>NZ_CP136053.1:5112856-10225713 GCF_045278895.1 Amycolatopsis sp. WGS_07 | reverse complement strand
CTAGAAGGAAGGGGCGGGGCCCCGGTCGAGAACCCGAAAAGGGTTTTCCCGGAGCCCCGCCCCTTTTCTCATGCCCAAAAACGGGCAGGCCGGAATAGACGGCCCGCCGCGCTCAATCCGGCCGGCGCAGCAAATACGTATCCATGATCCATCCGTGTCGCTCCCTAGCCGCGGCGCGCGTCTCCCGGATCTTCGCCGCCAACGCGTCGTCCAACGGCCCCGACAGCAGAATCTCGTCCGGAGTCCCGACGTACGCGCCCCAATAGATCCACAAGCCCTGACCTGCGTACTGATCGAAGGTCGTGTGCGCGTCGAGCAGTACGAAAACGTCGTCCGCATCACTCGGCCAGCCGTCCGCCAGCCGGCGACCCGTCGTGAGCTGCACGGCACGGCCGATCTGGTTCATCGTCGTCCGATGCCGCGCCACCAATGCGGAGATGCTGCTGATCCCCGGCACGACCTCGTACTCGAACGCCACGTTCCCGCGCGCCAGCACGGCTTCGATCAACGCGATGGTGCTGTCGTACAGCGCCGGATCGCCCCAGACGAGAAACGCGCCGGTCTCGCCGTCGGCCAGCTCGTCGCGGATCAGCCGCTCGTAGACGTCGGTGCGGAGCTGGTGCCAGTCGGCGACCGCGGTGCGGTAGTCGGCGGGCGTCCGGTCGCGATCCGGGTCCTTCGCGCTCACCACGCGGTACCCCGGCCGGTTCACAAACCGCTCCAGGATTTCCTGGCGCAGCTGCACCAGGTCGGCTTTCGCGCTGCCCTTGTCGAGCACGAAGAACACGTCGACGCGATTGAGCCGGTCAACGGCCTGCACCGTGAGGTGTTCCGGGTCGCCGGCGCCGATCCCGATCGCATAGATCTTCCGCATCCGTGCAGTCTCTCCCGGCGGGTAACCGGGTTCACGCGAGGGTCCCCTGGCATGCCGCTACCCCCTAGGGGTATAAAGGAGGCGTAGTAGAGAGCACGATAGGGAGTGTGGCGATGACTGAAGCGACTTACACCGTCGAGGGCATGACGTGCGGGCACTGCGTGGGATCGGTGAAAGAGGAGGTAGGCGGGCTGGCCGGCGTGCAGGCAGTCGACGTCGACCTCGCCACCGGCGCAGTGAAGGTCACCAGTGCAGAGCCGCTTTCGCGCGAGGCCGTCGAGGCTGCCGTCGCTGAGGCCGGCTACCAGGTCGTCGCGTAAAAAGGAGTGACATGAGCACCACGACACCAGCCCCCGTGCAGTCAGTCGAACTCGCCATTGGCGGGATGACCTGCGCGTCGTGCGCTGCTCGGGTCGAGCGGAAGCTCAACAAGGTCGAGGGCGTCACCGCGAGCGTCAACTACGCGACTGAGAAGGCGCACGTCGAATACCCCTCCACCGTTTCGGTCGACGAGTTGGTGGGCGTCGTCGAAGCGACCGGCTACACCGCGCAGGCGCCGGAGCCGAAGAAGCCGGAAGAGCCCGAGCAGGACGAGACGCGGCCGCTGCGCGACCGGCTCCTCTACTCGGCGATCCTCACGGTGCCGGTGATCGTGCTGGCGATGGTCCCCGCGCTGCAGTTCACGAACTGGCAGTGGCTGTCGCTCACGCTCGCCGCACCGGTCGTGGTCTGGGGAGCATGGCCGTTCCACCGCGCCGCGTGGACCAACCTGCGGCACGGCGCGGCGACGATGGACACGCTGATCTCGCTCGGCGTCTCGGCCGCCACGCTGTGGTCGCTGTACGCGCTGTTCTTCGGGATGGCGGGGATGCCCGGCATGCGGCACGGCTTCGAGTTCAGCGTCTCCGGCGGTTCGGGGACCGACAACATCTACCTCGAGGTCGCGGCGGGCGTCACCACGTTCATCCTGGCCGGGCGCTATTTCGAGGCGCGGTCGAAGCGTCGCTCCGGTGCCGCGCTCCGGGCCCTGCTCGAACTCGGTGCGAAGGACGTGACGGTCCTGCGTGACGGTCGTGAGCAGCGGATTCCGGTGGAGCAGCTGCGCGTCGGGGACACGTTCGTGGTGCGTCCGGGCGAGAAGATCGCTACGGACGGTGTGGTTACCGAGGGTAGTTCGGCCGTCGACGTCAGCATGATCACCGGGGAATCCGTGCCGGTCGAGGTCGCGGTAGGTGACGGCGTGACTGGAGCGACGGTGAACGTCGGCGGCCGAATCGCGGTGCGGGCGACCCGGGTCGGCGCGGACACCCAGCTCGCGCAGATGGCCCGGCTCGTCGAGGAAGCGCAGAACGGCAAGGCCGCGGTGCAGCGGCTGGCCGACCGCGTCTCGGCAGTGTTCGTGCCGATCGTGCTGGTGCTGGCTCTGGGGACGTTGATCACCTGGCTGCTGACCAGCGGAAACGCCACCGAGGCGTTCACCGCGGCGGTCGCCGTGCTGATCATCGCCTGCCCGTGCGCACTGGGCTTGGCGACGCCGACCGCGCTGCTGGTCGGCACCGGGCGGGGCGCGCAGCTCGGGATCCTCATCAAGGGACCGGAGGTGCTCGAGTCCACCCGCCGGGTCGACACCGTGGTGCTCGACAAGACCGGGACCGTCACGACCGGGCGAATGAGCCTGGTGGACGTCCACGTCGGAGAAGGCGTCACGGAACGCGAACTGCTGCGCTACGCGGGGGCGGTCGAGCACGCTTCGGAGCACCCGATCGCGAAAGCGATCGCGGACGGTGCTCGCGAGCGAATCGGTGACCTCCCGTCGGTGACAGAGTTCCGGAACACCGAGGGCCTGGGCGTCACCGGCCTCGTGGAAGGCACTGGGGTCCTCGCCGGCCGTGCCGCGTTCCTGGCCGACTGGAGCGTCAAGATCGACGACCGGCTCGCTGAGGCCAAGGCCGCCGCGGAAGAACAAGGCGCGACGGCAGTCTTCGTCGCGTGGGACGGCGTCGCACGGGGTGTGCTGGTGGTCGCGGACACGATCAAGCCGACCTCAGCGCAGGCCGTCGCCGAACTGCGCGCGCTTGGCCTGCAGCCAGTGCTGCTGACCGGCGACAACGCTGGCGCGGCGCGGGCGATCGCAGATGCCGCGGGCATCACCGAGGTGGTGGCCGAGGTGCTGCCCGAGGAAAAGGTGGCCGTGGTGAAGCGCCTGCAGGGCGAAGGCCGGGTGGTGGCCATGGTCGGCGACGGCGTCAACGACGCGGCCGCGCTCGCCCAAGCCGACCTCGGCCTGGCCATGGGCACCGGAACGGACGCAGCGATCGAAGCCGGCGACCTCACCCTGGTCCGAGGAGACCTGCGAGCAGCAGTCGACGCGATCCGCCTCGCCCGGCGCACACTAGGCACGATCAAGGGGAACCTGTTCTGGGCGTTCGCGTACAACGTCGCGGCACTGCCGCTGGCCGCGTTCGGCCTGCTCAACCCCATGATCGCAGGCGCGGCGATGGCCTTCTCGTCGGTGTTCGTGGTGTCGAACAGCCTACGGCTGCGCAGGTTCCGGGCGGCGTGATTCACCAGTAAACGGGCCAGCAGCGGGATTTCCCGCCGCTGGCCCGTTTCGTATCTGCTTCAGGAACGCACCAGCCGAGCGATCGCGTCCGACGCCTCGCGCACCTTGAGGTCCGCTTCCTCCCCGCCCGCGGCCGCGGCCTGGACGACGCAGGTCGCCAGGTGCTCGTCGAGCAGTTCCAGTGAGAAGGACTGCAACGCCTTCGTCGCCGCGGACACCTGGGTCAGAATGTCGATGCAGTACTTGTCTTCCTCGACCATGCGCTGCAGCCCGCGGATCTGCCCCTCGATCCGGCGAAGGCGCTTGAGGTAGGCCTCTCGTTCACTGCCGTAGCCGGTCATCGCACATCGTCCCTTTTTCTCGGCATCCCCGTTGGTTCACCGTCGAGTATACCCACCCGGCGTATCCGGGGCGGTGCGTCGGCGGGGTGGGGTGGGGATGGCCGCGGTTATGACGGGATGGCCGCGGGTTCGCGCCGTCGCAGATTGGCGACCGAGGCTGGTGACGCGAGCGCTGTTGGCCCGGTGGGGATGACTGATGTTGTCCGGTGGGGTGACCTTGGCTTTCGTGACGAAGGGCAGTTGGCGTGGGCCGTCTGGGTGCTGCCCGACCGGTGGCGGCGGCCTCGGTGACCTGCCGCTGCCCGGCGTGAGTCGGTTCGGGGGACACCGCCCAACCGGTCGCAGTGGCCTCGATAACCGCGGCAGTCCGGCGTGAGTCGGTTCGAGGCGCGGCTCAACTGGTCGCGGCGACCTCGACAACCGGCGGCTGCCCGACGCGAGCTGGTTCGGGGGCGCCGTTCAACCGGTGGCGGTGGCTTCGGCGGCCCGCGGCGGTCCGATGTGAGTCGGTTTGGGGGCGCCGTTCAACCGGTGGCGGTGGCCTCGGTGACTCGCGGTGGTCCGATGTGAGTCGGTTTGGGGGCACCACTCAACCGGTGGCGGTGACGTCGATAACCCGGGCAGTCCGACGTGAGTTGGTTCGGCGACACCGCTCAACCGGTCGCACTGACCTCGGTGACCTCGGGGATGTCGCTGAGCGCGGAGGTCCGGCGCTGGTTCGGCACGGGCGTGCCGTCCGGGGCGAGGTCGGCGTTCGCGGTGGCCAGCAGTTCGCGGGCACCGCGCAGCGCGGCCTTCACCCGTTGCTGGACGGCGGTGAGTTCGGCGACTCGTCGTTCGGCTTCGGCGACGATTTGGGCGGCGTGGTCGGTGGCTTGGCGGACATGTGCGTCGGCTTCGGCGCGTGCGGCGGCGGTGCGGTCGGCGATTTCGCGGAGTGCGTCGGTGCGGCGGTCGGCCAGTGTGCGGGTGAGGTGTTCTTCGAGCCTGCGGCGTTCCTTCGCCGCGGCTTCGTCGGCGGCCTTGCGTTCTTCGACCGCGCGGCGCAGCAGATCCTCGTGTTCTCGCCGCTGTTGCTCGCGATCCGCGGAGACTGCCTCGACGAGCGCGCGTTCCTTTTCGGTGAGACGGACGGCTTCCGCCTTGGCGTCGGCGATGATCCGCGCGGCGGTCTCCTCGGCACGGGCGGTGATCTCCGCGGCTTCCTCGCGCGTCAGCTCGACCATCCGCCGGGAACGTTCCTGCAATGCGTCCGGTGCGATGGGGGTGCGGCTGATCCGGTCGACCGTCTCGCGCAGTTCTCGATTGCGCTCGGCGAGTTCGGCCGCTTGCTGTGCCGCGGCGTCGCGTTCCGCGGCCAGCCGCTGGAATTCCGCCTCGACCCACGTCACGAATTCTTCGACCTGGCCGCGCTGATAGCCACGCCATGCCGAGTCAAAGGACGGCCGGACGGACAGCAGGTCCTCGCCACCGCCGGGGGCCATGCTCTCACCTCCCATTTGGATGGTTTCTCCCCGGCGCTCGTTTTTCTTGCCGCGCCGGGGTTTCCGCACTGCCTCCAGTGTGCCTGAAGTCCGCCGATCCGGGGGAGCCTGGGGCGGGTCAATCTTCGAGCGGATCTTCCGTGCCCGTCGCGGTGCTTCGCACGCCCGGCAATTCGGCCAGTTCCGCGGTGAGTTCGGGAAGATCGCCGCGCCCCTGCAACAGCAATGTGACGACCGCGATCCGTTGTCCCTCTTCGGAAACCGTTTCGCGGTCGACCGCCACCCGGTGGACGGCCCAGCCCCGATCGGTGCAAGTGGCGAGCACGGCACGCAGCACGCCGTGCCCGTCGGCATAACTCAACCGGAGGATCGGCGGCTGCCGCCGATGCCGCGCGACAAACCGGGAAAGCGGCGGGAATCCGCGAGTGATCACCACGAGTCCGGCGGTCGTCGCGACGGCGAGCACCGGAAGCCCGGCACCGCACGCGACTCCGACCGCCGCGGCGAGCCAGACGGTCGCGGCCGTGGTGAGCCCGCGCACCGCGTCGCGGCGCACGAAGATCAGCCCGCCGCCGACGAACCCGATGCCGGACACGATCTGCGCGGCGATCCGCGACGGGTCGAGCGCCACGTGCTCGATGCCGAGCAAATCGGCGAACCCGTACTTCGACACCAGCATGAACACCGCCGACCCGACGCCGACCAGCGTGTGCGTGCGCAGGCCGGCCTGCTTGTTGCCGACCTCGCGCTCGATGCCGATCACCGTGCTCAGCAGCAGGGCGAGCAGGACCGGCGGCAGCAGTTCCCACTGTTCGCCGGTCGACCAAAGAGCATGCACAGACGTACCTCCTCGCCTGTCACTGTGCCCGGCCTCCGGAGAGCCCGCGCGCCCGCCCCGGCGAGCACGCCTAAGCTCGGGCAATGGCCCGTTACTTCGACGTGCACCCGCAGAACCCGCAGCGCCGCGCCCTCGCCCAAGTGGTCGATCTGCTGCGCGACGACGGGCTCATCGCCTACCCGACCGACTCGTGCTTCGCGCTCGGCTGCCGCATCGGCAATCAGGAGGGGATGGAACGGATCCGCACCATCCGCAAACTCGACCACCGGCACCACTTCACGCTCGTCTGCCAGGACTTCGCCCAGCTCGGCCAGTTCGTGCACATCGACAACGCGGTGTTCCGGGCCATCAAGGCCAGCACCCCCGGCGCGTACACGTTCATCCTCCCGGCCACCAAGGAAGTCCCGCGGCGGCTGCTGCACGCCAAGAAGAAGACCGTCGGCGTGCGGATCCCCGACCACGTGGTGACCCAGGAACTGCTCGGCGAGCTGGGCGAGCCGATCCTGTCGAGCACGCTGCTGCTGCCCGATTCCGGCGAACCGCTCACCCAGGGCTGGGAGATCAAGGAAGAACTCGACCACGTGCTGGACGCCGTCATCGACTCCGGCGACTGCGGCGTGGAACCCACCACGGTGATCGACTTCTCCTCCGGCGAGGCGGAGGTCGTGCGGCATGGGGCGGGAGACCCGTCCCGGTTCGAGTGAGCAGGGTGATCATCGGTTTCTTGCCTCCTGACGGGGTCTTGGCTTGACGTGACAGTCGCCGACCTGAGCTGCGCACGGCGACAGCTGCTGACGACTGCTTGACGCGACCGCAGTTCCTCTCTTGCCTCCGAGCGCAACATCGGCTGATGCCACGGGCTGTGAGCGCACGAGCAGACGGACTCGGATGCGACTGGACGGGCAGGTTGCTGGCGGTTCTCCTCCTAACGCAGGGTTGCTGACGGTCTTCGCGGCACAAGACACCGAGCGCCTCGGCGGTGAGCAGCGCAATACGGGGTGGCGCACGTCCGGCTTGAACTGTCGCCGGTCGCGTCCCTCCCCGCCGGGCCGGGCCGTGAGAGTGCGGGCTGGCACGATGACACGGCTCGAGCTGAGCGGGGGAGAGACGGCAGCGGATCGCGCCCGGCCGGTGCCGAAGCGGGCTGGCAGGCAACCGGCACCCGGACGTCCGCGCGTTCAGATGTGTCCGATCACAGCTCCTTTCTCGCATTGATTTCGGGCGAATCCGGTGCGCGGGGCGGGCGAACCCGGGCACCGTCGACGAGGTCACACGGTTGCCTCCACCGGGGTACCGAGCAGGCGGGACAGGGCGTCGGCGAGCGGGACCTCCGACGTGGAATGCCAGCCGACGACAGCGTCCGGCCGGAGCAAAAGTGCGCCGTCAGCAGGCAATTCCGTCTCGGCCAGCCACGCCTCATCTGATACCGGGACGACGCGGAGACCCAGTTGGCCGGCTTCGGCGGACCAGCGGGCATTGTCCGGCCCGGTGAGCAAGGCGAGTCCGGGTCCCGCCAAGTCCACTGTGGACGTCGTGGCGTCGAGCCAGGCATGCGGCACTCGAGTTCCCGGGCGGCCGGCCGGGTCGTACCGGTCTGTCGGCGCGGGACCGCGTCCGTCCGGGACAAAGGCACCGGCCTCGTACTGCACGCCGAACAGCGCGGCGAGCGGGTCGACTCGCGGCGCGTCCTCGCTGGTGATCGTGGCGAGCATGGTGCCGAGGTGGCCGCTGGCCATGCTGGAGAACTCTGCGGTCGCGTACCCGATCGGGTGCCGCTCGGCGTGGTAGCTGTCGAGCAAATCGGGCGTTGCTGTGCCGGACAGCACGGCGGCGAGCTTCCAGGCGAGGTTCGTTACGTCCGCGATCGCAGTATTCGCGCCGGCGGCGGCCATCGGCGGCATTGCGTGCGCGGCGTCGCCGGCCAGGAAGACCCGGCCGGAGGAGAACCGGTCGGCCACGTACATTCCCGACTCCCAATGCATCCGGCTCAGCACCTCGATCTCGAGGTCCGGCACGCCGACGACCGTGCGCAGCAGGTCGCGCCAGCCGTCCTCGCCCAGGGACTCCGAACCGGGGAAGTCGGCGGTGGAGAACAGCCACCGGTCGGTGCCGTTGACCGAGACGAACGCGCCGGAGGCCGCCGGGTTCTCGATCCGGCACAGGTTGAACGGTTTGTCCCGGATGAGATTTCCGAGGTCCGCGCGGAAGCAGATGTCGAGGTTGTCGGCCAGGTGCCCGTGTCCGCTGCGGGTGATGCCGAGCGCGGTGCGGATGGGGCTGCGCGCACCGTCCGCCGCGATCAGGTAATCCGCGCTGACCTGGTACGGCTCGCCGTCAGCCGGGCGCAGTTCTGCGGTGATTCCGGCGTCGTCCTGCTCGAACGACACCAGTTCGGTGCTGAACCGGACCGCTATGCCGCGCTCGACCGCGGCCTGTCGGAGCACCGGTTCCAGGACGTCCTGCGGGCACAGCACGCTCGGCGCCGGGCTGAGACTGGGCATTTTCGCGTGCTGTTTCAGCCGTTCGCGCACTGAACCGGCGACATCCGGCCAGGTCGCGTCGGCCAGCGTCGTGCCGGAGAGCATTCCGGTGAACGACGCGAGCGGCGCGCTGGCCCGCTCGACCTCGTCCATCAATCCGAGCAGCCGGAACACCTCGGTGCTGCGCGGGTTGAACCGGCGAGCTTTCGGCTGCGGGGACGTGCTGGCGTGCTTCTCCACCAGCACCGGGGCTACCCCTCGCGGTGCAGCAGCAGCGCCGCGGTGAGCCCGGCGATCCCTCCGCCGCAGATCAGAACAGGAATTCGTGCAGTCATCTCATTACCCCCAGGGGCGTGTACGTCGTACATCTTGTGTACGTTGTACAGGACGATGTACTATGTACGCAAGCGGGCTGGAGACAGGGAGATGAATGGGAGATCAAGGGCCGACACCGCCGATTTGGCTGTTGCCTGAGCCGCCGGAGCGCGGCTGGGGCCTCGGACGGATCGACATCGTCAACGCGGCCGTGCGCCTGGCTGACCTTGGCGGCGCGGAGGCGCTCACGATGCGGGCAGTGGCGAAGGAGTTGGGCGCGTCCACTCCGATGTCCCTGTACCGCTACGTGCACAGCAAAGACGGTCTGGTGGACCTGATGCTGGACCTGGCGAACAGCGAGGTGCCCACTCCGGAGGTCCCGGGCGAGGACTGGCGGGGCGAGCTGACCTCGGTCGCGGTCGACACGTGGGCGATGACGAAGCGGCATCCGTGGTACGCGCGGCTCGTGCACCAGCGGCCTCCGGCGGGGCCGAACGCGAGCCGGCGGACTGAGTTCGTGCTGGCGACGTTCGATCGGCTGGGGCAGGACCTCTCGACGGCGCTCGGGTACGCGCGGCTGCTCGACGGGTACGTCACCGGGCAGGCGCTGCAGTGGGCGGAAGAGCGGGCGATGTGGCAGCGCAACGCGTTCGTCGACGTCGTGGACGTGCAGCGGCAGGCGCGGGCTTGGTTCGGCGACGCCGCGGCGGGGAGCGAGCAGTATCCGCTGCTGGTGCGGGTGCTGGAGAGCTTCCTGACCGAACGGCACGATGCTGCTGGGGAGACGGCCGGGGCTGGCGCGGACCGTGCTGGGCCGGACGCGGAGCCGGGTGAGCACGGCCGGGTGGCTGAGGTTGGCCGGGCGGATGCTGGGCCGGGTGCGGAGGTGGTCGAGCCTGGGCAGGTGGCTGAGGCGGGTCGTGATGCGGCTGGTTCTGGTCGGCCGGTCAGGGCGGGCCACGGTGCGGCTGGGTCTGGGCGGGCGGCTGAGGCGGGTCGCGATGGGGCTGGCTCTCGCTGGGCGGCTGAGGCGCGGCGAAACGAGGCTGGCGCTCGGCGCGACGAGGCTGGGGCCGGGCGAGCGGCGGGTTCGGGCCGTGCGGGCGGCGCGGCGGCGGCTTCTGCTGATGCGCGGAAAGTCGCCGAGGCGGCGGCCGAGGACGCGCAGTTCGAGCTAGGGCTCGAGTGTCTGCTCGACGGCATCGCCGCGCGGCTCCGCTAGGTTGGTGCGCCTGGACCGGCTGCTGGGAGGGCGACGTGAAGTTCCTGCTGACGATGCACATGAACCCCGACGTATGGGAGGGACTGAGCGAGGAGACCCGCCAGGAGGTCATGGACGGGCATGCTGACTTCATCGCCAAGATCCGCGCGTCCGGCGAGATGATCAACACGCAGGCGCTCGGCGGGCCGGAGGACAGCGCTGTCGTGCGGGTGCGCGGCGGGGTGCCGGCGGTCACCGACGGCCCGTTCGCGGAGTCGAAGGAGTTCCTCGCCGGGTTCTACCTGGTCGAATGCGCGAATCGGGACCGGGCGCTGGAGGTCGCCGCGATGATTCCGGACGCGGGGATCGACGGGCTCGGCATCGAGGTCCGGCCGGTCGTGTTCTTCGCTGACGCGGAATCGCAGCCCGACCTCGGCTGATGGCGGACGTCGGCGAGGTGCTCCGGCCGCTCGTGCCGCAGGTGCTCGGGACGCTCGTGCGGCGGTACGGGCAGTTCGAGGCGTGCGAGGACGCGGTGCAGGAGGCGCTGGTCGCGGCCGTCGAACAATGGTCGGCGGGCGAGGTGCCGGACAACCCGCGCGCCTGGCTGCTCACGGTCGCCACGCGACGGCTCACCGACCTTTGGCGCAGCGAGAGCGCGCGGCGGCGACGCGAAGAAACCGTTGCGGTGCAGGACGTCGCGCTGACCGCGGTCGTGCCCGGGCCGGAGGACGAACAGCCGCCGGAGCGGGACGACACGCTGACGTTGCTGTTCCTGTGCTGCCATCCGGCGGTCACACCCAGCTCGCAGGTCGCGTTGACGCTGCGTGCGGTCGGCGGGTTGACGACGGCCGAGATCGCGCGCGCGTTCCTCGTGCCGGAGGGCACCATGGCGCGGCGGATCACGCGGGCGAAGGAGAGCATTTCGGCGGCTGGGTCGACCTTCGCCCCGCCGTCCGCCGAGGACTGGCCGGCTCGGCTGCAAGTCGTGTTGCACGTGCTGTACCTGATTTTCAACGAGGGATACACGGCGACGTCGGGCGAGGAACTGCACCGGGCCGAGCTGTCCGAGGAAGCGATCCGGCTGACCCGCGCCGTGCGTGCGTTGCTGCCGGACGACGGCGAGGTCGCCGGACTGCTCGCGCTCATGCTGCTCACCGACGCGCGGCGCCCGGCTCGCACCGGACCCGACGGAGCGCTGACGCCGCTCGCCGAACAGGACCGTCGACAGTGGACGGTGCCGTTGATCGTCGAGGGCCTGGAACTGGTGAACCGGGTGCTGGGCCAAGGTCCGGTGGGGCCGTATCAGGTGCAGGCCGCCATCGCGGCGCTGCATGACCAGGCGACGGGCACCGATTCCACTGACTGGGCGCAGATCCTCGAGCTGTACGGCCTGCTCGAACAACTCGCGCCCGGCCCGGTGACCACGCTCAACCGCGCGATTGCGGTCGCGATGGTCCATGGTCCGGAGAAAGCGTTGGCGCTGCTGGCCACTCTCGAAGACGACGCACGGCTGAAACAGGGCCACCGGCTCGACGCGGTCCGTGCGCATCTGCTCGAACTCGCTGGGGATCCGGCCGGGGCGCACGAGCATTACCTGCGCGCGGCGAAACGGACTAGCAGCATGCCGGAACGCCGGTATCTGCAGGCGAAGGCGGCGAAGCTTCTTCCGCGGCGGGGATAGGGGCCTCGCGGGGCGGGCAGTATGCCGGGACGCCGATGTTCGCGGGCGGAGGCGGTGAGGTCTCTGATTTGGAGGGGTAGGCGGGTTGCCTGGCGAACGGGCGGCCTTGGCGAGCGGGGGTAGCCGGGCGAGTGGCAGCTGGACGAGCGGGGCAGCTGGATGAGCGGGGCGGCTGGGCGAGCGGGGCGGCTGGGCGAGCGGGCAGCCTGGCGAGTGAGTCGGACGAACCAGGTGGTCCGGGGTGGCGTGGGTTCCGGTCAGGCGGCTGGGTTGGTGCGCTCCAGGAGGAACACGCGGATTTCGCGGTGGGCGGCGCGTTCGGCGTAGCGGTCGTAGGCGGGCCAATAGGAGGCGACGGCGTCCCACATTTCCTGGCGTTCGGCGTCCTTCAGGAGGCGACCCTGGACGGGGATGGTGCGGCCGTGGACGGAGACCGTCGCGGTGGGGTGGGACAGGAGGTTCGCGGTCCAGGCTGGGTGGTGTTCGCCGCCCCAGTTGGAGCCGATTACTGCGTAGCCGCCGGAGCGTTCTACGTACAGCAGCGGGACCTGGCGTGGTTCGCCGGTGGTTCGGCCGATGGTGGTGAGCAGGAGGGTGCGCAGTCCGACTGCCGCGCCTACGCCCAGGCGGCCGCCGCTGATGCGGAGGAGCAGGCGGTCGGCGGGCATCATCGCTTGGCCGAAGGCGGCGAAAGCCTTGCTGCGGCCTAGACCGGCGAACATCCTGCGCAGTTCCATGGTTGGCAGCCTACGGGGCTGTGGACGGGGAGCCTGCGGTGGCGAGGCATGGTCAGCCGTCGGGGACGGTGGTGAGGTGCGGCTGGTTGTCGGAGGGGCGGCGGTGGCGAGGTGCCGCCGGGAGTCTGGGAGACGGCGGTGTGGTGCGGCCGGGAGTCTGGGAGACGGCGGTGTGGTGCGGCCGGGAGTCTGGGGGACAGTGGCGATGCGCAGCTGGGTGTTGAAGGGAAGGTGACGAGGCGCAGTCAGGTGCCGGGAGGAAGGTGGGGGAGGCGCAGCCGACAGTCTGGGGACGGTGGTGAGGCGCGTCCGGGGACGGGGTAAGGCGCGGGCCGGGTGTCGGAGGCGCGGCGGCGAAGCACAGCCAGGCACCAGAGGCGCGGCGGTGAAGCGAAGCCCAGAGACACAGCGGCGAGGTGCGACGGCCGCAGCTCCCAAAAGCACCAGCCAGCGGGCAAGAGCACCTAGCCGGGCAACGGAGGGCTAAACCACGCTGGTGGTCAGCTTCAGCAACGCATCCGTAATAGCCGGTACGTGGTCTACCAGGTAGAAATGCCCGCCCGGGTAGGTGGTCAGGGTGAAGTCGCCGCGGGTGTGGGTGGACCAGGCCTGTACGTCCTCGACCGGGGCGTGGGAGTCGGAGTCTCCGGTGTGGGCGTGGATCGGCACGGTGAGCGGGCCTGGGCTGGGGATGTAGGTCTCGATGGCCGTGTAGTCCGCTCGCAGGGCTGGGAGGAACAGTTCTCGCAGTTCCGGGTCGCGCAGGACTCTCGGGTCGGTGCCCGCCAGGCCTTCGATCTCCGACAGCAAACCCTCGTCGCCTCGGAGGTGGACTTGGTCGTTTACCTGGCGGGACGGGGCTCGGCGGCCGGAGATCACTACTGCTTCCGGGGGTGTTCCCCTGGACTCCAGGCGCAGGCCCACCTCGTACGCGAGCGTCGCGCCCATGCTGTGGCCGAAGAGCACTACCGGCAGGTCCAGCCACGCCAGCAGGGCTTGGGTGACTCCGTCGGCTAGCTCTTCGATGGTGCGCAGGGGCGGCTCGGCCATGCGGTCTTGCCTGCCGGGGTATTGCACGGCCAGTACGTCGACGGCGGGGGCCAATGCCTTGGACACCGGGTGGAAGAACGGGGCCGAGCCGCCTGCGTGTGGCAGGCATACCAAACGGGCGGGGGCGTCGTCGGCGGGGTGGAAGCGGCGTAGCCACGGGTCCGTCATGCGGCCGATTTTACGGGCGCGGCCGGGGTTACAGGGGCAGTCGGCGGAAATCGATCTTCTCGTACGCGCTGGTTTCGCCGGTTTCGTAGAGGACGCCGACCGTTGCTCCATCCGGTTGTACCAGGTCGGAGTAGCCGGCGGGGGCGTCGGCGAGGACGGTGGCTGGGTGCCAGGTTTGGCCGTGGTCTGGGCTGGTTCGGAGTTGCATGGTGTGGCGGGTATCGGGGGCGGAGGGGCCGGAGTACAGGAGGGCTCGGCGGGTTTGCAGGACGGAGCCTTCTACCTTCGGGCCGGAGATGGTCGGTTGTGGCTGGTACGGGCGGGTCAGGGTGCGGCCGCCGTCTCGGCTGTAGGCGTCTAGGCGGTGTGCGGGGGCGGAACCCTGGTTGCGGCTGGAGAAATAGACGGTGCCGTCCGGTAGTTCGGTGGCGGTGGTTTCGTTGGGGGCGAGCACGCCGTCGGTCGGGTCGTCGGTGAAGCCGATGTGCCAGGTCCGGCCGTTGTCGTCGCTGTAGAGGTCGTGGCCGCCGTAGTACTTGGCTTCGGTGCCGACGTCCGGGGAACCGGCGGGTGGAGCGCTGGAATGGTTGGCGGGCACGATGATTCGGCCTGCGTAGCGGCCGTGCTGGAGGAGGGTCGCGTGGCCGGGGGCGGTGGCGTACCAGCGCCAGGACGGCAGTTTCGTGGTGGCGGTGATGTCGCGGGCGGGGGTCCAGGTGAGGCCGTTGTCGGGGCTGCGCTGGACGAAGACGCGGCGGGTGTCTTGCGGGGACACGGTGCCGGACATGATCGCCTTTTCGCTGACGGGTCCGTTGTGGACAGTCAACAGGATCAGGTCGCCGTTGCGGGCTACGACTGGGGTCGGGTTTCCGGCGGTGGCTTCGCCGTTGCTGTCGATTACGCGCAGGGCGCCCCAGGTACAGCCGCCGTCGCGGGAGGTTTTGGCGACGGTGTGGATGGCTCCGGAGTCGCCCGCGGAGTCGCGGCGGCCTTCGGCGAAGGCGATCAGCGAGCCGTTCGTGGTGCGGATCGCGGCGGGGATGCGGAAGGTGTGGTAGCCCTCGGTGCCTGAGGTGAACGGGGTCGACGACGTGCAGCGCGGGGTCGCGGCGGCTGGTGGGGCCGGGAGGAGGGCCAGAGCCAGCGCGAGCGTGATTGTTTTCGGGAGCACCAGGGGGACCGCCTCTCGCTCCGGACATGGGATGTCCCACGTCCTATGTCCGGAGAACTTAGAGAGGCGGTCGCGTGGCGTCAAGACTCCGGATCGGTGGCGGTCGCGCGGATCGTGCCGGCGGCGGCGGTCGCGGTGATTCGGAGCGGGGTGGTGCCGGTCGGGCGTACGCGCATGATTTCGGCGGCTACCGGAGCGGCCAGGTGGGTTCGCAGGGTGCGGCGCAGGCCGCGGGCGCCGTAGACCGGGTCGAAGCCCTGGTCGGCCAGGAGGCGGACGGCGGATTCGTCGACGTGCAGGTCGACGCCTCGGCGGCGGAGTCTTGCGCGCAGGAGGTCGGTTTCCAGGCGGGCGACTTGTTCGATGGTGGTGCGGTCCAACTCGTCGAAGATCACCGTTTCGTCGATACGGTTCAGGAATTCCGGGTCGAAGAACGATTGCAGGGCTTTGTCGACTACGGCGCGTCGGGTGTGGCCGCGGTCTAGGAGCGAGCGCCAGTGGGAGCCGCGGCGGCGGGCCAGTTCTTTCGAGCCCAGGTTTGAGGTGAGGAAGACGTAGCTGTTGCGAAAGGAGATTTTCTCCTGACCGTTCGCCAGGCGCAGGATTCCGTTGTCCAGTACGCCTAGAAGGGTGCGCAGGACGGTTGGGTGGGCCTTTTCGACTTCGTCGAAGAGGACGATGCCCGGCGTGTACGGGTCACCCTCCACAGTGGATCGTTCGAAGACGGTGAAGGCTTCCTTGCTTCCGGCGTATCCGGGCGGGGCTCCGTTGAAGGAGGCTGCGTAGTGTTCTTGGGCGAGGGAGTTCATGTCCACTCGGCACAGATCGTCCGGGCCGGAGCGCAGGGCGGCGGCGACCTGGCGGACCAGTTCGGTTTTGCCTACGCCGGTGGGGCCCAGCAGCAGGACTGTCGCGGGTGGACGGTCGGGTTCGGTGGCTCCGGCGCGGGCGAGGGTGATCGCCCGGACGACCGCGTCGATGGCGGGGTCTTGGCCGAGGACGCGGCCGCGCAGGCGTTCGGCGAGTGCGTCGGGGGTGTCCGGAGTGGACACTGCGGGGGCGGGGGCCGGAGCGGCTGGTTGCCGGTTCCGGTTCTGGTCGTGATACCTGTCGGTGATGAACGGCATGGTGTCCTTTCCCTGAACCGAAACCGGCCCTCAGCACGAAGAATCAGGCCTGTTTGGTCTTTTCGACCGGCAGCTCGCCGACCGGGCATTCGGCGACGCCGACGGTGCTGCGCGTGATGGCCTCCACGTTCTCCTGCGCCTTCTGCGCGTCGGTGACCCAGGTGCGGTAGAACTCGAACGGGCAGTCCGCGACGCCCTTGTCGCCGTCGCCTGCCGCGTGCACGCCGGAGTAGCCGCGGTGCAGCAGTTTGAACAGGTGGTTCTGCGACTGGTCGTACTCGCGCGCGTCGCGAATCGCCGACAGGGACAGCTGGGCGAACTGGATTCCGTACTCTTCCTCGCCGGTTTCGCCGAGGGTCCGGCCGTCGAAACCGATGATCGAGGAATGGCCGAAGTACGAGTACACGCCGTCGAAACCGGCCGCGTTGGCGACCGCGACGTAGCAATTGTTCGCCCATGCCATGGCTTTCGCCATCAGCACCTGCTGGTCCTTCGCCGGGTACATGTAGCCCTGGCAGCGGACGATCAGTTCCGCGCCCTTCATCGCGCAGTCGCGCCAGATTTCCGGGTAATTGCCGTCGTCGCAGATGATCAGCGAGATCTTGAGCCCCTTCGGGCCGTCCGTGACGTAGGTCGTGTCGCCCGGGTACCAGCCCTCGATCGGGCACCACGGCAGGATTTTCCGGTACTTCTGCACGATTTCGCCGTGGTTGTCGATCAGCACCAGGGTGTTGTACGGCGGTTTGTTCGGGTGGTCCTCGTGCTGTTCGCCGGTGATCGAGAAAACGCCCCAGGTGTCGGCTTCGCGGCAGGCGGCGGAGAAGATCGCGGTCTCCTCGCCGGGGACGGTCGCCGCGGTGTCGTACATTTCCTGCTCGTCGTACATGATCCCCTGCGTCGAGTATTCGGGGAAGACGACGAGGTCCATTCCGGGCAGGCCGCTCTTCATGCCGACCACCATGTCGGCGATCTTGCGCGCGTTGTCCAGCACCTCGGCCTTCGAATGCAGCCGAGGCATCTTGTAGTTCACGACCGCGATGCCGACTGTGTCCGGGCTGGAGGAAATGTCACCGTGTCGCATGGGATTTCTCCTTAGGTGGATGGGTCAGGCCGCGGCCGCGGCGCGGTCGTGGACGGAGCGGGGCTGGCCGCGGAAACCGAGTACCGCGGCGAGGACGACGAGCAGGACGGCGATCGCGCCGGCGATGAGCGCGGCGCCCGTGGTGGAGCGGTAGCCGCCGGTGAGCGCGAGGAACGCGGGCAGCGTGCAGGTCGGCTGGCTCAGCAGGACAGTCGCCCAGCCGGTGAACCGGGTCAGCTCCTCGCGGCCGAGCCCGAGCACGAGGAAGAACAGGCCCCACAGCAGGGCCCAGGCGAGCCAGATGACGCCGAACACCGGATCGTCCTGCCGCCAGAACGCCAGGCCGGCGTACACGATCGCGGCGCCCGCGACGAACAGCGAGAACCAGCCGATGCCCTCGGGTTCGAGCCCGGCGAGGTTCGCGATCCCGACGTACAGATAGGTGAAGCCGAACAGGAACAGCCCGGACGCGCCGAGGATCGCTTCGGAATCCCCGTGCGCCTGGATGATCAGCACCGTCGGCGTCACGCACTGCAGCCCGCCCACGAACAGATTCAGCGCGGCGGCCGATCGCGCGGGCACGCGCCCGAGCAGCATCAGCCCGTTGACCAGCAGTACCGCCCCGACGTAGAGCAGGCCGACGTTGTTCATCGCACGCTCCTCAGTTGGTACCAGATGAAATACTGTCAAGTGAAAATAAATGCGCGAGACGGCGCCGTCAAGGCCGGAACGGGACGGGTCAGAGCCGGGTGATCGGATCGAAGTCGCAGCCGTGCGCGGCGGCGAGGTGCACGTGCTGGGCGGCTTGCTGGCCGTGGAATTCGACGGTGCCGCGCGGTCCGTCGTAGGCGACGCCGTCGATGGCGGCGTTCAGCGCGCGCAGGTCCGGAGTGCCCGCGCGGCGGGCGAGTTCGGCGAGCGTGTGCAGGCCCTCGTAACAGGATTCGGCCGCGTTGTTGAGCGGCGGAGCTGTCGGGCCGTGCAGGTGGACGTAGCGGCCCAGCAGGTCCATCGCGTCCGCGGTGACCAGTGAGCGGAAGTACGCGGCGGACACGAAGAGGTTTCGGGTTGCCTCGGCTCCGCTGGCGAGCAGCATGTTTTCTTCCATCAGCGGGCTGAAGCGCAGCATCTGCTCGTGCAGGCCGCGCGCGGCGAACTTGCGGTTGAACCGCACCGCGTCCTGTCCGACGAACAGCATCAGCACGCCGTCGCACGCCGACGTTTCGACGCGGCGGACGAGCCGCGTCATGTCTCCGGAACCGAGCCCGACGAACGCTTCGCCGACGATCTGGAGATCGAGTTCCCTTGCGTAGCGCCGGATCGCGTCCGCGGAACCGCGCGGCCACACGTAGTCGTCGCCCGCCACGAACCAGGTGCGCGCGCCGCAGTTGTCACGCAGCCACCGCAGCGCGGGCTGGATCTGCACGCGCGGGACTTCGCCGGAACAGTAGATGCCAGAACGACTTTCGCCGCCTTCGTACAGCGATGTGTACACATACGGCACGCGGTCGGCTAGGACCGGCGCGAGCGCGTTGCGGACTGACGAGATGTGCCAGCCGGTGACCGCGTCGATCTCGCCCGCGTCGACCAGGCGGCGTACCGAGGAAGCGACCTGGGCCGGGGCCGCGCCGCCGTCGACGACCTCCAGCGTCACCTCGCGGCCGAGGATTCCGCCCGCGTCGTTGAGTTCCCGGACCGCGAGTTCGCTGATCGCCTCGCACGAAGGCCCGAAAAGCCCGGCCGGTCCCTGCAGCGGGACGACCAGCGCGACGCGCAACGCGCTCGCGCGGCTGGCGACTCCGAGTCCCATGCCGGCTCCGGGCTTCTTTGCCGGTTGACTTGCTTCCATCTGAAAGTCTTACAATGCGGAGGCATTTGCGCAAGGGCGGAACGAGGGCGGGCGGATGAGGCAGGCACAGGCGGCCGAGGCGTCGTTGGTCCGCGCGCTCACCCGCACCGCACGGGCGGTCACGCTGCGGATCGAGCCTCTGCTCAAAACTGAGGGGCTGACCCTCGACGGCTGGCTGGTGCTGGACGCGCTCGTGGCTGGCGACGGGCTCACGATGACCGAGCTGGCCGGGCGCACGCTGGTGACTGGGCCGACGCTGACCCGGGTGGTGGACCGGCTGGTCACCACCGCGGCGGCGTATCGCGAGGTGGACGCGGAGGACCGGCGGCGGGTGCGGGTGTATCTCGCGCCGCGCGGGCGCAGTGCGTATCAGCGGGCCTCGGCGAAGCTGGCCGAGGTGGAGGAGGAGCTGGATCCGGACGGCGAGGTGCTGGCGAAGCTCTCGGGCATCGAGGCGGACTAAGCCCGCTTCTGCCACTCGATTCGGTGCCGCCCCAGCACCTCGATCAGTTCGTCTTTGCGTTGGGCCACTTCGGTGTGGCTGCCCATGATCCCGACGGCGGCGACGGTCCGGCCGTCCTCGACCACGGCGACGGACACGCCGTCCGCTTCGGTGGAAGCGTTCGGCGCGGCGACCAGGCCTTCGGCGCGGATGCGCATCAGGTCCTGCACGAAGCGCTCGACCAGTTCCGCGTCCGCGGGCGGCAGCGCGCCGATCTGCGGCCACAGATCGCGGTTTTCCATGGAGCCCAACAAGATCCAGCCGGTGGACGTCCGGATCGGCGAACGGCGCACGAAGCCTTCGGCGAGGTAGGCGTAGCGCGGGTCGTGCGAGGCGTAGTCGACGTAGTAGAGGTCGCTGCCCACCAGGATCGCCAGCACCGCGGTCATCCCGGTTTCCGCGTGCAGCGCTTCGAGGTCCTCGTGCGACACCGTGGTGACGGTGGGGCGGCCGGCCAGCCGGATGAGCAGGAACGGGGCCGGGCCGAGGGAGTAGCGGCGGTCGTGCTCGTCGAGGTATCCGGTCGCGACCAGGCCGTTGACCAGGCCCTGGATCGAACTCATCGGCGCGTCGAGTTCGCGGGCGAACTCGGTGAGCGTGACCCCGTTCCGGGAGCGCGCGGCCCGGTCCAGGATGGTCGACACCCGGTCGATCATCCGGTGGTGCGGCCTCGGGCGGCCGTCCGGCGTGGGGTGCGTCGGCATCGGTGCTTTCTCTCCTCGGGTGATCGGGAACTCTACCCGGACCTGCAGGTTGCGTAAATACGTATTTTGATGCCAGTATGCGTAGCGAGGAGGTGCGCTCGTGAGCATGCCACTGGACGGTGTCGTCGTCGCGGACTTCAGCCGGGTGCTGGCCGGTCCGCTGGCGTGCGTGAACCTGGCCGACCTCGGGGCGACGGTGATCAAGGTCGAGCGGCCCGGTTCCGGGGACGACACCCGCGGCTGGGGGCCGCCGTGGACCGCGCACTCCAGTTCGTACTTCGAATGCGCGAACCGGTCCAAGCAGTCCGTGGTGCTCGACCTCGGCGATCCGGACGACCAGGTGCTGGCGCGCGAACTCGCCCGGCGCGCCGACGTGCTCGTGGAGAACTTCCGGACCGGTGCTTTGCGGCGGCGCGGGCTCGACTACGAATCCGTCCGGGTGGGTAATCCCGGCATTGTGTACTGCTCGGTTTCCGGCTTCGGCGGCGACGCGGACCTGCCCGGCTACGACTTCCTCGTGCAGGCGATGGGCGGGCTGATGAGCGTCACCGGCGAGGCGGACGGCGAACCGGCGAAGGTCGGCGTCGCGCTGGTCGACGTGCTCGCCGCGAAGGACGCCACCATCGGCATTCTCGCGGCGTTGCGGGCCCGCGAGAAAACCGGACGGGGACAGCGGGTCGAGGTGAATCTGCTGTCCACTTTGCTCGGTTCGATGGCCAACCAGGCTTCCTCTTATCTCACGACGGGGCGTGCGCCGCGCCGGATGGGCAACGCGCATCCGTCGATCGCACCGTACGAAACGTTGCGCTGCAAGGACGATGTGCTCGCGCTGGCCTGTGGCAACGACGGCCAGTTCGCACGGCTCGCCGAGGTGCTGGGCGTTCGGGAGCTGGCCGGCGACGAGCGGTTCGCGACGAATGCCGAACGCGTGCGCAACCGTCCGGAGCTGCGAGCCGCGCTCGAACAACGGCTCGGCACCGACACCGTGGCCGTCTGGGCCGCGAAGCTGACCGAGGCCGGGGTGCCCGCCGGGCCGGTCGGCGATCTGGCGGACGGGTTCAAGCTCGCGGAATCGCTCGGGCTCGCCCCCACCGTGCCGGTCGGCGACGACGCGCCGCCCCAGGTCCGGCATCCGATCGGCTATTCGGACACGCCGGTCGCCCGCTACACCGCCCCGCCCCGGCTGGGGCAGCACAGCGACGAGATTCGCCGCTGGCTCGCAGAGGAGAAGAAATGAGCGCCACGAAGTCCATGCCGCCGCTGGATCCGCGCGACCCCGCCGGGCTCGGCGACCTGTTCACCGAGGACGAGAAGGCGATCGCGGCCGCGGTCCGCCGGGTCTGCGCCGAGCGGATCGACCCGTACGTCGGCGACTGGTTCGAACGCGGCGAGCTGCCCGACGTCCGCGGGCTGGCCAAGGATCTCGGCTCGCTCGGGGTGCTCGGCATGCACCTGGAGGGCTACGGCTGCGCCGGGATGTCGGCGACCGAGTACGGGCTCGCCTGCCTTGAGCTGGAAGCGACCGACTCGGGCATCCGCTCGCTGGTGTCGGTGCAGGGTTCGCTCGCGATGTTCGCGATCTGGAAGTGGGGTTCGGAGGAGCAGAAGCAGCAGTGGCTGCCGTCGATGGCGGCGGGCGAGGCGATCGGCTGCTTCGGGCTGACCGAACCGGACGCCGGCTCGGACCCGGCCAGCATGCGCACCCGCGCGCGGCGCGACGGCGGCGACTGGGTTCTCGACGGCCGGAAGATGTGGATTACCAACGGAAGCGTCGCCGACGTCGCCGTCGTGTGGGCGCAGACCGACGAGGGCGTGCGCGGCTTCGTGGTGCCCACGGACACGCCGGGCTTCTCCGCGCCGGAGATCAAGCACAAGCTTTCGCTGCGCGCTTCGGTCACGAGCGAACTCGTGCTGGACGGCGTGCGGCTGCCCGCGGACGCGGTGCTGCCGGAGGTCACCGGGCTGAAGGGACCGTTGAGCTGCCTCAACGAAGCCCGCTTCGGCATCGTGTGGGGTTCGGTCGGCGCGGCGCGTTCGTGCCTGCAGGCGGCGATGTCGTATGCCGAGGACCGCACGCAGTTCGGGAAGCCGATCTCCGCGTTCCAGCTGACGCAGCAGAAACTTGTCGACATGACGCTCGAGTACACCAAGGCGTTGCTGCTCGCGATCCACTTGGGACGGCGCAAGGACGCCGGGGTGCTGCGGCCGGAACAGGTCAGCCTCGGCAAGCTGAACAACGTCCGCGAGGCGATCGAGATCTGCCGCACCGCGCGCACGATCCTCGGCGCGAACGGGATTTCGCTGGAATACCCGGTGATCCGGCACATGAACAACCTCGAATCGGTGCTCACCTACGAGGGCACGGTGGAGATGCACACGCTGGTGGTCGGTCAGGCGATCACCGGGCAGTCCGCTTTCCGCTGAGGGACGGCCATCGCCGCGAGCGCGCCGGCCGCGGCCAGCATCCCGAGCCCGGCGAGCGTCCAGCCGAGGAAGCCGAACGTCAGCACGAGCGGGACCAGCACGATCGGTCCGGTGATGCGGGCGAGCGCGGTACTGGTGGAGAACAGGGCCTGGTATTGGCCTTGATGTCCTTCCGGGGCAAGGCTGAACGCGAGATGCCAGGCTCCGGCGGAGGCGGTCGTTTCGGCGACGGTGAGCAGGAGCGCGCCGGCTAACGCCAGGACGACTGGGTGTGCTGAAGCGCCGAGCGAGCCGAAGACCGTGCAGGCGGCGATCAGGAAGATTCCAGCTGCGGCAAGGGATCGGCGGGCGGTGCGGGCGTCGCGGACCCGTCGGCTGATCGGCAGCTGGAGGAGTACGACGAGGACGGTGTTGGCCAGCAGCACGACCGCGGAGGTCCATTGTGGAGCGGAGCTGCGGGTGACTATCCACAGTGGAAGGGTGACGCTGAGGATCGGCATGGTCAGCTGGGTGATCGCGGCCAGCACGGTCAGCGTGACGTAGCGGCGGTCGCGCAGGGCGGGCCAGCCGGGTTGGCGTTCGGCGGGTGCGTCCGGCCCGGCGTGCAGGTACAGCGCGGTGGCGAAGACGAACAATCCGGCGTCGACGACGAAAACGGTGACCGCGTTGGTGCCTGCGGCCAGTACCAGTGCGCCTAAGCCGGATCCGGTGCCGATGCCGATGTTGACGGCGGTGTGCAGCAGCGCGCGAGCCTGGACGCGGCCTTCGGGAGCCACGACGGTCGCGACCACGGCTTGGCGGCCCGCCGCGAGCGCGCTCTGCCCGCAGGCGAAGAGCGCGCACGCGGCGATGTACAGCGGAACAGTGTGCGCGACGGCGAACAACACCAGGCCCGCGACCGCGGCGACGGTGGCCGCGGCGAGTGCTCGACGTGCGCCGATCCGGTCCAGCAGCGTCCCGAACGGAACGGTGGTGGTCAGGCTCGTCGCGGCGCCGAGCGACAGCCCGAGCGCCACGATTCCCGCCGGCAGGCCGACCCGGGTGGTGAAGTGGACGGCGGACACGGCCAGTACCGCGCCGTCGCCCGCCGAGGTCAGGGCTTGCGCGGTGGCGAGTCTCCGGATCGCGGTGTTCATGCCGGGCTGACCGACCAGCAGCGGGTCGTCACGCCGACCGTGTTCCACATGTTGATAGCGGTGATCAGCGAGATCAACGCGGCTGCGCCTTCCTCGCCGAAGGCCGCGACCGCGTCGGAGACGGTTGACTCCGGCACGTGCGTTTCGGAAAGGCGCGTGACGTCTTCGGTGAGTGCGAACGCGGCCCGCTCGGCAGCGGTGAACAGGCCGGATTCCGCCCAGACGGCGAGCGCGTCGACCCGCTGTGCGGTGACGCCTTCCTTGCGCGCGGCCTGTGAGTGCATGTCGACGCAGTACGCGCAGCCGTTGAGCTGGGAGGCGCGGAGGCGGACCAGTTCGCGCAGGCCCGGGTCGATGCCGGCGTGGTCGAGCTGCTGGGTCGCGGCGTCGTCCAAAGTGCTCATCGCGCGGGAGAAAATCGGGGCCAGCGCGTCGAAATCGAGACGCTGGGGGATCGGGATCGTCGTTGTCATGGACCTAGATTAGGTCGCGAATGGACCGACTTCCCGGCCAATCTAGCGTCAAGAACTCAGTCCATTTGCCAGGGCGTCGGCGGCGAGGGTGAGTGCGCGGGTGGCTCGGGCGGACGACACCGCGCCGTAGCCGATGACGACCCCGGCGCGGTCCGGGTTGCCGCCGGGTGCGCGGTAGTCGGCGAGTCCTTCGAGGGCGACGCCGAACTGGCGTGCGGCGGCGAGCGTGCGTTCTTCGGCGGCGGCGTCCGGGAGTTCGACCAGGCATTGCAGGCCCGCGGCGAGGCCGCCGGGCCGCAAGTCCGGGGTGCGTTCGGCGAGGAGCTGGGCGAACAGTTCGCGGCGGGTCCGGAAGGTGGCCCGGCGTCTGCGGACGGCGCGGTCGTATTCGTGGGAGTCGAGGAAACGGGCGAGGACCTGCTGGTGCAGGCCGCTTGGCGTGACGCCGCTGAGGCTCCGTTGCCGGAGCAGCTCGGGGAGAAGCTCGGCTGGGGCCACTGCCCACGCGACACCGACGGCCGGGGCGAGGGCTTTGCTCGACGTGCCCAGGTACACGACCCGGTCCGGCGCGAGGGCTTGGAGTGCGCCGATGCTGCGGCGGTCGTAGCGGAATTCGCCGTCGTAGTCGTCTTCCAGGAGCAGTGCGCCGTGGGTGTTCGCCCACTCGACGGCTGCTCGGCGGCGTTCCGGGGAGAGCGGTACTCCGGTGGGGAATTGGTGGGCTGGCGTGAGGAAGGCCGCGTCGGCTTTGGTGTCCGCGAGGTCGGCACCCTCCTCATCGACGCGGATCGGGACGATCTCCAGCCCCGATTCGGCGATGATGCGCCGGTGCCGTTCGTGTCCGTACTCCTCGACGGCGATCCGCTTGCCGCCGCGGGCGCGGATGCTCCGGCAGGTCAAGGAAAGAAGATCGCCGAAGCCGCTGCCGATCAGGACGCTTGTCGCGGTGACGCCGCGGGTGCGGGCGAGGTAGCCGGCGAGGGTGTCGCGGAGTTCGGGCACGCCTTCGGGAGGTGCGTAGCTGAACGCTGACACCGGAAGTTCCGAAAGCGTCCGACGGGTTTGCGCGCTCCATTGGCTGCGCGGGAAGTCGCCAGCGTCGGCGAGACCGCCGCGAAGCTCGTACTCCGGTGGCGATTGTTGTTGCGCGGCAGCCGGTTGCGCCTGCTGGGGGAAGCCGGCGATCCACGTTCCGGCACCGACGCGGCTCTCCAGCCAGCCTTCGGCGGCGAGTCGCGAGTAGACCTCGGAAACGGTGCTGCGAGCGATGCCGAGGTCGGTGGCCAGCGCGCGCGAGGCGGGCAGGCGGGTGCCCACCGGAAGCCGGCCGTCGACGACCGCGGCGCGCAATGCGGTTTCGAGCGCCTGCGCCGGGCGGGTGGTGGATACGGGCAGGTAGAGGTCCAGCCCGTCGGCCACCTGTGCGCGCTTCATGCGCGGACTTTAGCCCGGCGCCCGGCCGGAATCCTCCGGCCGGGCGTTCACGCTGGGGTTACCGCCGCGGGCCGGGGTCGCTGAAGCTGGGCCGTCCGGTCTCGTTGTGCCCGGCGAACCGGCGCAGATACCCGGGCGCGGCCGGGTCGGTCAGCGAGAGGTCGAACCAGCCGAACGCGGACGCCGTTTCGCACGGCACCCGCCGGGTTTCGCCGGGGCCGAGCACGATTGTCCGGTCGGCACCGTGGCCGTAGTCGTTGCGCAGCTTCAGTTTCCGGCGCTGACGGCCCGGGTTCGTGATGGTCAGCGTCAGCAGCGGCGCGCCGTAGTTGTTCGTGGACACCGAAACCTCGGGCTCGCTGGTGTCCGCGGTGACGCCGGTGAACTGCGCGAGGTAACCGTTCGCGCCGGTCACGCGCAGGTCGTAGTTGCCGTGCTCGTCGGTGCCCGGGGCGCCTTCCCAGATGTCGCTGACGGTGTCGTGCGCGGCGACGGTGTAGCGGCGGGGCGAATCGCCGTGCGCGTAGGCGTAGAAGTACGCGCCAGCGGTGCCGTTGTTGGTGAACTGCACCGAGATTGAGCGGCCGTCGCGTTTGCCGGAAAGCCCGGCGGTGAACCGGTACGGCAGCGCTCGCGCGGGTCGGACGCCCGGCTCCTGCTTCGGCATCGTCTGCGGCAGCTTCACCGAGAACGGCTGGTTCTTGCTCGGCAGTGGGGCGGGCGTGGGCGTCACGACCGGTTTGGCCTGCGGGCGGGAGAAGTCGAACGCCGAGGTGAGGTCGCCGCACACGGACCGGCGCCACGCGCTGATGTTCGGCTCCGCCACGCCGAACCGGGCCTCCAGGAACCGCAGCACCGACGTGTGGTCGAAGGTTTCCGAGCAGACCCAGCCGCCGCGCGACCACGGCGACACGACGAGCATCGGCACCCGGGAACCGAGTCCGGCGGGGTGTTTGCCGGTGAGCGGGACTCCGGTCGGCGCGCCGCCGGTGCCCTTCGGGAGCTTGTCGAAGTCGAGGGTCTCGTCGGGGAGGCTCGCCGCGAGCGAGCGCGAGACCAGCCCGTCCGTGCCGGGACGGTTGACCAGCGGCGGCATCGGCGGGACGACGTGGTCGAACAGGCCGTCGTTCTCGTCGTAGTTGATGAAGAAGACGGTCTTGCTCCACACCGCGGGGTTCGAGACGAGCGCGTCGAGGACCAGGTTCAGGTAGTACGCGCCGTCGCTGGCGGACGCGGCGGCGTGCTCGCTGTACTTGTACGGCGGGACGATCCAGGTGACCTGCGGCAATGTCCCGGCCTGCACGTCGGCGCGGAACTCCTTGAGCGTGTGCGTCGAAACACCCTGCTCGACCAGCGGGCCGGACGCGCCTTCCTTCGCGTGGTACTTCGCGAAGAACTCGAGGCTGTTGTCGGTGTAGTTGTCCGTCGGCTCGCCGGGGATGCCGCTGCCGCCCTGGTAGAGCTTCCAGCTCACGCCGGCCTTCTGCAGCCGTTCGGGGTAGGTGGTCCAGCTGTAGCCGTTGGTGTCCGGCCGTTCCCAGAGCCCGGGCCCGTTCTGCTTGGTGCCGAGGCGGTTTTGCGTGTCGATGGTGCCCGACCACAGGAGGATCCGGTTCGGCGCGGTGTCCGCCGGGACGGAGCAGTGGTAGGCGTCGCAGATGGTGAACGCCTCGGCGAGCGCGTAGTGGTACGGCAGCTCCGACCGCTGCTGGTACGTCATGGTGAACACGTCCTGCTTTTCGTTCACCCAGCCGTCGTAGCGTCCGCCGTTCCAGAGCGGTTCGCCGCTGCCCCAGCCGTGGTGGGTGCCGGCGATGTGCTCGCTGGTGCGCAGCGCGTCGAGCGGGAACGGCAGCACGTACTCGGCGTCGTCGGGCAGCCCGCGGCCGTTGTAGCCGGAGGTGCGCACCTTCGCCGGCGGCTGGTAGAAAACCGGCCGCCCGTTGGGCAGCAGGTGCGGCCGGGGGTCGCCGTAGCCGCGCACGCCGCGCATGGTGCCGAAGTAGTGGTCGAAGGACCGGTTCTCCTGCATGAGCACCACGACGTGCTCGACGTCCTCGATGGTGCCCGACCGGCGGGCCGGTTCGACCGCGAGCGCCTTCCCGATGGATCCGGGCAGCAGCCCTCCGGCCGCGGCCCCGGCCAGCGAAGCGCCGGCCATGCCGAGAAAGTTCCGGCGACTCGTACCCGCCATGGTGTTGTCCTCCACGTGTCCGCGGCGAGACAGCGGTCGCCCGGATTTACCGGCCGCCGCTCGCCCGGAGGAGAGCATGGACGACCTGGGTGTCCCGGATCTGGCTGCCGGGTGAATACTCGCGCCGTCCGTCGGTTCGCTCGCGAAGCGGAGGAACCCCGTGGTGCGCATCGCCATCGCCTACGACTGCCTGTTCCCCTGGTCGAAGGGCGGCGGCGAACGCCAGTACCGCCGCTTCGCCGAGGAGTTCGCCGCCGCTGGCCACGACGTGACCTACCTGACCAGACGCTTCTGGCCGGAGGCCGAGCCGCCGATCATCGACGGAATCCGGATCGTGGCGGTCAACGCGGACCAGGAGTTGTACGACGTCAACGGCACCCGCCGCCCCGGCCCAGCACTCCGCTACGCCCGCGGACTCTTCACCCACCTGCTCCGCCACCGAACCGCCTACGACGCGGTGCTAGTAAGCGCCTTGCCAACCACCAACGTGCTGGCAACGAGAGCAGCTCTGGCAGGCAGCAACGTCATCATCGCCGCGGACTGGCTAGAAGTATGGGAACCAGCACAATGGCGCGAATACGCAGGCCCCGTCACCGGCCGAATCGCCACGGCATTACAACACCTAGCCGCCCGCCTAAGCCCCATCGCCACCTGCCACTCACAACTCTCCGCCAACCGCCTGAAAACCGCAGGCCTGCGCACCGCCCCGCTCATCAGCCCAGGCCTAATCGACGTCGCAGACACACCGCCCCCAAACTTCACCGCCCCACCACGAGCGATCTACATCGGCCGCCACATCCCAGACAAGCGAGTAGAAACCCTCCCCGCCGCAATCGCCGCCGCAAGAACCCACCTACCCGCCCTAACCGCCACCATCTACGGCGACGGCCCAACAAAAGCTTTGGTGCAAGCCGAAATCAACCGCCTAGGCCTAACCGCCGTCATCGACCTGCCAGGCTTCGTCAGCCAACCCGAACTAGACGCCGCCATCCGCAACGCAGCCTGCGTAGTAAACCCATCCGCCAGAGAAGGCTACGGCCTAGTCGTAGTAGAAGCGTGCGCCGCAGCCACCCCAGTAGTCCTGGTAGCAGGCAACGGAAACGCCTCCACCGAACTAATCGAAGAAGGCATCAACGGCCAAATCGCCGCGTCCACAACCCCAGAAACCCTAGGCAACGCAATAGCCGAAGTGATCTCCGCAGGCACCCTCCTGCGAAAATCAACCTACGCCTGGTTCACCGAGGCAAGCCAAACAAAAACCCTGACGGCAACCGCCCAAGCAATCCTGGCCCTCCTAGCAGAATGAACGCACCTACGAAACGAAACCAAGGCGGGGGGTCCGGGGGGCGAAGCCCCGCCGGGCGGGGCCTGGGGGTTGCACCCCCAGAAAACACTCCGAGGCGAGACGGCCCGCGCAATCTGCGGGCACACCTCGCCTCGAGCGTCGGACGTGGGCGATACTGGGATCGAACCAGTGACCTCTTCGGTGTGAACGAAGCGCTCTCCCCCTGAGCTAATCGCCCGTTGTGCAACGCACCAGCCTGGGGTGGACTGGAGTGCGCGATACTGGGATTGAACCAGTGACCTCTTCCGTGTCAGGGAAGCGCTCTCCCGCTGAGCTAATCGCGCGTGCTGCTGTGCAACGTGTCGTAAACATTAGCGGACGCCTCGGCGACGCTGCACGGGGGGCCCGGTTTTGGCGACGCCGCTGGTCACTGTCCTGCGTGGACAGTCATCCGCACGCCGTCGGCCAGGCGGTAGGGGCGGGTGTCGACGATGGCGCCGAGCAGGCGGCGCAGGCGGGAGACCTCGGCACGGACGGTGACCAGGTGGTCGGCGTCGCCGTAGAGGGCGTGGCTCAGCGCGACCGCGGACAGGCCTTCGCGGCCTGCCTTGTGGAGGCGGACCAGGATTTCCGCGTGCCGTTTGGTGACGGGGCGCCGCCAGCCGGTGTCGCCTGCTTGGAGGCTCAGCAGGGGAGCGGGGGTGAGGTCGAGCTCGAGCCGGACGGCGCGGGCGGTGCTGGCGGGGCGGACCAGCCAGCCGTCGGCGATCGGTTCGGGGAGGCAGGCGCCGAGGCCGGGGACGGCGACGACCTGACCGGCTTTGGGGGCGGCGATGCGTTCGCCCGCGGAGACGCCGACGCTGTGTGCGACCCAGCCGTCCTCGTCCACGACCAGCGCGGGGCCGGAAACGAGGACAGGTTCAGCCATTTGGCGCAGTCGTTCGAGGCGCTGGCGGTGGGTGCGCCAGAGTTCGGACTCGGCCAGCCGCCTGCCGGTTTCGACGAGCGCGCCGATCGCCGGGTGCAGGGTCAGCGCCGGGCCGCTGACGTCGATGACGCCGAGCAGTTCGCCGGTGCGCGGGTCGTGGATCGGCGAGGCGGTGCAGTACCACGGGTGCTGGTTCTGCTCGAAGTGTTCGCCGGCGAGCAGTTCGATCGGCGCGGCCTCGGCGAGCGCGGTGCCGATCGCGTTGGTGCCGACGCGGGATTCGGTCCACTCGGACCCTTCGGTGAAGCCGAGCGTGTCCGCCTTCCGCCGGACGGCCGAGGAGCCTTCGCGCCACAGGATGATGCCGTCCGCGTCGGTGACCACCAGGAGCATGTGCGCCGAATCGGAGGTCGCGCCGACGACCTGGCGGAGGTCTTCGATGATGTGCCGCAGCGGCGAGCCGTGCCTGCGGCGTTCGACCTCTTCGCCGGGCACTGAGTCGCGGGCGTTCATCCCGTCGGCGGTGAGGCCGAGGCTCAGCACGCGGGACCAGGAGCGCGAGACGAGCGGCCGCGGCGGCACCGCGGGACGGCTGCCGCCGATGACCGCTTCGTGCATCCGGACGAGGTCGCGGGCGTGGGTGGGCAGGTTGCGGCCCGGAGGCACCGCACTGTGCACCACCACAGTCACCTCCCGCACCGTCGCGTTAGCCGCCCAGCATAGGTGACCTGCGCCGATGTTTCCATGCACCGGCGCGTGCAACTCGCTGCAACCCTTGCCGGGCCCTTCGCCGGGGGAGTGTGATCGGCGCTACACCACGACAGCGACGTCCGAGGAGTAGCGATGACACAGACAGTCGACCGGATCGCGGAGGCGAGTACGCCGCAGGCCCGGGTCGAGGACTGGCTGGCCCGGTTCGAGGCCGCGCTGACCGCCCGCGACGTCGAGGCCGCCGCGGCGCTGTTCGCCGTCGATTCCTATTGGCGCGACTTGGTTTCGTTCACCTGGAACCTCAAGACCGTCGAGGGCCGCGACGGGGTGGCCGGTCTGCTCGGCGGCTGTCTGGAGACGACCGACCCGAGCGGGTTCCGCACCTCCGAACCGGCCACTGAGGCCAATGGCGTCACCGAAGCGTGGATCGAATTCGAGACCGCGGCCGGGCGCGCGAAAGGGCATCTGCGGCTGAAGGAAGAAGGCGCGTGGACGCTGCTCACCAGCCTGCGCGAGCTGAAGGGGTTCGAGGAGTCGCAGCGGGAACGGCGGCCCAAGGGCGTCGAGCACGGCGTGGTCCGCGGCCGCCGTTCGTGGGCGGAGAAACGGGCCGAGGAGCAGGAGACGCTCGGCTACGACCAGCAGCCCTACGTCGTCGTGATCGGCGGCGGGCAGGGCGGGATCGCGCTCGGCGCCCGGCTGCGCCAGCTCGGCGTGCCCGCGCTGGTGGTGGAGCGCAACGACCGGCCGGGCGATTCGTGGCGCAAGCGGTACAAGAACCTCTGCCTGCACGACCCGGTCTGGTACGACCACCTGCCGTATCTGCCGTTCCCGGAGAACTGGCCGGTGTTCGCGCCGAAGGACAAGATCGCGGACTGGCTCGAGATGTACACGCGGCTGATGGAAGTGCCGTACTGGACGCGTTCGGCGGTCACCTCCGCGGCGTGGGACGACGACGCGAAGCAGTGGCACGTCACCGTGGACCGGGACGGCGAGCAGGTGGTCCTCACGCCGCGGCACGTCGTGTTCGCGACCGGGATGTCCGGGAAGCCGAATCTGCCGTCGTTCCCCGGAATGGACGAGTTCGAGGGCGATCAGCACCACTCGTCGCAGCATCCGGGGCCGGACGCGTACGCGGGCAAGAAGGCGGTCGTCGTCGGGTCGAACAACTCGGCGCACGACATCTGCGCGGCGCTGTGGGAGCACGGCGCGGACGTGACGATGGTGCAGCGTTCGTCCACGCACATCGTGAAGTCGGATTCGCTGATGGATCTTGGCCTCGGGGACCTGTATTCGGAGCGGGCGCTGGCCGCGGGCGTCACCACCGAGAAGGCTGACTTGATCTTCGCGTCGATCCCGTACCGGATCATGCCGGAGTTCCAGATCCCGGTGTACCAAGCGATCCGCGAGCGCGACGCGGACTTCTACGCGCGCCTCGAAGCGGCCGGGTTCAAACACGACTGGGGCGACGACGGCTCCGGCCTGTTCATGAAGTACCTGCGCCGCGGCTCGGGCTACTACATCGACGTCGGCGCTTCGGAACTCGTCGCCAACGGCAGCATCAAGCTCGCGCACGGCCAGGTCGACCACCTGACCGCGAACTCGGTGGTGCTCTCCGACGGGACCGAACTGGAGGCCGACGTCGTCGTCTACGCGACTGGCTACGGGTCGATGAACGGCTGGGTCGCCGATCTGGTCGGGCAGGAAACCGCGGACCGGGTCGGCAAATGCTGGGGCCTCGGGTCGGACACGACGAAGGACCCCGGCCCGTGGGAGGGCGAGCAGCGCAACATGTGGAAGCCCACCCAGCAGGAGGGTTTGTGGTTCCACGGCGGGAATCTGCACCAGTCGCGGCATTACTCGCTGTATCTGGCGTTGCAGCTGAAGGCTCGGTTCGAGGGGCTGGAGACGCCGGTGTACGGGTTGCAGGACGTGCATCACCTGTCTTGAGCGACGCGGGCGGCTAGCCAGGGACCGGATCGGCAGGTCCGTGAAGGACCCCTTGAGGGAATCAGATTCCTTCAAGGGGTCCTTCACGGACGACGACCCGGTTCCGCTGCCAGGAGAGGCGGGGCACTTCGGTCTCGGGCGAACATCCTGCGCCGCTTCGCGTTTCGGGGCTTTGGTCGTCAGCGGGTTTTTCCTTCCAGCCCGGCCAGCACGATGCGCATTCCGGCGGCGAACTCGGCTTCCGGATCGCTCGTCACGGCCGCCTCGGCGATTTCGAGCAGACCGGTGAACTCGGCTTCGTCCAGGTCTTCGAGCCGGTCGGTGGTCTCCATGGCGTCCAGGTCGCGCGAGAGCGGACCGGCCAGTTCGGCCTGGGCGAAGCCGGCCACGAAGGCGGACACGGTGCGGAACGCGACCAGCAGTTCGGTCCCGGACCGCCCGCTGCGGGCCAGTGCCCGCACCAGCGCCTCGGCCGGCCGCAGCGTCGGCAGGTCGAAGGTGCGGCGGGTCAGGATCAGCGGGATGGCGTGCGGATGCGCCCGCACCGCCCGCCACATTCCCTCGGCGACGGCGCGGACGTCTTCGCGCCAGTCGTCGGACGGGTCCGGCCAGGTCGCCTCCGCCATCACCGCTTCGGTGACGAGTTGTTCCAGCCCGTCCCGGCCGTTGACGTAGTTGTAGATCGTCATCGGCCCGGTGCCCAGTTCGGTCGCGAGGCTGCGCATCGTCAGCCCGTCCAGTCCGGCGGCGTCGACCAAGGCGAGGGCGGCGGTCACCAGCCGTCCGCGCGAGAACTTCCGCGGTGCGGGCATGATTCTCCTTGATTAAGTACAAGGTACGTGTTTAACTGAGTTCACGTACACGGTACTTGATGGGAGACCGAGATGACCCTCCGCACCACCACCCTCCGCACCGCTTTCCGTTCCGGCCGCGACCAGTGCGCGGCTTGGCTGACTTTCCTGGACCGGCCGGGGCCGCATCCGGCGGTCGTGCTCGTGCACGGCGGCGGCGCGACGCACGAGATGATGCTCGCGCAGTACGAAACCTGGTTCGCCGCAGCGGGTTTCGCCGTGCTGGCCTTCGACTTCCGGCATCTCGGCGAGTCCGGCGGCGTGCCGCGGCAGCTGGTCAGCCAGCGCCGCTACGCCGAGGATGTCGACGCGGCGCTGGCGTTCGCCCGGTCCCGGCCCGAGATCGACGCTGACCGGATCGCGTTGTGGGGCACGTCTTTCGGCGCCAGTCACGTGCTCGCGGCGGCGGCTCGGCATCCGTCGCTGGCCGCGGCGGTGGTGCAGTGTTCGGTGTTCAGCGGCCGGGCCGTCGTCGCGCGAGCCGGGCCGCGGCACCTCGCGCGGTTCACCTGGCCGATCGTCTCCGATCTGCTGCGGTCGGCGTTGCGCTTGCCGCGCCGGTACGTCCGGCTGGTCGGCCGGCCCGGCGAGCTGGCGTTCGTCAACCAGCCCGGTGCGCTGGAAGGCTGGGCATCGGTCACGCCGGACGGCTACGAGTTCGACAACCGGATCACCGCCGCGTCCGGGTTGGACATGGTGTTCTACAACGCCGCCGCGCAGGCCTCGCGCGTGCAGTGTCCATTGCTGATCTGTGCGTGTGATCGCGAGAACCTCATCGACCCGTCGATCGCCGCCGCCGTGGCCCGCGACGCGCCGCGGGCGGTGCTGCGGCACTACGACGCGGATCACTTCACCGTCTACCATCCGCCTGTGGTCGACAAGGTCGTCGCGGATCAGCTCGGCTTCCTCGCCGCCCACCTGACCAGTGAGGACGAGTGATGACGCGTATTCACGACCTGCTCCGCACCGCCGCCGCGGACGCCGTCGGCTGGACGGCCGGTTCCCGCGACCTCCGGTTCTCCGAGATGGACGCGTGGTCGGACCGGATCGCCGCGGATTTCCTGCGGCGGGGCGTGCTGCGCGGCGACCGGATCGCGGTCAACGGGCGGACGACGCCGGAGTGGCTCGCGGTGTACTTCGCCGCCGCGAAGATCGGCGCGGCGGTGGTGGGGTTGAGCCCGCGATACCGGGAAACGGAGTTCGCGCACATCCTCGCCGACTCCGGTGCGCGTCTGGTGGTCACCGAACCTTCGGCGGGCGACGTCGATTTCCTTGCCCTGCTGGGAGATCTGCGGCTGCCCGGGGTGTCCGTCGCGACTTTCGCGGACCTGGGCGCGGCGGAGCCGGACCGCGCGGCGCTGGACGCGGCCTCGGCGGCGGTGGCCGAGGACGACCCGGTGATGATCATCTACACCTCCGGCACCACCGGCCGTCCCAAGGGTGCGACGCTGACCCATCGTGGGCAATTGGCTTCTGCCGCCATGGAAGCCGACCATCTGCAGCTGAGCGCCGAGGACGTGGTGCCGGTGGCTGTTCCGCTGAACCACGTCAGCGGTATCACCTGCTGCGTCCTGGCCTGTCTGATCGCCGGGAGCCGGGCGGCGCTGTTGCCGTCCTTCGACGCCGGTGCCGCCGCAGAGCTGTTCCGGACGGCGGGTCTGACGATGTGGGTCGGCGTGCCGACGATGCACACCTTGCTGCTGAACCACGAGCGTTTCGCGGGCGTCGACACCTCGGCGATCCGCGTGGTGGTCACCGGCGGCGCGAACGCGGAACCGGCGCTGCTGCAACGGCTTACCGCGGCGTTCCCGAACGCGACGGTGATGAATCTGTACGGACTGAGCGAGGTGTCCGGTGCTGTCGTGATGACGCCGTGGGGTGCGAGCACGGAAGCCACTGAGCGTTCGATCGGGGTCCCGTTCCCTGGTGTGGAAGCGAAAATCGCCTCGCCGTCCGGTGCTGCGCTGCCGGCTGGCGAGACTGGCGAACTGCTGTTCCGGACGCCGTCGATCATGGCTGGCTACCACAATCTGCCGACGGAAACCGCGGCCGCGATCGACGCGGACGGCTGGCTGCACACCGGTGACATGGCCCAGTCGGACGAGGCCGGTTACCTGACGCTGCACGGCCGGGCGAAGGACATGTTCGTCCAGGGCGGGTTCAACATCTATCCCGTTGAGGTGGAGAACGTGCTGGCCGCGCATCCCGGCGTCCTGCTGGCGGCTGGGGTCGGCGTGCCTGATCCGGTTCTGGGGGAGATTGGGCGGTATTACGTGGTCCCGGCACAGGATGCGGCGGTGACCGAGGAGGAGTTGAAGGAGTACTGCGCGGGGAAGGTGGCTGATTACAAGGTGCCGCGTCAGATTGTGCTTCGGCCCAGGCTGCCGTTGACGCCGGCTGGGAAGGTGCAGAAGGCGGCGTTGCGGGCGGAGGAGGGTTAGTCCTTTGTGGACTCTCAAGCCTCGGTGTTAGCTTCGACGGCTTCCTGGATCACGTGCGCGGCGTCGGCGAATGCGCCGGGGTTGGGGCCGGCGTAGTTGAGCCGGATGAAGCGGCCGGTCGGTTCGGCGGGGAACCATTCGTCGCCGGAGCCGATGACCACGCCGGCGGATTCGCAGTCGCGGACGACGTGGGCCAGGTCGACCGTGCCGGGCAGGCGTGCCCAGAGGTTCAGGCCGCCCTGGGGCACGGATTCCACGTGCACCGAAGGCGCGTGGTCGCGGAGGCCGGCGAGGAGCAGGTCGCGGCGGGTCTTGAGCTGGTGGCGGACCCGGCGCAGGTGGGTGCGCCACGCGGGCTGGGTCACGATGTCGAGTGCGACGGTCTGCAGCACGGTGCTGACGTACATCGACTCCGCCAGCGTGTCGACGAGGATCCGGTCGCGGGCCGGGCCTCGGGCGATCAGGGCGGCGACGCGGATCGCGGGGGAGACGCTTTTGCTGAGGGAACGGAGGTAGACCACGTGGCCGTCGTCGTCGCGGCCCGCTAGCGGCTGGGGTTCCGCGGTGATGCCGAAATCGTGCGCGGAATCGTCCTCGATCAGGAACGCACCGTGCCGGCGGACGGTGTCGAGGACGCGGCTGGCCAGGTCGGGATGCCACAGCGCGCCGGTCGGGCTGGCGAAGCTGGGCTGCGCGTAGAAGGCTCGCGCGCCGGTTTGCTCGAACGTCCTGGCCAGCACGTCGGGGTCCGGTCCGTTCGGGCCGCTCGGCACCGGCACGACCGCGACGCCCGCCTTCGTCGCCGCGAGGATGGCTCCCCAGTACGTCGGCGACTCCAGCAGCAGCGGCTGTCCCGGTCCGGCCAGTGCGCGGAACGCGGTGACCAGTCCGCTCTGGCTGCCTGGCGTGATCACGACGTCCCGCGGAGTCACCGGGGCGATTCCGGCCGGGGTCGCGGTGCGGAGTTCCGCGGCGAACCAGGCCTGCAGTTCGGGGATGCCCGCGGTCGGCGGCCGTCCGACCAGGGCGGCGGTCCGGGCCGCTCGGGAGAACGCGCTCCGGACCAGGCGCTCCGGGAGCAGCTCCGGGTCAGGATAACCGGAGTGAAGCGCTACTGAGTTAGTAGATACCGGCTGCAGGGCCGCGGGTGGTTTGAGCAGCCGGTGCCCGGGGGTGCCGAGTGCCGCGGTCTGCCAGCCGTAGTCGCCGGATCCGGTGGCGGGGAGTGCGCGGACGAAGGTGCCGACGCCCGGCACGCTTTCCACCAGGCCCTGGGAAGACAGGCTGCGCAGTGCTTTCTGGACGGTCACCGGGCTGGCCGAGTACCGCGCGACCAGTTCCCGCGACGACGGCAGCTTGGCCCCCGCCGGCGCGGTGCTGATCCACGTGCGCAGGGTCGAGGCGATCCGGGAGCTGCTATCGTCGGACATGAAACTGAAGGATAGCGCTACTCTTCCGGTAGCACCGGCGCTACCCCGGACCGGCCTCTGGTGGGGCCTGCTCGGCGTCGTGGCGTTCTCGTTCACGATGCCGTTCACCCGGGTCGCGGTGGAGAACGACGGCTTCTCGGCGATGTTCATCGGCGCGGCGCGGGCAGTGGTCGCCGCGGTGCTCGCCGCGATCGCGCTGATGGTCACCAAACAACGTCTCCCGCGCGGTGCCCAGTGGGTTCGCCTCGCGGTCGTCGCGGGCGGGGTGGTGATCGGGTTTCCGGTGCTGACCTCCTACGCCCTCACGACAGCGTCCGCCAGCCACGGTGCCGTCGTCATCGCGTTGCTCCCCGCCGCGACGGCCGTAGTAGCGGTGCTCCGCACCAGCGAACGTCCACCTGCGACGTTCTGGGTTCTGGCCGCGGTCGGTGCCGCCGCCGCGATCGGTTTCGCTGTCCTGCAAGGCGGCGGTCTCAGCGGAGTGCAATGGTCGGATGCGCTCTTCTTCGGCGCGGTGCTGGCTGCCGCGGTCGGGTACGCGGAGGGCGGGCTGCTCGCGCGGGAATTGGGTGCGTGGCAAACCGTTTCGTGGGCGCTGGTGGTCGCTTCGCCGTTGATGGTCGCGCTGACCGTGGTGTCGACGGCGAGTCACCCTCCACACGCGACAGTCGGGGAGTGGGCCGCGTTCGCGTATCTGGCGGTGGTGAGCATGTACCTGGGCTTCTTCGCGTGGTACCGGGGATTGGGCCTTGGCCCGATGACTCAGGTCAGCCAGGTGCAGTTGGTGCAGCCGGTGCTGAGCCTGGCGTGGGCGGCGGTATTCCTGGGCGAACAGCTTACCTGGCAGACGATTCTGGGCGGCGTGGCGGTGATCGCCTGCGCGGGCAGCGCGGTGCGAGTGCGGGCCGCGCGGCCTCCGGTCGGCTGAGGTCTCCTGGGCACGGATCTCGTCCGGCCGGGCAGCGTTCGTCGTCGCCGGTCCGCTGCCCGGGCTAGAACGGAGAGGTGACCTCCCTCGCCGAACAGACCCGTTGGCTCGACGTGACCGAGCAGGCCGCGCTGGTGGCGTCGGGGGAGGTGAAGGCAGGCGAACTCGTCGAGGCGGCGATCGAACGCATCGAGCGGTTCGATCCGGCCCTCGGCGCGGTCCCGCTGCGGTATTTCGACCAGGCGCGCGAGGCGGATCCGGCGGGGCCGCTCGCCGGTGTTCCGTTCCTGGTCAAGGATTTGTTCACCGAGGTCGCCGGGCAGGTGTGCACCAACGGGAACGTCGCGCTCAAGGCGTCGGCCCGGCCTGCCCCGGCGGACAGCCCGCTGGTGGCGCGGTTCCGCGCGGCTGGGCTGGTTTTCGCCGGACGGACGGCGTGCAGCGAGTTCGGCACGGTTCCCGCCGCGGAGTCCGCGGCGTGGGGAGCGACTCGAAACCCGTGGGACACCGTGCTTTCGCCCGGCGGGTCCAGCGGTGGCGCCGCGGCCGCGGTGGCGGCGGGGATGGTGCCTGCCGCGCACGGCACCGACGCCGCGGGATCGATCCGCATCCCGGCGTCCTGCTGCGGGCTGGTCGGGTTCAAGCCGTCGCGGACGAGCGGGCAGGGCGCGAGTTCGGTGTGGGACTTGATCAGCGAACTGGCCGTGACGCGGTCGGTGCGGGACACCGCGCTGCTGCTGGGTATCGCGCGTGACGACACAGCTGTCGAGCTGGGCGTCGCTCCGGGACGGCTGCGCGTCGGTCTGCTCGACACCCGGCCCGACGGTGCACCGGTGCACGCGGACTGCGCCGAGGCCGCGCGTTCGGCGGCTCGGCTGCTGGAATCGCTGGGACATCACGTCGAACCCGGTTTCCCGGCCGCGCTGGGCGACTCGACGCTGGACGGGCTGTTCGCGGCGTTCTGGACCTCAGGCATGGCTTCGGTGCTCGGCGAACTCGGGCGCCAGCTGGGCCGCGAGGTCACCGAAGCGGACGTCGAACCGCTCAACTGGACGCTCGGCGCGCTGGGCGCCGAGGTGACCGCGGCGGATCGGCAGGCCGCGGTCGACGGCGTCGCTGGGTTCGCCCGGTCCGTTGTGGACTGGTGGGCGGACCACGACCTCCTGCTCACCCCGACGCTGGCCGAACCGCCGCTGCCGGCTGGCGCGCTCAGTTCCGATCCGGCGGACCCGCTGGCTCCATTGGGACGGGCTCAGCAGTTCGCACCGTTCACGCCGTTCGCCAACTTCACCGGTCAGCCCGCGATTTCCCTTCCGCTGCACACAAGTTCCGCTGGGCTGCCGATCGGGGTGCAGCTCGTTGCCGCGCCCGGGCGAGAGGACATGCTGTTGCGGGTCGCGGCGCAGTTGGAGGCCGTGGCACCGTGGCGAGACCGGCGCCCAGACATCAGGCGTGCGTCCGGAACTCACGGCTGAGGTGCTCCTGCAGCCGCGCGTGGCGAAACTGGTACACCGCGCCAGCCTGGCGCAGCACCCCGCGCTGATACGCGTCGTCCAGAAAAGTCGTTACCGCCCAAGGCAACCGGCCGGTCAACGGCAGCCAGACGCGGGACAGCAGCACCCACTGTCCCCAGGCGGTGAACGCCAGCACGTACGAGAGTCCGCCGCCTAGACCGCCGACAGTGCCGATGAGCAAGCCCGAAGACAACGGCCAGCGGAGCGGGCCCAACGGCCGTTGAAGGAGTTCGACCAGCAGCCAGCCGCCGAAAGCGATCGCGAGCGCGACGGCCGGAACGAGAATGAGCAACTGCCGCAACGCGGTCGTGCGGTTCGTGGCCAGCAGGCCGAGCGGGGTGGCGGCCGAGCCGACGTCCAGCGGGATCTCCAGCGCGGCGATCAGCCCGAACACCAGCCCGGCGGCGAGCCCGAAAATGAGTCCGTAGACCAGTGTGGGGACGAGCATCTTCCCGATGATTGTCCTGCCGTCCGAAGGAAAACCGAAGAGCAGCCCGTGCAACGCGGTGTTCACCGGGCCGTAGCCGAGCCCGATCACGAAGCCGCCCAGCAGAGCGGCGCCGAGCCGGGCGGCGTAGGCGTGGAAGAACTGCCTGCCGGTTCGATGTCGTCCCCGTAATCGGATCTGCACTCGCGAGGGCTCGACCGTTCTTCCCCGGCACACGATCACGAGGCCGTAGACCAGACCGAAGGCCAGCCCGACCATCGGGCCGATCAGGAGCCCGTCCATCAGCCCGGCGCGGAAGGTGAACGCGGTCCCCCGGCTGACGAGGTCGAGCGGAACGAAGACGAGCCAGTTCAGCAGGGCGATGGCCAGCGTCGAAGCCGCGACGACGGCGAGGATGCGCGACGAACGGCGCAGCGAACCGCCCAGCCGCCACCACGCCAGGTCCTGGCCGCCGTCGAGCTGGCCCACGTGCTGGGCGAGATAGCCCAGCCACCGCTGGGCGCGTTCGGGATCCCAGTTCCGGTGCGGGCGGGCCGGCTGCGGGGGCCGGTGCTGATAGACGGTGGGCACGAAGCTGGCGAGCAGGTGGTCTTCGAGGGCGTCGGACGTCGGGAACCGGGTGCCGTCGAGCAAGACCGCCGGGTCGTGGCCGGGGACGTCGCTGTAGACGGTCCGGGCGAGAACCAGCATCAACGGCGTTCTCAACGCGGCGGCCAGGGGCCCGTCCGGACAGGCGCGCAGTTCAGCGAGCACCGGGTCCCACAGGTTTCCGCCGCCCGAGGTTCGGCGGGTGGTGCGGGGCAGGTAGTGGGCGACGTCGGCCGGGATGAGGTCGAGCAGTTCCACGCCGGCGGCCGCGGTCGGCACGTCGGTCGCGGCGACCGCTCGCGCGTACTCGTCCGGGCGGCTGGTCAGCACGAACGGCAGCGAGGTCGCGCTGAGCGCGGCCAGCGCGGCGGCGTGCAGTCCGGCGGCGATCTCGTCGAACCCGTCCAGCACCGGGAGGATGCTTCCGGTTTCGACCAGTTCGGCGGCCACCGAAGCGGTCAGGCCGGGATAGTCGGGGTAATCCTGAGGCAGCCGTTCGATCAGCCAGTCCCGCAGGGTGTGCGCCGCCGGGTCCCACGAACCGAGGTTGAAGATCGTCGGCACCGGGTCGTGAGCCGAGCGGGTCCGGAGGCAGGCCAGCACGAACCGCAGCGTCAGGATCGTCTTGCCGGAGCCGGCCCGGCCCAGCACCACCAGCCGTCCGGACGGAATGCGCCGGTAGACCGCGGCGATGTCGTCCAGTTCGCCGGTCAGGTCCAGCGGTTCGGACGTGCCGCCCGGCCGGACGCCGCGGATGTTGTCCCAGCGATCGGTCAGCCGCGCCGGGGCCTGCTGCCAGCGCACCGGCAGCGGGAACGGGTCGTGGACGCGGCGTTGCTCTTCCTCGCGTTGCCAGCGAGACATGACCACCTGGGCGAACTGCCCCGCGGCGGCGGGCAGCGCGTTCCGGGTCCGCGGCGGCTCGCTCTCCTCCGGATCGGGGGACGCGCCGAACTCGGCCAGCAGCGCGCGACGTTCGGCCGCCGTGGTCCCCAAAGCTTCGGCGAGCAGCTTCACGGTGCCCATCCGCGGATCGATGGGTTTGCCGTTCTCCAGCCGCCGGATGGTGCTCACGCTGACCTCGGCGCGCTCCGCCAGCTGCTCCTGCGTCAACCCCGCCCGGCGGCGCATCTCGCGCAGCAGAACCCCGGCCCGGCTCGTCACCGCGCAGACCCCTCACTCTTGCCCTCCGGCGAGCTTACCGGTCCGGCCGGTCAGCTATGACCGGCTTGTGCTCTGGTGCGACGACCTGCGCGAACGCCACGATCGGCGGGGCCGGATCCCCAGACCGGCCACCCTCGTCATCGGAGAGACATGGCCGCCGATTTCCGGTATTGGTGCGGCGAATGCGGCTACCGGACGCCTTGGCTCACGCGGTCGCCGGGCGCCGAGAAGCTGGCGCGGCACTACGCCGAGTGCCATCCCGGCGTTCCGCCAGTGGGGCAGGCGGAGCGCCGGCCGACCGGCGGCGGGGTGGGCTGCCTGGTGCTGGCGGGCGTGCTGCTGCTGATCTTGGTGGCGGTAGCCGTCTGCCGGTACCAGGCGCCGTAAAGCAGAGAACCCGACAAACAAGGAGCGTGCGTGCGCACCCGACGAAACAGTTTCCTCCTCGCCGTGATCGCGGTGCTCGTCCTGGCGGTCACCGGGACGGCCACCGCCTCGGCCGCGGCGGCGAAACGGGTCTTCAACTCGATGCAGATCCTGTTCGACCCGAACAGCCCCGACCACTTCTGCACGATCGGGGCGGTCGGCACCGACAAGTACGACCGGAAGATCGCCGTCTCGGCGGGGCACTGCCTCGCCGACGCGCCCGGGCAGAAGTACTCCGACCGGGACATCCCGGAGAACATCGCGCCGGTCTACGACCGGGGCGACACCGGGTTCGGCCCGATCGGCTACGTGCGGTACTTCAAGGACCGCGAAGGCTCGATGACCGGCCACCCGACCAAGGATTACATGATCATCGAGCTGGTGCCGTCGGTGACGCTCTCGTCGCAGGGGCCGTACCTGAAGCAGACCGGCGAGCTGGAGGTTCCCGGCGGGCAGGCCAGCCCCAACGCGCTGAACCCGGCGCTGGACAACGAGCGCCTGCTCGGCGCCGCGCTGAACAACACCAACGAACTGGTGGTCTCGGGCCAGCTCGGCGTCTGGTACGGCCGGGTCACCAACAACTCGAACGGCGTCTACCAGTCGTGGGCCAAGCACCAGGGCGGCGACTCCGGCGGACCGGCGATCTGGCACGTGCCCGGCACCGAATACCCCGGGCAGAGCAACAACTTCCAGGCGGCCGGCCCGTGGGCGGGCATCACGAAGGCCGTCATCCTGGGCGTTCCGCAGTACGTCTACACCAGCTCGGCGAACATCCTCGCCGACCTGCGCGCCCGCGACGCCGCGCACCCCGGCACCTACGGCGCCGGTTTCCACGTGACCCAGAACCCGTGAACCGTCCCGCTACCGAGAAAGTGACCATGAGACCGTTGCTTACGCGTACGCGCGCCGTGGTGTCCGCGGCCGCGGCGGTGCTGGCCGTCGCCTTCACCGGCCCCGCCGCGCACGCCGACCCCGCCCCGCCGGCCTTGACCGACGGCTACGGCCTCACCCAGGTCGGGACGGCTCAGGGCACCGCCACCAACTTCGTCCTCACCGTGACGACTCCGGCGGTCGCGGGACAGCACCACATCCGCGTCATCGTCCCGAGCAGCTATTACACCGAAACCAGCACGCGCTACCCGGTGTTCTACTTCCTGCACGGGGTCGGCGACGATCCGAGCAACCCGCATCTGGCGTACCCGGCGATGCTGGCCAGCCAGAAGGTGATCACCGTGGTGCCCGACGGCGGGCTGCGCGGCTGGTACACCGACTGGGTCCGCCAGGACACCGCGGCCGGGGCGCAGAACTGGGAGACCTTCCATCTCAACCAGGTGATCCCGTTCATCGACGCCAACTTCCGCACCGTCGCGGCCAAGTCGGGCCGGGCTGTCGGCGGACTGTCCATGGGCGGGTTCGGCGCCCTGCATTATGCGGAGGACCGGCCCGAGTTGTTCAGCCAAGCCGTTTCGCTGTCCGGTGCGATCGACTTCAACCTGTACTGGGTCCGCACGGCGATCCGCGGCACGCTGTCCAACGTCGGCTTCGCCATGTCGGGCACTTCCGGCTCCGGCGAGGGGACCGGTGGCAGCGGATTCGGCCCGGCCGTGCCGACCGACTCCGCCTTCGGGCCGCTCAACGAGGCCGGCGACATGTCCGCGGCCCTGGCGCACGGCCCGGTCGTGAACGCGGGAAAGCTCGCCAGCGTCGGCGTTTCGCTCTACACCGGCTCCGGCAACGGCAACCCGATCAACGTCGTCCTGGACGAACCGGCGTTCGCCGAGTCGGTCACGGAGGTCGCTCAGCAGAACATGAAGGCGGCGCTGGACAAGGCCGGACATCCTTACTACGCCGTGGATTACGGCAACGGCAAGACGTGGGGACCGAACTGCCGGGGCAAGCACACAGCTGGCTGCTGGGGGCAGGACCTGGTGGATTATTTCCCCCGGCTGGAGCAAGCTTTCGCTGCTGCCGGGTAGGAAGTGCCCCGGATGGAGTGGTCTCCGCTCCGTCCGGGGCACCATCGTTTCCGGCTAGAGGCTTAACCGGCCAGTGCTGTCCGAGACCGCCAGGTCGGCCGGGCGCAACTCGACCGTTTCCGGTGCACCGTCGAGCAATTCGAGCAGCTTCGGCAGGTAGTTGGTCAGCACGCCGGTGTTGTGTGCGTCAAGGGCCGCCCGTGACGGGTACTTCTCGACCACCGTCACTCGCAACGGCTCCGAATCGGGTTCGACGTAGAAGGCGTACCGCAGCGTTTCCGGCTCGGTTCGCAGCACTTCGGGGACCAGTTCGGAAAAGAGCGCGAGCAGTTCCGCGCCGCGACCCGGCTTGGCCTGGAGACGGGCGAGGACCACGATTTCGGACAAGGGAAGCTCCTGATCGGTCATGCGCCGAGCACCGGAAGGCGCAGCGCGGAAGGTGACTTTTCGTTGTGGTGCAAGGTGTGCCGCGCGATGACCGCCTCGTCGAGGGTGCCGAACTCCGGCACCGTGCGAGTGTGCAGATTGCGGCTGTAGCGCGGGAAACTGAACCCGGCGACCTGTATCCGGATGCGGTGGCCAGGGTCGAAGCGGTGCGCGACGTCGTGGAGGGTGACTGTCACGCGGCTGGGCTCTTCGGCGTCGAGCCAGTCCGTGTCGCCGCCGTTGCGGTAGCGGGCTCGTTGCGCGCCTTCGGCGACGTTGAGCGCGAAGCCGTCGGGTTCGACGTCCACCAGCGTGACGCACGCATCGGCGTCCGGTGCGGTGCTGGTGACGAAGGCGATCAACTCGGCTTGACCGGCGATCGTCACCGCCTCGGTCAGCGGAGCGCTGGTATAGATGAGCACGTCCTCGCGTCCGTCGACTGCGCGCTGATCCTGAATTCCTCCTGGCACCGCGGCGGAATCTCCCTCGAAGGTGATCACCCCGCCGTGTGTGGGAAACGGGTCGTGCGGGTCGGCGGTGAACGTGTCTGAGCCGGAACCGTGGCCTCCTTCGCGGGTCAGCTTGCCGGAGGAGAGCGTCCATTCCTCGACCGTCGCTGCCGGCGGCCACGCGGGTGCGTGCGCCCAGGTGTTGGACCCGCCGACGAAATAGCTGACCCGGTCGGACAGATAAGGCGCGGCAGCGGGGTAAGCCGAACCGTCGCCGCCGCGGAGGTGCCGATCGAAGAACGCGGCGAGCACTGGGCTCCACGTCGGCACCCCGGCCGCGGCGTTCGGCAGCACTCGCGCGCCGACGTCGCCGAACGCGCTGTAGGTGCCCGAGTGCGTCCACGGTCCGGCGATCAGGCTGGCTTGCGCATTGCCCGCCAGCCGGGCCGCGAGCCGGAACTGGGTGGGGCTGGTGAAATCCCGGTACCCGCTGATCTGCAGGAACGGGATGCCGACCCGCTCCGGTTCGGTGAGCAGGGTGGGCCGGTCCCAGAACGGATCGTGCGGCGAACGCAGCCAATCCGCCCAGGACGGCGCGACCCGGCTGTCGTCGAGCGGGGCGATCCGGTCCAGCGGCAGCTGGCTCACCGTGGCCCGACGGTCCGCGAAGGCCTCGTCCAGCGACTTGCGCACCTGGTCCCGCTCGGCCTCGCTCAACGAGGTGTGGTCCAGACCTTCCTGTGCCATCTCGAGGGCGTACAGGGTTAGAAAGCCCAGTTCGAACAGCCCGCCCGGACGCGCGGTGTGCCGCATGTCGGCGGTTCCGATCAGCCCGACCGCCGCCTTGAGGTGCGGGTTCCGCGCGGCGACGGCCTGCAGCACCGTCATGCCCAGGTACGACGAACCGTAGATGCCGATATTGCCGTCGCTCCAAGGCTGTTGCGCGGCCCAGTCGATGGCGTCGGAGGAGTCGTTGTACTCCTGCGTGATGAAGTCGAACTGGCCGCCGGACCCGAACCGGCCTCGGCTGTCCTGCACCAGCACCGCGAAGCCCTGCCGGGCCAGCCACACCGGATCGGCGACGAGCCCGGAGACCCGGAACACGCCCGCGCGGTCGTAAGGGGTGCGGTGCAGCAGCACGGGCCAGCGGCCGTCCTCGTCCGGCCGGTACAGGTCGCCGACGAGCGTGACGCCGTCCCGGGTCGTCATCTCGATACCAGCGTCGATGCGGGGGTTGTGCACGGTGAACTCCCATTCGGCTGAGCGCTGTTCTCGCTGCGGCCGACCGTAGCACTAACGGTTGCAAAACACTAACCGTTGTTGTTACGTTGGGTGCATGAAAGCAGTGCGCTTCGCCGAATACGGCGGCCCCGACGTCCTTCACCTGGCAGAAGTGCCCGAACCCCACGCCGGCCCCGGCCAAATCCGCGTAGCGGTGCGCGCGGCGGGGGTGAACCCGCACGACTGGCGAACCCGGGAGGGCCAGTTCCGGCGGATCCGCCCGATCGAACTGCCCTCCGGCGTCGGACAGGACGCATCCGGCGTCGTCGACGAGGTGGGCGAGGGCGTCACCGGCATCGCGGTCGGCGACCAGGTGTTAGGCCGAGGCTCGAACACCTACGCCGAATTCGCCGTGTTGTCGTCCTGGGCGCGGTTGCCCGACGGGCTGAGCTTCGCCGAGGCGGCTGGGTATCCGTCGGTGGTGGAGACCGCGCTCCGGACCATCCGGTTGTCCGGCGTCCAAACTGGACAGACGCTGCTGGTGAGCGGCGCGGCGGGCGGCGTCGGGTCCGCGGTCCTGCAAATCGCCCGGGACAAGGGAATCAAGGTGATCGGCACCGCCGGGCCCGCGAATCAGGACTACGTGCGAAGCCTGGGCGCGCTCGCGACCACGTACGACGACGGATGGGTCGACCGGGTGCGTCAGCTGGGCAAGGTCGACGCGGCGCTGGATCTCAATGGCGCGGGCGTGATCCGCGGGCTGCTGGACCTGACTGGCGATCCGGAGAAGGTGATCACCATTGCCGACCTGGAGGCGCCCATGCTGGGCATCCGGTTCGCCGGTGTGGGCGGCAACATGCCGGAGGCGCTGGCCGAGGCAGTGCGCTTGATCGGGCTTGGCAAGCTCCGCATTCCGGTGGACAAGTCCTATCCGCTGGCCGAGGCGTCGGCGGCGCACGCGGACAGCCAGGCCGGGCACACTCGCGGCCGCCGGGTTCTGCTGGTGTGACGTGCCGGTGACCGCCTTTCGCCAGCGCGCTTGCGCACCTCCGCGGCGACGACGATGGCGCTGGCGAAGGCGGCTTCCTGGCCGGAAGCGCGGGAGGTGTGTCCGGCAATAGGCCGCGCTATTTCGTGCAAGCCTGCCGGAACTGCGGCCGCCGCGGATGTGCCGATGTTTCGAGCCGTTCGATCGTCCGCCGTCCGGGGGGCGCGAGCGGTGAGTCGTCGCGCATCCCGTTCACCAGGATGTCCTGGTGGAGGCGTTGCAAGGCGATCGAAGGAGTCAACCCCAGTTCGTCGGCCAGCAGGATGCGGACCTGGCGGTAGGCCTCGAGCGCCTCGTAGCGGCGGCCGCCCGCGTTCAGCGCCGTGATGAGCTGGCTGTGAAACCATTCGTTGAACGGGTGCAAGGCGACCAGCGTGCGAAGCTCGGACACCAGTTCCCGATGCCGGCCGAGCTGCATCTCGGCCTCGATGCGCAGCTCCAGCGCCATGAGCCGCTTGTCCTCCAAGTGTGTGGCGAAGTTCCGCAGCAGTTCCCCCTTTTCGACGTTGGCGAGCGCGGGCCCGGACCACAGCGAGAGCGCCCGCCGGGCCCGGTTCGCGCATTCCTCCGGCCGTCCGGCCGCGCGGAAACGCTGCGCCTCGGTGACCAGCTGGTCGAAAAGCGTCACGTCGAGGTCGTTTTCCCCGCCGAAAACGTAGCCCGGGGGAATGGTGCGGATGACCAGTTCGCCTGCCTTGCGGCCGAGTTCGCTGATGAAGGTCTTCCGCATTTGGTAGATGTAGGTTTGCGCCGTCGTGACCGCGCTTCGCGGCGGATTCTCCTGCCACAGTTCCTCGACGATCGTGTCCACCCCGACCACCTGTTTGGCGTGCATGAGCAAAAGGGCGAGGACGGGTCTGATCTTCGGGGCGTGCGGGGTGATGTCTCGCTCGTTGTGTATTAGTCTCAAGGGGCCTAATACTCTCGACTCCATAAAGCTTGGCCTTTCCTGGGGAGCATGGCGTCGTCCGAACCGAGGCTAACGGTGGTGCGCGGACCCCGGCAAGGATGCCTTTCGGCGTACCACCAGGAGCAGCGGGCATGTCACTTTCGGATCATTCGCCAGGCTTCGCCGCCGGAACGGAAAAGCGCCCCAGACCGCCGAGACGGACTGGAGCGCCGGAAAAACGGTCACGCGACCGGCAAAACGAGCGTCGCTTTGTTCACCGCGTCGATCCGGGACACCGCGCCCAGTTTCGCGAAGATGTTCCGCAAGTGCCGCTTGACGGTGCCCTCGGCGATGGATAACCTGATCGCGATCTGATTATTGCTCAGCCCGGCCGAAACCTGTTCGAGAACCTCGAGTTCGCGCCGCGACAGCTGATTCGCCGGAGAACCCGGCAGCGCGCCGGGATTGTCGCCGCGGGCGGCGAGGCTTTCCCTCGGCACCGACAGCACGAACCAGTCCTCGCGCGCGATGACCGACCGGATCGCGATCACCAGCTCCTGCCTCGTGGTGTTCGTGGCCAGGCAGCCGTTCACGCCCATGGCCAGGATGTCGGCGGCGGGAAAGGGCTGCTCGGCCACGGTCAGGACGATGACCGGGCATCCGGGATGAGCCGTGTGCAGCCGGTCGATGATGCCGGACAGCCCGCCCAGGTCCCGCAGGGACACCAGAACCACGTCGGGACGGCTCTGCGCAATGGCGGAAAACGCGGATTCTTCGTCGGCCGCGTCGCCGATGATCTGAATATCGTTTTCGATGGACAGCACTTCTTGCAGCATTTCGCGGAAAAGCGTCTGTCTCTCGATCAGGAGCACCTTCGCGGTATCCAGGTCGAGTTTCACGGCCCACCCCCGGGGCTCGGCTGCTGGCCGGCGACGATCGTCCAGGAATGGCCTGGCGGTCTCCGTCGCAGCCATGGCTAAGTCCGACCCAGTCAAGGGTAGCAGGCGGACAAGCCCGTCACTACCGCGCAAGCGGGCGGTCCGGGCGATTCGCTCGCCACCCCTGATCGAAGAAAAACTTATGACTGCGGCCAGCAGCGCATAATGGGACAGTAATTGCGGAGAGAATATTCCAACCCTGGGGGGAACGGCGAAACGTCCCAAGCCGAACTTCCGCTCCGCCGGCGTCCGGCCTGGCTTCGCGCTTGTCTCCGGTAATCGATGGTGCTCGCGGTGCCGAGTGCGGTTCGTCGAAGTCCTCCCTCTCGGCGGGTTCGCCCGGAACACTCGGCATCCGGCGCGAATCCCGTCTGCGGACGCGGGACTGGTGGTGGCTGTTCCCCCAGGCTGGTTTCGGAGCCAGGCCCGTGCCGGAGCGTTTCCCGCGCGCGCGAGAACGCCCGCGGCCGGCGACGGTCTCGCGGGAAATCGCGGTCATGGCCGCGGTTTCCCGCTTCCGCCACGATGGCCTTTCCGATGGCCGAACCCTAACAAACTCGACAAGACCTTGTCAAGGTTGCCGGGGTTCGCTACCGTGGATATCGACAAGGTCTTGTCGATATTCGGGTCGGTTCCAGGAGGGGAAGATGCGTACTCCGCGGCCGGAACGTTCCCGCATCCCGTTGGGGGAACGGAAAGTACCGGCTGTGCCGAGCCGTGCGCCGTCCCGGCGGGGCGGCTTCGCGGTCGAGGACGTCTTGCGCTGGGCCGATCCGGGCAAGTGGCGGTCCGGGAAGGAGAGCGGAAACGGTGCGGCAGCGGCGAAATGCGCCGGTGCCGGCCGGACCTGAGCCCCGCCACCCCCTCGGGGGCGCTTGTGCCCGGTCGCCCGTGCGGGAGATCGGGCACGAGCGTTGCCCGGTTTCCGGGGACGCGTTTACGACAGCCGGAAGACGAAGAAGTTGATGTCCAGGCCCTCGACGACCCGGCTGACCTGGGAGACGACTTCCTGCCGGAACCCCTCGGTGTCGATGAGCTGCTGCAGATAAGCCAGATCGCCCGCGTTGCTGAAGAAAATGATCATCCGGCCCTGTTTCGCCAAATACTGGCGGGCCTCGCGGAAGAATCTGGTCAATGCCTGGTAGTTCTCGTCCGAGGTGGCGGCCTCCAGCATGGTGTTCGGCGCGAACCACCGGAACGGCGGATTGAAGACGATCAGGTCGAAGGTGCCGTCGACATTGCTGAAAATATCGCTTTCGCGCACCTCGATGCGATCGTCGAGTCCGTTGCGGAGCGCGTTGTCGTGGGTCGTCTTCATGCAGTGCGGGTTGATGTCGACGGCGAGGACGTCGGTCGCCTTGGTGGCCGCGATGACGGCGTTGACGCCGCATCCGGTTCCCATGTCCAGCACCCGGTCCCCGCGTTTGACCTCGGCCAGCACGGCCTCGCCGAGCAGCTGGGAGAGCGGGCCGATCCGCTTGACCTCCGGCGGCACCACGAAGGTCAGCCCGAACAGCGAGGTCGTCTCGGTGTCCTCGGCCTTCGTGGTGTTCACCATGGCTTCGTGAAAGCGCCGGATGCGCTCGGCCCGCTCGGGGGACATCAGCGGACGGTAGGCGTCGGCGCTCGTTTCGCCGACGGCGTTCTGTGAGTCGCTCATGGCATTACGGTAAATGCCGGCCATCGAGGAGGATTCGAGTCGCGGTGGTGCTCAGCGCCGCGCGATGATCAGATTCCACGGCGACGGCGGACCGAACGGCGAACCGGCGGAGAATTCCGGAATCACCTTGTCGACCCGGAAACCCGCGCCGGTGAGGGCCGCGCGGAATTCCCGCTGCGAGCGCAGCCGGCCGCCGAAGAGGGTGCGCAGGAAGAGATTGCGGAAAATGGTCTCGTCGGAGGAGATCTCCGTCGGCGACTGCTCGGGACCGAACCAGTCGATCACCAGCAGGGCGGTTCCCTCGGGGACGGAGCGATAGCAATTCCGGAGAATCCGGTCGACCTCGTGGTCGCCCCAGTCGCAGACGATGCTCTTGAGAATGTAGAGATCGCCGTCGGCGGGCACCTTTTCCAGGAAGCTGCCCGCGACGAACTCGATGCGCCGCGAGATCGTCGGCTCGATGGACGCCCGCGCCATCTCGATGACGCTGGGCGTCTCGTAGAGCAGCCCGCTCGGGCCAGGGGTGTTGTGCAGGATGCTGCTCAGCAGCACCCCTTTGCCGCCGCCGAGATCGACGATCTTCCGGTGCCGGGAGAAATCGTAGGCGGCGAGCAGGCCCTCGACGCAACCGCCGGAGAGTTCGGTCATCACGTCCTGGAACGCTTCCCCGGCGGTCTTGTCCTCCTCGAAGTGCTGATAGATGCCGCGGCCCGAGATGCTCCGCGGCGGAGCGCCGCTCAGGACCAGGCTGGAGATCTGCTCGTACATCCGGTTGGTCCCCGGCGCGGTGAGGAAGCGGGCGAACTTGGCGTCGAAGGTGTTGAACCGGAGCAGCCTGCCCCGGTCGGTCAGGCGGAGGTTCTCGTTCTCGTCGACCTCGACCAGGTCGAGGTACGCGCACACGGAAAGGAAACCGGGCAGGATTCCGGGATCGGCGCCGACCGCGGCGCACAGCTCGGGAACGGGCATCGGCCCGGCCGCAAGGACGTCGGCGAGGTGCAGTTCCACAAAGGCCTTGATGATGTGCCCGGTGAAGCTTCCGAACAACTGTCCGTGGATCTGGTAGCTCAGGTCTGTCGCCGGGTCGTCCGACCAGTGGCGCTGCTGTACGGTCACGGTCACCTCCGGGTTCGTCGTCGGGAAGAGGTCAGCCCGCCGAGAGCCGGCGGGCGGCCGAGCCGATGCGCTCGTCGGCCGCGGTGAACGCGACCCGCACGTGCCGGGCTCCGGCTCGGCCGTAGAATTCGCCTGGGGCAACGAGAATCCCCAGTTCTGCCAGCTCCTTGAGGGTGACCCAGCAGGATTGGCCGCGGGTCGCCCACAGGAAAAGCGAAGCCTCCGAATGGTCGATCCGGAAGCCCGCCGACTCGAGGGCCGAACGCAGCAGGTCGCGCCGCCGCCGGTAGCGCGTCCGCTGCTGGTCGACGTGGCTGTCATCGCCGAGCGCGGCGATCATCGCGGCCTGCACCGGAGCCGGAACGATGTGACCGGCTTGCTTGCGCACCGCGAGCAGTCTTTCGACGAGCCGCGGGTCGCCGGCGGCGATTCCGGCCCGGTAGCCGGCCAGGTTGGAACGTTTGGACAGGGAATGGACCGCGAGCAGTCCCTCGTGGTCGCCCCCGCACACCTCGGGGGCGAGGATCGACACCGGTTCCGCGGTCCAGCCGTATTCGAGATAGCACTCGTCATTGACCACAATGGAGCCGCGTTCGCGCGCCCAGCCGACGATCTCCCGGAGCCGGTCCGCCGAAAGCACCCGGCCTTCCGGATTGGACGGCGAATTGAGCCAGACGATCCGGGGCGGCCTGCTCTCCTCGGAGAGGGGGCCGACCACGGTGGCCGCTCCGGCGAGCCGGGCGCTGACCTCGTAGGTCGGGAACGACAGCTCCGGCAGCGCGACCACGTCGCCGGGTCCGGTGCCCAGCATGGCGGGCAGCCAGGCGATCAGTTCCTTCGTGCCCGTGGCGGCCAGGACGTTCGCTGGGTCGACCGTGACCCGGTGCCGCCGCGCGAGCCAGTCCGCCGCCGCTTTCCGCAGCGCCGGTGTTCCCTCGCAAGGCGGGTAACCCGGGGTGTCGGTGGCTGAACGCAATGCCTGCTGCACGATTTCCGGAACCGGATCGACTGGTTCGCCGAGTGCGAGATTGACAATTCCGTCGGCGTGTTCCAGTGCCCGCCGGCGATGTTCGGCGATCGCGTCCCAAGGGAATGCCGGAAGGGTGCCGATCATGCCGCACGCTCCTGCCCTCGGGTGTTTTCGGCCGCGACGAATGACATGGCGAAATCCTCTCGGTTATCGGAGAGTTCCTGAACACGGTTTCCTGGTGACTCCGTCTCGAACGTAGTCGCGGCTGTTCGAGACGGAGTCGAGCGGAAAGCGCTCAGACAGCGCCCGTCAGTGCGCGGATTACCGCTATTCGTGGTCGATGCGCATTTCCTTGAGGAACCAGGTCAGGCAGAACCCGACCCAGAGCACGAAACTGGCGACGAGGAACATCGCCTGGCAGCCCGCGGCGAACGAGTCCACCACCGGACGGGCCAGCTGCGGGTCGAGCTGATGCAGGAAGGACATGTCGTTCAGGTCGACCCCGCCGCCGTTCGCGTTCTGCGCGAGGTCGTGCAGTTTGCTGTTGGCCGGCTTGCTCATCACGGCCGGATCGCGCAGCGCCTGATGGAACGCGTCGTTGCCGGCGGGGTCGGCGAACAGGGTGCCGATGCGTCCGGACGTGACGGTGAACAGGACGGTCAGGAGCGCGGAAACCCCGATGCTCGCGCCCAGCTGGCGGAACAGGCTCACCGACGCGCTCGCCACGCCGAGTTCGCTCTTGGGGGCCACGTTCTGCACCGCAAGCATGATGATCGTGATGGCGATCCCGATGCCGAGCCCGATCCACGCGACCAGCAGGATCGTCACCCACAGCGGCGTGCCGGACCCGGTGAGGGACATGCCCAGCAGCCCGCAGGCCATCGAGCCGAGCCCGATCAGCCCGATCGGTTTGTACCGGCCGGTGGCCTTGATGACCGCGCCGGTCGTCCACTGGGAGATGACCGCGCCGACCATCAGCGGGATGATCAGCAGACCGGCGGTCGTCGGGCTCATTCCCCGCACCAGCTGCAGGTAGAGCGGAAGAGTCGTGACGGTGCCGAACATGCCGACCCCGATCGTCAGCGCGATCGCGAGGCACAGGGCGATGCTGCCCTGGCGGAGCATGCGCAGCGGCAGGATCCCTTCGACCCCCATCCGCCGTTCCTGCAGGACGAACAGCACGATGCCCGCGGCGGAGATCGCGTACATGAGGATCGCCATGCCGGAGCCCCAGCCCCAGGTCATGCCCTGTTCGGCGACGAGGAGCAACGGGATGATGCCCAGCGCCAGCGTCGCCGCGCCCCAGTAGTCGATGCGGTGGTCGACCCGCTGATGGCGCAGGTTCAGCAGCCGGTACACGGTCAGCAGCGCGAGCAGGCCGAGCGGGACGTTGATGAGGAATGCCCAGCGCCAGCCGCTGATTCCGGCGATGGACGCGGCGCCGGCGAACGCGCCCCCGATGATCGGGCCGATCACGCTCGCCGCCACCCACACCGCGGTGGAATAGGTGAAGTAGCGGGCGCGGTCCTGGATGGGCGCCATGTCGCCGATGACCGCGGTCGGCAGCGACATCAGCCCGGCCCCGCCGAGGCCCTGGACGATCCGGGAGACCGCGAGCATTTCCATCGAGGTGGACAGGCCGCAGCCGACGGAGCCGATGACGAAGATGCTGATCGCGGCCAGGTACATCGGTTTTCGGCCGTAGATATCGGACAGCTTGCCGTAGAGCGGCATCGCGATGGTGGAGGCGATCAGGTATCCGGTGGTCGCCCATGCCTGCACCGTTTCGCCGTGCAACTGGTCGGCGATGGTGCGCATGGCGGTGGACACGATCGTCTGGTCCAGCGCTCCCAGGAGGATGGCCAGGAGCAGGCCGGATATCGCGGTGAGGATCTGCCGATGGGTGAACCCCCCGGTGTCCTCGCGCGCTCCCGCCTGTCCGGCTCGCTGCGCGGAGTCCGTCATTGCTTGCCCAACTTCGTGATCGAGGGCCGCGGCCCGTGACTTGCCCGGTGCGAGGCGCACCGGAGGAACCGACCCGGGCTCTGCCGTGGATGAGATTGACAAGCCCTTGTCGTTTACGAAGGTAGCGGGCGCGGCGGAATCTGACAAGCCCTTGTCGATTCTGGGCGATCGGGGCGCTAGAGTGACTCCATGCACGGCCTGACGCCAGACGGACAGCTGCTCAACGACATCACCGTGGAGATCTTCGCGGTGAACGGCCGGTTCCTCCGTACCGGGGACGCGGTCTCCGGCAAGGTGGGCCTGACCTCGGCGCGCTGGCAGGTGATGGGTCTGCTGACGAACGGCCCGGCTCCGGTGGCCCATCTGGCGAGGGAGCGAGGGCTGCGCAGGCAGGCCGTCCAGCAGACCGTGGGGCGGCTGGAGGCCGAGGGCATGGTGGAGGTCGGGCCTAATCCGCGGGATCGCCGGGCGCCGCTGGTTCAGCTGACTGCGCGGGGCAAACAGGCGCTGGAGGATCTCGACCCGATCGAACGGCGGTGGATCGAGGGGCTGGCCGAGCCGTTCTCCCACGAGGACCTCGACGCGACGCTGCGGGTGCTCCGTGCGCTGCGCGGCCAGCTCGACGAGCAGCTGCGCGCGGCGGGCGAGGACGGCGGCACGGCCTGAGGCTGCCCGCGCATTATGCCGAGCGTTGAACCTCCTTTCGTAGACTGCCCGGAATCGCCCGGCGGAAATCAGGGAACGATTTCCGCCGCATTCCCGGCAGGAAAGGAATTTCGCCGTGCGGGAACTGTTCACCACCGATGTCCGGGTCGAGGTCGCGGCTTCCGCCGAGCAGGTCCGGGCGGCGGTCCTTGACCTCAGCACGTGGCCGCAGGTCCATCTCCGGACCGTGCACGTGGAATACCGGGAAAAGCACGAAAACGAGGATCTCGTCGAAATCTGGACTGGCACCGGAGACGGACTGGTGAAATCGCGGCGGATTCGCCGGCGGTGGGCTCCGGATTCGGCCCGCATCGAATTCGCCCACGAAACCGGCGACGGGCGGGAGGACGGGATGCGCGGCTGCTGGACGGTGGAACCGCGGCCGGACGGGACCACGCTGGCCGGCATGCTGCACGAGTTCACCGTCGCCGAGGACGCGATGGCGACGACGGGCGACCTCGTGACGAGTCTGGAACGCGGCAGCCGGGACTTCCTGGGCGCGCTCAAACACGCGGTGGAGAACCGCGCGGAGATCGTGCGGCTGACCACGACCGTCCGGTCCTCGGGGTTCGTGGCGGGCCCGGCCAGGACGGCTTACGACTTCCTGGCCCGCCGGGGCTCCGACGTCGGCCCGGCGATCGCGGGCGGCCCGCCCGGCCCGGCGCTGGCCCGGGTTCTCGTTCCCCCGAACAGGATCGCGTACAAACAGCTACGGCTGCCGGAAACCGTCGAGGCGCACGTCGGCCGGTGGACGCTCACCGAAAACCAGGGCGGGGTACTGGTTCGCGCCGACCAGGTCGTGCGGTTCGCGCCGGATGCCGCGGAGACGCGCGAAGAGCTGCGGAAGACTCTCACCGCCGAGCAAGCGGACCGGCTGCACGCGGTCAAGGCGCACGTGGAGAGCCTGACCGGATCGCGGTGATGGACGGATCGGGGCACGGTCTCGAAACACGTGCCCCGACCCGAGCCGGTGGTCAGTGCGCCAGCAGATCCGCCCGGAGCTGGATTCCCCGGTTGCCGAACGCGATCTGGTGCAGCACCGCGCGGTACACCGGGGTCCGGGACACCAGCATCGCCAGCTTCGGCCGGACCGCGGCCGCGACGGTGCCGGTCGAGAACATGGTTTTGCTTTGCGCCCGCTGGATTTTCGTCATCGTCGAGATGTCCCGTTGCCGGGCATCGGCGTAGCGGCGCAGGAATCCGGCGCTCGCGTCGCCCGTTCGCAACGACGCCAGCAGGACCGGGTGGGCCGCGACGGCGTCCTGGATGGCGAGGTTGATGCCTTGCGCGCCGATCGGGCCTTGCGTGTGGGCGCTGTCGCCGATCAGCAGCAGGCCGTCGAGCACCCATTGCCGTGCTTTGGCGGTGAAGACGTCCAGCAGCGAGAGGTCCTTGAAGCCGGTTATCTCGGCGTCGATCTGATCCGCGTAGCGGGGACGGCCGCGCGCAGCCGCTCCTTGACGTATCCGAGCCCGCGCGCGGCCAAGTCGCGATAACCGTGGTGGGGCAACGTCCAGCCGAGCTGAATGCGGTCGGGCACCGAGGCGTAGGCCAGCAACGGGTTGCCGCCGGCGCGGAAGATGCGGACGTCGCGCGGGGCGTCGCCGCGGTTGCGCAGCCGGAACCACAGGACGTCTTGCGCGAAGTGGTCGCGTCGCTCGTTTTCGATGCCGGCCAGTTGGCGTACCTTCGAGAACCGGCCGTCGGCACCGACGACGCAATGGGCGTGGACGGTCTGCTCTCCCGCGGCCGTCCGGCAGACCACCCCGCGGATCCTGTCGTCGTCGCGGACGAGGCCGGTGACCTTGGCCCCGCCGAGATAACTGAACTGCTGCTCCCGGTGGCAGTGTTCGAGCAGTTCGGCGAGCAGGTGCCGCTGCGGGATGCTGAGCAGGCAATTGTACGGTCCGGGCAGCCGCCGGTAATCGCCGTTGATCAGCACCCGGCCGTGTTCTTCGAGCAGGAAGCGGTCGTGTTCGTGACAGCCGCGGGCGCGGGCCCCGTCGAGCACCCCGAGCCCGGCGAGCAAAGCCTGCCCGCCGGGCTGCAGGATCTCGCCTCGGTACTCGCGCTCCAGCGACGTGGACCGTTCGACCACGGTCACCTTCGCCCCGGAACGGGCCAGCAGCAGCGCCGCGGTCAGCCCCGCCGGGCCGCCGCCGACGACGCAGAAGTCCGTGCGCTCGCCGGTCACAGGTCGAGGGTGACGTCGTACGCGGTGAGCCATTTGTTCAGCCATAGCGCCATTTCCAGACTGCCGCGGTCGTAGGGACGGCTGACCTCGCCCAGCGGGCGGTCGAGCGCTTTGCGGACCTTGGCGAGGTCGAGCAGCGGCCGGACCGGTGCGTCGGCGTCCTCGGCGACGCACCGGAGTTCAGCGCGCAGTGCTTGCGCATACGCCGGATTCTGGGTCGCTGGGTAGGGGCTTTTCACACGGTTGACCACCGAGTCCGGCAGCAGGTCCGCGGTCGCGGCGCGCAGCAGGCTCTTTTCCCTGCCGTCGAACGACTTCATCGACCACGGGACGTTGAACACGTAGTCCACCAGCCGGTGATCGCAGAACGGGACCCGGCCCTCGACGCCCGTCGCCATGCTCATCCGGTCCTTGCGGTCGAGCAGCGTCGGCAGGAACCGGGTCAGGTTCAGGTAGGTGATCTCGCGCATCCGCCGGTCCACCGGGGCCTCGCCGGGGAGCCGGGGCACCTCGGCCAGCGCCGCGCGGTAGCTGTCCTGCCGGTTGCCGGGGATGTCGAGCTTCTCCCGGAACCAGGCGTCCAGCAGGCCCAGCCCGCCGAAGTACCGCGAGGAACCGGACGTCAGCCATGGGAAGGTGTCGGCGTGCACCGCGCCGGGGTTGCGGAACCAGCGGTAGCCGCCGAACAGCTCGTCCGCGCCCTCGCCGGACAGGGCCACCGTCGACCGTTGCCGGACCGCCTTGAACAGCAGGTACAGCGAGGGCCACATGTCGCCCCAATACGCCGGGGGCAGGTCCGTCGCCCGGAGCACAGCCGCGCGGACGGCCGGGTCCGCGAGGTCGTCGCTGTCGAGGAGAATGTCGGTGTGCTCGGTCGGAACGGCACGGGCGAGGTCGTGGACGAACGGCGCATCGCTCGCCCCGCGCACGGCGTCTGGCTGGAATCCGTTCGCGGGAGCGGTAAAATCCACCGAGTACGAACGGATCCGGCCCCGGCCCGCCTCGGCGAGCGCCCGGCCGGCCAGCGCGGTGACCGCGGACGAGTCCAGCCCGCCGGACAGCAGCACGCACACCGGCACGTCGGCGACCAGCTGCCGTTCGACGGTGTCCGCCAGGAGTTCCCGCACCCGCTCGACCGTGGCGGGGAGATCGTCGGTGTGCTCGCTCGCGCTCAGGCTCCAGTAGCGGGACGGGGCGATGCCGGCGCGCGTCACCCGGAGGAGCTGGCCCGGCCGCACTTCGCGCATCCCGGAGAACACCGCGTGCTCCGGGGTGCGCACCATGTCGAGCACTTCCCGCAGGCCGTCGGCGCTGACCCGCCGCGGCACCTTGGGATGGGCCAGCACCGCTTTGGGCTCCGAACCGAACAGCACGCCGTGCTGAGTCGGGAAGTAGTACAGCGGTTTGACGCCGAGCCGGTCGCGGCCAAGGAGCAGTTCTTCGCGGCGTGCGTTCCAGACCGCGAAGGCGAACATTCCGTTCAGCCGCTGCGCGGCGTCCTCGCCCCATTGCAGGTACGCGCGCAGGAGCACCTCGGTGTCGCTTCGGGTGCGGAACCGGTGCCCGAAGGAGACGAGTTGCTCCCGCAGCTCGCGGAAATTGTAGATCTCGCCGCAGAAACTCAGCACGGCGACGGCCTCGCCGTCCTCCTCGGCGACCATCGGCTGGGCGCCGCCCTCGAGGTCGATGACCGACAGCCGCCGGTGGCCCAGCACCGCTCGCCGGCTGAGCCACCAGCCCTCCGCGTCCGGTCCCCGGCACGCCAGTGTGTCCGTCATCGCCCGTGCGACGTGCTGTTCCGCCGAAAGATCAGCCTCGAAATCCACCCATCCGGTGATTCCGCACATCGGTGCTGTCCCTTCTCCGAGTCACTGGTCACGCGGATTCGCCGAGGCACCCGTTGATCTCGTCCAGGAGCTGGCGCGGGGTCTTGGCGTTGACGACCACGTCGTCGGGCAGGGCCACCGAGCGTTCCCGCTCGATCCGGCCGATGGTGTTGAACAGGGCGAGGGAGTCGTACCCGAGGTCCTCGAACGCCGTGTCCAGAATGTCGCCGTCCAGGCCGGTGGTTTCGTCCTCGCCCGCGCATTCGCGCAGCAGCACGGTGAGGTCTTCGAGGGTGAAGCGGGTCATGACTGGGTTCCTTTCCGGAGTGTTCTGACCACGAGAGCCGAGTTGTGCCCGCGGTAGCCGCGCGCCACGATGAGCGCCGTGCGGAGATTCGCCTGCCTGGGGGAGCCGGTGACGAGGTCGATCGCTTCGGAGTAGCTGTTGTGTCCGTTGTGGACTGTCGGCGGGATGACGCTTTCCCGGATCGCCAGCAGCGCGGTGGCGACGTCCAATGGCGCACCGCCGCCGAGCAGCCGGCCGGTCATCGTTTTCGGTGCGGTGACTGGTACTCCGCGCGGACCGAAGAGCGCGGCCAGCGTCTCGGCTTCCAGCCGGTCGGACTCGGGCTCACCGACCGCGTCGGCGAACACCACGTCCACGTCGGCCGGCTCGGTTCCGGCGTCGGCGAGTGCCATTTCGATCGCGCGGCGCAAGCCGGGTTCGCCGCCCCGGCCCGGTGCCGGGTCGAAGGTCGCCGCGTAACCGGCGATCTCGCCGTACGGATCGGTGACGCCGCGTTCGCGCGCAGCTGCGGGGTCCTCGATCACCAGCAGCGCGCCGCCTTCCCCAGGAACGTAGCCGTCGGCGCGGAGGTCGAACGGACGGTAAGCCAGCCGCGGATCCTCGGTCCGGCTCAGCCGCCCGGACCTCGTCATGCACAGCAGCGACCACGGGCACAGCGAGCCGTCCACCCCGCCGGTCACCATCAGCGCCGTGCCGTCGCGGATGCGGCGGCGGGCCTTGGCCACCGCGTCCAGCCCGCCCGCCTGCTCGGCGACCAGCGCGGAACCGGGTCCGCGCATTCCGTGCCGGATCGCGATCTGCCCGGTGTTGACCGGATAGAACCAGGCGAACGACTGGTACGCGCTCACGTAGGAGCCGCCTTTGCTCCACAGCGCCTGCAGTTCCTTCTGCCCGAACTCGAAACCTCCGCCGGACGCGGCCGTGACCACGCCCGCCGCGTACTCGGCCATGCTCCGCGGATCCGCGTGCGCGTCGGCGAGCGCCTCGTCAGCGGCCAGCAGCGCCAGCCGGGTCATGTGGTCGGTCTGCGGCAGCATCCGCCCGGACAGCCGCTCTCCGACCGCGGCGTCGACCTCGCCGGCGATCCGGGTGGTGTAGCCCGCCGGGTCGAACCGGCTGATCCGGCCGAGCCCGCTTCGCCCGCGCAAGGTCGCCGCCCAGTACTCGGCTGTGCCGACCCCGTTCGGGGCCACCACGCCGATCCCCGTCACCACCGGCGCCACCGAGGTGCGGCCCCGCGCCGGACCGGTCCGCACCGCCGCGGCGGTCATGCTCTCGCCCTTTCCGGCTTGGTCAGGACGATCGCGCTCTGGAAGCCGCCGAAGCCGCTAGCGACGCTGAGCGCGACGTCGACCCGCTGTTCCCGCGCGACCAGCGGCACGTAGTCGAGATCGCACTCCGGGTCCGGCTCGTGCAGGTTCGCGGTGGGCGGGATCAGGGACTGGTCGATCGCGAGCGCGCAGGCGGCGACCTCCAGCGAGCAGATCGCGCCGAGCGAATGGCCGATCATCGATTTGATGGAGCTGACCGGCGTCCGGTACGCGTGCGTGCCGAGGCTCGTTTTCAGCGCCGCGGTTTCGTGCCGGTCGTTCTGCTTGGTCGCCGAACCGTGCGCGTTGACGTAGTCGACGTCGCCGGGTTCGAGCCCGGCATTGCCGATCGCGTGCGTGATCGCCTCGGCCATTTCCCGGCCGTCCGCGCGCAGTCCGGTCATGCTGTGGGCGTTGCTCCGCCCGGCGTGCCCGGCGATCTCGGCGTAGGCGCGCGCACCGCGGCGGCGAGCGTGCTCCAGTTCCTCCAGCACGAAGACCGCGGCCCCCTCGCCGAGCGCGAAACCGTTGCGGGTGCGGTCGAACGGGCGCGAGGCGGTAGCGGGCTCGTCGTTGCGCGGGGTGGTCGCTTTGATCGCGTCGAAGCACGCGACGGTGATCGGGGAGATCGCCGCGTCCGACGCCCCGGCGATCACCACGTCCGCCTCACCGTCGGCGATGAGGTCCGTCGCGTGGCCGACGACGTCGATGCCCGAGGTGCATCCGGTGGACACGATCCCGACCGGTCCCTCCGCCTCGGCCAGCCAGGCGATCTCGGCGGCCATCGAGGACGGCAGGAAGTAGTCGTAGAGGTAGGGCACGCCGTGCCGGTCGTCCACCAGCCAGTTCCGGCCGCTGTCGCTCACCACCGCGTACTCGCGGTCGAGGCTCGCGGTCATCCCGCACGCGGTGCCGAGCATCACCCCGGTCCGGTGCGGTTCCGCTTCGCCGCTGATGCCGCTGTCGGCCATCGCCTCCCGCGTCGCGACGACGGCGAACTGCGTCGTGCGGTCCCATTTCCGGATCTGCTGCTGGCTCAGCCCCGAGGCGACCGGGTCGAAATCGCATTCGGCGGCCACGTGCGAGCGGAACGGGGCGGGGTCGAACGCCGTGATCGTGCGGGTGGCCGTGCGGCCGTTCGCGAGCAGGTCCCAGAACCGCTTGACGCCCACCCCTCCCGGCGCCACCACGCCGATTCCGGTCAGCAGCACTCGACGGCCGCCGTCTGGTCCAGACACTGGCTTTCCTCTTCTCGTTCGGAGATTGGCGAACTTGTCCTCGGGCGGGTCACTCGAGCAGCGCGACCGCTCTGGTCCAGCCCGCTCCCGCGCCGGAGATCTTGACCGGGAAGCAGCTCACGGCGAACCCGGTCGCCGCGGGCAGCGCACCGAGGTTCGCGAGCCGTTCGATCTGGCAGTACTCCCGTTCCCGGCCGGCGAAGTGCGCGGGCCACAGCACGCCGCGGTCCCCGGTCTCGGCGTACTGGGCGATCATGTGCGCGAACGGCGCGTCGAGGCTGAACGCGTCGGTGCCGATCACCCGGATTCCCAGGTCCAGCAACAGATTCGTGGCGGTGCCGTCGAGTCCGGTGAAATCGGTGAAGTACTTCGGTGAACCCGCCAGCGCGTCGGCCCCGGTGTGCAGGAGCACGATGTCGCCCGGACGCGGCTGGTAACCGATGACGTCGAACTGCCCGCGCAGGTCGTCCGCGCCCACTGTTCCGGTCGGTGCCCACGTCAGGTCGAGCACTACGCCGGGGCCGTGGAACCACTCCAGCGGCAGCTCGTCGATGTGCCGTGGCGTGCCGACGCAGGTTTTCCAGCCGTAGTGCGACGGTGCGTCCACGTGCGTGCCCGTGTGCGTGGTCAGGGTCAGCGTGTCCAGCGACAGCATTTCGCCCATCGGGAGGACCGCCGGGTCGAAGTCGATGCCCCAGTTCTCCCGCAGCTGGGCGGCCATGCGCTCGGCGCCTTCCGCGGGCGAGAGGACCTTGTGCTCGACGGGGTTGGCTTCCCACTCCGCCGAAGCGTCCACTGTGGACGACAGATCGAGGTACCGCATCGCCTTCCTCACTTCGGGCTAGTCTCGGAAGCGCGCACCGAGGGACGGAAACCGGCTGCGCGCAGCACGGACGCGAGAGCGCCGATCCGTCCGGCCGCGCACAGATATCCGTCCGGGCGCACCAGCGCGAACTCGTCCGGACCGAGCCCAGAAGTCGCGACGCAGCGCCGCACCCGGATCGGCCAGGGGACCCGGACCGCTGTCCCCGCGTTCGGAAACCGTGCGCACGCTGATCGCGTCGCTGACCGCACCGGCTTCTCCCGTGCACAGCAGCGTCCACCGGGGGTCGGTCATTTCTTCGGCGTACAGCGTGTGCCAGCCGACGGAAGCGCGCTCGGTCTCCGCCGAGCAGCCGACCCGGTCGCCGGGGGAGAACCCGGCGCGGTCCGGCGCGCCCACGGAGAGCGGGCTTTCCCGGTAGTGCAGGCCAAGCCCGCAGAACCCGCGGATCATCTTGCCCTCGATTGCCTGTTTGAGCGGCCGGACCCGGTTCACCACCGCCAAGCCCGCCGGCATCGCGATCGGGGCCAGCGCGTTGCGCAAGGCCACGAGCGCGGTCGCTTTCCGGGTCGAGGCGAGCAGCGTCTTGCCGACCGGCACCCGTTCGGCGTCGTAGCTGTCCAGCAGCGACGGATCGCTGTGCCCCTTGACGACCGAGGCGAGCTTCCAGGCGAGATTGTGGCCGTCCTGGATGCCGGTGTTCATGCCCTGTCCGGACGCCGGGCTGTGCACGTGGGCGGCGTCTCCGGCCAGGAAGCACCGGCCGGAGTGCATCCGCTCGATCCGGCGCTGCTGCACGGTGAACACCGAGATCCAGCTCGGCTCGGACACCGCGACCGGACGGCCGAGCGCCTTCGAGATCCGCTGGGTGACCCTGGCACGGACCCGGACCGGGTCGTCGTCGTGCGCGGTGTCCTCGGTGTCGATCACCCGCCATTTGCCCGGCGTGGGGAACGGGACGCACAGGAGGGTTCCGGAGCCGTCGTGCACCAGGTGGTGGCTGTCGGTCGGCAGGTCAACGTCGAGCATGACGTCAGCGTTGAGCCACGTTTCCGTCGAATCGCCGAGCAGCGGGAACCCGAGCGTCCGGCGCACCACGCTGTGCGCGCCGTCCGTGCCGACCATCCACGGCACCGCCTGCTGGTGCTCGCCGTGCTGGTCGCGGAGAACCGCTCGCACCCCGTCGGGGGAGTGGGCGAACGAGACGAGTTCGGTGTTCCACTCGACCTCGACCCCTTGCGCGGAAAGGCTTTCCCGGAGAGTCTGTTCGGTGAGCACCTGGTCGACCATGATGCTGTAGGGATACCGGGTCGGCAGGTCGGCGTAGTTGGTGTCGAACCGGACCAGCGTCCGGCCGCGCAGGTGCAGCGTGAAGTGCACGATCTGCCGTCCGCGGGGGAGCAGGGCGTCGACCAGCCCCATCTGATGGCAGATCTCCAGCGTGCGCGCGTGCACCGACAGTGCCCGGCTGGTGGTGGCGGGTCCCTCCGCGCGGTCGACCAGGCGGATCCGCACGGACCGCCGGACCAGTTCGTGCGCGACGGTCAGTCCGACCGGCCCGGCGCCGACGACCAGCACCTCCGGGTCACGCATGAGCGGTCTCCGCGGCCGATTCGGCGAACGCTTTCGCCAAGCCCAGCGTGTCCCTGCTGTTGCCGCCCGCAGCGTTGCGGACGAACTCGCGCGCGGTGGCGACGGTCGCGTCCGGGCCGAGGACCGGGCGGATGTTCTCCTCGTTGAGCGTGACGCGGTGCCAGGAGGTCACCCGGACGCCGTCGCTCACCGGGGTGAACGACCACCGGCCGAGATGCGCGGTCATCAGCGACGGCGGCTGGGTCTGCTTGTAGACGATGTCCTTGCCGGTGCGGCAGAGCCGGATCGACTCGGTGGTGTGCGTCGAGCCGTCCTTGGCCGAGGTGTCCATGGACATCTCCTGGACGTTCTCGACCGGCTCGCGCAGTTCGAGCCTGGACACGTGCGGGAGGCGGGACGGCCATTCGGCGGCCCGGTAGAAGAAGTCGTAAACGTCCGCCAGCGGCGCCCGGACCACGACGCTGTCGTCGAATTCGAACAGCAATTCGCCCAAGCGGTCCCAACGCTCGGCGAGTGCCTTGATGTTGCCGAGTTCGGTGGTGCTGTTGCGGTCGGTCGCCTGCTGGATCCACTCGACCGACTCGGGCTTGTCGTCGATCGCGGAGAAGTCGTGCTCCAGCACCAGCCGGGTGCCGTCGCCGTGTTCGCGGACGGTCCATTCCCCGCTCATCGACGCCACCGGCGGCGCGGACACGGTCTGGCGGAAGCGCACGCGGCCCGCGCCGGGGTCGAGTTCGCGCAGCGATGTCCAGTTCTTCACCGTATCGTTCGCCTTCGCCCAGATGACCAGCTGCTCGGTGTTCGCGTCTACTTGGGACTGTTCGACGTGGATCGTCGGTGCGAAGTGCTGCGGCCACGAGGTGGCGTCGGCGATGATCCGGTAAACGACCTCGGCCGGTGCGCGGACGTCGATGTGATGTTCGGTGTGGTGTCGCATTTTCGGCTCCCGGAGGGGTCGCGGAGGTCAGTAGATGCCAAGGCCGCCGCAGACGTTGAGCGCCTGCGCGGTGACGGAGGCCGCGGTTTCGGTGGTCAGGTAGCAGACCATCCCGGCTACTTCCTCGGCGCTGGAGTAGCGGCCGAGCGGGATCTTCGCGTTGAACCGGGAGAGCACCTCGTCCTCGGAGATCCCCCAGGTGCCGGCGTAGGCCTGGCGCACCCGCACGGCCATCGGGGTTTCGACGTAGCCGGGGCACACCGCGTTGACAGTGACCCCGGTGAGCGCCAGCTCTTTGGCCAGTGCCTTGGTGAACCCGATGACACCTGCCTTCGCGGCCGAGTAGGGCGCGCCGAGCGGGACCCCTTGTTTGCCGCCGGTGGAGGCGACGTTGATGATCCGGCCGCGCGTGCCGGCCTCGGGCAGCCGCCCGATGGTCAGCGCCGCGCGGGTCATCAGGAAGACACTGTTGAGGTTCGTGTCCACGACGTCGTACCACAGTTCGTCGGGGATCTCGGCCGTGACGCCGCCGCCGTTGCGGCCCGCGTTGTTCACCAGCACGGTGACCGGGCCGAATCTGTCCACAGCGGACTGGACGAACCGGTGGACCGACTCGGCGGACCGGACGTCGCAGTCGGTGCCGTCCACGTCGAAACCGCTGTCCTGCAGCCGTTTGACCGTATCGCTCACGTTCGCCGCGGTCCGTGCGCAGAAGTAGACCTTGGTGCCCTGCGCGACCAGCTGCTCGACTACGGCCAAGCCGATCCCGCTCGTGGCGCCGGTGACCAATGCGACCGGCGCGGTACTGGAGGTGCTCATGCGTTGCCCTTCGCCTGCTGGGTCTGGGATCGCCACCCACCTTGTCTTCCGCGGTTCGAAACTCGTCGTACGCCGCTTAGAGACGGCGGTTCCAGCGATCCTCGAAGCACCGGTGCCAGGCTCGCCAGGCAACCGCGAGTACGCCGCACCGATTGGGAGGGCCACATGACGCGCACGGCGCAGCAGGCCGGCCGGGAGCACGATTTCCGGCTCTACACCGAGGTTCAGCATTTCTACGGGCGTCAGATGCGTTTCCTCGACGAGGGCGCCGTCGAACAGTGGGCAGGCACTTTCGCCGAGGACGGCGTGTTCGAGGCGAACACGCTGCTGCAGACGGGACGGCCCGCGATCGAGAACGGCGCCCGCGAGACCACGGCGAAACTCGAGGCGTCCGGGCTCCAGCGCCGGCACTGGCTGGGGATGCTCGAGGTGCAGGAACAGCCGGACGGGACGGTGCTCGCGAAGACCTACGCCATCGTGTACACCACGCCGCGCGGCGGGAAGCCAGCCGCCGACTTCAGCTGCAGCTGCCAGGACGTCCTGGCGCGGGGCGACGGGGAGTTCCAGGTCCTGCGCCGCGAAGTCCGCCGCGACGACCTGTCCGCGGCGTGAATTCCCGGAAAGACGCGGAGCCGGCCATGACAGTGAGCATGACCAGTGGTCCGCCGCTCGCCGACCTCGACGGGTTGATCGGCGGCCCGCTGGTGGACGATTTACTGGTACGAGCGGTCCGGCGGTCGCCGGACAAGGTGGCGGTCCGGTCCCGGGACACGACGCGGACCTATGCCGAACTCAACGAGGAGGTCGGCCGGTTCGCCGCGGCGATCCACGAGAGCGTGGAGCCGGGCGAAGTGGTGGCGCTGGCGTCGGTGCTCGACCCGGCCTTTCCGCTCGCGTTCTTCGGACTCTGCCGGGTCGGGGCGATTCCGGCGCTGGTCAACCCGTTGCTGCGCGAGGAGGCGCTGGCACACGTACTGGCCACCTGCGCCGCCACGGTCGCGATCATCCCGCCGGAGCTGTACCCGCGCCTCGCCACGATCCGCGACCGCCTGCCGCGGTTGCGTTCGGTGGTGCTGACGCATCGAGGCCCCGAAACCGATCCGGCCGCCCGCGCATTGCCGACCGTGGCCGACCTCGTGGCGGCGGGCACCGGGAGCGCGCCGCCCACGCCCGCGACCAGCCACGACATCGCCTGCCTGCAATTCACCAGCGGCACCACGGGACCGGCGAAAGTGGTCCGCCTGTCGCATTACAACCTGGTGGTCAACGCGGCGCAGACGGCACTCGCGCAGCGGCTCACGGCGACGTCGGTGGTGTTCAACTACCTGCCGACGTTCCACCTCATGCACCTCACCATCAGTGTCACCGCGGGAGCGTCGCTGGTTCTCTGGACTGGTGACGACGTCGCGGAGGCGGTCGACGCGGCGGATCGGTTTGGCGCGACGCACTTTTACAGCCTTCCGGTGCGGCTTTCGCGGCTTGCGTCCGATGAACGGCTGCCCCAGATGCGGGCCCGTTCGCTGCAAGCGGTGTTGTGCGGGGGATCGGCGTTGCCCAGCTTCGCCACGGAAACCCTGACCCGGCAGTTCGGCGTGCCGGTCGCCCAAGGCTACGGGCTGCAGGAGACGTCGCCGCTGCTCCACTTCGACGACCTCGACGCGCCGACCCTGTTGTCGTCCGGGCGTCCGGTCGCCGGGACCGACTGCCGGATCGTGCGCATCGGAGCGGAGCGGGACGTGCTCCCGGTCGGCGAGAAGGGCGAGATCCAGGTCCGCGGTCCGCAGCTGATGCTGGGCTATCACGACCAGGACCTCGCGAGAGTGGTGGACGCCGAAGGCTGGTTCTCCACCGGCGACGTCGGCCACGTCGACAGCACTGGCCGGTTGTTCGTCTCGGACCGGATCAAAGACGTGTTCAAATGCGACAACTGGCTGGTCTCGCCGACCGAGATCGAACGGGTGCTGCGCCGTCATCCTCAGGTGGCGGACTGCGCTGTCTTCGACTTCCCGGACACCTTCAGCGGCGCGGTCGCTTACGCGCTGGTGGTCCCACGCGACGAAAAACAGGCTGATCCGGCCAGTTTCGCCGCCTACATCGCAGAACGGCTGCCGTACTACGAACATCTGCGCGACGTCGAGCTGATCGACGCGATTCCCCGTTCGGCCAACGGAAAGGTCCAGCGGCGCGATTTGCGGGCGAGAGCGTCCGCCCGCACCCACGATCCCGAGAACAGGAGAGCGTCATGTACACGTTCATCAACCGGTTCACCGTCTCCGGCGACACAGCCGAATTCGAGCGGCTGATCGGCGAGATCACCGATCACATGCAGACACAGCCGGGTTTCGGGTCGCACGCGCTGTACCGTTCCGGCCGGAATGCCAACGTCTACCTCGAAATCGCCCTGTGGGACAGCGCCGCCGACCACCAGGCGGCCACCGGCAGCCCGGAGTTCCGCAGCCGCGTCCAGCAGGTGATCAAGCTCGCCGCCGCCGACCCCGCCCCGTTCGACCTGGTCTCCGAGCACGCCGCGGGCAAGGTCGCGTGACGTTGCCATGACGCCGGTCGCGCTGCTTCTGCCGGGACAAGGCTCCCAGCACCACGGCATGGCAGTGCCGCTGTACGGGTACGAACCGGTGTTCAGCGAACAAATGGACGCCTTCTTCGCCGATCTCGGCACCGTCGGCGGCCGGCTGCGTTCGGCGTGGCTCAGCGACGATCCCGACACGCCCATCCACGACGCCGCGCTCGCTCAGCCGTTGCTGTTCGCCATCGGGCACGCGCTCGGCCGGACCCTGATCGCACACGGGGTCCGGCCGGCGGCCTTGCTCGGGCACAGCATCGGCGAACTGGCGGCGGCCGCTCTCGCGGGCGTGTTCGACCGGCGCGCGGCCGCGGCGATCATGCGTGGCCGGCTGGCCGCGATGGCCGACGCGGCGCCAGGCGAGATGTATGCGGCGGGAGCTTCGGCGGAGAAGGTGGAGCCTTATCTCAGCCCGGCCGTGGCGATCGGTGCGATCAACGGACCCGCCGTCACCGTCCTTTCCGGACCCCGGCCCCAGCTGGCGGCGGTCGCGGATCGCCTTGCGAGCGAAGGCATCCGCGGCCTTTCAGTGCCCGCGGATCTGCCTTTTCACAGCCCGAAGATGGCGGCGGTGGTCCCCCGGTTCGAGCAGGCCTTCGACCGGGTGCCGCTGCACGCCCCGGCCGTCCCGATCTATTCGACGCGCACTGCGGCTCCGATCGGCCCGGACGAGGCCAGGACGCCCGGGTTCTGGGCCGGGCAACTCGCGACGCCGGTGCTGTACTGGCCCGCGCTGTGCGCGTTGCTGCGATCTGGCGATTACACGCTGGTCGAGGCGGGACCGGGCGGAATGCTGTCCGTGCTGGCCCGCCGCCATCCGGCCGTCCGACGGGGAACCAGCGCCGCGCTGCCACTGCTGCCGCCGACCGCGGCCACGACCCGCGAAACCTGGCACGCGGCGCTGGCTCAGCTCACCGGCGGGTGACCTCCGCGTGTGTTCCGGCGACCCAGGTTCCCGGCATCCGGTAAGCCCGGCTCCTCCAACTCGGCCGGGGCGGGGTGCGGGCTGGCCGGGTTTCGGTCCGGCCAGCCACCAGCCACAGCGCCGCGAGCACCGCGGCGATTTCGTCGTCCGCGGGAGCGCCCCGCAGGACGACCAACACCGGCTCGCTCACGACGGCGGGTTCCCGTGTTTGCGCGCCGGCAGTTCGGAGTGCTTGGCGCGCAACATCTCCAGCGCGTCGATGAGCACCAGCCGCGTGTCGGCCGGGTCGATCACGTCGTCCACGAGACCGCGTTCGGCCGCGTAGAACGGATGCATCAGCTCCCGCACGTACTCTTTGACCAGGTGTTCGCGCGCCGCGTCGGGATCGGCGGCGTGCTCGATCTCCCGGCGGAACACGATGTTCGCCGCGCCGTCCGCGCCCATCACGGCGATTTCGTTGGAGGGCCAGGCGAACGAGACGTCCGCGCCGATCGAACGGGAGTCCATCACGATGTACGCCCCGCCGTAGGCCTTGCGCACGACGAGCTGGACGCGCGGCACAGTGGCGTTGCAGTAGGCGTAGAGCAGCTTCGCGCCGTGCCGGATGATGCCGCCGTGTTCCTGGCTGCGGCCGGGGAGGAAACCGGGCACGTCCACCAGCGTCACGAGCGGGATGCTGAACGCGTCGCAGGTCTGCACGAACCGCGCCGCCTTCTCCGAGGCGTGGATGTCCAGCACCCCGGCGAACGACGCGGGCTGATTCGCCACGATCCCGACCACGTGGCCGGCCATTCGCGCGAATCCGCAGATGACGTTCTGCGCCCAGGACGCGTGCACCTCGAACAGGTCGCCGTCGTCGATGATCTCTTCGATCACCGTGCGCATGTCGTAGGCCTGATTCGGATCGCCGGGGACGAGGTCCAGCAGCGCCGGGCAGCGTCGCGCGGGATCGTCGCTAGGCACGACGACCGGTGGCAGCTCACGGTTGTTGGCGGGCAGCATCGAGAGCAGATGACGCACCTCGGCGAGGCAATCGTCCTCGGTGTCGTACACGAACCCGGCGGCGCCCGAGACTGCCGCGTGCACGTCCGCGCCGCCGAGGTCCTCGTGCGAGATCTCTTCGCCGGTCACCGACCGCACCACGTCCGGGCCGGTGATGTACATCTGCGCGATACCCCGCACCATGAATACGAAATCGGTCAACGCCGGCGAATAGGTCGCACCACCGGCGCACGGTCCCAGCATGACGCTGATCTGCGGGATCACCCCGGAAGCCTTCACATTCCGGCGAAAGATCCCGCCATATCCGGCGAGCGCGGTCACCCCCTCCTGGATCCGCGCGCCCGCACCGTCCGACAACGCCACCAGCGGCGCCCCGGCGGTCTCGGCCAGATCCATGACCTTGTGGATTTTCTCCGCGTGCGCCTCGCCGAGCGAACCGCCGAAAATCCGGAAATCGTGCGCGTAGGCGAACACTTTCCGCCCGTACACCGTTCCCCATCCGGTCACCACCCCGTCCGAATACGGACGGCGGTCCTCAAGCCCGAATCCGAACGCCCGATGCCGCCGGAACCCCTCCACCTCCCGAAACGAACCGGCGTCGAACAGCAGCTCCAGCCGCTGCCGCACGGTCAGCTTCCCCTTGGCGCGCTGCCGCTCCGTCGCCGCGGCCGACGGACCCTCGAGTACCTGTTCCCTAGCCGCCCCCAGTTCTTCGACGCGGGCCCGCAAATCGTGCGGGCTTCCGAGGCTTGGCTTATTCGTCGCAGTCACGTCTTCATACGTAACTCCGGACCGTTAAAGAATGCTTCGAACATCCCGCGTGAAGGTCCGTGGACGAAGGCCTGACGAAAAGCGCGGTCTCAGCGCAGACGGCTGCCGAAAAACGACACGATCTCGCGCACAGCACCGTTCCGCTGCTGCGCCGGGGTCAATTTACCGACACAGCCCGGCGTCGTGTCGTCCTCGCCGCCGATTTTTCCGGGTGACCATTCGGTGTTGTAGAAGTTGTGGTTCGCCCCGGCGAGCGTCACCGCGCTGGCGTCGGGATTGCGTCCCGCCACGTCGTCGACGTACTGCTGACCCACGGTGCCGACAGCGCCGTCGCAGCTGCTGAGGACCACCTTGAACGGCACCCGGGTGACGAGCACGTCGCTGTTGTCGTCCTCGGTGGAGTTGAAGTAGACCGGCGCGAGCGGGACGACCGCGCGGATCCGGACGCCGGCGGGCCATTCGGGCGTGTGCTTGTCGGACGCCTGCCACATTACGCCCTTGCCGCCGCGGGAATGTCCCATCGTGCCGACGCGGGAGAGATCGACGTGCCCCCGGAACCGCGAGAGGCTGCCCGCCAGCGGTCCTTCGCCGCGTGCGAGGTCGCGCCACAGCTCCAGGTGCTTGTTGACCAGATGGGCGCGCGAGAAGTAGCCCTCGTCGCCGAGGAGGTGCGCGTTGATGGCGTTGGCGCTGATCGAAACGACGATGAACCCCCGTTCGGCCAGTTTCTCGCCGAGGTAGTCGTAGCCGCGGTAGCTCGGCAGCGTGCGCTGGCCTGGCGGGCACGGCCAGTCACCCTGCGGCGTTCTCGCGACCGGGTCCACGCAGCTCCACCAGCTGCCGTGCTCCTGCACGATCAGCGGATGCGGACGGCCGCCGAGATCGCGCGGATAGTGCACGACCGCGGCCAGCTCCATCGGCACGGACACGGTGGGGTCGTGGAAGGCCTGGTCGCCGAGGTTGTATTCGAGGACGCCAACACGCGGCGCGGCGGTCGCTTGCGGTGCCAGGGCGGTGGCCAACACCAGCGCCAGCACGGCGACGGCGGTGCGAAGGAAAGTCATGCCGGAAAGAGTGCCGAAGAAGTGTCAAGGACTCATGAGCGTCGCTGATCGTTACCGTTGCCGGGTGGATCACGTGGAATCCGGTCTGCTGCAGGCGCTGCAGATCGACGGGCGGGTGTCGTTCAGCCAGGTCGCCGAGGTGCTCGGGGTGTCGGACCAGACCGTCGCCCGGCGGTATCAGGCGCTGCGGGCGGCCGGCGCGGTCCGGGTCGTGGGGCTGACCCTGCCGGAGGCGGTCGGGGAGGAAACCTGGCTCGTCCGGGTCGGCTGCGCGCCGGGCACGGCCGAGAGTTTGGCACAGGCACTGGCCCGCCGTCCGGAGACGTCGTGGGTGCACGTGGCCTCCGGCGGCGCGGAGATCGTGTGCATGGTGCGGACTCCCGCGGAGGCGGCCACGTCGTCGGTGCTGGCGCGCCTGCCCCGTTCGCCGCCGGTGACGCAGGTCAGCGGGCACTGCGTCGTGCACGTCTTCTTCGGCGGCCCCACCAGCCCGCTGTCCAAGGCCGGTCCGCTGACCTCGGCCCAGATCGCGCGCCTCCGGCCTCCCGAGGTCGCCGCGGCGCCGGACGAGCCGGTCGAGCTGACCGACGGCGACCGGGCGTTGCTGGCGGAGGTAGGCCGCGACGGGCGCATCGGTTTCCGTGAGCTGGCCGCGGCTACCGGCTGGTCTCAGACGACCGTCCGGCGGCGGCTGACCGAACTGCGCCGGGCGGGAGTGCTGTACTTCGATGTCGACTTCGCGCCTTCGCTGCTCGGGCTCCGTACCACTGCTTCGCTGTGGCTGTCAGTGGCTCCGCGCCACCTCGCCGCCGCTGGTGCGGCCCTCGCGAAGCACACCGAGGTGAGCTTCGCCGCGGCGACGACCGGACCGTCCAATCTGTACGTCAGCGTCCAATGCCGTAGCCCACGCGCGCTTTATGCGTACGCGACCGGGCCGCTGGCCGCGCTGCCCGGAGTATCGGCGGTGGAGACTGCGCCGGTGATGCGCACACTCAAACAGTCGGAAATCGCCATCTAGGCCCTAAGACTGGAAAATACCGCCGAAGATCACGCCTTTCCTGGGAAGCCCGCCTGGGCATGGCGACAGTGGCCCCATGGCAACCGCATTCGACCCGATCGACCTGCCCGCGCTGACCCTGCCCAACCGCATCGCGATGGCCCCGCTGACCCGCCGCCGCGCCTACGGTCCGGGTCTGTCGGCCACCGAGCTGATGGGGGACTACTACATCCAGCGCTGCTCCACGGGGCTCATCATTTCCGAGGCGCTGCAACCGAATCGAGTCGGCCAGGGCTACACCTGGACGCCCGGCATCCACGACGAACGCCAGGTCGCGTCGTGGCGTCCCATCACCGAGCGCGTGCACAACGCGGGCGGCCGCATCTTCGCCCAGCTCATGCACGCCGGCCGCAACAGCCATCCCGTCCTGCTCGGCGGCGGCCTGCATCCGGTCGCGCCGTCGCCGGTCGCCGCAGAGGGGCAGGTCCGCATCAGCACGGACGGTCCCGCCGTGCGTGCGCCCTACCCGGTGCCGCACGAGCTGACCGTGTCCGGAATCCGCGAGACGATCAGCGACTTCGCCGACGCCGCGGCCCGTTGCGACGCCGCCGGGTTCGACGGCGTGGAACTGCATGGCGCGTACGGGTATCTGATCCAGCAGTTCCTGTCCGACACGGCCAACCAGCGTACCGACCGCTACGGCGGCTCCATCGCCAACCGGATCCGGTTCGTGCTGGAACTGGTCGACAGCGTCGCCGCCCGCATCGGACCGGGACGGCTCGCCCTGCGGATTTCCCCCGGCTGCCCGGCGTTCGGCATCCGGGAGAGCGACGTCGACGCGCTCTACGCCGCCCTCGTCACCGAACTGCGCACCGACCTGGCCTACCTGCACGTCTTGGAGTTCCCTGGACACCGCGCCCTGATCCGGAGCCTGCGCGAGCGGTGGCCTGGCGTGTTCATGCTCAACCCGTACCAGGCCACGTATGCCGATCCAGGCGCCCAGCTGCGCCTGATCGAAGACGGGCTCGCCGACGTTCTCGCGTTCGGCACCCTGTTCGTCTCCAATCCGGACCTGGTCGAACGCCTGCGCGCGGGCGGCCCGTTCACTCCCGCCGACCCGCGCACCTTCTACCTCGGCGACCACCGCGGCTATGTCGACTATCCGACCCTAGCCCCGGACCGCAGATAAACCCGGGCGCACCGTCACCGCGACAGCCCGAAACCGTCGCGCAAGGAGTACCGCCGTTGCGGCGAAGCCGACGCAGAGCCCCGTCCACACTCCCCATCCACCCCAGCCGAACACGTACGCGCACACCACCATCGCCGGGACACCGATCGCCCAGTATCCGATGAGCGTGCAGCGCAGCCCCGAAACGGTGTCCCCGAGCCCGCGGAGCAAGCCGACCAGGATGTTCTGGGTGCCCTTGCTGTATTGCTGCGCGATCGCGAACAGCAGCAGGGTCGACGCCGTCGCGAGTACCGCCGTGCCTGTCTCGTCGTGCAGGAACGGCCACAGCATCGCCTGCGGAATCACCAGGTAACCCAGGCTCACGATCGCCATCAGCGTCCACGACAGGGTCAGCGCGCGGCGTGCGATCGACGGAGCCAGCTGCGGCTTGCCCTGGCCGACAGCGCGGCTGAGCAGGATCGAAGAGCCTTGGGACAGCCCGATATTGCACTGATAGACGATGTACGCGAGCTGATTCGCGACGTTCGACGCGGCGAGCATCGCGGGCCCGAACGCGCCCATCAGCAGCGTGGCGATCGAGGTGATCGCGGCTTCCGACCCGTAGGTGAAGCAGATCGGCGTCCCGTGCCGGAGGATGCGCCGGACCACCACGGCGTCGGCGCGCCACGCGGCGAGCGAGACCATCGTCCGCAGGGCTGGGTCCCGGCGGATGGCCGAGGCGAAAACCGCCAGGGTGAAGAACTGGACGACCGTGGTCGCCAGCCCGACCCCCGCGACGCCCAGCCGGGGCAGGCCCGCCCAGCCGTAGATGAACGCGCCGTTGCAAGCCGCGTTCACCGCGATGGACACGCAGGTCACCGCGAGGAGCGAGCCAGGGCGGCGCAGCCCGACCGAGAACTGCCGCAGGACGTTGAGCCACACCATCGGGAACAGCCCGCCCGCGAGGGCGAACATCATTGACTGGGCGAGCGAGACGATCTCGGGTTTCTGCCCGAGCAGCGGCAGGGCGAGCGCGAGTCCACAAAGGACAGCCGCGCCGGCGGTGGCGGTCAGCGTCGCCACCAGGAGGGCCGACCGGAGCAGTGTGCGGATCTCGTCCCGCGCCCGGTCGTCCGGATCGCTCGTTCCGGTGCGCTGTTCGCCCGCCCCGGCCGCGGCGGCCACCAGGTTCCCGATCCCGGTGACCATCCCGACGCACATGGTGCGGATCTGGTTGTAGAGCAGGATCGCCAGCCCGCCCGCGGCGACCGCGGGCACGCCGAGCAGCCCGAGCATGGCCAGATCGACGCTGGTCAGGGCGACCTGGGCGAGCTGCACCCCGGCGATCGGAGCCGCCAGCGCCACCAGCGGCCGGTACCCGGTCTTCACGCGCTCACCGCCACCGGCACGGACCAGGCGTCTTGGGCAGCCACGCCGACGGACGCCTCGTAGGCGGTGAACCAGCGCTCGACCCGGCGGTGCGCGAGTTCGTCCAGCACCCCGCGTTCGCGCAGCCACTCGTCGTCGTACACCGAGTCCAGGTATTTCTCCCCGGCGTCGTTGCACAGCACCACGACGGTGCTCCCGGCCGGGTAGCCGAGCAGGCTGCGCAACGCGAGGCAGATCGCGCCGCCGGTGGTCCCGCCGACCAGCATCCCGGTCCGGCGGGCCACGACCCGCGCCCCGGCGAACGCGTCGCAGTCGTTGACCCGGTGGGACCGGTCGATCACCGAGTAGTCCACATTGGACCCGACCGGGAAGCCTTCCGGGCTGCCCGCACCGGTCTGGTGGTAGACGCCGGGCGGGCCGCCGAAGATGATCGAGCCCGCCGGTTCGACCGCCACCGCCCGGGTCCGCGCACCGGCGGCGCGCAGGCCGCGGACGGTGCCGCACAGCGAACCGCCGGTGCCGATGGCCGCGATCAGCACGTCGACGGAGCCCAGCTGCCGCAGCAGCTCCGCCGCCAGGCCGAGATAACCGTTCCCGTTGCCGGGATTGTTGTGCTGGTCCGGGTGGTAGGCGCCCAGTTCGGCCGCCATCCGGGCGGCGACCTCCCTTCGCCGCACGGAACTGACCCCGCCGTCGGCAGGGCATTCGACGAACACGAGCCGCGCGCCCATCGCGGAGAGCATGCGCAGTTTCTCGCGGGCCGCGTGCCGGTCGACGACCGCGGTGAACCGGTAGCCGCGTTCGAGCGCGACCAGCGCGAGGCCGCATCCGGTGTTCCCGGACGTGGGCTCGACGATGTGCCCGCCCGGGGCCAGCATGCCGTCGCGCTCGGCCTCGTCGATCATCTGCCGGGCCATCCGGACCTTGCACGAACCGGTGGGGTTGAGCTGGTCGAGCTTGAGCAGCAGCCGCGTTCCCGCGCCGGTGCGCGCCAGCTCCAGCAGAGGCGTGTCCCCGATCAGATCGGAGGCGCGCTGGACGATCGTCATCGGATCTCCTGGATCGGGAAGTCGGTGTCGAGGTGCCAGCCGTCGTCGCCCGCCACCGCTTTCGGCGGCAGCGGCAGCTGGTGGAAACCGCTCTCGTTCTTGTCCATTTGATAGCCCGCGGTATTGGGGTAGACGAGGAGATCGCCCACGGCCGGACGGCCCGCCAGTTCGACCGTCCGCCACGTGAGGACGTCGTATTCCATGCAGCTCGACCCGGCGACGGCGGTGCGCGCGGTCGGCTCGTCCGGGGCGATCCCGCCCGGCCGCACCAGGATCGGATCCGGCAGGAACTCGCTGCCCTTCCACTGTTCGGACAGACTCATGCTCAACCCGGCGACGGTGGTGACGAGATGCTCGCCGCTGGCTTTGCAGCCCTGCACCGGAAACACCGAGAACCCGGCACCGTCGACCAGCGCCCGGCCCGGTTCGAGCAGCAGCTCGATCCCGGCGTCGCGCAGCCGCTTCGCCAACGGAACCCCGCCGACTTCGTGGCGGACGATCGCCGTGACCATCGCCGCCCCAGCGGGTTCCTGGTGATACGGATAGGTGCGCGCGGGATTCCGTCCACTGTGGAACCACCCGTCGTTCCGGCCGGCTTCGAAGCGTGCCCAGTCTTCCTTGTCCACATAGGACACCGCGATTCCGCCACCGACGCTGATCTTCGACGCGGGATGCCCGAGCGCACGGGCGTCCTGGCACAGCTCGACCAGGTGCGCGGCGAGTTCGGCACGGGGGACCGGGTCGTATCCGTCGAGATGGAACGAGAAGCCGCGTAACGAGACCGCCGCGCCCAGCTCGACGCACCGCCGTACGGCAGCGGCGAGTTCGCCGGGAGCGAAGCCGAACCGGCTCGACGGCGCGGCGGGCGGACGGACCCGCAGCAGGATCTCAGCGGTCACGCCAAGCTCGGCAGCCAGGCTCGCGACGCGCTCCAGCTCGTCCGCCGCGTCCACCGCCAGCAAGCACTGGTGCCGCAGCGAAAGCCACAGCAGGCCCTCGGACTTGGCGGCCCCGGTGACCCCGATCGCGTCCCCGCGCACGCCGTTGCCCAAGGCGTGCACCAGTTCCGGAACGCTCGCCACGTCGACCCCGGTGCCGGGAGCCGTGCACTCGCGCAGCCAGGCGGCCGCTTTGTTCGCTTTCTTGCCATAGTAGACGGTGCCTCGGACATTTTCCGCGGCGAGCGCGTCGACGAACCCGCGAAGGTTTTCGGCGAAGGTCGGCGGATGGATCACGTGAAAGGGACCGCCGCCGACCGCGCGGCCGATCTCCCACAACATCGCGCTCTCACGCAGTTTCAGCGCCCACGGGCGTTCACGGGCCGGCAGCGGCGGCGAAAGAGCGCTCACGACCACAGCGCCACCTCTCGACCCCGGCCAGCCGCGATGGCGCGCGCGGCGAGCGCGTGCGCCACCGGGATGTCAGTGATGATCATGCCGCTGCTGAAGGCGAACACCCGGTCTTCGTCCGTGCGACGGCCCGGCACCCGGCCCGCCAGGATCTCGGGCAGTTCGGCGTCGATGCGGAAAACCCCGTCCGGACCTGCCATCCGCCGTCCGGTGACCTCGACCTGCGCGGCGCTCGTGGCCACCGTGTAGTCGGCCTCGGCGAGCGTGCCTTCCTGAACACCCTTGCTGGCGACCGAAATCAGCAGCCCGCCCGGCGGCAGCCAGCCAAGGTGGATCTTCGGGTGCGCCGCCCGGCCGGACGCGGCGACGACGATGTCGGACTCGCGTGCCGCGGCCTCCACGTCCTGCACCAATTCGACCTCCCGGCCGGGGAAGTGCTCGGCCATCATGGCGAGGCTGTCGCGGATGCCGTCCGGATGCGTGCCGAACAGCCGCAGCCGCTCCAGCCCCGGCAGCGCGGTGAGCAGGTACGGAAGCGTCCGGATCCCCTGCGCGCCGGTGCCGACCATCAGTGCCGTGCGCGCGTCCGGCCGGGCGCAGGTCCTCGCGAGCAGCGCGGTGCTGGCTGGGGTGCGGGTGGAGCCGACGCGATGGCAGTCCAGGAGCGCGAACGGCAGGCCGGTCACGTCGTCGTACAGCGTGATCGTCGTGTAGTACTTCTCGGCGGAAGTGCTGCCCTGCCGGTAACTCGTCTTGAATGCGGCCTGTTCGAGCGAGCCGTCGTAGCCGAGCATCGAGTACGCGACGGAGTCGCGCGCGGCGTCCGGCATCGGCACCATCAGCTTCGCCGGATTGCGTGATGCGCCGGACGCGTAGGCCAGGTAACCGTCCTCGACCATGGTGATCGCTTCGTGCGGGGCGAGTTCGAGACTGTGCAGATCGCTTCGGGTCAGGATGTGCAGGATCGGGCCGGAATTCATGAGCTGACAACCTTTCTCGTGGAAGGGGTACCAAGCGCCGCGTCGCGGATCTCGAGAACGCGGTCGCAGAAAGCACGGACCAGCGGGAGGTCGTGGCTGACGAACAGGACGCCCGCTCCGTCGTCCGCCGCGCCCCGGACAGTCGCGACCACTGCGGCGGTGGTCGCCGGGTCGAGCGCGGAGGTCATCTCGTCGCACAGGAGGTAGCCGGGTTCGCCGATGAGCGCGCGGACCATCGCGGCTCGCTGCAACTGCCCGTCCGACACCTGCTGGGGCACCCGGTCGAGCAGGCCGACCGGGAGATCTGCCTTGGCGCACCAGGAATCCCAGTCGATCTCGGGGCCGGTCGCGCAGATCTCGATGCTCCGGCGCAGCGTGAGCCGCGGGTCGCAGGCCCGGCGCGGCGACTGGAACAACATCGTCACGCGCCCGTCCGGCCGCCGGGGACGCGGCACTCCGTCCAGCAGCACTTCGCCGCTCAAGGGGGCGTTGAGCCCGGCGAGGCAGCGGGCCAGCGTTGTCTTGCCGCAGCCGGAAGCACCGGTGAGGCCGACGATTTCGCCGGGACGCAGGTCCAGGTCGACGTCGCGGAGCAGGGCGGTGCGGCCGTGTCCGACGGTCAGGGAACGTGCCGAGAGCATTCAGCTTCCGTATCGGTAGTCGGCGGGCAGGTCGACGAGACTGGGCGTGGGATGGGGCAGCGGGTGCAGCCCGTTCTCCGGGAGCGCGGCCAGCAGGTCACGCGTGTAGGGATGCCGCGGCGCGGTGAGCACATCGGCGGCCGGGCCGGTTTCGACGACGCGCGAGGCGAACATGACGGAGAGATCCGCGGTTACGCCGTGGAGCGCTTCGATGTCGTGCGTCGCGACCAGCACCACGCGGTCCTGACGCACGGCGAGATCGGCGAGCAGCGCGACCGCGTCCCGGGAACGTTCAGGATCGAGCGCGGACGTCGGCTCGTCCGCGACCACCACCGGCGGGTCGCCCGCGATCGCGGCGGCGATCGCCGCTCGCTGCACCATCCCGCCCGAGAGTTCGTGCGGGTATTTGGCGAGCGCGTCGGCCTCCAGCCCGACGAGGTCGAGCAATTCCCGCGGACTGCGTTCGCCGCGCAGGAAACGCACGGTCTCCGCCAGCTGCCCGCCGAGCTTGCGGACCGGAGTGAAGCAGGTCATCGCGGACTGCGGCACCACCCCGACCGTCCGGCCGCGCTCCCGCCACAGCTCGGGCGCGGTGGACGCGCCGGCCACCGTGACAGTCCCGCTGAACCGGGCCGAATCGGGCAGGAGCCCGGTGACTGTCGAGCACAGCGTGGACTTTCCGGAACCCGAGCTGCCGATCACGAAGTGCGGCCTGCCCCGGGTGGCGAGGAGATCGACGTCGGTGAGCGCGTGCACCTCCCGTCCGGAGTCGAGGGGGATCCGCACGCTGACCTGTTCAAGGCGCAACGTCACGTGATTGCCTCCGTCCGGTTCGCGGTGAGCGAGCGTCCAAGGACCGACAACGCCAGCGTCGCGGCGACGATCGCGCCCGCCGGGAACACCAGCCGCCACCACTGCCCGAGCAGCAGCGCCTCGCCGGCCTCCGAGAGCAGGGTGCCGAGCGACGCCTGATGCGGCGGCAGCCCGGCCCCGAGGAAGGACAGCGTCGACTCGTGCCAGATCGCGTGGGCGACCAGCAGCACGGCCGCCACCGAGGCCTGGCCCGCCGCGACCGGAAGGAAGTGAATCCGGGCGATCCGCAGCGCGGGCAGGCCGCGCAGCCGGGCGGCTTCGACGTATTCGGTGTGCCGCAAGGCAAGCAGCTCGGCCCGCACCACCCGGGCGACCGCCGTCCAGTGCGTGAGCACGAGCGACACGACGATGGCGGTGATCGAACCGTGGAACATCGAGACGATCAGCAGGGAGAGCAGCAGGCTGGGAATGGCGGTCATCGCGTCGGCCACGCGCATCCCGATCCGGTCCCACCAGCCGCCGAACGCGCCCGCCGCGACGCCGACGACGAGCCCGACGATCGTGGACACCACCGCGGTCGCCGCGGAGATCCCCAGCGACACCCGCATCGCTTTCGCGACCAGGGTGAACAGGTCCCGTCCGGACGAGTCGGTGCCGAACCAGTGCGCCGTGCCCGGTCCTTGGTCGGCGGCCGCGAAGTCGGTGATGGCCTCGTCGATGGGGTGCACGAGGGGAGCGGCGATCGCGTAGACGGTCAGCAGAGCCACGAACCCGGCCGCGCCCCACACGGCAAGCCTTCGGTCAGCCATCGGCCTCAATCCTCGGGTCGACGGCCACGGCGGCAGCGTCCGCGGCGAGATTGCCCAGCAGGACGAGCGCGACCGTGAGCACGGTGACGATCGCCAGCAGCGGAAAGTCCAATGCCCGCGCGGAATTCACCGTCGCGTCGCCGAGGCCTGGCCACGCGAACACGGTCTCCACGACGGTCGCGCCGACCAGCAGTTCCGGCAGCCGGCCGCCGATCAGCGCGAAGAACGGCGTAACCGACAAGGGCAGGATGTGCCGGAGGTCGACGATCCGCCGGGGGAGTCCGCGAGCTTGCGCGCCACGGACGGCGTCGCTGCCCGCGGCCCGCGTGATCGCTTCGCGCAGGCCAAGCACGAGCCAGGGCACCTGGGACAGCCCCAGTGCCAGCGCGGGCAGCACGAGGTGGCGAGCGGCCGAGCCGGCGGTGATCGCCGCGCCCGGATCGGTGAGCCCGGAAGCGGGGAACAGCCGCAGCGTGACGGCGAACAGCAGGACCGAGCCGAGGGCGATGACGAACGGCGGAACCGCTTGCAGCACCACCGCCAGCGCGCTGATCGCACGGTCCGCGAGCCCGCCGGGACGCAGTCCCGCGACCGCGCCGAGAACGCCCGCGAGCACCACCGCGACCACCGAACCGGCCAGCCCGAGCAGCGCGGTCCAGCCCAGCCGGTCGCCCAGCACCTGCAGCACCGGCGCGTGATAAGCCCGCGAGTACCCGAGATCCCCGGTCACCGCGTTGGCGAGCCAGTGCCACCAGGACGCGAACCAGCTCTGGTCCAGCCCGAGGGTGTGTTTGAGCGCCGCGCGTTCGGCCTCGGTGTAGCCGTCGCCGACCCCGCCGAGGTAGGCGTCCAGCGGGTCGAACGGGCTGGCCGCGGCGAGCCCGAACGTCGCGAGCGAGACGACGAGCACCAGCGGCACGCCGAACGCCAGCCGCCGCCCGGTGAGCCGGACGATGCGGGCGCGCCGCGTCACGAGCGCGTCCAGCGGGCCAGCGAGTACCACGGCCCCCAGGCGACCCCGTGCGCGTGCGGCTCGAGCGCGGTCGGCCCGACACGCCATCCGTTGTCGCGCAACACATACACGTGGTTTTCCGAAACGAGGGCGAGCATCGCCGGAGCCGCGTGATAGGCGGCTTGGAAATCGCGGTACAGCTGCGCCCGCTTGGCCGGGTCGCGCTCGACCCGCGCCGCGTCGAGCGCACGGTCGACGTCCGGGTTCGTGTAGTCGGAGGCGTTGTCCCACTTCGATCCCGCGCCCGGTTTGGCGTAGCGGGAGTGGAACTTCGGGTAGAGCTGAGTGTCCAATGTGTACGGTTGACCGCCGCCGCCGAGCAGGAACGGCGTGCTCGCCAGGCGCTGCGGCGTCATCGCCGACGGCTCGACCGCGACCGGGTTCAGCTCGATCCCGATCTTCTTGGCGTCGGACACGGCGGCCATTGTGAGGTCGCGGCGCAAGGTCTCGGTCGGGTAGTAGGCCACGTCGAACCGCGCCCGGAGACCGCCCCGCGCCCGAACGCCGTCGCCGCCGACCTTCCATCCAGCCTCGTCGAGGACCTGCCGCGCCCGGTCCGCGTCGAACGTGAAGTCCTGCGCCCGGTCGTAGGCGTCCCCGAACAACGGCGTGACCAGCGTGGAGACCGCCGTGCCCTCGCCGCGCAGGATGTCGCGCACCATCGCGGCCCGGTCGACCCCGAGGTTCAACGCCAGCCGGACGGCCGGATCGCCCGCCACGGGATTGCCGGTCGGCAAGGTGATTCCCAGCCAGTCGTTGGCTTTCGCGCTCACCGTGCGATACCCGTTCTTCGCGGCGGCTTTGGCCAGCGCCGGGGACAGCCGCGTGCCGTCCGCACCGTCGGCGAGCTGGGCCGCGCGCGCCTTCTCGTCGTCCGTTCGGCGCACCACGAACGTCTTCACCGCCGGCTTGGCGCCCCAGTACCCGTCGCGGGCGGTGAGCACCATCTGGTCCGGCCGCAGCTCGGTCAGCGCGTACGGTCCGGTGCCGATGGGATGGTCGCCGAGCGGCAGCTGGTCGGCCGGACCGGGTTTCGCGAATGCCTCCGAAGGCGCGATGGCCAGGAACAACCGGTGCGGCACGTCGCCGTACGCCCCGGTGAGGAAGAAGTCCACGGTGTCGGGCCCGGTCGCCTTGACGGACTTGACGAAGTCGAAATTCGCCGCGACGCGTGCGGCGAAGGCCGGATTGATCACCGCGTTGTAGGTGGCAGCTACGTCTTCGGGGCCAAACGCGGATCCGTCCGAAAACGTGACCCCGTGCCGCGTCCGGACCCGCCAATGGGCGAGATCCCCGTCGACCGGAACGGGCGGCCCCTCCGCGAGCACCGGCACCGCGTCCGGAATCCGGTCGTCCTGCCCCTCCGCGACGCGGTAGAGGCTCTCGTAGATCTTCGACTCGCCGTTGGCCCCGTGGCCGGTCAGCGGGTTGAGCCGGCCGAGTTCCTCGGCGTCGATCACCGTGAAGCGATCCCCGGCCGGCGGAGGACCAGCAGCGCCGCAGGAGACGAGCGCGGCGCCCAGGGAGATCGCGAGCACGGAACGGAGCAGGGGCAGGCGGGTACGGGAGAGAGGCACCTGGCCAAGTTATTGATAGTGACAATCATTATCAATTAAGTGTGATCTGGGTCATCTCTGCCCGGTGGTGCTCCTTGTCCGGTTTCGGCCGTCCATTGCGGACGGTCGGTGGCGAGTCTTGGCATCGCGCCGCCGAGACGGCCACTCGGCGCGAATGGCGTTGCCGGTTAGCCTGGACGGCCCGCGTCGCCCGGCGCTGTCGTGCCCGTGGGACGCGCGGGATACTGCGGTTCCAGTGCCTTCATCGGCCCCCTCTTCGGGAAGTGGTGCGTGATGAACAAAACTGGCTTCCGCACGGCGATCGCGAGCACAGCCGCCGTGCTGACCATCGGCTGGACGGCCTCCCCGGCGGCCGCGGGTCATCCCGGACAGCTCGCCGCGAGCGACTGGCCCACCTATCACCGAGACAACGCCCGCACCGGCGACGCCGCCGATCTCGCCCCGCTGGGCACCCTCGGCACCGCCTGGAAGTCCACTTTGGACGGTGCGGTGTACGGCCAGCCGCTCGTGGTAGGCGGCCAAATCCTGGCCGCCACCGAAAACAACACCGTGTACGCGCTCGACCCGGCCACCGGCGCCCCGCGCTGGTCCGCCCACCTCGGCGAACCGGCGAGACGGTCGGAGCTGCCGTGCGGGAACATCGACCCCCTAGGCATCACCGGCACCATGGTGTACGACCCAGCGACCTCGCGGGTCTACGCACTGGCCGAACTCACCGGCGGCCAGCACGTACTGGCCGGCGTGAACGTGAACACCGGCGCGGTCGAAGTGCGCACGCAACTGGAACCGCCCAAAGGCGACCCGATAGCCCACCAGCAACGAGCGGCACTGACGCTGTACGAGGGCCGCGTGTACGTGCCCTACGGCGGACTGGCCGGCGACTGCGCGAACTACATCGGCTCGGTAGCGTCGGTGACCACCGCTGGCAACGACCCGATCAGCTACAGCGTGCCGACCACCCGAGAAGCCGGAATCTGGGCCCCCGGCGGCGGCGTAGTCGACGGCCAGCGCCTGCTCTATTCGGTCGGCAACGGCGAATCGACCACCGGCTACGACGACAGCGATTCCGTACTGGCCCTGTCGCCCGCCCTGCAGCGAGTGGACCTGTTCGCCCCCGACACCTGGGCCGACGACAACGCCCAGGACCTCGATCTGGGCTCGTCCAGCCCGACCCTGCTGGGCGACCACGTGATCGCCGTCGGCAAACGCGGAACCGGGTACGTGCTGCGCCACGACCAGCTGGGCGGCATCGGCGGCGAACTGGCGCAAGCCGAGATCTGCCAGTCATTCGGCGGCAGCGCGACCAGCGGAGACACCGCCTACCTGCCCTGCTCCGACGGCCCAGCCGCGGTCCGCGTCGACCCGAACGGCACACCCCACGTGATCTGGCGCGCCCCGGTCCGCGCGAACGGCTCCCCGACGGTGGGCGGCGGCGCGGTGTGGGTGGTGGACTACCGCACTGGTGTCCTGTACGCGCTGGCACCGGCTGATGGCTCGGTGCGGAGTCAGATCAATCTGGGCACGGTCCCGCATTTCGCATCGCCGACGCTGTCTGGTGACCGCGCTTATGTGGGCACGATGACGGGAGTGGTGGCTGTTTCCGGCGCTTGATCCATTAAAGGAGCGCACGCTTTCCTCGAAGGCGTGCGCTCCTTTAATGTCACCTGATTTGTCCCGGTTCCGCGGTGTTCCCCTGCCGCCGGGGCTAGGGGTGCCGCCGCCACCGCGGCGTTCCTAACCTCGGAGCGAGCCCGCACCGAGCGGAGGGGGCGATCAATGCGTCCGCAAACCACGAGAACCTTGACTGCCAAGGAATTCGCCGATCTCAAGCACACGGTGGCGATCCGGTCGTCGGCGCGCCGGGCTGTCGCCGAGGACCCCGCCTATGCCACCCCGTTGCCGAGGGAACTGTGCCTGCAGCTGACCTATCGCTGCAATCTGCGCTGCAGCCACTGTTACCAGTGGAGCGAGCAGGGTTTCTTCCGCGACTTCGACACCGCCAAGCAGCGGACCGAACTCGATGTGGATATCGTCGCGAAACTGTTGGACGCCACGGAATCCGTACGTTCGAAGGTCTTTGTATGGGGCGGTGAACCGCTGATGCACAGCCGGTTCGGCGACATCGCCGAACTGCTGCGCCGCTCGCCGCGCACCGTCACCGTCTGCACCAACGGCCTGTTGTTCAAGCGCAATCTCGACCATCTCCTGGCGCTCGGCGAACACCTCAACCTTCTGGTGAGCCTCGACGGCCTCGGCGCCGATCACGAGGAACTGCGCGGCCGCGGCACCTTCGGCCGGACCACGAAGAACATCGAGCTGATGCTCGGCCTCAAGCGCGAGGGCGCGTTCGCGGGCGAGGTTTCGGTGAACTGCATGGTGTCCCACCGGACCGTGCACACGATGTACGAGTTCATGGAGTGGGCCGAAGACCTCGGCGTCAACACGGTCTACTTCCAGTTTCCCTGGTACATCAGCCCCGAGGTGGCCGAAGCGATGGACCGGGTCTACGCCGAATCCTTCGCCTGGCTGCCGGGCGACACCGGCACCGCCCGGCCCACCTGGCACTCCTACACCTACCGGCTGCCCCCGGAATGCCTGCCGGTGCTGCGCGAGTCGATGGACCGGCTGGCCTCGCGGCGGTGGCGCGTGCGGATCCGCTACCAGCCGCAGCTCGAACCGGACGAGGTCGAGGACTTCGTGCTCGGCACGCCGAAACCGGCCCAGCACCGCAGCCGCTGCCTCGCGGTGTCCAACCGGATGGAGGTGCACGCCGACGGCAACGTCAGCTCGTGCAAGTTCTTCCCCGAGTTCGTGGTGGGCAACCTGTACGAGACGGACCCGGTGCGGTTGTGGCACAACGAGTCTTTCCGGAAGATCCGCCGCATCCTCGGCGCGAACGGGATGATGCCCGTCTGCTCGCGGTGCGTCCTGCTCTACCTCAACGGAGTGTGAGAACCGTGCCGGACCTCGAACGCAGGGTCACCGACGTGCTGGTCGCCGTGCTGGACAACGGGACCGAAGCCGGCGAGATCGGCCCGGACGCCGATCTCGTCGACGACTACGGGCTGGACTCGCTGCAGATGATCTCCTTCCTCCTCGGAGTCGAGGACGAACTCGGCGTGCAACTGGACTACGAGCATCTCGAACTCGACGACCTGCGCGTGTTCGGCCGCTTCACCGGGTTCCTGCGGACACTCGCGACGCCATGACCGCGCACTTCGGCACGTTCGACGCCGAGCGCTGGTGGCGGCCCGCGGACCTGGCCACATTGCCCGCCGCTCCCGGGGGCGACGCCGCCGACGGCATGGACGAACTGCTCGCCGCGGGGTGTTCGCCGGGCGACCTGCTGCTGACCCGCCGCGCCCCGGCCCCCGAAATCCGGGCGTCGCTGGCCGACTGCGGCATCGAGTTCGAGCACCGCTTGGTTCCAGCGCCGCCGGGTACCCCGATCGAACGAGCTGTCGACGCGGAGACACTGGCCGGATGGCCGGAGATGGCTCCGTACGCCGTGCTGCCGGACACCGTCGCACTGGCCGCGCGGCTCGGTCGCGCTGACCGGCTGCCAGCCGCGGAAACCGTGGCAGCGGTCAATTCCAAGACTTGGTCGCACGCGTTGGCGCGGTCGCTCGGACTGCCCGGCGCGGGCGTCGTCGTCCGGTCCGCGGCCGAACTCGCCGAGGCGGTCGGCACCCGGCCGAGCGTGGTGAAAGACCCGTACGGAGTGTCCGGCCGGGCGACCCTGGAAGTGGCCACGCCTGGCGTGCTGCGCGCGGTCACCCGCACGCTGGCAGCCCAGAACGCGCGCGTCGAACTCCTGGTCCAGCCCCGCTTCGACCGGTGCACGGACTTCTCGGCGCACCTGCGCATCGACGCCGACGGGCGCTGGGAAACCCTTGGCGTGCAAGTGATGCACAACCGAGGCTTCCGGCACGCCGGATCGGAGCCCGCCCCGGACGGACTCCTCGCCGAGCTGGCTGAAGCCGGATACGACGAAACGCTCGCTGCGGTGGCCGAAGCACTGGCCGCAGCAGGCTACTGGGGACCGGCGGGCGTGGACGCGATGGTGCTGGCGGACGGGACGCTCGTGCCAGTGCTGGAGATCAACGCGCGGCAGTCCCTGGGGCTGTTGTCGCTGCTGCTGGACCGCCGGGTCCGTCCGCACGGCCTGCGCTGCCACCTGTGGCGGTTCGATCTGAAAGTCCCGCCGGGCAAGGGGATCAGCGACCTCTTCGCCGCGCTGCACCGGCTCCGCTATCGAGGACGGAGCGTCCCCGGAGTCACTTTGGCCGGCGGCAGCGGCCTCGCCGCGCCAGGCGGCCGGATCTACTGCGCGCTGATGGCCCGCCCCGGCGAGAGCGCGGCCCTGCGCGCCGATCTGCTCGACGCGATCGAGGCGGCCGGAATGACCGCGCGAGGAGAAACCAGATGATCGCTGAGGTGCTCGCCGCGGCCGGGGTGCGGCAAGCGAAATGGACGCCGCTGTCCGGGGCGAGTTTCAACACCGCCTACCGCATCCGCCCGCCCGGCCTGGTGGTCAAGGTGTCCCCGCCGCCGGACGCGCCCGCGCTGACCTACGAACGCGGTCTGCTGCGCACCGAAGCGTTGTTCTACGAAACAGCCGCAGCCGCCGTGCCGGTCCCGCGCGTCGTGCACACCGACTTCTCCCGACGCTTGGTCGACGGCGATGTCCTGGTGATGACCGAACTTCCCGGCGACAGCTGGGCCGCGCGCCGCGTACCTCCCACGAAACGCGCGGCGCTGCGAGCCGAACTCGGCAGCCTCGTGGCCCGCCTGCACCGGATCACCGGCACCGGATTCGGTTACCCCAGCGCGGTTTCGTCGAGCTGGCGCACCGCGTTCACCGCGATGCTGGACGCGGTCCTGGCCGACGCCGAACGGTTCTCGGCCGCCTTACCGGTGCCGATCTCGCAGGTGCGAACGACGCTCATGGCGAGTACCGCAGTCCTGGCGGAGGTGCGGACACCGGTGCTGGTCCATTTCGACCTATGGCCAGGCAACATCCTGCTCGGCGAGTCCGGGATCACCGGCTTCATCGACGGCGAACGCGCGTTCTGGGGAGACCCGCTCGCGGATCTGGTGTCACTGGCGCTGTTCGGCGACATCGAACGCGATGCCGACTTCGTGCGCGGTTACCGCGAAGCGGGCGGCGCACTGGTCTTCGACGATGCTGCCCGCGTGCGGCTCGCGCTGTACCGCTGCTACCTGTACCTGATCATGCTGGTCGAGACCGTGCCGCGCGGAGGTGGTGCACCCGCGACGATCCGGCTGGCGGACGCGCACCTGCGCCGGGCGCTGACGTTCCTCGGGAGGTCGTCGTGATCGAAGTGCTCACCTCCGGCGTGGCACTCGGCGTGCACGTGCCGGGGCTGCTGCTCGCCCAACGGCTGCGCGAACGCGGCGCGGCGGCGGACGTCAGCGTCCTCGAACGGCTGCTGCCCGAACGGAAACTGGCCACCACCGCCGAGATGAAATGGGCCTTCCACCGGGATTTCCGGCTGGCCAAGGCCGGGCACCGGCTGGCGACCGACCCGGCAGCGGTGACCGACCCGGCGGCCGAGGCGGCGCTGTTCGACCGCTGGGACACCGAGCGGGCTGGCACCTTCGTGGTCTTCTCCGGGTTCTGGCTGCCGATCGTCGAGCGCTACCTCGCCCGCGGCCGCGCCGTGCGGGTGGTGCTCTGCCACATCGACGCGATCGCGTCCCCGTCGTTCCGGAAAGCCGCCGGATGGCAAGTGCCGCACGAGGACGTCTTCCTGGTGGACGGGACGTCGATGACGGTCCCGTGCAGCGTCCCGGTGAGCGCGCGCCCGCCGGTCCCGTGGGCCGACCGCCAGCCCCGGCTGTACCTGCACGGCGGAGGCTGGGGGATGGGCACCTACCGCGAGCACATCGCCGAACTGGCCGGCTCCGGCTTCGCCCTCGACGTGCTCGCCTACCGCGAGTCCGATGTGGACCCGCGCCCAGGTGTCCGCTACTTCATGACCGATCCGGACTGGCATCCCTGGCACGACAACGGCTTCCCACCGCTTCGGCCAGCCGACAGCGCGACCTACACCCGCGGCGCCGCACACCCGGATTCGTTCGAGCTGGTCCGCATGGCCCAGGCGATGGTCAGCAAACCCGGCGGCGGGACATGTCTCGACTCGCTGTGGTCCGCGACCCCGTTGCTGCTGCTGGAACCGTTGGGAGCAGCCGAAAAACGCAACGGCGAGGTGTGGCAGCGGCTCGGTTTCGGGATCCCGTACGAAACGTGGCGGGACAGCGGCTTCTCCGGCGAACTGCTGGCCGGGATGCACCAGGCCCTGCTGCGGGCGCTGCCGGGAATCGCCGACTACTCCGCGGAGCTGGCCGCGTGACCCGGCACCCGCTTTCGGTGTTCCAGCGAGTGATGCTGGACCTGCGCCGGCACGCCGCGGATTTCACCGGACAGTGGTTCACCATGAACACCGTCCTCCAGCTGAGCGGCCCGCTAGACCCGGACGTGCTGTCCGCGGCCTTGACGAACCTGGTCGCCCGGCACGAAATCCTGCGCACCCGCGTGACCGAAGACGCCCAGCTGGTGTCCCCGCCCGGCCCACCGGTTTTCGAGGTGCACCAAGGCGACGGCTCGACCGACTGGCTGCACGCGCCGGTACCCCCGGAGTCCGGCCCGCTGGTAGTCCGCCTGATCCGCGACGCCGACCTGCTCGCCGTGCACCTGCATCATCTGGTCGCCGACCCCAGCACGGTCTGGGCCACCTGCCGAGAGCTTGCCGCGCTGTACTCAGCCGAACTGGGCGGCGTCGCCCCTCCCGCCCCGGTCGCGCAGTACGGCGACTACGCGACCGCCGAAGACCACCAGCGCCGTTCCGCCGCAGCCGAGGACCGGGCGTGGTGGAAAACCGCGCTGGCCAAGGACTTCGCGTCGGTCCGGAAAGACGAGACCAGCGCGCCGTTCGCCGAACGCGCAACGCTGCTGCCCGCCTCCGGACTGACCGCGGTCCACCAGTTCGCGCGAACACACCGGACCACCCCAGCCACGACCCTGTTCGCCGCACTGGCCTGCGCGATGCGCCCGTTCACCGGGCCGGGACCACTGGCGTTCACCACCGTGTTCAGCCGACGGGACCGCCCGGAATGGCGCCGGATGCTGGGCCCGTGCCTGCTCACCGCGTACGTCCCGCTGCCGTCCCCGCCGCCGCGGCTGACCCCGGAGTACGCCGTCGAGGTCCGCGACGTCCTGCGGGAGTGCCGCCGCCACTGCCGTTACCCCATGCCGGACGCCCGGAAGTTCCTGACCGAACCGGACGCCGCGGTCCCGTTCTACGAATACGTCCCCGACGACTGGCCCGCCCCGTACTCGTTCGGCCCGATCACCGGCCAGGTCATCGCGGCGGCTGGCCCCAAGGACACCCGCGCCCCGACGACGCTGGCGATCCGCTCCCGCTCGACCGCCGAAGGCACCCTGACCGCCCACCTTTCCTCCGACGGCCGAGGCTGGACCCGCGAACGCGTCCGAGCACTGTGGCCGGCGGTAGCCGAACAGGTCGGCTAAGGACGGCAGGGTTCAGGTCGCAATCCGCCCACAGCGGCAGCCCGAAGCGGCGGCGGCCTACAGCCAGGTCGGCATCACCGGGTCGACCTATTCCAGTGCGGCGAAGCGCGATCGCCACCCGGCGTAGGGCACGGCAAGGCGAGCACGTCGCTGGACTATGTCGACCTGATCATGATCGTCGGGGAGGAAGCGAGCACAGCGCCGTCCCGGCGAAACCTGTGGGTTAAGCGCGGGGCGGCAGCGGACGGAGGCTCTGACCGCTCGCCTGACCAGGCTCTTCGTGGCCCCGGCATGACTCGAACCTGCGATCTGGAGATTAGAAGGCTCTCGCCACCCAAGCGCGACCTCGGAGTCACGTCTGGTTTGACACGTGCACAGCAAGGCTTTCCGTCGAGCGGCCTCGCCCGCAACCGGCGAGGCCGCCCGGGTTCACCCTCCGAAGTAGCCGCTCCGGACTATCCGGTCGGCTAGCTCCGGATGATCGATAGTGGACGGCTCGCCATAGGACAGGTGGTCCTCGGAGAGGTAGACCGCCGAAGCGACCACGTAGCCGTCTGACCCGCCGTCGGTCACCGTGAAGACTCGTGCACCGTATTCGAGAAGATCGCGCAGTTCGGCTGGCTCTTCTGCAGGATCGGCGAGTCCGATCTCCAACCGCTCGTAGCGCTGCCGGAGATTGATTGCCCGCACCGCGCGGAACATGATGTCGATCCTGGTCGGGGCTTCGCTCGCCGAGGTCGCTCGCAGCAGAAGGACACTGTGTGAAGTCTGATAGGACCACAAACGGAAATTCCGCTCGAGACGCAGAGGGAAGGTCAGCTCAGGCATTCGGGGCTTCCGCTCAGAAGGAGTTGGGCATGAGGCGACCACCGATGTAGAAGTCGACGTATTTGAGAGCACCGAAGTCCTTCAACATCACCAGTTCCAGATCCGTCGCGCCGCCGATCTGCCGGGCGTTCCGCAGGATGGCTCTGTTGACCGCGGTGACCACGTCGATGTCAGAGCCTTCCATTCCGTCAAGAGTGAAGGATACCCGCACTGAACCGGGTTGCAGCTTCAGCAGTTGGGCGGTGACCCAGACCGTGCCCTGCCAGTCCTTGTCGCCCATCAGGCTGCGCGCGCCGACCGCACTCGCCAGCTTCTCGACATAGGCCTCCAGTCCGAGAGCGATGTAGTCAAGGCATCCAGAGTTGTGCACCAGCACGGGGCCTAGCCGAAATTGACGAAATACGAATGCAATCCGTCGACGGTGAAATTGTAAACCTGCGTCTGAATTTGCCGCGGGTGAACACTGGAGATCCGTGGTGTTTCGCCGTGCGGCGATTCCAGTTGCATCCCGGCCCGCAGGTTCTTGGCCGGCAGCCATCGGTGCTGGTTGCTCACCCAGAACGGGTGATCCGAGGTGGCGTGCAGCTGTGCCTGTCCGCCGGTGCCGGACACCTCGAGGTCCACGACATTCTTCAGGCCCGCGCCGTTGATCAACGCGGTCACCGGTTTGGCGGCGAGCACTCCGGTGACCGGATCCTTGGCAGTGACCACGTCGCCGGCCCTGATCTCCTACGAGGAGCGCGGATGCTCCCTTTTACTGCCGTTGACGCGAGCGCGGGCCGACCCTTGGCGTGCCGTCTCTTGTGGTCGGAGCGCGATGGACCACTGTGATCGGCGGCTAGGCGGCTTCGTTCGATGCGGTGGTCTTTGTGGACGGTCGGCGTGGCGGCGTTGCGGGCCGGCGGGCGAGTTCGATGCCGAGGGTGAGTTGCCCGGGTGACCGGCGGACTCTGGTCGGCTGGGTCGGTGCCTCGGCGGCGGGCAGGTTCGCGGTTGGTCGCGGCGTGCTTGCTGTCGGTGAGTGCGGGTGCCGGGCGAGGTGGTGGAGCTTGCGGAGATGCCGTTGGACGAGTCCGGCGCGGCGTGCTTCCGCAAAGAGAACTCGGGTGGCTCCGTTTCGGGCCCGTCGGCTGGGGCTGGGGTGGTCCGACATAGTGGTTCCTGGTGTGGTGAGCTGGCTGAGGGCAAGATCACGAATGTGTTTCGGGCTGGTTGAGGCGTCGTGATGGCGGGTGGCGACGCCGTGCTGCCGACCGCTCGATCGGGCGGAAGAGCCGCCGCGGCTGGCCGTTGCGGGGAGGGATCTGGCGGGCGCGCTCGGCCGGAGCCGTCGTCATGTGCACCGTTGGTGTGCCGCCTGGCTTGCGACCCTCGGCCGGGCCTGGCCAGGGATTCCCTGACCAGGCCGTTTGTGCCCCCGGCAGGGCTTCAGGCAGACGGCCCCAACGGGACCGTCTGCGGAGTGCCCCCGGCAGGACTCGAACCTGCGACCTAGAGATTAGAAGGCTCTTGCTCTATCCAGCTGAGCTACGAGGGCCCGGGTGGCCGACAGCTGCTGACCTCCAGCATGGGCAGCTTAGTCATCGCCAATCTCTCGATCGTTCGACACCGTCGAATCGTTTCAGCTTCCCTTCGTCGGATTTGCGGTTCTCCGGGACGGAATGCCACAGCGTGCGACGGTGCCGGTACGCACTGCTCGGGGGAGTTGTTCCGGCGGTGGCCTGGTGCGGCGGGCGGGCGGCGGTTTGTGCAGCTTGGACATGTGGGTCTCCGGGCGGGGGTTCGGCGGGTCGGCGGGGCTCGGCGGCGGGATGAGACTGTGGCGATCTTGTGATGTAAGGCATCTGGCCTGGTGGTGACGGTTCGGCGGTTCGGCGGTTGTGGAGCTGCGGACGGGTGTCGAACGAGGCGGGTCGGCTCGGGCGGACCACCCGGGGGTGTGGTCCGGCGGCGGTCACGGTGGGGTGGGATGGGGCGGGTCTGGCGGGATGTCGTGGGCCGGGGCGCGGAGGATCGATCGTGGATCGGGTAGGGCAGAAGGTCGGGCGGAGCGTCGTGGATCGAGGTGCGGTGAAACTGGCCGGGAGCGTGGATGGGGTGCGGCGGGGCAACGGCACTGAACGGGCGGGGACAACGGGCGGCTGAGCACGAGCGGGGCCACGCCTCCGACGCCCGCAGATCGGGACCAGGGCCTCGCCTCCCGTCCCCAGGTCGGGGCCGGGGAGCGGGAGGCGAGGGCCGGGAGAGGCCCGTGGGCGCGGATCTTCCGGGCTGCGCGCGCCCACGGGCCTCGGGGGCCGCCGGGGTCGCGGCCCCCCGGGGACAGGCGAACTGCGGCTGCGAGTCGACTCGGCCTGGAGCTTGCCTTGTTCACCTGGCCCGGTCTCGGGGCTATTCCCACACTTTCAGGGCACGCACCGCGAACGGGGACTGCGGAACGTACGTGCCACCGCCTGGGTAGGTGATGAAATCTCCTTCGGTGGAACAGTCGGCTCCTTGATAGATCGTGACGTCGCGGGCCATCCGGTTGACGAAGGAATGCGCTTGGAATCCCTCGGGCAGGGGAATGCAATCACCCGGATTTGCCGTGCGCAGGTCGTAACTCTGTGCCGTGCCGGAATAGGTTTCGCTGTCCCACAGGCAGAACTCGCCCGCACCGCAGGCGGGGCCGGCGGGAGCCGGGGGACCGGCCGGAGTCGCTTGGGCCAGGCCGGATCCGGCCAGGAGACCGGCGGTGACCAGCAGCAGGACGCCGGGCAGGCGGGACGGGACGGAGCGGCGGACCGGGAACGGCAGGGTCGGCATCAGGCGGCGGAACATCGTGGGAACTCCCCCTCATCGGAAACGAGCGCCGGCGAGAGAGCCGGCGGCGGCCCGGGGAAACCGGGTCTGTGTCCACGATGGCGGGTTCCGCGCGGTTTGTCTGCACGCATTCCTACGTCTGTGGACAAGTAGATTCCCGTCACTCGGACGAGACCTAGTTGTCCACAGATCGGCGAGCGGTCTTGCTAAATCGCCGTCGTGCTTTCGCGGACGGCCAGCGACACCGGGAGCTGGACCGGGGGAGGAACGGCGGCGGGGTCCGCGAGGAGGGCCATCACCAGTTCGCCGGCGACGCGGCCCTTGCCCGCCAGGTCCTGGCGCACGGTGGTGAGCGGTGGTTCAGACCACGCGGCCTGCGGGGTGTCGTCGAAGCCGACGATGGAAACGTCGGCGGGGACGCGCAAACCGAGGCGGTGGGCGGCGGCGATCGCGGCGAAGGCCAGTTGGTCGGACATGCAGAGCAGGGCGGTCGGACGCGCGGAAGCGGTGAGCAGTTCGGTGGCGGCGGCGCGGGCGGTCGAGGCGGAGAGCCAGGGGGCCTCGGCGACGGAGATGTCGGTGATCCCGGCGGCGGCCAGGGTGTCGAGGTAGCCGGCCAGGCGTTCCCGGGTGCCGTGGAAAGCGCTGGTGAAGCCGGAAATCCGTGGTGCGGCCAGTATTCCGAACCGCCGGTGTCCTCGCTCCACTAAATGGCGGGCGGCCAATGCGGCGCCGCCGCGGTCGTCGCAGCCGACCCGGGCCGTGTCCGGCAGCGGTGGCTGGTCGATGACCACCAGCGGCAAACCCCGCGCCCGTACGGCTTCCAGCGCGGGAGTGCCGTCGGCCAGCGAGTACGCGACGGCGATATCCGCTTGTGCGGCCAGCACTCGCGACGCTGGCGGGCCCTCCTGGGCTTCGTGGCCGGGCAGGAGCAGCAAGGCGTTGCCGGTGGGTTCCACGGTTTTCGCGAGCGCGTCCAGGGTGATCGACAGCGCGGGGTCGGAGAAGGCCGCCGACAGCGACGAATCGAGCAGGAAGGCGATCGCGCCGGTGCGGCTCGTGGCGAGGCTGCGAGCGGTCGGGTTCGGGCCGGGGTAACCGAGTTCACCCGCCACGCGCAGAATCTGCTCCCGCAGCTGCGCCGACAGCTGGTCAGGCCGGTTGTAGGCGTTGGACACAGTGGCGCGCGACACCCCGACCGCCTCCGCGACGTCGTCTAGCGTCGGGCGGCGGCGACGGCTGCTGGTCATCGGCGGAGCATAGAGGAAAGCTTTACAGTGCACCGGATTCCGTCCGACAACCCGGCTCGACCAGTGCAAACACCGCAAGCGAGCGATCCGGCGCGAAACCCGGCGGCGGCCCCCACCCCCGTGCCGCCGCGCGCGCGACCGGCCTAGTCTCGTACCGTGACCTCGGAACCTGTGACGAAACCGAACCGCGGACGCAAGACCAGCGTGCTCCCGCTGCTTTCGGTCGGAGTCGTGCTCGGCGCGGTCGTCGCGGTCGGGCTCGTCGCGCTCACCGGCGGCGCGGGCTACGTGATCGCCGGGCTGCCGGACCCGGGGCTCGTCACGCGGTACGGCGTCACCGTGGTCCGGGTGCTCGCCGAGGCCTCGTCGGTCGTGTGCGTCGGCGCCTTGCTGCTGGCCGCTTTCCTCGTTCCGCCACAGAAATCCGGCACGCTCGCGCCCGAGGGGTACGCCGCGGTCCGCACCGCGGGAATCGCCGCGTGGGTGTGGTTCGCGGCCTCGATCCTGTCGGTCGCCTTCACCGCCGCGGACAGCGCGGGCAAGCCGTTCGGCGACGTCCTCGACCCGGACACCTTGCTGAGCCTCATCGGCGCGATCGAACAGCCCAAGGCGTGGCTGTGGACGGCGCTGATCGCGATCCTGCTCGCCCTCGGCTGCCGCCTGGTGCTCAGCTGGGGCTGGACGGCGGTGCTGTTCTTCGTGTCCGTCGCCGGGCTCGTCCCGGTCGCGGTCACCGGGCACTCGGCCAGCGGCGGCTCGCACGACCTGGCCACCAACAGCCTGCTGTTCCACCTCGTCGCGGCCGCGCTGTGGGTCGGCGGCCTGCTCGCGGTGCTCGCGCTCGGCTGGCGCCGCGGCAAGAACCTCAGCCTCGCCGCGCAGCGGTTTTCCAAGCTCGCCCTGGTCTGCTGGGTCGTGATGGCGGTGTCCGGCATCGTCAACGCGCTGGTCCGGATCAACCTCGGCGACCTCTTCACCACCGACTACGGCCTGCTCGTCGTCGCCAAGATCGTCGCCCTGCTGCTCCTCGGCGTCTTCGGCCAGCAGCAGCGCAGCCGCGGCGTCGCGAACCTCGTCGACGGCAAGGGCGGCGGCCAGCTGCTCCGGCTCGCCGCGGTCGAAGTGCTGATCATGTTCGTCACCATCGGCATCGCCTCCGGCCTCGCCCGCACGCCACCGCCGCCGGACGCGGTCACCCAGCCGGGCACCGTCGAACTCCTCATCGGCTACGACCTCCAGGGCCCGCCGACGTTCTGGCGGCTGCTCACCGACTGGCGGTTCGACCTCGTCTACGGCACCCTCGCGATCGTTCTCGCCGGGTTCTATCTCGCCGGAGTGCGGCGGCTGCGCAAGCGCGGCGACGCGTGGCCGGTCGGCCGGATGGTCGCGTGGCTCGCCGGCTGCGCGGTGATCCTGCTGGCCACGTCGTCGGGCATCGGCCGGTACGCGCCCGCGATGTTCAGCGTGCACATGGGCACGCACATGCTGATGTCGATGGTCGCGCCGGTGCTGCTGGTGCTCGGCGGCCCGGTGACGCTCGCCCTGCGCGCGCTGTCCCCGGCCGGCCGCGACGCCCCGCCGGGACCGCGCGAATGGCTGCTGGCCGCCGTGCACTCGCCGGTGTCGCGGTTCCTGACGAACCCGATCGTCGCGCTGCTGCTGTTCGTCGGGTCGTTCTACGGCCTCTACTTCTCCGGCCTCTTCGACAACGCGCTCAACTACCACTGGGCGCACCTGGCGATGAACGCGCACTTCCTGCTCGTCGGCTACGTCTTCTACTGGCCGGTGATCGGCGTCGACCCGGCCCCGCGGCGGCTGCCGCCGGTCGGCAAGCTCGGGATGATGTTCGGGGCCATGCCGTTCCACGCGTTCTTCGGCGTGATCCTGATGAACATGCAGACCGTGATCGGCCGCGAGTTCTACACGTCGCTGAAGCTGCCGTGGGTCGGCGACCTGCTCACCGACCAGCGGCTCGGCGGCGGCATCGCGTGGGCGTCCGGCGAGGTGCCGGTGCTGCTGGTGCTCATCGCGCTGCTGGTGCAGTGGGCGCGCCAGGACGAGCGCGAGGCGAAACGGCGCGACCGGCGCGAGGAGAACACCGGCGGCGAGGAACTGGCCGCCTACAACGCGATGCTGAAGAACCTCGCCGACGGCAAACGGGCCGAATGACCGCGCGGAAATGATACCGCCGGAGTGAGGACGACCTGACCCTCGGTAGCGCGGTGGTGACCGCCGTCAGGCCGCCGGAGGAGCCACTCTACGATCGACGGCATGGCCGAGTTCATCTACACCATGAAGAAGGTGCGCAAGACCGTCGGGGACAAGGTGATCCTCGACGACGTGAGCACCGCGTTCTACCCCGGAGCCAAGATCGGCGTCGTGGGCCCGAACGGCGCCGGCAAGTCGACCGTGCTCAAGATCATGGCGGGGATCGAGCAGGCCAGCAACGGCGAGGCCTTCCTGCAGCCGGGCGCGACCGTCGGCATCCTCATGCAGGAGCCGGAGCTGGACGAGACCAAGACCGTCCGGCAGAACGTCGAGGAGGGCCTCGGCGAGACCAAGCAGAAGCTCGACCGCTACAACGAGATCGCCGAGCTGATGGCGACCGACTACAGCGACGCGCTGATGGAGGAGATGGGCCAGCTCCAGGAGGAGCTGGACCACGCCGACGCCTGGGAACTCGACTCGACCGTCGAACAGGCCATGGACGCCCTGCGCTGCCCGCCGCCGGACGAGCCGGTCACCCACCTCTCCGGCGGCGAGCGCCGCCGGGTCGCGCTGTGCAAGCTGCTGCTGTCCGCGCCCGACCTGCTGCTGCTCGACGAGCCGACCAACCACCTGGACGCCGAAAGCGTGCTGTGGCTGGAGCAGTTCCTGGCCACCTACAAGGGCGCCGTCCTGGCCGTCACCCACGACCGGTACTTCCTGGACAACGTCGCCGAGTGGATCATGGAACTCGACCGCGGCCGCGTCGTCGGCTACGAGGGCAACTACTCCACGTACCTGGAGAAGAAGCGCGAGCGGCTCGAGGTCCAGGGCAAGAAGGACGCGAAGCTGGCCAAGCGGCTCAAGAGCGAGCTGGAATGGGTGCGGTCCAACGCCAAGGCGCGCCAGACCAAGTCCCGTTCGCGGCTCGACCGCTACGAGGAGATGGCCGCGGAGGCGGACAAGCACCGCAAGCTCGACTTCGAGGAGATCCAGATCCCGCCGGGCCCGCGGCTGGGCAGCGTGGTGGTCGAGGTCGAGAAGCTGCGCAAGGGCTTCGACGACCGGGTGCTCATCGACGGGCTCTCGTTCGACCTGCCGCGCAACGGCATCGTCGGCGTGATCGGCCCGAACGGCGTCGGCAAGACGACGCTGTTCAAGACCATCGTCGGGCTCGAGGAGCCGGACGGCGGCTCGGTCAAGATCGGCGAGACGGTCAAACTGTCCTATGTGGACCAGAGCCGCGGCGGGATCGACCCGAAGAAGACCGTGTGGGAGGTCGTGTCCGACAAGCTCGACTACATCCACGTCGGGCAGACCGAAATGCCCTCGCGCGCCTACGTGAGCGCGTTCGGCTTCAAGGGCCCGGACCAGCAGAAGCCGGCCGGCGTGCTGTCCGGCGGCGAGCGCAACCGGCTCAACCTCGCGCTGACGCTCAAAGAGGGCGGGAACCTGATCCTGCTGGACGAGCCGACGAACGACCTGGACGTCGAGACGCTGGGCTCGCTGGAGAACGCGCTCGAGCAGTTCCCCGGCTGCGCCGTCGTGATCTCCCACGACCGGTGGTTCCTCGACCGGGTCGCCACGCACATCCTCGCGTGGGAAGGCACCGACGAGGACCCCGCGAAGTGGTTCTGGTTCGAGGGCAACTTCGAGGGCTACGAGAAGAACAAGGTCGAGCGCCTCGGCGCCGAAGCGGCTCGTCCGCACCGGGTCACCCACCGCAAGTTGAAGCGCGACTGACCGGCGCGGGGGTCCCGAGTGGAAACCAGCAGGCACAACCGGCCCAGCCCGTCCGCGACCGCGGACGGGCGGCCCGCCGTTGCCAGTGGCGGGACCCTCGCCGACCTCGGTCGGCTGATCGACCGGGCGGAATCGCTGCGCTTCCGGGCGCCTGAGCTGTCCCTGGTTCTCGGCGAACGCTCGGCCGCGCTCGCGGAGACGGCGGGCGCGGACGGGCACTGGATCCGGGCGGAAGCGCTCGTGGTGTCCGCGCGCGTGCGGATCGGCGCGCGGACGTCCACGGTCGGCCGCGCGGTCGCGGCGCTGCGCGCGGCCGAGCATGCCGGATACGCCACTACGGCGGCGCGGCTGCGCGTCGACCTCGCGGTGTGCTCGCGCAGCCTCGGCGTTCCGCTGATGGGGCTGGCCGCGCTGCGGCCGGTGCTGTCCGAGGACGTGCCGCCGTCGCTGCGCGCGGAAGCGCTGTGCCACCTCGTCGGATGCCTCGCCCAGTTCGGCCGGAAGGCGGAGCTGGACCGGGTGCTCGTCGAGGCGGACCGGCTGCTGGTGGCCGACGATTCCCTCGACGCGGACGACCGGCTGCTCATGCGGGCGTTGCTGCGCAACGGAACCGCCGCGCACCGGCGCCGTCACGGCGACCTCACCGCGGCCGCGGACGCCGCGCGCACCGGGCTCGGCTTCCTCGAGAAGATGGACCGGCCCGGCGACGACGGCGGTCTCGTCCGCATCCGGCTCGTGCTGCAGCTGGTGAGCACGCTGCTCGACCGCGGCGACGCCGACATGGCTTACGACATCGCCGAACCCGTGCTGCGGGAACCGGTCCGGGCCGCCGGGGTCGCGCCCGCGGCGTGGCTGCGGCTGGCCGTCGCGACGCGCATCCACCTGCCCGCCGGGGCCGGCGACGCCGCCGCCGAGCTGGTGGGGGAGGCCGTCGCGGCCACCGACCGGCACGGGCTCGCGGCGGTCACCGCGCGGTTGTGGCTGGAGCTGGCGCAGATCGAGGAACGGTTCGGCAGCGCGGAAGAGGCCATCGGCTGCCTGCACCGGGCGCGGGCCGCGGAACACGTGCACGCGCGGGCCCGGCGCCAGGCGTGCGGGCTGATCGCGGGCGAGCTTGGCGCCGAGGCAGTGGCGTCGATGGACCTCGACGACGTCCTCGCCGCGTCCGCCCCGCGCGACGGGCGTCCGGTGTCGATGGAGGTCGAACCGCGGGTCGCGGCCGAGGAGACCTCGGTGATGCCGGCGATCCGGGACGAGGATCCGGTCGCGGCTCCGCTGCCTGCCGTTCCGGCGCGGGTCGAGGTGGCCGCAGAGCCGGTTTCGGCGTCGGGCTGGATCGCGGCGGCGGAGAAGAAGCCGGCGTGGTCGTTCCGGCGGGCCGCGGCGGAGACTGAGGCCGAGCAGACCTCGGTGATGCCGGCGATCAAGGAGCCGGCCGAGGAGACTCCGCGGACCGGCGGACGGCGACGGGCCGAGGACCGCAAAACGCCGGTGCTGCCCGGGTGGGCGCGGCCGTTCGGGCGGAAGAACGCGGAACCGCCCGCGCCGCGCAAGCGAGCGGCCGACGATGCTCCGGCGCGAGCGGCCGAACCGGAGACCCGTCGCGAAGACCCGGTGCGGGCGGAGAGCGCCGTTGTGCAGCGGGCCGCGGACGATGTGCCAGCTCGCCGGGCCGAGACGCCGCAGCGGCCTTCTCCGGCCCCGGAAGAGGTTCGCTGGCCGGACCCGGTGAAGGCGGCCGAGGACGTGCCGGTGCGAGCGGTTGCCGAGGCACCGGCCCCGGCTGAGGAGAAGCCGAGCGAGGAGCCGAGGTTCTCGCTGCGGATGCCGGATCTTTCGGACATCCTGCCGGAGCTGCCGCTCGCCCCGCCTCCCGCGGACGAGCCCGCCGCGCCGCTGTGGGAAAGCGCCGAATGGGCGCGGGAGGAAGCGGCCCGCCGCGAATCGCGCGGGCGCAAGACCCGGCACGACGCCGAACACGGTTCGGTCGCCGCGAAATCGGTGCTGGACCGGCTCGGCATCACCGCGAGCGGCGGGGGCGGCGGACGTCGCCGCGCCGACGAGCCCGGGCGTCCGGAAGCCGCGGCGGACCCGGAACCCGAGCCCCAGGACAAGCCGGAGCTGGCCCCCGCGCCGCGACCGGAGGAAGCCGGACCGGCCGAGGAGCCGTGGCTGCCCCGGCTGCGGATGCCGCCGGCGCTGGACCCGCTGTCCGACATCGACGCGTGGACCCCGTCGGAACAACCCTTCCCAGAGGGCTACGCGCGAGCCATCGCGGAGGACGAACCGCCGCCGGACGCCGGTCTCGCGGAACTGCTCGCCCGCGCGCTCGCCGAACACCAGGCGGGCACCGCGAGCGCGGCGGCGCTGGTGAAACGCCTCGGCCCGAACGACGAACCGAAGCCGATCAACGGCCGGGCCACCGCGGACCGCCACCGCAACAACGGCGACTGACATCCGGCGGCCGGCGGGGAAACCGTTGTGCCGCAGGAAAGTGCTCGTGAGCGGCAATCCCGGTGAGAACCGGGACAAACACTCACGACCCCCAACCCGGCCGAAGGATGCCGTAGCCGCGTGCGGCAGGCCCCGCCCTGCCCGGAGTTGCTCAGTCGCGCCGTTCTGCGCGCACCCCGCGATTGCCTCATCCTGGACATCGCTGCTCCTCCCGGACCACCCCGATCCCTCTGTCGCAACGGAAGAATTAGCCCGTCCGGGTGGGAATTCTCGCAGGGGTCCGACGCAACCTTTTCCGTTCTCGCCGCGGGCGTTACGGAAGCTGAACCGATCCCGAAGCGGCCGCGAAGCAGCCGGACGGCGCGTCCCGGCCGCGTGCCAAGCCTTTTGCCGGAAGCGGCCCGGCCGAACTCGCCGGTAGCTGAACCGATCCCGCGCGGCGGGCCCGCCGGGGACCCCTGAAACGAACCTTAAGTCTTTCCCCGCCGCGAACCGGGCCGCCTCCGGGCGGATTAGGGTGAAGGAAGTCCGGCACGTTGTGGTGACGGACGCATCTCGGTCTCGCACACTGGAGAGTTGCTCAATGAGCTCGACGGGAGTCTCGTCCCCGCCCGATGTCGGCACCGAAGCCGGCGCCACCCGCCGCACGGCCAGCCCGGAACAGATCCGGGACGAGCTGATCGACACCGCCGCGGCGCAGGCGCCGGAGATCGCGGACCTGATCCGCTTGTACTACCGGCACATTCCGGCCGACGAGATCGTCGGCGACGATCCGGCCGCGCTCGTCGGCGCGGTGCGGTCGCACCTGCAGCTGGCGAAGCATCGCGTGCCCGGCCGCCCGGCGGTCCGGCTGCTGAACCCGACCACCGCCGAGGACGGGTGGACGCGCGACGCGACCGTCGTGCAGGTGGTCACCGACGACATGCCCTACCTCGTGGACAGCGTCACCGCGGAGTTCGCCCGCGACGGAGTGCAGGTGCAGCGCATCGTGCACCCGATCGTGGTGGTGAGCCGCGGCCTGACCGGCGAGCTGGAGGGCCTGCACCTGGACGCCGATCCGGCCGATCCGCCCGCCGGGGCGTCCGCGGAATCGTGGATGCTGGTGGAGATCGATCTCGTCACCGACCCGCAGCGGGCGCGCGAGCTGGACAACCGGCTGACGTCGGTGCTCGGCGACGTGCGCGAGGTGGTCGAGGACGCCGAGAAGATGGCGCAGACCGCTTGCTCGCTCGCGGAATCGCTGGAGCAGAACCCGCCGAAGCTGCCCGGCAACGGCGACGAGATCACCGAGGGCGCGCGCCTGCTGCGCTGGCTCGCCGACGGCCACTTCACCTTCCTCGGCTACCGCAAGTACGAACTGGTCGACAGCCCGCAGCCGGACAGCGACGAGCCCGCCCTGCGCGCGGTTCTCGCGTCCGGGCTGGGCGTGCTGCGCCAGGACAGCCTCGCCGCCCGCAGCCTCACCGCGGGCCCGGACAGCTCGGTCGACGCGCTCGCGCCGTCGCTGCTCGTGCTCACCCAGGCCAGCGCGCCGAGCACGGTGCACCGTCCGGTTTATCCGTATTACGTCGGCGTGAAAACGTTTGACGAGCACGGCAAGGTCACCGGCGAGCACCGGTTCCTGGGCATGTTCACCACCACCGCGCTGCACGAGAACGTGCTCGACATCCCGGTGGTCGGCCAGCGCGTGCGCGAGGTGATCCACCGCGCCGGGTTCCCGATGGAGTCGTTCTCCGGCCAGCGGATGCTGGAGGTGCTGCAGAACTGGCCGCGCGCGGACCTGTTCTCCGCGGACACCGATTCGCTGTACTCCACCACCACCGGCGCGATCACGCTGTCGGACCGGCGGCGGCTGCGGCTGTTCCTGCGCCGCGACCCGTACGGCCGCTTCTACTCCTGCCTGGTCTACCTGCCGCGAGACCGCTACACGACGCGGTCGCGGCTGGCGATGCAGGAAGTGCTGCTCGAAGAACTCGAAGGCACGCAACTGGAATACAGCGCGCGTGTCGGCGAAACGCTGCTGGCGCAGGTGCACTTCATGGTGCACACGGACCCGTCGAACGTGGTCGAGCCGGACACACTGCGGATCCAGGAACGGCTCAACACCGTCGTGCGCAGCTGGGACGACCGGCTGGTCGAGGCGATCATCGCGGAACGCCGCGAGCGCGTCGGCGACGGCGGCCCGATCGGCATGATGGGCGAGGAGTCCGTGGTCGACCGGGGGCAGCGCTTCGGCGCGGTGTTCCCCGAGGCGTACAAGGAAGATTTCACCGCCGAGGACGCGCTGGCCGACCTGGGCAAGCTCGACACCCTCGAAAAGGAGGGCGACCTCGCGCTGTCGTTCTACCTGCCCGCGGACGCCGAACCCGGCGAGCGGCGGTTCAAGCTCTACCTGCGCGGCGAGGGCGTCACCCTGTCCAAGGTGCTGCCGGTGCTGCAGGCGATGGGCGTCGAGGTGGTGGACGAGCGGCCGTATGAGCTGTTCCGCGAGGACGGCGGGGCCAGCTGGATCTACGATTTCGGCCTGCGCGTGGACAAAAAGGGTCTCGAAGAAGCCGACGAAGCGGCCGCGGTCGCGGTGCGCGAGCGGTTCCAGGACGCGTTCCACGCGGCGTGGCAGGGCGAGGCGGAGGTCGACGGCTTCAACGCGCTCGTGCTGCGCGCCGGGCTCACCTGGCGCCAGGCCGCGGTGCTGCGGGCGTACTCGCGCTACCTGCAGCAGGCGCGCAGCCCGTTCTCCCAGTCCTACATCCAGAACACGGTCGTCAAGCACACCGAGGTCGCGACGAAACTGTTGCGGCTCTTCGAAACCCGCTGCGATCCGCAACTGTCCGATGTGGACCGGAAGACGCACGCGGAATCGCTGACCGCCGAGATCTCCTCGATGGTCGACGAGGTCACCAGCCTCGACGAGGACCGGATCCTGCGCCGGCTGCTCGCGGTCATCAACGCGACGCTGCGCACGAACTACCACGTGCGCGACGCCGACGGGAACCCGCGGCCGTACCTGGCGCTGAAGCTCGACCCGAGCGGCGTGCCGGATCTGCCCGAGCCGCACCCGAAGTACGAGATCTTCGTGTACTCGCCGCGCGTCGAGGGCGTGCACCTGCGGTTCGGCGAGGTCGCGCGCGGCGGGCTGCGCTGGTCGGACCGCCGGGAGGACTTCCGCACCGAGATCCTCGGCCTGGTCAAGGCGCAGGCGGTGAAGAACGCGGTGATCGTGCCGGTCGGCGCGAAGGGCGGCTTCGTGGTGAAGCGCCCGCCGTCGCCGACCGGGGACGCCGGGGTCGACCGCGACGCCCAGCTCACCGAAGGCATCGCCTGCTACCGGATGTTCATCTCCGGCCTGCTGGACCTCACCGACAACCGCGTCGAGGGCGAAACCGTGCCCGCGCCGAACGTGGTGCGCCACGACGCCGACGACAGCTACCTGGTCGTCGCGGCGGACAAGGGAACCGCGAAGTTCTCCGACATCGCCAACGAAGTCTCGGCGCAGTACGGCTTCTGGCTCGGCGACGCGTTCGCGTCCGGCGGTTCGGTCGGCTACGACCACAAGGCCATGGGCATCACCGCCAAGGGCGCGTGGGAGAGCGTGAAGCGGCACTTCCGCGAGCTGGGCAAGGACACCCAGACCGAGGACTTCACGGTCGTCGGCATCGGCGACATGATGGGCGACGTCTTCGGCAACGGGATGCTGCTGTCCGAGCACATCCGGCTGGTCGCGGCGTTCAACCACATGCACGTCTTCCTCGACCCGAACCCGGACGCCGCGTCGTCCTTCGCGGAGCGGCGGCGGCTGTTCGACCTGCCGCGCAGTTCGTGGGACGACTACGACCGCTCATTGATCAGCGAGGGCGGCGGGATCTACCCGCGTTCGGCCAAGACCATCCCGATCACCCCGCAGGTCCGCGAGGCGCTCGGCCTCGACGAGGGCGTCACGAAGCTCGCGCCGATGGACTTGATCCAGGCGATCCTGCTGGCCCCGGTCGAACTGCTGTGGAACGGCGGCATCGGCACCTACGTCAAGGCCGAAAGCGAAAGCCAGGCCGCGGCGGGCGACAAGGCCAACGACGCGATCCGCGTCAACGGCAACCAGCTGCGCGTGAAGGTCGTCGGCGAGGGCGGCAACCTGGGCCTGACCCAGCTCGGCCGGATCGAATTCGCCCGTTCCGGCGGCAAGATCAACACCGACGCGCTCGACAACTCGGCCGGCGTCGACTGCTCCGACCACGAGGTCAACATCAAGATCCTGCTCGACCACCTGGTGGCGGGCGGCGAACTGGAGCACACCCGCCGCAACGAGCTGCTCGGCGAGATGACCGACGAGGTCGGCTCGCTCGTGCTGGCCGACAACTACCGGCAGAACGCGGTGCTCGGCGTCAGCCGGGCGCACGCCGGGCCGATGGTGTCGGTGCACGCGCGGCAGGTGTCCGCGCTGGTCGCGAAGGGTGCGTTCGACCGCAAGCTGGAGGCATTGCCGACCCCGTCGCAGTTCCGCGCGCTGGAGAAGGCGGGCGAGGGCCTCACCTCGCCGGAGCTGGCGACGCTGCTCGCGCACGTGAAGCTCGACCTCAAGGACGAGCTGCTCGCCTCCGACCTGCCCGAGTCCGAGGTGTTCACCCGCAGGCTGCCGGAGTACTTCCCGGCCCCGCTGCGCGAACCCTTCGCCGCGGCGATCGCGCAGCATCCGCTGCGCCGCCAGATCATCACCACGCTGATCACCAACGAGCTGGTCGACGGCGGCGGGATCTCGTTCGTCTACCGCCTGATGGAGGAGATGAACGCGACCGCCACCGACGCGGTGCGCGCGTACGCGGTGGTCACGCACGTCTACGACCTGCCGAAGCTGTGGGCCGAGATCGACGCGCTGGACAACGTGGTGCCGACCGAGGTCGCGGACGGGATGGTGCTGGAGACGCGGCGGCTGCTCGACCGGGCCGCGCGCTGGTTCCTCACCAACCGCCCGCAGCCGCTCGCGCCGCTGGCCGAGATCAACCGGTTCGGCTCGGTGCTCGCGGAACTCGGCCCGAAGCTGGGCGAACTGCTGCGCGGGCGCGAACTGGAGTCGGTGGAGCAGGACGCGGCCGCGCTGGTCGACCAGGGCGTGCCGGCCGATCTCGCCCGCCGGGTGGCGCTGCTGCTGCACAGCTACGGCCTGCTCGACGTGGTCGAGGTGGCGGAGCTGGCCGAACAGCAGGTCGGGCTCGACGCGACGCACACCCCGGCCGACACCGCCGAGCTGTACTACGCGTTGTCCGATCATCTGGACATCGACAAGATGCTCACCGAGATCAGCGCGCTGGAACGCGGCAACCGCTGGCACGCCCTCGCCCGGCTCTCGCTGCGCGACGACGTGTACGGTTCCCTGCGCGCGATCGCGCTCGACGCACTGCGGCACAGCGATCAGGACCTGTCCGTCGACGAGCAGATCGAGCAATGGGAGAAGGCCAACGCGTCGCGGCTTTCGCGGGCGCGCGTGGCGCTGGACGAGATCACCCGTTCCGGGCGGCTCGACCTCGCGACGCTGTCCGTGGCCGCGCGCCAGATCCGGAGCACGGTGCGGTGACATTTGTTTCCCACGTCCAGCCGCGATGGTCGGACATGGACGTGTTCGGGCACGTCAACCACGCGAACGTGGTGACGCTGCTCGAAGAGGCCCGGGTCCCCGTGCTGTTCGGCGAAGCCGAGCGCGCGGGGCTCACCGAGCTGCCCAAGGGCGTCGTGGTCGTGAAGCTCGGCGTGTACTACCGCGCGCCGATCGTCGCGGCGCCCGGCCGCCCGGTGCGCGTGGAGATCACGCTCACCGAGCTGAAAGCCTCGACGGTGACGCTCGGGTACGTCGTGCGGACCGGCCCGGACGCGGCCGATCCGGTCGCGGTCACCGCGGAAACCGTGCTGGCCCCGTACGACACGGTCAAGCTCCGGCCGCGCCGGCTCACTGACGAGGAATCGGAATTCCTCAAGCGGGTGCTCGCCGATGCCTGAGCTGCGGATTCCCGATCCGGCCGACCGGGAGACGCTGAGCGCGTTCGTCGCCCGCGCGGTGCGGCTGGACGGCACGACCGCCGTCCGGCTGCGCCGCCGGGGCGACGACGTCGTCGAAGCGTGGACGGCCACGCCGTTCGAGGTCCTCGCGACCCGCGCGGTGGCGGGGACGGTGACCCCGGCGGACATCACGGTGTCCGGCAACGAACTGCTCGCGGCGCTCGCCGTCGCGGGCGGCGAGGTGATGGACCCGGGCCCGGCGCGCGATCTGCTGTGGCACGCCGAGCTGCCGGTGTCGGATCGCTGGCAGCGGGTGGACGAGCTGCCGGTCGACGTGGTGTCGGACCTCGCCGATCGCGGCGTCGCGCTGGCCCGCGACAACGCCGGGCCGCACGGCACGCCGCCCGCGTCGCTGATGGACCAGGCGGTGCTCACCGTGACCGGGGGAGACCTCGAGGTCAAGGTCCAGATGCGCTGCCTGTTCGCGCTGTCCGGGATGGGCTTGTTCGACTCGTCCATCGACGGCGACGTGATCCGCGTGACCGCCACCGATTCCTGGCTGCGCCTCGACGCCCGTTACGGCGCGGTGCTGAAGCGGCGCCAAGCGTTGCTGCCGCTGCTGTTCTAAGGCGATTCTGCTGGCGGGAGCCGCCCGGCGGTGTCATCGTGAGGAGATGAACGAACCGGACGGCGACCCGACCGCGGACTTCCTCGCCGAGGTACGGGCGGAGGAGACACCGTGGCGCACCGACCGGCCCGCAGACGCGGTGGAGGATCCCGCGCCGGAGGCCGGTCCCGGACCCGGTCGCGCCCGGTCGGTGGTGCGTGCGGTGGGCGAGGCCGCGCCGTATGTGCAGGCCGGATTGTTCGCCGCGTGGGTGGCGACCTCGATCGCCGATTCCGCCGACGGGAGCGGTCAGGCGGGGGATTTCGGCGGCTAGACGGGTTGAACCCGGCTGCGGGGTTGTCCCAGCAGGTAGAGTCGAGGCCCCCGGTCAGCTGCCGGATTTCCCGTCCGGTGCGACCCCGATCATCGCGACCGCTCGCGTCCGCGCGCCCCGGCGACCCCGGCCAGTTCCCGCGCGGAACGCAGCGGCGGCGGAAGAGGAGACCCATGCTCCTGTCCGGCCCGGAACGTCCGATGTCCCTGCCCGCCGCCGACGATCCGCAGGTCCTGCGACGGGCGCTGGCCGACTACGTGCGCGAGGTCGCCGCCGCGGTCGGGGTTTCGGCGGAATGCACGTCGTGCGAGGTCGCCGACACGGTCACCGCGTACGTCGCGCTGAGCGGGCGCTCGCCCCGTTTTCCCGGCCGGGATCTGATGCTGGTGTGGAGCACGGGGCAGGGCTGGACGGTCGCCGTGGAGACGACGCCCGCGGAGGCTCCGCAGGTGGTGGCCCATCTGGGCGGGGACGTGACGCCCTCCCCGGAACGGGTGCGCGGATTCGTCGCGGAGGTGCTGCGGTCGGCCGAGGAGGCCGGGACGCCGGGGCCGGTGCTGGCCGTGTCCAGCCACGGCGACCTGCGGACCCGGCTCGAGGAGCGGGTCCGCAGGAGCTGAGCCGGGAGTCAGGCGGCCTTGAGCTTGCGGGCCAGCCGCTCGGGCCGGGGCCAGCGCACGTGCGAGGCCCAGCGGAATTTCTCGAACAGCCAGATCAGCCGCGCGGAGATGTCGAGCTGACCTCGGCCGACGCCGTGCCGGGCTCCGGTCGGGTCGGCGTGGTGCGAGTTGTGCCAGGACTCGCCGAAGGACGCGATGGCCAGCGGCCAGAAGTTCGCCGAACGGTCGCGCGCCTCGAACGGGCGCTCGCCGATCAGGTGGCACAGCGAGTTGACCGACCAGGTCACGTGGTGCAGCGCCGCGACCCGGACCAGCCCGGCCCAGAAGAACGCGGTCAGCGCGCCCCACCAGCTCATCGTGGCCAGCCCGCCGATGAGCGCGGGCAGCAGCAGCGTCGCGACGGTCAGCACCGGGAACAGCCGGTCGATCGTCCGCAGGTCGGCGTCGTCGAGCAGGTCCGGGGCGAAGCGGCGCGGGTTGGTCCGGTCGCGGCCGAACAGCCAGCCCATGTGCGCGTGCCAGAAGCCCTTCGCGAGCGCGGCGGGCGTCGAGCCGAAGCGCCACGGCGAATGCGGGTCGCCGTCGCGGTCGGAGTACGCGTGGTGGCGGCGGTGGTCGGCGACCCAGTCGATCACCGGTCCCTGCATGGCCATGCTGCCCGCGACGGCGAGCGCGATCCGCAGCCCGCGGCGGGCGCGGAACGCGCCGTGGGTGAAGTACCGGTGGAAGCCGACGGTGATGCCGAGGCCGCTGACGCAGTAGAACCCGGCGGCGAGGCCGACGTCGAGCCAGCTGAGGCCCCAGCCCCAGGCCAGCGGCACCGCGACGGCGACCGCGAGGAGGGGACGACGGCGAAGAGCTTCACCAGGAAGGCCTCGGTGCCGGTCTTGTGGCCGGCGAGCATGGGCTGCGGCGATTTCGGGGGACGCTGGACGGTGCTCTGGGTGTCGATGGGTAACGCTCCTACTCGAGCTGGTCCGGGCCCGCCGCGCTCTGCGGGGGCCGAGGCCGGTGCCGCGGCGCTGGCGGGCCGGAAGGGGAGCCGCCGCGGGGGACGCGCCGTGCGTGCGTACTGACCAGGCAGGGGAGGGCCTCAGGGCCAGTCGCGGCCTGCTCTGGTCAACGGATGGTCTCGCGTCCTGGTTCCCGGACCGCGAAAGACCTTGCGCGGCCGGGAAAATTCACCGGCGCGCACGGGGATGCCGAACGAAATCGGCTGCCGGGAGCGGAAAAATCTCGCTCCGGCGCGGTCCCCTGGTGCGGAAAGCCTTCCGCACCAGGGGAAACACCAGCGGAACTCAGATGGCGCGGACGCCGGTGGCCTGCGGGCCCTTCTGGCCCTGGCCGACCTCGAACTCCACCCGGGCGTTCTCCTCAAGGCTGCGGAAGCCGTTGCCCTGGATCTCCGAGTAGTGCACGAACACGTCGCCGCTGCCGTCGTCCGGGCTGATGAACCCGAAGCCCTTTTCGGCGTTGAACCACTTCACGGTGCCTTGCGTCATAAAAACGATCTCCATCGGACTCACAACAGATGCCACCTCGGCATCCGGGCCGGCAACCGACGGTGTGCCTTCCGGAAAGAGAAACACCACGCCCGCTACATCTTGCGAGCGTGGCTGCGGGACGTACCCACCGCACGAACACAAAACACGACCACCGCCAGTAAAGCATGCCGGGCGCGGTCCCACCAGGGCTGGAACCCGGACGGTCCACTGTGGACCCCGCGGCGCGCGGGCCGGACGGGGTGCACGGGCAGGTCAGGGCGGGGAGTAGCGTCTGCGTGGTCGAGAAGTCCCATCGCGCGCCGGCGTTCGAGCCGGCGTCCTCCCCGGCGGGCCCGGTCGCCCGGAGCCGCCGGTGGGCCCTCCCACCTCGACGAGGAGCGACATGCGCTCGGAACGACGTCCGCTGTCCGCCGAAACCAGTGAATTCGCCCGTGCCCGGGTCTCCGCCGAAGCGGACCTGCGCACCCAGCAGCAACACGCCGCCCGCACCGTCGCCGGGCATGCCCACGACGTCGACGACCTGCGCGGACTGCTCGACATGCTCGGGCTGGAGGCATCCTCCCGCGCCTGACCGGCCAGCCGTCCGTGCGGGGAACCCTGAGGGACTCTGATTCCCCCAGGGTTCCCCTCACCGACCGCTGAGGGGCCCGAGCCAGGCGGCCGAGTCCGGGGCGAGCCTGCCGTCGACCAGCGGACTGCTGGTCAGCAGCACCTCACCCGGCGGCAGCGCGATCGAGCTGGCGGAGGTGTTCAGCGCGCAGATCAGCCCGCCCCGGCCACGGCGGAACGCGAAGCAGCCCGCGGGCGCGCCGTACCACTCCAGCTGGTCGCCGCCCCGGAACGCTGGATGGTGTTTCCGCAGCTCCACCGCGCGCCGGTACAGCGACAGCGTCGATTCCGGGTCTTCGAGCTGCCGTTCCACGGTGAGCTGAGCCCAGTCCGCGGGCATCGGCAGCCACGTCTGCGCGGTGCGCGAAAAACCGTACGGCGGAAGCGTGCCCTCCCACGGCAGCGGCACGCGTTCGCCGTCGCGGCTGAACTCCGGGCCCTGCGTGCGGGCGCGCGGGTCCGTCATCGCCTCGAGCGGCAGGTCGGCGTTCGGCAGCCCCAGCTCCTCGCCCTGGTACAGGTAGACCGCGCCGGGCAGGGCCAGCTCCACCAGAGCCATCGCGCGCGCCCTGCGGACGCCGGCCGCTCCGCCGCCGTAGCGGCTCGCCGCGCGCCAGACGTCGTGGTTGGACAGCGTCCAGGCCGCCGGAGCGCCCGCCGCGCGCGGCACGGCCAGCGAACGCTCGATCGACGTGCGCATCGCGTCCGCGTCGAAATGCGTCAGCACCAGGCGGAAGTTGAAGGCCAGCTGCAGTTCGTCCGGCCGCAGATAGCGCGCCAGCCGCTCCTCGTCCTGCACCCAGATCTCGCCGACGGCCATCGCGTCCGGGTACTCGTCGAGCACCTTGCGGATCAGCCGGTGGACCTCGTGCACGCCGTCGTCGTCGAAGCGCGGATCGCCGCCCGCGCCGCCGCCGTGCGCGGGCGTGTCCGGGTCCATGTCGGGCAGCCCGGCCGGTTTGGCCATCCCGTGCGCGACGTCGATCCGGAACCCGTCCACGCCCCGGTCGAGCCAGAACCGCAGGGTGCGTTCGAGATCGGCCCGGACGTCCGGATTCGCCCAGTTCAGGTCCGGCTGCTGGGGCGCGAACAGGTGCAGGTACCACTGCCCGTCCGGCACCCGCGTCCACGCCGGGCCGCCGAACACGCTGACCCAGTTGTTGGGCGGTTCGGCCCCGCCGGGGCCGCGGCCGTCGCGGAAGTGGTAGCGCTCCCGCTCCGGACTGCCCGGCCCGGCGGCCAGCGCGGACTTGAACCACGCGTGCTGGTTGCTCGTGTGGTTCGGCACCACGTCCACGGTGACCCGGATGCCGCGCCGGTGCGCCTCGGTGAGCAGCACGTCGAAATCGCCGAGGGTGCCGAACATCGGGTCGACGCCGCGCGGGTCCGCCACGTCGTAGCCGTGGTCGGCCATCGGCGACGGGTAGAACGGCGTCAGCCACAGCGCGTCCACGCCCAGCAGCTCCAGGTAGCCGAGCTTGCTGCGGATGCCCTCGAGATCGCCGATGCCGTCCTCGCCCGAATCGGCGAACGACCGCACGTAGATCTCGTAGAACACCGCGTCGGACCACCACGACGGCCGCGGAGGGCGGTCCGGCCGCCGTCCCGCGACCTTGCGTCTCATCAGACGAAGCTGTTCATCATGCTGTGCGCGGCCATTTCCAGGTACGCCCACAGCTGGCTGAGGTACGGCTCGGGCAGGTTCTCCTCGTCGATCGCGATCCGGATGCAGCGCAGCCAGGCGTCGCGTTCGATCGGGCCGATCTTGAACGGCGCGTGCCGCATCCGCAGCCGGGGGTGGCCGCGCTGGTCGGAGTAGGTGTGCGGACCGCCCCAGTACTGGATGAGGAACAGCCGGAACCGCTCCTCCGCCGGGCCGAGGTCCTCCTCCGGATAGAGCGGGCGCAGCACCTCGTCGCGGGCCACTTCCTCGTAGAACCGCTTGATGATCCGGCGGAAGGTCGGTTCGCCGCCCACCGCCTCGTACAGGTTCGCCGGTTCCGGCTCGCTCACAGTCGACACACCTCCATCTTGCCCTGCTTCAGCCCCTCGGCGCGCCCGGCTGCTTGTCCTGCATCGACGACAGCAACCGGCCGAGCGGCGGTTCGAAGCCGGCCTCTTCCAGCGCGCCGAGCAGCTGCCCGCGCAGCTTCCGCTGCACCGCCCACTGCTTGCCCGGTCGCACCTTGACCGTCAGCCGCAACAGGATTCCCTCGGGCGTGACCTGTTCGACGCCGAGCATCTCCGGCGGCTCCAGCACGTTCACCGAAAGCGCGTCCGATTCGACCGCCTTCGTGGCCGCGCCGCTGAGCACCTCGGTCGCCTTGTCCACGTCCGCGGAGTAGCTCAGCGGGACGTCCACCACCGCGTAGGCGAAGCCCTGGCTGGAGTTGCCGACGCGCAGCACCTCGCCGTTGCGGACGTACCAGACGGTGCCCTTCAGGTCGCGCAGCGTGGTGATGCGCAGGCCGACCGCCTCGACCGTGCCGGTGGCCTCGCCGATGTCCACGACGTCGCCGACGCCGTACTGGTCCTCGATCATCATGAACATCCCGGAAAGGAAGTCCTTGACCAGGTTCTGCGCGCCGAATCCGAGCGCGACGCCGACGATGCCCGCCGACGCGATGATCGGGGCCAGGTCGATGCCCAGTTCGCCCAGCACGAGGATGAACGCGAGGCCGTAGATCAGGAACGTGGCCATCGACTTCAGCACCGAGCCGATCGTCTTGGCCCGCTGCCTGCGGCGTTCGGTCACCGCCGAGCCGAGCATGTCCGGCGCGCGTTCGCGCAGCGGTCTCAACAGCGCCGGGATCTTGCCGCCGCTGCCCGACGCCGGAAGCGTGGTGACCCGCTCGATCAGCCGCTTGGTGAGATATCGCACCACGAAGGCGATCACGAGGATCATGATGATTTTCAGCGGCTTCGTGACGAGCCAGCCCGCCGACGCGGCGAGCCACTCGTTGTGCGTGACCGAATAGACCTGGGCGCACCACGACCCGGTCTCGGATATGCAGCTGGGCGGAGCGCTGAGCACGGCATTCACTGGCTGGAAAAGTCCCTTCTCGCTTCGTTGCCCCGGCAGCGCGCAGGCGGCCGGGGGGTGGCCGCCGGGTCGCGGGTATGTGACACGTCACAGAACACGCGTGCGCGGGGGCCCTGATGTGTGGTCGACTATGCCTGCACCGGTGGAGGTGGTCGAGTGCCAGACCGACAACCCGTCCCCCTCGGCGGCGCCGGCCAAGCCATGGCCGAGCTGTCGCCGGAGGCGATCCTGCGTGCCCGCCCGGGAGGGTCCGCGTCCGGCGGCTCCGTCCCGTCCGGGCCGGGGACCCGTCCAGGGGGAGCGTCCCGTCCGCCCGGACAGCGTAGAGCCCGCGATCCGGTCGCCCCGGCCTGGGGGCGGCGCCGGGTTCTCCTGCTCAACGCCACTTTCGAGCCGCTGACCGCGGTGCCCATGCGGCGCGCGGTGGTGCTCGTCATGTGCGGGAAGGCGGAGGTCGTCCACGGCGATCCGGGCGGCGTGGAACTGCACGCCGCGACGGTGTCGCTGCCCGTCCCGTCGGTGATCCGGCTCAGCACGTACGTGCGGGTGCCCTACCGGGCGCAGGTGCCGCTCACGCGCGCCGGGCTGATGCACCGGGACCGGCACCGCTGCGCCTACTGCGGCGGGCGCGCCGAGACCATCGATCACGTCGTCCCGCGCAGCAAGGGCGGTCCGCACAGCTGGACCAACTGCGTCGCCTGCTGCGCGAAGTGCAACCACCGCAAGGCCGACCGGCTCCTGTCGGAGATCGGCTGGCGGCTGCGCGTGGTGCCGCGCGCACCGCACGGCCCGCACTGGCGGCTGCTGGCGCATTCCAAAGAGGCTGACCCGCTGTGGCAGCCGTACCTCGGGTCGGCGGCCTAGCCCCGTTCCCGCGCACGTCGGCGCCCCGGCTGCCAGTACGGCGGCCGGGGCGAGCCGGTGGACCTGCTCGACGTGCGGTTTTCGCTCAGGCGGCGAGGCTGTAGTCGGCCTGGCAGGTCACGCGCGTGCCCATCGTGACCCGGGTGCCGCGCGTGACGCGAGTACCGCGGGTGACCCGGGTGCCCATCGTGACGCGCGTGCCGCAGGTGACGCGGGTGCCTGCCGTGACGCGAGTGCCCCGGGTGACGCGGGTTCCGCGGGTGACGCGGGTGCCCATCGTGACGCGAGTTCCGGCCGTGACGCGGGTCCCGCGGGTAACGCGGGTTCCCCTGGTGACTCGAGTTCCCATGGTGACCCGGGTACCCATTGTCACGCGAGTGCCCGCGGTGACCCGAGTGCCGCGCGTAACCCTGGTGCCGGACGTGACCCGCGTTCCGGGCACGAATTCGGTTTCGCTGGGTGACGAAATGGTCTCGGTGATCGCCTGAGCGGGGGTCTGGACGCTCTGCATGAGGTGTCCTCCTGGGACCGGTGCGTGACGTGCTGAAGCGGGGGAGGCGGGCGCAAGGCCCGTACAGGTGAAAAAGCTACGAGGATTTCACGGTTCCGACAAGACGGCATCGGCCGGTACCGCCGCCTGTACGGCGAGTTGCCATCTTTCGGCCCGCAGCCCTTCGCCCCAACGTTCCAGCGACGGCGGGCCAAGCGGCGGACGGCGCCTCAGCGGCGACGAACGGCAGCGTCCGGTCGCTGGTGTCGCGCGGTGGCTTCGGAAGGCATCCGATACGCTCACCGGCGTGAACGTTGTCGAGACGATCCTGGTCTACGCGGTCATCCCCGGGGCCATTTACTTCGTGGTCGGCGCCGCGACCTTGCGGAAGAAGTTCTCGGGGACGCCGCGGTACCGGCCGGGGCAGCCGTGGGAGTACCCCGCGATGTGGTGGACCGCCAACCCGGACGGCGTAGGAGCCGGACACGGCCCGGCGGTTGACGTGAATGCGGCGCCCGAGGGCGCTTCGACGGCCGCAGGAGGCGCTCGTGGCAAGTGGTGAACTGACCCAGACCGCGGTCGCGGAGAAGGACCTGGCGTTCGGCGAGGTCATCACGAACAGCGGCCGCCTGTCCGCGGCGAAGATGTACGAGCCCGCCGCGCCCACGAGCCCGTTCACGGTGCAGCAACTGGCGCGCCTTGACGAGGCCCTGACCTTCGCGACCCGCGAGACCGGCCTCGGCTTCAGCATCTACCTCGGCGACCTGGGCGAAGACACCCGGGCCGGCGCGGAAAAGCTGCATGCCGCCACCGACGACCCCTCGAACGCGGTGCTGCTGGGCGTCTCGCCCGCACAGCGCGCGATCGAAATCGTCACCGGCGAACGCTCCCACGCCCGCCTGCCCGACCGGGGCGCGAACCTGGCCGTGGCGAGCATGGTGGCCTCCTTCAAGGAAGGCGACCTGACCGGCGGCCTGGTGAACGCCCTGCGCATGCTGAGCGACCAAGCAGGCCCCGCCCCGAAGCACTGACCCACGCACTCCCCAAGAGCCGGTTCCGCCCCCCCCGCGGACCGGCTCTTTTTACTTCCCAGCTCCGGCCCTCGTCCGTGAGGGCCACCTTCACAGCCCCTGATTCCCCCAGGGTTCCCCTCACGCCCCTCGCGGCTCCCCGTTGGCTGTGAGGGCCCCCTTCACGGACTCAGATTCCCTCAAGGAGTCCTTCACGACCCGCCGCCGGCCCGCCGATGCGCCCCAATGTGGCGTGGTTGCGCAGGATGCACCGAACGCCACATTGGGTGCATCTGACGCACCCAATGCCACATTGGGGCGCTAGCCCCGCCCCCACCCGAAACCGCCGCCAACGCACCCAACTCACCAGTGCACCCACACCACCCCCGCACCCCGATACGAAGCCACAATGCGGTCTGAGGGTGCTTGTCAAGGCATCTTTCCCGCCTTGACAAGCACCCTCAGACCGTCATCACAATCAGGCTTCGGGGTGCCCCACACCAGCCAGGGCGCAATGTCGCCGCCAGGCGACGAGCCCCCCGTCAAACCTGACTATCGAAATCCCGAGCAGCCAACGCCCGCACGATCCCCGCGCGCCCCTCGGAAACCAACCGCCGCAACGCAGCCGGATGCTCCCCAGCCAGCCACTCATCCGAAGCATTCACAGTCTCAGCCTCAACCGCCCAAGACGGATACAACCCAATCGCCGTAGGCTGCGCCCGCTCACTAGACCTTCGAGCCCACACATCGTCAATAACCTCGAAGTACCGCCCGACATACTCCCCGAGCAAATGCTTCTGCCCAGGATGCGAGAACCCAGAAATCAACGCATCACTAACCGCATTGGGAATCTCATCGTCATAAATAGCCCGCTGCCAAGTATCCGCCTTAGCCTCCGCAGTAGGCCGCAACGCCCGAGACCGCTCCGCATGCCGCCGCCCAGCAGCGGTGTCGTCCCGCTCCTGCTCAGCGTTGATCTCGTCCGCCCCAGCCTTCCCGTGCGCCACCAAGGCCTGCAGCAACCGCCAGCGCAGATCAGTGTCCACAGTCAACCCAGGCAACGGTGCAGACCCGTCCAGCCACCCAGCGATCGCAGTCAGGATCTCCTCGTCCAGCACACCCCCAGCCAGCGAGTTCACGAACGCCAGCTGATGATCCGACCCAGCCTCCGCAGTACGGGCCAGCTCCAGCAACCGCCCGCTCAACGCAGGCCATCCCTCCGCAGCCGCCCACTTCTGGTCGGCATACGAGTTGAGCGCCGTCTGCGCCTGCAGCAGCAGCCGCTGCACCACGCCGACCTCGCTCTCGGCGTGAATCCCGCGCGCCACCAGCGTCACGAAGTCGCGGGCCTTCAGCTCGGCCTCGCGGGTCATCTCCCACGCCGCCGACCAGCACAGCGTGCGCGGCAGCGATTCGGTGATGTCGCCGATCCGGTCGATCAGCGTGGTGAGCGACGCCGGGTCCAGGCGCATCCGGCAGTAGGTCAGGTCGTCGTCGTTGACCAGCACGAGCTTGCCCGCGGCCTGGCCGACGAGGTCCGGCACCTCGGTGCGCTCGCCGGTCACGTCCAGCTCGACGCGGCGGGTGCGCACGATCTTGCCGTTGCCGTCCTCGTCGTAGACGCCGACCGCGACGCGGTGCGTGCGCAGTTCGCCCGCGCCCGGCTTCGCGCCGGTCTGCACGACGGCGAACGACGCGAAGGTGCCGTCCGGGGCGATCTCGTAGCGCGGGCTGAGCGAGTTGAGGCCGGTGGTCTCCAGCCATTCCGCGCTCCACCACGACAGGTCGCGGCCGGACGCTTCCTCCAGCGCCGCCAGCAGGTCGGCGAGCGTGGCGTTGCCCCACGCGTGCTTGCCGAAGTACACCTTGAGGCCGTCGAGGAAGTGCTCGATGCCGACGTAGGCCACCAGCTGCTTGAGCACGCTCGCGCCCTTGGCGTAGGTGATGCCGTCGAAGTTCACCTCGACCGCGTGCAGGTCGACGATGTCGGCCGCGATCGGGTGCGTCGAGGGCAGCTGGTCCTGCCGGTAGGCCCAGGACTTCTCGATGTTCGCGAAGCTGGTCCACGCGTTCTTGTACTCGGTCGCCTCGGCCTGGGCGAACACGCTCGCGAAGGTCGCGAACGACTCGTTCAGCCACAGGTCGTCCCACCAGCGCATGGTGACCAGGTCGCCGAACCACATGTGCGCCATCTCGTGCAGCAGCGTCTCGGCGCGCCGCTCGTAGGCGTAGCGGGTGACGCGGCTGCGGAAGACGTAGTCCTCGAGGAAGGTGACCGCGCCGGCGTTCTCCATCGCGCCCGCGTTGAACTCCGGCACGAACAGCTGGTCGTACTTGGAGAACGGGTACGGGGTGCCGAATTTCTCGTGGTAGAAGGCGAAACCCTGTTTGGTTTCGACGAACAGCCGGTCGGCGTCCATGTGCTCGGCGAGCGAGGCGCGGCAGTAGATGCCGAGCGGGATGGTGCGGTGCTCGTCGCTGAACTCGTCGTGCCATTCCGCGTACGGGCCGGCCACCAGCGCCACCAGATAGGTGGAAATGCGCTCGGACTCGGCGAACTGCGTGCGGCGCGCGCCGTCCTCGGTGTCCTCGGCGCTTTCGGCCAGCGCGTTGGACACGACCTTCCAGTCGCGCGGCGCGCGCACCGCGACCCGGTAGACGGACTTGAGGTCCGGCTGGTCGAAGCAGGCGAACATGCGCTTGGCGTCGGCGGTCTCGAACTGGGTGTAGAGGTACACGCCGTCGTCGACCGGGTCCACGAAGCGGTGCAGGCCCTCGCCGGTGTTCATGTAGCGGCAGTCCGCGGTGACGACGAGTTCGTTCTCCGCGGCGAGACCGGGCAGCGCGATGCCCTTTTCCTCGGCGTAGCCGCTGACGTCAAGCTCGGCGCCGTTCAGCACGGCGGAGCGGACGCCTTCGGCGACGAGGTCGATCCACGAGGCTTCGCCGGGACGGCTGCTGGAGAACCGCACCGTGGTGGTGGAGCGGAAGGTCTTCTCCCCTGGACGGCCGTTGCCGTCGGTCAGGTCCAGCTCGATGTCGTAGGACGACACGTCCAGCAGGCCGGAGCGCTGCTTGGCTTCGTCACGCGTCAGGTTGGGGGCGGGCACGGGCACCTCTGGTCTTCGGTTCCGGTTGGCACGACGTTCAGCATCCAATCATGACGGGCAGGGAAGCGGCGACCAGGGAACAATGCGGAGGGTTCCCCGCGTTGCCTCGCAGTGCGGGGGTTTGCCCCGCCCTCCGGCGAAGGCCGGGGAGCAGCCTCGCCGAGGAGCCCGTGAAAAATGACTGACTCGTCCCAGCCCACGACGGTCGATTTCTACTTCGACCCGGTCTGCCCGTTCGCGTGGATCGCGTCGCGGTGGATTCTCGAGGTCGAAAAGCACCGCGAGCTGGATCTGACCTTCCGGGTGATGAGCCTGTCGGTCCTGAACGAAGGCCGCGAAGACCTGCCGGAGCGGTACAAGGCGCTGCTGAGCGAGGGCTGGGCCCCGGTCCGCGTCGCCACCGCGCTGGCGCAGCTCGAAGGCCAGGAAGCGGTCCGGAACTTCTACACCGAGTTCGGCACCCGCTACCACAACCAGCACAACGAGGACCGCAAGCTCGTCATCAAGGAGGCGCTGGCGGCGATCGGCGCTCCGGCCGAGTACGCCGAATACGGCGAAACGACCGAGTACGACGAGGCCGTGCGCAAGAGCCACCACGAGGGCATGGACCCGGTCGGCATGGACGTCGGCACGCCGACCATCCACGTCAACGGGACCGCGTTCTTCGGCCCGGTGCTGTCGTCGATCCCGCGCGGCGAGGACGCGCTGAAGGTGTTCGACGGCGCGGTCGCGCTGGCGAGCTACCCGGACTTCTTCGAGCTGAAGCGCACCCGGACCGGGGACCTCAACTTCGACTGAGCGACTCCCTCGTGAGTGTTGATCACGGTTCTAGCCGTGATCAACACTCACGAGAACCCGAGCGCCGCCTTAGTGACGTCCTCGGGATACGGCGAGCTTCGCAGTGCCTCCTCGCGCGACGCCTTGGCCGTCTTCAGCTCATGCAGCCGCAGCAGCCCATCGCGGTGCGTGCGGACGAACGCCTCGTCCACCGGGTCGCCATGACCGGGCACGACGATGCGCGGTTCGAGGGCGAGCAGCGCGTCCATGGCGACTGCCCAGGCGTCGAGCTGGTCGTCAGGGCCGAATGAGTACGCGGTGAAGCCGTGCGGGCCGTGTTCCACGACGTCGCCCGCGAAGACGACATCCGCGTCCGGCACGTGCACCAGGAGGTCGTGGTCGGTGTGCGCCAAACCGGGGTGCACGAGCGCGATCGTGCGGCCGCCGAGGTCCAGTTCGGCGCGGTCGGGCACGAGGCGGTCCGGCGGCATGAGCCCGGTTCGCTCGATGGCGTCGGCGATTTCCGGCTTGCCCTCTTCGCGGTAGTGCTTGGCCCAGATTTCCTTGGATTTCTCGCCGTCTCGCAGCATCGCCCGCAGACAGCCGGGATGGGCCCAGACGTCGCACGGGAGGAACGGCGTGGTGCCGAAAGCGTGGTCGAAATGCGCGTGCGTGTAGACGACCGACCACGGCAGTTCGGTCAACTCGCGGACCGCGGCGGCGAATTCGGCACCCTGGTCGACGTCGCCTCGGGTGTCGATCACCAGGCACTGCTCCTGGCCGAGGACGAGCCCGGTGGTGAGGTCCAGCTCGTCGTACCGGCGGGCGAAAACCCCGTCGGCCACCTCGGTCCAGCTCATTGCCCCTCCAGGATTCCGTGCGACAGCTTCGCCACGCTACCGCTGACGTCCTGCTGGGCAGCGAGAATTACGTCGTTCCCGTGGCCCGCCGCGGCGAGTTCCCGGCCGGAGGTGCAGGTGCGCAGCGCGGCCGGCACGTCGGTGGCCGCGTAGGCAGCCGCGGCCAGCGCGGCTTCGGCGGATCGGGAGCCGGTCAGCGCGCTCACGATCGCGCCCGCGCCCAGCTGGTCCTCGACGCACGGCCGCAGCGGGCCGAACTCGGTGCCGTCGCCGAGGAGGTCGACGCCCCAGCGTTCCCCGGCGGGAATCACGCCGATTGGCCGTCCGCCGGCGATTTCTTCGGCTTTCGCGGCTGCGGCCGACGCATTCCGCAGGCAACCGGTCAGGACGTGCGCGCCGGTTTTGGCCGCGGCCGCGCAGAGCGTCGCGCCGTTGGGGGAGGGGAGGGCGAGGAGCGTGCCGGACGGGATCTCCGTCACAGAAGACGGCCGGAGCGTCCATGCTCCTTCGCCCGCGACGACCGCTCCGGCCCCGCGCGCCTCGGCGATCCCGCGGTCGTCCCGCCAGCGCACCGGCAGCACGCGGCCACCGCGGCTGACGACGAGATCCGTTGTGGTGCTGAAGGAAAGCACGTCCACGATGATCAGCACGGCGCAGTCCCGGCCGAGAATCCCGACGCCTTCGCCGCCCCATTCGAGCCGCACGCCGGCTCCGGCCTGCGTTCCGATCTCCACCCCCGGAGCATGCCGGGTCCGCGGCGAGATGGCACACTCCCGCTGTGCGTGTCTACTTGGGATCCGACCATGCCGGTTTCGAGCTGAAGAACCACCTTGTCCGCCACCTCGGCGAACAGGGGCACGAGGTGACCGACATCGGTCCGTTCGTCTACGACGCGGCCGACGACTACCCGGCGTTCTGCGTCGAGACCGCGCGCCGCGTGGCCGCCGACGAGGGCAGCCTCGGGATCGTCATCGGCGGGTCCGGCAACGGCGAGCAGATCGCCGCGAACAAGGTGCCCGGCATCCGCGCCGGCCTCGGCTGGAGCGTCGAGACCGCGCAGCTGACCCGGCAGCACAACCACGCCCAGGTGCTGGGCGTCGGCGCCCGGATGCACACCGAGGAGCAGGCGACCGAGATCGTCGAGGCGTTCCTGGCCACCCCGGTCGACCCGGAAGAGCGCCACGCGCGGCGCGTGCAGCAGCTGCTCGACTACGAGCGCACCGGCACCCCGCCGGCCCTGCCGGAGGCCTGATGCCCGAGGGGCACACGCTCCATCGGCTCGCCCGTCTCCACAAACGCCGGTACGCGGGCGGACCGGTCGCGGTCAGCAGTCCGCAGGGCCGGTTCGCCGCGGAGGCGGGGAAACTCGACGGGCAGGTGCTCGTTTCCGCTGAAGCGTACGGAAAACACCTGTTTCACGATTACGGTCCTTTGGGGACAGTCCATGTCCACTTAGGTCTGTACGGCACCTTCGGCGAGACGCCGCTGCCGGAGACCGCGCCGGTCGGGCAGGTGCGGATGCGGCTGGTCGGCCGCACCCACTGGACCGACCTTCGTGGTCCGACGCGATGTGAACTGCTGGATCCGCCGCAGGTCGACGCGATCAAGGCCCGGCTCGGTCCGGACCCGCTGCGCCGCGACGCCAAGCCGGATCGTGCGTGGGAGCGGATCTCGCGGTCGCGTACGACGATCGCCGCGTTGCTGATGGATCAGGCCGTGCTGGCCGGGGTCGGGAATGTGTATCGCGCGGAAGTGCTGTTCCGGCACGGGGTTTCGCCGATGGTGCCGGGGCGTTCGCTGGATCGCGCGCTGTGGGACGACATGTGGGCCGACCTGGTGACGCTGATGCGCGCCGGGGTCCGGGTGGGGCGGATCGACACTGTCGCGCCGGAGCATCTGCCCGCGGCGATGGGCCGGGCGCCGCGGGAGGATCGGCACGGGGGCGAGGTCTACGTCTACCGGCGGGCTGGGATGCCGTGTCTGGTGTGCGGGACGCCGGTGGCGCAGAAGGAATTGGCGGCGCGGAATCTTTATTGGTGTCCTACTTGCCAGCCTGCTTGAGCTAGGTGGTTTGAAGCGAGAGCGGCTCCCGTGGTGCTGCCCGCTGATCGTTCGTCAACGGTCGATCGAGCGCAGGGCCTCGTGCGGTGTGCGGCCGGTCGCCTCGGCGAGGGCGGTGACTGCCGCTGCGGCCAGTGCGACCAGGTTCAGCGCCGCTAGCAGCGCGTCCTGCCGGACGGCGGCGTCGGTGAGGTTGTAGATATCCGCGTCCTCGTCGGCGAGGTAGGCCGCCACGGCTTCAACCGCGGCACTGCGCAGGTTCGCCTGATCTTTCCGTTCGCTGCTTGGCATGCGGCCAGTTTCCTCCTGCGGGAACGACGAAGGCCCCGCGGCAAACCTGCCACGGGGCCTTCACCGGAGTCACCGGTCAGAAGTCGAAACCGCCGCCGTCAAATCCGCCTCCGTCGAAGCCTCCGCCATCAAAACCGCCGCCGAAGTCCTGGCCGTCGAAGCCTCCGCCGTCGAAGCCGCCTCCATCGAAGCCGCCGTCGGCACCGCCGCCTGCGTCCAGGGCGTCTGCCTGGCCCGCGTCGTAGCCGGATTCCCAGGCCGAGGCGCTGGCGATGCCGCCCATGCCGGAGAACATGGCGCTGAACAGGAACATCGAGCCAAGGCCCCACGCGCCGGCGACGAGCGCGGGCTTCCACCACGGCTCGCTGTACCAGCCTTGCGGCACCGGGCGGCCCGCGACGCGGCCGCCGGGGTAGTAGTACGGCGTGTCCTGGCCGGGGTCGGGCGAGGCCGCGTAGTGCTGGCCTTCGACGTCCACGTCGCGGCGTTCGGTGACCTTGCCCGCGCGTTCGCGTTCGGCCTCGTCCGGCAGCGCGGGGCCGGGGTCCATGCCCATCGCGGTGCGCGCGGCGCGCACGTAGTACAGGCCTTCGATGGCGGTTTCCTTCACCAGCCGGGCCTGTTCGACCGTCTTGGCCTGCTCCAGCTGCGAGCCGGCCGCGTTGTAGCGCTCGCTCGCGTCGGCCATCGCCTGCTGGGAGGCGGTGTCGGTGCCGGTGATGTTGAGGACCTGGCCGCCCAGGCGTTCGACGAGCCGGCGCGCGTCGGCCTTGGCGTCGTCGAGCTGGCTCTGTCTGGTCGCGGCCTGCTTCCTGGCCAGGTACAACCCGCCCCCGACGATGACGACGACCAGCACGATCAGGAGGATCGCGGTGCCCATGGGTCACTCCGTGTCTCGATCTGACGCGACGGCCGGGCAGCCGTCCCTGAAACGGACAACGCGGACCGTGCGCGGAGAGTTCCCGGCGGCGCCTCCGATCGGGCGGTGGCAGGCAAAACTAGAACACGTTATAGTCCGCGGCATGAAGTTCTCCTTGTCGATCGCGATGAGCCCGCTCGACCAGCTCGGCGGGCTGGCCCGCGCCGCCGAGGACGCCGGGTTCTCCTCGATCGTGCTGCCCGATTCGCTCTTCTACTCCGAAAAGGTGTCCGCCGACTATCCCTACACGCCCGACGGCAGCCGGTTCTGGGACGAGAACACGCCGTGGGCGGATCCGCTGGTCGCGACCGCCTCGATGGGCGCGGTGACCGAGCGGATCCAGTTCTACACGTCGGTGCTGAAACTCGGCTCGCGCAATCCGGTGCTGCTCGCCCGCCAGGTCAACTCGGTCGCCGCGCTGACCGGCGGCCGGTTCGGGCTCGGGCTGGGGATCGGCTGGTCGCCGGAGGAATTCGAATGGTGCGGAGCGCCGTACGCGCGCCGCGGCAAACGGTTCGACGAGGCGATCGAGGTGCTGCGGCTGATCCTCAGCGGGGACATGGTCGAGTTCCACGGCGAGTTTTTCGACTTCGACAAGCTCAAGATGAGCCCGGCGCCGCCGTCGCGGGTGCCGTTCTACATCGGCGGGCACACCGACGTCGCGCTGCGCCGGGCCGCGCGCGTCGCGGACGGCTGGTCGTCCGCGATGATGACGCTCGACCAGCTGCGCGAAACCATCGGCAAACTCAAGGCCCTGCTCGCCGAGCGCGGGCGCGCCGACGATCCGTTCGAATTCCAGGCGGTGTGCGTCGACCGGTTCGGGCTCGACGGGTTCCGCGAACAGGCCGAGGCGGGCATCACCGACGCGATCACCATGCCGTGGGTGTTCGAGGGGCACGGGTTCGACGCGGACCTGGGCCCGAAGGTCGACGCGATCCGCAAGTTCGGCGACGAGATCATCGCGAAAATCGAGGAGTGACATGGGAGTCGAGGTCTGCTGGGACCCCGCGGCGAAGCAGCCGCCCGCGCGGGAAGCGGCGTTCAAGTCGATGACGGCGGCGACCGCCGGGGACAAGGACGGCTGGCTCGCGCTGTTCGCTCCGGACGCGGTCGTCGAGGACCCGGTCGGGCCGTCGATGTTCGACGAGGAGGGCAAGGGGCACCACGGGCCCGAAGGTCTCTCCGCCTTCTGGGACAAGACGATCGGGAACGTCGAGAAGTTCGAGTTCGTGATCCGCGATTCGCACGCGGCCGGGTCGGAGGTCGCGAACGTCGGCACCATCACCACGTTCCTGCCGGGCGGCTACCGCGTCGACACCGACGGCGTGTTCGTCTATCGGGTCAACGAGGACGGGCTGGTCGTTTCGATGCGCGCGTTCTGGGAAACGGAGCGGGCGATGGCGACGGCGCGGCAGGTCTGACGCCGTGTCAGCCCGGGTCAGCTTCGGCGAAATCAAGCACGCGGGCGGTGACGAGATCGGGTTGCTGCAGCGTCAGCGCGTGCGTGGTGCCCGGCACGATTTCCGTGCGGATACGGGGATTCAGCGTCGCGACCCGGGCGGCGACTTCGCGGGCGCGGTGGATGTGGCTGCGTTCGCCGAGGACGAGCTGGACGGGAACTTCGATCGCGCGCAGTTCGTTGTCGGTGAAGACGTGTTGCGGCGGTAATTGTGCTTTGTAACTGAAGGCGGCGAACAGCAGCGGCCGCAGGGTGTGCCGGACCGTCGGGTCGCCGGCGACGATCCGGCGCTGGATCGTGGCGGGCAGCAGCCACGGGCCGATCTCCTTGAGGCTCCAGAGCATGAACTTCGCGACGCTGATCTCCGCGAATCCGGCCGGCTCCAGGCCGATCACGCCCGCGATCCGGCCGGCGGAACGGGTCGCGAGGTTCAGCGCGAGGAAACCGCCGCGCGAGACGCCGGCGAGGCACACTTTTTCGTGGCCGAGGCCGTCTAGGACTTCGGAAAGCCACTCGGCGAGGTCGTCGTCGGTGCGTACCGGGACGGTCTCGACCGAATGGCCGGGTTCGCCGATCGAATCGATGGCGTACACCGGGTGGCGGGCGGCCAGTTCGGCGAGGTGCGGGTACCACGACAGCGACGAGCCCATGACGCCGTGCAGCAACACGATCGGCGTGCCTTCCGCGGGGCCGCTGCGCCGGACGCGGGTGGGGCCGAACTTCGTCGCGAGGTCCAGTTCCTCGGCCGGAACCGGCCACTTCCGCAGGACCTCCGCGTAGGCGGCGAAGTAGCGTTCTCTGGCTTTCGGGTTGGCGAAAGTTCCCGGCATCGTCCCTCCCCAAGACAGGCTGCCGTGCACTTCCACCGTAGCAGCGGTCAGGCGTTGTCCAGGCGCAGCAAGGTGTTCAGCAGATTTCCGCCGGGAAGCCCCTCGTCGCCGAAGATGCGGTGCTGCACCTCGATCACGAGAGGCAGCGCGGCGCGCAGGGCGGCCCCGCCGGGGTCGGTGACCTCGACGCGTTTGGCCCGGACGTCCTCGGCGCTGCGGGCGCGGGCGACGAATCCCTTGCGTTCCAAGGTCTTGAGGATCTGCGACACCTGCATCGGGTGGATGTCGCCGGAGGCGGCGAGGCCGGATTGGGTCACCGGGCCGCCGGTGCGGTTCAGCCAGGCGGCGAGCGCGAGCGTCTGGAACTGCAGGTGGGTCAGGTCGAGCGGGGCGAGCGCCTGGTCGACCTCGCGGACGTAGCGGTGCACGACGCGCCACATGACGAAGCCGACCGCGTTCTCGGGGGCGCCGAGCGAGGCGGTGGCGAAGAGTTCGGCGAGCGCGTCCTTGTCCATCGGGAGGCATCGTAGCGGTTGCCCTCGGATAGTAAACGCGTTTAGTATCGATCGGGACGGAAAGGGGCTCCTGATGACTGACCTGCGGCTGGACCTCGGCCTGTACCGCTACGACAACACGCGCCCGCTGTTCGACGGCCGGGTCCGCTTCGACGGCGTCGACGCGACCCTGCACACCGCCGACATCGTCTCGGACCTGTTCGAACGGATGGTGCGCGGGCGCGAGTTCGCCGTCGCCGAGTTGGGTCTTACCTTCTACCTGCGCACCCTGGACCTGCCGGATCCGCCGTTCGTCGCGCTGCCGGTGTTTCCCAACCGGCAGTTCCGGCATTCGGCGATCTACGTCAACACGCGCAGCGGCATCCGCGCGCCGGCGGACCTGGTGGGCCGGACGATCGGCGAGTTCGCGACGTACGGGCACGACGCGGGGGTGGTGGCGAAGGGGATTCTGTCCGATGAGTACGGCGTGCGGCCGGAGCAGAGCCGATGGGTGATCGGCGGGTTCGACTGGCCGATGGACTGGTTCGATTTCGTCCCGCGGCTGCACCCGGCGGAAATCGACGTGCGGCAGGCTCCTGCGGCGCTGGGGCCGATGCTGGAGGCGGGGGAGATCGACGCGATGATTTCCGCGGATCCGCCGAGAGGGATTCGGGAGGATTCGCCGGAGGTGGCGCCGTTGTTCCCGGATTACGTGAGTGTGGAACGGGATTATTACCGGCGGACCGGGGTTCGGCCGATTATGCATACGGTGGTGGTCCGGCGGGATTTACTGGCGCGGCATCCTTGGCTGGCTGAGGCGTTGTACCGGGGGTTTGTCGAGGCCAAGGAGGTTGCGATGGAGGGGTATCGGCGCGGGCGGATCTTTAATCATATGGGGGATGCCGGGATGGTGCCGTGGTTTAGCGCGTTGTTCGACGAGAATCGGCGGTTGTTCGGGGAGGATTGGTGGCCGTACGGGATTGAGAAGAATCGGGTGTCGGTGGAGGCGTTCTTGCGGTGGCATTTTGAGCAGGGGTTGTCGGAGCGGTTGATGAGGGTTGAGGAGATTTTTGTGCCGGAGTTGCTGGATACTTAGGCCGTGGCTGCGGACGAGTGGTTCGAATGCAACGGGGATCTCGGCGAGGGTGAACGGCGCTTCGTCGAGGCGCTTCGGGTTCGCGCGGCCGGTTGGCCCGCGAGGCCGATCGACAGCCAGGTGGACCCGCCCGGCGTGGATCTTCCGCTGGTCGCTTGGCTAGACCTGAGCGATCCAGCCGCGCGGCTCGTCCTCCTGACCGTCGGCGTGCATCTGGACGGCCGGACTCTGCGCGGCGACGAGCTGCACAACCAGCTGCTCACCTTGCCGGACACGCCCACCAGTCTCGCCGTCACCGCGACCGGTGAACCGGGCGAACTGGCGGCTCGTGCGGCGGACTGGTTCGAGGCGATCCTGCGCCGCCCGGTCGTGCGCTGCGAATGGACGCATCGGCGGCAGGTTTACGCCCACACCTACCTGTTCGCCGACACCGGAGAGGCGCTCGTAGCCATGCATAATCGCAAGCTCGGCCCGCCGGATCGAAGCGGGGCGCCGGACATCGTCACGCGTATTCGCTGAACTAGGCCGCTAACTCCTCGAACAACCCTTCCAACGCGATCCGGTCGTCCTCACTCCCGCTGTGCGGCGCGGAAAACCAGTCCGAGTACTCGCGCAGTTCGGAGAGCCGCCAGTCCAGGGCGAACAGTTCCACCATTTCCGGGTCCAAGCCCGGAGCGTCCGGCAGGTCGGCGTAGTCGCGTTCGCGCGGGGCGACGGCGAGGCTTTCCCAGTCGACCAGGCGCAGGCCGTCTGGGGTGGTGACCTGGTTGTCGTTGTGGGGTTCGCCGTGGGTGGGGACCCAGGTGTCCCGGCGGGAGGCGGCGAGGGCGGACAGTTCCAGGTACCGGTCGGTCCAGCGGTGGATCGCGTCGCTGCGGGCAGCCAGTGCGGTGCGGGCTTCTTCGGCCAGCGGGCCGGACGTCCACGGGGCGGCGGTGCGGCTCCGTAGTTCGGCGGCGAATTCCGGGCCTACCTGCGGGGTCCAGTGCCGCAGCCCGGCGGGTGGTGGGGTGTGGTGCAAGGCCTCCAGCGCGGCGAGAATTGCCGGTTTGTCGACCTCGTCCTCCGCGGGGCTGCGGCCATTCAGCATCGGAGTGACGCTGAGTGCGCCGGCTCCGATGTCGGCGGTGAAGCGTCCGGACCGCGTGGGAAGTGGCGCGCAGACGAACTCCAGGCCCGACGCGGCCAGTGCGGCGGCGCTCGCGTAGGTGCTTTCCAGCGACGCCGCGGTGTGCCGGGGTTCGAGCTGGTCGAGTGTGATGAACAGAGTTTCGGCGCGCCAGTGGTGTGCGCCGAAACCCCAAGGCAGGTAAGCGATCTCGGTGACGGGACGCCAGTGTTCGGCGAGCGCTTCGGTGATGGCGGCGTCGGTGACGAAGGAAGGTCGAGATCGCACGAAAACGGATCGTAGGGACAGTTCGGTCAGTGCGGCAACGGAGTTTTAGAACAGGTCGTTCTGGTACTTGTCGTCGACCATGTCGTACAGGGCACCGTTCACGAGGTCGCCGAGGCTGTTGTTGATCTTCTGTGCCTGTTCGGCGATGCTGAGGGTGTAGAAATCGCCGCCGAGGGTCACTGCTTCGGCGAGGCCGCGGGTGTCGCCTTCCCAGAGCTTGGCCCGGATCACGGCTTTTCCGCATTGGCCGAACACCTCGCGCACCCGGACGATCGTCGCGAGCACCGCGGGTTTGCTGTCCGCGCTGAGCATGCCCAGCAGTTCCGGGTCGTCGGTGACGAAGGCGTCGCCGTTGACGCGGATCACCTCGCGCACGCCGGGCACGAAGAAGACGAGCCCGATCGACGGGTTGGCGGTGATGTTTTCGAAGGTGTCGGCCAGTTTGTTGCCGGGACGGTCGGGGATGGCGAGCGTCCACGGGTCCAGGATCCGCACGGAACCGGGCGGGTCGCCTTTCGGGCTGACGTCCACCATGCCGTCCGCGCCGATGGTGGCGGCGCAGAAGAACGGGCTGTGCGCGATGAACCGGATGGAGAATTCGCCGAGGTAGGTTTCCTTTTTCTCGGCGATGAACTGGTCCGGGAAGCCGATGATCTCCCGGATGCGCGCCATGCTGATCGGCGTGTAGCCGTCTGCCGCGGTGGTCATGATTTCTCCCTTCACAGGTCGAGGACCAGACGTGGGGTGCAGGCCCGGGACACGCAGATGAACATCCGGTCGCCCGCCGCCTGCTCGCTCGCGGAGAGGATCCCGTCGCGGTGGTCGGGGACGCCGTCGAGCACCTTGGTTTCGCAGGAACCGCAAATCCCGGACCGGCATGAGGTCACCGTCCGGATGCCTGCCTTGTCGAGTGCGTTGACGATGCTTTCGTCGGCACCGACGGACACGGTCTTCTTCGAGGCCGCGCATTCCACTTCGACCGGCTTGTTCTCCGCCGGGGCGAGTTGCGGGGCCTTGAACCGTTCCAGGTGCAGGGCTTCGGCGGGCCAGTTCTCCGCCGCGGTGTCCAAATCGGACAGCAGGGAAGCCGGGCCGCAGGCGTAGACCTTCGCGCCCGCTTCGACGGGCTTTTCCAGCTCGGCCAGCGGAATGCGGCCGGTGGTGTCCGACGGATGACAGCGCACTCGCTTGCCGTACCTGCCGAGTTCGCCGAGAAAGGGCATCGACGCGCTGGTGCGGCCGCCGAAATACAGCTGCCAGTCCGCGCCCTGGGCTTCCGCCGCGCGGACCATCGGCAGGATCGGCGTGATGCCGATGCCGCCCGCCACGAAGACGTACGAACCGGCGGGGCTGAAGCCAAAATTGTTGCGCGGGCCTTTGATCGAGATGCGTTGTCCAGGGCGGAGAAACGCGTGCACATATTCCGAACCGCCGCGGCTGGCGCGTTCCCGGCGGACGCCGATCCGGTAGTAGGAGCGTTCGCCGGGCGGGCCGCAGAGCGAGTACTGCCGTTCGAGGCCGTTCGGCAGCACGAGGTCGATGTGCGCGCCCGGGGCCCAGCTCGGCAGCGGGTTCCCGGTTACCGGCGCCAGGTCGAGCGAGACGACGCCGTCGGCCTCCCAGCGCAGCTGCCGGACGAAGACGTCCAGCTGGCCGGCGGTTCCGGCATTCGGGGCCATGGGCTGCCTCCTTTGTTAACGTTGTTACTTGCCGCCTCGCCGAGGGTATTGGTAACGTCGTTAACATGTCAACCGAGACGAAACGGGCGGGGATCGCGGCGACGCGCGCCGAGCGGGCGGTGCGGGAGGCGCTGGACCTGGTCGACGCCGGCGGGCTGGAATCGCTCACCATGCGCCAGCTGGCCGACCGGCTCGGGCTGCACCTGCCGGCGATCTACCGGCTGTTCGACGGCAAGGACGCCCTGATCGACGAGATGGCGGAGGCGATCCTCGCCGGGGCGGTCGAGAATTTGCCCGCAGAGGACGCCGGCTGGGAGAGCCGGGTGCGGAGCCTGGCGACCGGATTGCGTTCCGCGCTGCTCGCGTATCGGGACGGGGCGCGGATCGTGGGCGGGAACTACGCCGCGAAGCGCAGCAATCTGACCTATGTGGACACTCTGCTCGGGTGCATGCTCGCTTCCGGATTGCCGCGGAAGCACGCGTTTTGGGCGTCTAGTGCGGTGTTTTGCTACGTGCTGGGGGAGGCGCTCGAGGAGCAGGGCGCCACGGGGGACGAGATCGAGGTGCTCAAGGGGGTGCTGGGGGCGCGGCAGTACCCGCATCTCGAGTCGGGGCCGGTGGAGTCGCTGCTCGATTTCGACGAGCGGTTCGAGTTCGGGCTGGACCTGCTGCTCGCCGGGGTGCGCGTCAGGGTTGGGGGCTGATCCCCGCCACCGCGATCCGGAACAGCCGCTTGGCCTCGCCTTCCGGGTCGGGGTGGCGCTCGGTGGTGAGGGTGATGCCGACGATCAGCGCGATCAGGTCTCCGACGGTCACCTCCGGCGCCACGGCACCGTCGCGGGCCGCGTGGGCCACGAGCGGGGCGGCGGACTCTTCCAGCGTCATCGAGCAGGAGTTGCCGTGCGCTGGGTCGGGCGTGTCGTACGCCAGGGCGGCCGCGAGGCCGCGTGCCGTGACGCAGTAGCTGACCACGTCGTCCAGCCATTCGAGAAGCGCACGGCGGCTGTCGGGTTCCCCGGCCAGTTCTTGGGCGCGCGCGGCCAGCAGCGCGATCCGCTCTTGTGAGACGGCTTCCAGCAGCGCGTGCCGGGTCGGGAAGTGGCGGCGCACGGTCGCCGAGCCGACCCCGGCGGTGCGCGCGATCTGTTCCAGCGACGCGTTCGCCCCGTGTGCGGCGACCTCCTCCTCGGCCACTTCGAGGATTCGCGCGTAGTTGCGGCGCGCGTCCGCACGTTGCTGGCCGGGCATGGCGTGACCTCCGGGTTTGCTAAGTGGCGGGCCCCGCCGTATCGTAGCGGACACGAAACGGCGGGGTCCGCCACTTAGCGTTTTCGAAGGAGAGTCATGGCTGAGCAAGCACCGGTTCTGGTCGTCGGCGCGACGGGACGGCAGGGCGGCGCGACCGCTCGCGAGCTGCTGGCGGCGGGAGTGCCGGTCCGGGCTTTGGTCCGGGCCCCGGGGACCGAGCGGGCGAAGAAGGTTGAGGCGCTCGGGGCTGAACTGGTCCGCGGGGATTTGCACGACCGGGACAGCGTGGTGCGCGCGGCGAAGGGCGTGCGGGCGGTGTTCAGCGTGCAGATGCCGGATATGAGCGGCGCTGAGCCGGATTTCGCCGGTGAGATGATTCAGGCGGTGAACCTCATCGAGGCGGCGAAGATCGCGGAGGTGCCGCAGTTCGTGCACACGTCGGTGAGCGGTGGCGGGCGGCCGGAGCTGAGGGAGGAGCGCTGGGCGTTCCTGGCTCCGTCGACGGGGACGAAGGCGGCGATCGAGGACCGGCTCCGCGCGGCCGAATTCCCGCGGTGGACGTTGCTCAAGCCCGGGTTCTTCATGGACAACTTCCTGCCGTCCATGAAGTACGTGTTTCCGCGCGGCATCGAGGGCGGCCTGGTGACGATTCTCCGTCCGGACACGAAGTTGTCGCTGGCCGCGACGCGGGACATCGGCCGGGCGGCCGCGGCGGCGATCGCGGAGCCGGAGCGGTTCGACCGGGTGGAGCTGGAATTGGCGAGCGACTATCTGTCGATGGCCGAGATCACGCCGATTCTGTCCCGGGTGCTGGGCGTGCCGCTGACCGTGCCGGACATGACAGCGGACGAGGCGCTCGCCGCCGGGATGCCGCCGATGGGGTTCTCGCACTCGATGCTGAACGAGCTGGGACAGCCGGCGCGGCCCGAGTTCGCGCGGGAACTCGGGATTCCGCTGACCTCCTTCGAGGAATGGGCCGACACCGCTATGCGGGCCTGAACGCTTGGTGCAACAGGGATTCCAAGTCTGCGCGGGGCACGGGCCGAGGGTTGGCATAGGGGTTGGCCAGCACCTCGTCGACGACCCGGGCCAAGTCGGATTCCGTGACGCCTAGGGCAGCGAGGGTGGTCGGGGCGCCGGTGCTGGCGGCGAGTTCAGCCAGGAAGGCCGCCGGATCGTCGGTGTTCAAGGCCCGCGACAGAGCTGCGGCCGCGGCCGGGGCGGCGGGCAGGTTGAAGGTGGCGACGTGCGGGAGCAGGATCGCGTGGGTTTCGGCGTGCGGCAGGTCGAGCATTCCGCCTAATACGTGACACAGTTTGTGGTGCAGGCCCATGGTTGTCGCGCCTAGGCAAGCGCCGCAGAGCCAGGCTCCGCGTAATGCGTTGGCTCCGGTGAAATTCGTAGCTAGGTCGCGTACGCCTTGTTCGGCCATCGCGGCGATCACCGGGGAGGAATCCGGGGCGTAAAGGGCTTCGACGGCGTGTGCGATGGCGTTGAGGCCGCTGGTCGCGGCTACGGTCGCGGGCAGGCTGGCGGTGAGTTCTGGGTCGTAGACCACGCTGCGGGGCAACACTTTTCGGTCTCGACCGGTCTGTTTCTGATTGTTTTCGGTGAGTCCCCAGATCGGGGTCATCTCGGAGCCCGCGTACGTCGTCGGGAGCGCGACGATGGGCAAGTCCAGTTGCAGGGCAAGGGCTTTGCCCAGGCCGATCGTCGAACCGCCGCCCGCCGCGACGCAGCCGTCCGCGCCTAGTTCGGTGGCTGCGTGCGCGGCGGCGGCGACGGTCGGTACCGGGACGTGCGGGCGGGCCTGGTCGAAGATTCCGGCGGCGCGATCGCCGAGGACGGCGGCCACGCGGTCGGCTAGGTCGCGTTGTTCCGGAGTGGACAGAACGAGAATCCGGTGCAGGCCAAGGCGATCGGCTTCTTCGGCGAGCCGGGACAGCGTGCCGGTGCCGAAGACGACTCGCATGGGAAGGGCTTCGTAGGTGAAGGAGTCCATCACTCTCCCTCCGGGGCGAGGCGGATGTCGAAGTGGGCTTCGCGATGGGAGCCGCGGTCGGCGAATTCGGTGATCAGGCTTCGCTTCACGGCGAAGACCGCGTCGCTGTCCAGGTATGGGCTGTCCGCGACGAACATGTGCGTGGTCAGGGAATGGTGTCCGGCGGCTTCGGCGATTACGTGGACGTGCGCCGGGCGGTACGGATGGCGTCCGGTCGCGTTCAGCAGGCGGCCGACGGGGCCGTCGGTGGGAATCGGGTAATGGCTCGGGACGACGGTGCGGAACCAGAATTTTCCTTCGCTGTCGGTGCGGAATCGGCCGCGGCCATTGCCGGGTGGTTGCCGGTCTGGCTGCTGGACGTCGTAGAAACCGTCCGCGGAGCACTGCCAGATGTCCACGCTCGCGCCGGGCAGCGGGGTCCCGTCGGTGGCGCGGACGGTGCCGGTGATGACGCACGGGGCCCCGGTGCCGAGCAGGTCGATCGAATCGCCCAGTTCGCGTTGCGGGGATTCGGTGAGATGGAATGGGCCGAGCACGGTCGCTTCGGTGCCGCCGTCGCTGTCGTTGAGGGTTTCGACCAGCATGGACACGCCGAATACGTCGGACAGCAGCACGAATTCCTGCCGGGCGGGGCCGCAGGTGTGGCCGATGTCGGTGAGGAATTCGATGGCCTGCTCCCATTCGGCCATCGTCGGGCGGACTTCCCGGACAAGGGCGTGCAGATGCCGGGTGACGGCGGTGAGGATTTCCGCGAGCCGCGGGTCAGCGGTGGCCGAGAAGCTGTTTATGACCGCTTGTTCGGCTGAGGTTTCCGTGAAATCCACAGTGGTCAGTCCTTCTTCTCGCGGAAGCGGTCGGCGAACCAGTCGGCGACGTAGGCGGTGCGTTCGGCGGCGTGGTTGTAGATGGTGTGCTCGCCGTCGGGCCACTGCTTCAGGTCGGCGCGGCCCTCGGCGGCGGCCAGGAACGGTTTCTGGTCCGCAAGCCGGATAATGGGGTCCTCGTCGCCGTGCAGGACGAGCAGTGCGCCGCGAATCCGGTCTTCCGGCTTTAGCGCGAGACGGTCGAAATTGTCTTGGACGGCTTGGTGGTCTTGGGTGCCGAGCATGGCGCAGGCTTGTTCGTCGAAGGTCCGGAAGCCCAGCAGCCGGGGAGCGGCGGGTGCGCCGTTGACGCATACCGCGGTGACCCGGTCGTCGGACGCTGCCGTGGTGGCGGCGTAGAGGCCGCCCATGCTGTTGCCCCACAACCCGATCCGATCGCTTGCCGCGTGGCTGACGAAGGCCGAGTACGCGGCCCGGACGTCGGCGTCCAGCAGGATTCCGCCGCGCATCCGGGTTTCGCCTTGCCCGGGGCCTTCGGCGAGCAGGGCCGCCATTCCGCGCTGGGCGAGTGCGTCCGCGATCGGGAGATAGGTTGCGCCCCAACCGCTTTGCCCGCCGAATACCACGACGGTCCCGGTGATCGGGCCAGCTGGACGGATCAGCCAGCCGAACAGCGTTCCGCCGGCGAAGGGCAATTCCAGCCGTTCCCAACGAGGGGCAGCGAGTTCGGCGGCGCGCGTGATGACGGAGGTGAATCGTTCGTAGAGCGCGACTTTGCGCGGCTCGTCGAAGTTGTACGCCATTTGCGCGAAAAGCAGATCTGCGGCGGCGTAACGCAATTCCGCCAGCGCCGTGACCGGGTGGGTCGGGGAGCGGGTGAGCCGGGCGTCGGCGAGTTGTTCGGCGGCGACGTCCCACGGTTGTCCGGCGGCCGTGCGGGTTTGCAGGGCGAGGATGTCGGCGTAGTCCATGCCGCCGTCCAGCAGCCGGGTCGGCGGCATCGCGCGCCAGAGCGCCTCGGTCCGGCTCATGCTGGCACCGCCGCGCTGAGCTGCTGACGGAGCTGGTCGACGGCGGAGGGCAACTCGGCGAGGGGACCGGCCCAGAAGAGGTGGAAGTCCGGACGGCTGAGGAAGGCTTCCGTCCCGGTCGAGGCGAACCAGCGTTCGTAAGTCCCGTCGAGATCCTCGACGGTGTCAGTCGCGATCGTCACGCCGAGCTGGGCGAGGAACGCACGCTGACCCGCGTCGAGCACGTCGGCGAGATCTGCCCGGCACACCAGGCTGAACCCGCCGCCAACGACGTCGTCGAACCGGCCTTCACCAGCGGAGGTACGCACAATCCCTTGCGGGGCAAGCGTTCCGGCCAACGGGTTGTTCGGGTGGACAACCCCGGCGGTGATGGTCGGGAACGGCGGCGGAGGCGGGACGTCGCCGCGCCGGAAGGCGTCGTCGCGGGCGGCGGCCTCGGCCGGATCGTGTGTGTTGGCGACCTTGCCCAGCGCCGTCGAGATCTCCGTGATCGCGGTGGCGTGCGGTTTGCGTTCGGCCTCGTAGGTGTCGAGCAGCTGGTCGCCGGCCAGGCCGCGCAGGACGAGATCGAGCTTCCAGCCCAGCGTGATCCCGTCGCGCATGCCCGAGCACGCGCCCTGCCCGAGGTAGGGCGGCGTGGTGTGCGCGGCGTCCCCGGCGAGCAGGACCCGGCCGCGCCGCCAGGATTCGGCGATCCGGCCCTGGAAGGTGTACACGACCTGGCGCAGGATCCGGACGTCCGCGCGGCCGAGACCGTGCTTTTCGCCCAGCCAGCGCCAGGCGAACTCCGGGTCCTCATAGGCCGCGACGTCCTCGTCGGGCAGCACCGCCAGCTCGAATCGCTGCCTGCGGTAGCCGATCGGCATGTACATGTGGCCGCGCGCCGGGTCGCAGAACTGGGTGACCTGGCTGAAGCGCTCCGGCAGCGGTCGCAAGCGTTCGGTGTCGATGTTCAGCCACCGGTCATGCACGCCAGTGTCGCTGCGCTCGATGCCCAGCGTGGCGCGCACGAAGCTGCCGGCGCCGTCCGCACCGACAAGGTACTTCGCGGTGACGGTGCGTTCTTCGCCGGAATGGGACCACTGGCCGGTGCGATCCTTCGACCACGGCCGCGCGGTCAGCTGCACGCCGTCGGCGTCCGCGCGCAGGTTGACGGCCGACCAGCCCTGGTTGACCTCGGCGTTCCCGGTCGCGCGGACGTGCCGGTCGATCGCGTCCTCGATGTCCGGCTGGTAGATGGACAGATGCGCCGGATGCCCGCACGACGTGCCCCGCCAGTCCAGTTCGATGAGCGGTTCGCCGTCCGCGCTCAGGTAGCGGTAGTTCGGCAGCGGCATGGCGTCGCGCAGCGCGTGGGCGAGATCGCCGGTCGCCTGGACGATCCGCGCGGTCTCGCCGTCGATGTGCGTCAGCCGGGGCAGTCCGTACAGCCCGGGCCAGCGTTCGAACACCGCGACGCGGTGGCCGCTTGTGCCCAGTGCCGAGGCGAGGACCAGTCCGGTCGGTCCGTAGCCCACGATTGCGACGTCGAAGTCGTGGTGCATGTGTTGTCTCCCATCGGGAAGGAATCCCTGGGAGGAGGTTAGGAACGTTCGCCCGCGCCGCCGATCCGTTCCGCGACAGGCCGATCCGCCGCGCGACACGAATCGTCAGCGCAGGGTCTCCGACGGCCGCACGCCGTACCGCGCTTGATACACCCCGGCGAATCGGGGCACGTGACTGAATCCCCATTTGTACGCGATTTCGGTGACCGTCGTGCCGGGCGGCGCGGATCGCAGATCGTCGTGCGCGCGGGCAAGGCGAATGTTCTGCACGTATTCGCGCGGGGTGCAGCCGACGTATTCCTTGAAATGCCGTTGCAGCGACCGCGGCGTGGTTCCGGCCTCGAGCGCCAGCCGTTCGAGCGACAGCTCGGCCGACGGATCCCGTTCGATCAGGTCGATCGCCCGTTTGACCGGCGACGAACGTCGCGGGCTCGTCCGCCGGTGCTCCAGTTCCCGCTGGTAGTTGTGCGGTTGGGCGAGCAGGAGCCCGGTCATCAGGAACGGCGGCCACGGGCTGTCGCCGCCCGCGCCGGCGAGCCCGGCGGGCTGGTCGAGGTCCCGCAGCAGGAGCTGGACGGCCTGCGCCCAGGACGCGGCGGCGGGCCGGGCCAGGTCCATCCTCGGCCGGAACCGGATCGGTGCCGCGATCGGCCGGTCGAGCAGCTCCTCGAGGTGCCGTTCCAGCGCGTGCCGTTCGACGCGGACGTGCAGCTGGCGGTAGCCGTCGGACAGCGCCATGCGCGCGACCATGCGCGGCGAGAGGATGCCCGCGGTCCCGGCGTCGACGTACACCTCGTCGCGGTCGGCGTGCAGCAGGTTGGTGCCGCCGAGGGCGAGGTTGACGTCGTAGTAGTCGACCTGTTCGGTCAGCTCCACCCGCAGCTCAGCGCCGGTATTGCGGCAGTAGACGAGCGTGACCGGGCCCAGTTCGACCTTCGCGACGTCGGTCTGCAGTCCCTCGTCCCGCCCGGCGGGGGAGAGCCGGTGCGGGGTGAGATACCGGGAGGCGGCGGCGCGGAACTGTTCCAGGTCGGCGGTGTGCAGCACGGAGAACCGCGAGAGAGTCGCCATCCGGCCGCACCGCCTTTCCGCTGCTCCGGTCCATGATAAGCCGTTGCTCCGTTCGGGTCACCCGGCTGGCGCGAGGGCAATTCGGCCCTGGTGCGGCGGGTCCGGATCTGCCGGTTTCGCGCTGGCCGGGCCTGATTGTTTGTTACCTTCTTGGCTCGGCATCCGCGGCCAGCCGGCCAGTGAGGAGCGTTTCGATGGCCGCTGTCCAGCCCTCCTCGGGGAGACGCCGGGCGCCGCGTGATCCCGACGCCACCCGGCGGGCGCTGGTCGACGCCGCGCTCACCCTGTTCGAACAGGACGGTTTCCACGCGACCTCGGTACAGAAGATCGTCGACACCGCACGGCTCACCAAAGGCGCGTTCTACTACCATTTCGAGACCAAAGAGGACGTGCTGCACGAAATCCACGACGAGTTCATGGATTTCCAGCTGCGGCGGATCCGCGAGGTGCTCGCCGACGGCGGCGCGCCGGAGCAGGTGCTCCGCCGGGTGATGACCGAGGTGCTGGTCGAGCCGATCGGCATCTACCGGTCTGAGATTTCGATTTTCCAGCAGGAACGCCGGTTTCTCTCCAGCGAAGCCTTCGCTTCGGTCGAGCGCAAGCGTGAGGAGTTCGAAGCGCTCGTTACGCAGGTGGTCGAGCGAGGGATCGAAAGCGGCGCGTTCAAACCGGTCGCGACCGCGCGCGTGCTGGCGTTCGCGGTGATCGGCGTGGCCTCGTGGGCACACACTTGGCTCGATCCGCGCGGCGCGATGACGCCCCGGCAGATCGGCGACGCGTTCGGCGAGATCGTCGTCGCCGGGCTGCGCACCGGGGCGCTTCCGGAGGGCCGCGGCTGAACCACGGCCTGGCACGGCGGTCTGCTTTCCCGGTAGAAAGGAAAGATCTTCGGGGAGGGAGCACCCAGTGAAGGTCCTTCTGCGCAAATTTGTCCCCATCGCGGCGGCCGCGGTCATGGCGGTCACGCTGGCGCAGCCCGCGGCGGCGAGTCCGGCCCCCGGTCCGGCGGCGTCGCCGGAATGGCGTGTCGCGGACGGGAAACTGGTCTGGACCGCGCCGAAACCGCTGTTCGGCGACGGTGCGGTGGAATTCTGGTCCGGCGGGAAACTGCTCGGCCGCGCGCGGCCGAGCCCGGATCTGCGGACGTTCTCGCTGCCCGCGGGCGGGATCCGCGATCCGCGCGGGCTGGAGGTGCGCGTCGGCGGCCGTTCGTTGACCGAAGCGCCTCGGGCGACGGCGAATCAGCCGTCCCCGGCGCCGCTGCCCGCGTTGCCCGCCAATGCGGTGGATCCGGGTAAACCAGGGCAGTACTCGACAGTGAAGGGCGAGTACTCGCTCGACCCGGTGCGGCTGCCGGGGCTGGACGGGCCGATCGAGATGCAGGGCCTGGTCGTCGCGCCGAAAAACGCGCCGGGGAACCGGCCGCTGGTGGTGTTCCTGCACGGCAGGCATCAGCCCTGTTACAACCCGAACGATCCGAACGACTTCTCGGTCGCGTGGCCGTGCAAAACCGGGATGCTGCCGATCCCGAGCTACCGCGGTTACCAGCAGACTCAGGAATTGCTGGCGTCGCAGGGATTCGTGACCGTGTCCATTTCGGCCAACGCGATCAACGCGCTCGACCACGCGGCGGAGGACGGCGGGGCGCAGGCCCGGTCGTCGCTGGTCCGGCTGCACCTCGCGCACTGGGCGGACTGGTCCGGCAGCGCGCGGGCGAGCGCTCCGCAGATCGTGCGGGATTCGGCCGCGGCGGATATGTCGAATGTGTTGCTGGTCGGGCATTCCCGCGGCGGCGAGGGCGTGAACAGGGCCGCGATGGACAGTTTGTATCCGCCGCCGGGCGACACCGGGTTCCCCGGGCCGGTCCGGTGGAAGATCCGCGGCAACGTCTTCATCGCGCCGACTGTGTTCGGGCTCAACCCGGTGCCGGACGTCCCGTCGGTCACCTTCCTGCCTTCCTGCGACGGCGACGTATCGGATCTCCAAGGGCAGCAATACATCGACGGGGCGCGCGGCGTCAGCCGGGACACGGCATTGCACAGCGCGCTTTATGTCTCGGGCGCGAACCACAATTACTTCAATGCCGAATGGACTCCGGGCGTCGCGGTGGCTCCTGCCAATGACGATTTCTACTCTCGCGAACCGGACCCGAATTGCTCGCCCGGTATGCCCGCGCGGTTGACCGACGCGCAGCAGCGGGCGGTCGGCGCGACCTATGTCGCCGCGGCGGCGCAGCTGTTCCAGAAGCACGATCTGCGGGTGCAGCCGTTGCTGGACGGTTCGGGTGTGCGTGCCCCGTCGGCCGATCCGGCGCACGTGCTGACGCATGCGCTCGGCGGCGCGCGGACGCCAGTGCTGGTCCCGGATTCGTCGACCAAGGTCACCGGCAGCGGAGACGTCTGCCAGCAGGTCGGGCCGGATCAGCGGTGCCTCACTGGTCCGGCCAAGTCGCCGCATTTTGTCGGGCTGGAGGACGCTCCCGATCCGACCCGTGCCGCGGTGCATGTGCGTTCGGCGGGGGCTCCGGCGCAGATCCAGTTGCCCCGTCCGCTTTCTTCCGGCGGCGCGCGGGCGCTGGCGATGCGGGTCATCGCGCCGGAGAACGCCCCGGCCGAGTCGTTCGACGTCGCGGTCGCGGATTCCCGGGGCAAGCGCACGAAACTGGGCTCGTTCACGGTGACCGGCCTCGCCGGGACCGAACGGACGAAATCGTTCTGGGGACAGGAAGTCCGGGTCCCGCTGCCGCCGCACCAGGAGGTGGCGAGCCTGGAACTGACGCCGCAGAAGGCAGGCAGCGAGGCATGGCTGCTGGACGCGTACGCGTGGCGGCCCGGTCTGCCCGAACCGAGCGCGGCTCCGCTGACGCGGGTCGACCTCGGCTCCCTGACGGTCAAGGAGGGCGATTCCGGCTCGAAGACGTACCAGATCCCGGTCACGGTGACCGGGGACGGCGGCGGTTCGCTGCGCGTCTTCCGGGCTGACGCGACCTCGCCGGCGTCGGTGAAGTGGACGTATCAGGCGGTCACGCTCGCGCCGGGACAGCACACGATCGACCTGCCCGCGACGGTCGTTGGGAACACCCGGTGGAGCTGGCCGTACCGGCTGCTGGCCGGCGTGAAAGCCACCCACGGCACGGTCGTCGGGGCTGCCGAGGGCGCGGTGAACGTCGAGAACGACGACCCGGAACCGGTGGTGAGCGCCGGCAAGACGGACGCGTCGGCGGTCGAGGGCGCCGCGCTGGCCTGGCCGGTCACTCTGTCCGCCGCGGCCGATTCGGACGTCTACGTGGCGGCGGAAGTGAAAGCGCCGAAGACCGGACCGGAGCTGATGACCTCGGATATCGACCCGCAATGGCTGATCGAGCACGGCCTGGACCCGAAGAAGCCGCAGCCGTTGTCGGCGACCAACGTGACGGTGGGGGTGCAGATCATGGCGGGGAAGCTGAGCGCCGACCTGACGATCCCGACGGTGCGGCACGACGGGCCTGATCCGGCGAAGCATGTGTTGCTGCAGATGACGGAATCCCACCCGGCCGTCGACCTCACCGGGACGGTGACGGACGCGGGCTGAGGCCGCTGGTCAATCCTCCTGGTCCGGGGCGCGGGCCAGGAGGATTTTCCGTGCGCGCCCGCCGGTTTCGCGGAATCCGTGCCGCAGGTAGAACGCGTGTGCGCGCGTGTTGACCGCGAGGACTTCGAGGGCGAGTTCCTGCCTTCGCTCGGCCGCGACGCCGATCAGCCACCGGAGCAGCCGTCCGCCGATTCCCTGGCCTTGGTAGCGGGGGTCTAGTTCGATCCGGCCGAGGTAGACCTGCGCCTGCCGGTAATCGACCACGAGCAGGCCCGCGTCCGTGCCGTCGACGGTGATCACCTGCCACCGGCCCGGGGTGAAGGCACGATCGTGGTCGGCGCGCTGGGCATGCGCGCCTCCGCCGATCGGAAGCATTCAGAGTAGCGCGGTCAGTTGCCTGCTAGGGGCGGCGTGAAGTCATCAACCGCGTGATGAGCGGCGTTGACCCCAACCCGTGCAAAGCCACACTGCCGAGGACGCACACCACGGTCAGCGTCAGCACCGTGTCGCTCGCCTCGCCGGACAGGCCGTTGATCGCCAGCAGTCCGAACACGATCGACGTCGTTCCGCGCGGGCCGAGTGCGCCGACCAGGAACCGGTCCCGGTGCGGCATCCGGGTGCGCGTCAGCGACAGCATCACCGGGACGATCCGCAGCACAGTCAGCGCGAGGAGGCAGAACACGATCGGCTGCCACGGGATGCCGAACGACACCACGACCACCGCGGCCGCGCCGACGACGAACCACATTGCCATGGTCAGGATTCCGGTGACCTCTTCGAGCAGTTGCAGATCCTCGGACGGCCGGGTGAAGTGCTCCCGGGCGGGGCTGGCCGGCGTGCGGAGGTGCCGCGCGGCGAAGGCGCGGTAGACGTAGCGGAAGGCGATCCCGCACACGAACGAGGCGACGAAGCCGTTGCCGTCGATGGCGACCGTGGCCGCGTAGGCCAGCAGGGGCGTCGTCAGCACCGCGATGCGCCGCCCCTGTCCGGACGTCCAGCCGGAGCGCACGGCGAGGAACAGCAGGAAACCGATCACCGTCCCGATGATCGCGCCGGCGACGATTGCTTTGATCGCGAACGGCAATGCGGTCGCGAGCGCTTTTCCGGCGGTGTCCGCGGTATTGTCGCTGCGCGCGAGAATGAGTGCGAACAGGAACAGCGGCGAGACAAGCCCGTCGTTGTAGCCGCTTTCGACATTCAGCACGCTGCGCACTTGCGGGGTCAGGGTTTTGTCGCGGACAACGCGTTCGGCGGCGGCGAAATCGCTCGGGATGACGATGCACGCGACGATCAGCAGCAGCGGCCACGACAGATCCGGGAAGAACGCCCAGCCCGCCAGCATGGCCAGTGCGAGGCTCAGCGGCAGCGCGAGGAACAGCACCCGCGCGACGAGGCTCGGCGCGTGGCCCCACAGGCGTCCGCCGCGGACCTCGGTGGCGTCGACGAAAAGCAGCATCGCGAGAATGAGTTCGGCGACGTGCTGCGCGATTTCGGTGTTGAACACCTCGAGCAGTTTTTCCGGATTCGCGAACAACGCGGTCGCGACCCCGCAGACCACCATCAGCACGGGTGCGGCGATGTTCCACCGGTCGAGCTGCTTGGCCGCGAGCGCGCGCATCAGGACCGCGGCGGACAGGACGATCAGTGCGGGAATCAACATCGTACGTCCGGCTCCACGGATTTGGGTTGCGCCCAGCCGATTCCGGCCGCTGACGCTCCACAGTGTACCGATCTGGGCCCGCCCGATCCGGTGATCCGGGTGTACGTCACGTCCACCCGGAATCGGGCGATGGGTGGACGATTCGGCCGGCTGCGCGCCTTAGCGTCGGAAACGCGGGTGTTCCGGCCCGCCTGAACCGACGGAAGGCCGCGATGACCGACGCTCTCATCATGGGCGGGATCCTGCTCGCCCTCGTTCTTTTCACCCAGGTGGGCCGCCGCAGGCACAACCTGGTCATGGGCATCATGCCGTTCGTTTCGTGCACCGTCATCGGGGTGCTGTACTTCACCGGCGGGATCGCGATCACCGCGCCGAACGTGCTGGCCGGGCTGGTCGGCGCGGTCCTCGGGGCGGTCGCCGGAGCGGGGCTGATCGCCACCACCCGGGTGGAGCGCAGTCCGGTCACCGGGCGCGTGCAGACCTGGGCGGGCTGGCCGTACCTGCTGATCTGGCTCGCCGTGCTGGTCGGGCGGCTGGTGTTCGTGTGGGCGGTCGAGAACGTGCGCCCGTTCGCCGCGCGGGTCGGCGAGTTCCTGGTCAGCACGCAGGTGGACAAGGACGGGGTGGGGCTGTTCTTCGTGCTGATGGCGCTGGCCATGGTCGCGGTGCGGGCCGGCGGGGTGCTGTGGCGGTCGCGGCGGCTGGAATCCGCCGACGGGCAGCCGGTGCGGGCCTGACTACGCTGAGCAGCGGACAGGGGGAGGAGATCGCGATGACTCGGTTGCCGCTGGTCTTGCTGCGGCTGCTCACGCCGGTCGCCTTCGTCGCGATCCTGCTCACCGCGCGGCCCGCGGCGGAGTGGGAGTGGGTGCCGCTGGCCGCCTCCGCCGCGAGCGGGCTGGCCTTCGGCGCGCTGGACCTGCGCTGGCCGCGTGCGGCCGGGGTGCTGCTCTCGCTGGCCGCGCTCTTCGGCGCGATCGTGACGGTGGCGGACGAGAGTCTGACCGGGCCGTCGCTGGTCTGCTTGTCCTTGCTCGTGTTGTCCTCGCTGGCCGCGATTCGCCCGGCGGAGATCGTGACGGTCGCCGCGGTACTGGGGGTCGCGGTGACCGTCGGCGGGTACTTCGCCGGTCAGCCGGGCGGTCTGGTGGCGGGGAACGCGCTCGCGGTGGCCGTCGTGGTGCTGCTCGGGCTGAACCGGCGGCAGTACCGGGTGCAGGCGCGACAGGCCAGGGACCTGCTGGACCAGACGCGGCTCACCCAGGAAGCCGTGGCGCGCGGGGCGACGCTGGAGGAACGCGCCCGGCTGGCCAGGGAGGTCCACGACATCCAGGCGCATTCGCTGTCGGCGCTGTCGCTGCATTTGCAGGCCGCGGCCCGGTTGGTCGCAGAGTTGCCGTCGCCGGAGGAGAAGCTCGCCGCGTGCGTGCGGAAGGCTGGCGAATTGGCGCAGGAAGGGTTGATCGAAACGCGGCGCGCGGTGCATGCGTTGCGCGGCGATCCGATGGCGTTGCCGGAGCTGTTCGGTTCGCTGCCGGACAACGCGTCGATCCAGGTCACCGGCGAACCCCGCGAACTCGCCGCGGACGTCACGCTGCTGCTGTACCGCACTGTCCAAGAAGGACTTTCCAATGCCCGCAAGCACGCGGCGGGCGCCCCGGTGTCGGTCGAACTGTCCTATCTGGACTCTTCGGTGACGATGACGGTCGTCAACCGGTCTGGATCCAGCTCCGGCCTGTCCGGTGCCGGGTACGGCCTGACCGGCTTGCGCGAGCGCGCGGAACTGGTCGGCGGCGAGGTGACCGCGGGTCCGGATGGCGCGGGCTGGCGGTTGTCGGTGAGGATCCCGGCATGACGATCGTGCGCGTGCTCGTGGCCGAGGACCAGCCCGCTGTGCGGGAGGGCCTGGTGCTGCTGGTCGGGCTGCTGCCGGACATCGAGGTCGTCGGACAGGCGGGCGACGGTCTCGCGGCGATCGAGGAAACCGCGCGGCTGCAGCCGGACGTCGTGCTGATGGACCTGGACCTGCCGCGCTGCGACGGCGCGGCGGCGACCCGGCGGATCGTCACGGACCTGCCGGGCACCCGGGTCGTCGTGCTCACCACCTACGCGGACAGCGCGTCGATCGTGCGCGCCCTGGACGCGGGTGCGGTCGGCTACGTGACGAAGGCGGCGAACGGCGACGAAATCGGCCGCGCGATCCACGCCGCGGCTGCCGGGCAGACCGTGATGGACCTGGCGGTGCAGCGGACGCTGCTGGCGGCGGCCCGGCGTCCGGCCGCGCCGCCGGACCACGGGCTGACCGCGCGGGAGGTGGACGTGCTGAAGCTGATCGCGGCCGGACGGGGGAACCGGGAGATCGCGCGGGAGCTGCGGGTCAGCGAGACGACGGTGAAGACGCACGTGAACCGGATTTTCGCGAAGACGGGGTGCGGGACCCGGGCGCAGGCGGTGCGTTACGCGCATGAGCACGGTTACGCGGACTGACCGGGCCGGGTCTGCTCAGCGCGCGAACCACCCCGCCGAAAAGACCGGAGCCTCCCCGGCCACCGCTCGTCGGCACCACTCCGCGACCGCCTCGCCGATCTCCGCTGGGCTGAGCGACGACGTGTCCAGCACCGTCATCGCCCACTCCGGACCCGGCACGCGGCCGATCCAGCGGTCCCAGCGCATTTCCGGCCAGGCATCGGTCGTGACGGCTTCCGGGACGTGTCCGGGGTCGTGAGCGTGCGCACGCAGCCACGCGGCGAACCCTTGGTGCAGGGGGATGGTCTGGCTCGGCTCGCCGCGGCGGGCGAGCCGAGCCAGATGGGCCTCGTCGTGGACGTCGAGCAGGCAGGCGGCGATGTCGATCCGGTCCGCGCTCGGCGCCGCCAGCGCCTCCCCGACCGGCACCGGATCGCCCGCGAACAGCAGGTGCCTGCCCTCGGCTTCGAGCGCGATCGCGCGCTGGACCGCGGCTTCCACCTGCTCCTGCCGCCACGCGACGGTCGGCACGGCCGGGATCGGCCCGAGCGTGCACAGTTCGGCGGTCTCGTACGTTTCGCCGAGCAGATGCCGGGCGTGCAGGCGCGCGGTGGTCTTGCCGACGCCGGACGCGCCTGACACGAGCAGCAACATGGCCAGCGACGTTACGGCTTACTGCCCGGAACGCTCCACTGAATTCTCGCGTACGTACCGGGTCAGCGTGGCCGCTCCGACGCGTTCGGCCGAGACGCATTCCAGGTGCGTCGGACCGGTGCTGCCCGGGAAAAGGCGGGTGCCGGTGCCCAGGATGGTGGGGAAGGTCAGCAGCCGGTACTCGTCGATGAGGTCCGCGGCCATCAGCGTGTGCACGACGCTCAGGCTGCCGGTGGCGACGACGTCGCGCTGTTCCCGTTTCACCGCGTCGATCAGGCCGCCGTCGAGGACTGCGGAGTTCGGCCACGCGCTGGTGTCGGCGAGGGTGCTGCTGGCGACCAGCTTGGGCACGGCGTTCATCCGCTGGGAGAACTCGTCGTCGCGGTGCGGCCACAGACCGGCGAACAGCTGCCAGGTCTTGCGGCCGAGCAGGAGGACGCCGTCGTCCAGCGTGCTCCCGAGCCGGAATTTGTCGCCCGCGACGGTCTCCGGGCCGTGCCGGAACGCCCAGCCGCCGCTGGGGGCGCTGCCCGGGTCGGACGCGATGCCGTCGAGGGTGACGAACGAGATGACGATGACGCTCATGGCGGAGGTCCCTTCGGTCGGTGTCGCCAGTACTTACCGGCGGCACCGGGCGAACTCATCGGTCTCCAGCGGTTGACATGGTCACGGCTAGGGGAGTGTCGTTATCGCGACGAGACCTGGCCCCGGGGGAAGGCGGACTATCTCATGAACGAAGCGCACCGCGAACTGCTGAGCCGTCGGGTGTTCCTTGGCGGAGCGGCGGCGGTTGCCGCGGCGGGCCTGGTGCCCGGCCGCGCGTCCGCCGAGTCCGACCTTGCTCGCTGGCGCGGGCGGGCGGAGTGCGTGACGATCACCCGCGACGACTGGGGGATCCCGCACGTCAAGGGCCGGACCGACGCCGACGCGGTGTTCGGGATGATGTACGCCCAGGCCGAGGACGACTTCAACCGCATCGAAACCAACTACCTGACCAATCTCGGCCGGCTTGCCGAGGCCAACGGGGAGAGCGCGATCTGGCAGGACCTGCGCCAGCGGCTGTTCGTCGATCCCGAGGTGTTGAAGCGCGATCTCTATCCGCGTTGCCCGGCTTGGCTGCGCAAGCTGATGCAGGCGTGGGCGGACGGGCTGAACTACTACCTCGCGACACATCCCGAGGTGCGGCCGCTCGTGCTCACCCGGTTCGAGCCGTGGATGGCGCTGAGCTTCACCGAAGGCAGCATCGGCGGCGACATCACGCGGGCATCGCTTCCCCGGCTCCAGGCCTTCTACGACAACAAAGCGGCGCACGCTGCCGAGGAGCCCGAGCCGCCGCGCGAGCCCACGGGTTCGAACGGCATCGCGATCGCACCGCACCGCACGCGCGACGGCCACGCGCTGTTGCTGATCAACCCGCACACCACTTTCTATTTCCGCTCGGAACAGCACGTGACGAGCGGCGAAGGACTCAACGCCTACGGCGCGGCCACCTGGGGGCAGTTCTTCCTCTATCAGGGCTTCAACGAGAACGCCGGCTGGATGCACACCTCGACCGGCACTGACAATGTCGACGAGTTCGCCGAAACGATCGTGCGGGCGGCGGACGGCGGGCTTTTCTACCAGTACGGCACCGAATCGCGGCCGGTGACGAAGAAAACGATCACCCTGTCCTATCGCACCGCGGACAGCGGACCGGCGCGGCGCACCTTCACCGTTTTCGCCACGCACCACGGCCCGATCGTGGGCGAGGCGGACGGCAAGTGGATCGCGTTCGCGCTGATGAACAAGCCGGTCGAGGCGTTGCAGCAAAGCTATTTGCGCACCAAGGCGCGGAATTACCGGGAATACCTCCGGGTGGCGGAATTCAAGGCCAACAGCTCGAACAACACGATCTTCGCGGATTCAAAGGGCGAGATCGCCTTCCTCATGCCGCAGTTCATGCCGATCCGCGACGATCGTTTCGACTATGCGAAGCCCGTCGACGGCAGCAACCCGGCGACCGACTGGAAAGGGCTCTACCGCCTCGAAAACCTGCCTCAGGCGGTGAATCCGAAGAACGGCTGGGTGTTCAATACGAACAACTGGCCGTGGACCTGCGCCGGCCCGGACAGCCCCCGAGCCGCCGACTATCCGCGGTATTTCGACCAAGCCGGCGAGACCGAACGCGGACCGCACGCCGCCCGGTTGCTGAAGTCGCACCCCGTCTTCACTCCGCAGACGCTGCGCGACGTCGCCTTCGATTCCCATCTCCCCGCCTTCGCCCCGGACGCGGGCGACGGGGAACCGATCAGCGGCCTTGTGTCGCAACTGGTCGAGGCATGGAACAAACTGCCCGGGGACAGCGCGCGAAAAGCGAAACTCGCCGACCCGGTCGGCCTGCTTCGCGACTGGGACTGCCGCTGGAGCGCGGACTCGACCGCGACGTCACTGGGCATGTTCTGGGCTGTCCTGCCCCGCGCCACCGACGAGCAGCGGCTCGCCTCGCTGGAGACGGCGATGGACCAGCTCACGCGCGATTTCGGCAGCTGGCGAGTGCCGTGGGGCGAGATCAACCGGTTCCAGCGCCTCGACGACGCGATCGACCAGAGGTTTGACGACACGAAGCCGAGCATCCCGGTGCCGTTCGCTCCCGGGGCGTCGGGTTCGCTCGCGTCGTTCGGGGCAAAACCGCAGCTGACCCCGTCCGGTGGCACGACGAAGCGTTACTACGGCACTAGCGGCAACACTTTCGTGGCGGTGGTGGAGTTCGGGCCGAGGCTGCGCGCCATGGCGGTGCGCGAGGGCGGCGCGAGCGGGCATCCCGACTCGCCGCACTTCACGGACCAGGCCGAACGGTATGCGAAAGGTGATCTGCGGCCGGTCTACTTCTATCCGGAGGATCTCGAAGGACATGTTGAGCGGAGTTACCGGCCCGGCGAGTGATGGGGGATTCGGCGCGGCTCCCGTCAGGACCGGCGCGAGCGGCGGTAGCGGGATTTTGGTCTGTGAGGGGCCGGAGGGAATCTGATTCCCATGCCAGGGACTTAAGGCGGCGTTATAGGTGCGGTTGAGGTGCGTTTGCTCGGCCGATGGGGTCCGCACGGCTCTTGCCGGGTTCAGTGTGGGCGGCGGTAGCGGGGTTTGTCGTCTGTGGGGGGACCCTTGAGGGAATCTGATTCCCTCAAGGGTCCCCCCACGGACTCGCAGAAACGGTAACCCGGGTATCAATCGGGCATTTCGCCGTAATTGGCGTCCTTTGTGGACGGTCGCCAGGACGGTTCCGCCTAGCTCAAGCCCTTGAGCCCCCGGCATCGGCGATCAGGCGCGCAAGGGCGGGTGCTCCCTCTCCGCTAAGAAATCCTGCCCGGCAACTCGAACGCCTCGAACACGCGCGGATCGGCGAACACGACATTGTGCGAAACCCGCCCGTCAACAACGGTGAAGACCTGCAGCGTGTGCAGCCGCCCGTCGGAGGTGTAGGCGGCGAGCGCGGGCTGGCCGTTGGCGGTGAGGCGCCGGACGGTCCAGCCGGTTCCGCGCATCTCGAACACCCGGTGCATGAACCGGCCGTAGTCGGCGCTGCCGCGGAACCAGAGCGGGACCGGCGGCATTTCCAGGATCGCGTCGTCGGCGAGCAGGCGGACGAGCGCCTCGACGTCGGCGGCCTCGAAGGCTCGCGCGTACCGGTCGATCACCGCCTGGGTCTCCGCGTCGTCCGGTTCGGCGATCTCGTCCATGCCGCCCGCGTCGGCGAGCGTGGCGCGGGCTCGTTGCAGTGCGCTGTTGACCGCGGCGACGGTCGTCTCCAGTTGCTCGGCGACCTCGGCCGCGCTGAACTCGAGCACCGACCGGAGCACGACGACCGCTCGTTGCCGCGCCGGGAGAATCTGCGTGGCGGCGATCCACGCTAGCCGCAGTCCGGCGCGGGTGTCCGCTTCGCAGCGGGCGTCTGGAAACGGCTGCAACCACGGGACGTCCATCGACGGTTGCAGCGGCGCGCCCGGGTCGTCGCTGGGGCCGCCGAGGCCGGTGGGCAACGGCCGCCGGGCCCGGCCCTCCAACGCGGTCAGGCAGACGTTGGTCGCGATCCGGTACAGCCAGGTCCGGACCGAGGCGCGCGCCGGGTCGTACCGGTCGCGGGCTTTCCACGCGCGCAGCAGCGTTTCCTGCACCAGGTCCTCGGCCTCGTGAAACGAGCCGGCCATCCGGTAGCAGTAGGCGGTCAGTTCGCCGCGGTGCGGTTCGAAGTCCACGGAAGTCATCATCCGACGCGCGCGACGCTGAGGAAACGGTCGACCACCGGATTGTTCTGGTGATCGGTGCGCGAGATCGCCGAGACGGTCGAGAACGCGCCGGGGTCGGCGAGGGACAGGTAGCGCAGCCCGGGCAACCGCAGCGCGCGCAAGGCGTTCGGCACGATCGCGATGCCGGTGTCCGCCGCGACGAGGCCGAGCATGGTCGGGAACTGGACGGCCTCCTGGACCACGCGCATCCGGAAGCCGGCGCGCAGGCACAGCGTCTCGATGTGGTCGTGCAGCCGCGAGACGCGCGTGCGCGGGAAGGCGAGAAACGGCTCGTCCGCCAGCTCCGCCATCTCGACGGTTTCGTTGTCCGCCAACGGATGCGTCTCGGACACGGCCACGATCAGCCGTTCGCGGCCGAGCGGGTGCACGGTCAGTCCGGCGGCTTCGCCGACCTCGCGGGCGATGCCGACGTCGAGCTGACCGTCGCCGAGCGCGGCGATCTGCGCGTCGGTGGTCGATTCGTTCAGTTCGAACCGGACATTCGGCCATTGCCGGCGCATCTCCAGCACCGTGGCGGGCACGATTTCCAGCGCGGCCGAGCTGACGAACCCGACCCGCAGCAGCCCGAGTTCGCCCCGCGCGGCGTGCGCGACCGCGGTGAGCGCGTGCTGGCTGTCCGCGAGCACCCGGCGGCCCTCGGCGAGCAGCACCCGGCCCGGCTCGGTCAGTTCGACGCTGCGGGTGGTCCGCAGCAGCAGCCGGACGGACAGCTCCTTCTCCAGCTTCGCGATCTGCTGGCTGAGCGCGGGCTGGGCGAGGTGCAGCCGTTCGGCCGCGCGCCGGAAGCTGCGTTCCTCGGCGACCGCGACGAAGTAGCGAAGCTGGCGGAGTTCCACGCCGGTGATAATGGTTCCTTATCAGTGCGTAGGCAATAGATACTTCACTCTGTGTTCCGCGCGACTTAGCGTCATGGACGACAAGCACCGTCGCGAACGTCGAGGAGCACCCGTGGATCACGCATTGTCGTTGCAGCACTTCGTAGCGGGACGGTGGGTTCCCGGCGACGGACCGGTCGCGCGGAGTGTCGACCCGGCGGATCCCGCGCAGGTCGTGGCCGAGTACCGGACGGCCGGTCCGGAACTGCTCGACGAAGCGGTGCGCGCGGCGGTGGCGGCGCAGCCGGAGTGGGATCGTCAGGGCACCATCGCGCGCGGTCTCGTGCTGCGGCGGGCCGCGGAACTGCTGGCCCAGCGCGCCGAGTCGGTGGCCGCGCTGATGACCCGCGAACAGGGCAAGACGCTCGCGGAGTCGCGCGGCGAGGTGGCCGCCTCGGTCGAGACGCTGCACTACCACGCGGGCCGCGCGCGCAGTGCCGACGGCGTGCTCTACCCGTCCGGCAACCCGGACGAGGTCGTCCGGACCGTGCGCCGTCCGCTGGGTGTCGTCGGCGTGATCACGCCGTGGAACTTCCCGGTGCAGATCCCGGCGTGGAAGCTGGCGCCCGCGCTGCTCTGGGGCAACGCGGTGGTGTGGAAGCCGGCCAGCGACACGGTCGCGCTGGCGGTCGCGTTCGCCGAGATCCTGATCGAGGCCGGAGTGCCAAGCGGCGTGCTCAACCTGCTGCTCGCGCCCGGTTCGCTCGGCGCGGAGCTGGTGGAGCGGCCGGAACTGTCCGGCGTCACCTTCACCGGCTCGGTTCCGGTCGGCCGCGCGATCCAGGCCGCGGTGGTGCCGCGCGGGGCGAAGGTGCAGCTGGAACTCGGCGGGCACAGCGCGGCGATCGTCCTGCCCGACGCCGACCCGGCGCAGGCCGCGGCGGCGCTGGTCACCGCGTCGATGAGCGGGACCGGGCAGAAGTGCACCGCGGCCCGGCGGATCATCGCGGTCGGCGACGCCTATGACCGGCTGGTCGCCGAGCTGTCCGCCCGGGTCAAGGGGCTCGTGGTCGGGCCGGGGACGACGCCGGGGGTCGAGATCGGACCGCTGGTGTCCGCCCGCGCCGCGCAAGAGGTCGAGGGCGCGATCCAGCAGGCGGTCGACGAAGGCGCGACGGTGCTGGCTCGCGCGGATTGCCCGGAGGGCGGGGCGTTCGTCGCGCCGACGCTGCTGGCCGGGACGCCCGAGCTGACGATCAGTCAGGAGGAGGTGTTCGGCCCGGTCGCCACCGTGCTGCGGGCCGCCGACCTGGACGAGGCGATCCGGCTGGCCAACGGGACCCGGTTCGGGCTCACCGCGGCGGTGTTCACCGACGACGAGCGTGCGGTCCGCCGATGCCTGCGCGATCTGGACGCGGGCATCGTGAAGGTCAACGCGCCGAACACCGGGTCCGAGGTGCACGCTCCGTTCGGCGGGCTCAAGGACTCGTCGTTCCCCGCGCCCCGTGAGCAGAACGGCGAATCCGCCGCGGAGTTCTTCACCTGGACCAAAACCGCGTACCTGCGGACTTCTCAGGAACAATCGTGACCCGGCCCGCCGACACCGCGCTCGCGCCAGCGGAACTGGGCGCGGCCCGCTATACCCGGCACAGCTTCGCGCGGTCGTTCCTCCGCCAGGCGGCCCGGGAGCGCTGGACTGTCTCCACCGTCCGGTGGGAGTTCGACGGCAAGGGGCACGGAGAAGCCGTCTACCGGATCGACGCCGATGGCACGCTACTGCACTTCGCGGTGTTTTCCACTGTGCTGCAAGAGAACGAGCGCACTGACCGGGTGATCGCGAAGCGCTGGGACGTCACCGCTGCGCTGGTGGAGGGCCCGGTTCCGGACGACCGGCTGGCCGAGTTGCGTCGTGAGGTGCCTCGTCAGGAAGCGGGCCGGGCCGACGCCGCGACGCTGGTGTGGACGAGGGCCAACCGCAGCGAGCGATTCTTCGACTACGTGGTCGCGCAGCTGGCAGCCGGGGAACAGCCGGATTGCGCCACGATGGGCGACGCGTGCTACATCCTGCGCAGCACCGCCTTCTACAGCAACGGAAAGTTCGGCCTCGCCGACTTCGACCGGCTCGCCGAAATACCGCCGCTGCGGGTGCCGTACCGGGCGCAGATGCTGGCCGCGTGGCTGCTGCGCGAGTTCAGCTACGACCTGGCCGAACACTGCGCCGCCCGCCGAAACCCAGCGGCGGCAACGCTTTCCGGCGGCTGGCGGCGATACCTCGGGCTGGGCAACGCGACCGGGCTCGGCATGGTCCCGTTCGTGGTGAACCATCCGAGCATCCTCGACGCCTGGTGCTCGGCGCGGGAACTGCCGCTGGCCCATGCCCTCGACGCCGAGGCCGACGCCGGTTCGGTGCGGCGGGTGAGCGAACTGCTCGACCGCGCCCGCCGGTACTTCCGCGAACGCGACACCCTGACGACCGCGCCGTACCTGACCGGCCCCGAACTGGCTGACCGGCTGGACGGAATCGCCCGGATCCTGGCCGAATTCCCGGCAGGAGGCTTCCGGTGGCGGGACCTCGACGACCGGGTCGCGGAGTTCGGCGCCGAGGCACGGGCGGTGCTGCACACCGTCCTCGTCGAACTGGACGACTCGCTCGACATGGCGGTCGAGGAGCTGCTGACCTGCGACCAGCGCCGTCGAGTCGAGGTCGCCCAGACCTGCGGGGAGCTGCGCGACCTGCTGGCCGACCGATACGCCTGGACCCGGGACTTCGACTTCACCGACCCGAACCAACAGGCGAGGTTCTGGTTTTCCGCGGAGGACAACGAAGAACCGCGCCGGGGCAGGCGCGGGCAGGACCCCGGCGAATCGATGGAGCATCCGATCGACATCGCCCGCGCCGTGCACGCCCTACGGCACGACCTGGCCGGAGCCGACGCGGGCCAGTCGGTGGCGGAGTTTCTGCTGGAATTCCCTTGGCATCGCGGCATTGTCGCGCGGGTGCAGTCCGTCGCCGGGCTTCGCTACGGCGAGGTCCGCGCGAATCTGCTCGCCGACGATTTCCTGCCGCTGCACCTGCAGCGATTCCAGCTCGCCCTTTACGGCATGGAGAACTACAGCCCGCAGTCGACCGACTGGTTGCGCGTCACGTTGTTTTCGGGCGCGCCCCGTGCCGGTGACGTCGAGTCCGGAGTGGACGACGACTGGCTGTTCACCCGCAAGCCCGGAAAGGAGTCCTGAGTGGACCCCCTGGAGCACGGCGACCTCACTGTCGTCGACGGACTGCAGATCAACAACTGGGACCGGAAAGTCCTGGAGGAGCTGAAAGCGGGCGGCGTCACCGGCGTCAACGCGACGTGCGCGGTCTGGGAAGGCCCGCAGGAAACGCTGCGCGCGGTGGCGGACTGGTACGAACTCGCGCGGGACAACTCTGATTTGGTTGTGCTCGCGGAAAACGCCGACGACATCCGCGCGGCGAAACGCGACGGTCGGCTGGCGGTGCTGCTCGGTTTCCAGAACACCTCGCCGTTCGGCGACGATTACCGGATGGTCGAGGTGTTCCACCGGCTCGGTGTCCGCATCGCGCAGTTGACCTACAACATCCAGAACCTCGTCGGCGGCGCCTGCTACGACGAGCACGATTCCGGGCTGACCGCCTACGGCCGGTTCATCGTCGCGGAGATGAACCGCGTCGGGATGCTGGTCGATCTTTCGCATGTCGGGAACCGCACCTGCCGCGACGCGATCGACGCCTCGGCCGGTCCGGTGGCGATCACGCACGCGAACCCACTGTCGTTTGTGGACTCTCCGCGCAACAAGCCGGACGACGTCATCGACGCCCTCGCCGCGCGCGGCGGAGTGCTCGGCTGTTGCTTGTACCCCAACGTGATCGGCGGCGAGAAGACGACCCGGCGGCAGTTCTGCGACATGGTCGCGGGGCTGGTGGACCGGATCGGACCGGACCACGTCGCGCTGGGCAGCGACTGCACGCGCAACTGGTCGCAGGACTACGTCGCGTGGCTGCGCAACGGCCGCTGGCGGCCCGCGTCCGCGGTGCCGGTCGAGCCGCAGTGGCCGGTGTGGCCGAGCTGGTTCGGCGGACCGGCGGACTTCCCGGTGCTCACCGAGGGTCTGCTGGAAGCCGGACTTCCGGAAACCGTGGTGGCGCAGGTGCTGGGCGGCAACTGGCTCCGGCTGTTCGACACGGTGTTCCCGGGAGCGGAGCAATGACCGCGGCCAGGGCCGAGCGCGTGTCGGCCGCCGAAACCGTGCGGACCCGGGTGTCCGTGCGGGAGATCCACGAGGTGGCGCTGCGTGCGTTGCGGGCTTCGGGGCTCAGCAGCGGCGAGGCGGAATACCTGGCCGAGGTCGTGACGTCCGCCGAGGTCCATGCGGGTGCCGGGCTCGATGCCCTGCTGACCGAGACGGCACGGGTTCCGGCCGGACGCGTCGGTCTGCGGCTGGAGCACTGCGACGGGTATGCCGTGGCGCATGACCCGGCTTCCCGCGGTCCGCTGCAGGCGTTCGTGCCCGCGTGCGAGACGGCCGCGGTCGTGGGCACGTTGGTGGTGCCGGGGATCGCGGGAAGTCCGGTGCTGGATTGGGCGGCGTTGGATATCGCCGAACGAGCTGGGCGGGTACTGTCCCTTTCGGACGGTGGCGAACGCACCGTCGTCACCCCGGATGGTGACCTATTAAGGCTTCCCGCTGCCGCTGAGCCGCGTCCGCCGGTCGCGGGATTGGTGATCCGGCCGTTGTCTGAAGTTCCTGTTGGCGAAGTGATTTCCACTGCGGCGGAACGGAAACAACGACATCGCGAAGCGGTCGCGAATGGTGTGGCCGTTGATACTCCACTGTGGACTCACGTGTATTCGATCGCGCGCGGGTTCCTGATTCCGGACCACCGGGAGGGTCGATGACCGCGTCGCGCGAGCTGGTTGCGCACCCGCACGGACCGCGGCCGTATGCCGGTGCCGCTGTTTTCGGCGGAGTGATCTGGGCGTGCGGGCAGATTCCGGCACGGCGGGACGGCAGCGTCCCGGAGGAGATCGGTGAGCAGGTGCGGGTGGCCCTCGACAACCTCGAGGACACCTTGCGGGCCGCGGGAGGGAGCCTGCGCACGCTGCTCAAACTGACGGTGTTCCTCGCCGATCTCGGCGAGTTCGACGCCTACCACCAGGCTTACCTCGACCGTTTCGCCGGCATCGACCTGCCGCCGCGGACCACGGTCCAGGTCGCCGGATTCCGGGGGACGAAACGCATCGAGATCGACGCCGTGGCGGCGGTCGGCAGCGAGGAGACCAACCGACATGAAGACTGACCGCGCTTCGGACAATGTTGTCCGGGCGACCCTGGATTCGGCCCGGCTCAACGGGTTTCACCGCAAACTGGCGCTGTATTCGTCCGGCGGGCCGTTCCTGGACGGCTACATCCTCAGCATCATCGGCATCGCGCTGGTGCAGATCGGCCCGCAGTGGCAGATGGACGCGCTGTGGTCCGGCCTGATCGGCGCGTCCGCGCTGGTCGGCGTGTTCATCGGGGGAGCGGTGTTCGGCCCGCTCACCGACCGCATCGGCCGGAAACTGATGTACACGATCGACCTGATCGCGATCATCGTCTGCTCGGTGCTGCAGTTCTTCGTCGCCGACACCGCTCAGTTGTTCGTGCTGCGGCTGCTGATCGGCATCGCGGTGGGCGCGGACTATCCGATCGCCACCGCGCTGGTCACCGAATTCGCGCCGAAAGCGTGGCGGGCCCGGCTGGTCGGCGGCCTGAACGCGATGTGGTTCGTCGGCGCGACGGTCGCCGCGTTCGTCGGGTTCTTCCTGCTGAACGTGGACGAGGGCTGGAAATGGATGCTGCTGTCGTCGGCGGTGCCCGCGCTGCTGATCGTGATTGCCCGCACCAGCATTCCGGAATCGCCGCGCTGGCTGCACAGCAAGGGCCGCGACGCTGAAGCGCTCGAGGTGCTGCGTACGACGATCGGCGAGCACGCGACACTGGACGATCTGCCGGAACCGGAGACCAAAACCCCGTTCTCGGCGTTGTGGCGGAGTGGCTATCTCAAGCGCGTCGTGTTCATTTCGGTGTTCTGGACGTGCACGGTCGTCCCGCTGTTCGCGATCTACGCCTTCGGCCCGCAGATTCTCGAACTGTTCAACCTCGGCGACGGCAACCTTTCGCACCTCGGCTACGGCTTGATCAATTTCTTCTTCTTCGTCGGCAATATCGCGGCGCTGCTGCTGGTGGACCGGCTCGGCCGTCGCCCGGTCCTGATCTGGGGCTTCGCGATTTCCGCCGCCGGCCTGTTCTACCTCGGCCTGCAACCGGGGGCCGCGCTGTGGCTGATCGCGCTGGCCTTCGCGGTGTACGCGGTGTTCAACGGCGGACCGTCCATTCTGGAATGGATCTACCCGAACGAACTGTTCCCGACCGACATCCGCGCGTCGGCGGTGGGCCTGTGCACCGGGATCAGCCGGATCGGCGCGGCGATCGGCACGTTCGCCACGCCGTGGTCGCTCACGAATCTCGGCCTGTCGGCGACGATGTACATCGCTGCTGGGATCGCGGCGCTGGGTGCGATCGTGAGCGTGTTCATGGCTCCGGAGACCAGGAACACCGATTTGAACGTGGCTTCCTCGCTCGGCTGAACGGAAACCGGGCCCGGTGCGTGCAGGCGCGCCGGGCCCGGTCGGCTCAGTTCTTGTTGGTGCCCGGGGTGAGCACCTTGTCGATGACGAAGACGGTCGCGTTCTTGGTCGGGATGTTCCCGCACAAGACCTTCGCCCCGTTGACTGTCAGGTTCTCGCCGGAACCCTCGATCTTCAGCGGCCCGCCCGCGGTGTTCAGCGAGGTGACGGTACCGGCCTGTTCGAGGCCCTTGGCGTCGTAACGCTTGCCGGACACGTGATACTGCAGGATCGGCGCGAGCTGGTCCGGGTTGTTCGCCAGCTCCTTGAACTTGGCCTCGCCGAGCGCGTTGAACGCCGGGTCGGCCGGCGCGAACACGGTGATGGCCTGCTGGCTGTTGAGCGTGTCGACCAGGTTGGTGGCCTTGACCGCCGCGACCAGCTTCGTGAGCAGCGGGTTCGTCGAGGCGGCGGACGCGACCGGCTGCGGGCCCATCGAGTCGAGCGAGCCTGGCGCGCTGCCCTGCGGAAGCTGGGAACAGGCGGGACCGAACACCTGGTCGTTGGTGGTGACGCCGGAACTGCTGCTGCTGCTGCTGGACATCGGTGCCGACGGCGTCTGCGCCGGGGCGCTGTTCGCGGCTTTGTTGTCCGTGCTGCTGCCGCCGCACGCGGTCAGGGCGAGAGCGGCGACGGCACCGATACCGGCGAGGCGAAGGGTTTTCACGGGAATTCTCCGTTCACAGTGGACTGTTCAGCGGGTATTCGGCGCCAGGACGGCACCGGATTGGTCAGGAAGCGATAAATGTGGTCGAGTGCCAGCCGGTCGCGCCGTCGGGCACGGTGCCAGCGCGAGCTTCGGTCTGCGTATATCCGGATTTGTCGGTCGCGCGCACGAACACCTGATGCGTGCCAGGTTTCACCGAAATCTGGGCCCACCACATCCGCCAGGTATTCGGATTCACCTCCGTGGATAGCGTCGTCGGCTGCCAGGATCCACCGTCCACTTTGATCTCGACCGCGGCGATCCCGGTGTGCTGTGCCCAGGCGACACCAGCGATCCGCATTGCACCGGACGGAACCGTCGCGAACCCTTGAGGCGTGTCGATCCGCGATTCGGTTTTGATCGGCGCTTGCTCGCCCCAGCCGCGCCGGAGCCAATACGCCTGCCGCGCTTTCCAGGTGGTGACCTCGATATCTACCACCCATTTGACCGCCGAGACGTAGCCGTAAAGGCCAGGAGTGACCAGCCGCGCGGGAAAACCGTGCTCCAGCGGCAGCGGTTCGCGATTCATTCCGAGCGCCAGCATCGCGCCGCGGGAGGGGTCCAGCGCGGCCGCGACCGGGGTGCCGGACGTCCAACCGTCCACACTGGAGCAGAACAACTGCTCAGCTCCCGGGCGTACTCCGGCTTCGGCCAGCAGATCGGCGAGATCGACGCCGATGAAGTTCGAAGTGGACACATAGTCGCCACCGACCTCATTGGACACACATGTCATCGTGACGGTGCGCTCGACCAGCGGCCGGTCGCGCAGATCGCGATAGCGGTACCGGACCTCCCGCTCGACCATTCCGTGGATCCGCAGGCTCCAGTCCTCGGCCCGCACCTGCGGAACGGACAACGCGGTGTCGACCCGGTAGAAGCTCCGGTTCGGCGTGAGGAACGGCGGGGTGCCCAGCTTGGCGAAATCCGCGTCGGCCGGGATCGGCGGGGCGGACACCGCGGGCACGAGCGTCCCGATCGCCGCCCGGGAAGCAGTCGCGTCTCGCGTGCCGCTGATCAACTGCCCGGCGCCGCCGAGGACTCCGGCTCCGACGACGGTCCCGACACTGCCGAGCAAGAACGACCGACGGGAAGAGTCCGTCGACTGCTGCCGCGCGGCGATCCGGTGCAGCAGCAGGAAAACCGCCACCCCGACGACGAGGCTGGCCAAGGGAGCCAGCAACGCGACCGCGGTCAGATCCGGTCGGGCGGCCACCGCGACCCCGCCGATCAGTCCAAACGCGACGATGATCGCCGCACCCGGCCAAGGCGATCGCCGCGACAGCACCCCGGCCGCGGCGGACACGAGCACCAAGACCACCGCCATGCCGCCGAGCAGGACCGCTTTGTCGTAGGCGCCGAACGTCCGCACCGCGAAGTCCTTCAGCGGGAGCGGGGTCAGATCGATCGCGCCGTTGCCGACCGCGAGGTACGGCGAGGCGTTGACGTTGCCGAACGACGCCGCCAGGTGCCCGGCAGCCAGCGCCGCGACCAGCGCGAGCACGCCGCAGAGCGCCGCCGGAAGGATCCTCAGACGGGAGGTCATGCCGGGCATTCGCGGCCGCTCCGGCGGCGGATGGGTCGGAGTTTTCACCCGTCCGGGTGACGTTCGCGCCGAAGTCCTGGACACCTTTTTCGCCGCATTTGTGTGATCTCGTGCGCATCCGGCCGTTCGTTCGGCTAGGTTCCCGTGCTGACTCCGAATGGAGCAGTGGATTCCGGAGAACGGGGATGCCGATGCGGCGAACGTTGATCACAGTGGCCTGCCTGGGGGTGCTGGCCGCGACGGCCGCGTGCGGCAGCACCGTCCCCCAGTTGCCCACCGACCACGACGGACCGGTCGGGCAGCAGCCGCCCGCCTCGTCCGCCCAGCCGGAGGCCGTGACCGCCGACCCGCCGCTGGCCTTCGACACCAGCAAGGGCGTGACCCTGCCCAAAACGGCGCTGCAGGCCAACATGGGCGGCTCCGTGACGTCCAAGTTCATGACGCTGCGCGACCGCACCGGCTACATCATCGCCCCCGAATCGCTGAGCGCGGTCGACGTGCTCACCGGCGGCGAGAAGTGGAACACCAAGATCGAGGGCCCGGCCGCGGACCCGAACGCGCACAAGGGCCCGTTCGTCGAGCAGAGCGGCCCGCGTCCGCCGCTCGTCACGGACAAACTGGCCGTCGGCGCCGTCCCGCTGCGGATGCCCGAGCAGGGCACCACGCCCGGCTACCTCGCCCTCGCCGTCATCGCGGTGAATCCCGAGACCGGGGCCAAGGTCTGGCAGACGAACACCAAGATCGCCGACGACCAGTACGGGATCAGCGGCACCCGTTCGGTCACGCACGTCGTCGCGGTCACCGACAAGGCCGTGGTCGCCAGCTTCGCGCAGTCGGAGGGCAACCTCACCGTCGGACTGGACCCGGCGACCGGGAAACAGCTGTGGGAGCGCAAGGACTACGACGCGGGCAGCCTGAACGGCGACGTCGTGGTCGGCGTCGACTCCAACGTGGCCGAGAACTCCTCGATGGTGCAGGCGACCGCCCTCGACGTCGCCACGGGCCAGCAGAAGTGGGTCGCCGCCGCCAAATCGAGCGCGGTCGAGATCCTGCAGGGCGACCCGGCGATGGTGGTCCTGAAAGCGAACGAATACAGCTCCGGCCACGCTTTCCTGAAATTCCTCGACCCGGCGACCGGCGCGGAGAAGTTCTCGGCGGAGGGCACCCGCAACCTGGGCCCCGACTCGTACGGCGACTGCCTGTACGACGAGCAGTCCGTGCTCGCCTGCACCGACTCCGGTGTGCTGACGGCGTACGACGCGAAGGCCGGGACCAAGCTGTGGAGCCTGCCGGACCAAGCCGCGAACCGCGTCCCGCCGGGCGGCCTGACCGTCGCCTGGCACGGCGCGCTGTACGGCTACACCAACGGAAAACAGCCGATCGTCCTCGACGCCAAGACCGGCAAGGACCTGTCCACCAGCGTCGGTTTCGTGCCGGACTGGGTCAGCAAGTACGCGGCGGCTGGTGTTGACAAGGAGGGGTCTCCGAAGGCTTATCCGGTCAAGAAGTAGCGGTCTCAGTCGCTCGCCAGGATCTGCTCCCGGAGGATGTCCGCGTGCCCGCAATGCTGCGCCAATTCCCGCAGAACGTGCAGGTAGACAAAGCGCAGCGGCAACGGCCCGCGGCGGTTTCCGGGCAGCACGTCGGTCAGCGAGAGCGATGCGGTTGCCTTGCGGGCGTCCTCGCACGCTTCGCGGTGGGCTCGCTGGATGGACTCGACGGTGTCGTCGTCGGTGAGGATGAACGACTCGTCCGGCGTCTCCGGGATCCCGATCTCGGCGCGCGAACGACCGGTGACGGCTTCGTCGAACCAGACCTTCTCCACGACCGTCGCGTGTTTGACCAGCCCGAGCAGCGTGGTCCGGGACGGCACGAGCGACCTGCGCGCCTGTTCTTCGGTGAGCCCGTCGAGGCACTGCCGCAACGCCTCGCGGTGCTCGTCGATGAACCATTCGAACTGGTCCTTGGCCGGGCTGCCGATCACTGATTCCATAGGCACCGGTCCAGCTTGCCGGATCGGCGAGCCGAGGTGAAGGAGCCGGGATGCCGTCGCTTGCCCTGTACTACCCGTGGACGCACGTCCAGCACGACGACTGGCTCAAGCTGGCCCTGCTGACCTGGGACAATCTCGCCCGGATGCGCCCGCCCGCGGCGGCGGACCGGGACAGCGACCTCGTCCGGCAGTTGCGCGCCGAGACCGATTTCCTCGTCGAGACCGCGCCGAGCCCCGCGGTGCTGGAGTCGGTCGCGGAGTCGTTCGGCGAGATTTTCGACGCCGATCCCGAGTCTCTGCTGGCCAAGTACGGACTGAACGAGCCGAGGGCGCGCCGGTTGCGAAACGGTGAGCTGAGGCAGGCGGGATGGCGCGGGTACGAGCCGCCGATCACCCAGCACGTGGCGAAATGGACGCCGCCCGGTGCGCTGCTGACCGCGGTCCCAGTCGACGCTCCGGGCGCGAAAATGACCAGCGACCTGCGGGATTCGCTCGTCAACATCGGCCTCGCGGTGCCGATGGACGGCCCGTGGGTCGGCCTCGACCCCAAGCTGGCCTCGATCTACCTCGCGGTGCTGGCCGACGCGATGGGCCACCGCGAAGCGCTCTCGCCGGTCACCGACGACCCGCGCATGCACCACGCGACCGGCGCGCTGGACCGGCTGGTGTCGATGGTGTTCGACGATTACGTTTCGGTGCCGGCGGTGGAAAACGTCGAGAGCGCCTATCTGCAGCTGGCGCTGGAGACGGTGCTCGAACCGTCCTATGTGGACCGCGTGCCGATCGGAAAGCTCATTGGGTTCCGGGAAAAGCACCGCGCCGAGCTTGCCGCGTTCCAGGCGCACGTGGCGAGCCTCGCGCCGGAACTGCGCGCCGTCGCCGAAGCAGAAAACCTGGAGGTTGCGGCGGCGCATCTGCGGGCGCAGTACGAGACCAAGACGCGCCCGCAGTTGGAGGACCTGCGCAAGGCGCTGCGCGGAATCGGGGTGGAGGCGACTGCGGGCACGTTGGTGCAGAAGATCGATCTGAACGCCGCGGCGGGCACGGTCCTCGGCGGCATCGCCGCGGCGGGCGGACAACTGGCGGTGGCGGGGACGGCGATCGCGGTGACGCTCGCGCCCTATCTGGCGGGGAAGGTGAAGGCACGGCGGGAGCAGGTGGCGAAGTCGCCGGTGGCGTATTTGCTGGCGGCGGACCGGAAACTGAGCGGACGCACGCTGCTGCAACGACCTCGCTAAGGCGCGGCGGGTCACGTTGATCTGCTCCCGCCAGCTCCGCATGAGCCATCCGATCAGCGAATGCGCGGTGCAGGCCAGGTTTTCCCGGAGTCGAGCCGAGCCAGCGCGGCCTCGACGGTGGCGACCTCCGCGAACCGGCCCTGCGCGCGGAACAGGTCGAGCGCGAGCTGCCAGACGGTGCGCGCCTTGCCGTGGTCGCCCATCTCGCGGTGGGTGTGGCCGAGGTGCTCGAGGGTGTCGGCTTCCAGGTAGGTGTTGCCGGTTTCGCGGTAGCTGGCCAGCGCTTCGCGGTAGTGCCGCACCGCGTCGGCGTGCTGGCCGGTGTGGTGCTCGATGAGGCCGAGGCTGTCGAGCACGTCGGCGACCGCCGGATGGTTCTCCTTCCGGTACAGCTCCAGCGCGCGCTCGCAATGGGGCCGGGCCTCGTCGTGCCGTCCGAGCAAGGTCAGATGCCAGCCGACGCCGTTGCGCGCCTGCGCTTCCCACACCGGATTGCCCAGCGGCAGGAACAGCTCCAGCGACCGTTCGGCGTGCCGGAGCGCGGAGCGCTGGTCGCCGTGCAAACCCCAGGACTGCGCCAGATCGTGCTCGATGATCGCCCGTACGCGGAGGTCGCGGAGGTCGACCAGCTCCAGTGCCTTGGAGAGGTGCTTGAGCGCGTTGTCGTGCTGAGCGGTGCGTGCGTTGACGAGCCCGTAGCGCCGGTGGGCGAGCACGCGGGTTTCCGGCTCGCCGAGCGCGTCGGCGGCGTGGACCGCGGCGGCCCAGACGGCCAGGTCTTCGTGGAGGAAACCGCGCCGGTAGTGGTAGGCGGTGAACGCCCAGGCGATCTGCCAGACCGGACGGTGCCAGCTTTGCGCGGCGGCGGTTCGCTGGGCGTCGAGGAGACAGTCGTGGTCCGCGTCGAACCAGGCGAGGGCTTCGTCGGAATCCGTGAGCTGGTGGGGGTAGGGATGGTCGTGTCCGGTGTCGATGCCGTGCGGGGGAATGCCGTGCGGATGCAGGACGCGGTTTCCGGCCAGCGCGGTGCCGGTGTAGTAGCCGATGACGCGACGCAGCGCCGCGGTGCGCTCCTCGGCGGGGAGACTGAGGTGGGTCTTCGCGAAAAGCCGGACCAGGTCGTGCATCCGGTAGCGGCCGGGCGCGTCCTGTTCGACGAGCGAAACCCGTTCCAGCGCACGGAGAATCGCCGCGATCGCGTTCGGGGCGAGCCCGGTGAGGTTGGCGGCCGCGCGGACGCTGATGTCCGGTCCGGGCGCGAGACCGAGCAGCTCGAAGACCTCGGCGTGCTGCGGCGGGAGAGCGCGCAGGGACCACGACAGGACCGCCGCGACACTGGCGTCGCCGTCGTCGAGTGCGCTCACGTCGGTGAGTTCGGCGGCCAGCGCGGCTAACGGGAAGTCGGGGTGTTCGGCGGCGCGGGCGGCGAGGATTCCGAGCGCCAGCGGCGAACCCGCGCAGCGCGTGACAAGCTGTTCGGCGGCGTCGGGGTCAGCGGCGAGGGCATCTGGGCCGAGCCGGGCGGTCAAGACGGTGCGGGCTTGCGGCGCGGGCAGCGGCCGGACCGCGAGCGGCGTCGCGCCGTGCGTGGTGGTCAGGCTGGTCATGCGGTTGCGGCTGGTGACGACGACGGCGCAGCCCGGATCGCCCGGCAGCAGCGGCGTGACCTGGGCGCTGTCGCGGGCGTTGTCGAGCACGACGAGGACGCGTTTCCCGGCGAGAAGGGTGCGGTAGAGCGCGGTCCGGGCGTCGGGATCGGCGGGGATCGAAGCACCGGTGACACCGAGTGCGTGCAGGAAGCCCCGCAGCGCGACGTCGGACGGGGTCGGGTCCCCGTCCGGGCTGAATCCGCGCAGGTCGACGTAAAGCCGGCCGTCCGGGAACGCGGTCGCCTGCCGGTGCGCCCAGTGCAGCGCGAGGGCGGTTTTGCCCATTCCGCCGCCGCCGTGCAGGACGGTGATGGGGACCGTGGCGTGCCGCTCGGCGAGGGTGTCGAGGTGGCGGATTTCGTCGTCGCGGCCGGTGAATCGGGGTGGCGAGGGCGGCAACTGCTGGGGGACCGGCGCGGCCATCACCCGCGGTGCCGCGGGCGGCGAGGCTTGCGCGGCGAGAATGTCCTCGTGCACCGCGCGCAGCTGCGGCGACGGGTCGGCGCCGAGTTCGTCGCGCAGTGTCGTGCGGGTTTGCCGGTAGCGGGCGAGGGCTTCGTCCGTGCGGCCGCTGTGGTGCAAGGCGCGCATCAACGCGGCGGCGATCCGTTCGTCCAACGGGTATTCGTCCGCGCGCCGGGACAGGAGCCCGAGGACGTCGCCGTGCCGGCCGCGGCGCAGCTGCCGATCGGCGTAGTCGAGTTCCGCGGCGGTGCGCTGACGGCTGAGCGAATGCCGGACGATATCGGCCCACGCAGATTCGAGCCCGAGCAACGCGTCGCCCTGCCACAGCTCAAGGGCACGCTGATACAGCCGCGCCGCCTCGCCGTCGTCAGCGGTGGCGCGGGCCTTGGCGACCAGGTTCGTGAACTGGTTCAGGTCGAGCGCGTCCGGATCCGGCAACGGGATGACGTACCCGCCGGAGCGGCGTTCGATGGCCCCGCCGTGCGGCTGCAGCACCCGGCGGAGGCGGGCGATGTAGGTCTGCAGCGCGTTCGCGACCCGCGACGGCGGATGCTCGCCCCACACCCGGGTCACCAGCTGGTCGGCGGGCACGACACGGCCGGCGTCGAGCAGCAGCGCGGCCAGCACGAGCCGCTGCCGCGCGTGCCCGGCCGCCAGCACCTCGCCGTCCGCGCTCGCGCCGACCTCCCCCAGCACCCGGAACTCCAACGCCATTGCCTGAGCCTCCCCGGTCCACCACCGAAAGAGGCTAAGGCATTGCCGGGCGGGCATGAATCGGAATTAAGTCGGAGCGCTCGGTAGTCCCGCGTCGTAGTTCCGCCGCCGAGCGTCCCGGGTGTTCGGGCCCATCGCCTTCGAGCCGGTCAGGCGAGGGCCGTCAGGCCGGACGGGATTTCTCCCTGCACGATCCGGCCGGCCAGTTCGCTGAGCTTCACCCGCCGCGCGCGGGCGTGCGAGCGCAGCCGTTCGAAGGCCTCGTCCACGTGGATGTCCAGGTGCGCGGAGAGAATCCCCTTGGCCTGTTCGATCACGACGCGCGAGGTCAGCGCGGTCTGCAACTGCTCGATGATCTCGTTTGTGGTGCGCAGCGCCTGGCGTTGCGACAGCCTGGCCCCGGCGGCGTCGGCGAGGACTTGGGTCAGCCGCAGGTCCTGCGCGGCCGGCACCACCGGGTTCCCGCTGAACAACGTCACCGCGCCCACGGTGTGCTCGCCCGCTCGCAGCGGCACGGCGGCGACGCGCGCGATGCCTGCCCGGAGCGCCTGGGCGGCGAACCAGGGCCAGCGCTGCGGCACCGCTGCCCGAAGCGTGACCGGAGGCAGGACGGCGCCGCTGCGGATGCAGTCCACCGCGGGACCCTCGCCGAGTTCGAATTGGCTTCGTGCCAACGGAAGGAACGCCGGGTCGGAGGTGGTGAGGCAGTCCGCTTTCCCGGCTTCGTCGAGGACCGCGACCCCCGCGGCGCGCAGGCCGAGCAGGGCGGCCAGGCCGGTCGTGAGGTCGTGGACCAGGTCCGGGACTTCCTGGTCGTGCGCGGCCAGCCGGAGCACCGTCTCGGCGACCAGCATTTCGCGTTCGGTAGCGGGCATGGTTCCCCTCCGGGCAGGCGGGAACCGTGCGGGCGCAGGGAATCCTCGCGAGGCGTGTACGCGGCGGTCTGCCGCATACGTTCAGTGAAGCCCGGATTCGCAGGGCGCGGCCATGCCGATAACGCAGCACTCGGCAACGGGTATGCAGAAAACGCAGCGAGCCCGCTCAGGGCCCGCGCTGGACGAGGGTTTCGTGCGGGGAACAGCCATAGGCGGCGCGGTAGGCGGCGGCGAACCGGCCGAGCTGGAAGAACCCCCACCGCGCGGCAACGGCGGTGACCGTGACGGCGCTCCCGGGGTCGGCGGCCACCAGGTCGGCGTGCGCGTGCGAGAGCCGGACCCGGCGCAGGTAACCCATCGGAGTGGTGTCCAGATGCCGCCGGAAGGCGACCTGCACCGTGCGGACGCTGACATGGATGGCCGCGGCGATGTCGGCCACGGAAAGGTCTTCGTGGGCGTGCTCGTCGATGTAGGCGATCGCGCGGCGCAGGGTGCCCGAATGCGCGTCGTGGCGGTCCTCGCCGGTGGGATCGGTCGTCGCGGTGTTCGGGAACGCGGTCAGCACGCTCGCGGCCAGCAGCTGCGTGGCGGCGGAGACGAGCAGCGGCTGCTGGCTCAGCTCCGGATCGGCGCAGACGCCGTCGCGCAGATAGGCGATGGTGCGCCGCAAGTGCTGGGCGGCCGCGGGCGAAACGGGCCGGTCGCCGGTCAGCCGCACCGGATCGGGCCTGCGGCCGGGAAGCCCGGCGGCCACCCGGGTCAGCAGCTGCGGGTCGAACATGACGAGGTTGTAGCCGGAACGGCGGATGACCCCGGCATAAGGCCGGTCGTGCGGGGCGTAGACGAATACGTCGCCGGGCCCGAAATACCCTTCCTCGCCGTCCGGGAAATACTGCCGGACGATCGAGCCGGAATGCACGTTGCCGAGGCAGATCTTGCCGAGCGTCTGCGCGTCGTGGCTCATGTCGTAACCGAACTCGAGATCGTCCACGCTGACGGTTCCGAGGACATTGCGGGAGACGTGCGCCCGGGGCTGCTCGACGTCGCCGCCGATCTGCATCCTGGTGTAGGCCCTGCTGAGGAACTCCTCGGTGAGTTCCAGGTCTTCGCTGTCGAAATCGAGTTCCTTCATCACGATTCCCGCCGTTCACCGGCGTCCGGGCACCGGCGCGCTGCCCTCCGGGCAGGGAATCGCGGGACAATGGCCGTCCCGTCGGCAGCGCGTCGAATGCGAAAACGCCTCACTGTCGCCGGTCTGCCGGATCCTGCCTTCCGCTCTGCCAGCGCTTCCGCAACGGTACTCCTCGCCGGAGAGGTCCGGGAGTCCACGTTTTCCCGGCACCGCGCGAAATAGCCGAGAAAACGATTTCTATTCCGTACGGACGTTCATTTTCCGCGGTCACTTGACCGCCGCGGTCGCTCCCACCACCGCCCCGTAGAGCACGAACACGTTGACCGCCGCGATAAACGACGGCTGAAGCCACCGGACCAACGGCGAGGTTTGCTGAGCCAGCGGAGTGCCCTGAGCGTCGAGCGCCGGATCGCCCGGCCGTGACGCCAGCAGCGAGACCAGTCCGAACAGCGCGCAGAGGGTGAACGGGAACCACTGGCCGTGCAACGGATTCCAGAGCCGTTGCGCGCCGCCCCAGGCCGCCGAGATGGCACCGGTCATGGCGGCGAAATTGGTGAGCGATTGGACGGTGACGAAGTCGCTGACGCTCTTAGTGCCCGCCGGCGCCGAATCGCCGAGATTGCCGCTCGTCGGTTCCGTCGTCGGGGTGGTGGTGGCGAAGGCTTTGGCAATGGACATGAGACACCTCGCTGTGACTCGGGTTCTCCGAAGTCGCAGCGAGGCGTGTGCCCGTTACGTCCTGCTGGTCACCGTGATCCGGTGGCCTCCAGCCGTGCGGTGATCGGTTTCAGTGCGGCGATCAGTTCGTCGAGTTCAGTGGCCGAGAGCGCGTCGTACGGTGCGGCGGCGAGTTCGTCGGTGAGGGTTTCGATGTGTTGCTTGAGTTCGCGGCCCGCGTCGGTGAACCGGCCCTCGGCATCGACGAGTCCGCGTTCGCGCAGGCCGTTCATGACCGCGGCCAGCCTTTTCTTCGGCAAATGATGGACGCGTCCGAATGACTCCGGCGGGTGGATGTCCATGTCCAGCGCGGACAGGATGTGCGCCTCCGTCCCGCCGATGCGCGCGCCGACGAGAGCGGCGATGTGCCCGTCGCCCCGGTGCTCGCGCAGCATGGTCGCCGAATGCCACAGCCGCGCGACCGGGTCGCTCGGCACCGGCAGCGAACGCATTCCCGCGTACATCACCCGACCGGCGGTGGGCGCGCTCGTCGCGGCCTTGGTGGTGAGGTCGGCGGCGCGCACCAGGCCGGGGGAGCCGGCCAGTTCGTCGCCGAGGATCCGCCGCAACGAAGCCGCGCTGCCTCGCTCCCGCGCGGCGACGGAGGCTTCCGGCGGGATCGTCTCCCACGCGCTCGGGATGTGCCGCGCGACCTCGCCGTCGGCGAAGCTGTAGAAGGCCGCGTCCACGACCTCCGCCGGCACCCGGCCCAACGGTGCGGCGCGGCTGGCGAAGTAGCCGTCCCAATAGGTGCGGTGACCGAGTGCGGACAGCTCCGCATTGCACTCGTCAGCGAAGAACGTGACGAGGCAAATCGGTTCCAGAAGCTCGAACATGCGCCGGGCAGTGCTGGTCATGGGCTGCATCATGCCAGCGGTTACGCGTCGTGGAGCACGATATCGGCGACTTGCTCGCCAAGGTCGACCGTCGCCGTCGACCCGGCCGTGCGGCCCGCGTTCGGAGCGCGGAGCACGACCTCGGCCCGGTACCGCCCACGCTGGGTCATGACGTTGAGGGCTTGGGTCGGCTGATCGAGGCTGACGGTCACCTCGTCCTCGCCGGCGAACCGGAGCTGATCGCCGCGCTTGAGGTCCTTCGGCACGCCGTTGACGGTCAGCCGGAGCGGCCCGAGAGCGGTGAAAAGCCGGTCAATCCCCGGGAAAGCGGAGAACGGCGCGTCTTCGAGAAGGTCGGCGACGCTGATCCGCCAGCACGTTTCGCCGGATGGGTCGGTCTCGGTGGCGAGTTCCCGGGTAGTGCCCGCTCCGTTGCGCCAGGGGGCCGGGGTGACTTCGGACGGGACGAGCAGGTCGCTCGGTCTGCTCACTGCCGGGAAAAGCGTGCGGACCGCGTCCGGGAATCCGGCCACCGCGTCCGGTCCGGACAGCGCCAGATTGAACAGAAACCCCGGCAGGAGCGACAAAATCACCTGAGCGAGCGCGTCCGCGTCCGGCCGCTCGCCGACCAGGGCGGCGATCTCGCCGCTCATCTCGACCGTCGCGGCGGTGAGCCGGCTGGCCAGGTCCGGGTTGCGCTGGGCCTCCGCCCAGACCTGCACCGCCATGCCCGCCAGCTGCCGGTCGCGGTGCAGGCCGAGCACCGCCTCCAGCAGTTCCGCCATCACCTCCCCGACCCCGCTGCCGCCAGTGCCGCGGGCGAGCACGGCGCGCAGGACCCCGGCGACGTCGTCGAGGTTCTGCGCGGCGACCGCGACGATCATGTCCTCCTTCTTCGGGAAGTACCGGTAAACCGCGCCAGCGGACTTGCCCGCCTCGGCGAAGACGTCCTGCATCGACGTGCGGTGGAAGCCGTCGCGCAGGAAACAGCGGCGCGCGGCCGCCAGGATTTCCCCTCGCTGGTCGTCCTTGTACTGCTGGCTCACCCTCGGCATGACCCGCTCCCTCGCCTTGACACGTGCTGGACCGGAGCATAGCGTGAAAGAAAAGCGGATGTCCGTCCTCTTTTATGCCTCAGAACGGAGCAGCGCCATGCCGATGGCCCCCGTCCCGGACGTCGTCCTGACCCCGGTCGCGTCCTTCCCGGAGAAGTACTTCCCGGAGAACCTCGCCGTCCGCGCCGACGGTTCGGTGCTGGTCACCGTCCTCCTGCAGCAGGAGCTGTGGCTCGTGCCGGAACCGCAGCACCCGGTTCTCGTGCACCGCTTCGACCACCCGGTGACCGGGATCGTCGAAGTCCTCCCGGACGTCTTCCTGATCAGCCTGACCGAGGGATACACCACGCACGAATCGCATCTGGTGCGGCTCGACCTCAACGGCTGGACCCCAGGCGAACCGGTTTCCCCAGAGGTCGTCTTCACCTTCGACGACCGAGTGCGCGCCCTCAACGGCAGCTGCCTGCTCGGCCCCTCGACGCTCGCGGTCGCGGATTGCTTCGCCGGGCTGATCTGGCGTGTCGACCTCGACGCCGACGCTCGCAGCGCGCAGGCTCGGGTCTGGCTGGCCCACGACACCATGGCCGACGACCCGGACGCGGAGGTCGCCCCGCCGCGGCAGCCAGGCGTCAACGGCGTCCGGTACAGCGCGCGGACCGGATACCTCTACTACACCTCGACCGCGCAGAAAGTCTTCATGCGAGTGCCGGTCGACCCGGTCACGCTCGACCCGTCGGGCGGCGCGGAATTCGTCGCCGCGATCGACAACGCGGACGACTTCGCCGTTGACGAGGACGCCGGATTCGCTTACGTCACCAGGCATCGCGCCAACACGCTCGACCGGGTGCCGCTCGCCCCACGGCACGGCAGCGAAGTCCGGCACGTCGCGGGGGAGCCGTTCGACGAACGCCTGATCGGACCGTCCAGCGCGGCCTGGGCCCCGGGCGAGGAAGGCCGAGTCCTCTACCTGACCACCGACGGCGGAACGACCGCGCCGCCCGACGGGATCTTCCGCAACGCCATGCTGCTGCGGGCCGAACTGCGGTCGTGATCAGCGCACGGGCACACGCACCGTCGGCGGGATCTGCTGCTGCGAGCAGGGTTCCGCCGGGACGGCCATCGGGCACATTTGCGCCGCGCTGGCGGTCGTGGCGGAAGCGGCCAAAGCTGCGCCGGTCGCGAACGTCACGATTCGGTGGGACATAGGTCGATCGCGCACGCCGCCGAGATCAAATCCGACGGCCTTCTCCCTCAGCGCTTTCGCGCGACCCCGGCCAGCATCGCCGCCTCGCTGGGATCCGCGAAGTCGACGACTGGCGTGTTGGGCCCGCCTTCCTCGGGATGCCAGGCCGCCGTCCACGTGACGCCCGGGTCCAGCAGTTCGAAGTCGCCGAACAACGCGCGGATCTCCGCGTTCGAGCGCAGCACGTGTTTGCTGACATTCGTGTCGTACAGCTCGATCACCGTGTGCAACTGGCGGGCGAGATCCTCCGGCAATCCGTCGTGGGTGATCTGCGACAGCACCAGATACGAGCCCGAAGGCAGCATTTCCCGGTACCGCGCAATGGCTTCGGGCCCGAGATCGCGCCCGTCCGGGCCGGGCTGCTGGATGTGCAGCACCGCCGTGACCAGCAGGGCCAGCGGTTGGCCGAGGTCGACGACGCCGGTGTCCGCGACCGACTGCCAGAGTTCGTCGGGCTCGCGGAGGTCGCCGTGGATCACCGCGTGGCGCGTGGGATCGCCGTGCCGCTCCAGCAAAATCCGCGAATGCGCGACCGCGACGGGCTCGCGATCGATATAGACGACACGGGAATCCGGCGCGACCTCGTCGGCGATCTGGTGCACGTTGCCCATCGTCGGAACGCCGGACCCGATGTCGACGAACTGGCGCACGCCGCGCCGTACCAGATGCCGTACCGCGCGGTGCAGAAAGGCGCGATTGGCCCGTGCGCAGTACATCCCGGCCGGAAACGCCGCCAGGACCATCTTGCCGAACTCCCGGTCGATGGCCCAGTTGGCCGTGCCGCCGAGATACCAGTCGTAAACCCGCGCCACACTGGGGCGATCGAGGTCCACGCCCGGAATGGGCTCTTCGGGTCCCTGTGTCACGCCGCCTCCCCCGCAGTCGTGACTAATGGTATCCAATCCGGCCGGACTCGCCGGACGGGCAGCGCGCTACCGGATCTCGCTGGAGTCGAACGCGGCCGCCCGGACAGTGCGATCAGGCCCCGGCGCCAATGGACGCGGTCAGCCCGGTGACAGTGACGCGGGCACCGGTGCGATCGGTCGTGTCGAGGGAAAGCACGGAAACGGTGTGTTTGAGGGCGTCGGCGACCGCACGGAGAACGGCGTCGCCGGCGAGGTGGCCGTACCGGTCGTTGACCCCCTTGAAATGGTCGAGGTCAAGCAGGAGCACGCCGACGGTGCCGTCCATCCGGCCGACCGGGTCCGATCGAACACCAGCACCGACACCGCGACGCGCGCGAACTGGTCCTCAGCCGTGGAAATCGCGTACCCGGCGAACAATGCCCGGAACTCGCCGCGCGCGAAAACCGCGGCAAATGAATGCTCCGATCGGCCCATGCGACAGCCTGCCGTGTCCGCCGTGGTACGCACCGTACTCGGATAGTGTTCTGGACAACAGGGTTTCTGCTTGCGGGGTGCTCCGTGTTTCCGTGAATGGGCACCAGAATCGCCGGACCTCGGTGCCTCGGCATCATCCGGTGATCGGTTTCGAGTAAGCTGCCGTTCAGAATCTTCCTGGGGGAGCGATGACTGACGAAATCGAAGCTGCGCGGCGCAATGCCGTCCGGTTTCCGGGTATCAGCCCGAGAGCCTACGAACATCCGGTAGACCGCGGCGCGCTCGCCACCCTGCGCTCGGTGCCCGGGTTCGCTCAGGTGATCAGCGCGGTTTCCGGTTTTTACAACGAACGCGGCGAACGGCTGATGGCGCTGGCGTCCTCGATTCGCGTCGGGCCGCGCCAATACCCGGAACTCGACCGGCTCCGCCACGAATGCGCCGAGACGCTGGATCTGCCCGCCGTGCCGAACCTGTTCGTCTACCAGGATCCGCGCCTGCAGGCGGCCGCGCTCGGCATGGACGAGCCGTTCCTGCGGATCAGCACCGCGCTCGTCGATCAGATGAGCCACGAATCGCTGCGGTTCGTCATCGGGCACGAGATGGGGCACGTGCTGTCCGGGCACGCGGTCTACCGCACGATCATGGTGCGCCTGATCAATCTCCAGCTGTCGATGTCCTGGACCCCGGTCAGCGCGCTCGGCATCCGGGCGATCATCGCGGCGCTGAGCGAGTGGTACCGCAAGGCCGAGCTGTCGTGCGACCGCGCGGGCCTGCTGTGCGGCCAGGACCCGGCCGAGGCGCTGCGCGCGCAGATCCAGATCGCCGGCGGGCTCGACCCGTCCCGTATCGACATCCCGTCGTTTCTCCAGCAGGGCGCGGAATACGAGTCGGTCGAAGACATCCGGGACAGCCTGCTGAAGCTGAAATACGTCGAGACCGAAACGCACCCGTTCGCCGTGGTCCGGGCGACGCAGCTGCAAAAATGGGCCGCGTCCGAGGACTACCGCGCGATTCTGGCCGGCGATTACCTCCGCCGCGCCGACGACGCCCCGGCAGCGGACTGGAAAGACGACCTGAAGTCCGCGGCGAAGTCGTACAAGGACTCTTGGACCGCCTCCGCCGACCCGCTCACGAAGGTCTTCACCGAAGTCGGCGAGACGGTGGCCGGCGCCGCGAGCAAGGTCTGGACCAAGTTCGGCGGTGCCGGCTGACCGCGCTCAGTCCTGGAAATACCCCTCGAACAAGATCTCGCTGATCTTGGTCGTGGTCTCCTTGCCGGTCTCGTATCCGTTCTGGACGACCATGGTGTTGTTCATCAGCGCGAGCGTGTACCGCTGGTGCGGCCCGACGAAACCGACCGAGTTCATGATCCAGGACCCGTCGTCGTTGTCGTCGGACCAGCCGTCCTTGTTGCCCGGCCGCGCGGCGGCGCCCGCACCCCAGACGCCCCACTGCTGGTTGACGTCGACGTTGCGCATCTCGCGAACGAGGTAGTCGCGGTGCTGCTCGGGCAGCCGCGTCAGCACGTAGTTGACCAGCCGGTCGAGGTCGTTCGCGGTGGTCAGGATCCAGCCCCAGTGGTGCGGATGCTGGTCGGTGAACCGCATGTCGGTCATGCCGTAGGACGGGAACCGCTTGGCGAACTCGGCTTCCCCGCCGTACCGGGTCCACAGCGTGTGCGCGGCGGCGTCGTCGCTGGAGTTGAGCATCCGGTGCATCAGCTCCCGATCCTCGGCGCTCAGCTGGATCGCGCCAGAGTCGTTGCGCAGCAACAGATCCACGACCATGGCGAGCTTCGGCGTGGAACAGGCCCAGATCAGCGTCCCGGCGGCCTTGCTCCGGTAGACGGCGCCAGTCCACCGGTCCCGCAGCACAATCCCAGTGACGCCCGGCCTGCTGTCGGCGTAAGCCTGGGCACGCCCGATGCGCGCCTGGAGTTCCCGATCGAAGCGCCCGGACGCGCTGGCGGGCGCGGCGGAGGTCAGCGTGAGTACGGCCATTGTCGCGGCCAGTGCTACGGAAAGTCTTCTCTTCACTTTGTCCCCCAATGTGGTTGTTCTGTTCTCGGGGCGTTCGTGCGTGCCGAAGGTTGCCATCAGACTCCTGTGGCGGCGGTCACATCGGCGGCGGCCGACCTGGCTCGCGAAGTAAGGATTGCCTAACTCCACCCCATGAGCTACCGTCCAAGTCCTCAGAGGACATGAGGAGTTGAGATGGCAGAGCTGACGCTCGCAGAGCTGGCGGACGCGGTGCGGACCCGCGAGGTGTCCCCGGTCGAACTCGCCGGCGAGTACCTGGCCCGGATCGATCGCGGCAACGAAAAAGTGGGCGCCTACCTCACGGTCGACCACGAGGGCGCGCTCGAAGCAGCCCGCGAGGCGGAGGCACTGGTCATGTCCGGCACGCGAGACTTGCCCGCGCTGTGCGGGGTGCCGGTCTCGGTGAAGGACACCTGGCCGGTCAAGGGCCTGCGGTACACAGCAGGCTCGAAGGTCTTCGCCGACCGGGTCGCCGAGGTCGACGCGGCGGTGGTCACGCAGTTGCGGCGCGCGGGCATGGTGGTGCTCGGCAAAACCAACGCGGCCGAGTTCGGCTGCTCCTCCTACACCGAGACGGCGTTCGGCCCGGCCCGCAATCCGCACGACCGCACCCGCACCGCGGGCGGGTCCAGCGGCGGGGCCGCCGCCTCGGTCGCGGCGGGATTGGCCCCGGTGGCGCACGGCAGCGACGGCGGCGGCTCGGTGCGGATTCCGGCCGCGTGCTGCGGGTTGGTGGGGATCAAGCCGACCCGGGGCCGGGTGAGTCCGGTGCCTGGCGCGGACTCCGCCGGGCTGGCCACCGCCGGTCCGATCGCGCGCACGGTCGCGGATGCCGCACTGCTGCTGGACGTCATGAGCACCGCGCGCCCCGGCGACGTCCACCAGCTGCCGCCAACCCCGGCCGGGCACTTCCTGAACAGCGCCAGCCGTGACCCCGGCCGGTTGCGGATCGGCGTGCTCCGTGGACCGCGGACCGAGGACCCGCAGTGCCGGCAAGCGTGCGACGACACCGCCGAGCTGCTCGCGGACCTGGGGCACGACGTGGAGGAGGCCGCGCCGTCCGGCCCCGACGACTATCGCGCGGAGTTCACCGTCGTGTGGTCGGTGCTCGCCGGCTCGGTCCCGGTCCCCGACGAGCGGGAGCAGGACTTACTGCCGCTGACCCGATGGCTGCGCGAGAAAGCCCGCGGCTACGACGCGCTGACGTTCATGTCCGCGCTGGCGTCGATGCAGGCCACCGCGAGGCGGATCGCCGACCGCTACGACCGGTTCGACGTCGTCCTCAGCTCCACCACGGCCACGCTGCCGCCGCTGGTCGGCGGCCTCGTCGACGCCGATCCCGCGCGGACCTTCGAGAACATGCTGGAGTTCCACCCGCTCACCCCGCTGGCCAACATCACCGGCCAGCCGTCGATGACCATCCCAGCACACCAGGACGGGCTCCCTGTCGGTGTGCTGCTCACCGGCCGCTACGGCGCTGAGGCAACCGTCATTTCCGTTGCGGCACAACTGGAGCGAGCACAGCGATGAGAAAGGCTCAACTGGGTTTCCTGACCGGAACCCACGTCGTCAACGACCTGTACCAGGGCGCGGTCCCAGCATTGCTGCCGTTCCTCATGAGCGAGCGCCACTACAGCTACGCGGCGGTGTCCGGGATCGCTTTGGCCGCCACGGGGTTGTCCAGCGTGGTGCAGCCGGTTTTCGGGATGATCGTGGACCGGTCCCACCGCAACTGGCTGGCTCCCCTGGGTTTCCTCGTGGCCGCCGGCGGAATCGCCGCCGCGGGCTTCGCGAACAGCTACCTGCTCACGTGGATCTGCGTCGCCGTGGCGGGAATCGGCGTGGCCGCCTACCATCCGCCCGCCACCAACCAGGCCCGCGCGGCCGGCGGCAGGTCGCAGCAGGCGATGAGCCTGTTCTCGGTCGGCGGCACGCTGGGCAGCTCGCTCGCCCCCGCACTAGTCACCGCGGTCGTCGGCTCGCTCGGACTCTCGGGGACGTACCTGCTGGCAGTCCCGGCCGTGGTGATGGCGTTGCTGTGGCTGCTCAATCGCCGGCACGCCCCTGCTCCGGCCAGCAGCGGCAGCGCGGCCAAAGAGTCCACAGTAGACATCCCGGACGACTGGCGCGCCTTCGGCAGACTGGTCGCGGCGACTGTCGGCTGGTCAATCCCTTATGTGACAGTGAGTTCGCTGCTGTCGTTGTACGCGATTCGCGAGCTGCACGCCTCGACCGCGGCCGCCGCGGTCACGCTGACCTCGTTCACGCTCGCTGGCGCCGCGGGCACCCTGCTCGGCGGCTGGCTCGGCGACCGGATGGGCCGCCTGATGCCGATCCGGACCGGGTATCTGCTGGGCATCCCGGCGCTGGCGGGGATCGTGCTCAGCCCGAACCATCTCGTCCTGGAACTCAGTGCCGTGCTGTTCGGGCTGGCCATGTTCCTGCCGTTCGCGAACCAGGTGACGCTCGCCCAGGACTACCTGCCCACGCGTCCCGGCACCGCCAGCGGGCTGACCCTCGGCCTGGCGATGTCGGTCGGCGGGCTGAGTTCGCCGCTGTTCGGCTGGCTGGCCGACACCGAAGGCCTGCGGTTCACGCTCGGCGCGGTGCTCGTGGTGTTCGGGGTGGCCGTGCTGTTCGGCACCCGGCTGCGCGACCGCGTCCTGCCCGTTCAGCCATGCGAAAACTCATCTGAGGAGCTGGTGACCTGATACATTGCCCGGGTGATCGAGAGGAACGCGATATGACGGTCCGGCCGGTCCACCGAACCTCGCTGGTCGACGCGGCGACGGCGGAGCTGCGCCGGTTGATCGGCGAGGGGAGTGGCCGGTCGGGGCGAAGCTGCCCAACGAGGTCGAACTGAGCAAGCTGCTCGGAGTCGGCCGGTCCACCGCGAGGGAGGCCGTCCGCGCCCTGATCTCGGCCGGCCAGCTGTACTCCCAGCAGGGCTCGGGCACCTACGTCGCCTCCGCGACCCCGCTGTCCGATTTGGACCGCAAACTGCGCAAGGCCGAGGTGATCGACGTGTACGAGGTCCGCGTCGCACTGGAGGTCGAGGCGGGCAGCCTGGCCGCGACCCGCCGCACCGCCGCGGATCTCAAGGCCCTCCGCAAAGCGCTGGCCGCCCGCGACCGCGTCGGCTCGCTGCCCAAACTGCTCGACGCCGACATCGCCCTCCACCGGGCAGTCGTCGCGGCGGCGCACAACCCGGTGCTGCTGGACGTCTTCGACTCCTTCCTCGACGCCATGCGCGCCGTCGCCACGAGCGTCACCACGCTGGACACCGCCGGGGAAAGCACGGACGATCTCCACCGAGCCCACCACGACCTGGTCGACGCCATCGAGGCTGGCGATCCGGAGGCCGCGGCACAGGCCACTCGCCGCAATGTCGAGCACACCTTGACCCGGCTACGTCAGGGTTAGCACCGATTCACCGGGTCTCCTGGGTCTGCGTGGCCGCCCAGCTGGCGAGGAGCTTGAGCCGCTCCTCAGACGCAGTACCAGGTTCGGCCGTGTAAGTGACCAGGTTGTGCACGGCCCGCCCGGACAGCGGCAGGTCAAGGGACTGGAAAGTCAGCTCCAACTGCCCGACGTCGGGATGCTGAAGCCGTTTGACGCCGTCATGGCGGATCAAGACGTCGTGCACAGCCCACAGCCCGCGGAATTCGGGGCTGAGGGTGCACAGCTCGCCGATGAGTTCGCGCAGCGCCCGGTCGTGGGGCTCGCGTGCGGCCTCGGCGCGCAAGAGCGCAGCGGTGGCATTACCAGCCGCGTCCCAGTCGGTGAAGAACTGCCGTGCGCCGGGGTCGAGGAAGATGTAGCGGGAGATGTTGGGGCGGCCGCGCTGGTCGGTGGTGGGGCTGTCGAACATCGGCGCGTGCAGGGCTCGGGCCAGCGGGTTGCTGGCGATGACGTCCGTGCGGCCGTTGCGCACGAACGCCGAGGACATCGTGATGGAGTCGAGCAGCCACTGGACCTGCGGCAGGACCTCGACGTCCTTGCGCCGCGACGGCGCGCGCTTCGCCGGCCGCGACGAACGGGCCAGGTCGAACAGGTAGGTGCGTTCGTCGTCGTCCAGCCGCAGGGCGCGCGCGACCGCGTCCAGCACGTCTTCGGAAACGCCGCCGATGTGCCCCTTCTCCAGCCGCGTGTACCACTCCGTGCTCACCCCGGCGAGGACGGCGACCTCCTCGCGCCGCAGCCCGGCGACCCGGCGGCGGGTGCTGGTCGGCAGCCCAGCCTGCGCCGGGGTGATCTTGGCGCGCCGGCTGGCGAGGAAGTGCCGGATGTCGTCGCGGTTTCCGGGCTGCTGGTCCATGTCCTTCACGGTAGCCGCTGGTCACGGCGCGAGGGGGTTGAGCCGGTACCCCCGATGAGCGCGACCTTCTCCGCCCGCGGCGCTCGGGATCTCCTGGAGATCGACCTTCCACGGCTGAAGAACGGAGACAGGGAACATGACGAGCGTGGCACTGGGCACGTGGGCCTGGGGAGACAGCGGCGAGCCGGGCGACGGCTATTTCGGCAGCCAGTTGACCGAGTCCGGACTGCGAGAGGTCGTCGACAAGGCGCACTCGAACGGGTTGACCCTGTGGGACACCGCGGTGGTGTACGGCATGGGCCGCTCGGAGACCGCCCTCGCGCAGGCGCTGAAAGGCTACGCTCGCAGCGAGTACCAGCTGTCGACGAAGTTCACGCCGCAGGCCGCGGGCGACGGCGACGATCCGGTCGCGGACATGCTGGAGCAGAGCCTCGACCGGTTGGGCACGGACTATGTGGACCTGTACTGGATCCACAACCCCGCCGACGTGGCCCGCTGGACGCCGCGGCTGATTCCGCTGCTGCGGAGCGGCCGGATCAAGCACGTCGGCGTCTCGAACCACAACCTGAAGGAGATCGCCCTCGCCGATCAGATCCTCGGCGAGGCCGGCTTCCGCGTGGAGGCGGTCCAGAACCACTACAGCCTGCTGTACCGGAGTTCCGAGCGCGCGGGCATTCTCGAGCACTGCCGCGCGCACGACGTGCGGTTCTTCGCCTACATGGTCCTCGAACAAGGCGCGCTGACCGGCAAGTACAGTCCGGCCAGCCCGCTGCCGGAGGGCAGCAACCGGGCAGCCGTGTACAACGGCATCCTGCCCCAGCTACAGGCGCTGACGGACCGGATGGCAGCGATCGGCGCGGAGGCGGGCGCGTCCGCAGCCGACGTCGCGACCGCCTGGGCCATCGCCAAGGGGACCACCCCGATCATCGGAGTCACGAAGGCGGCTCACGTCGACGGTGTGGTCCGGGCCCGCGGCATCGCGCTCGCCGACGAGGAAATCGCGGAGCTGGAGGCACTGGCGGACGCCGCGGACGTCGACACGCGCGGCAGCTGGGAGCGCGAGATGGAGGTCAGCTGAGCGCTTGAATCCCGGTCGCCGGCTTCTCCTGGCTGGCCGCCCACGACGTCAACAGGGCCAGCCCGTCCGCGGCCGGCGTGCCAGCGGGCGCGGTGTAGACGTTGAGGAGCAGGCCGGGCTCGGCGTCCATCGACTCGACGTCCAGGTCGAGCTGGCCCACGACCGGATGGTGCAGCCGCTTGCGCCCGGACCGGTGGAGCCGGACGTCCTGAGCGGCCCACCGCCGTCGAAACAGTTCGCTGCGCGTCGACAATTCGCCGACCAGAGCGATCAGCTCCTCGTCGTGCGGATTGCGACCGGCTTCCATGCGCAGTTTCGCGGCCACATCACGGGCGACGCGGTCGTAGTCAACGAAAAACGCTCTCGCCGCTTCAGACTCCAGATACACGAACCGCGCGGTGTTGGCCGGCCGTCGAGGGTCGGCCAGCACCGGCGAATACAGCGCGCGGGCAAGGTGATTCGTGGCCAGCACGTCATAACGGCCGTTGCAAATCCACGCCGGCGCGTCGGTAATCGCGTCGAGCACCCGCTGAAGCGCCGGACGCACCGTCGCGGCGGGTCGTCGGCGGCGTGGTGCCCTGGACTGCCGCGCGAGGTGGAAGAGATGATCGCGCTCGGCCTCGTCGAGCTGCAAGGCAGAAGCCAACGCGTCGAGCACCCCGTCGGAGGCCCCGGCGAGACTGCCGCGCTCCATCCGCACGTAGTAGTCGACCGATACCCCCGCCAGCAGGGCCACCTCTTCGCGCCGCAGACCTTTGACCCGGCGGTTCCCGCCGTAAGCGGGCAGCCCAGCCTGCTCAGGCGTGATCCGCGCGCGACGCGAGGTCAGGAATTCCTTGATCTCAGTGCGCTCGGCCACCCCCTCACCATAAGCCCTGCTCACCCGGCGAAGGGAGGCCCCGCCAGTACCCCTCAGGTCCCCGACGCGGTCGAGGCGATGCCACCGTCGACCGGGATAACGGCACCCGTGAGGTAAGCCCCGGCCCGGCTGGCGAGGAACACCGCGATACCCGCCATGTCGTCGTCGCGCCCGAGCCGCCGCAACGGAGCCTTCGCCGCGATCTGCTCGCCAACGGCCTCAAGCGTGCCCGCCATCATCTGCGACGGGAATGGTCCCGGGGCGACCGCGTTCACCGTGATGTGCTGTGGGCCCAGTTCCCTGGCCAGCACCCTGGTGAGCTGATGAAGCCCCGCTTTGCTGCTGGCGTAGGAATAGTTGGGCGACTCGGCGACGTGAATGGCAGCGATACTCCCGACGTTGATGACCCGCGCGGGATCCTCCGCGCCGCCCGCCCGGCGAAGCGCCGGAAGCAGCGCCCGCACCAGCCAAAACGGCGACTTGAGGTTGAGATCGAGCACCGAGTCCCAAGCCTCGTCGGGGAACGTCTCCAGCGGCTCGCGCCACATCGCGCCCGCATTGTTGACGAGGATGTCCAGCTTTTCCGACTCGGCCTGGACAAGATCAGCGAGACGCTGACACTCATCGTGCCTGGACAGGTCGGCGGGGATGGCTTGAACGTCGCCGAATTCGGACAGTATTTTTTGTGCTTCGGTGCATGCGTCTGTGGTGCGTGAGCTGATAACGACGCGGGCGCCTGCCTGGAGAAGGCCGCGCGCGATCATCATCCCAATGCCTTTGGTGCCGCCGGTGACAAGTGCGTACTTCCCGCTCAGGTCGAAAAGGTCTGAGTGAGTGGTGACCATTGGTCTTTGTTCCTTTTGTTGTGGAAGCGAGCCGACTCAGGTTGACAGGAGTTCTGGGCGGCTGGGAGACCCTGGCGATACAGGTACTGGGAGTGCCACTCAGAATTTGAAGGGCGTTCGCGCTAGGCATCCGCGGTCAAAGCGCGGCGAGGACGCGGTACCGGTCTGTGATCGTGCGCCGGCTTACTCCGATGTCGATGCTGAGCCGGTCGTGTCCGTGTGGCATGCCCGACAGAAGCGGCGACGCCTGCCGCCACGGCGGTTGGAGCTGCGGCGGTACGAACAAAACGTGTGCGGTTGCACCAAGTCTCCGCGTGCTCCTGCCAATCATGGGTTCGCTCGTCTTCGGCCGGGCACCACCAGGCTGCGCCGAGGAACCGCGGTGCGTCGGGAAGCACGGGACACGGAGGCGGTGCCACCGGGGATGACTTTTGGGAGTGGATCGGTGCAAAGTCAAGAAGCGCTTGGAGACCGTTTGCGAGTTTCCGAGTCGAAGGATTCGTGGACGGCTGTTCCGCGATCCCGACGTCATCGGGCGCATCAAGGGCATGGCCGAGGTCCGGATCTGGTTCGTGCCCAGCGGTGCCGCGGTGGGAGGCACCGCCCTCGCCGTCGCTGGCGGTGCTCGCTTCTGGGCGGATGAGACTGGTGGGGATGGAAGGTCCTATACGCATGTGCGTCTTCGTGGAACTATGGGCTTCAAGACGGTAACATCAACCATCGACAATTCGAGAGAGATCGAAAATAAGTGAGTCAGTCTGAGGTTGCGCGGGCGATCGGTGATTCATTGGCGAGTCAGGCTATCGACTTGGCCTCTTGCGGCGTGTTTGAGCTAGCTTTTCCGATTGGTATAGCCAGTGCTGTCCTTGTGGAACTTCTGGATAGCGGAATGTCGGTCTTGGGTGGCGATCTATGGGTCACGGATGCGCGGGGCGAATTGCGACCAGGTTACGATAACTGGCACGTAAATTGGGAAGATTTTTCAGCTAGGGAGGATGCTGTGGAAGCTGTCGATCGAGCTGCTGGGGAGTTTTTTAGGCGAAATGGCGACGATCATAGAAGTATGGTCACATTCGTTGTTTCGAGTTAGAGTGCTTCGGTCGTGTTCGCAATGGCCTATAGTCCACATAAACCCAGACTGCGCCCGCGTCGTAGGTGATCTCGGTGAAGTCGGAGCCAGCGGTGACCAGCTACGGGTCTAAAGGGCTGAAAACATCCGACTCGGTCCCGTGCGCCGCAGGGCCGTTCGGGCCGTGGCACCGGGTGGGGAGCATCGGCTCAGGCGGGCCAGAGCACTGCGATGAACATGGGCCTCAGCGGAGGCTGCGCATCACCGCTAGAGCTTGTGCGCTGGCGCGGGGGAGTAGGGCGGGCCGCTCGGACGCGGTTCAAGTGGTGGCGTCCAGGGCTGCACGTGGTGCCGTGGCGAAGGTCCCTCGTCCGGCGGCGCAGGCTCCGGCCGTGAAGCTGCGCGAACTTCGAGGGGCTTCGATTCGAGCGTTCGGACGATCGCGCTGGCTGTGCCTCTGCGGAATAGTCCGTGATTATGCGCAACCGCAATCCTGAACGCGTGATCGAGCAACGCATCGCGAGTCATGTCCAAAGGGGTGAGCCGGTACGTCTGGCATCAGTGGCAGCGACGACCATCATGCGGGTCCTGCTCGGCCGAGCGACTCCACAGCGCGGACGAGCACCGCTGTTTCATCTGTGTGACGCGCGCATCAGCGGTGCGCTAGAACTGCGAAACGCGGACGTCGAAGTCCCGCTCGTGTTCGAGAACTGTACGTTCGATGAGCCGGTCGCGATCGGGGACAGCGATGTCAGGCTGCTGGAGTTCCGCACGTGCACGATGGCCGCGTTCGATGGACGATCTCTGCGGATAGCACGCGACCTTGCTCTGACGGACACGCGTATCGGATGGATCGACCTGTTCGGTGCGCGAATTGACGGGCAGCTCTGGCTCACTGGGTCGTGCGTGCGGGGGACCAGGCAAGAAGCCCACGCTATCAATGCGCCGAGCCTCCGCGTAGCAGGCGGCGTCTATGCAAATCGCATGGAAGCTTTGGGCGCCATCAACCTTTGGGGAGCCGAAATCGGTGCCTCTCTGGAACTCTGCGACGCCACCCTCTCCTCCGGACGCTTGCCGGCGTTGCGTGCATCCAACCTCCTTGCGCGGCTGGATGTACGCATCGTGAGTAGTCGAATCGACGGGGGTATTGATCTGTTCGGCGCGCGTGTCGGCGGCGACCTTTGGCTTACCGGCACAAAAGTAGGGGAACGAGAAGGCGGTTACGCGATCAGTGCACCCAGCATCAAGGTCGCAGGCGGCTGCTACGCCCGCGGCCTGACGGTCTGCGGCGGCTTGAACCTGTGGAGCGCTGACATTGGCGCTGGCCTTGAACTCGACGGGGCTAACCTTGCCGCCGACGGTCGTCCGGCTCTTCGTGCGCCGAAGATAGCTGTATCCGGCGATGTCACTGTCGGGTATGGAGCGAGGATCGGCGGAGCGGTCGATCTCGACTCGGCGACCGTCGGCGGGGGTGTGAAGCTGACCTATCGAGTGGACGATGAGCACAGGCTGTCTCTTTTAGAAAGCCGCCTCAACATACTCTGTCTAGAGGTTCTCCCCGCCGATCTGGCACGGATCAATCTGTCTGGTTCGGTTGTCACCTCGCTGGTGGACAATCAGAAATCTTGGCCCAAGGTACTCAATGTGGATCGAATGACGTACGAGACGCTTCGCCCACTGTTGCCTGCGAAAGAACGCATCGCGTGGCTGAAGCGCGATGAGGGCTCGGATTCACCGCAGCCGTACGAGCAGCTCGCGCGGCAATATCGCGAAGCCGGTCGTGATCACGATGCTCGCACGGTCCTGCTTGCGAAGTGCCGCGATCGGACGCGCCGGCAACGTTTCCTCCCCAAGCTTTGGGGGTTTCTTCAAGATGTCACCGTCGGGTACGGATACCGGCCAGTTCGTGCCTTGGCCTGGCTAGCCGGATTGACCATAGTTGTGGCCGTCTGCAGCACCGTCTGGAGACCTCACCCCGTTACCGGATCGGCTCCTCCGTTCAACTCTGCTGTTTACGCGCTCGACGTCGTTCTGCCGATACTTGACCTCGGGCAGGAAAAGTCCTACACCGCTGTCGGTATCGGGCGCATAGTCGTGTGGATTGCTGTCCTTGCAGGGTGGCTCCTGGCTTCAACGGTCATTGCCGCCGTCACCCGAACCATCAGTCGGAATTGAACGAGGCTGCTCGCGTGTGGACAGTTGGCGCGTTCGGCCTGGAGCACCTCGAGGCCCGGCAGAGGTCCCGCGGGTGCTCGGTTCGGGGCAGAGAACAGCAGGGCACGTCGACGCCAGCAGTTTCGAACACAAGACCTGCTGCGTCGGCGAGGACGAGCGGGCCTGCGTCCCTCCGGCCTAGTGGCGCCACGACCGAGAAGCGACCCTTCCGTTGTCGGTAACTCTTGGAGCACAGAAGGTCCTCTGACGCGTCGATCGGACGGTGCCGCTCAGCGGACCATCCTTTGCGGCCAGCCACTACCGTGAGTTGATAACAACTTGATCATCCGGTCTAGACCAATCGGCACAACGCTTGCTCCGTCCGGCGGCTCAAGCGGGCGCGACATCGCGGTTCTATTGCGGCAATACGGACATCTGGCGACATTGTCGAGGTTCTGACCAAAGTGGTCACCCGAACGGCGGCTTTGCCGTTTCTCTACAGTCGTGGATTCTTCTCTTTACTTTCCGGTCGTGCGGGTCGGGGGACGCGCGCTGACCAGGCCGAGGGGGCCACCTTTCGTGAAGCGTCGAAGACTGGCGCGCGGGTTCAAGCTGCGCGTTTTCGGGTTGGTCGTGGTCCTCCTGGCAGGAGTGCTCGGGATCGTCACGGCGAGCACGCCAGCAAAGCCGAATGTCACCCCAGTGGATTCCGCGGCTAATGCGGTCGCGGCGTTCGCGGCTGCCCGGAAGCAGGGCACGCAGGTTGAAGTGGCGGACCAAACCACTGAGACCAAGCGAGTCTTCGCTCAGCCGGACGGGCAGTCGACCGCGGAACTGGCTTCCATGCCCGTGCGCGTGCGGCACGGCAACGGTTGGGTGCCAGTGGATGCGACTCTCGCCAAGTCTGCCGACGGGGCGGTCCGGCCACAGGCGACGGTGAACGACCTGTCGTTCTCCGCCGGTGGCGATGCTCCGCTGGTGACGCTTGGCAAGGGTGACAAGAAGCTGTCCTTGGCCTGGCCGCACAAGCTCCCCGCCCCGGCTCTCGAGGGTCCGAACGCGACGTACCGTGAGGTTTTCCCTGGCGTCGACCTCGTCATGCAGGCGGTCGCGGACGGCTATAACCAGCGGCTGGTCGTGAAGACCGCGGAGGCGGCCAAGAACCCGGCGCTGCGCGCGATTTCCTTCAAGCTTTCCGCAGCTGGCCTCTCGGTCAGCAGCGACGACGCAGGACGGATCAAGGCGACCGATCCGTCCGGGAAGATCGTCTTCGCCGCGCCCTCGTCGTCGATGTGGGACGCTCGCGGACCCGAGACAGCCAGGGCCCAGGTTGGAGCGTCCGTCAAGGATTCGATGCTGGTTCTCCGTCCTTCGACCGCGATGCTGGATGACCCGTCGACGCCCTTCCCGGTAGTGATCGACCCCGACATGCGCGGCTGGAACCAGTCGATGTGGGCGAAGGTCTTCTCCGGCAAGCCCAACCAGACCTACGTCAACGGGACGAACGACGCCGACGCGTGGGCGAAGGTCGGCAACTGCGATTTCGCCGGCTGCAACGGCATCGGCTTGGCGCGGACCTACTTCCAGTTCGACACGACGTTCCTCGCCGACAAGATCATCAACGACGTGCACTTCGACACCACAGTGGTCTACGGGCCGCAGTGCAGCACCAACAATCACAAGCTGTTCCTCGCCGGGGCTGGGCTTTCGTTCGGCACCACCTGGAACAACATGCCCGGCGGCGGCCAGGTCGGTCCGGACGCGCAGGTGCCGAGCAACTACGCGGGCTGCGAGGGCTACAAGGGTGTCGGGTTCGACCTCAATCCCGGCGATGTCCGCCCCGGCACGGTGAGCAACTACTACCTGCAGGCGGGTAACGAGGGCGATCGTGCCTGGTGGCGCAAGTTCGACGTCCCGACGACCTTCCTCCGGGTCTGGTACAACAGTCGGCCGAATTCGCCGTACGAAGTGAAGACCGATCCGCCGTTGCCGGCCCCGTGCAAGTGGTGCGGCGGCAAGCCGTACGTCGGCGACAGCTCTGTCCGGCTGCTGGCCAGGCTGTCCGACCCGGACGGCAACGATCAGCTCAAGGCGATCTGGGACATCTACGGCGGCCCGGCGGTCGACCACCGGGAGCCGGACATCTACCAGGCGTCCGGCGCGTTCGCGAGCACGACCGTCGACTTGTCGGGTCGCAACGGCCAGTCAATCACCTGGAAGGTGACCGCGTTCGACCGTGCCGACCGCGGACTCTCCACATCAGGACCCGCATTCGTGGTCGACCAGGTCGGAGTGGACAAGCCTCCCGCAGTGTCCGCGCCGGTGTACCGCGAGGACAACACCTGGCACGGCGGTGTCGGGGTGTCGGACACCTTCACCTTTACCGCGAATGGCGTCGCTGACATTGACCATTACCTCTACGGCTGGAACAACGCACCCTCGACCAAGATCGACGCGGACGCACTGGGCGGCAAGGCATCGGTCACCCTGGCACCTCCGGGAGACGGGCCGCGGGACCTGTATGTGCAGAGCGTCGACCGGGCAGGCCACCGCAGCCCGGTGAAGGCGTACCACTTCTATGTCCGGGCAGGGAACGGGCCGCTCGCCCAGTGGTCGTTCGACGGTTCCCCCAAGGACTCCGCGACGCTCGGCTTCCGGGACGCGACGCTGCACGGCGCTCCTTCGTATGTGCAGGGCTCGATCGGGTCCGCGTTGAAGCTCAACGGCTCGAGCGACTACGCGACGGCTCCGGTTTCGGCGAGCACTGCCGCCGGATTCACGTTCGCGGGCTGGGTGAACCTCGCGACGAAGACGTCGAACTGGGAAACGCTGCTCAGCCAGAACGGCAGCGCCGCGACCATGGTGCGACTCGGCTACACCGGTACCGGATCCGACAAGTGGGCGATAGAACTGCGTCCGTCGGACTCCGCGTCGGCCGCTCCGACGACGATCCTATCGCCGGAGAGGGCAGCGTCGGGTACGTGGACGCACCTCGCCGGGGTGTACGACGCGGCGGCGAAGAAGGTGCGGCTCTACGTCAACGGCGACTTGGCGGGGACTGCGGACTGGACCTCGCCGTGGGCCGCCAACGGAGAGTTCGCCTTAGGTCGCAGCACACCTTCAGGTACTGGTGCGGACTACTTCTCAGGCGCGATTGACGAAGTCCGCACGTACGACCGGGCACTGGGCGATTCGGAAGTGAAGTCGATCGTCACGCTCGACAACGTGACAGCTGGGTACTGGAACTTCGACGACGCCGAGGGCACGACGGCCCGCAACAGTGCGGCGGGCGGCGAAATGGCCGCACTCCACGCTGGCGCAGCGTTCACACAGCTGGGAGCCGTCAACGGCGCTCTCGCACTGGACGGCACGCAAGGTTTCGCATCGACTGCCGGGCCCGCGGTGCGCACGGACCAGAGCTTCACGGTCAACGCATGGGTGCAGCCGAGCAAGCTCGGCGACATGGCCGCAGTGTCTCAGGACGGGGTGAACGCCAGCGGCTTCTACCTCAAGCAGAACGGCGGAACCTGGATCTTCGGCATGAACGGCGGCGACGCCACCGGCGGCGCGGCCGCTGAGGCACGATCGGCCGCGAATACGGTTCAACCGGGCGTGTGGACGCATCTTTCGGGGGTGTACAGCAGTTCAGCCAAGACGCTGACGCTGTTCGTCAACGGCGTCCAAGCCGGAACCGCGTCGGCACCTGCCGCACCATGGATGGCGAGCGGCGCGTTCGTGATCGGCCGCGGACAGTACGGCGGGCCGACAGGCTTCTGGGCCGGGGCGGTCGATGAGGTCCGCGCGTACAGCCGCCCGCTCGGGGTAGCGGAGATCCAGGGCATCGTCGCGCAGAACAGTGTCCCCGCCGCCTCGTGGGCGCTGGACGGTGATGTGAAGGACGGCTCAGGCCGCGGCCTGAACGGCACTGTCGTCGGCAAGGTTGAGTGGACTCCGGGGCAGAACAACAACCCGGACCCCAAGGACCTGGCCGCGAACCTCACCGGCGCGGACGGTGCGGTGAGCGCGCCGCCAGCAGTTGACACCACGAAGAGCTTCTCGGTTACGAGCTGGGTCAAACTCGGCGTGAAGACCGCCGGGGTCGGCTCGGTGGTGAGCCAGAGCGGTGCTCGCGCCTCGTCGTTCATCCTCGGCTACACCGGCAGTGCTGCCGATCGGTGGGCTTTCGCGATGTGCGCCGCCGACTCCGACGCCCCGCCGGCAGTGCTGGTGCAGTCGGACCAGCCGGTACAGGCCGGAGTATGGACCCACCTCGTGGCGAGCTACAACGCCGCGACCAAGGAAATCCAGCTGTATGTCAACGGGACGCTTACCGGCACGAAGATCGTGAACACGGTGTGGAACGCGACCGGCGAGTTCGACATCGGCCGGGGGAAAGCCGACGGAGCCTGGGGAAGCCAGCTTTCCGGGGCCGTCGACGACGTCAAGGTCTACCCCCGTGCGCTGCTCAGCGACGAGATCCGCACTATGGCGGGCAAGGAACTCAACCTGGTGCACAAGTGGCAGCTCGACGAGTCGAGCGGTGCCAACGTGGCTGATTCGGCAGGCGCGCGGACGGGTTCGCTGAACAGTGGTGCGCGTCTGGTTACCGGACGGGTCGGCAATGCTGTCTTGTTTGACGGCAAGACTGGAGCGGCTTCGACCACCGGTGTCGACGTGCGCAGCGACGACAGCTTCACGGTGTCGGCGTGGGTGTACCTGGATCGCAAGAGCGACACTACGTCGAAGTTCACCGCGGTGAGCCTCGACGGCGTGCACACGAGCAAGTTCCGGCTCGGCCACGTGGCCGACGACATGTCGGCGTTCTGTTTCGACGGGATGTCGACCGACCCGAATGCCTGCGGCAAATGGGTATTCGAGATGTCTGGATCCGATGTGGACAGTCCGACGGTGGCCAAGGCCGCGGTGTCCACCTTGCCCGCGGAAATCAACACCTGGGCGTTCCTGACCGGCGTGTACGACAAGCAGACCGGCAAGACCTGGCTCTATGTGAACGGCAAGCGGGTCGGCGACGGAACGCTCGACTCCGCCTGGCAGGCGAGCGGCGGCGCGGAACTCGGCCGAGGAAAGGTCGCCGGTGCGCCGGCGCAGTTCTGGCCCGGTCGCGTCGACGACGTGCGGCTGTACTCGGGCGCACTGGACCGGGACCGGATCTTCGCGCTGTATTCCTCCTACCCGGCGCTGGACGAAACGCCGCCGGATCTGCCGACTGCCGACAAGGCGTACTGGAAGTTCGACGAGAACACCGGCACCGCGGCCGGCGATTCGAGCGGACAGAACAAGGCCGCCACGATGAAGGGCGGGGCCGAATGGTCCGGCGGGCGCAACGGCGCGGCCGTGTGGTTCGACGGCACGTCGGGTTACGCGGAAACCTCTGGCCCGGTGCTCGACACGACGAAGAGCTTCTCCGCGACGGCGTGGACGGTACTCACCGACGCCGGGACCCACGACTACGCGGTCTTGGGCCAGGACGGCAACCGGACCAGCGCCTTCCAGCTCCGCTACAGCGGCAGCACGGGCAAATGGACGGTGGCCGTACCGCAGTCGGACCAGGACAACCCGGCAGTCACGACGATCGTGTCGGACGTCAAGGTCTCACCGCGTGAATGGACGCATCTCGGTGTCGTGTACGACGCCGCAGCGCACGAAATGAAGCTGTACGTCAACGGTGCGCTGACCGCGATCCAGATCGGGGTGACGATCGGCGCGTCGAGCGGTCCGTTCACCATCGGCCGCAGCAAGTGGAACGGCCAGAACACGGGCTTCTACGCCCGGGCCGTCGACGACGTGCGCGTGTTCGGCAAAGCGCTCAGCGACGGCGAAATCCGACGGGTGATCGCGGACGTCTCCGAGGCGGACGCGGGGCAGTGGCACTTCGACAACGGCACCGGACGCGACTACTCGTGGCGGCACAACGACGCGACGTTGTCCGGCGGGGCGTCGATCGTCGCCAACGGCGTCATGGGCAACGCTTTGCAGCTCGACGGGACGAACGGCACCGCGACGACCTCCGAGGTGGGTGTGCCGATGACCCGAAGCTTCACGGTGTCCGCGTGGGCGAAACTGGCTCGCGCTGACCGGGTCGCCACCGTGGTGAGCCAGGACGGAACGCGGATGAGCGGGTTCGTGCTGCAGTACCGGCCGGAACTCAACCGCTGGGTCTTCGGCGCGGCTACACAGGACAAAGACGCTGCACCGCTGAACTACACCGCTTCGTTCCAAGTGCCTGAAGCGAATCGGTGGACCGCGCTTACCGGGGTCTACGACGCCGCTGCGAAACAGTTCCGCATCTACGTGGACGGACAACTCGGCGGCGTACAGAACAACGTCGCGCCCTGGCCCGCAGCCAAGGGTTTCGCCATTGGCCGCGGACTCGTGAACGGCAGCCCAGCAGAGTTCTTCCCCGGGCAGATCGATGAAGTTTCGACGCACTACGACGTGTTGTCCGACGACGCCATCCAACGGCGGGACAACTGGCCGGCGACTGCGGCCGGGCAGCTCGGACGGTACGTCGACGGCGCCGGGCGCAGGGCGACGGCCGCCACAGCCAATCCCGCACCGGCTGGTCATCATTTCGACCGGCCGCTGGGCCTGCTCATCGACAGCAGTCAGCCCAACACTCGCACGCTGTTCTCCTGCTACGCGGGCGTAGATGCCTTCACCTCGCCGGACCCGGCTTGCGAGGGCCAGTCGGTCGGCGGCCCGATTGGATCGGTGTACACCGTCCAGCCGACAAACATCGACACCGTCGCGGTCTACCGCTGCAACACCGGACCGGACCACTTCGAGTCGCTGGACGCGGCGTGCGAAGGAGCCACGGTGGAAGGGGTCCTGGGCTACACGCTCGCGTACGCGCCGCTTCTCCGCTACAACAACAGCACGACGGAGGACCACTTCAGCACTTCCGCCGGAGTGGCACCCGGATACTTCCTCGAGGGACCGCTGGGCTTTGTGTCGCTCGGTTCTCCTTCCGGCACTCAACCGCTCATCAGCTGCCGGCGGGACACTGACCAGTTCGCTTCGCTCGATCCCGCTTGCGGCGGGAAGACAGTGATCGGCGCGATGGGCCGGTTGTGGACGGCCGCCCCGGCAGGCGCCGAGGCGCATGCGATCTATCGGTGCTCCAGCCCTGCTGGCGAGTCGCTGGTGAGCGCGAGAGCCGACTGCGAGGGCTGGGTCGTCGACCAGCCGCTGGGCTACACGCTGGACAAGGTGCCCGACACGGCTCCGGTATTCCCAGCAGGTATCCGAGCAAGCTCCGCACTGTTCCTTCCGGAGAAGTCTGTCTCGGTCCAGGCAAAGACCGCTGTTTCGCCTGGTTGATCCGTCCCGAACCGCTGCGACGGCGGGTGGTCCCGCCACCCGCCGTCGCCCCCCGCCTCGCGTTCCCAGGACTTCGTCCTGCCCAGCCTGGAGGAACCATGCGCAAGTCGCCGACGCACCGCACTCGTCGCGGCATCACCGCGGCGCTCATCTGCTCACTCGTGCTCACCGCCGTCAGCACCGAGAACATCGCGAGCGCCGCCGGGGGACCCAGCGTTCCGCTGCCGACCGTCAACTCCACCAACGTGACGCAGCAGACGATGACGCCCCGGGCACCAGACGAGGCATCCACTCGCGCACTGCGCGGAAACCAGCCGGCCGGATCGACCGCGCCGGACGGCGGCGGAAACTCCAAGGCGACCTCCCTCAGCCCGTCCGCGACCTGGGACGTGAGCGCGCAGACCGGCGACTTCAGCTGGTCTTACCCGCTCGAAGTCCCGCCAGTGCCCGGCGACCTGACCCCGAACCTCGGGCTGTCCTATTCGTCGTCCGCAGTGGACGGACGCACGAGCGCCACGAACAACCAGGCGTCGTGGGTAGGCGACGGATGGGACCTCGCGCCGGGGTTCGTCGAACGCACCTACGGTGCCTGCCGGGACGACAAGGAAGGCGGGACCACCCCGCCGAAGGTCGGCGACCTGTGCTGGAAGTCCGACAACGCGACCGCCGCGTACAACGGTTCCGGCGGCATGCTGATCCACGACACGACGAAGAACGTGTGGCGGCAACGGAGCGACACCGGTGCCCGGATCGAGCACCTGACTGGTGCGGGAAACAGTGCGAAGGACGGCGAGTCCTGGAAGATCACCACCACCGACGGCACCCAGTACTTCTTCGGCTCGACCGCTTCGGCGAACTCCACCTGGACCGTTCCGGTCTACGGCGACGACGCTGGCGAACCCTGTCATGCCGCGAGCGGCAACTTCGAGGAATCCTCCTGCGTCCAGGGCTACCGCTGGAACCTCGACAAGGTCATCGACCCGCACGGCAACGAAATTCTCTATACCTACGACGTCGAGACCAACAACTACGGCCAGAACGGCAAGGACACTCCGGTTTCTTACGTCCGCGGCGGCACCCTGCGGGAGATCCAATACGGACTGAACACCCACGTCGCCGCACCGGCCGTGGGGAAGGTCGTTTTCACGACCGCGGATCGCTGCGTCCCGGGCAGCCAGTGCACCTTCGACAAGCCCGAAAACTGGCCGGACGTACCGCTTTCCGATCGATGCGACACCGCGAGCTGCAAAGAGCACCCCAGCCCGACGTTCTGGTCGACGAAGCGTCTCGCCAAGATCACCACGCAGGTGAGGTCGGGCACCGGCTACGCCGATGTGAACAGCTGGTCGCTCGATCAGCAATTCCCGGACCCCGGCGACGGCGAGAAGGCAGCGCTGTGGTTGAAGGGCATCACTCGCACCGGCCTGGTGGGCACGCCGATATCGCTTCCTCCGGTGACGTTCGAGGGCAAGCACCTCGCTAACCGCGTTGACAAAGCTGATGGCATCGGACCGCTCAACCGGTACCGTCTGTCCGCGATCGTCTCCGAGTCCGGCGGCGTCACGACCGTCAACTACGCCGAACCGGACTGCACTGCGACCTCGCTGCCCGCAAACCCGGAAACCAATACGAAACGCTGCTTCCCGACGACCTGGGCACCGCGATACTTCGCAGAGCGGACTGACTACTTCCAAAAATACGTTGTCTCGTCGGTCGTCCAGTCCGATCGAATCAGCTCGAGCACCGAGCAGCTCAGCACCTACGAGTACCCGGAGGGCGCTGCCTGGCACTACAGCACGTCCGAATTCACCTCTGACGACAAGAAGACCTGGAACGAGTTCCGCGGCTTCGGGAAGGTCATCGTCCGCAACGGCAGGCCGGACGATCCCTCCGGCCCGCAGAGCTATTCGGAAACCCGCTATTTCCGCGGGATGAACGGGGACAAGCTCCCCAACAACGGCACCCGTGTGGTCTCGGTCTCCGACGACGAGAACGGCAGCCATCCCGACGAAGACTGGTTGCAGGGCTACACGCTTGAGGCCATCACGAAAAACGGCGCTAACGGGCCTGTTGTCGGCAAGTCCATCAGCGAACCGAGTTGGCAAGGGCCGACTGCGACACGCGATACGTACAAGGCGTACATCGTTCATCCCGGAACGTCTCGAAGCTTCACCGCGCTGGCTGCCGGCGGATGGCGAACCACGAAGACAACTACCGCGTACGACGCCAACGGCTTGCCGACGCAGGTCAGCGACCTCGGGGACGTGAGCGACCCGGCGGACGACAAGTGCACTACCACGACTTATGCGCAGAACACTGCGTTGTGGATGCTGTCGTACCCGTCCCGAGTCGAGAGCACGACTGTCGCTTGTGGAACACCACCGGTCTACCCGCGCGATGCTGTCTCTGATGCCGTCTCGTTCTACGACAACCAACCTGCTGGCGCGGCACCCACCGTCGGTGACGTCACGTCGGTACAGGACCTCGACAGGTACGACAACGGCAAACCGGTCTACCGGGCGGCCGCGAAGACCGAGCGCGATGTCTACGGCCGTACCACGAAAGTCATCGACGCCGTCGGCCACGAGGCCACGAGCATTTACACGCCGGCGACCGGCGGACCGGTCACGCAGCTGGTGACTGCCAACACGCTCAACCAGAAGACGACGACTGTCTTTGAACCTGCTTGGGGTGCAGCCAAGACCACGATTGATCCGAACGGACGGGTCAAGGAGATCGCCTACGACGCGCTGGGCCGCAATGCCGAGATATGGCTGCCGAACAGGCCACGTCCGGACAACCCCCAGGGCAACACCCGCTATGCATACGACATTCGAAATGACGGGCCGAGTGCCGTTTCGACGACGAGTGTGAACGCCAACGGCCGGTTCGTCACCGGGACCACGATCTACGACAGCTTCTACCGTCCTCGGCAAGTGCAATCACCCGCACCCGGCGGCGGTCGACTGCTGGTAGACACGCGCTACGACTCGCAGAACCGCGCGTACAAGACGACCCAGCCGTTTTACAACGACCAGAACGTCGACACGAAGCTCTGGGTCGCGAGCGACACCGAGATCCCGGGCGTCACTGTCACGCAGTTCGACGGCGCGGGCCGGTCTACTGCCGCTATCTACCAGGCAGGCGGTGCCGAAAAGTGGCGCACCACAACCACTTACGGCGGGGACTGGACCAGCGTGACCCCGCCGGCGGGCGGGGTGCCCACCACGACCGTCACGGATGCCCGCGGACGCACGCGTGCGCTGCGGCAGTACCACGGCGCACAACCGACCGGTGATTACGACGAGACCACCTACGGATATACGGCTGCGAACCAGCTCGCGTCGGTGACGGACTCGAGCGGCAACCACTGGACCTACAGCTACGACCTCCACGGCCAGCTGCGGCAAGCCACCGATCCTGACCGTGGCACCACGACCTATACCTACAACCAGCTAGGCCAGCAAGTCAGCGCGACCGACGCTCGCAATGTCACTCTCGCCTACAGCTACGACGCCCTCGGCCGCAAGACCGGCATCTACCAGGGCAGCACCACCGGCACGAAAATGGCTGAATGGGTTTATGACACAGCGTTCAAGGGCATCGGGCAGATGGCTAGCTCGACCCGCTGGGTCAACGGCAACGCTTATACCGAGAAGGTCAATGCGTACTCCCCGCTCTACCAACCGGCGATCCAGACCGTCACCATCCCGGCCGCCGAAGGACCCAAGCTGGCCGGTTCGTACCAGACTTTCCTGTCCTACAACCCGGACGGCAGCCTCGGCGGCTCCAGTTTCCCCGCGGCAGGCGACCTGGCCGCCGAAAGCATGCTGTATGTCTACGATGACCTAGGCGACCCGATGACGACATCGGGCACTGACGATTACGTGACCGAGTCGAGCTACAGCTCCTACGGCGAGACGCAACGCCTGCAACTCGGCAAGGCAGGTCGGCGGACCTGGTTGTCGTACTACTACGACGACCACACGCGGCGGCTGGACCGGACGATCGTCGACGCTGAGGTCCCGCACCCGATGCAATCGGACACTCACTACGCATACAACCCGGCCGGGAACATCACGTCGATCTCCAACACCCCGCCGGACCAGCCTGCCGACACCCAATGCTTCCGCTACGACTACCTGCAGCGCCTCACCGACGCGTGGACCCCGCCTGCCGCGGCCTGTGACAGCGATCCGTCCGCCGCGTCTCTCGCGGGCCCGGCCCCGTACTGGCAGTCGTTCACTTACGACAAGTCCGGGAACAGGCTGACCGACACTCAACACACGAGCACGGGCGCGGTGACCCGGAAGTACAACTACGCCGACGCGGGGACAGTGAAGCCGCACCAGCTGAACTCGACCAGCGTGCCGGGCAAGCCGGACAGCAAGTACACCTATGACGAGATCGGCAATACCAAGACCCGGCCCGGTGTCGCAGCCGAGCAGAATATCGACTGGACACCGGAGGGGCAGCTCGATTCGGTCACCGAAGGCTCGGCGAAGACCAGCTTCGTCTACGACGCCGGAGGCAGCAGGCTCCTGCGGCACGACCCGTCCGGCACCACGCTTTACCTGGGGGGACAGGAGATCCACGCCGACCCGACCGGGCAAAGTGCCAGCACGACGCGGTATTACAGCCACGGCAGCCGGATCGTCGCGGTCCGTACCGGAGGCAAGCTGACGTGGCTGGCCGGCGACCACCAGGGGACGAGCCAGGTCGCCGTCGACTCGGCCGATCTCACCGTGACCCAGCGGAGGCAGGACCCGTTCGGGACTCCTCGCGGGCCGTCCGTCGATCTGCCCGGCGAACGGGGCTTCGTCGGCGGAACCGACGACAGCTCGACCGGCCTCACCCAACTCGGCGCCCGAGCATACGATTCTTCGGCCGGTCGCTTTCTGTCACTGGACCCGGTATTCGACCCGGCGAACCCGCAGCAGATCAACGGGTACAGCTACTCCAGCAACAGCCCGATCTTCAAAAGTGATCCGTCCGGGCTGAACGAGTACAACGACGTCGGCAGGTGCATCGGCAGGCTCGGTGACTGCGGCATCGACCCGACCGCCCCGGGCGGCAATGACATCAACGGCCACTACACACGCGAGGAACTTGCCAAAAAGGGCGTCCTCAAGAGCCAGCCCGCTAACGCAAAGCGGCATATCAGGAATGCGTGGATAAAAAACCATTCTCCGCGCACATCTGATCGAGACTATATGCATGACTTGTTTACTTCGGTTCGTCACTTGACTTCTATTCAGGATTGGTGGAACAACTCGTTTCAGGCCATCAGTGAAAATGAGACTGCGAGCATCTGCTGGGGTAGAACGGCGTGTCTCAAGGCGCTTGAACACCTCAATGAAAATAAAAATGACGTTGAGGGTGCGAAGGTTATCGCCGCCACTTATTGCCTGGACAATTTTCAGGAATGCGACGACGACGCAGAAAAAGCAGGAGTGGCCAAGATCGTCGTGGAGAACAGTCCGGTTGGTGCGGGATCGAAGGCGGAAGTTGCTCGGGATCTTGCGCAGGCGGTGGCCAAAGCGATCAGGGAGTTCGGTGCGTCGACCGGGCCGGTTCGAGCTGAAGCGAATATTGCTGCAGCCGAAGTTTCGATCGATGGCCAGGGTTCGATGAGCTTGACCTCAGTAAGTGGAAAATCTGAGCGGGGTGGGATGGTTCCCAAGCCTGGCGTGGATGGAAACCCGCACAGGTATATGGCTTTTCCGACCGGTTCAAATGATCGGGAACTGGATACAGAGCTTAAAATCTTGACCTATGTTGCGAATCGATTGGGTGCGCCCTCGGCCTCGGTTCGCGGTACGGTGAGTTTGTACACGGAGTTGCCCGTCTGTCCGTCGTGTAGGATAGTGATCCATCAGTTCAACGAAGAATTTCCGGGAATTAAAGTAGATGTCACAAGTGGTGGATAGGGTGTTGTTGTGGTTGAATATATGACGCCTGCGCATATTGCGGTCGAGATGAGCGACCTTCCTGCTCTGCGGAACCTGCTGGACAAAGGCGTCGACGTCGACGAGGAATGCAATGGGATGACGCTTTTGCATCATGCCATCGAGGTTGAAGGCGATGGTCATACGCAAACGGGAAATCCATTGCATGTCGACATTACGACTTACCTTCTCGTTCGAGGTGCTGATCCGCTTCGTCGAACCAATGACGTAGATCGGGAGACGGCGGAGGACATGGCTCGTCGCTACGGTCATTGGCTTGCGCTCGCCCTGTTCGAAGCTTGGAAACAGCGAGCGAGTTTGCGGACTGACAGTTGAGGTTCAGCCGGCGGTGGGCCGGACTATGCGGCCTGCTTCTCGGGATCGTCCGGCCCCACCGCCATGCGCAACGGCGTCGTCCACCCCTCTGAGCTTCGACACGACGCGCGAGGTTATTGCCCAGCAGTGGGTGAATGCCGAGTCCTCTTTTCGCTTCGCGGGCATGCGGCGAGCACTCCAGACCGGCGAGAATGAGGCCAGTCGTGTCCGTGGCACGACTTAGGTCGCGTCGTCGGGGTTGGTCGGGGCACCGTGGTAGGTGATCCACTGTTTGACGTGGTTTGTTCGCATTTCTCGGGCTCGGCTGGTTCGGAACGCTGACCAACTTCCGGGTTGTGGGCTTCCGGCGGTGCGAGCGGTGATCTTTGCAAGAACTGCACGGCCTCGAGGTGCCGGAGGATGGTGCTGCGCCCTTGACCTTGACCTTAAGTGACGTCGGTCACTCACCGAGCAACGCCTGCCAGGCCGGCGGAGCGGGGATCAGGGCTCGGGTGCGCATGTGAAAATCCTCAAATAGGAGTGTCACTGAGCGCTGTGCTAGCTCCCGCGCCGCGTCCGACGGCACGAAAAGGGGCTGAACCCGCAGGTCCAGCCCCTTCCGCAACGATGTCGGGATGACAGGATTTGAACCTGCGACCCTCCGCTCCGAAAGCGGGAACGGCTAAGCGCAGTGCTACACCAGTATAGCCGCTGGTCGGTGGTGAGCGAAAATCCTCCTATAGGAGGGTCGCAGAACGATCTTGCAAGTCAGGGAGTTATCAGCTGGACGGAAGCAGCGATTCGATCAGCACCATGCGAGTCTATTGGCCAAAGGAAGCCGCGGCTGAATTCTCTCGATTCGTCGGTCGATGGACATCGAACATGCCTTAACCGTGAACGGCGGCGTTACGTCGTCCATGTCGAAAAGCGCTGCCTTCGACTGGAGGAGGAGCGTGCCTGTAGCGATGTGGCGCAGCGTCGCTTGCCGAAGTGCTGGAATTCGGGCCTCCAGACCCTTAGGGCATGTCTCCTGGTAGTGCGTCCAGGTCGACGTAGCTTCGGCCGCTCGTTGTCTGAGGTTTTGGCGAGTACGGCCAACGAGGCAAGTTCGACTTGCTGGCGTTAGCGAGCCCGATGACGACAGGGGTCGACGGGCGGGGCAGTCCTTGCGTACGTGCCTCTGGGGAGCCATGGCTGAGCGAGGGAGCAACGTCCTCCCGTAACAAGGTGAGCCAGCCGAGCGACCACGAGTTGTAGGTCATCTTCGGTGGTCGATCGAGGGGACTTCCATCTGTGACGACGAGAGGACGCCGGATCCGCGATGACATGGACCCTGCCGAAGGTTCAGACGCTGGCCCTGCCGATCGATGCGCTTGCTTTGTTGATCTTGCGTGACTACAAGGAAGGGGACGGCTGGAACTGGCAGAACTGGATGCGGGTTGCTGAACAGCAGGGCACTGCCGCGGATCGTGAGATCGGACGTGCGTTGGCGGAGGGCTGGAGTTGGTTGATGACACACGGCCTCGTGGTGCGTGATCCGTCGCAGCACTCTTCGGATGCGTACGTTGTGAGTCGGCTTGGCGACGAGACGTTACGATACGGCATTGGCAAGCTCGCAGCAGCTGAGCGGTTGGGGATGGCTTTGCATCCGCGCATTTCCCAGCTCGTCGAGCAACAGTTCCTGCTCGGCGAGTACGACGTCGCGGTGTTCGTGGCGATGCGGGAAGTAGAGATCCGCGTTCGATCTCTCGGCGGTGCGACGGACTCCGATCTCGGGACCAAGCTGATGGATAAGGCGTTCGCTCCGGGAATTCCTGGAACCTTGGTCTACCATAAGGCGGAGGCGGGTGAGCAGCAAGCGATGCTGAATCTGTTCAAAGGCGCGATCGGAGTATTCAAGAACCCGACGTCCCATCGTGCCGTCGAATACGAGGACCCGGCAGTGGCCAGTGACGCGGTCTTGCTCGCCGATCTGCTTCTGCGGATTCTCGACGGCGTCGAAGCGCGATTGGTGCTGTGATCAAGCGGGTCGCGTCGAGGCGGTCAGCTCATGCCGATGGTAAGGATGCGCGATGACGTGATCGTGCCCGCGTCCGGCCTTTGGGTCCTGGACATACACGCTCGGGTCAACACGCTGCAAACGGCGTAACCGTGGCTGAGCCGCGGCGATGGCGCCATTCGGCATGAGCAGTCGGGGGCTAATCAGGCACTGGTATGGACGGATCGCCTCCAGGCGCGGGTCCATGAGGGCGACAGCCGTCACCGCGATCCGAACGCCACCAGGGCTGAACCTGATCGTCTCGACGTTGGCAATCGCTTAACCGACTTGAGGTGTCGAATTCGACGAAGCTGGGCGCGTCTAGTTCATTACTGACAGTTTCTGGCAGCCATCGACAAAAAGTCGCGGGGCGGCGTTGTCGGCTACCTCGCGTTGCAAGGACAGCGCACAACGTTCGTTGCTCGCCGCTATCCCGACGCTGTCGACGAGCCGGAGTCGCCAAGCCTCCAGCTACCTAGATGGAGGGGTTTCATTTGGCGGGAACGCTGATAAGTTGCTATGTCGTGAGCAGTGTGGTCGCCAACCGGTTCAGCGCTGCGGGATCTGCCGTCGGCTATCTCGCCCAGGTCGAGTATGCGCTGGTAATCGCGCTGGAGCGGATGGATCGAGAGGAGAGTCTTCAGCTGTCGCTGGAGACGATCGACGACATCACCTTCGAGGATCCACTCGGTAGCGCCCGCGAGTTGTGGCAGACAAAACACCATGTGAACCGCCATGGGACGCTCGGCGACGCCAGCCCGGACTTGTGGAAGACGCTGCACAATTGGATTGAATCGGCGGACGACGGCTCCGCGTGCTTCCTGTTCACCACGGTGACGGCTGCGGATGGGACCGCGGCCGCCTTGTTGCGTCCTGGTCGCGCAGAGGCTGACGTTGCAGCTGCGCGCGAGAAGCTTGAGGCGGTCGCCTTGGCTGCGGGTAACGCATCGTTAAAGGATTACTACGCTCGGTATCTTGGGCTCACCGAGCGACAGCGGACAGAGTTATTGGCGCGTGTAACGGTCCTCGACAGTCAGGCCACAGGTGAAGACATCACTGGGCGCCTCGTCGCGACGGTGCGAAAGGCAGTCATCTACAAGCGGCGTCTTCCTCTGGTCGAGCGCTTGCGCGGGTGGTGGCACGCCAGAACGATGACTCACTTGACCCGAATCGCCGAGGGCGAGCACGACTGCATCGCAATGGAGGAAATCGAGGCGCAGCTTCTGGACATAGCGCAGTCACTGCGCGATGATGCCCTGCCCCTTGATTACAGCGCAACCGAGGAACCAACCCTTGAACAAGTAAAAGCAGACGACCGGGTCTTCGTCGAGCAGCTCAACCTCATCATGCTTCATCATGAGCGCATCAGGCAGGCCGTGTACGACCATAACCGGGCGTTCCTGCAACGGTCGCGTTGGCAACGTGAGCAGCTTGTCGGTATCGGTGAGCTGGATGCCTATGACCGGCGCCTGATCGAGGAGTGGAAGCGGGTGTTCCTTCCCCTGGAGGAGCCCACCGCGGGTGATGAGCCCGTCGATGATGAGAAGTGTCGCAGCGCGCGGAAACTATATGCGCGGATTCAAGAACGAGCGCTTCCGGAGATCCGTTCCGAAGTCCGTTCGGGTTATATCCCGCTGGGCTCGCTCCATGTCCTCGCTGACCGGCTACAAATCGGCTGGCACCCTGACTGGGTCGAGCTTCTCAAACACCGACTAAACGACCTGCAGACCCCCGCCGGTGCGCAGGGCGCCGCATGAGCACACCCCTGCCGATCCTGGACACTGAGACCTCCACTTTGTTCAACCCGGCGTTCTGCGCGGTGTTGCTCCACAGGGCAACAAAGGAGTACACATCTAAGGCAGGCCAGCTGATGCCGGTGACCTTCGCCTTCCTGGTTCTTCCGAGCGCGTTGCACAAGCCGACACGTGACGTCTTGCCGGCGAGTACCGCGACTTCGATGTGGTCTTGGCTGCGTGCTCACCCCACTATCCTCATGGATCTCGGCGACCGCGTACGCGGCCTTCAGCCGTTCACAGCCAATGCCATCGTCCACGGTCTCCAGCATGGTGTGCTGCTGAGCGAGTTGGGGACGCTCGGTGCTGGCACACTCCGTCGTCGACCGAAGAGCCTGCGGCCGACGAGCGACTGGTTGGATTGCGTACAGGCAGCCGAGTTTCTCGGCCGGTGGTTCGGCGGAACCGGAGCCGACGAACCTACCGTCCTTGCCCAGTGGGGAGTTCGACCATGATGCAACTCGATGCCCTCGTGCTGTATAACGCCCAGGGCGAGGTACGGCAGGTCCGGTTCCGACCCGGCCAGCTCAACATCATCACCGGCGAGTCCGGAACGGGCAAGAGCAGCATCATCGGAATCCTGCGTTTCCTCCTCGGGAGCGACAGCCCTCACGTACCGCTGGGACCCATCCAGAACACCGTGCATTGGTACGGCCTGCTGGGCCACGCCCGGGACACCGCGTTCTTCATCGGTCGCCCGGCACCGGCTCATGGTGCGACCACCACTCAGGCGTTTCTCTCCATCGGGCAAACCGAGATTCCCGCGCTGAGCGAACTCCACATCAACGCGAACACCAGCGACGTGGTCGACTATCTTAGCGGTCTCATCGGGATCGAGGAAAACCTCCACGTGCCGATCGAAGGACAAACCCGTCGGCCGCTGGCCGCGAATCTCCGGCACGCCCTCTACTACTGCTTCCAAGGACAGGGCGAGATCGCCAATCCCGACCTGCTTTTCCACCACCAGAACCGAGACTTCCAGAAACAAGCCATCAGAGACACCCTGCCCTACTTCCTCGGAGCACAGGACTCCGATGCCCTGCGCAAGCGCCAGGAACTCTCGGAGCTTCGGCGTCGGCTTCGCCGCGCCCGTCTCCAGTTGGATGAAGCCCTCGCTGCTCGGGAGCTCGGGATAGGACGCGCGTCTGGTCTGATCGCCGATGCCCGCTCCAGCGGCCTGCTGCCAACGGACACCGTTCCGATGGATGCCGCCGATGCCGTCGAGATCCTTGCAGGAGTGCTCACCAACGATGACCCAATGACCGGGATCGACGACGTCGACAGCGCCGGTGAGATGGAACGCCTAAACGCACGCCGTGCGGACCTTCGTAACCAGTTGCGCGACATCAAAGACAAGATCCGCGGACTCGACGACTTCGCCAGAGTCGGGAATGAGTACACCACCGAACTCGATGAGCACCGCGTCCGGCTCGCCTCGATCGGACTCATCCCGACTGAGCAGAACACCGCCACCTGCCCGCTCTGTCAGAGTAGCCTCGAAGTGCCGACCGCCCATGCCGCTATTACCAGCAGCCTGACACGCGTTTCTGAACGCATAGATCTTGCTCACCGCGACGAACCCCGCGTCGCTCAGGCCCGCGCCGAACTGCTCGAAGCGCGCGACCAGACGCGCTCTGAACTGGCGGATGTCGATCTGGCGCTGGACGAACTGGCTAGGACCGACGAGCTGCAAGCGGCGACACAGCGCTCCTGGGAGCAGCAGAGCTACGTGCGAGGCCGGATCGCGCAGTACCTGGACACCACTACGCTCGCCGACGACGATGCCGTCGCGTCCTTCCAACAGGTGGTCGAGGAACTCGACTCCCGTATCGCCCAACTCAACGACGAGCTGGATCCCGAGTCTCTGCGCTCGGCGGTCAATTCATTGTTGAGCATCGTCGGGCGTCGGATGACGGCACTCGCTCAATCGCTACCGCTTGAACATTCCGAACATGGCGTCCGAATCGATCCCTACCGGCTCACGGTCGTCGCCGACACCCTCCAGGGGCCTGCATACATGGACGCCGGCGCGATCGGCAGCGGGATGAGCTGGGTCGGCTACCACCTCACAGCCTACCTGGCCCTGCAGGGCTACTTTATCGAAGCGAGCCGCCCCGTCCCGCGATTCATCGTGCTGGACCAGCCGAGTCAAGCGTTCTTCCCCCGGGACCGCCAAGCCGGTGGCGACCTCACCGAACTTTCGGACGTGGACCGCACCAACACCCGCAAACTCTACGAGATGATGTTCGGCGTCTGCGCGAGTCTGAATGGACAACTGCAGATCATCGCCTTTGACCATGCCGACTTCCGCGACTCCTGGTTCGAGGAGTCCGTCATCGAAACCTGGCGTGACGGCAACGCACTTATCCCGCAGACCTGGTTGGCGGACTGAGGCAGCGAACCGGTCGGCATGCAGTCACATCCCAGCTTCAGTTTCGATCGCAATGTGGTCGCCAGGTGGCCGGGAAGCTGCAGCAGGATCGCCTTCATCCTGGCGTCGTTCTTGGTCGGGTCTCCGTCGTGAGCAGCGTCGAAGTGCAGGGCGAGAAGTTCGCCCAGCAGGGCCGCCCGGTGTCTTGCAGCGGCATCGTTTCTGTCTTGTTTGGCTCGCCGATCCGCTCGCCTCCAGCCAGAGATGGCGATCCAGAGTGCGACAGTGGACGCAACCAGCGAACCGATGATTCCCAAGTAGTTAGTCATGGCCGGAATCTAGACCTGACCACCGACATGTTCTTGCCCTCCGGTATCAGGTTCAGGACCGCGGGCGATTCCCTGCGCACGCGCCTGGAGGCGGCGGATCTCGGCGTAGGCGCGTTCGAGCTGGATGCGTTGTTGCTGGTTCTGCTCGCCCAGCGCCGTGACTCGCTGTTGGAGCTGTTCGATGTGGCTCTGCTCGTCAGCCCATCTCCCAGGGCCAGATGTTGCCGACGCCCCGTTGCCGCTCCGCGCCGACCGACCGAGCCCGTGCCGTACCGGGATGCTGCCAGGTCCCGCCGTCCGGGACGCTTCCTACGTGTGCGGATCGTCCGGCGGCTGGTGAGTCTCTGAGTTGTTTGCAGGTCCGCTTTCGGACAGATTCTTCAGGATGGCCACTGCCGATGCAGCCGCGCCGATGATCGCTGGCGGTACGACGAGTGCGAGCGCGAGCGGAGCACCCTCGCGTACGAGCAAGACGATCAACACGGCGAAGGAGGCCAGCAGACTGAGAAAGATTGCGCTCAGCCCAAGCCGGCGTGCTGAACGTCGCGTAGGGGTGGAATACGTGATCGACTGTAGCTGCGGTTTGCGGCTGGTGGGTGGTGCGTCTGCTGAGGGCACGCCGTCCCGGTCACTCGATTTCATGGCGTGCCTTCCCCGATGACATAGTCGGAGAGACGGCCCGACCGTTCCGGGTCAGGTGAGGCACCTGCCTCGGTCAACGTGTCGACCAGCCTCATTGAGCAAGCTCCCCCGATTCCGCCCTGGAGTCCCTGAGCGCGAACCGAAGAGCCGGAACCCTGATGATGAGCCCGAGCAGATAGGTCAGCTGTGCTCGGCGAGGGTGAGGAGACTGCGCCAGATCATCGAGCTCGCACATGCACTCTTCTTGGTACCTCTCCCGATCGAGTGCGGGAAGCACTTTCGATGCCCACTTGATGGCCCGTTGCGATGCTTGGGCTACCGGCCGCCGGGGCCCCGGTCCCGGGGGCACCGCCGGTTCACTCGGCTCTGGTAGTTCGCTCTCTGAAGCGAGTTCGCGCTCGGGGGAGCGCACGGGCGATTCGAGCTCTTCGCAGGCGTCGGCTGTTCGAGCGTCCAGGAGACTCTGTAGTTCGGCGATCGCTGCGGTGAGCTCCTCTTCTACCTCTGGCGTGACCTCAGCTTTTTGGAGGCCTTCTGCCCAGGACAGCTGTGCGACGAAGGCGTCGCGGGAGAAACCATCGCCGTACTGGTAATCGAGCGCGCGCAACGCTCTGGTTGCCGCCTTGACCTGGCGTACGTCGGTCATGCCGATGCGCGCAGGAGCCAGGGGCCTGGCCGGTTCCGTCGACCACGTGCCGGATTCCGGACCGAACACCGCCGCACCCATCGATATCTGGGCGGCGTGCGCGAGGAACCTCCGTCGCTTCACGGACTCGTCCTCCTCAGCCTGCCGGCCGTCGGACGCGCCGACGACCCGTATCGCCGTGGTCTCGTCGTAAGCGAGACCCATGTATCCACGGGGGACACCCAGGCCGTCGGAGATGTTCGTGAGCACGTCGTAGGCCATGACCTGGCGACCCTTGAGGATCTCCGACACCTCGGACTGCGATTGGCCGGTCATCGCGGCGATCTGGCGCTGCGATACTCCGTGTTTGCGCAACAGCCGGTACACGGCGCTGACCTCGCGGGCGGCGAGCGCCTCCCGCATCTCGGGCTGTTCCCAGACACCAGCAGAAAGCTCTCCGGGAGCAGTAGTCAGCTGGTTCACGAGGTTCCCTCCATGTGCCCGGGACGAAGCTGGCCAAGCGCCTTGACTGCCGGATCGGCACGATGGAGGGCGGCTCGAACCATGGCGAGGCTATTGGGGTTTAGCCGGTAGTACCTCCGTCTCGGACGGCCTTCCTTGTGCGTGTCGATCTCCTCCCAGCGGCTGGTGAGCCATCCTGTCTTTTCGAGCCGCGCCAAGATGGGGTGGATCGTGCCACTGGGCAGTCCTGCCGCCCCGCAAATCTCGAGACCGTACATTTCACGATCTGGGTCGTCGATCAGAACGTAGAGGACGAGCCGCGTGGGCATCGTCATGCGAGGCGTCTTGGCACCAACCATGATAGAAGTCTAGCTAGCCCCTAGGTTGAACTCAACCCTGGTCAGCCTCGAGTACCTCGTCAGGACTGCCCTCGCGGGTGGAAGATCGACGAGCGACTGCGGGTCAACCTCCGGCATCGCAAGCTGGGGCGCTCTGGTTGCCGCCAGTACTGCCGTCAGCATGTACTTCATGCCCTTCGAATGCGTTGCAGGCCTGCGCGTGTCGATCAGCCAGCGGAGCCGACACGTCAGTGTGGCAGTCACGGTCAGTCTCAGCGCTTCAGAATCGAATGACTTCCACCGGTTTCGTTATTAGGGCCGAACAATCGTCCACGCCCGCTCGGGGCCGAGAGCACCGTCTCCGAACGTCATCGGCCGGGACGATCGGCAGTGCGGCCTCCGAAGAGGGCCAAGTACGTTGACGGCATTGCAGGCATCAGGTCTCCGGCTGTGCGCATGTAGCGGAATTTGCCCGACCCACGACATGACTACTACGACCTGAGCGCCGCGAGAGCCATCCGATGATCGGAAGTGGCGCGCCAAGGTGATGGCTTGATCCAAACGCGAACGAAGGCTGACTGATGCTCGTGTCTCTGCTGCCTGGTGTCGACCGGGACAATGTCGAACGCACTCTGCGCGAACTCGGCATTGAGGCGTACAACTTGCGAGGGGATGCGGCCGGGTATGTAGCCGACCCGACGGAGCGGGTAGTCCGCTACGCGCAGTGGGCTCACGAGGCTGCACAGCGCCTGCGAGGTCAGGTTTCGCAGGCCGATATCGACCGCCTCATTCTCACGCGACCGTACGACCGGTTGCTCGCGATGACCGACGTCGGTATGACGGGGATCGCTACCGGCCTGTTCTTTGTCGAGCTGACGGCACGTATTGACGATCTTCAAGTCGCTGCGGACGCTTTGGCCACCGAAATCAAACGGTGGTCGGCGACCGGGCGCCTCGTGATAGCCGACACTGGTGTCTACCTGCACGGGGCGAAGTTCGAGGATATCGACTTCGCGAAGCTGATCGACGAACGACAAGCTCCGCTGCATATTGTTATTCCGCTTGCGGTCGTCGATGAGCTGGACAACCTGAAGCAATCCAAGGACCGGTTCATCCGGTGGCGTTCTCGTCATACGCTCGCGGAGTTAGATGAGCTCCTGTCCGAGCCCAGCAAGCCGGCTCCCGCCCGGCGGGCGGACTACTCTCCTGTGGAGTCTGAACAGGGAGGTGTCCCGCGCGGTGCGGTCACGATTGAACTGCTGCTGGATCCGCCTCGACATGTTCGCCTTCCGATTACCGACGACGAGATCGTCGATCGAGCCGTCGCGGTGCAGGCACTGGCCGGCCGAGCCGTAACGTTGCTGACCTACGACACGGGGATGGCGACCCGAGGCCGTATCGCGGGGCTCGAAGTCGCCAAGATCCCGCAACCTCCTGATGAACCCGAACCGGACGTCTCCCGACCTGTGCCGAAGAAGGGGCGCGATCCCGCGGGGCAGGTTTCACAAAGCCCACAGATGTGACGTCTGCTAAGGCGCAAACTCGCTGACCACAGGCTTCTCTGTCAAGCGCCGTACGGCCGTTCCACTCGAAGCCGGGCTCGCCACCGGACCGGTCTTCTGTAGACTGACCGGAGAACTGAATAGCGGTCGTGGCATGTGGTCTGGGTCCGGCGCGCCGTTCGACTCGGCACGCGGTTGCAGTCTCACCGGAATGCTCGGTATCTCGTTCATTGTGTTCTCGTTGGTCGCTCTTGAGAATGCCGTCAGAAGGCTTACCAAGCTGGCGAAGAAGGCATGGAAGGGGATGAGGCGTATGGGTTCGTTCCCGCTCTTCGGTTGGCTCGCAGCGTCAGGCGGTTTCCTGACCTGGACCAGATGCCGCGACCTACTGCATTGGCAGTAGCTGTCCGTCGAAGCAACGGTCTTGTGCCCGGTTGCCTTTCGCCTGCGGCACAGTTTGCTGCCGTCGGACAGCCGGTAGCTCATTTGATTCGAACAGAAGACTCGTAGTCACTTGAGGCGCGGCGCGTCTCCATCTGAGGTGCGCGTTGTGAAGCGCGGAGCCTGCGTCGGTTGCGGCAGTCGCGCACGTAATGCGCATGCGCTTGTCGGCAAGCGGTGCAGCGGCAACCGTGCTTTGCGTAGCGAGGGTTGGTCCCGTGGGCGGGGAGGATGCGAACACGTTCCGGGCCAGCGGTGAGTTCGCGCTCGTCAGGAGTGAGTCCTCCTCGGAGTCCCCAAGGGTCGCACTCGGCATGCTGTTGTCTGGTCTTGCAGACAGGTTTCCCCGGCGCACTGTCATGGCTGCCACCGATGTGGCACGTGCCCTGCTTGCTGGCGCGATGGCCGTGCCCGGATTGCCGTTGCCGGTCTTGTGGAGCTGCGTCGGGCTCCTCAGTTTCGCTGCGGGACCGTTCAAAGCCGCGCAGATGTCGTTGCTGCCGGAAGTGCTCGGCCGCGGCGAACGCTACGAGGCAGGGCTCGCGGTGCGGCAGTTCACCACGCAGATCGCGCAGCTCGGCGGATTCGCCGGAGGAGGACTGCTGCTGGCGTGGCTCGACCCGCACGTCGCGATGGGACTCAACGCCGGCACGTTCGTGGTCAGCACAGTCTTCGTGCTGTGCGGCGTGCGGCGGCGACCGGCCGCGCGCACCTCGGAGCGGTCGGAAACGGTGGAGCCGAGCGGCAGCATTCCTCGCGACAGCCGCGGCGTCGTTGTCGCTTTGTTCGGCCTCGTGCTGCTGCTCGGCCTGTACATCATTCCCGAAGGGCTTGCCGCGCCGTACGGACGAGAGGTCGGCGTCGGCGCGCTCGGGGTCGGATTGCTGATGGCAGCGGACCCGATCGGCAGCGCGATCGGTGCCTGGGTTTCCACGCTGGTGGCCTTGCCGACGAAGGTCCCGACGATCGTCGCATTGGCTGTGGTGGCCGGAGTGCCGCTGATCGCCTGCGTGGCGAGGCCGAACCTTGCTGTGACGCTGGTGCTGTGGGCGATGACCGGCGCAGTTGCCGAGGTGTATGTGATCAAGGCGCAGGCGCTCGTGGTCGAGGTCGTGCCGAATCGAAGACTTGGTGGCGTGATGGGCCGGATGGGAACGGCGATGTACTGCTCGCAAGGCCTGATGATCGTGGCGGGCGGAGCTGTCGCGGACCGCATCGGGCCGTTTCGGACGATAGCCGCGGCGGGTGCGAGCGCAGCAGTGTTGGCGCTGATCGTGGGCGCGGGATGGTGGGTGGCCCGCTCCCGGGGAGCAACCAGGAGCGAGCCGATCTCAGCAGGTCGGGAGCGTGATCACCATTCCTTGCCGCGCATGTTCGGCACCTCCCCCCGGGACCAGGACCGCCTGGCCGGCCGGGCCGTGCACGAAGAGGCAGCACCGACCCGGTCGGCGACACACAGGGGTCAGTATGGCGGGTAAGGGGCAAGTGGAGCCAGGCGCGACGGAAACAGCTGTACGGCGGCGGAGATCTGATCGGAAATTGAGGCTGAGAGACGCTCAGCGCTCGGTTTTCGCGACAGTCGTGCTTGTCGATCTTTTGGCTGCCCTGCTGGTGCTCTGGTGGCTGTGGATCGAACCGCCGGTGTTCGCGACCATTGGCCGGTCGGCGCTCATCACCCTGGGAGGGCTTCTGAGCGCAGAGCTGACCTGGCGTCTCGAACGCCAACGTCGGCAGCTCACCGACACTCCGCACGTCAACATGAGTTCGGTCGCGATCCTGGCGGTCACGCTGGTCTCCGGCCCGGTCGCCGGATCTATGACCGCTGCGGTGCTCTACCTGCATCTCTGGTGGCGCGCGTCCAGGTGGACCAGCGGGATCGCCCCGTACCGCGCGGTGTTCAACACCAGCGCGATGATCATCCCGGCGTGCGTGTCGCACGGCGTGGTCCGGGTTTTGTGGCCAGGGGATGTGCTGAGCACGCCGAGCGAGGTCAGCGCCTTGGTGCTCCTCGCCGCGATCGCAACGTTCTGGCTGGTAAACACGTTGGCAGTCGGTGCCGCGATCGTGACTGCGGAGAAGCAGCGTTCGATAGCCGGGATTGTCGGCGGCTGGAGCGCTAACGCACTGGAGGTCGTGACCCTGTTCCTCGGCGCGATCACCGCGGTGTTCGTCCAGGTGCGGCCTTGGCTTGCGCTGTTCCTGCTGCCGTTGGTTTACGTGCTGCACCGCAGCGATTCAGTGAAGCACCTCGAGATCGCGGCCAGCACCGACCGAAAGACCGGCCTGCTCAACATGGAGACCTGGCGGTGCCTGGCCGAAGCCGGTCTGCGGAAGGCACGACGGCACCATGTGCCGACCGCGGTGCTGATGCTGGACCTGGATTTCTTCAAACGTATCAATGACACCCACGGCCATCTGTTCGGCGACGACGTTCTCCGTGCGGTAGCGCAGGTAATCCGCAGCGAGACGCGCCGGACTGATCTTGTGGGCCGCTTCGGCGGCGAGGAATTCGTCATCTTTCTGTCCGACGTCAATCTCGGCGGCGCGACTGAGGTCGCCGAGCGCATCCGGTGCGCTGTCGCAGCACTGGAGATAGTCCCCAGCGACGGGGACAGCTCGTCGGCGGTCCCCGTTCGCGTCACGGTCGGCGTGGCGTGCGACAACGGGTACGCCGACGACGTCGACCTGAGTCAGTTGCTGCTCTCCGCGGACAACCGGCTGTTCTTCGCCAAAGGCCAGGGCCGCGACCGGATCAATGCGGGCTACACCAGGCAAGCTCGCTGACCTGACACTGCCGGTCAACAGTCCGATGCTGTCTCGTACCGGTGCATCCACTCGATCAGCGGACGGACGGCGCGCAACGCTTCCGCGCCTTTCCGGGTGAGTTCGTACCAAGTCGGCTTGAAGTGGCCTTCGTCGGCGTGCAGGCGTACGAGTCCGTGATCTTGTGCTCGTTTGAGCGTCTTGGTGAGGCTTTGATCGGAGAGCGGGCTGACGTCGTCGCCGTTTCCCGGCCGGACTTCGCCTTCGTTCACGCGGTCCCGGATGTCGCGGTACTGGAGTTGGTCCTCGGTGGAGAGCGCGGCGAGCACCACGATCATCCAGCGTCCTCGGAGCATCTCGACCGCCGACTCGAAAGTCTTCTGGTACGACATGTTCTGCCTCGACACGTTCTCAGCTAACACGATCCATGTGACGGTGTTTCGCTGAACGGGGGATTCTGTTCGGGCTAGGCCGAATGAGTGAAGAACATCCGGAACACCCCTGCGTGAGTCGACGCCGATCACTGGCGTGAGTCGGCAGATTGCCTGGTAGGCAGGGCTCAGCCGGGATTGACCGCCTGGCACCGCACAGAAGCGCGAGGCTTGGGCGGGCGGCCAGGAGCAGGTCGCACACCCAAGCCTCGCCGGGCAGGAAACGAGGCTCGGCTCAGCCGGACGGGCCGAATTCACGAGGGTGGGGAATGCGCGCGAAGCGAGCGGAAGAGTCCAGGCTGGAACCGAGCATGATCGCCGACGTCGCGAGACTCGTCAGGGAGATCCCGGTTCCGCGGCCGTTCAGCATGAACGCTTTGGTCGACCGGTTGAACCGGCTCCGGGACAAGCCGATCAGGTTGATGCGCGGCGATCTGAGCGGGACAATGCCTACCGGCATGCTCATCAGAACCGAGACCGCGGACTACGTCGTCGTGATCCGCGACGTCGAACGCGGACATGCCCGGCACATCCACCTCCACGAACTCGGGCACATTCTCCTGGAGGACGCGGACGCCGCCGGGCCGTGCCTGCCGCGCGCGGACCCTCGCTGCCGCGAGGTCGATGAGCTGATGGCGGAGGAGTTCGCCTATCAACTGGCCGAGCGGATCGATGCGCATGCGTTGAACAGGAACCGCGGTCGCCAGAACAACGCGGTAGCGGCATTGAGCAAGACGTTCGCGGCAGCGACGGATCTGCGCGACGCGCATGCGTGAGCCGCAGGGGTGGGTTGCCCTGGCGGCGGGAGCGCTGGTCGCGGCGGAAGGCCTCCGGACGCTGATCGTCTTCGCCCGGCACCGCGACGCACGGGGCAAGGCGTATCTCGGTACGATGCTGGGCTTGTTCGGTGCGTCGCTGGTGCTCAGGGCACCGCAGGCCACCGTGATCGCGACCGAAGCGACCGGCATGCCGCACCTGACGGTCTTCCTACGCGGAGCGTGCTCGCTGGCGACGGTGATCGGACCGGCCGGTCTCCTTGGACTCAGCGGATGGACTTGGTTGCGGATGCGGTACGTCCTGACCGCCGTCGCTGCTGGAACCGGCGTGCTGGCCTGGATCGTTTTCGGCGGAGCGCAGGTGCAGGAAGGTGCTGACCTGCTGGACGCGGTCGTCTGGATCAGTGGTGCCGTCCCTGGTCTCGCCTTCGCGGTGTTCACGATGCGAATCTGGAGAGTGGTGCGGCAGGCATCGTGGCGAGTGCGAGCCGCGAGTGAGCTGACGATGGCTGGCTGTCTGGTCTGTTCGACCGGGGTGGTGGCGAGCCTGATCACGGTGACCGGAGGACCGGATTTGACCGGGGGCACTGCCTGGCGGGGCCTCGTTGTGCAGAGCCTCGGCGGTGTGTTGATCGCGGCGGGTTCGTGCTTCGGCGAAGCCGCGGGTCTTGCTGCGGACGTCCGCCGAAGCTTGGAGAACTTGAGTGTTCGACGATTGTGGCGTTACGTCGAGCCGATCAGGCGGACGATGAACGATCGGCTTGCTGCCGGCGGGGTGCCGGATCGAGAGATCATCGATATCTACGATTCGCTTCTCATCGCACGTCACCAGACCTGCGGCCGAGTGCGGGAAAGGGCGTTGTTGGTCGCCGATGCCGCCGGTCTTCTCAAACGGGATCGAGCTGAGTTTTTGGATGCCGTCGAGTTGCGTGCCGCGGTGGGTGGCGCATGCCGCCATCGCGGCGAAGGAGTATCCACTCAGCCCGGGACGCTGGATCTCGGTGTGGAGAGTGATCCGCTGGACGTGAATAGGGTGGCGCAGCGGGCCAAGGTGGCCAGATTGGCCAGACTTGTGCTGCGGGACGGGATGGTCCGCCGTACTGCGAGTTCTGCCAGCCGGGCTCCTTAAGAGCTGCAGGACGGCGCGACGCGCTGGGCAGCCGTCGGTGGGCATGTCGCAGTGTCGGTAACCTTGCGCAAGGCTGCGGGACTCTAGCGCCGCCTCGGCGTGTCGCCGTAAGCGTTTGCGTGGCTGGATCGTCGTCGACACACAAGATCATCGATATGACCACGGCCTGCAAGCCGCGCATTCCTCGGGGAGAATGACGCTCAGCGAGCGGTCATTGCCGCCGTTGTCCCATCGTGTCCGGCGATATCATTTTGATTGCGCGACGTAACATCTTGCGAGAGTTAGACGACTGAGTAGTAACTCAGGGGCGCTCGCGGCGGCATCGCTGTCCGTGCATCTCAAGTTGAAAAGTACTGCGGGCAGCGTCGCGTCCTCATGGTCAGCATCGGGTGCGGCTGGGCTGCGTAAGAGAGGAAGCCATGCGCATCGTGTCTGCCCGAATCCGAAACTATCGGAGTGTCGTCGACTCCACGTCCTTTACTGTTGAGCCCGGCAAGACGATCCTTGTCGGGATCAACGAGGCTGGGAAGACGGCTCTTCTTCGCGCGATGCAGACCATCAACGCTCCAACTGATACCCCCGAGATCGACTATCTGGCGGACTACCCCCGGTCAATGCTCAACGACATTCAAACCGGGAAGGTGAACAAGTCGCGAGTTGTTGTCGCGGAGGTGACGTTCGGCCTCGATGCCGAGGACAGGGCAGCGCTGCCGGTCAAGTGCTCTGTATCCGGCAACGCCGCTATCACGTTTTTTCGCTACCTCGACAATACGCTTAGGTATCGCCTCCGGGGCTTCGAGTCCGCGCCGACTTTCGAGTCGGTCCGCCAGGACCTGACTCGAATGCGCGCCTACGTAGCAAGGCGAGAGGAGTCGGAGGGTGCGCTGAGCCTCCTTGACGCGATGTTGGCCAAAGCGGACAGCGAGTCCATCGAGGGGGCTGTGGCACAGACGCTGGCCAAATGTCTGTCGGAAGTCCTTCCGTTCGTCGATGAGGACGACAACCGCGAGATGAACCGGTGGAATCGGTTGGATGCAGCGTCCAAAGTCGACGAAACTCTGCGGGCGGCGGCGAAGATTCTGATCGATCGGCTGCCGCTGCTGGTCTATTATTCCACGTATTTTACCGTCCGTCCGCGAATTGACCTGGAGTCGCTGGCAGCGCGTCAAGCCCGCGGCGACATCGACGGCGAGTACGACTTCGGGAACCTGTGCTTGCTCAAGCTGCTGGGATTCACGGCGAAGGAACTGTCCGAACTGGCGGCAGGGGCTCCGGTGAAGCCAGTCAACTACGAGGTCGATCCCGGTGCGCGCGAGAGTCATGACGCGGCGGTCTCGGCACACCAAAGGAATCTCGACGACCGGGGGTACCGGCTCAACTCCGCTAGCGTCGCACTCACCCGGGACATCCGGGCCGTATGGGGCGACGACTCCATGACGTTGCGGATTGTCGCTGACGGGCAGTATCTGAAGGTTATGGTCGAGGACGCGCTCGGCGTCGAAGTCGAACTCGACCAGCGCAGCGAAGGCTTCCGATGGCTGGTGTCCTTCTTCGTCGTCTTCCGTTCCCAGGCCCAAGAAGACCTCAAGAACGCGATCCTGCTTCTCGACGAGCCCGGACTCAGTCTCCACGCACTCAAGCAGCAAGAGTTCCGCAACACGATATCCCTGCTCGGCGAGCACAATCAGATCATCTACACCACGCACTCCCCGTTCATGGTCGGGTCGAACGAACTCGACCTGGTGCGGATCGTGGACATGGAATCACGCGAAGCCGGAACGAAGGTGCACACGCGGCTCCAGGTCGACGACCCGAAGTCGATCTACCCGTTGCAGGCTGCGCTGGGTTACGAACTCGCGCAGGGCATGTTCTCGCAGAAGCGGAATCTTGTCTGCGAGGGCGTGACAGACATGTTCTACCTGAACGCGCTCAACGAAGCTGCGGGTGCCGTGGGCGGCCCGGTTTTGAAGAAAGACATCGCAATCATTCCAGCCGGAACGGCCAGCAAAGTCGTCTACTTCTGCACCATCTACTGGGGTCAAAAACTGGCTGTTGCAGCATTGCTCGACTCGGACAACGAGGGTACGCGGGCAGCGCAGCAGGACTCTCTTGTGGCGCTTCTGCCGACCAGGGCGATATTGCGCACGGGCGACTTCATTGACCCTACGTACAAGGGAGCTGAGACCGAAGACCTGTTGCGGCAAACGCTCGGCGAGGTCGCCAAGCAGCTTGGCTGGGATAGCACCACCGCAATTGAGGCGCAGCCTGCACGGCCGATCGTGGATATCCTCGCTGCCGAGCACGGGAAGAAGACGGTCTCGAAGTGGCGACTAGCTAAAGCATTCTCCGGGTGGCTGCAGGCCAACGGCTTCGATGCGTTGCAAGCCGCTGAGAAGACTGCTTGGACTTCGCTGTGTGCGGCAATCAACAAGGCTCTCTGACGGGATCACTCTCGATCAGGATGCCGGGGCGCGGCGAGCGGAGGTAAGTGCCTCCGCAGGCGCTCTTCGACGGACTGCGTGGTCGACGTTGTCATGGTTCGACGCTAAATCTAAGCTGACCATATGGGCGGTATCTACAAAAAGTAAGTGGCGCTCTTCCGTGCACGATCGACCGGGTCGAGCACGCCGTGTCGATCATCGAGGGGCGGTGGAAGCTGCTGATCCCGCACCACCTCCTCGTGCAGGTGCCGCGCCGCTTCTCCGACCTCCGGCGGGCGATCCCGGCGGCCACGGAGAAGATGCTCATCCAGCAACTGCACGCCCTGGAGGGGCCGACGGCATCGTCCGCCGGAAGGACTACGCGCAGGTCTCGCCCCGCGTCGAGTACTTGCTGACCCCGACGGGCGCGGCGCTCGAGCCCGCGCTGAACTCACTTCTCGACTGGGCGGCCAGCAAGCATCTGGAGGACGCGGCGCACGGATGGCCAGGAGGTCGCTCCGCGGCGCGGCTGAAGGACTCCCATTCGGCCAGTTCCGCCAGCCGGTTCTGCTCGGCTGCGAGGATGTGCTGAAACGCCGATCCGCCGAGAGGCGGGTGCAACGGCGGCTCGTCGAGCCCGATGACCTCGAGCACGAACCTGGCGGCCGCTGCTGGGTCGGTCTCCGCGGAAGCGCCGCTGGCGTAGGTGTCGGCGAGCGGCGCGATCAAACCCGCGTAGGGCGCGCTCGGCTCCGGGATCGCCATCGACGACACGATCGAGGTGGCCATCCGGCCGGGTTCGACGATGGTCACGCGGATCCCGAAGCCCGCGATCTCTTTCGCGAGCGCTTCGAGGAAGCCCTCGGCGGCGAACTTCGCCGTCACGTACGGGCCGAGGCCGGGCGCCGGGGCCACACGGCCGGTCACCGACGAAATCTGCACGAAGTGCCCACGGCCGGCCTCGCGCAGCACCGGCAGCGCCGCCTTGACCACGTGGACGCCGCCCCAGAGGTTCGTCTCCACCACCGCGCGCAGCGACGCCAGGTCGACGTCCTCGATGCTGACGATGTCGGAGTATCCGGCGTTGGTGACCACGACGTCCGGCACGCCGACGTGGTGACGAAGGCCGGGTGGTTCGGCCCGGTGTCCAGTGTGGTGCGCACCTTCCCTGCGAGAAGGTCGACGATGCAAGGCTTGCCGACGGCAAGGAGGACGGGATGAATCTCCGAGAGGCTGTGATGCGGGTCAAAGGGGATGAGCCGGGCAATGGATCTTGCCCGAATGACCCCGGTGCTGCCGACGAATGCCCTGGCATGAACATGCATCGACTCCGGTCGCTCCGGCTGGCGGCGGAGCTGCGCGGGTGGGTGCGCGGCACCGGACCTTGACGGACCTGCTGATGTCCTTCGGACGCTCTCATACTCGGAGAGGGTCGTTCCAGGACTTCGGAAACAGCACGGAGCTGTGACGAATTTCGTCGGTTAACATCGTGTGATGCCGATCATGTGGTCGCGGATTCATGTTGAGCTGGGGCTGAATCCGACACCGTTGACTCATCCCATGGTGGTGCGAGCGGTCGAGGCTGGGGTAGCCGAGAACGTCGATCTGGATTGGAAGCAGGGGTTGCCGGCTGATGTTGAGAAGAAGCGCTGGGAGTTTGCCAAGGACGTGGCGATGCTGGCGAACACCCGAGGCGGACTGATCGTCTTCGGAGTCCGGGAGGAGAACGAGCGCGCCCAGGAACTCACGGCCGTTCCCAACGGCGAACGTGACCGCCAGCGTCTGCGCGCACTGGCCCACGGGCGGATACGGCCGATGGTCGACGGGTTGCTCATCGAGGCATTTGACGACGAGAACGGCGAGCAGGGGCTGATCGTGGTGTTCGTTCCGCCGAGCCCGGACGCCCCGCACGTGGTCGGGGAGAAGAACGAGATGGGCGTCCCGTATCGAGACGGGACCGACACCCGCTGGATGACCGAGAGCCTCCTGGCGCGCGCTTACCGAGACCGCTTCAGCCGCCGGGCCGACGATCGGGTGGCATTGGACTGGCTGATCGACGGACTCCTGGGCGATTTGGGGTTTGCCACGTGGCTCGTCGTGTCCGCGCGCCCGGCCGCACCTGTCCCGCCGCTGTTCGGTCGACCCGAGCCCGAACAGGCGGTCTCGACGATGCGAGCGATGCCGGCGTTGGCCGCTGAGATTGCCGGAGACTCACTCAGGGAAGCTGCAGTGCTGACCCAGCTTCTCGAGAGCGCGATCCTCAATCCGCGCAGTGGCTTGAGGCGCTGGGTCATCCGGTCGAACTATCACTCGACGGATCCGCACGAGCGCATCGACTGGGCTGTAGTGGAACTGCACCACGATGGGTCTGTCGCGCTCGCGATCCGGCCAGACGTCTTCTTGCCCCGAGACGTGGGCGGGGAAGCGAACGAAGCCAAGGGCGATGTCATCCGGGTGCCGGTGAAAATCGTTGACGCGCTCATAGTTGAAGTGGTCGCGTTGGCGGCATTGCATGTTCGCAGCACCGGCGGGGTTGGGACGGTGTCGGTTCGAGCCAAGTTCCATGGCAACGGCGGTGGGGCTTTGCCGATGGTAGCCGTCGACAACATGTTGGGCGGCGGCTATGTCTCTTCCTTGTTTGGTCAGGTTCCGGGATCGAGAGCGGTCCGCAACGGTTTTCCTGTAGAAGCGCAATTCTCCGCAGAGGACGATGTCACGGCACTGCGTGGCGCAGCACGTCAACTCGCTGACGACCTGAACCATCAGTTTGGCATCCGCGCGTCGTCGGTGCCTGAGTAGACGGTGGCGGTCGTCGAGCGCGATATATGGGAAAGAAACGGCCGAACCCTAATTGGTCTCTTCCTGCTGCGCTCATCGGCGGGATGCTCCAAGTGTTTGTTTTTGTAACCCGGCTGCCCTCGTCGCGTCTTTGCTTGGCGGCGATACTTTTGATCCCGGAAAATCGGAGGCAGGACGCCCCCGGCTTTCCGGGCTGGGTCCACGGCTTGCCGCGTGGCAACGAAAGCCCCCGAGGCACGTGGCGGCTTATCGACCTGGCCGACCGTGGCAACCACGGCAGATCACTGTGTGCCGGGCCACGACAACCGGGTGCGCTCGCGGCCTTCGACCCTGCAAGGCCGCCGACTGCTCATTGTTCGCCAGTACAAGACCGCCTGTGCGACATCAGCGATCCGGCGATCCTCCGGCCGCTGGCTATATTCGCCGGACAGCAGCGACGTCGCCACCGTGAAGCTCAGCCCGGACGAGCACACTTTCGCTACCGGCACCAACGACCACACCGCAGGGCTCTGGTAAACCGGCCTTGACGCGGTCGCCGGAAAGATCTGTCAGGTGGCGTATCCGAGGTTGAGCATGACCGAATGGAACCAGCGCTTCCCGGGCCTGCCCTGCCAATCGCACTGCCCACCGTGACCCTGCCGCTGGCCCAGTCGTGGACGCATGTCGGAACAGGTTTGCCGGACTGGTCGTCAGCAGCGATTCGAGCGCGGAACAGGTAGTCAAGTCGCCCTGTCTGAGCGACTGTGTTCAGTCCGATTCGCCGTTGGATAGCTGACGCTTCCACTGGATGAGGTTGGCGTTGATGGCGATGGTACGAGGGTGGTCCGGTCCGAGGATTCTCCGATAGTCGGCGACCAGCTCCTCGAATGCAGCTGCAGCTCCCGCAGCGTCACCGGACTTCCCGCGCCAGTGGGCGGAGTTGTTGCGAATAGCCAGGGTGGCGGGGTGGTCGGGGCCGAGGATCCGCAAGTAGTCGGCGACCAGCGCTTCGCTCAGAGCTGCTGCGCCGGCAGTGTCACCGCATTCCCCTCGCCAGGATGCGAGGTTGCTGCGGGCGGCAAGAGTATCCGGGTGGTCAGGTCCGAGAACCCGCTGGCGGTCGGTGAGCAGTTCCTCGAATGCAGCTGCGGCTCCCGCCGCGTCGCCGGATTCTCCGCGTGAGTGGGCGAGATTGTTGCGAGCGATGAGGGTGTGGGGGTGGTCGGGTCCGAGGGACCGTCGATAGTCGAGGACAAGCTCCTCGCCTGCGGTTACCGCGTCGGTCGCATTGCCGGATTCGACCTGCCAGCGGGCGAGGTTGCTGCGGGCGACGAGGGTGTCGGGGTGGTCGGGCCCGAATACCCGCAGGCAGTCGGTGAGCAGTGCCTCGAATGCAGCTGCCGCTCCCGCAGCGTCACCGGACTCTCCGCGCGCGTGGGCGAGATTGTTGCGGGCGATCAGTGTGTCGTGGTGGTCGAGACCTAGAACCCGCTGATAGTCGGTGACCAGTTTCTCGAGCGCAGTTGCTGCTGCGGCGGAGTCACCGGACCTTCCGCGCCATAGGTTGAGGTTGTTGCGAGCGGCCAGGGTCTCGGGGTGGTCGGTGCCGAGACGGTCCTGGGCTGTGTGCTGCAATCGCAGGAAGTGGTTGGCGGCGTCGGCTGCCAATCCGCTTTCGCCGAGGCTTCGGCCGAGGCGGAACAGCACGCCATTGATGTCAGGGGTCCATAGATGTTCGCCGCCGGCCGCGTTGAGCGATTCTGCGTTGGCGCGCAGGGCCTGAGCGAGAGCGGTGTCTCGTTCCACGTCGGGCCAGGCTTGCAGCAATGCGTTGGCGCCCGCGCGCGTGATCGCCGCGGCCTTCTCTGGGTTGAGCTGGTCGCGCACGGCGCGTTGCACCAGCGCGTGCACGCGTACGGCCCGGGCCGGTGAGTCGGAGCCCAAGGCGAGGAGGCTCAGCCTCGCCAGGCATCGCAGTCCATCGTGGACCTGTTCTGCGTCGATTCTGCGCCCCGTCCGATTCGCCAGGAGGTCAGCGACAGCGTCGGTGGCGAACACGGCGGACGGGATGCCGCCGGGGTCGAGATAGCTGGCGAGTTCGAGGAGCGGTCTGGCTACGCCAGCGGGCTGCAACTGGTCGGCGTGATCGACTGACAGGGACCAGGTCGCGGCTACCGTGTCGCGGTGTCCGTCAGGCAGTGCGTCGGGTTCGGGCAGCAATGAGGCGAGGTTGCGGCGTCGGTCGGCCAGCCGGTTCCGGTAGTCAGCGAAGGACAGGTCCCGGTCGATCATGTAGGCCGCCGCCTGGGCTAGTGCCAGCGGGAGACATCCCAGATCCCGGGCCAGCTGTGCGCATTCCTCTCCGGATCGCGGCGGGCCTCCGACTGCGGTTTCCAGGTACGCGCAGGCGTCGCGTTCGGCGAAGACTTCGACATCCACCCAGTGGCACTTTCCGCCGCGCAGGGACGCATCTTTTCGGCGGGTCGTGACGATCGCCCTACCGGTCGTGGCCGCGGGCGGCCACAAGCCTTGCAGATCGGCGGGGTTTCGAACGTCATCGAGGACCATCAGCCAATGGCAGCCGGTGGCGGACAGCCACTGCAGCAGTCGTGCCGCGCCTTCCGCTGCGTCGGTGTCTTCGATGCCGGTCAGGTCGTAGGCAAGTCGCGCGTAGCTCGTCAAGATGGTGTCGCGGGAACTGGCGGTCACCCACGCCAGCAAGTCCACCTCGTCGGCTGACCAGGCCCGCTCGGCGAACTCTACGGCCAGTTGGGTCTTGCCGACCCCGCCGAGCCCGGAGAGCATCACCAGCGACGCGTCTGATGGCGGTGCTGTGGCTCGGCTCAGCACCTGGTTTATGACCTGGGAGTGCGTCCGCTGTCGGAACGCGGCGGCAAGCGGTGGCACGACCCCGAAGCGGTACGGCAGCGACACCGCTCTCCGCCCGGATCCGTGAATATGCAGATCCTGAAAGGAACCGGCCTGCACCAACGACCCGGATACATCGCCCGCAGCGTTGTCGACCGCCCTGTCCGCCGCCCGCTCCTGCCCCATCGGCCAAGTATCCCTGACACGTACGGACCGAGGGAGAACCCGACCGGCTCAGCGCGATTCTGGGTTTGTGAGGGACCTCCCGTGCTGTGAGAGCTCGCGCGGGCGAGGACGGTGTTATGCTTGCTGCGCGTTGAGCACACGCCACGTCGGAACCGTCGATGCCCGGCAGCATGACGGTGACCCACGAAACGGCTGGACAGCCACCGCTGCTCATCACGACGATCTATCCATTTGTTGTTCGTGAAGGTCAAACAACCTTGTTGCGCTGTGCCGGGCCGGTGCCAGACGAGGTGTTGTGTTGTGACCTGGGAACGTGTTTTTGCCGATCTCCGTGGCCAACTGACCGGAGAGTCGCATGCAGAGTCCGTCGCCGCCGTGCATGAAGGGACCTCGGCGCTGCGCGCGGAGGATCTGCAGTTGCTGCGTTCGCTCGCTCGAGAACCGGTTTTGCCCGCACCGTTCGGTCCGGAACTCGACTTGACCGCTGAGGCACGAGCAGCGCTGCTGCCGGACGCACACAGCCGGGACCAGATGGAGCTGGAGGCCGGTCTGCTGTCCGCCGCGAGCGAGGCGTTCAACCATCTGCACACCCATCCCGAAGGCAGCCTGACCCGGCCCGTCCCGGTGATCGGGGCGAGCCTGCCTCGACGAGACCGGCTGCAGGTTCGGATCGTGCCGGTCGCCGTTCCGCCGCTGCTGCACGAACTGCTGCCGTTCGAGCTGGACGGAGAGGTGTCCGGGATTCCGGGAGTGCGCGCTCGCGTGCATCGCCGGTCGACCGAACTGTTCCTGCTCGACGCCCCGGACGCGGTTGTCGAGCTTGTCGGGGTCGGCAAGAAAGCCTGGCAGGCCGCCACGGCATGGCGGTACGCGTTCAATCTCAAAGCTCCTGAGGGGGTGAGTTTGGCAGACGCGTCGCCCGAACGGCTTACCCCGGACGAATCTCGCAGCCTGGCTTCCTACGGTCGAGCGTTCGGTCCGGTCGACATCGCGAGCGGGTTCGTGCGGAGGATCGCGGTGTTGCGGCACACGTTGTGGGTTCGGGCCTGGCCCACCGGTGGGTTCGACCTCAACGTCGAATGGCCCGGGGACGAGCCGCGGCAAGCCCACGTCGCGCTCCAACTAGCGCACCCGGTGCTCGGTCTTCCCGGTGCCGAAATCGGGGCTCCGGGCATCCTGCACATTCCGGCGTACTGTCGAGCCGACAGCGGCGGCGACCCTGACGAGATCCGCCGTTTGCGGTTTCGCCACACCGAACTCCCCTCGGGGCGCTCGCCAGAGGACTCGGGCCTCGCTGCGTTCCAGAAAGGTGCCCGGCCACAATGGGATGCGTGGCGCAATACCCTCACCGACCAGGCTGGCTAAGGGAGCCGACGGATACCGCGGGCAGCGACTCCGGCCGGATCGCGGCCGGTTCGGCGGCTTGCGGGCCGTCAAGGCATGTCCCGGTCTGCGCGCTCGAAGTGGCTCCGACCGTTGTTTCGCGCAGCGAAATTCTGCTTTTCCGTTGCCGCACTGAGGTTTCGTTGCCGCATGATCTTGTCCGAGGGTTGCGGCAACTGTCGCGGCCATGATGGAGTGGCACCGTCCGGAGGGGAGTAGCCCCGCACGGCCCATGGATCGACATGCTGATCCCGCTCGTGGGTTCCGGTCCTGGGGCGAAGCCCCCGGCCTCGACGTCACCCTCCGCGGCCTGTCCATGATCTGCATCGACGAACAAACCCTCGCCGTCACCGGACCGGTCTTCGACGGCCTCTGCGAATTCCACAGCCGCGCAACCCTCCTCGGCCGCGAACCAGCCTGACCCGGCGGCAGTCGCCGGGTCAGGCCGTCCGCGCGAGAACCCGCAAGCTCTACCGACACAGCAACCACGCGCTGGAGGCTGCGCTCAGTTGGGCCGTTGCGACCTCCGTTTCTGCCGACTCCCGGGTCACCGGAACATCGGCGTACACGCCGAGGAAGACCGCGGATGCTGCGTCGCGCAAACCTCGATCTCCAGCGAAGAGGGTGCCAGCCTCGCACCGCTCAGCCAGCCATTGCCGCGGGGGTCCATAAACGCATCACCGAACGCGCCTGTGCTTGGGCACGACACCGTCCTCCTGGAACGCTGAATCTCCGTCAGGCGACCGCAGTCCGTATCGCCGAGCTTGACAGCGCGGCCCCTCGGCTTGTGACAAGCAGCGTGATCAAAGTGCGTCACCGACTCGGATTTTCCTGGCGGCTTCGTGGGCTCGTTCGGTGGCGGCGCTGGCCCCGTACTTCCGGGCCATCTGCGGCGTCGCCCAGCCGTTGAGGAGCATTAGGTCGCCTTCGCTGCCGCCGGATTTGAGGAAGGTGTGCGACTGGAAGTGCCGGCCGAGGTGTGCGTGGAGATTGCGGCCGAGGACGCCGTGTGCATCGGCGTCGTTGCCGCGGCGGCGGAGCATGATCTTGATGCCGTTCGGCGAGAGTGGCGTGCTGCGTCGGTGGTCGCTGAGCCACAGTCTGGTGGTGGTGTCGGCGTAGGGGTGGCGAGCACGGACGCGGAGGTAACGGCCGAGGGCTTTACCGGTGGCGGCGCTGAAGGGGAGTGTGCGCCATTTCCCGCCTTTGCCGAGGACATTGACGACGCGACGGGTCAGGTCGAGGTCGCGTTCCAGGTCGATGTTGGCAATTTCGGAGAGGCGGCCGCCGGTGTCCCAGATCAGCCGGATGATCGCTTCGTCCCGGCGGCTGTGGAAATCGCGGCCTTGGCAGTCCCGGAGGACCTGCCTGATGAATTCCACCGGAGTGATGGGGATCGGCTGGTCCGGAATGTGCGGCGGTTTCATGCGGGCCATCGGATGGTGCTCGATCTCTTCCTCGGCCAGGAGCCAGTTGAACCACGCACTCAGCGCCCGGTAATTGTTGTTCGCATTGCCCGGACTGGTGGTGGCAATGCGATAGGCGATCCACCGTTTGACGTGGTTCGGTTCGTAGTCTTCGGGCTCGGCCGGTTCCGGCGGAACGGAGGCGAGCCACGCATCGGGGTCCTCGGCTTCCGGCGGCGCGACCGGGTCGCCGAGCCAGAGGTGGAAGAAGCGCACGGAGTCGCAGTAGCCGCGGATCGTCCGGGGGCTCTTGTTCTCGGCCTCGAGTGACATAGCCCACTCGTCGATCAGCGCCTGCCAGGCCGGCGGAGCGGGCTTCAGGGCTCGGATGCGCATGTGAAAATCCTCGAATAGGAGTGTCACTGAGCGCTGTGCTAGCTCCCGCACCGCGTCCGGCGGCACGAAAAAGGGGCTGAACCCGCAGGTCCAGCCCCATCTGGTCGGGATGACAGGATTTGAACCTGCGACCCTCCGCTCCCAAAGCGGATGCGCTACCAAGCTGCGCCACATCCCGGCACCCGCCCCAAGAAGCCTTCCGAAACCTCCGGAAGCTCATGTACCCGGGGGTGTACGACCCACCCTAGCGGGCACGCTAAGCTGGCTTCGCTCCCGGGTCACCGAGGGCGCTGCGGGTGTAGCTCAATGGTAGAGCCCTAGTCTTCCAAACTAGCTACGCGGGTTCGATTCCCGTCACCCGCTCCAAGCTTTCTACCTCGGACGATGCCGCGTCCGCCTCCAGGCGGGCGGCGATCACGTCCAGCAGCAGATCCGTGTCCACCGGCTTCGTGATGTAGTCGTCGGCACCTGAGGCGAGGGTGCGTTCGCGGTCTTCCTCCGTCGCCTTCGCTGTGACGGCAATCACGGGCAGGTCTTCGTGGGCCGCTTCGGCTCGGATTGCCGCGATGGTGGCGTTGCCGTCCAGTTCCGGCATCATCACGTCCATCAGGACCAACGCGGTGTCCTCGTGGCGTTCCAGGGCCCGGATTCCGGCCACGCCGGTGTCGGCGTAGATGACTTCCAGGCCCGCCTGTTCCAGGACCGCGGCTAGGGCGAAGACGTTGCGCAGGTCGTCGTCGACGATCAGGACCTTTTCGCCGTTGAAGCGTTTCGGGGCGCTGTTCGGTTCGGCCACCGTGATGGTGCTCGGCAGGACCGGCAGCTTCGGCGTGGGGCGCACGGGGGTCGTCGGGGCGATCAGGTTCGCCGCGCCGACCGGCAGGTACAGCGTGAAGGTGCTGCCTCGGCCGGGGACGCTGCTGACGCGCAGTTCGCCGCTCAGCAGCTCCGTCAGCTGCTGGCTGATCGACAGGCCCAGACCGGTGCCGCCGTACTTGCGGCTGGTGGTTCCGTCCGCCTGGCGGAAGGCGTCGAAGATGACTTCCAGCTTCTCCTCGGGGATGCCGATGCCGGTGTCCTCGACGCCGAACGCGATGATGCCGGCCGCCGAGCGCAGAGACTCCTGCTCGACTTCCTCGGGGTCTGCCATCCGGATGTGCAGGCGCACGCCGCCCTCGTCGGTGAACTTCGCGGCGTTCGACAGCAGGTTCCGCAGCACCTGCTGCAGGCGGTGCTCGTCGGTGTGCACGCTGCCCGGCACCGGCGGGTCGATCAGGACCGCGAACTCCAGGCCCTTGTCCGCGGTCAGCGGGCGGCACAGGGATTCGACGTAGTTGACCAGCTCCGGCAGCGTCACGTCGGACATCTGCAGGTCCAGCTTCCCGGCCTCGACCTTCGCGAGATCGAGGATGTCGTTGATCAGCTGCTGCAGGTCGGACCCGGCCGCCCAGATCGTCTTCGCGAACTGGATCTGCTTCTCGGTGAGGTTGCCCTCCGGGTTCTCCGACAGCAGTTTCGCCAGGATCAGCGCGCTGTTGAGCGGAGTTCGCAGCTCGTGCGACATGTTCGCCATGAACTCGTTCTTGTACTGCGACGCGACCGTCAGCTGCCCGGCGCGTTCCTCCAGCTCCTGGCGGGCCTGCTCGATCTCGATGTTCTTGACCTCGATGTCGCGGTTCTGCTGGGCCAGCAGCGCCGCCTTCTCGGCCAGCTCGGTGTTCGACCTCCGCAGTTCGCCTTGCTGGGCCTGCAACTGCTCGGACCGCGCGCGCAGTTCCTGGGCCAGCCGCTGCGATTCGGTCAGCAGTGCCTCAGTACGCGAGTTCGACAGGATCGTGTTGACGTTGACGCCGATCGTGTGCCGCAGCTGCTCCAGCAGATCCAGGTGCACCGCGGAGAACTCGTTGACCGACGCCAGTTCCAGCACGCCGAGCACCTCGCCCTGGAACAGCACCGGCAGCACGATCACGTTCACCGGCGGAGCCGAGCCGAGCCCGGACGACACCAGCGCGTACTCCGGGGGAGCGCCGTTGACCAGTATTGTCCGCCGGTCCACGGCGGCCTGGCCGATGAGCGATTCGCCGAGCCGGAAGCGCAGCCCGGTGCGGGCCTGGGCGAGCCCGTAGGCGGCGATGCAGTCGAGCAGCTTGTCCGGGTCGCCGCCGTCCTCGTCGTCGTGGGCGATGAAGAACGCGCCCTGCTGCGCGCTCACCAGCGGGGCCAGCTCGGACAGGATCAGCGTCGCCACCGACGCGAGGTCGCGGTGGCCCTGCATCCGCCCGGACAGCCGCGCGAGGTTCGTCTTCAGCCAGTCCTGTTCGCGGTTCGCGGAGGTGGTCTCCTTGAGGTTCGCGATCATCTGGTTGATGTTGTCCTTGAGGTCCGCCAGCTCGCCGGACGCGTCCACGGTGATGTGCCGGGTCAGATCGCCCGCGGTCACCGCCGTCGCGACCTGGCCGATCGCGCGGACCTGCGTGGTCAGGTTGCCCGCCAGCTGGTTCACGCTCTCGGTCAGCCGCTTCCAGGTGCCGGACACGCCCTCGACCTCGGCCTGGCCGCCCAGCTTGCCCTCGGTGCCGACCTCTCGCGCCACGCGGGTGACCTCCGCGGCGAACGCGGACAGCTGGTCGACCATCGTGTTCATCGTCGTCTTGAGTTCGAGGATCTCGCCCCGGGCGTCGACGTCGATCTTGCGGGACAGATCGCCGCGCGCGACCGCCGTGGTGACCTGGGAGATGTTCCGCACCTGGCTGGTCAGGTTGTGCGCCATGAAGTTGACGTTCTCGGTCAGGTCCTTCCAGGTCCCGGCCACGCCGGGCACCCGCGCCTGACCGCCGAGGATGCCTTCCGTGCCGACCTCGCGGGCGACCCGGGTGACCTCGTCGGCGAACGCGCGCAGCGTCTCGACCATGTCGTTCAGCGTCCCGGCCAGCGCCGCGACCTCGCCCGCCGCGTCGATGGAGATCTTCTTCGACAGGTCGCCGTTCGCGACCGCGCTCGCCATCGTGGCGATGCTCCGCACCTGCACGGTGAGGTTGTCCGCCATGACGTTGACGTTGTCGGTGAGGTCCTTCCAGATCCCCGCGACGCCGGGCACGCGCGCCTGGCCGCCCAGTCTGCCTTCGGTGCCGACTTCGCGGGCAACACGGGTGACTTCGTCCGCGAACGCGGACAGCTGGTCGACCATCGTGTTCAGGATGTTCTTGAGTTCCAGGATCTCGCCGCGCGCGTCGACGGTGATCTTCTGCGTCAGGTCGCCGCGGGCCACTGCCGAGGTGACGTGCGAAATGTTCCGCACCTGCTCGGTCAGGTTGTTGGCCATGAAGTTGACGTTGTCGGTGAGGTCCTTCCAGGTGCCCGCGACGCCCGGCACGGTCGCCTGGCCGCCGAGCTTCCCGTCCGTGCCGACTTCGCGGGACACGCGGGTGACTTCGTCGGCGAAGGCGGACAGCTGGTCGACCATCGTGTTCAGCGTGGTCTTGAGTTCGAGGATCTCGCCCTTGGCGTCGACCGCGATCTTCTTCGTCAGGTCGCCGCGCGCCACCGCCGTCGCGACCTGCGCGATGTTGCGGACCTGCGCGGTGAGGTTGTTGGCCATGAAGTTCACCGAGCCGGTCAGGTCGCGCCAGATGCCGGCGACCCCGGGCACGGTGGCCTGGCCGCCCAGCTGCCCTTCGGTACCCACTTCGCGGGCGACTCGGGTGACTTCGTCGGCGAAGGACGAGAGCTGGTCGACCATCGTGTTCATCGTGGTCTTGAGTTCGAGGATCTCGCCCCGCGCGTCCACGGTGATCTTCTGCGTCAGGTCGCCCTTCGCGACCGCGGTGGTCACGTGCGAGATGTTCCGGACCTGGTCCGTCAGATTGTCGGCCATCTGGTTGACCGAGTCGGTCAGCCCGCGCCAGGTACCCGCCGCGCCGGGGACCTCCGCCTGACCGCCGAGGCGGCCGTCGCTGCCGACCTCGCGGGCGACTCGGGTTACCTCGTCGGCGAAGGACGAGAGCTGGTCGACCATCGTGTTCAGCGTCGTCTTGAGCTGCAGGATCTCGCCGCGCGCGTCGACGTCGATCTTCTTCGTCAGATCGCCCGCCGCGACCGCCGTGGCGACCTGCGAGATGTTGCGGACCTGGTCGGTCAGGTTGTCCGCCATCAGGTTCACCGAGTCGGTGAGATCGCGCCAGGTGCCCGCGACGCCGGGCACGCGCGCCTGGCCGCCCAGCCGTCCCTCGGACCCGACCTCGCGCGAGACCCGGGTGACCTCGTCGGCGAACGACGAGAGCTGGTCGACCATCGTGTTGATGGTGTTCTTGAGTTCGAGGATCTCGCCCCGGGCGTCGACGTTGATCTTCTGCGTGAGGTCGCCGCGGGCCACCGCGGTGGTGACCGAGGCGATGTTGCGGACCTGCTCGGTGAGGTTGTCGGCGAGGAAGTTGACCGAGTCGGTGAGGTCGCGCCACGTGCCGGCCACGCCGGGGACCTCGGCCTGGCCGCCGAGGCGGCCTTCGCCGGCGATCTCGCGGGACAGCCGGATCACCTCGGCGGCGAACCGCGACAGCTGCGCGTTGAGGCCGTTCACGGTCTTCGCCAGCTCGGCGTACTGCCCGCGCAGCGGACGGCCGTCCAGCTGCAGCGCCATCGGCTGCGACAGATCGCCCTCGGCGACCGCGCCGAGCACCCGGTCCAGCTCCACGACCGGACGGCTGACGTCCTCGATCAGCCCGTTGACCGTGTCGACGGCGGTGGCCCAGCCGCCGGGGCCGATTTCGGCGCGCACGCGCTCGGTGAGCTTGCCTTCTTGACCCACTTCGCCGCGAACCCGCATGAGTTCGGTCACCAGCCGCTGGTTGCGTTCGGCGATGTCGTTGAACGCCGACGCGAGCCGCGCGGTGATCCCGTCGCCGTGCGCGACGAAGCGCCGCCGGAAGTTGCCGTCGCCGAGGTCGTGCACCGCCGCGAGCAGCCGCTCCAGCGCCGCGACCTCGCTCGCCGGGACGAAATCCGGTTCATGGGCCCCGGAGTTCCGGGGGCTCCCGGAAGTCTGGGGAGTCTCTGTCATCTCTGCCGACCTTCCCACCACGCGTGTGCCAGCCATGGTCGTCGACCCAGCCTGCCACGGTTCGCCCTACACTTCGACCCAGTCCGCCCGCGCACACTGTGCCAACCTGGAAGGACCAGGACCGTCAGGTCGACCCGGAGGCAGGAGGTTCGTGCATGGTGTCACGGCCCGCTCCGGCGTCGGCCCTGCCACCCGGCGCCGAGCTGCCCGGGCACGCCGGATTCTGGCGCTCGGTGCTCGACGACGTCCGGGAACCGGTGTTCCTCCAGGACCCGGAAGGCACGCTGCGCTGGGCGAACGCGGCGGGAGAGCGGCTCGGCCCCGCCGAACTCACCGGCGTGACCGAGACCACCGGCAAGGTCGGCCACCGGCCGGCCAAGATCCGCGCGCTGCCCGGCGGCTGGCGGGCCTGGACCGTGGTCGACGACGGCCGCCGCCGTCCGGAAGACTTCCTCGCCGAGGCCGGTCCGAAACTGGCGCTCGCGCGCGGACGGCACGGCACGGCACGGGTGATCGCGGAGCTGGCGGCGTCCGCTTTGGGCGATTGCGCCTTCGTGCTGCTGCCGACGACCCGCGGCCGCTGGGAGTGGTGGAGCTGCACCGAGCACGGCGCGGCCGGCCACGGCCGGATCCGCCGGGTGCCCGCGCAGCTCGCGCCGGTGGTCTCCGACGCGGTCACCGACATCGCCCGGCCCGAGGTGCGCGCGGTTCCGGCGACCGAGGTCGCCGCGCTGCCCGCGGCGGTCGCTGAGCCCTTCGAGGGGCATCTTGAGGTCTCGGTGGTCTCCTTCGGCTCCGGCATGGCCGGCGCGGTGCTGCTCGGCAGGCGCGGGGAGGCCGCGTTCGGGCTCGCGCAGGGCCAGGCGGTCGAGGCGTTCGCGGACGCGGCGGGCACGGCGCTGGCCAACGCGCAGCGCTACGCCCGGCAGGAGGAAGCGACGCGCGGGCTCGAATCGACGTTGCTGCCCACCCCGCCCGCGCAGATCGACGGGGCGAATTTCGAGCTGTGGTACGAACCCGCGGGCGGAGTGCTCGGCGTCGGTGGCGATTTCTACGACGTCCTCGCCCGCGACGACGGCAGCGCGTTCGTGGTCGTCGGCGACATCTGCGGCAAGGGAGCCGAGGCGGCCGCGCTGACCGGCCGGGTGCGGCATTCGCTGGCCGCGCTGCACCTGGTCGAACGCGACGGCCGGACCATGTTGCGGCTGCTCAACGAACTCCTGATCTCCGGCGGCAGCAACCGGTTCGCGACGCTCGTGCTCGGTTCGGTCGCGGCCGCGGAATCCGGCCTCGACGTCACGCTCGCCTCCGGCGGCCACCCCGCCCCGCTCGTGCTGCGGCGCGGGGGAAGGGTCGAAGAGGTCAGCGTGCCCGGCACGCTGGTCGGCGTGTCGCCGCAGGCCCGTTTCGCGGAGGCGACGACGCATCTCGACGAGGGCGACGTCTGCCTGCTCTACACCGACGGCGTCACCGAAGCTCGCAACCGCACCGAATCCACCGAGCTGTTCGGCGACGAGCGGCTGTACACGGTGCTCGAGGACTGCGTCGGGCAGCCGGCGCACGAGGTGGTGCGCCGGCTGCGCGAGGCGGTGCGCGCATGGCTCGGCAATTCCGGCCACGACGACATCGCGGTGCTGGCGATCGAGGCCGCGCCGCGGGCGGAGTGAGCTAGCCGGATCCCTTGCGTGGCAAGGAAAACCCGGCCCGCGCGGTTCAGCTGCCGCGCTGGGCCTGCCCTTCGGGCACCCGGTCGGTCTTCGCCGCCTGATCCGGTGCCGGGACTGCCTTGGCGTCTCGTTCCGGCTTGGCCGCGCGAGCGGCTTCCGGGCGCTCGAAGTGTTCCCGGCACTGCCGTCCGAAGCGACGTGCGTGTGCGGTCATCGGTCCCACCTCCCGCCTCGCCACCAGGATTGCGCGCCGGGGACGAGTTCGCCACCGAATTGCGCGCCGTCAGCCGACCGGGTGGTCCGGCGGCGCGGGCCTGTCTGTCTAATGTGGAGTCTTGTCGCTCGGCGGGCCGGTGCTGGGATCGCGAGGCTGTCTTGTCTGTCCTGGCGGGGTTTTCGGCGGGGTCCGGCCGGTCTGGCTCGCTTGGCTCGGCAGCGTCGGGAACGTGCGGGCGGTCGTGCCGGGCGGGGGCGCGGTCGTTTCCGCGGGCTGGTCCGCTTTCGGCGAACGGACCGGCGGCGCGGATGACGAATGCCGCGGCGCCAGGTCCGGCGAGTCGGACGGGGCGGAAGCGGGCGGGGAAGCCGGGACCGGAGCCTGCTCGCGGACCGGCGCGGACCCGGTACCCGGACGGAGCGGGGTGGCCAGCAGGAGCGTCCCCGCCGCGACCATGGCCACCGGCAGGCCCGCAGCGAGCAGCACGCGCCGCCGGGACGCCGTGACGCGATGGCGGCGGCAGAAGACCGCCAGCCGCGTCTTCATCGGAAGCCGCAACGTTTCCGTGCCGCGCAATGCCCGCGCCACCGCGGTCGCGGTCGGTCGTTCCTCCGGGTCGCGCATGGTCATCGCGCGCAGAGTCCGCGCCAGCGGTTGCGGCGCGTCCGAGGGGATCCGCGGCGACCGGTGCAGCCGCACGACCGCGGTCTCCGCCGCCGTGCCGGGGTACTCGCGGACGCCGGTGAGGCATTCCAGGAGCACGAGCCCCAGCGCGTACACGTCCGAAGCCGGGCCGGGATGCTCGCCTAGCACCTGCTCCGGCGAGAGATACGCCGCGGTCCCGACGACCGCGCCGGTGTCGGTCACGCGGGTCGCGTCCACGAAGCGCGCGACGCCGAAATCAGCGATCCGCGGTCCGTCGTCGGACATGAGGATGTTGGCGGGTTTGAGGTCGCGATGGGTCACGTCGTGGGCGTGCACGTGGGCGAGCGCCTCGGCCAGCTGGGTGCCCATTTCCACGACCTGGTCCGCCGGCAGCGGCCCGGACCGCAGCCATTCGGACAGGTTCGGTCCGTGCACGCAGTCCATGACCAGGTACGCGTGCCCCTCGTCGACCCCGGCGTCGACGAACCCCACCAGCCCCGGATGCCGCACCGCGCGCAGCGCCGCTATCTCCTGGTCACGGCGGTTGCGGCCCAGCTCGACGGCTCCGGCGTGGAACAGCTTCACCGCGACCGCGGCCCCGGTCTCGCGGTCCTCGGCGCGGTGTACGCAGGCTGTCGCGCCTTCGCCGATCCGCTCGCCCAGCTCGTACCGGCCGGCCAGCGCCCGAGGGGCGGGCCCGTACCTGCCCAGCGCGAACCGCCGGGCGGTAGTGCCCGCGTCCGCATCGCCAGCGTCGGTCATTCGCCGATCACCTTCCCCCGAGTAGCGGGGACAACTTACTCGCCGCCGGGCCACGGCAAAAGCGGAGCCGCGGTCCGGGGGATGCCCGGCGGCGGGGAGACCCGGGCCGCGGTTCGCGGGTACAGTGACTAGTGGGTATTACAGGCGCGCGCAATACTTGCAGGTACATTTAGTTGAGCGCGTCCCGGGCCGCGGCCGCCCGCAACCCGGGCCGCCAGGAGGAGGTGCACCATGTCAGTGTCGGACGACGCCGTCGAGGCGCGCGCGCAAGGCTGGCGGACGCTGGCTGCGCTGCACGCGCGGATCGAGGACCGGCTGAACCGTGCGCTGGAAGCCGAGCATGAGCTTTCGGTGAGTGAGTACACGGTGCTGGATGTGCTGGGGCGGCAGGACGGGTTTCATTTGCGGATGAGCCAGTTGGCCAATGCGGTGGTGTTGAGTCAGTCGGCTACGACGCGGTTGGTTACCCGGCTGGAGGAGCGGGGGTTGTTGTCGCGGTATCTGTGCCAGGACGATCGGCGCGGGATTTATACCGAGGTGACTCCTGCTGGGCAGAAGCTGCTGGCGGCGGCTCGGCCTACGCATGACGCGGCGTTGTCGGCTGCGTTGGGGGAGGCGGAGGAGTTGCCTGAGTTGGCTCCGTTGGTTACTGCGTTGGGGTCGTTGACGTTCGCTGGTCAGTGAGTGGGGGCTCGTCGCCCTGGCGGGCGACATTGCGGGCCGGTGATTGCGTGGGGCACCCCGAAGCCCAAGTGTGCTGACGGTTCGGGGGTGCTTGTCAAGGCGGGAAAGATGCCTTGACAAGCACCCCCGAACCGCAGGGCGGCTTCGTATCGGGGTGCGGGGGAGGGGCTGGGTGCCTGGCTGGTTATGGGTGCAGGCGGTGGAGGTCTCTGGGGAAGAGCGTTGCCCCGCGGATGTTCGCTATGCCCAGTACTCGGGCTACCCAGCGTTCTAGGCCGATCGCGAATCCGCCGTGTGGCGGCATTCCGTGCGCGAACGCATCCAGGTAGTCCGAATACTGTCCGGCTTTGTTGCCTAGTGCGGTGAGGTAGTCCTGGTATCGGTGCAGTCGTTGGCCGCCGGTTACCAGCTCCAGGCCTCGGAACAGTAGGTCGAAGCTGTTTGATTTCTCCGGGTTCGTTGGGGCTGGGTGGGCGTAGAACGGGCGTTTCGCCATGGGGTATCCGGTTACGAACAGGAATTCCGAACCGTGTTCGCGCTCGGACCATTCGCAGAGCCAGCGTTCGTGGGCGGGGGCCAGGTCCGGTTCACCTCTTGGGTCCTCGTCGGTGTGTTGCGCGAGAAGTTCTTGTGCTGCGTAGAAATCGATCGACGGAATCTCTTCCGGTACGGTCGGTGCGTCCGGTCCGGTCGCGGCGGCCATCTCGGCGATGACGTCGCGCAGCACTGTCATCACGTCGCGATGGTCGGTGATGAAGCCCAGTTCCGCGTCTAGGCTCGTGTATTGAGCTAGATGTCGTGCGGTGTCGTGGGGTTCGGCCCGAAAGACCGGTCCCACCTCGTATACCCGCTCGAAGACGCCGACCATGGCCTGCTTGAAAAACTGCGGTGACTGGGCCAGGTAAGCCGGGCGTCCGAAGTAGTCGAGCTGGAATACGTTCGCTCCGGATTCTGTCGCGGTGGCGACGATCTTCGGGGTGTGGATCTCGGTGAAACCCTGGCTGTCCAGCGCTCGTCGGAATGCTGCGACGCTCGCTGCGGCTACCTCGAAACGTTTGCGCAGCAAGGGATGTCGTAGGGCGACTGCGGCGTTGTCCAAAACCACCGGCAGACCGGCGGCTACCTCGGGTCGGTAGAGGGCGAAGGGGGGTCGTTTTTCGGCTGTGGACACAACTTCTACGGTCGGTTCCCGCAGTTCGGCGCCTTGCGGGGTGGCGACGACTGTTCCGGTGAGGCGGACGACGGTTTCCTCGGTGACGTCCGGCGGTTCGGCGAATACTGCTTGCGCGGTTCCGGATCGGTCGCGGATGACTAGAAAGGTTACCGATTTCAGCACGCGCCGGCGGTGTACCCAGCCGGCGATCGTTACGGTGGAGCCTACGTGGTCACGCAGGCAGGCCACCGGGGTGCGGGTACTCAATTCCTTCTCCTGAGCGGGCACTCGGCGACCCCTTGGGGGTGCGGGCGAGAAGGGAAACTCGCGGTGCCACCGCACCTTCGCTGCCAAAGCGACAGCCTCGTCTGGCCGGATGACGGCGGCCGGGCCGGCGGGGCATTTCCTCCCCGCACTCGGGAGTGTCTTCGCGCTGGGCCGCGACGCTGCCTTCTCACCGGCGGGCAACTCTCTGTCCCTCGCGGGGCCCTGCGCTACTTGTCTCCGTCAACGCGTTGCCGCAACGGTAAAACACCATTGCGGCCCGCGTCGCCTGATTTATCGGACGCCCAGCAGGTGCTCCAGCGCCAACTGGTTGAGCCGGGTGAAGTGGTAGCCGCGTCGGCCAGCGGCTTCGACGTCGAACTCGTCGGCGGTCAGGTCATCCAGGGTTTCGCCTTCGGCGAGCGTCGGGGTGGCCAGCTCCGGTACCCGGGACGCGGCGAGTGCTTCGGCGACCTCCGGATCGGCGCGGAAGGCGCGGGCTTTCTCGCGCAGGATCAGGTAGGTGCGCATGTTCGCCGCGGCGGAGACCCAGACGTCCTCGGGGTCCTCGGTGCGCAGCGGTTTGTAGTCGAAGTGCCGCGGGCCGTCGTAGCCGCCGTGTTCCAGGAGGTCTACCAGGAAGAACGCGCTGGTCAGGTCGCCGTGGCCGAAGATCAGGTCCTGGTCGTACTTCGGGCCGTGCTGGCCGTTGAGGTCGAGGTGGAACAGTTTGCCCTGCCACAGCGCCTGCGCGATGCCGTGCACGAAGTTCAGCCCGGCCATCTGCTCGTGGCCGACCTCCGGGTTCAGGCCGAACAGCTCCGGCCGGTCCAGTTGCGAGATGAAGCCGAGTGCGTGGCCGATCGTCGGCAGCAGGATGTCGCCGCGTGGTTCGTTCGGCTTCGGTTCCAGTGCGAAGCGGATGTCGTAGCCCTGTGCGACGGCGTAGTCGGCGAGGACGTCGAGGCCCTCCTTGTACCGGGCGAGCGCGGCGCGGACGTCTTTCGCGGCGTCGGATTCGGACCCCTCTCGGCCGCCCCACAGGACGTAGGTTTGCGCGCCGAGTTCCGCGGCGAGGTCGAGATTGCGCCGGACCTTGGTGAGCGCGTACCGCCGGATGTCGCGGTCGTTGCTGGTCAGGCCGCCGTCCTTGAAGACCGGGTGGCTGAACAGGTTCGTCGTCGCCATCGGCACGCGCAGGCCGGTTTCCTCCAGCGCTTTCTTGAACCGGGCGATCGCGACGTCGCGGTCCGGTTCGGTGGCGAGGAGGTCGTCGTCGTGGAAGGTGACGCCGTATGCGCCGAGGTCGGCCAGCCGGTGCACGCTCTCGACCGGGTCGAGCGGCGGGCGGGTCGCGACGCCGAACGGGTCGGCCGCGGCCCAGCCGACGGTCCACAACCCGAACGAAAATTTGTCCTCCGGCGCGGGGGCGTAGTCGGCCATGCCCGTCCCTTCATTTAGTTCACGATGTAGACTAAATACTGCGCCGCGGCCGCCCCGGCCGTCAAGAGTGGAGATGAGCATGGAGCCGGTCCGGCACGACGCGATGCGCGCGCGGAACCTCGAACTGGTGCTCGGCGAGATCAGCCGAGGCGGCCCGCTGACCCGCGCCGCGCTGGCGGAGCTGACCGGGCTGACCAAATCGACGGTGTCCACTTTGGTCGGTTCGCTGCTCGACGCGGGCTTCCTGGCCGAGACCGCCGCCGTGCGGGCGGGGGAACGCGGGCGTCCTGGCGTCGAGGTGTCGCTGAGCGGTGCGCGGATGGCGTCGCTGGGGCTTGAGGCCAATGTGGACTATCTCGCCGCGTGCGTACTGGACCTGACCGGCACCGTCCGCCGAACCACCCGGATCGAGCGCGACAACCGTGGGCTGCCAGCGGAAACTGTGCTGGACGCGGTGCGGGAGCTGGCTTCCGCGGAGCTGGCCGAGGCGCGTGAACTGGGTTTGACGGTCGTGGGTGCGGTGCTCGCGGTGTCGGGGCCGGTGCGGGATGGGGTGGTGCTGAGCGCGCCGAACCTGGGGTGGCGGAACGTGCCGGTGGCGCTGGAGTTGCCGGTGCCGGTTTCGGTGGACAACGAGGCGAATCTCGGTGCGCTGGGCGAGCTGTGGTTCGGCGCGGGGGCGGCGGATTTCCTCTATGTGTCCGGGGAAATCGGCATCGGTGCGGGGATGGTGGTGGACTCCCAGTTGTTCCGTGGCACCGGCGGAGAACTGGGGCACGTGCTGGTTTCCCCGTCCGGGCCGTCCTGTCGCTGCGGTGCGGTCGGCTGTCTGGAGACCTATGCCGGGCAGGGAGCGATGCTGGCCGCTGCTGGAGTATCCACAGTGGACGATTTGGCCGCCGCGTTGACTGCGCGAGACGACGCGGCGTTGTCAGCCGTCGCGGCGGCGGGGGAGGCGTTGGGGTTGGCGCTGGCCTCGGCGGTCAATGTGCTCGACGTGGACCGCGTGGTGCTCGGCGGGGTGTTCGGGCCACTGTTCCCGTGGCTGGCACCTGCAGCGGAGGACGTCTTGCGAGCACGGTTGACCGGCCTGCGCGGTTCGGTGCCGGTGCTGAGCCCCTCCGCTCTTGGCGATTCGGCCGCGACGCTAGGCGCGGCGGGTCGCACGATCCATGGCGTTCTGGCTGATCCGGGGCCGTTTCTCGCCCGCTAGCCCAGGTTGTCCGCCAGCAGAGTCACCACGTCGCGCCAGGCCCGCTCGGCGTGCACCGGGTGATAGCCGACGCCGGGGACGAGCCGCTGTTTCGGCTCGATCGGCGGATGGTGGAAGGCGTGCAGGGCGCCGCCGTAGACCGTGAGCCGCCAATCGACGCCCGCGTCCTGCATCTCGGCGGCGAACGCGTCCCGTTGCGCGGCCGCCATGATCGGGTCCTCCGAGCCGACGCCCGCCCACACCGGGCAGCGGATGTTCGCCGCCTCGCCCGGACGGCCGGTGACCAGCGCGTTGATCGTGCCGATCGCGCGCAGATCGACGCCCGCGCGGCCGAGTTCCAGCACGATCGCGCCGCCGGTGCCGTAGCCGATCCCGGCGATCTGGCTGGAGTCGGTCCGGGGCTCGGCGAGCAGCACGTCGAGCGCCGCCTGGCCGATGTCGCGCATCCGGTCGGGGTCGTCGAGCAGCGGCAGGCAGCGGGCGAGCATCTCGTCGGGATCGGTGAACCAGCGGCCGCCGTGGATGTCGAAGGCCAGCGCCACGTAGCCCAACTCGGCCAAAGCGTCGGCCCGTGCGCGTTGAAAGTCGTTGAGGCCGGTGCCCTCGGGTCCGATCAGGACCGCGGGCCGACGGCCGGTGCCGGCGGGGAGCGCGAGGTGCCCGACCATGGTGAGGCCGTCGGCCGGGTATTCGACGGTGCGCGTCGTGACGGTCTCCATGAGAACCAACCGTAATGAGCGCCGGGACCCGGCGGGGTGCTGTTCACCGTCGGCGGACACGTCCATTCAGGTGACCTGCTCGCGGCGGCTCCCCGAAACATGTTAGGAAAGCTTCCTAACTAAAGGAGGTTCCGGGATGCGCAAGACGATGGTGCTCACCGCCGCGATGCTCGCGGTGGCCGGAGCGGTGCCCGCCGCGAGCTTCGCGGCGGGGGACGGTCCCGCGGCGGACTGGCATCCGAAAGCACGCAACATCGTCTACATCCAGGGCGACGGCATGGGCGCGGCGCAGCGGGAGTTCATCCGGCTCGCGACGACCGGCCGGGCCGGGGACCTCGTCATGAACCGGCTCCCGGTCACCGGCCTGGTGCACACCGATCCGGACGACCCGGAGGAACTCGTCACCGACTCGGCCGCCGCCGCGACCGCGCTGGCCACCGGGCACAAGACCCGCAACGGCGCGGTCGGCCAGGACGCGCGCGGGCGCCGGCTGCTGACCGTGCTCGAACAGGCCAAACGCGCGGGCAAGTCGACTGGTCTGGTCACCACCGCGCAGGTCACCGGCGCGTCGCCGGCCGCGTTCGCGTCGCACGTGCCGTCGCGTGACCTGCAAAGCGACATCGCCAAGCAGTACATCACCGAAAGCCGCCCGGAAGTCCTCCTCGGCGGCGGCGAGGACTGGTGGCTTCCGAAGGGCGACCCCGGTGCGTGGCCGGACAAGCCGGGCGAGGAAAGCCGCAGCACGCACGGCAATCTCATCGAACAGGCGAAACGGTCCGGCTACACCTACGTCCGCAACGCCACCGAACTCGCCGCGACCCGTGCGCCGCGGCTGCTCGGACTGTTCGCGAACGAGGACATGGTCGACTACGGCCCGGACGGCAAGGGCGCGTACCAGCCGAAAGTCGCGCTCCCGGTAATGGCGAAGAAGGCGCTCGACACGCTTTCCGCCAACCCGCGCGGTTTCTTCCTGTTCCTGGAGGAAGAAGGCATCGACGGAATGTCGCATGAAAACAATGCGCACGGCGTCCTCGATGCGGGCCGGGCCCTCGACGCGGCCGTTTCCGAGGTATTGCGTTTCACTCGCTCGCACCCGGACACCCTGGTGATCATCGGCGGCGACCACGAGACCGGCGGACTGGCCATTGAGGACACAGACGGTGCCCCCGAAGGCGACGAGGACGGTCCGTTCCCCGTTCCTGGAACGAAACTCTCGCTGACCGTCGACTGGACCACCGGCGACCACAGCGGCGTGCCAACCCCGGTCACCGCGACCGGCCCCGGCTCGGATCGGCTCGACGGAACTCTCGACAACACCGACGTTTACCGCGCGATGGTGTCCGCCGCTCGGCTATGAGGCCAAATTCGTAACCCCGTCATAATCGTCGACCGCAGCCTCGCCGATAACGTCGTACTCCAGCAACACCAATCCGCTAGGCGTGGCTTCGTGCTCGATTAGCCGCAACCCCGTCGCCGAAACCGGATGCGGGAATTGCAGCCGCCCCGCACCGAGCACCGTCGGCGTGACAACCAACCGGACCGCGTCGACAACTCCCGCGGACAGCAAAGCGTTGCCGAGCCGGGCGCTGCCGTGAATCTGCAGCTCCCGGCCAGGCCGCGCCTTCACCTCTCGGACGGCCGTCGCCGGATCGCCGCGCAACACCGTCGTCGGCGCCCAGCTGCCGGCTTCGAGCGTGTTCGACACGACGTACTTCGGCAGCGAGTTCATCCGCTCAGCGAACGGATCGTCCGGATCGGTGACCGCGGGCCAGTCGCGGGCGAACGAGGTGTAGGTCCGGCGACCGAACAACAGCCCGTCGGCCAGCCCCAGCCAGTCGACGGCGCGCTGGACGAAAGCCTGGTCGAGATGCGGCACAAACCACCCGCCGCGGCCGAACCCGTCGCTGGTGTCCTCTGTGGACGAACCCGGCCCTTGGCTGACCCCGTCGAGCGTGACGAACGCGGTGATCACGACCTTCATCAGGACCCGCTCTCGGCGATCTTCGCGAGCTGAGCTGTCACAGTGCCCCACCCGTCCGCGAACCCCAGGTCCGCGTGCCTTTCCCGGGCCGCCGGATCCCCATGCCGCACGACGACGCGGTAATCCGTGCCCTCCGGATGATCGCTGAGAACGATCTCGGCCGTCATCGCCACCGGCTGCGGACTCGCCGGACGCCACGCACTGTCGAGCGCGTTGGTGAACACGATCCGCTCGCCGTCCTCCACAACGAGAAAACACGCGTCGAGATGCGGGACGAACTTCTCGCCGTCCTCGCTCATCCTCGTGACGAACGCACCCCCAGCGCGCACGTCCAACGCCTCGACGCGGCACCGCAACGGTGCGGGAATCCACCACTGGGCGAGGCTGGCCGGGTCGGTCCAGGCGTCCCAGACCCGCTTGCGGGGCGCGCGGATGACGCGTTCGAGGGAAAGATCGAGGTCGGGATTCACTGCTGGTCCTCCTGGCTGGTAACAAATTGCTCAAGCCGGTCCGTACGTCCCGTCCAGATGCGCCGCTGCTCGGCAAGCCAGTCCTCGACCAGCACGAACCGCTCGCGATTGAGGACGCACGTCCGCACCCGCCCGGACTTCTCGGTGCGGATCAACCCGTGCGCCTCGAGCATCCGCACGTGCTTCATAAAGGACGGCAACGTCATCGGCGCCTCCCCCGCGAGATCCCCCACACTCGCCGGCCCCCGCCCAAGCCGCCGCACGACGGCCCGCCGGGTCGGATCGGCCAGCGCAGCGAAGACCCCGTCGAGGACGGTCGAATACTGAGCCATGTGGCTAAGTATTGCGGAGCGGGATGGTTAGCGCAAGGGCTAAGTGTTTCGGGGGCGATCGCCTGGACGAGTGCTTCGGCGGGTGGCCGAGGTGGGTTCACCTGCGAGCCGGGGCCTGGTCCGGCTGTGCGGGACAGGCCAGGCGATCGGGCTCGGCTCGCGGCGGGGAGAACGAGGTGCGGTCCGGAGCCTGGTCGGCCGCTCGGCTGGTGCTGGCCAGCGGTTGCCTGCGGCCCGGAGTTCGAAGCATGCCTGGCCATCGCTGGGGATGAGGCAGTTGCAGGTCGCAGAAAGTGGCGCTCGGCCAGTGCCCGCGGGCCCCTGGCGCGTGCTCAGCCAGCCCCTGAGACGAGGACCGCCTGCGCCGAACTCAGATCGTTGTGCTCACTAGTCCTCGCGACGAGTGTGGTCCGCGCCGGACCTGGGCCGCTGAAGCGGTGCCGGACCACTCTCGCGAGGATGGCCTCCGGAATCGAATCGGGTCGCCGAAGCGTGCTCAGTCAGCCCTCGCGATGAGAGCCCACTCTGAACCCGAGCTGCTGAACCGGCCTCGTGATGACAGCGGCCCGCTCTGGACCCGAGTCGCCGAAAGCGGTGTTCAACCGACCTCGCGATGGCAGCGGCCCACTCCGGACCCGAGTCGCCGAAAGCGGTGCCCAACCGGCCCGCGATGAGCCCAGCCCCGCCTCAAACCGGGCCGCCGGACCATCCCCACCCAGCCTCAAGCCGAGAGCAGCCCTAACCCACCCGGCCGCCCAACCCAGCGACCCAGCGAACTGAAGTGGCAACCGAGGGAGTTGAACCCTGCGCGGCTTGTGAAGGCGGCGCTCCTGACCGGCCCTAACCCTTCGGCGGGCGACGGCTGCCTCATTGACACCCCTTCTAACGTTCACCCCGCCCAGGAATTCCCGCTTCACCCGAACGGGGTGGGCTGGCAGGCTGGGCGTATGGACGATCTTCTCCTCCGCCGCGTCCGGGTCGGGTTGCGGGGGCCGCTCGCTGATGTCCGGGTGCGCGACGGTGTCGTGTCGGCTGTCGAGGAACCGGGGGCGGGCACCGGGTTCGCCGCGCGCGTGCTGGACGGGCACGGTGGCACGTTGCTGCCTGGGCTTGTCGACGCGCACGCGCACCTCGTCCAGTGGGCGGGCTTTCGTCGGCGCATTCCGTTGGGCAGCGCGCAGTCCGCCGCGGGTGCGGTCGAGTTGTTGATGGAGAAGTTGCTGGAGGCGCCGCCGCAGGAATTGGTCGTGGGGGTCGGGTTTCGGGACGGGTTGTGGCCTGATCGGCCGCATAAGGACCTGCTCCAACGTGCGCTGCCGGGGCGTGCGGTGGCGTTGTTCAGTGCGGATCTGCACACCCTGTGGCTCAGTCCGGCCGCGCTGAAGCTGATCGGCCGTGATCACCCGACCGGCGTCTTGCTGGAGAACGATTGCATGAGCGCCACCGCGGCATTGCCGTCCGCGCCCGTTGAGGTTCAGGACGGCTGGGTCGCGGACGCGTTGGCTGCTGCGGCGAAGCGGGGCGTGACGTCGATTGTGGACTATGAGTACGCGGACACGGTCGCGGATTGGACTCGGCGGGCAACCACGACGAAGCCAGCGACGAGGGTTTCCTGTGTCATAGCGCGGTATTTGCTGGATGAGACTATCCAAAGAGGACACCGAACCGGCGAGGTGCTCGAAGCCGGGGACGGGTTGCTCACGGTTGGTCCGTTCAAGTTGTTTGTGGACGGATCGTTGAATACCCGCACCGCCTACTGTCACGAGGCGTATCCGGGGTCCGGTGAGAACGGGTTGCTGGAGCTGCCGCCGGAGGAGCTGGTGCCGTTGATGCGCCGCGCGCACGAGCACGGACTGACCCCGGCGGTGCACGCGATCGGTGACCATGCCAACACGATCGCGCTGGATGCGTTCGCTGAGGTCGGTTGTCCGGGGCGGATCGAGCACGCGCAGTTGCTGCGGCCTGAAGACGTGCCGAGGTTTGCCGCGCTCGGGCTGGTCGCGAGTGTGCAGCCCGCGCATCAGCCGGACGACCGCGACGTCGCCGATCGGCATTGGCCTGGCCGCACCGATCGGGCGTATGCGTACCGGGCCTTGCTGGAGTCCGGGGCTCTGCTGGAGTTCGGCTCGGACGCGCCGGTCGCGCCGCTCGATCCGTGGGACGGGATCGCCGCCGCGGTCGGGCGGACGGACGACGAGCGGCCGCCGTGGCATCCCGAGCAGGCGATTCCGCTCGCGGACGCGTTGGCGGCGTCCTCGGGCGGCCGCCGCGGGGTCCAGGTCGGCGATGTGGCCGACCTGGTGCTCACGGCAGCCGACCCGAGTGGACTGTCGACAAAGGAACTGCGGGAAATGCCGGTGTCCGCGACGATCGTGGCCGGGCGGCCGACGTATCTGGCCTAGACCGCGCGGGCGATGGCGATCGCTCCCTTGAGCCGTTCGCCCGCCTCGTAGAACATGTATTCCTTGCCGTTCATGGTGCCGAACGACGCGGCGGCGCACCGGCCGTTGTCCGGCGCGCCCTTGAGCGGGGCGTGGAAGACGCCGAGGTGCTTGCGTTTGCTGAAATCGTTGCCGACCTCGGTGATCAGCATGTTCCCGCCGGCTTCGATGTTTTCGTGGTACACGACGTAGGTGGAATTGTTGCGCCGCACCACGGTCGGCGCGGCGATGTTGCTCGCGCCGACGTCTTCGGGACGGATCAGCGGAGTCTGCGAGAACGTCCAATTGCGACCGTCGGCCGACCAGCCCCAGCCGATGCCGCGATGGTTCGCGGTGGTGTTGATCATGAACACCATCACGTACTTCGCGCCGCGCGAGGGCAGGTCGTGCTCGAACACCTTGGCGTAGGAGGTTTCGGTGGTGCCCTTGGGCAGCATCGACGTCGACAGCACGGTCTTGTCGTAGGTGAAGTGAATTCCGTCCTTTGAACGCGCGAGGCGAGTCGTGGTGTTCTCGCCGTGGAAATACAGCCACAGTTCGCGGTTTTGCTCGTGCCACAGCACATGCGGCGACGAAACGTGCGACACGTCGTAGTGCGGCTTCCAGACGTTCTTGACGATCGGGTTGTGCGGGTATTCGATGAACGGCCCTTCGAGACTGTCCGCATAGGACAGACAGATCCCGCCCGGCGCGTCGTGCGGGGCGTAGTAGAGGTAGTAGCGGCCGAGCGGATTGGCGAGTTTGTCGTAGACGCCCCGGATGCACGGGAAGATCACCTCGCGCCGGGCGGGCGGGTACTGCAGTTTGCTCTTGTCGAACGCGGTGCGCAGGAACCGGTACTCCGGGAATCCGGCGGGCGCGGCGCTCGCGGTTCCGGCCCCGAGCAGGGGCAGCGCGGCCAGTGCGAAGCTCGCTCCGGCGGCGCCGCGCAGGGCAGTGCGGCGGGAAAGTTCGGTCATGCGGACGCTCCCTGTCGTCGGCGGTTACCCGGAGCGACTCTTCGGGCACCCCCGAGCCGCTGTCAAGGTGCTAATACGTATTAGTCCCTTGCGAAGGTCAAACCGGACAGAAATGACCCGGAAGCCTTGACGGGTCGCGGGGTGGCGCAGATCCTCGGCTAATCCGCATTAGCCCACTGGAGGTCCCCGTGCCCGGCCACAACCGCCTGCCGCGCCAAGCCGACATCGCCCGCATCGCCGGGGTGTCGCAGGCGACGGTTTCGGTCGTGCTGGCGGGCAACCGGACGGTGCGGATGGCCGAGGCGACGCGCAACCGGGTGCTGCGGGTGGCCGAGGAGCTGGGGTACGTGCCGAATCCGGCGGCGACCCGGCTCGCGTCGTCGCGGACGAATCTGCTTGGCCTGTACACCTTCCGCACGGCGTTCCCGACCGACGAGGCCGATTCGTACCACCCGATTCTTTCCGGCGTCGAGGAGGAAGCCGCGGCGCTGGGCCAGGATCTGATCCTGTTCACCGGCACGAGCGGGCCGCACGCGCGGCAGGAGGAGGCGATCCGCCGCACGCGGATGGCCGATGGCTGCCTGTTTTTCGGCAGGCACGTGCCGGAGGGACCAGTTTCGCGGCTGATGGCGTCCGGCTTCCCATTGGTCTACATCGGACGCCGGCCGGAACTGGACGGGCGGATCCCGTACATCGGCGCGGATTACGTCACCGCCTCCACGCAGGTGATGGAGCGATTGATCGGCCTCGGACACCGCGAAATCCGTTACGTCCGGGAGGCGGACGAAGCACCGTCCTCTGAGGACCGTCAGCTCGGCGTGCTGCGTGCGGCTCCGGAAACGAAGATCGTCCGGCTAAACGGAAAGCCGGTCCCGATCCGGGAATGGCTTGACGACGGCGTCACCGCGGTGGTCGTGGAAGGAACCGACACCGGGGCCGCGCATCGTGCGGTGCGGGCGGCGATCGACGAGGCCGGTCTGTCCACTCCGGACGATCTTTCGCTCGCCGTGCTGGGCGGACCGGCGGGGACGAGCGGATTCGAGGTCCCGATGCGGGAGATGGGCCGTCGTGCGGTGCGCCTGCTCGTGGACCTCGTCACCGAAAAGACGACCACGCGGCAGCAGCTGCTGTGGTGCCCACCGGTGGCCGGCGAGGACGTCGGCGCACCACGATCGATGAGGACAGAGCATGGCTGAACTCGGCACGGAGATCCTCGTCGCGGGCGGCGGGGTGGGCGGCGTCGCCGCCGCGCTGGCCGCCGCGTCGGCAGGACACCGCGTCGTGCTGACCGAGGAGACCGACTGGCTCGGCGGCCAGTTCACCGCACAAGCGGTGCCTCCGGACGAAAACCCGTGGATCGAACAGTTCGGCGGCACCGCGACGTATCGCCAGTTCCGCGAGGGTGTGCGCGACTATTACCGGCGCCACTACCCGTTGCGCGCCGAAGCGGCCGCGCTCGCCAACCTGAATCCAGGGGCGGGCCGGGTCAGCAAGCTGTGCCACGAGCCGCGCGTCGCGCTCGCGGTGCTCGAAGCAATGCTGGCCCCGCATCGTTCGTCCGGCCGGTTGACTGTCCTTTTGCGACACCGGCCAGTCGCGGCGGACGTTACCGGCGATCGGGTTGAGGCTGTCACCTTCGAGGGTCCTGACGGGGGCCGAACGACGGTTCGCGCCGAGTACACATTGGACGCCACTGAAAACGGCGATCTGTTGCCCTTGACCGGAACCGAATTCGCGGTCGGTGCCGAAGCGCAGTCCGAGTACGGCGAACCGCACGCACCGGAGCAAGCCAACCCGGCCAATCTCCAAGGCATCACGTACTGTTTCGCACTGTCTCATCACGCCGGCGAAGACCACACGATCGACCGGCCGGAGCTATACGGCGTCTGGCGCGAATACCAGCCGGAATTTTGGCCCGGCCCGCTGCTCGGCTTTCTTGCCCCGGACCCGCGGTCGCTGGAGCCGGTGCCGCGTACCTTCGACCCGAACCCGGACGCGGACCCGCTGGCGGTGAGCGCCGATCAAAGCGCCGACGCCGGGGATAAAGAACTGTGGGGCTTCCGCCGAATTCTGGCCCGTAAACTGCACCAGCCGGGCGCGTTCGATTCCGACATCACCTTGGTCAACTGGCCGCTCAACGATTACTGGCTGCGGCCCGCACTGGAGATCGACGGCGTCACCACCGCCGAGGACGTCGCCCGCGCACACTATGAGGCCAAACAGCTTTCGCTATCTGTGTTGTACTGGCTGCAGACCGAGGCACCCCGGCTCGACGGCGGCACGGGTTTCCCCGGACTGAAGCTGCGCCCGGATGTCGTCGGCACCGACGACGGATTGGCGAAATCCGCGTACGTGCGCGAAGCGAGGCGGATTCAGGCGGTCACCACAATCATCGAGCAGGACGTATCGCTCGACATCCTCGGCCCGACGGGACGTAAACGGCGCGAGGATTCGGTCGGCATCGGCAGTTACCGGATCGACCTGCACCCGTCGACCGCCGGGGACAGCTACATCGACGTGCCGAGCGTTCCATTCGAACTGCCGCTGGGCGCGCTGCTGCCGCGGCGAATGCGGAACCTGTTGCCAGCGGGCAAAAACATCGGCACCACGCATATCACCAATGGCTGCCATCGGTTGCATCCGGTGGAATGGAACGTCGGCGAGGTCGCTGGCCACCTTGCCGGGTTCGCGCTGCGCGAAGGACTGCAGCCGCACCAAATCCGCGAGGACCGGTTCGACGATTTCGCCCGCGTGCTGGACCGCGCCGGAGTGGAACGGCGCTGGCCCGAAGTCCGCGGCTACTGATCACGATTTCCCTCAGGAGGTGCGGACAATGGCGTTCCATCCCGGCCCGGTACGCGTTGGAATCGACGTCGGCGGCACGTTCACCGACGCCGTGGCAGTCGACGCGCGGACGTTCGAACTGCTCGGCCAAGTGAAGGTGCCGACCAGCCACGACCACGAAGACGGCGTCGCGCACGGCATTCTCGAAGCCCTGGAGAAACTGCAGGCGGAGGTCGGCGCGGAGGACGTGTCGTTTCTCGCGCACGGCACCACTCAGGCCACGAATGCGTTGCTGGAAGGCGACGTCGCGACGGTGGGCATCGCGGGCGTCGGCACCGGCTTCGACGCATTCGCCACTCGGCGGCTCACCTCGCTCGGCAAGATGGAACTGGCTCCCGGACGACGGATGCCGGTGCGGTTCGCGCCGGTCGCCGACCTCGCGGCGGCCGGGGACGCCGTCGACGACCTGGTCAAACAGGGTGCGGAGGTGATCGTCGCCGTCGAACCGTTCAGTGTGGACGATCCCGGCGGCGAGCGGGCGGTGACGGCCGCGGCGAGGGAACGCGAAGTCCTCGCGACGGCGACGCACGAGATCACCGGCCTGTACGGGCTGACCAAACGGGCCCGGACAGCGGTGCTGAACGCCGGGATCATGCCGAGGATGGTGTCCACGGCGGACTTGGTCGAGGCCAGCGTGCAGCGCGCGGGGATCACCGCACCGCTGATGGTCGTGCGCGGCGACGGCGGGGTGATGTCGTTGCCGGAAATGCGGCGGCGGCCCTTGCTGACGGCGTTGTCCGGGCCGGCGGCGGGCGTCGCGGGCGCGTTGATGGGGGAGAAGCTCAGCGAGGGCATTTTCCTGGAGACCGGCGGAACTTCGACGGACGTCAGCGTCATCCGGCGCGGTCGTGTCCAGGTGCGGCACGCACATCTCGGTGGGCACGAGACGTACATGCCGGCGCTCGACGTGCGTACGGTCGGCATTGGCGGCGGTTCGCTGATCCGGTTCTCCGGGCGCGCGGTCACCGAGGTCGGTCCGCGCAGCGCGCACATCGCGGGGCTGCCGTACGCGTGTTTCGAGCCCACTGCTGCGTTGGCGGGCGCGAAGCTGGTCACGGTGTCGCCGAGGCCGGACGACCCGGCTGATTACGTCGCGCTGGAGCTAACCGGCGGTCGGCGCTGCGCGCTGACGCTCACCTGCGCGGCCAACGCGCTCGGCGTGGTCCCAGAGGACGCGTACGCGCACGCCGAGCGTGAAGCGGCACGGTTGGCCGTGGAACCGCTGGCCACGGCGATGGGAGTCACGGTCGACGAGGCCGCGCAAGCCGTGCTGGAGCAGGCGGTCAAGCCGGTCCGCGCGGTCGTGGACGGCCTGGTCGCCGAGTACCGGCTGGCGCGGCCGACGCTGGTCGGCGGCGGTGGTGGAGCGGCCGCAGTCACGCCGTTCCTCGGTGTGAAATCTTCACACGACTGGCGGCTCGCCGCGCACGCCGAAGTGATCAGCCCACTCGGTGCGGCGCTCGCGCTGGTGCGGGAGTCGGTCGAGCGGATTGTGCCGAGTCCGTCCAATGCGGACATTCTCGCCGTGCGCACTGAGGCGGAATCCGCTGTCGTGGCTCAAGGCGCGGATCCGGCGGGCGTCGAAGTGGACGTGACCGTGGACCCACAGCGCAATCTCATCAGCGCGATCGCCACTGGGGCCACCGAACTGCGCACTAAGGACCGATCCTCCACTGTGGACGATGCAGCGGTCCGGACCGAGGTCGCGCGCAGCATCGGGGTCCAGCCCGGCGAAGTGCGGGAGCTGGACGGCACGGCGCAGCACCGAGTGTTCGGCGCGAAAGCGCGGCGCACGGGTTTTCTCGGCCGGTTCACCAAGCCTGTTAACCAGGTACGCGTGGTCGACGGCGAGGGTGTGATCCGTTTACACAGTACCGGCTCGGTCGTGGAACACACTGACGCTGGCTCGGCGCAAGCGCGACTGGCGACTCTGGCCGACCAGCACACCCGCTACGGCGACGGCGGTTCCCAGGCCCCGGCGGTGTGGCTGCTGGTCGGGCCGAAGATCGCGGACCTGTCCGGCGTGCTCGACCGAGACCAGCTAGTCGCACTGGCCGGAGCCGAGGTCAAGACCCGCGCGGCGGACGAACCGGTCGTGCTGATCCTGGAGGACCGCAGGTGAGCACCGACCTGGACCTGGCCGTCGACCTGCTGCGCGCGACGCCCACCCACGAGAACCGCAGCGACGGACAACTCCGCGCATGGGCCGCGATCGCCCTTGCCTACGGCGACGAACTGGCCGCCGGAACCGACTCCGCAGCCAACGAAGACGTGCAGGTCGTGGAGCGCGAGGGCGGAATCCGCCGCGACGAAATCCTGGTCGCCGAACACCACGGCGACACCGTCACGGTCTACACGGACTCCCTGACCCGCCTCGAGAAACTCGCCGCTGAGAACGGATTTCAAGTCTCCCGCGAAGCGTTGAGAACGGCTGCCATCGCCCACGAACTGGCGCACCGCCGCCTCGACGTCCGCGAGCTGAACCGCCGGCTCGGCCACACCGCGCTCCGGCTCGGCCCGTTCCGCATGCGCGGGCACGTCGCGGGAGCGGAAGAGATCGCCGCGCACCGTTTCGCCCACCACCGCAGCGGACTGGGCGTCAGCCCGCTGCTGCTCACCGCCGCACTCGCGGGAGGGAACTGACCATGGGTATCGCGATTCTGGTCCTGATGGCGGTCGGTGTGGTGCTGATGCTCACCCGCGTGCTGCCGACGGCGTTCGCGCTGGTGTTCCTCGCGATCGGCATCTCGCTGCTCGCCGGCGCGCCGCTGGCCGAGGGCAAGAACAGCATCCTCACCGGCGTCCTGCAAACCGGGGCTGCGGCGCTGGCGTCCACGATGATCGCCGTGCTGCTGGGCTCGTGGCTCGGCACGCTGATGGACGAAACCGGCATCGCCGGAACGCTGGTGCGCAAGATCGTCGAGTTCGGCGGGGAACGGCCGTCGGTGGTGGCGCTCGGCGTGTTCGCGGTGTCGATCCTGTGCGGCAGCATCACCGGTTCGGCCCCCGCCGCGATGCTCGCCGGAGTCGTCGGCATTCCGGCGATGATCGCGGTCGGCGTGCGTCCGGTGGCCGCGGGCGGCACGGTCCTGATGGGCATTTCCGCGGGCTCGCCACTGGAACTTCCGGTGTGGCAATTCCTCTCCGACGCGCTCGGCGCGCCGGTCGCCGACGTCAAGTCCATCATGATCAAGCTCTTCCCGATGGCGCTGGTAGTCGGCATCGCCTACGTCCTCGTCCAGACCCGCCGCGGCGCGCGGCACGCGTGGGCGGTGAAGCTCGACCGGCCCAAGGCGCGCGTCCGACGCGGCGACGCGCCCTGGTACGCGCTGCTCACGCCGTTGCTGCCGATCGTGCTGGCGCTCGGCTTCGCGGTGCCGATCGTCCCGTCGTTGCTGGCCGGCGTGCTGTACGGGCTGGTCACCACCACGAAATGGGGCGAGTTGAACGGCCGCGCGCTGCGTTCGCTGTACAAGGCGTTCGACGTGGCCGCCCCGCCGATCGCGCTGTTCGCCGCGATCGGCATGCTGCTCGCCGCGGTGAAACTTCCTGGCGCCAAGAACGCGCTGACCCCGATCGTGGCGGCGATCAGCCCGTCCGGCGCGGTCTGGTTCGTGGTGGTGTTCGTGCTTCTCGTGCCGCTGTGCCTGTTCCGCGGGCCGCTCAACGTGTTCGGCCTCGGCGCGGGCGTCGCGGGCGTGCTGGTGACCGGCGGCATCTACCCGCTGCCCGCCGTGGTCGGGCTGATGGCGTCGTACAACCAGGTGTTCGGCGTGTCCGACCCGACCAGCACCCAGACGGTGTGGGCCGCGCAGTACTCCGGCGTGCGCCCGGAACGGGCGATGGCCTCGACGCTGCCCTACACCTGGGTCGTCGCGCTCGGCGGCATGGTGCTCACCGCCGTGCTCTATCTGTGATTCATTTTCCGTGCGGGTCCGCGGCGTTGAGCATCGCCACCACCTGGTGGTAGTCGCCGCGGGCCTCGCCGTGCCGGAGGAACTTGACGTTCTCGACCTGGATCTCGGTGGCGTCCGGCTGGGTTTCGAGCAACTCCATGACCTCGCTGACGAAGGCGTCCAGCGGCATCGCGAACTCGCTTTCCTCCTGGCCGGGCAGCAGCGCGGTGCGCACGGACGGCGGCTCCAGCTCCACGACCTTCACCGAGGTGTCGGCCAGCTGCAGCCGGAGCGATTCGCTGAGCATGTGGATGGCGGCCTTGGACGCGTTGTAGCTCGGCGTGGCCTTCAGCGGCGCGAAGGCGAGGCCCGAGGAAACGGTGAGAATCGTGGCGTCCGGACGGCTCCGCAGATGCTCGACGAACGCGGCGATGAGCCGGATCGGGCCGAGGACGTTGGTCGTCACCGTCGCCTCCGCACTGTCCAAAAAGGATTCCGGGTGGTGCCAATCCTCGACGCGCATGATGCCCGCCATCGGGACAAGGACGTTGAGGTCAGGGTGCTTCGCGAGCACCTCTTTCGCGGCGGCCTCGATGCTGGCCGGGTCGGTGGTGTCGATCTGAACGGTGTCGAGACCGGGGTTGTCCGCGGCGATCTCGGCGAGCAGTTCGGCGCGCCGCCCGCCGACGATGACGGTGTTGCCCTTCGCCTGCAGCTCACGGGCGAGAGCGAGGCCGATCCCGCTGGTCGAGCCGGGGATGAAGACGGTGTTTCCGGTGATGTCCATGCCACCGAGTTTCGGCGGTCCGAAGCGGCGGCGGCAGAGACCGCATATCGGGGGATCGGCGATCCCTGGCTGGCGCGGCGGACCCGCCGGATACTGGACCCATGGATCGAGCTGAACTGGCCGTCTTCCTGCGTACCCGCCGCGAGGGCCTGCGGCCGGAGGACGTCGGGCTGCCAGCGGGCGCGCGCCGACGGGCGGCCGGGCTGCGACGCGAGGAGGTCGCGGCGCTGGCGGCGATGTCCACCGACTACTACACGCGGCTGGAGCAGCAACGCGGACCGCAGCCGAGCGAACAGATGCTGGCCGCGCTCGCCCGCGCGCTGCGCCTGACCGACGACGAGCGGGACTACCTGTTTCATCTCGCCGGACGCACCGCACCGTCCCCGATCGTCGCGGCGACGCACGTGGCGCCCGCGCTGCTGCGAGTGCTGGACCGGCTGTCCGACACGCCCGCGCTCATCCTGTCGAACCTCGGCGAGGTGCTGGTCCAGAACCGGTTCGCGGAGGCCTTGTACGGCGACCGCTCGCAGTACACCGGGCTGGCGCGCAGCGAGATCTACCGGTGGTTCACCGACCCGGACGAGCGGCTGGTCTATCCCGAGCACGACCGCGACCGGCAGAGCCGAGCGTTGGTGGCGAACCTGCGCGTGGTGCACGGGTCGATGGGCCCGCGGTCGCGAGCGGGGGAGCTGGTGCGCGCGTTGACCCGGGAGAGCCCGGAGTTCGCGCGGTTGTGGGAGGAACACCAGGTGGCCAAACGGTTCGAGGACCACAAGGTGCTCGTGCATCCGCAGCTGGGGGAGATCGAGGTGGACTGCCAGGTGCTGTTCACCGAGGACCAATCGCAGGCGCTGCTGGTGCTGACCGCGCCGCCGAGGAGTGAGGCGTTCGAGAAGATCCAGTTGCTGGGGGTGCTGGGGACGGAGCAGTTCTCGTCGTGAGCGGCGATCCCGGTTAGAACCGGGACGACCACTCACGACCCCCTACCGCGGCAGCGGCCCCGTGTAAGAGTCGCGCGCCTGCTCAACAGCTGGCAGATGCTCATCAGTCCAGGTGGCCAGCGCCGCGAAAACCGGCGACAGGCTCCGCCCAAGTTCGGTGATCTCGTACTCGACCCGCGGCGGCACCTCCGCGTAGTAGCGCCGCCGCACCAGCCCGTCGCGCTCGAGCTGGCGGAGCCGTTGCGTCAGGACCTTCGCGGTCGCGCCGAGCCGCCGTTCCAGTTCGACGAAGCGCACCGGGCCGGACTGGTTCAGCGTCCACAGGATCGGCGTCGTCCATCGGCTGAAGAGCAGGTCGACGGCGGGGCTGATCCGGCACGCGGCGAGCGGATCGGCCGCGGTTTCCGGGGCGGCGGTCATGCGGCTCCAATACTTTCCCTGGGGAACCTACTGTACGACGGCTTTTAGCCTCGCTGTGTCGCCTTCGACCCCTAGCTGAGGAGCAAGTCTTGATCGTCGTCACTGGTGCCACGGGCAACGTCGGCCGCCTGCTCACCGAGTCCCTGGCGAAATCCGGCCATGCCGTGACCGCCGTTTCCCGAGGCGTGACCTCGCCGATGCCGTCGCGGCCCGGGATCACCCCGATGGTCGCGGATCTGGCCGACGCGGACAGCCTGGCCCCGGCGCTGAAAGGCGCGGAGGCACTGTTTCTGCTGGTCTCCGGCGCGGGAGCGCACGTAAACGGGGAAGCTGTGCTCCAAGCCGCGGCCGAGGCCGGGGTCGAGCGGGTGGTTGTGCAATCTTCACAGGCCGTCGGTACTCGGCCTGATAAAGATTCACACGCGCCGCTCGCCGCGCTGGAAGAGACGGTGCGGTCGTCCGGTCTGGAATGGACAGTCATCCGCCCGGGCGGGTTCACGACCAACGCCTTCGCCTGGATCCTGTCGATTCGCGCGCAGCGCAAGGTGTTCTCGCCGTTCGGCGACGTCGCGCTCCCTGCCGTGGACCCGCTCGACATCGCTGCGGTCGCCGAGGCCGCACTGACCGAAGACGGTCACGGCGGCCAGACGTACGTCCTCACCGGACCGGAGGCAACGAGTCCGCGGCAGCGCGCCGAGATCCTCGGCAACGTTCTCGGCGAGCGTCTGGAATTTGTCGAGCTTGACCGTGACCAGGCGCGGGAACAGATGCTGCAGCTCATGCCGGAGCCGGTCGCCGACGGCACGCTCGCCATCCTCGGCGAGCCTACGCCGGAGGAGCTTAGGATCAGCCCCGACGTCGAGAAGGTGCTTGGCCGTAGCGCCACCTCGTTCGAGTCGTGGGCCAGCCGCAGCGTCGACGCGTTCCGGTGATCAGAAATCGCGGGCGTGCAGGAGGGACCGCACACGGAGCTGGCGGCGGGGTTCGTGGCGGCGCAGGCCGTCCACGATCACCGCGACGCCGACCCAGGTCGCTCCGGCGTCGGCGACCAGCCCTTGCGCGGCGAAGGCTTGTCCGCCGGTGTCGATCCAGTCGTCCACCAGCAGCGCGCGGTCGCCCGCGTGCAGCAGCCGGCGGCTGAAACCAAGCCGGAGGTGCCGATCCTGGTAGTCCGGCGGCGAGGTGCGCTGCAGCCATCGGTCCGAATCGCACGCCGGGTAACGGTTTTTGCGCACCTCGACGAAGCCCGCGCCCAGTGCCACCGCGACCAGCGGGCCCAGCAGCGACCCGCGCGATTCGGGCCCCAGCACGACATTCGGCCGCTCGTCGGCGAACAACGCGGCGAGCGCCGGTCCCAGCTCGCGCAGCAGTTCGGGCGCACGCCACCATCCCGCCGGGTCGGGGTAGCGGCCGTCGTCCGTCCGGTCCCCGAGCACGACGGTGGCCTCGCGGATCCGGTCCGCCACAGTGCTCGTGCGCATGCGTCGATGGTCGCAGCGGCGCCGGCGCGAGGCGAGCGAATTACAGTTTCCGCGCGGCCCCGGCAAGGATCACCGAATGCGCCGGGGTCAGGAATTCCACCTGCGGCGCACCGGCCCCGGACTCCTCCGGATGCCACGACGGCGTCCAGGTGAGCCCCGGCTCCAGCATCTCGAACGGGCCGAACAGCGCCTGGATCTCCTCGCGCGAACGCCAGATCACCGGGCTGCTCGACCGGTCGTACATCTGCTTCAGCTCGACCAGCCCGGCGTCCACATCGGACGGAACGCCCTGGTCGGTGATGTGCGAGATGGCGAGCACCGAGCCCGGCGCGAGGAGATCCCGGAACTGGGCGACGATCGCCGGGCCGAGGTCGTCGGTGCTGCCGCTGTCCTCGGCGGGCGGCTGCTGGACGTGCAGCACCGCGATCAGCAGCAGCGCGAGCGGCTTCTCGACGTCGATCACGCCGGTGGCGGCGATCTGGTCCCACAGCCGCAGCGGATCGCGCATGTCGGCGTGGATCACCGCGTGCCGGTCGAGGTCGCCGGACTCGCGGAGCAGGGTTTCCGAATGCGCGACGGCGACCGGTTCGTAGTCGACGTAGCAGACGTGGCTTTCGCCCGGCGCGAGTTCGTCGGCGACCTGGTGCGCGTGGCCCATGGTCGGCACGCCGGAGCCGATGTCGACGAACTGCCGCACGCCCTGTTTCACCAGATGCCGCACGAGGCGGTGCAGGAACAGCCGGTTGGCCTTCGCGATCGGGCGGATCAGCGGGAACTCGCGGATCACCTCGTCGGCGAACTCCCGGTCGATCGTCCAGTTCGTGGTGCCGCCGAGGTAGTAGTCATACACTCGCGCGACGCTCGGGTGGTCGAGATCGACCCCGGGAGGCGGGTAGGGTTCGTCGGCCACCGGCCACGGTTCCTTTCGTCGGGACAGTCGGGTCTTCGGTCAGCGGGCGGGCGGCGCGCAGCGGCTCGCCCATTCCTTCAGGTACTGCAGCGACTGGTCGCGCGACAGCGTCGCGGCCAGCTGGGCCTCCCACGACTCCTCGTAGGAGGCGAACTCGTCCTGGCCCTGCGCCACGGTGATGAGCTTGACCTTGCTTTCCTGGTAAGCGAAATCGGGGAGGTCGGGCTGGGCGAAGCGGAGGATGGTGAAGTCCTCGTCCGGATAGGCGGCCGCGTCGCGCGGGAGGATCCGGACCTCGGCGAAGGGATGCGTCTCGACGATCCGGATCATGTGCTCGAGCTGATCGGTGACGATGCTGTCCTTGCTGCCGTAGACGAGTTTCTCGATACAGCTGTACTCCAGCATGAAAATCGCCCGCGGACCGGGTCCGCGCTCGAAGAGCCGTTGCCGCGCCTTGCGTTCGGCGACCCGGTCGGTGACCCGTTCCTGGCGGCTCGCCTGGAACTGCGCGAGCATGTAGTACTCCGATTGGAGCAGCCCCGGAATGCGATTGCCGGTCCAGCTCAGGATTTCCGCCGCGGCCTGTTCCCGTTCGAGGACCTCGCGGAACCACTGCGGCGTGATCATCCGGCGCTCGGCCCGGCGCGCGGAAGGATCGTTGGCCCGGTTGAGTTCCCGCAGCTGGTCGGCTTCGGCGGGCGGGATGCCCAGCGTTTCGATGATCCGCTCGAGGTCGTCGGGCCGGGTGCCGGCCTTGCCGCTCTCGATCTTCTGGATCTTGGGCTGTTTGCAGCCGATCCCGTCGGCGAGGTCGACCTGGGTCAGCCCGCGTTCGGTGCGCCACTTGAGGATCCGCGAGCCCAGCCGGGAACGCTGAGTCCGCAGGGAGGGCGGCGGTTGCCGGATCGGCGAGGTCACCAGGGGCTCCGTAATTTCGTCAAGGGGCCGATTGTGAGAACCTCCGATGATAATGCGCCGACCCGGCCGGCAATACGCCGGGTCGGCGCCTTTTTCGTAAGGTTCCGGGGGCCAGACGGCGGTTTCGCCCGGCTGATTCCACTGTCGTGGCTGGTCAGCCGTCGAATTCCCCGCGCCGGACGGCGGCGACGAACTCGGCCCACTCGCCCCGGTCGAAGACGAGCACCGGGGAGCTGTCGATCTTGCTGTCCCGCACCCCGACGAGCCCGCGCGCGGCCAGGTTGACCTCGACGCAGTTGCCGGAGTTCGGCCCGCAGGCGGCGGGCTTTTGCCAGGCGTGGTCAGGGAAGTGCGCCGCGGGACCGGCCGCGGGCGAACGGTGCGCCGGAGTCCGGTGCTGGTGCGCGTGCTGGTGCTCGTGCGGGTCGTAGGCGTCCACTGCAACCCCTCGTTTCGGTTGGCTCATGGAATATTCCGCAGAGTACGGAAGGTGTTCGGAATATTCCTGAGGGTAGTGGCGTGCTGGATCAATGGCGCCGTGCCGGGGGATTTCACCTGAATGGACACTTCTCGTGCATTGGGGGGTGCTTTCGCACGTGCAATGCGAGGAGGTTGTGTGGAATTCGTTGTCTTGTGGATGGATGGATGCTTTTTTCGTGGTTTGGCGGGGGTGGGGTGGTGGGGTCTGATCAGTTTTGGCTGGGGTTTTATTAGGTAAGCTGTTGGGGCGGGCTTTGGGGTGTGCTGTTTGGGTGCGGCGGCGAGTCTCTGACGTGGTGGCCGGGTGGTCTGCGGGCTGCGGCGACGGCCTGGGTGCCTGTCGATCGGTCTGACTCGCGTTGTGGCGCGGTGGTCTTCGGGCTGCGGTGACGGCTTGGGTGCTCGTCGATTGGTCTGACTCGCGTTTCGGCGCGGTGGCCTTCGGGCTGCGGCTACGGCTTGCGTGCTCCTCGATCGGTCTGGCTTGCGTTGTGGCTGCGGGTTTCGGGAGTGTCTCGCGCGTACGTTGATCGGTCCGGCGCGCGGCTGTGCGGCGGCGTCGAGCATGCGCGGCGATCAGCCTGGCTCGCGTTGTGGTGCTGGCGGGTGCGGTCTTGCGGCGGTGGCGCAGGTGTGTTGCTCGGCCCGGTCTTGCGGTGGGTCGCGCCTGTGTCTTGCGCGTGCGTTGGGCAGGCTGAACCGCGTTGTGCCGTGGATGGTGGTGTCGTGGCTGGGTGTGTCCGGCCTGGCTCGTGTCGGTCCGAAGCCATGCTGCGCCACGGGGTTTGACGGCACCGTCCCGCTCGGCACGCGCGTGGCCACCCCGCCAGCTCGTGTCATGCCGGACGGCGGCGATTGCGGGCGATGCCGCGGGTGCGGCCCTCGTCTCCCGGTGCCCGGCCCTGCCCGACCGGGCACCGGGAGCGCAGAACGCGGGCGGCCGTGAGCCGCCGCCGGCGTCCGCTTCGAGGGTGGTCAGGCGTCCCGGTTCGCGGTGTGCCGCTTGCGCAGCACGGCGCCGGTGACGTGGACGAGCGCGACTCCGCCCGCGGTCGCGAGGCCGGCCAGGACTCCGGCGGTCGCGAAGACGATCGCGGTCGCGCCGACGAGCAGGACCAGCAGCAGCACGATCAGCTGCCACGCCTGCGTCCCGCCGTCCGGCGGCTGCGCGGCCAGTTCGGCCGACGTGCGCGCGGTCTTCCACGACGGGTAGGCCGGGCGGGTGCTCGGCCGCGGCGCGGGGGCCGGCGGCGCTGGGTGCGGCATGCCCGGTTCGTGAAACGTCACGGTCACCCGGCCGGGGCGTTGACGCACGGCGACGGCATACGGTCCGTCGCCGACGTTGTCCGATTCCTCTGTCCGGCGGCGCACCTGGCCTGCATTTTTCGCGCCAGGACTGGTCATTGTGGATCCTTTCTCGTCCGCCGGAAAAGTGCCGGAACACAGTTCCCAGCCCGCCCCCGAGGGGAACTGGTTCCGGCGGCCGCGGCGGGCGTCCGGGGCACGGAATATTCCACCATTTTTCCCCTCCTGCCTGCGGCAATGCCATCTTTGCACGCGTGCTGCCGATCGCGCTAACCCGGGGCGGAAATTTCTCTGGGAAGCTCTCTCGCCTGGTGTTTCCGGAACGGGTATTCACTATCTTCCGGACTATTCCGCGCGTTATCAATGCGGGCATCTTCAACCCGATCGAGTGAAGATGCCCGGAAGCCCTCTTTGGGGGTCGCTGTCCTGTTCAACCCGGCGAACGCCGCGGAGTGACTGCTACGGTGAGTGTCCGTCGGAGACAGGGGAAGGCATGGACGTACGGTCGCTGGCTCGCGAGGAGCGCGCCGACTTCGCGGACTTCCTGGAGACGCTCTCGCCGGAGCAATGGGACGCGCCGACGCTGTGTGCCGGCTGGAACGTGCGCGAGGTCGTCGCACACGTGGTGAGCTACGACGAACTCAGCGGACGCCAGCTGGCGCGGCGGTTCGTCCGCGCGGGGCTGTCGCTGAAACGGTCCAACGAAATCGGGCTCGCCGAGTACCGGGTGCGTCCGCCGGAGGCCTTGATCGGCGTCATGCGGCGGAATCCGCAGCCGGGCCGGATGCTCGGCGCGTTCGGCGGGATGGTCGGATTCCTCGACGGCCTGATCCACCAGCAGGACATCCGCCGCCCGCTGGGCCTGCCGCGAACGATCCCGGCGGTGCGCTTGCGCCGAGCGCTGGAACTGTCGCTACGCGCGCCGCCCATCGGGGTGTCGCGCCGGCTGACCGGCCTGCGCGCGGTCGCGACCGACGTGGACTGGACGTCCGGGAAGGGAATCGAGGTCCGCGGCCCGGCGGAGGCACTGCTGCTGGCACTGGCAGGCCGCCGCGCGGCGGCCGACGACTTGACCGGCCCGGGCCTCGACGTTCTGATCAGCCGGACCACCGTGGCGTGAGCAAGTCTCGATTGCGGCGGGACGCCGTTGCTCGGCCTGGCCGCGCGGGTGCTGGCGAGCCGCACCACCGCGGCGTGACCTGGGTGCCGTCAGTGGACCTGCCGCCACGCTGCACCACTGTCGTGTGACAACCCTCGCTCAGGGCTTGCGTATGCGCCTGGAGACAGCGGTCATGGCGGCGACCGCACTCCCGGAAGCGAGGTGATGCCCCGGACGGACGCCCGCCGCCTTCCCCCTCGCGGTGCCCGTCCTGCCGCCGTGCCTCGCATCGCTGGGGCAGCGCGGGTCCCGTGACAGCCGCGGCGGCGTCCGTCCCCTGGGTGCCGCGGGGGTGTCACCACCTGGTGACGCCTAACCCGCCGGTAGCCCGCGCCCGGCTTCCGCTGTGCTCCGTAAGTGCTTGCGGCGGCAGGAAAATCCCGGCTCCGATGATCACCCGGACCGGGGGCTTGCGTTACGTGTCGGCGACATCCCGAATAGGACTCCAAGCACCACAAGGGGAGGAGTCCGGTGTCCAGAGGACAGCAGGCGGAAGGGAAACGGCGCGGGCCGCTCGCGCCGATGCCAGGTGAAATGTTCGGTGTTCGGCACGGGCGCGAGACGTGGGGGTGACGGTCTTGCGCGCGCGAGCCACGGTTGGTGCCGATTCCGCGCCCGGCAGCGTGCGGGAAGCTCGCCACAGTGGTCGCACCAGGTTCGGCGGCGGAAGCCACCTCGACGACAATCCGGAGTTCGGCGCGGTTCATTCCGCCCGCCTGCACGGAGGTCGGGGCATGACTGGCGGGTGGAGCAGGTTTCTGGACTACCGCGGTTCGGTGTGCGGTGCGGTTCGCCCCGTCTGGACGGGGATCGGGGCATGACCGGCGGGTGGAACAGGCTTCCGGCCCACCGGAGTTCGGCGTGCGGCGCGGTTCATCCCGGCTGCGCACGACGCCCCGCCCCGACGGGGACCGGCGCATGACCGGCAGGTGGAGCAGGCTCCCGGACCAGCGCGGCTCGGCGGTGGGACTCACCGGGCCCGAGCTGGTGAGTTGGCTCCGGGACCTGCAGGCGACGCTGGCGCTGGATTTCGCGTTCCTGAGCCGTGCGCTCGACGAACGCTCGGCCCGGCCCGACGCGGTGCGGGATCTCGGGGAGCGGCTGCTCGACCTCGGGCGGGCGCTCGTCCGGCGGGCGGATCACCTGAACGAGGCCGTCCTGGCCAGTCTGCCCGCGCACGGCTGGCTGCCGCAGGCGGGCGCGCCGGAGAACGCGCCGCGGCTGGCGCATCAGGTTGGGCGGCGGCCGCTGCGGTGCGGGCCGGTGTATCTCGGGTTGTGCGGGGCGGCGTGTTTTCCGATGTACGGGCGGGATCCGCACGATCACACGAAGCGGTACGAACGCTGTGCGCGCTGCCAGAGCAAAGCCGGCACCCTGATGGGCCGGGAGCGGCCGGGAAAGCCGGACGGAGAGGGGGAATCGGAGAACTGAACCGCGGCGCGGGCAAACCGGATCGCCGGGCCGAAATCCGGCCGCGAACCCAGCGACCTGCGGGGTTTTCCGGTTTCCTGTACCGATGAGCGAGGAGAATTCCACCCGTTCCACCGAGCGGCTGTTCCGGATCGCCATCACGCTGAAGGGCCTCGACGGGGCCCTCCAGCTGATCGGCGCGCTGGTACTGGCGTTCGTCCCCGCGACGATCGTCACCGGGTTCGCGCACGCGGTCATCACCCGCGACCTCCTTGGTGACCCCTCCGGCACGCTCGCGCGGCATCTGAGCACCGCCGCCGAGCACTTCGCCGGAGGGGGCACCAAGACGTTCGCCGTGGTGTACCTCCTGGCGCACGGGCTGCTCAAACTCGCGCTCGTGTGGGCGCTCGCGCGCAAGTGGGTGCGCGCCTACCCGGTCGCGATGGTCGTGCTCGCCGCGTTCGTCGTGTACGAGATCTACCGCGCCGTCGAAACGCACTCGATCGCGCTGCCGTTCTTCGCCGCGCTCGACGCGGTGATCATCGTGCTCGTCTATCGCGAGTACCGGAACCTCAAACGCGCTCACGCCTGACCGTGCTCAGGCGGCCGTGGGAAACCTCTCCGTGACCAGGCTGGCCACGTCCGGGGCTTCCACGAACAGCGCCGTCGCGTTGTCCTGGCCGCCCAAGGCGATAGCGGTCGCGACCAACGCCGAGGCTCCGCGCGCCGGGTCGGCGAGGATTTCGTCGATGGTGGCGGGCGTGAGGACCTTGTGCACGCCGTCGCTGGTGAGCAGGAGGCCGCCGCTCGCGGTTTCCGCGGTGCCGATCTCCTCCGGTTTCGCGGTGCGGACGCTCGTGGTCACCAGATGCTCCATCCGCGGCGAATACGGCTGGTGCCGCGACCGGAAGTACTCCGCCATCGTGTGATCCCGCGTGAGCTTGTGGATCATCGACCCGTCCCAGGCGTACGCCCGCGCGTCGCCGACCCACGCGATCCGGTATCCGCCCGCGAACGGCATCGCCACCACCAGCACCGCGTCCCCGGTGCCGCCCAGCCGGTGCACGGCCTGCTGAGCGGCCAGAATCGCCTTCACCGGGCCGGATTCGACCGGGGTGCGCGCGGCGGCCGCGGCGGCGACCTGTGCGGCCCGCCCGGCACCGGGATCGTCCCCGACGCCGTCGGCGAGCGCGAAGGTGATGCCGCGCGCCCCGGCGGCCGCGTAGGCGCTCACCGCGTCGGCATTGCGCTCGCGCGGACCCTGCTCGCTCGCGGTGTGCCAGCGTGGATATCCGGCCATCGTGACCTCCCGGACGTTCGCGGCGGATGACTCCCCGTGCTTTCCAGAATGCGCCTCGTTCCTGGGAGGAGGCTGAGGATTTCCGGACTTATCGGGTGAGCTGGTAGACAGTCTCGCCACCGACCGTGGTCGCGGTGAAGTTCGCCGCCACCCATTCGGAGACGTCGCTCGGCCGGCCGCCGTCCACGTAGTACGCCACTTCGCCCGCCGCGACGTACTGTTTGAACTCCTCCAGCGTCGGAGCCGGATCGTTACCGCTCCAGCCGCCGATGCCGATCACGGACTTGCCGCTCGCCAGTTCCAGGCTCGCCGCCGACTGCGATCCGGTCGTCGCCGCGGCCCACTTCGTCGTCGTGCCGCCCAGCAACTGCCCGACCGCGCCGCTGGTCTCGTCCATCATCCCGAAGCCCATGCCGCCAGTGCGCGGACCCGAAGTCGGAATGGAACCGCTGTGCGGCAAGGAAACCGTCTCCACGGCATACCCGGTGGTGCCGACCCCGAGCGTCACAACGATCGCCGCCGCCAACCCGATCAGCACGGTCCGCACGCGCGGCACCCCGACCACCACCAGGGTGCTCACCAGCAGCCCCAGCAGCACAATCGCCCAGCGCAGCGCGGGAAACCAGTCCGGCGTGCGGTCGAGCAGGACGAAGTCCCACACCGCGGTCGCCGCGATCATCCCGCCCAGCACCATGCGCGGCGCGGTATGGGCCCGGCCGCGCCACAGCGCGTGCCCGGAAATCGCGACCAGCGCGGCGATCGCGGGCGCGAGCTGCACCGCGTAGTACGGATGCACCGTCCCGCCCATGAAGCTGAACACGAGCCCGGTCACGAGCAGCCATCCGCCCCAGACCACCAGCGACGCGCGCGTCCGGTCGGTGCGCGCGGCCCGCCGAGTGAACCACAGTCCGGCCACCAGCCCGATCAGCGCGGCGGGCAGCAGCCACGAGACCTCGGTGCCGAAACTCGCGCCGAACATCCGCCCGAGGCCGGAACTGCCGCCGAACGCGGTGTTCCCGCCGCCCATTCCGCCGCCGTTGCCCTCTCCGCCGAGGATGCGGCCGAGCCCGTTGTAGCCGAGCGCCAGCTCCAGCAGGCTGTCCCCGGTCGACCCGCCGATGTACGGCCGCGAGGCCGACGGCCAGATCTCCACCAGCGCCACGAACCACCCAGCCGAAACAACGACCGCGACCCCGGCGTAAACCAAGTGCAGCAACCGTTTCCCCAGCCCCGTCGGCGCGGCGATCAGGTACGTCAGCGCGAACGCGGGCAGTACGAGGAACGCCTGCATCATCTTCGTCAAGAACCCGAAACCGATTGCCACACCAGCGAAAACGAGCCACTTCGGGCTGGCCTTCTCAATCGCCCGCACCGTGCCGTAGGCACCGGCGATCAGCAGCAGGGTGAGCAACGCGTCCGGGTTGTTGAAGCGGAACATCAGCGCGGCCACCGGGGTCAGCGCGAGCATCGCACCGGCCAGCAACCCCGGCAGCGGCCCGGAAACCCGGCGCACCGTCAGATACAGCAACCCGACCGAGGCGACCCCCATCAGCGCTTGCGGGGCGAGCACGGTGAAGCTGGAGAACCCGAACACCCGCGCGAACGCCGTCCCCACCCACAACGCGGCAGGCGGTTTGTCGACAGTGATCACGTTCCCGGCGTCCAGCGAACCGAACAGCCACGCCTTCACGCTCTGCGTGCCCGATTGCACCGCTGCGGCGTAGAACGAGTTGCCGAACCCGGAAGCGGTCAGGTTCCAGAAATACAGCACCGCGGTGAGCGCCAGGAGCCCGAACACCGACGGGCGGCCCCAGCGCGGCCGTGCGCGTTCCGGGGCGGCGGGCCGGGCGGACAGGACAGTGCTCAAGACGACTCCTCGGTAGCGGTACGGCGCGGATTGAAGACCCAGCCCCGCAGCAGCAGGAACCGGAGCACGGTGGCGGCGAGGTTCGCCAGCACGAGCACGGTCGTCTCCAGCACGAGCCCGGGATGGGTGGTGTGGTTGAGCAAGGCGAGCGAACCGCTGGTCAGCGCCAGTCCGAGGCCGAACACGAGGAGCCCCTCGAACTGGTGCCGCCCGGCTCCGGCCCGGCCGCGCACGCCGAACGTCACCCGCCGGTTCACCGCGGTGTTCGCGACGGCGGTGACGAGCAGCGCGGTGAAGTTGGCCGCCTGCGCGCCGACGATCGTCCGCAGCAGCAGGAAAAGCAGCAGGTACGCGACGGTGCTGGCGACGCCGACCGCGGCGAAGCGCACGAGTTGCCTGACCAGGCTCGGGGACACTCCGGGGGCCGCCACGCCGATCGGTTCGCGGCCGAGCTGTTCGCGCAGCCGGTGGACGGGGATCTCGCCGGTGAAGGTCGCGCGGGTGACTCGCACGATGCCTTTGAGGTCGGCGGCGGCGGTCGCGACGAGATCGACCGACGAGTCCGGGTCGTCCACCCAGTCGACCGGCACCTCGTGGATCCGCAGCCCGGCGCGCTGGGCGAGCACGAGCAGTTCGGTGTCGAAAAACCAGCCGGTGTCCCGCACGTGGGGGAGCAGCGCGCGGGCGACGTCGGCGCGGATCGCCTTGAACCCGCATTGCGCGTCGGAGAATCTCGCGGCCAGCGTGCCGCGCAGGAGCAGGTTGTAGCAGCGGGAAATGAACTCGCGTTTCGGGCCGCGGACCACGCGGGCGCCGCGGGCGAGCCTGCTGCCGATCGCGACGTCCGAATGCCCGGACAGCAGCGGCGCGACGAGCGGGCCCAGCGCGGCGAGATCGGTCGACAGGTCCACGTCCATATAGGCCAGCACGGCGGCGTCCGAGGCGGACCAGACGGCTCGCAACGCGCGGCCGCGGCCTTTCTCGTCGAGATGGCGCACCTCGACCTCGGGGAACTCTCGGGCCAGTCGTTCCGCGACGGCAAGGGTTTCGTCGGTGCTCGCGTTGTCCGCGACGGTGATCCGATACGGGTAGCCGGCGCGTTCGGCGAGGTGCGCGCGCAGCCTGCGGACGCACGGTTCGAGGTCGCTTTCCTCGTTGTAGACCGGGATGACGACGTCCAGCACGGGATGCGGGCCGCCGAGGCCGACCGGAGTCGTCCCGGGCCGCGGGGAGCCGCTGCGGGAGGGGGCGGTGGCGTTCATGAGACCACCGTCGCCCGCCGGGCTTTGGCCACCTTGTGGTGTTCCTGTGGCCGTGCTGTGTGCCTGCGGATCAGGCAGTCAGGTCATACACGGTGACACCGTCCACTGTGGTCATTCGGTAGTTCTCGGCCACCCATTCGGCGATCCGGGCGGCGGCGTCGCTTCCGCTGCCGGATCCGCGCATGGTCATGCCGTCGCCGAGGAAGTACCGGATCTGTCCTTGGCGGACGTACTGCTGGAACTGCGCGAGCGTCGGATACGGGTCAGTGCCGTTGAATCCGCCCACCGCGAGCACCGGTTCGCCGCTGCCGAGCTGATATCCGGCGGCGTTGTTGGATCCGACGGTCGCCGCCGCCCACCGGTAGCCGCCGGATTTTCGCAGCAACGCGGTCAGGTTCTCGCCGGGCATGGTGGTGCCGAGCAAACCGCCGCCGCCGAACATCTGCCTGGTATTCGGTCCGGCGGACGGAATCGCGCCGGTGTGCGGAGCCGCCGCGGTGGCGAGGCTGTACGCGCCGGTGCCGGTGAGCAGCACGGTCAGCCCCAGCACTGCGGCGACCCGGCCGAAGTGCTGGCTGAAAAACAGTGCGATAGCGGCCAAAATCCCGAGAATGAGCACTGTGGGGGCGAGCCACGGTTGCCAAGAACCGTCCAGGAGCAAGTAAGCCGTCACCGTGGTCAATGCGACGCCGCCGCTGAGCAGCCCGACCGCCGCCGGATTGCTTCGGAGCCGCCACAACTGGACGGCGGCGGTACCGACGAGTGCGGCGATCGCTGGCGCGAGCGCGACGGTGTAGTAGGGGTGAATGATCCCGCCCATGAAGCTGAACACGGCGGCGGTCACGATCAGCCAGCCGCCCCACAGCAGCAACGACGCGCGGCTGCGGTCAGTGCGAGGCGCGTAACGGGTGAACCACAGCCCGGCGGCGAGCCCGAGGACCGCCGCGGGCAGCAGCCACGCGATGCCACCGGCCATCTCGTTGCCGAACAACCGGAACAGGCCGGTGCTGCCCCAGCCGCCGCCCGGACTCCCGCCGACGCTGCCGGTCTCGTCGCCGGTGATGCGGCCGAAACCGTTGTAGCCCAACGTGAGTTCCAGCAGACTGTTGTTCTGCGACCCGCCGATGTACGGCCGGTCCGCGGCTGGCCACAGTGCTACGACGGCGAGATACCAGCCCGCGGAGACCACGACGGCGGCCAGTCCGGCGAGTAGGTGCAGGAGCCGTTTGCCGAGTGTTGTCGACGCGGCCACGAGGTAGGCGAGCGCGAACACAGGCAGCACGAGGAATGCTTGTAGCATCTTGGCGAGGAAGCCGAAGCCGACCGCGATTCCCGCTAGTATCAACCACTTTGGACTGGCCTTCTCGATCGCTCGCACCGTGCAGTAGGCACCGGCGACGAGCAGCAGCACGAGCAACGCGTCCGGGTTGTTGAAGCGGAAGATCAACGCCGCAGCCGGAGTGAGGGTAAGGATCGCGCCCGCCAGCAAACCCGCAGCCGCGCCGGAAGCGCGCCGGACGGTCGCGTAGAGCAGCCACGTGGACCCGACGCCCATTAACGCTTGCGGCACAAGGATGCTCCACGCGTTTACCCCGAACAGTCGCGCGGACAGGCCCATCACCCAGAGCGCGGCTGGCGTCTTGTCCACCGTGATGCCGTTGGCCGCGTCGGTGGAGCCGAAGAACAACGCCTTCCAGCTTTGCGCTCCGGCTTGTGCAGCGGCGGAGTAGAACGCGTTTGCCCACTCGGACGCGCCCAAGCCCCACAGATACAGCGCGGCAGTGGCAAGGAGGAGCAGTACGAGCGCGGGACGGACCCACCTCGGTTCGGCGGGAGCGACAGCGGTCATGCGGTCAGCCTCGCGGCCTGACCTGGGGCGGGGATGTGCCTACCCTGTGTGCCCGCTGTGCGACCTGGGGTGGCGCTGAGCCGGGATCGCGATCGGCAGCCGCACCGCGAATTCGGTCCGGCCGGGGCGGCTGTGCATCGCGATCGCGCCGTGGTGTGCGGTCAAAACCGCGGCCGCGATCGCCAGGCCGAGCCCGGTCGAACCGGCCGCCCGCGAGCGTGACGAATCTCCGCGCGCGAAGCGTTCGAACACCGCTGGCTGCAACTCGGCCGGGATGCCTGGCCCGTTGTCGGTCACGGTCACCACGGCGCAGCCGTCCGCGGATCGGGTGAGGGCGGTGCGGACCGTCGAGCCGGGCGGGGTGTGGACGCGGGCGTTCGCGAGCAGGTTCGCCAAAACCTGGTGCAGCCGTTGGACATCGCCGAGTACGAGGACTGGCTCGTCGGGCAGGGCGAGCTGCCAGACGTGGTGCGGACCGGCGACGTGTGCGTCGCTGACGGTGTCCGCGACGAGCCGGGCCAGGTCGACTTCGGCGACGTCCAGCGGACGGCCCGCGTCCAGGCGGGCGAGCAAGAGGAGGTCTTCGACAAGGGCGGTCATGCGGTCGGCTTCGGATTCGATCCGGGTCATCGAGTGCGCGACGTCCGGGGGTGCGTAGGTGCTGGATCGGCCGGCGAGTTCGGCGTAACCGCGAATGGCGGCGAGCGGGGTGCGCAGTTCGTGGCTGGCGTCGGCGACGAACTGGCGGACCCGGAGTTCGCTGGCGTGCCGGGCTTCGAGAGCGGAGGAGACGTGGCCGAGCATGTGGTTCAGCGCGGCGCCGACCTTGCCGACTTCGGTGCGGGGGTCGGTGTCCTGGTCGGGGACCCGGACGGAGAGGTCGACATCGCCGCGGTCCAGGGGAGTTCGGAGACCTGCGCGGCGGTTTCGGCGACGCGTTCCAGCGGGCGGAGGGTTCGGCGGACGGCGAATTTGCCCAGGAAGGCCGCGCCGGTCACGCCTGCGGCCGCGACGCCGAAGAGGATCAGGCCGACGGTGAGGAGGGTTTGCTGCATGGGGGCCAGGGGGACGCCGGTGATGACTACGCCGTCTGGGGTTGGGACGGCGGATAGGCGGTAGTCGCCTAGGGAGCCGATGGTGCGGGTGTAGGGGCGGCCGTTGGCGGGGAGGTCTTGGAGGGCGGTCAGTTCGTCCTGGGTGAGGGTGATGCGCTGGCCGTATGGGGAGAGCCAGCCGCCGGTGCCGGTCGTGCCGTCGGGGGAGAAGTGGGCGGTGACGGTGCCTGCGCCTTGGCCCGGGGCGTCGAGGGGGTGCGTTCGGGGCCGGAGAAGTCCAGGGCTCGGGCGGTGGCGGCGGAGAGCTGGGTGTCGGTTTGGGTCAGGAGGAAGGCGTGGAGGGCGAATTCGCTGATCACGCCGATGGTTAGGGAGACCAGGGAGAGGAGGGTGACGATCGACAGGGTGAGTTTGGCGCGCAGGGATCGGCCTGGGGCGAACCTGGCGCGAGGGGGCATGCGGTCGAGGGTGCGGGGTGTGGGTGTGGGGGTGATGTGTGCTTGCTGTGTGGGGGCTGTGGGCGGGCTCGTCGCCCTGGCGGGCGACATTGCGCCCTGTCTGGCGTGGGGCACCCCGAAGCCCGAGTGTGCTGACGGTCTGGGGGTGCTTGTCAAGGCGGGAAAGATGCCTTGACAAGCACCCCCAGACCGCAGGGAGGCTTCGTATCGGGGTGCGGGGGAGGGGCTGGGTGCCTCGCTAGTTGGGTGCGTCGGCGGCGGTTCGCGGCGGGCTGGGGCTAGCGCCCCAAAGTGGCATTGGGTGCGTCAGATGCACCGAACGCCACATTGGGTGCTTGGGACGCACCCAATGTGGCGTTGGGGCGCGACGGCGCGACGGCGGGAGGGTTGGTCCGTGAAGGGACCCCTCACGGACGGTGGAGGGCGATGCCGGTGCTTAAGGTGTGCGGCCCGTCCGACTGACCGTCCATAAAGGACGCCGACGCTGCCGAAATGCCCTATTTATCCCCTAGAGTCCGTTTCTCTGGGGCTGTGAAGGACTCCTTGAGGGAATCTGATTCCGTGAAGGGGCCCCTCATGGACAGGGGTTAGCCCAGGGAGCGGGCGGCGGAGGTTGCTTGTTTCGCGTAGGAGGGGCCGAACAGGACTGTGTGCACCAGTAGTGGGAAGAGTTGGTGTAGGGGGATTCGTTCTTGGTAGCCGTCTGCTAGGGGTGCTACCTCGTTGTAGGCGGCGAGGATTCTGTCCAGGTGCGGGCAGCCGAAGAGGTGCAGCATCGCTAGGTCTGTTTCTCGGTGTCCGCCGTGTGCGGCTGGGTCGATCAGTACTGCGCCGGTTGCGTCCCACAGCACGTTGCCGTTCCACAGGTCTCCGTGCAGGCGGGCGGGTGGTTCTGGTGGGCCCGCTACTGACGGGATCCGTGCGCAGGCCCGTTCGAAGACCGCCGTATCTAGGAGTCCTGCGGCCATCCGGACGTAGGGGAGGACTCGGTGCTCCGCGTACCACTCCGGCCATGACTCGGCCGGTGAGTTGTGCATGGGGGCCGTTCCGATCCATGCCTCTGTCAGGCCGTCTGGGGGAGGAGCGCCGAACGCGGGAGCACCGGCTGAATGCAGTTCGGCTAGGTTTCGCCCGAACTCCTCCGCGTGCGATGGGGCGGCTTGCGCTACCCGGTCCAGTACCAGCCACTCGTCGTCCGCGCCGTGCACCTTGGGGATCCGCACCGCGTCTGCTGAGGCCAGCCAGCGCAGTCCGGCGGCTTCGGCTCGGGTTGCGCCGGGGGCGTGGCCGCGCTTCACTAGCGCGTTGAACTGGTGGTGGCCGTCGGTCAATAAGGCCTCACTGAGGGTGCCTGAGCGGGCCTGCGAGACTGCCTCGAACCCGGTGAGCCTTGCCGCCGCCGCGGCTGGACCTTCCTGCTGTTGCCCGGAAACCACGTTCCCGACGCTACGGGTGCGCGCTGGCCGCTGCTGATCGGGTGGGGATGGCAGGTGCCCCGCAGCCAGTCTTGTCAACCCTCTGGCCTAGACTCGGATATCCCGGTCAGCAGGTGACCGGGGCGGTCCTGAGGGACTGTCCGCCCCCATCGTTTACCGCTCGAGGAGAAGACCTTGAAGAGCACCGTCGAGCAGCTCAGCCCGACGCGAGTGAAGATCAATGTCGAGGTGCCGTTCGACGAGCTCAAGCCGAACTTCGACGCCGCGTACCGGAAGATCGCCCAGCAGGTGCGCGTCCCCGGTTTCCGCCCCGGCAAGGTCCCCGCTCGCGTCCTGGAAAGCCGGATCGGCCGCGCGCCGGTGCTCGACGAGGTCGTCAACGAGGCCATTCCGGCCAAGTACATCGAGGCCGTCCGCGCGGGCGAGGTCCGGACGCTCGGCCAGCCCGAGTTCGAGGTGACCAAGCTCGAGGACCGCGAGGTGCTGGAGTTCAGCGCCGAGGTCGACGTGCGGCCGGAGATCGAGCTGCCCGACCTCGCCGGCCTCGAGATCAGCGTCGACGACGTCGAGACCACCGACGAAGAGGTCGCCGAGCAGCTCGACGAGCTGCGCGCCCGCTTCGGCACCCTGACCGGCGTCGAGCGCCCGGCCCAGACCGGCGACTTCGTGTCGATCGACCTGTCCGCCACCGTCGACGGCAAGGCCGTCGAGGAGGCCTCCACCACGGGGCTGTCCTACGAGATCGGCTCCGGCCAGCTCGTGGACGGCATCGACGAGGCCATCGTCGGCGCGAACGCCGGCGAGACCAAGGTGTTCACCACCAAGCTGGTCGCGGGCGAGTTCGCCGGCCAGGACGCCGAGGTCACCGTCACCGTGCAGTCGGTCAAGGAGCGCGAGCTGCCCGAGGCCGACGACGAGTTCGCCCAGCTGGCGAGCGAGTTCGACACGATCGACGAGCTGCGCGAGGACCTGCGCACCCGGCTCGGCCGCGTCAAGAAGATGCAGCAGGGCGTCCAGGCGCGCGACAAGGTCCTCGAGATCCTCCTGGAGCGCACCGACGTGCCGCTGCCGGAGAAGGTCGTCGAGGCCGAGATCGAGAACCGCAAGCACGACGCGGTCCACCCGTTCGACCACGACGAGGAGCAGTTCGCCAAGGCGCTGGAGGCCGAGGGCCGCACCCTCGACGAGTTCAACGCCGAGGTCAAGGAAGAGTCGGAGAAGGCCGTCCGCACGCAGCTGCTGCTGGACACCATCGCCGACAAGGAGCAGACGTCGGTCAACGACGGCGAGCTGACCGAGCGGATCATCTACCAGGCGCAGCGCTTCGGCGTCAGCCCCGACGAGTACGTGCAGCGGGCCCAGCAGTCCGGCCAGCTGACCGCGATCTACGCCGACGTCCGGCGCGGCAAGGCGCTGGCCTCGGTCGTGCGCGGCACCACGGTGAAGGACGCGTCCGGGGCCGAGGTCGACCTGACCGAGCTGTTCGGCGCGGACGAAGAAGCCCCGGCCGAGGAGACGCAGGTCACCGAAGAAGCGGCGGCGACCCCAGCCGAGTAAAGCTGTGAGCGAACTTGGGCGGTGTCAGGCATTCTGCACCGCCCAAGTTCGTTAGGGTCGGTTGCAAGATCTCAAGCATGAACACGACAGCGGCGGCGCGGCTTTCAGAGGCGGCCCGCCGCCGGTGAAAAGGCAGGCAGACGTGAAGCAGCACATGCCCGAGGGGCGGACCGGCACCGCGGGGCTCAACCTCACCGACTCGGTGTTCGAGCGGTTGCTCCAGGAGCGCATCGTCGTTCTCGGCTCCGAGGTCAACGACGAGGTCGCCAACCGGCTCACCGCGCAGCTCCTGCTGCTCGACGCGGACGACGCCGAATCGGACATCCGGTTCTACATCAACTCGCCGGGCGGCTCGGTGACCGCCGGGTTCGCGATCTACGACACCATGCAGCTGATCCGCCCGGACGTGGCGACGTACGCGATGGGCATGGCGGCCTCGATGGGGCAGTTCCTGCTCTCCTCGGGCACCCCCGGCAAGCGCTACGCGCTCCCGCACGCGCGCATCCTGATGCACCAGCCGTCCGCGGGCGTCGGGGGCACCGCCTCCGACATCGCGATCCAGGCCGACCTGTTCAACAAGTGGAAGCAGGAGCTGGCGAAGATCACCGCCGAGCAGACCGGGCAGACCACCGAGCAGATCATCAAGGACGGCGACCGCGACCGCTGGTTCACCGCGCAGGAGGCGAAGGACTACGGCTTCGTCGACCACGTGCTGACCCGCGACAGCGGCCTGAACTCGAGCAACTGAGCCCGCAAGCACACAGGAGAGCGTTATGAGCAACTTCCGGCTCCCGGGTGACTTCCGGGCCCCGCAGACTCCCCAGTCGCGGTACATCCTCCCGTCCTACGTCGAGCGCACCAGCTACGGCGTGAAGGAGTCCAACCCGTACAACAAGCTGTACGAGGAGCGGACGATCTTCCTGGGCGTGCAGGTGGACGACGCGTCGGCGAACGACGTGATGGCCCAGCTGCTGCACCTCGAGCACGAGGACCCGGACCGCGACATCAGCATCTACATCAACTCCCCGGGCGGGTCGTTCACGTCGCTGATGGCGATCTACGACACCATGCAGTACATCCGCCCGGACATCTCGACCGTGTGCCTCGGCCAGGCCGCCTCGGCCGCCGCGGTGCTGCTGGCGGCGGGCACGCCGGGCAAGCGCATGGCGCTGCCGAACGCGCGCGTGCTGATCCACCAGCCCGCCACCGAGGGCACCTACGGGCAGGTCTCGGACCTGGAGATCCAGGCCAACGAGATCCAGCGCGTGCGCCGCCAGATGGAGGTCATCCTGGCGAAGCACACGAACAAGGAACCGGACGAGATCAAGGCCGACATCGAGCGGGACAAGATCCTCACCGCCGAAGAGGCCAAGGCCTACGGCCTGATCGACGAGGTGCTCCCGTACCGGAAGGCCTCGGCGAACTGACCGCGACGGGCCGGTGCGCGGCGAATCCGCGACGCGCGCCGGTCCGCTGGTCTACTGTCGGTCGACGGGCCCGATGGGGTCGGGTGTTCCCGACCTCGCCTCCGGGCGGGTACCGTCGGTGGCAATGCGTGTTGGTCCCGGGAACGCCTGGCAGTCCCGGGGCCGCCAGAGAGTAGTGCAGGTGCGCCCCGCGCACCGGAGGGGACGAGGTCAACGGCCATGGCACGGATCGGTGACGGCGGCGACCTGCTGAAGTGTTCTTTCTGCGGCAAGAGCCAGAAGCAGGTGAAGAAGCTCATTGCCGGGCCAGGGGTCTACATCTGCGATGAGTGCATCGACCTCTGCAACGAGATCATCGAAGAGGAGCTGGCCGAAGCCGGCGACGTGAAGCTCGACGAGCTGCCGAAGCCCGCCGACATCCACGAGTTCCTCGAGCAGTACATCATCGGCCAGGACGACGCGAAGAAGACGCTCGCGGTCGCGGTGTACAACCACTACAAGCGGATCCAGGCCGACGACAAGTCCGGGCCGAAGGACTCCAAGGACGAGCCGGTCGAGCTGGCGAAGTCGAACATCCTGATGCTCGGCCCCACCGGCTGCGGCAAGACCTACCTCGCGCAGACGCTGGCGAAGCTGCTGAACGTCCCGTTCGCGATCGCCGACGCCACCGCGCTCACCGAAGCCGGCTACGTCGGCGAGGACGTCGAGAACATCCTGCTGAAGCTGATCCAGGCGGCGGACTACGACGTCAAGCGCGCCGAGACCGGCATCATCTACATCGACGAGGTCGACAAGATCGCCCGCAAGAGCGAGAACCCGTCGATCACCCGCGACGTGTCCGGCGAGGGCGTGCAGCAGGCGCTGCTGAAGATCCTCGAGGGCACCACGGCGTCGGTGCCGCCGCAGGGCGGGCGCAAGCACCCGCACCAGGAATTCATCCAGATCGACACCACGAACGTGCTGTTCATCGTCGCGGGCGCGTTCGCCGGGCTGGAGAAGATCATCAACGAGCGGGTCGGCAAGCGCGGCCTCGGCTTCGGCGCGGAGATCCGCACCAAGGCCGAGATCGAGGGCAGCGACGTGTTCTCCGAGACGATGCCCGAGGACCTGATCAAGTTCGGCCTGATCCCGGAGTTCATCGGCCGCCTCCCGGTGGTCGCCACGGTGAACCACCTGGACAAGGAATCGCTCGTCTCGATCTTGACGCAGCCGCGCAACGCGCTGGTGAAGCAGTACAAGAAGCTCTTCGAGATGGACAACGTCGAGCTGGAGTTCACCAAGACCGCGCTCGAGGCGATCGCCGACCAGGCCGTGCTCCGCGGCACCGGCGCCCGCGGCCTGCGCGCGATCATGGAGGAAGTGCTCCAGCCGGTCATGTACGACATCCCGAGCCGCGAGGACGTGGCGAAGGTCGTGATCACCGAGCAGACCGTGCGGGAGAACGTCAACCCCACGATCGTGGCTCGCCAGCCGTCGCGCCGCACCCGCAGCGAGCGCGGCGAGAAGTCGGCCTGACCCGGCGTCCGCCGGGCGTTAGCAGGAGTCGGCTGTCCGGGTGTCGGCGGCAGGCGCGATAATGGACAGGATGACAACCGTGCCGCTGACCCCGCCCCGGGGGGACGAGACTGCCGATCCAGGGGAAGCGGTCCCCGCCGAGACCGAGCCCGCCGCTCCGGTCGGCATCGTGGAGCTGAGCGAACGGGTGGCCGCGTCCGTGCTGACGCGGTTCCCGTGGCTGCTGCGCGCGTCCGAGATCATGCTGGCGCTGTTCACCCTGGCGTGCCTGGTCGCGGTCGGCACCCGGCTGTCGGCGCTGCCGCTGCTGCCGATCCCGGAGTTCGCGGTGTCGTGGCTGTTCCTGCGCCGGCTGCGCGCGTCGGAAACCCGGGCCCAGCAGCTGCGCTGGTCGCTGCTGACCGCGTTCGCCGCGATGGTCGGGTTCTGGGTGATGTCCGTGGTCGCCCGCTGGGTGTAGCGCGGGCGCCGCTCACGACCGGCTAGGCCTTCTGCCGCAGGTGCTTCCCGAGGAAGCCCACCATGCTCGGCACGGTGGTGCGGAAGAACGTGTCGCTGTGCTTCCCGTGCGCCGTGTACCCGATGGTCGGGTGCGTTTCCGCGATATACCGCCGCACGCCGTTGATGAACGGGTCCTCGGTGCCGCAGTACACCGCCGTCGGGATGCCCTGCAGGGCTGACTGATGGCGCAGCGGGTCCAGCGAAGTCCAGTCGTTCATTCCGGTGAAAATGCGGCGTTTCGCCATTTCCGGCCAGGACGTGATCAAGGCCGGCGCGACCGCGGCGAGCGCGGCGGGCGGCTGGCGGCGTTCGGCTCGGCGGCGGCCGTACAACAGCGCTCCGAAACCGCCCATCGACACTCCGGCGCACGCGAACGGCAGGCCGTCCGTGCCGCCGAAGCCGCGGGCTCGCAGCCACTGCGGGACTTCTTCCAGCAGCATCGCCATCGGGTCGTCGCCGGGGCGGACCTGGTGCCAGTAGTTGTCGCCGCCGTCGACCGCGACGAAGCCGTACGCGGGCACGGCTTTGCGGGCGACGTCGCTGCCCAGCTGCTTCAGCAGGCCGCTCGGCGAGGCGGAGCGTGCGGTGCCGTGCAGGCCGTGCAGCATCAGCGACATCGGCAGGCCGGCCGGGGGCTTCTTGCTCGGCAGCAGGAAAACGAGATCGACCTCGCGGCCGCGGGCGTGCGAGTAAACCCGCTCCACCCGCATGCTGCCCAGCTGGGTGACCGGGGTCGACGACGTGACGCCCAGCGCTCGCTGCAGCGCCTGGTTGAACGGCACCACGCCGGTCGCGGTTCCGACCGCGAGCCCGGCGATGCCGAGGCCCGAGGCGCCGGCGATCAGCATGGACCGGCGGCTCACCCGCCTTCGGCCCTCAGTCTCCTCGTTCACCCATTCCCCCTCACCCATATAGCGTAAGACGTGAGGAAGGGGAGAAACGTTGCCTTCCGAAGATCTTCACTCCGTCGTTGTGATCAGTCCCACGGACGCCCGAGAGGCGGCAGGGCTGTCGCCGAGGCCGACGATCAAGGTCACGCAGAGTGGCGCGAGCACCTCGGTCACGCCGCGGTCGCCCCGGCCGAAGTGGCCCAGCAGTTCGAGGGTGACGTAGCCGTGCACGCCGCTCCACACCTGTGACGCGACCGACGGCGGGTCGCCCTTGAGCCGTCCGGCCTCGATGGCGCGTTCGACGGCGGACACCATGCCCCGGAACGACGTCGCGGCTTCGGAGTCCGGCTTGTCTTTGACCATGTCGCTCACCGCCTGCCCGCTCGCGCCCGCCTCGCGGAACATGAGCGTGAACAGTTCGGGATGCTCCACCGCGGTGCGGCGATAGGCCAGCGCGAGACCGTACAGATCGGCCACCGGATCGGCAGTCTGCCCGACCGTCGCCATATTCGCGATCAGCCGCCGAAACCCTTCTCTCGCAACGGCTTCGGTGAGCGCGGCCATCCCGCCGAAGTGGGTGTAGACGGCCATGGTGGACGCGCCGATCTCGGCCGCCAGCTTGCGGGCCTGCAGTGCTTCGGCTCCGCCGTCGGCCAGCAGCCGGATCGCCGCTTCGACCAGCTGTGCCCGCGCGTGCTCGCCCCGCGTCCTCTCGCTCATGGTTGCCAGTATCCCATAACCCTGTTATACCGGTTCTCATAACCACGTTATGGACGGGAGCGCGTCATGGGAAACCCCTTCCTCGAAGGCAACTTCGCGCCGGTCGAGCGCGAGTACACGAGCACCCGGCTGGTCGTGACCGGGCGACTGCCCGACTATCTCGACGGCCGGTACCTGCGCAACGGGCCGAATCCGGCCGATCCGGACCCGGAAACGCACCATTGGTTCCTCGGCCGCGGCATGGTGCACGGCGTACGGCTGCGCGACGGCCGGGCCGAGTGGTACCGCAGCCGCCGGGTCGGCACGGACGAATCCGGGGCCAACACCAACGTCATCGGGCACGCCGGGCGCACGATCGCGCTCGTCGAGGGCGGCGTGCCGCAATGGGAACTCAGCGAGGAGCTGGACACTCTCGGCGTCTGCGATTTCGGCGGCACCCTTTCCGGGTACACCGCGCACCCGAAGCGCGATCCGCGGACCGGCGAACTGCACGCCGTCTCCTACCAGTTCGGGCTCGGGAACCAGGTGCAGTACTCAGTGGTCGGCACCGACGGCCGGGCGCGGCGCACGGTCGACGTCGAGGTCACCGGCGCGCCGATGATGCACGATTTCTCGCTCACCGAACGGTATGTGGTGTTCTACGACCTGCCGGTCACCTTCGATCCGGACCAGGCACCGGTGCCGGTCGACGTGCCCGACCCGCTGACCGCGCGCACCGGCCGCGGCGTGAGTTCCTTGCCGTACCGCTGGAATCCGGACTATCCGGCGCGCATCGGCGTGATGCCGCGCGAGGGCGACAACAGCGACGTCCGCTGGTTCGACGTCGGCCAGTGCTACGTCTTCCACCCGCTCAACGCCTACGACGAGTACGACCGGATCGTGCTCGACGTGGTCCGGCATCCGAAGATGTTCGACCGCGCCCTCTACGGCCCGGCCGAAGGCGAGCCGACCCTCGACCGGTGGACCGTCGATCTCTCGGCGGGGAAGGTCATCGAGGAACGGCTGGACGAGCACGGCCAGGAATTCCCGCGGGTGGACGAACGTCTCGTCGGGCTGCCGCACCGGTACGGCTACGCGACGGCGCTCGACGACCGGTCGCGCAGCGTCGGCGCGGTGTACAAACACGACCTGCGCAAGGGTTCGGTGGACGCGCACCGGTTCGGTCCCGGCCGCGAGCCGGGCGAGTTCGTGTTCGTTCCGTCCAGCGCGGACGCGGGCGAGGACGAAGGCGTGCTGATGGGCTACGTCTACGACGCGGCCGCGGCGCGCAGCGACCTCGTGCTGCTCGACGCCGGCACCCTCGAAACCGTTGCCGCCGTGCATCTCCCGGACCGGGTTCCGCACGGTTTCCACGGCAACTGGGTGCCGGCCGAAGCCTGATCACGTAAGCAGGCGCTGGTCCCCGGCGTAGAGATTCATGCTGTCGCCGCGCAGGAAACCGATCAGCGTCATGCCGTTCTCCTCGGCCAGTTCGACCGCGAGCGAGGACGGCGCGGACACCGCCGCGAGCAGTCCGATGCCGGCCATCGCGGCCTTCTGCACCAGCTCGAACGAGGCGCGGCCGGACACCAGCAGCCCCAGGTCGGGCGCTGGGATCCGGCCCGCCTGCAGTGCCCAGCCGAGCACCTTGTCGACCGCGTTGTGCCGTCCGACGTCCTCGCGCACCACGACCAGCTGACCGTCCGAAGTGAACAGTCCGGCGGCGTGCAGGCCACCGGTCGACGAGAACACCTTTTGCTGTTCCCGCAACCGATCCGGCATCTGGGTGAGGACGTCGGTCTTCACCGCGAACTCGGCCGCGGCGGGGGAGAACCGGCTGCGCAGCTTCACCGCGTCGAGTGCTGCCTTGCCGCAGACGCCGCACGACGAAGTGGTGTAGAAGTTCCGCTCGACGCCGGTGTCCGGCGGGGCGACTCCCTCGGCGAGGGCGATGTCGAGCACGTTGTAGGTGTTGCGGCCCTGGTCGTCGACGCCGTCGCAGTAGCGCGCGACGGCGACGTCCTCGCGGGAGCCGAGCACGCCCTCGGACAGCAGGAAGCCGTGCGCCAGTTCGACGTCGTGGCCGGGCGTGCGCATCGTCACCGCCAGTGCCTTGCCGCCGACCCGAAGCTCCAGTGGCTCCTCGGCGGCCAGCGAGTCCGGCCGGCGCCGCTCGCCGGACGCGGAGATCCGCCGTACCGGCCGCCGTACGGTCACTCTGCCCATCTGCCCGCTCCACTCGTTTTGTCGTCTTTGGTGCTGTCTTCTGTCGTCGTCGACAAGACATTTTCACGTCATTCGACAGTCATCCGGCGCAACGCCGAGGATCTGGTAAACCATTCCCAGCACCTCGTCACTGTTGGGAGGAGACCGCCGATGGCTGTCCCCGGCTTTCTTGCCCGTTCCCGCATCGTCGCACCGCCCGGCTGGACCCGCTGGCTCGTGCCGCCCGCCGCGCTGTCCATCCACCTGTCGATCGGCCAAGCCTACGCGTGGAGCGTCTTCAAGACGCCGCTGGAGAAGACCCTGGGACTGTCCGGCACGCAGTCCGGGCTGCCTTTCCAGCTCGGCATCGTGATGCTGGGCCTGTCGGCCGCGTTCGGCGGCACCCTCGTGGAGCGCAACGGCCCGCGCTGGGCCATGGCCGTCGCCACCGTGTGTTTCTCCGCCGGGTTCCTGCTCGCCGCGCTCGGCGTCGCGACCGGACAGTACTGGCTCGTCGTGGCCGGCTACGGCGGAGTCGGCGGGATCGGGCTCGGCATCGGCTACATCTCGCCGGTGTCGACGCTGATCAAGTGGTTCCCGGACCGGCCGGGCATGGCCACCGGGATCGCGATCATGGGCTTCGGCGGCGGCGCGCTCATCGCGTCGCCGTGGTCGTCGGCGATGCTCGGCTCGTCGCCCACGACCGGCGACATCGCGACGGCGTTCCTGATCCACGGGATCGTGTACGCGGTGTTCATGACGATGGGCGTGCTGATCGTCCGCGTCCCCGCCGACGACTGGCGTCCGGCGGGCGCGGTGAAGCAGGCGGCGGCCAAACCGCTGATCTCCACGGCGAACGTCTCGGCGGCGAACGCGTTGAAGACGCCGCAGTTCTGGTGTCTCTGGATTGTCTTGTGCCTCAACGTGACCGCGGGCATCGGCATCCTGGAGAAGGCCGCGCCGATGATCACCGACTTCTTCAAAGGCACCTCGGCGCCGGTCGGTGCCGCGTCCGCCGCCGGGTTCGTCGCGCTGCTCTCGCTCACCAACATGCTCGGCCGGTTCGTCTGGTCGTCCACGTCGGATCTGGTGGGGCGCAAGAACATCTACCGGTTCTACCTCGGCGTCGGCGCGCTGCTGTACCTGGTGATCGCGTTGACCACCAACTCCTCGAAGCTCGTGTTCGTGCTGTGCGCGATGCTGATCCTGTCCTTCTACGGCGGCGGGTTCGCCACGCTTCCGGCGTATCTCAAGGACCTGTTCGGCACCTACCAGGTCGGCGCGATCCACGGCAGGCTGCTGACCGCGTGGTCCGCGGCGGGCGTGCTCGGCCCGCTGATCGTGGACGGGATCGCGGACGGCCAGAAGGCCGCGGGCAAGCACGGGCCGGACCTCTACCAGCTGTCCTTCTGGATCATGATCGGCCTGCTGGTGGTCGGGTTCGTCGCGAACGAATGCGTGCGCCCGGTCAAGGAGAAGTTCCACGAACCGGCTGGCGAGGCCGCGGTGGGGAGGGAGGCCTGATGACGAGTGCCGAGGGCCGCTCCGGCGGCCGGACCGTCCTGCTGGTGATCGCGTGGCTGTGGGTGCTCGCCCCGTTCGGCTACGGCGTGGTCGAGCTGATCCGGAAGGTGGTCGGCCTGTTCGGCGGCTGAGCGCGGCCGGGAGGAGGCCCGGGAAAATAAGCACTGGACAAATGGTCAAGAGTCGTTGACCATTGTCCCCGTGACTGGGGACGATCAAGCGGGCTATGTCCCGCCGCAGGACACTGTCCATGTCGAGACGACCGACCAGCTGCGCGCCGTGAGCAACGTCGTGCGGCACCGCGTGCTCGCGGTGCTGCGCGACGGGCCCGCGACGATCACGCAGGTCGCCGAGCAGCTGGGGATCGCGAAAGGCAGCTCCAGCTACCACATGCGGGTGCTGGAGCGGGCCGGGATCGTGCACGTCGTGCGCACCCGGAAGGTGCGCGGCGTGCTGGAGCGCTACTACGCGCACGTCGGGCGCAGCATCGAGCTGCCCGAACCGGCTGCCGGGCAGCGGGACGTGCTGTTGCAGCACGCGATCGACGACCTTTCGACCGCGCCCGAGGGCTCGCGCCGGTACGTCCGGATGCAGCACACGCGGATCGGCGAGGCGCAGTTCGAGGAGTTCGAGCGCCGGTTGGCCGCTCTGCTCGACGAGATGCGGGACGCGCGCGACGCCGACGAACAGGCCGCCACTGTCGCGGTCGCGTTCTTCCGGCCGGGGCCGGGTGCGGCCAGATGACCAAGCCGAAGATGCCGCCCGCGTTCAGTCGCTTGTGGACAGCGGCGACGGTCAGTTCCCTTGGCGACGGCGCGTATTCCGCGGCGTTGCCGTTGCTCGCGGTGCTGCTGGACAGCGATCCGCTGGTGGTCAGCCTGGTGACGGTGGCGGTGCTCGCGCCGTACCCGGTAGCGGGGCTGTTCGCCGGCGCGCTGGTCGACCGCTGGGACCGGCGGCGCACGATGTGGCTCGCGGACCTGGTGCGCGCGGCGTTGCTGCTGCTGACGGTGGCCGCAGGCGCACTGGGCTGGCTCAGCATTCCGGTGTTGCTCGTAGTGGCGTTCCTGCTCGGCACCGGCACGCTGTTCTTCGACACCGCCGCGCAGGCGTACCTGCCCGATCTGCTCGCGCGGGACCAGACTTTGCTGCGCCGGGCCAACGGTTACCTGCGCGGGGCGTCCACCGCCGCCGGGCAGTTCACCGGGCCGCCGATCGGAAGTTTCCTTTTCGCCGTGGGAAGAACGCTGCCGTTCGCGGCGAACGCGCTGACCTACGTGACCAGCGCGGTGCTGATCCGGACGCTGCCGTCAGCACCGGTGCCGGAGCGCGCGCCGGGACGCTCGGTGTGGGCGGATTCCAAGGAGGGTTTCGCTTACGTAGTCAAGGATCGGCTGCTCCTCGGCCTCGCGTTGCGGCCCGCGGTGGGGAACCTGGCGTTCGGCGCTTTCGGGGCTGTGCTGGTGGTGTTCGCGAAAGACGCGCTGGGATTGCACTCGGCCGGCTACGGTTTCCTGCTCGCGGTGGAAGCCGTCGGGGGACTGATCGGCGCGATGGTGCTCGCCGGTCCGCTGGAGAAATGGCTGGGCACGGGTACCGCGCTCACCGTCACCGCGGTGGTCGAGGGCGGTGCGGTGCTGGTGTTCGGCCTCGCCCAGAACCCGTGGCTGGCCGGGGCGATGTTCGCTCTTTGCGGCTGCGCCATGGCGACGACGATGGTGCTCGGCTCTTCACTGCGGCAGGTCGTGGTGCCAGCACGGCTGATGGGCCGGGTGGCGGCGGCATCACGGCTGGTCTCGGCCTCGGCCGCACCGGCGGGCGCCGTGCTGGGCGGCTGGCTCGCCGCGACGGCCGGGGTGCGGGTGCCGTACGTGGCGGCCTCGGTGGTGCTGGTGTCGATGACCGTGGTGACGATGAGCATGACGAGCAACAAGCGGATCGAGGAGGCGCTCGCGCGGGCGAAAGAGGTTACGCCAGTTGCATAGTCGCGGTAGTGAACACGACGATCGGGAAAAGCGCGGAGAGCACTGAGACCGTGATCCGCACTCGCCGCTTCGCTCGCTCCGGCACGCCGAGCGAGGCGGCGATCAGCCATCCTGCCAGGTCACGGGGCTATTCCGGTGTCTGCCACAACGTGATCAGCGTGATCGCCGGGAACACCACAGCGGCCACCGGCATCGTCGTCCAGATGACGAGGCTGCCGTACGGCCGGGGAACGCAGAGCCTGGCGACCGTCCCGATCACGGCGGCGATCGGGAAGACGAAGATCCCGTACATCCGGCAAAACTGGCCGACGATGTACAGCACGTTGAGCGGGGATTCGGTGAAGACCGCCGCGAGGAACAGGCTGATCGCGGCGACCACGGCCAGGAGAGCAGCGATCGCGTGCAGTGCGCCGAGAGCCGCTTCCCTGGTCCGGTTCGGGCTGCTGGTGAAGTCCACCGGCACAGACTGCCCGGGAGTTGTGGAGATTCCGCGATGGTCCGGGGGAGAAACGGTCAGAGGACCAGCGAGAGCAAGAAAACCGGATACCCGAGGGTGAGCGCCGAGACGGAGAGCCACACGCGGCCTTCCGCGTTTTCCTCCGGACCCCAGAGCGCGGCGACCGCGCCGACCGCCGCCGCGATCGGCCACAGGAGCGCTCCGTACATCACGAAGAGCATGCCCCCGAATACCGCTGACAGCGCTGGCCCGCCCGCGAAGCACCCGGCGACGAAGCTGACCACTGTCCCGGCCGCCAGGAAGGCGCCGAGGCCTTGCTTCGCCCCGAACCATGCCAGCAGGGTTCTGTCCGGCGCGGCTTCTTCCCGCAGTGCGCTTTCGGTACTCACCCGGTAATTCTCCCATCTCGGACATCGCCCGAGGGGAGACTCCGGGTCACAATTCAGCGAGCAGGCTCTGCTGGGCCGAATGGACGTGCGCCTCGGCCACCCGGGCTAATCGCTCCCGGTCTCCGGAGCGGATCAGCTCCGCCAGCTCCCGGTGTTCGGCGACCACCCGGGCCCGGTAATGCTGGTGTCCCAGCGAAACCCGCTGCAACTGGAACAGGAACACCTGCGAGCGCACGGCTTCCCACGCCTCGGTGAGCCGTCCGTTGCCCGCCGCCGCGTAAACGCGGTCGTGGAAAGCGATATCCAGCGCCAGCAGTCGCGGGCCGTCCGCATGCGTGCGGACGGCTGTCGCCAGCTCCGCGACTAACGCGTCCAATGCGTCCAGATCCTCTTCGGACGCGGCCGTGCGCGCGGTGACCGCGGCTAGCCGGTCGAGTGCGGCGCGGACTGAGTAGACCTCTTCGACGTCCTCGGGGGTCACGTCGACCACTGTGGTCGGCCGATGCCAACCGGAGCGGACCAGGCCTTCGCGGGCGAGCTGGGCGATGCCCTCGCGCACCGAACCGCGGCTGATCTCCAGCGACGCGGCCAGTTCTACCTCGCGTAACGGCGCGCCGGGCCGGAAATGCCCGGCGAAGATCGCTTCGCGCACCCGGTCGGCGGCCTCGTCGGCGAGGCCGCGCCGCGCCGCCTTCCTCAGGGGGGTGACTTCCACGAGCTAATGTTGACATTCGGACATTGGCGAGTCAAGGTGAAGACACCGATCCCCGTGCCGAAGGAGCGCCCTATGGCCGTCCGTCCTGCCTTCCACCTGGCCATTCCGGTCGACGACCTGCCGAAGGCCCGCGCGTTCTACGGCGACGTGCTCGGGCTCGCGGAGGGCCGCTCGGCGGACGCGTGGGTCGACTGGAACTTCCATGGCCACCAGGTCGTCACGCACGTGGTCCCGGGCGCTCGCGCGGAAGCCGGCCGCAATCCGGTCGACGGGCACGACGTGCCGGTGCCGCACTTCGGGCTGGTGCTCGACGTCGAGAGCTTCCACGAGCTGGCCGGGCGGCTGCGCGCGGCGGGCACCGAGTTCGTGATCGAGCCGTACCAGCGGTTCGCCGGCGAACCGGGGGAGCAGTGGACGATGTTCCTGCACGACCCGGCCGGGAACGCGCTGGAGTTCAAGGCGTTCCGCGACGAGACGCAGTTGTTCGCGAAATGAACGTTCTCGTCACCGGTGCTTCGCGCGGGATCGGCCGCGCCATTTCCGTCGCCTTCGCCACCAAGGGCTACCGGGTGGCTGTCCACTGTGGATCCAACCGGGAGGCCGCGCGCGAGACGCTCGAGGCGCTGCCCGGCTCCGGGCACGTGCTCGTGTCCGGGGACCTCGGCAACCCCGAAGCCGCGCAGTGGATCGCCGACGTGGCCGAGGAACAACTCGGCGGCGTCGACGTGCTGGTCAACAACGCCGCGGTCGGGACAACGCCGGCCACCCGCACGCCGGTCGCCGAAATGTCCTATGCGGACTGGCAGGACGCGTGGCGGCGCACGCTGGACGTCAACCTCCTCGGCGCGGCCAACGTCTCCTTCCACGTCGCCCGCCACCTCATCAGCCGCGGCGTGCCCGGCCGGATCGTGAACATCGGGTCGCGCGGGGCGTTCCGCGGCGAGCCCGAATACCTCGCGTACGGGGCGAGCAAGGCCGCGCTGCACTCGTTCGGCCAGTCGCTGGCCGTCCAGCTCGCTCCGCACGGGATTTCGGTCACCTCGGTGGCGCCGGGCTTCACCGCCACCGAGCGCGTCGCGGACCGGGTCACCGACGAGGTCCGGCGGCAGAGCCCGTTCGGCCGGGTCGCCGAGCCGGAGGAGATCGCCGAAGCGGTGGTGTTCCTGGCCTCGGCGGAGGCGACCTGGGCGTCCGGGTCGATTCTGGACATGAACGGGGCCTCGCACCTGCGCTGAGCTGTGAGCTGCGTCACGAATGCAGCAGATGGGTGACCCCGAAGCGTCCAGGGGGCGTGCGGATCGCAGGGAAAGTTATCGCCGGCGCGCTGTCGACCGTGGTGTTCGCCGGCACGGCTTACGGGTTCTCGACGTTGAGCGCGCTCGACGACATCACTCGCAGCGACGTGATCGGCGGCGGCGGATCGGTCGACGAAGGCCAGAAACACGCCGACGGGGCGATGGACATCCTGTTGGTCGGCCGGGACGCGCGCAAGGGCCCGGACGGGACCCCGCTGCCGCAGAGCGTGCTGGACGAACTGCGCGCGGGCGCGAACGGCGACGACCTCACCGACACGTTGATCGTGCTGCGGATCCCGGACGGGCAGCAGGAGGTCAAGGCGTTCTCCATCCCGCGCGACTCGTACGTCTCGATGCCCGGCGGGAAAGGCAAGATCAACGCCGCGTTCGGCCGGGGCAAGGCGGCCGAGGCGTCGCGGCTGCGCGCGTCCGGGGAAACCGACAAGGACAAGATCGAGAAGGAGTCGATGACCGCCGCGCGCAAGTCGACGCGGCAGGCGGTCGAGGACCTCACCGGCGTCACCATCGACCACTACGCCGAGGTCAACCTGCTGAGCTTCTCCGAGATCAGCAAGGCGGTCGGCGGGGTCGAGGTGTGCCTGAAGAAGGCCACCAAGGACGAGAACTCGGGCGCGGACTTCCCGGCGGGCAAACAGCGGCTCTCCGGCGGGGCCGCGCTCGCTTTCGTGCGGCAGCGCGACAACCTGCCCGGCACCGACTTCGGCCGGATGCGGCGCCAGCAGGTGTTCCTCGCCGCGATGGCGCACCAGGTGCTCTCGGCCGGGACGCTCGCCGATCCGGGCAAGCTGAGCGATCTCATCGACGCGGTGAAGCGGTCGGTGGTGCTGGACCAGTCGTGGGACATCCTGGACTTCGTCAGCAAGATGCGCGGGGTGTCCGGCGGCGGCATCCAGTTCACGACCGTCCCGGTGGTGAACCCGGACTACCGGTACGACCGTTCCCATCCCACCGCGACCGCGGTGCAGGTGGATCCGGCGCAGGTGAAAGCGTTTGCGGCCGGCCTGGTCGGGGCCGCACCGCCGGCCGGCCAGCCGGACGCGCAGAAGGCGGCGGTGGAGGTGTCCAACGCCGGCGAAGCGGCCGGGCTCGCGGCGCGGGTCGCGGATGTGCTGAAGGGCAAGGGATTCGCCGCGACCGCCGCGGGCAACGCGCCGTCGCAGCGGACGTCGATCGTGCGCTACCCGGCCGCGCTCGCCGCCGAGGGCGCGCAGGTGGCGAAGGAGCTGGGCGGACTGTCCACAAAGGAATCCGCGGATGTTCCGGCCGGGCACATCCAGGTGGTGCTCGGGAAGGTCTACGCGGGACCGGGGGTGTCGGACGGCGGGTCCTCGGCAGGCAGTCCGGCGAAGTCCGACGCGCCGCCTCCGGTGACGTCGGACGGGGACAACTGCATCGACTGACGCCCGCTCGTGAGCGGTGGCATCGGCGCCACCGCTCACGAGGGAGTCACGCGTGGCGGTGCGGCTCCAGCCGGATCACGATCGCCTTCGACACCGGTGTGTTGGACTTCTCCGCGACGGAATCCAGCGGCACCAACGCATTCGCCTCGGGGAAGTACGCCGCCGCGCAGCCGCGAGCCGTCGGGTACGCCACCGCGCGGAAGCTCGGGGCCCGCCGGTCTCCGTCCCGCCACTCCGAGACCAGATCGACGATCTCGCCGTCCGCGACGCCGAGCGCGGCCAGGTCGTCCGGGTGCACGAACACCACCCGGCGGCCGTCCTCGATGCCGCGGTAGCGGTCGGACAGGCCGTAGATCGTGGTGTTGTACTGGTCGTGGCTGCGCAGCGTCTGCAGCAGCAGCCGGCCCTCGGGCACCTCCGGGTACTCCAGTTCGGACACCGTGAACGTGCCCTTGCCGGTGGCCGTGCCGGTGAACTCCCGCGAGTCGCGCGGCGCGTGCGGCAGGACGAAACCGTCCGGCTCGCGGACGCGCTGGTTGTAGTCGTGGCAGCCCGGCACCACGGCGGCGATCCGGTCGCGGATCAGGTCGTAGTTCTTCTCGAACGACCGCCACGGCACCGGGTGGTCCGCGCCGAGCAGCCGCTCCGCCAGCCGGCACACGATGGCGACCTCGGACAGCAGCTCGTCGCTCGCCGGGGCCAGCCGTCCGCGGGAGGCGTGCACCTGCGACATCGAGTCCTCGACGGTCACGAACTGCCGCCCGGACTCCTGCTCGTCCCGTTCGGTGCGGCCGAGTGTCGGCAGGATCAGTGCGGTGCGGCCGGGGATGACGTGCGAGCGGTTCAGCTTCGTCGACACGTGCACGGTGAGCGAGCACGAGCGCAGCGCGTCCGCGGTCCGGTCGGAATCCGGGGTGGCGGAAGCGAAATTGCCGCCCATCGCGAAGAACACCTTGCCGCGGCCGTCGAGCATCGCGCGGATCGAGTCGACGGTGTCCCAGCCGTGCTTGCGCGGCACGGTAATGCCGAACTCGCGGTCGAGCGCGTCCATGAACGGCTCGGGCATCTTCTCCCACACGCCCATGGTGCGGTCGCCTTGCACGTTCGAGTGGCCGCGCACCGGGCACAGGCCCGCGCCCGGTTTGCCGATCATCCCGCGCACCAGCGCCAGGTTGACGACCTCGGCGATCGTCGGCACCGCGTGCTTGTGCTGGGTCAGTCCCATCGCCCAGCAGTAGATCGTGCGCTCGGACGTCGCGATCATCCGCGCGATGTGCTCGATCTGCGCGCGCTCGAGGCCGGTCGCCTTCTCGGTCTCCGGCCAGTCGATTTCGCGCAGCTGCTTGGCCCAGTCCTCGAAGCCGTGCGTGGACTTCTCCACGAACTCGCGGTCCACAATGGACCCTGGAGCGGCGTCCTCCCACTCCAGCAGCAGATGCCCGACCGCCTGGAACAGCGCGAGGTCGCCGCCGAGCCGGATCTGCGCGAACTCGTCGGCCAGCGGCGTGCCCTTGCCGACCACGCCGCGCACGTTCTGCGGGTTCTTGAACCGCATCAGCCCGGCCTCGGGCAGCGGGTTGACCGCGACGACCTTCGCGCCGTTGCCCTTCGCCTGCTCCAGCGCGGACAGCATGCGCGGGTGGTTCGTGCCGGGGTTCTGCCCGACGACCACGATCAGGTCGGCGCGGTGGATGTCGGCCAGCGACACCGAACCCTTGCCGATGCCGGTGGTCGCCGACAGCGCCGCGCCGGACGATTCGTGGCACATGTTCGAGCAGTCCGGCAGGTTGTTCGTGCCGTACGCGCGCACCAGCAGCTGGTACACGAACGCGGCCTCGTTGCTGGTGCGGCCGGAGGTGTAGAAGATCGCCTCGTCCGGGCTCGCCAGCCCGCGCAGCTCGTCGGCGATCACGCCGAACGCGTCGTCCCAGGAGATCGGCTCGTAGTGCGACGCGCCCTCGCGCAGCACCATCGGCTCGGTGAGCCTGCCCTGCTGGCCCAGCCAGTAGTCGGTGCGCTCGTTCAGCTCGGACACCGGATGCGCGGCGAAGAACTCACGGCCGACCCGGCGTTTCGTCGCCTCCTCGGCGACCGCCTTCGCGCCGTTTTCGCAGAACTCCGCCAGTTTGCGCTTCTCGCCGTCGACCTGCCGCGGCTCGGGCCACGCGCAACCCGGGCAGTCGAAGCCTTCGCGCTGGTTCAGCAGCCGCAGCGTGCGCGCGGTGCGGATCGGGCCCATCTGCTCGACCCCGCGTGCGAGCGAAACGGCGACGCCCGGAATTCCGGCCGCCCAGCCCTTCGGCTTGCCCACTTCGAGGCGGGCTTCGTCCACGTCACCAGTCGGAGCTTCGCGAGTCATGCGCTCATCGTCCGCCTTGGCGCGCGAGAACCCAAGCGGGGGGTCGTCACACTGTCTGACGGCGGTCCCGTTCGCGGCGTTCGGCTCGCCCCAGTGCGCGGTCCGCGACGGTCACGACCAGCAGCAACCCGCTGGTCACGATCAGCACGACGGCCAGCCGGTGCAGCCCGCCGGAGTCGGCGTGCCCGCCATAGCACTGGGCGATGACCGTGGCCGCGACAATCGCGCCCAGGTATTGCGCGGTCCGAAAGAGACCGCTCGCGGTGCCCATCGATTCGGCCGGAGTTTCGCGGTAGAGCGTCGTCTGGTTGGCGACGCTGGTGAGCCCCTGCGCCAACCCGAACAGCGCGGCGAGCACGAGCAGCCAGATCAGCGCGGTGCCGTTGTCCACGAACAGCAGCGCGACCGAGCCCGCCAGCAACGCGCAGCCGACCAGCACCAGCCGCAGCCGGACGCCGGTCGGGCGGCCGGACAGCGCGGCCGCGCCCACCGCGACCCCGGACATCGGCAGGAGCAGCAGCCCAGCGGCGGATTCGGCGAACCCGCGCGCCTCTTCGAGCCACTGCACGTAGCCGAACATGATGGTGTAGATCGCCAGGAAACTCAGTGCCTGCCGCAGATACGTGCGCAGGACCGGTCCGTTCGCGGCGAGCATCCGCAGGTCGATGAACGGCTTCCGGGCGCGCAGTTCCACCCGCACGAACAGCGCGCCGAGCACGATCGCCGCGACCAGCAGCCACAGATCGCCGATGCCGGGCGCCATCAGGTAGCACAGCAACACCAGCAGCGACGCGGAAAACAGCGCGATCCCGGCGACGTCGATCCGCTCGGCCGGCTTCTCCGCCGGAGCGTCCTTCGGCACCCACATCAGCGTCAGCACCAGGGAAATCCCGGCCAGCGGCAGGTTGACCGCGAAGATCGCCGGCCAGCCGAAGAGCGCGATCAGCACGCCGCCGAGCGTCGGTCCGATCACCATGATCGTCTGCGAGGACATGGCCAGCACGGACAGCACGCGCGCGGGCACGCCCTCGCCGTTCTGGTCTGCGCGCCGCCGCAGCACCGCCATCGCCGCCGGGAAGCCGGCGCAGGTTCCGATGCCGAGCACCGCGCGTACGCCGGTGAGCCATTCGACCGAGACCGGGATCATCCCGGCGATCCCGGCCGCCATCACCACGGACGCGCCGCCGAGCAGCACGCGGCGCGCGCCGTAGCGGTCGACCAGCAGCCCGACGACCGGCTGCCCGACCGCGGTGGCCAGGTACAACGCGGAAATCAGCCAGGCCGTGCGGCCCGGTCCCGCGCCGAAGGCCTGTCCGATCGGGACGAGCGCGACGGCGATGAGCGTGGAGTTGATCGGATTGAGCACGGCGCTCGCGACCAGCGGGGTCACCAATCGCGCGCCGAAGCGGGTTTTCGCGGGGGCGGTGGCGGTGTTCGTCAGTGCTCCTCAGGTTTCGGACGGTCAGCGCTGGGCGATCCGCTGCAGCAGAGGCAGCGCGCGCCGGACCGTTTCGAGTTCGTCCTCGGTCAGTTCGTCCGCCAGCGCGGCGGCGAGCCATTCGTCGCGGTGCTGCCGGATCCCGATGACGGTTTTGGCGCCGAGATCGGACAGCGAAATCACGACGCGCCTGCCGTCGTCCGGGTCGCGCGTGCGGCTCAGATAGCCGAGCGTGTCGAGCACGCCGAGCGTGGCGGCCATGGACTGCTGCCGGACGTGCTCCGCCGCGGCCAGTTCGGCCTGGGTCGCCGGGCCCTCGCGGTGCAGCCGGTTGAGCACCGCGGTCTGGGTCGGCGTGAGGATCTCGGCGTTGTCGACCTGCCGCAGCCTGCGGTGCAACTGGCCGACGACGCCGCGGATCCAGCCGGCGGACTCGGCGACGCGCGGCGGGACGGACGGCTCTTCGGACATAAGCACAGTCTAGCCTGTTGAGTCCAGCCTGTGCATCCTCGGTGGGGACTGGTCCCGGCGCGTCCGGTTCACGATGACGGCATGACGAGGCCGACGTTCCGTTTCCGGGCGGTGGGCGTGGCGATGGCGACCGCTGTCGCGGCGGGGTGCAGCACGCAGGTGACTGGTTTCGCGAGCGCGCCCTCGACTGCCTCGAAGAGCCCTTCGACGACCAAGCCCGCGCCGCCGAGCGCCCGCGACGGGACGAACTACGCGGCTTGTTCCGGCGGTGCCTGCGAGGTCGCCGTGACCGGTCCGGTCACCATCCCGTTGGCCGATGCACGGCTCAGTTCTTTGAAAGTGCTGAAGATCAACGCCGGCAGCGTCGAGGTGGGCATGGTTCTGTCCCACGGGCCCAGTATCGGCACCACCGTCAAGAACGGCTGCACGGCTACCTTCTTCGCGGGCGGCCCCGCCGCGGCCTACATCACCTGGTGCTCGGCTGAACCGCCGGACATGCCCGGCACCGAGGTCAAACGGCTGGTGACGGTGAAGGACATCGCGGACGGCACCGCGATCCTGAGCCTGAAATCCGGCTGACGTCCTAGAGCGGCTGGCTGGTCTCCGCGGCGGAGCCGAGGCCGACGATGTACCCGATCTTGCTGTCGTTCACGCCGACCGGCTGCACCTGGTGCACCACGATCGCGGCCGCGAGCAGCAGGACGAGCCCGACGATCGCCGCGATGCCCGGCCAGCGGCTCGGCACCGCGCCGCCGCGGCCGTACACCGGGGCCGGGGCGCTGCGGCGTTCGCGCTTGCGCCGCTTCTTCATGTCCTTCTTCGCGCCGAGCCAGGCGTCCCGCTGGGCGTGCTTGCGCCATTCGGGGTCCATGAGGTCGGGATGGGTTTCCATCCGGTCGTCCGGATCCTCCGGCCGAGTCATCGGCGCACCGCCTTTCCCCCTGCGTAACCCCGCCGTGGCGGGTTCGTAGACTTGTCCATTGTGACCGAGAACGCTCCGCAGCAGAAAACCGACCTTCCGGGTGCCTGGGACCCGGCCGCCGAGGAAGCCCCGATGTACGACCGCTGGGTAGCGGCCGGGTATTTCACGGCTGACGCCTCGTCGGAGAAGCCGCCGTTCTCGATCGTACTGCCGCCGCCGAACGTCACCGGCAGCCTGCACATGGGGCACGCGCTCAACCACACCCTGATGGACGCGATGAGCCGCCGCCGCCGGATGCAGGGCTACGAGGTGCTGTGGCTGCCGGGCATGGACCACGCGGGCATCGCGACGCAGAACGTCGTCGAGCGCCAGCTGGCCGGCGAGGGCCTTTCGCGGCACGACCTCGGCCGCGAGAAGTTCGTCGAGCGCGTCTGGGAGTGGAAGGCCGAGTACGGCGGCAAGATCCTCGGCCAGATGAAGCGGCTCGGCGACGGCGTCGACTGGTCGCGCGAGCGCTTCACGATGGACGAGAACCTGTCCAAGGCCGTCCAGACGGTGTTCAAGAACTTCTACGACGCCGGCCTGATCTACCGCGCCGAGCGGATCATCAACTGGTGCCCGCGGTGCCAGACGGCGCTGTCGGACATCGAGGTCGACCACAGCGACGACGACGGCGAACTCGTGTCGATCCGCTACGGCGACGGGGACGCCTCGATCGTCGTGGCCACCACGCGCGCGGAGACGATGCTCGGCGACACCGCCGTGGCCGTGCACCCGGACGACGAGCGCTACGCGCACCTGGTCGGCACCGAGATCGAGCTGCCGCTCACCGGCCGGAAGATCCCGGTGGTCGCGGACCGGCACGTCGACCCGGAGTTCGGCACCGGCGCGGTCAAGGTGACCCCGGCGCACGACCCGAACGACTTCGAGATCGGCCGCCGTCACGACCTGCCGATGCTGACCGTCATGAACGAGCGCGCCGAGGTCACCGTGCCCGGTCCGTTCGAGGGCCTCGACCGGTTCGAGGCGCGGCCCGCGGTGGTCGCCGCGCTGCGCGAACAGGGCCGGATCGTCGCGGAGAAGCGGCCGTACGTGCACGCGGTCGGCCACTGCTCCCGCTGCGACACGGTCGTGGAGCCCCGGCTGTCGCTGCAGTGGTGGGTCAAGGTCGCCGAGCTGGCCCAGGCCGCGGGCGACGCGGTGCGCGACGGGCGCACGAAGATCCACCCGGCGGAGCTGGAGAAGCGGTACTTCGACTGGGTCGACAACATGCACGACTGGACGATTTCGCGCCAGCTGTGGTGGGGCCACCGGATCCCGGTCTGGTACGGCCCGGACGGCGAGGTCGTGTGCGTGGGGCCGGACGAGCAGCCGCCGTCCGGCGAGGGCTGGACGCAGGATCCGGACGTGCTCGACACGTGGTTCTCGTCGGGGCTGTGGCCGATGTCGACGATGGGCTGGCCGGGCGAGACGGACGATCTGGCCAAGTTCTATCCGACCAGCGTGCTGTCCACCGGGTACGACATTCTCTTCTTCTGGGTTGTCCGGATGATGATGTTCGGCGTGCAGGAGATGGACGGGCGCCAGCCGTTCGACCACGTGTACCTGCACGGGCTGATCCGCGACGCCAACGGCAAGAAGATGTCCAAATCGCGGGGGAATGTCATCGACCCGCTGGAGTGGATGGACGCTTACGGGGCGGACGCCACCCGGTTCACGCTCGCCCGCGGGGCCAATCCGGGCGCGGACATGGCGCTGGCGGACGAGTGGGCTGCCGGGTCGCGGAATTTCTGCACGAAGCTGTGGAATGCCAGCAAGTTCGCGATGATGAACGGGGCTACGGTCGAAGGGGCGTTGCCTTCTGCTGCCGAGTTGACTGAGTCGGATCGGTGGATTCTGGGGCGGCTTGCGGCGTTGGTGTCCGAAGTGGATGGTCTGTTTGAGGACTTCCAGTTCGCCAAGGTTGCCAATGCCTTGTATCAGTTCACGTGGAATGAGTTGTGTGACTGGTACTTGGAGCTGGCTAAGGTTCAGCTGTACCAAGGGGATTCCGCGCGGGTTGAGGCTACGCGGAAGGTGCTTGGGCATGTGCTCGATACGGTGCTGCGGTTGCTGCATCCGTTCGTTCCGTTTGTCACTGAGAAGTTGTGGACTGCGCTTACTGGTGGCGAGTCGTTGGTGATCGCTGCGTGGCCTGCGGCGGTTGAAGGGTATGCGGACCCGGTTGCGGATGCTCGGGTGGCGGATGTGCAGAAGCTGATTACCGAGATTCGGCGGTTCCGGGCTGATCAAGGTCTTAAGCCGGGGCAGAAGGTTGCGGCTCGGTTGTCTGGCGAGGCGTTCCCGGAGGGGCATTCGGACGCGATTCGGTCGCTGGTGCGGCTTACTGAGCCGGAGGACGGGTTCTCGGTCAGTGCTTCGCTGGAAGTGGCTTTGGCTGGCGGCGTGGTGACGGTGGAGTTGGATACTTCCGGGACCATTGATGTCGCTGCGGAGCGGAAGCGGTTGGAGAAGGACCTTGGGGCTGCGCGGAAGGAATTGGCGCAGACTGAGGGGAAGTTGGGGAATGAGGCGTTTATCGCCAAGGCGCCGGAGCATGTGATCGAGAAGATCAAGGTGCGGCGGGAGACTGCGGTTTCCGACATCAGCCGGATTGAGGCTCGGTTGGCTGCGTTGCCTGCTTCCTGAGGCTGGCTCGTCGCCTGGCGGCGACATTGCGCCTGAGGGCGTGGGGGCACCCCGAAGCCTGATTGTGATGACGGACGGCGGGTGCTTGTCAAGGCGGGAAAGATGCCTTGACAAGCACCCGCCGTCCGCATTGGGGCTTCGTATCGGGGTGCGGGGGTGGTGTGGGTGCCTCGCTGGGTGGGTGCATCGGTGGCGGTTTAGGGCCGTGAAGGACTCCTTGAGGGAATTAGATTCCTTCAAGGAGTCCTTCAGGGCTTCGGTTAGTTGCGTAGGTGTTGGCGGATTACTTTTGCTTCGCCTGCCATGCCTTCGTAGAAGGGGTGGTAGGGGGCTGCTGCCAGGAGGTTCAGGTCTTTGCCGTTGATCCAGGCTACGCCGTGTGGTTGACAGGCGTCGTGGCCGTAGGACGGGGTGTAGGTGTCTACATAGGACGCTTCGCCGTCTGCTTCTACCGCGTTGTTCACTGCTGCGTTTAGTGCTTCTTCTACGCTGGAGAGCCAGGCGTAGTCGCCGTTGGCGAAGGGCAGTACGTTGGGGCAATAGCCTTCTGCGGGGGCGATGCGCGGGTAGCCGATGGCCAGCACTTTGGCGTGGGGCGAGCGTTCGTGGATTCCGGCCAGTACTTGCTGGATGCTCGCTTGCGTTTTCGGCAGCAGGGCCTTGATCGTGTCCACGCCGTCCACGGTGAAGTGCTGCTGGCACGGGTTGCCGGTCGGGTCTGAGGCGCGCAGGCCGGGGCAGGTGTCGATCAGGGTGCCGAACAGGCTTGAATCATTGCCGCCGATGCCGACTGTCACCAGGTCGGTGTCGGGGCGCAGGGCGGAGAACTGCGGGGCGTTCTGGCCTAGCGTGACGTTTTGCGGGTTGGTCATGTGCGACGTGTTGGCGCCGCCGCAGCTGACGTCGGTGAAGTTGTCCACGTCAATGGCGTCGGCCAGCAGCGAGGGGTAGTTGGACGTCGAGCGGAAGCAGCCGAACGGGTCCAGCCGGGGCAGCGGGATGAGCGGGCCCGACGTGTACGAGTCGCCTAGGGCGACGTAGTGGCGGTAGTGCCTTGGCGCGGCGCTGGCAGCCGCCGCCGTCGACAGAAGCAGGGCGATCGCCGCGATTGCGGCGAGCGCGATTCGGATGATGCGCATGCGAACCCGTCCTCCCTAGCGGTACGACCCGCTTTACCTTTCGGCAAGCGGAGCGCGAGCGCTCTCCGCCGATCGGGTGGTCGGGGCGGGTTTTCACCCGGCTGCGGGGTGATCTGTGGGTTTTCGCCAGGTCAGCAGGTACCGCCAGAACACCAGGGGGCGGACCGTGCTGCCGGGGAGCAGGCGGGCCGCGTCCCGGCGGACGTCGGTCAGCGGCGGGAACTTCATGTGGACGGGGGCCTTGGCGACCGGGTCCGCGCCGCCGTTGAGCTGGTCTCCGGCGAAGACGATGAGCCTGGCCAGGGCGTTCGTGGGGGCGGCGACGAGTTCGCGTGCGTAGTCGCTCGGGCGGCTTGGGCGGGCGCAGCCGAGTATCGCGAGCACGCCGCCGGGGGCTAGGGCGTCGCGCAGCCTCGTGACGGTTGCGAACGGGACGTGGTGCAGCGACGCGAGGCACGAGATGTACGCGTACGACTCGGGGTCCAGCGGTTCGGTCGTCACGTCCGCGCGGCGGTACTCCACGGTGCCCGGTCCGGGCGAACCGGCGGCGGTGGCCCTGGCGACCATTTCGTCCGAGGTGTCGATGCCTTCGACTGTCATTCCGGCGGCGGCCAACCTGCGCGCGAAGCGGCCGTCTCCGCAGCCGACGTCTAGGGCACGGCCGGGGCCCGGCGGCAGGAGCCGCAGCAGGGCCGGGTGGTAGTGATGGTTGTGGTCGAAGGGCATGCGCCCGACTTTGCCACGGATCACTGCGGGCGCGATCACGCCGAGGCCCCGGGCCGCCGGGGGCGCGGCGGGCGGCGGGTACCCTCGACACCGTGCTGGGCCGAACCTTTCGCCTGGTCTTCCCGGTCGCGCGACCGCGCCGGGACAGCGACTTCAAGGAGTGCACGAGTGCCGCGCGGTGACGAGCCCGAGGAGACCCGGCGGCCGGATCTCGCCGATCCGGACAGTTTCGCCGGGGTCGACGAACTGGGCGCGCGGGCGCACAGCGAAGACGAGGACGACGCCGGGAACGCGCTGGAGCCGGACCTCGACGCGCCGGACGCGGCGTACACCGTCGGCGGCGGTTCGCGCGGCGGGATCGGCGGGATCGGCCAGCTCGGGGACAACCTCGCGCTCGGCCCGGTCCCGGACCTGCGTCCCGAAGAGGGCGCTGAGCTGCACGAACTCGACGACGAGGGCGCGCCCGCCGAGTTCGGCGACGAGAACGGGCCGGAGGCCCGCCGCGACCTGATGGCCGCCGAGGCCGAGCTGAACCAGCGCTGGCCGGAGACGAAGCTCGAACCGTCGCTGACCCGGATCCAGGCGCTGATGACGCTGCTCGGCGAGCCGAACCAGGGTTATCCGGTGGTGCACATCGCGGGCACCAACGGCAAGGGCTCGGTCGCCAGGATGGTCGACTCCCTGCTGACCCGCATGGGCCTGCGCTCGGGCCGCTACACGAGCCCGCATCTGCAGCTGGTCACCGAGCGGATCGTGCTCGACGGCCGTCCGGTGTCCGCCGCCCGCTACGCCGAGCTGTACCAGGACATCGCGCCGTACGTGGCGATGGTGGACGGCGCGAGCGAGGACGGCGTGCCGATGAGCAAGTTCGAGGTGCTCACCGGAATGGCGTTCGCGGCGTTCTCCGACGCCCCGGTCGAGGCCGCGGTGGTCGAGGCGGGCATGGGCGGCGCGTGGGACGCGACGAACGTCGCCGACGCCCAGGTCGCGGTCATCACGCCGATCGGGCTGGACCACACCGAATACCTCGGCCCGACGCCCGCCGACGCGGCCGCGGAGAAGGCCGGGATCATCAAGCCGGGATCGGTCGCGGTGATCGGCGAGCAGGATCCCGAGGTGCTGAACGTCCTGCTCAAGCGCGCGGTCGAGGTCGACGCCGCGGTGGCGCGCGCGGGCAGCGAGTTCGGGGTGCTCGAACGCGAGGTCGCGGTCGGCGGGCAGCTGCTGAAGCTGCAGGGCCTCGGCGGCGTGTACGACGAGATCTTCCTGCCGCTGCACGGCGCGCACCAGGCGGCGAACGCGGCGCTCGCGCTGGCCGCGGTCGAGGCGTTTTTCGGGGCGGGCAAAGACAAACAGCTCGTGGTGGAGGCGGTGCGCGAGGCGTTCGCCGAGGTCGAGAACCCCGGCCGGCTCGAACGCGTGCGGGCCGCCCCGGCGGTGCTGGTCGACGCGGCGCACAACCCGATGGGCGCGCGGGCGCTCGCCACGACGATCACCGACGAGTTCAACTTCCGCCGGCTCGTCGCGGTCGTCGGCGTGCTGGCCGACAAGGACGCGCGCGGCATCCTGGACGCGCTGGAGCCGGTGGTGACCGACGTGGTGGTCACGCGCAGCTCGTCGCCGCGGTCGCTGCCGGTGCAGGATCTGGCCGAACTGGCCGGGTCGATCTTCGGCGAGGAGCGCGTGCTCGCCGAACCGGACCTGGAGACCGCGATCGAGACCGCGATCGGCCTCGTGGAGCAGAACGACGACCCGGAGGAACCGCTCGCGGGCGGCGGCGTGCTGGTGACCGGTTCGGTGGTCACCGCGGGCGACGCGCGCACGCTGTTCGGGAAGGAGCCGGCATGAGCGAGACTCCCGCCGGGCAACCTGCCAAGCCGCCCGCGAAGGACCCGATGAAGGGCTTCCGCGGCGTGCTGGCCGGAACGCTGATCATGGAAGCGATCACCGTCGCCCTGGCGCTGCCGGTCGTCGCGAAACTCGGCGGCGGCATCACGAGCTTCACCGGCTGGACGATCATCGCGCTGGCCGTGGTGCTGATCGTGCTGTGCCGCCTGCTGAAGCACACGTGGGCGGTGCCGGTCGTGCTCCTGCTGCAGCTGGCGATCATCGGGATCGGGATCACGCAGCCGGCGATCGCGATCATCGGCATCGTGTTCCTGGCCGCGTTCGTGTGGTTCCTCTGGCTGCGCCGGGACGTCGCGCGCCGGATGGCCGCGGGGACTTTGCCGAGCCAGCAGCAGCCGCAGGCTTGAGCGGGCCTTCTGAAGAACGGATCGCTCGAAGCGTGGGCCGACGCTCTGCTGGCGGAGGCTCCGGACGACCTCGAAGACCTCCGCGGCGACCTGCTGCTCGAATGCTTCCCGGAACCCGGCGCCCCGCCGGTGTACTCCCGCGAGGTGCGGCTCAGCGGCAGCCGCACCGGTCGTCACCCTGTTCCGATGTAACGGACGGGCCGCCACGACGACGGAGCAAGTGTGATCGTGGTGCGCGAGCTGAGCGTGGACAACTGGGCGGAGTGGCGCGACCTCCGGCTGGCCGCGCTGCGTGCGGACCCGGAGGCGTTCAGCTCGAAACTCGCGGACTGGCAAGGCGAGGGAGACGACGAAGCGCGCTGGCGGGCCCCGGTTGCGCGACGTGTCGCTCAACGTTCTCGCCGACCTCGACGGCGTTCCGGCGGGGATGGTCAGCGGGCACCTTTCCGAACGCGGTGACAGAGCCGAGCTGCTGTCGATGTGGGTCGCGCCGTCGGCGCGCGGCAGGGGAGTCGGGGACGCGCTCGTGCGGGCCGTCGTGCGCTGGAGCGAAGGGCGCGGGGCGGGCGAGCTGGCGTTGCGCGTCGCGGGCGGCAACCAGCATGCGCTGGCCTTGTATCAGCGGCACGGGTTTGTGGAGCGTCCGCTGTCCGGACCGAGCGAGTGCGAGCACGAGATGGTTCGGGAAGCCCACCGAGCGTAACGACCGGCTGTGAGCTTCCTCCTTACGAGTGAGCCGTTCACCCGGCGGTCAGCCCGAGTTGGCCGCTTGGCCGTGGTCGCCGGATAGAACCACCGCCATGACCGAAACGACCCCATCGCGGCGCTCCGTGCTCAAAGCCGGGATCGCCGTGCCCGCGCTCGCCGCGGCAGGCGGGCTGCTGCTGCCCGGCTCCGCCTCGGCCGCCCCGCTCGTCCGCCGCGACCGTCCGGTGCTCGCCCACGGCGTCGCGTCCGGGGACGTGACCACCGGCTCCGGCATCGTGTGGTCGAAGGCCGACCGCCCGGCGCGGCTGATGGTCGAGATCTCGCGCGACCCGTCGTTCCGGCACGCCCGCCGGGTGCCCGGCCCGTTCGTCACGCCCGCGACCGGCGGCACCGGCAAGGTGCGCGTCGCCGGGCTGGCTCCGGGCACCGAGTACCACTACCGCGTCACCGCGGTGGACCTCGACGGCCGCGGCGCGAGCGAACCGGTCGCCGGTCGCTTCGCCACCGCGCCGATCGGCCGTGCGAACACGCGGATCCTGTGGAGCGGCGACGTCGTCGGCCAGAACTACGGCATCAACCCGGCACTCGGCGGCATGACGATCTTCTCCGCCATGGCCGACCGCCGTCCGGACCTCTTCCTGCACAGCGGCGACACGGTGTACGCCGACGGACCGCTCACCGAAACCGTCACGCTGCCGGGCGGTGGCGGGACCTGGCACAACATCGTGACGCCGGAGAAGGCGAAGGTCGCCGAAACCCTCGACGAGTACCGCGGCCAGCACGCCTACAACCGGCTCGACGCCCACTTCCGCCGGTTCGCCGCGGAGGTGCCCGCCTACGTCCAGTGGGATGACCACGAGGTGGTCAACAACTGGTACCCGGGCGAAATCCTCAACGACCGCCCCGAATACACCGAGAAGCGGGCCGACGTCCTCGCCCAGCGCGCGTTCCAGGCGTTCCACGAATGGCATCCGATCGACCGGCGACAGGCCGTCGACGGCCGGGTGTACCGGAACTTCCGCTACGGCAGCCGGGTCGAGGTGTTCGTGCTCGACATGCGCACCTACCGCGACGCCAACACCTCGGACCGGACCAAGCCCGGCCACATCCTCGGCGAGGCACAGGCCCGCTGGCTGGCCGACGCGCTCCGGCGCAGCACCGCGACGTGGAAGATCGTCCAGGCGGACATGCCGATCGGCCTCGTCGTGCCGGACGGCAAGGACATCGAGGCGGTCGCCAACGGGTTGCCCGGCGCGCCCGGCGGCCGCGAGACCGAACTGGCCTGGGTGCTGAACCAGATCTCGCGCCACCGCGTGCGCAACGTCGTGTGGCTGACCGCCGACGTGCACTACACCGCCGCGCACCACTATTCGCCCGAGCGCGCCGCGTTCCAGGACTTCGACCCGTTCTGGGAATTCGTGTCCGGCCCGCTCAACGCCGGCGCGTTCGGCCCGAACAAACTCGACCCGACGTTCGGCCCGGAAGCGGTGTTCGTGCACGCCCCGCAGACGCAGAATTCCTCGCCGGTGCAAGGATTCCAGCACTTCGGCGAGGTGAATGTGGACGGTGCGAGCGGGGAGCTGACGGTCGACCTGCGCGACGCGACCGGTGCGTCGCTGTGGTCGAAGACGTTGCAGCCGCAGCGGCGCTGACCGGCCCGGAAAGGGCGTCGGATAGGCTCGGCACCCGAATAACACGAATCCGCACAAGGAGAAATACCGTCGTGACTGAACGCACGCTGGTCCTCGTCAAGCCCGATGGCGTCGCGCGCGGCCTCGTCGGCGAGGTCGTTTCGCGCATCGAGCGCAAGGGCCTGAAGCTGGCCGCGCTGGAACTGCGCACCGTCGAGCGCTCCGTCGCCGAGGAGCACTACGCGGAGCACAAGGAGCGCCCGTTCTTCGGCGACCTGCTGGAGTTCATCACGTCGGGCCCGCTCGTCGCGATGGCCGTCGAGGGCCCCCGCGCGATCGCCGCGTTCCGGCAGCTGGCCGGCGGCACCGACCCGGTCGAGAAGGCCACCCCGGGCACCCTGCGCGGCGACTTCGCGCTGGAGACCCAGTACAACCTGGTGCACGGCTCGGACTCGCCGGAGTCGGCCGAGCGCGAGCTGAAGCTGTGGTTCCCGGACCTGTGATCCGGCGCAACCGGCACTGAACCTCGCGAACGCCGGGCAGGGACTTCGGTCCCGGCCCGGCGTTCGTGTTTTCTAGACCCGGGCGCCGCCGTCGACGCGCAGGACGGCGCCGGTCACGTAGGAAGCGCGGTCGCTCAGCAGCCACGCCGCGGCTTCGGCGATTTCGGCGGGTTCGGCCGCGCGGCCGAGGGGAGTGGTCTCGGCGAGCTGGTCGAGCAATCCCGGCGATTCCGCTTCCCACCGCCGGATCATCTCGGTCATCGTCGTGCCGGGCGTGATCGCGTTCACCCGGATTCCCTCCGGCCCGTAAGCGACCGCCGCCGATTCGGTCAGGCTGTTCAGCGCACGTTTCACGGCTCCGTAAACAGGCAGCGCGGGGTTCGCGCCGAAACTGCCGATGCTGGACGTGTTCACGATCGCGCCGCCGCCGGCCCGCATCGCTTTCACCTCGGCGGCCATCGCCAGCCACGGTCCGCGCAGATTCACCTCGTACAGGCGGTCGAAATCGGCCAGCGGCACCTGGTCCAGCGGCCTTGGCGGCGTGGCGATCGCACCGTTGTTGAAGGCGAGGTCAAGGCGGCCGTGCAGCTCCAGCACCCGGTCGATCGCGGCCTGAACGCTGTCCGGGTCGGCGAGATCGCACCGCACGTAGTCCGCGACGCCGCCGTCTGCTCGCACCTGTCCGGCCACTGCCTTCAACTGCGTTTCGGTCCGCGCGGCGAGGACGACCTTCGCGCCCTCCGCGGCGAACAACCGGGCTGCCGCCGCACCGATCCCGCGCCCGGCACCGCTGATGAAGGCGATCTTGCCGCCGAGCAGGCTGTTCGTTCGTGTTTCGGTCATGGCTTCGATGGTTCTTCGGCGCGGCGACGGCAGCCAGGCATCGGGTGTACCTGGCTGAGCCCGTCCGGACCGCGCAGACTGGACAGGTGGACCGAACGGAACTGGCGGGTTTCCTGCGCAGCAGGCGCGAACGCATCGCCCCGGCCGAGGTGGGCCTTCCCGCGGGCAGGCGGCGCCGCACGCCGGGGCTGCGGCGCGAGGAAGTCGCGCGGCTGGCGTTCATCTCGGTCGAGTACTACACGCGGCTCGAACAGGCCCGCGGCCCGAACCCGTCGAACGAGGTGCTGGCCGGGCTGACCCGCGCGCTGCGGCTCTCGGACGTCGAACGCGACTACCTCCACGAACTCGCCGGTGCGCCGCGGCCCGCGCGCGGCCCGTCCCGGGAAGTCCGGCAGACCATCCTCGACCTGCTGGACCGGTTGCCGCAGACGGCCGGGATCGTGTTCTCGGCGACCTACGAGGTGCTCGCGTGGAATCCGCTCGCCGCCGCGCTGCTGGAGGACTTCTCCGCGTTGTCCCGCGAGGAACGCAGCTTGCCGCGCCGCGTCTTCCTCGCGCGCGGCCAAGCCCGCTTGTACGGCTTGGTGGAAGCCGAGGCGTTCGCCGGCGCCATGGCCCATCGGCTGCGGGTGACCGCGGCGAAGTACCCGGACGACCCCGAGGTGCGCACCCTGGTCGCGGACCTGCTCGCGGGGAGCGAGAGATTCGCCGCGCTGTGGGCGTCGCACGACGTGGTCGCCGAGTCGACTTTCCGCAAGACTTTCGAGCATCCGGTTGTCGGAACCGTGCAGGTGGATTGCGATGTGCTCGGCATTTCCGACCGGGACCAGGAAGTCGTGCTGTACACCGCCGCGCCGGGCTCGCCGGGCGAGGAAGCGCTGCGGTTATTGTCGGTGCTCGGAACCCAGCGCATCGGTTAACCTCCACTGGTGACCGCTCTGCCGCTGCCGCCCCACGACTATCTCCCGCACCTCCGCTCGCTCACCGGGGCGTTCGCCGCGGAAGCCGCTGGCGACCTCGGCAATCCGGTGCCGTACTGCGGCGACTGGACCAAACGCGACCTCGTCACGCACCTCGGGAACGTGCACCGGTGGGCCGCCGGGATCGTCCGCACCGGCGAGCTGAGCCAGCAGGAGTTCGACGTCTCGCCGAGCGGGGACCTCGCGCCCTGGTACGCCGAGAGCGCCGCCAAGCTGCTGGAGGCGCTCGAAGCGGCCGATCCCGCCGACCCGTGCTGGGTTTTCGGCGCCGCGGCGAAGACGAAGGCGTTCTGGTTCCGCCGTCAGGTGCACGAAACGGCCGTCCATCTGGTCGATTTGTTCGGCGCACGCGGCGCAGCAGCGCAGCTTGACCCGCTGATCGCCGCCGATGGGGTCCACGAAGTCCTCGGCACGATGCTGCCGCGCGTCGCTCGCTGGAAGCACGAGGTTCCGCTTGCCGCGCCGATCACCTTGCGTGCCACCGACACCGGGCACGCGTGGACGGTCGTGCCCGGAGAACCGCCCGAGCTGGGCGAGGGCGAAGCGGTGGCTACGGTCGCGGCGCCCGCGCGGGATTTGCTGGTGCTGTTGTGGAATCGCACCGACCTTCAGCCGGACATCACGGGGGACGAGGGCGTCGCGAAGGAGTTTCTCGCCGCGCGCATGACCCCTTGAGCGGATACTGTGCCGATCATTACTAATCCGACCACAGCCACGGCCGAATGGCTTTCGTAGCTACGGTTACGTGCCGCGCAGGGGGCGGCCTACTTTTGGTCGGATTAGTAATCTTGCGCCATTCAGGTCCCGTTCACCGCCGGGACTTCCGGCGGTCGCGCCGATGGATTTGGCTGGCCTAAGCCATTTTCGCGATCGTGGGGTACCTGGTGAAAAGATCAAGATCCGTGCTGCTCGGCGTCCTGCTGACGCTGCCGCTGGCCACTCCGGCACAAGCCGACCCGCTCTCCGCTCCGCTCGGCCCGCCGCCGGTCGAGAGCGCGCTCGCCTTCTCTTCCGCCCGTGAGGCTCCGGCCATCGCCGCGGCGCCCGTCGCCGACGACGGGCTCGAGACCAGCAGCGCCACCAACACGGTGGCGCCTGGTCTGAACCTCACCCAGTTCGACCGCTTCGACCCGAAGGGCTGGATCCGCGGCGACGCACTGAGCGTCGACCTCACCAGCAAGGTCCTGAAGCCGACTTACCTCAGCCCGGGCACCGTTTCCGCGCGCACCCCGCTGTCTCAGCAGGTCGCTCGCGCCGGTGCGGTCGCGGGCGTCAACGGCGACTTCTTCGACATCAACGCCTCCGGCGCGCCGCTCGGCGTCGGCATCGACAAAGGCGAGCTGCACAACGCGCCCGCGTCCGGCCACAACACCACCGCCGCGATCACCGCCGAGGGACGCGCGAAGCTCGCCGACATCTTCCTCGAAGCGTCGGTCACGCTGCCGGACGGTCGCGCTGTCCCCGCTACGAACTTCAACAGCCCGGTGCTCGCGAAGGACGCTCTCGGCGTCTACACGCCGCTCTGGGGCGCTTCGGCGCGCGCGACATCGGTTGCTGGCGCGCAGCGCGTCGTCGAGGTCGAGATCCGAGACGGCGTAGTGACGCAGGTGCGTCCGAAGCCCGCGGACGGCCCGATTCCGGCCGGTAGCACGCTGCTGCTCGGCCGTGAGGCTGGCGCGGACGCGTTGTCCGCGTTGCACGTTGGGGACCGCGTAGGCGTTTCGTACGCGCCACGGTCTGACGCAGGGAAGATCGCCGTCGCGGTCGGCGGCAACAAGACGCTGCTGAAGGACGGACAGCTCCAGCAACTCGACGACGTCACCCTCGCGCCGCGTACGGGCGTCGGCTTCTCCGCGGACGGCAAGCGGATGTGGCTCGTCACCGTCGACGGCCGTCAGGCCGACAGTCGCGGGATGACCGAGCTGGAGATGGCTCGGCAGCTGAAGCGGCTCGGTGCCAACGACGCGATCAACCTCGACGGCGGCGGTTCCTCGACGCTGCTCGCGCGTGGCGAGGGAGAGGCCGCGCCGTCGGTGCGTAACTCGCCTTCGGACGGCGGGGAACGCTTGGTGCCCAACGGCATCGGCGTCGCGACCGTTCCCGGCAGTGGACGGTTGACCGGCTTCGCGCCCGCCCCCGCGCAGGAGGGCGACAACTCGACCCGCGTGCTGTCCGGCCTGAGCCGCGCGCTCGTGCCGAACGGACACGACGAGACCGGTGCAGCGGTGGCCTCCAAGCCGTTCTGGACCACGTCGAACCCGTTCCGCGGCACCGTCACGAAGAACGTCTTCACCGCGCAGCCGGACTTCCTGCACCCCGACGCGCGAGCCGACGTGACTGTTACCGCGCACCAGAACTTCGTGAAGGGCAGCACGAAGCTGACCGTGCTGGGCAAGCCGGTCCGCCTCGGCGCGAGCACCAAGCAGGTCGCGCTGTCCGGGTCCGACGCGCGCGGCGAGTTTCAGGTCTACGGCTACGACGCGGACGGGTACGGCACCTGGATCGAACCGTCGGACGTGAAGCTCGAATACGACCCCGCCGTGGTGAAGATCGAGCCGTCGGGCAAGGGTTTCGCTGTCACCGCGAAGGCCGCGTCCGGGGCCACTGCCGTCACCGTGCACGCAGGCGGGCAGACCATGCACCTGGCGGCTTCGGTGGGCACCGAAGCGCGCGTCGCGGCTCCGCTGGCCGGTCCGGAGGGCTGGTCCGCCACCGTGTACCCGGCCGTCGTCGGTGCGGCGCTTTCGTCGGCGGACGGCCGCAACGGCGGCAAGGGCTTGGCGCTTGACTACCGGCTCACCGGCACGACCGCGACTCGCGCCGCGTACGTCAATGCCGCCAACCCGATCCCGGTGCCGGCCGGCACGCAGAAGATCGGCATGTGGATCAACGGCGACGGCAAGGGTGCCTGGATCCGCGCGGAACTCCGCGACGGCGCCAACACCGCGTCCATTGTGGACCTTTCACGCAACGTGGACTGGACCGGCTGGCGATACGTGACCGCCGCGGTGCCCGCCGGACTGCCGGACGGACAGCGGTTCACCCGCTTCTATGCGGTGGAAACCGTGGCAGGCAAGCAATACGAGGGCAAGCTGGTCTTCAACGACCTCACCTTCGAGGTCGCGCCGACCACGACCGTGCCGCACGATCCGGCCGTCCCGGACCCGTCGCTCGTCACCAACGGAACGCTCGGCAAGGGCGGCCTGAAGGTCGCGGTCGTCAGCGACGCCCAGTTCACCGCCGACGCCCCGGACGGCCCGCTGGTCGCCCAGGCACGCCGCGCGCTGCGCGAAGCCGTCGCCGCGAAACCGGACCTCGTCCTCATCAACGGCGACTTCGTGGACCGCGGCACGGCACCGGACTTCGTGCTCGCGCGCAAGATCATCACCGAGGAGCTGGACGGCCGCGTCCCCTGGTACTACGTCCCCGGCAACCACGAAGCCGAGGGCGGCGACGGCCTGAAGAATTTCCAGGCCGCTTTCGGGGAAACGCACCGCGTGGTCGACGTGCACGGCGTACGGCTGATCCTGATGGACTCCTCGCGCGGCTCGCTGCGCGCGGGCGGGTTCGACCAGGTCCGCATGATGCGCGAGGCCCTGGACAGCGCCGCGCAAGACCGTTCGGTGCGCGGCGTGGTCGTCGCGATGCACCACCCGGTGAAGGACCCGAGCCCGACCGGGAATTCGCAGCTGGGAGACCGGAAGGAGGCCGCGTTGCTGCAGACGTGGCTGACCGGTTTCGAGGAGAAGTCCGGCAAACCGGCTGCCTCGGTGGCTTCGCACGCGGGCGTATTCGGTCTGTCGCGGACGGACGGCGTGCCGTATCTGGTGAACGGCAACTCGGGCAAGACCCCCGCCGCCGGTCCGGGCGACGGTGGTTTCGTCGGCTGGACCCTGCTGCAGGTCAACCCGGCGGACCGCAGTCAGCCGGTGCGCTTCGAGACGCGTCCGAACGTCGATGCGCTGACCGTGACCGGCCCTGGCACCCTGCCGTGGGGCGGCACCGGAAAGGTGACTGCCGCGGTGACGCAGGAGGGCCGCTCGATTCCGGTGGCCTACCCGGTGAGCGCGGCCTGGGGCGGACGCGGGGTGCACATCGGCAGCTGGCCGCCCGCGCCGTGGGACGTGGTGTCGCTGGACCCGGCCACCGGCACGGTGCGAGGGCTGCGACCGGGGACGGCGCAGATCTCGGTGACGGTGAACGGGGTTTCCCAGTCGGTGCCGGTGACAGTGCGCTGAGTTGGTACTGGCGGGGCGGTCTTCGGGCCGCCCCGCTATTTCCGCGCGGTGCCGCGCCACAGCAGGATCGCGAGCGGGACGATCACGACGTCGAGGATCGGATGGAACACGCTGAACGGGTTGGGGTGGACGGCGATCAGCCGGTAAATCCCCAGCAGCCCGCCGATCGCCGGGAAGATCGCGGCGGCGAGGAACGCGGGCCGCGCCCGCCGGAACACCCCGGCCGCGATCGCCGCGTAAAGGACCCCGAAGGCCGCTGATCCGACCGTGTCCGAAGCGGTTCCGTAGACGGCCAGCTGGCTGACGTGGGTCGCCGCCGACAACGCGAGGAGCGAGCCGAGCAGCCGGGAACGGGCGTGCGGACCCGCGAGGGAGAGCAGCATGACCGGGCCTCCAATCAGTCAGGTAACCTGACCAAAAAAGTAAGGTAGCCTGACGGGTATGTCAACGAGCACCCCGCAGGAGCCGCTCGCCCTGGCCGCGCTGACCGGTTCGTCGAGGCTCGGCGCGCTGGCCCGGCGGCTCGCCCAGGCGGTGACCGCCGGGGTCCTCGCCGCGGTGCAGCGGCGGGACGACCGGATCCGCGCGGTCCACCTGCGGGTGTTCGCCGCTCTGGAGGACGGACCGGCGCGAGCGGTCGTCATCGCCCGGCTGCTCGGGACGACCAAGCAGACGACCGGGCCGGTGATCGACGAACTCGTCGCCTGGGGCTACCTCGAACGCCGCGACGATCCCGCCGACGCCCGCGCGAAACTCGTCGATTTCACCGCGGCGGGCCGGGATCTGGCGGAAACGGCGGCGGAAGCCGTCCGCGCGCTGGAAGCCCGGATGGCCGGCGCGGTCGGGCACGACGAGCTGGACCGCTGCCGGAAGACGTTGTGGCGGGCGATCGAAACGCTCCGCTGAGGAAACCGGTCGAGAATTGTCGGTCCCTCCCTCTACTGTCGTTCCTCGTGGGAGAGTCGGCGACGGAACCAGCGCTCGTGCAAGCGAAGGCGCTGGTCAAACGGTTCGGAGAATTCGAGGCAGTCCGCGGCATCGACGTCGAGGTGCGGCCAGGGGAGGCGTTCGGCTTCCTCGGGCCCAACGGCGCCGGGAAGTCGTCGACGATGCGGATGATCGCGTGCGTGTCTCCGCGCACCGACGGCGATCTGCGCGTCCTCGGCATGGACCCGGACGTCGACGGGCCGAAGATCCGCGCGCGGCTCGGCGTGGTGCCGCAGGAGGACAATCTCGACGTCGAGCTGACCGTCCGGCAGAACCTGCACGTGTACGGCCGCTATTTCGGCCTCTCCCGCGCGCACGTGCGGCGCAAGGCGGTCGAGCTGATGGAGTTCGCGCAGCTGTCCGACCGTGCGGAGAAACCGGTCGATTCGCTGTCCGGCGGCATGAAGCGGCGGCTCACCATCGCGCGGTCGCTGGTCAACGACCCGGAGCTGCTGCTGCTCGACGAACCGACCACCGGCCTCGACCCGCAGGCGCGGCATCTGTTGTGGGACAGGCTTTTCCGGCTCAAAGCCCGCGGCACCACGCTCATCGTCACTACTCATTACATGGATGAAGCCGAGCAGCTGTGCGACCGATTGGTCGTCATGGACGGCGGCCGGATCGCCGCCGAAGGCTCGCCCGCCGACCTGATCGCCCGGCACTCCACCCGGGAGGTCGTCGAGCTGCGGTTCGCGCCGGGGGAGCAGCAGGGTGCGGCCGACCGGCTCGACGGGCTGGCCGAACGCGTCGAGGTCCTCCCGGACCGCGTGCTGCTCTACACGATGACCGGCGAGACCACCCTGGAGCGCGTCCACGAACGCGGTCTGCGCCCGCTGTCGAGTCTCGTGCGGCGCAGTTCGCTGGAGGACGTCTTCCTCCGCCTCACCGGCCGGACGCTGGTGGACTGATGACCCCCGCACCCACCCCCGCCACCGGCCGCGTGGTCGGCCGGTTCCACGGCGCCTGGCTGCGCGTCGAGGGCTACTGGACCTGGTACCGCAGGCACTGGCTCAGCACGCTCTACTCCACCGGTCTGCAACCGGTGCTGTTCCTCGCCGCGATGGGGCTCGGTTTCGGCTCGCAGGTCCAAGCCGGTCCGGCGACCGGCGGCGTGTCGTACCTGGTGTACGTCGCCCCGGCGCTGCTCGTGGCCGGCGCGGCACAGCAGGGGGTCAGCGAGTCGAGCTATCCCGTCCTCAGCGGATTCAAGTGGCAGAAGGACTATTTGGCAGTCACCGCGACGCCGGTGTCGCCAGGCCAGGTCCTCGGCGGGCACCAGATCTGGACCACGCTGCGGCTCGCGTTGTCCGGCTCGGTCTACGCGTTCGTCGCGCTGCTGTTCGGCGCGTGGACCAACGCGGGGGCGCTGCTGGTGATCCTCGTCGGCGTGCTCACCGGGCTCGCCTGCGGATCGCTGATCACCGCGCTGGCGGCGTGGACCTTCGACGAGGGACAGCGGTTCGGGCTGATCTTCCGGTTCATCGTCATCCCGATGACGCTGTTCTCCGGCACGTTCTTCCCGATCGCCCAGCTGCCGCTGTACCTGCGGTGGCTCGCCTGGATTTCCCCGCTGTGGCACGGCACCGAGCTGTCCCGCGCCGCCACGCTCGGCGGGCACAGCCTGCTGCCCGTGCTCGGGCACCTGGTGTATCTGGCAGTGCTGGTCGCGGTCGGCTGGGCGATCGCGCACCGCGGCTTCTACCGACGGCTGGTGGCGTGATGACCGATCTGCAGAGCGCCCCGATTCTCCCGCAGCGGCGCGGAATTCTGCTCCGCGTCCTGCCCGCGGGCATGTACAGCGGCCGCGCGAGCGCGCTGGTCGAACGCGCGCTCACCGTCTACGGACGGTCGTGGACGATCCTCGTGTCCGGCGCGCTCGAGCCGTTGTTCTACCTGCTCGCGTTCCAGGTCGGCTTCGGCAAGCTGGTCACCACCGTGCCGGGGCCGGACGGGCAGCCGATGAGCTACGTCGCGTTCGTCGCGCCCGCGCTGCTGGCGTCGTCGGCGATGAACGGCGCGGTCTTCGAGTGCACGTACAACCTGTTCTTCAAACTGCGCTACGCGAAGACGTACGACGCGATGCTGGCCACCCCGGTCGGCCCGCTCGACGTCGCGCTCGGCGAAATCGCGTGGGCGATGATGCGCGGCGGCCTCTACTCGGTCGCGTTCCTGGCGGTCACCGGCGTCATGGGGCTGCTCACGTCGTGGTGGGCCTTGCTGCTCCTGCCCGCCGCGCTGCTGGTGTCGTTCGCGTTCGCGGCCATCAGCATCACGCTGGTGAGCTTCCTGAAGTCGACGTCCCAGTTCGACTACATCCAGCTCGTCCTGATGCCGATGTTCCTGTTCTCCACCACGTTCTTCCCGATCACGGTCTACCCGGAGGCGCTGCAGTGGCTGGTCCGCTGCTTCCCGCTGTACCACGGGATCGAGCTGATGCGCGGGCTCGCCACCGGCATCTTCTCCTGGAGCATGCTGGGCAACCTGGCGTACCTGCTGGTGCTCGCCGGGATCGGGATCTGGGGCGCGACAAGGAGGATCGCGAAACTGCTGCTGACCTGACCCGATCGTGCTCGCGTGCGGCGCGGGCGAAACGGCCGCTTTCGGACCGCGTGAAGCCGATCTCCGGAAAGAAGAGCAGCACGCCGAGCCCGAGCGATTCCGCTGGCCGACGGGGTTTCCAGGGCGGGCAGCGGGCGGGATCATGGGGCGGCGGCCGTCGAACGTGACTCGTAACCGGTGGGCGGTAAGGCTGCTCGACACCCAGCCGTCCGAACGGGTCTTTGTTGCGGCCCCGGGGCCGGGCCCGCCGGACCAGCCTGGTCAGCGGGCCGGGCTGGGCAGTCCGGTTTGCGCGGGCGCCACCGCGGACCGGGCGTCGACGAGGCCGTGGCCGTAGAAGCCGTTGTATCCGTCGTAGCCGGAGCAGTACGCGTCTTGGGCGCCGTCGCCGGTCAGGTCGTAGCTGTCCGGGCACGGCATCGGCGTCGCGCGGGAGTCCAGCGCGCGGCGCAGTTCGGCGGCCGTCCACGTGGGATGCACCGACTTGAGCAACGCCAGCACGCCTGCGACGTGCGGAGCGGCCATCGACGTCCCGCACAGTGGCGCGTATCCGCCCGGCACGGTCGAAACCACGCACCGGTCGTCGTCGCCGCCCGGAGCGGTGACATCCACCACACCGAGACCGTACGAGCTGTAGCCCGACTTCACCCGGTCCGGGCCGACCGCCGACGCCGTCACCACGTCCCGCAGCCCGGCGGGCAGCGCCTCGCACTTCCCGGCGGCGGACGGCGAACCCGAGCGGGCCGAGGGCGTGAGGTCGACCGCCTCGTTGGTCGCGGCCGCGACGTTCAGCGTGCCCTGCGAGGTCGCGTACTCCACGGCCCGCGCCAGCACCTCGTGCACCACGCCGCGGTCGTTGCCGCGCACGCAGGACAGCGACCACGGGTTCACGAACCAGCTGCTGTTGGTGATCGGCAGATGCCGCGCCGCCGACCACATGATCCCGCAGACCGCCGCCTCCGGATCGGCGTAGCCGCGGTCGTCGATCACCTTCACCGACGCGATCCGCACGCCCGGTGCGACCCCGGTCACGCCCTTGCCGTCGTCGGCCGCGGCGACGATGCCCGCGACGTGCGTGCCGTGCACCGAGGTCGTCGGCTGCCACGCGGCCGGGCTCTGGTCGGGGACGCCGGTGAGGCAGCCGGCGGAATCGCCCGGGTCGATCGCGGCGGCGAGGTCGGGGTGCTTCGGGTCGACACCGGAGTCCAGGACGCCGACGACGACCGAGCGGTTTCCGCCGGTGACCTGGTGCGCGGCGGGGGCCCCGATCAGGTTCATGTCCCATTGCTGAGAGGACAGGTCCGCGGCGGGGACCTTCGCCGGGTCGCTGAGCGGCAGCGGAGACCGCGCGGGCTGAGCGGCGGCGACGCCCGGCTGTTCGGCGGCCGTCCGGGTGGCCTGCGCGCTGAACGCCCGCTCCGGGCCGACGCGATCCGGAAACGCCCGATCGGCTGACGTGACGACCGCCACGGAAATCTGCGGGTAATAGCCGACGAGCTGCCCGCAGCTCGCGCTCGCCTGCTGGCGGGCGGAAGATTCCGGGGTACCGCGGTCGAACGCGACGACGTAGCGCACCGCCCGCCCGCCGGGGGCGCACTCCGGACTCGCCACGGCCGGCGGGGAAACCGCCGCGCAGCCGGCGAGGACCAGGAGGGAGCACACGGCCGCGCGCAGCGGCCGCGCCAGCACAGACACCGGACCTCCCACCGCGCGCGGGGCTATGCCGGGCGCCCGCGCGAGCGCCCGAGCCCGCACGCTAACCACCCCGGGCCCGGCGCGACAAGCGAAGCGCGGAAGTTCGCCCGGGCGCATGAGCGCGGCGCGCCCGGGCGCCTGCCGCGGGGCACCGACTACACCAGGTGCGCCCCCGGGTGTGGGATACTCGCGTTGGCCGCTGCGCCGACGGGCATCCTGTTCGCGTCGTGAGCGGCCCGGAGGAGTGCCGGACCGGCACCACGCGCGTCGCCCCCGGGAGGCCGGGCCAAGGTCGATGTCGTGGCGGGTGGCCCGGGGGTCGCGAGCAGGCCGGCACCCCGCCGAGCAGACCAGGAACCGCGCGGCCGCCGACCCGGCGGACCGCACGGCTGCCAGCAGGATTCCCGCCGCTGGTCACCACCACGGCGGGCACGGAACAGAAAGGGCCCCTGCGCGGCCGCGTCACCACCGGTGCGAACCGGCTGACGCGCCCGGGGGCGGAGGAGACATATGTCGAACGCGGACACACCCGCCGATCAGACCGGCGGGAATACCGTCGCACCCACGACCAGCAGGCTGGGCGAGCTGCCGCCGCGCATCCGCGTGCACGCACTGGCCAAGCTGCTCGGCCTGAGCAGCCGCGACCTGCTCGGCAAGCTCGCCGAGCTGGGGGAGAGCCCCCGCAGCGCGCAGTCCAGCGTGACCAAGGAGGTCGCGCACCGCGTGGCGGTGATCCTCGACGCGGAGGCCGCCGAAACCGCCGAAGCTTCCGAGCCGGAGACCGCCGAAGCGGCCGGGCAGGACGCGACCGCCGAGGCCGCGCAGGAAGCCACCGTCGCCGCCGTCGCCGGAAGCGACGCCGCTGCTCAGGACACTGCTGCCGCGCCTGGCACCGCCGCGGAAACCGCCGCGCCGGACGCCGAGACGGAGCAGGGCGCTGCCGCCCCGAGCGGCGCGCAGGAGACCGGAGCAGCCCCCGAGCAGCCGGCCACCGAGACTGCCGCCGAAACCGCCGCCGAGCAGGAGAGCGAGAAGCCCGCTCGCACCCGCACCCGTCGCTCCCGCCGGGCCGTCGCGCCCGCGATCCCGGCCGAGCAGCAGGAAACCGAGCAGGCCACCCCGGCTCGCGGCCCGGTGCACGTGCCGGTCTTCGCCGCGCCCTCGCCGGTCTTCCTGCCGCCCGAGCCCGCGCAGCAGACGCGCAGCAAGCCCGAACCGGTGTTCGGCGTCGGCGAGGCCTCTGAGCAGGCCGAACGTCCCGGCCGGACCGACCGCGCCGCCGACACCGCCGAGGAAGAGACCTCCGGCGAGGCTCGCGACGAGCGTCCGGACGAGGACGGCGACGACGCGAGCGGCCGTCGCCGCCGCCGTCGCGGCCGTCGCGGTCGTGGCCGCGGCAAGGGCGGCGACGAGGCCCAGTCCGAGAACGAGGACGAAACCTCCGAAGGCCAGCACGACCAGCAGGCCAAGGACAGCAAGGACGCCAAAGACACCAAGGACAAGACCGAGAAGCCGGACGAGGCGGGCGAGGTCGACGCGGACTCCGACGACGACGCCGAGTCCGACAGCGGCAGCAAGCGCCGCCGCCGTCGCCGCCGCCGCAAGGGCGGGGACGACGACGCTGCCGAGGCCACCGGCGGCGACGACCCGCCGAACACCGTCACGCACGTCCGCCAGGCCAAGGCCGCGGAGGCCGAGCGCCCGGCGCGCGACGAGGTGCGCAGCGTCCGCGGCTCCACGCGGCTGGAGGCCAAGCGCCAGCGCCGCCGCGACGGCCGCGAGGCGGGCCGCCGCCGCGCCCCGATCCTGTCCGAGGCCGAGTTCCTCGCCCGCCGCGAGTCGGTCGAGCGCACCATGGTCGTCGCCGAGAAGGGCGACTCCACGCAGATCGGCGTGCTCGAGGACGGCGTGCTGGTCGAGCACTTCGTGACGTCGTCGGGCACCGGCTCGATCGTCGGCAACGTCTACCTCGGCCGCGTCCAGAACGTGCTGCCCAGCATGGAGGCCGCGTTCATCGACATCGGCCGCGGCCGCAACGCCGTGCTCTACGCGGGCGAGGTCGACTGGGACGCCGCGGGCCTGGAAGGCAAGGCGCGCAAGATCGAGCAGGCGCTGTCCACCGGCGACAGCGTGCTGGTGCAGGTCACCAAGGACCCGGTCGGGCACAAGGGCGCCCGGCTGACCACGCAGATCTCGCTGCCCGGCCGCTTCCTCGTGTACGTCCCGGCCGGCGGGGCCACCGGCATCTCCCGCAAGCTGCCGGAGAACGAGCGCCGCAGGCTCAAGGACATCCTCAAGCGGATCGTCCCGGAGGACGCGGGCGTCATCATCCGCACCGCGTCGGAGGGCATCAGCGAGGAGGAACTGGACCGCGACGTCCAGCGGCTCAAGGCGCAGTGGGACGTCATCAAGGAGAAGGCCTCGGCCGGGTCCGCCAAGAAGGGCGGCGCCCCGACCATGCTGTACGAGGAGCCGGACCTGCTGGTGAAGGTCGTGCGCGACCTGTTCACCGAGGACTTCGCGAAGCTGGAGATCCAGGGCTCGACCGCGTGGGACACCATCCACGGCTACGTGCGGCACGTCGCGCCCGACCTCGCCGACCGGCTCAAGCGCTACACCGGCACCGGCGACGCGTTCGCCGACCACCGGATCGACGAGCAGATCACGAAGGCGCTCGACCGCAAGGTCTGGCTGCCCTCGGGCGGCTACCTGGTCATCGACCGCACCGAGGCGATGACCGTCATCGACGTCAACACCGGCAAGTTCACCGGCTCGGGCGGCAACCTCGAGGAGACGGTGACCCGCAACAACCTGGAGTCGGCGGAGGAGATCGTCCGCCAGCTGCGGCTGCGGGACATCGGCGGCATCATCGTCATCGACTTCATCGACATGGTGCTCGAGTCCAACCGCGAACTGGTGCTGCGGCGGCTCACCGAATGCCTCGGCCGCGACCGCACGCGCCACCAGGTGGCCGAGGTCACGTCGCTGGGCCTGGTGCAGATGACGCGCAAGAAGATCGGCACCGGGCTGCTCGAGGCGTTCTCCACGCCGTGCGAGCACTGCAAGGGCCGCGGCGTCGTCGTGTCCACCGAACCGCAGCGCACCGGCGGCGGTGGCAACGGCAACGGGCACAACGGCGGCAACGGGCACAACGGCCACAGCCACGGCGGCGGCGACACCAAGAGTTCGCGGCGTTCCCGCGGCCGCGGCAAGGGCGAGGAGCAGCAGCACCACGAGCCCAAGCCGGAGCAGGCGGCCCCGGCCCCGACGCCGGAGCAGCGCGAGTCGGTCGTGTCGGCGGTGCAGGCCATGGCCAACGCGTCCAAGGCGAAGCACGAGCACCCCGCTCCGGAAGCCGAGCCCGTCGAGGCGAAGGAGCCGGAGACGGTCGCGCAGCCGGAGCCGAAGACGGAGGCCCCCGTCCAGCAGCCCGAGCCCCAGCCCGTGGTCGGCCAGACCGCGCCGGAAGCCGAAGCCGGGCAGCCCGAAGCCAAGCCCGAGGCCGTCGAGGCGGACGCGGGCGAGGAACCCGAGGTCGACGTCCCGGCCCCGGCCGTGCGGAGCACCCGGCGGCGTCCGCGCCGCGCCGCTTCGCGTCCGGCGGGGCCTCCGGTGAAGGCTTCGGACCAGAGTTGATCCACCACGGGTACCCCGGGTGCAGCAGCGCCCGGGGCCTCCCGTAACCTGTAGTACGGCTCATCGCAAGCATGAGCCGCTGCGCGAGCACCTGGACCGCCTCCCGGCGGGCCGGCCGCGCCAGCCCCTTAACCCATTGTCGAGTAATGCAGGAGACTTCCGTGTCGGCGTACGCGATCGTCAAGACCGGCGGCAAGCAGTACAAGGTTGCCGTTGGCGACGTCGTAGAGGTCGAGAAGCTCGAGGGCGAGCCGGGCACCGAGCACACCTTCCCCGCCGTGCTGTTCGTGGACGGTGGCGAGGTCACCACGGACGCCGACGCGTTGGCGAAGGTCTCGGTCACCGGCAAGGTCGTCGAGCAGACCAAGGGTCCGAAGATCCGGATCCACAAGTTCAAGAACAAGACCGGCTACCACAAGCGCCAGGGTCACCGGCAGAAGCTGACCCGCGTCGAGGTCACCGGCATCTCCAAGTAGTTCTTCGGATCTTCGAGAAAGAGGACTTGAGCGATGGCTCACAAGAAGGGTGCGTCCAGCTCCCGCAACGGTCGTGATTCGAACGCCCAGCGACTGGGCGTGAAGCGCTTCGGCGGCCAGGAGGTGAACGCGGGCGAGATCCTGATCCGCCAGCGGGGCACCAAGTTCCACCCGGGCGTGAACGTCGGCCGTGGCGGCGACGACACGCTGTTCGCGCTCGCCGCCGGTGCGGTCGAGTTCGGCTCGAAGCGCGGCCGCAAGACGGTCAACATCGTGCCAGTCGAGGCGTAACGAGCTTTTCTTACGGGCGACGTGTGTCCGCGGAATACGCGGACCACGTCGCTCGTTACATGTCACCCGGGGGCCCGAGCCCCCGGACCCCCACGGTGCGGCCGCTGGCAGACCCAGCGTGGTCCGCACCGTTTTTGTTTCTTATGGCTTTCAGGTGAAGTGAGGCAAACCCATGGCGTCCCGGTTCGTGGACCGCGCGGTCATCCATCTGACCGCCGGGGACGGGGAAACGGCTGTGCCTCGGTGCACCGCGAAAAGTTCAAGCCGCTCGGCGGCCCGGACGGCGGCAACGGCGGCAACGGCGGTGACGTCACGCTCGTCGTCGACGCCAACGTGCACACCCTCCTCGACTTCCATTTCCGCCCGCACGCCCGCGCCGGCAACGGGAAAATGGGCATGGGCAGCAACCGCAACGGCGCCGCGGGCGAGGGACTGGAGATGAAGGTCCCGCCGGGCACCGTCGTGTTCACCGAGGACGGCGAACTCGTCGCCGACCTCACCAACCCCGGCACCCGGTTCGTCGCCGCACAGGGCGGCCGCGGCGGGCTCGGCAACGCCGCGCTCGCGTCCAAGGCCCGCAAGGCGCCGGGGTTCGCGCTGCTCGGCGAGCCGGGCGAGAGCCGCAACCTGGTGCTGGAGCTGCGTTCGGTCGCCGACGTCGGCCTGCTCGGCTTCCCGTCCGCGGGCAAGTCGTCGCTGATTTCCGTGCTGTCCGCGGCGAAGCCGAAGATCGCCGACTACCCGTTCACTACGCTGGTGCCGAACCTCGGCGTCATCACGGCCGGATCGTCGGTGTTCACGATGGCCGACGTGCCGGGCCTGATCCCGGGCGCGTCCGAGGGCCGCGGCCTCGGCCTGGACTTCCTGCGCCACATCGAACGCTGCGCCGTGCTGGTGCACGTGGTCGACTGCGCGACGCTGGAGCCGGGCCGCGATCCGCTGTCCGATGTGGACGCTCTTGAGGAGGAGCTGGCCCGCTACACGCCGGGGCTGGGCGGCAAGCTCGAGGAACGCCCGCGCGTGGTGGTGCTGAACAAGATCGACATCCCGGAAGCGGCCGAGCTGGCCGAGTTCGTGCGCCCCGACCTGGAGGCGCGCGGGTTGCGCGTGTTCGAGGTGTCGACCGCGTCGCGCAAGGGCTTGAAGGAGCTGAGCTTCGCGCTGGCGGAGGTCGTCGAGGCCTACCGCGAGGCGCAGCCGGTGCTGGAGCCGGAGAAGATCGTGCTGCACCCGCTCGCGATCGACGACAGCGGGTTCACCGTCGAACGCGATCCGGAGGAGGAGGGCGGGTTCATCGTCCGCGGTTCGCGTCCGGAGCGGTGGATCCGGCAGACGAACTTCGCCAACGACGAGGCCGTCGGCTACCTCGCGGACCGGCTCAACCGGCTCGGCGTCGAGGAAGCGCTCGCGAAGAACGGCGCGCGGCCGGGCAGCCCGGTCACCATCGGCGACATCCAGTTCGAATGGCAGCCCTCCACGCCGGGCGTGGCGGTGCACCTGTCCGGCCGGGGCACGGACGTCCGGCTGGAGCGCAACGACCGCGTCAGCGCGTCCGAGCGCAAGGAAGCCCGCCGGATCCGCCGCGACGGGGTCGACGAGGAAGAAGAGTTGGTCGACGAGGAAATCCCGTCTGTCGACGCAGAACTCGACGACGTGTGGGACGACGACGAGGAGCAGGCGGAGCGCGACCGGTGAGCGGCACGCGCCAGGAGATCGCGGAAGCCCGCAGGCTGGTCGTCAAGGTCGGATCCTCGGCGCTGACCACCGCGGGAAGCGGGCTCGACGTGGCCCGCCTCGACGCGCTGGTCGACGCGATCGCGGACCGCGTGTCCCGCGACGCCCAGATCGTGCTCGTGTCCTCGGGCGCGATCGGCGCCGGGCTCGCGCCGTTGCGGCTGGGCAAACGGCCGCGCGACCTGGCCACCCAGCAGGCCGCGGCGAGCGTCGGGCAGCTCGCGCTGGCACACGCGTACGCGGAATCGTTCGGCCGTTATTCGCTGACGGTCGGCCAGGTCCTGCTTACCTCGGACGATGTCGTCCGCCGCTCGCACTACCGCAACGCGCAGCGCACGTTCTCCCGGCTGCTCGCGCTCGGCGCGGTGCCGGTCGTGAACGAGAACGACACCGTTGCCACGCAAGAGATCCGCTTCGGCGACAACGACCGGCTCGCCGCTTTGGTCGCCCACCTGGTCGGCGCGGACGCACTGGTCCTGCTGTCCGATGTGGACGGTCTGTACGACGGCGATCCGCGCGACGGCGCGACCCGCAAGATCACCGAGGTGCGCGGCGAGTCCGATGTGGAGGGCATCGCGGTCGGGATGTCGTCCTCGGGGCTGGGCACCGGCGGCATGGTCTCGAAACTCTCCGCCGCGCGCACCGCGGCCGGGGCCGGAATCCCGGTGCTGCTGGCCGCGGCCGCCGACGCCGGGGAGGCGTTGCGCGAGGCGAACGTCGGCACCGCCTTCGCCCCCGCCGACACCCGGCTGTCCGCCCGCCGGTTCTGGCTGGGCTACGCCGCCGACACCTCCGGCCGTCTCCGCCTTGACGACGGCGCGGTGCGGGCGATCCTGCGCCGCCGGTCGCTGCTTGCGGCGGGAATCACCGGCCTGGAAGGGGATTTCGAGGCTGGGGACGTCGTCGATCTCGTGGATTCCGCGGACGTCCCGGTAGCGCGCGGCGTGGTCGGCTTCGACGCGGGGGAGCTGCCCGCGCTGATCGGGCGGTCCAGCCACGAGGTTCCGGTGGAGCACCGCCGGGAGGTCGTGCACGCGGACGATCTCGTTCCGTTGCGTCGTTAGCCCAAGTCAGCTTCGCGCCGCCGCGGGCTCCCGTTCCGGGACAGTGCGGTTCCGGGTCAGCAGGGCGGTGAGTGCCGCCATCGCGACGACCAGAACGGCGCAGAGCCAAGCCGCCACTTCGGTCGCGGACGCGTACTGTGCCACGCCCGAAGGACGATCGCCCAGTACGGCGAAGAAAATCGTGCCGATGACCGCCAACCCGGCCGAGCCGGCGAACTGTTGCGCGGTGTTGAGCGTTCCGGAAGCGATGCCCGCCCGCCGGGAGTCCACTTCGGACAGTGTGGCACCGAGCAACGCGGGCAGGATCAGGCTGTTTCCCAGTCCCAGCAAGGCAAGGACGATCGCCAGCCACGAGCTTCCGATCGCGCCGCCCCGGAGGTGGCACAGGACGGCGAGACCGGCCAGCGCGGCGAGGTCGGCCGCGCAGCCGAGCAGGATCGTCCTGGCCGGGCCGTACGCGGCGATCAGCCGTTTGCCGGCGAGCGGCGCGACGACCCCGGCGAGCGCCATCGGCGCGAACGTCAGTCCCGCCTCGAAAGCCCCGAGCCCGAGCCCGTTCTGCAGCAAGAGGCTGACGACGAAAATGCTGCCGGCGAAGGAGGCCATGAACGCCGCGCTGATCGCCAATCCGGCGCGGAAACCACGCACCTGGAACAAGGACAGATCGAGCAGCGGGGCGCCGCCGCGAGCGAGCAGCCGTCGTTCGTGGACCAGGCTCAGCAGGACCGCCGGGACGGACGACGCCAGCATCGCCCAGCACCACCACGGCCAGCCCGCGCCTCGCCCCAGCACCAGCGGGACCAGCGCGAGTGCCAGCGAGCCGGAGACGCCGAGCACGCCGACCGGGTCGAGGCCCGCGGTCCGGCCGGTCGCGGCGCGCGGCAGCACCCGCGCGGCCAGCAGCAGGACGACGATGCCGACCGGCGCGTTGAGCAGGAAGATCACCCGCCAGCCGAGGCCGAGGACGTCGGCGCTCAGCAGCAGCCCGCCCAGCACCTGCCCGAAGACCCCGCTGACCGCGGCGGTCACGCCGAACCAGGCCAGCGCTTTGGGCCGTTCCGCCGCGGCGAAGCTGCTGGTGATCACGGCCAGGATCTGCGGCACCATCATCGCCGCGGTCAGGCCCTGCAGCAGCCGGGCCCCGACCAGCTGGCCGGGGGACTGGGCGAGTCCGCACAGCACGGACGCCACGGTGAACGCGCCCATGCCGGACAGGAACATCCGCCGGTAGCCGAACAGGTCGCCGAGGCGCCCGCCGGTCACCAGCCCCGCGGCATAGGCGAACGCGTACCCGCCGACGACCAGTTCCAGCGCCGCCTCTCCGGCGTTCAGGTCGCGGTGCAGCGACGGGACGGCGACGTTGACGACGTTCAGGTCGAACCCGTACATGAACATCGCCGCGAGCACGACTGGCAGCAGCAGCGGACGGCGGCCGGACCCGACCATGCGACCCTCTTCCCTGTTGTTCGATAAACTTCGACGTGTTTGAAGATTATCGAACAGTACAAGAAAGTTCGACATAGCGGAAGGCGCGGGATACGCTCGGTTCGTGACGACCGACGGACTGCATCCCGACGCGAGCGAACTGCGGCTGGCCAGGGTGCTGGCCGCGCTCGGCGACGAAGGACGGCTGGCCACGGTGCGGGCGCTGGCCCGGCTGGGCGAGTCCGACTGCACCCGGCTGCAGGCCGACGCCGGGCTCGAGATGAGCCGGTCGACCTTCTCGCATCATCAGAAGGTGCTGCGCGAGGCGGGAATCCTGCATGCCAGGGTGCAAGGTTCGCAGCGGATTCTCACGCTGCGAAAAGCTGAACTGCAGGCGCGGTTCCCCGGCCTGCTGGACGCGGTCCTCGGCGCGCCCGCCTGATTTTCGCTCAGCGCGCGAGATGTCGGGTCAACCGAGCCAGCTGCTCCGCGTAATACTCCACAAACGCCTCTGACGACGGATCTTCCCCGGTAAGCGCTTCAGCGATCCGCGGAAGCGACATCGGCGCGCTCGCCGCCGCCATCAGCATCAGCAGCAGCGCTTTCGGGTCCACTTCGGACGGGAAGTCGCCCGCCTCCTGTCGCGCCCGCATGTACTCGAGTTGCCCCTGCAGGAACTCGCGCTGCGACTCCGCGCCCGCTTCGCCCGGCGTGCCCTCGGCCATGTTCTCCCGCAGGAACAACCGGGCCTGGTCCTGGTCGGCGAGGCCGCCCTTCGCGAAGTCCTCGACCACGTCCGCGAGCGGCCGGTCCGGCGTCGTCATCGCGGCGAACCCGGCGAACGGTTCGCTGGCGACCTCGGAGTACAGCCCTTCCTTGCCGCCGAAGTAGTACGAGATCAGCTGTTTGTTGACCCCCGCGCGCTGCGCGATGTCGCTGACCCGCGCGGCCGCGTACCCCTTGCTGCCGAACTCGGCCTTCGCCGCCTCGAAGATGCGGGCCTTCGTGCGTTCGGGATCGCGCTGCCGCTCGGCGGGGCGCGGCGCGCGGCGCGGCGTGGTCTCGGACACCACCGCAGCCTAACCGACCCGTTAATCATCCCGAAGGTTGACACAATCATCCGTGTGGATAATTATGGCGGCAGGCAACCGAGAGGGGAGTGACCGTGAACAAGATCAAGGTGGCGGTGGTAGGCGGCGGCACCGGCGGGTTGTGCCTGGCGCACGGCTTGGCGCGGGCTGGCGTCGAGGTGGCGGTGTACGAGCGCAGCCGCACCCGGACCGAACGCCTGCAGGGCTACCGCGTGCACATCGCGCCGATGGGGTCCGCCGCGTTGCGCGAATGCCTTCCGCCGGCGGCGTGGGAGAGATTCCTGGCCACCACGGGGGTGAGCGAGGGCACGTTCGGCTTCGTGACCGAGCGCATGCGCGAGCTGGCGATCTTCGACGCTCCGCCCAGCGCCGACCCGGCCGCCGCGCACCATTCGGTCAGCCGGATCTCGATGCATCAGGTGCTGTCGTCCGGTCTGGACGGAATCCTCTGGTACGACAAGGAATTCGTGCGCTACGAGCACGACTCCAAAGGCGTCGTGCTGCACTTCGCCGACGGCACCACCGCCGAGGCGGACCTGGTGGTCGGCGCGGACGGTGCGGGCTCCCGGGTCCGCGCGCAGTTGCTGCCGCACGCCAAGCGGGTCGACACGGGAATCCGCACCGTCATCGGCAAATTCCCGCTGACCGCTGAGTCCAGCGCGCTGATTCCGCACCAGCTGGCGACGGCTCCGACGCTCGTGCTGCCCCCGCCCGGCTGCGGGATGTTCACCGCGCCGCACGAGTTTCCGGCGGCTTCGGTGAACGACGAGACCGCGACTGTCGACCCAGTGCTGTTCGACAACACCGGCAGCTACGTGATGTGGTCCTACGGCGCGAAGGCGGCGCATTTCCCGGCCGACCTCGCCGAACTGTCCGGTCCCGAGCTGCGCTCGCTGATCCTGGACCGGATCCGCGACTGGCATCCGTCGTTCAGCCGCCTGGTGCGGGATTCGCCGGACGGCACGGTGAGCATGCTGCCGATCCGCACGTCGGTGCCCGTCCGCGGGTGGGAGACCGGTCCGGTCACCCTGCTCGGCGACGCCGCACACAGCATGACGCCGTTCCGCGGCATCGGCGCGAACATCGCCCTGCGAGACGCGCAAGTGTTGTGCCGCAACCTTTCCCAGGGCGGCGATGTGACGGCCGCGGTTGCCGATTACGAGCGGCAGATGCGGAAATACGCGTACCCGCAGGTGCGTGGTTCGCTGCGCAGCGCCGGGCAGTTCGTGACGGAGAGCCGGTTCAGCCGCGGGGCGATGCGCGCGTCGATGGCCGCGCTGGGGGCGGGCCTCTCGCTGCGTCGGAAGCTGCGGAGCTGAGTTCAGCCCGCGCCGTACCAGCGACCGCCGGGCGGCATGGCGTACTCCGTGTACAACAGCCCGGCCAGGGCTTGCCAGCCGGTCTCGTCCGCGGCGAACGTCCGGCCGCCCGGCGCGATCAGCACCGCCTGGCCGCTGGCGTCGGCGACCAGCGAGATCGGCACGCGGAACTCGTCGTAGTCGTGCCGCACGAGCCAGCGCCACCCGATCGTGAACCGGCGGCGCGCGGCCACCGGGTACCGCACGTCGACGTCGGAGACCCCGGTGCCGACGGTCGTCCACAGTGGAGTGACACGAAGTCCGGCCAGATGCACGAGCTGCGGCTTCTTGCCGTCCGGTTCGAAGCGGTAGTACGGCCGCCGGCGCCACTGCTCCCAGCGCAGCCGCCGTCGTTCGCGGCGGATCGGGCCGCGCAGCCGGGACAGCGCTTCGTCGACCAGCGCGAGGGCGCGGGTGTAGTCAGGATCGTTGCGGGACACGAGATTCTCCCCTCTCTCGCGCCCGAAGCTACGGAACCGGCTCGGGACCGGTCCCGTTGTGCCTTTCCACCAGCGCACGGAGCTGGAACTTCTGGATTTTGCCGCTGGCGGTCCGGGGGAGTTCCGGAAACAGTGCCACACGCTCGGGCCAGTACTGCTTGGCCACGCCCTTCTCGGCGAGAAAACCGCGCAGCTTCTCCAGGTCCAACCGCGCGCCGGGCTTGAGCACGAGGCAGGCGCAGGCGCGTTCCTGCAGGCGTGGATCGGGAACGGCGACCACGGCGACCGCCTCGACGTCCGGGTGTTCGTAAAGGACGTTCTCCACGTACGCGACCGGGATGTTCTCGCCGCCGCGGATGATCACGTCCTTGGTGCGGCCGGCGATGCGGAGGTATCCGTCGGCGTCGATGGTCGCGAGGTCGCCGGTGTCGAACCAGTCGCCGGTGAAACTCTCCCTGGCCAGCTCGAGCCGTTCCGCGTAGCCGACGAACAGGAAGGGCCCGGCGACCTGCAGCCGGCCCTCGGCGCCCGGCGGAAGTTCGGTCCCGTTCGCGTCGACGACCCGGATCCGCATCCCGGGCCACGGGTACCCGTCGGTGTCGATCAGCTTGTCGTCCGGGTCGCCCGGGATGCCGAGCGTGACCAGCGCGTCCTCGCTTTGCCCCCAGCCGCCGAGCACGACGAGGCCGGGCAGCTTCTGCCGGGCCTGCCGCACGAGCGCCCGGGGGATCGGTGCGCCCATGCAGCAGAACCGTTGCAGGGAGCTGAGATCGTGGTCGGCGAGATTCGGGGCGGACAGCAGATCGTGCAAGAACGGAGTGGCGGCGGAGGTGTAGGTGATGCCGTGTTCGGCGACCAGCTCCACGAATCGCGCGGCATCCCACACGTCCTGCAGTACGCAGGTCGCGCCGTTCTGCACGCCGAGCCGTGCGCCGTAAAGGAAACCGGTCAGGTGGGCGAGCGTCGAAGCCATGTGCAGCACGCTGCCGGAGGTGATGCCGAGCCGGTCGGGGAGCGGGTTGTTCGCGGCGACGGCGGTGTTGTGCGTGTGCATCACGCCCTTCGGTTCGCCGGTGGTCCCGGAGGTGAAGATCAGCAGCGTGACGTCGTTGGGATCGGGTCGCCACGACGGCAGTTCCCGCCGCTCTTCCCACGGCGTCGCGGCGAACTCGTCCCAGGACGAGCCGACCACCAGCACCTGCGCCAGATCCGGCCACCGCGGACGGAGCCGCCGCACCATCGCCGGATAGTCGAACCCGCGGAACTCCTGCGGCACCACCAGCACTTTCGACCGCGCGAGCGCCACCATGAAGCCGACCTCGCGGTCCCGGTAGATCGGGATGAGCGGGTTGCTGACCGCACCGATCCGGCTCGCCGCGTAGTGCACGACAATCCACTCGATCCGGTTCGGCAGCTGGAACGACACGACGTCGCCCGGCCGGACGCCCAGCTCCAGCAGCCCGAGCGCACATCGGTCGACCTCCCGTTTGAGCTGGCCGAAGCTGATGCTGCGCTGGGAATCGACGAACGCGGTTTTGTCCGGCGTGGCCGCGGCGGCGTCGTCGAGGTAGTCGGTGATGGTGCGGTTCACCCAGTACCCGGCGCGGGTGTGGGCTTCGATCGTCTCGTCGTTGAGGATCGTCGCGAACGGCATGGCGGGCTCCGGATCAGCTCATGGTGAGGCCGCCGCTGACGCTGACGGTCTGGCCGGTGACGTAGGCGGCCTCGTCGGAGGCCAGGAAGGCGACCACGTTCGCGATGTCGGACGGCTGCGCGAGCCGCCGGAACGGGATGGCTTTCGTCAGCGCTTCGCGCAGCTTCGGGTTGTCGCCGCCGAGCGAGGCGAACAGTTCGGTGTCGGCGGGACCGGGGCACACGACGTTGGCGTTCACCTTGCTGCGCGCCAGTTCCCGGGCGATCGACTTCGTGAACGCGATGATGCCGCCCTTCGCCGCCGAGTACACCGCCTCGCCCGACGAGCCGACGCGACCGGCGTCGGAAGCGATGTTGACCACGGAGCCGAAGCCCTGCTCGGCCATCACCGGCAGCACCTCGCGGCAGGTGTTGAGCACGCCGTAGAGGTTGATCTGCACGACACGGTCCCAGTCCGCGCGGTCGGACTCCACGAACGGGCCCGCCTTGTCCCAGCCGGCGTTGTTGACCAGCACGTCGATCCGGCCGAACTCCGCGTGCACCCGCTTGACGGCGGCCGCGACGGATTCGGGGAGGTGACGTCGGTCTTGATGCCGATCCCGCCGATCGCAGCGGCGGTTTCCTTCGCCGTGGCTTCGTTGATGTCGCTGACCACGACGGTCGCGCCGTCGGCGGCCAGCTTCTCGGCGATACCGCGGCCGATGCCCTGGCCCGCGCCAGTGACGATGATGACTTTGTCCTTGAGCATGGTGTCTCCCTAGGGGGCGTACGCGCGGCCGAGGAGGTTTCGCGCGATGACGAGCTTCGACACCTGCGCGGTGCCGTCGCCGATTTCGAGGCCGATCACGTCACGCAGCCGTTGCCCGATCGGGCTCTCGCTGGAGTAACCGAGGTGGCCGAACGTCAGCAGGCACTGGTGGATGGTCTCGGCGGCGAGCTTCGGCGCCCAGAACTTCGCCATCGCCGCTTCGGTGCTGTGCTCGACGTCGTTGTCCTTGCGCCACAAGGCTTCGTAGCAAACATGCCGGGCTCCGCGCAGGTACGCGGCCTGCTCGGCGAGCGGGAACGCGACGCCCTGGAAAGTCCCGATCGGACTGCCGAACGCCTCGCGATCCCGGGCCCACTGCACTGCCTCGTCCAGCGAAACCTGAGCCGCGCCAAGGCAAGCGAGCCCGATGATCGCGCGCGAGTAATCGAAGCCCTGCATCACCGAGACGAAGCCCTGACCCTCGCCGCCGACCAAGGCTTCGCGCGGCACGGGCAGCCCGTCGAAGTGCAGCGAAGCGCGTCCGATCGCCCGGCTGCCGAGATCGTCGAACGCCGCCCGCGAGACATATGCGTCGTCCAGTTCGACCCAGAACGCGCTGACGCCGCGTGCCCCGGGACCGCCGGTGCGGGCGAGCACGAGCGCGACGTCGGCGGACATGCCCAGCGTGATGGACGTTTTCTCGCCGGTAAGCCGCCAGCCGGCGCTGTCCGGTTCGGCCTTCATCTCCAGCTTCGCGGCGTCGGTGCCGTGCCCGGGCTCGGTGATGCAGAACGCGGGCACGACCTCGCCGGACGCGATCGGCGGCAGCCACGCGGCCTGCTGTTCTTCGGTCGCGTTGCGGGTGAGGATGTCGCTGACCAGCGCGCTGACGATGATCAGGTAAGCAGCGTTGAAGTCGCCGCGCGCGACCTCCTCGGCCGCCATCCCGGCGACGACCGCGCTGGCTTCCTGGCCGCCGTGTCGTTCCGGGATGCGCAGGCCGGTCAAGCCCATCGCCGCCAGGTCGCTGACGAGCTGAGGCCGGAGCTTCGCCGCCTTGTCGTCGGATTGGTAATGCGGTGCAAGGACTTTCGCGGCGAACCGGCGCAGCTCGTGGCGGTAGGCGTCCTCGTCCTCGGTGAACGTGAAGTCCATGGTCAGTGCCAGATCACGTGCGAGACGAAGTCCGGCTTGCGCTTCTCCGCAAACGCTTGCGCGCCTTCCCGGCCCTCCGGCGAGGCGGTGAACAGGTCGAGCGCGGACATGGCCAAATTGGACAGTCCGGCCTGATGGTCGGTGTCGGCGTTGAAGGACTGCTTGAGAAAACGCAGCGCGGTCGGGCTCAGCGCGGCGGTGTCCTCGGCCCAGGCCTTGGCGGTCTTGAGCAACTCGCCCGGCGGGACGACCGCGTTGACCAGTCCCATCCGCTCCGCCTCGGCCGCGTCGTACTGGCGGCAGAAGAACCAGATCTCGCGCGCCTTCTTCTCGCCGACCACCCGCGCGAGATATGCCGAACCGAACCCGGCGTCGAACGACCCGACGCGCGGACCGGCTTGGCCGAACCGCGCGGTCTCGCTGGCGATCGTGACGTCGCACAGCACGTGCAGCACGTGTCCGCCGCCGATCGCGACGCCGTTGACCGCGGCGATCACCGGCTTCGGGAGGTCGCGGATGAGCTTGTGCAGGTAGCCGATCTCGAACAGGCCGCTTTCGGTCGGGCCGTAGTCGCCGGTCTCCGCGCGCTGTTTGACGTCGCCGCCGGTGCAGAACGCCTTCTCGCCGGCCCCGGTGAGGATCACCGCCCGCACCTGCTTGTCCGCCCACGCCAGGCGAAACGCCTTGATCAGCTCGTCGACCGTCCGCCCGCGGAAGGCGTTGTAGCGCTCCGGCCGGTCGATCGTGACGACCGCGGCCGGGCCGTCGATTTCGTACCGGATGTCCTCGAACTCCATCGTCCGCTCCCGTCTGTCTTCTGACCACGGTGACAAAATTTGACTGTTGAGTCAAGAGTTGAACTCATAGTCAACCGGTAGGCTTTCGGGCAGCGACGAAGGTGGAGGAGCGAGATGGCCGCGGTGAAGCCGCCGTCCGAGCGCGTGCAGCGCAAACGGGGCAAGCGGATCCAGGAGATCCTGACGGCGGCGGCCGAACTGTTCGGCGAGCGCGGCTACGACGCGGTGAGCCTGGAGCACGTCGCCGAGCGCCTCGACGTCACGAAGGGCTCGCTGTACTACTACTTCTCCAGCAAGGACGAGCTAGGCACGGCGGCGATCGAAACCCTCGGCGACGAGTGGACGGCGCGGCTGGAGCAGTTGCTCGACCGCACCGAGGGCACGCCGGAAGCCCGGCTGCGCGCGCTGATCCACGAGCACGTCACGATCGCGGTCAACGACTATCCGGCGGCGCTGCGGCTGTTCCTGATGCCCCGCGAATGGCCGAGCGCGCAACGCGAACGCATCAAGGAACTCCGCCTCCGCCACGACGCGCTGTTCCGCGCGCTGATCGAAGAAGGCCTGGCGAGCGGCGAGTTCACCGTCACCAGCGTCGACACCGTGCTGCAGTGCATGCACGCCGCGATGAGCCAGGCGCCGACGTGGTGCGGTGAACTGCCGTCCGCCGCGCGGGGAAAGGCGGTAGACGAGGTCGCCGACACGTTGATGGCGCTCGTCCATATCGGACGGTGAGCTAGAGGCGGCGCGGCGCTTCGATGCCGAGCAGCGCCAAGCCCTGCACCAGCGTGCGTGACGTGAGCGTGGCGAGCTGTACCCGCGACGCGCGCAGCTCCGGCGTTTCCGCGGTCAGCACCGGGCACTGTTCGTAGAAGCGCGAGAACGTGACCGCGGTGTCGTACAGGTACGTACAGAGCTTGTGCGGCGCGTACGCGGACGTCGCCGCACTGATCGCTTCGCTGAACCGCAGCAGCGTAAGCGCGAGCGCGCGTTCCGCCGGTTCTTGCAGCTGGACCGGAGCGTCTTCGGCGGGTTCTCCGGCTTTGGCGAGGATCGACTCGATCCGCGCGTGCGCGTACTGCAGGTAGACGGACGTGTTGCCGTCCTTGGCGAGCATGCGGTCCCAGTCGAACACGTAGTCGCGCTCGCGGTCGCTGGAGAGATCGGCGTACTTCACCGCGCCGATTCCGACTGCACGCGCGACTTCCCGCTGCTCTTCCTTGCTGAGTTCACTGCGTTCGGCAACGATTTCCGCGGCCTGCGCGACCGCTTCGTCGAGCAGGCTGGAGAGCTTGACCGTCTCGCCGGCGCGGGTGCGCATCACCTTGCCGTCCGCGCCGAGGATCGAACCGAACCCGATGTGCTCGGCGTGCACGCCTTCGAGCCAGCCGGCCGCGCGCGCCACCGCGAAGATCATCGCGAAGTGCTGCGCCTGCGGGGTGCCGACGACGTACAGCAGATCGGTCGCGCCGCGTTCGGCGGTCCAGTAGCGGATGGTGGCGAGATCGGTGGCCGCGTAGCCGTAGCCGCCGTCGCGCTTGCGGACGATCAGCGGGAGCCGGTCGCCTTCGCGGTTGGTGAAGCCTTCGGGGAACACGCAGACCGCGCCGTCGCTGATCTCGGTGAGCCCGTCGGCTTCGAGTTCGTCGACGACTTCGCCCAGGTACGGGTTGTAGAAGCTTTCGCCGTAGATGTCGTCGTCGGTGAGCGTGATGCCGAGCTGGCGGTAGGCCGCGTTGAAGTGCCGTGTCGACTCGTCGACGAGTTCCTGCCAGAAGGCGAGCGTTTCCGGGTCGCCGCCCTGGAGTTTCACCACGCGCTCGCGGGAGCGGGTCGCGAACGCCTCGTCGGCGTCGAACCTCCGGCGCGCGGCTTGGTAGAACGCGTTGAGGTCGCTGCGGTCCCCGGACGGTTCGTCCAGGTGGTGCTCGATGAGCATGCCGAACGGCGTGCCCCAGTCACCGAGGTGGTTGTGCGGCAGCACTTCGTGCCCGACGAACCGCATCAGCCTGCTGATCGCGTCGCCGATCACCGTGGAGCGCAGGTGCCCGACGTGCATTTCCTTGGCGACGTTGGGACTGCTGTAGTCGAGCGCGATCCGCCTCGGCTGCTCGGCCTCGGACACGCCCAGCCGGTCGTCTTTCGCCTGTTCGGCGACGCGCTGCTCAAGCCATTCGCGGCGCAGCACGAAGTTGAGGAATCCGGGCCCGGCGATCTCGGGCTGGTCGGCGACGCCGTCCAGCTCCAGGTTCTCGACGATCCCGGCCGCGACCTCGCGCGGCGGTTTGCCGAGCCGTTTGCCGAGGCTCATCGCGAGGTTGCATTGGTAGTCGACACCGTCGCGAGTGGACACCGCGATGAGCGCCGCGGACGGGTCGAGGTCGACGTCGAACGCGCGGCGGAGAGCGGCCACCACGCGTCGGGCCAGTTCCTCACTAACCTCGGGCTTGCGCACGGTGTCCCTCCTTCGCGTAGTCGATCGTTGAAGCCTACCGACCGCGCGCGAGCGGGTTTACCGCAGTTCGCTGCCCTTCGTTTCGGGCATCCGGAGGATCACGACGAACGTGATCGCCGCCCCGGCCGCGACGTACCAGAAGAAGGCAGTGGCCGCGCCCGCCGCGGACAGCGCGCTGAGCACGAGCGGCGCGGTCCCGCCGAACACGGCGACGGTGAGGTTGTACCAAGCGCCGATCCCGAGCCCGCGAAGTTCGGTGGGGAAGAGTTCGCTCATGATCGCCGGCGCGAGCGAGGTCATCGCGGTGTAGAGCGCGAGGCCGACGCAGAACACGATGAGCAGATTCCCGAGCCCGGGCCGCACGAGGTAGGAGAGGGGGACGATCACCAGCGCCGTCGCGCCGGACCAGACGAGCAGCTGCGGCCGTCGTCCGTACCGGTCGGCGAGCGCGCCCATCGGATACTGGAGGGCGACGAAGAGCGCGGTCGCGATGGAAAGCGCGAGGAACGCGTCGACGTCGTTCGCGCCGCGCCCCTTGACCGAGAACGACGGGAGGGCGCTGAAGAAGGTGTAGTAGCAAAGCGTGTTGAGCATCGAGAACCCGATGAGCTGCCCAACCGCCTTCGGATGCTTCGTGACCGTGGTGAGCAACGGCCGCTGAACCCGCCGCGCGGCTTCCTTTTTCTCGTGGAACAGCTCGGTTTCCGCGAGACTGCGCCGCAGCCACAGCCCGACCAGCCCGAGCACCCCGCCGAGCAGGAACGGAATCCGCCAGCCGAACGAGGTGAGGTTCGCCTTGTCCATCGTGCGGGCGAGCACGAACCCGAGCACCGTCGCGATGAGCACCGCGGACCCGGTGGAGATGTAGAAAAAGGACGAATAACGACCCCGCCGCTCCTTGGGCGCGACCTCGCCGAGGTAGGCGGAAGCGTTGGACACCTCGCCGCCGAGCGAAAGCCCCTGCGCGATCCGCGCGAGCAGCAGAAGAATCGGAGCCAGCCACCCGACCTGCGCGAACGTGGGCAGCACCCCGATCGCGACCGATCCGCCCGCCATCAGCGAGATGGTGAGCAGCATCGCGGGCTTGCGCCCGTGCACGTCGGCGAACCGCCCGAGCAGCACTCCGCCGAGCGGCCGGAAGAAGAACGCGAGCGCGTAGGTGGCGAACGTGTTGATCAGCGCGAGCGTTTCGTTGCCAGGAGGGAAGAACGCGCCGGCGAAGTAGATGCTGAAGGTCGCGTAGATCGTCCAGTCGAACCACTCGAGCGCATTGCCCGCACTGGCCGCGAACAACTTCCGCACCGGCAACCGATGCCGGGCGACGCCTTCGGTCGTAGAACCGGCCATCGGGCAACCTCCACACGTCCGCACGGGCGGAACGGGACTTTGCCAGAAATGCCCGGAGATCGGTAGATCTCGGCACAGGATGGCAGTTGGTGCTTGTCCCACTGCGGTCCGTGACTGCAGCTTCGGTTCAGCCTGAAGGAGGGGGATGGATGGTTGCCGGACGTATCGGCTGCGCTGGCATGCTGGCGGTTTGGCGGCGACTCGGACACTGCGGCTTCGCCGCTATGCCGGTGCCTGCAGTAGCCCAGCCGACGACGCGACCATGTCGTACACGGGGTTAATCCCGCCGCCCGGTCACCCTGCCTGGACGGTATGCCTCAACCTCGTTTCCTTAGGCGATAGGTCGCTCGTAGGAGTGTCTCGCAGTTCAAGGGGCATAAAAGACAGCCTGGAGGCTGACTTTTGTCTGACCAGTGCGAGCGCTTCGCTTGCCCCGAGGCGCTAGCTGGAAGGCAAGCCCAACTTGTCGAAGAATGCCCTATTCCGCTCCGTGGCCGCATTGACGAGACGGTCGAAGCTCATGACTTCGATGTATGCCTTGGCTGGCTCATTGAAGCCGAAGTAGCCGAGGGCGTCGTGGGTCGGGCGCAGGTTCGCGTATTCGCACCTGTCCACCATCTTTGAAGTGAGGTCAGCGACGATGTAGCAGAAGGCGGGAGGCTCCGGAGACCGTGGGATCGGACGCCCGGAGGCCGTTAGCACTCCTCCGGCCCGCACGCGTTTCACGTAGTCGAGACACTGCTGGATCGGGTCCTTGTCCTCCGTGACGTCATTCCGCATAGGTCTCTTGATCTCGACCACGACAATCGAAGGCAACGGGAGAGCTTCGCCTTCCGCCGCCAGCACGGGCGAATCGACGAGTCGCGTCGCCAGTATGTCCGGCTCCTTCGTAGACTCCGATGAGGTGATTGGCATGCTTTTGAGTGTCTTGTCGGAGGCAAGGTAGTCGTGGAACGCGAGTCGCTCGTCGATGATCCAGAGGTTCGAGGCGTCCGTGCCGATCTCATTTGAGTCGGTTCGCATGGGGATCAGAAGGGAGTGAATCGCGTCTTCTCGGCTGTATTTGCCGTCCTCATTGGACCGGATCAGCCGGGAAAGGATGTCGAGGATCGCTCGCCGTCGAGATACGTATGCTGCCAGGTCTGACTGGTTGATGTCTTTGAGAGTTTCGAGGTACCGGGAGAGCCGTTTTTCGTAGTCCTCTAGAGGTGCGGAACCTGCTTCGGCGAAGACCGCTTGGCCCTCGGCGATCGCATCGGCCTCGAGTTTCTGCAGGTTGCGATGTAGGAGGAGTTCGAGGTCCTGGTCCTTGATGGAAGGATCGATGGTCACACCGAGCGATTCAAGTCGGGCTAGGACGGGCCGATATCTCGGCGCATGGTTGCTCACGAAAGCATTGACACGCGCCTTGCCCTCGTCGCGAGCTGCAATGAGCGGGGCGGCCAGGATCTTCTCGACCTCGTCCAGTACGCCTGCTCGGATGTCGTCCAGCGAGATGTCATCGGTCAGCGTTGCGCCCGCAACGCGCTCGCTGATGTCGAAGGCAGTGCGGTCTGCGCGGACGTGGTTGTCGAGGTAAGAGGAAGACAGGTAGCAGACGTACGTGAATTCTGCGGACGTTTCGTCCTTGAGCCTCCCGTACAGACCGGGCACTTTGCCGGTGAGATTCTCCTCCATGACCACGCGGCTCGCGGCACACCAGTACAGCCGAGATGTCGGATTGCGGGTGGATGACTTGAGGCAGAGGTTGACCATGTCGAACTTCTCGCCCTTGACATCGATGGTGGTCGTGGGCATTTCGGAAAACACGAAGTCGTTCATCAACTCCTTGAGTGACACGACTTCGTCGTCGTCGGCAACCGTCACCTCGGGCGCGCCGCCTGGTCGGAGGAAGTACCAGATGCAGTGCTCGAACATCTCACGCGCGATCGCGTCGACGGTCTTCGGCGCGCTTCCCTGGAAGGCATCTTTGAACCCGTCCAGACGAACTACCGTACCCGCGTCGTCGAAGTCGTCCGGTTCGGCGTCATGCTCGACTTCCCGATCTACGGAGAATCGAAACTGGCGTCCTCGCAAGTCTCCCGCAGCGTCTTCGTAGGCGCTGCGTATCGAGACCTTGTCGAACGCCTTGAGCCAGAGTAGACGTCCCACGCCACGGCAACCCAGCTTCGCCTTGTAGTCGCTGTCCAGCGTCTCGAACGAGATCATGTTTTCTGGAGTGAAGCCCACTCCGTTGTCCGCGACGCTGAACCCGACGATCGGTTTCAGCGCTGCACGGCCGGGGCCAGCAGGCCCGAGGTCTAGTTCGACCTGCGGGCTGCGCCGGATCTTCACGCTCAGACATCCTCGCTCGACGTCGTCGCCGAAGCGGGCGTCAATAGCCTGGATACCGTTGACGACCGCCTCCAGGAGGGGAAGAAGAGCATGGCTCTTCGGCAGACTCGTATTCCGGACGCGACCTGCAAGGGACGTGGTCAGTGCCATGGCTTCCCTTCCTGCCCTTCAACATCGCAAACCCTACCGGCTGCACGGACATCGGTCGGGAGGTGATGCGAGCCCGATTCAGCATTCCGTGACTACCCGCCACGCACGCCAGCCATGCTCGATTTGCCAGCTAGTGACCAGTTTCAGCCTGGCAGAGCTAATGAAGGTAGCCAAACCCGGTCCCACTTCGAGTTTCGGGCCGATCCGGAGTCGCGTCGCTTGTCCCGCCGTTCGCCACTGTCTTCGTAGAGACCGACGACCCCGCGTCCTGCAATTCGCCAGCCATCCAACCCGGCGCACCTCAAGCCGTGGTCGCCAACGCGAACGGCAACACCCCCTCCGCCCCGGCCTGGCGCAGCAGCCGCGCCGCCAGCGTCATCGTCCAGCCGGTGTCGATCAGATCGTCCACCAGCAGCACCGGCCCGCGGGTCTGCGCGACGCTCGCGGCCACGTCCTCCGGCAGGCTCAACCTCCGCCACAGATCGGCCAGCCGCTGCGCGCTGTTCGCCTGCCGCGGCGGCGGGCCGGCGGACGCCAGCTCTCCCAGGTAATCCAGCCGCCCGATCGCGGCCAGCCGCAGCGCGAGGCTGTCCACCAGTTGCGGCCGCGTCGCCGACGGAATCGCCACCACCGCCACCGGACGCTGCGCCCATTGCCATCCCGCGAGCACCTTCACGCACGCGTCGAAAACCGAGTCGGGCACCTCGGCGTCCGTCGCGCCCGGGCCGAGCAGTTCGCGCAACCGGCCGCCCCAGCCCACGTCGGTGAGCCGGCCCAGCACCTGTCCTGGCTCGGCCTGCTCCTCCGTTTTGATCCGGCCCGACAGCGGCACGTCGAGCCCTTTCATCCCGCTCGGCCACTGTTTGCGCGGCGCCACCTCGACCCCGGGCCGGTCCAGTCGTTCCCGAGTGGCACCCGCGACTTCCTCGGACACCGCCGTGCTCCAGTGCTCCCCGGTGCAGTTGTCGCACCGGCCGCACGGCGCCGCCTCCGGATCGTCGAGCTGCCGCCGCAGATACTCCATCCGGCACCCGGCGGTGCGGATGTAGCCGAGCATCGCCTCCTGCTCCGCCGCCCGCGCGACTCCGACGCGTTCGTACCGTTCCCGGTCGTACTCCCACAGCTGTCCGGTGCTTTCCCAGCCGCCGCGCACCCGGCGCACCGCACCGTCCACATCGAGCACTTTCAGCACCATCTCCAGCCGCGACCGGGAAAGCTCGACCGACGGCTCCAGCGCGGCTGTCGAAAGTGGACGGTCGGCGTAGGCGAGCGCGTTGAGCACCTGCGTGACGCGCAGTTCGTCCGGGAACGCCAGCGACCCGAAGTACGCCCAGATCGCCTTGTCCTCGCGCCCGGGCAGCAGCACCACCTCGGCCCGCTCGACGCCGCGACCGGCGCGGCCGACCTGCTGGTAGTAGGCGATCGGCGACGACGGCGCGCCAAGGTGCACCACGAAACCGAGGTCCGGCTTGTCGAACCCCATCCCGAGCGCCGACGTCGCCACCAGCGCCTTGACCCGGTTGGCCAGCAGGTCGTCCTCCGCGGCCTGGCGGTCGGCCGGATCGGTCTTCCCGGTGTAGGCGGCCACCGGATAACCGCGGTCGGACAGCAGCGCGGTCACGTCGTGCGCGGCGGCGACGGTGAGCGTGTAGATGATGCCCGACCCGGGCAGTTCCGCGAGATGTTCGGCGAGCCAGGCCAGCCGCGCCTCGTCGGTGGGCAGTTCGGCCACCGCCAGCCGCAGGCTTTCCCGGTCGAGCGGACCGCGCAGCACGAGCGTGTCCGTCTCGCCGCCGATGCCGAGCTGCTCGGCGACGTCCGTGGCCACCCGGTCGTTCGCGGTCGCGGTGGTGGCCAGCACCGGCACGCCCTCCGGCAGGTCGCCCAGCAGCGTGCGCAGCCGCCGGTAGTCCGGCCGGAAGTCGTGGCCCCAGTCGGAAATACAGTGCGCCTCGTCCACCACCAGCAGGCCGGCGCTCGCGGTGAGCTTCGGCAGGACGCTGTCGCGGAAGTCCGGGTTGTTGAGCCGTTCCGGGCTGACCAGCAGCACGTCCACCTCGCCCGCGGCCACCGACGCCTGTACCTGGTCCCACTCCTGCGCGTTGGCCGAGTTGATGGTGGCCGCGTGGATCCCCGCCCTGGCGGCGGCGGAGATCTGGTTGCGCATCAGGGCGAGCAGCGGCGACACGATGACCGTCGGCCCCGCTCCCTGTTCCCGCAGCAGCGCCGTGGCCAGGAAGTACACGGCGGACTTCCCCCACCCGGTGCGCTGCACGACGAGCGCACGCCGGTGGTGCGCGACCAGTGCCTCGATGGCGGTCCACTGGTCCTCGCGGAGGGCGGCGTTGTCTCCGGCGAGCGCTCGGAGCAGGGTCTCGGCGCGGGTCCGGAGAGCTGGGGTGGTATCGGTGGTGTCCACGTCCTCCGGTCTACCCCATGCCCCCGACAATACCGGAGCCGACCGGTCCCGGACGGACAGTTTCCAGCGATCAACGCAGAGTTATGTGACTCATGTCACAAACATGACCTAGGTCGCAGTCGCGACGGGAAGCCCTCGCGTGCCCGCGCGTATAGGCTCACCGGCTATGTCACCACGCCGGATCGGGGTCATGGGCGGCACCTTCGACCCCGTGCACCACGGCCACCTCGTCGCGGCCAGCGAGGTCCAGTCACGATTCGCGCTCGACGAGGTCATCTTCGTGCCGACCGGGCAGCCGTGGCAGAAGTCCGGCCGCCGCGTCACGCGCGCCGAGGACCGCTACCTGATGACGGTCATCGCCACCGCGTCCAATCCGGTCTTCTCGGTGAGCCGGGTCGACATCGACCGCGGCGGCCAGACCTACACCGTCGACACGCTGCGCGACCTGCACGAGGAATACCCGGACGACGAGCTGTTCTTCATCACCGGGGCCGACGCCCTCGAGCAGATCCTGACCTGGCACAAGGCCGACGAGCTGTTCGACTTCGCGCATTTCATCGGTGTCACCCGCCCGGGTTACCGGCTCAATTCGCACCATCTGCCGAGCGGCAAGGTGAGCCTGGTCGAGGTCACCGCGATGTCGATCTCGTCCACCGGATGCCGCGAACGCGTCGAGCGCGGCGAGCCGGTCTGGTACCTCGTGCCCGACGGCGTTGTGCGCTACATCGCCAAGAAGGACCTCTACCGCAAGGACGCCGAGGCCTGACCGGGTACCCTCGTCCGGGCATACCCGAAATCTGAAGGAGCACTGTGGCAGCGACGTCCGAGGCACGGGACCTGGCGGTGGCGGCCGCGCACGCGGCGGCCGACAAGCTGGCCAGCGACGTGGTCGTCCTGGACGTGTCCGAGCAGCTCGTGATCACCGACGCGTTCGTGATCGCGTCCGCGGCGAACGAGCGCCAGGTCGGCGCGATCGTCGACAACGTGGAGGAGAAGCTCCGCCTGGACGGGCACAAGCCGGTCCGGCGCGAAGGGGCCCGCGAGGGCCGCTGGGTGCTGCTCGACTACGTCGACGTCGTCGTCCACGTCCAGCACGCGGACGAGCGCTCGTTCTACGGCCTCGAGCGGCTGTGGAAGGACTGCCCGCGCATCGAGGTCGAAGGGCTGGCGGCGGTCTCCGCGAACGACACCGACGACGCGGACGGTCCGGAGGCGTGAGCCCGCGGCGGCTGCTGCTCTGGCGGCACGGCGAGACGGACTACAACGCCGCCGGCCGCATGCAGGGACACCTCGATTCGGCGCTGACCCCGGTCGGCTGGAACCAGGCGCGGTTCGCCGTGCCCGCGCTCGCGCGGTTCGCGCCGGACCTGGTGATCGCCTCCGATCTGCGCCGCGCCACCGACACCGCGACGGTGCTCACCGAGGCGATCGGCGTGCCGCTGCAGATCGACAAGCGGCTGCGCGAGACGCACCTCGGCGAGTGGCAGGGCCTGACCGGAGCCGAGGTCGACGAGAGCTATCCGGGCGACCGCGAGCTGTGGCGCACCAACGCCGCGTGGGCTCCGCCGGGCGGCGAGTCCCGGGTCGAGGTCGCCGAACGCGCTGCCGAGGTCGTCAGCGACCTGATGCAGCCGAACGCCGACCCCGGGGACTCGGTCCTGCTCGCCTCGCACGGTGGGCTGATCCTCGCGCTCACCGCGAAGCTGCTCGGCCTTCCGGTCGAGGTCTGGCCGTCGCTCGGCGGGATCATGAACTGCCACTGGGTCGAACTCGGCCACCGCGAGGGGAAGTGGCGGTTGCACGCGTACAACGCGGGCATCACCGGCTGACCCGATGAGCCCGCAGCTGCTTGTCTTCGGCGATTCACTCTGTTTCCACGGCCCCGAAGGCCCTTGTGCGGCCGACGATCCGCGCTTGTGGCCCAACGTCGCCGCGAACGCGTTGTCCGGACAAGCCGATCTCGTCGCCGGCATCGGCTGGACCGCGCGCGACCTGTGGTGGTCGCTCACCGGTGACCCGCGCGTATGGGCGGATCTGCGCCGTGTCGACGCTGTCGTGCTCGCTGTCGGTCACATGGACACGCTGCCGTCGCCGTTGCCGACGTACCTGCGTCAAGGGCTTCGCTACCTTCGCCCCGACGGTGTGCGTCGCGTCGTACGCGGGGCTTATCTCGCTGCGCAGCCACGGTTGTCTGTCGTGATGCGCGGACGTCCTCGCGTGCTCCCTGCGCGGTTGAGTGTCAGCTACCTGGACCAGTCTGTTGAGGCGTTGCGCGCGTTGCGGCCTGAGCTTCCTGTGTTCGGGATGATGCCTTCGGTGCACCGCGCTGATGCGTACGGCCGCGTACACACGGGACGCGCTGAAGCGGCTGCAGCAATCGCTTCGTGGGCTGCGCGACGCGAAGTGCCGTTGCTCGACACGCCCGGCGTGGTTGGCGAACATGTCTTGAGCGGCGCGGGAAATCCCGACGGCATGCACTGGGGATGGGCTGGGCACGAAGCTGTCGGCACTGCGATGGCGAAACTGGTTGCGCCGCACCTCGGCTCCGGCAACGTAGGCTGACCACGTGTCGGTCGCCGTGGTCACGGACTCCACCGCGCACCTGCCCGAAGGCTTCGCCGAGCGGCACTCGGTGCGGGTGGTGCCTCTGCACGTCCTGGTGGAAGGAGTGTGCTCCCTCGACGGCGTCGAGATGGGCCCCGCCGCGCTCGCGGAAGCGCTGGGGGAGCGCAAGATCGTCACCACCTCACGGCCCACTCCGGCCGAGTTCGCCACCGAATTCCGGTCCGCGCTCGACGCGGGCGCGGACGCCGTCGTCTCCGTGCACCTGTCGCGCGAGCTGTCGGGCACCTGGGAAGCCGCCGTTCTGGCGGCGGAAGAAGTCGGCTCTGATCGCGTCCGTGTCGTCGATTCCCGCACCACAGCGATGGGTTTGGGCTTCGCTGCCCTGCACGCCGCGGACGCCGCCGCTTCCGGAGCCAGCCCAGCCGAAGTCGAAGCAGCCGCAACAGAAGCGGCTGAACGATCCTCGACACTGTTCGTGGTCGAGACGCTGGAACACCTGCGCCGCGGCGGCCGGATCGGTTCGGCCGCGGCGTTGCTCGGCACCGCGCTGGCGGTGAAACCAGTGCTGCACATGTCCGACGGCCGGATCCTGCCGCTGGAGAAAGTACGCACGATGAACCGCGCGATCGGGCGTTTGGTCGAGCTGTCCGTGCGAGCGGCCGGTACCGGTCCGGTCGAACTGGCGGTGCACCATCTCGCCTCGCCGGAGCGAGCGGTCGAACTGGCGAACCGGCTCGAGGAAGCGATCCCGGGCTGCGCCGGGGGATGCGTGGTGTCGGAGATCGGCGCGGTCATCGGCGCGCACACCGGTCCCGGCGTGCTCGGCGTGGTCGTGCAGCGCGCCTAGCCGAGTTCCTGGTTGCCGAATCGCGCGAGCAGGTGCCAGACGCGTTTGAGATCTTGCTCGTCATGGCCCGTGGCGTGCCCGAGGATGCGGGGGTCGAGGCGTCCGTCCTCGGCGAGTTCCGCACCGAGCGCGGTGAACTCCGGACCTCGGTAATCGGGGTGCCGGAGCAGTTCTTCGGTGGTGAGCCGGAACCCTTCGTGCCATTCGACCGTACCCAGTTTTCTGGCCGCAGCCTCGACTTCCGTCCCCCGATAGGACGGATCGAGAACCAGCGCTTCGACGTCCCGGGCCAGGTCCAGGTCTCCGTGCACCTGCGCCTCGATGTAGTCGTCCAGCAAATCTTTGTCGTCTGCCTCAGCCGTCGCGACCAGGCCGGACAGATGCGCTTCGACGCCGAAAGCCGTCGGCTCGAAGACGCTGTCGGGATAGCTGAAAGTGGTGCGGGACATCGTGTGCCGGGCGAGCCGCAGATACGCCGACCCGAACCGCGGCGAGCCGCCCACCTTCCGGCCGCGGAAATTCAGCGACCCGTATTTCGGCCGGTGCGCGGCCCCGACGTCGTCGTAGGTGCCGGCGAACAACCGGCTTTCCCAGCGCCAGCGGTCCCCTCCCGGATGCGCGGTGAGTCCGCCGTTGCTGACTCCGGTCTCGAACTGCGAGCGGTACCGGCCGTCGCGTGCCATGCACTCCAGGATCGGCACCCCGCCGACCAGCCGGTCCGGGTGGAAATGCAGCGTGACCCGCCACGACGGATCAGCCGGACCGCCAGTCGCCAACGCGGCCACGTGCGCGACCGCGCGCTCCCAAGGTTCCCGTCGGATCACGGCCAGGCCATCGTGATCGTGCGCTCGAAGTTGACATAGCCAGCGCGCCGGAACGCGTTCGCCATCGGGATGTTGCCGAGGTCTGTCGCCGCCCGGATACGAGGAACCTCTTGTGTGGCAAGGATTCGAGTGCCCTCGGCGAGAATTTCGTCGATGTAGCCGTTGCCGCGGTGCTCGGGCAAGACCGCAAGGTACCCGATGATCGGGTTGTAGTCGTTGCGGGCCGGCGTGACGAATCCGACCGGCGTGCCGTCGGGCAGCGTGGCGACTCGCCACCAATCCCGCGGACTGCGGTAATGCGCCAGTTCGTCCTCATAGTGCCTGATCGCCGCTTCGCGGGCGGACATTCGGGTCAGGTCGTCGCGGCTGTGGGCGTCGAGCGTCCCTTCCAGGACGCGGGTCATCAAGCCGAGGACCTCGTCCTCGTCGCGGATCTCGCGGAAGGTCAGGCGGTTTCGCGGCGGGGCTACAGGAGTCCCCGGACGCCATTCGAAACGCAGCCGTTCGGCGAGAAGGCGAGCCCCGGTCTGTTCGAGTGCGGCCATCCGGTCTCCGACCACGCGCCGGGTCGCGGCTTTTTCGCGCCACTCAACGGGAATCATCCGATGGTAGACCGGACGCCTGGTGTCTGCGGGCAGGATCTCCGCCATCGCGGTCCGGAGCAGCCGCGCACCGACGCTCACGTCCTCGAGATCGAAAAAGTCCAGTAGAAACGGGACAGCCTCCCCGGCGCGACCCCACCACGCGGCCCTGGCGACGAGTTCGCCGTCGCGCAGCGCGACCCACATCCAGCCCGGCCTGCGCCGGCCGGTGGCGAGATCGTCGGCGAGTTCGTGGTCGAGGGCGTAAGAAAGCTGGCAGAAGAGATCAAGTTCTTCCGGCCCGGAGATCGGGCGCACGGTCAGGTCAGTGTGGTCCACGGCTGCGGCAGCTCCCGTTCGGCGGTCGGCTACCAGGTCTAGCGGATGCCCGCGGCGGGGGCGAACGCTTTTCGATCACCGGTGCTGCGGGCCAAACCTGTCAGTATGACCGCGTGCCCCGACAAATTCCGGCGCGTCACCTGCGATGACGGCCGAGTTGTCCCCAAGGGGCGGGTTGTCCACAGATTGCGCGGAACCCTCTCGCCGCCGCGGCCGCCGGGGCCTAGCGTCGATCGTGTGTTCGATCAGTCCGCCCGGGATCCGGGCACTCCCGTCAACGTCAGGCTCGCCTGGCTCTCCGATCAGCTGGCCGCGGCCCCGCATGCCGCCGGACCCGGCAACCAGTCCGCACGCCGCTGGCTGCGCGGAGGCCGGTCGGCGCTCGCGGAGTTGCCTGGCGACGGTTCGGCTCCGCGCACCCGGAACGCAGCGTTGTCCGCAGGTGCGGACAACGCGGACGGTCTGCTGCCCGGTGCCGCACCACTTCCGCGACCAACGGGCCTGAGCGCACGCCTGTCTGCATTTGCTGACAGCCCACACTCTCCGGAAAGCGAGCTGCCTGCGGGAAAATTGGTGCGCCGCTGGCTGCCCCAGCCCAGCGGACCGCGCTTGATACCCCGGTGGCTTCCCGGCTCGAACGGCATACCGGGCTTTCTCGCCCGCCGAGGAATGATCCTCGCCCTGGCCTTGCTGGCAGCTGCCGCCGTAATAGCCGGTGGCCTGGCGATCTTCGGTCGCTCACCCGCAGCTGAAGTCGCCCCGTCGCTGCCGACAGCCCGGGCCCAGGTGCCGCACGCGCCGAAGGCCAGCGAAAAGCTGGTGATCAGCGTCGTCGGCCACGTGCGCGCACCAGGACTCGTCACCGTGCCGTCGGGTTCCCGCGTCGCTGATGCCCTCCGCGCAGCCGGCGGGGCCAATCCGGGTGTCGACCTGACCGCGCTGAACCTTGCCCGCAAACTCACTGACGGCGAGCAGTTGGCGGTGGGTGTCCCGGCTGCTCAGGCGGCACCAGCCGGTTCAGCGGCCGCAGCCAGCAAGATCGACCTGAACTCCGCGACGGCTGAACAACTCGACAGCCTGCCCGGGGTCGGTGAGGTCACTGCCCGGCGCATCGCCGACTGGCGCGCCCAGCACGGCGGATTCTCGAGCGTCGAACAACTTCGCGACGTAGATGGCATCGGCGAGAGCAAGTTCGAGAAGCTTCGCGAGCAGGTGACTGTCGGATGAAGTCGGAAAGCGAGGAAAAGCCGCGCCGTGATCACGATTTCCGCCTCGTTCCCGCCGCTGTCGCCGGATGGGCGGCGACGCTCGCCGGGCTCCAGCTCGGCTGGTGGGTCGCGACCGTGGTCGGTGCCGTCGCGGTCATCGGTGCCGTGGTGCTTCTGCTGCGCGGCCGGTCCCGCTACGTCGGGGCCGGGGGAGCGTTGTTGCTAGTCGGGCTTGTTGCGGCTGTCCCGACCGCTCTGCGCATTCACGACGCAGCCGCCGACCCGTTGGGAGCCGCTGCCGCACGTGGCGTCACGGCGACGCTGCGGGTCGAGATCAGCGAACGTCCACGGTCGATCCACCAGGCCGGCTATGCCGATCAACAGGCGGGAACCCGGTCGGTGGCGATCCCGGCGCGAGTCATAACGGCCACAGTGGACAGTCAGCCAGTCGAATCGACTGGCCGGGTCTTGCTGCTGGCACCCGTCGCGGGATGGAACGGCCTGCTGCCAGGCCAGGAAGTGACGACGTCCGGCCGTCTCTTGCCCGCCCGCGCAGGCGAGCTGACGGCCGCGGTGGTCTCTGTCCGGGCCGCGCCTGCCGACGTCGGGCAAGCGCCGTGGTGGCAACGCGCGGCAGCAGCGCTGCGCAACAGTTTGCATTCGCTATGCGAGATCCTGCCGGAGGAACCGGCGGGCTTGCTGCCCGGGCTGGTGCTGGGCGATACGAGCGCGCTGCCGCAACGGGTCGAGGGCGAGTTCACCGCCTCCGGACTGACCCACTTGATGGCGGTGAGCGGTGGAAACCTCGTCATCGTAGGCGGAGCCGTCCTGCTGCTGTGCCGGTTGGCGCGGGCTGGCCCGAGGTTTTCCGCAGCGGCGGCAGGCACCTGCCTGGCCGGGTTCCTCGTGCTGGTCGGTCCCGAACCGAGCGTCGTACGGGCCGGTGTCATGGGCGGCATCGGCTTGCTCGCGCTAGCTCTCGGACGGCGCGGTTCGGCGTTGCCGGCACTGGCGTTCGCGGTGTGCGTGCTGGTCGCGTGGGACCCGACGATGGCGGCCAATTTCGGTTTTGCGCTTTCCGTTCTGGCCACCGCGGGGCTGGTGCTGCTCGCACCGAGATGGGCGGATTCGTTGGTGCGAAAGGGAGTTCCGCCGGGCTACGCCGAAGGTCTGGCCGTGCCGCTGGCCGCGTTCGTAGTCACCGCACCGGTCATCGCCGGCATGGCGGGCACGGTCAGTCTCGTCTCGGTGGTCACCAATGTCCTTGCGGCACCAGTTGTCGCACCGGTGACCGTGCTAGGCGTGCTCGCGACCGTCGTCGGGCCATGGTGGCCGGGGGCCGGGCATTTGCTGATCCGATTGGCGGATCCGGAAGCGCGATGGCTGATCACCGTCGCCCGGCATGGCGCCCGAGCACCCGGAGCAGCGCTGCCCTGGCCCGGTGGCTGGTGGGGCGGATTGTGCGCGGCGGTCCTGCTGGCCGTTGTCGTGGTGGCAGCGCGATTCCGCCGGTTCCGGCTGCTGGTGGCGACCGGACTGGTCGTCGTGCTGTTGACGGTCGTGCCGGCCAAGGTCCTGCTGCCTGGCTGGCCGCCGGACGGCTGGGCGATGGTGGAATGCGATGTGGGGCAAGGAGATGCGGTAGTGCTCGCCACTGCCGAACCTGGCCGGGCGGTGGTCGTCGACACCGGGCCGGAACCGGGGCCGGCCGACGAATGCCTGCGGAGGCTGGGCGTCGAGCGAGTGCCGTTGCTTGTGCTGAGCCATCTGCACGCGGACCACGTCGGAGGGCTCGCCTCGGTGTTCGACGGACGGGCGGTCGGCGCGATCGCGGTCGGGCCTGGGCGCGCTCCGGCGTGGGCGTGGCAGTCGGTTTCCGGAGAAGCGCGGCGTCGCGGCGTTCCGCTGGTGCAGTTGGGCGAAGGGCAGCGGCTGGAATGGCCGGGTCTGTCGCTGGACGTGCTCGGTCCGCGCTACGCCACCACTCGGTCACCAGCCTTGCAGGACGGCACGATGATCAACAACAGCTCAGTCGTTCTCCGCGCGGACACGTCGGCTGGACGGGTTTTGCTGACCGGAGACGTCGAACTTGCCGCGCAGGCGGATCTGCTCGCCGAGGGCGTCGACCTGCGTGCCGACGTCCTGAAAGTGCCGCATCACGGCTCGAGATACTCGCTGCCGCAGTTCCTCGCGGCGGTGCGCCCGCGTACGGCGCTGATCAGTGTCGGCGCTGGCAATGGATACGGACATCCGAGCAAGTCCACAGTGGACGTTCTCGGCACGATGGGAGTGCTCGTCACTCGGACCGATGTGGACGGTGACACTGCCGTTCTTCCTGGCGGGCTCGCGCGCAGGGGTGAGCCCCGGGGTCCGCCGCGGTAGGCGTGCGGACCCCGGGTCAGCGCGTCAGTAGCCGAGCGCCTTGGCGACGGCTTCGGCGGACGGCGGCACGGTGGCCTTCGGGCCGACGTGGTTCTCGACCGCGTCGAGGGTCTTGAGGCCGTCGCCGGTGATGAGGAGGACGGTTTCGGCCTCCGGGTCGAGCTTGCCGGTTTCGACGAGCTTCTTCGCGGTCGCCACGGTGACGCCGCCGGCGGTCTCGGTGAAGATGCCTTCGGTGCGCGCGAGCAGCCGGATGCCTTCGACGACCTCTTCGTCGGTGACGTCCTCGATCGCGCCGCCGGTGCGGTTGACCACGTCGAGCACGTACGGGCCGTCGGCCGGGTTGCCGATCGCGAGCGAGCGGGCGATGGTGTCCGGCTTCACCGGCTGGACCACGTCGTGGCCGTTGCGGTACGCGGTGGAGACCGGCGAGCAGCCGGTGGCCTGCGCGCCGAACACCTTGTACGGGCTGGCGTCCACGAGACCGAGCTGGCCCAGCTCGCGGAAACCCTTGTCCACCTTGGTGAGCTGCGAACCGGAGGCGATCGGCACGACGATCTGCTCGGGGATCCGCCAGCCGAGCTGCTCGGCGACCTCGTAGGCGAGCGTCTTCGAGCCCTCGGAGTAGTACGGGCGGACGTTGACGTTCACGAACGCCCACTTCGGGTGCTCGCCGGCCAGTTCGGTGGCGAGCCGGTTGACGTCGTCGTAGTTGCCGTCGACAGCGATCAGGTCGCCGTCGTAGACCGCGGTGGTGAGGATCTTCGCGCGCTCGAGGCTCTTCGGGATCAGTACGACCGAACGCCAGCCGGCGCGCGCCGCGGCGGCGGCCGTCGCGTTGGCCAGGTTGCCGGTCGACGGGCACGCGAGGACCTCGAAGCCGAACTCGCGGGCGGCGGCCAGCGCGACGGCGACGACGCGGTCCTTGAACGAGTGCGTCGGGTTGCCGGTGTCGTCCTTGACCCACAGGCTCTTGAGGCCGAGCGCCTTCGCGAGCCGGTCAGCACGCACCAGCCGGGTACAGCCCGGTTCGGTGTTCGGGATCTCCTCGACGTTCGAGGGGACGGGAAGGAGTCGCTTGTAACGCCAGATGTTGCGCGGGCCCGCCTCGATGTCCTCGCGGCGGACGCGGCCGAAGTCGTAGGCGACTTCCAGCGGCGAGAAGTCTTCGACGGAGACGAATTCCGGAGCGAGCGGCTGCCGGTGCCCTTCTTCCTTCGACACCAGTTCGACGGCCGGACCGAGGTCGATCGTCTTGTTGGCGGAGGTGGCGCTGAGGGCTGCAGTCATCGCGAGGTTCCTTTCCTCATCTGCCCCGCCGAAGCGGGCCGGAATTGGCACCGTGGTCGTCAGCTACCCCGCGATCGCGGGATGACAGGCTGTACGCCGGTTGCCGGGGCTTCGTCGGGCCGTTCCCTCTGCCCCTCTGGATGAGCGGTATTCGGTTGTCGGAGCGCGGTGGGCGCGTCCTCGGCTACACCGTACGACATCCCGATCAGCTCGTGCCACGGAGGCGGCCCACATCACCGGAGCGGACGGCCCGGCGACCGGGTGAGAAGATGGCCGGGTGACCACCGCACCCGCGCCGCTGCACCTCGTCACGGGCGAGGAAGAACTGCTCATCGAACGGGCTGTGCGCGCCTCGCTCGACGCGGCCAAGGCCGCCGACCCGACGGCCGACCTCACGCGGATGCGGGTGTCCGATCTCACACCGCCCGTGCTCGCTGAGCTGGTGAGTCCTTCGCTGTTCGCCGAGGGGCGCGTGATCGTGCTGGAGTCGGCGCAGGACATCTCGCAGGAGCTGTCCGACGCGGTGCTCGCCTACCTCAAAGCACCGGCCGACGGCATCGTCCTCGTGGTCGTGCACAGCGGCGGCGGACGGAGCAAGGCCGCCAAAGCGCTGCCCGGCGCGTTGAAAAAAGCGGGCGCGGAAATCACCGAATGCCCGAAGCTCACCAAGCCGGCCGAGCGCGAGTCGTTCGTCCGCAACGAGGTGCGCCGCGCGGGCGGCAAGATCGACGGTGCCGGCTTGATGGCCCTGCTCGACTCGGTCGGCTCGGACCTGCGCGAACTGTCCTCGGCGGCGACGCAGCTGGTCGCCGACACCGGGGGAGTCGTCGACGAGCAGGCGGTCCGCCGCTACCACACCGGACGCGCCGACGTGACCGGCTTCGCGGTGGCGGAAAAGGCCGTCGCGGGCGACCGGGCGGCCGCGCTGGAGTCGCTGCAGTGGGCGATGCAGCTGGGCGTCCCGCACGTCCTGGTGGCGGACGCGCTGGCCGACGCGGTCCGCACGATCGCTCGCGTGTCCGCGGCCGGACGCGGCAACCCGAACCAGATGGCGGGCGAGCTGGGCATGCCGCCGTGGAAGATCCGCAAGGCACAGGGCCAGTCCCGCGGCTGGGGCCAGGACGGCCTGGCGACCGCGATGCGCGTGGTCGCGCGGCTGAACGCCGAGGTCAAGGGCGCGGCGGCCGACTCGACCTATGCCCTGCAGCGCGCGGTCCTCGACGTGGTCGCGGCCAAGGGAGATCGCTGAGCGGCAAGGCGTCTGCCGTCGGAGCCGCCCTGCCCCGGGCACGGAAAAGGCCCGGCAGCCGAAGCCGCCGGGCCTTCCGGAAAGACTGCGCTCAGAGCTGGTTCGCGCGCTTCGCGAGAGCCGACTTCTTGTTCGCGGCCTGGTTGGCGTGGATGACGCCCTTGGTGACGGCCTTGTCGAGCTTGCGAGCGGCGTCGCGCTGCAGTTCGAGGGCCTTGTCCTTGTCACCGGCTTCGGCGGCCTCGCGGAACTTGCGGATCGCGGTCTTCACCGAGGACCGGATCGCCAGGTTGCGCTGCCGCGCCTTCTCGTTCGTGGTGATGCGCTTGACCTGCGACTTGATGTTGGCCATGGAGGCGTTCCTCTTTCACTCGGTGAAGGTCGCTGCCGCGTTCGTGTGGCTCCGGATCAGTCCCGAGGGACTGCCGGGTTTCCTCCCTGACGGAATGCCGCACGGCAACAGTCGAAAATCTTAACAGCCCTGCTCGCGGCCCTTGCGTGGGCCCCGGAGCCGTTAACCGTTCGGCATTCCGCCCGCGGCTCCGTTACGGTGGATCTCGGTAGTGCCTAGGGTTCCGTCGCCTGCCCGTGGTCCCGCACAGCGGGTCGCGAAAGACAACGAGGGCGGGCGGGACTGGTCCGAGCGGCACCTTCGGCGGGACACCGAGCCCTGCCGTTCATCTGACGGGACAAAAGCCTGGAGGACCCGGTCTTCAGCATGCGCTGAAAACCTGAAAGGGTCCGATGAACACCACTGCCCTCGCCATGGTCCTCGTCGCCGCGGTCGTGCACGCCGCGTGGAACCTCGCCGCCAAACGGGTTTCCGGCGGACCGCGGTTCGTCTGGCTGTACTACACCGTTTCGGCCGTCGCGATGCTCCCGGTGATCGCGGTCGCGCTGGCCGTCGAACCGGAACGTCCACAGTGGACCTGGCTGGTCGCCGCGCTGGTCACCGCGGTCCTGCACGTCGTGTACGGGATCGTGCTGCAGCGCGGCTACGAGGTCGGCGACCTCTCGATCGTCTACCCGCTGGCCCGCGGCACCGGGCCGCTGGTGTCGGTGCTCGTGGCCGTCACGGTCCTGGGGGAACGGCCTGGCGTGCTCGGCCTGATCGGCGCCTTCCTCGTGGTCGGCGGCGTTCTCGTGATCAGCCTCGGCGGCAGCACTGGCGACGCACAGGCCCGGCGCGCCGGGGTGTTCTACGGCATCGCCACCGGAGTCGTCATCGCGGCTTACACGCTCTGGGACGCGCATTCGGTCACGTCGCTCGGCGTGCCTCCGCTCGTCTACTTCGGAGGCGGTGCGATCGGGCAGAGCATCCTGCTCGCCCCGACCGCTGCGCGCGGCCGGTCCGAGATCAAGCGGCTGTGGCGTGATCACCGGCGCGAGGTGCTGATCGTCGGGCTCGCCTCGCCCGCCGGATACCTGCTGGTCCTGTACGCCCTGCGGATCGCGCCGGTCAGCCTAGTCGCGCCGGCGCGCGAACTGTCGATCGTCTTCGGCGGGGTCGCCGCCTGGCTCGTGCTCCGCGAGCGCAACGCGGTCCGCCGGCTCGCCGGATCGCTGGTCGTGCTGGCCGGGATCGCTGCGATTGCGGTCGCCTGAGCGGCTCGGGTAGGCAGGAGCCATGGACGTACTGAGCAGCCGGGTGCTGATCCACCCCCGCGACCACGAGGTGTCGACCGCGTTCTACCGCGACGTTCTCGGCCTCGCGATCGAGCGCGAATTCCCCGGCGGCACGCGGTTTTTCGCCGGCGGCGGGTCGATCGAGGTGGTCGGCACGGGCGAGGCCGGGCCCGGTCCGGACGTCAATCTGTTCCTGCAGGTCCGCGATCTCCCCGCGACGCTGGCCGAACTGGCCGGGCGCGGCGTCGAACCGGTGCGCGAGGCCCGCCGCGAACCGTGGGGCACCGACGAGGCGTGGATCGCCGACCCGGACGGCCTGCGGATCGTCCTCGTCGAGGTCCCGGAGGACCATCCGTTGCGCCGCGACAAGCGCTAGCCCGGTTTCACGGCCCGCAGCTGGGCGGCGAGCGCGGCGAACCCGGGCGGGTCCCAGGTCCAGGTCTGCAGGTCGGTGAACCCCGCGGCGGCGGCCTCGTCGGCGAGTTCGTGCCGCGTCACCGGAAGCCATTTCTCGTGCGCTGACAGCAGCAGCCGTCCGCCCGGCCGCAGCACGCGGAACAGCTCGGTGAAACCCGCAGCGCGGTCTTCCCAGAGCTGGACGTTGTTCACGGTCAGCACGACGTCCGCGGACGCGTCCGCGCAGCCGGTCCGGGCCGCGCTGCCCGCCCGCACCTCGGCGCGGTCGCCGCAGCGGTCCGTGCACAGGTCGCGCATCTCGGGGGAGGGTTCGACGCCGATCACCTCGCCGGCGAGTTTGCTCGCCGCGTCGAGGCCGACGCCGGGACCGGGACCGACGACGAGGACGACCTCGTCGGGTTCGAGGCGGGCGAGGTCGACGATCCGGTGTTCGGTCGCGGCGTTGCCGACCGACATCAGCTTGCCGCCGAGCCTGCCCAGCAGGCCGCTGGGGTGGCCGAAGGCCCGGTCGAGCGCGGCGTCGAGGACGCCGGGGCCGGGCGAGGGGAGGGTGAAGTGCTCATCCTTCGAGGTCATCACGAGACGCGCGGGGCCGCATCGGGGATGACCCCCACCCGCACCCGGAGGTCCATGGGACGATGGGGTACGGACATCCCCCACCATCCCGAGGACAGCCCGAGTGACAGCGCCCAAGACGTTCGCCGACACCACCTTCACGCCGCCGGAGTTGATCCGCAACTTCTGCATCATCGCCCACATCGACCACGGCAAGTCGACGCTGGCGGACCGGATGCTGCAGCTGACCGGCGTCGTCGAGGAGCGGGCCATGCGCGCGCAGTACCTCGACCGCATGGACATCGAGCGGGAACGCGGCATCACGATCAAAGCCCAGAACGTCCGGCTGCCCTGGCAGGTCGACGGCAAGGACCACGTCCTGCACCTGATCGACACGCCCGGCCACGTGGACTTCACCTACGAGGTCTCGCGCGCGCTCGAGGCGTGCGAGGGCGCGATCTTGCTGGTCGACGCCGCGCAGGGGATCGAGGCGCAGACGCTCGCGAACCTGTACCTCGCGCTCGAGAACGACCTGCACATCATCCCGGTGCTGAACAAGATCGACCTGCCCTCGGCGGACCCGGAGAAGTACGCGGCGGAGATCGCGCACATCATCGGCTGCGAGCCCTCGGACGTGCTGCGCGTGTCGGCCAAGACCGGCATGGGCGTGACCGAGCTGCTGGACGAGTGCGTCCGTCAGGTCCCGCCCCCGGTCGGCGACGCGGACGCGCCCGCCCGCGCGATGATCTTCGACTCGGTCTACGACACCTACCGCGGCGTCGTCACCTACATCCGCGTGGTGGACGGCAAGATCACGCCGCGCGAGAAGATCAAGATGATGTCCACCGGCGCGACGCACGAACTGCTCGAGGTCGGCATCATCTCGCCGGAGCCGAAGGCCAGCAAGGGACTCGGCGTCGGCGAGGTCGGCTACCTGATCACCGGCGTGAAGGACGTGCGCCAGTCGAAGGTCGGCGACACCGTGACGTCCGAGCGCAACGGAGCGAAGGAACCGCTGGCCGGCTACCGCGACCCGAAGCCGATGGTGTTCTCCGGCCTGTACCCGGTGGACGGCTCGGACTACCCGGAACTGCGCGAGGCACTCGAGAAGCTGCAGCTCAACGACGCCGCGCTGACGTACGAGCCGGAGACGTCGGTGGCGCTGGGCTTCGGCTTCCGCTGCGGGTTCCTCGGCCTGCTGCACCTGGAGATCACGCGGGACCGGCTGGAGCGCGAGTTCGGGCTGGACCTGATCTCGACCGCGCCGAACGTCGTGTACCGCGTGGTGCTGGAGGACCGCAGCGAGGTGATCGTCACGAACCCGTCGGACTGGCCGGGCGGGCTCAAGATCGCCGAGGTGCACGAGCCGGTGTCGAAGGTGAGCATCCTGGCTCCGTCGGAGTTCGTGGGCACGATCATGGAGCTGTGCCAGGCGAAGCGCGGCACCCTGCTGGGCATGGACTACCTGTCCGAGGACCGCGTTGAGCTGCGCTACACGATCCCGCTCGCGGAGATCATCTTCGACTTCTTCGACACCCTGAAGTCGCGCACGCGCGGTTACGCGTCGCTCGATTACGAGGAGTCCGGCGAACAGGTGGCCGACCTGGTGAAGGTCGACATCCTGCTGCAGGGCGAGACGGTGGACGCGTTCTCCGCGATCGTGCACAAGGACGCCGCCTACACCTACGGAAACCGCATGGCGACGCGCCTGCGCGAGCTGATTCCGCGCCAGCAGTTCGAGGTCCCGATCCAGGCCGCGATCGGCTCGCGCATCATCGCCCGCGAAACCATCCGCGCCATCCGCAAGGACGTCCTCGCCAAGTGCTACGGCGGCGACATTTCGCGGAAGCGGAAGCTGCTGGAGAAGCAGAAGGAAGGCAAGAAGCGCATGAAGACGGTCGGCCGGGTGGAGGTTCCGCAGGAGGCCTTCGTCGCTGCACTGTCCACTGAGGACAATGGAAAGAACAAGAAGTAGTTCCACCTTCGGGTGAACGGCGGCTCCGGGTTTCCCGGGGCCGCCGTTTTTGTCGGTGGGGGCTGGTGTCCTTGAGTGCGACGGAGAAAGGAACGCGCTCATGACTCTCACTGGCTGGCCTTCCCATTCACAACCGATGGCCGTGCGGGATCTCGCGGCGATCCCGGAGGACGGGCGGCGGCACGAACTCGTCGACGGCGTGCTGTACGTCAGTCCTGCGCCAGGGTTGCCGCATCAGCGGGTGACTTACCAGCTTTACGGGTTGCTGGAGTCAGGTTGCCCGCCGGGGATGGAGGTAGTCGGCGGACCGTTCGCGGTGCGGTCCGGGGACCACGTCGAACTGCGGCCGGATGTGGTGGTGGGGCGGGCAGAAGACTTCACCGACGTCGATCTGCCGGTGCCGCCGCTGCTCGTGGTCGAAGTGCTGTCGCCGAGCACGGAGATCCACGATCGCGTGACGAAGAAAGCGGTTTACGAACGGCTGGGAGTGCCGGACTACTGGGTGGTCGACCCGGTCGCGCTTTCCCTGACGGCATTCGAGATGAGCGAGGACGGTGGTTATCGGCAGATCGCTGAAGTCAGCGGACGGGAGACATTCGAGACGGAGCGGCCGTTTCGAGTCCGAGTGGTGCCGGAGGTGCTGATGAATCGACGGTGACTCGGGTCCGATCTGGATGAGGGGATGTGGTGGTTTGACAGGTTTGCCTTTGCGTCGGCTAGCTGCTGGACGATGGTTCACCGCGAGACCGCGAGACCGCGAGACCGCGAGACCGCGAGACCGCGAGACCGCGAGACCGCGAGACCGCGAGACCGCGAGACCGCGAGACCGCGAGACCGCGAGACCGCGAGACCGCGAGACCGCGAGACCGCGAGACCGCGAGACCGCGAGACCGCGAGACCGCGAGACCGCGAGACCGCGAGACCGCGAGACCGCGAGACCGCGAGACCGCGAGACCGCGAGACCGCGAGACCGCGAGACCGCGAGACCGCGAGACCGCGCGCTCGGCGTCGCTCGCCAGGCTTGCACCGCCTGCCTGGTAGGCGATCGTGCGTACCTGATTTGGTGCCGGATCAGGATGCGCCGATCTCCGCGACGGTGGTGACGCGTTGCTTGACGGCGCGACTGTCACGCCCCGTGGCTGGCGGTGGCGCGGAGGCCGCCAGGTGTCTTCCCGACCTTCGCGAAGACATGGCGTGTTCGGCGTCGGTCGGTGGTGGCTGAGGTGTTACCGGTAGCCTTCCTCGCCCTCGCCCTCGCCCTCGCCCTCGCCCTCGCCCTCGCCCTCGCCCTCGCCCTCGCCCTCGCCCTCGCCCTCGCCCTCGCCCTCGCCCTCGCCCTCGCCCTCGCCCTCGCCCCTAGTCAAAGGCTGCGGCAATGCGTGCGGTGGCGTGATCGGATTGGGCCGGTGGCAGCTCAGCCGTTCCCGATGATCTTGCCCACCTCCACGAACACCGCGGCGCGGCGTTCGGCGGCCATCACGCGGTCGTACTCCGCCCAGTCGTCGTGGGTGCCGGTGGCGGCGCGGAACACGTCGCGCAGCAGGGGCGGGAGGCCGTCGGCCGGGAAGGACGGGTCGGGGTCGTCCGGGCCGATCAGGCGGACCGGGCCGGTCACCGAGAGCCAGCGCCAGCCTCGGCGGAACGTCACGGTCGCGTGGCCGTTGCGGCGCAGCAGCGCGAGCTTGTGCGCGCCGCCGACGGCGACGAAGCCTACGCTCGGCTTGCCGGTCACCGGATCGTTCAGGATGCCCGCGTTCACCACGGACGCGTGCACGGTGCCGTCGGCGCGGGTCGTGGCCACGGTCGCGAGGCCGTTCTCCTCCACCGTCAGCGCGCGGAGCTGCTCCAGGGTTGCCGTCATGCTTGTCTGCAACGCGGCGGCGGCCCGGCGCATTTCCGGTTCGGCACTAGGCTCGGGACATGTTCGATGATCTCGAGTTCCCGGTGATCGTGGCGCCGATGGCGGGCGGGCCGACGACTCCGCAGCTGGTCGGCGCCGTCACGAACGCGGGCGGGTTCGGTTTCCTCGCCGCCGGCTACCTCAGCCCGGAGACGTTGGACGCCCGGATCGCGCACACCGCCGACCTCACCGGCGGGCGGTTCGGCGTCAACCTGTTCGTGCCCGGCGGCCGGTCGGTGGCGGATCTCGGCGCGCACCGCGAACGGATGCTCGCCGAAGCCGTGCGGTACGGCGTCGAACTCGGCGACCCGGTCTGGGACGACGACGAGTACCCGGCGAAACTCGACCTCGTCGTGCGGCACCGGGTTCCGGTGGTGTCGTTCACCTTCGGCGCGCCGACGTCCGCCGAGGTGCAGCGGATCCACGAAGCCGGCGGCAAAGTCGCGGTCACCGTCACGAATCCGGAGGAAGCCGACCTCGCGGCGGCGCGCGGGGCCGACGCCTTGGTGGTGCAGGGCTTCGAGGCAGGCGGGCATCGCGGCCTGTTCACCGACGACCCGGGCAACCTAGCCGGCGGCGAGGAGTACGGCCTGCTCGCCCTGCTGCGGTTGCTTGGCGCGCGCACGAGCCTGCCGTTGATCGCGGCCGGAGGACTGGTCAACGGTGCCGACGTGGCGGCGGTGCTGGCCGCCGGTGCGTCGGCGGCGCAGCTCGGCACGGCGTTCCTGCTCGCGACCGAGGCGGGCACCGGCGACACTCAACGGCGCGCTCTCGCCGAGGGCGGCCGGGCAACGGGGTTCACGCGCGCGTTCAGCGGACGACCGGCGCGGGGCATGGTGAACCGGGTCCTGAGCGACTTGTCCGCGGGCGCGCCTGCCGCGTACCCGCAGCTGCACCACCTGAGCAAACCAGTCCGCGCGGCCGCGGCCAAAGCAGGCGACCCGGAGGCGATGTCCCTGTGGGCCGGGCAGACCTACCCGCTCGCCAGCGACGGTTCAGCGGCGTCGATCATGGCCCGGCTTCGCGCGGAAGCAAAGGCCGCGACAGAGCGACTCGACCGGTTGCGGTGACCTCGGGGCGTTCTGCCCAGAACCACGGACAGCTAGGCGGTCTCGCTGGTTGTGGTGACCTTGCCGCGGGCAATGGTCGGGCGAGGCGTTCTGGCGGAACGTCGACGGCCGAGCGGCGTGGCTGGTTGCGGTGATGTCCTCGGCGCGGCTGTCCGGGGCGGCTTCCTCGCGGAAGGTCGACGGCGGGAGCGGCTCGGCTAGTCGCGGGTGATCCTTTCGGCGGTGCTGGGCAAGGGCAGGTGCTGTCTGGCGGAGCGGCTCGAGCGGTTGTGCTGAGACGTCCGGCGTAGCGGGGCGTGGGCGGCCTGTGGTGTCAGTGGAGTGGCTCGGCTGGTTGTGCTGAGAACCCTGCTGCGGCAAGGCAAGAGAGCGGGCTTCTGCCGGAACGTCGGCGGCGGAGCGACGAGAGGCCGGTTGCGCCATGCGCTCCCGCGGCCCGTCGTACGCCGGTGGCCGAGCAACCGTGCGTGATCTGGTCACGGGCGGTGTCGTCGAGGGCGGCCGCGAGACGGAGACGGGTGTGCGCTCGTGGGCTGGAAACGGTGCCCGATTGGGCACGCGGATGAAAGGCATCAGGCCAGAGCGAGCCCAGTAGACCTGCGCGAGCCCAGCAGACCGGTGCGAGTCAAGCCCAGACCGGCGCGAGCCCAGCGAGACCGGCGTAAGCGCAAAGAAAAGCGGGGGACGCCACCCAAGGCGTCCCCCGCATTCAGACCTCACCGATGCATCAGTCCGAAGTGGACTTAACCCCACCGGCCCCGTCAGTCTCCCCGCCCCCGGAGCCGAGGTCGTTCGAGCCGCGTTCCATTGCGGAGTGGCGTTTGCTGTAGGCGAAGTAGATCACCATGCCGATCGCGAACCAGATTGCGAAGCGCAGCCAGGTTTCCGGCTTCAGGAACGTGATCAGCCAGATCGAGAACACCACGCCGATGATCGGCACCAGCGGCATGCCGGGCGTGCGGAACGTGCGTGGGAGGTCGGGGCGCTTGTAGCGCAGCACGATCACCGCGATGCAGACCACCACGAAGGCCAGCAGGATGCCGATGTTCGTCAGTTCCGCGGCTTCGCCGATGGGCAGCAGGCCGGCGATCAGTGCGGACGCGGCGCCCAGGATCCACGTGATGCGCGAAGGGACCTTCCGCACGGGATGGGTCTTCGCGAACCACTTCGGGAGCAGGCCGTCGCGGCTCATGGAGTAGCCGACGCGCGTCGCGCCCAGCAGGAAGGTGAACAGCACCGTCAGGATGCCGATGATCGCGCCCACCGCGATGATCGCGCCCAGCCAGCCTAGGCCGACCTTTGCGAACGCGCTGGAGAACGCGGCTTCCGGGTTGATGTCGGTGTACTTCACCATGCCGGTCAGGACCAGGCAGGCCAGCACGTACAGCACCATCGAGATCGCCAGCGAGTAGATGATCGCCTTTGGCATGTGTTTCTGGGAGTCCTGCGACTCCTCGGCCGCAGTCGACATGGCGTCGTAACCGAAGACTGCGAAGAACACTGTTGCGGCACCGGTGAAAGCGCCGCTGATGCCGAACGGGAAGAAGTTGCTGTAGTTGCCGCTCTGGATGTGGAAGGCGCCTACCACGATCACCAGCACGACCAGGCCGACCTTCAGGTACACCAGCAGGGTCTCGAACCTCGCCGCGTTTTTCATGCCCTGGTTGAGGATGAACGCGATCAGCAGGCAGAGCAGCACGGCGAACAGGTTGATCTTGTACGAACCTGGTTCCACGCCCGCCGGTTCCGTGCCTGGTGCGCCGGACATCCAGGACGGCAGCGAGACGTGCAGGAAGCCGAGCAGGTCGTTGAAGTAACCCGAGATCCCGATCGCGACCACGGACACGATCGCGGTGTACTCCAGCAGCAGGTCCCAGCCGATGAACCAGCCGACGATCTCGCCCAGCACCGCGTACCCGTAGGTGTAGGCGGAGCCCGCGCGCGGGATCAGGCCGGCGAATTCGGCGTAGGAGAACGCGGCCGCGGCGCTCGCGATGCCCGCGATCAGGAACGAGATCAGCACGGCGGGGCCCGCGGTCTTGTTCGCGACCGCGCCGGCGAGGGAGAAGATGCCCGCGCCGATGATGCCGCCGACGCCGATCGCGGTCAGCTGCCGCAAGCCGAGTGTGCGCTGCAGGCCGCTTTCGCCGGCCTGTTCGATGGTCTCGATCGGCTTCCGCCGGAAGATCCCGGTCCCGGAGCCCAGGTTCGGGCTGCGCGGAGCTGACATCGCTGTCTCCTCGACTGCTCGTGCGACGGGCCCGGGTTCCGAGCCCTGGCAGCGCACCGTACCCGGCGGCGCCTCGCCTGTCACCGACTCCGTAGTGTGACGAGCTTGGCAGTCTGGGTCACCCAGTCGCGGAGTCTTCCGCGACGGTGTTGACCGTGGGCGCCGGGCGGTCGCCCGAGCGGACGGCGCCGGCGGCGAAGAAGGTCAGCAGTTCCGCTACCTCGGGCGGGTCGTCCAGTTGCGGGCAGTGGCCCCAGTCCTCCCGGACGACGAGCCTGCTGTGCGGCACCAGGGTGTGCAGCTTCCGCCCGGACGCGGCCGTCACGAGCTTGTCCTTGCCGCACGCGACCGCGAGCAGCGGGATCCGGATCTGGTCGAGCCGGTAGGCGTCCGCCAGCTCCGCGACGAGCTGGCGGGCTTGTTCGAGCCGGGACGTGGTGGCCCGGTAGTCGGGAAAGAGCGTGGTGAACCGCCGGACCTGGCCCGCGTCCGCCTGCCGCGAGTCGGCGTAGAGGATCCGCGGGACGAGCTGTTCGGCCACCGCGCGGACCAGGAAACCCGGCACCGGCAACGGAAGCGAGGAGTACAGCCGCAGCGGCAGCGGGTTGCGGCCGACTGTGCGCACCAGCCACGAGTCGACGAAACCGGGCGCGGCGATCGACACCACGCCGGTGGTCGGCAGCCGGTGGTTCTGCGCCGCGCGCAGGCTCATCGTGCCGCCGAGCGAGTTGCCCGCGAGCACGACCGGGCCGAGCACGGCCTGCTCGCGCACCACCGCGGCGGTGAACGCGTCGAGTTGCGGCAGCATCGGGCCGGGGCGCAGCGGTTGCGCCTCGCCGAAGCCGGGGAGGTCGACGGCGATCGCGGCGATGCCCGCGGCGGCTAGTTCTCCGAGTACTGGACGCCACGTGTCGGCACTGTCGCAATAACCGTGGAGCAGCACCAGCCGAGGCGCGCGGGGCTTCTCGCCGCCCTTGCGCCGCGTGCGCTTCGGTGCGGGCGCTTCCACGACGGAGGGCCCGACCTCCAGCACGCGCGTGCGCATGCCGGCGAAGCGCCGGAACGACTCCCGGATCGGCTCCGGGTCACTGGGGTGCCGGCCGCCCCGGCCGACCGGTGCGGGCCGCTGCGTCGCGGTCATGTTCTCCAGGTTAACCGCCCAAGGTCGAGATCTGGTCGAATTTCGGGGGTCACTATCTGGTTGCGAAGCTGGGGTGTTGACGATTCACCGGCGAGCAGGTAAAAGCGCTGGCCTGGGCTCACTTAAAGAGGAAAAGCCCAGGCCAGCGCGGTGCGATTGGACTCAGCGGGTGAAGACGATCTTGCCCGCGGTCTCCCCGGCGGCCATCGCGGCGAAGCCCGCGGGGGCCTCCGTAAGGGGTAGCTCAGTGCCGATCTGCGGTTTGATGCCCTTCAGATCGAGGTAGGCGAGCAGGTCGGCCAGCTCGTCGCGGGTGCCCATGGTCGAGCCGAGGACCCGCAGCTGCAGGAAGAACACGCGCTGCAGGTCGGCGGACGGGTCGGGGCCGCTGGTCGAACCGGACACCACGACCACGCCGCCCGGCTTCAGCGACTTGAGCGTGTGCCCCCAGGTCGCCTTCCCGACGGTCTCGAACACCGCGTCGACCCGCTCCGGCAGCCGCGCGCCGGACTCGAACGTCTGGTGCGCGCCGACGCTCTCGGCCAGCGCGCGCTTCTCCTCGGTGCGCCCGGTGACCCACACTCGGAACCCGGCCGCGCGGCCGAGCGCGATCAGCGCGGTCGACACCCCGCCGGACGCGCCCTGCACCAGCATCGTCTGGCCGGGCCGCAGGTCCGACTTCACGAACAGCATCCGGTACGCGGTGAGCCAAGCGGTGCCCATCGTCGCGGCCTCGGGGAAGGTCAGGCCGGCCGGCTTCGGCACCGCGTTGCGGGCCGGGACCACGACCTGGTCGGCGAACGTGCCCTGGTGCTTCTCGGTGAGCAGGGTGCGCTTCGGGTCGAGCGTGTCGTCGCCCTGCCAGCCCGGCGCGTTGATCACCGAATGCAGCACGACCTCGGTGCCGTCGTCGAGCGTGCCCGCTCCGTCGCAGCCGAGGATCATCGGGAACTGATCGGGCTTGATGCCGACGCCGCGCAAGGTCCACAGGTCGTGCATGTTCAGGCTGGCGGCTTTGACGTGCACCCGGACCCAGCCTTCGGGCACCTCGGGTTCCGGCCGCTCGCCGACGACCAGCGAATCGAGCGGGGACTCGGCGTTGGGTTCCTGCGCGTATACGGCGAACATGGCAGCAACCTACCTCCCCTGCCCGCGCCCGCGCAGGCGAGCGCGCGTAGGCTCACATTCGTGTTCGAAGGGCTGGCCAACTGGTGGGACGGGGTCGAGCTGTGGCTTGCGCAAGCCTGGTTCCCCGTGCAGTTCGTGCTGGTCATGGCGGTGCTCGTGCCGCTGTGCCTGCTCGCCGCGTGGGCCATCGACAAGCTGGTCGAGCGCTTCGGCCGCCGGTTCGGCACGGCCCGTGACGACGACGGTCCCGGCCGCTCCTAAGCTGGCACACCATGGTCAACCGTAGGCGGATCACCGCCGCGCTCGTCGGTCTCCTCGTGCTGGTGCTCGGCGGGTGGCTCGTCAAGGAAACCGCCGGGTCGCCGGATTCGCCGGCCCCCTCGTCTTCGTCGAGCGCTCCCGCCGCCGCGTCCGGAAAGGTGCCGGGGGCCGATTCCAAGCTGCCGGTCAAGCCGTTGTCCTCGCTGCCTCCGCAGGCGGCGGACACCTGGAAGCTGATCGAAAAGGGCGGGCCTTACCCGTACCCGCGCAACGACGACGTCGTCTTCCAGAACCGGGAGAAAGTGCTGCCCGCGCAGAAGAACGGCTATTACCACGAATACACCGTGAAAACGCCGGGAAGCCCGGACCGAGGGGCTCGCAGGCTGATCACGGGGGCGGGGAAAGAATTGTATTACACAGCTGATCATTACGCGTCGTTCGTCGTTGTGGACCCCGCGCGGTGAGCGGCGAAACGGCGCAGGCCGCGGCGGACGCCGCGTTCGCGCGCGGGGGTATCCGCACCGGGTCGACGGGACGCGCACGCTGGACAAGCTGTCGGCGCTGGACGCGATCGGCGAGGCGCTGTCGTTTCCGTCGTATTTCGGGCGGAATCTGGACGCGCTCTACGACATGCTCACGGATTTGTCGTGGCTGCCCGCCGGGGAGCACGTGCTGATCTGGGCCGGCTCGGACGGGCTGAAAGCCGCGGAGCCCAAGGCTTATCTGGCGGTGCGGAGCGTGCTTTCGGACGCTCAGCGCGCCATGGGTTCCGGCGAGCGCCGGCTGACTGTGGTTTTGGTGGATTGCTGAAGCCGTGAGGGGAACGTCGACGTTCCCCTCACGGATCGGCGTCAGTCCTGCGGAACCCAGTTCGGCTTGCGCTTCTGCGCGAAGGCCAGAATGCCTTCCTGGCCTTCCTCGCTGGCGAAGAAGCCCGCGGACAGCGCGTTCATGTCCGCGAAGCCGTCCGCCGGAGTGGCCGGACGCGGGCGGGCGAGCAGTTCCTTGGTGGCGGCCAACGCCTTCGGGCCGCCCAGCGTCAGCGACTTGAGGTAGCCCTCGACGGTCTTGTCCAGGTCCTCGGACGGCACGCAGGCGTTCAGCAGGCCGATCTCCACCGCGCGTTTCGCGTCGAAGACGTCGCCGGTCAGGAACAGTTCGTGGGCGGCACGAGCGTTCAGCCGCGGCAGCACCGTCAGGCTGATGACCGCCGGGATCACGCCGATGCGGACCTCCGAGAAGGCGAAGGTCGCCTCCGGGACCGCGACCGCGATGTCGCAGGCCGCGACCATGCCAATGCCGCCCGCGCGGGCGGGGCCGGCCAGCCGGGCGACCACCGGTTTCGGGCTCGTCCACAGCTGGTCGAGGATCTTCGGGAACTCGTTCACGCCCTGGTCGGACGAACCGGCGCCGCGGGCCTCCTTCAGGTCCATTCCGGCGCAGAAGACCGGGCCGGTGTGGGTCAGCTGCACCACGCGCACCGCGTCGTCCTCGCGGGCCTTGTCCAGCGACTCGCTCAGTTCCCGCCGCAGCTGCGCCGACAGCGCGTTGCGGTTGTGCGGGGAGTCCAGGGTGATCGTGGCGATGCCGGCCGCCACCTCGTAGTGCACCAGTTCGTCAGCCATGCCTGACACTTTCGCACACCGCCTGCCGGGCAGCGGGTGTGAAGTTCATGCACGAAAACTCGTGCATGAAAACTCGTGCACCGCTACCTTGGGGGGATGGCAGAACCGCGCACCGCTGACCTGAAGGCACTGAAGGCGCTCGCGAATCCGTTGCGGCAGCGGATTCTCGAGCTGCTCACCGCGTCCGGGCCGGCGACGTCGACGACGCTCGCCGAGCGGCTGGGCGTGACCAGCGGCGGGACCAGCTACAACCTGCGGGTCCTGGCGGAGAACGGGTTCGTCGAGGAGTTGCCCGAACGCGCGCGCGGGCGGGAACGCTGGTGGCGCGCGGTGCCGCACGACCTGCGGCTTCCGCCCGCGGACGAACGCGACGATCCGGCGAAGGCAGCGATCGGCGAGCTGCATCGGCTGTGGCTCGCGGGGGACATCGAACTGTACGAGCGGTTCGAGCGCGAGCGGCCGCGGCTGGGGGAGTGGGCGGACGCGATTCCGTACTCGCGCGGCGCGATCACCGTGACGCTGGACGAACTCGGCGACTTTTTCGAGGCGTATCTCGCGCTGCTGCGCCGGTATCAGCGGCCGGACGACGAGATCCCGGAGGGCGCGCGCCGGGTCGAGACGCGGATGCTCGCGTTCCCGGCTCCGGCCGGAGAGGAGGCGGTGCAGGACTGAACTGAAGGAAGGCCCTGGGTGCCGAGCGGCCACTCGGCACCCAGGAAAGGGAAAACGCGCACGATCTCCCGAAGCAAGGAGAACACTTCATGCTGCCCTGGGGCAAATCGCGGCTCGCGGCCGCGATTCTCGTGCTGGGCTCGGTCTTGCCGACCGCCCAGCCGGCACAAGCATCACCGTCCGCGGACGTCACGTTCGCTGGCACTGGCGGAATCACGTTGCACGGCACGGTCTTCCGGCCGGACGGACCGGCGAGGTCCGCGATCGTCCTGCAAGGCGGGTCGGACTGGCGGACGCGAAACGACCTGCGCGTGCAGGCCGAGATGTTCACGCGGCTCGGCGTCACGACGCTCGTGTACGACCGGCGTACCAGCGGTTATTCCAAGACCCAGCGTGACTACGGCGTGCTGGCGGACGATCTGGTCTCGGCAGTGCGCGCGTTGCGGGCGCAGTCGGGAGCCAAGGATGTCGGCGTGTGGGGAGTCAGCGAGGGTGCGTGGGTCGCGCCGCTCGCGGCGACGCGGACGGCGGACATCTCGTACGTGATCACTGTCGGCGGATCCGGGTTGGGCGGGGCTCGGCAGACCTCATGGTATTGGGGGAATGTCCTTCGCCACCAAGGCATTTCCGGTTCGCTGCTGACGACGTTGCCGGTGCAAGGCACGCGGTTCGCGATCGGAGCGGGGTTGTTTCCCGAGGCGGACTACGACCCGGTGCCGGTGTTGCGGCGGCTGAAACAGCCGTTGCTGGCGTTGTGGGGCGACCTCGACATCAACCACGCGCCCGTCGAAAGTTCCCGGATTTTCGCGGACGCGCTTGCAGGGCATCCGGATCACGCGATTCGGTTCGTCGCGGACGGCGGGCCTGATCTGTACGCGACCAGCGACGCCGGGTTCGACCGGCTGCCTCGGGTCGTGCCCGGCTATCCGGCGGCGGTCGACCAGTGGCTGGCGGATCGGCGGGGTGCGCACGTCGAGACCGCGGCGTTCACGCAGCGTCCGACGGAAGCGCTCCGGCCGTTGGCGTGGTGGGAATCCGTTTGGGCGCAAGGGATCGCGCTCGTCCTGCTGCTGGGTGGGTTCGCGGTCGGCGGAGTGGCTTCGCTGGTGCGCCGCCGAGGAACCAGGTCGGCGCGATGGCTGGCTGGACTCGGGACGGCGACGGTTGCTGGGTTTGTCGCGCTCCTCGGCTGGGCTCAGCTGTCCGGGATGAAGGACCTCGGGCCGGTGATTGCCGGACGGCCGTTGCCGTGGCTGGCCGTGCAAGCGCTAGCTGCCGCGACGGTGGTGGCGTTGGCGATCACCGTGGCGGGGCTGCGGAAACCGGACCGTCGGCGCGGGACGATCGCACCGCTCGTCGCCGGGCTGGTGTTCGTGCCGTGGGCGGTCTACTGGGGACTGCTGGTGCCGTGAACCGGGCGCGGCCACCCGGGCGCAGCGGGTGGCCGCGGTCCGGATCAGCCGATCGTCGTGGTCGTGAAAACCGGGCTCGGGTTGGGGAAGCACGCCGTCGGCGCGGTCACGTCGCCGATGATGCTGCTCGCCACGGCCTTGAAGGTGAGGCCGGGGTCGCTGTAGCTGGTGCCGGACAGTTTGGTCTCGATCTTGCCGGAATCGCCCGCCTTGAGGTGGGCGGTGATGGTCGGCAGTTCGAAGGTCGAACCGCCGGCGATCGGGCCGGGGAAGCTCAGTGTCGCGACGCCGTCGGCGACGGTGACCGTCGGCGGGGTGTCGCCGAGGCCGGAGCCGCCCGCGAGGTCGGCGCTGACGTAGGTCGAGTTCGCCGGGATCGGGAACTTCAGCGCGAAGGTGTTGATGTTCTTGACCTTGTTGCCGCCCACGTCGCTCGGGACGGTGTTGGGCGCCGGGTCGATGACGACGTCGAACGCGCCGCCGGGCGCGACCGTCGCGGGTGCGGTGACGTCGGCGTTCTGGGTCAGCGACACCTGCTGCGGACCGACCACCGGTGCGTCGGCCTGGCAGTCGAAGTTGATCGCGGTCGCGGCGGAAGCCGGGGCCGCCAGCGCGATCGGAAGGGCCGCCACCGCGGTGAAGGCAGCTAGCCGGAAAAAGTGAGGTGCTTTCATCTGTGTGCTCCTACCTGCGGGTTTCACGGGGGAGAGAGAAAGCTGCGCAGCGTTTAGAGAGTTACCGGCAAGTTAAGTAGCGCGTCAAGGATTGACCGTTCACAGGCGCGCACGGTGACGAAAAATGTGAATATCGCTCACCTCGTGGCGGTAGGGGGTGGCCTGATCGGCCGTTCGGGCCTACCGACAGTGGTCCGACAGGGCGAGCCAGGCCAGTTCGGTCCAGCGGCTCCGGGCGGGCTCCGGAACGTCGGCGCCGGGCGAGGTGGCCAGCAGCAGTCCGACGTCCTCGGCGGAGATTCCCGGACGCAGGGCGTGGTCTCGATGCGCGGTGTCGATCATGGATTCGATGGCCGCTACGGCGTGCTCGCGCATTGCGCGGAGCGGCTCGGGGGAGAGGTCCGAGAGTGCGGCGCGGAGCAGGCGTTCCTCGCCGAGGTCGACGACGACTCGACGGATCAGCCCCCGAAGTTCGTCGGCCGCGGTCGTCTGACCGGCGGCGACGCGGGCGGCGGCGCTGTCGAGCACCTCGGCGATCGCGGTGCCGAGGTCTTCCGCGATCTCGCGCACGAGGTCTTGTTTGGTCGGGAAATGCCGGTAGAGGGTGCCGACGGCGACCCCGGCTTCGGCGGCGATCTCGTCCATCCCCGCCTCGGGTCCGCGCGCGATCAGCAGGGTTCGTGCGGACGCGAGGATCGCCGTCCGGTTTCGTGCCGCGTCCGCTCGCACCTGTCGCTCCTTGCCGAAGAAGATGAACTGATGGTTCACTATAGAACATGAACGAGTGGTTCAGGTTAGTGAAGGGCCGGGTCGCGGTGGTCACCGGAGCGAACACCGGCATCGGCTTCGAGACCGCCCGCGCGCTGGCTGACCGCGGCGCGCATGTCGTGCTGGCTTGCCGGGATCCGAAGAAAGCGCAGGATGCGGCTCGCCGGATCGGTCCCGGCACGGAGGTGATCCGGGTGGACCTGGCGTCGCTGGATTCCGTGCGGGAAGCGGCGAGCGAGCTGCGCGCCCGGCACGACCGGATCGACCTGCTGATCAACAACGCTGGGGTGACCGGCGTGGCCGGCCGGACCGCGGACGGTTTCGAGCTGCAGTTCGGGGTGAACCACCTCGGCCACTTCGCGTGGACGGCGCTGCTGCTCGACCGGCTGCTGGACGTGCCGGGCTCCCGGGTGGTGACGGTCAGCAGCATCGCGCACCGGTTCGGCCGGATCGACCCGGCGGACCTGAGGGCGGCCAGCGGGTATCCGGCGTCGAAGCTGGCCAATCTGCTGTTCGCCTACGAACTCGCGAAACGCTTGCAGGGTACGGAAACCGTCTCGCTCGCCGCCCATCCCGGCGGCGCGACCACCGACATCTTCCGGTACTCGTCGCCGGTGTTCCGGGGCGTGAACCTGGCGGTGGCCCGGCTGTTCGGGCGGACGCCCGCGATGGGCGCGCTGCCGACCTTGCGCGCGGCAACGGATCCCGGCGCGAGCAACGGCGAGTACTACGGTCCCGGCGGGCTTTTCGAGATCGGCGGCTATCCGGAGCGGGTCAAGTCCAGTGCGCGCTCGCACGACGAGAGCCTGCGAAAGCAGTTGTGGGAGGCTTCGCTGCAGGTGACCGGGGTGGGCTGTCCGGTGTGAAGGTCAGGCGGCGGTCCGCAGCAGACCGGAGATCGCGGCGGCGTACCGGCCGATCACGACGTCCGCGACGCGCGGGTCGTCCGCGAGCGGCTCGGCGATGAAGGCGTTCGGGTCGGCCTCGCAGGCCAGTGACGCGATCCGGTCCGGCAGCAGGCCGGGGGCCAGAAACCACGACGCGACAACGAGATGCCGGACGCCGCGGGCGCGTAGCCGGGCGGCCGCGGCCGGGATGTCCGGCTGGGCGGCGCTGGCGAACGCCTCGCTCACCGGGAGCCCGAGCTGCTCTTCCCAGCGTGCGGCCAATCCGGCGACGACCGCGTTGGCCTCGGGACTGGAGGAGCCGACCGCGCTCAGCAGCACCCCGGTCCCACCGCGGTGGCGCGCTCCGGCGAGCCGGTCGAGGGCGACGGCTTGCAGCGCTGGGTCGGCGCCGAGGACGTCCGACACCTGGATGCGGAAGCCGGGGCACTCCGCGGTCACCTCGTCGACCAGCGCGGGCAGGTCGACCCGCGCGTGGAAAGCGCTGCCCAGCAGCAACGGCACGACGACCGCCGAGCGGTGCCCGTCCGCGTAAAGCTTCCGGAGCACGTCGGTGACGCGCGGCTCCGACAGGTCGAGGAACGACTCGTGGACCTCCAGCCCCGGTGCCTGCGCGCGGACGACGTCGACCAGCGCCCGCACCGTCGCGGCGGAGCGGGGATCACGACTGCCGTGCGCGACGGCGACCAGGGGAGGCGTCACGAGAACCGCTCTCCGACGAGACCGGCGGCGAGGGTGTCGCCGTCCTTCGGGTCGATCACCAGGAACGCGCCGGTGCGCGGGCTCACGCCGTAGTCGTCCACCGGCAGCGGCTCGGCCAGCTGCAGGGTGACGCTGCCGATGTCGTTCAGCTCCAAGCTTTCCGGAGAGTCCACACTGGACAGTGTCTGCTCGTCGAACCGGGCGTGCAACTCGCTGGTCAGGCCCTGCACGGTCCGGGTGCCGTGCTTGATCAGCACCCGCGCGCCGGGCTTGAGCGGTTTCGCCGACAGCCAGCACAGCGTGCCGGTGATCTCGTCGGTCACCTCCGGCGGCGAGTCGGCGGCCGCGATCAGGTCGCCGCGGCTGATGTCGATGTCGTCGGCGAGCAGCAGCGTCACCGAGGTGCCGGCACCGGCCTCTTCGAGCGGCCCGTCCGCGGTGTGGATCCGCTCGACCCGGCTGCGAATGCCGTGCGGCTGCACGACGATCTCGTCGCCGGGACGCACCGTGCCGGCCGCGATCTGGCCGGCGTAGCCGCGGTAGTCCGGGTACTCCGGGGTGCGCGGGCGGATCACGTACTGCACCGGGAAGCGCAGTGCGGAATCGTGCGGATCCGGGGCCACCGGCACGTTTTCGAGGTGCTCCAGCAGCGACGGGCCGTCGTACCACGGGGTTTTCTCCGACCGGGTGGCGACGTTGTCGCCGACCAGTGCGGACACCGGGATGGTGACGACGGAGGCTGGGTCGTAGCCGAGCGATTCCGCGTGCGCGGTGAACTCCTTGGCGATGACGCCGAAGGTGTTCTCGTCGTAGTCGACGAGGTCGATCTTGTTCACCGCCAGCACCAGCTGCCGCACGCCGAGCAGCGCGAGCACGGCCGCGTGCCGCCGGGTCTGCTCGACCACGCCGTTGCGCGCGTCGACCAGCAGCACCGCGAGCTGCGCGGTGGACGCGCCGGTGACCGTATTGCGGGTGTACTGCACGTGCCCTGGAGTGTCGGCGAGCACGAACGACCGCTTCGGCGTCGCGAAATACCGGTACGCGACGTCGATCGTGATGCCCTGCTCGCGCTCCGAGCGCAGGCCGTCCACGAGCAGCGACAGGTCCGGAGTGGACAGTCCTTTGTCGACGGACGCGCGGGTGACCGCGTCGAGCTGGTCGGCGAGGACGGACTTGGTGTCGTACAGCAGCCGCCCGACCAGCGTGGACTTCCCGTCGTCCACGCTGCCCGCGGTGGCCAGCCTCAGCAGGCTCGACATCAGAAGTAGCCCTCCCGTTTGCGGTCTTCCATGGCCGCCTCGGACATCCTGTCGTCGGCGCGGGTGGCGCCGCGTTCGGTGAGCCGCGAAGCCTGGACCTCGGCGATGACTTCTTCCACAGTGGACGCCGTGGACTCGATCGCGCCGGTGCACGAACCGTCGCCGACGGTCCGGTAGCGCACGCTCAGCTCGCGGACGTCCTCGCCGGGACGCGGCCCGCCCCACGGCCCCTCGCTGAGCCACATGCCGTCGCGCTGGTAAACCGCGCGCTGGTGGGCGTAGTAGATCGACGGCAGCTCGACCTTCTCGCGGGCGATGTAGTTCCACACGTCGGCCTCGGTCCAGTTGGACAGCGGGAACACGCGGACCTGCTCGCCAGGACGGTGCCGTCCGTTGTACAGATTCCACAGCTCCGGGCGCTGCCGCCGCGGCTCCCACTGGCCGAAAGCGTTGCGCAGGCTGAAGATCCGCTCCTTCGCGCGCGCTCGTTCTTCATCGCGGCGACCGCCGCCGAAGACCGCGTCGAACTTGTTCTCCGCGATCGTCTCCAGCAGCGGGGTGGTCTGCAGCGGGTTGCGCAGGCCGTCGGCGCGCTCCTCGAGCCTGCCGTCGTCGATCCAGTCCTGCACCTTCGCCACGACCAGGCGCAGCCCGTGCTTTTCGACTACCCGGTCGCGGAACTCGAGGACCTCGTCGAAGTTGTGCCCGGTGTCGACGTGCAGCAGCGGGAACGGCACCGGCGCGGGCCAGAACGCCTTGATCGCCAGGTGCAGCATCAGCGTCGAGTCCTTGCCGCCGGAGAACAGGATCACCGGCCGGTCGAACTCGCCCGCTACCTCGCGGAAGATGTGGATGGCCTCGGACTCAAGGGCGGCCAGGTTGTCGACAGCGGCGTCGGCTGCCGGTTCCAAAGTCGTCATGCGTCCTTCCTCAGCCATGCAGTCCGCACTCGGTCTTGGATTGCCCGGCCCACCGGCCGCTGCGCGGATCCTGGCCCGGCTCGACCTTCGCCGTGCAGGGCGCGCAGCCGATCGAGAGGTACCCGATCGACACCAGCGGGTTCTCCAGAATCCCGTTCTCGTGCAGGTAACCGTTGAACTCGTCGTCGGTCCACGCCGCGATCGGGTTGATCTTCACCAGGCCGTTGCGCTCGTCCCAGGTGACGATCGGCGTGTTCGCGCGGGTCGGCGCGTCCACCCGGCGCACGCCGGTGACCCACGCCGAGTACTTGCCGAGCGTCTGCCGCAGCGGCACCACCTTGCGCAGGAAGCAGCACTGGCCGGGGTCGCGTTCGTGCAGCTTCGGGCCGTACTCCGCGTCCTGCTCGGCGACGCTCTGCTCGGCCTGCGCGTTGACGATCCGGACCTCCGGGTACACCGTCTGCACCGCGTCGCGCACCCCGAGGGTTTCGGCGAAGTGGTAGCCGGTTTCTAGGAACAGCACGTCCACCGCGGGCTTGACCTTCGTGGCGAGGTCGATCAGCACGGCGTCCTGCATGTTCGACGCCACGATGAAGTCGTCGCCGAAGGTCTCGACGGTCCAGCGCAGCGCCTCTTCGGCGGTTGCCTCGGCCAGTTCCTTCTCGGCGCGTTCGGCCAGCGCCCGATAGTCCGTCACCGACGTCACTGCAGCACCCCTTCGTCCGCCCGCGCCGCCCACTGCGGGAACCGTTCGCCCGGTTCGCGGCCCGCGACGTACGCGCGCACCACGCGTTCCACGTACTCGACCAGCTCGCCGGCGGTGACCTTGTGGCCGCGCAGCTTGCGGCCGAACCCGGCGTCGAGCCCGAGCCCGCCGCCGAGGTGCACCTGGAAGCCCTCGACCTGGTTGCCGTCGGCGTCGGTGACGATCTGGCCCTTGAGCCCGATGTCCGCGGTCTGCACGCGGGCGCAGGAGTTGGGGCAGCCGTTGAGGTGCACCGTGACCGGGGTTTCCAGCTGGGCGTTGATGTCGGCGAGCGACTTCTCCAGATCCGCCACCAGCTGCTGCGCGCGCACCTTCGTCTCGACGATCGCGAGCTTGCAGAATTCCAGCCCGGTGCACGCCATCACGCTGCGCCGCCACGGCGACGGCTTGGTGTGCAGGCCCAGCTCGGCCAGCTCCGTCTGCAGCGCGGGGACCTTGTCCTCCGGCACGTCGAGCACGACCAGCTTCTGGTGCGGGGTCAGCCGGACCCGCCGCGAGCCGGCCCGCTCGGCCGCGTCCGCGACGGCGACCAGCCTGCTGCCGGACACCCGCCCGGCGATCGGCGCGGCCCCGACGTAGTAGTTGCCGTCCTTCTGCCGGTGCACGCCGACGTGGTCGACCGGCGTCGCGGGGTTCTCCGGCGGCGGGCCGTCGATCAGCTTCCGCTTCAGGTACTGGGTTTCGAGAACTTCGCGGAACTTCTCGATCCCCCAGTCCTTGACCAGGAACTTCAGCCGCGCCCGCGAACGGAGCCGCCGGTAGCCGTAGTCGCGGAAGATGGAGACGACGCCTTCCCACACTTGGGGCACCTCGTCCAGCGGGATCCACGCGCCGACCCGCTGCGCGAGCATCGGGTTCGTGGACAGCCCGCCGCCGACCCACAGGTCGAGGCCGGGGCCGTGCTCCGGGTGGTTGACGCCGACGAAGGCGATGTCGTTGATCTCGTGCACGATGTCCGGCAGCCCGGAGATCGCGGTCTTGAACTTGCGCGGCAGGTTGGCGAAGCGCGGATCGCCGATGTAGCGCTCGAGGATCTCGTCGATCGCGGGGGTGGCGTCGAGCACCTCGTTCTCGGCGATGCCGGCGACCGGGGAGCCGAGCACGACGCGCGGGCAGTCGCCGCAGGCCTCGGTGGTGCTCAGGCCGACGGCCTCGAGCCGCGACCAGATCGAGGGCACGTCCTCGATCTGGATCCAGTGGTACTGGACGTTCTGCCGGTCGCTGATGTCGGCGGTGTCGCGCGCGTGCTCCTTCGAGATCTCGCCGATCACCCGCAGCTGCTCAGTGGTGAGCGCGCCGCCGTCGATGCGGACGCGCATCATGAAGTAGCGGTCGTCCAGCTCTTCGGGCTCCAGCAACGCGGTGCGGCCGCCGTCGATGCCCGGCTTGCGCTGGGTGTAGAGGCCGAACCAGCGGAACCGGCCGCGCAGGTCTCCCGGGTCGATCGAGTCGAAACCCCGGTGCGCGTAGATGTTCTCGATCCGCGCCCGGACGTTGAGCGGGCTGTCGTCCTTCTTCGAGCGCTCATTCGGGTTCAGCGGCTCCCGGTAACCGAGCGCCCACTGACCCTCGCCCCGCTTCTGGCGCGGCCGGGGCGTGCGGCCCTTCGCGGGCGTTTCACGCGTGGGTGCGGACATGGAGATCCTCCGGGCGGGGTTGTCGAGGCGGCTCCGGCGGCCCGCCGCGGCGTCGATGCGGGGCGGGAGCGGGGCCGGTGGTCCAGGTGGTGGGCTGGGCAGGCGTTGCGGGGGAGTCAGCGAACAGGCCGGCAGAGCGCGCTCGCGACCCGGAGAAGGTCGACGTGGCGGCGCGCCACGAGAAGGACACCGGCAGGACTCACCGGCTCAGATTGCCACGCGGGCCGAACGTCGTCCAAGGGCGTCCGGATGGTGGGAGAAGGCTCACTCCAGCGGTGCGGAACCGCCGCGGATGTGCATTGGCCGGACGATCTGCCAGGTCTTTCCCGGCTTTCGGACGCTTAGTGGGACAGCCGTGGCGGCTGGGCGGCCTGGGTCCCGGCGGGTACCGCATCGTTCGGCGGCAGAACTTTCCGTTGGGTGGTGCGGGGGCGCGCGGAGGTTCCGGCGAGGCGGGGGAGAATGGGTGTCGTGCCTGTTCCCGACACCGCCCGCCCGTCCGCTGGACTGCCCGAGACCGCGCTCGCGGGCCTCGGTACCCGCCCGTTCGGCGTGTACGTCCACGTGCCGTTTTGCGCGACCCGCTGCGGCTACTGCGACTTCAACACCTACACCGCGGGCGAACTCGGCTCCGCTGCCTCACCTCGGTCGTGGCTGGACGCGTTGCGCCGGGAGCTGGAGTTGGGTGCCGAAATCCTCGGCAGTGCACCCCCGGCCGAGACGGTTTTCGTCGGCGGCGGGACGCCGTCCATGCTCGGCGCGGACGGGCTGGCCGAGGTGCTCGACGGCGTCCGGTCGGTGTTCGGGCTCGCGCCGGGTGCGGAGGTGACGACCGAATCGAACCCGGAGTCCACTTCGCCCGAGTTCTTCGCGGGCATCCGTGACGCGGGTTACACCCGGGTGTCGCTGGGCATGCAGTCCGCGGCCCGGCACGTGCTGAAGGTGCTCGACCGCGTGCACACCCCCGGCCGTCCGGTCGACGCCGCGCGCGAGGCCCGCGCCGCTGGGTTCGAGCACGTCAACCTCGACCTTATTTACGGCACGCCGGGGGAGCGGGTCGAAGATCTGCGCGCGTCGCTCGACGCGGTCCTGTCCGCCGGGGTTGATCACGTGTCCGCGTACGCGCTCATCGTGGAGGACGGCACCGCGCTGGCTCGCCGAGTCCGGCGCGGCGAGTTGCCCGCGCCGGACGACGACACGCTGGCCAGCTACTACGAGCTGATCGACTCGGTCCTCGCCGGTGCCGGTTTGACCTGGTACGAGGTGTCGAACTGGGCGACGGACGAGGCCGCGCGGTGCCGGCACAACCTCGGCTACTGGCAGGGCGGCGACTGGTGGGGCGCCGGTCCGGGCGCGCACAGCCACGTCGGCGGCGTGCGATGGTGGAACGTCAAACATCCGGCCAAGTACTCCAGCCTGCTCGCGCAACGGCAGAGCCCGGAGGCCGACCGCGAGGTGCTCACCGAGGAAGACCGGCACCTGGAGCGGATCATGCTGGAGCTGCGGATCTCCGACGGGCTAGCGGTGTCGGCGCTCGACGACGCCGGAATCAAGGAAGCGCGCGCGGCGGCCGCGGAGGGGCTGCTCGAAGTGTCCGATTTGGACAGCCGGGGCCGCGCGGTGCTCACCGATCGCGGGCGGCTGCTCGCGGATGCCGTGGTCCGGCGCCTCGCCGGCTGAATTTTCGCCTGCCGGGCATAAATCCGCTCGATCGTTTGTTGGGCTAAGCATACGAGCGAGGGAGACGCGTATGCCGCAAGCGGTCAGATACGGCGAACACGGCGGGATCGAAGTGCTGCAGCTGGCCGAAGTGCCCCGGCCGGCACCGGAATCCGGGCAGGTGCTCGTGCGGGTCCGGGCCGCGGGCATCAATCCGGGGGAAGCGAAAATCCGGGTGGGCGCGCTGGCGGAACGCTGGCCGTCCACCTTCCCGTCCGGGCAGGGCAGCGACCTGGCCGGCGTGGTGGCCGAACTGGGCCCGGACGTCGAAGAAATCCAGGTGGGGGACGAGGTCGTCGGCTTCGTGCACACCCGCTCCAGCCACGCCGAGTACGTGGTCGTCCCGGCGGAGCATCTCGTCCCGAAGCCGAGCGGGCTGTCGTGGGAGGTCGCGGGCGGCTTGTTCGTCGCCGGAACGACCGCGTACGCCGCGGTCCGGGCGGTGTGCCCGCGCGAGGGCGACACGATCGTGGTGTCCGGGGCGGCCGGCGGGGTCGGTTCGCTGGCCGTGCAGCTGGCGAAGCTCACCGGCGCGACCGTGATCGGCATTGCCGGCGAAGCGAACCACGAGTGGTTGCGCGAGCACGACATCGTGCCGATCGCGTACGGCGAAGGGCTCGAAGAGCGGCTCCGGGAGCTGACCGGCGACCAGGTGCACGCGTTCATCGACACCTACGGCGACGGTTACGTCGAACTCGCCTTGCGGCTCGGCGTCTACCCCGGCCGGATCGACACGGTGGTCGATTTCGCCGCCGCCGAGACGTACCGGGTGAAGACCGAGGGCAATATCGCCGGAGCGAGCGCCGAGGTGATGCGGGACCTCGTCGCGTTGGCGGACAAGGGATTGCTCGACGTCCCGATTGCCGCGACGTACCCGCTGGCCGAAGTGCAGGCCGCCTACCGCGAGCTGGAACAGGGGCACACTCGCGGCAAGATCGTGCTCACTTTCTGACCATCGCCGCCAGCCCGGCCACGAACGCCTCCAGGGCGAATTCGAGCCGGGCTTGGCTGGTGTCGGCGTTGAAGAATTCCCCGGCCTGCAACAGGTTCGGGAACGTGCTCGCGGGAAGCGACCGCATGTAGTCGACCATCTGGCGCTCGCGTTCGCTCATCTCCGCCGGGTCGTAATCGCCGAATGTCCAGCCGCTGGCCTCGTACGCGAACGCCTTGGTGTACGTGCTCAACGCGTCTCCGGCGAACACTGCCTGCTGCAGGTCCAGACCGCCCGCGCGCAGCAGCTTGATCATCACTTCGCCCTGCAGCAGCGAGTTCGGCGTGACCGGGATCGGCGTCTGCCACGCGACCTTCGCGATGCCCGGATACGCCATCATCGCTCGGATTTGTTGCCGCACTTGCTCTTTGACCTGTTCGGTCCACCGCTGCGGATCCGGTTCCGGGCACGGCACCTCGCTCAGTGCCGCGTCGAGCATCAGCTCGTCCAGCTCTTCCTTGTTGGCCACGTACGCGTAAAGCGACGCCGGGCCGGTCTCCAGCTGCTGCGCGACCCGCCGCATCGAGACGGCGTCGATGCCCTCGGCGGCCAGGATTTCGAGCGCGGTCTTCACGATCAGGTCCTGCGACAGCATCTGCTTGGCGGCGCGCCGGCGCGGGCTCGGCGTCCGGCGCCACGGCGGGGGCGGTGCGGTCATTCCCGAAGCCTAGACGAACCCCGCGCTTGACGCGAACGGTGTTCGTGAGTACAACTGGACTCGTACGCGAACGACGTTCGTTAAGGAGAGCCAGCATGTCCCAGCACGAAGAAGTCCTGTCCGTTCTCTCCCGCCTCGCCGATGCCTGGAACAGCGGCGACGCCGACGCTTACGGGAATCTGTTCACCGATGATGCGGACTACGTAACCTTTTTCGGGTACCGGTCGGTCGGCCGCCAGGCGATCGCGGACGCGCATCGCGAGCTGTTCCAGGGGCCGCTGAAAGGCTCGAAGCTCACCGGCTTCGGCGAGCCGCGCGTGCGGTTCCTGCGGGACGACGTCGCGGTCATCGTGACCGGTGGCGGCTCGTCGCTGACGGGCGGCGACGACCCGGCGGCGGAAGGCCGCGAGAGCACGTTGACCTACGTCCTGGTCCGGGGCGACGAGGGCTGGCGGATCACCGCGTTCCAGAACACCCGGGTTTCGAAGCCGTGGGAAGCATGAGAACGATTGTCGAGGTCTCCGGGGTCGTCTCCGCCGCGCCCGCGGACGTCTTCGCGCGGCTGGAGCGGCAGCTGGCCGGCTCGGAGTACCCGATGAAACTGGAGGTGGACCGCGAGCGCCGGTTCCTCGCCGCGCAGGGCGGCTGGTGGTACCGCGGCGAGTACGAGGTCGCCGACGATCCGGCCGGGTCGAGGGTCACGCACCGCGTCCGGAACGCGGCCACCGGGCAGTGGTGGGGAGTGCTGCTGGCGAACCGGTTCTTCGTCGGGTTCCGGGACCGGGTCCGGGAGGGCTTTCGGGCAATGCTGGCCGAACTCGGGACAGCGAGCGCTGGGCGGAACAGGTGAAGGCGCGTACCGTGGGGGACGACTTAGGTAAACCTTACTGAAACAGGGGTGTTCGATGGCCGAAGGTCCGGCGCGCAAGGGGAGGACCGCGGTGCGGCTGGAGGTGCTGCGCAAGGAGCACCTCACCCCGCACATGATCCGGATCGTGGCGGGCGGCGACGGGCTGCGCGATTTCCGGGCGAACGAGTTCACCGACGCGTACGTGAAGGTGATCTTCAAGGTGCCGGGGGTGGAGTATCCGGAGCCGTTCGACCTGAACCGGATCCGCGAGGAGCTGCCGCGCGAGCACGCGCCGCGGTTGCGCACGTACACCGTCCGCTCGTACGACCAGGCGGCCGGCGAACTGGTGCTCGACTTCGTGGTGCACGGCGACGAGGGCCTCGCCGGTCCGTGGGCGCAGGGCGCGCAACCCGGTGACGAGCTGCTGCTCGCCGGTCCGGGCGGGGCGTACGCGCCGCGCGCCGACGCCGGCTGGCACCTGCTGGTGGGCGACGAATCGGCGTTGCCCGCCATCGCCGCCGCGCTGGAGGCGCTGCCGGCGGGGGCGCGGGCGCACGTGTTCCTGCTCGTGGCGGACCAATCGGAGCACCAGGCGCTCGCGACGAAGGCGGACGCGCAGGTCACGTGGCTGCACCGCTCGGCGGCCGACGATCTGGTCGCGGCGGTGAAGGCGCTGCCGTGGCCGGGCGACGACGTGCACGCGTTCGTCCACGGCGAGGCCGGCTTCGTGCGGGAACTGCGGCGGTACCTGTTCACCGAGCGCGGGGTCGACCGGGATTCCGTGTCGCTGTCCGGATACTGGCGCGAGGGCAAGAACGACGAGGCCTGGCGCGAGGAAAAGGCAGCGGAGCGGAAAGCGGCCAGTTCGGCGTAAGGTCGCCGGCATGGCGACCGAGGTGAAGGTGGAGGCCGATCCGGCCGACGCGGGTTTCGACGGGGCACGGCTGCGGCGGATCGACCGGCATTTCGCCCGATATGTCGACGACGGCCTGCTGCCGGGCTTCCTCGCCGTGGTGAGCAGGCACGGCCGGATCGTGCACGTGGCGTCGCACGGCGCGCGGGACGTCGAGGCCGGCGCCCCGGTCGAGACCGACACGATCTGGCGGATCTTCTCGATGACGAAGCCGGTCACCTCGGTGGCGGCGATGACGTTCGTCGAGGAAGGCCTGATCGACCTCACCGACCCGATCTCGCGGTGGCTGCCGGAATTCGCCGAGCCGCGGGTGTATGTCAAGGGCTCGGCGCTGGCCCCGGTCACCGAACCGGCGACTGAGCCGATCCGGTTGTGGCACCTGCTTTCGCACACCTCGGGCCTCACCTACGGCTTCCACCACACGCACCCGGTCGACGCGGTTTACCGGGCGGGCGGCTACGAATGGGGCACTCCGCCCGGCCTGGACCTGGCGTCGTGCACCAAGGCGTGGGCGCAGTTCCCGCTCGTGTTCCAGCCCGGTGCGGAATGGAACTATTCGGTGGCCACCGACGTCCTCGGCAGGCTGATCGAGGTACTGGCGGGGAAGCCGCTCGACGAGGTGTTCGCCGAGCGGATCTTCGGCCCGCTGGGCATGACGGACACGGGATTCTGGACGTCCGACACCGACCGTCTGGCAGCCCTGTACCTGCCCGCGCCTAAGACGAAACAGCTGGTCCGCAACGACACCTTCGGTGCGCTGGGCAAGGCGCGCCCGGCGTGCCTTTCGGGCGGCGGCGGCCTGGTGTCGACGGCCGCGGACTACCACCGGTTCACGCAGATGCTGCTCCGCCGCGGCGAACTCGACGGCGTGCGGGTGCTGAGCCCGCGGACCGTGGACCTGATGACGGCGAACCACCTGCCGGGGCACGTGGACCTGGAGGCGTACGGCCGTCCGCTGTTCGCGGAGATGCCTTTCGACGGGTACGGATTCGGGCTGGGGTTCTCGGTCCTGATCGACTCGGTGAAGGCGAAAACCCTTGCCACGCCGGGGGAATACGCATGGGGCGGGGCCGCGTCGACGGCGTTCTGGGTGGATCCGGACGAGGATCTGACGGTGGCGTTCTACACGCAGCTGCTGCCGTCGTCGACCCACCCGATCCGGCAGCAGCTGCGGCAGTTGGTGTACCAGGCGATGCTGGACTGATCACGCGGTCAGCTTCGGAATCACCTGCGCCCCATACGCGGCCATCGTCTCCTCCCGCTCGTCGTGCATCAGGTACAGCGCGAACTGGTCCACTCCCAGTTCCGCCAGCTCCTCCAGCCGCGCGATGTGTGCCGATGCCGGGCCGAGCAGGCAGAAGCGGTCGACGATCTCGTCCGGGACGAACGCGGTCGACGGGTTGCCCGCGCGGCCGTGGTGGGAGTAGTCGTAGCCTTCGCGCTCGCGGATGTAGTCCGTCAGCTCGCGTGGCACGGTGCCTGACGAGCCGTATCGGGCCACCAGATCCGCGACGTGGTTGCCTACCATTCCGCCGAACCAGCGCAGCTGTTCTCGTTGGTGCGCCAGGTCTTCGCCGACGTACGCCGGGGCCGCGACGCAGATCGTGATTCCGCCCGGATCGCGGCCGGCGGCCCGGGCGGCGTCCCGGACCGCGCCGATGGTCCAGCGGGCGATCGCCGGGTCGGCGCATTGCAGGATGAAGCCGTCCGCGTGCTCGCCGACCGTTTGCAGCGCCTTCGGTCCGTACCCGGCCATCCACATTTCCAGCCGGCCGCCGCGGATCCACGGGATGCGGACGGCGGTGTCGTTCATCGTGACCTCGCGGCCCTCGGCGAGGTCCTTCACCATGCGCATGCATTCCCGCACCGTGGCCAAAGTGGACGGTGGGCGGCCGACGACCCGGTGCGCGGAGTCGCCGCGGCCGATGCCGCACACGGTGCGGTTGCCGTACATGTCGTTGAGCGTGGCGAAGGTCGACGCCATCACCGACCAGTCCCTGGTGCCGGGGCTGGTCACCATCGGCCCGACCACCAGCGCCGACGTCGCCGCGAGGATCCGCGAGTAGATCACGAACGGTTCCTGCCACAGCACGCACGAGTCGAACGTCCACCCGTACCGGAACCCGGCGTCCTCGGCGGCCTTCATCATCCGCACGACCTCCGCCGCGGGCGGGTCGGTCTGCAGCACGATCCCGAAATCCATCAGGAAACCCTCAATTCAAGTACTGATTGAGTTCGCGAGACAAGAATTTGCCGTGTCCGGGACTGCCGTGGAATCCGTCCGGCGAGACCACGACACGACCGCGCGACAGTACAGTGTGGACCTTCCCGGTGAGCGAAAAGCCTTCGTACGCCGAGTAGTCCACGTTCATGTGGTGCGTTTCCGCGGAAAGGGTCTGCTGCGCTGACGGGTCGTAGACCACGATGTCCGCGTCCGAACCCGCCGCGATCACGCCCTTGCGCGGGTACAGGCCGAACATCCGCGCGGGCGTCGCCGAGCACGTCTCGACCCAGCGGCCCAGCGAAATCTCGCCCGCGACCACGCCCTGGTGCAGCAGATCCATCCGGTGCTCGACGCCCGGCATCCCGTTCGGGATCGCCCGGAAGTCGCCGCGCCCCAGTTCTTTCTGGTCCTTGAAACAGAATGGGCAATGGTCGGTCGACACCACGGACAGGTCGTTGGTGCGCAGCCCGCGCCAGAGGTCCGCCTGATGCGATTTCTCCCGCAACGGCGGGGAGGCGACGAACTTGGCACCCTCGAAGTCGGGTTTGGCCAGGTCCTCAATGGACAGATACAGGTACTGCGGGCAGGTCTCGGCGAAGACGTTCTGCCCGCTGTCCCGTGCTTCGGCGACCGCGGCAAGCGCCTGGGAAGCCGACAAATGCACGATGTACAGCGGTGATCCGGTCACCTGGGCGAGCCGGATCGCTCGTGAGGTCGCCTCGCCCTCCAGTTCGGGCGGGCGGGTCAGGCCGTGCTGCACCGGGTCGGTGTTTCCGGCGGCGACCGCTTGCGCGGCGAGTTCATCGATCGCGATGCCGTTTTCCGCGTGCATCATGATCGTCGCGCCGATCTCGCGCGCCTGCTGCATGGCGCGCAGGATCTCCCCGTCTGTCGAATAGAAAACTCCGGGGTAGGCCATGAACATCTTGAAACTGCCGACGCCGCCGTCGACGCACGCCCGCATTTCCTTAAGCGTGGAATCGTTGACGTCCGACACGATCATGTGGAACCCGTAGTCGATCGCGCAGTTGCCGTCCGCTTTGGCGTGCCATTTGTCCAGAGTGGACAGCAGGGAGGTTCCCTTGGCCTGCACGGCGAAGTCGATGATCGTCGTGGTTCCGCCCCAGGCGGCGGCGATGGTGCCGGTCTCGAAGGAATCGACCGAATGTGTGCCGCCGAACGGCATCTCCATGTGCGTATGCGCGTCGATTCCGCCGGGAAGCACGTACTTCCCGGTCGCGTCAATAGTTTCGTCACCGGTCAGCGTGCCGGGGGCGCCGACCGCCGCGATGGTTTCGCCGTCCACCAGAACGTCGGCGGTGACCGCGCCGGACGGCGAAACTACTTGCCCGCCTTGGATCAGGGTAGTCATCAGGCCTCCGCGAGCGGGCCGTAGCTGTCCGGGCGGCGGTCGCGGTAGAACTGCCACAGATCGCGGACCTCGGCGAGCCTGCCCATGTCGAGATCGCGGACCACGATCTCCTCCTCCGTATCCGACGCGGCCTCGCCGACGAGCTGCCCGCGTGGGTCCACAAAGTACGATTGGCCGTAGAAGTCGTTGTCGCCCAGCGGTTCTACGCCGACTCGGTTGATGGTGCCCACGTAGTACTCGTTCGCCACCGCGGCGGCGGGCTGCTCCAGCCGCCACAGGTACTCCGACAGTCCGCGGCTCGTCGCTGACGGGTTGAACACGATCTGCGCCCCGGCCAGCCCGAGCGCGCGCCAGCCTTCCGGGAAATGCCGTTCGTAGCAGATGTACACGCCGATCCGGCCGACGGCGGTGTCGAATACCGGATAGCCGAGGTTGCCGGGCTTGAAGTAGAACTTCTCCCAGAATCCCTTCACCTGCGGAATGTGGTTCTTGCGGTGCATGCCGAGGTATTTCCCGTCGGCGTCGATCACCGCCGCGGTGTTGTAGTAGACGCCCGGCTGTTCCTGTTCGTACATCGGCACCACGAGCACGACGCCGTGCCGCTCGGCGACCTCCTGCATCAGTTTCGTGGTGGGGCCGTCCGGGATCGCCTCGGTGTAGGAGTAGAAATCCGCGTCCTGCACCTGGCAGAAATACGGACCGTAGAACAGTTCCTGCAGGCACACCACCTGCGCGCCTTGCGAAGCCGCCTTGCCGATGGCGTCGACCGCGTTCGCGATCATCGACTCCTTGTCACCCGTCCACCGCTGCTGGATCAAGCCGGCTCGGACCGTGTCAGACACTGGTTTCCTCCTCGTTCCGGTGCGCGTTCAATGGAAGGCTGAGCAGGACGTACGCGACGAAAGCGCCGACGAAGCCCATTGCCCAGTTGTAGTCGTACAAAGGTTTCAGGAAAGGGATCAATCCGTCCGCCGGGAACGGCCCGCCGTAAGCGCCGCCGACCGCGAGCACCGCGCCGATCAAGGTCGCGACGAGCGCGCGCCAGTGCCAACCGGCGGTGAACCAGTACTCGCCGCTGGGCAGGTACAGGTCGGCCAGCTTCAGCCGGGTCCGCTTCACCACCCAGTAACCGGCGACGAGCACGCCGGCGACCGAGCCGAGCAGCCCGCCGTAGAAGCCGAGCCAGGCGAAAATGTAGATGTCCGGGTCGGAGTAGAGCCGCCACGGCTGGATCAGGATGCCGATCACGCCGGTGATCAGCCCGCCGAGCGCGAAGGTGATCCGCTTGGGGAAGGCGTTGGAGAAATCGTAGGACGGGCTGACGACGTTCGCCGCCAGGTTCGCCGAGATCGTCGCCAGCACCAGCGCGATCAGCGCGACGACCACCACGATCGGACTGGAGAACTTGTCCGCCAGCTGCGCCGGATCCCAGATGTCCTGCCCGTAGAGCACGTGCCCGCCGGACGTGGTGAGGATCGCGACGATCGCGATGAACGTCATCGTCGTCGGCAGCCCGAAGATCTGCCCGCGCATCTGCTTGCGCTGGCTGCCGCCGAACCGGGTGAAGTCCGGCATGTTCAGCGAAAGCGTCGACCAGAACGCGATCATCGCCATCAGCGACGGCGCGAACACCTTCCAGAACTCCGGCCCCCAGCCGAGTTTGCCGTTGTCGTGCAGGATCGGGCCGAGCCCGCCCGCCTTCACCAGCACGTAGCCGAGCAGGATCAGGAACCCGACCGATACCAGCGGCGCGGTCCAGTTCTCGAACTTGCGGACCGCCTCCATGCCGCGCCAGATGATCAGCATCTGCACGAGCCAGAACACCGCGAACGACAACCACAGCGTCCAGTGCTGCCCGGCGATCATCGCCGAATCGCGCCAGCCGGATCCGGCGAGGCGCCCGACGATCACGTAGATCGCCTCGCCGCCCACCCAGGTCTGGATGCCGAACCAGCCGCACGCGATGAACGCGCGCAGCAGCGCGGCGAGATTCGCGCCGCGCAGCCCGTAGAACGCGCGGGCGAACACCGGGAACGGGATGCCGTATTTGGTGCCCGCGTGGCTGTTGAGCAGCATCGGCGCGAGCACGATCAGGTTGCCGATCGTGATGGTGATCAGCGCTTGCAGCCAGTTCATGCCGAGCGCGATGAGCGACGCGGCCAGCGCATATGACGGGATATTATGAGCCATACCCATCCACAGCGCGAAATAGTTGTAGGTCGTCCAGGTCCGCTTCTCGACCGGGACCGGGGCCAGTTCGTCGTTGAAGAACCGGCTGCCCCGCAGCGCCCGCACGTCGCCGAGGTCCACCCGGCTGTGCTCACGTGTCGTCGGCTCCATTGCGGAATCCTGCGCGCCGGGCGGGGGCCGGGGGCAGAGACAGACTGTTCACTGTTCGGACGCCCTTGGCGCAGTCTGTCGATTGCGCCGGGCCGCGCAGGAGTGCATGACCTGCGTCACACCCTGGTTGTCACGCGCGGGCAAAACGGCGGAAACATCTCCACCGGATCTCCACATCTCACCCGGATGGCCTCCACGGCGATTGCTTAAAGTCAGCGGCATGGACAACGGGGGAAGACGGGTGCTGGTCGTGGAAGACGACCTCACCATCGCCGCGTCGATCGATGCCCGGTTGCGCGCCGAGGGATTCTCGGTCGAGGTCGCGCACGACGGTCCCGCCGCGGTCGAGGCGGAGGCGGCGACCAGTCCGGACCTGGTGGTTCTCGACGTGATGCTGCCCGGTTTCGACGGACTGGAGGTGTGCCGCCGGATCCAGGCGCGCCGTCCGGTGCCGGTGCTGATGCTCACCGCGCGCGCCGACGAGACCGACCTGCTGGTGGGCCTCGGCGTCGGCGCGGACGACTACCTCACCAAGCCGTTCTCGATGCGCGTGCTGTCCGCGCGGATCCAGGCGCTGCTGCGGCGGGTGGAGCGGTCCTCGGCGGCGGCGGAGGAGCGGATCGTGCTGGGGGACTTGGAGATCGACATCGCGGAGCGGCGGGTTCGCCGAGGGGGCGAACCCGCCCAGCTGACGCCGATCGAATTCGACCTCCTGGTGCATTTCGCGCGCCGGCCGCGCGCGGTGCAGCCGAGGGAGCGGCTGCTGAGCGAGGTGTGGGACTGGGATGTGCACGCGACCGGAGCCGGCACGAGGGCGGTGGACAGCCACATCAAGGCGCTGCGGCGGAAGCTCGGGGCTGACTTGATCCGGACGGTGCACGGCGTCGGGTACGCGCTGGAGGTGCCGGCGTGAGGGTGCTGCTCGCGAAGGCCGTCGACCTGCTGCCCCGGCCGCTGGATCCGATCCGGTCGGTGAAGCTGAAGCTGGCGATCCTGATGGTGGCGTCCGGCGGGATCGCGTTCGGATTCTTCCGCTACCAGATCGGCTGGCTGCCGCCGCAGACGACGGTGATGGCGATGGTGATCGCGCTGGTGACGTCGCAGATCCTGGCGCACGGCATGACCCGCCCGCTGCGCGAGATGACCGCCGCCGCGGGCGCGATGGCCAAGGGCGACTACACCCGCCGGGTCCGCGCGACCGCCCGCGACGAGGTCGGTTCGCTGGCGGAGGCGTTCAACCGGATGGCCGCCGATCTGTCCACTGCGGACCAGCAGCGCCGGGAGCTGATCGCGAACGTCTCGCACGAACTGCGGACGCCGATCACCGCGTTGAACGCCGTCCTGGAGAACCTGGTGGACGGGGTCGCCTCGCCGGATCCCGCGACGCTGCGCACCGCGCTGAACCAGACCGAACGCCTGGGCAGGCTGGTCACCGAGCTGCTGGACCTGTCCCAGATCGACGCTGGCACCCTGCCGCTGGACCGGACGCCGGTCGACCTGGCGGACCTGCTCGCCGAGGTCGCGGCCGAAGCCGAAGCGATGGCCGCGGCGGCGGGCCGGGGAGTCCGGTTCACGGTCTCGGTGACCCCGCCGGGCGCGACCGTGCCCGCCGACCGGGAACGGCTGTACCAGGTGGTGGTGAACCTGCTGGAGAACGCCGCGAGGCACGGTCCGGCCGGGGGAGAAGTGGCGGTGCTGGCGCGCGTCGAGGCCGGGGAAGCGCGGATCGAGGTGCACGACCAGGGCCCGGGGATCCCGGAACCGGACCGGGACCGGGTATTCGAGCGGTTCACCCGGGGAGAACGCGCCGGGGGCGGCGGAACCGGGCTGGGGCTGGCGATCGTGCGGTGGGTGGTGGAACTGCACGGCGGGACGGTCGCGGTGGTCGACGCGGACCCGGACCGGGCGGAATCCGGAAGGCCTGACGGGAGCGGGCCGGGGTGCCGGATTCGGGTGACACTGCCTGCTTGAGCCGGGGTTTCAGGGCCAATCTTGGGCCTTCTGGTGGGGCGGATCGTCGCGGCGCGAGTGGCTGGCTGCTTGGCCGTGGCTGATCTGGCGGAGCTGGTCGTGGGGTCAGCGGCCGGGGATGACCGAGGCGGTTGGCCGCTGAGCCTGGCGGAGCATCGCCGCTGAGGTCCGACGGCTCGCGGCGGTGAGCCGCCGGATGGCTCCCTGAAGCACTGCGGCACCTCACCGGCCACTGACCCCGCCTTGTCCTGCCCAGGGGAGCGAAGTTCCCGCCGAAGTTTGCGATTGCGAAGAGAGGGTTCATGTCCGAAGACGTCGAAGTCCGGCCCGCGCACGCGGTTCCGCCTGGGATTGTGGTGATAGACCAGCGGCGTTCGGGACCGCGGCCGTTGTTCGCCCGTGCCGAGGCGGCGGTGCCCGCCGGGGCGAGGCTGGCGGCGGTGGCGGTCGCGGTGGCCGCCGCGACGCTCGTGCCGGTGGATCGGCCCGGGGTCGGGTGGGTGCTGGCGGCGGCGCTGGCGGGCGTCGCGGTGCTGGTCGTGCGGAAGGGCCTGCGGTGGCGGCGCGCGGGGTGGGGAGTGCTGGCGGTCGCGTTGCTGAGCGTCGGCGCGGTGCGGGCGGCGGACTGGCTGTTCGTGCTGTGTGTGCTGGCGGCGGGCGTCGCGGCGTCGCTCGCGGTGGTCGGGCGGCGGACCGTCCACGGCACCACCTACGACGCTCTCGCGATTCCTCTCGAAGCGTTCCGCGCGGTGCCGTGGGTGCTTCGCCGCGAGCGGCGTTCCGGGCGGGGTCAAACGCGGGTCTTCGCGGCGGTGCTGGTGCCCGCGCTGGTGGTGGCCGTGTTCCTGCCGCTGCTGATCAGCGCGGACGCGAACTTCGCGCATTTCGTCGACGGTCTCGTCCCAGCAGTGCGACCCGACTCGGCCTTCCAATGGGCGCTGGTGTTCGTGGTGGCCTTCGGGGGCACCGCCGGTGCGTTCCTGATCTCCGCGGATCCCTTGCCGGAGCGGGAAAACCGGACTACCACCGCAGGCGACCGTCTACTGTGGACGGCCGCGCTCGCTACCCTGGCAGTGCTGTTCACCGCATACGTCCTGGTGCAGGCGGTGGCCCTCTTCGGCGGCACGGATTACGTCCTCCGCACCGACGGCCTCACCTCGGCCGACTACGCCCGCAGCGGTTTCTGGCAGCTCTGCGCGTGCACGGTCCTGACGCTCGGCATCGTGACCGCGGCACTGCGCTGGGCCCCGAAAACCAGCCGCGCCGACCGGATTCTGCTGCGCGCGCTGCTCGGTGCCCTGGCGGTGCTGAGCCTGGTGCTGGTGCTTTCGGCATTGAGTCGCATGTGGACATACCAGCAGGCCTACGGGTTCACCGTGCTGCGCGTGGTGGTGGAGGTCTGCGAGATCTGGCTGGGCGTGGTGTTTCTCCTGACGGCCGCGACACTGGGCACGCTCCGCGCGAGCTGGCTGCCCCGCGCGGCGATCGCGACCGGCGCGCTGGCGCTGCTGGGCCTGGCCACGGCGAACCCGGAGGCCCTGATCGCCGACGCCAACCTCGACCGCGCGGCGCACGGCAAACCGCTGGACGTCCGCTACCTGTCCCGGTTCTCCGCCGACGTCGTTCCCACGGTGGCCGAACGGCGTCCGGACGCGGCCTGCATCCTGCGCCCAGTGCTCACCAGGCTGCCTGACGACGCTTGGCCCGACTGGAATCTCAGCCGCGCGCGGGCCCGCGAAACTGTCCTCCCGGGCCCTCGCTGCGACTGAGCACGAGGGCTAGATCGCGAACACCCCGTTCGACTGGCTGTCCGCCACGCACTTGTTCGGGTACGTGGCGCGGTACGTCACGCGCGTGCCCCGCCAGCTGCCCAGCGCCGTGACGTCCACCGGCGAATAGATCATCGTGCACTTCTGCCGATGCGGTGCGATGCGGGCGAAATCGCCGTCCGCCGCGGCGAGCGTCGCGCAGGCGGTGTCGCGGTGGCGATGGGTGCCGCCGGTGGGGTCGCAGGTCAGGGACGCGCTCGTGACGCGGCCGGAGGTTTCGTGCACGGTCAGCTGCATCGTGGACTCCGGGACGTGCGGCGCGGCGACGCCGCCGAATCCGATCAGAGCCGCGGCGACCGGAGCGAAGGAAGAGAACACCATACGAGGGATATCGGCACCGCGAACCCGATCACTGTGCTCCTCGTCCGGGTGGGTTTTCCTCGCTCGGACGGGTGGTGGCGCCGAGGTCGTGCGCGAGTAATGCCACGTACAGCGACAGCATCGACTCCGGATCTTCCAGTCGCACTCCCAGCACCTGTTCGATGCGGGCGAGTTGCTGGTAGTACGCCGTCCGCGACGTGTGGGCGGCGACGGCTGCGGCAGACTTGTTGCCGCCGTGCGCGCAGTAGTGCCGCAGCGCCGGAACGAGGCGGCTGCCAGACGCTGCGTCACGTTCCAGGAGCGGGCCCAGCTCTCGCGCGGCGAAGGCGTGTACGCGCTCGTCGTCGGCGAGAAGGTGCAGCAGGCCGCGTAGCCGAACGTCCTTGAGACGGTGCAAGGGTTGGCCGTCGTCCTCGTCGAGCGCGGCGGCAGCGACGTGTGCGGCTTCGACCAAAGTGCGTTGTGCTTCAGCGGGTCCGGTGACGGTCGTGCCTACGCCGAGCGCTGCGGGCGCCGAAGCGCGCGCGTCGTGGATGTCGGTGGCTAGGCGCTGAAGGACCGCGTCGGCGTTGGCTTCCGGCGAGAGTGCGAGAAGCGCGCGTACGGCGGTCTCGTCGGTCGAGACTAGCGCGGACACCTTCGCTCGCCTCGTCGCGAGTGCGGTGGCTTCGGCCAACTCGCGCAACAGCGGCGGCGTGGACAGCGTCGGTCGCGTAGTGCTGGTGATGCGTGGCCGCACCGCTAGACCGACCAACTGTCGGCCCGTCAGCGGCACGGCGAGCGCAGACGCCCGCGCGAGGATTTCCGCAGTCGGCGCGGGCGAATTCAGCAGTTCGGTCAGCACTGCGCGGTGCGCTTGCCGTTCGAGAGTGTCCGAGTCACGCGCGACGAGACGGTGCACCGCGAGCGCAGACGCCGCCCGTTCGGCGACCACTTGATACCGATGCGGCGGCGGCTCGGCGCACACCAGCACCAGCCGTCCCCAGTCATGCCCGCGCGCGCCGACCACGGTGACCAGCCAGCCCGCCGCCGAGTGGTACCCGGTGCGCTCGCCGACCTGCACCACGCGCGACCGAGCCGGCCAGCCGACGAGCAGCTCGCCCGGATCCGTGCCCGCGGTGTCGTAGGCGAGGACTTCGTGTTCCAGCGTCTCCAGCACGACCGGTTGTTCGGTCAGCCGCGCCACCTCGGCCAGCACCGCGGCGGGCTCGGCTCCGGCGACGGTCAGCGACGTGAACGTTTCGTGCACCCGCTCCGCGGCCCGAAGCTCGGCGAGTTGCGCGTCCACGATCATCCCGTTCACTGCCTCGGTCACCGCGACATAGCGGGTCTCGCGCGACAGCGTCACCAGCGGCAGCCCGCGTTGCTCAGCCGCCGCGACGAGGGCGCGCGGCAGCCGGTCGTTCCAGTGCCGCACCAGCTCGACCACCAGGCCCGCGACACCCACATCGGCGAGGTCGGCGACGTACCGGGTCAGCGTCGCGTCGTCGTCGGGGAGCGCGACTCCCGTGGTGAGCACGAGTTCCCCGCCGCGCAGCAGATGCGCGATGTCGGCGACCTCGGCCGCGTGCGCCCAGCGCACCCGCCGTTCGAGCCCAGTGCTGCCCGCGACCACGCGCGGACAGCCTTGGCGCAGCACCGGCAACGCGAGCGCCTCGGCGACGGTCGGGTACATCGGTTCCCCCTTGCTGGCCGTCAGGGCACAGACTGTACGGCGGAGAGGGGTAGTCCGTACACGTTGTCGATGGCGGACCCAGGCGCCTCGCCCGGAGACTCGTGAGCACCCGACCGGAAGGAGCGGACGTCGTGACCGACCGCATCAGCCATTGGATCGACGGCAAGCCGGTCGTCGGCACCGGACGCACCGGCGACGTGTACGACCCGGCGACCGGCCAGGTCAGCGCGCAGGTGGACTTCGCGGGACCGGCCGAGGTGGAGCAGGCGGTGGCCGCCGCGGCCGCTGCGTTGCCGGGCTGGCAGGGCACGTCGCTCGCCGGGCGGACGCGCGTGCTCTTCGCCTTTCGGGAACTGCTTCAGGCGCGTAAGCACGAGCTGGCGAAGATCGTGACGAGCGAGCACGGCAAGGTCGAGTCGGACGCGGCGGGCGAAGTCGCGCGCGCGATCGAGAACGTCGAGTACGCGTGCGGCGCGGCGCAAATGCTCAAGGGCGGGTTCAGCGAGAACGCCTCCACCGGTGTCGACGTCTACTCGATCCGGCAGCCGCTCGGCGTGGTCGGCGTGATCTCGCCGTTCAACTTTCCCGCGATGGTGCCGCTCTGGTTCGTGCCGAACGCGCTGGCGTGCGGCAACACCGTCGTGCTCAAGCCGAGCGAAAAGGACCCGTCCGCGGCGCTGTTCATCGCCGAACTGCTCGCCGAAGCGGGCCTGCCCGCCGGCGCGTTCAACGTGCTGCAGGGCGACAAAGTCGCGGTCGACGGCCTGCTCGAACACCCGGACGTCAAGGCGATCTCGTTCGTCGGCTCCACCCCGATCGCCCGCTACGTCTACGAAACCGGCACCAGCCACGGAAAGCGCGTGCAGGCGCTCGGCGGGGCGAAAAACCACATGATCGTGCTGCCGGACGCCGACCTCGACCTGGCCGCGGACGCCGCGGTCTCGGCCGGTTTCGGGTCGGCGGGGGAGCGGTGCATGGCGGTGTCGGTGGTGGTCGCCGTCGAACCGATCGCGGACGAGCTGGTGGCCAAAATCGTCGACCGGATGCGGAAACTGCGCGTCGGCGACGGACGCAAGCCGTCGTCGGAGATGGGCCCGCTGGTCACCAGGGCACACCACGAGCGCGTTTCGTCCTATGTGGACAAAGGGGTGGCCGAAGGCGCGGAACTGGTGATGGACGGCCGGGGCGTGGAAGCGGACGGCGCGAACGACGGATTCTGGCTGGGCCCCACGCTTTTCGACCGCGTCACCCCCAGTATGGCGGTGTACACCGACGAAATCTTCGGCCCGGTCCTGTCCGTCGCGCGGACCACGAGCTTCGACGACGCGCTCGCGCTCATCAACGCCAACCCGTACGGCAACGGAACCGCCATCTTCACCGGCGACGGACGCGCCGCGCGCCGCTTCCAGAACGAGGTGGAAGTGGGCATGGTCGGCGTCAACGTGCCCATCCCGGTGCCCGTCGGCTACTACTCGTTCGGCGGCTGGAAGGACTCCCTGTTCGGCGACACGCACGCGTACGGGCCGGAGGGGTTCCATTTCTTCACGCGCACGAAGGTGGTCACGTCCCGCTGGCCGGACACCTCGCACGCGGGGGTGAACTTGGGGTTCCCGAAGAACTCTTGAACCGCTTCACCGGGTACCGCCGTCGAGGACGATGTTCACCACCCGCCGCCGGTTCTCCAGCACGCAGACGGCAGTGATCCGCTCCGCGACCATGCGGTCCCACTGCGCGCGCGGGACGGGGTAGGTGCGCCCGCCCGCGCGCAGCTGCCACCGTTCGATCTCGCCGGGCCCGCGCGGAGTGTGCTTGACGCCGATCGGGTAGTCGTCGGTGATCGGGCCCGCGCCGAAATCGTGCGCGGGCCCGGCGATCACGGTCAGCGGTGCCCGGAACTCGGCACAGCGATGCACGCTGAACCGGATCGCGCCCGCGGCCGTCACCACCGCGACCGCCACGGCCACCAGCGCGGAAGCGGTGAACCCGGACTTGACCACCGCGACGACCCCGACCGAGACGATCGCGGCGGCGAGCACCCAGACTGCCCAGAACAGCCCGTCGAGGACCATCCCGCGCTGGCTGCGGTGCAACCTCCCGGCGAGGTTGGCCGCCGCCACCTCTCTGGGATCGGCGGTCACGCCGCGACCACGTTGACCAGGATCTTGCTGCGCGGGGTGAGGATCGCGGCGTTGGTGCGCCCGCCGAGCACCCGGCCTTTCAGGTCGTGGTCGAGCCGGTAGGACTTGCCCCGCACGACGAGGTAAGTGAACGTTATCCGCTCAGTGATCTCGTACAGGTACAGCGCGTGCTGCCCGCCAGAAGGCGGCTTGAGCACGTGGCCGTAGTCGTGTGTCCAACCGGCGACTACATCGAGCTTGCCGCCGCGCACCTCCGCCAGCCGCCGCCAGGCGACTCTTCCGAACCACACCGCCAGCGCGAGCGGGAACAGCGCGAGAAGGTACAGCTTCCAGTTCAACGACCAGTACGTCACCAACGGCTTGCCGAGGAATGCGTTGACCGCGTTGGCGTTGCGGAGGTAAGCGCTGTCGGCGCCCAGCTTGAGCGGAACCAGGACCGCCCCGGCGATCCCCGCCGCGACCAGCAGCACGGACACCCAGAAATTGCCGTCGAGCAGCTTCGTGCGCTGGGACGGGTGCAGGCGGCCTTCCCGGTTGGCCTGGTCGGCGGCCGCCTGCGCGGTTTCGCTGCTCACTCGCCGGAGCCGCCTTCGGTCTTCTCATGTTCCTTCTCGTATGCCTCGGAGCCCTCGGCGTACCGGTCGTACTGCTCGTTCTCCTGCCGCCTTGCCTCCGCACCGGCGCCGAGAGTGTCCGCGGGACTCCAACCCGGGACTCCGTCTCCCTCACGCCACTTCTTCTGGTTCAGCACGCTGCGCCCGTCCTCCGAGTAAGTCTCGCCAGCGTGTTCGAAATGCTCGCGGCCCGGCACCTTCTCCTTGGCGTTGTTAGTCCAGCGCTCGGCCTTCTCCGCGGCGCTTTCGGCCCGGCCGGCCTCCTTGAGATCACCGGCCTTCTTCTCCAGGCCCGCGGCGATGTCGACGCTCTTGTCCGTGACCTTGCCCGCCGCCTTGCCGACCTTGCGCAACGCGTTCGCGGCCTGCTCGATCGCGGCCTTCGACTTGCCCGCGCTCTCCGCGAGCTTGTCCAGCTTCTCCACGACCTTCGCGATCCGGGTGCCGATCTTCTCCGCCAGGATCCCGCCCTCGACGACGGTGTCGGCGATGAACGCGGCCACCGTGCCGCCGAAAGTGCACCACGACGACGCGAGCGCGGCGAGGCCCTTGATGATCAGCTCGCCGACGAACGACGAGATCATGTCGCGGATCAGCCCGCGCTCGGTGCCGACCAGCGCGGCAGCCACGTTCATCCCGGTCGACGCGCTGCTCGCGTGCCCGGCCGCGCCCCGAAGGGTCTCCGCGTAGCCCTTCGCGGCCTCCTGGTACGCCTGCCCGCCCTGGCCCTGGAAGTTCGGCGCGACCTTGCTCGCGGCCTGCTCGTACTGCTCCGCGCTCTCGGTCAGCTGCTTCGAGATGTTCGACCAGGTCACCGCCTTGGCCGTGACCGCCTCCGGATTGCCCGCGAGCTGGTCGAGGCCCTCCTTCAGGAAGCTGATGTGCTCGATCAGCCAGCCGACGCCCGCGCTGGCCAGCGTGCCGAGCGGGTCCATCGCGGCACCGAGCAGGTCGAGGCCGTCGGTCAGGCCGTCGACCGCGAGGTTGCCCCAGTCGCCCTTGCGGGCGTCGGTGAGCGTCGCCGCGACGTCGTTGAGCATGCCGGAGCCGGACGTCTGCGCGTTGAGGTTGTCCAGTTCGTTCGAGGACGACCCCATGTTCGTGGTCAGCCCGCTCGGCGACTCCGACTTCGCGACCAGCGGGTTCTCCTGCGTCTCGGTCATTCCGGCAGCTCCTTGCCGAGACCGTTGATGTGGCCGACGGTCTGTTTCTCGTGGTTGTCGTAGTGATCGTGCGCCTGCTGCAGGCGGTCCGCGATGTCGTCGGCCGCGCCGGCCACGTCCTGGACGAACGAGGTCGCCACCGACATCCAGATCTGCAGCGGCATCGCGAACACCTGGCCGACGATGCCGAACGCGTCGTCGCCGAACGACTGGCCGGACTCGGTGGCCTGCGCCGCGGTGTGCACGCCCGCCGCGATGTCCTCGACCTCGCCCTTGTGCGCGCGCAGCGCCGGGAGGTCGACCTTCGCACCGTCCGCCATCAGTTCCTCCCCAGTACCGGGCCGCCGTAGTAGTCGTCGTCGTCCGTCGGGTCCGCCGGGCGGCGGACCGGCCGCGCGGGCCGGGCGGGCGGCGCGGAATCGTCCTGCGCGTCGAAGAATTGCGGCTGCGGGGTCGACGGCGGGGGTTTTCCTCCGGAATTTCCGGTTCCGGGATCTGTTCTTCGAGGAATTTCATCGCGTCGCTGTTCTCGCCGATCACCGGGGCCATGATCGCGGTCAGCTGCTGCGCCGCCTGGGCTTGGGCACGCCGCGCGGTGGCCAGGACGGCGGCGGCGAGCGCGGCGCGCGGCATCTCGTCCGCGCGGGAGCCGAACTGGAGTTCCTGCAGCGCACCGGCGGTGTTGACGGTCGCGGTGACCGCTCCGTCCTGGCTCGTGGCGGTCGCCGACACGTGCTTCAGCCGTTCTTGCGCCTCGGCGGCCCGTTGCCGGATTTCGGCGATTTCGGGAGAAAGTGCGTTCATGTCGGCCGCTGCTTTCGGGTCGAGTTGTTCACAGTCTTTCCGAGGCAGAAAACCCGGTTCCGGTTCCCCGTGCAAGCGAAGTTTCGAATTGCCCGGTTCGTCGCTATTAAAAATTGTTTGCCCGCGTTTTACCCGGCCCTGGCGAGACCGGTGGGCGCGCCGGGCACTCCCGGGTCCGTAAACTCGTTGTGAGTAGCAGGATGACCGCGAAGGAGGTGCCGGTGGCGAACACGGACGAGCGTCGCTTCGAGGTGCTGCGCGCGATCGTCGCCGACTACGTCTCCAACCAGGAGCCAGTCGGGTCGAAGACGATCGTCGAGCGGCACAACCTCGGCGTTTCCAGTGCCACCGTGCGCAACGACATGGCCGCTCTCGAGGAAGAGGGGTACATCGCGCAGCCGCACACGAGCGCCGGGCGGATCCCCACCGACAAGGGCTACCGGCTCTTCGTCGACCGGCTCGCGGAGATCAAGCCGCTCTCGAGCGCCGAGCGCCGCGCGATCACCAGCTTCCTCGACTCCGGCACCGACCTCGACGACGTGCTGCGCCGGTCGGTGCGGCTGCTCGCGCAGCTCACCCGGCAGGTCGCGGTGGTGCAGTACCCGATGCTCACCAACACCGTCGCGCGCCATCTCGAAGTGGTCCCGCTCACGCCCGCGCGGCTCATGCTCGTGCTGATCACCGACTCCGGCCGGGTCGACCAGCGCACCGTCGACCTCGGCGACGTGGTCACCGAGGAGACCGTGCTGCGGCTGCGCACGGTGCTCAACGGCGCGCTCGCCGGACGGCGGCTGGCCGACGCCGCGGCCAACGTGGCCGAGCTGCCCGAAGGCGCTCCCGCGGACCTTCGCGACCACCTCACCCGGATCTGCACCACCCTGGTCGAATCGCTGGTCGAGCACCCGGAAGAGCGGATCGTGCTCGGCGGCACCGGCAACCTCACCCGCAACGTCGCGGACTTCCCCGGCTCGCTGCGGCAGGTGCTCGAGGCGCTCGAGGAACAGGTGGTGGTGCTGAAGCTGCTCGCCGCGGCCCGCAACCCCGGTGCGGTCACCGTGCTCATCGGTGAGGAAAATGAGGACGAGCAGATGCGCAGCACCTCGGTCGTGTCCATCGGCTACGGCCGGGACGACATGCTGCTCGGGGGGATGGGCGTCGTCGGGCCGACCAGGATGGACTACCCGGGCACGATCGCGGCGGTCCGAGCGGTCGCCAACTACGTGGGGCAGATCCTGTCCGGCCGCTGAACCGGCGGCAGGCCGGGGACGTGGCGGAACACGAAGGAGAAGGCAGAGCAACGTGGCGAGGGACTACTACGGGATCCTCGGGGTGGCCAAGAACGCGAGCGATCAGGAGATCAAGCGCGCGTACCGCAAGCTGGCCCGTGAGCTGCACCCCGACGTGAACCCGTCGGAGGACGCCCAGCACCGCTTCGGCGAGGTGACCACCGCGTACGAGGTGCTCTCCGATCCGCAGAAGCGCAAGATCGTCGACCTCGGCGGCGACCCGATGGACGCGGGCGGCCGCGGCGGCGGGGGCGGCGACCCGTTCGCCGGCTTCGGCGGGCTCGGCGACATCATGGACGCCTTTTTCGGCGCCGCGGGCGGAGGCGGCGGACGGGGGCGCGGGCCGCGCAGCCGCGTGCAGCCCGGCTCCGACGCGCTGATCCGGCTCGGCCTCACCCTCGAGGAGTGCGCGACCGGCGTCGACCGCGAGATCACCGTCGACACCGCGATCGTCTGCGACCTGTGCCGCGGCGCGGGCACCGCCGAGGGCACGAGCACCAAGACCTGCGACACCTGCGGCGGGGCCGGCGAGGTCCAGTCCGTGCAGCGGTCGTTCCTCGGCCAGGTCGTCACCGCCCGCCCGTGCCCGGTGTGCCGCGGCTTCGGCGAGGTCATCCCCGACCCGTGCCGCCAGTGCGGCGGCGACGGCCGGATCCGGTCGCGGCGCAACGTCACCGCGAAGATCCCGCCGGGCGTCGGCGACGGCATGCGGATCCGGCTGTCCGGCCAGGGCGAGGTCGGTCCCGGCGGCGGCCCGGCGGGCGACCTCTACGTCGAGATCGACGAGGCCCCGCACGAGGTGTTCGTCCGCGAGGGCAACGACCTGCACTGCAACTTCCGCATCCCGATGACCACCGCGGCGCTCGGCGCGACGGTCCCGATCGCCACCCTGGTCGACGGCGACTACGAACTCGACGTCGAACCCGGCACCCAGCCCAACACCGAACTGGTGCTCACCGGCAAGGGCATGCCGCGGCTGCGCTCGTCCGGCCGCGTCGACGGCCGCGGCGACCTGCACGTGCACATCGACGTCGTGGTGCCCACCAAGCTCGACGAGTCCCAGCGCGACCTGCTGGTCGAGCTGGCCCAGCAGCGCGGCGAGGAAGTGCCGACGCTCGCCGCCAACGGCAGCAAGCACGGCGGCCTGTTCTCCAAGCTGCGCGCGAAGAACCGCTGACTGTGCCGGAAACCACACTGCCGGTCTTCCTCGCCCCGGCGGTGCCCGCCGAAGGACGGGCACTGCTCGACGGCGAGGAAGCCCGGCACGCGGCCACCGTGCGCCGGCTGCGCGTGGGGGAGCAGCTCGTGCTCTCCGACGGAGCCGGCGCGATGGCCCGCTGCGCCGTGGACGCCGTCGAAGCCGGCCGCGCCCCGACGGTCACCCTCACCGTCCTGGAGCGCTGGCAGGAGGAACCGCCCGCGCTGCGCGTCCACGTCGCCCAGGCGCTCGCGAAAGGCGACCGCGGGGAGCTGGCCGTCGAACTGGCCACCGAAGCCGGCGCGGACGCGATCGTGCCGTGGCGCGCCGCCCGCAGCGTCGCCCGCTGGGACGACGGGCCCCGCGGCGACAAAGCACTGGCCCGTTGGCGCTCAACCGCCCGCTCCGCCGCGAAACAAGCTCGCCGCGCCCACGTGCCCGTGGTCGCCGAACCGGTCGGCACGCGCGAACTCGCGCAGCTCGCCGCCACGATGTCCGCGACGCTGGTCCTCGAATCCGGCGTGACCAGCAAACTCGCCGACCTCGACCTGCCCGACGGTGGCGACCTCCTCCTCGTCGTAGGCCCCGAAGGCGGCATCACCGACGACGAACTCGCCGCCCTCGAAGCCGCCGGAGCCACCACGGTCCGCCTCGGCCCGACCGTCCTGCGCACCTCCACCGCGGCCGCCGTCGCGCTGGGTGCGCTGGGCGTACTCACCGGCCGCTGGCACTGAGCCGCGAGCCCGGAAAACCCGGCAGAACCCCTAAACATCGGCACCAGGTGATGGCGCGCCGCACCCCCGGCGGCTACGCTGCTTCGCAACGTGCGAACACGAGGGTTTCAGCCTGCTTGCCCGCGGGCATTACTCTTGAGTACGCGAACCCGAACCCCGCCGGGCACCTCCCCCTCGGTCCGGCGGAGCCGCGGCGGCGGTGGAGCGACCCCCAGGCTCCACCGCGCCGCGGCGTCTTCGAATCGCTGGCGCGATTCTTCGCCGCCGCTGGTTCCGCCATTACTCCCGGGGGGCCGAGCCCCCCGGACCCCCACGGTGCGGTGGTTGCGTCTCGTGCGTCGGTCGCCTTGGTGCGTCGTCGGTCGCCTTCTGGGGTTGGTGGGCCTCTGTTTGTAGGGTGTTCCCATGAGCGATGCGGCGGAGACGTTGTTTGAGCGGATTATTGCTGGGGAGATTCCGGCGGACGTGGTGTATCAGGATGACGCTACGTTCGCGTTTCGGGACATCAATCCGCAGGCTCGGGTGCATGTGCTGGTGGTGCCTCGGAAGAGGTATCGGAATGTGGGGGAGTTGGCTGAGGCTGATCCCGAGTTGTTGAGCCGGGTGTTGGTGGCTGCTCGGAAGGTCGCTGAGGTCGAGGGTGTTGCGGAGAGTGGGTATCGGGTTGTGTTCAATACCGATGCTGATGCTGGGCAGACGGTGTTTCATGTGCATGCCCATGTCCTGGGTGGGGAGCAGTTGGGGTTGTTCGGGCGGCCAGGCGCCGGAGTGCACTGAAACCGGGCTGCGGCGCGGGGAGCAGGGCAAGTAGCATTCAAGGGTCCCTGTACGTCGACTTGCGAAGTGCGCAGAAAGCAGGACCGAGGCCACGTGGCCGGAACTGAGACGGGTGGAGCCGCCCGACCTGACAATCGGGTATCGGCCGAGGCACAGGTTCGATTTCCGATCCCGGACGGGGCTCAGCTGAGCCTGCTGGGGTCGCGCGACGAGAATTTGCGAGTGGCCGAAGAGCTGCTGGCCGCGGACGTGCACGTGCGCGGCAACGAGGTCACGCTGACCGGCACCCCGGCCGACGTGGCGTTCGCCGAGCGGGTGTTCACCGAGCTGGTGCAGCTCGCCGGCGGCGGGCAGCAGGTCGGGCCGGACACGGTGCGGCGGACGGTGGGGATGCTGTCCAGCGGCGACGGGTCGCCCGCCGAGGTGCTGAGCCTCAACATCGTGTCGCGGCGCGGGAAGACCATCCGGCCCAAGACGCTGAACCAGAAGCGGTACGTGGACGCGATCGACAAGCACACGATCGTTTTCGGCATCGGGCCCGCCGGCACCGGCAAGACGTATCTCGCGATGGCGAAGGCCGTGCAGGCGTTGCAGGCCAAGCAGGTCACGCGGATCGTGCTGACCCGGCCCGCGGTCGAAGCCGGCGAGCGGCTCGGGTACCTGCCGGGCACGCTGAACGAGAAGATCGACCCGTACCTGCGGCCGCTTTACGACGCGCTGCACGACATGGTCGAGCCGGAGTCGATTCCGCGGCTCATGCAGGCGGGCACGATCGAAATCGCACCGCTGGCCTATATGCGCGGTCGCACGCTGAACGACGCGTTCATCATCCTCGACGAGGCGCAGAACACCACGCCCGAGCAGATGAAGATGTTCCTCACCCGGCTCGGGTTCGGGGCCAAGATCGTCGTCACCGGCGACATCACCCAGATCGACCTCCCCGGCGGGCAGCGCAGCGGGCTCCGCGTCGTGCGCGACATCCTCGGCGGCGTCGAGGACCTGCACTTCGCCGAACTCACCAGCCAGGACGTCGTCCGGCACAAACTGGTCGGCGACATCGTCGACGCGTACGAGAAGTGGCAGGCCGTGCAGGACGCGCAGGAGCAGCAGACCGGCGGCTGGAAAGGCACCCGCCGATGAGCATCGAGATCGCCAACGAATCCGGCGTCGACGTCGACGAGGCGTCCATCGTCTCCGCCGCCCGCTACGCGCTCGACAAAATGGAGGTCAGCCCGCTCGCCGAGCTGTCCATCCTGTGCGTCACCCTCGAGGTGATGGAAGACCTGCACGAACGCTGGATGGACCTGCCGGGGCCCACCGACGTCATGGCCTTCCCGATGGACGAACTCGACTCCTCGCGCCGCCCGGACGCGCCCGACTCGTCCCCGGCGCTGCTCGGCGACATCGTGCTCTGCCCGGCCTTCGCGAAGGACCAGGCGAAAACCGCGGGCCACCGGCTGATCGACGAACTGCACCTGCTCACCGTCCACGGCTGCCTCCACCTGCTCGGCTACGACCACGCCGAACCCGCCGAGGAACGCGAGATGTTCGGGCTGCAGAAGCGGATCCTCGGCGAATTCCAGGCCGCGGTCGCGGCGCACGAGGCCCGCGACGCGCAACGCGACGTCGACGACCGCGTGCTCGGCATCGCCGGGCTCGACGCGCCGCAGCCCGGGGAAACGCCCTAGGGTCCGACCATGGGAAACCCCCCGGCACAGGTCGTCATCGCGGTGACGCTGGTGCTGCTCGCCGGCGTGTTCGCCGCCGCCGACGCCGCGGTCGGCACGGTGTCGCAGGCCAGGGTCGACGGCCTCGTCCGCACCGGCCGCGTCGGCGCCCGCCAGCTCGCCGCGGTCGTCGCCGAACGCCGCAGGCACATCAACCTGCTGCTCCTGCTGCGGCTCGCCTGCGAAATCACCGCCACGGTGCTGGTCACCGTGTCCTTCGTCGCGTGGTTCGACCGGCTGTGGCTCGCCATCCTGGTGTCCGCGGTCGTCATGGTCGTGGTCAGCTACGTCATCATCGGCGTCGGCCCGCGCACCATCGGCCGCCAGCATCCCTACCGCGTCGGCACGATCGTCGCCGGACCGGTCCGCGCCCTCGGCACGGTCCTCGGCCCGCTGTCGCGGCTGCTGATCGTGCTCGGCAACGCGATCACCCCCGGCCGCGGTTTCCGCGAAGGCCCGTTCACCTCCGAGGTCGAGCTGCGCGAGCTGGTCGACCTCGCGCAGGAACGCGGCGTCGTGGAGGACTCCGAGCGCGAGATGATCCACTCGGTGTTCGAACTCGGCGACACCGTCGCCCGCGAGGTCATGGTGCCGCGCACGGAAATCGTGTGGATCGAGCGCACCAAAACCGTCCGCCAGGCCCTCGCGCTCGCGCTGCGCACCGGCTTCACCCGCGTTCCGGTGATCGACGATTCGGTGGACGACATCGTCGGCGTGGTCAACATCAAAGACCTCATGCCCGAGTACATGGGCCCGGACGGGCCGAGCACCGTGGTCGACGCCGTGATGAATCCGGCGAGCTTCGTGCCCGACTCCAAGCGGCTCGACGAGCTGCTGAAGGAAATGCAGCGCACGCACAACCACATGGCGATCGCGGTCGACGAGTACGGCGGCACCGCGGGCCTGCTCACCATCGAGGACATCCTGGAGGAGATCGTCGGCGAGATCACCGACGAATCCGACGCCGACGAACGCCCCGACGTCGAAGAACTCGAGGACGGCTCGGTCCGCGTGTCGTCCCGGCTCAGCGTCGACGACCTCGGCGAACTGTTCGGCATCGACCTCGAAGACCACGACGTGGAGACCGTCGGCGGGCTGCTCGCCGAGCGACTGGGTAGGGTCCCGCTGCCGGGGGCCGAAGCCGAGGTCGCCGGTCTTCGGCTGTTCGCCGAAGGGGAAAGGACCGCCGCGGCCGGATGCGCATCACGTCCGTGGTCGTCCGGCCGTCGTCGGCGCGCCCGCGCACCCGCCCGCCCCAGCCCGAAGAGCACGACAGGAGAGTCGAACATGCCTGACCTCGACGCCGAGGACCAGAAGCTGGTCACCCTGGCCCGGTCGGCCCGCGCCCGCACCGGAGCCGCGGAAGGCGCCGCGGTCCGCGACAGCGACGGCCGCACCTACGCCGCCGCCACCGTCGACCAGCCGTCGTTCAAGCTCACCGCCGTGCAGGCCGCCGTCGCCGCCGCGCTGTCCAGCGGCGCGGAGGGGCTCGAAGCCGCCGCCGTGGTCACCGCCGACGCGCTGGTCGCCGAGGCGTCCGTGCACGCGGTCCGCGACGTGACCAAGGCCGCGCCGATCATCTTCGCCGATCCGTCCGGTGCCGTGGTCGAGGTGCTCCAGTCGTGACTGAGCCGCATCGTTCCGGTTTCGCCTGCTTCGTCGGCCGTCCCAACGCGGGCAAATCGACGCTCACCAACGCGCTCGTCGGCTCGAAGGTCGCGATCACCTCCAGCAAACCGCAGACCACCCGGCACGCCATCCGCGGCATCGTGCACCGCGAGGACGCGCAGCTGGTGATCATCGACACCCCCGGCCTGCACCGTCCGCGCACGCTGCTCGGCCAGCGGCTCAACGACGTCGTGCACGAGACGTGGTCCGAAGTGGACGTTGTCGGGTTCTGCGTGCCCGCCAACGAGAAAATCGGCCCCGGAGACCGGTTCATCGCCGCCGAGCTGAAGAAGATCGCCCGGCGCACCCCGGTGATCGGCGTCGTCACCAAGACCGACCTGGTGAAGCCGGAACAGGTCGCCGAGCAGCTCGTCGCGCTGCAAGAGGTGATGGAGTTCGCCGACCTCGTGCCGGTGTCCGCTGTGGACGGTTTCCAGGTGCAGACGGTCGCCGACCTGCTGGTGCAGCGGCTGCCCGAAGGACCGCAGCTGTACCCGGGCGGCGAACTCACCGACGAGCCCGAGCAGACGCTCGTCGCCGAGCTGATCCGCGAAGCCGCGCTCGAAGGCGTCCGCGACGAACTGCCGCACTCCATCGCGGTGACCGTCGAGGAAATGATCCCGCGCGAGGACCGCGACGACCTCATCGACATCCACGCGCTGCTGTACGTGGAACGCCCCAGCCAGAAGGGGATCATCCTCGGGCACAAGGGCGAACGGCTGCGGGAGGTCGGCGCGACCGCGCGCAAGCACATCGAGCGGCTGCTGGGCACGAAGGTCTATCTCGACCTGCACATCAAGGTCGCCAAGGACTGGCAGCGGGACCCGAAGCAGCTGCGCAGGCTGGGTTTCTGACCGGTGGTGATCCCGCCCGCCCGCGCGGGCGGGTAGCGTCAGGCCGAACCGCACCCGATTTGTCCAGGGGGACCGCATGACCGGCCCGTATCCGCCGCAGGGCCCGTACCCTCCGTCGTACGGTTACCCGCCGCAGTATCCGCCGCCGCCGGACAGCAATCTGGTGTGGGCGATCCTGGCGACCGTGTTCTGCTGCCTGCCGCTGGGGATCGTCGCGATCGTCAAGGCCAGCCAGGTGAACACCTTGTGGTACCAGGGATACGCGGCCGAAGCGCACCGCGCCGCGGACGAGGCGCGCAAGTGGGCGATGTGGTCGGCGCTCAGCATCGCCATCCTGGTCGGGCTGTACGTGCTCGTCGCGCTCGTCGTGCTGCTGATCGCCGGAAACGTGCTCTGGTGGCATTGAGCACCGTCTACTCCGGACTGCCGGCGCGCGGAACCCGTGCGGTGGCAAGGGCTCTCGCCGCTCCGGCGGCCGCGGCGGGCGGCATCGGCATCGCGTGCGCCGTGGTGTGGTTCGCCGATCCGACCACCCCCGGCGGCCCGCTCCCGGTGTGCCCGACGAAGCTGCTTTTCGGGATCGACTGCCCCGGCTGCGGCGGGCTGCGGATGGCATACAGCGTGCTGCACGGCGATTTTTCCGCCGCGCTGCACTACAACGCGGTGGCGCTGGGGTTCGTCGCGCTGTTCGCGTGGAGCGGTCTCGCGTGGACACTGGGACGGCTGCGCGGCCGGACGATGCGGTCCTGGCTGCACTGGCGCTGGACGCCGCACGTCGTCGCGGTCGTGTTCGTGCTGTGGTTCGTCGCGCGCAACATTCCGTTCCCGCCGTTCACCAGCCTGTTCGTCTGAGTTAGCCCCGTTTTCGCCGTCGCCGGAACCGGCCCGGCCGCCGTCGCGTCCAACCCGTCACCCGATGCGGACACCTGCGCGGCCCGGCCCCGCCGGACGAGGTACGCTCCCGCGCACTGACGTGTCCACAAAGGCCGCGACAGCGCTCGCCTGCCGAGACCACGACGAGGGGGACACTCGATGACCTATCCCTACGGCCACCCCGGCGGCCCGCCTCAAGGCGGACCGTCCCTGGGCGCGCCGCCGGGACAGCGGGCACCGGGCGGCTACCCCCAGTTCGCCGGGTACGGCCCGGTCTACGCGAGCTGGGGCCAGCGCGCCGGGGCCTACCTCATCGACCTCGCCCCGCTTCTCGCCGGGCTCCTCGCGGCGCTGCTCCTGACGATGGTGTCGGGAATCGCGGGCACGATCGTTTACGCCCTGACCATTCTCGGCAACGTCGCCTGGACGGTCGTCAACCGCTGGATCAACGGCGGCAACACCGGCCAGTCGCTCGGCAAGCGCGTCGTCGGCATCAAACTCGTCAGCGAGGCCACCGGCGAGCCGATCGGCGCCGGGACGGCGTTCGTCCGCGACCTCGCGCACGCGCTGGACAGCTTGGCGTTCGCCCTCGGTTTCCTGTGGCCGCTGTGGGACGACAAGGCGCAGACGTTCTCGGACAAGATCCTGAACACCGTCGTCGTGCCTGTTCCTTCGGCGCCGCGGGCCGGGGGATACGGGCAGCCGGGCGGATTTCCCGCCGCACAGCCCGGTTTCGGCGCTCCGCACCCGGGCTTCGGCCAGCCGCCGGCGCCGGGGACCGGGCCGCGGCAAGGATTCGGCCACCCCGGCCATGCCGGCCAGCCGCAGCCGATGAACCCGCACCAGCGCAGATGACCACACCGGAAACACCGCAGTCCTGATCCGTACCGATTCACTGTAAGAACGAGTAAACCGGGGGAGAACCCAGATGACCAATCCTTACGGCCAGCCGCAGCAGCCCTACGGCGGCCAGCCCCAGCAGCCGTACGGCCAGCAGCCGTATCCGCAGTCCGGCGCCACCCCGGCACAGCCGTACCCGCAGCAGCACTACGGCCAGCCCGCGCCGTATGGCCAGCCCGCTTTCGGCGGCGGCGCGCCCGGCGGCGACATGAGCGCCATCAAGGACTATAAGGGCTGGGCGATCGGCTGCATCTTCCTGATGTGGATCCTCGCGATCTTCGCGATCATGAAGTCGAACGAGGTCCAGACGTACAAGATGCAGGGCAACTACGCGATGGCCCAGCAGGCGTCGCAGACGACGAAGACGCTGTGCCTCATCGCCACCATCCTCGGGGCGCTCGGCTGGGTCGTCGCGATCATCCTGATCATCATCAGCCTGGTGGCCGCGTCCGAGGTGCACAGCTACTACTGCACCGGCAGCTACTGCTGAACCAGGGTGTCCCGCCCCGGCGTCGCCCCCGAAGTGGGACGATGTCGGGGTGGTGAACCTCTACCGCGACACCGGGGTGGTGCTGCGCACGCACAAGCTGGGCGAGGCCGACCGGATCGTCACCCTGCTCACGAGGCGGCACGGCAAGGTCCGGGCCGTCGCGAAGGGCGTGCGGCGCACCTCGTCGCGGTTCGGGGCGCGGCTGGAGCCGTTCGGGCACGTGGACGTGCAGTTCTATCCCGGCCGCTCGCTCGACGTCATCACCCAGGTCGAGACGGTCGACGCGTTCGCACTGCCGCTGGTGGCCGACTACCAGCGCTACACCGCGGCGTCCGCGATCGCGGAAACCGCGGACCGGCTGTCCGCTGAGGAGGGCGAGCCGGTCCTGAAGCTGTACCTGCTGGTCGTAGGTGCGTTGCGCGCACTGGTCGGCGGACAGCGGGACGCGTCGCTGGTGCTCGACGCGTTCTTCCTCCGGGCCATGGCCTACGCGGGCTGGGCCCCGGCCATCACCGAATGCGCCCGCTGCGGCCTGCCCGGCCCGCACGCCGCGTTCAACGTCGCCGCCGGCGGTTCGATGTGCCCGGACTGCCGCATCGCCGGCTCGGTGCATCCCGCGCCCGAGGTGCTGACCCTGCTCGACGCGCTGCTGCAGGGGGAGTGGGCGGTCGCCGAATCGTCGCCCGGGATCACCCGCCGGGACGCGTCCGGCCTGGTCGCGGCGCATCTGCAATGGCATCTGGAACGGCAGTTGCGGTCGCTTCCGCTCGTGGAGCGGCGTGCCCGGGAGGCCGCCGGTCCGGGCCCAGTAGGGTCGGCCGGGTAGGAAGTCCATTCTTCAGGAGGCCGTGAGTGCTGCGCAGGGGACGGGAGACCCGCTCGGCGGGGTACGAGCTGCGAGACCCGGAGCCGCACGCCTCCGGCGCGAAACCGCCGGAGATCCCGGCGGAGCTGGTGCCGAAGCACGTCGCCCTCGTCATGGACGGCAACGGCCGCTGGGCCAACCAGCGCGGCCTGCCGCGGATCGAGGGCCACAAACGCGGCGAGGCCGTGATGATCGACGTCGCGAGCGGCGCGGTCGAGATCGGCGTGAAGTGGCTGTCGGTGTACGCGTTCTCGACGGAGAACTGGAAGCGCAGCCCCGAGGAAGTCCGGTTCCTGATGGGTTTCAACCGCGACACCATCCGCCGCCAGGTCGACTACCTCGGCTCGATCGGCGTGCGCATCCGCTGGGCGGGGCGGCGGCCGAAGCTGTGGGCCAGCGTGATCAAGGAACTGCAGATCGCCGAAGAGAAGACCAAGAACAACACCAAGCTCAACATGACGATGTGCGTCAACTACGGCGGCCGCGCCGAGCTGGGCGACGCGATGCGCCGGATCGGCCAGGACGTCGCGGCGGGCAAGATCAACCCGGACAAGATCGACGAGCGCACCATCGGGAAGTACCTGTACCAGCCGGAAATGCCGGACGTGGACCTGTTCCTGCGGCCGTCCGGGGAGCAGCGGACGTCGAACTTCCTGGTGTGGCAGTCGGCGTACGCGGAGATGGTCTACCAGGACACGCTGTTCCCGGACTTCGACCGGACGCACCTGTGGCAGGCGTGCCTCGACTTCGCGAAACGCGACCGTCGCTTCGGCGGTGCGGTGGACCAGGCAGGGAGCACGAAATGAGCACCGCGGAAGCCGCCGAGACCGGCGCACTGCTCACCCGGGCGCGCGAAGCACTGGAACGCTACCTGGAAGTCCACGTCGACGACGACGGCGCGATCACGTTCTCCCACGCGGACGTCCCGTGCGTCATCCAGGCGACCCGCCTGGCCGACGGCCTCACGGTGCTCAGCCTGACCTGCGTCGTGGCCTGGGACCTGGCCGACGACCCGGCCCTCGCGGTCGCCGTCGCCGAACGGGCCGGGCAGGGCCTGTTCGGGACCTTGGGGGTCGGCCACACGGAGCGCGGGATGGACGTGACGCTGCGGTACGCGTTCCCGGCGGAGGGGATGGACCCGTCGCCTCTTGGGACGTTGCTGATGCTGGTGGTTTCCACGGCTTCGCAGCTGCGGGCGGAGCTGCCCGGAGTCGAGGCCTGAGCCGGGTTTCTGCGTTTTTCCTTGGCCTGGTTATGTTTGCTGTCGGCTCCGGTAGGCCGCGACGCTGGCCCGGTGCGCGCAGTTTCGGGTGCAGTACTGCTTCGAGCCGTTGCGGGAGAGGTCCACGTAAGTGGCCCGGCAGTGCGGCCCGGCACAGACGCCCAGACGCTCGGGACCGAGCGTGGCGATTACGGAGGCCAGTGCGCTGAGCGTGGCCGCGGCCAGGTGTGCTGAGCAGCTGTCGGCGTCGGCGGTCACCTCGGTCCACCAGCGGCCGTCCTCATGGCGCAGTACCGGGGTGGCGCGGTTGCGACGCAGACCGTCGTTGATCAGATCCGCGGCTTCGACCGCGTCCTCGTTCGCTCGTTCAAGCACCTCGCGCACCGTCGCGCGCAATTCGCGGACTTCCGCCAGGTCGACGCGGGTGAGACGGCGCGAACTCATCGCCGCGAGATGGTCGTCCAGGAAGTCCCGGAGCTGCTCCACGGTCTCGAGCGCGTCCTCTCCCTTGACTGGTTTCAAGGTGTTGGCCAGGTCGACAGCCGTCTGGACCGCCGCCGGGCTGTAACACGCATCCCGCATTTGACGTGTCTCCTCGCTGCCTCGTATCGTGACACTCAAATGAACTTTCTCGTGTCACACGATACTCGGCGGGGGACGGTCCCGGACGGGCGTCGGCTGGGGCTGACGCTGGGGATGCTGGTGCTGCCGATGTACGTGGCACTGGGCGCGCCGTCGGTCGCCCTGCCCGCCATCGGCCGCGCACTCGCGGTGCCGTTCGGGGCCACCGCGTGGATTCTCGCCGCGTGGTCGCTGACCTCCGCGCTCGCGATGCCGATCGCGGGCCGGCTGCTGGTCCGCTGGAGCCCCTTCCACATCCTCGTGGCCGGGGTCGTGACGCTCGCTGCGGGCTCCACGCTCGCCGGAGCCGGGCCGACACTGTCCGTCGTGATCGTCGGCCGGCTGATCGGCGGCGCTGGGGCGGGCGCGACCGTGATCGCCGTCTTCGCCGCGGCCACCGCTCTTCCCGGTCGGCAACGGATCAGCGCACTGGGAATCATCGCGGCCGCCAGCGCGACGGCGTCGGGGTGCGGGACCCTGCTGGGCGGGGCGGTGACCGCATGGCTCGGATGGCGTGTCGTGCTCGCGATCCCGGTTCTCGCGCTGCCTCTCCTGCTGGCCGCGTGGCCGAGCAGGCGCGCGCTAAGCGGCAAGCGAACCGGCTCGACCAGGCGACTCGATATCGTCGGCGCGGCCGTGCTGTCGGTGCTCGCCGGCTCCTTGATCACGCTGCTGCAGGCACATTCGGTCGGCCTGCCCGCTCCGGTCACGCTCGTCGTGGCTGCCGCTGGAGCGCTCGCTGCCGTGGGACTGTGGTGGCGCGTGCGAAGCACCCCTGACGGATTCGTGCCTCGGCGGGTGATCGCGTCCCGCGGCTTCCTGGCGGCCGGGCTCATCGGCAGCACGGTCTTCGCCGGCTACTACGGGGTCCTGTTCCGCGCCCCATCCCTGATCGAGCAGGCCACCGGCGGCGGCCCTTTGGAAGCCGGCCTGCTGCTGGTCCCGGCCGCCGCCTGCTCGGTGCTGGCCGGGCGGCTGGCCGGCACGTTGACCGCCCGGTTCACCGGCTGGCAGGTGTCGGCCGGGCTTGCCGCGCTCACCGTCGCCGGCGTGCTCGTGGTCGCGATCTTCCCCGGGCCGATCCCGGTTGTCGCCGGCACGGCGTTGACCGTGTGCGGGTTCGCCGGCGCCCAGGCCGTGCTGGTGGGCCTGGTTCCGGACCTGGTCGCCGCGGACGACCGTGACACCGCGCAAAGCCTGCTCAACTTCATGAACGCCCTGGGCGGCGGGATCGGCCCGGCCGCCGTCGCGGGTCTGTCCGGCATCGTGCCCGCGCCGGTGGCCCTCGCGATGCTCGCGGCGCTTCCCCTAGCCGGGCTTGTCCTCAGCCTGACCTTGTCCAGTAAGGAGCCTTGCCATGCCTGCTGAGCCGTTCGAGGTCAGCGTCACCGAAGCCGAGATCGCGGACCTGCGCGACCGATTGCGCCGGACCCGATGGCCCGAACGCGAGCCAGTGGACGACTGGTCGCAGGGCTTGCCACTGGCGTACGCGCAAGAGCTGTGCCGCAGCTGGGCCGAGGACTACGACTTCGGCTTCGCCAAGCGGCTGAACGCGTTCCCGCAGTACCGAGACACGATCGACGGGCTGGGCATCCACTTCCTGCACGTCCGCTCGCCGGAGCCGGACGCGTTCCCGCTCGTGCTCACGCACGGATGGCCGGGCTCGGTGCTGGAGTTCCTGGAGATCCTAGGCCCGCTGACCGACCCGCGCGCCCACGGCGGCGACCCAGCGGACGCGTTCCACGTAGTCGCGCCGTCGTTGCCCGGATACGGCTGGAGCGACAAGCCGTCGACGACCGGCTGGGGCGTCACTCGCACCGCGCGCGCCTGGGACACGTTGATGGTCTCGCTGGGCTACGAACGCTACGGCGCCCAGGGCGGCGACTGGGGTTCGGCAGTGTCCGGCGCGCTGGGCGAGGTAGCCCCCGAGCGAGTCGCTGCCGTGCACCTGAACCTGGGCTCCGTAGCGGCGGGCACGTTCGACGACCCGACGCCCGCGGAACTGGCGAATCTCGAGGCAGAGAAGGAAATGCAGCGCACCGGCCGGGGATACTCGGCACTCCAGTCGACCCGGCCGCAGACCCTCGGCTACGGCCTCACCGACTCCCCGGCGGGACAAGCCGCCTGGATCGCCGAGAAGTTCTGGGCGTGGACGGACAACGACGGCCATCCCGAGGACGCGGTGCCGCGGCAGGCGATCCTCGACGAGATCTCGGTCTACTGGTTCACCGCGTCGGCCACGTCGTCGGCGCGCCTGTACTGGGAGAGCTTCGCCCATTTCCGGGACAAGGTGACCGCACCGTCCGGACTGTCGATCTACCCGCGCGACATCACCCGCCCGTCGAGACGCGAGGCCGAACTGCGGTTCACCGACCTGCGCTGGTTCGAGGAGCTGCCGCGTGGCGGCCACTTCGCCGCGCTGGAGCAGCCGGAGTCGCTGGTCGAACAGGTGCGCGGGTTCTTCCGCCTGTTCCGCTGACCTGCTGGGGCTGGGGCTCGCAGGTGGGCCAGGTTGCCCCCCGCCTGCTCGTCCCGCCGCCAACTCCGTCCGTTCAAGCTTCCACGACTCGTGGTTCTGCTGCTGTGGTGTTTGCGTTCGGTCGTTCGTGCCGAGCCCGGTTGTTGTGGTGGTTGCGCTCGGTTGTTCGTGCCGAGCCCCGCTGTTGCGGCGGTTGCGTTCGGTCGTTCGTGCGTGGCTCTGCTGCCGTCCCGGCCCGTTCCGCCACCCGCCCCAAGCCCCGCCACCATCCCGATCCCGCGTCTCCACCCGCCCGATTCCGCCCTTTCCTCCCTCCCCATCGAGTGACATTCCCGCAAAACCGGCACGAGGGGTCCCCTCGCGACACCGGCGGCTAGGGTTCTGTCGGACCCGGCTGGCATCATCGCCTTCGTGGAAACCCTTTCCAACAACGCCGCCGAGGAGCGTCCCCGCACGAGGCGGTTCCGAATCAGCTCCATCGAGATCCTGTGCGCCGTGCTGCTCGTGGCTGTCCTCGCGCAGAGCCAGCTCCAGGACCTCTTCAACGTGCCCGCGCTGCGCACCGGGTCCACCGTGTTCGTCGCGGTGTGCGTGCAGGCGCTGCCGTTTCTCGTGCTCGGAGTGCTGATCAGCGGCGCGATCGCGGCATTCGTGCCCGCCCGCGTGCTGGAACGGGTGCTGCCGAAGAAGGCGTCGGCCGCGGTCGGCGTCGCCGGGCTGGCGGGCGTCGCGTTGCCCGGTTGCGAATGCGCGTCGGTCCCGGTCGCGCGGCGGCTGATCGGGCAGGGCGTCGCGCCCGCCGCCGCGCTCACCTTCCTGCTCGCCGCGCCCGCGGTGAACCCGGTGGTGCTGGTGGCCACAGCGGTCGCCTTCCCCGGCCGTCCGGAAATGGTGCTGGCGCGGTTCGCCGGTTCGCTCGCCACCGCGATGGTGATGGGCTGGATCTGGGCCCGGTGGGGCAAACTCTCGTGGATCACCGAACGCGCGCTGCGCCGGCTGCCCGACGTCGAGCCAGGACATCGATGGCGCGTATTCGCCGAAACCGCACGCACCGATCTCGTGGAAGCAGGCGGATTTCTCGTGCTCGGCGCGCTGATTTCCGCGTCCCTCAACGTTCTCGTGCCCGCGAAGTGGTTCGAAGTGTTGTCCGGACAGATCATCGTCGGCGTAGTCGTGATGGCGGTCCTGGCCGTGGTCCTCGCGCTGTGCAGCGAGGCTGACGCGTTCGTTGCCGCTTCGCTCACCGCCGTGCCATTGCTGCCGAAGCTGGTGTTCCTGGTGGTCGGCCCGGCCATCGACGTCAAGCTGTTCGCCTTGCAGACCGGCACTTTCGGCCGCTCGTTCACCGCGAGGTTCGCCCCGGTCACCTTCGTGGTGGCGATCGCCTGCGGCACCGTGGCGGGCGTGATTTTCCTCGGGGGAGTCCAATGAGGCGCGAAACGCAGAACGTGCTGCTGATCCTGCTGGGCGGCGCGCTAGTGAAGATCGCTCTCAACGGCGACTACCTGCGCTACGTGAAGCCAGCCCAGCAGCCATGGATCATCGCCGGCGGCGCAGTGATGCTCCTGCTGGGAGTCGCAGCCATCGTCCGCGACATCGCCACCGTGCGCGCTGCGGCGAAAGCGGCCCACGAGTCCGAAGTGGACACTGCGCACTCAGCCGCGGACGGTCACGGCCACCACCACCCAGCGCGATCGGCCTGGCTGCTGGTAGTCCCGGTGCTGGCGGTCTTCCTCGTCGCTCCGCCCGCCCTCGGCGCGGATTCCGTCACCCGCACCGAAGCCCGCCTGCCCGCCAGCGCCGCGACTACGTCCGCAGCCGCGTTCCCCCCGCTGCCCGCGGGCGCGGTGGTGCCGATGGCGATGAACGAGGTCGTCACCCGAGCGGGCTGGGACGCCAACGGCACCATGAACGGCCGCACCGTCGAGATCTCCGGATTCGTCGTCCACACCGGAGGCCAAACCCTGTTGGCCCGCCTGGTAATCAGCTGCTGCGCGGCCGACGCGGCACCAGTGACCGTGCACCTCAAGGGCGGCGATGCCGACCGCTTCCCGAGCGACACCTGGCTGCGGGTCACCGGCCAGATCGTCCCGGGCACGGCGACCGAGGCGAACAGCTACACGCCAGACCTGGTCCCGGCGACAGTCGAGCGGATCACCGCGCCGAAGGACCCGTATGAGTACTGAAAGGAGCAACGCCCCCGACCCCTCGGCGACGACCGTCTCGGAACGCGGACCGCCGCATCCGCCCGCCCGGTGCACCTGAGTTTCTTCGGCTGATCCCGGAGCGGATTCCGCCTCGCACGCTCGCTCAAGCCCGCCACTTGAGACAGCCCCCGGACGGAATCCTGACCGCGACCGGTTCGAGTCGCTCAGAGTTGCGACACCCTGCGGCCTTGCGAAACCCGTGCGGCCTCGCAGCACTCCGCTGGCCTTCGGATCCTCGCCAGCTTCCCCGGACAGCCCCAGGACGGTTCCGCCGCCGGACGGGCAGCTTGAGGCTCGGCACCGCATGCGCTCCGCGAACCGGAACGCTCCAGCGAGCCCGGGCAGGTGTGCCTCGGGAGCGGGTCAGCTCGAGTGCTCGGCGCAGGTCCCGGTGATCTCCACGGTGTGGCTGATGTCGGTGAACCCGTGGTCCGCCGCGATCTTCTCCGCCCAGCGCTCCACCGCGGGACCCTCGACCTCCACCGTGCGCCCGCACACGCGGCACACGAGGTGATGGTGGTGGTGCGACGAGCACCGGCGGTAGATCGCCTCGCCCGAGTCGGTGCGCAGCACGTCGATCTCGCCCGCCTCGGAGAGCGACTGCAGCGTCCGGTAGACGGTGGTCAGGCCGATGCCGTCGCCGCGCTTGCGGAGTTCGTCGTGCAACTCCTGGGCGGAGCGGAAGTCGTCCACGGTGCTGAGCAGGTCGACCACCGCCGCGCGCTGCTTCGTGGAACGCCGGCCTGGCACCGGGACCGGTTTGGGGACCGAGGACATCGTCACTTCCCTTCCTGCACGTGGGTGACCGCGTCGACGACGATGTGCGCCAGGTGGTCGTCCACCAGCCGGTAGACGACCTCGCGGCCGCGCCGCTCACCCTGCACCACGCCCGCGGTCTTGAGGACGCGCAGGTGCTGGCTGATCAACGGCTGGGCGACGTCGAGTTCGTCCACGAGTTCGTGCACGCACCGGTCCGCCTCCCGCAACTGCAGCACGATAGCGATCCGCACCGGAGCGGCGAGCGCCCGGAGCAGTTCGCCCGCGTCGGCGAGCGCACCCGCGGGCACGACCGCCGGTCCGGCACCCGCGGACCGCCCGGCTGACCCGCCCGCACCGACCGGATGCGGTGGGTCCGCGGGCAGCTCTGCCTGCGTGCCGCTGGCGGCCTCGCCCGCGGCGCTGGAACCGTCAGGTCGGCTGGCTGAGCCATCGGCGGCGGGATGCGGCGGGTCCGCAGGCAGCTCCGCCCGAGCATCGCTGGCAGCCTGGCCCGAACCAGCGGAACCTGCACCGGCCGAACTAGCCGCAGCCTGCTCCGAGGAAGCCGCAGCGGAGCCTGCACCGCCCGAGCCTGCCGCAGCCGTGCCAGCCTGCTCCGCGGAAGTTCCAGCGGAAGCTGCGCTGGCCGAACTGGCCGTAGCCGTGCCAGCCCGCTCCACGGAAGCCCCAGAAGCCCCAGCGGTTCCAGCCGGGACGTCGTTCCCCCCGGGCTCCGCAGCGTTCCCGGTCACGCCAGAAACCCCGGCTCCCCAGCCGTCGGACAGGGCGCTCGAAGGTGCCGATGTCATCGCTGCCTCCCACTCGCGTCCCGCCGCCAGCCTCGTCCGCTGCCTCCGGGCCTGCGGCGGGAACCGTGGCGGGACCGGGGGCGGCGTTTCCGAAGCCGGATGTCATTGCCGATAACCTTCGCCGCCATCGTAGTGTTCCCTTCCCTGGGCCCGGTGATCGCCGGGCCCAGGGGGAGCCGCGTTCCGGATTGACCCGATCGGGTGAGTTCGTGAAGATTTGGCTTGTCGGCTTCGCAAGTGGTGGCGGACGGTGCAAGGTTGTCGCGGGGGCGTTTCGCCGCGTCTCGTACAGTGGCGGATCGCTCGGGGTTGCCGGAGGGCAGTGGGGAGACATGACTCGTTTCGTGACGAAGGCCGCGGTGGCGGCCCTGGTGGCACTGCCGGCGCTGGCTCCGGCCGCATCGGCGCAGACCCCGGCCGGGCAGGCCGTCGACGAGAAGACGGGGCCGGTGTCGTTCGCGAACGTGGCGTCCGTCCGGCTCGGCGGCGACCCGCAGCACGGCGGCGCGCTCATCACCGAAACCCAGCGGTCCCCGCTCACGCCCGGGCAGTCGCAGCTCGGCACCGACCGGGTGGCGGTGCCGAAGAACGACGGCGAGCGCACCACTTTCGGCCCGAACTACCAGATCGACCTCGGCAAGTACGGGGACGGCTCGGCGAGCCCGTACCCGGCGGGCATCGCGAGCCGGGACCACCAGGTCATCGCCGCGCTGCAGACCACGCACGTGCCCACCGCCGTCGCGGAGACGAACTACGCGCTGCGCGACAACGGCCGCAAGAAGCCCAAGGCGCTCGACAACACGATGCTCGTGCTCGAGGGCGCGCGCAGTTCGGTCGACTGCTCCGGCCCCGGCAAGGTCACCGGTGCCACCACGGCCGCCCGGGTCTGGGTGCGCGGCGCGGACGACGCGCTGAAGCAGGTCGCGATGCCGGCCAGCGGGACGCTCACCGTCACCGGCCTCAAGATGGGCGCGCCCACTGACGTGCCGCAGACCGACGCCGGCAAGACCACCTCAGACGTCGTCGTGTCCCGCGTTTCCGCGTTCGACCAGCTGATCAAGCAGGACGGCTGGCGCTCGGGCGACGTCACCGCGCAGGCGGGCTGGCGCGTCGAGATCACCACGCACGCGCACGACAGCAAGAACACCAAGCTGAGCGACGTGCAGACCACCATGGTGCTCGGCGGCGTCAGCTGCTCGATCCCGAAGAACTTCGTCGCCGCGGCGGGCAACGGCTCCGGCACGGGCTCCACGAACACCGTGCAGCAGCCGTCGGTGCCCACCGAGGTCCCGGCCGGTTACGCCGGGGCCGCCGCGCCGTCCAGTGACCTGCGCCTTCCGCTCGGCTTCGGCCTGCTTGGCGGCGGTCTGCTCTTCGGCGCGGTCGCGATCGTGCTCGGCCGGCGCCGCGCGGCGCGGGTCGTCCGCTCCCGCGGCGAATAGTGTCGCGCACCGTGCTGACGGTCGCGTCAGCGGTGATCGCCGTCCTCGCGATCGCGGCTGGCGTGATCGTCCTGACCTGGGTGCCCGCCCCGACCGCCGTCGTGGCCGATCCGCCGCCGGGTTCGCTGCCGGGCGAGGACGGCGCGCCCGCCGAGCTGCCCTCCGACGGCCAGGCGATCGGCCTCCAGCGGCCCGGCAGCATCCGGTTGCCGGACGGGTCCGAGGCGCGGCTGAAACGCGTCGAGATCACCCAGAAAGGCATCCTGCCGATCCCGCGCGGCCTCGGCGACGCGGCGTGGTGGGGCGCTCGCCTCGGCGCGGCACAGGGTGCGGCGGTGCTGTCCGGACACGTCAACTGGGCGGGCACGAAGGGCCCCTTCGACGACCTGTGGCGCGTCCGCGACGGCGACAACGTCAGCATCGTCGACGCGTCCGGCGGCCGCTGGCTCTACCGCGTCACCGGCGCGGCCACGATCCCGAAGGAACAGCTGCCCGCGCAGGCTCCCGGCTGGTTCGCCCAGACCGGCCCGCATCGCCTGGTCCTGGTCACCTGCGGCGGCGACTACGTCGGCGGCACCGAGGGCTACGACGAGAACCGGATCGTCACCGCGGACCTGGTCTCCCGGCCGGACTGAGCCGCCGGGCAGCCCGCCGAAAAACCGTGCAACCCCACCCCGTCCCCGCGGCATGTCTCCCCGGAGAAACCTCCGGACCAGGGGAGCACGATGCAGGGGACACAGGCCCAACCAGCACGCAAGCTCGGCGCACTGATCGTCGTCGCGGCCGTAGTCGTGGCAGCGGTGATCGCCGCGGTGCTGATTTTCTTCACCGGCAACGACAGCGCGGACTCGGCACCGCAGCAGCCCGGCACCAGCCAAGGCGTCAATCAGGGCACTGACCAGGGAAGCAGCCAGGCCGGGAACAGCCAGCCGGATCCCGGCCAGACCCCGGGCACCGTCAAGCTGCCCGGCGGCGGGCAGGCGAAGCTGATCCCCGAGGAGGTCGGCGAGGACGGCGCGCTGCCGATCCCCAAGAGCCTCTCCGAGGCGGCTTGGTGGGGCTCCGGCGTCGGGGCCGCCCGTGGCGTCACGCTGCTGTCCGGACACGTCAACTGGGCGGGCAAGACCGGGCCGTTCCAGGAACTCTGGCGGATGAAAACCGGCCAGATCGTCACCGTCACCGACACCGCGGGCAAGCAGTGGGAGTACAAGATCGACGAGGTGCGCACGATCCACAAGACGAACCTGGCCGCCGAATCCGCGAAGCTCTTCGACCCCGAGGGGCCGCACCGGCTGGTGCTCGTCACGTGCGGCGGCGACTACGTGGGCGGACAGGAAGGCTACGACGACAACCGGGTCGTGACGGCCTCGCCGGTCACCCGTTCGTGACCTCCGACCTGCGCGGAGGTGCCCGGGACCGGCCGGATACGCTGGGTCTTCTAGTCCGATAACCGTCCCCGCATGCGTCCGGAGCGTGGAGTGCCCGCCAACAAAATCGAAACCGTCGTCAGTCTGTGCAAACACCGTGGCTTCGTCTTCCCGTCGGGAGACATCTACGGCGGCACCAGGTCGGCGTGGGACTACGGGCCGCTCGGCGTTGAGCTGAAGGACAACATCAAGCGCCAGTGGTGGAAGACCGTCGTGCAGAGCCGCGAGGACGTGGTCGGCATCGACTCGTCGGTGATCCTGCCGCGCCAGGTCTGGGTCGCCTCGGGCCACGTGAACGTGTTCACCGACCCGCTGATCGAGTGCCTGTCGTGCCACAAGCGGTTCCGCGCCGACCAGCTCGCCGAGGACTTCGAGGCGCGCACCGGCAAGGCGACCACCGAGGACGACCTGTCCGAGGTGCCGTGCCCGAACTGCGGCACCCGCGGCAAGTACACCGAGCCGCGCGACTTCAACATGATGCTGAAGACGCACCTCGGCCCGGTCGAGTCCGAGGAAGGCCTGCACTACCTCCGCCCGGAGACCGCGCAGGGCATCTTCGTGAACTTCCTCAACGTGCAGAAGGCCTCGCGCAAGAAGCCGCCGTTCGGCATCGGCCAGATCGGCAAGTCGTTCCGCAACGAGATCACGCCGGGCAACTTCATCTTCCGCACGCGCGAGTTCGAGCAGATGGAGATGGAGTTCTTCGTCGAGCCGGGCGACGACGAGCAGTGGCACCAGTACTGGATCGACGCGCGCACCGAGTGGTACAAGGACCTCGGCATCAAGGCCGAGAACCTGCGCCACTTCGAGCACCCGAAGGAAAAGCTCTCGCACTACGCGAAGCGCACCGTCGACATCGAGTACCGGTTCGCGTTCAACGCCGGCCAGGAGTGGGGCGAGCTGGAAGGCATCGCCAACCGCACCGACTTCGACCTGACCACGCACTCGAACCACTCGGGCGTGGACCTGTCGTTCTTCGACCAGGCCTCGGGCCAGCGCTACCGGCCGTTCGTGATCGAACCGGCCGCGGGCGTCGGCCGTTCGATGATGGCGTTCCTGGTCGACGCGTACGACGAGGAAGAGGTGCCGAACGCCAAGGGCGGCACCGACAAGCGCACCGTGCTGCACCTCGACCCGCGGCTCGCGCCGTTCAAGGCCGCGGTGCTGCCGTTGTCGCGCAACGCCGACCTGTCGCCGAAGGCGCGCGACCTGGCCGCGCGGCTGCGCAAGCACTGGAACGTCGACTTCGACGACGCGCAGGCGATCGGCCGCCGCTACCGTCGCCAGGACGAGATCGGCACGCCGTACTGCGTCACGGTCGACTTCGACACCCTCGAGGACAACGCCGTGACCATCCGCGAGCGCGACAGCATGAAGCAGGAGCGCATCTCGATCGACCAGGTCGAGTCGTACCTGGCCGGCCGCCTGATCGGCTGCTGACCGGCGCGAAACCCTTTACGGACGGCCCTTTCCCGCACCGCGGGGAGGGCCGTCCGGCATTTCCGCCCCTCGACGCGCCGGGCACCCCTGACACCTGTCACGGTCGGGTCGTGACGCTCGGCCTGCGTACCGGCCGCCTCGGCGCGGCACGCTTCAGTGCATGGACAACACACAGGAAATCGCGGCGGGGGCGGCGATCCGGCTGGGCGGGATCGCGAAGCGCTACGGGGACGTGCGCGCGGTCAAGCACGTCGACCTGACCATCGCGCCGGGGGAAGTGGTCGCGCTGCTCGGGCCCAACGGGGCGGGCAAATCGACCACCGTCGACATGATTCTGGGGCTCACCACCCCCGACGAGGGCACCGTTTCGGTGTTCGGCCGGACGCCCGCCGACGCGGTCCGCGCGGGGATGATCGGCGCGATGCTGCAGGGCGGCACGCTGCTGGACGACCTGACCGTGCGCGAGACCGTCGGTCTCGTCGCGAAGCTGCACCGCCGTCCGATGCCGGTGCGGGACGCGCTGCGCAGCGCCGGCGTCGAGGACATCGCCGACCGGCGCGCCAACAAGCTTTCCGGCGGGCAGAAGCAGCGCGTGCGGTTCGCGGTCGCGCTGGTGTCCGACCCCGATCTGCTCGTGCTGGACGAGCCGACCGCGGCGATGGACGTCGGCAGCAGGCGCGAGTTCTGGAAGTCGATGTACTCGTTCACCGACACCGGCCGCACCGTCCTGTTCGCGACCCACTACCTGGAAGAGGCCGAGGAATTCGCCGACCGGGTCGTGCTGATGCGGGCCGGGGAGGTCGTCGCCGACGGGTCCGTCGCGCAGGTCCGCGCGCTGGCGGGCGGCCGGACCATCCGCGCGGTGCTGCCCGCCGGGGTCAGCGACCGGCTGGTCTCGGCGCTGCCCGCGGTCACTTCCTTCGAACTGCGCGGCGAACGCGTCGCACTGTCCAGTTCGGACTCCGACACCACCCTGCGCGCGCTGCTCGCCGCTGTCCCGGCCGTGCACGACATCGAAATCGGCGCGGTCGGCCTCGAAGGCGCGTTCCTTTCCCTGACCTCCGACGAAACGGAAGAAGCAGTCCGATGAACCCCGCCTATCTGCTCGTCGAAACCCGCAGGCTGTTCCGCTCGCCGCGGTTCCTGGTCCTCGTCGTGGCCTTCCCAGCGGTGATGTTCCTGTTGCAGGCCACCGTGTTCACCGATCCGTCGGCCTCGGACCACGTCGCGGTCGCGGCCGTGCTCATGGTCAACATGATGACGTTCGGCGCCTTCGCCGCGGCCACCACGAACGGCGCCCGGCTTGCGATCGAGCGGGCGGGCGGCTGGCAACGGCAGCTGCGGCTGACGCCGCTGTCCGGAATGGGCTACCTCGGCGGCAAAACGCTGTCCGGGATGCTCGCCGGGCTGCCCGCGCTGATCCTGGTCGCGGCCATCGCGGCCTTGTCCCAGGGCGTGCATCTCGACCCGGCGGACTGGCTGCGCGTCTTCCTCGGCATTTTCCTCGGCACCGTCCCGCTGGTGCTGCTCGGACTGCTGCTGGGCCAGTTCGGCACACCGGAGTCGATGCAGCCGATCAGCATGATCGTCACGCTCGGCATGGGTTTCCTCGGCGGGCTCTGGATTCCGCTGGAGGGCATGCCGTCCTGGATGCACGACGTCGCGCAGATCATGCCCACCTACTGGGTCCTCGGCCTGGTCCGCCCGGCCGTGACGGACCACCTGCTGGTGAGCCTGCCCGCCGCGATCGGGGTGCTCGGGGCGTGGACGCTGATTCTCGGGATTGTCGTGGTCAGGCGTTACCGTAAGGACAGCGCTCGGGTTTGACCGGGCGGGGAGGGAAGAACGACGTGCGGCCACACGGCCATGGGGCGGCGACCGGCGAGCACCGGTTCGGGCTCACCGACCGGGCGTCCTGGTGGGACGATCCGCCGACGCGTCCTGGGCGCGGTCCGAACAAGATCGGCTGGCCGATCATCTCGCTGGCGTTCCTGCTGCCGTTGCTGATTCCGGCGACGCGCGGCCTGATAGCGGACCCCGGACCGCTGTGGATCCGGATCCTGCTCGGCGTGCTGGTCTACGCGTACTGCGCCTGTTACGCCGTCTTCCCGGCGGTTTTCGGCAAACCCCGGCGGACGAAGCTCTGGTTCGGCGGGGTCATGCTGGTGCTGGGCCTGCTGTGCGCGCTGATCACCGACGCCAGCCCGTACGTCCTGCTCTACGCGACCGCGACGCTGGCCTTCCTGTTCCCGGCGGCGTGGGCGGTGATCTTCAACGGGTCGGCGCTCGGCCTGCTGGTGCTGGTCCTGTACCTGCGCGGGGATCTGCCGGACCATCTCACCGACGTGATCACGGTCGCCTCGGTCACGTCGGCGATGTTCTTCATGGCCAATCTGGTCCGGGTGATCCGGAGGCTGGAGCTGGCGAACCAGGAGATCGCGACGCTCGCGGTCGCCAGCGAACGCGAGCGGGTCGCCCGCGATCTGCACGATCTGCTCGGGCACAGCCTCACCACGATCACCGTCAAGTCCGGGCTGGCGCGGCGGGTGCTGGAAAGCTCCGGCGACATCGACCAGGCGGTGCGGGAGATCCGCGAGGTCGAGGGGCTCACGCGCTCGGCGTTGTCGGATGTGCGGGCGACGGTGTCGGAGTATCGCGAGGTGTCGCTGTCCGCGGAGATCGCGGGGGCGCGGGCGGCGTTGCGTGCGGCGGAGATCGAGGCCGACCTGCCGCACGCGGTGGACAACGTGCGCGGGGAACTGCAGAGCACGTTCGGCTACGTGCTGCGCGAGGCGGTCACCAACGTGCTGCGGCATTCCGGCGCGAAGCTGGTGAAGGTGCGGCTGGGCCGGGACTGGCTGGAGGTCGAGGACAACGGCCGCGGCGCGGGTGAGGTGCCGCAGGGCAACGGCTTGCGCGGATTGTCCGAACGGCTGGCCGCGGTCGGGGGCACTTTGGCGACGCGGCCGCGGCCCGGGGGAGGATGGGTGGTCCGGGCGGAGGTCCCGGAGCCTCGTCCGGACGGATCCGCCGTCACGGTGCGGGCCGAGCCCGCTGGAGGACTGGCGTGATCCGGGTGCTGCTGGCCGACGACCAGGCGATGGTGCGCGGCGCGCTGGCCACCGTGCTCGGCCTGGAGGCCGACATCGAAGTGGTGGCCCAGGTCGGCACCGGCGACGAGGTGGTGGCCGCGGCGAAAGAGGCGGTGCCCGACGTCGCCCTGCTCGACGTGCAGATGCCCGGCATGGACGGGCTCACCGCGGCGGCCGAGCTGAAGACCGCGCTCCCGGCGTGCCGGGTGATCATCTGCACCACCTTCGGCCGCCCCGGCTACCTGGCCAGGGCGATGGCCGCGGGGGCGGCCGGATTCGTGGTGAAGGACGCACCGCCGGAACAGCTCGTCGAGGCGGTCCGCCGGGTCCACAGTGGACTGCGGGTGGTCGACCCCGCGCTGGCCGCCGAATCGCTGGCCACCGGCACGAGCCCGCTCACCGCCCGGGAACGCGACGTGCTGAGCGCGGCCAAGGACGGCAGTACGGTCGCGGATATCGCGAAGTCTCTGTTCCTGTCCGACGGAACTGTGCGGAACCATCTGTCGTCGGCGATCGGGAAAACGGGCGCACGGACGCGCGCGGAGGCGGTACGGCTGTCGGAGGAGCGCGGCTGGCTTTAGCCGGGTCCGCCGCCGCTCGCTCGCGAAGAGCGGTCCGTGAAGGACTCCTTGAGTGAATCTGATTCCCTCAAGGAGTCCTTCACAGACGGCTGGATCGGGTACCGTGCCGGGGTGCCTCCCCAGCACCGCCCGACGGCTCTGCGAGGATGGCCGCCATGGATGCGTGGACAGGTCCTACGGCGGGAAACTGGGTGCGCCGCATCGTTTTCGGTGTGGTGCTGGCCCTTGTCGCGGTCATCGGGGGCACCGCGTTCCGCGTGTGGCAGGTCGCGCGCGAGAACGATCGCACTCCGGCCGATGCGATCGTCGTGCTGGGCGCCGCGCAGTACAACGGCAAGCCGTCGGAGATCTTCACCGCGCGGTTGGAGAAGGCGCGGCAGCTCTACGCCGACGGCGTCGCCAAGACCGTCATCACCGCGGGTGGGAAGAAAAGCCGCGACAACTACACCGAGGCGACCGCCGGGGCTCGGTGGCTGACCAAGCACGGCGTCCCGGAGGCCGCGACGTTGCCGGTCGGCGAGGGGAATGACACCCTGCGCAGCCTCCGCGCGGTCGCCGATCAGGTGAAGGCGCACGGCTGGCGTTCGGTGGTGCTGGTCAGCGATCCGTGGCATTCGTACCGGTCGCGGACGATGTCCGAGGATCTCGGGCTGGAGGCGTGGACCGCGCCGACGCACAGCGGGCCGATCGTGCAGGAGCGGTCGACGCAGGTGCGCTACATCTTCCGCGAGACCGGCGCGCTGCTGTTCTACGAACTCACCAAGTCGCCCGCCGACGATCTGTTCGGCACGACGATGGGCTGAATTGTCGGTGGTCCCGCTTAAGCTGGCGGGGTGAGTGACGGCTACCGGGAGCACGACCGCGCCCGCGTGCTGGCCGAGGAACCCAAGGGCGCGGCGCTGGCCGGTGCGCGGCCGGACGGGCGCAGTGCGTTCGCCCGCGACCGCGCGCGGGTGCTGCATTCCGCCGCGCTGCGCCGGCTGGCGGGCAAGACGCAGGTGGTCGGGCCGGGCGAGGGCGCGGAGGTCAGCGGCGCGCCGCGGACGCGGCTCACGCATTCGCTGGAGGTCGCGCAGATCGGCCGCGGCATCGCCGAGGAGCTGGGCGCGGACCCGGACCTGGTCGACACCGCCGGGCTCGCGCACGACATCGGGCATCCGCCGTTCGGGCACAACGGCGAGCGCGCGCTCGACCAGGCGGCCCAGCCGTGCGGCGGGTTCGAGGGGAACGCGCAGACGTTGCGCATCCTCACGAGGCTGGAGCCCAAGGCGGTCGCGGCCGACGGCGCGACGGCGGGGCTCAACCTCACCCGGGCGTGTCTCGACGCCACCACGAAGTACCCGTGGCCGCGCCGGTCCGGGGAGCCGAAGTACGGCGTGTACCCGGACGACACGGTGGTGTTCGGCTGGATCCGCGAGGGCGCGCCGGGCCTGCGCCGGTGCCTGGAAGCGCAGATCATGGACTGGGCCGACGACGTGGCGTACTCGGTGCACGACGTCGAGGACGGCGTGCTGGCGGGCCGGATCCGGTTGCGCCTGCTGGCCGATCCGGAGGAACGCGCGGCGGTCGCCGAGGCCGCGGCGCGGCATTTCTCCACGCTGTCGGTGTCCACTTTGGAGGGTGCGGCGAAGGAGCTGCTCGACCTGCCGGTGGTCGCCGAACTGGTGCGCGCGGAGCCGGACGGTTCGCTGCGCGCGCAGGTCGCGCTGAAACGGCTCACCAGCGAGCTGGTCGGCCGGTTCGCCTCGGCCGCGGTCACCGGCACCCGCGCGGGCTACGGCGAGGGCCCGCTCACCCGGTACGCCGCGCGGCTGGCGGTGCCCGACCAGGTCGGTGCGGAGGTGGCGCTGCTCAAGGCGCTGGCGCTGCGCTACGTGATGAGCGATCGCCGCCGGCTGGCGATGCAGGACGGGCAGCGGGAGGTGATTACCGAGCTGGTGGCGGCGTTGTGCCGGCGCGCGCCCGAGGCGCTGGATCCGCTGCTGGTCCCGGCGTGGCACGCGGCGTCCGACGACGCGGCGCGGTTGCGGGTGGTGGTGGACCAGGTGGCATCGCTCACCGACGCGCAGGCGTACGAGTGGCATCGCTGGCACACCGGACGCCACGGAACGGCGCCGCCTGCCGAACCGTGAGCCGAGGAACCACCCGTTCCGGTACGGTCGCCGCATGGCCCTGGACAGCCACCTCACTTTCACCCTGGCGTTGCACGGTGCGACCGCGACCCCGGGCGCCGACGCGTGTCTCTCGCCGTACTCGGCGGCGAGTGCGCTCGTCCTCGCCCGCCTGGCCGCGCGGGGACGGACCGCGGACGAACTCGGCGCGGTACTCGGCGACGATCAGGGCGAACTGCTGCGCGCCGCCGCTGAGCTGGGCGAAGACGTCCAGCTGGCGGTCGCGAACACGCTCTGGGCCTCGGACCTGATCACCGTCGAGGACGGCTTCCGGGACGAACTGGTGCGCTGGCCCGGCGGCAAGGTCGAGACCGCGCCGTTCAAGACCGACCCCGAGGGCGCGCGCGAGCGGATCAACGCCGACGTGGACCAGACCACTCACGGCCTGATCCCGGAACTGCTTCCGGACGGCGCGATCCACGCGGACACGCGCGCCAGCCTGGTCAACGCGCTCTACCTGAAGACCGCCTGGCGTCGCCCGTTCCCCGAGCACGCGACGGCGGACGCGGACTTCCACACCCCCGGCGGCGTGCGCCAGGTGCCGACGATGCACCTGGACGAAACCGTCGGCTACGCGCACGAAAACGGCTGGCAAGTAGTCCGGCTGGCGGCCGAGGGCGGCGTCGAGACGGTGGTCCTGCTCCCGGACGGCGACCTCGACGCCGCGGAAGCCGCGCTCGACGCGCAAGCGCTGCGCGGGCTGCTGGAAAGCCCGAAACAGCGCAAGATCCAGCTTTCGCTGCCCAAGATCTCCCTCGACGTACGGGCTGACCTGGAACGGGCGCTGCAGGGCCTCGGCGTGCGCGAGCTGTTCACCCGAGAGGCTGATCTCAGCGGTCTCACGGACTACCGCCCGCTGTGGGTGGACAGCATCCTGCATCAGGCCGTCCTGCGGCTGGACGAACAAGGCCTCGAAGGCGCCGCGGCCACCGCGATCCAGATGCGCACCATGTCGCTCATCTCCGGCGAGCCGCTCGAAGTCCGGGTCGACCGGCCGTTCCTGCTGCTCGTCCGGCACGCCGAGAGCGGTGCGGTGTACTTCTTCGCCCGGGTGGTGCGCCCCGCGTGAGCGTGTTCCGTCCCGAAGCGAAAACCGAAGCACCGCCTCGCGAACCCGGTCCCGTCGCGGTCGAAGCCGAACCTCGGATGCGCCGGTCCTGGGCCGACGCCGGGATCATCGGCGCGTACCTGGCGTTCTCGGTGATCCTGTTCGGCGGGCTGTGGGCCGACCTCGGCCAGGGCTACCTGTGGAACAGCGCGTCGGACCAGAACCTGTGGGAATGGTTCTTCGCGGTCACCGCGAAATCGGTGCAGCACCTGGAAAACCCGCTCACCAGCAGCCTGCAGAACTACCCGCTCGGCGTGAACATGATGGCCAATACGGCCATGCTGGGCATCGGCGTCCCGCTCACCCCGATCACGCTCGCCTTCGGCCCGACGGTCACCTGGGCGATCGCGCTCACCGGCAGCCTCGCCGGCAGCGCGGCGGCCTGGTACTGGGTGTTCTCGCGGCATCTCGTGCGCAACCGGGTGTCCGCGGCGATCGGCGGCGCGTTCGCCGGATTCGCGCCGCCGATGATCTCGCACGCCAACGCGCATCCGAACTTCGTCGCGTGGTTCGTCCTGCCGTTCATCGCGCTCAAGGTGATCCAGCTGGCGCAGGGCAATCGCCCGGTGCGCAACGGGATCTGGCTCGGCGTGCTCACCGCGTACCAGATTTTCCTCGGCGAAGAACCGCTGCTGATCTTCGCGCTGGGCTTCCTGATTTTCGCGATCGCCTACTGCGCTTCGCGGCCGCGCGAGATCAAGGCGATGGTGCGGCCGGTGCTGCTCGGCGGCGGCATCGCGCTGGTGCTGACGCTGGTGGTCGTCGCGTTCCCGTTGTGGTGGCAGTTCTTCGGGCCGGACAGCTATACCGGGCTGGAACACGGCCAGGTCGGCAACGACACCGCCGCGATGACCCGGTTCGCGACGCAGTCGGTGTCCGGGCAGCCGGAGGCAGCGGCCGCGGTGTCGCTGAACCGCACCGAGGAGAACGCGTTCTTCGGCTGGCCGCTGATCGTGCTGATGGTCGTGGTCACCGCGTGGCTGTGGCGCGAGGTCGTGGCCCGTTCGCTGGCGATCTCGATGTTCCTGATGGCCTGGCTTTCGCTCGGCTCCGAAATCACCGTGCTGCACGAGAACACCGGCGTGCCCGGCCCGTGGAAGCTGCTGGCGGACCTGCCGTTGTTCGAATCGCTGCTGGAATCGCGGCTGGCGATGGCGTGCGTGCCCGCGATCGGGGCGCTGCTCGCGATCGCGACCGACCGCGTGTTCGCCGCCGCGGGGAAGGGCGAGCTGAAACTGCCGGTGCGGCTGATCTGGCTCGGTGCGGTCGCGGCCGTGCTGCTGCCGATCGCGCCGACGCAGCTGCTGGTGCAGAAACGCCCGCCGACGCCCGCGTTCTTCGCCGACGGCACCTGGCAGACCTACGTCGCGCCCGGCGGCACCGTCGTGCCGGTGCCGCTGCCGAGTTCGGGGGAGTCGGAGCCGCTGCACTGGCAGATGGACGCCGGGCTGCGGTACTCGATGCCGGAGGGCTACTTCGTCGGACCGCAGGGCCCGGACGACAAACGCGGCCGCTACGGCTCCTACCAGCGGCCGACCTCGACGCTGTTCGACCGGGTCCGCGACACCAAGCGAGCGCAGGAGATCACCGACGCCGACCGCGACCAGGCGATCGAGGACCTGCGCTACTGGAATGCCAGCGTGCTCGTGCTGATCCCGCGCGAGCACAGCGACGCCTACCGCGCCACGGTGGACCTCCTGCTGCGCAAACCCGCGCAGTTCGTGGACGGCGTGTGGATCTGGGATGTGCGCCCGATCACGGGCCGCCGCTGACGCTGTCACATCTCGCGCGGCTGTCCCGTTCCTCCCTCGAACCACTCAGAAGGAGGACCCGACATGCCTCGTATCCCGGTCAAACGAGCCACCGACGGCGGCCCGGTGCTGAAGCTCTTCTACCGGATCGCCGGCAAGCGGTACGGCGCGGTGCCGGAGCCGATGGCCGTCGTGGCGCACCACCGCGGCCTGCTGCGGACCAGCATCGCCCACGAGCTGATGGCGGAGAAGGCGTCGAAGCATCTGCCCGCGAACGTCCGCGAACTCGCGGTCTACCGCGTCGCCACGCAGATCGGCTGCTCGTGGTGCGTCGACTTCGGCACGATGCTGCAGCGGCACGACGGCCTCGACATCGACCGTCTCAAGCACATCGACGAGTACGCGACGTCGCCGTTGTTCACCCGCCAGGAGCGGCTGGCGCTGGCGCTCGCGGACGCGATGTCCGGCCCGGCCGTCACGGTCACCGACGAGCAGATCGCCGAGCTGGTGGCCGAATTCGGCGAGAAGGGCGTGGTCGAGCTGACGTATCAGATCGGCCTGGAGAACTCGCGGGCGCGGATGAACAGCGCGCTCGGCATCGTCGACCAGGGCTTCACCTCGGGCGACGCCTGCCGCGTCCCGATCCCGTGACCGCCCGGCCCGGCCGGGGCGTCACTGCTCCGGCCGGGTGATCCGGGTGAGCTTCTCCGGGTTGACCTGGTCGTAGACGCCGACGATGCGGCCGTCGCGCACGCTGAAGGTCTGCACGCGCTCGTCGAGGGCAATGTAGCCGTCGGCGGCGGGCAGCTGCGGCAGCCACAGGCCGAGATCGCCGTTGACCAGCACCGGCCGCCCGCGCTCCATCGTGCCCGGCGCGTACTTCGCCAGCACCCCGAGCACGAAGCGGGCCACCTTGTCCGACCCGACGATCATCCGGCGGGTGGTGCGCGACCGGCCGTTGGAATCGCCGATCATGACCACGTCCGGGTGCAGCAGTTCGGTGACCGCGCGGATGTCGCCCGCGAGCAGCGCGACCACGAACTTCTCCAGCACCGGCTGCTGCTGCGCCAGTTCGAGCCGGGCCGGCGGATCGGAATCCTCGACCGCGCGACGGCCCCGCGAAGCGTGCTGCCGCGCCGCCGCCGGGCTGCAGCCGAGCACTTCCGCGATCTCCGCGAAGGGCACCGCGAACGCATCGTGCAGCACGAATGCCACGCGCTGCTCCGGGGTGAGCCGATCGAGCACCACCATCGCGGCCATGCGCAGGCCGTCGTCGCGCACCGCGGTCTCGAGCGGGTCCTCGCTCGCCGGCGCGCCGAGCGGCGTGACGATCGGTTCGGGCAGCCATTCGCCCACGTACTTCTCGCGCTGCACGGCCGCCGACCGCAGCCGGTCGAGGCAGATCCGGCCGACCACCGCGGTCAGCCAGCCGCGCAGGTCGCGGATCGCGGCGCGGCCCGCGTCGTCGAGCCCGGACAGCCGCAGCCAGGCCTCCTGCGTCGCGTCCTCGGCGTCGGCGCGGGTGCCGGTGAGCCGGTAGGCGGCCCGGATCAGGTGCGGCCGGTGGACGGCGAACTCGGCGGCGTAGCCGTCCAGCGCGGTCGTGGTGCTCATGTCCCGAGTGTGCCGCACGGCGCGGCGGGAGGGAGAACTATTGTGGTTGGCGTGGCAGGACGGATTCGGGAGAGCGATATCGCGGAGGTGCGTGAGCGCAACCGGATCGACGAGGTCGTGGGGGAGTACGTCGCGCTGCGCCGTGCCGGCGGGGGCAGCCTGAAGGGCCTGTGCCCGTTCCACAACGAGAAGACCCCGTCGTTCAACGTGCGCCCCACTCACGGGACCTTCCACTGCTTCGGCTGTGGCGAGGGCGGCGACGTCATCAAGTTCATTCAGAAGATCGACCTCGTGTCGTTCGTGGAGGCGGTCGAGCGGCTCGCCGACCGGGTCGGCATCCGGCTGACCTACGAGGGCGGCGGCGCGTCGGTGCAGCGCGACCGGGGCACCCGGTCCCGGCTGATCGAGGCGCACCGCGCGGCGGCCGAGTTCTACGTCGAGCAGCTGGTCACCGACGAGGCGAAGGCGGCGCGGGACTTCCTGTCCGAGCGCGGTTTCGACGCGGCGGCGGCCAAGCAGTTCGGCTGCGGTTTCGCGCCCGGCGGCTGGGACAAGCTCACCAAGCACCTGCTCAACCGCGGGTTCGAGGTGAAGGAGCTGCTCGCGTCCGGCCTGTCGAAGGAGGGCCAGCGCGGCCCGATGGACCGGTTCCACCGGCGGCTGGTGTGGCCGATCCGCGACGTCGGCAACGACGTGGTCGGCTTCGGCGCGCGGCGCCTCTTCGACGACGACCGGATCTCGGCGAAGTACCTCAACACCTCCGAAACGCAGATCTACAAGAAGTCGCAGGTCATGTTCGGCCTCGACCAGGCGAAGCGGGAGATCGCGAAACGGCATCAGGTCGTGGTGGTCGAGGGCTACACCGACGTGATGGCGATGCACGCGGCGGGCGTGCCGACCGCGGTCGCGTCGTCCGGGACCGCGTTCGGCGAGGACCACATGAAGGTCCTGCGCAGGCTGATGATGGACGACGACGCCTTCCGCGGCGAGGTCATCTTCACCTTCGACGGCGACGAGGCGGGGCAGAAGGCGGCGCTCAAGGCGTTCGAGGGCGACCAGACGTTCGCCGGGCAGACCTACATCGCGGTCGCGCCGGACGGGATGGACCCGTGCGAGCTGCGCATCGCGAAGGGCGACACCGCGGTGCGCGACCTGGTGGCCCGGCGCACGCCGCTGTTCGAGTTCGTGATCAAGAGCATGCTGAAGCAGTTCGACCTCGATTCGGTCGACGGCCAGGTCGCCGCGCTGCAGAAGACGGTCCCGATGGTCGCCGCGATCAAGGACCGGGCCAGCCGGGACGGCTACGCGTCGAAGCTGGCCTGGTGGGTCGGCTGGCAGGACGTCGCGCAGGTGGTCAACCGGGTGCGCGGCGCGGCCGGAGCGGCGGCCCGGCGCGGTCCGGTCGAACCGCAGCCCCGGCGGGCGGCGGCCCGGCAGGAAGCCCCGGCGCCCGAGCCCGAGAAACAGGACCTGCCGCGTCCCGCGCCGAACGACCCGCGGTTCATCGGGCAGCGCGAAGCGCTCAAGGCCGCGCTGCAGCAGCCCGCGATCGCCGGTCCGGAGTACGACTCGCTGCCGGAAGAGGCGTTCACGCATCCGGTCTACATCGCGGTGCACCTGGCCGTGCTGAAGGCGGGCGGGGCGGCGTCCGGGCTCACCGGGCCCGCGCTGCTGGACGCGGCGTCGGCGCACTGTCCGGAAGGGACGGTCCGGCGGGTGCTCAGCGAACTGGCGGTGGAACCGTTGCGCGCCTTGGGGGAAGTGGACTCGCGCTACATCTCCGGCGTGCTCGCGGGCGTGCAGGAGAACCTCGTCGGCAGGCAGATCGGCGAGATCAAGTCGAAGCTGCAGCGGCTGTCGCCGGTCGAGGCCCCGGACGACTACCGCGCGCTGTTCGGCGACCTGGTCGCGCTGGAGCAGTACCGGAAGTCGCTGCGCGAGCAGGCGGCCAGCGGGTGGGAGTGACGTGGGACTGCTGAACCGGTTCTTCGGCGGCGGGCTGCCCAAGGGGTTCCCCGGCGAACTGGCCCCTGGCGAGGACCCGGTCGCCGCGGCCGCCGTCGAATCGGGCGGGCACCTCGTCGTGACGTCGCTGGGCCTGTGGATCCCGTCCGGCGACGGCGCGCGCCGGGTCGGCTGGCATCTGGTGGCCAAGGCGACCTGGGGCGACGGCGTGTTCACGCTGACCGAATCGGAGGAGACCGGGCGCACCGGCGCGGTCGCGGTGCTGGCCGACCGCGAGCCGGTGCGGTTCCGGCTGCCGCAGCCGGGGAAGGTGCCGCAGCAGGTGCGCCTGCGGGTCGACGGCTCGGTGCGCGGACGGCACCGGCACGAGTTCCCCGAGGGCGGCGCCTGGTTCGTCCAGCGCAAGGTCCCCGGCCGCGACGGCGTGGAGCTGCAGGTGCGCCCCGATCCCGGCACCGACCCGGCGCTGGTGGAGGCGGTCGCGGCGGAGGTCGGGGAGAAGCTGGCCAACCGCGCGGAGTAGCAGTACGCTCGTACTCAGTACGGACGTACTGTTACTGGCGGGAGGCTGCTCATGTGGGATCCGGCGAAGTACCTCGACTACTCCGACCTGCGCGGCCGGCCGTTCTACGACCTGATCGGGCGCATCTCGGCTTCCTCGCCCCGCCGGGTGGCCGACCTGGGCTGCGGCCCCGGCACCCTGACCCTCGACCTGGCGATGCGCTGGCCGGACGCGGTGCTGGAGGCGATGGACAGCTCGCCGGAAATGGTCGCCGCGGCCCGCGAACGCGGGGTGTCCGCCGAGGTCGGCGACGTCCGGTCGTGGACCCCGAAGCCGGACACCGACGTGGTCGTCTCGAACGCGGTCCTGCAATGGGTGCCCGGCCACGAGGACCTGCTGCGCCGCTGGGCCGGGGAACTGCCCGCCGGGGCGGTGCTGGCAGTGCAGGTCCCCGGCAACTTCTCCGCCCCCTCGCACGCCATCAGCCGGGAACTAGCGGCGTCGCCAGCCTGGGCCTCGCGCCTCTCGTCGGTCACTCTGCGGGCCGAAGACGCCGTCGGCGAGCCCCGCGACTACGCGAACCTCCTCGCCGACGCCGGCTGCCTGGTCGACGCGTGGGAAACCACCTACGTACAACGACTTTCCGGCTCGCGAGCAGTACTGGAGTGGATCACCGGAACCGCCTTGCGTCCCATCCGCGCGGCCCTGGGCGACGAGGACTGGGCTGAGTTCCAAGACGACCTGGCCCCGCTGCTGGACGAGGCCTACCCGCCCCGCCCAGACGGCACGACGTGGTTCGAATTCCGGCGGATCTTCTTCGTCGCTACTATCCCGGGTTGATGTCCTACTGGAACACCAACGTCGCCCGGCACCCCGGGATCCTCCGCGCCGTGCCCGCCGGCTGCTCGACCGCCTTGGACGTCGGCTGCGGAGACGGCCTGCTGGCGCGGAAACTGGCCGCGGTGGTGCCCTCGGTGACCGGCGTCGACAGCTCGCCGGAGATGATCGCTCAGGCCCGCTCGCAGTCCGCCGACACCTTCATCGAAGGCGACTTTATGGTGGCTGACCTGGGTACCTACGATTTCGTCTGCTCCGTGGCCACCATCCACCATCTCGATTTCGAAGCCGCGCTGCGCCGGATGCGGGACGTGCTTAATCCGGGCGGCACTCTGGTCGTAGTCGGCCTGGCCCGCGACGCGAGCCCGCGAGACTGGATGGCGACGATCGCGGCCGCGCCGATCGTGCGAATCGTGAAGACGCTCCGCCGGGCACACGGCCCGGAAGGCATGCCGGCGATGCAGCCGCGGATGAGCTACCGCGAGGTCCGAACGACCGCGCGGCGGTTGCTGCCAGGAGTGCGATACCGGAGGCATGTGCTGCGTCGGTACTCGCTCACCTGGCAGAAACCGTCCTGAGCCGGTCAGCCGTTCCCGCGCCCGAACCTCTCGCCGAGCTTCGCCCTGGCCACCCCGGCGGCCCCCTGGACCATCGGATGGTCGGCCAGATTGCGGTAGGTGCGCACGATCTGCTCGTACCGTCCCCGGCCGGCCTTGGTGCCCAGCACGTACCCCAGGCCCACACCCAGCAGGAACTTCTTCATCGGCGGCCACACCTCTCGTCAGCAGGACTTCCGACTGTCCATTGTCCAACACAACCGGCTTCCGCGCGGGACCGCCGAAGACCCACCCCCTGTGCGGGGCCGGAAGGGGATGGGCTAAAGTTCTTCCTGTCAGCCCGGAGAGATCCGGACCGGCGGAGCACGATCCCCTGTAGCTCAACTGGCAGAGCATTCGGCTGTTAACCGGAGGGTTCTTGGTTCGAGTCCAAGCGGGGGAGCAAAGCCCAGGTCAGCGACCTGGGCTTTTTTGCTACCTGTGAGTAGGGGCGATTTAGTGTCGATTTTGACGGTTGTCTAGCGACCAGCCGTCGTGCTGCTGCCGCCCCGGCTGGTTGTCGTGGCCTCTGTATCGGATGCGTGACTCGCGTCAGCTCCTGCCGTGCCGGAACGTCGAGTCCATTGCGGTCCGGGCCGGAAAGCCTGCCAGGACCTCCGCTTCTGGTCGGCGACGGGACGCTCGTCTCTGCCGCTGGCTCTCCTCTTTCTGATGCCGAGAGAGATCGTGGCTTCTCCGGATTCCGGAGAAGTGTCGTGCGGCGAGCGGCATGGCTCTCGCCGAGCGGAGTGCAGTCGGGAGCCACCTCGAAGCCGACGGCGCGGTCTCTCGTATGTCGACCAGGGCGAAGCCGGTCACCTGGGTCTCGCCAGCAACGTCGGCTACCTACTCACGACACGCGGGTGCGGCGATCAGTGCCTACTGGGGTCGTGACGGGGCAATGTTCGCCGCCGCGACTAGCGCGGTTCGAACTGTTGTCGCCCGGGGGTTCGGTCCGGGTTGGAGAGCTGTGGGGCGATCTGAACGTGAATAGCGCGTAGTCCATCGCGTCAGGCGTTCGTGTCGCATGTCCTAGGCTGGTCGAATGGCCTTCACTGCACTTCACCGCGCTGTCGGCGCGGAGCCCGGCCCCCTCGACGGAAACCTCCTTGACGCCGCAGTCGCCGCCGGGGCGACAGAGGCGCGCGACTTGGACTGGAAGTCCGAACTGCCGCCGGCGAAAGGAATCGCGCAGACGGACTTCCCGAAAGACGTGGCCGCGATGGCGAACAGCGGAGGCGGCGTGATCGTCTTCGGCGTCCGCGAACAGCAAAAGGCAGCGACTGAGCGCGTGGATGTGGGTGATTTCGATGAAAGCTACGAGCGGTCGCTGCGGAGTGCGGCGATCACGGCGATTTCCCCGCCGGTGTTTGGGTTGAATGTTCACCGCCTTGGCGTTGAGGGCAACCGCGCCGTGGTGGTCGAAGTTCCGCCGAGCGTCGACGGTCCTCATCTGATCTATAAAAATGACTATTTCGGTGCGCCGATCCGCAACGACTCCGACACAGTGTGGATGAGGGAGCGCCAGATCGAGGCCATGTACCGAGCCCGATTCGACGAGCGCCGACACGCGACCGACGCGTTGGATGCGCTGTATGATCACGCTGCCGCTGGCCGGGATGCACATCATCGGGCGTGGTTGGTCGCGGTCGCTCACCCGCGGATCCCGGTTTCTCGGGGTGCCCTGACCCGTGATGAGGCGCGGAGGGTGCTGCAGGAGTCGGCCGAGCTAGCGCTGGTGTACGCGTCGCGCAACGGGATTCATCCTCTGGAGAGCGTCGATCGGCTGAATCCTCGGCCTGGCCTGCGCCGATGGATCGCGGTCAACACCGCGACAGACGCGATTTCGGAGTGGAAGGAGTCCTGGGTCAGCATCCATCACGACGGGTCGGTGACGCTCGCAACCGCTGTCGGCGGACACCGAAGACCTGATGGCGAGTACCGCGATGGCAGAGAGATCACATCTGCAGCCATCGAATGTGCTGTTGCTGACATGATGGCACTCGTTCGCGCAACTGCTGATGTGACGAGTAACGACGAGTACGACGTGCGCGTCGGGATCGTTTGTGCCCCATCGGAGCCGTTCAGAATTCTCACCACGGACAACATGGGTTTCGACTACGGCGGGGTGTCAATTCCTTTGCACCGTTACCAGCCGGTTGAGACGAGCGTCAACGTCGCAGTTGCATCCTCTGACTACTTCTGGCGAGTTCACGACCTGGCGGAGGATTGCGTGAATCAGGGCGGCATCTCGAATGTGCTGCTGATCCACCCTCCTGCACGCGAAGATCGTTAGTCAGACCGGCGCTGGCGGGCGAGGACCGCGAAACTTCCTGCCATGTTCTGGTCAGACCGCCGCGGCTCTGTGGTCTGGTGTAGCACAACAGCCGAGCGTCACTCCTTACGGGACGATTCGAGGGGGCTAGATCCGCGCTCCGCCGCTATGTTCAGATTTCGTGTTCGGGGACCGCGGCCGGTTTGCTTCTGTGGTGCGTTCCGGATCAGGAAATCGAGCAGCCCGATGGTCGAATTGAGCTGCTGCACGACGAGGGCAGCGTACTGATCATCGGGCAGGCGCTCCTGGTGCGGCAACGCCGTTCCGGTGAGGATCAGCCGAAGGCGGCTCAAGGAAATCCGCACGTCATGGGTTTCGAAGTCGATCCACGCTGACAGGTCGTCTGTGAACGACCAGCCGCCTAGCCGTGTCCAGGTCAAGGGCGTTCTGTGTTGCGCTGCGGCAGCTTCCCGGATCCAACGGATGCCGTTGCGGACCTGGTAGAGGGAAAGTTCCGTGACAGCTATCAATTCCTTCGTTGTCAATCCGCCTGGGCGAGCTTCGACGAGGGCCAGGCGCACTCGCTCGCCGGTGACGGCTTTGGGCAGGGCCCCGCGTGACATGACTCAGTCCTCGGCGAGCAGATCAGCGAACTGTTGATCCATGCTCGTGTCGCCCGTGTTCACCGCGGTCCTGCACCAGTCTGCCGCGGCATTCACTTTGTCGAGTTGGGCGTGAATTGCGTTTTCCTCCTGGCCTGTGAGGCGGTGCGCTCGCAGCATCGGCAGGGCCCTGGTCACTGCGGCGGTGAACGCTGCGCAGCCGCCTAGCAGTTGGGTGACCTCCATTGAATACCGTAGCTGCCGCACGGCAGGAACTCGTGTCTCGACGTCGCTTCTCGCTTGGCGTGCGCGCTCGACTTGTGCGCTGTTGACCAAATGGCGGGCGGTTTGGTCGGCCATCACGCGGCTTGCGACCTCGGGACGATGGAGCAGGGTGGTGGCCACCGTGGTGGCAACTTCGTCGTCTCGCGCCAAGTCGTGAACTCGCGCGATCTTCTCTCCGGTTGTTTCCGGGTGGGTTGGAGTCCTCCCGGCGATCCGTGCGGCGTCGTCGGTTCGCCAGTAGCGCCGCCCGCTCCGCGGGTTCGCGGGAGGTTTCTTGATGATCGAGAATCGCTTCGGCATGCTGTTCAGCATTCGATGCGTGGTGAAGCTGGCCAGTTGAAGCTGGCGTTTCTCTCTTGGCCATGCGGCGGAAGTGGATCGGTAACTGAGCAAGGTGGAGAATTCGACTCCAATATCATTCGCGAATGTCGTCAAGGTTTCGTAGGTTCCCTCGTCGACACCTCCCGGCGTGTGCATCGGCTCGATTTCGAGAGCAATGTCGCCGAGTTCGAATTGGCACGAACTCATGGAATCGACAGCTCTGAGGGCTTGCCTGAGCAGTTGATCGTAGCGTCGGCTGGTGACGTGTCCGACCTTCTTGGTTGCCATGGTGCTGCCCCTATCCACATGGCTGGCGGGGGGACTCGGCCTCCGTCGGTGTGCGGGATTAGCGGAGACAGTGTGCCCCGCCAGAGCCTTCGGGGCAAGAGCGCAATCAAGGATATTTGCGCAGGTCAGCGTGAGTTTTTGAACGTTCGCGAAACTGTCACGGTGACGCTATCCCGAACGATGCCGCTTCCGCCAGGCGCGAGTTCGGCACCGCGGAGAGCAGGTCCGCACATTCTGGCGGCGATCGATCCCGGGCTGCCAACTCCGGCCGCAGCCGGGGCACACGCGGACCGTCTCGTCGGAGGAACGAACAAGAGTCTGAACTCGCTGAGCCATGCGCGCTCGCAGCCGCCAGTGCCGGGCGCGGCAACGGCTGGAGCAGAAGCGGATGCGACGAGACAGCGTTCCCTTTATCTGTTCGCCGCACATCTCGCATGCACGTGCGGTTCCGTCCATGTCATTATCGTGCGCCTTAGCTGACGTCGCTGTCGCGTCTTCGCCCGGGTAGAGAGTAAGACGAACTCCTCTTCGCGGGCTTGGAGAAGGGCCGGCCGCATGCGACCGCAGCCGTCAGTCGAAGTCGCCCGTAGTACGTCGGTGTCGTCCCTCTGGCGCAGTCGGACCGGATGCTGACCTGGACATGGCCCGCGTTGGCCGTGGCCACAGCAAAGCTGAGGTGCGTTCACCTCAAGTGACCGTTGGGTAGCGGAGGGCGGTTCGGTTGTGGTCGTTGCGGGTGCGTTGCGGCGCGACGGTTGGTGGCGTTGGGTGCTGCGTATGCGTCGTATCAGCATGGTCGGGCGTTCGCGTTGCGGTTTGGCGCGGGTGGCACGACGGCGGCGACGTGGCCGTTGATCATGGATGGTTTGTCGACGTTGGCGACGGCGAGAGTTGTGGCGTGGCCAACGGGGGAGTGATCGTTGGGTGGGGTCGGCGGCGTTCCTGTTCGGGATCTCGCAGTCGCGTTGTGCGATATCGGTGCGGCTCCGTCGTTGAGTGTGCTCGGGGCGACGGTGGCGGCGTGCCCGTGGCTTGCTCTGTTGCTTGCGGTGGAGTTCCTCAACCGGGCATGACGCGCCATCGACCAGGCATTGAGCAGAGCAGGCTAGCCGCCTATGCCGATCCCGCTGTGGAGTCGGTGCCGGAGCAGGTCTTGGAGGGCGACGAGTCGACTGCTGAGCTGCGAATGCGGGTGTACTGCGGGCCAGGAGGCAGCGGCGGGTCGCCGGCCGTCGGGCGCGGAGCTGGACCGGGTAGCTGGGACTCACGATTACTGGCGGCGAGTGCTTCGTCAGTGGAACGCCGCGGGGCGTTTCGATACAGTCGCGGAAATGTCGCTTGCCCACGGCAAGACAGGACACGTCCTGGCGGGTGCGTCCTGAGGTGGCCCGTGGATTCGCGGAACGAGTCGGGGTGTGTGGCCGCCACCCGTCGTTGGATTCGTCGGCACGGGGCCAGCGCGACCTCGGCACAGGCTCCTCAGCCAATGCGATGAGGGGACCGTTCATCGCGCCACAATTGGTGCGGTCCGGCCTTCGGGGCTTCGGTGGGCCTGTCTGCAGGCTGGCGTAGCGGCCGCGATGCGCCCGTGAAAAGGTGTGGCCATGAGGACGGCAGGCGCAGCGGATGCGGGTGTTCGCGGCGGGGTGATCGGAGTCGGGTACGAGGGCCAGGACATCGACGGCTTCGTCGCGGCGCTGGTCCGCCGAGGGGTGACCAGGCTGGTCGATATTCGGCTGACGCCGATCTCGCGCAAGCGTGGGTTCAGCAAGACTGCTCTGGGAAACGCCCTGGTCGAGGCTGGCATCCAGTACGAGCACCGCCGCGAGCTTGGCAACCCTAAGTCCAACCGGGCCGGTTTCGGCGGATCCGAATTCGAGCTGGCCGACGCGAAGGCCCGGTACTCTGCGCTGCTGGAGGAGGACGAGCCCCAGCGGAGTCTGGACGACTTGGCGCACGTCGCGGCGAACGAGTCGGTCGCGGTGCTGTGCTTCGAAGCTGATCAGCGCCGTTGCCACCGGGACGTGGTTCTCGGCGAGATCGTCGGCCGGCTATCTCGGGCCTGACTCCGGCCGCGGCGGGTAGTAGACGCCGAGGACGCTGAAGGTTTTCGGATGCGCAGCGATGTTGCCGACGTAAAAGGCGACGTCGCGATCGGGCGCGCAGATCTCGTCCAGGAACCTGTGACGCAGGCGCTCGGCTGCTTCGGCATCGCCCATGGCGCGCAGGCGCAGCAGCTGGAAGGTGACGAACTCCCAGTCGATGATGCCTTGCTTGTGACCGTTGCAGTCGGGTTCTAGGCATTCGTAGTGATAGGTGCCGGAGAATCGCGGGGTGCGATCTTCGTCGCCGAAGAGGCTGAACTGACTGACGTAGGCCTCGATCTTGGCTTTCTGCGCGGCGGTCCATCCGGGGTGGCGCGTGATGCGTAGGTCAGTGATTCGGCGGGGCCGGAGCAACGCGAGTGATGTGCTCGCCATGGTCGCTCCCCGGTGGAGTCGACACATCGTCGTGTCGGCGCTGATGGCCGGATCGAGCCAGGAGCGTCGCGAAGACCAGGGCCTGAGGTGACCGGTCACTTCGAGCGTGGGCATCCGGGGCCGCCAGCTTTCACGTCGGCTGTCTTGGCGCGCGGGCACTGCCTTGACCGTGATGATGTCGTACTTTTTGAAGCTTTCCCGGTCGCTGAGTTCGCGGAAGTTGATCGGGTACAGGCGGATCCAGCCTGGACGCGCTGGATCCAGGCTCAGCCCGGCGACACAGACGGTCTCCCCGTATTTGTCGGACGGGTTCGGCGCGGCTTTGACCGTGACCAGGACTTGCAGGGTGACCGCCTGGTCGCTCGCCGGTTTCGGCGGCGGGTCAGTCGGCTGGCCGAACATCGGTAACTGGGTCATCAGCCCTCCCGTCTGCTGACCACGACTACCGAACGTAACGCCAGGGTCGTCGAACTGAGAACGGCCAACCGAGTGACAGATCCAGCCTGGCTCGTTTGACTCGAGGGATTGGCACCCCGCAGCTCACCGCACCGCATCGTCTCCCTTCATGGTGCGACGATGCTTCCGGAAACGTGTGCCTGCCTCCCGCCTTCATGGCCAATCATGTCGCTCTGGCCGTCGGGCCCGGCACTTCCGCTGAGCGCGATGGCCGTTCCGATGGCGAGTGCGATCAAGCAAAGGCGGAGCGTCGCGGACCAGGACCTCAGTGCTGCCCGGAGTACCTTGCACAATTCGCGGGACATGCTGTCGCCTTCCTGTCGCTGATGGCAGCGGCGAGCATGGAGCGTCCTGCCGGCCAACGGGATTGTTCGGGTGAACAATGCAGGTGAGGGTCGAACAATGGCGAATTGTTCGCGAACAGAGGGGGAAGCTGTGGCCGGACGGCCGTGGGGCGCGGTGCAAGCCGAGGACGAGGTCGTCCGCGGTGCGGCGCTGTGGCTCAGGGACTTGATGAAGCGATCCGGTCGGACCGTGCGGGAGGTCGCTGCGGCGTGTGAGTGTGCGCCGTCGACGGTGTCGGCCCGGATCAACGGGGCCGCGGGGCCGCAGTTGAAGTTCTGCGATCAGGTGATCGAGGCGTGCTTGCCGCGGGCAGAGTGGCCGGTGCAGAAGAAGGAACTGCGGAAGCTGCTCGGCCGCCGGCCTGTTCCGGCCAGGGAACCGGTGGTGCCCGACGCCCGGACACGGGTCCTGGAAGCCCAGGCCGAGACGGCACGTGCGCAGGCGCAGACTGTTCGCGTGTTGTCCGAGTTGAGCCTGGCGAAGGACCAACTGCTCGCGGGCATGCGCCTGGAATTCCAGGCGCAGCAGATCATTACCGCGTTGCGGGCTGTGTTGGTCCACCTGGTCGGATCTGGCGCCTCCGCGGCCGAAGACGAGGCGGAGGCCAAATTCTATCTGGAGCGAGCGAGAGACGAACGAGGCCGCGCTGAACGACTGGCCGACGACGCGCAGGCGGTGCTGGAGGCACTCGGCCAGCGGTTGTCGACGACGGGCATTCCAGCCGCCGAGCCGGTCGTTACTCCTGAAACCATGCTGCTCGATGTCACCGCCGGGCTGGCCAACGTCGGACAAATCCTGGACCGCCAGGATCGGCAATTGAGCCAGTGGGAAGGAGAAGCAACACCGGCAGCGGCGGCCGCTCGGCTGAGCGCGCACTACGCTGACGCGCCCATGCCAGCAGCGATTCTCGATGCCGACGATCGCATCCTGTGGGCGAACAACAGCTTCGAAAGGCACACCGGGTGTTCCGCAGCTGAACTCGGCGGCATGCGGTGGACTCAGCTGGTCCGGGGCTGGTCGGAGAGCGCCGACCACCTGGTTTACCACCACCGCTATGGTCACATTGAGAGCTGGCAGGTGCAGCGCTGGACCGCGTCGGGATGCCAGGTGGCAGTCCTGCACAACCCCGGTACCCGGACGAGTGCGACATTCCCTCCGTTGACGGTGCTGGGAAAAAGCTCAGCGACTCCGGCGCGTTTCTCCGGGGGCGGTTCGGTGCGGTGCAAGTGCAATTCGGCGACCGCCCGAGCGCCGCTCTCGATGACCGGCTGCTCCGAATGATGTTCGAACTCGTTTGCCCCGGGCTGATGGTTCTCGACTGCATGGACGACCGCTATCTCGTGATCTTCGATGGCGAACGGCACAGCCTGGCCCGCCTGCTCCGGGATCTCGAGCAGCTGTGTTTGGAATTTCCCGGGTCTGTCATCGAAGGAGCGGTGGAGCCGGGTGCCGCCCCTCGCAACGAGCTGGACGAGCTTAGCGGAGCGATGGGCAGAGCGCGTCGCTCCAGGAAAGCTCTGGACCGTGCGAACGCCGGTTTTCGCCGAGATCTGCTCGTCGCCGGAAGAGCCCGTGCGATATCGGGTCGCCCTGACCCGCTCCGGTTCAGTGGCCGCCGTCCAGGTTGTCAACAAGATTTCGCCCGCCGTGTTCGAAGAACTCGCGACTCAGCTCCCCCGATGGGCGGAGGCGAGTGCGCGTGGGGGTAGGGCACCGGACGTGGAAATCGACGTAACCGCTGCGGATCTGAACAGGCATGACTGGCGTTTGTGCTTGCCGAAGGCCTGGGACATGGCGCATCGGATACGCCTGGTACTCGACTCGGTGCGGGACTTTGACAGTTTCGCGCTCCTTCGGCGTTTCGAGCCCAAGGGTTCCGTGGGCGTCCGTCCAGCAGCGCCAGGCCGCGACGCACCAGGGGATCGGCTGGTGCCGACCAGGATCCCGCTCGCGGTGGGTCCGTCAATCGACGCAACCGCGGTTGAGTCACTGTTGCGGGGTAAGAGGGCCGTGTAGCGGCTGAGCTGTCGACTTATACTGCGGGCTAAGCATTCTCGTCCGGGCAGATGCCTCGGGAAGGGCGTAGCCGGACTCGCGCGGCACTGTCCACGGCAGACACGAGTCCGTGCTCGCCCGGAGAGCCGTCGCCATGGCAGGCTTGGTTGGACGGAGCTGGTTTCAGAACATGTCCATCGCGCGTTGGCGTATCTCCAGTTGTTGAACGACGGCGGCGTCGACCCGCTTCAGTTTCATCTCGACGGCTTCGCCGTGTCGCCTCCTCCCCGGGATGCGCAGTTCGGGAGCCCTTTCTTCCCCGCTTTGCCGGATATCTTCCGTGGGCAGGCGGTGCGCAAGGCGGAGCCGGTAGTGGACTATTTGGTCAGCATGGGGTGGGCCACTCTGGCGGACGACTTTCGCGTGCAGCTCACCAGCTTGGGCCGGGTTGTCCTTGCCGGGCTCGGGACCGAAGACCTGGACCCCGCCCAGTCGTCGGCCGTTGCTGATGTCGTGCTCGAACCGAAGGATCCGCTCGCCTGGGTCAGCCTGACGCGGGTTGTGGGCGCAGCGGGTGAAGGTCTGCTCGTCGACGCGTATTTCAAGGCCGACTTCGTGCCGTGGCTTGTCGACAGCACCACGATGCGTCGAGTGCTGATCTCGTCGAGGCATCCGAAGGCGCAGCGAGACCTGGGGTTGATGGCGATCGCGCTCGCCACTGTCCCCGACGCCGGCGTTCTCGAAGTTCGTTCGACCGACAGCCCTGAGCTGCATGACCGGTGCATCATCACTGCCGACGGAGACGTACAGCTGCTGGGAAGTTCAGTGACCGGTGTCGGCAAGAATTTCACCGCGATCATGCACCCGGACCAGGAAGTGAAGCGGCTCTATCGTAACCGCTACGAATCGCTCTGGAAGTCAGCGATCGTCGTCGAGCCACGCAACCCGTCCCGCAATGCGCAGGTGACTGACAAGACCTCTCCCGAGACCGAGAATTCCTGACGCGGCTCGTGATGCTCGGTCGGACAAAGGCCGGGCTGCGACGCACTGAGCGATTCCCTCCGGCGGGTGCGCGGTGCGCGTAGCCGGTTTTGTCGGGGCCTCGGCGTACTGTTCCCGCCGTGAATGATGCGCTTGCCCACGAACGTCTCGCCGAAGTCTTGGACCTCATCGACCGTTGGGGATCCTTGTACGATCGTCGGTGGGGTAAGAATTCCCGACATGGGAAAGATCCCGGTCTCGCTGCGGCGCTGGACGAGGGACGGGACACTGTGCGAGCCCGTACGAAGCTCGCCCATGACGTGATCTTCGCGATGGGCGAGGACGCTCTCGCCGAGAAAGTGACCGAGCACGAGGAGGGGATGTACGGCGGGCATCCGTTCTCTCAGGCTCGCGTCGCGATCGTCGAGGCGATGGCGATCTTGTCTCAACGGGAGGAACTGGCTGAGATCATCGGCCCCGTGGGACCGCGGCTGGTCGCATCCGAACTGCATCCAGTGATCTGGGGTGCCGCGGCTGCCTTGTGGGACGACGGGCACTACCGGGCCGCAGTCCAGACCGCAGCGACCGCTTTGGAGGGGCTGCTGCAGGGCTTCGCTGGTCCTGCCGTAGCCGGCGAGGGCCTCGGTGGTCTCTTCTCGGTGACTGATCCGGTACCAGGGTCGCCGCGCCTGCGGATCATCGGGTTGGACGTAGCTTCGCGAACAGGAAAATCGGCCCACGAAGGCGCCGCTGCGTTGGTCCGCGGCGCATTCCTGGCTGTGCGCAACCTTGTCGCGCATCCCGGATGGCCGGATCCAGGCCCTCGGGAAGCATTGGAGATGTTGGCGACTTTGTCCTACGCGGCTCGTTTCGTTGATCTGTCTGAGAGCGCGGAGGCGGAGTGAGCAGTTCGCTCTTCGACCGGGTCCATGCGCTGCGCGTCGCTCGGGGACGGAACGATGTCGGTCGTTCTAGCAGACGGTACGGTAGTGACCAGACCGTTGACACGAGAGCCCTTCGAGCCCAGTAGCGCCTTCGCGTCGTCGACTTACCTGCCGCAGTCGCGCGAACTGCGGGTGGTGACGACGCGAGGCGACGAGATCGTTTTCGAAAGGAAGTCGCCGGGATCGACGAGAGCGTCGCTCAGCTCCATTACCGGCCACGCTGTCCACGATTTGCCGGTTCGTTGCGGGCGACGTTCGGCCGCTGGCAACGCGTCAAGCTAAAACACGATCAGGTACCGCATCCGCAGCGAACGTGATCATTGCTGCTGCAGCGACCCGATACCTCGTTCGTCAACAGTGATCGGTGACGGTTGCAGCTTGACGGCACAGCGTGTCGGCCGGGCAGCGGGGTCCGATGCCCGGCCGACAATGCCCATTTCCGCAAGGCCGCGAAGGCCCTGGTGGCGTCAGGCTCCCGGGGGTACCGGCAGCGGCATGCCGGGGAGGTTCTGGTCGTTCGGCACGACGCCGTCGACCAAGTAGGCCTCCACGACCTTGTCTACGCCCGCGTTGCCGCCGGCGTAGATGCCGTGGTCGCCTTCTCCGGTGATCGTCAGCATCCGCGAGTTGTCGAACGCGTTGTGCGCGCGGCGCGCGCCCTCGATCGGCGTCGCCGGGTCGTGCTCCGACTCGACGATCAGCACCGGCGGGACGCCCTTGCCGTTGAGCACCGGCAGCGGGGCCGGGGGTTCTTCCAGAACAGGCACGGCTGGATGAACCAGCCGGCGCCGAGCAGCGGCAGTTGCCGGTCGATCAGTTTCTGCGACTGTTTGACGGCGCTCTGGGTCGAGCCGGTCCACGGGCCTTCGTTGCACGGGATCGTCCAGAACGACGCGTCGTAGGAGTCACCGTCGGCCGGCACCATCAGCGGCTGCGGGCCGGAGGTCGTGGTGCTCTTGTCGGCGGCCTTGACCCGCTGCGCGGCCGACGCCTTGTCCTGGGCCGAAGTCGTGCCTTGGGTCAGCGCGCGGACGTTGACCAGGTAGTCGGCCAGCCCCGGAAAGGCGCGCTTCGAGTAGATCTGCGCCGCGATGAACGAGTCGAGACCGTTGGCCGAAACGTGCGAGCCGTCCGGCAGGGTGACCGCGTTCTGGGTCAGGGCGTACCGGACCTGCTCGTAGGTCTGGCGGGCCGCCTCGCCGGTGGTGCCGAAGTGGTAGAGCTTGTCGTAGTTCGCCATCCACGGCAGGAAGTCCTGCCGCCAGCGGCGCTCGAAGCCGAGCGGCTGCGCGTCGAACGACTTCTGCCAGGTCGTGGTGAACTCGGTCGCGGAGTCGAGGACGAACCGGCCGGTGTGCGCGGGGAAGGCCTGGGCGTAGTGCGCGCCCATCCAGGTGCCCGCCGAATAGCCGACCCAGTTGATCTTGTCGCGGCCGAGGAGCACGCGCAGCAGGTCGATGTCCTTGACCGTCTGGTCGGTGTTGATCAGCGGGCCCAGTTCGCCGGACTTCTGCTGGCAGGACAGCGCCGCGTATTTCGTCGCCTGGAGGATCAGGTTCAGGTTCTGCTTGCTGCGGTCGCGCGGGTCGAGGTCCGAGCCGGTGCCGATGGCTCCGCCGCAGGTGATGTTGGTGCTCTTGCCCGTGCCGCGCGGGTCGAATCCGACGATCTCCTGGTGCTCTCGCAGCTTGGCCTGGTTGCGCAGCCGCGCCGGGAAATTGCGTCCGGGCGCTCCCGGGCCGCCCGGGTTGGTGACGACGCTGGCTGTCGCGTTCTTGGCCGCCTTCAGCCGGCTGACCGCGATGGTCAGGTCGATCTGGGCGTTCGGCTGGTACCAGTTGCGCGGCGTCTTGTAGGTCGCGCACTCCATGTCCTTGGCGCCGTCGGGCGGGGGAGTCGGCAGCTCGGAGGGGACCGCGCACGGGTGCCAGTCCAGCTTTTGGCTCGCGTACTGCGCGGGGATGCCGGTCGGGCTCGGCGGCTGCTTGCCGGTGGCAGCCTCCTGGCCCGCGAAGGCGGGCGTGAACCCGGCCAGCAAGGTGCCGGCGATCGCCGGGATCACCACCGCGTAGCGGAGTCGTCTCATATGGTTGCCCCTTTTGGGTATTTCGCCGGTGAACGGGCTATTCCTATAGCGCTGGTCAGGACGGAACAACCGCCGTTGGTCGGTGGCGCGGAGCGCCGCGATCGAATCGGTACCGGACAGTCCTGGCGATGCTGCCGCGGTCCGGCGAACAGCGGCACCGCAGTTTTTCCGTCTTGACATGCCGCGGCACCCGTGGTCGCGCGGCATGCCGAGACGGTCTGGCCGCGTGGGCACGGACCGATTGCTACGAAGTTTCCCCGACGCCTTCCGTCGAGTTCTCCGATCGCCGCTCGTTGAAGCTCGCGAGGCTTCCGGGCCATTTGGTCACGACCTTGCCCGGTCATGCCAGGCGACACCAGCTGTGGCATGCACCGGCCTCCATTGCGCGGTCGACACGTCGACCAGCGCTCGATGACCGCGATGATGGACCCGCTCGCCTGGGTGTGCGGACCGGTCACGATGAAGAGGTTGGGGAATCCCGTGACGACGGTGCCCTTGTACGCGTGCGGCGCCTCTCGCCACGCATCCGCTTTCAGACCGCGCGGATTCACCGTGGAACCCGATCCCGGCCTACATGTCGGTCGCGGTCATTGACGAGATCCCGGCCGACCAGACGGTGGTTCTGCGGTCGGCGAGGGCGGGGTAGAACGGCATAGGGGAGAACCTGCGCGACACTCGGATGGCCCGGTCAGTTTTGTCTCGTCGTCGAGATTCCGAGGCCCAGCCTGCTTTTCGTAGTTGGCGCACCTGCTGGCCGGAACCGGCCAGCAGGGCTTTGCGGCTGCGCGTCGCCGACATACTTCTGCTTGGTGGCTGACGATTGCGGCGACCTCGCCCAGCCATCTCTGCTCCTTCGACTTGGCTGGTCGGTCCAGCAGGTTGGGGTGGCTCTTTTACCTGCGCCGCAGCTGTGCTGGGCCGACCCGCAGGAGAGGCATCTGACACCCGCGTTTCGTGCTAACAAAGGGATCCGTAGGTTCGCGAGGGAGGCCTTGCGCAAGTCGAAATGGGCGAGAAACTCGGGCGCTGCCATAACGATGGGCAGGTGCTCGAGGCCTAGGGTGTGTTCGTCTGCTGGGGCGACGAGGCGGGTGCGCGCCTTCTTGTAGGTTGAGCGCGCGAGGCGGACGATGAGGGCCTGCCTGAACCTGCGTCGAGCTGTGGGAGGAGTCCTTGTCGTTACTGGGATTCGGTCCCGTCCGTCGGGCCGAGAACCGTTTCCTCCGTACTCGTCCGGTTGTTGCTTTCAGCTCCGCCAGGGTTATGCGCGCAACGTCAGAGAACGTTCCTGGTCCTCCGCTTCGACCACCAGTACAACGCGGGCGCGATCCCCGCGAGTAAACCCAAAGCGACCATGCCGAAGCCGACCACGAGCATCGCATAAGTACCGCTCAAGTCAGAGTGCGCGGTGTTGCGGGTGAAGCTGACGGATCCCGCGCTCTCCACAATGGCCCCGGCGGCGAGCAGAACCACCGCGACCACGGTCAAGTACCTGAGAAGTTTTTGCCAAGCCGGCAAAGGGGTAGCGGGGCGCGGCTCGCGCTTCCGGGCCCGAAGCCAAGCGGACGCGGCCGCCCCGCCGATCAGCAGGCCTCCCACGGTGGCGGCCTGACCGAACAAGAAGGCGCCGCCGGCACCGATATTGGCACCGGTATCGGGTCGCTGGGTGATGAGCATGACCAATCCCGTGCCCAGCAACGCGGCCCCGGCGGCGATGAGGCAGATCGCGATGGTGGTCAAGAGCCTGACATTGCTGATCATGGTTGCTTTCCTGCTGGCTGACGTGTGTACGCGGTGGCCAGGCCGGCTACTTTCCCGCTCCCCTGATAGTTGGACTCCTCGAGTTTGCGGACGAACGAGTAGTAGATAGTGGTCATAAGACCACCACAGATGTAGCGGTGCGGATCCCAGCAATCGTACTGGTTGATACAGGCGTCGCGGAGGTCCGCTGCCAGGCGCTCGTCACAGACGTCCCGGTCGGTGGTGCTGCAGGGGGCCGTGCAGCCGTCTGTCTTCTCCTCGCCGCCTCCGCTGGCGCCGCCGCGGTTGCCGAATCTGCCGTTGTTGTTGAGGGCGTCGTTGCATCATTGCCTTGCGGGCCTTCGCCACTGCTTCGGCCCGGGGCGTTTCGGGTGCGGCTGCCTCGTCCGGCAGTTTGCGGGTGTCGGCGTCGAGTCGGTCCTGCTCGGCGGTGTTCCAGGTCGCCTGGGCCTGCTGCTCCTTCTCCTTCGCCGCCATCGCCTTCGCGGCCTCGCGGTCGCGCTGGGTGCGGGCTGCCAGCTCGTCGCCTCGGCGTGCAGGGGCCTTCGGAGAAATCCGGCCGCTGCTGGAAGGCACGGCCTAACCGAAACCGCAAGGACCGAATTGGACCAATCCATCAAACGCGCTTCCGACGCTTCTCCGAGTCGTTGTCTTCACGCCGGAGATCCTTCACGAGACTCCTTTCCGGTATCAGCAACCCAGCGATCGGCCTGCTGAATTCCGCCCGTTGCTCCGCCTGGAGGTCACCCGGTCAGCCGGTTCCGGTGCCGTAGTCCGGCGGTTAGCGTGGTGAAAGGATTTCGCATCCGCCCTGGGGGGGGGGACTGGGGGAGCGTGCGTTCGACGCACCGGAGGCGACGACGGAGTCCAAGGAGGAAGCTGTGTTTCCCCAGCGTTCCAGTCTTGCCCACTCTGCTGCCGGTGCCCCGGCGGAGCGGATCGCGCGGCGAACAGTGCTCGCGGGCACTGTTGCAGCCGCTGCGGTGTCTGTTGTCGGTGTGGCACCGACCGCTGCCGCGGCACCCCTGACCTCGCACGATTCCGACGAGGAACTGCTTTTGCACGTCGCGGGCACAGTCGCGGTTCTCCCGGTCGCCTTTCCCGCGTTCGACGAGCAGGGGACTGCGAAGCAGCGGGTCACCAAGAAGCGGTTGCAGCAGGTGCTTTCGCGCATGAGCGATGACATTCGCGGCGATCTCGTCGACGGTCTTGCCCAGGTGCGGACGATGCTGTCGGTGCGGGACGACGAGGAAACGGTCGTCCGGGCCTTCGGCCGGGCGGCCGCGAGTTCCGCTCAGGTCCGCGGACTGCTGGCCGTGGTTTCTGCTGCGATCGCGACGATCTCGTCCCGGTTCGAACCGGGGCAGCGGCCCGCGGCGGAGTTGTGGCTGGATTACGCACGCAGGTTCGCCGCGATGCCGGCGCGCGGGAGAGAGGCCGGAGCGAGATGACGTTCTCCCGGCAGGCCCACAATCGACTGCAGCAGGGCCGCGACGACCTGATCCGCGGATTCGCGCAGCGGCGGGGTTTCAACGGCGCGGGCGTGGCTTACCGCATCCGCAACGGCGAGACAACCGACGAGCCCGTAATCGTTGCCTTCGTGACAAAGAAACGTTCGCCCGCACTCCTCTTGCAAGAGGATCTGCTGCCGAGGCAGGTGAACGTCGACGGGGTGAACCACGGTATCGACGTGGTCGAAGCCGGTCCCTTCATGCTGGGCGGCACGACGACATTCGACCCGGACGCGCCGGCGACGATCACCGGCAGGTACCGGCCGGTGCGCCAGGGCAGCCAGATCAGCAACATCGCGATGGACGGCTACGGCAGCCTCGGCGCGATCGTCCGCGACCTCAAGGACGGCTGGCCGAGCATCCTGTCGAACAACCACGTGCTCGTCCTGAACAACTCCAGCACCTCGATCGGACAGGCGATTACCCAGCCGTTCACCGGGAAAGCGGCGGACACGGTCGCGAACGTCACGCGGTTCGTGCCTTACACGTTCGGGGTGACCAAGCCGAATATCACGGATGCCGCACTGGCGCGGCTGTCCGAGGCCGAGGCCAAACAGGTGACCGACGCGGTCGCGGAAGACCTGATGGAGCCCTACAGCACCGACCACCCCTGCGTCGGATTGTTCTTCGCGGCCGATCCGACGAACTTCTACAGCGTCTCGGCGAAGATCGACAACACGTTGACCGAGGTCGGCGCCGACCTGCTGACCGCGGAAGCCATTTACGTGCCCGGCCCTCCGGATCTCAATGCCCCGGTGGAGAAGGTCGGCGCGCGGAGCGGATACGCATCGTCCCGCATCCACGCGATCAACATGAAGTTCCCCGTGTTCATGAACATCAACGGGGGCATGCGGATCGCGTGGTTCACCGATCTCGTCGGCGTTCCCCGGTTCGGCTGGCCGGGCGACTCCGGCTCCACGATCCGGCTCGGCGGCGACGGCGACACCCGGCTGCCGATCGATCTCGGCCTCAGCAAATGCGAGGTGACCGGCGCGGTCGCGTCCATGTACGACCTGCCGCTGGAGAACGACATCCCGCTCGCTGACCGCGTTCGCGACCAGTTCATGGCTTCGAGCACGACGGGCAACTTCCTGACCCAGCTGTTCTACCTGAACAACGGCGTGATCCTGGACCGCACGCAGGGAATCGAGGCGTCGCCGAGCGAGAAGGCGGGCGCGGCGAGCATGTACGACAAGTACCGGAACTTCGTCGACTCCGCGCTGGCGAACCCTGATCGGCCGGGTCTTGTGGTGACCAGGGAGAACATCGACGATGCCGCGCTGGGGCTGGCGTCGTTGCAGGGCAGGATGACGGCCGAGGAGACGAACGCGACCAACGATCTGTTCACCTCGCTCGTCCGCCAGACCGAGGGAATGAACCACCAGCAGCTGGTGGCGTTCATGAACCGGACTGACGTGTTCAACAAGGTCTGGGACACGACGGCCGTGGTGCCGACCATCCGGGCGCTCGGATCGCTCTACGGGGCCGAGCATCGGCCGCGGTGACGAATTTCGAGCGGGTGACGGATTTCCCGGCCTCCGTCCGGTTGAGACTCCTCGAGCTGACCGAAGACTTGCCCAGGGTGCTGCGTCCGGCGGTGGTGCCTTTGGTCCAGCGGCCGGGCAAGGGGATCAGGGCCGCCCTGGTGGCGGCCGCGGCCGAAGGGAGTTCTGCCCGGCGTTCGGAGCTGGTGCGCCTCGGCGCGCTCGTCGAGTTGCTGCACCTCGCGTCGCTGGTCCACGACGACGTGGTGGATCGCGCCGCGACCCGGCGTGGCCTGCCGAGCGCGCACGAGCGGGAGGGAGCCGACGTCGCGCTCTTGGCCGGCACTGCCTGCGTCGCGCTGGTGGGGCAAGAAGCCGCCGACCTCGGGCCGCGCACCGCGACCGCCGTCAGCAGGTGCACCGCGAATCTCGCGCTGGGCCAGATGATGGATGTGGAGCGGGCGTACGACACCGAACTCGACGTCGAGGACTACGTGGCGATGGTGGTCAAGAAGACCAGCGAGCTGTTCGTGCTCAGCTGTGTCCTCGGCGCCGGAAGTGCTGGCCGCGACAGCTCGTTCGTCACCGCGGTCGCGGCGTTCGCCACGGAGATCGGCGTGTGCTTCCAGATCCAGGACGACTGCAAGGACTTCCTGCCCGGTGATTCGGGGAAACCCGCGGGCACAGACCACAAACTCGGCCTCTACGGGCTGCCGACGCTGCACGCCTTGCGCGTCTGTTCCGCCGAGCTTGAGCCGTTGCTGCTCGCTCCGGAAATGGACGCGACCGCGGTGCGGCGGATCCGCGAGCTGGTCGTCGCGTCCGGTGGCCTGGACCACGCGATCGGCGAAGCCCGCCGCCATCGGGAGTTGGCGTTCGAGGCACTTCGCCCGTTCGAACGCGAGGCCGCCGGAAAGAGGCTGCGGGAGGTGACCGAAGCGGTATGGATGTTCTCGTGAAGGGGGCCGGCCCGGCAGGCTGCACCGCGGCGCGGCTCCTCGCCGCGTCCGGCTTCGACGTCCTGCTGGTGGAGCGGCCCCGGACCGGACCTGACCACCAGATGGTGGTCGAACAGTCCGTCGCACCTGCTTCCGCCGCGGGGGTGAGCCGTCTGCTGCTTTCGTTCGGCGGTGAAGCGCCGCGGGACTTCGGCCGCTCGGGCATGGTCATCTGCTCATATCGCACGCTGGTCGAGTCGTTGCGGGAAGCCGCGGTCGCCGCCGGTGCCGTGATCGCCACCGCGGTGCCCGACGAAGACCTGCCCGGGCTGGTGGTCGACGCGACCGGTGCACCGCCGCACGGCGAGCGGCCGGGACACGGGTGGACAGTCACCGGAACCTGGCGGAACTGCGCCGTCGAAGGCACCGTGGTAACCCACCTGACCCAACCGGACGACGAGAATCCGCGGGCGGCCCCGGCGGTCGTCCGCGTGGTTCCGGTTTCGGGCGCACCCGGGACGGCGACGGTGTCCGTGACCACCATGTCGTCCCGGCCGCTCGCCGGAGACCGCATCGAGTCCGTCGTGCGCGCGGCTGACCCGCGGATGGCCGCAGCGGTCGCGGTCAGTCCGTTGACGGTCTATCCGGTCAACGCCGGTTTCGCGCCGGAGAACGCGATCCGAGACGGTGCTCTTGCAGTAGGCGAGGCGGCAGGACTAGTCAACCCGTTCACCGGCGACGGGATCTCCTACGCGATTCGCAGCGCGGAGATCGCGGCTGAGGCGGTCGCTCGCCATCGAAACGATCCGTCGCGGGTCAGCGATGCCTACCAGGCAGGGCTCCGGGCTTCCTTCGTCGGCTACTTCCACTCCGCCCGGCACGCGATCCGGCACTACCACCTGGCCTGGCGAATCCTGTCGAGTTCGGCGTCCTCGGAGCATCCGTTCTTCCGGCAGAGCCATCGTGCGGTCCTTTTCGGCGGCGCGATGGCACACGACGCTCTCCGGGCTCGGCGAGAACCGGCCGATCCTGTGCGGCTGTACCTCGCGCCGTTCACCATGGCCTGCAATGAAGTGGCTGTCCGCAGGATCGGTGACGAATGGCCATTGTTAGCGATGCACACGCTTGGCGGCCGTGACGGTCTTCATCGGGGCATCCGGCCCTCTGCGTTGTTCGCGGGCGCGTTGATGGCGGCAGGCGACCATCCCGACGTGCGTCAGGTGCCAGTGGCCGCTGCGATCGAACTGGCCCTTCTCGGCGCACTCGCGCACAGCGTTCCCGCCGGGGAGGCGAGCGCTCCGAGCTGTGGCGTGGACTGGCGTTATGCCTCCTCGGTGATGGCCGCGGACTACCTGCTGGCGACAGCGACCGACGTCCTGACCACTGCGCGACCAGACCTGGCCGCGGCTTTCGCGGCCTGGCTGACCTCGCTCGTCGCGCTTCGGGCGGAACACAAGACGGAGGCGCTGTTCGAGACCTTCTTCGAATTCCCGGCTCGCCTTGGCGCTTATACGGCGGGCTCGGATGACGCGACGGTCGACGTATTGCGCCAGTTCGGACGCACGTGCGGCAGGCTTTTCCTCCTTTCCGAGGACCGGGCGTTGCTGCTGGAGCGGCGAGGAAGGCTGGACACCACATTGACCGGCGCGTTAGCCGCGCGCCTCACCGGGTTGCCAGTTCGATTCGGACAGTTGAGCGAGAACGAGATGCGGGCCCGGAGAAACGTTCTGACGGAAAAACTCGATGAGACCATCGCGGGAGAACTCCGTGCGGTCGACGAGTCGGTCGCGAAGGCGGTGCCCGCGCGATGCGAGCGAGTGCTGCGCTATTTAGCGCGTTCGCTCGCCAACCCGGTCCCCGGTTTGGACGAGGAGGCGGCGCGGTGAACCGGCTGGGACCGATCTTGCTGGCAGTGCTGCTGCTCGTGGGCGGATGTGTCGATCTGCCCGGCGAAGCGGGTCCGCCACCGGCGTCGCGCCTGCTCGCTGGCACGTTCCGGCTAGCCCGTGATCCCGAAAGCCCAGCCGCGATCTGGACGCGCCAGAACGTTGGCGGCAAGTCGCCAGCCTTCTGAAGCGATCCAGCGCGACATCGCCTACACCCCAGTCGCGCACCGCTTCACCGCGGCTGACGTGGACCTGAGCCAGCACGTCCGCGACTACCAAGCCCAGGCGGCGAAACAGCGTTGGATGCCGATGCTCGTCGCGGCGTTCACCGAGCCTGGTGCTTGTCCCGCCGAGCGTTCGTCCGCTGTCGGAGGCCTCGCACGCGGCCTCGGCGACGGCAAAGCGATCGTGGTGCTCGAGCCCCGCCTGCTGGGCGGACAATGCGCGGACACCGCGAGGGTCACCCGCTACCTGGACGCGTCGGTGCGGCAGCTCCGCGCTGAGGCACCCAACGCGTTCGTGTTCCTGGACGTGTCAGCAGGCGGAACAGTCGACGAGCAGCGTGCGCGGTTGATTTCCGCCGGGGTAGCGCAGGCCGCCGGCGTCACCTTCGGCGTCGGCGGCTACACCCCGGCCGCACAGCTGGCCGGGCCCGCTCGGCAACTCTACGAAGCCCTTGCTGCCGCTACCGGCCGAAGCGACTATTTCCTGCTGGCTGACAGCTCCCGCAACGGTGCCGTCGTCACCGGGACCTGCAATCCCGCCGGTGCCCGGATCGGGCCGGACTCGGTGCTGTCCGACCAGCCGGGCGCACTTCAGCAAGCCTGGCTCACCGTCCCAGGGGTCTCTGACGGTCCCTGCGGAGCCGCGCCCGCCTCGCGCGCGGGCGAGTTCGTCCCGGACCTGGCTCGCCAGCTGACCGGGTAGTCCACCCACACCACGAATTGGGGGAGACGATCATGAAACGCACCACGAAGAGACCGCTGCTGGCCGGAATGATCACTGCCGGACTGCTGTGTTCCACGCTGGTGACGACCAGCGCGACCGCTCAAGGTTCCCCGCACAAGACCGCCGTGCCGAGCGTCGGACCGGCACTCGCGACGATGCTGCAGCACCAGAAAGCCGCCCCCGCGAAGAGCCGTGCGGCGATCACCTCGTCCGCCAACGACCTGACCGGCGACGGGATCGACGACGTCATCGCCAGAGACCGCGCCACCACCCGGCTGGACGTCTTCGCGGGAAGCGGAAGCCTCAACGGCGCCGCCACCCTCACCGGTCCCACCCAGATCCGGGCATCGACTCCCGACCGGGTGTGGTTCGGCCAGGGCGACCTCAACGGAGACGGCCGGAACGACGTCGCGAGCATCGACAGCGCCGGCGTGATGTACGCCGCGTACAACCAGGGCACCGTCGCCGGGGTGCCCCAGCTCAGCGCCGACGCGTCGTTCATCTCCGGCTTCACCCCGAGTTCGCCGATCTGCTTGGCGGACTTCGTCGGCAGCGACCCGAAAAACCCGCTGGAGCCGGACGGCCGCGCCGACATCATCATCAAGAACGCCAGCACGAAGGCGATCGACCTCTACGTCAACGACGGAATGGTCAACGGCAAGCCGTCCTACAGCTACCGTGGTCAGCTGCTGACCGCCGCGGACTACGTGACCGGCATCCAGCTGGCCGACCTGACTGGCGACTACTTCAAGGACATCCTCATCACGATGTCCGACGGAACCCTGTGGATGCTCGACCTCTTCGCCGACGTCGACTCCAGCGGGAAGCCCGTCGCCAAATGGTTCAAGATCATCGGGTCGGGCATGAACACGGCCGACCACATCCTGTTCCCCGACTTCAACCACGACGACTACCCCGACTTCGCCGCCCGGCTCACCGCGTCCGGCGAGTTGCGGGGAGTCCTCCACTCCGGCGTGTGGAACCCGGCGAAGCCCGAAACGGTGTTCAACGCCGCCACTGGCCAGCTGATCAAAGCCGGTTGGTCGAACTACGACTGGGTCTTCTGACGCGGCGCCGTGGTGTGCCCAGCCGGGCGCACCACGGCGGTTCCCAGATGGGGGAGGCTTGTGTTCGCGAGGCCCGGCGGCGCTCGTCTCCCCGGTTCGGCGATTCACCTCGGCAGGCCGTTAGCCGACCGGAGGAGCTGACGTTTCTTGCGCCGACGCAGGCGGTTCACTGGCCCTCGCGTCGCAGGAGCGCCAGGACGCTGGTCGGCCACCTGGCGGAGGATTTCGTGGACTCGTCTCTCCTGGCTGGTTCTGCTCTGCTGCTTCGCGGTGGCGTGCGAGGGTCGCCTGCGCGACGGCGGCGATGTCCGCGAGCGCATGACTGCATTCAGGGAAAGCGTCCGACGGGCGTGGAGCGGCCCGTCGCCTCCGGTTGACTCGCTCGACCGTTGAGCCGCTGAAGGCGCGCCCTACCGGATACAGCCAAGAGTTGGGGTTCGCATACGAGCGGGCTCCGGCTCTTGGTGGAGCGACACCAGTGTTCCCGACAGTGCGGCAGCCATGGACGACCACGTGACGACGTGTCGGTCCGGCGGTCGCTGACCGCTTGCTCGAGTTCCTCCGCGTGGACTGCCGCCAGCGCCGCTTTGCCGTGCGAATGCAGGGAATTGAAGAACTCGCAACTTTGTTGCCGGGTTTCTGACTGCCCGCCCACCGCCACTCGGCAGACGGTCCTTGGCTTTTGGCCTGGGAACGGATGTGTCCTCGAGAAATCCCGAGCAGTTCCGGCGGTCCGGGCGCACAAGGCCAGGGCCCTGTTCCCGCTCAAAGCCAGCCGTAATGTTTGGCGATTCGGATGGCGTCCGTCGAGTTGCGGGCGCGGAGTTTCGCGATGATCCGGGTGATGTAGTTTCGCACCGTTCCTTCGGCCAGGTGCAGTTGGGTGGCGATCTGCGGGGGAGGGGTGCCGGTCGCGGCCAGTTGGAGGATGCTGCGTTCGCGAGGCGTGAGGGGGTTTTCGCCCGCTGCCAGGGCGGAGGAGACCAGGTCGGGCGAAACGACTCGCTTGCCCGCGTGGACGTCGCGGACTGCTTCGACCAGATCGGCGGCGGCGACGCCCTTGGGCAGGAAACCGTTTACGCCTAGGGTGAGCGCCTCCCTGACGACGCCGGGCTTGTCCAGCGAGGTCAGCATCAGGATCCGGATCGCCGGAAGCTGCGCCCGGACCCGGGAGGCCACGGTGAGGCCGCTGATGTCGGGCAGCCCGATGTCGAGGATCAGCACGTCCGGCTTCAGGCTGTCGGCGAGCTGGACGGCCTCCTCTCCCCGCTCGGCCACCCCGACCACCTTGAGGTCGCGCTCCAGCTGGAGCAACGCGACCAAGGCCTCGCGGAGGACTCGCTGGTCCTCGGCCAGCATTACCCGGATCACCACGCGGCTGCCTCCTGTCTCGGCAAGGATTCCTGGGTATTGCCCGAATCGAACGGCAAGGCGGGCAATCGTACGTCGAGGGTGAATTTTCCGCTCGCCTGCTCGGCCTTGACCGAGCCGCCGAGCCGGGCGGCCCGGTCGGTGATGCTGCGCGGTAGCGGAGCAGGCCCTGAACCCGCGCCGTCGTTCTCGAGCCGGAAAACGTAGTCGTGGTCTTCTTTCATCAGTGTGATGGTGCATTCGGAGGCTGAAGCGTGTTTGAGGATGTTGGTGGTTCCTTCGCGGACGATCCACCCCAGCGCCTCGGCCGTGATCCCGTCCGGGGACGCGGCGACGCGGAGTTCACAGTGGACGCCGGCCGCCTCGAGAAGCTCGACGGCGCCGCGGAGTTCCTGGTCGAAACTGGTGTTCAGTCCGCCGTGCACGATGCCGCGCATGTCGTCCAGCGAGTCTTTCGCGAGGTGGTTCACCGCGGTGATCTCGGACCGCGACCGCGCCGCGTCGGTTCCGGCCAGCCGTCCGGCGAGTTCGCTGCGCAGCATGATCACGACCAGGCTGTGGCCCAGGCGGTCGTGCAGTTCCTGCGACATCCGGGCGCGTTCCTGTGCCGCGCTGAGGCGGCCGATCTCCGAATGCGCCTTTCTCAACTCGATCGTCAGCACGGCCATAGTGGTCAAGGCGCGAATACTGATTCCTATCGCGATGAATTGGACCAGCAAATTGATGCCGTGATAGATCTTGTCGCCGGTGCTGATCGGGGCCGGAGCCACGAAGCTGACGATGCCGACGGTCAGCAGCAGGCCGTAGGCCGACCACGCGACGCGGGCCTCGCGGGCAACGATGAGGCACAGCCAACCGGTGAGAATGAGCGAGGGAGCCCAGCTGTCCGGCAAGCACAATGCCCTGGCACAGACCAGGGAAAACTGGACGAGGACGAGCGTGCCGACGGCCCTGGCGCTGGCGGTCGGCCGGATCCGGAAGGCGAGGCCGATCATGCAGACCGCGAGGAACGGGAGATAGCTCGCCCCGATCAGGGCGGCTCCGAACTCTCCGTGCGTGCGCTTCGCTTGCTGGTACTCGCTCAGCACCGCGGACCACAGGTACAACGCGCAAATGCCCGAGGTCGCCAGCCGAACGCCCGGCCCGTTCGCCCATACGGTTTTGGCGAGGCCGGCTACGGGGTCGAACAGCCTGCTACGCATGGGTGCGGCATCCTCGCGTTCCGCGCGGTGACTTCGCTCGCTCGGCCAGCCGTCCGGCGACCGGTGGACGCCGCCGGGTCCACCATGAGGTCGCCACGGTCACGTATTCCTCCTGCCCCGGCATCGGGCCCGCCGAGCCGTGATTCCGCAGCCTGGTGAAATGCGGATAATTTCATCCTAGATGCGGGATCAGCTCATACCGGCGCGTTAAACCTACCTGTTCGGGTGATTCGTGAGCGGTCCTTCAGGGTGAGTTTGGGCGCTGGTATTGCTGGCAGTAGCACTGATGGGTGGCGCTGGTCGGCTGCCCACCCGCAGATCCGTAGCGCGCGAGCAGGTTGGACGGGAGCTGCCGGGCACGGCGTGGCCGTCCGGCCCGGAGCGAGGGCGGCCGAGTCATTCGTGCCGAAGGCCTTGCCCCGAGCTGCGGCGCAATGCCATTCATTTATTCCTGGTTATGGCGTGAAAATATCATGGCATTAATCGGTTCAGGCCTGACCCGGTACGACGGCGGTTTGCCATTCGGTCGCAAACCGTGCCCCATTGTGTGTAGGTCCGCCGCGCTCGTCTGGGCATAATTCGACGGCAGTGGCCGGGCCGGCAATCCGTCCGGCCCGATTCGGCACGCGATCGGGACGCGGAATGCGCCGCCACCCGCGACGGGAGTCAGGCGAAGGGGTTATGGGACGGGTCAACGATGTGGTGCGGTGGGAATGCGGGACCCGGGTGTACGCGGGCGACGACGTGTGGCGTGCCGTGCCGTCCGGGGCGGCGCTGGGATCGCGTCTCATGCTGGTGGTGGGCGCCGGGTTCGCCGCGGCGAACTTCCTTCTGGTGGAGACGCTGCGAGTTCACCTCGGCGTCGAGGCCGACCGGGTGCTGTTCGTGCAGTCGCCCTGCACGTTCGGCAAGGTCGAAGAGCTGGCGGGCGCGCTGGAGAGGGCGGGGGCGGACGGGGTGGTGGCGGTCGGCGGCTCCTCGGTGCTGGACCTGACGAAACTCGCCTGCCGTCATCTGGCCGACCGGCGGACGCTGCCGACCGTGCGTGCCCGCGGTGCCCGCCGGGGGTCGTCCGGTTGCCGCCCGAATCGCCGGCGCAGCTGCATCGGACGTTCGTCCCGACGACGATCGGCGCGGCCGCGGCGGTACGGCCCTTCGCGTCGGTAGTGCTCCGGGGGCATCCCAGGCTGGTGGAAGGCGCGGGACTGACGCCGGACATCGCCGTCGTCGACAGCGCGTTCACCACGTCGCTGCCGCCGCAGGCCATTGTCGAGGGGATCTCCGCGTCGGTCATGCGAGCGGCCGACTGGTATGTCGCGGACGAGGACGCCAACCCGTTGACCGAGGCGGAAACCAGGACCGCCGTGAGCTTGCTCGTGTCGCTTGGCATGCGAGCGGGGAAAGACGGGCTGGACGCACACGATCGCCTGCTCGCCAGCTGTGCGGACATGGCCCAGTTCGGTCTTCCGCTGGCCGGCCACCAACCGGTCGTCACGGCTTCGCGGGCGGTCTCGGCCGAATTGGCGTTCGAAATGGGCGAGCCGTTCAACAGTGTGCTGGCGGCGTTGCTGCCGGCCATGTGGCAAGCCGTCGACGACGGCGACGCATTGCTGGGAAGCAGGGCCAGGCTGCGTCGCGTGTGGAGCTGGATTCGCGCCGCGGGCTCGCCGGAGTGGCCCGCTGAGCCGGGGCCGGGCTTCGCCGCGGTGTTCCGGTCGTGGAAGCTGGGGTCCGGTCTGGCGTGCGATGCCGCGGTCGCGTCCGCGGCGAGCGTGCGCACGCTTCGCTTCTGGGAGGCAGGCGTCCCCGCGCTCGCCGGCCGGTCGGCGTCGGAACTGGCCGGATGGATCGGGGACGCGGTTCAGGCCGAGGTGTGCAGCTGACCCGCGCCGCGCGGCGTGAATGTTTCACGCGTCCGCCGTTAAAACTGCTATAGCCCAGCGGGGGTAAAACGCCGATCTTCTTGATCTGCGTTGACGGCGCTGTCCATACTCTGGGGAGAAAATTCTCGGAATCGCCGAGTGCGAATGGATTGATTGCGTTCCGCGGAATTCGCGAGGCAATCACGAGGGGCCACGGGGAATGTCATGCCGGAAACCAGTCGGATCATCGTCGACGCTGCGCTCGCCGAACGCCGGCACCGCTTCGCGCGGTGCGTCACGGAGAGGCTCGCCCGGACATGCTAGCGACAATTATCGGCGTGTTCACCTTCGTGAGCAGCGGCGTCTTCATCGCTTATGTGTGCGCCATCGTCGTGCCGTTCCTCGGCCGGAAGCGGGCGCCGGCCGGATCCCAGGCCGACTTCTCCTGGCACTTCTTCGTGCCGTGCCGGGACGAGGAAGCGGTGATCGGCGATACCGTCCGGCGGCTGCGGAGGACATTCCCCGACGCGCACGTGTGGGTCATCGACGACGACTCGCATGACGCCACCGCGCAAATCGTCCGGTCGCTCGCCGCCGGAGAAAGCCCGGATCCGTTCGTCCACCTGGTCAGCCGGCGTCCGCCGCACGCGCGCACCGGGAAGGGCGACGCGCTCAACTCCGCCTACCAGCAGCTCGCGGCCTGGCTGGGCAGGCACGAGCACTGGGAGAAGGTCATCGTCGGGGTGGTCGACGCCGACGGCGTGCTCGCTCCGGACTGCCTGGACGTGTGCGCGGCGGGCCACCTGTTCGGGGACTCGTCGGTGGGAGCGGTCCAGCTGGAAGTGCGCATGCTGAACCGGCACACCCCGCCCTCCTCCGGCAGTCGTTGGCGACGCTGGGCGGAGCTGAAGCTGGTGCAGTTGCAGGACATGGAGTTCCGCACGGCGATTTCGGCCGTACAGCATTCACGTGCGTACGCGGGCACGGTGGCGATGGGCGGCAACGGGCAGTTCACCAGGATGTCGGCGCTGCGCACGATCGACCGGGGAACCGGGCAGCCGTGGCGCGGGCTGCTGCTCGAGGATTACGAACTCGGGCTGCACCTGCTGATGGCCGGTTGGCGGACCGCAGCGACGTCGGATTCCTATGTGTCCCAGGAAGGGCTGTACAGCCTCCGGCGATTCGTCACGCAGCGCACCCGATGGGGCCAGGGCACGATGCAGTGCGCCCGGTACCTGCCGTCGATCTGGCGGTCTTCGCAGTTCAGCGAACTCGGCGTGATCGAGGCCAGCTACTACCTGATCCAGCCCTGGCTCCAGCTGATCGGCGCCGTCGTCTACCCGGTTCCGGTCGCGCTGCTGCTGGGCGCGGTGATCCGCGACCCGGCGATGCTGGCGGGAGCGGCGTCGATGCGAACCGTATTCCTTCTCTTGCTTTTCGTCGCGATCTCCACCGGGCCGTTCGTGGTGTGGGGAATCATTTACCAATTCCGGTGCATCGGAAGACCGAATCTGCTCGCCGGCGTCGGCTACGGACTGGCCTTCACGTTGTACGTCGGGTTGTTCTACGTGACTTCGCTGCGTGCGGTGTATCGGATGATGCGAGGCCGGCACGGCTGGGCCAAAACGCGGCGGAACGCCGAGTCATTCAATCAGGAGGAGGTTGCCGTCGAAGCATGAGCAACCGGGGATGCCCGTCGAAAGCCACTGGTCACACACTCGCACCGAAAGGACCTGGATGTACAAGCACGGACGCGTCGGCACGGGCACGGCGGGCGGCCTCGCGGTCACCGGAGCCAGCCTGAGCTGGTGGATCGCACTCGCTGTCGCCCTCGTGGCCCTGGGAACGATGTTCGTCCTGTTCGCCCGGCGGCGACGCAGGATGGCGGAGGAATCCGACAAATGATCGAAGGTGGCGGACGCCTGTCGCCACTGCGGGCGTCCGCCACTCGCGGAGGGGAAGAAATGACGATGAATCCAGAACTGCTCCTTTTTGCCGGCACCCGGCCGGAAGCAATCAAACTGGCGCCGGTCGCGCTCGCGGCCGGGGAATTCGGGTTTCGGGCCCGGATTGTCGCCACCGGGCAGCACCCGGCCATGGTCGACCAGGGCCTGGCCCCGTTCGGGGTGGCGCCCGACGACCGGATCGTCCTGTCGCGGGAGACCGGCTCGCTGAGCGAGTTGTTCACGCGGCTCGTGCCCGAAGTGGACCGGGTCCTGGCGGAGCGCCGCCCGGCCGCGGTCGTCGTCCAGGGCGATACGGCGACCACCCTGGCGTGCGCGCTGGCCGCGTTCTGGCGGCACATTCCGGTCGTGCATGTCGAGGCGGGCTTGCGCACCGGAGATCTCGAATCGCCGTTTCCCGAGGAAGCCAATCGCCAGCTGGTCTCCCGCATCGCCGCCCTGCACCTCGCTCCCACGCCGGCGGCCGCCGCGGCGTTGCAGGCGGAGGGAGTGCCGGACGAGAAGATCGTCGTGACCGGGAACACCGTCGTCGACGCGGCACTGCACATCGCCGGACAGGGCCTGCCGCCCAAGAACGTCGCGGTCGCGGCGGCCTTCGCCGGGCTCAGGCCGCGGATCCTGGTGACGATGCACCGGCGGGAGTCGTGGCGAAGCGGCATCGGCGAAGTGCTGGGCGCGGTGATGCAGATCGCCCGGGAGTTCCCCGGCGCGCGGTTTTTGCTTCCGTCGCATCCGAATCCGAAGGTGCGCCAGATCGTGCATCGGATCCTCGGGACGTGCGACGCGGTGACGGTGACCGAGCCGCTGGACTACCCGGACCTGATCTGGGCGCTGTCGAGGTCCGCGCTGGTGATCACCGACTCCGGCGGCATCCAGGAAGAGGCGCCGACCTTCGGGGTGCCGGTGCTGGTGGCCCGCGACACGACAGAGCGCCGTGAGGCGGTCGACGCGGGCTGGGCGCGGCTGGTCGGCACCGACTTCTCCGAGGTCGTGACCGCCGCACGCGCGGTGCTGGCCGGGCGGGAGAAGGGGCCGGGAACGCCGAATCCGTTCGGTCGCGGCGACGCGGCCCGGCTGACCATGGAAGCGCTCCGCAGCCGGATCCTGGACTATGACCGGGATCTGACGGCCGGTGCGAGCCCGGGCGCGGCATGACCGCGCGGCGCCTCGCGGAGGAGGAAGACACCCAGGCTCCGAGGCGGCGGAGCAGCGCGCGGTGGACGGTGTTCGGGGTGCTCGGGGAAGCCGTCCTCATCGTCGGGTTGGTGATGCTCGGCTTCCTCGGGTACGAGATGTGGGGCACTGTGGGCGAGCTGAACGCCGCGCAGAGCCAGCTCGAGCAGGAGCGCAAGGCCTTGTGGGACAGCGATCCCACGATCAGCGGCGCGCCGCAGGCGGTCGCCGAGCCTCCGGCCGACGGCGGCCCGGCCGCGGTCCTCGCGATACCGCGACTGGGCCTGGAGTGGACGGTCGTCGAGGGGACCCGGTCGAAGGATTTGCGACACGCGCCGGGGCACTATGCCGGGACGGCGCTGCCCGGCCAGATCGGGAACTTCGCGGTGGCCGGGCATCGGGTGCGCGGCATGTTCTGGGACCTCGACACGATCAAGCCAGGGGACCAGATCACGGTGGAGGACCGGACCCGCCGCTACGTCTACGAGGTCGACACGAACCGGATCGTCCGCCCGGACGACGTCGGGGTGCTCCTGCCCGTTCCCGGGCAGCCGGGACAGACCCCGGCGGAAGCCCGGCTGACCCTGACGACCTGCAACCCCAAGTGGGACAACTACGAACGGCTGATCGTCGACGCGCACCTGGTCGGCAGCGCGGCGAAAGCGGAGGGAACACGATGATCGCGCGCCTCTGGCGGATCCTGCCCGGCCCGGCCTGGGTGCGGGCGGTGCTGCTCGCGGTGCTGTTCGCCGCGGCCTGCGCCGGACTGTGGTTCGGCCTGTATCCCTTGCTGGACGACTGGTTCATGACGACGAGCCCGGTCTTGGACTGATCTCGCACCTGTGGCGGATGCAGCGTGGTCGGAGACGCCCCGCGCGATGCTCCCGTCGTGACCGCGGCAGGCGGGCGGTTCGGCTTCAGATGAGTCCCGCTCGGCATCCGATCAGCACCGCATGGGCGCGATCGCGCGCTCCGATCGCTCTGAACAGTGCTTTCAGGCTTGCCTTGACGGTGTTCTCGGATCGGCCGAGCCGGTTGCCGATTTCGGCGTTGGTCAATCCCCCGGCGATCATGCGCAGCTGAAGCAGGGAGGAGTCGGAGATGGCGCCCGTCCGCGCCCGCGCTTCGTCGATCGCCGTGGTGCGGACGAAAACCTGCAGCGGGCTCACCGGTCTGCTGATCGAGGTCAGTGCGATGCCCTTGGCTTCCAGATAGTCGCGGGCACGGGTAAGCGCCTCCGGGTCCGCGCCGACGAAAACCGGGCCTTGCCGTTCGGTCTGTTCCGCCATGGTTCAGTTCTCCCGTTCAGACGATGGATTTTTTGGCCGGTGCCGGTCATCGGGCGGCGGATTGCGCGGGCGCCGGTTGCGCCGCCTGGGGGCCGATCAAGTTCTCCAGGTGGCCGAGCGCGACCGCGTGCGCACGGTTGCGGGCGCCGAGCTTCCGGTACACGTTTTTGACGTGGCTGCGCACGGTCTCCGCGGACACGGATTGGGCTTCCGCGATCTCGGCGTTCGTCAACCCGATGCTGATGAAGCCGAGAATCTGCATTTCGCGCAGGGTGAGTTCGTCGCTGTTGCGGCGGCGTGCTCGCGGGATGCGCGGTTCCGGCGCTCCCGGAAGGAACTCGGCGGAGCTGCCCCAGAGGTGGTACTGAACGATTCGTTCGGCGAGCTTGACCGGGCCGACCGCCCGGTCAAGCAGGCAGACGGCGCCGTATTCGGCGAATTTGCCGACCCGCTCCGGAGTGAGTTCCGCGGCGCTGACCAGGACGATGACGGTCCCCACGGCGGGGCTCGAGGTCACCGCCCGGATGAGGTTGCCGCCGACGTCGAGCCGGGCGTCGAGAAGCAGGATGTCGGGCCGCATCCGGCTGCTGAGCGTCAGTGCGCGGTTCCCGTCGTTGATCGCGCCGATCCAGCTGAGCCGGCGCGACCGGTCGACCACCGCTTTGACCCCGAGCTGGAACAGGACGTCTTGGTCGGCCGAGCACAGGGTGAACGCCGTCTCCTCGGACCGGCGCGTCCGGCCGTTCTGGGTCTTCTGCGCGAGCAGGGGACCGAAGCCATCAGGTTGTCCTTCCACCGTGCCCGATTCGCGCCAGGCGAGAATCGCGGCAGCGGGCAGAGCCGTGGTTTTCCCGGGAATTCGGGCGAGTGCGAGCCGACTTTAGCCGACAATGCGCGGCGGTTGGTAGGCGACGCGACATCCGGTGCGGGATATGTGCGGAAATTCCTGATTGGTGCGTGAATATTTCATGTTATTCAGATTCGTCGGCAATGGGGCGAGTTTTCTTTAACTGCGAGCGCGACCTGCAGGAGTTCCCCGCCGATCAGCGCCATGGTGCCACCCGCTTCGGCGAGCACAAGCAGGGTCGGCGGAAGGCTGTCGCGGATGCTGCGCAACGTGGCGAGGTCGGAACCTGCCGCCACGGTCACCTGTGCGTCGAGATCGAAAGCGACTTCCGCGTCTTCTTCGTCGTAGACCTCGAAAACCGCGGTCATTCCCAGTTCCTCGGCGAGTGCCGCGAACCGCGCCAGCTCGGCGGGCTCGGCCAGCGCCGGCAGCAGGGTGACGGCGTCCGCGCCGAAAGCACGGGCTTCCCATATCTGGTACTCGGACGCGATCAGATCGCGCTGAAGCGTCGGAACGCTCGTCGCCAGGCAGACGTCCGCCAGCTCCGCGAACAGGTCGAGGTCACGGTCCCGCCAGGTGCGCACACTGAGCGCGGGACAGCCGCGCGCCACCGCGGTCCGTGCCTGGCCGGCGGACCTGACTTCGCAGACCGCCGAGAGCCGGCAGGACTGGCAGACTCGCCGGAAGTTCCGGCTGGGCTGGCTTTCCCGCGCCAGCGTGCGGATGCTCGCGGCGCTGCAAACGCGACGGCGGGCGTCCGTCCTCGCGATGGCCGATTCGCGGATGTAGCTGGCAAATTTCATCTCCCGGCCTTTCTCGGTCAGCGGGTGTGTTCGAGGGTCTGGACGATCTGCTCGGCGACGCGCGCCACGCCCGGGGCTCCCAGCGTGACCACCAAGTCGCCGGGGCGCGCGAAGGCATCGACCGCGCGAGCCGCGGCGTCCGGAGTGCGCGCCAGGAATTTGTCGTGGTCTGGCAGGCTCACCAACGACGTCAAGGCCTCCGAGGGCGCGGCGTGGTCGAAGGAGCCGTCGGAATCGAAGACCGGAAGCACGACGACGCGATCGGCGACGGAGAGCGCGTCGGCGATCTCGGTCTGGAATTGATCCATGCGGTACTGCCGGCACGGCTCGGCGACCGCGATCAGCCTGCCGCCCATCGCGGTCCGCCGCAGGGCAGTCAGCGAGGCGCGGATGGAAGTGTGGTGGCAGGCGTAGTCGTCGTAGACCCGGATTCCGCGGGGCGCGCCTTTCGCCTCGAATCGCCGGGCGACGCCAGCGTATTGAGTGATGCCGAGGATCGCTCCCGACCGGGACGCCCCTAGTCGCATGGCGGTCAGCATCGCGGCGCCGGCGTTCAATGCCATGTGCCGTCCAGGGACCGGAACCTCCACCGCCGCGTCGTCCTGGTCGGGGAACCGGGCGATAAAGCGCACCGAATCGGGGAATTCGCCTTCGACGTGCACGGACAGGTCGGCCGGATTCCCGTCGCTGAAGGTGTACACCCGGATCCCCTTGGCGCGAAGGTCTCTCGTCACCCGCCGCGAATAGGGGTCGTCCTCCGGCATGACGACGAAACCGTGCTCGCCGACCCGTTCGGCGAATCCGGAGAACGCGCGGGCCAGAGTGTCGATGTCGCGGTAAAGGTCGAGGTGGTCGGTGTCGATGTTGGTGATGACGACCGCGTCGGGCTGATAGGCCGAGAAGGACCCGTCGCTTTCGTCCGCCTCGACCACGACAGTCGAGGTCTCCCCGGCACCGGCTCCCGACCGGTTGCCGACCCGCCCGCCGATCACGTAGTCCGGGGAGGCTCCAGCCCCGGACAGCGCGCTGACCAGCATCGCGGCCGTCGAGGTCTTGCCGTGCGTCCCCGCGACGGCCACCGAAAACCGGCCCTCCATCAGCGCCGCGAGCGCGACCGAACGATGCACCACCCGGATGCCCCGGTCCGCGGCCGAACGCAACTCGACGTTGTCCGGCGGAACCGCGGTGGAATAGACGACGGTGTCGACGCCGTGGAGATTGCTCTCTCGGTGGCTGGTGTAGATCGTGCATCCGGCGGCGCGCAGCCGCGCTAGCTCAGGCCGGTCTTCGATCTCGCTGCCGCTCACCCGCAATCCGCGCAAGCTCAATGCCTCGGCGAGGCTGGCCATGCCGACGCCGCCGCACCCGACGAGGTGGACCCGGCCGAGCTGCGCGACCGCGCCGAGGCCGTTGTCCGCGATACCTGTCGTCCGCAACGAAAAGTCCATGTCGGCAATGCTCCGGTTTCACTTTCACGGGCGCGTTCGGATGAGGTCATCGTTGAGTAACGCGCGGATGATCGGCGTGAGTTTCGGCGGATGGTGAAGTATTTAACGGACTGGCCGTGAATATTTGCACGTATCGTCCATGGGTATTGTCCGAAGTGGCCGCGGCCGCGAGCAAACCGGGTTCGTGCCTGCTCCGGGGAGGCTGATACGGTCCGTTGCGTCCGACCGGGCCCGCGACATCCTGATGCCACTGTGCTCGGCGGAGACGTCTCCGTCCGGTGCGGGCTTCGACCTGGCTGGACATTTATTTCTTCACTGTTCGGCAGTCAATTTCTGTACACTCCTATAGGGTGGGGAAGTTCGATTTCGCTTGTCCGTCTTCGGCCGCGGGTCGCATAGTTCTCCGCAAGCCCCCGGAACGTGCAGGGGGAAACAGCAAGCGGTGGAGACCGATTCATGACTGAAGTCGAACGGGGACACAATTTCCGGCCGTCCTGGCTCGCGAAGTCCGCGATGACAGGAGCGTTGGTGGTGGGGCTGGGCGTCGGACTCGTCGGCCCCGCGATGGCTGAGCAGGACGGTGCCAAGCCAGACGAGAAGGGCAGCACCGCTCAGCTCGCGGACGGCGAAGGCTACAAGCTGAACGCGACGGGCGATGAAAACGGTCGCGTCGAAGTCCGGAGCAGCGACGAAAAAGTGCGGCCAGGACAGCCTGCCTGGGTTTCCGCGAGGTACGCGAATCGCAACCTCTTCGATGTCATCAAATTCCACTCCGAAGGCAACGGGATTGACTGGAAGAACGACCTCTTCAAGCTGGGCTCCAGCTGGTCGGGCGCGATCCAGGTGGGCGGCCGGGATTGCAAGAATCTCGGTGGATCACTGGCGGCACGGCCCAACTACAGCAACGGCACGAGCGGCGGCTGGATGCCGGTCGATCTGCTCAATGTCGGCGAGTGGGCCATCAACGTCATTCCGCAAATGCTCGGTTCCGATGGTCTGATCACCGTCGAGACCAAGTGTGATTTCGTTGTTCCTAAAGATGCCAGTGCGGATGGGCTGCCCATCAATTACAAACTGGACCGGAGCAACCTTTTCGGCATCCTCAACAAGCATGTCGAAACGAACGCGACCCTGCCGGTAGCGGCGTTCCGGGCGCCGAACGTCCCGACCATCGAGAGCCCTGGGCCGAATGGCAAGATCGCGCCGGGCGAGTTCATCCGCGGGCGAGTTCCGGACGGCGGGTACAAGCCGAAGATCCAGGTCAAGCTCGGCGACAAGACCCTTGGCCCGGTGTCGGTCGACGAGGACGGGAACTGGCAGGTCGCGGTTCCGGCGGACACTCCTGCCCAGCCGTACATCCTGACCGCTCGATCGCTGGGCCAGAACGGCGACCCGGACTCCGCTTCGACGGAGCCCCGGTTGATCGAGGTCACGGGCCGCAACGACGCGGTGGACAAGCCCGTGATCACCTCGCCGACCGGCGACGTGAAGGCGGGCGACGAACTGACGGTGACCGGGGCCGACGGCAATCAGGTGAGCGCGGTCGACCAGAACGGCAAGGTGCTCGCCGGTCCGGTGACGATCGCCAACGGGCAGGCCAAGATCAAGCTGCCTTCGGACCTCGGCGGCGCCACGCAGATCAAGGTCGTCGCGAAGCCGAAGGACGGCAGCGGCGAGGGCAAGGCCTCGGACCCGAAGAACGTCGTCGCCGAGAAGCCGGAACTGTTCCAGAGCGACCCGCTGACTGTGCAGCCGGGCAAGGACGGTCCGGTGAACGTGAGCTTCGTGCCGAGGGACGGCGACTTCTCCAAGATCGCGGGCAAGACGCTGGTGTTGACGGCTCCGGACGGTGTGGTCTTCACTGGCGCAGCGTCTTACCAGACCTTTGACGATGCCCACAACCCGCTCAAGGGTGGCGGGGTTTGGCTCGGAGAAGACCTCGCCAAGGTCAGCAATGGCGGCAAGACCCTGACGGTGACGCTGCCGTCTGCCGACGAGTTGAAGAATTCCAAGATGGTCGAGTTCAAGGTCACGGCTACCGCCAAGGCAGGCGAGGGCGCGACCCCGGGCGAGAAGACCAATGGCACTGCGACGGTCGACGGATACACCGCTCCGCTCAAGGTGACCTTGGCTCGGTAACGAGCCTCGCCGGGGAGATTTCCCCGGTCGCCTGAAGTTCCGCCGATGTGGCCGTAACCGTGGTCGGGAGTCTGCCGTGGTTACGGCCACATCGCTTCGTTCCGGCCGGACTTCCGGCCGGCCTCCGTTTGGAAAGTCCCTGGAGAAAAACATGTCCGCAACGGGTAATCCGGCGTCCGGCCAGACCGGCGCCCCCGAACCGCCGGAGTCCTCCGGTCCCGCGCCGTCCTCGTCCGCCGCCACGGCGGTGGTCAGCGGGGATTTGATGGCCGAGCTGGCCGACAGTTGGGCGAGTGCCGGCGATTCCGATCGGCTGGCCGGGTTTTTCGCGCTCGCGCCGGACAATCCGGCGGCCGCTTTCGCGGTGTACGGCGACGACGAGGACACCCCGCAGGTGTTCGGCCAGCCGATCGCGGCTTGGACGGCGTTCCGCGAATGCGGGCCGGGCGCCAGATTGCTCGCGGTCGGCGACGCGCTGAACCGGAAGATCGCCGTCATCCGGCTGGACGGGGTCACCGAGTTCGTACCCGTCGACCAGGAGTCGGTGACGGGGGCCGGTGCACCGGAGGCGTTGCGCGCGTGGCGGGAGCATCCGCTGGACGCGGCCGAGCCGGACGGCGAAGCGGAACCCGCGCCGGAAACCCCGGCGGAGGGCGGTGCCTCCCGGGGAATGGGTTTGTGGCGGCTGGGCTACGCGATGCTCGGCCTGGTGGCGCTGGTCCTGGCGTTCCTGTTCTTCCGGGTGACGATCGACGATTCGTTCATCACCTGGCGGTACGGGGAAAACCTGGTCGAGCACGGGGTCTGGGGCTGGAACGCCGACGGTCCGCCGGTCGAGGGGTACAGCAATCCGCTCTACGCGTTCCTGTCGATCATCCCGGCATTGCTGGGCATGTCCGCCGAACTGTTCTTCAAGATCGTTTCGGTCGCGCTCGCGGTGGGCTACGTCGTGGTGGTGCGCCGGGCCGGATTGCCGCGGGTCCAGGAGTTCGTGCTGCTGGCGGTCGCCCTGGCCAGCCCGATCTTCTTCCTTCAATTGTTCATGGGCCTGGAGACCGCCTCTTTCGCATTGCTGATCGGCTGGCTGTACGCGATCGTCTACCGGCGGGGCGGGCTGGGCCGCACCGGTTTCGCGGTCGCCGCCGCGGTCGCGCTGAGCCGGCCGGAGGGAATCGTGCTGGCCGCGGTCGCGATCGGCTGGTCGCTGCTGATCGACCGGAGCCGGGGAAACCGGCGCGGCGCGATCGCGGTGCTGGCCGGCTGGGCGGTTTACTGGGGTGCCCGATGGTGGTATTTCGGGTCGTTCTTCCCGAATCCCTATTACAAGAAGGTCGCCGGCGACATTCCGCTGCCGACGAAGATCCTGGACGCGATGCCCGTGGTGGGGCCGATCCTGCTGCCGATCGTGCTGGGCCTGGCAATGGGGGTCGCGCTTTACCGGAGGAGCGCCAAGACGTCGATTCTGGAGCGCCCGGATCTGCTGCGGGACGCGGTGCCGGTACTGCTCGCGGTGACCTCGGCCGCCGTCGTCCTCGGTCTCTACCGGCAGTCGATGCTGGTGATGGACCCCGGCCACCGCTTCTACTGGCAGCTGCTGTTCCCGGTGGTGCTGGTCGTGCTGAGCAGGCGGATCCGCCTGACCGGCCCGCGCGAGCTGGACCGGTCCGCGCTCCTGGCCCTGATCGCGGTCGCCGTCGCCGCCGGTACCGCGGTGGCCTGGGATCCGGGAAACCTGACGACGGACGTCTGGGTGGGCGCGGGCATCGTGGCGATCGCCCTGTACGCCGGCGGGGTCCGGAAGATCGCCGGGGCTGCGCTGTTGGGCGCGATCGGGCTGGCCGCGGTGCTCGGGTTCGGGAATTCCGCGGAGACGACGAACCTGCTGGCCTATCGGTACCGGATCATGGCGCATCAGGAAGTCGGCGAGACGATCCGCGCGACCAAGCTGCCCGACGGTGCGATCGCGATCGGCGACTCCGGCGTGCTGCCGTACGAGGCCGACCGGTCCACGATCGACCTCGGCGGCCTCGCCAGCCGGGAGTCGTCCGCAGGCAGTCTCAGCCCGGAATGGCTGCGGAGCCGCAACCTGCAGCTCGCGGTCATGCTGTCCGGTTCGGACGACGCGGGGTCGGCGTGGACCGGCGGGGCTTCGACCTCCGTCCTCGATTACGTGCGCGACCCGCGCAACGGCTTCTGGTCGGCGAACGGCGCGGTGGCCGGGCCGGGCTACTACCTGAACTACTGGATCGGCCCGCAGTGGCAGAAAACCCCGCTGTCGGATCGGCTCGGCACTGTCTTCATGCGCACCAAGGCACAGAACGACAAGCCCGACGCACAGGTGTTCCTGGACAACCTCTGGAACTTCTCGTTCCTGACGAAGTAGCGGGGCGGTGGTGTCCGGGTATTCGCTCATCCGCATTGCCGAGCGGCGTGTCTTCAGCCGGTTCCTGCCACCCGAACGGATGATCCGATTCGGTGGGACGCCCGCGGCGCGGTTAGCATCGCGCTCCGGTAAGGCAGGTCTGGCGAGGGGCAGGGCGCGAGATGGACCGTTTCCTGTGGCCGGTGCTGGGCAAGGCTCGTTACTGGCGGACCATTCGCATCGGCGGCCGGGCGTTTCTGCTCGCCGCGGCCGGGATCGTCGGGGTCGTCGTCGGCGGAGTCGTCACGCCGGGCACGGGGAAGATCCTTGTGGACACCGCCGACCTTCCGCTGTCCGCCTGGTATGCCGTGCTGACTTTGCTGCAGACGCTGATCTGCCTGCACGGGCTGGTGTTCCGCGCGGCCGGGGTGCAGTTCCGGGAAACGTGGCCGCTGACCGTGCCGAGCACGCTGATCACAGTCGTCGTCGCGACCGCCTTTCACGATGTGCTGAGTCCCGCGGGCGCCATCTCCATGGTCGGGATGCTCTTGCTCATTCTGGTCCGCAACGGGTGGGTCTGGGCAGTATGTTGCGGCATCGGTCTGATCGCGCTCGCGACGTTCTGGTTGTGGCCGATGCCTGAATCGTCGATGCCGGATGACGCCGCGATCGCGCAGGGAGCTGTCGTCGGGATCGTCGGTGCGGTCGCCGTGCGGGCCACGTCCTGGCTTGCTTTCCGCACGGTCGAGCTGGCCGCGGCGAATGCGGAGATCGCGCGGCTGACCGTGCATCAGGAGCGCACCCGGATTTCCCGGGAACTGCACGACCGGCTCGGCCACAATCTCGTGTCGATCATGCTGCGCACGGAACTCGCGGAGCGGCTGGCGGAGGGGGACCGCAGGCAGTCCGAACGGGAAAGCCGGGCCGCGCATCGGCTGGCCCGGCAAACCCTGCAGGAGATGCGCAGCATCGCGCACGGCACGCTGGTCGCGGATTTGGACGCCGAACTCGCCGCGGCGATCGACCTGCTGGAGTCGCGCGGAGCGGTCTGCCAGATCAGGATCGGCGACCAGCCCGAGGGCGCTGCCGCCGAGACCTTGGCCTGGGTGGTCCGGGAAGCCGTGACGAACATCCTGCGCCACAGCCAGCCGGTGAACTGCACGCTGGAGCTGGTCCGGATCGAAGACCGGTTCGAGTTCCTGATCGGCAACGACGGCCTGCTCTCCACGGAATCGGTGGTGCCGGGGCACGGGCTGGCCGGCATCGCCGAGCGGGTCGAGCGGATCGGCGGAACCTACGGTGCGGAAAGCACCGGCGACCGTTTCGTGCTTCGCGTGACACTGCCGGCGAACAGCCCGGTGCCGGAGGACGTGCCGGCTGACGAATGAGCGCGGTTTGGGCGCTTGACAGCGAGCACACGCCGGGCTCACCCAGAGGGGTATTGCGCGGCGAAAAACTTGAATCAAATTCACATTCTATCTACGGTGTGGTTCTGCGGCCCAGTGCGGGGCCGCCCTTCGAGCCAGGCAGGAGGCGTGCATTCCATGCTTCGTCTACTGACATTCAACGTGTTGCAGCTCCCTTTAATCTCGGCTTCGCCTCGTGGCTGGCGTCGGGCGGGCTGGGCTGTCGATGCCGTGCGTGCCGTCGATCCGGACGTCATCGTGCTGAACGAGGCATTCGCCTTGTCGGCCGCCGGGCGGCTGGTCTCGCGGCTGAAGCGGCGCGGTTATCACGCGTCGCCTCAGATCGGCGCGCTGCGGGGCCGTCGTGGCTGGGACGGGGAAGCGCCCCGGGTTTCGCCGGTGCGAACGCTGGTGGGCGGCGGGGTCCGGGTGCTGAGCCGGTATCCGCTCCGGTGGTGCGGCCAGCATCTGTACAACGCGGTCCAGCGGAAGACTCAGGACGCGTTGTGCGCGAAGGGGGTCGCGCTGGTGGAGCTGGACACCCCGGACGGCCGGGTGTGGCTGGCCGCGACCCATCTGCAGGCCGACGAGCCGCCGACGCCGGTGTCCGCCACCCGTGCGGTGCGGTTGGAACAGCTGAAAGAGCTGCGCGAGTTCGTCGCGAGGACGGCACCGCCGGAGGCGCCTGTTCTGCTGGTCGGGGATCTGAACGTCGAGTACTACGCGGCGGACGCGCGCGGCGTTCCCGGTGAGCGTGGCCAGGATCTGGCCGACGCGGCCGATGCGGTCGGCGGCCGGCTCGAACCGGACGGCGACATGCACGCGCACACGTTCGACAGCGCAAGCAACCGCTTCGTGGCGCGTTCCCAGCCGGGGTACCGCAATGTGCTGGACTACGTGGGGTCGATCAACGAGAACGGCCTGCGGCCGGTCCCGCGCATCACCACCTGTACCGTCCCGTTCCGGCCTCGCCGTCCCGCGAGCGACCACTTTCCGGTGCTGGCGAACGTGACCTGGGAGCCGGCGTGACCGCGGGCGTGGCCGCGGCGGGCGGCCGGTCCGCTTTGGACGAACCGGTACGCCCGGTCAGTCGCGTGTGGACGGTCTGCTGGTCGTTCGCGAATCTGGGACTGTTCCTGGCCAACTACGGCACGCAGCAGATCTTGCTGCCGCGGCAGACCAACGCGATCGCGGGCGAGGGAAACGCCGCCGTGGTCGCGCAGAGCTGGGCCAACGCCTGCGCCGCGGTGGTGACCGTGGTCGCTTCGATTCTGGTCGGGGCACTGTCCGACCGCACCCTGCACCGCACCGGCCGCAGGCAGGTGTGGATTCTCTACGGCGCCGTGCTGTCCGCCGTCGCGTTCGTGTTCCAGGGCTTGCAGCACGGCATGGTGGGCGTTGTCGTCGGATGGGCCCTCTTCACGGCGGGCTCCTCCGCGGTCATGGTCGCGCTTTCCGCGGCGGTGCCCGACGACGTGCCGGTCAACCAGCGGGGCCGGGTCTCCGGCTATTTCGCGGTGGGCACCGCGGTCGGGCCGCTGCTCGGGGTCGCCGTGGTGACCTTCCTGTTCACCGGAATCCTCGATGCCTACGTCGGATTGGCCCTGCTGCTGTTGCTGTGCGTGCTCCCTTTCGGTCTCCGCATCCGCGGGACACCGTTGCGGAGAGCGGAACGTCCGCCGCTGGCGCTCCGCGCGATCGCCGTCGGCATCTTCGCGCCGCTGCGCAGCCCGGACTTCGCTTGGGCGTGCGGGCAGCGGTCGCTGATCAATCTGTCGAACGCGCTCGCGCAGATTTTCCTTTACCAGTACCTGAAAGACGCGGTGCACGTCGATCCCGACCTCGGCACCTTGATCCTGATGGTGTGCTACACGGCCAGCATCGTGGTTGTCGCGATCCCGGTGGGCCGCTCTTCGGACCGGAGCGGAAAGCGCAAGCGGGTGGTCGTGTGGTCTTCGGCCGTCCAGGGCGCGGCCGCGCTGGTCCTCGCCTTCGTGCCGACCATGCCTGCTGCCATCCTGGGCGCGTCGCTTCTCGGAATCGGCTACGGCGCTTATCTTTCTGTCGACCAAGCACTGGTGACGCAGGTGCTGCCCCGGTCGGAAGACCGCGGCAAGGATCTCGGCGTGCTGCAGCTCGCGAGCGCGCTGCCGTCGATCGCCGCCGCTGCTGTCGGCGGGGTCCTCATCACTTCGCCGGGCGGTTTCCCTTCGTTGTTCCTCGCCTCCGCCGTCACCGGATTGGCTGCCGCGGCCTGTGTGCTGCCGATCCGGAGCGTGTCCTGAGGGCGCCGGGCATGAAATATTCACGAGTTTTCCCGAGGAAGTGACAGGGCGCGCCGATTCGGGCAGCCTGTGATTACGCCCGCTGGCTGAAAGCGCTTTTCTCCGATCGGGGGGACGAGCATTCGGATCCGGCAGTTCGATGGGCGGCGGAAGCCCGGTCGATGCGTGTGGCCCCCAGTGACGCATCGGCCGGGCACCCGGCACGGGCCGGGCGGGTGCTTTTCGCCGATCCTTTCCCGCGCGATTCGGCCGAGAATTCCTTCCTGCGGCGACGGTGAAATTTTGCCTCACTTTTCCCGTCGCGGAAGCTGAACCGCCGGAAACTGTTGGCAGTGTGTTAGCAAGATCGTAATCTGAGGGTTCACTGAAACGGGGAGGTGCCGATGACCGTGGTCCAGCTGAATGCGGCGCAGGCCGGCGAGACGTTCGATTCGCTGAACCCGGCGACTGGCGAGGTCGTCGGCACTTATCCGGTGCACACAGCCGGTCAAGTCGGCGCGGCTGTCGAACGGGCGAGGGCGGCCGCGGGCTGGTGGGGCGGTCTCGGTTTCGCTGGGCGCGCGGAGCGGTTGCGGCGCTGGAAGGGTGTGCTGACGCGGCGGCTTCCGCAGTTGTGCCAGGTGGTGCGCGACGAGACCGGGAAGCCGATCGCAGACGCTCAGCTTGAGAGCGTGTTGGCGATTGAGCACATCGCGTGGGCGGCGAAGCATGCTCGCAAGGTGCTGGGCAAGCAGCGGCGCACGCCTGGTTTGTTGACGGTGAATCACACGGCCTCGGTCGAGTATGTGCCGTTGGGCGTTGTTGGCGTGATCGGGCCGTGGAATTACCCGGTGTTCACGCCGCTGGGTTCGATCGCGTACGCGCTGGCCGCGGGCAATGCCGTGGTGTTCAAGCCGAGCGAGTACACCCCCGGCGTCGGGAAATGGCTGGTGGACGCGTTCGCCGAGATCGTGCCCGAGCAGCCGGTGCTGCAGCTGATCACTGGCTTCGGGGAGACCGGGGCCGCGCTGGTGGGCTCCGGGGTGGACAAGATCGCGTTCACCGGTTCGGCGGCGACCGGCAAGAAGATCATGGCCGCGGCGGCGGACACGCTCACCCCGGTGGTGATCGAGGCGGGCGGCAAGGACGCGCTGCTGGTCGACACGGACGCGGACCTGGAGGCGGCGGCGGATGCGACCGTGTGGGGCGCGTTCTCCAACTCCGGCCAGACCTGCATCGGCGTCGAGCGCGTCTATGTGCACGAGCGGGTGGCCGACGAGTTCGTCGCGCGGGTGGTGGAGAAGGCGAAGAACGTGCGTGCGGGCTCGGACGAGGACGCGCAGTACGGGCCGGTGACCATGCCCTCGCAGCTCGCGGTGATCCGCCGGCACATCGAGGACGCGCTCCAGCGCGGTGGGAAGGCGCTGGTCGGCGGGGTGGAGAGCGTCGGCGACCGCTATGTGCAGCCGACGGTGCTGGTGGATGTCCCGGAGGATTCCGAGGCGGTGCGGGAGGAGACGTTCGGGCCGACGGTCACGATCGCCCGGGTTCGTGACATGGACGAGGCGGTGGAGAAGGCCAACGCGACGAAGTACGGGCTCGGTTCGACGGTGTTCTCCCGGGGGCGCGGGGCTGAGCTGGCGTCGCGGCTGCGTGCGGGGATGACGTCGGTGAACGCGCCGTTGTCGTTCGCGGGCATCGCGTCGCTGCCGTTCGGCGGGGTGGGCGATTCGGGGTTCGGCCGGATCCACGGTCCGGAGGGGTTGCGGGAGTTCGCGCGGCCGAAGGCGGTGGCGCGGCAGCGGTTCACCGCGCCGCTCACGCTCACCTCGTTTTCCCGCAAGGAATCCACGGACGCGCTGGTCGCCAAGCTGGTCACCGTCCTGCACGGCAAACGCTGAGAACGAGACCGGCACCGGCGGAAGCCGAGCGGTGAGGAGAGATCAGGGTGCGGCTTCGAGAAGATACGAAGAATTTTGGTCCGGCGCTGCGGAAAACGGTGCCCGGCACGGAATCGCCGGGCGGCTTCGTCGCCGCATATCTGGTTGCCGGCGAGGCCGCGGCGGTCGCGGCGAACGCGCTCCATTCGGCGGGGTTGTCCGTCGAACCGCATCACGCCGGGCCGAGTCAGATTCCGCGCTACTCGATTACCAGCTCCCGGCGGCAGGCAAAGGCGGGCGCGCAAGGACTCTCCGCGCGAGAGCGGCAGATCGTGGCGTTGATCGCGGTCGGCGGGGACAATCAGTCGATCGCCCGGGAACTGGGCCTGTCCGTCGACACGATCAAGGCCCACGTGCGCAAGGTCTTGGCCAAAATGGGCGCGCGGAATCGTTCGCACGCCGTGCACATCGCTCATGAATGGGACATCCTGCGGTGATTCGCGGTCTCCCCGCAGTCGATCGGAAGGATCATGGTGTTTCGGTTGCCGGACAGGTTCGCGGGTCTTGATCATGCCGGAACCAGTCGGTGAATACCCCGATTACGATTGGCTTTCGGTCCTGATCGACGTGGCGAAGGCGGAAGCGCGGGACCTGGGGGTGGCGTTCAGCTTCGCTGTCGTCGACTCGCGCGCCGATCTTCTCTACTTCGAGCGGCAACCGGACGCGCCCCTGTACACCTGCCCTCTTTCGCAGGACAAGGCGTACACCGCGGGGAGGACCGGGCGCTCGACCGCGGACTGGTCCGAGATGCTTCAGGACGATCTCATCGTTTCCCGCGACCTGATGGCCCTCGAACGATTCGTGCCGTTGCCCGGGGGAGAACCGATTTCCCTGAAAGGGCGGTGCCTGGGGGCCCTCGGCGTTTCCGGCGGAACCTGGCGGCAAGATGTCGCGGTCGCACGATCGGCGGTTGCCTCCCTGCGGAATTTCGACCAGCAGGTGTAGTTGTCCTCGGACTGCCGGTCAAGTGCCCGGCTTCGACCGGCGGAGAGGGTCAGCCCGGCCCGGCCATCTCGGCGCCGCTCAGCAGCATCGAGAAAAGGCTCATCGCACCGGTGCGGAAGGCGACCGCCAGCGCGTACCCGATGGCCGCGTCGGCCGGTTCGGTGTCGTCGCGGTTGACCAGCCATTGCACGAGGAAGTCGCCGTCCTCGTCGTCCATCGAGGGTTCGAAGATCTTCTTCCCGTCGCGGATCAGCTGGCTGGTGGCAATGGAGTTCGGCTTGAACCGGTAGCGCTTGCCCGCCGCCGTGAGGTCGACGCGGTACGAGCCCCGGGTCCATTTTCCCTTGCCAGGGCGGAGATCTGCGACGGCCTCGCCGACTGTCATGGACAGCTGGCCCGGCTCGCGGGAGCCGATGGGCACGAACCGGTTGAGCGGCGCCTCGGGGGAGCGGGTGATGACGACCGTGGGAACCTGTGCCCCGGAGACCTCGACCACGCCGCGTGCGTCGTCAGTGCGAATGCTCAGTTCGTCGTAGAAGGCGTCGTCGACGGTGCGGGTCGCGATGAGGGGCATGCCGGGTCCCTTTCTTGATCGGCTTCCGAGACTAATAGCTGAGTGGCGGCCAGCTCGCGATACATCGGGTCGACGGCCAGCAGTTCGGCGTGGGTGCCGATGGACCGGACTCTGCCCTGGTCCAGCAGCACCAGCCGGTGCGCCGAGAGCACAGTGGACAGCCGGTGCGCGATCAGCAGGACCGTGCATTCCCGCGCGGCTGCCTCGATCGTGTGCCGCAGCGCCTGTTCGCTGCGTGCGTCCAGATGCGCGGTGGCCTCGTCCAGCAGCAGGACCTGGGGACGGCGCAGCAGCGCCCTCGCGATCGCCAGCCGCTGGCGCTCCCCGCCGGAGAGGGCGATCCCGCGCACCCCGACCGGCGTGTCGAGGCTGTCCGGCAGCCGCTGGACGAGCTGGTCCAGTCCGGTCCGGCCGAGCACCTCGGCGATGGCTTCCGCGCTGGCTTCGGGCGCCGCGTACACCAGGTTCTCCCGGAACGTGCCCGCCAGCATCGGAGAGTCCTGCTCGACGTAGGCGATCCGGCGGCGCACCTCGGCCCGGCCGCACCGCGCGATGTCGTCGCCCGCGAGGAGGATCCGGCCGTCCTGGTGGTCGTAAAACCGTTGCAGCAGCGAAAAAAGCGTGGTCTTTCCGGCTCCGGACGGGCCGACGATCGCGGTCATCTCGCCCGGCTCCGCGGTGAACGACACGCCGTTCAGCGCGGGCGGGCGTCCGGGGTAGGCGAAGGAGACCTCGTTCACGACCACCCGCGGCGGAGGTCCGGCCGGCGCACTGACCTCGGTGTCGACGTCGTCCTCGACCGTCATCTCGTGCACCTCCTCGATCCGCTCCAGCGCGCCGAGACCCTGTTGGAGCGCGGCGAAACCGGTGACCAGCGACAGGATCGGGGTGCCGAGATTGAACAGATAGAGCAGGAACGCGATGAGCGTCGCGACGCTGAGGCCGCCCGTCGCCACCAGCACGCCGCCGAAGCCGATCACGACGAGGAACGAGGTCTGCACGGCCATCCCGGACACCGTGGCGATGACGACCTGGTAGCGGGCCCCCTTGAGCCCGGCGCGGTAGGCCGTGCGCGCGGCCGAGACCGCCCGCTCGGTCTCCTCGGCTTCCGCGCCGCTGGCCTTGACCGTGCGCGCCGCGCCGAGGGAACGGTCCAGCGCGGCGCCGATCTCGCCGACCGATTCCTGGGTGGTCAGGACCACCTGGCGGATTCTGGGCATGACGAAGCCCAGCACGACTCCGACGACGGCCAGCACGCCCGCGGTCATGCCCAGCAGCGGCAGGCTCATCAGCCCCATCATGACCAGGCTGGCCACCAGGTGCAGCACCCCGTTGACGACGTCGATCAGCCCGGTGGTGGCGGCGTGCTGCACCACGGTGCTGTCGGAGGTGACGCGGGTGGTGAGGGTCCCGGGTTCGCGCTGGTCCAATTCGGACACGCGGAGCCGGATCAGCCGCCGGATCAAGCCGCGCCGGATGCCGAACACCATCCGTTCGGCGGTGCGCTGCCCGATCCAGGTGTGCCATCCGTTGAGCACCACCGAAACCGCGAACACGCCGATCAGCAGCAGGAGTTCCTTGCGCAGGCTTTCGCCGAGGGACAGCTTGGCGATGATCGTTTCCACCATCAGGGGCTGCACCAGCTCTGCCGCGCTTCCCGCCAGGGTGAGCACCAGGACCAGCACGAGCGGCCAGCGGTGCGGTTTCGCGTGTCCGAGCAACGCGCGGAGCGGGCGGACGGGCCGATCGTCGACGGTGCTCATGACGCGTCCCCAGATGGACTGTGCTGTTCGGAAGGATCGGAAAGCTCGTCGGCGACGACCGTCGCGTGCGCGGCGGGGTCGAAATGCCGGCGGGCCGCGGCGGTCACCTCGGCGGTGCTGAGCAGGTCGACTCGGCTCAGGTAGCGGTTCAGCCAGTCGGGAGGCAGCCCCCGCAGCACGAAGCCGGTCGCGGCGCTGGCGATTTCGGCTCTGGTGGCCAGCCCGGTGGCGGCGAATCCTCTCGCGAGCCGTTTGGCCGCCCCGACCTCGTCGGCCGTGGGCCCTTCGTCGGCGAACCGGGCCATGCAGGCGGCGAGTTCGCCGGCTGTCCGGCTTCCGTTGCCGGGTCCGGTCACCGCTTCCACGGTGGTCCAGCCGCCTGCCCCGGTTTCCTCGAGCGAGGACTGGACCCGGTAAGCCAGGCCGAGGCGTTCGCGGATCCGCCGGACCAGCCGGGAGGAGCCGGAGCCGCCGAGGATCAGGTTGGCCAGGTGCAGCGCGGGGTGTCGCGGATCGCCGGTAGGCAGCCCGGGGCCCGCGGTCAGCACCAGCGTCGGGGTTCCCGCGGCGGCGGGCAGGGTGAGGCGGCCGGTGTTGCCGGTGCCGGCCAAGGGCGGCAGGCGCAGCCCGGACGCGGTGCCGGTCCAGTCGCCGAAGACCTGGACGGCCTGTGCGAGCGCGGTGTCGGCGGGCAGCGGCCCGAGGATCAGCAAGACCGCTCCGCTGGGCACAATCGCTTGGGCGTGCAGGCGCCGCAGGTCTTCGGTGGTCACCGCGAGGAGATCCTCGGCGCTGGCCGGTTCGGCGGTCAGCGGATGCCGGCCGTACCGATGGCGAAGCAGCTGCCGATACGCCGCTGCCCTCGGCCCGGACCGCTCGCGGGACACCATGGCTTCCACGACCCGGTCCAGTTCGCGGCCCGGGTACGCGGCCTGGCGCACGACTGTCGCCAGCAGGCGGATCGCCTCGGGCAGCTGGGTGCTGAGCGTGCTGGCGGCCACCAGCAGGGCTTCGCTGTCGCGGGTGACCGACAGCTCCGCGCCGAGTTCCGAGGCGCGGTCGACGACGGCGCGTTCGCCAAGCTCGGAGGTGCCCCGCAGCAGGCACGCGGCGAGCAGTTCCATCGGCGCGGCCAGCTCCGGGCGGGTGGCGAAGGGCAGCGCGAGCCGGATTTCGGCGACCTCCGCTCCCGGCTCCTGGGCCAGCACGATGCGAAGTCCGTTCGGCAGGACGGCCTCGACCGCCTCGGCAAGGAGTTTCATCAGGAGCCTCCAGCCAGTTCGACGCACGCCGCCGGCGCCGCGCGTACCGCTCTCGCCGCGTTCGCCACCTGTGCCGCGGTGATCGCGGAGAGCAGGCCGGGGATCTGGTGCGGGCCGTCCAGCCGGGGAAGGAGCACCGCGAACCGCCCGTGCGCGACGGCGCGGGTGACCACGGAATCCAGCTGCCGGTGATGGCCCAGCAGGAGCAGGGCGATCGCGCGGTCGAGTTCGGCCTTCTCCGGACCGGTGCTGCTCAGCTCCTCGAGCAGGGCGTCCCATTCGGCGAGCAGTTCGTGGACCGGCCAAGCCCGTTCCGGCAGGAAGGTGGCGACCAGCAGGTCGGGGGAAGCGGTGTTGAACCATTCGCCGTTGAATCCGCACCGGATCGAGGCCGAGCGCAGCCGCGGCTGGCGCTTCCGCCACCGGGGCAGCCAGGCGGCGGACAGGATCTCGGCGAGTACCGCATGCGCGACATAGTCGGCGGGAGCGGTGTTCGCGTCCGGCAGCGGAGTCGCGATCGCGAGGGCCGTGCCGCGGAACTGTTCGGCGGTGTGCTTGAACCACGCCCCTGGCCGGGGTGCCAGGTCCGGGCGTGCCGCGCGGCGGCCGAAAGGGAGTTCGCCGAACGCTTCCCGCACGGCGGCCTCGGCCCGTGCCGGATCCGCCGCGCCGACGAGCGCGAGCACCATGTTGCCCGCGGTGTAATGCTCCCGGTGGAAGGCGAGGGCTTCGGCCGGGGTCAGCTCCCGCAGGTGCGCCATGATCCCGTGGTCGCCGCCCTCGTGCCGGTCCGGGCCCCAGAGCGCCGAAGCCGCCATGGTCCAGGGAAACCCGCCGGAAGACGCGAACACGGCGCCGCGGATCTCCTCCTCGATCACCGGAAACTCCCCGTCCAGCGCGCGCTGGTCCGGCGCGAACCCGGCGAAGCGGGCGGCCTCGGCGGCGAGCAGCGGCTCGAGCCGGTCGGCGTCGGCGACGCTGAAGTAGCTGGTGTGGTCGCGAAAGGTGTTGGCGTCGCAGAGTCCGCCCATGGCCTCGACCGTCCGCAGATGCCCGGCCTGTTCCTCGTGCTCGCGGGGGAACATCAGGTGCTCCACCGCGTGCGCCAGCCCGCGTGCGCGGGGCGGGTCGTCCCGCGAGCCCGCTCCGACCGAAACCGCGACGGCCACGAGGTCGTGCCGATGATCGGATTCGACGATCACGCGCAGCCCGTTGTCGAGCGTGAACCGGTGGACGGCGCGGGTCATCGGGGCTCCTCTGTACCGGTGCGCTGGGACACGTTGCGCTGCGGCCGCAGGGGATCGATGCCCGCCGCACGGAATTCGGCGGTGATGCGCAGCTCCCGCGTGCCCTCGACGGGATCCAGCGCGTGGTCGACGAGGGCCTTGGCGAGCGCGAAACAGCGGTGCTGGCCGAAGCTCAGGTTCTGCTGGCCGGGCCGGGCGTCGGCTGGTTCCCAGGCCGCGGCGACGCCCCGGGCCAGCCGCTGGGCGAGCACCGAGGTGGCCGCGCCCAGCGCGCGATCGTCGCGCAGCCGCCGGGCGATCGCTGTTTCGACGGACTGGGATTCGCCGTGCAGGTAGATCACCAGCGCGTCCCGCCGGGGGTAGCCGGTGCGGACGGACAGGATCTTCGCGTGATAGTCGGCGCGCAGGGATTCCAGCTCGCGCAGGACGTCGCGCCAGACCCGGACCGCGCCGTCCGGATCGGTCAGGTGCACGAAGATCCGGCGCACCGCCGGATCCGTCCGCCGCCGCCGTTGTGAGCCGAGGACGTAGAAGAAGCCGGGCGAAAGCGCTGGGCGGGCGGCGTCGAGCCGCAGCCGGACCGGGGTGCCGGGAACCGCGTCGGCCGGGCCGGCGAGCCGATCGCGCGGCACCCGGACGGTGACCAGCGCCGTGCGCACGATGAGTTCCTCGTCTCCTGCCGCCAGCAGCACCCCGTCGACCGGAGCGCAGGCGTGCGGGACGGCGTCGGCGAGTTGGTGCTCGAAGGCGCGATCGCGGCTGAATTCCTTGGCCGCGGATCCGGGACCGGGCGTTCCGGCGTGCAGAAGTTCGTAGAGCGCGTTCGCGAGCCGCCCGCGCAGATCGCGCGGATCGGAACCGGTCAGCCGGGTGCCCGCGACTTCCGCGGAACAGCCGTCGGGCGCTACCGAGACCTCGTGCAACGCGGCGACCAGCCTCGGGTTCAACGGACAGGACAGTCCGGCGGTCATGCCTGCCTCCCTCGGGCAAGGCCGAGGAGCCCGGCGGCGCCCTCCGGGTTGAGCAGGACGCCGCGCCCGACTCCGGCCGCGGCTTTGGCCACCGGGTTCAGCTGGAGCTGGGATTCCGCGCCCGCGATGAGCCGGTCGTACAGATGCCAGCCGGCGAACCGCATGGCGCGCACCGCGAGATGCGGGTCGGGGGTGCGCCTCGTGCGGTAGCCCGCCCAGAAGGCGCCGATCCGGGGGACGGCCTGGCGCAGGCTGGTCATGCCGCGATCGAGGATGTCCTGGTGCGTGGCGCCGAAACCGGCGAACCGCGAGCCGTCCCGGCGCGCCGGATCCACGAAGATCGTATAGGTGGCGTGGTAAAGCCATTCCCCGATGAACGCGCCGACGTCTCGTGCCGGATCGGCGAGCTGGAAATTCTCCCAGTCGCACAAATACAGCCGTTCGCCGGACGTGATGAACTGGTCGAAGCGGAGATCCCCGTGCACCGGGACGGGCGGCGCGGCGTCTTCCAGCGTCCTCAGTTCGTGCAGCGCGTGCACCGCTTCCTCGTCGTCCTGCAGCAACTGCCAGGCGGCGAGTTGCGCTGAGGTGTTCTCCTGGACGACTTCCCAGGGAAGTCCGGCAAGCCAGGAAAGCGGAGGGAAGAACAGCGGGGAAGTGTCCAGACCGGCCGGGTCGAGCCCGTGCGCGGTCGCGATCGCTTCTCCGGCGCGGAAACACAGAGCCTCGCTGAATTCGCCGGCGACGGAAAGCTCGATGCCGGGCTTTGCGTTGTCCAGCAACGCGAATACCAGGAGCCGGCTCTCCTCGTCGTGGCCGAGCAGCTCCGGCGAAGCCAGCGGACTGCGCGGCTCCAGCAGGGCGGCGGCCCGTTCGAAGGCCAGCGAACGGGCGATCCCGGGATGGATCGCCTCGCCCGTGTCCGGCAGCTGTTTCACGAAGACGTTCGCCCCATTGCTGGTGGTGCCCGCCCAGTTGTCGTTGCGGCCGCCGAAGGAGGTCGTTCCGGTGCTGCCGAGCGTGCCGAGGCGGAGCCTGTCCAGCAGCCGGTTGACCTCGGCGGTCGGGGCGGTGGTGCTGGTCTCGGGCAGCTGCCAGGAAACTGTTTCGTCGATACTGGTCACGCGGCTTCTCCACGTGCCGCGCGGCGGCCTTCGTCATCGATCAGCTCAGCCGCGAAATCGACGTAGCCGGTGAACTCGTCGAGCCATCCGGCGTAGGCGGCGTAGTCGTGCATGTGGGTGATCAGCCGCAGGACAGCGCTACGCCCCAACGCCGCCTCGTCGCAACCAGGCCCATAGCCCCGGCGCAACGCCTGGCTCAGCGCGGGAAAGTCCATCCACGGGTGGACGCCGACCCAGTGCAGCTCGTGCAGTTCGCCGAGCAGCCAGCCGAGGTCGGACTCCGGCCGTCCCGCCGCCAGATCCGACCCGATCAAGAATTCGCCTTGCGGGGTATCCGTTTCCGGAATGGCCAGCGGTGGCAGCAGGGTGCCCAAGGAGGCGAAGCCGTGCAACAGCACCCTTTCCTGCTTCGGCGTGACGCACCATCCGCGCAGCCGGGACAGCCTGGCGCGGCCCCATCGCGGCCTAGCGAGGTCAGCCAGCTTGGCCAAGCTCGCCGGGCCGAGGCCGGGTTCGTCAAGCCAGCGGGCGACGCGTCGCGGGCCGGATGGCGTGCTCGCGACGTCGGGTCCGCGGAGCTGATGCAGTGCGCGCAGTGCGCGACCGGTGCCTTCCAGGGTCGTGGCCAAGAGCTGCTGCGTGCGGGGTTGTTCGAGGTCCAGCCAGCTCATCGCGGACAGCGGGCTGCTGGCCAGATAGGTCAGCGCACCGGCGTCGTCGGCGGACGCGGGCACCCAGCGGAGAGCAGGCACCGAGCAGGCGGCGATCGCTTGGGCCAGCGCGCGATCCGGCGCGGCCATCCGGACCGGACTGTCCGTGCCTGGCCGGTGTGTCCATTGGAAGGCCCCGTCGGGAAGCAGATGGATCTCCGTCCGGCGCAGGCAGCTGCTGTACTCCTCCACGAGCATCGCTTCCGGCTCGTCGTTCGCGTGCGTCATCACGGCCTCTTCTCAGCCGTTAGCTCGCGGTACCGCCGTTCCAGCAAGCCGATCAGCTCGGAGAGCGGCGCGACGCTGCCCGCCGCGGACTCGCCGGAACTGGCGCTCACGGCGGTTTCGGTGGGGCTCACCACGACTCGCGGCCGTTCCGCGAACGAACGCAGATGTGCGGCCACCACCGGGTTGTTCGCCGCGCCGGGCGGCAGCGCGGGGGCGATGCCGACGACCGCGTCGGTGCACTGGAGCGCGAGCAGCGCAGGCGAATCCCCGAGGCCCAACGCGAAACGGGAGATGAAGTTCAAGGTCGCGGGATAGACCGCGATCACGTCGGCCCACTTCGCCAGCGCGACGTGCGGTGCTTCCCGGCTCGGCTCGTCCGGCCATTCGTCGAGCAGGACATCGGTCCGGGACAACGCCGAGACGGCGTGCCGGGAAACGAAATTCGCGGCGGACCTGGTGAGGGCGACCTTCAGCGAGACCGAGGGCAGCACGGCGTCGATCCAGTTGATCCAGTACGGCAGGAATGCCGCGCTCAGCGCTCCTGAACCGACCAGCAGCATGCGCTCGAACGTCACCTCGCCGGTGACGACGTCGACCGCTTCGAGGTCGGAGGAATAGAGTTCGGGCATAGTCGCTTCCGGATCGTGAGTACTGCCGGGAAAGGACCTCGGGACCGGCGAGAACGCCGGCCCCGAGGCTTGCCGAACCGCTCTTCGGCGGTCAGCAGACCTTCCTGATGGTCTTCCAGATGCCGCCGCCCGCGGCGGCGATCCCCGCCGCGCACTGCTGCGAGGAACGCGCGGCGATGATGCTGGCCCGGATGAGGATCGGAGCCAGGACGGGGGTGGTCGCGGCGGGCGCGGCCTTGCCGTCGAACTGGTCCAGCTCCTCAGCCGTGGTGTAAGCGGTGTAACCGCTCAGCAGATCGGTTTCGGTCATCGTGTGCATCGCGTTCTCTCCCATCACTGTTCGCCCGGAGGCGTTCTCTCGCGAATATGGAGCGGTCAAGCATGGGTTCAACGTTTTTAGGCGCTCAGGGAAAGGCAGGATTTTTGGCGCTGTGAAACGTTGAACGCAAGGACCCCCATTTTATGAGCGCATCAGCTGCCGCTGGTGCGGACCACCCGAGAATCGGACATTTGCCGCGGCCGTGTCAACCACGGCGGACTTCCGGGGTGGAAATATCCCCGCTTCGGGGGGCTGCCGAAGTGCGGCGATGGCACCGCGGGAAACGCGCTGCTTCGGTCAGCGACCGTGCCCTTGCTCCGCGTGAGCGAAAGTCTGGTCGATCGCCCGGATTCCGAATTGCGCGATCCAATGAGAGTTCAGGTAGTCCGAGGTCGTGTCCCAGTCCTGCGGCCGGGCGACCTCCGCCGTGACCAGCTTGACGAAACCGTCGCGAACGGCGGAATCGCGAGTGACCTGGTAGATCTCCCACAGGGCGTTGGCCCGGGAGAAGTTGAGCCCCGCCGAATGCGCCGACCGCGGATCGGTGAGCAGCGACACCGACACATCCTTGGGCAGCCGCCGCGAAACCCACTCCGCCGTGCCCGGCCCGCCTGCCTTCGCCACCGCGGCCAAACGCATGAGACATGGTGCCAGGAAGCCATTCTCGGTGATGTCGCTCTTGGGTTCCAGTTCGCCGGAGAGTTCGCCTGGCAACACCTCCGCGCATTGCTGGTCCGCTTCGTCGGTCTTCAGGTACTTCGACACGTCTTCGCGTACCGACGAGAGAAGGGCGTTGTCGCCGGTGTACTGCGCCCAGCCGGCCAGAGTCTGCAGCGTCCAAGACAGGTTGGAATGCATGTCGTAGAAGAGATTCTGCTCCGCGTTGCCGTCGGCGAGCCACGACTTGATCTGCTTGACCGCCTCGTCGGCGAGCGGCCGGGTCGTGCGGGTTCCGGTGGCCTGCTCGCGCGCCCGCTCCATCTCGAGCAGCCAGGCCATTCCATACGGGGTGTCCGCGGTGTACTCGCCGATCGAACCGTCCTGCATGTACTTCAGTTCTCGCGCCACGACGCCGGGATCACCCGCGGGCTGCATTTGCTTCTCCGCGGCGTCGAGGTACTTCTTGTCGTGCGTGGCCAGATAAGTCGCGTAGAGGGCGTAGTGCCCGTGCACGGCCGAATGCCAGTCGTAACAGCCGTGGAAAATCGGGCTGTCCGCTGCTATATCGTCCTTGTTTTTGACGCAATTCAGCACCGGCTCCGCCAGCTTCTTCAGCATGCCGGTCCGGCTGTCCTCGAACTGCTGCCAGCTGGGCGTCGCGGAATCGGCATGCGCCACTCCGGGCAGTGTCAACGCAGCAGCCAGTACCAAGGGAACGAGCGAGCGCCACCGGAGTGGGCGGGAAAATACGACCATGTCAAATCCCTGCTTTCGGAAGAACGGGACGTCGACGTCTGGACTGCCCTCAGTCTAAGGATCGTTCAACAAATCTACAATAATGTCGTAGGCGGGAATAAATCCTTCGCCGGTGATGAATAATGTCACGCGGCGGGCGGGAAAAATGCACTGGATTTCTTCGGGTGGTGACAGGGCGCTTTACGTCGGGAAAACTGCGCATAAAGCTGCGGCAATTCCCGTTTTCACAGCAGCCCGGTCGGCGTATGCAGGCCCCTCCCGTGCGCCGGCCGGGTGTCGACTCCCTCGCGAAATGGGGACGGGTCGCGACGGGAGCGGGCACCCGCCTTGGGGTAGGCGGGTGCCCGTTCGGCGCGCGGACCGCGGTGCCGGTGCAAACGCATTCGACGACGAAGTGACGGTGCCCGCATGACCCTGCCCCGAGCGGTTCTCCTCGACCTCGACGGAACGCTGATCGACACGGAAGAACTCTATCTCGAAGTCGCCGATGAATTGCTGGGCGCGCACGGCTTGGCGTTGAGCGAGGAGGCTCGGATCGCGGCCATCGGATCGTCGATGGAGACGCTCGCCGCGCTCGTCCGGGCGACCGGCCTCGATCTGTCCGCGGAGGCCGTCATCGAGGACATCGTGGCCGGGGTCGTGACCAGGCTCCGGGAATCGGTGCCGTGGCGCGACGGCGCTCGCGATTTCCTGGCGGCGCTGGCGGGAGCCGGCATCCGGGTCGGTCTCGTCACGATGTCCTACCGCGTGGTGGTCGATCGGGTGCTGCGGGACGTGGGGTTCGGCTTCTTCGCGGTTGTCGTGAGCGGAGATGACGTAGCGGAAGGAAAGCCCGCGCCGGAAGCGTATGCGCGCGCCGCCGGCCTGCTCGGCGTCGATCCGAGCGACTGTGTCGCCGTCGAGGACAGTCAGACCGGTGCGGCATCGGCGCGAAGGGCCGGGATGTGGGTCATCGGGGCCCCGTTCTACCGTCCGCTGCCCGCGGACGCGGTCGACGAGCTGTGGGACTCGCTCGTCGGACGGCGGGTCGAGGACCTGATCAACAGGCCGCGCCGGGATCTCGCCCTCTGACATTCTCCGGCGGACGTGATTATTTCATTGCTCGCCGATGATTTGTTCATTGGCTAAAAGGATGATCTTCGGGAATTTACTTGCCGTTTTCGATGTGAGATCGGCAATATGTGGTCCGGCCAAGCTGGGAAGGTTCGCACAGCGGGCCGTCAAATTCCGTCCGAGTGACGTAAGGACTGTACGCATGAAATTCACCAGGATTGCCGCGCTCTCCGCGACGGTGGGCGTGGTCGGGTTCGCCGGAGCCGTCGGGACGGCCGGGCTGGCCAGCGCCGCCACCCCGGAACCAGTCGCTCCCAGCTCCTACGGGTACGTCCTCGGAGGGCAGGGCGACATCGTCGAGCAGGTGCTGTCGGCGAAGTACGTGTCGGCGGCGTCGCCGCGGCCGCCGGCCTCCGACCCCGCCGCGACGGCTCCGACCAACGCACTGGCCGGAAACAAGGAGTTCACTATTGCTTCGGGGACGTTTCTCAAGGTCGACGGCAACGCCGCGTTGGCGAAGGTCGCCACGACGGCAGACCCGGCCACCGGCGTCTCGACGGCGAAAGTCAGCGGTGGCACCGCGACCATCGACGGGAAGGCCGAACTCGGCGGCATCATCAGCGCGCTTCCCGTGGTCGGCCCCACCCTCCGGACACTGGCCGAGTTTGTCGGGCTGGACACGAAAGCCGACGTCTCGCTTTCCCTGACGGCACTTGATTCGAGCTGTCAGGCCGGTCCGTCGGGCGCCAAGCCGACCGCGACCGCGAAGGGCGTGAAAGCCACCATCACGGTCACGCTGCCGATCGCCGGGAAGGTTGTCGACCACGCACTGGTCGATCTGGAATCGCCCCTGAACCTTGAAGCCAACGGGAAGCCGTTCAGCATCAAGAAGAATACGGTCACCCAGCTGGACGGCGGAGGTATCGCGGTCGACGCCGTCTCGGCCGGCTTCGGCAGCGAGCGGATCAACCTCGGACATGTCGAGTGCCGCCCGGGCACGCCGGCCGCGGACGCTCAGTGAGGTTCCGTTTAGCACCACTGTCGGCGGACCCGCTGGCGCTGTCCCGGCGTCGGGAGAATGCTGAGTCCTCCGGCATCTGATCGGCAACCGGTGGGTGAAGCGCGGCTTCGTCGCGCTTCACCCACCGCGTTCGATCGAGGGAGTTCGTCGCGATCATCGGGCAAGTTCCAGGCCTGACCGTCGTGAAGCACGGCGAAGAGCGAAGGAGAAATCAGTGGAGCTGGTGGACGTTCCGGTGCGGCGGATGATCGTCGCCGTCACCGGTGCTTCGGGCGTGATCTACGCGGTGCGCTCGCTGGACCTGCTGCGCGCGGCGGGAATCGAGACCCATCTCGTGGTGACGAAGGCCGGTTCGCTGACCAGTTCGTACGAGACCGGGCTGGACGCCGCGGACCTGGCCGGCCGCGCGGACGTCGCTTATCACCACACGGATGTCGGCGCCCCGATCTCGTCGGGCTCGTTCCTGACCGGGGGAATGCTGATCGCCCCGGCGTCGATGCGGACGCTGGGCGAGATCGCGTCCGGGGTCAGCAGTTCGCTGGTCTCGCGGGCCGCGGACGTGACGTTGAAAGAGCGCCGCCGGCTGGTGCTGCTCACGCGGGAAGCGCCGTTGAACCTTGTCCACCTCCGGAACATGGCCGCCGTGACCGAGGCGGGGGGAATCATTTTTCCGCCGGTGCCTGCGTTCTACCACAATCCGTCCTCGCTGGAGGAGATCGTCGACCACACGGTCGGCCGGACGTTGGACCAGTTCGGTATTCACACGGACGTCTTCCCGCGTTGGGACGCCGGTTTGCGAGCCGCGCTGCGTTCGAAGGGGGACAGCTGATGGCGGAGGAAGACCTTGCCAACGGTGCGCCGACAGCGCCCATCAAGGATCTGCGGGAGGGAATCGAACTCCTGAAGCGGCACGACGGACAGTTCGTTTCGACCGCGGTGGAGGTTTCCCCGCACGCGGAGCTGGCCGGCGTCTACAAAAAGTAGGCGCCGGCGGCACAGTTTCCCGGCCGACGAGGGTGGGGCCGGCGATGCTGTTCGAGAACGTCAAGGGCTACGACATCCCGGTGATAGTGGGTGTGCTCGCCTCGCGCAGACGCGTCGCGCTGTTCCTGGGCGCCGACGAGCGGCGGCTGGGGCAGCACATGCTGTCCGCGATGAAACACGCCAAGCCTCCGGTTGTCGTCCCGGAAGCCGCGTGCCAGGAGCAGGTGCTGCTCGCGTCGGAGCCGGACTTCGACCTCAGGAAGATCCTGCCCGCGCCGACCAATACGCCCGAGGACGCCGGTCCGTATTTCTGCATGGCGGTGCTGCGGGGCACAGATCCGGACACCGGAAGCCACGACGTCACGATCCACCGGCTGTGCGTGCAGGGGCGCGACGAGCTTTCGGTGTTCATGCTGCCGGGCAGGCACATCGGCCTCATGTACGAGAAGTACGAGGCGCGCGGCGAGCCCATGCCGATCACTGTTTCGATGGGCATCTCGCCGGTCGAATACATGGCGATCTCATTCGAGCCGCCGGCGACCCCGTACGGATTCGACGAACTGGAGTTCGCCGGCGGCCTCAAGGGCTCTCCAGTCGAGCTGGTGAAGGCGAAATCGGTGGACGAGTACGCGCTCGCGTCGGCGGAGATCGTCATCGAAGGGCATCTCCTTCCCCGATGCCGGGTCGCGGAGGACCAGAACACCGGCACCGGTTTCGCGATGCCGGAATTCCCCGGATACGACGGGGCGGCGAATCCGTCGCTGCCGGTCATCAAGGTGTCGGCGATCACCACCCGGACGCGGCCCATCCTGCAGACGCTGGTCGGCCCGGGGGAGGAGCATGTCAGCCTGGCCGGGATCCCGACCGAGGGCTCGCTGACGCAGGCACTGGAGAACGCGGTACCGGGACTGGTCGAGAACGTCTACGCACACCCCTCCGGCGGCGGGAAGTACGTCGGCATTCTCCAGATCCGCAAGCGGAGCGCCGCGGACCAGGGCCGGGAGCGGCAGGCCGCGATCGTGGCGTTCGGGGCGTTCCCGGAGATGAAGCACGTGATCCTGGTCGACGACGACGTCGACATCTTCGACACCGACGACGTCCTCTGGGCGATGACCACGCGCTTCCAGGCCGAACGGTCGGTCGTCCCGATTCCCGGGGTCCGGTGTCACGCGCTCGATCCGTCCGCCAGCCCGGATCTGCTGTGGACGAATGTCGAACCAGGCATTTCGACGAAGGTCATCTTCGACTGCACCGTGCCGTGGAACCTCCGGGACCGCTTCATCCGGTCGCCGTTTCAAGACGTGGACGTGGAGCGGTTTCTGCCGGGATGGAGCTGACGCGTCCTCCGGTTCCCCACGGGGACGGTCCACACAGGACACTCCTGGAACGGCCGACGTGAAAATATCATCTTTCCCGCGGGTAAAAATGCATACCCCCGGCGGGATGGTCCAACGAATGCGAGTTGTGACATTGCCAACACGGGGAACGCGTGCTTAAAGTGCTCGTAAATCACGCGAAGCTCGTCGGCGCGGGGCCGATGTTTGGCAAAGGCTGAATTCTTCGGTCTTCAGGGCGAAAGAAGGCGCTTCATGGCAAACGCGATGAGACGCGTCGCGTCGACCACTCGCAGAGCGGTGTCCGTGGCGACGCTGATTGCGGCCGCGGGAGGTGCGTTCGGCGGCGGGGTCGCGTCGGCCGGCACCCCGGCGGAGTTCCGGGATCTTCCGGCGGAAGCCGGCACGCCGCCCGGCATGCAGTTTTCCACGGACGCGCCGCGGGCGGGGGCCAAACCGGACAGCGTCGTGACAGTCAAAATGTCCTTGGCGCTGGCGCGGATGTCGGTCGTGGCGCCGCGGCGAGGCGTCGCCGGCGGGCAGATCGAGTTCCTGCAAGGCCTTCAGCATTTCGCATCGTCGAAACTCGCCACGATCAAGCTCGACGGGTACCGGTGCGAGGACTACGACGACGCGATGGGAACCCTGCGGGTTACCGACGGTCAGCAGGACGGCCGCGACGTCGACGGCACCGCGTTCGCGGCGTTCGTGCAGGACATCATCGCGAAGATGGGCAAGAGCGCCGACCCCGCCGCCGATCTCGCCAAACTGCGTACTTATTCGCTCGTCGCATCCTGCCGCTTCCGCGTCCCGTCGGACCTGGTCCGGAACATCGAGGTGGCGGGCATCGTCCAGTCCGGCGGCGACAACGCGGCCGACGTCGAGGGCCGGGCCTTTCTCCCCGTGGATCTCCCGGAAGCACCGGACGCTCCGGCCGTCGACGGCCCGGACGACCTCGTCGTCCACGAGGGCGGCGGCCTGACCGGGACCGGCCCCAGGGACACGCTGATCAGGTGGAACATCGACGGTGCGCGAGTTCCGGCCCCGACGGCCTACGTCGGCCACGACGGCAAGTGGGCGCTGCGGGTGCCGCCGGCCGTGCCCGCGGACGGCAAGCCGCACCAGGTGTTCGTCACGTCCGAGACGAGCGACGGCAAGGTCACGGGCCAGTCGGCGGGCCGCAGGCTGACGGTGCTTCCGGCACTGGCCCGGCCGGTGATCACCGACCCCGAAGACGGCGCGGTATCGCCCGGTCAGGTGCTGACGGTCTCCGGCAGCAACGGGGCCACGGTCACCCCGGTCGACCAGAGCGGCAAGCCGCTCGGGCCCCCGGCGACGATCGAGAACGGAACGGCTCGAGTCTCGCTGGACAAGAACGTGCCGCCCGGAACGGCCGTCCGGATTCGGGCGACGGACGCGGCGACCCCGGTGTCGGATGCGCTGTTCTCCGACCCGAGAACGGTTGAAGCCAGCGCGATCTCCGTGCTCTGGTCCCCGTCCGCCGCGCCCGGCGAGGATCACCTGGCGACCTTCGCGATCCAGCCGGAGAACGGCGACCTCTCGTCGGTGGTGGGCAAGAAGATCACCATCAAGGCTCCGGACGGTTTCACGTTCCAGCCGATCTCGGACGAGAAGTCCACGGTGCGCGGCCGCTACAACATCACGGCGAACGCCAGTGACAAGAACGGCCGGAACAACGGCGCGTGCACGTGGCTGGCCGATCTCGTTTCGGTGAGCCCGGACGGGAAGACGATGACCTTCGTCTTCCCCGCCGTGGACCCGGTGAGCCGCGACGACGTCGTCAAGAAGCTGTCCGGCGGCGGCTACCCGCCGAACCAGCTCCACGTGACGTTCCATGTCACCGCCGACGCGAACGCGACCGCGGGCGAGAAGACCGGCGGACAGGTGACGGTCGACGGTTTCGGCACCGCTCCGTTCACCGGGCGGGTGACGACGTGACCAGCGGGAAGCAGCCGCTGCTGAGTGCGGGCGAACCGCGGCCGCCGTTCCGAAGACCGGGGACACGGCTCCCGACGGTCAGTCAACTGAAAAGATTGTCCGCAATGATGCGGGTGCAGTAATTCAATTCCATTCTGGATATGGATTTGGCTTCCTTCGAGAATTGCTCGTCGTGTTCCGGAGGAGAACGAGTCCGTTCGCGCGTCGTCGGACGTGCACCAAGGAGTGTCGCATGTCAAAGAGCAGCGTTGCTCGAAAAGTGGGGCTTGCGTGTCAGGCCCTGGTCGTCGTCGTGGCATCGGTGGCCGTGCCCGGCGTGGCGGGTGCCTCGCCAGGCGCTCCCGGACCCGATCAAGGCGCCTACGCCGACTACTGCGGGGACCAGTGCCACGACATTCTGCCGCCCGGACAGGGCAGCAATCTGTCGAGGTCCGAAGCGCTTCAGCAGTTCGCGAAGACCAGGTCGTTCTCTTTCGAAGTGCCGCACGGACGCGATCAGGTGGCAGCCTACGATGCGCTGCGGACGAACTATCAGAACCTGACGAACGAGAAGATCGGCGAGTTCATGAACTCCTCGTCGTTCGCCGTGCCGCAAGGCGGTACCGGGCCGGTGCCGGTGCCCGGCCGCGACGACGTGACCATTGCCCGGGATGCTCGCGGAGTCCCGTACATCAAGGGAACGACCCGGGACGGCGCGACGTTCGGCTCCGGCTACGCGGCGGGCCAGGACCGCCTCTTCATGATGGACCTGCTGCGCAACATGGTGAACGGGTCCGCGGTGCAGTTCGCCGGGAGCGTCGCGGGGGACTTCCAGAAAGAACTGTGGCCGAAGATCGCGGAAACGGTCGAAGACCGGGACCGGCAGATCGAGCGGCTTCGCAATAGCGGGCCGGACGGCGTGAAGATCGTGCGCGACCTCCAAAACTATGTGGACGGGATCAACCGGTACATCAAGGACGCCAGCCGGAGCAGCGCATACCTCAAGAACCTTTCCACGGCGAAAGACTTGTCCGCTGGGGACAGGGCATTCATTGATTCGCTCAAGCTGGATCTTCCCGCCGACTACTGGGGAAAGCTCCTGGAGCCGGGCACCGCGGTCGTGGGCGAGCTTTCGAAGCTGCTGCAGGGGCAGTTTTCTTCCATCGACCTCGGCAAGCTGATCGCCAATGCTCCTAAGCTGCTCGAGGTCTTGCGCGCGCCGGAAATCAGGCCGTTCACGCTGAACGACGTGGTCGGAGCGGCGACCTTGCTGGGCGGGCAGTTCGGCGCAGCGGGCGGCGGGCAGGCGCTCGCGGCGGTCGCGAAGGTGGCGGCTGAGCTGAAGTACGGCAAGGAGCAGGGCAGCAAGGTGTGGGACTCGCTGCGGTCGGCGAACGATCCGGAAACGACCGTGACCCAGCACGGCCCCGCGAAGGTCCCCTACGGGGTCAGCCCGAAGGACCCGCAGCACGTGGCGATGCCTGATCCGGGGTCGCTGCAGGAGGAGCCGGTGGAGGCCGGCTCGGGCGGTTCGGCGAGCACGGGTGCGCGAACCGGGGGAGCGTCGTCGTCCCCGGAGGCGCTGCCGAAGAACTATCTCGGCCGGGCAAAGGGAATGTCGAACGCGCTGGTGGTTTCGGGGACACATACGAAGAGCGGGAGCCCGATCGCCTTGTTCGGGCCGCAGACAGCGTATTTCGCTCCGGAGATCCTGATGCTCCAGGACATCCAAGGGCCGGGGATCAGCGCGCACGGGGTGATGTTCCCGGGCACCGGTCCGTACGTGCAGATCGGCCGTGGCCCGGACTACTCGTGGAGCGCGACGTCGTCGCATCAAAGCATCATCGACACGTACACGGTGAAGCTCTGCAACGTCGACGGGAGCCCGGCCAGCAAGGAGTCCGACGGCTACCTGGACGGCGGCAAGTGCGAGAAGCTGGATCCGGTGGAGAGCGCGGACGGGCTGCGGGTGCTGCGGACGAAGTACGGCATCGTGCGGCAGCGGGCCACCGTCGAGCGGGTTCCGGTCGCCTATACGGAGCTGCGGTCCACCTACCGCAACGAAATGCAGGCGGTTTCCGGGTTCATGCGGTTCAACGACCCGGAGCAGATGAAGGGGCCCGAGGACTTCCAGAAGGCGGCCTCGGAGATCGGATTCACCTTCAACTGGTTCTACGCGGACTCGAAGCACACGGCGTACTACAACTCCGGTCTCCAGCCAGTCCGGGCGGCGAACGTCGACCCGAACCTCCCGATCTGGGCGCGGCCGGACACCGAATGGCGGAACTGGGACCCGAAGACCAATGTGGTGCAAGGGATGCCGAGCGAGCAGCATCCGGCCTCGATCGACCAGGACTATTACATCAGCTGGAACAACAAGTCCGCGGAAGGCCAGGTGAGCGGAGGTTTCGGCGGTGGATCCGTGCATCGGGGGGACCTGCTGGACCGGCGGGTGAAGGACCTGATCGCGAACGGGCGGAAAATCGACCGGGCCGACCTCGCGAAGGCCATGGAGGACGCGGCGGTCGCGGACCTGCGGGGCGAGATGATCCTCCCGAACCTCTTGCAGGTGATCGACAGCGGCTCGGGCGGCGTCGATCCCGCGGTCAAGAAGGGCCTTGACGACCTGCGAAGGTGGAAGGAGCACGGCGCCAAGCGGAACACGATGCCCGGGGCCAAGATCTACATCGACGACCGTGCCATCAAGATCATGGACGCGTGGTGGCCGCGGCTGGTGGATGCGATGTTCCGGCCGGGCATGGGCGACGAACTGTACGCGGCCACGCAACGGAACCTGCAGATCGACGAGGCGCCCTCGACGCCCGTTCCGGGCGGGAAGACGGCTCCGCACCGAGGATCCGCGTTCGAGTACGGCTGGTGGTCCTATGTGGACAAGGACCTGCGGGCCACGCTGGGACAGCAGGTGAACGGTCCGATGCCGGCCAGCTTCTGCGGAACGCTGGAAAACTGCCGCGGCACCCTGTTGCGCACGCTCAAGGAAGCTGTCGACACGCCGAGTTCGGAGGTCTATCCGGGCGACGACGAATGCAAGGCCGGCGACGCGTGGTGCGCTGACAAGATCCGGTTCACGCCCATGGGCGCGGCGTTGGTGCCCAGCATCGGATGGCAGAACCGTCCGACGTATCAACAGCTGGTGGAGTTCCCGAAACACCGCTGATCACCAGCGGGGCCGGGGTTGACGAGCCGCCGTGGAGGCGAGGCGAAAGCCTCTCCGCCACGGCGGCTCGCGTTGCTGAAGTGCCCGCGCGGAAGTGAGCCTGCCCGCATGAAAAATTGCACAGCAGGTCAGTGCTATTTCATTGTCGAAAGCGGCATCAGGGCGAGTTAACGTGGATCGAGAAGAGGTTATGCGGACCCAGTGAGGGGATGCGTAATTAACGCTCAGCGCTTGACTGGAATGGCGGGGGAGTAGGCGGCGATGTGGCCTGACGGGAAACGCGGAACGCGTTCGGCACGAGGGCGGACGGCGGCTGCCCTCGCGGGCGGCGTCCTGGCCATCCTCCCAGCGGTCGTGGCCAGCGGGCCGAGTTCGCCGGTCGCGCTCACCCGGCCTGGAGTTCAGCAACTCCCCGCCCCGGCGGGCCCTCGTGCTGAAGTCCCGCCGATGTCGGTCGATGGACGTCTGCCGCAACTGCCCGAGGTGTTCGAGATACCCGAGCCGCCCGAGCCGCGTGTCGATTCCGGCTCAGCCGGAGCGCCCGGCCCGCTGGGGATTCCCGCCAGCATGCTCAAGGCATACCGGAACGCGGCCGACCTCGTGGGCAAGCAACAGCCGGGCTGCCGCGTCGACTGGGCGCTGCTCGCCAGCGTCGGCCGCATCGAGTCGAACCACGCGCGCGGCGGCTACGTGGACGAGAAGGGGAACACCCTCGAGCGGATCCTGGGCCCGGCGCTCGACGGAACGGGCGGATTCGCGGCGATCCGCTCCTCCGACGGCGGCGTGTTCACTGGCGACCCGGTGTGGGACCACGCCGTCGGCGCGATGCAGTTCATCACCGGCACCTGGCGCCAGTACGCGTCCGACGGCAACGGGGACGGGGTTTCCGACCCGAACAACGTTTACGACGAAACTCTCGCTGCGGGCCGCTACCTCTGCTCGGGCGGTCTCGACCTTTCCTCGGACGGCGGCCAGCGGATAGCCGTACGCCGGTACAACAACTCGCAGTCCTATGTGGACACTGTAATGGCGTGGGCGGTTCGCTACCGCGGCGGAGCGGCGGAGCTGCCCGACGCCGACGCGCCGATCGGTGCCCCGCCAGGGAAACCGGCCGAGAGCGCGCCGAGCGCGGTCCCGGTCCCGCAACCGCCCGCGGCACCGACCTCCGCGGCTCCGGACAACACGGGGACCGCGAACTCGCCAAGCAGCAGCGCGCCTGCCACCGGAGAGCTTCCCGTCACCTCGACGAAGCCGCAACCGACGACCCCGCCGACCAGCCCGACGCCCCCGAGGTGCGAAACGCCGACCCCGGACGAAGTTCCGTCGACACTTGAAGAAAAGGCGTCGCGGTCTTCGGAACCACCGACGCAAGGAAGCCGCAGCAGCGGTGAGAAGTCACCCGACGGACTTGGTGGCGAATGCGGCCCCAGCACCGAAACGTCGGCGACCAGTTCCGCGAGTTCTCCGGCCAGCAGTTCCGGACACGAGTCGCGATAGTCCGCTTTCACCGCAGTCGCGCGGACATTATTTTTCTCATGACTTTAGCGGGAACGCTTGACCATTCGTGCGCGTTCCGGCAAAGGGGAACACGGCGGTCCGATTCACTACCAAAGTTCTGCCTCGATGCTGGGGTTTTTAGTTCGCGTACCTGTTCTCTCGGCGGAGATTGACTTACGTTCGCAGCTTCGCACTGATGAACCGGAGGAGAGGTACCTCGTGTCACTACGCCCCCGAACTCTCAGCAGAACCTTTGTCGCCGTCGGCGTTCTCGTGGCGGCTGCGGCCGGTACGGCCGCCCCGGCGGCAGCGGCCGCGCCGAAGCCTTCGTCGGTCGAGAAGGACGTCGCCCAGTTGGAGCGGGAATTCCAGGATCTCGTGCAGGTGCCGGGAGTCGCCAGCGTGCTGCGCGACAGCAAGCCGCTGATCGAGTCGCCGATTTTCAAACCCGGTCGCGAAGCCGAAGGCGAGCCGGGCGCCATTCCGGGTTGCACCCCCGGGGCGCTGATTTCCCAGTTCGAAAAGCTCCAGGCATCGCTCACGGAGGTGGAACAGCGAGCGGCGTCCGTGGTCGACGGCCTCAACAACCTGTACGCGTCGGTTGTCGCGAACGACAAGAGCCCGCAGGTCTTCGGCACCGACGGCCAGTACACGCCCCGCGCCACGGCCGCGATCGAGAAGCTGCGCGGGTTCTGGGACATCGAGAGCTGGAACATCCAACTGGTGGCGTACAAGGGCACGGACGCGGCCAGCCCGGAGAAAATGAAGGAGACGTTCGCGCGCGGCTTCGCCCCGGAGCGGGCCGCGGCGGCGGGCGCGCTGGCGAGCAAGGTCGTGCACGAGGTGCCGGCCTTGCAGGGCGGACGGAACCCGTTGCTGTCGGCCAACGCGTTCGCGGCTCCGCCCGGCAGCGCGGGCGGCAAGCGCATCCTGCTGGGCGACGGCCTGCTCGACCTGGTCGGCCAGGACGGCTTCGGCGATGTGTCGGTGGAAGGAGTCTTGGGACACGAGTACGGGCACCACGTCGATTTCGCGCACGACAACTCGCCGAGCGACGAGTCCGGGGAAATGGGCCCGGACGCCTACGCGGGCTATTTCCTCGCGCATGCGAAGGGCGCGGCGTGGGACGCCCGCACGCAGCAGGAGTTCGGCTACCTGAGTGCTTCCATCGGCGACTGCGAGCACAGTCACGGCACTCCCGCCCAGCGCAAAGCCGCGGGTACGTGGGGCGCGCAGCAAGCTCTCAAGCAGGACAACCCGAACAAGATCGTTTCGTCCGCCACGGTGATCGAGAAGTTCCAGAAGGAATATCCGAAGCTGATGAAGTCGCGGGCCTAGGCGCTCGTCGCCGCACGCTGACCTGACCGTGGGCCGTCTCAGTCCTCTCGGGACGGCCCACGGGCTCAGGACACCGACGTTTCCACCACGATCAGGAGTGTCATGACAGCACCGCAACGCTGGCGTCGTCCGGCAGTGACCGTCGCCGCCACCCTCACCGCATTGACGCTCGGCGCCACCGTCGCCTCGGCCGGCCAGGACGGGCCGGCCCCGGGCGCGGACGGGGCCGGGGACAGCTACTACCCGCAGGACGGCAACGGCGGGTACGACGTCTCCGACTACGACCTCAAGGTCGCCTACGCGCCGGGCAGCCGCCAGCTCACCGGCCTGCAGACAGTCAACGCACGGGCGACCCAATCGCTCAGTTCGTTCAACCTCGACCTGCGCGGCCTCACCGTCGACTCGGTCAAGGTCAACGGCCTTCCCGCCCAGTTCAGCCGCACCGGCGACCACGAACTCGTGATCACGCCGCGCAACTCGCTCGTGCGCGGGCTGCGCTTCAGCGCCGAGATCGCCTACCACGGCGTCCCGGAGGCGATAACGGGTCCGTTCGGCTCGGACAGCAACGGCTGGCAGTACACCAGGTCCGGCGGAGCGTTCGCGGCGGGCCAGCCGCAGTCGGCCATGACCTGGTACCCGGCCAACGAGACTCCCCGCGACAAGGCCCGGTTCCGGTTGTCCGTCACGGTTCCGGACGAGTGGAAGCCGATTTCCAACGGACGCGAGGCGGGCACGTTCAAGACCGCCGGGGGCACCACGCACGTGTGGTCCGAGGACACTCCGGCCGCGCCCTACATGACCACGCTCGCGATCGACAAGTGGACCTTGAACAAGCGCCAGCGCGCGGACGGCACCCCGATCGTCAGCGCGTACGCTCCGGGCATCCCGGACACCACCAAGCAGGCCGACGCGAGGCTGCCGGAGATCCTCGACTTCCTGGAATCGAAGTTCGGGAAGTACCCGGCCAGCGCCGCGGGCGGCATCTACCTGAACGAGCAGCTCCCCTACTCGCTCGAAACCATGAGCCGTCCGATCTACTCCGGCGGCGCGGGCGACATCGGCACGATCGTGCACGAGAACGCGCACCAGTGGTACGGCGATTCGGTGGCCGTCGACAAGTGGAAGGACATCTGCCTCAACGAATGCTTCGCGTCCTACGCGACCTGGCAGTGGGAACAGGCGAAGGACGGCGTGGACCTCGACGCCAGGTACTTCGACGAAATCGCCGCGAACGGTAAAAAGTTCTGGGTGGGCAAGCTCTACGACATGGGCCCGGGCAACGAATTCACCGACGTGTACGACAAGGGGCCGGTCATGCTGCACGCACTGAGCAAGTACGTGGGGCAGGAGGCGTTTGACCGCGTGCTCAAGACTTGGCCCGCACTGCATCGCGACGGAAACGTGAACATGCAGGAGTTCCAGCGCTACGTCGAGGAGGTGTCGCATAAGGATCTGCAGGGCTTTTTCGATGCCTGGATCTACCGCAATGGCAAGCCGGCGCCGGAGTACCTCTATCCAGGCGACCTCAAACCGGCGCCAGTCGTCGCTTCGCCGGGGAAGGGCGCGTCGGTGCGGCCCGGAGCCGAGGTGAGCGGCACCGCCGCGCCGGGCCAGCGGGTGAGCGTGACCGTTGACGGTGCCGCCGTTGCTGAAACGGGAGCGTCGAAGGACGGTGCCTGGCGCACGACGCTGCCGGTGAACCTGGCATCCGGGCAGCACACCCTGACGGCCGCTGGACAGCAGCGTCAGTCCGCGAAGGTCCCCTTCACCCTGACGCCGGCCGGGGAGTCGGCACTGCACACCGAGCAGACCTTCGTCCCGGAGGCACGAGCAGGCACGAACACCGTCCTGACCGTCTCGTTCGCCGCCCCCAAGGGCATGCCCGTGTCCACCGCGGCCGAACAGCGATTCGTCGCACCCACCGGCTTCCGGTTCACCGGCCTGGCGACCCACGTCGCCGACACCGGCGGCCCGGGACGCGATCTCCGCACCCGGATCGAGGACGACGGCCGAATCCTCGTCGTGCTCGACCCGATCCAGCTCAACCTTCCCGGATCCCCCGCGGGCGCCGACCACCGTACCCTGCAGATGACCGTCACCGCGGACAAGAGCGCCATCGGTCCGCACACGGACGGACAGCTCACCATCGGGACCCAACCCGCAGTCCTGCTTTCCGGAACAATCCGCGCCTGAGCGCTCGGGACGGAAATCCGCGACCCGGCATGAATTTCTCACCTATCCTTCGGTGCGGCCGGATTAAAATGGTTCTGCCGCGTATCATGCGACGTCTTAGAAATGTTGTCTTTCTGGTGGAAAATGTTCGCGGATATGCTGCTCTTTAAGGGTATTTCGGGTTAGACTGGCGGTGCTTCGCGATGGGCTGTTCCCTTCCAGCGCAGTCCATGGCGGGGCTTCTTCCCCTCCGGTCGGTGGTTCAGGGACTCCGCCGACCGGAGGGGATTCCGCGTTCTAGGCGCGTTCGGCCTCGGATTCGCCGGTGAGCGCGGAGAGGAAGTCGTCGGCGGTGCTGACCTCGGCCAGGAGGCTGAGCGACTCCAGCGATGCCTGGTGCGCGGCTTCGGATCCGGCGGAACAGGCGTCGGAGAGCACGATGGTGCGGTAGCCCAGTTCCGAGGCGGTTCGGGCGGTGCCTTCGACTGAGATGTTGGTGGCCACGCCGGCGAACGCGACGGTGTCGATTCCGCTGGCGCGCAGGACTACATCCAGTGCGCTGGCGTGGAAACCGGTGATCCGCGTGTGGGTCACGATCGCGTCCGTAGCGGCTGGGGCGGCCGATTCGACGAGCGCCGCGCCGGGCGTGCCGTCGACGAGGCAGTTGTTCGCGGCGACCATGCCCAGCAGAGGGGAGTTCGCGACGAGGTCAGGATGTCCGGGCTGGAACGCGACACGGGTGTAGACGATCTTCGCGCCGGCTCGGCGTGCACCGGTCAAGACCCGGGCGGACGTGTCGAGCACGCCGGTGCGCTCGACTTCCGCCCGGAAGAACGGCGCGAAGGCACCGTCGGCGCCGACGATGTCGTGCTGCAGGTGGATCGCGATCAAGGCGGTGCGCGTCGGGTCGATAGTGGGCATGGGGAGGGTCCTTTCTGGTCGGGCGTGCGGTGGTCGCCGTGAGCCGATGTGGGCATCTGTTTTACCGGTTGTCGATGCGAAAGACGTAGGCGTGTTGGCTGCTGGTGGCCCGGGCTGGATCGGCCGCTGGGGTGGCGATGATGAGGCGGCGGCCGTCGCGGCGCCAGCCCAGCGGACGTCCGTCGGAGCCGAGCAGCGTGATCCGCGTCCGCTCGCTGGTCGGGACTCCGCAGTCGGCGACGAGTTCGCGGCCAGGCCAGGACAGCGCGGTCAGGTAGAGCACATCGGTGGTCTTGCCGACCGTGCATCGAAGGTTCCCTGACGTCGGCTGGGTCCACGGTCGCGTGCCGTAGATCGCCTCGCCGTTGAGTTTCAGCCACGCGCCGATGCCGCGCAGCCGCTCGCGCATCGGCTCGGGGATGGTGCCGTCGGCGCGCGGGCCGATGTTGAGCAACAGGTTCGCGTTGGCCGCGACGGAATTGATGAGCAGGTGCACCAGTTCGCCGGTGCCGCGCAGGGCATCGCCGGTTTCGAGGCTGTCGTAGCCCCAGGATTCCGCCATCGTGCGGCACACTTCGGAGCGTTCGCCGGTGGGCTGCTGGTTCATGCCGGCACCCTGTTCGACGGTGGTGTAGTCGCGGTGGGTGCGGCCGTCGCCGAATCGGTCGTTGACCAGGACGCCGTCCGGATTCGCGGCAGCTGCCCGGTTGTAGTAGTAGGCGATGGTTTCGTTGCCACGAAAGTACTTCTCGTCGCCGCCGATGTCGCACCAGATCATCGACGGGCGGTACCGGTCGACGAGTTCGCGCAGTTGGGGACGGACGATGCTCTCGGCGTAGTCGAAGACGATTCCCTGGCCGGTATACGGGACGCGACGGCGCGTGTAGGCATTGCGCGGTGCTCGTTGGGGGAACATCAGCCGGTTGACCAGCGCGCTCTCGCCCCAGCTCGACCTGCCGCCTCGGTAGGGCGCGGGGTTGAACCATTCCGGCACGGAGTAGTACAGCCCCGGTTTGACACCGCCGTGCTTGCGGGCCGCGTCGACCAGTTCGCCGACCAGGTCACGTCGCGGCCCCAACTCGGCCGTATTGCGGCCCGTGGTGGCGGTCGGCCACAGGGCGAGCCCGTCGTGGTGCTTGGCGGTCAGCACGAAATAGCGTGCGCCAGCCTCGTCGAACAGGCTGACCCAGTCGTCCGGGTCGAATCGTTCCGCGCCGAACTGCTCGATGAAATGGTCGTAGGGCGCGGCCGGGCCGTAGCGGCGCAGGTGGTGCAGCCAGGCCGAGGTGCCCGGGATCTGCTGCAGGCGCGCGTACCACTCGCCCGCGCAGTATTCGCCCAGGGTCTTTGGCAGCCGCGAGCGAATTCGGCCCGTACCCGGCAGCAACGCGGAACCGAACGCGGGCACCGAATACGCGCCCCAGTGCACGAAAATGCCGAACTTGCCGTCGTCCCACCACTCGGGCAGCGGATGACGAGCCAACGACTCCCGCGTCGGCTCGTACGGCCCGTCGGAACCGGTCATCGTGATCCACGGCCTTTCGTCCGCGTCCCGGACGCGCCGGAACTGTCGCGAGAATGGGTGGCGCCGGCTCACCCGATACTCCAGCAATATTGCAATATGCGGACGGCGCGTGGTTCCCCGGTTCGGGGTCAGTCGTCGTATTCGAAGAACAGACCCGCGGCCGGAGTCTTCAAATCGACGAGGTAGCTCTCCACCACCTTGTCCAGCTCAGGAATGTCGCCGAGGATGCAGTGCTTGTCCGCATCGGTGGAAATGAGCCGGGAGAACCCCAGCTCCTGTGCCATGCGCCGGGAGAACTCGTACCGGGTGTTCGGATCGAAGTAGTTCCCGACGACGACGATCGGGTTGTCGGTGTCAGCGCGCCACGGGCCCTGGTAGGGGTCGGATTTGTCGGGCCAGACGGGGCATGCGGCGGACTCGCTGAATGCCTGCGCGCGTCCGCGCTCGGGATACTGACGCTCCCATTTTGCGGCCATCGCGGGGACGTCTCGCTGCTTGTTCCTGAACGGCTTGTCCGCACAGTTCACCGCGAAGAAGGACTCGTGACTGTTCTCCGCGTCCGAGGCTTCCGGCGACATCTCGAAACGGGGATCTCCGGCGATCTTGGTGACCACCCGCAACGGCTGCGGCTTCCGTTCCCGCACCGGCCCCGCGACCGCCTCGAAAATGTCCTGAAGGTCAGCCCACAGACCGGCCCGGTCGCCGCTGCGCAGCGCCAGGCCCACCGCTCGGCCGAACTCCTCCTCGGTGACGACCTCGCCGGAAGCCATCGTGATCGGTCCGCTGCTCAGCCGCCGGGTGATCCGGTCGAACTTCGCTTTCGGGTCGCCCTTTCCGAACTCGCAGCGGACTCCTACTTTGGCGCACCGATCCAACGCCTTGTCGACGCTGATCTGGGCTCCCTCGGCCCGTTGCCGGTCGTATTCGACACCGTTCGTCGTCCGCAGTGCCGGATCCACGTTCCCGTCGAGGACCATCGACCGCACGCTGCGCGGGAACATGTTGGCGTACGTCGCGCCGATGAGCGTGCCGTAGGAGTATCCGACGTAATCCAGTTTCTCCTCGCCGGCCGCGGCTCGCAGCAGGTCGAGATCGCGGGCAACGTCTCGGGTGGCCATGTGGTCCAGGAGCAACCCGCTGTGGGTTTTACACGACCGCGCGATATCCGCGTATCCGGTCAAAGTCGTGTTGATCTCGTCCTTGGTCTTGGGCCGCGCCGAGATCTTCGACCACGCGTCATGGGCCTCCGCGTCGGTGGTGAAGCATCCGAAAGGATTGCTTCGGCCTACCCCTCGCGGGTCGAAGCCGATGATGTCGAAACGGTCCTCCACGCCCGTCGTGAGCCCGGAGGTAGCCGAGAAGGTCCAGCCGGACACGCCTGGGCCGCCGGGATTGACGAAGATCGATCCGACCTTGGCCGACGGCTTCCCCGCAGCCTTCTTGGAGAGCGCGATGTTCAACGAGCCTTGGGTCGGGTCGTCGTGGCTGATCGGCACCGCATAGGTAGCGCAGGAGAAGCGAGGCTTGTCCGCCTTGGCTATCCCCGCCTCAGTGAAGAACTCGTCAGGGCATTTCTTCCACTGGATCTGGTCGACGCTTCCGGGCTCCGCCTGGGCTGCCGGGAATCCGAGCGCCGCTGGCACCATGGTGGCCGCTAACACCGCAGCGGACATCATGAGCATGGGACGTCTGACAGTGCGGAACCTGTTCGATTTATGCACGGTTATCTCCTGAACAGAAATGGACGCGATGCGGGGCGAAGGTCAGCTGCTCGCCGGCAGGTCGATCATTCGCTCCGGCCGGACGCTGTCCCGCGGCGTGACGCGGGTGACGACCGGCGTGGTCGCGGGAGTAGCGGCAGGCACCTGGCCGCCGACGATGGGGACTCGCAGCGACGTCTGTCCGAGCGAGACCGAATACTGGCCTGAGCCTCCGGGGACGTAGTCGTCCGAGCCCGCGATGACGATCCCGAGCCGGTGGCCCGCGGGCACCACGTGATCGACGGTGTAGAGCGGGATGTTCAGTGTGTAGGTTTCGCCGGACTTGACCGGGTTCGCCTTCGCCAGGTCGTTGGCGTGCCGCAGATCGCCGTGCCCTGTCGAGATGACCGTCGCGGTCGTCTCCTGACTCGTCGCGGTCGCGTCTTTGAAACATCCGGTGTCATAGGCGGTATAGCCGCCCCAGCAGCTCGTGGTCTTCGACTCGTCGAGTTCGTTGATCCCGCCGTCGTTCGTCGGATCGGTCCGGATCGTGGCGGGACCGTAGTCGACGAGATACGCGCTCACCGGCGCCGCGCCCTTCTTGGCGACGTCCTCGGTGGGCCGGACGGTGACGGCCACGGTGGGCGTGCCGGACACCCGCAGCTCGCCGGTCAGGTTTCCGGTGGCGTACACCAGCCGGTTCAGGTTCCCGTTCTCGGCTTTCAGCACGGTGCCGGGATCCGCTTTCGCCAGATCGGCCAGCGTTTTGCCGTGGTCGGCGTTGATCGTCAGGCTCTCCTGCGGTGCCGGGTTCTCGCCGAGGCCGCCCGTCCCGGGTGTCGTCGACAGCGTCGGCGACAGGATCCGGGACTGCACCCGGGGATCGCGGATCGCGGCATAGTCCGCCCACCGGTCCGGCGCCTGCTCGACGCTGAGCGCGGGTTCGGTGTCGATCCCGTTGTCGATGCCGTACAGGTACTTGTCGAACCAGCGGTGGAGAGTCGCGACCCATTCGGCCCTGCGGAAGTCGAACGGGTCGACGTGTCCGGTCTGGGACAGCCACATCTTCTTCGGCACGCCGGCCGGGAGCTGATCGAACCAGGCTCCGTACTGCAGCGGCGTCACGTTCCAGTCGGCCTGGCCGTGCACGAGGAAGACGCTCGCCCGGACGTTCTTCGCGGTCAGGGTGGCGTCCTGCTCAGCCCAGCCGGGCGAGTAGTCGCCGGAGACGTAGCCCGGCGGCTCGATTCTCCTTTTCAGGTCCTCGAGGAACTTCCGGCACTTCGGCAATTGCGCCGGGCTCATGAAGTCCCTCGCGTACTGATACGGCGTCCGGTTGTTCGGTCTGTGTGCGCCGGTGTTCTCGTAGGTCCACGTGTACTGGGAGCTGACAGCCGAGATCGGCACCACGGTCTTGAGCCCGTCGACACCGCTGCCGGCCGCCCGCATGGTCGCGGCGCCGTCCCAGGACTTGCCGATCATGCCCACCGAACCCGACGACCATCCGGCAGTCCGTTCGACGTCCCCGTCCGCGCTCGCGTACCCCTTGACCCGCCCGTTCAGCCAGTCGATGACGGCTGTGCTGCTCGCCGTGCTGTTCGGGCCGTTGTCGTCGTTGCAGCCGGTGGACCGGTTGGTGCCGGCCATGTCGACCTGCGCCACCGCGTAGCCGCGCGGCACGAAGTAGTTGTCGTAGAACAACGGGGACTGCAGCATGGTCCCGTTGCGGTCGTAAGTCTTGACCTGCGACTCGCGGCCTCTGCCCAGGTTGCCGTAGTACCCGCTGGTGTCCATGACGATCGGGATCTTCTGGTTTCGCGCCGCCGGTTCGCTCGGCCGCACGATGTCCACCGCCACCCGGTCGGTTTTGCCGTCCCGGTCGTCGTCCCGCTGGATCGGCACCCACACCGACTCCCGGATGGCGTCGCTGTACGAATAGATCGGCTCCGTCACCCCGCCGCCGAGGCGATACGGCGCGGACGATGCTCCGGCAACGCCGGGCGCGAGGCCCGTCAACAGCACCGCGCCCACGCCCGTGGCGACGGCACGAAAGATACCTGGTCTCACGTACTCTCCTCCGCGATTGGTTGCTCACCGCCCGTTTAGGATTAGCGCGGAAATCCGAATTCGCCACCCGTCGAAAGTCGGCGGCGAAAAGTGGTTGAGTAATTCACTGGATTATGGTGAGAAAATTCACCGCGGCAGGTTTCTGGGGTGAGAATTCGAAATTGTTCGACACCACCTTGCGTCGGAAAGACTCGCCGCACAAATGCATTGCGCGTACGGCTTGACGAGCCCGGTGCCGTTGGCGTTCAGGTCGCGCGCGTCGTCGGCTGTGACGCCGCCGTGACGCCAACCAGTCACCGTGACCGGTAGGGACTGCTCGGCGACAGGACGGTGCGACGATGCGCGCAACGCAGGCAATGCCCGCCCCCGCACGCCGCGAGCCGATCGAGTTGCGCGGTCTGTCTCAGCCGGCCTCGCCCACCCTGCGCCGCTGCGGTGGCGCGCCCTGCGGCTGCGAGCAGAACGGGGAAGAGCCGGTCCTGCGCCGCAGCGGGGAGCACCAGGCCCCCGGCACCGCGCCTGAATTGGTTCATGCTGTGCTGCGCTCACCTGGAGTTCCGCTCGACAGCCGGGTCCGCGCCGACCTGGAACCCCGGTTCGGTCAGGATTTCAGCCAGGTTCGCGTGCACACCGACGCCCGTGCGGCGGCGTCCGCCGCGGCTGTTCGGGCCCGCGCCTACACCCTCGGCCAGAACATCGTGTTCGGGTCTGGCGCCTACGCCCCGGATACCGCGTCCGGGCGGAGACTGCTCGCCCACGAGCTGACCCACACCATTCAGCAGCGCGGCACCGCCCCGGGCATGGCGTTGACCGGACTCCAGGTCGGTGCCGTCGCGGACGCGACCGAGCAGGAAGCCGACCAGGTGGCGGACCGGGTGCTGGACGGCCCGGCCGACTTCAGCGGCGTGCCGGTCCGCTCCAGCGGGCCCGCCGGCCCGGGGGTGATCCGCCGGCAGGCCTGCGGCCACGACGGCCGGCCACCCGAATGCGGCGGCTACCGTTGGGGCCTGGTCAACATCGAGACCGGTGAGGAGAGCAGCGAGGACCTCGACACCCGCATCGTCGATCTGGGACTGCGCACGCATTTCGGAGGCGCCTGGGCCACCCAGGTGCAGACGCCGCCCAACCCGCGAAAGGCGGGCCGTGCCCGCGGCCGGCTGGACGGCCTGCGGGCCACTGTCGGCGAGCAGCTGCGGGTCGAGGTGGTGGAGGTGAAGTCGCGGGCCACCGAGTTCAACGGCGGCTGCGCGCTGGCCACTCGCGAGGCCGAGGGATACGTCAATATGCTCAACGGCCTCGGCCCCCGGATCGTCGCGGTCTCGCGGGCCGTGGCCGCCCAGCCCGGACTGCGTCAGCTCAGCGCGGCCCGGCAACACCAGGCGCTGGCCGCCGCGCGGGTGGACCTCGCCGAGGAACGGGACCGCCAGGCGTGGGCGTTCTTCCGCAGCCTCGAACAGCGCCTGAACCAGCAGTTCGACCAGCCGTTCACCTCTTTCCAGGCCGTGCTGTTCGCCGGTGGCAGCCCGGGCGCCGACTATCCGGCCGGCCCTCCGGTGCTGGTCGACTGCACGCGGCGCGGGCGGAAGGGAGTACGGATCCGGCGGCTGGTCTTCCAGGTCAACGGGGCCGGCGGGGTCAGCTACGGCTGTACCAACACCGACTGCCAGGTCGAGGAGGAACAGCGGCAGGTCCAGGACCAGCCGGTGGCACGGCCCGTGGCCGACGAGGAGCGCGACGACGTGACCACTCCGGTGCTGGTCGGAGCCGGGGCCGCCGCGGCCGGTGCGGGTGCGGCGGCGCTCGCGCGGCGCCGCGCGGCCCAGATCGCCGCCCGGCGGGCGGCCGTGGAACTGGCCCGGCGGCAGGCCGAGCAGCAGGCACTGCAAGCGGCCTGGCGGCGGGCCGCGGAGGAGGCGGCGGCCAGGAGAGCGGAGCGGGCGGCAGCCGCGCGCGCCGGGGGACGGCTGGCCGGCCGCGCCGTGGGCAGGGCCGTGGTCATCGTCGAGGTGGCGTCCATGGCCGCCGGTCTGCTGCTGGTGCTCAGCGGCAACGCCCGCGCGGAGGCCGGACCAGGCCGGTCGGGCCTCGAAGCGCTGTACGCCGTGATGACCCGCAACGGCACACCGCCCACGCCGGAAATGCGGGAAATGATCGAGAACGACCCGGTGCTGCGCCAGCTGGCCGAACAGGCCGCGGAAACCGGTGACGCGTCCGGGCTGGTGCGCGAACTGGACCGGCAGAGCCTGGAATTCCTGTCCGCGCACGCCCACGAACTCACCGACGAGGAACTCAACCTGCTGCTGTCCTCGGCCAACGCCCGCGCCGCCGGAGGACGGGCACCGACCAGCGTCGCGCAACTGCGCGCCGCCATCGCCGCCGAACAGCAACGCCGCCGGACCGGCGGGACCGCGCAGGGCACCGGACCAGGTGGTGCCGGCCCAGCCCCGGTCCCCGCCGGGGGCGGCGCGGGTTCGGCCGGGCCGACGACGGGCACCGGCCGGACGGGTGGCGCCGCGCCAGGTGAACGCACCACGGGATTGTCATCCGCGGTGCGCGCCGAGGTCGCCGCCGCGCCCGCGCCCAAGCGGCGGGTGGTCGAGGCGCTCGTCTCCGGTCAGGACGGTCCCCGGGTCGACGACGACGGGGTGCGCCGGATTCTCGGTGCCGTACCGGGTGATATCACCGCCGACCAGGCGAACCGGCTGATCGCCAGGGTCGGTCCGGCCACCGGCAGGTCCGTCGACGACGTCGTGGCTTCGATTCGCCAGGCGGTCGCGGAGGTACGGGGCGGCGCGCCAACGGCCGAACCGGGAACCGAAGCGCAGGTCACGGACACGCTGCGAGAGCCGCAAAGCCGGGAGCAAGCCGCGGCGGCCAGAGCCGAATACGTCCAGGCGATGCGCGAATACATCCAGACCTATCCGAGCTGGGATTCGGTTCCGGTCAACGGCTGCTTCATCCGCCCGACCGATCGAACCGTGGGCATGGCCACCGTGCCGCTGAACACAGCGTTCGATGTGATCAGCGTGGCCCGCACGGCGGGCACGCCGGCGCCGGTCCGGCTTGCCGGCATCGGTCGCGCGGTCGTCCTCGCCCGCACTTCGCGGACGGCCACCGTGCAGCTGCGGACGGCCGTGCCGATGGTGGCCGAGGACGGCAGCATTCCGATCACCCTCCCGGCAGGCCGGACCTTCCGCGACTGGGCATTGGTAGGCGCGGGCCGCCGGTGAGACCAACGGCGACCCGGCCGGTCGCACATCCGGACCAGGATGAAAATGGTTCAGTAAATCTTGCCCTGATGCACTGTGAGGTGCGGATCGCGGCGGCCTGGGCCGAATTCTCGGCACCGGGACGGTAAAGCGCTATCGACGTGCGGAGACGGAAGCGCGTGCGGCCGCCGCAGCGATCGCACGCGCTTCAGATCGTCAAATTCCGCCGCAAAACCCTAGCAGCGGTATTTGACCTGCCATTCTCCGCCGGGAAGGTCGTGTACTTGCACCCATTGCGGCCCCTGGTGAGTGAAGACGCCCTGGTAAGCGGTGCAGCCGCGGGCGACCCAGTATCCGTCCGCGTCCAGGACCCCGCGGTCGCGCGAGGTCTGCCCGCGCGGCACTGATACCCAGGTGCTGGGGTTGTTGCGTCCGGACCAGTCGGTAGTGACCCGCAGGGCCTGGTTCGAACTCGACAGGTTCCGGATGATCCCGCAGAACCAGGGCTTCGCCGTGCACTGGCCCAGGAGCTGGGCCTCCGGCGGGCTCGCCGTGCTGTTCGGCTCCGTCGCGCCAGCGGTCGCGGGCAATGCGGCCAGCGCGACCGCCGCGGCCGCGCCAACCATGCCTTTTCGAAGGATGTTCACGTTTCTTCCCTTTCTTTGCTTGTTTTGCTCGGAAATGTTCCGGCGAACGCCCTACCGTTGTAGTCCGCTTTCGTTGTTCGCGGTCGGGTGCGCAGCAGCGAACAACAATCTCTGAACTGCCGAAAATGAAACGACCGCGGCCGTTCATCAGAAAGGTTGATGCCTTTCCTGCGGACGGAGAGCGCTGTCTCAATCGATCCGGCGGTCAATCGAGGTAGCGCTGCCGCTCCGCCGGGGTGAAATCGCGAGTCACGCGGTGCGCCGCCAGAGCGAGCAGCTGGTCGAGCGGCACGCATTCCTCGCACGTCCACACGTCGACGGTGCCGTCGTTCCGCCCGGCGGCGAGCTGGTTGCCCGGTCCGTACGACGCGCTTTCGAAGGACGCGCCTCGTCCGGTGAACGTGATCGGGTCGACGGCTGGCGCACGGCGCCAGACCCGGACGGTGTGATCATTGCCCGCGGTGGCGAGGCGTTGCCCGTCGGGGCTGAAGGAGAGGTTCCATACCAGCCCCTCGTGGCCGGTCAGCACCATCGGGGCCGGATCGCCGGCGGCGTGCCAGACGCGGACGGTGCCGTCGTTGCTCGCACCGGCGAGGTCGGCGCCGTCCGGGCTGAACGCGATGCTCCACACCACGCCTTCGTGCCCGGTGGGCAGGACTACCGGGCGACCGCTGTCGGCCAGATTCCACACTTCGGCGCTGCCGTTGCGGTTTCCGCTGGCCACCCGCCCGCCGTCCGGGCTGTACGCGACGTCGCGGGCAGCGCCGGCGCCGGTCGGCAGGACCACCGGCGCGGCGTCGCCGGTCACGGGCCAGATCCGGACCGTCCGGTCGTCGCTGCCACTGACGATGTGCGTGCCGTCGGGGCTGACGGCCACGCTCCACACCCGGCCTTGGTGTCCGGTCATCGTCCGGACCGGCTCGCCGCCGGCCCGCCAGATCCGCACGGTCCGGTCGTCGCCTCCGCTGACCAGCCATTGTCCGTCGGGACTGAATGCCACGGCTTCGACCGCACCGCGGTGCCCGGTGAGCAGGACCGGTGCCCCGCGGCCGTCGGTCTGCTGAATCCGCACAGTGCCGTCGTCGCAGGCGGCCGCGACCCGCGTGCCGTCCGGGCTGAACGCGGTGTTCCAGGCCGCGCCGTTGTGCCCGTCCAGGGTGCGCTGTCCCGGTTTCGCGGCGGATTCCCACAACCGGACCACGCCTTCGTCGCCGCCTGTCGCGACCACGCGGTCGTCGGGGCTGAACGCGACGCTCCAGATCGGCCCGCCGTTGCCCCGCAGCACGACCGGGTCGCCGCCGCCGGCGGCCCGGTGGATCCGCGCGGTGCGGTCGTTGCCGCCGCTGACCACGTGCCGCCCGTCGTGGCTGAACGCCACCGTTTCCACGGTGTCCTGGTGATCGGAGAACACGATCGGGGCAGCGGTTCCGTCGATCCGCCAGACTCGCATGGTGCCGTCGGTGCTGCCGCTGACGATGCGCTGCCCGTCCGGGCCGAAGGCCAGATCTTCCACGGACGATGTGTGCCCGGTCAGCGTCGTGAGGGTCGTGCCAGTGGCGGTGTCGAGCACGCGGATCGTGGAATCCCCGCTGCCGCTGGCGAGCCGGGCGCCGTCCGGACTGAACGCCACCGTGAGCGCGCGGCTGGGATGCCTGGTCAGCACGACCGGCTCACCGGTGCCGTCGCTGCGCCAAACCCGCACCGCCCCGTCCTCGCTCCCGGTGGCGAGGCGCTGCCCGTCCGGATGCCAGGACACCGCGTGCACGTAAGTCTTCGGACCGCGCAAGACCGTGGGGGCACCGGTGCCGTCAGTGCGCCAGATCCGCACCGTGCCGTCCTGGCTCACGCTGGCGAGCTTGCTGCCGTCCGGGCTGAACGCGACGTCGAGCACCCGGTCCGTGTGGCCGCGAAGCACAAGAGGCGCGCGGTCGCCGGCGACCGCGCGGACGCGCACTGTGTGGTCGTGGCCCGCGGACGCGAGCCATTTCCCGTCCGGGCTGAAGGCGACGCCGATCGATTGGCCCTGTTCGGTTTGCCAGGCGCTGCGGACGTGCGAGTCGGCCATTGCCTGCGCGAGCGCCGACTCGCCCTGCGCGCTCGGCGCGATCTCCAGGGCGCGCCTGGCCAGCAGCACCGACAGTTCGGGATCCGACAGCAGTTGAGCTTTCGCGGCGGACACCAATTTGTCGGCCAGGGCCTGATCACGCTGCTGCCGCGCCTGCTCGGCCTGCACCAGGGCGATCGTCGCCAGCGCCAGTACTACGACCAGCGCGGCGCTCAGACTGGTCAACGCGATCCGCACCCGGCGGCGCTTCGCCAGCCGTTCGCGGTCCCTTTCCCGGGCGCTCGCGGCCAGGAACTCCCGCTCGAGGTCGTTGAGCTGCTCAGTGCCGTGTTCGTTCCACGCCAGGTTCGGCGCTTCTCGGATCGGTGCGCGGCCGTCGCGGGTCGACCAAGCCAGCGCGATCTCAAGGCGCCGCCCGCGGTACAGCGATCCGGTGTCGCGCCCGAGCGCTTCCCACGCTGCTGCCGCCAGCGTGAGCTGGCGGTGGATCTCGAGTCCTTGGCGATCCTCGGCGAGCCAGCCGCGGAGGCGAGGCCATTGCCGGATGAGCGCCTCGTGCGCCAGTTCGACGGTGTCGCGATCGACAGTCACCAACCGGGCACAGATCAGTTCGTCCAGCACGGCGACGTGGTCCGGGTCGGCGGTCAGTTCGGGCAACGGGACCCGTCGCCTGGTGTCGTCGGTGCCGTCGCCGAGCGCGGTCAACCGCAGCAGTACGTGCCGAAGCACGATCTGCTGTTCGGCGTCCAGCGAGCTGTACACCGACTCGGCGGTTCGGGTCAGAGCGTGTTCCAACCGGCCCGTACGGTCGTAGGCAGCGAGGGTGAGGGCCACACCCTGGCGGCGATGCCAGGTCTCGAGCAGCACATGCGAAAGCAGCGGGAGCACGCCGGGTTCGGAGTGCGCTTCGGCGACCAGTTCGGCCACCAGGGCACTTTCGACGCTGAGCCCGGCTCGAGTCGCGGGCTTGACGATCGCGTCCCTCAGCTCTCCGGCACTCATCGGCCCGAGCAGCAGGTGTTCGCCGGAGACGGCTTCGGCGAGCCCGCGGTGCTCCGCGCACCGAGGGTAGAAGTCGGCGCGGACGCCGATGACGACCTCGGCCGCCCCCGGCGTGGCGGCGTCGAGCAGCGCGTCGAGGAACGCGGTGCGTTCGGCCGGATCGGAGCACAGGGTGAACAGTTCCTCGAACTGGTCGATGACCACGAGAGCGGTTCGGTCGCGCCCCGCCTGGCGGAGCAGAAGCCGCAGGTTGCCCGGAGCCGACGTCAATTCCTCCAGGACCTGAGCCGCTGTGGTGGAAAGCAGCGGGGCGAGCCGCAGCGCGCATTCTTCGAACGGATGGAGACCCGGGGTGAATAACACTGTGACGGAATCTGCCCGGCGCGGCACGAAACCGGCCCGCAGCAGCGAAGACTTACCGGCCCCGGACGGCCCGAACACCGCGAGGAACCGACGGCGGGAGAGCTTGTCCTCCAGTTCTTCGAGCACCCGCTCGCGGCCGAAGAATCTGTCCGCGTCCTCCGTCCGAAATGCCCGCAACCCGACGTACGGTGCGTCGTCCGCCGAATCCTGCTCGCCGGGCTCCGCATCTTCCTCGGCCAGTTCCGCCGCGAGGGAGTGCCAATTTTCCTCCCAGGCCGAGACGTCTCCGCTGCAGGCCCGGACGTACGCGAGCGTCACCGGCAGCGTCGGCAGTTTGCGGCCGCCGGCCGCGTCGGACAACGTGCCCGCGGAGTAATGCGCGCGTCGCGCCAATTCCCGGTATGTCGGATTGCCGGCTTTCTCGCGCAGGTCCCGCAGCCCTTGCGCGAACCGCGACAGCGCGTCGCCGCCTGGATCCAGCGGCCGCTCCCGTCTAGGCATGAGCCTTCCCCCTCCGCCCGCTGCCCATTGTTCGGCGCTTGGTGTTCGGCGTCCAGGGACCGACACAGAACAACCTCATCGGGCTAGACAAGAGCCGGGCGGCACCGGGGGAGTTGTCGGAGGTCGCCGCCGCGGACGCCCGCGCGGAGCGGGCGGCCCGGCCGGGGCGGTTGTGGGGGGCCGTCCCGGCCGGAACACGGGCCGAGGGGCATGGTGTTGCGCGTGGTGTTCTCCGCCGCGGATCGCGGACGGATCCGGGTTGCCCGCTTTCCGCATCCTTTCTGGGAATTGGTGCTGAGCGTCAACACCTGGCAGTCCTCATGCGCTCCGGGGCACGGTATGCGTCAGCCCTCCTGGACGGCGGAACAGACCGGTTGCTCGCCAGCCTTCACCCGTCGATCCGCTGGCACGCCCCAGTGCTCGACGCGGATTACCCCGTCGAACGGACCCTGTATCTGCACGGTCGCGGCCTCGTCATCAGGCCGGTGCACTTCTGCTGGGGAGCACCCGTGACTTATCTCGACGCTGGCCTGGTGCCGACGCTGGTCGTGCCCGCGCACGTCGAAGGCCGGGACGCCGCCGAGACCGGGCGACCGACCGCCTCGGAACACTGCTGGGCAGGACGCGGGCCCGCATTCTGACCGAATTGTCGGCGGGTGCGTCGACCACCGCGATCGCGGCACGGCTCGGCGTCACTCCGGCGGCAATCAGCCAGCACGTCAAGATCCTCCGCGAGGCCAACCTCGTCACGACAACTCGGCTCGGGACGGCGGTGCGGCACACTCGCACGCCGCTGGCCGAGCACTTCCTTCGGGAGAACGGCTGGCTCGGCGGCGAACAGCCGGATCCGGAACGCTCGGTCATCTGAGCAGAAACCCGCGGAAGTGCCGATCTCCTATTGCTCCGGAATCAGCGCGGAATGCGCGCGAATTCCGCGAGATCAGCCACGCCGGTGTGGTCAGGCGTGCCGAATGTGCTGCCCGGGTGGCGATCACTCTTCTCACCCCGAGCGCCGTCGCTGACCCGAACCGTCAGCCGGTGAGCCGGGCCGGGTCGTGGTCGCGACGACCGGTAAGCCGACGAGTTTCCGGTTCGGGTGCCCGGGGCCGGTCAGGCCGCGGGATTGGCGGTGGGGGTGTCGATCCCGTGCGCGGCCACGACTTCGGCGCTGCCGTCGGCCAGGCGGTAGCGCAGGCCGACGACGGCGGCCCGGCCGTCCGCGACCCGGTCGGCGAGCACGCGGGAGCGGTCCAGCAGCAGGTCGACGGTGTGCTTGACGTGCTCGGCGAGGATCTCGTGCGGTTCGACCCGGCCCGCCGCCCGTGCCGCGAGGACGCTAGGGGTCACCTTTTCGACGACGTCGCGGACGTAGCCGACCGGGGCGAGTCCGTCTTCCAGCGCCGCGCGGGCCGCGCCGACGGCGCCGCAGGAGTCGTGGCCGAGTACGACGACGAGCGGGCAGTCCAGCAGGTCGACGCCGTATTCGATGCTGCCGAGGACCTCCGAGCCGATCACCTGGCCCGCGGTGCGCACGACGAACAGGTCGCCGAGACCGCGGTCGAAGATGATTTCGGCGGCGAGGCGGGAGTCGGAGCATCCGAACAGGACCGCGAACGGGGTCTGGTTCGGTGCGATCGCGGCGCGCCGGGCGGCGTCCTGGTTGGGGTGTTCCGGGGTGCTCGTGACGAAGCGCTGATTGCCAGCCATGAGCAGGTCGAACGCTTCCTGCGGAGTCGGCGGTGTCGTGTCGGCCATGTTCGCAGCTTAGCCAGGGACTGGCCGCCGAAGGTGTTGTGCTGGTCTCGCCTTGGCGCGAGGTGACGAAACAGACTCCGCTCTGGACGCGTCCCGTTCAGTAGCATGGGGCGAGGTTCGCGGTTTCGGCCGGACAGGTTGTCTGGGGGACGCATGGCTATGAACTTTCACCCGCCTTTCCCGCGCACCCTGCCGGATCCCCGCTCTCTGGGGCACCCGGCGGCGGTCGAGACGTACGCGTTGCGCCTGCGCAGCTTCTACAACGCGCGCGCGATGTGGCACCGGCGGTTCTTCCGGCTCAGCGGGATCACCGTGATCGTGGTCGGCGCGGCACTGCCGCTGCTGGTCACGCTGGACTACGCGGGCCGGAGCCTGATCGTTTCGGCCGCGGGCGTGCTCGTCGCCGGGGTGACCGCGCTGCGCGGGTTCTACCGGTGGGACCAGTCCTGGATCCTGCTGCGCAACACCGAGCGCGCGATCACCGCGGCCTGGTGGGAGTGGCACGGCCGGATGGAGGCGGCCGGTCCCGGCGCGGACGGGCCGGGTTCCGAACAGCGGGAGATCACGCGGGTGTTCGCCAGGAAGCTTTTCGCCATCCGCAAGCGCGAAGCGGATCGGTTCTTCACCGACTTGGCGTTCCCGGCCCACGACCTGCACGGCAGCGGCGAGCCGGGCGGCTCGAACAGGCCCGGCGGGGCGGACAGTCCGTAGGCGAGGAAATCGCGCCAGCACGGTCTTCAGCCGATTCACCACGCTGGCTCGAGCGCGCCCAGGTCGTCCGGACGACCTGGGCAGCGGCGGACTTTCCTATGCCGCAGCGTGGTCAGCGATTGGTTCGGGAGCGGTCACACCTGCGCGAAACCGCCGTCGGCGAAGAACTCGGCGCCGTTGACGTAACTGGACGCGTCCGAGGCAAGAAACGTTGTCACGGCGGCGATTTCCCCGGGTTCGGCGAGCCGGCCGAGCGGGACTTCGGCTTCGGCCTGCTTGAGTGCCTCGGGCGGAACCAGATCGAGGAGACCGGGGGTACGGGTGCCGCCGGGGGATACGACGTTGACCCGGAAGCCGTGAGCGCGCGAGCTGAGCGCCCAGCCTCGGGCGAGGTTGCGGATCGCGGCCTTCGACGCGGCGTAGATCTCGAGTCCCTGGCTGGGGCGGGTCGTGGCGGTCGAGCCGGTGAGGATCACCGAGGCGTTCGTGCTGAGCAGCGGCAGCGCTTGTTGCAGGGTGAAGACCGTTCCCTTGACGTTGGTGGCGAACACGGAGTCGATCAGCTCCTCCGTCACCTCGCCGAAGGGGGCCGCGGAGCCGACGCCGGCGTTGGCGACCAGCACGTCGATGCGGCCGGCCTGGTCGCGCACGGTTTGGTAGAACGCGTCGAGGTCCGCGGGTACTGAGACATCGCAGACCACGCCGGTCACGGCGGGTCCGAGTTCGGCGATTGCAGTGTCGAGCGCGTCCTTGCGGCGACCGGTGATGAAGACCTTGGCGCCCTCGTCGCGGAACGCCCGTGCGGTCGCGAATCCGATGCCGCTGCTGCCCCCGGTGACCACGGCGACCTTGTCTCGCCAAGACGGCCATGCCGTCCTCCTCGTCAGTTATGGACTGTACGGTCCGTAATTCTGGCAGATCTGGACCGCACGGTCAAATACTTCTTGGCGGTGGTCTTCGGCGACAGCCGCGGCGCGGGATAGATCCGTACCCATACGGTCCGGTTCCCGGATTGCTACCGCACGGCCGCGCACCGGAAGGTGATTTTCCAGTCCTAGGAAAGGAAATCGCTGTGAAGAGACCCCACCGGATACTGGGCTTGCTGGCCGCCGGGCTGGCCGTCCTCTCCGCGCCGCTGCTTGGCGGCACCGCGCAAGCGACTCCGAACGCCACCGCGGTGGCTCCGACCGGCGACGTGCACATCCCGCCCGCCATGCGCGCGCAGTTCTACCACGGGCAGGACAGTTCGGTCGCGGAGTTCCCGTTCATCATCGCCGGCCTGCGCGAAGGCGGTTCGCGTCCGCAGGGCCAGACCTGCACCGGCTCAGTCGTCGCGCCGCGCAAGATCCTCATCGCGGCGCACTGCAAGGCCGCCGAGGGCAAGAAAACCTTCCTGTACGGCCTCGACGACCTGAACGCGGGCGGCGGCACCCGGCTCGGCGTCGTCAGCTACGACACCCATCCCAAGTACGTGAACTTCGACCAGGGCTACGACGTCGCGGTCGTCACCACGGACGCGGACATCCCGGTGCCGAACGGCCAGTACGCCAAGGTCGCCACGTCGGCGGACACCGATCTCAACAAGCCCGGCAAGAACGGCGTCGGCGTCGGGTACGGCAAGAAGGACTTCAACGACGACTCGCGGGACGTCACGGTCGACAAAGCAACTCTGCCGATCCGCGAGGGTTCGAACTGCCAGGGAGTCGGAGCCGGTTTCCAGGACGCCACGATGATCTGCGCCGGTTACTCCAACGGCGACCCGACGATCCTGCCCGGCGACAGCGGCGGCCCGCTCATCGTGGACGGCAAGGTAGTCGGCGTCGCGTCGTGGAGCCGCAGCGATTTCAAGTGGTACAGCGTCTACGGCCGGCTCAACAACGACATGGGCGACTGGGTCGCCGAGCAGATCGGAAACGTCGGCACCGACAGCTTCTCCCTCGGTGTCAGCCCCGGTTCGGTCCAGGTCGACCCAGGCAAGTACATCTCGACCACGGTCACCAGCAAGGCAGGCAAGAACGGCGCCGAGAAGGTCGATCTCACCGCGTCCGGGCTTCCCAGCGGCGCGAAGGCGACCTTCCAGCCCGCCAGTATCACTTCGGGCGACACCGCCAAGCTGACCATCGAAACCGCGGCCAGCACTCCCGAAGGTGCTTACCCAGTAACGATTTCCGGCAAAGGCGCCACGGACACCGCGACCGCGAAACTCACGCTGACTGTCGGCAAGGGCACGCCGACGGGTGATGTCAAAGTGACTGTGACGCCCGGAAGCAGCACGGCCGGAGCGGGCTCGTTCAGCACCGTGACCGTGTCGGCGACCGGCGGGACCGGCGCGCTCAAGCTGTCCGCGTCCGGGCTGCAGATCGCGCCGTTCTTCAACCCGCAGACCATCTCGTCCGGCGGCAGTTCGACCATGCAGGTGTTCGCGCCGTTCCAGGCGGGCACCTACCCGGTCACCGTCACCGCCACTGACGCGAATGGCAAGCGCGGCAGCGCGACCTACACCCTCACCGTCCGGTGACAGCACGGTGCGCCGCGGCCGAAGAGGCTGCGGCGCACCGGCATTCGCGGGTCAGAAGGTGATCGAGAAGCCTTCGATCGAACCGGTGTCGAACCGGTTGACGTCTCGGACGCTCAGCTTCCAGGTGCCGTTCGCCGCTTCCGCGGAGGCGTCCACGGTGTAGGTGGCGTGCACGCCGGTCGCTTCGCCGATCCCGCCGGACTTCCGCAGCGAGTACACCTTTCCGCTCGGGCCGACGAGGTCCACCGCGAGGTCCGCGGTGTAGGTGTGGGCGATGTCGACCTTCACCGGAAGAGTCGCCGTCGCCTTGCCGTCGCAGCTGTCCTGGGTGACCGAACTCGTCACCGCGTCGCCGGCATCCGGAATGGCCACTGGCGCGGTGTTCGACTTGACGCCGCACTTCGGGGCGGGCCCGGTGCTGCCGATGAAGGAGACGTTCAGCAGCTTGTTCGGCGACCCGCTGCCCGCGTTCTTGATCACGCCGTCGACCGCGCCGGCCACCAGGGCGTCTTGTGTCTGCTGCGCGGTGGCACCCGGGTTCGCGGCGAGGTAGAGCGCTGCCGCGCCGGTGACGTGCGGCGTGGCCATCGACGTCCCGCTCATGTTCGCGGTGCTTCCGCTGGACAGCCCGAGCGACGTGATGTTGTTGCCTGGCGCGAAAATATCGGTACAGGAGCCGTAGTTCGAGAACGACGCCCGGTTGTCGTTCTCGTCGGAGGCGTTGACCGTGATCGCCTCCGGCACGCGGGCCGGGCTGGTGCCGCACGCGTCGGTCGAGGAGTTCCCGGCGGCGACGGAGTAGACCACGCCGGAAGCGATGGACTTCTTGATCGCGTCGTCGCCGACCCCGACCTGGTCCATGGTCAGGCTCATGTTGGCCACGGCTGGCTTGGCCGCGTTCGCGGTGACCCACTCCATCGCGTCCACCGCGGCGGAGTCCGGGCCGTTGCCGGAACAGTCGTTGCCGAGCACCTTGAGCCCGACGATCTTGACCTTCTTCGCCACCCCGTAGGTCTTGCTGCCGATCGTGCCCGCGGTGTGCGAACCGTGCCCGTTGCAGTCGATGCCGTCGCCGCCGACGAAGTCCTTGCCGACGCTCGCGCGTCCCTCGTACTCCGGGTTGTCCGGCTTGATCCCGGTGTCGAGGTCGTAGGCGGTGACGCCTTCGCCGGTGTTGGGGTAGGCGTAGGCGTGGTCGAGCGGCAGGTTCTTCTGGTCGATCCGGTCGAGGCCCCAGGTCGGGTTCTGCTGGCTGCCGGCGATCTTGGCCGTGCCGTCCTCGTAGACGGTGCGGACGGCCGGATCGGCGGCGAGCCGGCGCGCCTGCTGTGCGGTCATCCCGCGCACGGAGAACCCGTGCATCGTGACTGAGTAGGTGGAGCGGACTTCGCCGCCGTAACGCTGCGTGAGCGAAGCGGCCGAGGACTGCCCGCGGTAGGCGTCCTTGAGCGTCACGATGTACTGGTCGCCGTAATGCTGTCTGGCCGGCACGACAGTGCCCTCTGCCGCCTGTGCCGCGCTCGCCGTGCCCAGCGCCGTCGCGCCGAACACGGCGAGCGCCAGTGCCGTAGTTGCCTTCCTGCGCATCTGGAACTCACCCCGAAACTCGTCGGTTGCCTGTGACGGAGAGCCACAGAGGCACCACTCTTCGGCCGCTCGCCGGGTGCGAACAAGCGAGGCTGCGGTCCGTAGGACTACGTATCTATTGGTCTGCCCGGGGCCGTCCTACGAAAGTCCGGTAACCGGCCGTGCGGGTTCCGTGAGCACCCTCGGCGACCTAAACTCCGTTCGCGAGAGGGTTTTGGGTACTGTGCCGCTTTTTCCGGAATCGGGAGGCGATGGTGCGCAGCGACGCCGCGCTCGTCGGCCGGGCCGAGGAGCTGCGTTCGGTGGTGGCGGCCAGTATCCGGCCGCCGTCGGTCGTGCTGGTCGAGGGCGAGGCGGGCGTCGGGAAGACCAGGCTGGTCACGGAATTGCTCCGGTGCCGTGAGCTGAACGGACGCCGGATCCTCGCCGGACGCGGGCAGCCGATGCGCGAGCCGTTCCCGTACGGCGCGGTGCTCGAAGCGCTGCACGACGCCGGCCGCTACCTGCCCGACGCGCGGCCGCTCAACGGCGTCACCGGTGCGCTCCGCCCGTACCTGCCCGAACTCGGTGCCTGGCTTACGGAAGCTCCGCCTTCTCTCGGCGACCGCCGTGCCGACCAGCATCGGCTCTTTCGTGCGGTCCGCGAGGTGCTCGACGCGCTCGGCCCGGTGCTGCTGGTTGTCGAAGACCTACACTGGTGCGACGACGGATCGCGTCGGCTGCTGCGGTTTCTCGCGGCCGAGCCGCCGCGCGACACCAGCCTGCTGCTGACCTACCGCCGAGCTGGCAGCGCCTTCCGGCCCGCGGCCGGCGCGACGAACCTGTTGCTGGAACTGCGTCCCCTCGACACCGAACAGACTCGGCGGCTCGCAAGCGAACTGCTCGGCGGCAGCGTATCTGCCGAGTTCGCCGCGCTGCTGCACGAGCGTACCGGTGGAATTCCGTTCGTCATCGAGGAAACAGTGCGCACGTTGGACGCACAGGCCGCCGCGCACGCCGATCGCATGACGTCGCGCCGTATCCTCGACGGCGTCGCTGTGCCCGCGAGGCTCCGCGAAGCCGCACGCGAACGACTCGCCGGTCTTCCGGTACCCGCGAGGCGGATCACCGAGGCCGCCGCAGTGCTCGCGGTACCCGCGTCCGCGGAACTCCTCGGTGAGTTGGCAGGGCTGCCGCCACAGCGGGTCAGACAGGCTCTCGTGCTCGCTCTCGAACGGCACGCGCTGATCGAACTGGACGACTTCCACTACGGCTTCCGGCACACGCTCGCGCGACAGGCGGTGTACGGCACCATCCCCGGGCCCGATCGGCAAGAACTGCACCGGCGAGCAGTTCCCCTTCTCTCCCAACAGAATCCGGTGCCGTTGGCGCAGCTGGCCCAGCACAGCCGGAAGGCAGGCGCACTCGCCGACGCGCGGCGCTACGGAGAGGCGGCGGCCGACGCCGCGACGTCGGCCGGTGATCTCGCGACCGCGACCGAACTGCTGTGCACCCTGCTGTCGGACCCGGGGCTCGATTCGTCCGATGTGGACCGGATGGCGGTGAAACTGAGCGAGCTGGCCAACTACGGCACCGCCCAGCACGAAGTGGCGAGCGCGCTGGAGCGGCTGCTGTCCGACGACCGGCTGTCGCGTACGCACCGCGGGCAGATCCGGCTCAGCCGCGGCCTCCTGCTAATCCGCCAAGCAGGCAGCATCGAAGCGGCGCGCACCCAGATCGGGCTCGCCGTGCACGATCTGGGTCACCGCCCCGATCTCGCCGGCCGCGGCATCGCGGTGTTGGGCCAGCCGTGGTTCGGGGCCACGCCGGTCGCCGAGCACCTGCGCTGGCTCGATCGGGTGGACGAGGTCATCGCGAACACGACCGACCGCACCCTCGTGCTGACCCTCCTGGCGAGCAGCCTCCCCTCCCGACTCCAGATCGGCGACCCCGACGCGCTGGCGGCGATGGGCACCGTCTCGACCGCGGTCTCCTCGGCCGAACAACAACGCCAGCTGGCCCGGTTGCACGCCAATGTCGCCGACGCGTGCGCGTGGATCGGCCACCACCGGCGCGCAGGCAGCCTGGTGCGCAGCGCGATCGAACTCGCGTCGAACTGCGGCGCGCCGTACCTGATCGGCATCGCGCGCTCCACCGGCGTCCACACCGACTGGCTCACCGGAAGGTGGGACGGGCTCGAGGACAAGGCCCGTTCGCTGCTGGCCGAGTACCGGGAGCTGCTGCCGATGAGCGGCGAGCTTTCCCTAGTGCTCGGCCTGCTGGCAACCGCCAGAGGCGAACGAGACCGGGCCGCAGCCCATTTCGCCGCGGTCGGCCCCGACGAACCAGAGAACGCGGTAACCCCTGTGGTGCTCGCCGCGCACGCCGGGATCGCGAGCATGCTGCTGTCCCACTCCGAAGATGATGCGGCCACCGCCCGTGCGGACCTCGGGCTGGAGTTGTTGCGCGCCAAGGGAGTCTGGGCCTGGTCCGGCGAGCTGCTGCCCGTCGCTGTCGAGGCATACTGCCGCGTCGGGCGCTCCGCGGCCGCATTGGTCGAGGAGGCCGAGCGAGAGGTGCGCCACCTCGATGCACCGCTGGCAGCCGTCGCGCTGCTCCTGTGCCACGGCATTCTTTCCGCACATCGCCATGACCACGCGCATGCAGCGAAGTTCTTCCACGAAGCGAGCGACGCCTACGACCACCTGCCCGCCCCGTATCCGGCGGCGCTGGCGCGGGAACAGTTCGCGCGTAGCAAACTCGCGATGGGCGAACCGGGTGCGGCCGAGGAATTCCCTGTCCTGGCAGAGGAATTCGCCCGCCTAGGCGCGACCCGAGCCTCCGCCCGCTGCCGCCACACCCACCGCGCGACCGGTGCAGTGGTGCCGTCGCGGCGTGGCAGACGTGGTTATGGCAACGAGCTTTCCCCGCGAGAACAGGACGTCGCTCGGCTTCTTGCGGACGGGCATACGAATCGGGAGATTGCTGAGGTGCTGTTCTTGTCGCGTCGGACGGTGGAACAGCATGTGGCTAGTGTGCTGCGCAAGCTTAAGGTCGCTTCGCGCGGGGAGTTGGCGACATACGGTGGCGTCGGCCTGAAAGCAGCAGCATCCCGGTAGTGACAGCCGCGGAGCCGACGCCGAACAGCGGTGCCAGCCACAACGGCAGCACACCCACTGCCAGTGAACCGAGTCCGAAGCCGCACGCCTGTACGGTGAATGACAGCGAGAACCCCGCGGATCTCCGGTTCTTCGGCAGCAGCCGCTGGAGGCTAACCGAGGTCACGGCGACCAACGGACCGGTGCACCCGCCGATCAGCGTGAGCGAGCCGATCAGACCGGGCCAGCCCAGGTTTGCCGCGAGCGCGAGCCCGCCGGTGGCCAGACCGGCGAGAAACAGCCGTGGGTCGCCCGTTTTTCCCCGCCACGCACAGAGCGCGCTGCCCGCGATGCTGGCCGCGCTCAGCATGGCGATCACCACCGGCGCGGCCGTATCGGGAGCACCGAGGCGATGGACCAGGGGCAGCGGAGCGACCTCGATGGTGGAGAGCAGCAGTCCGACGGTGAACGCGCAGCACAGCCACGGCAGGTACGTGATCAGCGATGCCGACGGGACATCATCCGTAGCCCCGGCCTGAGGGCGCGCGCGGCGCGGGACCAGGACTGCGGCCAGCAGGCACACGACGGTCATGGCGGCCAGCGGCAGCAGCGGTCCGGCCAGCGCGAGAAGAGCGACCACCACCGGCCCGCCGACCAGCGTGCATTCGAGGATGGCCGCGTCCACCGAAACTGCCCTCGGCAGCAGTTCGTCGTCGACCGTGTCGGCCAGCAGCGTCCGGAAGGCACCGGAGGACGCGCCCGCAGCGGCACCGGGCACCACGACGAGGGCGAGCAGCACGGTGTCCGGCGCGTGCGCGGCCGCAGCTGCGGTGAGCAGGGCGAACCCGGTTGCGGCCAGCAGCAGCAAAATGGTGAGGCCGCGCGCCACGCCGACGCGGTCCAGCACCCGCGCGAGCGGCACCGCTCCGGCCATCTCGGCGACGACATAGACCGACATGAGGACGCCGCCGAGCCGATACGACCCGAGGGCGGCGGTGGTCAGCAGAGTGAACGCGAGCGGCGCCATGGTCGCCGGGAGCCGGGCGAACTGGGCACCCGCCGACCAGCGCCAGTACGCCCGATGACTGAGCAATGACATGCGAGTACGCTCGCCCGGCCCCGCGGCACGGCATAGTGATTCGGGTGGAACCGAATGTTGTGGGCTTGCCGTGATCGAGCTGGTCATGACCGCGGCGGGCAGTCAGCGGATCCGGTTCGCGATCTCGCCGCTGGAGGAAGTGCTCGGCGCCGTGCAGACGCTGCTGGGCGTCCGCGGACATCCGATCCACCTGCCGTGGGTGTCCGGCGTTCCCGCCCTCGACGACCTCGGCGTCCCCGAACTGGCAGCGGTGCTGAGTGCGCGGCACTACCTCACCGAGTTCTTGAGCCCGCCGCCCGACGGCCCGGAAACGACCGCGGAAACACAGCTGGACGCCGTTCGCGCCACGCCGCCAGAGCAGGTCGCGCTGGAGCTGGCGATGGTCGACGCCGACCTGAGCGAACTGCCCGACGACCCGGCGACCGCCCGGGACCTGCTCGCCGACCAGCTGGAGACCGTCTGGAACGCCCTGCTCGCGCCGGAATGGCCCGCGCTGCGCGAACTGCTCACCGCCGACATCGCGCACCGGACACGGCTGCTCGGCGAGGGCGGGCTCGCGAAGGCGCTGGCCGAGTTGCACCCGAACGTGCGGCTGGCCGGGACGTCCATCCTCGTCGACGTCCAATCCCGGGAACGGCTCGACCTCGACCTCCGCGGATTGCTGCTCATCCCCGCCGTGTTCGCGTGGCCGAACGTCGGGGTGGTGACCGTGCCGCCGTGGCAGCCGGCCCTGCTGTACCCGGCTCGCGGCGTCGCGTCGTTGTGGGCTCCGCCAACGGAACCGCCGGATCCGCTGACCAGCCTGATCGGCCGGACACGCGCACTCCTCCTGGCCTGTTTGGACCGGCCCTCGGCAACCGTCGACCTCGCCCAGCAGCTGCGCCTCGCGCCAGCGACAGTGTCCGCGCACCTGACCACTTTGCGCGCGGCCGGGCTGCTGGTCAGCGACCGCAGCCGGCATCGAGTGCTCTACCGCCGCACTGCCTTGGGCGACGCGCTGCTGCAGGGCAGGTCACTCCGGTGAACGGACTGGACTGCATGTGCGCGGGCGACGAACCTGATTCTCGCGAATCGCGGCGCAGAGCGGGAATGCTTGCGAGGGCTTCCGGCCTCAGGCGCGCGCGTCCGGGTCGCTGGCGACGGTCGTGAGCACCGTGCGGCAGTCGCGCTGGAAAGCTTCGTCGCCGGCGATGTCGATGGAGTTGCCCAAGCCGTCGTCGGACTCGGCGATCTCTTCGACGAGGTAGCGCCGTGGCGAGGCGAGCGCGGCGCGCAGCAGGGGCGCGGCGGGGGCTGCTGCCGGCCCGAGTTCGACGAGGTCGCGCGCGACGTGGGGCCAGCGGTGGCGGCCGAGCTGCCAGACCGATTGCAGGACGGCGACCGCGGGTCCGGGATCGCCGGTGATCCGCCACAACGCGGTGGCAGCGTTCTGGTGCAGCCACCCGTACTCGTCGTCGCGATCGAGAAGGGCGCGCAGCGCCGGAATCGCGGCGACGGCTGCTGGGCCAAGGTGCCGTATGCCGGTCGCGGCCGCGCTGGCCGTGAACTCGTTCTCGTTCAGCGCCCGGAGGAACACCGGCAGCGCGGTCTCGGTGTCTCCGTCCAGTTTCCAGAGCGCCGTTGCGGCCTTGACCGCGGTGTTCGCGTTCTCGAGCAGCGATCGCAGCAGCGGAATGGCCTCGGTGCCGGCGCCGATCTTGATCAGGACGGAAGCGGCAAGCTCCGGATCGGCGGATTCCAGCGCGGCCAGGACGTCTGGTGCCGCGTCGGCCGCGTCGGGGCCGATTTCGGCCAGGGCTTGGCACAAGGCGGTGCGCGCTCGGTCGTGATCCGTTCCGAGGTTTCGCAGGCGGTCCCGGATCAGCGGCGCCAGCTCCGCCGCCTTCGACCCGAGACCGGCGACCAGCGAATCGAAGTAGTCCGGCAAGGGATCCTGTTCGAGCAGCCATCGCAACACCGGTACGGTCCGGCGGTCGCCGATCCGGGCCAGCGCACGGATCGCCGGGCTGACCTTCGCGCCGGACCGATGCGGTGCGGTCCATGCCAGAGATCCGGCCAGGGAGTACTCCCCGGTGCGGGGCGCCGACTCGATGCAGTCCGCCAGCGCGTCCGCCGCCGGAGCGGACAGCTCGCCGAAGATCTCCAACCTGGTGGCGGCCTGCAGGCGCAGCTTCGGGTGCGAGTCGGTCAGCTGGTCACCGATCAGGGAAACCAGCTCGCTGTGGTCGCCTCGCCAGCCGAACAGCAGCGTTTGGGCGGGGAAGAGGGCGTGGTAGCGCTGCGCCCAGTTTCGAGCGCGCAGCTGCGCCGCCAGGAATGCCCTGCGCTCGGCGACCCGGTCGCCGAAAGCCCAGCTCACGTCGCGGACGAGGTCGTCAAGATGCGGCGCTGGCCTGGCGTATCCCTCGCTCAGCTGGCGCTGGTGGAGCATGCCGCGCAAGGTTTCGGCGCTGACCGGGTCCGGCCGCGGCGGCGGTGGCTGCTCGGCGTACGCGGCTTCCGCCGCCGCGGCGAGAGCGGCGACGACACCCGGCGGCACCTGTGCGGGCCCGCTGCGGACGCTTTCGGTCAGCGCGGCAACGCGGACCCGGGCGGACTGCGTACTGGCGGCTGTCGCCTTCAGCGCGGCGTCGATCTCGTTCGATCGTGTGTGCTTGCGCAGTGCGCCCGCCGCTTTGATGAGCGCCGCCTGGACCTCGGTGTCGGGTTCGATCGGCAGCCGGGAGAGTACTGCGGAAACCACTTGTGCCAGATCGTCGTGGCATCCGGGCAGTGCCGCACAGACGGCCTGGCGCACTTCGCGATCGGCGTCGGAGAGCAAGTTCAGCAGCTCTGGACCCGCAGCGGCCAGCTTCCGCGTGGCCTCCGCCGCGTGTTGACTCCGTCCCGCGCTGCCGATGCTGGCCACCAGTCCCAGTACCTCGGCGCGGCCGGGCAATCCTGGCGTGGTCGCCGCTTCCAGCAGGAACGGCATCGCCGCGACTGTGCAGTCATAGACGTCGAGCTGGTGATGGACCGCGCCTTCCATGCCGTCCAGGGCACGCTCCCGCACTGCGGGGTCCGGTGAGACCAATCCCCGGATCATGTCCGGAACATCGGTGGCCGGCCCGTACGCGTGCGCCATCCGCGCCCAGTCGACCTTGTCGAGACCAGCGAACACCGTCCACCCCATTCGATCCGAGACAACCTCATTAAGATCGACATCGGTGGATGTCTTGTTACGGAAGGAAAAGATCGGTCAGCTGGCCGGACCGGGATGTGCCTCAGCCGCGGCCTTGACGTGGTCGTTCCGGATCCGGATGAGCCGAGGCAGATACCGGTTGAGCACGGCGAGTTCGGCGACCGTCCCCAGCGGGCCGAGCGGGGCGGCGAAATCGATGACGTCGCGCATGACGGTGCCGCCCTTCCCGTCCGGGCCGAAGTGGTGGGCGTGGTGCCAGCGCTTGAACGGGCCGGTGACCTGCTCGTCGACGAAGTAGCCAGGCGGATCGCAGGCGCTGATCAGGGAGGTCATCCGCCAGCGGAGGCCGAAGTGTCTGGCTTGCCACGTGACGGTGTCGCCCAGCTTCATCCGCCCGGAGGTGACGCCGCCGATGGCTTGCTCGCCGGAGCGGGCCATCGAGGCGGTGTGGATCTCGACCTCCAAGGAGACCTCGAAGACGCGCTGCACGGGCGCCGCGATGGCGGTGGTGATTTCAATGCGCGTCATACGCCGTAGTACCGGTGGTATTCCGCTGACTGGCTTTCGACGGAGAATAGTTCGAAGTCGCGGGCTTCTTCGCATTCCGTCAGGTATTCGAGGGCCTCTCGTGCCATCGCGGATGGATGAGCGCCGAGAAACGTCTTGGTCGCGTCGAGGCCAGCGCCGCACAAGAGCTGCACGTCGATCGAGCAGTGGGCGTCCCAGCCGGATTCCTTGGCCTCCCAGATGAGCAGCACGTCGTCCAGTGAGCCGTGGTGGAACAGTTGTATGCAGCAGAGTTTCATCAGGTCGGTGTCCGCGTCGAGCCCGTCCTGCATCGCCGCGGCGAGGATGCCGCGGACGTCGTCCAGCTGGCCGCCGGTGGGATGCAGGCCGTACCGCTCAAGAAGGTCGTCCTCGGTCACCCGTTGGATATTACGGTTGGAGGCGGGACGGGAGCATCTGGTTTGATCGCCGCGGCCGGACGTGGTTCGCCTGGCAGCGGGGATAGGCTAGTCGATCGATCTGCTGGCGGTGGCTGCTCGTGCCTCATGGCAACCTAGCTGGCTCCGGCATCTGGCGCACCCGAGGCGGGATGCCAGCAGCATCACTGCGCAAACCGGTCGAACCGGAAGCGCCGCGCGGCCGCGGGTTCGGCCGAACAGCCGGAAACGGTCCGCCGCCTTCGTGCTGGTGCTGTTCACTGGTGCCGCGATCCGTGGTCTTCCTCTTGAGCGGGGCTTGGTGGGGTGCCGCGATGTATGAGATTCCGCCGACCGCGGCGATGCGGCGATGGGCAGTGACGATCGACGGCGATCTGGCGGTGTTCCGGTGTGCGCCGAGGAGCGAAGAGCCTTCGGCGGTCCGGGTTCTGCCGCGGATGTGGCCGGGGCGTGGGCTAGGGGTCAGTGACGCCGACGTCCGCGGTCTCGCGGCCGCGGTGGCCGAGGCGATGCGAAGGCCGGGCTACTGGATCGCGCGTCGTCGGGCGGGCCGTCCCTGGGAGGAGCAGCCGTGGGGTGCCGCGCACTGGGACGCGGAGGAGGGGTTTGTCTATGTGTCCGGGCCGTGCGGTATCCCGGGCGGGGCGGTCGGCTACCGTCCCGTCTACCGGTTTCCGGTGGCGCTGCGGGATTTGCGCGGCCTGCGGATCCGGCTCGCGGCTTATCTGGACGCGTCCGCGCTCAGCGTGGCCCGGCCCTGAACCGGGCGACGGCGAATTCGGTGCACGATCCGGTTCAGTTGCTTTCGGTGAGGCTCGGTTGACGGCTGGGCTCGTTACGCTGACCGTGCAGTCGAACATCGGCCCGACAGGAGTCCATCATGGCCAGTGCACTCGAGGGGAACGCGAAGATCATCGAGGAGTTCCGGGCGAACGGCGGCCGCGTCGGCGGGCAGTTCGAAGGCGCCCCGGTCGTCCTGCTGCATCATCGCGGCCGGAAAAGCGGGCGGGAGTACGTCAGCCCGGTGATGTACCTGCCGCATGAGACCGAACCGGACCTCATCTACGTGTTCGCGACCCGCGGCGGCGCGCCGGTCAACCCGGACTGGTACTACAACCTGACCGAGTCCGGTGGCAGCGTGGAACGGGGAACCGAGGCCTACGACGTGACGGTCCGCGAGCTGCCGGGGGAGGAACGCGATCGCGTCTACGCCGAACAGGCACGGCGTTACCCGGGTTTCGCGGAGTATGAACGCAAGACCGCGGGGATCCGGACCATTCCTGTGCTCGAACTCTCCCGGGCGTAACTGGCCTCCGGACGCGGCTGAATTAAGACGTGGCTCCCTCGCGAACTCCCGCGGCCGGATTACTGCGGTGAGTTCGATTTCGCTGTGCCCGTCCCGATCTTCGCGGCGGAGACTGCGGAATCGGCATACAGCTCCGGCCTTGACGGCGGTCTCCATCGCCGAAAACTCCCGCAAAGCCCGTACCTCCGAAGGGTGTGCCGGGTCGCCAGTGATCGGCCAAGCTGGGCGGGTGGCGACGTATCGGCAGGTGTTCGGCAGGGCGGAGTTCCGGGCGCTGTTCGCGAGCATGGTGGTGTCCGTCGCGGGGGATCAGTTCGCTCGGGTGGCGTTGTCGTTGCTCGTTTTCGACCGGACTCGGTCGGCGGGCTGGACCGCGGGTGTTTACGCCTTGACCTACGTGCCGTCGATTTTCGCTGGGCCCTTGCTCTCCGGGCTGGCGGACCGGTGGCCGCGGCGGCGGGTCATGGTGGTGGCGGATCTCGTGCGGGCCGGGCTGGTCACGGTGATGGCGATTCCCTCGCTGCCGTTGCCGGTGGTGGCCGCGTTGCTGGTGGTCGTGCAGGCGGCCGGCGCGCCGGGCAACGCCGCTCGGGCGGCTACCGCGGCGGCGGCGCTGCCGGGGGACGAATTCGTGCTGGGCAAAGGGGTTCTGGACATGGTGGTCCAGCTGGCCCAGGTCGTCGGGTTCGCCACGGGTGGCACGTTGGTCGCGTTTCTCGGGCCGGGGCAGGCGCTGGTCGCGGACGGGGTGACGTTCGTGGTTTCGGCGGTGGCGGTCGGGTTCGGGATCCGGGCGCGGCCGGCACCGGGGGTGCCGGAAGCACGGGGCGGGATACGGCTGGGGCGGTGGTGGGCCGATCTGCGGGCCGGGACAGTGCTCGTCGCTCAGACGCCTCGGTTGCGTTCTCTGGTGGCTTTGGCTTGTGTGGCTGGGTTTTACGTGACGGTCGAGGGGCTGGCGGCACCGTATGCGGAGTCGATCGGCGGGTCCGCGCAGGCGGTCGGGGTGCTGCTCGCGGCTAGTCCGGCGGGGGCGGTGCTCGGGATGCTGATCGTGGCCCGGCTGCCGTCGCCGGTGCGGATGCGGTTGCTGGGGCCGCTCGCGGTGGCGGCCAGCGTGCCGCTCGTGGTGTGTGCGGTCCGGCCGGGGCTGGTGGTGACGGCGGTGTTGTGGGGGCTGTCCGGGATGGCCAGCGCGTACCATCTTCCGGCGTCGGCGGCGTTTACCTTGGCGGTGCCCGATCATCGGCGGGCGCAGGCGTACGGGCTGGCCGCCACCGCGTTGACGACCAGCCAGGGGGCCGGGATCGCGTTGGCCGGGCTCGCGGCGACCGCGGCGAGCGCGAGCACCGTTCTCGCCGTCGCTGGGGGACTCGGCGTGCTGGCGGCGGGCGCGGCTTGGCACCGCGCCCGCCGTGCTTTCGGAACGGGCTAGCGGGCCCACTCGTTTCCGCGGCGGCGGTCCCACTCGTTGCCTCGGCGCGTCCACTCGTTGCCCTGGCAGCGGGTCCATTCGTTGCCGCGGCCGAAACGGGTCCATTCGTTGCCGGGTGCGTTGCGCATAGTGATGCCTTTCTCGCGGGGAATGGTCCGGCCGGCCTATCGACGGCCGGTGACAAATGCGATTACTGTGGTGACTCTTCGTGGACAGGGACGGATACCAGCGTGACTGGTGAGGGTGTCAGACGCAGAGCGAGGTGGGGGCTGTGGTCCCTGCCGCGCGCCGCGCTGTGCCTGGTGCTCACAGTGGACGCCGTCGCGGTCGCGATCACCGTACTTTCGTCGGTTTCCGTTGCGGTCACCCGGACCCAGTGGCTGTGGTTCGCCGTCCTCACCGCGGCCGCGATCGCGCATCTCGAGGCGGTGCGCACGATCGAGCGCCGCCGCGAGCAGGCGTCGAAGAAAGCGCCGTACACGAATCTCAAGAGCCTGTGGGTGTTCGCCGCGCTGCTCGTGCTGCCGCTGCCGCTCGTCATCGCGCTGACCGCGGTCTCGTACGGGTATTGCTGGTACCGGGTGTACGGGCCGACGATTCTGTTCCGGAAGGCCTACTCCGCCGCGACATTCGTACTCGCGTCGGCCGCCGCTTCCGTTGTCCTGCACGGGATCGAGCCCGACGCGGCGGGCGGGAGGCTGCCGCACGACGCGTGGTCGCTGCTGCTCGTGACGGCCGCGGCGGCTGCTTGGTGGCTGGTCAATTACGCCCTGGTCGTCGTCGCGATCGGGCTGTCGGCACACGAGGAAGTGACTGTCCGGCAGGCGCTGGGGCATCCGGGCGACCAACTGGTCGTCGCCTCGGCGCTGGGGCTCGGCGCGACCATGGGCGTCCTGCTGGTCCACGAGCCGTGGGCGCTGCCCGCGCCGATGATCGCCGTGCTGTGCGTGCATCGCGATCTCCTGCTGCCCCAGTACGTTCGCGCGTCTCGGACTGACCAGAAGACCGGCCTGGCGACGCCGGTGTATTGGGCCGACGTCGTCACCGCGGCGCTCGATCGCGCCAAGCTCAGCCAGACCCGTCTCGGCGTGCTGTTCCTGGACATCGACAAGTTCAAAGCCATCAACGACACCTACGGGCATCCGGCCGGGGACCAGGCCATCCGCGCCGTCGCCGATCTCGTCCGCGCCGAGGTCCGGTCCGAAGACCTCGTGGCGCGTTACGGCGGGGACGAATTGGCGATCCTGTTGCCAGGCCTCAGGTCTGACCAACTGCTGGCCGTCGCCGAGCGGATTCGTTCCCGTCTCGCGAATACCCCGATCGTGCTCACTGCCACCACGGACGGGAGGCCGCGCACGCTACCCGGCGTAAGCACCTCGATGGGGGTCGCGTCCTATCCGGACAACGGTGCGTCCGCCGATCAGTTGCTCACTTCCGCCGACGGCGCCTTGCTGCGGGCCAAACAGAACGGACGCAACCAGATCAGGCAGGCGGAGATCGCCGTGCTGGCGCGGACAAATCCCGGGGACACCCGGCCATCCGCCTGAATTACCCCTCGCAGGACTGTTCGGCTGCCGAATCAGCGGTGAATGCCGAAATTGTTGACGGGATCCGATGTGGTCGAACCTGTCGTAAGCGGAGAATGGCCGAGCGGTAGCCTCAGGTGACCAGATTGCGCTAATTGGCGTAATGACAGCGTCTGAATGGTCCAAGGGGAGTGGCGACCATGAGCGATCCTGGCCGCGATGGCAACGGGGGCTCCACGCAGAGCACGATCGCCGGTCCGGCGAACGGGCCCGTCGTGCAGGGACGAGACTTTCACTCTGTGCGTATCTCCGCGCCGCCGTGCCCGCTGCGGAAACGGCGTCGCCGCGGACCGGTGGCCGCCGGGGTCGCGCTGGCCGTTCTGCTGGCTCTCGGGGCGGGGCTGGCGCTCAGCCGGGCGGGATGGTGGCCGGTGGCGGACAAACGGCCAGCCGAGGTGCCGCTCGCGCAGGCCGCGCCGCCGACCGTGCCGGTGCCGCCGTCGACGCCCAAGGCCGCGCCGCCGGTCGCCATTTCCAGTGCGCAGCCAACGAGTCCGGCGATGCAAACCCCAGAACGCTCGGTCTCGACGACAAGTGCGCCGCCGAGGGCGTCGAACATGATCTCAGTTCAGCCGGGGCCTCGGATCATCAACGGGGGAAAATGCGCGTTCGACGCGCTGTGTTTCTACCGCGGGGCGGAGAGGGTCAGCGCGCGGTACGACCTGCCGCGGACCGGCGATCCGGTCACCTGCGTCACGGTAGGCGCGGGCGATCCCGGTTTCCAAGCGCTGGTCAACGGCTCCCAGTTCGGCTATTTCCTGTACCCGCAACGAGGCTGCCAGGGTTCGCCCGCCCGGATCAGTCCCGGGCCGGACCGGCATCTGAGCCTGTCGACGACGGTCTTCTCCTACTCCCCGTGGTGAACGGAATCCGTCCCGACCCGGTCGGAATACTCGGCCAGCAGCGCTTCGAGTTGTTCGGTCATGAACACGTAGTAGTCGCGCATCTGCCGCAGCCGGCCGCGTTGTTCGGCGGCCAGGTGTTTCCCGTGGTCCTGGGCGTTCTCGGCCAGTTCGAGCAGTTCGCGGGTCGCGGTCACCTGGTGCTGCAGGCAGCCTAGCCAGGCGTCGTCGCGCCAGCGGTAGACGAACTGGCGGCTGCCGGGGTTTTTGGCGCGCTCGACGACGCCGTTGACCATGAGCAGCCGGGTCATCTCGGACACCGAACCCTTGCTCGCGTCGAGTTTGTCCTGGAGCTGGGCGAGCGTCAGCGGCTCCTCGCTCAGGATCAGCACGCCGCTGGTGCGGCCGGCCATCGGCGGCCAGCCCATGGCCCGGCCGATGCGCAGGCCGAAGTCTTCGACGAGCTGGGCGTCGCTCGCGGGCACGGCCATCGGCACCTCCCTATGACTCAGGAAAAACTGAACGTTCACTCTTGACTGAACGTTCGGCCGGGGACCATTCTAGCCGCCACGACGGCGAAGGAGCGGCACATGGCGGACAGCGGCTGGGACCTGATCGTGGTCGGCGCCGGATCCTCGGGAGCGGCGCTGGCGGTGCGCTCGGCCCAGCGGGGCAAGCGGGTCCTGCTGCTCGAGGCCGGTCCGGACTACCGGTCGGCCGAGATGCACGAGGCGTGGCGCTCGCCCAATCCGATCGTCGCCCTGCTGCATCCGACAGCGGCCGAAAGCCTGGTGTGGCAGGGCCTCGACGCCACGCGGACGGACCGGCAGCAGCCGGCGCTGTACTGGCGCGGCCGGGGCGTCGGCGGGAGTTCGTCGATCAACGGGCAGATCGCGATCCGCCCGCCGATGGCGGATTTCGCCGACTGGGCAGTGCCGGGCTGGGCCCCGGAGGATGTGCTGCCGTACTTCGCGAAACTGGAGGACGACGAGGTTTTCGGCGACGAGCCCGGGCACGGCCGCGGCGGCCCGATCCCGATTTACCGGACGCCGCAAGAGAACTGGGGCGCCGTCGACGCCGCGCTGCACCGTTCGGCGATCGCCGCCGGATACGGCTGGGCTCCGGACGTGAACGCGCCCGCGGCCAGCGGCGTCGCGCCCTATCCGATCAATTCCCGTGCCGGACGGCGGGTTTCGGTCAACGACGCCTACCTCGAACCCAGTCGCGAGTTGCCGAAGCTGACCATTCGCGGGGACGCGCTCGTGGACCAGGTGCTCTTCGAAGGCAACCGGGCGATCGGCGTCCGGGTCGTCCTCGGCGGGACGGTCGTGACCGAACTCGCCGACACGGTCGTGCTGAGCGCCGGGGCAATTCACACCCCGGCGATCCTGCAGCGCTCCGGCGTGGGACCCGCGGCGCGCCTGCGGTCGCTCGGCATCGACGTCCGCGCGGATCTGCCCGCCGGACGCGGTCTGCAGGATCATCCGATCGCGATGGTCCAGCTTCCGTTGACCGAAGCCGCGGCGATCAAGACGCCGGACGACCGGCACACCAACGTCTGCGTCCGCTTCACCAGCGGTTCCGGCGCCCCGGAGGGCGACCTGATGTTCGTCTCGATGAACCAGAGCGTGCTCGCCATGGCGTTCGCGGACACCGGGGCCGGGGCGGGGGCCTACGGGGTGTGGCTCAATCAGAACTATTCGCGCGGCGAGGTCAGCCTGGTTTCGGCGGACCCGGACGTCCAGCCGCTGGTGCGCCAGCGGATGCTCTCCGACGAACGCGACCTGCCGCGGTTGCGCGCGGGCGTGCGGGCGCTGGTGGAGCTTGCGCGCGCCACCGAGACCGCGCCGATCCTCGGCGGCTCGCTGGAGAGCGCGAACGAGGCACTGTTCGCCGCTCTGGACGACGACCGCGCTCTGGACGACCACCTGCTGGCCACCGCCGGCGACTCGCAGCACGCCACCAGCACCTGCCGGATGGGCGACCCCGGGGACCCTGACACCGTGGTCGATTCCGACTGCCGGGTGCTCGGCTTCGAGCGCCTGCGGGTGGTCGACGCGTCGATTTTCCCTTACGTGCCAAGGGCTAACACCAACCTGGCCGCGATCATGGCCGGCGAGCTGATGGCCGACCGGCTCGGCTGACCGCGGCGGGTCAGAGGGTGAGTACCACCTTGCCCTGGAGATGACCGCCGTCCAGCAGCCGGTGTGCGTCGGCGACGCGTTCGAACGGGAAGGTCGCCTGCACGTGGACGCGGAGCTTGCCCTGTTCGGCGAGGTCGACGAGGCCGCGCAAGGCGATCGGGTCCGGGTCGACTCCGATGCCGCTGAAGCGCAGGCCCGCTGCCTCGAACTTCCCGATCAGTTCCGTGTCTTCGTCGGCGACCGCGGTCACGAGGTGCCCCCTGGCCGGAGCACGCCGAGCGACCTCGCGGCGGTGTCGCCGCCGACGGTGTCGAGTACGACGTCGATGTCGCGGACGACCTCGGCGAAGTCGACCGTCGCGTAGTCGATGACTTCGTCGGCGCCCAGTCCCGTGACGAAGTCCCGTTTGCTCGCGCTGGCGGTCGTGATCACGTGCGCGCCCAGCGCTTTCGCGATCTGGATGGCGACGTGGCCGACTCCGCCGCCGCCGGCGTGGATCAGGACGCGATCGCCCGCGGTCACGCCGCCGAGGTCGACGAGTCCCTGCCACGCGGTCAGCCCGACGATCGGCAGCGCCGCCGCTTCGACGTGCGAGAGCGCCGCCGGTTTGCGCACCAGGTGCAAGGCCGGGGCCGCTATGACCTCCGCGTACGCGTTCGCCGCGCGGGGAAACAACGGCATGCCGAACACCTCGTCGCCGGGCCGGAACCGCCAGGTCAACGCCTCCTCGACGACACCGCTGACATCCCAGCCGAGAATGAACGGCGGCTGGCCGAGCAGCGGGAACTCGCCGTCGCGCAGCCGCGCCTCCAGCGGGTTCAGCCCGATCGCCTTGACCCGGACGAGGACTTCGGTCGGCAGTGCCCGGGGTTCGGGCGCGTCCGCGATCGTGAGCACTTCGGGACCGCCGAACTGCTGCTGGGTGATGACTCGCATGATTCTCCTGGTTTGGGGTGAAACCGGCACACCTCGACGATCGTCGCCGCGCGGCGGGCGTGCCACCGGTGTCCCGCCAGGAAACTGCGATAACCCGCCAACCGGGGCTAGGCTGGGCACCCATGACCGAAGCTGCCGCCGAACCGGTGTTCTGGACCGACGATTCGGCGTTCTGCGGGCCGCTGGCCCACGGCGAGGACGTCGCCCCGCACTTCCACGACTTCGGCCAGCTCCGGTACGCCGCTTCCGGCGCGCTGGTCACCGTCACCGAGGCCGGCACCTGGGCGGCGCCGGCGAACCGGATCACCTGGGTGCCGCCTTTCCACGTGCACCGCAGCCGCTCGTACGGCGAGACCGATGTCCGGCTGCTCACGGTTCCGGCGGAACTGGCCGAGCGGCTTCCGGCGGAGCCCTCGGTGTTCGTGGCCAGCGCGCTGATGCGCGAGGCGTACCTGGCGCTGCTCTGCGAGAACGAACCCGCCGACAGCCCCCGCGCGCGGCTGCTGCTCGAGGTCGTCGTCGCGGAGCTGGTGCGCGCCCGGCAGGAACCACTGCGTCTCCCGGAGCCGAGCGACGCCCGCCTCAAGGCCGTCACCGACCTGCTGCACGCCGACCCGGCCAGCCCGGCGACCCTGGCGGAACTGGGGCACCGGACCGGCTCCAGCGAACGCACGCTCAGCAGGCTGTTCGGCAGCGAACTGTCGATGAGCTTCCACCAGTGGCGCACGTTGCTCCGCGTTCAGCGGGCACTGCTCGAACTCGGCGAGGGCACCTCGGTCACCGACACGGCGATCAGGCTGGGCTGGGCGAACCCGAGCAGCTTCATCGAAGCCTTCACCGATCTCGTCGGCCAGACCCCCGGCCGCTACCGCTCCGCGGCGCGCGCGGTCGGCACCAGCGTGGCGGGTTACCCGTAATTGCTGGCGGAACATCGGTGGCACGCCGGTAGGGGCACCACCGATGGTTGAGGCATGGCTGATCCCGTCCACGAGCAGAGCGCTTGCGCCGCAACGGCTTCCTCCGGCGTGACGCTGGGCGATCTGATCGTCCAGGCCCTCACCCGGCACAGCTCGGCCGAGGCCTTCGTCGCCGGTGACCGGCGGCTGACCTACCGCCAGGTCCGAGATCTCGTCTCGCGGTACGCGGCCGCGCTGGCCGGTCGCGGCGCGGGGCTCGGCACCGGGGTCGCGATGCTCAGCCCGAACATGCCCGAGTCGTGGATCGTCCAGGCCGCGACGTACCTCCTGGGCGCGCGCTTCACCGGCCTTCAGGCGCTGGCCTCGATCGAGGACCACGCCGTCGTCTGCGCGGACGCGGGGGCCGAGGTGCTGGTGGTGACCGCGCCGCTGGAGGAACACGGGCGCCAGCTCGTCGCCGAGGTCGGTTCGCTGCGGCAGCTGCTGGTGATCCCGGGCGCGGGCGGCCCGCCCGAGGGCGACCATCCCGCGGCGCGGCCGCTCGATCCCGGTCCGGCCGCCGAGACGGACCTCGCGTGGCTGCAGTACACCGGCGGGACGACCGGCAAACCCAAGGGCGTGCAGCAGCCGCATCGGTCGATGGTGCAGATGGTCTACGCGCACCTGGCCGATTTCGAACAGCCGCGCTCGCCGCGGTACCTGGCCTCGGCTCCGCTCACGCACGCCGCTGGGCTCGGCGTCCTCCCGACGCTGCTTCGCGGGGGCACGGTCGTGATCGAGCAGGGTTTCGATCCCGGCCGGTTCCTCGACGTCATCGAGGCGGAACGGGTCAACTGCGTCAGCGGCATTCCGACGATGATCTACACGCTGCTGGACCACGAACGCCCGGAGACGAGAGACCTGTCCAGTCTCGAGGTGATCTGGTACGCCACCGGGCCGATGTCCCCGGTGCGCCTCGCCGAGGCCCGGGAGCGCATCGGGCCGGTCTTTTCCCAGATCTACGGGCAAACGGAGTCAACGGGCATCGGGACGGTGCTGCCCAAGGCCGCGCACGAGACGGCGAACCTGGAACGGCTCGCCTCCTGCGGCCGTCCCGTGGTCGGGAACCGCGTCCGGCTGGTCGGCGAGGACGGGCGCGACGTCCCCGCCGGCGAGGTCGGCGAGATCGTCATGCGCAACCGCGGGGTCATGCTCGGCTACCGGAACCTTCCCGAGGAGACCGCGGCGGCGCTCGAAGGCGGCTGGCTGCACACCGGAGACCTGGCGCGGCAGGACGACGAGGGACTGCTCTACATCGTCGGCCGCAAGAAGGACATGATCATCTCCGGCGGGTTCAACATCTACGCGAGCGAAGTCGAGGCCGCCTTGGCCGAGCACCCTTCGGTCGGCTCGGCGGCGGTGATCGGCGTGCCCGACGACCGGTGGGGCGAGATCGTCACCGCGTTCGTCGTCGCGCGCCCCGGCCACGACGTCGACGTTCCCGCGCTCCGGGACTTCGTCAAGCGGGTCAAAGGCTCGATGTACTCGCCCAAAAAGGTTGTGGTCGTCGATTCGCTGCCCCAGACGACGGTCGGAAAAGTGGACAAGAAGGCGTTGCGCGCACCTTATTGGCGCGACTCGACGCGCGAAGTCCACTGATTTTTCTCCACTTTTCACGAAAGGCACACGGCATTGACGACACCGGCACCCCGGCTCATCGACTTCCATTCTCACTGGGGAACGGAGCGCGGCTGGAAAGGAAGCCCGTATGAGACCGCCGAGGACCGAGAGGCCCTCCGCGGCTACTTCAAATGGGGCATGGACTTCGTCAGCGACGAGGAGCAGGCGGCGCAGTTCCGGCAGGCTAACGCCAAGGTGATGCTCGACTTCGCGTTCACCTACCAAATGGACGCCGGTGCGCTCCGAGACCAGCACGACTACGCGTTCGCCTTCGCTCGCGAGCACCCCGACGTCGTGCTCGGCAACTGGATCAGCATCGACCCGACGCGGCCGGACCACGTCAAGGAATTCGAGCGCTGCCTGAGCGAGGGGCCGGGGCTGACCGGGCTGACGGTGCACTCGTTCACCCCGGCCGGACCGCCGGACCAGCCGGGGTGGGAGACCTGCCTGAACCTGTGCGTCGAGGCCAACCGCCCGGTGCTGGTCCACGTGGGCATGTCGGCGACCGGCGCCGGCACCCGCGGCGGCATGGGCATCACCCTGGAGGGCTGCCATCCCCGGTATGTCGACCGCCTCGCGGCCGCGTATCCCGACCTGAACGTGATCGCGGCCCGGGTGGCGTGGCCGTGGCAGTCGGAAATGATCGCGGTCGCGCTCCACAAAGCGAACGTCTGGATGGAACTGCACGGCTGGTCGCCGCGCTACTTCCCGGAGGAACTCAAACGCGAGATCGGGAAGCGGCTCCGCAAACGGGTATTCTTCGGTGCCGATTACCCGATGCTCAGCCACGAGCGTCTGGTGGCGGAATGGCGTGCGGAAGGTTTTTCGCCGGACGTCCTCGACGACGTGTTCTCGGGAAATGCCGAAGCTTTCCTCGCATCGATCGGAGTCGAGTGATGGACCTGGGACTGGTTGGAAAAGTAGCCATTGTCGGCGGTGGCAGCGACGGCCTGGGTTTCGCGATCGCTGAGCGCCTTTTGCGGGAAGGCGCCTCGGTCACGATCTTCGCGCGTCGCGCGGAGAAGATCTCGGCCGCCGCGAAACGACTCGCGGGCGAATACGGCGCGGAGCGGGTCCTCGGGCTCGCCGCCGATTGCTCAGTCGAAGCCGACCTCGAACGGGTCACTGCCGAGACACTCGCCCGCTTCGGCGAGGCGGTCCACGTCCTGGTCACCAACGACGGCGGCCCGCCGATCCGCCGGATCTCGGAACTCACCGACGACGTGTGGCGCCAAGCCTTCGAACGCCACTTCTTCTACGTGGTCCGGTCCGTGCGGGCGACGCTGCCGCACATGACGGCCGAAGGGGGCAGCATCCTCAACGTCGTCTCGGGTGTCGTCGAGTGCCCGGCCGCCGGAATGGCGGCGCCCGTTTCGGTGTGGTCCGCGGTGATCGGTTACGCCAAGACGCTGGCGCTGGAGGTCGGGCAGTACGACATCACCGTCAACACCCTGCTGTCCGGCTACTTCGACACCGCACTGCTGGGCCGGACACTCGACCGGCAGCCGGAACTCTCGAAGGCCCGGCTGGGAAGCGGGCTGCCGAGGGGACGCATCGGGGAGCCCCGGGAGTTCGCCGACGTGGCCGGTGCCCTCGTGTCGCCGAACCTGGGCTTCGTCACCGGCGCGGTGATCCCGGTCGACGGCGGGGCCGGAGTCGGGATGGGCGCGAGCTTCGATTCGGCTCCCGGCCGGGAGCGGGAGCGCTGAACCGAAAAATGTCGTACCGCGACAGTTGTCGCAGTGCGACATTATTGCTAGCGTGGCCGCCGTGGACGAGAAGGGGAAGCCCGGCCTGCGCGAGCGCAAGAAAGCCCGCACCCGGGACCGGATCATCGAAACCGCGGTGCGGCAGCTGGTCGGCCGGGGCTATCACGACACCACGGTCGAGGGGATCTCCGCCGAGGCGGATGTTTCGTCGCGCACCTTCTTCCGCTACTTCGCGAGCAAGGAGGACGCGGCCCTGGCCGTGCTGGAGGGGCTCGACGACCGGATGCTCGCCTGTTTCGCCGAACGGCCGGATGACGAGCCCGTCCTGGCCGGCCTGTGCGAGGCGCTCAGCCGGGCGTGGCGGGAATGCTGGGGCGAGCGCCTCGACCGCGAGCATCTCCAGCTGTTCCGGCTGGTCGACGCGCATCCGGCGCTCCTGGCGGCGAACGCGCGGAGGGACGCCCGGCAGCGCGAGCGGTTGATCGAGGTGGCGGCGACGCGGCCCGGCCTCGGCGGGGTGCGGGCCGAGTTGGCCGTCGCCGGGTTCGAGGGCGCGTTTCACGTGGCCGTCAAGGAATGGCGGGCCGAGGGCGGCGAGTCGGTCGAGTCGTTGTTGAGCCACACGCGGCGTTGCGTCGCGGAGCTGCCGGGCGCGATCGACACCGCCTATCGCGGGCAGCGGCGGTGACTTCGGCGACCAGTGCGAAGAGGGTCAGCCCGTGGGCCGGGCTCGTCGCGGTCGTGCTCGGGGTGGTCGTCGTCGCTCTCGACGGCACGATCGTCGCCGCGGCGAATCCTCGGCTGAGCGCGGAACTGGGGGCCACACTCGGCGACCTGCAGTGGATCACCAACATCTACCTGCTGGTCATGGCGCCCTCGACGGTGCTGGCCGGCCGGATCGGCGACCGGTTCGGCCGCCGCCGCGTCTTTCTCGCCGGGGTGGCCGGATTCGGCCTCGCCTCCGCGGCCGCCGGGCTGGCCGGCTCGGTGGCCATGGTGGTGGTGACGCGGAGCGTGCAGGGGTTCTTCGGCGGCCTCATCATGACCAACGCGCTGGCTCTGCTGCGCGCGACGTTCCCGCCCGAACGGCTGCCGGCCGCGGTGTCGGTGTTCGGCGCGCTCGCGGCTTCCTCGATCGCCGCCGGGCCGGTCGTCGGCGGGGTTGTGGTGGATCAGCTGGGCTGGCGCTGGGCCTTCTTCGTCAACGTGCCCGTCGCGGTTTTCAGTCTGCTGGCGGGGCTGCGGGCGCTGCCGCGGCTCAGCCCCGGCCGTCCAGGACGCTTCGATCTAGGCGGTGCCGCGCTGCTCACCGCGGGGTTGCTGGCGCTGGCCTACGGGCTGGTCCGGGCGCCGAGTGCCGGGTGGGGCGATGCTGTCGTCCTGGGTTCGCTGATCGCGGCGGTGCCGATCGGCGCCGCGTTCGTGCTCGTCGAGCGGAAAGCCCGCAATCCCATTGTGCCGCTGCGGATTTTCGCCGACCGGTCGATCAGCGGCGGCATCGTGCTCAGCGTCGCCACCGACTTCGCGATGATCGCCTTGCCGGTCTTCGTGTCCCTGTTGCTGCAGAAAACCGACGGCCGCACTCCGATCGAGGCGAGCCTGCGTCTCGCCCCGCTAGGCGTGGCGGCGGTGCTCGGCTCGACGGTGAGCGCGCGGTTGCTGCCCAAGGCGGGCCGCCGTCCGGTGATCGTCGCGGGCGCGCTGATTTCCGCCGTGGGGTTTGCTTTGCTGACCGATGTCGAGCAGGGAAGCTCGTACCTAGCGATGGCCGCGTCGTTCGCCGTGCTGGGGCTCGGCCTTTCGCTGGTAATGAATTCCGCTGTCCAAGCGGTGCTCGGCAACGCCGCTGAGCAGGACGCCGGTGCCGCGGCCGGGGTTCAGCAGGCGGCCGGCCAGATCGGCGGCTTGCTGGGCATTTCGGTCCTCGGCGCGGTTCTGGCGACCACCGCGTCCGCCCGGTTCCGCGACCTTTTGCTCGCTTCGGGATTGCCTCAGCAGTTCGCCGAGCAAGGCGCGGGCACCGTCGCCCAAGGCGTCGCTCCCGCGGGTGCGCCTGCTGCGGTCGCCAACGCTGCCCACGAAGCGTTCCTGTCCGGCATCCATTCGGTCATGTGGGCCGGGGCCGGTCTTTCCGTCCTTTGCTGCGCCGTCGGGTTTGTCGTCCGCTAACCCCCGGGTAGCCCCAGAGCATGACGGAGTTCGTATGGACGCCGGACTTGAAGATCGGCTACGAGGCAGACGGCCCGCCGGACGGACGGCCGCTGGTCGCGGTGCACGGCTGGCCGGACGATCCGCATTGCTGGGACGGCGTGGTGCCCGAACTGACCAAGGCCGGCTACCGGGTGTACCGGCCGTATCTGCGCGGGTTCAGCCCGACGGAGTTCCGCACGCCGGACAAGCCGCGCAGTGGGCAGTCCGGGGCGCTTGGCCAGGATCTCCGGGACTTTCTCGAAGCGCTCGACCTTTCCGGCGTCGTCCTCGCGGGACACGACTGGGGCGCGCGGGCCGGGTACGTGGTCGGCGCGTTGTTCCCGGAGCGGGTTTCCCGGCTGGTCGCGATGTCCGCGGGCCACGGCGCGAGCGGTCCCGACACGCCGCTGGACTATCCGCTCGCGCACGCGTACTGGTACGAGTGGTTCGTCGCCACGAAGCGCGGCCAGGACGCGATGCACCGCGACCGGCGGGCGTTCAGCCGGTACCTGTGGCGGACGTGGTCGCCGGGCTGGGAGTTTTCCGCCGCGGAGTTCGACCGGGCGGCGTTGGCCTGGGACAACGACGACTGGCCGCAGATCACCATCTCCGCCTACCTGCACCGGTGGGGCGAGCAGGACGGCGATCCGGCCTACGCGGAGCTGGAACGAGAGCTGGCGAAGCCGCCGCGGGTGCGGGTGCCGACGTTGGTGCTGCACGGCGGAAAGGACGCCGACAACCTGCCGTCGACCAGCGCGGGCAAGGACGAGTTGTTCGCTGGGGAGTATCGGCGGGTGGTTTTCGAGGACGTCGGGCACTTCCCGCCCAGGGAGGCTCCGGTGCGGACCGCGGAGGAGATTCTGCGGTGGGCGGCGGAGGTTTGAGGCCGGGACGAGCGGGTATGGCGTCGGCATGCGACCGGGCGAGACGGAAACGGCACGGACGATCGCGCTGCACGTCGACGGGACCGCGCATCGGCTGACCGTCGATCCGCGCCGCACCCTGCTGGACCTGCTGCGGGAGCAACTCGGCGGCTACAGCGCCAAAAAGGGCTGCGACCACGGCCAGTGCGGAGCCTGCACAGTTCTGCTCGACGGCCGGAGAGCGCTGTCCTGCCTGAGACTCGCGTTGTCCTGCGACGGGGCCGAGGTGACGACTGCCGCCGGTCTGGCCGAGGACGGCGAGTTGCACGCGCTCCAGCAGTCGTTCGTGGACCACGACGCGTTCCAATGCGGATACTGCACGCCGGGCCAGATCTGTTCGGCGGCCGGATTGCTGGCCGAGTTCGGCGACGGCGAGCCCAGCCACGTCACCGCGCCGGTCGCCGATGCGCCGCGATGGACGGACGAGGAAATCTCCGAGCGGATGAGCGGAAACCTCTGCCGTTGCGGCGCTTACGCCGGCATCGTCGCGGCGGTCCGCGAGGCGGGAGAACAGCGATGAAACCGTTCGCGTACGGCAAACCGGCGACGACGGCCGAAGCGGTGCGGGCAGTGGCGGCCGAGCCGTCCGCGATGTTCCTCGCCGGCGGCACCAATCTCGTGGACCACTTGAAACTCGGTGTGGCACAACCGGACCGCGTCATCGACGTGACCGGGCTGACGTCGGCCGAGATCCGCGACGACGACGGCGGGCTGGTGATCGGCGCGGGCGTCCGCAACAGCGACCTCGCGGCTGACCGGCGGGTCCGGGAGCGGTATCCGGTGCTGGCCGAAGCGCTGCTGTCCGGGGCGTCGCCGCAGTTGCGGAACATGGCCACGGTCGGCGGAAACCCGTTGCAGCGCACCCGATGCGTCTACTTCCAGGACGTCACGACCCCGTGCAACAAGCGTTCGCCCGGCTCCGGTTGTTCCGCGCTCGGCGGTTACACGCGGCATCACGCGATCCTCGGCGCGTCCGACCAGTGCGTCGCGACGCATCCTTCGGACATGGCGGTGGCCATGACGGTGCTTGACGCGCGCGTCCGCGTGGTCGGTCCGTCGGGTGAGCGGGTGCTGCCGTATGCTGAGCTGCACCGGCTTCCGGGCGAGCACCCCGAGCGCGACACCGTGCTCGAACACGGCGAGCTGATCACGGACATCACGCTGCCCGTCACCTCCTGGTTGCGCCGGTCGGCCTACCGCAAAGTGCGCGACCGGGCTTCCTACGCCTTCGCGCTCGTCTCTGTCGCAGTTGGACTGTCCATTTCAGACGGCCGGATCGACGATGTCCGGCTCGCGTTCGGCGGAGTGGCGCACAAACCCTGGCGTGCTTTGCGGGCCGAGCAGGTCCTCCGGGGCTCCCGGCCGAGTCACGACGTCTTCCTCGCGGCCGCCGAGGCCGAACTCTCGGACGCCACGCCTTTGGACGGTCTCGACGGAGGAAATGCCTTCAAGATCCCCCTCGCCGCGCGCACCCTCACCGCGGTGCTGCGCGACCTGACCGCCGAGGAGCGCGGCCAATGACCGGACTGCTGGAACCCCGAGCGATCGGACGTGGGCTCACCCGCCGGGACGGTCCGGCGAAGGTCACCGGAACCGCGCCGTACGCCTACGAAGTCCCGGCCCAGGAACCGCTGTACTGCCATCCGATCCAGGCGACTATCGCCCGCGGCCGCTGCCTGCGGATACACACAGTCAAAGCGGAAGCCCTTGACGGCGTCCGGAGCCTGCTCACGCCGTTCACCGCCGAGCGGCTCGTCGACACCGGCGACGCGGAGCTAACCGTGCTGCAGGACTGCGAAATACCGTTTCGCGGCAGCGTGATCGGGCTCGTCCTGGCCGAGAACTCCGAGACTGCCCGGCACGCGGCGGAGCTGGTCGACGTGCAGTACGAGAACGACCCCTTCGACGCCCGGCTCACCGCGGACGATCCGGGACTGTACAAGCCGGACAAGGTCAACCCGAACTTCCCGACCGACACGGCCGAGGGCGACGTCGAGGCCGCGTTCAGCGCCGCAGAGGTGACAGTGGACCAGACCTACACCACGTCGACGTACCACAACAACCCGCTCGAGCCGCACACGACGACGGCCCTGTGGGAGGACGGCGTGCTGACGCTGTGGGATTCCACCCAGGGCGTGCACCCGGTGCGGGCCAAGCTGGCGAAGCTGTTCGGCCTGCCCGCCGAACAGGTCCACGTGATCTGCCCCTACATCGGCGGCGGCTTCGGCTCGAAAGGCATGCCGCACGCCAACGTCGTGCTCGCCGCGCTGGCCGCCCGGAGCGTGCCCGGCCGCCCGGTGAAGCTCGCGCTGACCCGGCAGCAGATGTTCAGCCTCGCCGGGTACCGCACGCCGACGATCCAGCGGGTCCGCCTCGGTGCCGGGCCAGACGGGCGGCTGACGGCGATCGGCATGGACGTCGTCGAACAGACCTCGCGGATCAAGGAGTTCGCCGAACAGACCGCCGCGCCCGCCCGGATGATGTACGCCGCGCGGAACCGGTCCACCAGTCATCGGCTCGCCAGTCTCGACGTGCCGGTGCCGTCGTGGATGCGCGCGCCGGGGGAGTGCCCGGGCATGTTCGGCCCGGAAGTCGCGATGGACGAACTCGCCGAGGCACTCGGCGTCGACCCGGTCGAACTGCGCGTCCGCAACGAACCGGAGCGGGACCCGGAGTCCGGCCGCCCGTTCTCCAGCCGGCACCTGGTCGAATGCCTGCGCACCGGTGCCGAACGCTTCGGCTGGCACGAGCGCGACCCGCGGCCGGGGATCCGCCGCGACGGGCCGTGGCTGGTCGGCAGCGGCGTCGCGGCCTCGGTGTACCCGGCGAAGCGGATGCCCGGGTCGACCGCGGCGATCCGGTTCGAGAAAGGCCGCTACGCCGTCGAAATCGGCGCGGCCGACCTGGGGACCGGCGCGTGGACGATCCTTCCGCAGATCGCCGCGGGCGCACTGGACGTGCCCGTCGGCTCCGTCGAAGTCCGGATCGGCGATACCTCCTACCCGACGGCTACGGTGGCCGGTGGTTCCACCGGAACCGCCTCCTGGGGTTCAGCGGTGGTCGCGGCCGCGCGGGCGTTCCGGGAGAAGTACGGCTCGGAACCCGGCGACGGCGACGAGGCATCGGCGGACACCCCGGAAAACCCGGCCGCGGAGCACTACGCGATGTACGGCTTCGGGGCGCAGTTCGCCGAGGTGCGGGTGGACGCCGACACCGGCGAAGTCCGGGTGTCGCGGCTGCACGGCACGTTCGCCGTCGGGCAGATCGTCAACCCGGTCACCGCGCGTTCGCAGCTGCTCGGCGGGATGACCATGGGCCTGTCGATGGCGTTGCACGAGAACAGCGTCCTCGACCCGCGGTTCGGCCACGTGGTCAACCACGACTTCGCCGAGTACCACATCGCGACCAACGCCGACGTCGAAGACCTGCGCGCGGACTGGCTCGACGAGAACGATCCGCACCTCAATCCCATGGGCAGCAAGGGAATCGGCGAGATCGGCATCGTCGGCACAGCGGCCGCCGTCGCCAACGCGGTCCATCACGCCACCGGGGTCCGCGTCCGGGATCTGCCGATCACGCTCGACAAGCTGCTGCCGTCCCTCACAGGATGAAGGCGTGCTCACCACTGTCCGGAAGGTGGCGGCCGAACCAGCCAGCCGCCGCGTCGGCGACCTGCTCCAGCGCCCCGGGTTCCTCGAACAGATGCCCGGCTCCCGGCACCACCACCAGGTCCCGGTCGCCCGGCAGCTGCGAAGCGGCGGCTTTGTTCAGCCGGCGCACGGTGTCGTCGTGTCCTCCCACGATCAGCAGCACCGGACAGCGCACCTCCGCCAGGGCGTTTTCGGCCAGATCCGGCCGTCCGCCCCGGGAAACGACCGCGCGCACGACGTCCGGCCTGGCCGCGGCGGCGCTCAGCGCGGCGGCGGCTCCCGTGCTGGCCCCGAACAACCCCACCGGCAGCCCGGTCACCGAGGGGTGGCGGCCGAGGCCGTCGAGCGCACGCAGCAACCGGTCCCGCAGCAGATCGATGTCGAACCGCAGCTGGTCGTCGCGGTCTTCTTCCGGGGTCAGCAGGTCGAACAACAGCGTCGCGAAGCGGTGGTCTTGCAGGGCTCGGGCGACGGCCTGGTTGCGCGGACTGTGCCGCGAACTGCCCGAGCCGTGCGCGAAAACCACCACTCCGACCGCATCGGCCGGCACCGTCAGATCGCCTTCGGCCGGCGAGGTTCCGACCGTGAATGGCTCTGTCATGGCTCCCTCCTGCCTTTGCGTCGGATACGGATATCCCGTCCGGACCGAGCCGAAACCGTTAGCGTGGAACGATGCTGATCGAACATCGAGGGCAACGGCCAGTGGTGCCGGAGTCGGCGTACGTCGCACCGTCCGCGGTGCTGTGCGGGGCCGTGGTCCTTGGCGAGCGGGCCCGGGTCCTGCACGGCGCGGTGCTCACCGCGGAAGACGGGGAGATCCGCACCGGCTCGGACGTCGTGATCATGGAAAACGCACTGGTCCGCGGTCGAGCCGGGCACCCCGTGACGCTCGGGGACTCGGTGCTGGTCGGGCCGCACGCGCACGTCAACGGAGCCGTCGTCGAGGACGAGGCGTTCGTGGCGACGGGGGCCGCCCTGTTCCCGGGCTCGGTCGCCGGAGCCGGGGCGGAACTGCGGATCAACAGCGTGCTGCACGTCAATTCCCGCCTCGAACCCGGCGCGGTGCTGCCCATCGGCTGGATCGCGGCGGGGGACCCGGCCGCCCTCTTCTCCCCGGACCGGCACGAGGAGCTGTGGGAGATCCAGCGCACCATGGACTTCCCCGGCACCGTGTACGGCGTGCCGCGGGGTGCGCCGATGCGCGAGATCATGGCTCGGCAGACCCGGTTCTACGGGGCTCATCAGGACGATCGCCTCTTGGAAGACTGACTGCGGCCCGCGCCGGGAGCCCCTCCGGCGCGGGCCGCGGCGGTCAGATCCCGGAGGTCTGCTGAATCCAGTCGCGTCCCGCCGCGACGCTCCCGTAGGTCGTGACGCTGGAACGGTCGCTGGTGGAGCACACCCCGACCTGAATGCCGTCGTCGACCATCGGCCCGCCCGAGTCGCCGCCGGCCACCGCGCCGTTCGGGGTGCTCGCGGTGATCGCGGGTCCGCCGGCGTTGTCGCTGTCCTGAGTGTTCGAGATCGATACCACGGCCTGCTTCAACACACTCGACTGGTGGTGGCCCTCGTCGGTGCTCTGCGTCGCGCCCCAGCCGTACACAGTGGCGCTGTCGCCCTCCTGCGCGTCGCTGGAACTGTTGGACAGGCGCGCGAACGTGCTGCCGCCGTCGGTGTTCAGCTTGATCAGCGCCAGGTCGCCGCCGGAGTAGACGTAGGTGGAGGCGGCTTTGGCGTGCACGCCGCCGCTGGCGCTGTTGGAACCGATGTACAGGTCGATGTCCGTGAGGCGCTGCCCGTTGTTGTCGTACATGCAGTGCTTCGCGGTGAGGATCCAGCGGCTGCCGATCAGCGTGCTGGTGCAGAAGAAGGTGTAGCCGTTGGCGTGGCCGTTGAACCGCGCGATGTAGCCGGGGTTCTGCGCGGTGCTGCCGCCGATGATCGACGGCTGGGCGTCGGGCGCGGCGGGGCTCGCGGACGCGGGGGTCACGGCGAACGCGCCCAGTGCCGCGCAGGAACCGGTCAGCACGGCGAGGGCCCGGGTGAGTGCGCGCATGTCGCTCCTTGGGGAACTGTTTTCCGATGGGGACGCTTTCGAACGTAAGCAGCGCGGCCGCACCGCGGAATCCGCCGAAACTCCGGTGGCAGGCAAGCGGCGGCGACGCGACTTTCGTCGGGTTGCCAACCGGTGAACGAATGCCGAGAATCCGTTTCGACCGGTCCGTTTTTTCCAGGAGGAGCGGAATGCGGTTGTTCGCCCCGGCCCCCGTGCGGGAACGGCTCGCGCAGGCTTTGGCTGAGGGCCCGTTCGAACACGCCCTGACGCTCGCGATCGAGCGCAGCGGCCTCGGCCTGGCGCGGCTGCGCGAACGGCTCGCGGCCTCCGGCGTGCCGGTCAGCACGACCACGCTCAGCTCGTGGCGCACCGGCCGCAGCCGTCCGGAACGGCCGGAATCGTTGCGGGCGCTGACTTTGCTGGAACGGATGCTGGACGTCCCGCCGGATGCGCTGCGCACGCTGCTGGACCGGCCGCGCACCGGTGCCCCGGCCCCGCGCCCGACGCGCTGGGACCGGTTGTGGGAGAACCGCAGCCTGCTGCCGGCGGTGCTCAACTCGTTCGAGGACGCGTCGCTGGAATCGGTCAGCGTGCACGAGGCGCTGCGCGTCGACGCTCAAGGCCGGATGCGGAGTCTTCACGTGCGAGAAGTGGTACGCGCACTGGACGAGCCGGTTTTCGGGAGAATCGTCGCGATGCGGGGCTTTACGCCTGGGCAGGCGCCGACGCTGGTGTCCGCACGGTATTGCCGCCCGGGGAATGTGCAGCTGACTCCGGAACAAGCGTTTTCGGTGACGGAGCTAGTGCTGGACTATCCGCTGGCACCCGGCGAGACGGCGATCGTGGAGTACCGGTTCGCGTTCCGGGACGAGGAACCGGATTTGCGTTACGACCGCCGGTTCCGTCTGCCGGTGGCGGAACATCTGCTGGAAGTGCATTTCGATCCTGCGGTGCTGCCCGCGGAATGCGTTTCGTATCGGCAGGATTCGCCCACCGGTCCGGAGTTGGAGACCGCGGAGGTGCGGGTGCGCCCCGGCGTGCCGGTTCACGTGATCCGGACCGGGCAGGGGCCGGGAATCCACGGCGTCCGGTGGCGGTGGTGAAAGACCCCGTTACCGCGCCACCCGAAGCTGCGCGGCCTCCTGTCGGAGCGCCTCGACGGCGGCGGTCACCTCAGGGGACCGGTTGCGATCGGTGACAGCGACGGTGGCCCGGCCGAGCCAAGCCGGGTCGTCGACCTGGACGGTGCGAACCCCGGGCGGGACCGACGCGGCGGCCAGCTCGGGCAGGACGGCGATGCCGAGCCCGGCGGCGACGAAACCCAGGCGGGAGGGCCATTCCCGGGTCGCGTAGGCGATGCGCGGGCGTTCGAGGGTCGGCCACGCGCCGAACTGGGGATCGTCGCGCAGCCCCTTGCCGACGATCCAGTTTTCGTCGCTCAGCTCGGCCACCGGGACGCTTCCGCGATCGGCGAACCGGTGGTTCTCGGGGACGGCGAGCAGGAGCCTGCCGTCGAGGAGCAGGTCGCGGAAAAGGCCCTCGAAATCGTAATCGGGCAGGCCCGGACCCACGCCTATCACCGCGATGTCGACCCGGTGCGCGCGGAGCTGGCGGAGCTGGGTGGGCGAGGAAGCCTCGCCGAACTCGACGAGCAGGCCCGGGTGCTCGTCGCGCAGCCGGGCCAGCGTCCGGGGGATGAGCACGGCGGCCGCGGCCGGGAAGGCAGCGAGGACGACCCGTCCGGCGAGATGGTCGTGCAGCCGGGCGAGATCCGTGCCGACCGCGTCGATTTCGTTGAGCGCCCGCGCGGCTCGACGGGCGAGCAGCACGCCAGCGGGGGAGGGCACGACCCCGCGCGCGCCCCGGACGAACAGCGGTATGCCCGCCGCGGCCTCGATCGCCGCCACCTGACGGGACACCGCCGACTGCGTGTATCCGAGCGCGTCGGCCGCGGCGGTGAACGAGCCGAGGTCGGCGACAGCCTGGACGACGCGCAGGCCGGTGAGCGTGAAGTCGGCCACGGCGTCATCCTGGCACATTCCGGGAGCGCATGGCTCCGGTGCGAAACCTTCGCTGGTGGGACTGCCCTCGCCGCCCGCACGATGGAAAGCACATTCGTTCGCGAGGAGCATCGGTCATGGCGAAAACCTGGTTCATCACAGGCAGTTCGAGAGGGTTCGGCCGCGAGTGGGCGGACGCCGCCCTCCAGCGCGGCGACCACGTCGCGGCGACCGCCCGGGACGTCGACCGCCTGTCCCCGTTAGCCGATCGGTACGGCGACGCGATCCTGCCGATCCGGCTCGACGTCACCGATCGTGCTGCGGTGCATGCGGCCGTCCAGCGGGCCCAGGCGTATTTCGGCTCGCTGGACGTCGTGGTCAACAACGCCGGTTACGGCCATTTCGGCATGGTCGAGGAACTCGGCGAGGACGAACTCCGGGCTCAGCTGGAGACCAATTTCTTCGGCGCGGTCTGGGTTACGCAGGCCGCGCTGCCCTTCATGCGGGCCCAGCGTTCGGGACGGATCTTGCAGGTGACCAGCGAGGGCGGAGTACGCGCTTTCCCCGGCATCAGCGCGTACCACGCCTCTAAGTGGGCGCTGGAGGGACTGTCGGAATCCTTGGCGCAAGAAGTGGCGGCCTTCGGAATCCGCGTCACCAACGTCGAGCCTGGCCCGTACGCCACCGACTGGCTGGCTAGCGGGGCCCGGCACAGCGAACCGCACCCGGACTACACCGAGGTCCACGCGGCGTCCGCACCGGACTTCGAGGTCGGCGATCCGCGGGCGACCCGAGACGCGATCCTCCGGATCGTCGACGCGGACGAGCCCCCGCTGCGGATCTTCCTCGGCAAGTCCTTCCCCGACGTCGCCGACCTCTACGAGGAGCGGCTCAGCACCTGGCGTCAGTGGCAACAGGTCTCTCTGGCCGCGTTCGGCTGAGCGCTACCGCGAGCCAAGAAACGCCCTCCCGCGCGGCGTAAGCGAGTGATGCACCGCCACGCCCGCCCGGGTGCGTCCGAGGAGGCCGGTCAGCTGTTCCTCACCCGAGCCGAGTGGTTCATCCGGGACGAGGCCCGCCGCCGGGCACGCTGCGCCGCGTCGATGAACGTCACCGGCGCGTCCCAGCAGAAATGCGCTGGCACCAGGAGCAACCCCCGGCCGTCGAGGGCCACCGTGCGGTCGCGCGGATCGTCCGCTGGGCGAAGGCGCGGACGACGTCCTCGCGCAGGGCGGCCTTCGGCTGGGACAGGATGTTGCCGAAGTAGGCGCCGACGTCCGTCTCGTCCGGCGCGGGCGTCAAGAAGTCCGGGAAATCGCCCAGCGGGACGATTTCGGCGGCGGCCTTGAGCCAGTGCCAGCGGCCGGGGGCGGTGCTGGGTTCCGGCCAGGACCTTCCCAGGCCGGGTGCGCGCCGCCAGCGACGCGCACCCGACCCAGGTCCTCGGTCGTGAAAACAGCATCGAAACCACCCCTGGTCCGCGTCTCCCCAGCGCGGCTCCAGGTCCCAGGATGCGGTCTGGGAACCCGGAGACCGGCGCGGATCCGTCGGCGGACGGTCCTCACCGGCTTCCCAGACCGCGGCGGCTCAGGCCTTGCTGCGGATCACGTCGATCAGGCTGGTCCAGCTGTCCCGTCCGTGCCCGGCCGCCACGGCGCGGTCGTAGTGCTCCTTCACCGCGGCGGGCAGGGACACGTCGATCCCCGCGTCTCGGCTCGCGGCGAGGATGTGGTCGGCCGTCGCGCCCATCATCTTGGCGTTCGCCTGGTCTCCCGGGTGGGTGCCGCTGTCGATGTTCTTCGCCGTCTCGTCCAGGAACGTCTGCACGAGAGTGAGCAGCTCCGACGCGTACGGCACCAGCGTCGCGGCGGACACCCCGGCGGTGCCGACGAGGGCCGCCGAGTGCAGGAACGCCGACAGTGTCGTGAGGAACAGGTCCAGCAGCGCCTGGTAGTAGAGCTGTGCCAGGCCCGGGTCCGCGCCCCGGTAGTCCGGCCGTCCGATGACGCGCAGGGTCGGCTCGATCCGGTCGAAAGTGGGCTGCGCGCCGCTGTAGAACACGAACGAACCCTCGGTGCCGACGACCGGCGCGGGCACCATGATCCCGCCGGCGATCATCTCCGCGCCGCGCGCGGCCAGCCATTCCGCGGCCACCCGGGTCCGCTCCGGCGTGTCCGAGCTGAGGTTCACCACGATCTTGCCGCGCAGCGCGTCCTCGGTCGGCGCGAGAATGTCGTACATCGCCTGATAATCGGTGAGGCTGAGGAGCACCAGCTCGTTCGCGGCCAGCGCCTCGGTGACCGTCGCCGCGCGCTTCGCGCCCTCGGCCACCAGTGCGTCGGCCCGGCTCGCGGTGCGGTTCCACACCGTCACCTCGTGGCCGGCGGCCAGGTAGGCTCGCACCATTGCCTGGCCCATCGGACCGAGGCCGATCAATGTCACGCTCATCGCATTTCTCCTTACTTCTTCAGCAGTTCGATGACGCTCGCGAGGTTTTCCGCGCCGTGCCCTTCGGCGGCCCCGCGCAGGAGCAGCTGATGCAGCGGTGCGAGCAGTTCGGCGCTGACGCCCTGGTCAGCCGCCGCAAGGGGCAGGTTCTCGAACGCGGCGGCCTGCATCCCCAGGTTCGACACGACGTTCTGGCTGTAGTCGCCGCTGTCGATTTGCCCGGCGGCCTCTTCGGCGAAGCCGCCCATCGCGCTCAGCCATCCGTTCAGCAACGGCGCGAACTCGACGGCCGAGAGCCCCTCGCTGCGGATCAGCGCGTACGCCTGCAGGATGCCGATGAACTGGCCGTACATCCCCGACAGCAGTGCGAGGTCGTGCAGTGCCGCCAGCCCCGGGTCCTCGCCGACGTAGTTGCTGCCGCCGAACGTGTCGAACGCCGCGCGGTGCGTCTCGAACAGGTCCTTGGGCCCGCTGTAGAACACGAACGCGCCCGGCTGCCCGATCATCGGCGGAATCGCCATGATGCCGCCGTCGAGGAACCTCCCGCCCTGCTCCGCGACCCATCCGGCCAGCTCGCGGGCCTGGCGAGGGGTGCCGTTGGTCAGGTTCACCACCGCCCGGCCCGCCAGCGAGACCGTGCTGAGCACCTCGCGCACGGACGCGTCGTCCAGCAGGCAGACGATCACCAGCTCGCTCGCCGCGACCGCCTCGGCGGCCGATTCCGCCGTGGCCGCCCCCTTCGCCACCAGCGGCTCGGCCTTGTCCGCCGAGCGGTTCCAGACCGTCACCGGCCGTCCCGCCGCCAGCAGCGCGCCGGCCAGCGCACTGCCCATCGCGCCGAGTCCCAGCACGGTCGCTGAGGCCGTATTCCCGGACATGTCGTCCCTCCCGTTTCTCGATCTGCCGACCACGGTGCCGAGGCGCACGCACGGTTCGCTGGGGGTCCGCGCACGAGTGCGGTTACGGTGGTTTCGTGCGATTCGGGATCCTGGGGCCGTTGGCCGTGTACAGCGACGACGGCAGGCCGGTCCGGGTGCCCGAGGCCAAGGTCCGGACCCTGCTCGCGGTCCTGCTCGTGCACGAGGGCCGCCCGGTGTCGGCGGACCGGCTGGCCGACGACCTGTGGGGCGAGCAGCTGCCGGGCAACCCGGTCAACACCCTGCAGACGAAGGTCTCGCAGCTGCGCCGCGCGCTCGAACGCGCCGAACCGGGGCAGGGCGGCGCGCTCGTGCATCAGGCGCCCGGTTACGTCCTGCGGACCGAGCCGGAGGCGGTGGACGTCGGCCGATTCCGTGCGCTGACGGCGTCGGCGGGCGAGGACCCGCGTTCCCGGGTCGCGTCGCTCACCGAAGCGCTGGCGTTGTGGCGAGGCCCGGCGCTCGCCGAGTTCGCCGACGAACCCTTCGCGCAGCCGGTGATCCAGCGGCTCGAAGAGGAACGCCTTGTCGCACAAGAGAATCTCGCCGACGCCCGGCTCGCGCTCGGCGAACACGCGGCGCTCGTCCCGGAACTCGCCGAGCTGGTCCGGCAGCATCCGCTGCGGGAACGGCTGCGCGGCCTCCAGCTGCGCGCGCTGTACGCGGCTGGGCGGCAGAGCGAAGCGCTGGCCTCGTACGAGGAGTTGCGCCGCCGTCTCGCCGACGAGCTAGGCCTCGACCCCGGTCCCGAGCTGACCGCGCTGCACCGGTCGATTCTGGCGCAGGACCCGGCGTTGACCGAGGCGGCTCCGCGGCTTCCGGTGCCGCTCACCGAACTGGTCGGCCGGACCGCCGCGGCGCGCGCGATCAGCACGCTCGTCGGCGAATCCCGGCTGGTGACGCTCACCGGGCCGGGCGGCGTCGGCAAGACCCGGCTCGCGCTGGAGACCGCGCACCGGCTCGGCGAGGACTTCGCCGCGGGCGCGTGGCTGGTCGAGCTGACCGGCATGGACCGGCACGAATGCGGGCTGAGCCAGTGCCCGCCGGACGAGTGGGTCGTGGAGGCGATCGCCGCGACGCTCGGCATCCGGGACGCGGCGGTGCCCGCGCCGGCGGACCCGGCCGAGCGGCTGGCGGAGTCCTTGCGCGGCAAGGAGATCCTGATCGTGCTGGACAACTGCGAGCAGCTGATCGAGCCGGTCGCCGCGGTCGCCGGGCGGCTGCTGGCCGCCGCGCCCGGGCTGCGGATCCTCGCCACCAGCCGGGAACCGCTCGGGCTCGCCGGGGAAACGCAGTTCCCGGTGCCGCCGCTGGACCACGACAGCGCCGCGCGGCTGTTCATCGCCCGCGTCGCGGACACCGGGTCTACTGTGGACAGTGCCGACGCCGAAGCGGTCGCGGAGATTTGCCGGAAGCTGGACGGATTGCCGCTGGCGCTCGAACTCGCCGCGACCCGCGTGCGTGCGCTGGGCGTGCCGGAATTGCTGCGTCGCCTGGACGATCGGTTCCGCCTGCTGGACGCTGCCCGCCGGGGCGTTCCCGCCCGGCAGCAGACTTTGCGTGCTATGATCGACTGGAGCTGGGAATTATTAAGTGAACCCGAACGTCTTGTGCTGCAACGGTTGTCGGTGCACACCGAGGACTGCGCGCTCGACGCGGCCGAGGCGGTGTGCTCGGGCGACGGCGTCGACGAGGGCGAGGTCCTGGGGCTGCTGGCGAAGCTCGTCGACCGCTCCCTGGTAGTGCCCGCGAGCACTGGCGCGCCTCGGTACCGGCTGCTCGAATCGGTGGCGGTGTACGGCCTGGAGCGGCTGCGCGAGGCCGGTGCGGTCGAGAGGACGCGGCGCCGGCACGCGGAGTACTACGTCCGGCTCGCGGGCGTGGCGGACGCCGGTCTGCGCGGCCGGGACCAGCGGCGCTGGCTGCAGCGGCTCGACGCGGACCTGCCGAATCTCCGCTCCGCGGCGGAGAACCTGGCCGGCTGGGGAAGCGCCGACGACGCGGTGCGGCTGGCGAACCGGCTGGCCTGGTACCGGTTCCTGCGCGGCCGGACGGCGGAGGCGATGCGCTCCCTGCGCGCCGCGCTCGCCCTGCCCGGCGGCGATGCCGAACTGCGCGCGGAAGCACAGGCGACGCTCACCGCGCTCGCGGTCCTGGTCAGCGACCGGCCGGACTGGCGTCCGGTGGCCGAGCAGCCGATGAGCGCGCGGGCCAAGTGGTTCCTCGGCTACGCACTGTCCACAGTGGCCGATCTGCCCGGCGCCGAACCGCTCACCCTCGACGCGCTCGCCGCCTTCGAAGCGTCCGACGACCGGTGGGGGATCGCCGCCGCCAGCGGCGATCGCGCGAGCCAGGCGCTGGCGAGAGGCGACATCGCCGGAGCGCGGCGTTACGCGGATCGCTGCGCGGAGCTGTTCGCCGAAATCGGCGACAAATGGGGCCAGCTGCAGGCGATTTTCGCGCAGGGCACGCTCGGCACGCTTTCCGGCGACTACGCCCGATCCGAAGCCGGGTACACCGAAGGACTGCGGATCGCCGAGGAACTGGGTCTGTGGCCGGAGGTGTCGTACCAGCTGTCGTGGCAAGGCCGGGTCGCGTTGCTGCGCAAGGACTACGCCGAGGCGCGAGAGCTGCATCGCCGAGCGCACGAGGTCGCCGCGGAGCACGGCTTCACGCCGGGAGAGATGTACGCACTGACCGGCCTGGCCCTCGGTGCCCGCCGCGAAGGCGACCTCGATCTCGCCGAGGAGCAGCTCCAGACGTTGCTAGCGTGGAACCGGCAGGTCGATTTCGAACCGGGCAACACGCTGATCCTCGCCGAACTCGGCTTCGTCGCCGAACTGCGCGGCGACCCGTCGGCCGCGCTGCGGCTGCAGCGGGAAGGTTTCGAGATCGCCCAGCGGACCGGCGATCCGCGCGCGGTCGCGTTGGCGCTGGAAGGCTTGGCAGGCGCGCACGCACTGGCCGGGGCACCTCGCGAGGCTGCCCGGCTGCTGGGCGCGGCCGCGGCGTCCCGGGCCGGGGTCGGCGCGCCGTTGCCCGCGGCGGAGCGGGACGACGTGGACCGGATCACCGCCCACACAAGCGAAGTCCTCGGCCCGGCAGAGTTCGCCGCCGAGTTCCGCGCGGGCGGCGAGGAGGGGATCGCCGTGGCTCAGGCTGTCCTTGGCTGATCCAGCCAGACTGCCAGTTCGCGGCGCTGATCCCGCAGGACCAGCCCTCGCGCTCGATCCGGTCGCGCACGTCGACCGACCGGCACCCAGGAACCACGCATCGACCGTGATGCGGTCCGACGCGGCAGAATCCCGCCAGACCGTCGCCGACCGACCGCCAGTCGATCCTCGGCGAAGACGACTTTCGGCCGGCCGATCCGACGGAACTCCCGCAAGCAGAACCCGATCGGCTCGGCGCGCCGACGGGCGACCATCATGCGCGGCCCACCCCCTTGCCCCGCAGGTCTCAGAACACCGGCCGCCGATTCCCCTGCCCCGTGGCCTGCTCAAACGCGTGCCCGGCCCGCAGCAACCCCAGCTCTCCCCGCAGCGGCGCGATGATCTGCAGCCCCACCGGCCGCCCGTCCTCGGTGAACCCGGCGGGCACCGACAGCGCCGGGCAGCCGGTCGCCGAGATCGACCACGCCGAGCGCATCCACTCCAGATAGTCGTGCATCGGCTGCCCGGCAACGGTTTCCGGATACTCCCACTCCACCGGGAACGGCGGCACCTGGCTCACCGGCGCGAGCAGCAGGTCATACCGCGTGAAAAACTCCCGCATCCCGCCGATGAGCTGCAGCTGCCGCTTCTGGGCGTTCGCGATGTCAGCGCCGGAAAGCGTTGCGCCGAAAGCGATGTTGTCGGCGAGCGTCTGCTTCATCTTGCCCGGATGCTCTTCGAGCAGGCCGCCGAGCCCGTCGTGGAAAAGCCAGCCGCGCAGAGTCCGGAACACCTCGTCCGCGCCGGAGAGGTCCGGGCAGGCCGGTTCGACGTGACAGCCGAGATCGGCGAACGTCCGCACCGCCGGTTCCAGCACGGCGCTGACCGCCGGGTCGACCGGCAGCCCGCCCAGATCCGGCGACCACGCCACGCGCAGGCCCGTGAGGTCGGCGTCGAGGGACCCGGAGAAGGGCGCGGCGGGCTGGTCGAGTGCGATCGGGTTGCGTTCGTCGTACCCGGCGATGACGGACAGCAGCAGCGCGACGTCGGCGACTGTCCGCCCCATCGGCCCCTGCACGCCCAGCGCCTCCCACGGCATCGTCGCCGGCCAGGTCGGCACGCGGCCCGGCGACGGACGCAGGCCGACGACGTTGCAGAACGACGCCGGATTCCGCAGCGAACCGCCCATGTCGCTGCCCTCGGCGAGCGGTTGCAGTCCGGCCGCCAGCGCTGCCGCCGCGCCGCCGCTGCTGCCGCCCGCGGAGAGATCCCGCCGGTACGGATTGCGCGTCGGCCCGAAGACCGGGTTGAACGTGTGCGAACCGGCGCCGAACTCCGGCGCGTTCGTCTTGCCGAGCGTGACCGCGCCGGCCGCGCGGATCCGTTCGACGACGAGCGTGTCACTGTCGGGCACGTGATCGGCGAAAATGGGCGAGCCGAAGGTAGTGCGGACCCCGGCGACCTCGTGCGTGTCCTTGTGCGCCACCGGAATCCCGTGCAGCGGGCCGACGTCCTCGCCGTGCGCGAGCCGTTCGTCGGCCGCCTTGGCCTCGGTCAGCGCACGCTCGGCGGTGAGCGTGACGATCGCGTTGATCTGCGGGTTGACCTGCTCGATCCGGTCGAGGTGGGCCTGCAGTGCTTCGCGGGCGGACAGCTCGCGGGTGCGCAGCCGGCGGGCCAGCTCGCGGGCGGGCAGGTAGCAGATCTCCTCGGCGCTCACTGTCGTCCCTTCCTGACCCCGGCGTCCGTTCGAGACGTCAGCCTGCCGCGCGGCGCTGAGGTCAGACAAGACCTGCTCGACAAATGACGGAATCAGCCACAATATTGGCTGATGACCGCACGGCTGGACCCCCTCGACCGCCGGATCGCCGGCGCGCTGCAAGTCGACGGCCGCGCGTCCTGGCGGCGGATCGCCGAGGTGCTCGACGCGCCGGAACGCACGGTGGCCCGCCGCGGGACACACCTGCTGCGCACCGGCGTCGTGACGGTTGTCGCCGTTTCGCCGCACGGCGTGCCGCTGCTGGTGCGCGGCCGCTGCCGGGCCGGGCTCGGCCGTCCCGCGGGCACCGCGCTCGCGGGACGGCCGGAGACGAGCTTCTGCTACCTGATCACCGGACAGGGCGAACTGGTCGCCGAGGTCTTCTGCGACCGCAACCGGCTGCCGACCTTCATGTTCGACGAGATGGCGGCAATCCCCGGCCTGCACGATCTGACGGCCGATACCGTCACCCGCTACTACCGCACCATCCACGAATGGCAGCCCGGCCTGCTCAGCCCGGCCGAGACGACGGCGATCTCCTCGCTGCCGCAGCCGACCCCGCAGCCCCGGCAACCCGACGGAGTGGTCTTCAGCAGCGACGAGCGAGCCATCGTGCGCGCGCTGCGCGAGGACGGCAGGCAAACCCACGAGGAACTCGCCCGCACCGCCGGAATCTCGGAATCGACCGTCCGCCGCCGGCTGGAAGCGTTGCGGCGGGAGGAAAAGGTGTTCATCCGGGCGGTGGTGGAGCCGTCCGTGCTCGGGCTGCCGGTGGAAGCGCTGCTGTGGATCCGCTGCCGCCCGCACCACGTCGACGACATCGGGCGGGCCCTGCTCGGCTCGCCCTACGTCCGGTACGCGGCGGCGATGACGGGCGAGTACCAGCTGCTCGCTGACGTGACCTTGCCCGACATCGCCGCGTTGCACGAGTTCGTCGGCAGCTCGGGATGGTCCCGGCAGGCGGATTCGGTGCATACCGGGGTGGTGCTGAAAGCGTTGAAGCGCAGCAGCGTCCTCACCCCCGAGCTGCGCCCCTGACGGCTACCTCCGTTCCTCCAGCCCATTCAGCACCGCCGGCAACGCGCCGCGGTGCAGCACGCCGAGCCGCTGCGTCGCCCGGGTGAGCGCGACATACAGCTCAGCCGCGCCGCGCGGACCGTCTTCGAGAATCCAGTCCGGATCGACGAGCAGCACCGCGTCGAACTCCAGCCCCTTCGTGTCCGACGCCCGCACCGCACCCGGCACGTCCGGCGGCCCGATCACGACGCTGGTCCCTTCCCGGCCCGCCTCCTCCCGGACGAATTCCTCGACGGCACCGGCCAATTCGTCGTCGGTGACCTTCTTCGACCACGGCCGGACCCCGCACGCGCGCACCGATTCCGGCGGCTCGACCCCCGGCGCGAACTCGGCCAGCACCGCGCCCGCGACCGCCATGATCTCGGCCGGGGTGCGGTAGTTGACGGTCAGCGACCGATAAACCCAGCGGCCGGGGACGTACGGCTCCAGCATCGAACCCCAGTCCGTCGCCCCCGCCGCCGACCGCCGCTGCGCGAGGTCGCCGACCACCGTGAACGACCGGCTCGGACAGCGCCGCATGAGCGCCCGCCAGTCCATTTCGGACAGTTCCTGCGCCTCGTCGACCACGACGTGCCGGTAGGTCCAGTCCCGGTCCGCGGCGGCGCGTTCGGCGAGGTCGCGGGTGTCGGACTCGACGAACCGCTCGGCCAGATCGGTGTCGTAGAGGAGGTGCTCCGCGGAGAGGCCGATGTCCTCATCCATCTCCTCGCGGTCGAGCCGCATGATGTCCAGGACGCCGGCCGCGTACTCGGCCTCGGCCTCGCGTTCGGCCTTGTCCTCCTGCTGCTTCGCCCGGTCAGGCGCCTTGCCGAGCAGGTCGATCAGCTCGTCGAGGAGCGGGACGTCCGACACCGTCCAGGCGTCGCCCCGCTCGCGCAGCAGCGCCCGGCTGGCACCGGCCGCGTCGAGCCGAGCGGGGGAGGAGTACAGCGTGGACAGCAGGCTTTCCGGGGTGAGAACGGGCCACAGCCGGTCGATCGCCTTGACGAAGTTCGGGTCGGACAGGAGTTCCTTGACGAGCGTCGAGCGAAAATCCTCCCACTCCTCCTTGTCGTCGCGAGTGAGCCAACCGCGCCCGATCCGCGCGATGGCGCGTTCGGTGAGCACGTACGTGACGATCTCGACAAACGTCGCCCGCGCCTCGTTGTGCGGCCGCCCGCTCTGCCGCGCCTCGTCCCGGGCCCACTCGGCGGTTGCCGCGTCGATCCGCAGGGTGCTGTCGCGAAGCTCGATGAGAATCGGCTCGTCCGGCAGCTCCTGCCGGTCCGCGACCGCTGCGGTGAGGACGTCGAGCATCCGCAGCGACCCCTTGAACTGCGCGACTTCCGGCTCGTCCTCGGCGCTCGTGTCCAACCCGGGAAGCAGCCCGCCCGGCGTGGTGAACACCACGTCGGACTCCCCGAGCGACGGCAGCACCCGCCCGATGTGATTCAGGAACGACGGATTCGGCCCGAGGACGAGCACCCCGTGCCGCTCCATCCGCTCCCGCTGCGTGTAGAGCAGATACGCGACGCGGTGCAACGCGACGACGGTCTTCCCGGTTCCCGGCCCTCCCTCAATGACCAGGACGCCGGGATGATCGAGCCGGATGATGCGATCCTGCTCGGCCTGAATCGTCGCGACGATGTCCCGCATCCCCTCCCCACGCGGCGCGTTGACCGCGGCGAGCAACGCGGCGTCGGCGTCGTTGCTTTGGTTGTCGGGGTCTCCGAAAACCTCGTCGGTGAACGAGGTCACCTGCCGCCCACGCGTGTGGAACTGCCTCCGCCGCCGCATGTTCTCGGGCGTAGCGGCGGTCGCGGTGTAAAACGCACTGGAAGCCGGAGCCCGCCAGTCGAGAAGGACGGGTTTGTAGTCGTCATCCTGGTCGAAAAGCCCGATTCTTCCGATGTAGGAATGGTCGCCCTCAGCGGAATCGAGCCGCCCGAAACACAACCCGGAGTCAGCGACGGACAACCGCCGCGTTTCGCGAGTGAGCGCACGCACCTCGACGTCCCGCTCGCCCGGAGTCTCGTCATTTCGTTTGAGGGCAGCGGTGTACCGCTCCTGAGCCCGCCGCCGCTCCTCGTCAAGCCGCCGATACAGCCCGGCGACGTAGTCCTGTTCGGACCGCAGTTCTTCTTCGTACCCCTGAGTTGACACGTGCCCCTCGCTGCTGTTATTCTGAACCCAGATTCGGCGCGAACTTCTTATCGGGATTGAAGACGCGTCGATTTTTTATTGTCCACCCTTTGTCAAGTGGCTGGTGGGACTGGGGCTTTTTCTCTGGCTTTCCGGCTTTGGCTGGCCGGGTTGTGGTGGCTGGCCGGGTTGTGGTGGCTGGCCGGGTTGTGGTGGCTGGCCGGGTTGTGGTGGCTGGCCGGGTTGTGGTGGCTGGCCGGGTTGTGGTGGCTGGCCGGGTTGTGGTGGCTGGCCGGGTTGTGGTGGCTGGCCGGGTTGTGGTGCACGCTCGTCCGAGCCGAGCCGAGCCGAGCCGAGCCGAGCCGAGCCGAGCCGAGCCGAGCCGAGCCGAGCCGAGCCGAGCCGAGCCGAGCCGAGCCGAGCCGAGCCGAGCCGAGCCGAGCCGAGCCGAGCCGAGCCGAGCCGAGCCGAGCCGAGCCGAGCCGGATGGGTTCGGCGGATGCCCAGGTGTCGGTCAGACCAGGCGGGCCGGGTCGAGCCCTTGGCGCGCCGATTCTCGGTGCTGCGGTCCTGGCTTTGGGGGCCGAGCCGAGTCCCGAGGCGCACCAGGCGGGCCGAGCCGTGGCCGACGGCGAAGTCGAGGCCAGTCGCGGTGGCCACGTCCCGGCGTGATGTCCCTCGGCGGCGGAGTGGGCTAGGGCAAGCGGGCTCGGATCGTCGCGGGGTCGGCCGCCGAGCCAGATCCGTCAAGCCAGGTCAGTCGAGCCGAGTCGGGCAAGGCTGGTCGGGTAAGCCGGGCCGGGTGTTGGCGGACTGCGCGGCGGAGAGCCAGGCGGCGCGGACCGGGCAGGCCGGACGGAGCTGATCCAGGCAGAGCCGGACAGGCAGGGTCACGCAGGACAGGCAGCGTCACGCCGCGCAGCGGCAGGGCGGCCGCGCGGATCGGGCACAGAGCCCTGATCACAGCGCACCGAGCCATGCGCGTCACACATCAGCCCGTTCCCCGGAAACACCACCCAACCATCGGCCCCGCACCCCAGCCGCAACCCCGTCGCACCCGGAGCCTCAAGACCCACGCGACCGAGCCCTCCCCAGCCACACCGGGCGGCTCGCTGCCACCGCGCCATCCCCGTACGCCCTGCGTCCGAAACCTGCCCACCGCAATCGCACCCCAACCCCCGACAGCTCGAAATCCCACGGTCGAGCAGCGATTCTGCGGCATCCCCCGGGGCTTGCGGCAAGCCCCGGGGTGCGCTATATCTTGAAAAGGGCGGGGGAAATCATTCTTCACACAGCGCGGATTCCCGCGCGGTTCACGGCTGCTTCGCCGGCACCCAGTTGCGCACGGCCGGTCGATAGCCCTCCGGCTTGTCGCCCACTTTCGCCCCGGAGTTGACCAGCCACGACTGGTAGTCCGGCGTGAACATCCGGTACACCCCGGCAGGCGGCACTTCGCTCGCCTGGTCCAGGGCGTCGCGCAGGTCGGCGGGCAGGGTGAAGTCGAGAGCGCGCATCGTCGCGCCCAGTTGTTCCGCGCTGCTCGCTCCGACGATCGCCGACGCGATGCCCGGCTGCGTCGCGACCCAGTTGATCGCGACCTGCGCCATCGTCACGTTCAGTTCGTCGGCGACCGTCTCGAGGGTTTTCAGCAGTTCCCACTGCTGCGCGGTCCAGGCCCCGCCCTCTCCGGCCAGTCGTCCTTCGCCGGTCAGGCCCGCGGACGAGCTGCGGTATTTGCCGCTCAGGAATCCGCTGCCGAGCGGGCTCCACGCGGTGATTCCCAGGCCCAGTTCCTGACCCGCCGGGACGTGCTCGGTTTCGATCGTCCGCTCGATCAGCGAATACGGCAGCTGAAGGCTGATCATCGGCGGCAGCGAATGCGCGTCGGCGAGGGTTTGCGCGCGGCTGGCGTACCAGGCTGGCACGTCGGACAGCCCCGCGTACCGGATCTTCCCGGCTCGCACCAGGTCGTCAAAGGTTCGCAGCACTTCCTCGACCGGTGTGATCCGATCCCACGTGTGCAGCAGGAACAGGTCGAGATAATCGGTGCCCAGCCGGCGCAGCGACTCCTCCACCGACCGGATCATGTGCTTGCGGCCGTTGCCGCCCGCGTTCGGATCGCCTGGGTCGACGCTGTTGGTGAACTTCGACGTCAGCACGAGCCTGTCCCGGTTGCCCGCCTCCGCGATGAACGTGCCGAGCAGCCGCTCGCTCTCGCCCGCGGTGTAGAAATCAGCCGTGTCGATGAAGTTGCCGCCCTCCTCGACGTACTTGCGGAAGATCGGCCGCGCCTCCTCCGCGGTCTTCCCGTACGCGGCGTGGAACCCGCTGGTGCCGAAATTCATCGTGCCGAGCGCGAGCCTGCTGACGCGCAGTCCGGACCGGCCGAGCAGGTAGTACTGGTCAAGAGACATCGGGGTCATCGCTCCGTTCCCGAAAACACGCGCGGGTGGTTCCCGCCTGGCTCGGCCAGGGTGCCCGGGCAAAAATGGACCAGCAAGTCCAAAAACGGGAGGGTGTGATCCGTTCACAGCGGGGGAGCCGGGCGGTGAGAAGGGTGTCACAGGGGACTGCTCTGTGTCGGCGGCCCGGGCCGGATCGGGGTCGGGTCGCGAGCCAGCCTCGTGCGGACTTTGATATTGCAAGACCGAGACAGCCTCGTGCGGACTCTTGATGCTGAATCACACCGAGCTGACAGCGGAGTGAGAAGAAATAACAGTGCCAGCCAAGGAATATCAGCTGGTGCTCGCTAGGAGCCGAATGTTCCGCGCGGAATAATCCAGGCCAAAGACCCAGGTTTTCCCTTGCCCGACAAGGGTTTCCCGGACTTGCGTCACCGGACCTCGGCCAGCCGGCGGCAACCTGATCAACCCGCCCCGGCGCCACCTCGGGCGGGACGTAGGCTGGCGGACATGCCGTCGAACATGATCAGCCTCCGCGGTGTGCGCACGCACAATCTCGCCGATGTGGACGTGGACATCCCGAAGCATCAACTGGTCGCGGTCACCGGCGTTTCGGGCTCGGGCAAGTCGTCGCTGGCGTTCGCGACGCTGGCGGCCGAGTCGCGGCGGCAGCTGTACTCGACGATGCCCGCGTTCGTGCGGACCAAACTGCCGCACGATCCGCAGCCCGAGGCCAGTTCGCTCAGCGGGCTCACCACCGTCGTCGTGGTGGATCAGCGTCCGCTCGGGACGAATTCGCGGTCGACGGTCGGCACCGCCACCGAGGTGTGGACGATGCTGCGGATGTTGTTCTCCCGCTTGGGCGAACCGTCCGCGGGATACTCGCCCGCCTACTCGTTCAACGATCCGTCCGGCATGTGCCCGGCTTGTGCGGGGCTCGGCACGGTCACCGACATCGACGGCGAGCGGATGATCGACCGCAGCCGTTCGCTCAACGACGGGGCGATGATCTTCCCCAGTTTCGCCGTGGACAGCTGGATCTGGAAGCGTTATGTCTACTCGGGATTCTTCGACAACGACCTGCCGTTGCGGGAGTGGCCTGAGGAACTGGTGCAGTTTCTTCTGCACGGGCCGACGCAGAAGCCGCCGAATCCGTTGCCCCGCTTCCCGGCCAGCGCCAAGTACCAGTCGATGGTGCCGCGGATCCGGCGGCTGCTCGTCGAACGCGAGGCCAAGCCGGGCCCGGCGGTGCGGGCGGCGCTCGCCGAAGTGACTCGGCAACGGCCGTGCCCGGACTGCGATGGCAGCAGGCTCGCCCCCGCCGCGCGGGAAAGCCGGATCAACGGCGTGTCCATTGTGGACTTAGGATATCGCGACGCGGCGGGGTTGCTGGAATTCTGCGCCGGGCTGGATCACGAATGGGCGCGTCCGCTGGTGGCGGCGCTACGGCTGCGGCTGGAATCGATGATCACTCTCGGGCTCGGCCATTTGCACTGTTATCGAGCAACACCGACGTTGTCCGGCGGTGAATCGCAGCGGCTGAAGCTGGTGCGACATCTGGGATCGAGTCTCACCGATCTCACGTACGTGCTGGACGAACCGACAGACGGCCTGCATCCGGCTGACGTCGCGTCGCTGGTCGACGTTCTGCGGCGGCTGCGCGATCACGGCAACACGGTGCTGGTCGTGGATCACCACGAAGCCGTGATGGTGGCGGCGGACCACGTGATCGACCTGGGCCCGGGAGCCGGGGAAGCGGGCGGGCGCGTGGTGTTTCACGGACCACCGGCAGAGCTGCGGAAGGCGGACACGACGACCGCGCGGGCGTTGCGCACGGGCGTCCGGCTCAAGGACACGCTGCGGGAACCCACGGGCTGGCTGCCGTTGCGCGGGCTGGACCGGCACACTCTCCGCGGCATCGACGTCGACGTGCCGACCGGAGTGCTCACAGTGATCACCGGCGTGGCCGGCTCCGGGAAATCGACGCTCGCCGGTGAACTCGCCGAGCGGCACCCGCGGTTCACGGTGGTCGACCAGAGCCAGATCGTCGCGACGGCGCGGTCGACGGTCGGTACCTGGCTCGGCCTCGCCGACCCGGTGCAGCGCGCGTTCGCCGAGGTGAGCGGGGAGTCGCCGCGCCTGTTCAACCCGCGTTCGCAGGGCGGATGCCCGGCCTGCCGCGGCACCGGGGTGCGGCGGACCGATTTGGCATTTCTCGAGGACGTCGACACCCCGTGCGAGGAGTGCAACGCGACCGGATTCCGTGCTGAGGCACTGAAAACGCGGCTCGAGGGACGGACCGTGCTCGAGGTGCTGGGCACGCCGGTGTCGGCGCTGGCGCGGTACGTGCCGCATCCGGACGTCGTGCGGCTGGCCGAGCTGCTGGGCGAACTGGGACTCGGGCACCTGGCGAGCGGCCGCACCCTCGACACGCTTTCCGGCGGCGAGCGGCAGCGGCTGAAACTCGCCCGTCAGCTCGACTCGACCAGCGACGACCTGCTCGTGGACGAGCCAACGGCCGGCCTGCACCCCAGTGACACCACGCGGATGGTGGCGCTGCTGGACCGCCTCGTCGACGAGGGCCGGACGCTCGTCGTGGTCGAGCATTCGCTGCACGTGGTCGCCGCGGCGGACTGGGTGCTCGACCTCGGCCCCGGCGCGGGCGAGAACGGCGGCCAGGTGCTGTACACCGGCACGCCGAAGGGACTCGCCGAGCACGACGGGGCGACGGGACGGTATTTCCGGGCCGCCCTTGGCGGTTGACGGGCGTTGCCGCCGTGGGCTCGGTGCGGGCGGGTGGCATTGGCGGGCTCGGGTCGGTGGTTGGCTGGGAATCGTGGTGCCGGGCGCTTGGTGGGGCACGGGTCTCAGTGGGTGGCGGGGGCTCGGCGGGGCACGGGCCTCGGCGAGTCGCGGGGTTCGGCGGGCACGGACCTCGGTGGGGCACAGGTCTCATGGGTGCCGGGGGGCTCGGTGGGGCATGAGTCTCGGTGGGTGGCGGGGCTCAGTGCGGCATAGGCCTCAGTGAGTGGCAAGTCTCGGCGGGACATGGACCTTGGTGGGTGCCGGGCCTCGGTGGGTCACACGCCTTGGTGGGCGCCATGGCTCGGTGGGTCACGGGCCCCGATGGGTGCCGTGGCTCGATGGGGCACAGGCCTCGGTGGGTGGCGGGGCTCGGCGGAGCATGGGCCTCAGCGAGTGGCGGACCTCGGTGGGGCACCGGCCTCGGTGAGTGGCGGACCTTGGCGGGCATGGACCTCAGCGAGTGCCGGGCCTCGGCGGGCACGGGCCTCGGTGAGTGCCGGGCCTCAGTGGGTCACGGGTTCGGTGGGGGCGTGGGTCTCAGTGATGGCGGTCCTCGATGGGTGACGGGCCGCCGGGCAGCAGTTGCGGGCTGAGGTCGGTGCTGGCAGGGAAGGTCTGTCGACAGCGCCTCGGGCACGGTGGCACCGTCAGGCGGCGATCGGGGCCGTGTTTCTGAGTCGCGCTCGACGGTCCTGGCGGTGTTAACGGATCACAGCCCGCTACTGGCGGGGCCCGGCCGAAGCGTTCACGGATCACACTCGGCGATCGGCGCGGCCCCGACCTCTCGACAGGCCCTGACGGTGTTAATGAATCACACTCGGCTTCTGGCAGAGCCCCGCAGCGGTGTTAGCGAATCACACTCGGCCAGCGAACTGGCGAGCAACATCACCGCCGGGAGGCACCATCCCGCTAATGCGGGAACCTCCGCGCCCCGGCACCCGTCTGCCCGAGGACGTCGTCCGGGTTCGAGTACGGGCAGGATTTCAGCGACAGGCAGCCGCAGCCGATGCAGTCGGTGAAGCGGTCTCGCAGTGCGGTCAGTTCCTCGATCCGGGCCGTGAGCCGGTCGTGCCAGCGGCGGGAGATGCGGGCCCAGTCGCGTTTGGTCGGGATGCGCTGGTCGGGGAGTTCGGCCAGCGCGTCCTTGATTTCCTCCAGTGATACCCCGACCCGTTGCGCGGTGCGGATGAAGGCGATCATCCGCAGCGTGTCGCGGCGGTATTCGCGCCGGTTGCCGCTCGTGCGCCTGCTCGTGATGAGGCCGCGGCTTTCGTAATAGTGCAGCGTCGGGACGCTCACGCCGGCGCGTTCGGCGATCTGTCCCGGCTTCAGCCAGACGACCTCGCTTGTGATCTGGGGCATCGCAGCTCTTTCCGTGCTTGACATCAAGTCCGCTTGATGAAGTCCACTGTAAACACCGCTCAGCCGGCGGAGACGAAAGCGCGTGAAGGGGATTTTGTGACGACTACGACCCTGCGGATGTGGGCCGACGTGTTGTGCCCGTGGTGCTGGATGGGGCATCGCCGCCTCGCGCGAGCGATCGCGGAGTCCGGTGTTCCGGCGCGCGTCGAACATCGGAGTTTTCTTCTGTCCCCGGAAGGGCCGGGCCCGCTGCGCCGGCGGATCGCTGAGGTCGCGACGGGCGAATGGGGAATGAGCGCGGCGGAATGGGGACGGCGCCGGGACCGGATCGAGCAGGCGGGGCGCGCGGACGGGCTGCGGATTCGCATGGATACCGCGTGGGCGCTCGATTCCCGGCCGGCGCATCGCGTGCTCAAGCTCGTCGCGGCGCGCGGGCTGGACGAAACCGAGGCGTGGGAAGCGATGTTCGCCGCGCATTTGCGGGACAACCTTGATGTGGCGGATTGGAAGGTGCTGGCAGAATTGGAAACTGGGCTGAAGCGTGACGAGGTTCTCGCGCTCGCGGAAAGCGCCGATTATACGGCGGAAGTGCTTGCGGACCACCAAGAAGGACAGTCTCGCGGAGTGCGTTCCGTGCCGACTGTGGCGTGGGGAAATCACACTGCCGCCGGGGCACGCAGTGTTGCGGAGCTGGTGGAATTCGTCCAGTCGGCAGCGAAGGCGGCGGCCTGATGACGGGGATTCCGGAGGTGATGCGCGCGGCCGCGATCGACGAGTTCGGGCCGGTGGAACGGCTGATCGTTCGCGAACTGCCGACGCCGGCGGCGGGTCCTGGGGAGGTGCTGGTGCGCGTCGAGGCGGCTGGCGTTCAGCCGACCGACGTGGCGATCCGGGACGGGTGGACGCCGCCGGGCGCGACCATCGAGTTCCCGCAGATCCTGGGCAACGAGTTCGCCGGCACGATCGTCCAGGTCGGCGCTGGGGTGACCGAATTCGAGGCAGGACAACAGGTTGCCGGGTTCCGGGTGCTGGGCTGCTATGCCGAGTACGTCAGCGCGCCGGCCAGTCAGGTGGTCCTCAAACCCGAGAGTGTCGATTGGCTGACGGCGGGGGCGTTGTCCGCGTCCGGGCAGACGGCGCACACCGCGTTGGAACGGCTCGGCGCACGTTCCGGCGAAACGATCCTCATTCACGGCGCGGCCGGCGGCGTCGGATCGATGGCTGTTCAATTATCACACCACCGCGGTCTGCGGGTGATCGGAACTGGCAGCGCGGAAAATCAGGAGTATCTCCGCGCGCTCGGTGCCACGCCGGTGGTGTACGGCGACGGCGAACTCGACCGGATCCGCGAAGCCGCGCCGGACGGGATCGACCTCGCTTTCGACACGGCAGGGCACGGGAATCTTCGCACTGCGGCGGAGATCGTGGCCGATCGCGGGCGGATCGGGACCATTGTGGAACCGGCGTTGGCCACCGAAATCGGCGGTCAGTGGCTGAACAGCGACCGGTCCGCGCGGCGGCTTCGGGAACTGCTCGACCTGTGCGCGCGGGGAGAACTGCGGGTCGAGGTACGGGCGGAGTACCGGCTGGAAGACGTCGCGAGCGCTCATCGCGAGGTGGCGGTCGGGCACGGGCGCGGCAAGGTGGTGCTCCGGATCGGCTGAGGCGGATTAATTCGCTGGACGGGGGTCGCGGCGCGTGGTTATGGTTCGCCCGACCGTGACTCGACGCCGGGAGGTGAGCCCCATGAACACTGTTTCGATGTGGGTGCTCCCCGTGTCGTCACGGTCGGGCGGCTGACGGAGGGTTGCCAGGAGCGCCTTGATCAAGGCACTCCGAAAGGTGACCATCTTGGACACTCTGCGTTTCACCGCGGGCGAGCCCGCGGTGCGAATCACCCGGGTCGAACCGGGACTGTGGCAGGCGCTGGACGACGACGACGGCCGGCTGGCCGGTCGCGGCGAGACCAGCACCCGGCCCGACGGACGGGTTTTCCTCAGCATCGACGCCTGGCACCGCTCCGTTTTCGACCAGCTAGCCCGCGAAATGCTGGCCGCGCTGCCGGTAACGGTGCACACAGTGGTCGACGAGACCGACCGCGAACTTCTCGACGGCTGGCACCAGGCCGGTCTGACAGTCCGGCGGCGCGAGTGGGAGTACGTCGTGCCCACCGATCCGCAGGTCACCGGGCTGGCTGTGCTGCCGCCGGGCGTCACGATCGTGCCCGCCGGGGCGGTCGAGGACGGGCCGTTGCGGGAGCTGGACCGCGTTATCCGAGCCGAGGTCGAGGCGACCGTCGGCTGGTCGGAGATGCCGGCCGAGGTGCTGCCCCGCCCGGCCGGCGACACCGTGGTGGACCCGTCGAAGTACGCCGTGGCTGTCGATGACGGCGAGTACGCCGGTCTGATCCGGGTGGTTCAGGTGCAGCGCCTGCCCCGGATCGGGCTGATCGCCGTCCGTGCGAATCGGCAACACCGGGGCATCGCGCGCGTGTTAATGATTCACACTCTCGGCGTTCTGCACCGAGCAGGGATCACAACGGCGTCGGCCGAGGTGAACGAGGCCAACGAGGCGGCGACGGCGTTGTTCGAGAGCGTCGGCGCCCGGCGGGCGAACAGCACGGTGGAGCTGGTGCGCTATGGCCGGTAAGGGCGGGATCGAAGTCGAAGGAACCGTGGTCGAGTGTCTGCGCGACGCCCGGTTCACGGTCGAGCTGGCGAACGGGCACCACGTGCTCGCCCACATCAGCGGCAAGATCAGGAAGAACTTCATCAAGATCGTGCCGTATGACCGGGTGCTGGTGGAGTTGAGCCCGTACGACCTCGACCGGGGCCGGATTCTGTTCCGGTACCGGAACTAGCGCGGGCGCCCTTGCGGTCCAGGCCGGGACCGCAAGGGCCTCAGCCCGCTTTCGCGGCGGTGGCGAGGCGGGTCAGCGCGGCGCATTTCCGGTCGAAGTTCGCCACGATGTCGCCGCCGATGATCCGCACCATGACCAGGCGCAACGGGCCGTCGATGACGATGTGCTGGGTTAACTCGGCGCCGCCGGGAACGGCCGCGACGCTCCATCCGAGGTTCATCTGCCCGAGCGGAACGGGTTGACGCAGCCCGATCTCGTGCCCGGGACGCCAGGTCGTGAAGGTGAAGTCCTGCGCGATCCGGTCGTGCACGCGGCCGCGGAAGCCGCCGCTGGGGTGGATGAATCCGGTCGAACCGGCAGCGATCGGCCCGTGCAGTTCGACGCCCGCGACGTCCGGGTCCCAGCGCGGCCAGCTCTCGACGTCGGCGAGGACGTCCCAGAGCGCGCCGGGTTCGACCGGAAGAGTGCGAACGGAGGTTTTGTCCCAAGTCATGCCCCCGAAGATATACGGAACTGCCAGTCTCGTAAACTGTGCGCTATGACGCACAACCGGCGCGGACGGCCGCGGGAGCAGGGCATCGACGCCGCGGTGCGGACCGCGGTCAACGAGCTGCTGGAGGAGGTCGGCTACCAGCGGTGCACGGTCGACGCCATCGCCGCGCGCGCCGGGGTGGGCAAAGCCGCGCTGTACCGGCGCTGGAAGTCCAAGGCGGAACTCGTCTTCGCGGCGGTCGTGCACGATGACGCGCTCGCCGCACCACCCGACACCGGCACCTTGCGCGGTGACGTGGCAGGGGTTCTCGCCGACATTCAGTCCGCTTTGGACGGACCGCAGGTGCGAAACGCCTTGCCCGGCCTGCTCGCCGACCTCCAGAGCGAGGACGCGCCGACCGCACGCCTCGGCGAACTGTTCCTGGTGCGGGAACGGGCCTATCTGGCGGAAGTGCTAGACCGCGCGGTCGACCGCGGCGAGCTGTCCCGCCGCCCCGAGGTGGTCGTCGTGCACGCGATGCTGCTCGGCTCGGTTTTCGCCTGGCTGCACCTGTTGCGCGAAGCGGCACCGCCGGGCGGCCTAGCGGCGGCGCTCGCCCCGGGCGTGCATGCGGCTATCGTCGAACTAGGCCAGGCGTAAGGGATTCCGCAGCCTCACCTGCGCGGCCGGGGCGACGGCTTACGCCGGGACAGCTCGTCCGCGATTATCGCGTCCATGCGGGTGTTCGCGCTGCGAAGCACGCGGTATCCACGCTGTGCCAGCACGATTACCGCAACGCTGACCACCACGGCGATCGACAGGACCGGCCCGTGCGAGACCAGGGTGTCGCGGTAGTCGCGAGCGAGATAGCCCAGCCCGAGACCAGCGGCGAGCGCATCGAGAAGCGCGAGCGGAACCCGTCCGGGGATGGGCATGGCGGTCTCCTCTCGGGACCCGACCCCCAGCAATCTAGGCGACCGGCGGCCTCCGCGACGGGGTCTGGACCCGATCGGCCTACGGCCCCGGGTCCGTCCGGCCCTTGTGCTAAGTTGAGTCGAACTGGGGGGATCGACCTGCGGAAGCGAACCCAGGGGCCGGTAGCTCAGTTGGTTAGAGCAGGGGACTCATAATCCCTTGGCCGTCGGTTCGAGCCCGACCCGGCCCACTCTGCCTCCCCTTGCATAGTGTGTGACCTGCGAAAACGCCCTCAAAAATGATCTTGAGGAGCGGTGTCGCGGAAGCGCTGGAAACGAGCACAGCGCTGGTAACCCAAGGGATTGTTCGAGTAAGCCTGTTTTCATGACCGCCGTTGAGGCACCGCTGGAGGTGCTGGAGCCCGATGACATCCGGGAGCTCGTCTCGGACTGGAGAACGCATCTGAGGGCCAAGAACCGCGCCGACTCCACGATCGACGCCTACCTCGACAGCATGGCCATGCTGGTCAACTACCTCGACGACGAAGACATCTCGATGGTGGCTCCCGACATCGGTCGCCGGGAGCTGGAGCGGTATTTCGAATATCTCCGCCAACGGCCGAATTTCCGCACCGGGGAGTCGCTGTCGCACAGTTACATCGCCAAGCAGTACCGGCACTTGCAGCAGTTCTGGCGCTGGCTTGATGACGTGGAAGAGATTGTCGAGCTGTCCCCGTTTTACAAAATGGAGGTGCCGCACGTCCCGGACAATCCGCCGACGGTCTTGCGCGAAAAAGAGTTGAAAGCGCTGCTTGCCACTACGAAAGGGAAAGGATTTGTCGAACTCCGGGACCGGGCGATCATTCTGGTGCTGGTCGACTGCGGAGTCCGGGTCGGCGAGCTGTCGCTGTTGACGGTGGCAAATCCAGCGGAACAGGAGCGCGGCAGCTTCGTTTTCGACGTCGATGTCGTCCGCGTTCTGGGCAAAGGGCGTCGCGTGCGCGACGTGCCCTTCAACCCGGCGACCGCGGAAGCTGGGCGCGGTCGTCCGGATCGGCGGCGCCGTCCCCGGGATCGCCTTCGCGGTATACACGATGCGAATCAGAAAACTGGTGCGGCAGGAGTCGTGGAGCTTGCGAGCCGCGGGCGAGCGGGCAGTTGCTGGCTGTCTGGTTTGTGCGATGGGGGTAATGGCGAGCCTGGTCGCAGTGGTCGGAGGGCCGGATTTGAGCGGAGGCAGTGCCTGGCTAGGGCTCGTCGTGCAGGGCCTCGGCGGCTTTCAACGCGGCCAGCGTGCGGCCGTGTCCACGTCGGTAGTGGGAGGTGGTGCCCCAGGGGAGGCACCGGTGAAAACCCCACGGGTCTGTCAGGCTTCTGAGCTGCGGATTTGTGGTGTGGTGGAGTTTGAGATGGTGCGTCGTCGGGGTGGTGGCGCGTGATGTCGGGTCGGTCGTGGTCGTTGCGGGTGCAGTGTGGTGCGACGGGTTTGGTGGTGTTGGGTGCGGTGTATGCGTCGTATCAGCATGGTCGGGTGTTCGCGTTGCGGTTTGGTGCTGATGGGACGACGGCGGTGATTTGGCCGTTGATTGTGGACGGGTTGTTGACGTTGGCGACGGTGGAGTTGTGGCGTGGTCAGCGGGGGAGTGGTCGGTGGTTGGCGTGGGCGGCGTTCTTGTTCGGGATTTCGTTGTCACTCTGCGCAAATATCGGTGTGGCTCCGTCGTTGAGTGTGTTCGGGGTGACGGTGGCGGCTTGCCCTCCGCTTGCTCTGTTGCTTGCCGTGGAGTTGCTCAACCGTGCGTTGCGGCGGCGTCGTGCTCGACGTGATGGTGCCGGTGCTCGACGGTCTGGACAACTGCCGCGTGCTGCGTGCCGAGGGCGACTTCGTGCCGATCCTGATGCTGACCGCACGCACCGCCGAGCTGCGAAGCCTGGCGACGATGGAAGCGATGGCCGCCGACACAATGGCTCTGCCCCACCTGGCGATCCCGGGCCGGACCGGGTGGCTCTACCCGCCCGGCAAGACAGAGGTGCTGGTGAACGCCTGCTGGAACTGACCGCCGACCCTGCCCTCCGCGCGAGAATGAGCCGAGCCGGTCGAGAAGCCGCGGCCAGGCACGGAATAGCCCGGACCATGGACCGTACGAGGACCTCTACCGAGCCCCGACGGGGTGTCCCTGGGCGCTCCCGTACCCGGCCAGGCCAGTAGACCAGCGGGAGTTGGTATTTCCAAGGAGGTGTACCTGTGGCGGCGGCATGTTCGTCGCGACGGGTTCTCCTCGATGTTGGCGGGCGGCGTCACGGTCAGGCAGCGGCTGCGGCTGGACACGAAGCTGGCACCTTTGCTGCGCAGCTGAGCGTTCTGACGCTCAAGGCGTTTTCGGTGTGGTTCCCAATCGGCGGGCGGCGAGGGGAAACAAGTCCAGCGCGCGCCGGCGGACGGTCGCGGTCTCCGCTGCGGTCAACACACCACAGTGTTGGAGGCTGTTCCGGTTTTCTTCCGCGGTGTCCACAGTGGTGCATGGTGCGCCCCAGTCGCTGCCGTACACGATGTGGTCGGCTCCCAGGATCGCCGCTGCTGGCAGGAGCGAACTCGGGAAGGCTGTCGCGGCGGTGTCGACGTAGACGGTTTCCAGCTGGTCTTCCAGGTCGTGTGCCGACAGTCCGTGCGGCACCCATGACTCGTTCCCGAGCAACGACACCCGACCGGCGAGTGCGGGAAACGCTCCGCCGCAGTGGGCGAATACGAACGTGATGCCCGGGAACTGGGCGAAGACCTTCCGGAACAGCATGTCGAAGACGGTCCTGGCGGTCTCGAAGGCTACTTCGTACAGCGGCGCCGGGTGATCCAAGGTCGGTGGTCGCCGGGCGTCCGGGTGGACGAATACGACGGATCCCCATTCGTTGAGCTGTTCCCAGAGTGGGAGGAGAGCCTCGTTGCCGAGGTGGGTGCCGTGGTAATTCGCGGTGACAGCGAACCCGTCGGTGCCGAGGAGTTCCCGCGCACGGACGGCCTCGTCGAGTGCGACGGCCGGGTTGTCGGTCGGCAGGGCGGCCAGCAGTCCGAACCTGGTGGGATGTTGTGCCACGATCGCCGCGCCGTAGTCGTTGGAAGTGCGCAACGCGTCCAGCGTGCCCGGAATGTTGCTCAGGAACTGCATTGCCGTACCTGATCGGTCCAAGTAGGCCAATGTTCGGTCCAAGGACCATTCGAACGGTTCGGGGAGGAAGATTCCGCGGCCGAGCATCGCTTGCCAGGCGCGTCTCGATTGGTCCTCGGTTGCCGGAACGGTGAAGTGCGCGTGGATGTCGATGTATCCGTTGTCCGGGAGTGAAGTCATCAAGTCTCCGATTCTTGGCCGGTCCGGCATCCGTTTCCGAACCGGACGTGCCGCAGGCCTGCGAAATACGCGAGGGCGGACAGGAGGCTGATCGCCGCGGACACGCCGAAGACAGCGCGGAAGCCGAACGGGCCGTCGGCCAGGGGGCCGAGCAGCAGCGGGGCGGCGAAGTTTCCCAGCGGGAACAGGGCGTAGATCCACGACGTGGCGCGGCCGAGTGCGGCCGCCGTGACGGATTCGCTGGCCAGCGTGGGGACAGCGGGCATGACGAGGCCGATTCCGACGCCGATCAACGCCGCGCCGAACGGCAGGAGCAAGGGCCTGGCGGAGAGGGCCAGCAGCGCGAATCCCAGTGCCGGCGAGGCCAGGGCGAGCACGAGGATCGTGCGAGGCCGAAGGTGTGCTTGGAGCCGGCCGTAGGCCATGCCGACGACGGCCGCGGGACCGGTGGCCGCGGCGAGGAACCCCGCCACTTCCAGCGGGCCGGACACTCCGAGTTGGTTCAGGCGCTGGGGCAAGAACGCCACGAGAACATACAGCAGCACGGCGACGATGAAGATCAGCGCATACAGCCAGAGGAGGACCGGGGCGTCGCGGATTACCGACCGCATGCGCACGGTGTCGGCAGAGTGTGCGGAAGGCTGAGAGTTGTTCTTCCTCGGAGTGTCCGGAAGAAGCCAGACGGCCGCCGCGGCGAGAGGCAGCGCGACCAGGTACAGGAGGAAGGGGCCGCGCCAGCCGATGCCGAGGCCGCCGACGATTCCGGCCAGCAGCGGCCACAGCACCTGGCCGACGTTCCCGATCCCGGACTGGTAGCCCATGACGGTGGCGCGGTCCCTGCTGTGCCGGAGGGTGAGCATGCCTACTGTGTAGGCGACCGTCATGACGCCGACGGCCACGCCGAACAGCGCCCGGATCAGCAGGAGCAGCGGATAGTTTCCGGACAGGGCTCCCAGCCCGCCGAACACGCCGTAGGCGATGAGGGACGCCGTAAGCAGTCGTTTCGTGCCGACCCGGTCCGCCAGAGCGCCGGCCACTGGGGCGCAGGCCGCGATCAGCAGGCCGTGCATCGAGATGACCAGACCTGCCTGGCCAGGAGAGAGGCGGAAATCGTCGCGGATCAGCACGACGACCGGACCGAGCACGGCACCGGCTTCCGCGCCGAGGGCCGCGCTCGCGAGGAGCACGATCAGCCCTGCCGAGTTTCGAACCGGCGGGCGGATGCTGTTCGAGGGGGTCGCTTGGGGGGCGGGTTTCGCGTCCATTGCTGAGTCCTTCGACTGCGCTGTCGTGGGAACGGACTTCGAAAGACTTAGCGGAGGCCGTTCTCGAAGAGTTTCAACCCTTCTTCGATCTCGGACAGCGGGCTTTCGGCGAGGTAGGGAGCCAAGATGGTGCGTGCCTGCTCGGGAGTGGTCAGCGCGGAGGCGTCCACCTCGTCCACCCGCCAGCTGCCGAAGTCCTCGTAGATGAACTCTCCGTACAGCCGCCCGTCGCGGTAGGGCCACGCGGCGGCGAAATTGTGCGACACCTGGTAGGTGCGCTGCGGGTCGGTGTCCTCGCCGGCGAGAGCGGGATCGTCCCCTCGCAGTATTTGCGCGAAGACGGCTTCGATGAAGATGCCGTAGTCGGAGACGGCGACTTCTTCTTCCAGTGCACCGAAAACGTTCATGTTCTCCCCGACGACCTTCGAGTAGAAGGCACGGACTTCCGCCATGCCTTCGCAGACCGTGGTACGGCCGCGTTCGCTGATCCGGTACGAAGGATTGTCGACGATCATGGCGGGAACGAGGATGTCCTCCCAGAATCCGGACACCTCCAGCAGCGCGTGCCGGCGGTAATTTTTCAGCATGTGCCGATGCCGGGGATTCTCGACGCGCGCGAGTGCGGCGTCGACTCCGGACGGAACGCTGCGAACGTCGAACAATTTCACGACGGCTGGTCTCCTTGTGATTGCGCGGAGTTCTGAGTGCTGGCACGGAATGCTCGCGCCGCCGCCGGTCCGCGCACAACGTCATGTTCATTGAATGACCGGGCGGCCGGTTTCGCCGGAGACCGCCGCTGTTTCTGGCGGGAACCGGATCACGCTGTCGGGGAACGGATCGACCGCGGCCTGGCCGAGTCCTAGCGTGCGTCCATGGCTGATGTCCGGAATGGCGGAGCGCGGTGACGCGCGGAGATACGCCCACGGAGGCGGGAACGCGGGCCACGGGCAAGGTTGTGGGTCGCCCGGTCCGCAAGCACGACGGTGACGACTACCTGACGGCGCGCGCGACCTATACCGGTGACATCGTGCTGCCGGGCACGGTCTACGCCGCCCTGGTGCGCGCGCCGCTCGCGCACGCGCTGATCCGGTCTGTCGAGACGGCGGCGGCGGAAAGCGCTCCCGGCGTGATCGCGGTGGTCACCGGCGAAGACCTGGCCTCGTGGTGCGACGAGATTCCGCACGGCCTGGACGCCGGGCTGCTCGGGGGACATCACAGCGCCGTGTTCCCGCTGGCCGTCGGGAAGGTCGTCTACGCCGGTGAGCCGGTCGTTGCGGTGGTCGCGGCTTCGGAGGCGGACGCCCGTGCGGCCTGTTCGAGTGTCGAGGTGGACTACGAGCCGCTGCCGGTCGTGCTCGACGTGGAGTCCGCGCTCGCCGCGGACGCCCCGCTCCTCTATCCGGACTGGGGCGAAAACGTCCTCATCGAAGGCGAAGTCGGAAGCGGCGACTTCGCCGAGGCGGCGCGCGGTGCCGCGCAGGTGCTCGAAGGCGAACTGCGCACTCACCGTGGCACCGCGGCACCGATGGAGCCGCGCACGTACCTGGCCGACTGGGACGCCGACGGCCAGCAACTGACTCTCTACGCGTCGACACAGAACCCCCATGTGCTTCGGACAGTGCTCGCCGCGTCGATGCGACTGCCCGAGGAGCACATCCACGTCATCGCGCCCAAGGTCGGCGGTTCGTTCGGATTGAAGATGTACGGGAGCCGCGAGGACTTCATCGCGCCTGTTCTCTCGCGGATTGTCGGCAGGCCGGTCAGCTGGCGGGAAGAACGCGCGGCGTCCTTGCTGCCCGCTGCCCGGGAACAAGTGCTGTCTTACCGGGTGGCTTTCGACGGCGACGGCCGCCTGCTCGCCCTCGACGTCGAAGCCCTCACCGATCACGGTGCCGCGGCGCCGACGCACGGTTGGGGGATGGCGTACGTCGGCGCGCTCTCGACGGGACTCGGTTACGCCATCGCGCACTGCCAGGTGCGCTATCGGGTGGTGGTTACGAACAAGGCGCCGTGGAGCGGCACGAAACCGTTCGGCAAGGACGGCGCGACGCTGCTGCTGGAACGAATCATGGAGCGGATCGCGTCCGCGACCGGCATCGACGCCATCACCGTGCGGAGGCGCAACTTCGTCCGTGCGAACGCCTTCCCATACCGGCACACCTCAGGTCTGGAGCTGGACAGCGGCGATTACGGCGCCGCCCTCGACAAGACGCTGGAAATCCTTTCCTGCCAAGAGCTGCTCGCTGAGCAGGCGCGGCTGCGGGAGGAAGGCCGTTGCCTCGGGATCGGCATCGGATTCGAGCTCATGCCGGAAAGTGCGGACATCCCAGGCGCTTTCGTCGCGGCGTACGACACCTCGACAGTCCGGATGAGCCCGTCGGGCCGGGTGTCGGTGCTCACCGGAGTCACCAGTCCCGGCACCGGCAGCGATACGGGCATCTGCCAGCTCGTCGCGGACGAACTGGGTGTTGGTTTGGACGCCGTCTCCGTAGTGCAAGGCGATACCGGCACCTGTCCGTACGGCTTCGGCAATATTTCGAGCCGTTCCCTGGTGACCGGCGGCAACGCCGCGGTGCTCGCCGCACGAGACGTGGCGCGCAAGATCCGCACGGCTGCCCGCGTGCTGCTGGGAGCGGATCCCGGGCAACCGGTGCTGATCGAGGACGGCGTCGTCCGGCTAGTCGGCGACTCGTCCCGCAGCGTCTCCGTCGCCGAGGTCGCCACGGCCGTGTACACCCGCTCCTACTTGCTCCAGCTCGACTTCGAGCCGCACCTGGAGTCGACCCGCACGTACCGGCCCGCCAACATCCGCGAGGTGCCGGACGCGCTGGGCCGGATGCAGACGTATACGACCTATCCCTACGCGGTGCACGCCTCCGTCGTCGAAGTCGACACCGAAACCGGGGTCGTCACGCTGCTGCGGCACGTGGCGACGCACGACTGCGGCACCGTGATCAATCCGCTGATGGTCGACGGGCAGGTCACCGGCGGCGTCGTGATGGGCCTCGGCGCGGCCTTCGGCGAAGAAATTCTCTTCGACGACAACGGGATCCCGCTCACGACCGGCTTCAAGACCTACCTGCTCCCGCGAGCGGTCGACGTGCCGCGGGTCGAACTCGGCCACCTCTGCACCCCGGCTCCGGGGACGCCGCTGGGCGCGAAGGGCGTCGGGGAGGCGGGATTCTCCGGGGCGCTGGCGGCGGCGTTCAACGCGGTGAACGCCGCGATCGCGCCGCTAGGGGCTTCGCTCGACCGCACGCCGTTGAGCCCGGTCGCGATCCTGCGCGCGCTCAGGGAGGCGCGGCGATGATCCCGACCCGCTTCGAGTACCTCGCGCCGCGGACCGTCGCCGGTCTCGTCGCCGCACTGGACGGCGAGAGCCGGCTGCTGGCCGGCGGCACCTGGGTGGTGCCGGAGATGGAACGTGCCGAGTCCCGCCCGCGACGCGTCGTCGATCTCCGCCATGCCGGGCTCGCGACGATCTCGGTCGAGCGATCCCGGCTGTGTCTCGGCGCGATGTGCACCTACAGCGATCTCCTTGCCAGCGAGGACGTCGCGCGCCACGCGCCGCTCCTGCACACCATGGCAGCCGGGGTGACCGGCGGAGCGGCATTGCGAAACCAGGCCACCATCGGCGGTTCCGTTGCGGCTGCCCGGCCGCAGTCCGACGTTCCCGCGACGTTCGTCGCTCTCCGCGCGAACGTGGTCGTCGCAGGCCCGGCGGGAGTACGCCGGGTGCCGGTCGCGGAACTGTTCCTCGACGCCGGGCGAACCGTGCTCGCTGCCGCCGAGGTGATCACCGGTTTCGAGGTGCCGTCTTCGCGTGCTTTCGCGCATGGCTACGTGAAGGTGAAGCGGGGCGGCAGTTCTTGGCCGATCGCCACCGCGGCGGTGCTTCTGCGCCTCGATGATGCGGGCCGCTGCGCTGATGTGCGGCTCGTCCTGGGCGGGGTTGAGCCGGTGCCGCTCACGGTCGATCTCTCCGGTCTGCTCGGACGTCCGCTCGGCGACGAGGAACTGGATGCGGCCGCGGCGCAGGCGGCGGACGCGGTTTCCGTCCCCTGGACCGACGTGCTCGCCCCGGGGGAGTACCGCGCCGCGGTCGCGGGCCCGGTGGCCCGCAGGGCGCTCGCTATGGCCCGGGCGGGCATCGGCAAACGCGCAGCAAGACCGGGCACTGAGGGGGAACGGCATGGATGACGACCTGACGGTCCTTGAGCTGACCGTGAACGGGAAGCGCCGCACGGCGGCGGTGGACCGGCGTGATCTGCTGATCGAAGCACTCCGCACCCGGTTCGGCGTCACCGGACCGAAGATCGGCTGCCTCACCGGCGACTGCGGGGCCTGCACGGTCCGGCTGGGCGGCCGGATCACCAAGTCCTGCCTCCGGCTCGCCGTCGCCGAAGACGGCGCGGAGATCGAGACGCTGGAGTCGATGAGCACGGAAGGTCTGAGCGGACTCCAGGAATCGTTCTGGGACGCCAACGCGTTCCAATGCGGCTACTGCCTTTCGGGCATGCTTTTTTCGGCGGAGGACCTGCTCGAACGCAATCCCGCTCCGGACGAGGACGAGATCCGCCAGGCCATCAGCGGGAACCTGTGCCGCTGCACCGGTTATGCCGCGATCGTGACCGCCATCAAGAACTACGCCGACAGGCGCTCCGCCGACGAGGAGAATGCGCAATGAACGACAACGCCGGACGGCTCCCGCTGATCGACCCGGATTCGGCCCCGGAGGAAGTGCGGGCCGCGTTCGCGAAGCTGCCTGACGTCAACCTGTTCCGGGCCATGGCGGGAGCCACGACGTTGTATCCGCCGTTCGTCGATTGCCTGGCCGGGCTCTTTCAGGACCTGGAGCTCGACGCCCGGACCGAACGGCTCGCGGTGCTGCTCGTCGGCAAACTGTCGGACTGCCACTACGTCTGGCGGCAGAATATCGTGACCGCCAAAAGCGTCGGCATCTCCGACGCGCAGATCGCCGCGATCGACCGCGGCGACTTTGCCGCGTTCGGTCTCAAGCACCGGGCGGCGCTCGCCTTCACCGAGGACTGCGTGCGCAATGTCGACGTGAGCGATGCGGTTTACGCCGCCGCTGCGCGAGAACTCTCCTCGCGCGCGATCGCCGAACTTCTGTACGTCGTCGGCGTTTACATGATGATCTGCCGGTTCGCCCGCTCGGGCCGGGTGCCGTTGGACGACAAGCCCGGCCCCTCGCCGTACGCGTCGTGAACGGCGGGGGACCGGGCTCTGCCAGCCGGGATCGTCAGGCCGGCGGGCCGTCCTCCGGGAGGGTCCCGCCGACCAGCACGAAGGCGATCAGGCACGGCTCGCCGGAGCGGTTGGACCACGCGTGGGAGGTGCCTCGCTGCACCAGCACGTCGCCTTCCGCCATGCGCCTTTCCGCCGCGTCCAGGACCGCCCAGACCTCGCCGCGCAGGACGATCGCGTAGTCGATCGAACGGGTGGTGTGCACGGCCAGCGGCCGGATTTCGTTGCCGTCCCGGTCGAAGCGCCATTCGGAGTCTGGCGGCAGTTCGAGCGTGCGGAACACGGTGCCGGTCGCTGTCGGTGCGATGGGGAGCTTCTCGTCGGTGTCCATCGGGTCCCGCGGCGGCCCGCTGTTGTCGGCGGGCGTCGTGTCCGTGCGCCAGAGATCCGTGACGACATAGCCCGGCACGCCGTGGCCGGTGCGCGCCCATCGCCCCCGGTCCTCGAGCACCACGGTGGATTCGCCGTCGGGGTCGAGCCCGGTGACGATCCGCCGGATCCGGTGCGTGCCGGGCGCGGGTTCCACCTCGTTGACGAACGGGTCGTAGTCAGTCACTCGTGCTCCTTTGCCATCGTTGTCCGAAGTACGGGGGTCACGTGCCCGCCGGGGCCAGGACGATGTCGAACCGGGCCTTCGACCAGCTCGTCCGGCCGAGGTCGCGGCCGTCGGGTGCCGCGGAGCCGGGCTCCTGCCGGCTGAAGTCCTTGACCAGCGACTGCTTGACCCCGAAGACGGAGTCCGAGCCGAGGTAGCGGTCGCCGCGAACGAAGATGTGCGTGACGAGGGTCCGGTGGCCCTCGTGGGCGACCAGGAAGTGCAGGTGGGACGCGCGCATCGGGGAGCGGCGCACGGCCGTCAGCATCCGGCCGACCGGTCCGTCGTCGGGGATCGGGTACGGGGTCGGGGTGACGCCCCAGAACCGGTAGCCGCCCTCGTCGTCGGTGTAGAGGTGCGCCCGGGCCGCGGTGCGGTCGTCGTCGTACTGGACGTCGTAGAGACCGTCCGCGTCCGCCTCCCAGACCTCGATGCGCGCGCCGGCCAGTGGGTTGCCCTCGGTGTCGGTGACCGTTCCCTCGACCCAGCACGGTTCGCCGCTCGCCCCGAAGGAGATGTCCCCGCCGAGTTCGATCTCCGGACTGTTCTCGACGAAGAACGGGCCGAACACTGTTGCTTCGGTCGCGTCGCCGCATGCTTCGTTGTTCATGGTGATGGTCTGCATCGAGGCGCCGAGGACGTCGGAGAGCAGTACGAACTCCTGCCGTTTGTCGTCGGTGAGGTGCCCGGCCGCGGTGAGGAATTCGATCGCCTCGCCCCACTCGGCTTCGGTCAGCCGCACTTCGCGCAGGAAGGCGTGCAGGTGCCGGACGAGGGCTTGCATGAGCTGCTTGAGCCGTTCGTCGCCGCAGCCGTCGAAGGAACTCAGCACTCGCCGGATCAGCTCGGCCTCGCGTTCGGATTGCTCCGGCGAGACCGTCGCCGGGGTTTCCCGGTCGGTCGTCATGCGGGTTCACTTCCTTCCCATGCCGCGCGCAGCAGCGCGGCGAGGTTGTCGACGGTGGCGGGGGTCGGATTGCTGTCGGGCACGGCTTCGAGGATCGCCTCGACCGCGGCGGGCAGGTCGGCTTCGGCGAGGCCGTAGTCCCGTAAGGCCGCCGGTGCGCTTAGCTGCGCGCGCAGGGCTTGCAGGCCAGCCAGCGCGGTATCGGTGCCGAATGCCGCTGCGAGCCGGCGGTCGGCGTCGGGTGCGTTCGGTGCGTTGAACGCCAGGACATAAGGCAGCACGACAGCGTGGGTTTGCGCGTGGGGGAGGTCGTACATTCCGCCGAGGACGTGACAAATCTTGTGGTGCAGCCCCGAACCGGCCGAGGCGAACGCCGTCGCGGCCAGGTAAGCGCCGTACAGGGCATGCTCGCGACCGTCCAATCCGGACGGATCCGCAGCCACCTCGGGAAGCCCGGCGTTGAGTGCCCGCACCCCTCCGCCGCCAGCGCCGCGTTGATCGGATCGGCTCGCGGAGCCCAGAGACTGTCCACGCAGTGCGCCAGCGCGTTCAGCCCGGACGCCACGCTCAGGTCCGCGGGCAGGGTGAGCGTCAGCGAAGGGTCGTAAACGATCGCGGCGGGCAGCACGCGCGGATCGCGTCCGGTGGTCTTCACCGCGTTCTCGGTCAGGCCCCAGACGTCCGTCGCCTCGGAGCCGGCGTACGTGGTGGGCACGGCGATGATCGGCAGTCCGGTCGTGAGGGCGGTCGCTTTGGCCAGTCCGGTGGTCGAGCCGCCGCCGACCGAGACGATCGCGTCGGCCTGATGGTCCGCGGCCGCGGCGCGGGCTCGTTCGGCCAGTTCGACGGGGACGTGCATGGCGACCTCGTGGTGCCGCAGCGCCACCGGAAGATCGGCCGCGATCTCGTCGGCGAGCGCCCGTTCGGCGTCGGCGGCGATCACCATGACCCGCCGGGCGCCGAGCCACTCCGCCTCCGCCCGCACTCCGGCCGCCGCGGCTCCCGAAGCGAACCGGACTCGTTGCGGCAGCGTGGTATGGATGAATCGCACTACATCACTCCGGACGGACTCGGTTTCTGATTGCGGCACGAGCCTGGCATCGACGGCCGTGTCGGCAGAAGGCTGCTGATCATTGAACGAACCGTTTTCCCGCCCTTGCTTGGCGAACTCGTCGGCCAACAAGTCCGCGCGGGTCAGGCCGTGCCGCGCAGAGTGTGCGACGGGTTGGTCCCGTAGCGCTTGCGGTAGAGGGCGGCGAAGCGCGGCACGTGAGTGAATCCCCACCGCAGCGCCACCTCGGTCACTGTGACACTGTGAGGTTCGGCGGCGCGGAGTTCCTCGTGGGCGCGCGCGAGCCGCACCTGCTGCACGTACTCGTGCGGCGACATGCCCAACGCCGAACGGAAGTGCCGCTGCAACGAGCGCGGCGTCATCCGCACGGCGCGCGCCAGCCGCTCGACGCTCAGTCCTGCGGAGGGGTCGCCTTCGACGATCTCCATCACCCGCCGCACCGGCGGTTGCTGGTGCAGTCCGGTCGCGATCCGGTCCAGCTGCGGGGAATAGTTGTGGGGCTGTGCGAGCAGCAAGCCGGTCATCAGCAGGTTTGCCCACGGCACCGCGGCAGGGGAGAGCTCGGCGAGGCTTCCCGGATGATCGAGCTCTCGCAGCAGCGACCGGACGGTCCGCCACCACGATCCGATGGCCGGTGCGGTCAGGTCCATGTCCGGCCGGAAGCGGAGGACGGCGGACGCGGAGCAGCCGAGCATGGCCTCCAGGTGCTCGGTGAGGGCTTGGCGCTCGACCCGGACGTGCAGCTGGCGGTAGTCGTCGCTCAGCCGCATGTCCACCTGCATCCGAGGGGAGATGACTGCTGCGCGAGCCTGGTCGACGACCACCTCGTCTCGTCCGAAGACGACCCGGTTGCGGCCGTGCAGGGCCAGATTGATGTCGTAGTAGTCCACCTGCTCGGTCAGCTGCACGCCGAGTTCGGTGCCGAGATTACGGCAGTACACCAGCGAAACCGGCCCCAGCGAGGCCTTCGCCAGGTCGGTGCGCACCTCGGGCGTGCCCGGGGCGAGCGGCGTCAGCCGGTGCGGCGTGAGCAACTGCGACACCGAATGGCGGAACTCGTCGAGGTCCGGGGAACTCAACACCGCGAAGCGCTCCAGCACACCCATGCTCTTTACCTCTCAGCGAGCACCGCGTCGGGGTCGTATTCGTAGATCCAGCCGTTGGCGACCAGCGGGTCCTCCTGGGCGAACGCGGCGTCGCGGGCCCGCTGCTGCGGGCCGTCGGGAAGGTGGTTCACGTGGGAGCGGCCGTGGCTGACCGTCTGGAGCCGGGTAGTGCGGGGGATGCGGAGCCCTTCGTAACGCAGCAGCGCGGTCGCGGGATCGTCGATGTCCTCGGCCAGGCAACGGGCCAGGACCGCGGCGTCCTCCAGCGCTTGGGCGGCGCCTTGGGCGAAGAACGGGAACATCGGATGCGCGGCGTCGCCGAGGAGCGTCGCGCTGCCTTCCGACCACCGGGCGAGCGGGGCGCGGTCGAGCAAGGCCCACCGCCCGGGGGTGCCCGCGGCCCGGATCAGGCTGGTCAGACGGCGGTCCCAGCCGCCGAACTCGGCGAGGAATTCCTCGACCGTCGCGGTCGCGGTCCAGGACTCGACGGTGTCGCCGCCCGCGGGCGCGAAGGCGACCAGGTTGACGTACTTGCCCGCGGAGATCGGGTAGTGCACCAGATGATGGCCGGGCCCGATCCACAAAGTCTGCGCGGGCTGACGGGCGAAGTCGGGTGCGTCGCCGGCCGGAACCAGCGCCCGGAAGGCGCACAAGCCGGAGTCCGTCGCGGGCGAGGAGCCGATGATGGTGTTGCGAACGGTGGAGTGCACCCCGTCCGCGCCGATCACGACGTCGGCCTCGGCCGAGCGGCCGTCGGCGAAGCGGATCCGCCAGGCACCGCCGACGGCGTCGAGGCCGGTGCATTTGTGGCCGAGCTTGACGAGATGCCGCGGCACACATGACCGGATGGCCGTGAGGAGCGCGGCTCGGTGTGCGGTGTAGGTGTGCTCGCCGTAGAGACGCTCACAGGACGCCGCGAGATTCTCCTCGGAGAGCACCGTGCCGTCCGCCCAGCGCCGGAATTGCCAGCCGGTGTCGAGCCGGACCGCGTCCTCGCGCAGGCGGTCGAGGACGCCGAGCTTGCGCAGCTGGCGTCCGGCGTTGGGAGCGATCACGAGACCGGCGCCCACCTCGGCGAGCCGCGCCGCCTGCTCGTACACGGTGGCCTGGATCCCTTGCTGCTGAAGGAAAGCCGCGGCGGCGAGCCCGCCGATGCCCCCGCCGAGAATCGCGATCCTCGGCCCTGCGATCGTGCGTGCTGTCATTCTTCGTCTCCTCCGGCGATCCGCGCGATCGATGCGTGGCCACGGTCTGTTTTCACCCCGCCCATGCTGCCCGGCTGGGCCGGCGTCGGGCCATGATGTTTCATTGAACGAACATTCGAGGGGCGCGAAGACAGCGAGGTGATCGGCGTGCCGCGGACCAGCGAACCCGGGCGGAGCGTGAGTTCCCGGCTTCTCGATCTGCTGTTCTCCTTCGGGCCGGGCGAGGTCGAGCTGAGCCTGGCCGACCTCGCGCGCAAGACCGGGCTGCCGCATCCGACCGCGCGCCGGCTCGTGCTGGAACTGACCAGTGCCGGCGCGCTCGAGAAACGTCCCAACGGCCGCTTCGCTGTCGGTCTTCGCCTGTGGCAGCTGGGGACGCTCGCGCCCCTGACCGAATCGCTGCGCACGATGGCCCAGCCTGTCATGGAAGACCTGTACACCGCCCTGCACCAGCACGTTCAGCTCGCCGTCCTGGAGGGCACCGAGGCGGTGATCATCGAGCGGTTGTCCGCGCGCCGTGCCCTCGGGCTGGTCTCGCAGGTGGGCGGACGGCTGCCGCTGCACTGCTCCGGAGTCGGCAAGGTGCTGCTCAGCCACGGAGGACCCGCCTTGACGAACAAGATCCTGGAAAGCGGGCTGCAGCGCTACACGCCGCGGACGATCACTGACCCCGGTGCGCTTCGGCGCGAACTGGCCGACTGCCGCCGCACCGGCAGCGCGCTGGTGGACGGCGAACTGACCAAAGGCGCCGACTCGATCGCGACGCGCGTCATGAACCACGAAGGACGCGTGGTGGCCGCGCTCTCGGTCGTCGTGCGGTCCGGATCGGTTCAACGGCAGGCGGTTCTCCCGTCCGTCATCGCCAGCGGGCTCGGCATTTCCCGGATGCTCGGCTGGCGTCCGGGCATCAAGGCACGCAACGGCTGAGCGCGGCCGATGTCCGTTCAATGAACGAAGGCGTTGTTCCTCTCCCCGGCGGCTCCGGATACTCGCCGCAGTCTGGTGATGGCCACCAGAACACCGAAGCGTGGAGGAGAGGCCGATGTCGCCCATCGGAACCGGATCGGCCGAGGAGCCGCGAGTCGGGAAGTCCGGCCTTTTCATCGCCGGCCGATCCGTGCCGGCGCAGGACGGCCGCTACGTGCGGACTGTCGAGGCCGTCACCGCGGCACCGATCGCGGACGTCGCGGCGGCCACCGTCGCCGACGCCGGGCGCGCGGTCGACGCGGCCGCGGAAGCGTTGCCCGGCTGGGCCGGGCTCCGCCCGCGCGGCGGCGGAAAGTGTTGCTGCGCGCCGCCGAACTGTTCGGTGAACGGGCCGCCGAGCTGTCGGCGATCATGGGCCGGGAAATGGGCGCGACCCGGCCGTGGTGCCGATTCAACGTCCAGGTCGCGCAAGACCTCCTCGCCGAAGCCGCGGCGCAGGCCTATTCCGCGGTGGGCGAGGTCATCCCGTCCGATGTGCCGGGCCTGACGGCGATGGGGATCCGCCAGCCCGCCGGTGTCGTAGTGGGGATCGCGCCCTGGAACGCGCCGCTGATCCTCGGAGTCCGGGCAGTGGCGATGCCGCTGATTTACGGCAACACGGTCGTGCTCAAAGCGTCCGAGCAAACGCCGCTCACGCACGCTGCCATCGTGGAGATCCTCCACGACGCGGGGGCTTCGGCCGGAGCGGTCAACCTGATCGCCAACGCGCCCGAGGACGCGCCGTCGATCGTCGAGGCGCTGGTGGCCCATCCGGCGACCGCACGGGTCAACTTCACCGGCTCCACCAGAGTTGGCCGGATCGTCGGCGAACTCGGCGGCCGGCACCTGACGCGCGTGGTGCTCGAACTGGGCGGCAAAGCTCCGGTCGTGGTCCTCGCCGACGCGGACCTCGAGGCAGCTGCGGCGGCTGCCAGTTTCGGGGCCTTCATGAACCAGGGCGAGATCTGCATGTCCACCGAGCGGGTGATCGTCGAACGCCCCGCGGCTGACGAACTGAGCGCGCTGTTGGCCGAACGAGCGGCGAAGCTCGTCGTCGGCCCGCCGGACGACGACGCCGCCCAGATCGGCCCGCTCGTGCACGCCGGAGCCCGCGACCACGTGATGGCGCTCGTCGAGGACGCTGTGCGACAGGGGGCAGAGGTGCTCGCCGGAGGCTCGGCGGACGGGCTGTACGTGCAGCCGACTGTCCTCCGGCACGTCACCCCGGCCATGCGGATCTACCACGAGGAAACCTTCGGCCCGGTCGTGTCGGTCATCGAAGCCGCCGACGCGGACGAGGCGGTCGCTACCGCCAACGACACCGAATACGGGCTTGCGGCGGCCGTTTTCAGCCGCGACGGCGGGCAGGCCCTCGACGTGGCCCGCCGCATCCGGTCGGGCATCTGCCACATCAACGGCGCGACCGTCCACGACGAACCGCAGATGCCCTTCGGGGGCGTCGGCGCCAGCGGATGGGGACGGTTCGGCTCCCGCGCCGCTCTCGAGGAGTTCACGGAACTGCGCTGGATCACGCAGCAGTCCGGCGAGCGCCACTACCCGATCTGAGCCCGCGCTTCCTTCACCACCCGCTCGAGGAGACAACTCTGATGACCACCGCGGACCCCGATCTCGTCGTCGACGAAGCCGCTCCGGAGAAAACCGTACGGAAGGCGGTCTTCGAAGTACTGCGGCACCACGGGACGACCACGATCTTCGCCAACCCCGGATCGACGGAAATCACGTTCCTCACCGGACTTCCGGACGACCTTGACTTCAAGCTCGCGCTGCACGAGGGCAGTGTCGTGGGCATGGCCACCGGCTGGGCGACCGCGACCGGCCGTCCCGCGTTCGTCAATCTCCACACGACGGCGGGGCTCGCCAACGCCGCGGGCGCGCTCGCGACCGCGCGGACCAACCGGGTGCCGCTGGTGGTCGTGGTCGGGCAACAGGACCGCCGCCATCTCGCCCATGATCCCTTCCTCGCCGGCCGGTTGTCCGGACTCGTCGGCGACTATCCCGTGTGGACGGGCCATCCGGCACGCGCGGAGGACGTCCCCGGTGCGGTCGCCCGCGCGCACCACGAAGCGGTCACCGGCGAGGGCCCCGCGCTGGTCGTGGTGCCGATGGACGACTGGCTTCAACCCGCCGGGCAACTCCGCGCGGCGGCCCCTGCCGACATCCGCCGGGGACGGCCCACCCTCGGCGCCGAGATCGACGATCTCGCTGCCGCCCTCGACAACGCCCACACACCGGCACTCGTCGTCGGCTCCGCCTCGGACGGCCAGTCGAACTGGGCCGCCGTCGCCGCACTGGCCGAGCGCCTCGGAGCACCGGTGTGGCAGGAGCCGTTCGGTGCGCGCGCAGGCTTTCCCCAGGACCACCCCGCGTTCAGCGGGCACCTGCCCCCGGCACGGTCCGCGGTGCGGTCGGTCCTGGGCCGGCACGACGTGATCCTGGTGCTCGGCGCGCCGGTGTTTCGGCAGTATCCTTGGGAGCCGGGCGAATTGGTTCCCCGGACAAGCACCGTCCTCCAGGTGACACCGTATGCGGACGACACCCATCACAGCGTCGCCGATCGTGCCTTCGTCGCCGATGTCGCGCTGACCTGCCAAGCCCTCGCCGGCCGGGTCCGCGCCCGCGACGGGCGACCCGCCGCCGCCCGCCCGCCGGTGACTCCCTTGGCTCCTCCGCGAACCGGAGAGCCGCTTCGGCCCGGACACGTCTTCGACCTCCTGGCCCGCGGACTGCCGCGCGACACGATCGTGGTCGAGGAGTCGCCGTCGAGCCGGCCCGAGTTGCACCGCCGCGTCCCCGCCCGCGCTCCGCTCGGTTTCGTGAGCGCGGCCGCGGGCGGCCTGGGATTCGGCCTGCCCGCGGCGATCGGGCTCAAACTGGGCGCACCACGCCGCCCCGTCGTCGCCGTGCTCGGAGACGGTTCCTCGCTCTACGGCATCCAAGGACTGTGGAGCGCCGCCCACTACCGCGTCGGGGCACTGTTCGTGGTGCTGTCCAACGGCGGCTACGCGATCATGGACCGGCTCGCGGAGCAGTCCGGGCAGGGCAAACCGCCATGGCCGTCGTTCGCCGAGGTGAGCATCGCCGGGATCGCGGCGGGGCTCGGCTGCCCGGCCCAGCGGATCAGCGACTACGACGAGCTGGCGGCGACACTCGCCGAACACCTGCCGGCACTCGCCGCACGGACCGGCCCGCTGGTGCTCGACATCGAGGTGGCCGCGGACCCGAGCTACGGGTAGCCAACCCCATTACCGCCGGCAGTCCGCGAAATGAGGCCGGAAACGGCGCGGAATTGTCCTGCCTTCCCCCAGGAGAACGGAAAGAACCATGTCCGCTCGCAATGTCGCGACGGGCCGCGAGGCCGCGCGGAGCACCAGATGGATCCTGCTGATCTGCTGCCTGACCGTGGTCTTCGACGGGTACGACCTGATCGTGTACGGGACCGTCGTCCCCGACCTGCTCGCTTACCGGCCGTGGGCACTGACTCCGGCTGACGTCGGCCACATCGGAAGCCTCGCGCTCGTCGGGACGCTGGCCGGAGCGCTCGTCGTAGGCACGCTCACCGACATCGTCGGCCGGCGCCGGACGATGATCGGCTGCCTCGTCTGGTTCTCGATCGCCATGCCGCTGACCGCGCTGGCGCCCAATCCGGAGATTTTCACCCTGCTGCGCTTCGTCACCGGGCTGGGGCTGGGCGGAGTGATCCCCACCGCGATCGCGCTGACCGCGGAGTATTCCCCAGCGCGGCGTCGACAGCTCAACAACGCGGTGATGTTCTCCGGCTATTCGATCGGAGGAATGCTCGCCGCGGTCCTCGCGCTCGTACTGCTGCCCGTCGGCGGGTTCCGGATCATGTTCGTCATCGGCATCGCGCCCCTGGTCGTCGTCGTGCCGCTCGCCATCCGGATGCTGCCCGAATCGATCGCCTTCCTCACGGCGAAAGGACGGCACGACGAGGCGGCGGCCTACGCGCGGCGGTTCGGTCTCGCTGAGTACGAGCCGCCGACGGATTCCCGGCCCGCCGATCCGAAGCGCGGGCTCGTCGAGACAGCCAAGACGATCATGGGCGGTCGTCGTCTGCCGATGACTTCGCTTCTCTGGATCATCTCCGTCATCGGGCTGCTGCTGGTCTACGGGCTCAACACCTGGCTGCCGCAGTTGATGCGCAACGCGGGCTACCCGATGGGATCTGCCCTGACCTTCCTGCTGGTGTTCAACATCGGTGCTGTCGCCGGCGTGATCATCGCCGGCGCGCTGGCCGACCGGGTGGGCGAGAAACTCGTCATCGCCTGCTCGTTCTGCGTCGCCGCCGTCGCGGTCCTGCTCTTCATCCTCAGGCCCGCGACCGCGCCGATGCTCCTCGTCGGCGCACTCGCCGGATTCGGCTCGAACACGCAAACCCTGGTCAACGCGTTCATCGGCGGGCTCTATCCTCCGCAGGCTCGCGCGACCGCGCTCGGATGGGCACTCGGCGTCGGCAGAATCGGCGCGATCATCGGCCCCACCTATGGCGGCTACATTCTCACCCAGGTCAACGCGGGCGCACTCTCCGCCAATTGGAGTTTCTACGCCTTCGCCATTCCAGCGGTACTGGCAGCGGTTCTTACCGTTCTCGTGCCACGACACCGCACGGACGGTCCGCCGCCGAAGAAAAGAATCATTCCAGTGACTACGAATCAGGAGAAGCTACGTGACCGCGAAAAATAGTGGTTCGGATGTGGTCGTGGTGACCGGGGCCGGTGGTGGCATCGGCCGGGCCATCGCGGTGCGCCTCGGGGGACATGGCACCCGCCTCGCCTTGACCGACGTGAACGAGTCCGCGCTGCGAGAGACCGCGGACCAGGTCGCCAAGGCCAGCCCCGAGCCGGTCGTCGAGGCCGGAGACGGCCTGGACACCAGCGTGACGACGGCCCTGGTCGCCAAGGCGACTGAGACCTTCGGCAGGATCGACGGCCTGGTCAACGCGACCGGCATCACCCTGCCCAGGCCGCTCCGGGAGACCTCGTCCGAGGATTTCGACCGGGTCATGTCGGTCAACGTGAAAACCCACCTGCTCATGATGCAGGCGGTCCTGCCGGTCATGACCGCCGCCCGGTACGGCTCGATCGTCAACATCTCCTCGGTGGGCGCCCGGGTCGCGCTGCCGAACCTGAGCGTGTACTGCGCGTCCAAGGCCGCCGTGATCGGCCTGAGCCGCGGCGTTGCCGCCGAGTACGCCGCCGACAATGTCCGATGCAACGCCGTCTGTCCGGGCGGGGTGGACACCGCGCTGGGACGGGCCGCCCTCGACCCGTTCGAGGACAAGCAACGCGGGCTGGAAATCCTCACCGGCCGCCAGTTGTTCAAGCGCTGGGCCGATCCGGACGAGATCGCCAGCCTCGTCGAATACCTTCTCGGCCGCGATTCGACCTTCGTCACCGGCGCGGTGTTCGACATCGACGGCGGCCACACCACCACCTGACCCCGTTTGTTTTCGGCTCCGTCCCGACCGAGCAGGAGAGGCATTTGCAGATCACCCACTTCGGACACGCCTGCGTGCTCGTCGACACCGGGTCCGCCCGGCTTCTCATCGATCCCGGCGTCATGTCCGACATCGACGGCGTCGACGGCATCGACGCGGTTTTGCTCACGCACAAGCATCCCGATCACGTGGATCCGGAAAAGGTCCGCGGCGTGCTGGCCAGGAGCCGCCGGGCAGTACTGGCGGCCCCCGGCGACCTCGGCGAGACGATGTCCGGCCTGCCGCGGCATCGCCCGGCCGAACCGGGGGAGACACTGCGGTTCGGGGACACCGTCGTCGACATCGTCGGCGGTGTCCACGCCACCGTGCACGAAACGATTCCGAGTTGCGCCAACCTCGGCTACCTGATCGACGGTGGCGCGTTCTTCCACCCCGGGGACTCGTTTCACGAGCCCGGAGTGGAGGTCGGAGTCCTCGCCGTGGCGATCGACGGACCGTGGCTCAAGATCGCCGAGTCCATCGACTACGTCCGGCGGGTCGCGCCGCGCGTCGCCATCCCGATCCACGAAGGAGAAACGCTCGACCCCGCGAAATACGTCGGCATGTTGAGCAACGCGGTCGGCGGCGGCGTCGTGCGCCGCTTGGAACGCGGGTCGGCCACCCGGCTGTAGCGGCCACCAATACGGCAGCGGCCGAGATTCCTCGGCCGCTGCCGTGAGCTGAAACTCATGCGCCCGGCCTTCGCAATCACCGAATTCACGGACGCCGATTCGATTCCCGACGGAAGGCAGGGCAACGATGCCCGGGTATTTCGAGAGCCTCTTGCTTGCCAATCAGCATCAGCGTCATTCGCAGTGCTTCGCCGGCGCGGAGGCGGCGTGATGACGCCCGGCGAAGCCCGCTCCGACGCACACCGCTACGAGCGGCGCCTGCTTATCGTCCTGTTCCTGGGGGTGGGGTTCGTCCTCTTCGACAGGCAGGCCTTGGCGTTCCTCACGCCCTACATCAATGTCGACTTCGGGCTGTCGTCGGCACAGCTCGGCCTGGCCGCTGGCGCGCTGTCCTTTGCCTGGGCGGTGTCCGGAATCCTGATGGGCGCCCTCTCCGACCGGCTCGGACGACGCAAGTCGCTGCTGATCACGGCCGTGGTGCTCTTCTCCCTGATCTCCGCGGTCTCCGGGCTGGCGACGGGTTTCGCCGGCCTGCTCATCGCGCGGGCTCTCATGGGCGCGGCCGAGGGCGGCGTGATCCCGTTGTCGCAATCGCTGATGATCCAGGCGTCCCGGCCGAATCGACGCGGCCTGAACATGGGCCTGGTCCAGGGGGCTTCGGCGGGATTGCTCGGCGGCATCGCGGCGCCGTTCGCCTTCATCTGGCTCGCCGAGTCCATCGGCTGGCGTTGGTCGTTTTTCCTGACACTGTTGCCGGGGCTGCTGATCGCGGCCGCGCTGATGGTGATCGTCCGCGAACGTCCGTTGCTCCCGGCCGCCCGATCGACAGCGAAGCCGACGGTGAAGGTACCGCTCCGCCAGGCCCTGGGCTCGCGCAATGTGGTGCTGTGCATCCTGATCGCCGTTTGCTACCTCACCTGGTTTTCCGCGATCGTCACGTTCACCCCTCTGTATCTGCTGCAAATCAAGGGATTCGCCCCGGGGACGATGGGAACGGTGATGACGTGCCTCGGCGTGGCCTGGATGGTGTGGGGTGTCGTCACGCCCGCCATCTCGGACCGGATCGGCCGCAAGCCCGCGCTGGCCGGCTTCACGGTCCTGGCCGTCTGCTGCCCGCTGGCGGTGATGTTCGTGGACAACGCGTGGCTTCTCGGCGCGGCGATGATGCTGACCTACACCGGTGTCGGCTGCTTCACGCTGTTCATGGCGGTCATCCCCGCCGAATCCGTCCCGCCGGGTGCCTTGGCGACCGTGGCCGGGGTGACGATGGGCGCGGGCGAACTGCTGGGCGGCGCCTTCGGCCCCATGCTCGCCGGATGGGCTTCGGACAGGTGGGGCCTGCAAGCAGCGATGGTCATCGCGGCGGCGAGCGCGGTGCTCGTTGTGCTGCTCAGCCTCGGTCTGCGGGAGACGGCGCCCCGGGCGCTGTCCCGGTCGACGGGCGCCCTGCCGGCCGCGCGGACCGGCACCGCCGGGGAGTGTCCGGGATCGGGTAGAAGCCGGTCCGTCTCGCAGAACCAGCTTCCGTGATTCTCTTTGCCGGTCAGACCGGCTTGCTGTGGAAGCCGGGCGGGGCGCGGGGACGCGGCGGCCGCGTCCCACCCGGTTTGTGCGGCGCGGTCCAGCGCGGGTGCGGGCTTATGTCCCGGGCTTGACAGCAGTCAGGCCGAGCATGCGGCGCGCCGCTGTCACGTCCATGACCCTGTCGCCGAGGGATTCGATGATCTTGACGGCTCGTTCTACGAGCTGTTCGTTGGTCGCGAGCACTCCACGGGCGAGATAGATGTTGTCTTCGAGTCCGACTCGCACGTGTCCTCCAAGGAGCACGGCGAGGCCGGCGATGTGCAGCTGCCGTGCACCCACGCCGAACGCGAACCAGACGGAGTCTGCTGGAAGACTGCTTCGCATCGCCAGCAGGCCTTCAGGCGTGGCGGGGGCGCCGTAACGGACCCCGAGGCACAGTTGGAAGATCGTTGGCGACGGCAGCAGCCCCTTGGCGATCAGGCTCTTGGCGAGTTCGATGTGGCCCAGGTCGAATACTTCGACCTCCGGTGCCACGCCGGCTTCTCGCAGTTGCCGGGCCATTTGTTCGAGCCATGACGGAGTCGTCGCGTAGACCGCGTCGCCGAAGTTGACCGATCCGCAGTCGAAGCTGCCGATGTCCGGGCGAAGCTCGAGGATATGCTCGATGCGTTCCGTCGGACTGACGAAGTCCATCTCTGCGGGGAAATCCAGGGGACTGTCCGGCGGTCCGAACAGCATCTCCCCTCCCATGCCGCCAGTCAGGTTGACGATCAGGGAGTCATCGACCTCTCGAATCCGTTCGAGGACTTCACGGTAGAGTTCGCGACGCCGGGACGGCTCGCCGGTGTCCGGTTCGCGGACGTGCGCATGGACTGCCGCGGCTCCGGCTTTGGCGGCGCGCAGCGCGTCCTCGGCGATCTGCTTCGGAGTGACGGGAACGCTGGGGTTCTTCTTGTGCCCGTCGCCGCTGCCGGTCAAAGCGCAGGTGATCATGACTTCTCGACTCATCGTCAACCTTTCCGTCGTGAGTCTTGTCAGGTAGTCCAACCGAGGAGTTCGCGGATAAGCGCGGTTCGGTCGTGAGAGTGTTCCAGCTTCTTCCTTCGTCGATCCCATTGTGCTCGGAATCACAAGTGGGAGAGTTGCGACGAATTCGTCGGCGATCACATGGGTTTCTTCTTTAAGAGACCTGTGCAGGAAGGCGCGCTGGTGCCGCGCGATTTGTGTCGGCAATCGACGGATTTTCCGCACCGCCGTTGTGGCCTGATTGCCGGAGCGAGGCTCGGGCACCGCAGATCATCCTATGGCGACACGCGCTGTTTTTCACAGGTGCTCCTCTCCGGTCGAGACGGGTATGCGGTAGGCGTCGAGTTGACGGCGGACATGGTCGGGCACAGGAGATGGTCGGCCCTGTTCGTCGACATAGACAGATACCGATGTCGCTTCCATCGCCGGTGCGCCGTCGGCGGCGAGAATTTCAGTGGTCGTTATGCTGGATCTCCCTACGCGAATGCCGGTCAGGGATCCTCTTACCTCCGTTACGCCTAGCGGTATGGCGGTGATGAATGTGAGGTTGGCTGATGCGAGCACTGTCGAGTCCCTGCGAATGCCAGCCTGGATGAAGAAACTATCGCGAAGGTGCTCGAGGTAGGTCAGGTAGACGGCATTGTTGGCGTGGCGGTTGGCATCGAAGTCGGTCCATCGTGTCGGAATATTGCGGACGAACGGTTCCGGCATCAGATCACGGCTCCGAGGGCAGTGCGCCTTGGCGCCTTCGCCGATTGATCGAGTGCACCGCTGTGGTCTGTCGCGCCGCTGGCCCGCCTCCGCCTGGCGGCGCGAATGACGTGGTCGTTGTCGGTGTGGTCAAGCGCCACCGAAGCGGGAGCGCGGAAGTGCCGCACGATGTTCGCGGCGTCGATCTGAAATCCGAAGTCGACGGCGGCGCGGGTGACGACGTCGAGCGGTCCAGCCTCGGCAACTTGCCGAAGTGCGCGCCGGGTGCCGTGTTCGGTTCGATCGTCCCGCTCGTCCGGCCGTCTCCGTATGTACGTCGGCGCACGGCTGTTCGCGGATTGGCACCTGGCGGGCAGCGGCCCGGACGTGCATGGAGGCATCGAGTGACCTGGTCCTTTTCGTGAGCCGTGAGCCGTGATCTGGCCGAGCGCGCCGGTCAGCGGGTGTGCTGCCATTGCGGCGCCCGCAGGCCGTGCATTGTGTCGTAGGCGGCCCGTTCGGGCGGCTGCCATCCGCGGAGCAGGTCATGACTGGGTTGGTAGACCTCGACGCCGATCGGGTGGCAGACATCCAAGGGATCACGCGCGTCCGGTCCCCACATCGGCACCGACAGGTCGCCGCCTGGGCAGGTGGACAGCGCACAGAGCAGATCGAGTTCCGCGAAGAATTCGAAGAAGTCCCCGGGCCGCGCAGGGCACGCTTTCATGAAGTATCGGTCTTCATCGGTGAGGCCGGTGCATTGAAAGACGTTCAGGACGTCGTGGACATCGAACTCGGTGAGACCGTAGGGCAGCACCGCTCGGACCAGGTTCGAATGGCAGTGGAAGTCGAAATTCTCACCGGTGAGCATTCGGTTGACATAGGGGTCGCACCGCGTGCCGAGCAGGTCGTGCACCCGTCCGCCGTCGCCGTCGACTCCGTAGCCGGAAAGGGTGTCGTGCGTGACGGTTACGAGCGGGCGGAGGAACGGCAAGGTCGACCACAGCCGATCGAAGGTGCTCACATGCGCACGCTGCAGCTGCCGGGTTCGCGCTGCCCACATGCGCTCACGCGGGTCATGCGCGTTCCACACGTTCAAGTCGGCGACCTGTGGTCCGTCAATGGTCACCAGGCGGCAGATGTGTCCCTGTGGCACTTTCCAGGCCCGGCCCGACCGGATCGGTATCTCGAACGAGTCGACCAGCTTGTGCTGATTGTGAGTCGCCGCCAGCCGTTGGTAAAACGCGCGATCCACCTCAAGCGCACCTCCGGCGGTCGGTCGGTACGCCGCTTCCACGGTGCTCATCTACTGTCCTCCCTCGGGTGCGTTGTGCCGGCGTCGTCGTGCTGGTCGCCGCTGGTTCATTTCGTTTGCCCGGACCACGTCGACCACTCCGCGCTCGGATTCGTCGAGATACTGCCGAGTCAGCGCGGCCGCCCCGGCACGGTTGCCGCTCCGGATCAGGCCGCAGATTTCTCGATCGCGCGGAACCCATGGCGTCTGCCACTGTGCCTCGTCCTTCATGACGGCGAACGCCAACCGCAGTTGAGCGAGGACACCGCTGAAGAACTGGTCGATGCTGACGCTGCCGAACATGCCCACTATCGCCTGATGAAAACGCAGGCTCGCCGTGCCCACGTGGTTCCAGGCTTCTTGCGACACCGCGCTCTCGGCGGCGTGAACAGTCGCTTCGAGAGCTTCGAAGGCCTCTGCGGGCGCTGCCGAACTGTTCTCGATGGCACCAAGTTCCAATGCCCGCCGGACACGGTAGATCTCATGCACGTCGTCGGCGGTCAGCGTTTTGACCGCCGCGCTCTTGTGCATCGGGTACACAATCAGGCCCTCGTGCTCCAGCCGGCGCAGTGCGCCCCGCAAGGTGTGGCGGGCAACCGCGAACTCCGCGGACAACCGGCTGTCGCGCAACTGAGTGCCGGGCGGCAGGTGTCCCTCGAGTATCCGGTCGCGCAGTGCCCTGGCGATCCGCTCGTCGGCGGGTGCCGAAGCAGCCTGATCGAAGATCTCACTGTCCTCTGTCACGAGCCAAAGTTAGCTCAGATCGTTCCACAATGCAACGGCATGGACCGCCAGTCCGAGTGAAAACATGGGATCTAGCTGGACATTTGATCGACGTCATCTGTCTTGTTGACTAATATTGTTCCACGATCTACTGTCTCGTCAGCGCAGCAGGTCGTTGCTGATCAAGGCATGCCGCGCCGGAACGCGGGAGAGCCGCACGGAGCGCGGCCAGCGTGTGAGAAGGCCCGCCGTGCGCGGTGCCCGCCGGCCGGAGCCCCGTCGCGCACGAGCGACCTCCGCGAGTCCCGACACGCCAAGGAAGGCAGTTCTGATGAGCGATACGGCAGTCGATGGCCGAACTCGGCGAGGGGCCACGCCTCAGATGCGGCGCACAATTGCGGGTGCGTGCGCCGGCACGATCATCGAATGGTTCGATTACGGCTCGTACGCCTACGTCGCCGGGACGATCGCGGTGGTGTTCTTCGCCGGCGGCGATCCCGCCTTGGCGGTGATCCAGAGTTGGGGCCTTTTCGCCCTGTCATTTCTCATTCGTCCGTTGGGCGGGCTGTTCTGGGGATATGTGGGCGACCGCATCGGCCGTGCGCGCACTCTGAGCATTACGATCATCGGCACTGGCCTGACCACTACTGTCATCGGTCTGCTTCCCGTGTACTCGGTGGTCGGCTTCTGGGCGCCGATCTTGCTGCTCGTGGCTAGGCTCTGCCAAGGTTTCTGCGCCTCAGGCGAATACGCGGGTGCGGCGGTTCTCGTCGGAGAACACGCGCCGCCCGGGCGGCGCGCACGGTACGTCAGCTTCATCGCCATCGGAAACTCCGCGGGTTTTATGCTTGCGTCGATTTCGGTCACCGTCTTGCAGGCCGTGCTGGACACCGCGGCGATGCAGTCGTGGGGCTGGCGCGTTCCGTTCCTGCTCAGCGCACCGCTGACGCTCGTGGGCTGGTACATTCGCCGAAAGATCGACGAAACGCCGGCCTTCGCGGAAGTGCGGAACGGTACAGTCCAAAGCGCGCCTCCTTTGCTTGCGGGCTTCTCGGCGCACTGGAAAACCTTTTTGCGGCTTTTGTTCGTCATGGGAATCAATGCCGGAGCTTACTATCTCGTGCTGGCCTACATGGCCAGTTACCTCCAGGAAGAAGTTCAACTGAGCGCCTTTCAGTCCAATCTGATCGTCACCATCGCCTTGCTTGTTTACCTGCCCACTCTCTACTGTCTCGCCCGGCTGTCCGATCGCATTGGGCGCAAGCCGGTCCTGATCGCTAATACTCTGCTGTTCTTGGTGTTCAGTTTCCCCTCGTTCCTGGTGCTCGACCATGGCGGGTTTGCCGTCGCGCTGACCGTCCAGATTCTGATGACCAGCATGTTCGCCTTCAGTGACTCCACCTTCGCCACCTTCTTCGTCGAATCATTCCCGGTTAACGTCCGTTTTACCGGTTTTGCGAGCCTCTTCAACTTCGGAGTAGCGATATTCGCGGGCACCACTCCTCTTCTTTCCAGTTGGCTCATCGGCCGAACGGGCATCGCGGCCTCTCCGGCATTCATCGTCATGGTGTTGGCCGCGGCCTGCCTGATCGCACTGCTGCTCTCGCCCGAAACGGCCCCCGGGAAAAGGGTGCGATGACTTGCCCGCCAATCGTCGGCAGGCTAGTCGCCGCCAGCAGTCGGGCCATGACAGGGCGCGCCCGGCGTCTCGCGGATATCCCTCGCCAAAGGCCAGGGTGCAGTCTCTGATTCTGAGTCCGATGGTTCGCTACGGCTGTCGCTCACCTTCGAAAGGGCTTAATCTATGACTGAAGGTCACGCCGGATCGCGACCGTCGAGCAGCGGTCGCTCCGGGGAAATGCCGTTGATTCGGCCCCTGTCGCACATTCGCGTTCTCGATTTCGGGCAGTATTTTGCCGGACCTCTCGTCGGCATGATGCTGGCGGACTTGGGTGCGGAGGTCATCCGCATCGACCCTCCCGGCGGTCCCAGGTTGCATTCACCTGCTACCGATATGCTGTCGCGCGGCAAGTCGTCTTTGACTCTCGACCTCAAGTCCTCCGATGGCTTGGCTACGGCCCTTGAGCTGGTGCGTCGCGCTGATATCACGATCGAGAATTTCCGTCCTGGTGTCATGAAACGGCTCGGATTGGGGCCGGACGAACTGCGTGCGGCGAATCCCGGGATCATCAGTCTGTCGCTGCCTGGTTTTGCTTCGACCGATCCCGGTCTGGCGCCTGTCGCGGCATGGGAGGCGGTGATCGCCGCACGGACCGGGCAGTTCAGTGACATGGGCCTGAACCGCCGCCTCATGGGAATCAACCCCAGCTTCACGCCGCTTCCGCTGGCTTCCGCGTATGGTGCGACCTTCGGGGCCATGGCGACGCTGTTCGCGCTCGGCGCCCGGGACCGAAACGGCGGGGATCACATCGAGGTTCCGCTGGCGTCGGCGCTGCTCGAAGGCCTTGTCTACAACTGCGAGCAGATTGAAGACTATCCAAAACGCTACAGTTCCGCGCGCGAGATAGAACTTGACCGGCGTGAAACTGAAGGGCTCCCTTGCGATCTTCCATTTTCGGAATTGGAGAGATATTTAGATCCATTTTACCGGACGTACGAGTGTGCGGACGGGCGCGGGTTCTTTGTCGGCGCAGCCGGTGTCTCGGGGCATCCCCAGCGAGCGCTTCGGGCGCTGGGGCTCGAGGAGCTCGCGCGGAGCCTTCCCGACTTCGACGCCTATCTCGACCAAAAAGATTGGCCGGCCGAGTGGAGCATGCGAAACTCTCCGGTGGGGGAGCGTGACCGAGAACGTCTTGCCGGGGTGATGAAGGCTGCCTTCCTCGGGCGTCCAGCTCGCGAATGGGAGGAACTCTTCGGGGCGGCGAAGGTGCCCGGTACCCTGCAGCGATCTACCAGGGAATGGCTTTCGGATCCCCACGCGCTGGCCTCCGGTCTGGTCTTGAGAGTCTCCGATCCACGCCGCGGCGAGATGCGGCAAATGGGAAACGTCGCTTGGCTGGCCGACGATTCCGCGGCGGAAAAAAGCGCCCTGGGCCCGCCCTCGACGATGCGGCGTCAAGGCTCCCGGCGATCCTCGCGGAGGCGCCGCGCACGCTGCGCGGCGGCGCGGAATCCTCGGGATGGCTCGAGGGGCTGCGGGTGGTCGATCTGACGAATGTCGTCGCCGGTCCGACCATCGGATCGACGGTGGCGCGTTTCGGCGCGGACGTCGTGTCAGTACAGCCGGTGGAGCCGTCGCTCGATCCATGGGGTGCGGTGACGCTTGGCGTGCACGCTCATCGCGGCAAGCGGAGCGCTCTGCTGAATCTCAAGACTCTCGCGGGACGCGAAGCGCTCGAAAAGCTGATTGCCGGGGCTGACGCGGTCACGATGAACTGCACAGACTCGCAGCGTGAGGAACTCGGTCTTTCGATCGAACGTCTCCGCACGCTGAACCCGACGGTCATCCTCGTTCAAGTCGATGCGTTCGGCGGTCCACGGCGTGGCCCCAAGTCCGATCATCTCGGGTACGACGACTTGGCCCAGGCGGCGACGGGAGTCATGGTCCGGTTCGGCGGAGGCCTGGCGACCCCGGAGGAGCATGCTCATATGGGCACGATCGACGTGATCGCGGGTCTGAGCGCCTGTGTTGCTCTAGGGGCGGCGTTGGAACGCCGAAGGAGAACCGGGCAGGGCGGCGTCGCGCGTACTTCGCTGGCCGCCGCGGGAAACCTGATCCAGGCACCGTTCATGTTCGACTATCCGGGCCGCGCTCCATTTTCTGAGCCGGCCGGGCGTGAAACGCGCGGGCAGGGGCCTTTTTATCACTGCTATCAGGCCCTGGACGACTGGATGTTTTTTGCCGCGCCGGAAGAGCGGCGAGTCGCACTCAGGGCAGTCCCTGATTTGGCGGACCTCGCGGAGGAAGCCGAGGAGAACCTGGGCGCCGCGTTGGCGGCGCGCTTCGCGACACGCGACGTCGCCTACTGGGAAAAGTCCTTAGCGGGCACATCTTCGGCGATTATCCGCATCGGCTCGCTGCGCGCCACGCGCGCCGCCGCGCTGGTGGCCGAGAGCGAAGGTGAGATCGACCTCGCCCAGGCTACGTTCCGCGTTGTCCGTCACGACCGCCATCCGATGGGTCGTTGGATCGATCTTGTCGCGCCGAATGCGGTACGGCCCGAACGGGGTCGTGTCGTCATCCCGGGAGACGCGCCGAAATATGGCGCGCAAACCCGTGAGGTATTGCGCGGTATCGGCTACTCAGAGGAGCGCGTCAACGCAATGATCGCCAAAGGGGAAGCGGGTGACAGTTGGTCTGAGAATTATTTGCCAGAGTGAATTAAGCAACAAGTTCGGACTACGCGTCCGGTCCGCGGACGAGAGTCGTCGAGGCCGTGCGTCGTTGTGGTCAGCGGGATCATGTGCTTGCCCGGGAGCAGGCGCGGGCGGGCGAAAGGGAAGACTATGGTAAAGAAGCTGGAGAAACGAGTTGCTATCGTCACCGGTGCCGCCGGGGCGCTGGGGCGGGCCACTACGGCCGAGTTACGCGAATCCGGCGTCGACGTCGTGGGCGTGGATGTCGTAGGCGGGGATTGCGAGCAATTCGACATAGCGAGCAAGGAAGGATGTGCGGCGATGGTCGCCCGCACCCTGGAGCTGCACGGACAGCTCGACATTTTGGTCCTGAACGCCGGGGTGCAGCACGCATCGCCTATTGAATCATTCGATGACGTCCAGTGGCAGCGGGTTCTTGACGTGTGCCTCAACGGCCCCTTCTACGCCATCAAGGCCGCGTGGCCGGCGCTCACCGGTACGCCGGGCGGTCGCATTGTCGCCACCGCCTCCACGTTGAGCTTCCGCGCTGAGGCCAACAAAGCGGCATACAACGCTGCCAAGCACGGCTTGCTCGGGCTCATCAAGACCGCCGCCGTCGAGGGTGGTCAACTTGGTTTGACCGCGAATGCCGTGGCTCCGGGGTGGATGATGACCCCGTTGGTGGAGAAGCAGCTCGCCGATCAAATGCGGCTGCGAGAGGCCTCCCGGGACGAGGTTCTTGCGGCGTTCCTCGAGGAGCAACCCGTCAAGCGCTTTGTCGAGACGACAGAAGTGGCGGCAACCATATCGTTTCTGGCTTCGCCCGCGGCATCAGCTATCAATGGGGTTTGCGTGCCGGTGGATCTGGGTGCGCTGGCGTGACGGTACGCCGACCTTGTGGGTGCCGGAAACGTTGTCGTGAGTGCCGACCGGCTGGTTCGTGATGTGTGGGCGGGTGGTTGATGGGGCGCGGGTGCCGTGGTTCATGATCACTTGCTGTGGTCATGAGGTTTCTGTATCTGCTGGTGACGCGGGTGTTCGGTTGGCTGGTGCTGTGCTCTCGGTCGGACGCTGCGAAGGATGCCGAGATCGGGGTGTTGCGTCATCAGTTCGCGGTGCTTCAGCGTCAGATGGTGCGGCCGCGTTTGACCTGGGTTTGATCGTGCGGTGTTGCCGGCGTTGGTGCGGCTCGTGCCGGGCTGGCGTCGGCTGTGGTTGATCGTGTCGCCGCGCACGATTCTGCGGTGGCGTGCGGCGCTGGTGCGACGTCGGTGGGCCTGCGGGCGTCGACCGGGTCGGCCAGCTGTTGCCGTGATGATCCGCCGGTTGGCGGTGGAGATGGCGAGGGACAATCCGGGTTGGGGTTGCCGCCGAATCCACGGCGAACTCGTCGGGCTGGGATACCCGATTGAGCCGTCGACGGTGTGGAAGGTCCTCAGGGATGGGGGAGTGGACCCGGCGCCGCGCCGATCGGGACCGGCGTGGAAGCAGTTCCGACTGCCCAGGCCGGAGGCATTCTGGCGATGGATTTCTTTCACGTGGACACGGTGTTGCTGCGCCGGCTGCAGGTGTTGTTTGTCGTCGAGCGTGATCGTCGTTGGGGGCGACGGCTTATCAGACTGCGGAGTGGCTGGTGCAGCAGGCCCGGGACTTGCTAGTGGGACTTGGCGACCGAGTGGACAGTGTGCGGTTTCTGGTCCGTCACGCGACGCGAAGTTCACGGCCGCGTTCGATGCGGTGTTCCCGTCGGTCGGCATCGACGTCCTGCGGAGCCCTGTCGGAGCTCCTCGGGCGGACGCGATCGCTGATCGATGGGCAGGCAGTGTGCGTCGCGAGTGTATGGATCGGATACTCATCGTGAACCAGCGTCACCTGGAGCAAGTGCTGGCCGAGTATGTCGATCACTTCAACCACCATCGACCCCATCGCTCCTTGCACCAACGGCCGCCCGATCAAGTCCTGGTACCCGGCCGCTTGACCGGCACCGGACGGGTTCGGCGTCGTGATCGGCTCGGCGGACTGATCCACTCGACGCAGTAGCGGCAGCCGACGGAAAGGCGGACGGAGCGATGAGCATTTCATCGTGATCGTGGGCGGAATTCATCGCTGCGGCAATGGCAAAGCTCGCTGGACAGCGCGATGCGGGCGATCTGGTCACGATCTCGATGCGGGATGTCCGGGGGAACATGCCGCAGCTGAGCGGGATCTGAGCGCAGTCCTCGGTCGCGGAGTGCGGAGTCCCTCCGGCGATCCGCTGTGACTGTGCGCCCCGATCGCGGATCAGGGCAGCGCGCGATGTCCGGCGTTACGCAGAGGCTGCCCGGGCGAAGGCCGACTCCATCAGTTCGATCGTGGTCTCCAGGTCGACCCGGATGTCCTCTTCCGAACGTGTGACGACGAAGCGCAGCAAGATCCCGTCGAGCATCGAAACCACCAGGCGGCCCAGGCGTTCGTGCGTCGGTGTCATCTCGTCGGCCCCATCCGCCTGCTGCAGGGCCTTCTGGACGACCTCGTCGAGCTGTCGCATGAGGTTCACGGCCTGGTGCTTGCGGTTCTCGTCCGCGAGGGCCCAGTTCAGCAGTTGGTATTGGGCCGCGATGATGTCGGGGTCGGCGATCGCGAGGTCGACGTAGCGGGTCACCAGTTCGCGCGCGGTTCCGTTGGTGCCCTCGCCCGCTTTCACGGCTTCGTCGATGATTTCGCTGGCGATGTCCCAGCAGTAGGCGAACGTCGCCTCGATGAGGTCTTCCTTGCTGCCGAAGGTGTAGTGGATGGTCCCGATGTTCGCTTTCGCCTCGGCGCCGATCCGGCGCGTCGTGGCTTTCGCGACCCCCTCGCGCCCAATGACCCGAGCAGCGACCTCGACGATCTGGCGTCGTCGTTCAGCTGCGGGGATGTGCGCCATGCCTGGCTCCTTGCTGGTCCTCGGGCGGCCCGCCCGAGTTGGTCACGTGAATAGGTTCGTGATCAGAGTAGCCGGTTTCGCCGGGTTTACCCGCGGTTAGGGTCAGATGGCGAGCGAGGTAGTCCGCCGTGTCTGTCGCGGCGAGGCGGGCCTTGCGCAACAGGCTGACCTCGGTGAAGAACCCGTGCAGCACGCCGTCGTAGCGGCGCAGTTCGACCGTGATCCCCTCTGCAGCGGCGAGTTCGGCGAAGCGTTCGTAGTCCGATCGCAGCGGGTCGACCTCGGCGGAGATCACCAGGAACGGCGGGAGGGAGGTCGTCGACAGCTCCGGCACTGCCCGGGGGTCGAGCAGGTCGTCGCCGCTGGCGTAGTTGCTCCAGAACCACTGGGCATCGGCCTTGCACAGCACCGGGGCGTGTTCGAACGCTTCCCAGGACGGGCCCTGGAAGCTGGCCGAAGTCGCGGGGTAGGCGAGCGCGAGGCATCGCGGCATCCTGCGGCCAGCCGCGGCAAGCGTCGTGCATACCGACAACGCCAGGTTTCCGCCGGCGCTGTCGCCAGCGATCGCGAGGCGGGCGGTGTCGATTCCCAAGGTCGCTCCGTCACGCTCGAGCCAGTCGTACGCGGCGAGGCAGTCGTCGGCCGCGGCTGGATAGACCGATTCGGGTGCTCGCCGGTACTCGACTGAAACCACGACGCAACCGGCCTCGACGGCGAGCGTCCGGCAGAGATCGTCGACGCCGTCCAAGGTCCCGAGCACGAAGCCGCCTCCGTGGAGGTACAGCACTGCGGGCAGGTCGCTGTCGGCTGTCGGCCGATAGCAGCGCACGCGCAGATCGACGGCTGCGGTCGGCACCGCTAACTCGCGGACGTCGTGGACGGGGATCGCTGAATCCCCGGGGGAGGCGTCGAACATCGCCCGGATCGAGTCCACCCCGTAACGGTGGTACGGCGGCTCCGGTCCGTCCCGCAACAGCAGCTCAGCGAGCCTGCGGGCGTCCTCGTCCAGCAGCCCGAGCATGGTCGGCATCGACAGTCCCATCGCAACCCTCCGCGGAAAAACTCTGGCCAAAACTCTTGACGCGACCCGGTCAGGATGACTCTAATCACAGGACCTAATCAAGCGTTTAGGTCACATGAGTAGATCTGAGGTCGGACATGTCAGATACCGCAGGTTCAGCTCCCGCTGCTGCCGAAGTGACCATCGCCGGGCGCCGCACTCCGATGGTGTTGTCCGTGACGCGCTGCCTCCGCGAGGGGATCGAGCGCGGCACCCGGATCCCGGACGGCAGCCGGACGGTGGCGCTGCTCTCGGCGACCGACGCCCAGCGGGCCTATGTCACTTTCAGCGGCGGCGAGGTCGTGGTCGCCGCCGACGCGACCGGTGATCCGGACGTCACGTGGCAGGTGCGCTGGCCGGATCCGGTGCCGAGCGATTCCCCCGGCGACGACTTCGCCCAGGCGGTCGAGCGGCTGCTGTCCGGCGGCGACGCCGATTGGCGCGAGGCGGCCGAGGGCTTCTGGAAGCGGACGAGCGCTCTCGCCGGCATGCCGAGCGGACTGCACGTGCTGTGCGCCGACGACGGCAGCGAAGCCGTGGTCGGCGACCTGCAGCCGGAGGGGCAGGGAGTGCTCGGCACCGCCGCGGCGCTGACCGGCTTCTTCTCGGGGCGGTCGACCCTCATCGAGGCTTTGGAGGGCGGCGAGTTCGGCATCAACGTCTCTTTCCCCGTTTTCTCCGTCCTGCTGGGCGCCAACCTGAAGGTGGTGTGCGGTGAACTCTGAAGACACCCGCGGCCTCGACAGCTTCGCGAGCGTTCGCGTCGAAGCGACCAACCACGACGGCGTCCTGATCGGCAAGGTCGTCTCGCCGGCCAAGTACCGGGCTGGACGCATCAAGGGGATCGCTTTCGCGGACCTGATCCTCGGCCTGGACCTGACCAATCATGGTCAACTGGGCTTCGCGTTCCCCGCGTGGCGGCAGGAGGGCTTCATGCCCGACCTGCACCTGCGGCCGGACGAAAGCACCTTGGTCGAATGGAAGCCCGGCACCGCGTCGGTGATCTGCGACTTCTGGACCCGGGACGGCGAGCCGGTCGAGGCCGATCCGCGCCAGGCGCTGAAACGGGTCGTCGCGGCATACGCCGAACGAGGTCTCACCGTCAAGGCGTCGGTCGAGATCGAGGCCACTGTCTTCCAGGAGTCGATTGATCAGGCCCGGGCGCAGGACTACCAGGGCTTGACCCCGTTGGGCGGAACGGCCGGAGCGGCGGGAGTCCTCGCGAAGTCACCGGACTTCGTGGCATACGGCGAGGGCGTGACCGCTCGGCTGAACGAGCTCGGCATCGACTGGGAAGCCTGGTCGGACGAGGCAGCGAGCGGGCAGATCGAGTTCAACCTCGCTCCCGCCGACGCCGTCACCGCGGCAGACCTCTGGGCACGCACCCGTCAGGTCATGCGTGAAGTCGCGTACGCGCAGGGCCGCAGCATCACCTTCATGTCGAAGTGGTCGGCCGAATACGGCCAGGGCACGCACCTCAACGTCTCGGTGAGCGACGAGAACGGCAACCTGTTCTTCGACAGCGCGAACCCGGATCAGCCGAGCGAGCGGATGCAGCATTTCCTCGGCGGCGTCATGGGTTCTCTGGCCGGCGCGACCAGTTTCGCGCTGCCCACGATCACGGCTTACCGCCGCCTGATCGATCTCGAAGGCCCTCCGGTCACTCAGACCTGGGGCGTCGGCAACAAATCGTGCGCCGTGCGGGCCGTTCTCGCCGGCTCCGACGCGAGCCGTCTCGAGTACCGGGTGCCGTCCGCCGACTCGAACGCCTACCTCACCCTCGCATCGTTCCTCGCGGCAGGACTTTCCGGTCTGGCCGACAAAACGACCCCGCCGCCCGCCTACGAGCTGATGGCCTGGGGAGCACCCGAGGAGATCGCGCCCCGCCTCCCGTCGAACCTCTACGACGCGATCGCGGCACTCGAGCAGGACGCCGCGCTGCGCAAGTACCTCGGCGCCGAACTCGTCGACTACTGGATCGGCTTGCGCCGCTGGGAATGGCTCATCTTCCACACCGAGACCGAGCGCGATGACACGCAGCTGTCGGTCTGGGAGTCCAAACGTTACTTCGAACTCGCCTGATCACCTCGCCTCGAACCGGCATCTTCACGGAAGGAAGAAGAATCATGACCGCACAGCTCCGCGACGCCTCCACCGCTGCCGAGGCAGTCGAGATCCTCGAACGCGACGGCGTCGTCCGCATTCCGAACCTCCTCTCCGCGGAACAGCTCGAAACCGTCCGTAACGACCTTCTGCCGCTGATGGACGAGACGCCCAGCGGCAGCGACCCGTACTTCGCGGGAACCAAAACGCGGCGGCTCGGGCGGATCTTCAAGCACACGAGGGCACTCGACGCGGCTGCGACCAGCACTGTCTTCTTGGAGACGGCGAAGCATTTCCTCTGCCCGCCCAAGGGAATGTGGTACGGCCAGGACCGGGTCGACGAGACGCCGACCATGCAGATCGGCGCGACGCAGTGCATCCAGATCCACCCGGGACAGGGCCTGCAGCCCCTGCATCGCGACGACAGCATTTTCTACACGGTCCACCCCGGGAAAACCGACGCGATCGGCATGATGTTCGCGCTGTCGGACTTCACCGAGGAGAACGGCGCGACCCGGGTGATCCCGGGAAGCCATCGGTGGGACGACGAGCGGATGCCCGAGATCGGCGAGACGATCCCGGCCGAGATGAGCGCGGGCTCGGCGGTGATGTGGCTCGGCGGGACCTACCACGGCGGCGGCCAGAACGTGTCCGCCGACTCGGTCCGCACCGGCGCCATTCTCGGGATCTCGCGCGGTTACCTCCGGCAGGAGGAGAACCACTACCTCTCCCTCTCGATCGAGGAGGTCAAGGAGTTGCCGGAGGAGATCCGCGGGCTCCTCGGCTACTCCGCTTCGAACCCCTACATGGGCTGGGTCGAGTTCGAGGGCGAGATGGCCGACCCGCGGGTCGTGCTGGGCGAGGTCGAGGGCGCCGGGCTCCTCGCCGGGGTGGACTCCTGATGTCCGATCCCGCCACGTGGCGCAGCCTGGCCGCTGCCGTTCCCGCGTCCTTCGGGATGTGGGACGGCGGCGACTGGGCCGAGGCGGCCGGCTTCGAGACCCTCGCCCTGCGCGATCCTTGGACTGGCAACGACTTCACCCGGGTGCCCTCGGCATCGGCAGCCGATGTCGACCGCGTCGTCAAGAAAGCGACGGACACTTTCGAATCCGGTTCGTGGTCTCGCATCTTGCCCCAGGAACGCGGCCGAGTCCTGCTCGCGTGGGCCGACCTGATCGACACGCACGCCGACGAACTCGCGGTGCTCGTGTCGCGCGAGATGGGCAAGCCTGTCCGCGACGCCCGTGAGATCGAGATCGCCACCACCGCGCGAATGCTGCGCTGGTACGGCGAGCTGGCCGACAAGCTGATGGACGAGTCGCCGCGCGGGCTGACCGATTCGCTGGCGCTCGTCACCCGGGAACCGGTCGGGGTCGTCGCGGCCATCACCCCGTGGAACTTCCCGCTCAGCCTGGCGATGCTGAAAATCGCCCCGGCGCTGATGGCGGGCAACAGCCTGGTCCTCAAGCCCGCGCTGCAAACGTCCGCATCGTCGCTCCGGCTGGCCGAACTCAGCAGTCTCGCCGGCCTTCCCGACGGCGTCTTCCATGTCGTCACCGGACGTGGCGCCACGGTCGGCACGGCGTTGACCCGGCACCGCGCGGTGGCCTGCGTGACGTTCACCGGTTCGACCGAGGTGGGCCTGCGCCTGCTCGGCGATTCCGCGGTGTCGAACGGCAAAACCGTGTGGCTGGAGCTGGGCGGCAAATCGCCGAACATCGTCTTCGCCGACGCGCCGGACCTGGACGCGGCGATCGCGACCGCCGTGTGGGCGTTCACCTTCAACACCGGCCAGATGTGCACCGCCGGAAGCCGTCTGTACGTCGAAGAATCGGTCTACGACCAAGTCCTCGAGGGCGTCTGCGCTGGCGCTGAACGCCTTGCGGTCGGCGACCCGCTCGACCCGGGCACCGACCTCGGCCCCTTGAGCAGTCGCGGCCAGTGCGACACCGTCTTGGACTACATCGCGTCCGGACTCGACAGCGGGGCGACCCTGCGAAGCGGCGGCGCCCAGCCCCTCGATGCCACCCGGCCCCTTGTCGCGCCGGCCGTTTTCACCGGAACCGACACCTCGATGCAGGTGGCCCGCGAAGAGATCTTCGGCCCGGTCGTCTGTGTCCAGCCGTTCCGGGACGAATCCGAGGCGCTCCGTCTGGCCAACGACACCGATTTCGGTCTCGCCGCTTCGGTCTGGACCCGCGACGTGTCGCGGATCCACCGGATGGCGCGCGGGCTCGACGTCGGCAACGTCTGGGTCAACTCCTACGAGGAGGGCGTCCCGGCGACACCGTTCGGTGGGCGGAAGCTGTCTGGCAACGTCTCGGACAAGGGCAGCTATGCGGTGGACAAGTACACCCACCTCAAGCACACCTGGATCTCGTTGTGAGCGAGGAAATCCTGGCCGCCGTGCTCAACGAGGCCCCCGGAAAGCTCGCGCTGGAGACGGTCCGGCTCGACGCTCCCGGCCCGGACGAAGTGCTCGTCGACGTCCATTACGCCGGGTTGTGCCGGTCCGACCTGCACGAGATCGAGGGCGTGTGGCCGGCGAGCTGCCCGACCGTGCTCGGGCACGAGGCTTCGGGCGTGGTGCGGGAGGCCGGCGACCGGGTGACCGGCCTGCGGCCCGGCGACCACGTGGTGACCTGCCTGAGTTCCTATTGCGGCACTTGCCGATTCTGCCTGGCCGGACGGCTTACGCTGTGCGCGCGACGCGGGCAGTTGCGTGCGCGCGCGGCACCCGTCCTCACGAACGCGGCTGGACGACCGGTGCACCCCACGGCCGGGCTCGGGGCGTTCGCGACTGCGATGGTGGCGCATCAGCATTCGCTGGTGCGGATCCCGGACACGATGCCGCTGGCCGCCGCGTCGGTCCTCGGATGCGCGGTCGTCACGGGCATCGGCGCCGTCTTTCGCAGTGCCCGGGTCGAACCGGGCGCGACGACAGCAGTGCTCGGGTGCGGCGGCGTCGGCATCGCCGCGATCCAAGGCGCCAAACTGGCCGGCGCCAGCCAGATCATCGCCGTCGACACCAACGAAGCGCGGCTCAAGGACGCCCTCGGTTTCGGTGCCACCGCGACCGTCGACGCGTCCAGCACCGACAGCGTCGAAGCAGTCCGCGAACTCACCGGCGGCGGGGTCGACTACTCGTTCGAGGCGATCGGATTCGCCGCGACGGTGGAGCAGTCCTTCGCGATGCTCGGCCCCGGCGGCACCGCCACGGTGCTCGGCCTGGTGCCGGACAGCCAGCCGCTCACGATCCGCGCCGCGGAGCTGTTCGCGCTCGAGAAACGGCTGCAGGGGGCGTTCATGGGTGCCAACCAGTTTCCCACCGACATCCCGCGATACGTGCGGTTCTACGAACAGGGCCGCCTCGACCTCGACTCCATGCTCTCGGCTTTCGTCGGCCTCGACGAACTCGGCGACGGGTTCGCGCGCATGAAGCAGGGCGGCCTGACCCGCGTCATCGCCGACATCAGGAGGCACGCGTGAAACCACTCGTCGCGATCACCGGCAGGCGGATCTCCGCCACCACGCTGGCCGGGCTCGATCCACGCTGGGCCGCGGGCAAGGCCGACCTGTTCTGGTCCGAGTTCGGCACGAAAGTCGCCGAGGCGGGCGGCATTCCGGTTCAGCTGCCTTACGAGAGCGCGGGGCCGGAGGCGATCGACCGGATCGACGCACTGATCCTCACCGGCGGGCAGGACGTCGACCCCGAGGTGTGGGGAGGTCCGGCTCCGGGCGAGGGGCACGGCGGCGAGGTGCTCGCGATCGACCGGCGCCGCGACGACTACGAGATCTCGCTGGTGCGGCACGCGATCGAGCGGCGCTTGCCCGTCCTCGGCATCTGCCGGGGGATTCAGGTGCTGAACGTCGCTCTGGGCGGCACCCTCGTGCCGCACTTGACCGAGACCGACGTCCGGCACCTCTCGAAGGAGAGCATGCCCGACCGCCGTCCCGGGAAGGAGCACGCGGTCGCCTTCGCCGAACGCACCCTCGCGTGCCGCTTGTACGGTGCTCGCGGCGACGTGAACTCGTGGCATCACCAGGCCGTCGACCGGCTGGGCACCGGACTTGTCGCGTCCGGTCGCGCACCGGACGGCGTGGTCGAGGCGATCGAGCTGCCCGGGCACGCCGTCCTCGGGCTGCAGTGGCATCCGGAGGCGAGCGCGGACCTGGAGCCGTGCTTCACCTGGCTGATCGAACAGGCCCGGGACCGTTGCCTCGTCGGGGAGTCCCGGTGAAAACACTGCCCGAAGCGGTCTGGACCTGCGGCTCGGGCGTGGCACTGGTCGACGGCGAGGAAGAGCTGACCTACGCCGAACTCCGCCTGCGGGCGGACCGGGCAGCAGGCCAGCTGCTGGATCTGGGCGTCCGTCGCGGGGACCGCGTCGTCATCGTCGGGCACAACAGCACCGGGTGGGTGGTCGCCTATCTGGCCGGACTGCGGCTCGGCGCGATCGTCTCGCCCGCCAACAACCGGCTGAACGCCGACCAGTTCCGCGAGCAGTGCGACCTCCTCGACGCCCGGGTGGTCGCCCACGACGACGACCACCGGCACCTCGCTGAGCACGCGGGCCGGAGCACGTGCCGGCTGGAGGACCTCGTCGCGAGCAAGCACGAGCCCCTCGTCGGCAGCTACCCGTGGCCGGACGAGAACGAGGACGCCGTCATCAGTTTCACCTCCGGCACCACCGGCATCCCGAAGGGCGCTGTCCTCTCGCATCGTGCGATCCTCGCTGCCGCGCGGACCATCGCCGACTGCGCTGGCCTCGGGGCGCAGGACAGCACGCTGGTGCTGGTCCCGCTCTTCCACAACACCGGCTTCAACGACCAGCTCGGCGCACTGCTGGTCGCGGGCGGACGCACCCATCTCCTGCGCCGCTACCGGACTTCCGACGCCCTCGCCGAACTGAAGCGGCGACCGGTGACGTACTTGACCGCCGTACCCAGCATCCTGCGGCTGCTCACCGTGGCCGACGACGCCGACGCTGCCTACGCGGCGACGCGGGTCGTGCTCTTCGGCGGCAGCCCGATGCCAGCCGCCTGGTCCGAGGAACTGTTGAACCGGTGGCCGCGGCTCGTGCTGTTGCACGGGTACGGCCTGACCGAGTTCACCTCGGGCTGCACCGTCCTCCCGCCAGAGCTGATCACCGCCAAAGGCGAGTCGGTCGGCCTGCCGGTCCCGGGCGTGCGTGTCCAGGTGACCCGCGACGACGGCACTCCCGCCGCCACCGGGCAAATCGGCGAGGTGTGGGTCAAGGGCCCCACCCGGATGAGCCGGTACTGGGAGCAGCCCGAGCTGACCGCGGCGAAGATCGCCGGAGCCTGGCTGCGCACCGGCGACCTCGGTCGCCTCGACGGCGACGGCCTCCTCTGGCTTACCGGTCGCATCGACGACGTCATCAACCGCGGCGGCGAAAAAGTCCTGCCCGCCCATGTCGAGTCGAAGGTCGCCTCGCTTCCCGCGATCGCCGAGGCCACGGTCTTCGCCATCCCCGACCCGGTTCTGCAGGCACGCATCGGGGTCGCCGTGATCCTCCGGAAGGCCGGCGGGTTCGACGTCGAAGCGGCCAGGGAGCAGCTTTTCGCTCAGCTTCCGGACTACGCCGTCCCCGAACGGTGGGCCGTCTGCGACGAGCTGCCGCGCACCGCGTCCGGCAAGGCCGACCGTCGCGCGATCGCGCGCAACTACCTGGAAGGGGCCAGCTGACCATGGACACCACCTACGACGTGATCATCGTGGGCGCGGGCATCTCCGGCATTTCGGCCGCCGTACAGCTGCGGCGGGGCTGCCCGGGCAAGTCCTTCCTGATCCTCGAAATGCGCGACCGGGTCGGCGGAACCTGGGACCTGTTCACCTACCCGGGAATCCGGTCCGACAGCGACATGTTCACCCTCGGCTACGCGTTCAAGCCCTGGGTCGAACCGAATGCGATCGCCTCGGGCACCGCCATCCGGCAGTATCTCGACGACACCTCGCGCGAGTTCGGCATCGAAGAGCACATCAGGTTCGGCTCGCGCCTCGCCGCGGCTTCCTGGAGCAGCGACAGCAACTCCTGGACCCTGACCGTCGAGCACGGCGAAGGCACAACCACGCTGCGGAGCCGGTTTCTCTATCTCGGCACCGGCTACTACAGCTACCGCGGCGGCTACAACCCGCCCATCCCCGGCGAGGACTCCTTCGCGGGAACCGTTGTGCACGCCCAGGACTGGCCCGACGACCTCGACTACCGCGACAAGTCGGTCGCGGTCATCGGTTCCGGGGCCACTTCGGTCACCCTCGTGCCCAACCTGGCGCGCCGGGCGGCGAAAGCGACGATGATCCAGAGGTCGCCCTCCTATGTGTACATCGAGCCCGCGACCGATCCGGAAGCCGCGCGACTGCGCGAAGAACTCGGTCCCGAGGGCGCCTTCTCCCGGATTCGGTTGCGCAACCTGGAAAACCAGCAGAAGACCTACGCCGCGGCACGCCAGGACCCGGACGCGTTCAAAAAGCTGATCTTCGAAGCGATCGACGAGATCGTCGGCGAAGAGATCCGCAAGGAGCACTTCACTCCCGCCTACGAACCGTGGGACCAACGCGTGTGCGTGGTGCCGGACGCCGACCTCTTCCACGCCATCCGGGACGGGCGAGCGGAGGTCGCGACCGGGCAGATCGACCGGATCACCGAGACCGGGGTTCTTCTGCGAGACGGCCGCCACGTCGACGCCGACATCATCGTCAAGGCGACCGGGCTCAACGTCGTCATGGGCGGGGAAGCCGCCTTCGACATCGACGGCGAGCCGGTGGACATCGGCCGACGCTGGACTTACAAAGGCCTCGCCCTGTCCGGAGTGCCGAACCTCGTCTACGCCTTCGGTTTCATCAATGCCTCGTGGACTCTGCGCATCGAAGTGGTCAACGAGTACTGGTGCCGCGTGCTCCGGCACATGGACCGGATCGGCGCCACCCGAGTCACCCCTGAGCTTCCGCCGGGCACCGCGCTTCCCGAACGCCCGTACGTGACCGGCGTCGATTCCGGCTATCTGCGGCGGGCGGCCAGGCACTTCCCGCACCAAGGCGACCGGGCGCCGTGGACCAACCCCCAGAACTACGCCGAAACCCAACGGCTGCTCGATTCCGTGGACGACGGCGTCCTGCGCTACGAGCACTGACGATCAGGAGAACCTCATGCGAGTGACAGTGGCAGGCGGCGCCGGCGCGATGGGGCGCAAGGCGGTGGAGACGCTTGCATCGTTCGAGGAGGTCAGCGAAGTGCGCGTCCTGGACCGTGCCGTGGCTGCCCTCTCCTTGCTCGACCTGGACGAGAGCGAGCGCCGGAAGATCGTGCCGGTGGCCGTGGACGCGCTCGCTGACGATCTGGTTCTCCACCTCGAGAACTCGGCCGTGGTGCTCAGTGCGCTAGGACCATTCACCGTCTTCGGCGAGCGAGTCCTCGGCGCCGCCGTCGCCGCGGGTGTCGACTACGTGGACATCAACGACGACTGGGAACCCACGATCGCCGCGCTCGACTGGCACGACCGGGCGCGGACTGCCGGGATCACCGCGCTCATCGGGATGGGGGCCAGCCCCGGAGTCTCGAACGTGCTGGCCGCCCGCGCGGCAGCCGAACTCGAAGAAGTGCACGAGCTGTACACCGGCTGGGTGGTGGCGGGCACCGAGAGCGAACCGGGCGGAACTCGTCCGGCGGCGGCCCTGCTGCACCTCGTGCACGAGTGCACCGGCAAGGTCCAGGTCCTCGAAGCAGGAGCCCCGACGCTCGTCGCCCCGATGGAGCCGATGCGGCTTCACTTCCCCGGCGTGGGCGAGATCGACGTGCGCACCATCGGACACCCCGAGACGATCACCCTGCCGCGCCGGTTCCCTGAGCTCCGGCGGTGTTACAACGTCATGGCCGGTCCGGCCTGGTGGTTCGACGGGATCGCTCCGATCATGGCCGCGGTCGACGCCGGCACCCTGTCGGCCCACGACGCCGCGCTCCGGATCGAGGACGGCATCGAACGTCCGGCGACCGCGGCGAAAACCCGTCGCACGCCCAACCTCTGGGCGCTCGCCCACGGCGAGATCGCCGGGCGGCCCGCTCGCACCGCGGTCAGTCTGCGGCGCTGGTCCGAAGGACGCATGGCCGGCGCCACCGCGATCCCCGCGGCCATGGCCGCGCGGATGATCCTCCGCGGCCAGATCGCCCGTCCCGGCGTCAACACCCCGGAAGAAGCTGTGCCCTTCGAACTGCTCATGGAGGCGCTGGCACCCCGGTACACCCTTCCCGACCCGGCCGGACCTCTCTTCGAAATCAGGACGGAGTACGTCGACAACGCCCGCTCGTCGCAAGGAGATTGACATGATCGAGAGTTCGGAAACCACCGACCCGCGCAGGACCTCAGGACGTGTGCCGCTCGTCGGCGTCGCGGCTCTCCTGGTGATCCTGACCAACGCGATCGTCTTCATCCTGCCCCCGCTGCTCCCGGTCATCCAGGCGCACTACCAGCTGACCACGGTGTCCTCGGTGACGTGGATCTTCACGCTGCTCACTCTCGGCGGAGGCGCCGGGTTCGTGCTCATGCCAAGGCTTTCGGACGTGATCGGCGATCGTGACACGGCGGTCCTGTCCGGTGCCGCGCTCACTGCCGGAGCCCTGATCGCGGCGATCGGCGATTCCTACGCGGCGCTGCTCGTCGGCGCGACCGTCATGGGATTCGGCATGGCCGCGCAGATGCTGCCGCTCGGCTTCCTGCGGCGAAGCCTGGGCGACAACGGTCTCTCCATCGCGGTCGCGGTGCTGGTCGTCGCCACCGGCGTCGGCATTGTCGCGGGCATGATCGGGGGCGGGTTCATCGTCCAGAACCTCTCGCTGCGCACCTTCCTGTTCGTCTTGGCCGCGGCCTTCGCGGCGACGACGGCGGCGTCCTACCTCACCATTCCCCAGTACCGCCGGAGCGCTTCGGGCGGGAGCATCGGAGCGGTGGGCACCCTGTGCCTGATCGGGTGGGTCGGCGCGATCCTGCTGGCGCTGAGCCAGGGTGTGGTGTGGGGCGAGGAAGCGTTGATCCCGCTGGCCGCAGGCCTCGTCGGTGCGGCGGTCTGGTTGTGGGCGCAGCGCAAGACCTCGACGCCGGTGTTCGATCGCGCTCTTCTCAAGTCGCCGTTCGTGACTGCCGCGTGCGTCGCGGTGGGACTCTTCGCCACGGTGAATTCGGCGTTCCTCGTCCTTTTGAGCAACTACGCGCAGACTGACCCGGCCTCCTTGGCTCCGCAGGATTCCTATGGGCTGGGCCGGACTGCTCTGCAGACGGGATGGCTGATGGTGCCGTTCGCGGTGACCTTCCTCGTCGGAGGAACGGTGGCGGAGAAGCCGGTCGCTCAGGGCCGCGGCGCGGCGGTGCTCATCACCGGCGCGATCGTCAGCCTCGGCGGTCTCGCACTGCTCGCGGTGGCCCACGATCGGCCATGGGAGTACCTGGTGAGCGCGGGCATTATCGGCCTCGGGTGCTCGATGGGCTACGCCAGTGGTTTCGCTGTCGTCCAGATGGCCGTGCCCGAGGAGAAAGCCGGGATGGCCGCCGCGATCGCCGGCACCGCGATGGCGATCGGATTCGCGCTCGGGTCCGCGATCGTGACCACCATCCTCACCGCGTCGACGGTGGTGATCCCGGGGACGGACATCGCCGTCGCGAACAAGGGCGAGTACAGCACGAGCTATTGGACCGCCGTGGGTCTGGCCGCCCTGATCGTGCTCACCGTGGCGGTCTCCCGAATCCGCACCGGACGCCGCGCCACCCCGAATCCCGCCTGAGAGCCTGAGGAACTGACAATGCCTTCACCGTCAACGAAGACGTACGAGGTGCTCGTCGTGGGCTGCGGCCTGATGGGATCCGCCCTCGCCCGCGCTCTCGCCCAGCGGGGCCACCACGTCGCGGCCTGGAACCGCAGCCCGGAGAAAGCCGAAGCTCTCGCCGTCGCAGGGGTGCGCGCGATCGAGAACCTCGACGACGCCGTCCGCGCGTCCCGCGTAATCCTGGCGTGCACCTCCACCTACGAGACGACGCTGGATGCACTCCGGCAGGTCGCTGCGTGGGACGATGTCACGCTCGTCAACGTCGGGACAGGCACGCCCGACGAGGTCGACGCGATGCGGCAGTGGGCCGCCGACCGCGGTGCGGCCTACCTCGACGGGGCGATCCTCTGCTACCCGCAGCACATCGGCACGCCGGACGGCCTGCTGCTCTTCTCCGGCCCCGAGGAGATCTGGCAACTGCACGAGCCGGTGCTGCAGGCGCTCGGCCAGCCCGTCCACGTCTCCGCACAGACCCGAGGGGCGAGCGTTCTCGACGTCACTTTCGCCGGCGGGTTCTACATCGCCTCGCTGGTTGCGTACGTCGAGGCTGCGGCGTACGCGCTGAGCCAAGGGTTGTCGGCCGCCGAGCTGGCGGGCATCAGCGAGACGGTCGTCGACCTGATGCGCGTCACGGTCCCGGAAATCGCCCAGTGCATCGAGTCCGGGAAGCACGACACCGACCAGGCGACGATTTCGGTGTACAGCGCGGGGCTGGTGTCATGCCGCGACGCGATGCGTTCGGCGGGCCACGAGGCGCGGATGCTCGACACAGCGGCCGGTTTCCTCGGATCCGCCGAAGCAGCCGGGGCAGGGCACTTGGGGTTCTCCGCTTTGGCCGCCGTCGGCGACCGGAAAGGGAAGTCGTGAACCAGATTCTTGTCGAGGCCGAGGAGTTCGACCATTACGGCGGCTGGACTCTCGATGCGCAATTCGACGTGCAAATGGGATCGCCCTATCTGCTCGCTCACGGCCTCGGTAGCCCGGTCGACGACGCCACAACGGCCATCGAGGTCAAGCAAGCCGGCGCCTACCGCGTCTGGGTGCGCGCCAAGGACTGGGTGCCGTCGCACCATCCCGGCCGTTTCGCCGTCTCGATCAACGGCGAGACGCTGCCGATCGAGTTCGGGGCGAACGGACAAGACTGGGCCTGGGAGGCCGCCGGCCGGATCGACCTGCCTGCCGGACCGGTCACGATCACCCTGACCGACCTCACCGGATTCGACGGACGGTGCGATGCCGTCTACCTGACCACCGGGGACGACGAACCGCCGAACGGTGCGGGCCCGGACGCTCGCGCCTGGCGGCGTCGGCTGCGCGGACTGCCGGACGAACCGGTGGACGGCGGAACGTTCGACGTCGTCGTGGCGGGCGGGGGAGTCACCGGCGCCGCGGCTGCCCTCGCCGCCGCGCGGCTCGGACTGACCGTCGCGCTGATCCAGAACCGACCGGTCCTGGGAGGCAATGCCAGCAACGAAATCGGAATCACTCCCCGCGGGGAGACCGGTCCTCTCGTCAAAGCTCTCGCGGACCGCACCGCCGACGGCGACCTCGTCGCGCTGGACCTGCTGCGCGCCGAACCAGCCGTATCGGTCTATCTCGAGCACCAGGTTTTCGACCTGGCCAAGACGGGCACCCGGATCACCTCGGTCGACGCGCGCGACGCGCGTTCCGGTCGAGAGACCCGTTTCCGAGGCACGATGTTCATCGACTGCACCGGTACCGCGATTCTCGGCCTCCTGGCCGGTGCCCGCTGCCTGTCCGGCCAGGAGAGCCGGTCCGAGTTCGGCGAACCGCTCGCTCCGGCGGAACGAACCGAGTCCCATCACGGGAACACCGTGTTCTTCCGAACGCGAGAAGCCGCGAGGCCGGTGGCGTTTCCGGACGTTCCCTGGGCCGTCGAGGTCGCGAAGGACTACGCGAATCTCGGCGGCCAGCTCGAAAAACCCGGCGTCGACAACGGACCGGGCCCGGTCGCCGGTCCGGCCCGGACGCCTGATCCGGGCATTCGCCGTCGCATGCTCTCCCCGCTCAGCCATTTCTGGGAGTACGGCCAGCATCTCGACCCCTACGCCGACGCCGAGCACATCCGCGACCACCTGCTGCGAGCGATCTACGGAACCTTCTCGAATGTCAAGACGCTCGAACCCGAGACCTACGCCAACCTGGAACTGGACTGGGTCGCGCACGTGCCCGCCCAGGGCGAATTCTGCCGGTACCTCGGCGACTACGTGCTGACGGAGAACGACATCCGCGAGCACCGGCGATTCCCGGACATCGTGGCGTGGAACTCGGGCGCGTTCTGCCTGCACTATCCAGGGCACGAGAAATACGACTTCCGGCTGCGGGACTGGAAGTGGGACACCCGCGACGACGCTCCCTTCGAGGTGCCCTTCCGCTGCCTCTATTCGGCAGACCTCGACAACCTTTTGATGGCGGGCAAGCACATCAGCGTGACTCATGTCGCCGGGTCGGTCACCAAGTTCATGGGCAACGGCGCACAGCACGCCGTCGCCGCCGCCGCGGGAGCCAAGGTCTGTCTCACGCACGGAACGAGCCCCCGCGGCGTGTACGCGAACCATCTCGACGAGCTGCGGGAGGCGGTCGCCGAACTGGGCGGCTCCACCGCACACGTCGTTTGACCGAGAGGAGGCACCATGTTCGTCCCCCTGACCGTCCGCGACTATCTCGACCGGGCAGTGGCCGTTTACGGAGACCGCGTCGGCGTCGTCGACGAGCCCGACCAGCCCGCCCCATCGCTGGGCTCGCTGACCTACGCGGAGTTCGGCGTCCTGGCGCGCCGGCAGGCTGCCCGGCTGGACGAGCTGGGCGTGGGCACCGGGGAGCGGGTCGCGGTCATCAGCCACAACAGCAGCCGGCTGCTGTCGAGCTTTTACGGCGTCTCCGGCTCGGGGCGCGTCCTGGTCCCGATCAACTTCCGCCTCCGTCCCGAAGAGGTCCAGTTCATCGTCGACCACTCGGGAGCCCGGGTGCTTTGCCTCGACCCCGAACTGGACGAGGCGCTGTCCGACATCACGGTCGAGCACCGCATCGTCCTCGGCGACGATGCCGCGCTCTACGGCGCCGAGGACGCGGAGCCGGAGCCCTGGACACCCGACGAGGACGCGACCGCCTGCATCAACTACACGTCCGGGACCACGGCCCGGCCCAAAGGCGTGGAGATCACCCACCGCAACCTCTGGATCAACGCGGTCACGCTGGCGCTGCACACCACCGTCCGCGACCGGGACGTCTACCTGCACACGCTGCCGATGTTCCACGCCAACGGGTGGGGCATGCCCTTCGCCATGGCCGGACTCGGCGTCAAGCAAGTGGTGCTGCGCAAGATCGACGGGGCGGAGATCCTCCGCCGGGTCCGCGACCACGGCGTGACTGTCATGTGCGGTGCCCCCGCAGTAGTTTCCGCGGTTCTCGACGCGGCGCGGACGTGGGAAGGCGAGATCCCGGGGCGGCACAAGGTCCGCATTGTCGTGGCGGGAGCCCCGCCGCCGACCAAGACCATCGTGCGCGTGGAGAACGAACTCGGCTGGGAGTTCATCCAGCTCTACGGGCTCACGGAAACCTCGCCCCTGCTGACCGTGAACCGCTCCCGCGCCGAATGGGACGACCTGGCGCCCGAAGAAAGGGCGGCGCGCGTCGCCCGCGCAGGCGTTCCGGCGCTCGGTGTCCGCCTCAGTCTGAGCGAACCCGAGCACGGGACGGGAGCTTCCGGCGAGTTGCTCGCCCGGGCCAATGTGGTGTTGAAAGGCTACTGGAACCAGCCCGAGGAGACCGCGAACGCGTTGTCCGGCGGCTGGTTCCACACCGGCGACGGTGCCGAGATCGGAGCCGACGGATACGTCACCATCCGGGACCGCAAGAAGGACGTCATCATCACCGGCGGCGAGAACGTGAGTTCCATCGAGGTCGAGGACCTGCTGTTCTCCCACCCCGCGGTGGCGGAGGTCGCGGTGATCGGGGTGCCGAGCGACCGATGGGGCGAAACGGTCAAAGCCCTCGTCGTCTTGTCAGGCGACGCGGCTCCCGGGCCGGACACGGAACAGGAGCTGATCACGTGGTGCAAGGACCGGGCAGCGGGCTACAAAGCGCCGACTTCGGTGGAGTTCCGCGACGCGCTGGAGCGTACGGCCACGGGCAAGCTGCAGAAATTCAAGCTGCGCGCGCCGTACTGGACCGGCATGGCCCGCGGAGTGAACTGACCCGCTCTCCGCGAAGCTCCGCTGCCGAGCCGGAAACTCGCGAACCGGCTTGTCATCGGCCGGTGCGCGCTCCTGCCATGCGGAGAGCGAGTCGCACGTACTCGCCGGCGACTTCCGCGGGCGCGAGCCTGCCCTCGGGCCGTGCCCAGTCGTTGACGTGCTCGCACATGGAGATGATCGCGAACGCGGTGGCGACCGGGTCGGCCAGCCGGAAGACCCCGGCGTCGGCGCCTTCGTTGAGGGTCGCGAGGTAACGCCGGTAGATGGCGTGCTGCATTTTCCTCAGCGTCGCTTGGTGTTCGGGGCTCAGGATGTGACCGGACTGGGCGACGCGGGCCAGCGAGGTGTAGCCGGGCAGGTCGTGTTGCCGGGCGAGCTGGTACAGGACGTAGTCGCGGACCATGTTGGACAGCCGGTCGGCGGGGTCGGGGGCGGGGTTGTCCACGGCTGCGGCGAAATCGGCCAGCGGTTCTTCGACCAGGGCGAACACCAGCGCTTCCTTTGAGCGGAAGTGCCAGTACAGCGCCTGTGCGGAGATGCCGAGCGCCTTGCCGATGGACACCATGCTCGTGCCCGCGTAACCGTTGCGCAGGAACAGTTCCCGTGCGGTAGCGAGAATTTTGGCTCGGGTGTCGCCCGCCGGCCGGCTCTCGCTCCGGTCGGCGGTCTCCGCCTGGCCGGTCACGGCCGAGCCTGCGCCGGGGCGTGGGCGAGCGTGGTCATGTTTCGTGCTCCTGTCCGTCGCCGATGTCGTCCTTGACGCTATCAAGGACGCCGCTTACCGTCTCCTTGACGCCATCAAGGAGGATGAGTCATGCGAGTTGTTTTCGTCGGCGGCGCCGGTGCCATGGGCCGGGCGGTGGTGACCGCCGCGGCCGGGTTCGCCGAGGTTTCCCAGCTGCTGGTGCTGGACCGGGACGCGGATCGGGCCGAGGCGGTGGCGGAGGCGGCCGGCCCGAAGGCGAAGGCCGTGCCGTTCGACGCCGGGCAGGACGATCTGGCCGGCTTGCTGGCGGGCGCGGACGCCGTCGTCAGCACTCTCGGGCCGTTCACGGTGTTCGGGCGGAGCACGATCGAGGCGGCGGTGCGGGCGGGGTGCCATTACATCGACATCAACGACGACTGGGAGCCGACTCTCGACGTGCTGTCGCTGGACGCGCGGGCGAGGCAGGCGGGCGTCACCGCGTTGATCGGCATGGGCGCCAGCCCTGGTGTGTCGAACGTGCTCGCGATGCGGGCCGCCGCCGAACTCGACGTCGTGCACGAACTCGTGACGGGCTGGGCGCTGGCGGGCGCGAAGGCCGAGCCGGGCGGTGCGCGGCCCAGCGCCGCGCTGCTGCATCTGGTGCAGCAGGCCACCGGGTCGATCCAGGTCGTCGAGGACGGCGAGGAGAAACTGGTCCGGCCGTTGCGGCCGATGACCCTGGACTATCCGGGGCTGGGGGAGATCCGCGTCCGGACGGTCGGCCATCCCGAAGCGGTGACCTTGCCGCGTGCGATGCCCGGGCTTTCCCGGTGCGTCAACGTCATGTCGGGGCCGGAATGGTATTTCGACCACCTGGCCGGACTGATGGCGAGGGTGGAGGCCGGGGAGTTGTCCGCGCACGGGGCGGCGGTCGTGCTGGAGGACGAGGTCTGCCGTCCCGCAGACGCTCCGGCCACGCTCCGGACGCCGACGTTGTGGGCCTGGGCCAAGGGATTGCGCGACGGACAGCCCTGCCGGGTCGGTGCGGGTCTCGGCAAGTGGCCTGCCGGGCGGATGGCCGGTGCCACCGGTCTTCCGGCGGCCGCGGCGCTGCGGATGGTGCTGCGGGGCGAGATCACCCGGCGCGGGGTCGTGACGCCCGAGGAAGTCGTTCCGTTCGACCTGCTCATGGAGCGGCTCGCGCCGTGGTACGTCCTGCCCGAGGCAGCCGGAGAGCTGTACACCGTCGCCGTCGAGAAGGGGTGACGCGATGCTCTTCCTGCACGATTGCGTCCGCCGCTGGGCGTCGGAGCGGCCGTTCGCCGTCGCGGTGTCCGCGGCGGAGGCGGAACTGTCCTATGCGGACTTGGCGGAGCTGGTCGAGGACGGCGCGGCTCGCTTGCGCTCGGCGGGCATCCGCCCGGGGGAGCGGGTCGTGCTCGCCGGGATCAACACACCGGGCTGGGTGGTCGCCTTCCTGGCGGCGTTGCGGTGCGGTGCCGTGGTCGTGCCCCTGAACTCCCGCCTCGGGGCGGAGCAAGTGCCCGCGTTGCTGGCGGACGTCGAGCCCGCGTTGGTCCTCGCCGACGACACCCAAGCCTCCGTCTTCGCCGCTGCTGGTCTTGGTCCGCGGCTGGTTTCCCTTGGCGCCGGGCTGCCCGCCGCACTGGATTCGCTTCCGCCGGCTCCGCGCGAGTGCCCGCCTCCGGACCTCGACGCGGGTTCCCCGGCGATCCTCAGCTTCACGTCCGGCACGACGTCCGCGCCGAAGGGTGCGCTGATCAGCCACGGCTCGATCCTGGCCGGGGCGAAGTCGTGGCTGGACCTGCTGCCGGATGGCCAGGACGCGCTGACGACGGTGCTGGTCCCGCTTTTTCACAACACCGGATACGTCGACCAGCTCGCGCATCTGATCGTGGCCGGCGGGCAGGTCGATCTCGTGCCGCGGTTCCGCACGGACGCCGCGGTCGCCGCGATGACCCGGCGGCCGCCGACGCTCGTCGTCGCCGTGCCGACGATCTTGCGGATGCTGATGCTGCGCGAGGAGGCCGACCGGATCTTCGGCGCCTGCACCGCCGCGGGCTACGGCGGCAGCCCGATGCCGGTCGCCTGGGCTCGCGAGTTCGCGGACCGGTGGCCGAAAGCGCGGCTGATGTACGGATACGGCCTGACGGAATTCACCTCCCTGAGCCACGTGCTGGACGGCCCCGAGGTGCTCGAGCACGGCGACTCGGTCGGCCGTCCGGTCCTCGGCGCCCGGTGCGAAATCCGCGACGACACGGGTGCCGCCGTGCCGGCCGGAACGGCGGGCGAGGTCTGGCTCGCCGGGCCGCAGCGGATGCTCGGCTACTGGCGCAATCCGGACGCGGACGCCAAAGCGCTCGCAGGCGAGTGGCTGCGGACCGGCGACCGCGGAGTCCTGGACGAGGCCGGACGCCTGCGCTTGCGGGGACGAATGGACGACGTGATCAACCGCGGCGGGGAGAAGATCCTGCCCGCCGCGGTGGAAGAGGTGCTGAGCGAGGACGAAGCGCTCGCTGACGTCGCGGTGTTCGGCCTGCCGGACCCGGTGCTCGGGCAGCGGGTGGCCGTCGCGGTCGTGCCGCGGCCGGGCGAGACCTTCGATCCGGTGGCAGCCAGGGAAAACCTGGGGAAGCGGCTGCCCGACTACGCATGGCCGTCGCAGTTCGTAGTGCTCGATGAAATGCCGCTGGCCGCGACCGGGAAGGCGGACCGACGGCGGCTGGCCGCGCTCGCCAGCGGCGCGGCGGAACCATCCGGAGGTGGCGACCGTGGCTGACACACCGCGGAGCGGGCAGAAACTGTTGCTGCGCCGCCATGTCACGATGATCGCGATCGGCGGCGTGATCGGGGCGACGCTGTTCGTCGGGACCGGGACCACCGTGCTGTCCACCGGTCCCGCCGTGATCGTCTCCTACGCGATCGGCGGCCTGTATCTCGTGCTGTGCATGCGGATGCTCGGCGAGATGGCGGCGCGGAAACCGGCGCGCGGCTCGTTCTCCACCTACGCCAAGGACGCGTTCGGCCCGTGGGCCGGGTTCCTTGTGGGCTGGCTGTACTGGCTGGTGTTCGTGATCCTGATCGCCTACGAAGCGTCCTTGCTGGGGTTTTTCGCCCGCCAATGGCTCCCCGGCGTTCCGATCTGGGCGGCCGCGCTGGTGCTGCTGGGCGCGATGACGGCGACGAACCTGTTCTCGATCCGGCTCTACGGCAACGCGGAGTACTGGATCGCGCTGGTCAAAGTCCTCGCGATCATCGCGTTCCTGGTGGTCGGCGTGCTGCTGGTGACCGGTGTCCTGCCCGCGGCCACCGGGAATCCCGGACTGGGAAACCTTTTCCGGCACGGCGGGTTCGCCCCGCTCGGCTGGACCGCGGTGCTGTCGAGCGTGGTGTTCGTCGTCTTTTCCATGGGCGGAACCGAGATCGCGGCGATCGCGGCCAGCGAGAGCGACGATCCGCAGCGCAACGTCCTGCGCGCCATCCGCAGCGTCCTCCTGCGCGTGCTGCTGTTCTACGTGGGTTCGGTGGCGATCATCGCGGCCGTGATCCCGTGGGACGACCAGACGCGGCTGGCCAGCCCGTACGCGAGCGTGTTCGGGGTAGCCGGGCTCGGCGGGGCCGAGCGGGTGATGAGCGTCGTCATCTTCCTGTCGGTGCTGTCGGTGATGAACTCGGCGATCTACACCTCGTCCCGGATGCTCACCGCGCTCGCCGACCGCGGCGAGGCGCCCGCGTTCGTCACGAAAGAAAACCGGTTCGGCACCCCGGTCGTCGCGGTGCTGGTGTGCGCTGCGACCGGGGCCGGATTCACGATGATCAACCTGTCCAGTTTGGAATCGCTGTTCACCTTCCTGGCGACGTGCACCGGCGGGGTGCTGCTGATCGTCTACGGCTTCATCGCCGCGGCGCAGGTCCGGCTGCGCAAGAGACACGGCGACGACGGCCTCGCCGCCAGGATGTGGCTGTTCCCGTGGCTGTCCTATCTGTTCATCGCCGCGTCAGTGGTTTTGTATGCGGCGCAGGCATTTCTGCCCGGCCTGCGGCTCCAGTTCTTCTGCACCAGCGGCCTCACGCTGGTGGCGCTGGCCGCCTACGGCGTGAAACGCGTCGCGAACCGTTCCCGCGTCCCCGAACCCGTTCCGGCCGCCGAATCGACCGCTAGGAGAAGCTCATGACCTACCGCATCGCCGTCGACACCGGCGGCACGTTCACCGACGTGGTGGTCGCCGACGCGGACCACAACCTCTTCGTCAACAAGGCGCTGACCGATCACGACCGGGTCTACGCCGGGATCGAGGAGGCGTTGCGCGTGACAGCCGGGCAGTTCCGCATCGGGCTGGACGACCTGCTCGCCGACACGTCGCTGTTCATCTACGCGACCACTCGTGCCACGAACGCGATCATCGAGGGCAAAACCGCGAAGACCGCTTTCCTCACTACGCAGGGATTCCCGGACACGCTGGTCCTGCGGGAAGGCGGCCGGCCGAACGCATACGACTTCTCGACGCCCTTCCCGAAGCCGTACGTGCCGCGCCGGCTGACCTTCCAGATCGCCGAACGCATCGACGCGGAAGGCAATGTCGTCACCGCGCTCGACGAGGACCAGGCCCGGGCGACGTTGTGGCGGCTGCGCGAACTGGGCGTGGAATCGGTCGGCGTCTGTCTCTTGTGGTCGATCGCGAACGCGCGGCACGAAAACCGGCTGGGCGAACTGATCGAAGAAGAGCTGCCTGGCGTCCCGTACACCCTGTCGCACCGGATCAACCCGATCATCCGCGAGTACCGGCGCGCGTCGGCGACAGTCATCGACGCGTCCCTCAAACCGCTGATGCAAAGCCATCTCCGCGGCCTGGAACAGGATCTCGCGGACGCGGGCTTCGCCGGCGAACTGTTCGCGGCGACCTCGTTCGGCGGGATGATGGACATCTTCGACCTGGTCGAACGCCCGATCTACGCCACCCGCAGCGGCCCGTCGATGGCACCGGTGGCCGGAAAAGCCTACGGCGGGGCCGAACTGGGCGCGAAAGACATCGTCATCTGCGACACCGGCGGCACCAGCTTCGACGTCAGCATGGTCCGCGACGGCGAGGTCGTCTTCACCCGCGAGACCTGGCTCGGCGGCCGGTTCCTCGGCCACCTCACCGGGCTGGCCTCGGTGGACGCCCGCAGCGTCGGAGCCGGCGGCGGCTCCATCGCCTGGGTCGACCCGGGCGGGCTGCTGCGGGTCGGACCGCAAAGCGCGGGGAGCGAGCCGGGCCCGGCGGCGTATGGCAAGGGCGGCACCCAGCCGACCGTGACCGACGCCGCGGTCGTGCTCGGCTATCTCAATCCGGCGAACTTCCTCGGTGGCAGGCTTTCCCTCGACGTCGACGCCGCCCGCGCAGCAGTGTCCACAGTGGCCGGACCACTCGGCCTCGGCGCGGACGAGGCGGCGATGGCGATCCTGCGCATCGCGGGCGAGCACATGGTCGAGGCTGTGCAGGAGATCACGATCAACGAAGGCGTCGACCCGGAGGAATGCCTCGTCGTCGCGGGCGGCGGTGCGGCCGGGCTCAACATCGGCCTGGTGGCACGGGAACTCGGCGTCAAGCGGCTGCTCGTCCCGCGAACCGCGGGAGGACTCAGCGCGTGCGGAGCGCAATTCTCCGACATCGTCGCCGAACAGGCGGCCAGCCGCTACGCGGTGACCTCGGAGTTCGACCGCGAAGCGGTCAACGCGACGCTGGACGACCTCGACGCCCGGTTCGAGGACCTGGTGAAGAAGCTCATGGCCCGCGGCATCACCGACATCCGCCGGACCTACTTCGCCGAGGCGCGCTACCAGCACCAGAACTGGGAACTGGAGATCCCCCTGCCCGCCAACCGGTTCGAACGCGACGAGGACGTCGACCAGCTCGTCCGGCAGTTCCACGAGGCCCACGAACGGGTCTTCGCGATCGCCGACCCCGGTTCGGCCGTCGAGACACTGCAATGGAAGGCACGGCTCACCGCGGCCGTCGACAAGCCCGCGGTGACCGCGCAGCACGAAGGCGGCAGCGCCGCGCCCGCGTCGCACCGCCCGGCGTACTTCGGCGAAACCGGTCAGACGACGGTCGCCGCCTACGACGGTCCGGAACTGCCGATCGGCACCCGGATCGCCGGTCCCGCGGTCATCGAGGAACCGACCACCACGCTGGTCGTGTACCCGGGCACGACCGCCACCGTCACGTCGAGCAAGAACTACCTGATCGAGCTGGAGGCCTGAGATGACTGACTCGACCCGCACCCTCGGGCCCGCGCTGATGGCGGTCATCGCGAACCGCATGGACGCGATCCTCCGGGAGATGACGAACACGCTGCTGCGCGCCGGCCGTTCCGCGGTCCTCTCGACCGCACGGGACTTCTCGTGCTCGCTGGTCACCGCGGACAACCGGCTACTGGCCACCGCCGAAGGCCTGCCGGTGCACATCTTCGGCTCGCATCTGCAGACACAGACGATGTCGGAACTGCACGACGACATCGCACCCGGCGACGCGTTCCTGCACAACGACCCCTACAGCGGCAACACGCACAACGCCGACCACACCATCCTCGTGCCGGTGTTCGCCGCCGGAAAGCACATGTTCACCACGGTCGCCAAGGCGCACCAGGCCGACATCGGCAACAGCTTCCCGACGACGTACATGGCGATGGCCAAGGACGTCTACGAGGAGGGCGCGCTGATCTTCCCCGCGACCCGGATCCAGCGGAATTACCACGACGTCGGCGACATCATCCGCATGTGTCGCATGCGGATCCGCGTGCCCGACCAGTGGTACGGCGACTACCTCGCCTGCATCGGAGCCGCGCGGATCGGGGAACGCCGGATGATCCAACTGGTCGAGAAATACGGCGCGGACCTGATCGAAGAGTTCGTCGAGGAATGGTTCGACTACTCCGAACGCCGCGTCGACCACGCACTGCGCGGCATGGAGTCCGGCCGGTACGAGGCGACCTCCGCACACGACGCGCTGCCCGGCCTGAGCGACGAGGAAATCCCGATCAAGGTGTCGGCCGACGTCGACGCGGAGAACGGGCGCGTCGAGATCGACCTGCGGGACAACCCGGACTGCCTGGACGCGGGCATCAACCTGTCCCGGGCGACCTCGGTCAACAGCGCCGCGACCGGACTGTTCAACGTCCTCGAACCGGATCTGCCGCACAATCACGGCACCTTCCGCCGGATCACGGTGCACATCCGGGAGAACTGCGTGGCCGGATACCCGGTGCACCCGCGGTGCTGCTCGATGTCCACCACCAACGTGGCCGACCGGGTCGTGAACGCCACCCAGTCCGCGCTGTCGGGCGTCGCCCGGGTCGGTCTGGCCGAAGGCGGCGCGTCGATGGGCGCGGGCACCGCGGTGGTCGCCGGCGCTGACGCCCGGAGCCATGGCGCGCCGTTCGTCAACCAGATCGTGGTCGGCGTGAACGGCGGCCCGGCATCGGCGAACTGCGACGGCTGGCTGACCTACATGCTCCCGGTCACGGGCGGCCTGATCCTGCGCGACTCGATCGAACTGGACGAGCAGAAATACCCGATCTCCTTCGAAAGCCTCGAACTGATCCCGGATTCCGGAGGAGCGGGCCAGTTCCGCGGCGGCCCCAGCGCCCGCGTCTCGTACGGCCCGCGATTCGGCCCGATGTCAGTGGCGGTCATGGCGGACTCCGCCAAGAACCCGGCGAAAGGCGCGGCAGGCGGACTGCCCGGCCGAGCCAGCTCCGTCGCCCTCCTCGACAACGCGACCGGCGAACAGACACCGCTGCCGGGCTTCGGCCAATTCCAGGTAGAGCCCGGCACGAACCTGATCGGCACCGACGCGGGCGGCGGCGGATTCGGCGACCCGGCTCGCCGCGATCCGGGCGCGGTGCTGGAAGACGTGCTGGAAGGGCTGGTGTCGAGGGAACAGGCAACAGAGGTGTACCGGGTCGCTTTCCTCGACGTGCCAGGAGCCGAGATCGAGGTGGACGAAGCAGCGACGGCCCGGCTCCGGACGAGCGGTTGACCCGTCCTGCCGCCGCGCGGGAGTTCGGTGCGATCCGCTTGCGGGAGCGCCGCTGCCCGCGGGCGCGGAGTTCGGTATCCTGGAGGAGGCGCGTCGATTCCAGTGGGTGCCGGCGCAGCAGGTCGTCCGCAGCGCCGACCTGAACGGGGGATGCGTCGGCACGCGTCAGGAGCATTGCCTGCTTCGCCCGACCGGTCAGTTCGGCGCGCTCGACCGCGGCGAGTTCGTCCTCGACGTCGGCGACGACGCAGTCGGTCAGAGCCTGATCGCCAAGTGCGTGTAACGCACGGCCTACTCGATGCGCAGCTTCCTCGACGAGGACGTAGGACCGCACGATGCGGTCGCCGTCGGGCAGGTTGGGGCTCTGCAACGATTTGACAACCTCGGCAAAGGCGTCACGTTCACCTTGGCGCCGCCAGCCCTCGGTGTTCGGTTCCAGACTGCCGGCTGCGCTCGCAGGATGGGTGTAGGTGCGCCACACCTGACGCGACAGGTCGGTCAAGCAAACGCCAAACCGATCGCGACTCACAATCAGCTGACTTAGGCACGTCGGTAAGTACGGAGGCGATGCAGCCGATACCGGTGTCCCAGGTCGTCACGAGCGCACCACGTGCTTCAATGTTGCGAATCTTCACCGCGACTTGCCTTGTCTTGCCGAGGGTCCGGTGTTGCTCAGACCTTCATGCGCGCCCTTATCGTGGCGTGTAGCACCACGCGGTGTTGGTACCGAGGCCATGCCGCTCGGCGCGCGATACTCCGGCACATGAGATTGAGCGACCGTGCGATGTTCTGGGCGTTCCTGGTCATCATTGGTGGCCTGGTCCTGCTCGTTGTGGGCGTCGCGAACGGCAAGGACGCGACATGGTGGGCGGCGTGGGGTCAATGGGCAGGCGCGTTGGGCTCGGTCGCGGCTGCTGGCACCGCCGTGTGGATCGCAGTCATCGGGTGGCGCAAGTCGGACGCGCAGTACCGTGAGCAGGCCGAGCGCGACCTGGCGTCGAAATTCGTGGCCTGGATTGATCATGAGCAGATCTTGCTGCCGAGCGTCATGGTGGCCAACAGCGGACCGTTGCCGATGTACCGGGTCCAACTGGAATTCGACTTCCCCCGCCCGGGTACCTGGACCGAGAGCTGGGACAAGGGTTCGTCAGCCCGCGAAAGTCGATCATCGAGATCGGCATCGTCGGCCCGCGAGCCGAGCCGTACGCGCATCCCCGACGCGACGAAGTATCTGAGGCAGCACCTCTTGGACTTGACCGACGAGCATCTGGGCAAGGAAGCCTACGTGTCTTCAAAGCAAGACACGGACTCCTATGAGTTGTCGACCGAGGCGAAGGTCGAAATCGGCAACGTCGTGCCGTTCGGCTGGATTGAGGTGCACTTCTCCGACAGCGCCGGAATCCGGTGGACTCGGACGCACGAAGGGAAGCTCATGCCCCACACCGGATGGTCGTGATCGCCCGCTAGCAACTCGATACGCCTGGCAGGCTCCACTCTGTGCAGGTGGCGGCGAAACGATCAGCAGCCGGGGAGCGACTGACCCGGCATCAAACTCGGACAACGCGGCATGTTTGTCGCCTTCATCGCCGCTATCGGCTTCATCGTGCTTCTCGATGTCGGTATCGCAACCAGTCAATCAGCGGACTGGTGGGCAGCATGGGGCCAATGGGTCGGAGGCATCGGCTCGATCGCTGCTGCGGCTGTTGCCGCCTGGGTCGCGGTGGAGGGTTGGCGAAAGTCCGACGAACAGGCCAAACAACAGGCGAAGGAGGTGCAGAAACTCCGGCGGGAGGAGTTGGCAAGTCGATTCGCGGTTTGGGTGGAGCCTGCCCCGGTGACCCTTGATGACGTCGATCGGTTCCCCGCATCGGAGCCGATCAGCCGACGCGCCAGGATTATGTACAACAATGTGGGAGGACTGCCGATCTACGACGTCGAGGTCACAGCTATGCTGCGCTCTGGCGACATGCTCTCGTGGACCTATCCGGTGTGCGCACCGACGACTGAACCCGAACAACTCGAAGACGGGGCATCGACTCTCACCCGCAGGCTCATCCGTGAACTCCGGAATTACCTCGTCCATACGTGGCCGAATGAGACCGATGAAGAACGACGTAAGACGTTTGAGACCGATGAAGAGGCGGGATTGCTCTACTTCATGCGGGGCACCAAGCTCGCTGTCCAATTCACCGACTCGAATGGATACAGGTGGTTTCGAGCATGGGATGGCAACCTTTCGCCATCAGTAGGCAACTAGCCCTCGTCGTCTAACATCTCCGCTGCATCACCGGGGTCCGTCGCTGGGCCTGCTCGATCAGCGCCAGGATTCCTGGCGAGGGAACCAGCGTAGCGCCCGCTTCGCTCCTCGTCGTTCACCGGCCGCTCGCCGAATCGGTTGCCCGGTGAGCATAGGGCTGCCTGCGCGCGATGACGGAGACATGGCTCCTGGCCTTGTTCGTGTCTGAGGTCTTGCCCTTTGGGCTGTCCCACCGCAAGTTGTCCACCCGGTTGTCGTCCTTCGCTCCGTTGGTGTGGCAGTCATACCAGCCCTTGGGCAGGGGCCGACGAACGCGAGCAGCGCGGCCCGATGGACGAGAATGTCCTTGCTGCCCTGGTGCTTGTGCAAAAGTGATCCGCGAGTAGCCGTACGGACTTGTCCGAAGCTCCCGTCTGATTCAGGCCCCGAGGCCCTTGCGGATCGGGTGCGACGCTGGTTGCTGCCCCGTGCAGCCCCTCGAAACCGGGAATCGGCTGCCAGGGTTCTGGGAGAAGAATGGTGGCAGACGGTCCTGGTGAGCGAGTACCTACTCGCGTCGGGATAAGTTTTATTCTGAGCAGAGGTGTTTCGGCAGGCGGAACCCTCTTGGTCCGGATGACGCTTGCCTTGGCCCGCGCACTTTTTCCCTGGGTTGCCTATTCGACCTATGCTCGGCTACCCAGGCCGAACAGTTTCCGTCATGGACTTAGCAATGCCTGCGCCAGTCCTGCTGCCACCTGTGTGGCCAACGCCCCGCCAAGCAGCCAGATCGCGTATGCGACCTGCTTGAACTTTCGGCGAGCCACCCGGCTGTTGGCCCACAGTTGTTCGATTATCGACTCGCGCATCAGGCCGTCACGGTCAAGCATGCAGATGAACGTAAGCTTGAAGTCCAACGCTTTCGGATATCTCCGCGCGATGTGGTCGAAGTACATCAGTGACCGAGGTTCGCCGGCGCGAAGACGCGGTGCGAAGACGCGAAGTGCGAAAAAGGCGCTGATCACTGTGAGGGTGAGGCTCAGCATAGTCAAACTGGCCAGCCACGGCTCTTGTCGCCAAGCGGTCGGTCCTGGCGCGGATCGGGCGAGCACGCTTCCGAGCACCCCGCTCGCGGCGAGCGTGGCTGCGGCCTTGGCGTCTGCGACCTTGATCCAATCATTGGTCTGGAGCAGCGTTTTCCAGGCGTCCTCGGTGTCGGTCACCGGTCGAGTGTGTCCCATGGCCAGCGTGTGGACCATATCTTCCCCCGGCGATCTCACGAGGTGTGGCTGAGAAGGTACGCCGTCGCCTGATAGGTCTTCACGGCCACATCGTGCCGCGTGAAGGACAGTTCGGACAGGTCGCGGTGCTGCCGCACTATGTCGTCGTAGAGCGTGTCCGATACGACGATTGCCATGGTCGTGTCTGCTCCGCCCATTGCCTGGCGCACGGGCTCGCTGTTGACCATTCGGCAGAATCGGATGACGGTCGGGCCGGCGAATCCCAGGTCGCTCGGCTCGACCGGGCCGACGTCGATCGCCATTCTCAATCTGATCTGGTCGGCGTACTCAAGATTGTCCTCGTCGAGGAGATGAGGCATCGTACGTACCAGATGTCGCACGGCTGCGACCGCGTCGATATCCGGGAGAAAACAGTTGAACCCGTCACCGGTGGCCTGAAAGTATGTCGGTTCGACGTCGACCCCCGTGTGCTGCGAAAATCGCTTAAGCAGCGCGAGAATCCGCCGCTGCGCAACGAGCTGTTGATCGCTCGGGCGGGAGCTGTAGTCGACGATGTCGACCGTGAAGCCGATTCGATAGCGTAGGCCGTCTGTTTCCGGACGCTGGCGAGGCAGCCGAATGGTCACCGTGTCGGGCTTGCCGCGAGCATGCATGCCGAGTGTGCGCTCCAGCGAGTGGTTCCCGCTTACGCGAGCCTCGATCTCGCGGCAATCGCCGGGGGCCATGACGATCAGCCAGCCGCTATGGGCGCCTGGCCGCACTGTCGCGGTGTGCTGCCAACGGATCTCGGCACCACCCGGACTGGAGACTCGAATTTCCGGGGTGAGTTCGGGCACCGGAACGTGATCGACGAGCAGGCCACGAGCATCCGGTGTGTGCCGGACGAACTCCAGCCGCTCGGTGACGGCCAGTCTCTCGGCTGGGCACGGTGCCGTCACCAGTCGCGGCCAGGCGTCGCGGACCCGGACGTCCGGCGTGTGGAACTCGATGCCCAGCGTAGCCGAGCGCAGCGGCGGAGTGCTTTCCTCAGCGAGCAGGTCGTACATGATCTTGATCAGGTAGACATCGTCGCCGTCGTCGACGCTGATGTGATCGACCTGCATCGCCTGTACGCCGATGCGACCGATGCGGATGTCAGCGGCACTGAACGACCGCAACTCCTCGGTGAGAAGTAACTCGACCTCGGCGACGTACACTTGGTCTCGCGCGTCAGATGCCGACATGAATCCAGGTTGCCCAGGTGTGTGGCGCGTCCACGTGGTCTTCGCGAACCAGCCGAACCGCGTTGTGCAGCGCGAGGGCGGTGTCGGCGGTCGCGGGTGCGGTCGCGCCGTCCGGGGCCAGCTGGCTGTAGACCGCTGCGGCGACCCTTTCCGCGGTGGCGTTCACAGGGGTCAGCGTACCGATGACGTGACGGTAGCCGGCCAGGTGGAATGAGCCGGTGATGTGCACCGCTTCGTCGATGAGCCGTGGAGCGGCGTCGGTGGTGTTGCACGCCGACAGGAAGGCGAGGTCGGCGTCCGGCAGATCGAGATCGGAGATCTCGGCGACGATGAGCGGCGCGGTCGCGTGGTCGTACAGCACCAAATGGCTCGCACTGGGATCCCGTGGGTCGCCGACCGCATGGCTGGCTATGTGGACGGTCGAATGCCGGGGTATCTCCTCGAGTACCGCGTCATGCGTGGCGGTCTCGTCGATCAGCTTGGTTGCCGTCGGGAACAGTCTCGCGATCATGTCGGCCTCGCCGGTCGCCGAAAGCAACGGGTCCTTGCCAGGCGTGGTGGGCATCGCCACGATCAGCACCTGGCCTTCGGTTGGCGTGCGGGGCGTGCGGGCGTGCGTCCTCAACGTTGTCGTGTACGAGGAGACAACCCGGTCCATCACCGTCCGGCGCAGGCCATCCTCGTGATAGCCCGCCGCGTGCAGCGGCAGCGAACCCATTGCCGAGATCGGGCACCACCACACGCGCGGCCAATCCTTGTCGCTCGGCTGGCCGAGGCCCAGATGGTCGAGCACGGGTTCGGTGACGTTGTCCCACAGCCAGCGCAGCACCCTGTGCATGTCGTCCAGTGCGGCTTTGCGGTCGGCGTAGGACCTCGCCGGTGCAGTCGCGAGGCATCCCCGCTCAAAGCGGTCCGCCTGTTCTGCGGCGGCGATGTCGGAGATAGCCAGCGGCACGTGGTCCACTGGCCGCCCCGGACGGAGCACGAGTGCGCCGGCCTCCGAACGTGTCGCGTACGTTATTACCACCGGACCCTTGCTGACCTGAGGCTCCGGCGGCAGCAGGAACGTGCGCAGCTCTGTGTTCGCACGGATGTGCTCGACGAGATCCAGCCAGCGTGCCACAAGCTCCTCACGGCGAGCCGACGGCGGCGCGGCCACGTAGTCGCCGATCACCGGGTCGCCAATGACGGGATGATCGACCGCGTCGATCGCATCGCGGAGGCGCTGGTATTCGCGGTCGAGTTCGGGGTGGTGCTCCCGAAGGGCCCGCAGATCGGACCGTGCGTCCAAGGTTTCCGCGATAACGAGGGCGCGAGCCTGTTCGCTCAGCCTCACCGCGTGGTCAAATCGACCGGCGCGCACTGCGGCGGCTGCGGCCTCAGCCGCCAGTCCGGTGGTTTGCCCGACGCTGAACTCGTGGTCGCCACGGGCAAGGTGCCGTCGGCTCAGCTGAGGAAGCAGGGCAATCGCCTCCTCGAACGCGGTGACGGCCTCGTTCGCGCGGTCCGCCTTCGATTCGATACGCCCGAGGCGCCACCACGCGTGGATCCGGTTGAGCAGAGTCGCCGCCGGCGTGGTGGTCGCCTCGGTGAAGGTTACTCGGGCGTCATCGAGCAGGTCCGCGTCCAATTGCGCGGTGCCGAGATTGATCAGGGCGGACGGCCGGTGCGGCGATCCACTCGGGATCAGGTTCGCCGCGCGACGGGCGTACCGGGCGGCCTCACGCGCATCGTCCGGATCATCAGTGTGGGCGTAGCGCCGTCGCAACGCGTACGCCGCGTTCGAACACGCCGAACTCGCCTCGGGATCGTCATCGGGTACTGCGGCGACACGACGACCGATGGTCACGGCCTCGCCGAACAACGCCTCGTCGTTCGTCTCCGAGGCGAGCGCGACCATGGGCGCGATCGCATGGATGAGCACCCACCGCAGCTTCGGATGATCGGCATCCAGTTCCCCGATAGCCTGCCGGCACAGCTCCACAGCCCGGCGCGCGTGGTCGACGTCGTCCGTGCGCTCATACAGCGCCAGCAGCGCGTTGGCTGTGTCGACCAAGTGATCGAGGTGAGCTGGCTCCTCGACCGAAGTGATCGAAAGGGCAGTGCCGATCGCTTCAACCGCCTGCTGTGCGAGCGCGAGTTCGTGGGTGCGTTCGTGCAGGACGCGCAGCGCGGTGCCGTAATCGACAAGCCTGTTGGCGAGGTTCTTGTGGTCGTTCTGGGTGCGAAGCATCGCGGACCGCGCCAGTCCGGCCGCCTCGGCGAGCGAACTCACCTCACCGGTGAAGTTGAATCGAGAACGCAAGGTCGACGCCAGGCAGGCCTCGTTGTGCGCCCGGTCAGGGGTCTGCCCATCGGTCCATTCGAGAGCCTGTCGCGCGAGGGCCACGCCGGCCTCGACGTCGGCGAGGTCAACCGCGGCAGCGGCGCGGCGCAGGGCCAGGTTCGACAGGACGTCGGCCCGATTAGGGTGGGACTCGGGCGTGGCGTCGAACGCCTTCTGGAACGTGGCCACAGCAGCGGCCAGCTTCTCCGGGTCGCTGTTGTGCGTGGCGAGATCCCATGTCGCGTTGGCCAGGTTGGACAGGAGCCTGCTCGCGCTGTCTCCAGTACCGTCCAACATGGACACAGCGCGCTCGCCGACGTCGACCGCTTCCCGGATCGTCGCTTCATCACCGGTGCGCACGTACTGCGTGCGCAGGGAGTTCGAGAGGTTTGAGAGCCGCATCATCAGCGAACGGTCGTCGTCCGGTGTCGCCGCCACGGCCTCTCGCGCGACGCGTACCGCTTCGTCCAGCACCTCGCTGGTGGAAGTTTGCCAGTACAGCATCTCCAGCGCGGCGGCCAGGTTGGACAGATAGGCGGGATTGCCGGGCACCAGCGCGACCACCCGCCGGCACGTTGCTACCCCCTCGAGCAGCAAGTCGAGATGGCCCACGCGTTCGAACAGCAGGATCAGGCCAGCGCCGAGGTTCGCCACCCAGGAGAGCTTGGGTTCTGGAGCCGTGGCGGCCCGTCGCAGCAGTTCCACCGACTCGCGCAGATCGGCCAGTTCGTTCGTCGCAAGGTAGCGGCGGTGCAGGTCGACTGCACGCCGGGCCAAGTCCGCGTGTGGCATCAACCCAAGCTAGCTGTGCCAGCAGGACCGCAACACCCGCGGCACCGCCAGCCCGAGTCTGCGATACTGCTGGCCAGTGGATAACGTCAACGTCGGTGAGGGTTCTCCCGGTGGGCCGGACACTCTGATCCTTGGCTTTAGCCTGGGGAAGGATGCGTTTGTGTCTGGTTCGTCGAGGTGTCCCGAGTAGTGTCGGCGGAGCGCGGCCTGGCCGGTCTGGGCGCGGGGTTCCGCTCCGACCGCGGCACCCAATACGCCTTGAACAGAGTTCCGCGCCACGCTGACCGCACACGGCATCCGGCCCTCGATGGGCAGGGGTGGGGCCTGCTACGGCAACGCCGCCGTCGAACCCCTTCTCGCCACCCTCTCAAAACCGAGATCGGCATCCGCAACCATGCACACGCGAAGCCGCTTTCGCTTATCTCGCCTACTGCAACCGCCACCGCCTGCCACCCTTCTGCTACCGCACGCCCCACGAAACCCGCCTGAGCGATCGTCGTCACCACGCCCACGTGGCTTGAGCCCGGTGACCGGCTCTCAGGGGAAACCTCAGTCTTGCCTGCTCCCACGGGCCTACAGCGCGATGTTGGTCGGTGCCTCCAATGTGGTCTCGAGCTCGACGAGCTGGCCGGCGATTCGCCTGTGATCGAAAACGGTTGTCGTCCGCTGCGGTGAGCTCGCGGTCCTCGAACAAATCGCCTGCTGCAGCAGGTTGTAAGCACCCGCGACTTCCGTTCCTGATCGACCCGAGACTGCTGGGGTGCTGCTCATCCCGACTCCCTTTGATGGCGCTGTGGAACAGAGGCTGGCCGGAAGGTTCGGCATTGCTGGCGATCACATGTGGCGAATTGCAAAGCAGGTGGTACGTGACCTGGTCGCTACATTCGTGCTGTGCCTGGTCGTATCCGGCAGTTGGGGCCAGATCAAGTTGCGGCAGGCGGTCCGAGGACGGGTGCTCGGTCGGCTGGCTGTTGGCGAGGTAGGCGGCAAGAACCGCGACACCTGAGGCCGATCACCACCGCGTCTGGTTGGGTGCCTATCGCGGTGGCGCTTTGACGCTGTATGCCGAGTGGAAGCCGAGCTTGTCCAGATATTGCTTGAACGGGTCGCAACGTCCGGCTTTGTGTCTCTTGCCTGATGAGCGCAGACGCGGCGGAACGCTGGGATCAGGCGGTCAACTGCCGGGCTGGTGGCACGCCCGACTCGGCTACCCGTGGGTGCGGGGCCGGTGGTCGCCGTACTGCTGGCGGCGGGCGGGTCCGCGGCGGCGGAGCAGGTGTGCGGGCACGTAGTGGCTGACCGGTCGCGACCATTGGTCGTCGGCGGTGACGAGCTGGTAGGTGACCCAGCCGAGCAGCCCGCCGTCCTCGCGGCGCGCCCATTCGAACAGCAGCCCGGGATGCTCGGTCTCGATCCGCAGCCCGGCGCGGTCGCGCGGTGCGAGGATCTCGGTGCCGAGCACGAGCAGCTTGCGCACGCCCACCCACACCGGAATCGGCGGATCCACTTTCCGCACGGTCGACGGCCACTCGTTCACCTCAGGTCACCCGCTCGCTTCCATGTTCCCGGGCCGTCCTGGTTCCCGGCGGCCCAGAACGGGAGTCGAACATGTGTTCGCACGGGAAGTCAAACCGGCCGGAACGCGGTCGTGGTCGGCTGCTGCGGTGGGTGGGGCAAGGGGTGCGCGTTTCCGGCGGGCATGGGTGTGAACGTGTCGTCGCAATGGGTGAATCGACGCTTGCTCTCGGCGAGGGGCAAGGATCGGGTTCAGCAACGGAGGTGCAGGTCGTTCGGAGGGTCGGGGCGAAGCGGTCGCGACTTGAGGAGGGCCTGTGATGAGTTCGCTGTGTGCCGGTGAAGTCGGTGAAAGCCCGTTGACGATGGTGGAGAGTCGTCTTCGTCACCCGCGGATGGCGAGGAGGTTCGACCGGGCGCTGGAGATCTGGTCTCGCACTGATCTCGTGCTGGCCGGGACTCCGAGCCCCGGCGCTCTCGCTCGAGTGCTGGCGGGGCGGCTTCCTCAGTTCGCTAATCCCGCGCAGAGTCATCGGCCTCGACTTCGAGATGGCGGGTTTGTTCGCGATAGACGTGGTCTGCGACGGTGAGGGCGACGTGCCGATTCCCGCCTCCGGCAACCGAGCATGGCGTTAGCGCGTCCTGCTTTCCCGGTGTGACGTCGCGATTCTTTCCCGAGCCTCAGGATTCGAACTCGATCGACGCGGGAAGTCTCTGACCTGTGAAAACAAGAACTTTCGGGTGCCCCGGGGATGCACTTCTGAAACCCGCGGTCGCAGGCTTCTGAGCTGCGGATTTGTTATGTGGCGGGGTCAGCGGGGGCGGCCGTTGGCTGGCGTGGGCGGCACTCCTGTTCGGAATCTCGCTTTCGCGCTGTGCGAATGTCGGGACCGTGTCGGCGCTGAGCATCTTCGCGTGGACGGCGAGCTGACTGCTGAGCAGCGGATGTGGCTGCGCTACCAGCAGGAGGTCGCGGTCGGCGTCGGCCGTCGGGTGCGGAGTTGGACCGTATGGCGGGACGCACAGCTACGGGCGGCGAGTCCTCCGGCGGCGGAGAGCGGCAGGCCGTCTCGATGCGGTTGCGGAAGTGTCGACAGCTGAGGATGGGCGGGGCGAGCTGTGAGCGGCGTTCCTTGAGGTCGGTGGCGCTTGCCAGCGGGCGGCCTCATAAGGAAATCGGTGATGAGCCGCTTGGCGGCATCGCGAGTGCGGGATCCGGGGATATCCGGACGACGTGCGAGACGGAATGCGGAGTAAGGCCCGCTCGATGTCGTTGAACCGGTGCGGGCAAGTCGTCCGGTGCGGTGGTTCCTGTCACGCTGCCTGTTACTGACAGTGAGTTGGGGTACGACAATCCAGCGGCTTTCCTGATCATGGCTTGTTCAAGAGGGAGGGCTCCTCGATCCTGTTCTACTGCTCACCGAGAGGGGGTGAGCGTGGCGATGGGGACTCGATGCGTCCGAACGACCCGAACGCTCGCCGCGAGGCGATCAAACTGGTGCAGTACCTCCAGGACATTGCGGCTTCGACCAGAGCGGACAGCTGCGACCTGGCTGATTTCGAGGATTGCTGGTGGCTGGCCGATCTGCCTGAGGGGTGCGGCTGCGGTCCGAGCCGGATTCCGACGGGGTGCTCCTGGCCGTGGACCTGGTTCCGCTGCCGTTGCCGCCTTCACTGCCGGCGGACCTCGCTGGACACCTCGACGGCCTGCAGTGGCAGGACCACGACGTAACCGAGGTCGATGTGCCCGACGAGTTGGCTGCCCGGATGTCCGATCCCGAGACAGGAGAAGAACTGGCGGCTGTTTGGCGCGCGGCGCGGGCTGCGAGGGACAAATGGCTGCGCCAAGTAGAGCGAGGTCGCCCGCAACGCCAGCTCTTCGAACAGTTGCTCGAAGTCGCCGGTCGGCTGGCGACCAGGGATGACGAGTTCGAGCTTGTGCTGTGCAGCGGCTTGGTGGCGGGTACCGCCGAGAGTGGCCGCCGCGTTTACCGGCATTTACTGGTCAAACGGATGTTCGCCCGAATCGGAGACGGCCATTCGCGGGTCACCGTCGGCCCGGTCGAAGAGGCGGCATTGACCATGGAGGACCGCCGGTTTCTCGCTCCGGTGCTCGGCGACCGGCTGGGCCGGGCGGACGACATCCGGGCGGAGATCGAGAACTCGGATCTGCTGCCGTCTGGCGAAGGGGCAGGCAAGTGGCTCGCCGATTGGAGCGAGCGCCTGCTGCCGGACGCGCCGCGCTACCGCGAGACCGCGGAACCGCCTCCTTCAGATCGTGTCGAGAGGTTGTCGGTGTCGGCGTCGCCGGCGCTGGTCTTCCGGCGACGTGACCGTTCCAGTGTGGCCGCCTTTCTGGAGGATGTGCTGGAGAAGCTGCGGGACGTCCATACCCCGGTGCCGCAAGCACTGGTCCAGATTCTTCACGATCTGACGCCGGAGGAACAGGAGGAGTGGGCGACCGCGGCCGGCAACTCGAAACGGCTCGGGGACAACCCGCTCTTCGTAAAGCCGTACAACCGTGAGCAGCGGCTTGTGCTGGACCGGGTTCGGCTCGACAACGGGGCGGTTGTGCAGGGGCCTCCGGGAACCGGGAAGACCCACACCATCGCCAACCTTCTGGTGGCGATGCTGGCGGAAGGTCTGCGAGTCCTGGTGGTCAGCCAGCGCGAGCAGCCGCTCGGTGTTCTCCGCGGCATGCTCCCGCCGGAACTGCGGAGCATGTGCGTCTCGCTCGCCGGAGGCAAGCGCGGTCGCATGAGTGAGCTCGAAGCGTGTGTTCGGGCGCTGTCGGAGTATTTGGCGAGCACGACCGAGACCCAGGCCGAGGCCCGGGTCGAGACGTGCCGTGAGCAGTGGAACCTGGCTCGGGCTAGGTTGCTCGCCGCGGAGAGCGATCTGGCTGCGTTGCGGGAATCGGAGTACACGGAGCACCCGCCGGTCGCTCCGGGGTATCAAGGGCGTTTGGCGGATATCGCCTCATCGGTACGGGCCGGACGCGACCGGTTCGGCTGGCTGCCGCAGCTGCCAGCCTCCGCACCTGCGGCTTGCCCGCTTCTTCCTGTCGAACTTGCCGAGCTGCGAGGGCTCCTCGAAGCGCACCCCGAGGGTCCGTGCCGAGCCGACCAGTCGGTGCCGCCGCCAGAGGAGGTCCATTCTCCGAAGCAGATTGCCCAGCTGTTCAAGAGCCTCGAGCTGCCGTCCGCTGTCCCGCAGGTCCAGGAGATCGCCGACCGGTGCGCGGCAGTTGACCCGGCGGAACTCGATCGGTGGCTGGCTGACCTCGGCCGGTTGGCGGAGATCGTCCGGCATCTGGACCAGCGTGCCGGAGCGAAGACCGAACGCTGGCTGCAGGGTGCGGTCTCGGACATGTTGTCCGGGAACAACCTGAACGCATGGCGAGAACTCATCAACCGCGCGCCTGCGGCCGAACAGCTTTCTTCCCGTTCGAGGAATCCGGTGCTGCGAGACGTGCGGCACGACGAGACTGATCCGGCAGTTATCCGGGACCTGCGCGACGAGGCACGGATCTTGCTGCGGGGCCTGCAGCATCAGCGGCCGTTCCGAACCAGGATCTTCCGCCACCTCACGGATTTCGGCAAGGAGACCGCGCTGGTCCGGCAGAAGTGCAGCTACCGGCAACGCGAACTGCGGACCGCGGAGTCCGCGGCCGCCGTCTACGACGTGCTCGACATTCTCACGACGCTGACCGACCTGGAACACGCGTGGAGTTTCGTGGTCTGGCTGGAGAGCCCGGCACCGGACCCGACCAACCGGCTTCGCTGGCTCGCTGCGGCCGAAGCAGCGCTGCCGATGCTGGCGGAACTCGGAAACATCGCCGTCGGTCTTCGCAGCAGCCTGGCCGAGAACCGGATTCTCGCCCTGTTGACGACCCGGGAAAGCTGGTTCGCGTTCCGGGATGGGGCACACCTGGCACGACGTCGGATGGAAGTCGCGGAGCACGAGAAATACCATGGTCAGCTGTTGGCGTGGTGGGAATACATCGCGGCGGCCGAGGATGCCGCACCGGAATCGGGCCGTATCGCGGCGGCTCTTCGTGCTCGAGACATCGACGCCTTCCGTGTCGCGGCTGAAGCGGTCGGGCAGGCCCGTACGACAATTTACCGGCATCGCCGGCTGCGTGACCTGTGCGAACAGCTGCAAGAGGGACATCCGGACTTTATGTCCGTGCTAAAGGAATCCAGTCAGAACGAGGCGTGGGAAGAGCGCTTCGCGGTGGTGGGCGACGCGTGGAACTGGGCTGTGGCCGAACGCTTCGTCCGCGATCAGCACCGACCGGGCTTGGACGCAATGCGTGAAGCGGATCTGGCGGCAGCGAAGGAGTCGTTGCGCGCCGCGGCGGAAGAGCTTGCCATCGCGCAGGCGTGGTCGAGTTGCTTGTCTACAATGGATCCGTCGGCGAGGCGTGCGCTTCGCTCCTACTCTCATTTCGCGCAGCGACAGGGCGGCAGAGGGAAGCCTGCTGCGCGGAATCAGAGGTCGGCGCGTTCGGCCATCGTCGACGCGAAGTCCGCCGTCCCGGCCTGGGTCATGACAATCGACGAAGCGGCGGATCTGTTTCCCGCTGAGCAGAACAGTTTCGACGTAGTGATCGTTGACGAGGCGAGCCAGGCGGAGCCGACATCCTTATTCTTGCTCTGGCTGGCGCAGCGGGTCATCGTGGTCGGTGACGACAAACAATGCAGTCCGTTCAGCAGCCAGCGCGGGCTGGAACCGGTGATCGCGCGGTTGAAGGCCGAGTTCCCGAACGTCCCCGACCACGTCCGCGAGATTCTGCTGCCGCACGGAAATCTCTACGACATCCTGAGCACCGCCTTCCCTTCGGTGGTTCGACTGCGCGAGCACTTCCGGTGCATGCCCGAGATCATCTCCTGGTCGTCGAAGGAGTTCTACAACGACGACCTCGTCCCCTTGCGTCAACACGGGACAGACCGGCTCGAGCCCGTTCAGATCCGATTCGTTCCGGACGGTCAGACAACCGGGAGCTCCGAGACCCTCACAAACCGGGCCGAAGCCGCGTACGTCGTCGATTTGCTGGCCGATTGCCTGGAGGATCCGGCGTACGAGGGAAAGTCCTTCGGCGTGATAGCAATGCAAAGCGCCAAACAGGTCAAAGTGCTCGACCAGCTGATCCGGAAGCGCATGCTCGCCTCCGAGATCGAGGCTCGAGACATCCGTGTCGGAGTCGCGCAAAGCTTTCAGGGAGACGAACGCGACGTCATGCTGGTGTCAACTGTCGCGGCCGGTCGAACTCAGACCATCCGCAACGACCCCCGGTACGACAGGAGGTTGAATGTCGCCGTCAGTCGTGCCCGGGACCAGCTCATTCTCGTGACCTCGCTGGGAGAAAGCCTTGACGGTGAAGACATCCGGCGTCGGATGCTGAGTCACTACCAGGAACTGGAGAGCCCCTCTCCGGACCTCCTGGACATCACCGGCGTTTCTCCGGCACAGCTCGCGACGCCGTTCCGGTCGTTGTTCGTCCAGCAGGTGTACCTGGCTGTGCGAGGCCGCGGCTACGACGCGGAGCCGCATGTGGACATCGGCGGCCGGCCGTTGGACATCGTCGTTCGTGGCCGAGTGCGGTCCGTGGTGATCATGTGCGACGAGTACCGGGGGCTCAAGACCGAACGCAGACGCAGGGACGACGAATCCCTCCGCGAGCTGAGCCGTGCGGGGTGGCCGTTCTGCCGGGTTGTGCACAGTCAATTCGTTCTGGACCCCGAGGAGGCTTTGGACGTCGTCTGGGAAGCCCTGAACGCGGAAAAGATCGAGCTGGCGGAGGCATGAGCGTGGACACCATCGACGAACAGACCTTGATCGCGGTCGCGGACCTCATCTGCGGTGACGGCACCATGTTCTACCGGAAAGCAAACGAACTCGCGGAGTTCTTCCGGCGCGCGGGCTGGAAAGAGGTCACCGGGTACGACGGGGACACTCGCAAGTCGTGGACGGTCGCTCATCTTCTCCGTCGGCAGAACGAGCCCGACGCGATCGAACAGGTGCTCACCAGGCTGACCGACCCTCGCGAGTACCCCCACGACCGAGAATCGGCTGACGAAGTCCTGGACGGGCTCAACCTTCTCCTCGAAGTCGAGAACCTGCATGTTGAACTGGACGAGGACTTGCGCCCGGTCGTCAAGAACGGCCGGGTCGCGCCGAAATCCGTGCCTGAGGACATCAGCCGGCAGAAACTGCAGTACTCGATCGAAGAGATCATCACCGACCAGGCTCTCGTGCCGTTGCTCAACCAGCGCATTGTCGAAATCGAAAAATGCCGGGCGAACGGCTGCTACCTGGCTGCGATGTTCCACCTCGGAGGCGTAGTCGAGGGGCTGCTCATGGACGCGGCAGCGAGTCGCCCGATCCCGGACGAGATCTGGGACGAGCCTGAGGCGAAGGCCGAGCGCGTACGGCGAGCGCCCGCGGACAAACTCACGCTGCACTCGTTGATCTATGCCGCGCATCGGCTTCGGTGGATCGACACGGACGCCTACCGCATCATGGGCGGGCTGCGCAGCATCCGCAACCTCGTTCATGTGCACGCGCAGCGGAAATCGCCTGGCGACGTGCCCGACCAGGATACTGTGGACATGTATTGGCCGGTGTTCATCGGGACGGTCAACGATCTCGGCCGCACACGCCCGGGCGGGCCGGTTGCGGGCCGAGCGGAGCCGCCCGACGATCCTGCGGGCCCGTGGGCACGCCGTAGGCGGTGACTTTTCAGCCGAAGCGATTCAGCAGCGGTCGGCGGGTTCGCGTGGAAGTGAGCCCGCCATTGAGTTGTCCGACAAGGCATCAGGCCAATCTGTACGCCTGTGCGCGGCGTCCGAGCAGTTTGTCGCGAAGCCCGCATCGCGCACGACGCCGAGTTCTTCCATTTCGCCTTGTCCTGCGGCAGGGGCTCGGCGCGCGAGGTTGAAGCGCTTCTGGTGCGGTGCCAGATCAGAGTGCTTCCGTTTCAACCCGGTGAGGACGCCGGACCGCCCGCGACCGGCATCGCCGCAGCAGCGGAAACGAACCATCTCCGGTTTGTGCGGGATCTGCCCGAGGTGTGCGGACAGCATTTCGATCGCGACTTTCCGTCACGAGCGAAACCCTGGCGGCGATGTCGCGGTGCCTTTGAGGTGGCTGTAGCGGGAGCTGGAGAGGAGGCACAGTAGACGTCGCGGTCGCTGATGGAGCGTTCTCCGTCGAAGGTGGCTCTCCGTTACGCTTGGCCGCAGGGAGGTGCCGTGGTCGTCGCGCTTGCTGTGCTGTCGGCGGTGTCGACTGCTGCTGCGGTCTGGTTCTACCTGCGTGGCCGACGTCGGAATGGGGTATCCCCGGAGGCCGTGTACAAGCTGCTGCACGCAGCACCGATCCTGCAGGAAGGCTTGACGGCGGACGCGGCCGGTCGGGTCGCTCAGCGGCTTCACGACGTGCTGGGCTGCGTGGCGGTCGGCCTCGCTGACGCCGACGGGACATTGCTGAGCTGGGAAGGCGGTGCCGCTCAGCACTATGCCGACCTGGCCTTCGACCTCGATGCCGCATGCCGCACCGGACACCGGCGGTTGGTGGCGCACAGCCAATTGCCGTGTCCGGATGGCCGCTCGTGCGGAATGCGGGCGGCCGTGGTCGTTCCGCTGGTTGTCGACGGGGAGACCGCTGCCGCGCTGATCGTGGTGGTCGACAGCCACAGCCGGCAAGCGATGGTGCACGCGGAGGCGGTCGCACGGATCGTCGGCGTCCAGCTTGAGTTGGCTGGGTTGGAAAAAGCCAAGGCGGAACAGCAGACGGCGGAGATCAACGCCCTGCGCGCGCAGATGTCCCCGCATTTCGTCTTCAACGCACTGACGGCAATCGCCGAGCTCATCCGAAAGGATCCGGACGAGGCGAGAGAACTGCTGATGGATTTCGCCGACTTCTGCAGGTACTCGTTCCGCGCTCCCGGGACATACACCACGTTGGCGGAGGAATTCCGCAACATCGACCGGTATCTGACCATCGAGAATGCAGTGCGCGGCGGAAAGCTCACGGTGCGGATGAAGGTCGCGCCCGAGGTGCTCGGCGTCGTGGTGCCTTACCTGACCGTTCAGCCGCTGGTCGAGAACGCGGTCCGGCACGGGCTTGTCCGGCGGCCGCGGGGCGGCACGGTCACGATTATCGCCGAAGACGCCGGTGCGGAGGCGGTCGTGAGCGTAGAGGACGACGGCGTCGGGATGGACCCTCGGCAGCTCCAGGAGGTCACCCGCCATCTCAAAGCCGGCAGCCACGTCGGTCTCGGCAATGTCAATCACCGGATGCGGAGCATTTTCGGCGAACATTACGCCTTGACGGTCGAGACCGCTCCCGGCGCGGGCACGAAGGTCACCCTGCGGGTGCCGAAGTTCAATCTCGGAGCGCGCCCGCGCCTCAACCTGCCGGACGAACCGTGAGCCCGGGCTTGCGGGCGCTCGCGGTGGACGACTCCCCGCTCGCGCTGGAGCGGCTCAGCAGGCTGCTGCGCGAGAACCCTCGCATTGCCGAGGTCAGCGCGGCCGACGATGCCAGCGAGGCGCTGAAGCTGGTCATGGGCGTGCCTCTCGACGTGGCTTTCATCGACATCCAGATGCCCGGGCTGAGCGGCCTCGACCTCGGCCGGGTCCTGGCGAGGCTGGCCGCGCCCCCGCTGATCGTCTTCGTCACCGGCTACGAGGAACACGCAGCCGACGCCTACGACCTCGGCGCGGTCGACTACATCCGGAAGCCGGTCAGCGCCGACCGGCTGGCCACCGCGGTGAACCGGGTGCTCAAGATGCTGCCGTCGGCTGAACGGGCGCCGAAACCGGCTCCGGACGCGTTCGCGGCGCTGCCTGTCGAAGCGCGGGGCCGGACTCGTTACGTCAAGCGACGCGAGGTCCTCTTCGTCGAGGCCTGCCGGGACACGGTCAAACTGCACACGTCCTCCGGCATCCACACCGTGCGGATGCCGCTCTCCCAGCTGGCCGAATCCTGGGAGGAGGCCGGTTTCGTCCGCACCCACCGCAGCTATCTCGCCGCCGTCGCGGCGATCACCGAACTGCGCAGCGACCCCGTCGGCGGCCTGGTCGCCCACACCGAACTCGGCGACGTCCCGGTCAGCCGACGGCACGCCCGGGCCGTGCGCGATCGGCTGTTCGAGGCCGCGCGGACGGACGAACCCGAGCACTGACGCCGCTCGTGAGCCCGTTCGTACCGCTGGTTGACCGCTCGTCGTCTCGGCCAGGGCAGAAATCGGTCTGAGGTGCGGAGCACGCAGCAGGTTTTCTAGCCTGGTGTTGTTCACCGGCAATCCCGAGCCAGAAAAGAACTCACAATGGTGTACGTCATCCTCGTGGCGATGATTCTGCTGTCCTTCCTCGCTGCCCTGCACATTTGTGCAGAAGTCCCGGCGAACGCTGCGCCTCGCTGTCCTCGGCTTCCGACTCGAGTCCAGCCCCGACAACATTCAGAGAGATAAGGCACAGAAGTCGTAAGGCACCGGTCAATCTTCGATCAGCGCAAGGAAGAACTCTAATACCGCAGGGATTCGCAAAGACGTATTACCGTAGTAAAGGGGGCGTTCGGATCCTCGCCTGTCGCGGTGCTCGAGTTTGCGGACCTCCGCGCCCAGGGTGGAGGCTGGATACGAGACATCGCCTGTACTGCTCCGATCGGGTCGGGGAGAGCGGATGCGGTCTGCCAGACATGCGGAGCGTGCCGTCGCGATTCCCTCGATCATGGCACTGACGCTGGTGGACGCGTTCCGTGCGTATGCGTCGCTTCGCGGCCCAGCTCGTCGTCGAACCGCCGAGCGCCACCTGCGGCAGACCGCGCGGTGAGCCTGCCGAGCGGAATCCTCGGTGTGGCCCGGTGTTGGCCACAGGTGCGATGAGGCGGTTAGTCCGGATAGTGGCCGCCGAGCCGCCGCCAGTGCGCGACCAGGTCCGGTTGCACTGGTGCCGCCAGAACCTCAGCGAGGTCTTGCTCGGCTTCCCGAGCGACTTTTTCCGTAGCTTTTCGCACATCTTCGTCGAGCCGTTCGCCTGACCCGATCGATCCGGGGAACATTCGCTCGATCATCTGCATGCTGGTGCTCGCTCGAAGCTTTGCTTGAGCGTCGTCGAGCCTGATCTGGCTGCTTCGCAGCTCGTCCGCCCGCCCCAGATCCAAGGTGTGAACGACATCGAGAACGATCCCAGCGCGCGTCGGAACGCCGTGACGGACCGCGATCCGCAGGAGGTCGTTGCTGAAGCCGCGAGCCTCGGCCGGCAGCCATGGCAGATTCTCAAGGTCAGCCTCGGGACGTTCACGGACCAGATCAAGCGTGCGACCACCGGGGATATCGCACCAGGTCACAGCAGCCGGCGGGCAGATTCGGTAGAGCATGCGAGTGCCTTTCGTGCCTCCGCGAGGAGGCATTCTGCCAAGTGATGAAGGTTGGGTTCGATGTCCAGTAAATCGAACTAGTCGCCGCAGTCTGTTACAGCGCACGAACGTCGGGGGAGAAGGTGTATGGCGGGAATCGCAAGCGCCATGCCCTCGGACTTCGCCTGCTGGGCTCCGACAAGGTTGCTATAGCGTCAGCTGAGTCTGGTTGCTGCTTTTCTTCCGGGTATCGACGGCGAGGTTTACCAAGTTCCTTGAGCAGCCAGTGCCCGGTCGGCAGCACCGGCTAAGATCGAGAACAAGGTTCGCCGAGGATTGCCTCGGATTCCATTTGCCCGGTGTTGCCGACCCCAGGCTGATCGGCCCGACGGTGACGCCCCCAACGTGCCCGAGCCGGTGCTGAACGCGGAAGAGGCGACCGCGGGTGTCTGCGGCAGGATCACCGTCTGTCCCGGGTAGCCGCATCGGATTGCGTATGCCAGGGGGCCGCGATCCATGGGTTCAGGTGAGTCCGTTGAGGGTGAGGTTGAGCGCGTCGACGAGGTTGGTGCGGTTGCCGCTGCATACGGTGGCTTCTAGCCCGCCGTCGGGAGCGTCGCTGGTGAAGGCGAGCACGCGGCCTGCGCGGGTGAGGTCGTAGACGGTCAGGGCCGTGCTGTGGACCCGGTCGGCACTGTGTCCGACCGCGGCGTGGAGCTTGTGCACGGCAGTGCGTTCGCTTCGCAGGAGATGGCGCAGGTCGTCGGCGTGGCCGGACATTTCCGAGAGCGGGTCGACGTCAGTGTCCTCGAGATAGGTCGTGGGGATCCGCAGGGTTGTCATCCGGGCTGGCGGGTGTTCCGGCAGGGCCTCGACCAGTGCGGTGGCGAGGTTGCGGGGCGGGATCGGGTCGAGCCGGATCGACTGGTGGTCGGTGATCAGCCGGATGGCGTCGCGTCCGGCCGCTGCGACGAAGAACGCGCCGTCGTCGTGCGGGCGGTGGGTGAACGCGGTCCAGGAGTAGCACTCGCGGGCGGGTGCGGCGAGCAGTTCCAGGGTGGCCCGGAATTGCGGGGTCAGCCGGTGGTCCGGGGTGGCGAGTCCGAGGGCGGCGAACCGGTCCATCGCTCGCCGCTCTCGCTCGGCGGCGAATTCGGCGGTCATGTAGGCGTGTTCTGGGGTCACCACGATGGGGAGGCTGGTCAGGCCGGTGTAGTTCCAGGCGGCGAAGAACGCCGGTCGCGGCATCCGGACCGGTCTGTCGATGATCGTCATCGGCGCGGGTCAGCCTCCGATGGTGGGCGGGGTCGGCGGCAGGCCGGTGCGCGGGTCGCGCAGCCGGCCGTCCTCGTCGTCGGTGAGGTCGAACGCGGAGTCGTCATCCAGCCCGTACTTGCGCTGGTGTTCCTTGTCTTCCTCGCCTTTCCCGCCCTTGCCGCCGCCGGCCATGCCACCCATCCCGGGTGTTCCCTTGGCACCGGCCGCGCCTCGGGCCGCGGCCGAGTTCGCGCCTCCGCGGGCCGCCGGCTCTTCCGCGGCACCGGAACCCGCGCCCGGTCCAGCGGACCCGCCGGCTCGGCCGCCCGTGCTTCCGCCGGGATTGCCCGGGCTGTTCCCGGGCAGTCCGCCGGTGGGTCCGAAGCCGCCCGTGGGTCCGAAGCCTGCGGCGAACCCCGGCGGCGGGTTGCCGCCGTTGGCGCCTGTGCCGGTGTTCGGCAGCGCGGGAGGTGCCCAGCCCGGGCTGTTCGGGCGCTCGTATGCCGGCGGTGTCCATCCGGCTGTGGTCGTCCCGTCGCCGGGTCCGTCTCCAGGCTGGTAGTGCGGCGGCCCCGCCGCGTCCCTGGCCGGCGGCTGGTACTGCACCGGAGCCGACGGCGGCGGAGGGGGAGCGAACGACTGCGCCGGCCCGCTGGTCCCCGGAGCTGCCACGGGCGGCTGGTGGCCGCCGCTGCGCAGGTGAGGATTGTCCGGGCCTGCCCTGTGGTCCACCGGCTCCTGGGGTTGCGAGCTGATGTCGACGTTGCCGTCGCCGAAGTCCTGCAGCTGCCCGTAGTCGATCTTCAAGCCTTGGCCCGCGGACTTCGCGGTGTCCGCGTAGGTGTTGTACTTGTCGAGATTCTGTTGCGCGATCTCGTTGTACTGGTTGATTTTCGCTTCGGTGTCGGTGGTCCGCCAGAACTGTGCCTCGTCCAGGAACGTCCGGTGCGGCGGAGTCTCGGGCATCGGCCGCAGCGACGCCTTCAGCTGGTCGAACCCGTGCGCCAGGCCGCTGGCGTTCTGCGAGTTCGCGGTGAAGGTCTGCGACGCGGCCTGCGACACGTCCGCCAGCGGCTTGATCCGCGCCTGCGCGGCGTCCGCGCCGCCGCCGGTCCAGGACGATTCCATGCCCGACATCAGCTGCTGCACGCGGCCGCTGACCTGCGCGTGCTGCTCGGCCAGTTCCGCGGCCTGGTCGGCGCCGCCGTGCCAGTCCGGCGCGCCCTTGCTCGCCATGATCTGCTTGACCAGTTCCGACTGGGGCACGGCCTGCTCGCCGAGGTTGCCCTCGAACAGATCGCCGAACCATCCGCCCACGTCGCTGGCTCGGTCCCCGACCCACTCGACGGCGCCTTCGACGGCGTGCCCGACGGCTTTCGCCGCGTCGCCCAGGACATCGAAGATCGACATCACGAACCCGCTTTGTGCTTCAGATTCGTCATCACCCGCTGGGCGGCGACGTTCGCCACGTAGCAGGGGTCGACGGTTCCCTTTTTCGCTGCGCTGAGGCCGATGGAGACGTCCACGGTCCGCTGGTCGTTGATCCCGATGGTGACCTGGCAGAACTCGTCGGGGGAGTCGCTGCTCTGCGTCACGTGCGCGACAGATGGGAACCCGAGCACCTCGGATTCCTTCCACACCACCGACTTCGGCTTGGTGTTCGCGTACCACGAGCTGAGCCCGTCGTCGCTCTTGGTGTCGTAGGCGACGTCGACGTAGGAACCCTTGCCGCTGTTGATCCACGTGCAGCTCGGGCCCAGGCTGGACTTGGTGTCGGGCGAGCCTTGCGGGGCCTGGCCGATGATCTCGTTCAACTGCGCCGTGGTGAGGCCGCCGTCGCAGGGCGAACCGTCCAGGATCGTCGACGGCAGCGGGTTCGCGACCTTCGGCGCGCCGCTGTGCGGCAGCGCGGCCGCCGCGGACGTGTTTGTCGATGCACCTGTGGACGTCGGCACGGCGGAACCGGAATTGCCAGGGGAACTGCAGCCGGCCGCGACCGCGGCGAGCACGACCAGTCCAGCGGCTTGCATGAGCGTGCGCGAACCCATCAGGCGAGTCCTCCGCCCGAGTTCGCGGCGTTCTGCACCGCTCCCGCCGCGTCGTCATCGCTGCCCTGGGTGATGTGCAGGGCCTTCTCCAGCCGCTCGATCAGCGTCGAGACGTAGTCGCGTTCACGCTGAATGTGGCCCAAGCCGTGGCCGAACGCGCTGGCACCCGCGCCTGATCCTGAAAGTAGCGCGTTGTAGCCCTTGCTTGCAGGGTCCTCGGCTGGCGGGCTCAGGTGCGTGAGACGTTCTGCTTTGGGGATCATCTTCGCCAGATCGTCGCGGATGCCGCGCGCCAGGTTCAGCATGCTCATCGCCTCATCATGGCTGAGGCTGAATCCCTGCCCGCTCGAACCCGGACCGCCGCCCGCGGCAGCCCCGCCTCCGCCACCCGGCGGGTCCCCGATGTTGAACATCAGGCCGTCAAGCCAGCTGCCTGCTTTCGACGCAGGTTGACCCACGATGCGCACCCCTCAAGCGACATGTCACCACCACGGTGGGGCATCCGGCGCGAGACCTCCCCAACAATCACTGTAATCGATCAGTAACGCCAAGGTGCGAAAACCGCCTACTTCGTCGCTGACCAGCGGATCGCTGCGGCGGAAAGACAGTCGATGGCGGTGGTCAGATGCAGGTTGGCGGAGCTAAGGGCCTGGACCGGAGAAGCGGTCGACACACGCTCGTGGCGCGGATGCCGGCCAAGACGGCGCGCCTGCCGACTGTTGGCGCGACTGGTGCCGGCTGTCGTCGAGCACCGGGCAGGAGAATCGGGGGTGCAGGCCTGCCGGTGACGGGTCAGTTGAAACGGGCCTAGTCGTCCGGTTTGGCCCGCTCGATCTCTCTCCCTCGGGGAATTAGGAGAGCACGGGTGCCTCGGGGCGAGCCAGCATTCAAGCGCAAGCGTAGACGTGTTCTGGAGAAATCTGTTGCCCGCACGACAACGGCGAGAGGCTCCACTCATGATCGAACTTCTGTTGCTTCAAGTGAGGTCTCGACCGTCGGTGCTGTGACGTTTCATGGCGATCCATTTGTAGCGAGCGCGTCACCGAGTCGGGAATGCGCTGCGACAGACGCTCGCGGAGGTGGTGTTCCGGTCGTGCCCGGAGGGCATGGAACCGGAGCCCGGTTTGATGTGGGCAAGAACCTGAGCCAACGACGAGTTCGGGTTCCTAGGCCTCGACGACACCCGGCACCGAGCCACCCTTCCGGCGCGGGGTGAGAGTCGCAACGTACATCGCTGCTTGGACCATCATGGCGGCGATCGGGGCAGAAACTTCGTCGACGAATCCGTGTGCCAGTTCGTTCCGCAGGTTCAATCCTGTCGGTCCGGCCAGGAGCGTGGTGAGGTATCTGTTCCAGGATTCGGCGAGGCCGTGCTTGCCGAGTATCGGTAGCAGGGTTCCGAGTCCGACGTACTTGCCGGGCGTGCTTTTCCGTTGGGTCAGGTAGACCGGCTCGTCGACGGTCCTGGCGAGAGACCGCAGCATTGTCTCGATCTTTGGCGCGAGAAGGTAGGCGCAGGGTTCGTAGTCCTGGTGCCAGTATCTGGTCAGGCTGTCCGCCAGTACCCGAGGCAGGTCTGGCGGCAGCGAGGCATGTTCGGCGAAGAACTCCTCGACCTCCTCGCGGATCGGGCGGTGGAGCGTCCCGATCTCCTGCAGCGCTTTGGCGTAGAGCGGCGCGACCACTTGTATCCGGAAGAGTTCCACATCGGTTAGACGCTGTAGTTCCTGATCGTCTTCGCTCTGTGGTTCCCAACGCGGCAATCCGTCTCCGCCGATTTTGGCGTGCGGGAGCATCGAGTACAGCGGGGCCTCTTTCTTGAGGTTCTCCACCTGTATGCGGTTGTCGTCGGTGTGCCCGCTCGGAGGTGCTCCTTGCTCGCCGTTCGCGAAGCGCACGAGGCAGGCGCGCCAGTCGTCACCCTGGGTGAAGTAGCCGACCCACTTCCTGATCTCCTCGTCGGAAACCTCGATGGGCACACTGAAGCTCTGCATCTCCAGGTCTTCGATGCCGATTGCTTGCATAGCTGTTGTGGCTGCGGCGAGCAGGTCGGTCTGCCCGTGGTCTCTGGCGTAGTCGACCGCCTTGGTGAGATGGCCGAGCTTCTGAAGTCCGGACGACGCGTCCGCAGCCGTGGTCCAAATGCCGACGATCTCACGGTCGAGTACCTGCAGAGCGTCTTTGTCGCCCTTCGCGCGGCGGCGCTGCAACATCGCTGCGTCGACTTCGATGTACGGGTCTCCAGCGTAGCGGGTTCGAGCTGCCTTCAAGAGTTCGTCGACGTCTGCCGGAGGATTCTTTTCCTCAACGAGACGGCCGAGCAGACGCAGCGTCACGCCGGGCTTGCGTTCATTGCTGCCGAGGCATTCGCGGATGTTGGAGATGGTCTGCTTCACCGCATCGTCTGCGCGGCTTTCGAGCTTCATCTGCCGGGCGATGTCCAGTGCGCGGATCACCGCGCGTGCACGGTAGAGCGAGTCCCAGTTTGCGCCGCCTAGCTCGAGGTATGCGGAACAGGCCTGCTCGGCGTGCTTGTGCTTGGGTTGTCGGCCGAGAGTGAAAAGAAGATCGTGCAGGCGCGCACGAACTGAAGCCGTCGTGGCGACTGCTGCGACGCTCGCCCAGAGGTCGGCCACGGTCGGCGGCAGTTGGGCGAGGGGCATCAAGTGCGCGGTGTGGAACACGGGGTTGCTGTTTCCGTCGACGCGATCCTGCAGCCGGTAGTCGAAGGCGACTGCGACGGTGTCGACGTCCGCGGCTTCCCGCTTGTCCGTGAGCGCGGAGGAGATTTCGTACCAGCCGCGCTTAGCGCCCGCGGCAGCGGCGTCCGCGAGGCCGGCGAGTTGCACGATCCTCTTCGAGGATAGATCGAATTCTGGATCTTCCTGCGGCGTATTCGACGTCATGCGGATTCTGCCCCTCGCATACCAGACTGTCGTGGCATTTTTTAGGCCGCGTTTCCGTGTCCGGGGTTTCTAGTTACTGTTTACTACGACGATATCCGCGCCAGCACGCTCGAGCGTGACCTTGACGTTGTCCGCTTGCTCCCAGTTGACGCGAGTGAGCAGCGGACATGGTGCCGATTCGACGAGCTCTTTCGCTTCCTTGAGCCCCAGTCCGTTCACGCACTCGCGGACGACCTTGATCACCTGGATTTTTCTGTCACCGGGGTCGGCGAGGACGACGTCGAAGCGGCCGGTGCGGTTGATCGGGTTGTGCTGTGCCGGGAGTTCGTCGAGGTCGACGGCGTCGATGAGGGCTGCGAGGTCTGGCTCGTCGGAGGTGGACAGGGCTGCGAGCTGCTGACTCGGACCGGTCGTCCTGAGCCGGAGTTCGTCGCTGGCGTCGTTGACGATCGTGGCCGCGTCGGCGCTGTTCCATTGGATGCCGTTCAGCGCTTCCCTGGTGAATCGGGCGGCGAGGATCGCTTCGGCGTGGATATGTCCGTAGGCGTCGGGTGCGGTGGCGCGCAGCGCGATGATGCGCTGGCTGAGCAGTCCGGGTGCGACGGCGAACGCTTCTCTCGCCGTCGTCAGGACGTAGCCGCAGACCATCAGCGTGTAGAGGTCGGCGAGTTCGCGCTTGGTCAGCTTCTTCAACGAGAGGTTCCCCGCCGCCGTCGTTGTGGGACAACGTTCGGGGAGCGCGGAGGGGCTCGGAACCAGGACCGCGATGGACGCTTCGCCGTCCTCGACGCCGATCGGTGCGGCGGCGGCATCGTTGTCCTCGAAGGCTTCGGCGAGCGTGCCCATGACGACGTCCGGATCGTTGTCGAGCAACCGTTGCCACAGCCCGTCGAGTTCGGCCTGCTGCTGGTCGCGGAGCCTGCGATGCTCCTCGCGAAGAGCGGCTAATTCGGCCTGCGCTGCTTGCTCGCCGACGGCCTTCGCCTGCTTGCGTGCTTGGCGTGCGAATACGCCGATGCCGGACAAACTGGATTTCCGATGCCGCTCGAAGATCTCGCGCTCGTCCGGGTCGGCTGGCTCCGGGGCGACGGGGCGTCGAGCTTCGGGGAAGGCCGGTCGATGCAGGGTGAGGATGGCTTGCAACGCCGAGGCCAGTGCTTCGGCCTGCTGGGCTTTGACCGCGGCCGCGAGCGACCTGGACGACGTCGCGGTGGAGGTTCTGCGGGCAGGCGTTCGCTGGCTGCCGCCGAGTGACGTGGAGAACCCCACCGGGCCGACGCCCGTCGAGATGCTCGCACGACCGCCGCCGACGTGGACCCGGGCGGCTCGTGGCCCGACGCTGGCCCGCAGCCCTCGGCTGGATGCCCTGATGCGCACGCCCGGAGTCAACTTCACTGAGAAGCCCATCCCCAGTACCTCCCTGCCTGTGCGGTTGCCTGCTACGACGCCGCAGGGACAGATAACTCGTCGTTGCCGCGGGCCAACTGCCTGCTGGTGCGCCATTCCTGCGCTTCGGGCTCCTCGACGTAGTCGACGAGGTTGTCCTTCAGCCCCAGGTCTTCGAGGATCGCGAGGATCTCGGATGGAGTAGCGTAGAAGAACTCGCGCCGAAGGTTGACCCGGTTGACGCGGCGGTCGGCGAGGTGCTGGTGCAGCCGTGTTTCGAGGCTCACCGCGTCGGCGTCGAAGATCTTGGCGTGGACGTCGAACCCGAACGGGACCGAGGCGTCGCCGAGTTCGCGGACGCGTTCGAGCGGATCGAGCCGCCGGGTCAAGCCGATCTTGACGACACCGTCGCCGAAGGAGCCGACGTTGGAGATTACGTAGACCCAGCCGGTGCGGATGTTCGCCTCGCGTTCCTCGACGCCTCTGATGGCGTCGCCGATCTCGTCCAGTTTGGCCTGTGCTGCTTCGGCTTGCTGGTCGTCGCCGGACTCGGCCCACTTCTGCAGGACGTTGCGCCAGTGCGCTTCTTCCTTCGCCAGCCTGGCTTTTTCGCGCTCGAACTCTCGCTGAGCCTGCTGTTCGTCCCGTTGGCGTTCCCGTTCGGCGCGGATGCGTTCCTTTTCTTCTTCGACCTTGGCGAGGTGGTCGGCGGTGAGTTCGAGTTCTTCGAGCCGCAGCCGGTGATAGCTGGGGGAGATGTTGATGTTCATGGTCTTGCCGAGGCGCGAGATGATCTCGCGGGTCTTGCTCAACCGGTCTTTGGCGGAGTCGAGCCGGTAGGGGCGCATGGATCGCACGCAGTTGTCGGCTTCGGCGTTGTAGGCGCGCAGCATCAGTTTGGAGAAGTCGCGGACCATGCGCTGGCCTTGGACAGCGGAGCCGTTGACCGTCCAGTCGGTGCTGGCGGTGATCGCGTGGTTGTTCTTCGCGGAGACTTTGATGGAGTCCTTCAGCCGCTGCAGCGCTGCTTTGTAGGCGACGGCGTCGGCGAGCCGGTGCCGGAACTCGTAGATTCCGGCCTCCTGGAGCAGCGCGATCTCCTCGGTCTCGACGATTTCGCCGCGGATCGACGCGAGCTTCGCGGATGCCTCGTCGACCTGCCGCTGGATCGAGGCAAGGTGGGCTTTCGCGCCGTCTCGGTCCTGTACCTGTGTGTCTCGCTGCTTCTGCGCCTCTTGCTTGAGTTCGGCGAGAGTCTGGCGCATCTGCCGGATTTCTCGCTCGGCCTCCAGAGCGTCCCGGCCGCGGAGTTGTGCGTATTTGGTCTTGAGGTCCGTCAGTTCCGCGTTCAATGAAGCTTTGTGTGCGCTGAGTTCACGGACTTGTGAGACGGCTTGGTGGAACTTGGCGGTCTCCGCGGCCAGTTCGGCTTCGAGTTCCCGAGCCCGTTTCCGGGAGCCGAACAACCCGGGCTTGCCCGATGCGGGAGCGGGACCTGCTTGGGGCGGTTCCGTTTCAGATTGCGGGTCGGCTTCGAGCGTCCACAGCTGCCAGAACTTCGGCGGCGCGGGCCAGTCGGCTGGCGGCTGCCAGCCAGGCGGAGGCGTCCAGCCGACGGGGACGGCCGGCCAGTTCGGTGGCGGATTGAACCGATATCCCATACCGCTGCCCTCCGCTGTTCACGATCACAGCAGGAGTCGCGACTCCGCGAGATCGTGTTACATCGTCAGACCCCGCTTGCCTCGAAGCCGAGGAGCCCCTACCGAAGGCCGAATTTTCTTTCCAGGGCTTCGACGGCGTTGCTGTAGGCGGAACGGCCCGGGTCCGCGACCCAGATGCCCCCGAATGCCGGGACGAACCCCAGCGACGCCCAGGTGCGGCGGACCTTGTCGAGAGCCGGTTCGAAGACGCTGGCGTCTCGGAGGAGGCTGCGGTCGAGGTCGATCGGGAAGGGCTGGACGGCGATGAGGCGCGGGTCGCTGCAGATCCAGCGGAGGACACGGGCAGTAAGCAAGCGTCCGATGCCGCCGAGACCGCGCCAGGCGGGCGCGAGACGTACCCGGTCGACGATGACGACGTGGGTGCCGAAGGCGTGGGTCGTGCTCTGGAGGCGGTCGTCGAGACCGAGGAACCCGTACTCGTCGCGGTTGCCGAACAGGGGGATGAACTTGGCGTAGTCGGAGCTGCGCGCGTCCAGGGCGTCGAAGATTCCGTCGACGTGCTGCAGGTCGATGGTCAGGCCGCTGGCTTCGAGAATGCTGACGTCGACGTAGCCTTGCGGGTCGGGTTTCGCCGAGAGGGTGGCGTTCTCGGAGAAATACCATTGATCGGCAGGGTCGTCTTCGTCCGGCGACACCGTCATCCCGGCGGTGGCCCACCAGTCTGATGTTCCTGGGTCGGTCAGGTCGCTGCCCGCGAGGTGCGCGTGGCTGTCGAACCGTAGTTCCAGGAATTCGAGTTGATCGAGCAGCTGTCCTGAATCCACGCTGTCGGCGGGTGAGGGTGCCATGTTTCGGTCTTACCGCTGTCGCGTTGTCGGTTCAAGGTGGTTGCGGTGTCGGCGTTTATCCGCGAGGAGCGGACCCGGGTTGGCTCCTCGCCCGTTTCGTTGATCCGCAAAGCCCTTAGCTGCCAAGGTCAACGAACAACTGCACCGCATGGTCGAGGACCATCCCGACCGCTTCGCCGCGTTCGCCACGCTGTCGGCCACCGCCCCCGACGCCGCCGTGGCCGGACTGGAGCGCCGTCGGCGAACTGGGCTTTGTGGACGCGACGCTCAGCGGCCGGTTCCTCGACGACCCGTTGTTCACTCCGGTCCTGGAAACCGCGGCTCGGCTCGACGCACCGATCTACCTGCGCCCGGCGCCGCCGCCGAAGCCGGTCGCCGGCGCGTACTACACGGGCTTCGGCGGATCCGATCAACCAGATCCTGACCACCGGCGACTACGGCTGACATTACGAGGCATCGCTGCACGCGCTGCGGATGATCCTCGGCGGGGCGCCCGTACGGCTCGCTGTTCGGCCGCCGCCCCGACCTCACCGACTACGGTCTGGTCGGCTTCGCCCGGCTGGTCACCCCGGAAGCGTGGCTGTCGATCTGGTCGGCGAACACGACGAACGCCGACTTCCTGCGCTGCGCTCCCGGCGTGCGGACCCCGTCGCTGTTCGTGGAACTCACCGGCGACGCGGCCTGTTTCCCGGCCGATGCGAAAGCGATGGTCGCCGCGCTGGGCACTGACGACGTCGACCATCGACGCGTAGCCGGAACCCACTTCGGCGGCCCGCTCCGCCCCGGCGGACCCACCGGCGCCAGCCTCGCGGCGGCGGAGATCGGCGAATGGCTAGCGGAGCGCTTCCGCGGATGACGACGGCGCGACTGGTCCCCGCCTGAAAGACAAGACCTGGCCGCCGGATGCGCGACGCCTGCCTGAAAAATTTCTTCCTGCAACAGAAGGAAGTACGCCACCGCTGACGCGACAGACTGATCATTGCGGCGAGGTCGCGATGGCAGCTGCGGAGGAAGCAGCGCGATTGCCCAGCGGCACGTGATCGTCAAGGCAGCGTAGGTCGTAGCGACGGGTCTGGCCGGTGCGGCGGCGTATGACGGAGTGAAGAAGGTCGCCAAGCCGAACGCGGTCCGGCAGGCCACGGTGACGGTGACGGCGTGGGGACTGCGAGGCGCCCGTGCGGCGGAGGCCGGTGCGGAGAAGGCCCGGCTGGTCGCGGGGGACGTGGTGAGCGAGGCTTGGGCCCGGATCGGCGAGGAGGCTCCCGCGCCGGGGATGGCAAACGGGCACGGGGACGAGCATTGAGCGGGTGCGCGACGCTGGTCGCCGACGCTGCGGGGCGTGCGCGTTTTGAGAGCGTGGCGTTGCGCGGGCGTGCGGCGCTGGCGGTCGAGGACGCGGTGGACCGGATGGCCGGGGTGCGGCAGGTGCACGCTTAGGCGGCGGCGTTCGTGCGGCGGGTTCGTCTGCCGGCGGGCACCGGGCGACGGGTCGCCTCCCGGCGTCGCCGTCGCGACACCCGCAGGCGAGAGTGCCCGTGGTGCAGGCTGCGTCGAGGACGAGTCGGGCGGTGGCTTCCGCGGAGTCGCGGGCCAGGGTCAGCAGCACGCGGCTGCCGAGGGATGCGATCGTGTGGCTACCACTGCAATTCCGAGGTTCCCAGCAGTGCGGGCGCGCCGGGGGTGGGTGTCGGCAGGCCGGTGAAGCTGATCGGGATCGCTGGTTCGACGAGGGTGCCGAGCGGGCCGCGCACGGTGTGCTCGGCGATCGAAGCGGCACCCGGTCGCGGCAGGGAACGAACCTGCTCCGGTGTGAAACTGCCGAGGTCCTGAACCCAGGTGCAGACCCGGGCTAGGTCCACCCGCACGCGCCAGCTGCCGCCTTCGACGGCGCGCCGGCGCAGCGCGGCAACGGTCCCGGCAGCTCCGAGGTAGGCGGCGAGATAGTCGTTGAGCAGGTATGTCGGTGGCAGCGAGGGCCTGCCCTCGACAGCTTCCTCGAGTGCGAAACCCGTTGCGGAGCAGGCGAGCTGGTCGAATCCGCCGCGTGCCGCCCAGGGGCCGTCCGCGCCCCAGCAGTGGTACTCCAGCGTGACGATCCCGGGATTCGCCGCCGCGAGGTCGTGCGCCGCGAAGCCGCGGGCGGCCATCCCGCGGTACGCGTTGACGAAGACGTCCGCCCCGGCAGCAACCTCCCGCAGCCGCGCGGCCTGGCCCGGATCCCGTGCATCGCAGTAGGCGTTGCGCTTGCCGCCGCCGGTCAACGCGATCATGGCGACCGGGTCGGGCAGATCGGGCCGGCTGACGTGCAGCACGTCCGCCCCGAACGCGGCCAGCAGCTTCGCCGCCACCGGCCCCGCGATCACATGGGTGAGGTCGACCACGCGCAGCCCGTGCAGCGGGGGCCATTGCTGGCCCCGGGGCAGCGAGCGCGGCTCGGCTTCGCCGATCCGGTCGATCCGCACCACCGGGTGCGCCGCGCTGTGCCGGCCGGCGGGCAGGCTGCGCCATTCGCCGGCGCTGCGCACGACAGCCGCCACCCCGCCGGCTGCGCAGACCGCGTCCTCGAGCGCGAACGCGTCCCAGTGCGCGGCGGCCTCGGCGATGCGCTGGGCGGACGGGGGACAGTTCAGCACCCGGCAGACCGCGTCCCGCTGACGCGGGTACGTGGTGATCAGGAAGATCCAGCGGCCGTCCCGGGCGGCGTAGAAGTCGTTGTTGGCCAACGATGCCGGATCGTCGGCGAGCCGGTGCGCGGCCTGGCCGTTGATCGTGGTCAGAAAGCTGGCGCGCAATTGGTCGATGGCGGCGTCGGCGTGCACGGTGACCGGCACCTTCCCCGCGAGTGCGGCGATCTGCTGGCCGAAGGCGGCGATCGCGGCGGCCGAGGCATCGCCCAGCCGGTGTACCGAAGGCGTCAGGGGATCGCTGCCGACAATCCGGACCGGGCCGACATCCTGCCCGAATGTCTCGGCCAGCGAGGCCGCGATGCTCTCCGAGCCGGCGTGGGCTGCCCTGGTGCCTTGTGTTGCCTGCGAATCGATTGCGTCCATGTCTCCAGCTTGATCCGGAAGTGCACCGGACCGCCGGGACTTCCGAATATCCGTAAAATGTGGACATGCGGGAGCAGCGTGCCATCATGCGGGCCGACCGGATTCTCGACACGGTCGCGCGCGCCCGGTCGCCGCTGACGCTGACCGAGGTCGCCGCCGCCGTCGGCGCGCCGGTCAGCACCACCCAGGACCTCGTCGACGACCTGTGCCGATGCGGCTACCTGCGCAAAACCGACCGGCGCTACCGGCTGGGGCCGCGGCCGCACGTCCTCGGCGTGCTCGCCGCCCAACCCGGCCCGCCCGGCGGACTCGATCACGACGCGCTGCAGGCGCTCAGCAGCGACGCTCGCGTCCCGATCGGGCTGGCCGCACTCGTCGGAACCCAGCTGCTCTATCTCGACCACGCCGGGCCGCGCGCGCCCCGGCAGCTCCAACGCGTCGCCGACGACCACATCCCGCGTCCCCTGCTGCGCACCGCAGCGGGCCGGTTGCTGCTCGCCTACGCCGACGACGCCGACCGGGAACGCCTGCTGCGGCTGGCGGCGGACACGCCTGGCGCGGCCGCGTTCACCGCGGAGCTGCCCGCCATCCGGCGCGAACGCCTCGCACGCAGCGACGGGCTCGCCGATCCCGATATCCGTGCCATCGCCCTCCCCGTCGCCGAACACGGCACAGTGGTCGCGGCCGCAGTACTCACGGCCCGCCGCTATGGACCGGGCAATCGCAGCCCGGCACTCGAGCGGGCAGCGCGACGGGTCGCACAACGACTCGGCGCAACGCCGAACGGCGAAACGTTTTGACATCGGCATTTCCGGACATGCGGCAGCCGTCTCCATGATCGCTCCGCACGGCTGATCCGCAACATGCTCCCTCAGCGGACCACCCACTGTCCTCGGCCCGCCAACCGGAAATGCGGCGGGCACGCGACACCTGTCACGCCCCGGGTTTGACGGCCGCCTGCGCTCGGCACACCATTGTGCGGGTGGCACCGCGACTTGGCGTACACCTCACGGGCGTTACCCGCGAGCGTTGACCAATTCGATTGTCGATTCCAGCACACTGAGACTGGTGCCGGCGGGGACCAGGATGAACTCGTCCAGCCCGGCTTCCTCGGCGCCGTCGAGCGCCCGGTTCACCGCATCGGTGGTGAACGTCGGCATCGCCTCGGCGAACGGCCGGGTGGCGGACCCGAAGATGGCCAGGTACTCGGCGGTGAACTCGCGCAGCCGCGGCCCTGGTTCGGGCTCGCCCAGCAAGTAGAAACAGCCGCCGACCAGACGCGGCGGCTCACGGTCGGCCGCACTCCAGGCCTGTCGGGCGGCCTGCGCCGCGGCGGCGATCTCGGCAGGATCGCCGGCCACGCTGAAGCTGGCCACCCCGTCGGCCCACTTCGCCGCACGGGCCATCGCCTTGGGACCGAGCGCGCCCGCGAGAATCGGCGGTCCGCCAGGCTGCACGCACGCGGGGCCGACCGCGTCGGCCTCGGGGAACGGCGGCTCGCCCGCCCACAACGACCGCAAGCCGGCCACACCCTCGTCAAGCCGCACGTGCCTGCGGTCGAACGACGATTCGAGCGAACGGTAGTCGTGCTCCCGGCCGCCGACTCCGACACCGAGGGTGACCCGGCCGCCGGACAGCACGTCCATCGTGGCGACCTGCTTGGCCACCAGCGCTGTCGGGTGCGCCGGCAGCACGGACAGGTTGATGAAGATCCGCAGTCGTTCGGTGAGTGCAGCGGCGGCGGCCATCGTGATCCACATATCAGGGTTGTGGAAAGTCATCCGTTCGCCGCAGGAAATACTGGAGAATGGACCCTGCTCGGCCAGCCGGCACCAGTCCACGGTGGCGGCGCGGTCGTAGCCACGGCACATCGTCGGCAACGCGATTCCAATGTCCATGATCGAACCCTACTCAAGAAGAAGAACGCGTTCCACCTCTCGCGCAGGTCAGCCACAGCGAACTGGTGCGGCTTCTCGTTCGGTGCCTCGATCCAAGGCTAGATGTCGTTTCCCAAGGCCCGTAAGGACTTGTGAGCGGACACGCTTGTGGCCATGTGCGCGACGTCAGTCTTCAGACGGAAGCGACACAGCGGCGTTTGTGCAAGCCCCTTCCTCGAGCGGCCACGGCGAGGACCTTTTTGGACGGTTGCCCCCACCGGCTCGTCCGGGCAGCGGCTCACCGGGAATCACCAACCAAGAAAGCCGCGAGGCCCCCGGCGCAGTCGGCGCGCCGGGGAAAGTGCTGCGAATCCAGCTTCGCGATCTCGGGGTGCGTGAAGCCTCCATGCCGTGAGCCATCACCGCCCTGGTTGGCGTGACCGCCAAGATCGTGGTCACGCGTTCTGTGCGGTAGCCGCGGCACGATAACTCCTTGGCCCGCGCGTCAACAGCAAGCAGCGAAAGCTGATCCATTGGACATAGCTCGCGGACCAAGTCGCGAGATGGGGCTGCCGTCGTTTCTGCGAGTCAAAACCGGCTGTCATCCGAGGTGCATTCAGCGCAAGCCGAGCTAACTCGCGAACTCAGGTGGGAGCAGCGTGTGTATTCGCACCTCGGCGAATTCAGCGTTCGAGTTGTATTTAGCTGTTGAGCAGAGGCCTGAGCTTGTTCACCGCGGCTCGTCAACGGGCTGTGTCCGTCCAGTGATGGCGGGCCGTGTGGCGGGTGCGACGCTCCGGTCGGACGTGAGCACGGCGGTTGACAGCCCCTCGGTGGGCTGTCAACCGCCGCGCTGCAGCGCGCTCCGCGCTCGGCAGTTTGGGCGCGCTGAGGGGTACGGTGGACGATGGGCTGTGATCCCCGATTTGGGGGATCTTCCCAAACCCAAGGGATTTTGGTCCCGATGCTCGCCGCTGACCTGCGTTTTCGCAGGTCAGCACACCGCTCGGTCCAGGAGGACTCATAATCCCTTGGCCGTCGGTTCGAGCCCGACCCGGCCCACTCTGCCTCCCCTTGTATAGGGTCTGAACTGCGGAAACGGGCTTGAAAACGATCTTGAGGCGAGGTCTCGTGGGAGCACTGGAGACGAGCGCAGCGCTGGTAACCCAAGGGATTGTTCGAGTAAGCCTGTTTTCATACCGCCGTTGAGGTGCCCGCGGGCCGGCTCAACGGTCGACGGCTGCCTCGACTTCGATGGCGGTGCCGAGTTGTCGCCGTTCCGAGCAATTCTCCGGCGGTATTGGGTGGAAATGAACTGAAGACGCTGGTCACCGCAAAAGGGAAAAGAAATTTGTCGAGCTGCGGGACCGGGCGGTCATTTTTGGTGCTGTCTGGCGACATCGTAGTGCGGGGAATGGCCGCCCGTCGTGTCCTTCCGATCAAGTGGCGGACAGCGCACGACTCCGCCGGAGCCGGATGCTTCGAGCGGAAAGGTACCGGCGGCGATCGGTGACCAGGATCGAAACGAGACCGCCGACCAGCAGCCACGCGGCGAGCTGGGCGACACCCGTGGCGAGCCCGGTCCCGTCGGTGGCGGCGGCTCGCAGCGCGAGTACCGCGCCGTGGGTGGGCAGGTAGTCGGCGAGTGCGTACAGCGGTCCGGGAAGTGTCGAGACGACACCGGTGGCTCCGGCCAGGACCAGCACCGCCAGCGAGGCTATCCGGCCGGCCCGGCCGAAGATCGCCGTCGCCGCCTGGTTGAGGGCGACGAACGCCGATGCGGCCAGCAGCGCGATCAGCAGGAACCCGGCGGTGCCGCCGAGGCCGAGTTCGAGCACGGGGACGGCGATCGCGGTGATGGCGATGGCGGCGAGCCCGGCCGCGGTCGCGCCGGGGAGGGCGGCGCGCAGGATGATTCGCCAGGTGGGTTCGCGGGCGGTGAGCACTGCGTCGGGGACTGCGCGGGTGATGAGGTAGGTGGCCAGTGCCAGCGCCCAGAGACCCAAGGCGGCGAACAGTGTGAGGGCCAGGGTTCCGGTCGGGGTTGCGTCGGCGGCTGAGGTGCTCGGGGTGGCGGCGACGGTCTTGAGGTGTGCGCGTTCGGCATCGGTGTAGCTGGGTACTTGGTCGCGGCCCTTGTCGAGCTGGGTGGCCAGTTCGTGGGCGCCGTGGTCGGCCTTCTTGGCTCCGTCGGTCAGTTGCCCGGTGCCGTCGGCGAGCTTGTGGGCACCGGAATTCGTTTGCCGGACACCGTTGTCGAGCTGGCGGGCGCCGTCCGCGGCGGACGCGATTCCGGCGGCGAGCTGTCCGGATTTGTCGGCCAGCTGGGCATTGCCGTCGGCGACCTTGCGGGCTCCGGCGGCCAGGGCCTGGACGGAGTCGCGAGCCTTGACGGCGTTGGCCCGGACAGCGGCAGTCGCGTTGTCGATCTTCTGCGCGTCGGCGGTGAACCGGTCCGCGGTCCGGCTCAGGTCGCTGCAGAAGGAGGCCGAACCGCCGTTGGCGGGGCACTGGTCGGCCAGCTGCCGGAACTGCTCCGCGGCATTGTTCGCCGACGGGAGGGCGTCGATGGCGGCGATGATCCGGTTGGCCAGCGGCACGACGACGGCAGCGAGTTGCTCGTTGCCGTCGGCGACCTGATCGGCCCCTGTGGCCAGTTGGCGGGTCAGGGCGGGCAGTTGCGCGGTGTCGCGCTCGGCTTGGGTGAGTCCGGTGGACAGTTTCCCGGATCCGGCGGCGAGCTGTTCGGTCCCGTTGGCGAGCTGGCCGGCTCCCTCGTTGAGCTGACCGGCGGCGTCGGCCAGCTGCCGGTTCCCGTCGGCCAGCTGGGCCGCCCCGTCGGCTGCCTGACCGACCTGCTTGTGCAGCGTCGTGAACCCGACGTACACGTTGTCCAGGTAGGTTTCCACGACTTGCTGGTTGAGAGTGTCCTGCGTGGCCTTGGCGATGTGCGTCGCCAAGCTGGGATCGGTGACCCCGGCGGCGTCGGACGTCTGCACCTGCAGCCGCGCCTGCCGGGCTTCAAGTGGTTTGCCGGTGGCGCTGGAGGTGGCGCGGGCGGAGAAGTCCTTCGGGATCGTGACTGTGGCCGCGTAGCTGCCGTCGGCCAGGCCGGAGGCGGCGTCGTCGGCGTCGGTGAGCACCCAGGTGTACGCGGAATCCTCGCTGTGGGTCAGGTATCCGGCGAGCTGACGGCCGAGCGGGATGGTTTGCCCGTTGACCTGCACCGGTTCGTCGTTGTTCACCACGGCCGCCTTGGCGGTGCCGTGATTCGCGTCCGGCGTCCAGAACGCCCACGTGAGCAGGCCCATGATGATCAGCGGCACAGCGATCAGGCCGGCCCAGGTGCGCCACGTCAGCGGCCCGGTGGCCAGTGCGCGGGCGGAGTTGGCGAACGGCTTCAGCATCAGCGGACCTCGGCGGGCTGGGCGGCGGTGAGACCGTGCAGGCGGGTGGCTCGGGCGGGCAGCAGGTCCCGGATGCGGTCGGGATCCTGGCAGGCGAGCACGAAGGTGGCGGCTTCGCCGGAGCGGGTGCGGCGATCGCCGAGCAGGGCCCGCACCCGGTCGCGGACGTCGGTGCGGAGTACGAGGTCGACGTCGTCTACGACGACGAGCCCGGCGTCGCTCCCCAGAGCGTCCGCGATCTGGCGGGCGGGGTCTTTCTCATCGCGGCAGGGAACGACGGCGACGTCCCGGCGAAGGGCGTGCGCGTGCTGCGGCAGGACGCGCCCGAGCACCTTCAGGTCGCCGGTGAACTTCGTGACCCGTCCGGCGAGCGTGTACAGCAAAGCTGTTTTCCCGCACGCGTCCGCGCCGTGCAGCACAAGGACTTCTCCGCCCTGGAGGTGCAGCTCGATTCCTGAGTAGACCGGACGGCCCCGGTCGTCTTCGAGCCGGAGAGCCCGGGCACTGACCGCTTCGGTGCTGTCTGGCGCGGGCCAGTCGGCCAAGCGCAGTTCGCGGACGAGCGCGTCGCCTTCCGCGTCGAACACCGGCAGGGCGCGGTCGAGCTTCGGAGGCAGTCCCCAGGCGCGGCGGCCCAGCAGCGCGAGGACCGCGGGCACCAGGGTCATGCGCACGATGAAGGCGTCGATGAACACGCCGACCGCGAGACTGAACGCGATCGGCTTGATCGTGGCGCTGCCCTCGGGCACGAACGCGGCGAAGACTGCGAGCATGATCACCGCGGCGGCGACGACCACCCGCGACGCGGAAACGAACCCGGATTCGATGGCGTGGTGCGGATCGCCTTCGTGGACGTAGTCCTCGCGGATCCGCGAGACGAGGAAGACCTCGTAGTCCATGGCCAGTCCGAAAAGGACACCCATGAGGATGATCGGCAGGAAGCTGATCACGCTCCCGACATGCGTCACGTTGAGGACGTCCGCGAGATGTCCTTGGACGAACACGAACGACGTCGCGCCGAAAGCCGCGGCGACGGAAAGCAGATAGCCCGCGGTCGCCTTGATCGGCACCCAGATCGACCGGAACACCATGGCCAGCAGGATCAGCGAGAGCCCGACCACCAGGATCCCGAACGGCACCAGTGCGTCGCCGAGCTGCGCGGAGACATCGATCCCGACCGCGGTGATCCCGGTGACCGCGGTCTGCGCGCCGTAGGCGTCCCGGAAGTGCGGCTCCATCCCGCGCAGCCGGGCGACGAGGTCGTCGGTCTGCACGGAGTCCGGCGCGGTCGCGGGAATGACCTGCACGATGCCGGTGTCGCCCTTGGGGTTCGGCGTGGCCAGCGGAACCGACGCGACACCGGGCACGTGCCGGATCTCCTCGGCGAGCTTGTTCATCAGCCCGACCGGATCGGTGCTGGTGATGATGTCCGCCGTGACGATCAGCGGACCGTTGTAGCCGGGGCCGAAATGTTCGCTGACGACGTCGTAGGTATCGCGCGCGGGGCTGCCGTGCTCCTCGGTTCCGCTGTCGGGCAACGCCAAGCGCAACGACAGGGCCGGGATCGCGCAGACCGCCAGACCGGCCACCACGACCAGCACGGTGACCAGCGGCGCCTTGGTCGCGAGCCGGACCCACCCGCGCGCGACCTGCGGCTTCTGGCGGCGTCGGGTCCGCCGCCGCGGTTTCCTGACCCGCGGCCGCAATCGCTTGCCGGCAAAGGACATCAGCGCGGGCACCAGCGTGACGGCGATCGCGACGGCCAGCGCGACCGCGACGGCGGCGGCAATGCCCATGGTGGTCAGGAACGGGATGCCCGCGACCGCCAGCCCGAGCAAGGCGATGACCACGGTCAGCCCGGCGAAGATCACGGCCGACCCGGCGGTGGCCGTGGCCCGGGCGATCGACTCCTCGACGTCGAGGCCTTCCGCCAGCTGGTCGCGATGCCGGGAGAGCAGGAACAGGGCGTAGTCGATCCCGACGGCGAGCCCGATCATCACCGCCAGCATCGGCGCGGTCGAGGAGATCGGGGTGACCAGCGTGGCCAGGAAGATCAGGCCGCCCGCGACGCCGACCCCGAGGACCGCGGTGGCCAGCGGCATCGCCGCGGCGATCAGCGACCGGAACATCAGCACCAGCACCAGCAAGGCGATGACCAGGCCGATGCCCTCGGTCGGGCTGAGCTTCGGGACCCGGTCGGAAAACGCGTCGCCGCCGGTGCGGACCTCCGTGCCGGTCGCCTTCGCGAGGTCGGCGGCGATCCCGGCGACCTGCGTCTTGGTGGCCGGATCGACCTCGGCGAGCTGCACTTTCAGCGGCACGGCGATGAGCGCGGCCCGGCCGTCCTTCGACACCGCGCCGTTGACGCCCTTGTCGAACGGATTCACGACCGTGGCGACCTGGTCCAGTTTCCCGATCCGCTGCACCGCTTGGGCGACCGCGGCCCGGATCTGCGGGGTATCGGCCTTCGCGCCCGCCGGCGCCACGAGCACCAGCTGCGCGGACGTGCCGCTGACCTCCGGAAAGACGCGGCCGAGGTGGTCGAGGGCGTCCTGGGACTCCGAGCCCGGAATGGCGAACGCGTCGTCGGTGCCCTGGTTGGCCACGAGCGCCGCCCCGCCGGCCGCGGCCAGGATCACGACCCACACCGCCACCACGAGCACACGCGCCCGGGCGGCGGCGCGGCCCAGCCGGTAGAGGAAGGACGACACGGGCGCTCCCAACACGTCGGATACAAGGTGTATCGTAATGCAGTGTGCATCCGATGCAACGTGTATCCGATCACCTGGTCGGGGGAGATAGGGTGAGCGACATGCCGACGACCGGCGCGGGCCTGGAAACCCCGAAGCGCATGACCCGCCGGCGCGCGGAGACGAGGCGACGAGTCATGGCCGCCGCCTACGAGGTCTTCGCCGAGACCGGCATCCGGGACGCTCCCGTCGAACTGATCTGCGAACGGGCCGGCTTCACCCGCGGCGCCTTCTACTCGAACTTCGCCAGCAAGGAAGAACTGTTCCTCGCGATCTACGAGGTGGAGATGCGGGAGCGCGCCGAGCGGTTGCGCGGTGCCGTCGAAGAGGCGGTCGAGCGGGCCGTGCCCGGTTCCGTCGACGAGGTGCTGGGGAAAGCCGGTCTGCTGTTCATGGAATCGCTCGCGGCGGACGAGACGTGGTACCTGCTCAACGCCGAGTTCCGGGCGCAGGCGCTCCGTCAGCCGGACCTGCGCGCGCCGGCCGCGGCCGCGGAACGCCGCTTCCACGACGCCCTCGCCGACATTCTTCAGAACCTGCTCGACCGGCTGGACATGCGGCTGACCGTCGACCCGAGCAGTGCCGTCGTCGCGATCGTGGCGCTCTACGAGACCATGCTCGAACGCGCGATCCTCGACGAACTCCCTGACAAGGCAGACAGCCGCTATCTGACCGACGTGCTCCCTCGGCTGTTCACGGCGCTGACGACCGCGGGCCGGTGATTCAGGACCCGACGGCCCGCGCCAGCCGGGGGAGTTCACGCAAGCTGTTGGTTCGCTCGATCTGAAGCCGGTCGCCGGCGGTGAAGGTCTGATCGAGTTCGGGCTGCGGATCTCCGGAACCGGTGAGGGTCAACTGGGAGAACGGCCAGTCGCTGCCGAAAACGACGCGGGATTGCTGCCCGGCCGCGAGCACGCTGCGCAGGTCCGTCGCGGCCGGGCTCAACGCGGTGTCGTAGAAGAAGGTCTTGACCAGCGCGGCGACGTCGAACGCCGACGGCCGCGGCACGCCGGGCGGGAACAGATCGGCGGCTCCGGTTTTCGAGAGCACGCCCAAGCGGTAGGTCAGGAACGGAATGGTGCCGCCCGCGTGCGCGAGCTGGAACCTGATGCGGGGATACCGGCGCATCGTTCCGGTGTACATCAGCATCGTCGCGGCACGGGTGGTGTCGAAGGTGAACTCGTAGAGGAAGTCCGGGAGGGGCAGTTCCGGTTTCGAGTCCCGGGACACGGCCGCGGGATGGACGAAAACGTACGCGTTGTGCCGGTCGAGAGCGGCCATCAGCGGTTCGAAGCGCGGGTCGCCGAGATACACGCCGTCGTAGGAGGACAGCAGCACGACGCCGTCCAGCTGCAACACGGTCAGCGCGTATTCGAGTTCGGCGATCGACGCTGCCACGTCGGGCATGGGCAGCACCGCGAAGCCGCCGAAGCGAGTCGGATGGGACTTGAACAAGCCCGCGGCGTAGGTGTTGCAATACCGGGCCATGTCGCGTGCTTCCGCGCCGCGGAGGAAGGACACGCCGGGGTCCGAAATGGACAGTGCTTGGGCGGCGATCCCGTAGCGGTCCATGAAATCCAGCGCCGCCTCCGGCGACCAGTCAGGCGTGGGGTAGCCGCCGATGGTGAAGTAGCCGTGGCTCAGCAAGCAAGCCCGGTACTCGGGCGGCAGGAAATGCGCGTGCACGTCGATTCGATAGGCGCCGGAAGGCATCGCGGCCGCGGTGCTGAACAAACTGGCACCGGCTAGGGCCGCGGCAGTGCCGACAGCGCGGCGACGGGTGAACTTTCGGTTCATGGCGGTGGTCCTTCCGAGTCAGGACAGCAGACGATCAGCGTCGAGCGGCCGGAATCCGGCGGGTGGCGGGGAGAGCGCGGCGGTGGCGTCTGCGGCGGCGTATACGAAGCCGTCCGGCCGCAGAGCCACGATGTGGGCCCGGTGCGTCCGCATCCAGTCGAGGAGGGTGCCGTCGATGTCGACCACGCATCCGTTTTCCGGCTGTGCTCCGGGAGGCAGGACCGTCAGCCGAACGGCGGCGACCCACGCCGGGGCCGGGAGGGCCGCGCGGGTGCTCAGCACTGTCCACTTGCCGGCGAGGACGTCGTCGAGCCTGCGGCGGGCGCCATCGCTGTCGAGGACCCACGGCTGGGGCACCTTGTGGCCGACCGCGGGAGTGCCGCTGCCGAGGAATCCGCGCGGGTAGTGCGCTTCGGGCAGCCAGGACAGCTTGACGAGGAGGCGCCGGACCGGCGACAGCCGAGCCAGCGGACGCACCAGCGTGTCACGGATCCGGCAGAGCGGGCGACGACGTTCGGTGATGAGCCTGCCGACGAGCACCGCGCGGCGCGTCACCTCGCGCACGTGCGGTTTGCGCTCGGTCTCGTAGGAATCCAGCACGGTCTCGGGCAATTCGCCGCGGATGACGGCGGCGAGCTTCCAGCACAGGTTGGCCGCGTCGCGCACTCCGGCGGCCATGCCCTGGCCGATCCACGGCGGCATGGCGTGGGCCGCGTCGCCGGCGAGGAAGACACGGCCGGCGCGCCAGCGGGCGGCGGCGCGCACGTGGTGGCTGTAGACCACCGCCCGCAGCACGGTCACCTCGTCACGAGTGATGCCCTGGCGGCCGAGCAGACGCCACACGGCTGCATCGGTGACGAGTTCGTTTTCGTCCTCGCCGGGAAGGACGGGGAATTCCCAGCGGTGGTGTCCCAGCGGGGTGGGGCAGTCCACGGCGGGGCGGAGCGGATCGCAGTGGAAGAGCAGCCGGTCGTGACCGGGCCACTCGCGCTTGACCTCGGTGTCGATGACCACCCAGCGGGTTTCGTAGGTGCGGCCGTCGAAGCCGATGCCGAACTGGCCGCGGGTCGGGCTGGAACCGCCGTCCGCGGCGATGACCCAGGAAGCCCGCACCCGTTTGAGGCGTTCGCCGCCGTCCTCGGCCAGCAGCAGTTCGGTGCCGCCGGTGTCTTGGCGCACGCGCAGGCATTCGTGGGCCAGCAGCAGGTCGACGTTCGGGAACCTCGTGACGCCCTTGCGCAGGGTCTCTTCCAGGACCGGTTGGTAGATGAACAGCTGAGGCGGGTAGCCATGGCCCGCCGGGTCGAAGGAAGCAGACAGGAACGGCCGTCCCCGATGATCGACGAAGTCGATCGGCAGACCGGCCAGCATGTCGCGCCGCAGCTCTTCGGCCAGCCCGGCCCGTTGCCAGATGCGCAGTACTTCCTCGTCGGTGGAGATGGCGCGGGCGCGGGTGTAGACCTCGGCGTCGCGTTCGACGACGACCACCTTCAAGCCTTGCGCGCCAAGCAGGTTGGCGGCAGTGACCCCGGTGGGCCCGTACCCGATGACGGCCACGTCGTAGCGGGGGATTTCGGACACTTCCGTGTGCCTCCTTGGCTGGGACGGATGTCAGCGGTGGGCGCCCAACGCGGCGGAGGACAGCGCCGGAACGGTGTCCTCCTGCTCGCGCAGCGACCGGACCGCGGCTTGGAAACGCGACATGAGGGTGGCGACGCCCGCGCCGGCCGTGGTGTGCCCCCAAAGCGAAATGCCTTGGTACGTAGTGGGTTCCCAGGTCTCTTCCCGTTCGGGGGTGACGAGGACCGGGTTCCAGCCGACCTCGAGTTCGAACCCGGACGGGGTGACGCAGTAGTAGGACAGCTCGCGATCGTTGGTGTGCTGGCCGATCGACCAGGCCATGGCGAAGCCGAGTTCGGTGACCCGGTGAAAGCCGGCGAGGAGGTCTTCGAGGGTGGCGATCTCGATGTTGACGTGCTGCACGGAGGTGCGGACCGGGTCGAGCGCCAGCCCGGCGACGTTGGCGAGCGCGATGGAGTGGTGCCGCTGCCCGCTGCGCAGGAACCGGATGTTCAGTTTCGCCGGGCCGACGCGTTCGACGATCCGGTCCGACAGGCGCAGGTCCAGCAGGTTGTTCCAGTAGGTGTGCAGCTGCTCGGGCCGGGTGGTGGTGATCGCCAGGTGCCCCATGCCGGAACGGCCGGTGACGAATGCGGTGTTGCGCATCCGCAACGGCGCGGCGGTGGTGCGGGCACGGGTGAAGACCTCGGTGGCGATGCCTTTCGGACCGGGGAATCGCCACAGCCGTTCGACCCCGCGCAAGGCGGCCTCCTCCGGCGAGCCTTCGGTGACGGGAAGTCCGGCGGCGGCGACCCGTCCCAGCACGATTTCGAAGATCTCGTGGTTGTCGATCTCCCAGCCGGCGGCGATGACGTCCTCGGCGGGGCCGCGCCGGACAAGGAACCGGCATTCGCGGTCGTCGAGGCGGAAGCGCAGGGTGTCGCGGGTGAGTTCGTCGACGTGCAGGCCGATCGCGTCGGCTCCGAAGCGGTTCCAGTCGGTCAGCCGCCGCGACTCGACGACGACGTAGCCCAGCCGTGCGGCACCGAAGACGTCCGGGCGGATTGTGGTGTCCACAATGGTCACCTGGCCTCCCCGAGCCAGTCGAGCAGTAGCCGGTTGAACCGTGGCGCCTGCTCGTATTGCGCCCAGTGGCCGGTGCGGGCGAACAGATGCAGATCGCAGCGCGGCATGGTGCGCGCCAGCCACGGTCCGCCGGACGGGCGGTTGACCTTGTCATGGGTGCCCCACACGACCAGCGTGGGCACCTGGCAGCGCGTGAGCCGGTCGCGGTCGCGGGTGAAGTCCATGCGCCACAATGTGCGCAGCGCTCCGCGCCCGGACGGGCGGCGCAGGGGAGGATTCGCCACCGCTTCCGGGTCGATGCTGGTCTGATAGCGCAGTTCGATCAGTTCTTCCGGCACTTCGGACGCGTCGAAGACCAGGTGTTCGCGGATGAACGAGGTCAGCTTCGCTCGGGACGGGCCCTCGCCGCCGTAGTACCCCAGCAGCGCTCTCAGTCCCTTGGTCGGGGGCTGCCGGGTCGTGCCGATGCCGCCGGGCCCCATCAGCACGAGCGTCTTCACCCGGTCCGGCCGGTCGAGCGCTAGCCGCAGCGCCGCCGCCCCGCCGTAGGAGTTGCCCACCACGTGCGCCTTCTCGATGTCTCGCGCGTCCAGCAGGCCGCGCACGAAGATCGCGAGGTCGCCGAAGGGGTCGGCATGGTCCAGTTCCTTCGACGACCGGCCGTACCCGGGCATGTCCGGAACCAGCACCCGATGACCGGCCGCCGCGAGCGCGTCGGCGTTGCGGACGTAGTTGGACGCGCCGGTCGCGCCCGGGCCGCCGCCGTGGAGCAGGACCACCGGCGTCGCGTTCGCCGCGTTCTCCTCGGCGGTGACCTCGGTCAGGAAGATGTCGCGGGCACCGACCCGGACGGTGCTCTCAGTACGCCGCACCACGGCGGACGTTGGTGAGCCAGTCGACGGCACGAGGCCTCCACGTCGAGTCGGGAACAGTGTTCCTGTAGTTATCACTACAATTGGATCGATCGCTACGGTAAGCTGAGCGGACGGCGTCGGTCAACCCCTTCCTGTAGTGACCGATACGGTAAGGTGAAGGAGTGAGCGTGAACGAGCGAGGTGCGCGACGCCGACGGGCGAATGGCGAGGAGTCGCGCCGCAAGATCCTCGACGCGACCGTCGAGGTCGCCGGGGAACGCGGCTACGAGGGAACCAGCATCGCCTTGGTGAGCAAGAAATGCGGGCTTCCGGCGAGTTCGATCTACTGGCATTTCAAGGACAAAGACGACCTGATCGCCGCGGTCATCGAGCGCAGTTTCGACAATTGGCTCACCGCGTTGTCCCTGCCCGAGGAAGACGGAACGCCACTGGCGCGCGTGACCGGGCTGGCTCAGCAGGTCGCGAAGGCGCTGCTCGACGCCCCGGATTTCTTGCGCCTCGGCCTCATGCTGACCCTGGAGCGCCGCCCCGAAGAGCCCAGCGCGCGGACGATGTTCCTGCAAGTGCGCGGCATCGCGCATGAACGCGTCGCGGCCATGATCGCCGAATTCATGCCCGAACTGGACTCTGAGTCCGTCGAACTGCTCACGACGTACGCCATGGCCGGCGCTGACGGCCTGTTCGTCGCGAAGGAAATCGGCGGCGACGGCGTGGACCTGATGCGCTTGTTCGAGCTGCACGCCCAGGCGGTAGTCGACCTCGCTGCCCGGCTTCGCTGACCCACTCCGAGAAAGGATGGCTCCGATGAGCCGTGCCCAGCGCATCGACACCCATCAGCACCTCGTGCCACCTCGCTACGCGAAATGGATGCAGGACAAAGGAATTCGTCCTGGAGGGATCGACCTGCCGTCCTGGTCGGCACCGTCCGCGCTGAAGTTCATGGACGGCCACGGAATCGCCACTGGGATCCTGTCCCTCTCCACCCCAGGGGTCTACTTCGGAGACATCCCGGAGGCCCGCCGCTGGGCGCGTGACGTCAACGAGTACGCCGCCGAAGTCGTCGCCGACCGGCCGGACCGGTTCGGATTCTTCGCCACCCTCACCCTGCCCGACGTCGAAGGCGCACTAGCCGAAGCCGAATACGCGCTCGACACGCTGCACGCCGACGGAATCGTCCTGCTGGCTAACAACGACGGCCGCTACCTCGGCGACCCCGGATTCGAGCCGCTGCTGCAGTTCCTCCACGAACGCCGGACGCCGGTCTTCGTTCACCCGGGCGAGCTGCCCGGGCCGGAGGTGCCCGGAATCCCCACCTTCACCGCGGACTTCCTGCTCGACACCACGCGCACCGCGATCAGCCTGATCCTGTCGGGTTCGATGGAAAAATACCCGGGGATCAAGTTCATCCTCGCCCACGCGGGCGGGTTCGTGCCCTACATTTCGTACCGCATCCTGCTCACGATGCTGAACACGAAGAACAAGGCACAGCAAGCCTGGGCGCTGCTGGACCAGAAGCACCAGGTCCCCAAGCAGCTCTCAGTCCTGCGGCAGTTCTACTACGACATCGCCCTTTCGGCGTCGCCTTCGGCCTTGCCGAGCCTCCTGGAGGTGGCGGACCCGGACCACATCACCTACGGCAGCGACTTCCCGTTCGCTCCCGCGGCCGCTGTCGGGTTCATGAACAAGACCTTCGAGCGTTATCCCTTGGACGCCGCTCTGCGGGCGGCGATTGACCGGGGAAATTCGGAGAACCTGTTCCCTCGCCTCAAAGGCTGATTGCGTCCGCAGCGACAGCGGCGGTAGCGGGTCGGGTGGCTGGCACAGCAGACCAACGGCGGACTCGGCGTTCCGCGAGGCTGCCGAGGTCTCGCAGAACGCGCGCCCGCCGAGGTAAGTGGGCGCACTCCGCGCCCGGTAGTGCTGGCGCTCTGAGGGGTACGGTAGACACCGGGCTGTGATCCCCGTTGGGAGGATCTTCCCAAACCCACGGGATTTTGCCGCGGATGCTCGTCGCTGACCTGTGTTTTCACGGGTTAGCACACCGTTCGGCCCAGGAAGACTCATAATCCCTTGGCCGTCGGCGCGGCCCACTATCTTGCTCTCCATGCAGCTTCTGACCAGTGGAAACGCACTGTCGGATGATCTTGAAACAGTCTCGGCGGAGGCGTTGGAACCGGTGAGCCACCCGTGGAGGTGCCTGAGCCCGGGGAGCTTGTTTCGGAGAGAATGCACCTGAGGGCCAAGAATCGGGCGATTTCACGATCGATGCCTGCCTCGGCAGCGTGGTCATACTGGTCGGACAGCGGGAACTCGAGCGGTATTTCGAATACGTTCGGAAACGGACGAATTGTCGCATCGGCGAGTTGCTCTCTCATAACTGCATCGCTCAGGCGTAAGTGTTTCGGCAGTGCTCAATCGGTGGATCCGGCGAAGCGAATCCCGGGCGAGACCGGCTCCGGAGACGTCGCGACGCACGATCCCGTGGCCGCTATTCGCGATGCAGGTTGCGCAGCGTCGCCGGAAGGCTGAGGTCGAAATCGTCCTTATCGTCCGCCCAGCGGGACAGGACTTCGGCTGAGCCGGTGGCAAGGGCGTCTGGGAGGCCGAGTGCCCGTGCGGTTTCCGCGACCTCCAGCATTTCCGGTGCCCAGCGCCAAGCGCGCGCGGCTGCGGACGGTAGTCCGTCCGGGTCCGCCAGTGCGTTGCCGCCGAAGGCGTTCGCTTCCTTGAGGAGGTGCTCGCCGACGCCGTAGTCGTCGGCGATGGCGTGGCTGACCGCGGCCAGGGCTCGTGAGGTCTTCTGGAATGAGCCGTAGGCCATTTTCACCGCGCTTGCCGCGCCGATCCGTTCGCCGAGCGGCACTGGTTCGGCCTTGCTGTTGGCCAGCAGTCTCCGTACCAGTTCGACGGCGTCCTCTGGGCCGGAGAGGTAGAGGCGCGCGGTCGAGTGCTCGTCCGGGGGTGGTCCGATGATCGATCCGTCCACCACGGTCGCGCGGAGCCGGCCGGCGATTGCGATCGTCCTGTGTGGACTGATTGCGTTCGCCTCGACGTAGATCCCGTCGTAGTCCCCGACGGACCCGGCGACCTCCTCGGCTGCGGCGGGCGGGCAGATCGAGAACACGACTGTGCTCCGCTCGAGGAGCAGGGGGAGCGTTTCTACCGCGGTTAGTCCGGTTTCCGCGGCTCGTCGCGCTGTGCCTGCCGATCGTCCGGTCGGGCACCACAGCACTTGGTGCCCGGCGGCGATCAGTTGCGCTGCGATCGCCGAACCCATCCGGCCTGGATGCAGCAGTCCTACCGTGGAAGCCGTCACAGGTAGGGGTATACGTCAATGAGGACGGGTTCGCTAGGCGGGTTTGGAAACGCGCTGCCGGAGGGTCCGTGCGGCGTGCTCGCCCCATCGCAGGTTTTCCTGCTCGAACGAGATGCCGCGCAGCAGGGTCAGATAGGGGCCGACGCGGTCGTTGTCGCGCAGGTAGTCGCTTTCCGTCCGGCCAGCCAGCATGCGTTCGCGCAGTCGTTCGAAGCGGGCGAGTTTGGCGCGGCTCCAGTCCATGCGTTCCTCGATGGCGGCGATCACCGCGTCGGCGTCGCCCGCGTCGCTGCCCTGCACCTTGACCAGGAGGTCGTCCCGGATCGTGGTGGGCTGGACCGGGGTCGCGGTGAACTCGTGCAGGGCGCGGCGTCCGGCGGGGGTGAGGCTGAACATCCGTTTGTTGGGGCGGCGTTCCTGCTCGACGACGCGCGCGGCGATCACGCCGTCGGCGGAGAGCCGTTCGAGTTCGCGGTAGAGCTGCTGCGGGGTGGTCTGCCAGAAGTTGGCGACCGACGCGTCGAACGACTTGGCCAGGTCGTAGCCGGAGAACTCGCCCTCCAGCAGGGCGGCGAGGATCGCGAACTTCAGGGACACCTGGACACGGTAGCACTCCGGTGATTAATCTCGTCTGCACCTATTCAACAAAGTTACTATGGAGGCAGCGTGCACCCGTTGCGGAAGGCCATCGAGAACAACGACCACGCGGCCGTCGAAGCCCTGCTCGCCGACGACGTGACGTTCACCAGCCCGGTCGCGTACCGGCCGTACCCCGGCAAGCCGATCACGGCCGCCATTCTGCGGGCGGTGACCGGGGTTTTCGCCGACTTCCGCTACGTCCGGGAGATCTCCAGCGCCGATGGCCACGACCACGCCCTCGTGTTCACCGCGAAGGTGGGGGACAAGGAGATCAACGGCTGCGATTTCCTGCACACCAACGAAAACGGGCTGATCGACGATTTCACCGTCATGGTGCGCCCGCTCTCCGCGGCGACGGCGCTGAGCGAAGCGATGGCCGCCCGGTTCGAGCAGATCAAACAGGAGGCCGGTGCGTGACCATTCGCTACGTGGCCTTGGGCGACAGTCAGACCGAGGGCATCGGCGACGGCGACGAGGCCGCTGGCTACCGAGGCTGGGCGGACCGGTTCGCCGAACATCTCGCGGCGGCCGGCGAACCGGTGGAGTACGCCAACCTCGCTGTCCGGGGACGCCTCGCCGGTCAGGTGCGTGCCGAACAACTCGGCCCGGCGCTGGCGTTGCGTCCGACGCTGGTCACCGTCGTCGCCGGGATGAACGACGTGCTCCGCCCCGGCTACGACGCCGACTCGGTGGAAGCGCACCTGACGGCCATGTTCGCCGCGCTCACTGCCGAGGGTGCCGCCGTGGTCACCCTTGCCTTCCCCGACATCGGGAGAATCGCGCCGATCGCCGCGCCGTTGCGGCCGCGAGTCGCTGACCTCAACCGCCGGATCCGTTCTGCGGCGGCCCGATACGGGGTGACCGTTGTGGACAGTGACCGGCACGAGGTCGCCAGCGATCCGCGGCTCTGGTGTGCGGATCGCTTGCACGCCAACCCTCTCGGACACGCGCGGATCGCGGCCGCTGTTGCGCACAGCCTCGGTCTCCCCGGCAGCGACGGCAGTTGGAGCGATCCGCTGCCGCCCGCTGTCCGCAGGCCGGCGTGGCGCACAGCGGGCGCGGAACTTCGCTGGCTCGCCGAGTTTCTCGGTCCTTGGCTGGTCCGGCGACTGCTGGGCAGGTCTTCCGGCGACGGCCGCACCGCGAAACGTCCATTGCTGCTTCCGGTGTGAGCGCGCAAGTCACCGCGGCACCGGCTGATAGCGCGCGAAAAGTGCTTGGGCCGCGACGGTTGTCCAGTGCGCCGCTTTGTCGACAGCTGCGCTGGCGGAACCCGCGTGCGTGACGAGGGCTTCGGCCTGGCGGATGCCGGCCGCGTGCAGTGCGGCGGGCGAAAGCGTTACCCGTCCAGCAACGGCGACGACCGGCACCGGCGATCGTGCGGCCACGGAGCAGACGAGCTTTCCGGTCAGCGTTTGGTCGTCCAATGACCCTTCGCCGGTTACGACGAGGTCGGCCGTCGCGGCGGCTTGGTCGAAACCGATGACGTCGAGCAGGAGATCCGCTCCGGAGCCGACGGCGGCGTCGAGCGGGAGCAGCGCGGCGGGGATTCCGCCTCCGGCTCCGGAACCGGGGACGTCAGTCTCGACCCCGGTCTGGCGCAACAGGACTTCGTGCAGCCGGCGCAGTCCGCGGTCAAGTGCGGCAACGGTTTCCGGCGTGGCGCCTTTCTGCGGCCCGTAGACGGCGGCGGCTCCCCGGCTGCCGAGCAGGGGACTGTCCACGTCGGTGGCGACGCTGAGGCGGACGTCCGCCAGGGCTTCGGGCAGGCCGATGAAGTCGATGCGGTCCAGTGTGGACAGTGTGGCACCGCCGCACGGCAGGTCTTTGCCGTCCTCGTCGAGGAACCGTGCGCCGAGGCTACGCAGAACACCGGAGCCGCCGTCGGTGGTGGCTGTTCCGCCGACGGTCAGCACGATGTCCCGCAGGCCGCGGTCGACGGCTTCGCGAAGCAACGCCCCGGTCCCGCAGGTGCATGCGTTCGCCGCGGTGGACGGCGTGGGGACGACGTGCCCGAGACCGCTGGCTTCCGCCGATTCGACGATCGCCCGTCCATTGTGGATCGCCCAGGACGCGTTCAGTGCGCGGTGCACTGGATCGGTGACCCGTGTCGTCGTCAAGGTCGCCCCGGCGGAGGACAGGACGGCCAGGGTTCCTTCGCCGCCGTCGGCCAGCGGCATGAGGTCGACTTCGGCGTCCGGCCAGGCGAGCCGGGCGGCACTCGCGATCGCTTCAGCGGCCTCGGGTGCGCTGAGGGAGCCTTTGAACGTGTCGGGGGCGATGAGCACGCGGCGGATCATCGCGGGTTGATCGCTTCGACCGAGCGGGCCGACGTCCGCGGTCCGAGCATCGCGATGTCGACGGCGACCAGCACCATCGCCGCGGCGACCACCGCGAACACGGCCACAGAACCGCGGGAATGCAGCAGCGGCAACAGAAGGAACGGCATCAGGCCGGTGGTCGCGCGGGACAGGGCATAGGTCCAACCGGTGGCCGACGCGCGCAGTTCGGTGGGGAAGATTTCGGCCTGGTAGATGTGGTAGGCGTTCGAGAACACGTTGCTGAGCGTGGTGAACGCGACGCCGGCCAGCACGATGACCGCGGGCGCGCCGGCGGACGCGAACGCGATTCCCGCCACGGCCATCGCGAGCACCGACCCGATCACGAGGTATTTGCGCTCCAGCCGGGCGATCAGCGGGATCGACAGCAGCGAGCCCAGCGGATAACCCAGGTAGGACAGGGCCGTGTAGAGCAGGGAGTGCTGAACGGCGAATCCCCGCTCGGACAGGACGAGCACCGCGAGGGTCCCGAAACCGTAGTAGCCGAACGTCTGCAGCAGATGGAAGATCGCGAGCATCGCCAACCGGCCGCGGTACGGCGGGCGGGCGAGCGCGCTGGCCGGAAGGCGACGCGCGGCCGAAGCCGGCGCGGGCGGCTGGCTGGCGGCGGGCAGCTTCGGCTGCCGGGGCTGCCGCTTGAGCGGAGCCGCCTCGGCGAATCGTGCGTACGCCTTCTTCGCGTCCGCGTCCCGGCCGACGCTTTCCAGCCAGCGCGGGGACTCCGGCAGCGTCCGCCGCAGCGACAAGACCGCCAGCGCGCCCAGCGAACCGATCGCCAGCAGCCAGCGCCAGCCGTCGATCCCGAGCGGGGACCGGCCGGCCAGGCCCAGCGAGAGGAAGCCGAGCGCGGGAACCGCCAGATAGGAACAGGTGTAGGCCCAGGCGGCGAGCCTGCCCCTGGAGCGGGCCGGCAGCACGTCGCTGAGGTAAGAGTCGGACACCGGGTACTCGGCCCCGACGCCGACGCCGGCGAGGAACCGGGTCGCCACGAGCACGGCCGCGTTGGGGCTGAACGCGCCGAGCAGCGAGAACAGCGAGTACCAGACGAGGCTGAACAGGAACATCTTCTTGCGGCCGAGGCGGTCGGCGAGCCGGGCGAGGAAGAACGCCCCGGCGAACATGCCGAGGAAGGCCGAGCCGAGCATCAGGGCCAGTCCGGTCCCGGACAGCCCGAACTCCTTGCTCAGCGCGGTCCCGATGGTCCCGGCGAGGAAGACCTCGTACATGTCGAAGAACAGCCCGAGCCCGACCGCCGACACCACTCTGCGGTGCAAGCGGGTGACGGGGAGGTCGTCCAGGAGCCGGGCCACCCGAGTCCCCGACGACTCGGCCACATTGTCGAGCATCGCGCTACCTCCAACCATATTGCGGCGTCAGTGCCGCTATGTGGTGAGCACCGTAAGGCGCTCCCGCCGCGTGCGCAAGGCTCTTCTCGGGTCCTCATCGGGCGATAGTCGTGACCCGAGCCATAGCGCGGGTGAACCGCATAGTGGTAACTTCGCCGCATAGTGATCGATGGGAGGCAGTCTCATGGGCAGTTCACCGCCGGATCGGGGCGCGCGGCCGCTGGCCGGGGTCCGGGTGCTGGAACTCGGGAACTACATCGCCGCGCCGACCGCCGGGCGGATGCTCGCGGACTTCGGCGCGGACGTGATCAAGGTCGAACGCCCGGAAGGCGGGGACGAACTGCGCCGCTGGCGCCTCGCCGAGGGGGACACGTCGCTGCTGTACCGCGCGATCAACCGGGGGAAGCGCTCGGTGGCTCTCGACCTGCGCACGGAGCCCGGGCGCGCACTCGCGCTCGAGCTGGCCGCGCGCAGCGACGTCGTCCTGGAGAACTTCCGGCCGGGCACCTTGGAACGCTGGGGTCTCGGTCCCAGCGACCTGCGCGCCGCGAACCCCGAGGTGGTGCTGGTCCGCATTTCGGCCTACGGCCAGACCGGGCCGTACCGGGACCGGCCGGGTTTCGGAGCCATCGCGGAGGCGGTCGGCGGGCTGCGCGAGCTGACCGGCGACGCCGACCGGGTGCCAGTGCGCACGGGCGTCAGCCTGGCCGACTCCTTGGCGGGCATCTACGCGGTCGCCGGCGCGGTGATGTGCTTGTTCCGCCGCGAGCGGCGGCGCGGTGCCGCGGAACCCGTTGCGGGGGAAGAGTTTCCGGACCTGGTCGACGTGGCGCTGCACGAGGCGGTCTTCAGCCTGACCGAGTCCTTGCTCCCGGATTTCGAAGCCTACGGCGTCCGGCGGGAGCGGCTCGGCGGGCGGATGGAAGGAGTCGCACCGAGCAACGCCTACCCCTGCGGCGACGAGCGCACAGTCGTCGTAGCCGGGAACGGCGATTCGATCTTCCGGCGTTTCATGACCGTGATCGGTCGTTCCGACCTCGCGGATCGGGCCGACCTCGCGGCCAACGACGGGCGATGGCAAGCGCGGGACGAACTGGACGACGCCATCGCGAAGTGGACCTTGAGCCTCGACAGCGAAGCGGTGCTGGCGCGGCTCGAAGAGGCCGGGGTCCCGGCGGGGCGGATTTACCGGGCGGACGACATCGCCCGCGATCCGCAGTACGCGGAGCGGGGCATGGTGCAGCGCTTCGACGTCCGCGCCGGCGACCGCGTCCTCGAAGGCGTCGGCTTCCCCGGAATCGTGCCGCGCATCGGCGGGCACAACGCGGAAATCGCTTCGCTCGGCCCCGACCTCGGCGCGCACACCCGTGAAGTCCTCGGCGAGCTGCTGGGCGTCGGCGGCCGTGAGATCGACGAACTCGAACGCGAAGGAGTACTTCGGTGAACGACGCGACGATTCGCGACGTGACCTTGCGAGACGGGCTGCAGTTGGTGCGTGCCACGCTGCCGACCGCGGACAAGGTCGCGCTGGCCAGGTTTCTGCTCGCCGCCGGCGTGCCCGAGATCGAGATCGGAGCGGTCGTGCGGCCGGACCGCGTGCCCGCGATGGCGGACACGCTCGAGGTGATCGGCGCTCTCGACGCGGCAAGCCTCGGCCGCAGCTGGGTTTGGGTGCCGAACTCGACCGGCGTCCGCAAAGCGGCCGAAGCCGGGGCGAAGCAGGTCCAGTACGTGCTCTCGGTGTCGGAGTCGCACAACCAGGCCAACGTCGGCCGGTCGGTGCGGCACAGCATGGACGATCTCGCTGTCTCGGCCGAGTACGCGCGGAGCCACGGGGTCCGGATCCAGCTGGGCCTCGCGACCGCGTTCACGTGCCCCTTCGAGGGCCGGACGCCGGAAGGAGCGGTACTGGACGTCGTCGAGGACAGCCGAAGCCTCGAACTCGACAGCCTTGTCCTGTGCGACACCATCGGCCAGGCGGACCCGGCCCACGTCGCCCGCCTCACCGCGGCCGTGCGCTCGGCCATGGCTCCGGGACGGTTGGTCTTTCACGGCCACGACACCTGGGGCCTCGGCGTCGCGAATACGTTGGCGGCGCTCGAAGCCGGCGCGGACACTGTGGACGCCGCGCTCGGCGGCCTCGGCGGATGCCCCTTCGCGCCGGGTGCGAGCGGGAACACGGCGCTGGAGGACGTGCTTTACGCGCTGCGGCCGTCGTGGCTGACGCCGGCTCGTTTCCGCGAACTGCTGGCGCGCGGGCGAGCGCTGCTGGAGCAGCTCGGCGAACCGGAGCGAAGCCGGGCGGCCGACGGCGCCAGCCGATCGCCGGGCAGCCACCCCTGGGCTTTGGCGGCCACGCAGTGACCGCCCCGCTGGTCGCCTTTACCTGCCCGCTTCCCGAACCGGCGGAGTCTTTGCTGGCGCCGCACGCGCGGATCGAGGTGGTCCCGGACGGACCGGATCGGATCGGACGCGCTTTGGCGCTGGATCCGGTGGTCCTGGTCAGCCAGCTCACCGACCGGCTGGACGCGGAGCGGCTCGCCACGGCCGGCGCCCGGCTGCGGGCGATCTGCCAGTACTCGGCCGGGCACGACAACGTCGACCTGGCCGCCGCGTCCCGGCTCGGGATAGCGGTGACCACCACTCCGGACGTGCTCACCGACGCGACCGCCGACCTCGCCATGACGCTGCTGCTCGCCCTTCAGCGGCGCGTCCTCGACGGCGACCGGATCACGCGCGCGGGCGAGTTCCCGGGGTGGCGCCCGGACTTCCTGCTCGGCCAGGATCTCGGCGGATCGGTGCTGGGGCTGGCCGGGTTCGGCCGCATCGCCCAGGCCGTCGCCCGGCGGGCCGAAAGCTTCGGCATGCGGGTGCTGTACTGCCGCCGTCCGCCCGCCGCCACCGCCGTCCCCGCAACCGGCACCAGCGCGGAGCCCGTTTCGTGGCCGGAATTGCTGCGCCGCGCCGACGTGGTGTCCCTGCACGTTCCGCTCACCGCGCAGACCCGCCACCTGATCGACGCGGCCGCTCTGCGCGCCATGAAGCGAAACGCCGTCCTCGTCAACACTTCGCGCGGCGCCGTCGTCGACGAGGCGGCCCTCGTGACAGCCCTGCACTCGGGCGTCATCGCCGGCGCCGGACTGGACGTCTACGAACACGAACCGCGGCTCGCTCCCGGGCTGCCCGGCGCCCCGAACACCGTCCTGCTGCCGCACGTCGGCAGTGCCACCGAGCAGACCCGGGCCGCCATGGCCCGGATCTGCGCCCGCAACGTCCTGGCCGTGCTCGCGGGCTCCCGGCCGGGCAACCTGGTCAATCCCGCCGCTTCGGCGGCCCCCGAAAGGAGCGTCCCGTGAAGATCGACCGGCTCGACCACCTCGTGCTGACCGTGGCCAGCATCGAGAAGACCGTGGAGTTCTACCGTGCCCTCGGCATGGCGGAGGTGACCTTCCGCGGCGGCCGCACGGCGCTCGCCTTCGGCCGCAGCAAGATCAACCTGCACCAGGCGGGCCGCGAGTTCGAGCCCAAGGCGCACCGGCCCACCCCGGGCAGCGCCGACCTCTGCCTGATCGTGGCCGACCCGCTGGAGGACGTCGCCGCCGAACTGGCCGCCGCCGGGATCGCCGTCGAGGAGGGTCCGGTCGAGCGGACCGGCGCGACCGGGCCGATCCTGAGCCTGTACGTGCGGGACCCGGACGGCAACCTCGTCGAGCTGAGCAACTGCCTCGGCTGACGCCGGATAGCATCACGACGTGGACGACGATCTGGACGACACCGGCCCGGCCGCCGAACCGGGCGCGAGCGCGGACGACGGCGACCTGAGGGCGCTGCCCAAGGGGATCCGGCCGGTGCTCGTGCTCGGCAAGGTCCGCCAGATCCTCGAAGCGTTCGCCCCGGACCGGCCCGAACTGTCCTTCCAGGACATCCGCAAGGCGACCGACCTTCCGCCGAGCACCTGCCAGCGGCTGGTCGCCAACCTGGTCGCCGAGCAGTTTCTCGACCGGCACGGCGACCGCTACCGGATCGGCCTGCGGCTGGCGTACTGGGCGGCGCCCTCGGGGGCCGGCCTCGACGTCAGCGAGATCGTCCACCCGGCGCTGACCTGGCTGCGCGACACCACCGGCGAGACGGCGTGCCTGTACCGGCGCGAGGGCGACCTGCGGGTGTGCGTGGCGATGGCCGAGACCTACCAGGCGATCCGGCGGGAGATGTACGTCGGCAAGCTGATGCCGCTGCACGCCGGATCGGCCAGCCGGGTCCTGCTCGCCTGGGACGACGCCAAGGCGGCGCAGGTGCTGGCCCGGCCGCTCGAGCCGTTCACGACGAGCACGGTGACCGATCCGGATCTGCTGGCCGTGCTGCTGAAGCAGACCCGGCAGCAGGGGTACGCGATGACGTCGGAGGAACGCGACGCCGGGGCCGCTTCGGTGTCCGCGCCGGTGTTCGGCCCGGCCCAAGCGCTCGTCGGCGCGATCGGCATCAGCGGGCCCGCCCAGCGGATCACCCCGCACCAGGGCGCGGAATGGGCTCCGGTCGTCGTCCGCGCCGCCGAGCAGGCCACCCGTCTGCTCGGCGGCCGGCCGGGCGTCTGACCGGGCTTGAACCGCCGGTTGACCTCTACCATGGTCGAGGTTCCAGAATCGCGATCATGACATTGTGGATCTGCGACCGATGCGGCATCGAACAACCCGGCACCCCCGAACCCCCGCATTGCGTGCTGGACCGCGGCGAGGTCGGCATCGAGGAGCGCGGGGACCTCGGCCCGCACTCCGGGAGCTGGCGGACGCACGAACAGCTCGCCGCTGAACCGCACGCGGTGCGGCAGCGGGACCACGGGCGCGGGCTGCACAGCCTGCGACGGGAACCGGCGGTGGGCATCGGGCAGTGGTCGTTCGTCGTACAGACCGAGCGGGGGAACGTTCTCTGGGATCCGCCGACCTCCATCGAGCCGGACACGCTCGCCGCGGTCCGGGCGCTCGGCGAGGTCGCCGCGGTGGCGACCAGCCATCCGCACATGTTCGCCGCCCAGGTCAGCTGGAGTCACGCGTTCGGGCGGATTCCGGTGCTGGTGAACGAGGCGGGCCGGGAATGGCTGGGCCGCACCGACCCGGTGCTCGAGTTCTGGACCGACCACGCCGAGCCGGTGCCCGGGGTCGAGCTGATCGAGGTCGGCGGCCATATGCTGGGCAGCTCCGTGCTGCGTACGCCGGACGGCACGCTCCTGTCCGGCGACTCGATCAGCGGCGGCCTCGCGCCGAACTGGGTGTCGTTCCAGCGCAATTTCCCGAAGCACATCCCGCTGTCGGCCGCGGTGGTCCGGCGGATCGTGGACCGCCTGGACGGCTGGTCCTACGACCGTCTTTACACCCTCGGCGGCGACACCATCGACGCCGACGCCAAGGCGGTCGTGCACCGTTCCGCCGACACGCACATCCGTTGGGTCAGCGGTGAATTCGATCATCTGACCTGACCGGCGGGCGCGGCGGTTGCCCGGAAGTCCAGTCCGGCGTGGACGAACGGAGCAGCCGGGGCGACAGATTTCGGACAAAATGCGGGCCGCCGCTGGACCGGCTTCGGAGAGCCTCCCCACACTCAGCCGACAGTGGGTTTCTTTCCCCCGGCCTTGGAGGAGTTCCGATGCGTCGAAGAATCGCCCTCAGCCTCACCGGTGCGGCCGCTCTGGCACTGAGCCTCGCCGCCGCGGTCACGCCCGCCGCGCAGGCGTCGCCCGGGCTGATCGCGGCCATGCAACGAGATCTGGGCCTGAGCGCGCAGCAAGCGCAGACCCGGGTCCGGCAAGAACTGACCGCGTCCCGGCAACTGCCCGCGGCTCAGCAGGCAGCCGGCGCGGCGTTCGGCGGCGCCTGGTTCGACCCGACCCTTGGCAAGCTGGTCGTCGGCGTGACCGATCCGGCCGCGGCTGACGCGGTGCACCGCACCGGAGCGGACACGGTCCCGGCACGCGTGACCGCCGCGGCGCTGGACGCGGCAAAGACGGCTCTCGACACCGCCGCGAAAACGAAACGCGCCCCGGCCGCGGTCAGCGGCTGGCACGCGGACCCCCGCAGCGGCAGCCTCGTCGTCACCCTCCAGCCCGGCGCACACGGCGCGGACGTGGACGCATTCCTCGCCCGAGCACGCGAAACCGGCCCGGTGACCCTCGCGACCGGCTCCCGCCCGCAGACCTTCTCGGCGGGCACCGTCGGCGGGGATCCCTACTACATCAACGGAAACACCCGCTGCTCCATCGGCTTCTCCGTCCACGGCGGCTTCGTCAGCGCCGGGCACTGCGGAAGCAAGGGCAGCTCCGTCGTCGGCTGGGACAACTCGGCGATGGGCACGTTCGCCGGATCTTCCTTCCCCGGCAACGACTATTCCTACATCACCATCGGCAACGGCTGGTGGACCGCGCCCGTCGTGCTCGGCTGGGGCACGGTCAGCGACGTGATCGTCCGCGGCTCCGCGGTCGCGCCCGCCGGCTCCTCGATCTGCCGCTCCGGCTCGACCTCGCACTGGCACTGCGGCACCGTCCTCGGCCTCAACGAAACCATCAACTACGCCCAGGGTGCGGTTTACGAAGCGACGCACACCAACGCCTGCGCCGAACCCGGCGACTCCGGCGGCTCCTTCATCACCGGCGACCAAGCCCAGGGAGTCACCTCGGGCGGCTTCGGCAACTGCGGCTCCGGCGGTGAAACCTGGTTCCAGCCCGTCAACGAGATCCTGCAGACCTACGGTCTCTCGCTCGTCACCGGCTGACCTCTCCTGGACCCCGGTGCCAGGCTGGCACCGGGGTCCAGGCTCAAGCGTTTTCGGCGGACACGACCACCGGGATGCGCCGCAGCCGCTCCAGCAGCAGGCCGGTTTCCCCGGCGGTCAACAGAAGTGTGCAGCTCACCCGGCTTTCCACGACGCCTTCGCGGACGTCGATGTCGAGGCTGCGGACCGGGTAGCGCCTGCTGTGCAGCAGGGTCATGACCCGCAGCGTGCCGGCCAGCCCGCCGGTGACATGGGCCGTGACGGCGCGATAGACGGGAAACTCGGGTGACGGCGCGGCTGCGACGCTCATGGTTGTTTCAGACAAGACGGATCTCCTGCACCAGTGTTGGAAGGAAAGATCCGGACCAGGTTCCGAAGCGCACGAAAGGACTGCGCGCCGGCGACCTGGTCTAGCCGACGCGCCAGCGAATGATGATCGCGCGCATGGGCAGAGCATACCCGCGGCGGCCCGGCTGTCCAGTCCGCGGGGGACCGGTCCCTTGTGGACGGTGCGGCCCGTCCTTTCCGGGAAACTCGGGCTACCTCGTTAGCTTGGTAGGATGCTAGCATTCTAGCCGGCGACGGAGCGGGGTCCGGGAAGGAGAGGAATGAACCGTTGGCGCGGCAATCCCTGGGCGGTGCTGGTGACGCTCAGCCTGGGATTTTTCCTGACCCTGCTGGATTTGACGGCGGTCAACGTCGCGATCCCCAGCATGATCGAAAGCATGGGCGCCTCGCTTGACCAGGCCCTGTGGGTGATCAACGTCTACATCCTCGTCCTCGCCGCGCTGCTGATCGCGTTCGGGCGGCTGGGGGACGTGTTCGGGCCGCGTGCCATGTTCATCGCGGGCACCGCGGTGTTCACGGCGGCGTCCGTGCTGTGTGCCCTGTCGCGGGATCCGGCGCAGCTCATCGCCGCTCGGGCGGTGCAGGGGCTGGGGGCGGCCGCGTTGGCTCCTCAGACGATGACGATCATCATCGGCACGTTTCCGCCCGCGCGCCGCGGCACTGCGCTCGGAGTGTGGGGTGCGGTGGCCGGGGTGGCCACGATCGCGGGCCCGACCTTGGGCGGGCTGCTGGTCAGCTCGGCCGGGTGGCAGTGGATTTTCGTGGTCAACGTGCCGATCGGCCTGCTCGTGCTGGTGCTGGCCGCGATGCTGGTGCCGGACCTGCGGCACGGCGCCCGCCGCCGGGTGGACGTTCTCGGCGTGGTGCTCGCCGCGGCGGGGCTGGCGAGCCTGACGTTCGCGCTCACCGAGGGGCAGCGGTACGAGTGGAACGCGACGATCTGGCTCCTGCTGGCCGCCGGGGTGCTGCTGCTGGCGGTATTCCTTGTGCAGCAAGGAAAACGGCAGCGGAACGATCCGTTGCTGCCGTTCGCGCTGTTTCGCGATCGCGGGTACGCGGTGATGAGCTTCGTGTCCGCGACCGTCCAGGTGGGCATGATCGGCCTGTTCCTGCCGGTGATGATCTATCTGCAGTCGGTTCTGCGCTTCAGCGCGGTCGAGGCCGGGCTGGTGATGGCGCCGGCGATGGTGGTCTCGGCGGTGCTGTCCCCGGTCGCGGGCAGGCTGGCCGACCGGCTCGGCGGCAAGTACCTCCTGATGACCGGCCTGGCGTTGTTCGCGGCCGGAATGGCGTGGCTGGCGGCGGTGGCCGAGGCCGGACGCGCGTGGTGGGAGTTCCAGCCCGCGCTGCTCGTCGTCGGGGCGGGCATCGGCGGCGTGTTCGGTCCGATGGTCACGGTCGCGATGTACCACGTCGAGCCCGCGATGGCTGGCGCCGCTTCCGGCGTGCTGAACACGATCCGGCAGATTGGCACGGTCATCGGCAGCGCGGCAGTCGGCGCGGTGCTGCAGAACCGGCTCGCCGTCTCGCTTCGGGAGGAGGCGGCCGCGCGAGCCGCCGCTCTTCCGGAGAGCGTCCGCGACCGGTTCGCGGCGGGGTTCGAGAACGTGGCTCGGAGCGGGACGGCCCTCGATGCCGGGCAGTCCGGAGCCACGATCCCGCTGCCGCCCGGAACGCCGGCCGAGGTGGTCCGCGACGTTCAGCAGGCCGCGGCCTCGGTGTTCGGGCACGGGGTGGTCGACGCGATGCGGCCGACCCTCGCGCTGCCCATCGCGGTGATCGCGGTCGGTGCCGTTACGTGCCTTTTGGTCCGGCAGCGGGGGAGCGATCGTACGCGAGAACCAGTCGACAGCACGCAGGCCTGACCAGCGGTCCAATGTGGACTATTCTTGCCCGCCAGCGATGACCTTGCCGGGATTGAAGATTCCGTGCGGATCCAGCGCGTCCTTCACCGCCCGATTCAGCGCGAGCACCGCGGGTCCGGCCTCGGCGGCCAGGCCGTCTCGTTTGAGCAGGCCGACCCCGTGTTCGCCGGTGACCGTCCCGCCCAGTTCCAGCGCCGCCGCGATGATGTCGTCGAATGCCGCCTGCGCACGCTTTTTCGCGGCTTCGTCGCCGGGCCGGGTGATCAGCAGCGGGTGCAGGTTGCCGTCGCCGGCGTGGGCGATGTTGGCGATCAGCGTGTCGTGCCGGAGCGCCGTTTCCTCGATCCGGGCGAGCATGTCGGGGACCGCGCCTTTGGGCACGCAGACGTCCTCGGTCAGCACCGGGCCGAGCCGTTCGAGCGCCGGGTAGGCCAGGCGGCGCGCGTCGAACAGCGCGTCGGCTTCCTGCTGGTCGGTCGAGCGGACCGCGAAGGTTGCTCCCGCCTTTTCGAAGCAGGCGAGAATGGCGTCGGCTTCCAGCTCTCCCGCCGGGCCTGCGCTGTCGGTGCGGCCCAGCAGCACCACGTCGGCCTCGGTCGACAGGCCCATGTGCTTCCACTCGTCGACTGCTGCCAGGCAATGCCGGTCGATCAGTTCCAGCGCCGAGGGTTCGAGCCCGGCCTCGGCGACGGCGGCGACCGCGCGCCCGGCGTCGACGATCGAGCCGAAGTAGCCCGCGACGGTGTGCTCAGGCTGGCGCGCCGGGCGCAGTCGCACGGTGACCTCGGTGATCACGCCGAGGGTGCCTTCGGAGCCGACGAGCAGCCCGGCGAGGTCGTAACCGGCGACGCCTTTGGCGGTACGGCGGCCGACGCGCACCAGCTCGCCGGTGCCGGTCACGAACTGCAGGCCCAGCACGTAGTCCCGGGTGACGCCGTACTTCACGCAGCACAGCCCGCCCGCGTTGGTCGCGACGTTGCCGCCGATCGTGGACCACGGCGCGCTCGCCGGGTCCGGCGGATACCAGAGGCCGTGTTCCGCGCAGGCTGCTCGCAGGTGATCGTTGACGACGCCGGGTTCGACCACGGCGAGCCGCTCGCGTTTGTCGATCTCCTTGATCGCCGTCATCGCCTCCGTGGACACGATCACGCTGTGCTCGAGCGCGTTCGCCCCGCCGGACAGCCCGGTGCCCGCGCCGCGCGGGACGATCGGGGTGTGGAACCGGAGGCAGGTCCGGACGACCTGGCGGACTTCCTCGGCGGTGCGTGGCCGCACCACCGCCGCGGGCGTGCCGTACGGCGCCCATTCGGCTTCGTCGTGGACATAGCCCGACACCACGGCCGGGTCGGTGATCATCCGGCCGGCCGGAAGGACCCGGTCCAGTTCCTCGATCAGCTCACGCCGCATCGCCTCATCGCGCATGGAACGGGACGTTAGCGACGGGCGAGCGTCCGGCTCAATGGACGAACCAGCCGCTCCGCGCGACTGGCGATGGAGGAAATCTCCAGTGCCCTAGCCGGGCAAGGACTCCGTCAGCCGGTGCAGCCGCAGCGCGAGCTGGATCTCCAGCGTCCGGCCGGAGTCTTTCCAGCCCTCGCCCATCACGTCGGAGATCCGGGCTAACCGCTGGTAGAGGGTGTTGACGTGGATGCGCAGCGCGCTGGCCGCCGCACTGTGCCTGCCGCCGTGGGACAGGTACGTCTCCAGCGTCGGCACGAGGCCGGTGCGGTAGCGCTGGTCGTGGCGCAGCAGCGCGCCGACCGTCGAGTCGATGAAGGCACGCAGATCGTCCCGGCCGACCTGGTTGAACAGCGACTGGTAGATGCCCAGCTCACGCGCTGCGGCACAGGTTCCGGCCCGGCCCAGCGCGGCCAGCAGCGCGGTGCCGTTGTGTGCCTGCCGATAGGCCGCGCGCACGCCTGCCGCGGTGCCGTCGGCTTCTGCCACGCAAACAGTCACCGGCGCGTCCCAGCGGCGGATGTCGTCGCGGACGCGAAGCACGTCGTGTGTCGGCAGGAGTACTACGACAGAACCCTCGTACTGCGCTGACCAGCCGCGTTCCTGGCGCGCGAGCCGGGCACCGCCGGTCGTCGCCTCGCTGTCCTCGGCGACCGGCCGAAGCACGGCGACGCACCCGATCGCGCCCAGGTTGATCCGGGCGGTACCGGCGCGCCGGGCGATCGTCTGGTCGTCCGCGTGGCCGCCGAGGAGTTCAGCGACGAACTCGCCGTGCGCGCGTCGCTCGGCCTCGGCCACCGCCCGGTCCGACGCGAGAACCAGCCCGACCACGGTGGCACCGGTCTCCAGCAGCCGGACCGTGCCGTCGTCCACCCCGCGTTCGCGCAGTGCGACGACGCAACCCGCGTAGCTTTCGGACACCACGATCGGTGCCACTCCTACGCTGGCCGTGCGCGTCGTGCCCCGCACACGGGACCACGCGGCTTCGACGTCATCACCGGCCGAACACAGCACCGCGTCTTCCGCGTCCAGCACGACGATCCCGGCGTCGAGCACCAGCGCCAGCGCTTCGACGATTTCGGCGAGGCCCGCGCCGTCCAGCAGGGTTTTAGTCAGCCGGTCGTGCAGGTCGACATTGCGCTGGATTTCCTCGGCCGCCCGCTGGTACTGGTCGAACAACGTGGCGTTGTGGATCGCGATCGCTCCGTGCGCCGCCAGCGACGTCAGCAGGCCGACCTCGTGCTCACTGAACGTCCGCGGCCCGCGCCCGGCGGCCAGCAACACCCCGATCGGCACGTCGCCCACCCGCAACGGCACCCCGAGAATGCCGCCCAGCCGCTCGCTGACCGCCGCTTCGTCCACTGTGGACTCGTGGGCGAGCAGGGTGTCCCGGACATAATCGCCGGACCAATACGCCTTGCCGGTCTCCAGCACCCGCCCGCCGAGACCGACGCCGCGCGGCAGCTCGATGCCGCGCAACGCGTCCCCCATCGACCCGTCGACCACCTCGATCCGCAGCACGTCGTCCTCGCGGGTCAGCATGACGTAGGCGACGTCCACGGTCAGCAACCGCCGGACCTGCACGGCGATCTCGGCGAGCAGGACGTTCGGCTCGCGCAACGCGGTGAGCTGGCGGGCCAGATCGTTGAGCACGGTGAGCTCGGCGGCGTGCCTTTTGCGTTCGGCCAGCAGCGCGTGGAGATGCAGCGCCCGCCGGGCATCCGACTCGACCTGCGCGACGGTGCCCGGCGGTGCGGTGTCGACGGAACGGGCGCGGAAGGCTTCGAGGTCGGCCAGTTCGGCTCCGTCGACGAGGAGTTGCAGCCAGGAATCTCCGGTTGGGTCTGCCACGCCTTGCCTCCCCGGTGCGCGATCGATGCGGTGCATTGTCCATCGGGTTCGCGTGCGGTCGGGAGGCAGTACGGGGTTAGCAGCGGCGCTTTACCCTGATGGTCACCTCGGCGCTCTTGGTCCCGTTGTCGGTTTCGACCCGGACTGCGGGAACCAGGGTCCGGGTGTCGCAGAGGAAGGTCTTTTCGTCTTTCAGCGTTGTGCTGAACAAGACCCAGGCATTGGCTCCCGGGGCGTAGCTGCCGATGTTCATTCCACCGGTGATGTCGTTGGTCTGCACGCCGTCTGGGTGGGAACCGTTGCCCAGTCGAGCAGTGCCCGGCTGGTAGACGAGTTCGGGCGGAAGTTCGAATCTCAGCGTCACGTTGTCCTGTCGTACCGACCCGGTGTTGGCATATTCGGCGATCAGCTGGAGGGCGACCGACGGCGACGTATCGATTTCTTTCTGCCATCCATGGAATTCGCTGGCCTCGAGGCCGACGTCGAAATTCGGCCCGGGGAGACCGTGGCGCGCCGCCTTGGTGGGAGGGGCTGCCTTCGGGGCCGTCGCGGCGGCCGGACCTTGGGACAGCACTGTCCATATTCTCGGTATGACCGCGGTCAGGGCGAGAGCCCCGGCCGAGACGGCGAGGGCGCTCGGTGCCTTCTGCGGCAAACAAACCCCGCCAGCGCCGGGTCCGGTCGGGCAGGTTCATGACGCCACGCGCGCACGCCGCATCGGTCTCATGTCCGTAGAGTCGCCGCCTCGGCCGCCGCTGTTTCGCGAGACGCTGGTCTGGCCTGCGACGCTACTATTCGAGAATGTGCTTCACCGGGTTGGATTCCTGGCTCAGCGCGAGAGCCGCCGCTGACCAGTTCTCCGGCGTGGTGCTGATCCGCCGCGGCGACGACGTCGTGTTCTCCGGCGCGTATGGCCAGGCCAGCCGCCGGTGGGCGGTGCCGAACAGGCTCGACCTCCGGTTCGACACGGCGTCGATCACCAAGCTGTTCACCGCGGTCGCCGCGTTGCAGCTGGTGGACGAAGGACGGCTGGACCTGGACGCGCCGATCACCGGCCTCGTCGACTTGGCCGGCACGGCGATCTCGCCGCGCGTGACCGTGCGGCAGCTGCTCACGCACACCTCCGGGATCGCCGACGACGCGGACGAGGAAGCCGGCGAGAGCTACGAGGCGTTGTGGGTCGACAAGCCGGTCTATTCGGTGACGCGGACGCGGGACCTGGTGCCGAATTTCGCTGACAAGCCGCCGAATTTCCCGCCGGGCGAGGGATGCCGGTATTGCAACGCCGGATACGTCCTGGTCGGGCTGGCGATCGAGGAAATCACCGGGACCGAGTATCGCGAGCACATTCGGAGCGCCGTTTTCGCGCGTGCGGGAATGGCCTCGTCGGACTTTTACGACCGCCGCGAAGCTGCCCCGAACGTCGCCGAGGGCTGGGATCCGGTCACCGATTCCGAGGGCCGGATCACCGGCTGGAAGCAGAACATCTTCAGCTATCCGCCGATCGGCTCGCCCGACGGCGGAGCGCACGTCACCGCGGACGACCTGGTGCGGTTCCTGCGCGCGGTGCGTGCCGGTGAGCTGATGTCGACCGAGCGGACCGAGCTGTTCCTCACCCCGCAGGTGCACCACCACGGAGAGGTGTGGTTCGGCTTCGGGCTGGAGTTTACTTTGCGGCCGGACGGTTCAGTTCTGAATTACTACAAGGACGGCGGCAACGCGGGCGTCGGCGGCATTGCCCGGCACTATCCGGTCGAGGATCTCGACGTGGTGGTGCTGTCCAATGCCGAGGTCGGCAGTTTGGCTGTGATCCGCGAAATCGACCGGCGGATCCGGACGGTCTGAAGCCGGGGCCGCGCCGCTCCGCCAGGCCCTGCTCCCGGCAGTCCCGGTTTCTAGATCGACTTTTTTGCTTCTTGACCCGCGCCCTCGTCCATAGGAGAGTCTGCTGTCAGACAGCTAGACAGAATGACAAGGAGACAGTATGAACCGACGTGGAGCCGCCCTGCTCGTCACCGGCGCTGTCGCTGTTTGCGCTGCTCTGGCGGGGTGTGGAGGCGGTGGCGGGGAGGCGGCCGCGCCGTCGTCGGAGGTCGTGGTTCCGGCGGTGGCCAAGGACGCCGCGCTGGCGGCCAAGCTGCCCGCGGAGGTGCGGAGCGCGGGGGTGCTCCGGGTGGCGATGGACGAGACCTATCCGCCGTTCGAGTCGGTTCAGGCGGGCAAGGTGGTGGGGCTCGATCCGGACCTGGCGAACGCGATCGGCGGCGTGCTCGGGGTGCGGGTGGAGTTCGTGAACACCTCGTTCGACGCGATCATTCCGTCGCTGACCTCGAACAAGGTCGATCTCGCGATGTCGTCGATCGGCGACACCAAGGAACGGGAGCGCACGGTCGATCTGGTCACCTACTACTGGAACGGCACGCTGGTGCTGGTGAAAACCGGGAATCCGGCGCAGCTCAAGGCCGATCAGGTGTGCGGTGCGCGCGTCGGGGTGATTCGCGGGTCCTTGCAGCAGACGAGTTTCCTGCCGTCGCAGGCGGCGAAGTGCGCGGGGGCCGGGAAGCAGGCCGCGACGGTCGAGGTTTACCAGAACGGGCCGCAGGCGCAGCTCGCGTTGCAGAGCGGGCGGATCGACGGGGTCATGGAGGACGCTCCGCCGTTGCTGGCGGTCGCCGCGCAGCAGAAGGACGTCTTCGAGACCGCTGGGCCGTTCTTCCGCAATCCGAATCCGGGCGGGGTCGCCTTTCCGAAGGGCAGCAAGCTGGTGGAGCCGGTGCACGAGGCGATCGGGGTGCTGATCAAGAACGGCACTTACCGGACGATTCTGAAGAAGTGGAATCTGGAGAAGATCGCGATCGACAAGTCCGAGATCAACGGCGCGCAATCGTAAGCGGGAAACGGCGGACCCGGAAGGGAAACGGGGAACATGACAGCGATAAGTGCGCCACGGATCCAGGAAGAACCGGTAGTGCCGCTGCGCCGCCCGGGGCGCTGGGTCACCTACGCGGTCGCGGCGGTGCTGGCGGCGATGTTCGTCCACACCCTGCTCACCAACAAGAACTTCGGCTGGGACATCGTCGGGAACTATCTCGGGTCCGGGGAAATCCTCGCCGGGCTGGGGAAGACGATCGAGCTGACCGTGATCGCGATGGCGATCGGGATCGTGCTGGGCGTCGCGCTCGCGGTGATGCGGTTGTCGTCGAATCCGGCGCTGAAGGGGTTTTCCTCCCTTTACATCTGGTTTTTCCGCGGTACTCCGGTGTTCGTCCAGTTGCTGTTCTGGGGATACGCCTCGGCGCTGTATCCGCGGCTCGGGCTGGGGATTCCGTTCGGGCCGCAGTTCGTGTCCGCGCCGACCAACGTGCTGATCACGCCGTTCATCGCGGCGATTCTGGGGCTGGGCTTGAACGAGGGCGCTTACATGGCGGAAGTCGTGCGGGCGGGGATCTTGTCGGTCGACCGCGGGCAGACCGAGGCGGCGCAGGCGCTGGGCATGTCGCGGCTGCGCACCCTGCGCCGGGTCGTGCTGCCGCAGGCGATGCGGGTGATCATTCCGCCGACCGGGAACCAGGTGATCACCATGCTGAAAACGACCTCGCTGGTGAGCGTGCTGGCCTTTCCGGAGCTGCTTTATTCGGCGCAGCTCGTCTATTCGACGAACTTCAAGACGATTCCGCTGCTGATCACCGCGTCGCTGTGGTATCTGCTGATGACGTCGGTGCTGAATGTCGGCCAGCATTTCCTGGAGCGCCGGTTCAACCGCAGCGAGCGGGCCGTGTCGCGGCGCGCGATTCCTTCGGAGGGCCGATGACCAGCAGCGAAGCGCCGATGGTGGAGGCGGTGAACGTCTGCAAGAGTTTCGGTTCCGCCGCCGTGCTGAAGGGAATCGATCTCGAAGTGCGGCGCGGCGAGGTGATGACGTTGCTGGGGCCGTCGGGGTCCGGGAAGTCCACCTTTCTGCGGCTGATCAATCATCTGGAGACGCTGAGCGCCGGTCGCTTGTACGTCGACGGGCAATTGATCGGCTACGGCGAACGCAATGGGCGGCTGCATGAACTGCCGCCCTCGGCTGTGCAGCGGCGGCGCGCCGAGATCGGCATGGTGTTCCAGCGGTTCAACCTGTTCGCGCACATGACGGCATTGCAGAACGTCATGGAGGCACCGGTCGGCGTCCGCCGCGAGAAGCGCGAAGTCGTCCGGAAACGGGCGCTGGAACTGCTCGACCGGGTAGGGCTCGCTGACAAGGCGTCGGCGTATCCCAGTGCGCTTTCCGGTGGTCAGCAGCAGCGGGTCGCGATCGCGCGAGCCCTTGCCATGCAACCGAAACTGATGCTTTTCGACGAGCCGACGTCCGCGCTCGACCCGGAACTCGTCGGCGAGGTCCTCGACGTGATGAAGGATCTCGCCCGCTCCGGCATGACGATGGTCGTGGTCACGCACGAGATCGGGTTCGCGCGCGAGGTCGCCGACCACGCGGTGTTCATCGACGGCGGGGTCGTGGTCGAGAGCGGGAATCCGGCGCAGGTGCTGACCGATCCCCAGCATCCGCGGACGAAAGCGTTCCTCGGGAAAGTCCTGTGAACTCCCTCGCGCCTGGAAAGCCTGGAAAGGGGCAGCGTTCCGTGCAGATCGTCGTCATCGGGGCCGGGGTGATCGGCCTGTCCGTCGCCACCGCGCTCGCCCGCCGCGGCGCGCGCGTCACCGTCGTGGACCAGCACGTCCCCGGCGCGGGCACGTCCTCGACCAGCTACGCCTGGGTCAACGCGAACAAGAAGGAGCCCCAGTCCTACTACGAACTCAACCTCGCGGGCATGGACGCGCATCGCCGGCTCGCCGAAACCACCGGCGGTGGCTGGCTCGGCACCGGCGGGCACCTCGAGGTCGCGACCGACCCGGCGCACGCCGCGGAGCTGGAACAGCGGATGGCGCGTCTGACCGGTCATGGCTACCCCGTGGAGCAGGTCACGGCGGAACGCGCGCGGCAGCTCGTTCCGGACCTCCTCGTCCCGCCGGACCCGGGCCTGATCGCCTACTTCCCGAGCGAGGCGCACTGTTATCCGCAGCTCTACCTCGCCCACCTGCTCACGACGGCCGAAGAGCTGGGCGTGCAGGTGGTCAGCGGGGCGCAGGTCAAGGCGTTCGATACCGACGGCGGGCGGCCGGTGCTGCGGCTCGCCGACGGCACGGCGCTCGGCTGCGACCGGGTGGTCAGCTGCGTCGGCCGGTGGACCAGCGAGCTGCTGGCGCAGGCGGACGTGCCGCTGGCGATGGAAACCTTCACCCATCCCGGCGACGCGACGGTCGGCTATCTCGCGGTCACCAGCCCGGTCCCGGCCGCGCTGCGCGGGCTGCTCACGACGTCCCGGCTCAACGTCCGTCCAGACGGGGCGGGCCGGCTGCAGCTGCAGGCGCTCGACCTCGACCGCACGGCGGATCCGCGGGCCGTGCCGGATCCCGGGTCGCCGCTCGCGGAGGAGCTGCTCGACCGGCTCCGGAGCGTGCTGCGGCACACCAGGGCCGCGACCGTTTCGGAGCTGCGGGTCGGCCAGCGGGCGCTTCCGGCGGACGGGCTCACCGTCGCCGGGCCGGTGCCCGCGCAGCCGTGGCTCTACGTGGTCGCGACGCACAGCGGCGTCACCCTCGCGCCGCTGCTCGGCGATCTCGTGGCCAAGGAGGTGCACGACGGCGCGGCGCAGGACCTGCTCGCGGACTTCCGGCCCGATCGGCTTCTCGCGCCGGGGGTCCGGCACGCCCGCACGCAGCCGCCTCGCCGCCCGGGCGACCAGTAGAATCGATCCAGGTTTGTTCGAGAAGGGAACCGGGGGTATGGGCCGAATTCAGCGGGAGACGGTCGCCGAGAAGAGCGTGGCGATTCTGCGCGAGCGCATTCTCAGCGGCGAGCTGAGCCCTGGCACGCCGGTGACCGAGGACGCGGTGGCCGAGGACCTCGGGGCGTCCCGGGCGACGATCCGCCAGGCGCTCAACACCTTGCTGATGGACGGCCTGCTCACCCGGCACCCGGCGACCCGGGTGCTTCAGGTGACCACGCTCAGCCCGGAGGACGTGCGGGACATCTACCGGGCCCGGCGGTTCCTCGAACTGGGCGGGGTCGAGGCGGCCGCGCACGCTTCGGCCGAGCAGCTGGCGCGCATCACCGACGCGGTGCGGGACCTGGAGAAGACGGTGCACGACCACGACGTCACCGGGTTCGTGCAGGCGGACATCCGGTGCCACGTCGAGGTGGTCGAGCTGCTCGGGTCGCGGCATCTGACCAGCGCGCACCGGCATTTGATGGAGAAGCTGCGGCTGGTGATCACGGCGACCGAGCAGCAGGAGGCGCAGGTCCGGGAGAACCTCAAGGAACGGCTGGCCGTGCACAAGGAGTTCGCGGAGCAGCTGGTGTCCGGGGCGGTAGCGCAGGCGCGGGCCAATCTGGCGGCCCGATTGGACGATGCCGAGGAGGTGGTCGCGGCGGAGGCCGCGGCCGTCACCGCCCGGCCCGCCGGCCACCGGGCGGGCTGAACGCGTTTCTCGTTGTCCGGCAAGGGAATTCGCCGAGCGATGCGGTGCGCGCACTCGTGTTTAGTATTGACTGGCTCTGTTTTGCCGGACTAAACTCAGGCGGACGGAAGGAGGTCGGAGCCGTGGCGGAAGCAGATCCAGCCCGTGAAGTCGGGGCGGCGATCAAGCGGCTCCGGTCCGCACGCGGCCTGACGTTGCGGGAGCTGGCCGAGCGGTGCGGTCTTTCGCCCGGGTTTCTCTCGCTGGCCGAACGCGGCGTCAATGCGATTTCGCTGACCTCGCTGTTTTCCATCGCCAGCGCGCTCGAGACGGACGCGGTCGAACTGCTCGGCGCCGCGGGCAAGCGGAGCCGAGCGGAATACGCCGTGACCCGGCACGACGATCCGCGCGCCGCCCGGGTGGTGCTGGGCGAGCGGGAACACCGCGTGCTCACCGCGGATTTGCCGGACCAGCGCATCGAGGTGCTGGCCACCAGGGTGCGTCCCACTGATCAGCCGTCGCCGGTCACTCAGCACGACGGCGAGGAATTCTGTTACGTGCTGAGCGGCGAACTGGCCTTCCTGCTGCCGGACGAGACCGTGGTGCTCGCGGCAGGGGATTCGATCCACTTCAAGTCCACGACTCCGCACGCGGTGCACAACCAGGGCGACGTCGTCGCCGAGGTGCTCTGGACTGTCGACCGTCCGCTGCTGCGGCGGTCCGACGGCGCGACCTGCTGAACGTTTTCTTCGTTCAGCGACTGCCCTCTTTACCGAAAGGCGGCTATGAACGAGCAGACAATGGCGTCCGCACTGCCGTCCGCGCATGACCGACGGTTTTTCGGCCATCCCCGCGGCCTCGCGACGTTGTTCTTCGTCGAAATGTGGGAGCGGTTTTCCTATTACGGAATGTCCGCGATCCTGCTGTACTACTTGTACGACCGGACTTCCGAGGGCGGCCTCGGCCTGGACAAGGCGACCTCCTCGGCGCTGGTGTCGATTTACGGCGCGCTGGTGTTCATGTCCGGCGTCGGCGGCGGATGGCTGGCCGACCGGGTGCTGGGCATGCGGCGCGCGGTGCAGGCCGGCGGCGCGCTGATCATGTGCGGGCACCTGGCGCTGGCGGTGCCGGGCGGGCTGCCCGCGCTGCTGGTGTCGATGCTGCTGATCGTCGCGGGCACGGGGCTGCTGAAGCCGAATGTGTCCAGTTTGGTCGGCGAGCTGTACTCGATGAAGGACAATCGCCGCGACGCCGGGTTTTCCGTGTTCTACATGGGAATCAACCTCGGTGCGTTCATCGCGCCTTATCTCGTGGGCACGCTCGGGCAGAAGGTGGATTACCACGTCGGGTTCGCGCTCGCCGCGGTCGGGATGGCGGCCGGGCTGCTGGTGTTCGCTCGCGGCCGGCACCTGGGCCAGGCCGGGGCAGCGCCGACGAATCCGCTGCGCGACGGGGAACGGCGGCGGGTCGCGATTCGGGCCGGTGCGGGAATTGTGGTGCTGGCACTGATAGTCGGCGCGTTCGGGATTGCCGGAGCGCTGACGGTGCGCACGCTGATCAACGCGGTGACGGTATTGGCAGTCGTGTTGCCAGTGGCGTACCTGGCGATGATGCTGCGCAGCCCGCGGACGGACGCCGTCGAGCGGTCTCGGTTGCTTGCCTACATTCCGCTGTTCCTCGGCGCGGTGTGTTATTGGGTGGTCAACGAGCAGACCAGTTCGGTGCTGGCGCAATTCGCGGACAAGCGAACGGATCTGGAGATTTTCGGGTTTTCCGTGCCGTCGTCGTGGTTTCAGTCGCTGAACCCGATCGCGACGCTGGTGCTGGCCCCGGCGTTCGCCTGGCTGTGGATCAAACTGGGGGACCGGCAGCCCGCGACGCCGCGGAAATTCGCGCTCGGGCTGCTGCTCGGCGGAGCGTCGTTCGTGCTGATGGCCGGGCCGGGCCTGCTGCACGGGGTGCACGTGCCGGCCAGTCCGTGGTGGCTCGTCGCGAGCTACTTCGTGGTGATCTGCGGGTCGATGTGCCTGTCGCCAGTAGGGCTTTCGGCGACAACCAAGCTGGCGCCGCGGGCGTTCCTCGCCCAGATGATGAGCCTGTGGTTCCTGGCGTCCGCGGCGGCGAGCGGGATCAACGCGCAACTGGTGCAGTTGTACAGCGAGGACACCGAAATCGGCTATTTCGCCGGGGTCGGCGCGTCGGTGATGGCGGCGGGCGTCGTCTTGCTGCTGCTCGCGCCTTGGGTGCAGCGGCGGATGAGCGGCGTGCGGTGAGAAGAAAACAATCGGACGAGAAGGGGCGGACGAAATGCGGGTAGTCGTAGTCGGAGGCGGGATCGTCGGCGCGGCAGCCGGATACGAGCTGGTCCGGGCCGGGGTGGACACGGTGCTGGTGGACGAGGCGGCAAGCGGCCGCGCGACGTCGGCGGGCGCGGGCATCATCTGCCCGTGGTCGTCCGCCGTGGACGATCCGGACTGGTACCGGATGGCGTGCGGCGGCGCGGAGTACTACGAGGGCTTGCGGGCGGCGCTCGCCGAAGACGGGGAGACCGACCTCGGTTACCGCCGGGTCGGCTCGCTGCGGCTGGTCTCCGAAAGCGAAGCGGCGCAAGAGTTTCGGCGGATCTCGAACCGGGCGAAGGAATCGCCGCTGGCGGGCGACGTCGAGCTGATCGACGCGCAGCAGGCCCGGGAACTGTTCCCGCCGCTCGCGCACGACGGCCCGGCCGTCCACATTCCAGGCGCGGCCCGCCTGGACGGCCGGCTGGTGCGCGAAGCGATGCGCCGGGCCGCGGTTCGGCGCGGGGCGCGGATTGTCGAGGGCACTGCTGAAATCGCGGACGGGGGAGTGCGGGTCGGCGACGAGTTCCTCGGCGCGGATTCGGTGATCGCGGCAGCAGGGGCTTGGTCGCCCGCGTTGCTCAAGCCGCTCGGGGTCGAGGTGCGGGTCGAACCGCAGCGCGGGCAGATCGTCCATCTCCGGCTGCCGGGAACGGAAACCGCGCACTGGCCGGTGGTGCTGCCGCAGTCGCGCCATTACCTGCTGGCCTTCGACGATTCGCGGATCGTGGTCGGCGCGACGCGCGAGGACGGCGCTGGGTTCGACAACCGGGTGACCGCGGCCGGGCTGGCGGAAGTGCTGGCCGAAGCGCTGGCGGTGGCACCGGGACTGGCGGACGCGACGTACGTGGAGACCCGGGTCGGATTCCGTCCCGCCGGGCCGGACCTCCGGCCGCTGCTCGGCACGGTGCCGCAGGTGAAGGGGCTGGTGGTGGCCAACGGGCTCGGCGCGTCCGGGCTCACGATGGGGCCGTACGCGGGGTCGATCGCGGCCCGGCTGGCTCGCGAGGCCGACCCGGGGATCGACCTCAGCGCCTACGACCCGCTGCGGTGACGGTCCGGGTCAGCCGGACTGTCCATGACGATGCCGTTGCCGGTGATCTCGAAGGTGGTGGTGTAGGGACGGTTCGTGCTGGCCCGGGTTTTCAGCACGGTCAGCGCCCGGTCGACGCGCGCGGCGGCGCGCTGGTACTGCAGGAGGATCACGTTGTCGGACAGGTGGGAAACCCCGCTGTCGGACAGCCCCTCCCACCCGAACAGGTCCGGGATTTCCAGGGTGAGCATCGTGCTGACCCCCAGCTGGGCGCAGCGGCCCAGCAGGGAGTGCAGGAATTCGCTGAACCGCCGCTCGTCCTCGCACGCCGCGGCGAGGTCGGTCAGGCTGTCGATGACCAGCCTGCGGGACTGGGTGGCGTTCAGCGATTCCAGCAGGTCGTAACACCATTCGTCGATGTAGATGTCGTTGGGGGATTCGCAGCGCAGCGTGACGCCGCGCGACCGCGGCTGCCAGCCGAGGCTGTGCACGGCCCGGTCGAGCTGGAGCGGGCTTTCCTGCAGGGTGGTGAACGTGCTGTGCTGGCCCAGTTCGGTGCCGTGGAACGCGAAGTGCAGGCCCATCACGGTCTTGCCGGAGCCGGGCGGCCCGGCCACGATGGTGCTCGACCCGGGCCAGAAACCCCCGTCCAGCAAGGAATCGAGCCCGGCGATGCCCGAACTCACCCGGGCCGGGCTGGCCGGGTCGGGCGCGCCGTCGCCGTCGGAGGAGTCGCTGAGCCGGGGAAAGGCGTCCAGCCCGTCCTCGGAGATGCGGTAGGCGTGCCAGCCGGGCAGGAACCCGCTGCCGCGGAGCTTGAGCACCTGCAGCGCGCGGTTGGTGCGCTGGCCGCTGGTCTGGGTGGACAGCGCGATGGTGGTGTCGGCGATGGTGAACTCGGCCGAGGTCGCGAGTTCCGCGCTCCCGTATTCGGCCAGCCACAGGGTGCTGGTCGCCAGCGCGCTGAGCCGCCCGGCCAGTTCGTAGAGGAACCGCGTGTAGGCGGCCGGGTCCGGGGTGGCGTACCGCAGGGCCTTGATGCTGTCGACGACCAGCATCGCGCAGCGGCTGCGGGTCGCGATCTCGGTGATTCTCGCGAGCCCGGCGTTCAGCCCGCCCGAGGTCACCACGTCGCCGAGGTCCTCGAACAGCACCGAGGTCCCGATCCGGTCCGGCGCGCAGAAGGTGAGGCCGTCGAGGAACTGGGTGATCTTCGACAGGGGTTCGGTGAGGGTGCTGAAGTACACCACCGGACGGGAGGGGTCGGCGTTGGCGAACGCGTACTGCTGGGCCAGCACGGTCTTGCCGGACCCGGGGGCTCCCGCCAGCAGGGTGATCGACGGGTCGATCAGCCCGCCGCCCAGAATCGTGTCCAGCCGGTCGCACCCGCTGGCGAGCCGCTGTTTCATCACGCGACCCGCTTGCCCGAGGCGGGATGCAGATCGCGGACCGCGGCCAGGATCTGCGACGGGTGCACGGGTTTGGGCAGCACCCTGGCGGTGGCGGGCGGCGCCTGCCGGACCGCCATCGGCGAGATCACGATCACCTGCGTGCCCGGCTCCTCGGCGAGGTTCCGGATCAGCTCGGCCGCCCCCGCGGCGGTCTGGTCGACGATCGCCACCGGCGGCGGCAGCGCGGTGCGCGCCGTCCGCGCCGCCGTCGCGGACGTGGTCGCGGTGACCTCGAAACCGGCCGCACGCAGCACGTCGGACAGGCAGCTGACCGTGAACCGGTCCGGATCCACCACGAGGATCCGGGGATCGTCGCCGGGGTCGGCGAACTCGTCCGCGGCGTCCGGGCCGCGGTCCACGACGTGCGCGGCGCTGCTCGCGAGCGGCTGGGCCCGGTTCCGGGCGTGCTCGCGCAGCATCGCCTCCGCCGCCGGGAGGCCGACGCCCTGGCTGGTGGCGACCATCCCGGTGGCCTGCCAGACCGCGATCTGGTCCTGCTGCGCGGTGTAGCGGGTCAGCCGGAGCGCGGTGTCGGGCAAGCTGTCGGCGACGACGTCGGCCAGCATGCCCGCCGCGGCGATCGAGGCGCATCCGCGCACGGCGTCGATCTCGCTCGCGGACGGCGTCCAGTGCTCGCGGCTGGTCAGCACGACGGTGCCGACTACCGTGCCGAACGCCTCCATCGCGACCGTGTGCACGGTGGTGACGGCGTGCACGGCGGCGATCTGGGCCAGTCCAGGCCACCGGACGGCCTGCCGGCCGAGGTCGGCGTACACCGTCACGGCATCGTTGTTTTCGTGGCCCTGCCCGGGTTTCCCGGCCGATAACAAGTCCTCGTCGGCCCGGAAAGCGAGGAAATCGTCGAACAGTTGCCCGTTGGTGCCCGCGAGCGGAACAGCTTGGCCGTGGTCGTCGGGCAGCAGCACGACGGCTTCGTCCACGCCGGGCAATCGGACGCAGAGATCGGTGAGCAAGCAGGCCGCGTCCAGCCCGGCCCGGGGGACGGCCACCGTCCGGGCCGCCTCCAGCAGCAGCGACGCCCACTCTCCGCCCAACGTGTTCATTCCGTCCGCCTCCTGCCCTCGCCGCCGTCGTCTTCGTCGCGGCGGTCTTCCGAGTCGTTCTTCTCGCGGTCGTCGTGCTGGTCAGAGGGCAGCCGCAGCACGCCGGCGGTGACGTCGTCCGCCACCTCGGACAACCGGCGGCCGGTGACGTACGCGTGGGCGCGCAGCCGCAGCAACGCCTCCGTGACCGGACAGCCCAGCTGCGCCACGAGCGTCCCGGTGGCGTGGTGCACGGTGCGCCAGCGGTGGTAAAGCTCCTCGTCGAGCATCGCGTCGGCCTCGCCGGCGGCCGTGCGGGCCACCTTGTCGAGGAGGTGGCCGGTCGTGACCTGGCCCATCGTCAGCGCCAGATCCAGTTCGGGATCGGAGAGGGTCCGGCCGCTCGCCCGGTAGATTTCGAGCACCCCCATCGAAGCCGCCCCGGTGGACAGCGGGAACGCGAACATCGCGCGGATCCCCTCGTCGACCGCGGCCGGCGCGAACAGCGGCCACTGCCGGATCCGCCGCGGCTCGTCCAGACCGGCGGACAGCACCGCGAACCGGCGCCGCAACGCGGTCAGCCCAGGGCCTTCCCCCACGGTGATCTGGAGTTCGAGCATCCGCTCGGCGCGCGGATCGGTGGCGTAGGCCGGTTCGCCGAGCCCGCGCGGATCCGTCAGCCGCACCCCGGCGCCGTCGGCCGCCAGCACTTCCCGGCAGACTTGGACGACATGCCGCAGCGCCACCGGAGAACCCCCGGCGAGCGCGCGGATCGCCTCGTAGATCCGGGCGAGGTCCTGCTCGATCACCACAGCCGCGCCTCCGTGCTGAGGACTGCACGAACTCCCGACGCTATGGCCGGACCGCCGGCCCCGGCTAGGGCAACAATGCTCTAGCACCGGAGGCTTCCGGCCCGGAGCCTTGCGCCGTGCTGGCGAACGCAGTCCGGATCCGACCGATTCCCCGCCGCGCCAGGGGATTAGTGCGTCGAAAACAGGACTCCGCCTCGGCTCCCCGCTCGCCCTAGCGGGCTTGAGAATACGGGTAAATGGACGCCAACCGGGCATTCCGGTGGCAGTTTGTGTCCTTTGTGGATGGTCAGCCTGGCGCTGGCATCGGGTCAGAAGCGGGAGAGGTCTTCGGCGGTGGCGGTGTGCAGGACCAGGCGGTCGACGAGTTCGGGAACGCCGACGCACAGCACGGTCGCGCCGTCGTGCCAGGGCAGTTCGAGCACGGCGAGGCCGAGGGCGTCGATGCGCTGCCCGGTGGCCGGGGCTCCGTCGCAGGACACCGTCGCGGGCCTGCTGGGGGCGTGGCCGGCGGCGTGCTGGATGCGCTGATAGCGCTCGCGGCGGGCGGCGGGATCGGACGCGTGCTCCGGATCGGCGACGACGTCGGCACGGCTGAGGAAATTGCTCAGCAGGTCGGCGGTGGTGTCGAACGGCAGGCCGCGCGGATCGAGGCCCTCGCGGGAACGGACGGTCTTGACCGTCAGCTGGCAGCGGGCGTCGCTTTCGTAGACCAGTTCGAGCGCGGTCACCAGCGAGTCGGTGCCCTGGACGTTCCAGCTCGCGGCGGGGCTTTCCTCGCGGCCGCGAGAGGGCAGGGGAAACGGGTGAGGTAGTCGGCGAGGGCGGGGCCCCGCGGTGGCGGGACCCCGCTTCCGTCAGCGTCCATGCGGCGCTCGCAATCGCAGATCCAGGCGTTTCCGGGTGCGCTCAGTAGATGGTAGTGCTTGCCGAGGGGCCGCCGGAATAGCAGACGCCGCCGTCGATGAGGATGGCGAAGTTCCCGCCGCCGCCCTTGACGACCGCGTAGCCCGGGCCGCGGGTCAGGCCGCCGACGTTGCGTCCTTCGTCCCAGTAGGCTCCGCTCGGCCCGCCGGAGAAGCCCTGGGTGCTCTCGCCGCCGTTGTCGTCGAGCGTGACGGTCCACGATCGGCCGATGACGGCGGTGCGGACGTTGAAGCCGGTGTCCAGGTGCACGGAGGCGTTGCCGATTCCGTCCTCCCAGACCCAGGATCTGCCGCAGTCGCCGGTCACCACGTTGTGCGGTGCCAACCCGGCCGGCGCGCCCTTGGGCACCGAGTACTGGGTGCCGTTCGGGTAGGTGCGGATTTCGTAGCCGTGCGCGGCCGCGACCGCCGCGTCGAACCGGCCGATGTGCATCACGGTCTCGACGCGGTGCGGAGCCGCTCCCGCTGGAGCGGCGGCCGCCAGCGACCCGACGGCGCCGAGAACGACCGCGGAAAACGCGGTAAGGCGTCGGTTTTTCACCCTATCTCCCCTTTTCTGGTTTTCGCGACGGAGACCTTTCCGGTATCGCGGCAGCCGCATCCATGCGGTGCGGAAATCAGGTCGTTCCGTTCGCGCCGAATTCTCGGATGGCGCTTTCCATCCTGGCGACGAGGCCGAAGCTTGGCTAGACCGGCCGACCGGCCATCTATGTCCGCGTCCGGGCCGAACCGCTTGCCGGTGCGAGGAAGTCAACTACTGTTCGCGGAGGAGGATCGGGGAAACCGAAAACGGGGAAGCGTTGTGGATGCGCCATTCGGTGCCGTGCTGCGGAGCCATCGGAAGCAACGGAATCTGACCCAGAAAGAGCTGGCGGAAATGGCCGGCCTTTCCGAGCGCACAATCCGACGCTGGGAGACCGGGCAGCACCGGAATCCGCAAATCATGTCCGTGCAGCGCGTGGCGGACGCGCTCGCGCTGGAGGCTGCCCAGCGCGAGCTGCTGCTTGTCTCGGCCCTGCCGAAGCCGCCCGGCGACGGTTGACCGTCGACATCGGACTACCGGGAGGGGCAACAGTCAGCGCGCGACGGACAGCACCAGCTCCCGGTAGTTGCGCAACGCCTGCCGCCACGACTCCAGTTCCAGTTTCTCGTTCGCCGCGTGCATCTGGCGGGGATCGCCGGGACCCCAGATCACGATCGGCGCACCGCCCACGGACCCGGACAGGGCCGAGGCGTCGGTGAAATAGCTGGCAGCCGGTGCGGTGGCGTGGCCCGCGAGCGCGTCCGGCAGGTGCGGGGTGCGGACCGCGGGCAGGTCAAGCTCCACTTCGGCGGTGATCGCCGGATCGAGCGAGGCCGCCCAGGCGATCGCGGGCGCGCCGCCGTCCACGGTGCGCACGTCCAGGGTCAGGGTCGCCGACGCGGGCACGATGTTCGTCGCGGTACCGCCTTCGAACGTGCCGACGTTGACGGTTTCCTCGCCCAGATAGTCCTCGGTGGACAGTGGAAGGGAGCCGAGCGCGCCGAGGGCCCGGTCGGCGAGCAGCTGGATCGCGTTGCGTCCGAGGTGGGGCGTGGAGCCGTGCGCGGCCTTGCCCTCGGCGGCGAGCCGCAGCCAGGTGGCGCCGCGGTGGCCGAGCGAGACGTGGTTCTGGGTTGCTTCCGGCACGACGACGATCCTGGGCGTCAGGTTCAGCGCCGCCGAGGCCTCCGCGGCGCCCCGGCAGCCGATCTCCTCGTCGCTGGTGATGAGGACCTGCGCGTCGGCGCCGGCTTCCGCGGCGTTGCGCAACACGGCCAAGGCGGCGACGAGCCCGCCCTTCATGTCGACGCTGCCGCGGCCGTGCAGGAACTCCTCGTCGACGTCCGCGGAGAACGGGGCGCGGTCCCAGAGGTCGAGCGAACCGACCGGGACGGTGTCGATGTGGCATACGAAAAGCGGCCCGTCGGGCGAGCCGGTGCCGAGGAGAACCCATGGCCGCCCGGAGGCCGAGCGCTGCAAGACGCGTACGCCCGAGGTGGCGGTGGCGTACGAGACTGCCAGCTCCTGGGCGGCGGACTGCGCGGCGTTGCCTCCCGAGGTGGTGTCCTGGCGCACCAGATCGCCGAGCAGGGCCAGGGCTTCGTCGGTCATGCGGGGTACTCCTGGGTCGATTCGCGGACGACGAGCTGCATGGAGAGCACGTGGTCCGCGGGGGCGATGCCGGCCGCGAGGCGGGTGATCTCGTCGACCGCTTTGCGGGCCATGTCCTCGGTCGGCTGCGCGACGGTGGTCAGCCTCGGCGACGTCCATTCGCCAAGAGCGATTCCGTCGCAGCCGATCACCGACAGGTCCTTCGGCACCGAGATCCCCGCGCGCCGGGCCGCTTCGAGCAGGCCGACGGCGGCGATGTCGCTGGCGGTGAACACGGCGGTCGGCGTGGCGTCGGCCCGGGCCATGTGCGCGAAAAAGTTCATGCCAAAGGCTGAACTGAAGGCCCCGCGCACGATCAGCGATTCGTTCGCCTCGACCCCGTACGCCTTCAGCGCCGCCCGGTACCCGGCCTCGCGCTGGTCCGCTGTCCGCAGCCCGGCCGGGCCGCCGACGTGGGCGATGAGCCGGTGGCCAAGGGACAGCAGATGGGTCGTGGCCTGGAAGGCGCCGCCGAAGCTGTTCGCGGTGATGTGCGCGATCCGCTGCCCGGCGGCCTTGACGTACTCGTCGAGGAAGACGACCGGGAAGTCGCCGGGCAAGCGGTTCGCGAAGGCCTCGTTGGTGGTGTTCATCCCCAGGTAGATCAGCCCGGACACGTCCGGAAGCCGCATGAGCCGTTCCACGCTGGCGCGCTCGCGCGAGGGCGAGGACCCGGTGAGCGCGGTGAACACGTCGATGCCGTCCGCCGCGGCGGCGTCGACCACCGCGTCCGCCAGCGCGGAGAAATACGGGTTTTCCAGCGACGGGACGACCAGGCCGAGACTGAGGCCGGTCGCCTGTTTCTGCACGGGCGGATGCCCTTCGGCGGACAGCGCGGCGTCGATGCGGCGGGCGGTGTCGGTGGCGACGTTCAGCTCGCCCCGGACATACCTCGACACCGTCGACACGGCCACTCCGGCCTCCCGGGCCACCTTCGCCAGCGACATCCGGCTCCTCCCCGTTCGAGCGTTGACGGCGACTGCAACCGCATCCTATATTGGCGGTGTTGCGCTACGTTGCGCAACACACGCTAAACGGTTTTCGCCCTGAAGGAGTCGTCGATGGTCAAGGTCCTGCTAGCCGGGGAGTCGTGGGTCAGTGCGACGATCGACCACAAGGGATACGACCCGTTCGCGCACACGCAGGTCGAGATCGGGTGCGAGCGGCTGCTCGCGGCGCTGGCGGCGGAAGGGGTCGAGGTGACTCACCTGCGCTCGCACGACGTGGCCGAGAAATTCCCGCAGACGCTGGAAGAACTCGGCGCCTACGACGTCGTGCTGCTGTCCGACGTCGGCTCCAACACGCTCCTGCTGCACCCGGACACCTTCACCCGCGGCCGTCCGACGCCGAACCGGCTGAAGCTGCTGCGCGAGTGGGTCGAGAACGGCGGCGGGCTCATGATGGCCGGCGGCTACCTGAGCTTCCAGGGCTTCGAGGGCAAGGCCAACTACCACCGCACGCCGATCGAGGAGATCCTGCCGGTCGACATCGATCCGCACGACGACCGCGTGGAGACCCCGGAGGGCGTCAACGCCCGCGTCGTGCAGTCCTCCCACCCGGTGGTCGCGGGGCTCGACGAGGAATGGCCGATCCTGCTGGGCTACCAGCACACGACGCTGAAGCCGGACGCCGAACTGCTCGCCACCGTCGAGGGCGACGTCATGCTGGCCGCGCGCCAGGTCGGCCGCGGCCGCACGCTCGCGTTCACCTCGGACATCTCCCCGCACTGGGCTCCCGAGGAATTCATGAGCTGGGACGGCTACCGCAAGCTCTTCGCGCAGGCGATGGCCTGGCTCGCCGGCCGCGAAATCTGAGCCGCGCCGCACTCAGGATCAAGGAGGATTCGATGAGTACGTCACCCACTCGCCGCGCGACCTCGGTCGTCGTACTGACGATCGCGACCGTCTTCGCCGGGATGCTCGGCCCGTTGCAGTCGCTCGTCAACGGGCATCTCGGCACCGCGCTCGGCGACGGGCACGCCGCCGCGCTGGTGTCCTTCGGCACCGGCCTCGTGCTGATGCTGATCCTCGTGCTGTCGCGGCCGAAAACGCGCACCGCGTTCCTCCGGCTGCCGGGACAGCTGGTGCGCGGCGAGATCCCGAGGTGGAACTTCTTCGCCGGTCTGTGCGGCGCGGTGATCGTGCTCTCCGAGGGCGTGACGGTGGGCTTCCTCGGGGTGGCGATCTTCCAGACCTCGCTGATCTCCGGGATGGTCATCTCCGGCGTGGTGTGCGACCGGCTCGGCATCGGCGTCCCGTTCAAACAGGCGATGAGCGCGCCGCGCATCGCCGGGGCGATCCTGGCCATCTGCGCCACCGTGCTGGTCGTTTCCCCGAACTGGTCGGCCCCGCACATGATCGCGCTGGCGGTCATGCCGTTCGTCGGCGGCCTGCTCGCCGGATGGCAGCCCGCGGGCAACTCCGAGATCGGCCTGCTCTCCGGGTCGATGTTCGTCTCCATCACCTGGAACTTCCTCATCGGCTTCGTCGCGCTCGGCCTCGTGTACGTGGTGCGGATGGCGGCCTCGGGCGCGCACTTCGCGTTGCCCGGCACGTGGTGGATGTACTTCGGCGGACCGCTCGGGCTGCTGTCGATCGCGCTGATGGCCTTGCTGGTGCGCGGTTTGGGGCTTCTGCTGCTGGGGCTGGCCTCCACCGCCGGCCAGCTCATCGGGTCGCTGCTGCTCGAGGTCGTCGCTCCCGCGGCGGGGTCCAGCCTGCATCTGGTCACCGTCATCGGTGCTTTCGTGGCTCTGGCGGCCGCGGCGATCGCGATGATCCCGTCCCGGCATACCGCGGAACCAGCGGCCTTTGCGCAACCCGCGGAGGTGCATCATGGCTGAGGTGCGCGGCGTCCTCGGTGCGATCGACGCGGCGGACCTCGGGCTGGTGCTGCCGCACGAGCACCTCTTCAACGACCTGTCGTCCGCGGTCGCCGAACCCGCCTACGCGTCCACTCGGCGGCTCGTCGACGCGGAAGTGGGGCCGGGCTGGCAGTTCCTGCTTCGCCAGGATCCGTACTGCTGCACGGATAACGTGGCGGTGAAGGACCACGCGAGCGTCGTGCGCGAGGTGACGGCGTTCGCCGCGGCCGGCGGCGGCACGGTGGTCGACGCGACCGGCAGCGCCGCGATCGGCCGGGATCCGCGTGCCCTCGCGGCGGTGGCCGAGGCGACCGGGGTCAACGTCGTCATGGGCACGGGCGCGTATCTGGAGAAGTTCGAGGGCGAGCGCATCACCGTAGTCGCCGTCGACGCGCAGACCTCGCGGATTCTCGCGGAGCTGGACCAGGGTGTCGGCGAAACGGGAATCCGGGCCGGGGTCATCGGCGAGGTCGGCGTCTCGCCGCTCTTCACCGACGGGGAGCGGGCTTCCTTGCGGGCCGCGGCGCTCGCCCAGGCGGAGCGGCCTGCCGTCGGGCTCAACATCCACATGCCGGGCTGGCAGCGCCGCGGGCACGAGGTGCTCGACCTCGTGCTGGACGAATGCGGTGCGCGGCCGGCCAAAGTGGCGCTCGCGCACAGCGATCCGTCCGGCGACGACCCGGGCTATCAGCGCGAGCTTCTCGAACGCGGCGTGCTGCTGGAGTTCGACATGATCGGGCTCGACATCTCGTTCCCCGGCGAAGGCGTGGCCCCGACGGTCGCCCAGACCGCGCGGGCTGTGGCGCGGTGGGTGCACGAGGGCTTCGGGGAGCAGATCATGTTGTCGCACGACCTGTTCCTGAAGCAGATGTGGACGCACAACGGCGGCAACGGGCTCGTGTTCGTGCCGACGATCTTCGCTGATCTCCTCGAAGCCGAAGGCGTGCCGGCCGACGCGGTGGCCCGGCTGATGCGCGACGTCCCGGCGCGGTGGCTCACCGCATGAGCCCCTCGGTAGCGGTGGTCGCGTCGCTCAACGTCGACCACATCGTCCAGGCGCCGCGCATTCCGGAGCCGGGGGAGACCCTGCTGGGGTTTTCGACGAGCCGGGAACTGGGCGGGAAAGGCGGCAACCAGGCGGTGGCCGCCGCCCGCCTCGGCGCGAGCGTGGCCGTGCTCGGCTGCGTCGGCCAGGACGAGGACGGCGACGAGTACCTGGAAGCTCTGCTCGCCGAGGGCATAGACGTGACGCACGTGCGACGGTCAGCGTCGCCGACCGGCCGGGCAGCGATCACCGTTGACGCGGAGGGCGTCAACTCGATTGTCGTGGTGGCCGGGGCGAATGCCGATATTCCGGCTGCCGCGGCCGAAACGGCGATCAGCGACCTGCCGGGGCTTCGGGTCGTCGTGGGTCAGCTGGAGGCCGCGGTGGAAGCGACGGAACGCGCTTTCACGGCCGCTCGTGCGCGTGGCGTGCTGACGGTGCTCAACACCGCGCCGGTGGACGACGTGGCCGCGAGGCTGCTGCCGCTCAGCGATGTGGTGGTGTCGAACGAAATCGAGTTCCGCCAGCTCACCGGCGAGGACCCGTTCGACGGTGCGCGGCGCGGCAGTGCCGGGCTGTTCGCCGCGGGATGCCGCTGGGTGATCGTGACGCTCGGGGCCGCGGGATGCGTGGTCCTCGATGCCGCGTCGGCCACGCAGGTCCCGGCGGTCGCCGTACGGGCAGTGGACACGACGGCGGCCGGAGACTCGTTCGTCGGAGCCCTTGCCGCCCGGCTCGCGGAGATGCCCGGCGAGCCGACCACGGCGGATGTGGTGGCAGCGTGCGGTTTCGCGGCGAAGGTAGCGGCTGTGGTCGTGACGCGGCCTGGGGCGCATCCGTCGCTGCCGACCTTGGCCGAGGTGCTCGACGCGTGACACGGCGGCGGCATCCTGCCGGGTGCCGCCGCCGGATCAGTCAGCAGTTGTTCGAGATGTACCCCACGGGACGCCAGTTCCCGTGCGGCTGCTTGTAGTAGGCCTTCGGCGAGGTGGACAGGTACTCGCCTACCTTCCCGTAGAACGAGGTCGTGTAGTGGTGCGTCTGGTTGTTGATCCAGGAGCCGCCGTCCTTGAAGCCGTTCGGGATTTCGTAGAAATCGCCGCAGGTCGCGTGCGTGAATCCGGGGCCCTCGAAGTTGTCTTTCTTCCATCCGCAGAAAGCACCGTACGAACAGAGTACGAACGGCGTGCGCGGGTCGTTGCCGTTCAGTCCGTCGCCGAACGCGTGCGCATACTTATCGCCGGGCAAAGGATACGTGACAACGGAATTGTCGCCCGTGACGATCTGATTGGGCGAGACCTGTCTCCCGTGCAGCACCGTCAGGTCGCGGTCGATCTCGCTCTGCAGCGTGGCGGTCTGCTGGGCGGTGAACCCCGCGGAACGCAGTTGTGCGGCAAAGCCCCCGGCCGGGGAGGCCTCCGCCTGCGCCGCCGTCGTCGCGACGGCGGCCAGCGAAATCAACGCCGCCCCCAGGACCGCACCCATTTTCACTCGCATGAAAACCCCTCTTCCGGTATCGCTGTCCAGGGGTGCGAACGGAGCATCCCGATGGGCCGAACGCGGCCGCCGGTCCGGGTGAAAGCTCAATTCCCGTCCCCCTGCTGGTAAATTCGATGTTTGCGCAGCGGAAGGCGGCGGCGCGATGGTTTAAGCTAAAACTCAAACCAAGGGGGATTGCGTGTTTCGGTTGCGCTGCACACCGGAAGACCTTCTGCGCGTGTCGATCGCCGAACGTCCGGCACCGCTCGTCGAGCTGGTCCTGGCGACGCAGGTGTCCGCCCAGGGCAAGCCGCTGCTGAAGCTCGCAACGCGCTCGGGCCCGACGGCCGCGGGCGCCGAACTCCGCGCGATCGACCGCCGGCCGAGGACGAAGGGGCTGGCCAGGCAGGGCCGCGAGGCATGGCAGGTGCTGGAGGAGGCCATGCGCGCCGGCTACCGGACCGAACGCTGGCGCGGCCTGCGCGCGGGCTTCGACGCCGAAACCGCGTGGCGGGCGAGAATCCTTGCGCGGCAAGGCATCCGCGCGCTGTTCGCCAGCCTCGGCCCGGCTGTCCGGTGGAGCGGCCGGACGCTCGAAGCGGACTTTCCCCGCGACGTCGACCTCGCCCTGCACGGGCACGGCATCGTCCTGCGGCCCGCGCTGCTGTGGTCGGGGCATCCGCTGGTGGCCTACTACGCGGACCGTCCCACCACGCTGCTGTATCCCGCGCTCACCCCGCTGCTGAACCCGGACAGCGCGGCGGACCCGCTGACCGGGCTGCTCGGAGCCACTCGCGCGCGGGCCCTTCGTTGCCTGGTCAGCGGGCGCACCACCACCGGGCTCGCCCGTAAGCTTTCCGTGTCAGTCGCCGCGGCGTCCTTGCACGCCAAGGCTTTGCGCGAGGCCGGGCTGATCGTGTCGCTTCGCGACGGCAAAGCTGTGCGCCACCAGTGCACTCCGCTCGGACTCGATCTGCTGGCTACCGAAACCGCCGAGCCGGACGACGCTCGCTGAGCAGTTCCCCGCGCAGCAAGGAAAGGCCGCCCCGCGTACGGGACGGCCTTCCTCCGCTACAACCTCAGCTCACGGTCAGCGCCGTGTCGTCGAGGCAGAAGGACGTCTGCAGGCTCGAGTCCTCCGTGCCGGTGAAGGTCAGCGTCACCGTCTGCCCGGCGAACGCCGACATGTCAACGGTGCGCAGCTGGTATCCGCTTGCCTGGTTCAGGTTCGAGTACGAGGCGAGCGTGGTCGAACCGGCCTTGACGGTCAGCTTGTCGTACGACGTCGAGGCGGTGGTCTCGGCGGTGTCGATGTGCAGGTAGTAGCTCAGCGTGGCGTGGCATCCGGCGGGGATGCTCACCGACTGCGAAACCGTGTCGGTGTGCGCGCTGCCGTAGCCGTTGAGGTAGGCCAGGTAGGTGCCGCCGTGCGGGGGTTCGCCGTTGGACGACGTGCTGATCACTCCGCTGGACGCGGTCCACGGGCTGGTGCCGTTCTCGAAGCCGGGGTTGCCCAGCTTCTGCCCGGAGCAGGTGCCGCCGCCGGTCGGGGTGATCGTCCAGGTGAACGTGGTGGCGCCGGTGGCGCCGGAGGAATCCTTGGCGGTCGCGGTCACCGAGTACGTGCCGGCGGTGGTCGGCGTGCCGGAGATCAGGCCGCCGGAGCTGATCGACAGCCCGGCGGGCAGGCCGCTGGCGGTCCAGGTGTAGCCGCCGCTGCCGCCGGACGCGGACAGCTGCAGGCTCGTCGCGGTGCCGACGACGCCGTTCTGGTTGCCCGGGTTGGCCGCCGTGACGCCGCCGCTGGGTGCGCCCGCGGTGAACGCCGCGGTGCCGTTGGGGGTGCCGAGCCCGGTCGGGCCGTCCCAGCCCGGTCCCGCCTTGCACTGCACGGTGGCCGAGCAGCTGCCGTTGCTGCCCGAGGTCACGTCGTTGAGGTTGCCGGTGTGCGAGTACGGGTAGGCGGCGGGGGAGTCGGACGCGCCGGGCGTGCCGGCGAGGGCGTAGACGGACGCGATGATCGGGGCGGACGCGCTGGTTCCGCCGTACACGGCCCAGCCGCTGCCGCCGTAGGTCTGGTACACCGCGACGCCGGTCTGCGGGTCGGCCACGGCCGAGACGTCGGCGACCGCGCGCTTGCTGCAGCTGGTCGTCACGTTCTGGAACGACGGTTTGGCCACGTAGCCCGAGCAGCCGCTGCCCGCGCCGCTCCACGCGGTTTCGCCCCAGCCGCGCGCGCTGCTGTTGCGGCTCAGCGAGGTGCCGCCGACCGCGGTCACGTACTGCGACGAGGCCGGGTAGCTGATGCCGTAGCCGCTGTCGCCGGTGCTCGCGGTGATCGCGACGCCCGGGTGGTGGAAGTAGCTCGAGTCGGAGGAGGGTTCAGAGCCGTCTTCGCCGCCGCCGTAGCTGTTGGAGACGTACTTCGCGCCCATCGACACGGCGGTGTTCACCGCGGTGCCGAGATCGGCCATGCTCGGCTGGTTCGCTTCGACGAGCAGAATGTGGCAATTCGGGCAGATCGCCGAAACCATGTCGACGTCGAGCGAGATTTCGCCCGCCCAGCCGGAATCCGCGCTCGGCAGCGGGCTGGTTTGCCCGTTTTGGTTCACTTTCTTGAAACAGCCGTTCGCGGTGGTGCACGCCGGGAGCCCGTAGGTGGAGCGGTAGCTCGCGAGGTCCGATTCGGCGTTCGGGTCGTCGTTGGAGTCGATGATGGCGACGGTGGCCGACGCGCTGCCCGCGGCGGTGAGGTTGTAGGCGGAGCGCAGGTCCGCCGGGCCGAACCCGCTGGGCAGCGCGCCCGGGGAGAGCAGCGCCCGCATGGTGTCGGTCTGGCGTTCGGCGAAACACGTGACCATGCCGGGCTTCGCGTTCTCGGCGCAGACGCGGGCGGTCGGATGCGCCGCGGCGGGCGCGGCCACGGCGGGCAGGGCCGGGGCGGTCAAGGCCAAGGCCGCGAAACCGGCCATGGCAAGGATTCTTCGAGCTGAACGGGACACGATCCCTCCCAGGGAAATTCCTGCGAACGGCGTCGGGCCATTCGGTGCTCCGTTGTCTACAGTTCGTTCAGCCCTGGCGGTGTCGCGCTGGTGCCAGTGGCGCAATGGTGTCGGCTCGCCCGGTGGAGGTGCCCCCGAATGGTTCCCGAAGCAACCGGCCATCTCAGGCTTCTCGGGCTCAAAGCGGACGAAGCAGAAATCTATCTCGACCTACTTTCGTCGGGCCCGGTTCCGCCGGACCGCCTAGCCGCGGCGACCGGCCGCGACCCGGGCGAGGTGCGCCGCGTGCTGACCGCGCTGGCCGGCATCGGCTTGGCCGGCCCGGTCGACGGCCCCGGCTCGCCGATGTCCGCGCTGCGCCCGGAGCCGGTGCTGGAAGTGCTGAGCAGACAGCGCGAGGCCGAACTGGCTGGTGCCAGAGCGGCGATGACGCGCCTGTACGAGCACTACCGCAGACAGTCGGTCCGCGACGTCGCCGACCCGATGATCGAGGTGGTCAGCGGGACCACCGCCGCCGAACGCGTGCAGCAGCTCGAACGGGCGGCGCGGACCGAGGTGCGCGGACTGGACTCCCCGCCGTACTACGCCGACGCGGACGCCAACGAGATCGAACTGGAGAACCTGGCCCGAGGCGTCCGCTACCGCGCCGTCTACGGCAGGCTCGCGCTGGAGCGGCCCGAGTACGTGGCGAAAAACATCCTGCCCTGCGGGAAAAGCGGCGAGGAAGCCCGGGTGCTGCCCGAGGTGCCGGTGAAGCTCCTCATCGTCGACGACTGCGCCGCACTCTCCGGCGCGGACCGCACCGTGCTGCTGATCCGCGCCTGCGGCCTGTTCGACGCGCTGGCCGGACTCTTCGACATGTGCTGGCAGGTCGCCCTCCCGCTCGGCCTCGCCGACGACACCTCCGGCCCCGCCATCCGGCCCAGCGAACGCCGTCTGCTCGGCCTGCTCGCGGCAGGCCTCACCGACGACCAGGTCGCCCGTGTACTCGGCGTCAGCCGCCGCACGATGTTCCGCTACCTCGAGAACCTGATGGCCCGCACCGGCGCGGCCAACCGTTTCCAGCTCGCCCTGCACGCCACCCGCAACGACTGGCTGTCGGTCGACTCGCAGCCAGGCGTCTCGCCGGTTCGGTCGGTGCCGTTGTGAGTGCTGATGTGGCCCAGCGTATGCCGCGTGGTTGACCTCCCGGTGCGGTGTCTCGTCGATCCGGTTCGCCTCTGCTCGGACGCGCCCTCGAGCACACCAAAACGGCTGTGTGCCAAGGGTTCGCGCTTATCCGATCTCACCTCCCTCGAGCGCCGGAAAAGCTTGCCGCACCTCGGTGAACAACACCCCGTGCCGTCCATAGCCGAACGTCACCGCCGCGTCCCAGAGCGCGTCGAACGCGGCAGCCAGCGGATCCGGTTCCCGCGCGGAGAACACCGCCGGAAACGCCATCGCCTGCTGGAGGCAGTTGTCGTGCTGTCCGTCCGGCGAGGTGGCCAGCGTGTGCGGCACCTGTTCGTCCGCGAACAGCCGATCCCACGCCGCCCGCCGGTCGCCGTCGAACGGCGGCGGCAGCGGCGCTCCCCGGTCCATCGCCGCGAGCGCTGGGGCGATCCACTCGACCTCGGTCAGCCGCGCCTCGGCGAACGCGCGCCGCGCCGTCCACCGGGCGATCTGCCGCTGGCTCGCCGGATTCGTCCGCTCGATGGCGTCGACCAGCGACCGGTCCAGCCTCGCCACGCTCATCACGTTGCCCCGCAGCTGCCGCAGCCGTTCGCTGGGCAGGCTCCCGCCCCACGCCTGTTTCTCCGCCCTTAGGTGCGCTTCCTCGGCGACCCGTTCCTGTTCCAGGCGAGCGAGACGCTCGGCTTCGGCTTTCTCCTCCGGAGTCGGGGGCGGCGGCCGCTTTCTGGCCGCGTCGTGCCAGTAGGCGGCGGCCGCGCTGGTCTGCTTGACCACGCGGTCCGGCCCCGGCGGACTCGGCCAGAACTGGAGCAGGTAGCGGTCGGGCTCGAAATACTCGTCCTCCGAAATGCCCAGCCGGCGCGCCTCGTCCATCCGCGTTCCGCTGTAGCGCACCCGATAGTCGATCTCGCGCAGGTCGAGCGGCCAGAACTCACTTCCGCCCCAGGAGACGAGCGCTGCCTCGCCGACCGGACGAAACGACACCTCGACGATCTCCTCCCAAGCGTCGTCCAGCGGCGGTTCCTCGTCGTGCGACTCCACCCGGAAGCCGACCTCGCCGGTGTGCAGCCCGGTGATCAAGGCCAGCGCTCCTGGCACCGCACCGCCGCACAGCCCGTTGCGCTGGCCGCCGAAACACTCGCCAAGCCTTGGCGGCCCCTGATCGCTCTGGACATAGATCTGCCCGTAACTGACCGGTGCTTCGCCGCTCATCATCACTCGCATCGCCGTTCCTCCCCTTCGGCTGCTGTCGGAGACATCATCGCGCGGGGCACCGACAAAAACCGGAGTCTCAGCCAGCGAAGGCGGGACAGGATCACCGGATTCCGGGGTGTGGCAAGCGAAGCAGCGTCCTGACGGCCGTCAGGAAATGATTTCCCGGACGCTGTCCGCGAGCAGCCGGAGGCAGCCCGGCGAGCCGGGGTTGAGGAGCAGGTCGACGTCGTCGTAGTCGTTCAGCAGGCGCAGCAGATCGACGGGCGCGGCCGGACGCCAGCCGGCGGCGCGGACCCGGTGGCGGTGCGCCGGGGCTGTCGTTACGAGCAGACAGGGGATGTTGTCCGGCGACGGGGCGATCAGCGGTGTCTCGTCAGTGTCCACGGCGACGGCGAAGGCGGACTCGCGGAAGACGGTCGCCAGCTGGTCGAAGTCGGCTTCGCCGCGGGCGGTCAGGCGGAGTACGGCGTCCAGCGGGTCGGTCGGGGAGTTTTCCGCGGCCGGTTCGTACGCCGGGTTGGGCTCGAAGCGGCTGACGGAGCCGTCCTCGCGGGCGAGCCAGCCGCCGACGACGGACTGCGGTGGCGGGCTCGAGGCCGTCGACTCCGGTTGCCACGCCGGGTCGACTAGCAGCACCCACTGGCTATCGGACATCGCCGGTACCTCCTCTGCCTTCCGGTGAATCTACTGATCGGGTCGCGAGTCCGGCCAGTTCGGCGGCTTGCCGGGCGGACGCGGCGCGCTCCTCGGCCTGGTAGCGGCGGATGGCGGCGGCGGTGTGCCAGCGGTCCAGCCAGCCCAGCCCGACGACGCTCAGCCGATGCCAGGTCGGCCGGGAGCCGTCGAGGGTGTGGCGCAATGCGGTGCGGAACGCGTCCGGGGTCAGGTCTTTCGCGGCCAGCTTCTCGATGGCGGCGGCCAGGTCGCGGGCGTAGCCGTCGGGGTTCGGGCGGTCGGCGATCCGGGCGATCTCTTCCAGCAGCAGTGCGCGGCCACCGGGGGAGTTGAGGACGGCGTCCAAGGTGCCGTGCCGGTCCAGGATCTCAACTGCCTCGGCGACGCGAGTGACGTCGTGAGTCGCTTCGGCCAGGTCCGCGAGCACTGCGGCCGCGTCCGGTTTGCCTAGCAGGGTGTCGGTTACGCCGTGCAGTTGCAGTAGGGCGTGCTGCTCGGTCAAGTGAAGCGATGACAGCGCGGCCAGTTCGCGAGCAGCGGCCCAGATCAAATCCGGACGTTCGTGGCGGGAGACGTCGATCGAGTCTGTGAATTTATCCCGGCGGAGTTCCGCGAGGACCCAGCCGAGCAGTTTGACGGTGCCCTTCCGGTCGTTCAGGGCGATCGGCCCGGCTGGCGGGCGCGGACGGAACCACCAGCGGTGCGAGGCGGTCCGGACCAGCTCTTCGAGCATCAGGTCCGTTTCGGCGGTCCGCTCGCCGCCGCTGATCAGGTAGTCCGCGGTGGGGTGTGGACTGGCCGACAGCTGGACGCTGATCGCGTCGGCCGGACGGTCGGTGCCGTCGGTACGCAGCTGCTCGGTGAAGGCTCGGGTGACCGTCGCATCGGTGGTCAGGGTGAAGTCCGCTGTGGACGGTCCATCGGGGACTGAGTAGTGCATTCCCACGGTGCGGCCGTTCTGCGTCCAGGGCCGTGGCGTCGCGGGCGCGGGCTCGTCGTCCAGACCGCGGAAGACCCTCGGAGCCGGGGTCGGACGGAAGGAAATGTGGACGCGACCGTCTCCTTCGGACACTCGGATCTTCACTGGTACGCGGTCCAGCACGTCGGAGCCCAAGGTGTCGGCGAGATGCCCGGCGAGTTCGCGAGCTGCGGCGGTGGCGTGCGCCCGGCCGTCCGGTCCCGTTCCAGTGACTTCGATCGGCTCGACCGGACCGTCCGTCGAGCGGAGCGTGTCGATCAGGTTTTCCAGCGGGTCCGGCGAGTCCGCCACCAGGACGGCCTCCGCGGCGTGCAGGGTGGCGGCGCGCTGCACCTCGCCAAGGTGGTAGTGCACGCGACTGTCCTCAATGGTCAGCAGCGCGCGAGCGGCCGGGGGCAGGGGAACGTCGTGCACCTTGCCGGTGTAGCTGCTGCGATCGGTGACTGTCCGGACGAGGGCGGACAATTCCGGATCGTCGGCGAGATAGGTCAACGCGGCCTGCCACACGAGGTCCGGATCGGCGTGCTTGCGCACTGCGGGCTCGACGGCGGTCAAATGCAAGTCGCCGTCCCGGTTGTACAGGCCACGCACCAGGGTCTGGACCACGCGCTGAGTCAGCTCCAGCGTCTCGAACCGGTCCGACAGCGGAGCCGGATCGCCCTGCGGCGGCAGCAACCAGCTGTGGTCGCTGTTCATCCGGATTTCGGTCATGCCCGGCAGTTCGAGCGCAGAGTTCAGGCCGATCCGCCGGGCCGTTTCGGTCATCGCGACCGGGCCTGAGCGGTACATCACCGACTGACGGTGCACCCGGCCCAGCGGGGTGGCGAAGAAGCCCTGGCCGAGCGAGTCGACTTCGCGCGGCATCAGGTTCGCTTGCGTCTGCCCGTAATTGTCGCGCAGCTGGTCCAAATAGGACTCGGCGAACGGGTGTCCTTTCGACATGGTGAAGGCCGAGTTCGCGATGTTCCCGCCGACCCGGTGCACCGCGTAACCGGCGTCGGACTCGGCGGCGCGGACGACGTCGCCCAGCCCGTGCACGACGTTGTCGCCGTCGGTGTAGAGGCCGCCGAACCGGTGCATCAGTTCCAGCCGCAGGATGTCGCTCGCGGCCGCGAAGCCCGGTCCGGTCTGCTTGGCCAGCTCGGACAGGTAGAACTCCTGTGTCCGCATAGGATGCTCGCTGGTGAAGACTTCGTCCACATTGACCAGTTGGATCCGGTGTTCCGCCGCCCAGCGCAGCAGATCCCGGACATCGTGCAGCGGGTCCGGGCCTTCTTCCGGCGCAGCGGTGGTCAGCGCCAGTTCGGTCTGCCAGCGCGGTACGTCGGTCCACAGCACGGGGACGATGCCCTCGCCGAGCCGGTCGGCCGCGTCGCCGAAATTCCGGCGGAAGGTGTGCATGGTGCCGGTGTCCTGGAGCGGGCCGCCGAGCCAGATAGCGTGCATCAGCAACGGTGTCGACGTTGTCTTGGCGAGGGGCTCGACGTCGCCGGGCGCCCACGTGGCCAGCTTGTCGTCGGGCCGTTCCTTCTCCAGTGTCCACTCGCGATTGTCGTCCAGTTGCGCGGGATCCAGGTGTTCCCGGCTCAGCTGGTAACCCTTGGTCAGGTCCAGCAGGTCCAGGAAGCTGATGCCCTGTCCGGCGGTGAGGGTGCCGAAGTCGTGTCCGCGCAGGAATTCCGGCGGCTCTGGAGCGCGGTACAGGCCGAACAGATCCGGGCCCAGCAACGGAGCCGGCGCCGGGCCGTTGACCTTGGTCCGGTGCAGGTCGGCCACCAGGTCGGTGGGCGACGAGTAGTGATTTTCCTCGTGGTGCTGCTCGCTGGGGGCGACCGCGGCCGGAGGTCCGAAGGTGCGGAAATGCCCGTCATCGGTGACGGTAGTGAAACCGTGTGTCGCTCCGACGGCTTTGCCGAGCGTGGCCGAACTCCGGCCGAACAACGCTGGTTGGGTCGGGGCGTGCACTGTGGACGGTCCGCCGAGTTCGCTGAGCGCTCGCTGGAAATCGTGCGCGAGGCCGCCGGGGCCGTCGGTCTGGCCGGTGCTGCACGCGATGAGCGTGATCGACGAATGGGATTGAGCCAACGGAGCGGCTTGCGCCACGATCCGGGCGAAGGTATCCCCGTCGACCCGCACCGTCCGGCCGCCGAGAAGGTTCACCTTGACGGACTGCGAACGGCCGTGGGCGAAAACGAAGAGGGAATCTTTGTCCCACGGTGCCGTGGTTTCGTCGCCCCATTCGCCGAATCGGCGGCCAGCCAGCTCCGGGGTCGCGCCGTTCGCGTTGGCCTGTTTCAAAAGCGGGTTGAACTTCTCCGGCGTCGCACCCTGCGGAAGGGTGCTGACCGTGCCGGAATTGTCGTTCACCCAGTCCTGTTCGACGCCCTCCGTGTGTTCGTTCGCCGGAAGGAACGAGATCGCGCGGACCCGGCCGGTTCTGTCGGTGATCCGACGGGTCTGGATTTCGGACAGGTCGAAGTCGTACGGGCGGTCGGTGTCGCTGTCCCAACCGGACACTGTCGTAGTGTCGTTCGCCTCGACGGTGCCTTCGTGGTGCTGCTCCGGGGTTTCCTCGACCGGACGCGGCCACGTGTGGGCGGTGACCTGCGTGTCCACATCGGACTTGGCCTGCCACCATTTTCGCAGCGCTTCGTCGGCCTTCTCCCGAGCCTGTTGGATCCGGTTGTTCGCGTCGTCCTGCCGCGCAGCATGTTCGGTGTGGTTGTTGCGGTACTCGTCGAGCACGGCCAGGATTTCCGCCGCGCGATCCTGGGCCGCCTGCCGCTGCTGGACCAGTTCGGCCTGCTCGTTGCGGATCTGCTGAGCTTGCCGTTGCGCATTCCACGCATTCGCGACCAGATCGCTTTGCGCGACGGATCCTGGTTCCTCGCCGAGAGCCAAGGAAAGAAACTGTTCGTCGAGTTCGTTGAGCCGGGCGATCTCGTCGTTGCCGGTACGCAGTGCTTGGCCCACGTCGCGCGCCTCGTTCTGCGCGTCCCGCACCGCTTGTCGCATCTGCTGTACCGCGTTGTCATCGACGGCGATGTTCAGCCCGTGCGCACCCTCAGTCGCGGTGCGCACGTTGTCGTTCTCGGACAGCCACGCGTCGTCGAAATCGCGCTGCGCCTTTTCTAGTTCCTCTTCCGCGGTGCGCCATTCCTCGGCGGCCTTCTTCACCGCGTCCTGCGCTGAGGCGAGCGTCTCCGGCAACGGCTGACCCAGCGACTGCTCCAAGTCCGTCTCGCTCATCCGCGTCCGCGAGGATTGCGGAACCCGCACCTCGACCGCCGCGGTCTTGCCGTCGACCGTCGCGACGACACGGTACTCGACATCGAACCCGACCAGACCGGTCCGGCCTTTGTCCTTGCCGACGACGGACCGCTGCGCGGCGCTGGTGCTCGAAGTCGGATCGGTCGGGCCGACGGGGCGGCGAACGTCGAGCCCGCCCCAGGATTGCGTGTTCCGTCCCGGATCGGTGATCCCGCCGTTGCCGAGGTTGCCCTGCTGTTCGCCGGTGACCGTTTCCTTCGCCTCGCCGGTGAAGGTGGAGGTGGTTTGGTCCGAACGCTCCAGTTTCACCGAATCGCTCAGGCCGACCAGATCCGGTTTCACCACGCGGGTGTACACCTTTACCGAGGCGTGGCTGCTGCCGGTCATCGCGGACGAATGCAGGTCCGGCGTCGCGAACGGTTTGCCCACCATGTTCGGGAGATGCGCCTGCAGCGTCTCATTGGTGATCGAGGAGGAAAGCGTATTGTGCGCGCCGGTTCCGGGCCCAGTGAGGCCATTGCCCGCCCCAGCGAGCCGCAGCGCGCGAATGGCGGCGGCTCGCACATCGCCGGCACCGCGAATCCCTTCGACCGTCGAAGACTTCGGCAGCGGCCCGAAACCCTCCTGCTGCCAGGCATCGAGACGGTCCGAAGTGGACTCCGCGGCGCTGAGTTCGGTGGTCCGAGATCCGTACAGTTTGGTGTGATACTGCTCGCTGCCGGAGATCTGTTGATCATCCGCGGACGACCTCGAAGTCACCGTCGCTTCCTGCGAAGCGACCGGATAGGTGTGCCCGTCCCGGGTGACGACCAACTCGAACTGGACTTGGTGCTGATACCGCGCGGACGGCCCGCTCGACGACGAAGTCAAGGCCGTGGTCGTGGCTTTGTTCTCGACGGTCTGGTCGCTCTTCGCCTTGGTTCCGGAGACTCCGAGATACGCGCCGTCGTAGCCGCTGACCTTGGGCTGGCTGTCCTGGAACAACCCGCGGCCGGCGCCGCGGATCTGCCCGCCATAGGACGAACCGTGGCCGGAGTTCTGTTTGTCCGTCCGGGTCGAATTGACGACGTGGTCGACTTCGCTGCCGTCGTGCTTCACGTCGAGGAACTGCGTGTCGAGGATCTTCGCCTTGAGCAGCAGTTGGTAGTTGTCCGTCCAAAGCACGCCTGGATCCTGGGCCAGCAACGAGACGCCGCCGTCTAGCGCACCGTCCACAAGGGAGGTCACGGCTTCCGGAGACGCGGTGTCGAGCGTCCGCTGGAGGTTGTTCATCGAATCGTCCAGCACCGACTTCGGCAGCAGCCGGTGGCCGAGCTTGCCGAGTTGCTGCCTCGCGTCCTGCACCAGCTTCGACAGGTTGGGCGCGTCCTCCAGCACGGCCGCGCCGAGCGAGCTGGACTTGCCGCCGACCAGCGGCGGAGCGGAAAGCTTGCCCGGTGCCGGAGTACGCGGCTCGACCGGTGGCAGCAGTCCTTCCGCGCGAGCCTCGTCCTCGGTCATCGCCACAAAGACCGAGCCGGGCAGCTTGACGTCCGCGCCCGCTCGCGAAATCGAGCCGTTGAGCAAGCCTTCCTGGCGGCTTTCCGTGATCAGCCGGACATTCGTGTCGTACTGCACGAGCACCGTGCGACTGTCCGAAGAGGACCGGTTGGTGTGGTCGATGCTCGCGGTGATCTCGTTCGACGAACCCGAACTCCGCTGCCACGGGCTCCATTTGGCGGTCCCGAAAAACTGGCCTTGGCCATGCGCGTCATTGCCCGTCGGACGAACCGTGAGGCCTAGTTGCACGTTGGCTTCGACGGATTGCTTGTGCGAGCCCTCGTAGCTGGCTTTGGAACCGCCGGAATACGTCCGGTCTCCGCCGCCGGTCTCCGAGACCGCGACGAGCTTCGGATTGCTCAGCGAGACACCGATGCCAAGGCCGCCGACGCGATCGGCGACACGTCGTTCATACCGGAATCCGTTCGCCGTTCCGCCTTGTTTCAGCAGTTTCGGGGTAAGGCCGCGGAAATTCTCCGGGGAGAACATCCGGTCCACGCGAGCACGCGCTTCGCTGCCCGGCAGGCCGAGTACCGCGTCACCGCCGGCGGCGCGTTGGAGCTGGCGCAATGCCTCGTCCCGCAGCGCTTCGGTGTTGGCGAATGCTTCCACGTGCAGGAACTTCGGCGTCGTCTGGTTCTGCTGCTGAGTCAGCAGATCGTCGATACTGGGAGTCTCGTCCGGCCGCATCGAGACGACTCCCGGCTTGCCCGGCTTGAATTCGGCCGGGTCCTTCTTCAGTGCGGCACCATCGTTGACCCACACATCGACCTTGCCGGAGATCGGCGGCAGATCTGGATCGCCGGTTTTGGCCACAGTGGACACCTTGGGCGTGACCCGGAACGGCGACCCGGGCGTCAGCCGCCGCACCCACGGCCGGTTGCGGGTGTAGCTGGTGATCTCAACCTCGAATTCGACGTCGTGTTCGAAGACCTGCGAATCCGGGCTGCCGCCTTTGCCGGTTGTCGTGGTGACGGTGGGACCGCCGGAATTCTTCCAGGTCCGGTTGTCCGAGTATTGCAGCGGCGTGACGGTCGGGCTGATGCCGAGATTCGCGACCGCTGATGCCCCCGGAATGATCACGCGGCCTTCGACACCGACCGACCAGCCTCGCTCCGTGGTAGTCGCGCTGGTCAGCGACGGGCTCGTTTCGTTGCTGTTCTTGACCGCGCGGCCGTCCGCCTGGCCGAGGTGCCGGCCGGGCCCGGGCTTCGCCTTTACCGTGACGTTGATGAACTCGTCGGTGAACAGGCCGCGCCGCTTGAGCTGCGCGGACACGCCTTGCGTGAACAGACTGTCCATTTTGCCCCGTAGCGAGGCGACCGAGAAGGTGGACGTGATCTTCCGCAGGTTCGCGAACCGTTCGGAGATGTCGCGACTGGAGCCTTGTTGGTCGCTTTGGAACTTGTCCCAGCGGGGGAGGAACTTGTCCGCGCCAGGAAGATTCCGCAACGCGTTTTCGATCTGTGGCTGCACCCGGGTCGCAGGTTCGAAGGACCCAGGCCGCGCGGTCCCGGCCGCCATCGCCGCCGCGAGATAGGGCGGCTCGTACCGCACGCCAACGTCTTTGAACTTCGCCGAGGTGTTCTTCGGGACCGGCAGGCCCTGCGCTTTCGCCTCGGGCAAACCCATCCGCGTGTACGAAGTGGCCTGTACGGTGGTGTTCTCGCCGGTGGAGGTGGTGACGTCGAGGTCGACAGTCACCTTGTACAGCCCGATGTCGCCCTTCGCGTTCACTGTGGACTTGTTGGTGAAACTGGTGCCGCTTGTGGACTGTTGATTGACCTTCCGGGAATAGCTGCCGCTGACCCCGCCGACCCCTCCGACCGCACCGGGCACATAGGACCCACCGCCGAAGATCGCGTTGACCTCTCCACCGTACTTTGACGAGACGGTGGTGCTTCCGCCGTTCACTGAGGAATCGTTGAACCGCAGCTCGCTGTCGCCGGGAATTGTGCCGAGGTATTCGACCTTCGTCGGCCGAGCCGCCAGCTGCACTGCGTCGCGGTGGGCACCGTGCGGGCTGAGCAGGTCGTTCGACATCACCGGGCTGCCTTGCATCGCGGTGCCGAGGATGCTGCGCACCCCGCCGCGACTGAGGAACTCCCGCAGCGACGTGCGGCCCGGGGCACCGAATTTCGTCACCGACGGATGCAGGTTCTTGCTTACTTGATCGAACAGCGCGTTCTCGTCGAAGTCGACCGCTTCGGGCGAGAGGAACTCGATCTTCTTGGCCCAGTCAGGCTTCGGCTCCGTCGATCCGGCGGTCTGCTCTTGCTTGAGGTTGGCGAGATCAGTGGAGAGAACGAGTCCAACTTGTCCATCCACAGTAGAACCGACCAGACCGCCAGTTTCGTTGCGCACAGTGATCTTGTAGGTCACCGGTGCGTCGGCGCGTTGCGTGTCGCCCGCGGTGCGGATCACCCGCTGCTCGGTGCCGGTCGTCGTGCCGGTGTGCTCGGCGGAAGGAGTGGCGAGCTGTGCGGTTCCGCCGACCGACGCGTACGGACCGGCCGGAAACAGCCCGAAGTACGAGGTGCCGACGACGTTCGCGGTGGTGTCGGTATTCGCGCTCGCGTGGGTGGTCTTGACCTCGTTCTTGACGTCGCCGATCGTCGGCTGCGGCAGCTTGGTGATCTGGTCGGCGTTGACCGTGCTGAAGTCCGGTTCCGCGGTGACGTGCACCTCGTACCACTTCTCGCCGACGCGCACCATCGACTTGCGTCCATCGCCCATAAAGGACTCGAACTCGGGGCCGGACAACGAATCGGTGATGGCGTCGATCCCGTGCGCCCGCGGCGGGTTCTGCTGCTTCGGGTTCAGGCGGTGGATGAGGTTCTCGATGCTCGTGCCGACGTCTTTCGCGCCGCGGACGTCGACTGGGACAACCGAGCCGAGCGCCTTTCCGTTGCGGGCGAACTCGGGCAGCCGCTCCGAGAGGGGGCGGTTGTCGGGTTTCTCCTCGGTCTGTTCGTCCGCTACGAGCACCGCGTCTTCGTGCTGCTCCTGCGGGGCTTTGATCGGCGTGTGCAGACTCGGCTTGCCGTCGGAATCGGGCTGTGAGTGGTGGTCCTGACTCGGCTGCGGATTTGGTGCGGGCGCGTCGCCGAGATGGTGGTCGCGGATATTCGCCGTGTTCGACACCGACTCGAGCTGATCGAGATTGCCTTGGTTCAACCGGGAGTCATGCCATGCTTCCGGCCCCATCACGCCGGTCTGGTCTTCGCGGTTGAACAGCATTTCGTCGTTCTTGTAGCCGTCGCCAAGGCCGAGGAAATGCATCAACTCGTGCGTAGCGCCGAAACTCGAATCGCGCACGTCCCAGTTCAGCTGGTTCGTTTCCGGAGTTTCGGGGTCCACAGTGGAGTCGTGCAGATTCACCGGGATCCGGCGGCGGGGGTCGGATTGCCAGCCGGTGTCGTCCGGGTGGATGTCGTCGGCGACGCGGACGTCGAGGCGGACGTGCAGCTGGTCGCCGCCGGGCAGCCGGTAGGACTGGTTGACCCAGTCGTCGAGGTGGTTTTGCAAGTCCTGGACGAACTGATCGCGCTGCTCGGGCGACACCGACCCCGAATGGGAGGTGAGATCGATCGGGACGGTGTGCTCGCGGACCCACTGTCCGGGCGCGATCTCGAACCGCCGCACGTCGAACCGGATCTGCGCCATCGCTCCGGCGAGCTGCCCGCCCTTGAGACCCGAGCGATTTCCGGCGAACTGCCCGGCGATTTTCTTGATCGGATCGAACCGCTCCGAGGAAAACCGCGTCACCGGTGCGGTATCGCGACGGCCGTTCCAGTCCTTCGGCCCCGGGAATTTCTTTTCCGGTTTCAGGTCTTTCGCCGTGTTCCCGGTATTCCTCGGCGCGGCCGCCGGAGTCTGGATATTCGGCGGACGGTTGCCGCTGAGGTTGTCCACAAGGGCCTGCCGGGTCGCCAGCGTAAGTTCAGCGAGCTTCTTGCCGTCCTCGACGTTTTCCTTCATGCCCTTGACCAGCGCGGTGCGGTCGTCCTTGGGCAGATTCGCGACCGCGTCGGAAAACTTGTCCGGTTTGCTTGGCGTCGGACCGGTCGCCGTGATCCCGTGGAACGCGGCTTTGGCGGCGATCTTCGCCAGATTCGGGTCGAGAGTCGTGTGATTGCCGAGATAATGCCCGATCTGGTCGGCCCAGCGCGTCTCGTTCGCGTGACTCTGGGCGAGCGCGGTAATGCCGTTCGGATCCGTGCCGAGCTTGCCCGCGATGCGCGATCCGTCGGTCTGAATGGCGAGGTCGGAGGAGAATTTCGCGATCGCGGTCGGATGGTCGCTGTATTGCCAGCCAGGATTGCGCTGCGACAGAACCGAATCGACGATTCCCCGGCCCTCTTTCGCCCCGTATTCGAAGGTGCCGGTGTTGGGGTTCTTGACGCCGAACGTCACGTCGTTTTCGAGCTTGTTCCCCGCCATTCGGACGAAGGTGTTCGGCTCGGGAAAATAGACGGATCGGGAGTCGACCCCGGCCAAGGCCTGCCGCACGTCAAGATCCAGCTGGGCAGCCCGGTTCGCGAGGTCACCGTCGTCCGGCCGGACGTGATAACCACCGCTGATGGCCTCAGGCGGCCCTTCGGGGTTTTGGTCGACCGCGGTGTTGACCGCGTCGAACAGCGGCCCGTTGCGGGTGTTCAGGGAGTGGACGTCAGCGTCGCCGGTGTGCAGGTAGACCTCGTTGTTCCCGCCTGCTTCGCGGATGCTGTCGACGAGCTGCCCGGTGACCGGGTTGCGGGCGATGGTCTCGCGGATTCCGCCGTAGGGGATGGTCTTCTGGTCGATGTTCGGGTTGCTCGGGTGTTTCCAGGTGAATCCGATTATCGCTACCGGGAAGCGGTTGTCCCAGGTATTCTGGAATTGCTGGATCTTCTGTTCTATTGCTCGTTCTGTTCCCGGTGTGCCGTTGAGTCCGATTACGAGGGCGAAGCGGCCGTCTGCGGAGTTCTCGGCGAACCCGGTGGAGTACTTCTCGGCGATGGTGCGGAGATCGTCGTTCGGAGTCGCCGCGACGGTGGCTACTACGCCGATGCTGTTCTGGTTGGTTTCGTTGCGGGTTCCGAGGTTGCCGATGATGCCGGTTTCGTGGACGACGGTGTATTTGAAGTTCTTGTGGTGCTGAGCGAAGTCGCCCTTGCCGCCGGTGACCGGAGGCTGCTTGCCGACATTCGGGCCGGGTCCGGTGGCCGGTGCGGGTTTTTTCGGTGCCGCGACGGGGGTGTGGAGGTTCTTGGGGGAGGCGGGTTTCTTCGGGGCGGCGACTGGGGTGTGGAGATTGCCTCGCGCTGGGGAGGGGAGGGGGCGGCCTGGTTTGGGGGCCGGGGTGGGGTTGGTGTTGATCGGGTTCGCCGAGGCCGGGGGTGGCTTGGGATCGGTTTTCACGGCGGCCGGGTTGGGGAGGCTGCGGCGTGGTTTTGGGGCGGGGGTGGGGTTGGTGCTGATCGGCTTCGCTGGGGCAGAGGGTGGCTTGGGGTCGGTTTTCGCGGCGGCCGGGTTGGGGGTGGCGGTGTGGCCTGGGTTCGGGTTGGCGGTGGGGGAGGTGCTGGTGTTTCGGGCGGGGTTTGGTGCCGGGGCCAGGTTGGTTGACGGATCCGGGTTGCTCGACGGGCCCGGGTTGGCCGATGGGCCCGGGTTGGTTGACGGATCCGGGTTGCGGCTCGCCGCCGGGGTTGGACCCGGGTTGGTCGACGGGGCGGGGTTGGTCGATGGATCCGGATTGGCTGATGGATCCGGGCTGGGGCTCGCCGCCGGGGTTGGGCCTGGGTGCGTCGTCAGGTTCGGGGCCTGGTCGGCAGCGGGGTTGGGGCGTGGATCGGTGGTGGGGTGCTGGTCTGTGGCCGGGTTGGGGCGTGAGTCGGTCGTGGGGCTCGGGTCCGGGTCTGCGGCCAGGTTCGGGCCTGGACCGGTCGCTGGGGTGGAGCGCGGGTTCGGGCCTGGGGCGGTGGTGGCGTTCGGGGTTGGGTCTGTAGCCGGGTTCGGGCCTGGACGGGTCGTCGGGCGCGGGGCTATGGCTGAGTTGGGGTTCGTCGCCGGGTTTGGGGAGGGGGCTGGCCTCGGGCTGGGGTTTGGAGCTGGAGCCGTGGTGGGGCCGGTGATCGGCGGGTTGGTGGAAGGGATCGGGCTGGGGGTGGCGAAGTGCTTCGGGTTCGAGGCCGGGGTGTCGGGTTGGTGTGCGTTGGCGTGCGGGGCCGGGGAGATGGGTTGGCTGGTGACCGTGCCTGGTGTGGGCGTCGGGCTTGGAGTGGAGTCGATGCCGGTGACGCTGGTGGACGTCGGCGGGGGAGCCGGCTTGGGCTGCGGGGACGTGTTTGAGTTGGTGGGCGTGGGGCCGGGGTTGGTCGCGGAGGTGGTTTTCGCGCCAGGGGTGACGGAGGCCGGGCCTGGGTTGGTGTTCGAGGTGCGGCTGGGGTCGGGGAACGGGGAGGCGTTGTTGTCGGCCGGAGCCGGGGAAGGGTTTGGACTGGGGGCTGGGGAAAGTGCGGGGTTCGGGCCGGGCGATGGGCTTGGCGGCGGGGCCGGGGAGGTGTTGATGTTCGTGTTGGTCTGAGTGCTGGGGTTGTGCGCGGAACTGGTGCCGGGGTGGTTGTCGGTGCTTTCCGGGGTGGAGTGAGGGGTGGTGCTCGATGGGCTGGGGTGGGGTGCGGAGCTGGGGGTTGCGTTCTGGGTGCCGTCGAAGCCGGGGAGGCCGGTGCCCTGGTGCGGGGTGGTGATGGGGGACGGGGTGGGCACGTGGTTGCTGGGGGCGGGTGTTGCTGCCGGGTTGTGGTTGCTGGCGGGGGTTGTCGTGGGGTTGTGGTTGCCCGTGGGTGGGGGGATCGGCTGGCCGTTGGGGTTGCCGGGGTTGACGGGGGCTGGTGTGGACGGGGTCGACGTCCCGGGGTTGCCGGCGTCGGTCGGGGGTGCGACGGGAGTTCCGGTCCTGACCGAGTCCTGAGTGGACGGGGGCGGAGTGGTGTTGTGCTCGGTGCCGGTCGCGCCTTGGCCGGTGGGGGCTGGGTTTGGGCTGGTTCCGGGGGGTGAGGAGTTCGCGCCTGGGGACGGGGTCTGGTTGCCGTTTGTACCGGGGCTGGTGGATGGGGTCTGGTTGGCGTTCGTGCTGGGGCTGGTGGCTGGGGGTGGGGTCTGGTTGCCGGTCGGGTTTTGAGCGGCGGGGGTGGTGACGTTGTGGTTGGCTCCGCCCTCGTTTCCGGCGCTGGGACTGGTGCCGGGCGGGGAGGGGGTGGCGGCGTTGTGGTTGCTGCCGGGGCTCTGCGGGGAATTGCCGGTCGAGTTGGAGCTGTTTGCTGACGTGGTGTTGCCTGCGGAGCCGTTGGGTGCGCTGGAGTCGCCGGGCGAGCTGTTTGCCGCGGTCGACGGTGGGGTGCTCGCGGGGGTGGGGTCGGAGCTGCTGGGGGCGTTTGCCGGGGGTGGGCTGCCCGCGGTGTTGGGGTTGCTGGTCGAGCCGTTGGAGTCGCTGGGGTTGCCAGCCGAGGGTGAGTCGTTCGTGGGGTTCTGGTTGGTGGATGGGTTGGGGGTGCTTGTCGTAGTTGAGCTGCCGGGGGAGTTTCCCGGCGGGGGCTGGTTGTTCGGGGTGGCGGAGTTGCTGGCGGGGGAGTTGTCGCTGCTGGGACCCCGGGAGCTGCCGGAGTCGTTCGGGCCGCCTGTGCCGGTGGAGTGGCCAGGATTGCCGGAGCTGTTCGGGCCGTTGGTGTTGCCGGATCCGCCGGGCGCGTTCGGATTACCCGATCCGCCATGGCCACCCGGGCTGTTGGAGCTGTTCGGGCCGCCGGAGCCGTTCGGACTGTTCGAGGCTCCAGGGCCGCTCGATCCGCCAGGACCGCTGGAGCCATCCGAGCCACGAGGGCCACCTGACCCGCCGGAACCGCCTGACCCGCTTGAGTCGCCGGTGCCGTTGGGGCCGCCCGGCCCACCTGAGCCGCCGGACCCGCCTGAACCGCTCGAGCCGCCGGTGCCGTTTGAGCCACCCGAGCCGCCGGAGCCGCCAGGTGGGGTAGGGCCGTTGATCGGGTCGACGTTGATGTTCCCCGTCCCGCCGTCCCCGCCGGGATCGTTCGGGCCCTTCCCCTGGCCGCCGCCCGCATCGCCGCCAGTTAGTTTGTCGTGCAGGCTTTGTCCGGCATGGTGTGCGCCGTGCGTGGCTGCGCCGCTGAGGCCGCCGTTCAGGGCGCCCCAGCCTAGGCTGTCCAGGTCTCCGCCGAAGAGGCCGGCGCCGGACAGGCCGACTACTACCTCCGTGGCCGCTTCCACGCCGGCGGCGCCGAAGACGTTGTGGCCCCACTTTCCCAAACCGCTGTGGGCGCCGGCGGCGAACGCGCCGCCGATTGCTCCCAGGGCGGCGTTTTGGCCGATCTGTTTCCAGTCGAAGCCGTCGCGATTGCCTTGGGCGATCTGGATGAATTCGGCCAGCATTTCCTCGGCCGCCTCTTCCGCGGCTTCCTGCGCGGCCTCTCTCGCGACCCTCGACAGCAGGCTCATCAAGCGCGACATCAGCGAGCGTTCGATCTGCATCACGGCGGACCGTCCGGCTGCCCAGATTCCGGGGATCAACGGGGCGGTGAACGGGTTCGTCATCGCCCAGATCAGGTCCGCGGCAGTGACTGCGATCGAAATCAGGATGCCGTATTTGGCGTTTTCCACATTCAGCGCGTATTCGCGCAGGGCGGCGGCTTGTTGCTGCGCCCGGTAGGAGAAACCGGCGCCCATGGTGCTGAGTTTGTTCGCGTAGTCGGCGAAGTTCGTCGCTACCTCGCCGCCGACATTGGCCACCACCTGCTGCGAAAGCTGGCTGAAACCGGTGCCCGCGGCCGCGATCTGCTGCGCCACCTGGTCCCATTCGGCGGCCAGTTCGCGGGCCTTGTCCTCGTCGCCCTGCGGCCAGGCGTCACCCGCGATGATGTAGAACACCCAGTTCAGGCTGGGGTCCACCATCAGGCTCATCGCGGGTCACCTCCTTGTGCGGAGCGGAAAGTCAGGAAACGGGGTCTTCCGGGGGAATGGGCGGCTGGGCGGGGATCGACTTCTCCCGGCTGGCGGGCAGCCAGGACTCCGTCGGTTCCAGCGGGTGGGCAACCTCGGGTGCCCGCGAGCGGACGAAGACCGGTTGCAGCGGGGTGACCTCGCCCTCCTCGGTCTTGCCGTCGGCGGGCACGGGGCGTTCGACCGAGAGCCGCCTCAAACGCTGGGGTTCTTCGCCTCGGTCGGGAATCTGTGCCTGGAGGCTTTTGGCTGGGGTCCAGCCGCTGCCGTCTTCGGCGTCGGGGTCTTGCTTGCCCAGGAGTTTGCCTTGGATTCGCACGCCGCGGCGGTACTCGGTCGGCGGTGAATCGGTGCCGCCTGGGTCGGCTTTGTGGACTTTGCCGTTCAGGTCGGTGAAGTTCTTGAAAAGCGCGTTGGATCCGTCGTAGGCGCCCTGGTCGGCTTCGCGGAATGAGGTGGCCATGTCGCTGATCGCGTCGCGGGTCGCTTCCACGGCCAAGGCCCAGGCGTTGATGCCGTTGTAGATCTCGGCGGCCGACTGGATGTGCGTTTTGGAGAACTCGTTGCCGTTCTTGTCGTTTCCGGCCGCGTCCTGGATCCGGCTGGGGTTGGCCAGGCTTTGCACGCGCTGGGCGAGGGTGCGCAGTTCGTCGCTCTTGCCGTCGAAGCCGTCGCGGCCGCCGTCCAGACCGTCGGCGTCTACGAAAAACTGGTCGGTCACGGCAGGATCCCTTCGTCGAATCCCGGCACCCTGGCCGAGAACAGAGCGTTCACGTCGGCTTTTCCGCTCATCAGGTCCTGTGCGGAGATTCCGGGCGGCAGCATGGGGGACATCAATTCCGCGGCGGCGGCGATCGACTTCTCCCGTGCGGCGGAGACGGTTTGCACGATCACCGAAGCCAGTTCCGCCGGGGCCATGCGTTTGTAGGCGCTGGTGGGAAAGGAAAGCTCGGTCAGCTCGCCGGTGCGGCCGACGGTCGCGGTCACCTCGCGGCGGGCGGAAGTGACTGTGCTGGTGGCGGTTTCGACCTCGCGGCGGGTTTCGGCGAAGTGGTCGCGCTGGCGCTGGTAGGCGCTCATCGCGTCCTCGAGCATCTTTTCGTGCTGCGAACTCATCGGGTCTCCGTAAGGGGTCAGCCGACCGAGGCCAGGCCGGGTCCGAGGGCCATGGCTCCGGTGTCGGGCGGGCGGATGCCGCGCAGGTCGGCGGCGGCGAGCGTGCGGGACGCGGCGGCGGCCGAGAGGGTGCGGGCGAGTTCGTGCGCGGCGTGTGCGGTGTGGTCGGACGCGGCGGAGAGTTCGTGGGCGAGTGCGTCGCGGACGTCGTCGGGGACCTCGTGGCCGCGACGGACCAGCAGGCGCACGGCGATTTCGGCGAGTTCGTCCACTGTGTACTCGCTGAGTTGCCAGCCGTAGGGGAAAGCGTCGCGCAGAGTGGGCATTTGGGCGAGCAGTTCGCCGACGCGGGTGCTTTCTCCGGTGAACACCACGACGGGGTCGGCCGGGCGGCGGCTGATCATTTCGGACAACGCTTCCAGGGCTTCGATTCCGGGAGTGTGCGGTGAGGTGTCCCACTCGCCGTCCAGATCGATGACCAGGGTGCCGCCGGACGCGTCTTCCACCGCGGCTCGGACCAGGTGTTCGGCTTGGCCCGGCCATTGCGGCGACAGTTCTTCGGCGAGAGTGCGGCGGACTAGCTGCCCCGTCGGGGTCATGCCGAATTCGGAGAGGATTTGCGCGTACAGCTTCGCGTATTCCGACCGTCCGGTGCCGCGTTTGCCGCTGATCACCAGGTTTGCCTGATGGCCGAGGGGTTTCCGTTCGTGGGTGAGCCTGCCGAGGTTCAGCAGCAGCCGTTCCGCGTTCTCCCGCACCGATTTCTGGCCGACCAGGCTGCTGAGCCGTTTCCAGCCCGTGCTGGTCGAAACTGCGGCGGCTGGATCGGCGGTGACCGAGACCGCCGACTTTGTCGCGGAGGGGAGTTGCGTCAGTTCCGCTTGCAGATCGTCGGCGGTCAGCCGGTTCAGTTCGATGTCCTTGGACGGCGGGTGCAGCGCCAGCCGCGACGCCTGGTTGTTCACCATCGCCTCGAACAGCTTGCGCGCGACGCGGCCGTTGCCGAACGTCGAATTCTTCGGCACCCGCTCGAAATACTCGCGCAGCGCGGCCAGCGCGTCGTCGGTCATTTCGTAGTAGTGCTTGCGGGTCAGTCCGGTCGTGATGGTGACTAGTTCGTCGACGCTGTAGTTCGGGAATTCGATGGTGCGGGTGAACCGCGACGCGAGACCGGGGTTCGACTGCAGGAACTGCTCCATCTGCTCGGAATAGCCCGCGACGATCACCACCAGCGAATCGCGCTGGTCCTCCATGATCTTCATCAGCGCGTCGATGGCTTCCTGCCCGAAGTCCGGGCCGGAACCGCCGGTCGGCGCGCTCAGCGTGTACGCCTCGTCGATGAACAGCACGCCGCCGACGGCCTTCTCCACGACCTCGGTGGTCTTGATCGCGGTCGACCCGATGTACTGGCCGACCAGGTCCTGGCGGGCCACCTCGATCATGTGCCCCTTCGACAGGATGCCGAGTTCGGCGAGCACCGTGCCGTAAAGCCGGGCGACGGTGGTCTTGCCGGTGCCGGGCGGGCCGGCGAACACCAGATGCCGCGACATCGGCGGCATCGGCAGCCCCATCCGCTCGCGCATCTGGGACATTTTGATCAGGTTGATCAGGCCGGTGACCTCCTTCTTCACCCCGGCCAGCCCGACCAGCGCCTCCAGATCGCCCAGCGGGCCTTCGAGCACCTCGCCCGCGGCTTCGCTCACGGTCTGCTCGGCCGAAGGAGGGTCGGCGGGCATCGGTTCGACCGGGCGCGCGGAATCGGTGCTCAGGTTGTCCACGTCCGCGTGTTCGCCGCTCACGAGTTCACCTGCGGCGTCGTTGACCACGCAATCGCGGATGCTGACCGGTTCGGAAGTGTCCACGTGGAAGCCGTCCTGGCCCGCGCCGAGGACCTCGCATTCGGTGAAGGACGCCTGAGCCGCGACGTACACGCCGTTGCCTCGCGCGTTGCGCACCCGGCACCGTGAAGCAGTCAGCGAGGAACCCGAAGCGACCGTGATTCCGTCCACTGTGGAATCGATGACCTCGCAGTCCTGTAAGGACACTTCCGCGGTTCCAGCGATGTGCAGGCCACCGCCGCGCACCTGGACCGATTTCGCCGAGGACGGTGCGCTGGCCGCGAACGAGACGGCTTCGTCCGCGGTCGAATCGACCCGGAGGTCGGTCACGGTCAACCGGGCATCCTCGGTGACCTGCACTCCGCTTTCCCGGCCGGTCTCAATGGAAGCGTCGGCTAGATCCAACGTGGACTGTCCGGAAAGGACGACACCGAGGCCGCTCTCCGGGATCATGCGCAGTCCGCCGACGGTCACCGCGGCTTCCGCGCTGACTGACAGCGCGGTGTGCGTCGAGCCTCGAACGGTCGCGCGTTCGAACCGGGGCCGGGCCTGGTCGTCGACCAGGATCGTGACCGGTGAACCCTCGAAGGTGCAGTCCACGAACTGTGGCACCGCGGTTCCGGTGGCCTGCACCGCGTTCGCGCCCGCACCGGCGAAAACGCACTCGCGCAGCAGCGGTTCCGCGGACGCGGCGATGTGCGCCGCCTGCATCGGTGCCGACCGGAATTGCGACGAGGCCACGGAAACCCGGCCCTTGCTGGTGACGTAAAGGTCAACGTTCGCGCTGTCCCGCACGGTCAGTCCGGTGATCGTCGCGCGCCCCTGCTGTTCCACGACCATCGCCGGTTTTTGCGCGCCCACGATCTCGCACTGTTCGACAATCGCGACCGCTTCACCGTTGACGCACACCCCGTTGCCCGCCGCGCCCCGCACCGCGCATCGGCGCAGCAGCACCGAACCTGCCTCGGCCACGACTACGCCGGACGACGCGGCGTCCACGATCTCAGTGTCCTCAATGGCCGATTGCACTGGCGAGGCGATCACCACGCCCGCACCGCCGGTGCTGGTCACCGTGCAGCCCCGCAGCGCGAGCGAACCCTCCAGCCGCGCCAGCAGCGTGGCCCACGAATTCCCGGACACCTGGCAGCCGTCCAGCGCCGCCTCGCCGCGGACCACGTCCACAGTGACCAGTTGATCGTCGGCTCCGGTCAGGACGAATCCGCTCAGCTGCACGGCTTCGGCGTTCGCGACGAGCGCGCTTCCGGTGCTCGCCACGATTTCCACGGTGCCCGCGCCCTGTTCGGCCACGAGCGAAACCATCCGGTCCACCACGAGGTTTTCCTCGTACCGGCCCGGGTGCACGCTGATCGTCGCCCCCGGCTGCGCCTGCGCCAGCGCCGCGCCGATGGTGCCGAACGCACCCGGCCGGTCGCCGCCGACCACGAGCAGCTGTCGGTTCATCGTCTCCGCCTCTCCGCACTCACGCCAGGCCCGGGAGCGCCCCGAACCGCTCCGCCGCCTGCTCGTCCATCACGGTCCGCACCAGGTCCTCGCCCGCTTCCGCCCAGGTCCGCATCGTCTGCCGGAGCGAGTTCATGGCCAGTTCGTCCAGCGACGCCCGGTCGTTCGCGACCCGGCCGGTCTCGTCGATCTCGCTCGCGGTCAGCTCCCGCAGCAGCACCGCGCCGCGCTCGCCCGCCGCGGGCTCGCGCGTTTCCAGCACCTTGAAGCTGGTCCCCGGCACGAACAGCACGCGGTTCTCGACGCCGCCCTCGCTCGGTTCCAGCAATTTGGTGCGCCGTCCGGTGATCGACCACACCAGCACGTCCGTCCCGCCGTCCACAGTGGACGAGGGTTGGGTCAGCGCGTTGAGGAAACCCCATTCGGTCAGCACTTTCCGGCTGTTCAGCAGCGGCCACGCCGACGGCGGCAGCTCGGTCGCGAAGGTCGCCGGGCCGCGGTGCGACGGCAGCCGGCTCAACCCGGCTACGACGCACCGGGCGACCGGCACGTGCGGACCGTTCGCGCCGCGCCGCAGCCCCGCGTCGATCGTCGAACCCTTGGGGGAGAGGTAAAGCTGCACGGCTACGGCGTCGGTGAGTACTTCAGCCGAGGACGACGTCGAGAGCACGCCCTGGAAGCCCGGGTGCTCGGACAGGATCCGCGCGACGGTGTTCGACATCAGGCCGAACTCCGCGCCGAGCGATTTGCGCAGCCATTGGCGTTCCTTGTCCGCGCCGCGTTTGGGCAGCAGGGCGGTCGATTCCGCGCCGGGGGTTTCCTGGAAGCGCAGCTCCGCCGGGCGAGCTGCGGGCTTTTCCGGGGGCTTCGCGACCGGCGGTTCGGCCGGTTTCGGCGAGACGATGCGGGGGACCGGAGGTGCTGCCGGAGGAGCGGCGGAGACCTTGGCCGGTGGCGGCTCGGCCGCGTCGGGAGCCTCTGCCGGGACGATCGCCTCAGGGACCTCCGTAGGCGCGGCGATCCCCAGCGCCGCTGGAGCCGCGGGCTGATACGCGACCGGAGCCTCGGCAACGACCGGAGCGACGACAGCGACCGGAGCCTCGACCACCGCCGGAGTCTCGGCAACAGGCACCGGCTGCCCAGCCTCGATCGCCTCCATAGCCCGCGCAGCAACCCGAGGCCGGGCACGTTCGGCGAGCAGCGCGGCGGCGGGCAGCACCCGGCTCATCCGGCGGGTCCGCTCATCCAACCGGCCCAGCAGGTCCTCGGCCAGCAACCGCATCCGGGGCACCGAATGCTCGTCAGGCGCGTCGAAGGTCAGGTTGTGCACCGCAGCATCGAGCGTGATCTCGCGGACCGCGGCGGTGGACGGGCCGTCCTGCGGCGGACGCACCAGCAGGCCGGACTGCACGACCTCGACCACCGCGTCCGGCGAGTACCAGTACACCGCGGGCGAGATCTGGTCGAGCCCGTGGACCGGCGGACGGTGCGAAAGCAGCTCCGGCATGGGCGCGCCGGGTTCGTAGCCGAGTTCGGTGACGAACGGACGCCAGCCGAACCGGCCGTCGAAGAGCACGGTCTGCAATGTCGGCATCTGCGGCGAACCGACCGGCACCCCGGCGTAGAACGCGACCGGCTTGCCGAGCAGATCGGCCAGCGCCTGTCCGACGGTGGCCTCGCCGGGCACCGCCAGCGGGCCGTACTGGACGAACCGCGCCTTGGCCCGCACCTTCTCCGGCAGTTGCACCCACAGCCGGGCCGCGTCGTCGAGGGCCAGCGGGGGACAGCCGGGGCAGCCCAGCACGATCGTCATGGTGTCGTGCTGCGCGGGCATCCGGGAGATGAGCGCCGTGCGGTGGTGCCGCTGGGGAGCGTCGAAGCCGACCGGGCGGACCCACAGACCGCCCGGGAGAGGCTCCGCGACCCCGCGCGAACTCGTCGGGGTCAGCTCGGCGGCGATCCCGGAATCCCAAGCCGGCCGCGGAAACCGCTTCGCCTCCCAGGACGGCGGACGGCCCGGCCGGAAGCGCACCCAGCCGCCGCCGCGTCCGGCGTGCACGAACAGCGCGCCGCCCGCGCTCGGGATCACCGAACCGTCCGGCGCGAGCACCGGGCGGTTGATCCGCTCGGCCAGCCACTGCCCGGCCAGCGCGGTGGTCTCGCGCGAGCGGCCGCCGATCACCAGCCGCACGCCGCGCCGGCGCCGGGGCAGCGCCTTGGCCACCGATTCCCACATCGCGATGGGGGAATCCACCGGGAGGTCCACGACGACCAGGTCGTGCTCGGGATCGGCCGCGACTCCGAGCGCGAGCGACTGCGCCTCGCCGGTCATCCCCTCCGCGAGGTGCACGACCAGCGCGTTGCCGACGGTCTTCTTCTCCAAGGCACCGTCGTCGCGCCGGATCAGCGAAAGCTCCATGGCTGCCTCCTTCTCAGACTCGGCGGCCGACGGCCGGGGCCGCGCCGGTGTGGTGCGCGATCAGCCCGTACACGAAGAACCCGACCGCGATCAGCAGCCCGAGCACCAGCCCGACCAGCAGGCCGACCCAGGCCCGCCGCGCGGGCACGTCGAGGTGGCTCGCGTCGCCGAGCACCAGCGCCGAGGTCATCCGCCCGATCAGGAACGAGTACGCCTCGACGTGGTCCTTCTGCGTCTGCACCATCGCACCTCTCCTTCGCTTATTCGGTGAGCCCGACGGCCCACGCGTAGACGCCGAACAGCTGCAGCAGGATCGGGATCATCGCCACCGCGCTCAGCGTTTCGAGCCAGTTCGCCAGATGCCCCCAGATCGGCAGCAGCCGGCGCGGCGGCGGGCGCAGCATCGCCAGCAGGAGCAGGAAGAACACCAGGCACAGCCCGGCGAGGCAGGCGCCCCGCCACTGCGCCGGCAACGGCTGGATCAGCGACAGCCCGAGCAGCACCAGCCCGATCGCGCCGGCCGCGGCGAGCGGAACCCGCTGCCACACGCCGAGCAGCGCCCGCGAACGCATCAGCACCGCCGCCGAAACCAGCCCGCCGAGGATGGCCGGGAACAGCCCGTGGCCGATCAGGAACGGGAAGCAGCCGACGAAAACCGCGGTGGCGGCGAGGCAGGCGATGGTGAGGTAGCCGTCGGCGTACTCGGTCTGGTGCGTCATCTGCGCGGCGGGCATCGGTTCGATGTCGTACTGCAGTTCCCCGGCCGAACGCGGCAGCTGCGGACCGCGGATGCGGGCGAACCGGATGCCGATCCGCGGCGCGAACACCATCAGCCCGACCAGCACGAAGGACACCAGCCCGGCCGCCTGTTCGGTGGTGAACCCGGCGCCGAGGTGCAGCCACAGCGAGATCGCCCCGGCCAGCCCGGTCGCGGCCACCGCGCCGAACGGCACGAACGGGATGGCGGGCGACCACGCGGCCCGTCCGCCGAGCACGAGGCCGCCGGCCAGCGCGAAGGTCAGGCAGCCGGTCAGCACCGGCGCGCCCTGCAGGTCGAACGCCGGATCGAGCCCGGCCACCGCGACCGCGCCCGAGAGGAACGCGAACGCGCAGCCGCCGAGCCCGAGCAACGTCAGCAGGGCCTTGTCCTCGGAACGCACCCCGGTCGCTACGGCCGCGACCAGCAGCCCGAGCGACACCACGCCGCCGCCGATCGCGGTCAGCCCGGCCGAACCCGGGTAGAGCAGCACCTTCGCGAGCACCGCGAGGGAGAAGATCGCGAACCCGAGGAACAGGCCGCGGTTGTACTCCGGTCGCCAGCGGCCGGGATGCCGGCTGACCGCGGTGGCCATGCCGTCCGCGATGTCGTCGAAATCCAGCTCAGGCAACGGGTCCGTGCGAGGGCGGAGGTGGAATTCCTCGCCCTCCTTCCAGTCCAGCGACTCCGGAGTGCCGGACGCGTCCAGCGGTTCCTCGCCGAGCCGCTGCAGCACCCAGGCGTCGCCGAGGTCGTCGCGGCCGCCGGTGTGCTCCAGCAGCACCGGCAGCAGGCTGGTCAGCGGGACGGACATCGGCACCGCCAGGTCCGCCCTGCCTTGCGGCCCGTACACGGTGATCCGGCACAGTTCGCCGGTCGACGCGGTCATCGCACGCCCCTTTCGGTCATCGCCAGCGGGGACCGGGTTTCGCCCGCCCGGTCTTCTTCCGCGATCGCGGTCTGCACGAGCTTCACGCCGCGGCGGGTGACGAGCTGCGCGCGGCCGGCGGGCAGCTGCCGCGGGGCCGCCTCGCCGAGGAACTTGCCCTCCTCCTTGGGGTAGGAGAACACCACGCCGGGGCTGCCGAGTTCCCAGATCCGGCGGACCACCGCGTCGCTCAGCGCGCGCATCGCGCCGGAGGTGCTGCGCCCGAGGATCAGGTGGAACCCGATGTAGGAACCCTGCGACAGCAAGGAAAGCAGCGGTTCCAGCGGCGAGCCCATGCCGCTGGTCAGCAGCTGGTAGTCGTCGATCACGAAGAACAGCCGGGGGCCGGTCCACCAGTCGCGGCGCTTGAGCCGGTTCGCGGTGATGGTCTGGTCCGGCACGCGCGGGGTCAGCGAAACGCTGGCCTGCTGCGCCAATTCCTGCAGTGCCTCGGTGGTCGTCGCGTACCCGACGCGGTATTCCTCGGGCACTTCGGCGTCCAGTTGGCGGCTCGGGTCGGCGAGCACGATCTTCGCCTCGCTCGGCGAGTAGCGCGCCAGCACCGAACGCAAGACCACGCGGAGCAGGTTGGTCTTGCCGGTTTCGTTGTCGCCGAAGGCAAGCAGGTGCGGGGTGGCCGCGAAGTCGTGCCACACCGGCATGAGCCGCTGCTCGTCCTGTCCCAGCGCGATCCGGAGGTCGCCGTCCGGCGGGGGCAGCTGCGCCATCGGCAGCTTCGCGGGCAGCAGCCGCACCGACGGCGCGGGTGCGCCCGGCCAGAACAGGTGCACCTCTTCGGCGACGGCCTTGGCCGCGGCGGCGAGGTCGTCGGTGTTGCCGCTGCCGTCCATCCGCGGCAGCCCGGCCAGGAAGTGCAGGCCGTCCGGGGTGAGGCCGCGGCCCGGCTGGTTCGGGACCGTTTTCGCTTTGCGGGAGCCGATTTCCGATTCCATCGGATCGCCGAGACGCAGTTCGAACCGGGTCTGCAGCAGGTCGCGCAGGTACGGCCGGATCTCCGACCAGCGGGTCGCGCCGATTACGACGTGGACACCGAAGGACAGGCCGCGCGAGGCCAGCTCGCCGATCTTCTGCTCGAGGTCGCTGTAGTCGTTTTTGAGGCTGTACCAGCCGTCGACCACCAGGAAGACGTCGCCGAACGGGTCCTCGATCCGGCCGCTGCGGCGCAATGCGCGGTAAGCGTCCATGGACTCGATGCCGTGCTCGGAGAACAGCGTCTCGCGGCCTTCCATGACCTGCGAGATTTCCTCGATCGTCCGGACGACGCGGTCGCGCTCGAGCCGGGTCGCGACCGAACCGACGTGCGGCAGCCCGGACAGCGACATGATCCCGCCGCCGCCGAAGTCCAGCCCGTAGAACTGGACCTCCTGCGGGGTGTGCGTCATCGCGAGCGCCAGCACGAGCGTGCGCAGCAGGGTCGACTTGCCGGTCTTCGGCCCGCCGACCACCGCGACGTGCCCGGCCGCCGACGACAGGTCCGCCGTCAGCAGCTCGCGGACCTGCTCGAACGGCCGGTCGATCATCCCCATCGGCACCCGGAGCTTGCCCCAGTGCGCGGGGTCCTGCACGGCCATGCCGCGCACCGGGTCCGGCGTGACGCTCGGCAGCAGCGAGTCGAGGCTCGGCGATTCGGCCAGCGGCGGCAGCCACACCTGGCGCGCCGCCGGGCCCGCGCCGGTCAGCCGGTCGATGAAGGCGTCGGCGAGCGTCGGCCCGCCCGGCACGGCGGCTTCCAGAGCGTCCACATCGGACACCTTCTCGGCCGGTTCCGGTTCGTCGTCGCGGATGATCAGCTTGGCCGGCCGGGCTTCGGTGCGGAACGGGACGACCTCCCGGCTGGCCCGCGCCGCGGACGCCGCGGAGTTCTCGCCATTGCCCGCCGGGACCGGACCGGAGACGTAGGCGGCTTTGAACCGCACCAGGTTCGTGGTGTCGATCTTCAGGTAGCCGTTGCCTGGTTCCGGCGGCAGTTCGTAGGCGCTGCCTGCGCCGATCACGCTGCGGGACTCCATCGAGGAGAAGGTGCGCAGCGCGATCCGGTACGACAGGTGGCCTTCGACGCGGTGGATGCGGCCCTCGTCGAGCCGCTGCGAGGCGAGCAGCAGGTGCACGCCGAGGCTGCGGCCGAGCCGTCCGACGGAGACGAACAGCTCCATGAACTCCGGCTTCGCGCTCAGCAGTTCGGAGAACTCGTCCACGACCAGGAACAGCGTCGGCATCGGGGCCAGCTGTTCGCCGGCCGCGCGCGCCTTTTCGTATTCGTACAGCGACGGGTAGCCGCTGGCGCGCAGTTGTTCCTGCCGCCGCACCATTTCGCCGTTGAGCGAGTCCTGCATCCGGTCGACCAGCGGCAGTTCGTCGGCGAGGTTGGTGATCGTCGCCGAGGTGTGCGGCAGCCGGTCCATGCCGAGGAACGTCGCGCCGCCCTTGAAGTCGACGAGCACGAAGTTGAGGATCTCCGACGAATGCGTGGCGGCCAGCCCGAGCACGAGCGTGCGCAGCAGCTCCGACTTGCCCGAACCGGTCGCGCCGATCAGCATCCCGTGCGGGCCCATGCCGCCCTGCGCCGATTCCTTCAGGTCCAACTCGACGATCTCGCCGTCCTCGGTCACCCCGATCGGCACCGACATCCGCGCCCGCTGCGCCGCCCGCGGCCGCCACTGGGCCGGGACGTCGAAGGTGTGCACGTCCTTGATGCCCAGCAGCGCGGTCAGCCCGAAATCGCTTTCCAGCGGCTGGTCCGCGATCTCCAGGGTGCCGCTGGTCCGTTTCGGCGCGAGCAGCCGGGCCAGCCCCTCGACCTGGGTCACCGACAGCTCGTCGCGGGTCGCCGAACCCACGCCGCTGCCCGCCGGGAACTCGACCAGATCGTCCTTGGTGGTCAGCCGGAGCACCTTGGGACCGCCGGGAAGCGCGCCGGTGACGTCCAGCAGCACCACGTTGCGCAGGCCCGCGCCGACCAGCCGCGAGGACTCCGGGATCGTCGCCAGATGCGCGACGACCACCACGAACGGCTCGGTCGTCGTCGGCCCGACGGTCTTGTCGTGGTCGTCGCGATCGGCCACGTCCGGGCCGAGCAGGTCCATCAGCTCGTCGTGGTCGGCGGCGAGCAGCCGCAGCGGGCCCGCCGCGTCGCGCAGCGTCGGATGGTTGTTGTGCGGCAACCACTTCACCCAGTCCCACTGCGCCTGCGCGGCTTCCGTGGTGAGCACGGCCAGCCGCAGTTCGTCCGGCGAATGGAAGGCGACCAGCTGCGCGAGCATCGCCCGGACCAGCGCGGCGGCCGCGTCCGGGTCGCCGTCGAACTCGACGCTGGTGAAGCTGCGCAGCCCCACCGCGGTCGGGATGCCGGACAGCGTGCGGTAGGTCTCGGTGAACCGGCGCAGCGAGATCGCCGAAAGCGGTTCGAGGTCCTCGATCGGCTTGGTCACCGGCGGCACCAGCTCCAGCGCCGACTGCTGCGTGCCCAGCCCGATCCGCACCCGGGCGAAGTCCTCGTGGCTGATCCGGCGTTCCCACAGCCGCGGCCCCATCGCGAGCGACCACAGCGAATCCGGTGCCGGGTTGTTCCAGGCCACCGCGTGCCGCTGATCCTCTGCAGTAGACCGGGCCCGGTCGCGGACCTGGCCGAGGTAACGCAGGTAGTCCCGCCGTTCGGCCTGCATCTTGCGCTTGCGCTCGGCGGCCGCGCGGGACAGCTGCCCCAGGCTCATCGCGATCATGGACACGCCCATGCCGCCGCCGATCACGTAGGTGAACGGCGAACTGCCCGCGACCCCGGAGAACGCCAGCACCATCACCAGCGACCCGATGGCCATCGGCAGCATCATGAGCAGCGAGTTGAAATCGCGCGCCGCCGGTTCCGCCATGACTGGCGGTTCTTGCAGTTCCTCTTGCCCCTCAGGCATTTCCGGGCCCGCCGCGCGCGGGCCCCGCTTCACCGTTTCCGTGCTCATTCGAGCACCCCCGAGGTTCCGCGCCGCTTGCCCCAGGCCGCGTCGTCCTGCCGCAGCAGATCGGCCATGGTGCGTTCCTCTTCTTCCTCTTCCTCGGTCTCTTCCTCGACGGTGTCTGGCTCCGGCGGTTCCGGAGCGTCGCCGCAGGTGGGCAGCTCGTCGGGGAGGACTTCGGCCGGTCCGCCGCGCACCCGCTGGTAGGTGCTGAGCGGCTCGTCGGCCGGCCGCCACGGCGCGTCGCTGCGCTGGACGAAATCGGTGCTGATCTCCTCGGCCCGGTCGTCGGCCGGGGTGCTGACCGGCAGGAGGGCGGGGAGGAACTCAGCGGTGCCGACGTCCCAGGCGGAGGTGTCCTCGGTGTCGAGCGGCTGCACGACCGGGATCCGGACGTCGTCCGGGGTGGTGGCCCAGCCGGTGTTCGCCGGGGCGCGGTTGGTGTCGCGCGGAACCGGTGGGGCAACGACCGGCGGATTTGTCGTGGACGCCCAGGGGGCGGGCTCGGTGGGCGGGGTTTCGCCCTGTGGGGTGGGGTTTCCGATGCCGTCCGGTGGGTTTCCTGTCCAGGGTTGCTGGATGTTGCCGAGGAGCCCGGCGGAGTCGGGTCGTTCGGCGGGGGTGTTCGTTCCGGCGGTGCCGCCTGGCGGGAGCATGGGCATGCCGGGGCCTTGCGGGGTGGGGCTGTTGTTCTGTGCTGAGGTGTTTGGCGGGGTTTCGGTCTGTGCGTTGGGGTTTCCGATCGGTGGGCTTGCTGCCCAGGGTTGCTGGATGGTGCCGGGCAGTCCGGCGGAGTCGGGTCGTTCGGTGGCGGGCGTGTTCAGGCCGCCGCTTGGCGGGACCATGGGCATGCCAGGCGCCTGCTCGGGACCGCCGGGGTTCTTCGCCAGAGGGGCCCAGTCGGCGGAGGTGCTTGGCGGGGTTTCGCCTGGGGCGTCAGGGTTTCCGATGCCGTCCGGTGGGTTTGCTGTCCAGGGTTGTTGGACGTTGCCGAGCAGTCCGGCCGAGTCCGGCCGTTCGGCGGTGGGCGTGTTCAGGCCGCCGCTTGGCGGAACCATGGGCATGCCAGGCGCATGCTCGGGACCGCCGGGGCTCTTCGCCGGAGGTGCCCAGTCGGCCGATTCGCTCGGCGGAGTCTCGCCGAACGCGCTCGGGTCGCCGACGCCACCGGGCAGGTCCGCGGTCCACGGCTCCTGGACGTTGCCGAGCAGCCCGGCCGAGTCGGGTCGTTCGGCGGCGGGTGTGTTCAGCCCGCCGCCTGCGCCGCCGGGCGGCATCATCGGAGGCATTCCCGAGGTCGGGAGCTGCTGCTGTTCGTGGTTGGCGATCGGGTTCGGCAGTTTCGGCAGGTCGCTTTCGCCGAGGCCCTTGACCCCTGGCCCGACCGGCTCTCCGCCGCCAGCGCCCGGACCGTCAACGCCCGGGCCGCCGACGCCGTCAACCCCTGGTCCGCCCGCTCCGGGACCGCCGATGCCGTCGGCACCTGGACCGCCAGTGCCAGGACCGCCGACGCCAGCAGGCGGCGGTGCCCATTCGGCCGAGTGCAGCGGCGGGGTGTCGCCGTGCGAGTCGGGGTTGCCGGTGCCGTCCGGCGGTGGGCTGAGCCACGGTTTTTTGATGTTGCCGAGCAGTCCGGAGGAGTCCGGTCGTTCGGCGGACGGCGTGTTCAGCCCGCTGCCGCCGCCCATGCCGCCCGGCGGCACCATCGGCGGGGTCCCGGCGCCCGGGAGTTGCTGCTGTTGCTCGTGGTTCTGGTTGCCGATCGGGTCCGGCAGCTTGGGCAGGTCGCTTTCGCCGAGGCCCTTGATCGCGCCGGGACCGCTGTCGCCGAGCCCGCCCGGACCGTCGCCGTGGCCGCCGAGTCCGCCTGGACCGTTGCCGAGCCCGCCCGCGCCGTTGCCGGTCCCGCCGCTCGCGCCGGGCGGCGGAGCCCACTTGGCCGAGCTGAGCGGCGGGGTGTCGCCGTGCGAGTCGGGGTTGCCGATGCCGTCCGGGGGAGGGCTGAGCCACGGTTTTTTGATGTTGCCGAGCAGCCCGGAGGAGTCCGGTCGTTCGGCGGACGGCGAGTTCAGTCCGCCGCCCCCGCCCATGCCGCCCGGCGGCATCATCGGGATGCCGCTGCCGCCCGGCGGCTGGCTGCCCGGCGGGTTGTTGACGCCCGGCGGCAGATGCGCGGGGTTGAGCGCGTTGTTCGCCAGGTTGCCGGAATCGCCCGGCGGCGGCGGGATCGACGGCGGGTTGACGTGGCCGGACCCGCCCGAGCTTCCAGGCGGTGCCGGGACGGAGGGATGCCCGCCCAGGTTGCCGCCCGAGCTTCCGGGCGGTGCTGGGATCGAGGGCGGGTTGACGTGCCCACCGAGGTTGTTGCCGGAGCTTCCGGGCGGTGCCGGGATCGACGGCGGGTTGACGTGCCCGCCCAGGTTATTGCCCGAGCTTCCCGGCGGCGGCGGGACCGACGGCGTCTTGAGGTTGTTCCCGCCGGCCGAATCTCCCGGCGGAGGCGGAAGCTGCGGCGATTTCACGTTGCCGCCGCCGGCGGAGTCGCCGGGAGGCGGCGGAATGGCAGGCGGCTTGACCTGCGGCGGAGGCTGCGAACCTCCGTCGCCCGGAGGCTTCTGCAGGTTCGGCGACTTGCCGCCGGGACCGTTGCTCCCGCCGGGAGGCGGCGGAATCGCGGCAGGGTTCAGCGGAGGAGGCGCGCCCTCGCCGCCGGGACCCTTGAGGTCGCCCGGCGGCGGCTGCACGACGGCGTTCTTGAGCGGCGGCGGCACGTTGTTCCCGCCGGGACCGTTGTTGCCGCCCGGCGGCGGAGGAATCGCGGCAGGGTTCACCGGAGGCGGAGGCGGCGCGCCATTGCCGCCGCCCGGCGGCGGAGACACCGGCGGCGGTTTCGGGGCAGGCGGCGGCTGCGTCACCGGTGGCGGCGGCGGAGAAACGGGCGGCGGTGGCGGAGGCGTCACCGGCGGCGGAGGAGGCGGCGGAGTGGGTGGCGGCGGCGGAGTCGGCGGCGGGGGAGGCGGCGGAGGCGGGTTGCCGTCGCCACCGCCCGGCGTCGGCGGCGGGGTCGTCTTGCCCGCGTTGACGTGCACCGTGTTGTACTTCTGCGCGAGCTGGCCGCCCACCTTGCGCATGTCGTTGGTCATCATTTCGACGGCTTCGGGGAACTGCGAGATGTACGCGCGCCCGTCGTTGAGTTCGTATTTGCTGCCCTGCGCGAGGACCTGGCTGGCGTAATAGCTGTCGATGTAGCGGATCGTGTCCTGCGCCCACTTGAGGTAGGCCGCGGAATTGACCAGATTCGCCGGCACGTTGTTCGACCCGCCGCCGTCGCCGATCCGGTCCGCCAGATCGGAGAACTTGTTCTGCAGCGTGGTCATCATGTCTTTGAACTTCGTCGCGGCGTCGCCCTTCCACGGGCCGTCCGGTCCGGCGAGGGCGGCGGTCTGGTCCTGAATGGACTGAGCGACCATCGCGAGGTTCTGCTGCGTCTCCTGAAACACCCCGGCCGCGTCCTGAAGCGACTGCCAGTTGACGTTGCCGTAGGCCTTGTCCCGGTTGTCCTGGCCGCCCGACAGCGAACCGCCGCCGAGGATCGCCGCTTCGATCTGCTTCCACGTCAGCCCGTCGAAATCCTTCGACGGGTCACCAGTGGTGTTCTGGTTGCCGGTCTGCGTGGTGTCGGGCCAGACCCCGTTGTCGTCCGAGGTGAACCCGTGGGTGTTTTCGTCCGCCATCTTCCCTCGATCGCTTCGAACCTGAGAGACCCGGGAGAGAACCCGGAAAGACCGCCGCCCGTCCGGTCAGGCTTTCTGACCGGCGCCGGTGATGTGGCCGCTGACTGTGTTGAAATACTGGTTGTAATCGTCGGCGGACATCTTGTTGACCTCGTCGGCGTTGTCGTACGCCTTCGAGGCCTTGTTCACCGCGTCCGCCACCTCGTCGAGCGCCTTGCAGAGGTCGTGGATCGCGGTGCGGGTGGTGTCCCGCAGCGCGTTCGTGCCCTGGATCGGCGTGAAGATCTTGCTCTGCGCCGTCAGGAACACGCCGGGCTTGAGCTGGATGCTGTCGAGTTTCGCCGGCAGATCCTTCAGCGGCCCGTCCGCGAGCGCCTGCATGTTCTTCGCGAACGTGCGCATCGCCTCGGTGTTGACCGCGGTGACGCCCTTGCCCGGATGCTCGGAGCCGCCCGGCACCGGCGGCGGCTTGCCGACGTCGCCCGGCGGGATCCACTCGTTCTTCACGTCCGGGGAGTCTGGTCGCCCGGACTGTGGAACTTGCCGTCGTCCGAAGTGGTCTGGTGGTTGTCCGAGGAGGTGTCCTTGTGCTCCCCGTTGCCGTTTCCGTCCACTGTCGTTCACCCTCCTTTCAGGTCAGTCGTGCCCGGGGCGGCGGCGTCAGTTCGCGGCGAACCGCTTGGCGTTGTTGCCCTCGGTGTTGGAGGTGCCCTCGTTGATCTGGCCGAGGGTCTGCGCGGCGGCGTCGAGCGCCTGCGGCAGGGTCAGCGCCGCCTGGTGGCAGTAGTTGTAGGTCTCGTGGAACATGTCCGCCGCGACACCGGTCCAGTTTTCGCGCTGGCCCTCGATGACCGCCTTCATCTGGTCGAGCAGCTCGGTGATCTGGTTGGACTGCTGCTTGGCCTGCCCGACGGTGTCCTGCATGGTGGCGAAGCTGATCTGGAACTGGCCCAAAGCCATGGGAAGCGTCCTTTCGTGGAAGGGAAGGGGATCAGAAGCCGCGCAGCCCGCCGCCGCCGATGACCGCGGAGGCGTTGTTGGCGGTGGAGGTGTTGTCCGAGTCGCGGCTGTCGTACTCGCTCGCCGAGGTCTGCACGTTCTGCGCGAGTTCGTCCAGCTTCTGCACGATCTTGCGGACCGTCTGGTCGAACTGGCCCATGGCCTGGTGGAACACGTTCGCCGAGTCCGACTGCCAGGTGCCGAACAGCGTCTGCATCGTGCCGTCGACCTTCTGGTTCACCCCGGTGATGTTCTGCCCGGTGTCGCTGATCGTCTGCGCGCCCTTGCGCATGACGTTGGTGTCGACGCGTGCGCCGTCCTGCGAAGCCATGCTTTCTCCTCTGATCGGGTTCTCCGGATATGACGGACTGGCATGCCAGGCCGCCGACGTCGCCGCGGATGCCCTTCGTTCGGCCGATACGAAAGAGCAGTGGGGAGACTGCGGACTTACGGTAAGCGCCGGTCTACGGGTTGTCGCCGCGTTGTTCCCTTCTGAACACCAGCGCGCGGTCGGGTGGGCAACCGGCTCCTCCACCTGGGTGCGGTGAATTGCGGCAACGCCTTTCGCCGGAAGCGGTTACGCGGCATTGCCCGTTCAGCCACCGCTGTTGCCCTGGTTAGCGTTCCGCGCTCATGCGAGCGGACAGCGCTCGTCGCGAGTGGACCCGGGCTGTCCACTGAGGACGGACGGGTCCGGCGGCGAGGCCGGACCCGTCCGTCTGCTCAGTACTTGAGCGTGAAGGCGAAGTCGCCGGAGAGCTTGCCGCTCAGCCGGACGCCGGACACGACCTTCCCCTCGGCGAGCAGCCGCTGCACTTCAGCCCGCGCGAGACCGCAGCCCTCGGCGATGAGCCGCAGCGGCCGGACCGGGATCCGGGCCGCGAAGCTGACCGAGACGTCGATCGCGTCGTGCTTCAAGTGGTCCGAACCACCAGTGTCGAGCCGCCAGGCGCCGTCCCAGTCGAGCGCGACGTGGTTGCGCCGCAGCAGGACCGGGTCCTGGAGCAGTTCGGCAGCGAGGCGGGGATCGTTGTGGTGCAAGCGATCCAGCAGAACCGGTCGGACCGAGCGCACCTTCGCCCGTTCGAACACGGTGAGTTTCGCCGTTTCCCCGCAGCCGGTACAGAGCACGAGGAGCCAGGCGTCGATGAGTTTGTGATGGGCGTTGACCCGGAATTTGCCGTCCGCCCGGAAGCTTCCGGACGCGCAGGTGTGGCACCGGCGCCGGACGAGCGGCAGGCGAGTGGGCAGGACTGTCCAGTTATAGAGCACAGGAGTACACCGATTCCAGTGAGAATTCCGCAGCACGAAGAAGCGCGGCGCATGAACGCGGCGCGCGACGAAATCAGAGCTTGGGATGCCTCACGCGATGTACAACGGCACGTCCTTGCCTGGGCAGCACTGGTCGAGCGAGAGTAGCCGCGCGCACCGGCACGGCTCCACCGGTTTTCGGGCTAGGCGCCGAGGTAGGCGAGCACCGCCCGCACCCGCCGGTGGTCGCCGGTGCCCGCGGACAGTCCCAGCCGGGCGAAGATGTTGCCCACGTGCTTGTTCACCGAGGTTTCCGCGATGAACAGCTTCTCGGCGATCGCGCCGTTCCCGTGGCCCTCGGCCATCAGCGCGAGCACCTCGCGTTCGCGGGGGCTGAGCACGTCGAGCACGTTCGCCGCGTGCCGGCGCGCCATCAGCTGCGAGACGACCTCGGGGTCCATCGCCGTGCCGCCCGCGGCGACCCGGTCCATGGCCTCCCGGAATTCCTCGATCCGCCCGACCCGGTCCTTCAGCAGGTAGCCCACTCCGGACGCGCCCTTGGCCAGCAGTTCGGCCGCGTAGGCGGGTTCGACGTACTGCGACAGCATCAGCACCGGCAGGCCCGGGATTTCCTCGCGGGCCGCGGCGGCCGCCCGCAGGCCCTCGTCGGTGTAACCCGGCGGCAGCCGGACGTCCAGCACAGCGACGTCGGGCCGGTGCTCCAGCAGCGCGGGCAGCACGTCGGGCCCGCGCTCCAGCACGGCGCACACCTCGTGGCCGACCGTGGACAGCAGCAACGCCAGCCCTTCCCGGATGAAGGCGTTGTCGTCGGCGATCACGACGCGCACGGCAGCTCCGCCCGCAGCACCGTCGGGCCGCCTTCGGGGCTGCTCAGCTCGGTGCTGCCGTCGAAGGCCGCGACGCGGCGGCGGATCCCGGCCAGCCCGGTGCCGAAGTTCTCCGCGGCTCCGCCTTTTCCGTTGTCGCGCACAGTGATCCTGATCCTTTCCCGGCCGAGCGCGAGCGTAATCCACGCCCGGTCGGCTCCGCTGTGCTTGGCGATGTTCGTCAATGCCTCGGCGATCACGAAGTAGGCGGCCGCCTCCACCGCGGCCGGGGCCTGCCCGCCGCCCGAGACGTCGACCTCGACCGGGACCGCGCTGCTCGCCGCGAGCGCCTGCACCGCGCCGGGCAGACCCCGGTCGGTCAGCAGCGGCGGGTAGATCCCGCGGACGATCGTGCGCAGCGACGCCAGCGAATGCTCGGTCAGCTCCTGCGCGTCCTCGAGCAGCCCGAGCGCGTTGTCCGGCTGGTTCCGCAGGGCGTGCTTGATCAGCCCGAGCCGGAGCGAGATGGCGACGAGCCCGGCCTGGGTGCCGTCGTGCAGGTCCCGTTCGATCCGGCGCAGCTCCGCGCCGTGCGCTTCGAGTGCCTCGGCCCGGCTGACCGTCAGCTCCTCGATCCGGCGGGCTTGCCTGCTGCCGCGCGGCGGACGCAGCAGCGCACTGGCGAGCATCGCGTGCCCGCGAGCCAGCAGCGGCGTCAGGAGGATCAGCCCGGCGGCGTACCCGAGCCCGATGCCGGTCGCGCCGAACGCCTGTGCCCAGCTGGTGACCGGCCGGAACGTGAGATGCGCGGCGGGCGGAAGGAGGGTCCACCAGATCGGCGCGGTGCCCCAGCAGAGCGCGCCGGACAGCAGGCTCAGCCCGAGGAAGCACAGCGGCGTGCCGAGCACGGTGCTGACCGCGAGGAACGCCAGGTCCTTCCACACCGCACGGTCTTTGAGGACGCCGAACGGCGAGCGGGGCACCGCGTACTTCTCGCCGACCGGCGTGCCCAGCAGCCGTTCGACCCGTTTCCGTTGCGCGCGGGCGAATCGGCGCACCAGCGGGACGAGCAGGACCAGCAGCGGCAGCCCGATCCCGGCCAGGCTCAGCAGCAGGCTGCCCGCGGCCAGCCAGCACAGCAGCAGCCCGGCGAGCCCGGCCGCGGCGCCGACGGCGAGGTAGCGGAAGGAAACGCCGAACGCGGCGAGGTAGTCGCGCGCACTGGACCAGGGAAACCGCCGGTCTGCGGCCACCGGCTCCATCCGTCCCCCGGGGGATTCGCTCGGCAGGTGCAGTTTTCTGCACCTGGGATCTGCAGGATACGTGCTGTCCGGCCGTATCCCGGCTCCGTAGCGTCCGGGAGGAGCAAGATCACCGCATCCGGAGGACGAAGTGGCACGCGAAAAACGGCAACGCCCGGCACCGGCTGAGACCGGAGCACCGCCGGACGACGTGGTCTCGCTGCGGTCGGTCCGCAAGACCTACGGTTCCGGCACGGGCCAGGTGACGGCGTTGCGCGACCTCACCGTCCGGTTCGGACGCGGGTCGTTCACCGCGGTCATGGGCCCGTCCGGCGCGGGCAAGAGCACCTTCCTGCACTGCGCCGCCGGGCTCGACCGGCCGGACGGCGGGACGGTGCTGCTCGGCGGCACGGACCTGGCCGGACTGGACGAGACCGGGCTGACCGTGCTCCGCCGGGAGCGGGTCGGGTTCGTCTTCCAGGCCTACAACCTGCTGGCGTCGCTGACCGTCGCGGACAACATCTCGCTCCCGATGCGGATGGCCGGGGTGGCCCCCGACCAGGCCTGGCTGGCGGAGGTCGTGCGGCGCGTCGGGCTCGACGGCAGGCTGGACCGGCGCCCGGCCCAGCTGTCCGGCGGCCAGCAGCAGCGGGTGGCGATCGCCCGCGCGCTCGCGCCGCGGCCGCAGGTGGTGTTCGCCGACGAGCCGACCGGCGCGCTCGACACCCGGACCGGCCGTCAGGTGCTCGAACTGCTGCGGCAGCTCGTAGACGAGACCGGCCAGACGGTGATCATGGTGACGCACGATCCGGTGGCCGCTTCGTATGCGCACCGGGTGGTTTTCCTCGCCGACGGCGCGCTCGCCGACGAGATGACCGAGCCCACCGCGGATCGCGTGGCCGAGCGGATGACCACGCTCGGGCAGTGGTGAGCGATGCTCGAACTCGCGGTCAAAACACTGCGCGGGCGCGCTTCCGGGTTCGCCGGCGCGTTCGTCGCACTCTTCGGCGCGGCGATGCTGGTCACCGCGTTCGGCATTCTCCTGCAGTCCGGGACGGAAGCCGGGGTGGCTCCGCAGCGGTACGCCGGGGTCCCGGTGGTCGTCGGCGGCGCGAAATCGTTCGAGGTGCGGGAAAACGGCAAGACCAAGTCCAAGACGCTCAAGGACCCGGTGCCGCTGACCCGCGAGACCGTGCGGAAGATCGCCGGGACCGACGGCGTCGGCTCGGTGGTGCCGGACGTGAGTTTTCCCGCCGTGCTGGCGGAGGGCGACGGCACTCCGGCCGGACATCCGTGGTCGAGCGCCCGGCTCGGTCCGTTCGATCTCGTCGAGGGCCGCGAACCGCAACGGCCCGGCGAGGTGGTGCTGGACGCCGGGCTGGCCAAGGACACCGGGCTGGGCGCCGCGGTCCGGATCCAGACAACCAAGGCCGCGGCCGAATACCGCGTCGTCGGCGTGGCGAAACTGTCCGGTGTGGACGGAGAACTCCGCGCACCGGTGGTGTTCTTCGCCGACGCGGAAGCGGAAAGCCTGGCCGGACGCGGCGACCGGGTGGACGCCGTCGGGGTGTTTCCCCGGCCGGGCACCGATCCCGGAGACCTGGCCGACCGGCTGGCCTCTCGAGTCGGTGCCGAGGCAGAGGTGACGACGGAAGAGGACCGGAGCCGCATCGAGAACCCCGACGTGGCATCGGCACGCGGCTCTCTGCAAGAGATCGCGGGTTCGCTCGGCGGCACGGTGATCCTGATTTCGATTCTGGTCGTGGCCAGCACACTCGCGTTGAGCGTCCACCAGCGCCGCCGCGAACTGGCTGTGCTGCGCGCGATCGCGGCGACCCCGCGCCAGATCTGGAAAATGCTCGCCGCGGAAGCACTGGTGCTGTCGGCCGTGGCGTCGGCGCTCGGGTGTCTGCCCGGCATCCTCGCCGCGCAGCTGTTGCGCGGCGCGCTCGTCCTGATCGGCGTCGTGCCCAGCGATTTCTCTTTCTCCGTCGGCATTGTGCCAATGCTTGTCGCGGTGGCGACCGGGGTCGCAACGGCGCAGATCGCGACGTTCGCAGTGGCGCGAAAAGCCGCGTCGGTGCGACCAGTCGAGGCATTGAGCGACGCCGCGGCCGAGCAGCCGGGCATCAGCGGCGGCCGCCGGACGCTCGGGGTGCTGTTGCTGCTGCTCGGTTTGGCCGCCGCGCTGCTCCCGGTGTTCTTCTCCGGTGTCTTCGCCGTGGCGGGTGCGGGCAGCGGCGGACTGCTGATGATCGTCGCGATCCTGCTGCTCGCACCTCCGGTGGCGGCATTCGCGACGCGGCTGCTGGCCGGGCCGATCACGCGGCGCTTCAAGGAATACGGCTACCTCGCCGCCGCCAGCACGCGAGCCAACGCGCGCCGCTTGGCCGCCGGGATCGGACCGCTGGTGCTGGCGATCGGGTTCGCCTGCGTGCAGTTGTTCATCCCCGCCACCCTCGCCGCCGCGGCGGCCGACCAGGCCGACGAGGGGATCACCGCGCAGTACACGCTCACCGGCGTGGCGGGCGGCTTGCCGGACGACGCCGTCCGGGACGCGGCCGCGCTGCCCGGCGCGGAGGCCGCGACCGGGGTGGCGCGGGTGCAGGTGTTCGCCTCGGCGAAGGTGCTCGATTCGCCGGAGATCTTCGAATTCCCCGCCCAGGGCATCACCGTCGACAACGCGGCCAAGACAATGGATCTGGCGGTCTCGTCGGGAAATCTCGCCGATCTGGCCCCGGGAAAGGTCGCCGTCAGCGCCAGCGCGGCGAGCACGCTCGGGGTCGAACTCGGCGACCAGATCAAGCTGAACCTCCCGGACGGTTTCGCCGCGACCCCGGCTGTCGTCGCGATCTACCAGCGGGGCATGGGATTCGGCGACGTCACCCTGGCGCACGAGGACGTGTTCGCGCACAGCGTCCGGCAGCTGGACCAGCAGGTGCTGGTCCGGGCCCGCCCGGGGAGGATCTGGAGCCGGCCTTGGCGAGCCTGTCCGCGAAATACCCAGGATTGACCGTGTCCGCCGAGGCAGGCCTGTCCGACGAACAACGCGACGCGGCGACGGCTTCGCTGCTGAGCAGCGCGTTGCCGCTGGTGCTGGTCTTCGCCTACATCGCCCTCGCGGTGGCCAACACGCTGGTGATGACGACACTCGCCCGAACACGGGAGTTCGCGCTGCTGCGGCTGGTCGGGATGACGCGCGACCAGGTGCTGAAGGTACTGCGGATCGAGGCGCTGACAGTGGTGCTGATCGCGGTGGCGGTGGGCTCGGCGGTGCCGCTGGTCCCGCTGGTCACGGTCAGCCTGGGCCTCACCGGATCGCCGATCCCGAGCATTCCGCCGCTGCTGTACCTCGGCATCGTCGCGGCGACCGCGCTGGTGGGCGCCGCGTCGGTGCTGGTGCCGGCGAGGTTCGCGCTACGGGCCCGGCCGGTGGAGGGGATCGGGATGCGCGAGTAGCCCGCCCAACGTCCGTGAAGGACTCCTTGCGGGAATCAGATTCCCGCAAGGAGTCCTTCACGGCACTTCCGCCACGCAGCCTCAGCCGACCGGCGCGAGTTCCCCCTGCTCCGCCGCCGCGGCCTGCCGTGCGTACCGGCGCGCCATCGCCGCGCACACGATCAGCTGGATCTGGTGGAACAGCATCAGCGGCAGCACGATCAGCCCGACCTCGGCGTGCCCGAACAGCACCGTCGCCATCGGCAGGCCGCTCGCGAGGCTCTTCTTCGAACCGCAGAACATGATCGTGATCCGGTCCGCGCGGTCGAAGCCGAGCAGCCGCGCGCCGCCGCTGGTCGCGCCGAGCACCGCGGCCAGCAGGACGCCGCAGACCGCGACGAGCACCAGCAGCGGGCCGATCTCCAGCTGGTGCCAGATGCCCTCGGTCATCCCCTCGCTGAACGCGGTGTAGACCACCAGCAGGATCGAACCGCGGTCGACGATCTTGAGCGGCGCGGAATTCCGCGAAACCCAGCCGCCGATCCAGCGGCGCGCCAGCTGCCCGGCCACGAACGGCACCAGCAGCTGCAACACGATGTCCAGCACCGCCGAACCGCTCACGCCCGGGCCGTCGGTGGCCAGCAGCAGCGCGACGAGCAGTGGCGTCAGGACGATGCCGAGCAGGTTGGACAGCGACGCGCTGCAGATCGCCGCCGCGACGTTGCCCTTCGCGATCGAGGTGAACGCGATCGACGATTGCACTGTGGACGGAAGCAGGCAGAGGAACAGCACGCCGGTGTACAGCGGCGTCGTCAGCAGCCCGGGGAGAGGAACGACGTGGCGAGCCCCAGCAGCGGGAACAGCACGAACGTGGCGCAGAGCACAGTGACGTGCAACCGCCAGTGCCGCATCCCCTCGACCGCTTCCTGACTGGAAAGCCTTGCGCCGTAAAGGAAGAACAGCAGACCGACCGCGATCTTCGTCGCGACGCCGAATCCGGTCGCGGTCGCGCCGGACGCCGGAAGCAGCGACGCGATGCCTACGGTGACGAGGATCAGGGCGATGAACGGGTCGATCCGCAGCTTGGCGAGCAAGGCCGAGACGGGGCGGGCGAACGAAGCGAGCACGGTGGATCTCCTTTCCCGTTCATTCTCTCGCCGGGGTCGGTCATTCGGAACCCCGATGACCGTACTGACTGTCATTCCGAAAGACGATAAGATGTGACGCATGCTGGATCCGCGCTTGTGCCGTTCTTTCCTTGCCGTGGCGGAAACTCGCAGCTTCACCGCGGCCGCGCGGCGCCTCGGTGTGGGCCAGCCCACTATCAGCCAGCACATCCGGCGGCTCGAGACCGAGGCGGGCGGGCTGCTGTTCGCCAGGGACACGCACGCGGTCGACCTCACCGCGCGCGGGCAGGCGATGCTCGGGTTCGCGCAGACCATTGTGGACACCGAGGAGCGCGCGATCCGGCATTTCCGCGGCGCTCAGGTGCGCGGCCGCGTCCGGTTCGGTGTGTCCGAGGACTTCGCGCTCGGCGAGCTGCCGGAAATCCTGCGCCGGCTGCGGGAAAGCCATCCGCTGGTGGACGTCGAACTGCACGTGGAACTGTCCGATGTGCTCGCCCGGCGGATCGCCGACGGGCGGCTCGACCTGGTGCTGGGCAAACGCCGTCCGGGCGCGTCCGGTCCGGGACGGCTGCTGCGCCGCGAACCGCTGGTGTGGATCGGCTCGGCGGCCACCGAACTCCTGCCCGGCCAGCCGGTGCCGCTGGTGCAGTACCCGATGCCGTCGGTCACCCGGCAGCTCGCGGTGGAAACGCTGGAACGCGCCGGGCTCGAATGGCGGGCGGCCTGCCTGACCTCCAGCCTCACCGGGCTGCGCGCGGCGGCGGCCGCCGGCCTCGGCGTCACCGTGCACGCGCGGAGCCTGGTGCCGGCCGATCTCGTCGAACTGCCCGCCGAACTCGGCCTTCCGGACCCGGGTGACGTGGATTTCATCCTGCTGTCCCGCGACGGCGGCGAGGGGCCGGTCGCCGCGCTGGCGGAGTTCGTCGTGGCGCGGATCGGGTCAGTGCCGTCGTTCGAGGGCTGAGCGGAGCCGCAGCAGCGCACGGTGCTGCGCGACCCGGACCGCGCCCGGCGTGGAGCTGACCGCTTCAGCCGCTTCTTCGGCGGACAGCCCGACTACTATGCGCAGCAACACAATCTCCCGCTGTCGCTCCGGCAGCAGCTGCAGCAGCCGAGCCAGCTGACGGTTCAGTTCGGAGCGCAGCGCGCGGTCCTCCGGCCCGTCGGCGAGATCGACCGACTCCGGCAGCTCGGCCACCGTCTCGGTCCGGTTGCGCGCCTGCGCCCGGTGCGCGTCGGCGACCTTGTGCTGCGCGATCCCGTAAACGAAAGCGAGGAACGGCCTGCCCTGATGGCGATAGCCGGGCAACGCGGTCAGCAGCGCCAGGCAGACTTCCTGCGCCACGTCGTCGGCCGAGGAATAGGCGTCGGCGCCGCCGAGCCGGGCCCGGCAGTAGCGCACGATCAGCGGCTGGACCGCGGCGAGCAGGTCCTGCGCCGCCTCCGGATCGCCGTCGACCGCGGCGCGCACCGGGCCGTCGAACCCGAACCGGCCGGCCGGGACGCGCGGCGCGGCCAACGCGGTCGCCTCGGTTTTGACCCTGGTCAGCGCCTCTTCGACGTCGAGTGCCGAGCGCAGCGCGCTGACCAGTGCTGTTTCGGCTTCGAGCAGTGCGGTCATCAGGGCCTCCTCGCGACCGGCCGCGCCGAGCCGGTGTCTCAGCCGTTCCCTGGCATGCCGGAGATTCGAGCGGACAGTGGTGCCCGCCATGCCGAGCGCCGAGGCGATGGCGGCGGGCGAGAACCCGTCGAGCGACCAGGTGAGCACTGTGCGCTGGGTCTCCGGCAGGGTCGCGAGCAGTTCGACCCCGCGCGCGTTCCGCTCCACGACCGCGGCCAGCCGGTCGCCCGGCGGGTCCGCGGGCGGGGCGCCGCCGTCGAACCACGTCTGCTCGGCGGCGAGCCGGGCCGCGGTCAGCCGGACCGCGACGCGCGGGTCGCCCTGCGGCGGCCAGGTCCCGGTTTCCTGGACGAACGCCTCCACCGCCACCTCGCGCGCGGTGCCCGGTCCGAGCCCGCCGGCGCACAGGAACGCCACGAGGCGAGGGAAATCGCCCCGAAAGAAACCGTCGAATCCCGCCACGCGCACCCCTCCCGAACCCGGACCTGTCGAACAGGTGCGGTGACGCGCCCGTGGGATGTAACGATCCGGTCACGGAAATGTGTGCGAGGGCGGGACCGGCGGGTACCTCGTTCGGACGGCCACTTCGCCCGCCGACGCGGCGGAAGGGGGAAACAGCGTGCGCACAAGGAAAATCGGGCTCTCCGGGGCGGAAAGCCGGGCGGCCGCGACGCCGTAGCACGTCCGGCGGCAAGCGCGTCCGCGATGTGAGCTGAATCGAAATTCCCCGCGCGGGCGGTGATCGGTGGTAACTTGGAAAGCCGGTCGTCCGACGGGTCCCTCGCGGCCCGGGGCGGTTCGGCCGAAAAGCCCACCGAACACCCTCCGAAGGCATGGCTGGCCTGTGCGCGCGGAGAAGTCGGTTGACCACGGTTCAACAATGAGGACAGGAGGTGAAAAGCAACAATGGAACTCACGGCCACCAGCTGGCTCGCTCGCGCGGCGTGCCAGGACGAGGACCCGGAACTGTTCTTCCCGATTTCCGACATGGGTCCGGGGGCGCAGCAGGTCGCGAAGGCCAAGGCGGTCTGCGCGCGATGCCCGGTCCGCGCGGAATGCCTTTCCTATGCTCTCGACAACGGTCTCGGCAACGGGATCTTCGGGGGAACCACCGAGCTGGAGCGCCGGAAGCTGGTTCGAACCGGCTCCGCCGCCGCACGGCATCGGGTCGCCTGACCGCGAGCCGGTGACCATTTCCCGGCGGCGAAGGCACTAGCAGTTTCCCCCACCACGACCGGCCGCTCAGCCCGGAACTCGGTGGTTGCGCCCGGGCGGTGATCGCACATCAGCGATCGCCGCCCGGGCGTTATTGCTCATCCGACCGGAAGCGATCTGCTTGTGGCGACCGGTTTCCGCCGTGGCTGTAGTCGGATGAGCAATCATCGGCACAGATTCTTCGAACGTTTCTTCGAGTCCGTATGGCGCCAATGCCGCCGTTTCGAACGCGGCCATCGCGGTGACCAGTCCGTTTCGGACAGTCAGCACGCAGACGCCGAAAGCGCGGTAAACCGATTCGCCCGGCGGGCGCAGATACACGGCGACGGCGGGCTGCCGGTTCGCCCGTACCGGGACCATCCGGAAACTGCCCCGGAAGTACGGCGATTCCGGATCGAAACCCGGCCCGAGCGCGCCGAGAATCCGGTCGCGGCTGTCGAACCACAACGGGTAAGGCGGCATCACCGCACGTGCGTCCTCGCTCAGCACGGCGGCGACGGCCCGCACGTCCGCCGATTCGTAGGCCGCGATGAACTTCCGCAGCAGCGCCGTTTCCTCGGCGGTCGTGCTGTCCGGTGCGGACCATTCGGCGCGCCGGGCGGGCAGCTTGGCGCGCAACGTCGCCCTGCCCCGCTGCAACGCGCTGTTCGCCGAGGCCACCGAGGTGTCCAGCAGTGCGGCAGTGTCCTTTGCGGACCAATCGAGCACGTCGCGCAGGATCACCGCGGCGCGTTGCCTCGGCGGCAGCAACTGGATGGCGGCGAGGAACGCCAGTTCGATGGTTTCCCGTTCGACCACCGCGGCGCCGGGGTCGTCCGGCGCCGCGGGGTCGAGCAGCGGATCGGGAAACGGGCCGAGCCACGGCACGTCCAGCGCGGCGATCTCGCCGCCCGGATCGGCCGCCGGACCCAGTTCGTCCGGCAGCGCACGCCGCGGCCGCCGGGCGAGCGCGTCGAGGCAGACGTTCGTGGTGATCCGGTAGAGCCACGTCCGCACGCTCGCCCGCCCGGCGAAGCCGGAACGGCCTTTCCAGGCCCGGAGAAACGCCTCCTGGACGAGGTCCTCGGCCTCCTCGAACGAACCGCTCATCCGGTAGCAGTGCACGCGGATCTCGCGGCGGTGCCGTTCGAGCAGGGCGGCGAACTCCTCGTCGCTGGTCACCCGGGCAACGGTAGCTCGTGAGCGGCAATCCCGGTGCTAACCGGCACCGCCGCTCACGACGTCTTCCCCGGCCTCGCGCACCCGCAGCACCACGCGCGGCAGGCACCCCCGTTGCGGCGAGGCGGGCTGCTGGTCGCGTCCAGCCCAGGCCATCAGCAACGCCGCCGGGGATCCCTCGTGAGTGCCTACGCCGGTTCTAACCGGCACCAACGCTCACGAGCCCCCGCCTAACCCGCGCGCTGGCCCAGCTCGTGCTTTGGCCTGGCGGGTGGTCGTGAGCGGCAATCCCGGTTCTAACCGGCACTGCCACTCACGACGTCACTCAGGCGGCCTCGTCCGCCAGCCGCTCCAGGCCGCTCTTCGTCTTGAGCGGCAGGTGTTTCAGGAACGCCACCGCGACCACCACGAGCAGCGCGATCGGCGCGCTGATCAGGAACAGATCGCTCGTCGCGACGCCGTAGGCCTCCCGGATCACCGCCGCGACCGGCGCGGGCAGCTGCGCCAGGTCAGGCACCTTCCCGCCGTCGCCGGAGCCCGCGGACGCGGCCGGGCCGAGCCCGTCGGCGATGAGCGTGCCGACCCGGCTGGCCAGCACCGCGCCGAGCGCGCTCACGCCGATCGACCCGCCGAGGCTGCGGAAGAACGACAGCGTCGAGGTCGCCGCGCCGAGGTCGGCGGCGGGCACGTCGTTCTGCGTCACCAGCACCAGGTTCTGGTTGAGCATGCCCACGCCGACGCCGAGCACCAGCATGAACAGGCTCAGCTCCAGCAGCGACGTGTGCGCGTCGATCAGCCCGAGCAGGCCGAGCCCCGCCGCCATCAGCACCGCGCCGAGCAGCAGGTACGGCTTCCACCGGCCGGTGCGGCTGATCAGCTGGCCGGACACCGTCGAGGAGACCAGCAGCCCGAAGATCATCGGCAGGCTCATCAGCCCGGCCACCGTCGGCGATTTGCCGAGCGCCAGCTGGAAATACTGGGACAGGAACACGGTGCCGCCGAACATCGCGACGCCGACCAGGAAGCTCGCGACGGTGGCCAGCGTGACCGTGCGGTTGCGGAACAGGCCCAGCGGCACGACCGGTTCGCGCACCTTCGACTCCACCCACACCGCGAGCACCAGCACGAGCACGCCGGCGGGCACGAGCACCGCGGTCTGCCAGGAACCCCATTCGAAGGTCGAGCCCGCGAGCGACGACCACACCAGCAGCGTCGACACGCCGAGCATGATCAGGAACGCGCCGAGGTAGTCGACGTGGACCTCGCGCCGCAGTGTCGGCAGGTCCAAAGTGCGCTGCAGCAACAGGATCGCGGCGAGCGCGAACGGGACGCCGAGGAAGAAGCACCAGCGCCAGCCGAGCCAGGACGTGTCCACGAGCACGCCGCCGATCAGCGGCCCGGCCACCGTGCCGACGGCGAACACCGCGCCGAAGACGCCGGAGAACTTGCCCAGCTCGCGCGGCGACACGATGGCCGCCATGATCACCTGGGCGAGCGCGGTGAGCCCGCCGCCGCCGATGCCCTGCGCGATCCGGCTGAGGATCAGGATGTCGATGTTCTGCGCGAGCCCGGCCACCAGCGAGCCGACCACGAACAGCCCGAGCGAGAGCTGGATCAGCAGTTTCTTGTTGTACAGGTCGGAAAGCTTGCCCCAGAGCGGGACGGTCGCGGTCATCGCGAGCAGTTCGGTGGTGACGACCCAGGTGTAGGACGACTGGCTGCCGCCCAGTTCGGACACGATCCTCGGCAGGGCGTTCGCGACCACAGTGGACGCGAGGATGGCGACGAAAATGCCCATCATCAGGCCGGACATCGCCTGCAGCACTTGCCGATGGGTCATCACCGGGGGCGCGGGCGATTCCGCGGTGGACAGGGACATGACAGTCCTTTCCGGACTTCGCGAAGGGGGATGGTCAGTGCGGGTCGGGCAGGCCGGCGGCAGCGGTGGCGGCGGCCTCGTCGAAGATCTCGAGCAGCGGCTGGGCGCCGTCGCGGGCGGCCCAGCGGCTGAGCGAGGTGTTGAGCACTCCTCCCGCCACCGCCAGCAGCAGCGACGGGAACAGGTCGTTCTCCGCGTCGGTCCCGGTGCGCTGGGCGATCGCCGCGACCATCGGATCGCGCGCGCCGGAGTTGAGCACGGTCGCCCGGATGAGCAGCGACGGATCGCCGTGGATGATGCGCAGCCGGGTCAGCCACTCGCCGCGGTCCCGCTCGATCTCGGCGAGGTCTTCCCGCATGGTCGCGACGAACGCGGGGAAGGCGCCGATCTCCGCCGGCTGCGCGAGAAACCGGGCGATCGTCCGCTCGGCCCGTTCGGCGTGGTCCGCGTACGCGAGCAGCACGGCGTCTTCTTTGACCGCGAAGTAGTTGAAGAACGTGCGCGCGGACACGCCCGCCTCGGCGGCGATGTCGTCGACCGTGACCTGGTCCAGACCACGTTCGTCGATCAGCCGGAGCGCCGCGAGGGCGATGGTGCGGTGGGTTTCGAGCTTCTTGCGCTCGCGCAGGCCGGGAGGAGGCACCTGATCAGCGTAGCGAGATTATGCAGAGTCTGCAAAGTTGCAGTTTGTGAATCAGGGCACCTAGCGCCGGGCTGGAAGATCACGGGAACCGGGGTCCCCCAGGCATCCCGGTTCCCGTGTTACGGAGCATGCGGGTTTCGCGATGGACCTGGGGAGAGGCCGTCTCGTCGTACGAGACGGCACCCCGGTCACGGAGCGGCAAGGCTGGTTCCGGGGAGGGCTCGCCGATGGACTTCGCTCAGGAAACCGCCCGTCCCCGCACGGGTGACGGGCGCGGCGTGGTGGAGGGCGCTTTCCTGGTGCTGGCGGAACTGGCTCGGCTTGGCGAGGCCGGGCCGAGTCAGCTGGCTTCGGCGACCGGGCTGCACAAAGCGACCGTGCACCGCCTGCTGAACCAGCTTGTCGCGGTGGCGGCCGTGCGGCGCCGGGACGGCCGCTACCGGATCGGTTCGCAGCTTTTCCGTCTCGGCCAGACGTGGAAGCCGGCCGAGGTGCTGCGGGCCGCCGCCCAGCGGCCGGTGCGGGAACTGGCGGCGGCCAGCCAGCTGAGCGTCGGGATTGCGGTGCCGGACGAGGGGCAGCCGCTTTTCGTCGGCGCGGTACCCGCCCGGTCGGCCGAGGTGCTTTCGGTGCGGACCGGGATGACGCTGTCCGCGGACAGCGCGGCCGGGCTGGCAATCGTGGCCTTCGCCCCTCTAATGCCGCCGCCAGCGGACCACTCGTCCCCGGCCTGGGCGCGGCTGCTCGACGGCGTTCGCGAGCGCGGCGTCGCCGTGCATCACGCCGACGACCAACTGCCCATGACCTGCCTCGCGGCCCCGGTACACGCACCTCATGGCGCAGTGGTCGCCAGCATCGGCGCGGTCGCCCCCGCCAAGCGACACGTCGCCCCGCTGGCCGAGGCCGTGCGGCGCGCAGCGGGCATGGCCAGCGCCACCCTCGCCCGCCTCCCGGCCGGCCGCGAACTCTTCCCGCCCAGCTAGCCACGCGGCCCGGCCACGCCTTCCGCGGGAAAGCTGGCAGACTCACCGACCGTGAGCGGAACGGTGCTGGTACTAGGCGGACGCAGCGAGATCGGGACGGCGGTGGCCGTACGGCTGGCGCGTGGCGGTGCACGGCGGTTCGTGCTGGCCGCACGGCCAGGCGCGGACCTCGCGGAGCAGGAGGCCGCTCTGCGCGAAGCCGGTGCGGAGACCGTGGCGACCGAGGACTTCGACGCCGACGACCTCTCCGCCCACCGCCCCCTGCTCGACCGGGTCATCGCGGAGCACGGGCCGCTGGCGACAGTCGTGCTGGCCTTCGGCATCCTCGGCGACCAGGCTCGCGCGGAGACCGACGCGGAGCACGCCACCGCGATTGTGCACACCGATTACGTCGCTCAGGTGTCCGTGCTCACTCACACGGCGGAACTGTTGCGCGCGCAGGGTTCCGGCAACGTGGTCGTCTTCTCGTCGGTCGCCGGGATCCGGGTGCGGCGGGCGAATTACGTGTACGGCTCGGCGAAGGCGGGGCTCGACGGGTTCGCCTCCGGCCTGTCGGACGCGCTGCACGGCACTGGCGTGCACCTGCTGCTCGTGCGGCCGGGTTTCGTGATCGGCCGGATGACCGAGGGCATGTCGCCCGCGCCGTTCTCCAGCACCGCTGATCAGGTCGCCGACGCGACTGTCGCCGCGTTGCGCCGCCGTCGCGAGGTGGTGTGGGTGCCGGGAGTGTTGCGCTTGGTGTTCGCGGCGATGCGGTTCGTGCCGCGCGCGGTGTGGCGGCGGATGCCGCGCTGAACTCCCTGTGCCCGCAGGGATACCGGCTGTCGCGGTGCGCTCGGCCGAACGGGCAGCATCACATCTTCGCGACAGGTTTCTCAGGCTATTCCCAGCTAACGCGGTGATCCTCGAACACGGGGGTCGAAATCCGTCCCCGGGGAAGCGAGGAACCGGCCGTGCTGATCACGTCCCGGGGCCGCCGGATCGGCGGCCGTGCGGTGCTGGGGGTGGTGTCCACCCTGGTGCTGGGCGCGACCGGATTCGCGTGGTCGCAGCTGCACCGGCTGGACGCGAACCTGGTCACCGCGGACGTCATCGCGCCCGCGGCGCAGGTTCCCGACACTCCGGCGGGCGAACCGCTCGCGGTCGCGCAGAACATTCTGCTGGTGGGCCTCGATTCGCGCACCGGGCCGGACGGGAAACCGTTGCCGCAGAACGTGCTCGACGCGCTGCACGCGGGCAGCGGGGACGACGGCGGCAACACCACCGATACGATGATCGTGGTGCACGTCCCGGCGGGAGGCGCGGCCGCCACCGCGATCTCCATCCCGCGTGATTCCTATGTGGACATTCCGGGATACGGCAAGCACAAGATCAATTCGGCCTACAGCCGCGCCCGCGCCGATCAGCGGGGAAAGCTCGCCCAGCAAGGAATGAGCGGCCCGCAGCTGGAGGTCGCGGCGGACGCGGCCGGCGCGAAGTCGGCGATCGCCGCGGTGCAGCAGCTCACCGGGCTCACCATCAACCATTACGCCGCGGTCAATCTCGCCGGGTTCTCCGCGCTGAGCCAGGCGGTCGGCGGCGTGCAGGTGTGCCTGAAGGCCCCGGTGCACGATTCGTTCTCCGGCGCGGATTTCCCGGCCGGCGTGCAAACGATCTCCGGCACGCAAGCGCTCGCCTTCGTGCGGCAGCGGCACGGCTTGCCCAATGGGGACTTGGACCGGATCGCCCGGCAGCAGGCGTTCATGTCGGCGATGGCGAAAACCGTCCTCGGCTCCGGCACCCTCACCGACCCGGCACGGCTTTCGTCCCTTGTGGACGCTTTGGAAGGTTCGATCGTCCTCGACCACGGCTGGAACCTGCTGAGCTTCGCCCAGCAACTGCACGCCCTCAGCTCGGGCGCGATCGCGTTCGGCACGATCCCGGTGCAGAGCCTGTCCCTGGCCACTCCGTCCGACGGGGACGCGGTGAAGGTGGACCCGGCGCAGGTGAAGGCGTTCGTGCGGGCACAGCTCAGCTCGCCGGACGTCGCGGCGTCCGGCGGAACGGACGACCCGGGCACGGTCCACCGGCCCTCCAGCGGCGGCATGGTGCGGCCGATCGCGGAGACCACGAGCCCGGCCCCGCCCGCCGGGAAGCTGACCGCGGCCAGCGGATGCGTGAACTGAGCGCTCGATCAGGTGGTTCGGCCCCCGGATAACCGCAGGTAGCCGCCCCGGAGATTGATCTTGGTCGTTGCCTCGGCCGTCCCCGGGCAGTAACGTCGATCTCCGACCGAGTCCTTGGGGGCGGCTGGTGACGGTGGCGTTCGGCTTGCTCGGCCGGGTCACGACGGAGATCGACGGGCGACCGGCCGAGATCGGGCATGCCCGCCAGCGGCTCGTGCTCGCCGCGCTGCTGGTCGACGCCAATCGCCCGCTCGCTCCCGGCCAGCTGATCGACCGGGTCTGGGGCGAGGCGGCCCCGGCCGCGGCGATCAAGACGCTGCGCAGCTATCTCGCGCGGTTGCGCACGGCGCTGGACCGCGCCCCGGCGGAGATCGAACGCGACGCGGGCGGCTACCGGCTGGTCGTCGAGGACGAACAGGACATCGACGCCCGCCGGTTCGCCCGCCTGGTCGCCGAGGCGCGGGCCACCGCCGATCGCGCGGCGGCCGCTGAGCTGTTCTCCCGCGCGCTCGGGCTGTGGCGCGGCGAGGCGCTGGCCGGGCTCGATTCGAGCTGGGCGGAGGAGGTCCGCGGCCATCTCGCGCAGCAGCGGGCCGCCGCCGAACGGGACCACGCGGACCTCGCCCTGCAGCTGGGCAGGCACGCCGAACTGCTGCCCGAGCTGCTGGCCGGTTCGCATGCCCAGCCGCTGGACGAGCGCCTGGCCGGGCAGCTGATGCTCGCGCTGTACCGGACGGGCCGCCAAAGCGAGGCGCTGGCGCACTACCGGCGGCTGCGCGAGCACCTCGCCGCCGAGCTGGGCACCGGGCCCGGCACCGCGCTCGAGCAGCTGCACCACCGGATCCTCACGAACGATCCGCGGCTGGCCGTCCGCGAACCCGCCGCCGAGCCCAGCCCGAAGGCGGCGGTCCCGCGTCAGCTGCCCGCGCCGCCCGCGTGGTTCACCGGACGCGACGGCGAGCTGGCGGCGCTCAGCGCGGCGTTCGCCGCCGCCCGGGAAGCGGGCACGGTGGGCATCGCCGCGCTGAGCGGTGCGGGCGGGATCGGGAAAACGGCGCTGGCTTTGCATTGGGCGCACGGCAAAGCGGCGGAATTCCCGGATGGACAGCTCTACGCGAACCTCCGCGGCTTCGAGGCGGACGCGTCGCCGGTGTCCTGGACTTCGGTGCTGCGCGGGTTCCTCCACGCGCTGGGCGTGCCCGGCGACGCGTTGCCAGCGGACGTCGATGCTCAGGTTGCGTTGTACCGCAGCACAATCGCGGGCAAACGCATTCTGGTTGTCCTCGACAATGCGCGCGAAACCGCGCAGGTGGCACCGTTCCTGCCCGGCGACCCGGCGTGCGCGGTGCTGGTGACGAGCCGTGATCGGCTGGCCGGGCTGGTCGCGTCGCACGGTGCGCATCCGCTTCGGCTCGACGTGCTGCCGCCGTCGACGGCCCGGGCGTTGCTGGGGAAGCGGGTCGGCGACGGCAGGCTGGAGCAGGACGCGGCGGCGGCCGCGAAGCTGCTGCAGCGCTGCGCCGGATTCCCGCTGGCGCTGAGCATTCTCGCCGGCCGGCTAGCCGCTCAGCCGACGCTTTCGCTGGCCTCCCTCTCCGACGGGCTGGCCGCGTTCGACGACGGCGAGCCCGGGGCGAGCCTTCCGGCCGTGCTGTCCTGGTCGTTCACCGCGCTGACCGAGAAGCAGGCGCGGGTGGCCGAATTGCTGGGCCAGGCGCCAGGTCCGGATATCGCGGTGCCCGCCGCCGCCAACCTGTGCGACCTCCCGCCCGCCGAGACAGACACGATTCTCCGTGCGCTGGAACGGGTTTCGCTCGTCCAGGACACCGGTTCCGGCCGCTACCGGATGCACGACCTGGTCCGGCTCTACGCCGCCGGACGGACCGGCCCGGACCCGGCGGCACAGCGCAGGCTGCTCGATTTCTACACCGGCACCGCGCTGGCCGGGAACACAGTGCTGCACCCGCACGGAGTCCTGGTCAAGACCGGCGCGCCCGAGCCGGGCCAGTACCCGCATCCGCACCCGTTGCCGGACCGGGCCGCCGTGCTCGCCTGGTTCGACGCCGAGCACGCCAACCTGCTGGCCGCGCAGCGTTCGGCGGCCGAGCACGGCCTCCAGCACACCGTGTGGCGGCTGGCCTGGGCGCTGACCGCCTATCACCACGGAAGAGCCCGCCTGCACGACGACCTCGCCGTCTGCCAGGCCGCCGCCGACGCGGCCGGTGAGCTGACCGAAACCGCGGTCCAGGTGGTGGCGAACCGGCGGCTCGGTCTGGCGTGCGCGCGCGTCGGCAGACACGACGAGGCCGAATCCTGCCTGCACCGCGCCCTGGTGCTGGCTGAACGCGCGGGAGACGTCTCCGCGCAGGCGATCATCGAGCACAATCTCGCGCAGGCGTGGGAGCTTCGCGGGCAAGACCGGCAAGCGCTTGCGCACGCCGTCCGGGCGTTGCGGCGGTTCGAGACGCTGGGCAATCCGGTGTGGCACGCCCAAGCCCTCAACGGTGTCGGCTGGTACCTGACCCGGCTCGGCGAACACGACGAGGCCCGTGTCCACTGTGAACAGGCGTTGGCGCTTTACCGCGAACAAGGCCACGTCGGCGCCGCGGACGCGCTGGACAGCCTCGGCCTCATCGCCCACCACACCGGCCGGCACGCCGACGCACTGGACCGTTATCACGAGGCACTGGTCGTGTACCGGGATTCGGGCAACACTTATATGGAAGCGGACACTTTGGACCATCTCGGCCGCACGTACGCCGCGCTCGGCGAGCACGGGCAGGCGCGGGAGGTCTGGCAGCGCGCGCAGGATCTGTACCGCGCGCAGGGCCGCACCGGGCGAGCCGACGGCTTGACCGAGTTGATGGAAACCCCGGCGCACGCCCGCTGACCCGGCGGGCAACGTTCGTTCAATCTTCGTTCAACGACGTCCCGTTAGCGTCCCCGAGGTCAGGAACGCGCGAGTTCGAACGCGCGTCCTCGGGGAAAGGGAGAACGATGAAAAAGCTGCTCACGGCCGCGTCCGCGGTCGCTGCCGCGGTGACGCTGGCGGTGCCGATGACCGCGTCCGCGGCCCCGGCGCAAAGCTGGGTGTACTACCACTGCAACAACAGCTACGACTGCGTCCTGCCGTTCAGCGCGCCGGTCGGGGGAGAATTGACTTACAGCGTCAAGGTCAGCGGCGGGGTGAGCCAGCCGGTCGCGGTGGCGCTCGACGTCACCGTGCAGGACAACGCCAACTGCCACCCGACCGTCTACCCCGACGGCGTGTACCGCAGTTTCACCTGCCACGACGAGCAAATCGGCGGGAAAATGGTGCTTCGTGCCTATGCGGGCGGCACTCACGATTACGAACTCGGGCTTTTCATCTGATCGAGGGAGGACGTCATGAGCACCGCTTTCGATCTCGACCCGCAGGTGCGGGGCAGCAACTGGGCGGAGTTTCTGCGCACCGGTTCGGCCGCTTTGCCGGCGATGACGCCGTTCGTGACGGAGTCGGGCATGTGCAGCGCGACCGACGGCTACGGCTGCGACCAGTCCCTGTGCCACTGCGAAACCCATCAGGGCTGCGGGCCGACGTTCTCGTGCACGACGCAGACCTGCGACGGCACGACCGGGCAGCCCTGCGCCTGCTGACCGGCTGAGGCGATGACGGACCGGGACGTCCTGTTCGGCGGCGGGCTGACGACCCGGTCCGGAACCGGCCATCCAGGCGGCCGGACGCCGATCCGGCGGCTGCCCGCGCTGGTCGGGCGCACCGCGGTGCTGGCCTGGCGGGCCGACCGCGGTGCGCTCGCCGCGCTGGTGACCGCTCAGGTGCTGGCTGGCGTGGCGACGGCGGCCGGGCTGTTCACCGCGCAGCGGCTGATGGCGGCGATCGTCTCCGGGCAGCCGTCGGCGTTCGTCCTGCCGGTGGCCGTGCTCGTCGCGGCCGCGGCGGTACGCGGGCTCGGGCAGGCCGTGGCGACCGCGGCCGGCGGTCGGCTGGGTCCGAAGGTTTCCCGTGCGGCGCAAGAGAAACTGCTCGCGACGGTCGCCGAGGCCGAGCTGCTGGCGGTCGAGGATTCGGAGTTCCAGAACCTCGTCGCGTCGGCGCGTCGCGGCGCGGATTCGGCGCAGCGCATCGTCGAGCGGGCGGTCGGGCTGAACGGCGTGCTGCTGGCGATGACGGCGGCCGCGGCCGCGCTGGCGGCGTTCAGCCCGCTCCTGCTCCCGGTGCTGGGGCTGGTCGTCGCGGCGCACGTGTGGGGAGCCGGGCGGACCGCCGGATCGCGGTTCGCCTCGGTCACCCGGCGGACCGAGCACACCCGGCAGCTCGACCAGCTCGCGATGCTGCTGACCAGCCGGTCCAGCGCCGAGGAGGTCCGGGCGAACCGGCTGGGCGGGTTCCTGCTCGGGCACTACCGGCGCCTCGCCGCGGACGCCGAGCGGGAGCAGGCCCGGCTGGCCAGACGGGAAGCCGGGACGCAGGTGCTGACCGGAACCGTCGCCGGGTTCCTCGGGTTTCTCGGGTACGGCGCGCTGGCCCTGCTGGTGCTCGCCGGGCAGCTGCCGCTCGCGTCGGCCGCGGCGGCGGCGATCGCGATCCGGGCGAGTTCGGCCAGCGCGGGTGCGCTGGTGCTGTACCTGCGGCAGGTGTACGAGGAAAGCCTCTACTTCCAGCGCTGGGAAGAAGCGTGTGCGCAGGCAGCACGCGAGGCGATGGCGTCCGGCGCGCGCATCCCGGCCGCGAATGGCGAGATTGTCGCGAAGGGGCTTCGGTTCACTTATCCCGGAGCCGTCGAGCCCGCGCTCGACGGCGTGGACCTGCGGTTCCGGCCGGGCGAGGTGGTGGCGCTGGTGGGGGAGAACGGCTCGGGAAAGTCCACTGTGGCCAAAGTGCTCGCCGGGCTGTATCCGCCGGACGGCGGTTCGCTGTGCTGGGCCGGGGTTCCGTACGCCCAGCTGGACCGGGCGCGGCTCGCCGGCCGGATCGCGGTGCTGTCGCAGAGCTTCGTGCAGTGGCCGTTCACCGCGCGGATGAACGTCGGCGTCGGCCGGGCCGACCGGGAACCCGACCCGGAGTCGCTGGCCGCCGCGGTGCGCGAAACCGGGGCCGCGCCGGTGATCGACCGGCTCGCCCTCGGCTGGGACACCCTGCTGGCCAGGGAGTTCTGGGGCGGGGTGAATCTGTCCGGCGGCCAGTGGCAGCGCATCGCACTGGCCAGGACGTGGTTTCGCGACGCGCCGGTGCTGATCGTGGACGAGCCGACGGCCGCGCTCGATCCGGCCGCCGAGATCGGCGTCTTCGACCGGATCGGCGGGCTCGCCCGGGCCGGGCGCACGGTCGTGCTGATCACCCACCGGCTCGCCTCGGTCGCCGCGGCCGACCGGATTTACGTTCTGCACCAAGGAAAAGTCGTCGAGCAGGGCACGCATGCCGAACTGCTCGCGACCGGCGGCCGGTACGCGTCGGAGTACCTGCTGCAGGCCGCGCAGTTCGGCGCGAAGGAAAAGAGCGGACAGCCATGACTGAAGACCGCGGCTTCGGCCACCCCACGCACGCCATCGCCCGGCTCACCCGGTTGTCCACTTCGGACAGTCTGCCGCGCGTGCCGGACTCGCCGGGCTCGGCACCCGAGCTGCGCCGGTTCCTCTGCGAAGTGGCTGCGCATCCGGTGTTGTTCGAGGCGATCGCCGTCTCCAGCACCGGATTGGCCGACGCAGTAAAGAAAATCGCCGCCGGAGACGTCGAGGTACCGCTTAAGCGGCTACGGCGGGTGGCGCTTTCGGCCGCCCGGTACCGCAGCCGGATCGTCCATCGCCCGACCCCGTTCGGCCTGCTCGCCGGGGTCGCCGAAGTCCGCTTCGCCGACACCGCCAAGGCGCGGATCGGCACCGCGCACCGCAAACGCGTCCGGGCGGATCTCGAATGGCTCGCCGGAGTGCTCGACTCCGGCGAGCCGGACGCGCTGGCCAAGCTGCGGGTAGTCGCGAACGACCTGTGTTTCCGCCGGGGCGACCGCCTGGTGCTGCCCTTCTGCCGCGCGGACGGCGAAACCCCGGGCGCCGACGACCGCGAACAGACGGTGCGGCACACCGCGGCGGTCGAGGTCGCCCTGGCTGCGGCTGCCCGGCCACGGCCGTTCACCGAGGTCGCCGAGCGGCTCGGCAGCGAGTTCCCCGAGGCCGGGCCGGAAACCGTGCACGGCATGCTCGCCGAACTGGTCCGCATGGGATTCCTCCTGACCGACCTGCGTCCGCCCGCCGACGCCGACGACCCGCTCCACCACGTCCTCGGCGTCCTGGACGGGCACGACGACCTCCAGCCGATCACCCGGATGCTGGAGGACTACGAGTCCGCCCCGCTCGGCACCGGCCTCCAGCAGTGGGAGACGGCGGTCGCGCGGATGCGGAAGCTGCACGTCAACGAGCGGCCGGTCAAGGTCGACCTCGGCATCGACGCCGATCTCGTGCTGCCCACGGCGGTCCCCGAGGAGTTGGCCCGCGCGGCCGAGGCCGCCTGGCGCGCGCTGCCGGCCACCTTCGCGCCGATCCACCGCCTCGCCGAGTTCCGTGCCGAGTTCGTCGGGCGATACGGCTACGACGCGATCGTGCCGATCCAGGAACTGCTCGACCCGCATCGCGGCCTCGGTGCCCCGTCCGGATACCTCCAGCCGCCCGCGCCGCACCGCGGTCCGGGCCGGGAGCGGACCCGGGACGAGCGGCGCGACCAGGTGCTTTTCGACCTGATCCAGCACACGGACGGCCGGGAAATCGTCCTCGACGAGGAGGTGGTCGACCGGCTGTCGGGGCACCGCGAGCCGCCGACCTGCCCGATCGAGGCCTGCGTGCAGGTGCTGGCGGAGTCCGAGGAATCCCTGCTGGCGGGCGATTTCGGACTGGCCGTGATGCCGTTGAGCTACACCCTGCCCGGCGGGATGTTCGGGCGGTTCCTGCCGCTGCTGCCCGGGCTGCGCGACGTCGTCGCCGAATCGGGCGCGGCACGGGCCGGTGCGGTGCCCGCGCAGCTGACCAGCGTGCTGACCCGGTCGCGGTTCGCCAACGTGGCCCAGGTCCCGTCGTTGACCGAACGCAAACTGGCCGTCGGGGTGTTCGCCGACCGGGCGGTCGAGGAGGGGCTGGCTGACCTGGGAATCACCGCGGACCAGGACCGGCTGGCGGTCCGCAGCCTGCGCACCGGCGAGGAACTGGTGCCGGTGCTGTTCCACGGGCTGAACCCGACGATCAGCATGCCGAACGCGGTGCGTCTGCTCGTGGACATCGGCGAGTACCAGTCTCCGCCGTGGCCGCTGTGGCATTGGGGCGCGGCGGGGCAGTTGCCGTTCCTGCCGCGAGTCCGGTTCGGCCGCACCGCGCTGTCCCCGGCGAGGTGGCGGCCGGATGCGGCGCTGCTCGACAAGACCGTGTCGTGGCGCGAGTGGTCCGAGACTTTGCGGCGCTGGCGTGAGACGCGGCGCGTCCCGGACGTCGTCGAGGCCACCCGGACCGATCACCGGCTGCGGCTGGACCTCAGGTCCGAACTGGACTGCCGCCAGCTGTTCGACGAGCTGCGCAAGGAACCCGGCACCGTACTGCAGGAGGAGCCGTTCGACGGTGCTTTCGGCTCGGGCTGGACGGGCGGCCACCCGACGGAAATCGTCGTCCCGCTCCGCCCGAAAACGCCCGTTCGCCCAGCCCAGCCACCGCTGTCGGCCGAACGGATCGCGGTGGCCTCGGCCCGTGCGCAACGCGACGACTGGCTCTCGGTCAAGCTGTATGCCGAACCCTTCGCGCACGACGAGCTGCTGGCGGACCACATACCCGCGCTGGTCTCGGCAATCGGCGCGGACCGGTGGTTCTTCCTGCGCTACCAAGACCCGCGCGCCCATCTGCGGCTCCGGTTCCACGGCGACGCGCTGCCCGCGGTTCGCGAATGGACCAGCCATCTGGTCGCCGCCGGACTGGCCCGAGAGTCCATTGTGGACACCTACCGTCCCGAGATCAGCCGTTACGGCGGCCCGGAGGCCATCGCCTTCGCCGAGGCCGTCTTCCACGCTGATTCGATCGCAGCGCTGGCACAGCTGAACACCGACCTTCCCGCCGACCTGCTGGTCGCCGCGAACTGCCTTGACCTCGCCAGCAGACTCCACGGCGAAGGCTGGGAAGACTGGCTGCGCACCGCCTATCCCAAAGACCGGTCACACGCCGCCTTCCAAGCACAGCGGAAGGAAGCAGTGCGGCTGCTTTCCCCCTGGGACGGCTGGCCAGACCTGCCCAGTACGGTCCTCGAAGCCTGGGAGCGACGGGCACCGCATCTCGAACGCTACGGCGAAGTCCTGCGCGATCTCACCGCGCGAGGGGCGATCGAGTCGCCGTCGTCGGCTTTCCGCGCCGTGCTGCACATGCACCACAACCGGCTGGCGGGAATCAGCCCGGCCGCCGAACGCAACTGCTACGCGATCGCCCGCGGCGTCGCGCAGGCTCGTGCCGACCGGGAGCGGAACCGATGAACACCGTCGAAGCGATCGCCCGCACACTGAGTTCCCCGGACGACGTCGTCGCCATCACCGACGCTCCCGGCAACCGGATGTCCGCGCCGGGCGGCGACCGTTCGCCGTGGGTCCCACTGTCCCTTTCGGACGGTTACCCGGCCATCGCGCTGCTGTTCGCCGAACTCGCCGCCGAGGACCCGGCGTACGGCCCGCTCGCGCACGAATACCTGGCCCGAGCCATGGACGCCGGGCCGACCGCCGAGCCCGGCCTCTTCCGCGGACCGGTCGCGCTGGCCTTCGCCGCCCACAACGCCGCTGTCGGGTCCGGTCGTTACCCGGTGCTGCTGTCCGCATTGGACGAAGCGGTCAGCGCCTCCGCGAAGGAGTACGCGAACCACGTGGTGCAGGGCCTCCGGCGGTTGGGCGTGGTCGGGTCCTGGCGCTACGACGTCATCTCCGGGATCACCGGAATCGGCCGTTACCTGCTGGCCCGAGGCGAGGAAGACGGACTCCGCGCGGTGCTCTCCGCACTGGTCGAGGTCGCGGTTTCCGACGACAGCGACCGGCCGGGCTGGTGGGTCCTGCACGACGTGAGCCACGGCCCGGAGCAGGTGTCCGAGCACCTGAATTTCGGTGTGGCACACGGCATCGGCGGCCCGCTGGCTTTGCTCGCGCTCGCCTGGACCGCCGGAGTCCGGGTCGACCGGCACGACGAAGCGATCGCCGCCGTCGTCGACGTGCTGACCCGATGGCGCGCGGTCGACCCGGCCGGCCCGTACTGGCCCAACTGGCTCGGCGACCTCGACGGCGGACCCTCGGCGAGCCGGATCCGCGACGTCTGGTGCTACGGCGCCGCCGGCCTGGCCAGGTCGCTTTACCTGGCCGGACGGGCTCTCGACGCACCGGACTGGACCGCCGAAGCCACCGCCGCGTTCGACGCGGTCCTGGCGACCGAAGGCGGAGCCATCCACGACTTCTCGCTCTGCCACGGCTGGGCGGGCCTGTTGCAGATCACCACGCGGATGGCCTGCGACACCGAGACCCCCGGCTACTGGACCGCAGCCGACGCCATGGCGGAGCGGATCGTGTCGGCCTTCGACCCCGGCAAGCCGTTCGGATATCACCTGGACCACCCGTCCGCGCAGCTCGGCCCGGACCGCCCTGGTTTTCTTGACGGTGCCGCCGGGATCGCCCTCGCGCTGCACTGTCACGCGCGGAAGGCTGTCCCGCAGACGGAGTGGGATGCGGCGCTTCTGCTTGCTTAGCTGGGGTGGGCCAATGGCAGTGTGATGGTGAACGCCGCCCCGCCTTCGGGGGCTGGTCCGGCGGTTAGCGTGCCGCCCATCCGCGTGACCAGTCCGTGAGCCAATGCCAGGCCGATGCCGGACCCGACCGGACGGCTGTCGCGATAGCGGGCGTTGAGCACCCCGCGTTCGAAGGCCACCGGATAGCCCTCCGGCGCGAGCCCCGGACCGCCCCGGTTTTCTCGATGGTGCCGCCGGGATCGCGCTCGCGTTGCACTGTCACGCGCGGAAGGCTGTCCCGCAGACGGAGTGGGATGCGGCGCTTCTGCTCGCTTAGCTGGGCTGGGCCAACGGCAGCGTGATGGTGAACGCCGCTCCGCCTTCGGGGGCCGGTCCGGCGGTCAGCGTGCCGCCCATCCGCGTGACCAGTCCGTGAGCCAGCGCCAGCCCGATGCCGGATCCGACCGGACGGCGGTCGCGATAACGCGCGTTCAGTACCCCGCGTTCAAAGGCCACCGGATAGCCCTCCGGCGCGAGCCCCGGCCCGCCGTCCCGGACCGACAGGTGCGCGTGGCCCTCCGCAACAGCCAGCGCGAACACCATCGGCGCACCCGCGGGCGTGACCCGCAAAGCGTTCTCCGCCAAGCCGTCCACGACCTGGTGCAGCCGTCGAGCATCGGCAGTGACCAGGGCGGTTCCCGGGTCCGACTGCACAGTCAGCGGCACCTCCGAACGGGCGCAGCGCAGTTCCCACACTTCCGCGCAGTCCCGGACCAACGCGGCGAGGTCGAGAGTGCCCAGATCGAGTTGGAATTCGTCGGCACCGAGGCGGGCGAGTTCCAGCAGATCGGACACCAGCCGTTCCAGCCGTTGCGCCTCGCGATGGATGGTCTCGCCAGCTCGGCGGGCGTCCGGCCCCTCGGCGACTCCGTCGGCGATCGCCTCGGCGAAACCGGTCACCGCCGTCAGTGGGGTGCGCAGCTCGTGAGACACCGACAGCAGGAATTCCCGTTGCCGTGCTTCGCTTCGAGCGAGGGCGTCGGCGAGTTCATTCAGCGAACCAGCGACCTGCGCGACCTCAGCGGGACCTTCCACCGGCACCCGGACGTCGCGTCGACCGGCCCGGAGACTGCCCGCCGCGGCGGCCGCACGCCGGAGCGGACGGCCCAGCAACCGCCCGGAAACGTATCCGGCGACGGCGGCGACCAGCAGCCCGATGCCCAGTGCCAGAAGGATGTTGCGCACCAACGCGTGCTGCGTCGCCTCCGCGCTGCGCACCGGCTGGACGAGCGCGAACGCCGCCTGCGGACCGACCGGCCGCACCTCCACGAGGTAGTCGAGGTCGCCGATCGAGACCCGCGTCGAACGGTCCTTTCCGGACGTGAGCCCGGCCCGCTCCGCCGCGCGCACCGCGGCCGCCTGCCCGGAATTCTGGCCGCTGACCCGGTGCACGACGACCTCGATGCCCTGCCCTCGCACCACCGCGGCCACCTTGCCGATCGCGAGCCGGTTGCCGATCCCGGTGCCGTCGAGCTGCCCGGCGACGACGTCGGCCTGGTCCCGCAACGACTGCTGCAGCACGGAATCAGCGGTGCTGCGGACCAGCCGGGAGGCGACGAGCCCGGCCACGAGCACCGCGATCCCGGCGACGGCCAGGCACACCACGGTGATCCGGAGGGCGAGCGTGCCTCTCATCCGGTGTCCGCGGCGTAGCCGATGCCCCGGACGGTCCGGATTGGACTGTCGTCGCCGAGTTTCGCCCGCAACTGTGCGACATGCACGTCCACCGTGCGGGTCCCGGCCGCCGCGGCGTATCCCCAGACCGCGCTGAGCAGCTGATCGCGCGACAGGACCTGACCGGGGTGACGCAGCAGATAGGCGAGCAGATCGAACTCAGTGGAAGTGAGCGCGACCTCGGCCTCGCCCGCCCAGGCCCGGCGGCCCGCGACGTCGATGCGCACACCGCCAAAAGCGAGCGTCGCGGCCGGATTGCCGGACGCGCGGCGCAGCACAGTCCGTACCCGGGCAGCCAGCTCGCGGGGACTGAACGGTTTGGTCAAGTAGTCGTCCGCGCCGATTTCCAGGCCCAGCAAGCGATCCAGCTCGTCGTCGCGGGCAGTCACGAACAGCGCCGGCGTCCAGTCGCCCGCCGCGCGCAGGGCCCGGCAGATCTCGATGCCGTCCATTCCGGACAGTCCGATGTCGAGCACCACCGCGACCGGCCGCGACCGGCGGATCGCCGCGAGCGCCTTCGCCCCGTCCGGCTCGACCTCCACCGCGAACCCGTCGCGCCGCAAATACAGCGCGGCGAGTTCGGCGATCGCGGTCTCGTCCTCCACGACGAGAACGAGACCGCGGCCAGCTGACCCCATCCGGGCTCCCGTTCCTCCGGCAGGCTACGTCGGAGCAAACGGTACGCGGGTCACCGCGCCCCGTCGCCCGCCATGTCGGACTGGATCGAGTCCAGCGTGGACTGAATGCTGCTCAAATCACCGTCCGGCGCGGCCCGCTGATCGCAGGCAGCGCAGCCAAGCCCGACTGCAACGACCGCGATCACGACGAGCCGCCTCACTTGGGTACCGGGCAGTGCGCGGCCGTGAACGCGTCAAGCTGCTTCGCCGCGTTCGCCAGCTCACCGATCCGGCCCTGTCGCTTGTCCGCCCGCTTCTGCAACCGGTCGGCCTGCGCCGCATGGCCCTTCGTGCGCGCGTCGTTCGCCCGCGCCTTGAGATTAGCGACCGACCCGGCGACCTCCGGCCCGCCGTTGATCCGGTCGGTCAGGTTCTGTGCCTGTTTGCGCAGTTTCGGCACCCAGGCCGTGCACATCTGCTGCACCTCCTGCGGACTCAGCGTGACCGGACCCTGCGGGTCGGCGCTGGCGACCGGCGCGGCCACGAGCAGCGCCGCCGCGATCCCGCAGCCGGCCAGCGCCAGCCGCCTCGTTCCTCGCATCGTTCTCGTCCTCCCGGGTCGACGTTCGCGACCACGGTCGCGCGCCGGTGTACGAGCGGTGTGGGACGAATGTTCGGGTTCGGTAAAGCCCGCTGACCCGGGGGAGTGTTACTCTCTTCCGGAGAGTGAGGAGGCCGCCATGCTGGGAAATCCGTACGACCGCGACTGCCCGACGCGCCAGCTGCTCGACCGGATCGGCGACCAGTGGACGGTGCTCATCGTCGGCGCCCTGGTGGACGGCCCGCTGCGGTTCACCGAGATCGGCAAGCGCGTCGAGGGAATCTCGCAGAAGGTCCTCACGCAAACCCTGCGCAGCCTGGTCCGCGACGGCATCCTCGTCCGCACCGCGTACCCGGTGATCCCGCCGAAGGTCGAGTACGAACTGACCCAGCTGGGCCGCAACCTCGCCGAACCGCTGGACCTGCTGGACCGCTGGGCCCGCCAGAACATGGACCAGGTGACAGCCGCCCGCGCGGCTTACGACGCGGAGCACGCCGCCACCGCCTCGTGAGCGGCGCAGCCGGACACTCAAGAGGGCTGCCGAAGCACATTCGTCAACGTATGTGCCTCCTTGAGCAGCAACGCCCCCAGCTCACCCCTCCGCTCCGCCCGGAACCGCGACTCCACCCCGGTCAACGTCAGTGCCCAGGCCGGCTCCCCGCTCGGCGTGAACACCGCCGCCGCCATTCCCCAGCTGCCCTCGACCACCAGGCCGGGATTGGTCGAGTACCCGTCCTCCCGCGTCCGCGCGATCCGGGCCCGCACCTCCTCCGCCCTGTGTGCCGGGCCCCACTCCGCGGTGAGGTCCACAGTGGACAGGTATTCCTCGACCTCCCGGTCCGGCAGCATCGACAGCACCACCAGCCCCGCCGACACCACGCCCAGCGGGAATCGCGCGCCCTCGTACAGCACGAACGAGCGGATCGGGAAGTCGCCGTCCTCGCGCAGCAGGCACACCGTCTCGTTGCCGCGGCGGGCGGAGAAGAACGCGCTTTCCCCGGTGGCCGCGGCCAGCCGGTGGACGCTCGCGCGCGCCTGCTGGGTCACGTCGTAGCGCGGGGCGGCCGCTTCGCCGAGCAGGTACAGCTCCGGGCCCAGGTACCAGCGGGCGCTCTGCCGGTCGCGGTCGACGTAGCCCTCGGCGGCCAGCGACGCGAGCAGCCGGTGCACGGTCGGCCGGGCCAGCGCGCACTGGCGCGCGACCTGAGAGGTCGACGCTCCGTCGCGGTAGGTGGACAATGCGCGCAGGACCGCGGACACGCGTCCGACTACGTGGTCGGGAGGCGAGGTGGGCACGGAGAAGAGGGTACGTCCGCTCAGTGAACGCATCGGGCACGGGTGTTCGGTGCGCGAGAGGTTTGCCGGGGATCCCGGCGTGTCGGTTGACCCGTTTCCCCTGCGCTGGGTTGTATGCGGGGACTGACCACTCACCGAACGAAGTGGAGAGGATGCCGTGCCGACGAAGTACCGCAGCGCCGCGGAGGCCCTCGACGGGCTGCTCGAGGACGGGCTGACGATCGCGGTCGGGGGCTTCGGCCTCACCGGGAACCCGAACGACCTCATCGAGGCGGTCCGGGACTCGGGCGTGCGCGATCTGACGATCGTCTCGAACAACATGGGAGTCGACGGGGCCGGGCTCGGCATCCTGCTCGAGAACCGCCAGGTGCGCCGCGTCATCGCGTCGTACGTGGGCGAGAACAAGCTGTTCGCGCAGCAGTACCTCGACGGGACCGTCGAGGTGGAGTTCGCGCCGCAGGGGACGCTGGCCGAGCGGATGCGCGCGGGCGGCGCCGGGATCCCGGCGTTCTACACCAAGTCCGGCGTCGGCACGCCGATCGCCGAGGGCAAGCCGCACGCGGAGTTCGACGGTGTCACCTACGTGCAGGAGCGGGGCATCGTCGCCGACCTTTCGCTGGTACACGCCTACGTCGCGGACCCGGCCGGGAACCTGATCTACCGGTACGCCTCGCGCAACTTCAACCCGCTCGTCGCGACCTGCGGGAAGGTGACGATCGCCGAGACCGAGCAGATCTCGGACGAGTACCTCGACCCGGAGCGGATCATCACGCCGGGGATTTACGTGCAGCGGCTGATCAAGGCGGCTGAGCGGGAAAAGCAGATCGAGAAGCGGACCGTGCGCGTGCGTGAGGAGGCGTCGGCGTGAGCTGGAGTCGGGACGAGATGGCCGCGATCGGGGCTCGCGAGCTGCGGGACGGCGATTACGTGAATCTCGGGATCGGGATTCCCACGATGGTGGCGAACCATTTGCCGGACGGTGTGCAGGTTACGTTGCACAGCGAGAACGGGATTCTTGGGCTGGGGCCGTTTCCTTGGGAGGGGGAAGAGGATCCGGATCTGGTGAATGCTGGGAAGCAGACTGTTACGTTGCAGCCTGGGGCCAGTTTGTTTGATTCCGCTGAGTCGTTCGCGATGATTCGCGGTGGGCATATTGATCTTGCGTTGCTCGGGGCGTTGCAGGTCGGGGCCAATGGGGATTTGGCTAACTGGACGGTTCCTGGGGCGTTGGTCAAGGGGATGGGCGGGGCGATGGATCTCGTCGCCGGGGCTCGTCGGGTGGTGATCATTACTGATCACACCGCTAAGGACGGGACGCCGAAGATTGTGGAGAAGTGCACCCTGCCTTTGACTGGGGCTGGGGTGGTTAATCGGATCATCACGAATCTTGCGGTGCTGGATGTTACTGATGACGGGTTGAAGCTGGTCGAGGTCGCGCCTGGGGTTTCTTTGGAAGAGGTGCGGGAGAAGACTGGGGCTCCGATTGCGGAGTAGTGCTTGCGTGGGGCACCCCGAAGCTCGATTGTGACTACGGCGCGGGGGTGTTTGTCAAGGCGGGAAAGATGCCTTGACAAACACCCCCGCGCCGCGTTTTGGCTTCGTATCGGGGTGCGGGGGAGGGCTGGGTGCCTCGATGGGGTGGGTGCATCGGCGGCGGTCGAGGTCCGTGAAGGACTCCTTGAGGGAAATAGATTCCCTCAAGGAGTCCTTCACGTCCGTTGGAGTTACTGGGCGGGGAGGATTCGTCCGCTTACCTCGCCGAAGCCCAGTTTCGCGCCGGTGCTGGTGGTGGCGGTGCCGGTGATGGTGACCTCGTCGCCATCCTGCAGGAAGGTGCGGGACTCGCCCTTGACGGTCAAGGGATCGCGGCCGCCCCAGGAGAGTTCCAGGAACGAGCCTCGTTCCGCCGGGTCCGCCCCGGAGATCGTGCCGGAGCCGTAGAGGTCGCCGGTGCGGGCGGAGGCTCCGTTGACGGTCAGGTGGGCCAGCATCTGCGCGGGGGACCAGTACATCTCGCGGTACGGCGGGCGGGCGACCTCCTGGCCGTTCCACTCCACCGTCAGGTCGATGTTCAGGCCCCACGGCGACGTTTCCCGCAGGTAGGGCAGGGGTTCCGGGGACGTCTGGCCGGGCAGCGGGACGCGGGCCTCGGCCAGGGCCAGGATCGGGACCACCCAGGGCGAGATGGACGTCGCGAAGCTCTTGCCCAGGTTCGGGCCCAGCGGGACGTACTCCCAGGCCTGGATGTCGCGGGCGGACCAGTCGTTCAGCAGGACCGCGCCGAAGACGTGGCGAGGGAAGTCGTCGGGGGAGATCGGCGTGTTGGCGGGGGTGCCCGCGCCGACGATGAAGCCCAGTTCCGCCTCGATGTCCAGGCGGGTGCTCGGGCCGAAGACCGGGCCGTCCTCGCCCTTGCGCTGGCCGCTCGGGCGGACGACGTCGGTGCCGGACACGTACACCGTTCCGGCGCGGCCGTGGTAGCCGACCGGGAGGTGTTTCCAGTTGGGCAGCAACGGTTCCGCGTCCGGACGGAACAGGCGGCCGACGTTCGACGCGTGGTGTTCGGAGGCGTAGAAGTCGACGTAATCGGCGACTTCGACGGGCAGGTGCAGCTTCACGTCGGCCACCGCGTGCACGGCTTCGGCGGGCACCTCCCCGGTCACCAGCGTCTGGAGGCGCGTGCGGACCTCGACCCAGCGGTCGTAGCCCTGCGCCATGAAGGCGTTGAGCGTCGGCTCGGCGAAGACCGCGTCGCCGAGGGCGATCGACAGGTCCAGCACGTGCTCGCCCACGCGCACGCCCACTCGCGGACTGCCGTCGCCTGCCGAGAAGACGCCGTACGGCAGGTTTTCGACGCCGAAGGGGGAGCCGGCGGGGATGTCGAGCACGGTCATGCGGTGGCTCCGATCAGGCCTAGGTCGGTCAGTTCAGTGAGCGGGTCGGTGATGCTGCAGGTGCCGAAGGACGTGAACCGCGCGCGGGCTGCCGCCAGGCGTTCCGGGGACAGGGCGCGGATGCGGTCGGCGACCGTCGTGGCGTCGCGTTCGGCAAGCAGGGCAATGACTTCCGCGTCCTCCGCACCGCGGTCGACGGCCTCGGCGGCGAGCAGGAGGTTCAGGAAGCCGTGCTGTTCGAAGCCGGTCGCCGGGTCCGTGTTGCGGATCGCGTGGTGCAGGCCGGCGGTCGCCTTGAACGGGACGCCCGCCTCGGCGGTCGCGCGGATCGCGGCGGCGAGTTCGGCCTCGTCCGGGTAGTACTCGGCCGACGTGCCGCCGGTGCGGAACTTCGCCTTGTGCGGGGTGCCGGAAAGGGCCCGCAGCAAGGGAACCCGGCGGTCGTCGCGGGGGATCTCCACGGCGACCGGGACCGGGCAACCGTCCACTGCGGACAGGAACTCGGCGACGTCCATTCCTTGCGGCACCGCGATTTCCAGCGATTCGACCGACACCGGCAGGCCGTCGACGGCCTTGAGGACGTCGACGATCCCGGCCGGACCGGCGGGCAGCGTCACGGTGAGCGGCAGGACCGTTTCGCGGCCGGCGACGACCTCGGCGAGTTCTGCCAGCCCGGACGCGGCGACGACCAGCGGGCCGACCATCGCCGCGTAAGACGAAGCAGTGTGCCGGTCGTGCGCGGCGACGGCGTCCGGCAGCGGCGCGAGACCGGGCGGGAAGACCGCCGCGTCGTCCAGCAGGCCGCGGGTCAGGGCTTCGGTCACGACTGCGGTCCCCGTCCTGCCCAGGTCCAGGCGTAGCCGGGGTCGTCGCTCGCGTGGCCGCCCTCGCCGATTTCCAGCGGGCGGAACGTGTCGACCATGACGGCCAGCTCGTCGAAGAACTCCGCGCCGATCGAACGCTCCACCGCGCCCGGCTGCGGGCCGTGGCTGTGCCCGCCGGGGTGCAGGCTGATCGAGCCCTGCCCGATGCCGGAACCCTTGCGCGCCTCGTAGTTCCCGCCGCAGTAGAACATCACCTCGTCGGAGTCCACATTGGAATGGTAGTAGGGCACCGGGATCGAGAGCGGGTGGTAATCGACCTTGCGCGGGACGAAATTGCAGATGACGAAGTTGTTGCCCTCGAAGACCTGGTGCACGGGCGGCGGCTGGTGCACGCGGCCGGTGATGGGCTCGAAATCGGAGATGTTGAACGTGTACGGGTAAAGGCAGCCGTCCCAGCCGACCACGTCGAACGGGTGCGTCGGGTACACGTAGCGCGTGCCGACCACGCCGCGCGAGCCGCGGTGCTTCACCAGCACCTCGACGTCGGTGCCTTCCGCGAGCAGCGGTTCGGCCGGGCCGTGCAGGTCGCGCTCGCAGTACGGCGCGTGCTCCAGCAGCTGGCCGTAGCGCGACAGGTAGCGCTTCGGCGGCGCGATGTGCGAGTTCGCCTCGATCACATACGCGCGCAACGGCTCCGAGCCCTTCGGCACCCAGCGGTGCGTGGTGGCGCGGGGGAGGATGACGTAGTCGCCGGCGCGGGCGGGAAGCGCGCCGAACACCGTCTCGACGACCGCTTCACCGGACTCGACGTACACGCATTCGTCGCCGATCGCGTTGCGGTACAACGGAGAAGCCTCGCCGGCGGCGACGTAGGAGATCCGCACGTCGCCGTTGCCGAGCACGAGCCGGCGGTGGTTGACGACGTCCGCGCTCTTCCATTCCTCGCCCGGGAACAGCGTGTGCAGCTTGAGGTGCAACGGCTTGAGCGGGCGGTTCTCGGTGAGCGTCTGGTCCGGCAGCTCCCACGGCGTCGCGTCCACGATCGCGGACGGGATGCCGCGGTGGTAGAGCAGCGACGAGTCGGAGGAGAAGCCCTCCTCGCCCATCAGCTCCTCGGAATAGAGCCCGCCTTCGGGCGTGCGGTGCTGCGTATGCCGCTTCGGCGGGATGCTGCCCGCGCTGCGGTAGTAGGCCATGGGTCGCCTCCTCGGCGCGAAGTGATTAAAGTATGTACTACTTTCCGGCCAGCGTAGTCCACTGACTGAGCTGGCGAAAGGGGCTAGCGGCGGGTGGCGAAGCCCGCCCGGCCGGAGATGAGCTTGTCCAGCAGCATCACCAGCACGCGCTGCTCGGCCTCGGTGAGCACCTCGACCCACCCGGCCTCGCGTTCGTTCTGTGCCTCGAACACCTCGAGCATCTCGGCCTGCCCGGCCTCGGTGAGCGAAAGCCGCACCGAACGGCCGTCGGTCTCGCCCGGAGTCCGCGTCAGCAACCCCTCGCTGACCAGGGTCTTCGCCAGATTCGACACGGCCGCCCGGCTCATCCCGGTGAGCCGGGCGGCGGCGGACGGTTCGAGCGGCCCGGCCAGCCACACCACGAACAGCACCCGGAACGCCGACCACGACCGCCCGCGCGGCCGGTGCACGGCGGACTCGAGGTCGTAGGTGACCAGGTTCGACGCCCGGTTCAGGGTCAGCAGCACCTCGGTCGCGAGCTGGTGGCGGAACCCGAATTCCTCGGACAGCCTGCGGTTGGCCAGCGCGATGAACGACCAGAAGTCGAGCGAGTCGGGGTCCGGCGGCGCGGTGGCGTCCTGCATGGACAAGCACGGTACCCGCGCCGCCGGGATAGTCAAACTCGAAACTACTTCTTGACGCGGGCCCCGGCGTCGCGCGGCACCTTCAGGAAGGCCAGCATCACCGCCGCGACGACCAGGCAGCCGATCGGGAAGTACAGCCCGATCGTCACGTCGGTCTCCGACGCCGCGAGCCCGATCGCATACGGCCCGAAGAACCCGCCGAGCGCGGCGATCGAGTTGATCGCGGCGAGCCCGACCGCGGTGTGCTCCTTCGACAGCACGCGCGCGGCCATCGCCCAGTACGGCGCGAGGTAGCCGAGCACGCCGATCGCCGCCAGCGACAGGCTGACCAGCGACAACGTCGGCACGGTCTTGAACTGGATCGCGCCGAAGAACCCGATCGCGGCCACCAGCACGGTGCCGATCACGTGCCCCTTGCGCTCGCCGGTGCGGTCGGAGTTGCGGGCGAGCAGCAGCATGCCGATCGCGCCGACCACGTACGGGATCGCGCCGAGCAGTCCGATGTTGGTGGAGGAGTACTTCGGGTCGAGCTGCTTCACGATCAACGGGAGGAAGAACGTCAGCCCGTACAGGCCGCAGGCGATGAACAGGTTGGAAATCGCCAGCAGCATGACCTTGCCGTCGCGCACCGCGCGCAGCTGGCCGAGGAACGTCTCCTTCTCCTCGGGCACGTACTCGCGGTCGATCTCGGCCTGCAGCCAGGTGCTTTCCTCGGCGGTGAGGAACTTCGCGTCGGCGGGCTTGTTCGGCAGGTAGAAGAAGGTCAGCAGGCCGATCAGCACCGCGGGCGCGCCCTGCAGGATGAACACCCACTGCCAGCTGCTCATGCCGAACCAGTGCACGTGGTCGAGGATCCAGCCGCCGAACAGGCTGCCGAGGATCAGCGCGATCGGCTGCGCGAGCGCGAGCGTCGCGATGGCACGGCCGCGCTCCTTGCCGCGGAACCAGAAGGTCAGGTACAGCAGCAGCCCGGGGAACAGGCCGGCCTCGGCGATGCCGAGCAGGATCCGCGCGATCATCAGGTGCGTCACGCTCGCGACGAACCCGGTCAGCACGGTCACGATGCCCCAGCTGACCGCGATCCGGCTGAGCCACAGCCGGGCCCCGACCTTCTTCATGATCATGTTGCTGGGGACCTCGAACACCACGTAGGCGAGGAAGAAGATCGCCGACGCGACGCCGAACGTCGCGGCCGTGATGGTGAGTTCCTTGGCCATGCCGAGCTGGGCGTAGCCGATGTTCGCCCGGTCCATGTAGTTGAAGATGTAGAGCAGCAGGACGATCGGCATGACGCGGACGCCGACCTTGCGGACGGTGCGTCTGGCCAGCGGGGAGTCCGCCGTGGTGGCGGCTGCGGCGGGGACGGACATGGGTTCTCCTCGACGGTGAGCAGTAACTCTATGGGGGGTCAGGAAGCGGCGGAGCGACCGGCGATCCGGCCCATGGTGACGGCGTTGGCGACCGCGTTGCCGCCGCCGACGTAGCGGAAGCCGAGCACTCCGGCACCGGCCTCGCCCGCGGCGAACAGACCGGGCACGCGGTTGCCGCGGACATCGAGCACGGCGGCGCTGGAGTCGATCTCCAGCCCGGCGTGCGTGCAGACCAGTTCGGCGGGCAGCGTGCGGGCGGCGAAGAACGGTCCGGTGGCGATTTTCGCGGGCGGTTCGGTCGCGCCCTTCGCGGACAGCGTTTCGTGCCGCAGGAACTCCGGGTCCTCTCCGGTGGGGAGCTGGGTGTTCCATCTGTCCACAGTGGCCTGGAGGGCGTCGGCGGGCACGTTCATCTTGCCCGCGAGTTCCTCCAGCGTGTCTGCCCGCAGGGTGCGGCCAGCGTCCGCTTCGGACAGTACGTGGTCGGCGTTCCAATGTGCGTAGCCCGGCGGGAGATCGCGGCGCGCTCGGTCGTCGAAGACCATCCACACTGGACCGTCCTGCGCGGAGATGATGCCGCTGGACACCGCGTACGACGCGTCCTCGTCCATGAACCGGCGGCCGTGCGCGTTCACCAGTACCCGCGAACGCGGCGGGAACCCGGACTGCCAGTGGTGCAGGCGCTGGAAATACGCGGTCGGCAGCAGCAAACCCCAGCCCTCGCCGGTGATCGAGGCCGAAACCTGTTCGCCGAACGCGAAGTGATCGCCGCGGGAACCGGGCGCGGCGACGACGAACAGATCCTCGCCCGCCGCGTCCGCGTCCGGGTAGTACCGCGAGCGCAGGGCGGGATCCTGGGCGAACCCGCCGCTGGTCACGATCACCGCGTTCGCACGGACCTCGATGCCGTCGGCGACCACGCCGGCGACTCGGCCGTCCTCCACGAGCAGCCGTTCGACCCGGGTGTTCAGCACCGCCTCGGCGCCGGCCTTGCGGCGCGCGCGGTCGAGCACCTGGACGAGGCCGTAACCCTGGTCCTTCGGCACGTGCCCGCGCCACACGTCCTCGACCCCCGCGCGGGTCAGGCCCGGTGTGTGCGCGTCGTGCGACACCTTCGCCGGGATCTCCGCGCCGAGCCCGATCAGCCATTCGACGGCAGGCCCGGCCTCGCGGCAGAACGTCTTGAGCAGACCGGGTTTCAGCTGCCACTGGTTCAGATCGAGATAGTGCTGGAAGAACCGTTCCGGCGTGTCCTCGATGCCGAGCGCGCGCTGGACGCTCGTGCCCGCCGCGGTGAGCATGCCCGCGGACAGCTGGGTCGAGCCGCCGAGTTCCTTCTCCGACTCGAACAGCATCACCGAGGCGCCGTGCTCGGCCGCGGACACGGCGGCGGCCAATCCCGCGCCGCCTCCGCCGATCACCACGACGTCCGTGTCGACGCTCATCCCAGATCACCTCCGGCTTCGGCGAGAATGCGATGGTAGAGACCGTTCGAGACGAGACCGCCGTCCACAGTGACCTCGCTCCCGGTCAAGTAGGTGGACCGGTCCGACAGCAGGAACAGCACCGCCTCGGTGATTTCCTTCGGATCGGCCATCCGCCCGGCGGGCACACTGTCCACAGCGGACTTGACGAACGCGTCCGCGCCGGCCAGCAGCCCGGTGTCGACCAGTCCGGGATGGACGGAGTTGACCCGGATCCGCCACTTCGCGAAATTGCCCGCGGCGGATTTCGACAGCCCGGTCAGTCCCCATTTGCTCGCCGAGTAGGCGGGGAGAAGTACCCGATCTGGCCGGAGATCGACGAGATGTTCACGATCGAACCGCCGCCCGAATCGCGCATCAGCGGCGCGGCCGCGCGCATCCCGTGGAACGGCCCGGACAGGTTCACCGCGAGCACGCGGTCCCAGACCTCCGCGGTGGTGTCCTGGAATTCCAGCCGCCGCGAGATCCCGGCGTTGTTCACGAGCCCGCCGAGCGAACCGTGCTCGACGCGGATCCGGTCGAGCACGCGAGTCCACTGTGCTGGTTCGACCACGTCCATTGTGTACGGAGTGGCCGCACCGCCAGCCGCGCGGATCTCTTCCGCGATTTCGTCCGCACCAGCGAAATCCGCGACGCAGACGTGCACGCCACGCTCGCCGAGCGCGCGGGCGTGTTGCGCGCCCATCCCGTTCGCCGCGCCCGTCACGAGCACGACGTCCGGGTAGCGCACGGCTTCGGTGGCGTCAGACATGCCGGGAGCCGCCGTCGACCGCCAGGCTGTGCCCGGTCACGTACCGCGAGCTGTCCGAGAGCAGGAACAGCAGGACGCTGCACACCTCTTCCGGCGAGCCGATCCGGTGCAGCGGCACCGCGTCCAGCGCCTTCGCTAGCGCCGGGGCGTCGTCCTGGATCCAGCGGGTCATTTCGGTGTCGATGTAGCCCGGGGCGATGGCGTTGACCCGGATGCCCTGGTCGCCGAGTTCCACCGCGAGCGATTCGGTGAGGTGCGCGACGGCCGCCTTGGAACTGCAGTACGCCGCGCGGCCCTTGCGCACACGGACCGCGGACACCGAAGCCATGTTGACGATCGCGCTGCCCGGCTCCATCCGCGCGGCCGCGGCCTGCGCGCCGAACAGCACGCCCTCGACGTTCACCGAAAGCGTCGACCGGATCTGCTCCGGAGTGATGTCGGGAACCTCGGCGTACGGGAAGATCCCGGCGTTGTTGACCCAGAAGTCGATGCGGCCGAACTCGTCGATCGCGCGCTGGGCGAGCGCGACGTGGTCCTCGGCGCGGGTGACGTCCACAGCGGACGCGACGATCCGGCCCGGCTTGTCCTCAATGGACTCGGCGGCCAGCGCGGCGGTGAGGTCGTCGGCGGTGGCGGTCATCGCGGCGGCGTCGAGATCGCCGCCCACCACGTGCACCCCGCGCGTGGCGAGGCCGGCGGCGAACCGGGCGCCCATGCCGCGGGCCGCGCCGGTGACCACGGCGACCTTGCCCGGCATCTCCGGGTAGCGCGCGGTCGCGGGCTGGTGCAGCACCCGGCCGGGGCCGGTGGGCTCGAGAGTGGTCATCTGGGTTTTCTCCTCCTGTTTCTCAGGGCTCGCGGTGCACGGTGCGGCGGCGCACGCGCCAGCCGTCCGCGGTGCGCGCGAGTTCGTCGTCCAGCACGGTGAGCCGGTGCAAGCGGGGGAGCCGCCTTCCGGCGTCCCGACGATCTGCAGATAGGCGAGCGCTCGCAAGGCATCCCCGGACTGTCCTGATCGGACTTCCATAGTGGACACGACGTGCCGCAGCCGCTCGCCGGACTCCACGCAGCCGGCGTGGAACCGCTCGGCGAAGGCGGTCAGTGCGGCCGTGCCGACCGCGGGTTCCGGATAGCTGGGCGACACGAACTCCCCGTCCGGGGTGAAGGTCGCGGCCCAGCGCGCGGCCTCGCCGGAGTCGATGGCGTGGCTCTGGCGGCCGTAGAGCTGATGCACCGCCAGCACGTCCTCAACCGGGACTTCGCTCATGTCCGAAACCTCGATCCGCAAGGGGAGTTGCCTGGAGCGGCAAACGTGCTATATTCGCACGCACCGTGCGATATGTAGGAACAGTAGGTCGCCGGACAACTGTCGTCAAGGGAGCCGTGTGTCCGAATCGGGGACGTCGAAGACGCTGAGCCACGGGCTTCAGGTGCTGGAGCTGCTGGTCGAGCATCCGCAGGGGCTCACGATGACCGAGATCGCCGACGGCATCGGCGTGCACCGCACGGTCGCGCACCGGCTGGTGCGCACGCTGGAGGCGCACCACCTGTGCCGGCGCGACCGGTTCAAGCGGATCTCGCTCGGCACCGGTCTCGTGCGCCTCGCCGAGCCGGTCGAACAGGACCTGCGCACGCTCGCCCGCCCGGTGCTGGAGGAGCTTTCGGACGCCGGGCGCGCGTCAGCGCACCTAGTGGTCCGCGAAAACGCCGAACAGGTGCGGATGCTGATGATCGTGGAACCGCGGCAGGCGCGGATGCACGTGTCGTTCCGCAGCGGCCAGCTGGACCCGATCGGCCGCGGTTCGGCCGGGCTCGCGCTGCTCGCGGCGGAACCGCCGGTGGAAGGCGAACGCGAGGAGATCACCCGCGCCCGGACCCGGGGGTACGCGGTGTCGGTCGGGGAGATCGCGCCGGGGATCACCGGCATCTCCGCGGTGGTGCCGACCGGCCGCGACGCTCCGGGCACGAGCATCGGGCTGTCGCTGTTCGAGGCCCCGGACCCGGACGAACTGGGCCGGCTGGTGGTGGCTTCGGCACAACGGCTGGGTTCTCTGCTGAAATGAGCTAGCGGCCGACGAGCCCGGCCTCGTGCGCGAGCAATCCGGCCTGGGTCCGGTTCGTGCAGTCGAGCTTCACCAGCATCCGCGACACGTAGCTCTTCACCGTCGCCTCCGCCAGGTGCAGCCGGCCGGCGATGTCCGCATTGGACAGTCCTTCGCCCAAGCAGGCCAACACATCCCGCTCCCGCTCGGTCAACCCGGCGGTCCGGCGGCGGGCCTCGTCGTCCCGGCGGTGGCCGTCCGACGACAGCGCGACCAACCGGCGTGCGGCCGACGGCGAAAGCACCGTGTGCCCGTCCGCGGCGACGCGCACCAGGCCGATCAGATCCTCCGGCGGCGTCGACTTCACCAGGAATCCGGCCGCGCCCGCACGGAGCGCGCGGATGACGTAGGTGTCCGCGTCGAACGTCGTCAGCGCGACGACCGCGGGCGGTTCCGGCAGCGCGCAGATCCGTTCGATCGCGGCCAGCCCGTCCACGCCGGGCATCCGCAGGTCCATCAGCACCACCGCCGGCCGGTGCCGGATCACTTCCTCGACCGCCTCGGCGCCGTCCTGTGCCTGGGCGACGACCTCGATGTCGCCGGCCGAGCCGAGAATCGTGCGCAGGTGCGCGCACACCATCGGCTCGTCGTCGGCCACCACGACCGTGATCACCGGGCAGCACCTTCCGTGGTCGGGACGTAGGCGGGAAGTATCGCACCGAGCCGGAACCCGCCGCCGGGCACCGGGCCCGCCTCGAAGGTCCCGCCGACGAGTTCGACCCGCTGGCGCAGCCCGCTCAGCCCCGCGCCGGAGCCGCTGCCCGCGAGCGCCGCGTCCGGCGGCCGGGTCGCGCGCGTGTTGACGACCGCCACGTCCAGCCCGCCCGGGTGATACCGCAGCGAAACCGTCGCCGAGCAGCCCGGCGCGTGCTTGCGGATGTTGGTCAGCGCCTCCTGCACCACGCGGTACGCGGTGCGCGCGACCGTCGGCGACACCGAAGTCCGGTCGCCGGTCACGGAAAGCTCGGTCGCGATGCCGACCGCCACCGATTCGGCGACCAGATCCGCCACCTCGCCGGGCAGCGGCGGACTCGGCACCGGAGGTTCGATTCCGGTGCCGTTGCGCAGCACGCCGACCAGGTCGCGCAGCTCGTCCAGGGCATGCGCGCCCTCGCGGCGGATGTCCTCGGCGGCCGATTTCACCGACGGATCGGGCGAGGTCACCCCGAGCGCGCCCGCGTGCAGCACCATCAGGCTCAGCCGGTGGGTGACCACGTCGTGCATCTCGCTGGCCAGCCGCCGCCGCTCCGCCGCCAGCGCCTGTTCGGCGAGCAGATGCTGTTCGCGCTCCGCGCGTTCGGCGCGGTCTCGCAAGGAACTCAGCAACTGCCGCCGGGCCTCGAAGTACAGCGAGATCGCCACCGGCAGCGCGGTGCCCAGCAGCCCGAACGGCGTCGTGTTCCAGGCCGGGGTCCACGGCCGTGTCGCCAGCAGGGCCAGGCAGCCGGCGATCCACAACAGCCGCCGCCGGTCCAGCTGCCGGACGAGCTGAGCCAGCACGATCGGCGTGATCGTCGGGACGGTCATCAGCGTCGGCTGCCGGGTGGGCACGAGCAGGCCGGGGGAGAAGAGGTCGGACGCCAGCATCGCCAAGGAAGCCACGATCAGCAGACCGGCCACCGCGTTCGGGAAGCGCGCCATGAGCAGCAGCGCCGCGTCGCAGACCAGTTCCAGGACGAGCGACGCGTACGGCCCGAGGAACCCGGTGGTGGGTCCGGCGGCGAAGAAGAGCCCGACGTCGAGGCAGGCGAACACCAGCGCGGTGCCGCCAAGCCAGAGCCAGTCGGTCCTCCGCGGCCAGGGATGGCACGTGCTGGTCACCCGGCCACGGTATCCGCTCGCCCGCGCGGACGCGCTGGATCCGCACCGCCCGGATGACGGCTACCGCCGAAAGTTGCGGATCGGCCGCGAGAGATCCACTTTCGTCGCTGCGAGTCGCTACCGAGCACGCTTACCCCGCACCCGCCCGGCGCGGTGGACTCGACGCCATGACGAGCGAAGGAATCCCTCGGTTCGCCCGGCTGCCGGTGCTGGCGGTCGCGGCGGGCGCCGTCGCGCTGCTGATCGCGACGAGCACCCGGTACGCGCACGGGTTCGACGAGCTGTACTTCCTCGTGGCCGGTCGAGATCATCTGGCCTGGGGGTATTTCGACCAGCCGCCGCTCGTCCCGCTGCTGGCCGGCGCGCTCGACCAGTGGTTCCCCGGCTCGCTGGTCGCGTTGCGGCTGCCGATGGCGCTCGCGGCCGGCGCCGGGGTCGTGGTGACCGCGCTGACCGCCCGCGAACTCGGCGGCGGCCGCGGGGCCCAGCTGATGGCGGCCGGGGCGTACGCGACTTCGGGGCTGATGATCATCAGCCACTGGGTCGCGACGTACGCGCTGGACCCGTTCTTCTGGACGCTCGTGGTGTTCCTGCTCGTGCGCTGGACCCGGACCCGGCGCGACGGCCTGCTCGTGTGGGCCGGAGTGGTCACCGCGGTGTCGCTGCAGACGAAGTTCCTGATTCCCGCGCTGTGGGGCGCGGTGCTGGTATCCGCGCTGGTGCTCGGACCGCGGAAGCTGGTGTCCCGGCCGAAACTGTGGCTGGGCGCGCTGATCGCCGTCGTGGCCACCCTGCCGACCTTCTTCTGGCAAGCCACGCACGGCTGGGCCTACACCCGGATGGGCGAAGTCGTCGCGGCCGAATTCCCCGGCTACCTCACCTTCGCGCGCGACGGTCTGCTCGGTGCGGGAATGGGCATCGGCGTGCTGGCCCTGCTGTACGGGATGTGGCGGCTGCTGCGTTCGCCGGACCTGATGCCGTACCGATATCTCGCGGTGGCGTTGCTGCTGGTCGTGGCGGTGATCCTCGCGACGCACGGCCGGTCTTACTATTTGATGAGCCTGTATTCGCTGCCGTTCGCCGCCGCCGCGACGGAGCTTTCGCGCCGGAATCTGGTGCGCTGGTGGAAAATTCCGGCCGGAATCGCCTTCACGCTTTCCATTGCGGTCACCGTGGCCGGGCTGCCGGTGTGGCCCGCTTCGATGAAAGCCACGTCGTTCGGTCCGTTTCCGCTCGGCACGGTGTTCGCGGCGGGGGAGACCGCGCAACTGCAACTGGCGGACGGCGTCGGGCAGGCGTATCTCTCCCTGCCTGAATCAGTGCGCCGGGAAACCGCCGTATACGAGGAAATCTACCCGTTCGCCGCCGCCGTGGAGTACTACGGGCCGCGCTACGGGATCAACAATGTCTACAGTGGACACCGAGGATACTGGTACTTTGACCGCCCGCCGGATTCCGCGCGGAATGTGCTCTTCGCGGGTTTCGATCCGGCGTTGCTGCGACCGTACTTCTCTTCGGTGACTGAAGTGGTGCCCGGGCTGATGTGGCTGTACACCGGGCGGAAGCAATCCTGGGAAACGATCTGGCCAGAGGTGAAGAAACAATGAGCGACTCCTTGCCCGCGCGAGCCTATTTCCTCGCCTGCGAACCGGCCTCCCGCCGCCCGAACACGGCCCTGCTGGTCCGCGCGGCCGCGGTGACCGACCTGGTGCTGCGCGGCAACCTCCGCGACCAACGCGGCCATGCCGAGCCGACCGGCGCCGCCCCGACCGGCGACCTCTTGCTCGACGACCTGCTCGCCGACCTCCGCACCCACAGCCCGGCGTCCTGGCGCGCCTTGCTTCGCCGGGGCCGGAACGACACGCTGCAGTCGTTGGAAACGCAGCTGTCCGCGTCGGGACTTCTCGAAGAGGGAACCAGCTCGTTCTTGCACCGCAAGGTTTTGGTCCCTGCCGACTCGTCTCGGGTACGCGCTGCCCGCGCGGACCTGAACCACGCACTGACCGCACCACTGTCCGAAGTAGACGCTTCAACCGCCGCGCTGGCCGCACTAGCTGCGGCCTCCGGTGCCGGGATGTCGCGATCGGAAGCCCGCCAGCACGCCGACCGGCTGGCCGAACTGGAGAAGCTCGCCGGACCAGTGGTCCCGGCACTGCGCAAGGCAGTCGCCGGACGCCGCGCCGTCCGGATCGCCGCCTTCTCCGGCGGTTCCGGAGGCTGACCGACGGTTCGGCCGCCGCCGAAGCATCGGCGTCGTACCGTGGCGGACATGACCTCCTTCGCCGCCCTGCACGTCCCGGGCCGCCCGCTGTTGCTGCCGAATGTCTGGGAGTTCGGCTTCGCTGCCGCCCTCGCCGCCGCAGACCACCCGGCCGTCGGCACGACCAGCCTCGGTGTGTCGGCCGCCGCCGGTCTCGCCGACGGCGCCCCGGAGTCCCGCGCCGCGACCGTCGCACTGGCGAAATCGCTGGCACCACTGGACATCCTGGTCAGCGTCGACCTGGCGGACGGCTTCAGCGCCGACCCGTCGGCAGTCGCGGACCTCGTCGCGGAACTCGCTGATGCCGGGGTGGTCGGCGTCAACCTGGAGGACGGCCGCGGCGACACCCTCGCTCCCATCGTCGTCCAAGCCGCACTGCTGGCCAAGGTGCGCGAGCGCGTCCCGGGCATGTTCCTCAACGCCCGCACCGACACGCACTGGCTCGGCACGGGACCGGTCGCGGACGCCATCACCCGGGCCCGCGCGTACGCCGACGCTGGTGCCGACTGCGTCTTCGTCCCCGGACTGCACGAGCCAGCGGACGTGGCGGAGCTGGTCGAAGCCGTCGAGGTGCCGGTGAACCTCCTGCACCTGCCCGGGAAAGCCACTTTCTCCGGATTGGCTTCTTTGGGCGTGGCGAGGGTCAGTCTCGGCTCAACGCCTTACCGCGTAGCACTTTCCGCCGCACTGGCCACAGTGGACTCCATCCGGGACGGGGCCGAGCTGCCGAGGAAACCGCCGTCGTACGGGGAAGTCACGGCTTTGCTCCCGTAATCTGGCGACATGATCTTCGGAGGAAGCACCGATTTCGCCGTCCCCGCCGGATACCTCAACACGCCCAGCATCGGAATCCCGCCGGCGCCCGTCGCCGAAGCCGTCGAGACCGCCGTCCGCCGGTGGCGCACCGGGCAGGACACCCCGTCCGGCTTCGACGAGGCGGTATCCCGTTCCCGGAGCGGATTCGCGCGGCTCGCCGGAGTGCCGGCGGAGCGGGTGGCGATCGGCGCGTCGGTGTCCCAGCTGGCGGCGAACGTCGCGGCCGGCCTGTCCCCGGAGGCCCGCGTTCTCGCTGCCGAGGGCGAATTCACCAGCGTCACGTTCCCGTTCGCGCAGCGGGCCAAGGTCACCGAAGTGCCGCTCGCGAAGCTGGCGGACCACGTCGAGGGCCACGACCTCGTCGCGGTCAGCCTCGCGCAATCCGCCGACGGCGCGCTCCTCGACACCGCCGCGCTGCGAGTTGCCTCCGAAGCCGCGGACGTGCCGGTCATGATCGACGTCACGCAAGCCGCGGGCTGGCTGCCGCTGGACGTCGCGTGGGCGGACTGGATCGTCTGCGCGGGCTACAAATGGCTGTTCTCGCCGCGCGGCTGCGCCTGGCTCGCCGTGCACCCGCGAGCGAGCGAACGGACCCGCGCGGTCGCCGCGAACTGGTACGCCGGCGACGATCCGTGGTCCTCGGTATACGGAATGCCACTGCGCCTGGCCGGAAACGCCCGCGCGTTCGACCTTTCGCCGGTATGGCTGTCGCACGTCGGCGCAGCGGAGGCGTTCGACTACTTCGCGTCACTGGATCTCGCCGCGGTCCGCGAACACAACACCGGTTTGGCCGATTCCCTGCTCACCGCGGCCGGACTGGAGCCGCAGGGGAGCGCGATCGTGGCCCTGGAGGCCGACCCGGCGCGGATCACCGAAGCCGGCGTCGTCGCGAGCGTCCGCAACGGCCGGGTACGGGTCGGTTTCCACCTCTACAACGGCCCTGACGACGTCGAACGCGTTCTGCGCGCATTGGGCTGAGCGCCGGGGACACGGCGAACTGACGCGGTGAACTACGGTGTTCCCGTGTCCCATCCGCACTTCACCCCCGGTCCTTCGGACACGGCTCCGATCCCGGCCGTGCCCGCGCAACCGGGTCCGCCGCCCGGTCCACCGCGCAACCGCGCCCTGCTGCTGCGCGGAGCCGGGCTCGTGGCGATCGCCGTCGTGGCCGGGCTCGTCTGGTACCTGATCCGGCACGACAGCACGCCGGAGGAGCCGGTCGCCGAACCCCCGGCGACGACGAAACCCGCGTTCGACTACAAGCTGGCCGAAGGCCCCACCAAGGCCACCGACTGCGCCGCCAACGCCTACTCGGGCGCCAAGAAGTTCTTCCAGGACAACCCGTGCAAGTCGCTGGCGCGGGCGCTGTACACGGTGCAGTCCGGCGAAGCGAAGGCACTGGTCTCGGTCGTGCTGGTCACCATGCCCGACGAGGCGAAGGCGACCGAACTCAAGCAGCTCACCGACCGCGACGGCACGGGCAACGTGAGCGACCTGGTCCGCGACGGCACCTTCCACGACACCGACGCCCCGAAACTGAGCGGCGACGAAGCCGAGTACGAATCGAAGGCTTCCGGTGCCGAGGTGACGATCGTGCTCACGGACTTCTACTACGGGCACCATGACAAGCAGCTGCTCACCCGGATCGCGAAGAACGCACTGAACCTGTCCAGCAAGCTCCGCTGACTCGTGAGTGGCAATCCCGGTTAGAACCGTGATTGCCACTCACGAGGCCCCGCGCCCGGCGCAGCTGTGCGGCATGCGTCGTGGCTGGGTCTCGTGCGCGCGGATGCCGGTTCTAACCGCCGCAGCCACTCACGACGCTTGCCCAGGCAACCCCACCGCAGCAGGCTTCAGCCCGGCCTCCTGCCGCCAAGGCATCCCGCGCCGCGCCGCGGCCACCAGCGCCTGCAGCGCCATCCCGCGCAACCCCGAGTCGTCGGTATGCGTGAGCACCGCGAGCCAAGCCGCCGCCGTGTCCGCCTCCGCGCTGGCCACGAGCGCGGCAGCCGAAGCAGTGTCCGTAACCGGCTTAGGCGGCACGTACGCGGCTTCAGGAGCCACCGGCGTCCCCGAAGCCGAAGTGATCATTTGGGTAACAACATCGCGGCGCGCGGTGTGCTCCGCGCGTCCAGTCTTCACCGCGTCCCCGAAGTCGCCCGGCAGGAACGCCGTCACCAGCCCGTACACCCACAACGACGCGTGCTCGGCCGCCAGCGCCTTCTGCAGCGAGTCCACCGCTTCCTTCGGCACCGAGGAGGGCGCGGCCGCGGCCTTCGCGTCGGCGCCCGGCCCGAGTTCCGGCGCGACCCGCTGCAGCCCGGCGCATCCGGCGGCCACCGACGCGACGAGCCCGGCCCGGTACGCCGGCAGCGCGGGCACCAGGTCCTCGGCCTGCTTGCGCGCGGCGGCGAGCCGGTCCTTGAACCCGCCGAGATCGGCGGGCGCGGGCGGGACGTTCGCCGCCTTCTTGGGCCGGTTCAGCCGGTCCACCTCGGCCTTCAGCGCGGCCGCCTGCGCGGCTCTCGCGTCGGCGACCTGACCTGCCGCGTCGCCGCCGGAGGGCAGCTTCCTGGCCGCGGCGGCGTCCGCCTCGGCCATCGCCAGCAGCGGGGCCAACGGGTCGGGGGCGTCGTCGTAGCCGCCCGAGCAGGCGGCGAGCGGCACAGCCGCGGCGACAGTGGCGCTCAGCGCGCCCAGACGCAGCACGGCGCGCCGGGAGAAGTCTGCGGTCACGTCGGCCCATCCTGCCAGGCCGCCCGGGTGCGCCGCCGCTCGCGCGTCCTGGCGGGGGCGCAGGATAAGCTTGACCTCCACTGACCAACAGGCCGAACAGGAGTGCTCCACGTGCCCAACGAACTCGCCAGCCGGCTGGAGCCGATCGTGGCCGAAGCCGTCACGACCGCGGGTTTCGACCTCGACTCGCTCGAGGTGCAGCAAGCCGGCAGGCGACAGCTGGTGAAGGTCGTCGTCGACTCCGACGACGGCGTCGGGCTGGACGAGGTCGCCGAGGTCAGCCGCACCGTCTCGGCCGCCCTCGACGAGAACGAGCACGTGCTGGCGAGCGCCTACACGCTCGAGGTCACCTCGCCGGGCCTCGACCGCCCGCTCACCCAGCAGCGGCACTGGCGGCGCGCCCGCTTCCGCCTCGTCAAGATCACGCCCGTCGAAGGGGCCGCCTACCTCGGCCGCGTCGGGCACGCCGGCGAGAAGAGCGCGCGGGTCCTCGTCGACGGCCGGATCAAGGACGTCTCCTACCAGTCCGTCGCGAAGGCCGTGGTGGAAGTCGAATTCAAGCAACCGCCCGCAGACGAACTGAAGATGCTGACCGCGGACGAGAACGAGAAGAAGGAGGAGTCGAAGTGAACGTGGACATCGCCGCGCTGCGGGCGATCGAACGGGACAAGGACATCCCCTTCGACACGGTCATCGAGGCCATCGAGACCGCGCTGCTCACCGCGTACAAGCACACCGAGGGCCACCAGCCGCACGCCCGCATCGACATCGACCGCAAGACCGGCCTCGTCCGCGTCCTCGCGCACACCCTCACCGCCGACGGCGAGGTCGACGAGGAATGGGACGACACCCCCGAGGGCTTCGGCCGGATCGCCGCCACCACCGCGCGCCAGGTCATCCTGCAGCGGCTGCGCGACGCCGAGCACGAGAAGACCTACGGCGAGTTCTCCGCCAAAGAGGGCGAGATCGTGGCCGGCGTGGTGCAGCGCGACGCGCGCGCCAACGCCCGCGGCATGGTCGTGATCCAGGTCGGCGACACCGAGGGCGTGCTGCCGCAGGCCGAACAGGTCGCGGGGGAGTCCTACGAGCACGGCACCCGGATCAAGGCGTTCGTGTTCGGGGTGTCGCGCAGCAACCGCGGCCCGCAGATCATGCTGTCGCGCTCGCATCCGAACCTGGTGCGCAAGCTGTTCGCGCTGGAGGTCCCGGAGATCGCCGACGGCACCGTCGAGATCGCCGCGGTCGCCCGCGAGCCGGGGCACCGGTCGAAGATCGCCGTGCGCTCCACCATCCCCGGGGTCAACGCCAAGGGCGCCTGCATCGGCCCGATGGGCGCGCGCGTGCGCAACGTGATGAGCGAGCTGGCCGGCGAGAAGATCGACATCATCGACTGGTCCGAGGACCCCGCCAAGTTCGTCGGGAATGCGTTGTCCCCGGCGAAGGTTGTTTCGGTACGTGTCGTGGACGAGCGGGCCAAGACGGCCAGGGTCGTGGTGCCCGACTTCCAGCTGTCGCTCGCGATCGGCAAGGAAGGCCAGAACGCTCGTCTCGCGGCCCGGCTCACCGGCTGGCGGATCGACATCCGCAGCGACGCCGCGCCCGCCGAGGCCGAGGGTGAGCAAGACCACGCCGGCCAGGCGCGGCCCGCCGCGGCAACCGGTTCGGCCGACTGAAGGTGCAGGCGCTAGACTCGACAACGGTTCAAGACCCGCGAAGGGCTACTGGGGACACCCCCGACCTCCAGCGTCACCGGCAGTCGCCGGTGCGCACGTGTGTCGGCTGCCGGAAACGGGACTTGACCGGTGAACTGCTGCGCGTGGTCGCGGCGGACGGGCGGCTGGTCGTCGACGAACGTCGGCGGCTGCCGGGCCGGGGAGCGTGGCTGCATCCCGGAACGGCCTGCCTGGCCAAAGCCGAGCGGAAGCGGGCGTTCCCCCGGGCTCTTCGGGTCCAGGGCGCGCTCGACGCCGAGGGGCTGCACGACCACGCGGCGTTCGCCGCGGACAACGACGCCGGGACAACCCCGGAGTCGCGAGAAACAAGGAAGCAGGTCGACCCGTCATGAGTCAGCCGTGAAGCTGAAGCCATGAACGCGCGACGATAAGGACGAGGTCAGCGGGTCTTCCGCCTGGCCTCCCCTAGATGAGGAGAGCTGTGCCAGGCAAGGCCCGCGTACACGAGCTCGCTAAGGAGCTCGGCATCACCAGCAAAGAAGTTCTCGCCAAGCTGAAGGAGCAGGGCGAGTTCGTGAAGTCCGCGTCGTCCACCGTCGAGGCGCCCGTCGCCCGCCGGCTCCGCGACGCGTACCCCGCCAAGGGCGGGAAGAAGCCCGGTCCCACCCCCGGACCGCGGCCCGCTCCGGCCCCGAAGCCGCCCGCTCCGCAGCAGCAGAGCGCCGCTTCGCCGGCCCCGTCCGCTCCGGCCCCCGCGCCGCAGCAGGCCCCGGCCGTCAAGCCGGGACCGCAGTCGGTCAAGCCGGCCGCGCCGGGCCCGAAGCCCGGCGGCCCGCGTCCCGGGCCGCGCCCGCCCGCTCCGGCCCAGCCGGCCCCGGCTCCGGAGGTCCCGGCCGCCAAGGCCGAGCCCGCCGCGCCGAAGCCGGCCCCGAAGCCGCAGGACTCGTCGTCCGCGGGTTCGGTCGTGCCGCCCAAGCCGCAGGGCCCCAAGCCCGGCGGTCCCAAGCCTGGTCCGCGCACCCCGCGGGTCGGCAACAACCCGTTCGGCGTCGGGTCCGGTTCCCCGGCCCCGCGTCCGCCCGCCCAGCGCCCCGGCCCCGGCCAGGGCGGCGACAACCGTCCCCCGCGTCCGGGCGGCGGCCAGGGCGGCGGAGAGCGCCCGCCGCGTCCCGGCGGGCAGGGCGGCGGCAACCGGCCGAGCCCGGGCAACATGCCCCCGCGCCCGAACCCCGGCATGATGCCGGGCCGCGCCCGTCCGGCCGGACCGGCCGGCGGCCGAGGCGGTCCTGGCGGCGGCGGTCGTCCCGGTGGCGGCGGCGGTCGTCCCGGCGGCGGTGGCGGCGGCTTCCGCGGCGGACCCGGCGGCGGTGGCGGCGGTGGCGGCTTCCGTCCCGGTGGCGGCGGTGGCGGTGGCGGCGGCTTCCGTCCCGGTGGCGGTGGCGGCGGCGCTCCCGCGGGCGGCGGCGGTTTCCGCGGCGGCGGCCGCGGCGGCCCCGGCGGTCGCGGCGGCACGGCCGGTGCCTTCGGCCGTCCCGGCGGGCCCTCGCGCAAGGGCCGCAAGTCGAAGCGGCAGAAGCGCCAGGAGTACATGGACAACATGCAGGCGCCCAGCGTCGGCGGCGTCCGCCTGCCCAAGGGGCAGGGCGAGACGATCCGGCTGCCGCGCGGCGCTTCGCTGACCGACTTCGCCGAGAAGATCGACGCCAACCCGGCTTCGCTGGTGCAGGTGCTCTTCCACCTCGGCGAGATGGTCACCGCGACGCAGTCCGTGTCGGACGACATCCTCGAGCTGCTCGGCGGCGAGATGAACTACGTCGTCCAGGTCGTGTCCCCCGAGGAGGAGGACCGCGAGCTGCTGGAGACCTTCGACATCACCTATGGCGAGGACGAGGGCGGCGAGGAGGACCTGCAGGTCCGGCCGCCGGTCGTCACCATCATGGGTCACGTCGACCACGGTAAGACCCGGCTGCTCGACACGATCCGCAAGACGAAGGTCCGCGAAAGCGAGGCCGGCGGGATCACGCAGCACATCGGCGCGTACCAGATCGAGACCGAGCTGGAGGGCGTGCCGAGGCTGATCACCTTCATCGACACCCCGGGTCACGAGGCGTTCACCGCCATGCGTGCCCGAGGCGCGAACTCGACCGACATCGCGGTGATCGTGGTGGCGGCCGACGACGGCGTCATGCCGCAGACGGTGGAGGCGATCAACCACGCGCAGGCCGCGAAGGCCCCGATCGTGGTCGCGATCAACAAGATCGACAAGGAGGGCGCGAACCCGGACAAGATCCGGCAGCAGCTCACCGAGTACAACCTCATCGCGGAGGAGTACGGCGGCGACACGATGTTCGTCGAGATCTCCGCGCGGCAGAACATCAACATCGACGGTCTGCTCGAGGCGATCCTGCTGACCGCGGACGCCGCCCTGGACCTCCGGGCCAACCCGGACATGGAGGCACAGGGCGTCGCGATCGAGGCGCACCTCGACCGCGGCCGCGGCCCGGTGGCCACCGTCCTGGTCCAGCGCGGCACGCTGCGCGTCGGCGACTCGGTCGTGGCGGGCGACGCCTACGGCCGCGTCCGCCGGATGGTCGACGAGCACAACGAGGACGTCACCGAGGCACTGCCCTCGCGTCCGGTCCAGGTCATCGGGTTCACCTCGGTGCCGGGAGCGGGCGACACCTTCCTGGTGGTCGACGAGGACCGCGTCGCCCGGCAGATCGCCGAGCGCCGCTCCGCCCGCACCCGCAACGCGCTCAACGCGTCGCGCCGCAAGCGGGTCAGCCTCGAGGACCTCGACTCCGCCTTGAAGGAGACGAGCAGCCTCAACCTGATCATCAAGGGTGACAACTCGGGTACCGTCGAGGCGCTCGAAGCGGCCCTGCTGCAGCTGGACGTCGGCGAAGACGTCGAACTGCACGTGGTCCACCGCGGCGTCGGCGGCGTGACCGAATCGGACATCGACCTGGCGACCGCGTCCGACGCGATCGTCCTCGGGTTCAACGTCCGGGCGCAGGGCAAGGCGACCGAGCGGGCCACCCGCGAGGGCGTCGACGTGCGCTACTACACGGTCATCTACCAGGCGATCGAGGAGATCGAGCAGGCCCTGAAGGGCATGCTCAAGCCGGAGTACGAAGAGGTCGAACTGGGCCGCGCCGAGGTCCGGGACGTCTTCAAGTCCTCCAAGATCGGCACGATCGCGGGTTGCCTGGTCATGTCCGGCGAGATCCGGCGCAACGCCAAGGCCCGCCTCCTGCGCGACGGCAACGTCATCGCGCAGAACCTGCCGATCAACTCGCTGCGCCGGTTCAAGGACGACGTGGTCGAGGTCCGCGAAGGGTACGAGTGCGGTCTCACGCTGGGCTCGTACAGCGACATCAAGGTCGACGACGTGATCGAGACCTATGAACAGCGGGAGAAGCCCCGTAGCTGACGGCTTCTTTGCGGGAGGGGCGTGCTCGCAAGCTGCGCTCGCCCCTCCCGCCGTCAGCGTGTTGTGCGGGGGTCGAACCCCCGCGCCCCCGCCAGGGGGCAAGCCCCCTGGACCCCCGCCGGGGTCCAGTCGGGCTTGTCCGTCAAGTTTCGTTTTCGTCGAGTTTGGTAGGTGCTGACTAGCTTTGTTCGTGGGAGCTTTGGAGCTTGACCTGCTGCTCGACGACGTGCATTCGTTGAAGCAGAAGCGATCCGCGGTGCGGCCGGTGGTGGCCGAACTGCGGAAGCGATTCGCCGTCTCGGTCGCCGAGGCGGGACATCTGGACCTGCACCGGCGCGCGCTCATCGGCGTCGCCGCGGTCGCCGCCGACGGCGAGCACGTCCGGGACGTGCTCGACGCGTGCGAGCGGTTCGCGGCCGGACGGCCGGAGTTCGAACTGCTCTCCGCGCGCCGCCGGCTGCTCGGCCCGGACGACTAGAACACCCGGAAATCCGGAGAAGGAGACCTCAGCCATGGCCGATCCCGCTCGAGCGCGCAAGCTCGCCAAGCGGATCTCGCAGATCGTGGCCTCGGCGATCGAACACGACGTCAAGGACCCGCGACTGGGCGCGGTGACCATCACCGACGCCCGCGTCACTGCGGACCTGCACGACGCCACGGTGTACTACACGGTGCTCGGCGAAAGCCTGGACGCGGAGCCGGACTTCGCGAGCGCCGCGGCCGCGCTGGAGGCCGCGCGCGGCGTCCTGCGCACCAAGGTCGGACAGGGCACCGGAGTCCGCTACACCCCGACGCTCACCTTCGTCGCGGACAGCGTCCCGGACGACGCCCGCCGCATCGAAGAACTGCTCGCGAAGGCCCGCGAATCGGACGCCGAGGTGGCCCGCCGGGCGACCGGAGCCCAGCCGGCCGGCGAAGCGGACCCGTACAAGGCCCCTCGTGCCGAAGAGGACGAGGAGCAAGCAGAAGAGGAGACGCGCGGCTGAAGCGATGCGGTCAAAGCCCGGTGTCACGCGACGCGGCATGCTGCTCGGCAGTACCGCGGCGCTCGTCGCCGCCTGCACCGGGCGCTCCGCCCCGGTGGTTGCGCCGACCTCGGCTGCCCCGGCCTCCAGCCCGTCGCCCCTGAAGGCGTCGATCACGATCCACCGCAGGCACTCCGCGGCCCGCGGCCGGGACGTCGACGTGGTGCTCATGACGCCCGAGGGCGTCCCCAGCGCCGGCCTCCCGGTCTGCGCCGCACTGCACGGACGCGGGTCGAACGCCCGCACGTTCCTCGACCTGGACCTGCCCGCGGCCCTCACCGCCGCGGTGCGGTCCGGAACCCCGCCGTTCGCGGTCGTCGCGGTCGACGGCAGCCACTACTGGGTCCCCGACGGCGACGACGACCCGCACCGCATGCTCACCGACGAATTCCCCGGCTGGCTGTCCGAGTCCGGCCTCCGCCCGATGACCGGGCTCCTCGGCATCTCGATGGGCGGCTTCGGAGCACTGAACCTCGCCCGGCACCGCCGCGACGTGACCGCCGTGGCCACCTGCAGCGCGGCCCTCTTCCGCACCTGGCCCGAAGCCCGCGCCCGGCACATCTTCCCGGCACAGCAGGACTGGGCGGCCGCCGAACCGCTCCAGCACGTCGGCGAACTCCCGTCCCGGGGCCTCGGCGTGTGGTGCGGCGACGGAGACCCTTTCCTCGCGGCGAACCGGAAACTGATCAGCGGCGCCGACCCGGAGGTCTCGCGGATCACGCCGGGGGAGCACACGTCGGAGTACTGGCGGGGAATCCTGCCGGAGGTCCTGAAATTCCTCGGGCCGCGGCTGGCGTAGAAGACCACCTGGTCGAGTGGCCGGGGTTGTGTAGGCAATTGGTGACACCAGGCTTGCAGAGGTGACCACTGAACGAGCGCGGGACGGTGCGGCGGCGTCACGCCTGCCCGCCCTCCGCGCCGGGGCCGGGCACCTCCCAGTCGGGAGCGATCTGCCCGCGCGGATCGAGGCCGTGCTTCCGCAGCTGCGCGTGCTCCCAGGCGGTGCTGTCCGCGGTGAGCACGCGGTCGATCCGCACCCGCGCGCCGGGATGGCCGTGCGCCAGCGCGCGGCAGTAGAGATCGAGCACCCTGGTCTGATCGCCCGCGCCGCGGCGGAGATCGCCCAGCAGGACACAGCATTCGACGTCGCCGCCCTTGACCCCGCGCTCGGCGATGTCCTGCGCCTTGAAGTACTCCTCGTGCAGGTTGAAGCCGCGCGCGACCCCGGCCGCGGCGCTGAAGTCGTCCTCGTCGACCAGCTCGTCGAGAATCTGCTCGGCCTCCTTCAGGGTGCCCCGGCCGGCCAGGGCTTCCGCCAGCAGCGCCCGCAGCCGTCGCGGCACCGTCTCGCGACCGGACCGGATCAGCTGCACCGCCTCGACGAAGTTGCGCGCGTCCATCAGCAGCCGGACGGCTCGCTCCTCGACCCGCACGGCCCCGGAGCCGGCCGCTTCCTTGTACAGGCGGCCCGCCAGCACCAGCGGCGCGGAGGCCCCGAGATGCGGGCCGTTCCCGCTCACCGTCGCGCGGTCGGTTCCGCCGGACCGGGCCCCGAGGAGTTCGTCGGCCACCCAGGCCAGCGCCTGCCACCGCGGAATGTTCTCGCGCGCGCGAACGGCCTCGGCCACCATCTTCGCCTGGCCGAAATCCGTGAGGTAACGGGCGATCGGGGCGAGCGCGCCCGGAACCGGCGCGACGGTGGCGACGTACCACTCCAGCGCCTCGGCGACCTTGCCCGCGGCGCGGAGCAGCCGGACGATCTCGGCCGGATCCGGTGCGCAGCCGGCGAGAGCCGCGCGCCGGTAGTAGCCGCGGGTTTCGTCGAGCAGGCCGCACCGGGCCGTCCCGAGCGCGGCGGCGGCGAACGCGGCGGTCGCCGTCCGGGCCGCCGCGTCGTAGCACTCGATCGCCTTGTCCGGGATCCCGGATTCGGCGAAGGCGTCGCCGACCTCGATCAGCGGAGCCGCGTCCCCGGCGGCAGCGGCCTCGAGCGCCGACTTCCCGGCGGCATCGAGCAGCCGGGCGCGCAGGTTCACCCGCGTCGCGACCGCGGGAGTGCCGGAGACGTTGTGCTGCCGGGCTTTCTCGACCCAGTTCAGCGCCTTTTGCACCTGCCCGGCCGCGGAGAGCGCCTTGGCCCCGAGAAGGTAGGCGTCGTAGCGGTCGTAGTCGGTCGCCTCCTTGTAGAGCATCTTCAGCGCCTCGTCGATCCCGAAGGCGTCCAGGACGAGGTCGGTGATCAGGGGAAGCAGGTCGCGCCCGATCTGCCCGGCGAGACGGGTCAGCCAGCGCACCGCCTTGTCGAGTTCCTTCCGGCGGCGGATCCGCTGGTGTTCCAGTTCCTGGCCGGGCAGCTCCTGCCAGGAACCGACCAGGATCTCGGGCGGCACCATGTTGGCGGCTACGTAAGCCGCCGATTGCAGATCGCCTCGCTCCGCGCGCCGGCGATGCGCGGCGAGCGCCAGGTCCGGCCGCCAGCGCCGGGTGTGCGCGGCCGCGACGTGCAGTGCGGCCGAACGGCTCCCCGTTTCGGCGAGCGGGCCCAGCCAGTCCAGGACGTCCTTCTCGCGCTCGGCCGCGAAGAGAATGGCCGCCCCGTGGTCGATCGCCTCCTCGACGTCGCCCTCGCCAGTGCGCGTGATCATCCGGTACTGGGCGACCGCCTCGTCGATCCGGCCGGCTTTCGCCAGCATCGCGGCGAGTTCGGCGCGCGCCCGGGGGATGCCGTGCTCGGCCGCCCGCCCGAAGAACCGGGCGCTCAGCTCCAGCAGATGCCGCCGTTCGCATTCCCGGGCAATGGCCAGGCTGTCTTGTCCCGCGACGGAGTCCAGCAGCACGGGCCACAGGCTGGCGCGCGGGAGAAGCGGGTTCGCCGCCTCGGTCACGTAGTGCCGGTCGAGGCACGGGGCAAGACGGTACGAGTCCTCTTGCTTGACCAGCACGGCCGCACCGCCGCGCACCGGCGTCGCGAGTTCTTTCAACGCCTTGTCGAACCATGCGTCGGTGTCCGGCGGCGAGCCGTCGAGGAAGGCTTGCGCACCCTGGTGCAGCAGCGTCCGGGGGAACGCCCCTTCGTGGCCGGCGTGCCTGGCCTCGATCACGAAATCCAGCATCGCGCGGGCGAACGGGCTGATCCGCTGGCAATGCGCACGAAGAGCGGGTACGGCGACGACGGTCTGGATCACCTGGCCGTTCGGCGCGTTCGCCGCGGCGTCGGAGACCCGGGGGTCGAGCGAGGCGAGCGCCCGGGAGACCTCCGTGTCGGAGAAGGAACCGGGCACCGGGAGGCTCGTGCCCCGCAGCAGCAGGTGGACGTGCGAGCGGTCGACGCCTCCGGCCGGCGGCGCGGTGAGATCCTGCCAGCGCTCCGGGGTCAGGCTCGCGAGAATAAGAACCGGAGCGCGTTCAGTGTCGTGCAGCAGATTCCGGAGGCATTCGGCGACCTCATTGCCTATTCCGTTGCTGTCCGGGGAAAGATAGCGTTCCGCGGACGGAATCCACACGACGGTATTCCGGCGAAAGTTTTTCGCGCTCGCCAGCAGTTCCTCCGGGCTGCGCGGACTGAGGCCGGGCCAGATTGTCCAGCCGTAGAGAAGCAGGTGCCCGTCGGCGTCCTTGACGGTGGCGGCCTCCCAGAGCGCGCGTTTCTTCCCCGTTGCCGGTCCGCCGACGAGCGTGACGATTCCGCTTCTCCCCGCGGCGGCCGCCTCGACGGCGGAAACCAGCCTGCGATCGTGAGCGCGGCGGCAATACTCGGTCAGGTAGGGCAAGGACTCGTCGGGTTGACCGGCCTCGCTCAACGGGGAAAGTTCCAGCTGATGGGGATCGCAGGTGGCCAGTTCGACGGCCGGAATGGCCGAGGGCGGGATTCGCTCTGGTGTCGTGTCCATTTCACCGCCGACCCTGCCGCAGAAAATGCTCCACGGGAGGAGTATTGCGATGAGCGGTGCACTCTGAGCGTTAAAAGCACTGCAGCGCTTCGCGCGCACTGTCCGGCCTTCACTCAATTCGGTGAATGTGGCGAGCGCGCGGTAACGACAGTTCCGCGCGCGATTTCAGACTGGCTTTCCCGCCACCACGAGATCGCGCACGATCGCCTGGTCCACCCGGTGCGCCAGCTCCTCGTACGGCCCGCCGGACCGCACCGTCAGCCCCGCCCGCTCCAGGATCGCCACCAGCTCCTCCCGCGGCAGCACGTGCGTGTTCCACGAGATCCCCATCGCCCCGCCGGGCCGCAGCACCCGGTTCCACACCGGAACGGCCGCCGCGAGGAGGTCGCGCGGACTGCGGGCCAGGCCGGTCTCGCGGTGGCTGCCGTGCTGCACGCCGTACGGCGCGTCGGTCACGACGAGATCCACGGACGCCGGACGCAGGACCTCGTCGGTGGTCAGGGTGTCCGCGTTGAGACAGCTGAGCCGGCGCGTGCGGCCTGCCTTGTAGTCGTCCTTGTCGAACGCGTACTCGATGTCCAGCCGGCGGCCGAGGCGGACCTTGTTGCGGCGCAGCTGCCCGGCTTCGGCGGTGTGCTTCACGCGCTTCGTGCGCAGCCACGTCTTCACGAACTGTTCGTACGCTTCGAAATCGCGCTCGTCGACGTCGAGGCCGGTGGCGTCGAAGCCGTACATCACGGCCTGGTTCAGCGTGGTGCCGCGGCCGCACAGCGGGTCGAGCACATGCAGTTCGCGGTCCGGCCAGTCCGCGGGCCGCGCGGTCGCCAGCAGGGTGAGGTTGAGCAGCAGTTTGGTGAACTGCTCATTGGTCTTGCCCGGGTACTTCTGGATGGTCAGCAGGTCGGAGTCGGCCTTCGCCAGCGGACGCACCGCAACCGGCCGCAGCACGCCGTCGCCCAGTTCGAACAGGGCGTACAGCGAGGACAGGTTCGACAGCAACGCCAGATCGCGCTCGCCGAGCGGAGCCGCGCAGGCGAATTTCACGTACCCGACCCCGCCGAGTTCGATCTCTTCGATCGCCGACACCTCGGCGGAAAGGCCAGCGCCGAAGGCCGCCAGTTCGGCGCGCAGCAGCGCCGGCGACGAGGCGGCGTACACGCGGTTGGCGGAAGGCAGAACGAGGATCACATACTCAGGCATCCCGGAGAGCGTAGCGTGACACTTCGTGACAGCTTCCCTGGTGCAGGACATCGAGGCCGCCGCCGCACTGCTGGCCGAGGCTACCGACGTGACGCTGCTCGGACACGTGCGCCCCGACGCCGACGCTCTCGGCAGCGCGCTGGCTCTCGGCCACGTGCTGCACCGCCGCGGCGCGCGCGTGCGGGTCTCTTTCGGCGAGCCGGACGAGGCCCCCGAAACACTGGCCTGGCTGGACGTCGACGGGCTGATCACCCCCGTTGACGCCCTCCCGCCGACGGACGGCCTCCTGGTCGCGCTGGACACCCCGACCCTGGCCCGCCTCGGCAGGCTCGCCCCGCGCGTCGCCGCGGTCCGGGACGCGGGCGCGCCGGTCCTGGTCGTCGACCACCACGCGACGAACGGCCGCTACGGCACCCACCACGTCGTGGACGAGACCGCCGAGGCGTCGGCGATCCTGGTCACGCGAATCATCGAGGCGATGGGCGTCGAACTGGACGCCGCGGCCGCGCGCTGCCTGTACGCCGGGGTCGTCACCGACACGAGCGGCTTCCGCCGGGCAAGCCCCGAAACCCACCGGATCGCCGCCCGCCTGCTGGAAGCGGGAGCGGACCCGGGCGAGGTGGCGCGCCGGATCGTCGACGATCACCCGTTCGCGTGGCTGCCGATGCTGTCGACGGTCCTGTCCGAGGCCCGGCTGGAACCCGAAGCGGCACAAGGATTCGGCTTCGTCCACACGGTAGTGCGCGCGGCCGCCGCGGCGACGGTACGGCTCGAAGAGGTCGAGTCGGTGATCGACGTGGTGCGTGCGACCCGGGAGGCCGGAGTCGCGGCGGTGCTGAAGGAGGCCGGGCCTGGTCCGGTGTGGACGGTCTCGCTGCGCTCCGCCGGCGACATCGACGTGTCCGCGGCTGCCGCGGAGTTCGGCGGGGGCGGCCACCGGATGGCGGCGGGCTGCACGGCGGAGGGCCCGGCGGAGGAGGTGCTGGACCGGCTGCGCGACGCGCTGGGGAGGGCACCGCTGCTGCGAGCTTCCTGACCTCGGGCGGTCCGCTGTACCCGGAAGCGCACCGGCGGCGGTGGGCGCTGAACGGCTGTCTACGGCGGGGAGAACGAGGTGCGGCCCGGAGCCTGGTCGGCCGCTCGGCTGGTGCTGATCAGCGGTGTGCCTGCACTCCGGCGAAAATGTCCGCCCAGCTCGCCGCGCTCCTGGCCATGCCCGCAGCCAACGCCGAACAGCCCTCCCGCATCGCAGAAATCTTCCGCGACGGCCGGTGAATTCCCTTGCCCCACAACAACATTCCCTAGCGACATCACCCTTCTCAGCTAACGCCCACCCCTCCGGCCCGCGCAGAATTGTCGGTGCCGGTAGCTAGTCTCATCCACGTGTCCGAAAACCCCACGACCACCGCCGTAAGCGGTGACCGCATCCCGCCCCGCCGAGTGTTCGGGCTCGCCGTGCCCGCGCTCGGCGTGCTCGCCGCCGAGCCGCTCTACGTGCTGGTCGACACTGCCGTCGTCGGCCATCTCGGCGCGTTGCCGCTCGCCGGTCTCGCGCTGGGCGGCGTCGTGCTGTCGCAGGTCTCCACGCAGCTCACCTTCCTGTCCTACGGCACCACCTCGCGCACCGCGCGGCTGCACGGCGCGGGGCGGCGCGCCGACGCGGTCCGCGAAGGCGTGCAGGCCACCTGGCTCGCCGTGCTGGTCGGGCTGGTGCTGCTCGTCGCGGGGCAGCTGCTGGCCGGCCCGATCGCCCGGGCGCTCTCCGGCAGCGACGAGATCGCCGCGGCGGCGGTGTCCTGGCTGCGGATCGCGTTGTTCGGCGCGCCGCTGATCCTCGTCACGATGGCGGGCAACGGCTGGATGCGCGGCGTGCAGGACGCCACTCGTCCGCTGCGCTATGTCTTGGCGGGCAACGGAATCTCGGCCGTGCTGTGCCCGGTGCTGGTGTACGTCGCCGGCCTCGGGCTGGAGGGGTCGGCGATCGCGAACGTCGTCGCGCAGGTCGTGTCCGCGTCGATGTTCGTCGCGGCGCTGGTGCGGGAAAAGGTGCCGTTGCGGCCGGATTTCCCGGTGATGCGGGCACAACTGGGCCTCGGCCGGGATCTGGTGCTGCGCAGTTTCGCGTTCCAGGCGTGCTTCGTGTCCGCCGCCGCGGTGGCCGCGCGCACCTCGACCGAGGCGGTCGGGGCGCACCAAGTGGTCCTGCAGTTGTGGACGTTCCTGTCCCTGGTGCTCGATTCGGTCGCGATCGCCGCGCAATCGCTCATCGGCGCGGCGCTCGGTGCGGGGGCGGCGAGGCAGGCGCGCGGGGTGGCCACGCAGATCACCGGATACGGCCTGGTCTTCGGGTGTTTCCTCGGCGTGCTGTTCGCGGCGTTGTGGAGCGTCCTGCCGCACGCGTTCACGTCCGATCCGGGAGTGCTCGGCGAAATCCCGCACGCCTGGTGGTTCTTCGTGGCGCTGCAGCCGATCGCGGGCGTGGTGTTCGCGCTCGACGGCGTCCTCCTCGGCGCGGGCGACGCCGCCTTCCTCCGCACCGCGACGCTCGTCAGCGCCGGTCTCGGCTTCCTGCCGCTGATCTGGCTGTCGCTCGCGCTGGGCTGGGGATTGAGCGGGATCTGGACCGGATTGTCGCTGTTCATGGTGTTCCGGCTGGCGGCGGTGGTGGCGCGGTGGCGGTCCGGGCGGTGGGCCGTGGTCGGCGCGGTCAGGGAGGCTTGATGGCATAACGGAGAAACCGGGTCGCCGCGTCCGCCCGGCGGATGCGAGGGTGGGCGCATGCCGAAGTTCACCCAGGTCGACGTCTTCACCGACGAACTCGCCCGAGGCAACGCGCTCGCTGTCGTGCACGGCGCGGACGAGCTGTCCGACGAGCGGATGGCCGCGTTCGCCAGCTGGACGAACCTCAGCGAGACCACGTTCCTGCTGGAGCCGTCCGACCCGTCCGCCGACTACCGCGTGCGGATCTTCACCCCGGGACGGGAGCTGCCGTTCGCCGGGCATCCGACGCTCGGGTCGGCGCGGGCGTGGCTGGCCGCTGGGGGAGTGCCGAAGGCAGGGCACCTCGTGCAGGAATGCGGTGCCGGGCTGGTCCGGGTGCGCCGCGACGGCGACCGGCTGGCGTTCGCCGCGCCTCCGCTGCTTCGCGGCGGCCCGGTGGACGACGCCGACCTCGCCGCAGTGAAACGTGGCCTGCACCTCGGCGACGGCGACGTCCTCGACGCGCGCTGGGCGGACAACGGACCCGGCTGGGTCGCGTTGCTGCTGCGCGACGCGGCGACCGTGCTCGCGGTCGAGCCGGACTTCGGTGCGCTCGGGTCGTTCAAGGTGGGCGTCGTGGGCGCGCAGCCGGCTGGTGCCGACACTGCGTTCGAGGTCCGGGCGTTCAGTGACGTCGTCGAAGACCCGGTCACCGGCAGCCTGAACGCGTCGCTCGGCCAATGGCTGATCGGCGACGGAATCGCGCCTGAGTCGTACGTCGCGGCGCAGGGCACGCGGCTCGGCAGGCGCGGGCGGGTGCACGTCGAACGAGACGGCGACGACGTGTGGGTCGGCGGCGACACGGTCGTCGGCATCCGGGGCGAAGTCGATCTGTGGTGAAGCACACCCCGGTTACGGCTATGTATCGAGGTTGCTGAGGCGATACAACTATCGAGGCGGCAGCGTCGTCGTCCTCCTCTGCCCGACGCTCGCCTGCTCTCTGGAGGAACCCTTGTCGCCCGCCGGCCGCGCCCCTGTCCGGTCCTGGCTCATCTGGCTCACCGCGGTCACGGTGTACCTGCTCGCCGTTTTCCACCGCACCTCGTTCGGCGTCGCCGGGCTGAAAGCGGCCGAACGCTTCGGCGTCGGGTCCGCCGCGCTCGGCATCTTCACCGTCCTGCAGGTCGGCGTCTACGCGGCCATGCAGATCCCGACCGGCGTACTGGTCGACCGCTACGGCCCGCGCCGCGTGCTCACCGCCGCCGTGCTGATCCTCGGTTCCGGGCAGCTGCTGCTCGGCATCGCCGACACTTACGCGCTCGGCCTGGTGGCTCGCGGGGTCCTCGGCCTCGGCGACGCGCTCACGTTCGTCAGCGTCCTCCGCCTAGTCGCAGCTCATTTCCCAGCCCACCGGTACGCGCTGCTCGCGTCCTTCACCTCCTGCGTCGGCTACATCGGCAACCTCGCCGCGACAGTCCCGCTCACCCTGCTCCTCGACGGTCCAGGATGGACAGTCACCTTCCTCGTCGTCGGCGCGGTGACGGTGCTGTACTCGGTGCCGGTCGCGCTGCGCGTCCGCGACTCCCCGGAAGGCGCGCCGGAACGCAAACGCGAACCCGTGCGTCCGGCGGAACTCGGCAAGCAGGTCCTGCTGGCCTGGCGGACCCCCGGCACCCGCTTGGGTTTCTGGGTGCACTTCTCGACGATGTTCGCGCCGAACGTGCTGACCCTGTTGTGGGGGATGCCGTTCCTGGTGCAAGGCGAGGGTCTGCCCCCGGCGACCGCGAGCGCGCTGCTGACGGTCTTCGTATTCGGCTCCATGGCCGGCGGCCCGCTGCTGGGCGCGGTGATCGGCCGTGCCCCGGCGCTGCGCGTGCCGCTGGTCATCGGCTACCTCGTCGGCGCGGCCGCAGTGTGGGCGGTACTGCTCGGCTGGAACGGCCACGTCCCGGTCGCGGTCCTCGTCCCAGCATTCGCCTTCCTCACCCTGGGCGGACCGGCGTCGATGATCGGCTTCGCCATCGCCCGCGACTACAACCCGCTGTCGCGCGTCGGCACCGCGACCGGAGTGGTGAACGTCGGCGGCTTCCTGGCGACCACCGTCACCGCCTTGCTGATCGGCGTCCTCCTCGAGGCGACCGGCGGCAACTTCCGGATCGCGCTGCTGGTCGTAGTAGCCGTGCTGGCGGTGGGCGCGTCACGGATGCTGGTGTGGTGGCGCCGGGCCCGCGCCCAGGTGTTCGCCGCGGAAGCACGCGGGGAAGAAGTCCCGGTCCGCATCCGGCGGCACCGCTGGGACCGCGCCCCCGAAGAGGCCGTAGCCGCCTGACGCAGCCGCTCGTGAGTGGCAGTGCCGGTGAGAACCGGCATCGCCACTCACGACAACCCAGCCCAGCCGCTACCACCGTCCCGCCCCCGCGCCCGCCCGAACCACCCGCCGCCCGCGAATCCCCGGCTGGGTAGGGTTTCCGCCGTGTCTCGCCCGAAAGAACCGCGTCGCCCCGCCCCGCCTCCCGGACTGCTCATCGTCGACAAACCGGCGGGCATGACCTCGCACGACGTGGTCGCGCGGGCGCGGCGGATCATGGGCACCCGCAAGGTCGGCCACGCCGGCACGCTCGACCCGATGGCGACCGGCGTGCTGGTGCTCGGCATCGAACGCGCCACCAAACTCCTCGGGCACCTCGCGCTCGACCGCAAGACCTACCTCGCCACCCTGTCGCTCGGCCGGTCCACCACCACCGACGACGCAGAGGGCGAACCGCAGACCGACGCCGCGCCGGAAACGCTCGCCGCGGTCACCGATCAGCAGATCGCCGACGGCATCGCCGCGCTGACCGGCGACATCCAGCAGGTGCCCAGCGCCGTCTCCGCCGTCAAGATCGACGGCAAGCGCGCCTACGCCCGGGTCCGCGCGGGAGAAGACGTCGTGCTCCCGCCGCGCCCGGTGACCGTGCACCGGTTCGACGTTCTCGGCCTCCGGCGCGAGGACGACCGGATCGAGATCGACGCGATCGTCGAATGCTCCTCCGGCACCTACGTCCGCGCGCTCGCGAGGGACCTTGGCGCCGGGCTCGGCGTCGGCGGGCACCTGAAAGCCTTGCGCCGCACCACAGTCGGGCCGTTCACGCTCGCCCGCGCGCGCACGCTCGACCAGCTCGAAGAGAAACCCGAGCTGTCCCTCGACCTCGACGCCGCCGTCGCCGCCGCGTTCCCGCGCCGGGATCTGGACGCGGCCACCGCCAAGGCGGTCCAGTACGGCAGGCGCATCCCGGCGGGCGGAATCGAGGGCACCTACGGCCTGTTCGCGCCGGACGGGCACGTGCTCGCGCTCGCGTCCGACACCGAGGGAGTGACCCGTTCGGTGGTAGTCCTGCTGCCCGCATAGGGTGGGGGCAAAGGCACCGGCTCGGGGAAAGTTGACAACTGTGCAGCGCTGGCGTGGGCTCGGGGACCTCCCGGGCGGCTGGGGACGGTGCGTGGTCACCATCGGCGTGTTCGACGGGGTGCACCGCGGGCACCAGGAACTGATCAAGCGCACCGTGGCGACGGCCGCCGAACGCGGCGTGCCCAGCGTGGTGCTCACCTTCGACCCGCATCCGTCCGAGGTGCTGCGCCCGGGCAGCCATCCCGCGCAGCTCACCACGCTGCGGCGCAAGGCCCAGCTGGTCGAGGGGCTCGGCGTGGACGTGTTCTGCGTGCTGCCCTTCACCCTGGAGCTGTCCCGGCTCAGCCCGCACGAGTTCGTGCACGAGGTGCTGGTCGACCGGCTGCACGCGGCCGCGGTGCTGGTCGGCGACAACTTCACCTTCGGGGCCAAGGCCGCGGGAAACGTCGCGCTGCTGCGCGAACTGGGCCGCCGCTTCGGGTTCGTCGCCTACGGCGCGGAACTGCAGGGCCGTTCGCTCGACGACGACCGCGGCGCCAACGACATCACCTTCTCCTCGACCTACGTGCGCTCGTGCATCGACGCGGGCGACGTGGTGGCGGCGTCCGACGCGCTCGGCCGCCCGCACCGGCTCGAGGGCATCGTCGTGCGCGGCGACGGCCGGGGCCACGACCTCGGCTACCCGACGGCCAACCTGTCCACCGCGCGGTTCGCCGCCGTGCCCGCGGACGGCGTCTACACCGCGTGGTTCAGCAAGCTGTCCGATCCGGACCGGCGGCTGCGCGCGGCGGTGTCGGTGGGCACGAACCCGACGTTCTCCGGCCGCGAGCGCACCGTCGAGGCGTTCGTGCTGGACGTCGACGAGGACTTCTACGGCCAGCACGTCGCGCTGGACTTCGTCACCCGGTTGCGGGATCAAGCGAGGTTCGGCGCGTCGGCCGATCTCGTGAAGAAGATCGACGAGGACGTGGCCCGGACCAGGGAAGCGCTCGGCTCGGACGGCTGAGCGGCCGGGTCCGGGAACGGGCCGACCTGGGGCGAATCGGGCGTTCCGGCCCGGCGAGGGCGTCCGGAGTGGCAAGATGGGCCGGCGGCGCCGGGCCGGAGGAGCAAGTCCCGCGGCCGGCGTGCGGCGGCGGGACGACAGCGCTAGGGGAGCGGAGCTAGGTGGAGGACCACAAGATCGTCCAGCGGAACATCGCGCTGCAGCGGGAGTGGTACGGGGAGCCGCTGGGCGATCGGGTGCGCAGGCTGGTGGTGGCCTTCGACGTGTCGCAGGCGTTCCTGGCCGAGGTGCTGGGGATCAGCGCGCCGATGCTGAGCCAGGTGATGAGCGGGCGGCGGGCGAAGATCGGCAATCCGGTGGTGCTGGCCCGGATGATCATGCTCGAGCGCAAGATCCTGGTGCCCGAGGTCGCCGCGGGCGACCGCGACGCGATGCAGGCCGCGCTGGAGGACGTGCGCGATTCGCGGCCCACCGTCGGCCGCGACAACATCCCGGTCAACTCGGACGAGAAGATCGTGCTGGCCGGCATCCGGGACGTCGCCGAGGACGAGAACCTCGCCGAGGCGGCCAAGCTGCTCGACGACGACTTCCCGGCGATCGCCGACCTGCTCCGCCGCGCCGGAGCCGGCCAGTAGCCGATGCGGCTGTTCTCCGCGCTGCGCCCGCCCGCCGACGTCGCGGCGGAGATCGCCGGTGCGCTCGGCTCCCGGGACCGCGAGCTGCGCTGGAGCGACCCGGCGGGCTGGCACATCACGCTGGCCTTCTACGGCGAGGTGGATCCCGCCGAAACCAGCGCCTTCCTCGGCCGGGCGCTGAACGGCCGGAAATCCGTTGACGTCCAGCTCGCCGGTTCGGGAACATTTCCGGGAGTGCTGTGGTTGGGAGTGGCGGGGGAGGACGTCGCCGATCTCGCCGCGGCCGCGGGCGCCGACGACGAGGACCGCCCGTACCGGCCGCACCTCACGCTGGCCCGGTACCAGCGCCCGCGCCCGCCCGACGGCTGGGCGGAACGGCTCGCCGGTTTCCGCAGCCGGGCCTGGACCGCGGACCGGGTCGAGCTGATGGGCGGCGGCAGCCCGTATCGCACGCTGCGGACTTGGCCTCTGCACCGTGCGTGACGCGGTGCTGCCCAGCTAGCCGTACGCGCCGGAAGCCGCAGTTCAACCGGCTGGTAACCTCATTGACCGGGTCCGGCTGCAGTCCGTGGCGGCCGTGACCGTCTCACCCGGCCGCGTGGCGCGGTGCGGGCCTCACGGCACGAGATGCACAAGGAGCACCACCAGTGGCGCTGTCCACCGAAGAGAAGAAGACGATCCTCGCCGAGTACGGGCTGCACGACTCGGACACCGGATCCCCCGAGGCCCAGGTCGCGCTGCTGACCAAGCGGATCATCGGCCTCACCGAACACCTGAAGACCCACAAGCACGACCACCACTCCCGTCGCGGTCTCCTGCTGCTGGTCGGCCGTCGCCGCCGGCTGCTGAACTACACGGAAAAGGTGGACGTGGCGCGGTACCGCGACCTGATCAAGCGTCTCGGCCTGCGCCGATAGCGTGCTGACGAGGGGAGCGGCTTCGGCCGCTCCCCCTCGCCGCAAGCACACCCCCACACGGCGCGAGCGCGCTGGAGGAACGATCTCGCCGGTCCTCGGTAGTGGTTCCCGGGCAACGGACCCGGGGGCTTCGATCGAAGACCGGCCTCACACCTCCTCGAGCGTTCTCGGGCGAACCGGGTCCCACAGTGGGAGACTCGCGCTGCTGCGATGGAACCAAAGAGGAGATTGACCATATGACCGACTCCACCGGAGTCACCGTGTTCGAGACCGAAGCCGTTCTGGACAACGGCCGGTTCGGCACCCGCACCGTCCGGTTCGAGACCGGCAGGCTGGCCAAGCAGGCCGCCGGCGCCGTCGTCGCGTACCTGGACGAAGAGACCATGCTGCTGTCGGCGACCACGGCGTCGAAGCACCCGAAGGAGCACTTCGACTTCTTCCCGCTGACCGTGGACGTCGAGGAGCGGATGTACGCCGCCGGCCGCATCCCGGGCGCGTTCTTCCGCCGCGAGGGCCGCCCGTCGACCGACGCGATCCTCACCGCCCGCCTGATCGACCGCCCGCTGCGCCCGTCCTTCGCCGACGGTCTCCGCAACGAGATCCAGGTCGTCATCACCGTCCAGAGCCTCAACCCGGACGACCCGTACGACGTGCTGGCGATCAACGCCGCGTCGGCCTCTACCCAGATCGCCGGCCTGCCGTTCTCCGGCCCGGTCGGCGGCGTGCGCGTCGCGCTGATCGAGGACCAGTGGGTCGCGTTCCCGACCTGGCCGCAGCTCGAGAAGGCCACCTTCAACATGGTGGTCGCCGGCCGCATCGTCGGCGACGACGTCGCGATCATGATGGTCGAGGCCGAGGGCACCGAGCACACGCTCGACCTGATCGAGGCCGGCGGCACCGCGCCGGACGAGACCACCGTCGCGCAGGGCCTCGAGGCCGCGAAGCCGTTCATCCGCGTGCTGTGCGAGGCGCAGCAGCGCCTGGCCGCCGACGCCGCGAAGCCGACCGGCGAGTTCCCGCTGTACCCGGCCTACCAGCCGGACATCTACGAGGCCGTCGCCGCGATCGCGTCCGACGAGCTGGCCAAGGCCCTGCAGATCGCCGGCAAGCAGGAGCGCGACGCCGCGACCGACGAGGTCAAGGCCGCCGTCCTGGAGAAGCTCGGCCTCGGCGAGGGCGAGGCCTTCGAGGGCCGCGACAAGGAGGTCGGCGGTGCGTTCAAGGCGCTGACCAAGAAGATCATGCGCACCCGCGTGCTCACCGAGAAGATCCGGATGGACGGCCGCGGCCTGACCGACATCCGCCAGCTCTCGGCCGAGGTCGCCGTGGTCCCGCGGGCGCACGGTTCGGCGCTGTTCGAGCGCGGCGAGACCCAGATCCTGGGCATCACCACGCTGAACATGCTGCGCATGGAGCAGCAGATCGACTCGCTGTCGCCGGAGACGACGAAGCGCTACCTGCACCACTACAACTTCCCGCCGTTCTCCACCGGCGAGACCGGCCGCGTCGGCTCGCCGAAGCGGCGCGAGATCGGCCACGGCATGCTCGCCGAGCGCGCCCTGGTCCCGGTGCTGCCGAAGCGGGACGAGTTCCCGTACGCGATCCGCCAGGTCTCCGAGGCGCTGGGCTCCAACGGCTCCACCTCGATGGGCTCGGTCTGCGCGTCCACCATGGGCCTGTACAACGCCGGCGTGCCGCTGAAGGCCCCGGTCGCGGGCATCGCCATGGGCCTGGTGTCCGACGAGGTGGACGGCGAGACCCGCTATGTCGCCCTCACCGACATCCTCGGCGCCGAGGACGCGCTGGGCGACATGGACTTCAAGGTCGCCGGCACGAAGGACATCATCACCGCGCTGCAGCTGGACACCAAGCTGGACGGCATCCCGTCCGAGGTGCTCGCGGCCGCGCTGAAGCAGGCGAAGGACGCTCGCCTCACCATCCTGGAGGTCATCGCCGAGGCGATCGACGGCCCGGACGAGATGAGCCCGTACGCCCCGCGCGTCACGTCGGTGAAGATCCCGGTCGACAAGATCGGCGAGGTCATCGGGCCGAAGGGCAAGATGATCAACTCGATCACCGAGGAGACCGGAGCCGACATCTCGATCGAGGACGACGGCACGATCTACGTGGGCGCGGCCGACGGCCCGTCGGCGGAGGCGGCGATCGGCAAGATCAACGCCATCGCCAACCCGCAGCTGCCGAAGGTCGGCGAGCGCTTCCTGGGCACCGTGGTGAAGACGGCCGCGTTCGGCGCGTTCGTCTCGCTGCTGCCGGGCAAGGACGGCCTCGTGCACATCTCGAAGCTGGGCAACGGCAAGCGGATCGCGAAGGTCGAGGACGTGGTGAACGTCGGCGACAAGATCCGCGTCGAGATCGCCGACATCGACAACCGCGGCAAGATCAGCCTGATCGTGGTCAAGGAAGAAGACGCGGCGAAGCCGGCCGAAGGCGACGCCGCCCCGGCGGAGGCGGCCGAAGCCAAGTAAGGCTCGCCCCGCAGTTCCGTCGAGGGCCTCCTGACCCGAACCCGGTCGGGAGGCCCTCGCTGCGACCCAGCCCGCCCCGGCGCTTCGCCGCTCACTTCAAGCGAACCGCGGGATCGCGTCGGCGTTTGGAGGAGCAGTGTGCACGGCCCCCGGGCCGGGTGCGCTGTTCCTCCAAACGCCGACTTGAAGGCGATCCCGCCGCGACGGCGGAGCCGGCGCAATCAAACAGAGGTTTCATTGGCTCCGCAGGTTTCCGGGCACGAGCAGCCCGTCGGCACCACCCGTACGCTCGAGTCCACTTCGGACGGTGCGGTCGTCAAACGAAGCGTGCTCCCCGGCGGTCTCCGGGTGGTCACCGAGCACGTCCCGGCTTCCCGGTCCGCGACAGTCGGCCTCTGGGTCGGCGTGGGTTCGCGCGACGAGCCGCTCGCCGTCGCCGGTGCCGCGCACTACCTGGAACACTTGCTGTTCAAGGGAACCAGCCACCGCGACGCCACCCAGATCGCGGAGGAAATCGACGCGGTGGGCGGCGAATTCAACGCCTTCACCGCGAAGGAGCACACCTGCTACTACGCGCAGGTGCTCGACGCGGACCTGCCGCTGGCGCTCGACCTCGTCACCGACGTGGTCTTCGAAGCGCAGTGCACCGACCGCGACATGGACATGGAACGCAGCGTCGTGCTCGAAGAGATCGCGATGCGCGACGACGATCCCGAAGACCTGCTGCACGAAACGTTCGTCACCGCGATTCTCGGCGACCACCCGCTGGGCCGTCCGGTGCTGGGCACGGAAAAGTCCATCACCGAGATGTCGCCGGTCGCGCTGCGCGGTTTCTACCGCCGCCGCTACACCCTGCCGCGCATGGTGCTCGCGGTCGCCGGAAACGTCGAGCACGGCCAGGTGCTGCGGCTCGTCAAGCGTGCGCTGAAGGAACGTCTCGGCGGTACCGCGACCCCGGTCGCGCCGCGATCCGGCCGGGCGCGGCTGAAGACGGTGCCGAAGCTGGCGCTGCACCCGGACGACACCGAACAGGCGCACGTGATGCTCGGCTTCCGCGCGCTGCCGCGGCACGACGAGCGCCGGTTCACGCTGTCGGTGCTCAACGCGGCGCTCGGCGGCGGCATGAGTTCCCGGCTGTTCCAGGAGATCCGCGAGCGGCGCGGGCTCGCGTACCAGGTGTACTCGTCGGTCGCGAGCTACGCCGACCTCGGGCACATGTCGGTGTACGCGGGCTGCCAGCCGGAGCGGCTGGGCCAGGTCGCCGGCGTGATCCGCGAGGTGCTCGACTCGGTCGCCGCGGACGGGCTGTCCGACGCCGAGGTCGCGCGCGCCAAGGGGCAGCTGCGCGGCGGGCTGGTGCTGGGGCTGGAGGACACGTCCTCGCGGATGTCCCGGATCGGCAAGAACGAGCTGAACTACGCCCGGTACCTGGGCGTGGACGACACGATCGCGCGGATCGACGCGGTCACGACCGAAGACGTGTGTGCGCTCGCTCGCACTCTGCTGCGGCGCCCCGGCGGGGTGTCGTCCGCGGCGGTGGTGGGGCCGTACGCTCACGCCGACGACCTGCCCGACGATCTGCACGAGGTGATCGCGTCATGACCGAGTCCCCGATCCGCGTCGGCGTGCTGGGCGCACGCGGCCGCATGGGTGCGACCGTGGTGAAAGCCGTGGAAGGCGCCGCGGACCAGGAACTGGTGGCCGCGCTGGACGCGGGCGACGATCTCGCCGCGCTGGAGAACGCCCAGGTGGTCGTGGACTTCACCCATCCGGACGCGGTCATGGACAACCTGCGCTGGCTGATCGAGCACGACCGGCACGCGGTCGTCGGCACCACCGGGTTCAGCGAGGAGCGGCTGGCCGAACTGCGCGGGATGCTGGCGGACAAGCCGAAGCTGGGCGTGCTGATCGCGCCGAACTTCGCGCTGGGAGCCGTGCTGGCGATGCGGTTCGCGGCGCAGGCGGCGAAGTTCTACGCCTCCGCGGAGATCATCGAACTGCACCACAACCGCAAGGCCGACGCCCCGTCCGGCACCGCCGCGCACACCGCGCGGATGATCGCCGCCGCTCGCGCTTCCGCCGGGGTCACGCCCGGTCCGGACGCCACGACGTCCGAAATGGACGGTGCCCGCGGCGCGTCGGTCGAGGACGTCCACGTGCACTCGGTCCGGCTGCCCGGCCTGGTGGCGCACGAGGAAATCCTGTTCGGCGGCGAGGGCGAGACCCTGACCATCCGGCACGATTCGCTGGACCGCACGTCGTTCATGCCGGGCGTGCTGCTCGGCGTGCGTTCGGTGGTGTCGCGTCCCGGCCTGACGGTCGGCCTGGAGAACGTGCTCGACCTGTGAAAGCCCGCAATTTCGCGCTGCTGATGACGGCGGCGCTGGTGGTGTACCTGGTCCTGCTGGCGAGCCGGGCCGTGGCGCTGCTCGAGACCGGGACGCCGACCGGGATCGCGCTCGGCGTCGGAGTCTTCCTGCTGCCGCTGCTCGGTGTGTGGATCGTGGTGGTGACCTGGCGGTCCGGCATGCAGATCCAGCGGCTGTCGCGGCAGCTGGACGCCGAGGGCGGGCTGCCGGACGTGTCGGACCTGCCGCGCCGCCCGTCCGGCCGCGTGGACCGAGACGCCGCGGACGCGTGGTTCGACCAGCGGCGCGCGGAAGTCGAGGCGGACCAGGAGAACTGGCGGGCCTGGTACCGGCTGGCATACGCGTACGACATCGCGGGGGACCGGCGGCGCGCGCGGGCGACGATGCGCAAGGCGATCGAACTGGAAGCCGCGGAACGCAAGTAGTGGTCACGATCCGGCGCTCCGCAGTGTGGCCGAGGACCGCGGTGACCCGGGCGTAGCCGCCCATCCACGCGCCGGTGTGCCGCACGGACAGCCGTTCGGAGAGCGCGTCGACGACCCGGTTGAACTTCGCGGTCAGGTCGTCGTTCCCGCCCGCCGAGAACAGCGGCTGCCCACCGGCGGCGTCGTAGTTGCCGCGGCCGGACCAGGCTCCCGCGAGGTGCTGCTCCGAACTGCACCCAGTGTCCGTGACGCACGCTGTCGTCGGCGAACCAGGTAGCTGCTCGGTCCGAGGAGTCCAGTGCGGAGATGACCGCGTCCAGAGAGGCGGGCGGCTCGCCGGTGGCCGGGCCGACCTTCAGCCCGCCGACGCCGGGGACCTTCACCTCGCCCTCGACCCGGCCCTGGCCCGGCCATCGCCGTCACTGGAGATCGAACTGCCGGAGTTTGCGCTCGGAGAGGCAGACCAGTTCGCGCATCACGCCATCTTGGCAGGGAATTACTGCAGCCAGCCGGCGAACATCGCCGGCGAAGCCGCCAGCAGGCTGAACCGCACCCACCGCCCCGCGAGCCCCGCGGCGAGGAACGTCGACAGCCGCATCCGCACCATTCCGGCCAGCACGCTCGTCGCCATGAACGGCGGCAGCCCGACGAGCGAGCTGACCCCGTAGGTGCCGGTCATCCAGTGCGGATGGCGCTGGCAGCGTTCGCGCAGCGCCTCGATCTTGCCGCGGATCGCCTTGGTGCGCAGTTGCCAGCGGACCCGGCGCGGGGTGAGCGGGCGTTCGCGGTGCAGCCGGTCGTGCAGGAATTTCGGGAGCCGGATCGAGCCGCGCGCGGCCAGGTAGTACAGCAGTTTCCCGGCGATCTGCCCGACCGCCACCGCGCCGCCGAGCCACAGCCAGTGCACGCTCTGCTGGCTCGCGCACAGGCCGATGACGAAGAGTTCGGCGTTGACCAGCGGCACGATCGCCGAGCCGAAGGCGACGCCGAGGGTCAGGAGCACCCATCCCATCGCGTCACCCCCGTTCCTGGCCCTGCTCACTCCAAGCTAGCAGCCGTCACGAAAAGATCACGGGGGTTAACCCCACTCTTTCCCCTGGCGCCAACCCCAGAAGATCACCTGGCGGACCGGTCGCGGACACCTTCCGCTGCCAGGATCGGACAGGTGCCTGGGGTGCCGATCGCCGACCGTTTCGCCGGACTGTGCGCCGCCGTCGTGCGGATCCTGCCGTTCGGATTGTCGCGGATCGTCGCGCCGAGTTTCCTCGGTTTCGCGGTGATCAACGGTTTCACGTTCGGCGTTGACCTGTTGCTGCTGACTTTGTTCCACGGCGGGCTGAAGTGGCCGGTGTGGCTGTCGATCAGCCTCGCGTACGTGGCCGCGTTCGGGCTGAGCTTCGTGCTGAACCGCGCGCTGAACTTCCGTTCGCACGCGCCGGTGGGCCGTCAGGCGGTGCTGTACGTGATCGCGATCGCGGTGAACTACGTGGCGTTCCTGCTCGGCCTGGGGGCCGGATTGTCCGCGCTGGGCATGGAATACCACCTGTCGCGGCTGATCGCCGGGGCGTGCGAGGGCGTGTTCATGTACTCGGTGATGCGCTGGGTCGTCTTCGCGAAGCGCGAAGAACCGGTCAATGCGTGAGTTCTAGCTCCAACGTGCCGGTGAGCCGGACTTCGCGCAGGGTGCCGCGGCCGGTGTCGAGCGTGCGGACGGTGCCGTCAGGGGACCAGCCCGCTCGGCGATAGAACCCGAGCGTCGCGTGGTCGGATTGCGCGACCCAGGTGATGCCGCGGCTCAGCCCGTTCGCGCGCAGATCGGCGGCGGCGGTCGCGAGCAGCCGTCCGGCATGCCCGCGGCGGCCCCAGCGCGGTTCGACCACCAGCGACGCGATCAACCCGGGGGCATCCTCGGGCTGGGACCCGTCGGCCGCGGCGGCTTCGTCCTGCGGAGCCGGCCCCGCGACGCAGTAGCCGACCGTGAACGAGCCTTCAGTGGCCAGGTAGACGCGGGAATCGGGGTACTCGATGGTCTCCGCCCAGGTGCCCTCGAGATCGGCCTTGTCGAGTTCGTCGATGGCTTCGGCGCCCAGAAGGTCGGCGTAGGCCGCCCGCCAGGTCAGCCGCTGGATGCGGGCGATCTCCGCGGCGTCGGACGGGTTCGCGGGACGGACTTCGGCGGCACTCACGCGGGCAATGTACCGAAACTGTCGGGGGTGGCTGGCACCATGGCGGAATCATGCAGAAGATCAGCCTTTCCGCCGCCCGCCGCACCGCTCTGGCCGCGCAGGGGTTCGCCGACCCCCGCCCCGCTTCGGCCCCGACCCGGCGGCACCTCGCCAAGGTGCTGTCGCGGGTCCAGTTGCTGCAGCTGGATTCGGTCAACGTCGCCGTGCGTGCGCACTACATGCCGCTGTTCTCGCGTCTGGGCGCATACGACCCGGCGTTGGTCGACGACGCCGCGTGGAGCCACCGCGCGCGGAGGCCGAGGCTGCTGGTGGAGTCGTGGGCGCACGAGGCCAGCCTGCTGCCGATCGAAGACTGGCCGCTGCTGCGGTCCGGCGCGAAACGCGACGGCTGGTGGCGGAACTACACCCGCGTGGTCGACACCGTGCCCGGCCTGCTCGACGACGTGCTGGCGGTGGTGAAGGAACACGGCCCGATCGGCGCCGGAGCGATCGAGAAGGCCCTGGAGACCGAGGCGGTCCGGCGCGGGCCGGGGGCGTGGTGGGAACGCTCGGTGGTGAAGAAGGCGTGCGAGTACCTGTTCGGCGTCGGCCAGTTGAGCACCGGGACCCGGCGGTCGTTCGAGCGGCTGTACGACCTGACCGAGCGGGTGGTGCCGCCGGAGATCTTGTCCCGCAAGGTTTCCGCGGAGGAAGGGGCGCGCGGCCTGATCGACCGGTCGGCGCGTGCACTGGGCGTGGCAACGGAAACCGACCTGCGCGACTACTACCGCCTCGGCCCGGACGTCTCCCGGAAAGCCGTGCAGGAGCTGGTGGAGGAGGGCGTCCTGGAGCCAGTCCAGGTCGACGACTGGCGCGCGGTCGCGTACCGGCACGCCGAAGCACGCACGCCGCGGACAGTGTCCGGGCGGGCTTTGCTGTGCCCGTTCGACCCGCTGATCTGGGAGCGTGCACGGACGGAGCGGTTGTTCGGCTTCCGGTACCGCATCGAGATCTACGTGCCGGAACCCAAGCGGGTGCACGGGTATTACGTGTTCCCGTTCCTGCTGGACGGGGAGCTGTCGGCGCGAGTGGACCTGAAGTCCGACCGAGCGGCCGGAGTGCTGCGGGTGCAGGGCGCGTTCGCCGAGCCGGGTGTGGACCAGGCCCGGGTAGCGACGGAACTGGCCGGGGAACTGCGAACGATGGCCGAATGGCAAGGCCTGGACGGCGTGGCCGTGGGGGAGCGAGGCGATCTGGCGAGGGCGTTGCGGCGCGCGGTGAAGTGAGCTGGGGCTCGTGAGTGGCGATCACGGTTAGAACCGGGATTGGCGCTCACGACTCCCGCGCGGAAGCTTTTGCCGCGGCGGCTGTGGTTTGGCGGTCGCGGAAGCCTTTGCCGCGCCGGGCGTGGTTTGGCGGGGCGCGGGGGCCCGGGCGACTGCGACTGTGCTTGGCGAGGGTGGAGGCCTGGCACGGCCGGGAATTCTCGCTGCTGCTTGGCGTGGCGGGGATTCCTCGCGGCGGCGCGGCGCGCGCAGGGAGGTTCGTGGTGGCTGTGGCCTGCCCCGCAAGGAAGCCCTCCGCGGTCATGCCGTCGCCCGCGGCAAACCCCGCAGCGGCATGCCTTGGCGCGCAAAGGAAGTCCCGCACAGCACGAAGCGGCGGGCCACCCGGATTTCTCCGATGCGGCCCGCCGCCTCCCCTTGCATCCGGCTGCTCGGCGCCCTGGGATGTGCGGTGTCGGCCAGAACAGCCGGGATGTCGCGTGCGGAACCGTCAGCCGGCCGCGCGGGTTACCACGGCGTTGCCGGTTCCGGTGCGGGCTCGGACCTTCAGCGCGACCGCACCCTCCGGCGGCGTGTCCGAGACATCAAGTTCGCTCGAAACCCGCCCGGCTGCCGATGCCAGTTCCACTTCCGCCCGTACTCCGCCCCGGATGCCGACGCGGACCTCGCCGGAGCCGGTGATCAGTTCGAGTGAGCCGGAAGCGGCGTCGGCTACCGAGAGGTCTCCGCTGCCGGTGCGGGCCATTACGTCGCCCTCGACCGCGCCCAGCCACACGTTTCCGGTGCCGGTGCCGAGCGTCGCCGGGCCGGAGATCGACGCCGCTTCGACCGAGCCGCTTCCGCTGCGCAGTTGCAGTCCGGCCAGGGTCGGGCCGAGTTTCACCGCTCCGGTGCCGGTGCGGATGGTGGCCACGCCGTCCGCTCGTTCCAGTGACACCTCGCCCGATCCGGTGAGGATGTCCGCGCGGCCGGCGGCCCCGGTCACCGTGACGTCCGCCGAACCGGCGCGCACTTCGAGGTGCGACCCGGCCGGTGCGTGGACCGTCACCGCGACCGGCACGTTCCGCAGCTGCCACGCCTTCGCCGCCCGCACGACGACCCGGTTGCCGGTCTTCTCGATCCGCGCCTGCCGCACCGCGTCCGCGACCGAAAACTCCGGCATGCCGCCGAGCTGTTCCCCGAACTTCTCGCCGACCCACGACAGCAGGCTGCTGACCCCGTTCACCCACGATGGCTGTTCGCCCGCATCGTGCTGCAGCCGCACGGTCACCCCGGATTCCCGGCCGAGCACAACCTCGACCCGCCCGATCGTGACTCCAAGGTCCAGCTCGACCGGACCGTCGGCCTCGAAGTCCTGCAGCCGTACGTACGGACCCGGTTCCGCGGCATCCGAGCCGGTTCCGGCCGCAGTGTCCGAAGTGGACTCAGAACTGGACCCAGCACTGGACTCGGAAGCCGCCGCGGTCCCGCCCGCAGCGCCCGACGACGCCGCGCTTTCCGAGGTCGCTTCGCCAGACGAGCCTTCCGCGGAAGCCGAGCCGGAGCTGCTCCCGCTTTCCGTCCCGAAACCAGGCTCCCCAGCCCGGTCCTCGGTGTTCTTCCCCTGATCCTGATCGTCCCGGTTTTCGCCCATGGTGATGCCCCCTTCTAGCCTTCGACCCAGCCGTGCAGCTTGGTCTCGGTGCTGCCGCTGTCCTGCCAGCGGTGGTGCCGTTGCTGGTGTTGCTGCGCCTGGCCGAGAGCCCCCTGCACGGCCTGCGCCACGAATGTGTTCAGCGAAACCCCTGCGCGGCCGCCGCCTGTTCGGCCTGGCCCTTGATCTGCTCGACCAGCCGCAGCGTGATCCGCGAGATGTCGCCGCCGTCGATCGGCGGGGGCGCGGGCGGTGGCGGGGGAGGCGCGGAGGAAGAACGCTCCTCGCCGCCGGTCACGACCACGCGCACGTCGCGGCCGTCCAGCCGGACGTCCACGACCTGGCCGGGCAGGGCGGCGGTCACCTCGGCGGCCAGGTCGGCCAGCGCGTTCATCAGCGTCAGCCGGACCGCCGGTTCCAGAGCAGAGGACAGCAGCGCGGCCGCCCGCCGGGTCTGCTCGTCCCCGGCGGAGGCCGTGTTCGCGAGGTCTTCGCGAAGGTTCGCGATGTACGGCGTCAAGTCCATGACACCACTATGGCGTCATGGTGACGTCACGTCAAGGCGCGGTGATGTCACCGGTGCCGCCGGGTTAGGCTGGCGGAGCCGACATGAGGGGAGCGAGACCGGTGCCGCCCAAGGTGCAGCTGATCGCGAAAACCGAGTTCTTCCCGCCCGAGGACGTGCCGTGGTCCACCGACGCGGAGGGCGGCGAAGCGCTCGCCGAGTTCGCCGGGCGCGCCTGCTACCAGTCCTGGGAGAAGCCGAACCCCGCGACCGCGACCAACGCCGGCTACCTCGAGCACGTCATCGACGTCGGCCACCTGGCCGTGCTGGAGCACGGGTCGGTCACCTTTTACTTCTCCGGGATCTCCCGCTCGCTCACCCACGAGCTGATCCGGCACCGGCATTTCTCCTACTCGCAGCTGTCGCGGCGCTACGTTCCCGAGCGGGAGGCCGAGTTCGTCGAGCCGGACGTCATCGCGCAGGACCCGGTGCTGCACGAGAAATTCGTGCAGGCCACGCAGGCCAGCGCGGCCGCGTACGACGAGCTGCTCGCCGGGCTGGAGGAGAAGTTCGCGGACACGCCGAGCGCCACCCTGCGGCGCAAGCAGGCGCGGCAAGCGGCCCGCGCGGTGTTGCCGAACGCGACGGAAACCCGCATTGTCGTCACCGGCAATTACCGCGCCTGGCGGCATTTCGTCGCGATGCGCGCCACCGAACACGCGGACGTCGAGATCCGTTCGCTGGCCATCGAATGCTTGCGGCAGCTGCACAAGGCGGCGGCCAACGTGTTCGCCGACTTCACGATTTCAACCCTGCCCGACGGCACCGAGATCGCCTCGAGCCCGAAGGTGCTGGAAGGCTGACAACGCACTGATGAAACACCTGACGATCGACCTCCGCCCCGGCCCGTATTCCGTGGTGCGGCTGCCGGCCGACGCCCCGGTTCCCGTCGAGCTGCTGGAGCCGGGCGAGCCCTCGCTCGTGTCGGTGACCCGCACGCCGGACGAGCTGTCGGTGATCTGCCCGACCGGCCGCGAACCCGAGGGCGGCACCGTCGAGGAGGGCTGGCGGCTGTTCACCGTGCGCGGGCCGCTGGAATTCACCCTCACCGGCATCATCTCCGCGCTCGCCTCGGAGCTGGCGGCGGCGGGCGTCGCGCTGTTCTCGCTGTCCACTTTCGACACCGACCACATCCTGGTGCGCTCGGACGACCTCGACCGGGCCGTGGCGGCCTTCCGCGAAGCCGGCCACGAGGTGCTCCTGCCTGCCTGAAAGATCCTGCGCGACGTGGCGCAGCCCACCCTTGCCCGGCAAAGTTCGGCGTGCCTAAACTTCAAGTTGGGGTGACCGATACCGAGGAGTTGGCGCACATGGCGGTGGCGGAAGCGGCACGTCCGCGCGGCGTGGCCCGGCTGCGGGCCGGATGGGCGCTGCTCGGGCCGGCGTTCGTCGCCGCGATCGCGTACGTCGACCCGGGCAACGTGGCCGCCAACGTCAGCGCCGGCGCGCGCTACGGCTACCTGCTGGTGTGGGTGATCGTCGCGGCGAACCTGATGGCCGTGCTGGTGCAGTACCTGTCGGCGAAGCTCGGCCTCGTCACCGGCCAGTCGCTGCCGGAGGCGCTGCGCGACCGGCTCTCTCGTGGCGCGCGGCTCGGGTACTGGGCACAGGCCGAGATCGTCGCGATCGCCACCGACCTGGCCGAGGTCGTCGGCGGCGCGATCGCGCTCAACCTCCTGTTCGGGCTTCCGCTGATCGTGGGCGGGCTGATCACCGGCGCCGTGTCGCTGGTGCTGCTCGCGGTGCAGGACCGCGGCGGCCAGCGTCCGTTCGAACGCGTCGTGACCGGGCTGCTGGTGGTGATCGCGGTCGGGTTCCTGGCGAGCCTGTTCGTGGAGCCGCCGTCGGCCGCCGGGATCGCCCACGGCCTGATCCCGCGGTTCAGCGGCGGCGACAGCGTGCTGATCGCGGCCGCGATGCTCGGCGCGACGGTCATGCCGCACGCGGTGTACCTCCACTCCGGACTGGTCCGCGACCGGCACGGCAAACCGGGACCCGAGGGCCGCCGTCGGCTGCTGCGCGCTACGCGTTACGACGTCGGTTTCGCGATGCTGCTGGCCGGCGCGGTGAACCTCGGCATGCTGCTCGTGGCCGCGACGAATCTCCAAGGCCAGCAAGGCGTCGACTCCATCGAGGGCGCGCACGGCGCGGTCGCCGCGGCGCTCGGACCCGGGGTCGCGCTGCTGTTCGCGATCGGGCTGCTCGCGTCCGGGCTGGCGTCGACGTCGGTGGGCGCGTACGCGGGCGCGATGATCATGCAAGGCTTGCTGCGCAAGAGGATTCCGATCGTGGCGCGCCGGCTCGTCACCCTCGCGCCGGCGATCGTCGTGCTGGCGCTGGGGGCCGATCCGAGCATGGCGCTGGTGGTGTCGCAGGTGGTGCTGTCCTTCGGGATCCCGTTCGCGCTCGTGCCGCTGATCCGGCTCACCGCCGATCGCGGCCTGATGGGCGCGGACGTCAACCGCCGCACCACCACGGTGCTCGCCTCGGTCATCGCCGCGGTGATCATCCTGCTCAACGTCGTGCTGATCGTGCTCACGTTCACTGGCTGAGCCAGGCTGAGCCAGGCCGGGTCAGTCTTGGGTGGTCCTAACCGGACGGAACCGGCAAGGCTGCCGGAGGGTCGGACTAGCATCTGCGCGAAGCCGACCGAGGAGCCCGACCCCGTGACCGACGAACAGACCCGCCCGCACGACCCGAACCGCACGGCCCCCGCGGGCCGCGTGGTGGCCGGCCGCTACCTGCTGCTCGGCGAACTGGGCCGCGGCGGCATGGGCATCGTGTGGCGCGCGCAGGACCAGGTGATCGGGAGGCAGGTCGCGATCAAGGAACTGCGGCTGCCCGAAGCTGAAGGCGCCGCGGTGTTCTCCGAGCGGATTCTGCGCGAGGTGCGGGCAGGCGGGCGGTTGAACGACCCGGCCGTCGTCACGGTGTACGACGTGGTCACCGACCAGGGCACCACCTGGATCGTGATGGAACTGGTCGAGGCGCCCACACTCGCCGACCTGGTGCGCGCGCACGGCCCGATGCCCGAGCAGCAGGCGGCGCTGATCGGGGAGCGGGTGCTGTCCGCGCTGCAGGCCGCGCACGCCGCCGGGATCGTGCACCGCGACGTCAAACCGGCCAACATCATGGTCGCGCCGGACGGCCGGGTGAAGCTCACCGACTTCGGCATCGCGCACGCGATCGACGACCCGCGGCTCACCACGAGCGGGATGATCGTCGGCTCGCCCGCGTTCATGGCCCCGGAGCGGGTCGAAGGCCGCGAGGCGATGCCGGAATCGGACCTGTGGTCGCTCGGCGCGACGCTGTACTTCGCGGTCGAGGGCATCGTCGCGTTCGAACGGCCCACCACGGCCGCGACGCTGCACGCGATCATGACCGAAGTGCCGTACCTGACCCGCGTGCAGGGCCCGCTCGCCGCGGTCATCCTCGGCCTGCTGGTCGCGAACCCGGAAGCCCGGCTCACCGCGGCGCAGGCGCGGGCTCAGCTCGCCCACGCCACCGGCCCGACGCAACGTCCGGCCACCGCGGTGCTGCCGCAGCAGGAAACCCGGGTGGGCGGCCAGCCGACCCGGATGGCCGCGAAGCCGGAAGGCAAAAGCCGCCGCGGCCTGTGGGCGGGCGCGATCGCGGCGCTGGTGGTCGCGGCTCTGGTCGGCGGGTTCTTCCTCGGCAAGCCGGTGTGGTCGCCCGCAAAGGACGAGCAGCAGGCCGAAACGGTCACCTACGGCCCGGACGGCTACCTCAAAACCAAGTTCTCCTCGTACGAGATCTGCTACAACGCGGTGGTCCAGCCGGGTGTCGTGATCAGCTCGGACAACAACGTCGACTGCAAGAAGAACCACACCCTCGAGGTCTACGACGCCGCCAGCCCGCTTCCGCTGGAGAGCTGGAGCGACGACGACGCGGTGGTCGCCCCGTATCCCGGGCTGGAGGACCTCAGCCGGGCGGCCGAAGCGCGCTGTGCGGCGGCCTTCCACTCCGCGGTGGTGCCGCAGCAGCAGCGCGTGGGGCTGGTCTACCGGGCGATCGTGCCGACCCAGCAGGCGTGGCAGGTGCAGCCGGACAGCGACAGCAGCAGCGGCCCGAACCGCAAGATCTACTGCGTCCTTTCGCGCGCGAACAACGACCAGATCCCGGCGCAGATCACCGCCAAGGTGAAGTAGCCGCGCGAGAAGTTCCGCCGGTACGCCCGCGGCGGCGGAAAATCTCCGAAGTTGCCGGTGGCACACCAGGTCGGGGCCGGGTTCGGCGGTCCGACGAGGTACCGTCGTGGCCATGTCCACCTCACCTGCCGCCGCGCCCGGACGTCCGTTCGGCCGCGTGCTCACCGCGATGGCGACCCCCTTCGACCGAGCCGGCGCGCTGGACGTGAAGCGGGCCCAGGAACTGGCCGAGTACCTCGTGGACCTCGGCAACGACGGCCTCGTCATCAACGGCACCACCGGCGAGAGCCCGACCACCACCGACCAGGAGAAGGCGACGCTGATCCGCGCCGTCGTCGAGGCGGTCGGCGACCGCGCGACCGTCGTCGCGGGCGCGGGCACCAACAACACCGCGCACAGCATCGAGCAGGCGCACGCCGCCGCCGAAGCGGGCGCGCACGGCCTGCTCGTGGTCACCCCGTACTACTCGCGGCCGAGCCAGGCCGGGCTGTACGCGCACTTCACCACGGTCGCGGACGCCACCGAGCTGCCGGTCATGCTCTACGACATCCCGCCGCGCTCGATCGTGCCGATCGAGGTCGACACGCTGCAGCGGCTGGCCGAGCACCCGCGCATCGTCGCGGTGAAGGACGCCAAGGGCGACCTGATCGCGGGCTCCGAGGTCATCGCGAACACCCACCTCGCCTACTACTCCGGCGACGACGGCCTGAACCTGCCGTGGCTGTCGGTCGGCGCGGTCGGCGTGGTGAGCGTGATCGGGCACGTCGTGGCGGGCCGGATCCGCGCGATGATCGAGGCCTACGAGGCGGGCGACACCTCGACCGCGCGCACGAACCACCGCGCGATGCTGCCGGTGCTGCGGGCGATGTCGCGCGTCGGCGGCGTCGCGTTCAGCAAGGCCTCGCTGCGCCTGCGCGGCTTCGAGATCGGCGACCCGCGGCTGCCGATCGTGGCCCCGTTCGACGACCAGCTCGAGCAGATCGCGGCCGATCTCGCCCAGGGCGGCGTGCCGCTGGAAGACAGCGCGGCCTCGGACTGGCATGGTGCACGGGTGGCACAAGCAGATTCGCAGGCGGCCTACACCGCCCCCACCTCGCACACCAGCGTTGGGACAATGCCCCGGTGACCTCACTTCCCGCCGGACCCGGCCCGACGCACCTCCCGCCCGAACTTCCCGAGGGAGCCCTGCGCGTCGTCGCGCTCGGCGGCATCGGCGAGGTCGGGCGCAACATGACCGTCTTCGAATACGACGGCAGGCTCCTGATCGTCGACTGCGGCGTCCTCTTCCCCGAGGACGACCAGCCGGGCGTCGACCTGATCCTGCCCGATTTCCGCGCGATCGAGGACCGGCTCGACGACATCGACGGCCTCGTGCTCACCCACGGGCACGAGGACCACATCGGAGCCGTCCCGTTCCTGCTCCGGCTGCGCCCGGACGTCCCGATCTACGGGTCGCGCTTCACCAACGCGCTGCTCGCGGCCAAGGCCAAGGAGCACCGCCAGCGGCCGAAGCTGATCGAGGTGCGCGAGGGGAGAAGCGCAAGGTCGGCGCGTTCGACCTCGAGTTCTTCGCGGTCAACCACTCGATCCCGGACGCGCTCGCGGTCGCCATCCGCACGCCGGCCGGCGTCGTGCTGCACACCGGCGACATCAAGCTCGACCAGCTGCCTCTCGACGGCCGGCTCACCGACCTCGCGGGCTTCTCGCGCCTCGGCGACGAGGGCGTGGACCTGTTCTGCGTGGACTCGACCAACGCCGAGGTGCCCGGGTTCGTCATGCCCGAGCGCGACATCGGCCCGGTGCTCGACGACGTCATCCGGCGCGTGGACCAGCGCGTGATCGTCGCGTGCTTCGCCAGCCACGTGCACCGCGTGCAGCAGGTGCTGGACGCGGCTGTCCGGCACGGCCGCCGCGTCGCGTTCGTGGGCCGGTCGATGGTCCGGAACATGGGCATCGCGGCCGAACTGGGCCTGCTGGAGGTGCCGGACGGCCTGCTCGTGGACCTCGACCAGGCCAGCACCCTGCCGGAGAGCAAGGTGCTGTTCGTGTCGACCGGTTCGCAGGGCGAACCGCTGTCGGCACTGTCGCGGATGGCGCGCGGCGAGCACCGGCAGATCTCGATCCGCGCGGGCGACACCGTCGTGCTGGCCAGCTCGATGATCCCGGGCAACGAGACCGCGGTGTTCGGCGTCGTCAACGGCCTGACCCGGCTCGGCGCGAACGTCGTGCACCAGGGCAACGCGAAGGTGCACGTCTCCGGGCACGCGTCCGCGGGCGAGCTGCTCTACCTGTACAACGCGGTCCGGCCGAGCAACGTCATGCCGGTGCACGGCGAGTGGAAACACTTGCGCGCCAACGGGGAACTCGCCATCCGCACCGGCGTCGCGCCGGACAACGTGGTGATCGCCGAGGACGGCGTGGTCGTGGACCTGGTCGACGGCAAGGCCTCGCGCACCGGACGGGTCGAGGTCGGGCACGTGTACGTGGACGGCCTGTCCGTCGGCGACGTCGGCGAGTCGACCCTGTCCGACCGGCTGGTGCTCGGCGAGGGCGGGTTCATCGCGATCACCTTGGCGGTCGATTCGAACACCGGCCGCGCGATGAGCAGCCCGACGATCTCCGGCCGCGGGTTCTCCGACGACCCGAAGGCCCTCGACGCCGTCGTGCCGCTCGTGGAGATGGAGCTGGCGCGCACGGAGGCCGAGGGCATCACCGACACCCATCGCATCGCGCAGGCGGTGCGCCGGGTCGTCGGCCGCTGGGTCGCCGACACCTACCGCAGGCGGCCGATGATCGTGCCGACGGTCATCCCGGTCTGAGCCAGCACTGATTCAGCGCTGATTCAGCGCCGCGCGCCCGCCAGCAGCAACGCGACCAGCACGATCGCTGCCTGGCGGGCGAGCGCGTTGCGCGCTCTGCGCTGCTGAGCCTTGCTCGGTCGGTTGTTCATGAGATCCCCCTGGTTTCTCGTGCGGCGCCGTCCAGTGTGGCGCGTGCGCGGATTGGACACATCCCGCTCGAGGTTGGTTCCCGCCTCCACCCGGAGAAGGAGTCAGGCCACCGCCGCGGTCTGTCGTTGGACCAGGTACGCGCCGCCGAGCAGCAGCGCGGCGCCGACCGCCTGGGGCCAGGCCAGCGCTTCGCCCAGCAGCGCCCACGCGAACGCCGCCGCCGTGACGGGTTCGAGCAGCCCGACGACGCTCGCCACCGAGGCGGGCAGGTGGCGCAGCGCGGAGATCCCCGCGACGTAAGGGATCGCCGTCGACAGCACCACCAGGCCGATCAGCAGCAGCCACAACGGCGGCGTCCACGGTCCGAACGGGACGGTCTGGCCGGTCATGCCCATCGGCAGCGTCCACGGCGGCGCGGTGACGCTCACGAGCGCCCCGCCGATCACCATGCCCCAGGTGACCAGCCCGATCGGCTCGCGGTCGGCGACCGCGCGTTCGCCGAGCAGGAAGTACCCGGCCGAACAGAGCGCCGCGCCGATCCCGGCCAGCAGCCCGATCGCGTCGAGCCGCATTCCTTGCCAGACCTGCGCGACCAGCGCCAGCCCGACCAGCGCCACGGCCATCCCGAACCACAGCATGCGCGGCAGCCGCTTACGCCGCACCACGCGCACCCACAGCGCGATCAGCACCGGCGACAGGAACTCCAGCAGGATCGCGATGCCGACCGGAATCCGTTCCGCGGCAATGAAATACAGCAACTGTGTGCCGGCCACGCCGAGCGCGCCGTACCCGAGCAGCATCGGCCATTCCCCGCGCCGGACCCGCAGCGACTGCGGGGCGAACAGCGCGGTGCCGATCAGCAGCAGGATCCCCGCCGTCCCGATCCGCAGCACCGCCACCTGTTCCGGTGTCATGCCCGCGCCCATCACCGGTTTGGCGAGCGTTCCGGACGTGCTGAAGAAGACCGCGGCGAGCAGCACGAGGGAGAGGCCGCGGCCCCGGTGGATCACCCGGGGTTGTTGTTCCAGGACGGGGAGTTCGGTGGTCACGCGCCGGACATTACGGAGCGGGACCACTCCAGCGAAACTGAGTTATTCCAGGCGTTTCAGACCCGTCGCGACGTGTGTCGTGATCGTTGCCAGCCGCCGCCCCTGAATCCGCAGTGCCCGCAGCGCGGTGTCGTCCGGTGCGGCGGATTTGCGCGAGACGAACGAGCCGCCGTAGGGGTTGCCGGACTCCAGCAGATGCGGATCCGCGTAGCCGAGGGGGACGACGATCGCGCCCCAGTGGTAGAAGATGTTGTTGATTGCCAGCACAGTCGCTTCGAGGCCGCCGTGCGCGGTGGACGCCGAGGTGAACGACGTCGCCACCTTGTCGGCCAGTTTCCCCTGCGCCCACAGGCCGCCCGTAGTGTCCACAAAGGACTTCAGCTGCGCGGCGGGCCCGCCGAACCGGGTGGGCGTGCCGAATGCGAGCCCGTCGGCCCACTCCAGATCGGCCAGCGTGGCGAGATCGTGGTGCGGACCGGCGTCGACCCAGGCCTGCCAACGCCGATTGCTGGCGACCGCTTCCGGCGGCGCGGTCTCGGCCACCGTGCGGACACGCACCTCCGCGCCGATCTCACCGGCGCCTTCGGCAAGCGCGTCGGCGAGGGCGGCGGTGTTCCCGGTAGCGCTGTAGTAGACGACGAGAATGCGGGTGCTCACACCACGTGACCCTAGCCGGGCTTGGCGGGTCGTCCCACGATCCGGACTCAGCGCTGCGGCTTCCAGGGACTGACCGTGTCGGTGGGCCGCGTCGGGTCGTAGAACCGCGGACGGATCGGTTCGTGGCGGCGCAACGGGACCAGGCCGTCGGTGATCGCCTGCATGATCTTGGCGTGCGCGCGCACCCCCGCGCCCGGCCGCTCCGGCTCGACGTCGGAGAGGTCCACCGGCGTGCCGAAATGCACCTTGAACCGGGGCCGCCGCAACGGCGCGCTCAACCCGGATTTGGCCAGCGGCACCAGGTCTGCGGGCCCGTTCACCGTCTCCGTGCCCCAGTAGACGGCCTCGTGCGCACCCCACTGGCTGATCGGAATCACCGGCACCCCCGCCGCGAGCGCGAGCCTTGCCGCACCAGTCTTGCCGCGCTCGGGCCACAGCCCCGGGTCGTGGCTGATCCGCCCCTCCGGATAGACGACGATCGGCTCGCGCGTGGTCCGCAACGCCTCGGCGGCTTCGGCGAACTGCCCGACCGCGGTCGCCGCCTTCGCCCTGTCCACCCGCAGATGCCCGCTGACTTTGAGGGCCGGGCCGATCACCGGCGCGTCGAGAATCCCGCCGGCGAGCATGAACCGCGGATTGATGCCGATCCGCTTGCACGCCGCCATGAGCACGAAGGCGTCGAACACGCCGATGTGATTGGCCGCCATGAGCAGCGGCTTCCCCCGAAGCTCCCGAGGCACCGACCCGGTGACGGTGAGCCGCCCGACGAGGTTCACCAGGCCCCGGTCGAGATTGAGCATCGTCCGCCAGATCGCGGGGGCACGGCGCGAAGGCTCGTCCTGTTGGAGCGCGAACATGCGCAGAGCATTTCACGGGCCGGTCCATCTGGGACAAGGCGGTTCTCGGTGACGCGGAGCCGACAGGTGCTGATCGGAACATCGTCGCAGGTCAGGGTGTATGTGCTGGTCTGCTGAACCGACGGGGTCAGCTCCGCCAGAAGCGTTCGCCACAGGCGTCACAGCCGGACGCGGTCGCCAGCACCTCCGCGTGGCATTCCTTGCAGGTGAAGCGAATGCGGGGCAGGGGACGAGGCAGCGCTGGACGGTTGAATCCCGGGGCGTGCCGGAGCCAATCGGAGAACAGCAACAGGGGATTGATGCCGCGGTCGTCGGCTGCGTGGCAGCGACGCCGGTACCCGCGGCTCCGGCGTTGAGGCGCGGCCGCTGTCATGACGCTGGTGTCCGTCGGTGCGGCCGTGGCGCCAGGCCGGGGTGATTCGGCCGGACGACGAGGCCCTGCTCTCGCCGATAGATGACATCGCAACTCGGGCACTGAGTCAGCGCACCGCGAGATCGGCGCTCGGCAAGCGTTTCGAACGCGGCTGCCGCTGTCGCGGAGCCGGAACCTGGGACAAGCGGGTGCGATGCCAGACATTCTCGATCACCGGAAGGATCGCGGCTGGATCGAGGTAGATCACTGCTGGCACGGGAGACCACGTCCTTCCCGTCGTGACTGGCGAGCGGTCCGCGAATGCACTGTGTGACGTTACGATCACCAGCGGGCAGGCAGAACGGACCGGCGGTACGAGTACGGTCCGACGGGAACAGGCCAGACCGGGGGCGTCCGTGGGCGGAGTATCGGCAACATCGACCGGGAGCCGGGGTTGCCGGTCCACGGGTGTCGTCGCGGGCTACGTGCTCAAGCTGGCACGCGAGTCCGCCGGGCTGACGCAAGAACGGCTGGCCGAACGTCTCGCGGTCGACGGAAGCACCGTTCAAGGGTGGGAGTCGGGACGCAGACCCGTCTCCGCGATGAACTCGGGAGATTTCGTCCGGCTCTGTGCCCGGCTGCCCCGGCTGGGCGCTCCTCCCTCGGCCGGCCGGCACCTGCGCGCGGCGGTCGAGGCCGACCTCGTCCTCTCGATCGGTGTCGCGGCCGGAAGCACGTGGGTCGACCCCGACTTGCACCCGCTGGCCGCGACCGTGCACCGCAAGACCCTCACGAACTTGATCACGTGGCCATTCACCGGGCATCTGCCGCCCGAGTTCGCGGTGTTCACCTCCAAGGTCCCGCGCCGCGGTCCCGTCGCGGCCGGCCCCACGTTGGGCGCCGATGAGCAGACCCGGTTTTTCGACCACCTGATGACGGTCGCCGAGCGTGGCGTGCGCCCGGACGAGGCGCTGCTGCGCCGCCAGGCGGTGTACCTCCTCGGGTTCGATCATCGAGACCAGGTTGTGCGGTGGCTGCGCGGAGAGTGAGCGAGCGCTGGCCGCCAGCCGATCGCGGACGGCGACGTGACTAGCCTCCTCGAAGCTCGTTCGGCATCTGTCGCGCTCGCGTCGACCGGCGACGGCACGCATCTGCACGACTTCGTCTCCCGCACCGCTGGCACCCGCGCCGAGGTCGCGAACCTCAACTACTGGGCGCACTGGATCGGCGAACTGCCCGACGACCAGTCCGACGACCGCTTCATGGCCGAGGCCGACACCCGGGCGTGGTCCGGCAAGCGGCTGCTGCACCACTTGGCGGGCCGCCTCGATCCGTCCTCCCCGCACCTGCCGCTCAACCTGCACACCGTGCATTCGCTCGTGGCGAGCCGCCCGACGCTGCTGACCGGGCCGTCCGCCGAACGCGACGCGCTGATCGGTGCGCTGGAACTGCTCTCCTCCTGCGACGTGCTGTCGCGCGAGGGGCGCGACCAGGTCGCTGGCCTTCACTACGCTCTGCGTCTCGCCAACCGATAGGGAGATCACCGCATGTCAGACGAGACCGCCACGGCCTTCGCCGCGTTCGGCTATGAACTGGGGCTGCTCAAGCGGATCCGCCGTGCGGGATGGTGGCAAGCCGGCGTCCGTGACCCGGAATCGGTGGGGGAGCACAGCTTGCGCGCCGCGCAGATCGCCGCCCTGCTCGCCGCGGAGGAAGGCGCGAACCCCGAGCGGGCCGCGTTCCTCGCGATCTGGCACGACACACAGGAGACCCGCACCGGCGACATCCCGCACACCGCGGGCAAGTACCTGACCAAGCCCGAGCCGCGAGAGATCACCGCCGACCAGACCGAAGGCCTGCCGGACGGCGCTCGCGACATGGTGCGGTCGGCGGTCGACGAGTACGAGACCCGGGAGACGCTCGAAGCGAAGTGCGCCAAGGACGCGGACAAGGTTGAAATGCTGCTGCAGGCGGTCGAATACCGAGAGACCGGAGTCGAACGGGTCGCCGGATGGATCGAGTCCGGCCGCAAGGGGCTTGCCACCGAGACCGCTCGGCGAATCGCCGAAGCCGCGGCGACGCTGTCTCCGCTGGCGTGGCGCGGTCGCTGACCGGGAATACCGGCTCGTCGCGGCGGGTCCCGGTCAGGAAGCCGCTTGCGGTCGTGATTCGGTGGAATCCGTGTATCCGGAATCGAGCCAGCGGGTACATCCCCCGACAGTCGCCCCGCCGTCCTCGATGTCCTGGGTCATCACCAGCATCCCGGTCTCCGGGGCGAATACGAGGCGACGGACCACCCGCCGCCTCGGATCCGGCTGGTTTACGGCAATGCCTGGCGGATCCGCGTCCTCCACGGCCAGCCCAGGCTGGCCGGCCAAGCACAGGAGCAGCGACCGCTGCAGCTCCGGCCGCACGACCTGGGTCCGCCAGAAAGTGCAGAACGCCTTGACCGCCCCGGCAGGGCCTGTCCGGCGGCGCAATTCAGCTGCCACGGAAGGCAGATCCGTCGCAGCCAGGAAACCGCCCATCAACCCGCCCGGCGGGAAGTCGCCGCTCGGCCGCACGACGGTGTCTCCCCGCCGCACCAGCAGCCGCCCCGACCCGTCCGACGCGATCCAGTCCTCGCGGTCGAAGAACTCGGTGCTGGCCGACAGGACCCGGCCCTCCGTGGTCCGGTCGGTGTGCTGGTTCCAGCCGGACGTGCGGAGGTAGTGGTACCGCCCAGTACCCCGCGGCGGCGCCGCGAAAGCGGTCCGCTCGGCAAGAGCGCGCACGATCTCGGCAGGGCTCGGCATGAAGGGCCTCGGCTTCCGGGGAACAGCGAGGGTCGAGCCAGATGCTTCCACAAGATCCACTGTGATCTGGAGACGATTGTTTCGGGTGCGCTGCGAGTGGCACATGTGACTATCGGTCCTCGCCCGTTACCGTGGAGGCATGGCTGGGTCGGCGACGAGGAAGCGGAGCACGGCGGGAAGCGGCGGGAAGGCACCGGCGCGTAGTTCGCGTACCCCCGCGAAGTCTCGGACGGCTGCCTCCAGCAGGTCGTCCAAAGGCTCGACCAGGGCACGGAGCAGTACCCGGCCCCGGACGTCCACCGCGAGGCGGCCGGCCAGCCGCAAGAACGGCGCGTTCGGGCGCGGGGTGCGCGGCACCTGGAACCTCGTCGCCAAGGGAGTCGGTTCGCTGGCCCGCACCGTCGGGCGCACCCGGGAACTCGAGGCCGAGCACCGGCGCGACGGGCTCGCGCTCGGGCTGATCGCGCTCGCCATCGTCGCCGCGGTCGGGGTGTGGTGGCGGGCTGCCGGGCCGATCGGGGCCGGGGTCGAGGTCGCTACGCGAACGGTGCTCGGCGCGGGGGCCGTGACGCTTCCGCTGGTGCTGCTCGTGGTCGCGGTCGCGTTGATGCGGTCCGAACCGAGCCCGGAGACCAGGCCGCGGATGGTCATCGGCACGGTGCTGGTCGTGCTGTCCGTGCTCGGGATGCTGCACATCTTCACCGCGCTCCCGGACACCAACGACGGCCGGATGTACGCGGGCGGGATCCTCGGCGCGTTCTCCGGCGGGCTGCTCACCAAGGGCGTCACCACGTGGGTCGCGGTGCCGCTGCTGATCCTCGCGCTGCTGTTCGGCGTGCTCGTGTTCACCGGCACGCCGGTGCGCGACATCCCGCACCGCCTCCGCACCTGGGGGCTCGACGAGCACGAGCTGGCCGAATACGAGGCCGGTCAGCACGACGAAGAGCCCGAGGACAACGAACCCGAGGCCGACCCGAAGTCGGTCCGGTTGCGGAAGCCGTCACGGCGGCGCCAGGCGAGTGCCGACAAGGACGGCGAGCAGCTCGACATCGACGCCGCGCTCGCCGAGCCCGCCACGCCGATCCGGCCGCCGAAGCCGGTCGCGCCGCCCGCCGACGTGCCGGAGAAGAAGCCGAAGAAGGCTCCGGAACCGGCGTTGTCGGTCACCCGGACCGTCGAGGGCGACTACACGCTCCCGCCGCCGGACCTGCTGAAGCTCGGCGACGCGCCGAAGTCCCGCAGCAAGGCCAACGACCAGATGATCGAGTCGATCACCGGCGTTCTCGACCAGTTCAACGTCGACGCGCAGGTCACCGGCTTCACCCGCGGCCCGACGGTCACCCGGTACGAGGTCGAACTCGGCCCGGGCGTGAAGGTCGAGAAGATCACCGCGCTCACCAAGAACATCGCCTACGCGGTGGCCACCGACAACGTGCGGCTGCTCGCGCCGATCCCGGGCAAGTCCGCGGTCGGCATCGAGGTGCCGAACTCCGACCGCGAGATGGTGCGCCTCGGCGACGTGCTGCGCGCGCCGTCCACGGTCAAGGACAACCACCCGATGCTGATCGGGCTCGGCAAGGACATCGAGGGCGAGTTCGTCACCGCGAACCTCACGAAGATGCCGCACCTGCTGGTCGCCGGTTCCACCGGTTCCGGCAAGTCGAGCTTCGTGAACTCGATGCTGGTGTCGCTGCTGGCCCGCTCGACCCCGGACGAATGCCGGATGATCCTGATCGACCCGAAGATGGTCGAGCTGACGCCGTACGAGGGCATCCCGCACCTGATCACGCCCATCATCACGCAGCCGAAGAAGGCCGCCGCCGCGCTGGCCTGGCTCGTCGAGGAGATGGAGCAGCGCTACCAGGACATGCAGGCCAACCGGGTCCGCCACATCGACGACTTCAACGCCAAGGTCCGCTCCGGCGACATCACCGCGCCGCCGGGCAGCGAACGCGAGTACCGGCCGTACCCGTACATCATGGCGATCGTCGACGAGCTGGCCGACCTGATGATGACCGCCCCGCGCGACGTCGAGGACGCGATCGTCCGGATCACCCAGAAGGCCCGTGCCGCGGGCATCCACCTGGTGCTCGCGACGCAGCGGCCGTCGGTCGACGTCGTCACCGGCCTGATCAAGACGAACGTGCCGTCGCGGCTCGCGTTCGCCACGTCGTCGCTCACCGACTCGCGGGTCATCCTCGACCAGCCGGGCGCGGAGAAGCTGATCGGCATGGGCGACGCGCTCTACCTGCCGATGGGCGCCGGGAAGCCGGTCCGCATCCAGGGCGCGTTCGTCGGCGACGAGGAGATCGCCGCGGTCGTCAACTTCGCCAAGGAGCAGGCGCAGCCGGACTACAACGAGGGCGTCACCAGCGCCAAGGCGGGCGAGAAGAAGGAGATCGACCCGGACATCGGCGACGACCTCGACGTCCTGCTGCAGGCCGCCGAGCTGATCGTCACGTCGCAGTTCGGGTCCACCTCGATGCTGCAGCGCAAGCTCCGCGTCGGCTTCGCCAAGGCGGGACGGCTGATGGACCTGCTGGAAAGCCGCGGCGTGGTCGGCCCGTCGGAGGGTTCGAAGGCCCGCGACGTGCTGATCAAGCCGGAGGAGCTGGAGTCGGTGCTGTTCATGATCCGCGGCGGCTCCGACGCGGGCGGTTCGCCCGCCGACGGCGAGGACGAAGACTTCTGAGCGGCGCGTGCAACCCGGCGGGGCGCTCGGCTCGTCCAGTACGCATGGACCTCAAGAAGCTCGCAGTGGGTATCGGGACGGCCGCCGCGCTGGCCGGATGCGCGGGCGGTTCGGTCGCTCTCGCGCAGACACCCCGTCCGGCGGCCGCCGAGCCGGGCCAGGACGTGGTCATCGCGCGCGGCCAGGAAGTCCAGGTCTCCGGCCGGGACCTGACCGTGCGCTACCGCGACCTGGTCTCCGACTCGCGCTGCAAGCCGGGCCGGCAGTGCTTCGTGGCGGGCGACGCGGTGGTGTCGCTGATCCTGACCGAGCCGGGCCGCGGCGAGCACACGTCGGTCCAGCTGCACACCGACCGGCCGGGCCCGCACGAGACGACCTACTCCGGCACGACGGTCCGGCTGGCCGACGTGACGACGACGGGGGACCGGATCACCGTGCACGTCTCGTGAGCGGCTAAGCCGGTTCTAACCGGCGGCAGCACTCACGAGAACTCGAGCAGCATCCGCGAGTTGCCCAGCGTGTTCGGCTTGACGTAGGGCAGGTCGAGAAACTCGGCCACGCCCGGGTCGAGCGAGCGCCGCATCTCCTCGTACACCTCGTGCGACACCGGCGCGCCGTCGATCTCGACGAACCCGTGCCCGGAGAAGAACGACGTCTCGAAGGTCAGCACGAACAGCCGCTTCAGCCCCAGCTCGCGGGCTTCCTCGACGAGCCTGCCGACCAGCGCGCGCCCGATCCCGCGGCCGCGGGCCGCTTTGTCGACCACCACGGTGCGCAGCTCGCCGATGTCCTCCCACAGCACGTGCAGCGCGGCGGCGCCGAGCACGTCCTCGTTCTCGTCGGCCGCGACCCAGAACTCCTGCACCGCCTCGTAGAGCGTGACCAGATCCTTTTCGAGGAGCACGCGGCCCGCGTCGGAGTCGACGAGGGCTTTGATCTTGCGGACGTCGGCGATCCGCGCGCGGCGGACGGACGGAGCGGGGAGTCGGGCACCTGGTCAAGATAACTACCGCGAGCACCGGGTGCGCCGAGCGGCTCCATCGGGGGACCCCGGATGCGTGACGGCGCGGGCCGTCACGTATAGCTAGTGGTCGCACATGACCAGTAGTCGGCGGCCCCGGGCCGGCTACCGGCCCTCGGGAGGAACCTGCATGTCCGGAAGCACCGCGGTCGCCCCGGAACGCCCCGGCACCCCGCCGGCCGGACCGAGCGCGCAGGCCCGGTTCCGGCCGGAGCTGCAGGGCGTGCGGGCGCTGGCCTCGGTGCTGGTGGTGGTCTACCACGTGTGGTTCGACCGGATCTCCGGCGGCGTCGACGTGTTCTTCCTCGTCTCCGGGTTCCTGATCACCGGACAGCTCTACCGGGCGCTGCTGCGCGGCCGGATCGAACTGCGCGCCACCTGGGGCCGGATGATCAAGCGGCTCTTCCCGGCCGCGATGACCGTGCTGCTGACCGTCGTGGTCGTGTCGCAGCTGCTGCTGCCGCAGGACCGCTGGTTCCAGACCATCCGCGAGGTCGTCGCCTCCGCGCTGTTCTACGAGAACTGGCAGCTCGCGGCCGATTCGGTGGACTATTTCGCGCAGCACAACAGCGCGAGCCTGGTGCAGCACTTCTGGTCGCTGTCCATCCAGGGCCAGTTCTATCTGCTGTGGCCGCTGCTGTTCGTCGCGCTCGGCCTGCTCGTGCGCCGGCTCGGCTGGTCGCTGCGGAGCACGGTGAACCTGGTGCTGATCGTCCTGTTCGCGGTCTCGCTCGCGTACTCGGTGTACCTCACCGACGCCGACCAGCCGCTGGCCTACTTCCACGGCCTCACCCGGGTCTGGGAGTTCGCGCTCGGCGGCCTGATGGCGATGTTCCTCGACCAGGTTTCGCTGCCCCGGCTGCTGCGCATCGCGCTCGGCTGGATCGGCGTCGCCGGGCTGGTGCTGTGCGGCGTCCTGCTTGAGGTGGACAGCGTGTTCCCCGGCTGGATCGCGCTGTGGCCGACCGTCTCGGCGGGCCTGGTGCTGGTGGCCGGGCAGACCGGCAGCGCGCTCGGCGCGGACCGCTGGCTCAGCTCGAAATTCCTCGGCTACGTCGGCAATATCAGCTTCTCGCTGTACCTGTGGCACTGGCCGGTGCTGGTCTTCTACCTGGTCATCCGCGACCGGCCGGCGGTCGGCCTGCTCGGCGGCACGTTCGTGGTCGGCGTGTCGTTCCTGCTCGCGATCCTGACCTACCACCTGATCGAAAACCCGATCCGGCTGTCGAAGATCGGCACCGCGAAACGGTGGGGCGCCTACCGGTTCGGCGTGCTCGCGCTGGCCCCGGTGCTCGTCACGAGCGGCGTCTGGCAGGGCGTGAGCAGCGCGCGGGCGAACTACGAGATCGCCATCGGCGACCCGGACCATCCGGGCGCGGTCGCGCACGCGCAGGGCTTCGTCTACCGCGGCGCGCCGTCGCCGTCGATCGTGCCGCCCACGGTGAAGCTCGCCGACGACTGGGCCCGCACGCCCCCGGAGCAGTGCTCGATCTCGCCGCGCAACAAGGAACTGCAGATCTGCACGGAGGCCCCGGAGGGCCCGCCGACCAAACGGATCGTGCTCGTCGGCGATTCGCACATCCAGCAGTTCCTCGCCTCTTACCGGCCCGCGGTCGTCTCCGACGGCTGGGAGGTCACCACGATGCTGAAGGGCGCGTGCCCGTACTCGTCCGGCTCCGAGCTGATGCCGGGCGACCAGAACTGCATCGACTGGAACAAGGCCGTCACCGACGAACTGCTCGACACGCGCCCGGACGCGGTCATCATGCTCGGCACGGTCAACTCCAAGCCGGGGCCGAACGAGACCACGCCGAAGGGTTTCGTCGACGTCTGGTCCACTTTGGACGAAGAGGGCATCCCGGTCGTCGCCGTGCGCGACAACCCGCGCTACACGTTCAACATGGCCAGCTGCGTCGCGCAGCGCAGCCCGGCCGACCCGGCGTGCTCGGTGCCGCGCCAGGACGCGGTGGCCGCGACTCCGTCGTGGGAGCAGGTCGACAACGTCCCGGACAACGTGACGTTCATGGACTTCACCGACTACTACTGCGACCAGAAGCGCTGCCGTGCGGTCGTCGGGAACGTGCTGGTCTACATGGACGACAACCACCCGTCCGCGACGTTCAACACGACACTCGCGCCGATCGCGGTCAAACAGCTCAAACACGCCCTGCAGTGGTGACCGCGCGACAGCGGCGAACGGACGACTTCGGCGACTAGCCGTCGCGGAGCGTCCCGGGTTGGGCACAATGGGGCGGCGGCGGGTTCGCCGCACGGGCACCTGAGGGGGAGCTGGTTTCTTTGACGCGCGCAGGGTGGGACGCATTCCAGGCCGCACAGTCCGAGGCGGCGGCGGGCCGGACGGCCGCGCTGACCGGCCCGGACGGCGTCGGATGGCTGCTCGTCCCCGGCCAGGCGTGGCAGCGGCGGCTGCCGGACGGGACCTGGCAGTACACCCAGCCGCCCGGCGATCCCGGCTATCGCGGGGCCAGCAGGCCCGTGCCCCCGCCCGGCGCTCCCGGCCCTGGTGCTCCCGGCCCGGGCTACGGCGCGCCCCAGCAATACCCGGGCGGCCAGCCAGGCTACGCCGGTCCGGGTCCCGGCGGCGCGCCCCGGCAGCCCTATCCCGGACCGCCGAGCAACCCGGGCGGCTTCGCCGGACCGCAAGGCAATCCCGGACCGCCGAGCAACCCGGGCGGCTTCGCCGGACCGCAAAGCAACCCTGGACCGCCGAGCAACCCCGGTGGCTTCGCCGGTCCGCAGGGCAACCCCGGGCAGCCGGGCAACCCCGGCGGATCGCCCGCGCCGCAAGGCAATCCCGGCGGCTACCCCGGACCGCAGAGCAGTCCAGCCGGATACGCCGGACCTCCCGCACCACAAGCCGGATACGGCGGCCCGCCCTCCGCTCCGCAGGGCTACCGCCCGCCGCAGCCCGGCTACCCGCCCGCGCCGCAGGGCGCCCCGTGGTCCGGACAAGTCCCGGCCCAGCCTCCCGCACCCGCGGGGCCGCCCCCACAGCGCGCCGCCGCACCAGCCGCGCCGTCGCAACCCACCGCCGTGCCGTCCGCTCCAGCCCCCGCGAGCGGGCCGAACTCCCCGCCGCCCCAGGTGCGGGTGGAAAACCTCGGCCGGGCCGGGATGTTCGTCGCCGGGCCCGAATCGATGGCCGAGTTCGTCACGCGCGCCACCCGGGTGGTCGCCTGGGCGGACGCCACCCGGCACGGCACCGCGAACGGGCCAGGCGAACCCCCGCCGCCCGAGCCGGAACGGCCGGGTTCGGACGGTTCCGGCAACAACGTGCTCGGCGACATGGCGCGGCACAGCCGGTCGGTCACGCTCGACCTGCTGGCCGCGGGCAACCGGATGTGGCAGCGCAAGGAGCAGTCCCGCTACGAGAAGGCCTACGAGGAATGGCAGAAGGCCTACGCCGAGTGGGAGAAGCGCGAAGCGGCCCGGATGACCGCGGGCACCAAGCAGCCGAACCCGTTCATCCTGCTCGTGGGGGAGGCGAACACCGGCCAGCGCCGGTTCACCCGTGCGCTGAAGGCGTCGCTGACCGACGCCGAGGTCGGGTTCGACACCGCCGAGTTCTTCGACTGCGTCGCCCTGCTCGCCGAGTACGGCGGCGATCCGGTCGAACGCTCGGTGCCCGCGACGATCAACGAAATCGAGAACGGCGGCTCCGCGCTGCTGCTCGTCGAGCGGGTCGACGCGCTCTTCGAGAAGGACGCCGCGGGCACGGTCCGGGTGCTGCGCAATTACGCGCGCGACCAGGACAGCTGCCGCCTGATCATCCTGGACGGCACCGAGAAGGTGCTCGACCAGCTCAGCACCGAGGCCCCTGACCTGGTGCAGAACATGCTGCAGTACCGGCTGCCCCGGTTCGACCGGCCCGCCGAAGCGGCCGCGCTGCTCAGCGTCCTCGCCCAGGAACGGTCGTTCGGGCTGCCCGCCGACGTGCGCGACCGGCTCGCCGCGCTGGCCGCCGAGCCCAGCGCCCGCACGGTCGAGACCCTGCTGGACGCCGCGTCGCGGCAGGCGATCAGCCGGGGCGCGATGCCGGGCAGCCGGATCGAGATCGGCCACCCGGACATCGAGCCGCTCGTGGCCGCGGCCGGCCAGCGCGGCGGATCCTCGATCGAGGAACTGCTCGCCGAGCTGGACGGGATGATCGGCCTCACCGCGGTCAAGGAACGGGTCCGGTCGCTGACGTCGGAGATGACGATCGACGCGCGCCGCCGGGAAGCGGGCATGAAGGTCGCCGTGCGCAGCAGGCACCTGTTGCTGACCGGCAATCCGGGCACGGCCAAGACGACCGTCGCCCGGCTGCTCGGCAAGATCTACCGGGCGCTCGGCGCGCTGCCGAAGGGCCACGTCGTCGAGGTGACCCGCACCGACCTGGTCGGCGAGTACGTCGGCGAGACGTCGCTGAAGACCCGCGCGGTGGTGCAGCGGGCCGTCGGCGGCGTGCTGTTCCTCGACGAGGCGTACAACCTCGTGAACGACAAGGACGACGACTTCGGCCGGGAAGCCGTCGCGGAACTGCTGGTGCAGATGGAAAACCACCGCGAGGACCTGGTGGTCTTCGCGGCCGGCTACCCCAAGGAGATGGACGCCTTCCTGGAGTCCAACTCCGGCCTGCGCTCGCGGTTCGCCGGATCCATCGAGTTCCCGGACTACTCCAACGACGAGCTGGCGCGGATCTTCCGCGCGATGGCGAAGAGCCAGGGCTACGAGCTGTCGGAGGACCTGCTCGCCGCGCTGCCCGAGGCGGTGCGGCGGATCCCGCGCGGCCGTGGCTTCGCGAACGGCCGGTCCGCGCGCGTGCTGCTGGAAGCGACGATCGGCAAGCAGTCCACCCGGCTGACCACCGACGGCGGCGCGGACCTCGTCACGCTCGTCGCCGCCGACCTGCCACAACCCGGCGAGTCCGGAGTAGGCGCGGTGGACGACGCCGGTCCGCGGCGCAGTCTCCCGGAGCTGCTGGCCGAACTGGACGCGATGATCGGGCTCGACTCGGTGAAACAGCGCGTGCGGTCCATGGTGGACGAGATGGCGGTCGACGCCCGGCGGCGCGACGCGGGCATGAAGGTCGCCGTCCGCAGCCGCCACCTGCTGTTCACCGGCAATCCCGGCACGGCGAAGACGACCGTGTCGCGGCTGGTCGGGCAGATCTACCGCGAGCTGGGCGTCCTGCCCTCGGGCCACCTGGTCGAGGTCGGGCGCGGCGATCTCGTCGCCGAGTTCACCGGCCAGACCGCGCCCAAGACCCGCGAGGTGTGCGAGCGGGCCGCGGGGGGCGTGCTGTTCATCGACGAGGCGTACAACCTCGTGCGGGACGACAACGACGACTACGGCAAGGAAGCCGTCACCGAACTGCTGGTGCAGATGGAGAACCACCGCGAGGACCTGGTGGTCTTCGTCGCGGGCTATCCCAAGCAGATGGACGAGTTCCTGGAGTCCAACCCGGGCCTGCGGTCGCGGTTCTCCGGCCGGATCGAGTTCCCGGACTACACCAACGAAGAACTCGCCGGGATTTTCACCGTGACGGCGAAGGGCCAGGGCTACGAGCTGTCCGCGGACCTGCTCGCCGCGCTGCCCGAAGCGATCCGCCGCATCCCGCGCGGCCGCGGGTTCGCGAACGGCCGGTCCGCGCGCGGCCTGCTGGAAGCCGCGATCAGCGGGCAGTCCAGCCGGCTCGCCGCCGCCCCGGACACGCCGTCGGACCAGCTGGCCGTCCTGGTCGCCGCCGACCTGCCGGGCGAGGCCGGGGTCGCGGTCAGCGACGACGCCGGCCCGCGCCGGGGCCTGGACGACCTGCTGGCCGAACTCGACGGGATGATCGGCCTGGACGAGGTGAAACAGCAGGTCCGTGCGCTGGTCGCGGAAACGCGGCTGGACGCGCGCCGCCGCAAGGCCGGGCTGCCGGTCGGGGCGCGCAGCAGGCACCTGGTGTTCACCGGAAACCCGGGCACGGCGAAGACGACCGTCGCGCGCCTGATGGGACAGATCTACCGCGAGCTGGGCGTGCTGCCGTCCGGGCACCTGGTCGAGGTCGCGCGGCCGGACCTGGTGGGCGAGTACGTCGGCCAGACCGCGCCGAAGACCCGCGAGGTGTGCGAGCGGGCGATCGGCGGGCTGCTGTTCGTCGACGAGGCCTACACACTGGTCCAAGGCTCCTCGACAGGCACCGACTTCGGCTCCGAGGCGATCGCCGAACTGCTGGTGCAGATGGAGAACCACCGCGAGGACCTGATCGTGATCGCCGCGGGCTACCCGGCGGACATGGACCGCTTCCTCGACGCCAACGCGGGCCTGCGCTCCCGGTTCGGTTCGACCGTGCACTTCGCGGACTACGACAACGCCCAGCTGGCCGCGATCTTCACCGCCATGGCGGGCAAACAGGGCTACCGCCTCGACGCCGGGCTCGCCGAAGCACTGCCCGGCTTCATGGCCAGCCTCGACCGCGGCCCGGGCTTCGCCAACGGCCGTTCGGCCCGCGGCCTGCTCGAACGAGCCATCCGCGCACAGGCGATGCGGCTGGCGGGTCCGGACGTCGACCTGGAGGCACTGGACGACACGGAGCTGACCCTGCTGACGGCTCCGGACGTGTCCACAGCGGAGTGACCCGCGCGGGACTTGAGGCGGTCTATGCGCAGGTCCGTGAAGGACTCCTTGAGGGAATCAGATTCCCTCAAGGAGTCCTTCACGGACGGCACATCGAGCCGCGCCGCCCGGCTGACGCCCCTCAGCCGCGCCACTGCCGCCGTCCTGAACCGCAGGCATCGGCGGAGTGACCCGGCCGGAGGAGGCCGCTTCACCGCACTGGGCGACGCCGTCGCGGGGCGGTCCGGACGCGACGGCTACCCTGAACGTCGTGCCTTCTCCAGCCGCTGACTCCGCTCGTGCCCGCCGTGTCTCCCTCGTGACCTTGGGCTGCGCCCGCAACGAGGTCGATTCCGAGGAGCTGGCGGGCCGGCTGGCCGCGGGCGGCTGGGAGCTGGCCGCCGAACCCGAGGACTCCGACGTCGTCGTGGTCAACACGTGCGGGTTCGTCGAATCGGCCAAAAAGGACTCGGTCGACACGCTGCTCGCCGCGGCGGACACCGGCCGCAAGGTGGTCGCGGTCGGCTGCATGGCCGAGCGCTACGGCAACGAGCTGGCCGACAGCCTCCCCGAGGCCGACGCGGTGCTCGGGTTCGACCACTACGCCGACCTGTCCGCGCGCCTCGACGACGTGGTCGCCGGCCGCTCGATCGCCGCGCACACCCCGTCCGACCGGCGCAAGCTGCTGCCGATCAGCCCGGTGCAGCGGCCCGCCGCGGCGGCCGAGGTCGAGGTGCCCGGGCACGCGCAGCACGGCTGGGGGCCGCGGGTCCTGCGCACGCGGCTGGACGACGCCCCGGTCGCCGCGCTGAAGATCGCCTCCGGCTGCGACCGGCGCTGCTCGTTCTGCGCGATCCCGTCGTTCCGCGGGTCGTTCGTGTCCCGCCAGCCGGACGAGATCGTCGCCGAGGCGGCCTGGCTCGCCGAGAACGGCGCGAAGGAACTGTTCCTGGTCAGCGAGAACTCGACCTCCTACGGCAAGGACTTCGGCCGCGACGGCACCCGCGCGCTCGAGCTGCTGCTGCCGCGCCTGGCCGAGATCGACGGCATCGAACGCGTCCGGGTGTCCTACCTGCAGCCCGCCGAAACGCGGCCGCAGCTGGTGCAGGCCATCGCGACCACGCCGGGCGTCGCGGACTACTTCGACCTGTCCTTCCAGCACTCCAGCGAGCAGGTGCTGCGCCGGATGCGCCGGTTCGGCTCCACCGATTCGTTCCTCGCGCTCACCGAGCAGATCCGCGAGTACTCGCCGGAGGCGGGCATCCGCACCAACGTGATCGTCGGCTTCCCCGGCGAAACCGAGGACGACCTCGCCGAACTGGAGCGCTTCCTCACCGGGGCCCGGCTCGACGCGGTCGGCGTGTTCGGCTACTCCGACGAGGACGGCACCGAGGCCGAGACCTTCGACGGCAAACTCGACCCGGCCGTGGTCGCCGAGCGGGTCGCGCGCATTTCAGCGCTGGTCGAGGAGCTGACCGCGCAGCGCGCCGAGGATCGGATCGGCACCTTCGTGGACGTGCTGGTCGAGCACGACGGCACGGACGGCGACGACGCGGTCGGCCGCGCCGCCCACCAGGCCCCCGAGGTCGACGGCGAATGCGTCATCCTCGAGGACGAGGACACCAAGCCGCTCGCGGTAGGCGATCTCGTCCGCTGCGAGGTCGTCGACTCCGCGGGCGTGGACCTGGTCGTCCGCCCGGTACCGGACGCCGGCCGGTGAGTGCCGCGCCCAGCGGGGCGGGCGAGGGCGTGCCCTCCGCCGCGTCCGACGGCGGGGCGCAGGTGCCCGAGGCCACCCCGGTCCCGACGCTGAACCTGGCGAACCTGCTCACCATCTCGCGGCTCGTGCTGGTCCCGCTGTTCGTCGTCGCGCTGTTCACCGGCAACGGCGACGACACCACCTGGCGCGCGATCGCCACCGGGCTGTTCGCGATCGCGTCCGCGACCGACCAGGTCGACGGCTGGGTCGCCCGCCGCTACGGGCTCATCACCGACTTCGGCAAGATCGCCGACCCGATCGCGGACAAGGCGCTCATCGGGGCCGCGCTAATCGGCCTCAGCGCGCTGGGCGAGCTGTCCTGGTGGGTCACGATCGTGATCGCGGTGCGCGAGATCGGCGTGACCCTGCTGCGGTTCTGGGTGATCCGGCACGGCGTGATCCCGGCCAGCCGCGGCGGCAAGGCGAAGACGATGGCCCAGATCCTCGCGATCGTGACCTATCTGCTGCCGCTGCCTGCCGGCGCGGACCCGGTGCGCTGGGCGCTGATGGGCCTCGCGGTGGCGCTCACGGTGATCACCGGCGTCGACTATCTGGTCCGCGCGATCTGGCTGCGCGCGGCGGGCCGCCGCGCGATGGGGTCGTGATGGCCGAGGCCCGCGAACTGGTCGCGACCCTCACCCGCCGGGGGAAACCGTGGCGGCGGCGGAGTCGCTGACGGCCGGTCTCGTGTGCGCGACGCTCGCCCAGGTTCCGGGCGCCAGCGCGGTCCTGCGCGGCGGGCTGGTGGTCTACGCCACAGAGCTGAAAACCGCCCTCGCCGGGGTCGACGCACAGTTGCTGGCCGAGCACGGAGCGGTGCACCCCGAGGTCGCCGCGCAGCTGGCCAGCGGCGTGCGGGAGCGCTGCGGGGCGACCTGGGGGCTCGGCCTGACCGGCGTCGCGGGGCCCGATCCGCAGGACGGCGTCGCCCCGGGAACGGTGTACATCGGGCTCAGCGGACCAGGGGTGACCACGGTGCGTGAACTGGCCGAGACCGGTGACCGGGACACGATCCGGACCGCATCGGTGCGCGCCGCGTTCGCCCTGCTCGGGGAACAACTAGACTGAAAACGGCGTTCGCCCTTGGCGTACGTACGTGTCAAGTCCTGCACTCGGGGCGCCGCTCTGGGTAACGTAGGAGGCACCAGTTCGGGAAGGGAGGCGCGTGATGACCGTGCTGTTGCGCGAGGCGATCGGTGATCGGCTCCGTCATGCCCGCACCAACCAGCGTCGGACGCTGCGTGACATCTCCCGCGCCGCCCGGGTGAGCCTCGGCTACCTGTCCGAGGTCGAGCGCGGCCAGAAGGAAGCTTCCAGCGAGCTGCTGGCGTCCATTTGCGAGGCGCTGGAGCTGCCGCTGGGCGAGCTGCTGCACAAGGTCGCCGCCGACGTGTCGGCCCTCGACAAGGTCGAGGTCGCACCGGTGGTCGAGGACGTGGAGACCGCACCGCGCGAGACGGTGCCCGACCGCGGCGAGGCCGGGTTCGAGGGCGGCCGCCTGGTCTCGGAGCTGATCGGCGACGACCTCTCCGACCTGCGGCTGCAGCCCGCTCCGCGGATGAACACCACGCTGCGGACCACGATCGGCGCGCCGAAGCTGGCGTCCACGATCGCGGCGTAACGCGAGCATCGATCCGCTGCACGGCCCCGGGGATCGCCCCCGGGGCCGTCGGCGTGCGCGGGGTCCCCTCCGGGCCGGACCCGACCGCCGGTCAGGGCTGACCCTGAATTCCCCCGGGGTCGCCTGGAACGGCGGAGGCCGACCTGACACGATGGAACCCAACGCCGGGGTCGGTACGTTGTGCGACTAGGGGAGCGACGCCCCGCCCCGAAGCAATCAGGGCCCGTGGGACGCAAGAAGGCAGGCGGAGGAGATGGCCAACCCGTTCGTGAAGTTCTGGAAGTACATGATGGCGGCGTTCTCGTCGAAGATCGACGAGCACGCCGACCCGAAGGTACAGATCCAGCAGGCCATCGAGGAGGCGCAGCGCAACCACCAGGCGCTGACGCAGCAGGCCGCCTCCGTGATCGGCAACCAGCGGCAGCTGGAGATGAAGCTCAACCGCCAGCTCGGCGAGGTCGAGAAGCTCCAGGCCTCGACGCGCCAGGCGCTGGTGCTGGCCGACGAGGCCCGCAGCCAGGGCGACGAGGCGAAGGCCACCCAGTTCGAGACCGCGGCGGAGAGCTTCGCCGCGCAGCTGGTCACCGCCGAGCAGAGCATCGAAGACCTCAAGACGCTGCACGACCAGTCGCTGCAGGCCGCCGCGCAGGCCAAGCAGGCGGTCGAGCGCAACGCGACGATGCTGCAGCAGAAGCTGGCCGAGCGCACCAAGCTGCTCTCGCAGCTGGAGCAGGCGAAGATGCAGGAGCAGGTCTCCGCCTCGCTGAACCAGATGAGCCAGCTGGCCGCGCCGGGCAACACGCCGTCGCTGGAAGAGGTCCGGGACAAGATCGAGAAGCGCTACACCACCGCGCTCGGCTCGGCCGAGCTGGCGCAGAACTCGGTGCAGGGCCGCATGATGGAGGTCCAGGAGTCGGCCACCCAGATGGCGGGCCACTCGCGGCTGGAGCAGATCCGCGCGTCGATGCGCGGCGATTCGGTCGCGCAGGTCACCGACGGCGGTGCCTCCGCGGGTGCGGCGGCGGCCAAGCCGGCTCCGGCCTCGGGCGACATCCAGCGGGAGATCCAGGCCCGCGTGCAGGCCGAACAGGGCAAGAACCCGGCCTGACCGGCCGGGCACGGGCAGCGCAGGGGGCGGGCGGATGACCAAGCGGCGGGACTTCAGCGAGTTCAACGCCAAGCTCGAGAAGCACATCGAGCGGTTGCCCGACTACGCCCAGCGCGCCCAGGAAAAGCTGCAGCGGTACTTCCCGCCGGCCGAGGAGGCCGGCGGGAAGCCGCAGCAGAACGGCCGGACCCAGCAGCGTCCGGCCTCGCCGCCGGTGCCGCGCCGCCCGTCGGCTCCTTCGGCCTCTGCCGCGTTTTCCGCGGTGGCCGGGCAGGTGCCCGCGGTCGCCGAGGTCCGCGCGAAATGGCAGCGCTGGAACGAGCCCAGCGCGAAGCACCAGCGCCGGATCCGCCGCACCTCGCGTGTGCTGACCCTGTGGGTCCTGATCACGATCCTGCTCGGGATCCTCACCGTGCTCACCGCCACCGGCCTGCTCGGCGGAGCGGTCGCCGGTCCGGAGATCGGGCAGGCGGTGTTCTCCGGATTCGCCACGCTGGTGTTCGGCACGTTCAGCGTCCGCACCGGAATGCGGTTGCGCGAGCTGAAGAAGACTGAACTTCCCGCCGCTCCCAGCGGTCCGCCGCCGCTGCCCGCGGCCGGGTCCGCGGCGCGCGAGCCGATGGAACGGCTGGCCGAGTCGGAGGCTTCGCTGCGCGAACTCCTGCGCCAGCTTTCGGTGCCGACTTCACTGGGCACCACCGCGGTTCCCGAGGTCTCGGTCGCCGATGCCCGCGCGACGGCCGACGAGGCCGCCCGTGCGCTGCGCGGTCTGGCGGACCGGATCCAGGCCATCGAACGGGGCCGCAATTCCGCGCCGGAGCGTGAACGTTCCGCGTTGCAGGCGGCGGTGTCGAAGCTGCGCGAACAGCTCGACGACGGCCTCGAAGGCTACGGCGGCTTGGTCGCCGCGGCCGGTCGCGCGGTGGCGGCGAGCAGTGACGGGATGGTCACGTCCCGCGAAGCGCTGACGGACGCGACGGACCGGCTCGCCGGGCTGGCGCTGGCCCTGAAAGATCTCGGCTGACCTGCTGATCCGCGTCCCGCGACGGGGTAATCCGCCGCGAAACGCCCGATCCCGGGGTGAATGTGGTCCGGGTGCGCGGCGCCGCGCCGGTTCCGGGAATCGCGGCGACCGGGCCGAAATGCCGTCCTGATGGCCGAGTTTGGGATTCCGGTCGGCGCAACGGGACAGTCCGGCCGCGACGGTGCGTGAGTTTCCCCGCACACCGCAACAATCGCGTAATCCGATCCTGCTGGTGACGGAAACGTCTGCGGTTTAACGTTTTTCTCATGAGGTCGGTGTTGGCACCCGCCAGGCCCGGCGTCGCGGGCTGAGGTTCGCGGCGCCGGACGTACACAGTGGACTCCTCCGATCCCGCCGAGGAAAGGACGCCCTCGTGACTACGCTCCCGCCGGAACCTGATCCTGTTCCCGTCCCTCCGCCCAGCTCGCACGAGCGGGTGCGCACCGCGTTCGAGCGGCTGGCGAAAGCCGACCGTCCCGGACTCTGGGCCGCGGTGCGCACGATGGAGGAAGTGCTCGTCGAAGCGAAAACCGTTGACGAACGCGTGCACGCCGGAGAGGACCTCCCGCTCGCCGGAACCGTCTGCGCGGCCGACGTCGACGGCCCGCCGGTGGCCGCGCGCCTGACCGACGCCGGCGCGGTCCTGCTCGGAACGACGGTCCCGGACCCGGAAAACACGGTCGTCGGCCTGGAGATCGTCGACCTGGTCCTGAATACGTCCGCGCGGGAAATCGCCGCGCCGCCCGGGGTGATCAGCCTCAAGCCGACACCGGGGCTGATTCCGGGGAAGACCGTTTCGGTGTCCGCGCACCGCCTCGCGACCGGCCAGCGGGCCGTCGCGGCGATGCTCGGCAGCCTGGACCCGGCGGCCCGAGAATGGCCCGCCGACGTCCGCCTCGGCGCCGGGCAGCGGCCTCGCCTCGGCATCCCCGACGCCGCCAGCCTCCCGCTGCCCGCGAGGAGGGCTTTCGACGTCGCCGCAGCGTCTTTGGAGGCTTCGGGCGCGGTGCTGGTGCCGGTGGACGTCAGCGCGGTCTACGGGGCCGGAGACGCCCTTGCGGCCCGCTCGCTGATGGCGGAGCTGGAGGCGCTTCTCCTGCCGACCGTCGATGTCCAGGAAGCGACGCTGAACGCCCTCGACCTCGCCGCGGTGACCGTGCCGGTAGACCGGCGGCCGTACGGGATCACGGTGGTGACAAGGGCGTTCGAGGACCAGATCGGCCTCGACCTCGCCTCGGTGCTGACCGGCGAGCAGTCTCCGGATCCTTATCCGAGCGAGAGCATTGACGTCGTGGTGTTCGGCGCGCACCTGTGCGGCCAGCCGTTGCACGACGAACTGCACGGGGCTCGGTTCGGTGGTCTGGTCCGGACCGCGGAGCGCTACCGGATGGTGCTGCTCTCGGACGTCACCCCGCCGCAGCCCGGCGTGATCCCCGGTTCGGCCGGCGTGGACGGTGAACGCTGGCGGCTGTCCCCGGCGGCGTTCGGCCGGTTCGCGGCCGGGCTGGCGGCGCCGTTCGTGCTGGGCCGGGTCGAGCTGGAGGACGGGAGTTCGCCGCTCGCGGTGCTGTGCGAACCCGAGGCCGCGGCGGACGGCGAAGGTCTGGACCGGTACGCGTCGTGGCGGGGCTACCTGCGGTTCGTCAGCACGGGCGGGCCGCGGTTCCCCGGCTGACCTCAGTACGTGTCATCCCGCGGTCGAGTCCTCTCCGGCGCTTTGCCGGAGAGGACTCGTTTTCGTTACCGGGAGGCGAGCCCGCGGCCGACGCGGCGGACCAGCCCGGGGCCGTGCAAGGCGAAGCCGGTGTAGATCTGGACGAGGCTGGCCCCGGCGTCGAGCATCCGGCGCGCGTCGTCCGGGCCGAGGATGCCGCCCACACCGATGATGGGCAGTTTGCCTTCGGTTTTCTCGTGCACGAAGCGGACGACTTCGGCCGAGCGGTTGGTCAACGGGCGGCCGGACAGCCCGCCGGCTTCCGAGGCAAGCGCGGCTTCGGCCGGGGCGATGCCCTCGCGGGAGAGTGTCGTGTTGGTCGCGATGATTCCGGCGACGCCGTGTTCCAGGCAGACCTCGAGCAGTTCGGCGAGGGCGTCGTCGGTGAGGTCGGGGGCGACCTTCACCAGCAGGGGGTGTCGCCGCCTAGCTCGGTGCCGGTCTTGCGCAGTTCGGCGAGGAGTTCGGCGAGGGCGGCTTTGTCTTGCAGCGCGCGGAGACCCGGGGTGTTCGGGGAGCTGACGTTGATCGCGAAGTAGTCGGCGTAGGGGTGCAGGGTGCGGAGGGAGTAGCGGTAGTCCTCTACTGCTTCGTCCAGCGGCGTTACTTTGGACTTGCCGATGCTGATTCCCAGCGGTACCGCGGGTTTCCCGTGCGCGGCCAGGCGGTCGGCTAGGGCTTGGGCGCCGTCGTTGTTGAAGCCCATGCGGTTGATGACGCCGTCGGTGGCTGGGAGGCTGAACAGGCGTGGTTTCGGGTTGCCTGGTTGGGGGTGGCGGGTGACTGTGCCTACTTCGACGAAACCGAAGCCCAAGGCGGGCCAGGCGTGGAGGGCTCGGCCGTTTTTGTCCATGCCTGCGGCTAGGCCGATTCTGTTCGGGAAGGTGAGGCCTAGGACGGTGGTGGGATCGTCGGTTCGGTACGCCTTGGTGAGGGGGCGGAGGGCGGTGCCTGCGCGGCTCAGGAGGGTGACTGTGCGTTCGTGGACTAGCTCGGGGTCGTGGTAGGCGAGCCGGTACATCGCTGGGCGGACGATCCTGTCGAAGAGCACGTCGTCCATGCTGCCGTATTGGGGGTGGTGGGGGTGGTGGGGCCGTCCGTTCGTGTGGTGTGGGACTCCTGGTTGGCTCGTCGCCCTGGGGGGCGACATTGCTGTGGGGGGCTTGCGTGGGGCACCCCGAAGCCTGAGTGTGCTGACGGTCTGGGGGTGCTTGTCAAGGCGGGAAAGATGCCTTGACAAGCACCCCCAGACCGCAGGGAGGCTTCGTATCGGGGTGCGGGGGTGGGGCTGGGTGCCTCGATGGTTGAGTGCACCGGCGGCGGTTCTTGGCGGGGCTGGGTGCCTCGATCGTTGGGTGCGTCGGCTGCGGTTCTTGGTGGGGTGGGGCTAGCGCCCCAATGTGGCGTTCGGTGCATCTCGCGCACCCAACGTGGCGTTCGGTGCGTGGGGCGCACCCAATGCCGCATTGGGGTGCCGACCGGGCCGGGCGGGGCGTGAAGGACTCCTTGAGGGAATCTAGGTCCGTGAAGGAGTCCCTCACGGAACCTTGCCGGGGTTGGCGAGGGTCGTGAGGGAACCCTGAGGGACTCTGATTCCGTGAGGGTTCCCCTCACGGACGGTTAGCCGCCCGAGTCGGGGGTCGGGTGTCAGCTTGGGGCCAAGCCACGGTTCGCCGCCCGGGGCCGTGATTCTCTCCGGGCGGGCAGCGCAAAGCGGGACCAACCGGCGAAAAGTCCCGGCGGGGGCATCACACCGCCTGGGCGACTCCGGCTTTCCACTCGTCTTCCAGCATGGCGTAGACCAGTTCGTCGGTCCATTCGCCCTTGACGATCTCGTTTTCCCGCAGCCGTGCTTCCTGGCGCATGCCCAGGCGTTCCATCAGGGCCGCCGACGCGGTGTTGCGGCCGTCGCAGCGGCCGATGACTCGGTGCAGGCCCAGGTCTTCGAAGCCCAGCCGCAGGAGTTCGCGGGTGGCTTCCAGTGCCAGGCCTTTTCCGTGGTAGTCGGGGTGGAAGACGAAGCCGATCTCGCCTTGGCGGTGTTCGGCGCTGAGGTATTCGAGGTTGAGATCGCCGATGAGCTGTCCGGTTTCGGCGAGTTCTACCGCTACGGCGAGGATCTGGCCTTCGTCCGACAGGGTCGCGCTGTGCACGCGCTTCGCGAGCGCGGCCGCGGATTCCGCGCGGCTGCGCGGGCCCCAGTAGAGGTAGCGGACGACGTCCGCGCGGGACTGGAACGAGTTCAGGGCATCGAGATCGTCGTCCCGGAACGGGCGGAGGAGCAGGCGTTCGGTGCTGATCGGGTAGTCCGGCCTGAGCATTCCCCAAGCCTAGCGATTTCCCGCCCTCCCCGTGACGGGTGATCGCCGGGCGGTCATGGAAATTCCCGGGGCGCCTCCTGGACGCCGTCAGCGTCCAGGCTCGAGCCGGACCGGTGCTCGAGAACCCCGGGAACCCGGTGACTGCCTGGTATTCGTCAGCAGGCAGCACGTGAAGCAGGCGATGAGCCGAAGGTGGCTCTTGCTGTATCGCTGCTCAAAGTCCCAACACGTGCCATCCGCTAGCGGACAGCCACCTCACGAGTCCTGTGTGAATACAACTTAGGACCACCTCCTCTCTCGTGTACTGCCACGCTAACCGCGAACCTCTCGGTCCGGCAACATCATTTGCGCGGCGGTCCGTCCGGCGGGACCGGGCCGGGCTGGCAGCGCGGGCAGCACCAGGTCGGGCGCTGGTACGGTCCGTCGCCCTGCTGGCGCACCAGCAGCGGGCCGCCGCAGCGGAAGCAGCCTTGGCGGGTGCGTTCGTAGACCCAGGTGCGCCGTCCCCGGCGGAGGTCGCCGGTGGTGGCTTGTTCGTGGCGCCACGCGTTGGCGAGGAGCAGCTTCCGGGCGAGTGCTACGGCCCGCTCGGGGTCCACTTCGGACACTGGGGTCCAAGGGGAAACCCTGAGCAGAAAAGAGATCTCGCACTTGTACAGGTTGCCGACGCCGGCCATGATCCGCTGGTCCAGCAGTGCGTCGCCGAGTTCGCGGTCCGGTTTCGCGGCGAGATTGGCGGCGGCTAGTGCCGCGTGCTCCTCTGTCCACTGTGGATCCAGCAGGTCCGGGCCGAGGTGGGCGACGAGGGTGTGTTCTTCGGCGGTGGGCAGCAGTTTCAGGTCGTGCAACCGGAAACCGATCGCCTGGACGTCCTCGGTCATCAGCACGACCCGCGCGTGATGGGCGGGCATTGACCACTTCGCGCCGGCGGCCTGGATCTTCCATTCGCCGTCCATCTTGAGGTGGCTGTGCAGCGTCAGGTCGCCGGAGAAGCGGGTGAAAAGATGCTTGCCGACGGTGCCGACGCCGTGCACTTCGCGGCCCGCGAGGTCCACAGTGGCCAGTTCAGGATGGCGGAACTGGCCGCGCACCAACGTTTTCCAGGCGAGTGCGCGGTCGAGCAGCTTTCCGGCCAGGAATACGGTGTCGCCCTCGGGCACGAGGTCAGCCCGCGGTTTCCGAAACTTCCGCCTGCGCGGCTTCTTCCTCGGCGCGCACGCGGTGCCGTCCGGCTCGGTTGGAGCGCAGGATTTTGGCGAGGACCATGTTGAAGGTCAGCGCGATCTCCTGCGCGCCAGGGGAGTGCCACTCGTGGATCGGGCTGCACGCGCCCTGCGCCTGCTGCACCGCGAGCCGGTCCGGGATCGCGGTCGGCATCACCAGGGAGCCGAAGTTCTCGCGCAGCTCCGCGACCCGGAACTGGTGCTCGTACGACCGCACGCGCAGCTTGTTGACCAGCACGCCGATCGGCCGCAGCGACGGATTGCTGTCCTCGCGGATCCGCTCGATCGCCTCGAGCGCGCGCTGTGCGCCGGCCACCGCATACATTGTGGGTTCGGTCACAATGAGCGCGCTGTCGGCCGCCACGAGCGCCGATTTGGTGAGCCGCCCGAGCGACGGCGGGCAGTCGATGATCGCCAGCTCGTACGGTTCTTCGCGCAACGGGTGCTGGTGCAGCTCGTCGAGCGCGCGGGAGAGGTTCTCCAGGCGGCGGCCGTCGGAGTCGGGTTCGTTGAGCGACTCCAGCTCCTCGGCGCCGACCAGCACGTCGATCTCCTCGCTCCACACGCTGGGCGCGATGGCGCGTTCGAGAACGGCCCGCGCGGGCGTCTCGAGCACGTCGGCGAGCGTCGCGTCGGTGAACGGCGGGTCGAGCGAGGTGGTGGCGTTGCCCTGCGGGTCGAGGTCGGCTAAGAGCGTGCGGGTTCCCCTACGCAGTGCGGCCGACGCGATACCGAGCGCGACCGTCGTTTTGCCGACACCACCCTTGAGGCTGAGAACGGCGACCGTGTGCACTCGACACAGCCTACGGGCCGCGCGCCGGGGCGGTAGCCCGGAAGGTGGCGAACGCCGCTGCGGCGCCCACGCGGGTCACGGCAAGTGACCGGCGGCCATTACCCTGTCGGCCATGAAGACCGACACCGTGGCCGCCCGGGGTTCCGGCGCCGTTCGCCGGGCCCTCGAGGCCGAACTGCGGGCCGCCCGCGCCCGCGGCGTGGAGCAGCCGGTCGTCGTCGACGTCGGCGGCGGAAGCGGCGGCTGGGCGGTGCCGTTCGCCTCGGCCGGATGCCTGGTCACCGTGGTCGAACCGAACCCGAACGCGCTCGCGACGCTGCGCCGGCGCGCCGACGAGGAGGGCGTCGCCGACCGCATCACGGTGATCGCGGACGACTCCGACGCGCTCGGCGCGCACGTCCCGGCCGGATCGGCGGATCTGGTGCTGGCGCACGGCCTGCTGGAGGTCGTGGACGACCCGCGCGCGGTGCTCGACGCGCTCGCCACGGCGGTTTCGCCGGGCGGCGCGGTGTCGGTGCTGGTCGCCAACCGCACCGCGGCTGTGCTGCATCGCGCGCTGGCCGGGCGGATTTCCGAGGCCCAGCGGCTGCTCGAAGGCGCCGACGGCGTGGTCGCGGGCGACACCGTGCTGCGCCGCTACGACAGCGCCGGGCTGACCGAGTCGCTGGTCGCGGCCGGCCTGGAGGTCACGCTGCTGCAGGGCGACCGGGTGATCTCGGACGTCGTGCCGGGCGAGGTCCGCGAGGACGAACTGGCCGAGTTCGAGCTGACCGCCTCGGCGGTGCCCGCACTGCGCGACGTCGCGGGCCGGTTGCACGCGATCGCCCGGCGGGCCTGAACCTCCGGTCAGCTTCGGCGCGCCAGCGTGGCGATGCCGCAGGAGACGATCAGCACCAGTCCGAGCGAACCGATGGCGATTCCGTTGACGGCACGTTCTCGGTCGGCGGCGTTGTCGGCTTTCACCTCTTCGTAGGAAAGTTCGCGGCCGCCGCTGCTGCCGCCTCGTCCGCTGACGAGCCATTCGCGGCAGCGATCTTCGGGCCGCATGGTCTCCTGGCCGCAGACGACGGCGTCGCCGCTCCGCAGCAGGCCGAGATTGAAGTCGAACAGCACCAAGCCGAGGATGACCAGGCCAACGCCGATGTTCACCAGCAGCTTGATCCAGCTCGAGGTCCTGCGCATGCGGGGAAGGTAGGCGCGTTCGGCGGGGACAGGTCCCGAACGTCCGGAATTGTCGGTGGTGGCGGGTAGCGTCCGGAGGCGTGGGGAGAAACGCCGAACTGCCGAGCGGGATGGCCCGCTACCGCGTCACCACGGGCGCGACCGAGCTGCCGGACGACACCGGCTGCCCGATCCTGCACGTGGACATGGACGCCTTCTTCGTGTCGTGCGAGCTGCGCACGCGGCCGGAGCTGGCGGGCCAGCCGGTCGTCGTGTCCGGCGGCGGCCCGCGCTCGGTCGTCGCCGCGGCGAGCTATCCGGCGCGGCGCTTCGGCGTGCGCTCGGCCATGCCGTTCTCCACGGCCAAGCGGCTTTGTCCCCAGCTCGTGTGCATCCAGCCGACGCCAGGGCTGTACGGCGAGGTGTCGCGCGGTGTCATGGGGATTTTCCGGCAGCTGACGCCGCTGGTGGAGCCGCTGAGCCTGGACGAGGCGTTCCTGGACGTCGGCGGCGCACTGCGGCGGCTGGGGACCACTCCGGGCGCGCTGGGAGCGCGGATTCGGGAGCGAGTGCAGAAGGAACACGGGATCGCGTGCTCCGTTGGCGTCGCGAAGGTGAAATTCGTGGCGAAACTGGCCTCGGGGATGGCCAAACCGGACGGGATGGTGATCGTCCCCGCGGCCGAGACGCTGGATTTCCTGCACCCGCTGCCAGTGTCCGCGCTGTGGGGCGTCGGGAAGCGGACCGAGGAACAGCTGCGCCAGCACGGCTGGCACACGATCGCGGACGTAGCCGCCACCCCGCCCGCCCGGCTGCGGCGCGCGGTGGGCCGAGCGGTCGGAGATCACCTCTGGGCCTTGGCGAACGGCCACGACGACCGCGCCGTGGAACCGGAATCGGCGGAGAAGTCGATCGGAGCGGAACACACCTTCGACGTCGACGTCGTGAACCGAGCCGAACTGGGCTTGGAACTGCTGCGCCTCTCCGAACGAGTCGGGGCGACGCTCCGGTCGCGCGGACTGCGCGGGCGGACAGTGTCGATCAAGGTGCGGTTCGCCGACTTCCGCACGATCACCCGGGCGCGCACGGTGCTCTCGGCGACCGACGTGGCCCGCGACATCCACCGAACCGCGGTCGAACTGCTGACCGAGCACGCACCAACGGGAGCGGTCCGCCTGATCGGGGTCCGGGTGGAAGGCCTCGACACGGGCGACGAAGGAGAGCAGCTGTCGTTCGAGAACGACGAGCCGCGCTGGCGAGACGCCGAGGTAGCAGCGGACGTCGCACGGCTGAAGTTCGGCTCGGCGGCGATCCGGCCCGCTTCGCTGCTGGCTCCCCGGGAGGAGTGAGGCTCGTCGGGGTTGGGACGGGGATGCCGGGAGGCGTGAGGTCCAGGGTGCGGGGCACGGAGTCTGGCGGAACGGGATTTCCGTTGGCCTGGAGATAAAGCCATGGCCCGGCCAGGAGAGTGATCCGGCGGGGCAGCGAGATGGTCTCGGTAGTGAAGCGTGGTCCGCAGCGGAGCGATCCGTGGTGCGCGCCCTCGCCTAGGCGAGGGCGGTTCTGCGCAGCGTCAGCGCAGCAGGTCGCTCGCCGGGCCGACGGCGGCGTGCGATCGCCCGTCTGCTCGGCGAAGCTGACGGAGTCCGACGCGTCCGTGGGCGATTCACCGAGATGCGCACTTGATCGGCAATCGGCGTCGGTGCAAGGGAGCCGGGTGCGCCCAGAAACCAAGGGTCGGCAGTAGCGCTGAGTCAGTGCGCGACCGGGGCGTTCGGGCGGTGAGGGATTGCCGGGCCGGGCGGCAGGCGAGTGAATAAGTGGCCGACGGTATCGATCGGCGGAAGATCCTGCCGAGGGGGACGTCAGCGGGCTCGGTGGTCGGGCTGAGGACCGTTTCTCTCCGTGACGAGGGACCCCGCCCGGGGGAGGCCGGCGGGGCGGCGGAGGGGCCTGGACTGGGCCGAAGGGGGTGACTTCCGTCGCGGTGACGCACTGTCAACCCGCGTTGGGCGGGATTTCCCCCGATTCGATCATTTCAGGATCGGGGATCGGGTAGTCGGACGAGCGCGGGGCTCGTATCCTGGACAGTGCCACCCCGCCTGGGGTTGGCTGTTGGGTCCAGGACGTTGCGCGGCCCGGCGCCCGCGACAGCTGTGCCGGAGGAGGAAAGATGCCACTCTCCGAGCATGAGCAGCGGCTGCTCGATCAAATCGAGCGCGAGCTCTATGCCGAGGACCCCAAGTTCGCATCCACGGTGCGTGGCACCCGGTTGCGCCGACCCGCGCGCCGTCGGCGCATCCAGGGGATCGCCCTGTTCGTGGTGGGCGTCGCGCTGCTGGTGCTCGGTGTGGTGATCCCGGTGTTGCGGGTCGCCGACATCCCGGTGGTCAGCGTGCTCGGGTTCCTCGTGATGTTCTTCGGGGTCATGATGGCCGTGACGTCGCTGCGCCACAGCGACAGCGGCGGCAAGGACAGCCATGACGACGGAGGCGGCGGAGGGAAGCCGTCCGGCCGCAAAAGCTCCTTCACCCAGCGCATGGAAGAACGCTTCCGCCAGCGCTTCGAAGGCCAATAGCTCCACGGCGAATCCGCGCTTCTCCCCTCGGGGCGGAGCGCGGATTCTCGTGCGCGGGCATAGGCCGCACCGCTTAGCGGGACACGGATTTGCGGCCTCCGCGTCGCGGGTGAGGCTGCGCGCGGATACGACTGCGCCGGTCCGGTGGTCGAAACGCTCGCGGATCAACGCGTTCGGCTGCGGTGGCGGGGCTAGTGGCGCGTGGTTCGCCGCATCGAGCCGGGCAAGCTGGTCGCGGTGCCAGGCAAAGGCGTTCGGTCCGCTGCACCGAGGGTGAGCTGGAGTTGGGCCGCAAACAGGGACCTGCCTGCGAGCGGTGGCCGCACTCGTTGGCGGATCCGGACGCCTCATCGTGCCGTCGCGTTCCTCTCGGCAAGCCAGGCCGCGGAGAGCCGGAACACGGGCCTCGGCTAACCGGTTTCGCCGAAGATCCGCCGGTAGTTGCCGGGTGTGGTGCCGAGGTGTGCCCGGAAATGGCGGCGCAGGTTGACCGCCGACGCGAGTCCGACCCGGCCCGCGATGGCGTCCACCGGGAGGGCGGTCTGTTCCAGCAGAGCCCGTGCTGCGTTGAGGCGCTGGCTGAGCAGCCACTGTCCGGGGCTGGTGCCGAGCTGTTCGGCGAACCGCCGGGCTAGCGTTCGGCTCGACAATCCGGCGCGTCCGGCGAGCCGGGCGACGGTCAGCGGGGTGCCGAGCTGGGTGGTGGCCCACTCCAGCAACGGTGCCAGGGACTCGTCTGCCTTGGCGGGGGTGGGCTGGCTGCCGTCCCGGCGCGGCGGCAGCACCATGTTGCGGGCGATCTGGGCGGCGTAGGCCGCGCCGTGGTCCGAGCGCACGAGGTGCAGCAGCAGGTCGATGCCCGCACCGGTTCCCGCGCTGGTCGCGACGTCGCCGTGGTCCACGTAGAGCACGTCCTGGTCCACCTGCACGTCAGGAAAAGCCGCGGCGAGCTGGGCGGTTTGGCGCCAGTGGGTGGTGGCGCGACGGCCGTCGAGCAGCCCGGCCCGGGCGAGGACGAACGCCCCGGTGCAGATGGCGACGATGCGCGCCCCTCGCTGGTGGGCGGCCTGCAGCGCCTCGAGGACGGTCGGCGGCACCGGCGCGCTGGGCGGTTGCCAGCCGGGGACGATCACGGTGTCCGCCTCCCGCAAAGCTTCGAGGCCCGCGTCGACGAGCATCGCGTAGCCGGCGGTGGTCTGCAGCGGACCGGGGTGTTCGGCGCAGATCCGGAGGCTGTATCGGGTGGGGACGTCCTGCCAGACCGTTCCGAAGACCTCGGTGACGCAGGCGAGTTCGAAAGGCGATTGAGGCGGGTTGAGCAGGGCTGCCACCCGATGGCGGGTCATGGCAGGAATATACCCAAGGATGTCTTTATCGACTCTCGGCGCTGAGCCGGGCCGCGGACACCATGGCCGGATGAGGGAAACCACGGAAACAGGCGTGTCGCGGACCGCGGTCGAGGTCGACGGCGAAGCGGCCAGCTATTTGACCGCGGGGCAGGACGGCCCGGTGGTGTTGCTGCTGCACGGGACGTATTGGAGCCGCGTGTGGCTTCCGGTGCTGGGCTGCCTGGCCGAGGCGGGACTGCGGCCCGTCGCGGTCGACCTTCCCGGGCTGGGGCGCTCGGGCGGCGAACTCACCCGGGAAACAGCCACGGTCCCGGCTCTCGCGGACTGGGTGGTGCGCTTCGCGTCCGCGCTGGGGGTCTCCGGGCCGGTCGCGGTGGCGGGCCACGACATCGGCGGCGCCATCGCGCAGCATCTGCTCGCTCGCGAACTGCTGGAAGTTCGGCGGCTGGCCCTGGTCAACTCGGTCGCCTACGACTCTTGGCCGGCTCCGCACGTGGCGCGGTTCCGGGACGCGGCGACCACCGCCGACGCCCTGATCGCCGCTCGACGGCGAGCCGTGGCGTCCGCGCTGGCCGGTGCTGCCACCGAACAGCTGATCGCCGACTACCTGGACCCGTGGCTCGATGCCCGGGTCCGCCGCTCCTGGCTCGCCATGGCGGGCGCGGCCGACAGCCGCTACACCCTCGACCTCATTCCCGCGCTGCGCCGGTCCACGACGCCCAAGCTGCTGATCTGGGGCGAGGACGACAGTTTCGAGAAGGTCGAGTACGCCGAGAAATTCGCCTCGGAGATCCCGAGGACCACGCTCGTGCGCATCCCGGGCGCGGACCACATCCCGACGGAAAGCGCTCCCGGCCGGATCGCCCGCGCTCTGATCGACTTCTTCACGGCGTGAACGCTGAGATCACCGCCGTCGGCGCAGGATCGACCTCGGGAACAACCGGCCGCGAAGCGAAAGCGGCGCGGTGCGGCGCAGGCTGTCCCGCAGTTGCCCGAACGCGGGCTCCAGCGTCGGGTCCGGGGTGGTTTCGTCGCTGTACCAACTGCGTTCCACCGCGCCGAGCACAGTCCGCAACGCTTCCCGGCCCGAGTCGTCAAGGCGGTGGCGTTCGGCGATCTTCCCGCCTGCCACCCGGACCGTGTCGCTGTCGGAGATCGGCAGGTCCCGGTCGGCGCACTCGGCTTTCAGCTCGCGCCAGGCCGCGTCGGCGGCGCCGGGGAGTGCGTCGCGATCGTCTGGAGGTGGCGGCGGCGCATCAGGTCCCGGATCGCGGCCGGGCCGCCGATGGCCGCGAGCACCAAGACGACGACTGCTGCGAACCACCACGACAGCGTTCCGGCCAGCAAACCGAGCGCGGCTACCAGCAGGGCGGCTCCGGTGAGGGGCAGCCACAGCGCGGCGAGGCGCAGCGGGGTCGGGGCGGTGACCGGGTTCCGGACCAGGACATCGCCGTCGGGAGCGGATCCAGGCGGCACGCCGGAAGGCGGCAGGTCCGCGGCTGGCGGCGGGCGGCGGCGCAGGAAGTACGACGTCGCGACCGCGGCGGCGCCGAGGACGGCCAGCGCCAGGGCCAGCCAGGTCAGCCAGCTGTCGTCGGGCGTCGTGTCCGCGGGAGCGGCGGGCGCGGCCTGGTCGTGGTTCTTGTCGGGCGACGCACCAGTCGACGGGGTGGCGGAGCGCGGAGCCGTCGGGAGGTCGTCGGTGGCGTTGGGCTGCTTCGGGTTCTGGGTGTTCTGCTGCAGGTACGGCGGGACGATGCCGCGTCCGTCGGCGAGCGGGGTCGGGTCGAAGCTGACCCAGCCCTTGTCCCCGAAGTACGCCTCGACCCACGCGTGCGCGTCCTGCGAGCTGATCGACTGGTAGTCGCCCTTCGAGACGCCCGGCGTGAAGCCGATCGCGACCCGCGCCGGGATGTGTGCGACCCGCAGCATCACCGCCATCGCCGACGCGTATTGCTCGCAGTAGCCCCGTTTTCCCTTGAGGATGAAGTCGGCGAGCGCGTCGGCGTCGGTGGCGTCGGCGGTCTTCGTGTCGTACACGAAACCGTTCTGCGCGCTGAAGTACTGCCACAGCGCGGTGGCCCGGTCGAAGTTGTTCGTCTTGCCCGCGGTGAGCTGTTCGGTGAGCGCCGCGACCCGCTTGTCGACCTGGCCGATCCGCGTGTAGAACGCGGGCACCTCGTCGGATTTCGGCGCGGCTTCCCGCAATTCCGCGGCGGTCGGCTCCTTCAGCGACGCGGTTTCCACATACGGCGGCGCGGGTTCGCTGGTCGTGGTGAACACCGAACCGCTGACCCGGTCGTACAGCCACTGCGGCGGCACGCCCCGGAGCGCGCGCGGGGCGCCGTAGACCGGCAGCCAGTTGTCGACCCAGCGCGTCGGCTGGATCTGGATCTGCCGCGACACGCCGGTGCCGTCGTCGCCGGGCGCGGCGGGCAGCGTGCTGTTCGCGAGCACTCCGGTCTGCGCCTGTCCGCCGGCGCGCAGGCCCCAGCCCTTGTTCGGCGTGTAGGTGTCGAGGGTGAACGCGCGCATCAGCCGCCGGTCCGGGCCGAGGCCGCGGACCTGGAACAGTTCGGTGTTCTGGCCCTGGTCGAGCAGCCCGCGCAGCTGCGTGAACGGCGCGATGCCGAACCCGCCGGTCCCGTCGCCGTCGCCGCCCGGACCCGAGCCGAACGGGATCTTGCCGACCGTTCCGACGAGGGTGATCCCGCCGCCCAGCAGGCCGAGCACGATCGCCGAGCTGACCACGGCGACCGGTGCTTGCGCGAGCCGCAGCATGCCGTCGGACCCGGGAGCGTCGCGGTTGCGCCAGCGGCGGTGCCGGTGGTTGCCGTCGAGGGCGAGCAGGCACGCGAAGGCGCCCGCGCCGAGCACGAACGTCCACCACGGCATCAGTTCGTCCGACAGCGCCGCCGGCACCGCGTACACGCAGAGCAGCACGAGCCCGGTCGCCGCCGGTGCCGCGGCGGCGACGGCGAGCGTGTCGACCAGCACCGCGACCAGGCCGACCGCGATCGTGACCAGGCACAGGATCGGCTGCGTGCTGTCGACCGGCGGAAGGCCGATCCGGATCTGATCGGCCGCCGCGGTGAGCGTGGCCTGCAGCTCGCCGAAAGCAGTGGGGCCAGGGAAAATCGTGAGCACGCCCTGGGTCGTGAACGCCCCGGTGATCAGGAACAGCAGCACGAACAGCTGCCCGAAGCCGGCGACGACGGTCGGCGCGCGCAGCGACCGCAGCGCCAGCCCGGTGCCCGCGACCAGCACGACGGCCACGACGAGGTACCCGAACCAGGCCCATCCGGAGACGACGCTGGTCAGCGAGGTGGCCGCGCACAAGGTCGCGAGCCCGGCGGCGACCGGCGGCAGCACGCTGCTCCGCCACGCGGGCGGGGGTTCGGTCGGCTGCGGCGTGGGCGTGTGCGGGATCGGCGGCGCGCCGGACGGGCGGGGAGCGGTGGTGGTCATCGGTTCCCCTTGCGTGCTCGTGCGCGGCAATCCCGGTGAGAACCGCGCACGACGGTGGCCAGCGGGCTCATCGCGTACCGCCGATCACGGTCGACCGGTGGGTGCCCGCGCGGCACAGCAGCCCCCACACCTCGGGCATCGGCGTCTGCGGACCGGCCACCACGACACCCCAGCCCGCCCCGCGCAGCAGGTCCGCCGACTCCTCGGTCGCCGCGGCCAGGTGGTCTGGCGAGGCCGAACCCGCCCAGCTCGGCGTGTCCAGGAGGACGGCGAGGCTGCGGACCCCGCGCGCCCGGTAGCGCGTCAGTTCGTGCACCGATTCCGCGCTCACCGTGCCCAGGATCGCGATCAGTTCCTGTCCGTCGGCCGGGTCGTGGCCGAGCGTGACGTCTCGCTGGTGCGCCGGCTGCAGCGCGGCGAGCGCGTCGAGCACCAGGTTGTCGTAGCCCTCGCCGCCGTCCGCGGGAGAGTCGGCGAGCGAGACGCCGTGCTCGGTCACCAGCCGGACCCGGTGTCCGGTCCGCCGCAGGTGCAGCGCCACCGAAGCGGCGAACGACACCGCCCACTCCAGGCTGGCCCCCGGGCCGCTGCCGTGGTGCGCGGCCGCGCGGTGGTCCAGCAATACTGTCGTGCCGCCGCGCCACGGGCGTTCCTCGATGCGGACCATGATCTCGTCGCGGCGCGCGGTCGAACGCCAGTGGACCTTCCGCATGTCGTCGCCGGTGCGGTAGTGCCGCACGATCACGTCCGGTTCGCCCTGCCCGGAATGCAGCCGGACGCTTCCGTCGTCGCCCGCTCCGGCCCCGGCGCCGCCGGGCAGCCCCCACAGCGACACCACGCGCGGCACGACGACCAGGCGCGAATGGCCGATCAGCTCGCGTTCGAACTCGCACAGCCCGAACGGGTCGGTGATCGTCGCGCGCAGCGGGCCGACCTGCTGGATCCCGCGCATGCCCGGCCGCAGCGGATACCGCAGCAGCACGCGCCGGTCGTGCGGCAGGCGCTCGACCACGAAGCGCGGCCGGGTGCCCAGCGCGTACGGCACGCCGTCCTCCAGCAGCACCTCGCCGCCGGGCAGCCGTCCGCTCCGCCACAGCTCCAGGTCGACCTCGCCGGTCGAGCCGGCCGCGACCCGGTCCGGGCGCAGCGTCCTGGCCGCGCCGAGGCGCAGCCGGGTCGCCGAGATGTAGGCGGCGACCAGCAGCGGCAGGGCGACCACGAACACCGCGACCCGCAGCAGATCGCGTTCGTTGAGCACCAGCGAGCACACCGCGGCCGCGATCCCGGCGGCGAGGAGGCAACGGCCTCGGGTGGTGAGGCCGGACAGCGCGCGCAGCATGCGGATTCCCTGTTTCGGGTAGCGGGACGCGCCTCAGCGGGCCGAGCCCTGGGGGACGGGAACGCGGTGCAGCACCGCGCGGACCACGTCGGTCGCCGAACGGCGGGCGGCGTGCGCCTCGGTGGTGAGCACCAGCCGGTGCGCCAGCACGGGCACCGCGACCGTGTGCAGGTCGTCGGGCACCACGTAGTCGCGCCCGGACAGCGCGGCCTGCGCCCGCGCGGCCCGGACCAGGTGCAGCGTCGCGCGCGGGGACGCGCCGAGCCGGATCTCCGGCACCTGCCGGGTCGCCGACACGACGTCGACGGCGTACCGGCGGACCTCCGGCGCGATGTGCACGCCGCGGACGGTCTCGATCAGCCGCAGCATCGTCTCGCCGTCGGACACCGGGGTCAGGTCCGCGAGCGGGTTGTGCCCGGAGTGCTCGTCGACCATGGCCAGTTCGGCCTGCTGGTCGGGGTAGCCGATGGACACCCGCGCGGTGAACCGGTCGCGCTGGGCCTCGGGCAGCGCGTAGGTGCCCTCCATCTCGATCGGGTTCTGCGTCGCGATGACCATGAACGGCGCGCCCAGCCGGTAGGTGCTGGTGTCGACCGTGACCTGGTGCTCTTCCATGCACTCCAGCAGCGCGGACTGCGTCTTCGGCGAGGCCCGGTTGATCTCGTCGCCCACCACGATGTTCGCGAACACCGGGCCGGGCCGGAACTCGAACTCGCCGGTCTGCCGGTTGTAGATGGACACGCCGGTGACGTCGCTGGGCAGCAGGTCGGGCGTGAACTGGACGCGGCTGACGGTGCAGTCGATCGAGCGCGCGAGCGCCTTCGCGAGCGAGGTCTTGCCGACGCCCGGCACGTCCTCGACGAGCAGGTGACCCTCGGCCAGGAGGGTCACCAGCGCGATCCGGATGACGTCCGGTTTGCCGACGAGGACGCGTTCGACGTTCGCGGCGATCCGGCGGGCGGTGTCGTGCAGTTCGCCGAGCCCGGCCGCCGGGACCTGCGCCAGCCCGTCCGCGGACTCGACCGCCGGGTACGGCGGCTGTCCGGACCCGTTGCCGTGCGGTCCGGCTGGGGTGGCGGACTGGATTCTCGACGTCACTCGACCTCCTGGCGGTGCATAGCTGGACGGGAACCGGCGGGGATGCGCGCCTGTCCAGCGTTCTCCCCAGTGTGTCAAACCCGGGAGAACTGGGCGGCGGAACCCCGAGATCGTTTCATGGTGACGCCCAGCCACCTCGGCACTCCTTCTTACGGGTGATTATGAGGCATTTTCAGGTGATCCCGCTGACCGTATGCACTGTCGTATGCTCCGAAACGAAGTCGCCCGACCACGGTTCGACGTCGGAAGAGGTGCACCCGCGCATGAGCGAGGCCGAGGCGGAACGGAAAGCCGGGGTCCCGGGACTGTCCGGCGGCCGGTTCGCGGTCACGCCCGAGCTGGCGTCCGCGACGTACGCGAAGCTCGGCGAACTGCAGGACGTCGTCGGCGAGATGGTCCGCGAGGCCGCCGTGCTCGGCCGGTCGGTGCCGCTGGGCGGCGGGTACGCCGGCGAGGTCGGCGCGTTCATGGCGAAATACGGCCTCGGCCGCGACGGTTCGGCGGTCGACAGCCTCACCGCGTTCGGGAAGGAAATCGCCGGGCTGAAGAAACGCATCGGCGGTGCCTTGGAGAAATACCGCGACCAGGACAGCGAAGCCGCCGAAGGTGTGGACTGCACCGGTGGCTGACCGTTTCGCGGCGCGCGCCGCGCTCCTGTGCATCGCCGGGCTGGCGGCGGTCTCGCTGGCCTCGTGCGGCCGGATGCCCGGCATCTCGCACGCCGCGCCCGCGGACGGAGCGCCCACTCCCGCGTCGCCGCCGTCCTCGTCCGCACCCTCACTAGCCAAGCTCGACCCGTGCACGCTGCTCTCGCCGCAGGACCGGTCGTCGGCTGGGCTCACCGTGCAGGGGAAGGCGAAGACGATCGGCGAGGCGCGCGCCTGCGACTGGTCGGTGCCCTCGACCTTCGGCCTCACCATCACCCTCGACGAAACCAACGGCCTGGCCAACCTCGACGTCTCCGACGGCAAGCGCACCAAGAAAGAGGTCGGCTCGCACCAGGCGCTGCAAGTCTCCGGCCGTCGCGGCACCTGCGCGGTGCTGCTGGACGTCGGCGGCGGGCAGAGCGTGCAGGTCGACGTCACCAACGCGAACTTCGCCGACTCCGCGCTCGCCTGCTCGCGGGCGTCGGACGTGGCCGGCCTGCTCGAGCCGAAGCTGCCGTGAACCCCGTGCGAGGAGGAAAGTCGTGACCGACACCCCGGCCGCGTCCCCGGTCCCCGAGCCGACGGCCCGGTACGAAGCGTTCAGCCACGCGGCGCTCGCCGCGCAGGCGGTCGACGGCAACGACCCGGCCGCGGCCGGCGAATCGGGCACGCGGTGGGCCGGTCTGTCGCAACGGCTCGAGGACTCGATCGGCGGGCTGGTCGCGTTGTCCGCGGGCAGCGAGGAAACCTGGCAGGGCGACGCCGGCGACGCGATGCGGAAGGCGCTCGGCAAAGCTTCGGGCTGGCTGGCCGAGACCTCGGTGGTGTCGGCGAAGGTCGGGGAAGCCGTGCAGGGACAGGCCGAAGTCGCCGCGCGGGCCCGGGCGGACATGCCCGCGCCCGTCGAGTTCGACCCGGCGGCGATGATCCGTTCCGCCGCGGCGAGCGGCAACGTGCTGCAGCTGGCCGGGCTGTCGTCCGCGATGGACGAGCGCCGCGCCGAGGCCGAGGCCGCCCGGCAGAAGGCGATCGACGTCCTGCGCACCCGGGACGCGGCGTTGCGCGGGCTTCTGCCCGAAGGCGAGTTCCCCGCGGTCCCGCCGCTCGGCACGGGGCCGGCTTGATCAGCCTTTCGGCGTCCGCGTTCGACATCGTCTGGGCCGACCTCGGCCTCGACGCCCCGCCCGCGCCGCTGGCGGTGCGCAGCGTGGGGGAGACCGTCGCCGACCGGTCCGCGATCCGCGAGGAGGTCTACCGGAACCTCGGCGAACGCGGCCTCTTTGACGGCCGCCTCGACGCCGCTTTGGAACACAGCCTGCGCGTGCTGGCGAACGCGGACCGGTACGTGGAATGCGAGGCGCTCGCGGACATGACCGCCGACGAACCGTTCCGCGCGGTCGCCGCGCTCCGCGGCCGCAACGCGGTGCTTGCGGTGCAGCCGGCGCGGACGATCGGCCTGCGCGACATCGGGGAGAGCGAACTGGCCTCGGCGATCGTCGACGTGCTGCCCGAACTCTCGGCGGGCCCGGGCTACGGCGTCCGGCTGCCCGCGGCGGGGGAGCCGCCCGGCGGCGCGCAGGGCGAGGAACTGCGCGCGATCCAGGCGCGGCCGGTGTACGCGGCGGGCCAGTTCACCGTCCACGTCCGCGACCGGGCGGGCAAGCTGGCCCGGGCCGGCGGGCTGACGTGGTTCGACACGGACGCCGGGGCCTATTCGACGGTGTGCTCGCCGGGGCGCGGCGGGCAGGAGTGGGTGACGGTGTCCCCAGTGGACAGTCCCCGGCTGGCGGAGCGGGTCATGGAGCTGGTGCCGCGCTGACCCGGCGGGTCTGAAGTGGACGGTCGCGGGCCGCGCCCGTCCTCGCTCCAAGTCCGTGAGGGTTCCCCTCACGGACGGCTCCCCACCCAGCCCCACGACGAGGGGCGGGCGGTCGTGCCAGGCTCCCCACCGAGCCCCACCCGGCAGGTCGCGGCCCGTTCCCCGCGTCGCTCCACCAGGTTCGGCCGACCAGCTCCACAACGCCCCCCACCAGGCTCCACCGCGGCTCCCCACCCCGCTCCACCCGTGTCCCCACCAAGCCCCACCGGTTCCCCCACCAACCCCCACTCCTGGTCCCCACGCTGCCGAAACGCGGACGTTTCAGGCCTTCCGAGGTTGCGAGAGACCCCGTCGCGGGGGATCTTCGCCACGGTCCCCCCACCCGCCCCCCACCTGGACCCACCTCCGTGACCTGCGCAAACGCACCACTCGACGGAGTGGCACGCCCGCGGGACTCGTTGACTGTGGTGAAAAGTGGGGTACGGTGGTGGCCAGTGGGGCGGAAGGGAGCCCCCGACGCCGGAACCGAGCGGGGAGCCACCCGGATCCGGCAGGGGAGGTGGAGGCCGTGTTCCTCGGCACCCACACCCCCAAGCTGGACGACAAAGGGCGGCTCACGCTGCCCGCGAAGTTCCGCGAGGCCTTGGCAGGCGGGCTGATGGTCACCAAGGGGCAGGACCACTGTCTCTTCGTCTTCCCCCGTGCCGAGTTCGAGCAGATGGCCAGGAAGGTCGCCGAAGCCCCGTTCACGAACGAGGCGGTGCGGGCCTACCAGCGCTACCTGTTCGCCGGGACCGACGAGCAGCGTCCGGACGGGCAAGGGCGCGTAGCCATCGCGCCGGAGCTTCGCCGGTACGCGGGGCTGAACAAGGAGTGCGTGGTGATCGGGGCGATCACCCGGCTCGAAATCTGGGATGCCCAGGCGTGGCAGGGCTACCTGGACGAACACGAGGACAGCTACGCACAGGCTCGGGAGGAAGTACTGCCGGGCGTCTTCTAGGAGACGCCCCGGGCGCACCTGCGTCGTCGGGGGACGCGGGTACGCCGTTCGACGCGGATGCCGTGAGGCCTCTGTCCGCTCTTTGACCCTGGCGCACCTTCCCCGGTGCCAGGTCAGCAAGCGGGCGGGCAGGGACCTGACGGCATCCGCCGCATCTTCCCCGGAAAACACGCGGCAGGAAGGGGGAGAAGTCATGACGGACGCAGCCGAGCACGTTCCGGTGCTGCTGGACCGCATCGTCGAGCTGTTCGCCCCCGCGCTGGCCGATCGCGACGCCGTGCTGGTCGACGCGACCGTCGGCCTCGGCGGCCACTCGGACGCCCTGCTCGCCGCCTTCCCCCGGCTCCGGCTGATCGGTCTCGACCGCGATCCGGCCGCGCTTGAGCGCTCTGCGGAGCGGCTCGCGCGGCACGGCGACCGGGTCGATCTCGTGCACACTGTCTACGACGGACTTCCCGAGGCGGTGGCCGGACTCGGACTGTCCCAAGTGGACGGCATCCTGTTCGACCTCGGCGTCTCGTCGATGCAGCTCGACCGCACCGAACGCGGATTCGCCTACTCGCAGGACGCGCCGCTGGACATGCGGATGGACCCGACCACCGGGTTCACCGCCGCCGACGTGCTCAACACCTACGCGCCCGGCGAGCTGATCCGGATCCTGCGCGACTACGGCGAGGAACGCTTCGCGCAGCGGATCGTGCGCGCCGTGGTGGCGGAACGGGAGAAGGAACCGTTCACCCGCAGCGGCAGGCTGGTGGAACTGCTCTACTCGGCGGTTCCGGCGGCGAGCAGGCGCACCGGCGGGCATCCGGCGAAGCGCACCTTCCAGGCGCTGCGGATCGAGGTCAACGGCGAGCTGGAAGTGCTGCGCCGGGCGATGCCCGCGGCGCTGGGCGCGCTGGCGATGGACGGCCGGATCGTCGTCGAGTCCTACCAGTCGCTGGAGGACCGGCTGGTGAAGCAGGCGCTGGCGGAACTGGCGAAATCCCGGACGCCGGAAGGGCTTCCGGTCGAACTTCCCGGGCACGGGCCGGAATTGAAGCTCCTCACCAGGGGAGCGGAGAAAGCCGGCGAGAGCGAGATCGAGCACAACCCGCGGGCCGCCTCGGTGCGGCTGCGCGCAGCACAACGGATCGGAGAGCCGCGATGACCGCACCTACGAAGTCCCGCCGCTCGTCGTCGACCGCTGCGGAGCGGGCACCGCGGAACGCCGCCACCGAGACGGAGGCGCCCGCGCGGCGGCGCACTACGGCAGCCGAACGCGCGTACGCGCGGCGGGCGCAGCGGGCCGACCTGTTGCGCCAGCGCGCGCCGAAGAGGCCCGCTCCCGAACCGGAAACCGTCGAAGCGAAGACCACGCGCACGCGGCTGAAGCTGCGCTGGCCGCGGTCGCGCGCGTCGTTCGTGCTCGTGATGATGGGGCTGCTCGCGGTCGGGGTCGCGGCGACGCTGTGGTTCACCACGCAGGCGATCGCCGACTCGTACCGGCTCGAAAAGCTGCGCACGGACAGCGCTTCGCTGATGGAGACGAAGGACCGGCTGGAGCGCGAAGTCGCGAAGGCACAGTCCCCGGCGTCGCTCGCGCCCGCCGCGAAGCAGCTGGGCATGGTGCCCGGCGGCGACCCGGCGCGCATCGTCGTCGGCAAGGACGGCAAGACGACCGTGGTCGGCGAACCGAAGAAGGCTGAGGCACCGCAGGAGGACGCGGCCGCGCCGCCGACGACGCCCGCCGCTCCGCCGGCGGAGGGCGGCATCGAAGGCGACCTGCCGGGCACCACCCCGGGCCTCGCCGGGGAGGGCAGTAATGGCGGCAGGCGGCAGCAGCCGTTCCCGGGCGGCGGGCAGCGCGCGGCGGACCTACGCCGCGGGCACCCGCCGCGCGGTCGCGAAACGGGGCAACGGCGGGCAGCGCAGCCGGTTTTCCGCGGTACGCATCATGCTCGTGGTGCTGATGGTCGTGGCGGGCGCGAAACTGGTGCAGGTGCAGTGGTTCGAGGCGCCCGCGCTGTCCGCGGCGGCCGAACGGCAGCGCACGCTCACCATCGACATCCCCGCGCAGCGCGGGTCCATTGTGGACCGCAACGGGGCGAAACTGGCGTTCAGCGTGGAAACCCGCACGCTGTCGGTGAATCTCCGGGCGCTGCACAAGACGATGGACGAGTACGCGAAGAAGTACCCGGACAAGGGCCGCACCTTCGAAACCGAGGTGACCGGCGCGGCGAAGCTGATCGCGCAGAAGCTCCCGCACCTCACCACCGAGGCCGAACAGCTGGCGCTGCTGCACAAACAGCAGTCCTTCACCTACCTCGTCGACAACGTCGAGCCGTCGGTGGCCGACCAGATCGTCAAGAAGTACGCGTGGATCAGCGTGGAAAAGCGCGCCAAGCGCGAGTACCCGGGCGACACGCTCGCGTCGAACATCGTCGGCATGGCGAACTGGCGGATGGACGACCCCGACGTGTCGAAGCACAACCTGCACGGCGTGATCGGGCTGGAGAAATCGCGCGACGCGGACCTGGCCGGCACGCCCGGCCGCGAGATCGTGAACACCCAGAACGGCAACGACAATCTGTACCTGCCGGGCACCGAGCACGTGCTCACCGCCGCCGTCCCCGGGTCCGATCTCCAGCTGACCATAGATTCCGACCTGCAGTTCGAACTGCAGCGCCAGCTCAGCGACTACGTCGCGAAGGCCGGGGCCAAGGGCGGCCAGGCGGTCATCATGGACGCGAAGACCTCCGAGGTGTACGCGCTGGCCGACGCGAGCACGTTCAACCCGAACGACCCGTCCACGATCAAGGACGACCTGCTCAACAACCGGCCGATCACCACGCCGTACGAACCCGGTTCGGTGAACAAGGTCGTCACCGCGACCGCGGCGATCGACGACAAGATCGCCACGCCCACCTCGACGCTGCAGGTGCCGGGCTCGATCAAGGTCGCCGACCGGACGGTGCACGACGCGTGGGTGCACGGCACGCAGACGTTCACCACCACCGGCGTTTTCGCGAAATCCTCCAACGTCGGCACGCTGGAACTGGCCCAGCAGGTCGGCCCGGACCGGTATCTGGAGCTGCTGAAGAAGTTCGGCATCGGGCAGAAGACCGGCATCGGCCTTCCCGGCGAAAGCTCCGGGTACGTGCCGCCGCGCAAGGACTGGTCGGCGTCCACGTTCGGCAACCTGCCGATCGGGCAGGGTCTTTCGATGACCGTGGTGCAGATGGCCGGGATGTACCAGGCGATCGCGAACGACGGGGTGCGCGTCGAGCCGCGGATCGTGAAGGGGAAGAAGAACCCGGACGGCACCGTCACGCCGGAAGCGCCGCCGAAGACCGAGCGCGTGGTGAGCCCGGAGACCGCGAAAACGGTGCGGGACATGCTGCGCGCGGTGGTGCAGAACGCGAAGAGCCCGAACGCGGGCACCGCGCCGTCGGCCGGGCTGGAGGGCTACCAGATCTCCGGCAAGACCGGCACCGGCCAGCAGATCGACCCGCGCACCAAGGCGTACAGCTCGAGCCTGGCGAACATCACCTTCGCCGGCATCCTGCCCGCCGACCACCCGCGCTTCGTCGTCGGCATCCGGCTGGACGCGCCGGACAGCACGCCCGCCGGGCATTCCGCGGGCCCGCTGTTCCACTCGATCGCGTCGTACCTGTCGCAGCGGTACCAGATTCCGCTGTCCGACGGGCCGTCGCCGGTGGTTCCGCTCGTCCTCGGCTGACCAGACGTCCGTGAAGGGCCCCTTGAGGGAATCAGATTCCCGCAAGGGGCCCTTCACGTACTTCCGCGGGACGGAGAGGCTCGCGCGAGGCTGGGGCTGGCAAGACCCCAATGTGGCATTGGGTGCGTGGGACGCACCGAACGCCACATTGGGTGCGCTCAACGCAACCAACGCCACATTGGGTGCGCGGGACGCACCCGATGCCACATTGGGGCGGGGCCGGGCGATCGTCCACACGGGCCGGTGCCGCGCGAGGGAAAGGGTTGCGCCGCAACGATCTTGACCGCTCCGCTTACCACACGCGCCGCGGGGGCGCGCGTTCGCCGTACCGCGTTGGGTCACCCGGATCCGGCCTCGGTAACCTCTCCGGCGTGTCCGTGTCCTCGTCCCAGCCCCGAAGCGGGCCCGCTGCCGCGTCGCTGCCGGACAGCCCGGCCAAGGCAGCCGCCGCGCCGCCCCGGCCGGCCCGGATCGACCCGGTCCCGCTGGCCACTCTGCTCGCCCGTGCGGGAGCCCGGCTGATCGCCGACCGTCCCGAGGCCGCCGACCTCACCGTCACCGGCACCACGCTGCGTGCGCAGCACGTGCTTCCCGGTGACCTGTTCGCCGGCCTCCCCGGAGCCCGCGCGCACGGCGCCGACTTCAGCGACCAGGCGCTCGCCGCCGGCGCCGCGGCCGTCCTGACCGACCCGAGCGGAGCCGACCGGCCCGCGCTGCGCGACGCGCCGGTGCCGGTCCTCGTGCATCCGGACCCGCGCGCCGCGCTCGGCGAGATCGCCGCGTGGATCTACGGCGAGCCGTCGCTGCACCTGTCCGTGCTCGGCGTCACCGGCACCTCCGGCAAGACCACCACCTCGTATCTGGTCGACGCGGGCCTGCGGGCGGCCGGGCGCACCACCGGGCTGATCGGCACGGTGGAGACCCGGATCGCCGGCGAGCGGCTCGCCAGCGGGTTCACCACGCCGGAGGCCCCGGACCTGCAGGCGCTGCTCGCGGTGATGCTGGAACGCGGCGTCACGCACGTGCCGATGGAGGTGTCCAGCCACGCGCTGTCGCTCGGCCGGGTCAACGGCACCCGGTTCGCGGTGGGCGCGTTCACCAACCTGTCGCAGGACCACCTCGACTTCCACAAGGACATGGAGGAGTACTTCGCCGCCAAGTCCCTGCTGTTCGACGGCCGCTCGACCACCGAGGTCGTCGTGGTCGACAGCGCGTGGGGGCAGGCGCTGCTCACGCCGCAGACGGTGACCGTGTCGATCGAGGCCGGCGCCGACGCGCTGTGGCGGGCCGCCGACATCGAGGCCACCCCGGCCGGCGAGCAGACCTTCACGCTGCTCGGGCCGGACGGGATCAGCCGCGCGGCGAAGATCCCGCTGCCGGGCACGTTCAACGTCGCCAACGCGGTGCTCGCGGCGGCGATCCTGGACAGCGCGGGCATCGACGCCGACGACATCGTCGCCGGGCTCGCCGCGGTGGAGGTGCCCGGCCGGATGGAGCGGGTGTACCTCGGCCAGGAGTTCACCGCGGTGGTCGACTACGCGCACAAACCGGCCGCGGTGGCACAGGGCCTCGACGCACTGCGCGCCCGCACCGACGGCCGGATCATCACCGTGCTCGGCTGCGGCGGCGACCGCGACACCGCGAAGCGCCCGATGATGGGCGAGGCGGCGGTGCGCCGCAGCGATCTCCTGATCGTCACCGACGACAACCCGCGTTCGGAGGACCCGGCCGCGATCCGCGCCGCGATGCTGGCCGGGGCCCGTGCCGTCGGGCCCGCGGCGGGCGGCGAGGTGCTGGAGATCGGCGACCGGCGCGAGGCGATCGCGCACGCGGTGTCGCTCGCCGGGCCGGGCGACATCGTCCTGATCGCAGGCAAGGGCCACGAGACCGGCCAGGAGTCCCAGGGTGTGGTGCACCCGTTCTCCGACCGGGACGAACTGGAGGCCGCCATCCGCAAGCGTCTCGAGGTGACCGCGTGATCGAGCTGAGCCTTGCCGAGATCGCCGACGTCGTCGGCGGCCGGTTGCACCGCACCGACGGAACCGCTGTCGTGACCGGCAGCGTCGAGTTCGACACCCGCCAGCTGGGTCCGGGCGGGCTGTTCGTCGCCCTGCCCGGCGAACGCGTAGACGGGCACGATTTCGCCGCGAAGGCGGCCGAGGCCGGCGCGGTCGGCGTGCTCGCCGCGCGCGAGGTCGACGCGCCCGCGATCGTCGTGCCGCCGCTGCCGCCGGGGCAGGGCAACGCCGGGTCGGTCGCGCTGACCGGCGACACCGACGGGTCCGGCGCCGCCGTGCTGGCCGCGCTGGCCAAGCTGGCCCGGCACGTCGTCGACCGGCTGGCGGCGGGCGGGCTGACCGTCATCGGCGTCACCGGCTCGTCCGGCAAGACCTCCACCAAGGACGTCATCGCGCAGCTGATCGAGCCGATGGGCCCAACGGTCGCGCCGCCCGGGTCGTTCAACAGCGAGCTGGGCCATCCGTGGACCGCGCTGCGCGCCGACGCCTCGACCAAGTTCCTCGTGCTGGAGATGTCCGCGCGCGGGGTCGGGCACATCGCCGCGGCGGCCGAGACCACGCCGCCGCGGATCGGCGCGGTGCTCAACGTCGGCAGCGCGCACGTCGGCGAGTTCGGCTCCCGGGAGGGCATCGCGAAGGCCAAGGGCGAGCTGGTCGAGGCGCTGCCGGAAGACGGCCTGGCGGTGCTGAACCTCGACGATCCGCTGGTCGCGGCCATGGCGAGCCGCACGAAGGCCCGCGTCGTCGGCGTGGGGGAGTCGGCCGGGGCGCAGATCCGGGCCGAGGACATCACGGTCGACGCCGAGGCCCGCGCTTCCTTCCGGCTGATCACGCCCGAGGGCGAGGCCCCGGTGACGCTGCCGCTGCACGGCGAGCATCACGTCGGCAACGCGCTCTCAGCCGCCGCCATCGCGCGCGAGCTGGGCGCGACCGTCGAGGAGATCGCGCAGCGGCTGTCTTCGCTGCAACGGCGCTCAGAGCGCCGGATGGACGTCACCACCCGCGCGGACGGCGTCACGATCCTCAACGACTCGTACAACGCCAACCCGGAATCGGTCCGGGCCGGGCTGAAGGCGCTCGCCTCGATGAGCCGCTCCGGCAGGCGCGCGTGGGCGGTGCTCGGCGTGATGGGCGAGCTGGGCGAGGACTCGGTGACCGCGCACGACGCGATCGGCAGGCTGGTCGTGCGGCTCAACATCGAGAAACTCGTCGTGGTCGGCCAGGACGCGGCGGCCATGCACCAGGGCGCGCTCCAGGAGGGTTCCTGGGGCGAGGAGTCGGTGCTGGTACCCGATGTCGAGGCCGCCGTCGCCGTGCTGCATGATCAGCTCCGTCCTGGGGACGTGGTGCTGGTCAAGGCGTCCAAGGCCGCCGGTCTGTGGCGGGTGGCCGAGGCGCTGCTGGACGGCTCCGGGAACCCCTCTTCCTCGTCTTCCGAACGCTCGAACGGTGGTCACGCGTGATCAACATCATGATCGCGGCCGCGGCGGGTCTGCTGGTCTCGATCCTGCTCACGCCCTACCTCATCCGGGTTTTCTCGCGGCAGGGCTTCGGCCAGGAGATCCGCGAGGAGGGCCCGCAGGGGCACAAGTCGAAGCGCGGCACGCCGACCATGGGCGGCGTCGCGATCATCATCGCGATGGTCGTCGGCTATTTCGTCGCGCACCTGATCACGTGGATCGGCAACTCGCGCTCGGCGGCGCCCTCGGCGTCCGGCCTGCTCGTGCTGATGCTCGCGGTCGGGCTCGGCCTGGTCGGCTTCCTCGACGACTTCATCAAGATCCGCAAGCAGCGCAACCTCGGGCTGAACAAGACCGCGAAGCTGATCGGCCAGCTCGTGATCACGATCCTGTTCGCGGTGCTGTCGCTGCAGTTCGCCGATTCGCACGGGCTCACCCCGGCGTCGCAGAGCCTGTCCTACGTCCGCGACCTCGCGCTCATCACGTTCCCGTCGGTCGTGTTCGTGATCTTCTGCTACATCGTGATCTCCGGCTGGTCGAACGCGGTGAACTTCACCGACGGCCTCGACGGCCTCGCCGGCGGCGCGGCGGCGATGGTGCTCGCGACGTACGTGGTCATCTCGTTCTGGCAGGCCCGGCTTTCCTGCTCGACGCAGCCGCTCCCGGCCTGCTACGACGTGCGCGACCCGCTCGACCTCGCGGTCGTCGCGGCGGCGGCCACCGGGGCCTGCGTCGGGTTCCTGTGGTGGAACGCCGCACCGGCGAAGATCTTCATGGGCGACACCGGGTCGCTGGCCCTCGGCGGCCTGGTCGCCGGGCTGTCCATGACCACCCGCACCGAACTGCTCGCCATCGTCATCGGCGGCCTGTTCATGGTCGAGATGATCTCGGTGGTCACGCAGATCGCGGTCTTCCGCACGACGCGGCGGCGGCTGTTCCGGATGGCCCCCTTCCACCACCACTTCGAGCTGGCCGGGTGGGCGGAAACCACGGTGATCATCCGGTTCTGGCTGCTCTCGGCGATCTGCTGCATGTTCGGGCTCGGGCTGTTCTACAGCGAGCAGCTCAACTTCGGGGGCTAGGTGAAACCAGCGGCGCGAAGCGCCACCGTTGAGGGCGGTGGAGGGGAAGAAGGTCGGGTGGAGCTTGACGGCAAACACGTTCTGGTCGCGGGCGCGGGAGTCACCGGGAAGTCGGTGGTTCCCGTGCTGCGCGAGCTGGGCGCGCGGGTCACGGTCACCGACGGCAACGCCGACCGGCTCGCCGAACTGGACGGCCTGGACGCCGAACTGGTCCCGGGCCTGACCGAACCCCCGGCGGACGCCGTGCTCGTGGTGACCAGCCCTGGCTGGCGGCCGACGTCGCCGCTGCTGGTCGCGGCGGCCGAGGCGGGCGTCGAGGTGATCGGCGACGTCGAGCTGGCCTGGCGGATCGGGCAGCTGCGCGAGCATCCGCCGGCGTGGCTGGTGATCACCGGCACCAACGGCAAGACGACCACGGTCGGGATGCTGGAGTCGATCCTGCGCGCGGCCGGCGCGGACGCGGTGGCCTGCGGCAACGTCGGGTACCCGGTGCTGGACGCGGTCCGCGGCGGGCATCAGGTGCTGGCCGTGGAGCTGTCGAGCTTCCAGCTGCACTGGTCGTCCACGATCGCGCCGGACGCCTCGGTGGTGTTGAACCTGGCCGAGGACCACCTCGACTGGCACGGCTCGATGGAGGAGTACGCCGCGGCGAAGGGCCGCGCGCACCACCGTTCCCGCGCCGTCGTGCACAACGTCGACGATCCGTGGTCCACGCGGATCGCCGAGGAACACGCTCCGGAGGACGCGCGACGGATCGGCTTCGTGCTCGACACCCCGCGCGCCGGCGAACTGGGCCTGGTCGAAGACCTGCTGGTGGACCGCGCTTTCGGGGCCGACCCGGCGACGAGCGCGGAGGAGTTGGCGGAGATCGCCGACGTCCGCCCGGCCGGTCCGCACAACCTCGCGAACGCGCTCGCCGCGGCCGCACTGGCCCGGGCGCACGGCGTGGCGCCCGCGGCGGTGCGGAAGGGGCTGCGCGCGTACGAGCCCGCGCCGCACCGCGCGGTCGAGGTCGCCGAGACCGGCGGCGTCCGGTACGTCAACGACTCGAAAGCCACCAACCCGCACGCCGCGCTGGGCTCTGCTGCTCGCGCACGAAAGCGTGGTCTGGATCGCCGGCGGGCAGCTCAAGGGCGCGTCGGTGGACGAACTGGTCGCCGCGGTCGCCGGACGGCTGCGCGCCGCGGTGCTGCTGGGCGTCGATTCGCCCGTGATCGAGGCCGCTCTCGCGCGACACGCGCCGGATGTCCCGGTCAACCGCCTCCTTCCGGGTGACGATGAGCCCATGACTGCGGCGGTGAATGCGGCCAGCGCCCTGGCTCGTCCTGGTGACGTGGTGCTGCTGGCGCCCGCTGCCGCCTCGCTGGACATGTTCCGCGGCTACGGAGCGCGCGGCGACGCGTTCGAAGCCGCGGTGCGCGTCCTGGCCGACGGCGCGGCGGGGGCGGCGGATGACAGTCGTTGACGGAGACAAGCCCCGGCCGCGGCGCGTCCGCAAGGAAAGCCCGTTCGTCGCGCTCCGGACCGCGCTGACCGCCTGGCTTTCCCGGCCGCTGGCGTCGTTCCACCTGGTCCTCGCGCTGACCGGGATCCTCACCGTGATCGGCGCGGTGATGGTGCTGTCCGCGTCGTCGGTGGCCTCCTACAACCCGAAGACCGGCAGCGGCGTGTACGCGCTGTTCTTCCGGCACCTGATGTTCGTCGCGCTCGGCGGGATCGTGTTCTGGGTCGGCCTGCGGGTCCGGCTCGAACGGGTCCGCCGGATGTCGGCGACGCTGACCGTCATCTGCCTCGGCCTGCTGATGCTGGTGCTGACGCCGCTCGGCTCGACGGTGAACGGCTCGCAGGGCTGGTTCAAGCTCGGCGTGTTCACCTTCCAGCCGGTCGAGGCGGCGAAGGTGGCGCTGGCGTTCTGGGGCGCGCACATCCTGGTGATCAAGTACAACGTGCTGCACCAGTGGCGGCATCTGCTGGTCCCGGTGGTGCCGGTGGCGCTGCTGATGTTCGCGCTGGTGATGCTGCAGCCCGACCTCGGCGGCACGATCACCCTCGCGGTGGTGCTGCTCGGCCTGCTGTGGTTCGCCGGCGCGCCGAAACGGCTGTTCGGGGTGATCCTGGCCGGCGGCCTGAGCGGCGTGCTGGTGCTGGCGATCATCGCGCCCTACCGGCTCGCGCGGGTGATGTCGTTCCTGTCGCCGGACGCGGACACCTCGGCCGAGGGGTTCCAGGCGAACCAGGCCAAGCTGGCGCTCGCCGACGGCGGGCTGTTCGGCAAGGGGCTCGGGCAGGGCGCGTCGAACTGGGGCTACCTGCCGAACGTGCAGAACGACTTCATCTTCGCGCTGATCGGCGAGGAACTGGGCTTCGTGGGCTGTGCGGTGGTGCTGGCGCTGTTCGCCGGCGTCGCGGTGGTGGGCCTGCGGATCGCCACCCGCAACATCGACCCGTGGATCCGGATCGTCGCGGGCACGCTGACGGTGTTCCTCGTCGCGCAGGCGGCCATCAACATCGGCTACGTGGTGGGGCTGCTGCCGGTCACCGGCGTCACGCTGCCGCTGATCTCCTACGGCGGCACGTCGCTCGTGATCACCATGCTCATCATGGGCGTGCTGGCGAACGCCGCGCGGCACGAACCCGAGGCGGTGGCCGCGCTGCGCTCGCACGGGCCGGGTAAATTCGGACGCCTGCTGCGGCTGCCCGCACCCGATCCGTACCGCCCGCCGTCTCCCCGCAAGGGAACGCGCGGCGCGGGCAACGGGACCAGGGCGGCCCGGCCGGCGCCGCGTGCGGCTCGGCCCGCACCGGCACAGGAACGCCGCCGGTCGGCGCGGCGGACTACAGCGAACCGCGGTGCCCGGGGCACCGCGAACCGGAGAGGTCATTGGTGAGCAAGCCCGTCAAGGGAACCGAGCGGTCGGCAGCGGGCCGGGCGCCGGTCGTCGTGGTCGCAGGCGGGGGCACCGCCGGGCACATCGAACCCGCGCTCGCGCTGGCGGACGCCGTGAAGCGGCTGCGCCCGGACGCCGAGGTGATCGCCCTCGGCACGGAACGCGGACTGGAGAACAAGCTTGTGCCCGCGCGCGGGTACCCGCTGGAGCTGATCCCGCCGGTCCCGATGCCGCGCAAGCCGACGCCGGAGCTGCTGCGGCTGCCGCTGAAGGTGCGCGATTCGGTCCGCCGCACCCGCGAGGTGCTGGACCGGGTGCACGCGGACGTCGTGGTCGGCTTCGGCGGCTACGTCGCGCTGCCGGCGTACCTCGCCGCGCGCGGCCGCACGCCGATCGTGGTGCACGAGGCGAACAAATCGGCCGGGCTGGCGAACAAGGTCGGCGCCCGGTTCGCGTCCCGGGTCGCGGTCGCGGTGCCGGGCACGCCGCTGCCGAAGGCCGAGGTGGTCGGCATTCCGCTGCGCCGTTCGATCACGTCGCTGGACCGGGCCGCGCTGCGGGCGGAGGCGCGCGAGTTCTTCGATCTGGACCCGGACGCGCCGACCCTGCTGGTGTTCGGCGGTTCGCAGGGCGCGGCGTCGATCAACTCCGCGGTGTCCGGCGCGGCCAAGGACTTCGCCGAGGCCGGCGTCGGCGTGCTGCACGCGCACGGCCCGAAGAATTCCCTTGTGGTGCAAGAGTTTCCCGGCCGTCCGGCGTATGTTCCGGTGCCGTACCTGGAGCGGATGGACCTGGCCTACGCCGCGGCGGACGCGGTGGTGTGCCGGTCCGGCGCGATGACCGCGGCCGAGGTGTCCGCGGTCGGGCTGCCCGCGGTGTTCGTCCCGCTGCCGCACGGCAACGGCGAGCAGGCGGTGAACGCCCAGCCCGCGGTCGACGCCGGCGCGGCGCTGATGGTCGCCGACGCCGACCTCACCGCGCAGAAGGTCGCCGAGCTGGTGATCCCGCTGGTGACCGACGCCGACCGGGTCGCGCGGATGAGCGCGGCCGCGGTCGGGCTCGGCCATCGCGAGGCCGACGAGACCCTCGCCCGCATCGTTTTGGAGGCCGCCGGTGCCTGACACGCCCGAACTGCCCGAGCCGCTGCGCCGGGCGCACCTGATCGGGATCGGCGGGGCCGGGATGTCCGGCATCGCGCGGATCCTGCTCGCCCGCGGCGCGGCCGTGTCCGGGTCGGACGCCAAGGAATCGCGCGCGCTGCTTTCGCTGCGCGCGCAGGGCGCGACGCTGTTCGTCGGCCAGACCGCGGACAACCTCGGCGAGCTGGCCGAACCGCCGTCGGCCGTCGTGGTGTCGACCGCGATCAAGGACACCAACCCGGAACTCGCCGCGGCCCGCGAGCGCGGCATCCCGGTGCTGCATCGCGCGCAGGCGCTGGCCGGGCTGATGGCCGGGCACCGCGTCGCGTGCATCGCGGGAACGCACGGCAAGACGTCGACCACGTCGATGCTCACCGTGGCGCTGCAGAACTGCCGGATGGACCCGTCGTTCGCGATCGGCGGCGACCTCAACGAATCCGGGGCCAACGCGCACCACGGCGAGGGCGGCGTGTTCGTCGCGGAGGCCGACGAGAGCGACGGTTCCTTCCTCACCTACACGCCGTCGGTGGCGGTGGTGACGAACGTCGAGCCGGACCACCTCGACCACCACGGCACCGCCGAGGCGTACGTGAAGGTGTTCAGCGATTTCGTCGGGCAGATCGAGCCGGGCGGGCTGCTGATCGTGTGCGCCGATGACGAGGGCGCGGCCCGCCTGGGCGACGAAGCCGCCGCTGCTGGCGTGCGGGTGCGTCGCTACGGTCGCGCCGCTTCGGGCGAAGGCGACGTGCGCGTGCTCGACTACACGCCCGCGCCGGACGGCGGCGTCGTGCGGATCGCGCTGGACGGCGAAGAGCACGAAGTGCGGGTCGCGGTGCCGGGCGAGCACATGGCGCTCAACGCGGTCGCCGCGCTGCTCGCCGGGCTCGAACTGGGCGCGCCGCTGGACGGCATGGCCGCCGGGCTCGCCGCGTTCGGCGGGGTGCGCCGCCGGTTCGAGTTCAAGGGCCGCGCGGGCGACGTCCGGGTGTACGACGACTACGCGCACCACCCGACCGAGGTGGCCGCGCAGTTGCGCGCGGTGCGTACGGCGGCAGGCAGCGGACGCGTCGTCGTGGTGTTCCAGCCGCACCTGTTCTCGCGTACGCAGACCTTCGCCGCCGAGTTCGCCGAAGCGTTGTCGCTGGCCGACGAGGTCGTGGTGCTCGACGTGTTCGGCGCGCGCGAGGAGCCGGTGCCGGGCGTGACCGGCGCGCTGATCGCCGACCGGGTCACCGTGCCGGTGCACTACCAGCCCGCTTTCGACGTGGCCGCCGGCCTGGTCGCGGACCTCGTGCGGCCGGGCGACCTCGCGGTCACCATGGGCGCGGGAGACGTGACGCAGCTGGGCCCGGAGATCCTGGCCGAGCTGGACCGGAGGGCCGCGGGGGCATGACCGGGACCCGGCAGCGCCGTCGCTCGCCCGCGCCTCGCGCGGGCGAGGAGCAGCGTGCTGCCCTGGCCCGGGAACGACGGGGGCGGCGGACCGAGGAGGAACGCCAGCGCACCCGTGCCCGCACGTCGGCGCGTTCGGGCCGCTCGAAGCGGGCCGCCGCGCGCAAGTCCCGGCCCACTCGGGGCAAGGAGATCCGCCGCCGCTGGGTGGCGCTGCTGACCGTGGTCACCTTGGCGGCGCTGGGGTATCTGCTGTTCTTCAGCTCGCTGCTGTCGGTGAAGACGATCGAGGTGCAGGGCGCGAAAACGGTGTCGGCGGACCAGATCCGCGCGACCGCCCAGGTGCCGCCCGGGCAGCCGATGCTGCGCGCGGACGTCGACGGGATCCGCGACCGGGTGGCCCAGATGCCGGGCATCGCGACGGTCGACGTGTCGCGGTCGTGGCCGACGACGCTGGAGATCGCGGTGACCGAGCGGACCGCGATCGCGTTCTTCGACAGCGGCCCCGGCGGCGACGGCGTGCACCTGGTCGACGGGGGCGGCGTCGTGTTCAAGACGGTGAAGACCCGGCCGGCCGGGCTGCCGGAGCTGAAGCTGCCGAAGGTGTCGGAGGACGATCCGGTGACCCGCGCGGTCACCGCGGTGCTCGGCGTGCTGCCGGAGCAGTTGCTGAAGCAGACCAAGACGGTCACCGCTAAGACGCCGGCGAGTGTGGAGTTCACGCTCTCGACGGGCAAGACCGTGCGGTGGGGGAACGCGGAGAACACCGATCGCAAGGCGAAGGTGCTGGCCGCGCTGCTTACTCAGCAGGGGAAGATCTACGACGTTTCCGCGCCGGAGCTGCCGACCATCACCTCGTGAGTGTTTATCCCGGTTAGAACCGGGATCGCCACTCACGACGTTGTAGTGGCGAGCCTTTCTCGTATGCCGTACGCTCGTTGTGTTCGTACGCCATACGAGAAGGTGGGGGCATGACGGTTCTGGTGACGGGTGCGACCGGCAACGTCGGACGGCTGGTGGTCGACGAGCTGGTGGCGCGCGGGGTTCCGGTGCGGGCGCTGACGGTGGATCCGGAGCGGGCGGCGCTGCCGGACGGGGTCGAGGTGGTCGTCGGGTCGCTGGCGAAGCCTTCGACGTTGCCCGCCGCGCTGGACGGGGTCGACGCGGTGTACTTGGCCCCGTACGCGCGGACTGTTACGCGGTTTTGCGAGCTGGCCGCGGAGGCGGGGATCCGGCGGGTGGTCGCGTTGTCCGGCGCGAGTGTCGGGGACACGCATCCGGGGTCCAGCGGGCACGGGTTCGCCGCGGTGGAGAAAGCCGTCGAGGCGGCTGGGTTCGAGTGGACTTTCTTGCGGCCCGGGGCTTTCATGATGAATTCGCTCGGGTGGGCGTGGTCGATCCGGGAGCGCGGGGAGGTCCGGGCGGCTTATCCGGAGGCTGCGCAGACGCCGATTGATTTGTCGGATATCGCGGCGGTGGCCGGGCATGTGCTGAGCACGGACGGACATGTCGGGAAGACGTACGTGCTGAGCGGGCCGGAGGCGATTTCGCTCGCGGAGATGGTCGCGGCTATCGGGGATGCGCTGGGGAAGCCGGTGCCGTTGGTGGAGTTGAGTCCGGAGGAGCAGACCGCGGAGTGGGTCGGGGCTGGGATTCCGGAGTCGGTTGCCGGGTGGTTGCTGGGGATGTATTCGGAGACGACGGAGCGGTCTGAGGTGCCTACGGGGGTGGTGGAGGAATTGCTGGGGCGGCCTGGGGTTTCTTATGCCGAGTGGGCTAAGGGGAATGTTGCTGCGTTTTCTTGAGTTTTTGGGGAATGGTGGCGTGGGGCACCCCGAAGCCCCATTGTGCTGACGGTTCTGGGGTGCTTGTCAAGGCGGGAAAGATGCCTTGACAAGCACCCCAGAACCGCAGGGAGGCTTCGTATCGGGGTGCGGGGGAGGGGCTGGGTGCCTCGATGGTTGTGTGCATCGGTGGCGGTTTTAGGGCTGTGAAGGACTCCTTGAGGGAATCTGGTTCCTTCAAGGAGTCCTTCACGGACCGGCTGGGGTTAGGCCAGTGCGGCGTCTAGGGTGATGGTGGTGCCGGAGAGGGCTTTGGAGACCGGGCAGGTTTTTTCTGCGGTTTCGGCTAGTTCGGCGAATTGTTCTGCGGTTACGCCGGGCAGTTTCGCGCGCAGGGTGATGGCGATGCCACTGATTTCGAAGCCGCCGCCTTGGGCGGGGCCCAGGGTTACTTCGGCGGAGACGTCGATGGATTCAGCTTCCAGGTTCTGGGATTCCAGTGCGCCGGAGAGGTTCATCGCCAGGCAGCTCGAGTGGGCGGCGGCGATGAGTTCCTCGGGGCTGGTCTGGCCGTCGGGGTCGCCCGCGCGGGTCGGGAAGGACACCTCGTAGGTGCCGAGGTTCGACGAGTCGAAGGTGACCTCGCCCTTGCCTTTCTGCAGTCCGCCGGTCCAGTGGGTGGTCGCGTCGCGGCTGGGCATCGCTGTCTCCTCGGATCTGGGGATGTGCGGTCCCGCCTGAAGGTAGTGCGCAATTACATTGTGTGCAAGTTATCTCGTGAAAACCGGTGGCCGGGTGCGGCAAACTACGAGGCGTGACCGATGCTCCTGAACGTCCTGACCCGCCGATGGCGGGGGACGAGCGCACCCAGCTCACCGGCTTTCTCGACTTCCTGCGCGCCAGCGTCGTGTGGAAATGCTCCGGGCTCACCGACGAGCAGGCCCGCCGGGCGCACGTGCCCAGCGAGCTGACCACGATCGCCGGATTGCTGTGCCATCTCACGCTGGTGGAGAACTACTGGTTCCGCGTCGTGCTCGACGGGCAGCCGGATCTGTGGGCGGATCGGCTCGAGATCGACCGGGACGCGGAGTTCCGGGTCGCGCTGGAAACGCCGATGGAGCAGCTGATCGCCGAGTACGAGGCCGAGGCCGGGAAGTGCCGGGCGGTGGTGGCTGCCCGGGAGTTCGACGACACGGTGCTGTTCAAAGGGGACAAACCGCTCAATGTGCGCTGGGTGGTCACGCACATGATCGAGGAGACCGCGCGCCATCTCGGGCATCTTGACTTGCTGCGCGAGCTGACCGACGGTCTCACCGGGGAATGAGCCTCGATCGCGCGCAGCTGATCGACGATCTCGAACTGCTGCGCGCGACCGTGGCGTGGAAGTGCTCCGGGCTCACCGAGGAGCAGGCTCGCTGGCCCGGCGAAGGAGTGACGGTCGCCGGGATTTTGTGGCATCTCACGTTGGTGGAGAACACCGTGTTCGACGCCGTGTTCACCGGGCTGCCCGACGAGTGGGCCGAACGGCTCGAGGCGGGGCGGGACGCCGCGCTTCTGGTGGGCTTGGACCTGCCGATCGAGGAGTTGCTCAGCGATTACCAGGACAACGCGGAGCTGTGCCGCGAGGCGATCGAGGCCCGGTCGTTCGACGATCCGGTGGGGTTCGAGGGCGATCGGCTGCTGACGGTGCGGTCGGTGGTCGAGTACCTGGTGAAGGAGACCACGCGGCATCTCGAACTGCTGCGCGAACTCATCGGCGACTGAGCTTCTTGGGCGGCAGCGGGACGAATCCGCTGGTGCGGGCCACGTAGTCGGCGTAGCCGGGGCGGGTGTGGCGCAGGCCCTTCTCCAGCATCGGCTTGCCGGTGCCGCGGGCCAGGGTGAGGGTCATCGCGATCGGGGACAGGATCGTCGCCGCGCCGGGCCACGTCGAGCAGGCCAGCAGGTACAGGCCCCACCAGACGCAGGCGTCGCCGAAGTAGTTCGGGTGGCGGGTGTAGCGCCAGAGGCCGGTGTCGAGGACTTGGCCCTTGTTCGCCGGGTTCGCGCGGAACCGGCGGAGCTGCTCGTCGCCGACGGTCTCGAAGGCGAAGCCGAGCAGCCAGACCGCCACGCCCAGCCAGGCGGTGAGGCCGAAACCCGTGCCGGACATGGCGAATTGCACGGGGAGCGAGACGAACCACAGGACGACGGCTTGCATCAGGTAGGTCCGCACGAAGATCCGGACGCCGGGATTCGGTCCGGCGCGTTCGACGATCTGCTGGTAGCGCAGGTCTTCCGGCTTGCTGCGGTTACGCAGGTGCAGGTGGACGGCCAGGCGGACGCCCCAGACGACGGTGAGTGCGGCCGCGGTCAGGCGCAGGGTGGGCGGGGCCGTGCCGAACGGGACCGAGACCACGGCTACGAGCGCGAAACCCAGGCCCCAGAACGTGTCGATGGTGTCGTAGCGGCCGCGCAGGCGGGCGATGCCGAACGCGCACGTCACCGCGGCCAGGGTGACTCCGGCGGTGAGGCCGAGCAGCGCGATCATGCCCACTCCCGGGTCCACGGCAGGCCGCTGCGGCCGTGCGCGTCGGGCCGCACGGCGAGAATCTGGTCCACGCCCATGCGGTTCTCCTCGAACGCGAGCGCGCCGCCCGCCAGGTACAGCCGCCATACCCGGGCACCTGCCTCGCCGATGAGGGCGACGGCTTGGTCCCAGTGCCGTTCCAGCGTGTCTGCCCAGGCTCGCACGGTCGGGACGTAGTGCTCGCGCAAAGCGTGCACGTCGCGGATTTCGAAGCCGGCGGTTTCGAGGTGGCCGAGGGTGCGGCTCAGCGGGCGCATGGTCATGTCGGGGGCGATGTAGCGCTCGATGAACGCGCCGCCGCCGGGTGCGACCGCCCCGCGCGACATTTGCTGCAGCAGCAGTCTTCCGGTGGGTTTGAGCATGCGGAACAGCGTGGCGGCGTAGAGCGGGTAGTTGTCTTCGCCGACGTGTTCGCCCATCTCGACGGAGGCTACGGCGTCGAAGGACTCTCCGGCGAGTTCGCGGTAATCCTGCCGGCGGACCTCGACCCGGCCGTCCAGGTCGTGCTGGGCCAGGCGGGTTTTGACGTGCTGGACCTGTTCGGCGGAGATCGTGACGCCGACGGCCTCGACGCCGTGGTGTTTCGCCGCGTGCACGAGCAGCGAACCCCAGCCGCAGCCGACGTCGAGCAGCCGCATGCCCGGGCGCAGGCCGAGTTTCCGGCAGATCAGTTCGAGCTTGTCGTGCTGGGCGCGAGCAAGATCGGCGGATTCGGACCAGTAGCCCGACGAGTACGCCATCGAATCGTCCATCAGCAGCTGGTAGAAGGCGTTCGAGAGGTCGTAGTGGTGCGAGATCGCCGAGCGGTCCCGGCCGAGGGTGTGCAGCTTCCCGCGCAGCCGGGCTTCTTCCGCGGGCGGCTTCGGCGGCAGACCGAGGACTCCGAGCCGGGCGGCCAGCCGGATGGCCTCGCTGAAGTCCTGTGCGGACAGTTGCGGCCGGTACGCCCAGATCCGCCGGAAGCCCTCGGTGAGATCGCCCTCGACGTCCAAGTCGCCCGAGACGTAAGCGCGGGCCAGGCCCAGCTCGCCGGGGGAGTACAGCAGCCAGCGCAGCGCGCGGCGGTTTTTCAGGACCACGGTCGGCCCGGCGGGCCCGGTCTGGTCGCCGTCCCAGGTGCGGACGGCCACCGGCAGCGGGCCGCCGAGGATGCGTTCGGCGAAGTCGGCGAGTCGATGAGCTGCGGATTTCGGCATACCGGGGCTTCGGAGCCGCCAGTCGCGCGGATTGGCGCCAATCCGTCCGCGTGGCGGCTCCGAATCCTTCCCGTGCACCACACCACGGGACAACGCATCGCTGTCATCGGCAGCGGGGTCGCCGGCCTCACCGCCGCGTACCTGCTGCAGCGCCGCCACGAGGTTCTGCTGTTCGAGTCCGACGACCGGCTCGGCGGGCATGCCCACACTCACGACGTGCCGAGCGCGCACGGCGGGACGGTCGGCGTCGACTCCGGGTTCATCGTCCACAACGAGCGCACCTACCCGACGCTGCTGCGGCTGTTCGGCGAACTCGGCGTCCGCACCCGCGCGACCGAGATGTCGATGAGCATCCGCTGCGACGGCTGCGGCCTGCAATACGCCGGGGCGAAAGGCGTGCGCGGATTGTTCGCGCAACGGAGCAATGCCGCGTCCCCGCGCTATCTGCTCATGCTGGCCGAGGTGAAGCGGTTCCACCGGCACGCCGAACGCTTGCTGGCCCGAGCTGACGCCGGTGACGTGCCGCTCGGCGCGTTTCTGGCGATCGGCGGGTACTCGCGATACTTCGTGGACCATTTCGTGCTGCCGCTCGTTTCGACGGTGTGGTCCGCCGATCGCACCGACACCATGCAGTATCCGGCGCGGTATCTGTTCGAATTCCTGCGCAATCACGGCATGCTCACGGTGCGGAATTCACCGACCTGGCGGACGGTGGTCGGCGGTTCGCGGGAGTACGTCGAGCGAGCGGCCAAACAGTTGACCGCCGTGCATTTGTCCACTCCCGTCCGCGCGATGCGGCGGACCGCGCGCGGCGTCGAAGTGCGCGACGACGCCGATACCGCGCACCGGGTCGACCGGGTCGTGGTCGCCACCCATGCCGATCAGGCGTTGCGGCTGTTGACCGATCCCACTGCGGCGGAACAGAAACTGCTCGGTGCCTTCCGCTATTCGCGCAACGAAGCCTGGCTGCACACCGACCCCGCCGTGCTGCCGACGGTGCCCGCTGCGAGGTCCTCCTGGAATTACCGGACGCCTGATTGCGGGGCCGATCTGCAAGCTGTCCAAGTCACTTACGACCTGAATCGTTTGATGGGCCTCGACGAAGCGACGACGTACGCCGTCACCCTCAACCCGGGCGCTGGCCTCGATTCCGCCGCAGTGGTCGCGAAAATGTCCTACGAGCACCCGATCTACACACCGGAATCGGTTGCCGCACAACGACGTCTGACCGAGTTGAACGACGGCGTCATCGCGTACGCCGGTGCTTACCAAGGCTGGGGATTCCACGAGGACGGCTGTTCCTCCGGCGTTCGCGCCGCAGCCAGTTTCGGGGTGACCTGGTGACCGCCCTTTACGACGCCACCGTCGCCCACGTGCGCCGAGCCGACCCGCCGTACTCCTTCGCGCACCGGATGTACCTGTGGCTGACCGATCTCGACCACCTGCCGCGCCTGCCGTGGTGGCTCCGGCCGTTCGCGCGGTTCGACGGCCGCGACCACTTCAGCCGGAGCGAACCCGGCGACATCCGGTCCAAACTGGACGCTTGGCTCGCGCACCGCGGAGTGGACTTGCGCGGCGGGTCGGTGACGATGCTCGCGTCGGCGCGCGTTCTGGGGTACGTGTTCAACCCGATCACCGTGTACTGGTGCCACACTCCGGACGGCGCGCTCGCCTGCGTGGTCGCCGAGGTGCACAACACCTACGGCGGCCGCCACGCCTATCTGCTCCAGCCGGGCGAAGACCTGCGGGCGAACAAGGAGTTCTACGTGTCGCCGTTCCAGGAGACGGCGGGGGAGTACCGGATGCATCTGCCGCGCCCGGACGCGCTGCTGGCCTTGACCGTCGTCCTGTATCGCGACGGCGACGCCGTGTTGACCGCTACGCTGCGAGGAGTCCGCCGTCCGGCCGGGGTCCGCACGCTCGCGCGGTTCCTGCTGGGCCGGCCGCTGCAACCCCAGCGTGTCGCCGCCTTGATCCGCCGGCACGGGCTCGCGCTGTGGCGGCGCAAGGCCCCGCTGGCCGCCCGGACCGGACAGAACACGGCAGGAGCCCTCCATGGATGAGAGCGCACGCCCGGCCGACCGGCTCTCAGCGGTGCCCTCGACGAGCGCCGAGGACCTGATGGCGCTGGTCGCCAAGGGGGACGAACGCGCCTTCGAACGGCTCTACGATCAACTCGCCGGTCCCGTCTACGGGCTCGTCCGCCGCATCGTGCGGGACCCCGCGCAGTCCGAGGAGGTCGCGCAGGAGGTGCTCGTGGAGCTGTGGAAGACCGCGACGCGCTACTCGCCGGCGAAGGGGAGCGTCCTGAACTGGGCGATGACGCTCGCGCACCGCCGCGCGGTCGACCGCGTCCGGTCCGCTCGGGCGAGCACCGAACGCGAGCGGAAAGCGACCTTCGAGGCCGCGCGCGGACGGCCGTTCGACGAGGTCGCCGAATCCGTCGCGACCCGGCTGGAACGCTCGCAGGTGCGGCGCTGCCTCAAGACGCTGACCGAACTGCAGCGGGAATCCGTGCTGCTGGCCTACTACCAGGGCTACACCTATCGCGAGGTCGCCGACGTGCTGGACACCCCGCAAGGGACCGTCAAGACCAGACTGCGCGACGGATTGATCCGGCTGCGCGACTGCCTGGGGGTGACGGCGTGAGCAGTCCGGACATGCACACCTTGGCCGGCGCGTACGCGCTCGACGCGCTGTCGGAGGTCGAGCGGGCCCAGTTCCGCCGTCATCTCGAACAGTGCGACGCCTGCGCGCAAGAAGTGCGGGAACTGCGCGAGACCGCGGCCCGGCTCGGCGCGGCGATGGACGAGCAGCCGCCGTCCGGGCTCAAGGACCGCGTGCTCGCCGACATGCGCACGACCCGCCAGCTGCCGCCGCGGACCGATGCCGCGGAACCGCGGGCGCGCGGCCCGCGCCGCTGGCCGATGCTGATCGCCGTCGCGGCCGCTGTCATCGGGCTCGCCCTGGCCGGCGTGTTCGGCGGGATCGCCCTGCACACCAGCGGCCAGCTCACCGCCGCACAGTCCGAATTGGACGCCGCGCGCGACCGGTACCGGCCGGTGGCCGAGCTGCTCGCCGCGCCGGACACCGTCACCTCGCACGTCACGTCGCCGCGCGGGGGCGGCGGGACGGTGATGGTGTCGCGGAAGCTGGACCGCGTGATGTTCCTGCAGTCGGGACTGCCGCCGGTCCCGGCCGGGCGGGTGTACGAGGCCTGGCTGATGGGCCCGGACCTCGCGCCGCGGCCTGCCGGGCTGCTGCCGGGCGGACCGTCGGGTTCGCTGGTGGTGGCGGACGGATTGGCCGGTGCGCAGCAGTTCGCGGTGAGCGTGGAGCAGGCGGGCGGGGCGCCGTCGGGGAAGCCGTCGGACGAAGTCGTTCTGGTCGCTCCGGTGCCCGCATAGCAGACCGCGCGCGGGGCCCGGCGGCGGGTTCCGGCCTTGCGCGCGGCTTCGCGTTGTGGCAAAACACCTTTGCCGCTCACGGCGTGGCTACTGGATTAGAGCTTGCGCGGCGCCTACCGTCCTGCCTTGACGCCGGTGGTTGACATAACTCTCACTCTCGGGTTGAGGTTGAGGGTTTCCGGCCCCGGCGGGCGGCATGTGCACATCACGATCAGGAAGGCGGACCCGATGACGCCCCCGCACAACTACCTTGCGGTGATCAAGGTCGTCGGCATCGGCGGCGGCGGCGTGAACGCCGTGAACCGGATGATCGAGGTCGGCCTCAAGGGTGTCGAGTTCATCGCGGTGAACACCGACGCGCAGGCACTGCTCATGTCCGACGCCGACGTCAAGCTCGACATCGGCCGGGAACTTACCCGCGGACTCGGCGCCGGAGCCGCCCCCGAGGTGGGGCAGAAGGCGGCCGAGGACCACCGCGAGGAGATCGAAGAGGTCATCAAGGGCGCCGACATGGTGTTCGTGACCGCGGGCGAGGGCGGCGGCACCGGCACCGGCGGCGCGCCGGTCGTCGCGCAGATCGCCCGCAAGCTCGGCGCGCTCACGATCGGCGTGGTGACCCGCCCGTTCACCTTCGAGGGCAAACGCCGCGGCAAGCAGGCCGAGGACGGCATCCAGCAGCTGCGCAACGAGTGCGACACGCTGATCGTCATCCCGAACGACCGGCTGCTGCAGCTCGGCGACATCGGCGTGTCCCTGATGGACGCGTTCCGCTCCGCCGACGAGGTGCTGCTGTCCGGTGTCCAGGGCATCACCGACCTGATCACCACGCCGGGCCTGATCAACCTGGACTTCGCCGACGTCAAGAGCGTCATGTCCGGCGCGGGCTCCGCGCTGATGGGCATCGGCTCCGCGCGCGGCGAGGGACGGGCGATCCAGGCGGCGGAGAAGGCGATCAACTCGCCGCTGCTGGAAGCGTCGATGGACGGGGCGCACGGCGCGCTGCTGTCCATCGCGGGCGGATCGGACCTCGGGCTGTTCGAGATCAACGAGGCCGCGTCGCTCGTGCAGGAATCGGCGCATCCGGACGCGAACATCATCTTCGGGACGATCATCGACGACTCCCTCGGCGACGAGGTCCGCGTCACGGTGATCGCGGCCGGCTTCGACGCCGGCGCGCCCACGCACAAGAAGCTCGACCCGCCCGCGTTCGGCGGCAAACAGGGCAACGGCACCGCGTCCGCCTCGGCGGGCCAGGTCGGCGGCGGCCAGGCGCAGCAGTCCCCGCCGCAGACCGGGGCCACGCCGGTGCCGCCCGCGGGCAGCTCCGGCTACCCGGTGGCCCCGCCGCGCACGCCCGCCTCGGGCCTGCCGCAGCCGGGCACCGGCACCCCGCCGGGCGGCCTCCCGCAGCCGGGCGGCGGCTCGCGGGGGTACTCGCCGATCGGCTCGGGTTCCGCGACGGGCGGCCTGCCGAGCCGTCCGTCGACGGTGCACGACGACCCGACCGACGACGACGTGGACGTCCCGCCGTTCATGCGGCGGTAAACACGGAACTTCGGCAGACGGCCGTCCCGACTCGCTCGGGGCGGCCGTTGTCGTGTGGCCGGGTGTCGTGAGGGTCTTGTGCCGGTGAGAACCGGCATCGCGGCTCACGAGACCCGGCCACGATGCCCGCTTGAGCGGGGCAAGCGTGCTGCTGCGGGCGGGCATGGCGCGGCGGGCGGGCTGGATGTCGCGCGCCGGAACCTTGGGCTGTCGGCGAGGGCGCTCGTGCGTGCTGGCGCCGGTGAGAACCGGCATGAACACTCACGAGGTTCGGCGGGGCGGGCGGCGCGGTTTTTGGCAGGATGGCGGAGTGCGAGTACGACGAGTCGTCACGACCAGGGCGGGCGGGGCTTCCCGGCCGCCGTACGAGAGTTTCAACCTCGGCGACCACGTCGGCGACGACGCGGGCGACGTGTACGCCAACCGCAAGCGGCTGGCCTCGGAACTCGGCCTCGCCGAGGACCGGCTGGCCTGGATGGAGCAGGTGCACGGCCGCACCGCGACCGTCGTGGACGGCACCGAGACCGCGGCCGCCGAAGCCACCGACGCGCTGGTGACCGACCGGCCGGGCGTCGCGCTCGTGGTGCTGGTCGCCGACTGCGTGCCGGTGCTCATGGCGGATCCGGAAGCGGGCGTCGTCGCCGCGGTGCACGCGGGACGGGTCGGCGCGCGCGTCGGCGTGCTGCCCGCCGCGCTGGAGGCGATGCGCGAACTCGGCGCGGAACCGGGCCGGGTCGAAGCGTTGCTGGGACCGGCCATCTGCGGCGATTGCTACGAGGTCCCGGCCGCGATGGCCGACGACGTCGAGAAGCATCTGCCCGGCAGCGCCTGCAAGACCCGCAAGGGCACCGCTGGTCTGGACCTGCGCGCCGGGCTCTGGCAGCAGCTGGCCGACCTCGGCGTCGGGCGCGTCGGCGCGGATCCGCGGTGCACGGCCGAGGACAAGACGCTGTTCAGCTACCGCCGGGACGGCACCACCGGCCGGATCGCCGGCATCACGTGGCTGGAAGAGGAGAAGGCGTGACCGAGGACCCGGCGGAGAAGCGGCGGGCGGAACTGGCGGCGTCCCTGGCCGCGGTCGAGGAGCGCATCGCGAACGCCTGCGCGGCCGCCGGGCGGTCCCGTGACGAGGTGCGGTTGCTGGGCGTCACCAAGACCTTCCCGGCGGCCGACGCCGCGCTGCTGACCGACCTCGGGCTGCTGAACCTCGCCGAGAACCGCGACCAGGAAGCCGGCCAGAAGGCGGCCGAGGTCGCCGAACTGCGCCCGGACGCCGCGCCGCGCTGGCACATGGTCGGGCGGCTGCAGCGCAACAAGGCGCGTTCGGTCGTGCGCTGGGCGGAAGAGGTGCAGTCGGTCGACTCGGCGCGGCTCGCCGACGCGCTCGCCCGCGCGGTCGCCGCCGCTCAGGAAGCGGGCGAACGGACCGGACCGCTCGACGTATTGGTCCAGGTGAGCCTCGACGGCGACGTCGCGCGCGGCGGGACCCCGCTGGACGAGGTCGACGCGCTCGCCGACCGCATCGCCCACACGGGGGAGCTGCGGTTGCGAGGCGTGATGGCCGTGGCCCCGTTAGGGGAGGACCCGGGCACTGCTTTTGCCCGGCTGGCCCAGGCCGCGGAAAGAGTTCGCGCCCGGTATCCGGAAGCGGCTGACGTGTCCGCCGGAATGAGCCATGATCTGGACCAGGCGATCCGGCACGGCTCGACGTGTGTGCGTGTCGGAACCGCGTTGCTCGGCGGGCGCGGTTTAGCCTCGCCGTAGGGAGTCCGCCCGGTGGTCACGTTTCGTGTCCGGCCGGGCGGGGCACAACGGTGCGGGAGCGGCAAGGGCTAGGGAGAGGCATGAGCGCGCTGCAGAAGCTGAAGGCCTACTTCGGGATGGTGCCCGCGGACGAAGACGGCTACGACGACGGTTACGACGAGTACGACGACGGCTACGACCAGCCGCCAGCCCGGTCCCGGGCCCGCTACCGCGACGTCGACGACAGCTACGACGAGCCCGCCGCGCGCGTGCGGTCGCGTTCGATGGCGGCCGAACCGGCCACCCACGGCGCGCTCGCCGTGGACCGCCAGCCGGAGCCGGTCGCCCGGCTCCGCCCGGTCGCCGAACCGGTCGCCGCGCCGGCGCGGGACCCGCTGAGCCGGATCACGACGCTGCACCCCACGAGCTACATCGAGGCGCGGGCGATCGGCGAGCACTACCGCGAGGGCATCCCGGTGATCATCAACCTCACCGAGATGGACAACGCGGACGCCAAGCGGATCGTGGACTTCGCGGCGGGGCTGGCGTTCGCCGTGCGGGGGTCGATGGACAAGGTCACCAACAAGGTGTTCCTTCTCTCACCGCCGGACGTCGACGTGACCGCCGAGGACCGCAGGCGGATCGCCGAGGGCGGATTGTTCCTGCGCGGGTGATCGCCTCCGGACCGCTGGGCGCAGCCAGACGTGATTTAGTCGACTATGTCGCCCCTCGGGCGGCTAGTCGCGCCCAATCCGGCCGTCCCCCGCTAGAGTGGTCGCCGTGAATGCTGTGTGGCTTGCGATCTGGTACGTGCTGTTTGCCTTCTGGCTGCTGCTCACGGCCCGGATCGTGGTCGAGCTCGTGCGGACCTTCGCACGGGAATGGCGTCCCGCCGGAGGGGTTGCGGTGACGCTCGAGACCATCTACACAGTGACCGACCCGCCGGTGCGGTTGTTCCGCAGGATCATTCCGATGGTCCGGATCGGCGGCGTAGGACTGGACTTGTCGATTATGGTGCTGCTGTTGGTTGTGTTCTTCGCGATGCAACTGACACCCAGGTGATCGGGGAAAACCCGGGTGTGTCCTGCAGGCCATGGAGTGCGTGAGGTGATCTGATGTCGTTGACCCCCGCTGACGTGCATAACGTCGCGTTCAGCAAGCCGCCCATCGGCAAGAGGGGCTACAACGAGGACGAGGTGGACGCGTTCCTCGACCTGGTGGAGACCGAGCTTGCCCGGTTGATCGAGGACAACAACGAGCTGCGGCAGCAGGTGGAGCAGCTCGACGCCGAGCTGGAGTCGACCCGCTCCGAGCTGGAGAACGCGAAGGTCGCCGGCCCGCCGCCGGGCCGCGACCCCGAGCCGTCGCGGCGGCTCGCCCCGGTTCCGCCGCCCGCTTCGGCGATGGAGCAGACCCAGGCGCACTCGATGGTCCCCGACAGCGGCGAGCCGAACGTGCAGGCCGCCAAGGTGCTCGGCCTGGCCCAGGAGATGGCCGACCGGCTCACCGCCGAGGCCAAGACCGAGTCCGACGGCATGCTGGCGGAGGCGCGGACCAAGTCCGAGCAGCTGCTGTCCGACGCCAGGGCGAAGTCCGACTCGATGGTGAACGAGGCGCGCACCCGCGCCGAGACCATGCTGAACGACGCGCGCACGCGCGCCGAGACGCTGGAGCGCCAGGCGCGCGACAAGGCGACCACGATGGAACGCGAGTCGCAGCGCAAGTACACCGAGACGATGAACAACCTGAACGCCGAAAAGGGCGCTCTGGGCAAGAAGATCGAAGAACTCCGCACGATCGAGCGCGAATACCGCACCCGGCTGCGCGGATTCCTCGAATCCCAGCTGCGCGAACTGGACGACCGCGGTTCCGCGGCCCCGGCGTCCGCGTCGTCGGGTTCGAGCCAGTCCTCGACCGGCACCAGCGGTCAGGGCTACTCGTTCGGCCCGCGCGCCGAGGCAGGCTGACCCACCGCCGTACGCACCCCGCCGGATGACCTTCCGACCCGGCGGGGTTTCGGCGTGCCCGGATCCGGGCCCGCCACGGTGGGGAACCGGCGCGGTACGCCGCGTGGGCGGGTCGCGCCCGGAAACCGGGCGGCCCGTGTTGTAATTCAGCGTGCTCTACATCGTCCTCCTTCTGGTGCTGGCGGCTCTCGGGCTGCTCGTCACGGCCCTCGTCACGGGCACCTCGCTGTGGGCCTGGGTTTCCATCGGCCTGTCCGTGCTCGCCGGGCTGCTTCTGCTCGTCGACTGGCTGCGTCGCCGCAAGCAGTCGGACGCGGACGCCGAAGCTGATGCGGATGCCGAACCGGCGGAGGAGAAGGACGAGGACGCTCCGGCCGAGGAGGACGCCGAGCAGACCGCGCTGCTTCCGGCGACGGGCGAGCTGGGCGATCCGGCGGACGTGCCCGAACCGGAAACCGGGAAGCCGGGCCCGGAAAGCGAACCCAAGTCCGAGGCGAAGGCGGTCCGCGACACCCCGCCCGGCGTGGAGGAGACCGCGCCGGAGGACCTCGAGGTGGTCAAGGAACTCGAGGACGAGGTCGTGGTCGTCGACGAGTACCCGCGCTACCACCTGGTGGACTGCGGCTGGCTGTCCGGCCGCGACACGATCCCGATCGGCGTCGGCGAGGCGCGGCAGCTCGGCTTCACGCCGTGTGCGCGGTGCGGTCCGGACGCGGTGCTGGCCGCGGCGCATCGCTGACGCCCAGCACCTCTTCCAGCACCCTCGCGCCAGTCTCGGTGAGCTGCACCGCTCGATGCGCTTTCGCGCGCGGGCGGAGCCACTCCGCGTCCAGGAAGCGCCGGGTCACTGCCGCGCCGAGCGCTCCCGCGAGGTGGTGGCGCTGTTCGGTCCAATCCAGACAAAACCGCAGCAGCGGACGGCGACTCTTGGCGGCCGTCGCGACATCCACGCCTAACGCGTCGAACACTTCGGTGGCGGCGGGACCCAGTACGTACGGATGTTCTTGCAGCTGCGAGGAAATCCGGTCTCCGGGCCGCCGCTGAGTGGTCGGGTCACCGTCCACAGTGGCCAGTGCGCCGCGGTCGAGCAACGCGGCGGTGACAGTTACGCCGAGCCGTCCGGCGACGTGGTCGTAGCACAATCTCGCCGTGCGCAAGGCTTCCGCGCGGGTGCCTTCGCGCAGTGAGCGCACCGGGCGCGCGGGGGAGTGCCGGGCGAGCGCTTCCAGCAGCTCCGGGGCCGCACCGGCGATGCGGTAAAACCGGTGCCTGCCGGACTTTTCCGCCGTCACCAGGCCCGCGGCCAGCAGTTTCGACAGGTGCGCGCTCACGCCCTGCGCGGTCAGGCCCGCTTCTCCGGCCAGCACGGACGCGGCCAGCGACCGGCCGTCGGCCAGCGCCATCAGCACCCGGACCCGCGCCGGATCGGCGAACAGCGCCGCGGTGCGCGCGATGTCGGCGTCTCCTTCCATGCGTTCAGGATGCCCCCGGCACACTTCCACCGCGACGGAAGCGTTCCCGGGGTCTGCTGGACCCATGCGTACCGCGATCTTGTTCACCATGTGCGCCGGGATGTTCCTGGTGCAGCTCGACGTCACCGTCGTCAACGTCGCCCTTCCGACCCTCGGCAGCGAGCTGCACGCGGACGTTCCGCAGCTGCAGTGGGTGGTGGTCGGGTACTCGGTCGTGCTCGCCGCGTTGCTGCTGACCGGGGTGCGCTCGGCGACGTTCTCGGGCATCGCGGGGTGGTGCTGACCGGGCTGGCGGTCTTCGGGGCTGCTTCGGCGGCGTGCGGGCTGGCGCAGTCGGCGGGCTGGCTCGTCGCGGCTCGCGCGGTGCAGGGCGTCGGGGCGGCGTTGTTGCTGCCAGGCACGATGGCGGTGCTCACCGGGACGTTCCCCGGGCACGCGGAACGTGCCCGTGCGCTGGGGATCTGGGCCGGTATTTCGGCGCTCGCCCTGCCCGCCGGGCCGTTGCTGGGCGGGGTTCTCGTGCAGACCGCCGGATGGCGGCCGGTGTTCTGGCTGAACGTTCCGATCGTGGCCGCGGCTGCCCTGGCGACTCGTCGGCTGGTGCCGCCGGACGTCCGGAAACCGGGCCGGGTGGACGTTCCCGGCGCGGCGACCGCGGCCCTGGCCCTCGGCTCCGGCGTGTACGCGGTGATCGCGAAGACACCGTGGGTCGGGCTGCTCGCGGTGGCGGCGGCCGTGGCGTTCGTGGTCGTGGAACGGCGCTCCGCCGAACCGATGCTGCCGTTGCCGCTGCTGCGGTCCCGGCAGACGGCGGGCGCGAATCTGGTGTCCGCGGCGATGAACTTCGTCGGCCTCGGTTCGGTGCTGGTGTTCACGCTCTACCTGCAGGACGTCCTCGGCGCGGACCCGGTCGCCGCGGCCGTCGCGGTGGTGCCGATGTTCGTCCCGATGGTGCTGCTCGGGCCGGTCTCCGGACGGCTCACCGCGAAATTCGGCCCGCGCCCGCAGATCCTGGCCGGGCTCGTGCTCGGCGCGGCGGCGATGCTGAACCTCCTGCGGATCGGCTCCGGCAGCGGTTACGGCACGCTGCTGCCGACCCTGCTCGTGCTCAGCGTCGGCATGGGACTGCTGACCGCCGCCGTGGTCACTGCGGCGGTGGCCGACGCGCCGGGGGAACGCGCGGGCATCGCGGGCGGGATCAACAACGCGGCACGGCAGGCGGGCGGAGCGCTCGGCGTGGCGGTTTTCGGTGCGGTGGCGGGAGAACCGGCGGCGCGTGCGACGTTCCTGCACGGTCTCCACCTGCTCGGGTTCGCCTCGGCCGCGCTGTGGCTCGCGGCCGCGGCGCTCGCGGCGGCGACGGTGCACAGCCGGGGCAGGCGGAAAGCCGGTTGCGGCGACGAGTTAATCTGAAGACAGCAAGGCGTCGATCCGGCCATCACCGGGGAGCCTCCGGAAGAACCGGGCGTTCGCCGCCCGCAGTAGAACCGGACGGGTGCGGCCCGTGACAGCCGTGCAACGAGTGGCCCGGGAGCAGTGCGCCGGGCAAGCGGGGTGGTACCGCGTGACGCGCGAGCGTCTCGTCCCCGTGTGGGCGGCCGCCGGTCGCCCGTACGAGCGACGAACGCAAGGAGCGCACCCGGATGTACCCCCAGGCTTCGCCGGGCGGAGAGACCACGGTCCCGTCCCAGCCGTCGTTTCCCGCGCTGGAGGAGAGCGTCCTCGCGTACTGGGAGAGCGACCGGACCTTCCAGGCGACGATCGACGCCCGTCCCGCCGGCACCAACGGCGACAACGAGTACGTCTTCTACGACGGCCCGCCCTTCGCCAACGGCCTGCCGCACTACGGGCACCTGCTCACCGGGTACGTGAAGGACATCGTCCCGCGGTACCAGACGATGAAGGGCCGCCGCGTCGAACGGCGGTTCGGCTGGGACACCCACGGCCTTCCCGCCGAACTCGAAGCGATGCGGCAGCTCGGGATCACCGAGACGACCGAGATCGAAGAGATGGGCATCGCGAAGTTCAACGAGGCTTCGCGCGAGTCCGTGCTGCGCTACACCGACGAATGGCGCGAGTACGTGACGCGCCAGGCCCGCTGGGTCGACTTCGACAACGACTACAAAACGCTCGACGTCACCTACATGGAGTCGGTGCTCTGGGCGTTCAAACGGTTGTGGGACAAGGGACTCGTCTACGAGGGCTACCGCGTCCTGCCCTACTGCTGGCGCGACGCGACGCCGCTGTCCAACCACGAACTCGGCATGGACGCGGACGTCTACCGCAACCGGCAGGACCCGGCCGTCACGGTCGGCTTCCGCATCGAGGGCAACGACAACGACCTCGACGGCACCTATCTGCTGATCTGGACCACGACGCCGTGGACGCTGCCGTCCAACCTCGCGACCGCCGTGCACCCCGAGGTGCAGTACGTCGTGGTGGAGAACGACGGCAAGCGGTTCCTGCTCGCCGAGGCGCGCGTCGCCGCGTACGCGCGTGAACTCGGCGAGGAGCCGACGGTCGTCGCGCACTACACCGGCGCGGAACTGCTCGGAACCCGTTACGCGCCACCGTTCCCGTACTTCGTCGGCACGGAGAACGCGCACCGCGTGCTGTCCGCGGACTACGTCACCACCGAGGACGGCACCGGCGTCGTGCACATCGCGCCCGCCTACGGCGCCGAGGACAAGGTGGTCACCGACGCGGCCGGGATCACCCCGGTCACGCCGGTCGACGAGCACGGCAAGTTCGACGCCACCGTGCCGGATTACGCCGGGCAGCAGGTGTTCGACGCGAACCCGAACATCGTGCGGGACCTCAAGAACGGCACCGGCGGCGCGGAGCGCCAGGGCCCGGTGCTGCTGCGGCACGAGACCTACGACCACTCGTACCCGCACTGCTGGCGCTGCCGGAACCCGCTGATCTACCGCGCGGTGTCGTCGTGGTTCGTCGCGGTGACGCAGTTCAAGGACCGGATGGTCGAGCTGAACCAGCAGATCACCTGGTACCCGGAGAACGTCAAGGACGGCCAGTTCGGCAAGTGGCTGGAGAACGCCATCGACTGGTCGATCTCCCGCAACCGCTACTTCGGCACGCCGATCCCGGTGTGGCGCTCGGACGACCCGGAGTACCCGCGGATCGACGTCTACGGCTCGCTGGACGAGCTGGAGGCCGACTTCGGCGTGCGGCTGGACAACCTGCACCGGCCCTACATCGACGAGCTGACCCGGCCGAACCCGGACGACCCGACCGGCAAGTCCACCATGCGCCGCGTGCCGGACGTGCTCGACGTGTGGTTCGACTCGGGGTCGATGCCGTACGCCCAGGTGCACTACCCGTTCGAGAACCGCGAATGGTTCGAGCACCACTACCCGAGCGACTTCATCGTCGAGTACATCGGGCAGACCCGCGGCTGGTTCTACCTGCTGCACGTGCTCGCGACCGCGCTGTTCGACCGGCCGGCGTTCCGCACCTGCGTGTCGCACGGCATCGTGCTCGGCTCCGACGGCCAGAAGATGTCGAAGTCGCTGCGGAACTACCCGGACGTCAACGAGGTCTTCGACCGCGACGGGTCCGACGCCATGCGGTGGTACCTCATGGCGAGCCCGATCCTGCGCGGCGGCAACCTCGTCGTGACCGACCGGGGGATCCGCGACGCGGTGCGCCAGGCCGTGCTGCCGCTGTGGAACTCGTACTACTTCCTTGCGCTGTATGCGAATGCCGACGGCAAGCAGGGGCAGTGGCGCACGGATTCGACGCACCTGCTCGACCGGTACGTGCTGGCGAAGACCCACGAACTGGTCACCGACGTCGAGTCCGCGATGGACGGCTACGACATCGCGGGCGCGTGCCAGACCGTGCGGGACTTCCTCGAGGTGCTCACGAACTGGTACGTCCGCCGGTCGCGGGACCGGTTCTGGGCGGGCGAGCAGGACGCGATCGACACGCTGCACACGGTGCTGGAGGTGACCTGCCGGGTCGTCGCGCCGCTGCTGCCGCTCACCACGGAAACGGTGTGGCGCGGGCTGACCGGCGGCCGTTCGGTGCACCTCGCCGACTGGCCGAACGCGCTCGACCTGCCCGCCGACGCGGCGCTGGTGACCGCGATGGACAAGGTGCGGCAGGTGGCGTCGTCGGCGCTGGCGCTGCGCAAGGCGAACAAGCTGCGGGTGCGGCTGCCGCTGGCGAAGCTCGTGGTCGCGGCCGAGGACGTCGAACCGCTGCGCGGGTTCACCGAGATCCTGCGGGACGAGGTGAACGTGAAGTCGGTGGAGCTGACCGCCGACGTCGCCGCGCACGGCACGTTCGAGGTCGCGGTGAACGCGCGAGCCGCCGGTCCGCGGCTGGGCAAGGCCGTGCAGCAGGTGATCAAGGCGGTCAAGGCGGGCGACTGGACGACGAACGCGTCCGGCGCGGTCGTGGCGGCGGGCGTTGAACTCGTCGAAGGCGAGTACGACCGGCGTCTGGTGGCCGCCGGCGGCGGTGCGGCGGCCGAACTGCCCGGCGGGGCCGGTCTGGTCGTGCTGGACACCGAGGTCACCGAGGACCTGGCGGCCGAGGGACTGGCCCGAGACCTGGTCCGCGTGGTACAGCAGGCCCGCCGCGAGGCCGGTCTCGACGTCGGCGACCGGATCTCGCTGACCGTGGACGCCGCCGACGAGGTGACGGCCGCGGTGCGCAAGCACGAGGAATTCGTGGCGTCTGAGACGTTGGCGACGTCGGTGTCCTACGGCGAGGCGGCCGAGGGCTTCGACGGCACGGTCGGCGAGGGCGTGAAGGTGCGCGTGGCGGTCGCCAAGGCGTGATTGGCCGTGGTCTTGCTCCGGGCGCTGGTGCCCGGAGCAAGACGCGCGGGCAGTCTTCTGTATAACGGCCTATACGTCCCGGCGTTGATCACGGATCAGCGTCGGGACAGCCGCTTTCTCGCCGCCGTAACACCCGGTTCCGTTCCGCGATGGGCAAGCTGAGCCAGGGGCGCGGGCGGACCGCGTGGGCGAGGGGGATATGACAGTGAGTCCTGCCGCGAAGAAGGGCGTGTTGATCGGCGGCGCGCTGGTGGTGGTCGCGATCGTGACGGCCGCGGTCGTGCTGCTCACCGGCGGAGGATCGACCGCGGCTTCGTCGGATTCGGAGCCGGCGTCCACAGCCGCGGGACCGAACGACCCGGCGTCGGCGGCCCGTGCGTACCTGCTCGCCCTTGCCGGGAAGGACGCCGACGCCGCCGCCAAAGCCACCGACGCGGTACCGGGGGCCTCCGTCGTGCTGCAGGACGCCTTGGCGACGCTTCGGCCCACGCAGCTGACCGCCAAGCTCGACACCGTCGGCGCGCCGCAGGGCGACAAGGCCACCGCCGCGTACACCATGACCTGGAGCCTCGGCCCCGGTCACACCTGGACTTACTCCGGGAAACTCGATCTCGTCCAAGCGCAAGGCACCTGGCGGGTCCACTGGGCGTCGTCGGCGCTGCACCCCAAGCTCGAAGCCGGACAACGGCTGACAATCGCCTCCTCGGACATCCCGGCAGTAGTGGACCGCGACGGCAAACCTCTCGTCGTTTCCGGCAACGGCGGCCTGAAACTCGCCGACGACAAGGCATTCCCGCTGCTGCGCTCGGCGCTCACCGGGCACGGCCAAGCGTCCCAGGCCTTCGCGGTCGAGCGCGTCGACAGTTCGGGGAAGAACCTGGAAACGCTGTTCGGCAACCCGGAAGGCGACCGCAAACCGGCAGCCACCGGACTCAGCCTCGCCACCCAGAACGCCGCCCAAGCCGCAGTAGATGGGTATCACGGCAAAGCAGTTCTGGTGGCGCTTCAACCGTCCACTGGGGATTTGCTCGCGGTGGCGCAGAACGGCAGCGTCACCAACGCGGCCTCGGCCTTCAGCGGTCAGTACGCGCCGGGCTCGACGTTCAAAATCGTCACCGCCACCGCCGCGCTAGAGGCCGGTTTGGTCACTCCTGATTCTTCAGTCCCGTGCCCGCTTACCGACCGAATCGGCACCCGAACCCTCTCCAACGAAGGCTTCGATCTGGGCACCACCACCGTCCACAAAGCCTTCGCGAAGTCCTGCAACACCACCTTCGCCCGGCTCGCGTCGCAACTCCCCGCTGACGGGCTCGCGAAGGCGGCCACCCAGTTCGGCCTCAACGCCGACTTCGGCATCGAGGGCGTCTCGACCGAACTGGGCCGCGTCGATCCGGCGGCGAACGCGGACGAACAGGTCGAGGACGGTATCGGCCAGGGAAAGGTGCAGGTCAGCCCCATGGGCGCGGCGGTCATGGCGGCGACCGCGGCTTCCGGGCGAGCGGTCGTGCCGAGGCTGTGGGACGACGGCACCAAGGTCAACACCGGCTACAACCCGCCGCCGTCCTCGGTGCTGTCGGCGCTGCGGGGGATGATGCGCGAAGTCGTCACCGGCGGCACCGCGACCGGCCTGGCGCACTCCGGCACGGTGTTCGGCAAGACCGGCACCGCCCAGTTCGGCGACGGCGCGGAAGCCCACGGCTGGTTCGTCGGCTATCGCGGCGACCTGGCGTTCGCGGTCTTCCTGGAAGGGGCCAACGACTCCAAACCGGCCGTCTCGCTGGGCGCGAAGTTCCTCGGCGCGCTGTAGGTTCGGCCGCGGCCGAAGCTTCCCCGCTCTACCGTGGTGGCATGGAAACCGTCGCCTTGGCCGAGGTCGCCGCCGTGCTCGCCGATCCGAGCCGCGCGACCATGTGCCTCGCGCTGCTCGACGGCCGCGCCTGGACGGTGGGCGAGCTGGCCGCCGCGGCCCGGATCGCGGTGTCGACCGCCAGCGAGCACGTGACGCGGCTGCAGGAGGCTGGGTTCGTAGCGCGCGTGAAACAGGGACGGCACGCCTACGTCCGGCTCGCGAATCCGCGCGTGGCGGAGCTGATCGAGCATTTGGCGCAGCATGCCGAACTGAAACGGCCGTCCGGGCTGCGGACTTCGTTGCGAGTACAGCGATTGTCGTTCGCGCGCAGCTGCTACGACCATCTGGCCGGGACGCTCGGGGTCGCTTTGCGGGACGGGATGGTCGATCGGGGACTGATCGACGTGTCGGACGGGCTCGCGCTCACCGATTCCGGCCGCGAGGTGCTGGCCGATCTCGGCGTGGCGGTGCCGGATCGGCCGCGCCGCCCGCTGCTGCGCGACTGTCTCGATTGGACGGAGCGGCGGGAGCACCTGGCCGGCGCGGTCCCGGCGGCGGTGCTGGAGCGGGCGGTCGAAGCGGGATGGCTGACGCGGGACCAGCAGCGCGCGGTGCGGGTTTTGCCGGGCGCGGCGGGTCCGTTCGCCGCGTTGGGTGTCGATCTCGCGACGGTGAGTGCCGCCGAGGCGTCGTAACACACCCGCGAGGTCCCCCGCTCCGGTGGTGCGCGCTCGGGAACCGGACACTGCCTCACTATTCTGGACGCCTGGGGCGACCGGGAGGGAGGCGGAGGAGTGGACGAACTTCCCGTGCTCCTGGGCGTCGGCGCGCTGGTTCTGGTCGTCTCGGTCGTCGCGGTGCGGGTGTCCATCCGCCTCGGCTTCCCGTCGCTGCTGCTGTATCTCGGAATCGGCGTCGTGCTCGGCGAAGCCGGTTTCGGCATCCGCTTCGACAATCCCGCGCTCACCCAGTCGCTCGGGCTCGCCGCGCTCGTCCTGATCCTCACCGAAGGCGGGCTCACCACGCGCTGGTCCGCGGTGAAACCCTCGCTGGGGCCCGGAATCCTGCTGTCCACAGTGGCCGTGGTGATCAGCATCGCGGTCACCGGCGCGGCTTTGCACTGGCTGCTCGGCCTCGACTGGCGCCTCGCCCTGCTGTGGGGCGCGGTGCTCGCGTCCACCGACGCCGCCGCGGTGTTCTCCGTGCTGCGCACGGCCGGGGTCGGCAAACGGCTCGTCGGCGCGCTGGAGCTGGAATCCGGCATCAACGACGCGCCCGCCTACATCGCGGTCGTCGTGCTCGCGTCCGGCGAAGCGGTCGACTGGTCGCTGCCGCTGCTGGTGGTCTACGAACTGCTCACCGGCCTGGTGCTCGGCCTCGCGTTCGGCTGGCTGGGCGCGCAGGCGCTGCGCCGGGCCGCGCTTCCGGCGACCGGCCTGTACCCGCTCGCCACGGTGGCGGTGTGCGTGCTGGCGTACTCCTCGGGACAGCTGGCGCACGCGTCCGGGCTGCTCGCCACCTACGTCGCCGGCCTGGTGCTGGGGAATTCCAAACTGCCGCACCGGTCGGACACCCTGTCGTTCGCCGAGGGACTCGGCTGGCTCGCGCAGATCGGGTTGTTCGTGTTGCTCGGCCTGTTCGCGTCGCCGACCCGGCTGCTCGAAACGCTCATCCCCGGCCTCGTCGCGGGCGCGGTGGTGCTGCTGCTCGCCCGGCCGCTGTCGGTGGTCCTGTCGCTGCTGCCGTTCCGGTTGCCCTGGCGGGAGCAAGCGTTCCTGTCCTGGGCGGGCCTGCGCGGCGCGGTGCCGATCGTGCTCGCGATGATCCCGCTGTCGGAGGGAGTACCCGGCGCGCAGCGGCTCGTGGACGCGGTTTTCGTGCTCGTCATCGTGCTCACCGTGCTGCAGGGCGCGACGCTCAGCCCGCTGGCGCGGGTGCTCGGGCTGGCGAAGGCGGCGCAGGCGCACGAGATCGAGGTCGATTCCGCGCCACTCGACGAACTCGGCGCGGAATTGCTGCAGGTGCGGATCCAGAAGGGGTCGAAGCTGCACGGCGTGTACCTGTCGGAGCTGCGGCTGCCCGCCGGCGCGTCAGTCAGTCTGGTGGTCCGCGGCGGAACGAGCTTCACCCCGCAGAAAACCAGCCGGTTGCAGGTCGAAGACCAGCTTCTGGTGGTCACCACCGCGGCCGACCGGGACGCGACCGAACGGCGGATCCGCGCGGTCGACCGGGCAGGCCGCCTCGCCCGGTGGCGCGGGGAATCGGGCAACTGAGCCCTCTGTCCTTTGTGGACCGGCCGGGTGACCGTCGTCTCAGATCACGGGACGGGGCTGGTTTCGGCTGCTCGGTTTCCGCTATCGTCCGTATCAGGTCATGAGTGCCAGCGCGAAGCCCCGGCTTGCTGGCCGGCAACCCTCCTACCGCGGTGGGGTGCCCCGGGTGAGGACCAGGCCGGTCGCGCAGCGCGACGGGCAAGCGCGGGCCCCTCGCCGGGGGTCCCCCGGAACGCCGAGGAGGCACCGTCATGACTCTCGCACTCGACCGGCCCACCACCACTGTTCCCACCGTCGCCGGTGCGACGCTGCGGGTGCCGCTCGTGACGGGCGGCGACATCGGCTACGCCAACCTCGACCACGCGGCCAGCGCGCCCTGTCTGGACGCGGTGCGTTCGGCGGTCGACGAGTTTCTTCCCTGGTATGCCAGCGTGCACCGGGGTGCTGGCTTCGCTTCTCAGGTCTCTACACGGTTGTACGAGCGCACTCGGGATGTGCTGCGCCGGTTCGTGGACGCCCGCAGCGGCGACTCGGTGATCTTCACTCGCAACACCACTGACGCGTTCAACCTGCTGGCGAAAGCGTTGCCGCGCAAGACTTCCGTGGTGGTCTTCGACAGTGAGCACCACGCGGCGCTGCTGCCGTGGCGGGGGCCGAATGTGCGGCGGGTGCGGTTGCCGCGGACTCGGCTTGCGGCGGTGTCCGTTGTGGACGAAGCGCTGGCGGAGTGTCCGCAGGGGCCGCGGTTGGTGGTTGTGGCTGGGGCGTCCAATGTGACTGGTGAGCTGCTGCCGGTGGCCGAGATCGCCGCGGTGGCCCGGAAGCACGGGGCCCGGGTCGCGCTGGACGCGGCTCAGCTCGCGCCGCATCGGCAGATTTCGGTGCGGGAGCTGGATGTCGACTACGTCGCGCTGTCCGGGCACAAGCTGTATGCGCCGTTCGGGGCTGGGGCGTTGATCGGGCGCAGTGACTGGTTGCGGGCGGCTGAGCCGTATTTGGCTGGTGGCGGGGCGACCAAGCTGGTGACTGAGGAAGCTGTCGTGTGGAACTCCGGTGAGGAGCGGCACGAGGCTGGGTCGCCGAATACCGTTGGCGTGTATGCGCTTGGGGTGGCTTGCGAGCAGTTGGCGGCTTCTTGGGATGCCGTGGGGGCGCACGAGGCCGCGTTGCTGGAGCGGTTGCGCAAGGGGCTTGAGGGGTTGCCTGGGTTTGCCGAGCTGCGGTTCTTTGACGCGCCGGTGGATCGGGTCGGGACGTTGAGTTTTGTGGTTGATGGGTTTGAACCCGGGTGGCTGGCGGCGGTGTTGTCGGCTGAGTATGGGATTGGCGTGCGGGACGGGGCGTTTTGCGCGCATGTGGCTGCTCGGCGGTTGATCGGCGAGGCTGGCGGGGAGGGGCAGCAGGCGGTTCGGGTGAGCCTTGGGCTGGGGAGTACTGAGGAGCACGTGGATCGGGTGGTGCTGGCTTTGCGGCAGATCGTTGCCCGGGGGGCTCGGTGGGAGTATGCGAAGGTTGATGGGCGGTGGGGGCCTGTTGACGACTCTCGTGAGCTGCCTGGGTTTTGTTTGTAAACTCACCAGCTGTGTTTTTGGCGTCGGCTCCGCCGCCGCGCGCGGGATCGCCTTTAGTCGGCGTCTGACCGAGTGGTGTGCTGGGCCCGGAGGGCCGGGCACACCACTCGGTCAGACGCCGACGCGATCCCGCGGTTGTGGTCCCGTTAGCTGTGGTCGGGTTGGCAGGGTGGACAATGGGGGATGTGAGCACCGAGTCGTCGCCGTCTGAGTCCGAGGTTGAACCGCCTGAGCGGGAGCGCGCGTTGCCTAAGCGGCGGGTTTGGGTGGTGTTCGCGGTCGCGGCGCTGCTGTGGGCGATCGATCTGATCACGAAGAACCTCGTGGTCGCCAATCTTGAGGGCAAGGAGCCAAGGCCGATTCTCGGCGGGCTGATCTACCTGCAGGTCATCCGCAATCCGGGTGCGGCGTTCTCGATGGCGACCGGCATGACCTGGGTGCTCGCGCTGGTCGCGATCGGCGTCGTCATCGCCATCGTGTGGATCTCGCGCAGGCTGCGGTCCGTGGGGTGGGCGATCGGGCTCGGGCTGGTGCTCGCGGGGGCGCTGGGCAACCTCACCGACCGGTTCTTCCGGGAGCCGGGGCCGCTGCGCGGGCACGTCGTCGACTTCATTTCCGCGTTCGCGCCCAACGGGCAGGGCTTCGCGATCTTCAACATCGCCGACTCGGCGATCTGCGTCGGCGGCGCGCTGATCGTGCTGCTGTCCCTGCTCGGCAAGGACTACGACGGCACCTCCACCCGCGGCAAGAAGAAGGAAACCGCGTGAGCGCGCGCATGCTGCCCGTCCCGGACGGGCTCGACGGAATGCGCGTCGACGCCGGGCTGGCCAAACTGCTCGGACTGTCCCGCACCGTCGTCGCGGAACTGGCCGCGGCGGGCGACGTGCTGCTCGACGGCCGTCCCGCGGGCAAATCCGACCGGCTCGCCGCGGGCGGACTGCTCGAGGTGACGCTGCCGGAACCGGAGCGGGCGACGGAAATCGTCGCGGAGCCCGTCGAAGGCATGAAAATCCTGCACGATGACGACGACATCGTGGTGATTTCGAAGCCGGTCGGCGTCGCGGTGCATCCGAGCCCCGGCTGGACCGGCCCGACGGTCGTCGGCGGGCTCGCCGCGGCCGGGCTGCGGATCTCGACGTCCGGCGCGGCCGAGCGGCAGGGTGTCGTGCACCGGCTCGACGCGGGCACCACCGGCGTGATGGTGGTGGCGAAGAGCGAGCACGCGTACACCGTGCTGAAGCGGGCGTTCAAGGAACGGACCGTGGACAAGGGCTACCACGCCGTCGTGCAGGGCCACCCCGATCCGACCCGCGGCACCATCGACGCGCCGATCGACCGGCATCCGCGGCACGACTACAAGTTCGCGGTCGTCGCGGGCGGACGGCCGAGCGTCACGCACTACGAGGTGGTCGAGGCGTTCCGGGCGGCGTCGCTGGCGCACGTGAAGCTGGAAACCGGGCGCACCCACCAGATCCGCGTGCACTTCTCCGCGCTGCGGCACCCGTGCGCGGGCGACCTGACCTACGGCGCGGACCCGGTGCTGGCCCGGAAACTCGGCCTGACCCGGCAATGGCTGCACGCGCGCACGCTCGGTTTCGCGCATCCGGCGGACGGCCGGTGGGTCGAGTTCGAGGCCGAGTACCCCGACGACCTGGCCGGCGCGCTGGAGATCCTGCGGGACGGGAACTAGTCGACGGCCCAGGTCAGCGTGCGCTCGTCCGGCTCGGGCCGGGGACTCCAGCGCACCGAGACCACCCGGGTCGCGGTGGGCAGGACGTACACGGTGTGCCCGCCGAGCGTCTCGCCCGGCTGCACGCCGATCTTGTGCGGCGGCCGCGACGTGAGCGAAACCGGGGCTTTCGCGACGGTCTCGCCGCTGTCGGTGACGAGTTCGAGATAGTTGTCCGGCAGCGAGGCGAACGGAATCGGCCCGCGGTTGGTGATCTCGGTGTGCACGACGACCGCGCGCTCGCCGTCCTCGAGCCGGTAGCCGGCCGCGCCGAACAGGAAATCGGCGGGATCCTGGACCTCCAGCAGCTGCACGGAAAGCTGTTCCCCCTCGAGCCCCTGCGACTGCATCGTCTCGCCGATCCGCCCCTTCTTCGCGGGCGCGGCCGCGGGCCGGGGTTCGTCGCCGCGAGCCCACGACGCGGTCTGCGGGACGCCCCACGTGCTGACGGCGGGATCCGGAGCCGGATACGGCCCGGACTGTCCATTGTAGACGTTCGGGGCGGGCATTCCGGTCTGGACGGGGGAGTAGGCGCCGGACACTCCCGGGCCCTGGGCCGGTCCCGGGGAGTACGCGCCGGACACGCCCGGCCCGGCGGGGATCCCGGTCTGGGCGGGCGGGTACGCGCCGGAGATCCCCGGAAGCGGCGGGTGCGGGCCTGAGGTGCCGGGAAGCGGCGGGTGCGGGCCGGAGTGCCCCGGCGGCGGATGCGGGCCGGAATGTCCTGGCAGGCTCGCCGGGTCGGGGCCGGGGATCCCGGACTGCGCGGGCGAATGCGGGCCGGAGGCGCCGGGAGCGCCGTTCGGAGCCGCGGCCGGGTTGCCCGGCATCGCGGCCGGGCCGGACGGCACCGGACCTGGTGCTCCGGCGGGACCGCCCGCCATCGAACCTGGGGCTCCGGCGGGACCGGACGGCATTGGCCCTGGTGTTCCAGCTGGACCGGACGGCATTGGCCCTGGTGTTCCAGCTGGACCGGACGGCATCGAACCTGGCATTGGCGCACCCGGCATCCCGGGCGCTCCGCCCATCCCGCCGGGCGCCGGAACTCCGGACGACGCCGGGCCCGCGGGCATTGCCCCTGGCGCTCCGGTAGGCCCCGACGGCATCCCGCCCGGCCTCGGCCCGGCGGCCGGGAACGGCACCGAGCCGGGCCCGCCCGGATACCCCGGAGCCTGCGGACGCTGCCACGACGCGGGAGCCCCGGAAATCGCCGCCCGGAGCCCGTTGGGGTCGCTTTCGACGCCGACCAGCAAGGGCAGCCCGCTGCCGGACAGCGCGACGAGCCGGTACGCGACCTCCCGCGGATCCATCCCGACCTTCGCCGCCAGCTCGTGCACAGCCGCCTTGCCCAGCTCGGCGAGCGCGGCGAGCAGGCGGATGTCGGCGGGATCGGTCACGGCCACTCCGGCAACGCTACCGCCTCGCCCGCCGGACCCGGCCGCACCACCGCGTCCGGCGTGCCCCGCACCACCGCGACCGACGGCGGAACCGAGCCTGGTTCGGCCGTCCGTGCCGGACGACCGCGCCGCCGCGCCTGGCACGCGCAGGTCGCGGCGGAGGGCGGATGCGGGACTGGTTCGGCCGCGCCGCCGCATCCGGCAGGCATATGCCGCCGCAGTGGGCGGTGGGAGCGGTCCCGGACCGGCTTGGGTTGGGCCACGCGTGTCGCCTCGGCCGCACTGCCGCACCCAGCACGCGCGCGCCGCCGCAGCGGGCGGCGGCAACGGGCCCGGCTCAGCCGAGACCCGCCCGCGCGTCACCACCAACCCGTCGCCCAGCGGGACGGCGAAACCAAAGCCCGCCCGCGAACCACCACATCGGACAGCCCAATCCGCCCCACCCAGCCGCCATCCCCCGACCACGCACCGAAGCCATTCGCGCACAAGTTCCGCCCCACGGCACGCCGATCCGCCCGCCGAGGGACCGGCCGCGCCGGATCCGGGCGTGTGCACCCCGTTCTCGATTAGGGTCGGAACCATCACCTTCTCCGCCTAACCCTGGGGGTCCACGCCGATGTCCGTCGTTTCCGATCTCGCCGACGAGTTCGTCGAGGTGTCGTTCGACCACGAGCCGCTCGACGCCGCCATTCTCGGCATCCGGCCGGACGCGCCGGGGCTCGGCGATCCGTCGGCCGCGGCGGAGGCGGCGTTCCGGGAGCGGCTCGCCGGGCTGCGGGAGCGGGCCGAGGCGGTCGATCCGGCCGGGCTCGACGCGGCTGATCGCGTCACGCGCGACGTCCTGCTCAGCTCCCTCGACGGGCATCTCGACCGGATCGACAGCCGGGCCGTCGACTTCACCGTCACCGACCTGTTCGTCGGGCCCGCCGCCGGGCTGCTGTCCGCGCTGCCGATGATCACCGTCACCGGCGAAACCGCGGAGGCGCACCTCACCCGGCTCACCGAGATCCCCGAGTACCTCCGCGCCGTCGCGCAGCGGCACCGGGACGGCATCGCCGCTGGGCTGCTGCCGATCGAACGCCTGGTCAAGGCCGCCATCGCGCACATCGACCGCTACCTGGCCGAGCCGGAGAGCGACCCGCTGCTGCGCCAGCCCGCCCCGGACGACGAGTTCGCCGCCCGCCGCGAACAAGTCCTCAGCGAGGTCGTCCGCCCCGGCTTCCGCGAGTACCGCGACTTCCTGGAAGCCGAAGTCCTCCCGCACGGCCGCCCGGACGACAAGGCAGGCGTCTCCTGGCTCCCCGGCGGCGACGAGATCTACGCCCGCCTCGCCCGCACCCACACCACCAGCAACCGCACTCCGCAGGAGCTGCACGACACCGGCCTCGCGGTGATCGCCGGCCAGGTCGAGCAGTACCAGGCCCTCGGCGAGCGCGTGTTCGGCACGCGGGAGCTGCCGGAGATCTTCGAGCGGCTGCGCACCGATCCGAAGCTCCGCTGGACGAGCGCCGACGACCTCCTCGACACCGCCCGCACGGCGATCTCCCGCGCCGCGGCCGAGGCGCCGAACTGGTTCGGCCACATCCCGCAGCACCCGTGGACCGTCGAGGCGGTGCCGGAGGACTCCGCGCCCGGCGCGCCCCCGGCGTACTACATGCTGCCCGCCGCGGACGGCTCCCGGCCGGGCGTCTACTTCGCGAACACCTACCAGGCCACGGAGCGGTTCCGGCACACCGCCGAGGCCACCGCGTTCCACGAGGCGATCCCCGGCCACCACTTCCAGCTCAGCACCGCGCTCGACCTCACCGAACTGCCGCTGCTGCGCCGCATCGGCAACTTCACCGCGTACGCGGAGGGCTGGGGCCTCTACACCGAGCGGCTCGCCGACGAGATGGGCCTGTACTCCGACGACGTGTCGCTGCTCGGCATGCTGACCCTGGAGTCGATGCGGGCCGGGCGGCTCGTGGTCGACACCGGGCTGCACGCGCTGGGCTGGAGCAGGCAGCAGGCGGTCGACTACCTGCTGGAGCACACGCCGATGGCGCAGGTCGAGATCGAGGCCGAGGTCGACCGGTACCTCGGCTTCCCAGGCCAGGCGCTCGCGTACATGGTGGGGCGGCTGGAAATCGAGCGGCTGCGCAAGCAGGCCGAACAGCGGCTCGGCAGCCGGTTCGACATCAAGGCGTTCCACGACGTCGTGCTGTCCGGCGGTTCGCTGCCGCTGTCGGTGCTGGAGGCCGTGGTCACCGAGTGGGTGGCCGGGCACGGCGACACCGTCGCCGGGCTGGCGGACGAGCTGGTCGAGCTGGACTTCGAACGGGAACCGCTGGAGCGCACCGTCCTCGGCCTCCCGGGCGACCACTCCCAGCTCGCCGACCCGAGTCTCGCCGCCGCCGAGCGGCACCGGGCCTCCTACACCGCGATCGCCGAGCGCGCCGAGGCGATCGACCCGGCCGGGCTGACCGCGTCCGAGGTCGTCACCCGCGAGGTGGTGCGCACGCACGCTCGCGGCGTGGTCGACACGATCGACTCGCGGCTGTCCGGGTTCGCGGTGAGCGACGGGTTCAGCTCGCCCGCGCTGAACCTGATGACCATCCTCCCCGCGCTCGTCCCGGACGACGCGGGCAAAGCACGCGACTACCTCAGCCGGCTGGGGGCCGTCGGCGGCTACCTCGACGCGGTGATCGAGATGCAGCGGACGACCGTCTCGGACGGGTTCGCGCCGCCGGACTTCCTGGTGCGCATCGGGATCGAGTACGTCGAGCGGTATCTGGCGAACGAGGAGGGCGATCCGTTCCGCGTCACGCCGGCGGTTGAGGTCGAGGGCTTCGCGGCGGAGTGCGACCGGCTGCTCGCCGAGGTCGTGCGGCCCGCGTACCGGCGCTACCGAGACTTCCTCGCCGAGGACGTGCTGCCGGTGTCGAAGACGGACAGCCAGCCGGGCATCAGCCACCTGCCGGGCGGGCTGGACAAGTACCAGGGCCTGATCCGCGCGCACACCACCACCGACCGCACCGCCCAGGAGCTGCACGACACCGGGCTCCGGCTGGGCGAGCAACTGGCCGAGGAGTACCGCGAGCTGGGCCTCAAGGTGTTCGGCACCGGCGAACTGGCGGAGATCTTCGACCGGCTCCGCACCGATCCGGAGCTGCGCTGGCGCGACGGCGAGGAGCTGCTGGAAGGGGCCCGCACGGCCATTGCCCGGGCCGAAACCGTTGCCCCGCAATGGTTCTCCCGGGTGCCGGACGCGAAGTGCGCGGTCGAGCCGGTCCCGGAGGCGGACGCGGCGAGCGGCACCATCGCCTACTACCTGCCGACCGCGTTCGACGGGTCCCGGCCCGGCACGTACTACGCCAACACCTACGAGGCGAGTTCGCGGCCGCGCTTCACCAGCGAGGGGATCGCGTTCCACGAGGCCGTTCCGGGGCACCACTTCCAGCTCACGTTCGCCCAGGAACTCGCCGATCTGCCGATGCTGCGCCGGATCGCGCCGTTCAACGCCTACATCGAGGGCTGGGGCCTGTACTCGGAGCGGCTCGCCGACGAGATGGGCCTGTACTCCGACGACGTCGCCCGCTTCGGCATGCTCGCCCAGGACTCCATGCGGGCCGGACGGCTCGTGGTCGACACCGGCCTGCACGCGCTGGGCTGGTCACGGCAGCAGGCAGTCGACTACCTGCTGGAGCACACGCCGATGGCGAAGATGGAGATCGAGGCGGAGATCGACCGGTACGTCGCGAACCCGGGCCAGGCGCTCAGCTACATGGTGGGACGCCTGGAGATCCAGCGCGTCCGGGCCGAGGCGGAGCAGGCGCTCGGCGACCGGTTCGACATCCGCGCGTTCCACGACGTCGTGCTGGGCAACGGAATCCTTCCACTGTCCACGTTGGACACCGTGGTCGGCGCGTGGATCGCGGAGGCGTCCGCGTGACCTGGCTCGACCTTCCGGACGACACTCTCTTCGGCCTCGACAACCTGCCCTACGGCGTCTTCTCGCACGGCGAGCGGACCCGCCGGGCAGGTGTCGCGGTCGGGGAGCAGGTGCTCGACCTGAGCGCGGCGGCCGAGGGGGAGTCCTTCGGCCGCCTGCTCGCCGCGGGCGTGCTGAACCCGCTGCTCGCCGCCGGCCCGGACACCTGGGCCGACGTGCGGGCGCGGGTCCGCGAATGGCTCACCGAACCGCGCCACGCCGACCGGATCCGGCCGCATCTGGTTCCCCGCAAGGACATCACGAGCCATCTGCCGGTGGAGGTCGCCGATTACGTCGACTTCTACTCCAGCGAGCAGCACGCGATCAACGCCAGCCGGATCTTCACCGGCGGGGACGATCTGGTGCCGGCGAACTGGAAACACCTGCCGATCGGCTACCACGGCCGGGCGGGCACGGTCGTCGTGTCCGGCACTCCGGTGGTTCGTCCGGCGGGGCAGCGGAAACCGCGCCGCGCCGCGGAACCGTCGTTCGGCGCGGCCAAACGGCTCGACTTCGAGACGGAGGTCGGCTTCGTCGTCGGCGTGGGGTCGGAGCTGGGCGCACCGGTGCCGATCGACGAGTTCCCCCGGCACGTCTTCGGCGTCTGCCTGGTCAACGACTGGTCGGCCCGTGACCTGCAGGGCTGGGAATCGCAGCCGCTCGGGCCGTTCCTCGGCAAGTCGTTCGCCACGTCGATGTCGCCGTGGCTGGTCCCGCTCGCCGCGCTGGACCACGCCCGGGTGCCGCAGCCCGCGCAGGACCCGGAGCCGTTCGAGTACCTGCGCGCAGCCGAGCTGTGGGGCCTTGACCTGACGCTGGAGATCCGGATCAACGGGCACCTCGTGTCCAGCCCGCCGTTCGCCACCCAGTACTGGACGGGCGCGCAGCAGCTCGCGCACCTCACGGTCAACGGCGCGAGCCTGCGCACCGGCGACCTGTACGCGTCCGGCACGGTCACCGGCCCGGCGAAGGACCAGCGCGGTTCGCTGCTGGAGCTGAGCTGGGGCGGGCGCGAGCCGCTCGCGCTCGGGCTCGACGGGACCAGGGCGTTCCTGGAGGATGGCGACGAGGTCGTCATCAGCGCCTCCGCGCCTGGTCCCGGCGGTGCCCGGCTCGGGTTCGGCGAGGTGCGCGGGACGGTGGCGCCCGCTGTGGTGTGACCCACGCCGTAGCGTCGGCACCCGGGCGGCCGCATAATGAGCAAACGCTTAGTCACAGTCGACCGGCACGGGAATGAGGGATCGATGAGGATCGGCACCGGCGTCAGCTACTCGGGCGGGTTCGCCGAAAGCGTCGCGGACATCGTGGAGCTGGAACGGGTCGGGCTCGACATCGTGTTCGTCCCCGAGGCCTACAGCTTCGACGCGGTGAGCCAGCTCGGCTACCTCGCCGCGAAGACCGAGCGCGTCGGCCTGATGTCGGGCATCTTCCAGATCTACACCCGCACCCCGAGCCTCACCGCGATGACCGCGGCCGGGCTGGACTTCGTGTCCGACGGCCGCTTCACCCTCGGCCTCGGCGCGTCCGGGCCGCAGGTCATCGAGGGGTTCCACGGCGTGAAGTACGACGCGCCGATCGGCCGCACGCGCGAGATCATCGAGATCTGCCGCCAGGTGTGGAAGCGCGAGCGGGTGGTGCACGACGGCAAGCACTACACGATCCCGCTGCCGGCCGACCAGGGCACCGGGCTCGGCAAGCCGCTCAAGCTGATCAACCACCCGGTGCGCGAGCGGATCCCGGTCGTGCTCGCCGCGCTCGGGCCGAAGAACGTCGCGCTCGCCGCCGAGGTCGCCGAGGGCTGGCAGCCGATCTTCTTCCACCCGGAGAAGGCCGCCGACGTCTGGGGAGCCTCGCTGGCCGAGGGCAAGGCCAAACGCGACCCGGAGCTGGGCGAACTGGACGTGTTCGCCGCGCCGCCGCTGGCCATCGGCGACGACGTCGACCACCTGCTGGACTGGGTGCGCCCGGTGTTCGCGCTGTACATCGGCGGGATGGGCGCGCGCGGCAAGAACTTCTACAACACGCTCGCGTGCAACTACGGCTACGAGGCGGAAGCGAAGCAGATCCAGGACCTGTACCTCGACGGCAAGAAGGAAGAAGCCGCCGCGGCGGTCCCGCTGGAGCTGCTGCGGGCCACCTCGCTGGTCGGTCCGGCCGGGTACGTAAAGGAGCGCCTGGCGGCGTTCGAGGAGGCCGGGGCGACGACCCTGGCGGTCAACCCGCTGCAGCCCGGACGCGAGGCGCGAGTGGCCGCCGTGGCCAAGCTGAAGGAGCTGCTCGGGTAGGTCCGGTATGATGCGGGCCACTGGAGTGTGAAGAAATCGCACTTCGGGTCGATGCCGCCGTCGAAATGCCGTCAAACTCCCCGCGCGGGGCGCGAAGTCGGGAGTAGGAACGGGTCCAACGGGGAATCCGGGGCGGGGCGAAAGCGAGGTATGCCGGGCTGTGCGCAGAATCGAAGGATCCGCCGCCGCGGTGCTGGACGTGGGTTCGTTCAGTGCCCGGCTCGTCGTGCTCGAACCCGGCGGATCTCCGCTCGACCCGGCATTGACGCACCAGACCCGGCTGCGGCTCGACCGCGAACTCGACGGCGACGGACGGCTCAGCGAACGCGGGATCGCGGCCATCGCGAAGGCCGTTTCCTGCGGGATGGAATTCGCTCGGGAACACGGCGTCAAGGACGTGTTTCCGCTGGCCACGTCGTCGATTCGAGACGCGGTCAATTCCCGGGAAGCGGTGCGTGAAATCGCCAGGGAAACCGGCGTCGAACTGCGCTTCCTTTCCGGCCGCCGGGAGGCGGAACTGACCTACGTCGGCGCGCGCCGCTGGTACGGCGCGTCCGGCGGTCCGCTGCTGGCGCTCGACATCGGCGGCGGCACGGTCGAGCTGTCCGCCGGAGCGGGCGAGCAGGCTACGTTCGCGCGGTCGCTTCCGCTGGGCGCCCGGTCGGTCACGCGCGACTGGCTGCCCGCGGAACCGCCGGTGCGCAGCAAGCAAGTGCGTGCGCTGCGTGACCACGTGCTGGAGGAAGTCTCCGCCGCGCTGGGCGACGTGCAGGCCGAACTGGCCGAACACCGCGTGGTCGGCTGCTCGAAGGTGCTGCGGCAGCTGGCGCGGCTGGCGGGCGACCGGCCGGGCAAGGCCCGCGAACTGCACCTGGACGACGTGCGCGCGTGGATTCCGCGGTTGTCGGCGATGCCGTTCGCGCGACGGGCGCAGCTGCCGGGGATTTCGCGGCAACGGGCCCAGCAGGCGCTCGGCGGCGCGGTGGTCGCGGAAGCGCTGCTGACGGTCGCCGGCGGCAAGCTGACGATCTGCCCGTGGTCGACCCGCGACGGGCTGCTGCTGACCCTGCTGGACCAGCTCACGGACGCCACCGGCAAGCAACGATCGCGTCCGGCCGCGTGAACTCCCTGGTGCGGGGGCGGTAAACCGGGTATCCCGGAGTCATGACCCCGCGCAGCGAGTTCCTTCCCCGCGACCGGTCCGAGGACGACGACGAGGAATCGCCGTTCCCCGCGCGCCCGAAACGCGAGCTGCCCGAACCGGACGAGCTGCCCGGCGAGGTGGCGAACGCGCCAGGCCCCGACCTGAGCCCGCCGCGGACGGACGAGGTGCCCCCGGTGCCGGGCACGGACGAAACGCCCTCGTGAGCGGCGATGCCGGTTAGAACCGGCAGCAGCACTCACGAGACCGGCCCCGACGCATGCCAGCGCAGGTACGCGCACCGGTGCGAGATACGCGGGCTGTGGCGGGGCGGCGCGGTGGGCACGTCGTGAGTGCCGATGCCGGTTAGAACCGGCGCCAGCACCCACGAGGCTCACCTCTTCGAAGCGTCCCGCCGCACCGGAGCCCGGCCGAGCGGCTGGGTCGGCGCCGGGCCCGGGTCGAGCTTCGGGATCGGCAGCTCCACCGGCTCCTCGGTCACGGTGAACCGCTCGCCGTGGTGGATCAGGTCCAGCGGCGGCCCGTTGAGCACCTGATACGTCGCCGCGCCGTGGCGGATCGACACCTGGAACCGCGTCTCGCGGAAGGCGAGGCGGAAGGTGAGGCCGCCGAGTTCGTCCGGCAGGCGCGGGGCGAACGACAGCTGGCCGCCGTAGTCGCGGAGCCCGCCAAAACCGGCCACAGTGGCCTGCCAGGCACCGGCCAGCGAGGCCATGTGCAGGCCGTTGCGGACGTTGTTGTGCACGTCGTGCAGGTCGGTCAGCGCGGCCTCGGCGAGATAGTCGTAGGCCAGCTGCAGGTGCCCGACCTCCGCCGCGATGACCGCTTGCGTGCCCGCGGACAGCGAGGAGTCGCGGACGGTCCGTGCTTCGTAGTAGGCGAAGTTGCGGGCCTTCTCCTCGGGGCTGAACGAATCGCCGCAGAGGTGCAGCGCCAGCACGAGGTCGGCCTGCTTCACGACCTGCTTGCGGTACAGGTCGAAGTACGGGTAGTTCAGCAGCAGCGGGTAGAAATCCTCGTCGGTGGCTTCGAAATCCCACTCGTCGTGCTGCAGGAAGCCTTCCGACTGCGGGTGCACGCCGAGTTCCTGGTCGTACGGCAGCGCCATCGCGTCCGCGGCGGCATGCCAGGAATCGATCTCGGCGGTGTCCACTTCGAACTGTTCGGCGATGTCCGGATGCCGCTTGCACACGTCAGCCGCGGCGAGCAAGTTCTTGCGCGCCATCAGGTTCGTGTAGATGTTGTTGTCCGCCACCGCGGAGTACTCGTCGGGCCCGGTGACGCCGTCGATGCGGAAGTGCCCGTGGTGGTCGAAATGCCCGAGCGACGCCCACAGCCGCGCGGTTTCCAGCAGCAGTTCCGCGCCGCAGGTGCGTTCGAACTGCGTGTCCTGAGTGGCGTTCACGTACCGCACGACGGCGTCGGCGATGTCCGCGCTCACGTGGAATGCCGCGGTACCAGCCGGCCAGTATGCGGAACATTCGGCTCCGTTGATGGACCGCCACGGGAAAGCCGCGCCGCGCAAGCCGAGCTGGGTCGCGCGTTCCTTCGCTTTGTCTATTGTGGAGTGTCGCCAGCCGAGCGCGTCGCGGGCGGCGTCCGGCATCGTGTACGTGAGCACGGGCAGTACGAAGGTTTCGCTGTCCCAGAACGCGTGTCCGTCGTAGCCCGGCCCGGTGAGGCCTTTTCCGGCGATCGCACGGGTTTCGCCGCGGGCGCCGGCCTGCAGCAGGTGGAAGAGCGCGAACCGGACGGCCTGCTGGAGTTCCGGGTCGCCGTCGATTTCGATGTCCGAGGTGGCCCAGAAATCGTCGAGGAACTGGCGTTGCTCGGCGGCCAGGCCCTTCCAGCCGGTCTGCCGGGCGCCCGCGAGCGCGGCTTCGACCTGCGCGCGCAGCGCCGGCGCGGACCGTTGCGCGGACCAGCCGTAGGCGAGGAATTTGGTGACCCGCAGCCGTCCGCCCTTGGGCACGTCGACCGCGGCGGTGAGCCGGGCGAGGTCTTCCTCGGCGTGGATGCGGGTGCGCAGGCCGTCGTCCACCTCGATTTTGTGGTCCATCGCGGCGGCGACCCGCAGCCCGGACATCCGGGTCTGGTGCACCAGCACGGCCTGGTAGCCCGCGGCGTGGCAGAACTCGCCGACCAGCGGCGCGTCGAGGGCGGCGGCGACGCGCGGGTCGTGCGTGTCCGACTCGACCGGTTCGTTGGCCAGCAGGTCGGACTGGACGACGAGCTGCAGGTCCTCGTCGAGCGGTTCGACCTCGTAGCGGATCGCGGCGACCGCCCGCTGGGTGAAGGAAACCAGCCGTTCGGTGGTCACCCGCACGCGCCGTCCGGTGGGGGAGGACCATTCGGTGACGCGGCGCAGCGTGCCCCGGCGGAAGTCGAGCACGCGGTCGTGCGCGGTCGCGATGCCGTAGCGCATGTCGAGCGGCTCGTCCTCGACCAGCAGCCGGATGATCTTGCCGTCGGTCACGTTGACGACGGTCTGGCCCTCCTCCGGGTAGCCGTAACCGCCTTCGGCGTAAGGAAGTTCGTGCTGCTCGTAGAACCCGTTGAGGTAGGTGCCGGGCAGCCCGCGCGGTTCGCCCTCCTCGAGGGTGCCGCGCAGCCCGATGTGCCCGTTCGACACCGCGAAGGCGGATTCGGTGCGCTGCAACGCATCCACGTCGAGGCCGCGCCAGCGCAGCTCCCACGGCGAGCATTCGTAACCGGATTCCGTCACTTGTCCTCCAGCAGTTCGGCGAGGTCGTCCACCACGACGTCGGCGCCGTGCGCGCGCAGGGCGGCGGCCTGGTCCTCCCGGTTCACGCCCACGACGTACCCGAAACCGCCCGCTTTGCCTGCTTGGACACCGGATTGTGCGTCCTCGAACACCGCTGCCTGCTTCGGGTCCACCCCGATCGCCTTGGCCCCGGCGAGGAAGGAATCCGGAGCCGGTTTGCCTTTGAGGTGGTCGCGGCGGATGACGAGGCCGTCCACCCGTGCTTCCACGAAACGCGACAGATCCGCCGCGTCGAGGACCTTTTCGCCGTTCGCCGACGACGTCACCACCGCGATCCGCAGCCCGGCCGCCCGCGCCGCTTCGAGATAGCGCACCGAACCCGGATACGGATTGACGCCGCGCTCGTCGATGATCTTCAGCACGAGTTCGTTCTTGCGGTTGCCGATGCCGTTCACCGTCGGCGCGTCGACGGCGTCGTCCGGGGTGCCTTCGGGCAGGTCGATTCCGCGCGAGCGCAGGAATTCCCGCACGCCGTCGGCCCGGGGACGGCCGTCCACGTAGGTCGCGTAGTCGGCGTCGGTGAACTCCTGGAACCCGTCGCCGTCGCGGCCGCGCAGATATTCGTCGAACGTCCGTTTCCACGCCTCGCGGTGGAGCACGGCCGTCCCGGTCAGTACGCCGTCCAGGTCGAAGAGGCAGGCGGTGATGGTGTCGGGCAGTCCGATCATGCCTGCAACGTACCGGTACCGGCCGACATTCGCGGGCCGCGGCGCGACGTTTACCGAACGTCAGGCGGCGCCTACGCGGCGCTCGAACACCAGCCGCTCGGCGGCGCGCAGGCCCACGCTGATCGCGCCGGTGAGCACGCCGTCGTCGCCGAGTTCGCCTTGCACCACAGTGGTAGTGAGCGGGGTGAACGCGCGCAGCGCCCGGTCGATCGGCTCCAGCAGCAGGTCCGCCGCCGTGCCGACGCCGCCGCCGAGGACGATCAGCTCGGGGTCGATCACCGCGGCCACGGAGGCCACGGTGTACGCGAGCCGGTCGGCTTCGGCGGACACCGCGCGTTGCGCCAGTTCGTCCCCCTCGCGGGCGAGGCGGAAGACTTCGCGGGCGGAGCGCGCGGTGCCCAGGCCGAGTTCGCGGGCGCCGCGGACCACCGACTGCGCGGCGGTGGCCTCTTCGAGGTGCCCGCGCGCGGGCGGTTCGCCGGGTTCGTCGGCGACGTGCGTGCGGCCGTAGGGCAGGTAGCCGATTTCGCCCGCCGCGCCGGTCGCGCCGCGGAAGACCCGGCCGTCGACCATCAGGCCCATGCCGACCCCGGTGCCGATGGTGATGCAGCCGACCACCGACGCCCCGCGCGCCGCGCCGCTTTCCCATTCGCCGACCGCGGTGAGATTCGCGTCGTTCTCCACCAGCAGCTCCGGCCCGAGCACCTGCTCGAGGTCGTCGAGCAGGCCGGGGCGGCCCCAGCCGGGCAGGTTCGGCGCGTGCCGGAAACAGCGTTTCACCGGGTCCGCGACGCCGGGGGAGCCCAGCACGCGCACGACGATGTCGTCGCTCGTCAGACCGGCCTCGGCCACGATCTCCGTCGCCAGCTTGCCCAGCGCGGAGATCAGCGCGCTGCCGGAGCGGGCCGTGTTGCGCACGTCGCGCCGGGCGACCGTGGTGCGGCCGAGGTCGGCGACCGCGACCCGGATGTGCTCGCGGCCGATGTCCAGGCCCAGCACGTATCCCGCGGTCGGGTCCGCCTCGTAGAGCACCGCCGAGCGCCCGGTGCCGGTGGACGTGTGCCCGGTCGCGCGCGCCAGCCCGGCGGCCTCGAGCGCCAGCAGCGCCTGGCTCACCGTGGGCTTCGACAGCCCGGTGTCCTTCGCCACCTGCGGCCGCGTCGCGGGCCCGCCGCGGCGCAGCAGGTCGAGCACCGCCCGCTGGTTGATCATGCGCATCCCGGCCGGGGTGCCGACCGGTGGTGTACCCGACCCTGCCACCTGCTGAGTTTCCTTCCCGTTCGGACTTCCGTCCTGCCACGGTAACCGGATTCGCCCCGCTTTGGCAGGAAAGTTTCTTTTCTTCCGGCTAGGGAGGGCAGGCGGAGGTTCTTCGCCCGACGATACGGGCTCGGCGGGCGGAATCCCGGGTACGGCACGCAGGGCGTCAGGCGTCGGGCAGCCAGTTGCCGTGAAAGCCCGCCGGAACCCGGCCCGGGAGATGGACCGTCGCGACCGGATCCGCTTCGAGGTCCTGCGCGTCGAGCACCACCAGGTCGCTGCGGTCGTTCGGTCCGTCGTAGACATACGTGAGCAGCCAGCCCGCGCCGCCGGGCCGGTCGTCGGCCGGGACGAACACCGCCTCGCCCGGGATGTGTCCTTCCGGGAACAGATGCTCGCGCGCGGCGTTCGTGCGCAGGTCGTACTGGCGGAGCACGAGCGGGCCCTCGGGGGAGTGCCACCCGGTGAGGTGACCGAAGCGGGCGTCGAGCCCGGCGAGCCGGTCGTCGATGCGCGGGAACTCGCCGTCGCGGTCGTCGATCAGGTCCTCGGTCACCGTGCCCGCGGCCGGGTCGATCGTCCACTTCCACAGCGCGCCCTTCGGATCCGGGACGCCCGGCCGGTACAGATGCTCATACCGCACGACGCGCACGACGATGCGGCCGTCGGCGGTGTCGTGCGCGTTGAGGGTGTGGAAGACGTAGCACGGGTCGATCTCGAACCAGCGCACGCCGTCCGCGGGCCGGTCGCGGCTGAGCAGGCCGAGCCGCGCGCCGTACGTGTCGCTCCAGCGGTACGGCATGCCTTCGGCCGCGTGGTCGAACACCACCGGCAGGTCGAAGAACACCACGTGCCGCCGGGTGAGCGCGAAATCGTGCATCATCGTCAGGCCCGGCACGTCGATCGGCTGCCGCAGCACGAGCTCGCCGGCGGCGTTGGCGCGGTAGTAGCTGACGTGCGGGGCGGTGATGCTGCCGTAGCCGAAGAAATGCAGTTCGCCGGTTTCCGGGCAGATCTTGGGATGCGCGGTCATCGAATCGGCGAGTTTGCCGTCGAAATCGTAGACGCCGACGGTGTCGAGATCGGTGGTGATTTCGTACGGCAGCGAGGATTCCACGAGTGCGAGCGTGCGACCGGCGTGGTTGACGACGTGCGTGTTGGCGACGCTCGACCGGAGATTTCGCGTGCCGTCGGCGTTGTAGAGCACCGGATGCGGGATGTCGAAACTCTCCGTGCGCACCCAGCGATTGCGATACCAAGCGGCACGGCCGTTTTCGAGCCGCACGCCGTGCACCATGCCGTCGCCGACGAACCAATGCGCGCTGTCCTGACGCGGATTCGGCCCATTGCGCAAATACCAGCCGTTGAGTTCGGGCGGCAGCGCACCGGTGACCGGCAGGTCGTAGGCGGTGAGTTCGTCGTGGACCGGGGCGTAATGGCCGTTGAGATGGAAGCTGGTCGTAGTCATGGATTCACGCGACTTTCTGGGCGCGGGCCCGGACGATGCGCGGATAGCGAATGGTGAACGAGATGGGAACCGCGAAGCCGAGCACCTTGATCGCCACCAATGCGACAGTGTCGTGCGGCGCGAAGTGCAGCAGAATGGCTTCGGCGATGCCGGCGACGGTGAAGCTGGCCGCCCAAACAGCGGTGATAACGACGTTGACCCGGCGGAACACCGCAGTCGCGGCAATTTCCGGCGGAACCATCGTCCTCGCGATCCCCAGCGTAAACGGCCGTTTCGCGGCGATCGAGCCCCAAGCGGTCAGCGCCAGCCAAAGATCGGTGAGCGCCCCGACGTAATCCCGGAGCGGCGAGGTCGGATCGGTGAAGGACCAAGCGGCCAGCAGCGCGAAGAAAGCGACCGCGGAGACCTCGATGAACAACGTGTCCCACGCCTTGCCGCGCCGCCGTTCGAGGAGAAGCAGCCCGCCCGCGAGCACCAGCCCGGTCACCCCGGACCACCGCCAGTCGGCCTGCGTGGACACGACCGCGAAGGCGATCCACGGAAGGAAACTCTTCAGGTAGTTCATCGATCCCCCAACGTTCCTGTAGTGACATGTCAAAGCTAGAACGTGCCGACTGGACATGTCAATAGTGGAAGGTAGGCTGAGCGCATGACTTTGCGACACGCAGTGCTCGGGCTGCTGGCCACGGCCCCCGGAAGCGGCTATGACCTGCTGAAACGCTTCGAGACGGCGATGTCGAGCGTCTGGACGGCGACGCAGAGCCAGCTGTACGGGGAGCTGGGGAAGCTAGAGAGCGCGGATTTGATCAAGGTGTCCGCGGAGGGACCGCGCGGGCGCAAGGAGTACGCGATCACCGACGCCGGCCGCGCGGAACTGCGCGCGTGGCTGCTGGAGGAGCGACCCCCGGCGGCGCGGCGGAACGAGATGTTGCTGCGGGTGTACTTCCTGGGCGAGGTCACGCCGGAGGAAGCGCGCGGGTTCCTTGGCCGGCATGGCGCTTTCGCCAAGGGGCTGGTGGACGAATTAGCGGCGCTGGAGGCGTCGGTCGACTGGGATGACAGCGATCCGTCGCTGTACGGCCGGATGGCTTTGGAGTGGGGCAAGCGGTATGCGGCGATGGAGCGGGATTGGGCGGAGTGGGCAGCGGATACTATCCGCGCGGCCCGTGGCTGACGTGGGGAGCGGCCAGCACCGTCATTGCGGCGACCAGGCTGTATTCGCGGACGATCTTGAGTGCGAAGGCGAGCCGGAGGTCGAGTTCAACCCCGGCGTCGCCGCCCGGTTTCCGCGCAAGAACGCGGCCGCGGGAGTGCTCGCCCGCGACGAGCACGGCCGCGTCCTGTTCGTTTGCCCGACTTACAAGCCGTTCCTGGAGATTCCCGGAGGAGTGGTCGAGGACGACGAGTCGCCGCTGGCCGCGTGTCGACGGGAGGTTCGCGAGGAACTCGGGATCGACCTGCCGGTGGGACGTCTTCTTCTGGTCGACTGGATGCCCTCGCACGGTGTCTGGCGCGACAGTCTCCAGTTCATCTTCGACGGCGGCTTAGTGAGCCGCGCGCAGATCAACGCCATCCGTCTGGAATCGGAGGAATTGAGCCGGTTGGAATTCCTGGAGCTTGACGCCGCGAAGCCGCAATTGCGGCCGTCCAAGGCGCGCCGGGTCTCGCTGGCGTACCGAGCCTTACTGGATGGCGAGACTTTCTACGGAGAGTTCGGCCGACGTCCCAGGTCTGACAGCAGCCCCGGGACGTCGGCATAAGATCACCCGTCGGAAGAACGCTTCCAGATGTTGATGCCCTCTTCGGTGGCGTACTGATCAATCTCGGCCAATTCCTCGGCAGTGAACGAGAGATTGTCCAGCGCGGCCACATTATCCTCCAGTTGCCGCACGCTGCTCGCCCCGATCACCAGCGACGTCATCCGCGGATCCCGCAATGCCCAGGCCAGCGCCAGCTGTGCCAACGTCTGCCCCCGCCGCGCGGCGATTTCGCCCAGCGCCCGGATCTTGCCCAGCTTCTCGTCGGTAATCGTGTCCGGATTCAGCGACTTCCCCTGCGCCGCCCGGGAATCCGCGGGAACCCCGGAAAGGTACTTGTCAGTCAGCAACCCCTGCGCAAGCGGCGAAAACGCGATGCACCCGGCCCCGACCTGCTCCAGAGTCCCAAGCAAATCGTCAGCTTCCGTCCACCGATTGAACATCGAATACGACGGCTGGTGAATCAGCAACGGCGTACCCAATTCCCGCAGCAACTGCGCGGCTTCGGCGGTGCGAGCGGAATTGTAAGACGAGATCCCGACATACAACGCCTTGCCCGACCGGACCGCCCGGTCGAGCGCGCCGACGGTTTCCTCCAGCGGGGTCTCCGGGTCGAACCGGTGCGAATAGAAGATGTCGACGTAGTCCAGTCCCATCCGGCCGAGCGACTGGTCGAGGCTGGCCAGGAGGTACTTCCGCGAACCCCATTCGCCGTACGGCCCGGGCCACATGTCGTAGCCCGCCTTGGTCGAGATGACCAGCTCGTCTCGGTACGGCCGCAGGTCGCTCGCGAGCAGCCTGCCGAAGTTCTCCTCGGCGCTGCCGTAGGGCGGGCCGTAGTTGTTGGCCAGGTCGAAATGCGTGATGCCCAGGTCGAACGCGCGCCGGACGATGTCGCGCTGGACGGTGAGCGGGCGGTCGTTCCCGAAGTTGTGCCACAGGCCGAGCGAGATCGCGGGCAGCTTCAGGCCGCTGCGCCCGCAGCGGCGGTAGGGCATGGAATCGTAACGGGCATCAGCAGCAGCGTAAGTCACGTCGCGATGCTAGTCCGCGAGGTGTCGTCGCGGCCCGCGTACGGTAGGTGACAACCTGTATGCTTCGCAATACCCCGTTTTGCCAGCAACGTCCCATTTGGCTAGGTACTATCCGGACCATGGCGGCGGTCACAGCGGCCGATCAATGCGGCAGCGAACGAGGGACGGACTCGTCATGGCTGGCTACAAGGTCGTAACAAGCGCCTTGCGAGGTGAGCGGGAACTTCGGATACCTGACCCTTCGCGTCCAGGGCGGCGCGATGATATCCGCGAGCCCGAACGTGCCCGCGCTGGCCAACGCGGGCACAGGCAACGTCCGCAGCGACATCGAATCCGCGTTCGCCGATGCGGGGCTGAGGTCGCGGCACGCCGTCTCGGATCCGGGCAGTGTCCGCGCGGGCACGTCGGCCCGCCGCGATTTTGACGAAGAAGAGGATGTGTGGCGGGGGCTCGATGGCAATAGTTAAACGGCTCGCGCTCGGGCTGACGGTCGTCGTTTCGGCGACGGGATGCGGCGGTGCCGGTCCGGCGAAGACGTTCGCGAAAACGAACGCCTGCGATCTGCTGACGACTGCCGTTCGGGGCACTCCGATCGACCTGCGGCGAGACGAGTACAAGCTGACGGCATCCACCCCGGTCGGGGTGACGGGGGAGTGGGCGGCTGCCGCACCGAGTGGACCCCGCCGTCGGGCAAGCTGACCGGCGGCGACCTGGCCGCGACCCTGGACCTGGCCGACGCGGAGGACTGGAGCGGGCACAGCGAGTCGAGTTCCCAGAACGGGCACGAAGTCCGGAAAGACACCACGAAAGCCGGCGGCGGCTGCCGTTATCAGATCCAGATTCCCGGCACCGATGCGGCGGTGCACATTTGGTACCTCGACCGCTCCGCGGGCGACGAGGGGTCTTGCCCGGTTGCGAAACGACTGGTGGACCAGGTCATTCCTAGCCTGCCGTGAACCGTCTCCGGCACCCGCCGCCGCGAACCGGCCGCCGCCCCGTGCGGACGGGCAGGCTTGCTGACCGGCCACCGCGTTAGCGGCTTCGTCCACAGTGGAACTATCGTGGCTATACATCGGATGACTACGTGAATCCGTGCAAGTATACCGGGCATTTCCGGATATTCGGCGATTGCAGGCCCGATGTCTGCCCCGGTGGACCCCGTTCGGGGCGGCTGGCCAGTACAGTGCAGGTGAGCGATCGCTTAGGAGGCTACGTGGGCACCGGGTTTTTCTCGTCCGTCGACGACGTGTCGGCGCAGCTGGCCGAGGCCGGGTACCTCGCGTCGACCGCGGTCGCGACCACGGTGTTCCTCGCCGACCGGCTCGGGAAGCCGCTGCTGGTCGAGGGGCCGGCCGGGGTCGGCAAGACCGCGCTGGCGACGGCGGTCGCCGAGGTCACTGGCTCGCGGCTGGTGCGGTTGCAGTGCTACGAGGGCATCGACGAGGCTCGCGCGCTGTACGAGTGGAACCACGCGAAGCAGCTGCTGCGGATCACCGCCGGCCGCGACGAGACGTGGGACGAGGCGCGCACGGACATCTTCGGCGAGGAATTCCTGCTGCGCCGCCCGCTGCTCACCGCGATCTCCGGCACCGAGCCGACCGTGCTGCTGATCGACGAGACGGACAAGGCCGACGTCGAGATCGAGGGTCTGCTGCTAGAGGTGCTCGGCGATTTCCAGGTGACGGTGCCCGAACTCGGCACGATCACTGCGACGCAGCAGCCGTTCGTCGTGTTGACCTCGAACGCGACGCGCGAGCTGTCCGAGGCGCTGCGGCGGCGGTGCCTGTTCCTGCACATCGACTTCCCGGACGAAGACCTCGAACGCGAGATCGTCCGGCTGAAGGTGCCCGGCATCGAGTCGGCGCTGGCGGATTCGGTGGTGCGGGTGATCGCCGCGCTGCGGGCGATGGACCTGCGAAAACTGCCGTCGGTGGCGGAGACCGTCGACTGGGCGCGCACGCTGCTGGAGCTGGGCGCGGGCACGCTCGACGAGCGGGTGGTGCGCGAAAGCCTCGGCGTCGTGCTGAAGCACCAGGACGACATCGCGAAGGCCGGGGCCGGTCTGAATCTCGACCAGGTGCTGGACGCGTCATGACCGCCGCGCCGGGCCTGACCGGGCGGCTCGCGGAGTTCGTGCGAGCGCTGCGGGCGCAAGGCATCCCGGCCGGTCCCGGCGAGACGGCCGACGCGGCGGCCGCGCTGGAAGTGCTCGGCCTGGACGACCGTGAGCTGGTGCGCGAAGGCCTCGCCGCCGCACTGGTCCGCCGGGGCGGCCAGCGGTCGGTGTTCGACGCCGCGTTCGACCTGTACTTCCCGGCCGGCGTCGGCGCTCCCGAACTGGCGCGCGAAAATCCGCCGCAGAACCGGGAAGAACTGCGCGCGGCGCTCGCCGCCGCCCTCGCCGAAGGTGACGACCAGGCGCTGGACCAGCTCGCCGGACTCGCCGTGGACCTGCTGGGCCAGTACGGCGTCGGAACCGGCCCGGGCGGCGGCTACTCCGCACACCAGACGCTCGACCGCCTGCAACCGCAGACGCTCATCGCCCAGGTGCTCGCGGCCATGCGCGCGTCGAGCCCCGCCGGCTCGCCCGACGAGTTCACCGACCGCCTCGCCCGCGACGAGATCCGCCGCCGCGTCGAGGGTTTCCGCGGCCGGGTGCGTACCGAGGCGCGCCGCCGAGCCGCCGAACTCCGGGGCCGGGAAAGGATTGCCAAGCACGCGATCGCCCCTGCCGCGGACCGCGTCGACTTCCTCATCGCCAGCCGTACGCAATTGGCCGAGCTGCGGCGAACCATCCAGCCGCTGTCCCGCAAGCTCGCCACCCGCTTGGCCGCGCGCCGCAAACGCACCACCCGCGGCCACATCGACCTGCGCCGAACGCTGCGCCGTTCACTTTCTACTGGTGGGGTACCTCTGCGTCCAGCCTACCGGCATCGCCGCCCCGGCCGTCCGGAAATCATCCTGCTGTGCGATCTTTCCGGTTCGGTAGCGGGTTTCGCGAACTTCACGATGCTGCTGGTGCAAGCGTTGCGGGACCAGTTCAGCAAAATCCGGGTGTTCGGTTTCGTGGACAGCACCGACGAGGTAACGCACCTGGTGGACACTGGTGCCGCGGATCCCGAACAGCTGGGCGCGCGAATGCTCAGCGAAGCGGCGGTAGTCCGCTGGGACGGCCACAGCGACTACGGCCGCGCGCTGGGCCAGTTCACCGCTCACTGGCTGGACGCGGTCGGCCCGCGCACGTCGGTGCTCATCCTCGGCGACGCCCGCACGAACGGCGGCGACCCGAACCTCGACGCCGTCCGCGCGATCCGGTCCCGCGCACGGCACGTCCACTGGCTGAACCCGGAACGCCAATCCCTGTGGGGGACCGGCGATTCGGCCGCGCCGGACTACGCGGACTTGGTCGACATGCACGAATGCCGGAACGCACATCAGCTCGGCGTGCTGGTCACGCGTCTGCTGCCGACCTGAGCCAGTCGTCAATCTCCTTGTGCAGCAACGCTTTGGCCTCATCCGGGGCGAACGACGCGGTCACCGCGTTGCCGGCCAGCTTGGCCAATGTCGAGTCAGGGAAACCGAAAACTTCCCTCGCCCGGGTGAATTCGTCGGTGATCGTGGTGCCCGTGACGTCCGGGACATCCGTGTTGAGTGTGACCGTGAGCCCGGCCTCGACCAGCCGGGGAAGCGGGTGTTCCGGGAGCGACGGAACCAACCCGAGCGTGACGTTCGACGAGGGACACACCTCGAGCGCGACCCCGCTCTTGGCGACTTGAGCCGTCAGCTCCGGGTCTTCGAGGATGCGGATTCCGTGCCCAATGCGCTCTGAGCCACCGATTTCGAGCGCCTCGCGGATGCTTTCCGGCCCAGCGTCCTCTCCAGCGTGGTGGACGAGATGCAGCCCCGCCTCCCGCGCCCGGGCGAACACCTCCTCGAACGGGGTAAGGGAGTGGCGTTCCTCGCCAGCCATCCCGATCCCGACGACCTCTTCGTGCCGCCGGGCCAGGTCCAGCGTCTTCAAGGCTCGCTCGAGCGACCGCCGCCGGGAGTGGTCGAGGATCAACCGCCATTGCAGGCCATGTTCTTTCCCGCCCTCCGACAGTCCTTTGAGGACTGCGTCGAGCGGCATCTCGAGATCTCCGAGCCGTTCCCCGTGCGAGGCCGCGGTGAACGTGACCTCGACGTACCGAGTCCCCTGCGCGGCTTCGTCCGCACAGAATTCCCGCGCGATCCGCTCGAAGTCAGCCGGTTCGCGCAGACACGACCGCGTGAGACTGTTGCGATCCGCGAATGCCCGGAACCCGTCGAAGTTCGCGGGCTTGTCCGGCAGCGAAACCCCATGGGCGGCAGCGAGTTCCTTGAGCGTGGCCGGGCGGACGGTGCTTTCGAGGTGGACGTGGAGATGCACCTTGGGCAGGGCGGAAAGATCGCGCACGCGTGGATGATGCCTGGCCGGTGCGGTGTTTGTCATGTGGGTTTTGCCGGGAACCCTGCGCTGCCGGTCGACGTTGGGGAGGGTGACGGAGATTTCCTCAGGGGAAGGGCTTAGTGCGATGGCTTTGATGAAGCGACTCACCGTGCTGGCCGGTGCCGCGAGTGCGGTGTCGTACGTGCGGAAGAACCCGGAGAAGGTCAACGAGGCCGTGGGCAAGGCCGCACGGTTCGTGGACGAGAAGACGAACGGCCGGTACCACTCGCAGATCGCCGGGGCAGTCCGGAAGGTCGCGGACACGACTCGGCCGCGGAGGGCTGAGTGAGGGTGAACCTGGACGGGGTGGGGGAGTAGGCGCGAGGCTTTTCGGTGGCCTAGTGCCAGGGGCGCGTGCGTGGTTGGTGGAACGCTGACGTGGGGGCCGCATGTTTCGCGGACGGAGGTCGTGGACAGCCGATGAGCCGCGCGAGCGCTTGGGTTGCCGTGTGCTGGCAGCGGGCGGTTGACGGGCCGAGGGCGCTGGGGTTGATGTGTGCTGGTGGCGTGCAGCTGGCGAGCTGAGGGTGCTTGGGTTGACGAGTGCTGGTGGCGTGCAGTTGACGAGCTGAGGGTGCTTGGGTTGACGAGTGCTGGTGGCGTGCAGTTGACGAGCTGAGGGTGCTTGGGTTGACGAGTGCTGGTGGCGGGCAGGTTCTGGGAAGCCGGAAGCGTCGGCACCCGGCGATTCCGCAGGGCTGAGGTGTGTGGCTGGCGGAGGGCTCGTGCGTCGGAGCGCCTGGGCGGCGGGCAGTCCAGCGGCCCGGCCCAACCGGTCCAGTTCGCCGCCGCTCTGCCCACCGCGCGCGTGACCTGGCCGGATACCTCCGACCCGGGGCAGCGGCGCGGGGCCACCCCAGCCGTATCAGCCTCACTCCTCGGCCAGCGTCGCCAGCACTCCCTCCCCGTACTTGGCCAGCTTGCTCTCGCCGACGCCGCTCACCGTGCCCAGTGCGTCGAGCGTTGTCGGCATCAGGGTGGCGATTTGGCGCAGCGTGGCGTCGTGGAAGATCACGTAGGCCGGGACGCCCTGTTCCTTGGCCGTCGCCGCGCGCCAGGCGCGCAGGCGCTCGAACACCGGTGCCGCTTCCGCGGGCATGTCGACCGGCGCGGCGGCTGTGCGGCGGGAGGTTCGCGGGGCACGCGCCGCACGTTCGGGTTCGCGGCGCAGTTGCACCTCTTGCGAGCCGTTCAGCACTGCGGTCGAGCCTTCGGTGAGCACCAGCGACCCGTAATCCCCTTCAACCGCCAGCAGGTTGCGCGCCAGCAGTTGCCGCACCACCGCGCGCCACTCCGGTTCGCGCAGTTCGGTGCCGATGCCGAAGACCTTCAGCGTGTCGTGCTGGAACTGGGTGACCTTCGGGGTCGTCTTGCCCAGCAGGATGTCGATGATCTGGCCCGCGCCGAACTTCTGCCGCCGTTCGTTGCGCAGACGGACCACTGTGGACAGTAGCTTCTGCGCGGGAATGGTGCCGTCCCAGCGTTCCGGCGGGGTCAGGCAGGTGTCGCAGTTTCCGCACGGCTCACCGGACTGCCCGAAGTACGCGAGGATCTGCGTACGCCGGCATTCGACGGTCTCGCACAGGGCCAGCATCGCGTTCAGGTGCTGAGCCTGCAGGCGGCGGTGCATCTCGTCGCCCTCGGAGTTGTCGATCATTTTGCGTTGCTGCACCACGTCTTGCAGCCCGTACGCGAGCCAGGCGGTGGACGGCTGCCCGTCGCGGCCCGCGCGGCCGGTTTCCTGGTAGTAGCCTTCCACGGATTTCGGCAGGTCCAGGTGCGCGACAAACCGGACGTCCGGTTTGTCGATGCCCATGCCGAACGCGATCGTCGCGACCACCACGAGCCCGTCCTCGCGCAGGAACCTCGCCTGGTTCGCCGCGCGGGTCGACTTGTCGAGCCCGGCGTGGTACGGCAGCGCCGGAATTCCGTTCTGCACCAGGAATTCCGCCGTCTTTTCCACCGACGCGCGGGACAGGCAGTAGACGATTCCTGCGTCGCCCTGGTGCTCGGTGCGCAGGAGGTCGAGCAGCTGCTTCTGCGGCGAGTTCTTCGGCACGATCCGGTACTGGATGTTGGGCCGGTCGAAGCTCGCGACGAAGTGCTTCGCAGTGTCCAGGCCGAGCCGCTGCGAGATTTCCTTGTGCGTGGCCTCGGTCGCGGTGGCGGTGAGCGCGATGCGGGGCACGTCCGGCCAGCGTTCGTGCAGCGACGACAGCATCAGGTAGTCGGGCCGGAAATCGTGGCCCCACTGGGAGACGCAGTGCGCTTCGTCGATCGCGAACAGCGCGATTTTGCCGCGATCGAGCAGCCGCACCGTGGATTCGACCGACAGCCGTTCGGGCGCGAGGTAGAGCAGGTCCAGTTCGCCCGCGACGAACGCGTCCTCCACCTCCTGTCGCTGCGCGAAATCCTGGGTGGAGTTGAGGAATCCGGCGCGCACGCCGACGTTGCGCAGCGCGTCGACCTGGTCTTGCATCAGCGCGATGAGCGGCGAGATCACCACGCCGACGCCCGGCCGCACCAGCGCCGGGATCTGGTAGCACAGCGATTTCCCGCCGCCGGTGGGCATGAGCACCAGCGCGTCGCCGCCGGAGATCACGTGCTCGACGATCTCCGCCTGGTCGCCGCGGAACGCGTCGTAGCCGAAGACGCGCTGCAGGGTTTCGAGAGCGGGGGAACGGGTGGCCTGCTCGGCCAGATCGGGGTGCGCCACGCGGCCGATTCTAGGGCGACAGGCGGTCCGGTCGAGCCTGCCCCGCCGGGTTCGGTGCGAGAGTCCCCCTCGCTCTGGCCGGTTTCGGGGTCTGCTGCGGGGTCGATTGCACAGGGTGAACAGCATGCCGACTGGTGACAATGGGGATGACGGGACCCTTCGCGCCACCCTCGTGACAGACGGTGTCGAGTCGATCGTCCCAGTGCCGTTCGCGTTGGGCCGGGAGGCGCACAATGGGATCCGTGGCTTTTCCGATCAACGACCTGACCGGGTACTTCTCCGGCGAATGGCAGCTCGCGCGCGAGATCGTCGACGTCGACGGGGCGGCGATGGGCGAGGCGTGCGGACGTGCGACGTTCACGGCCCAGGGCGGGGTGCTCGTTTACCGCGAGTCGGGAGAGTTGCAGCTCGGAGCGCATCGCGGGCCGTTCGTCCGTACGCTGCACTACCGGCCGGCCGGGGCCGCCCGCGCGGCGGTGCACTTCGACCACGGCGGGTTCTTCCACGACCTGGACCTGGCGACCGGAGAGTGGACGGCCGACCATCCGTGCGCCGCCGATTGGTATCGAGGGGCGTACCGCGTGCTCGACGACCGGCGGTGGGAGCAGGAATGGGTGGTGACCGGGCCGGCCAAGGATCACGTGATCACCAGCCGTTTCACCCGTGCGGACGCGTGATTCGCCAGCAGCACCGGCGAATGTCTGGCCCGGGCTACTTGCGCCGGTTGCGCAGAATCACCAGCAGCACCACCACGGCCGAAACCGCGCAGGCGGCGGTGATCACCATGCCCGCCCAGGGCGGGATCGCGATCCCGGCGATGTTGTCGAAGCCGGGCAGGGCACGGGGCGCGGTGATCGCCACGGGGCCCTCCGTTCGCGTCGTCGGCGGTGCTGGTTGTTTCGCCGCGGATTTTACCCGACGCCGGACGATGCCGTCGGAGTCCGAAGTGGACGGTCGCGGTCACCGTTGGTAGCCAGTGGATTTCGCCGTATTGGGGCGGTTCGGCGGGTGCGAGCGGACCCCTCGCGCCAGCCGAGTCACGAAGCTGGGCAGCGGCGGATCTTCGGGGCATGATCGAGGCAAGCGCACGACGACGGAAGGAGCGCGAGATGAATGTGGCCGATCTGCTCGTAGACGGGTTCGGCCGGGTCCGCGAGGTGGTGCACCAGGCAGTCGACGGGCTGTCCGCGGAGCAGCTGGCGGCGCGTCCCGGCCCGGACGCGAACTCGATCGGCTGGCTGGTCTGGCATCTGGCGCGGGTGCAGGACGACCATGTCGCGGACGTCGCGGACACCGACCAGTTCTGGACGGCACAGGACTGGCGCGCGAAATTCGGCCTGCCGTTCCCAGCCGGCGACATCGGTTACGGGCACAGCAGCGACGATGTGGCCAAGGTGCGGCCGGAATCGCCGGACTTGCTCACCGGCTACTACGACGCCGTGCACGAGCACACGGTGTCCTGGGTGTCCGGCCTGGACGCGGCGGCGCTGGACCGCGTGGTCGACGAAAACTGGGATCCGCCGGTGACCTTGGGAGTCCGGCTGGTCAGCGTGCTGTCCGACGACCTGCAGCACGCCGGGCAGGCCGCCTACGTGAGGGGGTTGCTGCTGGGATGACTGCGCCGGAGTGACTGACGCGGCGGGCGAGTGCCCGGTTTGCTGGGCGGCTTTGGGCGGCTGAGTGGATGGGCTCCGGAGGGGAGTCCGGGTGGTTTGGCTTGCGGCGGCGGGCCGTGGGGCCTGGACCGCTTGCGGGTGGTGGGCGGAAGGCTGAGGAGGCGTGGCGGCGATGGACGGCGGGCTGCGAGTTGCGGGAGGTGGTGGACGGCGGGCTGAAGGCTGTGGGAGGTGGCGAGCGGTGGGCTGAGGATTGTGGGAGGTGGCGAGCGGTGGGCTGAAGGTTGCGGGAGGTGCCTAGCGGCGGGCTGAGGGTCCGGGTCCGAGGTGCGGTGATGGGTGGCAGGCTGACGCGCGCAGGCCTGAGCTGTCTGCGAGCGGCGGCGGTGGCGAGGTCTGGGTGTCGTGAGAACTTGGTCGCGGCCAGCGCTCAGCGGCGTGCGGGCTCAGCAGCGCGCGGTGGGCTTGGCGGCGTGCGGCGGATTGAGCGGTGCGGCGGGTTGAGCGGCGAGCGGGCTCAGCGGCGTGCGGCAGGTTGAGCGGCGTGCAGGCTTAAGTGCGTGCGGGCTCAGGCGTGGTCGTGCGCGCTCAGCGGCGTGCGGGTTCAGGTGTGGTGAGGCCTCATTCGTACTTCGCGCCGCGGTGGTCCGGGAGGCGTCGTGGGCCGGGGCCGTCTTGGCCTAGTTGGTCGTCTGGGTTGGCCAGGCGGCATTTGGCCAGGGACATGCAGCCGCAGCCGATGCAGTCGTTGAGCTGGTCTCGGAGCTGTTCCAGCTGGCGGATGCGCTGGTCCAGGTCGGAGCGCCAGCAGGACGAGATGCGGGACCAGTCGGCGCGGGTGGGGGTTCGGTCGTCCGGGAGGAGGGCCAGTACCTCGCGGATCTGCGCCAGCGGCATGCCCACCCGCTGCGACATGCGGATGAACGTGACCCGGCGCAGGGTGTCGCGGCGGTAGCGGCGCTGGTTGCCCGCGGTGCGCCTGCTGCGGATCAGGTTCTCGTCCTCGTAGAACCGCAGGGCCGACGCCGGTACGCCGCTGCGGCGGGAGAGTTCGCCGACGGTCAGTTCGGGCAGCTCCGTCTTCGTCATGCGGTCCAGCATAACTTGACTTAAAGGGAGGTTGAAGTTCGAGACTCTGTTCCGGAGGCGGGAAACCTGTTCTCGCCCCGGGAAAAAGGAGAAACACGTGTCCGAAGCTCCCGTCCGGCTCGCTGTGCTCGTCGGCAGTGCCAGGGAAGGGCGGTTCGCGCCCACGGTCGCGCGGTGGTTCGCCCGGCAGGCGGGCCGACACGGCGGGTTCGACGTGGATGTCGTCGACGTCGCCGAGATCTCGTTGCCGCTCGCCATGAACGGCGAAGGGGCCGCGCCGGTCTCCGCTCGGCTGGCGGCGGCGGACGCGTTCGTCGTGATCACGCCGGAGTACAACCACAGTTACCCGGCCGCGCTCAAGAACGTCCTCGACTGGTTTCGCGGCGAATGGCATGCCAAGCCGGTCGCGTTCGTGTCCTATGGCGGGATTTCCGGCGGGTTGCGGGCGGTGGAGCATCTCCGCCCGGTTTTCGCTGAGCTGCATGCGGTGACGATCCGGGAGACCGTGAGTTTCCACGGGGTGCACGGGCGGTTCGGCGAGGGCGGGGAACCCGTCGATCCGGAGGCGGAGATCGCGGCGAAGGCGTTGCTCGACCAGCTTGAGTGGTGGGCTCGTGCGCTGCAGGACGCTCGGGTGGCTCGGGCTTATCCGGCATAGCGGAACGGCGCAGGCCGCGGCGGGGCGGAAAGACGAAGGCTGCGGGGGCGGAAAAGGCGAAGGCTGCGGCGGGCCAAGGCTGCCTAGGTGGGCGGTGCTGGGGTTGATCCTGGCTAGCGTCCGGATTCCGGTTCGGGGCTGCCTAACTGGGCGGTGACAGCGGGGCGATGGTGTTGGCTGTCGCTGCCGGGTTGGTCCAGTGAGACCATCCATAGTGGACCAACGTGGGCAGCGGGCCGACGGAGCCGGACGCGGGCGGCGAGTCGGACTGGCCCGGAAGCCGGTCCGCGTGCGCCGCCCGGTGCCAGTTCGGCCAGCGTGGCTGTTCGCGGCGGACCGTCGTGCGCCGCCCGGCGGCAGTTCAGCCAGCCTGACTGTCCATAGCGGACCGTCGTGCAGAAGGCTGGGGCGTGTTCCGGGCGAAGGCCGACGCCGCCGAGATAGGCCGTGAGGCCGGAAAGGGCCGGGAATCGTTGCAGGGCTCGCATGGGGGTTGGCAGGCGGTTTAGGGTTCCGGCTAAAGCGGGGCGTAGCAGCATGTCGTGTTCGCCTCGTTGGTTGAACTGCACCGCTGCCGTGGGGAGCAAGCGGCGGCGGCGCACTGCGGCCAAGCGGGAAACTGGGATTTCCCCGCGCCGCAAGGGTTCCGCGAGCAAGCGGGCGGTGGCGACGGCGTCCTGCACTGCCAGGTTTACCCCGACACCGCCTACGGGGGACATCGGGTGTGCGGCGTCGCCGATGCACAGTGCGCCGGGGGCGTGCCAGCGTGGGAGCAGGCCCATGGTCACTTCTAGCAGCTTGACGTCGTCCCAGGAGCGGATGGCGGAGAGTTGCGTGGGCGTCCAGCCGAATAGCTCGCCTAGTCGGGAGCGGAAGTCTTCGATGGGGGCGGAACGCAGCTGCGCGTTGTGGCCGCGGGGGATGAGGTACGAGGTTTGGTAGTAGTCACCGCGGTCCATGGTGACTGAGGCGTATCCGGGGCCGAACCGGGCGAACACCCCCTGTTCGCCCGGTTCGGCTTTCGGCACTCGCACTTGCCAGACGTCCATCGGGACTTCCGATTCCTTGAGTGCGAGGCCGAGTTCTTGGCGGACTGTCGACCAGCGTCCGTCGCAGCCGACCGTCAGTGGGGCGGCTAGTTCGTGGATCGTGCCGGTTTCGTCGCGGTAGCGGACGCCGGTTACGCGTCCGGCATCTCGGCGGAGCGAAACCACCGAGGCACCCATGCGGAGGGAGAAAGCGGGTTCGTCGGCGCCTGCTTTGGCTAGCAGGCCCAGGAATTCCGACTGCGGCACCATGGCGATGTGCCGGTGCGGGCCGCGCAGTTTGCTGAAGTCGGCGGCGATCACGGTTTCCCCGCCGATGTCCATCTTCATCCGCTCCAGGACCGAACGCGACAGCGCGGCGAACTGGGGGCCGAGGCCCAGTTCGTCCAGCAGGCGCAGCGTGGACGGGTGCACGGTGTCGCCGCGGAAATCCCGCAGGAAGTCCTGGTGCTTTTCCAGCACGACGACCTCGACGCCGGCCCGGGCCAGCAGCAAGCCCAGCATCATGCCTGCCGGGCCGCCGCCGGCGATCACGCATCCGGTCCGTTCCATCGGGACCTCCAATCTTAGAGACACTCTAAGTTTAGAGTAACGCTAAGATTCACGCCATGACCGGGTTGCGGGAAGAGAAGAAGCGGCGGACCCGCCAGGCGCTGATCGAGGCCGCGCTCACGCTGTTCGACGAGCAGGGGTACGACGGCACGACGGTCGCGGAGATCGCCGCGCGGGCCAAGGTTTCTCCGGCGACGTTTTTCAACTACTTCGCCACCAAAGAGGACGTTGTCTTCGCTGACCAGCATCTTTACGACGAGGTGGTGGACGGTGTGTTCGCGGCGGCGGAAGCGGGCGGGCCGGTCGGCGAACTCGTGAAGAAGACCGTCCACGCGCTGGCGACGGCGGACGCGTGGAGCTTTCCGCTGGACCATCCGCTCACCGAGGTGCGCACCCGGCTGCTCGCGGCGGTGCCCGCTTTGCGCGCCGGCTATCTGCTGCGCAACTCCATGGTGGCCGACCGATGGGCGGAGAAGCTGTACGAGACGTGCGCGCCTCAGCTGGACCGGGTCGAGGCCGCCGCGTTGACCGGTGCGGTGCTCGGGGCGTTGGAAGCGGCGTTGCGGCAGGTGCCGGACGGGCACAGCGCGACGGAGGTCGTGCTGGCGGTTGTCGACCGGGTCGTGGCTGGGTTTGTGCCTTAGTTGCAGTAGAGGGATTCGAGTTTGGTGTCCGACGCGACCACGGTGATTCCCCTCTCGACGGACTGCCCGGACGCCACCAGCGAGGCGGACACAGTGCAAACCACCTGCTGCAGGCCGATCGGGTACAGCTGTTTCATCGATTCGGCGACGGTCACGGTCACGGGCTGGGCCGAGGTGTCGACGGTGACGTGCCTGCCGGGCGAAAGCATCGAGTAGAAGCCCTCTTTTTCTTCGAGGGCGGTCGGGCCGCCGAACAGTTCTGTCAGCACTGTCGTGGGGGTCGCGTCTCTCGCCCACGCCCGCTGCACCGGGCTGAGCTGGCCCGCGTAGACGAAGTAGAGCGTGATCTGCGGACGCGGCGTGCCCAGCTGGAATCCGGCGGGCGCGTTTCCGGCCGGGACTACGCCAGTCGGCTGGATGCCGCAGCCAGCGAGGGCAAGGATCGACACCAGGGCGATCCCCAGGACGCGTTTCATCGCTCCTCCTCGCGGTGCGGGGCAGGCGGAGCGTGAAGCGCGCTCCGTCGCCGGTGTTCGCCGCTTCGATGTCGCCGCCGTGCAGCCGGGCGTTTTCCAGTGCGATCGACAAGCCGAGGCCGCTGCCGTCGGAGCGGGCTCGCGAGGTGTCTGCCTTGGCGAAACGGTCGAACACCTTGGGCAGTATCTCCTCCGGAATTCCCGGACCGTGGTCGGTGACGGTCAGCAAGACCGTCGCGTCGTCGGCGCTCAGCTGGACCTCGACCGGCGGTGCGCCGTGGTGCAGGGCGTTTCCGACGAGATTCGCGATCACGAGATCGAGCCTGCGCGGGTCGGCGGGCACGGTGACGCTGGGCAGGTCGGCCGTCACGGAGTCGGTCCAGCCGCGGGCGGCGAGGGCGTTCGTCACCGCCTCGGCCAGGTCGACCTCCTCGACGCGCAGTTCGGCCCGTCCGGCGTCGAACCGGGAGATCTCGACCAGGTCCTGCACTAGCCGGGTCAGCCGGCGCGTTTCCGCCGACACCAGCCGAGCGGCGACGGCGGTGTCCGAGGGCAGCTGGTCAGCGTCCTCGTCGAGGACGTCGGTGACCACGTTCATCGCGGCCAGCGGGGTGCGCAGCTCGTGCGAGACGTCGGCGACGAACCGGCGCGCGTCGGCCTCCATCTCGCGCAGCGAGCCGACGGTGCGCTCCAGCTCCGCCGCGGTGTGGTTGAACGTGGTGACCAGCTGGGCCAGTTCGTCGGAACCCTTGGCGGGCAGGCGCACGTCGAGCTGTCCGTCGCCGAGTTTGCGGGCCGCCGAGTTCAGCGCGCGCACCGGCTGCAGCACCTGGCGCGCGGCCAGCAGCGCCAGCGCGACCGCGATCGGCAGGGCCAGCGCGGTCATCTGCCACGCGCGCGTCGCCAGCTGCTCGATCGCGGCCTGCTGGGCGGCCAGCGGGACCGTCTTGTAGACCTCGATGCCGGTGTGCTCCCAGTTCGTCCCCCGGTAGCGCAGCAGCGGCATGCCGATGTAGAGCACCGGACGGCCGCTTTCGACGACCCGCTGGAACTGGATGCTGGTCTCCTGTGCGACCGCGCGGCGCAGCGCGTCGGGCAGAATCGCCGGATCGAGCCCGACGCGCGAATGCAGCGAGCCGAAGACCACCGTCGTGATGCCCTTGAGCGAACTCGCCATGTTGTCGAGCTGCCGCTGGTCGGGCGGGAGGGTCAGCTGCGGCAGGTAGGTCGAGACCTCGTCGCGCAGCTGCACCATCGCCGGGTCCTGCACGCCGGCCAGGATCGTGTTGCGTGCGGACACGTAGCTCGCGCCCGCCGCCGCGCCCGCTCCGATCAGCGTCATCGCCGCGAACGCCAGGACCAGCCGCAGGCGCAGCCCGGACACCCACGACCGCAGGCGTTTCACGAGCGGCCGAACCGGTAGCCGAATCCGCGGACGGTCTGCACGTGGTCCGGCCGCGCCGGGACGTCCTCGATCTTCGCGCGCAGGCGCTGCACACAGGCGTCGACCAGGCGGGAATCGCCGAGATAATCGTGCCCCCACACCGAGGCGAGCAGCTGGCTGCGGCTGTACACCTGGCCTGGCGTGCGCGAGATTTCCAGCAGCAGCTTCAGTTCGGTCGGCGTGAGCGAGACCTGCTCGCCGTGTTTGCGCACCAGCATTCCGGCCCGGTCGATCACCAGGTCGCCGTGCTGTTCCGGGCCGGCGGCCCCGGGCTCGACGGCGGTGCGCCGCAGGACCGCGCGGATCCGGGCGTCGAGCACGCGCGGTTCGACCGGCTTCACGACGTAGTCGTCCGCGCCCGCTTCGAGGCCGGCGACGATGTCGAAATCGTCGCTGCGCGCGGTGAGCATGATGATCGGCACCTGGCCGAGCGCGCGGATCCGGCGGCAGGTCTCGAACCCGTCGATGCCGGGCAGCATGAGGTCGAGCACCACGAGGTCCGGGGCTCGTTCGCGCAGCTGCGCGACGCCGTCCTCGCCGGTCGCGGCGGTGTGCACCGTGTGTCCCTGACGGCGCAGCGCCAGCTCCATGCCCTCGCGGACGGACGCGTCGTCCTCGACCACCAACACCACTGCCACGGGGCCCATTATTCGGACTGCTCCCGGATTCGCGCGAGCCGGGCGGATCTTGTAGCGAAACCATGACAAAGCTCTGACGAGATCCCGAAATCCGGCGGCCAGGCTCGAAGACATGGCAGTGCTGACTCCTGAAACGCCGACGTCCGAAGTGCCCCCGTCCGCGCCCCGGCACGCGCTCGCCCCTCGCCGGCGTTCGCGGACCGCCGTGCTGGTCGCGGCCGCGATCGGGTTCGCGGGCGCGTTCGTCGTCGCCTACCTGCTGTTCGTGCGGACCGAGGCGGGGCAGCGGGCCGAGGACGGGGTCGTCCGGTTCGCGCAGAACCTTCCGCGGTCCACTGTGGACTGGGCGCGGCCGCTCGCCGGGCTGGACGGGGTCGTGTTCTTCGGCGCGGCCGGGATCGTCATCGTGCTGCTCGCGGTGGTGCGCAAGCGGTTCGCGCTCGGGGTGACCGCGCTGGTGCTGTACCTGCTGCCGATGGCCGCCGCGCAGCTGCTCAAGATCTACCTGCTGGACCGGCCGGACGTCGGTTCGGAGGGGGCGCCGCACCACAACAGCTTCCCGAGCGGGCACGTGAGCGCGGCCACCGCCGTGCTGCTGGCACTGGCCGTGGTGCTGCCCGCGCGGTTCCGGACCTGGGTGCTCGCCGTGGGTGCGCCCGGCGTCGCCTGGGTGGCCGCGGCGACCGTCGCGCTCAGCTGGCACCGCCTGTCGGACACCGTGGGCGCCTGCCTGCTCGTGGCCGCCGTGGTGTCGGCGGGCGCGGCGGTCGTCTCGGCACGGCGTCCGGACGGCGGGCGGATCCCGGTGGTGCCGACGGCGGTCGCCCTGCTCGGGCCGGTCGCGGTGGTGCTGGGCGGCTACGCGGTGCTGGCGTCGGCGACGTCGGCTCCGGCCCGGTTCGTGGCGGCGCTGGTGATGGCCGCGCTGAGTGCGGTGGCGCTGGTGCTGCTGGCGGCCGGGCCACTCCGGCGGGTGAACTTCGACCCGTCCGGGGCACGGAACCGGTTGAGCGGGGCTGAGCTTCGGTAGCGGCGTCTCACGACGGGTTGCGGCGCGGCTTGATCCGCACTGCGGGCAGCGGGGGAGCGGGCAGCCGCGCCGGGCCGCCGGGGTAGGGCTCGATCGCGCCGAACTGGTCGGAGTTCGCCTCCCACGCCTCGCGGTATTCGGCGATCTCGTCGTGGCTGCGGCCGACGAAGTTCCACCACATCAGGATTTCCTCGCCGAACGGCGGGCCGCCGAGCACGATGACGCGGGCCGGGGCGGTACCGGGGTTGTGCAGGTCGAGGGTGGTGGCTCCGACGCCGAGGTAGCCGAGTTGGGCCTGCTGCAGCGGGGTGCCGGCGAAGGTGATTTCTCCGGTGTCGAGCAGGACTCCGTGTTCGAAGGACGGGTCCGCGGCCAGGCTCAGCGTCACCCCCGGCTCGACGACGATTTCCGCGCCCAGCAAGGGAGTGAAGGTCTTCACCGGCGAGGTTTCCCCGGCGAGCGTGCCGAGGAAGACGCGGGCGGTGGCGCCGTCGAGTTCGGTGGCCGGCGGGGCGTAGTGCTGGAAGTCCCTGGCGGTGTGGCGGTGTTCGTCCGGAAGGGCGACCCACAGCTGGACGCCGTGCAGCGTCGTGGTTTCCGGGGTCGAGACCTCTTCGTGGCAGATGCCGCGGCCGCCGGTCATCAGGTTCAGCTCGCCGGGGCGGACCATGGCGTGCGAGCCGAGGCTGTCGCGGTGCTCGATTTCGCCGGTGAACAGCCAGCTCACCGTTTGCAGGCCGGTGTGCGGGTGCGGGCCGACGGACATGCCGCCGCTGACGGAGGTGTCGTCGGGGCCGTAGTGGTCGGCGAAGCACCAGGCTCCGATGAGGGAGCGCTGACGCTGGGGGAGGGTGCGGCGGACGGGCATCGCGCGCGGTCCGCCCAGCGGGACGGAGCGGGCGTCGAGGATCTCGACCTTGCCAGGAGAAACTGGGTCGCCGCCGCAGGTCAGTTCGGCCGGGTCGGTCTCGACGTTGCTCATGCCTGACACGATAACCGGCGTCAGCGGCCGAGGAGGTTGCGCAGCCAGTCGAGCGCTGTCGGCAGCGCGTTCAGCACCGAGATGTGCCCGTCGCGCGGGCGGAGCCACAGTTCGGCGTCCGGGAGATTCCGCAGGAGCCATTCGCTGTGGCTGGCCGGGACGATCCGGTCCTCGCCGCCGTGCACGAGCAGGACCGGGGCCCGCACGTCGGCGGCGGAGACTCCCCACGGCGTCGCGTAGGCGAGGTCGTCGTCGGCTTCGGCGGCTACATCGGAAGCGGCACCGGCGTCCTCGCCCAGCGGTCCCCACGTGCCGCGCAGGGCCGTCCAGTCCGCGTCGGTGAAGGTCGCCGGGTCGAATTCTTGCGTTTCTCCGTGCCGCAAACGGGTTTCGCGGCCTTCGCGCGCGGCGCGCAGCGAGCTGTCGTACGCCATTCCGGCGTACCAGTCGTAGTCCTCGGAGAAGGGCGCGACCGGCGCGAAGCACAGCGCCGCCGATACCCGGTCCGGCAAGGCGGCGGCGCAGGCCAGCGCGTGCGAACCGCCGCCGGACGTGCCGATCACGGCGAAGCGCGGCAGGTCCAGTGCGTCCGCTAGCCGGCGGACGTCCGTGGCGGCCGAGCCGATCGTCCGTCCGGGGTCCGGAGTGGACCCGCCGTATCCGGGGCGGCCGTAGGAAACGACGCGAAATCCCCGTGCCGCCGCGGCTTCGACCACGGGGGACAGCAGGCGGCCGGACTGCGGAGTCCCGTGGTGCCACACCACCGGGAAACCGTCGGTTCCGCTGTCGTGGACCCGGAGATTCCGGCCGTCCGGGAGCGGCAGGTCGGTGGTGATCGTCCCCATGCGGAGGACTCTAGCGGCCCCGCCGCGCGCGATCGGCGAAATTGTCCCAGGCCTGCCGCACCAGCGCGGGGTGCGCCAGGAGGTCCGACGCGGTCCTGGCCAGTGCGGACGCCGTCGCGAGCAGCACGGTCCGGGCCCGCGGCGAGCCGGTCGCCTCGGCGAACGCCCGGCTGCCGACCGCGCGCGCCGGGTCGAGGAGCGCGACCGACGGGTGGATCGTCGGCATCCGGACGCTCAGGTCGCCCACTTCGGCCCGGCCGGGGATCGCTGCCGTGCCCGAGGGCGACGCGTGGATTCCGCACGCGGCGAGATGCCGGGCGAAATGCCCGGAGAGCACCGGATTGTCCTGGAACCGCGCGTGAATCGGGCCGAACCGTTCGACGTTCGCCTTGGTCCCGGTCGCCATCGCGGCGCCTTCGGCGGCGGCGGTCAGCTCGGTGACCACCCGGCCGAGCGCTTCCGCGTCCGGGGCGCGCAGGCCGAACCGGGCTTCGGCGAAATCGGGCACGACGTCGGTGGATTCTCCGCCGTGCGTAACGATTCCTTGCACGGACGCACCTGCGGGCAGCCGGGCCCGCAGGGCGGCGATCGCGGTGAAGACCTGGATCAGCCCGGCGACCGCGTCGGTGCTGTCCTCGGGCGCTGGGCCCGAATTCCCGTGCACGGTCACCCGGAGTTCGGTCCGCGCGGCGAGCGGTGCGGCGGCCCAGGTGTGCACGCCGGGCTGGAAAGTGAGCACCGCGTCGATTTCGTCGGCGGGGCGGTCGGTGACGGCTATGGAACCGGATTCCAGCGTCCGGACGGTGGCGAGCGCGGCTCCGACGATCGACGCGGCAAGAAGGTTGTGCCCGAATTCCGGGAGCTGGTCGGGCGGGAGCAGCAGGGCCACGCACGGACGTCCGGTGCCGTACCGCGCGGTGCGGCCGGTCACCTCGAACCCGGCGGCGGCGAGCGGCCCGAGGTCCGGCGCCTGGTCGCCGGCGGGTTCGCGGGACAGCGCCCAGAGCCGCTCGGCGAGCAGCTCGATCTCGTGGTCGGTCCGGTCGTGCCGGTCCTCGTCGGACTCCATGCCGCCGAAATACCCAGCGGGCACGGATTCGATCCCAGCCGAAAGTGGGTAATTCGGCCGTGGGCGCGACGCCGCCGGTGCGCGATTGTCACTGGTATGACAGCGGGAAGCTACCGGGTGCTGCCGGCCGAGGTGTCGGCGATCGTGAAGAACGTGGAAGGCCTCGGCGCCTCGGCGTTTTCGGCCGTTCGCGACCTCGAGACACTCGTGATCGACGCCTTGTCGTTCGCGGGCATCGGCAGCGGGGTCGCCGCGGCGAACGCCTTGCTGCAGTCGAAACTCGTGTCGTCGCTCGGCGACTTCGTGAAGCTGATCGAACAGGTCAACGGCAAGGTGCAGCACGCTGCGCACAACTACGCCGACGCCGACACCGCGGTGGCCGAGGGCTACGGCGGCGGCACGGGCGGCGGTGGAGCAGGGGCTGGCGGCGGCGGTGCGGCTGCTGGGGGTGCCGCACCGCAGCAGCTGGACGACCGGGTCGTCGATTCGATCATGCGCTCCGAGGGCGCGACCGGCGAACAGGGCGGAGTGCGCGAGGCGTACGGCTTCCGCGAGAGCATGCACAACGGCTACGACCAGATCATGGCCGCCCGTCAGCGATACGGCCTCGGCAGCGCGGAGGAACGCGCCGTGGTCGCGCAGCTGATGACCGCGAACGCGCGGCACGCCGGCGCGCTGGAGTTCAGCGATCCGGGCACGCAGGCCGCGATCATGTCCGGCGCGCACATGCGCGGCGCGGGCGGCGTCCGGGCGATCCTGAACCACATGGGCGGCGCGGACATCGTGCAGAGCGCGCGCACGCTCGACCCGGCCGCGGTGCAGCAGCTGCAAAGCCTGTCGCCGCAGGAATTCCAGCAGCAGTTCCACGACGCGCGGATCGAATACGACCGCGAGGTCTACGGCGACACGACCACCCGCCAGAACGGGCACACGCAGAACTGGTGGGACCGCTACGGAAACGGCCTGACCCAGCGCTACGACCGCGAGCAGCAGGAGTTCCTGCGGCTGTCGCGGTAGTTCTTCAGTCCGCGTCGGGCAACTGGGCCGTCAGGTCCTCGACCAGCCGGGTCAGCAGCCGGTCGAGGACCTGGCGGTCTTCCGCTGTCCAGCCGCTCATCGCGTCGGCGAACCAGCCCTCGATGACCGCGACGTAGCGTTCGGCCGCGGCTTTCCCGTCCGGGGTCAGCTCGATCAGCCGGGCCCGCTGGTCGTCCGGATCGGCCACGCGCCGCACCAGCCCCCGGCCCTCCAGCCCCTGCACCTGCCGCGTCACGTGCGGTCCGACGACGTTCATCCGGTTCGCGATCTCGCCGATCCGCAGCGGTGCGCCCTCGATGTGCAGGATGCCGAGCACGCTCATCGCCGGCCGTTCCAGCGGCAGCCCGGTGGCCGCGACCGCGCGCTCGAACAGCTTTCCCCGGCGCAGCGACTCGCTCAGCTCGTTCAGCCGCGGAAGCAGGTCCCGGAACAGGGAAGGGGCGGCGGACATCGGGGCTCCTTGATTAGATACCTAACTTAGGTATATAGTTGGCTCGCCGGGAGCGCGGGAGGCGGTTCCGGCCGGTCTCGAAAACGATACCTAAGGTAGGCATCTTTCGCCTGCCGGGGGAAGGGGAGAACCATGAGCAGGAGTGTGCTGATCTCGGGGGCGAGCATCGCGGGCCCGGCGCTGGCGTACTGGCTGAACCAGTACGGCTTCGCGGTGACCGTGGTGGAGAAGGCGGCGGCGGTGCGCGGCGGCGGGTATCCGATCGACATGCGCGGCCCGGCGGTCGAGGTGCTGCGCCGGATGGGGCTGGAGGAGCAGGTGCGCGAGCGGCACATCGCCACTCGGCGGCTGTCGTTCCTCGACTCGGACGGCGGTGTCCTGAACAGCGTCGCACCGACCGCGATCACCGGGGACGAGGCCGGGTACGACATCGAACTGGCCCGCGGCGACCTCACCAGCCTGCTGTACGACGCGGTCCGCGACGACGTCGAGTTCCGCTTCTCGGAGTCGATTGCCGAGTTGGAAGACCGCGGCGACGCGGTCGACGTGACCTTCGCCAGCGGCCGGCGGCAGACGTTCGACCTGGTCATCGGCGCGGACGGGCTGCACTCGAAGACCCGCTCGCTGGTCTTCGGGCCGGAGGAGCGGTTCCACCGTTACCTCGGCTACTGCTTCGCCGGATTCACCATGCCGAACTACCTCGGCCTGTCGCGCGAGGGCATGTCCTGGGCGGTCTCGGGCCGGTCGGCGTCGCTCTACGCCGTGGGCGGCAACGACCAGGTGCACGGGTTCCTGGTCTTCACCCGCGCTGACGCGCCCTTCTCCGCGTTCGCCGACCCGGCCGCGCAGCGCGAGCTGGTCGCGAGCCGCTTCGAGGACTGCGGCTGGGAGGTGCCGCGGATGGTGGCGGCGATGCGCACGGCGGACGATCTGTTCTTCGACGTGGTCAGCCAGATCCACATGCCGGTGTGGTCGAAGGGGCGGGTCGCGCTGGCCGGGGACGCCGCGCACGCGACGTCGTTCCTGTCCGGACAGGGGTCGAGCCTCGCGCTGATCGGCGCTTATCTGCTGGCGTACGAACTCGCCGACGCTCCGCACGACGTCGCGTTCGCGGCTTACGAGAAGCGGTCGCGGGAGTTCGTGGAGGCCAACCAGGCGCTGGCGACGCAGGGGGCAGTGGTGATGTCGCCGCGCACCGAGGAGGAGCTGGCGGCGCGGAACTCGGCGTTCCGCGCGATGGACGGGCTGCCGGGGGAGTCGAGCCACGAGGTGCACACCATGCTGACGCTGCCGCCGGAGCGCGCCGCCGTCTGAGGTCGTGAGTGGCAATTCCGGTTCTAACCGGGGTTGCCGCGCACGAGGTCTTTCGCCGCTCACGAGGGCCGCGTGCGAGGCTACGCACGGGAAATGCGCGGTGACGGAACGGGGCGGGATGAACGCGATTGCGCGCGGCGGCGGGATGCTCGTGGCGATCCTGGTGGTCGTCGGCGGTACGGCCGGGCTCGGGGTGGCGCTCGGGCTCGGCGGGACGGCGGTGCTGGCCGGGCTGACCGCGTTGTTCTGCTTCATCGCCGCCACCGGCGGGCCGTTGCGGCCGGATCTGCTGCTGCTCGCGGCGTTCGCGCCGGCGGTGGTGATCGGCGGGGCCGGGCCGCGGTTGCTGGGCGAGGTGTCGCCGGTCGCGTCGATCGCGCTGCTCGTGCTGGTGGTGTTCGCGTCGGCGGTGGTGCCCGCGCTCGGGCCGCGCTACGTGACGGTCGGGCTCGGGCTCGGCATGGCCTCGGTGTTCGGGTACGGCTTTCAGCTGAGCGGGGCGGCCAGCCCGGTGCAGATCGTCTGTGCGCCGGCGCTGGCCGTCGGGGTCGTGTTCGTGCTGCGGCTGCTGATGGGGCTGAGCGATCCCGGCAAGCCGACCCGGACCGCGCTGGCCGACGCGCTCGCCGGACCGGATCGGGCGAGCGCCGAACGGGCGGTGCGGCTGTGGGTGACCGACCGGCCGCGAGCGTGGCAGGCGCGCGTGCTCGCGGGCGGCGCGCGCTACCACGGCACGGCGGCGGTGCTGCGGGACCGGCTGCGCGCGTTCGACGAGGACCAGGCCGTGGCGGTCTCCCGGGTGCTCGACGCCGCGGACGAACAGGTTGCGGCGCTTGCGGAAGCGGTGCGGGCCAAGGCTGTTTCGGCACCGCCGGAGATCGAACGGGTCGACGCCGAGGTCGCGCTGCCGGGGGATACCGCCGCGCTGCTCGACGAGGCTTGGGCCGGGTTGTTCGCGGTCCGGGAGGCAGTGCTGGCCCGCGACGAGTCCATTGTGGACTTCCCGCAGCATCTCGTGCGCGAGGCGCTGCGCCGCGAGGCGACCGGGGTGTTCTCGTGGCGGTCCGCGCAATTGCGGCACGGGGTGCGGTGCGCGCTGGGGATGCTGGTCGCGGCGGTGATCGCGACGTTCCGGCCCGGCGACCCGCTCACCGTGTCGTTCCTGATGACGACGTTCGCGCTCATGCAGCCGGAGTGGCGGGACACGCTGGCGAAGGCGTGGCAGCGCGCCGCCGGTGCGGTGGCCGGGGCCGTGGTGCTGGCGATCGCGCTGTGGCTGTTGCCGCCGGGTGCGTTGCTGCCGCTGGGGATTGTCGCGCTGCTCGTCGGGTTCCCGTTCATGCAGGTGCAGCCGATGGTGTTCAACGGCTGCATGGTGCTGATGAGCGTCGGGATGAACGCGACGACGCGGCATCTGGACGCGGTGTCGGTGCTCGTGGAGTACCTGCTGCTGGTGGCGCTGGCGGTGGTGATCGGGCTGCTGTTCGGCTTCGCCGCGGTGCCGGGCGTGCCGAAACCGTCGGTGGCGCAACGGTTTTCCGACGCCGTCGAGGAGACCGGCGGACTGCTCGCGTCGGTGGCGGAGCGGTTGCGCGGCGGCGGCGGGCGACGGGAGGTCGGGTTGCGGTTCCGCGCCGCGGCCCGGACCCATCAGGACCTGCTGAGCCCCGAGCCGGGCAGCCGGGAGCCTTCGTCGGAGCAACGGGAAGCTCTAGAAGAGGCCGGACAGGGACTACGCGGCCTCGCGGCGTCGGCGGGTGCCTTGCTGCAGCGGGACGAGCAGTCTCCAGCCATGGCGTCCTTCGCGGAAGCGGCGGCGGGTGCGCTGGCGGGGAGCGGGGAACTGCCGCCGCGCCCGGCCGACGTCGACGAGGAAGAACGGCTCCTGGCCGACCTGGTGCGGGCTGACCTGCTGCGTGTGCACCGGGGCGCGGAGGTGCTCGCGAGCTGAAGTGGTCCGTGCGGCCACCGGATGCTTCCCCCGCATACCTTCACCTTCCGCGTTCGCGGTGTCACCATCCGGACATGAGGAAACTCCCGATCGCCCGCGTCGCGACGGTGGCCGTGTGCACGGCGTTGTTGTTCCCGGTGTCCGCGGCGTACGCCGATCCGCCGCACAACCTGCCGCAGAACGCGAGCGGGTACGAGCAGACGTTCTCTCCCGCCTACGACTACGACGGCGACGGCTGCTACGCCACGCCCGCGATCGGCCCGGACGGCACGCTGGCTCCCGGCCTCAAGACCACCGGCGCGGTCAACGGCAACTGCCGCGACAAGTCGGACCTGGACAACTCCCAGACCTACTCGCGCGCCACCTGCAACCACGGCTGGTGCGCGGTCGTCTACGCGAGCTACTTCGAAAAGGACCAGGCGGTCGACGGCAGCGGCCTAGGCGGGCACCGGCACGACTGGGAGCACGTGATCTCGTGGATCGACCAGTCGTCGAACCAGGTCGAATACGTGACGACCACGCAGCATTCTTCGCAGGTGACCTACCCGCGTTCCCAGGTGAGCTTCGACGGCACCCACCCGAAAACCGTCTACCACAAGGACGGCCCCGGCACCCACTTCTTCCGCCTGGCCGACGCCCACGACGAACCCCCGGAAAACCACTACCACGACTGGCGATACCCACCCCTGGTCGGCTGGGACGGCTGGCCGTCGACGACCCTGCGGGACCGATTGATGGCCGCGGACTTCGGCGCCGCAACGATCAAGATCAGCGAAGGCCGATACCAAGACCTGCTGGAAAAATCGAAACCGGCCAACATCCCCTTCGCCCCACGCGGCTGACCGGCTGTGAGGGGACCCCTCACAGCCGCTGATTCCCTCAAGGAGTCCTTCACGGCCCTAGACCGCCGCCGATGCACTCAACTCAGCGAGGCACCCACACCACCCCCGCACCCCGATACGAAGCCTCCCTGCGGTCTGGGGGTGCTTGTCAAGGCATCTTTCCCGCCTTGACAAGCACCCCCAGACCGTCAGCACAATTCAGGCTTCGGGGTGCCCCACGCAACACAATCACCCGCAGCATTCCGGCCGACAGGCAGGATAAGCACCATGCACCCACCCCAGACTGCGCTCCCCCTGGACGGATTCACCGTCGTCTCCCTAGAACAAGCCGTAGCCGCCCCCTTAGCCACCCGCACCCTGGCCGACCTAGGCGCCCGAGTAATCAAGGTAGAACGCGCAGACGGCGGAGACTTCGCCCGAGAATACGACCACGTAGTCCACGGCACCGGCGCCCACTTCGTCTGGCTCAACCGAGGCAAAGAATCCCTAGCCATCGACCTCAAAACCGACGAAGGCCGAGACGCGGTAACCCGCCTCATCGCCCAATCCGACGTCTTCATCCAAAACCTAGCCCCAGGTGCCGCCGCCCGCCTAGGCTTCGACGCCGCTCAACTGCGGAAGAACCACCCAGAACTAGTAGCCGTAGACCTCTCCGGCTACGGAACCGGCGGCCCCAGGGAACAACGCAAGGCCTACGACATGCTGGTCCAAGCCGAAGCCGGTCTGATCGGCATCACCGGCACCCCGGACACCCCGGTCAAGACCGGCATCCCCACCTCCGACATCGCCTCCGGAATGTACTGCGCGCAAGCGGTACTGGCCGCCCTTCTGCGCCGCTCGCGGACCGGTCAAGGCGCGACAGTCGAGGTATCGATGCTGGAGGCGACCGTCGAGTGGATGGGCTACGCGATGTACAGCCAGATGTACTCCGGACGCCAGCCCGCGCGCATGGGACTGAGTCACGCCTCGATCGCCCCCTACGACGCATACCCGACGAAAGACGGTCAGATGCTGATCGGCGTCCAGAACGACAGCGGCTGGCGGACCCTGGTCACCTCGGTCCTCGAAGCACCGCATCTGGCCGACGACCCGCGCTTCACCACGAACGTCCAACGGGTGAAGCACCGCGCGGAATGCGACGCGGCCGTCGCCGCCGAGACCGCCCGATGGTCCACAGTGGAACTCGATGAACGGCTCGCGAATGCGGGAATCCCTGCCGCGCAAGTGAAACAGGTCGCCGACGTAGTGGCCGATCCGCAGCTGCGCGCCCGGGACCGCTGGCGCAAGATCGGCACCGAACACGCCACTGTGGACGCGTTGCTCCCGCCGGTGACGTTCGCGGACGTCGAGGCGCGGATGGGCGACGTGCCCGCGTTCGGGGCGCACACCCGTGCGCTGCTTGAAGAAGCCGGGGTGGACGCCGACGAGCTGCTGAGCCGGGGAATCGCCGCTGAGCCGCGTTGACAGTTGTATGATGCATCTCTAGCATCGGGGGACATGCCGGGAGAAGACCGCGACGGCGACGCCCTGGATGCTATCCACCGCGCGATGATCCTGTTTTCCCGCGGGTCCCGGGTGCGCTCGAACGAACTGTACGAGGGGCTCGGGTTCGTGCAGTACACGATGCTGTCCTCGATCGATCTCGCGGACTGCGCGCACGCGGCGGATCTCGCTCAGGAGTACGGGCTCGACCCGTCGACGGTGAGCAGGCAGCTGGCGGAACTGGAGACCGCCGGGCTGCTGATGCGCGGCCCGGATCCGAAGCACGCCCGCCGGCAGCGGCTGGAACTCACCGAAGCCGGGCACCGGGCACTGGCGATAACCCGTGCGGCGCAACGGGAACGGCTCGAAGCGCGGCTGCGGGACTGGCCGCACGAGGACGTGGTCGAGTTCGGGCGGTTGCTGACCAGGTTCGTCGGGCCCTAGCGGTCCTTGCCGGTCCACAGTGGACGGTTCAGCCGCGGCGGATCGGGCCGAGTTTCGCCGACAGGTCCTCGGCGAGATCGGCCGGGCGCGGCGGTCCGGCGGCGCGGTCGGCGGCCCAGGCCAGCGCGAGCCTGCTCGGTTCCCAGCCGTCCTCGTCGATCCGGACCAGCTTGAACTCCGGCGGCGAGAACATCCGGCCGATGAACGAAGCCGGCGCGTACGACACCAGCGCGACCAGCCGCCGGTTGAACACCTGCGCGGCCATTTCGAGTTCGCCGCCGCGCCCGCTGACCGCGCGGACGATGTTCCGGACGCCGCGGCGCGCGAGTTTCCGGGTCAGCGCGGCGAGGATGACCGGGTTCGGCCGGGCGAAGTCGATGACCACCTCGCGGTCGCGCAGTTCCTCGATCCGGACCAGGTCGCGGCAGGCGAGCGGGTCGTCCGCGCGGACCGCGATCGCGCCCTGGTACTCGGCGACGGTGCGGGCGCGCAGCCGCTGGTCCTCGACCGCGAGGTGGATCAGCCCGAGTTCCAGATGCCCGGACACCAGTTTCGCGGTGACCTCGGCGGCCGAACCGGCCACCTCGAAGGTCGCCGGCGCGGCCAGCCCGCCGACCGCGGTTTCGAGGTCTTCGAGCAGATCCGACGGCGCGTACGCGGTGGCGCCGACCCGGATCGGCGTGCCGTCCTCGAGGACTCCGGCCGCGATGTCCTTCAGGCCGTCGACCTGGCGCAGGATCGCCCGCGCCGGGCCGAGCAGCGCGTCGCCGAGCGGGGTGAGCCGGACCTCGTGGTAATGCCGTTCGAACAGCGGGCCGCCGAGTTCCCGTTCCAGCAGCTTGATCTGCTTGCTCAGCGGCGGCGGGGTGATCCGGAGCCGGTCGGCCGCGCGTTTGAAGTGGAGTTCGTCGGCGACCGCGACGAAGTACTTGAGCCGGGTGAAGTCGATCTCCATCGTCCAATGTCCAGCAGCGCGGCGGTCGGGTGCCCGGCGATCATACGGCTCGGGCGGCGGGTCCGGCCTGGTCGTCCGGGGCCTCCAGCACCCCGCGAGCGACGAGACCGGCGGTGTCCGCGACCCCGAGCCCGAGCAGTTCCGCCGCGATCTCGAAGGTCTGCTCGCCCAGCAACGGGGCCTGTCCGACCGGCGGATCGGCGACGTGCGCGGCGTGGATCTGCACGTTCTCCAGCACGTACGGCTCGTCCGCGTACGGGTGCAGCTCCTCCCGGAACGCGCGCCGCTCGCGGTACTGCTCCCACTCCGGCAGGTCGGCCGCGCGAAGCATGGCTCCGGCGGGAACTCCGGCTGCCTGCAGCAGATCCATCGCCTCGAACGGGGAATGTCGTTGCGTCCATTCGGTGACCGCCGCGTCGATCCGGGCCCGGGAGGCAGCGCGGCCGGTGCGCGTGGTCAAGGTCGGGTCGGCGGCCAGGTCAGGACGGTCCAGCACCGCGCACAACGCGCCCCAATCCGCGTCGTTCCGGACGGTGACGGTCAGCCAGTCGTCGTCGCCCGCGGCCGGGAACACGCCCCACGGCGCGTCGTGCGCGGGTTCGGTCCGGTGGTTTCCTCGGCGGGCGAGGTCTTCGGCGGCGATCCGGGCCGCGAAGTGGCTCAGCATCACCTCGGACTGCGCGACGCTCACCGCGCCGCCGTCGCCGGTCCGTTCGCGACGGACGAGCAGCGCCAACGCGGCCAGCGCACCGATCCGGGCGCACACGTGGTCCGGATAGACCGTGACGGCGTCACTGAACGTGCCCGGTTCGCCGGGATAGATCCATTCGCTGGTGAGCCCGGTCGCGGCGCGCACGAGCGGGCCGTAGCCGAGGCGCTTCGCCCACGGGCCGGTCGGGCCGAACGCCGAGCTGTCCACGACGACGATGCCCGGGTTCACCTCGGACAACGCGGCCCGGTCCAGTCCGAGCGAGTCGATGACGCCGGGTTTGAAGTTGGTCAGCACGACGTCCGACTGCGCGACGAGCCGCCGCACCAGCGCCTGTCCCTCGGGATCGCGCAGGTTGACGCCGATCGCGCGTTTGTTGCGGTGCCCGGCGGCGAATCCGTGCGACATCGGACCGGGCAGCGCGGCGCGGGAACCGTCGGGGAAGGCGGAGTTCTCGATTTTGATGACGTCCGCGCCGAGATCGCCGAAGAGCCGTCCGGTGTCGCCGCCGACGACGATCACGCCGAGGTCCAGGACGCGGATTCCCTCCAACGGCCGCCCTTCGCCGCGACGGGCGCGCGCGGCCAGGATCGGTGCGTCGCTGACTGATGCACCGGTGTCTGGACCGGCGACGGCGCGGTGTCCGTCGATTTCGGTGATTCCGGCCGGGACCGGCGCGACGAGTCCGGGGGAGAGTTCGGTGTCGCGGAAGAATCCGCGGGCGGTGAGCTGGTCGGTGTGCAGGGCTTCGGCGAGGGTGAGCACCGCGGCGGTGGGGACGCCGTGGCGCTGGCCTTCGCGTTCCAGCTCAGCCCGGGTCCGGTCGGCGAAGAACCGGCCGATCGCGGGCAGTAGGTCCGGCGAGGCGTAGCGTTCGCGGACCTGGTCGTACTTCGGGTCGGCGAACTGGGCCGGGCTGCCCATCCACTCGAACATTCCGCGCCACTGCCGCCGCGACAGCAGGCAGATTCGGAGATATCCGTCCTGGCAAGGGAAAATCGGGTACCGGTGGCGTTCTTCGGTGCGTCCGCGCGGCAATTCGCTCAGCGGCACTCCGGCGGCGGCGCTGCCGACCATGCCGAACGCGGGGTCGAGCGCCTGCATCGCGCCGTCGAGGACGGAGAAGTCGATGCGGTCGCCGCGTCCGGTGCGCAGCCGGTCCAGGTACAGGCTCACCGCCTGGAACGCGGCCTGCGCGGCGGCGACGTGATACGGCAGTTCGCCGGGCGGCAGCAGCGGTGCGCGGCCGGGGATGCCGGAGCGGGACAGTTCGCCGGTCAGCGCGTGGAACACCGGCGTGGTGGCCTGCCAGCGCCGCCGGGTGGTGGCGCGGCCGAAGTCGCTGATGGACAGGACGACCAGCGCCGGATGCCGGGTGCGCAGGCCGGGGACGTCGAGCAGTTCCTCGGCGGGCGAACCCGGCGGAGTGGTCTCGATCAGCAGGTCGGCGTCCCGCAGCAGTTGCTCCCAGCCGTGCGAGCCGGGGTCGGCGGTGGCGTGGGCGAAGCCGTGCCGGTCGATGGCGGTGCCGATCGCGACGCCGTCGACGATCGGGCCGGTGGTGCGTTCGCCGGTGACGCCGGGCAGGACGACCCGGGTGACGCGCGCGCCGAGGTCGGCCAGCAGCCGTCCGGTCACGGTCATCGGGCCGTCGGACAGGTCGAGCACGCGGAAGCCGGACAGCGGCGGGTCATAGGTGTCAGACAACGGAACCAGCCTCCTCGAAGCTCAGCTGCGGCGGACGGCGCGGAACGGGAGGTCGCGGTCGATCTCGGGTTCCTTGGGCAGGCCGAGGACGCGTTCGGCGATGATCGTGCGCTGGATCTGGTCGGTGCCGCCGCCGATCGAGGTGAAGAACGCGTTGAGCGCCAGGAAGTTCACGTCGTCGGCGACCGGGTTCTCGTCCCCGGCGAGCAGGGTTTCCGGACCGGCGATCGCGGTGCGCAGGCGGCCTTCGGCGTGCAGGATGCCGGACATCGCGAGCTTGCCCAGCGACATCACCGAACTCGACGTGCCTTGTTCGGCGGCGGCCTTGGCCCGGGCGTTGTTGAGCGCGTTCAGTTCACGCAGCGCCAGGACGGTGGCCAGGCTGTCCCGGATGACCGGGTCGGCGATCCGGTCGCGTTCCCGGGCCAGCCCGACGAGGTCGTCGGCGATCGACCCGTGCCGCGACGCCCGCGCGCCGTCGCCCATGATCGAGCGTTCGTAGGCCAGCGCGGTCTGCAGCACGCGCCATCCCTTGCCCTCCTCGCCGACCAGGTAGTCCGCCGGGATTTCGACGTCGGTCAGGAAAACCTCGTTGAAGTGCGCTTCGCCGGTGATCTGCACGAGCGGACGGATGTCGACGCCGGGCTGGTGCATCGGCACGACGAAGTAGCTGAGGCCCTTGTGCTTCGGGACATCCCAGTCGGTGCGGGCGATCAGCAATGCGTAGTCCGCGGTTTTCGCGCCGGACGTCCAGACTTTCTGGCCGTTGACGATCCAGCGGTCGCCGTCGCGGACCGCGGTGGTGCGGACGGCCGCGAGGTCCGAGCCCGCGCCGGGTTCGCTGTAGAACAGGCAGGTCCGGGAGCGTTCGGTGAGGACGTCGTGCAGCAGGTCGTTCTTGAGCTTCTCGGTGCCGAACGCGAGGATGGTGTTGGCCGGGATGCTGTATTTGTCCTGCCGGGCACCGGGTGCGCCCGCGGCGTCGAACTCGGCCGCGATGACGTCGGCCAGTTCGGCCGGGTAGGCGCGGCCGGACCGTTCGACCGGCCAGGTCGGCACCGCGTATCCGGCGGCGACGACTTTTTCCAGCCAGGCACTGCGTTCCGGGGTGCTGCTCCAGCGGTCCTCGGCCGGCGGGAGGCCGGTCCATTCCGCGGCGAGCCACGCGCGGACTTCTTCGCGGAGCTGGTCGGCGCTGATCATGGTCAAGCTCCCTTCGAGACGAGGTAGCGCTCCCGGTGCAGCCGCGAGCCGCCGAACAGCTGTGCGCCGGAGCGGGCGCGGCGCAGGTACAGGTGCGCAGGGTGTTCCCAGGTGAAGCCGATCCCGCCGTGCATCTGGATCGCGGACAGGGCAACGGTTTCGTACGCTTCTGCGCACGCGAACCCGGCGAGCGCGATCGCACCGGGACCGCCGTCGGCCGCGGCGTGGCGGGCGGCCGACGTCGCGGATTCGACGTCCAGCAGCCGATCGGCGGCGAGGTGTTTCATCGCCTGGAAACTGCCGATCGCGCGGCCGAACTGGACACGGGTTTTCAGGTATTCGACGGTTGTTTCGAAGATCTGCCGGGCACCGCCCGCTTGTTCTCCGGCGAGCGCGATTACGCTGAGGTCCAAGGCTTTCTGCACGGCTTCCCAGCCCGCGGTGCCGAGTTGCCGGGCCGGGGTGTCCGCGAAGGTGAATTGGGACAGCCGCACAGTCGGGTCGAATACCGACAGCGGGGTGCGAGCGAAGCCGGATGCGTCGGGTGCGACTTCGAAGATGCCGATGCCGTCGCCGGTGCGAGCGACGACGAGAATGATGTCGGCGAGCTGGCCGAAGGTCACATAGGACACGGTCCCGGTGAGGGTTCCGTTTGCTTCTACCGCAATGCTTTCGGGCGTCCAGGTGCTGCTGATGGCGACGGTGCCGATCGAGGACCCGTCGGCGAGCGCGGGCAGCAGACGGCGTTTGTCCTCTTCGGACCCGGCGGCGTCGATGAGGGTCGAGGTCAGCACGGCGCTGGACAGGAAGGGCGACGGCAGCAGCGCCGCCCCGATTTCCTCGGCCACGGCTTCGAGTTCTTCCGCGCCCAGTCCCACGCCGCCGTATTCCGTCGCGATCAGCAGGCCGGGCAATCCCAGTTCGGCCAGTTGTTTCCACAGTTGCGGGTCGTAACCGGACTCTGTCGCCATTACGCGGCGCACGTCTGATTCGGTGCAGCGGTCCGCGAGCAGGTCGCGCACCGCCTCCCGCAGCTGTTCGGTTTCCGCGGCGCTGATCGCCATCGCCGGACCGCCTTTCCCGTCGTCGGGTCCCGATTCCCATGCTGGGTCCGGAAAACCGCGATGTACATCACGGATTCCGACACCGGCAGGTTTCCCGGAGGGACATCCGCGCACGTGTCGCGGGCGCTCATCTGCCGGTGTCCCGACCGGTCGTTTACGCGGCGTCAGCGGGATGCGAGCGTGGAGGTGCGACCACCGGTCGGGAACGGAGTGCGACGAGATGACGAGCAGGCGGGAGACCCCGGCGCGCCGGAGGGCGGCAATCGCCGGTCTCGGGCTCACTGAGCTGGGCAAAGTGTACGGTCCGAGCGCGCGGCAGTTCGCCGCGCAAGCGGTCCGGCGGGCGGCTGACGACGCCGGGATCGGGCTGTCCGACATCGACGGGCTGCTGGTGTCCGCCGGAACGACACCCGGGGTGGACCTGAGCCTCCAAGTCGACTTAGGGCTACGGGACCTGCGGCTGCTCACCCAAATGCAGGCGTTCGGCTCGACGGCGGGCGCGATGGTGCAGTACGCCGCGATGGCCGTCGAAGCGGGCATGGCCGACACCGTCGCCTGCGTGTTCGCGGACGCGCCGCTGCGGCAGGGCAACGCGACCGGCGCGGCCTACGGCGGCCGACGCACGACCCCGACCGGGTGGGGCAGCCTGCTGGGCTCCAGCGGTTTCGCCGGTCCCAACTCGTTCTACGCGCTCGCCGCGCGACGGCACATGAAGACCTACGGCACCACGAGCGAGCAACTCGGCGCGATCGCGGTCGCGCAGCGCGCGTGGGCGGCGAAGAACCCGTTGGCGCAGCTGCGTGATCCGATCACCCTGGCCGACCATCAAGCGTCGCGGTTCATCGCGGAGCCGTTCCACCTGCTGGACTGCTGTCTGGTGTCGAACGGCGGCGCCGCGGTGATCGTGACGTCCGCGGAACGCGCTGCTTCTCTGGCGCAGCCAGCGGTTCAGGTGCTCGGCTGGGGCCAGGCGCACCCAGGTAATTCCTTCCGCCGCAACGACAATCTCGGTCTGGTGAGCGGTGCGGCGCAGTCCGGTCCGGCCGCGATGGAGATGGCCGGAGTGACCATCGAGGACATCGACGTCGCCGAGATCTACGACTGCTACACCTTCACCGCGCTGCTGACCCTGGAGGACTACGGGTTCTGCGGCAAGGGCGAGGGCGGCGAATTCGTCGCGACGCCGGGCATGCTCGGCCCGGACGGCAAGCTCGCGGTGAACACCGGCGGCGGCCAGCTGTCGTCGTACTACCTGTGGGGCATGACTCCGCTGTCCGAGGCGATCATCCAGGCCCGCGGGCACGGCGGCGAACGGCAGGTGCCGAAACACGACACCGTGCTGGTTTCCGGCAACGGCGGCATTCTGGACCACCACAGCACGCTCGTGCTGGGGACGGAGGGATGACAGTGCGGATCAACCCAGTCGCCCGCGACGAGGAGTCCGCCGAGTTCTTCGACGGCACCGCGCTCGGCGAGTTCCGGCTGCTGCGGCGGCGTAGCACCGGCGAGTACCTGGACCCGCGCACGGTCCCGGACCCCGGTGACGATCTGGAGTGGACGCCCGCCGCCGGAACCGGCACGGTGGTGTCGTGGTCGGTGGTGCACAAGCGGGCGCGCGACGGCGGCGAGCCGGAACGCGTGGTCGTCGGCATCGTGGAGCTGACCGAGGGACCGTGGTGGTGGTGCCGGCTCGACGCCGACCCGGACGCGGACCTCTGGCAGTTGCCGGTGCGGGCAGTCTTCGTGCCCTCCGGTCCTGAACCTGACCACGAGAAGGTGCCGGTCTTCGCGCCGGCGGAGGAGGACGGTCATGCCCGCTGACGCCCCGGCCGCGCTCGTCGAACAGCGCGGACACGTCCTGGTGATCACGCTCAACCGGCCGCACGCGATGAACGCGGTCAACGCCGAACTGAGCGAACTGGTCGGCACCGCACTGGAACGGGCCGAGCAGGATCCGGAAACCCGCGTCGTCGTGCTGACCGGCGCGGGGGAGCGGGCGTTCTGCGCCGGAGCCGATCTGAAAGCCGTGTCGCGGGGCGAATCGCTCGCCGCGCCGGGCCATGAGGAATGGGGCTTCGCCGGGTACGTGCGGCATCCGATTTCGAAGCCGACGATCGCCGCGGTGAACGGATTCGCTCTCGGCGGCGGTACGGAACTCGCGCTGGCCAGCGACCTGGTGGTGGCGGCCGAATCCGCGAAATTCGGCCTGCCCGAGGTGAAACGCGGCCTCTTCGCGGCGGCGGGCGGGGTGTTTCGGCTGCCGAGGCAGATTCCGCAGAAGATCGCGATGGAGATGATGTTCACCGGCGAACCGCTGGACGCGGCCCGCGCGGCGACGTTGGGACTGGTGAATCACGTGGTCGCGGATGCCGATGTGCTCGCTGAGGCGGTGGCGCTGGCGGAGAAGATCGCGACTAACGCACCGTTGGCGGTGCAGGCGAGCAAGCGTGTCGCACTGGGCATTGTGGACGGTGCGATCGCGGCTGAGGACGGTGCGTGGGACAACACCCGGGAGAATGCTGTCGGGGTGATGACGAGCGAGGACGTGCGGGAGGGGACGTTGGCGTTCGTGGAGAAGCGCTCGCCGGTTTGGCAGGCGAAGTAAGCGTTCTGTACTCGGGAAAACGCGCTCTGTCGCATCGGATGAGGGCTCCCCACTGGCTCCGGGATCGTGGCAGACTCGCTGGATGCGAGGGTGGGGGGCGAAGCCGTGGACGCGCGCGCCGAGAACGGGGTGGCGGCAACCGGCGCTCGTAGTGGCTGCCATCGCGGCGGCGGTGCTCGTCGCGCTGCCCGCGGCGGCGGTGGCGTTGTTTCTGTCTTCAGCTGGCAACGCGACGCTGCACGACCAGATGAACCGGGCGTGTCAGTGGGCGGTCGGTGCCGAATGGATGGGCGGGCTGCCGATGTCGCAGCCGGACCCGGGGGCCGCGGGGCCGTCGGGGAAGGCGCTTGACGACGCGCGGCTGGCGTTCGCCCGTGATGCGGCTAAGGACGTGCCGCGGCTGTCTGGCGTGCGGTCGACGCTTTACAGCACCGCGAAGGTCGACCCGGTCCGGCCGGGTTCGCCGAATCCGGAGCAGTCCGCTATGTGGCTTGTCCACCAGGACGATTTCGCGGCGAACCTGCAGGTCCTGGAGGGCGGCAAGGGGCAGGGGATCTGGGTGTCGAGCCAGTTCGCGCGGGCGCGCGGGCTGCACGCGGGCGACCAGGTGGTGGTCCAGGGCGGCTGGGGTCCGAGGACGGGAGTGCCGCCGGGGGCTCCGGTCGCGACGATGCCGGTCGCGGCGGTGTACCGGGATCTGCGCGAGGTGCCTGACCAGCCGTTCTGGTGTCATCTGCAGTCGTTGTACCGGCCGAATCCGCTGAGCGAGGCTCCGGTTTTCCCGGTTGCGTTCCTGTCGCGGGACGCGTTGTTCGGCCTCACCCCGGCCGACTCGAGCGTCGGCAGCACCCTCGAGGCCTCGGTCAACCGGACCGGGCTGACCACCGCTGAAGCGCCCGCCACCATCGCCGGGCTGGAGCGGGTGCGGGAGCGCACCGAGAACGAACCCGACTTGTTCGCGCAGCGCGGCCGGATGCAGTTCACGTCCTCGCTGGGCGGCATCGCGGACCGCGCGGATCAGGTCGAATCCTCGCTCGCCGCGACGGTCGTGCCGATCGGCGTTGCCGGGTCGCTGACCGGGCTGGTCATTTCGGTGACGGTCGGGTCGTTCTGGGTCGAACGGCGCCGGGCCGAGCTGGCGGTGTTGTCCGCACGCGGGGCCGGGCCGGGTGCGCTGGCCGGGAAAGCGTTGCTGGAGCTGGGTTCCATCGCGTTGCTCGGCGCCGCCGGCGGCTGGTTCGCCGCACGCGGGCTGGTCAGCGCGCTGGGGCCGAGTCCGCTGGTGACATCGTCGGCGCTCGGGTACTCGATCGGCGGCGCGGCGGTCGCGTTCCTGGTGACGCTCGCCGGGATCGCCGGTTCGGTCATCCTTCGCACGCGGGCGATGTTCGACGCGCGCACGTCGCGGATCCGGCATCTGCCATGGGAAATCCTCCCGCTGGTCGCCGCGGTGGTCTGCTACTTCACGCTCGGCGACGGCACGCAGACCGGGCTCGGCCAGGCCGGCTCGGTCGCGCGGATCCCGCCGCGGCTGATCGTCGTGCCGTTGCTGCTGGTGCTGGGGCTGGCGATGCTGGCGACCCGGGTCGTGCGGCTGACGTTGCCCCGGGTGCGTGCGGTGCGCAGAGAACGGGCGGTCGCGTTTCTGGCCTGGCGACGGCTGGCTTCGGCACCCGCCGCGGCCGCCGTGCTGGTCGGGGCGACCGCGGTGCCGGTGGCGCTTTCCCTCTTCGCCACCACGGTCACCGGCTCCGTCCAGCGCACGCTCGACGACGAAGGCCAGCTCGTGGTCGGCTCGGACGTCGTGGTCCATCTGAGCGGCCCCGCCGCGATTCCGCCCGGCCTGACCGGGCAAGCCGCGCTGGTGGATCGCTACGACTCGGCGTACCTGGGCAGCAAAACGGTGAACGTGCTCGGCGTCGACCCGGCGACGTTCGGCTCGGCCGCGTTCTGGGACGACGACCTCAGCGGGCCGGCTCTGCCGGAGCTGCTGGACGAGCTGTCCGGCGACACCCCGGTCGGCGTCATCGCCGGAGTGCCGGACGCGCCCGAGCAGGCGACGCTGAGCATCAGCGGCAAGGACCTGCCGCTGCGGGTCGTCACCGTGGCGCAGCTGCCCGGGAAGAGCGCCGGGTTCCCGGAATTGCTGCTGCGCCGGGACATTCTCGCCAAGTTCGCCGGGGACAGCGTGCACCGCGAACTGTGGGCGCGCGGCGATCCGGCGCAGGTGCTGCCGGAACTGGGCAAAGCCGGGGTTCCGGCTGGGACAGTCAGTCGCGCGACCGACGTCAGCGCGCACGGCGTGTACGGCGGAGTTACTTACACCTTCGCGTTTTTGACCGCAGTGTCCGCTTTGGTCGGCGTGGTCGTCCTAATTGGACTCTTGCTGTACCTCAACGCTCGGGCGCGCGCCCGGCGCGGGGCGTATGTCCTTTTGCGACGGATGGGCATCAGCTCCGGTGCGCATTGGCGGGCGCTCGCGTACGAAGTCGGCGGACTGCTGGCGGCGGGATTCGCTGTGGGCGTCGGGTTCGCGGCGATCGCGGTCTCGGTGACGTACCCGGGCTACGACCTCGATCCGGCGACTCCGCCGGGCACGGTGATTCCCGTGCCGTGGGGGCCGGGCGGGCAGCTGCTGCTCGCCGCGGTGGCCGTCGCGCTTGTCGTTACCTATGCGGCCCAGCGCGCGGCGGCGCGGGCATTGCCTTCGGAGGTGCTGCGTGACACCGCTTGATGCTGTTCGGGGAACTGAGCTGACGCACAGTTATCGCACCGCCGGTCGTTCGCTGACCGCGTTGCACGAGGTGTCGATCGCCGCCGCTCGTGGCCGGATTACCGCGCTGGTCGGGCCTTCCGGGTCTGGCAAGTCGACTCTGCTGCGGTTGCTGGCTTGCCTGGAACGGCCGGACGAGGGCCGGGTCGAGGTCGGCGGCACGGACGTCACCGCGCTGTCCGCGCGGGCGCGCCGGGCCGTGCGGCGGCGGAGGATCGGTTACGTGTTCCAGAATCCGGTCGACAATCTGCTGGATTACCTGACGGTGCAAGAACATCTGGAGCTGGCGGCGAAAATGCGCGGATCCGGGTTTTCCTTGTCCCTGCTCGACCGGCTCGGCCTGGAGCACCGCCGCGGGCACCGTCCGCGCCAGCTCTCCGGCGGCGAACAGCAGCGAACCGCGCTCGCTTTCGCGGCGGTCGGCGAACCGGACGCGGTGCTGGCCGACGAACCGACGGCGCAACTGGATCGCTCCTCGGCGCGGTTGGTGGCGGAGGCTTTCCGTGCGCTGGCGGAGGCGGGCCAGACAGTCGTGGTCGCGACGCACGACCCGGTGCTGGCGGAGGCGGCGGACGACGTGGTGGAACTCGTGGACGGGAGGGTCCGGTGAGCGCGCTGCTCAGCCTGTCCGACGTGAGCCGATCGCACGGCGGGATGCCGGTGCTGCGGCACACGAGCCTGGACCTCGTGGCGGGCGAACTGGTCGCGCTGACCGGTCCGTCCGGCTCGGGCAAGAGCACGCTGCTGATGATCGCGGGCGGCTGGGACGCGCCGGACAGCGGGACGGTCACCGCGCATCCGCCGATGCCGGACGTGCCGGTGCCGGACCAGCCGTGGCATGCGCTGGCGTTCGTGCCGCAGTCGATCGCGCTGTTCGAGGAGCTGACGGTCGCGGACAACCTCGCGTTCGCCGCGCGGACCGCGGTGGAGCCGCCGGATCAATTGAAGCTGCTGGAAACCTTGGACCTGGCGAAGCTCGCGGACCGGCTGCCGAGCGAGGTCTCGCGCGGGGAACAGCAACGGGGCGCGGTGGCGCGGGCGTTGGCGGCGGGGCCGCTGGTCCTGTTGGCGGACGAGCCGACGTCGCATCAGGACCGGGCGCATGCGGAGATGGTGCTGACGGCGTTGCGCCGGGCGGCGGACCGTGGGACGGCGGTGCTGGTCGCGTCCCACGATCCGCTGCTGGCCGAGCATGCGGACCGGGTGGTGGCGGTCGGCGGGGAGTGAGTCAGTCCACTTTGGACGGATGCCGCGCGAGGGCGGTCACCTGGATGTCCATGTACGGGAACAGCGGCAGGTTCGACAGGATCTGGTGCAGTTCGTCGTGGTCGGCGACGTCCAGTACCGAGTAGTTGGCGTACTCGCCCGCGATCCGCCAGATGTGCGGCCATTTCCCGCTGCGCTGCAGCTGCTGGCTGTACTCCTTCTCGCGCGCGATCAGGGCGTCGCGGACGGCCGGGTCGAGGTCCGCGGGCAGGCGGACGTCCATCCGTACGTGGTAAAGCATGGGTCTCCTGCCGAATCAGAGGGCCGGGTCGAGGACGAAGTTGTACTCGATGGTCTCGCCGTTTTCCGCGGGCCGCGGGTCGAGCAGCAGTTCCGGCTTCACCGCGGACGCGATGTCGTCGTCGTTGTGCTCGTCGCCGGGGAAATACAGCTGCGCGGTGAGCAGTTCGTGCCCCGGCGCGGACACCTTGACGTGCAGGTGCGCCGGACGCCAGGCGTGCCAGCCCGCCGCCGCGATCAGTTTGCCGCAGGCGCCGTCGGTCGGAATCTGGTACGGCGCGGGGCGCACGGTGTGGATTTCGAAGCGGCCCTCGTCGTCGGTGGTGAAGGTGCCGCGCAGGTTCCACTCCGGGATGCCCGGGGCGAACTGCGAGTACAGCCCGTCCGCGTCCGCGTGCCACAGTTCGACCTTCGCGCCGCCCAGTGCCGCGCCGGTCGTCGAGGTGACCTGGCCGGTCCAGACGAGCGGGGTGCCCGGCTCGTTCTCCCGCGACGGGACCGAACCACGCGCGCCCTGCTCGGGGGCGTCCGGCACGTAGTAGGGGCCTTCGATGGTGCCCTTGTTGCCCTTGCGGTGCTCGGTGGCGACGTCCTCGACCACGTGCTCGACCCAGACGTCCAGGAACAGCGGCCATTCGCCGTCCTCGCCGACGCTGATCAGCCACGATTTGAGCGCGTTGTACTCCTCGTAGGTCACCTTGTGCTTGCGGATCGTCGCGTGCACGGCCTCCAGCACCTCGCGGGCGAGCAGGCTGACCCGCTCCTTCGGGGTGCCCGCGACGCCGGCGAGCTTGTCGCTCTTGAACCGTTCGGTGGCGTTGGCTCCGGACGCGGCGGCGGTGGGGGAATGCGTGGCAGTCATGAATCCTCCTTGATCCATCGGGGGTTTCCGGCTCAGCGGTCCTGCCGGTAGTGCCGGAGCTTGCCGGGGTCGAGTTCGGCGCCGAGGCCGGCGCCGGGGCGGATGACCAGTTCGCCGTCCGCGATGCGCAGCGGTTCGGCGAGCAGGTCGTCGGTCATGTCGAGGAAGTTGGACAGTTCGCCGGGACGGCGCGACGTCAGCTCGTACGACGCTCCGAACGCGACAGTGCACAGTGAACCGATCTGGCCGTCGATCTGGTTGCCCATCACCACTTCCAGTCCGAGACCGTCCGCGAGATGGTGTGTGCGCTGCGAACGCGTGAAGCCGGTGCGGGCGGTTTTGATGCTGATCGCGGTGGCCGATCCGGCGAGGATCTCGCGGGTCACGTCGGCCGGGGTCACCGCGGATTCGTCGGCGATGAACGGAATGTCCAAACGCGACACCAGCCAGCGGCGGCCGAGTACGTCGTCGGCGGGGCACAGTTCCTCGGCGAACAGCAGGTCGAGGTCGGCCATTTCCCGCATGGCGCGGGCGGATTCGGCGGCGGTCCAGCCCCGGTTGCCGTCCACGTACAGGTCGACCTCGGCGCCGAACCGTTCCCGCAAGGCGCGAACCACCGCGGTGTCCAGGGAAACCGGACGGCGGCCGACCTTCACCTTGAACGTGGTGATGCCGTAGCTGTCGCGAATCCGCTCCGCTTCGGCGACCATCGCGGCCGGCTCGTCGAAGCCGAGCATGTGCGAAACCTTCATGCGGTCGGTGTAGCCGCCGAGCAGTTCGGTGACCGAGACGTCGAGGCTTTGCCCGAGCGCGTCCCAGATCGCCATGTCCAAAGCGGACTTCGCGGCCGGGTTGCCGACGGTGCGGGAAAGCCTCGCGTGCACCGTCTCGCGTTCGAGCAGGCTCAGGCCCACGACCTGCGGCGCGAACACGGTCTCCAGCACGGCCACGATTCCGGCTTGGGTCTCGCCGTAGGTGAACGGCCGCGGCGGTGCCTCGGCGACCCCGACGATGCCGTCGTCGGTGTGCACGCGGACCAGCACGTGCTCAGCGGTGTGCACCTCGCCGGAGGCGAAACGCAGCGGTTTTCGGTAGGGGATGGCGAACGGGATCGCCTCCACCCGGATGATCTTCATCGTGTCCTCCCTGACACGGGCACTTCGACGGGGAACAGCTCGCCGAGCGCGTCGAGCACGGCCGGGACCAGTGCAGAGGCCCGGTCGCGGTGCCAGGCGAGCGCGAGCTGGACAGTGGCGGCGCCGGCGAGGTCGCGGAACACGACCCCGGCCAGCGGCAGCGCCCGCGCGGACGCGGGGACGACGCCGACGCCGAGACCGCCGGCGACTAGCGCGAGCAGCACCGCGGTACCGGCCGCTTCGTGCTCGCGTTGCGGGGTGAATCCGGCGTCGCGGCAGCTGCGCAGGACAGCTTCGTTGACGACGGAGTAGCTGGCTGGATAGGTGACGAAAGCTTCCGCGCGCAGGTCGGTCATCGACACCACGGGTTCGACCGCCAGCCGGTGATCGGCCGGGACGGCGAGCACCAGCGGTTCGGTTTCGATGACGTGCAGGTCGAGGTCGCCGCCGGTGACCGGCGGACGCAGCACGCCGATGTCGAGCGTGCCGGTGCGCAGCCGTTCGCACTGCTCGCCGGTGAGCAGATCGGCGTGCACCTCCAGTTCGACCTCGGGCAGCCGGTGCTGCAGCGCGCGGGCGACCTGCGGCAGATGCGACAGCGCGGCGGTGCCGGTGAAGCCGATCCGGGCCAGGCCGCGCCGTCCGTCGGCGATCCGCCGGGCTCCGCGCGCGCCCGCCTCGACGGCGTCCAGGATCCGCTGGGCCTCGGCGAGGAAGAACCGGCCAGCCGGGGTGACCTGCACCTGCCGGGTCGTGCGGCTGAGCAGCGCGACGCCCAGCTCGTCCTCCAGCTGCCGGATCGCGTGCGACAGCGCGGGCTGGGCGAGGTGCAGGCGTTCGGCGGCGCGGCCGAAGTGACAGGTCTCGGCGACGGCGGCGAAGTACCGCAGGTGGCGCAGTTCCATCGGGCTGCCTCCTCACCGGCTCCGCGTCCCGCTCACCGTAAGTTCCGGCATTGAGTGAAGACAAGGAGCGGATTTCGCTCGATTGATAAACGGCATCGATCAATCACACCCTAGGTCAGGACTGGGTCTTGCCCTGGGGTGACCGCGGCCACGGGGTGGCACAGTGCGGGGAACGCCCTGCTGGGAGCCGATCAGTGCAGATCAGAGGCCCGTTGGAGGAGTCATGACCGACATGCTGGACCACGCCGCTTCGCTAGTCGCGGACGCGGTGGTGGAGGACCCGGAGGCGGGCGTCTACCGCGCGAACCGCCGGATCTTCACCGACGAGGAGATCTTCGAACTCGAGATGAAGCACATCTTCGAGGGCAACTGGATCTACCTCGCGCACGAGAGCCAGCTGCCGAACCCCGGCGACTACTTCACCACCACGATCGGCCGCCAGCCCGTCGTGCTCACCCGGGACAAAGCCGGCGAGCTGCACTGCCTGATCAACGCCTGCGCGCACCGCGGCGCGATGATCTGCCGCCGCAAACGCGACAACCGGCCGACGCTGACCTGCCCGTTCCACGGCTGGACCTTCCGCAACGACGGCAAGCTGCTGAAGGTCAAGGACCCGGACGGCGCGGGCTACCCGGAGTCGTTCGACACCGGCGGCTCGCACGACCTGACGAAAGTCGCCCGGTTCGAGTCTTACCGCGGGTTCCTGTTCGGCAGTCTCAATCCGGACGTGCTGCCGCTGACCGAGCATCTCGGCGACGCCACGAAGGTGATCGACATGCTCGTGGACCAGTCGCCGGACGGGCTCGAGGTGCTGCGCGGTGCATCCACGTATACCTACGACGGCAACTGGAAGGTGCAGGCGGAGAACGGCGCGGACGGCTACCACGTCACCGCTACGCACTGGAATTACGCGGCCACCACGGCCCGGCGCAACACCGGCGAATCGGCCAATGACACCAAGACCCTCGACGCCGGCTCGTGGGGCAAATCCGGCGGCGGCTACTGGTCGTTCCCGCACGGGCATTTGTGCCTGTGGACCTGGGCGGGCAACCCGCAGGACCGGCCGCTGTGGCCGCGGATGGCGGAGCTGAAGGAGAAGTACGGCGACGCCAAGGGCGAGTTCATGGTGCGCGGGTCCCGGAATCTGTGCGTGTATCCCAATGTGTACCTGATGGACCAGTTCTCGACGCAGATCCGGCATTTCCGGCCGATCGCGCCGGACAAGACCGAGGTCACCATTTACTGCATCGCGCCGAAGGGCGAAAGCGCCGAGTCCCGGGCCTGGCGGATCCGGCAGTACGAGGATTTCTTCAACGCCTCCGGCATGGCGACGCCGGACGATCTGGAGGAATTCCGGTCCTGTCAGCTCACTTTCCGCGCCACCGCCGCGCCGTGGAACGACATGAGCCGCGGCGCGCGGCATTGGCTCACCGGGCCGGACGAGGTCGCTTCGTCGCTCGGGCTCGACGGGGTTGTTTCGGCCGGGCAGAAGAACGAGGACGAGGGTCTTTACCCGGTCCAGCACGGGTATTGGCAGGAAACCCTGCGCGCGGCGATCGCCCGTGAGCAGGCCGTTCGAGGAGAAGCCCGATGACCGCCGCTGCCGAGAAGACCATCACCCAGCACGACGTCGAGCAGTTCCTCTATCGCGAGGCGCGGTATCTGGACGACCGCGAGTTCGAGAAATGGCTGGAATGCTACGCCGACGACGTCGTGTACTGGATGCCGTCCTGGGGCGACGACGATCTGCTCACCGAGGATCCGCAGCGCGACATTTCGCTGATCTACTATCCGAACAAGGGCGGGCTTGAGGACCGGGTGTTCCGGATCCGCACCGAACGGTCGAGTGCGACGTCCATCCCGGAACCGCGGACCAGCCACAACATCTCGAACGTGGAGTTGATCGAACGGCACGGGGATCTCGTGGACGTACGGTTCAACTGGCACACGATGTACTTCCGGTACCACACGGTCGACCCGTATTACGGGACCTCGTTCTACACGATCGACTTCTCGGGTCAGTCGCCGCTGATCCGGCGGAAGACCGTGGTGCTCAAGAACGATTACATCCACCACGTCGTCGACGTGTACCACTTCTGAGCGGAGGCGGTCATGAACCACCGGATCGCTCTGTCCTTTGAGGACGGTGTCACCCGCTTCGTCACCTGTGCGGCGGATCAGACCGTGGCGGACGCGTCGTATCGGCAGCGGATCAACATTCCGCTCGATTGCCGCGACGGTGCGTGCGGGACGTGCAAAGCGTTCTGCGAATCGGGGGAGTACGAGGGCGGTTCCTATCTCGAAGACGCGCTGAGTGCGGACGAGGCGGAGCGCGGGTATGTGCTGCCGTGCAGTATGAAGCCGAAGTCCGATCTGGTGTTGCAGATCGCGAGCACGTCGGCGGTGGCGAAGACGCAGGCTGCCGAGTATCGCGGCACTCTTGTTGCCCTGGAACGGCTTTCGCCGACGACGATGTCATTGACGGTCGAGATCCAGGATCGAGACCGGCTGGCGTTTCTGCCCGGGCAGTACGTGAACATCACGGTGCCCGGCACCGAGGAGACGCGGTCGTACTCGTTCAGCAATGCTCCGGACGACGAGCAGCTGACGTTTCTGGTGAAGCTCACGCCCGGCGGGGTCATGTCGGATTACCTGACTGGGCGGGCGAAATCCGGCGACGAGCTGACGTTCACCGGTCCGCACGGGAGCTTCTTCCTGCGCGAGACGGACCGGCCGGTGCTGTTGCTGGCCGGAGGCACCGGGCTCGCGCCGATTCTGTCGATCGTGCGCACGATGCGGGATTCGGGCGTGAGCCGGCCCGCGCATCTGGTGTACGGCGTGAGCACCGACGACGATCTCGTGGAAACTGACACGCTGGAGAAGCTCGCGGGCGAGGTTCCCGGGCTGACCTGGGATTACTGCGTTTCGGATCCGGGGAGTGCCGCGCCGAACAAAGGCTACGTGACCACGCTGATCCGGGACCAGCACCTGCACGGCGGGGATGTCGCGGTCTATCTGTGCGGTCCGCCGCCGATGGTCGAGGCGGTGCGGGGGCACTTCTCGTCGGCCGGGTTCGAGCCGACCGGGTTCTACTACGAGAAGTTCGCCCTCGCGATGCCGGTTCGGGAGCCGGAGATCCCGGTGCTGCCGGAGCCTGAACCGGAGCTGGAATTCCTCGCGGGCCGTGCGCTGGCCGGGCAGGAGCTGTTTCCGACGGTCGAATTGGCCCCGTTGCGGGCCGGGACGGCGCTGTCGGCGGCCGAAGAAGCGCGGGTCGCGCGCACGATCGCTGGGCAGGAAATGCTGCCTGCGCCGGAGGAAACGCCGGGCGAGTACGAGATCGGCGAGGAACATCCGTCGGTCCACGAATCGGACGCGGTTTTCGAGGCCCGCCAAGCCCTTGAGCTGGGCGCGCTCGAACTGACCATCGGGCGGCTGACCTCGGGCCAGCTTGCCGGATACCGGCTGCTGGCCGAGTCGACAGTGCCCTATGTGGACGGTGACCGGTTCCTGGATGCCGCCGCCTACACCGAAACCAACGCGGCGTTCCACGACTACCTGTTCACCCTCACCGGCAACGAGCATCTGCTGCAGGCGTATCAGGCGCTCGGCGTGAAGGGGCACATGGCCGAAACGCTGCGTAACGCGACCTGGTGCCATCCGCGCTGTACGCAGGACCACCTGGACCTGGTCGCCGCGTTCGAGTCCGGGGACCGGGCGGCCGCGCGCAGGCTGGTGGCCGAGCACGCGGAACGGTCGAAAGTCACCACCCGGCGGGCGATGGGCGGGGCCTCGGCCGGGCCGAAATTCCTGTCGCCGGGACGGTTCTCGGGCAAGGTCGTGGTGGTCACCGGCGCTGCGCAGGGGATCGGCGAGGCGACGGCCCGGCGGATCGCCGCGGAGGGCGGTTCGCTGGTGCTAGCCGACCGGTCCGGCCTGGTCAGCGGGCTGGCCGACGAGCTGCCCGAGGCCGCAGCGGTGGTCGCCGACCTGGAGACCTTCGCGGGCGCGCAGGCGGTCGCGGAGGCGGCGCTGGCCCGGTTCGGGCGGATCGACGTGCTGGTCAACAACGTCGGCGGCGCCCTGCGGTTCAAGCCGTTCACCGAGTTCGGCCCGGACGAGATCGAGGCCGAGGTCCGCCGGTCCCTGCTGACCACGCTGTTCTCCTGCCGGGCCGCGCTGCCGTCGATGGCGCAGCGGGGCGGCGGGGTGATCGTGAACGTGTCGTCGGCTGCCACCCGGGGCATCCACCGGATCCCATACTCGGCGGCGAAAGGCGGGATCAACGCGCTTACCGCCTCGCTGGCCTTCGAGTACGCTGACGCCGGGATCCGCGTGGTCGCGACCGCGCCGGGCGGCACCGAAGCCCCGCCGCGGCGGATCCCGCGCGGCGGCCCCGATCCGGCCACTGACCAGGAACGGGAGTGGTTCCAGGCGCACATCGACCAGACCGTCGGGTCGTCCTTGCTCAAGCGGTACGGCACCCTGGACGAGCAGGCCGCGGCGATCGCGTTCCTGGCCTCGGACGAGGCCTCGTACGTCACCGGCACCGTCCTGCCCGTCGCCGGGGGCGATCCCGGCTGACGGCGGCATTCGGCGAAGCGGAGAGGACCGTGACCGGACCGGCGGAGGAGCTGGCCAGCCTGCTGTCCCAGGCGGGACGCGCGGTGCTGCTGCGCGGGCCGTCCGGGTGCGGGCGCACCACGCTGGCCCGGCGGGCGGCCGAGGCGTTCCCCGGGCCGGTGCTCCGGGCGACCGCGGCCGAATGGGAGAGCGGCAGCGCGTTCGCCGTGCTGCACCAGCTGCTTCCGGGGTTGTCGGCTGAGGGCGGCCCGCTGCCGGTCGCGGAGCGGATCGCGGCGGAGCTGGTGCCGGGGACGTTGCTGGTGGTCGACGACGCGCAGCTGGCCGATGTGGACTCGGTGCGGACGCTGTCTTCGCTGCTGCGGCACCATCCGGCGGCACGGGCCACCGTGCTGCTCACCGCCGCGACAGGCGATTCGCGCGCTCGCGCGGACGTCCTGGAACTGCTCGCCCGGATGTCCGGCGACGAGGTCCGCGTGCCGCCGCTCGACGCCGCGCAAGTGTCCGAACTCGCTTCGGCGCAAGGGATCGCGCTGCATCCGACGATGGCCGAACGGTTGTGCCGGCACACGCTCGGCAGGCCGCGCTATGTCGTGCAGTTGCTGGCCGAGGTGCCCCGGGACACCTGGGCCGGGTTCGATCCGAATCTGCCCGCGCCGGCTTCGGTGGCAGCCTCGGTCCGGGAGCGGGTCGCGGCGCTTTCCCCTGCGGCGGAACGGTTTGTCGCGGCCGCCGCGGTGCTCGGGGCCGGTGCGGCGGTGCGGTCGGTGGCGTCGCTGGCCGATCTCGACGGCGATCCGCTGCCGGTGCTGGACGAGGCGTGCGCGACGCGGCTGGTCGAACTCGCACCGCGCGGGCTCGCCGAGGTGAGGCCGCCGGATCCGATGGTCCGCGCGGCCGTGCTCGCCGGGCTGGGGCCGCGGCGGCGGTCGAAGCTGCAGCGGCGGGCGGCGGAGCTGGTCGAGGATCCGGCACGGAGCCTGCGATTGCTGGTCGCGGCTAGCCCGGTGCCGGACGCGAGCGTCGCGGACCGGCTGGATGCGTTGGCTGTCGAGCGGGCTGGCGAGGGGGCGTGGGGGACGGCCGCGGTGCTGCTCAACGATGCCGGGCGGCTCACGTCGGAACCTGAGCTGCGGCAGGCTCGGATCACCCGGGCGGTCGATGCGTTGATCGGCGCTGGCGACGTGTTTCGGGCGGCTGCGCTCGCGCCGGAAGTCGAGAGTGTGCGCGAGACTCCGTTGCGGGACGCGGTGCTCGGCTATCTCGCGGTGGTGCGGGGGCGGGCCACGGAAGCTGGGGGACGGCTTAGCCGGGCTTGGGACATCGTCAATGCGTCGAGGGATCCGGAGACGGCCGCGTTGATTTGCCAGCGGTATGTGCTTGATGCGCTGTGCCGGTATTCCGCGGACGATCTTGTGCGGTGGGCGGATCGGGCTCTTGAATTGGCGGTTCCGGAGACACCGGCCGCGGTGGAGGCGGCGGCGATTCGCGGGCTGGGGCTGGCGGCTTCGGGGCGGGCTAAGCAGGCTCGGCGGGATTACACGCAGTTGTCCGAGCGGATCCGGCATGGTGCGCAGGCGCAGCGGGTGGTGATGGCGCGGGGGTGGCTGAATCTGCTCACGGATCGGATTGACGACGCCCGGGTCGATCTGGAAAGTGCGGTGCCGACTAGTTATCTCGGCGGGTCGGCGCGGATTTCTTTGTGGGCGCAGGCGTGGCTGGCGCGGACGTTGTTCCTGAGCGGGGAATGGGACGACGCGTTGCGAGTGGTTCGGGAAGCTCTCGTTTTGGTTGACCGGACGGGGATTGTGCTCACCGCGCCGTTGCTGCAGTGGACTTCGGCCGCGGTGCATGCGTTGCGAGGGGATCAGGGGAAGGCGGAGGAGGCGTTGCTGGCTTGTGCTTCGGGGCCGCAGGATTACGAGATCATGCGGCTTCCGGGACTGCTGGCGCGGGCACAGGTCGCGGAGGCGGCGGCTGATTCGGCGGGGGTGTTGCGGGCGTTGCATCCGCTGACCCGGTCTTCGTTGCCGTTGGCGGTGGATGAGCCTGGGCATTGGCCTTGGCAGGATTTATACGCGCATGCGCTGGTCCTTAGTGGACGGTCGGAGGAGGCGGATGCGTTTCTGATGCCGCATGAACGGGCGGCAGGGAAGCGGGAGCATGTTTCTTCGCGAGCCCGGCTAGCTGCTGCGCGGGGGCGGTTGCTGGGGGCGCGGAATGATCATGTGGGGGCGGTGGCGGCGTTTGATGCCGCGGTGGAGTTGATCGGGTCGTTGCCGTTGCGGTATGACCAGGCTCGGATCGCGTTCGCTTACGGGCAGACTTTGCGGAGGCTGGGGCGGCGGGCTCGGGCGGATACTCAGCTGGTGGCTGCGCGGGACGGGTTTGCTTCGTTGGGGGCGGTTACTTATGTGGCTCGGTGTGAGCGGGAATTGCGGGCTGGTGGGGTGCAGGTTGCTCGGGGTGGGGTGGATCTGCTGACGCCGCAGGAGGAGGCGGTGGCTCGGATGGTGGCTCGGGGGCAGTCCAATCGGGAGGTTGCGGCGGAGTTGTTTTTGTCGGTGAAGACTGTGCAGTATCACTTGACTCGGATTTATGCGAAGTTGGGGATTCGGTCTCGTACTGAGTTGGCTGTGTTGCGGTCTGGGGATTGATTGTTCTGTTTCGCTGGGGGCCTTGGTTGGCGTGGGGCACCCCGAAGCCCGATTGTGCTGACGGTCGGTGGGTGGTTGTCAAGGCGGGAAAGATGCCTTGACAACCACCCACCGACCGCAGGGAGGCTTCGTATCGGGGTGCGGGGGTGGGGCTGGGTGCCTCGATTGTGGGTGCATCGGTGGCGGGCTAGGGCCGTGAAGGACTCCTTGAGGGAATCTAGTTCCCTCAAGGAGTCCTTCACGGAAGGTTAGGTGCGTGGGGTGAAGGTCCAGTGGGCGTGGGGGCCTGGGCCTACTGTGAGGGTGGAGTGGCCTAGGTGTTCTACGTGGCGGGTTCCGGTGGGGTGGTTGAGGGCCAGGTCGAGTTGGCGTAGGCCGACCTCGTTGGCGGGGGCGGTTTCTAGGCGGATGGTGGTCTGGCCGTCGGTGGCGATGGCGCCGGTGGGGAGTTCATGCACGGTTAGGCCGCCTGCTCGTAGCAGGGGCAGGGTGTTGGCCAGGTCGCGTGCGGTGATGCCTAGGCGGACGCCGGTGACGTCGCGCATCAGGTGGGTGCGGTAGTCGTCGGGGAGGTAGCGGTTGCGGCTGATGTCGCCGGGGTATTGCGCGGGGCCGGTGTTGCTGCGTGGGTCGGCGAAGTACTCGGGGCGGTATTCCATGCCCCAGGCGCCGAAGGTGTCGTACTGGTCGGTGGTGAAGACTCCGTCGAACCACGGGATGGGCTTGCCGTCGCCGAAGTCGCGGGTTTGCTGGAATTCCAAGGGGTTCGCCCAGCCCGCATCGCGCAGGTGCTGGACCACTGTGGACAGCTGGCCGGTGTGTTCGACCGAGAGTCCCATGCCTGCTGAACCCAGGTCGGTGCCGGGGACGTCGCCGGTGCCGAAGAGTTCCAGGTAGGTTTCGCGGCCCATCAGGTAGCGACCGGTCCACTTCTCGCCGCCTGCGCCGGTGGTGGTGCGGACTTGGAAGTTGGCGAAGTCCTTGAGGTAGGGCGAATGTTCGATGGCGTCGGCGGTTTCGCGGTCAAAGACGCCGTAGGTGTGGTTGAAGTGCAGCAGGGTGGGTTCGCTGGCTTGTGCGGTGCCGGTGGCCGTCGCGGTCAGGGTGAGGAGTGCGGCCAGGAACTGGAGGATCGTCCGGGCTCTTCGACGTGTCGACATGGCGGAGGAGAGTAAGCGCCGCGCGGGCCGTTGGTGGGCGTTTTGGCGGGAGACGACCGCAACGGCCTACTGAGAATGTCTTTCTTGTTGTCCGGTCAGGTGGAAATTAGTTCACTTGGAGCAGTGACAGTGCATCACATTTAGTAACAGAATCAGGTCCTCGTGCCACCTGATCGGGTGGCACGTCGCGAGGGCACGCGAAAGGACTGTCATGACCACTCACCACTGGGGACCCGCCGGGAGGGCGCGACGGCGCTTGACCGCAGCGGTGTTCGCCGCGGCTGCCGCCCTGCTCGTGGCGACCGCGCCGAACGCTTCGGCCGCACCTGCCGGTACTTCGGCCGAAACTCCGGACAACCACCAGATGGGCGCCTCCATCCGGGCGCACGAACCGGGCGGCGCGGCGGTCGCGCCGGCGGCGGTCGAGGAGACCACGCCGGGCATCGACGTGAGCAGTTACCAGGGCGCGGTCGACTGGCAGTCCTATTGGAACCAGGGCAAGCGGTTCGCCTACGTCAAGGCGACCGAGGGCACCGGCTACCAGAATCCGGACTTCACCCAGCAGTACAACGGCTCGTACAACGTCGGCATGATCCGCGGCGCGTACCACTACGCCCGCCCGGACCTCTCCGGCGGCGCGGCGCAGGCCGACTACTTCGTCGCGCACGGCGGCGGCTGGTCGAAGGACGGCAAGACCCTGCCCGGCACGCTCGACATCGAATGGGGGCCCAACTCCGCCTGCTACGGGTTGAGCCAGTCCGCGATGGTGTCGTGGATCAAGGCGTTCAGCGACGAGTACCACGCGAAGACCTCGCGCTGGCCGGTGATCTACACGGCGACCAGCTGGTGGACCCAGTGCACCGGCAACCAGGGCGATTTCAGCTCGACCAACCCGCTGTGGGTGGCGGCGTACTCGTCGTCGCCGGGCGCGCTGCCGTACAACTGGGGGTTCTACACCTTCTGGCAGTACACCTCGACGCCGCTTGACCAGGACTACTTCAGCGCGGGCATCGACCGGCTGAAGGTGCTGGCCACCGGCTGAGCCGGGCTCGTCCGGGGGTCCGGTGCGGCCGGGCTTCCGGACGGGGGCGGGCCCAGGCGATGACCGCCAGCCCGGCCAGGGTGCCCGGCAGTCCGGTCGCGACTTTCGCCGCGACCAGCCAGGGGTTGGCCGGGTCGAGGCTGAGCAGTCCGGTCACGGCTGCCCGGAGGAGGAAGCCTGCGGCGAGGAGCGCGGTCGCGGGAATGAATCGGCGGCCCTCGGTCCTGCTGTGCCCGATCGCGGTCCAGACGACGCCGACGAGCGGCCGACGGATGACGATCGAGCCGGTCAGCACTAGTGCGGCCAGGAGGTACCAGACGAGGTCGGGCAGGAACAGTCCGCCGCTGGATCCGGTTTGCCAGGCGATGAATCCGGCGATGCCGACGCCGACCAGTCCGCCGAACGACGGGCCTTTCGGATCTCCGCGACGGATCCGGATCGCTGCGATGGTGGCGGCGATAACGGCTGCGGAGCCGACGGCGATTGCGGTGCCTGCGATGGCGTTGAGCGGGGCGAGGACTGCGGAGGGGATCGCGGAAAGCGCGATTCCGGCTGGGGTGTCGATGCGCGGCGGATTTGGTTTGCCGGCACGGAAACGCCGCTTCATTTCAGTGCTCCCGAGACTGATCGGGTCGCCCGGTCCGGGGCGTCGCCGTATCCGATTGCCAGGCGTACCAACAGATCCGCTAGTGCCGCTTGTCCCGCGGACTCTGGCAGGGCACCGCTGAGGACCATCGTCGCCAGGCCATGCTGCGTGCTCCATACCTGGGCCGCGCACATTTCCGTCTGGTCCGCCGTCACCCCGGGGAATCGGCCGGACTTCACCGCTGCCGCGAAGATCTCGTGCAGCCGCAGGAAACAGGCCTCGCCCGCGCGGTCGTCGTCCAGCGGGCGGTCGACGAACATCGCCCGGTACAGGTGCGGTTCGGCCATTCCGAACCGGAAGAACGCCGCTGCCGCATTGGCGAGGGCGGCTACCGGGTCCTCGGTGGGCGGGTCCAGCGTCGCTTCGAGGCGGCGGAAGCCTTCCAAGCGCACCTCTCGGCGCAGCTGTTCGACGCTGCCGAAGTAGGTGTACACTGCGGTCGTCGAAACACCCAGCTCACGGGCCAGCCGTCGCGTCGACAGAGCCGGGCCGCCTTCTTCGGCCAGCACTTGGGCGGCTGTCGACAGAAGGCTTTCGCGGAGTGCGGCGTCGCGCTGTCTCGGGCTCACCTTCCCGATAGTAAGACGGTGTTGCGTAACAGTGCAACGCTAAAACGCGGCCAGCGTGTCCATGACCGCGCTGACGATCCGCCGGGTCTGCGGCTGGCACGCCGCCCACGTCGTGAGCGGGACGTTCGGTTCGACCAGTTCGCTCCAAGCCCAGCCGGGCAGCATGCGGTGCGCGCTGGGGCGGCTGAGCAGCACCGCGTCCGCCTCGACGGCTTCCGCGCAGGCCAGCGCGTTCTCGTTGAACCGGGCGAGCCGCCAGTGCGGTGATATCCCGAGCCCGTGCGCCGCCGCGCGCATCTGGTCGTGGCCCGCCGGGACCTGCGCCCGGGAGTGCGCGAGGACCCGGACGTCGTCGAGATCCCGCAAGCGGCATTTCGCGCGCCCGAAAAGCGTGTGCCCCGGCCGGATCGCAACCCCGAACGGATGCTCGAACAGCCACTTCCCCTGCAGCGTCGACGGCGGGTTCTGGTGGACCAGCCCGATGTCGATCCGCCCCTCGCTGAGCATCCGCAGCTGTTCGGTGCTGCTGGCGTCCAAAAACGACAGTGCCGCGGCCGGCACCTGACGGCGGATCTCGGCCAGCGCCTTGAGCACCCAGTCCTGCGGAATCCCCGGCGGCAACGCGATCTCGACGTGTTCCTTGACCGGAGCCGCGGACCGCGTGACCTCGCGGGTGGCGTCGGCGAGCCGCAGCACCTGCCGGGCGTGCTCGTGCAGCGCCCGGCCCGCGACCGTCGGCTGGACGCCGGTCGGCACCCGGTCGAACAGCGGCGTCCCGAGTTCGCGCTCGAGCACGCGGATCTGCCTGGTCAGCGCGGGTTGCGAGATCAAAAGCGACCCGGCCGCCCGGCTGATCGACCCCTCGGTGAACACGGCGACGAAGTACCGCAGCTGACGCAGTTCCATACCCTGGGGTTATACCCGCTTCGTTTGCGTGGCGGCGCCCGCTGGCGGAGGCTGGACGGGAGCCCCCGCCGAGGAAGGAGCCGGTTGCCCGATGAGCCGAGTCCAGGTGCGCCGGGTCTACGATCCGCCCGAATCCACCGACGGCACGCGGGTGCTGGTCGACCGGCTGTGGCCGCGCGGGCTCAGCAAGGACCGTGCGCAGCTGGATGAGTGGCTGAAGCAGGTCTCGCCCTCAACGGAACTGCGCAAGTGGTACGCCCACGACCCGGACCGCTACGACGAGTTCGCCCGGCGCTACCGCGCGGAGCTTGAGGAACCGGAACGGGCCGAAGCGTTGGCGCGGCTGCGTGCGCTCGCTGAAGAGGGGCCGCTGAGTCTGCTGACCGCGACCAAACGCAGTGACATCAGCGAAGCGGCGGTGCTGGCCGAGTTGCTTTCCTGACCGCCAGGCTCAGGACGTGCCGACTGCGATGCCGTTGCGCTCGGCGTAGCGGCTGCCCCATTCGTACAGCGCGGTCAGCGCCGGGCGCAGCTCGTCGCCGGACGGGGTCAGCCGGTACTCCACCGTCGGCACCCGGCCGGCCACCTCGGTCCGGTTCACCAGCCCGGCCTCGACCAGTTCCCGCAGCTGTTCGGTGAGCACCTTCTCGGTGATCGACGGAATGGCCCGGCGCAGCTGGCCGTAGCGGTGCGGGCTTTCCTTGAGCCGCGCCAGAATCACCGGCTTCCACTTCCCGCCCATGACGTCGACAGCCAGCTCGACCGCACAGGAGTAGCGCGCTTTCATCCCGCCATCATCGCCTGCCAGGGGTACGCACCGGCAAGTGCGTACTAGGCGGCCGGCCCGGCAAGTGCTTGGCTGATCCGGTGATCATCGAGTACATCCGCTACCGCATCCCGGACGGCGGGCACGCGGACTTCGAAGCCGCTTACCAGCGGGCGGCCGAGTCGCTGGCCGCGGCGGAAGAGTGTCACGACTACGAACTCGCTCGCGCCGTGGATGAGCCCGGCAGTTACATCTTGCGCATCGGCTGGACCTCGGCCGACGCCCACCTCCACGGTTTCCGGCGCGGGCCGCGGTTCGCCGCGTTCTTCGCCGAGATCCGGCCCTACGTCGAGGACATCGAGGAGATGCGGCATTACGAACGCACCGAGGTGGCCGGGCCGGGCGGTGCGGTGCCGACACTCTACGAGTGGGCGGGCGGAGCAGCGGCGCTGGCGAAGCTGACCGAGGCGTTTTACGCGAAGGTGGCCGAGGACGACCTGCTCGCCGAGGTGTTCGCCGGGATGAGCCCGGAACACCCCGCACACGTGGCGGTCTGGCTCGGCGAGGTGTTCGGCGGTCCGGCTGCGTACACCGCGCACCACGGCGGGCACGAACACATGATCTCCCGGCATACCGGCCGCGCGATCACCGAACCGCAGCGGCGCCGGTGGGTCTCGCTGCTGCTGGCCACCGCCGACGATGTCGGGCTGCCCGCCGACCCGGAGTTCCGCGCCGCCCTCGCCGGATATCTCGAGTGGGGCAGCAGGCTGGCGGTGGTGTTTTCCGCGCCGGATGCCGGGCCGGTGGGGGATCAGCCGGTGCCTCGGTGGGGTTGGGGGTCGGCTCCACCTTGGCGGGGGAATTAACCTCGGCCGCGGGGAACACGGCCGAAACAGCTGCCTGGCCGCGTGATCTCGCCTTGTCGAGGCAGCGCTATCCCGTTCGTCGCAGCCGCCGGATGATTCCGCGGACCACTAACGGTACGCAGATCGCGGCGAACAAGACCAGCGCGGCCCACGCGCCGAACCCGCCGAATCCGCTGCCTTCGTACGCGGCAGGTTCGGCATTGCGCCAATCCCGCGATCCGCCATTCGCGTCCGAAGCATCCGGCCCGGAAGCCGAGGACGCCGCGGGTCCGGTCGAAGCCTGTGCACCGGCGGACGACTTCGGGCCCTCTTTCGCCGCGGCCTTGGGCCCGCCGCCGGTTCCGCCGTGGGTCAGCGCGTCCACTCCGCCCAGACCGACGAACGGGTCCTCGGGCGCGGTCGCTCCCGCCCCCAGGCCGCCGTGAAAGGTCGGGTTGGCGCAGTTGCCCGCGCTGAGCTGCTTGGCCGGACGGCCGGTGAGCCGGGCATTGGCGTTCATCATCTCCTGCGACAGGTTGGGCGGCAGCGGCGAATAGCCGATCCGCGCCATGTTGATCTGGCCGTCGCACGCGATGTGCTCGATGAACGCCGTCATCGTCTCCGTTTTGGCTCCGTCCGGATAGCCGCCCTTGCAGGTGTCCCGTCCGGACCCGCACGGTGTCATCAAATACGAGTAAGCCGAGATGGGGTAGGTCGACGGATCCGGGTTGGCGTAGACCCCGGACAGTTCCTGGCTGAGGTCCGGCCGCAGGTTGGCCTTGGTGAGCGCAGCCGCGATATTGGCCGCGTAGGGCAGGGTGTATTTTCCGGCCTGGTTCTCCACCCACGCGGTCGGCGCGTTGTATTTCTTCGCGTAACCGAATTCGTCGTATCCGATGGAGAACGGGACGCTGCCGTTGGCGAGCGTCTGCGCGATCTGGTCGGAATCCGCGAAAAGCCGGTAGAAATCCGCGTCCGGGCCCCGGGTCGGCAGCTGGATCGGCCGGACCCCGGCGGGCAGCGGTCCGATGCCCTTGTCGACGTTGCGGGAAACGAAATCCCCGTACGGTCCGGGGGCGACGTGGGCCACGAAGTCGTAGAACAACGCCGTGGTACCGGACTGTCCGCTGCGTCCCACCAACGTAATGGGCTGATCTGGCAAGGCAAAACCGCCGTTGGTCGCGCTGATGGCCGGGTCGTTCCAACGGGTGATCTGCCGCGCGAAGATCCGGGCGATGACGTCCCGGGTGAGGTGCAGGGTGTCGACCCGCCGTCCGCCGGCGTCGGTGACGTTGTACATCACTGCGACCGCTCCGGCGACATCCGGAACGTATTGATAGCCACGCTGTTTGGCGGTAGCCCCGCCGCCGCCAGCGGCTTCCAGGGAACTGACTTCCGCTTCGGTACCGGCGAAGTCAACAGTGTGATCGCCGTATTGATTGACCCCCGCCGGGGACCCGAGTGCGCTGTAATTGACCGGAATACCGCGGGAATTGGCGCCATTTTGCCAATCGCTCATCGCGAGCCCGACGTAGGTCGATCCGGAGCCGTTGACCTGGCTGAACGCTTCGGCGGCTGGCGCGAGCAAAACCTGGCCGGCCAGCAGCGCCCCCGCGCAGGCGAGCCCGGCCCATCTGGTGTGGTGCATCGAAGATCTCCCTGGATCAGCCGAAACGGCCGTGGACGTAGTCGTGGGTGCGGCTGTCTTCGGGATTCTCGAAAATCTGCTCCGTCGAACCGTGTTCGACCACCCGGCCCGGCTCGTTCTCCCCGGCGAGGAAGAACGCGCAATGATGCGAAACCCGTTGCGCCTGCTGCATATTGTGCGTGACGATCACGACGGTCACCTCGTCGGAGATCTCCACGATCGTCTGCTCGATCCGCCGGGTGGACGTCGGGTCGAGTGCCGAGCAGGGTTCGTCCATCAGCAGCACGTTCGGCTGCACGGCGAGCGACCGGGCGATGCACAGCCGTTGCTGCTGCCCGCCGGAGAGCGCGCCGCCGGGGGAGTTGAGCCGGTCCCGGACCTCCCGCCACAGGCCGGCGCGTTCCAGGCTCTGCTCGACCAGCCCGTCCTTGTCCGCGCATCGGACGCCGGCGAGCTTGAGCCCGGCGAGGACGTTGTCGCGAATGGACATCGCCGGGAACGGGTTGGGTTTCTGGAACACCATGCCGATCCGCAGCCGCGCGTGCTGCGCGCGGGTGCCCTCGGCGTAGATGTCGTCGCCGTCCAGCAGGACCTCGCCGGCCAGGCTCGCGGTGCCGACCAGTTCGTGCATCCGGTTGAGGATGCGCAGGAACGTCGACTTGCCGCAGCCGGACGGGCCGATCAGCGCGGTCACCTCGTTGGCGGGCATCGCGAGAGTGACGTCTTCCAGCACGAGCCGGTCGCCGAACCAGGCGTGCACGCCGCGCGCCTCCAGCGCCGCCGCGCCGGGCGGCGGCCCGCCGAGCACCCGGACGGGTTCGCGGGCTTCGAGGATTTCGGTCACCGGGCACTCCTGGGTTTCGTGCGGCGCGCCGACCAGCGTTTGCGGCCGATCAGCCGGGTCAGGGCGAACAGGGCGAAGATCAGCAGGATCAGCACCAGCGCGCCGATGTACCCGCGTTCCTGCGCCGAGGCGAGCGGTTCCTTGATGTAGCGGTAAACGAAGCGGGGCAAGCTTTCCTGCGGCTCGCTGAACGGGTTGAAGTTCATCGAAAGCGTGCCGAAGGAGGTGAACAGCAGCGGCGCGGTTTCGCCGACTACACGCGCGATGCCGAGGATGATCGCGGTGCTCACGCCGGTGCGCGCGGTCGGCAGCACCACCGACCAGACCGTGCGCGCGCGGCTCGCGCCGAGGGCGAGCGACGCTTCGCGGAGGCCGTCGGGGACTAGGCGCAGCACCACGTCCACGGTGCGGGTGACGGTCGGCAGCATGATCATCGTCAACGCGAGCGTCGCCATGAAACCGGAGAAGCCGAGTTGAGCGGGCGGCAAGATCAGTGCCGCGTAGACGAAAAGTCCGGCGACCACGGACGGCAGGCCGCTCATGGCGTCGACGAAAATCCGTACCGGGCGGCGGAACCGGGAGCGGGTCTCGTTGAGGAACACCGCGGTCAGCACGCCGAGCGGAACGACGAACACGAGCGCGAGCGCCGTTTGCTCCAGGGTGCCGACGATCGCGTGCAGACCGCCGGTCGCGGTCGCCGGATCGGTCGGCGCGACGGCGGACATGTCGTGCCCGAAGAAGGCCAGCCGCAGGCTCGGCACACCCTTGACCACGATGTAGCCGAGCAGGAACAGCAACGGGATCAGCAGGCCGACCGCGCCGCTCACCACGACCGCGGACACCAGCTTGTCGACCGCGGCGAGCCTGCCCAGCCGGTCGCGGGTGACGAGGTAGAGCATGCCGAGGTACAGCAGGTAGGCCACGACGAGGTCGGCGAGCCAGCCCGGCGACACCAGCAATTGGTGCATCACGAACCAGGTCAGCAGCGTCGCGGACGCGGCGCAGCCGAGCGCCACCAGCCGGTCCTGCGGGGTGGTTGCGGAGGTGCGGCGGCGGACCGGGACCGGACGCACTTCTTCGGTGCGGATTTCGGTGGCGGTCACGCGTCGACTCCCGCTCCGGAACGGCTGCGGGAAATGATCACCGACGCGGTGAAGTTCGTCGCGAGGGTGAAGAGGAACAGCACCAGCCCGGCCGCCATCAAACCGCTGAGCGCGGGTCCGGATTGGCCGGCGTTATTGGCGATGAAGCCCGAGATGGTCGCGCCGCCGAACTCCAGCAGGTGCGTCGTCAGTTCCGGAACCTGTGGCAGCAGAAGGGAAACCGCGATCGTCTCGCCGAGTGCCCGGCCGAGCCCGAGCATCGAGCCGCCGATGATCCCACCCCGGCCGAACGGCAGCACGACGGTGCGCACCATGCCCCAGCGCGTGCTTCCCAGCGCGAGCGCCGCTTCCTTTTCCCCGGGCGGAGTCTGGGTGAAAACCTCGCGGATGACCGAGGTCGTGATCGGGATGACCATCAGCGACACGACGAGCCCGGCGACGAACATCGAGTTGAACAGCACCGCGCCCGGTTTCGTTTCGAACAGCGGGAACCAGCCGAGATTGTCGGTCAGCCATTCCGACAATGGAGTGATGTACGGGCGCAGGAAGCTGAATCCCCACAGTCCGTAGAGCAGACTGGGAATCGCGGCGAGCAGGTCGACCAGCCCGGTGAGGAAGCCGCGCATCCGCGGGCTGGCGTAGTCGCTGATGAACAGCGCGGCCAGCACCGAAAGCGGCACCGCGAACGCGACCGCGATCAGCGCGACCACCACGGTGCCGTACAGCAGGCCGAGCACGCCGAAGCGCCCGGAAGCCGGGTCGAACTGGATCGTGGTGAAGAAGCCGAAACCGCTGGCCTCGAACGTGGGCGCGGACCGGTAGACGAGGAAGAAGCCGATCACGATCAGGAGCGCGAGCACCGAAAGCCCGGCCCCGCTCGTGACGCGGCGGAAGAGCCGGTCGGCGCGGGAAGGCAGGTCGGCGAGGACGAGACGGTCCGGCGGCGCGGGGCCGGACGGGGAGGTCGAGACGGTCACGGGAGCGAGTATTACGAGCCGGGAGCGGGGAAAGTTGGCTGGACAGCGAAGGCCCGACGGCGCGTACGTGAACCGGTGCCCGCGTTCCGTTCCCGTTTGTTGACGCCGCGCGCGACGCTGGAGAGGTTGAACCCATGAACCGCTTCAGACGCGTGGCGCTCGTGCTCGCCGCCGGGGTGCTCGCGGTGCTCGGCGTCGCCGCGGTGCCGTCGGCGTCCGCGCAGACGCAGCCGAGCCCGCTGAACTATCAGGTGCAGGTGACCGGCAGCGATCCGATGAACGCGCAGGACGGGGATCCGCTGCGCATCACGATCTCCGGGCTGCCGGCGGGGGCCACGGCGAACTACGCGGTGTGCCCGGTGCCGTTGCGGGACTCCCTCGTGAAACCGGCGACCGGGGCGCATAATCCGGACGTCGCGGCCCGCGTCACCGCCTACTGCGGGGCCTTCAACGACGAGCTGTCGGGCACGGAATTCAAGCCGCCGCCCACGGACGTCGGCCGGAGCGCGACCACGCACAACATCGTGTTCGACACTTACGTGCCGCGTGGGGCGCGCACGCCGGGAATCATCGCGTTCGACCCGGATTTCACCTCGATCAAGCCGGTGCCGCCGAAGCTGACGTGGCCGAACAACCCGGACCACAAGCAGTATTCGTTCTCCTGCGACGAGAACCACCCGTGCACCATGACGCTCCGGATCTTCGTCCCGGCGACGGCGACCGCTCCCGCGCGGACGGTGTACGACAGTTCGATCGTCTTCCGCGCGTCCGCTCCCGGGCTCCAGATCAAGGGCTGCGGCGGGGTCGGGGCCAGCACGCTGACCGGCAGCATGCCGGAGCGGTTCGGCCGCACCGCGGTCGGCTGGAACCAGATGCTCTGCGCGCCGACCCAGGCCGCGCAGCCGGTCAACATCGTGAACGAGAGCGAGGACGTCGGGCTGACCTCCTTCGACAAGGGCGAGTCGGACGTGCAGGTCACCGGCTCCGGCGGAACGCTGGCCGCGCAGCAGGTCCGCGCTCGCAGCTACGTCCCGGCGGCGCTCAACGCGACAGTGCTCGCCGCGGTCGGCTGGGCGCCGACGGATCGCCGGGACGACGGCGGCGCGTTGAACTCGCGACTGGCCGACAACCTGAAATTCAGCTGGGACGATCTCGCCAACCTGCTGAGCAAGGGCGGCCTGGCTCCGGACAGCACGGGCCGGGGCGGCATCTTCACCGACCAGTCCGCGCTGGTGCAGCGAAATCCCGCGCTGGCCGCGATCAGCGGAGCCGCCAACGCCCTCCTGGCACCCAACACGCGCGCCGGGCAGTTCACCACCGATTTCTACGGGGTCACCGGCGAAATCGGGACGAGCACTGTGCCCTTGGTGCTCAGCAGCAGGCTGAACGGGCTGCCCGCCTGGACCTACGGGAAGTTCGTGGATCTCCAGAAGAACCCGCTGAAGGGGAGCGAGGGGCCGGTCGGCGTGGTCACCGACCTCAACGCGCTCAACCTCGGCGACGGCGGCGTGCACAACGTCGACGCGAAGACCGGCCAGGTCAACGTGCGCAAGCAGGTCAGCAACGCGACGCTGGGGACGGGGAACGAGTGCGGGAAGGGCTGCCTGAACTGGGTCGTCACCGACCTGGCCACCGCGACCGAGAACGGCTGGGCTCCGGTGGCCCTGCCCAACGGCAAGGGCGGCTACGTCGCGCCGACCCCGAAGTCGCTGCAGGCCGCGGCCGCGCACACTGAGCAGGCCAAGGACGGCTCAGTGCGGATCGTCGCCAGCGACGACCCGGAGGCGTATCCGCTCACGTTCGTCGAGTCGCTCACCGCGCCGCTGAATCCGCTGGTGGACGCTTCGTGTGCGCCACAGACCGCGAAACAGGCGCAGTTGACGACCTTCCTGAAAGCCGCGACCAACGGCGGTCAGGGCACCCTGGGCGCTGGCCTGGTTCCGTTGACGCCGGACCTCCTGTCCGCAGCGCAGGCGGCCGCGGCGAAGGTCGGCACCGGCACGGCAGCGGCGTCCTGTCACGAGCAGAAGGAAGCGCAGAATCCCGGCTCGGCAGGCACCGCCGGGCCAGGTGCTACGCCCGGCGGTGCTCCGCCGGGCGGTGGTTTCGGCGGTCCGCTTGCCCGCTCCGGCTCGAACGGCCCGGGTGCGGCGGAAGCTGCCGCGCTGGCGATGAAGGCACCGACGCAGGCGAGCGTTCAGGAAGCGCGCAGCCTGGCCGCGTCGGTGAAGATCCCGCTGTTCCCGGGCGCGGGCGTGCTGGGCGCGCTGATTCCGTTGCTCGCCGTCGTCGCGTTGGTGTTGCTGCCCTCGGCGACCGGGTATCTGACCGCTGGGAAGCCGTTGCCGTCGTGGGTCAATCGGCTCGTTGCGTTGCGGTGCCGGGCATGACCGCGACGCTCAGCGCCTCGGTGCGCTTTACTCCTAAGTGGACAGTGGTCGCGGTGGTCGGCTGGCTGGTCACCACCGTGGTGTGCTTCGGCATCGTCGCCTACGCGCTCGGGCCGATGCTGGCGAACAACGACCAGCGGGCGGCGCTGTCCGTGCTGCAGGACCGGATGGCGCAAGCACAGGGAGCGGCCCGCACGCTGCTCGGTGCCGCGCCGGTGACGAAACCGCCGGAGTTCGGTTCGCCGGTGGCGGTGCTGGAGATCCCGAAGCTGCACGCGCAGCAGGTCGTGCTCGAAGGCGTGGAACCGGGGGAGACGATGTCCGGTCCGGGGCACGTGCCGGGCACGTCGGGGCCGGGGCAGCCGGGGAACTCGGCGATCGTCGGCCGGTACTCCGGGTATGGCGCGCCGTTCTCCCAGCTCGGCGAACTGTCGCGGGGAGACAAGCTCGTCGTCGCGACCACGCAAGGGAAATCGGTCTATACCGTGACCGACACCGCGACCCGCGACCTGGACGAGGACCGCGACTACGGCCGTACCGAGAACGACCGGCTGACGCTCGTCACGTCGGATTCATGGTGGCCGGGCTCGGCATCGAGCGCGACGGTGGTGACTGCGGTCCTTGACGGAAAACCGTTTCGTCCCACGCCGCAGAACGGCCGGGCGGACGCTCAGGACGGGCGCACCGGCGATCCGAGCGGCTGGGCCCGGCTGGTGCTGGCCTTCGGCGGTTTCGCGGTGGTGGCGGTGGGCGCGACGGTGTTGTACCGGCGCTGGCGTTCGGTGTCGACGTATGTGCTGACCACGCCCGCGTTGCTGGCGTTGGCGGTGCTGGCGGCGTCGGCAGTGTGGCGGTTGTTGCCTGCTTGGGCCTGAAAGCTCGGGACCGGGGGCTGGGTGCGCCAGCCCCCGGTTCGACGCGGTTACGAGAGGGTGCAGGTGATCCCGGCCGGGCTGGCTGGCAGCGGTTTGAAGCTGTACTGGGCCAGGATGCTGGCGTAGCTGCCGGCGCAGAGCGGGCTCGGGCCGGTCTGGTCGAAGCCGATCGCGTTGACGGCCGCGTCGTGGGACGGCAAGCGGGTGTCGACTACGTAGTAGACGGAGTGCGCGCCGAGAAAGCCCTCGCCGTAGGCCGGGACGTAGTTTTGCGGAGTCCCCGCGACCGGGGAAGCGTCCGAACCGGCGCCGATGAGGGTTCCGGCGAGGAAGCCCGCACGCTTGTCGCTGACAACGCCATTGCCTTGCTCGGCCCACTGCGCCACGGAGTACGGCGCGATCGCGGTCGGCCGGTCGGCGGCGGGAATGGTGGTGGCGTCGTGTTCCCGGAACCGATGGACGGCGACCGGCTTGGCGGCCGGGTCGAAACCGAGGACCGCCTTGGCGAAAATCACTGACGTACCCGAGCCAGCCGGGGGAAGGTACACCGTGATGGGTGCGTTGGCACCGCCGACCTGGTTCCAGTTGGTGACGGTGCCGTCGTAGATGCCGCGCAGCTGGGCCAGGGTGAGGGTGACGCCCGCGCCCGCACCGGTCGACGAGGCGGCCCAGGACACCGCGTCCTTGGCGAAGCCGTAGTACTGGAAGGCCGCCGGGTCGGAAGGAGACCGCGGCAGATCGGAACGGACGACGTCGCCTGAGCCGTCGCCAGGATCGAACGGGCCGCCGGGCGCGGGATCCGGCGGGAGGTTGACGTAGGTGTCGGGGTCGGTGTTCGCCGCGGAAGCGTTGGCGGCGGCGAAGATCGCGCCAGTGACTTCGTAAGTGGTACTGGCTCCGACCGCGGTGACGACCTCCTGGACGCCGTTCGGGCCGGGCACCGCGTCGGCGAGACCGGGGAAGAGGAGGCAACCGGCCGCGACGGTCGCGGTCACCGCGGAGATCTGAGCAGTGCTTCTCACGTGCGCTCCTTCAGCGGTAGTAGTGCGGGCGGAAACGGAACCGGCCCGGCCGGGGAAGAAGCTCCCTGGCCGGGCCGGTCCGGTGTGCTGAGCGGATCAGGAAAGCGTGCAGGTGACGCCGTTCACCGGGGCGAGCGGCTTGAAGCCGTACTGGCTGAGCGTGCCGGCGAGGCTGCCGTTGCACAGCGGGCTCGGGCCGGACGAGTCGAAGCCGACCGCGTTGAGCGCCGCGTCGTGCGACGGCGAGCGGGTGTCCAGCACGTAGTACACGAAGCGGGCGCCGAGGAAGCCGTCGGCGAAGGCCGGGGCGTAGTTCGGCGCGGAGCCCGAAACCGGGGCGCCGTCCGAACCGGCACCGGTCAGGGTGCCCTCGAAGAAGCCGGCGCGCTTGTCGCTCACGACGCCGTTGCCCTGCGCGACCCACTGGGCCACGGAGTAGGGCGCGATCGCGGAAGCCTGGTCGGCCGCCGGGATCGTGGTGCCCTCGTTCTCCTGGAATCGCTTGATGGTGACCGGCTTCGTGGTCGGGTCGAAGCCGAGCACCGTGTTCGTGAAGAACGACAGCGTGCCGGAGCCCGCCTGGGGCAGGTAGACGGAGATGGGGGTGTTGGTGCCGCCGACCTGGTTCCAGTTGGTGATGGTGCCGCTGTAGATGCCGCGCAGCTGGGCCAGGGTCAGGGTGACGCCCGCGCCGGCTCCGGTCGACGAGGCGGCCCAGGACACGCCGTCCTTCGCGAAGGCGAAGTACTGGAAGGACGACGGGTCGGAAGCCGACCGCGGGGAGGAGGAACGGGCGAGGTCGACCGAGCCGCTGCCGGCCGCGGCGGCGTTGGCCAGCGCGGTCTTGCCCGCGGAGGAACCGTTGGGCGGCGGGTTGGTGCCGTTGTAGGTGGTTCCGTTGTCGTAGATGTCGCCGGGGACGCTGAACGACGCGCCGGGCGCGAGAACCGGCGGGACGTTGACGTAGTTGTCGGGGTCGCTGTTCGCCGCGGAGCCGTTGGCCGCGGCGAAGACCGCGGTGGTGACGTCCGCGATCGTGTCGGACCCCACGGCCGCCACGACCTCGGGGAGCTGGTTCGGGCCGGGGATTGCGCTGGCGGTACCCGGGAAGAGCAGGGCGGCGCCAGCGGCGGCCGCGGCGGAGACGCCCACGAACCGGGCAGTACGAGCACGCATCAGTTTGTACTCTTTCTGTCTGGTCTCGACCACGGGATTCCGTGGTCGAGACCAACCTCGCGGGGTTGCGCGAACAGTGCCCGGCAATTCGCGTTCCCGCCCGACGGCGCGGGAGTTAATGCCCGACGAACGCGTTAGCCGGGCAGCCGGTACTTGGTGCGCCAGTCGGTGATCCGGCCCTCCGCCGCGAATTCCGCCGCCTCGCCGATCGCGGTGACGAATCGTTCGTATCCGTGCTGTGCTTCGATCCGGCGTCCGTAGGCGTGGCTCGCCGACGCGACCGGGCCGTTGCCCGCGCGCAGGATCCACCGCCAGTCGATTCCGTGGTCGTGGGTCAGTTCCATGCGCGTGCGCGGGAGGTTCGCGCACAGCCATTGGATCGCCGCGACGCATTCCTCCCCGTTGCGGTAGTCGACGGTGCCCAGCCCCAGCGAAGCGTTGTTCGTGCCGAGGAGCCGCCACCTCGTCGCGTTTCCCGGGCCGCCGATCAGCTGGAAGCGGGGAGTCCGGCGTGGACTTCGAGCGCTTTTCATGTGTCGCAACCTCAGTCCGGCTCGGACGGCTGTCCGGTGACGAGCCGTCGCAGTCAAAAAGGACATCGCGGGCCTGCCGCCGGAAAGTTACTGTCATCGGTTAAGCGGCGACGGCCACCCGGTGAACAGCGGGTGGGCGCGGGCATTCCACAGTAGACCGCCGGCCGGCGGTCACGCTGGAGATTCTTTTCGCCACTCCTGGCAATGACATCGCCGCATTCCGCGCCTGCGTTTCGCCCGCGCGGTGAGTTCGCCGCGAGTTCGCCTGTTCGCCGCAACGGCGATTCAGGCGTTCGGCGGCACCCGCGGCGGGGTAGTTGGGGCACTCTCGGTGTCCTTCGGGGCGCGAAAATCCCGGTCCGCTGGGCCGGGCCCGGCATTTCGCGTCGTGGCACAGGGGAGGAGGCCGCGGTGGCGTCTACTGTGGACGTCCGGGGCCGGGCGCGTTTCGGATATGGTTGGCGGAATGGCTGATCTGACGCTCACCGGCCTCCGGGTCGTGGTCGAGGTGGCCCGCACCGGGTCGTTCAGCGCTGCCGCGCACCGGCTCGGGTACACGCAGTCGGCGGTGTCGCGGCAGATCGCGGCCAGCGAGCGCGCTACCGGAACCGCGTTGTTCGAACGGCATGCGCGCGGAATCCGCCCTACTGCGGCGGGCGAAGTGCTGATCCGGCATGCCGGACGGGTTTTGGACAGCGTGAGCGCGGCCGGGAAGGAGCTGGCCGGGCTGCGCGATCGGCTGGCCGGGCGGATCGCGGTCGGCGGATTTCCCGCCGCGTCGGCGGTTTTGCTGCCGAGGGCGATTTCCCGGCTGCTGCGCGCGCATCCGGGCGTGGAGGTGCAGATCGCCGAATCCGCGACGCCGGCCCAGCTGCAGTCGCTGCGCCGCGGTCGGCTCGACGTCGCGGTGGCCGTGACCGGGGACGGATTGCCGGAATACGATTTCGCAGGAGTGCGCCGCACCGAATTGCGCGGCGGAATCGGCTACGGCGTCGCGGTCGCGGAAGCGCATCCGTTTGCCGGGCGCAGCTGGGTCGAGCCGGGCGAACTGGCCGAGCAGGACTGGATCGTCGGCGCGGGCAGCGCCCCGGATTTCGGGGCCTGGCCGGGAATCGCCGGGCCGGAGATCGCGTTCGCGGTGCGCGCGTGGCCGACGCGGTTAGGCCTGGTCGCGGCGGGGCTGGGAATCGCGCTGGTGCCGGGCTTCGCGGCGGACTCGCTGCCGGCGGACGTGCGGTGGGTTCCGGTACGCGATGAAAGCGGCGGCTTGCGACGTTCGCTGTGGGCGGTGACGGGGGAGCAGCCGGGGGCGGCGGCGGTGGCGATGGTGCGGGCGTTGGAGGAGGAGGCTCAGCGGTCGCTCCAGCCCCAGAGGTAGCCGGGGACCTCGTCCGGACTGCCTTCGACGCCGAAGTCGCCGCGGTAGAAGATCATCGGCCGGTCGTCGGCGCCGGGGTCGAGGGCGAGCACGCGGCCGAGGACGATGTCGTGGTCGCCGGCCGGGTGCACGGTTTCGACGTCGGCGTGCACGCGCAGCAGCACCCCGGGCAATTCCGGCGTGCCCCACCGGGAAAGCTCCCAATCCAGCCCCTCAAAACGCAAACCGCGGCGGGATCCGAAGCGGGCGCAGAGGTCGGCTTGCGGTTCGGCCAGCACGTTGACGCAGAACCGGCCCGCGGACCGGATGCGCGGCCACGCTCGGCCGCCGCGGTCGGCGCAGAACAGCACCAGCGGCGGTTCCAGCGAAACCGACGTGAAGGACTGGCAGGTGAACCCCACCGCCTCGCCGTCGTCGACGCCGGTCACCACGGTGACGCCGCTGGCGAACCGGCTCAGCGCGCGGCGCATCTCCAACGGGGCCGGGGCTTCGGTGGTGTGCATGGCTTCGACGGTAAAAGCCGCCGGTATCGCGGCGGTTCGGGCCTCTCGGTCACCGGGACTGCCGCACCGCGCGCGTCCGGCGGCTGGCTAGCTTCGGCGCTATCCCGCACCCACGAGCAAGAGGTCAGCCATGCCGGAACTGAGCCACGACGCGACGCTGCGCGAACTTCGCACCGACCGGGGCGTGCTGCGCTACCACGAAGCAGGCGACGGCCCGCCGGTCGTGCTGTTGCACGGATCCGGTCCCGGCGTCACCGGATGGCAGAACTTTCGGGAGAACCTGCCGTCGTTCGCCGCGCATTTCCGGTGCCTGATCCTGGAATTCCCCGGTTTCGGCGTGAGCGACCCGGTCGCGGAGCCGCCGATGCCCGCCGCCGAACGCGCGGTGCTCGATCTGCTCGACGGGCTCGGCATCAGCTCCGCGGACCTCGTCGGCAACTCGATGGGCGGGTTCGTCGCCACCCGCACCGCGATCGCGCAACCGGAGCGCGTGCGCAGGCTGGTGACCGTCGGCGGCATGGGCACGAACCTCTTCAGCCCGGCTCCGGGGGAGGGCATCAACCTGCTGACCGAGTTCGTCGAGGATCCGACGCGCGAGCGGCTCGTGCAGTGGCTGAATTCGATGGTGTTCGACCGGCGGCTGATCACCGACGAGCTGATCGAGGAGCGCTGGCGGCTGGCCACCGCTCCGGATTCCTTGGCCAGTGCCAAGAAAATGTACGGCAAAGGTGTGCTCCAGGCGCAGGCGGCCGCGGCAGTCGACGTCACCCCGCTGTGGGCGACGCTGCGCAAGATCCGCGCCCGCACCCTGATCACCTGGGGCCGCGACGACCGGGTCAGCCCGCTCGACATGGCGCTGATCCCGATGCGCACGATTCCCCACGCGGAACTGCACATCCTCCCCAACTGCGGGCACTGGACGATGATCGAGCAGAAGGACGCGTGGGAAAGCGCCGTCCTCGCGTTCCTGCTCCGGAAGGACGGCGAGCGATGAGCTGGGACGCCGAGTACGACTTCGTCGTCGTCGGGTCCGGCGGCGGCGGGATGACCGCGGCCCTGACCGCGGCGGCGGCCGGGCTGGACGTGCTGGTCGTCGAGAAGGGCGCGATGTACGGCGGGTCCACCGGGATTTCCGGCGGCGGCATCTGGATCCCGAACAACCCGACGCTGCGCGCGGCGGGCCACGACGACAGCCGGGCCTCGATCCGCCGCTACCTCGAATTGCTCACCGAGGGCCGGGTGGACGCCAAGCGGCTCGACGCGTACGTCGACCACGGACCGGCGGCGATGGAGCTGCTGGAACGCAGCAAGTGGCTGCGGTTCTTCTGGGTGAAGGGCTACGCCGATTACCACCCGGAGCTGGAGGGCGGCCGTCCGCTGGGCCGCTCGGTCGAGGCGAAGCCGTTCGACACCCGCCGCCTCGGGGAGGACGAGCGGCATCAGCGGCCGAACACGATGAAGGGGCCGCTCGGCCTGTGGGTCACCGCGAAGGATTACCACGATCTGGCGATGGTTAAGCGCACCTGGCGCGGCCGGTGGGCTTCGGTGGTCGCCGCCTGGCGGGTCTCGTCCAACCTGGTGCGGCGCCGGCACATGGCGACGGGCGGCCGGGCGCTGGTCGCGCGGCTGCGGATGGCGGTGAAGGACGCCGGGGTCCCGCTGTGGCTGCGGTCGCCGATGACCGAGCTGGTGGTCGAGGACGGCCGGGTGACCGGGATCGTCGCCGAGCACGACGGCGCGCAGCGGCGGATCCGTGCCCGCCGGGGCGTGCTGCTGGCGACCGGCGGCTTCGAGCACAGCGCCGATCTGCGGAAACGCTATCTTCCGGAAGCCGCGTGGGACGATTACAGCGGTGGCGCGCGGGAGAACGTCGGCGACGGCATCGAGGCCGGGCTCGGCGTCGGCGCGGCCACGGATCTGATGGACGACGCGTGGTGGATGCCGTCGGTGCGGCATCCGTCCGGCGCGGTCGTGCCGCTGGTGTCCGAACGCTCGATCCCGCGCTCGGTCATCGTGTCCGCCGAGGGCACGCGGTTCACGAACGAGTCCGCGCCGTATGTCACCTTCGTGCATGCGCAGCTCGAGGGCGGGCACGTGCCCGCGTGGTTCGTCATGGACGCGAAGGCCCGCGCGCGGTATCCGTTCGCGCAGATCCTGCCGGGCGCGCCGATTCCGGAGCCGTACTACGCGGCGGGAATCGCGCACCGCGCCGAGACGCTTTCCGGGCTGGCGGAGAAGATCGGCGTTCCGGCTGACGCGCTGGCGGAAACCGTGGCACGGTTCAACGGATTTGCCCGTACCGGAGTGGACGACGATTTCGGTCGCGGCGAATCCGCTTACGACCGGTACTACGGTGACCCGACGCTGCCGAATCCGTGTCTCGACGCGATCGAAAAGACGCCGTATTACGCGTTCCGCATCGAGGTCGGCGATCTCGGCACCAAGGGCGGTTTGGTGTGCGACGAGAACAGCCGGGTGCTGCGCGAGGACGGCTCGGCGATCGACGGCCTGTATGCCACCGGCAACACGACCGCCGCGGTGATGGGCAACGAATACGCCGGTCCCGGTGCGACAATCGGACCGTCGATCGTCTTCGGCTATCTCGCGGCGCAGCATGCCGCGCGCTCGGCATGAGTGCGATGCGGGTGCGGGTGACCGAGGTGATCCGCGAGACCGCCGACGCGCATTCACTGGTGCTGGAACCGCTCGACGACAGTTTCGATTACCTGCCCGGACAATTCCTCACCGTGCGCATTCCGTCCACTGAGGACAGTGTCGCGCGCTGCTATTCGCTGTGCAGTTCGCCGCATTGCGAGGAGCCACCGAGAATCACGGTGAAGCGCACCGCCGGCGGGTATGGGTCGAACTGGCTGGTGGACAACGCGGTCGAGGGGACCGTGCTTGAGGTGCTGCGGCCGTCGGGCACGTTCACGCCGCGGTCGCTCGACGCGGATCTGCTGCTGCTCGCTGGCGGCAGCGGGATCACGCTGGTGATGTCGATCCTGAAGTCCTGTCTGCGGGCCGGGTCCGGACGGGTGACGCTGGGCTACGCGAACCGGGACGAGCAGTCGGTGATCTTCCGGGACGAGCTGATCCGGCTGGCGAAGGAATATCCGGACCGGCTGACCGTGCTGCACTGGCTGGAATCGGTGCAGGGCTTGCCGACCGAGGCCGGGCTTCGGGCGCTGCTGGCACCGTATCGGGAGCGGGAGGTGTTCCTGTGCGGGCCTGGCCCGTTCATGGAGCTGGCCTCGACAGTCCTTAATGGACTCGGGGTGGAAAGACTTACCGTGGAACGGTTCACGTCGCTGACTGGCGATCCGTTCGCCTCGGTGGCGGTGGCGGAATCCGGTCCGGCGAGCACGGTCGAGGTCGAACTCGACGGGGAGACGCGGACGTTGCGCTGGCCGCGGGACAACGCGTTGCTCGACGTCTTGCTCGCGGCGGGGATGGACGCGCCGTTCTCGTGCCGGGAGGGTGCGTGCAGTGCCTGCGCCTGTGTGCTGGTGAGCGGGGAAGTGGACTTGGCGCACAACGAAGTCCTCGACGCGCAGGACCTCGCGGACGGGTTGATTCTGGCGTGCCAGGCTCGGCCGCGGACGGACCAGGTGCGGGTTACGTACGAGGCCTAGTGCGGACTCCCGGTGAGCGGGATCGCGCCAAGGTCGTTCCGGCGCCGTGATTACGCTCACGTCGATTCCGGCCTCATCAGCGCGGGACCTCGTATTCCGGCGGGGATTCCCCTGATCACTTCTGGAAAGGGACCGGCATGGCACTCGACCTGAATCCGGCTAACGGACCTGTTCCCCGCGGGCGGATCATCGCGGTCTGCGCGCTGATCATTCTGCTCTCCGAAATAGCCACGTTCGAAATCCTCATGGTGTACCCGGCGCTGCCCGGGATGGCCGCGCATTTCCGGACCCTCGACGTGGCGCAGGCGGCTTCGGTGGTGACGCTGGCGGGCGCGGTCGTGCTGCCGCTCGCGGGCAAGGCCGCCGACCGCTACGGCAAGAAGCGGATCATCCTGGTGATGGGCGGGATCTTCCTGCTCGGCAGCGTCCTGTGCGCGACCACCGACGTGTTCGCGGTGCTGCTGATCGGACGGCTGCTGCAGGGCAGTCTGGTGGGCATCGTGAACATTTCCTACGCGCTCGTCCGCGACGTGGTCCCGCGCTCCTACGTACCGGTCGCGCTCGGTTCGGTGGTCACCGGAATCGGGATGGGCGCGGTCGCCGGACCGTTCCTCGCCGGCACTCTGATCGACAATTTCGGATTCCGCAGCGTGTTCTGGTTCATGGTCATTTACGTCGCCGTCCTGCTTCCGCTGCACGCGTGGCTGGTGCCGGAAAGCAGGGTGCGGGTCAAATCGTCGTTCGACATTCTCGGGGCCATTCTGCTCGGCGCGAGCCTCGGCGTGCTGCTCGTCGCCGTCGGCAAGGGCGGGGTGTGGGGCTGGGGCTCGACGACCACGATCGGCGCGTTCGGCCTCGGCGTGCTGCTGCTGGCCGCGTTCGTGCTGCGCGAGCTGAAAGTCGCCGAACCGCTGATCGACCTGCGGGTGCTGGTCGGGCGGAAGTTCCTGCCGACGGTCGTGGCGGTCGGGCTGGTGTCGTACATGATGAACGCGCACGGCATCCTCAGCCCGACCATGTTCGAGACCCCGCACATCCCCGGAAACACTTACGGCGTAGGACTTTCCGCGTTGCAGCTGGCATTGTGGACGTTCCCGCTCGGCATCGTCGGTATGGTCGTCGGCCCGCTCGGCGGCTACCTGTCGAAGCGGATCGGCGCGCGGCAGGTGCTGCTCGCGTCCAGCCTGTGCTTCCTGGCGGTGATGTTCCTCGGCTCGCGGATGTTCACCGTGCAGTGGCAGGTCGCGATCACCAGCTTCGTCGCCGGGTTCGCGGTCGGGTTCCTGCATTCCTCCAACGCGAACCTGCTGCAGGACGCGCTGCCCGAGCGGCTGGGCGGCGCGGGCAACTGCATCGCCGGCGTGATCGCGATGCTGGCGTCGTCGGCCGCCGTGACGGTGACCGGCGCGATCATGGCCGAGCACGTCCGGATGACGCTGCCCGGATCGCACGCGGTGATCTACGGCGACTCCGCGTTCACCCAGTCCTATCTGTGGGCTGGCGTCGTCGGCGTCTTCGGGGTGGCGATCATCCTGCTGATGAAACACGGCCGCAAACCGGCGCAGGGCGGGCTGGTCGAGGAAAACGGCGGGCTCGCTCCGGTGGCGGTGGGTCATACTGCGTCGCGTGGATCAAGCGGTAGGGACTGACGACGGGGTCCGGCTTTGGGCGACACGGCAGGGCGACGGCGAACCGGTCGTCTTCTGCCACGGCGGCCCAGGCCTGTGGGACATGATGGCGGACGTCGCGGCTGCGCTCTCGGCAGCCGCGACGGTCTGTCGCTGGGACCAGCGCGGATGCGGCCGGTCGCAGCGGCAGGGGCCGTACTCGGTCGAGCGGACCGTAGCGGACCTGGACGCGGTCCGTGCGCATTTCGGCTGGGACCGCGTCGCGCTGCTGGGGCATTCGTGGGGCGCGCAGCTGGCGTTGCGCTACACGCTGGCGCATCCGGAACGCGTGACGAAGCTGGTCTACGTCTCCGGCACCGGCATCGACTCGTCCTGGCACGCGGACTACCAGCGGAATCTCCGGGAGTCACTGGGCGGGCACCTCGCGCGCTGGGAGTGGCTGCGCGACCGGGAGCGTACTGCGGAGGAAGACCGGGAGTACTGCGTGCTGCAATGGTCGGCCGACTTCGCGGACCGGGAACGGGCGCTGCAACACGCCGAAGCGATGGCGGACCCGTGGTTCGGCGTGAATTTCGAGTGCAACGCAGCTTTGAACCGCGAGCCTTCGCCAGACCTGCGCGAGCAGTGCGAAACGCTGAAGGTGCTGACGCTGATCGTGGACGGGGCAGCGGACATCCGCCCGCGCTGGGCAGTGGACTCGCTGGAACAGGCACTGCCGAACGTTACGCGGGTCAGCCTGCCCGACGCTGGTCACCTGCCGTGGGTAGAAGACCCGACCGGTTTCCACACCGCAGTCAGCGGCTTCTTGAGTGGTCCGTGAAGGACTCCTTGAAGGAATCAGATTCCCATGCCAGGGACCTAGGCCGGGCGGCCTCAGCCTGCCGACTGTCCACACAGGACGCTCGCCCCTGTGGAATGCCCGATCGACGCCTTCCTGCCCATGTTCGCAGGTCGGCGCGGCTCCTGTCAGGATCGGCGCGGGCAGGGGTTGCGGTCCGCAGACACGGTCAGATGGGCATCAATGGGGCGTTTCGCCGAGGTTGGCGTCCTTTGTCGACGGTCGGCAGGCCGGGATCGCCGGGCTTAAGTCCTCGGCATGGGAATCAGATTCCCTGAAGGTGCCCCTCACAGACCGCACGCCGCGCTCCCGCCCGCCCGGCCCGGATGTCGGCAGTCGGTCCGGCCTTCTCGACCTGGGCAGGCGCGCTCCCCACGCACCCGCAGGGCCGCCTTGAGTCCGATTCCCTCAAGGAGTCCTTCACGGAACGCTAGCGCGGCGGGAGCAGGTTCCGCGTGGCTTCGTGGGCGGCGAGTGCGAGGGCCGCGCGCGGGAAGCCGCTCCGCTTTTCCGCGGTGGCGAGGTTTCCGCCAGCGACCCAGACTGGGCCGTCCGCGAGGTGTGCCAGGCCTTCTCGCGCGACGTCCTCCGGTTCGGCCACGTTCAGGCCCGGCAGGTCGAACGCCAGCCCGGCCCGTTCCATCGCCGGGGTCCGGGTCACGCCCAGCACCAGTTCGAGCACGTCCACGCCGCGTTCCCGCATCTCCAGCCACAATCCCTCGGCGAATACCCGGCTGAACGCCTTCACCGCGGAATAAACGCTGATCTCGGCCTGCCCCAGATACCCGGCCAGCGAGCCCACCAGGATGATCCCGCCGCGCCCTCGGGCAGCCATCAGCGCCCCGAAATGGTGCGTCATCGCGAGCTGCGCGGTGATGTTCAGATCAATCACCCCGCGCACCCGCGACAGATCACCGGTCACGAACTCATGCCCGTAACTGTTCGCTCCGGCATTGAAGATGAGCAAACCGACCTCAAGCCCGTCCGTCGCTTCGCGAATGGCCGAGAGCGATTCCGGATCGAGCAGATCAGCCTGCACGGTAAGGACTTCCACGCCCCGAGCACGAACCGAAGCCGCGGTATCGGCCAATGGTTCAGGCTTGCGCGCGATCAGGACGAGATTGATCCCGGAGTCGGCGAGCTGCTCCGCGAAAGCCGCGCCGACCCCTTCCGAGCCGCCTGCGATGACCGCCCACGGGCCATAGTTGCCGATCATTCGCCTGCCACCGGAATTCCTCCGTCCGCGACCGCCCGGTCGATCGAAGCACTCAAGGCATGACAGCCGCGGAACAGCCCCTCAGCACAGGCCTGCCGCTCGGTGCACCGCGCGGAAGCCGCCGTGTCCCATTGGATGCTGGTCTGGTGCCAGCTGCTCTTGCGCACGTTCAGCCAGGCCTCGCACGTTCCACATTGGACTGGCCGCATCGGCTCGTCTGACAGCCGGTTGTCGACGCGGACCGCCATCAGACGCCGGCCCGGCGGCTGAGGTTTTCCTCGACCTCCGCACGCCACGCCGCGTTCGGCTTCGCGGTGTCCAATTCGAACTCGAACCGCTCGGTCATCTCCGGCGTGACGTCCGCGACGTCCACATAGAACTGTTCGTACCAGCGCCGCAGCTGGTACACCGGTCCGTCCTCCTCGCACAGCAGCGGGTTCTCGATCCGGGTCTTGTTCTTCCAGATCTGCACGTCCTGTTCGAAGCCGATCCGGATGAAGTCGCCCATTTTGCGGGCGGTCTCCTCGGCCTCGGCGGCGGAGAGCTGGTCCGTGCGTTTGACGATGATCCCGTACTGCAGTTTGAACGAATTCGCGGTTACGGGGTAGTGGCAATTGATGAGGACGGCGTCGATGTCCATGCCCTCGTAGTGATAGGTCAGCTCGTCGATCATGAAGGACGGCCCGTAGTAGGAGGCGACGGAGGTGTTGCCGAGCGCCTTCGGCTGCCCTTCTTTCGCGGGCGGGCGCACGTCCTCGCGCGAGGACCCGCGCTGCAGCTGGGTGGCGACGTGCCCCTCGAAGATGTTCTTGAAATACGTCGGGAAAGCGAAGTGCACGTAGAAGAAATGCGCCATGTCCACGACGTTGTCGACGACCTCGCGGCAGTTCGTGTCGACGTGCGTCTCGTACCAGTTCCAGTCGGTCCAGTCGTCGCGCGTGGCGCCCTCGATGCGCGGGATGACGACCTCGGGCGGCGGCGGATTGCCCTCCGGGTCGTTCCAGACGAACAGCATCTTGTCCTGCACCATCGTCGTCCACGCCGCGGTGCGGGCCCGCAGCGGAACCCGGCGGCTGTACGGAATCTGCTTGCAGCGGCCGTCCCCGCCCCAGCGCCAGTCGTGGAACGGGCAGGCGACCTCGTTGCCCTTGACCGTGCCCTGCGACAGATCGCCGCCCATGTGCCTGCAGTACGCGTCGAGCACGTTGAGCTTGCCGCCAGTGTCGTCGCTGCCGGCGAACACCACGAGCTTCTGCCCGAAGGCGGTGACCGGGTGCGGCTTCCCGTCGGCGAAGCTCTCGGCCAGCCCGAGGCAGTGCCAGCCGCGGGCGAACCGCGTGGGCGCCGCGCCGGCCTCGATCACGCGGACTTCGTCCGGCTCCACTGTGGTCATCGTCGGATCTCCTTCCAGCGCCCCGCTTCAGCGAGGCGGAACAATAACGCTAATTCCTTTGTGGACAGTCAGTTCCAGGCGGGTTCGGCCGTGCGCAGCCGGACCATCGGGTACAGCTCCTGCGTGACCTGCCGCGCGGCGACCACCACGAGCGGCGCGACGCGTTCCAGCGCGGTGTGCGCGTCGCCGACCAGGGAGATCGCCGCCTCCGGCCCTTCCGGACCGCGAATGGCGGCGGCGACGCAGGCGATGTCCGAGAAGCACTCGCCGCGTTCGAAGGCGAGGCCGTTGCGGTCGCGGATCCGGCCGAGTTCGCGGTGCAGCGTCACCAGATCGCAGATCGTCCGGCTGGTCTGGCGGCCGGGCACCGGCATGATCCGGTCCTCGACCTGTTCGGCGGGCAGCCACGCGAGCATCGCCTTGCCGAGCGCGGTGCACTGCGCGGGCGCGCGGCCGCCGACCCGCGACGGGACGACCGCGGCGAACCGGCCGCCGACCTTGTCCAGATACCGCACGTCGCCGCCGTCGAGGATCGCGAGGTGGACGACCATCCCGGTGCGCAGCTGCAGTTCGTGCAGCACGGCGGCGGTCGCTTCGCGCAGTTCGAGGTGGTTGCCGCCGGTGCCGCCGAGGTTCAGCGCGCGGCTGCCGAGCGCGTACCCGAACGACGAGTGCGACAGCCACTTCAGCCGCACGAGCTGGTCGAGGATGCGGTGCGCGGTCGAACGGGGGAGGTGGGTCGTGCGCGCGACCTGCTCGAGGGTGAGCCGGGTGCTCGGCGCGTCGAAGGCGTCCAGGATCAGCGTCATCCGCTCGACCATCGACGGCGGCAGGCTGCGGGCCGGCGCGTCGTCCGTGCTCAGCGGGCCCGTTTCGATCGCGGCAACCGTCATGCTGTGCTCCTCGCGGACGAATTGAAATCATTTCTAGTTTTGACGGTAAGGGGTGGCCAGGGCAGCGTCAACCTCGCGGCGGGTCACGACTGCGGCACAGCTCCCGATCAGCGGGAGAACGCGCTCGCGCCGGTGCGGGGGCCGGTAGGCATGGCGGTGTGGACATCGGCCTCGTGAGCCCCGTGGTGACCCGGCTGCCGGGGGATCCGAACGCCTGGGAGGACACCGCGGGCATCGAAGACCTGGCACGGATCGCGGAGACCGCGGACCGGCTCGGCTTCCACCATCTGACCTGCAGCGAGCACGTCGCGGTGCCGGTCCCGGTCGCGGAGCAGCGCGGCTCGACGTACTGGGATCCGCTCGCCACCTTCGGTTTCCTCGCCGCGCGCACCACGCGGATCCGGCTGGTCACGCAGGTGCTCGTGCTCGGCTACCACCATCCGCTGGAGATCGCGAAACGCTACGGAACGCTCGACACGGTCAGCGGCGGACGGCTCGTGCTCGGCCTCGGCGTCGGGTCGTTGCGGGAGGAGTTCGACCTGCTGGGCGCTCCGTTCGAGCAGCGCGGCGAGCGGGCCGACGACGCGTTGCGGGCGCTGCGGGCCGCGTTGTCACAGCGGCTGCCGGAGTACCACGGGCCGCACTACGACTTCGCCGGGCTGATCGTCGAACCGCACGCCGTCCAGGCGAAAGTCCCGCTGTGGATCGGCGGCCGAAGCAAGCGCTCGCTCCGGCGGGCGGCGGAACTGGGCGACGGCTGGGTCCCGTTCGGACTCTCGCTGGACGAACTGCGGCGGATGCTCGGCACGGTCGAGCTGCCGGACGGCTTCCAGGTCGTGCTGTCGCCCGGACGGCCGCTGGACCCGAGCGCGGCGTCCTGCCGGGATCGGCTGGCCCGGGTAGTCGAGGCCGGGGCGACGACGATCAGCGTGCGGGTCGCCGCGAAGTCCGCTGACCACTACCGCGAGCAGCTCGAAGCGCTCGCCGAGCTAGGAAGCGAGGTCTGAAGTGGACCGGATCGCCCAGTTGGAGGCGCGGCTCGCGCGGCTGGAGGACGAACGCGAGATCAGCAGGCTGATCGCCGCGTACGGTCCGCTGGCCGACGCCGGCGCGGCGGAGGACGTTGCCGCGCTGTGGACCGAAGACGGCGTGTACGACATCGACGAGGTCTACCTCGAAGGCCGGGAACAACTGGCCCGGATGGTGCGGTCGAGTGCGCATCAGGGCTGGATCTCCGGCGGGTGCGCGCATTTCGTCGGCCCGCCGCACGTGACCGTCGACGGCGACACGGCGATCGCGGTCTGCCACTCGCTGATGGTCGTGCATCAGGACGGCAGCTTCGTCGTCCGGCGCGCCACGGCCAACCATTGGGCGCTCGCCCGCACCGAAGAAGGATGGAAGGTCACCCGGCGCACCAACCGGATCCTCGACGGCCGGGCCGAGTCGCCCGGGCTGCTGCGGCAGGGCGCGTACGGCGAGCCGGCGTTCCTCTGAGCCGGTCCCGGTCACTGGAATCGCCCCGGCGCATACGGCGGTGAGCAGGCACAATCACGCCCGCACCGGTGCGCGAGGAGGGAGACCTTGATGAGCCTCTCCGCTGATCCTCGGCAGGCATTGACCGCACCCGGCGGGCCGTGCGAACTGCGCACCGAAGACGTGCTGGGCGTGCCGATGACCGTCTTCGCCCATCGTGCGCGGTCGTTGGGGGAGGTGCTGGCGGCCTCGGCGCGGCACGGCGAGCGCGAGTACCTGGTGACTGCCGACCGGCGGATCACCTTCGCCGCGCATGCCCGTCAGGTGGCGTCGGTGGCTTGTGCGCTGCGCGACGAGTACGGGATTCGCAAGGGCGACCGGGTCGCGATCGCGGCAGCGAACAGTCCAGAGTGGGTGGTCGCGTTCTGGGCGACGGTGTCGCTGGGCGCGATCGTGGTCGGCTACAACGCGTGGTGGTCGCGGCCGGAGCTGGAGTACGCGGTCGGGCATACGCGGCCGTCACTGGTAGTCGCCGACGCGAAGCGGGCCGCGTTGCTGGATGGCGTTCCGGTGTTGACTGTCGAGGAGGACATCCCCCGGCTGGCACGGACGCCGGATGCACCGCTGCCTTCGTGTGCGGTTGCCGAGGACGATCCGGCGGTCATCCTCTACACCAGCGGCACCACGGGGCGGCCGAAAGGCGCGGTGCACACGCACCGGAATCTGACGTCGGTCATCGAGTTTCACCGGCTCAACAGCGAAATCGCCCGCGTGCTCGGCGACCCGACGGAGCCGTCCGCACGGCGGTATCTGCTCGGCGTGCCGCTGTTCCACATCGCCGGACTGCACAACCTGGTGGTGCCCAGGTTGGCCGACGGCAGCACGGTGGTGGTGCACCAGGGAGGTTTCGACGCGGAGCGCGTGCTGCGGCTGGTCGAGGCGGAACGGGTGACGAACTGGGGCGTCGTGCCGACCATGGCGCATCGGCTGCTGGAACACGGAAACCTTGCCCGCTACGACCTTTCCTCGCTGACCGCTTTCACTCTCGGTGCCGCGCCGTCTTCTCCCGCTTTCCAGCAACGACTGCGTGCGGAACTGCCAGCGGCACAACAGGGATTGGTCGACAGCTACGGTTTGACCGAATCGTCCACGGCGATTTCCGTTGCTGCTTCAGCTGATCTGGCCGCTTCGCCGGGAACCGTCGGGCGTCCGATCGCGACGGTGGAGCTGGAGATCCGGGATGCGTTCGGCAAGGTGCTGCCGGACGGTAGCGCAGGGGAGATCTGCGTGCGCAGCCCGTTCACGATGCTCGGCTATTGGGAAGACCCCGAAGCCACGGCGGCCGTTCTTGACAACGATCGATGGCTGCACACCGGGGATATCGGCGTGCTCGAGAACGGACAGCTCCGGCTTACCGCGCGGCGTTCGGATTTGATCCTGCACGGCGGCGAGAACGTTTATCCGGCCGAAGTGGAGAACGTGCTGGCGGAGCATCCGGCGGTGCGGGAATGCATCGTGCTGGGCGTGCCGCACGCCGACCTCGGCCAGGAAGTGGCCGCGGTCGTGGTGGTTTCGGCGGAGGTCGGCGAGGCGGAGCTGCGGGCGTTCGCGGCCGAGCGGCTGGCGTACTTCAAGGTCCCGTCGCGCTGGCGGATCGGGACGGAACCGTTGCCGCGCAACGTGACCGGAAAGGTGGTGCGGAGCAGGGTGGCGCGGCCCTGATCCCGTTGACCGGGAGCGTGCCCGCGCGCTCGCGTGCTCCGCTGGGAGGCTCGGGGCAGCCGGGACCGCATCCGGACCGGAGAAAGGGAAGCGCCATGACCCATCCCGCTCTTGCCGCGATCGAAGACCGCGCGGACGAGATCGCCGCGCTCGGGCCGGAGAACGAGCGGCTCGGCAGGCTCGCCGACGAAGCGGCCAAGATGCTCCGGGAAACCGGCGCGATCAAAATGCTCCAGCCCGCCGATTATGGCGGCGCGGAAGCCCATCCGCGCGAATTCGCGGAAACGGTGATGCGGCTGGCGTCGCTCGACGGTTCGACGGGCTGGGTCGCCGGCATCGTCGGCGTGCACCCGTGGGAAATGGCGCTTTGCGACCGTCGGGTGCAGGAAGAAATCTGGGGTGCCGACAACGACGCCTGGATCGCTTCGCCGTACGCGCCGATGGGCGTACTGAAACCGGTCGACGGCGGGTATGTCTTCAATGGACGGTGGCAGTTCTCGTCCGGAACCGACCACTGCGACTGGATTTTCCTCGGCGGTTTCCTCGGCGACTCAGACGGCAATGTCGTGCAGCCGCCCCGGAACTACCACGTGATCCTTCCCCGCGCGGATTACGAAATCGTCGAGGACACCTGGGATGTCGTCGGCCTGCGCGGCACCGGAAGCAAGGACATCGTCGTCAAGGACGCGTTTATCCCGGAGTACCGCGCGGTGCCGTTCAGTCGGATGACCGACGGCAGCGCGCTGCGCGAATCCGGCCGCACCAACCCGACGTACGGCGTCCCGTTCACGACGATTTTCCCGCTCGGCATCACGTCCGCGGTGATCGGCATCGCCGAAGGCGCGCTGGCCGCGCATCTGGCTTACCAGCGCACGCGCGTGCAAATTACTGGTACGCGAGTGAAAGACGACCCGTACGTGCTGTTCGCGATCAGCGCTGCCGCGGAAGAGATCAAAGCCTCGCGAATCGCCATGCTAGACAACGTTTCCCGGTTCTACGACAAGGCCGCGGCGGGGGAGGCGGTGACGCTGGCCGACCGTGCCGCGTCGCGTCGTACTCAGGTGGCCGCGGCGTGGCGGGCGGTGCGGGCGATGGACGAGGTGGTCGCCCGCAGCGGCGGCAACGGCCTGCGGATGGACAACCCGATCCAGCGGTTCTGGCGCGACGGCCACATGGGCCTGGCGCACGCGATCCACGTGCCCGGTTCGGTCTTCCACGCGTCCGCGCTGACCGACCTCGACGTCGAGCCGCCGCCCGGCCCGATGCTCTCCATGATCTGACTTCTCTTACCCCGCAAGGAGTTTCGCTATGACCGAGATCCGAGGGCTCGGATACCTCCGGGTGCAGAGCCGCGACCTGCAGCGCTGGCGGGAGCTGACCGTCGAGGCGCTCGGCTTCGCCGAAACGTCCGGCCTGGTCGCCGATGGCCTGTACCTGCGGATGGACGAACGCGAGGCGCGGCTGATCGTGCTGCCCGGCGAGGACGACCGGGTGCTCGCGGTCGGCTGGGAGGTGCGCGACCAGTTCGCGCTGGCCGCGGTCGGACGCGCGGTGGAGGCGTCCGGAACGGCGGTGAAAGTGTTGTCGGAACAGCAATGCCGCGAACGCCGGGTCGATTCGGCGATCACCTTCGACGACCCGTCCGGCACCCCGGTCGAGGTGTTCTTCGGCCCGGTCCTCGACCACGATCCGGTGCGCACGAAGTGGACCCAGCGGTTCGTGACCGGCGCGCAGGGCATGGGCCACGTCGTGCTGCCGACGACGAACTTCGCCGAGGTCGAGACGTTCTACACCGAGGTGCTCGGCTTCCTCCCGCGCGGCGCGGTCGCGATGGGCGGCGCGGCCCCGGACCAGAAACCGCGCCGGGTGCGGTTCATGGGCGTCAACCAGCGCCACCACAGCCTCGCGATCTGCCCGGCCCCGCACGGCGAACCGCCGGGCCTGGTGCATCTGATGGTCGAGGTCGACTCCCTGGACGCGGTCGGCCGCGCACTGGACGAGGTCGGCAAGCGCGGCTTCTCGGTGTCCTCGACGCTGGGCAGGCACACGAACGACAAGATGGTGTCGTTCTACGTCCGGGCTCCTGGCGGGTGGGATCTGGAGTACGGCTGCGAGGGGATGCTGGTGGACGAGCGGTTCTATACGGCGGAGGAGATCACGCGGGACAGTTACTGGGGGCACGACTGGTCTGGGTCCGAGCAACTGGCTGCGTTCACACCGCCCAAGTGAAGCGTCGTGAGTGGCGATCCCGGTTAGAACCGCGATCGCCACTCACGACCCCCTCAGCGCCCCGCGAACCGATGCAGGGCGTCGAGCACGGCAGGGGCAGGCGTGTCCGGGTGCTCGGCGTCGTGCAGCAGGTGGTCCACTCCCGGCAGCGGCACCCGGCCCGGTCCGCCGACGTGCGCGCGGCGCAGGGCGACGGTGAGGGCATCCGTTGTGGCGCAAGGGACTTGGGTGTCGTTCGTGCCGCAGGTCAGCAGCACCCTGGTCCCCGGTCGCAACGCTGCGGCGGTGGCCGGCGGGTAGACGGCGTCGTCGCTGTCCACGAACCGGCCGTTCTGCCCTTGGAAGCCCTGGAAAAGCTGCGCGACGGCGGGCGGCAGGCCGGTGGGGTCGACCGGCCGGTGCTCGCGCAGGGCGGTGATGGCGGCGTCGATCGCCGTGTCGATGGTCCGCTGCTGCTCCGGAGTCAGCTGGCCCTGCCGGACCGCCTCGGCGATCTGTCCGTGCAGCTGCAGTGCGACCAGGTCCAGCAGGCGGAGGGCCTGTGGTTGCAGCAGTGCCAGGCCGGTCGGGCGAGGGTGGACAGTGCCGCCGAGCAGCAACGCGGTCATCGCGCCTTCGCTGTGCCCGACGACGGTCATCGCGCGCGGAGCCGTCTCCGGCTGCTCGCGCAACGTCTCGTAGGCGGCTTTCGCCTGGCGGACGAACGCTGGATAGTCGAGGGTTTCGGGATGGTCGTGGTACGCGCCGAGCCCGGTGCGCCCGGTGCCGTACTTGTCGAACCGCAGCGTGGCGACCCGGTCGCGGCCGAGTGCGTCAGCCACCTGTACCAGGGTGTTCGGGGTCAGGCGCGGCTGGTTGCCGTCGCGGTCGGTGGGGCCGCTGCCGGGCAGCAGGAGGGCGGCGCGCAGCCGTTGGCCAGCCCAGTGCGCGGGAATATGCAGGGTGCCGTACGTCGTCGTCCCCTCGACAGTGAAGACGACTTCGCGGTCGGCGGCGGGCACGAGACCGGGCGTCGCCGCGACGGGGGTGGCCAGGGTCAGCGCGACTGCCGCGAGGTGGGAGAGCATCAGCGCAGGGCCTTCTCGACCAATGCGACGGTCGCGCGCGGGTCGTCGACCTGGAGGACGAGGCGGGCGTAGCGCTCGTCGGCCAGTTCGAGCACGACGGCCTTCGCCGGATCTTTGACGTCCCAGAAGACCTTTTCGCCGTCGAGGTGGAACGTGCCCGCCGTGATCACGCCGGGCACGTGGGCGCCGGGCGCGCGGATCCCCTTGGGGTCGGCGGCGATGCCGGGGTCCGCGGTCGCGCCGCGGACGTTGGCCAGCGGGATGGTGAGGCTGCTCTTGAAGGCCCAGAGCTTGTCGAGACCTTCGATCACGACGACGAGATTGCCGCCGTCGATGGTGACCAGTGCCATGTCTTTTCCTTGTCAGTTAAGGGGATCGAGCCGGCGGGCCAGCGCTTCTGCGGGGTCGCCGGGGTTGTTGCGCAGGCGAAGGCCCAGTGCGGCGGCCGTGAGGGCGGCGGCCAGTGCGGTGGAGATGCCGAGCGCGTCGGCGATCGCCTGGTCGAGCGCGGCCAGTGCTTCGGTGACCTCGGCGGCCACCTCCTCGTCGGCCGGTGCTCGTTCGACCGCCGCGAGCAGCAGCAGGCCGAGGTCGGCCGACGCGACGAGCCGCAGCACGGTCGCGGCGTCCGTCGCCGCGGAGAGCGCTTCGGCCAAGGGCTGGACGTCGTCGGCGAGGTGGCGGCGCAGCGCGGCCAGGTAGAGACCGCGCTTGCTGCCAAACGTCTTGTACAAGCTATTGCGGTGCACGCCGAGATGGGTGACGAGGTCGTCGACCGACACCCCGTCGTAAGCGCGGCCGCCGAACAGCCCCACGGCGGCGCGCACCACCTCGTCCTCGTCGAACGCCCTTCGCCTGCCCATGTCCCGACGATAGCGTTTTGAGGAACGATCAGTCAAGAACGATCGTTCCTCAAAAATCCCGGCTCACTTTCCGGCTCGGGCCACCAGATCGTCGACCGCCCGGGCGGCGAACGCCATCGCCGTGCCCAGCGGAATCCCTGGCCCTGGGTAGTAGCCGCCGGTCATCGACGCCGCCGAATTGCCGACTGCGTAAAGGCCTTCGACGGCCGAACCGTCCGCGCGCAGCACCCGCGCGTCCGGGTCAGTGATCAGGCCGCCCTTCGTCCCCAAGTCCGACAGCACCAGCCGCGCCGCGCGGAACGGCGGGCGATCCACCGGGACCAGCACCGGATTCGCGAAATGCCGGGCGTACTCGTCCTCGCCGCGGCCGAAATCCGCGTCGTGCCCGGCTTCGGCGAAGGAATTGAACCGGGCGACCGTGCCGGGCAGTTCCGGGGCCCCGAGCAGTTTTGCCAGTTCCTCCAGCGAGTCCGCTTCTACCCAGGTGCCCGCCGCCAGATGGTCGTCCGGACGTCCGCCCGGCAGGGCGATGGCGGGCAGGCGGCCGTTTTCCCGGCTGTCGAACACGATGTGCGACGGGACCCGCCGCTCCGGATCGGCGGCCATCTCGCGGCCCATCTGGTCGTACGGCAGCGATTCGTTCGCGTAACGCCGTCCGTCGCGGTCCACGACGATCCCGCCGCGGAAGCCGAGCGTGAACGACGCGCCGCCGTCTGGCATCGCGATTCCCGGGCACCACCAGCCCTCGTCCATCAGGTCGACGGCCGCGCCGAGCGCGATCGCCGCCTCCAGAACCTGGCCCCGGTTCGTCTCCGCGGGAGCCATCGACCACGTGGCTGACCCGGGGACGCCGGACCGGGTCCGCAGCTCAGCGTTCCGCTCGAACCCGCCCGCGCCGACGAGCACGCCGTAGGTGGCCCCGATTCGCCGCGGCCCGACCCCGACGACCCGGCCGTCCTCGACCACCAGCTCCTCGACCGGCGTTCCGGTGAACACGGTGCCGTTGCCGGTCGCGTCGAAAGCCAGCAGCAGCCGGCCGATCAGCGCGCGGCCGCCGTCGAGCGGGGCGTCGCGGTGCCCGCGGCCGGCGCGGTCGCGGTCCACCGGCGGACGCACCAGCTCCGCGCGTTCGCCCAGTTCGGAAAGCGGCAGGTCGACCGGTACGAAGGAGCGTCCGCCGGGCACCCGGCCCGGCCGGTCGAAGTAGTCCGGGAACGCCCGCCATTCGAACTCGAGCGCCGGATCCGCCTCCAGTGCCGCGACCAGCTCCGGAGCCTTCGCCAGGAACGCCTCCTGCCGCCCGGTCCGGTCCTCGCCGAGCAGCGCGCGCAGGTACTCGCGGGCGGCGGCGGTGGAATCCGCGACGCCGAACCGCTGCTGGACCTGCGTGCCGGGCAGCCAGCAGGCCGCGCCGGAGTACGCCGACGTCCCGCCGAGCCGGTCCGCGCCCTCGACCACCGCGGTGCGCAGCCCGGCCCGGGCGGCGAGATACGCCCCGGTCAGCGCGCCCGCGCCGGACCCGACCACCACCACGTCGAACTGGTCGTCGAAAGCCATGAGTCCTCCAAGTCGTCGCGACCCGGCGAGCCAACCGCATCCGCGGCGCGCCGGGCCGCGGTCATCCCACTCACCGGTAGCGGCGGCGCCCGGTGGGAGGATCGTGCGCGAGAATGACCTGATCACGAGCGGAGGAGTCGCGGTGCCGAGAGTCGCCGAGAACCGGGCGCCGGCCACGCCGAGTTCGCCCGCGCAGCAGGAGCGCTACCGGCGCATCCTGCGAGCGGCCGCGGACCACGGCGCCGAGCACGGCCTCGACCGGATCCAGATGCTCGACGTCGCCCGCGACGCCGGCGTCGCCATCGCCACGCTGTACCGGTACTTCCCGTCGAAGACGATCCTGTTCACCGCGCTGCTGCACAGCCAGGTCGAACAGCTGGACCGCAACAGCGTCCCGGTCGAGCCCGGCCAGGAACCGGCCGAGGCGGTCGCGCGCGTGCTGGTCGACGCGGCGCGCCGGCTGCTGGAGCGGCCGCGGCTCGCGCAGGCGATGCTGCAGTCGAACAACGCGACGGTCGCGGGGGAGTCGCCGAACATGGCCGCGACGGTCGAGTTCGGCGATCTGATCCTGCGCGTCGCCGGGGTGGCCGAGCCCAGCGACCACGACCGCCGTCTGGTCCGGCTGATCGAGCAGACCTGGTACGGCGTGCTGACTTCGCAGCTCAACGGGCACATCACCGCCGAGGAGGCGGAGGCGGACACGGTGCTGGCGTGCCGGTTGCTGCTGGCCGAACTGGGGCGTTGACCCGGTTTCTCCCGGTGACCGGGATCAGCCCGTCGTGCCGGGCGGAGTCACCGTAGCGTCGCGGCCGATCCCGAATCCCACCTCAGGAGGCCGTCATGCCGCGCACCGTCGTCGTAACCGGAGCGAGTTCGGGGATCGGTGCGGCGCTCAGCGGCCTTCTCGCCGAGCGCGGCGACCAGGTCCTCGGCGTCGACCTTGCGGGCAGTGACGTCGACGCGGACCTTTCGACCCCGCAGGGCCGGCTTGCCGCCGCCGAAGAAGTCGGCAAGCGCACCGGGCACGTCGACGCGGTGATCACCTGCGCCGGGACGTCGAATCCCGGCGAAGCGATGGTCACGGTGAACTTCTTCGGCAGCACCGAATTCATCGAAGCCCTGCAGCCACTGCTGGCGAAATCCGAGGCCCCGCGCGTCGTGCTGGTCGGCTCGATCTCCGGTACCCAGCCGAACGACCCGGCGGTGGTCGAGGCGTGCCTGCGCGGCGACGAGCAGGCCGCGCTGACCGCCGCCCGCGAGGCGATCGCGGACAACCGGGCGCTCCAGCTGTACCCGTCGTCGAAGTCCGCGATCGCGCAATGGGCGCGTCGGACGTCCGTTTCGGCCGGCTGGGCCGACGCGGGGATCGCGGTGAACGTGGTCGCGCCCGGCGTCGTCCGGACGCCGATGACCGACGACCTTTTCGCTAACCCGCAGATGAAAGCCGTGATGGACAAGGCCGTCCCGATGCCGCTGCACGGCTACGCGGCCGCCGAGGACGTCGCGCGGGTGCTGGCCTACTTCGCCGACGCCGCGACGACGCACATCACCGGCCAGGTCGTCTACGTCGACGGCGGCGCCGAGGCGACCCTCCGCCCGGCGGCGCATTACTGATGACGACTTACGCCGAAAACGTTCCCTTGTCGCCGGTCCCGAATGACGACGGCATCGACGCTGCCGCCGCGGCCGCGCGTCGAGTCGTCAACGCACTCCTGCACGCTGGTGCGGACAGCGCCGCGCCGATGTCCGACATCGCCCGCGACCTCAACCGGATCGCCGCCCAGCTGGAAGAACACGCGCCGGAGCGCCAGGAGCGGTTCGTCGGAATGTGGGCCGGGCGGCCTCGGCACGATCCCGTCACCGGCCCGGAAAACGCGCTCGCGCCGCCGTTGCACCTGCACGGGCTGCCGGACGGATCGGTGACCGGCACGGTGACGCTCGGCCTGCCGTATCAGGGCCCGCCCGGCTGCGTGCACGGGGGATTTCCGCGCTGCTGCTGGATCACGCGCTCGGCGTCGCCAACAGCTGGGGCCCGGGGCCGGACGGGATGACCGGCACCCTCAGCGTCCGCTACCACCGGACGACCCCGCTGTTCGAGGAGCTGACCGTGCGTGCGCGGCAGCAATCCAGCGAGGGCCGGCGGATCCACACGACCGGCGAGATTCTCGCCGACGGTCAGGTTTGTGTTTCCGCGGACGGAATTTTCGTGGCCAAGCATGTGGCGCGACCGGTTGCTGACGAAGGAGGCCGATGAGCACGCTCGCGGGCCGGGTGGCCCTGGTGACTGGCGCCGGACAGGGCGTCGGCCAAGGAATCGCGCTGGCGCTGGCGGGGGAGGGCGCGTCAGTCGCGGTCCTCGGGCGGACGCGCGGCAAACTGGACGAGACCTGCCGCCTCCTGCGCGAGCGGGGTGCCACCGCGGAACCGTTCGAATGCGATGTTGCCGATACCGCGTCGATTCCGGGTGTGGTCGGCGACGTTGTTGCGCGATTCGGCCGGCTGGACATCCTGGTCAACAATGCTTACTCCGGCGCTTTCGGTCCCTTGCTGGAAATGAGCGACGAGGATTTCACGCGCGGTTTCTCGACCGGCCCGTTCGCAGCTTTCGCCTTCATGAAAGCCGCTCACCCACACCTGAAAGCGGCTGGTGACGCGTCGATCATCAACCTGGTCACCTCGGCGATGGTGCGCTGGGATCCCACCACCTACGGTGCTTACGCGGCAGCGAAACAAGCCTTGCGCTCGCTGTCGCGCACCGCCGCCGTGGAATGGGCGCGCGACGGAATCCGGGTCAACGCGATCGCGCCGCACGCGTTGTCGCCCGGCTTGAAATGGTGGACCGAACACAATCCCGAAGAGGCCGCCGAATTCGTCTCGACGATTCCGATGGGCCGGATCGGTGAATGCGAGGAGGATATCGGCCGCGCCGTCGTCACGCTGGTCGGGTCCGATCTGCGCTATCTGACCGGAGCCACCGTCCCGCTCGACGGCGGACAAGCCTTCTTCGGCTGAGCCCTTTCTGAGGAGACCTCGCTGTGCTTTCTGTCCTCGATACCGCCGCCGCCATCCGCCGCGGCGACCTGTCCGCCCGAGAGGCCGCCGAAGCGGCGATCGCCCGTATCGAGCACGCGAACCCGCAGCTCAACGCCGTCGTCGGCCGCCGTTTCGAAGCCGCCCTCGCCGAAATCGACGCCGGCCTGCCGGACGGCCCGCTCACCGGAGTCCCGTTCCTGGTCAAGGATCTCGGCACGGAAATCGCCGGACTCCCCGCCACCCAGGGCAGCCGCCTGTTCGCCTCCGCTGTGTCCACTGTGGACAGCGAACTGATCCGCCGCTACAAACGCGCCGGCCTGGTCGTCCTGGGCACCACCAACACGCCCGAATTCGGCCTCAACGCGAGCACCGAACCACGACTGCACGGCCCGACCCGAAACCCGCACGACCAGTCCCGCTCACCCGGCGGCTCCAGCGGCGGCTCCGCGGCCGCCGTAGCCGCGGGCCTGGTCCCCGCCGCCCACGCAACCGACGGCGGCGGCTCGATCCGCATCCCGTCCGCGATGTGCGGTCTGGTCGGCCTCAAACCCAGCCGCGGCCGCACCACCGGCTCGCCCGACTCCGGCACCCTCGCCGCCCCAGTGTCCGTCGCCCACGCGGTCACCACGACTGTCCGTGACAGCGCCGCCCTGCTGGACGCGATCGCCGGACCACTCCCAGGTGAAGCCTTCGCCGCCCCAACCCCGTCCGGCACCTTCCTGGACGCGACCCGCCGCGCCCCCGGCCGCCTCCGCATCGGCATGGCCACCGAGGCCCGGACCGGCGTCGACCCGCATCCCGCCTGCGTGGCCGCGGTGCAGCAGACCGCAAAACTGTGCGAGGAACTCGGCCACCACGTCGAGGAAACCGTGGCCCCGTTCGATTTCCCAGAAGTCCGCACTACGGGCGGGGTTTTGATGGGCGCGGACCTGGTGGTGATCGTCGAGGACCGGTTGGCCGAACTGGGCCGCGACCTCCAGCCGGGCGATGTCGAGCCGTTCACCGAGCTGCTGCTGGACCACTACCGCGGCCTCAGCGCCAACCAACTCCACCGCGCCCTGCGGCGGGCGCAGGAGATCGGGTGGGAGATGGGTACGGTCTTCACGTCTTATGACGTGCTGCTTACGCCGACGCTGCCTCTGCCGACGCCGCCTCTGGGCTTGCTGGATACGGATGATCCGGCGTCGATCTACGAGCACGCGGGGGCGTTTTCGGCGTGGACGAGCGTGTTCAACGTGACGGGGATGCCTGCGATCTCGCTGCCGTTGGGGCGGGATGACGACGGGCTGCCGGTGGGGGTGCAGTTCGCGGCGGATTTGGGGCGGGAGGGGCTGCTGTTGTCGTTGGCGGCGCAGCTGGAGGAGTCGGCTCCCTGGCCGGGGCAGACCCTATGAGTGTTTATGCCTGTTAGAGGCCAAGGGGCGCCGTCAAGAGCTAGAATGGTTCGACTGGGCAGGTCGTCGAGGGGCGGCCCAAGATGCAACAGGACGTTACTTTCCGGCAAGTTCACTTTCCCGGCGGTAATGGTTTCACGATCAGGCCGCCTTGTTCCGGCTGTTCATTTTGCTGTTTTCGGCGTGCTGTGGATGGGTTCAACACGAAATTCGCACATTAGAACCCTTGTTGGCTCCGATCCTTCGGGCGGTAGAGTGCTCCGCTTGTGAGCGATCAACCAACGAACGGCGAGCCCATGAGTTCGCCTCGCTCGGGGACGGCCTCCGCGGCGTCAGCTTTGTCGACGGTGCGGCCCTGTGGCTCCAAGGCAAAGACGACCCGTGCTCGGGGATCCGTGACTCGGTGGGCTGGGCCGGCAGTGTTTGTTGCAACAATTTTCGGAGTCGTTGCGCTCCCGGGCAGAAGGCTTGAGGGTGTCAGCCAACTGTGGGGCGGTGCTCGAACAGCTACAGGCCAGCATCAAGATAAATATTTCCGAAAATTGCAAAAAAGACGTTATTGAGGCGTATGAAAATCTATTTAGGTCCGTTCATGTTTTCATGGAAGTGAGAGAGTCTTCGATCCCTGAAGGCGGAGGCGGTGTGCGTCGCCCAAGCGAATCGGTTATTGAGAAGTATCAAAATGCTCGGCTAGATCTTCTTTCCAAAGTTGTGGCAGTTGAAATTCGTGCAAGCAACTCGGGTCGTGAAGCTGTGCAGCAGCTCAAAGCAGTCCTGCTGCCAACTGGTGACCACGCCGTTCAGTTGCCGGTGGTTGATCGCGCCGCATTAGGCCGTGCATTGGACAAGGTGATGTTGGTGGCCAGCTTGGAATTTTCTGGTAAACTGCCCATGGCTTGCGCCAACTCGTAAAAAGACATGCCTGTGCTGCGTCTGGTGGCGATGTTCGCGCGCCCGGCAGGGGGTGGTCATGGCAACACAACTGCAAAGTGTACTGTAAGCGCCACTTCGTCGTGCGGCGTTGCCGTATCGAAGAGTTCCTCTCCTGTCAGCTCGCCGGTCCAGGCCTCCCAGTCACCGAGATCGCCGGAGCGGGCCGACCCTTCCGTTTCCTACCGTGACAACGTGACCACCACGACCACCACCCCGCCCGATCCGCTGACTCCCGCTCGGCTCGGGCCGGTGCAGTTGCGCAATCGCGTCGTCAAGGCGGCGACTTACGAGGGGCTCAGCCATCTCGGCCGGGTCACCCAGGATTTGGTCGACTTTCACGTCGGCTACGCGAAGGGCGGCGTCGGGATGACGACGGTCGCCTATTGCGCGGTCGCGAAGGAAGGCCGCACCGACCGGCATCAGATTTACTGGGCCGACGAAGCCCTGCCCGGGCTGCGCGCGCTCACCGACGCGGTGCACGCCGAGGGTGCGGCGATCTCGGCGCAGATCGGGCACGGCGGGCCGGTCGCGAATCCGAAGGGCAATGGGCTTCCCGCGCTCGCGCCGAGCCGGTACTTCCACAAGACGACGCTCAGTTTCGCGCAGGAAATCGACCACGCCGGTATCGAACGCGTCAAACGCGCTCACGCGGACGCTGCCCGGCGCGCGATCGAATGCGGGTTCGACGCGATCGAAGTCCACTTAGGACACAACTATCTGATCAGTTCCTTCCTGAGCCCCAAGCTTAACCACCGCACCGACGAATACGGCGGTTCGCTGGAAAACCGCGCCCGGCTCGCGCGTGACACGATGCGCGCGGTGCGCGACGCGGTCGGAGACCGGATCGCGGTGATCGTGAAAATGAACATGGACGACGGCGCCCCCGGCGGTTTCTGGCTTGACGAGGCGATCCCGATGACGCAATGGCTCGAAGCCGACGGCACTTGCGACGCACTTGAGATGACCGCCGGATCGTCGCTGCTGAACCCGATGTACCTCTTCAAAGGCGACGCACCGGTCCGCGAGTTCGCGGCGGTCATGCCGCAGCCGCTGAAACTGGGCGTGCAGGCGGTCGGGAAGCGGTTCATCCGCGAATACCCTTACCGGGACGCGTTTCTGCTCGAAGACGCCCGGCAGATCCGGGCCGCGGTCAGCCTGCCGATGGTGCTGCTCGGCGGGATCACCGACCGCGCGTCGATGGACCTGGCGATGCGGGAGGGCTTCCAGTACGTCGCGATGGGCCGGGCGCTGCTGCGGGAGCCGGATCTGGTGAACCGGATCGCCGCCGAGCCGGAGACACCGTCGTTGTGCATCCACTGCAACAAATGCATGCCGACGAACTTCACCGGGACGCGGTGCGTGCTGGTGGACCGGACTACGACCCGGAGTGCGGACTGGGGGAAGCCTGCGGGGTACGTGGGCTGAGCGGCCCCTGCTGCGGCAGGTCGGACATGTCCAGCACGAAGCGGTAGCGGACATCGTTGCGCGCCAGGCGGTCTAGGGCTTCGTTGACGCGTGCGGACGGCAGGATCTCGATGTCGGCGGCGACGTTGTGCTGGGCGCAGAACTCCAGCATCGCGGCGGTCGCGGGACGGCCGCCGCTGCCCGCGGAGCTGAGGTTCTTCCGTCCGATCAGCAAATCGGTGGCCTCGACGGTGACCGTGCCGAGATGCCCGACCAGGCTGAGGGTTCCGTCCAGGGCGACGAGCTTGAGGTAGGGCGAGACGTCGTGCGGGACGGCGATCGTGTCGATGACGACGTCGAACCGGTCCCGGGCCGCGGTCATCTGGCGCTGGTCCGTGGAGACGATCAAGTCGTGGCCGCCCAGCTGGCGGGCGTCGGCGGCTTTGTCGGCCGACCGGCTGATGACGGTGGTGTCGGCCCCGAGCGCGACGGCCAGCTTGACGGCGAGATGCCCGAGTCCGCCCAGTCCGGCCACGGCGACCCGGGTGCCGGGCCCGACTCCGAGGGTGCGCAACGGCTCCCAGACGGTGATCCCGGCACACAGCAGGGGAGCGGCGGCCGCGGGGTCGAGTCCGGCGGAGACCGGGTAGGCGAACTTGTCGCGGACGACGTACTCGCGGGAGAAGGCGCCCAGCGTGGTGGTTCCGTCGCGGCGGTCGGTGCCGCCGTAGGTCAGGGTGGGGAACTCGTGGCAGAAGTTTTCCTGTCCTGCCTCGCACATCGCGCACGCGCCGCACGAGTCGACGATGTTGCCGACCGCGACCTGGTCCCCGACGGCGAACCGGGTGACCTCGTGCCCGATGTCGGTCACCACGCCGGTGAACTCGTGGCCCGGCACCAACGGTGTCTCGCCGGTGTGGGCGCGGACGGCGTGGAGATCGGTATGGCAGACGCCGCAGTAGTCCACGCGAACGGCGAGGTCGTCGGCCCGCAGGTCCCGGCGGCGCAGCGACGTCCGCCGCAACGCGGTCCCGGCGCGGCCGGCTTGCCAGCCCAGAGTGGTCCGCATGGTCGCTCCTCAACAAACAGACTGTTCGGTCTATTGCGACGGTAGCGGGACCGGGCCGATTCGGCAAACAGACTGGTCTGTTGTTATCGTGCCCGGCATGGCAGACAAGCCGCTGACCTCGCGCGGCGCCGTCACCCGGCAGCGCATCCTGGACGTGGCGACCCAGGAGTTCGCCGAGCACGGGATCGCCGGGGCGCGCGTCGAACGCATCGTGGCTGCCGCCCGCACCAACAAGGCGCAGCTCTACGGCTACTTCGGCAGCAAAGAAGGGCTGTTCGACGCCATTTTCTCCGCCTCGCTGGAGCGGATCATGACCGTCGTGCCGATCGACGCCGCCGACCTCGCCGGCTGGGCGGTCCGCCTCTACGACGAATATCTCCGTCGCCCCGACCTCATCCGGCTGGCCACCTGGGCGCGGCTGGAACGGCAGCCGACCGGGCACCTCGTCGGCGACAGCGATCGCCTCGACGAGGCCAAACTGCGCGCGATCGCCGACGCGCAAGCCGCGGGCGCCGTCCGGTCCGGAGATCCGTTCGACCTGATGGCCATGGTCATCGCGATGTCGATGGCCTGGTCTCCGGTCAGCAACGTCTACGCCGCCAGCGACCAGGAGCCTCCGGAACTGCACGAGCAACGCCGGGCCTTGCTCCGCGACAGCGTTCAGCGCGTCATCGCACCGGGCTGAGGATAGGGCTCGCCCTCACACCTCCCGGGGAAAGTTCGTAAACCCCTTCCTGTTAGTCCTCAGGTACCACCCCGAAGCGGCCAGTGTCCCGCCGTCCACCGGGATCGTGTGGCCGGTGACGTAGGAAGCCGCGTCCGTCGTCAGGAACTCGATCACCTTCGCGTACTCGTCCACGTGCCCGAACCGGCCCAGCGGCACCCATGTCTCGATCGCGGACGGGTCGTTGTCGCGCAGCATCGCCGCGGCGGGCGTCTGCTGGCTGTCGGCCAGGTCCGGCGCGATCGCGTTCACCCGGACACCATGTCGGCCGACCTCGACGGCCAGGCTCTTCGTGAAGGCGGAAACCCCGGCGTTGTAAGCGGAATACACCGCGTGCCCGGGGATGCCGCGGAAGGCTTCCACCGTCGAGTTGTTCACGATGACGCCCGCGGAGTGCGAGATCATGTGCGGCAGCACCCGGTGGGTGAGCTTGAAGACGTGCAGCAGGTTCAGTTCGTGCAGCCGCGCCCACTGTTCCGGGGTGCTGTGCAGGAAATCCCGGGAAGCGGGACGGAAATCGCCGACGTTGTTGACCAGGACGTCGATCCGGCCGTCGCCGAGGCGTAACGCCGCGGCGGTGACGGAATCGGCCACCTCGTCCGCGACGATGTCGCCGATGACCGTTTCGCACACCCCGCCAGCCGCCTTGATCGCGGCCTGAGTGTCAGCAGCGGCGGCGGGATCGATGTCGTTCAGCACGACCAGGTCTCCGCGCGCGGCCAGGCGGCGGCTGGTCGCCCCGCCGATTCCCAGCGCGCCTCCGGTGATGATGCTGACCCGGCGGATTGCGTCCTGTGGCATGGAAAACCTCCTCGCCCTCAACCTAGCATTTGTTTGGTAAGCTGAGCGCTCCCGGCGAGAAGGAGCAGCATGCCTGTCAGCTTCGACCTGTCCGATCGCGTCGTTCTTGTCACCGGCGGAGCGCGCGGCGTCGGCGACGGCATCGTGGCGACGTTCCTCGAGGCAGGGGCTCAGGTCGAGATCTGCGGGCGTACTGAGCCCGAGAAGCTGCGCGAGGTGGACGGGCGGAAGGCGCGGTTCACGCAGGTCGATGTGCGGGAGCCGGAGCAGGTCAGCGAGTGGCTGGCGGCGATCGGCGAGCGGCACGGGCGGCTGGACGTCGTGGTCAACAACGCGGGCGGCGCGCCGTTCGCGCAGTTCGCGGATGCCTCGCCGCGGTTTCATCGCAAGATCAACGATCTCAACTTCCTGGCCGCGGCGTACGTGCTGCATTCGGCGTATCCGATTCTTCGCGAGACACCAGGGGCGTCGGCGGTGAATGTCACGTCGATTTCGGCGCGGCGGGCCAGTCCGGGCACTGCGGTGTACGGCGCGGCTAAGGCGGCGTTGGAGAGTCTCACGACCAGCCTGGCGGTCGAGTGGGCGCCGCAGGTGCGGGTCAACGCGGTCAGTTGCGGGTTGGTCGAGACGCCGGGTTCCGAAGACCACTACGGCGATCCGGCACAGCGCGACGCGGTCGCCCGGACTATCCCGCGTGGACAGTTCGCGTCGCCGGCCGAGGTCGGCCAAGCGTGTTTGCTGCTGGCTTCGCCGCTCGCGAGCCACGTCAGCGGAGCAGTGCTCAATGTGGACGGAGGCGGCGAATGGCCCGCTTTCCTCCAGCACACCCCCAATGCCTGAGGAGGACCCAGCTGTGCCCGAAGCCGTGATCGTCTCCGCCGCCCGCTCGCCGATCGGGCGGGCATACAAGGGCTCGCTCAAAGACCTGCGGCCGGACGACCTCGCCGCGCAGATGGTCGAAGCCGCGCTGGCGGCGGTCCCGGAGGTCGATCGCATCGACGACCTGATGCTCGGCTGCGCGCAACCGGCTGGCGAGCAGGCGTACAACCTCGGCCGGATGGTCGCGCTGCGGCTCGGTCTCGACGCGGTGCCGGGTACGACTGTGCACCGGTACTGCGCGTCTTCGCTGCAGACCACGCGGATGGCGATGCACGCGATCCGCGCCGGTGAGGGCGACGTGTTCGTTTCAGCGGGCGTGGAGTGTGTTTCCCGGTTCTCCCAAGGCAAAGCCGACGGGATGCCGGACACGAAGAATCCGCTGTACGCCGATGCCATGGCGGTGACGGAGAAACGCGCTGGTGGCGGTCTGCAGTGGACAGACCCGCGTAAGGACGGTGCGCTGCCGGACGTCTACATCGCGATGGGCGAGACCGCCGAGAACGTTGCTGACCATTGTGGAGTGTCCCGGGCGGACCAGGACGCGTTCGCGGTGCGCAGCCAGAACCTTGCCGAAAAGGCGGGAGCGTTCTGGCAGAAGGACATCACGCCGGTGACGCTGCCGGACGGCACCGTGGTGTCCACAGACGACGGTCCGCGAGCGGGTGTGACGCTGGAGAAGGTGTCTCAGCTGAAGCCGGTGTTCCGTCCAGATGGGACGGTCACCGCGGCGAATTGCTGTCCGCTCAACGACGGGGCGGCCGCGCTGGTCGTGATGAGTGACGTCCGCGCGCGGGAGCTGGGGATCCAGCCGCTGGCGCGGATCGTGGCCACCGGGGTGTCCGCGCTGAGCCCGGAGATCATGGGGCTCGGGCCGGTCGAGGCGAGCCAGCAGGCATTGAGCCGGGCCGGACTGTCCGTTAAGGACATTGACCTGGTGGAGATGAACGAGGCCTTCGCCGCGCAGGTGTTGCCGTGCGTCGATCAGCTGGGACTGGAGATCGACCGAGTCAACGTGCACGGCGGGGCGATCGCGCTGGGGCATCCGTTCGGCTCGACGGGGGCGCGGATGGCGACGACGTTGCTGCACGGTCTTCAAGCCAGGGACGCGACGTTCGGGCTGGAGACGATGTGCGCGGCGGGCGGGCAGGGGATGGCGATGGTGCTGGAGCGGCTGGCCTAAAAGCTCGTGAGTGGCTATGCCGGTTCTCACCGGCATAGCCACTCACGAGGCTCAGCCCAGCTCCCGCTTCACGATCTTCCCGCTGGCATTCCGCGGCAGTTCGGCGATAGCCACGAACTCGCGCGGCACCTTGAAGTTCGCCAGCCGCTCCCGGCAGTACTCGCGCAGCGCGGCCGAATCCAGCTCGACCCCCGCCCACAGCGTCACGTACGCGCGGCCCACCGAGCCCATCCGCTCGTCGTCCACGCCGATCACCGCGGCCTCCACGACATCGGGATGCGTGCTCAGCACGTTCTCCACCTCGGCCGGGTACACGTTGAATCCGCCCACGATGAACATGTCCTTGAGCCGCCCGGTGATCTTGACGCACCCGTGCTCGTCCAGCTGCCCGACGTCGCCGGTGTGCAGCCAGCCGTCGGCGTCGATCGCCGCCGCGGTCGCTTCCGGGTCGTCGAAGTAGCCGAGCATCACGAACTCGCCGCGGATGAGGATTTCGCCGTCGGCGCCGACCGGCACGTCCTTGCCCTCGCTGTCGACCGTCCGGATCTCCAGCCCGGGCACCGCCGGACCGGTGGTGTGCGCGACGTGCCGAGGGTCCTCGTTCGGCCGCGACTGGGTGGCTACCACGCATTCGGTCAGCCCGTACGCCTGCGCGACCTGCTCGAAGCCGAGAATTTCCAGCATGTCCGAGAACAGGTTTTCCGGCACCGACGCCGCGCCGGCGATCGCGAAGCGCAGCGACGACAGGTCGAACTCGCCGCGCCGGGGGTGGTTGATCAGCGTGGTGAAAATGGTCGGCGCGCCGGGCAGGACCGAGATCCCGGCCTCCTGGACCAGCTCCATCAGCGCGACCGGGTCGAAGGTCAGCACCGGGTAGATCGTCGTGCCCGCGGTGATCGCCGCGACCACCCCGGCTTTGTAGCCGAACGAGTGAAAGAACGGGTTGACGATCGCGTACTTGTCGGCCGGGCTGAGCGAGGCGCCTTTCGCCCAGACGTCCGCGACGCCGATCGTCTGGGCGTGCGTGCTCATCACGCCCTTGGGCACACCGGTGGTGCCCGAGGTGTACAGGATGTCGGCCACCGTGGACGGCGTCACCACGGATTCGTCAACCGAAGGGACCGCGTCCGCTCCGGCGAGGAATTCGTTCCACGGCAACGCAACGGCGTCGGATCCGAGGTCGATCACGGTGTGCAGCCGCGGAAGCCCCGGCACCGCGCCGGAGCCGCCGGAGCCCGAGCGGGAGGCGGCCTCGGTCAGCATCCCGAGGTAGTCGTTGCCGAGGAATCCGTTGCACAGCACCAGCACCGAAGCGCCGGACCGTTCCAGCACCACCCGGGCCTCCTCGCCGCGGTACCGGGTGTTGATCGGCACCAGCGCCGCGCCGAGGCACTGCGCGCCCAGGAAGGTCAGGATGAATTCCACCCGGTTGGGCGACCACACCGCGACCCGGTCGCCGGACTGGACGCCGGCCGCGGCCAGCGCGCGGGAAACGGTGCGTACCCGCTCCCGCAGTCCGGTCCAGGTCAGCCGTGTCGTACCGTCGACCACAGCCGGAGCGTCGCCGTGGCGGCGGGCGGCTTCGTCGAGCAGGGCGGGCATCGTGCGAGGCGTCGACACGCGGGTCTCCTCACTGAACAAGTGCTTGTTCGGTAGCATAGGGGAAAGCAGCGGGCAGGAAGGGATCCATGCGATGACTCCGCGAACCGGCCGGGCCCCGGCCAAAAACGGCGGCACCCGGCGCGGGGAGCTGCTGGGCATCGCCGCGCAGCTCTTCGCGACCCGGGGCTACTCCCAGACCACCGTCCGCGACATCGCCGACGAGGCGGGCATTCTTTCCGGGAGCCTGTACCACCATTTCGCGTCCAAAGAAGACATGCTCCGCGAGATCCTCAAGGAGTTCATGGACGACCTGCTGGCCGCGTTCACCGAGATCGCCGGGAAGGACGGCACGCCGCGCGAGCAGTTCGACGCGCTGGTGTACACCGCCTTCGAGACCATTCACGAGCGGCCGTTCGCGGTGGCGCTCTACCAGAACGAATCGGCCGTCGTCGGCAGTCTCGCCGATTTCGAATTCGTCGGGAAAGCATCGCTGAAGATCGAAAAACTGTGGCTCGGCGTGCTGCAGGCGGGCCGCGAGACCGGCGAGTTCCGCGCCGACCTCGAGACGAGCCTGGTGTACCGGTTCATCCGGGACACCGTCTGGTCGTCGGTCCGCTGGTACAACCCGCGCGGCAAGCTCCGCCACGACGTCGTGGCGGAGCAGTACCTCTCGATGCTGTACGGCGGTTTGCTCGCCGGCTGAGCGGTTCAGGACCGGGACACCTTGACCTCCCGGTCCCGGGCGCCCTTCGGATCGAGCACGGTGCGGATCAGGTCCAGCTCGTGCTCGTCCGGCTCCCGGGTCACCCCGGCGCCGCTGAAGTCCAGCTCGAAGCCGGTATTCGAGCGCACCTCGTCCTCGGTCACACCCGGGTGCAGCGAACGCACCTTGAGCCGTCCGTCGGCGTCGTAGTCGAGCACCGCCAGGTCGGTCACCACCACGCCGAGGTCGTGGAACCGCAGCGCCGTCGAGGGGTGCGCGCGGGCGCGGTCGTTGCCGACGCCGGACACGATGTCCACCCGGTCCACGAAGACCCGGCTCGAATGCCGGCTCACCCAGTAGTCGGTGCGGTGGTTGACCGTGTTGCCCGGCGCGCCGCGCATGCCGATCAGCTGGCGTTTCGGCTTCCGCCAGTCGCCGATCAGCGAGATGTTCTGGTTGCCGAACCGGTCGATCTGGCTCGCGCCCATCATCGAATGCCGCCGCCCGGTGTTGAGGATGTCGAAGATCCGGCCGAACGGGGCCCACGCCTCGACGGTGCCGCCGGCCGCGGCGGTTTTGCCGAGCGGCGGCGGGTCGGCCATGAAGTGGCATTCGCCGTCGGACAGCACCAGCTCAGGGGAGTGGGTGAGCCGGGCCAGCCGCGCGCTGATCGCCGGGACCGTGCCGACCGCGTGGGCCAGCACTTCGCCGGAGCCGCGCCACGCGTCGGAGCACGCGGCGACGCAGACCTCGGCGCGGGTAGCGGGGGCACTCATGCGGACTCCTTCTCGGTCGCGCGGTGGAAGGCGCGCACTGCTTCGTGGTAGCTGGCCTCGTCGCCGGTCAGGAAGGTTTCGCGGAAGCGCTGCCACGATTCCTCGTCCTGCGCGGACTGTGCGTAATGCCGCTGGAACGCCTCGTCGCGGCCGTAATCCGGGTCGCACGACGTGAAGTGCGCGCCGTTCGGGGCCTCGATCACGCCGTTCACGAACATCCGGCTGATGAGCAGCGACGTCGACCGCTCGGTGGCGGTGAGGTCCTCGGTGTCCACGATCTTCTCGACGCTCAGCAGCGTTTTGTCGGACGCCATCGCGAACAGGTCGTCGAAGTACGGGTCCGGGCCGAGGAACTGGCCGTTGCCGAGGGTGTCGCTGCGGTTGAGGTGCAGCAGCGAGACGTCCGGGCGCACCGCGGGCACCGCGATGTAGACGTCGTCGTCATACGGCGACGCGACGGTCTTCAGCTCGGGGTTCATCAGCAGCACGTCGCTTTCCAGCCCGGACCGCGTCGGCAGGAAGGACAGCCGGTTCGCGCCCGCCCGGAGCGACGCGACGAACATGCCCTCGTCGTACTCGGTCGTCTCGACCCGGCCGCCCTCACGTGCGGCACGGAAATGCGGGTCGAGCGGGATCGTGTCGAGCGTGACGAACCCGTAGATCACCCGGCGCACCTTGCCCGCCGCGCACAGCAGCCCGACCTCGGGCCCGCCGAAGGTGACCAGCGTGAGGTCTTCGACGTCGCTGCGCAGCAGCTCGCGCACCATCGCCATCGGCTTGCGCCGCGACCCCCAGCCGCCGATCCCGACAGTCATCCCGGATTGGACGTACTCGGTGACGCCGTCCAGGGTCATGGACTTGCCGCCCATTCGTTCCTCCATATTCGTCTTGCTCAGCCAGGCAGTTGCACCAGTTCGACGCGGACCCGGTCCGGATCGAGCACGTAGACCGCGCGGCAGCCCGCCATCGGATGGCTGGTGACGATCGGCTCCGAGATCGCGACAACCCCACGGCCGCGCAGCCGCTCCAGCGTCGCGTCCAGGTCGGTGACAGTGATCGCGACGTGCGCAGCACCCGCTTGGCCGTGGTCCGGGTCGAGCCGCGTCGGCGACCCGTTTTCGTACTGCAGCAGTTCGACCACCGTGTCGCCGTCGTCCGCCGACACGAAGCTCTGGCGCACGATCACGCCGGGATATCCGGTGACTTCGTCGATCCGCGGGCCGCTGCGCTCAAAGGGACCTTCGACGTTGCCGCCCAGCAGATCGCGGTAGAACTCCGTCGACACGGCGAGGTCGTGCACGGTGATTCCGACGTGGTGGATCATAGCCGCGCCCGGTGTTCGCGGGCGTCGCCGAAGAGGTGCGCCAGCGCGTGCGCGCGTTTGAAGTACAGCTGGGCGTCGTGTTCCCAGGTGATCGCGATTCCGCCGTGCAGCTGGATGGTTTCGGCAGCGACAGTGGTGAAAGCCTCGCTGCACCACGATTTCGCGTAGGCGGCCTGCTGGACGAGATTGTCGCCGTTGCTGGCCGCGAACCCCGCCGCCCACGAGATCGAGCGGGCGGTTTCGACCTGCACCAGCATGTCCGCGACCCGGTGTTTCAGCGCCTGGAACGAACCGAGCGGACGGCCGAACTGCTCGCGCTCCTTGAGATGCGCGACCGTACGGTCCAAACAGGACTGTGCACCGCCGACTTGCAACGCGGTGCAAGCGATCGCGGCGATGGCGTGCAGCCGGGGGAGGGCTTCGGTGAAGTCGGCGGCCAGCAGGGTTGCCGGGGTGTCGCGGAATCTGACCTTGGCGAACCTGAGCGTTTGGTCGACCGCTGGGGTCGCCTCGGCGATCGGAGAGGCTTGGAACAGCGCGGGGCGTCCGTCGGCCATCGCGACCACCAGCAGGTGCGACGCCTGCGCACCGTCCAGCACCAGGGTCGCGGTGCCGTTCAACTTTCCGCCCGATGCGACTACATCCGAACCATCGGTCCGATAGCGTCCTTCACTGTCCGCCCAGGCCAGCGCGACCACTTCGCCTGCGGCAATCCCGGGAAGCAGCTCCGGCGCGTCCGCGGCCAGCAATGCTTGCGCGGCAAGCACTCCGGACCCCAGCAGCGGCGACGGTGTCAGGCTCGCGCCCAGCTCCTCCAGCACGACATGCGTTTCGAACAGGCTGAACCCGGCCCCGCCGTACTCCTCGGGAATGGCCAGCGCCGCGACCCCGATCTGCTCGCACAACGCGGACCACAGCTCGGTGTCGTATCCGGCCGGCGACTCGATCGCCGCCCGCAGATCGGTCTTCGCGGCCCGTCGCGTGACCAGGCCGCGGACGGCAGCGGCGAGTTCTCGCTGCTCGTCGGTGAGCGCGAAGTGCATCAGCGACCCCTCATCAGGCTCTCCAGCACCCGCGCGCGGTGCACGGCCGGCGTGCCCCAGCAGCCCACGAGCGCCCGGACGCGCAGCAGCCACAGGCTCAGGTCGCATTCGAGCGTGTAGCCGATCGCGCCGTGCAGCTGCAGTCCGGTGCGCGCGGCGAGCTGGGCCGCGTCCGAGGTCGCCACCTTCGCGGCCGAGATCGCGCGGGCGTTCGGTTCGCGGGCCGCGCCCAGGAGCAGCGGACGGGCGAAGTCGAGCGCCACGCGGACGTCGGCGGCGGCGTGCTTGAGCGCCTGGTACTCGCCGATCACGCGGCCGAACTGCCGTCGTTGACCGAGGTAGGCGACGGTGTCGGCCAGCATCCGCTCGCCGCAGCCCAGCAACTCCGCCGCGCAGGCGAGGCTGGCGAGGTCGAGCGCTTTCTGCCGTGTTTCCGGGGCCAGCGGCCGCACCTCGGCACCGGCGGTCACCTCGAAGAGGTGCCGAGACGGGTCGACCGACTCCAGCGACCGGCCGATTTCCGCGCGGGACAAGGAATCGCCGACCACGAAGACGTCCGTCGCGACATCCGCGTCCAGCGCGTACGGAGTGTCCGGCGCGCTCGCGAAGGTCACCACCGCGTCCCCGGCAGCCAGGGAGGACAGCAACGAACCGTCGGTGACCAGCGCGGGAGCGGCGGCGATGGACTCGATCACCGGACCCGGCACGCCGTGGTACCCGAGGCGCTCGAAGGCCACGATCAGATCGACCGGGGTCCCGCCGACGCCGCCGTGTTCCTCCGGCACGCTCAGCGCGGTGACGCCCAGCTCGGCCAGCTGCTTCCACAGCAGCAGCCCGGATTCCGGCCGCTTGGCCGCCCAGGACCGGTTGACGCCGGGGACGTCGGCCGAGCCCAGCAGGGCGTCCAGCGCTTCGGCGAACGCGCGCTGTTCGGCGGACAGCCGGAACTTCATGCTTGTGCCTTCCTGCGTTCGCCCCGGGGAAGGCCGAGCAGCCGTTCCGCGACGATGTTGCGCTGGATTTCGTTGGTACCGGCGTAGATCGGGCCGCCGAGGGCGAACAGGTAGTCCTCGCTCCAGCGTCCGCGCAGCTCCTGCTCCGGGCCGAGCAGGTCCAGCGCGGTTTCCTGAATGCCGAGGTCGAGCCCGGTCCAGAACAGCTTGTTGACGCTGCCCGCCGCGCCGACGTCGCCGCCGTGCTGGACGTGGTCGACGGTGTCCCAGGTGTAGAGCCGGTAGGCCTCGGCCTTGATCCACGCGTCGGCCACCCGGTCGCGCAGGTGCGGGGCTTCGGTGCCGCGTTCGGCCCAGAGGTCCAGCAGCCGGTTCGCCGCCGCGAGGAAGCGGCCCGGCGAACGCAGCGACAGACCGCGCTCGTTGCCCGCCGTGCTCATCGCGACCCGCCAGCCGTCGCCGACCCCGCCGAGCACGTCCTGATCAGGTACGAAGACGTCGTCGAAGAAGATCTCGGCGAACCCGCAGTCGCCGTCGAGCTGGGCGATCGGCCGGACCGTGACGCCGGTGGAGTCGAGCGGGAACAGGAAGTAGGTGAGGCCGCGGTGCCGTTCGGCCTCGGGATCGGAGCGGAACAGGCCGAAGCCCCAGTCCGCGAACGGGGCTCGGGAACTCCAGATCTTCTGACCGTTGAGCACCCAGCCGCCGCGTTCGTCGTCGCGCACGGCGGTGCTGCGGATCCCGGCGAGGTCGCTGCCCGCCTCGGGCTCGGACCAGGCCTGCGCCCAGATCCGGGTGCCGTTCGCGGTCAGCGGCAGGTGACGCTGGCGCTGGTCGTCGGTGCCGTGCTCGAAGATGATCGGGGCGAGCAGCGAGATGCCGTTCTGCGCGATCCGGGTCGGCGCGCCGCTGAGGTAGTACTCCTCCTCGAACAGCACCCACTCGGTCAGCGTCGCGTCGCGGCCGCCGTATTCGGCGGGCCAGGTGACCACCGACCACCGGCCCTCGGCGAGCTTCGCCTCCCACTCGCGGTGCGCGCGGGCCCCGTCCTCGGTGTCCATCGACGGCAGCGGGCCCGGGCTGTTCTCCTTCAGCCAGGCCCGGGCCTCCGCGCGGAACTCCTCTTCCGCGGCGGTGAATTCCGGGCTCATGACTCTCCCGCGGCTTTCTTGTTGGCCTTCGCCATCGAGCGCGCGTCGAGCCCGGCGAGCGAATCGGTGTCCAGTTCGGCGTTGTGCGCGTGCGCGGCGTGGTGCAGGCCGAACACCGAGTCCATTCCGGACCGCATGCCCATCAGGTCTTCGGCCTGGTTGACGGCCTTCTTCGTGAGCGCGAGGCCCAGCTGCGGCATCTGCGCGATCCGCTCGGCGATGGCGAACGTCGCCTCCTCGAGTTCCGCGCGCGGGACGACGTGGTTGACCATGCCGAGCGCCTGCGCGCGCTCCGCGCCGAACCGGTCCCCGGTGTAGAGGAACTCCTTCGCCGCGCGCGGATTCATCACCCACGGATGCGCGAAGTACTCGACGCCGGGGATGCCCATCCGCACCACCGGGTCGGAGAAGAACGCGTCGTCGGAGGCCACGATGAAGTCGCACGACCAAGCAAGCATCAGGCCGCCCGCGATGCACGCGCCCTGCACCATCGCGATCACCGGCTTCGGGATCTCCCGCCACCGGCGGCACATGCCGAGGTAGACCTCCGATTCGCGGGCGAACCGCGAATCGACGCCCGCCCGGTCGGTGTGGTCCCACCAGATGACCGCTTTGCGCTCGAAGCTCTGGTCGATGTCGCGGCCGGGGGTGCCGATGTCGTGCCCGGCGCAGAAGTGCTTGCCGTTGCCCGCCAGCACGATCGCCTTGACGTCCGGATCGTCCACCGCCCTGGTGAAGGCGGCGTCCAGCGCGTAGGTCATCTTCGAGTTCTGGGCGTTGCGGTACTGCGGCCGGTTCAGCGTGACGACCGCGACCGGACCGCGCACCTCGTACGTCACGACCTGCTCGTCGGTGCTTTCTTCGGTTCCGCTCAACGCGCATCACTCCTTCTCGGTTCGGCGGCGATGCTACCAAACAAGTGCTTGGTTTGGTAGCGTGGCGGGACCGGGCACCGGCGAACCAGGAGGACGGGTGGATCTTCGCTACACCCCCGAGGACGAGCAGTTCCGCGCGGACGTGCGCGAGTGGCTCGGCGACCACCTCGCGGGCGAGTTCGCCGCGCTGAAGGGCCTCGGCGGCTCCGGACGCGAGCACGAGGCGCCGCAGGAGCGGCAGGCGTGGAACCAGCACCTGGCCGCGCACGGGTGGACATGCCTCGGCTGGCCGGTCGAGCACGGCGGCCGCGGGCTGAGCCTGTTGCGGCAGGTGATCTTCCACGAGGAGTACGCCCGGTCCAACGCGCCGGCGCGGGTCAACCACCTCGGCGAGGAACTGCTCGGGCCCACGTTGATCGCGCACGGCACGGACGAGCAGCGGCGGCGGTTCCTCCCGGGGATCGTCGGGGTCACCGAACTGTGGTGCCAGGGGTATTCCGAGCCCGGCGCGGGGTCTGACCTGGCCGGGGTGCGGACGCGCGCCCGGCTGGAGGGCGGCGAGTGGGTGATCGACGGGCAGAAGATCTGGACGTCGCTCGCTCAGCACGCGCAGTGGTGTTTCGCGGTGGTGCGGACCGAGGCCGGGTCCCGGCGGCATGCCGGGCTGTCGTATTTGCTGGTGCCGATGGATCAGGCCGGGGTGGAGGTGCGGCCGATCCGGCAGTTGACCGGGACCAGCGAGTTCAACGAGGTCTTCTTCGACGGGGCGCGGACTGCTGAGTCGCTGGTGGTCGGAGCCCCCGGCGACGGCTGGCGGGTCGCGATGGCGACGCTCGGGTTCGAGCGCGGGGTTTCAACGATCGGGCAGCAGGTCGGGTTTGCCCGGGAGCTTTCCGGAATTGTCGCTACCGCCAAGGCGAACGGGCGTTATGACGATCCGGTGCTGCGCGATCGGCTCGCTCAGGCTGCGGTGGGGCTTGAGGTGTTGCGGGCGCATGCGTTGCGGACGTTGAGCGCTTACGAGGCCGGGTCGCAAGGGCCGGAGGCTTCGGTGTCGAAGCTGTTGTGGGCGCGGTGGCATCGGGAGCTGGGGGAGCTGGCGATGGACGTGCGCGGAGGGTCTGCGCTGACCGCTGCCGGGTCTTATGATCTCGACGCGCAGCAGACGCTTTTCCTGTTTAGCCGGGCCGACACGATTTACGGCGGGTCGGACGAGATTCAGCGGAACATCATTGCCGAGCGGGTGCTTGGCTTGCCTAAGGAGCCGCGACTGTGAGCGTTAAACCGGAACAGCCCGCGCCGGATTACGTGCCGGGGCACGGGTTGCTCGCCGAGCGCGTGGTCGTCGTGACCGCGGCGGCGGGCGCGGGGATCGGGGCGGCGGTCGCCCGGCGGTGCCTGGAGGAAGGCGCGCGGGCGGTCGTCATCGGGGACACCCACGAGCGGCGGCTCGGCGAGGCGGCTGCCAAGCTGGGCGCGGAGTTCGGTGCGGAGCGGGTCGTGTCGGTGGTGTGCGACGTGACCAAGGAGGAGCAGGTCGCGGCGCTGCTGGACGCTGCTGAGCCGTTCGGCGGGGTCGAGGTCATGGTGAACAACGCCGGTCTCGGGGGCACGGCTTCGATCACTGAGATGACTGACGAGCAGTGGTCCTTGGTGCTGGATGTGACCCTTACCGGGACGTTCCGGTGTATTCGGGCGGCTTCTCGGCGGATGATCGCGCGCGGTGCTCGCGGGGTGATCGTCAACAATGCCTCGGTGATCGGGTGGCGGGCGCAGGAAGGGCAGGCGCATTACGCTGCCGCCAAGGCTGGGGTGATGGCCTTGACGCGGTCCGCGGCGATGGATCTGGCTGCTTCGGGGATTCGGGTCAATGCGGTGTCGCCCAGTCTGGCGATGCACCCGTTCCTGGAGAAGGTCACGACTGCTGAGCTGCTGACCGAACTGAAGGGGCGCGAGGCGTTCGGGCGGGCTGCGGAGCCTTGGGAAGTCGCGAACGTGATGGTGTTTCTCGCTAGTGCTTATTCGTCTTATCTCACCGGTGAAGTCGTCTCGGTGAGCAGTCAGCATCCCTGATCCGGCTGGAGGATTTCGTGCCTGAGGCATATGTGGTCGACGCGGTTCGCACTCCGGTTGGGCGTCGTGGCGGGTCGCTCGCCGGGATGCATTCGGCGGATCTGGGGGCGCATGCGATCAATGCGCTAATTCAGCGGACTGGGATTGATCCCGGGGCTGTCGATGATGTCGTGTTCGGTTGTTGCGACACGATCGGGTCGCAGGCTGGGGATGTCGCGCGGACGGCTTGGCTGGTGGCTGGGTTGCCGGACCATGTGCCTGGGGTGACTATCGATCGGCAGTGCGGGTCTAGTCAGCAGGCGGTGCACTTCGCGGCGCAGGGGGTCATGTCGGGGACGGCGGATCTCATTGTGGCCGGGGGTGTGCAGAATATGTCGGCTATTCCGATTTCTTCGGCGATGGTGGTGGGGCAGCAGTTCGGGTTCAGTACGCCGTTCGCGGAGTCGCCTGGGTGGCAGGCTCGGTATGGGGATCAGGAGGTTTCCCAGTTTCGGTCTGCTCGGATGATTGCGGAGAAGTGGGCGCTTTCTCGGTCTTCTCTGGAGGAGTTCGCGTTCGAGAGTCATCGGCGGGCGTTGGCGGCTATTGATGCTGGGCGGTTCGTTCGGGAGATTTCGCCGGTGGGTTCGTTCTCGGTGGATGAGGGGCCTCGGCGGGATACTTCTTTGGAGAAGATGGCTGGGTTGAAGCCGTTGGAGGAGGGGAGTCCGCTCACTGCTGCGGTGGCTTCGCAGATCAGTGACGGGGCTGGGGCTTTGTTGATGGCTTCGGAGCGGGCGATTTCGGAGTATGGGTTGACGCCTCGGGCTCGGGTGCATCACATCAGTGTGTATGGGGCGGATCCGGTGTGGATGTTGACTGCGCCTATTCCGGCTACTCAGCGGGCGTTGGAGAAGGCTGGGATGTCGGTGGGGGATATTGATGTGTTTGAGTGCAATGAGGCGTTTGCGCCGGTGGTGTTGGCTTGGATGCGGGAGATCGGGGTGCCTTGGGAGAAGGTCAATGTGAATGGCGGGGGGATTGCGTTGGGGCATCCTATTGGGGCTACTGGGGTTCGGTTGATGACTACCTTGCTGCATGAGCTGGAGCGGAGTGGGGGGCGGTTTGGGTTGCAGGTGATGTGTGAGGGTGGGGGGCAGGCTAATGTGACTGTTCTGGAGCGGGTGTAGGGGTGGCTCGTCGCCTGGCGGCGACATTGCGCCTGGGTTGTTGCGTGGGGCACCCCGAATTTTCAGTGTGACTACGGCGCGGGGGTGCTTGTCAAGGCGGGAAAGATGCCTTGACAAGCACCCCCGCGCCGTGTTTTGGCTTCGTATCGGGGTTGGGGGAGGGCTGGGTGTCTCGCTGGGTTAGGTGAGTAAGGTTCCGGTGGCTTTGAGGCGGTCTTCTGCGCTGTTTACGATTCTGGTTACTAGTTCTGCGCAGCTTGGTAGGTCTTCGATTACGCCTACTACCTGGCCTGCTGCCAGCATGCCTGCTCGGGTGTCGCCTTCTACCAGGCCTGCTTTGAGTAGCATGGGGGTGTTGGCTGCCAGCATTGTTTGGGTCCAGGAGCGGTCGCTGCCGCGTTTCATGCGTAGGCCGTCGTTGATCAGGGAAGGCCAAGACTGGCCGCTTAGGCGTTTGTAGTCCTTGGTGCGGCGTAGGGTTCGGGCCAGTCGTTGGATTACGCCTTCTTTGGTTAGGCCCTCGATGAAAGGTGTGCGCAGCAGGCGGTGGGGCATGCCGTCTGCCTTGGTGGTGACTACTGTGCCGTCTAGGCCGAAGCCTAGGTACGTGCGTTTGATTTCGTCTGGTACTGCGCTGTCGCTCGTTAACAGGAAGCGCGTGCCCATGCCGATTCCGGCTGCACCGTAAGACAATGCGGCTGCTAGGCCTCGGCCGTCGAAGAAGCCTCCGGCGGCTACTACTGGGATGTCTACTGCGTCCAGTACCGACGGGAGCAGCAGGGTGGTCGCGGTCGGGCCGGTGTGGCCGCCGCCTTCGCCGCCTTGCATCATCACCAGGTCCGCGCCCCAGGAGGCGACTTTTTCGGCGTGTCGGGCGGCGCCGACGGTGGGCATTACTACCAGGCCGTGGTCTTTCAGGCGGGCGATGAGGTCCTTTTTCGGGGCCAAGGCGAAGGAGGCTACTTTGACGCCGTGCTGGATGAGCAAGTCGGCGCGTTCTTGGGCGTCGCCTGCGTCTGCGCGGAGGTTGACGCCGAAGGGGTTGTCCGTGCGCTGCTTGACTTCCTTGATGGCGTGGTCCAGCTCGTCGTACGTCATCGTCGCCGAGGCCAGGATGCCCAGGGCGCCGGCGTTGGCGGTCGCGGAGACCAGGCGCGGGCCGGCTACCCAGCCCATGCCGGTTTGCACGATCGGGTGGGTGACGCCGGTCAGTTCGGTGAGCGGGGTGCGGAGGGGCACGGGGGTCTCCGGAGGGGGTCAGTCGTTCAGCGGGCGGCCGGTGGCGACGAAGGCGTCGCGGTGTTCGTCGGCGGCTCCGATGAGGTTGAGTTCGAAGGTGTAGCCCTGTTCGTAACGGTAGCTGCGGTTGACGTCGATCGGGTCGATGCCGTTCAGTGCGGCTTTCGCGGCCCGGATGACGCGCGGGTCCTTCGCGGCTACCTCGGCGGCCAGCGCGAGCGCGGCGTCGTGCAGGTCGGCTGCGGGGACGGTTTCCAGGACCGAACCGTGCTGGACCAGGTCGTTCGCCGCGATGGTGCGGCTGGTGAAGTAGAGGGTGCGCATCAGGTGCTGGGGGACCAGGCGCGCGAGGTGGGTGGCCGCGCCCAGTGCGCCGCGGTCTACCTCGGGCACACCGAAGTACGCGTCGTCGGCGGCGATGATCGTGTCGCAGTTGCCGACCAGGCCGACGCCGCCGCCGAGGCAGAAGCCGTTCACCGCGGCGATCACCGGCACGGCGCATTCGTAGATCGCCTTGAATGCCAGGTAACAGCCGCGGTTCGCGCCGACCAGGGCGTCGAAACCGGTGGTGCGCTGCATTTCCTTGATGTCGACCCCGGCGTTGAAGCCCCGGCCCTCGGCGCGGAGCAGGACGACGTGCACCGCCGGGTCCTCGCCCGCGTCGCGCACGGTTTCGGCGAGGCGGAACCATCCGGCGACCGGCAAAGCGTTCACCGGCGGGTAGTCCATGGTGACCACGAAGGTGCCGTTGTCGTGGAGCTGCGTGGAAATCGTCACGTGCGTTCCTAACCTAGCGATTGCTTGGTAGCCTAACACTTGCTTGGTTTACGGGGAACCGCCTCGCCGGACTGGTTGACGAACGGAGAAGATGTGAGCGGGATCTTGGAGGGCCGGGTCGCGATCGTGACCGGCGCCGGCCGCGGACTCGGCCGCGAGCACGCGCTGGAACTCGCCCGCCAGGGGGCGCGGGTCGTGGTCAACGACCTCGGCACGACGGGCGCGGGCGAAGGGGCGTCGGACGGTCCGGCGGGCGAAGTGGTCGAAGCGATCCATGCGCTGGGCGGCAAAGCGGTGGCCAACGGCGCGGACGTCGCGGACTTCGCGGCGACGGAAGCGTTGGTGCGGCAGGCGGTCGAGGAGTTCGGCGGGCTGGACATCGTCGTGAACAACGCCGGCTTCGTGCGCGACCGGATGATCGTGACCACCAGCGAACAGGAGTGGGACGCGGTCGTCGCGGTGCACCTCAAGGGGCATTTCGCGTTGATGCACCACGCCGGAGGCTACTGGCGCGCGGAGTCGAAAGCCGGGCGCACGCGGGCGGCGCGGATCATCAACACCACGTCCGGCGCGGGTCTGCAGGGCAGCGTCGGCCAGGGCAGCTACAGCGCGGCCAAGGCCGGGATCGCGGCGTTGACGCTGGTCGGAGCGTCGGAACTGGGCCGCTACGGAGTCACGGTGAACGCGCTTGCCCCGGCTGCGCGCACCCGGATGACCGAGGGGCCGTTCGCGGACAAGATGGCCGCGCCGGAGGACGGGTTCGACGTGATGCACCCGGGCAACGTGTCGCCGATCGTCGCGTGGCTCGCCAGCGAGGACGCCGCGGACGTCACCGGCCGCGTGATCGAGGTCGAGGGCGGCCGGATCTGCGTGGAAAACGGCTGGAGCCACGGCCCGTCCCGCGAGCTGGACCGGCGCTGGACCGCCGGCGAGGTCGGCCCGGCGGTGCGCGCGCTGTTGAGCGAAGCGCCCACGCCCGAACCGGTTTACGGGGCACAGTGAGCAGCCCGGAGGACTGGAAAGGCCGCGTGCTCGGCGAGCGCACTGTCGCCTACACCGACCGGGATCCGATCCTCTACGCCCTCGCCATCGGTGCCCGGCCGGACGAACTTGACCTGGTGTTCGAGGACCGGCTTCGGGTGCTGCCGCCGTTCGCGCTGACGCTCGCCCAATGGGCTCCGGACGTCCTCGGCTCGGCCGGGGCGTTCGAGGTCGGCAACGCGGTGCACGGTTCGCAACGACTGGAAGTCCTGAAGCCGCTGCCGCCCGCGGGTGAGATTTCGATGCGGGCGCGGGTGCCGGAAGTGTGGGACAAAGGCAGTGCGGCGGTATATGACGTGGCCGTCGAATCGGACTACTTTGTCGCTACGTGGTCGTTGTTCTGCCCCGGTATCGGCGGCTTCGGCGGCGAACGGGGTCCCGGCCGTCCGCCCGCATTGGACAGTCCGGAGTGGACTGCTCCGTTGTCCACTGCGGACAATCAGGCCCTGCTCTACCGGTTGCTGGGGGACCGGCACCACATTCACGTCGACCCGGCGGCAGCGGCCGGAATCGGCCAGCCCCGGCCGATTCTGCACGGTCTGGCCACCCTCGGCGCGGGCGCGCTGGTCGCCGCGCGTCAACTCGGCGCGCACCCGGCGGACCTGACGTCGCTGGAGGGTCGGTTCGCCGCGCCGGTGTTTCCCGGCGAGGAATTGCGGGTCGAAGGCTGGTCCGACGGCGGCCTGCGGATCACGTCGGAACGCGGCCCGGTGGTCGACGGCGGACGAGTCCACTTCGGATAGAGGAATGCGCATGAAGGTCTTGGTCATCGGCGGCACCGGCATGATCGGCGCGAACACCGCCGTGCACCTGAGCCGCTCCGGGCACGCCGTGACGGTCGCCGGACGGCACGAACCCGACGCCGATTCGCCGGTGGCCGGGCTGCCGGTGCTGCTCGGCGACTACGCCCACGACGGCTTCGACGAGGCCGCGCTGGCCCCGTTCGAGGCGATCGTTTTCGCGGCGGGGCAAGACATCCGGCACGTCTCCGGCTGGGGCGACGAGGAATTCTGGCGCACGTATCAGATCGACGGCGTGACCGCGATCGCGGCGCGGGCGAAACGCGCTGGTGTCGGCCGTTTCGTGCAGATCGGCAGTTACTACCACCAGGTCCGGCCGGATCTCGCGGAAACGAACCCGTACGTGAACGCCCGCCGCCTTGCCGACGAAGGCGCGCGGGCCCTCGCCGGGGACGGGTTCGCGGTGTGCACGCTGAACCCGCCGTCGATCGTCGGGATGGCCCCCGGCCGGTCGACGCGGCAGTTCGCGAAAATGCTGGCCTGGGCTGACGGCGAGCTGGTCGGGAAGGTGCCGGACTTCGCGCCGGCCGGTGGCACGAACTACCTGTCCGTGCGAAGCCTGGCCGAGGCGGTCGAAGGCGCGCTGCTGCGCGGGGAATCCGGTGCGGCTTACCTGGTGGGCGACGAAAACCTCAGCTTCCGGGACTACTTCCAGCTGGTTTTCGACGTCTCCGGCTCCGGCCGGACCCTGGCGGAACGCGACGAGGAGCACCCGTTCCTGCCCGACCGCGTGCTCGTCCCCGGCCGGGGCGCGACGATCTCGTATGAACCGGACGCCCGCGAGACGGAGCTGCTGGGCTACCGCCGCCGGGACGTCCGGCCGATGCTGGAGGAGATGGCCGCGGCGGTGCGGTGAGGCGGGGTCACGACGTTTCGGTGTCGTCGAGGGCCACGATGTCGGTGGCCGCAAACGTTTTCCGCGGGTCTCGGCCGGCGAAGTACGGCGTGATCGTGCGTTCCAGCTCGGCCGGGTCGAACGCGCCTTGGCCGGACACGAACCGGTGCTCGACCGTCGGCGGGGCGAGCAGCGCGACCATGTCTCCGTACACCACGAACACCTGCCCGTTCACCGCCTCCGCCGCCGGTGACGCCAGGTACGCGACGAAGGCCGCGACTCGCTCCGGGGCGAGGATGTCCAGGCCGCCCGCGGCGCGTCCGGTGGTGAAGATGCCGTCCGTCATCGCGGTCCGGGCGCGGGGGCAGATCGCGTTCGCGCGGACGCCGTAGCGGCTCAGACCCCGTGCGCAGGACAGCGTCAGCGCGGCGATCCCGGCTTTGGCCGCGGCGTAGTTCGGCTGGCCCGCGCCGCCGAGGAGGAAGGCCTCCGACGACGTGTTGACCAGGCGTCCGTAGGTAGGTTGACCAGTGCTTTTGCTGATCTGCCGCCAATGGCGCGCCGCCGCGCGGGACAGGGCCGCGTGGCCCTTCAGATGGACTCGGATGACGTCGTCCCAGGCCTTCTCGTCGAGGTTGAAGAGCATGGCGTCGCGGGTGATGCCGGCGTTGTTGACGACGACGTCGAGCGATCCGAAGTGCTCGGTCGCCGCGGTGACGAGGTCTTCGGCGTACTGCCAGTCGCCGATGTCGCCCGGTACGGCCAGTGCCCGGCCGCCTTGGGCTTCGATCTCGGCGGCCACCTTGTCCCCGGCCTCGCTGACGTCGTTGACGACGACGTTCGCCCCCGCCGCGGCGAGCGCGAGCGCTTCGGCCCGGCCGAGCCCGGCTCCGGCGCCGGTGACGATCGCGGTGCGGCCGGACAGGGCGGTGCTGGGGTGGGACACGGGGCCTCCAATGCCGGGACGGGGGTGCGGTCATGGTGCCGCTGGCGGGCTCCGCGCCGGGCGGTCGCTCCCGGTGAGTGGCATCGGCGGCCCGGGGCGGGGAGGAGTGCCGCAGGGTGGCTGGGTGAGTCGTGCGAGGCACTGTGCTGCGGGCCGGGCCGTGCGAGGTGCCGGGGTGGCTGGCCGCGCGGGGCAGTGCATCGGATGGCCGGGCCATGCGGGGCGGGGCTGGGCCGACAGCCGCGCGAGGGCGAGGTGCCGGGTGGCCAGGCCGTGCGAGGCGAGGTGCCGGGGTGGCCAGCCGCGCGGGGCAGTGCATCGGATGGCCGGGCCATGCGGGGGCGGGGCTGGGCAGGCAACCGCGCGAGGGCAACGTGCCGGGCGACCAGCCCGCGCGAGGCAGCCGAACCACCGCCGCCCAGCACTCCGCCGGAGGGCCACTCCCGCTCACCAGTACGCACGCTTGTCCCGCCCACCAGCCCGGAGCTAACCTCCAACCAAACGCTTGCTCGATTACCCGCAAAGGGCCGGTACGACCCGGCGAGAAGGAGATCCGGGCTTGAAAGACACCACGCCAGTCCTCGTCGACGCGGTCCGCACGCCGTTCGGCAAGCGCGACGGCTGGGTTTCCGCGCTGCACGCCGTCGAGCTGCTCAGCCGGGTCCAGCGCGGCGTCCTCGATCGCACCGGGTTTGACCCGCACGCGGTCGACCAGGTGATCGGCGGGTGTGTCACGCCGCTGGGCGAGCAGTACGGCCACGTCGTCCGCACCGCCTGGCTCTACGGCGGGCTTCCGGCCGCGACCGGAGCCACCACGATCGACGCCCAGTGCAGCACCTCGATGCAGGCGTCGTTCCTGCTCACCGGCCAGATCGCGAACGGAACGGCCGACGCGGGCGTCGCGTGCGGCGTCGAGTTGATGTCTCGCGTGCCGCTCACTCCGAAACAGGGGACCGGCGCAGGCACGCCGAGGCCGGCCGATTGGTCCCTGGACACTCCCGACCAGTACACCGCCGCGGACCGCATCGCTCGCAAGCGCGGGCTGAGCCGGGCGGACCTCGACGCGTTCGGCCTCCGTTCCCAGCATAACGCGCGAAAGGCTTGGGACGCAGGGCTTTTCGACCGTCAGGTGCTCCCGCTGGAGCTGCCGGACGGCGAATCGGTGACCCGCGACCAAGGCCTCCGCGAGACCTCGACGGAAGCGCTCGCCGGTCTCCGCCCCACCGTTCCCGACGGCTTGCACACGGCGGGCACCTCGTCGCAGGTCTCCGACGGTGCGAGTGCGGCGCTGTTCCTGTCCCGCAGCCGCGCCGAGGAGCTGGGGCTGCGTCCGCGGGCGCGGCTGCTCGGGCAGTGCGTCATCGGCGGCGACCTGGAGTACCTCCTCGACGGGCCGGTCGCTGCGGCACAGAAACTCCTCGACCGCACCGGCCTAACCGTCAGTGACATCGATCTTTTCGAGGTCAACGAGGCGTTCGCCGCGGTCCCGCTGTCGTTCGCGCGGGCGCACGACATTCCGGAGGACAAGCTCAACGTCCTTGGCGGCGCGATCGCGCTCGGTCATCCGGCAGGTGCGACGGGGATCCGTCTCCTCGCGACGGCCGTCGAGGAACTCGAACGCCGCGACGCCAGTCTCGCGATGATCGCGATCTGCGCCGCGGCCGCCACCAGCTGCGTGCTCGTCGAACGGATCTGACCGATGCCCATCGCCCTGTCCGAGGAACACCGTGACCTGGCCGAATCCGCCGCCGGATGGGCCGCCCGCTACGCGCCGAGCGCCGAACCAGAGGAGTTCTGGAAAGCCCTGACCACGCAGGGCTGGCACTCGCTGCACCTGCCGGAATCCGCCGGTGGACAGGGCGCTGGGCTGCTCGAACTCGCCGTGGTGACCGAGCAGTTCGGCCGTCACCTCGTGCCCGGTCCGTTCCTGCCGACCGTCACCGCCAGTGCCGTTCTCGCCGCGGCCGAACCCGCGGAAGCGTTGACCGTGTTCGCTGCCGGTGCCACGGGAGCGGTTGTGCTCGACGGTCTGAACGCGACCGAAACCGCTGACGGCTGGCGGATCGACGGCACCAGCGCTCCGGCGCTCGGCCTCGCGGAGGCGGAACTCGCGGTGGTCCGCGCCCAAGACGTTTGGTTCGTGCTGCGCCCGGAGCCTGGCCAGCTGGTCGCCGTCGAGGCCGTTGACCTCACCAGGTCCGCAGCGCGGCTCAGACTGGAGAACTTCCTGGTATCCCGGGAAAATCTCCTCGAGATCAGCGCCGAAAAAGCGGAGCTGGCCCTCGCGGTACCGGCGGCGGCCGAGGCGGCGGGGCTGTGCGGCTGGGCCCTGGACTGCGCCGTCGACCACGTCCGCACTCGCGTCCAGTTCGGCCGTCCGATCGGTTCCTTCCAAGCCGTCCAGCACCGAGCGGCGGGGATTCTCCTGCAGCGCGAGATCGCCACGGCCGCCGCCTGGGACGCGGCGCGCGCCGAACGGCATTCCCCGGCGCAGCAAGCGCTTGCTGCCGCGCAGGCCCGGCATGCCGCGCTGCCTGCCGCCGTGGACGCGTGCGTCAGCTGCGTCCGTCTCCTCGGCGCGATCGGCTTCACCTGGGAACACGACGCGCACCGCTACTGGCGGCGTGCCGTCGCGCTGTCCGGTTCCCTCGGCCGCTTCACCGCCCGGACCCTCGGCGAACGCGCCGTGCCCCGCGGCCTGACCCTCGCCAGCCCGGACGACTGTCCCGAACTGCGCCGTCAGGTCGCTTCCGTCCTCGACCAGGCGGACGAGCGCTTGCTCGCCGACGCCGGTCTGGCCGCCCCGCACTACCCAAAGCCGTACGGGCTAGACGCCGGGCCGCTCGAACAAGCGGTCATCGCGGAGGAGTTCGATAGGCGCGGTATTCCCCAGCCCACCACGGTGATCGGCGAATGGGTCCTGCCGACCCTGCTCACGCACGGCTCCCCGGAGCAGCGCGAGCGGTTCGTGATGCCGACCTTGCGCGGCGACATCCGCTGGTGCCAGCTGTTCAGCGAACCGGGCGCGGGCTCGGACCTCGCCTCGCTCAGCACCCGCGCGACCAAAGTGGACGGTGGCTGGCGGATCTCCGGACAGAAGGTCTGGACGTCGCTGGCCCACGAGGCGCACTGGGGCGTCTGCCTCGCCCGGACCGATCCGGACGCGCCGCGCCACCGGGGAATCTCGTACTTCCTCGTCGATCTGGCCGCCGAGGGCGTCACCGTCCGGCCGATCAGGCAGGCCACCGGGCGGGCGGAGTTCAACGAGGTCTTCCTGGACGACGTGTTCGTCCCGGACCGCGATCTGGTCGGCGAGCCGAACAGCGGCTGGCGGCTCGCCACGACCACGCTGGCCAACGAGCGGCACAACATGGGCTCGACGCTCGCGCACGGTTCGTCGGACCGGATCCGCCAGCTGCTCCGCGACGATCCGGCGCTGGCCGGCGACCCGGAGGCGCTGGCCGCGCTCGGCCGGTGCGTGTCGCGGGAACTCACGCTCGCCACCCTCGGTCTCCGCGCCGCGCTCGCCCGGCTCGCCGGGCTGGACCTCGGGGCCGAGGTCAGCGTGCAGAAGGTGTTCAGCGCGCTCGCCCAGCAGGAGGGTTCGCGCGAGCTGATCGCCCTGCTCGGCCCCGATGCGGCGAGCGCGGAGGACGGGCACGTCCTCGACCATCTCGGCCTGCCCGCGGTGCTGTTCGGCGGCGGCACCGTGGAAATCCAGCTCAACGTCATCGCCCAGCGGGTCCTCGGCCTGCCCCGCTGACCCCCGACCACGAGGAGAGACATGCATCCGGAGCTGTCGGAGCGCTCGCGAACGCTCCGCGCCGAGCTGCGCGCGTACTTCGCCCGCATCATCGACGAGGACGACCGCCGCGCGCTGGTCGAGCAGACCGAGGGCGGCCCGGTGTTCGACCGGATCCTGCGCCGGATGGGCGCGGACGGCTGGCTCGGCCTCGGCTGGCCGGAGGAGTACGGCGGCCGCGGCGAGGACCCGGAAGCGCTCTTCGTGTTCTACGACGAGGTATTGCGCGCTGGTGCCCCGCTGTCGCTGGTCACCCTGAACACGGTCGCCCCCGCGTTGATGCACCACGGCACCGAGGAGCAGAAGAAGTTCTTCCTGCCGCCGATCCTGCGCGGCGAGCTGATGTTCGCCATCGGCTACACCGAACCCGGCGCGGGCACCGACCTGGCGTCGCTGCAGACCCGGGCCAGGATCGACGACGATTCGCTCGTCATCAACGGCAACAAGATCTTCACCAGCGCCGGGATCTTCGCCGACTGGATCTGGCTGGCCGTGCGGACCGATCCGGACGCACCGCCGCACCGCGGTATCTCGGTCGTGCTCGTGCCGACTGACACCCCGGGGTTCTCCGCCACCGAAATCCATACCCTGGGCGGAATCAGCACCTCCGCGACGTACTATGAGGACGTCCGAATTCCACTGTCCAATGTGGTTGGCGAGTTGAACAACGGCTGGCGGCTGATCACCAGCCAGCTCAACCACGAACGTGTCGCCCTCGCCGCCCGCGGCGGCATCGCGAACCAGATGTACGACGCGGTCCTGAAGTGGGCGCAGGAGGAACCTTTCGGCCCGGGCACGGTGTATGACCTGCCGTGGGTCCGGCACACCCTGGCCGAGGTGTACGCGCTGCTCAGCGCCACCGATCTGATCAACCTGCGCCTGGTCGCCGACGTCGCCGCGGGCACGCTTGGCGGCGGGGATTCCGCTGCTGCCAAGGTGTTCGGCACCGAAGCAGTGGTCACCGCGTACAGTCGGCTCCAGGAAGTCCTCGGCGCGCGCGGCCTGCTGCGGCCCGATTCGCCCGGCGCGGCGGTGAACGGACGCGTCGAGACGCTCGCCCGGCGCGCGCAGAACAACACCTTCGGCGGCGGCACCAACGAGGTGCTGCGCGAGATCGTCGCCGCGAAGACTCTCGGCATGACGCTGTCCGCTCGCCGCCGTCCGGAAAAGGCCAGGAGCTGACATGGATTTCGACCTCAACGACGACCTGAAAGCGGTCCGCGAGCTGGCCGCCAAGATCTTCGCCGACCGCGCGACCGTCGACCGGGTGGTGGCTGTCGAGAAGCAGGGCGGCTTCGACGCCGACCTCTGGCGAGTGCTCGCCGAAGCGGATCTCCTTGGCATCTGCCTGTCCGAAAGGGACGGTGGGGCCGGGCTGGGCATGACCGGAATGGCGGTGCTGCTGGAAGAACTGGGTCGCCAGGTCGCGCCGGTTCCCTTGTGGAACGTCTTGGCGGGCGGCGTGCTGCCGGTCGAGCAGTTCGGCAGCGAGGACCAGCGGAACCGGATCCTGCCGCGTGTGCTGGATGGTTCGACGCTGCTGGTCGGCGCGTTCGACGATGCGGTCTCGGTGACCGCGACTCGACGCGGCGACGAACTCGAACTCGCCGGTGAGGTGGTCCCAGTGCCCGCCGGGACTCAGGCTGACCTGGTTCTGGTGCCGGTAAAGGAAGGCGAGCAGGTCCACTTAGTACTCGTCCCCACCGTCAACCTCAGCGTGACGCCGGTTGAGGTCACCAGCCGCGAAAGCCATGCGTCAATCGTCTTCAACGGCGTGGTAACCACGGAGCAGGACATCCTGGTGTCCGGCGAGGACGCTCTGCAGTGGACACTCCGGCGGCTCCGGGTCGCGCTGGCGGCGGTCAGCGTCGGCGTGTGCTCCCAGGCGTTGTCGACCACCGCGAAGTACACCTCGGAGCGAGTCCAATTCGGACGTCCACTGTCGACAAATCAAGCTGTCGCTCTGCGAGCCGCCGACGCGTACCTGGACACCGAGGCGATCCGCGTCTGCACGCAACGTGCCGCCTGGCTGATGGACGAGGGCCGCGAGGACGAAGCGGAGATCGCCGCAGTGGTCGCCAAGTGGTGGGCATCGCGCGGCGGCCTGCGGGTCGTACACGCCACTCAGCATCTGCACGGCGGCATCGGCGCGGACGTCGACTACCCGATCCACCGCTACTTCCTCTGGGGTCGCCAGCTCGCCTTCACCCTCGGCACCGCCGACGCACTCGCCGCCGAACTCGGGGACCGGCTGCCGGCCGCGCCCCCGATCGGCGCACCGGCCTAGGAGACCACAGTGCCCATCGATGTCGACAAGGCGCTCAACGCCCCGCCGCACACCCGACAGCTCGCCTGGACCACTCGGGACGTGCTGCTGTACCACCTTTCCCTCGGCTCCGGCACCGCGCTCCAGTACGGCTACGAGCGGGACCTCGAAGTCCTGCCCACCTTCGCTCTCGTTGCCGGGCAAGGCATTTCCGCCGGGGACAGCCCAGCAGAAGGACTAACGCTGCCGGGAGTGGACGTAGAGCTGGCGAGGCTGCTGCACGCCGGACAGGTCGTGACGCTCCACCGGGACCGGCTCCCGACGTCCGGCACGGCGGAACGAGCCACCCGGATCACGGACGTCCAGGACAAGGGCAAGGCCGCCGTCATCGTGCTTACCCACGAGGTCGCGGACGCCGACGGTCCACTCTGGACGTCCACAATGTCCATCTGGGCCCGCGGCGAAGGCGGCTTCGGGGGAGACCCGGGCAGCGCGGCCAATCCGAAGCCGGAGGGCGACCCGACGCACGTCCTCGACGTCGCCACCACCCCCGACCAGGCCCTGCTCTACCGGTTGAACGGGGACCTCAACCCGCTCCACGCCGACCCGGAGTTCGCCGCCGCAGCAGGATTCGACGCCCCGATCCTGCACGGCCTCGCGTCCTACGGCCTGGTCGCGAAGGCCATTGTGGACCACTTCCTCGATGGCCACCCAGCGCGGCTCCGGGAACTGGGCGCACGCTTCGCCGGCCCGGTCATCCCAGGCGAAACCCTGCGGATTTCGTTGTGGCAGCAGGAAGACGGCTTCTCGCTGCGGGCGGCCTGCGGCGACCGGGCGGTCCTCACCGACGCCTGGGCCCGCACGACTTCAGGAGGCGCATGATGGGCACCCCGGTCCTGGTGGACGCGATCCGGACCCCGTTCGGGAAGCGGCGCGGAGCGCTGTCCGGAATTCACGCCGTCGAACTGCTCGGCTACGTGCAACGCGGGATCGTCGAGCGCACCGGCGTCGACCCGGCGCTGATCACGGACGTGGTCGCCGGCTGCGTCACGCAGGCTGGGGAGCAGTCGGGCAACGCCGGTCGCTTCGCCTGGCTGCACGCCGGGCTCCCGGAGGAAACCGCGACCACCACCATCGACGCGCAATGCGGCTCCGCGCAGCAGGCCGTGCACCTGATCGCCGCGCAGATCGCGGCCGGGCTGGTGGACGTCGGCGTGGCGTGCGGGGTCGAGTCGATGAGCCGGGTGCCGCTGCTGAGCAACCTCGGCGACGCGGGACGGCCGCGGCCGGAGTCGTGGCAGGTCGACCTCCCCGCCCAGTACGAGGCCGCCGACCGGATCGCGGCCCGGCGCGGGCTGACCCGCGCGGACCTGGACGCGTTCGGCCTCCGCTCGCAGCAACGCGCTCGCCGCGCCTGGGACGAGGGCCGGTTCGGCCGGTCGATCCTGCCGGTCCCGCTCGACGGCGGCCAGCCGTTCGATCGCGACCAGGGCCTGCGCGACACCAGCACCGAGGCCCTCGCCGGGCTGGCCCCGATCGAGGAGGGCGGCCTGCACACGGCGGGCACGGCGTCCCAGATCTCCGACGGCGCGTCGGCCGCGCTGCTGGTGGACGCCGACCAGACCTTCGGGCTGCGGCCGCGGGCAAGGCTGGTCGCGCAGACCATCGTCGGCGCCGAACCGAAGTACCTGCTGGACGGGCCGATCCGCGCCGCCGAACGCGTGCTCGGCCGGGCCGGAATGTCCATTGCGGACATCGATCTGTTCGAGGTCAACGAGGCGTTCGCGTCGGTCCCGCTGTCCTTCGCCCGCACGCTCGGCGTCGACGAGGACCGGCTCAACGTCAACGGCGGCGCGATCGCGATCGGCCATCCGGTCGGCGCGACCGGGATCCGGCTGCTCGCGGAGATCGTCGACGAACTGGAGCGGCGTGACCAAACGCTTGGCCTGGTCGCGATCTGCGCCGGGGGCGCGCAGGCGACCGCGGCGATCGTGGAACGGCTCTGAGATGTACCCGCTGAGCGGTTTCGAGGGCAAAGTCGCGGTGGTGACCGGCGCGGGCCGGATGCGCTCGATCGGCCGGGCGATCGCGGTCGAGCTGGCGAAGGCCGGTTGCGCGGTCGCGGTGACCGGCAGCGGCCGTCCGCGCGACAAGTACCCGCCGGACGAGCAGGCCGCGGGCTGGCGGGACATCGAGTCCGTGGCCGAGGAGATCCGGCAGCTCGGCGGCCAGGCCCTGCCGGTGGTGAGCGACGTCGCCGACCCGGCGCAGGTCGACGGCTTGCTGGCCGCCGTCCTCGACGCTTTCGGCCGCGTGGACATCGTCGTCAACAACGCCGCGGCCGCGCGCGGACCGGATCGCCTGCCGGTGCTGGACCTCGACGTCGAGACCTGGGACCGGGTGGTCGCGGTCAACCTGCGCGGGCCGTTCCTGATGACCAGGGCGTTCGGCAGGCGGCTCGTCGAACAGGGCGACGGCGGGGTGTTCGTGAACATCTCCTCGATCGGCGGGAAGCTGTCCGGGGCCGGCTCGGCGGCCTACTCGGCGTCGAAAGCCGCGTTGCAGTCGCTGACCTCCTCGACGGCGAAAGAGCTGGGCCAGCACGGGATCCGGGTGAACGCGCTGTGCCCCGGCGTCGTCGGCACGAGCAGGCTGGACGACGTGGACCCGGCTTCGTGGGCCGAGTACGTTCGCGCGCAGGTGCCGTTGCGGCGGGTGGGCGAGCCCGCCGACATCGCGGCCGCCGCGGTGTTCCTGGCCAGCGCCGAGGCGGGCTGGGTCACCGGGCAGTGCTGGAACGTCGACGGCGGGCAGCTGACCATCCGATGAGCACTACGGGAGGCGACCGATGACCGATCGGGACGACATCATCGCGCGGCTGACCGCGCCGGGCGCGGAGTTCGAGATCCGGCCGGAACCGGTCGCGGGCCGTCCGGCGAAGGTGTTCGCGCGGCGGCATCGGAGCCTGACCGAGCTGCTGGTGGCGTCCCGGGAGTTCGGCGACCGCGAGTATCTGGTCACTGTGGACAGTCGGCTCACCTTCGCCCGGCATTACGACCAGGTCGCCGCGCTCGCTTCGGTGCTGCGGACCGAATACGGCGTCGGACGCGGGGACCGGGTCGCGTTGTGCGCGGCGAACTGTCCGGAGTGGATAGTCGGATTCTGGGCGGCGGTGTCGCTCGGCGCGATCGCGGTCGGGATGAACTCGATGTGGGCCGGACCGGAGATCGCGCATGGCCTCGACCTGACCACGCCGAAGGTCGTGCTGACCGACGCGGCCCGGAAACCGCTGGTCGCCGGGTGCCCGGTGCTGGAGATCGGCAGCCCCGAATACCGGGAACTGCTCGCACGCCACGAAGGCACCGCGCTGAAGCCGGAGCCGGTCGACGAGGACGACCCGGCCGTCATCCTGTTCACGAGCGGCACTTCCGGGCATCCGAAGGGTGCGACGCATTCGCATCGCAACGTGCTCGCCGCAGTCTGGTTCCACCTGTTCAACGACGCGCTCGCCGCCGAGTTCGGCCGCCCGGCGAAGGACCGCCGGTTCCTGCTGGCCACGCCGCTGTTCCACATCGCCGCCCTGCACAACCTCGCCGTCGTCCGGCTCGCGGTGGGCGACACCGCCGTGCTGTACCAGGGGAAATTCGACATCCACCGGGTGCTGGACCTCGTGCAGGCCGAGCGGATCACCAACTGGGGCGCGGTCCCGACGATGCTGTCCCGCCTGGTCGAAGCCGACCTCTCCGGCTACGACCTCAGCACGCTCAAGACGGTGTCGGTCAGCAGCGCGCCGTCGACCGCCGAGCTGAAAGAGCAGCTGCGGGACGCATTGCCCGGCGCGGCCGCGTCGCTGAGCACAAACTACGGCCTCACCGAATCGTCCACCGCGGCCACCCTCGCGACTCCTGCCGAACTCCTCGCCGATCCGGACACTGCGGGCCGCCCCGTGCCGAACATGGAAGTGCAAATCCGCGACACCGAAGGCCGCCCGGTCCCGGACGGCACCGACGGCGAGATCCACCTCCGCGGCCCGCAGGTGATGCTCGGCTACTTCAACGATCCGGCGGCGACCGCGGCCGCGTTCACTGAGGACGGCTGGTTCCGCACCGGCGACCTCGGCCAGCTGCGCGACGGCGCGCTGACCGTGTTGAGCCGTCGCAGCGACCTGATTCTGCGTGGTGCGGAGAATATCTATCCGGCCGAAGTGGAGGAACAGCTCGCCGGACATCCCGGGGTCGCCGAGTGCGTTGTGGCCGGGCTGCCGGATGCGGATTATGGGCAGATCGTCGCCGCGAAGGTCGTGCTTCGTGCCGAGTCCGAAGTGGACGCTGACAGCCTGCGCGCTTACCTGGGCGACCGGCTTGCCCGGTACAAGGTGCCGACGGCGTGGTTCTTGACCCGGGATCCGTTGCCGCGCAACGCGACCGGGAAGGTGGTCCGTCGGTTGGTGCGGTGGGAGTGAACCGCGAGCAGTGGGAGCCGCTGCTCGCCGACCTGGCCGCTCGTCGCTCGGCCGCGCGCGAAACGAAGCGCCCGGACGCGCGCGACCGGATCACCGCGTTGCTCGACCCCGGCACGTTCGCGGAGATCGGCTTGCTTGCCGGAGAGCTTCCCGCGGACGGTTTCGTCGCCGGAAGCGGCAGCATCGACGGGAAGCCAGTCCTCGTTGGTGCGGAAGACTTCTCCGTCGCGGGCGGGTCGATCGGGGTCGCCGGAGCGTCCAAACGGGAGCGTCTCGCACGGCTTGCCGGGCAGGAACGCGTGCCGCTGGTGATGTTCCTGGAAGGAGTCGGACACCGGCTGTCGAACAGTCTGCACCCGCATCGCCCGGCCCCGAACGATCTCCAAGCCTTGGCGGACCTGTCCGGGAAAGTGCCGGTGGTGGCGGTGGCTGCCGGGCCGTCGGCCGGGCACAGTGCGTTGACCGCGGCGCTCGCGAGCCTCGTGGTACTGGTGCGGGGGAGCGGGCAACTGTTCTCCGCCGGTCCGCCGCTGGTGCGGGCCGCTCTTGGCGAGGAAGTGTCCAAAGAGGAACTGGGCGGTGCGGAGGTCCATGCGGTCCACAGTGGACTTGTCGACCTGGTCGCGGCTGACCTGCCCGAGGCGGTTGCTCAGGTGCGCCGCTATCTGAGCCTGCTGCCGCCGTCCGCCGTGGCAGGCGAGCAAGAACGCCGGACGGACGCGCTCCTTGACCTGATTCCGCCCCACGACCGCGTGCCCTACGACATACGGCCGGTGGTCGAGGAACTGCTCGACCGCGAGACCTGGTTCGAGCTGGGCCGCGACTTTGGCGCGTCGATGCTGACCGGGCTGGGCCGGTTTGGCGGACACGTCATCGGCGTCGTCGCGAACCAGCCGATGGTGTGCGCCGGGGCGATCGACACGGCGGCGGCGGACAAGGCGGCACGGTTCATCGAGCACGTCACGGGCTTCGGCGTGCCGCTGCTCATGCTCGCGGACAACCCGGGAATGCTCGGCGGCCGCGACCAGGAACGCGCGGGCATTCTGCGCGCCGGTGCGCGGTTTTTCCTTGCCCAGCACCGTGCCGACGTGCCGAAATTCCACGTGACGCTGCGGAAGGCATTCGGTTTCGGCAGTTCGGTGATGGGGCAGAACGCTTTCGACCGGCAGACCCTCAGCCTCGCCTTGCCCGGCGCGACACTCGGCGCGATGCCCGCGCGCGCCGGAGCCGAGACCGCCAAAGCCGATGCCGAGACCAGCCAAGCACTTGCCGAGAGCGAGGCGGCCGGGCCGTGGCGGCTCGCAAGCACGGTGACCTACGACGACGTCGTCCATCCGGGCGAGTTGCGGAATCGGCTGCTGGCGGGGCTTCGGCTCGCTCTTCCGATGCGTTAGCGAGTTTGCGGATCGAAGGACGAGTCGATTCGTCCCTCTGGCTGCTGTACGGCCGCTGTTTTCTGCGCCACCGTGAGAGGTCTTCGCTGATGAACGGTGCGGCTCGGCCACAAAAGCAGCAGGAGGAATGAGCATGCACGTGACAAAAGCACTGAAGTCATGGAGATCCGCGGTCGTGGCGGTGCTGTGCCTCAGCCCGTTCGCGCTCGCGGCGACCCCCGCCCTCGCGGCGGGAGACCGTTACGTCAACCTCCACCAATGCGTGTACACCAACGGAACTTTCCTGTACGACAATGAACTGGCCACCACTCCGAACACCGCCTTCAACACCGGGACGAACATCGCGGACACGCGCGACACCGCGCCGCGATGCGGTCCGGCGGCCAGCGGCTGGGTGGTCGACGCGGCGAACACCGCGGTGCAGCCCCTCGACCGCGTCCGCGGCCGGTTCCTGAACCTGCACCAATGCGTGTACACCAACGGCAATTTCCTTTACACCAACTTGCTGGCGACCACGCCCAACTCGCCGTTCAACACCGGAACGAATCTGTCCTACACCGCCGATTCCTCGGCAGGCTGCGGTCCGGCGGTGAGCGGATGGACGGTCGACGCGGCGAACACGGCGGTGCAATCCCTCGACCTGGCCGCCCGCCGGTTCCTGAATCTGCACCAGTGCGTGTACACCAACGGCAAATTCCTCTACACGAATACCCTCGCCACCACGCCGAACATTCCCTTCAACACCGGGACGAACGTCTCGGACACCCGCGACACCACCGTGCGATGCGGTCCCGCGGGCGGCGGCTGGAAACTGGACGGCGTGAACTCGTCCGTGCAATCCCTTGACCTAGGCACCCCCTGATGATTCCCCGGCGGGCGCCGCTGGCCGGGAGTTCCCGGATGTCCGCCCAGCGGGAGTGGCGCTTGCCGGCCCTTCCTCCTCGACCTAGCGTCCTGCCAAACGCTTGTTCAAGGAGGGGTGATGACCGGTCTCCGGACGGACTTCGCCGAGTTCACCGGCCAGCAGGCCGAGCCGCCGCGGGTGGCCCGGTACGCGGTGAACGAGGCGATGATCCGCAACTGGGTCGAGGCGGTCGGCGACCGCAATCCGGTGTACGTCGACGACGCCGCGGCGAAGGCGACCGGCCGTCCCGGCGTCATCGCGCCGCCGGCGATGTGTTCGACCTGGATCATGGCCGGGTACCGGCGCTACCGCGAGATCCAGGAGCTGCGCCGCGCGGGCGCGGTGGAGGATTTCGCGTACTCGCGGCTGATGAGCGTGCTCGACGCGGCAGGCTACACCTCGGTGGTGGCCACCGACGTCGAGCAGGAGTACGTCCGCGAGATCACCCCCGGCACGCACGTGACCTGCCATTTCACCATCGAAGCCGTCTCGGAGGCCAAACGCACCGCGCTCGGCTACGGGCACTTTGTCACGCTGCGCAAGCACTACGTGGACGAAGCGGGCGACCTGCTGGTCGACGAGCGCTTCCGGATCCTGCGGTTCCGGCCGGTCGAGCGGAGCGCGTGATGGGGGAGCACACCGCGGTCCCGCGGCTCACGATCACCCAGGACAACCAGTTCTTCTTCGCCGCCGTGCGCGAGGGACGGCTGGAGATCCAGCGCTGCACCGGCTGCGGCACCCTCCGGCATCCGCCCGGCCCGGCGTGTCCGGCGTGCCGGAGTTTCGCGTGGGACACCGTCGTCGCCAGCGGGCGCGCGGTGCTGCACAGCTGGACGGTGCTGCATCACCCGAAGGATCCCGCGTTCGACTACCCGCTCGCGGTCGGCTTGGCCGATCTGGAGGAGGGCGTCCGGCTGGTCGCGGACCTCGCCGGGATCGACCACGACCGGCTCGAAGCCGGGCTCCCGCTGCAGGTCGGCTTCAGCGAGCACGCGCACGGCGAAATCCTCCCGCAGCTTCGGCCGCGAGACCCGAAGGAGCACACCCGATGACCCTGGCTCTCGGGGATCGCCTGCCGGAGCTGGCGATCCCGTTCGACCGCACCACGATCGTAGCCACCGCGATCGCGTCGCAGGATTTCGAGGACGTGCATCACGATCCGGGCAAGGCGGTCGAGCGCGGCATGCCGGACATCTTCATCAGCATCAACGCCACGAACGGGTTCATCGACCGCTATGTCACCGACGTGTGCGGCCCGGCGACACGGATCCGTAAGGTGTCGCTGCGGCTCGGGATGCCGCTGTTTCCCGGTGACACGCTCACGTTCGCCAGCGAGGTCATCGAAGTGACCGAAGGGGCGGCGACGATCAAGGTGACCGGAAGTCACGAACGCGGCGTGCATGTGTCGGCTCGAGTGACGGTGGCGGCATGAGTTTCGCGAGGCAGGCGGCGATCGCCGGAATTGGCGCGACGGAGTTCAGCAAGAATTCCGGTCGCAGCGAATGGCAACTCGCCTGCGAATGCGTCCTGGCCGCCCTCGCCGACGCGCAGATCCCGGTCGAAGAGGTCGACGGATTCGCGTTGTTCACCATGGAAACCAATCCGGAGATCGCGGTCGCCCGTGCGCTCGGGATTCCACAGCTGAAGTTCTTCAGCCGCATTCCGCACGGCGGCGGCGGGGCTTGCGCGCCGGTACAGCAGGCGGCGCTGGCAGTCAGCTCCGGGGTCGCCGACGTGGTCGTGGTGTACCGGGCGTTCAACGAGCGTTCCGGGCACCGGTTCGGGGCCGGGCCGCCGCCGTTCGCCTACACCGCGAACACCGATCAGGAGTACCGGAACTGGATCAATCCGTACGGTCTGCTCACTCCGGCGCAGCAGGAAGCCTTTCTTGCCCGGCGGTACATGCACAAATACGGGGCGACGAGCGAGGATTTCGGCCGCGTTTCGGTGTTGTCGCGCAAACACGCGGCGGTGAACCCGAAAGCCTGGTTCCACGAACGCCCGATCACCCTCGAAGATCACCAATCGTCGCGGATGATCGCCGATCCGTTGCGGCTGCTCGATTGCTGTCAGGAAAGCGACGGCGGGCAGGCCTTGGTGATTGTGAGCGCGGAGCGGGCCCGTGACCTGCCGCATCCGCCCGCGGTGATCGCCGGGGCCGCGCAAGGCGTTGGGCCGCAACAGATTTCGATGAGCAGCTATTACCGGGACGATATCGACGAGATGCCCGAGGTTCAGTTGGTCGCCGAACAGCTGTGGGCACAGGCCGGAGTGGGCCCGGAGGGCATGGACGCCGCGATTCTGTATGACGCATTCACCCCGATGGTGTTGCTGCAGCTGGAGGAATACGGCTTCTGCGGCCGTGGCGAAGCGAAGGATTTCCTCGCCAGCGGAGCGCTCGAACTCGACGGACGGCTGCCGGTCAACACGCACGGCGGCCAGCTGGGGGAGGGCTACATCCATGGGGTCAACGGGATCGCCGAGGGCGTCCGGCTGATTCGCGGCAGCTCGGTCAACCAGCCGGCGAAGGCGCTGGAGCACGTGCTCGTCACCGGCGGATCTCCGGTGCCGCACTCCGCGATCGTGCTCGCGGCGGACCGCTGATGGAGACGTTCGCGGAGGTCGTCCGGTCCCGGCGCGGGGACTCGCACGAGGCGTTGCGGTTCGAGGGCCGGAGCTGGACGTGGGACGAAGTCGTCGGCGAGGCTGCCGTACGGGCTTCGCTGCTGCGCACCTTCGACCCGGGGCCTGGCCGGACGCAGCGGCACGTCGGGGTGCTGCTGCAGAATCTGCCGGACTTCGTGTTCTGGATTTTCGCCGCCGCGCTGACCGGCGACGTCCTGGTCGGCATCAACTCCACCCGGCGGGGCGCGGAGCTGGCGGCGGACATCAGCCACACCGACGTCGACGTGCTGCTCACCGAGCCGCTCTACGCGGCGGAGGTCGCGAGCCTCGATCTGCCGACTGTCCGCCAGGTCCTCGACGTCGAGTCCGCCGAGTACCAGGACCTGCTGGCCGAGCACGAGGGCGCGCAGGTGCCCGCGTACCTGCCGGACCCAGCGGCGATCCTCCTCCTGCTGTTCAGCTCCGGCTCCACCGGCACGCCGAAGGCGGTGATCTGCAGCAACGGCCGCCTCGGCCGGTTGACCGACGCGCTGGCCGAGCGCGTCTCCCTGCACCGCGCTTCGGTCACCTACCTGTGCCTGCCGATGTTCCACGGGCACGCGATCATGATGAACCTGGCCGCGGCGGCGAAGGTCGGCGCGACGGTCGTGCTGGTGCGGAAGTTCTCCGCGTCGCAGTTCATCCCGGACCTCCGCGCGCATGGCGTGACCTACTTCAACTACGTCGGCCGCGTGCTCAGCTACGTCGTCGCGCAGCCGGAACAGCCCACCGACGCGGACAACCGGCTGGAGGTCGCTTTCGGTTCCGAAGCCGCACCGGGCGAGTCCGCCGAATTCCGTCGTCGATTCGGCTGCGAAGTGCGGGAAGGCTACGGTTCCAGCGAAGGCGGAATCCGCATCGTGCCGGATCCGGAGGCACCGCCGAACGCGCTGGGCCGCCCCGCGCCGGGAATGCACGCGGAAATCCGCGACCAGGACAACCGGGAATGCCCGCTCGCCGAATTCGACGAGAACGGCCTGCTGCTGAACGCCGAGGAGGCGACCGGCGAGATCGTCGCGGTGGGCCGGGGCAAAACGTTCGAGGGCTACTACCGCAACCCCGCCGCGATGGCCGAACGCTGGAAGTTCGGCGGCGAAGACTTCTGGACCGGCGACCTCGGCTACCGCGACCGCGACGGCTACCTGTACTTCGCCGGCCGCGCCGCGGACTGGCTCCGCGTCGACGGCGAGAACTTCGGCACCGCCCCGGTCGAGCGGATCCTGGGCCGGTACCCGGGGTTCGCGGTGGTGCACTGCTATGGCGTCCCCGATCCGAGGACCGGGGACCTGCTGATGGCGGCTGTCGTCCCGGCGGAGGATGTCGTGTTCAATCCGGCTGAGTTCGACGAATTCCTTGGTGTGCAACCGGATCTCGGTACGAAATGGCGGCCGACGTTCGTCCGTATCCTCGACGAGGTGCCGGTGACCGGCAGCGGCAAGGTGGACAAGGCGCCGCTGCGCGCGCAGGGCTGGGAGGGCGGCCGGGTTTGGTACGCGCCGAGCCGGACCAGCCCGTACCGGCTGCTCACCGAGGAGGATCGGGGGAGGTTGCGGGCGGAGTTTGTGGTGCATGGCCGGGAGAATTCGCTGCCCGAGGCGTCCCGGCGCTGATCAGCGTGGTGGCGGTTGTCGGGTGTTTCGCGGGGTGTGGCGGGTGGAGTTTGCCGCATGGCCGGGAAAACTCGTTGCCCACGGCGTCCCGGCGCTGATCACCGCGGCGGCAGCCCCCGCGCGAGTGCGGCGAACGTCTCGCGCAGCGTCGCGGGCACGGTCTTTTCGAGGCTCTCGTCCAAAAACCGGTTCAGCACCGTGGTCATCGCCGCGATCGCCACGTCCGACACGAGTTGCGGGTACAGTTCGCCGACCTGGGTGCCGGTGCGTTCGGCGATCGCCGCGACCAGTTCGCTGGTGTCCACCCTGGCCAGCGCGGTGCGCATCTCCGGGGTGGCGCTCCACGCCTGCACCGCGCTGAGGTGCTCGGACGGCGGCTGGCCGTAGGGCACCCCGTCGATGCGCAGCGGTTCGATGAGCGCTTCGGCGAGCGCGGTCCACAGCGGTTCGTCCGCCGGGCGTTTCCGCAGCAGATCGGCGCTGAGCCGGATCCGATGGCCGTGCCGGTAGGCGACCGCGTCGTATTTCGTGGCGAAATAGTTGCTGAACGTCCGCAGCGAGACTCCGGCCCGCTCCGCGATGTCCTCGCGGACGACGTTGTCTGGACCCCTCTCGTACATCAGCGCCACGGCGGCGTCGCTCAGCGCTTTGCGCGTGTCGAGCTTCTTGCGTTCTCGCAAGCCGAGCGGTCGTTGGTCAGCCATGCCGACCACGGTATCCAATGCGGCGCGACATTCGCCGCGACTATCAGTTTCGTTATGGACGAGCCCCGCGCAGGAACTGTTCGACGGCGGTGTCCACGAGCCCGTCGAGCAATTCCGGCGGAACGAGGTCGCCGTTGCCGAGGGTCGCGATTCCGTGCATCGTCGCGAACAGCACGACGCCGATCCGCTGCGGCGGCCCGTCCTGCAGCGCGCCCTGCTCCTGGCCTTCGACGATCAGATCGTTCATCAGCCGGAACGGTGCTTCGGCGGCTTCGACGATCCGCGACGCGCCGGGGCGATGTTTGCTGGTGTACATGAGCTCGAGCAGCGCCGAGTTCTCGGTGGCGAAGCGGGTGTAGGCCGTCGCCGCCGCGCGGACGCGGGCCGGGAAGTCGTCCGCGGCTTTCAGCGCGGTGCGCAGTGCGTTGTCCAGCCGGGCGAATCCGGCTTCGGCGAGGGCGTCGAGCAACGCCTGCCGATCCGGGAAATGGCGGCGCGGCGCGGCGTGGCTGACGCCGATCTCCCTGGCCAGGTCGCGCAGCGACAGCTGGTCGGCTCCGTGCGCGCGCAGACCGCGCTCGGCCGCGTCGAGCAAGGCGGTGCGGAGGCTGCCGTGGTGATAGGGGCGGTCGGCGGGCTGGTCGGGCACCCGGACAGTCTACCAACATGTTTCCGTTGACAACATTGTTGCCGGTGCCTACTTTGAAGGCATGGACCTTCTTCCGGAAACTCAGACCGGCCGCACCGCGGTGATCACCGGTGCGAACAGCGGACTTGGCCGCGAAACCGCCGCGGTGCTGGCGGCGAAGGGCGCGCGGGTGGTGCTCGCGGTGCGGAATACGCGCAGCGGCCGCGAGGTCGCCGACCAGCTGCCCGGCGACGTCGAAGTCCGGCGGCTCGACCTCGCCGATCTGGCGTCGGTGCGCGCGTTCGCCGCGGAGTTCACCGAACCGATCGACCTGCTGATCAACAACGCCGGCATCATGATCCCGCCGCTGTCGCGCACCGCGGACGGTTTCGAAGCGCAGTTCGGCACCAACCATCTCGGCCATTTCGCGCTCACGAACCTGCTGCTGCGCCAGATCCGCGGCCGGGTGGTGACGGTCTCGTCCAACGGGCACCGGGTCGGCTCGATCGACTTCGACGACCTGAACTGGGAGCGCCGGCCGTACCGGGCGACGGCGGCCTACGGGCAGTCGAAGCTCGCGAATCTGCTGTTCACCGCCGAACTCCAGCGCCGGCTGACCGAGGCCGGTTCGCCAGTGCTCGCGACCGCCGCGCATCCTGGCGTGGCGACGACGAACCTGCTGAGGATCACCACGCCGGTGCTGTCCTCGGTCGCGAAGTTCGGCGTTCGGCTCATCGGGCAATCCCCGGCCGACGGTGCCCGGCCGACGCTTTACGCCGCGCTCGCCGACATTCCCGGCAACAGCTACGCGGGCCCGCGCCATCTCCTGCAAAGCTTCGGCGCGCCGAAACTCGTTGGCCGGTCGGCGAAAGCGCGGGACGTGGAGACTGCCCGTCGCTTGTGGACAGTCTCCGAAGAACTGACCGGCGTGCGGTTTCCGTTGACCGTTTCGGCCTGACGCGTTATTTCGCGGCCGCGCCGGTTTCGGCCAGGAACGCGGTCAGCTCCTCGGCGAGCCGTTCCGGCTGGTCCTCGGGGATCAGCGTGCCGCTGTCCGGGATCTCGACCAGCCGTCCGTCCGGGAACAGTTCGGCGAGCCGTCGCCCATGGTCGGCAGGCATCATCCGGTCCTTGCCCGCCCACACGACCAGCACCGGCCGGTCGAACGTCCGCAGCCGGTCGGTCCAGGCGAGGAGTTCGCGCCGCGGCGGGCTTCCGGTGGCGAATTTGACCAGATCCCGGCGGATTTCCTTGTCCCGCAAGGCCGGCGTGAACCAGCCGTCGAGCACGTCGTCGGGGATCCGGTTTTCGCACATCCCGCCGTACGCGGCTTTGGCGTGCCGGTAGAACCAGGTCCGGCTGATCTGGGCGTGCAGCCACGGTCCGCCGGGCAGCCGGAGCAGTTTCACCGCCGGTCGCGCGGGTTTCGGCGGAAAGTTGTCGAACGCCTCGCAGGCGACCAGCGCGAGCCGGCCGACCCGGGCGACGTGGTCCGCCGGGGCCATCCCGTCGGCGACGAGGAATTGGCCGCCGCCCCAGTCGTTGAGTACGACAGTCGCGTCGCGAAGGTCGAGGGCGGCGAGGAATTCGCCGAGCAGCCGGGCGACCCCGAACTGGGTCAGGTCCGCGTCGGGCCGCATCGGCGCGAGATGGGCGCCGAGCGGCAGCGTGGGCAGGATGCAGCGGTAGCCGTCCAGCAGGGGCACGACCTTGCGCCATTGCGTGCCAGACATCGGAAAACCGTGTCCGAACACGAGCGCCGGGCCTTCGCCGCCGGTGTCCGCGTAGTCGATCGGCCCGGCGGACAGTTCCACGCGCGGCATCGGACCTCCCTCGGTAGCGCGACTAGAGCGTTCACTCTAGTCGCGAGACTAGGCCGGGTGAGGGCGGCCGCGCAACGGTCACTTCCCGGTGAAGACCACGCGGTTCCCGTCCGGGTCGGCGAGCGGCAGGATGCGCGCGCCGCCGCCGGGCTGCGGTCCGTCGTGGACGAACCCGGCCTTCGCCGCGTGCGCGGCGGCCGCGTCGAGATCCGTCTCCTCGAGAACGACGGTCGACCGGCCCGCACGGCCGGGTTCGGACCACACCTGCAGCCCGAAAGCGTCGCCGAGATGCCATTCGAGCAAGCCCGGCATCGGCCGGGCGTCGGGACCCCGGTCGAACAGGGCGGTGTACCACTTCTCGGCCCGCTCCAGGTCGGAGACGGTGCACTGGGCGAGTACCCGGCGGATCATGACGGCCCTCCAGAGTGATTGTGGTCTGCAAGCACTCTCAGGAGACCATAAGTGCTAGCGAAGTGCAAGCACTCGTGGTCTCGGCGGCCCGAAAAAGCTGCCGCACGCAGGGAACCTGTGCTGCCGGAAGGCCGTCGTAACATGCCTGCCGACGCTGCCGTCACCGGCTATCTCGAAATGCTCAAGGCGCATCCGAAACCCACCGCGGACGACGTCAACGCCTGGGTTTCGCAGCGCGAGCAAGGCCAGGACCGCGTGCGCACCTGGTTCGCCAAGCATCCGGACGAGCACGCTGACGTACTCGAGTCGCCCCCTATTATGAGCAAAAGCTCACAATAGGGGGCGAGATGTCCGGAAAGCCACTGCGGCCGCGCAAGGAACCCCGGCAGGTGCGCGGCGAGCTGACCCGCCAGCGGATCCTCGCGGCCGCCCGGGAGGTGTTCGCTGAGCTGGGTTACGCGGCGGGCACGACGAACCGCATCGCGGAGCGGGCTCGGGTGTCGATCGGGTCGCTGTACCAGTACTACCCGAACAAGGACGCGATTCTCGTCGCGCTGGTCGCGGAGCATCTCGACGCGGGCGCGGAAACCCTTCGCCGGCACCGGGAAACCGCCGGGGAGCCGGACACGCTGGAAGGCGCGCTCCGGGAACTCGTGCACGTGGCGGTACAGAACCATCTCGACGATCCGCAGCTGCTGCGGGTGATGGTCGAGCAGGCCCCGCGCGCGCCGGAGTTGCTGGAGCAGGTCGCCCGGCGCGAGCGGGACCAGATCGCCGAGGTGCGCGGTCTGTTCGAGCGGTTCCCGGAGGCCGCCGTGTCCAATGTGGACATGGCGGCGCGGATCGTGGTGAACACCGTGGAACTGCTCGTGCACAAGCTGATCGCCGGACCCGAGCCGCTCGATCTGTCCGTGTTCGAGGACGAGCTGGTGACCATGCTGATCCGCTACGCCGCGCCGGCGGGCTCCGGGCGGAGCAGCGGGTTGCGCCGTTGAGCCGGACGACGCCGCGGCGCCGGTTGTCAAGTGGCGGACATCACTGTGGACGTCGTGATCGATCAGGCAATCGATCCCGAGATCGCCGGGGCGGCGCGGCGGCGGGCGACGAAGGTCGGGGACCGCTGGGCGGGACCGGGGCGGTTCGGGCGGGTAGTCGGCGGTTTCGCGGCCGGGACGTCGTCGCAGCGCAGGGGCCCCGGCACCTCTGGAGGCAAGGCGATAGCCCAGCGCTATGACCGTGATCTCGTCGCACCCAGCTGTCGGAAATGCGCGTCCGGTTGGCTGCCTGAGCCGGGGCGGCGTGGGAGTATCCAGCCCATCTGTACCTGAAGCGGGCGAAGTCGGACCAGGTGGCGACCCAAAACGCCGTCAGGCCCGGCCGGCGGATCTTCCGCGGACGAGCGGGAAGGAGACAGCATGCTGATCGGGGTGCTCAAGGAGGCCCAGCCGGGGGAGACGCGGGTCGCGGCGACTCCGGAAACGGTGGGCAAGCTGCGCGGGCTGGGTTACGACGTGGCGGTGGAGCCGGGCGCCGGGCTGGCGTCCGGTTTTTTCGATGAGGCGTACGCGGAGGCGGGAGCGACGTCCGGGCCGATCGCGGACGCGGACATCGTATTCGGGGTCAACGCGCCGTCGTCGGAGCAGCTGGACGCGGTGAAGTCGGGCGGGACGGTGGTGAGTCTGCTGTCTCCGGCGTTGAAGCCGGAGCTGGTGGAGGATCTGGCGAAGCGGCCGATCACGGCGCTGGCGATGGACGCGGTGCCGCGGATCAGCCGGGCGCAGTCGCTGGACGTCCTCAGCTCGATGGCGAACATCGCCGGGTATCGGGCGGTGGTCGAGGCGGCGCACACGTTCGGGCGGTTTTTCACCGGGCAGGTGACCGCGGCGGGGAAGGTCAACCCGGCCAAGGTGCTGGTGGTCGGCGCGGGGGTCGCGGGATTGGCGGCGATCGGGGCGGCGGGCAGCCTGGGGGCGATTGTGCGGGCGACGGACCCGCGGCCGGAAGTCGCCGATCAGGTGAAGAGCCTGGGCGGGGAGTATCTGTCCATCGAGGACCCGAACGCCGAGGTCTCCGCCACGGGTTACGCCAAGGAGATGGGCGACGACTACAAAGCGCGCGAGAAGGAGCTGTACGCCGCGCAGTGTCGCGAGGTCGACATCATCGTGACGACGGCGTTGATTCCGGGGCGTCCGGCGCCGCGGATCATCACCGGTGAGATGGTCGCGTCGATGAAGCCGGGCTCGGTGATCGTGGACATGGCCGCGGCGAACGGCGGCAACGTCGAGGGCTCGGTCGCCGGGGAAAGCATCGTCACCGACAACGGCGTGACGATCCTCGGCTACACCGATCTCGCGGGGCGGCTTCCGGCGCAGGCGTCGCAGCTCTACGGCACCAACTTGGTGAACTTGATGAAGCTGATGACGCCGGAGAAGGACGGCCAGTTGGTGGTCGACTTCGAGGACGTGGTGGTCCGGTCGATCACGGTCGTGAAGAACGGTGAGCTGACGTGGCCGCCACCGCCGGTGCAAGTCTCCGCCGCGCCGCAGAAACCCGCAGCGGTTGAGAAGAAGGAAGAGCCGGAGAAGCAGCCGATGTCCTCGGGCCGTCGGCTGGGGCTGGTTTTGGGCGTGGCGGCGGTGTTTCTGTTGCTGGCGGCGCTGGCTCCGGCGGCGTTGCTGCCGCATTTGACGGTGTTCGCGCTGGCGATCGTGATCGGCTACTACGTGATCGGGCACGTGCACCACGCGCTGCACACGCCGTTGATGTCGGTGACGAACGCGATTTCCGGGATCATCGTGGTGGGCGCGCTGCTGAATCTGGTCAGCGGCAACACGGTCGTGGTGGTGCTGGCGGCGGTAGCGACGTTGCTGGCGACGATCAACATCTTCGGCGGCTTCGCGGTGACGCGTCGGATGCTCGCCATGTTCTCCCGCAGCTGACCCGAGAGGCCTTCTTCAGATGACTGTGCACACTGCGAGCCAGGCCGCTTACATCGTGGCCGGGCTGTTGTTCATTCTCGCGCTGGCCGGGCTGTCCCGGCACGAAACCGCGCGGGTCGGTAACTATTTCGGCATGGCCGGGATGGTCGTCGCGCTGATCGCGACGATCGCCCAAGCCGTCAGCGGGGAGATCACCGGCACCTCTATTGCGTTGATGATCATCGCGATGGTGATCGGCGCGGGGATCGGGCTGCGCCGGGCGGCGGTGGTCGAGATGACCGGGATGCCCGAGCTGATCGCCCTGCTGCATTCGTTCGTCGGTCTCGCCGCCGTTCTGGTGGGCTGGAACGGCTACCTCCAGGTGGAATCCGACCCCACCGGCGGCGAAGCGTTGCACCTGGATTCCCTGGGCACGCTGGGGATTCACCACGCTGAGGTGTTCATCGGCGTGTTCATCGGGGCGGTGACGTTCACCGGGTCGATCGTGGCGAACCTGAAGCTGTCGGCGAAGATCAAGTCCGCGCCGTTGATGCTGCCGGGCAAGAACTTCCTGAACCTCGGCGCTTTGGTGTTGTTCGTGGCGTTCACCGCGTGGTTCGTCGCCAGCCCCGCTTTGTGGCTGCTGATCGTGGTCACCGTCCTCGCCCTCGCACTCGGCTGGCACCTGGTCGCCTCGATCGGCGGCGGGGACATGCCGGTGGTCGTGTCGATGCTGAACTCGTACTCCGGCTGGGCCGCGGCGGCGTCGGGCTTCCTGCTGGAGAACGACCTGCTGATCATCACCGGCGCGCTGGTCGGGTCCTCGGGTGCGTATCTGTCCTACATCATGTGCAAGGCGATGAACCGCTCGTTCATCTCCGTCATCGCGGGCGGGTTCGGCATCGAGGCCGGACCGAGCGGGGACAAGGATTACGGCGAGCACCGGGAAATCAACGCCGAGGGCGCGGCGGAACTGCTCACGGCCGCGTCGCGGGTGATCATCACGCCGGGCTACGGGATGGCGGTCGCTCAAGCCCAGTACGGGGTGGCGGAGCTGACTCGGAAACTGCGTGACAAGGGCATCGAGGTCCGTTTTGGCATCCACCCCGTCGCGGGACGTCTGCCGGGGCACATGAACGTCCTCCTCGCGGAAGCGAAGGTGCCGTACGACATCGTGCTGGAGCTGGACGAGATCAACGACGACTTCTCCGACACCGACGTGGTGCTGGTGATCGGCGCGAACGACACCGTCAACCCGGCCGCGGCCGAAGACCCGGGCAGCCCGATCGCGGGCATGCCGGTGCTGACGGTGTGGGAAGCGGAGAACGTGGTGGTGTTCAAGCGTTCCATGGCGTCGGGGTACGCGGGCGTGCAGAACCCGCTGTTCTTCCGGGAGAATTCGGCGATGTTGTTCGGGGACGCCAAGGACCGGGTCAACGACATCCTCGCCGCGCTGTAACCCGAAAAGGGGCGCCTTGAGGGAGTTCCCTCAAGGCGCCCCTTCGCGTCCGGGGTCAGGCGCGGGCGAAGTCCGCGACCAAGGTCTCGTAGCTGACCTGCCCGGCGGACACCGCGCCGGTCTGCACCGCGACCTTGATCATCAGGTCGATCGCCTCCTTCGTCACCTTCCACTGCGGCTGCAGTTTCGGCACGACGACGTCGGCGAAGTGCTGGACGTACTGCTTCGAGACGCCCAGTCCCTTCCCGTCGAAGCTGTCGGTGTTGAGCAGGTCCGCGGCCTGGTCCCGGTTGGCCAGGATCCAGTCCTTGGCCGCCCATTGCGCCGCCAGCCAGGCTTGGCACGCGTCCGCGTGGGACTTCGCGTAGTCCTCGCGGGCGATGAGGACGTCGACCTGCTGTTTGCTCAGCAGGTCCGGCACGCCGGGGGCGGCGAAGTCGATCAGGACCCGGCCGCCGGTCTGTTCGGCCATCAGCCGCGCGGTGGCGAAGGTGATGCCGACGTACGCGTCGATCTTGCCCGCGTTCATCTGCGCGATCGCGGGCGTCGTCTGGCCGACCGCGAGCGGGGTGATGTCGCCGTCGGAGAGGCCGGCTTGGCGCAGCGCCAGCCGCAGCTGCTTGTCCGCACCGGCCCCGATCGCGGTCACGCCGATCGTTTTGCCTTTCAGCGCGGCCATTTTGTCCGCGAAACTCGCCGAGGCGGACGGCCACGCACCCTTGCCGACGACGATCGAGTAGGTCGTTTCCGGGATGCGCATGCCGATCACGACCGGGCGCTCGCCGGGGCGGGAGTTGGCGAAGGTCGCCATGGTGAGCAGCGTGTCCTGCATCTGGCCGTCGATCTGCCCGGCGGTTTGGAGTTGCATGCCCTGCACGCCGCTGGACGGGTGCAGGAACTTCGGGACCTGGAGGTTGTACTTGCCGTACTGCTTCTGGTCGAGGTTGACCGCGTCGATGAAGTAGTTGTCGCCGGGCGCGGTGGCGACCCGGAACGGGGTGGGCCGCTTGGCCGCGCCTCGCGCGTCGCCGGTGGTGGCGGACGAGGAACCGTCGCCGCAGGCGGCGAGCAGGCTGCCCGCTCCGGCGGCGAGCAGGGAGGCCCCGGCCAGGCGGAGGACGGTGCGGCGGTCGTGGGGCCGGGCGGCGGCCGATTCGGAGAAGGGCACGGCGGGTTTCCTTTCGCTGGCGATGCCGGGTGGGAAGAGGTCAGGGAGCGAGCGCGCGCCGCATGGCCAGGTGTTCGCGGGGCATCCCGACCGTCGCGCCGCCGACGAACCGGTCGCCGAGGAAGGATCGGACGGCGAAGGTCCCGTCCGACGGGCCCGCGGCGAATTCGGTGCGGTCGTGGTCGGCGCGGGGCGCGCCGGCCATCTGCACCTTCACCCCGGCCTGGTCGGTCCAGAACCAGGGCACCGGGCGGTACGGGCCGTCGCGGCCGGTGATCTGCCTGGCGACGTGCAGTGCCGAGTCCATGGCGTGCTGGACGGAGGTGAGCCGGACCGGGCCGCCGTCCAGCGGAAACCGGACGCAGTCGCCGATCGCGCTGATGTGCGGGTCCGAGGTGCGCAGCCGGGGGTCGGCGACGATCCCGTCGTCCACCGTCAGCCCGGCGCGTTCGGCCAGTTCGGTGCACGGGACCGAACCGATGCCGACGACCACGATGTCCGCCTTGATCTCGGAGCCGTCGTCGGTAGTCACCGAAGCGAGGCGGTCGCCGTCGACGGTGAACGCGACCACGGACCGGCCGAGCCGGAACTGGACGCCGTTCGCGCGGTGCCGGTCCAGCAGGAAATCGCTGACCTGCGGCGGGACGGCGTGCGCGAGGATCGAGGGCAGTTGTTCCACGACGGTGACCGCGCAGCCGAGGTCGGCCGCGGCGGTGGCGATCTCCAAGCCGATGAAGCCGCCGCCTGCCAGCAGCATCGACCGGCCTTGGCGCAGTTGCCCGCCCAGTGCGAGAGCGGAGTCCCGATCGTGCAGGTGGAAGACGTTGCGCAGGTGCGCCAGGTCGGTGATCCGGCGTGGTCGCGAGCCGGTGGCCAGCACGAGATGGTCGTAGCACACGGTTTCGCCGGAGCGCAGGCAGAGTGTCTGGTTTGGACGGTCCACAGTGGTCACGGGGTCGCCGAGGACGAGCCGGATGTCCAGAGTGGAATAGTGCGCCGCGTCGTGGAAATAGAGGTGCGCCGGGTCCGGGTCTCGGAGGAACGCTTTCGACAGCGGCGGCCGTTGATATGGCAGCGAGGGCTCGGCGCTGACGAGGGTCAGCTCGCCGTCGTAGCCGAGCCGGCGCAGGGAGGCGGCGGTGTGCACGCCGCCCTGCCCGGCTCCGGCGATCACGACGCGGCGGATCGGGGGCACGGGTCTCAGCGCCCGACGATCTCGATGGCCGCGGTGGGACAGGAGAACACTGCCTCCTCGACGTCTCCGGCCGCGTCGCCCTCGGCCTCGTCGGCCAGCAGGACCACGATGCCGTTGTCGTCCTGGTCGAAGAATTCCGGCGCGGCCAGGACACACTGTCCGGAGCCACAGCATTTGCCCGCGTCCACGGTGAGCTTCATTGCCCGCCCTTTCCCTGCGATGGTGGAATTTCCTTATGGTTCTTCGATGTCCACGAGCGGATCGCCCGCCTGTACCGTCGCTCCTTCCGCGACGTGCACGGCGGTGACCGATCCGGCGTATTCGGCCAGTACCGGGATTTCCATTTTCATCGATTCGAGCACCATCACCGTGGTGTCCGGTTCGACCGCGTCGCCCGCGGCGACCAGGACTTTCCAGACGCTGGCGCCCAGGTCGGCGTTGATTGTCTCGGCCACAGTGCTACCTCCGTGTCGATGCCGCGGGACGGCTGGCGACGGCCGCGACGATGCCGGTGTCGTATCCGCCGCCGGTGAATTCCGGCCGGTCCGCCAGTTCGCGCAGGAACGGCAGATTGGTGCGCAGCGGTCCGACGGCGAATCCGCCGAGTGCTTCCCTGGCGCGTTCGAGCGCGGCTTCCCTGGTCTCGCCGAAGACGCAGATCTTGGCGATCAGCGAATCGAAATGCGGCGTGACCGCGAGACCGGCCCGGTAGCCCGAATCGACGCGGATGCCTTCGCCGCGCGGTTCCGTCCATTCCTCGATGGGGCCGGGGCTCGGGAAGAACCGGACCGGATCCTCGGCGCAGAGCCGGAATTCGATCGCGTGCCCGCGCTGGCGCGGCGCGAACCCGGGCGTCACGGAGCCGGTCGCGGCGATGCTCAGCTGCTGCTCGACCAGGTCGACCCCGTGGATCAGCTCGGTCACCGGGTGCTCGACCTGGATCCGGGTGTTCATCTCCAGGAAGACGAACTCCTGCGTCCGAGCGTCCACTAAGAACTCGACCGTGCCCGCGTTGCGGTAGCCGACCGCGCGGGCCGCGTTGCGTGCCGCATCGTGCAATCGTTGCCGCACAACGGGATCGAGGCCGAGCGCGGGTGCCTCCTCGACGAGCTTCTGGTTGCGGCGCTGCACCGAACAGTCGCGTTCGCCGAGCGTCAGGATCGTGCCGTCGGCGAGTCCGAGCACCTGGACCTCGATGTGCCGTGCCGATTCGACGAACCGTTCAAGGAAGACTCGGTCGGAACCGAAGCTGCGGGACGCGATCGCGCGCGTGCGCTCGAATTCCTTGCGCACCGCGTCGGCGTCGCGTGCGATTGTCATGCCGATGCCGCCTCCGCCGCCGGAAGCCTTGACCATGACCGGATAGCCGATCCGCTCGGCCTCGCGGACGGCTTCGTCCACATCGGACAATGCCGCCCCGGCGCCGCCGCTGACCGGGACCCCGGCGGCCGCGACCCGGTTGCGTGCTTCGACCTTGTCGCCCATCGCGGTGATAGCGTCGGGCGAGGGGCCGACCCAGGTCAGTCCGGCCGCTTCGACAGCGCGGGCGAAGCCGGCGTTCTCGGCGAGGAAGCCGTAACCGGGATGGACCGCGTCGGCTCCGGTTTCCGTTGCCACACGGACGATCTGCTCGATGTCGAGGTAGGCCGCGACCGGTGGGTCGCCGGTGATTTCCCGGGCGAGATCGGCTTCGGCGACACCGGGGAGCCCAGCGTCAACCTCGTGGTGGACGGCGACGGTTTCGACACCGAGCCGCCGCGCGGTGGCGATGATCCGGCGGGCGATTTCGCCGCGGTTGGCGACGAGGATCCGCCGGGGGAAGGGCTGGTTCATCCGATCCGCCTAGTAGCTCGTGGGCCAGGTGCTGAGGAGGTGCTCGCCGACGCCGCCGGTGCGGGTCAGCGCGTTGTCTTCGAGCGCCCCGAGAATGAACTCGCGGGTGTCGGCCGGATCGAGGACGTCCTGCACGCCGTACACGCGGGCGACGTCGTACCCGGTCGAATCCTTCGCCATTTCGGCCAGCCGGCGTTCGTAGAGTTCCGGGTCCGTCGCCTGGTCGATCCCGTGCACCACGCCGACCGCCGAACGCGGATCCATGAAGCTGACTTCGGCGGTCCACCAGGCGGCCATCGCGTCGGTCGTCCAGGCGCCGCCCATGTTCACGTAGCCCTGGCCGTAGTTCTTGCGCAGCATCACCGTCACCTTCGGCACGGTCGCCAGCGACAGGGCGTTCATCCAGTTGATGACCTTGCCGACGATGCCGCCGCGCTCCCCGTCCAGCCCGATGAGGAAGCCGGGCTGGTCGACCAGGAACACGAGCGGGATGTTGTAGGAATCGCACAGCACGATGAAGCTCGTCGCCTTGGCGCACGCCGCCGCGTCGATCGCGCCGCCCTTGAACATCGGGTTGTTCGCGATGATCCCGACCGATTGGCCGTCGATCCGGCACAGCGAGGTGACCAGCGACTTCCCGTAGCGTTCCTTGATCGGGAACACGCTGCCGAGGTCCGCGACCACCTCGATGACCTTGCGCACGTCGTAGACCTTCGTGCGCTCGGGCGGGACGATCGAGCGCAACTGCGCGCCGCGTCCGGCCGAGCCTGCTGGCACTGGCGCGGTCGGAGGCGCCTCGCCGTTGTGCGCGGGCAGGTAGCTGAGGAACCGCCGCAGCAGGTCGATCGCTTCCTCGTCGGTGCCGGCGACCGCGTCGGCGAACCCGGTGATCTCCGAATGCAGCTTCCAGCCGCCGAGATCCTGGCCGTCGACCTGCTGGCCGGTCGCGCGGCTCACCAGCTGCGGGCTCGACACGGCCATGACCGCGCCCTTGCGCAGCACCGCGAAATCCGAGCTGACCGTGTGCCACGCGGCCGAGCCGAACGAGTACCCGAAGGCGGCCGAGACCCACGGATTGGTGCGGCGGCGGAGGAACCGGGTGCGGTCGTTGGCGTTGCCGAGCCCGGTGCCGCCCATGACGTCGGGCATCCGCACCCCGGTGGATTCGGCGAGGTAGACCAGCGGGATCCCGGTGCGGGCGGTGAGGTCCTTGAGGTGGCCCATCTTCTTGTTGCTGACCGCGCCGGACGACGCGCCCTTGACGGTGAAGTCGTAGGCGATGACCCCGGCGCGGCGGCCCTCGACCCGGCCGGTGCCGGTGACCTTGCCGTCGGCGGGGGTCACGTGCTGGTCGGCGTCCACATTGGACGTGGCGAAGAGGCCCGTCTCGCGGAAGGAATCCTCGTCGAAGAGCCGGGCGACGCGTTCGCGGGCGTTCAGCTCGCCCCGTTCGGCCCGGGCGGCGAGCTTGCGTTCGCCGCCCATGCCGAGGGCGTGCGCGCGCCGTTCCTTGTGGCGGAGTTCGTAGTCGATGGTCATCGCTGGCCTTTCCGGTCGTTCAGGCGGCGTTCCTGGAAGTCGAGCAGCGAACGGGCGACCCGCCCGGCTTCCTCGACGGTGCCGAACACCGGCAGGCCGAGCCGATGCGCGAGGCGGGTGTAGCCGGCGATCGCGTCGGCCATGTCCGCGCGGCCGTCGCCCTTGAGCACGAGGAACTGCTGGGCGCCGGCGGGCAGTCCGGCGATACTGCGGATGATCGTGCCGGTGACGTCGCCGTGAGTATCGGCGAGATTGCGCTGGATGATGCCGACGTTGAGGTGCGTGATGAGGACCGCGGGCGGTGCCTCGTCGAGGACGAGGGACAGCAGCTGACCCGCGATCGTGCCGCCGTCCACCGCGAGCGTGCCCGCCGGGGTGTCGATCGGGTTGGCCAGCCCGTTGCCGGGCGGGAGGCCGAGGGCTTCGATCCGCGCGACGGTGCGGTCCGGCAGCTGCGGGACGGAGAATCCGTAGCGCGCCAACGCATCTGTCGCCAGCACGCTCGCGCCGCCGCCGTTGCCGAACAGGACCGCGTCGCGGGCGGGCGGCGGCGGTCCGTCCAGCCGGACGGTGTCGAAAGCCAGCAGCACGTCGAGGAATTCCTCCAGGGAGCCGGTCAACGCGATCCCGGCTTGCCGGCACAGCGCGGGCCACAGCCGGTGGTTCCCGGTGAGTGCGCCGGTGTGGCTGGTCGCGGCGCGCGAACCGGCCGCGGTCCGGCCGCCGGCGAGCAGCGCGACCGGCTTGCTGATGCCCTTCCGCGCCAGCAGGTCCAGCACCTTCCGGCCGGCCGCGAGCGACTCCAGGTACAGGCCGACGACCTCGACGTCCGGTTCGTCCAGCAGATGCTCGACCAGTTCCGCGGCGTCCACATCGGACGCGTTGCCGATGCTGGTCACGCTGTGGAAGGCGAGGTCGCGCGCCGCGCCGAGGCGGAGGATGTCGACGCTCAGCCCGCCGCTTTGGGACACCACCGCGATCCCGCCCGGCGACAGCGGCGGTTCCGGGATGAAGCTGACCCGCGCGGCGGAGCTGTGCATGCCGAGGCAGTTCGGGCCGAGCAGCCGGGTGCCCTGCGCGGTCATCCGGGCGACGAGGTCGCGTTCGAGTTCGACGCCGTCGGGGGCCTCGCCGAAACCGCTGCTGACGACCTGGGCGAACGCGAGAGTCCCGGGTTCGGCGGCCAGTGCGTCCGGGACGATCTTCGCCGGGAGGGCCACGAAGGCGTAGTCGACGGGCTGGCCGGCTTCCCTCATCGACGCGTAGGCGGGCAGGCCCTCGATCTCGGCGGCGGAGGGGTGGATCGGCAGCACGGTGCCGTCGAAGCCGGAACGCCGCAGGCCGGTGAGGTACCGGTTGGCCAGGTTGGTGCCGGTGGCGCTGGCGCCCAGCACGGCGATCGTCCGCGGCCGGAACAGGCGGCCGAAGTCGGTGCGGGCGGGGCGGGCTTCGGCGGCGGGTGGTGCATCCATTGTGGACAGGACCAGCCGGGCGTCGACAGCGACGGCCTGGTCGGCGGTCACGATGACCGGGTTGAGGTCCACTTCGGCGACTTCCGGCGGCAGCGAGGCGAGCAAGCCGTTCTCTCCGCCGACCCGCAGGACCAGGTCCACCAGCGCGTCGAGGTCGGCGGCGGTTCCGCCTCGGGCTCCGCGCAGCAGCGTCGCGCCCTTCAGCTCGGACAGCATCGCCTGGACGTCCGCGGCGGTCAGCGGGGCGATGCCGAAGGAGACGTCGGCGAACACCTCGACGAAGATGCCGCCGAGGCCGAGCATCACCACCCAGCCGACGCCGGGCGTCCGCACCGCGCCGACGATCACCTCGTGGCCCGGCGCGGCCTTCTCCTCGACCAGGAACCGGTCGATCCGGTGGCCGTGCGCGGCGAGCGCGGCGGTCATCGCGGCGGCCTCGGCGGGCAGATCGCCGCGGGAGAGTCCGACTCGGACACCGCCCGCGTCGGACTTGTGCACCAGCGTCGGCGACACCGCCTTGAGCACCAGGTCGCCTTCCAGCTCTCGCGCGGCGATCAGCGGATCGGCGTCGGCCCCGCCGCGCGGCACGGCGATTCCGGCCTCGCGCAGCAGATCCTTGGCTTCGGGCTCGGGGACGACCGGGGCGCCGTCGGCGGCCAGCCCGGCGATCGCGGTCCGCGTCGCATTCTCGGTCAAGCGTCTTCCCTTCGTCGGTGCCCGGCGGCCGGGTCGGGAGCACGGCTCGTGGTGCGGCGAGTCTGACCGGTGCCGGCCGGTCCCGGGAATGCCGCGAACCGTGGACCGGTGATGGCGGTTCGCTATCGCGCCTGCCCGGGCGCGATAGCCGGTCCCGATCGGTGCGCCAGCGAGCGACGCCTTCCGCGGGCGGGGGCGGCGAGGCGATGATGGCCGGAACCCGCGCCTGCCCCTCAGCAGCAAGGAGATCCCGTGGAAGAGCGCACCGCCGCCCGTGACGACTGCCCGCACCTGCGCGCGCTGTCGCTGGATCCGGCCCCGGAACGGCCGCTGGACGATCCGCCGTACTTCGGCGACCTGCGGTCGGGCTGCCCGATCAGCGAGGTCGACCTCGGCGGCGGGAAGACGTCGTGGCTCGCGACGCGGTTCGACGACGTGAAGGCGATCCTGTCCGACACCCGGTTCAGCGCGAACCCGCACACCCCGGGCTTCCCGGTGCGCGGCCTGCCCGGCTCGGACCATCCGCTGGTGGCCGACAGCATGATCCGGCAGGACCCGCCGCTGCACACGACGCTGCGCCGGTGCGTGGTCAAGTACTTCACGCCGCGCGCGGTCGAGAGCTACCGGCCGCAGGTCGAGGACATCGTGGACAGTCACCTCGACGCGCTCGCCGCCGGTTCCGGCACGGCGGATCTGGTGTCGCAGTTCGCGCTGGCCATCCCGACCACGGTGATCACCCGGATGCTGGGCATCCCGATCGAGGACGCGCCGCGGTTTTTCGACCTGACCGAACGGCAGACGACGCTGTCGCTGTCGCAGGAGGAGATGTACCGGACGGTCGAGGAGTTCCGCGCGCTCGGGCTCGAATACGCGGCGCTGAAGGAGGCGAACCCGGCCGACGACCTGCTCAGCCACATCATCCGCGAGCAGTACGAGGCCGGCGGGATCACCCGCGACCAGCTCGCGGCGCTGATCACGATCCTGATCATCGGCGGCCACGACACCACGGCCGGGATGATCGGGCTGTCGATCTACACCCTGCTCCGCCGCCCGGACCAGCTGGCCCTGCTGCGGTCCGGGGAACGCTCGTGGGACGTCGCGATCGAGGAGCTGCTGCGCGTGCACTCGGTCGCCCGGATGGGCCCGCGCCGCGCGGCGACCGAGGACATCACGATCGGCTCGCACACCTTCCGCAAGGGCGAGGGAGTGGTCGCGTCCATCTGGTCGGCGAACCACGACGAGAGCAAATACGCGCGCACGACGTGGGAGGACTTCGAGATCCCGGTCGAGCGGCCGCAGCACCTGGCGTTCAGTTTCGGGCCGCACCAGTGCGTCGGGCAGAACCTGGCGCGGATGGAGCTGAGGGTGGTGCTGCCGCGGATCTTCGCGCGGTTCCCGGGGATGCGGCTGGTGGATCCAGAGGTGACGCATCTGTCCTATCGGGACGATCGGGCGTTCTTCAGTTTGAAGGAATTGAATGTGACCTTGTGAGCGCGCGGAAAGCCCGCTCCTTCGGTTTCGGCCGAGGGAGCGGGCTTTCAGTGTTTGTGTGCCCCGCCGTCGACCACGATGGTCTGGCCGGTCACGAAGGCGGCTCCCTCGGAAAGCAGGAAGCGCACCGGCTCGACGTAATCGTCCACAGTAGACACGCGTTGGATCGCCCTGGCTGCGATGGTCGCCGGTTCGGCGGGCAGGAGGTCTTCGGACAACGCGGTGGCGACCAGCCCGGGGGCGACGACGTTCACGGTGATGCCGCGCGCGCCGAGTTCGGCAGCCATCGACCGAGCGAAGCCGATCACTCCCGCTTTGGCTGCCACGTACGCCGCCAGCTCGGCCGGGCCTTTGAACGCGGTGCCGGAGGAGAAGAGCACGATCCGCCCGCCGTCGGTGATCGACGGAGCGCAGGCCTGCACGACGGCGAGAGTGCCGTGGAGGTTCACCTCCAGGACCCGGGTCCAGTCGCGGACGGGCATGTCCAGGAACGGGCCGGTGCGGCAGATTCCGGCGCAGTGCACGAGCCCCGCCAACGGTACGGGGAGGCCGGCGAGGCCGTCGGGGTCGGTGATGTCGGCGGCGAGGTAGCGCACGCCCGGCACCGGCGCGGCGGGCGCGGCCCGGTCGAGCACGACGACCGGCTGGTCCGCCGCGAGCGACGAGACCAGCCGGGCGCCGATTCCGGCCGAACCCCCGGTGACCAGCAGCGGCGCGGTCACCGGGACCTGCTCGCGACCAGGTGTTCCAGCCCCTTGATCGCGTAGTCGAGCACCATCGACATGACCCCCATGAACAGCAGGACCGCGAACGATTCGGCGACCTTGAAGTTGCCGGTGAGCACGACGAGCCGCTGGCCGAGGCCGTAGTACGCGCCGACCATCTCCGACAGCACCGCGCCGAGCACCGCGTACACCGCGCCCAGGCGCAGCGCGCCCACGATGCTCGGCAGGGCGGACGGCAGCTCGATCTTCAGGAACCGCTGGACCGGCGACATCGACAGGGACCGGGTCAGCTGCAGCACGTCGTGGTCGATTCCGCGCAGCGCGGCGAGCGTCGAGGTGAGCAGGACGAAGTACACGACGCTGCCGGCGACCAGCGCTTTCGGTGCGAAGCCGAGGCCGAACCACAGGATGAAGATCGGGGCGAGCGCGGGCCGGGGCAGGCTGTTGGCCAGGGTCAGGAACGGCGTCGCCGCGCGTTCGAGGACCTCCGAGCGCGAGAACACCACCCCGGTGACGATGCCGAGCAGCCCGCCTGCCGCGAGGCCGACGAGTGCGCCGCTGAAGGTCGCGGACACGTCGGTCCAGAACGCTCCTTCGCCGAGCTGGGTCACGAGTCCTTTCGCGACTTCGTCGGGCGAGGACACGAAGAGCGGGTTCACCAGGCCCTGGCGCGCGGCGAAGTACCAGCCGCCGACGAGTACGACCGCGACGGCGATCCGGATCGTCCACACGCGCAGCCGGACCTGTGCGCGGCGCTTGCGTCGTTCGGCGAAGACGGCGTGTTCCATCGCCGAGAAGTCCGCGACGATCGATCGGCTCATTGTTCCTCCCGGAGGTCGTGCGGGGCGCGCACCAGGTCGATGTCGGCGGGGGTGGCGGTGTGCGGCCCGCCGTTCACGGTCACGGTCTGGCCGGTCAGGTAGGCCGCGCCCGCCGAGCACAGGAACAGGCACACCGGTGCGATGTCCTCGGGGCAGCCGAGCCGGTTCATCGCGACGAACCGGGAGACCCTGGCTTCGACGCCGCCGTCGGCGAAGCGGGACGCGGCGGTGACGACCGCGCCGGGTTCGAGGCAGTTCACCCGGACGTTCGCGTCGGCCCATTCCCACGCCATCGTGCGGGTGAGCGACGCGAGACCGGCCTTCGCCGCCGCGTACGGGCCGCGCAGCGGATGCGCGTGGCCGGCCGACGCCGAGCCGATGTTGACTACCGCGCCGCCGCCTTGCCGCCGGAACGCGGGCAGACACGCCTTCGCGAGGTGGAACGCCCCGCTGAGGTTCGCTTCGAGCATCGCGTTCCACGCGTTGACCGACAGTTCTTCCAGCCGGGCGCCGAAGTTGCCGCCCGCGTTGTTGACCAAAATGTCCACCCGGCCGAAGCGTTCCTCGGCCGAGGCGGCGATTTCGGCGGCAGTCCGCGGATCGCGGATGTTGCCGGTGACGGCGACCGCGTCGCGGCCCTGTGCGCGGATGCGAGCCACGACCTCGTCGAGCACGTCGGCGCGCCGTCCGTGCAGTACGAGATTCGCGCCCGCTTCGGCGAACCGGCCGGCGATCGCGCCGCCGATTCCGCCGGTCGCTCCGGTGACGACCGCGACCCGGCCGTGAAAGTCGAACTGCACGCCGCCGAACGGCGAAACCTCTTGCTGGGCCGGTGTCATCGCGCTCCTCCGAAGGTCCGAGTCCGGACTCAGGCTCGCCACCGGCCGCCGCCGTGGCAACGGTTCGCGGGCTATCGGCGCGATAGCCCTCAGCGGCCGCGGTTCGCATTGACAGCCGAGGTCCCGGTCGCGGAGCATCACGGTTCTCTCGACCAAGCGGAGTTGCAATGAGGCAGACCAGCATGGTGCGTCCGGGGCCGGAATCCGCGCAGCGCAAGGACGAGCGCCCGGGCAAGGCAGGCGCGCCGATCAGTTTCGGCCACGTCAGCCACAACTTCATCCACGGCGAGCGCGCGGTGCTCGTCCTGGAGGATTTCGACCTGGACATCGCGGCGTCGGAGTTCGTGAGCATCGTCGGCCCGTCCGGCTGCGGCAAGACCACGGCGCTGTCCATGGCGGGCGGGCTGGAACGGCCGCGCGCCGGCCGCGTCCTGCTCGACGGCGAACCGGTCGACGGCACGTCCGACGACGTCGCGTTCATGTTCGCCCGCGACGCCCTGCTGCCGTGGCGGCGGGTGCGGCGCAATGTCGAACTCGGCATGGAAGTGCGGCGCGTTCCGGCCGCGGAACGAAGGCGGCGGGCCGACGAATGGCTGCGCCGGGTCCGGCTGGAGGAGTTCGCCGACTCGGACGTGCTGCACCTGTCGCAGGGCATGCGGCAGCGCGTCGCGATCGCGCGCACCCTCGTGCAGAGCCCGCGCGTAGTGCTGATGGACGAGCCCTTCGCCGCGCTGGACGCGCAGACCCGGGCGAACCAGCAGCAGGAGTTCGTGCGGCTCTGGGAGGCCGAACGGCCCACCGTCGTGTTCGTGACGCACGACCTGGAGGAGGCGATCCTGCTGAGCGACCGCGTCGTGCTGATGGCCGCCCGGCCCGGCCGGATCGTCGCGGACCTGCGGATCGACCTGCCGCGCCCGCGTACGCAGGAGATGCGCACGGCGTCGCCGGAATTCGCGAAGTATCTGGCGACGCTGTCCGCTCGGCTGCGGGAGGAAGTGGTGGCGGCGGAGGAACGGCGGCAGGCGGAGGAGGAGCGGGCATGAGCGAAGGTCTGTCCTATCGGGTCACCGGCGACGGGCCGCGGCCGGTGGTGCTGGTGCATTCGCTCGCGCTCGACGGTTCGTGGTTCGAGCCGCTCGCCGCCGAGCTGGGCGGGAGTTTCCGTTGCGTGCTCCCGGATCTTCGCGGGCACGGGGCCAGCGGCGGGGGCGAGATTTCCCTGGCCGCGCTGGCCGACGACCTCGCGCTCCTGGCCCGGCGCCTGCGTCTGCGCCGGTTCGCCGCGGTCGGGATTTCGCTGGGCGGGATGGTCGTGCAGGCGCTGGCGCACCGGCATCCGGACCTGGTCGACGCGGCCGTGCTCATCGCGACCACTGGCGGCTACGACGACGCGGCCCGGGACGGCGCGCGCGCCCGCGCGGAAGCGGCCCGGGCACCAGGCGGACTGGCCGCGCTCGCCGACGCGACGATGACCCGCTGGTTCGGCGACCGCCCGGACCCGTTGCGGGATCGAGCCCGCGAGCAGTTCCTGAGCGGCGACCCCGCGATCCACGCCGCCTATCTGGAAGCGATGACCGCGGTGGGCGGCTTTTCCGTGCCGCCGTCGGTGCCCACGCTGGTCATCGGCGGCGAGGACGACGTCAGCACGCCGCGTCCGGTGCTCGAGAACCTGCACGCGTCGATCCCGCACTCTCAGCTGCGCTTCGCGCCGGGCGGGCACCTCGCCGCGTTCACCCATCCCGCGCCGGTGGCCGCCCTGCTGGCGGAATTCCTCGCCGAGACCCCGAAGGATGCCCGTGTCTAAAGCCCAGCTGTCCCCGGACGAGGTGCGCGACCGGCTGCGGGCCGCGGAGACTCCCGCGCTGCTGATGCTCGTCGCGCACCTGACCGACGATCCGGCCGTGCTGCGCCCGCAGTGGCGGCCGAACCCGGACTTGCTGCCCGCCACCGGCCTCGACGCGGAGACCGACCTGGAGGCGCGGGAGTTCTGTTTCGCGACACTGGAGCCATATCTGGCCGGTGTCGCCGATTGGCCTGCTTCGCCGTCCGAGACGGTTCTCGAAGCGATCGCGGCTTGGGCGCTCGACCGTTCCGCCGGGGAAGACGCCGATTTGCTGCGCGTCGCGTTCGTGCCGCCGGGCACTGATCCGCGCGCTCCGAAGTGGACGAAGGCCGACCTCGACCCGGCGCGGCCGATGCGGGTGGCGATCGTCGGGGCCGGGCTGTCCGGGCTGATGGCCGGGCTGCGGATGAAGCAGGCCGGAATCGACTTCACGATCTTCGAGAAGAACGCCGACGTCGGCGGGACCTGGTACGAGAACAGCTATCCGGACTGCCGGATCGACGTGCACAGCCACATCTACACGTATTCATTCTTCCCGCACGACTGGCCGTCGTACTTCTGCCGCCAGGACGTCATCCACTCCTACCTGCGCGGGTTCGCCGAGGAAAACGGGCTGCTGGACCACATCCGCTTCGGGGCCGAGGTCGTCTCGGCGGCCTGGGACGACGAGCGGCAGCACTGGGCGGTCACCACGACCGAGACCGAGGAATTCTCCGTGCTCGTGTCCGCGGTCGGCCAGCTGAACCGGCCGATGATCCCGCGCATCGACGGCCTCGACACCTTCGGCGGCCCGGTGTTCCACACCGCGAAGTGGGACCACGACGTGGATCTCGCCGGGAAACGCGTGGCGATCATCGGGACCGGCGCGACCGGCGTCCAGGTGGCCCCGGCGATCGCCAGGGAAGCGGAATCGCTGACGGTTTTCCAGCGCAGCGCCCCGTATCTGCAGCCGACCCCGGAACTGCGCCAGGAAATCCCGGAGGCGGAACGGGCGCTGCTGCGCGATATTCCGTTGTACCGCGCCTATTACCGGTTCTCGATCTTCCTGCCGCGCGCGATCGGACGGCTTGCCGCGGCGACGGTCGACCCGGCTTATCCGCCCACCGAAAAGGCGGTTTCGGCGGCCAACGAGCAATTGCGGCAGCTGCTCACCGGCTATCTGCTGAACCAGGTCGAGGACCGGCCGGATCTCGCGGCGAAAATCATTCCGGACTATCCGCCGGGCGCGAAACGGATCATCCGCGACGACGGGACCTGGATCGCCACGCTCAAACAGGACCACGTCGAACTCGTCACCGAACGCATCGCGCGCGTGGACGGCAGCGGGATCCACACCGAGGACGGCCACTACGTCCCGGTCGACGTCATCGTCTTCGGCACCGGTTTCACCGCTTCGGATTTCCTCATGCCGATGAAGGTCACCGGGGCGGGCGGGGTCGATCTGCACGAATCGTGGGGCGTCGACGCGTGCGCCTACCTCGGATTGACCGTTCCGGACTTTCCGAACCTGTTCTGCATGTACGGCCCCAACACCAACCTGTTGCTGCACGGCAATCTCGTGCTGTTCATCGAATGCCAGTCGGTGTATTTGCTGAGCGCCGTGGAGCAGTTGCTGTCCACCGGCAAGTCCTCGCTTTCCCTGCGGCGGGACGTTTTCGCCAAGTACCGCGACGAGGTCGGCGAAGCGAGCGCATTGCGCGTGTGGGGCTGGTCCAAGACGCACAGCTGGTACCAGAACGCGGAAGGCCGCTCGACGATCATGTGGCCGCTTTCCGCGCATCGCTACATCAGTGCCACCCAAGCCGTCGATCCCGAACAGTACGAGTTCCGGTGACCGACCCCGTCCGTCCTAAGGAGACAGTTATCGCTGTGATCACCGAACACACGACGGTCGTGAACGACCTCGAAACCCGTTATCTCGCCGGGGGAGAAGGCCGCGAGTCCACTGTGGTCTTTCTCCACGACGGTGCCTGGGGCGCGTCCGCGGACGTCACCTGGGGCGCGGTGGCTTCGCTCGCGACCCGCACGCACCGCGTCGTCGCGCCGGATCTGCTTGGCTTCGGCGGTTCGGCCAAAGCCGTCCGGCTGGACCAGTCGCCGTTCGGGTTCCGGCTGCGCCACGTCTACGCACTGCTCGACCAGCTCGGTGTCGACGGCCCGGTGCACCTGATCGGCAACTCGTTCGGCGGCTCGATCGCGTTGCGCGCCCTGCTGGACCCTAGTGCGAACGGCCGGATCGCCTCGGTCGCTTCGATCAGCGGCACCGGCGGCCCGTGGCGCAGCGCGGCCAGCGCCGAACTCGCCAGTTACGACGGTACCCGCGAGGACATGGCCCGGCTGGTGCGGCTGCTGTGCGACGACTACCCGGGCATCGAGGACCAGATCGACGCCCGCATGCGGTGGGCGGCCATGCCCGGGCACTACGCCGGAATGCTCGCCCCGCACGCGACGCCGCCGGAGCCGCTGCGCCTCGCCCGGCCCGCCGATCCGTACCCAGCGCCGTTCGCCGACGTCACGACGCCGGTCCTGCTGTTCGACTGCGCGGGCGATCCACTGGTCGAGCGCGGCTGGGTGAAACACCTGGCCGACCTCACCCCGGCGGTGACCGTGGCGCCGGTCCCGTACCGGCACGCCCCGAACATCAGCCACCCCGAGCAGACTTGGCGCGTCATCGCCGACTTCGTGAACGGAGCCTGAAACCGTGTTCGACGATCCTCACGACGCCGTCGCCGCCCCGGATGTCCCGCACGAGCGGCTGTTCCGCCTTGACGGCAAACGGTTCGCCGTACTGGGCGGCGCGGCCGGCATCGGCGAGCACGTCGCCCGCACCCTCGGCTCGCTCGGCGCGGAGCTGCTCCTGGTTGACGTGGACCAGTCCGCACTGGAGAAACTGGCCGTAGAGCTTGGCGCGGACCGGTTCGCCGCCGACGTGTCCACCGAGGACGGTGCGCGGGCGCTGGCCGAGTACGCCGCGGGCGCGCCGTTGCACGGGTTCGTCGACGTCATCGGCCACATGACGCGAAAACCGTTGCCGGACTTCACGCTCGCCGAGTGGGAAAAGGACTTCCGGGTCAACCTGACGCACGCGTTCCTCGCCGCCCAGCACCTGGTGCCGCTGCTGGCCAGGCCGGATTCCGCGATCGTGTACGTCTCCAGCATCAACGGCAGCCGGGCCGGAAGCTACGCGGCCGGATACGGCCCGGCGAAGGCCGCGCTCGAAGGCTGGGTGCGGCAGCTGGCCGACGAGTACGGGCCGGAAGGCATCCGGGTCAACGCGGTCGCGCCCGGATTGTTCCTCTCGCCCCGGTTCCTCGCCGGCGCGCACGCCCGCACGATGATCGAGCAGTTCAGCGGAAAGACGATGCTGCGTCGGCTCGGCCAGCCCTACGAGGTCGCCGCTGCCATCGCGTTCCTGCTGACCCCGGCGGCGGGCTATGTGACCGGCGCGACGCTCGCGATCGACGGCGGGGCCCGCGCGGTGGACGCGACCGGCCTCGACGCCCTCGCGCGCTGAGCGTCGGGGAGTGCACACGGTGGTGGGAAGGCCGGTGGCCGTGGCGGGACGCGGTGGCGCCGAATGCCTGGGCGATGTTCGGGTGGTTCAGCGGTGAGGCGATGGTGCGGTGGCTCGGCTGGTCGTGCGAGGTCGCTGTGTTCGGGTCTCGGCGGTCTTGTGCGCTGAGCGTCGGGGAGTGCTCGACCATACGATGGCCGGGAGACCGGCGGCAGCGGCGCCGCCGGTCCGGCGTGAGTAGGGGTCGAGCGTGAGATTCGAGCAGCTGCGCTACCTCGAAGCGGCATTGCGCACCGGATCGTTCCGGCAGGCGGCGCACGAACTGGGCGTGTCCCAGCCGACGATCACCAATCAGGTGCAGCGGCTCGAGGAAGACCTCGGCGTCGTCCTCGTCATGCGCGGCGCGCACGGCGTGCGGCCGACGGACGCGGCGGAGCGGATCCTGCCGCACGTGAAATCCGCGATCCGGGCCGAGGACCTGCTCCGGCAGGAGGCCAGCGCGATCGACGGCCTCAAGATCGGCACGGTGAGCATGGGCACCGTCGCGATCGGCAGCATGCGCGTGCTGCCGCGGCTGGTGCGCGAAATGCACGAAGGGCACCCGAACATCCGCTTCGAGGTGACTGAGGGCGGCACCTACGTCGTGCGCGACGGCGTGCTGGACGGGACGTTCGACCTCGGCCTGATCACCCGCGTCCCGCTGCCCGGCGAGCCGCCGGACGACGAACGGCTGCACTACGTCGACCTGATGACCGGCCGGCTGGTGCTGTGCGTGCCCGACAGCCATCCGCTGGCCCGCGCGGAGACGTTCGACCTCGACGACCTGTCCGGCGAGCCGCTGATCTTCTTCCGCGAGGGCAGCATCCTTCGCCGCGCGTTCGAGGAGCTGACCAGCGGCATCGACGCGCGGATCGTGTACACCACCGACGGGGCCGAGACCGCGCAGCGGATGGTGCGCGCCGGGGTGGGGATCGCCATCGCGAACACGCTCGCGCCGTCGACGACCAGCGGGAACGGGGTCACGCTGATCCCCATCAACAAGCCGTGGGCGCAGACGACGCTGTCGGCGATCGTGCGGACCGGCGAGCTGCGCGGGCGGATCGTCGAGACTCTGCTGCGCCGGATCCGGTCGTCGAAGAGCACCTAGCCGTGGACCCGCGATAGCCGGTGGCTGCTTCACTTCGGCGGCCGCGGACTTTAGGGTCCGGAACCATGGACGCCGTACACATCAAGGATCTCGAAGGCCCGTCGACCGTCTCCGTCGTCGAGGTCGATTCGCCCGCGCGCGCCGCTGACCAGGTGCTCATCGACGTGCACGCGGCCGGGGTGTCGTTCCCGGACGTGCTGCAGACGCGCGGGCTGTACCAGGTCAAACCGGAGCTGCCGTTCATTCCGGGCGCCGAGGTCGCCGGGGTCGTGGCGGAGGCTCCGGAAGGCGCGGCGGTGCGGGCCGGGGACCGGGTCGCGGCGCTGCCGTTTCTGGGCGGGTTCGCCGGGCAGGTCGCGTGCGCGGCGGACGCGGTGTTCCCGATTCCGGACGACTTGGGCTTCGAGCAGGCGGCGGCGATTCCGTTCAACTACCTGACCGCGCACTTCGCGCTGTGCCGGCGCGGCCGGATGGCGGCCGGGGAAACCGTGCTGGTGCACGGTGCCGCCGGTGGGGTCGGGACGGCAGTCATCCAGGTCGCGAAGGCGTTCGGCGCGGGCAAGGTGCTCGGGGTGGTCTCGACGCCGGAGAAGGGCGAGGCGGCGGTCGCGGCCGGGGCGGACGAGTACGTGCTGGCGGACGGGTTCAAGGACGCGGTGAAAGCGGCGACCGGCGGGCGCGGCGTCGACGTGATCGCGGACGTCGTCGGCGGCGACCGGTTCACCGATTCGCTGCGCTGTCTCGCCGCGGACGGGCGGATGCTGGTCATCGGGTTCACCGGCGGGTCGATTCCCGAGGTGAAGGTGAACCGGTTGCTGCTCAACAACTTGGACGTCATCGGCGTCGGATGGGGCGCGTACGCGCTGCCGCGGCCGGGGTATCTACGGGGGCAGTGGGCGGAGCTGCTGCCGAAGCTGGCCGAGGGCGCGATCGTGCCGCCGCTGGGCGGGAGCTACCCGCTGGCGGAGGTGCGGGACGCGCTGGAGGCCATCGAAAACCGGAAGGCGATGGGGAAGCTCATCCTCGCCGTGCGTCCATAGCGGACTGTTCCGGGGCGAGGTCCTGGGTGCCGATGGCGGCCAGCAGGTCGAGGTGATCGCTGCCCGGCGGGGCGGTGAACCACAAGAGGCGCTGGCCGCCGTCCTCGCTAAGCAGGTTCATGCAGTCGAGTTCGAGCGTGCCGAGCGTCGGGTGGAGGAGCCGTTTGCGGTCGGTGCGCCGGACCGCGACTTCTCGCTGTTCCCAGAGGTGCCTGAATTCCTCGCTGCGGGCCTGGAGGGTGGTGAGGAGTTCGTCGGCCAGTGCGTCGCGGCCGCGTTTGGCGATCGCGGCGCGCAGGTCGGCGACGAAGACGCGGGACTGGTGCTCGTGTTCGTCCGGGTGGTACCGCTCGCGCGCCGCGGGGTCGGTGAACCACTGGTAGACGAAGCTGGCCTGGACGCCGTCGCCGGGAACCGGGGCGCCGAGCAGCGCCTCGGCGAGCCGGTTCTGCACGAGCGGGACGCTGAGGTCGGTCATGACCTGCGCCGGCGTCGCGGACAGCTGTTCGAGGAGGTTGAGCAGGGCGGGCTGGACGTGCGCGTTGCCGCTCGACGCGGGCGGGAGCGGGCGGCCGGCCAGGTGGTAGAGGTGGTCGCGTTCGTCGCTGGTCAGCCGCAGCGCGCGGGCCAGCGCGGCCAGCATCTGCTCGGACGGCTGGGCGCCGCGGCCCTGTTCGAGCTGTCCGTAGTAGTCGACCGAGGCGCGGGCCAGGGTGGCGACCTCGTCGCGGCGCAACCCGGCCACCCGGCGGCGCGGCCCGGCGGAGAGGCCGACCTCCGCCGGGCTGATCCGGTCGCGTCGCGACTTGAGATAGCCGCCCAGTTCACGCAGGTCCATGCCCGCCACTATGCCTTCGCGCGGCCGGCCGCTGCCAGGCGTCGCCGGCACCACCTACGCGACGCTGAGCAGGACTTTGCCTCGTGCGTGGCCTTCGGCGAGGTAGGCGAAGGCTTGCGCGCCGTCGGCCAGCGGGAGCGTGCGGTCGACGAGCACTTCGAGGTCGGCCACCTTCGCCAGCCGGGCGGCGTCCGAGGTGTGGAACACGAACTCCGCCCCCTCGGCCGGGGAGGGCGTGGTTACGAGGAGCCCGCCTGGCTTGAGCACGGCTCGTGACCTGGTCAGCACGTCCCCGCCGACGGTGTCGAGTACGACGTCGATGCCGCGGAGGCGGCTGTCGAAGGCGGTTTGCCGGTAGTCGATGACCGAGTCGGCGCCGAGCTTTTCCGCGATGGCGACCCCTGAACCGGATGCGGTCGCGATGACGCGCGCGCCGAGCCGCCGGGCGATTTGGACCGCGAAGCTGCCGACGCCACCGGCTGCGGCGTGGATGAGGACTGTCTGTCCTGGTTGGACGTTCGCGACTTCGACCAGCGCCTGCCACGCGGTCGCGGCGGCGGTGGGGATGCCTGCGGCGGTTTTGAGTTCGATCTGCGACGGTGCGGAGGTCAGCTGAGCTGCGTCGATCACGACCTTCTCGGCGAAGGCCCCACCGGTGCCGGGATCGAGACGGCCGATGACGGGATCGCCGATCTGCCAGCCGGGGCCGGGGGTGGCGATCCGTCCGGAGAAGTCGGTGCCGGGGACGTAGGGGAGCGGGGCGGGGAAGAAGTCGCGCATGGTTCCGGCGGCGATTTTGAGGTCCAGCGGGTTGATGGCTGCTGCCACGACGTCGACTACGGCCTGGTGGGGTTCCGGGGTCGGGTCGGGGAGTTCGGTGAGGACGGGGGCTTTGCCGAACTCGGTGATCTGGAGGGCTTTCATGCTGCCAGGGTGCGGGGGATGGGGCGGGGGAGCTAGGCGGTGGTTGTCCTGGTGACGGCGTCGCCTGGCTTAGGTTAGGAGCGCTTCCTCGACCGACAGTTGGGCGCCGCGTTGGAAGGCTGTCGCGAAGTCGGGGCCGAGAATTGCTTGTGCCGCTTTGGTGATCCGGTCGACGTCGCCCCGTTCGGCGGCTGGGAGGGGTGCGTCGACGCTGCGTCGTGCCGCGTCGGCGGCGCCGAGGAGTACTGCTGCGCGTTGGGCGCCGGACCGGTGCCCGTCCAGGACTCGGGCGTAGCCGTCCGTGCCACATGACTCTGGAGTTCGGCGGTGAAACCGAATCGCTCATAAGACCAGCTTTACCGCTTCCTCGACCGACAGCTGGGCACCGAGTTGGAAGGCTGTCGCGAAGTCGGGTCCGAGAATTGCTTGTGCCGCTTCGGTGATCCGGTCCACATCACCCCGCTCAGCGGCCGGAAGCGGAGCATCGACGCTGCGCCGTGCCGCGTCGGCTGCGCCGAGCAGCACTGCTGCGCGTTCGGCACCAGACCGATGCCCGTCCAGGACCGCGGTGCCCGCCAAGCCTTCCAGCGACAGCGCGTAAGCACGCGGCTCATCCAGCACCCGGGCATAGCCCAGACTCCGCAGATGATGTTCCCGCGCCCGCACCAAATCGCCCCGGAGTTCGGCTGCGAAACCGAACTCCGCGTGCAGCAGATGGTCGCCCGCGGTGGAGGACAGGCCGCGGTATTCGTCGCGGATGTGGGTCAGGTGGCGTTCGGCGGCGTCGAGATCGCCGGAGCGGCGGGCGCCGAGGGCGAGGCCCATTTCGGCGTGGATCCGGCCGTAGGCGTAGCCGTGCGCGGCGGCCGTGCGGAGGGCTTGTTCGTGCAGGTCGCGGGCTCGGTCCCAGTCGCGTTCGAGCAGGGCCAGGCGGCCTAGGCCGGACAGCCTCGCCGAGACTTCCGCTTGCAGGTCCAGTTCGCGCGCGATGGCGAGTCCCTCGTGCTGGCGGCGGGCGGCTTCCGCGTAGTCGCCCTTGATTTCGGCGAGGGCGGCCAGCGGCGGGATGGTCTGCAGTTCGCCCCAGCGGTCGCCGAGGCGGCGGAAGAGTTCGGCGCTGCGTGCGCCGTCTCGGCCGAGTCCGGCCAGGTCGCCGCTGACCAGGCTGAGCATCGCGCGCAGGCCGAGTGCGGCGGCGATGCCCCAGTCGTCGCCCGAGGCGGTCGACAGGTCGAGGGCGCGCGCGTTCACCTCGCGGCTGGCTGTCGTGTCGCCGACGCTGAACAGGCTGTAGGCGCGCAGCCACAGCGCACGAGCGTCGTCCGGGGAATCGGGCGGGGCCGGCGAACCGGTCAGCAGGGCGAACGATCCATTGAGGACAGTGAGTTCCGGATTCGGTTCTACGACACGGGAAACGGCGGACAGCATCCGCCGCCCTTCGGTGAGACGGCCGCGCAGCAGCCACCACCAGGACAACGCCGTCACGAGCCGGACCGCCTCGTCGGGCGCGCGGCAGATCGCTTCGTCCAAGGCTGCGCGCAGGTTGCCTGCTTCGGCGTCCAGACGGGTCAGCCAGGTTCGTTGGGCTGCGCCGTGCAGTTGGGCGTTCTCGGCGAGTTCTAGGTAGTGGTGCAGGTGCCGGTCGCGCGTCGCAGTGGGGTCGGCCAGTCGTTCGAGGGCGTAGGCGGCGACGGATTCCAGCAGCCGATACCGGACCCCGGCCGGGCCGTTCGTGACGGTTATCAGCGAACGGTCGACCAGCCGCAGCACCAGGTCGAGCACGTCGTCGGCGCAGACGGCTTCGGCGGCGGCCAGGTCGAAACTGTCGCGGTGCACGGCGAGCCTGCTCAGCACGGTTCTCTCCGGGTCGCTGAGCAGGTCCCAGCTCCAGTCGAGCACCGCGCGCAAGGTTTGCTGCCGGGCCGGAGCGCCGCGTGAGCCTCGGGTCAGGACGGCGAATCGGTCGTTGAGGCGCGCCGCCAGTTCGCGGACACCCAAGCCGCGTACGCGGGTGGCGGCGAGTTCGAGCGCGAGCGGGAGACCGTCGAGGCGACGGCAGATTTCGGCGATCGTGTCGGGGTCGCCCGCGAAGCCGGGGGCGGAGGCGGCGGCTCGTTCGGTGAAGAGCCGGACGGCGTCCTCGGGCGGCAGCGGCTCCACCGGGAACACGGTCTCGCCGGGCACGCCGAGCGGTTCCTGGCTGGTGGCCAGAATGCGCAGGTGCCGGGTGCTGCGGAGAAGTGTTTGGACGAGTTCGGCGGCGGCGTCGACGACGTGCTCGCAGTTGTCCAGGACCAGCAGCAGGTGCCGGTCGCGCAGGGCGTTGGCGAGCCGTTGGGGTGGAGAGGAGGAGTCGATCGAGTCGCGGATGCCGAGCGTGGCGGCGGTGGTTTCGGCGAGGTCGGCGGCGGTACCGCGCAGACCCGCGAACTCGACCAGCCAGACGGGTCGTGAGTGTTCACCCCGGTTAGAACCGGCGACCCCCAACGCCAGCCGCGATTTGCCGACCCCGCCCGGTCCGGTCAGCGTCACCAGCCTGGCTGACAGCCCGGCCACCTGCGCGACCGCCTCCTCTCGCCCGATCAGCGGCGTCAGCGCCTGGGGGAGATTGCCGCGCGGCTCGGAGTCCTGGCGGAGCAGCGATTCGTACAACGCGCGCAGTTCTGGACTGGGGTCGACGCCCAGTTCCTCGGCGAGCCGGACGCGGAGATCTGTGTACGAGGCAAGGGCTTCGCTCTGCCGTCCGCTCAAGTACAGTGCGCGCATTTGCGCCGCCCGCAAGCCTTCCCGGAGCGGGTGCTGCGCGATGACTTCGGTCAAGCTGTCCGCAGCGGAGTAGTCGCCTGCTTCGACTTGCGCGGCGGCCTGCTCCTCCAGAGCGGTTAGGCGCAGTTCGGCCAGTCGATGCGCGGCGGAGCGGGCGAACTCGCAATCGGCGAAGTCGGCGAACGGCTTGCCGCGCCACAGGTCCAGGGCTTCGGCGAACCGTGCGGCCCGGGCTGCTGGATCCGGCGTCGCGCGGGCCTGGGCGACGAGGTCGCGGAACTGGGCGGCGTCCGAGTGCTCGATGCGCAGCCGGTAGCCGGCGGGGTGCCGTTCGACGCCGTCGCGGCCGACGATTCGCCGCAGTTGCGACACCTTGGCCTGCAGGGCGCCCGCGGGCTTGCCGGGCGGGTGATCGCCCCACAGGTCTTGGATGAGCCGGTCCGGGGTGACAGGCCCGCCGTCGTGCGCCAGCAGGGCGGCGAGGAGCGCGCGGACTTTGGTTTCGGGGACGGTGATCGGCGTGCCTGTCTCGTCCCAGACCGCGAGCGGGCCGAGTACCCCGAACCGCATTCGCCGCTCCCGTCGCGCCGTCAGGTCACCGTAAGTCGATCGTAAGCATTCCCGAAGCCTCGGTCCGCACAGTGGGCGCATGAGCCCCACCTCAGTCGCCAGCCCCGTCCAGCGGCTGCCGCTTTTCGCGCTGCTGTCCCTCGCCACCGCGGTCTTCATCACCAGCCTCACCGAGACGCTGCCCGCCGGGCTGCTGCCCGCGATGAGCGGTTCGCTCGGCGTCAGCGAATCGGCGACCGGGCAGACCGTCACCGTTTACGCGCTGGGCACCGTGCTGACTGCGATCCCACTGTCCACAATCACCGCCGGCTGGCGACGCAAACGGTTGCTCCTCACCGCGATGGCCGGATTCGCCGTGGCCAACACCGTGACGGCGGTGTCGTCGGAGTACCTCTTGACGATGGTCGCGCGCTTCGTCGCCGGGGTCGCCGCCGGTCTCGCGTGGGCGTTGCTTGCCGGGTACGCCCGGCGGATGGTCGCCCCCGCCCTGCAGGGCCGGGCCATCGCGATCGCCATGGCGGGCATTCCGGTCGCCCTGTGCCTCGGCGTGCCCGCGGGGACCTTCGTCGGCCAGCTCACCGGCTGGCGCACCGCGTTTCTTGCCATGACTGTGCTCACGCTCCTGCTGCTGGCGTGGATCGGCGCGGCCGTGCCGGACTATCCGGGACAGTCCGGGGCAGCGCGGCCGAGGATGCTGCCCGCGCTGCGCGTCCCGGGTGTGGTGCCGGTGCTGTTCGTCACGCTGGTCTTCGTGCTCGCGCACACGGTCCTGTACGCCTACCTCGCCACCTTCCTCACCTCGCTCGGCATGGGCGGCGAGACCGACCTGGTCCTGCTGGTCTTCGGCCTCGCCTCCATCGCGAGCATCTGGATCGTCGGCGCGCAGATCCACCGGCGGCTGCGAGTGCTGACGGTCGTGAGCGCGCTGCTGGTCGCGGTCGCCGCGGCGGTGCTCGCGACCGAACCGGCGCTGGTCTACGCGGCCGCCGCGCTGTGGGGCCTCGGCTGGGGCGGGGTGCCGACCCTGCTGCAGACGGCGGCGGGAGACGCGGGCGGCGAGTCTGCTGACGCGGTGCAGGCGATGCTGGTGACCCTGTGGAACGCCGCGATGGCGGGTGGCGGTGTTGTCGGCGGGGTGTTGCTGGACGTCGCGGGCAGCGGGTCGTTTCCGTGGACGGTGCTGGTGCTGATGGCGCCGGTGCTAGCGGTCGTGTTACTCGCGCGGCGGCACGGTTTTCCGAACGCCTAAACGCTCTTCACCAGGTAAACCGCCCCGCGAATGTGCTTCCCGAGCGTGTTCGCGGGCGGTTCGGCGACTTGATAACCGGCCCGGCGGTACATCGTCAGGTTCCGCTCGCTGCTCGCGCCGGTGTAGAGCACCAGGCTGGTCGCCTCCGGCGGGGCTTGCTGCTCGGCGTAGCTCAGCAGCCACCGCCCGACGCCCTTTCCGGCGAGGTCGGGTGCCACCATCAGGCGGCCGATCTCCCAGCGGTCCTCCTCGAGATGGGCGCGGACCGCGGCGACGAGCCGCCCGCCGACCCGGACTGTCCACACGCGGGTGGACGCGATCCAGCCGCGCACGGTGTCGAGGTCCTCGTGCAGCGCGGGCACGTCGAAGGTGTCGTTGACGATCGCCTGCGGGACCCAGCAGCACCGTTGCAGCACCAGGAGTTCGGCGGCGTCGGCGGCTTGGGCCTCGGACAGCTGGGCATCGGCGAGCGGCAGGACGGCGAGGTCGGTCACGTCTCTTGATCTTGCGCGCCGGGAGACCCGGTGTCCACCGAATATCCGAGCCGCCGCTGCGCCAGTTCGGCCAGCAGAGCCGCGCCGTCGGGGAGGACGGCGTCGTCGAACTCGGCGTCCGGGGCGTGATTTCCCGGCGCGGTCAAGGGATCCCGGCCGGGCGGGCACGCGCCGACGCTGGTCATCACCCCGGGGACCGCGGCGAGGATCCGGCCGATGTCGTCCGAGACCAGCGCCGGTGCGGAGGTACGGATGAACCGGTCCGGGCCGAAGACGTCGTGCACGGTGTCACGCACGAAATCCGCTTCGCCAGTGTGGTTCACCGTGGCGGGATAGCCCGGCCGATAGGTGGTTTCAGCACGGACCCCATGTGCGTGCGCGACACCTTGCGCGGCGCGCTCTACTGCGGCGGCGAGCCGTTCGAGGGTTGCGTCGGACAGCGCCCGGAGCGTCGCGTCGAGCTGTGCCTCGGCCGGAATGATCGTCGCCTGCGTTCCGGCGTGGACGCTGCCGACGGTCAGCACCACGGGTTCCTGGACGTCGAACTCCCGGTTGACCACTGCGTACAGCGCGGTGATCAGGGCACCGGCCGCGGGCACCGGATCGGCGGTGCGATGCGGCCAGGCGCCGTGCCCTCCCCGGCCGCGCAAGGTGATCGTGACGCTGCCGGACGCGGCCAGCGCGGGACCGGCGGTGTTGGCGAAGGTGCCCAACGGCGACGAAGCGGCGGAATGCAAGGCGTAGGCGGCGATCGGTTTGGCGCCGGTCGCGTCGAGGAGACCTTCGTCGAGCATGTGGCGTGCGCCGTCGTGTCCCTCCTCGCCAGGCTGGAACATGAGCAGCACGTCGCCTGCCAGCTGGTCCCGGCGGGCGGAGAGCAGGTGTGCCGCGCCGACCAGCATCGCCGCGTGCTGGTCGTGGCCGCAGGCATGCCGGGGCCCGCCAGGGAACGGCAACGCGTCGAGATCGGCGCGGAGCAGCACGGTAGGGCCGGGCGAAGCGCCGCGCACGATCCCGATAACCGAACTCAGCGCGTGGCCGGTGCGGATTTCGAGAGGCAAGCCGTCGAGGGCGGCGAGCACGGTTTCTTGCGTGCGCGGGAGCTGGAGCCCGACCTCCGGCTGCGAGTGCAAGCGCGCTCGCAGCCGGGGCAGGCCGAGGTCCCGGGCAGCGGCCAGGAGCGGGCTCATCCGCGCAACGCGGGCAGGATCGTTTCGCCGACCCGGTAAGCCTCTTCCAGCAACGGATTGCCGGACAGGATGAACACGTCGACCCCGAGATCCTTGAACTCGGCCAGCCGCTCCAGCACCTGCTCGGTGCTGCCGACCACGGCGGTGCCCGGGCCCGGCCGGAACAGGCCCATGCCGGGCCACAGGTTCGGATGCTGTTCGAGTTCCCGCGCGCGAGCGGGGACCACGCCGCCGTGCTGGCGGAACTGGCGGCGCCAGCCCTCGCCGTCGTTCCCGGCCGCGTCGCCGAGCATGCGCTGGTACGTGCGGTCGCTGGTCACGTCGAGGAGCCGGTCGGCGGCGGCCCACGCCTCTTCCTCGGTGTCCCGGACGATCAGGTGCAGGCGCAGGCCCAGCCGGAGTTCGCGGCCGTGCGCGGCGGCGCGTTCGCGCACCCGCTCCAGTTTTTCCTTGAGCAGGTGCGGAGGTTCGCCCCAGGTCAGGTAGACGTCGACGTGCTCGGCGGCCATTTCGATCCCGGCCGGGGAGGAACCGCCGAACCACAGCGGGACGTGCGCGCCGCCGTCCGGCACCAGCTCGGCGAGCCCTTGCCCGGCACCGGTCAGCTCGTAGAACTGTCCTTTGTGGTCGAACGTTTCCCCGGCGGTGAGGCGTTTGACCAGCGACCAGTATTCGGCGCTGAGCGCGTACCGTTCGTCGTGCTCCAACTGCAGCCCGGCCTGGCGCAAGGCCGGCGTGGAACCGTTGACCACGTTGAACCGCAAGCGGTCCCGGCCGAAGAGCTGCTCGAAAGTGAGTGCCATTTTCGCCAGCTGGGTCGGGGAGATCAGCCCCGGATGCACGGCGAGCAGCGGTTTGAAGGACGGCCGGGTGACCGCGGCGAGCGCGCTGGCGAGCGGCCACACGTCGTAGAGGTCGGTGGCGAACAGCGCGCCGTCGAAGCCGAGACGGTCGGCCGCGGAGCCGAGTTGCTGCAGATAGGTCAGGTCGACTTCGCGGCGGCCTTCGGGCTCCCACGGATAGGCGCCTTCGCGGGGGATGAGGTACCAGAGGATTTCGGTCATCGGTTCACTCCGAGTTCCGCGGTGACGGCCTGGTCCAGGCCCGCGTGCCGGATCCGCGCGACCTCGATCGGTTTGGCCAGGAATCCGGCGGCAGCCAGGATGTCGGCGGCTTCCTGCTGCTCGGCGAGGAAAGCGTCGCTCACCGGCTCGAGTCGCCAGGGCAGCACGGCCAGCGCCGCGTGCCAGTCGGCGACCTCGCCGCCCTGATCGCCGGCGGTGAACTCGGCTGCTTCGGACAGGTTCGCCGAAGCCCAGCCGTCGGCCTGCTGCAGTGCTTTCACGATGGTGCCGACGATTTCGGGTCGCGTGTCGGCGAAGTAGCGGCGGGTGAAGAACACCGAGCGGTCGGCGATCACGTCCCCGGCTTCGACGAGAGTGCGCACCGCGTCGGTGCGGCGGGCGGCGAACAGTTCGGCGCCTTGCGCGACCCACGCGCCGATCCGGCCTTCGCGGAGGTCGCCGGCGGAGGACGGTCCGGCCCTGCGCGCGGTGATGTCGCGGCCGTAGTCGAGTCCGTGGCTGCGCAGGAGTTTGCTGACGAAATGGGTCTGCCACGAGCCGATCGCGAGGTCGACGGTCTGGCCCTTCAGGTCCGCGACCGTCTGGACGCCGCTGTGCACGAGCAGCGCGCCGTGGCCCGGCCGAGGCGCGGAGACGGCGGCGTAGACGAGGTCGTGCCCGTCGGCTTGGGCGGAAAGCGGCGGGGTCGAACCGGTGCCGCCGAAGTCGATCCGGCCGTCGGCGAGCGCGGCCGCGGTGTCGAGCCCGCCGATCCGGTGCCATTCCACCCGTTCGCCGAGCGGGCGCAGCAGTTGTTCGAGCAGGCCGAGGCGGGAGAGGTGGTAGAGGGACGGATTGTGCGGGTGGACTCCGATGCGGACGGTCATGGTGAGGTCTCCTCTAGCGAGTGCACGCCGAGGTCGGCGAGCAGGCGGGAACGAAGGGCGGCGAAGGCGGGATCGGCCGGGTCGCGGGGCCGGTCGAGGGTGATGCGTTCGTCGGTGATCAGGCGTCCTTCGCGCAGGACGCCGATGCGGTCGGCGAGCCGGATGGCCTCGTCCACGTCGTGGGTGACCAGCAGCACGGCCGGCCGGTGGACGCGGCACAGGCGTTCGACGAGGTCTTGCATCCGCAGCCGGGTCAGCGCGTCGAGCGCGGCGAATGGTTCGTCGAGCAGCAGCAGTTCGGGTTCACGGACGAGGGCGCGGGCCAGGGCGACCCGCTGGGCCTCGCCGCCGGAGAGCGTGGCGGGCCAGGCGTTGGCGTGGCTGGCGAGACCGACTTCGGTCAGTGCTTCCAGGCCGGTCGCGCCGCCGCGCGGCATCCCGACGGTGACGTTGGCCAGCACGCGTTTCGACGGCACCAGCCGGGGTTCCTGGAACACGACCGTGCGGACCCGGGGCACCAGCACGGTGCCGCCGTCGGCACGGTCGAGCCCGGCCAGCAGCCGCAGCAGGGTCGTTTTCCCGCTGCCGCTGGCACCGAGCAGGGCGAAGAACTCGCCGCGCTGGATGTCGAGGTCGAGGCTGTCCAGCACCGCGCGGTCGCCGAAGCGCCGTTCGAGCGCGCGCAGGTGCACCGCCGCCGCGTTCACCGGGCACCCCGTCCGACCGTCCGCCACGGCATGACCAGCCGTTCCAGCAGCCGGACCGCGCCGTCGGCGAGCAGGCCGATCACGGCGTAGATCAGGATGCAGACGGTCAGCACGTCGGTGCGCGAATACTCCTGCGCGGTCGACATCAGGTAGCCGATGCCCGCCGTCGAGTTGATCTCCTCGGCGGCGATGAGCGCGATCACGCTGAGCGTCATCGACAACCGCAGCCCGGACAGCAGCGACGGCAACGCACCCGGCAGCACGACCTCCCGCACGAGAGCCAGCCTGCCCATCCCGAACGTCCGCATCGCTTCGAGGAGACCGCGGTCGGCGTTGCGCACACCGCCGGAGGTCGAGACGTACATGGGAAAACTCGTCGCCACCGCGATCAGCACGACGCGCGCGGTTTCGCCGATCCCGAACCACACCATGAACAACGGCACCAGCGACAGGAACGGGACGGTCCGCAGCAACTGGACGGAGGAGTCGAGCAGTTCCTCGCCCAGCCGGGAAAATCCGGTGAGGACGCCGAGCGAGAGGCCGACGAGCACGCCGATGGCCAGCCCGGCTCCGGCACGCGCGAGCGAGACTTCCAGCGCGTCGCCGAGCTGTCCGCTCGTCCACAGTTCGCCCACGGCGGCCAGCACCTGCCCGGGCGAGGCCAGCAGCGTCGGACTGAGCACGCCGGTCGCCGACCCGGTGATCCAGGCGAGCAGCAGCACCAGCGGCCCGACGACGCGCAGGGCGAGCCGCAGTCCGCGCCTTCTGACGCGGGTCGCCGGTGCCTCCGGGACGACCAGCCCGGCCGTCGGCGCGGCGGAGAGTTCAGTCGCCGTGCTCACTTCGGGCTCCCGGGCAAGGTGTTGACGTCGAGCACGTACGGTTTGACGTCGAAGAAGCCGTTGGTGATGTGCTGCTCGGCGAAAAACCGCGCGACGTTGTGGAAGCGGTCGAGTTCCGGCGCGCCGATCGGTGCGGTCGGCGGCACAGCCTTGTTGATCGACTCCGCGACAGTTTTCTGTGCCGGGGAAAGGGCTTCCGGCCCCGCGGTGGTTTTGACGTTCAGGAACGCACCCGGATCCTGCTGCTGACGCTGGCCCGCGCCGCGCAGATAGTCGTACAGCGCGCGCACGACTTCGGGGTGCTGGTCGGCGAATCCGGTGCGCACGGCCCAGACCGCGTAGTTCTCGGAACCGACCTGGCCTCCGGTCACGAGGAAGCGGGAGCCGCCGTCAGCGAGCCGCGGCACCGAGAACTGCGCCCACGTCGACCACGCGTCGACCTGGCCGGACGCGAACAGCGGCGCGACCTGGCCGGGCTGCAGATACACCCGCTGCACCGAATCGATCGGCACGTTGGCCTGCCGCAACGCTTGCAGCAGCAGGTATTCGCTCGTCCCGCCGTGCCAGACCGCGACCTTCTTGCCGACGAGGTCCCGCACGCTGGCGATCGGGGAGCCGTTCTTGACGAGGATGCCCTCGCCGAGTTTGTCCGGCTGGGTAGCGGAAAACAGCTTGAAACCGGGGTTCTGCGCGAGCGCGGCGGTCGCCGAAGTGATCGAGCCGGACGCGAAGTCGAGCGCGTTCGCGTCGAGCTGCTGCGCGGCGGGGGCGAACGCTCCGGCCGTGCCGGTCCATTCGACCGAGGCGTGCACTTTCGCGAGGGCGGCGGCGAGCGAACCGTCTTTGCGGCCCAAGGCGAGCAGGCCGGAGTTGCTGTCGTCGGGGATGCGGACCTTCACCGTGCCCGCGTCGGCCGAACTGGACGAGCAGCCGGCGAGGCCGAGGGCGAGGACCGCGGCGGCGGCCAGGGCGAGGATTCTCATGGTCGGGCTCCGGGGAGATCGGGGATACGGAAGCGAGTGCGCGGGCGGCCAGCAGCGGTTCGGGAGCGGCCCAGGCGGACACGTCCACCGGGCGTTCGAGAAAGCCTTGCTGCCGCAGGAAAAGCTCTTGCCGCGCGAGCAACTCCAGCCGGGTGTCGGACAGCGACAGGCCGAGGTTCGCGGCGGTTTCGGGACGGTAGGCGCCGGTGACGCCTTCGACGCCCGCGCCGGTTTCGGCACGGAGGATCCTCGCGACGTCCTCGGGCCGGTCAGCCGCCCACGCGGCGGATTCCAGCAGGACCGCCAGGAACCGGGTCACCACGTCCGGATGTTCGTCGAGCAGCCGCTGGTGGACGGTCACCGGACGCGGCGTGCCGTTGTTGACCCGTGCGCGGCGGTCCGGGGCGGCGTCGAGGTCGATCGCGACCTTGGCCCCGAACCGTCGCGCGGTTTCGACGGCGACCGCGCCCTTGACGTAAACGGCGTCCACGATGCCGTCGCGCAGTGCGGCCAGTTCGCCTTCCCACTGGCCGATCGGGGAGCCGGGCACGTCGACCAGCTCGGCGTCGGCGAGGGTGAGCCCGGCGAGCGACAGCGCTCCGGCGTGGCCGTGCAGCGCCATCGCCCGCCAGAAGTCGATCGCGATCTCGTGGCGGGGCACGGCGAGCCGGAGCCCGCGCAGCTGTGCGGGCTCCTCGATCGGGCTGTCCGCGCGCACCAGGATGCTCTGGCGTTCTTCGATCCAGGTCAGCGCGATCAGCCGCGTGTCGACGCCGCGCGAACGAGCCCACAGCGCCGGGACGTTCCCGCCCTCGCGGAACAGGCCGGGCAGCTCGTGGGTGAAATGCGCGTCCCGCTGGTCAGCGGGCAGATCCTGGAGCGCGCGCACGCGGATGCCGTCCGGGGCGAACGCACGGGCCAGTTCGCCGCGGTCGGCGGCGATCCCGGTCGCGGTGGGCACGGGACAGCGGGTGAACCAGATTTCCGGCAGGGCGGGCACAGTTTCTCCAGCGGGTGGGGAGGGGAGACGGCCGAGACCGTCGCACGGGCCGTGTCGGGCCGACAATATTTTCCACATCATGAGAGATCTGGCGGCCGCTACTGGTACTACTGCGTAGATTCTGTGCGAGACTTGCCACATGGTGAGCAAAGCCGGTACCGCCGCCGAACCCGTGCCCGCGGGCGCGCAGGCCGTCACCCGGGCGCTGGGCATGCTGCAGTGCTTCCGGGACAACCCGGGCGATCTCGGCGTCTCGGAGCTGGCGCGGCGGATGAACCTGTCGGTGTCGACCGCGCACCGGATCGCCCGCACCCTGGCCGCGACCGGATTCCTGGCGCTGGCCGAGGGCAGCCTGCGCTATCGGCTCGGGCCCGCGGTCGCCGAACTCGGCCAGCTTTCCCTGTACCAGCGCGGAATCCACCTCGCCGCGGACGAACTCGCCGAGGTCGCCAAGGCCACCGGAACCACCGCCGACCTGGCCATCCGCAACGGCTCCGACGCGGTGATCCTGGCCGGCACGAGCGTCGCCCTCACCGCCGGGCTCGGGCTGCGCCGTCCGCTGCACTCGACCGCGCTGGGCAAGGTCCTGCTCGCGTGGGCACCGCCGGGCGAGGACGACCTGGACGCATTACCGCTGACCGCCTACACCGAGCGCACCATCACCGACGCAGCTGATCTGCGCGTCGAACTGGACCGGGTCCGCGAGGCTGGTTACGCGCTGAACGACGGGGAATCGGCGTTCGGCGTCCGGACGATCGCGGTGCCGGTGCTGCGATCGTCCGGGCACGTGCACGCGGCGCTGGCGCTTCGGTCCACTTCGGACACATTGACGGACGACCGGCTGCCGTGGTTCTTGTCGCGGGCGCTGAGGTGTGCCGATGCGCTGGCGGTGTTGTTGCTGGAGCCCGGGCAGCGATACTAGTTCGACGGCCAAGGCGGCCCCGGCACCGCCCTCCGCAACGCCGGAGCCACCTCAGCCTGGAACAGCTCCAGCGCCGCGCGGTGTTCCGATGGCGTCCGGCCGTCGCGATCCGCCGACAGGTGCGTCACCCGATGCCCGAACTGTTCGTGGTACCGCAGCACCTTCTCGGTGACCTGAGCCGGGCTCCCGATCAGTGCGGAGCTGCGTTCGACGAAGTCCTCCAGCGTCGGGAAAACCACCTCCTGGCCGAGCTTCCGCTGCAGCGCCAGCCGGGCCGCGAAGATCGGCCGGTACGCCTCCAGCGCGTCCTGGGACCGGCTGGCCAGATGGAACCCGGCGGTGCCGGCGCCGACCACCGCGGCCGCGGGATCGTGGCCGTGGAAAGCCCACCGCTGCCGGTAATGCCGGATCAGCTCGGCGTACGGCCCGATCGGATTGGTCACGTTCGCGGAGAACAGCGGGTCCCCGTGTTTCGCGGCGAGTTCGACGGATTCGCGGCTGGTGGCGCTGCCGTGCCAGATCCGGATCGGCTGCTGCAACGGCCGCGGCCACACCTCGGCGGCGTGCAGCGGCGGGCGGAACCGGCCGGACCAGGTGACCCGGTCGGCCTGCCACAGCTTGCGGAACAGTTCGTAGCCCTCGGCGTTGCGGTCCCACTGGTCCTCGGGCGTGACGTCGAACAATTCGCGCTGGGCGGAGCCGTTGCCCTTGCCGATGATGAGTTCGAGCCTGCCGCCGGACAGGTTGTCCAGCATCGAGTAGTCCTCGAACGCGCGCACCGGGTCGAGCAGGCTGAGCGTGGTGACCGCGGTGAACAGCCGGATCCGCCGCGTGCGGGCGGCGATGTGGCTGAGCACCACCGGCGGGGACGACGACAGGAACGGCCGCTCGTGCCGTTCGCCGACGCCGTAACCGTCGAAGCCGAGTTCTTCGGCGAGTTCGGCGTTGTCGACGACCTCGCGCAGCCGCGCGTCGGGGGCGGCGAGTTCGCCGGTGACGGGATCGGGGGTGTGGGTGATGAGGGTGATGAGGAGGAATCTCACGGCAGCTCCAGGGCGGTGCCGGTGCCGGTGTGGCGGGCCCGGTGGTCGGCGGTCTTGCGTGGTCGGGTGGTTGGTTCCTGGGGCGTGGTGAGACGAGATCTCACGGCAGTTTCCAGGAGGCCGCGGAGGGTGGCACCGGTGTCGTGGGTGCTGCGGTTGTGTGGTCGGGCGGTGCTTCCGGCTGCTCGGTTTTTGGCCTGGCGGGCCCGCGTCGGCCCCGTCCGTGCGGTGTGGCGAGACGAGATCTCACGGCAGCTCCAGGTGTTCGCGCAGGGTCGTGCCGGAGTACTCGGTGCGGTACACGCCGCGGTCCTGCAGTTCCGGCACCAGCCGGTCGACCACCTCGTCGATCGTTCCGGGGACGAGCTGCGGCGTGAGGTTGAACCCGTCGACCACCCGGTCCTTCGCGTAGCGGGCCCATTCGTCGGCGACCTGGCCCGGCGTGCCGACGAACGCATGGTGCCGCGGTTCGACCTCCAGCACCAGCTCGTGGATCGACAGGTTCTTCGCTTCGGCGAGGTCGCGCCACTGCTGGATGCGTTCGAGTTTGCCGGTGCGGTGCTCGATGGAAATGGTGCCGCGGGACGGATCCAGCTCGCCTTCGACCGGTTCGATGTCCGGCAGCGGCCCGTGCGGGTCGAAGGACGAGAGGTCCTGGCCCCAGTACTGTTCGAGAAACGCGATGGCGCGCTGCGGATTGAGCTGCCGGCGGCGGATCTCCTCGGCGCGTTCGGCGGCTTCGCACGGCGTGTCGCCGAGGATTACGGACGCGCCGGGCAGGATGCGGACCGCGTCGGCTGGCCTGCCGTGGCGGGCCAGGCGGTCTCGCAGGTCCGCGGCGTAGGCGGCGGCTTTGTCGTAGGCGGTGTTCGCGGAGAAGACGACGTCGGCGTGTTGTGCGGCCAGTTCCCGGCCGCCGGGGGAGTCGCCGGCCTGGAACAAAACGGGGCGGCCCTGCGGGCTCGGCGGGACCGTCGGTTCCGCGCGCAGCCGCACCAGGTCGGTGTCCGCTTCGGCTGGTCCGGTCCACAACGCTTTCGCCGCTTCGACGAACTGGGTCGCGCGTTCGTAGCGGCGTTCGTGGGCCAGCCAGCCGCCGTGCCGGAAGTTGGCTCCGGTCCAGGCGTTGTCGGTGGTGACGATGTTCCAGCCGGCCCGCCCGCCGGAGACGTAGTCGAGCGAGGCGAGGCGGCGGGCGAGGTCGGCCGGGTAGTTGTAGGTGGTGTTCTGCGTGGCGACCAGGCCGATTTTCGTGGTGGCCCCGGCCAATGCGCTCAGCTGCGTGATGGCGTCCGGGCGGCCGGCGACGTCGAGGGCGTGCACGCGGCCGCGGTTCTCCCGCACCCGCAGGCCTTCGCCGAGGAAGAACGCGTCGAAGAGCCCGCGTTCCATCGTGCGGGCCACCGACACGTACGTCTCGATCTCGGTGTGCGCCGCGTTCGACGGGTCGTCCCACAGGAATTGCGGCCCGACACCGGTGTAGAAGACTCCGAGGTGCAGCTGCGCGGTCATGCGATTCCCTTCGACGACACGGCGAATCGGTTCTCGGGACGCGGGAGGCCCAGCGTGCTGCGGAGGGTCGCGCCCGGTTCCGGCGGGGTGAGCAGACCGCGACGGCGCAGTTCGGGCAGCACTTCCTGGTTCAGCCGCGGCAGGTCTTCCGCTGCGGGGTGCAGGCGTACGCCGTCGAGATCGAGCTGCGCCAGGAACGGGACCAGGCCAGCGGGGTCGCCGGTGTAGCGGGTGCGGCCGTTCGGCGGCGGGGCGGCGGAATCGAAGCGGACTTCCAGCTCGCCGAAGACCAGGGGAGCGGCATGGCGACGGTGCTGGAGATGGTCGGTGAGGACGATGTCCGGCCGGACGACGTCGGCGAGGTCTTCGCTGGCCAGTACGACGAGGCTGCCCTGCGGCGGGCGCGGCGTGATCAACGGGCCTTTGACCGAGAACGTTTCCCCGGTGAAGTCCACGTGGTGGACCTTGTCCGGGTCCAGGTAACGGCCGGTGGCGAGGTCTTTGATGACCGCGTCGTCCTCCCACGAATCCCACAGCCGCCGGATCGCCTCGACGACGTCGGCCACCTCTTGGCGGAGGTCCGCCGGCGCCGCGCGGCCGACCGTCGCGAGCGCGTCGGGCGTGGCGGCGGCGCCCACGATCCAGGCGGCGCGGCCGTGGGTGGCGTGGTCGAGGCTGGCCAGCTGGGCGGCCAGGTGGAACGGTTCGGCGGTCAGCACGTGCGACGTCGGGGCCAAGCCGATGCCGGACGTCTGGGTGGCGGAATTGGCCGCGCGGACCGTGGCGTCGACCCGGAATCCGCTGGCCGGCGGGACGGGTGCGTCGTCGAAGGTGGCGAAGGCGAACCCGGCCCGCTCGGCGTCGGCGACCGCCTCGGCCAGAGCGTGCGGGCTGGGGTGCGGATGCGCTCCGTCGAGTTCGACGGCTAGGTGCAGGGTTTTCGGTGAACTCATGCGGCCCCTCGATTCGGTTGTGCCAGAGGTAGCCGCCGCCGGGGGTGCGCCGCACCGCTGCTCAGGATGTGGGCGGCCGGGCGGTGTTGTTCCGGCAGTGTCCACAAAGGAGGCTGTCCCAGCTGGTGGACAGCGGGGAACGACGGCGTAAGGCCGCCTACAGTCCTGCGGTCATGAGTTCCGATTCGAAGCCGAGGCGCGCTGGGCGGATCAGCGCCGACTGGGCCGCGGTGCTGGTCGCGGCCGTACTGGTGGCGCTGGCCGCGTTCGGCGTGCTGCCGACGATCCCGTTCCTGGTCAAATGACGGCCGCGCTCCAAGGCCGCCGCGCGGTGCCCGCGGTCGTGAAGTATGTGCCGGGACTGCTGCTGCTCGCCGCGGTGGGCATCGTGGGAACGTTGGCACAGAACGGAGTGCGCAGCCTCGGACAGGCGACCGGGACCGCGCTGCCGGACATCGAGTACGTGCTGTGGGCGATCGTCCTCGGACTGGTCATCCGCAACACGATCGGCATCCCGGCGCTGTTCCGGCCCGGCGTGGGCACCTACGAGTTCTGGCTGAAGACCGGCATCGTGCTCCTCGGCGCGCGGTTCGTGCTGGGCGATCTGGCCAAGCTCGGCGGGTTCAGCCTCGGCCTGATCCTGGTCGACATGGCCGTCGCGACCACGGTGATCCTGCTGGTGGGCAAGGCTTTCGGCCTGGGCGGGAAGCTGTCGTCGCTGCTGGCGATCGGCACGTCGATCTGCGGGGTGTCGGCCATCATCGCCGGCCGCGGCTCGATCGACGCCGACGACGAGGACTCCGGGTACGCCATCGCCGCGATCCTCGCGCTGGGCGCGGTCGCGCTGTTCACCTTCCCGGCGATCGGGCACGCGCTGAACCTGACCGACACCGAATTCGGCCTGTGGGCGGGACTCGCGGTGGACAACACCGCCGAGACGACCGCGACCGGCGCGGCGTACTCCCCGCACGCGCAGGACGTCGCGGTCGCGGTGAAGAGCACGCGGAACGCGTTGATCGGGATCGTGGTCCTCGGCTACGCGGCCTACTGGTCCACTCGCGGCGGCAAGGCGGTCGCCAGCGGCGTAAAGGGTCGCGCCGGCTTCGTGTGGCGCACCTTTCCGAAGTTCGTGCTGGGGTTCATCGCGGTTTCCGCACTGGCGACCGCGCACGTGTTCACCAAGGCGGAAGTCGCCGACCTCGGGAATCTCTCGAAGTGGGCGTTCCTGCTGTGCTTCGCCGGGGTCGGCCTGAACTTCGACCTCCGGCAGATGGCGCGCAGCGGGCTGCGGCCGCTGGTCGTGGCCGCGCTCGGGCTGGTGGTGGTCGCGGGATGCTCGCTCGGGCTGGTGCTGCTGACCTCGCAGTGGTTCAGCTTCTGACCGGGGCTGTGCCACCGCCAGACCCCGGGCGGTGGTACAGCCTCTTTTGGCCAGTCGTCAGCGCGCTTCCCGGGTCGCGGAGTCGAGCGCGGCCAGCAGGATCCCGACGGCCGTGCGCACGACTTCCGCGGCGACGTTGAGCGGCGGCAGCAACCGCACCACGCTGTCGCCGCGCCCGCCCAGTTCGACGATGAGCCCGCGGCGCAGCGCGTGGTTCTGCACGGCCAGCGCGAGTTCCGAAGCCGGCGCCCCGGTGCGTGGATCGGTCAGCTCGATGCCCCACATCAGCCCGGTGCCGCGCACGTCGGTCACCCACGGATGGCCGGCCAGCGGGGACAGCAGCTCCTCGAGCTGGTGCCCGCGTTCGACGACGTTGTCCAGCACGCTGTCGCGGTTGACGACCTCGATCGCCCGCGCGCCCGCGGCGAAGGCGAGCTGGTTGCCGCGGAAGGAGCCGGTGTGCGCGCGGGGAGCCCAGTTGTCGAGGCGCTCGTCGTAGATGATCAGCGAGACCGGCGAACCGATTCCGCTGAGCGCCTTGGACGCGACGATCACGTCGGGTTCGATGCCGTAGCGCTCGAAGGCGAACCAGGTGCCGGTCCGGCCGCAGCCGGTCTGCAGTTCGTCGACGATCAGCGGGATCTCCAGTTCCCGGGTCAGCTCGCGCACCCGGTGCACGAACTCCGCCCTCGCCGGGACCACGCCGCCCTCGCCCTGCACGAGTTCGAGCACCACCGCCGCGGGCAGCGGATCGCCGCCGTCGGGGTCGTGCAGCGAACGTTCGAGCAGTTCGGAGCAGCTCGCCGCGCAGGTGTCCGGATCGAGCCCGACCGGGCAGCGGTGGCAGGAGGCATGCGGGAAGTACCGCGTGCCGCTGGCGGCCGGCCGCTGCTGGCCGGCCAGCCCGGACAGGCTCAGCGCGGCGGGCGCGCCGCCGTGGAACCGGCCCTGAAACGCCACGACGCCGGCGCGCCCGGTCGCGGTCTTGCACAGTTTCAGCGCGGCTTCGACCGCGTTCGCCCCGGCGGGCCCGCAGAAGTGCAGCTTCATCCGCGAGCGCAGCGCCGGGGGCAGCATCGCGAGCTGGGCCTCGGAGAACTCGTCCTTGACCGGCGTCGGGAAGTCGAGCGCGTGGGTCAGCTTGCTCAGCTGCGCGGTCATCGCCGCGACCAGTTCGGGATGGTTGTGCCCGAGGGACAGCACCCCCGCCCCGGCGAGGAAATCGATGAACACGTTGCCGTCGGCGTCGCGCACGAAGCTGCCGGAGCCCTCGGTGATCGCGATCGGCAGCCGCCGCGGGCCGCCGCGGGCGCCCGGCTCACGGCGGTCCTGCCGGGCGAGGTACTCGGCCGAGCGCGGGCCGGGCAGATCGCAGTAGACGGCGGGGCCGGTGAGCGGCGCGGGGTGCTCGAGGATCGTCATCTGGCCTGTTCTCCCCTGACAGTGGTGGTGGCGCGGCCGGTCCCGGCCGCGGTCGTCCGTGCGGAATGGACGACGGAATTCCGGCCGGGCCGTTCCCGCCGCCCGGCGCGCGTCTGCCCGAATAACCGGAACGGCCGTTCGCGCGGGTTCGGCGGTATTGTGTTCCCGGCCCTGGGGCGGGCCGGCCCGCCGCCGGTTCGCGGAGGTGTTCCTCCGACGTCGAGCGGCGCGTCCGGCGTCGAGTCCGTCATGCACTCCTCCTCGTTTTTCCCGGGGGATTCGCGAACCGCCGGAAAACGGCCCGCGGCGGCCGGAACGGTTTGTCCCGGGCAGACCGAGGGAGGGCCGCGCGTGGCGCAGCCCTCCCTTGGTCGACGTCGCTGAAATACCGCGGGGCACAGAGTAGCGCAGGCGGTTCCGGCGGATCGGCGCGTCCGCCAGGCGGTCGCCGCGGCCGGCTCCGGACCGAAAAGAATCATCCGGTATTAGGCAAGGCAATGCGCCAGGCGAGTGAAGACGACGATTTCACGGAGTTCGCCGCACTGGGCTGAACGACTGAATTCGCAACGGTGTTCGCGGAAATGGGAAACGGAACGTGAATATTCACGTCCCGTTTCCGCGGTGTGAATCCGCGGGACGAAGGCCGCATCGTGGGACATTTTCCGGCCGAGGAGAAAGATGTTCGGGATATGGCGAAACGGTGAAATGATCGGACGAAGCGGGCTCGGTGCCGATTTCGCCGCCGGGCCCGTCCGGGGCGCTGTTTTCCGCACCGGCCGGGCGGCGCGCTGCGGTATCGGTGGCGGGCTGTCGGCCGGGTGGTCCAGACCAAGCCGGTGGTCCAGACCGGCTGGGCACTGGTTCAGACCACCGCGCGGCTGGCCGGAGCCGTCCGCCCGCGGTCGCGGCCGGAGGAAGGGGTCTGGTCCGGCGGGACGCGTTCCGTCGGACGGGTGTCGTAGCGCGTCGTGAACGCGGCCTGGGAAACCGATGTTCTTCTTGACCGTAACAACGCTCTAGAACGCTTATCGCTAACGTAGATGACTGTAGGAAAGTTGCCAACTTGCGATATTGAGGGCTGTCCTGCATGGATATACGGGGAAGAAACGTTGCCGTTGAGCGGTTAATTATTGGCCAAGTAGTGCGCCTTGAGCATGACGCACTGTCGCCCTGCTGCTACGCGCTGCGGCGATCTGTGGCCGATCCCACTGCCTCTGTACACCTGCCGTTTTCGTTTCGTAACCTTCTCGAGCTTTTGCGGTGACCTGCGATCTACCCCGAGGATCAGCGACCCGGAGCCGCCGCGCACCGTCGCGGCTCGCCGCCTGGCGAGGACGGTGCTGTGGTGTGACAGCGAAGGAGCCCACCTACCGTGGGACGGCACAGCAAACCCAGCAAGACGAAGACTGTTCTCCAGCGCACCGGCGCGACCGCGGCTCTCGCGGGCGCCACCCTCGGCGGCATCGGCCTCGCCGGGGCGGGCACGGCCAACGCCTTCCCGGGGCAGGCCGGCATCGTCAAGTGCGAGAGCAGCGGCAACCCGACGGCCGTGAACAACAACACCGCGGCAGGCCAGCGCGCGGGCCGCCCGGCGGGCCTGTTCCAGATCGTCACGAAGACCTGGCTCGCGAACGGCGGCGGCCAGTTCGCCCCGACGGCCGACAAGGCCACGCCCGCGCAGCAGCAGATCGTGGCGGACCGCATCTACGCGAAGCAGGGCTCGGCCCCGTGGCAGTGCCGAGGCGGCTCCGGCCCGGCGAAGTACGCGAACTTCGGCGGCGACACCTCCGGCGGCTCGGCCGAGGTCGAGGCCGTGGCGGCGAAGCCGAAGTCCGAGGTGAAGGCGCAGGCGAAGGTCAAGTCCGGCCCGAAGCACGCGGCCCCGACCTCGAACCCGGACGGCACCTACACCGTCGCGGCCGGCGACACCCTCTCCGGAATCGCGAAGAACCTCAACGTCGAAGGCGGCTGGCAGCACCTGCAGCAGCTGAACCAGAAGTTCATCCCGGACGCCAACCTGATCCTGACCGGTCAGAAGATCGTCACGAAGTAACTTCGCCGAAGGCCCCGGCCGCGCGCGCGTCGCTTTCCCCCGATCGACGCGCCCGCGCCCGGCGGCCGCCGGTGCACGCGCGCGAACTGCGCTCGGGCACCGCGCGCACCCGGCGGCCGGCGTGCGGGGCGATCGGGTCTGCTTTGTGGGAACACGGGCCCGTTCGCGCCGCACGCCTTGCCGGGAAAAGCCGCTTACCCGCGCACCCGCAGCGGCACACTGCTCAGCAACGCCAGCGCATCAGCGCTAACGCTGCCAGGCTCAGCCTGATAAACGATCAACTGCTGCCCAGGCGCGCTCCGCACGTCGAACGCCTGATAGGTCAACGTCAGCGCCCCGACCGCCGGATGCACGAGATGCTTAGGCTCGCGCGTCTTCCCTCGTACCTGATGCGTCTCCCACAAGGCCCGGAACTCCTCGCTGCCCTCGCTCAATTCCGCCACCAGTGACGGCAGTGCGGGGTCGACCGCGGCTCGCAGATTTGCCACGGTTGCCTGTGCGGTCCAGTCCCAGCGAGCGTAGAACTGCCGCCCCGCTGGGTCGAGGAACGTCATGCGCGCGAGGTTGTCCGCGGTCTCGAACGGGGAGAACAGGGCATCGGCGAGGGTGTTCGTGGCCAGGATGTCCAGGACGCGGTTGAGCACGAAAGCCGGGGCCTGCGGGTAGCTGTCCATGAGCTGCCGCAGGTCGGGGCTCACGGTCTGGGGCGCCGGAGCGGTCTGCCACGCGACCCCGGCTAGGCGGTACAGGTGGGCGCGCGCGTCGAGGTCCAGGTCCAGTGCGCGGCTCAACGCGTCGAGAACCTGTCCTGACGGCCGGGTTTCGCGGCCTTGTTCCAGGCGGGCGTAGTAGTCGACGTTCACTCCGGCCAGTACGGCAACCTCTTCGCGACGCAGGCCCGCGACCTTGCGTCGGCCGGAGTAGTGCACGTCGGCGTCTTCCGGGGAGCGTTGCGCGCGGCGTGCTCGCAGGAAATCGCCCAGTTCGGTGCTGCCCATGTCTGCCAGGGTAGGCGGCCGCTGGGTGGGTGTGACACGTCCTGTCAACGCCGTCCGCCGCCGATGAGACTGGCCGTCATGACGGATGAGATGGTGGCGGGGAAGGTCGCCGTGGTCACCGGGGCGGCGCGCGGGGTCGGTGCGGCGACGGTCGCGTGGTTGCACGCCCGCGGAGCGCGGGTGCTGGCCACGGATGTCCGGCCGGAGGTCGAGGAGCTTTCCGGCCGGTTCGCCGGAGTGTCCACTTTGGTCGGCGATGTGTCTAAAGAGGACGTCGCGGTGCGAACCGCGGCTACTGCGCTGGAAAAGTTCGGCGGGTTCGACATTCTGGTCGCCAATGCGGGTCGTTCGGTGAACAAGCCGGTCACTGAGACGACGGCGGCCGACTGGGACGAATTGATGTCCATTAACGCCCGCGGCGCGTTTTTGCATGCACGGGAGGCATTCCGGGTGATGCGCGATAACGGTGGGGGAGCGATCGTCACGGTCGGCTCGTTTGCTTGCACGGTCGGGCTGGCCGAAGCGGCGGCTTACAGTGCGTCCAAAGGGGCATTGGCGCAGCTGACCAAAGTGCTCGCGCTGGAAGGCGGCCCGCACGGAATTCGCGCGAATGTCGTTGCGCCGGGCGTGATCGAGACCGATCTGCTCGACACGTTCCGCGCGGACAGCCGGGCGTATTTGCGGTCTTTCGGCGACGTGCATCCGCTGGGCCGGGTCGCGCAGCCCGAGGAAATCGCTGAGGTGATCGGGTTTTTGGCGTCGCCCCGGTCGGCGTTCATCACCGGGGCGGTCGTCGCCGCGGACGGCGGATACACCGCGGCTTGAATAAGGAAAGGAAACTCATGACGGGAAGGCTTGACGGAAAGGTCGCGTTGCTGACCGGGGCGACCGGCGGCATCGGGCGGGCCACGGCGGAATTGTTCGCCCGCGAGGGGGCGAGGCTGGTGATCACCGACGTCGATCAAGCAGCAGTGGAGAAGCTCGCCAAGAAATTGGGAACGGAGGTGCTGGCCGATCGGCTGGACGTGTCCTCGGCGGAGAACTGGCGCGAGATCGTCGATCGGACGCAACAGCGCTTCGGCCGCCTTGACGTGCTGGTCAATATCGCGGGAATCGTGGACTGGCCGGGGATCGAGGAAACCGGTAAGGACGGCTGGGACCGGGTGATCGCGGTCAACCAGACCGGGACCTGGCTCGGGATGAAGACCGCGATGCCGCTGTTGCGTGCTTCCGGGAACGCATCGGTGGTCAACACTTCCTCGGTGCTGGGGCTGGTCGGCAGTGGCGCGGCCGCCGCGTATCAGGCGTCCAAAGGCGCGGTGCGGCTGCTGACCAAAACCGCGGCGGTCGAGTACGCGACGCGCGGCGTCCGGGTCAATTCGGTGCACCCGGGCGTCATCGCCACGCCGATGATCCAGGACCTGCTCGACGACCAGGGCGACCAGCAGCCCGACATCGTGCGCACGCCGATGCGCCGCGCGGGCAGCCCGGCCGAGGTCGCGCGGGCGATGCTTTTCCTGGCCAGCGACGAATCCTCGTTCGTCACCGGAACCGAACTGATCGTGGACGGCGGCCTCACCGCGTACTGACACCGGCTTCATCTACTATCCGGCGTAGTAGATGTGGAGGTGTGATGGTGCGGAGCCGGGGCGGGCTGGGAGCGGGACTCGTCCTGGCCGGGTTCGCGAGCGGGGCGGCGTTCGCCGCGGCGGCCGAGCGGGCACCGGAGCAGCCATCCGTGGCGGGGCATGACGTTCTCCCGACAGCGGCGCGCCCGCCGGAGGCAGAACTGGCGGTGCTGAAGTCCGCGGTCAAAGTGCGGGAAAAAGCCCGTCAGAAAGCCGAAAAACCTCGCTCCTACGCGCCGGTGACGGGCACGATCACCTCGAACTACGGGGCCCGCTGGGGAACGACGCACTACGGCCTGGACGTCGCGAACGCGATCGGCACCCCGGTCCGGACGCCGCTCGCCGGAACCGTGCTCGAAGCCGGTCCGGCCAGCGGGTTCGGGCTGTGGGTCCGGGTCCGGCACGAGGACGGCGCGGTCACCGTGTACGGCCATCTCAACCGCTATGCGGTCAAGGCCGGGCAGCGGGTCGCGGCCGGGCAGGTGATCGCCGAGGTCGGCAACCGGGGGCAGTCGACCGGTCCGCATCTGCACTTCGAGGTCTGGTCGGCGGGGAGCGCAAAACCGACCCGCTGCGCTGGCTGCGGCGGCTCGGGGTGCGGATCGAACCGGGCGGGTGACCCGGGGTGGACGTCGGCCGGGGCGTGCGGGACAATGCATGCACGTTTCACTATATATGCAGGCAGGAGGCACAGTGGGCGAGCAGCACGGGCACGGGCACGGGGTCTCGGCCGGTGCGGACCGCAAGTGGCTGGTGCGGGCGCTGGTGCTGATCGTCGGGTTCATGGCCGTCGAACTCGTCGTCGGCCTGATCGCCGGGTCGCTGGCGCTGATCACCGACGCGGGTCACATGCTGACCGACGCCGCCTCGATCGTGCTCGCCCTGGTCGCGATCCGGCTGGCCGCGCGTCCGGCGAAGGGCGGGTTCACGTATGGCCTCAAACGCGCGGAAATCCTGTCCGCGCAGGCCAACGGGATCACCTTGCTGCTGCTGACCGCGTGGTTCCTCTACGAGGCGATCGCCCGGCTGATCGAGCCGCCGCAGGTGCAGGGCGCATTGGTGCTCGTGACGGCGCTGGCCGGGATCGCCGTGAACGTCGCGGCGAGCTGGTGCATCAGCCGGGCGAACCGGTCGAGCCTCAACGTCGAGGGCGCGTTCCAGCACATCCTCAACGACCTCTACGCGTTCATCGCGACCGCGGTGGCCGGCGCGATCGTGTGGTGGACCGGCTTCGCCCGCGCGGACGCGATCGCCGCGCTGGCGGTCGCGGCGCTGATGGCGAAGGCGGGCTGGGGGCTGGTCCGCGAATCGGGCCGGATCTTCCTGGAGGCCGCGCCCGCGGGCATCGACCCGGAGGCGGTCGGGGACCAGGTGGCGTCCGTCCCGGACGTGGTGCAGGTGCACGACCTGCACATCTGGCAGATCACCTCGGGCGAGCCCGCGCTGTCGGCGCACGTGCTGGTGCGGCCCGCCGCCGACTGCCACGCGGTGCGCGCCGGGATCGAGGAGATCATGCGCTTCCGGCACCGGCTCGACCACACCACGCTGCAGGTGGACCACGCCGACGAGGACCGGGCCGAGCACTGCGAGCGCCCGCACGGCCCGGTCTACCGGGCTGGCGGCCCGATCCCCGGAGCTTGAGGTGGCGGCCGGGCTCGCGGTCCGTGAAGGACTCCTTGGGGGAATCAGATTCCCTCAAGGGGCCCTTCACAGACGGCAAACCCGGGCGCCGAGCCCGCGAACGAAAGGAACCGCATGAAATCCGACCTGGCCGCCGCCTCGGCCGCCGGCGGCTGGACCCTCCTGGCGATCTTCGCCGTGCTCGCGATCCTGCTGACCGCGATCGGCATCGCCCAGGCCCGAGACCCGGCCCGCCGCCCGCCGTCCGACGCCCCCGAAACAACCCCTGACGACGCTGGATAAGCGAGCCCTAGGATGCGGGTCGTGCAGGGACTGGGCGAGCTGGAATCGGCGGCGATGGACGTCTTGTGGCGAGCGGGCGAAGCGCGCACGGTCCGCGAAGTCCTGGCGGAGCTGAACCGGGAGCTGGCCTACACCACCGTCCTCACCGTGCTGGACCACTTGCACAGCAAGGGCTGGGTCGAACGCGAAAAGCACGGCCGCGCCTACTGCTACACGCCGGTGTGGTCGCGGGAGGAAGCCGCGGCGCGCGCGATGCGGAATCTGCTCGCCGACGTCGGAGATCCCGAAGGCGTGCTGCTGCATTTCGCGCAGTCGGCGTCGGAGGGGGAGCGGGCGGCGTTGCGGCGCGGCCTCAGGAAGCGCTCGTGATCGTCTCCGCGGCACTCGTCGCGACCGTGGCCGTGGTGGGTTTCTGCGGGCCGATGCTGCTGCGCCGGACGTTGCGGGCCAGCGTGCCCGGTCCGCTGCGGTTCGGGACGTGGATCCTGTTGCTGGGCAGCATGATCGCCGCCGGAGCCGGTGCGGTGGCGACGGCGTTCGGGCCGGGGCACGAGGCGGCGCGGCAGTTTGTCGCCTGGCTGCGCATCGATACCTTGCGACACCATGAAGTGTTGCATTTGGACGAAGTAATCGGCGTGTCCGGCGTGCTGCTCGTGACGGGCGCGGCCGGGGCGTTCGCGGTCGCTTCGGTACGGCGGTACCGGCATCAGCTTCGCTTGCACGACAGGCATTTCGCGGAACTGTCGATCGTGTGCCAAGCCAGCCGCGCGGGGGTGTGGTGGCTGCCGCTGGAGGAGAAACTCGCCTACAGCATCGCGGGAAAGCCCGATCTGGTCGTGCTTTCCGAAGGGCTCGCGAAGGACCTTTCCGCACCGGAACTCGCCGCGGTGCTCGACCACGAACGGTCCCATCTGCGCGGACGGCACCACCGGCTGGTCGGGTTCGCACAAGCGGTGTCGGCGGCGCTGCCGTTCGTCCCGCTGGCCCGGCAGTCGCCGGAATTCGTTGCCGCTGCGGTGGAATTGAGCGCGGACGCCGCCGCTGGCCGCAAGCACGGACCGGCGACCGTCAGCGCGGCTCTCGACCGGATGCATCCGGTGCGGTCCCCGGCCATCGCGTTGCGGCTGGGACACCTCGCGAACAGTGGCCGCCGTCACAAAAGCGCGTTCCGCGTGCGGGACAGCGTGCTCGTTCTCGCTGCGGCAGCGGCACTTCCGCTCAGCACGGCCGCCGCGCTCGTGGTCGCCGGGGCTTGGGCGGCCACTCCCGCCCTGCTCCACGCCTGACCGCTATGACTACTATGTCCGGTAGTAAGCGCGAACGGGGGTTGATCAGGTGCTGGGCCGAAAAACGCAGATCATCGCGGGGATCCTCGCCGGGCTGCTGCTGACGACGGGGTGCACGGCCGCATCGGATCCCGGCCCGGCCGCCAGCACAGAGCAGAAGAGCAGCGCCGCGCCGGTGCCCGCGACCCTCGACCTCGGGCCCAAGGACGGCGCCACTGACGTCGCGCCCGGCGAACCGGTCACCGCGGTCGCCGGCGGATCCACGCTCAGCGAGGTCACCCTCGCCGCCGCGGACGGCACCGCGGTCCCCGGCGCGATGGACCCCGCGAAGCAGCGCTGGAACACCAGCAAACCGCTGGAGTACGGCACGAAGTACACGATGACGGCGCGTTCGGTCGGCGCGGACGGCAAACCGGTCACCCGCACCAGCACCTTCACCACCGCGACCGCCAAGGCGCAGGCGTATCCGTCGGTGATCCCGCTCGACGGCGAGACCACCGGCGTCGGCATGCCGATCACGATCAAGTTCTCCGCGCCGGTCTCGGACAAGGCGGCGGCCGAGAAGATGCTCACCGTCACCTCGGACAAGCCGGCGACCGGAGCCTGGCGCTGGTTCGGCGACGACGAGGTGCACTACCGCACCAAGGAATACTGGCCCGCGTACTCCACGATCACCCTCGACATCAAGATCGCCGGCCGCGCGCTCGGCAACGGGGTGTTCGGCAAGGCCGACCGCAAGATCACCTTCAAGACCGGTCCGTCGATCATCTCGAAGGTGTCCGACCACGAAAAGCAGATGCGGACGTACAAGGACGGCCAGCTCGTCCTGACCTCTCCGGTGAGCCTCGGCAAACCGTCGGCGCGCAGCGTTTCGGGCACCATGCTGATCATGACCGTGCAGTCGCCGTACACAATGGACTCCAGCACGTACGGCGTGCCGACCGACGCCCCCGGCGGCTACCGCACCACGGTGAAGTACGCGCTGCGGCTCACCAACTCGGGCCAGTTCCTGCACTCCGCGCCGTGGTCGGTGCGCCAGCAGGGGAGGACCAACACCTCGCACGGCTGCCTCAACGTCAGCGTCGAGAACGCGAAGTGGTTCTACGAGAACTCCCATCGCGGCGACATCGTCACGGTGACCGACACCGGCGCGGACCTCAAACCCGGCGACGGCTGGACCGACTGGCGCTTCAGCTGGGAAGACTGGCAGAAGAAGGTCTGATCCCGCCGGGAGACGGCGCACCGGGGGATGCCCGGCGCGCCGCCCGTGCGGATCAGACCGACTGCCGGGTCCGGGGCGAAAGCACGTCCTCCCCGTAGATGCCCTGCAGCCAGTTGGTCTGGTAGATCGTGTCGAGATAGCGTTCGCCGAGGTCCGGGGCGACGGCCACGGCGGTCAGATGGTGCGCGTCGTGCTCGGACAGCCAGCTGGTGGCCCCGCTGACGACCGTTCCGGTCGAGCCGCCGAACAGGAACCCGTTGCGGGCCAGCCGGTGGCACGCCCGGACCGAATCGGGCTCCTCGACGAGGACCACGTCGTCCACATAGGACTCGTCGAGGATCGCCGGGCGCACGCTGGTGCCCAGCCCCGGCAGCATCCGGCGGCCGGCGGGGCCGCCGAAGGTCACCGAGCCGACGCTGTCGATCGCGACGATCCGCACCGGCCGGTGCCACTGCCGGAAGAACCGCGCGCAGCCCATCAGGGTGCCGGTGGTGCCGGCTCCGACGAACAGCACGTCGAGGCTCGGGAACGCGGCCGCGATCTCCGGGCCGGTCCGGTGGAAGTGCGCGCCCCAGTTGTCCGGGTTCGTGTACTGGTTGAGCCACACGTAGCGGTCGTCGGACGCGCACAGCATGCGCACGTGGTCGATGCGCGCCCCGAGGAGACCGCCCTCGGGACTGGGTTCGGTGATGATGTGCACCTCGTTGCCGAGGGCCTCGATCGCGCGGCGCGTCGCGAGGTTGCAGCGCGAATCGGTGACGCACAGGAACTTGTACCCCCGGCTGGCCGCGATCATGCTCAGCGCGACGCCGAGATTGCCCGAAGAGGACTCGACGATGATCGAGCCCGGCCGCAGCAGGCCGTCGCGCTCGGCGGCGTCGACCATTTCGGTGGCGGCCTTCAGCTTGATGGAGCCGGCGAAGTTGAACCCCTCGCATTTGAGGAACAGCGAATAGCCGAAACTCCAGCGGAGGTCGACGTACAGGTCCTCCTCGTTGAAGGCTTCGGGAACGGTGATGACTGGCACTGTGATCTCCCCTTCAGACAAAGCTCAGTGGCGGACGGCGCTCAGCCATACCGGCGCAGTTCGTGGAAAAAGTCCTCGATGACGTGCAGTCCGCCGGCTTCGGACACTCTCTCGTGGACGAAGGCCCCGACCGCGAGGTCGAGGACGCCGAGCCCGAACGGGGAGAAGATCAGCGGCTGGCCCTCGGGCGGGCTGATCCGGCCGGAAAGGACGTCGTCCAGCGTGCCGAGCAGGAAATCCCGGCTCCCCGTGCGCTGTTCGACCAGATGCGGCGACGTGTTGGCTTTGAGGCAGTGGTCGACGTCGTCGACGATGTTCGCCGAGGCGAGCAGGACCTCGGGAGCCAGATCTCGCAACGAAACGTGCAATACCAGCGGGTTGTGCGCGAACCACGAGGGATCGTGCACGTGCGGTTCGCCGGCGATGGTCGCGAAGACCACCAGATCGCTTTCGCGGATCAGGCTTTCGGCGGTCTCGCGCACGGTGATGCCGCCGCTGAACCCGGAGTTTTCCAGGTAGCCGCGGAAACCGGCCGCGCTGTCCGGGTGCAGGTCGTGCACGTTGATCTCGTCGAACTCCCAGCCGGTGCCGGCGAGGAAGGTGTGGATGTAGCGGGCGATCAGGCCTACCCCGAAGAACCCGACCCGCCGCGGCCGCTGCCTGGTCCGGCTGAGCCAGTCGGCGGCGAGCGCGGCCGACGCCGCGGTCCTGGTCGCGCTGATGATGGAGCTTTCCAGGCAGGCGAACGGATAACCGGTGGCGAGGTCGTTCAGGATCAGCACCGCCGAGGCCCTCGGGATCCCGGCGGCGACGTTGCCGGGGAAGCTGGAGATCCACTTCAGCCCCGCGACGTTCGTCTTCCCGCCGAGGGAGGCGGGAAGGGCGATGATCCGGTCGGCCGGACGGTCCGGGAACCGCAGGAAATAGGACGGCGGGTTGACCGAATCGCCGGAGCCGTGCACCCGGTAGGCGGTCTCGACGAGGTCGACGACCTCCCGTTCGCGCCCGGCCAGCGCCTGCTGGACCTGTGCGCCGGAGATCACCGCGAACGGCGGCACGGCGACCGGCGCGGCGGACTCGGCGGCGCCGGTGGAAGAGAGCGTGGTCACTGGGTTTTCCCCTCGGAAGCGAGCGAGCAGTCGGACAGTCGTACCGGGTCGGCCAGCCCGACGAGCACCTCGCGCGGGCCCTCGTAGGGATCCCGGCTGTGTGCGACGCGGACGTTGTCCACCAGCAGGAGATCGCCCGCCTCCCATGGCTCGCGGACGGTGTGCTCCTCGTACACCTCGTTCAGCAGTTGCACGACGTCCTCGCCGATCGGGTCGCCGTCGCCGAAGCGGGTGTTGAACGGAAGCCCTTCGGCCCCGTAGATGTCGACCAGGTATTCGTGCACCTCGGGTGCCATCGTCCATTCGTTGAGGAAGGCGATCTGGTTGAACCAGCAGCGCCGGCCGGTGACCGGATGCCCGACGATCGCGCTGCGCCGCTGCTGGGTGCGCAGGCCGCCGTCGGGCTGCCACTCGAACTCGATCCGGTTGGCGCGGCAGTAGTCCTCGATCGCCGAGCGGTCCTCGGTGCCGAACGCTTCGGCGACCGACGCCCCGATCTCGTCGTTGAAGCTGCGGGTGAGCAGCCAGCCCTCGCGTTCGAACCGCGCGCGCAGGTCGCCGGGCAGGGCGGCTAGCACGGCGGCGGAATCGCTGACGCCGGTGACCCCGCCCGAGGACGGCGGGCGGACGCAGGCGAACAGCATCAGGCCGGGGAATTCCAGGGTGTAGCTCAGTTCGTGGTGCATGCACATCGGCTGGTTCGGCGGCCATTCCGTCGAGGAGTGCACCCCGCCGGGATACGCCGTGCGGGGCGCGAACGCCTCCCGCTCGGTCATCAGCAGGTCGGCCAGCCTCCCGAACACGGCCGCGACCGCGGCCTGCTCGGCGAGCCCGAGACCGCGGACGAGCACCGCGCCGTATTCGGCGACGAGTCTTCGCACCGCCTCCCGGTGCGTGCTCGCCCAGCCGGCCGGGTCGCCTCCGGCGTCGGCCCGCACGACCGCGGGCAGCCCTGGACGGACGTCCAGGTCCGGCGGAGAGGTCTTGGGCAGGAATTTGGACAACGACATCGTGGAATCCTTTCGATTTCCGCGGCTCACGAGGGTCAGGAACTCTGGGAAACTCAGGAGGACGCGGACCGGCTGTCGAGCAGCGCGGCCAGGTCGGCGAGCACCGGATGCCGGGCGACGTCCTTGATCGAGACCGCGCGGTTGAGCGCGATCGCCAGTTTCACCGCGGACAGCGAGGTGCCGCCGCGGTCGAAGAAGTGGTCCAGCCTGCCGATCTGGCCGGGCCGGACGCCGAGCACCTCCGCCCAGGCCGCGGCGAGCCGCCGCTCGGTGCCGGTGGCGGGTGCGCGGTAGTCGTCCTCCGCCGCGTCGAGTTCGGCGGCCAGCACGGCGAGGTTCTTCTTGTCGATCTTTCCGTTGGCGGTCAACGGCAGCCGCTCCCGCCAGTGGAACGCCGAGGGCAGCATGTACTCGGGCAGCGCGGCGGCGAGCTGCTCCCGCATCAGGCCGGGATCGAGGGGTTCGCGGCCGGAGTAGAACGCGACCAGCCGTTTGCCCTGCCCGCCGCGATCGGCGACGACCACCGCGCCGTCGCGCACCCCGGGCACCCGCAGCAGCGTGTTCTCGATTTCGCCGATCTCGATCCGGAACCCGCGGATCTTGACCTGCGAATCGCGTCTGCCGAGGAACTCCAGCTTGCCCTCGGGCAGCCAGCGGCCGTGGTCGCCGCTGCGGTAGAGCCGGGCGTCCGGCCGGTGCGGGTCGGTGGTGAACGCGAGCGCGGTGCGCTCCGGGTCGTTGACGTAGCCGCGGCCGACGCACACCCCGGAGAACACGATCTCGCCGGGAGCGCCGAGCGGGACCGGGTCGAGCTGCTCGTCGACGACGTACACGCGCACGTTCTGCACCGGCGGCCCGAGCGGCACCCGCTCCCGCGTCGGCGCGCGGTCCATCACCTCGTGGTTGGTGTCGTCCGAGGTTTCGGTGAGGCCGTAGGCGTTGACCAGCTTGACGTCCGGCATCGTGGCGAACCAGCGCTGGGCCAGTTCGGTCTTGAGCGCCTCGCCGGTCACCGAAACGCAGCGCAGGTCCGGCAGCGCGACCGGGTTCTTGTCGACCGCGGACAGCACGACCTCGAGGTAGGAGGGCACGACCTGCGCCACGGTGACCCGGCCCTCGGCGAGTTTTTCCACGAACCGGTCGGCGTCGAGGATCACGTCCTGTTCGATCAGCAGCGTGGTCCCGCCGACCAGGAGCGCGGAAACCAGCTGCCACAGCGAGATGTCGAAGCATTGCGGCGCGACCTGCGCCACCACGGAGCCCTCGGTGACGCCGAGGTCGTTGATCTTGGCGTAGAGGTGGTTGAGCATCCCGGCGTGCTCGCACATCGCGCCCTTCGGCTCGCCCGTGGAGCCCGAGGTGAAGTAGATGTAGGCGAGCTGGCCGGCGTCGACGGCGATGTCGAGGTCGTCTTCGGAGTGGTCCTCCTCGTACGCGGCGTCGACGAACAACGTCCGTACGCCGGGCTGCAGTTCGACGGCCTTGCGCAACGTGGTCGTGCTGCCCATTTCGGTCAGCACCAGTTCGCAGCCGGCCCGGCGCAGCGTGGTCGCGATGCGGTCGGTCGGGAAATGCGGCTCGATGGGCAGGTAGACGCCGCCCGCCTTGAACACGGCGAGCACGGCGGCCATCCAGTCCAGATTGCGTTCGGTCACCACCGCGACGACGTCCTCGCGCCGCAGCCCGCGCGCGATGAGCGCCCTCGCCAGGCGGTTGGCCCGCCCGTTGAGTTCCCGGTACGTCCACTGCCGGTCGCCGTGCACGGCGGCGACCGCGTCCGGATGCCGGGCCACGCTGCGCTGGAACAGCTCGTGGCAGCGCAGGTCCGGCAGTTCGACGTGCGGCCCGGCGAGCCCTTCCAGCTGCAGTTTGAGTTCCGCCGCCGACAGCAGCGTCGACTCGCGGTGCGGCGCGCTGACGTCGGTGCGGATCAGCGTGAGCGCGCTCAGGTGGTAGCCGAGGATGCGTCCGGCGCTTTCGGAATCCAGCACCCCGGTCCGGAAGCGCAGCCGCAGCGTCTCCAGCCCGGGGAGACGTCCACCTGCAGGACGGTGTCCCTGGCGAGGTCCCCGGCGGTGCCGGTCGGGTCGAAGACCGTTTCGAACGGCGGCGCGAGGATGCCGAGTTCGGTGCGGAGTTCGTCGACCGGGAAGTCCCGGAAGGCGAGCGTTTGCGCGTCGATCCGCGCGGTGTGCTCGATGAGGTCGCGCCAGGTCGCGGATTCGGTGCTCAGCCGGCACGGCAGCGGCTTCCCGCCGGGCTCGGCGACGTAGCCGGTGCACACGTCGGCCTCGCCGGACAGCGCGGACAGCACCTTGGCGTGCGCGGCGAGCAGCACTGAACTCATCGGTACGCGCAGCTGTTCGGCCAGCAGCCGCAGCGCGGCCGCGACGCCCGGCGGAATCGGCGTTTCGTGGTCGCCGACGGCGGAGCCGGGGTCGAGCGTCCATCTCGGGACGCTGGTGGCGCCACCGGCGGTGAGTACCTCGCGCCAGTGCTCGCGCCCCGCTCCCAGTCCGGTTCTCATGGGTCGTCCTTCCCGTGGTTGTCGGTGGTCGGTCACGATTTCCCCGCCGGCTGACGGCGGACGGCCCGGATTTCGTGCGCGGGGTTGCCTCCCCAGTGCTCGTGGTCCGGGACCTCGGTGCCCTTCATGAGGAAGGAGTCCGGGGCGAGCGTCGAACCCTCGCCCATCGTCACGCCGTAATGCACCAGCGCCCCGACGCCGACCGTGCAGCGGCTGCCGATGTCGATGCGGTCCATCTTGAAACCGCCGTCCTCCTGCGAATGGCACTGGATGACGGACCCGACGTTGAGCGTGACGTCGTCTCCCATGCGCACCAACGTCTTTTCGATGATCCCGGCGCCGTCGTCGAACAACCGCTTGCCGACCTTGATGCCCTGCATCCGCCACACCGCGGTCTTGAACGGGGTCCCGTCGAGCGAACGCATGATCGTCGCGGTCGCGGCCGCCTTCCAGAACCGTTCCTGCCGCCAGAACCGCCGGTCGTAGATCGAGCAGGACACCGGGCGCAGCGGCTGGATCAGGACGGTGATCCGTTCCAGCGCGATGAAGAAGAGGATGCCGTAGGACAGGAAGAGCACCGTGTCGAGCGCGAACAGCGGGGCGCCGAGGTGCGGGTAGTAGACGTCCGAGGCCCAGGTCAGCAGCAGCAATCCGTAGAAGAACAGCCAGTGCGAACCGGCATACAGCAGCATGGAAACCGCGTTGTGCCGGTTCTTGGCGGCCAGCTTGCGCCGGAATTCCTCCGGGGTCTTCGGATGGTCGAACTGGCTGTCGCGTTCCACCGAGCGCGGGATCTCGAAGCTGGGGGAGCCGAGCAGCCCGACGCCCTCGCGCACCGGGCCGTCGAGCGGGACCAGGACCTTCGTGGCCAGCAGGCAGTTGTCCCCGGTCCTGGCTCCGGCCGGGTAGACGACGTGGTTGCCGAGGAAGTTCCGCGCCCCGACGCGCACCCGGGACAGCCGGAACGAGGTGTTGGTGTACTCGGCGTTGAGCACCGACAGCCCGTCGGCGACCATCGTGCCCGCACCGGCCTCGAACAGGAACGGGTTCTCGTACTTCTCCTCGAGCCCGAAGTTGGACCCGGTCTGCTCTTCCTTGGAGACCCGGCAGCCGATCGCGCGCAGGTAGTGCACGATCGCCGAGCTGTCGCCGAGCAGGGTCTTGAAGAACCGCACGTTGGCAAGCGCCCGGATGACGCGGTGCGCGGTGTAGCGGAGGGTGTAGAGGCGGTAGACCTCGCCGGGTTTGAGCGCCAGGTTGAGCAGCCGCGGCAGCAGGCTGACGATCAGGAAACCGGTCAGCCGCAGGCCGAAGTACAGGATGAACGAGACGACGAGGGCCTTCCCGTAGAACACCGGGTTGGTGAAGTCCATTTCCGCCGAGCCGAGCCCCATCGCCGGGCTGAGGTTCGGCAGGAAGTTCACCGCGAGGCCGAGCAGCCCGAGCATCAGCGGGGCGCCGAGGAAGAGCACGGTCAGCGCCTGGCGCACGACGAAGAACGCCCGGCGGAAACTGCCGCAGGCCCGCGGTTCGACCCGCCGGTACCGCACGTCGGCGGGCACCGCGGGCACGCCGTGCCAGCTTTCCCCGTTCGGGACCGCCTGCCCGGCGTGCAGCGACGAGGCGTGCCCGAACTGGGCGTCGTCGCCGATCCGGGTCTCGATGTCGATGACGGACATCTCGCCGACGTAGGCGTGCGAGCCGATCGCGACCGGCCCGGTCCGGATCACCCCGTCCTGTGCGCGGTAGGTGGTGAAATAGGTGTCCTTGCAGATCACCGTGCCTTCCCCGACGGTGAGCAGATCGGTGCACACCGGGACGTACCGCGAAAAGATCGTCACGCCCTTGCCGATCTTCGCGCCGAGCGCGCGCAGGTACATCGAGTAGAGCGGGGAGCCGACGAACAACGGGACGAGCAGGTTCCGCTGGACCAGCGTTTTGACCACCCAGAACCGGACGTACCCGAGGCTCCAGACCCGGATTTCCCCGGTTTCCACCGGCCGACGATGATCCATTTCAGCGCGATCGGAAGCGTGCAGAGCACGACCAGGACGATCGCCCCGAAGCCGACCGAGCGCAGGTAGTAGTCGGCGAGGCCGGTGCCGGCGATGATCCAGTCGGTGCCCGCGCCGAGCACCTGGGCCACCAGGACGGAATAGGCCAGGAAGATCAGCACCTGCAGGATCCCGCAGCCGAAGTATTCGAGTGTGCTCGCCCGCTTCGGCGCCGCCGCGGGGGCGGGCTCCGGTGCCGGCTCCGGCGCTTCGGCGGCGGCCGGCGCGGTCTCGGCCAATGCGGAGACGAGACTGGCGATGGTCGGATTCCGGTAAATGTCCTTGATGGAGACGGCGGGAAGATCGGCACGCTTGCGCACCCGTGCGCAGAACTGTGCCAGCACGAGCGAGTTGGCCCCGAGATCGGCGAAGAAGTTGCTGTCGGCCGACACGTTTTCCTGCCCGGTGACATCGGCCATCACCTGAGCAAATGCTTCTTCGGTGTCGGGTGCCGGACCGGGGCGGGCGGTCGGGTACTCGGTGAGATCCATATCTCTAATAATCGGTGGATGTAACGCCGACGTAACCTACGGACGTCGGTGTTGACAATTTCGTGACCTGTTCGATGCGGGTCGTGGTGGACAAATGCAGCACAGGCAAAGATTGAGGTCTAGACCACGCAAGGAGACATTAAGTCGGCAAAGAGGACTAATGCCGCGAATGCGATTTGTTTTTCAACATCCAGTGGCATCTTTCCACGGATCCGGGACGCATCCGGCGAACGATTCCCCTGAGTCTGTTCGTCGTCGTGCGTTTACCGCAAACCGATCCTCCGCCCGGGCGATGTTACCAGGATGTCACCGGTTCCGGGAGCAGGATTCCCCGGTTGGCCGCAGCCGAACTGCTCCGCTGGGGTGAAATTAGCGGCGCCGAAGAGTGGCGGAAGATCGCTGTGCGCAGGCGGTTTCGCGCGACCGCGCGGCCCCTTCGGGTCCAGGGTCGGACGGCAGTCTAGTTTCCTTGGTCCCGATTTCGGTGACATTGTGCTTCAACCGGAATGCGCAAGTGCTGCTTCGCGGGATTGATGGCACTTTCGGGGGAATCGCCGATTTTGTGTCATCAGAGTGAACGGTGCGGCAGGCGGCGGTCCCGGTTGCGCTGTTCGGCCGGTGCCGGGCTGCTCCGCCCCGCGAGATCCGGTATGCCGGGTGTCCGGCGGCCGGAACTGAGCCGCTACTCGTGGTTTTCTGTCGGCCACGCCAGGTTTCGAGGCGTTTCCGTTTCTTCGAATTATTTTCGCGTTGGCTGGATTCCGTGCAATGGGGGTGGTGGGGAGGCAAACCGGCGGTAAACATGAAAATGACGTCGCTTGCCCCAGTCCGCCGGGATATTCGCAGCCCCGCCTGCGCCAGCGACGATTACCGCGGCACCGCTCCGGCAAGCAGCGAACCGGCCGGACGCGGCAGCGATTCACGGCCGTTACCGGCGCACGGCTCGTCGCATCGCGCACACCACGGCGACGTTGTGGCCGCGAAACGGAGTCCGCCGTTGCCGGGCATCGATCGCCCACGCACCCCGGCCGAACGCCTCAGGGTGCCCGTCCGACCGTCTTCTGGACGGCAGTGCTCTCGCCGCACCACCCGACCGGCGGCACCCCCGTCCGCCGAGGAGCTTCGACGTCATCGCAGCCGAGTCACCGTCTCCACCCCGCCGCGCTGATGGCGCTGTACAGCACCTATGGCCCAGCGACAGTCCGCCGAGCCGATCTTGACGGCACCGTCCCGCTCGGCAACCGCAGCTGGCTCACCGAACCTGCGCCGCCGCGGCCGATCCCGGCACCTGGCCTACCACTGTCCGAAGTGGACGGTCTCGGCCAGCGGCCGCCGCTTGCGGGTCGCCGGAGAGGCCCCGGCGGAGATCTTGGCGTCGGCGGCGTGGCCGATGGCGATCGCGCCGATCGGCTCGTGGTCGGCGGGCACGCCGAATTCGGTGCGCACCTTGTCGAAATCCTCCGCGCCGATGCCGAAGTACACCGCGCCGAGGCCCTCGTCCACGACCGTCTGCAGGATCAGCAGGACGGCCATGCCGGTGTCGATGTACCAGAACGGCACCGGCCAGTGGTCCTCGCTGCGGTCGGTCCACCCCTTGTCCGGCTGGGCGTAGCGGTCGAGGTAAACGTCCTTCACCGAGAACGGGATCACGATCACCGGCGCGGCCTTGGTGGCGTCGCCCAGCGTCCAGGATTCGAGGGTGTCGGCGAACCGCCGCACGTCGTCGCCCTGCAGCACCAGGAACGCCTGCCCTTGCGAAAACCCGGCGGACGGTCCGCGCAGCGCGTTGCGCATGATCCGCTGGAGGCTCTCCTCGGACACGGGTTCGTCGGTGAACTTGCGCACCATGCGCCTGCGCCGCACGACGTCCTGAAACTCCATCGCAGCCCCCCGGTATGGAAGTAGTTTCGGCAACTCTAGCGGGTGCGGGCGGTGCGCAGGGCGTGGTTATCGCGGAGCGATCTCCGCGGCCGCCCAGCTGGTCCGCTGCCGGGTTCTGCGGGGGCCGAGCGCTCCGGCCCGGGACCACGTTCCGGATTGTCCGGAGACCGCCGCCGGTGATGCCCGCCACTGGCGAGGGCAACCGCCGGGACATTCCGTTCTGGCGCCCGCGCGGTATGCAAACGGCCCGGGCTTCCCGGCACCACGTTTCGCCCCTTCGCCACGAACCGAGATCCGGCACAGACGGCCGAACCCGGCGGGGAGCGGTCTCGGCGGCCTTCCTTCCAGGAGCAGTCTGGGCGGGAGCCGCCGCTGGTGCCGGAACCCGGTGGATGTGCTTTCCGGGAGTGGTCTCGGCGAGACCCACCGCCGATGCCGAAATCCCGCCGGGCGAGGTTCCTGGAAGTGGTCTGGGCGGGAGCGGCCGCTGGTGCCGGAACCCCGCCAGGCGTGCTTTCCGGAAGCGGTCCGGACGGGAACTGCCACCGATGCCGAAAACCCGCCGGGCGAGCTTCCTCGAAATGATCTCGGCGGGAGCGGCGGCTGGCGGCCGCCGAAACCCGGGCGGCGAAGCTGCCGGAAATGATCTTCGCGAGACTCGCCACCGAAACCCTGGCGGGGCGAACCTTCCGGAAACGATCTCCACGAGACCCGCCGCCGAAACCCTGGCGGGCGAAGCGTCCGGAAAACGATCTCCCGTGAGACTCGCCACCCAAACCCCGGCGGCGGAGCTTCCCGGAAATGATCTCGGCGAGCACCGCCGGGATCATTTCCGGTGGGCGGCTATTTCCCGGCGCTCTTTTTCGCGGTGCGCTTGCGGCGGGGTTTCGCCTCCTCCTTCTGGCTTTCCTCGTACGCGGCGACCACCTCGCGCGGGATGCGGCCGCGTTCGGCGATGGCCCAGTTGTTGTCGATGGCCCAGGTGCGGATGGCCTTGGAGCGTTCGCGTTCCTCGGCGGTCGGCGCGGCCGAGTTCCGCACGGTCGTCTTGCGTCCGCCGGTCCGGCGGGCGGAGGCGATGAAATCCGCGAGCTGCTCGCGGAGGGCGGCGGCGTTTTCGTCGGACAGGTCGATTTCGTACTGGACTCCGTCGAGTCCGAAGGGGACGGTCTGCCCGGCTTCGGAGCCGTCGAGGTCGTCGATCATCTCGACGAGGACTTTCTGTGCCATCGCGGTGATTCCTCCTGGAAACGGGACGTGGTCTCCGCAAACCATAACAGGAGTCCACTGTGGCTGGTCGGCGGCGGAGAAATGTCCCGCCGCGGCGCGCGCCCGCCCGCCGCAATTTCCGGGAGGGGGCGGTCAGGAGCTTTTCCGCTCCAGGGCGGGATCGGCCGGTTCTCCGAAGCGGTGTCCCATCCGGTCCTGTTTCGTCCGGAGGTAACGGAGGTTCTGCGGAGTTTCGACCGGGCGCAGCGCGATCCGCTCGCTCACCTCGAGCCCGTATTCGGCGAGCCCGAGGCATTTCGCCGGGTTGTTGGTGATGAGCCGCAGCCGCCGGACGCCGAGGTGTTCGAGGATCTGGGCGCCGGAACCGTAGGAACGGGAATCCACGGGCAGGCCCTGCACGACGTTGGCGTCGACGGTGTCGAGGCCGGATTCCTGCAGCGCATAAGCCTGGATCTTCGGGGCGAGCCCGATCCCGCGCCCCTCGTGGCCGCGCAGGTAGACGATGACCCCGCAGCCCTCGTCGGCCACCGCGCGCATCGCTTGTTCGAGCTGGGTGCCGCAGTCGCAGCGCAGCGAACCGAGGATGTCGCCGGTGAGGCATTCGCTGTGCACCCGCACCAGCGCGCCCCGCTCGGAACGGCCGGCGGCGGCGACGTCGCCCATTGCCAGGGCGAGATGTTCGACACCGTCCAGCTTCGATCGGTAAGCGACGGCGCGGAAGTCGCCGAAGGCGGTCGGCATCGCGGCGGTCGCGACGGGTTCGACCAGTCGCTCGGTGGTCTGGCGATAACGGATCAGGTCGGCGATGGCGAGAACGGGCAAACCGTGTTCGGCGGCGAATTTCCGCACGGCCGGGCCGCGGAGCATTTCGCCGTCCGGGCCGATCAATTCGCTGATGACCCCGACTGGCTCGCGACCGGCCAGCCGCAGCAGATCGACGGCCGCTTCGGTGTGCCCGGCGCGGACGAGCACACCGCCGTCCTTCGCGCGCAACGGAAAGATGTGGCCCGGTCGGCGAAGACGTTCGGGCGGCGTGGCCGGGTCGGCGAGCGCGCGGCAGGTGTGCGCGCGTGCCGTCGCGGAGACCCCGGTGCCCGCGTCCTTGTGATCGACGGACACGGTGAACGCCGTGCCGTGTGAATCCTGATTGTCCGCGACCATCGGCGGAAGCCCGAGGATGTCGGCGCGTTCCGCGGTCATCGGCGCGCACACGATCCCGGTGGTGTGCGCGACGAGGAAGGCCAGCTGATCGGCGGTGACGCTGTCGGCCGGAAGCACGAGGTCGCCCTCGTTCTCCCGATCGTCGTCGTCGACCACCACGACCATGCGGCCTTCCTCAAGTGCGGACACGGCCGCGCGCACGTCCGCGGCGTCTGGTGGAGTGAGCATTTCTCGAACCTCCAAGTTACTGAATAATAACCTCTGAGGATGCGGTGAGCTGGTAGACCTACTCAGATGATGTTATCGATCAATAACATCGAGGGGAAGAGTCAGCCCCGTTGGAGATCGTTGACGAAGGAGCCGAGCAGGTCGGCGAACCGGGCCCGGGCCTCCGGAGACCATCCGGCGAGGGCGGCGCCGAACTGCGCGGCCTGGCGCTGGCGCTCGGCGTCGAGGATCCGGCGGCCCGCGGCAGTCACGACGAGCGGGCAGGCGCGGCCGTCCTCGGGATCGGCGCGGCGCTCGACCAGCCCGGCCCGGACCAGCCCGGCGACCTGGCGGCTGACCGTCGACGGGTGCACGCCCAGCGTCGTGGCGATTTCCCCGGCCCGGAACGGGCCCTCCTCGGCGAGCATCGTCAGCAGCCGCAAGCACATCGGCTCGACCGGTGCCGATTCCGCACGCTTGACCAGCCGCGCCAGCAAGAGAAGCTGACGGGCCACCAGGTCGGTGTCGGACATCGCTCAGCCGCCAGCCCGGACGTGCCGGTCGCGCCCGGCGCCGTACCCGGCGAAGGCCATCGCCACGCTCAACGCGATGAGCGCGAGCAGCGCGCCGGACCAGTTTCCGGTGGCGTCGTGGAGGATGCCGAGCAGCAGCGGTCCGGCGGCCGCGACCAGGTAGCCGATGGACTGCGCCATCCCGGCCAGCGCGGTGGTTTCGCCGGGGCCGGTCGCGCGCTGGCTTTGGAAGCTGAGCGCGAGCACGAGGCACACCCCGGTGCCGAGCCCGAGCAGTGTGCACCCGACGATCGCGATGCCCGGTGCCAGCAGCAGAATCGCGAACCCGGCGGCAATGACCGCCGATGCCGCCGCGGCGGGAAAACGCTGGTCAGCCCGGCCTCGGGTGAGCAGCGGCAGCACCATGCCGGTGGCCAGCGCGACGAGCTGGTAGTAGAACAGCATCCAGCCGGCCGCCGCGGTGCTCATGCCCTGCCCGCTGAGGATGCTGGGCAGCCAGGCGACCGCGGTGTAGAAGGCAAGCGATTGCAGGCCCATGAACAGGGAAACCTGCCAAGCCAGCCAGGATTTCCACGGGGTCGGAGCGGGTGCGCCGCGCGTCTGCGGGCTGTGGTCTGGCCGCGAGCCGCGCAGCCGGGGCAGCCATCCGGCCAGCGCGGCCACGGCGACGAGCACCGCCCAGGCCAGCGCCGAATGCCAGCCGCCGGGCAAGATTCCGGCCAGTGGCACGGAAATCCCGGACGACACCGCGGCGACCACGCCCATGACCGTGACGTAGAGCGCGCTGACGGTGTGCACCCGCGAGGCGGGAACGTGCGTGCGGATTACCGTGGGCAGCAAGACATTCCCCACGGCGATCGCGGCCGACAGCAGCACCGTCCCGGCGAAAAGACAGGCGATCGACGGCAGCGACCGGACCACCGTGCCCGCCGCCAGCACCGCAAGGGAAAGCACGAGCAAGCGAGTGGAGCCGATCCGGTGCGAGATGCGGCCGACGAGCGGCGAAGTCACCGCGAACATGAGCAGTGGCAACGTATTCAGCACGCCGCCCGCCGACGCCGGCAGGCCCGTGTCGTGCTCGATCGCCGGCAAGAGCGTGCCGACGCCGGTCAGTGTCGCGCGCAGATTGGCTGCCACCAAGAGGATCGCGAGCAGCATCCCGGCCGACCACTCGGGTTTGGTGATTGGTCTTCCCCGGACAACCGGGGCTTCGGTCCCGGCGGTCACTTCTCCCGTTCCGTTCCGGCCTGCGTGAGCTTCACGATCTCGGCGGCGCAGTAACGGGCCCCGACCTCGTCCTTGGCGGCGATCGCCTCGACCAGCCTGCGGTGCAGCCGGGTGTGCTCGGCGGCGGTCGCCTCAGGCCAGAGCGTGTCGCCGATCTGCTCGGCGACGGAGGCGCTGAGGACGTCGTACACCTCGGTGAGCAGGGAATTCCGGCCCGCTTCCACGACGGCCTGGTGGAAGCGGACGTCAGCCTCGGCGTCGTCCCGCGCTTCGGATTCGTCGAGCAGCCGCCGCAGGCTGACCAGGTCGTCGTCGGTGCGGCGGACCGCGGCCAGTCCCGAGGCGTACTCCTCCAGTACGGCCCGCAGTTCGAGCACGTCGTCGCGCCGCGAGGAGTTGGCCCGTCGCATCAGGACGGACTGCATCTCGCTCGACGCTCGTACGTACGTCCCGTCGCCCCGGCGCGCTTCGAGCAGTCCGAGATGCACCAGCGCGCCGAGCGCCTCCCGCACCGTCGTCCGCCCGACGCCCAGCTGCTTGACCAGGTCGTTCTCCGCCGGAATCCGCATCCCGACCGGCCATTCGCCGGACGCGATCTGCTCCCGGAGGGTGTCCACGAGTTGCGCGGCCAGGCTCGCCACGCGGTTCGGCGCTCGAAGATCGTTCATAAGGCGACCCTAACACCGAATGTCTGACATTTGTATGTGACTGGGGTCGCGGCGGGTTCAGGGGTGCGCGGATGATCGGGGGATGCGCGACGACTTGCTCGACCGGGTCCGGCAGCTCTGGCTCGCCTTGGCCGGCGTCGACGGGCCGTTTCCCGGTGCGGGGCAAGCGCGGGTGCTGGTGTCTCCCGGCTCGAAGCTGGGGCCTCCGGGCTGGGTGGGTGTGGTCGCGCTGGGCGAGGCGGTGGTCGTCACGGTGCCGTCGAAGCGCTGGCAGGCGCTGGGGGCGGGCCGGATTTCGGCCGCGGAGTGGACCGACCCGGACCGGTTGCGCCAGGTCATGCCGATCGTCGAGGTACTCGGTCCGGCGACGTTGGCCTACTTCGACGGCGACCCGGCCGGGCTCGATTCGACCGAGACGGTTTCGCCCGGTCATCCGGATCTGGAAGCCCTGCTGACGTCCGTCCCCGCCGAGGAGGCCGATGAGTCCGGCATCGCCGAGATCACCTCACCCGCCGCTGTGCTGCGGCGCGGGAGGCAGGTCATCGCCGCCGCGGGCTATCGGCGCTGGCCAGGGGAAATAGCCCAGCTGTCGGTGCTGACCGCACCGGAGCAGCGTGGGCGCGGGCTGGCGCGAGCCGTCGCCGGAGCGGCGGTGGCGCACGCCGTGGCGAACCGGCTGCTGCCGCAGTGGCGGGCCCGGCACGACGCGTCCCGCCGGGTGGCTCGGGCGCTGGGGTTCCGGGAACTCGGGGTTCAGGTGAGCACGGCGCTGAGCTAGACCGTGTCTGGCGGGACGAGCAGCGCGTTGATCGCGGCCGTGCGGATCGTCGTCGCGACGCTTGCGGGATCCAGCCCGCTGTTGAACTGGGGGATGGAGTTGATCATCGAGAACACGGCGTGTGTCAGGACCCGGTTCTGCGCGTCCGACAGATCGGGTCGCAGCCGCTCCACCAGCGCGCTCCACTCCTCGGCGTAGAGGCGCATCATGCGGCGCATCCGGTGCCGCTCCTCCTCCGGGACGTTGTGCTCGTTCTTCAGGAACACCAGCGTGGACGGCACATTCTGGAGGCTGCGCTCGACGTGGTAGTCGATCATCGCCTCGAGCGCCTTGCGCGGGTCGGTCACCTCCGCCGCGGTCTCGCGCGCGTTGGCCAGCAGGTCCTTCAGCGGGTCTTCGAGCACGGCGATCAGCAGCGCCTGTTTGCTCGGGAAGTGCCGGTACAGCGCGGGACCGGTCACGCCTGCCCTCGCGCCGATCATCTCGGTGGTGACCGCGTCGAAGGCGCGCTCGTGGAACAGCTCGCCGGCGACCTTGATCAGCGTCTGCCGGCGCGAGGAGCGCGGAGAACTCGTCATGGACCGAGTTTAGGTGAGAGTCCGGTAACGTGTCGCCGCGTACTCCGCGAGCCGGTCCGCGACCGCGCTGAGACAGGCGAAGCCCAGGTCGGAGGCCATGCCTCGCGGATTGCCGAGCACGCCGTTCGGCGCGACCGCCTTGACGCCGCCGGTTAATACCCGGGCCAGCAGGGCGTCGTTCATCGGCTCGGCCAGGCCGGCGGCGGCGCGGTCGCTTCGCACTGCTTCCGGCCGGAGGGCGAGCATGATCGAACTCTCGGCGAGGTCGGCGTGTCCGCCGATGTGGCTCTCCAGATCTGCGGCGGCGGTGCGCCAGGCGTCGAGCACGGCAGTCGAATCGGCGAAGGCGACTACGTCCAAGTCCTCGGGCATTCGCGCGGCGAGTTTGGGCTCGATCTCGCTCAGCAGCGGGTAGTTGCCGATGTGCGCGGAGAAGATCAGCACCCGGCGGAAGCCATGGGCGGCAAGGCTTTCGCAGCAGTCGAAGCAGATCGATTCCAGGGTCTCGGGCCGGAGGGACAGGGTTCCGGCGAAGCCGAGGTGATGGGCGGAACAGCCGATTCGCACGGTCGGCAGTACGAGCGCGTCGCCGAGGCGTTCCGCCACGAGGACGGCCAGCCGATCGGCGTGTTCGCTGTCGACCGACAGCGGCAGGTGCGCGCCGTGCTGTTCGGTGGCGCCCAGCGGCAGGATCGCGGTCCGCTTGCCGCCCGCGATCGCGTCCGCGATTTCCGGCGAGGTCAGGTGCTCGATCCGCAGTTCGCTCACGCGTTCCTCCGGGGGAAGTTAGTAGCAAGTAACGCTTTTCCGGGTTAGCTGAGCCTTGACCACGCTCAGGCTCCGTCCTATGTTATCGAGCAATAACATTGACCGGAAGGGGCGATCATGGACTTCATCCTCATGTCGGAGGGGGACACCCCGGTCGGGCTCACCCACGAGCACCGCTACCGGGAACTGATCGAGGAAGTGCTGCTCGCCGAACAGGTCGGCTTCGACGCGTTCGGAAGCTCGGAGCAGCACGTCGCCATCGGCACGGCGACGGTGTCCGCCCCGGAGGTGCTCTATCCGTACCTGATGGCGCTCACGAGCCGGATCCGCTTCATTCACCTCGTGACGCTGCTGCCGACGCGAATGAATCACGCGCTGCGCGTCGCTGAGCGGATCGCTACCGAGGACATCCTGTCCAACGGCCGGGTCGAACTCGGTACCGGCCGCGGCAACACGACGCTCGCGCTGCGGGCGTTCGAAGTGGACCCGACCGAGAACAAAGCCCAGTGGCGGGAAGGAATCGAGCTGATCCGCCGGGCGTTCCTCGATGACCCGTTCTCCTTCGTGGGCGAGCACTACAAGGTGCCGCCGCGCAGCCTGGTGCCGAAGCCGCTGCAGGCGCCGTACCCGCCGATTTCCGTTGCCGCAGGCAGCCCGAGTTCCGTCGAAACCGCCGCTTCGATGGGTATCGGCGCGATCGTGGGCGGCTTCTACCTCGGATACGACCTCGTGGCGAACATGCTGAAGCTCTACGACGAGACGCTCGCCGCCACCACCCATCCGTACCCGATCACGCCGCGCAAGATGGTCCTGGTCAGCGGCGGCATGCACTGCGCCGAGACAACCGCGCTGGCTCGCGAGCAGGCCCGGCCGCTGTTCGAAATGTCCAAGCTCTCCACCGACGCCTACGGCCGGCTTGCGAAACTTTCACAGGACTACGCCTACATGGGTGCGATCAAGGACGTCGACTTCGACGACGAGGAGTACCTGTTCGAGCGTTCGCAGGGCTTCGTGGTCGGCGATCCGGAGCATTGCATCGAGCACGTCCAGCGCTACGCGGACATGGGCGTGGAAGCGCTGGTGTTGCGAGTGGACAGTCTGCCGCACGACCAGCTGATGCGTTCGATCGAGCTGTTCGGCAAGTACGTGATCCCGCATTTCAAGCACCCGCGCAACGTGGTGCGCCCGGCCGAGGACGTGCTGGCCGGGATCCGGGCGGCGCGTCCCGCGCACGAGGAAGCGCTGCGCCGGTTCCAGTCCGAGGGCAAGACCGTGGAGGCAGTCCGATGAGCGAGCTTTACCAGCACGGCACCGGGAATGTTCTCGTCGAACGTCCGGCCGACGGCGTTCTGTTAATCACTATCAACCGGCCGGAGCGGTACAACGCGCTGCTGATGCCGATGTTCGAAGAGCTGAGCCAGATCTGGGCCGACGTCGAGCGCGACGACGAGACGCGCGCGGTCGTGGTGACCGGGGCGGGCGACGCTTTCTGCGCCGGAATGGACGTCCGGGAACCCGATCCGACGCCGGAAGCGGCGCTCGCGATGCTGGAGTCCGAGCGCCGCCGGGTCTCGACCCTGCTGCGGATCGAAAAGCCGATCATCTCCGCGATCAACGGTCCCGCCGTCGGCTACGGCCTGTCGACCGCGCTGCTCGCCGACATCAGTATCGCCGCCGAGGACGCGGTGCTGATCGAAGGACACACGAAGGTCGGCGTGACCGCGGGCGACCATGCCACGCTGATCTGGCCGCTGCTGGTCGGGATGGCCAAGACGAAGTATTACGTGCTCACGTCGGAGAAACTGACCGGCGCGGAGGCGGAGCGGATCGGGCTGGTGAGCCTGGCGGTGCCCCGCGAACAGGTGCTGCCGCGCGCCCTGGAGGTCGCTGGTCAGCTCGCGCAGGGTTCGCAGCAGGCGCTGCGGTTCACGAAACGTGCGCTCAATATGTGGCTCACGAATGCGATGCCCCAGCACGAATTGTCCGGTGCGCTGGAGATCCTCGACTTCGCCGGCGCCGACTATCGCGAGGCGCGCCAAGCGTTCCGGGAGAAGCGTCCGCCGGTGTTCCCCTCCGCCTCCGGCGTACCGGCGAATTGAGCGAGGGCGACATGACCACTGCCTCGCTCAGCGCTGTCCCCGTGTCCGGCGATGCGGACGGCGTGGTGGTCTTGACCCTGAACCGTCCGCCGGCGAACGCGCTCAGCAACGCGCTCATCCGCGAGCTGACCACCGCCCTCGAAGACCTCGCCAGCGGTCCGGACGCTCCCGCGGTCGTGCTGACCGGGGCGGGTTCGCGGTTCTTCTGCGCGGGCGGAGATCTGAAAGAAGCGGTCGGCTACGAGGCCGAGTCGATGGTCGAGCGGATGACTTCTTTCACGCGCTGCTCTGCGCACTGGAAAAATTTCACAGGCCGCTGGTGTGCGCGGTGAACGGATGGTGCGTCGGCGGCGGGATCGAAATGGCGTTGTTCGCCGACGCCGTGTACGCGTCGTCGGAAGCCCGGTTCGTTTTCCCCGAGGTCGGCCACGGGATGTTGCCGGCGGTGAAGGGGATCGCCCGGGTCCGCGAGATCGCGGGCGATCGCGGTGCCCGGCGGCTGTTGCTTGGCGGAGAACCGGTCGACGCGTTCGAGGCGAAAGCACTGGGCATCGTCGACGAAGTGGTGGCGCCGGGGGAACTGCTGGCGGCTGCGTCCGCGGATGCGCGCGCGGCGGCGGCGAAACCGCCCGCGGTGTTCGCGGCGTTGAAATTGGCCCTGCACCAGGAGGTCGCCGGATGGCCGGACGAGGAGCAGCTCCGCGTCACGGCCGCCGGCGCGCGCACGATTTTCCTCGACCCTGCCGCACGAGCTGCCCGGGAGGCATGGAATGGCTGACGTATCGCACGACCTCGACCCGGCGGTCTTCCGCTCGGCGCTGTCCAGTTTCCCTCCGGCGTCACGATCGTGACGACCCGGGGCGCGGACGGAACGCTGCACGGATTCACCGCGAGTTCCTTCGCGTCGCTGTCGCTCGACCCGCCGCTCGTCCTGGTGTGCCTCGACCGGGGCGCGACGTGTTTCCCGGTTTTCCTCGCGGCCGAGCGGTTCGTGGTGAACGTTGTGACTCCTTCACACGCGGAGCTGGCGACGAGGTTCGCGACGAAAGGCGAGAACAAATTCGCGTACGGGACCTTCGAGTTCGACGAACAGGGCCATCCGCTCCTGCCGGACGCGGCGGCCGTCCTGCGCTGCGAGCTGGAACAGGCCGTGCCCGGCGGCGACCACGTGATCCTCATCGGCCGGGTGCGCGAGGCGCGGACCGGCGAGGGCAAACCGGTGACGTGGTATCGAGGGGACTTCCGCCATCTCGGCGAGCGTGCCGCGTGAACGCCGCCGGAGCCAGGCTCGCCCCGGGAGGAGAGGTCGTAGCATGGAGCTGACCGAGTTCGAACCGGACCGGACGCTGCCGGGACTGCTGCTCGACCGCGCGACCCGCGAGCCCGACGCCGTCGCGCTGCGGTACTCGCGCGGCGGGACCATGCGTACGGTCACCTGGCGGACGTACCTCGACCGGGTGCGTGAACTGGCGTTTGGCCTTGTGGCGCAAGGCGTTCGGCATGGCGACCGCGTCGCGGTGATGAGCAGCGCGCGTCCGGAATGGGTGTTTGCCGCGCTGGCGGTGCAGAGCGTCGGCGGCGTCGTGATCGGCGTGTATCCCACCAACTCGCCCGCGGAGATCGAGCAGATCCTCGTGCACAGCGAGGCGGTCGCGTTCCTCGGCGAGACCGCTGCGGAGCTGGCGAAGGTCGCGAAAATCGCCGCGAACACTCCCGCTCTGCGGCTCGTCGCCGGAATCGACGCGCCCCCGCCGGACCTGCCGCCCAGGATCACCGGCGCGACCTGGGACGACCTGCGTTCGGCCGGAACGCACTCCGCTGACGGCTCTGCGGACGGGTTCGCTGATGGGTTCGACGACGGCTTCGCCAACGGCTCTGCGGACGGCTTCGACGACGGCTCCGCTGACGGCTTCGCCAACGGCTCTGCGGACGGCTCCGACGACGGCTCCGCCGACGGGTTCGCTGACGGCTTCGCCGAGCTGATCGCGGCCACCGCGCTCGACGACCCCGCGGTGCTCTTTTACACCTCAGGCTCCACCGGCGTGCCCAAGGGTGTGATTCATTCACACCGCACCATCCAGCACGCGGTCCAAAGTGTGATCGGTTTGTACCCGGAGAGCCGTACCGCCCGGCACGATGTGGTCGGTTTTCTCCCGCTGGCCCACGTGGCGCCCGCAGTGTTGCTCGTTTTCACGCCGCTGCACACCCGGCTGGTCGTGACCTTCTGCCGCATCGAGGAGTACGGCGAGGTACTGCGCGCGGTCCGGCCGACCGCGATCCTTTGGCCGCCCCGGTTCTACGAAAAACTCGCCGCCGAACTGATCGGGCGAGCCGAATCCTGGAACATCCTCCGGCGCGGCGTGTACCGGTTCGCGATGCGCGTCGGCCGCCGGATGGCTGAGAAACGCTGGTCCGGCCGTCGCGCGTCCTTGGGGTTGAGAATTATTTACACCGCCGCGGTCCGCGGTGTTTTCTTTCCGCTGCGGGCGACTCTCGGCATGGACCGGATCCGCGTCGCGTGGACGGCTTCGGCGGCGATGCCGGAGAGCGTCGTGGCGCTGTGGCAGATCTGGGGGCTCGACCTCCGCGAGAACTACGGGCTCACCGAGACCGCCGGCTGTCCGATCGGGCAGTTCGGGCAGCCGTTCCCGCGCCCGGGGCGGATCGGCCGGGAGTTCCCGGACCCGCGCTTCCAGGTGAAACTGGCGGAGGACCGCGAAATGCTGCTCCGCGCCCCACTGCTGTTCGACGGCTACTGGCGGAACCCGGCGGAAACCGAGGCAGCCTTCGCGGACGGCTGGTTCCGCACCGGAGACCTCATGGAGCGCACGGCGGACGGGGACATCCGGCTCATCGGGCGGAAGAAGGACGTGATCATCACCCGGGGCGGGAAGACCGTCGATCCGCAGCCGATCGAAGTCCGGTTGAAGGAGAGCCTGCTGATCGAGGAAGCCATCGTGGTCGGGGACGCGCGAAAATATCTCACAGTGCTGATCGAATCGAGCGCTGGCGCGGAGTCGGCGGGACGCTTGCGCGCGGAACTGGACCGGGTGAACGCGGACCTGGCGCGGGTGGAGCAGTTGAAGGATTTCCGGGTCCTGCCGCGCCCGCTGGACCCTGCACGAGGCGAGCGAACGGCAAACGGAAAGGTGAAACGCGCGGCGGTGGTGGAGTCGTTCGCGGAGTTGATCGACGACATGTACGGCGCGACGGACGATGCTGCGATCGCGGACCACGTGCGGCGGGGGTCGCGGTAGGGGGTTGGTGAGGGGTTGTTTGGCCTTGTGCGGTCAGGTTGCGTGGAGGTTGCGGCGGTGGGTGAGGGGGTTGCTTGGCGTTGTGTTGTGAGGCGGTGTGGTGGTGGGGTGGGGGCGGTGTGATGGTTGTGGCGGTGGAGTGAGAGGGGTTGTTTGGCTTTGTGCGGTGGGGTGAAGGGAGTCGCTCGGCCTTGTGCGGCGGGGGTGGTGTGACGGTTGTGGCGGTGGGGTGAAGGGAGTCGCTCGGCCCTGCGCGGCATGGGCGGTGTGACGGTTGTGGCGGCGGGGTAAGGGGAATCGCTCGGCCCTGCGTGGCGAGGCTGCGTGACGGCTGCGGCGGCGGGGTGCTGCGAGGGACGTGAATCACGCGCGGCGAAGGTCGCGTTAAGCCTGCGACGGAGCGGGATGCCGTGCGAGGGCGTTGCGATCAGTAGCGGCGTAGGTCGCGCGGCTGCGGGTGCCGCGAGGCGAACCCTAAGGCGTGAAGGGACCCCTCATGGTCGCGACCGGGCGCGTCAGTGAATGATGCCGCCCTCCGGTACGCGATGCGAAGGTCCGTGAAGGACTCCTTGAGGGAATCAGATTCCCCCAAGGAGTCCTTCACGGACTTCTGGCGGCCACGTCACCGCCGCGAGCTAGCAGGTGTCGGGACCGCAAAACCGCCGCGGTTGAGAAAATTTCACTGCGGTCCGTAAACCACAATGAGATTTCCCCACGGATCGCGCGCCACCGCCCGGACCTCGTGCGGGCCCTGTTCCGGTTGCCGCACAACGGTTCCGCCGCCTGCCACCAGTGCGGTCAGGGCGGCGGCCACCTCGGGGACCTTGAAGGACGCGGCGGGGACGCCGTCGGTGACGTCCTCCTCCGGTCCGGCTAGGGCGAGTGTCGTTCCGCCTGCGTCGAGGGCTGCGTAACGGTCTCCGTCGACGAATTTTGTCGGCAGGCCGAAGGTGGCGGCGTAGAACTGCACCGCTGCGGCGACATCGGCGACCGGGTGCAGCACGTTCCCGATTTTGGCGGGGGCGGGGTTTGCGGAATCGTTCACCGGCCGAGCGTAGCTCGCATGATCTCCGGCTGGGCGGGTATGTGAAGGAAGAACACGAGGAAGGGAGCGCCATGCCGGACGTCCGTGAATATTTGACAGAAGTCGAATACCCGTGCGAGCGCGGCGAACTCCTCCGCCAGGCAGCCGCGAAGGGTGCGGGGGACGACGTGATCGGCCATCTCGGCAAGTTGCCCGAGCAGCGGTACGAAAACGTGGAGGCGGTCCACCGGCTGCTCGGCGACGATATCGATCCGCATTCGTGAGGTCAGTGGACCGCCTCGGCGATGGCGTGGGCGGGGTCGTGTCGGTGGTGGGGACGGGAGCGGTTTCGCGTTTGTGAAGTCGGTGGATCGTCTCGGTCGTGGGGCGGGCGGGTTTTGAGATTCGCGTTCATGCGGCGAGCGGACCGACCCGGTGGTGTGGGCGGGTTCGAGAGGGGGCTGCGGATCCCGGTGGTATGGGCGGGTTCGAGAGGGGCAGCGGACCGACCCGGCGGTGTGGGCGGGTTCGCGAGGGGGCAGCGGATCCCGGTGGTGTGAGCGGGTTCGAGAGCTAGCTCGGCGTTCGTGGGGGTTGGTGCACAGCCTTGGCGGCGACGTGAGTTCCCGTTTCGTGTGGGAGTGCCGATGGCGGGGTCGGCGGGGGCGACCCGCATTCGTGGGGGTGTGTCGGTGGCGGGGTAGGGAGGCGACCCCGCATTCGTGTGACGTGGGCGGATCCGTCAAAGTCAGCGGATCACAGCGGCGCGAACAGTTCCGAGACCTATCCGCCTCCCAAAAGTCAGCGGGCCACGTCCACCGAAGCGCGGGCGAGTTCCAGTTCCTCCCTCGAGCGCAAACTCAGCACCGGAACCTCCGCCCCAGGCGGGCTGATCACCGAGTCCCGCTCCCGCGTCCGGGAAAGTCCTCCGGCGATGCCGAGCACCCCCAGGCCGTCCGCGACGGCTTCGGCGGTTTCGGGTTGGTCCCAGCCGATGTCGCCGGTGAAGACCAGTGCGTCGATCCGTGGCAGGCTTGTGGCGGCGGCAGCCAGTTCTCGGCGGATGCGGTGTTCGAAGACGGCCAGGGCGAAGCGGGCTTCGACTGATCCGTCGCGTACCAGGTCTCGGGTGTCGTCCGAAGTGCCGGACAGGCCCAGCAGGCCGGAGTGGTGGTAGAGGCCGTCTTCCAGTTCGCTGACGGTCAGTTTTCCTTCGCGCAGCAGCCACAGCAGCATGCCGGGGTCCACGGACCCGGACCGTTTGGTCATCATCGCGCCTTCCAACGGCGTGAAACCCATTGACGTATCGACACTGCGTCCGTGTGACACCGCGCAGACCGAGCAGCCGCCGGACAGGTGGGCGATGAGCAGGTTCAGCTCGCGGGGAGACCGGTGCAGGAGTTCGGCGGCGCGGCGGGTTGCCCAGCTGAAGGACCAGCCGTGGAAGCCGTAGCGGCGTAGATCCCATTGCGAGCGCCAGCGTGCGGGCAGCGGGTAGGTCTGCGCGACGGACGGGAGGGTGTGGTGGAAAGCAGTGTCGGGACAGACGACGTGCGTCGCGGAGGGGAGGAGTTCGGTTAGCTGGTCCAGCAGGGCTTCGGTTTTGGGAACGTGTTCGGGTGCGAGTGAACGGGCTTCGGCGATCTTCGCGCGGACGGCCGGGGTCACGCGAGCGGGGTGGATCAGGTCTGGGCCGCCGTGTACTAAGCGGTGTGCGACTACGGAGACCGGAGGCAGGCAGTCCACAGAGGACACAGAGGTCGAGTCCAGGATTTTCTCGTCTTCGGTCCGCACCAGGTGCATTCGCAGACTGCCGGAACCCGGGTTGACGGTCAGGACGTTCATCGTTGCCACCGCCAGCCGGTGATCTCGGCCGGGTCTTCGCCGTCGCGGTAGGCGGCGGCGAGGAGTTCGTCTCGGCGCCGCTGGAAGTCGCGGGCCAGGTCGCCGCCTTGGGAGGACCAGCCGCGGGCTCGGCGGACGGCGTCGGCGGCCAGGTCGTGGCGGGTCATGCGGTTGCTGGCCAGCAGGTCGAACGGGGTGGTCGTCGTGCCTTCTTCGCGGTAGCCGTGCACGTGAAAGCGTTGCGGGGCAGGGCGTCCGTGCAGAACCTCGTGTACCGCGGACGGGTAACCGTGGAAGGCGAAGATCACGGGGACGTCCTCGCCGAAGCAGTCGAGGAACGCTTCGTCGGAGAGGCCGTTCGGGTGGCGGTCGGGTGGGGACAGCGAGAGCAGGTCGACGACGTTTACCAATCGTACACGCAGTTCTGGAGCCGCGGCGGCTAACAACTGCACGGCGGCTAGGGTTTCGACGGTCGGGGTGGTTCCGGCGCAGGCGAGCACGACGTCCGGCGGGCCCTCGTGGCTTGCCCAGGGCCAGACGGCGGTCCCGGCGCGGCAGTGGGCGCGGGCCTCGTCGGGGGAGAGCCACACCGGGGTGCTTTGCTTTCCGGCGACGACGACGTTGATCAGGTCGGTCGAGGACAGGCAGCGGTGCAGGGTCTCGAGCAGGGTGTTGGCGTCCGGCGGGAAGAAGATCCGGGTGGTGCGGGCCTTCTTGGTGAGCATCTGGTTGACGAAACCGGGGCCCTGGTGGCTGTAGCCGTTGTGCTCCTGCCGCCAGCCGTCGCTGGTGAGCAGGTAGTTCAGGCTCGCCACCGGGGCCCGCCAGCCGACCTCGCCGGACGTTTTGAGGAACTTGGCGTACTGGTTCACCATGCTGTCCACAATGGACACGAAAGCCTCGTAGCACGGGAAGAGGCCGTGCCGTCCGGTGAGCAGGTAGCCCTGCAGCCAGCCCTGGCAGAGGTGTTCCGACAGCACCTCCAGCACCCGCCCGCGCGGGCCGAGATGTTCGGTGTGGCCGGGGACGGAGCGGTCGAACTGCCGGTCGGTGACGTCCAGCAGCGCGCCGAGCTTGTTGGATTGCAGTTCGTCCGGGCAGACGACGCGGAAGGTGTCGGGGGCCTGGCGCACCAGGTCCGCGAGCCAGCCGCCGGCGACCTCCGTCGGGCTTGCCTCGCCGGTCACGGCGAACTTGGCGACGTCCGGCAGCGGGAGATCGCGACGGAGCCGGCCGCCGTTCGCTTGCGGGACGCGGCCGAGTCGCAGCGCTGGTTCCGGTGGTACGGCGAGCAAATCCGGCGCTGGGACGCCGTCGGCGTCGAAGAGTTCCTCCGGACGGTACGAGCGCAGCCATTGCTCCAGCGAGTTGAGCTGGTCCGGGTCGAGGGGGACCTGGTGCGCGTGGAAGGTGCCCTCGAGCGGGGTGCCGTCGGGGGACGTCGAGGGCAGGCCGAGGCCCTTGGTGTTGCGCAGGACGATCATCGGCGGCGGCCCGGTGTCCTGGCGGTGCGCGGCCGCGAGCGCCTCGGCGAGCGGGGTGTCGGGATCGTCGGCGCCGCGGACGTCGACGAGCAGCGGGGTCCAGCCGCAGCCGGTGAAGTACGCGGTGAGTTCGTCGTCCGACATCGCTTCATAGACAGTCGGCGACGCGATCTTGTACCCGTTGAGGTGCAGGATCGGCAGCACCCGGCCGTCGCCCGCGGTGGTGAACTTCGGGCTGTGCCACGCCGCCGCGGTCGGGCCGGTTTCGGCCTCGCCGTCGCCGATGACGCACGCGACCAGCAGCTCGGGATCGTCGAAGGCCGCGCCGAACGCGGTGGCGAGCGCGTAGCCGAGTTCGCCGCCCTCGTGGATGACGCCGGGGACCTCGGGGGAGAGGTGGCTGGGGAACCCGCCCGGCCAGGAGAACCGGCGGACGAGTTCGGCGAGGCCGGAGCCGTCGAGGGACAGCCGCGGGTCGTATTCGGCGTGCGTGCCTTCGAGCCAGAGGTTGGCGTGGATCGCCGGCGCGCCGTGCCCGGGGCCGGTGACCAGCAGGGTGCGCTGCCCTGTCTCGGCGACCAGGCGGTTCAGCGCGGCGTAGACGAGGGTCAGCCCGGGGCAGGTGCCCCAGTGGCCGAGCGGGCGCGGCTTCAGGTGCTCGGGCCGCAGCGGCTCGGTGAGCAGGAAGTTGTCCTTGAGGTAGATCATCGCCGCGGCCAGGTAGTCGCACGCCCGGCGGTAGCGGCGGAGCGCGTCGCGCATCAGTCGGCGACGCCCTTCTTCTGGTCGATGAACGTCTGCCGCTCCGGGGTCACCCGCAGGATGACGCGTTCGGACTTGATCGCCTCCGGCGGATAGTCGCCGCCGGTGTACTTGCGGGCGAGTTCGTCGACCTGCAGCCGGGCGCGTTCGCCGGTCTCGACGCCGGTCACGCGCCCGCGGACCTCCGCGTAGCGGTAGGGGTCCTGCTCGTCGCGGATCAGGACGGTGATCCGGTCGTCGCGGACGACGTTGCGGTACTTCGCGCGGTGCGTTTCGGTGTTGAGCACGATCTTGCCGTTCTCGACGTGCACCCAGATCGTCTGCGTCTGCAGCCGTCCGCTCGGCAGCACCGTGGTCACCGCGGCGAAGTTCGCGCCAGTGGCCAGCTCTTCGGTTTCGGGCAGCAGTTTCGGGCCGTCGGCGGTGCTGGCGGGCACGGCAGCTCCTCACGGTCGACGTCACGGGCCGCTGTCCGGGTAACCCGGGTGATCGGCCGGTAAACCCGGCGACGTCAGAGCCAGACCAGGCCGGCGAGGACGGCGACGCCCGCGAGCAGCCAGGCCACGTAGTCGCCGACCTGGCCGGAATGCGCGCGGTGCAGCACGGTCAGCGCTTCGTGCACCGGTTTCGGTGCCCGGCGCCGTGACCACAGTGCGAACGCTGTGGTGCCGAGTGCGAGTACCGCGGTCGCCGCTGCGGACAGCAGGCCAGGCCCGGTCCAGGTCAGCTCGGCCACGGCAGCCGGGAGCGACGGCGGCAGCGTCGGCAGGACGTCGTGCAGGTAGCCAGCCCGGTCGAAGGCCTGTGCGCCGGCGGCGATCGCGACCTCGCGGATCCACGGGACGATGCCGACGGCCAGCGCGAAACCGAGCAGGACGACGATGGCGGCGACCATCGGCACCGGGGTGCGCTCGATCGGCTGGCCGGTTTCCGGTTCCTCGCCGGAGCCGGACGTCGTGTCTTCGGACTCGTCGGCGGGCGGCCTGCCGAGTCCGAAGTAGACTCGCGAGCCGGCGCGCAGGACGGCCGCCGCGGTGATCGCGGAAACGGCCGCGAAGACGACCACGAGCCACTCCGGGCCCGCGTGTTCGGCGGCGTCTTTGCCCAGGGCCAAGCCGAAAGGCGGCAGTCCGGCGAGGGCGGCGGCAGCGATGAGGAACAGCACGGCTTCGGTCCGCGAGTGTGTCGCGCGGCCGAACAGGTCGTCCTCGTCGACGCTGCCGTAGCGGTCCTTCAGTACTCCGGTCAGCAGGAACAGCGCGCCTTTGGCCCCAGCGTGCCCGAGCACCGAGAGCAGGAACGCCGCGGTCGCCTCGCCTCCGGTGGCGGCGAGTCCACAAAGGAACAGTCCAATGTGGGCGATTGTCGAATAGGCCAGCAACCGTTTGAGGTGCCGTTGGGTGAAGCAAAGCACGGCACCGAGTACGGCGCTGGCGATCCCCGCGGTCAGGAAGATCCGGCTGACGGTGGCGTCGTCGAGCACGGTGCCGAACACGGTCGTGCGGACGCGAAGCACGCCGTAGAGGCCGAGTTCGACCATGACGCCGGAGAACAGCACGCACACCGGCGTCGGGGCGACCGCATGCGCGTCGGCGAGCCAGAAATGGAACGGCACGGTCGCGGCTTTGACCAGCAAACCGGTGCATACCAGCACGAACGCGGCGATGACGAGCGCGTCCGCCGGCCGTCCGTCGAGTGCTACTCCCAGTTGCGCGAGGCCCAGCTGACCGCCGCGGGCGTAGAGCAGGCCGATGCCCATCAGTGTGAAGTACGCGCCGAGGGAGTTCACCACGCCGAAGTTCAGCGCGCCCTGCACGGAATCCGCTTCCTCGATCCGGTATCCGGTCAGCGCGTAGGCGACTCCGCTCATCAGCTCGAAGAACACGAACAGAGTGAACAGGTCGCCGGTGAAGAGGAAGCCGAGCATGCCGGTCAGGAAGAGCAGCATCATCGCGTGATAGCGGGCTTCGACGGCTTCGAAGTAATGCCAGCTGTAGAGCAGCGCGCACGTCGTCAGGAACGCGGCCAGCGCGGCGAAAGTCGTGTTCAGCCCGTCCGCGACCAGCACGATCCCGACGGAACGGGTGCCTTCCGGCCGTTGTCCGCCCAGCCAGCTGACCACCCGCTCGTGGTGCGCGGCGGTCAGCAGCACCACACACAGCGCGCAGACCGCCGCCGCGGTCACCGTCGCAGTCACGTCGACCACGACGCGGGGGAGTTTCCGGCCGAGGCTGAGCAGCAGGCAGGCGGCCAGCAACGGCACGGCGATGGCGAGTGCGGGCAGCGTAGTCATCGGTCAGCCGCGCAGTGCGCGCAGTTCGTCGGGGTCGACCGTGCCGTGGCGGCGCGAAATCTGGAGCGTCAGGGCGAGCAGGAGCGCGGTGATGGTGGCGGATACGACGATGTCGGTAAGCGTCATGGCCTGCACCATCGGATCGACCACCGGCTGCGCCTGTCCCTGCGCCACGATCGGCGCGCCGGCCTGCTCCTGGTAGCCGATCGCCAGCAGCAGGACGTACGTGCCGGACTGGGCGACCGACAGAGAGACCACGGTGTGCACGAGGTGCCGGCTGCGCATGATCCCGGCGCAGCCGAGCAGCAACAGCCAAGCCGCCACCCCGTAGCAGGCCGCCGACACCACGCCGGTCACTGGTCCTCCTCCAGGCCGTGCACGAAAAACCGCGACAGCAGGACGACCAGCCCGGCGGCGACCTCGATGCCGATCAGCACACTCAGCACCGGCACCGTGCCGGACGACAGCAGCGAGCCGAATTCGCCGAGCGGCAGCACGTTCGCGAGGAACGAGCCGCCGAGGGCGAGCCCCAGCAAGCCCGTCGCGACGTACAGGCCGGTGGCCGCCGCCTCGGCGTACTCGCACCAGTCGAGCGGCCGCAGCCGGGCCAGCGCGCCGTAGCTGCCGGAGAGGTAGAGCAGGTGCCAGCCGGTCGCGAGGACGACCCCGCCCTGGAAACCGCCGCCCGGCGTCAGATGCCCGTGCGCCACGATGTCCAGGCCCAGCAGCACCGAGACCGGCAACAGCAGGAACCCGGCGAGCTTCACCGCGGGCAGGACGTAGCCGCTCTCGTCCGGTTTCGGCTCCTTGTCCGCCGGTCGCAGCAGCGCGAGCGTGCCGACCACCGCGGCGGCGACGATGGTTTCCTCGCCGAGGGTGTCGAGCGCGCGCAGGTCGAAGTTGACCGACGACACCAGGTTCGGGGTGACCTCGCGGAAACCCAGCGGCACCACCAGGTCCCGGTAGACGTGCCCGGCGCTGCCGACGGCTGGCATCCGGGTGAACGCGGCGAACAGCAGCGCAGCGACCCCGGCCAGCCCGGCGGCGCCGACGACGTCGCGGGTCCTCATCGCTTTCCGGTCTTCCGCAGCGTCAGCAGGACGAGCAGCGGGACGACGGCCGCGCCGACGGCGAGTTCGGACAGCGCGACGTCCGGGGCCTGGAACACGACGAAAAGCACGGTCAGGCACAGGGAAAACACCGTGAGCGGGATCGTCTGCCGTTTCGGGTCGGGCGTCGCGACGACGGCGAACCCGGCGACCGCGACCAGCGCGAGCGCGACGAGCAGCACCGCGGCGGTCATGCCGGCAGGTCCTCGTCGATCTCGCCGCGGCGGCGGGCTTCGAGCCGGGCGGTGGCCGACTGCAGGATCGGGCCGGTGACCGCCAGCAGCACGACCGTCGCGACGATCACGCCCGAACTGAGCTGGACGCCGTTGACCAGGACGAGCCCGGCACCGATCAGCGGCGCGCCGAGTGTGGTCGCCGGGGCGAGGAGGTGCAGCCGGGTGAGCAAGTCCTTGGCCCGCAACAGGCCCACGGCGGAGGCGAGGACGACGAACACCCCGGCGAACACGAGAATCTGCGCGGCGACGGTCATCGGGTCCCCAGCAGCCGCGCGAAGACGAGAGTTCCGGCGAAGGCGAGCACGGTCAGCGTCAGCGGGAGGATGAGGGCGCTGGACGGGCCGTACGCCTGGACGAGCAGCAGGAGCGTCAGGACGGTGACGGTGCCGGCGAATTGCATTCCGGCGAGGCGTTCGATCGCGCTGCCCCGGGCGGCGAGCCACAGGGCGGTGCCGAGGCCGCCCGCCATCAGGAGCAGGGCGGCGAGGAGCAGCCACGTCATCGCGTCACCCGATCGAGGCTCGGGGAGTCGGGGAGGATCTGGTGGACGACGAGGTGGTTTCCGTCGGGCGGGCTTGCGACGATCATCGTGCCTGGGGTGCAGCCGACGACCACCGTTGCGACGGCGAGCCGCGCTTCGTGTTCCGGACGCTGTGCTGGCGGGACTTTGATGGTGGCGAACTTTCCGGCGCTGGGCGTTGTGAACACTGCGGCTGCGGATTCGCGGACCGCGGCCCATGGGAGTGGCGCGAACCAGGCCAGCCAGCTGGCTTTGGGCTGCCACGAACCGCGCATCGCCCGTCGTGCGGCGCGGGCGGCGATCGCGCAGACCGCGGCGGCCCCGGCGCCGGTGAGCAGTTCCGGTGCCGACGGGGTGGACAGCGTGAGGGTCCACAGCCCGGTCAGGGCAAGCCACCACAGCGGGATCTCGGTTGTAGCGCGCATAGCTCACCTCGCTCGGGCAACGGCTACCCACTTCTGCAGCGGGCCAACCTGCGGGGTGGTCCTTTTTGGGCGTCAGCGATGCGGTGCCTGAAGGTCTGCGAGGACTCCTTGATCAAGGGGCCCCTCGTGCCAGGTCACTGCTTCCAAGGCCGCGCAGGTCGGCCACGAACTCGGCGTACGCGGCGTCGCGGTCGGGGGCGCGCAGCACCGCGGACGGGTGCACGGTGGCGACCGCGGAGGCGAACAGGCCGGCGAACTCGTCCGGCGGATCCAGCGGCTCGCCGCGGTGCCGGGTGAGCCGGAAACCGCTGCCGTACACCGATTGCGCCGCCGTCGCGCCCAGCAGCAGCACGAGCCGGGGCCGGATCGCCTGGAGTTCGGCGACCAGCCACGGACGGCACGCGACCACCTCGGAGCGCGCCGGTTTGTCGTGGATCCGGCGTTTGCCGCGGAGCTGGAACTTGAAGTGCTTGACCGCGTTGGTCAGGTACAGGCAGTCGCGGTTCAGGCCCACGTCGCCCAGCGCGCGGTCGAGCAGCTGCCCGGCCGGGCCGACGAACGGTTCGCCGCGCCGGTCCTCCTGGTCGCCGGGCTGCTCGCCGACGGCGAAGATCTCCGCCCGGGCGCCGCCCGCGCCGAAAACGGTGGCCGTGGCGTCGCGGTACAGCCCGCAGCCGCGGCACTCGCGGGCGGCTTGGCGGAGCACGCCGAGACTGGTCGTGTCCGGCGGTTCTGCTCCTGGTTCCCGACTCGTCACCACTGGATCGCTTTACCCGCGCGCAGACCGGGGCAAACGCGAGGCCGGGCACGATTCCGCCGCCGCTTCGCCGGGTATCCGGCAGCCATGAACGGAAGCCGCGGAAAGATCCAAGTCGCCACCCGGGTGCGGCTCGACGACGCCGACGACCTCGCCGAGCACTACACGCCCGGTGTCGCGGAACTGGCCAAGCGGGTCGCCGAGGATCCGTCGGTGCTCCTGCGCGAAACGGTGCGCGGCAATTCGGTCGCGATTGTCTCCGACGGCTCCGCGCTGCTCGGCCTCGGCGATCGGGGCCCGGCCGCCGCACTGCCGGTGATGGAGGGCAAAGCGGCCCTGCTCAAGCGGTTTGCCGACGTCGACGCCTGGCCGATCTGCCCGGTCAGCCGCGAACCCGACGATCTGGTGCGCACCGCGAAGGATCTCGCGACGTCCTTCGGCGCGATCAACCTGGAAGACATCGCCGCGCCCCGCTGCTTCACGGTGGAACGCCAGCTGCACGACGAGCTGGACGTGCCCGTTTTCCACGACGACCAGCACGGGACCGCGATCGCCGTGCTGGCCGCCTTGGACAACGCGCTCAAGCTGACTGACCGCACGCCAGGGGACACGTCGGTGGTGATCTCCGGTGCCGGGGCGGCCGGCTCCGCCATCGCGCGGCTGTTGCTGAAGGCGGACTTCAGCGCGGAACGGATCGTGGTCTGCGACAGCGAAGGCACCCTGCACGGCGAACGCGATCTGACCGGCGAGAAGCAGTGGATCGCGGAGAACACCAACCGCGGAGACGCGGTCCGGGGCAGCCTCCGGGACGCATTGCGCGACGCGGACGTCTTCATCGGCGTGAGCGTCGGCGGTCTGCTCAAGGGAGAAGATCTCGCTCAGATGGCCGACCGCGCGATCGTCTTCGCACTGGCCAATCCGGAGCCGGAGGTCGATCCGGAGGAGGCGCGCGAGCACGCGGAGATCGTCGCGACCGGACGCAGCGATCTGCCGAATCAGATCAACAATGTCCTTGTGTTCCCCGGGATGTTCCGCGGGCTGCTCGACTCCGGTGCGGCGAAGGTGACCCCGCGGATGCTGCTCGCCGCCTCGCACGCGCTGGCCCGAACGGTGGGCGACGACCTCGATCGGGAGCACATCGTGCCCAGCGTCTTCAACCAGCGCGTGGTGCCCGCGATCGCCGAGGGTGTCGGCGGCGCGGTGGAAAACGACTGAACGGGGGATCCGGAATGCCTTCCGATACCGAGGCCGTGCCCGTGTATCTGTACGAGCAGTTCGAGCGGTTGCGCCGTGCTGAGATGGCCTTCCACGACGGCGCTGACGATTCGGTGCACCAATTGCGGGTCGCGGCGCGGAAGCTGCGGAGCACCCTCCGGACCTTCAAAACCTTGGTGGGCAAGAAGAACGCCGACGCGGTCGCGGCGGAGCTGAAGTGGCTGGGCGGCGAACTCGCCCCCGCGCGCGACGCCGAAGTCAGCCAAGCTCGCATCGAGGCAGGTCTGGACGACGTCCCGCCGGAGCTGGTTTTCGGCCCGCTGCGGCAATACCTGGCCCGCGGTTTCACCCGCACCTCCCAGGCGGGACTGGCCCGCGCGGCAGAAGCGTTGTCCAGCACCAGATACGCGACCCTGGTGCAGTCGATCGCCGCGCTGATCGAAACAACGCAGCCGACGGAACGAAAAGCGTTGCGGAGACCGATGCGAAAGGCCGCGCGCAAACTCGATCGAGCGACCGCCGCGACAGCCGGGCTCAGCGGCGACGAGCTGGAGAAAGCGCTGCACAATGTCCGGAAGAAGGCCAAGCGCGCGCGTTACGCGGCAGACGTCGTCCGGCCGGTTTCCGGCAAGAAGCTCCGCACCTGGCGCAAGCACGTCAAGGCAATACAGCGCACGCTAGGCCAGCACCAGGACAGCGTGGTAGACCGCGCGACGTTGCGGCACTTCGCGATCGACGGCTTCAGCGAGAACCAAAACACCTTCACCTTCGGCCTCCTTTACGGCCGCGACGAAGCCGCCGCGAGCATGCTGCGCGACAGGTTCGCCGACGAATGGCGCACGCTGACGACCGGCGCGCGCCCCGCTTGGCTGAAGAACTGACCGCGAAAGGCACCCGTGACCGCGACGCCGCACAGCACCCCGCACACTGCCCTCGCCGCATTGCGCGGCTACCTCGCCGACATCACGCGGGCGCTCGGGATCGGCCTGGAATCCTGCACAATCGACCAGGACCCGGTGCTGTCGGCATACGTCGCGCTCGACGGATACCTGCCCGGTTACCCCGGGCGGGACGTCGCGCTCCTGTGGGACGAGATCCGAGGGTGGGCGGTCGCGGTCGAAACCCATTCCGGCGAGGACCTCATCGTCGTCCGGTACCTCGGCGGCGCCAGCGTCGCGCCGCCGCCCGAGCACCTCGTCCGGTTCGTCGCGGCGCTGCGCGAGGACGACCACCGGATCGGGCAGCTCGCCCCGCCGGTCCACCCTTCTGGTGGCGGTTGCGCCGAACTCGACACTCTGTCGCGTCCGCGCGGCCCGGCTTGAGCCCCCATTCGGGTGGACGACCGGTTGACCGGGCCGCCCGGCGGGTACCACCTCGCCATGAAGCTCCGGCTGCCCGGCGCCCGCCCGGCCGCGCCCGCCTTGCGGCGCGGCGCACTGTCCACTAAGGATGGTTAGCGTCGGTAACGCGATGTGCACCATGGCATTACCCGAGTCAGGTTCCCTTCGCCCGTCAGGAGGACCCGGATGACCGCGGCGACCATGACCCGCACCCGGCGCAGCGACGATTACCGGCACTGCGCCGCGTTGTTCGAGGAGATCAGCCACGTCGCCGAGGACACCGGCGAGCACGCCCGGCTCCGCCGCCGCCTCATCGAGGAGCATCTGCCGCTGGCCGAGCACATCGCCCGGCGGTTCGCCCGGCGCGGGCAGCCGTCCGAGGACCTCCTGCAGGTCGCGCGGATCGGCCTCATCAACGCCGTCGACCGGTTCGACCCGGCCCGGCAGTCCGATTTCGTCGCCTTCGCCGTCCCGACGGTGATGGGCGAGGTCCGCCGGTACTTCCGCGACCACACGTGGTCGGTCCGGGTGCCGCGCCGGCTCAAGGAACTCCACCTGACCCTCGGCCAGGCCGCCACCGAACTGGGCCAGCGCTACGGCCGCGCGCCCACCGCCCGCGAACTCGCCGAGCACCTCGGCCTCGGCCTGGACGAGGTCGCCGAGGCGCTGCACGCCGGCAACGCCTACCAGGCCGCCTCGATCGACTACCCGGCCCACGACGACACCGGCTCGCTCGCGCTGGCCGACACGCTCGGGGAAAACGATCGCGAAATCGAAAAACTCGAGGATCGCGAAACGCTCAAGCCGATTCTGCGCAATCTGCCCGAACGCGAACGCGCGATTGTCGTCATGCGGTTTTTCTGGAATCTGACGCAAAGCCAGATCGCCGAGCGGGTCGGGCTTTCGCAGATGCAGGTGTCGCGGCTGCTGGCCCGGACGCTGAGCACCCTGCGGGAGCAGCTCACCGAGGCGGCGGGTCCGTCGGCTCGGTGAGTTCGGGCAGGCGGCTTTTGATCGTCGCCACCTGACGGCCGAGCGCGAGGACGTGTTCGAGCCGCTTCGCCACTGCCGGGTCGCCGGTGGTTTTCTCGCCGACCGGTGGTGCTTCGACGCCGTCCTGCTGTGCGTGCAGCGCTCGCATGGTCGCGGTCCAGTCGGCTTGGACGAGGACGTCCGGCTCCGGTGGAGCGGTCAGCTCGAAGTGCAGGCCGTGCGGGCCGAAGACGGTCGTCCAGTATTCGGTACCGCTCGGAGCGCCGTCGAGCTGGTAGGTCATCGTGTACGTTCCGCCCAGCTCGGCGGCCGCGGCGCGCACTTCCGCGGACGCCGCGAGGAGCTGGTTCATCCGGTCGACGTGCGCCGGGGACATGAATCCGGGGATGTCCAAGGGGATCACTTCCTTCGCCGTTCGAAGCGAGTATCGGGTGGCGCGCCGCGTCCGCGCTTCCGGCAGATGTCCGGAACCTCGCGGGCACGGGCACGACATCTGTCGTGCTGAGCGCGGGATTCCACGTCATCTGTCGCTCGCAATCCGGATGCCGCCGGGGGAGAGTGGAGGCATGGCGGACGGCCTGCAGGAGATCGTCGACGAGCTGGCCGAGCGGCTGCGGCGCTCGGTGGCGATCGACGATCCGTCGATCCGGCTGCTCGCCGCGAGCCGCCACTTCGGGGACGAGGACAGCGCCCGCGTGTCCTCGGTGCTGAACCGGTCGGTCGACGCGGACGTCCGGGACAAGGTCCTCGCGCAGGGCATCGCGGAGTGGACCGGGCCGGGCCGGGTGCGGACGCCGGTGGACGGCGTGCAGCCGCGGGTGTGCGCGCCGGTGCGTTGCGCGGGGCTGCTGCTCGGGTACCTCTGGCTGATCGACCCCGGTTCGGCCCTGGACGAGAAGCAGCTGGAGCTGGCCAAGGACGCCGCGAGCCGGGCGGGCGCGGTGCTGTACCGGCGGCTCGTCGTGCACGAGCGCACGCAAGCCCGGCAGGAGGCGATCCTGCGAGAACTCGTCTCGTCTGATCGCGGCATCCGGGCCCAGGCCGTCGAGGACTTGCGGGCCGAGCAGGTGTTCCCGGACAGTGCGACGCGGTTTCAGGTGCTGGGTGTGCAACACGCCGGGGGCGCCGAGCCGCAGCAGGTGGCACTTGAGGCCGCGGTCGAGGACGCTTCGGGGAGTGCGCTGACGGCCGCCAACAAGTCCCGGGCGTGGCTGTTGTTCGGCAGGCGGGAAGCTCCGTCCCGCCGGGAGCTGGACGAGGCCTGCGCGCGCCTCGCCGCGCGATTCGGCCGGCTGACCCGTGAGAGCGGGCAACTCGTGTTCGGGATCGGCAGTGTCGTTGACGGCATCGAGCAGATCAGTGTCTCGTACCGGCAGGCGTTTCTCGCGGCACGCGCGGCCCGGTTCGTGCCGTCGCTCGGGCCGGTCGCGCGCTGGGGCGAACTGGGTCCGTACGAACTGCTGCTGCAGATGCCCGCCGACGACCTCGTCGCCGCGTCGCACACTCCCGTACTCGACGCGCTCGATCGGGACGCCGGGTTCATCACCACGCTGGAGAGGTTCCTCGACAACGCCGGGGACGTCGCCAGCACCGCGAGGCAGCTGAACATCCACCGCGCGACGCTGTACCACCGGCTGAAGCGGATCGAACAGCTCACCGGCTGCGCACTGAACCGGGGCGACGACCGGCTGACCCTGCACCTGGGGCTGAAAATGCGGCGGCTGGCCGAGGGCTACCGGGCGGAAACAGCGTCCGCCGAGGCGCCGAGGATCCGGTCGGTGTCCTGATCTCGTCGAGAGTTCCGTGGAAAGGAGCCGAAATGTGGTTGGCAGGCGCGACGGTAGCCGACGGTACCGGAGCGGATCCCGTTGCCGGGCAAGCGATTCTGGTCGAGGACGGCCGGATCGCCGGGCTCGGCGGGACCCCGCCGCCCGGTGCTGAGGTGCTCGACTGCACGGGGCTGACGCTCGTGCCCGGCCTGATCGACGCCCACGTGCATCTCGGCATTTCCAGCGACATCGCGGCCGACACTGGCTACGGGCTGCCCGCCGCCGAGATCGCTGCGGACATGTTCGCCAACTGCGCGCAGACCCTCGACGCGGGGTTCACGACGGTGCGCGACACCGGCGGCATCGACGGCGGGCTGGCGGGTGCGGTGGCGAAGGGGAAGATCCCGGGGCCGCGGATCCTGCAGTGCGGACCGGTCCAGTGCCAGACCGGCGGGCACGGCCATCTCGCCAGCGGCTGGGAACCGGCGCACCTGTGGGCCGGGCACGGCATTCCCGGTCTGCGGGAGCTGTCTTTCCTGTCGGACAGCCCGGATCAGATGCGCGGCAATGTCCGGGAGGCGTTCCGGCGCGGAGCGGACTTTCTGAAGCTGTGCGTGACCGGCGGTGTCGTTTCCTATCACGACAAGCTTTCCGACACCCAGTTCACCGTGGAAGAGATCCGCGTCGCGGTGGAGGAGGCTGCCGCGCGCGGTACTTACGTGACCGTGCACGCGCACAACAACGCCGGGCTGCGCACCGCGATCGAGGCCGGGGTGCTTTGCGTGGAACACGGCACCGCGATCGACGACGAGATGGCCGCCTTGATGGCCGAACGCGGCGTCGCGCACGTGCCGACGCTGACGGTGGTGCGAGATCTCCTCAAGGACGCCTCGCGCTTGGGCCTCCCGCCCGAGATGGCGGAGCGCGCGAAGGGCGCGTGGCAGGGCCAGCTCGACGCGATCCGCGCGTCCCGCGCCGCCGGGGTCCGGGTGGGGCTCGGCTCTGACCTGGTCGGGCCGGGTCAGGATCACCGCGGGGACGAGCTGGTGCTCCGCGCGGAAGCCGAATCACCGATGGCGGCGCTCGTCGCGGCCACGTCGGTGAACGCGGACATCCTCGGGATCGCGGACGAGACGGGCACGATCGAGGTGGGCAAGAAGGCCGATCTGGTCGCGTTCGCGGGGGACCCGCTGACCTCGCCGGAGCTGTTCGGCGACCGGGAGGCGGTAGTGCTGGTGGTTCAGGGCGGCCGGGTGGTGAAGGACCGGCGCGCCTCGTGACCCCACGCGACCGATGCCGCACCGGCGCGGCGAAACGTGCGGCAACTGTCGCGGGTCGCGGCCGCCCCGGGCGCACTACCGTGAGTGTCCACAAAGGATGCGGGAAGGGCGGGACGATGACGGGCGAACGGCTGGACTACCCGGCGGCCAGGACAGTCGACGACCTCGACACCGTCGCGGGCCTCAGTTTCCCCGATCCCTACCGCTGGCTGGAGGACGACTCCGCCGAAACGGCAGCCTGGCAAGCAGCGCAGAACTCGCTGACCGACGCGTACGTCGAGAAATGGCCGCACCTCGCCGCGCTTCGCGAGCTGGTGAGTCACTGCGTCGCGGACGGCACCGGCTCGCCGAACTGGATGGTCGAGCCGGCCCCGCGCTTCGCGGGCGGGCGGTGGTTCCGGCTCGACCGGCTTCCCGAACCGGACTACCCGGATCGTGCCGTCCTCGTGGTCTCCGACGCCGCGGACGGTCCGGGCCGGGTGCTGTACGACCCCAACGGCGACGGCAACCGGCAGGTCTCGTGGTTCGCGCCGTCGCCGGACGGGAAGGCGCTCGCCTGCGGGGTCTGCGCGGACGGCTCCGAACTCGGCGAGATCTGGTTGCTGGACACCGAAACCGGCGGACGGCTGCCGGACCGGATCCCGCATCCGACGATGGGTCCGCTGGTCACGCCGCAGTGGCTGCCGGACAGTTCGGGGTTCTTCTACACCGCGGGCGACCTGTCCGCGGAATCGTTCGCCTTCCGCGCGTATTTCCATGCACTGGGCGAGGAACCCGCCGCCGAACCCGAACCGGTCGACGTCGACAACGCGCCCGCCGTCCAGGTGGCCGCGGACGGCAAGCACGCCGTCGCGACCGCCGTGTGGCCGCTTCCGCAGTACGTGTGCGACCTGCCGGACCGGACGTGGCGGCCGTTCGTCCAGGGCATCGATTCGTCGGTCGCGGGGGTCATCGATGGGGACCGGTACGTCGCGGTCACCAACCACGACGCGCCGCGCGGACGGATCGTCGCGATCGCGTTCGCCGAGCCGAATCCCTCGGACCCGGCGACCTGGCACGAACTGGTTCCGGAGTCCGGGCGGGTGCTGAGCCAGGTCCGGTTGATCGGCGGCCGTCTGGTGGTGACCGGTTCAGTGGACGCCGAGGCGCGCGCCTGGGTCTTCGACTGCGCCGGGCGGGAACTGGAGGAGGTGCCGCTGCCTGGCCGGGGCGCCCTGCCGCTCGACGTGCTTCCGAGCGCGGCGCTGGCTCCCGACGGCCACCCGGACGAGTTCGTGTTCGTGTTCTCGACGCCCACCTCGTCACCCGGGTTGTACCGCTACCGCCTCGGTTCCGGGCAGGTCGACACCCTGCGCGCGCCACGTGTGCACCTGCCGGGCGCGACAGTTTCGCTGCGCTGGGCCGAATCCGCGGACGGTACGCGCGTCCCATACCACCTCGTCCTGCCAGCCGGAGCGGACGGCGCGCTCCCGACCCTCATCACCGCGTACGGCGGCGGCCGGGTCGCCTGGCCCGCGCAATTCCCCGGCCCGGTAGCGGCTTTCGTCGCGGCCGGGGGAGCGCTGGCGATCTCCCACCAGCGCGGCGGCGGCGACCTCGGCTCCGACTGGGCCGACGCCGGACGCGTCGAGCACAAGCAGAACAGCTTCGACGACCTCTACGCGATCGCCGAACACCTCCTCGCCACTGGCGTCGCCACCCGCGAGCAGCTCGCAGTCACCGGCTGGAGCAACGGCGGCATGATGGCCGGAATCGCCTACACCCAGCGCCCGGACCTGTGGGCAGCAGTGGTGGCTCAATGCCCGATCCTCGACGTGCTCGGCTGCCACCGGCACCCGTACGGACGGTTCGCCATCGGCGCGGACTACGGCGACCTCGGCGAGCCGGACGACGTCGCCCGGCTCGCCCGGATGTCGCCGTACCAGCTCGTGTCCGGCTCCGTGCGCTACCCGGCGCTTTACGTGCACGCGGGCGGAGCGGATGTCGCGTGCCCGCCCGGGCCGGTGCGGAAGTTCGTCGCGCGGGTGCAGGCCACGACGACGAGCGCACCGGCGCTGCTGCGGGTGTGGGACGACGTCGGCCACGGGACGGCTACGAGCCGGTCGGACAGTGTGGTCCATGCGGCGCATTGGCTGGCGTTCTTGCTGGAGCGGTTCGGGATGTCCGATCAGCTCACTTCGCGCGCCGGGACGCCCTAAACTCGGCGGTTGTGATCTGGCTGGCACCGCTGTTCACCTTGCTGGGCACCGCTCTCGGAGCCGGGGCCACCCTGCTCGCCGACCGGATCCGGTGGCGGAGAGAGACCTCACGGCAAGACCAGCGGGCCCGGCGCGACTCTTACGTGGTCTTCCTGACCGCGGTCCAGGACGCCAACGCCGGTGTCCGGTCGGCACTGGCGGGAGACCACGCTCCGGACGAGTCCCGGTCGTCCGCGGCGCGGTCGGCATTTCGCGGCGCGGGATTGTTCGCGGCCCGCGAGCAGCTCGCCCTGATGGCTCCGGACGCGGTCGTCGCGGCGGCGGATCAGGCGCTGCGTCAGGCTCGCCAGCTGCGCGATCTGGTCATCGCGGGCCGAAGAATCGACGATGCCGGTTACCTCCGTGCGCTCGACCGGTTCCAAGCTGCCCTCGACGCGGTGCGCTCCGCGATGCGCACCGACCTCGGCACGGCACCGCTCACGGTCGAACTCGCACTCTGACACTCACCCGCGCACGTATTCGGTCGGCGTGCAGCCGGTCAAACCGCGGAAATCACGGTTCAGATGGGATTGGTCGGCGTAACCGCACTCGATCGCCAGCTCCGCCCACGACCGCGCGGACGGCAGCCGGGACACCGCGCGGTGCAGCCGGGCGATTCGTCCGGCGGTGCGGGGCGAAAGGCCGATCTCCTCGCGGAAACGAGCGTTCAGATGCTGCCGCGTCCAGCCGATCTCGGCGGCGACCGCGTCGACCCGGGCCGGGCCGGAGGTCAGCCGGTGCCACGCGGCCCGCACCGGACGGGCCAGCTCCGGGCCGGACCGTACGCGGGGGAGCAGGAAGTCGTCGAGCAGGGCGAATCGGGTGGTCCAGTCCGATGTGGACGCAAGTTGCTCGATCAGCAGGTCGGCGTCGCGGCCGAGGAGATCGGCGGCGGAGACGCTCGCGTTCGCCAGCAGACGCAGCGGCAGCCCGAACAACGCGTATGCGGCGGCCGGGGTCAGCGCGATCGTGAGCCCGCGTGCCGACCCGCTTTGCGGCACGAGCAGCGGACGGTCTCGCAGGCCGAAGACTGGAGACGGCGGCAGCTGCGGGGAAAGCGGCTCCAGCTCCAGGATCATGGTGATCGCGCCCAGCGGCGTTACCCGCCACGGCATCGGGTCGGCAGGCGGGAATTCGTGGCCCGCGTAGGTCAACACACCCGGAATCCGCGAAAACCCGAAAACGTGCCGACCCTGCGCGTTCGTGATTTCCTGGCGCGGCACGACCAGCGACCACTCCGTCATGCCGCCATCTTACTTTCGTCCAAGACCGGCGAGGGGCGCGTGAAATAGCGTCCCGGTCATGAAGAAAACCGGTCAGTTCAAGAATCCCGAGGCGCGGCAACGCTACTTCGCCCTCTACGAGCAAGCGATGCGGGAATGCCCGCCACCCGACGAAGTGTTCGACGTCGGCTGCCGCCACGGGACCGCTCGCGTCTACCGCTTCGGCGACGGTGGACAGCCGACGGTGCTCCTGCCGGCCCTGATGGCGACCTCGGTCTGTTACGCGCAGCTGATCCCGGGGCTCGAAGGCCCGGTCTATGCCGTCGACACGCTCGGCGAAGCCGGCCGCAGCGTGCAGACCGCCCCGTTCGCCGGCATCCGCGACCGCGCCCTTGGCCTCGATGAAGTCCTCGCCGGACTCGGGCTCAGCGACGTCCTCCTCGTCGGCGGCTCCACCGGCGGTTGGCACGCGGTCAACCAGGCCATCCACGCCCCGGACCGGCTCGCCGGGATCTGCCTGCTCGACCCGACGACGGTCAGCGCCAAGTTCTCCGCGGCCACGCAACGGCGCGCGCTGAAAGCGATGGTGCTGAACCGTGACCGCGACTGGCGGAGTTTCGTGGCCTGGTCGGCGGGCGAGGACGTGTTCGACCAGCCCGCCGCGCAGGTGATCGTCGCCGGGATCCGGTCTTACCGCGCCCGGATCTCGCTCCAGACCCGGCCGAGCGACGACGCTCTCCGCGCGATCCGGACGCCGGTCCGGGCGTTGTTCGGCGGACGCAGCGTCGTCCACGATCCGGTCGCGGCGGCGGCGAATCTCCGCAGGCTCGTTCCGCACGCGGAGGTCGACGTCATGCCGGAAGCCGGGCATTACCTCTATCTCCGCCCCGCCGACCGGCAGCGGATCCGGGACGTGCTGAACGACCGCGTCCCGGGCGACAGCAAGCCGCCCGGAACGCCGTCGTTCAGCTGACGCGGGGAACCTCCTTGACCGGCCGGGAAGTCCGCACCTCCTCGTCGTCGAACAGGTCGCTCTGCCGGATCGCCAGCGTGCAGACGACGCTGATCACGGTCGTCGCCGCGAGGTAGACCATGATGCCGGTCGTGCCGGTGCGGCCCGCGAGGTAGGCGAGGATCAGCGGGGTGAGCCCGGACGCCACGACGCCGGAGAGCTGGTAGACGACCGAAATCCCGGTGCAGCGGCGCGAAATCGGGAACAGCTCCGCGTAGAACGCCGCCTGCGGGCCGTACATCACCGGGTAGCTGATGCCCAGCACGGCGACCAGCGAGAGCGTGATCAGCACGGGGTTGCCGCTGTGCAGTGCCGCCAGTGCCGGGATCGCCAGCACCAGCGTCGTCACCGCTCCGGTCGTGAACGTCCGCCGCCGGCCGAACCGGTCGGACACTCTGCCGAAGACCGGGATGAACACGACCATCACCGCGGCCGCGATCATCACTCCGACCAGCAGCGGCTGCCGGTCCAGTTTCAGCGTTCCGCTGCCGTAGGAGATCACGAAGACCGCCCACGCGTTGAAGGCCACGCCCTCGGTGAACCGGCTGCCCATGCCCAGCAGCAGATGCCGCCGGGAGAGCTTGTCGCGGACCAGTTCCACGGCGGGCACGGTCGCGGTGCCCTCCTCGGCCGCCATGGTGCGGAAGGCCGGGGTTTCCATGACCTTGACCCGGATCACCAGGCCCGCCAGCACCAGCACGGCCGACAGCAGGAACCCGATCCGCCAGCCCCACGAGAGGAACGCCGCGTCGCTGGTGATCGCGTTGAGCAGGGCCAGCACGCCGGTGCCGAGCGTGAGCCCGATGGCCAGCCCGATCTGCGGGAAACTGCCGTAGAGGCCCCGTTTCCCGGCCGGGGCGTACTCGGTGGCCATCAGCACGGCGCCGCCCCATTCGCCGCCGACCGCGACGCCTTGGGCCAGCCGCAGCACGACGAGGATGATCGGGGCGGCCGGTCCGATCATCTGGTAGTCGGGCAGCAGGCCGATGAGGCAGGTCGCGGTGCCCATGATGAGCATGGTCGCGACGAGGATTTTCTTGCGCCCCACCCGGTCGCCGAGGTGGCCGAAGACGAACCCGCCGATCGGGCGGGCGAGGAAGCCGAGCGCGAAGGTCGCGAAGGCCAGCACGGTGCCGACCAGGGGATCGGAGCCGGGGAAATACAGTTTGTTGAAGACGAGTCCCGCGGCGGTGCCGTACAGGAAGAAGTCGTACCACTCGACGGTCGTGCCGAACACGCTCGACGCGACTACCAGGCGGACGTCGGTTTCGCCGTTGCGCGGAGCAGGAGTTGTCGCCATTGATAACTCCCGGTGGTCAGAGCGAACGGCGGAAAATGTCTTCGAGCGCGGCCCGGGTGACCGGACGGGGCACGACGGCCAGCTGCCGGGTCTGCTTCAGCGTGCCGTCGACGAGGGTGTCGATGTCCTCCTCGCCGTAGCCGAACGCGTGCAGGCCCTTCGGCATCTGGATGTCGGCCATCAGCTCGGTGAGCACGTGCGGGAGCGCGTCGGCGCCGTCCGTGGCGGTGAAGGTCTGCCCGCCGGACAGCAGGTGCGCGGCGTGCAGATGCCGTTCCGGCGACGCGGGATAGGTCCAGCGGAACACCTCGGCGGCGGTCGACGAAACGGCCTGGCCATGCGGGACCATCGGCATCTCGGGGTAGCCCTCGGCGCGGTACTGCTTCACCGCACCGGCGACGGGATAGGCGTTGGCGTGCGGCAGGTGGGTGCCCGCGTTGCCGAAACCGGTTCCGGCGTAGGTGGACGCGAGCGCCATCTGGGTGCGCGCGGTCAGGTCGCGTCCATTGAGGACAGCGGCGCGCAAATGCTTGCCCACCAACGTCAATGCCATCTCGCACCACACGTCGCTGATCGGGTTGGAGCCGCAGAACGCCGGTCGCTTCATCGGCTCTTCCGGCGCGGGCTTCGCGTCGAACGCCACGCTGGTGTAGCTCTCCAGCGCGTGCGAGAGCACGTCCATGCCGCTGGCGGCGGTGACCGCCGAGGGCAGGCTGATGGTGGTGCGCGGGTCGACGACCGCCAGCGACGGGCGCAGCGACGGGTGGCTCACCCCGGCCTTGAGGTGCAGGCCGAGCAGGTCGACTACGCAGATCGTGGTCGATTCGGAGCCGGTGCCCGCGGTGGTCGGCACGGCGATCAGCGGCTTCAGCGGCAGCCAGGGTGCCTTGCCCGCGCCGATCGGCGGGGTCACGAAGTCGAGCAGTTCGCCGGGGTGCGTGGTGAGCAGGTTGACGGCCTTCGCGGTGTCGATCGCCGAGCCGCCGCCGATCGCGACGAAACAGTCCCATTCCTGCTGGCGGGCGTAGGCGACGGCCTCGTCGATGCTGGCGTCGGTCGGTTCGACGCCGACGCCGTCGAAGATCTCGCTCTTCACCCCGGCAGCGCGGATCGAGTCGAGCGCGCGGTCCGGGATGCCGGTGGCGCGGACGCCGGGGTCGGTGAGGATCAGGCACGACTTGGCCTGCCGGGCGGCCACCTCCGCGCCCAGCTCGTCGAGCGCGCCGGCACCGAACTTCAGCGGGGGCGCGGCCCAGGTGAACACGCTTTCGTTGCGGGGCATGTCGGTCAAGAAGACCACTCCTCACGTCGAAGTTGACAACATGTGGAAGCTATATCCACTATGTGGCGAGCCTTCACGGTAGCCCGAGGACCGAGGCGCTGTGAACCCCCGATTTCCCAGGAGACGCCCATGCCGGCCCGAGCCCGTTCGCATTCGGCACTGCAGCAAGCACTCGAGCGGGCGGTGTCCGGCGAAGTCGCCGGCGACCCGGCCACGCTCGCCACGCACTCCACCGACGCCTCGAACTACCGGCACATCCCGCTGCTCGTCGTGCGGCCGCGCAGTGCGGAAGACGTGGTCGCGGCGCTGAAGGTGTGCGCGGAGCACGGCGCGCCGGTCCTCCCGCGCGGCGCGGCGACGAGCATCGGCGGGCAGGCCGCGAACCGGGCGGTGATCCTGGATTTCACCCGGCACCTCAACCGCGTGCTCGACCTCGACGCCGCCGGGCGCACCGCGCGCGTCGAACCCGGGCTGGTGCTCGACCGGCTGCGCGAACGGGCCGCCGGGCACGGGCTCACCTTCGGCCCGGACCCGTCGACGCACAGCCGCTGCACGATCGGCGGCATGATCGGCAACAACGCCTGCGGCTCGCATTCGGTGGCGTGGGGGAAGACGGTCGACAACGTCCGCGCGCTGGAAATCGCCCTCTCCGACGGGACCCGGCTCGAAGTCGGCCCGACCTCCCCGGCCGACCTGGACGAGTTCTGCGCCCGGGACGATTCCGTCGGCGAGTTGTACCGCCGCCTGCGAGCGGTCAGGGACGAATATCTGGCCGACATCCGGCTCGGCTACCCGAAACTGCCGCGGCGGGTCTCCGGGTACAACCTCGAATACCTGTTGCCGGAGAACGGTTTCGACGTCGCGAAGGCGCTGGTCGGCTCCGAAGGAACCTGCGTGACGATGCTGAGCGCGGTGGTCGACCTGGCTCCGATCCCGGCGACGCGCGCCCTCGCCGTGCTGGGCTTCGAGAACAGCGTGGCCGCCGCGGACGCGGTTCCGGCGCTGCTCGACCTTCCCGTGCTGACCATGGAAGGCATCGAGGCCGGTTTGGTCGCGGCCCTCGATGCCCGGAAGCCCGGCGACCGCAGCACCTTGCCGGAGGGGACGGCGTGGCTGTACCTCGAAACCGGGGGAGACGACGCGGCGCAAGCGTTTGCTGCCGCGCAACGGGTCGCTGATCGCGCTGAGCAGGTCGGCGCTTCTTCGCTGGTAGTGCAAGATCCGGTGGCGCAACGGAAACTCTGGCGCATCCGGGAAGAAGGCGCCGGCCTCGCGACCCGGCTGGCCGACGGATCCGAGGCGTGGTCCGGTTGGGAAGACTCCGCGGTCCCGCCGGACCGGCTCGGCGCGTACCTGCGCGAATTCGACCTGCTGCTGGACAAACACGGCCGCAAGGGCGTCGTCTACGGCCACTTCGGCGACGGCTGCCTGCACGTGCGGATCGACTTCCCGATGGCCGCGCCGGAAGCGAAGGAGGCGTATCGGTCGTTCATGATCGAGGCGGCGGAACTCGTGGTGTCCCACGGCGGTTCGCTCTCCGGCGAACACGGCGACGGACAGGCCCGCGCCGAATTGCTGCCGCTGATGTTCTCGCCGCGGCTGATGCGGGCGTTCGCCGATTTCAAGGCCGCCTTCGACCCCGCGAACGCCATGAACCCAGGCCGGGTAGTCGATCCCGCGCCGCTCGACGCCGACCTGCGCACGGTCATCGCGCCGCCGGTCCTGCCGACGCGCGCCCGGCTCGCCCTGCACGCCGACGACGGCGACCTGGCGGCAGCGTCGCGCCGATGCGTGGGCGTCGGCAAATGCGTGTCCGCGTCCGGCGGGATGATGTGCCCGAGCTACCGCGCCACCGGCAAGGAGGAACACTCGACCCGCGGCCGGGCGCGGCTGCTGTTCGAAATGCTCGCCGGCGACGTCATCGAGGACGGCTGGCGCTCACCCGAGGTCCGCGACGCGCTCGACCTCTGCCTAGGCTGCAAGGCCTGCAAATCCGACTGCCCGGTCGGCGTCGACATGGCCTCCTACCGGACCGAATTCCTCAGCCGCCACTACGAACGCCGCCTCCGCCCGATGTCCCACTACACGATGGGCGCGCTGCCCCGATGGCTCCGGCTGGGCGCCCCGTTCGCGCGCGCGATCAACGCGGTGGCGTCAGGTCCGCTTCGCCCGGCTCTGAACCGCCTCGGCGGAATCGCGGCCGAACGAGAACTGCCTCAGCTGGCTTCGCCCACTTTCACTTCGTGGTTCCGCCGCCGGGAACGGGCGGCCTCGGCGTCGAAAGTCGTGCTGTGGCCGGACACCTTCATGAACTTCTTCGACCCGCAGGTCGGCCGGGACGCGGTCGCGGTGCTGGAAGCGCTCGGCCACGAGGTGGTCATCCCGGACCGCACTGTCTGTTGTGGACTGACCTGGCACAGCACCGGCCAGCTGCCCGCCGCGCGCCGGGTTTTGCGCCGTTCGCTCGACGCGCTCGACCCATGGCTTCAGCAGGGCATTCCGGTCATCGGCTTGGAACCCAGCTGCACCGCGACCCTCCGGGAGGATGGCGCTGAACTGCTTCCCGACGATCCGCGGACCGCGTTGCTGAAGCGCAGCGTCCGGACCTTCGCGGAACACGTCGGCGACAGCGACCTTCCGGCGCTGAAGAAGTCCGAGTCCCCCGTGCTCACTCAGGTGCACTGCCACCAGCACGCAGACCTCGGCTACGACGCCGACTCGCAACTGCTGAGCAAGCTGTCCGAGCACTCGGACGTCCTGCGCGAAGGCTGCTGCGGCCTGGCCGGGAACTTCGGCTTCCAGCGGGGGCATTACGACGTCTCCGTCGCGGTCGCCGAACACCAGCTGCTGCCCGCCCTGCGCGCGGCACCGGAAGGCACCGTGGTGCACGCCGACGGCTTCAGCTGCCGGACCCAGATCCGTCAGCTGTCCGGCCATCGCCCGACCCACATCGCGTCGCTGACCGCCCAAGCGCTGGGAGTCAGTACCGAGTGAGCCGATCCGGCGGGAGGAAGGGCGCGATCTCCTTCGCCGCGTCGATCGCGAGGGCGCCCAGCTCGGGCACCCGGTCCTCGGGCAGCCGCACTGTCGGCACCTGGATGACCACTGCCGCCCGGGCCAGGCCGCGCTCGTCCAAGACCCCCGCGCCGACGCACCGCACTCCGGCGACGTTCTCCTCGTTGTCGATGCTGTACCCGCGATCGCGCGTCTCCGCCAGCTCCAGGGCGAGGTCGTCCCGGGTGGCGAGGGTGTGCGCGGTCAGCGCGGGCAGCTGCTCGGGCAGGCTCGCCAGATACGACTCCGCGTCGAGGGAATTGGCGAGCATGGCCTTGCCGGAAGCTGTGGCGTACAACGGAAAACGCGCGCCGGGATGCTGCTCGAACCGCAACGGGAGCGTCGACTGCGCGCGCAGCAGCACCACGGACTCGGCACCCTCGCGGATCGTGATGTTGACCGATTCGCCGGTGTCGGCGTTGATCCGCTGGATGACCGGCAGCGCGAGCTGAAGGCCATGTACGCGCTGCGCCGCCTGGCCGAGCAGGATCGCGCCGGGACCGAGGTGGTAGCTGTCGGTGCGGGGATTGTGCGCGACAAGACCGTCGACGCTCAGCGCGCGCACGACCCGGTGCGTCGTGCCCGGCGTGAGGTCCAGCTTGCGGGCGATCGCGGACAGCGGCAGTTCGCCGTCCTCGACCATGAGGAGCCGCAGGATGCCGAGCGCGCGGCGAATGGCCTGGGTTCCGGCTGGCGGCTGTGCTCCGGTCTGGTTCAACTGGCTTCCGTGGTGTCTCGTTGTGGGGTCAGGCCAGGTTAACAGCGGGGGGTGGTGGGGTTGGGGGTGACGCGGCTGGGGATGACGGGGGTGGGGGTGACGGGGCTGGGTTTGGCCGGGGGTGGGTTTGTGGTGGTTGGGGTTGGCGGGGGCGGGTTTGTAGTGGCGGGGTTTGGCGGGGCTGGGGGTTGTAGTGGCTGGGTTGGAGGTGGCTGGGTTTGCTGGGGCTGGGTTTGAGGTGGCTGGGTTTGCTGGGGCTGGGTTGGTGAGGTCTGCGCGGCAAACTGTGTTTTTGGCGCCGGCTCCGCCGTCGCGCGCGGGATCGCCTTTAGTCGGCGTCTGACCGAGCGGGGTGCTGGGCCCAAGGGGCCGGGCACCCCGCTCGGTCAGACGCCGACGCGATCCCGCGGTTGTGGCTGGGTGAGCCGTGGCTGGGTGAGGGGGTGGGTGGCCGGTGCGCTTAGCTGATTTCTAGGACTGCTTTGCCGTGCAGCCGGCGGTCCACCAGCAACTGGACCGCCTCGGCGTAGTGGGTCCAGGGGGCGCGCCAGGTGATGCCGGGGTCTAGGCGGCCGGCGGATACTTCGGCGGCGAGCCAGGTTAGGTCGGCGGAGAAGTCGGTGAAGGGGTCGGCCAGGAGGAAGAACGTGCGGATCGAGCGGTCGTGGCGTCCTTCGGTGCCTAGTAGGGCGTCTGGTGGGAGGACGGTGTCTGTCTCCGCGGAACGGCCTACGTTGATTAGGGTGCCGCCTGCCTCTAGCGCGGCGAAGGCGGCGGCTAGGTGTGGGCCGCCTACGTTGTCCAGTGCTCCGAATACTGGGCGGTCGACCTCGTCCGCTGAGGTGTGGACCTCGTGTGCGCCTAGTGCGCGCAGGTTTGGTTCCTGTGCGGGATTGCTGCTGATCGCGACTACTTCTGCGCCGGCGCGTGCGGCGAGTTGTACGCCGTAGCGGCCTACGCCGCCGGAGGCGCCGGTGATCAGGACTCGGCGGCCTAGCAGTTGGCCCATTCGGCGCAGGACGTGCAAAGCGCTCAGGGCGGCGACCGGGATTGTGCTGACTGCGCCCAGGTCGGTGCCGGCTGGGACGGTGCCGATCAAGGTGGTCGGTACTGCGCGCAGCTCTGCCCAGCCTGCCGTGCCGAGCGTGACTACGGGGGTTCCGGCGGCGGGGCCTGAACCGTCGGCCGCTGCTTGGGCCACGACGCCCGCTGCGTCCCAGCCGGGCACGGTGCCGTTGGGGGTGGCTGGGTCGGCGGCGTCCTTGACCTCGCCGAAGTTGAGCGAAGCGGCGGCGACGCGGATCAGGGCTTCGCCGGGGGCGGGGACTGGGTCGGCGACCTCGCCCGTTGAGAGGTGGGCGGGTGCGGTGTGGTCGACAACTAGGGCACGCACAGGTCGGGGCTCCTTCGAAGCAATGTGCCACAGTGTGGCATTTGCTCCTGTATAGCATATGCGCGCTGGGCGCGAGTTGGCTAAACTGCGGGCGATGACTGCTTCCGGACCCACGCTGCGCGAGCGCAAGAAGCTGCGCACCCGCCAGGCGCTGGTGGAAACCGCGATCTCGATCTTCGGCGAACGCGGGTTCGACGCCACGCCGCTGGACGCGCTGCTGGAAGAGGTCGAGGTGTCGCGGCGGACGTTCTTCCGCAACTTCCGGTCCAAAGAGGACGTCGCGCTCGCCGCCGTCAAGGAACTCTGGAGCGCCTACCTCGACGTCCTGGACGAGACCGAGAAGTCCGGACCGCTCGCCGACGTCTTCCGCGACGCGATGCTCGCGACCCTCGACCGCATGGACGAGAACTGGTACCAGCGATTCCCCGCCACGCTCAGGCTGATCGACGAATCGCCGTCGCTGAACGGCCACACCCTGTTGCACTGCTCGGAAACCGAGGCGGAAGTCGTGCGCCGGCTCGGCGAGCCCAGTCTCGAACTGCGGCTGCTCGTCGAGTTCTGCGTGGCGGCTTGGCGGTGCGCGCTGGACGAATGGCTGCCCGACTGCGCGCCGGGCGAACTTCCCGGCCACGTGCGGCGCGCGTTCGCCGCGATGGACGACAGCCTGCGGCTGCGGGCGTAGCCGTATCATCGGCATTCGTACGGCCCGCTAACGATAGGCAGGGGAAACGATGTCAGGTCCGCTGGTGCCGGGCGGGATCGGCGAGCACACGAGCTGTCTCCTGGTCAAACTCGGCCAGGTCGCGTTCCGGCTCGCCGAGGACCGGCTGCACGAGGTGGGCCTGCGGGTGCGGCACTACAGCGTCCTGCAGGCACTGGCCGACAACGGGCCGATGTCGCAGCTGTCGCTCGGCGCGTACCTGCGGATCGACCCGGCGACCATGGTCAGCAGCCTGGACGACCTCGAAACGCTCGGGTTCGCCGCGCGCGCCCGGGACCCGGAGGACCGGCGGCGCTACGTCGTCGACCTGAGCAAGGCGGGCCGGGAGACGCTGCGCAAGGCGAACACGCTGCTGGCCGACCTCGACCGGCACGTGCTCAGCGACCTTCCGCAGCGCTCCCGCGATTCCCTGCACAAGCTGCTGGCCAGGATGAACGAGGGCGAGACGCTGCCGGGGGAGTTCGACCGGATGCGGGATCAGGCCGGGTCCACGAAGATGTCCAGCGCCAGTTCGCCGTCGCCGCGCTGATAGCCGGACAGGTCCGTGACGCCCTCGGCGGCGAGCACCTCGTCGTCGATGAAGAGGTTCCCGGTGCACTCGCGTGACGGCCGGGCGAGGATCGCGTGCGCGGCGTCGGCGACGATCGCCGGGGTGCGCGCTTGGCTGGCGCCGCCGATGATGTTGCGTACCGCCGCGGTGTCGATCAGGGTGCGCGGCCACAGCGAATTCGCCGCGATCCCGTCCGCTTTCAGCTCCTCGGCGAGGCCGACCGTGCAGAGGCTCATGCCGTATTTGGAGAGCGTGTAGCCCAGGTGCGCGCCGATCCACGCGGGGGAGAGGTTCAGCGGCGGCGACAGGGTGAGGATGTGCGGGTTCGCGGCCTTCCGCAGGTGCGGGATCGCCGCTTTGCTGAGCAGGAACGTGCCCCGGGTGTTGATGTCCTGCATGAGGTCGTAGCGCTTCATCGAGAGGTCCTCGGTGCCGGACCGGTCGAGCGCGCTGGCGTTGTTCACGACGACGTCGATGCCGCCGAACTGCTTCACCGCGGCCTCGGCCGCGGTGAGGACGTCGTCCTCGGACCGGACGTCGCCAACGATCGGCAACGCCTGGCCACCAGCGGTTTCGATCTCCTTCGCGGCGGTGTAGACGGTGCCTTCGAGCTTCGGATGCGGTTCGGCGGTCTTCGCGAGCAGGACCACGTTGGCCCCGTCCCGAGCGGCGCGGATCGCGATGGCCAGGCCGATGCCGCGGCTGCCACCGGACATCAGCAGGGTCTTTCCGGCAAGAGTCATGAGCGGAACATACCATTAGTGGTGCGTATGATTTAAGAGGCGAATCATCACGCCGAGGCCCGCCGCAGCAGCCGGATCACCGCCTGCTCGATCCGTTCGCGCAGCTCCTCGTCCGCGAGCCCGTCCGCCTTGCGTACCGCGCGGTGGATCGTCGTGCGGCGATCGAACTCCCGCAGCACGCGCGGGTCGACATACGAGCGGCGGGCGACCGCGGGCGTGTTGCCGAGTTCTTCCGCGACCTCCTTCATCGCAGCCGTCGCTGCTCGCGCGCGCCCGCGTTGCGAGGTCGGCACCTCCTGGGCAGCGAGGGAGACCGCGGCGAGCACCGTCGCGTGCCAGGTGCGCAGGTCTTTCACGGTGAACTCCTCGCCGGCGAGTTCCTTGAACCGCTCGTTCACCTCCGGGGCACGCAGTTCGTGCCAGCCGTCGTTGGTGCGGTAGACGAGGATGCGGGAGGTGCCGGTGCGGCAGCGCCGGAGCGTCTTGAGGACCGCGGCGAGGTCGGGGTCGCGCAGGCTCAGTTCTCGGACCAGCCCGCTCTTGGCGGGGTAGCGGAAGTCCAGTTCGTCGCCGCTGATTTTCACGTGCTCCCGCAGCAGCGTGGTGGCACCGTGGGAGCCGTTGGCTTCGACGTACTCCTCGCCGCCGCTGCGGAACACGCCCCGGTCGATCATCCGCAGCGCGGCGGCCGAGACCCGACGGCGGTCGAGGGGTCGTCGGCGCAGGTCGTGCTGGATGGCCGCGCGGACGTCCGGCAGTTCGGCGGCCAGCGCGAGCACCCGGTCGTGCTTCTCCTCGTCCCGGGCCCGCCGCCATTCGGGGTGGTACAGGTACTGGCGGCGGCCCGCGTCGTCGACGCCGACGGCCTGGATGTGGCCGGTCGGATGCGGGCAGATCCACACCCGGCGCCACGCGGGCGGGACGACGAGGCCGCGGATGCGTTCGAGAGTTTCCGGATCGCGCACGGGGGAGCCGTCCGGCGCGAGGTACCGGAAGCCGCGGCCTCGCCGTTGCCGCTTGATGCCTGGCGAGGACAGCTCGCTCCGCCGCAACCGCATGGCTCGCGGTTGCCCGCGCCGGCCCGCCTCGAAACCGGATCTCGGGGAGGTTTGCCCGCCGCGACATCGGTTACCCGGCTAGCTGTGCGCCGGACCCGGTGCGATCCAGGGAGGTTCTGGTCATGACTTCTGCCGTTGCGCGGCGCACCCCGCGCCAGCTCGTACCCCCGATGGGCCGCTGATGACTACCACCGCCGACCAATCCCTGTGGCTCGCGACCGCCGCGGCGTCCAGCCGAGCATCCTTGCGCGGCAGGGAACGCGCCGAGGTCGCCGTCATCGGCGGCGGTATCGCCGGGCTGACTACCGCGTTGTTGCTCGCCCGCCGAGGCATGAACGTAGCCGTCCTGGAAGCGGGACGCGTCGCGGAAGGGGCCAGCGGCAACAACACCGCCAAGGTCACCGCGTTGCAGTCCACTGTGTACTCGACGCTCGCCCGCGAGCACGGCACCGCCACCGCGACCGCCTATGCCGAAGCCGCGCTCGCCGGGGTGGAACTGGTCGCGGAGCTGGCGGAACCGATGAACTGCGGACTCCAGCGCCGGCCAGCCGCGACGTTCGCGATGGACGCCGACGACGTGGCCATCGTGCGAGCCGAGCACGAAGCCGCGCAGCAGGCTGGCCTGCCGGTCGAGTGGACGGACTCGCTCGACCTCCCGGTGCCTGTACATGGAGCGGTGCGGCTGCCGGGGCAACTCGCCCTCCATCCGGCGGACTATGTGCGCGGTCTCGCCGACGCGCTGGAAGCCGAAGGCGGCCGCGTCCTGGAGGACAGCCGCGTGCGGCAGGTGAGCGCGGCACCGCCGTATCGCGTCACGACCGACGAAGGCTCACTCGACGCCAGAACCGTGGTCGTCGCGACGCACTACCCGATCCTCGATCGTGGGCTGTTCTTCCCCCGGTTGGAGGTGCAGCGGTCGTACTGCGTGGCCGCCACCCTGCGCTCCGGCAAGCCGCCGGGGGAGCTGGCGATCAGCGTCGGGAGTCCATTGTGGTCTTTCGCCGCTTACGAGGACCGGTTGATTCTCGGCGGCCAAGGCTATCCAGAGCTGGGCGAGTTCGCGGCCCGCCACTTCGACGTCGACGAGGTCACGCATCGGTGGTCCGCGCAGGATCCGAAGGCTTACGACAGCATCCCCATCGCTGGGCCGTACTTCCCGGGCGCGCGGCGGCTGTGGGTCGAGACCGGGTTCGGCAAATGGGGCCTGGCGATGGGCACCGCGGCGGCGGCCGTGGTCGCCGACGGGATCACCGGCTCGGTCAGTCCGCATCGGGATCTCTTTTCCCCGCAACGGATTTCCCTGAAGTCGGCGGAAAAACTGGTGCGGCAGAACACGAAGGTCGCGAAGGACTTCGTCGGCGACCGGCTCGCCCACGCCGACGCGAAGAGCACCGAACACATCGCCGTGGACCAGGCGAAGGTGCTGCCGGACGGACGCGGCCGCAAGGGCGTCTACCGCGACCGCGAAGGCGAGCTGCACGCGGTTTCCCTGCGCTGCACCCATCTCGGCTGTTTCGTGCGGTTCAACGCGGCCGAACGCAGCTGGGATTGCCCTTGCCACGGTTCGCGATTCGACGTCGACGGCACCGTGCTCGAAGGACCGGCCACCGCGCCGTTGCCCCGCCGGACTCCGTGAGAACGAACCCGGACGGCGGCGGGTAGGACGGCGGAAAACGGGCACTCCTGCCGGACTCGCCGGGTGTTCCGGCCCGGCTCGATCCGGAAGGACGCTGATGTTCCGACACACCAAACTGCTGCAGTTCGAGGCGAAGCCCGAGAAGCCGGACCCGGTGTACGCGCACAAGCTCCAGGAGCTGATCGGCGGCGCGTTCGGCGAGATGACGGTGACGATGCAGTACCTGTTCCAGGGCTGGAACTGCCGCATCGAGGGCAAGTACAAGGACCTGATCATGGACACCGCGACCGAGGAGATCGGGCATGTCGAGATGCTCGCCACGATGGTCGCGCGACTGCTGGAGGGAGCGCCGGCCACCGCGACCGCCGAAGCGGTGAAAGACCCCGTGATGGCCGCGGTGCTCGGCGGGATGGACCCGCAGCAGGCGATCGTGGCCGGCGGCGGCGCGCTGCCCGCCGATTCGAACGGCACGCCGTGGAACGGCAAGTACATCGTCGCCTCGGGCAATCTGCTCGCCGATTTCCGGGCGAACGCGGCGGCCGAGGCGCAGGGGCGGCTGCAGACCGCGCGGCTGTACCGGATGACCGACGATCCTGGCGTGAAGGCGATGCTGCAGTTCAACCTGGCGCGCGACACGGTGCACCAGAAGCAATGGCTGGCCGCGATCGAGGAACTGAAGGCGGACGGCCTGGAGAGCGACATCGCGCCGACGGCGTTGTTCGACGAGGAGAACCAGGACCACAACAACACGGTGTGGCACCTGTCGGACGGCCCGGACGGGGCCAAGGCAGGCTGGAGCTTCGGCGGGGAAGGCCTCGAGTACGTCACCGATCCGAAGCCGCTCGGCGGCCCCGGTACCGCTCCCAAACCGGACCCCGCGCTGTACGGGACCTATTCGCCGACACAGGACGCCAAGGGCTCGCTCAAGGGGAAAGCCAAGGAAGTCAAGAACAAGGCCAAGTGACCGAACCGGGGCCTGGGCCGTGCCCGGGCCCCGGGTCAAACTCCGTAGCCGCCGTCCACGTCGAGCTTCTGCCCGCTGATGAACCCGGCCCGATCCGACGCCAGGAAACACACCGCCTCCGCGATGTCCTGCGCGCTGCCGAACGTGCGCAACGGGATGGCGCGCCGGGCCGCGTCGAGAGCGCGTTCGTCGAGGTCGCCGTTCGCCATCAGGTCCGCCGCCATCCCGTCGGTCAGCATCCCGGGCCCGACGCAGTTGACCCGGACGCCGAACCGCCCTTCCTCGGCCGCGAGCGCCCGTGCGGTCGCCTCGACCGCGCCCTTGGGGCCGGCGGAAAGGCCGTCGCGGACCGGATACCGCTGAGTCGCCGCCGTGGTGACCGCGACGATCGCCCCCTTGCTGGCGCGCAGCGCGGGCAACGCCGGATGGACGAGGTTGAAGAACGCGGCGGCTTCCGCGGCGAGATGCTTGCCGAAGTCCGTTGGATCCACTATGGACAGATGCTGCTGCGGGACGAGCGGCCCGGCGGCGTGGACCAGGGTGTGGATCGCGCCGAACCGCTCGACCACGCTGTCGACGTACTCCTTGCTCCGGCCGGGATCGGTGAGGTCTAGTCGGTCGGCGACCGCGCCGCCGAGTTCGGCCGCGAGGCGGTCCGCGGCTTCGCGATTGCTGCGGTAGGTGAAGGCGATCTCGGAGCCGCGCTCGGCGAGCGTCCGGCAGATCGCGGCGCCCAGTCCTCCGGTCCCGCCGGTCACGATCGCGACGCCGGGTTTGCCGTGGAAATCGTTCAAGGGTCCGCCTTTTCTCGTCGAGCCGAGGCTGAGGTGTCCGCTGCGCGGACGCATGCACCCCGTTCTTCCTTCCGGCGAAGGTACCGTCACGCGCCCCCGAACCGAAGGAAGTGGATCGTGCCCGAGCAACTCGTGGACCTGTCGGACAAAATCGTCTTCGTCACCGGTGCCGCACAAGGACAGGGCGCGGAGCACGCCCGGACGGCGGCCCGGCTGGGCGCGAGCGTCGTACTGGCCGACCTCGACGAGAGCGCCGTCGCGGCAGTCGCCAAGGAGATCGGCAGCAAGACCCTCGCCCTCGCCTTGGACGTGCGCAGCAAGGAAAACTGGGCCACCGCCATGGAACGCACCCGCGTCGAGTTCGGCCGGGTCGACGTGCTCGTCAACAATGCCGGGTTCTACCGGAAAGCACCGCTGGAAAGCTTCGAAGAAGACCACCTCGCGCAAACTTTGGGGGTGAACCTGATCGGGCCGGTGCTCGGGATGCAAGCCGTGCTGCCGCTGATGCGCGACCGCGGCGGCTCGATCATCAACGTCGCTTCGACCGCGGCGGTGATGGGCTTCGCGGGCGGACTCGGGTACAGCGCGTCGAAGTGGGGCCTGCGCGGCGCGAGCAAATCCGCGGCGAAGGAACTCGGTGCGTTCGGCATCCGGGTGAACTGCGTCTGCCCGGGCGCGATCGACACGCGGATGATCTCCGAAACGACCCGGGCGGGCGGCGGCGCGGTGGCCGGACAGCCGATCCGCCGTCCCGGCACGACCGCCGAAGTGGCCGCGCTCGTGGCGTTCCTGGCCAGCGACGCCAGCAGTTACTGCACCGGACAGGATTTCGTGATCGATGGCGGGCAGACCGCCTGACCCTACGCGGGCCCTCCGTTGGCCAGTTGCAGTTCGGCGGAGGGCTGGGGGAGCGGCCGCAGGGTGGGGACGCCGTTGGCGATTCTCCAGACCGTCGCGGCAGCGTTGCGCACCTCGGCGATCGTGGCACTCAGATCGAGCGCTCGGGTCGGCCCGCAGACCGACAGCGCGAAGTGCCCGTCGTCGTCCATGGTGGTGATGGGCGCGGCCACCACGGTCACGCCGCGGTGGACGCCCTGCGCATCCACTGCGACGCCGCCGCGGTCGCGGATCCGGTCGAGATCGCGCACCAGCTGGCTGCGCGACTGGATGGAGTACGGCGTGGGCGCGGGCCCGAACCGCAGCTCCGGCCAGCGGTCCGGGGACAAGGTGGCCAGCAGCGCCCGGCCGGGGGCGGTGAGCGGCACGGGCTGGCGCGCGCCGGCACCCCATTGCCCGGACGCGGACGGCCACGAGCCGATCCGTTCGAGGTGCATGATCTCGGCTCCGACCAGCATGCTGAGGTACACCGTCAGTCCGCGGCGCCGGTGCAGTTCGGCCATCACCGCCACCGCCGCGCGGGGAACCGTGCGCCGCCGGGTGAACTGCGAGCCGAGTTCGAACATGCGCACGCCGAGGGTGTAGGTGAACTCCTTGCGCTCCACCCAGCCGAGTTCGACCAGCCGCTGCAGGATCCGGTGCGCCGACGAGCGCGGCACGTGCGAGCGGCGGGCGAGTTCGGCCAGGGTCAGCGGGCGTTCGCCCACGAAGGACTCCAGGAGCGACGCCACCCGGTCGATCATCGCGGCGGGAGCTTCCTCGATGTGCGCCATTGCACCACCACCTCCAGAGACTGCGGATGTCAGATTGAGACTACCTGTCAGAATCTGACATATTGGAGTGTAGGCACCTCGCGCTCGGCTGTAAACCGGCTGGCAGAAACAAAAATGCGCTGTGCCCGGAACGGTCCGGACACAGCGCACGCGGAGGATCAGGCTGGTTGCACGATCCGAAGCGTCCCCGCGGCGACTTCGGCCGCCAGCGACTCCTTGAGCCGCGAACAACCCGCCAGCGCGGGTCCGGGCATCGGCGAAGCGCCGAGTTCCGCACACGCTTCGATGGCCTCGGCGTTCCATTGCAGGCTCGTCTGATGCACCGTGCTCTTGCGAGCCAGCAGCCGCGCCGCACAGTGGTGGCACCGCACCGGCTGCATGGGTGCGTCGGCGAGCCGGTTGTCGGTCCTCGGTTCGCTCACGGCGCGGTCTCCGCCGTCTTGGCCTGGCGGGCGATGTTGGCGGCGACCTCGTCGTGCCACGCCTGCGTCGGCCGGGTGAGGTCGAGTTCGTACTCGAACCGGTCGACCATCTCCGGGCGGATGTCGGCGACGTCGACGTAGAACTGCTCGTACCAGCGGCGGAGCTGGTACACCGGCCCGTCCTCCTCGCACAGCAGCGGATTGTCGATCCGGGCCTTGTTCTTCCAGATCTCGACGTCCTGCTCGAACCCGACCTTGATGTAGTCGCCGAGCGCGATCGCCGACCGCATGGCCGCGTCCTCCGGCAGCGAGGCGGACTTCTTGACGATGATCCCGTACTGCAGCACGAACGAGTCCGCCGTGATCGGGTAGTGGCAGTTGAGCAGGACGGTGTGGTTGTCGCCGGACTCGTAGTGGTAGGTCAGGTCGTCGATCATGAACGACGGGCCGTAGTAGGACGCGACGGACGTGGTGCCGAGCATTTTCGGCTGTCCCTCGGGCGCGGGGTAGTCGTCGCGGGCGTCGCCGTTCATGTACTGGGTCGCGACGTGGCCCTCGAAGACGTTCTTGAAGTAAGTCGGCAGCGAACCGTGCACGTAGAAGAAATGCGCCATGTCCACGACGTTGTCGATGATCTCGCGGCAGTTGGTGTTGACGACGGTCGTGTACCAATGCCAGTCGGTCCATTCGTCGCTTTCCGCGCCCTCGATGCGCGGGATGGCGACCTCCTCGGTCGGCTGCTTGCCTTCCGGGTCGTGCCAGACGAACAGCAGCCCGTCCTGCTCCAGGGTCTTCCACGCGCGCGTCCGCGCGAGCAGCGGAACGCGCTTGCTGTACGGGATCTTCTTGCATCGGCCGTCGCCGCCCCAGCGCCAGTCGTGGAACGGGCAGGCGATTTCGTCGCCCTTCACCTCGCCCTGGGACAGGTCGCCGCCGAGGTGCCGGCAGTAGGAGTCGAGGACGTTGACGGAGCCGTTCGCGCCGCGGAACACCACGAGTTTCGTGCCGAAGGCGTGGACGGTGTGCGGTTTCCCGTCGGAGAAGTCGCGGACGAGGCCGAGGCAATGCCAGCCGCGGGCGAAGCGGGCCGGCGCCGAATCCGCTTCGATCAGGCGGATTTCCTGGTCCGGTTGCAGAGAAGTCATTGCGCACTCCTGGAATGGGTGGATGGCGCGGTGCCTTCCGGTTTTAACAGGGGCCGGGGCGGCGAACCCGCGCGTCGTTCACTGACCGGAACGCCGTTGGTGCACGACGTCGGCCGGGCTCCAGATCGCCCGCATGCTGGTGATCCGCCCGCGCTCGTCGAACGTCATCACGTCGATCGGCTCGATCGTGCTGACGAACTCGTCGGTCGTGGTGACCACGCGCAGGTGGAACGCGGCCGTGTCGCCGGAAGCCCGGACGGTCAGCAGTTCGGCGGTGAGCGCGAGGCCGTCGAGTTCGCCGTAGAAGGCGGCGATGGCTTCCCGCCCTTTGCGCACGGCGCTGCCCGCCGGATCCTCGACGGTGGCGTCTTCGGCGTACAGCGCGGCGATCTCCGCCGAATCGCCCGCTTCGAGCCTGCGCACGTACTCCGCGACGGCGGTGGTGATCTTGTCGGTTGTCAGCATGCGGGCGATGCAAGCACAGCCCGGTCCGGGAAAAAGCCCGAGCAACCGCTTGGTGGGATCTCCCAGTGAGCGAAACGGCCGCGGTCCGGGCGCCGGATGCGGTTCTACCGTTCCCGGCGGGCGACGACGACCAGGAGGCTGGATGTCCACCGAAACGAGTACCGGCCGCGAGACGGCGCCGGGTTCGCGCGGGAGCCGGGTCCGGGTGACCGACGTCGTCGAGGAGACGGCCGACGCGCGCTCGTTCGTCGTGGAGCCGGTCGGGGAAGCCGCGTTCGACTACCGGGCGGGGCAGTTCCTGACCGTCCGGGTGCCCGACGCCGGAGCCCGGTGCTACTCGCTGTCGAGTTCGCCGCACAGCGACCGGGCGATGAAGTTCACCGTCAAGCGCGTGCGGGGCGGGCGCGGCTCCAACTGGCTGTGCGACACGGTCGCGGCCGGGGACGAACTCGACGTCCTCCCGCCCGCCGGGACGTTCTCGCCCGCGTCGCTGGACCGGTCCGTGGTGCTGCTCGCGGGCGGCAGCGGGGTCACACCAGTGATCGCCATCGCGAAGTCGATCCTGTTCGGCGGCCGCGGCGAGGTTGTGCTGATCTACGCGAACCGGGACGAGAAGTCGGTGATCTTCGCCGCCGAACTGGCCGCGCTGGAACGCCGGTTCCCCGATCGCTTCACGGTGCTCCACCTGCTGGAATCTCTGCAGGGCTATCCCACCCGGCACCAGCTGGCGGTGCTGCTGCGCCCGTTCGCCGACCGCGACGTCTACCTCTGCGGACCGGAGCCGCTGATGGAACTGGCGGCGGACGTCTGCGCCCGCGCCGGAATCCCCGGCAGCCGGGTGCACACGGAGAGATTTCTTTCGCTGCAGCAAGATCCGTTCGCCGTCGAGGCGGCGGAACCCGGTTCGGTGGTCTGCACCGTGCGAGTCTCCCTCGACGGCGACGACCACGTCGTGCCATGGGCAACCGGGCAGAAACTGCTCGACGCGCTCTTGGCCGCGGGTCTCGACGCGCCGTACTCGTGCCGGGAAGGCGCCTGCAGCGCGTGCGTGTGCGCGCTGACGGAAGGCAAAGTGAACCTGGCGCGCAACGAGATCCTCACCGAGGACGATCTGGCCGAGGGCTATGTCCTGGCGTGCCAGGCGGAACCGGTCAGCGGCGAGATCGCCATCGAGTACTGAACGTGCTGTTCCCCAAGCTCGACCCACTGCGAAAAGGAGCCCCTATGCCGAAATCAGTGCTCGAAAACATCGAGGCGATCGCCGACGACCTCCGCGCCGGCGCCGACGAAGGCGAATCGCTCGGCAGGCTGCCCGGCGACATGGCGAAGCGGCTCAAGCAGGCGGGCATCATCCGTTTGCTGCAGCGCAAGAAGTACAACGGTTACGAAGCGCACCCGCGCGAGTTCGCCGAGACGGTCATGAAGACCGCGAGCATCTACGGGTCGGCGGGCTGGGTGGGCGGCATCGTCGGGGTCCACCCGTGGCAGCTCGCCTTCGCCGATCCGAAGGTGCAGGAGGAAATCCTGGGCGACGACACCGACACCTGGCAGGCGTCGCCGTACATGCCCGCCGGCGTGGCGGTCCCGGCGGACGGCGGCTTCGTGCTGAACGGCCGCTGGCAGTTTTCGTCGGGAACCGACCACTGCGACTGGATCTTCCTCGGTGCCATGCTCGGCGGCCAAGACGGCCAGCCGCTGCTGCCGCCGCACAGCATGCACGTGATCCTGCCGCGCTCGGATTACGAGATCATCGACGGTTCCTGGGACGTCGTCGGTCTGCGCGGCACCGGCAGCAAGGACATCGTGGTGAAGGACGCGTTCGTCCCGGCCTACCGGGTGATGGACGCGGACGAGGTCATCGACGGCAGCGCGGCGAAGGAGTACGGCGTCACCGAGACGCTGTACAAGATGCCCTGGTCGACGATTTTCCCGCTGGGCATCACCTCGGCCACCATCGGGATCTGCGAGGGCGTGCTGGCCGCCGGGATCGGCTACCAGCGCAACCGCGTCGGCGCGACCGGCACCCTCGTCAAGGATGATCCGTACGTGCTGCACGCGCTGAGCGATTCGGCCTCGGAGATCGACGCCGCCCGTCAGCAGCTTCTGTCCAATGTGGACCGTGTGTGGGACATGGTCGATCGCGGCGAGGAGATCGACTTTGCCACGCGTGCTCAGGTCCGCCGGGATCAGGCGCGGGCAGCGTGGCGAGCGGTGCGCGCGGCGGACGAGGTTTTCGATCGGGCGGGTGGGAATGCGTTGCGGATGGACAATCCGTTGCAGCGGTTCTGGCGGGACGCGCACGCGGGCTTGCACCACGCGATTCATGTGACCAGCACTACTTACCACGCCGCTGCGTTGGCGTCGTTGGGCGTCGAAGTCCCGCAGGGTCCGCTGCGGGTAATGATCTGAAGAAAGGACCTCGAAAATGAGCGAAATAAAGGCACTCGGCTACGTCCGGGTCATCGCCACCGATCTGGAGCGCTGGCGCGAACTCGGCTTCGACGTGCTCGGGTTCGCCCCGGGCTTCGGCGACGAGAAGGACGCGCTGCACTTCCGGATGGACGAACGCCCGTCCCGGATCACCGTCGAGCACGGTGACGCGGACCGCGTGACGGCGGTCGGCTGGGAGGTCCGTGACGCGCCGGCATTGCGCAAGCTCCGGGCGACGCTCGAAGACGCCGGGGTGGAGTGCACGCCGATGTCGCAGGAGTTGGCGGACCGGCGCAAGGTCGAAGCCGGCTTCGGCGCCAAGGACCCGGGCGGCACGCCGCTCGAGTTCTTCCACGGTCCGGTGCTCGAACACAGCCCGGTGGTGACCAAATACGCCCACCAGTTCGTGACCGGACCGCAGGGCCTCGGCCACGTGGTCATGCCGACCACCAGCTTCGACGAGTCCTTCGCCTTCTACACCGAGACGCTGGGCTTCCTGTCGCGCGGCGCGTTCCGGATGCCGGGGCCGCCCGAAGCCGGTCCGCTGCGCATCCGGTTCCTCGGGATCAACCAGCGCCACCACAGCCTGGCGATCATGCCGAGCCTGGAGGGCCGCGACCCCGGCCTGATCCACGTGATGGTGGAGGTCGACTCGCTCGACGCGGTCGGCCGCGCCTACGACCAGGTCATGGCCCGCGATTTCCCGGTTTCGTCCACGCTGGGCCGGCACACCAACGACAAGATGATCTCGTTCTACGTGCGCGTCCCCGGCGGCTGGGACATCGAGTACGGCTACGGCGGCCAGCTCGTCGACGAAAGCTATTACACCGCCGAGGAAATCACCGCGGACAGCTACTGGGGCCACGAATGGCTCTGGATGAAGGAAATGAAACAAGCCGCCGCGGACGACTGAACGAGGGACTATCGTGGAAAACTCTTTCGACGCAGTCGTCGTCGGGGCCGGGGTCGCCGGTCTTTACGCGGTGTACAAACTCCGCGGCCGCGGCATGCGCGTGCGGGGCTTCGACAGCGCGGCCGGGGTGGGCGGCACCTGGTACCACAACCGGTATCTGGGTGCCCGCTGCGACGTCGAAAGCATCGACTACTCGTACTCGTTCGACGAAGAACTGCAACAGGAATGGACGTGGAGCGAGCGGTTCGCGGAACAGGAAGAGATCCTGCGGTATCTCGACCACGTCGCCGATCGCCACGATCTGCGTTCGGCCTACGAGTTCTCGACCCGGGTGACCGGCGCGGAGTACGACGGGCGGTGGACGGTCCGCACCGACACCGGCCGGACCGTCGACGCGCGTTTCCTCGTGCTGGCAACGGGTGTCCTGTCCGCCACCAATATGCCGGACCTTCCCGGCCGGGACAGCTTCGCGGGCGAGCTGTACCACACCGGCGCCTGGCCGCACGAGCCCGTGGAGTTCGCGGGCAAGCGGGTCGGCGTGATCGGGACCGGCTCGTCCGGGATCCAGGCGATTCCGGTGATCGCCGAAACCGCCGCGCACGTGACGGTTTTCCAGCGCAGTCCCAACTATTCGATTCCCGCCCGCAACCACCCGCTGACTCCGGAATACGTCGCCGAAATCAAAGCCAGTTATCCCGAACGGCGGCGATTGTCGAGGATCAGCGGCGGCGGCACGCCCACCAGCCCGCATCCGCGCGGTGCGCTCGAAGTCGACGCCGCCGAACGGACCCGGATCTACGACCAGTGGTGGGAACGCGGCGGATACCTGTTCGCCAAGGCATTCCCGGACCAGACGACGAATCTCGCCGCCAACGACACCGCCCGCGAATACGTCGAAGCCAAGATCCGCGAACTCGTGCACGACCCGGACCTCGCCGAACAGCTCATCCCGGACGACCATCCGATCGGCACGAAACGCATCGTCACCGACAGCGGCTATTTCGAGGCTTACAACCGCGAAAACGTCACGCTCGTGAATCTTCGGCGCACCCCGATCACCGAGATCACCCCGCAGGGCGTCCGCACGGAGGACACGCTCCACGAACTGGACATGCTGGTGTTCGCCACCGGCTTCGACGCCATGACGGGCTCGTTGTCGAGGATCGATATCCGCGGCCGCGACGGGCGCACGCTGCGCGACGAATGGTCGGCGGGCCCGCGCACCTACCTCGGCCTGACGGTGGCCGGATTCCCCAACATGTTCCTCGTTTCCGGCCCCGGCAGCCCGAGCGTCCTGGCGAACATGGTGCTGACCGCAGAACAACACGTGGACTGGATCGCGTCCTGTTTGGACTTCCTCGACGACAACGGCGTCACGACGATCGAAGCGACCGAAGACGCCGTCACCGCGTGGGTGGCCGAATGCAACGCCAACGCGGCGGCGACCTTGTTCCCGACGGCCAACTCCTGGTACCTGGGCGCGAACATCCCCGGCAAACCCCGGGTGTTCATGCCCTACATCGGCGGCCTCGGCAAATACCGCGCGATCTGCGACGAGATCGCGGCCGACGGCTACCGGGGTTTCGTCCTCGGTGATCCCGCGAGCGCCGAGGTGAAAGCCATGCTCGCCGAGCTGGCTTTGCCGGACGTGACCCAGTACGACCCCGCCAAGCTACGCGAGATCATCCGTTCCCGTCGGGCACCGCTGACCCGGCAGCCCGCGATGCGGATCGCTGAAGACCACGTCATCCCCGGCCCCGGCGGCGACCTGAAGCTGCGGATCTACGTGCCGCACCACGAAACGCCCCTCCCAGTGCTCGTCTTCGCGCACGGCGGCGGTTTCGTGTTCTGCGACCTCGACAGTCACGACGAGTTCTGCCGCTCCATGGCCGCCTCCGTCGAGGCCGTGGTGCTCGCCGTCGACTACCGGCTCGCACCCGAACACCCCGGCCCGGCAGCGATGGAAGACCTGTACGCGGCGCTGGTCTGGGCCACGGAACACGCCGCTGATTACGGGGGAGACCCAGCCCGAATCGGCGTGGCGGGCGACAGCGCCGGAGGCAACCTGGCCGCCACGGTCTGCCTCGCGGCGCGCGACCGCGGCGGCCCGCGCATCGCCGGTCAAGTCCTGCTGTACCCGGTGATCGACGACGATTTCGCCACCGAGTCCTACCGGCACTACGGCGAGGGCTACTACAACACCGAGACCGCCATGCGCTGGTACTGGGCGCAATACGCGCCGAACGGAACCGACAGCCCGTACCTGGTGCCGACCCGGGCCGAGTCGCTTGCGGACCTCCCGCCCGCAGTAGTCGCGACCGCGGAGCTGGACCCGCTGTGCACCTCCGGAGACGACTACGCCCGCCGCCTGCGCGAAGCCGGAGTGGCGGTCAACGCGCTCCGGTTCGAGGGCTTGTTCCACGGTTTCCTGACGATCCCGGCGTTGTCCCTGACCGAACCCGCGCGCGAGAAGCTCTGGCAGCTGATGCGGGACCTCCTGGCCTCAAGGTCCGTGAAGGACTCCTTGAGGGATGAAGGGACCCCTCACGGCCGCTGACTATCCACAAAGGACGCCAGAGCTGCCGAATCGCCCGATTGATACCCGAATGATCACATTCGAAGGTCCGTGAGGGGCACCCTGAGGGAATCAGATTCCGTGAAGGTTCCCCTCACGGACGACCAGCCCCCGCTCCCGCCTCCCGCCAGCCCTGGCATGGGAATTCATGTCCGTGAAGGACGGCGGCCCCGCAACAAGGAAGGACTCATCCATGACGACCGACAACCTGCGCCCGGCTCCGGCGGCCTCGATCGCCGAATGGCACGAGGCCGCGGACGTGGTGGTCGCCGGCTACGGCATCGCTGGCGTGTCCGCGGCCATCGAAGCGGCGAGGTCCGGCGCACAGGTGCTGATCCTGGAACGCACCAGCGGCTGGGGCGGCGCGGCGGCCTTGGCGGGCGGGTTCGTGTACCTCGGCGGCGGCACTCCGCTCCAGCGGGCCCTCGGGTTCGAGGACACCGCGGAGAACATGGAAAAGTTCCTGCTCGCGGCCGTCGGCCCCGGCGCGGACGAAGCCAAGATCGCCGACTACTGCCGCAGCAGCCTGGAACACTACGACTGGCTGGTGGCCAACGGCGTCCCCTTCCGCGAAGCGCTCTGGGACGAGCCCGGCTGGGAACCGCCGCACGACGAAGGCCTGGCCTACTCCGGCGGCGAGAACGCGGCCCCGTTCAACACCGTCGCCAGCCCCGCCCCACGCGGGCACGTGCCGCAGATGCGCAACAAGCGCACCGGCGAGCGGGGCGGCGGTTACATGCTGATGAAACCGCTCGCGGAGACCGCCGAAGCGCTCGGTGTCCGGGTCGCGTATGACGTCCGCCTGAGCCGTCTGATCGTGGACGGCGAGCGAGTCGTCGGCGTGCTCGCCAGGCGCTACGGCCAGGACATCGCCGTACGAGCCGATCTCGGCGTGGTCCTCGCGACCGGCGGATTCGCCTACTCCGAGCGGATGGTCGCCGACCACGCGCCACAGCTGATCGGCCGTCCGGGAGCCGCGATCGAGGAACACGACGGCGCCGGCATCCTCGCCGCCACCGCGTTCGGCGCGGCCACCGCGCACATGGACGCGACCGAGGTGGCCTTCTTCGGCGATCCGCAGCTGCTGGCGCGCGGCATTCTCGTCAACGGCCAAGGCCAGCGGTACGTCACCGAGGACACCTACCCCGGCCGGATCGGCCAGGCGACGCTGTTTCACCAGGACAATCAGGCGTTCCTGGTGATCGACGAACAGGCCCACGAGGAAGCCCTCGCGACCGAGACCGCCACGCCCGTCTTCCGCGTCCCGCCGACGTGGGCCGCGGAGACCGTCGCCGAACTGGAGGCCGACATGGGCCTGCCGGAACTGGCGCTGCAGACCACGGTCGAGGTCTACAACAGGTATGCGGCACAAGGCCGGGACCCGCTGTTCGGCAAGAAACCGCAGTGGCTGCGCCCGCTCACCGGCGCGGTCGCCGCCTTCGACCTGCGGGGCGCCACCGCCGGCTTCCCGCTGGGCGGACTCCGGACCGACCTGGACTCGCGGGTGCTGCACGTGTCCGGGACACCGATCCCGGGCCTCTTCGCGGCCGGCCGCTGCACAGCGGGCATCTGCACCGGCGGTTACGTCAGCGGAGCGTCGCTGGGAGACGGCAGCTTCTACGGACGCCGAGCCGGACGCGCGGCGGCGGCTCGATGACGTCGTCCACAGCGGACCCCACGCACCTGCGATCCGTGCTCGGCCACTTCGCCACCGGGGTAGTAGCGATCGCCGGAATCGACCCGGACACGGGCGAGCCCACCGGACTGGCCGCGAACTCCTTCACCTCGGTCTCCCTAGACCCGCCACTGGTCGCATTCTGCGCGGCCGCCACCAGCACCTCCTGGCCGCGAGTGCGGGCCGCGGGCTGCTACGCGATCAGCATCCTTTCCGAAGCCCAGGAAGCGATCTGCCGCCGTCTGGCAGCGCGCGGCGCCGACAAGTTCGCCGGAATCGACTGGACCCCGTCGCCCGCAGGCGCGCCAGTGGTCGCCGATTCCCTGGCGTGGATCGAAGCCGAACTGGACACCGAGCATCCGGCGGGCGATCACACGATCGTAGTCTCCCGGGTCCGGCACCTGCAGTCCTCGGACCTCGCGCCGCTGGTCTTCTTCCGCGGCCGGTATGGACGTGTCCGCTGATCGGGAAAGCCACCGGACCGGCACCGGTTCCGCTGGCAAGGTCGAGCCATGACGCCCGAACTGCTCGAACTGCCCACCGAACACGGAGTCCTGCGCTACCGGGAAAGCGGCGACGGCCCGCCTTTGGTGCTGCTGCACGGTTCCGGACCCGGCGTGACCGGCTGGCGCAACTTCGGCGCCAACCTGCCCGCCTTCGCCCAGCACTACCGCACGTTCGTGCTGGAGTTCCCCGGCTTCGGCGTCAGCGACGACTTCGGCGCCGTCCATCCGATGCAGTCCGCCGGGACCGCCGTGGGCGCGTTCCTCGACGGTCTCGGGCTCGACCGCGTGCGCGTCGTCGGCAACTCGATGGGCGGCTTCGTCGCGACGAACTACGCGCTTTCGGCTCCCGAACGCATCGACCGGCTGGTCACGGTCGGCGGCATCGGCACGCCGATTTTCAGTGCCCAGCCAGGAGAAGGAATCGTCCGGCTCAGCGAGTTCGTCGAGAACCCGACCCGCGAGGCGCTGGTCGCCTGGCTGCGTTCGATGGTCTACGACCAGGCCCTGGTCACCGAAGAGATGATCGAGGATCGCTGGCAGCAGGCCACGGACCCCGCGACGCTGGAGAACTCCCGCCGGATGTACGGCGCGGCGGCACTCGCCCGCATGGCGCGCAGCGCGGACACCACCCCGCCGTGGGCGCAACTGCGCCGGTTGGACCTCCCCACCCTGGTCACCTGGGGCCGCGACGACCGAGTCAGCCCGGTAGACATGGCGCTGCTCCCGATGCGCGTCCTTCCCCAGGGCGAGGTACACGTCTTCCCGAACTGCGGGCACTGGGTCATGATCGAACAGAAGGCCGCCTGGGAAGCCACCGTCCTGGCATTCCTCGGCCGCTAACGAAGTGGAGCCCGAAGGACATGAAGAAGAAAATGCCCGCGCTCGTACCGGCCAAGGACACGACGGTCGACCTCCTCGTCGTCGGCTCGGGAACCGGAATGGCCGCCGCACTGGCCGCCCATGAACGCGGACTGTCCACTTTGGTCGTCGAAAAGACCAGCTACGTCGGCGGGTCGACCGCGCGCTCCGGCGGCGCGTTCTGGATCCCGGGCAACGCCGCGTTGTCCGAGCGTGGACCACGCGCGGTCGCTGACGCGGGCACGTACCTGAACGCGGTGGTCGGAGACTCGGCCCCGGCCGAACGCGGGCGCGCCTACCTCGAACACGGCGCCGCCGCGGTGGACATGTTGCGCCGCACCACACCCATGCGCTTCTTCTGGGCGAAGGGCTACTCCGACTACCACCCCGAGGAGCCCGGCGGCCGTCCGGAAGGCCGGACGTGCGAATGCCGCCCGTTCAACGCTTCCGTGCTCGGCGACGAACGTCCCCGGCTCCGTCCCGGCGTGATGGAGGCCCCGGTGCCGATGCCGGTCACCGGCGCGGACTACAAGTGGATGAACCTGGTGGCGCGCAAGCCGTTCAAGGCACTGCCGCGGATTTTCGCCAGGGCCGCGCTCGGCATCGGCGGCCTGCTGATCGGCCGCGACTACCTCGCGGGCGGGCAAGCGCTCGCCGCCGGGATGTTCGCGGGCGTGCTGCGCGCGGGCATTCCCGTGTGGACAGAGACCACTCTCGTGCGCTTGCTCCAGGACGACGACCGGGTCTCCGGCGCCGTGCTGCGTCAGGGGGACAAGGAGGTCACCGTGCGAGCCCGCCGCGGCGTGGTCCTCGCCGCGGGCGGCTTCGACCACGATGTCGAGGCACGGCACAAATTCCAGTCCCCGCGCCTCGGCGACCACGCCAGCCTCGGGGCGGAAGGCAACACCGGCGACGGCATCCTCGCCGGACAGGAACTCGGCGCGGGCATCGCGCTGATGGATCAGGCCTGGTGGTTCCCGGCGTTCGCCCCGGTGCCCGGCCGCGCCCCGGCGGTCATGCTCGCCGAGCGGTCGCTGCCCGGTTCGTTCATCGTCGACCAGACCGGGAAACGGTTCATCAACGAGGCGATCGACTACATGTCGTTCGGCCAGGAAATCCTGGCGCGCGAACGAGCGGGCACGCCGGTCGAGGAGATGTGGCTGGTGTTCGACCAGCGCTACCGCGACAGCTACATCCTGGCCGGCCGCTGCTTCCCCCGGCAGCCGATCCCGGAGTCGTGGTACCGCGCCGGAATCGCGCACAAATCCGACGACCTCGGTGCGCTCGCGAACGCGATGGGAGTCCCCGCAACCGCGTTCCAGGAGACGTTCCACCAGTTCAACAACCACGCCGATACCGGAAAGGACCCCGATTTCGGCCGTGGCAACAGCGCCTACGACCGCTACTACGGCGACCCGACCATCGGCCCGAATCCGAACCTGGCCCCGCTGCGCCGAGCCCCGTACTACGCGGTCAAGGTCGTCCTGAGCGACCTCGGCACCTGCGGCGGCCTGGTCGCCGACGAACACGCCCGCGTCCTGCGCGAGGACGGCGAAGTCGTCGAAGGCCTTTACGCGATCGGAAACACCGCGGCCAACGCCTTCGGCACGTCGTATCCGGGCGCGGGTGCGACGATCGGCCAAGGCGTCGTTTACGGCTACATCGCCGCCAGCCACGCCGCGTCTTCGTAACCCCTATTTGAGGTCAGTGCGGGGAGCCTTGCGGGAATCAGATTCCCACGCCAGGAACTCAGGCGAAGCTACGGGTGCGGTTTGAGGCGTGGCTGCCCAGGTCTCAGGGGCTGGCGGGACTGCGGTGGCTCGGCGGGGAGGGTCAGCGCCCCCAATGCCACATTGGGTGCATGCGACGCACCCAATGTGGCCTTGGGTGCGTCGCGGACACGGTCATGTGGGCATTAATCGAGCGTTTCGGTCGCGCTGGCGTCCTTTGCTGACGGTCAGCGAGGTGATGCAGCTGAAGTTCCTGGTCTTGAACCTCGCCGTCTGTGAGGGGAACCCTCACGGAATCTGATTCCCTCCGGGAGGCCCTCACGGACCTGCGCATCCGGTCACCCCGGTGTCACGTCGCAGCTTAGGTTCCTGGCATAGCCGCCTATGGCTTGAGCCGGGTCAGCCCGCTCAACGCCATCCGCAGTCCGCGCGAATCCCACCGTTCGATGTCGCTGAAATCGTCCGAACCGCCGCTTTGCACCCATCGCGTCAGCGAGTGCCGCATGGTCTGAATCACCAGCAGCGCGGGAAGTTCGCGCAGGAACGGGTCCGGGTCGAGTTCGTAATACCGCGCCAGGAACCGGGTCACGGCTTCGCTGAGACCCTCGCACCATTCCACGAACCGGAGCCGGTACTGCGGGGTGTTGACGATCAGCGTCATGATCTGGTGGTCGTACTCGGGCACCTGCCGCCGGTTCAGCTCGGTGGTGAGGACGGCCGTGAGCACCTCGATCGGGTCCGCGTCGTCGGGAGCGTCCTCCAGCCCCTGCACGATGACGCGCTCGCTGCGCCGCAGCAGCGGCATCAGCACGTCCTCCTTGACCGGGAAATGCCGGTGGAACGTCCGCGGGTTGATCCCGACGATCTCGCAGATCCGTTCGACAGTGACCGACGTATCGCCTTCGGCCACGAACAGGTCGCGCGCGGTGAGCGCGATGCTCATGCGCAGCTCCTCGGCCCGGCGCTCGGTGAGGGTCTGCCGTTTCGGTTCCGTCACCAGGACTCCCTCCCTGTCGTGTGCCCCGACCGTAACGACCCGGACGCGCCTGGTGACGCCCGCTGACCGCTCTGCGGAACACGTGGGTGTCAGAATATGACACGTCGGATCCGCCTCCCGCGGGCCGCCGTCCTGCTACGCTGATCGTGATGAGCACCTACTCGAACAGATCGGAGGTTCCGTTCGCCGCAGGTGAGTGCTGATGGGCACTTTCCCCGCGAACGAGAATCCCCGCCTGCGTTTCTGGGCGCGCGTGCGCGAATTCGCCGTGCCGCCGCCGATGATCGAATCCGCGACCGCCCGCCGCTCAGCCGGCGATTGGGCCGGTGCCTGCGCCGCCGCGCGCTTCGACGTGGATCTGGACCTGCGAACCGTGCGCCGCACGCATGGTTCCTCGGTCGCCGCACAGATCCGCGCCGATCTGCGGCACCTGGCTCCGGACCTGCTTCGCTGGCATTTCCCGCGCATCGCACCGGACGGCCTGCTGCGGCCCGGCCTCACGGTGTCCCTGGCCCGGTACGGCGAGATCCACCTCGTCGCCCGCACGCCGCCCGCGTGGGCCGATGCGGGCCAGCGGATCAGCCTCGCGTTGTGGACGCCGTCCGCGCCGGGGCTTCATCCGCATCCGCGCCCGGACCGCCGATACCGCCTTGACCTGCATCGTCACCTGTGGGACGCCCGCAGAACGAGCGAGTTGAGAGAACGTTCGGGAGCGATGGACCGGTGGATGGCCGAGGCGGCGCTGCTGCTGCGCGCGGAGGGGAGAACGACCGGCCTCGTCGCCGTGCGGCTCACCTCCCGGCGGCGGCTGACGCTGAACGTGGGCGGAGCAGCCGAAGACCGGACCCGGGCGATGCCGGTCCTGCCGGACGCCGCGACGTGGGTCCTGCCTGACCTGGAGCTGCTCCACGCCGGGCTGATCGACGTCGACCAGCTGCATCCGCTTGTCGCGTCGGCACTTCGGCCCGGCCATCCGCCCCGTGCGCCGAGAAACCCTGACGGGGCAAGGAATCGCCTCGTCGAATGCCGTGGGGCCACGCATCGGATCGGCGTGGTGAACGGCGTGCTGGTCCCGCTCGACCACGACCCCGACGAGATCCGCCGCGAAGAACTCCTGGGCGCGCTGGGCGGCACCGAACTGCCGTGCCTGCGCGCGATCGACGAAGCACACCGAAATCCGGAAAACCTCGTGGACGTCCGCGCGCGGCTGGACCACGGCGACACCGCCGGTGCCCTCGCCGCCGTCGAAGACCTGCTCGGACCGGACGTACTCCTGCGCAGCGGCGCCTTACGCGACGAACTGGAAACCGCCGCGCGCCGCCAAGTACTGCACGGCCTCTACCGAGCCGGACTGACCGGCTACGGACCGCCTCGGTCCACATCGGACACCCGCCGCCGCTCTCTCCCGACCTGAAAGGTGATCAAAACTGACTGAAACCATGCCCTTCCGCCCCTTGGACGTCGCCGCTGATCTGCTCGCCCTGCTGGATGACACGACGACCGAACCGCGTGCCGACAGTCAGCTGGAAGCGTTGACGCTGGCCGTATCCGCCGATCTGCCCGTGCTGCTGTGGGGCGAACCCGGCATCGGCAAAACCGCCGCGCTGACCCAGCTGGCGGAGACCCTTGAGCTGCCGCTGACGACGGTGATCGCCAGCGTGCACGAGCCGTCCGATTTCTCCGGCCTTCCGGTGGTCGGCGACGATCCCGCGCAACAAGGCGTCCCGATGGCCCCGCCGGACTGGGCCGTGCGCCTGGTGCGGGCGGGCCGGGGACTCCTGTTCCTGGACGAGCTGTCCACCGCGCCGCCCGCCGTCCAGGCCGCGTTGCTGCGCGTCGTGCTCGAACGGCGGGTCGGCGCCCTGCGGCTGCCGCCGGGGATCCGGATCGTGGCCGCCGCCAACCCTCGGTCGTCCGCGGCCGACGGCTGGGAGCTGAGCCCGCCGCTGGCCAACCGGTTCGTCCATCTGCAGTGGACTTACGACCACGACGTCGTGGTGCGCGGCCTGGGCGGGACGTGGCCGAAGGCGGTGCTGCCGCGGCTGGACCCGGGACAGCTGCCCGAAGCCGTGACGTTCGCCCGCCGCGCGGTCTGCGGGCTGCTGGGCACCCGGCCCGCGCTCGTGCATCAACTGCCGAAGAGCGAAGCCCGGCGCGGCGGTCCGTGGCCTTCCCCGCGCAGCTGGGAAATGACGATGCGGCTGATCGCGTTCGCCACCGCGGCGGGCGTCTCTCGGGAGGTGCTGTCCATGCTGGTGCGCGGCACGGTCGGCGACGGCCCGGGCCTGGAACTGCTGGCCAGCCTGGACCGGATGGACCTGCCCGATCCGGAAACCCTGCTCGCCGATCCCGGCGCGGCGGTGCTGCCCGAACGCGGCGACCTGCGCCAGACGGTCCTCGACGGGGTCGTGGAAGCGGTGCGCAACCGGCCGGACGAGTCTCGCTGGAACGCGGCGTGGTCGTTGCTGGTGCTGGCCTTGGAAACCGGCGCACCGGATCTGGTGGTCGTGCCCGCCTCGACGCTGGCCGCGCTGCGCCGCGACGATTGGCAGGTGCCAGCGGAAATCGAGCGGCTGTCCGGGGCGGTGGCCCTGTCACGGCGTGCGGGTGTGCGCTCATGATTATGGACGAGGAGAAGCTTTTCGCCGCGCGGCTGCACGCTGTCCGGCAGCGGCCGTACCTGGCGACGGCGTTGTTCGCCCTCCACCCCGTGGAGTCGCGGCAAGTGCCGACGATGAGCGTGGACCGCCACTGGCGCTGCTACGTTTCGCCGGCGTTCGTGGACCGCACTCCGCTGGAGGAGCTGGCCGGAGCCTGGGTGCACGAGGTCTCGCACCTGCTGCGCGACCATCACGGGCGCTGCGACCGGTACGCCGTGAAGCACGAGCTGACCGGGCCAGGGGAGCGGTTGCGGATGAACATCGCGGCGGACTGCGAAATCAACGACGACGTGTTCGGCGACGGGCTGCCCCGGCCCGAAGGGGCGGTCGAACCGGCGCTGCTCAGGTTGCGCGAGGGCGAGCTGATGGAGGACTACCTGGGCCAATTCCGGCTCGGGCCCTTCACCGCCGGTTACGCCTGGCTCGACTGCGGCAGCGGCGCGGACGGGCTGGCGCGCGGCTGGGAGCTGGGGCCTGACGGCGCGCACGGGCTCAGCGAACAGGAACGAGATGCCGTCCGATTCCGGGTCGCGCAAGGCATCAACGGCAGTCCCGGCGACGTTCCGGCGGGCTGGAAACGCTGGGCGCAGGAGGCATTCCACCCGCCGCAGCCGTGGCGGGAACTGCTGGGCGCGGCGCTCCGGTCGGCGATGTCCGGTGCCGGCGAGGACTACACCTACGGCAGGCCCGCGCGCCGATCCGCCAGCCTGCCCGGCGTCGTCCTGCCGAGCCTGCGCCGGCGTCCGCCGAACGTCTGCGTCATCGTCGACACCTCCGCCTCGGTGAGCGACGCCGAACTGGGGAGCGCGATCCTCGAAATCGCCGCGATCGTCCGCGCGGTCGGCGGCCGGCGCGATCTCGTGTCGGTGCTGTCGTGCGACGCCGCCGCCTACGTCACGGGACAGCTGTGCAGCGCCGAGGGAATCCCACTGCTGGGCGGCGGTGGCACGGATCTGCGCACCGGGTTCGCCACCGCACTGCGCACCAGCCCGCGGCCGGACGTGATCGTGGCACTGACCGACGGGCCAACCCCGTGGCCCAGCGCACGACCGCCCTGCCGGACCGTCGTGGGCCTGTTCCCCCGGGAGAGCTGGGCGAACGAGAACAATCCCCACTACCGGCCGGACACCCCGCCGGATTGGGCGCGAGTGGTCACGGTGGGTTGAGATGTCATTGGAGACCAGCCGTCTCGTCCTCCGGCGTCGCACCGCGAGCGAGGCCGCCGTCTATCGCCAGCTGTGGACCGAACGGGATCCGCGGGTGCCGCCGCACCGGCGGATTTCCCCCGACGGCAGGCCGACCGTGGCGGACCTCGCGGCGCGGACGCCGGAGAATCCAGGACTTCTTGCGGTGGAACGAAAGGACACTGCCGAGGTCATCGGATACTGCGGCCTCATCTTCGCCGGGGACGAGCCGGAACTGGCCTACGAGTTGCTGCGCGCGGCGCACGGTCGCGGCTACGCTACCGAGGCGGGCCAGGCCGTCGTCGCGTGGGCTCGCGAAGCGGGCTACCGGCGGTTGCGGGCGACGGTCTGGGACTGGAACCTCGCGTCCCGCCGGGTCCTGGAGAAGCTCGGGTTCCGCGAGACCGGCCGGACCGGCCATAACCTCCTTGCCGTGCTGGAGCTGTGAACGGCGTCAGGTGTCGCTCTTGATTTTCTTCATCGTGAGGTGGGACGTGACGCGCAGGACGCCGGGCAGCCCGGCGAGCTTGCGGGTCTGGAACGACTCGTACGCGGCGTGGTCGGCGACCGCGACCCGGATGAAGTAGTCCGGGCGGCCGAACAGCCGCCGGAACTCGATCACCTCCTCGTAGGCCGCGATGGTGTCCTCGAGCGACTCGATGGTCGCCCGGTCCGTCGCGTACACCTCGAGGTCGATGAGCGCTTCCAGGCCCCGGCCGACCGCCTCGGGATCGAGCACCGCGCGATAGCCGGCGATCACGCCCGCGTCCTCGAGGCGTTTGACCCGCCGCAGGCACGGGGGAGGGGTGAGCCCGACCCGCCTGGCGAGTTCGACGTTGGTCAGCCTGCCGTCCTGACGCAGGTGAAACAAAATATCCCGGTCCACTGAATCCAGCCGAACTATGTTGCTCACCCGAGCATCGTACCGCCATGATCGGACATCAAATTAGCCGAGCGCTGACGTAGTGTTCCAAGGGTGGAAACCGTCGTTGACCTGCCTGTTCGTGACCGCCCGCCCGCTCTGGCCGCACTGAAGGACTGCGGGTCCGTAGGCATCGGCCTGGTCCCGCTCGGGCTCGCGTTCGGCGCGTTCCTCACGCATTCGGGCCTCGACTGGTGGTGGGCGACGATCTTCACCACCTTCATCTACGCGGGTTCGTTCGAGTTCCTGCTCATCGGCCTGGCCGCGGCGGCGGCTCCGCTCGCGTCGATCGGGCTGTCGGCGTTCCTGGTCAACGTCCGGCACGTCTTCTACGCCCTGTCCTTCCCGCTGCACCGGGTGCGCGGGCGCGGGGCGCGCGCGTACAGCACGTTCGCCCTCACCGACGAGTCCTACGCACTGTCCACAACGGACTCCGCCCGCGACTGGGACGGCGCGCGAATCCTGTGGCTGCAACTGTTCCTGCACCTGTTCTGGGTCGGCGGCGCGACCGCGGGCGGTCTGCTCGGCTCGCTGATCCCGAGCAGCGTCGTCGGCCTCGATTTCGCGATGACGGCCCTGTTCGTGGTGCTGGCGATCGACGCCGTCCGCGAACGCCGGGAAGACGTGCCGACCCCGATCCTGGCCGCACTCAGCGCGGGCGTGGCCCGGGTCGTTTTCCCCGGCCAAATGCTGCTGGTGGCGTTTTTGCTGTTCACTGTCGCGTTGCTCGTCCGGTGCGCCTTCCGCGGAAGGACTGCGTCCGATGCCTGACCTCGGCTACCTGCTGGCCGCCGTCGCCGTTTCCGCCGCTGTTACCTGGGCACTTCGCGCGCTCCCTTTCGCCGTGCTGGCCCCGTTGCGCTCCAGTCGGATCGTGCGGTATTTGAGCACCCGCATGCCGGCCGGGGTGATGGTGATCCTGCTCGTTTATTGCCTGCGGGACGTTTCGTGGACCGCGCCGAGCGCATTCGCGCCGATTGTCGCGCTGGCGGTGACGGCCGGGTTGCACCTGTGGCGCCGCAATGCGGTTCTGAGCATTGTCGGAGGTACCGCGGTGCACGTGCTGATGGCGAGCTTCGTTTTTCCGGCCTGAATTGCGTCGCCGGAGGTCTAGACCTATACGCGAAAGGTCGGCGGACGAACTTTCCCCGCCGCATTGAACATTCGTTCGGTAACCCGGGCGACGTCAGACCGGGAGTCCTAGCCTACTGCCGCGAACAAATGCATATTCGTGCATATGAAATAGGGGCCGGGTTTGCCGGGCAGTATCGAGCCGTTCACCGGAAAATTGCCGGATACCGTGCCGAGGGCATGCCGAATCGACGCGCGCCGCCCGTTTTATCCGGCCGGTATTGCACTGCTTCCCCGCTTTGGTTGTGCGTTGCGAGGGGCAGATCACTGCGGCTTCAGCCTAACGGCGGTCCCCTATTGTCCCGGCAGGGAATAACTGCTCACCGGGTGCCGCGACAGTTGGTTGACGGCCTACCGGGCCGGTGGTAAAGTCGATTTTGCTTTCCGGAACTCTCGTTTCGGAAAGAATGACTGGGTCTGGGGTCGGAGCAATAAGAAGTCTCCTTTGCGTGCAATTCTGAGCGCGACGAAGCGCTCGTCGAACCATGTGCTTGAAGAACCTATAATCTTGGGGGGTTCGTTGTGGCATTCACTGCGCCTTCGACGCGGTGCGAAGATCTCGCCGAGCGTCACGAGCAGAACGCGGAACTGCGCCTCGTCGGGCAGATTCCCGCGGAACGGCCGAGACCTGCGGAAAACAGCCGGATCAGGTTCTCGCTCCTGGGGTCGCTGCAGGTGTGGAAGGGGTCGCGCGAGTGCACCCCGAAGGCCCCGAAAGTGCTGCAGGTGCTGGCCTTGCTGCTGGTCAGGGCGAACCAGGTGGTCGGGACCGACTCGCTGATCAGGGAACTCTGGGGCGAGGACGCCCCGCGCAGCGCGCTGACCACCCTGCAGACCTACGTGAGCCAGCTGCGCAGGCTGATCGAGCACGAACGGCTCGCGGGCGGCGACGAGATCTTGATCACGCGCTCGCCGGGCTACCTCCTGCGGGTCGGCTCCGACCAGCTCGACCTGCGGCGCTTCGACGAACTGCGGCAGCGAGGCAGGCGCGAGTTCGCCGAAGGCAGATTCGCCGACGCCGCGGCGAATCTGCGGTCCGCCCTCGAGCTGTGGGCGGAAACCCCGCTGGCGAACATCAAGCTCGGCCCGCACCTCTCGGCATACGCGGTAGACCTCCAGGAACAGCGGCGCGACACGCTCCAGCTGGCCATCGAGTCCGAGATGGAACTGGGCCGGCACCGGGAACTGATCGCCGAACTGCGTTCCCTCGCCGCGCGCTACGCGTCCGACGAATGGTTCTGCCGCCAGCTCATGCGAGCCCTCGACAGCAGCGGCCGCCGCGGCGACGCACTGGTGGCCTACCAGGAACTCCGGACGACCCTGCGAGACGAACTCGGCATCGACCCGTCCCGCGAAACCGAGGCGGTCTACCGCCAGCTGCTGGAATAACCGCCGCTCGCGAGCGCCCCGTCCGGCCCCGCCCACCAGGGCGGCCCGGACGGGGTTCGCGAGCCTGGCCATCTTCCGGCTCCTGCGCGCGGTGGTGCTCCGGTCCGGAGTCCGCCTGGGTGCGCGGGTGTTGTTGAGCGGTGCCCGCCTGCTTAGCGTGGTCGCGGCGTCTTGGCCCGGCATCGGTTCGGGCCCGCGGGTGCCCTTGAGCGGCGCTAGCCGGTTCGGTGCGGTCGCTGCGCCCTTGCCCGTCACCAGTCCGGGCACTCGGGTGCCCTTAACCGGCACTGGCCTGCTCGGCGCGGCCACGGCGTCTTGGCCTGTCGTCGGTTCGGGCCGGTGGGTGTTGCTGATCGGTGTCAGCCTCGCGGCGTCCTGGCCTGTCACCAGTCTGGGCACTCGGGCACCCTTGACCGGCACTAGTCTGCTCGGCGCGGCCACGGTGCCCTGGCCTGTCGTCGGTGCGGGCCGGTGGGTGTCGTTGATCGGTGTCAGCCTCGCGGCGTCCTGGCCTGTCACCAGTCCGGGCACTCGGGCACCCTTGACCGGCAGTAGCCTGCTCGGCGCAGCCACGGTGTCCTGGCCCGGCATTGGCCTGGGCGCCTGGGTGCCCTTGACCGACCCCAACCTGCCCAGCGCAGCCGCAAGACCCCTGCTCGCCCGCAGTCCACTGTGGACGCCGACCCCGTCCATTGTGCCCACCCCAGCAGCCGCCCCCGGCTCGCGTCGGCTGGGGGCAGGGTCCGGAACCTGCTGGGGAAAGGACAGCAGGTTCCGGACCCAGGTCGACAGCCCGCCGCGAGCGTCCGGCGGGAGGTGCGGCGGGGCGCAGGTCATCGGCATTCCGGGCCCTGCCGCGGGTCCGGGAGGGGAGGCACGCCGACGCGTCCGGACGGAGCCGCCGTGTGCTCCCCGGCCTTGGCTGCCACCGGCTTCTCGCCGACGACGCGCGGTTGGCCCGGAAGATGGCGGGTGCCGGCGAGCGAAAGGTCGGTCGCCGTGCGTTCTCCGGCTGTCACCGGGCTCGCGCCGGTGTTGTCCGAGAGCCGCCCGGTGAAACCGAAGCGCGGAGCCGCCGCGGATGCCGGTACCGGCGCTCCACCAACGGCGCCCGAAAGCCCGACATCCCCAGTCAGCACGACGTTATGCCGCAGCCGTCCGGCCAGTACGGTGATGAACTCCGCCGATGGTTGTCCCGGCGGGTTTGCGCAGGTCAGCAGGTAGCGACCGTCGCTGGCGGTTCGCAGGGCGTAGGTGCCGTCGTCCCTGCTGCGGGTGACGTCCACCTGATTGCCCTCGGCATCGACCAGCGTCAGTTCCGCTCCGCCGACGGCCGCGCCGTCCGCGCGGCGTACTCGCCCGCTCACCTTGCCTGCCGAGGTCGCGGGCCGGCGCGGCGGCAGCAGGATCGCGGCCCGCGTGCGGTGTCCCTGTTCGATCGGCGGCGTTTCCCCCGCGTCGTCCATGAGGCTGATACTACGCTTCAAATGGGACTGAGTGTCAAAAAATTTTCCGGCACCCGTCCGGCTCAGGCGGCGCTCTAGGCTCCCTCCAGCGCCGCGCTAAGCGAGCAACTCGTCGTTGTGCTGCCCTACCTCCGGAGCCGCCCGCGGGTCCAGCCGGGAACCGTCTGCCTGGATGGGGGACTTCGGCGCCCAATGCCGCCCCGCGCCCGGCTGGTCGATCTCCCCGAACAGCGCCAGCTCGCGCAACGTGGGGCTGAGTTCGGCGAAGCTGCGGTAGCGTTCCCACAGGATTCGGTGCTGGGTAAGCACTTCCGCCACCTGCGCGTACGGCGTCTGCCCGAACCACCGTGCCAGCAGCGGCGTGATCACGTCGCGGTGCCGGTACCGGTCGGACTCGGTGGTGAACGAGATCCCCAGCGTCTTGCTCAGCCCGGCGAAGGCGTCGGAGAGTCCGGTTGCGGCGAGCATTTTGTTCCAGTGTCGTTCGGTGAGCAGAACGATCATCACCCGGACGCCGTCGGCGGTTTCGAAGTCGTCGCCGTAAGTGCCGTAGATGGTGTTGCCGGATTTGGTCCGCTTGTGGTCGGTCAGCTGCGCTTCGGCGAGATAACCGAGATTCCCGGCGGTGGCGAGCGCTACGTCCTCCAACGCGACCCGGATGGACCGGCCCTCGCCGGTGAGCTGCCGGTGCCGTTCGGCGGCCAGCAGTCCGACGGCCAAGTACAGACCGGCGCAGACGTCCCAGGCCGGCAGCACATGGTTGACTGGCGCGGAACCCGTGCCGGTGAGCAGGGGAAAGCCGGTCCCGGCCTGCACTGTGTAGTCCACGGCGGCGCCGCCGTCGGCTCGGCCGTCCAGCAGGACGTGGATGAGGTCTGGTCGTTGCGCGCTCAACGCGTCGTATCCGAGATCCGCGTGCCGGGAAGTGTTCGTCACGACCACACACGGGCCACCGCCGACGATCAGGTCGGCGACCCGGCGGCGGTCTGCTTCGGACTCCAGGTCGACCGCGATGGCGCGTTTTCCCTTGTTCAGTCCGGACCAGTAGAGGCTGGTCCCGTCATCGGATAAGGGCCAGCGGGTGCGATCGGCGGCACCGCCGAGCGGTTCGACCCGGATGACGTCCGCGCCGAGTTGGGCGAGGGTGAGTCCGCAGAGGGGTGTCGCGACATACGCGGACAGCTCGACGACCCGCAGTCCGGCCAGCAGCGCGCTCATGCCGTTCCTTTCTTGCTGTCGCTGAGGAACAGGCCCTCGCGGTCGTATTTCCGCAGTTGCTGGGCGTCGTGCGCGGTCACCTCGGGCAGTTCGCTCAGGTCGTCCGCGACGGCGAGGTCCCAGCCGCAGCGGGAGCGGACGTGTGCGATGCGTTCGGCGAGCGGCTCGGGTCCGGGTGCGATGGCGGTGAGCACGAGTTGGCCGTCCCGTCGGGTCAGGACGCCGAGGTCGGTGACGACTGCGCGGACGCGTGCGCCGGGGCTGGTGACGTAGCTGCAGTGTTCGATGAACCGTCGGGGGCTCATGGTGCCGACGACGTAGGTTTCGTCGGCGCCGGTGATGACGTCGTTGCCGCCGCCCGATCCGACGAGGTACGGACCGCCTTCGATGCGGGTGGTGTTGATGTTGCCGTGGCGGTCGATTTCCGCGGCTCCGACGCAGGCGATCGATCGCGTGGCTGGGCCGTTCATGAGGGTCCCGAGCGCTTGTTCGGTGTCGAGCAGCATCGAGGAGGAGGGGAAGTTGGCGAAGCTGAAGATGAACGGGTCGCCGGGGGTCGGGGTGTAGTCCCAGAGCCCGAGTTCGGCGGCGAGTGCGACGTCGTGTCCGTCTGCTTTGGCTTGTTCGACGGCGACCCAGGCGGCGAGGTTGGCCAGTCCGGCTCCGGCGAGTACGCCGTTGGCGCGGGTTTCGGCGATCCGGGACCGGACGAGTGCGGCGAGCCAGGTCGCCGCGCGTTCCGGCCGCGTCACCGGCCCGGTGTGTTCGCCGCGTCCGGTGGGCGGGGTCGGTTGGCCGAGTGTGCGGGTCAGGGTGGTGAGCCGGGCTTTGCCGAGTTTGGCGAGGTAGGTGTCGTGGTCGAGGAGGATCCATTCGCGGATCCAGTCGTCGAAGTCCGCTGAACGGCTGGCTTCGCGGGCGGCGATCCAGAACTCGACGTCTTCGGCGTAGCCCTCGACCGGCAGCCGTGCGCCTTCGGTGCCGGGGAAGACGCCGCCGGGGTGCGCGCCGAAGGGAGTCTCGACGACGGCCAGCACCCGGTGTGCCGGGATGCGGACGAACGGAGCCCACGGGCGCAGGTCGTCGACGACTTTCTCCACCGTCGCCAGCACTCCGCGCCGCGCGGCGAACGCGCCGATCGAACCCTCGAACATCGGCGGTGCGATGGCGAGATTGCCCTGCCGGTCGGCGACCGCGGCGTGCACGATCGCCACGTCCGGCGTAAGCGGGGCGACCAGTCCGACGCGGCCGAAGGGGGTGTCGACCTCCGAGTAGCCGGGATTGTCGGCCATGGACGAGTCGCGGACCGAGCCGGTGACGACGGCGGGCACGCCGGTGGCGGCGGCGCGCAGGCCCTGGATGTAGCTGAGGAAGGACCAGTTCTCGACCTCTACCGTGCCGTCCGCGTAGGCCTGCTGGAACACCGGGTTCGGGGTGAACACGGGGAACGAGTCTCCCGAGTAGACAGTCACGACCTTCTTCAGGCACCCGGAGCGGAACAGCACCGCGCCGAGCGAGGACAGGCTGGCCATGATCAGCGTGAACCGCGACGGCCGCTGCCAGTGCTGCCGCGCGATCTCGCGTACGAGCGCGCTCCATCGGCTGTGTCCCAGGATGACGTGCAGCGCGTTGCCCTCGCGGATATAGCGGGAGACGGCTTCGTCGAGGCGGCAGAAGTCGGTCATCAGGTCACCGGAACCGGGAAGCGGACCTTGCTCAGCCCGTTCGCGGTAGGGTCGGCCGAGCCGAGAACGCGGGTCACGCGGTCACTCGCTCGAACACGGCGGCCAAGCCCTGTCCACCGCCGATGCACATGGTTTCCAGTCCGTAGCGGGCTTCGCGGCGGTGCATTTCGCGGGCCATGGTGGTGAGGATGCGGGTGCCGGTGGCTCCGACGGGGTGGCCGAGGGAGATGCCGGAGCCGTGGACGTTGAGCCGGTCGAAGTCCTTTTCACCGAAGGCCCATTCGCGGGTGCAGGCGAGTGCTTGCGCGGCGAAGGCTTCGTTGAGTTCGATGAGGTCGAGGTCGGAGATCTTGAGTCCGGCGCGTTCGAGTGCGAGCGCGGAGGCGGGCACCGGGCCGATGCCCATGATCTTCGGTTCGACTCCGGCGACACCGTGGGAGACGAGTCGGACGAGGGGGCGGAGGCCGAGTTGGTCGGCGCGTTCGCGGGTGGTGACGATGCAGACGGCGGCGGCGTCGTTTTGGCCGCTCGCGTTGCCCGCGGTGACGGTGGCTTCGGGGTCTTGTTTGCCCAGTACCGGTCGCAGCCTCGCGAGGGTATCGACAGTGGTGTCCGGACGCGGGTGTTCGTCGGTGTCGACGACGACGGTGCCCTTCCGCGTCTCGACGGCCACCGGGATGATCTCTTCGGCGAACACGCCGGACTGCTGTGCGGCGACGGCCCGCTGATGCGACCGAGCGGCGAGCCGGTCCTGCTCTTCCCGGCTGATGTTGTACTGGCGGCGGAGGTTTTCGGCAGTTTCGAGCATGCCGCCGGGGACGGGGTAGTGCTTGCCGCCGGGGGTTTGGCGGCCGCGGGTGAGGGAGTCGTGGAGGTGAACGCCTGCCCCGGTCGCTCCCCAGCGGAGGTCGTTGGCGTAGAAGACGGTGTTGGACATGCTTTCCGCGCCGCCCGCGACGATCAGTTCGCTCGCCCCCGCCTGCACCTGGAGCGCGGCGAGCAGCACCGATTGCAGTCCGGAGCCGCAGCGGCGGTCGACCTGCATGCCGGGCACGGTGACCGGCAAACCGGCGTCGAGGGCGACGACGCGGCCGATGGCGGGGGCTTCGGAGGTGGGGTAGCAGTGGCCGAGGATGACGTCGTCGATGGCGTCGGCGGGGAGGCTGGTGCGTTCCAGCAGGCCTTTGAGCGCGATGGTGCCGAGGTCGGCGGCGGGGACGCTCTTGAGGGATCCGCCGAAGCGGCCGATCGGGGTTCGGACGGGTTCGCAGATGACGGCGTCACGCATGGGAATGGCCTTCCTCGTGGTAGTCGGCTTCGAGGCTGGTGCGCGGCCCGGCATCCCCGACGAGAGTCAGGGTCGCGCCGCCGGGACGGGGTTCGGTGCGCAGCTGGGCGGGCTGGCCGCAGAACAGCGGGGCCAGGTTGCGGTGCGCCAGCCGGGTGACTCGCATATCGGGGGAGTCCAGGCGCAGCACCTCGGCCAGGGCGAGCGACATCAGCGGCCCGTGCACGACGAGGCTGGGGTAGCCCTCGATGCGGGTCGCGTAGGGCCAGTCGTAGTGGATGCGGTGCGGGTTCGCGGTGGCGGCGGAGAAACGCATCAGCAGGGTGGGGTCGGTGGCGAAGTCCCAGCCGTCTTTGGTGCGGCGAAACGGGGCGCCGGCGAGGTCGGCGGGTTGCACCGGTGCTTCGGAGGCGGGCGTGCCTGCTTCGCGGTAGATGATGTCCTGTCGTTCTTCTACCAGCGGTGAACCGTCTGACAGAACGGTGCGCACCACGACGATCACCAGCTTCCCGGAGCGGCCGGATTTCTCCGTCACGGAGTCCACAATGGACATCCTGGTGACGGTTTCACCGATCTTCGGAGCACGGTGTATCAGGACTTCTCCTCCGGCGAACATCCGCCGGGGCAGGTCGATCGGTGGGAGGAAGGTACCGCGGGCGGGGTGCCCGTCAGGCCCGAGTTCCGAGGAGACCGGCCAGCGGGGGAGTGCGACCCAGTGCCACAGCGGCGGCAGGTCCTCGCCCGGCCGGGGTGCGGGCAGCCCGTTGTCGAACAGGGCCGCCAGCGCCGCGGCCGGGGCCGGGTCCACCAACTCGGCGGTTGTCACGGCATGGGGTTCCCAGGCGGTCACATGAACCGCCCGCCGGTCACTTCGAGGACGGTGCCGGTCATGTAGGAGGACAGGTCGGAGGCGAGAAACAGGGCCACCGACGCGATTTCGCCGACTTCGCCCGCGCGGCGCATCGGGATCTCGGCCATCTTCTGGTCCCAGGCTTTCTGCGGCATGGCTTCGGTCATGGCGGTGCGGATGAGTCCGGGCTGGATCGCGTTGACCCGGACGCCGTGGTGCGCCATCTCCTTCGCGGCGGCTTTGGTGAGGCCGACGATCCCGGCTTTGGCGGCGGAGTAGTTGGTCTGCCCGACCATGCCGACTTTGCCCGAGAGCGAGGACAGGTTGACGATCGCGCCGCTCTTGCGTTCGCGCATGATCGCGGCGGCTTTGCGGGTGCCGTTCCAGGTGCCTTTGAGGTGCACGTCGATGACTTGGTCGAAGTCGTCCTCGGTCATGGTGCGCATGGTGGCATCGCGGGTGATGCCTGCGTTGTTGACGAACACGTCCACCGGAGACGCGGCTGCGGCGAGCAGAGCGTCCACATCGGACGCTTTGGTGACGTCGCAGGCGACGCCGACGCCGTCCAGGCTCTCCGCTGCTTTCGCGGCCGCCTCGCCGTCGATGTCGCCGATCACCACTCGCGCGCCTTGGGCGACGAACAGTTGGGCGATGGCGAGTCCGATGCCTTGCGCGCCGCCGGTAATGACGGCGGTCCGATCGGCCAGGAGAGTCATGGGGTTCCTCAGATCTTGTTGCGCGCGATGAGTTGGGCGGCGATGACGTTGCGCTGGATTTCGTTGGTGCCTTCGCCGACGATCATCAAGGGGGCGTCGCGGAAGTAGCGTTCGACGTCGTATTCCTTGGAGTAGCCGTAGCCGCCGTGGACGCGGATGGCGTCGAGGGCGACTTGCATCGCGGTTTCGGAGGCGAAGAGTTTCGCCATCCCGGCTTCCATGTCGGCGCGTTCGCCGGCGTCGAGTTTTTCGGCGGCGTCGAGGGTGAGCAGCCGGGCCGCGCGCATCTTGGTGGCCATGTCGGCGAGGAGGTTGCCGACCGACTGGTGTTTCCATATGGGTTTGCCGAAGGATTCGCGTTCCTGGGCGTAGCGGACGGCGTCGTTGAGCGCGGCCTGACCGACGCCCAGCGCACGGGAGGCGACCTGGATGCGGCCGACTTCCAGCCCTCGCATCATGTGTGACCAGCCGTGGTTCGGGGTGCCGCCGAGGACGGCGTCCGCAGGCACTTTCTGACCGTCGAAGACCAGTTCACACGCTTCGACCCCGCGGTAGCCGAGTTTGGGGAGTTTCTTGGAGATGGTGAGTCCGTCGCCGGGTTCGACCAGCAGGACGCTCATGCCGCGATGGGCGGGGCTGGCGTCGCGGTCGGTGATGCACAGCAGGCCGATGAGGCCGGAGTGCGCGGCGTTGGATATCCAGGTCTTCGACCCGGTGATCGTGTAGCCGTCGGTGCCGGGCACGGCGTGGGTGCGCATGGCTTGGAGGTCGCTGCCGCCGCCGGGTTCGGTGAGCGCCATGGTTGCGCGGATGCGGCCTTCGGCCATGGCGGGCAGGTATTTTTCGCGTTGCTCGGGGGTGCCGAAGGTTTTGATGAGGTAGGTGATGACGGAGTGGCCGCCGATCGCGCCCGCCAGGCTCATCCACCCGCGTGCCAATTCCTCGGTGACCCGCGCGAAGCAGGCGGTGCTGACGTCCACTCCGCCGTACTCGGCCGGGGCGAGCAGGCCGAAGAAGCCGAGGTTCTTCATCTCGTCGATGAATTCGGCGGGGTAGATGTCGTCGGCTTCGAATTCGCGGACCCGGGGCCGGACGCGTTCGTCCACGAACTCCGCGACCAGGGCGACCATCTGCTGTTCGTCGTCGGTGAGCGTCATCGCCCGTTCCCTTCTCGTGCCTGCCGGAGGACGCGCTGGGCGCGCTCCAAGACCGGCTTGTCGACCATCTGCCCGTTCACCGCGACCGCGCCGTCCGCTCCGGCGTCGAGGATCGATTGCGCCCAGCGGATTTCCTCGCGCGTCGGGCGCAATGCGGCTGCGGCGACGGGGACTTGTTTCGGGTGCACGCACAGCTTGCCGGTGAATCCGAGTCGTCGTGCGTAGTGGACTTCGTCGGTGAGGTGCAGTTCGTTGTCGAGGTCCGCGGTGACGCCGTCGATGGGCCCCGGCAGTCCGGCGGCGGCGGAGGCGAGGACGAGTGCGCCCCGCGCGGCGACGAATGCGTCCCGGTCGGCCGGATCGGCTCCCAGTTCTGCGGCCAGGTCGAAGCTGCCGAACGCGAGGCGCTGCACGTTCGGTACGGCTGCGGTCTCTCGCGCGTCCAGGATGCCCCGCGCGGTTTCGACTAGCGCGATCAGGACCCCGACTTGCTCAGCTGCGGCACGCGTCGTCGCCGGTTCGGCCTTCGGCAGCATCACCGTGCACCGGCGGCCCCTAAGCACGGCGAGGTCTTCGTCGTGCCAGGCGGTGCCGGCCGCGTTCACCCGTACCGCGCACTCGGGGTTCTCCTCGAGCCAGGCGACGACCTGTTCCCGCGCGTACTCCTTGCGCTCCGGCGCGACGGCGTCCTCCAGATCGAGGATGACCAGGCTCGGCTTGGCGGCCATTGCCTTGCTGAAGCGTTCCGGCCGGTCGCCCGGGACGAACAGCAGCGTCGTCGCTTCCCGCGCCCGGTTGGTCATTTCTTCGCCTGGCGCACGAGGCCGCCGCCGATGATCAGCCGCTGGATCTCGCTCGTGCCTTCGTAAAGCCGCAGCAGACGGATGTCGCGGTAGATGCGTTCGACCGGGACGTCGCGCATGTAGCCGGTGCCGCCGTGGATCTGCACTGCCAGGTCGGCGACCTTGCCTGCCATCTCGGTGCAGTACAGCTTCGCCGCCGATGGTCCGATGCGCCGGTCCTCCCCGGATACGTAGCGCGCTGCGGTCTCGCGGACCAGAGCGCGCCCGGCCATCACGCCGGTCTGCTGGTCGGCGAGCATGGCTTGCACCAGCTGGAAATCGCCGATCGGCTGGCCGCCCTGGGTCGCCGAGGCGGCGTAGGCGACGGATTCGTCCAGTGCGCGCTGTGCGGAACCGACGGCGAGCGCGGCGATGTGGACCCGGCCGCGCGCCAGGGAGGTCATCGCGGCCCGGTACCCGTCGTCCTCGTTCCCGCCGACCAGCGCGGACCCCGGCACCCGGACGCCGGTGAACGAGACGTCGGCGGTCCAGGCGCCTTCCTGACCCATCTTCTTGTCCTTGGGCCCGACTTCCAGCCCCGGAGTGTCTGCGGGCACGAGGAACACCGCGATGCCGGGCCCGGTCTCGTCGGCGGGGCGGGTGCGGGCGAAGACGACGAACAGGTCCGCCAGGGGAGCGTTGGTGATGAAGCGTTTCTGCCCGTCGATCACCCAGTCGTCCCCGTCGCGCACCGCTTTCGTGCGCAGTCCGGCGGGGTTGGACCCGGCACCCGGCTCAGTCAAAGCGAAGGACGCGACAACCTCGCCGGTGGCGATGCGTTCCAGCCACTGGCTCTTCTGCTCGTCGGTGCCGAACCCGACCAGCACCTGCCCGGCGATGCCGTTGTTGGTCCCGAACATCGACCGCAACGCCAGCGACGTGTAGCCGAACTCCATCGCCAGCTCGACATCCTGCGTGAGGTCGAGCCCGAGCCCGCCCCACTCCTGCGGGATCGCGTAGCCGAACAGGCCCATCTCCGCCGCCTGCCTGCGCAGATCGTCCGGGATGGCGTCGCCGTCCATGATCTCCTGCTCGCGCGGAACGACCTTCGCCCGGACGAAGTCGCGCACCAGATCCAGAATCGGCCGGAAGTCCTCGGGAGTCACCGCTGCTGCCATGCCCCACACTATGACCCAGACCCAGCGATGAGAAAATACTTTATCAGAAATCACCGAATGACTCACACTGCCGGGCGAACCTCCGGCGGGGTGAAACTCCAGCTCAGGAGGAACTTTCGGGAGCGACAGGCGAGAGCGGCGGAGGGGGAGCGACCCGCTGAACGTGCCCCGGTCGTGTAATACTTCATCCGAAACCGTCGGGCGGAGGGAGATGGTCGTGGCGATGCCCGAGACCGCGGGACCGCGTCGGACGGGTCCGGCGAACCTCAAGGCGATGGCCGCGCAGGAGATCCGCCGCCGGGTCTTCTCCGGGCAGTTGCGCGCAGGGGCGAAGATCGACCAGGAGGCGCTGGCCGACGAACTCGGCATCAGCAAGCTGCCCGTCCGCGAAGCCCTGATCACGCTCGACCACGAAGGCGTGGTGGAGCACATCGCCCGCCGCGGTGCGTTCGTGGCCCGGATGACGCGCGACGACATCCGCGACCATTACCGCGTGTTCGGCGTCGTGTCCGGGCTGGCCGCGGAGCGCGCGGCGAAGAATCTGTCCCCGGAAAGCCTGCAGGCGCTGCACGATCTCGCGGACCGGATGGAGTCCGCAGTGGACCGTGCCGAACAGGAACGGCTGAACTACGAGTTCCACCGCCGGATCAACTACGCCGCGGACTCACGGCGGCTGCTGTCGCTCCTGGGCATTCTCGCCAAGACCGTGTCGCACGGGTTCTACGAGGCGCACGAGGACTGGCCGGACAAGGCCCGGGACGACCACCGGCAGATCCTGGACGCACTGTCCGCACGCGCGGCCGCCCGGGCGCGCAAGCTTGTGGAGAAACACCTCGCCGACGCGGGCGAGCGCGCGGTGGCTTTGCTGGAGAAGCAAGGGTTTTGGGACCACTGATCGCGCTACGAGCGGACTCCCCTGAGGTCTTTGGCGAAATACACCCGGTGGTAGCCGTTCTCGACGCCGCGGTGCGTTTCCCGGAAACCGTGCCGCGGGTAGTACGCGAGGTTTTCGGTCATCGCTTCGTTCGTATAGAGCCGGACCTCGGAGCGGCCACGCTCCCGCGCATAGGCGTCGGTGAAGTCGAGCAGCTGCTTCCCGAGGCCGGTGCCCTGTCTGGCCGGGGAAACAGCGAGGTTGTTGAGCTGCACGTGGTCCGGCTTGAGCTTCAGCACCAGCATGCCCACGACGGCCGCTTCGTGCTCGGCTACCCACACCTGTCCCAAAGCGACCAGTGCGGGATAGTCGTCGTGCATGGGCGCGGGTTCGGTGCCCGCCATGCGTTCTACATAGACCGAGTAGGCGGCCTTGGCCAATTCCGTCAGCGCCGCCGCGTCTTCCGGGCGCGCGGCTCGAATGATCGCCATCGGCCCAGTATGTCCCTAGGCGTTTGCGAGGCAGGTGGAGCGTCGGCGATGCTGTGGGCGTGGAGTACGTGTCCAGAGTGCCGCGACCACCGCTGGACGGGCTGATCGACGACCTCTACTACCTCGACGGCACGCCGCCGTACGCCCGGCTGACGCTGCCGCCGATGCCGGGCGCGTTGCTCATCGTCAATCTCGGCGCGCCGTTCCGCATCCGCGCCGGCACCGACCTGGAGACGGCCGAGTACGCCGACGGCTGCGTGATCACCACGCCCACCCGCGCCCTGGAGTTCGGCTACCCGCCCCAGACGAGGTCCGTCGGCGTGCACTTCAAGCCTTGGGGCCCGGCGCCGTTCCTGCCGATGCCCGCCGCCGAACTGCGCGACCGGCCGGTGACGGTCGAGCAGGTTTGGGGCCGCTCCGCCGTCGAAGAACTACGCGAACGGCTGGCCGAGGCGGACGGACCGCACGCGATGCTGACGCTCATCGAGGACGAGCTGACGCGGCGGCTGTCCGAGACCGCGGGCCTGGGACTGGTCCGCCACCTGAGCAGCGTGATCGCGGCGCGCGGCGGGGCAGTGGCGATCGGCGACCTGAGCGTGGCGGCCGGGGTCAGCAGCACGCATCTGGCGCAGCGGTTCAAGGAACTCGTCGGCGTCACGCCGAAACGGCTGGCCCGCACCCACCGCTTCGCCGCCACGGTGCTCTCGATCGACCCCGCCGGACCGGTCGACTGGGGCGGCCTCGCCAGCGGCGCGGGCTACTTCGACCAGGCCCACTTCAGCCACGAGTTCCGCGCGTTCACCGGGTTCACGCCCACCCGGTACCTCGAAATCCGGCGGCGGTTCCTGACCGAACATCCCGGCCACGTGCTGGACAGCTGGCCGCTGCCGGCCGATTGATTTCTTACAAGAGCGACCGCCCGCGACCGGCTAGGTTGAGGCCACCCGCAAGCAGAGGAGAGCCCCGTGGGCAAGGTGGTCATGTACAGCTCGGTGTCGGCGGACGGCTTCGTCGCGGACGAGAACGACCAGCCCGGACCGCTGTTCGACTGGCTGACCAGCGGCACCGTCCCGCTGGACGAGAGCGGCGCGCTGAAGGTGTCGCAGACGTCCTACGACTACACCCGGCCCTACTGGGACGGGATCGGGGTGACGATCGCCGGCCGCCACGTCTTCGACCTCACCGACGGCTGGGACGGGAAGCCGCCGGGCGGGATCGACCACGTGGTCGTCGTGACGCACCGGCCGGCACCCGAGGGCTGGGACCCCGAGGCGCCGTTCCACTTCGTCGACGGCGTCGAGGCGGCCATGGCCAAGGCGCAGGAACTGGCGGGGGACCGCGTGGTCGAGGTCGCCGCGGGCGACGTCGGCGGCCAGCTGCTCGCCGCGGGCCTGGTCGACGAGGTGCGGATGGACGTCGTGCCCGTCGTGTTCGGGTCCGGCAAGCGGTTCTTCGGGTCGGTTCGCGCGCAGCATCTGCTGGAGGACCCGGTCGAGGTGGTCCAGGGCGAGCGGGTGCTGCACCTGCGTTATCCGGTACGCCGCTGACCGCGAGTCAGCCGAGATGGTCGTTCGTGCCGTCCACCCAAGCGATGTAGCGCTGCGCTGAGCGGCGCACGGCGGCCTTCGCGTCCGTCTGCAGAGCGGCCCCGGTCAACGCATAGAGCCGGTCGAACTCGTACGGCTCAAGCCGGTCCGCAAGCCGCTGGACGAGCCCGGCCGAGAGCGGGATCTGGTTGGGGTAGCTGCGCATGAACGTCACCCAGCCCGGCGCGGCCACCGGCACGATGGTGTCGCCGACCAGGAGCGCGCCCTTCTCCGTCTCGATGTGCGCGACAGCGGCGCCCGGGAAGTGCCCGCCCGCTTCGACCAAGGTGATCCCGGGCAGGATCCGTTCGGTGCCATGCCATTCGCGAAGCACGGGATCCTCTCGCTGTACCCACTGCCGGTCTGCGGAGTGGACGAGCACGGGGACGTTCCCGAGCGAGTGGCTCAGGCTCACCTGCGCGCCGTACATGTGCGGATGGCTGGCCACGATCGCGGCGGCTCCGCCGAGTTCGGAGATCTTGTCGAGCACCGGCTGGTCGAGCGCGTTGGGCGGATCCCACAGCAGGTTGCCCGCCTCGGTCTGGACGACGTAGGTCCACTGGCCGATGCCGAACTCCGGTTCGCGATGCAGGCGGTGGATTCCCGGCTCCGGCTCCTCGTGGACCAGCTCGTGCGGGACGGCGGCCAGTTCGTCCATTGTGGTCCACACCTGCCCGGAGGCGCGGACGTATTGCCGTTCGTCCGCGCAGATCCGGCAGACCCCGGCCGGCGGCTCTTCGGTGTCCGGGTGCTCGACCCCGCACGTTCCGCACATCCAGATCGTCATGCGCTCACCCTCGTACCTCTACCATGCTGGAGGTCAAGACGGGCCGGGAGAAGCACGTCGCCAATGCTCGGCGGCGTCGATCATGTCCTGGCGGATGTGCTGAAGCCACTGACTGGTCGCGAGGAGCCGGGTGCCGACCAACGTGTCGTCACCGAACAGCTCGGCGCCTTGGCGGGTGAAATCGGCCCACTGCGCCATGCCTTCCATGCTCGAGAGCCACGCGCGCTGCCACACGTCGTCGTCGATCAGGTAACGCTCGCGCCTGCCGTCCCGCTCGCGCCGCAGCATTCCGCGTTCTTCCAGCCAGGCCACCGCTTTGGAGACCGAGGCCGGGCTGACGCGCAGCCGCGCGGCAAGCTCGGTCGCGGTGCGGCTGCCCGATTCGGCGGTGAACAGGCAGATCAGGACCCGCGCCATCATCGAGGGCATCCCGGTCTGGGTGGCCATCCTCGCGAAGCGCACCTCGAAGTCGCTCCGGCTCCGCGGATCGGCCGCGGCCCGAACCGGCGGGGCGGGCAGCGAAGCGGGAGCGCGGCGGCGAGCCCGGCGCCGGGCGGCCTGCTCGGCGCGGTCGGCCCGGTAGTCGTGCGCCCCGCCGTTGCGGGCGACCTCGCGGATCACCGTCGACTTCGGCCTGCCCAGCCGCCGCCCGATCTCGGCGTAGCTCAACCCGTCCGCCAGCCCGGCCGCGACGCGCTGCCGTTCGGGGTAGCTCAGCCTTCCGGCCGGCATCTGATCGCCTCCGATGCGTTCACCTGCAAGCCATTGCATCGATAATATGGTGCTGGCCTGGAGATATATAGATCCTGTGTTTGCGGAACAGTGAAACATCGCCCTACCGTTTCCGGCAAGAGATCCACCGGAAGGGAGCTGGCGATGACCAGGACACTGCCGACCGAACGGCAGGCCGGACGGCCGTTCGACCCGCCGAGGGGGTTGGCCGAACTGCGCGGTGAGAATCCGCTCAGCCGGCTGGACTACCCGGACGGGCACACCGGATGGCTGGTGACCGGACACGCCCTCGCCCGCGAAGTGCTGGTCGACCGCCGCTTCAGCGCGCGAGCCGAACTGCGGCATCTGCCGGTCCCCGGCGCTCCTGCCAGCGATCAGCCCGCGCCGCCGGGAATGTTCGGCAGCATGGACGCCCCCGAGCACACCCGCTACCGGAAGCTGCTCGCCGGCCAGTTCACCGTCCGCCGGATGCGCCGGCTGACCGAGCGGATCCAGGCCGTCGCGGACGCATGCCTGAACGCGATGGCCGAACAGGGCAGCCCGGCCGACGTGGTCCCGGCACTGGCGCAGCCGCTGCCCGCGCAGACGATCTGCGAACTGCTCGGCGTTCCCTACGCCGACCGGGACCGGTTCCAGCAGCAGGCGCTCACCCTGTTCCGTCTGGACAACACCCCCGAAGAAGCCGGCGCAGCCTACGCCGCGGTCCACGGCGTCATCGGCGAACTGGTGGCTGCCAAGCGAAAAGCCCCCACCGACGACCTGCTCAGCGACCTGACCGGCAGCGATCTCACCGACACCGAGCTGGTCAACATCGGCTTCACCCTGCTGGGCGCCGGTCTGGACACCACCACCAACATGCTCGCGCTGGGCGTCTTCGCCCTGCTGGAGCACCCCGATCAGCTCGCGCTGCTGCGCGCCGATCCGGGGCTGGCCGATCAGGCGGTCGAAGAGCTGTTGCGGTACCTGAGCATCATCCCGTTCACCGTGCGCACCGCGCTGGAAGACCTGGAACTCCACGGCGAACACGTGACCGCGGGGGAATCGGTCACCATCTCGGTGCCCGCGGCCAACCACGACCCCGCGCACTTTCCTGAACCGGAGAAACTCGACCTGCGCCGCAAAGCGAGCGGGCACGTCGCCTTCGGCCACGGCATCCACCAGTGTCTCGGCCAGCAACTCGCCCGCGTCCAGCTGCGGGTCGCCTTGCCCGCTCTCTTGGCCAGGTTCCCGTCGCTGCGCCTGGCCGTGCCCGCCGAAGACATCGCCGTGCGCACCGACATGCTCATCTACGGCGTGCACCAGCTGCCCGTCGCCTGGGAGGACTGAACCGTGCCGAAAGTCTGCTTGATCACCGGAGCCTCCGCCGGAATCGGCCGCGCCACCGCGCTGAACCTGCTGCAGGCCGGGCACATCGTTTACGGAGCCGCGCGTCGGCTGTCCAAAATGGACAACCTACGCGCCGCGGGTGGGCACGCGCTGGCCATGGACGCCCGAAACGAAGCCGACCTAGACAGCGCCGTCCGCACGGTCCTGGACGAGCAGGGCCGGATCGACGTCCTGGTCAACAACGCCGGAACAGTCCTGCACGGCGCCGCCGAAGACGTCCCGCTCGATGCTGCCCGAGACCAGTTCGAGGTCAACGTGTTCGCGCCGGCCAGGCTGGTTCAGCTCGTCCTGCCCGCCATGCGCGCGCAAGGATCGGGCCGCATCGTCAACGTCTCCTCGATCGGCGGGGAGATCAGCCTGCCGCTCGGTTCCTGGTACTACGCCTCGAAACACGCGCTGGAGGCGTACTCCGACACGCTGCGGATGGAGGTCCGCCCCTTCGGCATCGAGGTGGTGATCATCCAGCCGGGCATCATCAAGACCGAATTCGAGGACCAGACGGCTTCGCAACTGCGGCAGTATTCCGGCCAGGGCGCTTACCGGGAAATGGCGGAGAAGATGGCGAGCCACTCGGAAACCGGCCTCGCGGACGGTGCTGACCCGTCCGTCGTCGCGGAGGCGATCCGGCAGGCGGTGGAAGCGGATCCGCCGGAGACCCGCTATGCCGTGGGCTTGCACGCCGAGCAGTTGCTGGAGTTGAACCGGACTCTGCCGGACCGTGAGTTCGACGAGCTGGTCAGCCGCCCGATCAGGTAGCGGAGCCGCACGAGGGCAAGCTAGCCAGCACCTTTTCCCCGGCCTGCTGCCCCGAGTTGGCCGCGTCGGCCAGTGACGGCACATCGAGCTGGTAGTCGCCAGCGAGGTACACGGGTCCGAGGTTCTGGCGCAGCGTAGCGAGCGAGGCCCTTCCGCCGGGCGCCCAAAACGGCACGACCCGTGGGTGCCGGCGGAGGATGCCTTCGTCGATCTTCCCCTTCAGCTCGGGGTAGAGGTTCAGGAGGTCCGCGGTGAAGCGGGCGACGATCTCCTCGTCGCTCAGCTCGAACAGCCTGTCCGCCTCGGCCCCGCCGGCGAAGCAGGCCAGCGCGCCGCCGGGTTTGCGCTTGTCTCCGCGACGCAGGGCGGCCGCGTGGTTGAACACCGCCTGGAACGACAGCTCCGGCGTCGACACCGCCAGATAGTCGTCCCAGCTCTGCGGTCCCTCCTCGTGGGTGAAGAAACCCACCACGACGTACCGGCCGTAGCGGATGTCCGCGAACGCGTTGCGGTACGCGGAAGGCAGGTCGCGGATGATCCGCCCCGCGATGTCGGCGGGCACCGCGACGACGGCACGCTGGGCGCGCAGGCGCACCGGTCCGTCCGCGCTGTCGTACTCGACAACCACGCCGTCGCCGTTCCGCGTCAAGGAGGTCACCGGCGAGTTCAGCCGGATCCGGTCGCCGAGGTCCTCGGCCAGGATGTCGGTCAGCGTCTGGTTGCCGCCTTCGGGCAGCGAGAGGTTCGGGACCTTCCCGGGGTCGGTCAGCAGGATGCCCATCGAGTAGACGAACTGCGCGGCGGCGGTCTCCTCCGGTTCGCAGCCCATCCACTGCCCGGACCACGAGCGGACCATTTTCCGGGCAAGGTCCGAAGTGACCCCGCGCAGCACGAAGTCCGCGCGCCGGGCGTCGAGCTTCGCCTGGACCCGTTTCGCCCAGCGGTTTTCCATCTCCAGGAACGGGACGTTGGCGATGATCCGGGTGCCCACGGCCGCCAGCCCGAGCCGGTCCAGGAAGCTCATCCGGGACCGGAACATCAGGGCGAACGGGTTGGACGTGTCGACCTGTTTCCCGCCGAGCGACAGCGCCACCGACTTCCCGGCGAGCGAACCCATCGGGACCTGGTGCCGGTGCAGGGCGTCGATCAGCGGACCGGTGCCCTCGGTGAACTGGGTGCCGAGGTTGATCCAGTAATCGCCCTGGCGCACCGAATCCACGCGGCCGCCGGCCCGGCCCGCGGCTTCGAGCACGACGACGTCCCGGTCGGCCAGCGTGGTCGCGGCCATCAGCCCGGCCATGCCGGCGCCGATCACCACGACCTCGCAGGTCTCCTCGCGCACGCTGGTCATTGGTTCTCCTCCACGAGATCGGCGGGGATGACGCCCGTACCGCGGGCGCGGGTGGCGACGATGGGTTCGGCCAGCACTTCGGCCCGCCCGGATTCGCCGATGGAGCGGCAGATGACGCGCAGTTCGAAGTCGACTGTCCGGCTGCGGGTGCCCTTGGCCGCCAGGCGCGCCTCGACTTCGATCACGTCGCCGCCGCGGACCGGCGCGAGGAACTCGACGGAGGAGTAGCCCGCGAAAAGGCTTTCGTGGCCGTCGCCGACGATCGCCAGGTGGGTTCCGGCGTCGCCGAACAGCTTCAGGCTGTATGCGCCGTCGACAAGGTTTCCGGCGTAATGCGCGTCGGAGTACGCGACGTAACGCTGATGGACGACCTTCATCCGGCGACCTCCGTGTCGATCCGGCCGAGGCCCGTGGCGGCGGCGTGACCGTCGAGGGAGACGCCGGGATAGCCGCGGCGGGCGATCTCCTCGCAGATCCGGCGGTAACGGCCGACACCGCCGACGTAGCCCATGAACGTCGACGGCTTTCCCGCGATATTCGAGCCGCGGTACCACGAATCGGTGCTCGCGTAGAGCGTCTGGTTCACCGTCCACTCGGTGATGTCCACCCAGTCGTCCTGGCCCTCGGAAGTCGCTTCGATGACCTCGCGGCCCTCGGCGCGTGCGTGCGCGATGAGGTCGGTGATCCAGTCGACCGCCTGCTCGATGGTCATCACGACGTTGCTGGCCAGCGCCGGGCTCTGCGGGCCGGCGACCATGAAGAAGTTGGGGAATCCGGCGGTCAGCAGGCCGAGGTAGGTGCGTACGCCGTCGCGCCAGACGTCCTGCAGCTTGCCGTGGCCGGGCGCGGTGACGTTGAGCCCGAAGAGCGGTCCGGTGAAGGCGTCGAACCCGATCGCCAGGACGATGACGTCGACCTCGTAGGAGCCGGCCTCGGTGACGATGCTGTCCGCGGTCATCGTGGTGATGGGCTCTTCGCGGAGCGAGACCAGGGAAACGTTGGGGCGGTTGAACGTTTCGTAGTAGTCAGTGCCGAAACAGCTTCGCTTGGCACCGAGCGGGAAGTGCGGTTCCAGGAGCGTCGCCGTGCGCTGGTCGTGGACGATCTCGTGGATCTTGCCGCGGAAGAAGTCGGCCGCGGTTTTGTTGGCGTCGAGATCGAAGAGCAGGTCGGCGAATTCCGCGCCTACGCCCAGGAATCCGCTGCGCTCGTACGCTGCCTCGTAACGGCGCTGGCGCTCCTCGTCGGAAACGTCGAAGGCGCGGTCGGTCACCGGGCGGTCCGGAATGCCGCCGGGCGAATAACGGCACTCCTGCCGGATTTCCGGGTACCGGCTCTTGATCTCGTCGACGACCTCGGGCGGCAGCGCGCGGTTGCGGGCGGGGAAGACGTAGTTGGCGGTGCGCTGGAACACGGTCAGCTGCTCGGCCACTTCGGCGATGAGCGGAATGCATTGCACGCCAGACGATCCCGTGCCGATCACCGCGACCCGCTTGCCCGCGAGATCGTCGAGCGAAACGTTCCAGCGGCTCGTCGACACGGTGCGGCCGGTGAAGTTCTTCAGTCCGGGGACGTCGACGTCCTTCGGCGTGGACAGCCCGCCCGACGCGGCCAGGAGGTAGCGGCCCCGCCGGGTGGCGCCGGAATCGAGCGCCACCTCCCAGAGCTTTTCCTCGGGCAGCCAATTCGCCGCCACCACTTTGGTGGAGAACTGGAAACACCGGCGCAGGTCGAAACGATCGGCGACGTGGTTGATGTAGCGGAGGATCTCCGCCTGCGGCGCGAAACGCTCGCTCCACGTCCATTCCTTCTGCAGTTCCTCGCTGAAGGAATACGAGTAGTAGATGCTTTCGACGTCGCAGCGCGCGCCCGGATAGGTGTTCAAGAACCACGTGCCGCCGACGTCGGGAGCGGCCTCGAAACCGGCGAACGTCCAGCCTCGCTCGCGTGCCTGGTAGGCGGCGTACAGGCCGGAGAACCCGGCGCCGACGCACAGGACGTCGACGACGGGGGCGGGCGGGGTCGTGCGGTCGGTCATGGTCTCCGCTCCTCGAGAGTGGCCGAGCGAGGTGGTCAACGGTCTGAGTCGAGTGACTAAGAAGCTACGGGCCGAGGTGACCTGAGTCAATGGCCCGGAGGTGGCGCGCCGCGTCGTCGAGAGCGGCACTGGTCTGCGGGAAGACGCCGACTTCGGTGAAAAACCCATGGAAGACACCGGTGTGGCGCACGAGCGTGACCGGCACGCCGTCGGCCCGCAGGCGTTCGGCGTAGGCCTCCGCGTCGTCGCGCAGCGGATCGACCTCGGCGGTGAGCACGAGTGCTGGCGGCAGGTCGCGCAGGGAGGCTGCCTTCATCGGTGCCGCGTACTGGTCGATGGCGGCGGAACTGTCCCCGACGTACTGCTCCCAGAACCAGCGCGCGTCGGCGGCGGTCAGCAGGGGAGCGTCCGCGAACTCGGTCCAGGACGGTGTCGAGAAGCGGTCGTCGACCGCCGGGTAGATCAGGATTTGGGTGTCCGGCAAGGGCAAACCTTGCTCGCGCAGGTGCAGGCAGAGCGCGGCGGCGAGGTTGCCGCCCGCCGAGTCGCCACCGACGGCGATCCGGCCGCTGTCGTTCTTCCGGAGCCAGGCGACCGTGTCGATGGCGTCCTCGAGCGCGGCCGGATACGGGTGTTCGGGCGCGAGCCGGTACTCCAGGGACACCACGTCCCAGCCTGATCTGGCCGCGATGGCGCGGCACGCTTCGTCCGCGCCGTCGAGCGTGCCGAGGACGAACCCGCCGCCGTGGAGGTAGAGCAGCACGCCGTCCCGTTTCGTCGGTGCGTGGTAGCGACGTGCCCGGAGCTGTCCGGTACGCGTCGGCACCACGAGGTCTTCGACCCGATCGAGTGGCGTGAGCGGGACTTCGGACGGCGTGCTCGCCAGCATCGCGCGCGCGGTTTCGGCGCCGAGTTCGCGGACGGGAGCGGGCAGGGCGGCCGCGATCGCTTGTGCGACAAGGAATGCGTCGCGGTCGAGGCGGGCCCAGCACGAGGGTTCGGTCATCGAGGACCTTTCTGGCGAATTTGGCGAAGGGTGTTGACACCGTGTGACCCGTGACTCACTATCACTGGTCAACTGCCTCAGTCAAATGACTAAGTTCGCCGCGAACGGCCTCCGAAAGGACCGGAAATGACCAGAGGGAAGCGCGCCGCGGACGCCGCGCGGGTCGAGATCAGGATCGAGGACGACGCCAGCCCGATCGTCCGGCTGATCGGCCGCACGCTGCGGGACGCGCACCGCGCCGGTTACGCGCTGGAGGATCTCACCCGGACCAGCGGGGTCGTCGCGGTGAAGTCGCACGACACGCCCCAGTCGGCCACGATTGCCTTCAGCCCCAAGGGAATCGACGTCTCCACCGGAGTGCTGGTCGAGCCCGACGCGGTGGTGACGGTCGACCTGAACGGCCGGTTCGCGCCGGCCGCGGAGGCCATCGGCGACACCGACCTCGCCGCCGGAGTGCTGCACGCGCTCACCCCGCCGGTTCCCCCATGGCGCGAAGGTGCGAAGCAGTTCTGGGAACGCACCCGGACGCTCCCGGGCATGCCCGAGACGCTGGTGGTGGTCACCGAGGGCGAAGGCGGGCTGGAGCAGCTCGTGCTCGGAGAGGGCGAGTCGCGCTACCTCATCGCGTCGGATCCCGAGTCGCTCGCGGGCATTTTCTCCGGCGCAGACGACCTTTTCGCCGTTCTCAACGCCGGTGCCCTTGGCCTGCAGGGAACCATGTCGCAGCTCTCGGTCATGGCCGGTGCCTCCTGGAAGGTTCGTTACGATGTCTGACACCCCGCGCGCCGTGCGCCTCGAGGCCACCAACCACGAGGGCTGTTTCCTCGGCAAGGTCGTCTCGCCCCGCAAGTTCGAGTCCGGCCAACACGCCGGTTTTCCGCACGCGGACCTGTTGTTCGGCCTCGATCTGGGCAACCTGCCGGTGTTCGGCGCGGCGTTTCCCGAGTGGCGCGGCCACATCGACGACGTCTACCTGCGGCCGGACCCGTCCACTTTGGTGCGCTGGAAGCCGGGCCTGGACGCGGTGATCGGCGACTACTGGCTGAAGGACGGCCGTCCGGTCCCGCTCTGCCCGCGCAACCTGGTGCGCCGCATGGTCGACCGGCTCGCCCAGCACGGCTACACCGCCACCGTCGCGGTCGAGATCGAGGCGACGGTCTTCGAGGAGTCGATCCACGAGGCACGCGCCCGCGGCTACCGCGACCTGTCGCCGCTCGGCGGCACCGCCGGCACGGCCTATCACCACGCCAAGTCCAAGGACTGGTTCGAATACCTGCACGCGGTGACCGAGCGCCTCGACGAGGTCGGCATCGTCTGGGAGGCCTGGAACGACGAGGACGCCGCCGGCCAGATCGAACTCAACATCGCGATGGGCGACCCGATCAAGGTCGCCGACGACTGGGCGCGCACCCGCCAGGTGATGCGGGAGGTGGCCCACGACCTCGGCCGCAGCGTCACCTTCATGGCCAAGCCCACCGCCGGTTACGGCCAGGCGTCGCACATCAACCTCTCTCTGCAGCGCGACGGAGCCAACGCGTTCTACGCCGAGGACGGGCCGTCCGAAACCATGCTGCACGCCGTCGGCGGCCTGCTGGCGACCATCGCCGGCAACACCTCGATCGTGCTGCCCCAGATCACCTCGTACCGGAGGCTGGTCGACCTCAGCGGGCCGCCGGTCACGATCAGCTGGGGCATCAGCAACAAAACCGCCGCGGTGCGCGCGGTCGTCGGCCACCCGGAGTACTCCCGTCTCGAGTACCGCCTCCCCGGCGCGGACGCGAACCTCTACCTCGCGCTCGCCGGCGTCCTGGCCGGAGTCATCGCGGGCGTGGAACAGAAACTGGAGCCGCCGGAGCCGGTCTCCGACATGGCGTGGTGCCTGCCGCCCGGGCTCGGCATCGAGCGGATCCCGGACACCATCACAAAAGCGGCCGCCGCGCTCGACGCCGACGAGAACCTGCGCGAGCTGCTCGGCAACGAGTTCGTCGACTTCTGGATCGCGTCGCGCCGGTGGGAATGGCTGGCTTTCCACACCATGGGCGGCGACCCGTTCGCCGAGCTTTCCGAGTGGGAGTCCGCCCGATACTTCGAGCTGCCGTGAACCCGCTGATCGGCATCACCGGGCGGCGCTTCCAGCTGTCCCTGCTCGCCGGAGCCGACGAACGGTACGGCGACCGGTGCGCGGACAGTTTCATGGCGGACTTCGCGACGCGGGTCGCGGCGGCGGGCGGCCTCCCGGTCCACCTGTCCTACGACACCGACCCGGCGGGGGTGTGCGAGTGGCTGTCCGCGGTCGTGGTGACCGGCGGGCAGGACGTCCACCCGGCGCGCTGGGGCGGCGACACCTCGGTCGTCCGCGACGTCGACCCGCGCACCGACCCGATGGTCCACGACGCGGCGCGGGACGAGTACGAGATCGCCCTGGTCCGGGAAGCACTCGAACGCCGGATTCCGGTGCTGGCGGTGTGCCGCGGCCTCCAGGTGCTCAACGTCGCCTTGGGCGGCACCCTGATCGCCGACCTGCCCGCCGGTCCGGTGGCGCACCTGTCGACGGAGGCCGCGCCCACCGACGGGACCGCCGACCACGTCGTGGCCTTCGAGCCGGGCTCGACCGCCGCCAGCCTGTTCGGCGTGTCCGCGCGCACCAATTCCTGGCATCACCAAGCGGTCGACCGCTGCGGTACCGGCCTGGTGGTGACCGGCCGCACGAGCGACGGAGTGGTCGAGGCGGTGGAGCTGCCGGGCGCTCCGGTGCTCGGCGTCCAGTGGCATCCGGAGTGGATGGCCAGCAGCGATCCGGCGTTCGCCTGGGTCGTCGCCGAAGCCGGCCGCCGGCTGGAAAGGAGTTTTGTGTGAACACCGGCATGGAGCGGATGGGCGAGGACCCGCCGGTCCCGACGCTGACCGCGTTGCTGGCGCGCCGAGCCGAGGACGCGGGAGACCGGGAGTTCCTGCGGTTCACCGACGGATCCTGGACGTTCGGCGAAATCGACGCTTGGACCTCGCGGCTGGCGCACCGGCTGATCGAGGTCGACGGCGTCCGTCCGGGGGACCGGGTCGCGATCATGCTCCCGAACGTCGTCCACTGGCCGGTGGTGTGGCTGGCCGCGCTGAAGGCGGGCGCGGTCGTCGTCCCGGTCAACTGCTCGTACCGGAGCGCGGATCTCGCCTTCGTGCTGCGCGATTCGGGTGCCCGGCTCGTCTTCACCGACGCCGAGCGGGCCGCGTTGGTGGCCGAGGTGCGGGCTCCGGACGTTCGCGTGGTCGACGTGGCCGACGACGGCTCGGAGCCGTTTCCCACGCAGGCACCGCCGGTTCCGGCCGAAGCGGAGACGCTGGCGAACCTCCAATACACCTCGGGCACGACCGGCTTCCCGAAAGCCTGCATGCTCACCCACGACTACTGGCTGCGGCTTGGCTGGGTCTGCGCGGGCGCGACCGGCCTCGGCGCCGAGGACGTAATCCTTACCGCACAACCGTATTCCTACATGGATCCACAGTGGAATACCGCGCTGGCGCTGACCGTCGGCGCGCCGCTGGTCGTCTTGCCCCGGTTCTCCGCATCGACCTTCATGGCCGACGTCCGCCGCCACGGCGTCACTTTCTTCTACGTCCTCGGGTCCATGCCGACGCTGCTGTTCAAACAGCCGCCGACGCACGAGGACCGTGACAACCGGCTGCGGATGGTGTTCTGCTCGGGGATTCCCGTTGCCCTGCACGCGAAGCTGGAGGATCGGTGGGGCGCTCCGTGGCGGGAGATCTACGGGATGACGGAGTCCGGGGTGGACTTGTTCAGCCCGCTCGCCGACACCGAAACGGTGGGCACCGGCAGCCTGGGCGGCCCGGTGCCCACGAAGCGGGTCCGCGTCGTCGCCCCGGACGGCAGCGAGGTGCCGGACGGCGAACCGGGCGAGCTGGTCGTCGCGGGAAAGCCGATAATGACCGGGTACTGGAACCGTCCCGACGCCACCGAAGCGGTGCTGCGCGACGGCCGGTTGCACACCGGCGACCTCGTCGTCCGCGGTCCCGGCGGGGGCCTCCGGCTGGTCGGGCGGATCAAGGACATGGTGCGCCGCGGCGGCGAGAACGTGGCCTGCGCCGAGGTCGAGGCAGCACTGGAACGGGACGACCGCGTGGTCGCCGCCGCGGTGCTCGCTGTCCCCGACGAGGTGCTCGGCGAGGAGGTCAAGGCGTTTCTCCAGCTGCGCAACGGAATCGCCGCCGACCGGACGACCGCCGAGCACATCCGCGAACAAGCGGGCGCCCAGCTCGCCCGTTTCAAGGTGCCGCGCTACGTCGAGTTCGTCGCCGACTTCCCCCGCACCCCGTCCGAACGCGTGTCCAAGCCCGCACTGCGGGAACGCGCCTCAGGCACCACCTACGACTTCTCGTCCCGAAGGAGCTAGCCATGTCTGCCGAGCAGTTCCTCGACACCGAGGTCGTCCGCGAGGTCGCCGTCGTGACCTTCAACCGTCCGGAAAAGCTCAACGTGTTCACTGTGGACACTCGGCTCCGGCTCGCGGCCCTGATCCGCGAACTCGGCACCGGCGAGACCGTGCGCGGCATCGTGCTCACCGGCGCCGGACGCGCGTTCTCCGCCGGAGAAGACCTCCGCCAAACGCCGACCACCGACGCCGAGGTCCGCCAAGCCTTCGAGAGCTTCCACGACATCACCCGCGCGATCCTGGCGACACGGGTGCCGGTGATCGCGGCCGTCAACGGCATTGCTGTCGGCGGAGCCTCGGAGATCACGCTCTGCTGCGACGCGCGCATCGGCACGGCGGCGACCGAGTACTACCAACCGGAAAACGGCCGGGGACTCACCATCTCCAACGCGTCGAGTCTGCTGCTGCACCGCCTGGTCGGCAACCACGCGATGCGCATGGTGCTCGGATCCCCTCGGATCGACGCCGAGGAGGCGCTGCGCATCGGCCTGCTCGACGAGCTGGCCGAACCCGGAGCGCTGCTCGACCGCGCGATCGACACCGTGCGCGAGTGGACCCCGGAGGGCAACACGACCGCCCTCCACCTCGCTCTTCTGCGCCCGCCGGCCGAGGAGATCGAAGCCGCCTTCGCCCGCGAAGACGAGGCGGCCCGCGTCGCTTGGCAGAGCGGTGTTCTCAGCGCGGGCGTCGAGGCCTTCTGGTCCTCCCGCGCCTAACCCCAACCACGAACCCAGAGGAGGCGGCCGCATGATCGAAACCCGCGCCGCAGTACTGACCGAAGTCAACCGGCCACTCGAACTGACCGACATCCGCGTGGACGACCCGGAACCGCACGAGGTGCGCGTCTCGGTCGCGAATGTCGGTCTGTGCCACAGCGATCTGCACTACCTGACGGGCTCGGTGCCCATCGAAACCCCCGTGGTGCTCGGCCATGAGGTGGCGGGGGTCGTGGAGGCCGTCGGCTCGGCCGTCACCGAACTGCGCCCGGGGGACCGGGTGACCGGAGCGCTGACCCCCTCGTGCGGCCTGTGCGCTCCCTGCGCCGCGGGCCGGTCGACGCAGTGCCTGCGGATCGAGGAGATCCGCCGCCGCCCGCGTCCGGCGTACCAGTTCGCCGACGGCAGGCCGATCGGACGGCTGGGCGACATCGGAGCGTTCTCTCAGCACGTCCTGATGCGGGAGAACGCGCTCGTGCGGCTGCCGGACGACGTCCCGCTGCACGTGGCCTGCCTGCTGTCGTGCTGCGTCGTCACCGGCGTCGGCGCGGTGTTTCGCGGGGCGCAGCTGCGGCCTGGCAGCACCGCCGCGGTCATCGGCTGCGGCGGCGTCGGCTCGGCCATCATCCAGGGCGCCCGGCTGGCCGGCGCGTCCGCGATCGTCGCCATCGACCTAGACGACGAGCGGCTCGAAGCCGCCCGCGGTTACGGCGCCACCCACGTCATCAACAGCGGCACCGGCGACCCGGTGGCGGAACTGCACCGCCAGCTCGGCGACGGTGTCGACTACGCCTTCGAGGCAGTCGGCTCGGCCCGCACCGCCGCGACCGCCCTCGCGCTCGTGCGTCCCGCGGGCACGGCCTGTCTGGTCGGCATCGCACCCGCTGGCACCGAAATCAGCGTGCCTGCCTTGGATTTCTTCTTCCAGGAGAAGCGGCTCATCGGCTCCTACATGGGCTCGGGCCAGGCCCGCGAGGACATCGCGCAGTTCGCCCGTCTCTACCAGCAGGGCCGGCTGCTGCTCGACGAGATGGTCAGCCAGGTCATCCCGTTCGCCGAGATCGCCAAGGGCTTCGAGGCGATGAAGTCCGGCGCGGTCACCCGCGTCGTCCTCGACCTGCAGTCCTGACCACCCCCGAATCGAGGCGAACGCTATGCAGCACAACGGAATCCCAGTGAACTACATCGCCGACGAATGGAGCGAATGCGCGACCGTCGGCGACGCGTGGAACGTCGACCCCAACACCCGCGAGCCCGTCCACCAGCTCGCCACCACCACGCCGGACGACCTCGAACGCGCCCTTCAGCACGCCGAGCAGGCGTACGACATCGGCCGGTGGGACGAGGACGCCCGGCGCGAACGGGCGGAGATGCTGGAGCGAGCGGCCGCGATCGTGGAGAGCCGCGCCGAGGACATCGCCCGCGCGGACGCACTCACCAGCGGCACGCCGATCAGCGTCACCCGCACGGTCGCGGCGTTCCTCCCGCACCGGATCCGCGCGGCCGCAGCCGATCTCGTGGCCATCCCGCGCGTGACGGCACTGGCCGCCGACGGGCGCGATGTCCGGCTCTACAAGGTGCCGTGGGGCCCGGCCGCGATCCTCACCCCGTGGAACGGACCGAGTTTCATCCCCGCCGCCAAAGTGACCAGCGCGATCGCGGCGGGGTGCCCGGTCATCCTGAAACCCTCCGAGCACGCGCCGTCGAGCGCGCAGCTCGTCGTCGAGTGCTTTGTCGAGGCGGGCCTGCCCCGAGGCGCGCTGCAACTCGTGCACGGCACCGGCGACGTCGGCGCGCGGCTCACCGCCGACCCGCGGATCAAGATCGTCTCCTTCACCGGCGGACCGGGCGCGGGCCGCGCCATCGCCCGCGCGGCGGCCGAGGATTTCAAGGTCCTGCAACTGGAACTCGGCGGCAACAACCCGGTCGTCGTGCTCGACGACGCCGACCTGGACGTGACTGCCGACGGAATCCTGGAAGGAATGACCAAGCTCAACGGCCAGTGGTGCGAAGGACCGGGAAAGGTCCTCGCGCCCCGGTCGATGGTCGATCCCTTGCTGGAGGCGCTGACCGAGCGGATCGCCAAACTGGTCGTCGGCCATTCCCTGGACGAGGACTCCCAGGTCGGCCCGATCTCGAACGAACCGCACTTCCGCACCCTGGCGAACCGGATCGCGGGATTGCGCGACCTCGGAGCGAGCATCCATCAGCCCGCGCGGCTGCCGGACCTCGGCGGCTTCTTCCTTTCCCCGACCGTCGCCGCCGGAGCCGACCCGGCCCAGGCCACGGCGGAACTGTTCGGCCCGCTCATCTCGTTGCACGGCGTCGACTCCGCCGAGGAGGCGGTGCGGATCGCCAACGCCGCACCGTCCGGTTTGGACGCTTACGTCTTCGGCTCCGACACCGACCGCGCGATCGAGGTGGGCGCCCGCCTCGTCGCGGGCGAGGTGCGGGTCAACGGCGCGAAAGTCGCCGACCTCGGCGACGGCTCCGCGCAGAGCTTCTGGGGCCCGGCCGGGATCGGCGGCCACGGCCCGGCCGAGTCGGTGCGGGTCTTCTGCGGAGACCGCGTCGTCGGCGTGGACAGCCCCGACCTCCCGTTGTGAACCAACCGCTTGGAGAACACCCATGCAGATCGAAGTAGCGCTCGCCCAGGTGCGGGCCTTGGAGGGCACCCGGCGGACCAGCCGGTCAGCCCTCCTCGCGGTCGCCGCCCTGCTGGCCACCGTGACCAACGCGGTGTCGTTCATGGTGCCGCCGTTGCTGCCAGTCATCACCACGAGCTACGCGCACAACTCGGTGAGCGCCGCGGTCTGGATCCTGGCCGCGCTGACCCTCGGCGGCGGCGCGGGGTTCGTGCTCATCCCGCGGCTGACCGACATGCTGAGCGACCGGTCGATCGCGCTGCTCTCCGGCGCCTTCCTGGCCGGCGGCGCGCTCGTGGCGGCCGTCGTCGACACCTACCCGGCGCTGGTCGTCGGCTCCGCGCTGCTGGGCTTCGGCAGCGCCGCGCAGTTCGTGCCGCTCAGCTTCCTGCGCCGCTACCTGCGCGGCAAGAGCATCTCCACCGCGGTCATGGTGCTGGTCATGGCCACCGGCAGCGGCGTGGTGCTGGGCATGGTCGGCGGCGGCCTCTCCGTGCGGATCTGGTCGCTGCCGTCCCGCCTCAACCCCGACGGCACCGTGCCCGCCCTTTCGCTCGCGCCGTTCTACTACGTCCTCGCCGTGCTGTTCGCGCTGACCACGATCGCGCTGCTCGTCGTCGTCCCGAACTCGCCGCCGCAGTCCAAGGGCCGGCTCGGCGTCGGCAACACGCTGTGGCTCATCGGCTGGGTTTCGCTGATCCTGCTGGCCCTCAGTGCGCCGCCGGACGGCGTGATCGGCCAGAACGCCCCCGCGATCCTGCTCGTCGGCGTCCTTGCGGCGGCCGGATGGATTTTCGCCGAGCGACGGGTCAAGGCCCCGGTCTTCGACATCAAGGTCCTGCGCACTCCGTACGTCACCACCGCCTGCGCCTCGGCCGGGCTGTTCGGGTGCATCGACGCCGCGTTCCTGGTGCTGTCCACCTACTACGCCCAGACAGTGAACGGCCTGCCGCTGTCCGCCGACGGCGGCAAGACCGGCTGGTCTCACGCGTTCGCGGAGTACGGCCTGAGTTTCGACCCGCTCACCACGAGCCTGATCCTGCTGCCGTTCGCGCTGACCATGTTCATCAGCGGCAAGTACTCCGAGAAGCTCATCGCCCGCGGCCGTCCGGAAATCATCCTGATCGGCGGCGCCGTCACCTGCGGGGCGGGCTTGCTCTTCCTCGCGCTCGCCCACGACCAGGCGTGGCACTACGTCGTCGCGTCCGGGATCATCGGGCTGGGCAGCCGGGCCGGCTACAGCGCTTCGTTCTCGATCCCGCAGTTCGTCGTGCCGGAGGCGAAATCCGGGATGGCCGCGGGCATGCCGGGCACGATGATGGCGATCGGGATCGCGGTCGGGGCGGCGGTCGTCACGATCGTGCTGAACGGCTCCGGGTTCGTCTACCGCTCGGTCGACGTCGCCGGAATGCTGGCCGGCACGGTCGATCCGGCGTCGGTGGACCTCAAGACCTCCGACTACCTGCTCGACGGCTCGCACATCCCGAGCGCCGACGCCTTCACGACGACCTTCTTCGTCTCGCTGGTCTTCCCGGCACTGGTCGTCCTCGCGACGACGCTGTCGCGGGCCCGGCACACCGGCGGCTTCAAGCGGGTGCTCGAAGGACACGCGGGCTGACGCCGTGTTTCGGGTTCACCCCGCGACGGACGCGGAGCCCAGCCGGGCCGCCAGCCAGTTTTCGAACAGGGAGTCCGCGATCCGCATCTGCTTCTCCGCGAAGGCGCGGTCGCCGTAGGTGATCCAGCCGACCGCGAATCCGTCGGACAGGCAGGCGATCGCCGAGGCGATCTCGTCGACCGTCTCCTCGTCGACGGGGCTGTCGGCGGCAGCGTCCCGCAGGGCCGTGCGCGCCCCTTCGAGCGCCCGGTCGTACAGCTCGATCCCGCTGTCCTCGTGCTGGCGCCGGGCCCAGTTGATGAGTTCCAGTGCCGAAATCGCGAAGCTCGGCGACTCGACGTAGTACTCCATGATGTCGCGCAGGATCTTGCGGGCCGCCTCCGTCAAGGTCGCCTCCGGGTCGACCTTGGAACTCAGCACGCGGAACTTGCCGACCACGAACTTGTAGACGTCGGCGAAGAGGTCCTCTTTCGAGTCGTAGCAGTAGTGCACCATCGCCAGGTTCGCGCCTGCCTGTTCGGCGATCCGGCGGGTGGTGGCCCCGTCGATGCCGTGCTTCGCGATGACCTCGACGGCGGCGTTGACGAAGTCCTGGCGCCGCTGCGCCGCGGAGATCCGTGCCACGAGCCCTCCCCTGGGGACGAGATGCGCCAGCAAGTTGGACGCTTGATCAAGTAAGCACCAGGTTACCAGGGCCCAGATGGCCGCGGGATGAACCGATCCGGAGCCAGGGGAGAAGTTAGTCAAACATATTGAACAGATGACTAAGTTTGTCGTACCGTATGAGCGCGATCACACGAGCGAACCGCCTTCGCCGCGGAACTAAGGACTCGATGACATGAAAGAGCTGCTATTCCTGCTGGCCGACCTGTGGATGATGTTCGCCGGCTTCTTCTGCGGCTGGAAGTTCCTCCGCCGCTACTCCAACTACCTGCTCGGCCTGGAGTGGATCATCGTCGCCACGTCCGGCACGAACTTCCTGGTCTGGTCGCTGCTCGGCGGAGACGACGGCAGTTTCCTTTACACCGTCGCCTATTTCTTCGACGCGTTCTCGCGGTCGGTCGGCATCACCCTCATCCTGGTGATGGGCCTGATGCGGGTGACGCGCCGGTACAAGCCGTCGCTGACTGTCGACATCGGAGTCTTCGCCGTCGCCATCGCCGCCGGGTTGTACCTGCAGCAGTTCCGCGCCGATCAGCTGCACGTCGGCCCCGCGACGTTCTACGTCGTCGTCAACCTCCTCACGACGGTGTTCCTCGCCTACTTCTCGTGGCGGCTGTGGAAAATCGGTGCCACCGGTCTGGCCGTCGGCGCCGGTCTCGCCACCGCGGCCGGCACCGCGATCGCGCTGATGTACGACTTCTTCCCGTTCCCGGACGACCAGCACCGCACGGTGTTCTACATCCTGGCGCTCGGCACGTGGGGAACCCAGCTCTTCGTCTACTTCCGCAGCTATCGCGCCCTGCACGAGCACAACGTCCGGACCGGCGTCGAACCCGCGTCCAGCCAGCTCAGCCTGAACCAGCCGACCGCATCACGAGGGAAACCGCAATGAACACCGACAACGTCGAGTACCACACCTTCAGCGGCTGGGTCGATCCGCCCGCCGACGTCCGCCCGGCCCTGGCCGAGGACATCACCTGCGACGTCGCCGTCATCGGCGGCGGCATCAACGGCATGTCGACCGCACTGCGGCTGACCGAACGCGGCCACGACGTGGTGCTGCTGGAAGCGGAGTTCTGCGGACACGGCTCCAGCTCGCGCAACGCCGGCCAGCTGGCCGGCGCCCCCGGCGGCGACCTGCAGCTGCTGAACCTGTTGTCACGCAAGAAAATGCCCGGCATGATGCGGCTCGCCGAACATGCCGCCCACCACGTCGAGGACTTCATCGCCAAACACGACATCGACTGCGATTACGAGCCCACCGGCAACGCCTTCGCCGCAGTCTCACGCGGCCAGATGGGCCGAGTACGACGAGTGGCGAAGATCGTCACCCGCGCCGGCGGCCGCGTAGAAGTCGGCACCAGCGAAGAACTAGGAATCCCACGCGGTTTCGTCGGCGGCCTGCGCGAGGTGATCGGCGGAATGATGAACCCAGGCAAATTCGCCCTGGGCATGCGCCGAATCCTGCTCAATACGCCCGCCCGCGTCTTCGAGCAAACGAAGGTCACCGACGTCGGGCAGGTCGTCACCACCTCCCGCGGCCGCGTCCGCGCGAACAAGATCGTGCTGGCCACGAACGCCTTCGCAGGGGAGTGGACCATCACGCCCCGGCACCTGTCGGTCCCGATCTACGTAGCCGAGGTCGAGACCGAACCCATCGCCCCCGACCGGCTCGCCGCACTCGGCTGGACCAGCCGCATTGGCCTCGTCACCCAGCACGCGATCATGGAAAACTACCGGCTCACCCCGCGCAACACCATCGTGTTCGGTGTGCGCCGCCTAGAACGCGGAACCAGCTACCCGCTACCGGAAAAGTCCCCAGACCCAGACCTGGTCGAGGAACTGGCGCGCGCCTTCGCATCGCGCTTCCCGTCACTGTCGGACCTAACGATCGAGCGAGCCTGGGGCGGCTGGATCGCCATCACGTCTTCTTGGCTTCCTGTTGCGGGCCAGATCGGCGAGAACATCTACTACTCAATCGCCTGCAACGGCCACGGCTTGGCCCAAGCCCCGTACGTAGGCACGCTCATCGCCGACGCCCTCATCGACGGCGAGCGGCATCCGGACCTGCAGACGTTGTGGGCAGCGAAACCGAAGTTCCCGAGGCCGATGATGATGGGCCGCCTCGGACTGCGCACCATCTGGACGGTGGACCGCTTCAACGACCTCGTGAACGGCAGCCGACACAACGCACGGCGAGGCGCTTCGGTGGGTTCTGGGCTGAGCGGGCCTTCGAACATGGCGGAGACGTAGACCCGACCGGTGTGGTCGGGGACGACGTCGGCGTGCACGGCGCAAGGGATCGACCGGGAAGCTTCCCAAGCGTGCGCCGCGAGGCTGACTCACCGGCCCTCGTCGTTGCCGCGACCTTGTTCAGCACGTTCCCGCTCAAACTTCGGCGGATCCCGTTGCTGTGCAATGGTTCACGCCGCTGCCATGAGGATAGTCATGGGTCCCCCGTGCGGATGGTCATCACTTGACGGATCGGCTGGGAACCCGAGGTGCGGTGAGGTTAGCGTGAAGTTCCGTGGACCTGGTGCGGAGATCCCGCTTCGGGCGCGAACGGAGACGACTCGTGGCACCTTTCCTGTACCGGCTCGGCAGGCTGTCATTCCGTCGCCGGGCGATCGTCGCGGCAGTGTGGACGGCGGTTCTGATGGCGTTGGGCGTCAGCGCCCTCACTCTGTCTGGTTCGCTGTCGGATGCGATGCCCGTTCCGGGTATCGAGTCGCAAACAGCGTGGGACCGGATGACCGAGGCTTTTCCGCAGCCAGGTTCAAACGGCGGCTCCGCGCGGGTGGCGATCGCCGCCCCGGACGGGCGGAAGATCACTGATCCGGCGGGCCAGGCGGCGGTCGAGTCGGTGGTCGGGAAGCTGAAGTCCGCGCCGAAGGTGGCCGCGGTGGTCGACCCGTTCCAGGCGAAGTCGGTGTCCCCGGACGGGAAGGTCGCGCTCGCGCAGGTGAGCTACCAGGTCAAGGGTTTCGAACTCAGTGATTCCGACCGGGACGCGTTGCTGGCCACCGGCGATCACGCGAAGCAGCTGGGCTACCGGGTGGAGTACGGCGGGGACGCGGTGCAGGGCATCCCCGCGACCGGGGCCACCGAGGGGCTGGGGGTGGCGGTCGCGGCGGTCGTGCTGATCATCACCTTCGGGTCGCTGCTGGCCGCCGGGATCCCGTTGCTGACCGCGCTGGTCGGGGTCGGGGTCGGGATGGCGGGCATCATGCTCGCCTCGGGTTCGCTGGAGCTGAACTCCAACACCCCGGTGCTGGCGTTGATGATCGGGCTCGCGGTCGGGATCGACTACGCGCTGTTCATCGTCTCCCGCTACCGCCACGAACTATCCGAAGGCCGCGACCCGGAAGAGGCGGCCGGGCGCGCTGTCGGGACCGCAGGTTCAGCCGTGGTGTTCGCCGGGCTGACGGTGATCATCGCGCTGGCCGGGCTGACCGTCGTCGGCATTCCGTTCCTGGGCCAGATGGGCGTCGCCGCCGCGGCGACCGTCGTGATCGCCGTGCTGATCGCGCTGACCCTGCTGCCCGCCGTGCTCGGCTTCGCCGGCGCCCGCGTCGGCCGCAACACCATCCGCATCCGCCGCCGCAGCGAGGGTCCGACGCACGGCGAGCGCTGGGCGCGGTTCGTGGCGCGGCACCGGGTCCCGGTGCTGCTGACCGCGCTCGTCGGGCTCGCGGTGGTCGCGATCCCGGCGTTGAGCATGCAGCTCGGCCTGCCCAACGACTCGACCGCGGCGCCGGACACCACCCAGCGCAAGGCCTACGACCTGGTCAGCACGGGCTTCGGCGAGGGCGCGAACGGACCGCTGCTGGTCGTGGTCGACACCGGCCCGAACCACAACCCGGCCGCGTTGAAGCAGGCCGCCGCGGACATCGGGAAGCTGCCGGACGTCGCGGCCGTGACGCCGCCGCGGGTCAACCCGGCCGGGGACACCGCGGTGCTCACCGTGATCCCGAAGAGCGGCCCGAGCAGCACCCAGACCGAGGACCTGGTGGCGGCGATCCGCGCGCAATCCGCACCCTTGCAGGCCGCTACCGGCGGGAGTCTCGCGGTGACCGGTCAGACCGCGGCCAACATCGACGTGTCGCAGAAACTCTCGGATGCGATGCTGCCCTACCTCGCGCTCATCGTCGGGCTGGCGTTCCTGTTGCTGATGCTGGTCTTCCGGTCGGTCGTGGTGCCGCTGAAGGCGACGCTCGGGTTCCTCGGCTCGGTGGTCGCGACCTTCGGCGCGGTCGTCGCGGTCTTCCAATGGGGCTGGCTCACCGACCTGCTCGGCGTCGCCTCCACCGGCCCCATCATGAGCATGCTCCCGATCCTGCTCATCGGCGTCCTGTTCGGACTCGCGATGGACTACCAAGTATTCCTCGTGACCCGCATGCGCGAAGAACACGTCCACGGCGCCCAACCCCAGGAAGCCATGGTCACCGGATTCCGCCACGGCGCACGCGTCGTCGTCGCCGCCGCGCTCATCATGATCTCCGTGTTCGCCGGGTTCGTGCTCGCCGAATCGACCCTGATCCAGTCCATCGGATTCGCACTCGCCTTCGGCGTGTTGGTCGACGCCTTCGTCATCCGCATGACCATCGTCCCCGCCGTCATGTCCCTCCTCGGCCGCGGCGCCTGGTGGCTGCCGAAATGGCTGGACCGGATCCTGCCCAACGTCGATGTCGAAGGCGAAGGCCTCGCCCACGACGACTCACGAGAATCTGATGGGGCGATTGCCCAGCCAGCCGCCGATTTCGACGAAGCCGCGATCAGCCGTTGACTATCCGGTCAGCGATCTTCTTGGCGTCGTCGATCTGCACGACGCTGGGCAGGACGTTCGCGGCGACGGTCCGGATGTCTCCAGGCGTCGTGGCGCTGCTCAGGACTTGGCTGGAGGCGGAAGCCCACCCGTCGCTCGATCCTGAGCGAACCACTTATGCGACGACTTTCTCTCGCCCGCGCATGCGTCAACAGTGAAGAATTGAATGAGTCTTCTGGTCGATCGGGCGTGAAATCGTCAACTGGCAGGGTGTGCAATTCTTCACCAACACGCCGGGTCCGCCCGAGAACGAGGTCCGAGAAGCGAACTCGCCGCCTACACTGCGACACCATCGATTGAAACGCGAATATCATTCTATGTATCCAGCGAAGAACAGGTGCCGCAATGACGTGGAGCAACTGGGCCGGTACGGCCAAGGCCAGCCCGCAGCGGGTGCACCGGCCGCGCAGTGCGGCCGAGATCGCCGAGGTCGTGGCCGGGGTCGCGGGGGCGGGGCGGCGGGTGCGCGCGTGGGGCAGCGGGCATTCGTTCACCGCGATCGCCGCCGCGGATTCCGACGCGATCGACCTGACCGGGTGGACCGGCATCGAACGCGCCGACCTGGAAACCGGGCAGGTCACCGTCCGTTCCGGCACCACGCTGCGCGCCCTGAACGCGGCGCTGGACGCGCTCGGGCTCGCGATGACGAACCTCGGCGACATCGACGCGCAGACCGTCGCCGGCGCGATTTCCACCGGCACGCACGGCACCGGTGCGCGTTTCGGCGGGATCTCCACGCAGGTCGTCGCGCTGGAACTGGTGCTCGCGGACGGTTCGGTGGCCCGCTGCTCGGCCGACGATCGTCCGGAGCTGTTCCACGCCGCGCGCGTCGGCCTGGGCGCGCTGGGCGTGATCACCACCGTGACGCTGCAGTGCGAACCGTCCTTCGCGCTCTCCGCGCAGGAACGCCCGGAGCCGCTGGAGCAGGTCCTCGACGGCTTCGACGACAACGCCGCGAACAACGACCACTTCGAGTTCTACTGGTTCCCCTACGGCAGCAAGGCCTTGGTGAAACGCAACAACCGGCTCCCGCTGCACGCCGAGCGGAAACCGCTGTCGCGGCTGCGCCGGTTCGTCGACTACGAACTCACCGAGAACGTCGCCTTCGGCGGGCTCTGCCGGCTCGGCCGCGCGGCGCCGAAACTGGTGCGGCCGCTCGGCTCGTTCGCCTCGCAGGTGTCCTCCCCGCGCGAGTACAGCGACCTGTCGCACCGCGTTTTCGTCACCCACCGCGGGGTCCGGTTCGTGGAATCGGAGTACGCGGTCCCGCGCGAATCCGTGCTCGACGTGCTGGCCGAACTGCGCGGACTGGTGCCGCGGCTGAAAGACCCGGTCGCGTTCCCGGTCGAGGTGCGCGTCGCCGCGGCCGACGACATCTGGCTGTCCACCGCCAACGGCCGCGACTCCGCCTACATCGCGATCCACCAGTTCCTCGGCATGCCCTACCGCGAATACTTCACCGCGTTCGAGAACCTCGCCGGCCAGGTCGGCGGACGACCCCACTGGGGCAAAATGCACGACCTCGACGCCACCGTGCTACGCGGCCGCTACCCGCACTTCGACGACTTCCTCCGCATCCGCAAGGAATGCGACCCGGCCGGAACCTTCGCCAACACCTACCTCGACCGGGTACTCGGCACCGTGTGATCAGCTCGGCCCGAACAACGAGGCAGGAAGACCGGGGCATTCGGTGGCCCACCTGCCCGAGAATTGCCCCCTTTTCGGGGTATTTTAAGCACCTGAACCCAGCGATTCCGAGCGTTGACGAGTCGTTGCCGGTACGAAGGCGGCTAGCCCCTTCGAGAAACGCGAGGAGATTGCGATGGCGGCAAAGTGGACTAAGTGGACCATGGCGCTGGCAGCGGCCGCTTGCGCGATCGGGCTCGCTCCGGCCGCATCGGCGCAGTCAGCGACCGCGAGGTCCGCGTTTCCCGTCCCCGTCGAGCCGGGGCACCGCTTTATCGTGGTCGCGTTCCCGTGCGGGCCGGGCGGCGGGACAGTCGTTTCACCGGTCACCGGGGCGATCAAACTCGCCGAGTACCGTGGTCCGATCAAGAATGTCGCCTACGGCGAAGGCGCGATCAGCGCCGATGCCAAGCCTGGTACCTACGCCATGAGCGCGAGCTGCGACGGCATGGAGCGCACCGACCCGTTGACGGTCGCGGCGAGCGACGGACCCTCTTAGGGCGCAGCCGCATCGCCGCATCATTCGGCAGACGTGAATTATTCCCGTAACCACCAGGAATAATTGCATTGCTTAAAGAGTAAATTCGAAGAATGTTCTTGACGTTTCAGAGTCTCGGCTGGAAACATCCTTTCAGAATCTGCGAGGTGGATTTGCTTCGACAACGACGTTAGGGCTGGTTTCGCATGGGAATCAAACGGATCGTCGCGTTGTCCACGACGGCAGGGGCAGTAGGGTTCGCGAGCTTATTCGGAACGGTCGGCCCGGCGGGCGCTGCCGACCAAGGCCCCACCTCGTACGCTTACCTCGCCGGACTGGAGGGGCTGGTCGCCTTCCATCTCCAGGCGCCTATCGGGTCGGCGGCGTCGCCGGTGGCCCCGGCAACTGATCCCGACGCCAGCGCCGCGGAGAGCGCGGTGCTGGGCACCAGCGAGTTCACGCTCGGCCCGGCGGACGGCAGTCTCGAAAAGCTCAAGGCGACCACGACCGCGGACCCCGCAGCGGGCAGGTCGGCAGCGCAGATCTCCGGCGCGGGCGTCAAGGTCACCCTGAAGCTGACTCTCCGCCAGGTGGTCAATCTGGTCGACGCACACGTCATCAATTCCGACTTCCCTCAGCTGATGGATCGGCTTGATGTCATTTCCGACCTCCCTGTCGTTACGGCCACTCTGTCCGTCACGGGGCTCAACGAGAGCTGCCAGGCCGGGGCGACCGCCAGCGGGTCTTTGGCGAAGGGCAGGTTCGAGGCAGATCTGCCATTCGGCGCGAAGATCGACCAGCCGGTCGACATGAAGCGGTTCGAGGGGAGCGGGTACGACTTCGGCAGGGGACTGACCCTGCGCACGAAGGTGGCGCAGAAACTGCCGGACGGCGGCGTCTCGTTCGACGCGGTTTCGGTCGGCACCGGGAACCAGAAGGTCAACCTCGGGCACGTCGAATGCCACCCGGGCGCGGCCAAGGCGAACGCAGGATAACCCCCTCGCCCCGCGGCAGCGGATCCTTCCAACCCCGGATTCGTGATGAAATCATACTGTTTCCCATCACTTTTCCTCGATGCTCGTGAATCGGCGACTCGACGCGGCGCGAACGCCCGACATGTTGTGAACTCAAGCTGGCAAGCATGCGTCGTCGTTTGAGGAGCATTCCGTGTCCATCCCTTCCCCTCGATCGGAGCCACCGGACGGCTCGCCTCGCCACGCCGACCGCAGGCCTGCGCCGCACAGTCGGCGGAATCCGCGAAGCAGCGCACCTCGGCATGCCGCGCCCGATCAGCCGCAAGACCTACCCGAGCCGCAGGTACCCGCTCTCGTGCCGGAACGATCTGCGCCGAGGGGCCTGCGATGGGTGTCGTGGCTGCTCGGCCTGGGCGCGGCCTTGGTCATCGGCAGCGTGGTCGGTTCCGCGAATGTCGTCGGCCCCGGGGCATGCGGTCCCGGCGCGGACCAGGCGAGTGCGGCGGATATTCCGGTGTCATGCGTTGTCGTTTCGAAGCCGTCATTGAACAATTCATTCCCAGGCTGTGACTGATTGCAGTAGCGCGGCGGCCGTCCCCCGAATTAGCTTGGTCAAATTCATGCGGTCATGCGATTGTGCTGCCTTCGGACCGCGCGCCCAGCTTCCGCGGGAGGGTTCATGGGGCCGTTGTGGTCTACCGGTCAGCAGTGGTCGCTGCTGGCCCCGGTGCTGGTCGCGCTCGTGCTGAGCACCTTGATCGGACTGGAACGGGAATTGAGCATGAAGTCCGCGGGGCTGCGGACGCACGCGCTGGTCGGAGTCGGGGCAGCGGTGTTCATGCTGGTGTCCAAGTACGGCTTCGACGACTTCCTGGCCAACCCGCACGTCTCGCTCGACCCGTCGCGAGTCGCCGCGCAGGTCGTTTCGGGCGTGGGATTCCTCGGCGGCGGCTTGATTTTCATCCGGAGCAACGCGGTGCAGGGACTGACCACGGCGGCGACGGTCTGGGTCACCGCGGCGATCGGAATGGCGTGCGGAGCAGGGCTCCCCGTACTCGCCACCGCGGGGACCGCCGGTTTCTTCCTGGCGACCCGGGGACTGTCCCGTCTCGCGATATTCGCCGCGAGACATCGACGCGAACCGCCAATCCTGCAGCTGAGCTACGACGACGGCCAAGGTGTCCTGCGGGCCGCTCTCGCAGCCTGCACCAGCCGAGGCTGGACAGTGCGGGAGATCGTGGTCGAGCCGGAGACAGCGAACGACGACGGCCGGAAGGCCACCGCGGTCGCACTGCGCCTCGACGGACGGGGCGACCTGTTCGAGTTGGCCGCGGAGCTGTCCGAAATCCCTGGAGTCCACAGCGCGGTGGCCGGACGGACCCGCCGAATCGAGGGGTGAAATCTCTCCTGTCCCGCCGTGCGGTGGTCGGGCTTCGGCGAGACAGCGCACCCTGGTGGTCCTGGACCCGTTGGCGCGCTACGGCAACCCTCAGTCCGCGGCCACGTCGAACGGTTTCTGACTGTCGACACCAACTCCGCCGACGGACGCGCGACGTCGATTGCCACGCGGAATCCTGCTCTCATCCCGACGAGCAGCTGCGCCGCTGGAAATAGCGGATTTCCCGGGCTCGGCATGACTGAGTCACTCCTGCGATATGAAGAAATTCATTATCTGGACGGGTAGCACTGGAACAGGCTTGCCGATTCCGCTTCTCTCTGGCAAACATGGCGTACCGGCTAAGCGACGTTAGGGGTGATTTGGATGCGTGCGAAGTGGATCGTCTTGTTGTCAGCGTTGGGGCTGTTCTGAAGTTCAGTCGCGTGGGCTGAGCCCGAGGCCCACCGCCTCGACCGGAGGGCGGGGTCGCGTGCTGCCAAGTCTGAGCCGCGCCGCGATCGATGCGCGCATCGACATCGGACTCGCCAAGGCAGCGTGGAGCCGCTTCGTTCACCAGATCGGCGGGAACTGGACCCGCTCGGTGCCTGCCGGTAGCGCCGTGGCCCGGTTGCGGGAACAGTGAGGTCCGGTCGGTCCGCGTTCCCCTTCGCCGAGGAGCCGAGTCATGGATGCCCGCGAGAATGTCATGGCAGGTGTTGCGGTCACTGCCGCCGTCCTGCTCGGGTTGACCCCGGCCACCACGGCGATTCTGCTGCGGCAGCCGACGGTCCAGTCCACACAGCAGCAAGCGCGGGCCGCCGACATCGACGATCTCGCGTCCGTACACGCGGAAGCCTTGCTTTTCGAGAGCGACATCAACCTGACGGACCGCCAGCTCGAGGACCTTCTCAACGACCTCGGCGCCGACTCCGACGATTGAGGGGCGACTGCGGACCAGTCCGGAGCGCGCGAGCTGCCCGGCCGCGACCACTGGTCGTCGGCAGCGTGCCTAGTACCTCTGCCAACCGAGCAACAACCGCGGCAGGCCTGACAACTTCGCCGCGGGCCATCCGGGCCACACCATCTTGGAGAGCCAGCCGGTTGCCGAGTCCGACGCACTGCGCGACGCCGCATTCAAGCGGCCAAAGACAGAGGATCTCGGCCTTCTCGACAACTCGTGGCGATCGAACCGGAGCCGGATTCGGTGGGTTTCGACGGTGCCCCCGGTGAGATTCGAACTCACACTGGACGGGTTTTGAATCCGTTGCCTCTGCCAGTTGGGCTACGGGGGCGCAGTGCCGGAAACTCTACGGGACCCGCCCTTCCCGCCCCCGACCGGGTCCGGTGATCGACTTGGGGCCGGGGCTGGGTGTCTCCCGCCACTTCGTGGTGAACGCCATCGTGGGATCTGGATCGGTCCCGGTACGCTGGGCTCTCGCGGGTGACCGCGTGTCGAAGACGTCCCGCCGAGCCTTCAGGAGGACACCGGTGACCGAACAGGCTGCCGAGTCGAACGGCGCCGCCGCCGGCGTGCCGCAGCGACGGGTGCTCGTCGCGGAAGACGAGGCGCTCATCCGGCTCGACCTGGTGGAAATGCTGCGCGAAGAGGGCTACGAGGTGGTCGGCGAGGCCGGCGACGGCGAGGAGGCCATCGCGCTGGCCACCGATCTCAAGCCGGACCTCGTGATCCTCGACGTCAAGATGCCCAAGCTCGACGGCATCGAGGCGGCCGCGCGGATCACCGGCGACCGGATCGCGCCGGTCGTCATTCTCACCGCGTTCAGCCAGCGCGACCTCGTCGAACGGGCCCGTGACGCGGGCACCATGGCCTACCTGGTCAAACCGTTCGCCAAACGCGACCTCGTGCCCGCGATCGAGCTGGCCGTCAGCCGGTTTTCCGAGCTGCAGGCGCTCGAGGCCGAGGTCGCCGGGCTCACCGACCGGCTCGAGACCCGCAAGGTCATCGACCGGGCGAAGGGCCTGCTGATGAGCCGCCAGGGGCTCACCGAACCGGACGCGTTCCGCTGGATCCAGCGCACCGCGATGGACCGGCGCACCACGATGAAGGCCGTCGCCGAGGCCGTGGTGGAAAGCATCGGCTGAAGCACGGCACAGCACCCGGCGAAGCGGGCGTGACCAGGGGGTCGCGCCCGCTTTTTCGTTTTCTGGCCCGGAAAGCGCAGCGGAGAGTGACCGCCTGGTCCCGGAGTGCGCTCCCGGCCAGCGGGACGCCACGCGGTTCGCCTGGTCCGCCCCGGCGTGCTGTCTCGCCCCGGAATGTGACCGCTGAACAGCGGAAACAGCTTCGTCGAACCGATCCTCGACCCACCCGTGCGGGTTGATCTGCCCTGCGCGAAAGGGCAAGGTTGCTACCTTGGAGGCTGGGAATCGTGGTGTCGGTCACGATGACGGAGGGGAAGTTCTTAGACTGCCTTCATTGATCGGACGGGGAGTCAAGGTCCGTTCGAGGGGTGCTCGGACACGAAGAGTCATTCACTCGGTCGTTGCAATAAGACGATCGAGTGTAAATCGTCCGTTAATTCTCGTGACGACCGTCACGATGTGGATACAAGACTCGCTGTGACTCTGTGCAACACCTCACCCGGCGGCTACGTTCAGCGCCCAGTCGAAGTCCCACGCAGGGACCCGCCGTTCCACGGGAGCGTGTCGGGTGGCATTTGGAGGAACGAGTGCAGAGAGCACGACTCACTAAGGTCATCGTGCTGGCCGCGGCGGGAGTCATCTCCCTTGGCGCCTGCTCGGCGCGGACCGGCGGTGACTCGGGTGGCGACAGCGGCGCGCCGCAGGCCGCGGCCCCGTCGGCGGCGGCGAACGCGGCGGATCCGGCAGGAGACGGCAAGGCGCAGTGCGCGCCGACCTCGATCGCCTACGCCGGCACGATCAACGGCGACAACGCGGCCCTGGGCCAGAACATCCTCAAGGGCGCGAAGCTCGCGGTCGACCAGCACAACAAGGCCAACCCCGGCTGCCAGGTCAAGCTGGAGCAGTTCGACACCGAGGGCACCCCGGACAAGGCGCCGGGCATCGTGACCCAGGTCGTCAACACCCCGGCCATCCTCGGCGTCATCGGCCTGCCGTTCTCCGGCGAGTCGAAGGCCGCGGGCAACATCTTCAACAGCGCCGGCCTGGTCTCGATCACGCCGTCGGCGACCGACCCGAGCCTGTCCACGAACGGCTGGAAGACCTTCTTCCGCGGGCTGGGCAACGACAACACGCAGGGCCCGGCCGCCGCGAAGTTCATCACCGGCGACCTCAAGGCCAACAAGGTCTGCGTGATCAAGGACGACTCGCAGTACGGCAACGGCCTGTTCGAGGCGACCACCAAGGCGCTCGGCTCCAAGGCGTCCTGCACCGACCAGGTCAAGAGCAAGCAGACCGACTTCTCCGCCGTGGTCAACAAGATCAAGGGCGAGAAGCCGGACGCGGTCTTCTACGCCGGCTACTACCGGGAAGCCGCTCCGCTCGCGCAGCAGCTGAACGACGCTCAGGTCAAGGCGAAGTTCGTCGGCCCGGACGGCGTGAAGGACGACCAGTTCGTGAAGGGCGCGGGCGACGCCGCGTCCAGCGCGTACTTCACCTGCCCGTGCGTCCCGGCGGACCAGTTCACCAAGTTCACCGACGCGTACAAGGCGGCCACCGGCAGCGAGCCCGGCACCTACTCGCCGGAGGCCTACGACATCGCGACGATCCTGCTGAAGGGCATCGACGCGGGCAAGAAGGACCGTGCGGGCCTTCTGGACTACGTGAAGACCTACGACGGCCAGGGCATCACGAAGCACTTCAAGTGGGACGACAAGGGCGAGCTTCCCGTCGCCGCGGTGTGGACCTACAAGGTGGACAACGGAAAGATCGTCCGCAACACCGAGATCAAGTAGCTCCCCGCTCAGCCGGTTCCAGATACCGGGGTGCGGGCCGGGCGGCCAGATCCCGCCGGGCCCGCACCCCGGACCCACATGGAGAACTAGTGTGTCGATGACCCACCTCGGCTCCCTCGTCCTTGCCGACGGCGGAGGCTGGATCCACTTCGACGTGGATTCGTTCCTGAACCAGTTCTGGGACAACACGATCGACGGTTTGTCCTACGGCAGCATCTACGCGCTCGTGGCGCTGGGCTACACCCTCGTCTACGGCGTGCTCAAACTCATCAACTTCGCCCACTCCGAGGTGTTCATCTACGGCGCCTACGGGGTGTGGTTCACCTTCTACGGCCTGGGTTTCCGGCCCGGCGCGACCCCGGACCTGCCGATTTTCGAGCTGATCGGCTTCCTGCTGCTCGCGTTGATCGCGGCGATGGCGGTCTCCGGCGGCACCGCGGTGGTGCTCGAACGCGTGGCCTACCGGCCGCTGCGCAAACGCAAGGCGCCGAGGCTGGTCTTCCTGATCACCGCGATCGGCGCCTCGTTCGTGCTGCAGCAGATCATCTTCATCTGGCGCGGCGGCAACCCGGAGAACAGCATCCGCTTGCTGCGCAACGACGAGGTCTTCACGATCTTCGGCGGCAGCGTCACGATCGTCACCATCATCACCGTGGTCGCCGCGATCCTGCTGATGATCGGCGTGGACATGTTCGTCAACCGCACCAAGTTCGGCCGCGGCATCCGCGCGGTGGCGCAGGACCCGGACACCGCGACGCTGATGGGCGTCAACAAGGAACGCGTCATCACGCTGACGTTCCTCATCGGCGGTCTGCTGGCCGGCGCGGCGGCGCTGTTCTACATGATGAAAATCCCGCAGGGCGCCTGGTACCAGGGCGGCTTCATCCTCGGCATCAAGGCGTTCACCGCCGCGGTGCTCGGCGGCATCGGCAACCTGCGCGGCGCGCTGCTCGGCGGCCTGCTGCTCGGCGTCGTGGAGAACTACGGGCAGTCGCTGTTCGGCGGCCAATGGCGCGACGTCGTCGCGTTCGTCCTGCTGGTGCTGATCCTGATGGTCCGCCCGACCGGCATTCTCGGCGAATCGCTCGGAAAGGCACGGGTATGACGACGACTTCGACGCCGCCCGCCGCTCCGGCGAAGGCGCGCCGCCGTCCGGTGTCGGACTGGTGGAACAACCTTTCGCGAGTCCAGCAGTGGGGCGTGCTCATCCCGCTGGTGGCGCTGGTCTATCTGCTGCCGGTGCTGAACCCGCCGCTGATCACCACGCAGCCCGGGTACGACTTCCCGATCGCGATGTTCGAGGTGGCCCGCTACGCGCTGGTCGCCATCGGGCTCAACATCGTGGTCGGCCAAGCCGGTCTGCTCGACCTCGGCTACGTCGGGTTCTTCGCGATCGGCGCCTACGTGATGGCGCTGTTCACGAGCCCGGACTCGTCCCTGTCGAAGCTGCCGTTCCTCGTCGTGCTGCCGATCGCCATGGTCGTCACGATGATCTTCGGCGTGATTCTCGGGACGCCGACGCTGCGCTTGCGCGGCGACTACCTGGCGATCGTCACGCTCGGCTTCGGCGAGATCGTCCGCCTGCTCGCGGACAACATCGACCCGTTGCGCGGCAACCGCGGCTTCCAGGGCGTCGGGCATCCGCCGGGCACGAACGCCGACGGCACCCCGTTGTTCACCAACACCAACGGCACTCCCTGGTACTGGCTCTGCGTCACGATCATCATCGTGATCCTGTTCGTGGTCGGGAACCTGGAGCGCAGCCGCGTCGGCCGCGCGTGGGTCGCGATCCGCGACGACGAGGACGCGGCCGAGATCATGGGCGTGCCGACGTTCAAGTTCAAGATCTGGGCGTTCGTCGGCGGCGCCGCGGTCGGCGGCCTCTCCGGCGCGCTGTACGCGGGGCAATTGGGCTTCGTGAACAACCAGAAGTTCGACGTGGTCACGTCGATGCTGTTCCTGGCCGCGGTCATTCTCGGCGGCGCGGGCAACAAGGTCGGCGTGCTGCTGGGCGCGATCGTGGTGGCCTACGTTCCGCTGCGCTTCCAGGCGATCGCGGAGTACAAGTACCTGATCTTCGGCCTCGCGCTGATCATCCTGATGATCTTTCGCCCGCAGGGCCTGCTCGGCGCGCGGCAGCGGCTGCTCGCGTACGGCAGGCAGGCCTACCAGCGGCTGCTCGGCAAGGGCGAACAGGTCAGCAGCGACGGTTCGCTGGCCACCGACACCCAGGGGAGAGGGCATGACGGTCCCTGGCAACGGAAACGGGCCCGAGGTCCCGGCCGAAGGCGGCCTCGTGGCCGAGGTCGCGAACATGACCGCCGAGCAACTGGCCGAGCACGAGGCCGAGGTCGCCGAGGTCGTCGCGCCGGACCGGGAGATCCAGGCCGAGGTCGGGCAGACCCTGCTCAAGGTCGACGACGTCACCGTCCGCTTCGGCGGGCTGGTGGCGCTGGACTCGGTGTCGTTCGACATCCGGCGCGGCGAGATCCTCGGCCTGATCGGGCCGAACGGCGCGGGCAAGACCACCTGCTTCAACGCGATGACCGGCGTCTACCGGCCGTCCTCGGGGCAGGTGCTGCTCGAGGACAAACCGCTCGGGAAGGCGTCGCGGCACGGGATCACCCAGCTCGGCATCGCCAGGACGTTCCAGAACATCCGGCTGTTTTCCGAGATGACCGCGCTGGAGAACGTGGTCGTCGGCACCGACGCGCGGCACAAGACCAGCCTGCTCGGCGCTCTCCTGCGGTCTCCCCGCCACCACCGCGAGGAGAAGCAGGCGATCGAGAAGGCCATGGCGCTGCTGGAATTCGTCGGCATCGCCGACCGGGCCGCGGACCGGGCGAAGAACCTGCCGTACGGCTATCAGCGGCGGCTGGAGATCGCGCGGGCGCTCGCCACCGAGCCCAAGCTGCTGTGCCTCGACGAGCCTGCCGCCGGGTTCAACCCGGCGGAAAAGGAAGAACTCATGGGGCTGATCCGGACGATCCGCGACGACGGCTACACCGTCCTGCTGATCGAACACGACATGAAGCTCGTCATGGGCGTCACCGACCGGATCGTGGTGCTGGAATTCGGCAAGAAGATCGCCGACGGGCTGCCTTCCGAGATCCGGGAGAACCCCGCCGTGATCGCCGCTTATCTGGGGGTTCCCGACGATGACGCTGCTTGAGCTTTCCGACGTTTCCGTCCACTACGGGCGGATCCAGGCCGTGTCCGGGCTGTCGATCACGGTCGACGAGGGCGAAATCGTCACCCTGATCGGGGCGAACGGCGCCGGGAAATCGACCACGATGCGGGCGATCTCCGGCATCCGCCCGATTTCCGGCGGTGCGATCCGGTTCGCCGGCGAGGACATTTCCCGGCTGCGCGGGGATTTGCGGGTGGTGCGCGGGATTTCCCAGGCTCCGGAGGGGCGGGGGATTTTCCCGGGCATGACGGTGCTGGAGAATCTGGACATGGGCGCTTATGCGCGCAAGGACCGGAAGAATCTGCAGCCGGATTTCGATCGGGTGTTTGAGTTGTTTCCGCGGTTGGCGGAGCGGAAGACTCAGGTTGGCGGGACTATGTCCGGGGGTGAGCAGCAGATGCTTGCTATCGGGCGGGCGTTGATGGCCAAGCCTCGGTTGTTGTTGCTGGACGAGCCTTCGATGGGGTTGGCGCCGCAGTTTATTCAGCAGATTTTCCGGATTATTACGGAGATTAATCGGCAGGGGACTACGGTGCTGCTGGTTGAGCAGAATGCGCAGCAGGCGTTGTCTCGGGCGCATCGGGCTTATGTGCTGGAGACTGGGCAGATTACCAAGACTGGTACTGGGCAGGAGTTGCTGGCTGATACCAGTATCAAGGAGGCTTATCTCGGGGTGGGGTGAGGTCTGTTCGGCTCGTCGCCTGGCGGCGACATTGCTGTTGGCTGGTGCGGGCACCCCGAAGTCTGATTGTGACTACGGCGCGGGGGTGTTTGTCAAGGCGGGAAAGATGCCTTGACAAACACCCCCGCGCCGCGTTTTTGGCTTCGTATCGGGGTGCGGGGGTGGTGTGGGTGCCTGGCCGGGTGGGTGCTTTGGCTGCCTGTTGCGTAGGTGGCCGGGGCTAGCGCCCCAATGTGGCGTTGGGTGCATCTGACGCAACGAATGCCACATTGGGTGCATGCGACGCACCCAATGTGGCATTGGGGCGCAACGGCGGCGGCCCAGGTCCGTGAAGGGGCCCCTCACGTATTTCGGGCGTCCGTGAGGGGAACCCTGCGGGAATCAGGGTCCGTGAGGGTTCCCCTCACGGACTCTCCGCCGAAAAGTCAGGCGCCTGGTGGGCGGTCCCTGACCACGCAGGTTAGGCGGGCGGTGCAGGTGCGGCGGCCTTCGTCGTCGGTGAGCACGATCTCGGCGGTGATGGTTCCGCGGCCGACGTGCAGGGGGTCGCGACGCCGGTGACGGTGCCGGAGCGGACTGCGCGGTGGTGGGTGCAGGACAGTTCCAGGCCCATCGCCGCGCGCTCGGGGCCCGCGTTGAGCGCGGCCAGCACCGAGCCTAGGGCTTCGGCGACGGTGGCGTTCGCTCCGCCGTGCAGGAGCCCGTAGGGCTGGAGGTTGCCTTCGACGGGGATCGTGCCGACGACCCGCTCGGGAGTCAGCTCGACTAGCTTCAGCCCGATCTTGTCGTTCAGCTGCTGGCCTGCGGCCGCGGGGTCGACGCCCCCGAACTGGCCCGGCGTGATTTCCGCCGTCTGCTCGGTCACTCTCTGCTCCTCAACCTATGCGACACGCAAGAGTGTCGGACCCTCACCCTAGACTCGCCCCCGTGAGCCCGACCGAGAACCGAACCGTTGCCAACGCCACAGGTGCCGCCGCCGCGCACGATCGCCCCCGGCTGCTGCTGATCGACGGCCATTCGATGGCCTACCGTGCCTTCTTCGCCTTGCCCGCGGAGAATTTCCGCACGAAGACCGGGCAGGTCACCAACGCGGTCTTCGGCTTCACCTCGATGCTCATCAACCTGTTGCGCGACGAGAAGCCGACGCACCTCGCGGTGGCCTTCGACCTGTCGCGCAAGACCTTCCGGTCGGAGACGTTCGCCGACTACAAAGCGAACCGCAGCGCCACGCCGGACGAGTTCCGCGGCCAGGTCGACCTGGTCAAAGAGGTGCTCGACGTGCTCGGCATCCCGACGCTGACGAAGGAGAACTACGAGGCCGACGACGTCATCGCCACGCTCACCACGCAGGCTGGCGACGGCTACGACGTCCTCATCTGCACCGGCGATCGCGACGCGTTGCAGCTCGTCACCGATCGGGTGACCGTGCTCTACCCGAAGCGGGGAGTCTCCGACCTGGTGCGGTTCACCCCGGACGCGGTCGAGGAGAAATACGGCCTCACCCCGGCCCAGTACCCGGACTTCGCGGCGCTGCGCGGCGACCCGTCGGACAACCTGCCCGGCATCCCCGGCGTGGGGGAGAAGACCGCGGCGAAGTGGATCCGGCAGTTCGGCACGCTGGCCGATCTGATCGACCGGGTCGACGAGGTCAAGGGCAAGGTCGGCGACGCGTTGCGCGCGCACCTGTCCTCGGTCCAGCTCAACCGGCAGCTCACCGAGCTGGTCCGGGACGTGCCGCTGGAGTCCGTGCCGGACCAGCTGGAGCTGCGCCCGTGGGACCGCGAGGCGGTGCACCGGCTCTTCGACGAGCTGGAGTTCCGCGTCCTGCGCGACCGGCTTTTCGACACCCTGAGCAGCGCCGAACCGGAGGCCGACGAGGGCTTCGAGGTGTCCGGTTCCGCGCTCGCACCGGGCACGCTCGGCGCGTGGCTCGAGGCGCACGCCGGCGAGGCCGAACCGGTCGCGCTGTCGTTCCGGACGACCGGCGCGTCGGTCCGCTCCGACCTCAAGGCGGTCGCCTTCGCGGCGGCCGACGGCGAGGGCGCATACGTGGACGTCACCGCGATGGACGAGGCGGACGACCGGGCGCTGTCGGCGTGGCTGGCGGACCCGAAGATCCGCAAGATCGGCCACGACCTGAAGGTGCCGCTGCACGCAGTGCGCGCCCGCGGCTGGACGTTCGGCGGGCTCAGCATGGACACCGCGCTCGCCGCGTACCTCGCGCGGCCGGGGCAGCGCACGTTCGGGCTGGACGACCTTGCCCTGCGCTACCTGCACCGCGAGCTGCGCTCGGAAGCCGGCGACGGCGACGGTCAGCTGTCGCTGCTCGACGGCGGCGCGGACGAGCTGGAGCAAAAGGAGATCTCCGCCGAACTGGTGAAGGCGCGGGCGATCTTCGAGCTGGCCGGCGCGCTCGCCACCGAGCTGGAGGAGCTGGGCGGCGCGAAGCTGCTGGCCGAGCTGGAACTGCCGCTGCTGGAAGTGATCACCGAACTGGAGGCGGCGGGCATCGCGGTCGACGTCGACCAGCTCACCGAGCTGGAGGCGCACTACCTCAGCCGCGTCACGCAGGCCGCGGAGTCGGCGTACGAGGTCATCGGCAAGCAGATCAACCTCGGTTCGCCGAAGCAGCTGCAGGTGGTGCTGTTCGACGAGCTGGGCATGCCGAAGACCAAGCGCACCAAGACCGGCTACACCACCGACGCCGACGCGCTGCAGTCGCTGTTCGAGAAGACCGAGCACCCGTTCCTGCAGCACATGCTGGAACACCGCGACGCGACGCGGCTGCGCACCACGGTCGAGGGCCTGATCAAGTCGGTCGCCGACGACGGGCGCATCCACACCACGCTGCAGCAGACGATCGCGGCCACCGGACGGCTGTCGTCGGTCGAGCCGAACCTGCAGAACATCCCGGTGCGCACCGAGGAAGGCAGGCGCATCCGGGACGCGTTCGTGGTCGGCGACGGGTACGCGGAGCTGATGACCGCGGACTACAGCCAGATCGAAATGCGGATCATGGCGCACCTGTCGAAGGACGAGGGGCTCATCGAGGCCTTCAACAGCGGCGAGGACCTGCACACGTTCGTGGCGTCGCGCGCGTTTTCCGTGCCCGCCGCGGAAATCACGCCGGAGCAGCGGTACCGGGTCAAGGCGATGTCGTACGGGCTGGCGTACGGCCTGTCGGCGTACGGCCTGTCGCAGCAGCTGAAGATCTCGACGGAGGACGCGAAAGAGCAGATGGAGGCGTACTTCTCGCGATTCGGCGGGGTGCGCGACTATCTGCAGTCGGTCGTCGGCGAGGCGGCGAAGCGCGGCTACACGGAGACGATCTTCGGCCGCCGCCGCTACCTGCCGGACCTGAACAGCGACAACCGCCAGCGCCGCGAAATGGCCGAGCGGATGGCCCTGAACGCGCCGATCCAGGGCAGCGCGGCGGACATCATCAAGGTGGCGATGCTGAACGTGCACCGCGCACTCGCCGAGGCCGGTTCGCGAAGCCGCGTGCTGCTGCAGGTGCACGACGAACTGGTGCTGGAAATCGCCGACGGCGAACGCGACGACGTCGAGAAGCTGGTCCGCGAGGGCATGGGCTCGGCGGCGGAACTGGCCGTGCCGCTGGAGGTTTCGGTCGGATACGGGCGGTCGTGGAACGAGGCTGCCCACTGAGGTGAGCCGGGCCCGGGCAACAGCGACCGGCTGCGGTTTTCGTGGCCGGCAACGGGATTTGAGGCGAATTCGGGCGGACGAGCACGGATCAGTGGAGTGGTCCGTGCTCGCCAGTTCGTACCGGAGGGGAGAGCCGAAGCGCTTGGGTGGTTCGGTTCGCACCCGGGCGCGGGAAGGCTGCGGATGGCTGCCCTGTCGCGCATCCGAGCGCGGAAAGCGAAGTCCGCCTCGCTCCCGAAGGCGGGGCTTGCAGCGCACCGATGGTTCGGCGACCGCTCCGCTTCACGCCGGGGTGCGGAAGCTCGACACGGGGTTCTCGGTGCGCATACAAGCGCCGCAAGCCCAAGCACCTCAACAGCCCCAGCCACAGTCCCATCAGCCCCGCGCACAAGGTCGGTCGCCGACCCACCGCCATCGGCCGCGTCGCGGCCGCCATCGGGGCCGTCGTTGTCGCGCCGCCAGCACGGAGCGAACCCGGGAAACCCGTGTCACCCGCCAGAAGTCTCGCGACGCCGCTGAACGGGTGAGCTTGCTGCTCCAGCGTGGGCCACTTTCCGCGAAGGCCGCCCGGGCCGCCGCGCGTGCGGCGTAGGGTCCCCCGCGTGGGGTACCGGGCCGTGCGTCGACGCTGGCGGGTTCGCCTGCGCGATCGTTCCGGCGGGATCTGCGGGGCGGGCACGATGCTCGACGAGGACCATGTGCTCACCTGCGCGCACGTGGTCGAGCGGGCCGGCGGGCCGGACACGGACGTGCTCGTCGATTTCGTCGGGCTGCCGGGCACCCCGGTCGCCACCGGCCGCGTCGTGCCGGAGGCGTGGGTGCCGCCGGGGCGGGACGAGCGCGGCGACATCGCGGTGCTGCGGCTGGCCGAACGCGTGCCCGGGTCGCTGGGTGCGCCGCTGTACCGGATGCCGTTGTCGTACGGTCAGGCCGTGTGCGCCTACGGGTTTCCGGAGGGCGCGGACGAGGGGCTGTGGACGTTCGGCGAGGTGGCCGGCGAGGGCGGGCCCGGCTGCGAATGGGTGCAGCTGGCCCGGAAGAACGAAAACCAGCCGATCAGCGGCGGGTTCAGCGGCACCGCGGTGCTCGACGTCGAGACCGACCGGGTGGTCGGCATGGTGGTGTCCCAGTACAAGGCCGAGGGCGACCGGGTCGCGTGGATGATTCCGGTCGAGACCATTCTCGGGTATCTCGGCACGGAGCGGTGGGGACAGGGGAGTCCGGCCGTCGACCGGACTTTCGGCCGCGAGCTGGACCGGGTCGCTTACGATCCGCAGTTCGCGCGCGAGGTCGCCGGCTGGTTCGGCGAGGGGCGCGGGGTGTGGGTCGTCGTGACCGGCGAGGCCGGGTCCGCGAAAGCCGCCGCGCTCGATCTCGCGGTGGTGCTCGCCGACCGGGAGCGTTCGGCCGCCGCGAAGGAACTGCGCGACACCCTGGCCAAAGACACCTTGCCGCCGTCGGGAAGCGTCGACCTCGCGGTGGACGCGGCCGGGAAAACCGCCGCGGAAGTGCGGCAGCGGCTCGCGGAGCGGCTCGACCTCACGCTGGAGGACGGCACCCAGCATTCGGGCCGCACCGTGCTGGTGAACGCGATCGACGACGCGGCCGAGCCGGAGCAGCTGATCGGCGAGGTGATCGCCCCGCTCGCCGACCGGGCCGCGCGGCTCGGGATCCGGCTCGCGCTCGGGTTCCGTCGCGAGTCGTCGCCAGGGCTGACCGAACTGCGCTCGCGCCGCAACGGGGCGCGGCCGGACGGGCTGGCCCGCCGGATCTCCATGCTGGACAAGCAAATCGACGAACTCGCCGCGCTGGAGGAGCACATCGCCGAACTGGCCCCGCGGTTCGCGGTGAGCGACATCCCGCCGCCGCGGGTGCGTCGCCGCCGTGGCGCGGTGAGCCGGTTGCAGGAAGCCGCTGACCTGGGCGAGGTCGCGTGGGCGGAGCGGCATGTCGAGGAGGTCGCCGGTGTCCTGGCCGCCGATCTGGCCGCGGCGAAAGCCGCCCGCGCCCGGCTCGACGCCGTGCACGACCGCCGCACCGAGTTGCGGTTTCGGCTGGACGGTTACGGGGAGCGGGCAAGATCCGCTGGTCGGGTGGAGGATCCGCTGCTGGATTCGTTGTATGCCAAGGCCTGGCAGCTGCTGTATGAGGGCGCGTGCGATCCGGCGGAAGCCGCGGCGGCGGTCGAGGAGTTCGGTGCCGCGGTGCGCAAGGGGAGCCGATGACCGCCTGCGCTCGCCCGAACTGTTCGGGCACGATCAGCCGTGCCGGGTTCTGCGCGAAATGTGGCTGGGCGCCGGGATCCGAGCCGAAGAAGCCACCGCCGAAAGCCGACGCGACCCTCGTGATCCCCGCCCCGGGCGCGAGCCGGATCGCCGACACTGTCGTCACACGGGAGCAGCAGACCGCCGGGCACGGCACCGGCGACGACTACGTGCCGCTGCCGGTGGTCGTCCTGCCGGACATCGCCGGGCGCGTGCTCGCCGATCCGCACGTCGCCGAGGACGAACGATACTGCGGCAAACGCGGCTGCGGCGCGCCGGTCGGCCGGTCGAGCGGCGGACGCCCCGCGCGCACCGAAGGCTTCTGCCCGCAGTGCGGCACGCCGTTTTCGTTCTCTCCCAAGCTGTTTCCCGACGACCTCGTGGACGGCCGCTACCGGGTGCACGGCTGCATCGCCCGCGGCGGGCTCGGGTACGTCTACCTCGGCACTGATCAGCGGCTGAAGCAGTACGTGGCGCTGAAGGGCCTGCTCAACACCGGCGACGAGGCCGCGGTGCGGATCGCCGAGACCGAAAGCCAGGTGCTGACCTCGCTCGACCACCCCAACATCGTGCGGATCCACGACGTGGCAACGCATCCTGATCCGCACGGCGGGCCGGACGCGCGTTACATCGTCATGGAGTTCGTCGACGGCCTCCCGCTCGCCGAGGTGATGCGGCGCGGCCGCGCGATGCTCGACGGGCCGGCGGGCAGGCTGCTCGTCGAACACGTCGTCGCCTACGGCCGGGAGATCCTCACCGCGCTCGGCTACCTGCACGAGCAAGGGCTGCTGTACTGCGATCTGAGCCCGCAGAACGTGATCCACGGCGAGAAGCGGGTCAAGCTGATCGATTTCGGCGCGATCCGCAAGATCGGCGACCAGACCAGCCCGGTCGTCGGCAATCCCCGGTTCCAGATCGGCGCGACCGAACTGGACGAACACGGGCTCACCGTGCGCTCGGACATCCACACCGTCGGCGCGACGCTGCGCGATCTGTTCCGCTGCAGCGACGGCTGGCCGCATCCGGCCGACAAGCGGATCGCGCTCGGCGTCGAATCGTTCACCCAGGTGCTCGACCGCGCGACCGGGCCGTACGAGCACCGGTTCGCCACCACCGGCGAGATGCTGGTGCAACTCGACGGCGTGCTGCACGAGATTCTTTCGCTGCGCGACCGTCATTCGCGGCCGTCGATCTCGACGCTGTTCACCGAAGCGGCCGTGCTGCTGGACGCCGGGCTCGGCCAGCCGCGGCCGGTCGGCGAATGGGTGCGCCGCTCCCGGGCCAGCTCCGGACCCCTCGGCACGTTGCCCAAACCGCTCGACATCGCGCTCGGGCTGCCGGTGCCGCACGAGGATCCGCAGGACCCTGCGGTCACCTTCCTGCGCACCGTCCGCGCGCCGGATCCCGCACGGCTGCTGAAGAAACTCGAACGCGCGGACTCGACCGTCGAGGTCGAGCTGCGCCGATGCCGGGCCTGGCTCGAACTGTCCGAAGTGGACTCGACGGGAACGGCGCGGGCGGGCGAACACGTGGACGCCGCCGAGAAACTGCTCGGCGGCCGAGCCAAACACGACTGGCGGATCGCCTGGCACCGCGGGCTGGTCGCGCTCGCCACCGGTTCCGTGGAGTGCGCGCAGACCTGGTTCGAACGCGTGCACCGCGACATCCCGGGGAGGAGACGCCGAAGCTCGCGCTCGGCCTGTGCGCGGAACACTGCGGCGGGCCGAGGCAGGCGGAGCGCTATTACGACGCGCTGTGGGTGCGGGACCATCTGCAGGTCAACGCAGTTTTCGGCCTGGCGCGCGGGCATCTGCAGCTGGACCGGCGCACGGCGGCGGTGGAACTGCTGGACCAGGTTCCGGAGTACTCGCGGCACGACGAGGCGGCGCGGATCGCCGGGATCCGCGTGCGGGCGGGGATCCTGCCGGTCGGGGACGCGCTGCCGGGCATCGAGGACCTGACCGAGGCGATCGACCGGCTGTCCGCGCTGGAGCTGGACGAGGACACCGCGGACCGGCTGACCGCTGAGGTCCGCGAGAGCGCGCTGCGGTGCTTCCTGGCCGGGATGCGCGGGATGCCGCCCGGACCGGTCCTCGGCGAGCGGCTCGACGAGCACGGGCTGCGGCGGCTGGTGGAGGAGTCGTACCGGCGGATCGCGCGCCGGGCCGGTACGGCGGAGCACCACGCCGCGCTGATCGACCGCGCGAACGAGACGAGGCCGACGACCTGGGTGTAGGCGGCGAAGGGGCGAGGGATGAGCACGGGTTGGGACGTCGAGGTCCATCAGAACCGTTACCTCGGCGAGGGCGACACCGAGATGCAGGCGGTGGTCACCGTTTCGGCGCGCGACGACGGCCTGGCCGAGTCCCGCGCGCCGGGCGCGGAAGTGCTCCTGGTCGATTGCTCCACGTCGATGCGCTATCCGCCGACGAAGATCGCCGCCGCGCGCCGGGCGGCGGTCGCGGCGATCGGGGCGTTGCCGGACGGCGTCGGATTCGCGGTGGTCCGCGGCACCGAACGGGCCGACCTGGCGTATCCGGCTGACTTCGGTCTCGCGATCGCGTCGGACGAAACCCGGGCGGCGGCGGTCGCGGCGGTGGAGCGGTTCGTCGCGGTCGGCGGCACCGCGATGGGCACCTGGTTGGAGTGCGCGCGGCACCTCTTCGCCGCCGTACCCGAGGCGGTGCGGCACGCGATCCTGTTGACCGACGGGAACAATCAGTCGCAGTCCGCGGAGTCGTTGCGCCGCGAACTCGATGCCTGTGAAGGCCAGTTCGTCTGCGACGCAAGGGGAATCGGCGACGGCTGGGAGCGGGCGGAGCTGGTCGAGATCGGCCGGGTGCTGCGCGGTTCGGTCGACTCGGTGGTCCGCGACGAGGACCTGGTGGAGGACTTCCGCACGCTGATGGCCGCGACGCTCACCAAGGTGATCCCGGCGGCACGGCTGCGGATCGCCGTCACCGAGCAGACCACGCTGCGGTTCGTGAAGCAGGTCTGGCCGAATGAATACGACCTCACCTCGCGCTGCGTTCCCGACGGCGACCGGACGGTGGTCCTCTCGCTCGGTTCGTGGAGCGCGGGCGAGACCAGGGAGTTCCAGCTCGCGGTGCAGGCCTCGGCGGACGACCCGCTGGCGTACGGCTCCGACCGGATGCTCGCGTGGGTTGAGATCGACGGCGCGGCGGATTCGGCGGTCCCGGTGCTGGCGCACTGGACCCGCGACCCGGTCGCGCCGACGCTCGTCGACCCGAAGGTGCGGCGCTACACCATGCACGCGGAGCTGAGCGAGGCGCTGGTGCGCGCCGACGAGGCGTACGCGGCGGGCGATCACGCACGGGCGGCGCGGGAATGGGGCCAGGCAGTCGAAATCGCGTCGCGGACGGGCAACAAGGAGGTGCTGCGACGGCTCGCGCGGGTCGTCGACACGGACGGCGACGAAGTGCAGCTGCGTCCCGAGGTCACCCGCAGCGAACTCCTCAACCTGCTGGTCTCCACCGTCTCGAACGTCGGCGACGAACCCCGCGATGCCCGTCCCGCGCCGCCGCCGGACGCCAAGCCGGTGCGCTGCTCCGGCTGCGAGGAACCGAATCCGCCCGACGCGCTGTTCTGCGAGGGATGCGGGAAGCGCCTGGACGGGGGCGCCGCGTGACGCTGCGGACGCGGCAGCTGCTCGTGCGGATCCGCGCGGTGCTGCTCGCCGGAACGGTGCTCGCGCTGGTCACGTCGTATCTCGCGGTGAGCGGCGTGGTCCGGACTGCCGACCAGATCTCGTCCGCGACCAGCCGCGCGATCCTGGAGGTCGCGGCGGCGCGGGACGCACTGGTGTCCGCCGACGCCGCGGCCATCGCCAGTTTCGCTTCGGGCGAGGCGAAACTGGCCGGACCGGGGCAGGAGTACGAGAACCGGATGGCGTCGGCGAGCCAGAGCCTCGCCCGGGTCGCGGAGTTCAACCAGGCAGGCGGCCTCGGCACCGGAACCCTGCAGACCGTCGAAGGACTGGTGGCGTCGTACTCGGGCGCGATGGGCCAGGCCGACGCGCATTTCCGGCAGCAGGGCGGGGAACTGGTCGGGCTGGCCGATCTCTGGTACGCGTCGCGGCTGCTGCACGGACCGGACAATGTGCTGGAGCTGCTGGGCAAACTCCAGCAGGACGAACGCGCCGCCCTCGACAGCCAGATCTCCGGCGCCAGGATGAGCACCGGCCTGCTCGTGCTCTGGCTGCTGCCGCCGATCGTGCTGCTCACCCTGCTGGTCGCGACGCAAGTGTTCCTGCGCCAGCGATTCCGGCGCCGGCTGAACCTGCCGCTGCTCGGCGCGACCGTGCTCGGAGTCGGCGTCGTCGCCGGTCTGCTGGTGGCCTTCGCCCTAGCCGGACGGCTCGACGTGGTGCGCGAGAACGTAGACCAGGCCGTTGCGGTGCGGGAAGCAAGCATCGGAGCCGCCGACGCGAACGGCCACGCCCGCCTGGCCACCCTGCTGCAGCAACGCTGCGGCCCGGCCGGCTGCGGCCCCACCGTGGACGATTTCCGCCTCCAGACCCCAACCGTCTCGACCGTCGCCCCCGCACAGGACGCCATCACCTCGGCCGCCCGCGCGGTGAAGTCCGCCGGAGATTCGGCCACCGAATCCGGCGGTTTGCCCGTGCTGGTCCCCGCCGCCCTGATCCTCGCCGGCGGGCTCGTGGTCGCCGGGCTCTACCGGCGGATCGACGAATACCGGTACCGCTCATGAACCGTCCACTGTGGAAGAAGCTGCTCCTGCTGGCGGCGACCGCGCTGGTGACGGCTTCGTCGGCATGCGGGGTCGCGGCGAACAGCAACACGGTGAGCGTGATCGGAGTCTGGACCGAAGGCGAGGAAGCCGCTTTCAACCTGGTGAAGCGCCGGTTCGAGGACAAGACCGGCATCACAGTGCGCTACCAGGGCACGCGCGCGGTGGAGCAAGTACTGGCCGCCGACGTCCAGCAGGGCGCCGCCCCCGACATCGCGGTGCTGTCCAGCCCCGGCCTGCTCGCCGACTACGCCCGCCGCCACGAGATCAAGCCACTGGACTTCCTGGAAAAGAAAGCCGAATCCTTCTACGGCAGGCAATGGGTCAACCTGCAACGCCTAGGCACCGGCAAACTCTATTCGGTAGCAGTAAAAGCGGACCTCAAAAGCGCGATCTGGTACCGCCCGTCCAGCGTCCCCGGCCCGAAACCCGCCACCTGGCAACAGCTAGTCACCCTAGCCGCCGCCCCCGGCACCCCGTGGTGCCTCGGACTGGCCTCCCCGCCGACGTCCGGCTTCCCCGGCACCGACTGGATCGAGGACATCCTGCTGCACTCCGCGGGCCCCGAGATCTACCGGCAATGGGCAGGCGGCGCCCTCCCGTGGACGTCGGACCCGGTCCGCCAGGCATTCCGCGACTGGGGCACCCTGGTCGTCCGCCCCGGCGGCATCCAAGGCGGCGCGCCCTCGGCACTGCTCACCGATTTCCGCGACTCCGCCCGCCCCCTCTTCACCGACCCGCCCGGCTGCCGGATGGAACACCAGGGCTCGTTCACGATGGGCAGCTACCAAACCATGCACCTGCACACCCCGACCGGCCCGCACCCGCAGCCCGGCACCGACTACGACTTCTTCCCGTTCCCGGGATCCGGCGCGTCAGAGGTATCGGCGGACCTGGCCGCGATGTTCGCCGACACCCCGCAAGCCCGCCAATTCCTGGACTTCCTGGTCTCGCCAGAAGCCCAGCAAATCTGGGCAGGCAACCCCAACGCGAGCGCCTTCTCCGCAGGAGCCGCCGTCGCGAAGGACGTCTACCGCGACCCGGTGAAACGCAAGGTCGCCGACACGCTGACCTCCGGAAAACCCGTCTGCTTCGACGCCTCCGACCTGATGCCCGCGACCATGACCGGCGCCTTCTACCGCGCGATCCTGGAATACACCGCCGACCCAGCACAACTGGAAACCCTGCTGACCCGCCTGGACGACACCCGCAAGGGCATCCCGCGCGAGCAATGGCTGAACGTCCCCTGTGGACAGTGACCCCCCGCCGACCGTCCGTGAGGGCCCCCTTCACGGACTCAGATTCCCTCAAGGAGTCCTTCACGGACCGCCCGGCACCGCTAGCCCCCACCAAGAACCGCAGCCAACGCACCCAACGAGCGAGGCACCCAGCCCCACCCCCGCACCCCGATACGAAGCCTCCCTGCGGTCAGTGGGTGCTTGTCAAGGCATCTTTCCCGCCTTGACAAGCACCCACTGACCGTCAGCACACTCGGGCTTCGGGGTGCCCCACGCCACCCCTCGGTCCCAGCAGGAGGGATTCACCCGCCCACCTGCCCAGTCAGCGGTACCCCAGTCACCACGACCCCACTTAGCGTGACCCACTGCAGGTGTTCGACCAACCCGGAAGGACCGACCGATGATCAAGCGGCTGTTCCAGACTGTCCTGCGGCACGGATGCTGCTCCGCATGCACCGGCAAAGGCTGCGGCTGCTGCGCCAACTGCCACTGAACCCGCCCGGGGCCCGGCCGTCCGCCGGGCCCCCGCTCACCGCTTCAGCCCGTGGATCAGCATCATCACCGAAGCGAGCACGTCAGCCCGGGACCGCGCAGGGTGAAACACCTGCCAGTCCAGCGCCACCACCAGCATCGTCCCGAACAACCCCGCCGCCGCGGTCGCGATGTCCAGCCCGGCAGGCAGCCGCCCGGCCGAATCCAGCCGCTCCAGCTGGGTCTTCACCACCGCGATCAGCTCTTCCCGCAGCAGCGCCAGCGTGTCGTGCCACCGCCCCGGCGTATGCCACAGCTCGCTCACCACGATCTGCGAGAACCCCGGATATTCCGCGATGAACTCCAGCGTTGTGTCCACCTGGGCCTCGATCACCGCCAGCGGATCGTCGTCCGTCCCGGCCGCCCGCAGCCGCCCGGCGAGCAGGTCCACGCCGAACCGCAGCAGCGCGTCGACCAGGCCGTCCTTGGACCCGAAGTTGTAGTAGACGGTGCCCTTCGCGACCCCGGCCTCGGCCGCGATGTCGTCCACCGTCAGCCCCACGAGGCCCCTGCTGGCCGACAGCCGCAGGGTGGCCTCGAAGAGCTTCCGTTTGGTCGCCTCTCTCACAGGCTCAGCTCGGGCTTGAGCGCGGAGACCGACCACGTCCGGTGTTTGCGCGCCGCGAGAGTGGACAGCAGGATCCCGCCGACGAGGTACGCCACCAGCACCCCTACGTCACCGAGGATCTGCATCGAGGCGCCGGAATAGAGCAGGTGCCGGAACCCGTCGATGGCGTAACCCATGGGCAGCACTATGTGCAGCGGATACAGCGCGTCCGGAATGGTCTGCCACGGGAACGTGCCGCCCGCGCTCACCAGCTGCAGCACCAGCAGCACGAGCCCGAGGAACTTGCCGACCGCGCCGAAGAGCGCGTTCAGCGCGTGCACGATCGACGTGAAGGCCAGCGACACCAGGCAGGCGAAGCCGATCGCGCCCAGCGGATGCGCCACGTGGATGCCGACCAGCCAGGTCACCGCGGCGAACAGCACGATCACCTGCCCCAGGCCCAGCACGGCCGAGGACAGCCAGCCGCCGAGCGCGACCCGCAGCGGCGACGCGCCGGCGGTGAGCGCGCGCGTCGACAGCGGGCGGATCAGCAGGAACAGCACGAACGCGCCGATCCAGGTGGCCAGCGAGATGAAGAACGGGGCGAGCCCGGCGCCGTAGGTGCCCGCCGACGCCACGCCGTTCGACGTGACCGCGACCGGGTCGGCGATCGTGTTCGCGGTGGCGGTGCGGGTCGGGTCGTCCGGGTTCGGGATCTGCTTCAGCCCGGCGGCGAGGCCGTCGCGCAGCTTCACCGAACCGTCGGCGAGCTGGTCGGTGCCGGTGACGGCGGTCTTCTCGCCGTCGTTGAGCTTCGCCGCTCCGTCGCGCAGCTGGTTCGCGCCGTCGGACGCCTGCGCGATCCCGTTGGCCAGCTGCGGCGAGGCCGACGCGAGCTGGTGCGCCCCGTCGGACACCTGCCGGGCGCCGCTGGAGAGCTTCTGCAGGTCTCCGTTGGCGGACTGGATCTTCCCGTTCGCCTGGTTCGCGTCCGTGCGCAGCTTGTCGTAGTCGGCCAGGATCGAGTTCTTGAGGTTCTCCGGCATCCCGGATTCCTGCAGCTTCGCGGCCAGTTGGGTGCGGTAGCCGTCGATCCGGCCCATCACGTCGGACGAGGCGGACGCGGCCAGCGAGCCCGCGCTCGCCACCTTCTGGTTGCCGTCGGCCACCTGGCCCGCGCCGTCGGCGAGCTTCTGCGTTTGGCTCGGCAGCTGCGCGGTGCTCGATTTGAGCGTGCCCAGCCCGGTGGCGAGACTGGCCGACCCGGTCGCGAGCTGGTTCGCCCCGTCGGCCAGTTGGTGTTGCCCCGTCTGGAGTTTCGCCGCGCCGTCGGCGAGCTGCTTCGCGCCGTCGGTCGCCTCGGAGATCTTGCCGTAGATGGTGGAGAAGCCGACGAGGAACTTGTCCGCGGCCTCGCTGCCGACCTTCTCCGCGATCGTCTTGCGGACCTGGTCGGCCACCTGTTTCGCGATCGTGCCGGACAGATAGTTGTTGGCGTCGTTGGTGGTGAGCGTGATGGTCGCCTGCTCCGGCTCGAAGTTGCCGGACGAGAGCAGCGCCTTCGAGAAGTCGTGCGGGATGCCGATGGCGAAGGAGTACTTGTCGTCCCGCACGCCGTCCCGGGCGTCCTTTTCGGATACTTGGTGCCACTGGAAGGTGCCGGACTTCACCAGTTCGTCGGTGACCTCGCGGCCGACGTTGCGCTCGGCCCCGCCGGAATCCTTCGCACCCGCGTCCTCGGTGAACACCGCGGCGGGCAGCTTGTCGAGGCGGCCGTAGGGGTCGTAGTTCGCGTAGAGGTAGAACGACGCGTACAGCAGCGGCACCATGACGAGCGCGAACATGGCGAGCTTGGGCAGCGTCCCGGTGGACAGCCTGCGCAGCTCGTTGCCCGCGATCCGGAACGCGTTCAGTCCGCCGGCCCGCTTGTGGGGGTGGTCATGCCCGGTCTCCCTCGGAGTTCTCGGTTTCGGCGGTCAGTTCGGCGGTTTCCGGGAGCTGCTTGGTCTGCTCGGCCGCAGAGGTCTCAGCGGGGTCCGGCGGCGCGTACAGCCGGACTGGATCCGGTTGCTCGGCTTCGCCGACCTTGGCGGGCGGATAGGGGAGCGCCGACACCGGCGTCGTCGCGGCCAGCACCGCTACCGCGAACCCGCGGGCGGCGTGCTCCTTCGCGACCGCCGCCCAGGAATCGACGTCGCTGGTGTGCCGGTCGGGAGCGTCGAGGACGAGCACGCGCACGCCTTCGCGTTCGGCGGCCAGCGCGGTAAGCAGCCGGGTGCGCAGCGCGGGTTCGAGGCTCTCGAACCGGCTGTCGGCGTACGGCCCCGCGTCGTGTTGCGAGAGCCAGGCCGCGACCGCATCCTTGCCGGACGGACGGTGCGCGAGCGCCAGCTCCTCGGCGGTGACGATGCGCAAGGACAACGCCTCGTCCGGCTCGCTGACCCCCGGCGAGTCCACCACGGCCACGAGCCGGCGCAGGTCGCCTTCCGGATCGGCGGTCACGGTGCCGGTGGTCGGCTTCAGCCGCCCGGCCAGCGCGAGCGCCAGCGCGGTGATGCCGACGCCCGGCTCGCCGTGCACCACGGTGAGGCAGCCCTCCTCGACGGTGAGCGAGGTAGGCGGCAACAAGGGGCCGTGGGGACCCTTCAGGGACACCCGGTCGGCACGGACCTGCACAGGACACACTCCACGGATTTTGAACTGACTAGTCAGTTCAAAAGTTAGTCCTGACCTCGGGGGCGGGCAAGGCGGCTCGCCGGACGTCACACCAAAGAGCGGTCAGCTCACCGCAGGGCCCACGCTGGGTGTGCTTCCCAGGACGTCCACAGCGGCCGGTAGCCCTGCCGGTGCCAGAACACCGACGACAGGGGATTGGTCGGGTTGTAGTAGAGGTAGGTGCCGGTCGCGCCCTGGTTCAGCAGTTCGCGGTGCGCGCGGGCCATCAGCGCGCGGCCGATCCCCTTGCCGCGGCTGGCCCGGCCGGTGACGACGTTGTTCACGTAGCCCCAGCGTCCGGTCGGCAGCAGTTCCGCCGCCTCGTTCCCGGGCACGGACTCGACCCAGTCGCATTGCGCGAGCGCCACTACTTCGCCGCCGGCCTCGGCGACCCAGGTCGCCTTTTCGCCGAGCGCGCGCCGCAGCGCCGGGCCGAGCAGTTCCGCGGTCTGCTCTCGTTTCCGGTGCGCGACAAGGCCGGTGTAATCGAACGTCGCGGTGCACAACGCGAGCGCCGCCGGGTAGTCGTCCGGTCCGGCGAGCCGGATCGACGCCTCGGACTCGGTCTCCTCCGGCCCGACGGCGGGGCGGACGGCCAGTGCGGACAGCGGAACCAGCCCGTGGTCGAGAAAGGCCCGGATGGCTTCGGCGTCGCGGCTCGGCCAGTTGACGACGCACGCCGAATCGGGTCCCGGCGCTTCAGTGTCCACTTCGGACCGAAGCGCGCCGAGCAGCGCGTCGAATCCTTCGGTGCCCGCGGTCTCCGGATCCGGGAACAGCTGCCACACCTCGGCCGCCGACCACAGCAGGGGAGCGTCGCCCGGACCGTGCCGGTACCGTTGGAGCGTCGCCGAAACCCGCGCGCCGGAAGCGGTCACGGCGTGCAGGCGGTCGCCGCCCCCGAGCGGAACGGGCGGCGGCAGGAGCGGGTCGAGTCCGGCGAATCGGCCTGCGGGGGTCACCGCCGCAGCGTAGCCGGTCAGTCGCGGCGCGTGCGGAAGATCGCGGTGCCCGGGAACAGCCTGCCGCGCAGCGGGCTCCACTGGCCCCAGGTGCGCGAGTGGCCCGGCGGCCATTCCGGCTCGACGAGGTCGTCCAGCGCGAAGCCCGCGGCGGCGAGCGCGCGCACGTAGTCGCCGAGCGTGCGGTGGTATTCGACGTAGGTGGCCGTGCCGTCGTCGTCCACCTCGACGTACGGCGTGCGGTCGAAGTACGGCTGGGTCGCGGTGAGCCCCTGCGGCCCGGGATCGTCCGGGAAGATCCACCGCATCGGGTGGGTCACCGAGAAAACCCACGGCGCGCCGGGGCGAAGCACCCGGCGCACTTCGCCGAACACCGTCTCCAGCGACGGCACGAAGGGGAGCGCGCCGAACGCGGAGCACGCGATGTCGAAGCTGGCGTCGGCGAAGGGGAGCCGCTCGGCGTTCGCCTGCACGAGGGGGACCGTCACGCCGGTGCGGGCGTTCCCTTCACGAGCGTGCCGGAGCATGCCGCCGGACAGATCGGTGGCGACCGGTTCGGCCCCGGCGGCCGCGAGCCAGCGCGAGCACGCGGCCTGCCCGCAGCCGACTTCGAGCACGCGCCGCCCGCGCACGTCGCCGAGCAGCCGCGCGTCCTCCTCGCGCACGCCCTCCGGGCACCAGACGAAATCGGCGTCGCCGAGGAATCCGCCGTGAGTGGCCTGGTAGTCGTCGGCATCCGCGTCCCACCAGGCCAGATTCGCCGCTTCCGCTTCGTTTCCGCCCACCTCGCGATGGGCGACGCCGACGGTGCCGAGCCGTTCCTCGGCGCTCGCGTGGCGGCCGCCGGACGGGGCCGCCGGGGCCGCGGCGGGCTCGGGCATGCCGGTCTCCTCTCCCGGTGGCGCCGGCCAGGCGCGGGGGAATGCGCGGACCGGCGGAAACGTTGTGCAGAACGTACCGGGAGCCGAGGGCGACCCTGATTGTGTCCCCCGCGGGGGCCCGCGTACGATACGTGTTAGCGCAGTGGGGTTCGCGCTGCCTGGGTGACTACCCACCGGGGCCGCGCATCGTCAGCGGGTCATGCCGCGGTCGTTCACTGGTGGAACGTTTGGTCGCCGGACGTTTGAGCAGGGTCGTCGCATGCCATGGCTGCGGGCCCCGCGCGTGCTTTGCCGGTAGCCAACTGCACATCCGCCTACGACACCCATCCACCGGAGCAACCCGCCTAATGACCACCGACACCGCCACCGCCCCGACCGCCCCGACCGGGGCCCCGCAGGTCGCCATCAACGACATCGGGTCGGAGGAAGACTTCCTCGCGGCTATCGACAAGACGATCAAGTACTTCAACGATGGGGACATCGTCGAGGGCACCATCGTCAAGGTCGACCGCGACGAGGTCCTGCTCGACATCGGGTACAAGACCGAGGGCGTCATCCCCTCGCGCGAGCTGTCCATCAAGCACGATGTCGACCCGGCCGAGGTTGTCGCCGTCGGCGATGAGGTCGAAGCCCTCGTTCTCCAGAAGGAGGACAAGGAAGGCCGTCTGATCCTGTCCAAGAAGCGCGCGCAGTACGAGCGCGCCTGGGGCACGATCGAGGAGCTCAAGGAGAAGGACGAGCCCGTCAAGGGCACCGTCATCGAGGTCGTCAAGGGCGGCCTGATCCTGGACATCGGCCTGCGCGGCTTCCTGCCGGCGTCGCTGGTCGAGATGCGCCGCGTGCGCGACCTGCAGCCGTACGTCGGCCGCGAGCTCGAGGCGAAGATCATCGAGCTGGACAAGAACCGCAACAACGTGGTCCTGTCCCGCCGTGCCTACCTCGAGCAGACCCAGTCCGAGGTGCGCAGCGAGTTCCTCAACGCGCTCGCCAAGGGCCAGGTCCGCAAGGGCGTCGTGTCCTCGATCGTCAACTTCGGCGCCTTCGTGGACCTCGGCGGCGTCGACGGCCTGGTGCACGTCTCCGAGCTGTCCTGGAAGCACATCGACCACCCGTCCGAGGTCGTCGAGGTCGGCCAGGAGGTCACGGTCGAGGTCCTGGACGTCGACATGGACCGCGAGCGCGTCTCGCTGTCGCTGAAGGCGACCCAGGAAGACCCGTGGCGCCAGTTCGCCCGCACCCACGCGATCGGCCAGATCGTGCCGGGCAAGGTCACCAAGCTCGTCCCGTTCGGCGCGTTCGTCCGCGTCGAGGAGGGCATCGAGGGCCTGGTGCACATCTCCGAGCTGGCCGAGCGCCACGTGGAGATCCCGGAGCAGGTCGTCCAGGTCAACGGCGACGTCATGGTCAAGGTCATCGACATCGACCTCGAGCGCCGCCGCATCTCGCTGTCGCTGAAGCAGGCGAACGAGGGCGTCACGCCGGAGACCGAGTTCGACCCCACTCAGTACGGCATGGCCGCCGAGTACGACACCGAGGGGAACTACATCTACCCCGAGGGCTTCGACCCGGACACGCAGGAGTGGCAGGAAGGCTTCGACAAGCAGCGCGAGGAGTGGGAGCGGCAGTACGCCGAGGCCCACACCCGCTACGAGCAGCACATGGCCCAGGTCAAGAAGGCCGCCGAGGCCGACGCCGAAGCCGCTGCCGACGCTGCCACCGGCATCGAGGGCGGCGACCAGAGCTACACCTCGTCCGCTCCGGTCGAGGCGAAGAGCGGCGGCACGCTCGCCAGCGACGAGCAGCTCGCGGCTCTGCGCGAGAAGCTGTCGGGCGGCGCGTGAGCGTCTGACTCGCTGAGTCTCTGACGAATTCGGCCCCGGTCCGCACGGACCGGGGCCGAATTCTTTGTGTCAGGGGTTCAGCGCAGGCCGAGCCCGTCGATCGTCGCCCGCACGCCGCGGCGGTACATCGTTTCGTGCGCGGACTCGTTCGAGCTGAGGAACCAGTCGTCGAGCGGGCTTTGCGAGCGGATCGTCAGCTCGACGCTCACCAGCCCGTGCATCGACGTCCAGAGCAGATAACCGCATTCCTGCGCGACGACGTCCGGCGGGCAGACGAGTTCGATTTTCGCGACGAACTCGGCGAAACTCGTGCGCAGCACCCCCGACCGCAACGCCGGGTCCGGGTCGTAGTCGTGCACCGAACGCTCGAACATCAAGCCGTAGCGAGCCGGGCTCTCCAGCGCGAACCGGCGGTACGCGAGCGCGACCTCCAGCAGGTCGGCGACCCCGTCGCCCTCGGACGGCGGGACCGAGCGCAGTTCTTCGCCCAGCAGGTCGAAAGCCCGTTCGTACAAGGCGTCCAGCAGACCGGTGCGGCCGCCGAAGCGCGTGTACACCGTGATCGTGGACGCGCCGGCCTGTTCCGCCACCGCGCGCACGGTGAGCCCGGCGACGCCGCGCTCGGTGAGGACGGTCAGGGCCGCGTCGAGGAACCGGCCGCGATTGTGCTGTTCCGCCGGCCGTGTCGAAAGATGCCGGGTGGCCATCTCCCACCCCCTCGTGCCCGTGCTCCGCGGGAACCGTCCGCGGCTCGCAAGCAGAAGATACGATATTCACGGCTTCTTGGGAACGTCGTTCCCGTGCGCCCGGACCGTCCACAAGCGACCGCCCGTACTGAGCAGGCCTTGCCGAACAGAAGGAAACCGCCGTCATGACCCAGCCGGAACCCGGCACTGTCGTCGTCACCGATGCCGGGAGCGGCCGCTACACCCAGCGCGTCACGACCGCGGGCCACGAATTCCTCGCCGACGAACCGGAGAGCGTCGGCGGAGCGGACGCCGGACCCACGCCGTACGACCTCCTGCTTTCCGCGCTCGGCACCTGCACCTCGATGACCCTGCGGATGTACGCCGACCGCAAGGGAATCCCGCTCACCCGCACCACCGTCCGGCTCCGGCACGACCGCATCCACGCGCGCGACTGCGAACGCTGCGAAACCGAGGTCGGGCTGATCAGCCGGATCACCCGGGAAATCTCCCTGGAAGGCGACCTCGACGACGACCAGCGCGCGCGGCTGCTCGAGATCGCGGACAAATGCCCGGTGCACCGCACGCTGAGCCACGAGATCGCGATCGAAACGCACGCGGTCTGATCAGGTCCGTGAGGGCCACCCTCACGACCATCCGCCGTCCGTGAAGGACTCCTTCACGGACTTAGATTCCCTCAAGGAGTCCTTGACGGACGGCGGGCTGTCACCACGCGCGTCGCGGGGGAAGGGTCAGGCGCGTTCCAGCGAAACCGCGGGCACCCAAGCGCGTTCGAGTGCGGCCGCGCGAGCGCGGCGGCGGAGGCCGGCCAGGCTGTGTTTCGCGGGCACGAGCAGCGCGCTGAACCACGTGCGCCGGTACTCCTCGAGCGCGTCCGAGACCTGGCGGTAGGAGACGCAGTGCACCAGGCCCGGGGTGCCGAGCCGGTGCTTCCCGACGTGCTTCTGCGCCATTGTTCCTCCGTGTGGGCGACCCTTCCGCCGCGCACGGTACGCACTCGACCCGCGAAAACAGCGCAAGCGCCCGGCGTGTCACCCACATCAGTTCGGCTACGCCCGAAAATGTGCTTGCGTTTACGCGGAGGGTGTGCGGGTACGCGTGCGAGTGCACGTGCAGGGGGCTTCGGTGTCGCCTGAGCGGGTGACGGCAGCGCTGGTTAGGGTGTGACCATGCTGCGAGTGGGCCTGACGGGCGGGATCGGTGCTGGGAAGTCGACGGTGGCGAACCGGCTGGCCGAACACGGGGCGGTCGTCATCGATTCGGACCGCATCGCCCGCGAGGTCGTGGAGCCGGGCACGCCCGGGCTGGCCGCGCTGACCGAGGCGTTCGGCGAAGAAATCCTCGCCGAGGACGGCTCGCTGGACCGGCCCGCGCTCGCCGCGCGCGCGTTCGCCGACGACGAGTCGCGCAAGCGGCTGAACTCGATCGTGCATCCGCTGGTCGGGCAGCGCACCGGCGAGCTGATGGCCGCGGCCGCCGACGACGCGGTGGTGGTGCACGACGTGCCGCTGCTGGTCGAGAACGACCTGGCCCCCGCGTATCACCTGGTGCTGGTGGTCGACGCGCCGGTGGAGGTGCGGGTGCGCCGGCTGGTCGAGGTGCGCGGCATGCCCGAGGCCGACGCCAGGGCGCGGATCCGCGCGCAGGCCGCGGAGGAACAGCGCCGCGCCGTCGCGGACGTCTGGCTCGACAACGGCGGCACGCCGGACGTGGTGCTCGCCGAGGTGGACGCGTTGTGGGCGGACCGGCTGGTGCCGTTCGAGGCGAACCTCCGGCTGCGCAAACCGCGTCCGCCCGCCTCGCCGGTGATCTCGCCGTACGACCCGAGCTGGCCGCTGCAGGCCGAACGCCGGCTGGCGCGGCTGCGGCAGATCGCCGGGGCGCGGCTGGTGCGCGCGGACCACATCGGGTCCACCGCGGTGCCGGGGCTGCCCGCCAAGGACGTCCTCGACCTCCAGCTCACAGCGTCCTCTTTGGACGATGCGGATGCGCTCGCCGAGGCCCTCGCCGACGCCGGTTTCCCGCGCCGCGAAGGCGAATGGTGGGACGATCCGCAGGACGGCGGCGGGAAGTGGCTCAAGCGGTTCCACCAGAGCGCCGACCCGAAGCGGCCGGTGAACCTGCACGTCCGGTCCACCGAAACGCCGGCGTGGCGGCTCGCGCTGTTGTTCCGCGACTGGATCCGCGCGCATCCCGACGAGCGTGACAGCTACACCGAGGTGAAGGAAGCACTGGCGCGCAAGCATTCCGCGGACGGCACGGTCGAGCAGTACGCGGAGGAGAAGCAGAGCTGGGTCAACGCGGCGTTCGTGCGCGCGGAGAAATGGGCCGAGCAGAGCGGCTGGAAGCCCTGAGCCGGAAAACCAGGTGCGGTCCCGCCGGACGCGGGGTTACCTTCGGGGGCATGAAGTGCGCCCAGTCCACGACGACGCCGGATCCCGTCCCGGCGCGCTGAACACTGCCATTCGAGCCCGGGGCGAGCGCCCCGGGCCTTGCCGTGCGCTCGCCTCGCCTTCCGTGAGGAGACCGCCATGCCTGACCACCGCAAACTCGGCCGGGAACTCGGCCTGTTCGGCAGCGACCCGCTGATCGGGGCCGGTCTGCCGTATCTGCTGCCCGACGGCGCCGCCGTGCGGCACGTGCTGGAGGAGTACGTCCGCGAGGTCGAACGCCGCGCCGGCTACCAGCACGTGTCGTCGCCGGTGCTGGGGAAGCGGGAGCTGTACGAGCTTTCCGGGCACTGGGCGCATTACCGCGACGACATGTTCCCGCCGATGGACCTCGGCGGCGAGCAGGTCGTGCTGCGGCCGAGCCTGTGCCCGCACCACGCGCTGATCTACCGTTCGCGGGCCCGCAGCCATCGCGAACTGCCGGTGCGGCTGGCCGAACTCGGCGGGATGTACCGCGCCGAACTGTCCGGCGTCCTCGGCGGGCTCAGCCGGGTGCGGGCGATCCAGTTGAACGACGCGCACATTTTCTGCGAGCCCGGCCAAGTCGGCGCGGAGGTGCGGAGTGCGCTCGCGCTGATCCGCCGCGTGTACCGGGATCTCGGGCTGAAACCCGCTCGCTACCGCCTTTCCCTGCCGGACAACCGCGGCAAATACGCCGGAGCGGCCGAAGCGTGGGAGCGTGCGGCTGAGGTGCTCGTCGATGCGCTGGACGGGGTCGATTACGAACGCGGGCCGGGCGAAGCCGCGTTCTACGGCCCGAAGATCGACGTCCAGATCGCCGACAGCGCCGGCCGCGAGTCGACCCTGTCCACCGTGCAGGTCGACCTCCACCAGCCGGAGCGGTTCGGGCTCGAATACGTCGGCCCGGACGGCCGCGCGCATCGGCCGGTGCTGGTGCACCGCGCGGTGCTCGGCAGCCTGGAACGCGTGCTGGCCCAGCTGATCGAGGAGCACGGCGGCGCGTTCCCGCCATGGCTGGCCCCGGTACAGGTCGCCGTGCTGCCGGTCGGCGACGCGGAACTCGAGGCCGCGTCGGCGGTCGCGGAGCAGGCCATGGACGCCGGGCTGCGCGCCGAGGTCGTTCCGGCGGATCGCGGCAGCCTGGGCTCCCGGATTCGAGACCGTCGGCTGGTGCCGTACCAGGCGGTGATCGGTTCGCGAGAGGCTGCCGCGGACATGGTGGCACCTCGACTCCGGGACGGACGGAAGCTGGATCCGTTGCCAGGGAAGGAGTTCGTGGCCGCGGTGGTGGCCCGGGTGGCGTCGAGAAGCGGAGAGCTGTGGGGCTAGGAACCCAGCAAACCGCGCTCGAAGGCCACCGCCACCGCGGCCGCGCGGTCCTTCACGCCGAGCTTCGCGTACGCGTGCAGCAGATGCGTCTTCACCGTCGCCTCGCTGATGAACAGCTTCTTCGCCGCTTCCTTGTTCGTGGACCCTCGCGCGACCAGGCCCAGCACCTCGATTTCCCGCTGCGACAGCGGTTCCTGCGCCGGTGCGCGCATCTGGCCCATGATCCGGCTGGCGACGGCGGGGAGAGGACTGCCTCGCCGCGGGCGGCCGCGCGCACGGCACGGAACAGTTCCTCGCGCGGCGAATCCTTCAGCAGGTAGCCGGTCGCGCCCGCCTCGATCGCGGGCAGCACGTCGGAATCCGTGTCGTAGGTGGTCAGCACGAGCACGCGAGCCGGGTTGCCGAGGCGGGCGAGTTCGGTGATCGCGGCGACGCCGTCGGTGCCGGGCATGCGCAGGTCCATCAGCACCACGTCCGGTTTCAGCGCTTCCGCGAGCGTGACCGCCTCGGCCCCGTGCGCGGCCTCGCCCAGCACCTCGAAGCCGCGCTCGCCGGTGAAGATGCCGCGCAGCCCGTCCCGGACGATCGGGTGGTCGTCGGCGATGAGCAGGGTGATGGTCATGAGGCCCCTCGGTCGGGTCCAGTGTCGCAGCCGGGACGGCGGGCAGGCGGACCGAGATCGCGGTGCCGCCGCCGGGTTCGGCCTCGACGTGCAGGGTGCCGGCGAGCCGTTCCGCGCGCCGCCGCATGCCGGGCAGGCCGTGCCCGCCTTCCGGTGACGGCGGGGGCGGCGGGTCGGCCGGATCGAAGCCGACGCCGTCGTCGCGCGCGTCCAGCGTCACCTCGTCGCCCATGTACGACAGGGTGATCCCGACGCGGCCCGCCTGCGCGTGTTTGGCCACATTGGACAATGCTTCCTGGGTGATCCGCAGCAGCGTGGCCTCCAGTTCCGGATGCAGCGGGACGGCGGTTCCGGTGGCCGAGAACTCCGCGGCCACGCCGGTGCGTTCGCTCCACAGCCGGGCGACTTCGGCGAGCGCCTCGGGCAGCGTTGCGGCTTCGAGCGGCTCCGGGTGCAGCGCGGCGACCGAACGCCGGGCGGCGGTGAGGTTCTCCCGCGCCAGCTGGGTCGCGGCGGCGAGGTGGCGTTCCCACTCCGCCGTGTCGTCGCGGGCCTGCGCGGCGGCTTCGAGCTGGGTGATGATCCCGGTGAAGCCCTGCGCGAGCGTGTCGTGGATTTCCTGGCTCAGCCGCTGCCGCTCGTCGAGCACGCCCGCCTCGCGCGCCTGCGCAAGCAGCTGCCGCTGGAGGCCGCGGTTTTCCGCCTCGGCCGCTGCCAGCTGGTCGAGCATCTGCTTGCGTTCCTGGTTTTGCCTGCCCACCGCGGCGAAAAGCGCGCCACCGCCGCCGATCGCCGCGGTCTGCACGATCACCACGGTGCCCCAGATCCCGGGAGACACCGACAGCGCGTGGATGGGCCCGCCGAGCGTCATGGTGTTGATCAGCAAGGACGTGATGCCGACGCCGAGGAACGCGACCAGCATCGGCTTCATCCGCATCGCCGCGAAGAATCCGTAGACCATGAAGATGATGAAGTACGCGTCGCGCGATTGGAGGATCGAGCCGAACGTGACGACCCCGGCGAACGTCGCCGCGGCGGCGACCGGGTGATCGCGCAGCTTCGGGCTGAGCGCGACGGTGGTGAGCGCCAGCCACACCGCGGCTCCGGCGGCGATCAGCACCGTGGTGATCCGGTGGTCGTTCGTCTGGTCGCTGAGCGCGCTCAGCAGCGTCGGGACGATCAGCAGGACCCACGCGACCGCGGTTTCGATCCAGGTGAACCACTGGTGCCACCGGACCGGCGGATCGCTCGCGCGGGAGGTGGCCGGCGGCATCAGCGAACCCCGCCAGTCGAGTTTGACGTCCCGGACGTCCTCGAGTCTCACGCCTTCAGATCCTTGAGCTGCGGCCAGATCTCGGCCCAGCTGCCGAGGCGGCCGTCGAGCAGCCAGATCGGCATGTGCCGGCTGGAGTTCGGGACGCCCAGCCGGTTGTCGACCTCGCCGACGATGCGTGCGGAACGGAAGTGCGCCGCCAGCTTCGCCGGTTCGCGGCCGATAAACAGCACGGTGTCCGCACTGTCGTCGGGCCGTCCGAAGTACCAGAATCCGCGGCTGGCGCTGTACGCCTCGGGCAAGCCCTGGTCCGGCCCGTACCGGCCGAGCGCACCGGCCTGCCAGTACCCGCCGGTGACGAGCGCGGTGTGCTTCCGTTCCTCCGGCGGCAGCGCGCGGTACTGCGTGGCGACGGACGCGGCCAGATCCGGCCAGCCGGACTCTTCCATCGCGTACGCCGGGCGCGGCGCGGTGGGATGCGTGACCAGCCACTGCTCCGGCCACACCGGCAGCGCGTAGGGGAGGCTGTAGAGCGCGGACAGCACGAACACCGGCCACGTCGGCACCCAGCGCCACCACAGCGCGGGCCGCCGGTCCTGCAGATGTACCGCGGCGGCTGCCCACAGCAGGCCGAAAGTGCCTGCGGCGTAATAAAACCGGCCGTTGCCGATCAGGAAGATCGCGAACACGCCGAGCGCGGTCCAGCCGAGGAACCGGTACGCGCGCAGCCGAGCGCTCCCAAGCAGCACAGCCAGGCCGTACAGCACGCCCAGCGCGCCGATGACCAGACCGGCTCCGGCGAGCAGCGCGGGCACGAACATGGCCCGGCCGCCCGCTTCCTCGACTTCGCGCGACACCGCGTCGCCCATGCCGAGCTGCGGCCAGCCGTTCGCGTTCTGCCAGAGCAAGGTCGGTACGCACGCGACAGCGGCGATCGCGGCGCCTGCCCACAGTTTCGGGCGGCGCAGCAGGTCGCGCGGTCCGAAGAGCAGCGCGGTGATCGCGGTGACCGCCCAGAACCCGCCGATCAGGAACTTGACGTTCAGCCCGACCGCGGTCGCGACGCCGAGCCACAGCAGCAGGTTGTCGTCGCGGGTGCGGATCCAGCGCACCAGCAGCCACAGCACGATCGTCCACAGCAGAGGGTCCACAGTGGACGTCGCGAGGTAGTGGCCGCTGCCGACGAACTGCCCGCAGATCGCGTACGCGGCGGCGGCCCGGGTCTGTGCCTTGCGTTCGCCGCCCATCTCGCGGGCGATGAGCGCGGTGAACACGACGCCCGCCGCGGTCGCCAGGATCGCCGGGATCCGGAACACGACGAGCGAGCCGGGCGCGATCGAGTTCGCCAGCCAGGCGAGCCACGGCAGCACCGGCGGCTGGTCCGCGTATCCCCACGCGAGGTGTTTTCCCGCGGCGAGGAAGTACAGCTCGTCGCCGAAGTAGCCGTAGCGGCCGGCGGTGGCGAGGAGTACGGCGGCGGTCCCCGCGGCGAGCAAGAAGACCGGCCGCCGGGCGAACCCGGCGAGCGTGCGGTCGGGCGTGCTCGGTGCGGCGGCCGTGGTCACGGCATCCATCCTGCTCCCTGTCGGCGGATCGGGGGCTGGCCTCGCCCGCACCCTACGGGCGAGGCCAGCGGCCGTCCTACTGCGGGGTCAGGCCCCGGTGTTCGCCAGCTCGGGCCAGATTTCCGTCCACGGCCGCAGCCGCCCGCTGGCCAGCCACATCGGAGTGCCGTCGAGCACACTCGGCTTCGCGTTCCCGGTCGTGACCGTCCCGGCAGGCCGGAGATCGGCGAAGCGCCCGAGCAGCGGCCGGGGATCGGCTCCGACGAACAAGACGTCGCGCGCCGAATCGGGCGGAACGACCAGCGTCGCGTAGCCCCGGTTCGGGCTGGTCGGCTCGGGCAGGCCCAGGTCGCGGCCGTACCGGTCGAGCGCGCTCGCGGTCCAGTACGTCTCGCCCATGACCGCGGTGTGTGCCGGGTCGGGCACGCGGTGGAACGCGTCGGCGACCGATCTCGACGCCTCCGGCCAGCCGACTTCGGCCATCGAGAAGGTCGGCGTCGGCAGCGACGGGTTCTTCTCGAGCCAGGAATGCGGCCACACCGGCAGCGCGGCGGGCAGCATCAGCAGCACGGAAAGCACGTAGACCGGCCACGTCGGGATCCAGCGCCACCACCGCGACGCCTGCCCGGTCTCCAGTTCCACCGCCGCGGCCGCCCAGCACGGCGCGAACATGCCCGCGATGTAGTACGAACGGCCGTTCACCGCGATGAACACCACGGCGAGCGCCAGCGTGGTCCAGGCGAGGAAGCGATAGGAACGCAGCCGCGGCGAGCGCAGCAGCCGCCACAGGCCGTAGCCCATCAGCACGGCGCCCACCGGCACGCCGACGAGCAGCACCACCTGCGGGAGCCAGCCCAGCCGGCCGCCCCAGGTGTCGCCGACCTCCGTCGAGATCGCCGCGCCCATGCTGAGCTGCGGCCAGCCGTGCTGGGCCTGCCACACCAGCGTGGGGACCAGCGCCAGCACGGCGATCGCGGCGCCGGCCCACAGCATCGGACGGCGCAGCAGCTCGCGCGGACCGCAGATGAGCAGCGCGATCCCGGCGACGATCCAGAAGCCGCCGATCAGGAATTTCACGTACAACGCGAGCGCGGTGACGACTCCGGCCCACAGCAGCAGGCGATCGCTGCGGGTGCGGATCCAGCGGACGAGCAGCCAGATCAGGACTGTCCAGAGGAACGGGTCCAGCGTCGAGGTCGCCAGGTAGTGGCCGCCGGCCAGGAAATTCGTGCAGGCGGCGAAGGTCGCGGCGGTGATCACCTGAGCGCGGGTCCGGCCGCCCAGTTCGCGGGCGATGAGAGCGGCGAACACGACCCCGGCGAGCATCGCCAGCATCGCCGGGAGCCGCAGGACGAACAGCGAATCGGGCGCGATGGTGTCCATCGCGCGGGCGAGCAGCGGCAGCAGCGGCGGTTGGTCGACGTAACCCCAGGCCAGATGCCGTCCGGCGGCGAGGAAGTACAGCTCGTCGCCGAAGTAGCCGTAGTTGTTCGCGGTGAGCACCAGCGGCACCGCGAACAGTGCGGCGATGGCGAGGACGGGCGTGCGGGCGAACGGCGCGACCGAGCGGGCCGTCGCGGTTTCTTCCTGTGTCGTGGTCATCGTGGTCACTCCCAGCGGAAGAATCGGGCGGCGAGCGCGGAGCAGACGATGGCGACCACCGCGAGCGCGACGAGCGGAAGCACCTGCGGCGCGTGTCCGGCGGCGGTCTCGCGCAGGCTGCCGAGCGTGGCTCCGAGCGGCAGGACATCGGCGACGTGCTGCAGCACCGGCGGCAGCTGTTCCTTCGGCACCCAGACGCCGCCGAGCGCGAGCATCGGGAAGAACACGGCCGCGCCGAGCCCGTTCGCCGCGCGGCCGCTCGGCGCGAACGCCGCGATCAGCGTGCCCACCGAGAACAGCGACACCGCACCCAGCAGCATGACCGCGACGAACCCGCCCAGGTTCTTCGGCAATGCCATGCCGAGCGCGATCGTGCCCACCCCCACGACGAGCACGATCGCGACGACGGCGATGACGAGGTTCACCAGCAGCTGCGCGGCCAGCAGCCGCGACGGCGGCATCGGGCTCGCCGCCAGCCGCTTCAGCACCCCTTCTCCCGGTGCGCGGCCATCGCGCCGGGGAACAGGTTCAACGCGAGGATCGCGAGCAGGATCGCCACCGCCATCGGCGCGATCAGGGTGGCCAGCGACGACTGGCCGCCGTTCTCCGTGCGCGAGCCCGGCATCAGCCCGAACACCACCAGCAACGCCAGCGGGATCCCGAGCACCACGGCGGGGGCCCCGGGGTCGCGGAGGAAGATCTTCGCCTCCGCGACGGTCAGCTTCGACAACACTTCCGGTTCCCCCTCAGTCCAGTTTCCGGCCGGTCAGCGCGACGAAGGCGTCGTCGAGGCTGGCCTGCTCCACGCGCAGTTCGCCCGCCACGACGTTGGCGCGGGCGAGGAACGACGTCACCGCCTGCAGCGCGCCGGCGCCCCCGGTCACCACCAGATGCGCGCCGTTCCGCTCGACCTTCAGCACGTCCGGCAGCCCGCCGAGCGCACCGGGGTCGACCGGCGCGGACGGGCGGAACCGGATGCGCTGCTCGCCGCCGACCCGTCCGACCAGCCCCGCCGGAGTGTCGATCGCGACGACGCGCCCGGCGTCGATCACCGCGATCCGGTCGCACAGCCGTTCCGCCTCTTCCATGAAGTGCGTGACCAGCACGACCGTCACGCCCTCGGCGCGGACCGCTTCGACGAGATCCCAGGTGTCGCGGCGGGCCTGCGGGTCGAGACCGGTCGTCAGTTCGTCGAGCACCACCACCTCGGGACTGCCGACCAGCGCGAGCGCGATCGACACGCGCTGCTGCTGGCCGCCGGAAAGCTTGCGGTAGAAGGTGTTTCGCTGTTCGGTGAGCCCGAGCAGCGTCATCAGCCGCTCCGGATCGGCCGGCGTGCGGTACATCGCGGCGAACAGGCCGAGCACCTCGCCGACGCGCAGCCGGTCCGGCAGCTGGCTTTCCTGAAGCTGGACGCCGAGGCGCTGGCGCAGCTCGCGCACGTCGCGCCGCGGGTCCAGCCCGAGCACCGAAACGGTGCCGCCGTCGGGGGAGCGCAGGCCCTCGACGCATTCCACCGTCGTGGTTTTCCCCGCGCCGTTGGGGCCGAGGATCCCGAAAATCTCGCCCCGCTCCACGTCGAACGAAACGTCTTCCACCGCCGTTTTCCGGCGATAGCGTTTGTGGAGGTTCCGCACCTCGATGACCGGCATTGGCCGCCGTCCCCTCTCGAATCGCAGCGGTTGCTGCCTTCGAGAATCCCGGCTGGAGCGGCCGATCGGATCAGCGGAACGGCGTGACTTCCGGTCCACCGGCTGTCAGCCGCGCATCCACCGATCGGTGGATGCGGAAGTAGATCATCGGGTTGTCGCGGCCGGTGTGCACGGTGGCGTCGACGCCGAGTTCGCGCCTTAGCTCGTTGAGCCGAGCGTACGCGTGTTTCGCCCGGGCACGCGCCGCGGTGAAGTACGGGGTCTCGGTTTTCCCCAGCCAGCGCACCACTTCGGTGCCTTCGGTGAACGGCAGCGGGGTGGCGCGGTGGAAGACGTCGTGCACGCTCACCGCGGCGTCGATTTTCGGGAAGACGTCGGAGAGATACCACCTCGCGAAGCGCGCGCCGTGGTCGGCGTCGATGAACAGATAGTCCACATCGGACAGCAGATCGGCGGCGAGGGTGCGCGCGTCGCCCTTGCGGAACTCCCAGCGGCCCTTGGCCAGCGCGTGCGGGACGGTCTTGGTGGCGTTCTCGATGAGATCGATGGTGGTCAGCCGGCCGGTGCCGTTGTCCGCGAGCGCGCGGAGGATCCAGCTCGTGGACCAGCCGTGCAGCGAACCGATCTCCACGACTTTCTCCGGGCGCAGATGCCGCAGGAGCAGGTAGGTGATCTCCGCCTCGACGTCGTCCAGCTGCGTCTTCATCGTCGGATTCGCGCGGCGGTGCGCTCGCTGGGCGTCCTTCGCGGCGCGCAACGCTTCGGTGTGCTCGCGGTACAGCGAGCACACGAGGTCGAGCGTCACCTGGTTTGCGGTTCGTTCCATGCCGCTGATCGTGGCCGGGCGAGCCGCTCCGGGGAATCCGGCAGACCACCGGGACGGGGTGGGGAATTCCCCCGTTCCCGGTTAGGGATGCCTGCGCCAGCCGAGCGTCATGTCCTTTGTGGACAGCCAGGCGGCGAGGTCGTAGCCGTGCGCGGCGAGCCCCTCGACGGCGGCGTAGGCGACTTCGAGCGCGTACTCGCCTTCCTCCTGGGAAAGCAGCTTCCCGGAGACGGCGGCGAGCAGTTCGTCGGTGTCGATCACCCGGACCGAGATCTTGTCCTTGAGCACCAGGTCGAGGTAGAGGTCGGTGGCCACCCAGCGCGGCCCGTCGCGGCGCACCCGCACGACGTCGAGGTAGAAGTCCTGGTCGCGTTCGTGGCCGGGGGAGAACCAGAAGTCGGTGATCCGCAGCCCCAGGTCCGGCAGCAGCCAGGACTCGAGGTAGTGGAACTGCGCGCGCCCCGGCGCCGGCCGCGCCAGGTACAGGCCGAACGGCTCCTCGCGGAACTCCTCGACGTCGCGGCGGATGCCCTTGTTGTCGATGTTCACGCGGGCGGCCGGGTCGAACGTCTCGACCTTCGGCGGGTGCAGATCGGTCATCCGCCCATCCTGCCCTGCCCGCGCCCGCCGCGAGAATCACCCGAACCCCGGTTAGGGGCCCGGCCGGGGCGGTAAAGTTCGCGAGTTCATTTCGGTTCTCTGGGGGGACGAGCGGTTGTTCGGGATCATCAGACCCTGCCGGCATCGGCTGGCCGGGCGGCTGCACGCGGACTGGATGGCGCACCTGTGCGGCCTGTGCCTCGCCCTGCGCGACCAGCACGGACAGTTCGCCAGGGTCGTCACGAACTACGACGCGCTGATCGTCTCGGCGCTGGTCGAAGCCCAAACGCCGGCCGGGCCCCGGCGCGCCGCGGGCCCGTGCCCGCTGCGCTCGATGCGCCCGGCGTCCGTCGCGGTCGGCGAAGGCGCCCGGCTCGCGGCGGCGGTTTCGCTGGTGCTGGCCTCGGCCAAGGTCGACGACCACGTCGCCGACCGTGACGGTGCCTTCGCCCGGCGCCCAGTGGCTGGTGCCGCGCGGCTGGTCGCCCGCCGGTGGGCCGCGCAGGGCGGGCGGACCGGTGCTGGAGTCGGTTTCGACACTGCGGTGCTGACCGAAGCAGTCGGACGGCAGGGCGAGCTGGAGCGCGCTATTCGTGTCGGGGACTCGCCGTTGCTGGCGACCGAACCAGCCGAACTGGCGTCGTCGGCGGCCTTCGCGCAGACCGCGGTGCTCGCCGGTCGCCCCGGCAACCGCGCACCGCTCGCCGAGGCCGGACGATTGTTCGGCCGGGTGGCCCATTTGCTGGACGCGGTCGAGGACCTGGCTTCGGATGCCGCGTCCGGGGCGTGGAATCCGTTGCTGGCAACGGGAACCGTGCTGGAGGAGGCGCACCGGCTGTGCTCGGACGCGGTGCTCGGGGTCGAGCTGGCGCTGCGCGAGGCAGAGTTCTCCGATTCGGCTTTGGTGCACGCGCTGCTGGTGCACGAGCTGCGGCAGGCGGTGCGGCGGGCGTTCGGGCATCACCAGTTGCACGGGCAGCAGCCGCCGCCCGGGTGGATCGGGCCGGGGCCGACTCCGCAGCAGACGCCGTACGGGCCTGGGGCCGGTGTTCCGGTGCCTGGGTCCGGTGGGCAGCCAGGCTACGGCGTTCCGGTGCCTGGCCACGGGCCTGCCGGGATGCCCGGCCCGGGCGGACCTGGCGGCCCTGCGGGTCCCGGCGGACCTGGTGGCCCGGACGGCCCCGAACCGCCGGACGACCCCGGCTCGCTCGACGGCAAGGGCGGCGGCTGCTGGGTCCCGAAGTTCGCCGTCCCGCCGAAACGCCGGAACTTCTTCGCGGGCTGCGCGATCGCGACCTACATGTGCTGCTCCTGCCAGTTCTGCTGCCGCGACCCGTACCCGGGCCCGTGGAGCGGCAAGCCGAACAGCGGCGGCTGTGACTGCGGTTGCGACTGTGATTGCTGCAACTGCTGCGACGGCTGTGATTGCTGCAACTGCTGCGACGGCTGTGACTGCTGCAGCTGCTGAAGCTCGCGCATCCCACCAGGTTCCGCCGCACGGCTCGACCGGCCCGGCCTGCTCACCGCGATCCGCGGCTTACCGGCTCGGCCGGCGCTGATCGGCGCGCACTCGCCTGGCTGCTTCCCGAGCCCCGCCGGACCGCTGGATCCCCAGCTCAGCCCGGCCGTCGCGGAAATTGTCGGTGCCCCGGCCTACCCTGGTCCTCGTGGCTTTCGCAACCGAACACCCCGTCCTCGCCCAGTCCGACTTCCGCCCCGTCTCCGAGGTGCCTCGCGCCGGCGGCCGGTTCGAGGTGGTCAGCGAGTACCAGCCCGCCGGCGACCAGCCGGCGGCCATCGACGAACTCGAACGCCGGATCAAGGCGGGCGAGAAAGACGTCGTGCTGCTGGGCGCCACCGGCACCGGCAAGTCGGCCACCACCGCGTGGCTGATCGAGCGCGTCCAGCGGCCCACGCTGGTCATGGCCCCGAACAAGACGCTGGCCGCGCAGCTGGCCAACGAGCTGCGCGAGCTGTTCCCGCACAACGCGGTCGAATACTTCGTCAGCTACTACGACTACTACCAGCCCGAGGCGTACATCGCGCAGACGGACACGTACATCGAGAAGGACTCGTCGATCAACGACGACGTCGAGCGGCTGCGGCACTCCGCGACGATGAACCTGCTGTCGCGGCGGGACGTCATCGTGGTCGCGTCCGTCTCCTGCATCTACGGCCTCGGCACGCCGCAGTCGTACCTCGACCGGTCCACGAAGCTGGAGGTCGGCGGCACGGTGGAGCGCGACGTGCTGCTGCGCGCGCTGGTCGACGTGCAGTACTCGCGCAACGACATCGCCTTCGCGCGCGGCACCTTCCGGGTGCGCGGCGACACGGTGGAGATCATCCCGGCGTACGAGGAGCTGGCGATCCGCGTCGAGTTCTTCGGCGACGAGATCGACAAGCTGTACTACCTGCACCCGCTCACCGGCGACATCGTGCGCGAGGTCGAGGAGGTCCGGATCTTCCCGGCCACGCACTACGTCGCGGGCCCGGAGCGGATGGAGAAGGCGATCCGCGGCATCGAGGCCGAGCTGGAGGAGCGGCTGGCCGAGCTGGAGAAGCAGGGCAAGCTGCTGGAGGCCCAGCGGCTGCGCATGCGCACCGCCTACGACATCGAGATGATGCGCCAGGTCGGCTTCTGCTCCGGCATCGAGAACTACTCGCGGCACATCGACGGCCGCGGCGCGGGCTCCGCCCCGGCCACGCTCATCGACTACTTCCCGGAAGACTTCCTGCTGGTCATCGACGAATCGCACCAGACGGTGCCGCAGATCGGCGGCATGTACGAGGGCGACATGAGCCGCAAGCGCAACCTCGTCGACTACGGGTTCCGGCTGCCGAGCGCGGTCGACAACCGGCCGCTCACCTGGGAGGAGTTTTCCGACCGGATCGGGCAGACGGTGTACCTGTCGGCGACGCCGGGCCCGTACGAGATGGGCCAGACCGGCGGCGAGTTCGTCGAGCAGGTCATCCGGCCCACCGGCCTGGTCGACCCGAAGGTGGTCGTGAAGCCCACCGAGGGCCAGATCGACGACCTGGTGCACGAGATCCGCGAGCGCGCGGACAAGGACGAGCGCGTCCTGGTCACCACGCTCACCAAGAAAATGGCCGAGGACCTCACGGACTACCTGCTGGAGCTGGGCATCCGGGTCCGGTACCTGCACTCGGAGGTCGACACCCTGCGCCGGGTCGAGCTGCTGCGCCAGCTGCGCGCGGGCGACTACGACGTCCTGGTCGGCATCAACCTGCTGCGCGAGGGCCTCGACCTGCCCGAGGTGTCGCTGGTCGCGATCCTCGACGCGGACAAGGAAGGCTTCCTGCGCAGCGGCACGTCGCTGATCCAGACCATCGGCCGCGCGGCGCGGAACGTGTCCGGCGAGGTCCACATGTACGCGGACAAGATCACCGACTCGATGCAGTACGCGATCGACGAGACCGACCGCCGTCGCGCCAAGCAGGTCGCCTACAACGAGGAGCGCGGCCTCGACCCGCAGCCGCTGCGCAAGAAGATCGCCGACATCCTCGACCGCGTCTACAACGAGGCCGAAGACTCCGACGAATCGGTCGCGGTCGGCGGCTCGGGCCGCAACGCCTCGCGCGGCAAGAAGCCGGAACAGGGCGACCGCGTCCGCAGCTCGGGCATGCTCACCGACAAGAACGTCTCGGCGATGCCGCGCGCCGAACTGGCCGACCTCATCCAGCAGATGACCGACCAGATGATGCAAGCGGCCCGCGACCTGCAGTTCGAACTGGCCGCCCGGCTGCGCGACGAGGTCTCCGACCTGAAGAAGGAACTGCGGGGGATGGACGCGGCTGGGATTAAGTAATTACACCATCGCGGGTACCATTACACCATGGCGATGAACATCAAGGACCCGGAAACGGAACGCCTGGCCGCCGAGGTGGCCGAGCTGACCGGCACCACGAAAACCGGTGCGGTCCGCGAGGCTCTTCAGCTGCGCCGGGACCAGCTGCGCAAACACGAGGATGCCGAGGAGAGGCTGAAGCAGATGCGCCGGGTGCTCGAGGAGGAGATCTGGCCGCTCATCCCGCCCGAGGAGCTGGGAAAGCCGCTCTCCAAGGACGAGTGGGAAGACATTCTCGGATTCGGGCCGGAGGGCGTGTGATCATCGACAGCTCCGCGATCGTGGCGATCCTCCTGCGCGAGCCGGGCCACGATCGGCTCGAAGAACGCCTCGCCGAGGCGACCGCGCCGAGAATCGGCGCGCCGACCTTGGTGGAGGTGGGCGTCGTCCTGACGGTGCGGCTGGGTTCCCGGGGGCGGCTCGCGCTGGCCAGATTCATGCAGGACAACCACATCGCGGTCGTCCCCTTCACCGAGGAGCACAGCGAGATCGCCACCGACGCCTTCAGCCAGTTCGGGAAGGGACGCCATCCGGCGAAGCTGAATCTCGGCGACTGCTACAGCTACGCCACCGCCAAGCTGGCCGGAGAACCGCTGCTCTGCATCGGCGACGATTTCCCGCAGACCGACCTCGAACTGGTCAAGCTGGGGGAGAACTGACCCCCGGCCCCGGGGGTGCGCTGCGAAGAAACGAGGCACCCCCGGTTCCCGGACCCTCAACTCGACTTTCACAGAAATATGCGGCCGAAGCAATGGGTGTTAGGGCAAAGCCGGAGCAAGAAAGTCTCCCGCCCCGGACTGCGCCCCGGCCAGACCGGGCCTGACCTGGGCGGACGGGCCGGGAAAGGTCAGTGTTTCAGCACCTTCTCCACGTACGCCTTCACCGCCGCCAGCGCCGGTTCCGAGCGCCACAGCCGTTCCACCTGCGCGTCGTCCGACACCCGGTTCTCCGCGATGCGCTGGTGATACGGCTGCCGCAGCTGCTGCTTCGTGTGCGCGAACGCCTCCGCGGGCAGTTCGCCGAGGCGGGTGGCCAGCTCGCGGGCCCGGCCGAGCACGTCCTCGGCGGGTACGACCTCGTCGACCAGGCCGCGGGGGAGCGCGTCGGCCATGGTGACCGTCGCGCCGCTGTAGATCAGGGACGGCAGTGGGGTCGTTCCGTAGGTGCAGCGCAGGATTTCCAGCGCCGACAACGGGAACGGCACGCCCACCAGCAGCTCTGTCACGCCGATGCGGCCAGGGCCTTCCGCGGCGATCCGGTGGTCGCACGCCGCCGCCAGGACCATGCCGCCCGCGATGGCGTGGCCGTTCACCGCCGCCACCACCGGGCGCGGGAAGCCGAAGACGGCCAGGAACGCGTCCGACAGCGCCGGCAGGAAGTCGCTGACGTAGCGCGCGCCGCCCTCGTCGAGTGCCACCAGGTCCACTCCGGCGGAGAACATGTCGCCGGATCCGGTGAGCACGACGGCGCGTGCCCCGGCCGCGTCCGCTTCTTCGAGTCTGATCACCAGCTCTTTGCAGGTGGCGGTGTCGAGGGTGTTGCCGCGCCCGTGGTCGAGGGTCACGAGTGCGACGCCGGCATCGAGTTCCAGGTGGATCGTCACGCGCCGAACCGTACCGGACATCCGGCTCAGCTGGTGACGTCCTTCCGCGCGAACCGGCGGCCCGCCAGCAGCAGGAACACCGTCGTGTAAAGGACCGACGACAGCACCCCGCTGGCCAGGTTCGTCCAGTCGATGTCGGTGGAGATCAGGTCGATCCAGGCGAACGAATAATGCGTCGGCAGATAGTTCCGCAAGCCCTCCAAGGCGGTGATCTGGTCGAGGATCTGCGACAGGATCGCCACCAGCACCGTCCCGCCGACCGCGCCCAGCGGCGCTTCGGTCGACACGCTCAGCAGCAGCGCGAGCCCGGCGACCCAGGCCAGCTGCACGACGATGTACACAGTGGACATCAGCAGCGCCAGCAGGCTGTCGCCGAAGCTGATCGCGTCGCCGGTGGGGCTGATCGCGTCGCCCGCGCCGTACCAGATGACGCCGACCAGCAGCGAAACCACCGGCAGCAGCACCAGCGCGGCGGTCGACAGCAGCCCGGACACCACGGCCTTCTGCCGCAGCAGCCGATGCCGCGGCACCGGGATCGCCAGCAGGTACTTCAGGCTCGACCACGACGATTCGCTCGCGATCGTGTCGCCGAAGAACAGCGCGACGATCATCGGCAGCAGGAACGTGCCGGACACGAAGAACGCGAGCACCACGAAGTTCGGCGCGCTCGCCGTCGCGAGGTCCACGAACCCGCCGGAGCGGCGGTTCGGATTCGCCTGCCCGATCTGAAACGCCACCACGAGGATGAACGGCAGCACCGCGACGAACGCCAGCACCAGCTGGGTCCGCCGGCGGCGCAGCTGCCGTTTCAGCTCCACGCTCAACCGCAGCGTCCGGTCGGCGCGGTAGCCGGCCACCGCGCCGTCCGGGCCGACCTCGGCCGGTTCCGCGGTGGCCAGCTCGCTCAGCTCCTGCAGTGCCGCCGGATCGGTGTGCACCCCGCCGGAACCGTTGCCCTCGCTCATGAATCCTCTCCCACCAGCTGCAGGAACGCGTCTTCGAGCCGGCGGCGCGGCCCGGCCTGCTCGACCGCGACCCCGGCGCGCACGAGCGCCGCGACCGCGTCGGCGCGCGGCAGCCCGTCGAGGTTCGCGTGCACCAGATCGCCCTCGGTCTCGATGTCCGACACCCCGCCGACGCTCTTGAGCGCCGCCGCGGCCGCCGCCGCATCGCCGACCCGGAACGTGGCCTCGCCGCTCGAGGCCGCCAGCTCGCCGACCTCGCCCGAGGCCACGAGCCTCCCGCGGTGCATGACCACCACGTGCGAACACGTCTGCTCGACCTCGGCCAGCAAGTGGCTCGAGACGACGACGGTGCGCCCGGTGGCGGCGTAGCGCTGCAGGACCTCCCGCATCTGGTGGATCTGCGGCGGGTCGAGCCCGTTGGTCGGTTCGTCGAGCACCATCAGCTCCGGCAGCCCGAGCATCGCCTGCGCGATCGCGAGCCGCTGCCGCATGCCCTGGCTGTAGGTCTTCACCCGCCGGTGCACCGCGTCGCCGAGCCCGGCGATCTCCAGCGCCTCGGTGAAGTGCGCCTTCTCGACCGGCCGCCCGGTCGCGGCCCAGTACAGCTCCAGGTTCGCCTTGCCGGACAGATGCGGCAGGAACCCGGAGCCCTCGACGAACGACCCGATCCGCGACAGCACCGGCGCGCCCGGCGTGATCCGGTGGCCGAACACGCGGATCTCGCCCGCGGTCGGCGTGATCAGGCCCATCAGCATCCGCAGCGTCGTCGTCTTGCCCGCGCCGTTCGGGCCGAGCAGGCCGAGCACCTGGCCCGGTTCGACGCGGAACGACAGGTCCTGCACCGCAGTGAAGCCGCCCGCGTACTGCTTGCGCAGCCCCTTGATCACCAGCGGCGTGTCCGCGAGTTCCGGGTCGACGTCGTGCGCCCGGCGCCGCCGGATCACCGCGACCACGACCACCGCGATCGCGACCAGCAACGTCGCGCCGATGCCGATCAGCTGCCCGACCGGAAGCGGAGCGCCGACCGAAGCGCCCGGCACCACCGGAACCGCGAGCGCCGCGCCGGGCGCGAGCCCGACCCGGAACACTCCCGGCTGCGCCGGCACCGAGTACGCCTGATCCGTCGTGCCGACGACAAGCCGCAGCGAATGCCCGGCGTCGATCGGCCGCACGACGCCCGGCAGCGTCACCGTGACGTCGACCGGCGTCCCGTCGGCGGGCAGCCCGGTGACCCGGAACGGCGCGACCGCGTTCGCGGGCAGCACGCGAGTGCCGTCCTGGCCGACGTCGTAGAGCTTCGCGAACAGCACGGCTTCCGGCTGCGGATGCGCCGGATCCGTCGCGACCTGAAGCCGCACCGTGCTCGAACCGGACAGGAGCACCTGGCTGCCGAACGGCGCGGTGGCGAACTGCGCGGCCTGCCCAGGCGGATCGCTGCTGAACAGCGGAGCCAGCCGCGAGGTGCCCGACGCGAGCGCGTTGAGCCCCGGAATCCCGCTCACCGCGGCCGGATTCGCCCCGGCGGGCCGGATCACCGGCTGCGCCGGACCGCTGAGCGCCACTTGCTTCCGCTCGGTTCCGGCACCGTTGAGGCCCGGGTACGCGGCGGCGTTGACCGTCCGCACCGACGGGGTTCCGTTGGCGCGCAACGTGCCCTGGACGTCGTAGCTGAAGCCGTGGCCGGGGTCCCCTTGTCCGGTCAGCGACGACCACAGGAAGTCGCCGATCTTCGCGCGCAGCTGCGGTCCGGGGATGCCGCCGTCGTGCCCGCCGGTGTACCAGATCGTGCGCACCGAACCGCCCGCCGCGGTGATCTGCCGCGCGGTGGCGTCGGACTGGTCGAGCCCGAACAGCGTGTCGCTCTCGCCCTGGACGAGCAGCGTCGGCGCGGTGATCTTGCCGGTGACCGACGCGGGGGAGACGCGGTGCAGCAGCGCGACCGTCGCCGGGCTGGCCTTGCCGGTGGTCGCCAGTTCCGCGTACGCCTGGCAGACCTCCGCGGTGAACCGGCCGCACGGATCCGCGGACGGCCGCTCAGCCCGTGCCCCGGCTGACGGGGCGGCTTGCGGTGCGGTGCCGCCGCTGTTTCCCGCCGTGCTGCCGTTGTCGTTGGTCTTCTGCCCCGCTTCGGGTGCTTCGGCGGACGGCGTGCTGGCCGCGGCCGCGCCCGAACCAGCGGAGAAGAAGATGCCCGCCCAGCTCTTCTTGAAGACGCCGTCCGGGGAGAACGCGCCGGCCGCCGGAGTCTTCGCCGACGGATCAGCGGCCGCCGCGGCGTTCGGCACGAGAGCCTGGCCGAGGTCGTTGTAGGTGATCACCGGCGCGAGCGCGCGCACCCGTTGATCGGTCCCGGCGAGCAGCAGCGACAGCGAACCGCCGTAGGACGCCCCGGTCACCCCGATCTCAGGCGCTCCGCCGGAGCCTTTCGCCACGTCCTGGCTCGCCGCCAGCCGGTCGACCAGCCTGCGCGCGTCGGCGACCTCGCGGTCCGGATCGTTCAGCCCGATCTTGCCGGTGCTGTGCCCGAAGCCGCGCGCGGACCAGGCGAGCACCACGAACCCGCGCTGGGCCAGCTCGCGCGCCTGCGGGTCCACACTGGACTTGTCGCCGCCGAAGCCGTGCGCGAGCAGCACGGCGGGCGCGGGCGTGTGTTCGGGGTAGTAGGTCGTGGTGTCGATCCGGACCTGATCGGGTGAACCGGGACCGGCGGGCATCGCGACGAACGCGTCCTGGGTCCGGACCGGCGCGGGACCGCGGTCGCGGGTCGCCCAGACGGTCACCGCGGCCGCGGCGACCAGCACCACGGCGGCGACGGCGACGAGCCGGGAGCCGCGGGTGCGGGGAAGCGGGATTCGGGGCACGAAGCGACGTTATGACGATTTTGCTGAGAGAGTGCACGCGGGCTCACACGGATTAGACATGGGTTCACTCGCTGGAGGGGGTGGGGTGGGTGGCTGGCTGGGTTCGTGGGTGAGTTGGTTGTGGGTGTTTTTGGAGAAGGACGTCACCCGAACTGTGTTTGATGGCACCGGAACCACCACCGCGGGATCGCGCCGGCTGAAGGCGATCCCGCGCGCGCCGGCGGAGCCGGCGCCATCAACACGGTGACTTGGGCAACCTCGGCTGGCGTTTGCGGGCTGTAACCGGCACACTGAACGCGCTGTGAGGGGAGTATTCCTTCGCGGCGGTGTCGTCAGCACGGTGATCCGGCGAGCATTCGCCGAGGTCCCCGGCACCGTCGGCCGGTTCGCACCGGCGGGAGAGACCTCCGGTTAGTTGCTGCTGCGCACTATCCGGAGGTTTCCGATATGACCGTCCCCCTGTGGCTGTGGTTCGCGACAGTCGGCGGGCTGCTCGCGCTGATCGCCATCGACCTGGTGATCGTCGACCACAAGCCGCACGAGGTGACCACCGGCGAGGCCGCGCGCTGGGTGATCTTCTACATCAGCTGCGCCGTCCTGTTCGGCGCGGGCATCTGGTTCTTCGCCGGGCACGACCCCGGGGTCCAGTTCTTCACCGGGTACATCACCGAGTACTCGCTGAGCGTGGACAACCTCTTCATCTTCATGATCATCATGACCTCGTTCAAGGTGCCCGCGATCCACCAGCACCGCGTGCTGCTCGTCGGCATCCTGCTCGCGCTCGCCATGCGGAGCGTGTTCATCGCGGTCGGCGCGGCGCTGATCAACCAGTTCGTGTGGGTGTTCTTCGCCTTCGGCGGCGTGCTCATCTGGACCGCGATCAGCATGCTGCGCGGCAACGGCGAGGAAGAGGAGTACCACGAGAACGCGCTCACCCGCTGGGTGCGCAAGCTGTTCCCGGTCACCGACGATTACCACGGCCACAAGTACCTGGTGAAGGAAGGCGGCAAGCGGAAGATCACCCCGATGCTGCTGGTGATCGTCGCGATCGGCTCGGCCGACCTGCTGTTCGCGGTGGACTCCATCCCGGCGATCTTCGGCATCACCCAGGAAGCGTTCCTGGTCTTCACCGCCAACGCCTTCGCGCTGATGGGCTTGCGGCAGCTGTACTTCCTGCTCGGCGGGCTCGTCACGAAGCTCGTCTACCTCAGCTACGGCCTCGCGGTGATCCTCGCCTTCATCGGCGCGAAGCTGGTGGTGCACGCGCTGCACGAGTACCACCTCGCCCCGGACTGGCTGGACATCAACAACTGGATGTCCCTCGGCGTGATCGTCGTGGTCCTCACCGTCACCACGGTGCTGAGCCTGGCGAAGGCCAAGCGCGACGAACAGCGGGCGGTCGAGGCCAAATAGGTCGTTTGCCTTGCTAAGGATCGGGTACGGTCGTCGGCATGCTTCCTGCCGACATCGAAGTCCTCGCCGTCCCCGGCCGTCCCGCGCTGCGCGGTGACCTCCTGCTCGCCGCGGTGAGCAGTCCCGACCTGGAAACCGACCAGTACCGCAGCGCGATCCGGCGGATCTCGCTCTCCGGCGGCGACAAGCCGTGGACGCACGGTCCGCGCGATTCCGCCCCGGCGATTTCGCCGGACGGCCGCTGGGTCGCGTTCCTGCGCGCGGGCGAAGGCAAGGGCGCCGAGGGCAGCCCGCAGGTGCACGTGATGCCTGTCGGCGGCGGCGAATCCCGGAAGCTCACGTCGCTGCACCTCGGCGCGGACGCGCCGGTGTGGGCCCCGGATTCGCGCTGGCTCGCGTTCACCGCGCGGGAGGCCGAGCCCGGTCGCTACGGCACCGAGGACGCCGACGAGCGCACGCCGGAGCCCGCCGCCGAGGCGCCGCGGCTGATCACCCGGCTCGACTACCGCATCGACAACATCGGCTTCCTGCGCGACCGTCCGAAGCGGTTGTTCGTGCTCGACACGTTCGAAGAGGGCGAGCCGGAAGCGGTGACGCCGCGCGATTACAGCGTCAGCCAGCCAGTGTGGACACTGGACGGCGAGCGCGTGGTCGTCGTCGTGCCGCACGACTTCGACCGCACGGAAACGCGCGAGCACGACCTCGTCGCGTTCCCGGTCGACGGCGGCGAACCCGAGGTGCTCGCCGCCTGCGCCGGGTATGCCGATCAGCCGGTGTACGCGCCGGACGGCACGCTCTACTTCTTCGGCTCGTCCCATGAGGACGGTGTCGTGGTCGCGTCCAACTTCGGCCTCTACGCGGTCGTGCCGGGCGGAAACCCGCGGCGGCTGACCGATGTGGAGACCGTCGACGTCGAATACGGCTCCGGCCCGGCGATTCCGCTCGGCAACGAGGTGCTGGTCGCCGTGCGCAACCGCGGCGCGGTGGAGTTGCGCGCGGTTCCGGCGGACGCCGACGGCGCGAAGCTGGCCGACTTGCGGGTGCTGCACGCCGGTCATTCGGCAGTCCACGGATTCGCGGCGGACGGCGATACTGTCGTCGCGGTAGTGGCCGGTCCGGACACTGCGGGCGAGCTAGTGGTGCTTGGCGCGGACGGCCCGCAGGTGCTCACCGATTACTCGAAACCGTTGCGGGACAAGGGTCTCTGCGAGGTCGTGGAGCTGGAAACGACCGCGCCGGACGGATACCCGGTGCACGGCTGGCTCGTCCTGCCCGAAGGCGACGGACCGCATCCGGTGCTGCGCGTGGTGCACGGCGGGCCGTTCGCCCAGCAGGAATGGACAGTGTTCGACGAGGCGCAGGTCTACGCGTCAGCCGGGTTCGCGGTCGTGCTCGGCAACCCGCGCGGCTCGGCCGGATACGGGCAATCGCACGGTACTTCGGTGGTGCACAACCTCGGCACGGTCGACGTCGACGACGTGCTCGCGCTGCTCGACAAGGCGCTGGAGCGGCCGGATCTCGACGCGTCGCGGACCGGCATCATGGGCGGTTCCTACGGCGGGTTCATGACGAGCTGGGTCGCTGCCAAGCATCCGGACCGGTTCCGCGCGGCGTGGAGCGAGCGCGCGGTGAACGCGTGGGACTCCTTCGCGGGCAGCTCGGACATCGGCTACTACTTCACCGAGGGCTACGTCGGCGCGGACCCGGAGGAACAGCGCCGTCGCAGCCCGCTCAGCTACGCCGCCGACATCCGGATCCCGTTCGCCGTCGTGCATTCGGAGCAGGACTGGCGATGCCCGCTGGAGCAGGCGCAGCGGCAGTTCGTCGCGCTGCGCCAGGCCGGCGTCGAAACCGAGTTCCTGCTGTTCCCCGGCGAGGGGCACGAGCTGACCCGCTCGGGGAAGCCGCGCCACCGCGTGCAGCGGTTCGAGGCGGTGCTGGCCTGGTGGGCGCGGCACCTCAGCTGAGCAGCGTGTAGTTCAGCTCCTCGCACACCCGGCCGAGCGGCACGTCGAGCCCCGGATGGTCCAGCGGAAGCAGGACGTCCGGGGCGATCGGCAGCGCCGCGCCCGCGGGCGGGTCCCACAGGCACACCGAGGGCTTGCCCGCGTCCATCGACGAGCGGTACCAGAGCCCGTCGAGGTCGGGCATCGCGCCGCGGATCGCCCGCGCCCACGCCTGGGTGATCTTCTTCGGGCCGCTGGAAATCTCCTGCGACGCGCCGACCCTGGTCGGCCACAGGCCGGTGAGGTCGAGCAGCCGCAGCACCCGCGTCGGGCGCACCACGACCAGCCGGGGGCCGCGCGTCGTGCGGTCCACAGTGGAGGTCGTCTGGAACACCTCGGCGACGCTCGTGCGCACGGTCAGGCCGAAGTACAGCACGCCGTTGCCGGGGTCGGTGACCGGACGGCCGCCGCGGCCGGGCGGCTGCTGGTCGAACCGGCCGTGCGGGAGCGGGCCGGTGTAGCGGAACGTGTTCCACTGCTGCGGGTGGTTGCCGTGTGCGGTGAAGATGCGGACCAGCCGGGTCTCGGGCTGCACCGAAACCACGTCGTGGCTGCGGTCCAGCCCCTTGACCAGAGCCGACCGCGCCGGAGGCGAGGGGAGCCGGGCCATGCGGGGGAGGTTGTCCGTCCTGTGTCGGGGCAGGGGGCGGGCCGGCGCACGGAGGGCGGATCGGTGCGCGGGCGGGGAGGGTCAGCGGATCAGAACGGCGAGCCGAGCGTGGCGACGAGCCGGGCCACCTGCTCGGGGTCGCCGCCGGCGAGCAGCCACTGCCGCGGCGTGGCGGGCCGGTCGCTGATCACCAGGTCGGACTGCGGGGTGTTCATGAACGCCGCGACGACCAGCGCGGGCTGGTCCTCGGGCACCGCGCGCAGCACCGTTTCGAGGCCGGGCAGCACGCCCGCGCCGTTGAACTGCCACGCGGGCAGCCGCCAGCCCTGGTCTTTCCAGCCGGTGAGCCTGCCTTCCTTGAGGCGGTGCCGGATCCGGCTGTCGTCGACGTTCAGCATTTCGGCGGCCTGGCCGACCGACAGCGCGGAATCGGCCAGCACCGCGTGCGCGGCGACGGTGCGCGCGCGGAAGTCCGGCTCGCCCTCGCCGCGCGGGCTGAGGTCGAGGCCCGCGTCGGCGAGCGCTGCCTGCTGATCGGGGGAGAAGTAGTGCGAGGGGTCGGGGTTGGGCGGCGACAGCCTGCGGGCCGCGTCCTCCACGAGCGTGAGGAACTCGTTAGCGTCGGCCTTGAGGCCGGCTCTGGCGAGAACGTTCTCCAGCGCTATCGACATACGCTCAGCGTAGCGCGTGTGTGCGGGTTCGTGCGGTTTCTCGCCTTTTTGTGGGTGAATTCACCAAAGATCGCCACGCATCGCACAGAAGTAAACACGATGTGTAGGCGATGTCGGGACAGTCTGCCCCGCACCGGGTGGCTTGTCCAGGCTTTCGAGTGCTTGACACTCCCGGACCGCCGATTTACGTTGCGAACGAGTAATCGGTTTCCCGCCCTCGGGTGTGGCCCGTTGCTCCGCCGTCCGCGGCGGAAGCTGGGGGACAGGGGGTGGGGCGTGCCTGGCGGTCCGCCGGAAATCCGGCGGGCCGCCAGGCACGTCGTTTCCCTTCGCGGTGCGCGGCTGTTGGCCGGATTCCGCGGTCGCTGCCTTCGCTTGTCGCTGATTTCGCCGCGCGTGATTCGCCGCTCGCCGGTGCCGGATTTCGCCCGGCATGATTCCGGCGCGGACCCGCCGTGACCGGCCGCGGTTCGCGGACGTCCGCCCGGGCCTCGTGAACTCGCTGCCCGCCGGGTTCTTTCCGGCGCCGGGAGTGCGTCAGCGGTGCGAGCTTCGCCGTTCGATCAGCTGCGCGTCGAGGGTCGTGGTGACCGGCGCGCGGGTGCTGTCGGCGATGCGGGCCAGCAGCAGCTGCGCGGCGACCCGGCCGATCTCGTACGCGGGCTGGGCCACGACGGTCAGCGGCGGGTCGATCAAGGTCGTCCACGGGGCGTCGTCGAAGGAGACGATGCCGACGTCGCGGCCGGCGCGCAGGTTCCGGGCCGCGAGCGCTTCGAGGACCCCGATGGCCATCGTGCTGTTGGCGACCAGCAGCGCGTCCGGCGGCTCCGGCGCGTCCAGCAGGTCCCCGGCGGCGTGCCGGGCGCCCTCGGCCCGGTATTCGGCGCGGCGGTACACCGCGTTCTCCTCGCCGACCGCGTCGAAGTAGCCGGAGAGCCGGTCGTCGGCGGTGCGCACGCCCGGCGGCCCGGTCAGGCACGCCACCCGCCGGTAGCCGTTCGCGACGAGGTGCCGGGCCGCCTGCCGGGCGGCGCGGCGGGTGTCGACGAGGACCTGGTCGCCGTCGGTGCCCGGCAGCGGCCGGTCGACCGCGACCACCGGGGTGCCGAGCCTGCGCAGCCGCGTGACGTTCGTGGCCGCGCCGGTCGGGGAGAGCAGCACGCCCGCGACGCGTTCCTGGAGCGCGACGTCGAGGTACCGGCGTTCCTTGTCCTCGTTCTCGTCGGAATTGCAGAGCACGACCGAATACCCCGACACCTGCGCGAGATCCTCGACCCCGCGCGCGATCGAGGTGAAGAACGGGTTCTCGACGTCGGAGATGATCAGCGCGAGCACCGCGGTCTCCTGGCGGCGCAGATTCCGCGCGAGCCCGTTCGGGTGGTATCCGAGTTCCTCGGCCGCCTCGAGCACCCGCGCGGCGAGTTCGGGGTCCACTGTGGACTTCCCGTTCAGCGTCCGCGACACGGTGGCGGTCGAGACGCCAGCCCTGGCGGCGACGTCGCTGATCGTGGCCACCGCGCCTCCTCGTCCTGGTTTCCTTGACACCCCGGTGACCGCAGAATACCGTCCCGGTAATCGTTTACCGTCCGCTTACCGGGGGTGCTGCGTTGCAACCGGGCCCGTTGCTCGGCATCGACATCGGCACGTCCAGTGCGAAAGGCGTCCTCGTGGGTGCGGACGGCACTGTACTGGCGCGCGCCGCCCGCCCGCACGGCACCTCCCGTCCGCGGCCCGGCTGGTTCGAGCACGACGCCGAAACGGTGTGGTGGGCCGCGTTCGCGGACCTGGCGCGCGAATTGCTGGCGGGCGGCCAGAAACCCGCCGGGCTCGCGGTGAGCGGCATCGGCCCGGTGCTGCTGCCCGCCGACGCCGACGGCCGCCCGCTGCGCCCGGCGATCCTGTACGGCGTCGACACCCGGGCCGGCGCGGAAATCGCCGAGCTGACCGCCGAACTCGGCGAAGAGTCCATTGTGGAGCGTTGCGGCAGCGCGCTGTCGAGCCAGGCGGTCGGCCCGAAATGGCGGTGGCTGCACCGGCACGAGCCGGACGTCGCCGCGCGGGCCCGGCAGTTCCTGATGGCGAGTTCGTATCTGGTGCGGCGGCTCACCGGCGAATACGTGCTCGACCACCATTCGGCCAGCCAGTGCGACCCGATGTACGACCTGCGTGCGGGCGGCTGGGCCGAGGACTGGGCCGCGCTCGTCGCGCCCGGGGTCGAGTTGCCGCGGCTCGCCTGGCCGACCGAGGTGGTCGGCACGGTCACCGCCGAGGCCGCCGCCGAGACCGGGCTGCCGGCCGGATTGCCGGTCACCTGCGGCACGATCGACGCGTGGGCCGAAGCGACCAGCGCGGGCGTGCGCGAGCCCGGCGACACGATGATCATGTACGGCACCACGATGTTCCTCGTCCAGGCTGTCGCTGAGGCTCGCCCGGTGCCCGGATTGTGGGCGACGCGCGGGGTTTTCCCGGGCAGCTACTCGCTCGCCGCCGGAATGGCGACGTCCGGCGCGATCACCGACTGGCTGCGCGAACTCTTCGACGGCGATTTCGCCGAACTGGTCGCCGCGGCCGGTCGCGTCCCGGCCGGGAGCCGCGGGTTGCTCATGCTGCCGTACTTCGCGGGCGAGCGGACGCCGGTGCCGGATCCGTTGGCACGCGGGATGATCGCCGGGCTGACCACCTCGCACGGCCGGGCGGACCTGTACCGTGCGGCGCTGGAGGGAACGGCTTACGGCGTCCGGCACAACCTCGCCGCGATGGGCGAACCGGCGCGCCGCTTGGTGGCTGTCGGCGGAGGCACCCAGGGGCGGGTGTGGACGGGCATCGTGAGCGACGTGACCCGGACGCCGCAGCATCTGCCGACGGAAACTGTCGGCGCGTGTTTCGGGGACGCGTACCTGGCGGCGGTGGCGATCGGGCTGGAGCCGGACATCGAGGCGTGGAACCCGGTCGCCGAGGTGCTCCAGCCGGATCCGGCCAGGGCGGACCGGTACGACGAGTTCTACGCGCACTACCGCGCGCTGTACCCGGCTACCGTGGAGACGGCGCATTTCCTTGCGCGGCAACAGGATCTCGCGGCGGAGTAGCCCTCGTGAGCGGCTATGCCGGTTAGAACCGGCGTAAACACGCACGAGGCCTGCTCGGCCACTACCGCGCCTTTCCCGCGCGGGTAAGTGTCGTGGCGAAGTAGGCGCCCGGGGTGAGGCCGGTGAGCGCACGGCATTCGCGGGTGAGGTGCGGCTGGTCCGCGTAGCCCGCGGCGACGGCCAGGTCGGCGAGGGTCGTGGTGGTGGGGGCCAGGGCGATGGCCCGTTGGAGGCGGAGGACGCGCCGGTAGGTGGCCGGTCCGTAGCCGACCGCGAGGGTGAAGAGACGCCGCGCCTGCCGTTCGCTCCGGCCGGTTTCCGCCGGAGGCTGTGCGGGACCGGCTAGCTGCGTCAGCATCCGTTCCACCACGGGGTCTGCCGTGGCCGCGCGTTCCGCCGCCACGTCCGCCATCGCGTCGGTGAGGTCGCGGCCGCTCAGGATTTCGTCGGCGAGCGCGGCGCCGCGGCGGTTCCAGAGGTCGGCCAGCGGGATCCGGCTGTCGCGCAGTTCGTCCGCGCCGACGCCGAGCATCGCGGCCGCCGCGCCCGGCTGGAAGCGCAGCCCGCGCAGCCGGGCGCCGGGCGGGAACATCGAGGTCCACGCCACCGTGTCCGGGCCCGCCACGAAGACTTCGCCGTGGCCGGCGACGAGGTCTACGCAGCCGTCCGGGACGATCCGTTTCGGGCCGCGCTCCACCGACTCCCAGCCGCACCGCACGAGGCGGCGCAGCGGGACCGGCGGCGGGCATTCGCGGTACACCCCGAGATCATGCCTCGCGGGTACGACAGAATGCGCCCATGACCCCGATCGACACCCTGGCCTGGGTCCACGTGCGGGACCGGCGGCTGCTGTCCGTCCGCACCAGCGGCAAGGAAAAGTTCTATCTCCCCGGCGGCAAGCGCGAACCCGGCGAGGGCGACGTCGAGGGGCTGTGCCGGGAGATCCGCGAGGAACTGGGCGTCGCGCTCGACCCGCTGAGCTTCCGCTTCTTCGCGCTGCTCGACGAGCAGGCCGACGGGTTCGCCGACGGCCGCCGCGTCCGGATGACCTGCTACACCGCCGACCACACCGGCGAACCGGAGCCCTCGGCCGAGATCGCCGAAGCCGCGTGGCTGCGCGCCGCGGACGCCGCCTCCTGCCCGCCCGCCGGACAGCGCGTGCTGCGGATGCTGTCCGAGGCCGGGCTGGTCGACTGATCACCCTGCGTCGCGAGGGGTGTGCACGAGCGTTATCGGCATCGTGCGTGGTGACCGTACTCCTGTGCGACCAGTCGTTACCCCCATCAGGGTGAAATGGGACAGGTTTCTCCGGGTTGGCTAACGCCGTGTAACGGTCTGGCGAAGAACCAGACGTCGCACTCGCGGGAAGTGCGCTCGAGAAGAGAAGACCTCTCCATGGGTGTTCCTGGCGCGACCCGGCCCACGGCGGTTCGGGGGATTCGGGCAGGCTGCGGCCGCTCGGGAGCGCGGTGGTCGTGATCGGCGTCATCGCCGTGGCGGTCACCGTCGCGTGGTACGTCATGCCGAAGGCCACGCCGGACGACCGGCCTGCGCCGGCCGCCGCGGTGCCGTCGGTGACCGTCGAGCCGGCGACCGCCCACGAGGTGACCCGCACCGTGGTCTACGAACTGACCGGCGGGGACCTCGCGCACAACCTCACCTACGTCGCGAACGGCGGCGATCTCGAACAGCAGGCCGAGGTGCATCTGCCCTGGTCGGTGACGGTGCAGCGGAAGGTTCCCGCCGAACAGCCGGTGTTCAGCAGCCTGGTCGCGCAGAGCGCGGGGGCGCTGCTGTGCCGGATCCGGGTGGACGGGCACGTGGTCGCCGAGAAGTCGGTGGCGGGGGAGGGTCGGCAGCTCAGCTGCAGCGCCTGACCCGCAGCTTGCGACGGTCCGTGAAGGACTCCTTGAAGGACTCAGATTCCCTCAAGGAGTCCTTCACGGACCTCTGCGGGAGCGTGCGGCAGGATCGCCGTCGTGAACGGTGCGATCGGGTTCGGGCCCGCGCTGATCGCCGTGCTCGTGGTGCTGACGCTCGCGGGCGCGGCCGTCGTCCGGTTCGGGCAGCTCGGGCAGGGCCGGGCGGTGCTGATCGCGGCGGTGCGGGCGGTCGCGCAGCTCGCGCTCGTTTCGCTGGTCATCACGGTCATCCTGCGCTCGGACTGGCTGACCGGGCTGTTCGTCCTCGTCATGTTCGCCATCGCCGCCGCGACGTCCGCCAGCCGGATCGGCGCGCCGAGGCGGATCGGGTGGGTCGCGGTGGCGCTGGCGTCCGGTGTCGTTCCGGTGCTGGCGCTCGTGCTGGGGTCCGGAGTCGTGCCGGCGAAGCCGATCTCGGTGGTGCCGATCGCGGGGATCGTGATCGGCGGGTCGATGACCGCGACGTCGCAGGCAGCCCGTCGCGCGCTCGATGAACTCAAGCAACGGCGCGGCGAGTACGAAGCCGCGCTGGCGCTGGGTTTTCTGCCGAGGCACGCCGCGCTGGAGATCTGCCGCCCGTCGGCGGGGCACGCGTTGATTCCGGTGCTCGATCAGACCCGGACGGTCGGCCTGGTGACGTTGCCGGGCGCGTACGTCGGCGTGCTGCTGGGCGGGGCGAGCCCGCTGCAGGCCGGGACTACGCAGGTGCTGGTGCTGATCGGGCTGCTCGCCGCCGAAGCGGTGGCGGTGCTGGTGACGGTGCAGCTCGTCGCGGCGGGGTTCCTCCGCCGCGACGAGCGGGCTCAGCCGAGCGGGGCGCTCAGGTGAGAGCGGTCGTTGAACCCGCGGATCAGCCAGTTGTCGCCGTGCACCACGAGGTGCGAGATCGATCCGTTGTCCGCGCCGAGAAACGCGAACCGTTCCAGCGCGCGGCTCGCCTGGGCGAACACCTCGCCGATCACGCCGCCGTGGGTGAACACCGCGACTCGCTGGTCCGGATGCGCCGCGGCGACGCGCGTGAGCGCGGCCCGGATGCGGCGGCCGAATGCTTCGTCGGATTCCGCGCCCGGAAGGACGTCCCAGCGCTGCTCTTCCCACAGCTTCTGCGCCAGCGGATGCCCTTCGGCGGTGTGCTTGCGGAACAGCCCGTTTTCCCATTCGCCGAGGTGGATCTCGCGCAGATCCGGTTCGACGACTGGGGTGAGGCCGAGCTTCTCCGCCAGCGGTGCCGCAGTCTGTGCGGTGCGCCGCAACGTGGTCACGTACAGCGCGTCGATGCGTTCTGAGGCCAGTCGTTCGCCCACGCGCGCGGCGTGGTCGCGGCCTTCCGGCGCGAGGTCCGGGTCGGCCTGGCCGTCGACGAGATCGAACGGCTCGCTGAGCCGTTGCGGCATCGATTCCCCGTGGCGCACCAGGAAAATCTCGGTGGCGCCCGAGGGCGGGCTGAAGCGGTGCTGGCGGTACTCGACTTCCTGTTCGGGCGTGCTCATGCCCCGACCCTAACCGGTCGGCTCAACCGAGTTGCTTGTCCACGAAGCACCATCGCCAGGTCTCGCCCGGCTCGAAGCTGCGCATCACCGGGTGCAGGGTTTCGTGGAAGTGCTGCGACGCGTGCTTGCCCGGCGACGAATCGCAGCAGGCGACGTGGCCGCACTTGAGGCACATCCGCAGGTGCACCCAGGTCATCCCGGCCTCGACGCATTCGGCGCAGGAATCCGGGGAACTGGGTTCCTTGTCCGGCCATTCGTGGCTGAGGTGCTTGCAGGACCCGGCCGTGGCGGCGGGGGTGCTGAGTTCGCGTTCGGCCACCGGTGGTTCCTCCTCGTCGCGGTCGAGCATGGATTCTTCGATGTCGAGCCGGGCCAGGACGCGGCGCAGCACGGCGTCGTCGGCGGTGCCTCCGTCGCGCGCCTTCAGGAACTGCTCGCGTTCGGCTTCGAGCAGCTGGACGCGCAGCCGACGGTAGGCGTCGCTCGGGGTTTCGGCGAGCGCGCTTTGCCGTCCGAGCTGTTCCCACGCGGCGTCGGACCGGCCCTGCAACCGGTCGCGCAGCCGTTCGATCACCTCGGGCGGGTCTTCCGGACGCCGCAGTTCTTCGAGTTTCGCGAGCGCGACCCGGGTCATGTCGTGCAGCACGGCGGCTTCCTGCAACGCGTCCTCCGCCGGGTCCGGACGAGGCAGCCGCAGCCGCCGGATCAGCGGCGGCAGCGTCATGCCCTGCACCACGAGCGTCCCGGCCACCACCACGAACGCGGCGAGCACGAGCACCGCGCGCTGCGGGGTGTCCGCGGGCAGCACGAACGCCGCCGCGAGGGTGACCACGCCGCGCATCCCGGCCCACGCGATCACGGCGGAATAGCGCCACGGCCAGACCTTCCCGCGTTCCAGGCCCAAGGTGTTCAGGACGCGTTTCACCACGCCGATGCCGGCCATCCAGAGCATCCGGGTGAGGATGGTCGCGGCGAGCACCGCGGCGCAGATCCCGACGAGCTGCCAGAACGACAGCCCGCTCTTGCCGACCTCGTGCAGGATTCCCCGCACCTGCAGGCCGATCAGCAGGAAGACCATGTTCTCCAGCAGGAACTGGACGGTCTCCCAGTTCAGCCTGCTCGCCAGCCGCGACGGCCCGGACTGGATCCGCGGTGTCTGGTGTCCCTGGATCAGCCCGGTGACCACCACCGCCAGCACGCCGGAGCCATGCACCGCCTCCGCGAGCAGGTAGGCCGCGAAGGGCACCGCGAACGACAGCGCGGTGTCGGTGAGCGTGTCCTCCAGCTTCGCGCGCACGTACGTCACGATCAGCCCGACGAGGAAGCCCACGACGATCCCGCCGACGGCCGCGAGCAGGAAGTCGAGACCGACCTGCCAGAGGCTGACCGCACCGGCTATCGCCGCGATCGCGGTGCGCAGCGCGACGAGCGCGGCCGCGTCGTTGAAGAGGCTTTCGCCTTCCAGCAGCCGGACGAGCTTGCGCGGCATCCCGACGCGCCGCGCGACCACGCTCGCCGCCACCGCGTCCGGCGGAGCGACGACCGCGCCCAGCGCGATCCCGGCGGCCAGCGGCAGTCCGGGCACGACCAGCCAGGCGACGAGCCCGACGCCGAACGCGGTGAACACCACCAGCCCGACCGACAGCAGCGCGATCGGCCCGCGCAGCTTGCGGAACGCGACCAGCGACGTCTGGATCGACGCCGAGTACAGCAGCGGCGGCAGCAGTCCGATGAGGACGATCTCCGGATCGAGTTCGTACTGCGGCACCCCGGGGATGAACGACACCCCGACGCCGACCGCGACCAGGCACAGCGGCGCCGACCAGTCCATCCGGCGCGCGACGACGGTCACCAGGAGGACCGTCAGGACCAGCGTCACCAATTCCGCGGCGATTTCCACCGCGTAATCATCACCCTGCGGCCCCGGAGCACGCGCGGGGACCGGCGTTAGGCTGCGATCGTGACGACGGTGGAGACGCGGGCCGGTGCCGTCCGCGGCGAGGTGCGGGACGGGGCCGGGCTTTTCCTGGGGGTGCCGTTCGCGGAACCGCCGGTGGGGGAGCTGCGGTTCCGGCCGCCGGTGCCGGTGGCGTCCTGGGCCGGGGTGCGCGACGCGACGGAGTTCGCCGCCAAAGCCCCGCAGCCCGACGTGACCGGGAAACGCTTCATCGGCGACGAGGACTGCCTGTACGTCAACGTCTACGCGCCCGAAGCGCCCGGCTCGTACCCGGTGCTGGTGTGGATCCACGGCGGCGGCGGAGTGATGGGTGCGCCGCAGCAGTTCGACGCGTCCGCGTACGCCCGCAGCGGCGTGGTCGTGGTGACCGTCGGGTATCGGCTCGGGGTGCTCGGCCTGCTCCGGCTGCCCGGGGTTTCGGACGGGAATCTCTCGCTGCACGACCAGGTGCTGGCGCTGGAATGGGTCCGTGACAACGTGGCCGCGTTCGGCGGCGACCCGCGGCGCGTCACGCTCGCCGGGCAGTCGAACGGCGGCCGCACTGTCGGGACGCTGCTGGCGGTTCCGGCGGCGCGCGGACTGTTCAGCCAGGCGATCGTGCAGAGCGGCACCGGCGTCGGCTCCGTCGTGCACACGCCGGCTGAGGCGGAGGACGTCGGCGAGGCAGTGCTGGAGGAGCTGGGAGGCGCGGACCTGGCCGCTTTGCCGGTGACGGAGATTTTGGCCGCGCAGCAACGGGTGACGGCTCAGCTCGGCACGCTCGTGCCGTACCGCGTGGTGGTCGACGGGGATCTCCTGCCGCGACGGCCCGGCGAAGCGGTCGCGGACGGCGCGGCGCGGGAGGTCCGGATCCTCACCGGAACCACGGCCGACGAGCAGGACCTGTTCTCCTGGCTGCAAACCGGCGGCGCGAAACTGCTCGGCACCGGCTCGACGATGCTCGAACCGGACGTCATCGCCCGGATGACCGAGGCGTACCGGGAGCTGCTGCCGGACTGGCCGGAGGATCAGCTGGTGAACCGCGTCCGCACGGCGGGGGACTGGTGGCTGCCGTCGATCCGGCTCGCCGAATCCCAGCACGCGGCGGGCGGAACGGCGTGGATGTACCGGCTGGACTGGCGGATCGCGCCGCGCGGGAAGGGCCTCGGCGCGGCGCACGGGGTGGACCTGCCGTTCGTGTTCGACGACGTCCGCAACCCCAACTGGCGCTTCCTGTTCGCGATCGCCCGGCCGGATCCGGAGCGGCTGCGGGCGATGGCGAAGGAGATGTTCGAGACGTGGGTCCGGTTCGTGGTGGCGGGGGACCCGGGGTGGGCGGCTTACGAGCCGGGGGATCGGGTGACGCGGGTGTTCGACGACGTCAGCGTGACGGTGTCGGATCCGGATGCGGAGCAGCGGAGGTTGTGGTCGTGAGTGGCAACCCCGGTTAGAACCGGGGTTGCCACTCACGAGGCACTCAGCCGCGGACGGTCTGCGTGCCGGTGTTCCAGCCCGCGACCCGCACCGACGGCGCCGAACCGTGCAGGTCGGCCGTGCGGTAGGTGGCGGTGAGCGTCACCGATTCACCCGGCCACAGGCTGACCTGGTTGTCCGACCAGGACACCGGCAGCACCGGCGTGCCCGTGCTGTCCACCATGTGCGTGTCCACCATGAACGCCGGAGTCTTGCCCGACGAGGTGTTGGTGAGCTTCACCGTGGTGACGGTGGTGCCGTCCGGGCCTGGCACCGACGTGGCCGTGGTGGCCACCTTCGCCGCGCCCAGCTTCGACAGCCCGGACAGGTCGGCATACGACGAGGTCGGCGTGTAGTACCAGTCCGACTTGCTCCAGTTCAGCTTGTCGTCCTTGGTGGACAGCCAGTACACGTTCCGGCTGACCTCCTTGCCCGCCGAATCGGTGAGCACCAGCTTCGCCAGGTAGGTGGACGAAAGCCCGCTGACCGAACCGATGTCGAGCGCCTTCGCGTGCGCGCCGCCGCCGTTGACCGACAGGTCCTTCTTGGTCTTCGAGAACTTCTTCGTGCCGTCGGTGTTGAACAGCTCGACGGTGGCGGTCAGGCCGGACGCCTTCTTCGTGGTGGAGTTGACCACCTCAGCCGATTTGGTGTCGTACGAGTACTGGATGTGCAGCGGTTCGTTCGCCTTCTTGGCCCCGAAGTAGGAGCCGTTCTGGTCGAGGTAGGCGTCGAACAGCTGCCAGTGCAGCGACGTCCAGCCGCTGTTGAGCATCCAGTAGATCAGCCCGGTCGAAGGATCCTTCGAATCGGTGAAGTTGCGGGAGTGCGATTCGAACTCCGCGCGGACGTTCTCGTACTGCGCCAGCTGTGCCTTGCGGACGAAGTCGTCCAGGCCGGTCGGCTTGCCGTAGCGGCCGGCCAGCGCGTCGCCGAAGATCTTCAGGTTGGCGAAGGTCTCCGACTCGGAACGGTGGTACTGCGGCGCGGCCGGGTTCTTCCAGAGCGTTTCCAGCTCGGCGGGCGTCATCATCCGCTTGAGCGTGTCCATCGTCGGGATGTCCGGCCCGGCGCTGGTCTCGGAGTTGAAGTTCCACGCGCCGCCCGCGTCCTTGTGCGCCTTGTCGTACCAGTAGTTCGGCGGGACGTAGTCGTACGGGCCGTTCATCTTCATGCCGGACGGGCCGAGCTTCGGCGAAGCCTTGGCCGACGCCGCGGAGATCACCGCCGCGGGCCAGTCCGCCGCCGACAACGCGTCGAGGTAGCCTTTTTCGATCCGCGCGTCGGGCGCGAAGTCGCTGCCGATGTGGAAGGACAGCACGCTCGGGTGGTCGCGCAGCCGCTCGGCCTCGGCGGTCATCGACGCCTTGGCGACCGGGTAGTCCGCCTCGGTCCACGGCTCGCCCTTCTCGTCGCCGTTGACCTGGCCTTCCCACTTGTCGCAGCATTCCCAGCCGGGCATGGTCAGCACGCCCATCCGGTCCGCGAGGTCGAAAAACGCGTCGGGTTCGATGTGGCCCTCGAGCCGCACCGTGTTGAGCCCGAGGTTCTTGACGTAGGCGAGCTTGTCCGCCGCCCGGCCCGCGTCCCAGCGCAGCAGCAGGTCGGGGGACCAGCCGCCGCCCTTGATCATCAGCGGCTTGCCGTTGACGACGTACTGCCGCCCGCCGCTGGAGTTCAGCGGAGCCTTGACGTCGCGGATGCCGAAGCTGGAATGGCTAGCGTCGGACGTGGTCCCGCCGACGGTCGCGGTGAGGTCGAGCTGCTGCATCGGCTGCCCGCCCATCCCGGCCGGCCACCACACCTGCGGCTTGTCGACGCCGACGACCGGGAACGAGACCGTCTTCTTCTCGTGCGCGGCCAGCGAAACTTCCTGGCTCACCGGCCGTCCCGCGACCGTGCCGGACACCGTGGCGCGGACCGCCGCATCGGAGTCGTTGCGGACGTCGGCCTTGGCCGTGAGGTCGGCGTGGTCGAGCGCGGGCACGTTCAGCTTCGTGACCACGTGCGCGCCGCGGAGCGCGACCGGCCCGCTGTGCCGGACGACGACCTCGCGCGCGAGACCCATGTTCTGGTCCGGCGGGGTCTGCGCCCAGTCGATCCAGCCCATCGACAGGTCGTTGTTCGGGTCGTTCGGGTAGACCTTGAACGCGACGCTGTTGACGCCCTCGTGGACCTGCTTGGTCACGTCGAGGTCATGCCGGGTGTAGGGGCCGTTGACCTCGTCCTTGGTCGCGACGCGGGTGCCGTTGACCCAGACGTCGGCCTTGGACAGGACGCCGCTGACGTCGAGGTAGGTGCGCTGCGACGGATCGGCGACCTTGATGTCGGCGCGGTACCACCACGGCACCTTGAAGTCCGCGGCCGGCACGTTCTTCATGTTCGTGGAGTAGAACGGATCGGAGTAGCGGCCGTTGGCGAGCAGGCCCGCGTAGACCGTCGACTGCGAGCCGACCGGGTACCAGCCCTTCGCGTCGAAGCCGGGCTTCGACACCGAGGCGTCGTCGGGCACCTTGGCCGAGGACTGGATCAGATAACCGGGAATCGCGGCCTGACCGGGCTCGGGCCCGGCCGAAGCGGCCCCGGCGACACCGGGGATCAGTGCCGCGGTCAGTGCGGCGACTGCTAACAGCCGTCCGGGCATTCTTGGCCGGCGTGGGGTCACGAGCGGTCCTCCTCGGGCTCCTGGCGGCGGCGATTGTTAGTAAAGTTCCTTAACGATTGCCGGTGATGGTAGCCGTCCGGAGCGCCCGGGAACAGACCTCGCCGGGTGCTTTTCGCCCGATTTTCCGCCGGGGTTCAGAGCGCGTCGACGTAGTACCAGCGGCCGTCCTCGCGGACGAACCGGCTGTTCTCGTGCTGTGCCTCGTCGTGGCCCTGGTAGCGGTAGTGCGCGCGGAACTCGACGGTGCCGTCGTTCTGCAGCAGCGAGCCGCCGGTGCTGCCGAGGATCTCCAGCCGGGTCCACTCCTGTGCCGGGTCGAGCCGAAGCCGCTTCGGGCGGGTGTCCGGATGCCAGGTGTCGAGCAGGTAGCCGGCCTCGCCGACGGCGAACGCGCAGTACCGCGACCGCATCAGCCGCTCGGCGGTCGGGGCGTGCTGGTCGCCGCGGTGGAACCGGCCGCAGCAGGCGGAGTAGGGCTCGGGGAGCCCGCAGGGGCAGGGTTTGGTCACGCCGCTGATTCTGTCTCCAAGGCGAGAGCCTGCTGTACCCAGGCGGCGATCTGCTTGGCGTCGACGTCATCGGCGCTGCGCAGCTTCACGTGGGCCATCTCGCGGGCGCTCGGTTCGAGGCCGCCGCCGTCGATCAGTTGACCGCGCCAGAACGCCAGCGTCACGTACGAGCTGTACGCCTTCGCGAGGCAGACCGGGTTCTTGCCTGCCTTCCAGGTGGGCGCGCCGTGGTACAGCGCGGCCGGTTCCGGCATCGCGCCGTCAAGCACGGGCAGCAGGGCGGCGTAGACCTCGCGGAGCGCTTCCGGCTGAGCGGCAACGTACTCGGCGACGGTCGTGAACTTCGGCATGGGCTTTGGTCCTCTCGGCTTTGGGTGCTGCCCAGCCTGCTTGCCGATCATCTGAGTTGTCAAGAATAATTTTCTTGTCGGTGAGGGACTGGCGTACGGGGAAGCCCCCAGTTCAGAATGTCGGGTCAGCCGCGGGCCCGGCGCACCCCGGCCGCCGCGGCCTCCTGCGAACCCTTCACCGCGAGCTTGTCCGCGCGCTCGTTCTCCGGAAGCCCGGCGTGCCCCTTGACCCACAGCCACTCGACCTCGTGCCGCTCGCAGGCGGTGTCGAGGCGCTGCCACAGGTCGGCGTTCTTGACCGGCTGCTTCGCCTGCGTCTGCCAGCCGTTCTTCTTCCAGCGCGGCATCCACTGCAGGATGCCGTTGCGGACGTACGTGCTGTCGGTGTAGATCCGCACCACCGACGCGCGGGTGAGGCTTTCCAGCGCGCGGATCGGAGCCATCAGCTCCATGCGGTTGTTGGTGGTGACGGTGTCGTCCGCGCCGTACATCTCGCGCTCGTGCTTGCCGTAGCGCAGCAGCGCGCCCCATCCGCCCGGTCCGGGATTGCCGCTGCACGCGCCGTCGGTGTAGATCTCCACGGCTTGTTCCGTCTGCTCCGCCACCCGGGCGACCTTACCGTTCTCACGTGGTGGGAGCCGGAATGCCATGCCGGGCCCGGCGTTGTGCCCGTCGACACGAGCGGAAGGGATCCGACATGGCGGTGGAATTCGCGCAGGCGTGGCAGGACTGGAAGGCGGAACGGGAGAAGACGCTGGCCGACCCGTACGGCTGGCTGGCGCTGGTGTCGCTCGACTGGCTGGAGGACTCGCCGCGGACCTACCCCGGCCTGCCCGGCCGATGGTGGCAGGACGCCGAAGCCGCCTACGTCGACCCCGATGGCGGGGAGTTGCGGCACGAAGGCGCTTTGCTGACCGATGTCCACCGCTTCGAGCTGGTGAACAGCGGTGCGGGCACCCGGGTGACGGCCGGCGACGTGGAGATCGAGATCGCCCGCCGGTCGGGCTACCTGATCCGCGTGCACGACCCGAAAGCCCCAGTGCTGCACGACTTCCACGGCGTACCCGCGTACGAACCGGACTCGGCGTGGGTCCTCACTGGCCGCTTCGAACCGTTCGACGAACCCCGCCCCACGACTGTCGGCGCGGTGGTGGAAGGACTGTCGCATGTCTACACGGCACCCGGCCGGGTGATCTTCGAGCGCGACGGTGTCGAGCATGCGTTGACGGCGTTTAATGGAAAGTCCGGCAGCGGCTACAACATCCTCTTCACCGACAAGACCAGCGGCGTGACGACCTATGCCGCGAACCGTTCCCTCTCGGTCGGCGAAGCGGCCGCGGACGGGACGGTGACGCTGGACTTCAACCGGGCAGTGAACCTGCCGTGCGCGTTCACGGACTTCGCCACGTGCCCGTTGCCGCCGGAGGGCAATCACCTGCCGTTCGCGGTGGAAGCGGGGGAGAAGCTGCCTTACGAACGGGTCAACTGATCGGATCGGCGCTGTCCCCGGCCAGGAGCAACTGGGGCACTTGAGCGAGTGTCCAGCCGGACCCGGCCGGGGTCAGCACCCAGACGACGTCGAACCGACTGTCCGGCCACTTCCGCGGCGCGACTGCCCCGAACGCGGCCACGATCGCGGGAATCTCCTCGTGCTGCCAGCTGATCAACGTCGGTTCGGTGCGCCGCGCGACCTCCTCGGCGAGCGCGCTTTCACTGCCCTTGGCGTAGGTGGTGAGGACGGTTTCGCCGAGCCGTTCCGCCAGCGGAGCGACAGTCTCGCGGGGCCGGGTGCCCTCGCCGCCGCTGCCTCCTGCCGCGTAGACCGCGGTCGGCCGGGCGAGCCCCGCACGGACAGTGCCTGACGCCGGGGCGAACAGTTCCACCAGAGCCCCGGCCCGGGTCCAGCCACGGACGGTCAGGGAGTGGGAATCGGGGCTGCCGTTGACGTCGATCCCTTGCGGGCCAGCGGAACCGGACGGTTTCTCGGCGTGCCGGATGATCATCACCCGAGCCGTGCCAGGCTGACCGGGCGGCACGGCCGCTTTGGCTTGCTTCGCCGCGCAACCGGTGATCAGCAACGCCGCACTGCCCGCCGCTCCGCTGAGCAACGTCCGCCGTGATGTCATGCCGCTCCCTGAGTTCCGCGCCGCGAAAGTTGACCTCCGTCTGAGTACTCGCCGGAGACCGGCTGGGCAACGCGCCGCGCGTGGTTGCGGCCGAATTCCCTTGGCGGGCTTGGGATTTTCCGCATCTTCCTGGCTGGTACGGGACAAAACGACGGGGAGCCAGAGCGGGTCGCCATCAGGTTGCGGGAGGCGATCGCTGCGCACGTCCAGATCGGCGCGGGCATGCAGGGAGGACTCGTCCCGTTTGGTGTCGATGACCTGGTAGAGCCCGATGAAGTCATCGTCGCTCATTGCTTAGAACCGAGGAGCAGCACTGTCTCCCACTTGATCGCGCGCTCGTTCTCGGCGTCGGCGAGGGCGGCCAGGCCCTCTTCGAGAGCAACCGGCAGGGCACCCCGCCGGGTGGCAGCGATGCGGTAGCGCTGAGCCGTTCGTTGTCCCACCGCGCGGTGGGACGAGGCCGCGGCACCCAAGAGCACGGCGGTCAGCGTCAGCAATTGCTGGACAAAGGGCTCATCGGCGAGAACAGCCACCATCTTCCTGCCTCGGCCGGGAACGCAGCTTCCCGCGCCAGCCGGTCCGGATAGGCGACTTTCACCGACGCGAATGGCCAGGCACCGCTGGCAATCTCGACCCCGTCAGCGAACGAACGCTCTGGCCACTCGCCCGGAAGGAAAGCCCGATGATCTATCACGGCAACCGTTTCACCATCAAACCCGGCACCGACCCCGCCCAGGTCGAGGCAGCGCTGGAGAGCCTGCGCAACCAGGGGCGGGCCGTCCCGTCGGTGAAGTCGTTCGTCGTCGGCCGCGACTACGGCGGCGAGTACGAATGGGGCGCCACCTTCGTGATCGACGACCTCGACGGCTACTGGGAGTACCTGGTCCACCCCGCGCACCTCGCCACCGACCGGATCGGGCTGCCGCTGGTCGACAAGTTCATGTCGTTCGACATCACCGACGACCCGGACCCGGACCTGGGCAAGAAGATCGCCGCACTGCACCAGCGCCGGTTCGACAGCATGGCCGACATCGCCGACCTGGTCTCGAATCTGGGCGAGTACATCGGCAGCGCCGCGCCCGCGGTCACCGAAGGGTGAAGACGCGCTCCGCGTTGAGGTGGCTGATCTTGGCCCGCTGCGCGTCGGACAGCGGCGCGGATCGGAGGAAGGCCATGGCGTCGGCGGTGTCCTCGTAAGGAGCGTCGATGGCGAAGAGGATGTTGTCCTCGCCGACCGCGTCCAGGGCGAGCGCGAGGACGGCCGGGTCGTCGATGCCGCTGGTGGTGATGACGAAGTTGCGGCGAAAGTACTCGCTCGGCGTGAGCCGGAGCTTCGGCATCGCTCCCGCGGCACCCTGGATGCGAGCGGCGAAGGCATGGCGGTTGTCGATGCGCTTGAGCCAGTACGGGATGCCTTCGCCGAGGTGGCCGAGCACGATCGTGAGGCCTGGGTAGCGGTCGAACACTCCGCTCAGAATCAGCCGCATGGCATGCAGGCCGGCTTCGGCTTGGTATCCCCAGACCGCGGCCTGCATTCCGTACGCGTCGTACGGCGCCAGGACGCTCGGGAACCGCGGGTGCAGGTAGATGGGCGCCTTCGCGGCTTCGGCCGCTTCGAGCAACGGGGCGAACTGCGGCTCGTCGAGGTACCGGCCTTCGGTGTGGGAGTTGATCATGATGCCGTGCAGCCCGAGCGGCCCCATGACCCGCCCGATCTCGTCCGCGGCGGCGGCCGGATCCTGCGGTGCGACAGTGCCGAGGGCACCGAACCGGTCCGGGCGTTGCCGCACCAGGCTGGCGAGGGAGTCGTTCACCGCACGGGCGAGCGGACGGCGTCGGCTGCGGGGTAGGGCTGGACGCCGGGCGGGTTGATGCTCAGGACAGCCATCTCCTGACCCGCGGCGTCCATGGCAGCGATCCTCGCGTCGAGGTCGGTGAGCGCCGACCGCAGCGGTCCTTCGACCATGCGCATGAGGCCGACTTCAGTCCGGTCGCCCTCGAAGACGTCGAGACCGTGTGCGGTGTCGAGGAACTGCTCGGTGGCGACATGCTCCTCGACAGCGATGACGCGCGGCGGGTGATTGATCATCTCCCCATTGCACGACTGCTTGCGGCTCGTGTCCAAGTCGCGTTCGGCATCGCACGATGCGGGTCGGGAATGGATTCACGCGGCGGCCGAATTCCCTTGGCGGGCTTGGGGGTTCCCCGGCCTGCCCGCGCGCCAGGCCGAAACCGAACCGCGCGGGCGAGCGTCGGCTGGCACCGCATGCCAATCGCGGAAACGGGGCCGCCAAGGCAGGCAGCCCCGTTCCGAAACGTCAGCTCACCAGCCGCGTTCGCGCCACTCCGCGAGGTGCGGCCGCTGCTCGCCCAGCGTCGAATCGTCCCCGTGTCCCGGGTAGAACCACGTGTCATCCGGCAGTTCATCGAAAATCCGCGACGACACATCATCCAGCAGCGACGTGAAGTCCTCCGGCGACGACGTCTTCCCGACCCCGCCCGGGAACAGCGAATCCCCGGTGAACAGGTGCCCGTGTCCCTTCGGATCCCGGTACAGCAGCGCGATCGACCCCGGCGTGTGGCCGCGCAGGTGGATCACTTCCAGCGTCACCGCGCCGACCTTGAGGGTGTCGCCGTGTTCGACCAGGAAGTCCGGGGGGACCGGCAGCGGTTCCGCGTCCAGCGGGTGCGCCGCGGTGTTCGCGCCGTTCGCTCCGGCGACCGCGCCCAGCGCCTGCCAGTGGTCGGCGTGCTGGTGCGTCGTCACGACGGTGCGCAGCGCGGGCCGGTCGGGGCCGTGGCCGATCAGGTCGGAGATGCGTTCCGGGTCGTTCGCCGCGTCGATCAGCAGCGCTTCGTTCTCCTCGCGGCACACGAGCAGGTACGCGTTGTTGTCCATCGGGCCAACGGAGAGCTTGGTGATGGTGAGTCCGTCCAGCGTCCGGCGCGCGGCGTCGCCGCCCGGTTCGACGTGTCCGGTGTAAGTGTCGGCGATGTTCACGAGTCCCCACGGTAGCCGGATCACCCGCGCGGCGGCCATGCGGCCGTTTTTGTCGGTGCCTGCTGTCAAGATCTCCGCATGACCTCTTGGATCGACCCGCTCGCCAAGCTGGCGCGCGAGAACCTGCCGCCGGATGTGGCCGAGGCGTGGGAAACGGTGTTCCGCCCAGCAGTACGGCTCGCGGCGGGCGGGACCGGCCCGCGCGTCGGCTGTCTCGGCGGGAACCCAGCACTGCCCGCGGACGTGGAATGGCCGGTGTGGCGGGGCGAGCTGCCGATGAACTTCGTCGCCTCGATCGACTGCGCGGCGCTGCCCCGGGTGCCCGGCGGGATCGAGCTGCCCGAGTCGGGTTCGTTGCTGTTCTTCTATTGCGACGACTGGTTCGAGGCCGAGGCTCCGGTCGACCTGACGGCGCTCGGCGGGGTCGTGGTCGTGCCCGACGGCGTCGAGACGGCGGAACGGACCGCGCCCGAGGGCGTCCAGGTCTATCCGCGGCTGGAGGTGTCCGCGGAAGTCACGGGCACTTTCCCGAACTCCCAGCAGGAGGTGCTGCGTCGCACGCTCGCCCGCGACGGGCTCCCGCTTTCCGATCCGAACAACTGGTCGGAGGAGTTCTGGGATCTGCTCAGGGAGACGGCGACCACGCCGTACCACCAGATCGGCGGCTGCTCCTGGCCGATCCAAGGTCCGCCGGAGGACGAGGTCGCGGCCGCGGTCCTGCCCGATGACGCGTCAGGCTCGGACTGCGCCGACGAAGCGTTGCGCTGGGCTTTGCTCGCCCAGATCGACAGCGACAGCGACGCGGGCATGATGTGGGGCGACGTCGGCATTCTGTACTGGCTGATCCGCGAGGACGACCTCGCCGCCGGCCGGTTCGACCGGGTTCGGTGCGTCATGCAATGCGGGTGAGCCTTCAGCCGCGCCGGTGCCGGCTCAGCCATTCCGGCGTGCAGCACGATTCGCACGGTTCGAGTTCGCCCGGGATCACCGACGCCCAGGCGATCCGGACGATCTCGTGCGTCTCGCGGCCCATCCGCTCCTGCCGTTGCTGGCCCCGGCGCAGCCAGTAGCAGTCGGCGTCGTTGTGATAGGCGTTGCCGCCCTTGGTGCGGTAGCCGGTGGGCAGCACGCCCGCGTCGAGTTGCCGGCAGTCGGCGCAGTAGGCCTTCGTCATGCCGTGCCTGCACTCGTCGTCTTCCGGCGGAGCGGGCGGCCGGGCGGCGGGCCGGGCCGCCGTCGCGAGTTCGTCGAGGCGGGCGCGGACGGACGGTTCCTCGACCGCCCGCCACGTGATGTGGTGGCGGGCAGCGCTGGCGCGCAGGCGGGGGAGGAGGTCGTCGGACGGCTGGCCGTCCGCGTCGAGCGCGGTGCGGAGATACTCGCTGTCGGTGTAGAGGTGCACCCGGACCGGTCTTTTCAGCCTTTCGAGCGCTTCGACCGCCGCGGTCAGTGCCATCCGGTCCGCAGTCGTGTCCGCAGCGCCGCCCGTCATCGACTTCCGGTGGTCGCCGTAGGCCAGTACGGCGGCCCAGCCTCCCGGGCCGGACCGGTCGCCGCCTTTCCCCGCGGCGTAGATCCGGACGGCGCTGGTGTCTTCGCTCCCCACGCCCCGAACGTAGCGGGCCGCCCGCCGCCCGGCGGCGGCTCCCCGGAAATCGCTGCTCGCCGGTCGGTTTCCCGGCCCGTGCACCCGGGCCGGGCAGCCGTCGCCGACCTGTATCGTGGAACCGGGCCAGCCCGCGCATCCGCTCTGCCGCGCGGGGCCGCCGACAGCGTCCGCGGACCCCGCCGCGGGCCGCTTCCCCCGGCCCCCGGAGAGCGGAAAAGCCCAGGCAGAACACGTGCGGTCCGGTTTTTGTCGGTGGTCGTCCTTACTCTGGGCGCGTCCGCTGGAACCGGATCTCCGGCGGGCCACCGAGCAGAACGATGGAAGGGACGAAGGCGTGGCTGATCGCCTCGTTGTTCGCGGAGCGCGCGAGCACAACCTCCGCGGCGTGGATCTCGATCTGCCCCGCGACAGCATGATCGTGTTCACCGGCCTGTCGGGGTCGGGCAAGTCGAGCCTTGCCTTCGACACGATCTTCGCCGAGGGGCAGCGGCGGTACGTGGAGTCGCTGTCGGCTTACGCCCGGCAGTTCCTCGGGCAGATGGACAAGCCGGACGTCGACTTCATCGAGGGCCTCTCGCCCGCGGTGTCGATCGACCAGAAGTCGACCTCGCGCAACCCGCGGTCGACCGTCGGCACCATCACCGAGGTCTACGACTACCTGCGGCTGCTCTACGCCCGCGCGGGCAAGGCGCACTGCCCGAAGTGCGGCGAGGCGATCAGCAAGCAGACGCCGCAGCAGATCGTCGACCAGGTGCTGGAGATGCCCGAGGGCACCAAGTTCCAGGTGCTCGCGCCGGTCGTGCGCGGGCGCAAGGGCGAGTACCTCGACCTGTTCCAGAACCTGCAGCAGCAGGGCTACGCGCGCGTGGTCGTCGACGGCACGGTGCACCCGCTCACCGACCCGCCGAAGCTGAAGAAGCAGGAAAAGCACCAGATCGGCGTGGTCATCGACCGGCTCACGGTCAAGACCAGCGCCCGGCAGCGGCTCACCGACTCGGTGGAGACGGCGCTGCGGCTGGCCGACGGCCTGGTCGAACTCGACTTCGTCGACCTGGACGAGAACGACCCGCACCGCGTGCGCGGCTTCTCCGAGAACCTGGCCTGCCCCAACGGCCACCCGCTGGCGATCGAGGACCTCGAGCCCCGGTCGTTCTCGTTCAACTCGCCCTACGGCGCGTGCCCCGAGTGCACCGGCATCGGCATCCGCAAGGAGGTCGACCCGGAGCTGGTGGTGCCGGACGACGAGCTGTCGCTCGCCGAGGGGGCCATCGCCCCGTGGGCGGGCGGGCAGAGCGCCGACTACTTCCTGCGGCTGCTGGAATCGCTGTCGGAGGCGGTCGGGTTCCGCATGGACACGCCGTGGCGGCGGCTGCCCGCGCGGGTGCAGAAGGCGGTGCTGCACGGCGTCGACGAGCAGGTGCACGTCCGCTACCGCAACCGGTACGGCAGGCAGCGCTCGTACTACGCGGCCTTCGAGGGCGTCATCCCGTTCCTGGAGCGGCGGCTCGAACAGACCGACTCGGAGTACATGCGCGAGCGGTACGAGGGCTACATGCGCGAGGTGCCGTGCCCGGCCTGCCAGGGCACCCGGCTCAAGCCGGAGATCCTCGCGGTCACCCTCGAGCACGCGACGCAGGGCGACCGGTCGATCGCCGAGGTCTGCGCGCTGTCCATCGCGGAGGCGTCGGAGTTCCTCGACCAGCTGGTGCTCGGCCCGCGCGAGGCGATGATCGCGGGCGCGGTGCTCAAGGAGATCCAGGCGCGGCTGCGCTTCCTGCTCGACGTCGGGCTCACCTACCTGTCGCTCGACCGCGCGTCCGGCACCCTGTCCGGCGGCGAGGCGCAGCGCATCCGGCTGGCGACGCAGATCGGATCCGGGCTGGTGGGCGTGCTGTACGTGCTGGACGAGCCGTCGATCGGCCTGCACCAGCGCGACAACCACCGGCTGATCGAGACGCTCACCCGGCTGCGCAACCTCGGCAACACGCTGATCGTGGTCGAGCACGACGAGGACACCATCCGGGCCAGCGACTGGGTGGTCGACATCGGCCCGGGCGCGGGCGAGCACGGCGGGCACATCGTGCACAGCGGCCCGTACAAGAAGATCCTGAAGAACAAGGAATCGATCACCGGCGCGTACCTGTCCGGGCGGCGGCAGATCGAGGTGCCGGCGATCCGGCGGCCGGTCGACAAGAAACGGCAGCTCACCGTGGTGGGCGCGCGCGAGCACAACCTGCGCGGCATCGACGTGTCGTTCCCGCTCGGCTGCCTCGTGTCGATCACCGGCGTGTCCGGCTCGGGCAAATCGACGCTGGTCAACGACATCCTCGCGCAGGTGCTGGCCAACAAGCTCAACGGCGCGCGCCAGGTCCCGGGCCGCCACACCCGGGTCAACGGCCTCGGCAACGTCGACAAGCTGGTGCGCGTCGACCAGTCGCCGATCGGCCGCACGCCGCGCTCCAACCCGGCCACCTACACCGGCGTGTGGGACCACGTGCGCAAGCTGTTCGCCGCCACCACCGAGGCGAAGGTCCGCGGGTACCAGCAGGGCCGCTTCTCGTTCAACGTCAAGGGCGGCCGCTGCGAGGCGTGCGCGGGCGACGGCACGATCAAGATCGAGATGAACTTCCTGCCGGACGTCTACGTCCCGTGCGAGGTGTGCAAGGGAGCCCGGTACAACCGGGAGACGCTCGAGGTGCACTACAAGGGCAAGACGGTGTCCGACGTGCTGGACATGCCGATCGAGGAGGCGGCCGAGTTCTTCGAGCCGATCAAGGCGATCCACCGGCACCTGCAGACCCTCGTCGACGTCGGCCTCGGCTACGTCCGCCTCGGCCAGCCCGCCCCGACCCTGTCCGGCGGCGAGGCCCAGCGGGTGAAGCTGGCGAGCGAACTGCAGAAGCGCTCCACCGGCAAGACCGTCTACATCCTCGACGAGCCGACCACCGGCCTGCACTTCGAGGACATCAGCAAGCTGATCGGCGTGATCAACGGCCTGGTGGACAAGGGCAACACGGTGATCGTGATCGAGCACAACCTCGACGTGATCAAGACGTCCGACTGGATCGTGGACATGGGCCCGGAGGGCGGCTCCGGCGGCGGCACCGTGATCGCCGAGGGAACGCCGGAACAGGTGGCGGCCACCAAGGGAAGCTACACGGGCGAGTTTCTCGCGGAGGTGCTCAACCCGGCCTGATCGCGCAGTTTGGGCGTCGTGAGTGTTTATGCCGGTGCGCGCCGGGTTTAGCGCTCACGACCCCGATCGGACCCAGCACCCAGCGGCAGCCCGGCGGGGTTCTCGGCAGGTGGCGCCCGGCCACCGCTGCCCGCGTGCCTGGGCTGGTTCGGCCGCCGCAACGCGCGTGCCTGGGCTGGTTCGGCCACGGTGATGTGCGCGCCTGGGCTGGCTCGGCCGCCGCAACGCGGCCCGCCCAGCCCGGTGCACCCCGCCAGGCCGGTGTGGCCCGGCCAGGCCGGTGCGGCCCGGCCAGGCCAGGGTGATGGGTGCGCCTGGCTCGGCGAGGGTGATGCGCGCGCCCGGCCCGGCGACCTTGGCGCATGCGCGTGTGCCCGGATGCGGCGAGGCGTGGCGCGGCCACGTTGATGCGCGCGCGGGCCCGGCCGCGTTGGCGTGCGTGGGCGTGGCTGTGGTGAGGGGTGTGTGGGCCCGGCCGTGTTGATGTGCGTGGGCCGGGCTGTGGTGAGGAGTGCGTCCGGCCGTGTTGGCGCGCTTGGGCCCAGCCCCAGGGAGGGTGTGCACCCGGCCGGGTGACGCGTGTGCGTGGGCTCGGCTGCGGCGATGCCCGGCCCGGTGGCGCGTGAGCGGGTTCGGATCGGGCTGGCCTGGGTCCCCGCCCCGCGGTCTTGGCCGAGGCTGCGCGGCCTCCTCCGGCCGGTGAAAACGGCAGCGCTTGGCGCAGTTCGCTTGACTCGATGCCGAGCGGATACGCCCGCGCGGTCCGGCCAGGGCTGAGCCGTGCGGTCCGGGCTGATCTGGCTGCCGCCGGTCCGGCTAGACCTGGCCTCGGGGGCCTGCTGCGGTTGAGCAGGGAACGGGTCAGTCCTTCCCCGTCGTGCGTTCGACGATCGGAGAAAGCGGGCCGTAGGACAGGGCGCGGAGCCGGAAGGCCGAGCCCTGTTCTCCGGGCAGGAGGGAGAGCGCGCACTGGGTCGCGTTCGGGTCCGCGAACTCGACCGGGGTGAAATCCGGCGTGCCCGGGCGGCGGATCTCCAGCAGGAAGCCAGCTTCGTCGGTTGAGCGGTCGGTCCAGCTGAAGTGGAGGTTCTGGTCCGCGGACGGCGTCGCCGTGAGGTGGGTCGGGGCGGCGTCGGGGTTGTGCACTGACGTTCGGGGAGCTTCCTCGGGAGGCGGAGCGGGGGAGGGATTGCCCGCCACCGCGGAGACCGGGCCGGAGAAGGAGCGGATTCGGTAGTAGAACGGGGTTTCCGGGATCAGGTCCGGGTGGGTATAAGAAGTCTGGCCGGGCGGGAGGTACTGGAGCGCCGTCCACGGGCCGTCGGTGGTGTTGGTGTATTCGAGGAGGTAGCCGGCCGCTGCGGGGTCTCGGGGCCAGTGCAGGACGACGTTGGTCGGAGAGGTGAGAGTCGCGGTGAAAGCGGCCGGCGTGGGCGGGGAGCTGCAGCTGGCGAGTGTCGCGGCCAGGATGGCGGTCGCGAGGGCGGTTCGGGCGGGTACCGGCACGGCAAGCCTCCGGAAGGGGTTCTGGCGGCGGCGTACCTGGGGCGTGGCCAGCCTAAAAACCACAGTCAAGATCGACAAGCTCGCTTCCCGCTGATCGGCACTGGAGAGGAGGGAACGGGGGTGCGTGAGAGCGTCGAGTATTCGTTCCGGAGTGTCTGGTGGCTGCCGACTGCCTTGCCGGAGCGGGTGTTTGACGCGATTGTCGACCTCGAGGCGTATCCGCGGTGGTGGCCGGACGTCCAGTCGGTGCGTCAGGTTGACGACGACACCGCGCGGATCGTCTGCCGGTCGCGGTTGCCGTATCGGATTGTCGTCGCGATGCATCGGGAGCAGCAGGACGCGGAGGGGCTGCGGGTGCGCGTCCGGCTGAGCGGGGACCTCGACGGGGTGCTCGCCGGGGCGATCCGCGCCGACGCCGGTGGCACGACGTTGGAGATCACGCAGCACGTCCGGGCGCGGAAACCGTTGCTGCGCAGGCTGGACGTGGTGGCCCGGCCGTTCTTCCGCGCCAATCACGCGTGGATGATGCGGCGGGGCCACCACGGGCTTGCCGGGTATCTGGCTTAGGAAGCGACCGGTTCAGGAGTGGCGGCCGCGGGGGAGGAACGTCGGCCCAGAATTACCGCGGCGAGGATTGCGGCTAGGGCGGTTAGTCCGGCGCTGAAGCCGTACGCGACTCGGAAGCCGGAGGCCAGTGCTTCCTTCTCGGGAGCGCCGTCGCCCAGCAGCGCGGCGGTGCGGGTCGCGGCTGCGGCGGCGAGGATAGCGGTTCCCAGGGCACCGCCGACCTGCTGGGTGGTGGTGATCAAACCGGACGTCACGCCGGAGTCGGCGGGGGTCGCGCCGGACATGGCCAGGCCCATCAGCGCCGGGATCGCGGTACCGGCTCCGGCGCCCATCAGGATCAGCGACGGGAGCACGTGCAGGGCGTAGCCGCCGTCGGTCTGGACTTGGGTCAGGTACAGGAAAGCGACCGACGTCGTCAGCAAACCGGCCACCAGCACCGCGCGCGGGGAGAAGCGGGTGTTCAGCCAGTCGGCCAGGCCGAGGGAGAACGCGCCGATCATGATCGGCGTCGGGACGAAGGCGAAACCCGTTGTCAGCGCGTCGAAACCGAGGACCTGCTGGAGATAGAGGGCGGTGACGAACTGGAATCCCAGGAACCCGGCGACCATCACGACCATGGTCAGGTTCGCGCCGCTGATCGCGCGGACGCGGAGCAAGCGCAGGGGCAGCAACGGGGTTCGCGTCCGGGCTTGGCGCAGCAGGAACAGGAAGAGCAGCACGACGGCCGCCGCGAGAGTGCCGATGGTCAGGAAGGTCCAGCCGGAGTCGCCGGCTTGCACGATGCCCAGCACCAGCAGCATCAAGCCCGCGGTGACGAGGAGCGCGCCCAGGACGTCGATGCCGGTGCGCAGGCCGAGGCCGCGGTCGGAGGCGACGACCAACGGGGTCAGGACGAGTGCGGCGACGCCGATGGGCAGGTTGATGTAGAACGTCCAGTGCCAGTCGAGACCCTGGGTGAGTGCGCCGCCGGCGACCATGCCGATGGACGCGCCCGCGGCTTGGGTGAAGCTGTACACGCCGATCGCGCGCACGCGGGCGCGTGGTTCGGGGTAGAGCGTCACGATCATTCCCAGGACGACCGCCGAGGTCAGAGCGCCGCCGACGCCTTGGACGAAGCGCGCGATCACCAGCGTGGTGGCGTTCGGCGACAAGCCGGCGGCCAGCGACGCGGCGGTGAATACGACGACGCCGATCAGGAACACCCGCCGCCGGCCGGCCAGGTCGCCCAGGCGGCCGGACAGCAGGAGCAGGCCGCCGAACGCGACGAGGTAGGCGTTGACCACCCAGGCCAGCCCGGGCGCGCTGAACCCGAGGTCGGTTTGGATCACCGGCAGGGCGACCGCGACGATCGAGCTGTCGAGCACCACCATCAGCGAGGCGGCGGACAGCACGGCGAGCGCGGCGCCGCGATGCCGAGCGGTTTCGGGCATGACAAAGTCCTCCAGAACCAGCACAGGGGAGAGTTTCCGCTGGTCGTAGCCAGGGCATCTCTTGTTACAGTGCCCATCATGTGTGACCATGGGGACGTGCGGAAGGAGGCACTTTCATGTCCCAGGGGAACATCGCTGTGACCGACGAGGCCACGGACTTCGACCCGGCGAAATTCGCGGTGTGCACGGTGATGGAGGTCGTGAACCGGATCAGCGGGAAGTGGGTGATCGGCATCCTGCTGGAGGCGACGCGCGGGCCGGTGCGGTTCACCGAACTCGAACGCTCGGTGCCGGGGATCAGCCGCCGCATGCTCACGCTCACCCTGCGGAATCTGGAGCGCGACGGCCTGCTGACGCGCACGGTCTACCCGACGGTGCCGCCGCGGGTCGAGTACGAGGCCACCGAGATGGCGCGCGAGCTGTACGACTCGTTGTCCGGGCTGGTCGACTGGGCGGAGCGGCACCGCGAGGCGATCGCGGTTTCCCGGCAGGGGTACGACGGCCGCACTGCTTGCTGAGCATAAAAGGCGCCGCAGCCGTGCGCACGGGGGACGCGCACGGCTGCGGCGCCGAAACAGTCCGCACCCGGAGGGAAGGGGCCCGGGCGCGGACTGGGCCTCAGGCGTTGGCCGGAGCCGGAGCGGCGGGTTCGGCCGGTTTTTCGTCGAGCAAGGTCGCTTCGTCGAACGGCGCCTGGCCGGTGAACACCTGCCGCGAGCGGTCGCGGTCGAATTCCTTCATCCACGATCCGATGAGGACAGTCGCGACCGCGTTGCCCGCGAAGTTCGTCAGCGCCCGGGCCTCGGACATGAACCGGTCGATGCCGAGGATGAAGCCGACGCCGTCGACGAGTTCCGGCCGGTGCGACTGCAGGCCGCTGGCCAGCGTCGCGATGCCGGCGCCGCTGACGCCCGCCGCGCCCTTGGACGCGATGATCATGAACAGCAGCAAGGTGATCTGCTCGCCGAGCGCGAGCGGCTGGTCCTGCGCGGTGGCGATGAACAGCGTCGCCATCGTCAGGTAGATCGCGGTGCCGTCGAGGTTGAACGAGTACCCGGTGGGCACCGTGATGCCGACGACCGGCTTGCTGACCCCGAGGTGCTCCATCTTCGCGATCAGCCGCGGCAGCGCGGATTCCGAAGAGGACGTCGACAGGATCAGCAGGAATTCGCGGCCGAGATACCGCAGCAGGCTGAAGATGTTGACCCGCGCGCCGAGCCACAGCACCGCGCCGAGCACGCCGAACACGAACACCAGGCACGTCAGGTAGAAGCCGAGCATGATCACCAGCAGGCTGCGCAGCGCGCCCCAGCCGGTCGCGCCCACCACCGCGGCGATCGCGCCGAACGCGCCCACCGGGGCGGCCCACATGATCATCGACAGGATGCGGAACACCAGCCGCTGGATGTGCTCGATGCCGCGCAGGATCGGTTCGCCGCGCTTGCCGAGCTTCTGCAGCGCGAACCCGGCCAGCAGCGCCACGAGCAGCGTCTGCAGCACCTGGCCCTCGGTGAACGCGGACACGAAGGTCTTCGGGATGATCCCGAGCAGGAAGTCGACGCCGCCCTCGCCCTTGGCCTGCTGGTGCACCTTGGACACGTCGGCCGGGTTGAGGTGCAGGCCGCTGCCCGGGTGCAACAGGTTGCCGACGACGAGCCCGATCGCGAGCGCGAACGTCGACATCACGATGAAGTAGACCAGCGCCGTGATGCCGACCTTGCCGACCTTCGCCGCCTTCGCGACCGAGCCGATGCCCAGCACGATGGTGCAGAAGATGATCGGCGAGATCATCATCTTGATCAGGTTGACGAAGCCGGTGCCCAGCGGGGCGAGGCTCTTGCCGACGGACGGCCAGAGCAGCCCGACCGCGACGCCGAGCACGACGGCGGCGATCACAGCCAGGTACAGGTAACGCGTGCGGTCGCGCTTGGGCGCGACTGCCTCGGGGGTCGGTGTAGGCACCGTTGCCTCCAGCTCGGTGGGGGGAACGCGGGTCACTATGCGGGGACAGTATGACTGGCGTCACTGTTGTGTTCATTGAGTTCGCAGCGAGACCGTCCGGTGTGGACTTCCCGGCGGCGATGCCGGAGTGTTGCCGGACCCGTGCGTGTGCTGGTATGAGCGGGTGCCCCCGACACCTCGGATCCGGACGAGCCGCTGGAGCCTGGCCCGCCAGCTGCTGGTGCTGCAGCTGGCGATCCTGCTCGTGCTCGTCTCCGGCGGCATCACTATCGCCTACCTCGACGCCCGCCGCACGACGACCGACCGGGCCGGGGAGCAGTCGCTCGCGGTGGCCCATTCGATCGCGGACGCGCCGGACGTCGCGCGGGCTGCCGCGACAGCCGACCCGACCGCGACGCTGCAGCCGTACGCGCTGCGCGTGCTCGCGGACACGCGCGTGGACTTCGTGACGATCATGTCGCCGCAAGGAATCCGTTACACGCACCCGAATCCGGCGCTGATCGGGCAGCGGTTCCTCGGGCACATCGAAGCGGCGCAGCGGGGCGGAGTGGTGTCCGAGACCTACACCGGCTCGCTCGGCCCGTCGGTGCGCGTGGTGGTGCCGGTGTTCGACGCGAACCATCGGGTGGTCGCGCTCGTCGCGGTGGGCATCACGATCGCGGCGATCTCGGCCGAACTGCAGGAGCGCGTCTGGCCGCTGCTCGGCGTGGCGGCGGCAGTATTGCTAGTGGGCGCCTGCGGGGGCTGGCTGGTGAGCGCCCGGCTGAGGCGGCAGACGCGCGGGATCGCGCCCGCGGAGCTGAGCAATCTGTTCGAGTATCACGAGGCGGTGCTGCATTCCGTCCGCGAGGGTGTGCTGCTGGTCGACCGGGACGGCCGGGTCGGGCTGTGCAACGACGGCGCCCGCACGCTGCTCGGGCTGAGCGGCGACCCAGTCGGGAAGCCGCTCGCCGAACTGGGGTTGTCGCCCGAGCTGGCGGCCGCGTTCACCGCGCCGGAGAACCGCACCGAGGAACTGCATCTGACCGACTCGCGGGTGCTGGTCGTGAGCACCACGCTCGTCAGCTCCGGCGGCCGCGCGCAGGGCACTGTCGTGATTCTGCGCGACCACACCGAACTTCAGACGCTCACCGGCGAGCTGACTACGGCGCGCAGCCTTGCCGAAGCGTTGCGGTCACAGGCGCACGAAGCCGCCAACCGGCTGCACACGGTCGTCTCGCTGGTCGAATTGGGCCGTCCCGAGGACGCCGTGGAGTTCGCGACCGCCGAACTCGCGCTGGCGCAGGAACTCACCGACCGGGTGATGACCGCGGTCGCCGAACCGGTGCTGGCCGCGCTGCTGCTCGGCAAGGCCGCGGAGGCGAGCGAACGCGGCGTGGAGTTCACCATCACGCCGGACACGATGATCGACGACCTCGGCCCCGGCGTCGCCGGACGGGATCTGGTGACGATCCTCGGCAACCTGATCGACAACGGAATCGACGCCGTGGTGCGGGAATCCGGTGCGCGTCCGGCGGTGGTGGTCACCGCGCGGTCCGAAGAGGACGGTCTGCTGCTGCGCGTCGCGGACAACGGGCCGGGCGTGCCGGAGGAAGCGGTGGGGGAGATGTTCCGGCGGGGCTGGTCGACCAAGGCCGGGGACGAGCACGGGCTCGGGCTGGCGCTGGTGGTGCAGGCGGTCCGGCGCTACGGCGGCACTATCGACGTCGGACGGGACGGCGGCGCGGTGTTCACCGTGCGGTTGCCGAGGCAGGAGGTGCCGGCGTGATCCGGGTGCTGGTGGTGGAGGACGAGCCGGTGGCGGCCGAGGCGCACCGGCTGTACGTCGAGCGGCTGCCCGGGTTCGAGGTCGCCGGGGTGGTGCATTCCGGCGGCGAGGCGCTGCGGTTCTGCGAACGCGAACCGGTCGACCTGGTCCTGCTGGACTTCTACCTGCCGGACACGCACGGCCTCGCGGTGTGCCGTTCGCTGCGCGCGGCCGGGCTGCCGATCGACGTCATCGCGGTGACGTCCGCACGCGACCTCGCGCTGGTCAAGGCGGCGGTCTCGGTCGGGGTCGTGCAGTACCTGCTGAAGCCGTTCACGTTCGCCTCGCTGCGGGACAAACTGGAGCGCTACGCGTCGTTCCGCGAGGCGTCCGGCGAGGTCACCGGGCAGGCGGAGATCGACCGCGCGCTCGGCACACTGCGCACCACCGAGGCCGCGCCGTTGCCGAAGGGCATGAGCGCGGAGACGCTGGACGCGATCACCGACGCGCTCGCCGGGGCTGGCGAAGGACTGTCCGCCGGCGGTGCCGCGAGCGCGATCGGAGCGTCCCGGGTGACCGCGCGGCGGTACCTGGAGTACTTGGCGGACAACGGGTTGGCGCAGCGCGAACCACGATACGGGCAGGTCGGGCGGCCGGAGGTGTGGTACCGGCTGAAGCCTGGCTGACCCCGTCAGCGCTTCGTGCGCGGACGGTAAGCGCATCCCTCGAAGGTGTGGACATCGAAGTTCACACCACGCAAGGGGAGCAAGACATGAAGATCGCACTGGTCACCGGCGGCAGCAAGGGCATCGGCCGGGCCATCGCGACGCGGCTGGCCCACGACGGCGCACTGGTCGCCGTGCACTACGGCAGCGACGAAGCCGCGGCCAAGGACACTGTCGCGTCGATCGAGGCAAAGGGCGGCAAGGCGTTCGCAGTGCAGGCGACGCTGGACGAGGACGCATCGACGCTGGCCGACCGTCTCACGGCTGAGCTGCGCGAACGCACCGGCGAAGTCGCGCTCGACATCCTGGTCAACAACGCGGCGACCGGCGCCGGTTCGATCACCACCGCGACGCCGGAGGAGTTCGACCGGGTGTTCGCGGTGAACGTGAAGGCACCGTTTTTCTTGGTGCAGCGCCTGTTGCCGGTGCTGCGGGACGGCGGCCGGATCGTCAACATCTCGTCCGCGGACACGCGCATCGCGTTGCCGTTCGAGCTGGCGTACAGCATGACGAAGGGCGCGCTCGACGTGTTCAGCCGCAGCCTGGCGCAGGAACTCGGCCAGCGGGGCATCACGGTGAACAGCGTCGCGCCCGGTCCGACGCCGACCGACCGCACCGCGCACCTGTTCGCCGACGAGCGGATGCGCGCTGGCATGGCGGGTGCGTCCGCGCTGCGGCGGGTGGCCGAACCGGCCGACATCGCCGATGTGGTCGCGTTTCTGGCCTCGGCGGACTCGCGGTGGGTGACCGGGCAGGTCATCGACGCGACCGGCGGGACGCTCCTGGGTCCGGCTGGGGTCTAACGACCTGGCGAGGTCCGTGAGGGGAACTGGGTTCCCCTCACGGACGGCGGATCAGAGCGGCCGTCCCGGCGCGTCCGGCCGGGTCTGCCACGGGTGCGGACCTTCCAGCGGCCGGTACTCGACGCCGAGCGCGTCCAGCCGCGGCAGGTGGTGTTCCCGCAGCCGGGGCAGGAATTCCGCGTAGTCGCGCGGTCCGCTGCTCCACGCGACCTCGGCGAACGCCGACAGCCGCGGGAAGGCCGCGTAGTCCGTCCGCCGCACGGTGTCCAGGTGTTCGCACCACAGCTGCGCCTGGACGCCGCGCACGCCCGGTCCGGATTCGGGCTCGAAACCGTAGAAGTGTTCGAGGTCCTGCAGAAATCCGACCGGGATCGGTTCGTCCGGATGGTCGCTCTGCCGGTGGTCGAGGTACACGCCGTCCTCGGGGCAGAGAACCACCTCGTGCCCGGCCCTCAGCGCCAGCGACGCCCGTTCGCGGTCCTGCCACACGCCGATGACCATCTCCGGCAGGTCGCCGCCGTCGAGGACCTCGTCCCAGCCCATCGGCGTGCGGCCGCGGGCGGCGAGGTGGTCCGCGATCGCCCGGACGAACCGGTGGTGCGCCTCGGTGATGCCGGGCACCTCGTCGCCGCCGAGCGCGATCACCGGCGACGGGAAGATGTCCAGCACGTGGTCGAACACCGCGCGGAAGAAGTCCAGAGTGGACTCCGACGGGTCGAGCAGCGAGGTGCTGACGCCCCAGGAAGTCCAGACCTCCCAAGGGGTGTCGGACGCCGGGCCGAGTTCCGGGTACGCCGTGATCGCGGCGCGGGCGTGCCCGGGAATGTCCACTTCGGGCACTACGGTGACCGAACGCGAAGCGGCGTAAGCGACGATCTCGCGCAGATCGTCCACAGTGTAGTAACCGCCGTGCGGACGGCCGTCGCGTTCCGGGCCGTCGTGCCTGCCGACCATCGACGATTTCCGCCAGCCGCCGACGGACGTGAGCCGGGGGAACTCCGGCGTCTCGATCCGCCAGCCCTGGTCGTCGGTGAGGTGCAGGTTCAGCACGTTCAGCTTGTGCGCGGCCAGCAGGTCGACGAACCGCAGCACCTCGGCCTTCGTCCGGAAGTGCCGGGAAACGTCGTAAAGGCAGCCGCGCCAGGCGAACCGCGGATGGTCGGTGACCGTCCCGCACGGCAGTTCGACCGGTCCATTGTGGATCGATACGGCGCGGAACGCGTCCGGGCCGGCCAGCTGGCGCAGGGTTTGGCGGCCGTAGAACTCGCCCGCGGCGTCGGCCGCGTCGAGCGTCACGCCGTCCGGCGCGATCGTGAGCCGGTAGCCCTCGGCGGGCAGGTCCGGTGCCGTCTGCACGACGACCGGAGCGGGCCACGGACAGGTGCCGGGCGTGGCTTCCGCGGACACCGGGCGGGGGAGGAGGGTGTCGAATCCAGGCATGGTCATCCCTTCACGGCTCCGGCCGTTCCGCCGACGAGCCTCCGCTGCACCAGCACGAAAAACACCAGCACGGGGATCGTCATCAGGGTGGACGAGGCCATCACGGCGCCCCAGTCGGTGTCCTCCGGCTTGAAGAACACCAGGATCGCCTGGGGCAGAGTCTGGTTTTCGGTCTTGGAGATGATGAACGTCTTGGCGAACAGGAAGTCGTTCCACGCGTGGATGAACGCGAGCACGCTCACCGCCACGAGCCCCGGCGCGACGAGCGGGAACAGGATCTGCCAGGTGAACCGCATCCGCGACGCACCGTCCAAAGTGGCCGCTTCCTCGAGTTCGGCCGGCACCGCGGCGACGAACCCGCGCAGCATCCAGATCGCGAACGGCAGGCTGAACGCCAGGTGCACCAGCATGAGCGAGCCGAGTTCGTTGAGCCCGAACGCCGGCACCGCGTCGCCGACCTGGCGCATCAGGAAGAACAGCGGAATGGTCAGCGCCTCCACCGGCACCATCTGCGCCACCAGCACCATCACCAGCAGCATGCCCCGGCCGCGGAACCGGAAGCGCGTCAGCGCCACCGCGGAAAGGAACGACAGCACCAGCGACAGCAGCACCACCACGACCGCGACGACGAGGCTGTTGAGGAAGTACCGGCTGAACCCGGAGACGGTGAGCACTCGCTTGAAGCTGTCCAGCGAGGGCGCGAATGTCCACGGCTTCGGATGCGCCGACTGGATCTCGCCGGCCGGCTTGAACGCCGAGAGCACCATCCAGTACAGCGGGAACGCGACGACCGCGGCGATCACCACGGTCACGATTTCGGCGACGAGCCGCGCGGGGCGGCGCACTTTCACAGCCATGCGGCACTCCGGCGCTGGGACCGGACGTAAAGCCCGGTGATCGACAGCAGCAGCAAGGTCATCACGACCCCGATCGCCGAGCCGAGCCCGTACTCCTGCCCGGCGAACGCCTGCTGGTAGGCGTAGACGTTCAGGATGAGGTTCCGGCCCGCGACGCCGCCGCCGTTGGTCATCACGTAGATCTGGGTGAACACCTTGAAGTCCCAGATGATCGACTGCACGGTCGCGATGGTCAGCAGCGGCCGCACCGCGGGCAGGATCACCGACCACGTGGTGCGCCAGACCGAGGCCCCGTCGAGCGCCGCCGCCTCCAGCGTCTCCTTCGGCACCGCGCTGATCCCGGCGTACATGGTGACCAGCACGAACGGGAACGAGCACCAGATCACCTCGGCGGCGACCAGCCCGAACGTGCCGACGGTGCCGAACGTCCAGGAATGGTGCGCCATCCCGCTGAACCCGATGCCCGAGAGCACCTCGTTGACCAGGCCGAAGTCGGTGTCGAAGAGGAACAGCCAGACGTAGGAGCCGGCGATCGCCGGGGTCGCCCACGCGCCGAGCGCCGCCAGGAACAGCAGCGTGCGCGGGAACGCGCGGACCCGGCTCGCCAGCACGGCCAGCGCCGTGCCGACGACCAGGCTGCCGACCACACAGGCCGCGGCGAACGCGACCGTCTTGCCGAGCACCGTCCAGAACTGGGCCTCGGCGAGCAGGTTCGCGTAGTTGTCGAGGCCGAGGAACACCAGCGGGGCCGCCCCCGCCGCCTGCGGCTGGCCGTAGTCGTAGAGCGAGATCACGACCAGCTGGTAAATCGGGTACACCAGCAGCGCGCCAAGGAGAATCCCGGCGGGCAGCAGGTACAGAAGGGCTGCGCGGCCGTCCCGGCGGACGGTCGCGGAACGTACCGCGGCCACCGGTCAGCCGAAGTTCTTGTTCATCGCCGCGGCGGCGTCGGCCAGCGCGGCGTTCGCGTCCTTGCCGCCGGTGGCGATCTGCTGCACGGCGGTGGGCAGGACGTTCTGGCTGTCGATCTTGGACCACGCCGGAGTGCTCGGCACGAACTTGGTGCCCGCGGCGAGAGTGTCCACAAAGGCCTTCAGCGTCGGGTCGCTGGCGGCGAGCTTCTTCTGCACCGACGCGAGGGTGGGCAGGTTGCCCATCGCCGCGTACATCTTCTCCTGGTACTTGATCCCGGCCAGCAGTTCGGCGAACTGCACCGCGAGACCGTGGCGCTGGCTGGCGCCGAACACGCCGAGCAGGTTGCCGCCGGCGAACGCGGGGGCGGTGGAGTTCGGCGTGGTGCCCGGCAGCGGCATGATCGCGTACTTGCCCTTGACCGAACCCTGTTCGACTGCCTTGCGGTTGAAGTCGCCGCCGATCACCATGCCCGCCTTGCCGCCGGCGAACGCGGTGACGCTCTGCGTGCCGGTGAGGTTGGCGCAGGCCGACGGCGGGCAGCTGTCGTCCTTGATCAGGTTCGCGTACGCGGTGACGCCCGCCTTGGCCTGCGGCGAGTCCACAGTGGACTTCCACTTGCCGTTGTCCTGTTTGGCCAGCTCGCCGCCGTTGGCCCAGATGAACGGCAGCATCGCGTAGGTGTACTTGCCGCCGGTGGCGATGCCGTACATCTCCGGCTTGGCGGCGCGGATCCGGCGCGCGTCGTCGGCCAGTTCGCTCAGTGTCGTCGGCGGCTTGAGGCCGAGTTCGGCGAAGACGTCAGTGCGGTAGTACAACGCGCGGATGCCGGTGTACCAGGGGATTCCGTAGGTCTTGCCGTTCGCCTTCGCGGTGTCCAAAACGGACGGGAGCAGGTCCTTGCCGTCGGACCAGTTCGCGATGTCCTTGCTGAGATCGGAGAGTGCGCCGGTTTGGGCGTAGCTGGCGACGTCGGTGTTGCCGAACTCGGCGACGTCCGGGGCGTTGGACGGGTCGTTGAACGCGCCGGAGAACTTGTCCGCGCGGCCCTCGACCGGGACCCATTGCACGTCGACCTTCACGCCGGCGTGGCTGGCCTCGAACTCGGTGATGGCTTCCTTGACCGCGGCCTCCTTCGGCGCGCGGTTCGCTTCGTCGAACAGCCAGACTCTGAGCGTGCCGTCGGTTTTGTTCCCGCCGGAGGCGGCCGGGCCGGATTGGGTGGGCGCACACGAGGCGAGCAACGCCAGCGCGGCGACAGCGGGCAGGACAGAACGCAGCTTCATCGATGACTCCTGTCGAGGGGACCGGTCGAAGACCGGAAAGACGGGGCTGTGCGGCGTGCCAGCCCCGGTTTTCTCAGACGAAGAAGACGGAATTGACGCTGGCGACCGCGAGCGAGCCCGCGGGCTTGCCGGGCAGGCCGGTGGCCGGATCGCGCGGCAGCCAGGTGACGGTGCCGGAGCGCTGGTTGGAGACGTAGAACCACTTCTCGTCCGGGTCCAGCGCGAGGTGCCGCGGCCAGTTGCCGCCCGACGGTGCCGAGGAGACCAGGGCGAGCCCGGCTCCGCCGTCGGCGACGGTGAAGGTGGCGACGGTGTTGGGCCCGCGCACGGTGGCGTAGACGAACTTCCCGTCGCGGGAAACGGCGATCTCGCCGGGGAACAGGTCGCCGGTGCTGCCGGGCGGAACGGCGGGGACGACGGCGATCGGCGTGAACGCGCCGGTCGCGGAATCCCAGCTGGCGACGGTGATCTCCGCCCGCAGTTCCTGGGCGACGTAAGCGAATTTGCCGTTCGGGTGGAACGCGAGGTGGCGCGGCCCGGCACCGGCGGGAAGGGTGATCTGCTTGTGCAGCTTCAGCTTTCCCTTGCCGGTGTCGAACGAGTAGACGTACACCGAGTCGGTGCCGAGGTCGACCGCGAGCACCCACTTGCCGGACGGATCGGTCACCACCTGGTGCGCGTGCGGCTCTTTGCCTTGGTGCTGCTGAAGATCAGTGGCCGCGCCGAGCTTGCCGCCGGACTTGATCGGCAGCACGACGACGCTGCCGGAGTCGTAATTGGCGGCCAGCACGTACTTCTGGCTCGGGTGCACCGAAAGGTGCGTGGGCGAACCGCCCTTCGAGGACACCGACCCGATCAGCTTCGGCCGAGTCGGGTCGGAGATGTCCAATGCGGACACCGTGCCGGTCTCCGCGCCCTCGTTTTCGTTGGTGACGTACAGGATCCGGCCGTCGCGGGTGCGATCGAACCAGGAGACGTCGGTGAGCTTCGGGACGGTGCGCACCGGCGTGAGCGCGGGGCTTCCGGCCGCGCGCTGGGTGACGTCGAGCCCGTGGCCCGCCGGTGAACTGCTGGTGTAGCTGCCGACGTACACCGTGGCGGCCGCGCGGGGCCGGGACGCCGCCGTGGCGAGCTGTGCGCCCACCACGGCGGCGGCCCCGGCCGCTCCGACTGCGCCGACGAACGTGCGGCGGGAAATCGCGGTCATCGAATACCCCCGGAACATCTGCCGATGTGGTTCAGACCAATGCCATCACCAATGCTGCCACACCGAAACCGCTCAAGGAAAGGACTGTTTCCAAAGCCGTCCAGGTTTTCAGGGTTTGCGTCACGGTGAGCCCGAAATACCGGGACACGATCCAGAATCCGCCGTCGTTCACGTGCGAGGCGATGATCGACCCGGCCGAGATCGCGACGACCAGGAGCGCCAATTGCGCTTGCGAGTAATGCAGTTCCATCACCGTGGGCGCGACGATGCCGCTCGTGGTCACGATCGCGACGGTCGCGGAACCCTGCGCGATGCGCATGCCGCAGCTGATGATGTACGCCGCCAGCAGCACCGGAAGCCCGGCGTCGCCGAGAGAACCGGCCACCGCCTTGCCGATCCCGGTGGCGGACAGCACCGCGCCGAAGAACGAACCCGCGCCCACGACAAGGAGAATCATCGCGACCGGACGCAACGCGTTGGCCGACAGCTGAGCGAGATCAGCGCCGCTCATCCCGCGCCGTCGGCCGAGCAGCCACGACGCGAGCAGGGTCGCGATGGTCAACGCGATAGCCGGGGTGCCGAGGAACGCGGCGACGCCCGCGCCTGCGGAGCCCTTGGGGAGCAGGATGCTGCCGAACGTGCCGACCAGGATCAGCACCAGCGGCACCGCGATGATCCCGCCGACCAGCTTGAGCGACGGCGCCGGGCCCTCCTGCTCGCCGTCCTCGCCGGCGAGCTTGGCGAAGTCCTCGGCCAGCGGCACGTCCACCCGCTTGCCGATCCAGGTCGAGTACAGGATGCCGCCGATGAACCAGGCCGGGATGCCGCAGACGGCGCCCATCAGGATCAGCCAGCCGAGATCGACGTGCAGCAGCCCGGCCGCGGCGACCGGCCCCGGGTGCGGCGGGATGAAGGCGTGCGTGATGGAAAGCCCGGCCAGCAACGGCATCGCGTACAGCACGATCGACCGGCCGCCCTGCTTCGCCGCCGCGTAAACCAGCGGCGCGAGCACGAAGATGCCGATGTCGAAGAACACCGGGATGCCGAAGATGAGACCGGACAGGCCCATCGCGAGCGGCGCGCGTTTCTCGCCGAAGGTGCGCAGCAGCGCGGCGGTGAGCACACGCGCGCCGCCGGATTTCTCCAGGATCGAGCCGAGCAGCGTGCCCAGCCCGATGATCGCCGCGATGTGCCCGAGAATGCTGCCGAAACCCTTCTCCAGCAGCGAATCCGACGTCTTCTGCGCGGTGCCGACCAGGGTGCCGACCGGAACGCCCGCCGCCAATGCGGTGAGCAGCCCCACCACGATCAAGGCGATGAACGGTTCGACTTTCACCTTGATGATGAGGAAAAGCAGCACCGCGATGGACACCGCGGCGAGGGTGAGCAGACCGGCCGTGCTGGTCTGCAGCCAGTGAATCATCGTCGACTCCCGGGATGGCGAAGGGAATGCCCGGCGAGCGCGCCGGTGGGGGTTCCGTCTTCGAGCGCGGCGACGCCGTTGACGAAGACGTGGGAGAGGCCCGCGGCGGGCTGCCGCGGATTGTCGAACGTCGCGGTGTCGGCGACCGTGTCCGGGTCGAACAGCACCAGATCGGCCGCGTGCCCGGGCCGGACGAGGCCCCGGTCGGACAGCCCCAGCCGCCGTGCCGCGCGCCCGGTGAGGTGCGCGACGCAGTCGGCCAGTTCGAGAACGCCCAGTTCGCGGACGTAGCGCGCGAGATACCGCGGGAAGGTGCCCCACGCGCGGGGATGCGGCCGCGCGCCGACCAGCAGGCCGTCCGAGCCGCCGGTGTGCGTGCGGTGCCGCATGATGGCCTGCACGTTCTCCTCGTGCCCGACATGCATGAGGCAGGACGTGCCGAGCTTTTCGTCGATCAGCGTGTCGAAGTACAGCTCTGCCGGTGGCTTCCCGGCGGCGCGCGCGGACGCGAGGACGCTGTGGCCCACCAGCGCGGCGTTTTCCTCGCGGCGGACCCCGTTGATTTCGATGGCGTCCCAGTCGATCGGGACGCCGTGCGCACCGTCCGAACCGGACTCTTCTATCTCGGCCCGGATCCGTTCGCGAGTGTCCGGATCGGACAGTCGGGCGAGCGTTGGTTCCAGCCCGCCTTCGGTGGACCAGCTCGGCAGCAGCGCGGACAGGTAGGTCGCGCCGGGGAGATACGGGTAAGTGTCGAGGGAGATGTCGCAACCGTCGTCGAGCGCGTTGTCCAGCAGCCGCAGCAGATCCGGCGCTTTGCCCTTGTTGACCGAGAAGTTCATCGTCGCGTGCGCGAGGTGCAGCGGGCAGCCGGAGCGGCGGGAGACGTCGACCATCTCCGCGAACGCCTCCAGCGCGCCCGCGCCGTAGCTGCGGTGGTGCGGGCTGTAGTAGCCGCCGCGCTCGCCGACCACCCGGCACAGCTCGACCAGCTCCTCGGTGGTCGCGTACATCCCAGGCGTGTAGGTGAGCCCGGACGACAGGCCGAACGCGCCTTCCGCCAGCCCGGTCGCGATGAGTTCCTTCATCCGGGCCATCTCGGCGTCGGTGGCCGGCCGGTCTTCCCAGCCCACCACCAGCATCCGCACCGTGCCCTGCGGGACCAGGTACGCGGCGTTCACCGCGATGCCCTGGTCGAGCCGGTCGAGGTACTCGCCGACCGAACGCCAGTTCCAGTCGAAGCCGGCCGGGTCGTCGTTCCATCCGGCCAGCTGCTGGCGCAGGCTCGCGAGCACCTCGTCGTTGACGGGCGCGTAGGACAGGCCGTCCTGGCCCAGCACCTCGGTGGTGACACCCTGGCTGACCTTCGCCAGGTGGTCCGGGTTGGCGAGCACCTGCAGGTCGGAATGCGAGTGCATGTCGATGAAGCCGGGGGAGAGGACCTGGCCGGTCGCATCGAGCACGCGCGGCGCGATCAATGCTCCTGGCGCGGCGACGTCGGCGATGCGGTCGCCAGTGATCCCGACGTCGCGGATCTCCAGCGGGGCCCCGGTTCCGTCGGCGACACGGGCGCCACGGATCACGAGGTCCATCAGAACCACGTCCGCACGAAGTCGACCACCGTCTCGCCGTCGCTGTCCACGACGGGCAGCAGCGACCACTTGTCGAACGTCGTGCACGGATGCGACAGACCCAGCCGGACCCAGTCGCCGACCTCGACCGGCGATCCTTCGGGCAGTTCGAGGAACGCGTGCTGGTCGTTGAGCTTCGGCACGGCGTGCCCGGACAGCTCGGTGACGACGCCGTTCTTACGCAGCAGCTGCGGCTCCGGCATGCCTTCGTCGTAAGGCAGATCGCGCTTGCCCGCGGTGAGCAGCGCCAGCTCCGGCGTCGGCTTCGACGTGACCTGCGCCCAGGCGTGCAGCGCGGGCCGGAAGCTGTCGACACCGGCGATGCGCGGGTGTTCGCCGAGCGGCGAGATCTCGCGGTAGAAGCCGTCGTCGTGCGTGAGATACGCGCCGCTGCGCAGGATCGGAAGCACTTCGAGACCGTCCGGCCACGGCTTCGTCAGCTCGTCCACCACGCGGTCGAAATACGCGCTGCCGCCCGCGGTGACGTACACCGGACCCTCGGCGAGCAGGCCCTTCTCCGCGAAGGTGACCGTCGCGTCGCGCAGACTGTCCACATAGGAACTGATCTTCGTCAGCGCCGCTTCGTCGGTGTGGTGCGAAAGCGCACCCTCGTAGCCGCCGGTGCCGCAGAAGGCGCAGCACTGGGCTCTTCGCCGCCGCCTCAGCCACGGCCAGCGCCGTCGCCGCGTCGCGCACGCCGGTGCGGCCGCCTTCGCCGCCTAGCTCCACCAAGACATCCACCGGTCGTTCGGCGCTGGCGAGCGCTTCGGTCATCAGCTCGACGCTGCGCACCGAGTCGACCCAGCAAACGAACTCGAACTCCGGATCCGCCGCCAGTTCGCCGGCCAGCCAGCGCAGCGCGGACGGGTCCACGAGCTGGTTCGCCAGCAGGATCCGCGACACGCCGAACGCACGGTAGATCCGCACGTGCCCGGCGTTCGCCGCGGTGATGCCCCACGAGCCGTGCGCGAGCTGCCGGGCGAACAGCTCCGGAGCCATGGTCGTCTTGCCGTGCGGCGCGAGCGCGATCCCGCGGTCGGCGCACCAGCGGGCCATGGTGGCGAGGTTGTGTTCCAGCGCGTCCGCGTCGATGACCACGAACGGACCGAAGAAGCCGTCGTCGAAGAGCTTCGCGCGGCGGGCCGCGGCTTCGTCGAGGGTGAGCCCGGCGAGCGCGGGCGGGAGTGCGCGGAAGCGCCAGTCGATCCGTTCGCCGCGCCCGGCTTGGACGGCGGCGGTGAGAGCGGCGTTGCTGTTCATTCGGGACCTCGGTTGCGTATCTTGCAACGGACGTTGCGCAAAATGCGTTGCATAGGTGTAGCATCCGGGTCGCCACAGGTCAACGGGGAAGGGACGTCAGTGACCAGCAGTCCGACCGGATCGCCCGAAGTGCTCTGCATCGGCGAGTCGATGGCGTTGTTCGTGCCCGCCGAACCCGGTCCGCCGGACGAGGTGCGCACCTGGCTGCGCACCGTCGGCGGCGCGGAGTCGAACGTCGCGTGCCACCTGCCCGCGCTCGGCGTCCCGAGCGGATGGGTGAGCGCGGTCGGCGACGACCCGTTCGGCCGCGCGCTCGTCCGCGAGATCGCTTCGGCGGGGGTGGACGTGCGCGGCGTCGTGGTCGACCCGACCCGCCCGACCGGCCTGTACGTGAAGGAGAGCGGCGCGGGCGGCAGCCCGGTACGCTACTACCGCTCGGGCTCCGCCGCGTCCGGCATGGGGCCGGAACTGGTGTCCCAGCTGGACTTCACCGGCGTCCGCGTACTGCACCTGTCCGGGATCACGCCCGCGCTTTCGGACAGCTGCCTCGCGCTCGTCCGCGCGCTTCTCGACCGTCCGCGCGGCGACCTGATTGTGTCGTTCGACGTCAACCACCGGCCCGCGCTGTGGACCGGACGCGACCAGTCCGTCCTCGCCGAACTGGCCGGGAAGGCCGACCTGGTGCTGACCGGCGACGACGAGGCGGAACGCGTGTGGGGCACCGGCGATCCGGCGCGGCTGCGCGCTCTTCTGCCCGGCCCGCGCACGCTGGTGGTCAAGCACGGGGAACGCGGCGCGACGCTCGTCGAAGGCTCGGCCGAACCGCTGTTCTCGCCCGCGCTGCGCGTGGACGTCGTCGAGCCGGTCGGCGCGGGCGACGCCTTCGCCGCCGGATTCATCGCGGCGACGCTGCGCGATGCCGACCCGATGACCAGGCTCCGCCGCGGGCACCTGCAAGCCGCGGCGACGCTGCTGACGCAGGACGACGTCGGCACTCCGCTGGCCGAAGCCGTCGTGACGAAGCTGGTGCGGGCGGACGCCGACAGCTGGGGTTCCGTCCGGCTCACCGGAGAGGGAGTGGTGGCCACGTGAGTCAAAGCCTGGACCGCGCGCTGACCCTGCTGGGCGGCCTCGCCCGCGGCGGCAAGACGCTCGACGAGCTGGCCGAAGAGATCGGCGTGCACAAGACGACCGTGCTGCGGTTGCTGCGCACGCTCGAATCGCACCACTTCGTGCGGCGCGAAGGGGCCCGGCACTACCGGCTCGGCAGTGCGCTCTTCGACCTGGCCAACCAGGCGCTGGAAGACCGCGACGTCCGGCGCAGTGCGCACGAAGCGCTCGCCGCGCTGAACCTGCGCACCGGGCACACCGTGCACCTTGCGTCCTATGAGGACGGTGAAGTGGTGTACATCGACAAGTTCGAGGGACACCACGCGGTCCGGATGTACTCGCGGGTCGGCAAACGCGCGCCGCTGCACTGCACCGCGGTCGGCAAGGTGCTCGTCGCCGCGATGCCGCGGGCCAAACGCGAGGAGATCGCCCGCGCGATCGACTACGTCGTGCTCACCGCCAACACGATCACCACGCCCGAGCAGTACCTGGCCGAGCTGGACCAGGTCGCTGAGCGCGGGTACGCGGTGGACAATGCCGAGCACGAGGACTTCATCCACTGCATTTCCGCACCGGTGCGCGGCGCGGGCGGCGAAGTGCTCGCCGCGGCGTCGATGTCGGTGCCGAAGGTGCTGCTGGACTACGAAGGGCTGCTGGCGCTCGTGCCCGAGCTGCTGGCCGCCGCGGAGGAAGCTTCCGTCCACAGTGGATGGACGGGGAACGGAAAGGGGCAATGATGGGCAAGACGGCGATCACCAGCGAGAACGCGCCGAAGCCGCCGGCGAACTTCTCGCAGGCCGTCCGCAAGGGGAACATCCTGCAGGTCGCCGGCGCGGTCGCGTTCGACCCGGCCACGAACGAGATCGTCGGCGACGACGTGGTGAGCCAGACCCGGCAGGTGTTCAAGAACCTCACCGCGCTGCTCGACGAGGCGGGCTCGAGCTTCGCGGACGCGGTGATGGTGCGCGTGTACCTCACCGACACCAGCCACTTCGCCGCGTTCAACGAGGTCTACAACGAGCTGATCGGCGAGGCCCCGCACGCGGCCCGCACCACGGTGTACGTCGGGCTGCCCGCCGGTCTCCTGGTCGAGATCGACGTGCTCGCCGTCCTGGACTGAGCCGCACGGGTGCCCGGCCTCGGCCGGGCACCCGGTTCAGCCGAGCACGCTCGTGTACGCGTTGATCGCGGGCTGCCCGCCGAGATGCGCGTACAGCACGTTGGAGTCCTTCGCGATCTCGCCGGTGCGTACGAGATCGATCAGCCCGGCCATCGACTTCCCCTCGTACACCGGGTCGGTGATCATCCCCTCGAACCGCGCCGCAGTACGGATCGCCTCCAGCGTCTGCTCGTCCGGAATCCCGTACACCCCAGCGTGATACCGCTCGTCGAGTTCTACGTCTTCAACCGACTTAGCCCCGACCAGCTCCGCCGTGCTCTTCGCGATCCGGCCGATCTGCTCGCGCGTCTCGTCCGGCTTCGCCGACGCGTCGATCCCCAGGATCCGCCGCGGCTTCCCGCTCACCGCCGCCCCAGCGATCATCCCGGCCTGCGTGCTCCCGGTGACCGAGCAAACCACGACAGTGTCGAAGAAAACGCCGAGTTCGCGTTCCTGTTCCTCAAGCTCCAGCACCCAGTTCGCGAACCCGAGCCCGCCGAGCCGATGGTCCGACGCCCCGGCCGGGATCGCGTACGGCGTGCCACCGTTCGCCTCGACCTCCGCGAGCGCCTGCTCCCAGCTTTCCTTGAAGCCGATGCCGAACCCGGCGTCGACGAGCCGGACGTCCGCGCCGAGGATCCGCGAGAGCTGGATGTTGCCGACCTTGTCGTGCAGCGGATCGGCCCAGTCGACCCAGCTTTCCTGCACCAGCACGGCTTTCATCCCGGCCCGCGCCGCGACGGCCGCCACCTGCCGCGTGTGGTTGGACTGCACCCCGCCGATCGAGACGAGCGTGTCCGCGCCCTTGGCGAGCGCGTCGGCGACGAGGTATTCGAGCTTGCGTGTCTTGTTGCCGCCGTACGCGAGCCCGGAGTTGAGGTCCTCGCGCTTGGCCCAGACGGCCGCGCCGCCGAGGTGTTCGGTCAGCCGGTCCAGCCGGTGCACCGGCGAAGGCCCGACGAGCAACGGGAAACGGGGGAAATCAGCCAGGCTCACGCGTCCTCCAGGAGGGCTTCGAGGTCGGTCCAAATCGTTGAAGTGAGCTGTGCGGCAGCCGCCTCGTCACCGGCTTCGAGCGCGGCGATGAGTTCCTCGTGCCGGGTGACCGAACGGTGTGCGGGCAGCGAGCTGAACCGCGCGTACTCGAGACGCCGCAGCAACGGCGTGTACCGGTCGAGCGTCGCCGCGACCGCCCGGTTGCCGCACGCGCGCACCGGAATGTCGTGCAATTCGTCGTCCGCCTCGATCGCCTTGCCGACGTCCCCCTCGGCGACCGCCGCGCGAAACCGGTCGTTGGCTTCGCGCATTTCCGCGATCTGCTGCTTGCCGAGCCGGGGGAGTGCTTCGCGCACCGCCAGTTCGTGCAGCGCGCGGACGAGCCGGACCGCGTCGCGGACGTCGTCGGCCACGAACTCGGCGACCCTCGTGTAGCTCTGCGGCTTGGACACGACCAGCCGGTCCTCGGCCAGCCGCAGCAGCGCCTGCCGCACCGGGGCGCGCGAGAGGCCGAGCTGCTCGGCGAGGTCGGCGTCGCGCAGGGGAGTGCCCGGCGGGAAGCTGCCGTCGATGATCGCGTGCCGGATGCGCTCGTACGCCTCGTCGCGCAGCAGCGGCCGGGAGACCTTGGGGAGTGTGGTCACATCTAACATGTTAGATGTCGGCGGTGGGCGGGGCAATACTGTGAGGGGCTGTGGTTCGGCTCGTCGCCTGGCGGCGACATTGCTGTGGTGAGTGCGTGGGGCACCCCGAAGCCTGATTGTGCTGACGGTTCGGGGGTGCTTGTCAAGGCGGGAAAGATGCCTTGACAAGCACCCCCGAACCGCAGGGAGGCTTCGTATCGGGGTGCGGGGGAGGGGCTGGGTGCCTCGCTTGTTGGGTGCAGCGGTTGGAACTGCGGGTCCGCTCCGTCAGGGCGGCTGTGCGCTTTACCTCGGCGGTCGTTGCGCGTGACTGCTGCGAGGTCCGTGAGGGGAACCTTCACGGACTCTGATTCCCTCAAGGCGACCCTCACAGCCAGCTCCGGTCCGTGAGGGCCACCTTCACGGACCCTGATTCCGTCAAGGCGGCCCTCTCTCACGAGCCTTCGCGAGAGGGGGAGTCCGAACCGCGGCCGGTTCTGGTGGCGTCCGCCTCCGGAAACGGCGAAGACCCGCCCGGCGTTGCCGCGAGGCGGGTCTTCGGAGGGTCTCTCGGGAGGGCTCAGTAAACCGGCCCGGTGTACTTCTCGCCTGGCCCCTGGCCCCTGGCCCGGCGGGTCCGGCACGGCGGACGCCTCGCGGAACGCCTTCTGCAAGGACTGCAGCCCGTCGCGCAGCGGTCCGGCGTGCAGGCCGAGGTACTCCGCGGAGGAGGTCACGAGGCCGGCGAGCGCGGTGATCAGGCGGCGCGCCTCGTCGAGGTCGCGGTGCGGCGAGTTCTCCGGGTCGGCGTCGGCGAGGCCGAGGCGTTCGGCTCCCGCGGACAGCAGCATCACCGCGGCGCGGCTGATGACCTCGACGCTCGGGATCTCCTCGAGCCCGCGGTCGTCGGGGGAATACGGGGGCGGTGGCGAAGGTTGTTCAGGCACGTCTGGTACCCTTCCACGTACGACCAGCTCCCGAGCGATCGGGGGCGGCAAGTGGAGCCCCGCTCCCACCCGCGTCACCGCCTCAGGTGTCCGGGTCCGGTCTCGCCGATGTGGTGCCTGCCGTTCCGGCAGCGTACCGCGGAGGCGAAGCGTTCAGCTTTCCGCCGGGCGCGATCGGAGACAGAGCGGGCCCCGTGCACCGGCAGCAGCCGGAGACGGGGCCTGAGTCATGTGGGCACCAGGTCGAAGCGAGAAAACATCACTCGGACCAAGGAGGCCCCATCAGCTCCGAGACACGCATCAACGAACGCATCCGGGTGCCGGAAGTCCGGCTCGTCGGCCCTAACGGCGAGCAGGTCGGCATCGTCCGGATCGAGGATGCGCTGCGGCTTGCGCAGGAGGCGGATCTCGACCTCGTCGAGGTGGCCCCGCAGGCCCGCCCGCCCGTGGCCAAGCTCATGGACTTCGGCAAGTTCAAGTACGAGAGCGCGCAGAAGGCCCGCGAGTCCCGCCGCAACCAGCAGCTCACCGTCATCAAGGAACAGAAGCTGCGGCCGAAGATCGACCAGCACGACTACGAGACCAAGAAGGGTCACGTGTCGCGGTTCCTGGCGGCGGGCAACAAGGTCAAGGTCACGATCATGTTCCGCGGTCGCGAGCAGTCCCGGCCGGAACTCGGTTTCCGGCTCCTGCAGAAGCTCGCCGACGACGTCACCGAGCTCGGCTTCGTGGAATCGTCGCCGAAGCAGGACGGACGCAACATGATCATGGTGCTGGCCCCGCACAAGAACGTGAAGCCGAAGGCCGTCAAGGCCGAACCGGCTCCCGAGGCGTAGCGCGCCCCGGCGCCGACCAGCACAGTCAGCGGCACACCGGGTTTTCCGGTGTGCCGCCGCACGGAAGAGGACGAACAACCATGCCGAAGATGAAGACGCACAAGGGCACGTCGAAGCGGGTCCGCATCACCGGTTCGGGCAAGCTGCGTCGCCAGAAGGCCGGCCGCCGCCACCTGATGGAGAAGAAGTCCAACCGCCTCACCCGTCGTCTCGAGGGCACCACCGAGGTCGCCCAGAACGACGTCAGCCGAGTGAAGCGCCTGCTCGGCCGCTGAGGCCCGCACCCTTTCCCGACCACCCCGGGGTCCCCGCACCCCCGAATTCGACAGGATGGACCAGTGGCACGCGTCAAGCGGGCGGTCAACGCCCAGAAGAAGCGTCGCGCGACTCTCGAACTGGCCAGCGGTTACCGCGGCCAGCGTTCGCGGCTGTACCGCAAGGCCAAGGAGCAGACGCTCCACTCGCTCAACTACGCCTACCGCGACCGCCGCGCGCGCAAGGGTGACTTCCGCCAGCTGTGGATCACCCGCATCAACGCGGCCGCTCGCGCCAACGGCGTCACCTACAACCGGTTCATCCAGGGCCTGAAGGCCGCCGGTGTCGAGGTGGACCGCAAGATCCTCGCGGACCTCGCGGTCAACGACGCGGCCGCCTTCACCGCGCTCGCCGAGCTGGCCAAGGCGAACGTCACGACCGGCGAAGCGAAGTCGGCCTGACCGGCAGCATTTTCCGGCCCGGGGCGGATCCGTTCACCGAACGGACCCCCCGGGTCGTTGCCGCGCGCAAGCTGACCCGCCGCGCCGAACGCGAGAAAACGGGCCGCTTCCTGGCCGAAGGCGCCAACGCGGTCACCTCGGCCCTCGCCCATGGCACGGTTCACGAACTGTTCGTGACCGAACGCGCCGCCGCCGCACACCCCGAGCTGGTCGCCTCGGCCCCCCGCGTGTCGCCGATCACCGACCGCGCCGCCGCGGGCCTCTCGGAAACCGTGACGCCGCAAGGAATCATCGCGGTCTGCTCGCTGGTCGACCGTCCACTGGAGACGGTCCTGCCCTCCGCCCGGCTGGTCGTCGTCCTGGTGGACGTCGCCGAACCCGGCAACGCGGGCACCGTGATCCGCGTAGCCGACGCCGCCGGAGCCGACGCGGTAGTCCTGGCCGGCGACACCGTCGACCCGCACAACGGCAAAAGCGTCCGCGCCGCCGCCGGTTCGACGTTCCACATCCCGCTGGCCCGCGCCCGCGACATCCCGTCGGTCCTCGGAGCGCTCCGCTCAGCCGGCCTCCGAACGCTCGCCGCACACGGTTACGCGTCGACCTCGCTGGAGACTGTCCACTTCGGAGACCCCGTGGCGTGGATCTTCGGCAACGAGGCCCACGGCCTGCCCTCGGATGTCCTCTCCGCGGCCGACGAAGCAGTCCGGATCCCGTTGTACGGCAAGGCCGAAAGCCTCAACCTGGCCACCGCCGCCGCAGTCTGCGTCTACACCGCAGCGATGGCCGCACACCGCTGACCGTGCGGGATCTCCGGCACGTCTACTGGATCGGCGGCGCACCCGGCGCAGGCAAGTCAACGATCTCCCGCCGCCTCGCCGCTCAGTACGGCTGGCACCACTACGCGACCGACGACACCATGCGCGCACACGCCGCCCGCACAACTCCGGCTTCCGCCCCGTACTTGCACGCCTTCCTGGCGATGGACATGGACGAACGCTGGGTGCGTCGCTCGCCGGACGTCATGCTCGAGACGTTCCATTGGTTCCGGGGCGAGGGCTTCGGGTTGATCGTCGAGGATCTCCTTCGCCTGCCGCCGGAACCGCACGTCGTGGTCGAGGGCCTCAGGTTGCTGCCGCACCTGGTGAAGCCGGTGGCTGCCTCGGGACAAGCTGTCTGGCTGCTTCCGACCGCGGAGTTCCGCGCTGCCGCCATCGAGGGCCGGAGCACACCGAGTTTCGTGTGCCGGACCAGCGACCCGGAACGGGCTGCCCGCAACTTGGCCGAGCGGGACCGGATGTTCACCGACCGCCTGCGGGACGAAACGGAGCGCCTTGGGCTGCGGACGGTCGAGGTGGATACGGGCATGACGGAAGACGATCTGTTCCGTCAGGTGACTGCTGATTTCGGCCTCTGACTCCGGCTGCCCGCAGGTTTTCTTGTGCGGTGGGCTGCTGCCGATCCTGATTCCGGCTGCTCGCGGGTTTCTTTGCGCGGTGCGGTGCTGCCGATTTTGGCTCCGGCCGCTCGCGGGTTTTTGCTCGGCGAGCTGCTGCCGATTTCGCTTCCGTCCGCTCGCGGTTTCCTTGCCCGGTGGGCTGCTGCCGATCTTGATTCCGGCTGCTCGCGGGTTTCCTTGCGCGGCGCACTGCTGCCGATTTTGACTCCGGCTGCTCGCGGGGTTTCCTCGCGGGGTTTCTTTGCTCGGCGGGCTGTTGCCGATCTTGACTCCGGCCGGTCGGTTGCGTCGGCTGGTCGCGCCCGGCAGTCGCGCGGACTCGGTGTGGCAGCTCTGCGCGGCTGATCCGGATCCGCCCGGCTCCTCCGCCGCGCCGGGCCGCCCGCCCCGGGCAGGCGTCCGAGGCAAGCCGGTCGAGGGGCGTCGCTCACCTGATCCGCTGACCACCGTTCGAGTCCGCGGCGACGGTCGGTCGTGATCACGGGGCGGATCCGGCGCACCCGCTCCGGAAGCGGAGGGTGAGCGGCTGGGCCTGGAGCCCGATCCCCTAGACTGAGCTGCCCGATGTGCACGTGCGGCGGCATGCCCGCGTGCCGCCGACAACACCAGTCCCAGCGGACGCCGAGGAGTCATGTCCGGAGCCACAGAACAGCCGGTCGACGTGCTCGCACCGGAGACCCTGCGCGCGGCGATCAAGGCGGCCGAGGACGCCTTCGCCGGCGCGGCCGACCTGGACGCGCTCGCCGCCGTCAAACCGGCCCATCTCGGGGACCAGTCGCCGGTGCTGCTCGCGCGCCGGGAGATCGCCGCGCTGCCCAAGCAGGAGAAGGCCGACGCGGGCAAGCGCGTCAACGAGGCCCGCCAGGCGGTGCAGTCCGCGTTCGACGCGCGCCGCGCCGCGTTGCAGGCCGAGCGCGACGAGCGAGTGCTCCGCGAGGAGGCCGTCGACGTCACGCTGCCGTGGGACCAGGTCCCACGCGGAGCCCGGCACCCGATCAGCACGCTGTCCGAGCGCATCGCCGACGTCTTCGTCGCCATGGGCTATGAGGTCGCCGAAGGGCCCGAACTCGAAGCCGAGTGGTTCAACTTCGACGCGCTGAACTTCGGCAAGGACCACCCGGCGCGCCAGCTGCAGGACACGTTCTACGTCGGCGAGGAAGGCTCCGGCCTCGTGCTGCGCACGCACACGTCGCCGGTGCAGGCTCGCAGCCTGCTGCACCGCGACCTGCCGGTGTACGTCGTGTGCCCGGGCCGCACCTACCGCACCGACGAACTCGACTCCACGCACACGCCGGTGTTCACCCAGGTCGAGGGCCTCGCCGTCGACAAGGGCCTCACCATGGCGCACCTCAAGGGCACGCTCGACGCGTTCGCCCGCGCGATGTTCGGCGAGCGCTCCACGACGCGGCTGCGCCCGCACTTCTTCCCGTTCACCGAGCCGTCGGCGGAGGTCGACGTCTGGTTCGAGGAGAAGAAGGGCGGCCCCGGCTGGGTCGAATGGGGCGGCTGCGGCATGGTCAACCCGAACGTGCTGCGCGCCTGCGGCGTCGACCCGGAGGTCTACTCCGGCTTCGCGTTCGGCATGGGCATCGAGCGGACGCTGCAGTTCCGCAACGGCATCCCGGACATGCGCGACATGGTCGAAGGCGACGTCCGGTTCACCCTTCCCTTCGGAACGGAGGCGTAGTGCGAGTCCCGGTGAGCTGGCTGACCGAGCATCTCGAGGTGGATGCCGAGGTCACGCCGCAGGACCTGGCCGACGCCTTCGTGCGGATCGGGATCGAGGTCGACGAGCTGAGCAAGCTCGGCCCGGTGACCGGCCCGCTCGTGGTCGGCCGCGTCGCGGAGATCGAGGAGCTGACCGGCTTCAAGAAGCCGGTGCGGTTCTGCCGCGTCGAGGTCGGCGAGGAACCCGACCCGGAGCCCGACGACGCGGAACTGTCCGAAGAGGACGACGACGAGGACGACGGCCCGCTCGAGAACGAGGGCCCGCACGGCATCAAGACGCGCGGCATCATCTGCGGCGCGAGCAACTTCGCCGAGGGCGACCTCGTCGTGGTCGCGCTGCCGGGCGTGGTCCTGCCGGGCGGTTTCGAGATCTCCGCGCGCAAGACGTACGGCAAGATCAGCGACGGCATGATCTGCTCGGCGCTCGAACTCGGCCTCGGCGACGACCACAGCGGCATCCTCGTCCTCCCGCCGGGCACGGCGAGCCCGGGCGACGACGCGACGGAACTGCTCGGCCTCGACGACACGGTCATCGAGGTCACGCCGACCCCGGACCGCGGCTACGCGCTGTCGGTCCGCGGCCTGGCGCGCGAGCTGTCGAACGCGCTCGACGTGCCGTTCGGCGACCCGGCGATGCTCGACAACTTCCCGGAGGCCGAGGGCGAGGCGTGGCCGGTGCGGGTCGAGGACCCGGAAGGCTGCCCGCGGTTCGTGCTGCGCCGCGTCACCGGTCTCGACGCGACCGCGCCGACGCCGTGGCGGATCCGCCGCAGGCTGATGCTGGCCGGCATCCGGTCGATCTCGCTCGCGGTCGACGTCACCAACTACGTGATGCTCGAGCTGGGCCACCCGCTGCACGCGTTCGCGACCGGCTCCATCCAGGGCGACCTGGTGGTGCGCCGCGCGAAGGCGGGGGAGAAGCTCACCACGCTCGACGACGTGGAGCGCACCCTCGACGCGGACGACATCGTGATCGCCGACGACAGCGGCGTCATCTCCCTCGCCGGCACGATGGGCGGCGCCAGCACGGAGATCACGCCGGAGAGCACCGACGTGCTTCTCGAGGCGGCGCACTGGAATCCGGCGTCGATCAGCCGCACCGCGCGCCGGCACAAGCTGTTCTCCGAGGCGGCGAAGCGCTTCGAGCGCTACACCGACCCGGCGCTGTGCGCGGCCGCGGTGGAACTCGCCGCCCGGCTGCTGCGCCAGTACGGCGAGGGCGCGATCCGCCCGGGCCGCACCGACGTCGGCGGCGTCGCCCCGCACGCTCCGGTGACCATGCCGATCAACCTGCCCGACCAGGTCGCCGGCGTGCGCTACGAGCGCGGCGTCACGGTGCGGCGGCTCGGCCAGATCGGCTGCAAGGTCCAGCTCAGCACGAGCGACCAGGGCGTCGGCCTGGTGACCGCGACCCCGCCGAGCTGGCGCGGCGACCTCGTGCAGCCAGCCGACCTCGTCGAGGAGGTCCTCCGGCTCGAGGGCTACGACAGCATCCCGTCGGTCCTGCCCGCCGCGCCCGCGGGCCGCGGTCTCACCGACGCCCAGCGCCGCCGCCGCGCGGTGTCCGGCGCGCTCGCCGAGGCGGGCTACGTCGAGGTGCGCCCGTTCCCGTTCATCGGCGACGCGGTGTGGGACGCCTTCGGCCTGCCCGAGGACGACATCCGCCGCAAGACGGTGCGCGTCCGGAACCCGCTCGAAGCCGACCACGACCGGATGGCGACCACCCTCCTGCCCGGCCTGCTGGAGACGTTGCAGCGCAACGTTTCCCGCGGCCTGAAGGACGTGTCGCTGTTCCAGATCGGCCAGGTCGTGCTGCCGAAGCCGAACCAGCTCAAGGCCCCGGACCTCGGCGTCGAGCACCGCCCGAGCGACGAGGACCTCGCCGTGCTGGAGGAGGCCGTGCCCGCGCAGCCGATGCACGTCGCCGTCGTCCTCAGCGGCCAGCGCCCGCGCGCCGGCTGGTGGGGCAAGGGCGACCAGGCAGGCTGGGCCGACGCCGTGCAGGCCGCGCGCCTGGTGGCCGAGGCCGCCGGCGTGCAGCTCACCGTGCAGGCCGCCGACCTGCTGCCCTGGCACCCGGGCCGCTGCGCCCAGCTGCGCGTGGGCGACTGGCCGGTCGGCCACGCGGGCGAACTGCACCCGAAGGTCGTCGAGGCCCTCGGCCTGCCGCCGCGCACGGTCGCGATGGAACTCGACCTGGACGCGATCCCGCTGCCCGACTCCCGTCCGGCTCCCAGCATCTCGGCCTACCCGCCGGTGCTGCTGGACGTCGCCCTGGTCGCCGGCACGGACGTCCCGTCCGCCGACCTCGCCGACGTGCTCCGCGAAGGAGCGGGCGAACTGCTCGAGGAGATCACCCTCTTCGACGTCTACAGCGGCGAGCAGCTCGGCGAAGGCAAGCGTTCCCTGGCGTACAAGCTCCGCTTCCGCGCCGCGGACCGCACCCTCACCGTCGACGAGGCCACCAAGGCCCGCGACGCCGCGGTCGCCGCTGCCGGCGAGCGCTTCGGAGCGACGCTCCGCGCCTGATCCGGCGTCTGTCCCCGCCCCGCGCTCCGGCCACCGGCCGGTCAGCCGGGGCGGGGGAGCGCTGGTGTCATGGCTCCCTCCTTTCCTTGTGCCGCAACAGTTCGCTTCACTTGAGGTGCTTCGTCGCCTCCCGTGCGGACAGCGGGGACAACCCCGGGTGCGCCTGGACGAACGCCCGGACCCACTCCGGCTCGGCGCGGGCGTGATCCCGCAACGCCCAGCCGATTCCCTTGCGCAGAAAGAAATCCCGGTCGTCGAGGTTCGCCTCGATCGCGTCGGCGAGCAGTTCCTGGTCCACCTCGTCCTTCGCGCTGACCTGACAGATCACCGCCGTTCGCCGGCGCCAGCGATCAGCGTCTGTCATCCAGCGACGCAGGACAGGCGTGACGTCCGCCCGGTGTTCGCGCAGGATCGGCCCGACCCGGCGGATCGCGACCTCGTCGACGTAGTCCCACCACGCCCCGGTGACGATCAGCTCGTCGTACATCGGCAGCAGTTCCGGGTCCTGCCACCGCCGATAGGCACGATGCCCGGACAGATCGATCGCCGCGTACCGCTCCTCGCGGTACTCCGCCTCCCGCCACAAGGCGAGCACGGTCTCGGTGAACGTCACTCGATCGGGCAGAACATGCTCGGCCAGAACAGCTTTGAGGAGCTTGCCGCGCGGTGGTTTCGGCACTCCGCGAAACGGCATCGCGGACTTCATGTACGCCTGCATGTCCGGTGCTTTGACCGGGTCGGCCAGCTCCGCGAGCCCGGTTCGCACCGCCGTGATCAACGCTTCGCCCGCATGCACCGAGGGCCACCTCCGTCGTCTCGGATCCCGACGATCGGGGGACAGCGCGGCTCGTGTCGGGAAACGAGATTGTGCCGCGCAGCCGGTAGCTTCGACGAGCCCGGGTTGCCGTCGGACGCAAAGGACCACTGTGAGGAAAATCGTCACCGCGCTGGCCGCCGCCGCTGTCGCGGCCGGAACGCTGGCTGCCGCACCCGCCGCCACCGCGGCGCAGCCCGATGGGCCGGGCTACGCGCCGCCGCCGATCAAGTGGGGACCGTGTTCCGCGCCCAGTCTCGCCAAGGCGGGTGCCGAATGCGGGTTCCTGGTGGTTCCGATGGACTACGCGCAGCCCTCCGGCGCCACAGCGCAGATCGCCGTCTCGCGGGTGAAGCACAAGACCGCGAAGTACCAGGGCGTGATGCTGGTGAACCCGGGCGGCCCGGGAGGCTCCGGGCTCGGCCTGTCGGTGCTCGGCCGCAACGTGCCCAAACACGCCGGCGACAGCTACGACTGGATCGGCTTCGACCCGCGCGGCGTCGGCTCCAGCAAGCCGGCGCTGACGTGCGACGGGAACTACTTCTCCTACGCCCGCCCGGCTTACGTGCCGGCCACGCCGCAGCTGGAGAGCACCTGGCGTGCCCGCACGAAGGGCTACGCCGAGGCCTGCGCGAAGAACGGCCCGCTGCTGCAGCACATCAAGACCACTGATGTCGCACAGGACCTGGAAAGCCTGCGCAAGGCGCTGGGCCAGAAGCAGATCAACTACTACGGCTTCTCTTACGGCACTTACCTCGGGCAGGTTTACAGCACGCTGTACCCGGAACGGATGCGCCGGATGGTGCTCGACGGGAACGTCGACCCGCGCAAGGTCTGGTACGAGGCCAATCTCGACCAGGACGTCGCCTTCGACCGCAACATCAAGATCTACTTCGACTGGCTCGCGAAGTACGACAACGTCTACCACCTCGGCAAGACCGGCTCGGCGGTCGAGCAGCTCTGGTACGCGCAGCAGCGGAAGCTCGACCGGAACCCGGCGGGCGGCGTGATCGGCGGCGACGAGTGGACTGACGTCTTTCTTCAGGCCGGCTACTACGTGTTCGGCTGGGAAGACATCGCCAAGGCGTTCGACGGATGGGTGCACCGCGGCGACTGGCAGACGCTGAAGGCGTTGTACGACAAGTCGAACGCACCCGGCGACGACAACGGCTACGCGGTTTACAGCGCGGTGCAGTGCACCGACACGCAGTGGCCGCAGGACTGGAACCGCTGGCGCCGCGACGCATGGGCTACCCACACCCGTGCGCCTTTCGAGACCTGGAGCAACACCTGGTACAACGCGACCTGTCTCAACTGGCCTGCGAAACCTGGCAAGCCGGTGGACATCGACGGCTCGAAGGTGAGCGGCGCGCTGCTGATCAGCGAAGAACTCGACGCGGCCACGCCGTACTCGGGCAGCCTCGAAGTGCGCAAGCGCTACCCGCGTTCGAGCCTCGTGAGCGCGCCCGGCGGGACGACGCACGCCGGCTCGCTCTCCGGCGTGGCGTGCGTGGACGACAAGGTCGCTGACTACCTCGCCACCGGCGCTTTGCCGAAGCGGGTGCGAGCCGACCGCTCCGACGCCCAGTGCGCTTCGGTGCCGCAGCCGGTTCCGTCGCCAGTCGCCTCCGGCGCGCAGCAGAAGGCTGACGCCCAGGCGAAGGCCGCGGCGGAGGAGAAGCAGAGCCTGCTTGCCGGGCTGCTGCGTTTCTGAGCTGTTCCTCCTGGTGCCCCGGTCTGGTCCGCCAGGCCGGGGCACTGTTCTTTGCTGTCGTTGCCGCTGGTTCACCGATCCCCCTCGGTCGTTTTCGTGGTCGCCGGGGACGCTACGGCGGGGGTCTGACAATTTCGGACCGCAGTCACCCGATCGCGTTAAGTGATCGAAAATTGTCGGGGGTCGCGGATACGTTCGCGGCCATGACGATCATTCAGGAGCACCGGACCGAGGTCCGGTCAGGAGATATCCAGTACCAGGTCGCCGTCATCACCCGCACCGAGGACGGCGAACCGGAGCGAGTCACCGTCACGGTCGGCGGAGAGCGAACGGACGGCGAACCCGTCGTCGAGGGCAGGCTCGAACTCGAGGTGACGTCCGTGGCGACCGTCGCGGAGTTGCTCGACACCAGCCTGCGCACGTTCGCGGGCGGCGGCGCGCGGCGAAGATCGCGCGGACGCCCGGCGCAGCAGGGCAGGCCGTGGACCGACGAGATGGACGCGGACCTCGAGGCCCGCTGGCTCGCCGGCGATTCGGTGACCGAGCTGGCCCGGCATTTCGCCCGGACGCCGGGCGGGATCCGGGCACGCCTGCCGCGGGTCGGCTGCGATCCGGAACATCCGGGAAATCATCTGCCGACACCGCCGAGTCTGCGCGAGGCGGAGGAGGGAGCGGACTGACGAGTGCCCGCCGGGTTCGCATCCCGACGCGGGCCCGGCGTGGCGTTGCCTGCTCGCCGGAGGGACGGTCTGGGCGCGCGCCTGGGCGGATGGTCTCGGTGACGGGTTGGGCGGCACGGGCGTCGGACGGGTGGTCCGGTAGCGGACGGGGCCGCCTGGGTGGTGGGCGGAGGGCTTGGCTCGTAGGACGGGTGGCCGGGTGCCGGACGGGGCTGCCTAGGTGGTGGGCAGAGGGCTTGCTTGCTGGACGGGTGGCTGGGCGTCGGACGGGGCTGCCTGGGTGGTGGGCGAAGGGCTTGCTCGCTGGACGGGTGGCTGAGCGTCGGACGGGGCTGCCTGGGTGGTGGGCGGAGGGCTTGCTCGCCGGGCGGGACGGTCGGGCATTGGACGGGCCTGCCTCGGCGGCGGACGGAGGGCTTGCTTGCCGGACGGATGGCTTGCTGGGCGTTGGACGGCGCTGCCTCGGCGGCGGACGTAAAGCCTGCTCACCGGGCGGAAAGCCTGCTCACCGGACGGACGGCACGGGTGGCGGAACGGCCTGGGCGCGGGCGGAGGGCGTCGGTGTCGGATTGCGCGGCGGCGGCCTAGGTGCGCGGCTGGATGCCGGGCTCGTCCATGGACGGACGGCCTCGGTGGCGGATCGGGCGGCACGGGTGCCATACGGATGACCTGGTTGCCGCGCGGGTGGCTTGGATGCTGGGCTGACGATCCGGCGGTCGAACGCCCCAGCGGCTCCGGTTGCCGGAGGCCCCGGCGATCATGCCGGGTTCGCCGGTCGGCGCGTCTTTGCCGCTGTTCGTGCCCGCGTCGAGCAGGGTGCTGAGCCAGCTTTGCGGCAGGCGGAAGCTCGGCCGCCGCGAAACAGGGGCCAACCGCCATGGCCGAACTGTGTCGTGAGACCGCCGATCCGGCCGCCCGCGCACGCCACGGCAGCGAAAAACGGCAGAAAGACGGTCGAGAACCACGGAAGTCCCGGGGAGGGGGCGGACAGGGTGAGCAAACCCTCTTTGTTTGAGCTTGCACGCTCGTGCATAATCATTCGTATGACGGTGAAGATCGCGGTGGCCGGTGCCAGCGGGTACGCCGGCGGCGAACTGCTGCGCCTGCTTCTGACCCATCCCGAGGTCGAGATCGGCGCGCTCACGGCGGCGAGCAGTGCGGGGACGACGCTGGGCACGCACCAGCCGCACCTCGTGCCTCTTGCCGGGCGCGTGCTGCTCGAGACCAGCGCGGAGACGCTCGCGGGCCATGACGTCGTGTTCCTGGCGCTGCCGCACGGCCACTCGGCCGAGATCGCGGCGCAGCTCGGGCCGGACGTGCTGGTGGTCGACCTCGGGGCCGACCATCGGCTCGCCGACGCGGAGGACTGGCGACGCTGGTACTCCGGCGAGCACGCTGGGCAGTGGCCGTACGGGATGCCCGAGCTGCCGGGTGCGCGCGAGAAGCTCGTGGGCACCAAGAGGATCGCGGTTCCCGGCTGTTTCCCGACGGGCGGCTCCCTGGCGTTGGCTCCTGCGTTGGCGGCGGGGCTGGTGGAGCCCGCAGTCACCGTGGTGTCGGTGACGGGGACGTCTGGCGCGGGCAAGAGCCTGAAGCCGAATCTGCTTGGGTCCGAGGTCATGGGCAACGCGAGCGCGTACGGCGTCGCCGGTGCGCATCGGCACACGCCAGAGTTCGTGCAGAACCTTTCGGCTGCGGCGGGCAAGCGGGTGACCGTGTCGTTCACGCCGGTGCTCGCGCCGATGCCGCGCGGCATTCTCACGACGGCGAGCGCTCCGATCGTGGGCGACGTCGACGAGGCCGCGGTGCGCGCGGTGTACGAGAAGGCTTATGGCGCTGAGCCGTTCGTTCAGATCCTGCCCGAAGGGGTCTGGCCGACGACCGCCGCCACGGTCGGTTCGAACAACGTCCAGCTCCAGCTCGGGATTGATGCCGGCGCGGGACGGCTGGTCGTCGTCACGTCGATCGACAACCTCACCAAGGGCACCGCGGGCGGTGCCGTCCAATCGATGAACCTGGCGCTCGGTTTCCCCGAGGCCACCGGACTTTCCACCGTGGGAGTGGCACCGTGACCGTCACCGGACCGAAGGGTTTCCGCGCCGCGGGCGTGGCCGCCGGGATCAAAGCATCCGGCGCGCTGGACCTCACGCTGGTCGTCAACGACGGCCCGCTCGACGTCGCGGCGGGGGTGTTCACCCGGAACGTGATCAAGGCCGCGCCGGTGCTGTGGTCGCAGGAAGTGCTGAAGCAGCAGAAGCTGAAGGCCGTCGTGCTCAACTCCGGCGGGGCGAATGCCGCGACCGGGCCGGGCGGGTTTCAGGACACGCACGCCACGGCCGAAAAGGTCGCCGAGGTGCTGGGCACCGGGGCGATCGAGGTCGCGGTGTGTTCCACCGGGCTGATCGGTGAGCGGCTGCCGATGCCGGCGGTTCTGTCCGGTGTGGACAGTGCGGTCAAGGCGCTCGACACCAGCCCGGAAGCGGCGCTCAACGCGGCGACCGGCGTCATGACCACCGACAGCAAGCCGAAGCAGGCGTTCGCCCAGCATGAATCCGGGTGGAGCGTCGGCGGGTTCGCCAAGGGGGCGGGGATGCTCGCGCCGAATCTGGCGACGATGCTGTCCGTGCTGACCACGGATGCCGTGGTGGGCAAGGAAACGCTCGACCGGGCCCTGCGCGCCGCCACGCACGTCACGTTCGATCGGCTCGATGTGGACGGCGGCACGTCGACCAACGACACGGTGCTCGTTCTCGCTTCGGGTGCGAGCGGGGTGGAGCCGACCGAAGCCGAGCTGACCGAGCTGCTCACCAAGGTCAGCCATGACCTGGTGCTGCAGCTGCGAGCCGATTCCGAAGGTGCCACCAAGGATGTCGACGTCACAGTGAAGGGCGCCGCGTCCGAGGACGACGCGATTGTCGTGGCTCGCACGATCGCCGAGGACAACCTGGTCAAGACCGCGTTGTTCGGGTCCGATCCCAACTGGGGCCGGATCGCGATGGCGCTCGGCCGCGCACCGGCGCGGATCGATCCGGAGACGGTGTCGATCGCCATCAACGGCGCCACGTTGTTCGCGGGCGGCACGACGGCCGAGGACCGGTCGGCGGCGGACCTGTCCGGGCGGGCCATCGACGTGGTCGTGGATCTCGGCGTCGGCTCCGCCGAGGCCACGATCTACACCACGGACCTGTCGCACGCTTACGTCGAAGAGAACAGCGCGTACTCGTCATGACCGATCTCGAAAGGCGGCTCGTCTCCGCCGACGAACGGCTTGCCAGCGCCGCCGAGAAGGCCGGCGTGCTGATCGAAGCGCTGCCGTGGCTGCAGCGGTTCAACGGTGCGACCGTCGTGGTCAAGTACGGCGGCAATGCCATGATCGACGAGCAGCTGAAGGCCGCGTTCGCCGAGGACATGGTGTTCCTGCGGCTGGCCGGTCTGCACCCGGTGGTCGTGCACGGCGGCGGCCCGCAGATCAGCGCGATGCTGTCCCGGCTCGGCGTGCCGGGGGAGTTCAAGGGCGGGCTGCGCGTCACCACGCCGGAGACCATGGACATCGTGCGGATGGTGCTGGTCGGGCAGGTCAGCCGCGAGCTGGTCGGGCTGATCAACGCGCACGGTCCGTACGCGGTCGGCATTTCCGGCGAGGACGCGCGGCTGTTCACCGCCGAGCGCAAACAGGCCGTTGTGGACGGTGAACAGGTGGACATCGGCCTCGTCGGCGAGGTCGCCGAGGTGAACCCGGACGCGGTGCTCGACATCGTGAACGCCGGCCGCATCCCGGTCGTCTCCACCGTCGCCCCCGACGTCGACGGCGTGGTGCACAACGTCAACGCCGACACCGCCGCCGGCGCGCTCGCCGCGGCGCTCGGCGCCGAAAAACTCGTCGTGCTCACCGACGTCGAAGGCCTTTACGCCAACTGGCCGGACCGGTCGTCGCTGATCGACCGGATCCCCGTCGACCGTCTCGAACGCATGCTGCCCGGCCTGGCCAGCGGCATGATCCCGAAGATGGAGGCGTGCGTGCGCGCGGTGCGCGGCGGCGTGCGCGGCGCCCACGTCATCGACGGCAGGCTTGCCCATTCGGTGCTGCTCGAGGTCTTCACCTCGCGCGGCATCGGGACCATGGTGCTGCCCGAGGCAGCGCCCTCCGGAACGGAGCACGCGTGAGCACTCTCAAGTCCAATGCGGACGGTCAGCAGCACTGGCAGTCGGCCGTCATGGACAACTACGGAACCCCCGGCCTGACCCTCGTGCGCGGCGAAGGCGCGCGAGTGTGGGACGCGGACGGCGCCGAGTACGTCGACCTGGTCGGCGGCATCGCGGTGAACGCGCTCGGCCACGCGCATCCCGAGGTCGTCCGCGCGGTCACCGAGCAGATCTCGAAGCTGGGGCACACGTCGAACCTGTACGTGAACCCGGTCGCGGTCGAACTCGCCGAAACCCTTCTCGACGTCGCGGGCCTCAGCGGACAGGGCAAGGTCCTGTTCGTCAACTCCGGCGCGGAGGCGAACGAGGCCGCGCTGAAGATCACCCGGCTCACCGGCCGCAGCAAGGTCGTCGCTGCGGAAGGCGCGTTCCACGGCCGCACCATGGGCGCGCTGTCGCTCACCGGGCAGCCCTCGAAGCGTGAGGCGTTCGAGCCGCTGGTTCCCGGCGTCACGCACGTTCCGTACGGCGATGTCGAAGCGTTGCGGGCAGCCGTTGACGGTGAAACCGCCGCTGTGTTCTTGGAGCCCGTGCTCGGCGAAGCCGGGGTGATCCCGGCTCCGGACGGCTACCTGCAGGCCGCGCGCGAGATCACCAAGGCAGCGGGGGCGCTGCTCGTGCTCGACGAGGTGCAGACCGGGATCGGCAGGCTCGGCACCTGGTTCGGCTTCCAGCAGGCCGGGGTCGTGCCGGACGTGATCACGCTCGCGAAGGGGCTCGGCGGCGGGCTTCCGCTCGGCGCGGTGATCGGCGTCGGCGCGGCGGGCGATCTGCTGAAGCCGGGCCAGCACGGCACCACCTTCGGCGGCAACCCGGTGTGCTGCGCGGCCGGGCTGGCCGTGCTGCGCACGATCGTCCGGGACGACCTGCTCGACCACGTTTCGGCGCTCGGCAAGGACATCGCCGCCGGCGTCGAGGCGCTCGGCCACCCGCTCGTCTCCGGGGTCCGCGGTTCCGGGCTGCTGCTCGGCATCGGACTGCGGGAACCGGTTTCCGCAGCCGTCGCGAAGGCCGCGCAGGACGCGGGCTACCTCGTCAACCCGGTCGCCCCGGACACCGTCCGGCTCGCCCCGCCGCTCGTGCTCGACGGGCAGCAGGCGCACGGCTTCCTCGCCGCCCTCCCGGGCGCGCTCGATTCCACCACCACGAAGGATCCCGCCTGATGCCCCGCCACTTCCTCCGCGACGACGACGTCACCCCGGCCGAACAGGCCGCTCTGCTCGATCTCGCCGACCAGCTGAAAGCCGATCCGCTCGGCACGAAGGCGCTGGCGGGCAAGACGGTGGCCGCCATTTTCGAGAAGAACTCCACCCGCACCCGGTTCTCGTTCGAGGTCGGCATCAGCCAGCTCGGCGGGCATCCGGTGATCGTCGACGGCCGCTCGATGCAGCTCGGCCGCGAGGAGACCATCGAGGACACCTCGCGCGTGCTGTCCCGCTACGTCGACGCGGTCGTGTGGCGCACCTTCGCGCAGAAGCGCATCGACTCCATGGCGTCGGTCGCGTCGATCCCGATCGTCAACGCGCTCACCGACGAGTTCCACCCGTGCCAGGTGCTCACGGACCTGATGACCATCCGCGAGCGCAAGGGCAAGCTCGCCGGGCTCACGCTCACCTACCTCGGCGACGGCGCCAACAACATGGCGCACTCGCTGCTGCTCGGCGGGACCACGGCCGGGATGAACGTGCGCGTCGTGTCGCCGGAGGGTTTCCAGCCTGACCAGCAGGTGATGCTGGACGCCAAGAAGCACGGCGAGGAGACCGGCGGCAGCGCGACCGTGTTCACCGACGCGCACGAAGCCGTCGAAGGGTCGGACGTGCTGGTCACCGACACCTGGACGTCGATGGGCCAGGAGAACGACGGCCTCGACCGGGTCGGCCCGTTCCGTGCGCTGCAGATCAACGCGGAGTTGCTGAAGCGCGCCGCCGACGAGGCGATCGTGCTGCACTGCCTGCCCGCGCACCGCGGCTGGGAGATCACCGACGAGGTGCTCGACGGACCGGCCAGCGCGGTCTGGGACGAGGCGGAAAACCGGCTGCACGCGCAGAAAGCCCTGCTGGTCTGGCTGTTCGGGCAGAACGGCCGATGACCAGCAGCCGGGTCGGGCGCCAGGCGCGGATCACCGAGCTGGTGTCCACGATGGCCATCCGCAGCCAGACGGAGCTGGCGCGGCTGCTGGCCGCCGAGGGGATCGACGTCACGCAGGCGACGCTGTCGCGCGACCTCGACGAACTCGGCGCGGTCAAGCTGCGCGGCGCCGACTCGGGCGCGCCGGTCTACGTCATCCCCGAGGACGGCAGCCCGGTCCGCGGCGTACAGGGCGGCACTTCGCGGCTGTCCCGGCTGCTCGCCGAATTGCTGGTGTCGGCGGATTCGTCGGGCAACCTCACCGTGCTGCGCACGCCGCCGGGCGCCGCGCAGTTCCTGGCGAGCGCGATCGACCGGGCCGCGCTGGAGGAGGTCGTCGGGTCCATCGCGGGCGACGACACGGTCGCTGTCATCGCGCGCGAACCGCTCACCGGACGCGACCTTGCCGAGCGGTTCACCGCGCTCGCGCGGGGTTCGGCGGAAGGGGAGGAGCCGTGACCCGGCGGGTCGTGCTCGCCTATCCGGGCGGGCACGGCTCCTCAGCCGCGTTGAATCTCCTTAAGGGACAAGGCGAAGTGGTCGCGGTCGCCGTGGACTTCGGTTCCGGCGACGCGGATTTGTGCGCGCTCCGGCGGCAGGCGACGGCCGACGGAGCCGCTGAGACAGTGGTCGTGGATGTCCGCGAGGACTTCGCGAATGGCTACTGTTTGCCTGCGCTGCAAGCGAATGCGCTGATCGTCGATCGGTATCCGCTGGTCGCGGCCTTGGCTCGCCCGCTGTTGGCAAGTCAGCTCGTCGCGACCGCAAGGGACCGGAACGCGTCGGCTATCGCGCACGGTGGCGGCGACGCCTTGTCCAGCGTGCTCTCGGCGCTGGCACCGGAGCTGGAGATCATTGAGCTTGAGGTCCGAGGGCAGGAGTTGTCGACCAGCCGGACTTTGTGGGCCCGGGCCGCGACCTCCGGATACCGCTGGACCGAGGACGCCGCGGCGAACCTCGGTGCGCCGGACGAGGTGGTCGTCACCTTCGACCAGGGCGTGCCGGTCGCGGTCGACGGTGAGACGGTCAGCATCGCCGAGGCAGCGCAGCGGCTCGGACATCGCGCCGGGCCACACGGGATCGGCCGGTTCGACACCTGTGACGCTCCGGGCGCGGTGGTGCTCGTCGCCGCGCACCAGGAGCTGGAAGCAGTGACCCTCGGCCGTGACCTGGCGAGGTTCAAGCACGGCATCGACCGCCGGTGGGCCGAGCTGGTCCACGACGGGTCGTGGTTCTCGCCGCTGCGCGAGCCGCTCGACGCGTTCGTCCGGCAGGCGCAGGAGCGCGTGACCGGCGAAGTGCGGCTGGTGCTGCACGCGGGCAGCGCGACCGTGGCCGGCCTCCCCAGGAGGCGGCTTCGCCCGGTCGGACGGCGGTACCGTCCGGGGACCGGGCAGACTCCGCTGGGGAGCACCCAGCACCTGACTACCCAGGCGTCCTGAGACGCCGGACGCGAGAGAGGCAGAACGTGAGCGGGAAAGACCAGCCGGTGCAGCTGTGGGGCGGCCGGTTCGCCAGCGGACCGGCCGAGGCGATGGCGGCGCTGAGCGCTTCGACCCACTTCGACTGGCGCCTTGCGCCCTACGACATCGCCGGCTCGCGCGCGCACGCCCGAGTGCTGAGCAAGGCGGGTCTGCTCACCGAAGCGGAGCTGGCCGGAATGCTGGACGCGCTCGACACACTGGCGCAAGACGTCGCGTCGGGCGCGTTCACGCCGACAATCGCCGACGAGGACGTGCACACCGCGCTCGAACGCGGTCTGCTCGAACGCGCCGGCACCGAGCTGGGCGGCAAGCTGCGTGCCGGCCGTTCCCGCAACGACCAGGTGGCGACGCTGTTCCGGATGTGGCTGCGCGACGCCGCGCGCCGGGTCGTCGCGGGCACGCTCGACGTGATCGACGCGCTCGTGTCGCAGGCCTCCCGGCACCCCGACGCGATCCTGCCCGGCCGCACCCACCTCCAGCACGCGCAGCCAGTTCTGCTCGCGCATCACCTGATGGCGCACGGCCAGTCGCTGCTGCGCGACGTCTCCCGCCTGCGCGACTGGGACGCGCGCACCGCCGAGTCGCCGTACGGTTCGGGCGCGCTCGCCGGTTCGTCGCTCGGCCTCGACCCGGAGGCCGTGGCCACCGAGCTGGGCTTCGACACCAGCGTGGAGAACTCGATCGACGGCACCGCCTCGCGCGATTTCGTGGCCGAGTTCGCGTTCGCCGTCGCGATGCTCGCGGTGAACCTGTCTCGGATCGCCGAAGAGGTGATCATCTGGAACACCGCCGAATTCGGTTACGTCACGCTGGACGACGCGTGGGCAACCGGCAGCTCGATCATGCCGCAGAAGAAGAACCCGGACGTCGCGGAGCTGACCCGGGGCAAGGCGGGCAGGCTGATCGGCAACCTCACCGGACTGCTCGCCACGCTCAAGGCGCAGCCGCTCGCGTACAACCGCGACCTGCAGGAGGACAAGGAACCGGTCTTCGACTCCGTCGAACAGCTGGAACTGCTCTTCCCGGCGATCGCGGGGATGCTCGGCACGCTCACCTTCCACACCGAGCGCCTCGCCGAACTGGCTCCCGCCGGGTTCACGCTGGCCACCGACATCGCCGAATGGCTGGTGCGCCAGGGCGTGCCGTTCCGCGTCGCGCACGAGGCGGCGGGGGAGAGCGTGCGGGTCGCGGAGGCGCGCGGCGTCGGGCTCGACGAGTTGACCGACGAGGAGTTCCAGGCCATCAACCCGGCGCTCACGCCCGCGGTGCGCGAGGTGCTGACTGTCGAGGGCTCGGTGCGTTCGCGAGACGCGCGCGGCGGTACCGCGCCGGACCGGGTCGCCGAGCAGCGGGAGCGCCTGATCGAGCGGGTCGCGGCGCATCGGCAGTGGCTGAAGTGATCGTTCGTCAGGCCGCTGGTTAGGCTGGCGGCCTGACGAGGGGAGTGCGTGTGGACCGGTTGTTCCGGCGCGAAGAACTGGCACTGGACCCGGTCGACCTGGCTCGGCTGCTGCTCGGTGCCGTCCTCGAGGCCGACGCGCCCGAAGGCCGGGTCGGGGTGCGGCTCGTCGAGGTCGAGGCCTATCGCGGGCTCGACGATCCCGCGTCGCATTGCTATCGCGGGAAAACCCCGCGCAACGCCGTGATGTGGGGTCCGGCCGGGCACCTCTACGTGTACTTCGTCTACGGCATGCACTTCTGCGCGAACGTCGTCGGCACCGAGGACGGGCAGCCGGGCGCGGTGCTGCTGCGCGCCGGCGAGGTGGTCGAAGGCGCCGACATCGTGCGGAAGCGGCGGCCGAACGCGCGCGGCAACGGCGAACTCGCCAAGGGCCCGGCCATCCTCACCTCGGTGCTGGGCCTCGCCAAGGAACAGAACGGCGTCGACCTCACCGACCCGGAGTCGCCGGTGCGGCTGCTGGTCGGCGAGCGCGTGCCCGCGGAGAACGTGCGCACCGGCCCGCGCGTCGGCGTCGCGATGGCGATGGAGACGCCGTGGCGGTTCTGGGTGGACGGCTCACCAGCCGTCTCCACCTACCGCCGCGGCGGGAAACGCCGCCAGGTGCGACCCGCGGGATAGTCGTTTGACCTGGTGGGGGATCATCTACAGGTGTGAGTGAGCACATCCTTGACGAGTTGTCCTGGCGCGGCCTGATCGCGCAATCCACCGACATCGACGCTCTGCGCCGAGAACTCGACCACGGCCCGCTCACGCTCTATTGCGGCTTCGACCCGACCGCGCCCAGCCTGCACGCCGGCAACCTCGTCCCGCTGCTGATGCTCAAGCGGTTCCAGCGCGCCGGGCACCGGCCGATCGTGCTGGCCGGCGGCGCCACCGGGATGATCGGCGACCCCCGCGACAACGGGGAGCGCTCGCTGAACACCCTGGACGTCGTCGCCGACTGGGCCGGGCGGATCCGCGGGCAGCTGGAGCGGTTCGTGGACTTCGACGATTCGCCGACCGGCGCGATCGTGGAGAACAACCTCGACTGGACCGGGAAGCAGAACACGCTGGAGTTCCTCCGCGACGTCGGCAAGCACTTCTCGGTGAACGTGATGCTGAACCGGGAGACGGTCAAGCGCCGGCTCGAGGGCGACGGCATGTCCTACACCGAGTTCAGCTACCTGCTGCTGCAGTCGCAGGACTACCTGGAGCTGTACCGCAAGCACGGCTGCAAGCTGCAGGTCGGCGGCTCGGACCAGTGGGGCAACCTCGTCGGCGGCGTGGACCTGATCCGCCGCGTCGACAGCGGGACCGCGCACGCGCTGACCGCGCCGCTGGTCACCGACGCCGAGGGACGCAAGTTCGGCAAGTCCACCGGCGGCGGCAACGTGTGGCTCGACCCGGAGCTGACCTCGCCCTACGCCTGGTACCAGTACTTCGTGAACGTCGGAGACGCCGACGTGATCCGTTACCTGCGCCTGTTCACCTTCCTCGACCGGGAGGAGATCGACGCGCTGGCCAAGGACACCGAAGAGCGTCCGCACCTGCGCGCCGCGCAGAAGCGGCTGGCCGAGGAGTTCACGAATCTGGTGCACGGCGAGGCCCAGACCCGTCAGGTCATCGCGGCGAGCCAGGCGTTGTTCGGCCGCGGCGAGCTGACCGAACTGGACGCGCCGACGCTCGACGCGGCGATGGCCGAGGTCCCGAACGGCAAGGTCGAGCCCGCCGGCGACGCGACGATCGTCGACCTGCTGCTCGCCGGGGGACTGGTGGACAGCAAGGGCGCGGCCCGGCGGACGGTGAAGGAGGGCGGCGCGTACGTGAACAACGTGAAGATCGCCGACGAGGAGTGGAAGCCCTCGGCCTCCGACGCGCTCCACGGCCGCTGGCTCGTGGTCCGCAAGGGCAAGCGCACGGTCGCCGGCGTCCGCGTCGGGGACTGATCTCCGCCCGAGGCCCGAAACAGGGGCTCTGACCTGCGGGAACGCAGTTAAGGGACCCCCCTGTTTCGGGCGCTCGGAGGGCGTGTAAAGTTCTTCAAGTCGCCAGGGAAACCGGGTGGCCGCCGGGACACGAACCAAGCTCTCGCCTCTAGGGTGATTGAGTGGGTGTCCCACCAAAAACTGCTAGGAATGACCGCTTCGGTCAGGCTCGCCCTTGCGGGGGTGGAGGTTGATGCGGGGTGTGTTGCTTGAGAACTCAACAGTGTGCTAGTGAACTAAGCCAGTAGAGCTTATATTGAAACCCCCTCGTCGGGGTTTCCTTTGAGAATGATTGAGAATGTAGTCTCGATCGAACTGTTCATTGTTGGAGAGTTTGATCCTGGCTCAGGACGAACGCTGGCGGCGTGCTTAACACATGCAAGTCGAACGCTGAACCGGTTTCGGCCGGGGATGAGTGGCGAACGGGTGAGTAACACGTGGGTAATCTGCCCTGCACTCTGGGATAAGCCTTGGAAACGGGGTCTAATACCGGATATCACACTCTTGGGCATCCAGGGGTGTTGAAAGTTCTGGCGGTGCAGGATGAACCCGCGGCCTATCAGCTTGTTGGTGGGGTAATGGCCTACCAAGGCGACGACGGGTAGCCGGCCTGAGAGGGTGACCGGCCACACTGGGACTGAGACACGGCCCAGACTCCTACGGGAGGCAGCAGTGGGGAATATTGCACAATGGGCGCAAGCCTGATGCAGCGACGCCGCGTGAGGGATGACGGCCTTCGGGTTGTAAACCTCTTTCGCCAGGGACGAAGCGAGAGTGACGGTACCTGGATAAGAAGCACCGGCTAACTACGTGCCAGCAGCCGCGGTAATACGTAGGGTGCGAGCGTTGTCCGGAATTATTGGGCGTAAAGAGCTCGTAGGCGGTTTGTCGCGTCGGCCGTGAAATCTCCACGCTTAACGTGGAGCGTGCGGTCGATACGGGCAGACTTGAGTTCGGCAGGGGAGACTGGAATTCCTGGTGTAGCGGTGAAATGCGCAGATATCAGGAGGAACACCGGTGGCGAAGGCGGGTCTCTGGGCCGATACTGACGCTGAGGAGCGAAAGCGTGGGGAGCGAACAGGATTAGATACCCTGGTAGTCCACGCTGTAAACGTTGGGCGCTAGGTGTGGGCGACATTCCACGTTGTCCGTGCCGTAGCTAACGCATTAAGCGCCCCGCCTGGGGAGTACGGCCGCAAGGCTAAAACTCAAAGGAATTGACGGGGGCCCGCACAAGCGGCGGAGCATGTGGATTAATTCGATGCAACGCGAAGAACCTTACCTGGGCTTGACATGCGCCAGACATCCCCAGAGATGGGGCTTCCCTTGTGGTTGGTGTACAGGTGGTGCATGGCTGTCGTCAGCTCGTGTCGTGAGATGTTGGGTTAAGTCCCGCAACGAGCGCAACCCTTATCCTACGTTGCCAGCGCGTCATGGCGGGGACTCGTGGGAGACTGCCGGGGTCAACTCGGAGGAAGGTGGGGATGACGTCAAGTCATCATGCCCCTTATGTCCAGGGCTTCACACATGCTACAATGGCTGGTACAGAGGGCTGCGATACCGCGAGGTGGAGCGAATCCCTTAAAGCCGGTCTCAGTTCGGATCGCAGTCTGCAACTCGACTGCGTGAAGTCGGAGTCGCTAGTAATCGCAGATCAGCAACGCTGCGGTGAATACGTTCCCGGGCCTTGTACACACCGCCCGTCACGTCATGAAAGTCGGTAACACCCGAAGCCCATGGCCCAACCCGCAAGGGAGGGAGTGGTCGAAGGTGGGACTGGCGATTGGGACGAAGTCGTAACAAGGTAGCCGTACCGGAAGGTGCGGCTGGATCACCTCCTTTCTAAGGAGCACAACACATCCCAGTCATCGTGCTGGGAGTGGCCCGTGCTTAGGCCTCGAATGCAGGCCTGTTCGGGTTGCTCAAGGAATTGTGGAACTACTGGTTTACGTGAACTCGTGGTGGCGCTGCCGCCGGTTAGTACTGATCGCTTGCGATCGTGGAACGTCGGCGTGCGGGGCCGGGCGGGGTTCATGTTCCTGGCACGCTGTTGGGTCCTGAGGCAACACACGTTGTTTCTGGTGTGGTGTTTGAGAACTGTAGAGTGGATGCGAGCATCTTTGTGGTCAAGTTGTTAAGGGCACATGGTGGATGTCTTGGCTTCAGGAGCCGATGAAGGACGTGGGAGGCTGCGATATGCCTCGGGGAGCTGTCAACCGAGCTGTGATCCGAGGATTTCCGAATGGGGAAACCCAGCACCAGTGATGTGGTGTTACCCGCCGGTGAATATATAGCCGGTGCGGAGGGAACGCGGGGAAGTGAAACATCTCAGTACCCGCAGGAAGAGAAAACAAAAGTGATTCCGTGAGTAGTGGCGAGCGAAAGCGGAAGAGGCTAAACCGATTGCATGTGATACCTGTCAGGGGTTGTGTGGTCGGGGTTGTGGGACCTGTCTTCTCAGAGCTGACACTCTGGGCGTGATGCGGCATGGTTAGCGGAACCGCTTGGGACGGCGGGCCGGAGCGGGTGAGAGCCCCGTACGCGAAAACTGTGTTTGTGTTGTGTGACGGTGTTCCCGAGTAGCAGCGAGCTCGTGGAATTTGCTGTGAATCTGCCGGGACCACCCGGTAAGCCTAAATACTTCCTGGAGACCGATAGCGGACGAGTACCGTGAGGGAAAGATGAAAAGTACCCCGGGAGGGGAGTGAAAGAGTACCTGAAACCGTGTGCCTACAAGCCGTCAGAGCCCTGTGGGGTGATGGCGTGCCTTTTGAAGAATGAGCCTGCGAGTTAGTGCTGCGTGGCGAGGTTAACCCGGGTGGGGTAGCCGTAGCGAAAGCGAGTCTGAAGAGGGCGATTGAGTCGCGTGGTCTAGACCCGAAGCGGAGTGATCTACCCATGGCCAGGGTGAAGCGACGGTAAGACGTCGTGGAGGCCCGAACCCACTTAGGTTGAAAACTGAGGGGATGAGCTGTGGGTAGGGGTGAAAGGCCAATCAAACTCCGTGATAGCTGGTTCTCCCCGAAATGCATTTAGGTGCAGCGTCGCGTGTTTCTTGCCGGGGGTAGAGCTACTGGATGGTCTAGGGGCCTTACCGGGTTACCGAAATCAACCAAACTCCGAATACCGGTTAGTGAGAGCGCGGCAGTGAGACGGCGGGGGATAAGCTTCGTCGTCGAGAGGGAAACAGCCCAGAACACCAGCTAAGGCCCCTAAGTGTGTGCTCAGTGGGAAAGGATGTGGGATTGCCCAGACAACCAGGAGGTTGGCTTAGAAGCAGCCACCCTTGAAAGAGTGCGTAATAGCTCACTGGTCAAGTGGTCCTGCGCCGACAATGTAGCGGGGCTTAAGCACACCGCCGAAGCTGTGTCATTCATGCAATAGATCGGTGATTCCTTCGGGGGTCATCCAGTCGCATGGATGGGTAGGGGAGCGTCCTGCATCCAGGGAAGCGGCCGCGGAAGCGAGTCGTGGAGGGTGCGGGAGTGAGAATGCAGGCATGAGTAGCGAATGCAGAGTGAGAAACTCTGCCGCCGGATGACCAAGGGTTCCTGGGCCAGGCTAATCCGCCCAGGGTAAGTCGGGACCTAAGGCGAGGCCGACAGGCGTAGTCGATGGACAACGGGTTGATATTCCCGTACCCGAGCATGTGCGCCCATGGCGAGGCGGTTGACACTAACCACCCGAAGCCACTCGTGAAGCCTTCGGGCGGATCGGGTGTGTGGAGCGTGGGACCTGATTCCGTAGTAGTCAAGCGATGGGGTGACGCAGGAAGGTAGCTCCGCCAGGCGATGGTTGTCCTGGTGCAAGCGCGTAGGCCGGAACATAGGCAAATCCGTGTTCCATGAGGCTGAGACGTGATGCGTAGCCGTTTGAGGCGAAGCGGGTGATCCTATGCTGTCGAGAAAAGCCTCTAGTGAGTGCATGCACGGCCCGTACCCCAAACCAACACAGGTGGTCAGGTAGAGAATACCAAGGCGATCGGGTGAACTGTGGTTAAGGAACTCGGCAAAATGCCCCCGTAACTTCGGGAGAAGGGGGGCCAAGCACCGTGAAGCTTCACGCAAGTGGAGCGGTGGTTGGCCGCAGAGACCAGCGGAAAGCGACTGTTTACTAAAAACACAGGTCCATGCGAAGTCGCAAGACGATGTATATGGACTGACGCCTGCCCGGTGCTGGAACGTTAAGAGGACCGGTTAACTCACTTTGTGGGTGAAGCTGAGAATTTAAGCGCCAGTAAACGGCGGTGGTAACTATAACCATCCTAAGGTAGCGAAATTCCTTGTCGGGTAAGTTCCGACCTGCACGAATGGCGTAACGACTTTCCGGCTGTCTCGACCACAGGCCCGGCGAAATTGCATTACGAGTAAAGATGCTCGTTACGCGCGGCAGGACGGAAAGACCCCGGGACCTTTACTATAGTTTGGTATTGGTTTTCGGTTCGGCTTGTGTAGGATAGGTGGGAGACTGTGAAGCTCGGACGCTAGTTCGGGTGGAGTCGTTGTTGAAATACCACTCTGGTCGGATTGGGAATCTGAACCTCGGACCATGATCTGGTTCAGGGACAGTGCCTGATGGGTAGTTTAACTGGGGCGGTTGCCTCCTAAAGGGTAACGGAGGCGCCCAAAGGTTCCCTCAGCCTGGTTGGCAATCAGGTGTCGAGTGCAAGTGCACAAGGGAGCTTGACTGTGAGACAGACATGTCGAGCAGGGACGAAAGTCGGGACTAGTGATCCGGCACCTCCTGGTGGAAGGGGTGTCGCTCAACGGATAAAAGGTACCCCGGGGATAACAGGCTGATCTTGCCCAAGAGTCCATATCGACGGCATGGTTTGGCACCTCGATGTCGGCTCGTCGCATCCTGGGGCCGGAGTAGGTCCCAAGGGTTGGGCTGTTCGCCCATTAAAGCGGCACGCGAGCTGGGTTTAGAACGTCGTGAGACAGTTCGGTCCCTATCCGCCGCGCGCGCAGGATACTTGAGGAAGGCTGTCCCTAGTACGAGAGGACCGGGACGGACGGACCTCTGGTGTGCCAGTTGTCACGCCAGTGGCATGGCTGGTTGGCTATGTTCGGAAGGGATAACCGCTGAAGGCATCTAAGCGGGAAGCCTGTTCCAAGATGAGGTATCCCACCCCTTTGTGGGTTAAGGCCCCCAAGAGACGATTGGGTTGATAGGCCAGAAATGGAAGCACAGTAATGTGTTGTCGAGTTGACTGGTACTAATAGGCCGAGGACTTGCCCACGAAGATGTTACGCATCCACTCTACGGTTCTGAAACACCACACCGGCTCCCACCAAGGTGGGGGGTGTGTGTTGTTTCGGAGTGTTTCGGTGGTTTTAGCGTCAGGGAAACGCCCGGTCCCATTCCGAACCCGGAAGCTAAGCCTGACTGCGCCGATGGTACTGCAACCGAAGGGTTGTGGGAGAGTAGGACACCGCCGAACTCAACATGGAAAGTCTGGGCCCCGGTCTGAGAACCCGCTGGTTCTCCCGGGGCCCAGACTCATGTTCGCGTCCGGGCCGCCCGCGCGCGGCTTGCGCCGAACGGCCCCGTACGATAGTCAATCGGCCCCTCGCACGGGGCCGTCTTCAGAATTCCAGAGTTGTCTATGGCAGGAGGCCAGGTGTCCGAGTTCGGTCGACGTGACTCAGCGGATGAGGGGTCCGGTCGGTCGGCTCGCCGCGACCAGGACTCCCGCGGCGGCCGGTCCGACGCGCCCCGGGGAGACCGGCGCGGCGCGCGGCAGGACCGCGGCGGGCGGGACAGCGGCCACCAGGGCCGGCCCCGCCGAGACGATCGCGGTGCACGCGGCTCCGGCGGGTTCGCCGGCCGCCCCGGCCACGGCGACGGACCGCGCGAGCAGCGCGGCTACGCCGGCAAGCGCGACGACGACCGCGACTTCCGCCCCCGCGGCAAGCGCGAGTTCGACCGCCCGCAGGGCAAATCCTCCTACGGCGACCGTTCCGGCCGTCCGCAGGGCAAATCTTCTTACGGCGAGCGGTCCGGCGGTCCGGGCGGCAAGTCTTCGTACGGGGACCGTTCCGGGCGCCCGGAGGGGCGCTCGTCCTACGGTGACCGTCCCTCTTACGGCTCCGGCGGAGCGGGCAAGTCGTACGGCGATCGCGGCGGCCGGCCGCAGGGCAAGTCTTCCTACGGGGAGCGGTCCGGCGGGCGGTGGAACGACGACCGGCGCGGTGGCGACGACCGTCGCGGCGGCTACTCGGGCGGCGACGACCGGCGTGGCTCGTCCGGATACCGCGGCAAGGACTCCCAGGGCGGCGGTTTCCGCGACGATCGGCGCGGATCCGGCGGATTCCGCGACAACGATCGGCGCGGCGGTTACGGCGACCGGGACGACCGCGGAGGCAAGCCCGGTTACCGGGACGACCGTGGGGGCAAGCCTGGTTACCGCGATGACCGTGGCGGGAAGCCGGGCTATCGCGATGATCGCGGTGGGAAGCCGGGCTACCGGGACGACCGTGGCGGGAAGCCTGGTTACCGCGACGATCGCGGAGGCAGGCCTGGTTACCGGGATGACCGCGGTGGGAAGTCCGGTGGTGACCGGGATTCGCGCGGCGGTTACCGCGACGACCGTGGCGGACGTCCTGGTGGTGACCGGGAATCGCGTGGTGGCTACCGGGATGACCGTGGCGGGAAGTCCGGTGGCAACCGGGAATCGCGCGGCGGCGATCGGGGCGGGAAGCCTGGCGGTGACCGGGAATCGCGCGGCGGGTACCGGGACGACCGTGGTTCGCGTGACGGCGGATTCCGTGGCGGGAACCGAGGGTCCGGGGGATTCCGGGACGAGCGGTCCGGCGGCAATCGCGGGGATCGGGGCGGGTTCCGCAACGATCGCGGGGAGCGTCGGGACGACCGTTCGGGCGGGTTCCGCAACGAGCGGCGTGACGAGGACGGGTACCGCGGGGATCGGGACAACCGGTCCGGCTATCGGGACAACCGGCGCGACGACAAGCGGGACGAGCGTTCCGGCGGGTACCGGAAGGACCAGCGCGACGGCGGATTCCGGAACGACCGTCAGGACGACGGTTACCGGGGGCGCGACAACGAGGCTTCGGTCGAGGAGTCCGCGGTTGCCGAGGACGTGACAGCTGGCGTCGAGTCGGGTGCGGGGGACCGGGCCGGGCAGGACGTTCGTGGTGAGGCGGCTGAGGGCCGGGAGCGCGGCAGCCGTGAAGACCGGGGCGAGCGGCCGGAGCGTCGCGAGCACCGGGGCGAACGCAGGGACCGCAGGGACGACCGTCCGCGTGCCAAGCGGCCGGTCACCGTGGAGGAGCAGGACGCGGCACTCGCCCGCGAGCTGCTCGAAGCGCCGGAGCTGCCCGAGGACATCGAGTTCTCCGACCTCGACGAGGAAGTCCGCCGCGAGCTGCGGACGCTGCCGAAGGGGCTCGCGGAGACCGTCGGCAAGCACCTGGTCGCCGCCGGCGGGCTGGTCGACAGCGATCCGGAGGCCGCGCTCGAGCACGCTCGGTACGCGAAGACCAAGGCGTCGCGGGTGCCGATCGTGCGCGAGGGGCTCGGGCTGGTCGCCTACCACGCGGGCAACTGGCAGGAAGCCCTGTCGGAGCTGCGCGCGGTCCGGCGGATGACGCGCAGCGACGAGCACATCGCGATCATCGCGGACGCCGAGCGCGCGCTCGGCCGTCCGGAGCGCGCGCTGGACCTCGCCAAGGAGACCGACAAGGAACGGCTCACCAAGGGGACCCAGGTCGAGCTGGCGATCGTCGCGGCGGGGGCGCGGCGCGATCTCGGGCAGCTGGACGCGGCGGTCGTGTCGCTGCAGGGGCCGGACCTCGAAGCGGGCAAGCGCGACCCGTGGAGCGCGCGCCTGTTCTACGCCTACGCCGACAACCTCGAAGCGGCTGGGCGCAAGGAAGAGGCCGTGCAGTGGTTCCTCAACGCGGCTGAGGCCGACGCCGAGGACGAGACCGACGCTGCCGAGCGGGCCGCCGATCTGGCGAACGAGTCGAACGAGACGACCGAGTCGGATGACTGACGTGGCCTACGACGCGCTGCTGTTCGATCTCGACGGCACCGTCTACCACGGTCCGAACGTGATCGATGGGGCCGCGGAGACGGTGGCCGCCGTGCGCGAGCAGGGCACGGCGGTCCGGTTCGTGACCAACAACGCGTCGAAGGCCCCCTCGGCGGTCGCGCAGCACCTGCGGGACCTCGGGATCTCCGCGGACACCGAAGAGGTCCACACGAGCGCCCAGGCGGCGGCCGCGCTCCTGCGGGACCGGCTGCCGTCCGGGGCGAAGGTGCTCGTCGTCGGCACGGCGTCGCTCGGCGATCAGCTCGTCGCGGCAGGGCTGGAGCCGGTGCGGACTGCGGGCGACGACGTTTCCGGGGTGGTGCAAGGACATTCGCCGGAGACCGGATGGGCGGACCTCGCCGAGGCGAGCATCGTGATCCGGGCCGGCGGGCTGTGGGTCGCCACGAACACCGACTCCACGCTGCCCACCGAGCGCGGGCTGATGCCGGGCAACGGGTCCATGGTCGGAGCGCTGCGGATCGCCACCGGCGCCGAGCCGGTCGTCGCGGGGAAGCCGCAGCCGTTGTTGTTCGAGACGGCCGCGCGGTCGGCGGAGTCCCAGCGTCCGCTGGTGGTCGGGGACCGGCTCGACACCGACATCGCGGGCGCGGTCGCGGCGGGGCTGGATTCGCTGTGCGTCCTCACCGGCATCGCGACTCCGGCGACGTTGCTCACCGCGATCCCAGCGGAACGGCCGACGCATCTCGGCGCCGATCTCACCGCGCTCAAGCAGCCGGTGGACGAACTGCGCGTCGGCAAGCGGCCCGGCTGGGAGATCAGCGAAGGCGACGTGCTGACGGTTCGCGGCGAAGGCGACAAGCTCGACCTGCTGCGCGCGCTGTGCGATTCGGCGTGGCGGACCGGGATCGCGCAGGTGCGCGCGGACGGCGACGCGGCCGCGGCGGCAGCGGCCGGGCTCGGGCTCGCCTGACTGGTAGTTTGGGGCCGTGCACCCGAACGTTCCGCGGCCGGTTCCCGGACCCCCGCCGATCCCCGGACCCGGCCCGCAGCAGACTGACCCGCGGGCGGGCATCGACGAGGCCGTCGCCGGGCTCGACGACCTCGACACGCTGCCGCCCGCCGAGCACGTGGACCGGTTCGAGGCCGTGCACACCGAGCTGACCGTGGCCCTGTCCAGCATCGACAAGGTCTGACCGGCGTGGCCAAACGGGCCAGGCTCGACGCGGAACTCGTGCGGCGCGGGCTCGCGCGCTCCCGCGAACAAGCCTCCGCGCTCATCACCGGCGGCAAGGTCACCGTGCGCGGCATGGTCGCCACGAAACCCGCCACCGGCGTGGAAAACGACGCGCCGATCGTCGTGAAGGACGAGGACGACCCGGGCTGGGCGTCGCGCGGCGCGCACAAACTCCTTGGCGCGCTTGAGCGTTTCGGCCCCGAAGGGCTGACCGTCGAAGGCCGCCGCTGTCTCGACGCGGGCGCGTCCACTGGCGGCTTCACCGATGTGTTGCTGCGCAACGGCGCGGCGAAGGTCGTCGCCGCGGACGTCGGGCGCGGGCTGCTCGACTGGAAGCTGCAGACCGACGACCGCGTCGTGGTTCTCGACCGCACGAACGTCCGCAATCTGACCCCGGACATGCTCGGCGGCCAGGTCGATCTCGTCGTCGGCGACCTTTCCTTCATCTCGCTGAAGCTCGTGCTGCCCGCGCTCGCCGCGTGCGCGCGCGACGGCGCGGACTTGCTGCCGATGGTCAAACCGCAGTTCGAGGTCGGCAAGGACCGGCTCGGCAGCGGCGGCGTGGTCCGCGATCCGGAACTGCGCGTCGAATCCGTGCTGGGTGTGCTCGCCGAAGCCGCGAAGCTCGGCTTGTCGCTGCGCGGGGTCGTCGCGAGCCCGTTGCCGGGACCGTCCGGGAACGTCGAATACTTCGTGTGGCTCCGCAAAACGGAGCAGGAAGACGCGGGCAGCGAGGACGCCGAGCGGCTCGTTCGCACCGCAGTCCAGGAAGGACCCCAGTGACCGCCGAACGTGAAGTGCTCCTCGTGGTGCACCCCGACCGGGACACCACCCGGGAGGCCGCCCGCGAGGTGTCCCAGCGATTCGCGAAGGCCGGGATCCGGCTTCGCGTGCTCGACGAGGACGTTCTTCAGCTGATCGACCCGGACGGCTGCATGGCCAAGCCGTGCACCGTCGTCGCGCCCGAGCACAATCCGGCCGAGGGGGCCGAACTCGTGTTCGTGCTCGGCGGCGACGGGACCCTGCTGCGCGCGGCGGAACTCGCCCGTCCGGCCGAGGTGCCGGTGCTCGGCGTGAACCTCGGCCGCGTCGGCTTCCTCGCCGAGGCCGATTCGGACGCGCTCGCCGACGCGGTGCAGCGCGTGGTCGACCGCGAGTACCACGTCGAGGACCGGATGACGGTCGACGTCACGGTCACCGCCGACGGCGCCGAGATCTACCGGACCTGGGCGCTCAACGAGGCCAGCGTCGAGAAGTTCAGCCGCGAGCGGGTGCTCGACGCGCTGATCGAGGTCGACGGCCGCCCGGTGTCGTCCTTCGGCTGCGACGGCGTGCTGTGCGCGACGCCGACCGGCTCCACCGCGTACGCGTTCTCCGCGGGCGGGCCGGTGCTGTGGCCGGACGTCGAGGCGCTGCTCGTGGTGCCGAGCAACGCGCACGCGATGTTCTCCCGGCCGCTGGTCGTGTCGCCCGAATCGGTGATCAGCGTCGGCATCGACCCGACCGGCCCGAAAGCCGTGCTGACCTGCGACGGGCTGCGGTCGTTCGACCTGCCGCCGGGCGCGCTGGTGCGCGTGGTGTGCGGGAAGCGGCCGGTGCGGCTGGTCCGGCTGTGGGACGGCGTGTTCACCGACCGGCTGGTGTACAAGTTCGGCCTGCCGGTGCGCAGCTGGCGCGACCGGCGCTCGGGAGACCGCTAGCGCGACGCGCCCGCACAAGTGTTCGACCAGCGAAAAGAAGAGTTAGCGGACCTCGAACGCACAGAAGGTCGGTGCGGGCCGCTACCGTATGCGTCGTGCTGGCCGAGATGCGCATCCAGGGCCTCGGAGTCATCGAGGAAGCCCTGCTGGAACTGCACGCGGGCTTCACCGTGGTCACCGGTGAGACGGGTGCGGGCAAAACCATGGTCGTCACCGGGCTGCATCTGCTCTCGGGCGGGCGGGCCGAGGCGTCGAAGGTCCGGAACGGAATGCTGAAGGCCTTCGTCGAGGGCCGGTTCACCGTGGGCAAGGACGACGCGGCAGGCCGCATCGTCACCGACGCGGGGGCCGACGTCGACGAGGACGGCAGCGTGATCGCGCTGCGCACGGTCGCGGCCGACGGGCGCTCGCGGGCGCATCTGGGCGGCCGGTCGGTGCCGGTCGGGGTGCTGGCCGAGCTGTCCGAGCAGGTGATCGCCGTGCACGGGCAGAACGACCAGCTGCGGCTGCTGCGCCCGGCCGAGCAGCGCGCGGTGATCGACCGGTTCGCCGGCGAGGCGGTGGGCGCGCCGCTGGCGGAGTACCGCCGGGTCCGCGAGGAATGGCTGGCCGTGCTCACCGAGCTGAGCGAACGGTCCAACCGCTCCCGGGAGATGGCGCAGCAGGCGGACCTGCTGAAACACGGTCTGAACGAGATCGACGCGGTCGCGCCCGAGCCGGGGGAGGACGTCGAACTCACCGAGCAGATCAAACGGCTCGCCGCGGTCGACGAACTCCGCGCGATGGCCACCGAGGCGCACGCGGCGGTGTCCGGCGCGCAGGACGGCGATCCGGACGCGCCGGGCGCGCTCGGCCTGGTCGGCGAGGCGGTGCGGCGGCTGGTGTCGGCCGAGGACGCCGCGCTGCGCGACCTCGTGCCGCGGCTGGAGGAAGCCTCCACGCTGCTGAGCGACGTCGGCGCGGAGCTGGGCAGCTACGTCGAGAATCTGGACGCCGACCCGGCGCTGCTGGAGAAGGTGCTCGCGCGCCAGGCCGATCTCAAACGGCTCACCCGCAAGTACGCCGCGGACGTCGACGGGGTGCTGGCGTGGGCCGAGGACGCGCGGCGCCGGCTCGAGTCGATGGACACCTCCGAAGAAGCACTAGCGGCCTTGGCCTTGCGGCGTGATGAGCTGGCCGTGGAGCTGGTCTCGCACGCCACTGAGGTTTCCGCCGCGCGTGGCAAGGCGGCCGCCGAACTGGCCACGGCGATCACCAAGGAGCTGTCCGGTCTCGCGATGGGCCAGGCGGAGCTGGAGATCACCGTCGAACAGCGTCCGGCAGACCACGGCGACAGGCAGGCGCTCGCGATCGACGGGCACGCGGTGCACGCGGGCCCGGACGGCGTCGACGAGGTGGAGCTGCTGCTGCGAGCGCACAACGGCGCGCCTCCGCTGCCGGTGCACAAGGCCGCTTCGGGCGGTGAGCTTTCCCGCGTGATGCTGGCGATCGAGGTCGTGCTGGCGCACGCGGACACCGTGCAGACGCTGGTGTTCGACGAGGTCGACGCCGGGGTCGGCGGCCGGGCCGCGGTGGAGATCGGACGGCGGCTGGCCCGGCTCGCGCGCACGCACCAGGTCCTGGTGGTCACGCACCTGCCGCAGGTCGCCGCGTTCGCCGACCAGCATCTGGTGGTGGACAAGGGAACCAGCGGCGGCGTCACGCGCAGCGGGGTGAAAACGCTCGAGCAGGGCGACCGGGTGCGCGAGCTGGCCCGGATGCTCGCGGGCATGGACGGCACCGAGACCGGCCGCGCGCACGCCGAGGAACTGCTCGCCCTCGCGGAAAAAGACAAAGCGAAGAACGCCGGTGCGAAGCGCAAGCGCGCGAAGAAGGGCTGAGGCGGATTCCATGACCTGGGCCACGCTGGCCGACGTCGAAGCCGAACTCGCCCGCGCGCGGCGGGAGGACGATCTCGACCGCTTTCTCGCGCTCCTCGGCGACGAGGAGCTGTTCGTGCCGATCCACCGGCCCGAGGCGGAGCGGCTCGCCCGGGACCGGACGTGGTCGCCCGCGAAAGTCTGCTGCGCGCACGACGGCGAACCCGCGCTGCAGGTGTTCACCCGCGGCGCGCTGCCGGATTTCGGCGCGGACGTGGTGTTCCTGAGCGGCGATCTCGACTGGGCCACGCACGGTCTCGGAGCGGGGGAGCAGGTCGTGTTCAACCGCGGCACGCTCGGCGAATGGCGGGTGAGCGCGGCGGCCGTGCTGCCGTGGGTCGACGCGAATCCGCATCGGGTCACCGCGGTGGAGCAGCAGGTCGAGCGGCTTTACACGGCCCGCTACGGGCTGCTGGACGGTCCGGTCGCGCACGCGCTGGCGTGCGGCGCGCACCAGGCGGTGCTGTCGGCCGAGCCGTGGAACGTGCTCGACGCGCGCTACCACGATTACGTCGCCGAGGTCCGCGGCCTGCGCGACTGGTGGGGCGTCGCGGACGCGGCGAGCTGGCGGGCCGCGATGGACCGGCTGCTCGGCGATTCCTACCAGCTCACCACCGGGAACCTGGTGCTCGTGCTGCGCGCCCGCAGCGGGCTGGCGCTGGACGTGTACGGCTGGGTCGAGCTGGTCCGGCAGTGGTGCGCGGACAACGACGCCGAGGAGCAGATCGAGCCGCTCGTCGACGCGGTGCGCCGGATCGTCCGGTACGAGCAGCGGTTCCGGGCCGACGGCCTGCTCGAGCCGGACGGGGTCGTGGACAGCATCATCGGCTGGGACATCGGGCGCGCGGTCGAACTCGCGCGCTGGGGCCTGGCGGTCGGGTACTGCGACGCGCTCACCGCCGAGCTGATGGTGCTGGAGGCCGGCGCGGTCGCCCGCCGCTACCACGAATCGTGGGCGGAACTGTCCACCGGATACGTGCTGGGCAGGCTGCTCGCGCTCGACGGCGAGGAATTCGGGCCGGAGTACGCGTCGGCCGCGCGGGTCCGCCACCGGCTGCTGAACGATCCCGCGAGTCCCTGGTCCAACCTCGATTTCGGGGCGGGCGGACCGCCCGGTTGCTCATCCGGCCAAAAGTAGGCCGACCCCCGACCAGGCGACGTAACCGGTCCCGCGAAGCCATGAGGCCGTGGCTGTGGTCGGATGGGCAACGATCGGCTCAGTAACCCCGGCTCCGCATCCGGCGCGACATGGCTCACCACAACGAGTCATGTCCGCTTCGGCGCGTCGGCTCTCCACGCAGGCACAAATTTGTCACCATCAGCCACATGAAGCTCACTGGTCTTCTCGCGCGGAACCACGAAGCCCTCCCCGGCGTCATCGGTGTCGCGCGGGTCGACCGGCGCACGCGCGAACTGCTGCGCCGGGTCAGCGCCGGCGACATCGTCGTGCTCGACCAGCTCGACCTCGACCGGGCCACCGCCGACGCGCTGGTCGCCGCCGAGGTCGCCGCGGTGGTCAACGCGTCCCCGTCGATTTCCGGCCGGTTCCCCAACCTCGGCCCGGAAATCCTGGTGGCGGCGGGCATCCCGCTGATCGATTCGGTCGGCGGCGATCTGCTGCGCTCGGTCAAGGACGGCACGAAGCTGCGCGTGCACGAGGGCGCGGTGTACCTCGGCGAACGGCAGCTGGCGACCGGGGTCGAGCAGACCGCGGAAAGCGTCGCCGACCAGATGATCGAGGCCAAGGCCGGGATGTCGACCCAGCTGGAAGCCTTCTCCGCCAACACGATCGAGTTCCTCCGCCGCGAGCGGACGCTGATCCTCGACGGCGTGGGCGTGCCGGAGCTGAAGGTCCCGGTGCGCGACCGGCACGTGCTGGTCGTCGCGGGCGGCACCGGGCACGCCGAGGACCTCAAGAAGCTCAAGAAGTACGTCGGCGAGCACCGGCCGGTGCTGATCGGCGTCGACGCGGGCGCGGACACGTTGCGCGCGCAGGGTTATCAGCCCGACGTCGTGGTCGGCGACCCGACCGGGATCGGCACCGCGACGCTGCGCAGCGGCGGCGAGGTCGTCGTCCCCGCGCAGCCGGACGGGCACGCGCCGGGCGTCGAGCGGATCCAGGACCTCGGCATCGGCGCGGTCACCTTCCCCGCGTCCGGCAACTCCGAGGACCTGGCCCTGCTGCTGGCCGACGCGCACGGCGCGAGCCTCGTGGTCACCGTCGGATTCCAGGCCACGCTGCGGGAATTCCTCGACCACGGCCGGTCCGGGTCGAACCCGTCCACGTTCCTCACGCGGCTCAAGCTCGGCACCAAGCTGGTCGACGGCAAGGCCGTCGCGACGCTGCACCGCAGCCGGGTGTCGCTCGGCGCGGTCGCGCTGCTCGTCCTCGCCGCCATCGTCGTCGTCGTGGCCGCGCTGCTGGTCTCCGACGTCGGCTCCGTCTATCTCGAGTGGATCCAGCACACCTGGTCCACGTTCGTCGCCTGGGTGAAGGGTCTCTTCACGTGATTTCCCTGCGGTACCACATCGTTTCCATCACCGCGTGCTTCCTGGCGCTGGCCGTCGGCGTGGTGCTGGGCTCGACCGCGCTCAACGGTTCGCTGCTGTCCGGGCTCGCGGACCAGAAGAAAGACCTCGGCACGCAGGTGGCCGACCTGGAGGCGCAGCGCAACGCGCTCAACGCGCGGCTGTCCGACGCGGACGCGTTCGCCGGGACCATGGGCCCGAAGGTCGTCGCGGGCGCGCTGGACAAGCGCAGCGTCGTCATCGTCACCACGCAGGACGCGCGCCCGGCCGACCGCGACGCGCTCAAGAAGCTCGTCGGCCAGTCCGGCGCCTCGGTGACCGGCGAACTGCAGCTCACCAGCGCGTTCACCGACCCGGCGAAGGCCGACCAGCTGCGCGACGTCGTCACGCGGCTGCAGCCGGCCGGGGCGAAGTTCCCGACCGCGGGCGACTCCGGCACGCTCGCCGGCGCGCTGCTCGGTTCGACGCTGCTGCTGGACAAGGCGAGCGCGAAGCCGCAGTCGAGCGGCGACGAGCTGGCCGCCGCGCTCGGCGGCCTGACCGACGGCGGTTTCGTGAAGCCGAGCCAGGGCGTGCAGCCCGCGCAGCTGGCGATCGTGCTGACCGGCTCGCAGCAGACCGGCGACGGCGCGGGCGACCGGGCGGCGACGATCGCGCGGTTCGCGACGCAGATGGACCGCTCCGGCGCGGGAGCCGTGCTCGCCGGCGACCCGGGTTCGGCCGAGGGCACCGGCCCGATCGGCGTGGTCCGCGCGGACACCTCGGCGACGTCGATCCTGTCCACTGTGGACAACGCGGACTCGGCGGCAGGCCGGGTCGCGACCGTGCTGGCGCTGCAGGAACAGCTCAACGGCGGCTCGGGCCGCTACGGGATCGCGGGCAACGCGCAGGCGATCGCGCCGGGCGTCGCGACTTCGGGCAACTGACTGGCTTTCCGCCTCCCGCACAACAGCCGGCGGCGGCACCGGGTTCCCTTCGAGGGTGAGGAAACCCGGTACCGCCGCCGGCTCATGCGTTACCGCGGGTCAGCAGGTGCCGTTGTCGGCCCAGACCGACGCGCTGCCGGGTGTTTCGCCCCGCGTCCACCACTTGGCGGACCACCGGTGCCCGTTGTAGGACACCACCGCACCCGCGTTGTAGGACTGGGAGCTGCTCCACGCCGCCGGACACGCGGTCGTGGGACCGCCTCCGCCGGAACAGGCTCCGTTGTCCGACCAGACGTCCGAGGTGCCGGGCGTTTCGCCCTGCGTCCACCACTTCGCCGTCCAGGTGTGGTTGTTGTACGACACGACCGCGCCGCCGTTGTACACCTTCCCGGAGTCCCAAGCCGGCGCCGTGCACTGGTTCGGCGGAGTCGTGGGAGTGGTCGGCGTAGTGGGCGTGGTCGGGGTCGTCGGAGTGGTCGGCGTAGTCGGGGTGGTGGGGGTCGTCGGTTTGGTGGGCGTGGTCGGGGTGGTCGTCGGCGGGCCGGAGCAGTTCTCCGTCGGCGCGGCGAGCCCGTCCACGACCGCGTGGAACAGCGTTGAGGACGGATCGAGGTCGTACAGCGAGAACATCATCGCGCCGCCGAGGCCGTTGCAATGGATGTAGTCGGTGCGCGCCTTGATCGACTGCTTCGACGAGCCGCCGTAGAAGCTCGTCCCGTCGTAGAACCACGCGGATTGCGTTGTGGGGTCCCAGAACGTAGTCGACGGGTTGTCGACCACTCCCAGGAGTTCCTTGTACATCGCGACGCCGGGCACGTTGCCGCTCAACGGATGCGGCGCGGACGGACCGGTCGCGGTCTGGTACAGCCCGTGGTTCGAGCCGGCCGGCACGCCGGTCCAGCCGCGGTAGTAGAACGGGATGCCCAGGGTCAGCTTCGACGCGGGGAATCCGCCGGGGATGCCGTACGCCGGATCTCCTTGCGTGTACGCCTTGATCACCGAGTCGGTGTCGTATTTCTCCGTGCCCGGCGGGATGGTCGGGGACGGGTCGTTCGGCGAGGGGTAGAGCGGGTCCTGGAAGTTCGTCGGGCCGGTCTTGTCCCACGCGCCGTGCATGTCGTAGGTCATCGGGTCGGCGAAGTCCATGTACTGGTGGATCTTGTCGGTCTCGATCTTCGCGACCTTGTCCTGGCCGCCGGGCAGGGCGGCCGAGAGCGCGTAGTGCTTGCCGCCCAGCGCGTCCAGCTGGCCGCGGAACTCGGCGAGCAGCTTGGTGAAGTTCTGCGTGTCGTTCGGGCTGTAGTGGTTGCCCTTGTGCCCGCCGGGGTGCGCCGGGTACTCCCAGTCGATGTCGAACCCGTCGAAGATGTTCGCGGCGGTGCCGGGGCCGCCGAAACCGCCCGCGGCGGGGATGTTGCCCTTGATGAACATGTCCACGCAGGAGCTGACGAACTTCTTGCGCGAGGCGTCGGTGGCCGCGGCGTCGGAGAAGTACTTCGAGTACGTCCAGCCGCCGAGCGACAGCAGCACCTTCAGGTTCGGGTGCCGCGCCTTGAGTTCCTGCAGCTGGTGGAAGTTGCCGACGATCGGCATGTTGTAGGTGTCGGCCGTGCCGTCGACGCTGATGTCCGCGCCGAACGACTTCTGGTAGTCGGCGAACTGGTCGCCCGCGCCGTCGCCCGCGTTCGGGTCGTCCTCGCCCTCCGGGTCCGGGGTCGTGGCCTTGGTCGTCTCGAAGCAGGTGAGGTCGGTCGGGTGGATGTTCTCGAAGTCGTAGAGCAGGTAGTCGATGTTGTCGGCGATCTTGTCGACGTTCTTGAGGTAGTAGGCGTTCTGGTAGATGCTCCATTGGTCGAAGTAGGCGATGCGCAGGCCTCCTGAGGAAGGCGCGGGCGTCGCGGTCGCCGGGGCGGGCCGGGCCAGGATGGTGAGACCGGCCACGACCACGGCGGCCACGGCGGCGCAGGCCACGGCCAGCGGTCTCAGGGTCCGGTGGGGCATAAGGGTTCTCCCTCGCACAAGCGAAGTCCGCTCGCCGCACCGGAATGCGCGGCAAGCGTCGGACATCGGGTGATCACTGCAGGAGCGGGGGCCGGCCCGCATTCGAATGTGAACCAGGGCACAGCCGGAGTCAATACTGTGGACTAGACCAATTTTCAGGCGTGGGCGTTTTGTGGTGAAGTGTCCGGAAAGGCCCGACGAACGGCCTGTTCCAAGCGGGGCGAGTGGTCCGGACCGCCGGGCGGCGCCGGTTCACCCGTACGGGTGTGGCTGACCCGACACCCGTTCCGTGCGGCATCAGCCGGGTCTCAGGAAGATCATGGGTGGCTCACAGCTGCGCACGAGAGCCTGGCACGATGAGCGCCAACGACCCCGGGAGCACGGCCGAACGATGACCACTACCGAGATCCCGCTCGTCCGCGCGGACGAGCCGGCGCCCGCCCGATCGCCGCACCTGCGTCAGCTCGACGCGTACCGGGTCATCACCTTCGCCCTGGTCATCCTCATCCACGTGATCGGCTCCACGACGATCCAGCAGGACGTCGTCGCCGACGCGTTCCAGACGCCGCTGCACCTGACCCGCGAGGCGTTCTTCGCGCTGACCGCGTTCGTGCTCGTGTTCCAGTACCGGGACCGGCCGGTGCCCGCGGGGAAGTTCTGGCGCAGGCGGTTCCCGCTGGTCGCGGTGCCGTACGTGGTCTGGACGGTGATCTACCGGGGCTATTCGGTCCTCACCTCGGACCAGCCGTTCGGATCGATCAGCGCGCAGCTGCGCACGCTCGGGCTTGACCTGCTCACCGGGAACGCCTGGTACCACATGTACTTCATGCTGGTGACGCTGCAGGTGTACCTGCTGTTCCCGGTGCTGGCGAAGCTGTTCGGCCTGATCCGCCGCCGTCCGTGGACGGTGCTCGCGGTGTCCGGCGCGGTGCAGATCGCGGTGGCGATCTTCATGAGCTATCCGCCCGCTGCGCTGGGCTACGGCTTCGTGAGCCAGTTTTTCGCGACTTTCGTCGTGTACCAGTTCTACATGGTGCTCGGCACCGCGGCGGCGCTGCATTTCGAGGCGGTGCACGCCTGGCTGCGCGCGCATTCGCGGTGGGTCCTGCTGGCGATGGCGGGCGGGCTGGTCGTCGCGGAGACCGGCTACTTCGTGAGCGTCCGTTTCGGCGAGTGGCCGGAGATGGCTTCGGACGCCTTCCGCCCGTACCTGATCCCGTGGTTCATCGCGGCGATCGCCGGGATCTACCTGGCGGGCGCGCGCTGGGCGGCGGGCAGGCAGCGCGGCGGGCGGTTCGTGTCCTGGGCGGTGAACCGGTCGTTCGCGGTGTTCCTCACCCACCCGATCGCGATCGCGTTGCTGGACCCGCTGTTCGTCTTCGTCGGCGACCGGTACGGCGCGCCGTGGACGACGCTGGTGGCGTATCCGGCGACGGTGGCGCTGACCTTCGCGATCGTCGAGGTGCTGCGGCGGCTGCCGTGGAGCAAGGCGCTGACCGGCCGGGCCCGAGTTCCGGTCCGGGCCTGAGCGGTCACGCGCCGGGCCAGGTCCGGTGCTTGTCGAGCGGGCGGGCGTAGGACCCGGCGCGGCTGGTGCGCAATCCCAGCGCCACCAGGGATTCCGCGAGCCGGACCGCGGCGGCGACGCCGTCGACCACCGGGACGTCGAGCATCGCGGACATCTTGCGGTCCAGTCCGGTCATCCCGGCGCAGCCGAGCACGAGCACCTCGGCGCCAGCGTCGCGGGCGCGCAGCCCGGCGGTGAGCAGCGCTGACTCGGTGCGCTCTTCGTCGCGCAGCTCCAGCACGCTCAGCCCGGTCCCGACGACCGCGACGCAGTTCCGGTCCACCCCGGCCGAGTGCAGGCTGTCCTCGATCAGGCCGCACGTGCGGTCCAGTGTCGTCACCACTCCGTACCGGCGCCCGAGCAGCCCGGCGAGATGCGCGGCGGCTTCGGTGATGTCGACGACCGGGACGTCCAGCAGCTCCCGCGCGCCCTCGCGGCCGTGTTCGCCGAAACCGGCGAGCACGACCGCGTCGAAGGGTTCCTCGGTGGTGCGCAACAGGTCCAGCACGGCCGCGGCGGACAGGAAGCTGTCGAGCCAGCCCTCCGCGGATTCCGGGCCCCACTTCGGGGTCAGGGCGAGGATTTCGGTGCCGGGGCCGGCTGCCGCCCGCGCCCCGGCCTCGATCTCCTTCGTCATGGCCTCGGTGGTGTTGCAGTTGGTGACGAGGATCCGCATCAAGCCCTCCGCTGGCGGTACGAAACGGCGTAGTAGAGCAATCCGGCGCTGGCGGTGCCGAGGAACCAGGAGTAGGGCGCGGCGGGCGCGAAGAACGGCACGAGCGCGATCACCGCGGACAGCACGGCGCACGGCACGAAGGTGACCATCGCGCGCGGGTTTACCTTGGGGTACTTGCCGTCGCGCACGAACAGTTGCTCGACGTCGACCTTGCCGCGGCGGATCAGGTAGTAGTCGACGATCATGATCCCGAACAGCGGGCCGAGGAACGCGCCGAGCCCGCCGAGGAAGTAGTTGACCACCACCGGCGACGAGTACAGCTTCCACGGCAGCACGCACAGCGCGGCGACGGCGCTGATCATCCCGCCGATGGTGAACGAGATCCGCTTCGGCCAGATGTTGGCGAGGTCGTAGGCGGGGGAGACGAAGTTCGCGACGATGTTGACGCCCATGGTGGCGATGGCGAAAGTCAGCGCGCCGACGATCAGCACCGGCGTGTTGTGCACCCGGGCGAGCAGTTCGGCGGGGTCGGTGATCGCCTCGCCGAACACCTGCAGGCTGCCCGCGGTGACGATCACCGACAGCAGCGCGAACGCCGTCGAGTTCACCGGAAGGCCCCAGAAGTTGCCGCGCCGCACCGTTTTCTGGTCCGGGGCGTTGCGCGAGAAATCGCAGAAGTTGAGCATCAGCGTGCCGTAGGTGGACAGGATCAGCCCGGCCGCGCCGAACCACTGCCGCACCTGCTCGCCGCCGGACAGGTGACGCGGGCTGCTGGTGAACGAGATGTGCCAATCGCTCGCCGCGAGGATCCAGACCGCGAGCGCGATCATCACGACCCAGATCAGCGGGCCGCACCAGTCCTGGAACTTCCGCACCGCCTCCATGCCGCGGGTCAGCACCAGCGCCTGCACGAGCCACAGTGCCACGAAACACATCCAGCCGAGCGCGTGCAGGCCGAGGAAACTGTGTTCGGTCAACGGTTTCAGGCCGGGATCGATCGCCAGTACGAGCAGCGTGATGGCGACGCTCGCGAGGTAGGTCTGGATGCCGTACCAGAAGATCGCGATCACGGCGCGGATCAGCGCGGGCAGGTTCGCGCCGTAGGTGCCGAAGCTGATCCGCGCGACCACCGGGAACGGGACACCGGTGCGCTGCCCGATCCGGCCCATCAGGTTCATCCCGAAGAAGATGATCACGAACCCGAACAGCAGCGCGGTGAACACCTGCCAGGCCGACAGGCCGAGCACGAACAGCCCGGCGGCGAAGGTGTAGTTGCCGAGGTTGTGCACGTCCGACATCCAGAGCGCGAAGATGTCGTAGACCTTCCAGCGCCGCTCCTTCGCGGGGGCGAGGTCCTCGTTCCACAGCCGCGGATCGGGTTCGGGCTGGACGGTCGCGCTGGTTTCGGTGGACGGGGCTTGCGTCATTGCAGACCTCCGGTCGACGTGCCGGCAGCTTTGGGATCCCAAACTTGGGATCCCAAATATCGCGCCGCGCGGCTGCTGCGTCAACCCTCTTCCCGATAAACTCGGCGCCTGTCCAGTGTCGGCGAGAGGGGGACGGGTGGGCGGCACGGAGGAGCGGCAGCCGCTCGCGGCGACGCGCGCCCGGGTGCTCGACGAACTGCGGGAGCGGATCCTGACCGGACGACTGAAGCCGGGGGACCGGCTGGTCGAGCGCGAATTGGCCGACGATCTCGGAGTGTCGCGGGTGCCGGTGCGCGAGGCGATCCGGAGCCTGGAGTCCGAGGGGTTCGTGGTCGTGCCCTCGCCCCGGCGGGTGGTGGTGCGGCAGCTGGCCCGGGTGGACGTCGAGGAGCTGTTCGACGTCCGGGAGGCGCTGGAGAGCCTCGCCGCCGCGCGCGCCGCGGAACGCGCCGGGAAGCCGGAGATGCGCCGGCTGGAGCGGCTGCTCGCGGAGTCCGCGCGGGTCACTCAGGGTGGTGACGGGGCGCGGATCGCCGAGGTCAACAGCAGGCTGCACGACGAGATCATCGCCATCGCGGGCAACCGCCTGCTCACCACGATGCTGCACCCGCTCGAAGGTCAGCTGCGCTGGCTGACCAGCCAGAACGAGCACTGGGCCGAACTGCTCGACGAGCACCGGCGGCTGGTGGACGCGATCGGGTCCGGCGACGTGGAGCGGGCGCGCGAGTACGCGGCGGAGCATGTGCGGGTCAACCGGGCGGTGACGTTGCGCGATCTGTTCGGGGACGACGAGCAGGGCGAGCGTCCGGCGGGCTGATCTCTAGTAAGGTGACCCTAACTTCGAGCGGAGGGGGTCGCTGGTGGCGCACGTGCAGGGCGAGCCGGAGTGGGTGTCCGCAAGGGACGGACGGCGGCTGTACGCGATGGTGCTGCCCGGTCCCGGGTCCGGGCCGACCGTCGTGTTCGAGGCGGGAGCGGCGGCGAGCCGGTCGTCGTGGGGGCTCGTGCAGCCGCTGGTCGGCGAGTTCGCGCGGGCGGTGGTGTACGACCGGTCCGGGCTCGGGCGCAGTGCGCCGGATCCGTCCGGGCGCACGCTGGACCGGATGGCCGACGATCTCGTGGACCTGCTGAGCCACTTCGGGCCGGGGCCGTACGTGCTCGCCGGGCACAGCGCCGGGGGACCGATCGTGCGGCTCGCCGCGTCCCGGACCGCGGCGGAAATCGCGGGGCTCGTCCTGGTCGATCCGACCGACGAGGCCGCGGATGTGCTGTTCTCGCCCCGATTCCGCAGTACCGAACGAAAACTCCTGCGCATTGGCCGGATCCTGGCGGCGACCGGATTGCTGAAGTTCTTGTACCGCCCCATGGTGCGCGCTGCTCCGGAGGACGTCCGGCGCGACCTTCTCAGGGAAGGCTTTACGCCCCAAGTGTTACGCACCCAGACCGAGCAGGCGCGGACCTTCCTTGACGAGTTGGCGGAATGGCGGGTGAACCCGCCCGCGCGAGGCGATTATCCGGTGACGGTGGTGTCCGGCGGGCGCGCCGGCGACGGGATGAACGACGCGGTGCGCGCGGAGGCGAATGCCGCGCACGCGCAACGGGTTTCGCCGGGCGGGCGGCACCGGATCGCGGAGAAATCCGGGCACCTGGTGCCGGTCACCGAACCCGAAGTGGTGGCCGAGGAGATCCGCCGGGTGCTCAGCTGACGAGGTCGCTCCACGTCTCGACGAACTTCGGGAACGTCTTGCCGACCGTCTCCGGGTTCTCGACCAGCACGCCGGGCACGCGCAGGCCCAGCACCGCCGCGGCCATCACCAGCCGGTGGTCCTCGTAGGTGTGGAAAACGCCGCCGTGCATCGGGGCGGGAGTGATTTCCAGTCCGTCCTCGAGTTCGGTGACGCCCGCGCCGAGGCCGGACAGTTCGGTGGCCAGCGCGGTGAGCCGGTCCGTCTCGTGGCCGCGCAGGTGCGCGACGCCGGTGATGCTCGACGGGCTCTCGGCGAAGCACAGCATCGCCGCGATGACCGGGGTCAGCTCGCCGACCTCGTGCAGGTCGAGGTCGATGCCGGGGAACGCGCCGCCGCCGGTGACCGACAGCCCGTCGTCGTCCAGCGTGACCTTCGCGCCCAGTTCGGTCACCAGGCCGCGCAGCCAGTCGCCCGGCTGCGTCGTCTGCTTCGGCCAGCCGTGCACCCGGACCGTCCCGCCGCCGACCACCGCGGCGGCCACGAACGGGGCCGCGGTGGACAGATCCGGCTCCACGACGTACTCCGGGCACGACAGTTTCGCCGGCTCCACGTGGAATTCCGCGCCGGAACGCTCCACAGTGGCCCCGAACCGGCGCAGCATGTCCAGCGTCATCGCGATGTGCGGTTCGCTCGGCGGGGCTCCGCCGACCAGCCGCACGGTCACGCCCTGCTCGAACGCCGGACCGGCGAGCAGCAGCGCGGACAGGAACTGGCTCGACGCCGACGAATCGAGGTCCACCCGGCCGCCGCGCAGCCCGCCGGTGCCGTGCACGGTGAACGGCGGCGCGCCGCGTCCGCCGTCGTCGATCCGCGCGCCGAGCTTGCGCAGCGCGGCCAGCAGCGGGTCGATCGGACGGCGGCGGATCGCCTCGTCGCCGTCGAACTGGACCGAGGCGTCGCCCAAAGTCGCGAGCGCGGGCGTGAACCGGGCGACGGTGCCGGCGTTGCCGAGGGTGACGGTCGTTTCGTCGCCGCGGCCGCTGATGGTGCCGAGCGGGTGCACGAGGAAGCCGTCGATGGTCTCTTCCGACCGCGCGCCCAGCGAGGCGAGCGCGCCGAGCATCAGCCGGGTGTCGCGCGAATCGAGCGGATGGCGCACCCGGGTGGGCGCGCTCGCGAGCGCGGCGAGCACGTAGGCCCGGTTGGTGATGGACTTCGATCCGGGGACGCGCACCGCGGCGTCCAGAGAGGCGCCCGCGACCGGGGCGGTCCAGTGGTCATCGCGGAGGTTCGGCACGCCGCGCAGCCTAGCGCGGCCGGGGTGAACCGATTCCGCCGCGCCGGGAAGAGGCGTCGGCGAGCGAACCCGCGAGAGTGGGATATGCTGGCGGCCCGTGGGACTTCAGTCGCGGGCTACCAAATATGTCTTTGTCACCGGAGGCGTTGCCTCCTCTCTGGGTAAGGGTCTGACGGCGTCCAGCCTCGGACAGCTGCTCACCGCACGCGGACTTCGCGTCACGATGCAGAAGCTCGACCCGTACCTCAATGTCGACCCCGGGACGATGAACCCGTTCCAGCACGGCGAGGTGTTCGTCACCGACGACGGCGCCGAGACCGACCTCGACATCGGGCACTACGAGCGCTTCCTCGACCGCTCTCTCGACGGGAAGGCGAACGTCACCACCGGGCAGGTGTACTCGGAGGTGATCGCCAAGGAACGCCGCGGCGAGTACCTCGGCGACACCGTCCAGGTGATTCCGCACATCACCGACGAGATCAAGGCGCGGATCACCGCCGCGGCCGGGCCGGACGAGAACGGCGTGTCGCCGGACGTGGTGATCACCGAGGTCGGCGGCACGGTCGGCGACATCGAGTCGCTGCCGTTCCTCGAGGCGTGCCGCCAGGTGCGCCACGACGTCGGCCGCGACCAGTGCTTCTTCCTGCACGTGTCGCTGGTCCCGTACCTCGCCCCGTCGGGCGAGCTGAAGACCAAGCCGACCCAGCACTCGGTCGCCGCGCTGCGCAACATCGGCATCCAGCCGGACGCGCTGGTGTGCCGCGCGGACCGGGAGATCCCGGACGACCTCAAGCGCAAGATCGGCCTGATGTGCGACGTCGACACGGAGGCGGTCATCGCCTGCCCGGACGCGCGTTCGATCTACGACATCCCGAAGGTGCTGCACGGCGAGGCGCTCGACGCGTACGTGGTGCGCCGGCTGGGCCTGCCGTTCCGCGACGTCGACTGGACGGTGTGGGGCGACCTGCTCGACCGCGTGCACAACCCGAGCGAGATCGTCCGGGTCGCGGTGGTGGGCAAGTACATCGACCTGCCGGACGCGTACCTCTCGGTCACCGAGGCGCTGCGCGCGGGCGGGTTCGCGCACCGCGCCAAGGTCGAGATCGTGTGGGTCGCCTCGGACGACGCGCAGACCGAATCCGGCGCGGCCTCCGTGCTGTCCGATGTGGACGGTGTGCTGATCCCCGGCGGATTCGGCATCCGCGGCATCGAGGGCAAGGTCGGCGCGATCCACTACGCGCGCACGCACGGCGTGCCGCTGCTCGGGCTGTGCCTCGGCCTGCAGTGCATGGTCATCGAAAGCGCCCGGAACCTCGCGGGCATCGAGGGCGCGAACTCGGCCGAGTTCGACGAGGGCACCAAGCACGCGGTGATCTCGACCATGGCCGACCAGCGCGACGTCGTCGCGGGCGAACGCGACATGGGCGGCACGATGCGGCTCGGCGCGTACCCGGCGAAGCTCAAGGCCGGTTCGCAGGTCGCCAAGGCGTACGGCACCACCGAGGTGTCCGAGCGCCACCGGCACCGCTACGAGGTGAACAACGCCTACCGCAAGCAGATCGGCGACGCGGGCCTGGTGTTCTCCGGCACCTCGCCGGACGACCGGCTCGTCGAATTCGTCGAGCTGCCCGCGGACGTGCACCCGTTCTTCGTGGGCACCCAGGCGCACCCCGAGCTGAAGAGCCGCCCGACCCGGCCGCACCCGCTGTTCAGCGCGTTCGTGAAGGCGGTCGTGGACCGCAAGGTCGCCGAGCGGCTCCCGGTCGAACTGCCCGAGACGCCCGTGGCGGCCCGGTGACCGCGCCCGGCACGCACGAGTTCTCCGTGGCCGGCAGCACGGTCGTCCACGTGGGACGCGTCGTCGGCCTCCGGGTCGACGACGTCGTGATGCCCGGCGGGGGCACCGCCAAGCGCGAGGTGGTCGAACACCTCGGCGCGGTGGTGATCGCGGCGCTGGACAGCGAGGACAACGTCACGCTCGTGCACCAGTACCGGCATCCGCTCGGGCGCAGGCTGTGGGAGCTGCCCGCCGGGCTGATCGACAAACCGGGGAGGACCCGGTCGACGCGGCCCGGCGCGAGCTGGCCGAGGAGGCCGGGCTCGCCGCGGGCCGCTGGGAGACGCTGGTCGACGTCGCGGCCTCGCCCGGGTTCACCGACGAGGTGGTGCGCGTGTTCCTCGCGCGCGATCTGTCCGAAGTGGACCGCGAGGTGCTCGGCGAGGAGGAGGCCGACCTGGTGGTGCGGAAATTCCCGCTCGCCGAGGCGGTCCGGATGGCACTGGCGGGCGAGCTGGTCAACGGGGCGACGGTCTCCGGGGTGCTGTCGGCGCACGCGGTGCTGGCCGGGGCAGCGGAGACGCGCCCGGCCGACGCGCCGTGGCAGGACCGGCCCTCGCGGTTCGCTCTCCGACTGGCCGAGGGCTGAATTCTCGGTTCTGTCGGTGCGCCGTCCTAGAGTGGCGGCGTGAATGAAGCGGGTGTCGAGGTGCGAGGCGCGATCGCCACGTACCTCGATCACCTCGTCGTCGAACGCGGCACCGCTCGCAACACCCTCGACAGCTACTCCCGCGACCTCCGCCGTTACGCCGCCCATCTGGAAGCGGCGGGGGTCGGGCGGCTGACCGAGGTCACGCCCGCGCACGTCACGTCGTTCGGCGCCGCGCTGCGCGAGGGCGACGAAGAACACCAGCCGCTGGCCGCGTCGTCGGCCGCGCGGGCGCTGGTCGCCGTGCGCGGGCTGCACAAGTTCGCGCACGCCGACGGGCTCACCGAACACGACCCGGCCCGCGACGTCCGCCCGCCGGCCGCGGCGAAACGGCTGCCCAAGGCGTTGCCGGTCGCGGACGTCCTGAAGCTGCTCGACACCCCGCCGCCGGACGGGGAACGCTCCTTGCGCGATCGCGCGCTGCTGGAGCTGCTCTACTCGACCGGAGCCCGGATTTCCGAGGCGGTCGGGCTCGACGTGGACGATGTGGACGAGACCGAGCGCACCGTCCTGCTCGACGGCAAGGGCGGCAAACAACGGCTGGTGCCGATCGGCCGTCCCGCGTTGGAAGCGCTCGACGCGTACCTGGTCCGCGCCCGCCCCGCGCTCGCCGCGAACGGCAGGGGCACGTCGGCGATCTTCCTCAACGCCCGCGGCAGCCGGCTTTCCCGGCAGAGCGCGTGGCAGGTGCTCAAGGACACCGCCGAGCGCGCCGGGATCACCGCCGCGGTCTCGCCGCACACGCTGCGCCACTCGTTCGCGACCCACCTGCTCGAGGGCGGCGCGGACGTCCGCGTGGTGCAGGAGCTGCTCGGCCACGCGTCGGTGACCACGACCCAGGTCTACACGCTCGTGACGGTCACGACGCTGCGCGAGGTCTACGCCACCGCGCATCCGCGTGCGCTCGGCTGATCACCCACGGCGGTCGACAGCCTTCCCACGCTGCGGTGACTCGGCCGGTGCGGCCCGGCGCGGCGCTTTGCCGGTGCTCCGGAATCCCGCATAGGCTGCCCGGGACCCCGCCGAGCAAGGAGCTTTCGCGCCATGTCGACACCGACACCGAACCAGCCGGAGGACCCGAACGCGTCCGCCGGTTCGGCCGCGGCGAACCTCGAGCACGCGCAGATCGCCACCCCGGCGGAGCACGAGGGCGACGAACCGGAACGGCCGCTCACCCGCGCCGAACGCGCCCGGATGCGGGCGAAGGAGCGCGCGGAGAGCGGGATCGGGCCGACCGGGCGCCTGCTGCGCGAGATCCCCGAGCCGCCGCCGCTGGAGCGGCACGGCCCGGCGAAGGTGCTCGCCATGTGCAACCAGAAGGGCGGGGTCGGCAAGACCACGTCCACGATCAACCTCGGGGCCGCGCTCGCCGAATGCGGCCGCCGCGTGCTGCTGGTCGACTTCGACCCCCAGGGTGCCCTGTCGGTCGGGCTCGGCATTCAGCCGCACGAACTGGACCAGACGGTCTACAACGTCATCATGGAGCGCTCGGTGCAGATCGAGGACGTGCTCCGCAAAACCCGCGTCGACGGCGTTGACCTGCTGCCGAGCAACATCGACCTGTCGGCGGCGGAGGTCCAGCTCGTCGCAGAGGTAGGGCGCGAGCACACGTTGTTACGGGTCCTTCGTCCGGTGATGAACGACTACGACTATGTTCTTGTCGACTGCCAGCCCTCGCTCGGCCTGTTGACGGTGAACGCATTGACCGCCGCGGACGGTGTGATCATCCCCCTGGAGTGCGAGTTCTTCAGTCTGCGAGGCGTCGCGCTCCTGATCGACACGATCGAGAAGGTGCAGGAACGCCTCAACCCCAAACTGGACATCACGGGGATTCTCGCCACGATGTACGACCCGAGAACCCTGCACTCGAAGGAGGTCATGGCTCGCGTGGTCGAGGCATTCGGCGACACCGTGTTCGACACGGTGATCAACCGCACCGTGCGGTTCCCCGAGACGACGGTCGCGGGAGAGCCCATCACGACCTGGGCCCCCAAATCCGCCGGCGCCGCGGCTTACCGTGCGCTGGCCCGCGAGGTGATCGCTCGGTGAGCAGGCGCGCTTCCCTGCCCGGAGCGTCGGAACTCTTCCGCCTCACCTCCAGCCCGGCGACTCCCGCGCTCGAACGTCCCGCCGTGCCCGCCCCGGCGGAACCGGTGGCCCCGCCGCGCGCCAAGCCGGGCGCGCCCGCGGACACCGACCAGCTGGCCCGCAACGCGGCGCGCAGCGGGTCCGGGCGCACCAAGCACGACGCGAAGATCACCGTGTACGTCTCCGGCGAGGAACTGCTCGCGATGGAGCAGGCCCGGCTGAACCTCCGCGCCAAGCACGAGCTGGTGGTCGACCGCGGCAGGCTGGTCCGCGAGGCGGTCGCCGTGCTGCTCGCCGACTTCGACCAGCGCGGCGAGGAGTCCGTGCTGGTCCAGCGATTGCGGGCGAGCGGCGAGGACGGCGGAACCGAGGGCTGATGGACGAACCGGCATCGGCCGAGCTGCCGGAGCCGGAAGCGGCGGCCGCGGAACCGGCGGACAGCCCGGCGGCCCCGGACAGCACCGACGGCACAGACAGCACCGACGGCACAGACAGTTCTGCCAGCACGGACAGCCCAGCGGTTCCGGCGGAGCACGAGACGGTCCACGGCGGCACCATCCCCGAGGGATACGCCGCCGCCGAGGAGAACTCGTCGAAGTTCAAGGTGCGGCTGCAGAACTTCGAGGGCCCGTTCGACCTGCTGCTGCAGCTGATCTCGCAGCACCAGCTGGACGTCACCGAGGTCGCCCTGCACACCGTCACCGACGACTTCATCGCCTACACCCGCGCGCTCGGTCCGGACTGGAACCTCGACGAGACCACCGAGTTCCTGGTGATCGCGGCGACCCTGCTCGACCTCAAGGCGGCCCGGCTGCTGCCCGCGGCCGAGGTCGAGAACGAGGACGATCTCGCCCTGCTGGAAGCCCGCGACGTGCTGTTCGCGCGGATGCTGCAGTACCGCGCGTACAAGCAGGTGGCGGCGCTGTTCGGCGAGCTGGAGGAAGGCGCGCTGCGCCGGTACCCGCGTTCGGTGGCGCTGGAGGAGCGGTACCTCGGGCTGCTGCCGGAGGTGATGCTGGGCGTCACGCCGGAGCGGTTCGCGGAGATCGCGGTCGCGGTGTTCCGGCCGAAACCGCCGCCGCAGGTGTCGATCGCGCACATCCACATGGGGCGGGTGTCCGTGCGCGAGCACGCCGCGCTGCTGCGGGTGAAGCTCGCCGAGGCCGGGCAGGCGACGTTCAAGGAACTGACCTCGGACTGCGAGCACACGGTGGAGGTCGTGGCCCGGTTCCTCGCGCTGCTGGAGCTGTACCGCGAATCGTCGGTGCAGTTCGACCAGCTGGAGGCACTGGCGGAACTGCACGTCCGCTGGACCGGCGGCAGCGTGGCCGAGGCGTCCGCCGCCGCCGAGCAGGACCGCGCGGCGGCCGAGGAGGAGGAATACGGGTGAGCACCGAAGACGACCGCGCGGCGGCCGAGGAGACTCCGGCGGAAGAGGCCCAGGTCGAGGCCGAGCAGGCCGCCGAGCCGGCCGGGGAGGCCGAGGAGACGGAGCCGGAAACCGCGCCGCGGCCGGAAAACGAGGCCGAGACCGCCGAGCCGGAAGCCGAAGCGGCCGAGCCGGAGAACGCCGTAGCCGAGCCGGAAGCCGATGCCGCGGAGCCTGCCGAGCAGGAGACCACTGAAGCCGAGCCGGAAGCCGAAGCGGCGGAGCCTGCCGAGCCGGAACCCGACGCCGCCCCGGAAGCGGAGCCGGAGCCCTCCGACGACGAAGGGCTGGTCGCCGTGGACAGCGGCCTGCCCAGCGTCGAGGACGACGAGGCGCTGGAGGCCGCCCTCGAAGCGCTGCTGCTGGTCGTGGATTCGCCGATCGCCGAGGATTCCCTCGCCGAGACGCTGGACCAGCCGGTCGCCAGGGTGACCGTCGCGCTGCGGACGATGGCGCAGAAGTTCACCGAGCGGGCCAGCGGGATCGACCTGCGGCGCGTCGGCGAAGGGTGGCGGTTCTACACTAGGGACACCTACGCCCCGTTCGTGGAGAAGCTCCTGCTGGACGGCCAGCGGTCGAAGCTGACCAGGGCCGCGCTGGAGAGCCTCGCCGTGATCGCGTACCGGCAGCCGGTCACCCGGGCCCGGGTCGCCGCGGTGCGCGGGGTGAACGTGGACGGCGTGATCCGGACCCTGCTGGCGCGGGGGCTCATCGAGGAGATGGGCACCGACCCGGAGACCACGGGCACGCTGTACGTGACGACCGAGCTGTTCCTGGAGCGACTGGGGCTGTCGTCGCTGAACGACCTTCCCCCGATCGCTCCGCTGCTACCCGAAGTGGACACCATCGATGACATCTGACGAACACCCCGACGGCATCCGCCTGCAGAAGGTCCTGTCGCAGGCCGGCGTGGCGTCGCGCCGGGCGGCCGAGGACCTGATCGCGGCAGGCCGGGTGGAGGTGGACGGCGAGGTCGTCACCGAACTCGGCCGCCGCGTGCACCCGGCCGAGGCCGTGATCCACGTCGACGGCACCCGGGTCAACCTCCGCGACGACCTCGTGTACCTCGCGTTCAACAAGCCCAAGGGCGTGCACTCGACGATGTCGGACGACCGGGGCCGCCCGTGCGTCGGCGACTACCTGCGCGGCCGGTGGGAGGAGACCCCGGGCGTCGTGCACGTCGGGCGGCTCGACGAGAACACCGAGGGCCTGCTGCTGCTCACCAACGACGGCGACCTCGGGCACCGGCTGATGCACCCGTCGTACCGGGTGCTCAAGACGTACTTCGCGGAGGTCGAGGGCCTGGTGCCGCGCGGGCTCGGCAAGGAGCTGCGCGCGGGCTGGGAGCTGCCGGACGGGATCGTGAAGGTCGACCAGTTCCGGGTCAAGGACATGCACTCCGGGCGCAGCATGATCGAGCTGGTGATCCACGAGGGGCGCAAGCACATCGTGCGCAGGCTGATGGCGGCCACCGGGCATCCGGTGCGCAAGCTGGTGCGCACCGCGGTCGGCGACGTGCAGCTGGGCAACCAGCGCCAGGGCACGATCCGCAGGCTGAACCGCGGCGAGGTCGGCACGCTGTACCGCACCGTGGGACTCTGACCGGTTCCCCACTTTCGGCCCTGATGCCGGGCACCGCCGCCCCGGTTGAGTTGTCGGTACCCGACGACGACTCTGGAGGGCGACGGGAATGCGTGTGCTGACAGGGCTGTGCGCCGCCGCGGTGCTGGCCGCGGGAGTGGTGGTGCCGGCGGCCGCGACGGCCGCGCCGGCGAGAACCGGGACCGAACCGCGGTACGACTACGCCGGGGCGATCCGCGAGACAGTGTGGGTCGACCTCGGCCGGGACGGCGACGGGGACGGCGTCTCCGACCGGGTCGCCGCGGACATCGTGCGGCCGAAGGAACCGGCCGAGGCGGGCAAGAAGATCCCGGTGATCATGGACGCCAGCCCGTACTACTCCTCGGTGGGGCGCGGCAACGAAACCCAGTTCAAGACGTACGACGACCAGGGCCGCCCGGCCGGCTTCCCGCTGTTCTACGACAACTACTTCGTCCCGCGCGGGTACGCCGTGGTGCTCGTGGACCTGGCGGGCACCAACCGGTCGACCGGGTGCGTGGACGTCGGGGGCCCGTCGGACGTGCAGTCGGCGAAGAAGGTCGTCGACTGGCTGAACGGCCGCGCGACCGGCTACACCGCGAAGACCGGCGGCACGAAGACGTCGGCGGGCTGGAGCGACGGCGGCGTCGGGATGATCGGCAAGTCCTACGACGGCACCATCGCCAACGGCGTCGCCTCGACCGGCGTCGAAGGCCTCAAGACCATCGTGCCGATCTCCGCGATCAGCTCCTGGTACGACTACTACCGCTCGGACGGCGCGTCGTTCGGCTTCAACCCGGACGGGCTCGCGCAGACCGTCGAGCGCCGCAACGGCGGCCAGGACTGCACGGCGCAGCACCAGAAACTCGCCCAGGGCGCGACCGCGAACGGCGACTACGGGCCCCTGTGGGCGGACCGCGACTACGTGGCGAACGCGAAGAACGTGCGCGCCAGCGTGTTCGTGTCGCACGGCGTCAACGACCTGAACGTCATGCCGATCAACTACGGCCAGTGGTGGGACGCGCTCGCCGCGAAGGGCGTGCAACGCAAGATCTGGCTCGCGCAGACCGGGCACGTCGACCCGTTCGACTACCGCCGCACCGAGTGGGTCGACACCCTGCACCGGTGGTTCGACCACTACCTGATGGGCATCGACAACGGCATCGAGAAGGAACCGATGGCGACCGTCGAACGCCAGCCGGACCAGTGGGCGAACGAAGCGACCTACCCGGCGCCGGGCACGAAGGCGACGGTCCTGCGCCCGCAACCGAGCCGCACCCCGGGCGTCGGCACGCTCGGGACCGCGGGCAGCCAGGGTACCGCGTCCTTCACCGACAACCCGAAGGTGGGGGAGAACGAGTGGGCGGCGAAACCGTCGGCCACGTCGGCGAATCGCGTCCTGTACAGCACTGGCGCGCTCACTTCGCCGGTGCAGGTTTCGGGCACCTCGTCGATCACCGTGACCGCCACGCCGAGCACCTCCACCGCGCGTCTGTCGGCGATCCTGGTGGACTACGGCCCGGCGACGATCCGCAACTTCTCCGGCTCCGGCGAAGGAATCGTCACCGGCACGGACCGCACCTGCTGGGGTTCGAGCACGGATGCCGACAGCGCTTGCTACAAGGTGACCAGCGCGGACACGACGAAGGTGGACTACACGATCATCAGCCGAGGCTGGGCGGATCTGGCGAACTACCAGTCGCTGAGCCGGGAAGCGCGGCTGACGCCGGGCAAGGCGTACACGATGACGTTCCGGCTCGCGAGCACGGACCACGTCGTTCCGGCGGGGCACCGGCTGGCGCTGGTGATCGGCGGGACGGACAACGGTTTCGTGACCGCGCCCGCGAATCCGCCGAAGCTGGCGATCGACCTGGCCAAGACGTCGGTCCGGGTTCCGCTGGTGGGCACGGTCCCGGCTCGCCCGTGGACGGAGTCCGCACCGTCGGGCGACCTGGCGCACGTACCTGCGGCCGCGCGCTTCGACCTGCGCTAAAAGCCGTGAGGGGAACCCTGATTTCCTTCAGGGTTCCCCTCACGGACGTCAGTTGGCGGTGACGGTTTCCTTCGCGGCCGCCTTGCGCTGCAACGCTTTCGCGACCGGCTCCACCACTCGCGCCGCGGTCGGCCCGAGGATCGCCATCAGCAGCACGTAAGCGGTAGCCAACGCGGCCAGCTCGCCATCCACCGCGCCCGCGGTGACCGCCAGACCAGCGATGACGATCGAAAACTCCCCGCGGGCGACCAAAGCCGCTCCAGCGCGGGCCCGGCCCAACCGGCCGATCTTCTGCCGCCGGGCGGCCCACCATCCGGTGGCCACCTTCGTCAGTGTCGTCACCACGGCGAGCACCGCGGCCCAGCCGAGCACCGGCGGAATCGACGCCGGGTTCGTGTTCAGTCCGAACACCACGAAGAACATCGCCGCGAACAGATCCCGCAACGGCTCCAGAAGCCGGGTCGCGTTGTGCGCGGTCGAGCCGGACACCGCGATGCCCAGCAGGAACGCGCCGACCGCCGCCGACACCTGCAGGGCCGAGGCGATCCCGGCCACCAGCAGCGCCGCGCCGAGGATCTTGAGCAGGAACACTTCCCGGTCGTCGCTGTCCACCAGCGCCGAGACGTAGCGGCCGAACTTGAGCGCGATCACCAGCACCACGGTGATCACCAGCAGCGAGATGCCGACCGCTTCCAGTCCGCCGAGCAGGCTCACCCCGCCCAGGATCGCGGTGAGGATCGGCAGGTACAGCGCCATCACGAGGTCCTCGAACACGAGGATCGACAGCACCACCGGCGTCTCGCGGTTGCCCAGCCGGCCGAGGTCGCCGAGGACCTTCGCGATGATGCCGGACGACGAGATGTACGTGACGCCCGCCATGACGATGGCGCCGATCGGGCCCCAGCCCAGGATCAGCGCGACGATCGCGCCCGGGGCCGCGTTGAGCACGATGTCCACCAGGCCCGCGGTCCAGGACCGCCGCATGCCGGTGAACAGTTCGGCCGCGGAGTACTCCAGGCCGAGCAGCAGGAGCAGCAGCACCACGCCGATTTCGCTGGCGAGGTGGGCGAAATCGCCGATGTCGGCGAGCGGGATCAGGCCGCCGGAGCCGAAGCACAGGCCGCCGAGCAGGTACAGGGGGATGGGGAGAGGCCGATCCGGCCGGCGAGCCTGCCCAGCACGCCGAGCACGAAGAAGACCGCGCCGAGTTCGACCAGGGAGAGTGCGGTGTGGTCCATCAGCCGTGCTTGAGGATCTTCGCGGCGGCTTCGAGCCCCTCGGACGTGCCGACCACGACGAGCAGGTCGCCCGCGGTGAAGAGGAAGTCCGGCGTCGGCGACGGGTGCACCTGGCCGGCCCGCATCACCGCGACGATCGAGACGCTGGTGCGCGTGCGCATCGCGGTGTCGCCGAGCGAACGGCCGTCGAACGGGCTGTCCGCGGTGATCGGCAGCTGCTTGGTGTTGATGCCCGGCAGCTCGCGGTGCTCCTCGTTCAGCTGCGCCACCAGCTGGGGCGCGCCCAGCAGGTTCGAGAGGGCGCCCGCCTCGTCCGCGGTCAGCGGCAGCGACGCGAGGCAGGCGTCCGGATCATCCGATTTGGAGACGATCAGCTCGATCTTGCCGTCCCGCTGGGTGACGACGCCGATGCGGCGTCCCGCGCGGGTGGCGAAGTCCTTGCGGACACCGATTCCGGGAAGAGGGGTGACTTCGACGTTCACGTCAGCCACGGTAACTCATTGTCCGATTCGCGGAGTTAGCCCAGCAGGAACAAGATCGCGGTGGCGGCCATCAGCGCGGCGGTCGCGCCGTGGACGCCGTAGGCCATCGCCTTCTTTCCCTTGTGCCGCAAGATGATCAGCATGTCGCAGAGCGGCATCACGGTCGCGGCGAGCAGCAGCCAGCCGACCAGGTGCGGGCTGCCCGCGAGCATCGCGACGCAGAGCATCAGCCCGGTGCCGAGGTCGCGGTTGCCCTTGATCTCGAAGAACGCGGTCGATCCGGTCGGGATCGTGCGCAGGCCGAACGTGGCGGCGCTCTTCGCCGGGGCGAACAGGTAGCCGAACCCGATGTAGATGATGCCGAGCGCGGGCACGCAGGCGAGGACGTAAGCGGCGACGAGCATGGGAACCCCAGTGAGTTAGCAGTGCTAGGAACGAGTGCAACGCTAATATAGCGGCGCTAGATTGTCTAGCATCGCCTGGGCGGGACCGCGACGGACGCCGCCTGAGGTGCCGCGACGGGCTCCGGGCAGAATGAACCGGACCGGGTGTGCGGGACGAACGTGAGGAGAACATCGGTGACGGGAGCCCTACGTGGGGTGGTCGCGCTGGACGGCCCGTCGGGAACCGGCAAGACCACGGTGGCGCGCAAGCTCGCCGGCCGGCTGAGCGCCCGCTACCTCGACACCGGCGCGATGTACCGCGTGGTCACGCTGGCCGTGCTGCGGGCCGGGATCGACCTCGCCGACGAACACGCCGTCGGCGCCCTCGCGCACGACGTCGACTTCGCGCTCGGCACCGACCCGGAGCGGCCGGACGTGCGCCTGGCGGGCGAGGACGTGGCCGCCGAGATCCGCGGCCCCGAGGTGACCGGCGCGGTGTCGCCGGTCTCGGCGGTGCCGCAGGTGCGCGAGGTGCTGGTCGCCCGCCAGCGCCGGATCATCGCCGACGCGATCGAGGACGACGGCGGGATCGTGGTGGAGGGCCGCGACATCGGCACCACCGTCGCCCCGGACTCGCCGCTCAAGATCTACCTCACCGCGTCGGCCGAGGTCCGCGCCGCGCGGCGGAACACCCAGGACTCCGCGGCGGGCCGGGCTTCCAGCGTCGAGTCCGCCCGCGAATCGGTGGAGCGCCGCGACCGGATCGACTCCACCCGCGCCGCCTCGCCGCTGCGCGCGGCCGGCGACGCGGTCCAGGTGGACACGTCGGAGCTGACGATCGACCAGGTGATCGTCGCGCTGGCCGAACTCGCCCGCGGCCGGGGCCTGCTCGGCGACTGCCCGGCCGAACCGGCCGCCGCCGAGGCCGGGGTCAGCCGGTGAGCGGCGCCCTCCCCGAGGGGGCGAACGGCCTCCTGCTCGACATCGGGCGGACGGCGGGCCGGTATTATCTGCGTCCGGCGTTCCGGATCCGGGTGCACGGGCGCGACCGGGTGCCCGCCGACGGGCCGCTGCTGGTGATCTCGAACCACAGCTCGAACGTCGATCCGCAGCTCGTGATCGGAATGCTTCCGCGGCGCAGCGCGTTCCTGGCCAAGGCCGAACTGTTCAAGGGAGTCGCCGGGCGGCTGCTGCGGGCGATCGGCCAGATCCCGGTCCGCCGGGGCGAGATCGACCGGACGCCGCTGACCACGGCGGTCGGAGTGCTGAAAGCGGGCGGGGCGGTCGGCATCTTCCCGGAGGGCACCCGGGGCGAGGGCGACGTCGGCGCGGCCGAACGCGGCGCGGCGTGGCTCGTGCGCGCTTCGGGAGCCACCGTGCTGCCGATCGCGATCCGCGGGACGCGCAAGCCGGCCGACGGCAAGCGCCGCTGGCGCCCGCGCGTGGACCTCCTGTTCGGGGAGCCGTTCGCGCTGAAGGTCGGTCCGGGCCGCAAGGGCCTTGACCAGGGCACCGAAGAGCTGCGCACGCAGCTCGCGGCGCTCGTGCAGGCTTTGGACGACTGGCGCGGCGAACACGGGTTCGCCACGCCGTAGGTGAAGTTGGGAAACGATGACAGGGTTTGACGCCGCCGCGGACAGTGCGGTGGACGGTCTCGGCGAGGTCGACGGAAGCTGGTCGGACGAGTCCGAGTTCGCCGCGCTCGACGCGAAGATCGAGGCCGAGGAGGCGGACGGCCGGGCGGCCGCCGCGCAGCCGGTGCTCGCCGTGGTCGGTCGGCCGAACGTGGGCAAGTCCACGCTGGTCAACCGCATCCTCGGCCGCCGCGAAGCGGTGGTGCAGGACGTGCCGGGCGTGACGCGCGACCGCGTCGCCTACGACGCGTTCTGGGCCGGGCGCCGGTTCACGCTCGTCGACACCGGCGGCTGGGAGCCCGACGCCACCGGCCTGCAGGCCTCGGTCGCGGTGCAGGCCGAGATGGCCATGCAGACCGCGGACGCGGTGCTGCTGGTCGTCGACGCGACGGTCGGGGCCACCGCCACCGACGAGGCGGTCGCGCGCGTGCTGCGCCGGTCGAAGAAGCCGGTCCTGCTGGCCGCGAACAAGGTGGACGACGACCGGCTGCTGGCCGACACCGCGTCGCTGTGGTCGCTCGGCCTCGGCGAGCCGTACCCGGTCAGCGCGCTGCACGGGCGCAGCTCGGGCGACCTGCTCGACGCCATCATGGCCGCGCTGCCCGAAGCGCCGCGCGAAGCGGGCACGGTGACCGCCGGGCCGCGCCGCGTCGCGCTGGTCGGCAAGCCGAACGTCGGCAAGTCCAGCCTGCTCAACCGGCTTTCCGGCGAGCAGCGCTCGGTGGTCGACTCGGTCGCGGGCACCACGGTCGACCCGGTCGACTCGCTGGTCGAGCTGGACGGCGAGGTCTGGCGGTTCGTGGACACCGCGGGCCTGCGCAAACGCGTCAACTTCGCCGACGGCGCGGAGTACTACGCGTCGCTGCGCACCAAGACCGCGATCGACGCGGCCGAGGTCGCGCTCGTGCTGCTGGACGCCTCGGAACCGCTGACCGAACAGGACCTGCGGGTGCTGACGATGGTGGTCGAGGCGGGCCGCGCGTGCGTGCTCGTGTTCAACAAGTGGGACCTGGTCGACGAGGACCGCCGGCACGCCATGGTGCGCGAGCTGGACCGCGGCCTCGTCCGGGTGCCGTGGGCGGAGAAGGTCAACGTCTCCGCGCTCACCGGGCGCGCGGTGCGCAAGCTCGCGCCCGCGCTGCGCACCGCGCTGTCGTCGTGGGACCAGCGAGTGTCGACCGGCCAGCTCAACGGCTGGCTGTCCGACCTCATCGCGGCCACGCCGCCGCCGGTGCGCGGCGGCAAGCAGCCGAAGGTGCTGTTCGCGACGCAGGCGGGCATCCGGCCGCCGACGCTGGTGCTGTTCACCACCGGATTCCTCGAGGCCGGGTACCGCCGGTTCATCGAGCGGAAATTCCGCGAGCAGTTCGGCTTCGCGGGCAGTCCCGTCCGGGTGAATGTGCGCGTCCGCGAAAAGAAGCAGAAGCCGAAGGCGGGCGGAAAAGCCGCGCGCAACCGCTGATTCCGGTCCCGGCAAGGGAATTCCCGGCGAATCCGATTCCCCGGGATTCCCTGGCCGGACCTGCGCTCGGGTGACGTCCGACACGCGGCCGTTACCCTGACGCGACCTGACCTTGATTGCCGCGTAAAGTGGACGGTCGCTACGGGCGCCTCATTCGGATGGCCAGCCCGAATGACGCTCGCGAAAGGTGAGTGATGGGCTTGCGCGCCCAGAGTCCGATCCTGTTCCTGTCCTCCCGGAATACCGGGGTGGCCCGGTGACGCTGACCGCCGATTCCGGCAGCACCGAAGCCCTGACCCTCGCTGTCGAGGCCGCCCTCTCGCCCGCGCTGTTCGAGACCGAAGCGGCGACGGCCGAGCGCACCCTCCTGGACATCCTCACCGCCACCGCGGAGCGGCACCCGAACGCCGCCGCGCTCGACGACGGCACCGGCCCGCTGAGCTACCGCAGGCTGATGGAGGAGATCGAGGCGTACGCCCGCAGGCTGCGCGAGCACGGCGTCGGCCTCGGCGACCGCGTCGGCATCCGGATCTCCTCGGGCAGCGCCGAGCTGTACGTCGCGATCCTGGCGACGCTGTCGGTCGGCGCGGCGTACGTGCCGGTCGACGCGGACGACCCCGACGAGCGCGCCGAGCTGGTGTTCGGCGAGGCCGGCGTCGCCGCGATCGCCACCGACGGCGAGATCACTGTCGCGGGCACGCCGAGCGGGGCCGCCGGCACGCCCGGCCCGGCCGACGACGCGTGGATCATCTTCACCTCCGGCTCCACCGGCAAGCCGAAGGGCGTCGCGGTCACGCACGCCTCGGCGGCGGCTTTCGTGGACGCCGAAGCACAGCTTTTCCTCACCGACGAACCGGTCGGCCCGGGAGACCGGGTGCTGGCCGGGCTGAGCGTCGCGTTCGACGCTTCCTGCGAAGAGATGTGGCTGGCCTGGCGGCACGGCGCCTGCCTGGTGCCGGCACCGCGCGCGCTGGTGCGCACCGGTGTCGACCTCGGCCCGTGGCTGGTCGCGCAGGGCATCACCGTCGTGTCGACGGTGCCGACGCTGGCCGCGCTGTGGCCTGCGGACGCGCTCGAAGACGTGCGTCTGCTCATCTTCGGCGGCGAAGCCTGCCCGCCGGAGCTGGCCGAGCGCGTGGCCGTCGAAGGCCGCGAAGTGTGGAACACCTACGGCCCCACCGAGGCGACCGTCGTCGCCTGCGCCGCGCAGATGACCGGCGAGGGCCCGGTGCGGATCGGCCTGCCGCTGCTCGGCTGGCAGCTGGTCGTGGTGAACGAGGCGGGCGAACCGGTCGCCATGGGCGAGACCGGCGAGCTGGTCATCGGCGGGGTCGGGCTCGCCCGGTACCTCGACGCCGAAAAGGACGCGGAGAAGTACGCGCCGCTGCCCTCGATGGGCTGGGAGCGCGCCTACCGCAGCGGCGACATGGTCCGCGCGGAGCCGGAAGGCCTGCTGTTCCTCGGCCGGATGGACGAGCAGATCAAGCTCGGCGGCCGCCGGATCGAACTGGGCGAGGTCGACGCGGCGCTGCAGGCGCTGCCCGGCGTGCGCGGCGCGGCCGCCGCGGTCCGCCGCACCAAGGCGGGCAACCAGGTCCTGGTCGGCTACGTCGTGCCCGAGGACGGCGCGACGCTCGACACCGACGACGCCGCGACCCGGCTGCGCGCGCAGCTGCCCGCCGCGCTGGTGCCGCTGCTCGCGACGATCGACGACCTGCCCACCCGCACGTCCGGCAAGGTCGACCGCGCCGCGCTGCCGTGGCCGCTGTCCACTGTGGACGCGAGCGCGGCCGGGCTGTCGCCGACCGAGGCGTGGCTCGCCGAAGGCTGGAGCGAGATCCTCGGCGTGTCGGTGAGCAACGCCGGTGCCGACTTCTTCACCAACGGCGGCGGCAGCCTCACCGCGGCGCAGCTGATCGCGCGCATCCGCACCCGCCACCCCGAGGTGTCGGTCAGCGACATCTACCAGAACCCGAAGCTCGGCGCGCTGGCCGCGAAGCTGGACGCGCTGAGCGGCGAGGAGACCGAGCGCCGCGAGATCGCGCCGACCCCGCGCCGCGCCGGGCTCGTGCAGTCCCTGCTGATGGTCCCGCTGATGGGCCTGGTCGGGCTCCGCTGGACCACGCTCGCCGCCGCCTGCTCGAACGTGCTGGGGCTGCTGGGCGTTTCCTGGGCGCCGACGATCAGCTGGGCGTGGCTCGTGCTCGCCTGGCTCGTGCTGTTCACCCCGGCGGGGCGGATCGCCATCGCCGCGGGCGGCGCGCGCGTGCTGCTGTCCGGCGTGCGCCCGGGCACCTATCCGCGCGGCGGCAGTGTCCACTTGCGACTGTGGACCGCCGAGAAGCTGGCCGAGTTCAGCGGCGCGGACAGCGTGGCGGGCGCGTCGTGGATGACGACGTACGCGAAGGCGCTGGGCGCGCGCATCGGCAAGGACGTCGACCTGCACTCGCCGCCGCCGGTCACCGGTTTCCTGAAGCTGGGCCGCGGCGCCGCGGTGGAGCCCGAGGTCGATCTGTCCGGCCACTGGGTCGACGGCGACGTCGTGCACATCGGCAAGATGCGGATCGGGGCCGAGGCCCGGGTCGGCGCGCGCAGCACGCTGTTCCCCGGCGCGCGGGTCGGCAAGGGCGCGGAGATCGCCGCCGGTTCGACCGTGCGCGGCGCGGTTCCGGCGGGCCAGCGCTGGGCGGGTTCGCCCGCGGTGCGCTCGGACGTGAAGGACGCGCTGAAGTGGCCGTCGAGCCGTCCGCCGCGGTCGCGGTTCTGGGCTTCGGTGTACGGCGCGACCTCGGTGTTCCTCGGGCTGCTGCCCGGGATCGCCGCGCTGCCCGGCGTTGCGGTGATCGGCTACGCGGTCGCTGGCACCTCTGATTTGGGCGCCGCGCTGGGCCAGGCGCTGCTGTTCGTGCCGGTCGCCACCGTGGCGTACTTCCTGACGTACGCGCTGCTGGTGCTGATCGGCGTCCGCGCGCTGGGCGTCGGCATGGTCGAGGGCTACCACCCGGTGCACGGCCGCGTCGCGTGGCAGGTCTGGGCCACCGAACGGCTGATGGGGATGGCCCGCGAAGGCCTGTTCCCGTTGTACGCCAGCCTGTTCACGCCGGTGTGGCTGCGGCTGCTCGGCGCGAAGGTCGGCCGCAACGTCGAGGCGTCCACCGTGCTCGCGCTGCCGAAGATGACCAAAGTGGACAGTGGCGCGTTCCTGGCCGACGACACCATGGTGGCCACGTACGAACTGGGCCACGGCTGGCTGCACGCCGCCCCGGCGCGGATCGGCAAGCAGGCGTTCCTCGGCAACTCGGGGATGACCGCGCCGGGCCGTTCGGTGCCGAAGCGCGGGCTGGTCGGGGTGCTGTCCTCGACGCCGGCGAAGGCGAAGAAGGGCTCGTCGTATCTGGGCATGCCGCCGCTGCCGGTGCGCCGCGCGGTGGAGGAGAGCGACACCAGCCGCACGTACACGCCGCCGCTGCACCTGAAGGCGGCGCGGGCGCTGGTCGAGCTGTGCCGGATCCTGCCGGTGATGTGCGCGGTGGCGCTGACCGTCGGCGTGGCGGGCGCGCTGTTCGCGCTGGCGTCGTGGGGCGGTTTCTGGGTCGCGGCGCTGCTGTCCGGGCCGGTGCTGCTGGCCGCCGGGATCGTCGCGGCGCTCACCGCGACCGCGGCGAAGTGGCTGCTGGTGGGGAAGTTCCGCGAGATCGACCATCCGCTGTGGAGTTCGTTCGTGTGGCGCAACGAGCTGGCCGACACGTTCGTCGAGGCGCTCGCGGTGCCGTGGCTGATCGGGTCGCTCGGCGGCACGCCGCTGCTGCCCGCGTGGCTGCGCACGATGGGCGTCAAGATCGGCCGGGGCGTGTGGCTCGACACCTACTGGCTGCCCGAATCGGATCTGGTGTCGCTGGGCGACGGCGCGACGATCAACCGCGGCTGCGTGGTCCAGACGCACCTGTTCCACGACCGGATCATGACCATGTCGCGGGTGACGCTCGACGAGGGCGCGACGCTCGGCCCGCACGGGATCGTGCTGCCGGGCGCGAGCATCGGCGCGCGCACCACGGTAGGCCCCGGCTCGCTGGTGACCCGCGGCGACGCGGTGCCTGCGGACTCGCGCTGGCTCGGCAATCCGATCTCGGCCTGGCGGCGGTGAGGTCGGAAGCGTTGCGGACCCCGCGTCGGCGCCTCATGCTGGAAAAGATCTCGGCGGCGGGCGAAAGCGGGTTTCGGTGCGGGTGAACGGGAAAGCGGCCGCGCCCGGAGCGGACACCTCGGGCGACGGGTACCTGCCCGCGCACGGGAACGGCGGCTACCGGGTCCGGCACTACGACCTCGATCTCGACTACCGCATCGGGCCGAACAGGTTGTCCGCCACGGCGGTGCTCACCTGCGAGGCCACCCAGGCGCTTTCGCGGCTGACGCTCGACTTCGGCGAGTTCCGGGTGTCGCGCGTGCTGGTCGAGGGCAAACCGGCGAAGTACGTGCGGCGCGGGCTGAAGCTGCAGGTGAAGCCGGCCAGGTCGGTGCCGTCCGGGACCGTGTTCGAGGTGGAGATCCGCTACGCGGGCAACCCGAAGCCGGTCGGCAGCCGGTGGGGCGACATCGGCTGGGACGAGCTGACCGACGGCGCGCTGGTGGCGAGCCAGCCGGTGGGCGCGCCGTCGTGGTTCCCGTGCAACGATCATCCGGCGGACAAGGCGAGCTACCGGATCGCGGTCGCGACGTCGTCGCCGTATCTCGTTGCGGCGACAGGGAATCTTGTGTCGCGGTATCAGTCGGCGAGCACGACCAAGTGGGTGTTCGAGCGGCCGGAGCCGACCTCGACGTATCTGGTGAGCGTCCAGATCGGGCGGTACGAGGACCTCGAATTGTCCGAGGGCGCTTGGGTTCCGGAGATCGTGGTCGACCGGCCCGGCGGGGTCGTGCAGCGGGCCGCGGTGCCGCCTCGGCTGCGGCGGTCGTTCGAACGGGACTTCGGCCGCCAGGGGCGGATGATGGACGCGCTGGAGGACTGGTTCGGGCCGTATCCGTTCGGCGAGTACGTGGTCGTGGTGACCGATGACGACCTCGACGATCCGATCGAGGCGCAGGGGATGGCGATCTTCGGGGCCAACCACGTGGACGGCAAGCGCACCCACGAGCGGCTGGTGGTGCACGAGCTGGCGCACCAGTGGTTCGGCAACAGCCTGACGGTCGCCGACTGGCGTCACATCTGGCTCAACGAAGGGTTCGCCACTTACACCGAGTGGTTGTGGTCGCCGCTGGCCGGGGGCGAATCGACGGAGGCGCTGGCCCGGACGTGGCACGCGCGGATGCGGGCGAAGCCGGCGGACGTGACGATCGGTGACCCCGGCGTGGCGCGGATGTTCGACGAGCGGGTGTACAAGCGCGGCGGGCTGACGCTGCACGCGCTGCGCGGGGAGATGGGGGATCCGGCGTTTTTCGCGCTGGTGAAGGCTTGGGCGGTGGAGAACCGGCATGCCGCGGTGACGACGGAGGAGTTCGTGTCGCTGGCGGAGTCCTATGCTGGGCGGTCCTTGCGGGAGTTTTTCGCTGCTTGGCTGGAGCGAGTGGAGTTGCCGCCGCTTTAGAAACGGTCTGTGCCGGGCTTGGGGGAGCGTATGCGGGAATCGTTGGCAGCCTTGCACTTCCGTCTCGCCGCGTTCGACCGCGGCGACGTGTCGCCTGTCCTCGACGGGCAGGCGCTGAGCGAGGCCCAGCGGGTGCTGGACGGGCTCGGCACCGTCGGCGAGCAGGCGCAATGGGCCGCGGTGGCGGCGGTGGCGAGGCTGCACTGGGCCCGGTATCGCGCGGGGGCCGGCGACCACGACCTGCGGCTCGCGATCGGGTTGTTCGATTCACTGCAGCGGGTTGATCCGAGCCTGGTGCCCGGCGAGGTGCGCGAGTCGGGCGTGTTGCCGGACGGGCCGGAGATCTGGGCCCAGCAGGCGTCCGCGATGCTCGAACGCGCCCGTGACCGTGCCGATCCGCAGGCCCTCGACGAGCCGGTCCGCCTGCTGCGCGCCGCGGTCGCGGCCGGACATCCCGAGCGGGCGATCTGCCTGGCCGATCTCTCCGTCATGCTCCACGTGCGCTTCGGAAAGTCCCGCGAGACAACCGATCTGGACGCGTCCATCGCCGCTATCGAAGAGGCCCTCGCCGCTGGCGACCCCCTGTATGCCGTGCCCTTCCTCGACCGGCTGGGCCGGCTCCGGTTCGAACGGTTCGACCTGCTGGGCGAGGTGCCGGACATCGACGCCGCCGTCAGCGCGTTCACTTCCGCGGTCGAGGCCACGTTCTCCGACGACCCGGCCCTCGCTGACCGGCTGACCGGGTTGGGCACCGCCTTCGCCGCCCGGTACCGCAGGCTCGGCCGTCCCGCCGATGTCGACGCGGGGGTCGAGTGGTGCCGGCGCGCGGCCGAGCACGCCCCGCCCGGCCATCCGTCCTTCGCTGTCTGCCGCTCCCATCTCGGCATCGCGCTGGCGTTGCGCTACGCGGACCGCGGCGATCCGGCGGACCTGGACGCCGCGGTCGCGGCCGGTCAGGACGCGGTCGAGGCAGTGGCGGAGACCGACGCCGCCCGCCCGGCTTTCCTGCTGAATCTAGGTGACTGGGTGCGGCAGCGGTTCGAGCGCTCCGGGGAGCAGGCCGATCTCGACTTCGCGGTGTCGGTGCTGCGGGAGTCGGCGGCGACCGCGTATCCCGGCAGCCCGGAGCACGGGCGCGGTTTGGCCAACCTGGCCATCGCGTTGCGCACCCGGTACGACCGTCTCGGACGGCGATCCGACATCGACGACGCGATCGCCGCCGGGCGGCAGGCGCTCGCCGGAACGTCCGTCGACGATCCTGAGCTGCCGCGTCGGCTTTCCAGCCTGAGCGTCGCGCTGGTGGCCCGGTTCGAGCAGACGGGGGAACGGGCCGACTTGGACGACGCGGTCTCCGTCGGCCGGGCGGCGATCGAGTCCACTCCGCCGGACGACCGCGAACGGGCGTCCCGGCTCGACAGCCTGGCTTCGGCGTTGCTGACCCGCTTCGAACGGTTCGGGGACGAGGCTGACCTGGACACCGCGCTGGCGACCGTGAGAACCGCTGCGGACGGGTTTCCGGCAGGCAGCACCGGACGGCCTGCGGTACTACACAACCTCGGCTTGGCGGCGATGGCGCGCTTCGAACGCTACGGCGAACTGTCCGATGTGGACACCGCGGTCGCCGCCGCGCGGGAAGCGGTCGCGGGCGTCGCGGCGACCGACCACGAACGGCCGATCTACCTGACGCAGCTCGGCACTGTCCTGCGCACCCGGTCCGAACGGTTCAACCGGCCCGCCGATCTCGACTCGGCGTTCGACGCCGCGCGGGAGGCGGTCGAGACAGTGCCCGCCGAGCACGCCGACCGGCCGTTGTGCCTGGCGATGTACGCCTTGGTGGCGCGGGCCCGGTTCGACCGGTCGGGCGATCTCGCCGACCTCGACGCCGGAATCGCCGCGAATCGCCAGGCCCTCGAAGCACTTCCGGAGCAGCGCCCGAACTGGGCGATCTACTCGGCCAACCTCGGCTCCGCGCTGCGCGCCCGCTTCGACCGTTCCGGCGATCCCGCCGACCTGGACGACGCGGTCGAAGCGGCGCGGAACGCGACCGCGGCGGTTTCGCCCGATCATCCTTACCGGGCGCGATTCCGGCTCATCCTCGGCCGCGCGCTGCGCACCCGGTTCGAGACGTCCGGCGAGCCGGCGGACGCCGAAGCGGCGCTGGATTCCTACCGGGAAGCGAGCGCGGTGCTCGCCGCGCCGGTCGCGGTGCGGATGCAGGCAGGCCGGGAGCGGGCGGAACTGGCTGCCGCGCAAGGCCGATGGGCAGTGGCGGCCGAGGGATACACGCAGGTGGTGGAGCTGCTGCCGCTGCGGGCCTGGCTCGGCGCGAGCCGGCGCAGCCGGGAGCGGTGGCTGGCCGACTGGCGCGGTCTCGCCGCCGACGCGGCAGCGTGCGCGATCGCCGCGGGCCAGCCCGGCCGCGCGCTCGAACTGCTGGAAGCCGGTCGCGGCGTGCTGTGGTCGCAGGCGCTGGAAACCCGCTCCGATCTGACCGTGCTGCGCCAAGCGCATCCCGGCTTGGCGGCCAGGCTGGACGCGGTCCGCGCGGTGATGGAGGGGACCGGGGCCGACCTGTCGTCGGCGTTGCCCGCGCGGGAAGCCGACGCCCGGATGGCGGCGGCCCGCGACTGGAACGCGCTGCTCGGCGAAATCCGCACGCTGCCCGGGTTCGGCGACTTCGCCCGGCTTCCCTCCGCACGGCAGCTTCAAACGGCCGCGTCCGGGGGCACGGTCGTCGTGGTCAATGTGAGCAAATGGCGTTGCGACGCACTGCTGATCACCGAGTCCGCCATCGAGCCGCTGCCCCTGCCCAGCCTCACCGAGGACGAGGTGGCTGCGCGAGTGGGCGCCTACCTCGACGCGCTGCACGAACCCGACGCGGGCGGGGCCGCGACGGAAGAGACGATCACCCGCACCCTCGGCTGGCTCTGGGAGACGATCGCCCGGCCAGTCCTGCGCGCGCTCGGCCACGTTCCCTCGGAGAACGGGCCGCGGCTGTGGTGGTGCCCGACCGGCGCGCTGACGCTGGTGCCGCTGCACGCTGCCGGACAGCACAGCGAACCGGGCGAGAGCGTGCTCGATCACGTCGTCTCGTCGTACACGCCGAGCCTGCGCGCGCTGTCCGCGGCCCGGTCCCGTCCGGCCGAGGAGGGCAAACTGCTGCTCGTCGCCTTGGCGGAGACGCCCGGTGCCGAACCGCTGCCCGGAGCCGAGCAGGAACTCGAGCACCTGAGCGGGCTGATCGAGCCCGACCGCCGCACCGTGCTCGCGGGCAGCGCCGCCACACGGACCGCCATTCTCGACCAGCTCGGCGCCCACACCTGGGTGCACGCGGCGTGCCACGGCTATCAGGACCTAGCCGATCCGGCGACCGGCGGCCTGCTTCCGTACAACTGGCGCACCGCGGGCTTGGTCCAGGTGCTCGACTTGGCTGCGGCCCGGCACGGCGGCGGCGAGTTCGTGTTCCTCTCCGCGTGCAAGAGCGCCGTCGGCGGGATCGCGATGCTCGACGAGGCGATCACGCTGACCGCGGCGCTGCACCACGCCGGATGGCGGCACGTCGTCGGCACCCTCTGGTCAGTCTGGGACACCGCGGCCGCCGACATCTCCCGGGACACGTACGCCCGGCTGGCCGCGGGCGGCAGCCTCGACCCGTCCGCCGCGGCGGAAGCCCTGCACCATGCCGTGCGCGGGTTTCGGCAGCGCAACCGCCGGAGGCCGAGCGGCTGGGCTCCTTTCGTGCACGTCGGACCTTGAGGAAGGCGGGACTGTGGAGAATTTCCCCGAGGCGGACGCGGCGATCGCGGCGGCCACTGAGCTTCCGGACAGCGACCAGGACCAGATCGAGGACGACTTCGCGGACGTGTCGCCGCGCTGGGGCTGTGCGGAGATCATCGTGCTGGACGCGGCGGACGCCCGTGCGCTGCTTCGCGCCGTGCTGTCCAGCGACGCGGCGGAGGGCTTCAGCCGGTCCAGCGTGACCACCAGCGCCTTCGACGTGCAGCTCACCACACACGGTGCCGAGACGTTCCGGCCGTACCGGATCGTGAAGCGCGAGGACGGCCAGTTCTCCTTGTACGGGCATGCTTCGCTCTACCGGGCCAGGGATGCGAGCGGCGGGGACTCGTCCGCACTGACCGAGCAGCTGATCGCGATCGGCCGCGCGGAGGGCGTGCTGCTGGCGGAGCGGGGGTCGGAACTGCGGGAGCGGGTCAAGTCGATCGGCTCGGCGCTGAACAAGGCCGGCGGCGCGCCGCTGATGCTGCGCGCGCACGCGACGGTCCGGCAGGCGCTGGGGCCGGGACTCGCCCAGGAACTGGAAGTTTCCTGGGACGGCGTCGGCGGCTGGCTCGGCTAGCGGGTGTTTTCGCTGGCGGCGGGAAGCGCGGAATCCGGTTCCTCGCTCTCGGCGCGAATCTCCTTGAGGATGAGCAGCGCGCCAATTCTGAGCACCGCGTTGGAATAGGGCGACAGCGAGCTTAAAACCGGTGCCAGATTCGATCTCATGGTCGAGGTGACGTTCGCATCTGTCGGAACCAGGACCTGATGACCGGGTTGCTTCGGTCGAAGATCTGGCCGTTCAGGCGATTGACGAACTCTTCGACCGCCTTCTCGACGCGCGGCGCGCCTTGCCCGACATCGGGATGCTATCCGTCAAGTGATGGCTGGAGACTCCGCCTGCGCGACCGGCGGGCTCGTCGCCGCCGTGAGGTCACATACGTGAACGCGGGCCAGTCAGATCCCAGCCATCGGATGTCTGTGCGGCTTTCCGGGTGAACAACTCTGGCTTTTGCCTGCTCCGTCTGGATATATTCCGCTCACCTCGCGTCAACGAGCGCGAAACGTAATATGAATCCGGAGGGCGTCATGGTCGGGGTGTCGCGGCGGACGGTGCTTCGATCGGTGTCCGTCGCCGCTGGGGCGGCGGCGTTCGGCGGGCTGTGGGCGCAGGGGCGCCGCCGGGGCTGGCCAGCCAGCGCAGTCCGCATCGGGACGTCGCCATGGACGCGCGGATGCGGTGGCGGCGGTTGCCGAAGAACTGGCAGGAAGCGCCGTTCCTGGCCAACGGCTACCTCGGCGTGCAGGCCTACGCCGGGGAACAGCCGCAGGTGCTCAAGTTCATGCTCAGCCACACCCAGGTCCAGGACCAGCGGATTCAGTGGGAAGCGGGGATCGGGCTGTCGCGGTTGCCGATCGGCGCGATCACGCTCGCCTTCGCGGGGGCGATCACCGGGGTCGACTGGACGCTGGACCTGTACAACGCCGAACTCGGCGGCACGATCACCACCACGCGCGGGCAGGTCGCGTTCTCCGCCGTGGTGCACAACGATCTTGGCGTACTGCTCGTCTCGCTGGATCCGAGTGCGGGCGAAGCCGGAGCGGCATGGGATTTCGCGCCGCTGGTGTCGGCGACGACTCGCACGGTGCGCAAGCCGCCGGAGTACACCGCGAATCCGGAACCTGAGCGGGCCAACGGGTATTGCGCGCAACCGTTGCTCGCCGGCGGCGGGTACACGACGGCGTGGCGGGAGAAGCGGGTCGGGACGAAGCGGTTGTTCGCGGCGGCGGTCGCGTACTCGTTCCCGCGTTCCACGCACACCCGCGACGCCGTGTCGCTGGTCGGGCGGACGCTCGCGATGAGCCCGGATCTGCTGCTCGCCCGGCATCGCCGCTGGTGGAACGGCTTCCATCAGCGCAGTTTCGTCTCCGTGCCGGACAAGCGGGTCCAGAGCTTCTACTGGATCCAGCTGTACAAGATCGCCTCGGCGACCCGCGCCGACGGCCCGGTGACCGCCGAATGGGGGCCGTGGTTCCCGGAGGTCGGCAACAGCTGGACCGCGGTGTGGTGGAACCTGAACGTCCAGGTGACGTATCCGATCGTGAACAGCACCAACCATCCCGAGCTGGACGCGGTCACCGAGACGTTCCGCCGCGACCACGCGAACCTGGAGGTGTCGGTTCCGCCTGCTTATCGGGACGGCGACACATACGCGCTGTCGCATCCGGGGGACTGGCGGCTGCGGCCGGGCGGCGTCCGGACGGTCGGGGTTCCGGGGACGACGTCCAAAACGGACCAAACCGGGAACCTGTTGTGGGGCTTGCACAATGTGTGGCTCGCGTACAGGCATCACCTCGACCAGTCGGTGCTGCGCGACGTGCTGTATCCGACGCTGGCGAAGGCGCTCAACTTCTACCGCCACTTCCTCTTCACCGGCCCCGACGGGCGGTTGCATCTGCCGCTCACACGGTCGCCGGAGTACGCCGACGCGGCCGACTGCACCTATGACCTTTCGCTGATCCGCTGGGCCGCGACCACGCTGGTCGACTCGGCGCGGATCCTGCGGCTCAACGAACCGCGCGTGCCGATGTGGCAGGAGATCGCGACGAAACTCGTTCCGTACCACGAGGATCCGGCCGACGGGGTGCTGATTGGCGACGGTGTCCCGCTCGCCGCTTCGCACCGGCACTTCTCGCATCTGCTCTGGCTGTATCCGCTGCGCGAGCGGAACTGGGAACGGCCAGCCGACCGGGACGTCATGACGCGCACGTTCCGGCATTGGGCGGCGGACCAGTCGGCCTGGCACGGCTACAGCTACGCGGCCGCGTCGTCGATGAACTCGGTGATGGACCAGCCCGAGGAAGCGTTGCGGTACTTGAAGTTCTTCCTCGACCGGAACGTCGTCGCGGACACCGAGCTGACCGCGAACACGATGTACCGGGAGGGCTCGAACTTCGCCATCGAAAGCCCGATCACCGCCGCACAGTCCGTTGTGGACATGCTGCTGCAGGGTTCCGGGGGAGTGGTGAAGGCGTTCCCGTCGGTGTCGGCGCAGTGGCCGGACGCGTCGATCGCGGGGTTGCGCACCGAGGGCGCGTTCCTGGTGGACGCGTCGCGGCGGCGGGGAGCGACGGAATTCGTCCGGGTGCACAGCGAAGCCGGCGCGCCGTTGGTGCTGGACCACGGGATCGACGGGGACATCGACGTGCGTGATCAATGGGGGCGGTGGTTGCCTTGGCGGCCGGTCGGGCCGCGACGGATCTCGCTGGCGTTGCGGCGGGGCAGCACGGTCACGGTCACCCCGCGCGGTGCCCGGCCGGACTTCGGGCCACGTGACGTTCCTTCGCTCGGCAGCGTTCCGGCGTGGGGTTTGCCTGACTAGAAGGAGGTTGGCGGACATGGACATCTCGCGCCGGACAGTGCTCGGCGGCGCGCTCGCCGGGATCGCCGCCGGAGCAGTCGGACTGTCTTCGGCCGGGGCCGCGGAGCTGGGCGGGGACGGTGTCGACTGGGCGGAGTTCCTGGCGACGGCGGACCTGCGCTGGCGGCGGATGCCGAAGACCTGGTACGAGGGACCGTTCCTGGGCAACGGTTTCCTCGGGTCCGGGATCTACGCCGAACCCGGCCGCAACGCGGTGCGGTTCAACGTCCAGCACAGCCAGGTGCAGGACCACCGGCCGCAGTTCGGGTCGCTGTTCGGCCTCGCCCGGCTGCCGATCGGGTACTTCACGCTCGAACCGGTCGGCGCGATCACCGGTCTCGACTGGCGGCTCGACGTCTGGAACGCCGAACTCACCGGCACGATCACCACCGCGGCGGGCAGTCTCGAGCTGCGCGCGATCGTCCACACTGGACAGCCGCTGCTGGCGGTGGAGGTGCGGCCGTCCGAGGGCGAACGCGGGTTCCAGTGGGTGTTCCATCCCGCGAAGGCGGTAAGCCCGCGGGCCGACCCAGCGTGGAACAAGCAGCCGCCGGCCGGGTACGTGGAGAATCCGCCAGTGCAGCTTCAGCAGGCTGGCGACGCACATCTCGCGGTGCAGCCGTTGCTGGCCGGCGGTGAGCACGTGACGGCATGGCGCGAGGTCACGCGGGGCAGCGCGCGGACGTTGTACACGTCGGTCGCGTGGTCGCATCCGGAGAAGACCTCAGTGGCCCGGGCCTTGCACACGGTGCGGCGGGCGACCGCGCTGGACGTGCTGACCTGGGATCACCGACGCTGGTGGCACGACTATTACCGGCGCAGCTTCCTGTCCATTCCGGACACTCGGCTGCAGAGCTTCTACTGGATCCAGCTGTATAAGGTCGCGTCGGCCGCGCGCCGGGAAGCGCCGGTGATGGCGACTTCCGGGCCGTGGCTGGAAAACACGCCGTGGCCCGCGACGTGGTGGAACCTCAACGTGCAGCTGGAGTACTGGCTCATCCAGGGTTCCAACCACCTCGAACTCGACGCGGTCAGCTACGCGCTCGGCAAGTACCGCGACCGGCTCACCAGCCAGGTCGCCAAGCCGTACCAGGACGATTCCGCGGGCATCCCGCGCACCACCGACATGACGCTGCTCAACGGCCTCGCCGACTCGACCAGCGGCTACCCGGTCGGCATCCCCGGCAAGGACACGCCGACGCCCGAGGTCGGCAACCTGACCTGGGCGCTGCACAACGTCTGGCTGACCTACCGGCACACCATGGACCGGCGCCTGCTGCGCGACACCCTGTTCCCGTTGCTGCGCAAGGCAATCAACTACTACCTCCATTTCCTCGCCCCGGGCCCGGACGGACGGCTGCATCTCCCGGCGACCTTCTCGCCCGAGTACGGCGTGAACGCGCCGGACACCAACTACGACCTCGCGCTGATCCGCTGGGGCTGCAAGACGTTGCTGGACACCGCGCGCGAGCTGCGCATCGCCGATCCGCTGGCGGGGAAGTGGCAGCAGGTGCTCGCCACCCTCACCGATTATCCGGCGGACGAGAACGGCTACATGATCGGTGCGGGCGTCCCGTTCGCGAAATCGCACCGGCATTACTCGCATCTGCTGCAGATCTACCCGCTTTACGAGATCACCTGGGAACAGCCGGAGCATCGCAAGATCATCGAAACCTCGCTCAACCACTGGGTCGGCTTCGAGGGAGCGTTGCAAGGCTACACGTTCACCGGAGCCGCGTCGATCTCCGCGCAGATGCTGCGCGGCGAGAAGGCCGCGTATTACCTCGGCGAACTGCAAAAGCGTTATATCCAGCCGAACACAATGTACAAGGAATCCGGGCCGGTCATCGAAACGCCGTTGTCGGCGGCGAAATCCATGCAGGACATGCTGGTGCAGAGCTGGGGCGGCGTGCTCCGGCTGTTCCCGGCGGTACCGGCCGCGTGGGGCGACATCGCGCTGCGCGACTTCCGGACCGAAGGCGCGTTCTTGCTCAGCGCTTCCCGTGCTGGTGGGAAAACGCGCTGGCTCAAGGTACATAGCGAAGCGGGCGCGCCGTGTGTGCTGCGGCCGGGGATCGACGGCGATCTGACGGTGACGGACGCGCATGGTCGTCCGCGGCGGTGGCGGCGGTTGGCGAACGGTGATGTCCAGGTCGATCTCGGACGCGGTCAGGACGCGTATGTTTACCGCCGTGGTGACCGGCCGGACTTTACGGTCCGGCCGGTGGCGCCGGGCGGGGCGAGCGATCCGTGGGGGATGCCGTGAGCTAACGGTCGAGGAGGCGGTGGAGTGCTTCCGTCAGCCCGGTTCCGGCGGCGGCGTGTCGCCAGGCGACGTAGCCGTCCGGCCGGATCAGGAGGCAGCCGTCTTCCTCGATGCCGCTGATGCGTGCCCAGTCGCCGTAGGAGTCGCGGGCCTCGGGCGAACCGATGGTGACCACCCTTAGGTCCAGCCCGAGGTCCGCACCGGCTTTCTCGGCGGCTTCGCGCCAGGCACCAGTAAGTCCAGTGAGGACAGTCCACCGGCCGTGGCCGACTAGGTCCAGTGTGGACACTCGGCGGCCGTGCGGGCCGACGAGCCAGACGTGCGGCAGTTTCGCGCCCGGCGTCGTCGTCGGCCGGTGGTACAGCTCGAGATCCCTTGCGGCGTCTGGTTCTACGCCGTCCGGCAGCACTGCGGCCGAGACATAACGCTGGTCCATTTCGACGCCGTGCGCGTTGAATTCGTAGTTCTTCAGCTCGATGGCTTCCCGCAACCGCTTCCGCCGCAGTGTTCCGTCCTCAGTGGCCGCAGTGCAGGCAGCGAGACCGGCAGTGATGGCGTCCGAATCGCTGTCTCCGTCGATGCCGAGTGCGGCGAAGATCGGCCCGAACTGGTCGCGGCTGAGGTTCGCCCGGTCCACGATCTGCTTGCCGACGGGCGCGCGCTCGGCGCTGTAGCTGTCGAGAAGTCCTTCGCCCGCCTCGCCGCGGACGACCATCGCGAGCTTCCACGCCAGGTTGTACGCGTCCTGCACCGACGTGTTGGACCCGAGCCCGTTGGACGGCGGATGCCGGTGCACCGCGTCGCCCGCGCAGAAAACGCGGCCGGACGAGTACTGCGTGGCGTAGCTGTGGTTGACCGTCCACAGTGAAGTCGAGGTGATCTCCACCGGCAGGTCCGGGTCGCCGACGAGGTCCCGCACGATCCGCGTAGCCTCTTCGCCGTCCACTTCGGGCGGTGGCTGCGCGATGTCGTACCCCCAGGTCAGCAGCCATTCATTCCACGGCCGGACCATCCGCACCAGGCCCATCCCGATGCCGCCGAGGTGCGCACCCGGCCGCATCACCCAGTACAGCACGCTCGGCCGGTGCGCGACGTACTCGGAAAGATCGGCGGTGAAGGTGATGTTCATGCTGCCGGCTTTGCCGGACTGGCCGTCGATCGGCAGCCCGGCCTGTTCTGCGACGCGGCTTCGGGCACCGTCCGCGCCGATCAGGTAGCGGGCGCGGAGCGTGAACTCGTCGCCGCGGACCCGGTCGCGCAGCCGCGCGGTGACGCCGTCGGCGTCCTGGGTGAAGTCGAGGAATTCCGTGTCCAGGCGGAGTTTCGCCCCGCGAGCGGCGGCGTTCGTGGCGAGGATCGGTTCCAGGTAGGTCTGCGGCAGGTCGATCATGTGGCACGGGCTCGCCGAGGCGTACTCGGTGGCCGAGCGGTCCGCGGTGCCCCAGCTGGCGATCCGGCCGATCTCGTCGCCGGTGAGCGACGTGCAGAGCACGGTGTCGCCCATCAGCTCCGGGGGAGTGCCTTGCGCGAGCGCCTGGTCTTCGATGCCGAGGTCGCGCAGGACTTCCATGGTCCGCTGATTGGTGATGTGCGCGCGAGGCGTGTGCGCCATCCAGCTGTACTTGGTCGCGAGCACGGTGCGGACGCCGTAGGTCGCGAGCAGCAGCGCGGCCGAACCGCCCGCCGGGCCGCTGCCGACCACGAGGACATCGGTGTCATAGCTGGTCATTAGCGGTTCCCGGGGGAGATGCGGAAGGTGAAATCGAGGCGGCGCCAGGGTTCGCGCCCGTCCGGCGCGGGGCCGGTCTGCTCGGCGAAGTCGACGATCAGGCCGTCCTTCACGCCGAAGACGGTGTCCGAGTCGAGGTAATCGCCGCCGCGCACGAACAGCTGGGTCACGAGCGTGCGGTAGCCCGGTTTGGCGATCATGAAGTGCACGTGCGGCGCGCGGTACGGATGTCGTTCGGTGGCCGCCAGCATGCCGCCGACCGGGCCGTCGTCCGGGATCGGGTACGCCGAGGGCACGATCGTCCAGAACCGCAGCCGTCCTTCGGCGTCGGTGCGGAACCGGGCGCGCAGCACCGGACCGTCCACATCGGGCAGCTGGACGTCGTAGAAGCCGTCCTCATTGGACTGCCACACGTCCACTACCGCGTCCGGCACCGGGGTTCCGTCCGGTTCGGTCACCTGGACATCGGTCCACAGTGGAGTGCCCGGCAACCCTTCGGCGAGATTCGCGCCCTGCTCGGTTTCCGGCGGTCCCTCCACATAGAACGGTCCCAGTACGGCCGACGGCGTGGTGTCCGGCGTGCGTGAGTTCGTAAGCACATCGACCACGCTCGAAACGCCGAGGGTGTCCGACAGCAGGATGAACTCCTGCCGCGTGTCCGAGCTGATTTGCCCGGTACGAGTAAGGAAGCCGATCGCGTACTCCCACTCCTCCTGAGTGAGATCGGTGCGCACGACGTACGCATGCAGCGTGCGGACCAACTCGGACAGCAGTTCGCGCAACCGAGGATCGGGCGTGCTGGCGAAGCTGTCCACGACCTCCTGGGTGAGCCCGCGCAGGTCCGGCGGCGTGCCTTCCGCCGGGGCCGGGCGGGTGCCGGACCACGCGTGCCGCAGCAGGTCTTCGATGCCGTCGCGGGTGAGTTCGCGAGGATTCGGGTACGGCGCGGCAGTGGCCAGCTCGGCGGCCTTGGCGAGATCGCCCTCCGCGAGACCGATTTCGGCCAGCGAATGCGGCACCGGGAGACCGGCGACCAGATCGAACACCGCGGTCGGCGCGTCCGGCGCACCGAGCGCGTCGGCGATCCGCCGCATCGCCTCCGGGGCGTTCGGCGCGTTGTACGCCATGGCGTGCGGGAGGACGATCGTGTGCGTTTCCGCGTGCGGCAAGCCGAAACTGCCGCCGAGAGTGTGACAGAGCTTGTGGTGCAGGCCCATGCCGACCGAACCGAGGCACGAACCGGACAGCCACGCGGCGCGCAACGCGTCCGTCCGGGCGTCCACATCGGACGGATCCGCGGCGATCCTCGGCAGCGCACCGGCGAGCAGCCGGATCGCTTCCAGCGCGAACTGGTCGACGATCGGGTTGGCCTGCGCCGAATACAGCGCCTCGACCGCGTGCGCCATCGCGTTGACACCGCTGGTCAGCGAGGTCGGCACGGGCAGGCCCAAGGTGAGGTCGACGTCGTAGACGACCACCTCGGGCAGCACCTTCGGCGAGGACTGGACGGTCTTGCGGCCGTTCTCGGTCTGGCCGACCGCCGACGTCATCTCGGACCCGGCGTACGTCGTCGGCACGATGATCTGCGGGATATCGGTACGCAGCGCGAGCGCCTTGGCCAGCCCGGTCGCGGACCCGCCGCCGATCGCGACCACGCAGTCCACGGAATGCTCGGTGACCAGCGCGAGCGCGCGTTCGGTGACCTCGACCGGGGTGTGCATGGTCGGCTCGCCGAAGCGGGCAGCGAGCAGCGGGCCGAGCGCCTCCGCGGTCTGGTCGGCCGCCTTGGCCGCGGACTTTCCGGCCACCAGAAGCACCCGGCGCGCACCGAGCCGCTGCACCTCGTCGGGGACGACGGAGAGCGTGCCGCGGCCGAACACGACCCGGGCCGGGTTGGCGGTGTAGGTGAACATCGACGGTCCTTCCACGCGGGTACGTCGAGTATCCGGGCACCACGGGGCGAGCGCCTGCACAGACGTGCTGCGCAGGCTGCACGAAACGCGCGCGTCAGCCGTCCCGGCGAAGCGCGGCAGGCGTGGTGCCCAGGTGGGCGCGCAGGACCCGAGTGAGGTGTTCCTGATGGGAGAACCCGCAGCGCACAGCGATGTCCGCGATCGGTTCGGTGCCGGTGCGCAGCAGCAACCCGGCTTGATCGACGCGCAGCCGCAGCAGGTACCGGTGCGGCGGCAGCCCGGTCCGCGCCTTGAACCGCCGGGCGAACCGGCTGACGCTCAACCCGGCCGCCGCGGCCAGCTCGGCCAGCCCGAGCGGTTCGGCGAGCCGTTCGTCCATCAGCTCGCGCACCTGGGCGAACTGCCGGTCAGTCAGCGCCTCCGCAGGCCTCGCCGCCGCCGGAGCGCTCCGGCCAGCTCGATGCTGACGCGCGAGCTGCGCGGCGACGAGCATGCTGAGCTGATCCGCGTAGGCGCGAGCGCCGGGCTCCCACTCCCGCACGACGCTGTCGAGCGCGAGCACCAGTTGCTCCAGCAGAGGATCGATACTGCCGAGTTCGTCGGCCAGCCGCACCGGTGCGTCCGAACCGGCGGCCTCCTGCACCGCCGAATCGGGCAGGTAGACGTGCAGCGTGTCCAGTTCGCCGCCGAGTTCCACCGACAGTTCCTGGTGCGAGGGCTGGAGAAAGAGCCCGCCCGCCGGGATCCGGCGGCTGCGCTCGCCGGGCGACCCGACCCCGCGGCGGACCGTGACCGGACCGGCGAGATGCAGGATCAGCTGATGCGTGCGGGCGGGCCCGAACTCCGCGCGGTAGGGCCGTTCGCGCTGTTTGGACAGGTAGATCCGGTCCCAGCCGAGGCCCGCGCTGGTGCGTTCCGGGCGGATCCAGGGCAGGGAAAGGATGCCGTTGGTGTCGGCAGGCCCCAGCTCGCCCACGGCGTCCTCCTCTTCGAGGGTTCCGTGGGCGAGGGTACCTCTCGTGCCGCGAACTTCAGTGCTGCTCTTGCCGGGGCTAGCGCGGATGGCGGGATTGTCATCTGGGCGGTCCCAGCCTGCCAGCCGTCCACAAAGGACGCGAATCTCGGCGAAATGCCCGGTTTATGTCCGCATGACCGTGTTGGTCGGTCTGTGAGGGGTCCCCTGCGGGAATCAGATTCCCTCAGAGGACCCCTCACAGACGGCAAACTCCGCTGCAGGCGCTCGCGCTAGTCCGGACGGAGCCGCGCTGGCATGCCTCAATCGCACCCGCGACGACGGCTTAAGTCCCGGATGCCGGAATCTGATTCCCTCGGGGAGGCCCTCGCGGACCTGTGCCCCTCAGAGCGGGTTGAACACTCCCAGCGGCGCCGTGCAGAACGGCCCGCCCAGGTACTCCGCGGCCGCACCAGTCGGCGCAGGCTTGTCGGCCAGTTGCTCGGCGTAGACCTCGGCGTTGTCGTGGGACTTGTAGCCCAGCGCCTCGGCCTCGGCGAGCGAGTAGACGCGGCGGGTGTTGTCCGAGACGCCCCAGATCATCCGGTAGCCCGGCGACGGCGCGCTCAAGCACGCCTCGAACAGCCGTGCGCCGTCGTCCGGCGACAGCCACGTGGACAGCCCGCGCGGGCCGAGCGGCAGCGGCGTCTCGAAGCACGAGCCGATGCGGATGACGATCACGTCCATGTCGAAGCGCGACGCGTACAGGCTGCCCAGCGCTTCGATCGCAGCTTTGCTTACGCCGTAATAAGTGTCTGGCCGGGTGCTGGAGTCGGCCGGGTGGCCGTTCTCGCCTGCCTCGTCGTTCCGGCGGAAGCCGACGGCGTGGTTGCTCGACGCGAGCACGACCCGGCGGATCCCGGCTTCGCGGGCGGCTTCGAGGACGGTGTGGGTGCCGTTGATGTTGACGTCGAGCGTGGCGTCCCACGACGCTTCGCGGCTGAGCCCGCCCAGGTGGATCAGCGCGTCCGCGCCCGCGCAGGCCGCGGCCATCGCCTCGGGGTCGGTGACCGAGCCGGTCACGATCTCGACCGCTTCGCCGTCCTCGGCGGCGGGCTGCTCGGCGAGGTCGAGCAGGCGCAGCACCCGGCCGGGACGGCGCAGCCGCGGCCGCATCAGGGTGCCGACGACGCCGGCCGATCCGGTGATCAGCACACGCTGGTCTGGCATGGATTTCCTCTCACGAAAGCCCGCGAGCGGGCGACACGGACGGCGGCGGTCAGCGGATTCCGGCCCGGCGCAGCTGCTGGCCAAGCTCGGCGGTGGTTTCGGCCAGCAGCTCGCCGACGCGTTCGACGTCGGCGTCGGTGACCTTGCCCAGCGGCATCGAGCAGCTCATCGCGTCGGTGCCGGGAATGCGGTACGGGATCACCGCGGCCACGCAGCGCACGCCGAGGGTGCCCTCTTCGATCTCGGCGGCGTACCCGCGTTCCCGGGTGCGCGCGAGGTCGGCGTGCAGCGCGTCGAGCGTGGTGATGGTGTTCGGGGTGAGCGCGACCAGCTCTTCCGGCATCAGCGCCTCGACCTCTTCGTGGGTCAGCTCGGCGAGCAGGGCCTTGCCCAGCGCGGTCGCGTGCGTCGGCAGGGTGCGCCCGACGCGCGAGATCAGGTGCGTGGAGTGCTGCGACTCGCGCGTCTCCAGGTACACGACCTCGGTGCCGTTGCGGCGCGCGAAATGCGCGGTGAAGCCGGTCTTCTCGCGGATGCGCTCTAAAGCTTCGGTGGCGTAGGGGACGATCGCGTCGCGGTCGAGGTACGCGGTGCCGCAGATCAGCGCGCGCACGCCGAGCCGGTAGCGCGCGGAGTTCGCGTCGGCCTCCAGCCAGCCCGCGTCCAGCAGGGTGCGCAGCAGTCCGTGCAGACTGGAGCGAGGGAACCCGGTGCGCGCATGGAGATCCGACAGCGACAGCCACACGTCGTTCGCGGCGAACGTCTCGATCAGGTCGATGGCGCGCCGCGCCGACTTCACGCCCGCCGACTCCGCGGGAGCGGGAGCGGCGGCGGGGTCTGTCTTCTGCGCCATGCGCGTCCTCCAACCGGGCCGTTGACTTGTGAGTCCGGCCATATTAGCGTCCCGAACAGCGTTCTTGTGGGTGAACATAGTCACGATAACAGACTCCATTCAAGAATGTGAACATTGGAGCAGAAACTGATGGCACAGACCGAGATCGAGCTGGACGGCTTGCTGGCGTTCCCGCTCACCCCCTTCACCGAAGCCCTCGAGATCAACCTCGACGGGTTCGCGGAGAACGTGGAGAGCCACATCGCCGCCGGTGCGGGCGCGCTGTTCGTCGCGTGCGGCACCGGGGAGTTCAGCTCGCTGTCGGTCGACGAGGTCGCCGCGCTGCTGGCGAAGGCGCGTGAGGTCGCTGGTGGGCGAGTGCCGGTGTGGGTCGGCGCGGGCGGCGGCGCCGCGGGTGCGCGCGCGGGTGTCGCGGCCGCGCAGGCGGGGAACGCTGACGGCGTGTTGCTACTTCCGCCGTACCTGGTCACCGGGCCGCAGGACGGCCTGGTCGACTACGTGCGCTACGCGATCGGCGACACCTCCGTGCCGGTGATCGTCTACCACCGCAGCACGGGCGTCTTCACCGCGCCGGCCGCGGCGAAGCTGCTGGACATCCCGTCGGTGGTCGGGATCAAGGACGGCTACGGCGACGTCGAGGCGATGACCCGGATCGTCACCACGATCCGCGCGCTCGGCACGCAGCGGTCCGCGGACTTCTTGTTCTTCAACGGTTTGCCGACCGCCGAGGTGTCCGCGAAGGCGTACGCGGCGGCTGGCGTCGCGCGCTACTCCTCGGCGGTGCACTGCTTCGCGCCGGAGATCGCGCACCGCTTCCACCGCGCGCTCGCGGAGGAAGACAACGCGACGATGGACGCGCTGCTCGCCGGGTTCTACCTGCCGCTGGTGGCCTTGCGCGACGAGACGCCCGGCTTCGCGGTGTCGCTGGTGAAGGCCGCCGCCCGGTTGCGCGGCGACAAGGTCGGCAGCGTCCGGCCGCCGCTGATCGAGCCGACGCCCGAGCAGATCGACCGGCTGGGCAAGGTCGTCGAAAACGGTTTCGCCACGCTGAAAGGCCTCTGATGAAAATCCGGGACGTGGTGCTGACCCCGGTCGCCTTCGCGGACCCGCCGCTGCTCAACGTGATGGGCGTGCACGAGCCGTTCGCGTTGCGCAGCGTGGTCCAAGTGGTGTGCGACGACGGCGTGGTCGGCCTCGGCGAGTCGTACGGCGACGCGGCGTTCCTCGGCGAGGTGCGCAAGGTGCTGCCGGAACTGGCCGGACACGACGTGTTCGACCTGCCGGGCCTCAAGCGGATCGTCGCGCGCACGCTCGCCGGCACGGTGCTGACCGACGAGCACGGGCTGATCGGCGGGTTCTCCATCCGCAAGACGATCGCCAGCGTGTACTCGCTGTTCGAAGTCGCCTGCCTGGACGCGCAAGGGCACTTCCTCGGCCGTCCGGTCGCGGACCTGCTCGGCGGGAAGGCTCGCGACGCCGTCGACTTCTCCGCGTACTTGTTCTACAAGTACGGTGCGCACATCGGTGCCGAAGAAGACAGCTGGGGCGACATCCTGACGCCGGAAGCACTGGTCGGCTCGGCGAAGCGGATGGTCGACGAGTACGGGTTCCGCTCGATCAAGCTCAAGGGTGGGGTTTTCGCGCCCGAGCAGGAGATCGAGGGCATTCGCGCGCTGGCCGAAGCGTTCCCCGGGCACCCGCTGCGCATCGACCCGAACGCGGCGTGGACGCCCGAGACGAGCATCCGCGTGGCTGCCGAACTCGACGGCGTGCTGGAGTATCTGGAAGACCCGACGCCGGGCATCGAGGGCATGGCACGCGTTGCGGGCGAGGCGAGCATGCCGTTGGCCACCAACATGTGCGTGGTGAATTTCGGCGACCTCGAGCCGGCGTTCCGGGCGCGCGCGATCGGCGTGCTGCTGTCCGACCACCACTTCTGGGGCGGGATGCGCGACACCCAGGCGCTGTCGGTGGCCTGCGAAAGCTTCGGCGTCGGACTGTCCATGCACTCCAACAGCCACCTCGGCATCAGCCTCGCCGCGATGGTGCACGTCGCGGCGGCGACCCCGCACCTGACGTATGCCTGCGACACGCACTGGCCGTGGAAGACTGCCGACGTGATCGAGCCGGGCGTGCTGAATTTCGTCGAAGGAGCGGTGGCGGTGCCGGACCGGCCCGGGCTCGGGATCACGCTGGACCAGGACGCGCTCGCCAGGGCGCACGAGGACTATGTCCGATGTGGACTGACCAAACGGGACGATGTGACGTACATGCGCAAGTACACGCCCGGCTTCGAGCCGAACACGGCGAGGTGGTGAGCCGGTGAAGGTGACCGGATACGCGTATCCGTGGGACGTGCTCGGCGAAACGGCGTTCGTCGAGCGGGTGCAGGATCTCGGTGTCGACGAGGTCGCGGTGGCCTTGGCCTACCACAGCGCAAGGGCCGCGACGCCGTGGTCGACGGACCGAACGTCGGTGGTCGCGCGGACCGCCGCGCTCTACCGGCCGGTGCGCGCGGAGGCGTGGGCAGGCCGCGATCTCGTGCCGGCGACGCCGGACTGGGTTTCGGAGGAGGACAGCGGCGGCGACGCGGTCCGGCGGCTCAACGAGGCCGGAATCCCGGCCGCCGCGTGGATCGTGCTCACGCACAACTCGCAGCTGGGCACCGAATTCCCGCAGTACGCCGTGCGCAACTGCTTCGGCGAGACGTACCCGTGGGCGCTGTGCCCGGCGCAGCCCGCGGTGCGCGAGTACGCGGCGACGCTGACGGCGGAATCCGTTGCCGGGCTGAAGCTTTCGTCGGTGCTGCTGGAGGCGTGCGGTCCGCTTGGCGGGGTGCATCAGCATCAGCACGAGAAGACCGACGGGGTATGGGCCCCGGCTACAGCGCGGCTGTTGTCGATCTGCTGCTGCGACGCATGTGCGGACGGCTGGACCGGCCTCGACCCCGCGGACGTTCGGGAAACTTTGCGCGCTGAGGTGCAGCGGCTGATCGCGACCGCGGATTTGTCGGTGGTCGAGGATAGACTTCCGGCTGAGTTGAAAGAGAAATTGCTTTCCGGACGGCAGCAGGCGACCGACGCGTTGCGCGCCGCGGTTCTGGCGGTGCTGGAACCGGGCACGCGGATCGTGCTGCACGGCGCGCTCGACCCGTGGGTCACCGGCGCACTGCCCGGTCTGACCCCGACGGCAGCCGACGACGCCGAGACGGTGGTGCTGCAGAACTGGGCCCCGGGCCAGGGCAGCGTCGACGCGGTGACGGCCGCGCGACGGGCGTTGCCGGAACGAGTCGCGATCGGCAGCTACATCACAGCGGTCGCGGCGAGCGCGGTGCCGGACATCGAGGCGTACGTGGCCGAGCTGGCCAAGGCCGGCGCGACCGAACTGCACCTGTACCACTTGGGCCTCGCCGGGCCTGCACGCTGGCCGGACTTGCACGCTGCCACGGCCGCTGCGCACTCGGCGGTGGTGAAGCTGACGGAGGGGGTTCGTTGAGTCGCGGAACTTCCGTTGGGGAATGGGAGGGTGTGTTGGTGGTGGCTGGTCGGCCGTTTGCTGAGCGGGCGAGCTGGCTGCCTGCCGCCGCGCACTCGGCACCAGTGAACTTGTTTGACGAGGAGATCCATTGAGCCGCGAAACTTCCGCCCCCGAACTGGAAAGCGTGCTGGCCGCAGCCGCGGCGGCCGCCCGGCCGTTCGCCGAGAGCACCCCGGCCGAGCGGGCGAGCTGGCTGGCCGCCGCCGCGGACGCGCTCGACGCCGCCGCTGAAGAGCTGATCCCGTTGGCGCACCAGGAAACCCATCTCCCCGCCGCGCCGCGGTTGAAGGGCGAACTCGCGCGCACGACGTTCCAGCTGCGGCTGTTCGGCGAAGTGCTGCGGGACGGCGAATTCCTGGGCGCGACCGTCGACCACGCCGATCCGGACTGGCCGATGGGCGCGCGGCCGGACCTGCGCCGGGTGCTCGTGCCGATCGGGCCGGTGCTGGTGTTCGCCGCGAGCAACTTCCCGTTCGCGTTCAGCGTCGCGGGCGGCGACACCGCGTCCGCGCTGGCCGCTGGCTGTCCGGTGGTGCTCAAGGCGCACCCGGGCCACGAAGGGCTTTCGACGCGGACCGGCGAGATCGTCGCGCGGGCGTTGACCGCCGCGGGTGCGCCGGAGGGGGCGTTCGCGGTGATCCACGGGGTCGAACAGGGCGTCACGGCGCTCAAGGACCCGCGGATTTCCGCCGCCGCGTTCACCGGTTCCGTGCCGGGCGGGCGCGCGTTGTTCGACATCGCGGTCTCGCGGCCGACGCCGATTCCGTTCTACGGCGAGCTGGGCAGCGTCAACCCGGTCGTCGTCACGCCGGGTGCGGTGGCCGCGCGCGGCGAGGCGGTGGCGAAGGGTTACGCGGGGTCGTTCAGCCTCGGCGCGGGCCAGTTCTGCACCAAGCCGGGTCTGCTGTTCCTGCCCGAAGGCCACGGTTTGGCCGACACTCTGCGCGAGGCGGTCGGCGCGGTGGCTCAGCAGGAGATGCTGAACGACCGCATCGCGGCCGGGTTCGCGCGTAAGCTGGCGGACCTGCGCGCGGTGTCGGGCGTCGAGTCAGTGGTGGAAGGCGCGCAGGACGGCGACGCGTTCACGCCTTCGCTGCTGGCGACCACCGCGAAGGAGTTCCTGGCCGGCGGCGAGGCCGTGCGCGAGGAGCACTTCGGCCCGGCGTCGCTGATCGTCACCTACTCGGACCAGGCCGAGCTGATCGAGGTGCTGGACAGCCTCGAACCCGGCCTCACCGCGACGGTGCAGGGCGAGGAGGGAGACGCCGACTTCGTGCGTCCGCTGCTGCCTTCCCTCACCCGCCTGGCCGGACGGCTGCTGTGGAACGACTGGCCGACCGGCGTCACGGTCAGCTGGGCGCAGCAGCACGGCGGCCCGTACCCGGCGACGACCGCGCCGACCACGACCTCGGTCGGCACCGCCGCCATCGAACGCTTCCTGCGCCCGGTGGCGTGGCAGAGCTTCCCGGACGCGCTGCTGCCGGAGGCCCTGCAGGAGGCGAACCCGTGGCAGCTGCCGCGCCGTGTCGACGGAGCGCGCTGAGCAGATCCCCTCGTGAGTGGCAATCCCAGTTCTAGCCGGGATTGCCACTCACGACCAACCCCACTGGGAGGCACCGTCATGCCCGTGAACCGCAGAACCGCTTTGCGTGGCGGTGCCATCGCCGCCGCACTCGTCGCCACTGCGCGCCCAGCCTTCGCCGCGCCTTCATCACGGGCCTCGGCTGATCCGTTGAAGGCCATCGTGGCTGGCTACCGCGAGCTGCAGACGGGCATCAACCGTCCGTCGCCGGAACGCACGGCCGCGCTGAAGAACCTCGGCCGGGTCGCGAAGTCGTACTACGACAGCATGACAGTCTCCGGGAACGGTCCACTGTGGACTGACCTCCCGCTCGGCCCGGGCAGCGACTACACCACGTCGATGTATGCCCGGCTGCGCGCGATCGCGGTCGACTGGGGCACGCCGGGCGGCACGCTGTCGGGCGATCCGAAGGTGCTCGACGGGATCAAGAAGGCGCTGGAGCTGATCTACGCCAGCCAGTACAACCCGCAGGTCGGCGAGATCGGCAACTGGTACACCTACGAGATCGGCGTGCCGTACTACCTGCTGCACACCCTCGTCACGGTCGCGGACCAGCTGACCGCCGAGGAGCTGGCGCGGTACGTCAGCCCGGTCAAGCGGTTCGTCGGCAACCCGAATCTGCGCGCGAACAACCCGAAGATCGTCGAAACCGGTGCGAACCGCGCGGACAAGGCGCTGATCTCGATCGTGTCCGGCGCGCTCACCGGCGACACCGCGTGGATCCGCACCGGCATCGACGCGATCACCGACGTCGCTGGCGGGGGAGCGGCGAGCGTCCTGGCGAAGCTGAACCGCGCGGCGGGCGACGGTTTCCACGCCGACGGCTCGTTCATCCAGCACGACACCATTCCCTACCCCGGGCACTACGGCATCGTCCTGCTGACCGCGCTCGCCGGGACGATCCACGTCACCGAAGGCACCGAGTACGCGCTGCCGGACGACCTCAAGCAGCAGGTATACGCGCTGGTCGGCGACACGTTCGCGCCGTTCGTCTACGCGGGCGCGCTGATGGAGCCGGTGCGCGGGCGGATGCTGTCGCGCCAGGGCGAAACGGCGCACGACATCGGACACCAGCTGACGGTCGCGACTCTGGTCCTCGCGCGGTCGGCGACCGGCTCGGCGAAGTCCGAGCTGTCCGGGCTCGCCGCCAAGTGGATCAAGGAAGGCACGTACGCGCCGTTCCTGGAGATCCCCGACCCCGAGCGGTTCGCGCCGGGCCCGGACCTCGTCGCGACGCCGGGCATCGAGTTCGCCCAGGAGATGCTGGCCGGCCGGGTGCGGCCCGCGCCGATCGTCGCGACGCACCGGATCTTCGGCCAGCAGGACCGGATGGTGCACGTGACCGAGGGCTGGTCCGCGTCGCTCGGCGTGGGCTCCACGCGGATCTCGCGCTACGAGTCGATCAACGGGATGAACCTGCACGGCTGGCACGTCGGCGACGGCGTCCTGTACCTGTTCCTTCCCAACGCGAAAGGCCACTACTCGGACGCCTATTGGCCGACCGTCGATCCGGCTTTGTTGCCTGGCACCACCTCGAAGGCAGGTCCGCCGGGGCCGCTGGCGGGCACGCCGTTGACGACGAAGGCGCATGTCGGCGGGGTTCGCTGGGATGCCCGGCATGGTGCATACGCGATGGATTTCGTGTCCGAAGACGGTTCTTTATCAGCGAAAAAGTCGTGGTTCTTCACTCCGGCGGGGATTGTCTGTCTCGGCGCGGGGATCACCGACACGTCCGGGCAGGCGGTCCGGACGACGATCGAAAACCGCAACCTCGGCGAAAACGGACGCGGCACGCTGCTGGCCGACGCACGCATCGTCGGCGATTCGGCCACGCTGCACCGGCCGCGCTGGCTGCACCTCGACCACGTCGGCGGGTATGTCTTGCTCGACAACGCCGAGGTCACCGCGTTGCGCGAAGACCGGACCGGCGCGTGGCGCGACGTCGACACCGGTGCCAACACGAAGGGCACCACGACGCCGAACACGCGGCGGTACCAGAAACTGGTGATAGAGCACGGCGCGAAGCCTGTGGACGCGAAGTACGCGTACGCGGTTCTGCCTGGCGCGTCGGTGGTGGGGACAGTCGCTTCGGTGCTCGCGTGGCGCGTTCGGGCCAATACGGCGGATGTCCAGGCCTTGCGGCTGTGGGATAACACACTGCTGGCAAACTTCTACAGTGCGGGTACCGTAGACGAGGTATCCGTCTCAGGACCGGCTTCGGTGGCGCTCGGCCGGAACAGCCTCGCTGTTTCCGACCCGACGCAGCGGCAGGACAGCGTCCGCGTGACGGTGCGGCGGCGCACTGTGGAGGTTCCGCTCAAGGACACCTTCGGCGCCACCAAGATCGTTCCCCTGCGGTGAGCACGGTTTTCCCCGCCGGGCCGGTGGTTCCCGGCCTGGCCCGGCGGGGCCCCACTTCGGCGCGGCCTTGGCCTTAGGCTGGGTATCGTCTGTCGGACCGGGAGGAATCTTGGCGCATTTCGATGTCCTGATCGTGGGAGCGGGGCTGTCCGGTGTCGGCGCGGCCTGCCGGCTGCGGCAGCAGTCTCCAGGCCGGACGTACGCCGTCCTCGAGGCCCGGGACACGATCGGCGGAACCTGGGACCTTTTCCGGTACCCGGGCGTGCGCTCGGATTCGGACATGTTCACGCTCGGCTACCCGTTCCGGCCGTGGCGCAAGCCGGAGGCGATCGCGTCCGGCGCGGAGATCCTGGAGTACATCCGGGAGACCGCCGCGCACCATGGGGTTACCCGGCACATCCGCTTCGGCCACCGGGTGGTGCGGGCGGCGTGGTCGTCGGCGGAGGCCCGCTGGACGGTGGAGGCCGAGCACGACGGCGAGACCGTGACCTTCACCTGCTCTTTCCTGTTTTTGTGCAGCGGCTACTACAGCTACGAGAACGGGCACGTCGTCGATTTCCCCGGCCGCGACGAATTCCGCGGCGAGATCGTGCACCCGCAGTTCTGGCCGGAGGACCTGGACTGCGCGGGCAAACGAGTCGTGGTCATCGGCAGCGGGGCCACCGCGGTGACGCTGGTGCCCGAGCTGGCTTCGCGAGCGGAGTCGGTGACGATGCTGCAGCGCTCGCCGAGCTACGTCCTGTCGCGGCCGTGGACGGACTCGCTCTCCCGCCGCTTGCGGGGCATCCTGCCTTCCCGGCTGGCGTACCACGTGGTGCGCGCGAAGAACGTGCTGGTGACGACGTTGCTGTACCAGTTCTCCCGACGCCAGCCCGAACGCGCGGCGCGCTTCCTGCGGGACGCGGCGGCGAAGCAGCTGCCCGCCTCGATCCCGGTCGACCCGCATTTCTCGCCGCAGTACCAGCCGTGGGACCAGCGCCTGTGCCTGACACCCGGGGCGGATTTCTTCCGGGCGCTCCGCAGCGGCAAAGCAGACGTCGTCACCGACCGGATCGACCGGTTCACCCCGGACGGCATCGCACTGGAATCCGGCTCGCGACTGCCCGCGGACGTGGTCGTCACCGCGACCGGCCTGCGGGTGATCGCGTTCGGCGGAATCGAACTGACCGTGGACGATCGGGTGATCGAGCCTTCGGACCAGCTGGTGTACAAGGGCATGATGCTCGCCGGGGTGCCGAACCTCGCGTGGTGCGTCGGCTACGTGAACGCGTCGTGGACGCTCCGGTCGGACCTCGTGGCCCAGTACGTGTGCCGGTTGCTGAATCACCTGTCCCGCAACGGTTTCGACACCTGCGTGCCCCGCCCGCCCGCGATCCCGGCGGCACAGCGGCGGCCGCTGATGAACCTGACCTCGGGCTATCTCACTCGCGCCTCCTCGGTGTTGCCGCGCCAGGGGAACCGGCGTCCGTGGCTGATGCGGCAGAACTACGTGCTGGACGCGGCCGACCTGCGACTGCGTCGTTTGAACGATGGCGTGTTGCGATTCGACCGAGCTGCCTGAGCCTGGGCGGGAAGCCGGGCCGCCTGCGGTGAGTTCGGTGGTGACACTCGCGCTGCCGGGTTCCGCGTTGCCCGAGGTTTCGTCAGCAACTCCAATCCTTGGTGAGATCCAGATTCTCGCGACGCTGGGTAAAGGAGAACCAGTTGCCGGAATCGTCCCGGAAAATGGCCTCGGTGCCGTAGGGCCGCTCCTGCGGCTCCTGCACGAACTCGACGCCGCGTGCCTTCAGGGTCTGGTAGTCGCCGTGAACGTCGTCGGTGCTGAAAACGCCCGCGCCCAGCACTCCCTTGGCGACGAGCTTCTTCAACGCCTCGGCGGACTCCGGATCGAGCGCGGGCGAGCCGGGGACCATCAGGGTGATCTCGAGATCCGGCTGGTCCTTGGCTCCGACGGTCAGCCAGCGCATCCCGCCGTCACCCATCGTCATATCGGTGCGGACCTCCAGGCCCAGCTTCTCGGTGTAGAACTCCTTGGCGCGGTCGTGGTCGAGGACCCAGACGTTGGTGATGGACATGCCCTTGATCACGGACAGCTCCTCAGTACTGGCAGGCGCCTTTCGCCTGCTTCCTGTGACCCACCGTAGTCGCGGGAGCGGTCACTGGGCTTCTCAAGAATTGCGCTCTTCGCCGAGTCCCTTGAAGCCGCCGTGCCACAGCAACGCGTAACACCCGGGGACCAGCCCTTGGCTCGGCCGGACATTGCGGGTGCGGTAGTCGCTCGGGGTGAGGCCGGTGTGTTTCTTGAAGCTCGCCGAGAAGGAGCCGAGGCTGCTGAACCCGACCAGTGCGCAGATTTCGGTAACGGACAGATCGGCGGTCCGCAACAGATCCTCGGCCCGCTCGATCCGGCGGCGGCTGAGGTACTGCCCGGGCGTCTGCCCGTAGACGGCCCGGAAGAGCCGCACGAAGTGATACCGCGAGTACCCGGCGTGGGCGGCGATCGCGTCCAGGTCGAGGGGACTGGCCCAGTCCCGGTCCATGGCGTCCTTGGCCATGCGCAGCTGCCGCAACTGGGAGAGCTGGGCCGGGGTGGGTGCCATGCGCCTGATGGTGACATATCCGGTGCGGTGGCGGTTTTGGCGCGGGTGGGTCCGTCCCGCGCGCTGCCCGCACTGAGCCCGCTGGCGGGATGACCGGCACGGCAGTGGCTTCGGGCCGGGCGGGAGATCCCGGTTGCCGGTGCTGAGCCCGGGCGATTTCGCGGGTTGACTCGCGCGGGACGGGTTCGCCGTTCTTGCCGCGTCGGGCCGGGCTCTTGCTCATGTCGCGCCGGAATTCTGGCCGCGTCGGGTCAAGCTCTGCCGCGTTGGGCCAACTCGTGCCGTGTCGGGCCGAACTCCTGCCGCGTCGGGTCGGAACTCTTGCCGTGTCGCGCCGTGTCGGGCCGGGACTCGTGCCGCGCCGGGCCGGGACTCGCGCCGTGTCGGGCCGAACTCCTGTCGCGCCGGGCCGGGACTCCTGTCGCGCCGGGCCGGGACTCGTGTCGTGTCGGGCCGGGACTCGTGCTGCGCCGCGCCGGAACTCTCGCCGTGTCGGGCCGAATTCTTGCCGCGTTGGGCCAAATTCCTGCCGCGTCGCGCCGGGACTCGTGCAGTGTCGGGCGGGGACTCTCGCCGCGCCGCGCCGGAATGCGCTGGGATGCCGTCGTCTCCGGCGGCCCGGCCGGGAACGTTCTCCGGCACCGCCGGCCGGTTCACCGGCGGGCGGTCACTCGGCCGTTGCCGAGGCGGCCCAGCGGCTCAAATCCTCCCTTCGGAGCGCGGCGGCCATCAGGTCCGGAAACAGATCCGGTGTGCAAGCGAAAGCAGGCACCCCTAGCTCGCTCAGCGCCGCGGCGTTCTCGCGGTCGTAGAACGGCGCACCGGAGTCCGACAGCGCCAGCAGGGTCACCACCTGCACCCCGGAGCCGACCAGGTCCGCCACCCGGCGCAGCAGGTCGTCGCGTACTCCGCCTTCGTACAGGTCGCTGATCAGCACCAGGAGGGTCTGTTCGGGACGCTCCACCAGTCCTTGGCAGTAGGCCAACGCGCGGTTGATGTCGGTGCCGCCGCCCAGTTGGGTGCCGAAGAGGACGTCGACGGGGTCGTCCAGGTGGTCGGACAGGTCGGCTACCGCGGTGTCGAATGCGACGAATTTCGTGCTCAGCGCGCGCATAGAGGCGAGTGCGGCACCGAAAACCCCTGAGTACACCACGGATTCCGCCATCGAGCCGGACTGGTCCACGGCCAGGATCACGTCCCGGCGGACGCTTTGTTCTCGGCGGCCGAAGCCGAAAAGCTGTTCGGGCACAATGGTTTTCAGCTCAGGGGAGTAGTGTTTCAGGTTCCGGCGGACGGTGCGGTCCCAGTCGATGTCCGCGCCTCGGGGGCGTTGGGTGCGGGCCGCGCGGTCGAGTGCGCCGCGGACTGCTGCTCGGGTGCGTTCGGCGAGGCGTTCCTCCAGTTCCGTGACGACTTTGCGCACGACGGTGCGTGCGGTTTCCTTGGTCTCCTCGGGCAGGACGTTGTTGAGGGACAACAGGGTGCCGACCAGGTGGACGTCCGGTTCCACCGCGCTCAGCAGTTCCGGTTCCAGCAGCATCCGGGTGATGCCGAGCCGGTCGACGGCGTCGCGCTGCATTACCTGGACCACCGAGCCCGGGAAGTACTGCCGGATGTCGCCCAGCCAGCGTGCGACGCGGGGTGCGGAGGCTTGCAAGCCGCCGCTGCGCTGGCCGCCGCCGCGCCGGTTCTTGGGGCCCTCGTCGTAGAGGGCGGCCAGCACGTTGTCGACGCCGGTGTCTCCTTCGGACAGTGCGTGGCCGGTGCCGTCGGAGTCTCCGCCCAGCACCAGGCGCCAGCGGCGGAGGCGTTCGGGATCGGTCATGACGTGGCTCCCAGGAGGGTGGCGAATACCGGCAGGGCGGCCGCGGCGCGGACCTCGTCCAGGTCCTCGGCGAGCGCGGGGGCGGCTCGCTGGGCCCCGGACAGGGTGGCGGCGCGTTCGCCGATCGCGCGTTTTTCGGGGCCGGCGAAGGCGCCGAAAGTGCGGCGCAGCAAGGGAAGCACCTCGGTGAAGACCTCGGGCGGGATCGAGGTCAGCCAGGTGTCGACGACGCGCAGCATGCGTTCGTCGTGGACCAGCAGGAGCGCGCCGCCGGAGAAGAAGCCCTCGACGTAGGCCGCGCCGTCGGCCGGGGTGATGCCGGGGGTGAGCATGCGGCCGAGGCGAATCTCCACTTCGGCGCCGTCGAGCAGGTCGGCGTCGTGCAGCAGGCGCACGATGCGGCCGGCCAGCAGCGGAGGCAGGGAATCGCGGGCGGACAAGCGGGCGAGGGCGGTGAACCAGCGGTCTCGGGCGGCGTCGCCCAGGAGGTCGGTGGCCTCGTGGACGTCGTCGACCAGTTCGCAGAACTGTGCGGCGGCGTCCTCGTCGATGCCGTGCACCGCGGGAGGAAGCCCGGCGCAGACCCGGGTGAGGATCCGGTCGGCGACCTCGCGCAGCCGCGCGGTGTCCGTGCCGCGGACGTCGCCGTAGCGGGTCGCCCGCGCCAGCGGAGACAGGGCCGTCATGAGGTGCGCGACGTCCGCGTCGGCGGCGGCGCGAGTGTCCAGTGCGGCGAGGGTTTCGGGCAGCGCGTCGCCCAGATCGGCCAAGAGGCAGCGTTCTACCGCGGTGGTGATGTCGGCGAGAGAGGGCGATTCGGCGACGGTTTCGCGCACGACCGCGGTGGCGGCCGCGGGCACGGTGGTTCCGTGCACGGCGGCCGCGACCAGGTCGACCTCGAAACCGGGCTCCCAGCACAGGGTCCAGGTTTCGCGGAAGGTCCCCTTGCTCCGGACCGACGACAGTTCCGGCTCGCCCCAGGGGATGCCGAGGATCTGCAGCCGGTGCAGCAGGCGCGACCGGTCCAGGCCGCCCGGCGTGCGCAGGTCCAGGTCCAGTTCCTTGGCCTGGGGCTCGCGTTTCAGCCGGAGCCGCCGCGCGGTCGCGGTGAGGTCGGCGGCCAGCGGGGCCTGCGGGACGCGGTCCGGGACCTCGCCGAGCAGTTCGCCGACCACCAGCCGCCGGGTGACCAGGTCGGCCTGGACGTCGTCGCCTCCGCACAGGACCGCCCGCGTGGCGGCGTCGACCTCGGCCAGCCCGGCGGACGACCGGCCGCGCAGCGCGGCCAGCGTGTCGGCCAGCCGCACGGCTTCGATCACGTGCGCGGTGGAAACGGGCAGGTCCTCCTCGCGCAGCACCCCGGCGACGGCGGTGAGCCACCGGGCGGTGACGTCGTCGGCGGTGCTGAACAGATGGTGGTACCAGCCGGGGGAGCGGACGCCCGCGCCGTACCCGGTGACCGACGCGAGCCTGCCGTGCGTCCACGGCACCCACGTGCACACGACCTTCCGCTTCGGGAGTCCTTTGAGGACAGTCTGGTCCTTGGAAGCGGGCGGCAGCGGATCGGCCAGCGCGGGCACGTGCCAGGCCCCGCAGACCACGGCGATCCGTTCGTAGCCTTCCTTCCGCGTTTTGCGCAGCACGGTGCGCATGTACGCCTCGCGCCGCTGCTCGTGCTGATCGTCCGGACGGTCGCCTTCGCGCAGCGCGGTCATCGCGTCGGCGATCACCTCGAACGGCGATTCCTCGCCCCGGCGGGACTCGACGAAGTCGTCCCACCAGCGTTCCGGATCGTCGTACCCGCCCGCCGCGGCGAGTTCGGCGAGCGGATCGGTGCGGGGCGCGGTCCGCTCCTCGCCGAGCGCGAACTGGTGTGCAGCCGGAAGATCGCAGAACTTCACCGGCACTCCGGCCGCGGCGGCGTACCGCAGGGCCTGCCACTCCGGGCTGAACACCGCGAACGGCCAGAACGCCGCCCGCGACACGTCGTCGGAGGCGTACGCCAGCAACGCCACCGGCGGCCGCATGTCGTCGTCCGCGGCGAGGTCGACGAGCTGGTCCGCCTCCGGCGGTCCCTCGATCAGCACCACGTCCGGTTCCAGTTCGGCGAGCCGGGCGGCCACCGCCCGCGCCGAACCGGGGCCGTGGTGCCGGATGCCGAGGAGATGCGTGGTCATCCGGAGATCTCCTGGCCTGCCCGGTAGAAGTCGGCCCAGCCCTCCCGCTCGCGCACCACGGTCTCCAGGTACTCGCTCCAGATCGCGCTGTCGGCCACCGGATCCTTCACGACCGCACCGTGAATCCCGGCCGCGACGTCGTGCGCGCGCAGCACCCCGTCGCCGAAATGCGCGGCCAGCGCGAGGCCGCCGGTGAGCACGCTGATGGCTTCCGCCGTCGAAAGCGTGCCTGACGGGGTTTTCACCGCGGTGCGGCCGTCTTCGGTGCGGCCAGCCCGCAACTCGCGGAAAACCGTGACCACGCGGCGGATTTCGGCGAGATCCGCGGCTTCGGCGGGCAGCGACAGCGCGGCGCCCAGCTGACCGACCCGCCGCCGGACGATCTCCACCTCGGCCTCGGCGGTGTCCGGCAGCGGCAGCACGACGGTGTTGAACCGCCGCCGCAGCGCGCTCGACAGCTCGTTGACGCCCTTGTCCCGGTTGTTCGCCGTGGCGACCAGCGTGAACCCGGGCCGGGCCTGCACCTCGGTGCCCAGCTCGGGGATCGGCAGCGTTTTCTCCGACAGAATGGTGATCAGCGAGTCCTGCACCTCGGCCGGGATGCGGGTGAGTTCCTCGAGCCGGGCGACCTTGCCGTCGCGCATCGCGCGCAGGATCGGGCTTTCGACCAGCGCCTGGTCGCTCGGCCCCTCGGCGATGAGCCGCGCGTAGTTCCAGCCGTAGCGGATCTGCTCCTCGGAGGTGCCCGCGGTGCCCTGGACGAGCAGCGTGGAGTCTCCGCTGATCGCCGCCGCGAGGTGTTCGGACACCCAGGTTTTCGCCGTGCCCGGCACGCCGAGCAGCAGCAGCGCGCGGTCGGTGGCGAGGGTGGCGACCGCGACCTCGATCAGCCGCCGCGGGCCGACGTACTTCGGGCTGATTTCCGTGCCGTCGTCGAGTTTCCCGCCGAGCAGGTAGGTGACCACCGCCCACGGCGAAAGCCGCCACGACGGCGGTTTCGCCCGGTCGTCGGCCGCGGCGAGGGCGGCCAGTTCGCCGGCGTATTCCTGTTCGGCGTGCGGCCGGAGGACGGGGAGGTCATGCTAGCTCCTTGTGCATTTCACGGCGGAAGGACAGGGTTTCGGCGACCGCGCGCCGCCACGGGGCGGCCTCGCCGGGAAGCGGGATCTCGGCCAGCGGGTGGTCGAGGCACGGGACCGGCACGGCTTTCGCGATCAGCGCGGCCGCGTGCGCGACCAGCCGGTGGTCGCGCTGGCCGGCGACCCAGTCGAGCAGCACCGTGCCGAGCGCGGCGGGCCACGGCTGCGGCAGGTCGAGGATGAGCCGGGTGAGGGCCTCGACCGGCAGCCCGCGAGTCAGCTTCGCGACCGTGGCGGCCTGCTGTTCGGGCGACAGCACGCCGATGAGCGCCGCGGTGCTGCGTCCGCCCGGTTCGGCCTCCACGAGGGCTTGCGCCCACTCTTCATTGCGTTGCCGGAGCGCGGCGGTGGCCCAGCTTTCGCGCACCACGTTCAGCGGCGGGCCTTCGACGAGCATCCCGGCCAGTTCGCCCGGCGTGCCGTACTCGGCCCAGAACCGCAGGGGAGTGGCGGCGATGATCGCGCGCAACCGGGCGGTGCCCTGACCGGGACCGGCCGGGACGCGGATGCCGTCGCGCTGCAGGCTGTCGTCCGGCTCCGGCGGGGTGAATTCGAGGACGTCGGCCCGGAGCGCGCGGCTGCGCACGGTGACACAGGACCGCAGCCGCTCGATCATCCGCTCGCCCGACGGCGAGTGGGGGTACCGGCCGATCAGCCGCAGCGCGATGTCGCGCACCCCGGCCGCCCGGTCCCCGAGCGCGGCTTCGATGAACGGCTCGTCCTCGTCGGCGAGATGCTCGCCGAGCAGGGAGAGGAACGTCGCTCGCAGGTCGGCCGGCTCGTTGCTCCAGGCCGCCGCGAGGGTCTCCCGCGCGCGAGCGGGATCGGTGCTGAGCACGCGTTCCAGCCAGGCCTGCCGACGCGCGGCGGTGCCGAACTCCCAGGCGTTGTCGCTGGTGTCGTCGTCGGCGGCGACCAGAAACGCCCACTCCGGGTTCCGCTCGCCGAGCCACGCGCCGACCGGACCGGCGACCGTGGCGAGCGGCGCCCGCAGCGATACCCGGGTGCGCGCGGCGTCGGCCAGCGCGGGCAGCCGCTCGGCGGGCACCCGGAATCCCTTGTCCGCCACCGTGGTGAGCCATTCCTCCACCAGTTCGGGCCGGTTGGCCCCCAGCAGATGTCCGAGCCGCGCCCGCGCCACAGCGGGGACGAACGGCCGGCTGTCCGGCGCCGCGGCCGGTTCGGGTTCGATGCCGGTGAGCGGCCGCTGCCCGGCGCGCCGGTACCCGGTGAACGCCGCCGCGGCGACGAGCGCCTGGTCGGCGGGTTCGGCGCGCTGGCCGGCGATTTCCGTTACCCCGGAAGGCAAACTGGCGAGGTCGACGGCCCTGCGGCGGGTGCCGAGCAGAACGGTGCCGACGAGGTCGTCCCAGGCAGTCACAGTCGCACCATCCCGTTCTGATGCCAGCAGCTCAACGGCCGCAACCCCGCGGTCGTCCACTCCGCGGCCACCGTGACCGGCTGCTCGGCCGAGAGCGCCAGCAGCGGCCACGGATCCATGGCCGGAGCCAGCGGCAGCGCCGCACCGTCTACATCGGACAGTGCCCAGCCCTCGCCGTGCCGAGCCGGACGGAGATCGCTCACCAGCACCGGCCACCGGTCCAGCCACGGATCGGCCGCGAGCGCGGCGGCGTGCCCGGCGAGCGCCGAAGCGAACGTGCCGCCGGCTGGGGCCGTTTCCGGTGCCACCGGTTCCTCGCGATGATCGAACACCGCGCGCAGCGGCACCGCGCCCGGGTAGAACACCAGCTCTCCCGCGACCACGAACCCCGGCGGCAGCGAACTGTCCAGCGGACGTCCTGGCGGCGCGTACGACAGCACCAGCGCGTCCCGGCCGCTGCGTTTGCCCCGCAGCCACGTGCGCCTGCTGCGCAGCGAATCCTGTTCCTCGTCGATCGCGCCGGTGACCAGCCACTGGTCCGGCACCCGTTCGCCGGACTCCAGCACCTGCGCGTTGCCCACGGAGAACCCGAGCCGGGACCGGACCGTGTCGGCGAGCGCGCCCGGCAGCGATTCCAGCCGGTTCGCCGCGTCCGCGAGCACGTAGACCAGCGACAACTCGGCCAGCAGCCGATCCGGCCAATCCCGGCCCCGGCCGACCAGCGCCGCCGCCCGGCGCAGGCCGTTCGCCAGCCCGGGCGCTTGCGCGTCGACCATCCGCGACGCGACCGTGTACAACTCCTCGGTGCCCCCGCGTTCGAACGTCGCGAACCCGGCGGACACCCGGTCCGCGAGCCATCCGCGCAGCTCAGCGGCCCCCGCGGTGACGCGCGCGAGCCGCTCCTGGGCCCGCTTCGCCGCCGCTTCGAGGTCCTTCGGCGCGTCCGTCTTCTTCTCGGCCCGTTCCGCCCGCGCGGCTCGCTCGTGCAGCCACGTGTGCACCCATCCGGGCTCCTCCGCGCGGGGGAGCTGGCCCTCCGACCAGCGCAGCAGCAACCCCAGCGCGTGCTTGCACGGGAACTTCCGGCTCGGGCAGGTGCACCGGAACGCGGGCCCGGCCACCTCCACCGCCGTCTGATACGGCCGCTTCCCGCTGCCCTGGCACGCGCCCCAGACGGCACGGGCCGACGCGCCCGCGTCCGACCACTTCGCCGGCGCCGCCTGCCCGCGCCCGGCTTTCGCCGACGCGGCGTCCGGCGCGAGTTCGAGCACCCGCTCCGGGCTCCACCGCGCCGCTCCTTCGTCCCCCACGTTTCCTTGCCGCTCTTCCGGTTCCGTCCCCCTCCGGGGCTGACCGGAAGAGCATCCCACCCGGCACCGACAATTTCGGCACGCCTGCCTTCGCGGGGCGGGCCGGGTTCGGCGTCCGTGGGGGATTCCGCGGCCCCTGCCGGAGAGTCAAGATGCAGCTCGGGTTCGCCTGCCCAGGCCGAAGGGGCTGGCCAGGGCGGTGCGGCTCTTGGCGGACCGGCGGACGGCGGGATGGGGCTACTCGTGAGGGCCCCTTCACGGACCAGGGGCCCCGTCCGGGCCCGGCAACGGACAACTCGGCCCGCGGTGCCGCCTCTTCGGGAACCGGACCGCGAACCAGACGGCTCAGGAAGCTTCGACAGCCCCGCGCCAGCGCACCGTCGGGCGCAGCCGCTCGTCGTTCACCCGGTGCTTGTTCGCCCCCACGATGTCGAACATCGACTCGATCAGCGTGTCCGACAGCAGGTGCGGCTCCAGTCCCAGCCCGACCAGCCCGGTGTGCTTGACGTTGTAGTAGTGCTCGGGCTGCTCCACCCGGGGATTGTCCAGGTTCTCGATCTGCACCGGCCCGGGGAAGCGGTCGGCGACGACCTCGGCGATCCGGCGCACCGACATGCTCTCGGTCATCTGGTTGAACACCCGGAACTCGCCGCGCTCGGCGGGGTTCTCCACGGCCAGCCGGATGCACTCGACGGTGTCGCGGATGTCGATCAGGCCGCGCGTCTGCCCGCCCTTGCCGTACACCGTGAGCGGCTGGCCCAGCACCGCCTGGATGACGAACCGGTTGAGCACCGTGCCGAACACCGCGTCGTAGTCGAACCGTGTGGCCAGCCGCGGGTCGAGCGCGGTCTGCGGGGTCTGCTGGCCGTACACGACGCCCTGGTTGAGGTCGGTCGCGCGCAGGTCCCAGATCCGGCAGGCGAACTCGATGTTGTGCGAGTCGTGCACCTTCGACAGGTGGTAGAACGAGCCCGGTTTCTTCGGGTACAGCATCCGGTCGCGGCGGCCGTTGTGCTCGATCTCGAGCCAGCCTTCCTCGATGTCGATGTTCGGGGTGCCGTACTCGCCCATCGTGCCCAGTTTGACCAGGTGGATGTCCGGGTCGATCTCTGCGATCGCGTACAGCAGGTTGAGGTTGCCGACCACGTTGTTGTGCTGTGTGTAGACGGCGTGCTCGCGGTCGATCATCGAATACGGCGCGGACCGCTGCTCAGCGAAATGCACGATCGCGGCGGGCCGGAATTCGCGCACCGTCTCGAAGAGGAACTCCGCGTCGAGCAGGTCGCCTTCGTAGCGCGCGATCCGTTTGCCGGACACCGCGTGCCACGCGTCGGTGCGGGTGCTCAGGTCTTCGATCGGGACCAGGCTCTCGGCGCCGAGTTCCACGTCGTACTGCCGCCGCGCGAAATTGTCCAGAACCGCCACTTCGTGGCCTTTGTCCGACAGATGGAGCGCAGTGGGCCAGCCCAGGTAACCGTCACCGCCGAGAACCAGTACTCGCATCCAGAGCACCCTTCCTTTCGTCGTCGCGACAGACAGGTTCCTTCGTCGCAACCCGGTGTCGCGGTGGCAGATCCGAACCTAAGCGCGGGCCGCTGATGTTCGCCTGGCAGCCAGCTGTGAATCCGCTGTGGGCCGGGGGCCGTGCGGCGGAACCGGCGGCCCGAGGGGAAACTGGGGACATGACGACGGTAACCAACCCGGCGAACCCCCGCACGACGGACGAAACGCCGGGCCCGCGCCGCCGCGGCGCGATCCGGTTCGTGCGCGCGGCCGCGAGTTCGGTGGCCGCGACCCTGCTCAGCCAGGCCGCGCTGATCGCGGTGCTCGCCGCGGACGGGGCCCCGTGGCTCGCCAGCGCGTGCGCGTTCGCGGCCGGCGCGGTGCTGAACTTCTTCCTCACCCGGCGCTGGGTGTGGGGCCGTCGCGGCCGTCCCGAAGTGGGCCGCGAGCTGCTGCCCTACGTCCTCGTCATCTCGCTCGGCGGCCTCGCCTCGGTCGGGCTGACCACGCTCGCCGGCCACCTGCTCGCGCCGCTGCGGCTGCCGCACTTCTGGTGGGTCGTGCTGCTCGACGCGGCGTACGTGTTCAGCTACGCGCTGGTGTTCGTCGCGAAGTTCACGATGCTCGACCGGTTCGTTTTCGACCGCGGCGCAGCACGTAGCCCCGCCACCACGTCCCAGTCATGACCCGCGCGTAGTTCGCGCCGTACACGACACTGCCGCCCTTCTTGCTCTTACCCGCCTTGCGCAGCCGCATGCTCATCGGCCGTTCGAGCACACGCGCGCCTCGCGCGGTCGCGCCCAGCAGCAGTTCCGATGACTGGTACTGCGGTTCGTTCAGCGGGATCGCGCACGCGAGTTCCGCGCGCAGCGAACGGAATCCGAATGACGTGTCGGTGATCCGCCGCCAGGTCAGCACCGACGCGAGCCATGCGAACACGCGTACGCCGACCCAGCGCATCCGGCTGTCGGCCTCTTCGTGCCCCAGGCGGCGAGAGCCCGTCACGAAGTCCGCGGTGCCGTCCAGGAGCGGCGCGACGAGTTCGGCCATTTCGCTGTTGTCGTACTGACCGTCGCCGTCGGTCGTGACGATGTACTTCGCGCCGTTCTCGGCGGCAAGGTGGTACCCGAGGCGCAGCGCGGCGCCCTGGCCACGGTTAGTGGGCGCGACGCACACGTACGCGCCATGGTCTTCCGCGATGACCGCAGTGTTGTCCGTACCGCCGTCTACGACTACCAGGACATCGACGGACAACCCGAGACACTCGTCCGGCATCTTCTCCAGTACCTGGCCGATGCCGCCAGCCTCGTTGTACGCGGCGATCACCACGGTCAGCTCGGACAGCTTCGCGTCGGGATGCCGCTCGTGGAAGTCCGCGATCGCGCCTTCGTCGACAGCGTCCGGATAACTGCCGAGCCGACGGCGGCTGGCCACGGTGAGCGTCGTGAACCCGAGCGCCCCGGCGACCGGCAGCAGCACGAGCGCGGGAAGCTGATAGCGCCAGGAAAACTCGAACATCGCGGACGCGAACAGCAGGAACAACCCAGTGCCAGCAGCGAAGAGCGCGCCGCCGCGAGCGACGTGCCGGGGTTTCTTGCGGCGCAGCACGGTCAGCAGGCCGAGCAGCGCGAAGAACCCGAGCACCGCGCCGGGCACGAAGCCGCCGTTGAGCTGATAGTCGCGCAGGAACGCCGCGATCGGCTCGTTGACCTCGGGATCCGTGCCGTCGTACTGCTGCGTGACCGCCTTGACCGCGGCGGGATCGGCGAACTCCGGATAGGTCAGCTGGAACTGCCATCGGTCGATCGGCACGTCGGTGACTGCGGTGTCCCGGGTGAACTGGAAGCTCTTCGCGAAGTCGCCGAGGATCGACGTCGTGACGTCCCACCACTGCGCTTTCAGCGTGGTGACGGCGAATTCGTGGGCCAGCGCGCCTTTGTCCGCGCCGGGCGGCAGCGGACCGGGCCACGCCGGGTCGAGATCGGCGTGCGTGTAGTTGTCGACCAGCCGGTTCTCGACCGGTTCGGTGGGGCAGAATTGCCGCACGACCGGGTCCAGCTGGAGTTTCGCGCAGTCCGCGACCGCGGCGGTGCGTCCGTAGAGCATGCTGCCGGACGGCCCGCTCAGCCCCCATTTTCCGGTCTCCGCCTTGACTTGCGCCGCGTACGGGACCACGACGACGAGAATCCCGAGCAACCCGATGGCGGCGTCGCGCCAGCCGCGCCACGACCGCCACGCGCTGCCCGCAGCGAGCACGTACAGCAGGAACGGCGCGGCGATCGTGATGCCGATCAGCCGCACCAGCACGCCGAACCCGACCACCAGGCCGGCCAGCGCGATCCGCCGCCAGTTCGGTTTTCCCTTGGCCAGCACCAGCCACAGCAGCCCGAGCAGCAGGGCTTCGAACAGCACCTCGGCCATGATGTTCTGCTCGATCTGCACCTGGTAGCCGTCGAGCAGCAGCGGCGCGGCGGCCAGCGCGCTCACCCAGTTGCGCGCGCCGAGCCGCCGGGCCAGCGCGTAGATCCCGACCGCGATCGCCAGCCCGCCGAGATGCTGCACCGCGGCGACGAACGACAGCCCGCCGACCGCGAGCAGCGGCCGCAGGAACAGGTCGTAGCCGATCGGGTTGATCCCGTCGGCGCGCAGGGCGTGCAGATTGTCCAGGTAGCGGAAGGAATCGATGTACAGCAGCGCCGGCCGGTAGGCGATCCAGGACAGCACCCGCAGCGTGGTTCCCGCGGCGAGCAGCACCAGCAGGAACGCGTGGCGGCGGAGGAACCCGGTCACGGCGCCTCGGCCCGGTCCAGTCCGGAGAAGTACTTCCACGCGCTGGCGAGTCCGTCGGCCAGGGCGATTTCCGGCCGGTAGCCGATGGTTTCCGCGCTCGCCGACACATCGACGACCACCGCGGGCATCTCGCCGGACGGCGCGGGCACGTGCTCGACCGGCAGCTCGGCCCCGGTCACCGCGCGCACGGTCTCGACCATTTCCAGCACTGACACGGAATGTCCGGCGCCGACGATCGCGCGGCCGGTGTAGCCGCTCTCGTACGCGAGCACGATCGCGCGTACGACGTCGTCGACGTGCACGAGGTCGCGACGCTGCTCTCCGGTGCCGTACACACGCACGCCTTCATTATTCAACGCTGCACGCATCATGCGCGGGACGAAGCTGTCTTTGTGCGACATGCCGGGCCCGTACACGTTGGTGAAGCGCAACGCGCACGTCGTGATGCCGTACGCGCCGGCGTAGCCCGACAGCAGCATCTCGCAGGCTGCCTTCGTCGCACCGTATGGCGTAAGCGGCTTCGTGGGCAGGTCGACCGTGATGGTGCTGGTGCCGACATCGCCGACCACGGCGTTCGTAGACGCGAGAAGGAACCGTGGCACTTCGCGTACGCGGCACAGTTCGAGAAGTTCTTGTGTCACCGCCACGTTCTCCGCGTACGTGTCGCGCGGCAGCTCCACTGACTTCAAGACGGACGTCAGCGCGGCCAGGTGCACGATCCCGCCTACGCCCGCTGCGACAGCGGCTTCGCGGGTTTCGGCGTCTCGCAGATCTCCTACGACAACGCGCACTCCCTCGTCCGTCGTCTCATAGCGCACGCGGTCCACGACAGTGACCGGATAGTGGCGCTCACGGAACGCGCGCACGACAGCGCGGCCGATGAAGCCGCTGCCGCCGGTGACGACGACGGGTGTCCTTTCCGGACTGTGGGGGAGTGTCATGGCGCACAACCTACCTCCGCGGCCTGTGCGGCACTTGTGCGTCCTTCTCCCCGGACCGGCAGGGGCAAGCGCGGGACCGCGTGCGGGCACCCCCAGCGACCGCACGCGGATCCCGGTGTTTAGTTTTCTAAACGATGCGCGGGGGGAGTGTAGCCGGAACGGGACGGCTGGTGTCAAGTTTTCGAGACGGTTATGCTGGACGCTGTTACGGAGACGGAACGGTGGTGGGGGCGGCATGGCCGAGCAGGCTGAGGAGCGCAGCTTCGCGCAGCGGCTGGCACACCTGATCGCGACGGTGCACCCGCCCGACCGCAAGCCCTACTCCTACCGCGAGATCGCCCAGGGCGTCGCGGACGTCACCGGCGTCAGCATGTCGGCGACGCACGTGCAGCAGCTCGCCGTCGGCGCCCGGCGCGACCCGAAGCGGTCGCACATCCAGGCGCTCGCGCGGTTCTTCGGCGTGCCGGTCACCTACTTCTTCGACGAGGAGGTCGCCGGCCGGGTCGACGAACAGGTCGCCGACGTCGTCGCCTGGCGCGACACCCAGGCCCGTGACCTGGCCCAGCGCGCGATGCGGTTGTCCGAGCGCGACCGGCAGACGGTTTCCGCGCTGATGGACCAGCTCGACAGCTACACCGCGGGCCGCGAGCGCACCCGGCGCGGGCGCAAGCCGGAGTGACCCGGGCGGCTATGCTGGCCACTGCCGGAGCACCGGGGACGCCGTGGTGCACCAGGCTGGTCCAGCCGCCGATCGCCTCGGGAGGGGACATCGACCCGACCGTGCGCGTGCGCGCCCGCAACCGGGTGCGCGACCTGCTGCGGCTCGTGCCCGCCCCGCGGCCGTGGTCGATGAACGCGTGGATCGACCGGCTGGAGCGGCATCGCGGCCGCGACATCGACCTGCTCGCGGTCGACTACGCGCCCGGCCAGCCCTCCGGCGCGTGGCAGCAGCACGACGACTTCGACCTGATCGCGTACGCGGCGGGCACGTCGTCGCTGCACCAGGACCACATCATCGCCCACGAGATCGCCCACCTGCTGTGCGAGCACCGAGGCGAATGCGTGCTCACGGACGCCGAAGCGGCGACGGTCGCGCCTGATCTCAGTGCGCACCTGCTGTCGCATCTGCTCACGCGCGTCACGACGAATTCCGACGAGTACGAAGCGGAGCTTATCGCCGTGTTTCTCATGAGCGCCGCCACGGAGGACAGCGCCCAGTTGCGGCCGGGCGCTTCCGGTCCGGCCGCGGATCGCGCGCGGCGCTTCGCGTCGCTGCTCGGGTAGCGCGCGGATGATCGACGTTCTTTTCTTCGGGGTCGGCCTGTTCTCCCTCGCGGTCGGGATCTGGCGCGCGGTCCGCGCGCGGCGGACTGGCGCGGGCGTGGGGCTGGCGACCAGCCTGATCGCTCTCGGCGTCGCCTTCTGCCTTCTCGCCGACAGTGCGCAGGCGATCGAAAGCCAGCTGTACCCGAGCCTGGGGCGATTGCTGTCGAATCTCGCGACGATGGTGGCCGCGTACGGCATCGAAGTGACTGTCGCGGAGATCGGTGGCGTAGCGGAGCGTCGGCGGCGCGCGCGGCTCGGAGCGCTGATTGTTGCGCTCGTGGTGCTTACTGCGTCGTTCTTCGCGACGCGCGGGCTGCCGAGGGGCGTAGGGCTCTTCGACGAGCTGTACCGGTCGAACCCGACACTGGTCGTGTACATCGTCGTGTACACGCTGTACCTGGGTTTGGCGGTGGCGGACATCGCCGTGGTGTCGGCCGGTGCGGTGCGCGCGGGTACGGGTGCGCTGCGGGCCGGACTGGGCATCGTGCTCGTGGCCTGTGTGTTCGCTTTCGCTTATCTGGTCGGCAAGATCGTCGATCTGATCAGCGATCTGACCGCGGAGCATCCGGCCACGAAGCTGTGCCGCGGCGCGTTTTCGACGGTCCGGTGCTCGCTCGCGGTCGGGTTCCCGGCGATTTCGGTGCTGCTGATCGTGGTGGGGCTGACGGTGCCGGCGGTGCCCGCGCTGGGACGGGCCGTGCGCGACGCGCGGACGCGGGCGGTGTTGCGGCCGCTTCGGCAGCACCTGGTGTCGCGGTATCCGGATGTCGTCCGGCTGGACGGCTCGTCGGGGACCGGCCGGGAGCGGCTGCTGACGATGATGAGCGAGATCAACGACGGCCTGCTGCTGTCCGGGGTCGGCCCGGAGCTGTCGCCGAGCGCGGCTGTGCAGGTGCTGCGCAGCTCTGCCGGGGCTGTCCCGGACGAGCCCGCGACACCGTCCGGGCGGACTGCTTTCGAGGCCGACGTCGCCCGGCTGCGGGCTATCGCGCAGGGGTTCCGAGCGGAGCCGACAGCCGGAGCTGCCAACCCTCCTCGGTGAGCGCGACGAGGTGCAGCGTCTCCGCCCGTGCGGTGATCGGGAGCGCGGCGCGCGCTCGTTCGGCGACCTCGGCGCGCTGGTCGTCGGTGCCGCCGAGAGCGATCGTCAAATGCGCTGGCGGGTGCGCGCCGAAGCGGCCGCCGTACGGGGGCACGTCGGGCCAGCGATCGCATACGGCATCGGCGAGGGGCTGGAGCGCGGGTGCGGCCGCGGCGACGAATCCGGGAGCGGTGACCAGATCGGTCAGCTGCACTTCGGTGGCGGGGAAGCTCGCCGCGAGCTGCCGGACGTCGGCGTCGGTTTCGTCGGTGAGCTGGCTGGCGGGGAGGAACGGATACAGAGCCGTGACGTGCGGCGGAAGGCCGGGACGGACGAGTCCGGGATCGACGGCCGCGGCGGTGTCGAGCAGGACGGCGGCGGACGGGAGCGTGACGACGAGCGCGCTGGTTCCGGGCGTGGGCACGGCCCCGATCCTGCCGGACCGCCCTCGCGGCTCCGGAGGGACCCCTCGGCCAGCCGGAGAGGAAAGGCAACCCTTTCTTTTTGCTGCTTTCGGGGAATTCCGCTAAACCTAACCCTAAGTCTTTCCCAAGTCCGCCGTCGTCGATTCCGCTCGGTCCTACACTCGGTGGATGAAGATCGTCCTATGGACCGCATTGTGCGGATTGTGTGCCTTCACTGGCCACGTGCTCCTGGGCGTCGTGGCAGGTTTCCTTCTGCTGGCTTGTGTTCCGAGCCGTCCGGCCGCGGGGCGGCCGGCTCCGGAAAGAGAATTGATCAGCTCGCGCGGCTGACTTTCCGGGGAATTCCCCGGAAATTGCCGCCCGGCGGGCGTCCGGTCCTCCTCCCGGCCGCTGGCGTCCCGGAATTGTCGGTGCCGTGCGGTACAACGGTGACCGGCGAACAGGGAGGGAACGATGCATTACGTCGAGCACGGTTCCGGCACGCCGGTGCTGGCCGTCCACGGCTGGACGCCGGACCACCGCCTGATGACCGGCTGTCTCGAGCCGGTCTTCGCGCGGCGGCCCGGATTCCGGCGGATCTACCCGGATCTGCCCGGGATGGGCGAATCGCCCGCCGGGTCCGCGCGCGGGTCGGACGACCTCGTCGCCGCGCTCGGGGACCTGGTGGACGATCTGATCGGCGACGAGCCGTTTCTGCTGGTCGGGGAGTCGTACGGGGGTTACCTGGCGCGCGGGCTGGTGCGTGCCCGGCCGGCACAGGTCGCCGGGCTGGCGCTGCTGTGCCCGGTCGGCCGCCCGGTGCTGGTGCTGGAACGGGACGTTCCGGAGCACGAGGTGCTGCGCGCCGATCCGGAGCTGATGGCGAGCCTCGACCCGGCGGAGGCGGCGGAGTACGGCGAGGTCGCGGTGGTCCAGTCCGCGGAGACGCTGGCGCGTTTCCGCGCGGACGTCGCGCCTGGGCTCGCGGTGGCCGATCGCGCCGCGCTGCGGCGGATGCTGGCGGGCTGGCCGCTCTCGGTCGACCCGGAAAGCGGTCCGGCGTACCGGAAACCGGCGCTGATCGTGTGCGGGAGGCAGGATTCGTCCACCGGATTCGCGGAGCAGTACGGATTGCTGGGGCACTATCCGCGGGCGAGTTTCGCGGTGCTGGACCGGGCGGGGCACAACCTGCAGTTCGAGCAGCCGGTGTTGTTCGAGGCGTTGATGGAGGAGTGGCTGGACCGGGTCGTGGAGGGGAGTGCTGCGATGGGGTGAGCCGGCTGCACCCGGGTTGTCGCTTTGGGCAACGCAGCGCTGCGGTCGTGGCGTCTCGTTCCGGCGCGCGGTGATCCAAGCGTGTTCGGGTCGCCGCTGAACGCGTCGACCGTGGCTCGCGGTTCGGCGGCGGCGCGAACCGGCAGGCGCACTGTGCGTGCCGCGATCCCGCGCGCCCCAACCGATCTGGGGCTGACGGCCGCTCTACGCAGAGCGTGCTCCGGTGCGCTGAGAGTCGCCTGCGCGCGCCGGTGCGCGGAGTGGTCCATGCCAGTCGAGTCGCCGAGTGTTCACCGCAGCGTCGTTGAAGGGGGTGGTCCCGGCGGTTAGCGTCGGCGCGACTTCTTTGCTGCGGAGGTAGCCATGTCCACTGGGGAACTCAACCGGCGCAACCTGTTCCGGGCCGGCGGCGTCGTCGCGGCCGGGGCGGCGATGGGCATGCTTCCGGGCGTTTCGTTCGCGGCGCCCGCGCCCGGCGCCGGGCAGCAGACGAAGACCGTCACCGGCACCTTCCGCCCGGACGTGCCCGACTGGTACTACCTCCCGGTCGACGTGCCGCGCGGCGTGAAGCAGATCGACGTCGTCTACTCCTACGACAAGCCCTCGGTGCCCGCCGGAACCCGCGGAAATGCTTGCGACATCGGGATGTTCGGCCCGGAAGGGCACGAACTCGGCACCCGCCGCGGCTTCCGCGGCTGGTCCGGCGGGTTCCGCGACCGGTTCTCGATCAGCGCCGCCGAGGCGACGCCCGGGTACCTCGCCGGGCCGATCACGCCTGGGCGCTGGCACGTCATCCTCGGCCCGTACACGGTCGCGCCGCAGGGCATGAACTACCGCGTCGACATCACGCTGACGTTCGGCCGGGACACCTCGAAGCCGTTCCAGCCGAACCCGGCCCCCGAGACCGCGCCCGCGCGCGATCGCGGCCGGTCCTGGTACCGCGGCGACTCCCACCTGCACACCGTCTACTCCGACGGCAGGCGCACGCCCGAGCAGCTCGTCGCGGACGCGCGCGCGGCCGGGCTGGACTTCATCGTGTCCACCGACCACAACACGTCGAGTTCGCAGCTGGTGTGGGGCAACTACGCCACCGACGACCTGCTGATCCTGAACGGCGAAGAGGTCACCACGCGGTCCGGCCACTGGCCCGCGATCGGCGTCCCGGCGGGCACGTGGATCGACTGGCGCTACCGCGCGTCCGACCCGGCCGACTTCCGGCGGTTCACCGACCAGGTGCACCGGGCGGGCGGCCTGGTCACCGCCGCGCACCCGTTCGCGAACTGTTTCGGCTGCACTTACGAATTCGCCTACGAGATCGCCGACCTCGTCGAGGTGTGGAACGGCCCGTGGACCGCGGAGGACGAAGCGAGCGTCACGCACTGGGACGGCCTGCTGCGCGGCGGACGCTGGATCCCGGCGATCGGCGATTCCGACGCGCACAACCCGGACCACACCGTCGCGCTCCCGCACACCGTTGTCCAGGCGGACCGGCTCGGGAGGGCGGAGCTGCTCGCCGGGCTGAAGGCGGGCCGGTCCTGGCTCGCCGAATCGAAGGACGTGCAGCTCGACTTCTCGGTCTCCGGCGCGGGCCGCACCGCGGGCATCGGCGGGCGGCTCGCCGCGGGCACGGGCACACCGGTCGAGGTGCGGGCTGTCGTTCGCGGAGTGCCGGGCACGACCGTGACGTTTCTCGACCAGCTCGGCCCGGAGCACAGCGAGACCGTCCCCGAGTCCGGCAGCGCGACGGTCACGTGGACGACGTACCCGCGCTACAGCCGCTGGGTGCGGGTCGAGGTGCGGCGCCCGTCGGGCGGCCCGAAGACGACGACTCCGAACGCCATGGTCGCCATGTCCAACCCGATCTTCCTGGGCGCTCCCAACGCTGGCTGACCTGACCCGAGCGTCTCGCGGCCGGGACGCCCGGGCAGACTGTGCACTTAAAGTGGGCAGTGGGGAAGGGCGGGAACGGGTGCGCGGGTGTGGCATGCGAGCGGCGATCGCAGCGGTCGTCGTGGCCCTCGCGGCCGTGGTCGTCGTGGTGGTCATGTTCTCGCGCAGCGACGAGGTGAAGACCCCTGGCTGCACGGTGGCGCTGCCGAAGGGCGCGAACGACGCCTCCGCGCCGCAGTACACGCTGCAGCCGGAGCCGATGAACAACGCCGCGATCATCGCCGCCGTCGGCATCAAGCAAGGGCTGCCGTCGCACGCGGTGACGGTTGCCTTGGCGACCGCCCTGCAGGAGTCGAAACTCCGCAACCTGAGCGGCGGCGACCGGGATTCGGTCGGCCTGTTCCAGCAGCGCCCGAGCCAGGGCTGGGGCACGCCCGACCAGCTCCAGGACCCGGTCTACTCCGCGACGGAGTTCTACAAGAAGCTGGCGAAACTCGACAACTGGCAGACGATTCCCGTCACCGAGGCGGCGCAGGCGGTGCAGCGCTCCGGCGCTCCCGGCGCGTACGCCCAGTGGGAGGACGAAGCCACCGCGCTGACCGGTGCGCTGACCGGCCAGTACCCGGCGTCGCTGACCTGCCGGAACCTGACGCTGAACCCGCCGGCGAACCTGGTGACGGTCGCCAACGCCGAACTGGGCACGGCCCGCCTGAGCGGCGCGCACCCGGCCGCGGAGGGCTGGCGGATCGCGAGCTGGCTGGTGGCCCGCGCGGCCAAACTGGGGATCGACCGGGTGAGCTTCGCCGGCCAGACGTGGACGGCGGAGTCCGGTGCGTGGGCCGCGGACGAGAAGGCCGGGCAGAATCTTTCGCTGCATCAGGCTCCCGCCGCTCCGCCCAGCTCTGGCTGACCGGCGAACGAGCGCTTCGACGCGCCAGTCGCCTCGGTCAGCCCGCGGTCGCGGTGGCGAGGATTCGGCGCGTGAGGTCGAAGGTCCGCAGCACCTTGACGCCTTCGTCGTGCATGGACCGCAGGGCCGGATCGTCCCCCGGGTCGAGCGCCGCGGCTTCCTCCCACATCGCACGCTCTGCGGCCCTCCACTGCGGACGGTCCTGAACGACCACGTTCGCAAAGCCCGCCGCGGTGAGGCCGGTTTCGGCGTCGACCGCCCGAATCCGCGCCAGAACCCGCTCGTCCGCGGAATCGAGGGCCTCCCAAGTCGTCAGCGCGACGCGCCCGCCCGGACGGAGCACCCGCCGTATCTCCTCGAACGACTCGGCGGTCGCCTGGAACTGGATCGCGTCGACGCACACGACGGCATCGACCGACCCAGCGGGCAGGGCCGTGTCGGCAAGATCGCCCAGCCGGAATTCGGCGTCCACGGACGCGAACTGCTGAGCCAGCGTCCGCGCCTGGTCGATCGCCTCCGGCGCGAAGTCGACGCCGATCAGCCGCGCCCCGGTCCGGGAAGCGATCTCCAGGCCGTACCCGCCGCGCCCGCAGGCCAGATCGAGCAGCCGGTCGCCGGGCGCGAGCCGCAGCGCTTCGACGACTTCCGCGAGGCCGTCCCAGGTGAGCAGGCTGCTCGACAGCAGTCGCGGCGGCAGCCCCAGATGCCGCTGGTGGAGGTCGTCGTGGGCTTCGCTGCCGCGCATGTTCGAGTACCACTCGTCGAAGCCCGCCGCCGATCCGGAACTCACCGCAGCCCTCCCCAAGCCAGCTGTTTCGGTGGCGAAAACCCTACGTGGGATGGCCGGTCCCCGTTCGCTGGTCAGCTGACGGCGGAGTTGTAGAGCTGCGCGATGTCGTCGTCGAAGTAGGCGCTGTAGGAGACGTCCGGGGTGTCGCCGCCGGTTTGATAGCCGCCGATCGCTCCGATGACGGTGCCCGTGCCGGTGTTCGGGTCCTGGTCGATGACCCAGGGGCCGCCGCTGGTGCCGTCGGGGAAACCGGGGCAGGCGACGCGTTGCTGGTAGGTGTCGGACTGAGTGGTCGTACCGGTGCAGACGACCGGTTGTTCGGCGCCGTTGGGGTATCCGGTGAGGGTGATCGTGTGCGAGAAGCCCTGATTCGTGCCGAGCTGGTTGGCGCCGGTGCGGCTTTCGAGGCTCGCCGGACCGGGCTGGGCGACCTTCAGGAACGCGAAGTCGAGGTCCGGATCGGACGAGGATTTCCACCCGTCCGCGACCACCGCCGCGGTGACCTGCCAGGTGCCGTAAGGAGCGAGGCCGTCGTGGTAGCCCGGCTTGAAGGTGACGCCGGAGACGTCGCCGCTGACGCAATGCGCGGCGGTGAGGAGCAGATCGCCGGTCGGGCTGTGCACCACGCTGGCCGTGCAGAAGTGGTTGCCGCCGGAGAACAACGCGCCGACTGCCGGGCTGGCCTTGCTCGCTGTGTCGGCGGCGGTGCTTGCCGGAGCGCTGCTGGTCGCGGGAGCGGCCGAGTAGGTGACGTCAGCGGTGTCGACGACGGCGTTGGCACCGCCGGTCGCGACGATCGCGGCCGCCGCGCAGATGATCAGCGCTGTCCGGGAAACGGTGACTCTCACGCCTCAAGATGACCATGCCAATGCCCGGCGAGCATCCCGTGCGGCCGGATGCACAGCAACCTCACAGCGCCCGCATACCGCCGCACAGCAGGGCGGGTGCCGTTCGGCGGGCCCTGGTTTTCCACCCTCGCGGGGGTGGGTGCCTGGCTGGCCGGCGGGCGCGCCGGGCGCTCGCAGCGCGTCTCGGCGCGCGTTCGGGCGAACCTGCGGGCGTGACCGGCCGGCCTGGGGGACCGGCCGGGCACGTGCCTGCTTGTGCAGGCAGCCCTCGGGACGCGTCCGGTCGAGCGGTGACCGGCTGTATGGCGGGACGGTCTGCTCAGCCGGGGCGTTGTTTCCCGGCGAGGTTGGCTCTCAGTGCCGGGCACGGGGCTGGGGTTACTGGTCGAGCCGGCGAGTGGGCTGTGGCCAGCGCTGGGCACGTGGTCTGCCCAGTTCCGGGATCGACGAGCCAGATCGGCGATGGCAGTGCTGGCTGCGCGGTCTCGCCGGTTGCTGGGATCGCCGGGCCGGGTCGGGCATGGCTAGAGCTGGGCACGTGGTCTGCCGGTGCCGGGATCGGTGAGCCGGTTCGGCGGTGGCCAGAGCTGGGTGCGCGGGTCACGCCGGTTGCTGAGGCCACCGGGCTGAGTGGACCGCGGCCAGCACTGGGCACTTGGCCTGCCAGGCGCCGGGCGAGCCGAGTCAGCGATGGCCGTGTTGGCTGCGCAGCCTCGTCGGTTGCTGAGATCAGCAGGCTGAGGCGGCAAGCGTTAGGCGCGTGGCCCGCCCGGCTGCCGTGCTCGGCGAGCCGAGTCGGCGAGGTTCAGCGCCGGGCCATTGCCTTCGCGGTCAGCGTCGCCTCTGCCGCTGGCGATGGTCGCCTTGGCGGGGCGATCCTCTTGGCCAGAGGCGGCGTTTCGGCCTTACGCAGGCAATGTCACCGTGATCCACCGCCTTCGCGTGGAGGCGGCAGCGTCGCCGCTCGGTGGCGTCCGGACGCCACCGAGCCGACGAACCCTGACGGCACCAGCCCTACCCGGCCAGTACCACCTCCGAACCAGACCGCGTCACCCTCGAGCCGCGGGGCCGTTTCGCGATGCCCATTCCTACTTGCCTTCCTCGGGGCCGTGTGTCACCAGCAGGGTCACGCCTGCTTCGCCGTCGCAGTCGACCAGGACCGGGCCTACTCCGTTGCCGATCTTCTTGCTCAGTTTCGCCGTGGCCTTGAAGGCTTCCGGGTTCGCGTCGACGATCTTGAGGTCCTTGAGGATCTCGTGGCCGGGGTAGCCGCCGATCACCTTCTTCAGGCCCTTGCCTCCGCCGCAGTTGCCGGTGATCGTGACGTCCCCGCCGGGGACGGCCGGGTTCGGGTCGACCTTCACGGTCGCCCGGGCGCCTTCCGGGGGCTGTTCGGTGGCGGGCGGCTGAGCGGCGGCCACCGGTGCGGCGGGGCGGTCGCCGGTCGACGCGGCGGCGACTCCGATCGTTCCGCCCGCGATGACGGCGGCGGCGACCGCCGTTCCGGCGACCAGGCGGCCGTGGCGCAGAACCGAAGACTTTACTGACATTCCGTTTCCCTCCCTCGAAGTGTCCTCAATGGACACTGTGCGGTTCACCCGTGCACGGGTTCGTCCGGATAGTCGATGCGACCCCCTCCTCAGGTTCTCCCCAAGCCGAAAAGTGATGCGGGTCACATCGGCGGCGAGCGGCTACGATGGCGGGAAATCGACGCTGGCGGGGAGTTTTCGTGACGGTGGCGGGAGAAGCGCGCGAGCGGCTGAGTCCGCGGGTCGCCAAGCAGGTGCGCGATCTGATCCTGACCGGCGCGGTCCGCGGCGGCGAGCGGCTGCGCACCGAGCATCTGGCCGAAAGGCTCGGCGTCAGCGCCACTCCGGTCCGCGAGGCGTTGATGGCGCTCGCGGGCGAGGGGATGGTGGATTTCCGTCCAGGGCGCGGATTCCGGGTCATTCCGGTGACGCGTCGGGACGTTGTCGACGTGTATGCGATGCAGGCGTACGTCTCCGGTGAGTTGGCGGCGCGGGCGGCGGAGCGGCTGGAGCCGTCCGGGCTGGCGCAGCTCGACGATCTCCAGCGGGAGATCGAGAAAACCGTCCGCGACGGTGATCTCGACGCGACCGAGCGGGCCGATTTCGCGTTGCATCGCATGGTCAATCGCGCCGCCGCCGCGCCCAAGTTCACCTGGATGCTGTCCTTGACGCTCAGGTATGTCCCGTTTTCGGCGTATGCGGACATCCCGGGCTGGCCGCTGCTCGCCCGCGACGACCACGATCGGGTGCTCGCCGCGTTGAACGAGCGCAAGCCGGAGGCGGCGCGGGAGGCGATGGCGGCGCACATTCGCGAGGCGGGCGATCTGCTGGTCGATTTCCTCGCGGCGCAGGGCGTGCTCGCGCCGCACTAGACACGGGGGACGTTTTCTATAGAATCCGGCGAGGGAAGAGGACCCTAGGTCGGAGGAGACTCGGTGGCTGAGCGCGACGTGCTGTACATCGGCGGCGAATGGGTCCGCTCGGAGAGCGAAGCCCGGATCCCGGTGGAAAACCCCGCTACCGAGCAGGTCCAAGCGCACATTCCCGACGGCACCGCGGCCGACGTCGACCGGGCGGTGCGGGCCGCGCGCGAGGCGTTTCCGGCGTGGGCGGCCACGACCCGGGCAGAGCGAGCCGAGTTGCTGCAGAAGCTCCTCGACGGGCTGGCGAAGCGGGCCGAGGAGATCGGCGAGACGATCGCGAAGGACGTCGGCACGCCGCTGCGGATCGCGACCCGGATCCAGGCCGCGCTGCCGCAGACCGACGTGCGGACGTATGTCGACCTGCTCGGCCAGGAGGAGCCGGAGGAGAAGGTCGGCAACTCGCTGATCGTGCGCGAACCGGCGGGCGTCGTCGCGGCGATCACGCCGTGGAATTACCCGCTGCACCAGATCACCTGCAAGATCGCGCCGGCGCTGGCGGCCGGCTGCACGGTGGTGGTGAAGCCGAGCGAGGTCGCGCCGCTGAGCGCGTACCAGCTGTTCGACGCGATCCACGAGGCCGGTTTTCCGCCTGGCGTGGTCAATCTCGTCACCGGGTTCGGGCCGGTGGTCGGCGAGGCGCTCGCGACGCATCCGGAAGTGGACGTGGTGTCGTTCACCGGTTCGGTGCGCGCGGGCACCCGGGTGGCGGAGCTGGCGGCGCGCACGGTCAAGCGCGTGACGCTGGAGCTGGGCGGCAAGTCCGCCAACGTGATCCTCGACGACGCGGACCTGGCGACCGCCGTGAAGGTCGGCGTCTCCAACGCATTCCTCAACGGCGGCCAGACGTGCACGGCGTGGACGCGCATGCTGGTCCCGCGCGAGAAACACGACGAAGCGGTGGCGCTCGCGAAGACGTTCGCCGAGGGGTTCACGACGGGCGATCCGCTGGACGCCAAGACCAAGCTGGGACCGTTGGTCTCGGCAGCGCAACGGGACCGCGTGCGCGGCTACATCGAAAAGGGCATCGCCGAGGGCGCGACTTTGGTGACTGGTGGGACCGAAGCTCCTGCGGACACAGGGTACTTCGTCGCACCGACAGTTTTCGCCGGCGTCGACCCGGATTCGACCATCGCGCAGGAGGAGATCTTCGGCCCGGTGCTGTCGATCATCCCGTTCGACGACGAGGAGGACGCGCTCCGAATCGCGAACAACTCGCGCTACGGCCTGCACGGCGCCGTGTGGTCGGCCGACCAGGACCGGGCGCTTGCCTTCGCGCGCAAGGTCCGGACCGGGCAGATCGACGTGAACGGCGGCGCTTTCAACCCGCTCGCCCCGTTCGGCGGGTACAAGCAGTCCGGACTCGGCCGCGAGATGGGCCGGGCCGCGCTCGACGAGTTCACCGAACTCAAATCCATCCAGCTCTAGCACGATCCGAAGGAGAAGACACCGTGGTCAAAGCCGTGGTCGTGCGCGAGCAGGGCGGCCGTCCCGAGGTCTGCGACATCGACCTGCCGCCGGTCGGCCCGGGGGACGTCCGGGTCCGGATCGCGGCCGCCGGGGTGTGCCATTCCGATCTGTCCATGGTGGACGGAACGCTGCGCCCGCAGTACCCGTTCGTGCCGGGGCACGAGGCGTCCGGCGTGGTGGCCGAGGTCGGTGCGGACGTCGAACACGTCCAGCCGGGCGACCGGGTCGTGCTCAACTGGGCCGCCGCGTGCCGGGAATGCTGGTTCTGCCTGGCCGGAGAACCCTGGCTGTGCTCGGCGATCGAGGGCGTCACGACGCTGCCGCGCGGCGAACTGGCCGGGCAGCCGCTCAACGTGCTGCTCGGCGTCGGCGGGTTCGCCGAGGAAACCGTGCTGCCGGGGCGATCCGTCGTGCCGCTGCCGAACGGCGTTCCGCTCGACCTTGCCGCGTTGATGGGATGCGCGGTGCTCACCGGGGTCGGCGCGGTGCGCAATACCGCGAAGGTCCGAAAAGGACAGAGCGTGCTGGTGCTCGGGCTCGGCGGGATCGGGCTGTGCGTGGTGCTCGGGGCGAAGCTCGCCGGCGCCGGGCAGATCATCGCGGCCGATTTGTCGCAGGAGAAAGAAGCGCTCGCGAGGGCGGCCGGTGCGACGGATTTCCTGCTCAGCGACGACAAACTCGCCAAGCAGGTGCGCGGGCTGACCGACGGCCGCGGCGCGGACTACGCGTTCGAATGCGTCGGCGCGGCGGCCACGATCCGCGCGGCGTGGAGTTCGGTGCGCCGCGGCGGGCACTGCACGGTGGTCGGCGTCGGGCGGAAGGACCAGCAGGTGGTGCTGAACCCGCTGGAGATCTTCCACTTCGCCCGCACGCTCACCAGCACGGTCTACGGCGCGTCCGACCCGGACCGGGACATCCCGGTGCTCGCGGACGAGGTCCGTTCGGGCGAGCTGGACCTGGAAACCCTGGTGACGCACCGGATTTCACTCGACGAGGTCGGCGAGGCGTTCGACCGGATGCGGCGCGGGGAAGGCGCCCGGTCGCTGATCCGCATCGGAGACTGAGACCGGCGACGAAGGTCCGTGAAGGACTCCTTCCGGGAATCTGATTCCCGGAAGGAGTCCTTCACGGACAACAACCTCGGTCAGTCGGCCACGTCCAGCGCGGCCTGGATGATGCTGTCGGTGTCGATCCCGTGGTGCCGGTACACGCTTTCGAGATCGCCCGACTGGCCGAACCGCGTCACGCCGAGATGCGCGGCCCGCACGCGGTGGACGTTCGCCAGGAACGCCAGGGTGTGCGGGTGCCCGTCGAGGACCGTCACCATCGGGGCGGAGCGTTCGGACGGCAGGGCCGACTCCAGGATCCACGTGTCGGCCGTGTCCTGTCCCGCTCGCGCCTGCACCGCGCGGAACAGCAGGCCGGCGCTCGTCACGCACACGACGTCGGCGTGTTTGCCCAGCGCGTCCAGCCGGTCGGCGGCCTCCAGCGCTTCGGTGACCATCGCGCCCATCGTCACCAGCGTGACGTCCGGGCGCGCCACCGCGGCGGTGCGGATCGGGTACGCGCCGGCCACGACCTGGCGGCGGCGACGTTCCCGGGCCGCCGGATCGGCGGGCACCGCGGCCAGGCTTTGGTCCACCGGACGGGTCGAAAGCCGCAGGTAAGCGGAGGTTCCGTCGGGGCGGCCGAGCCGGGCGAGCGACGCCAGCAGGGTCCACTCGACATCCAGCGCGAAGGCCGGTTCGTACGTCACGCAGCCCGGCTGTTCGAGCCCGACCGACGGCGTGGTCACCGATTGGTGCGCGCCGCCCTCGGGGGCGAGCGTGACGCCGGACGGCGTACCGACCAAAATGGACTGTCCGCCGCCGTAGATGCCGAACGACCACGGCTCCAGCGCGCGCTCCACGAACGGGTCGTACAGCACCCCGATCGGGAGCAGCGGACGGCCCCAGCGCGACCATGTCGTGCCCAGTTCGCCGAGCGCGCTCACCAGGTTCACCTCGGCGATGCCCAGTTCCAGATGCTGTCCGCTGGGCCGCTCGCGCCAGTGCAGGATCGTTTCCGGGTCGTCGGCGAACCAGTCGACGCGTTCCTGCGGCGACCACACGCCGACCTTGTTGACCCAGCCGCCGAGGTTGGTGCTGGACGAGACGTCCGGGCACAGCGTCACCACGAGTTCCGCCGCCTCGGGCGCTTCGCGGGTCAGGTCGAGCAGCGCGCGGCCGAGCGCGGCCTGCGTGGTGGTGCGGCCGGACGGCGTGCGGCCGATGTCGGACGGAAGTGCCGGAACCGCTTGCGGCGTAACGGGTTCACGCTCCAGCCGGGCGGCCGTCGAAGCGCACAGTTCGGCGGCCGCGGAGCCGTCGGGGAACTTCTGCCACGGGTCGTCGGGCGAGATTCCGACCCGCGAGGCCAGCGAGCCCAGCTGGTCGGCGGTCAGCAGCGACGAGTGGTTCTGCGGATGTCCCTCGCTGGCGAGACCGAATCCCTTGACGGTGTAAGCGAAAACGACCGTCGGACGGTGGTCGTCGATGGCGTCGAACGTGTCCAGCAGCGCGGACAGGTCGTGGCCGCCGAGGTTGCGGATGGCGGCGTGCAGCGTGTCGTCGTCGAGGGTGTCCAGCAGCGGAGCCAGTTCCGGGGTCGTGAGGCGTTCGCGCAGCTGGGCCGGGGTGCACCGGAGCAGCCGCTGGTACTCCGGGTTCGGCATCTCGTCGATGCGCCGGCGCAGCGCCGCACCGCCCGGCCGCTCGAACAGCTCCTGCAGCAGGCGGCCGTACTTCACGGTCAGCACCTGCCAGCCGGCCGCCTCGAACATGCCCTGCAGCCGGGTCGCGCCGATGTTCGGCACGACGCGGTCGAGCGACTGCCGGTTCAGGTCGACGATCCACACGACCTCGCCCAGTTCGGCCACGTTCGGGTCGAGGATCGCCTCCCAGCACGCGCCCTCGTCCAGTTCCGCGTCGCCGACCAGCGAGTACTGCCGTCCGGTGCCCGCGCCGCCGCCGTGCGATTCGACGTAGCGCCGGGCCAGCGCGCCCCAGATCGGGGCGGTCGCGCCGATGCCGACCGAACCGGTCGAGTAGTCGACGCGGTCCGGGTCCTTCGACCGCGACGGGTAGCTCTGCAGCCCGCCGAACTCGCGCAGCGTCGTCAGGTACTTCTCGTCGAGGTCGCCGAGCAGGTAGTTGATCGCGTGCAGCACGGGGGAGGCGTGCGGCTTCACCGAAACGCGGTCCTCGGCGCGCAGCCGGGCGAACCACAGCGCGGTCATGATCGACACCATCGAGGCGCTGGACGCCTGGTGCCCGCCGACCTTGAGCCCGGTCGGGTTGGGCCGCACCCGGTTCGCGTGGTCGATGATCGCGGTCGACAGCCACAGCACCCGGTCCTGCACTTCGCGCAGGACGGTCACCGTGTCGTTGTCCGGAAGGCGTTCGGGGGCGGCGCTGCTCACGACGGATCGGACCTTTCTTGGGCGGAAAGTTCAGGCCAGTCCAGCAGAGCTGGGTAGGATGCACAACAAGCGCGCGCGACATTGAGCAGAACGCCCAGAACAGCACCTCGCGGTGCGGAGAGGACTGCGCAGCATGCCCAGCACTCAGCGGCTCGACGCCACCGACGCCCGGATCCTGCTCGCGCTCGGCCGCACCCCGCGCGCCACCGCCGTCGCGCTCGCCGACGAACTGGGCCTGTCCCGCAACACCGTGCAAAGCCGGCTCGCCCGCCTCGAACAAGGCGACGCGCTGCGCTCGGCCGAACACCGGATCGATCCGGCCGCGCTCGGCTACCCGCTCACCGCGTTCGTGACCGTGCAGGTGCGGCAGCGGCTGCTGGACGAGGTCGGCCGGGCGCTCGCGGCGGTGCCGGAGGTGCTGCAGGTGCGCGGATTGACCGGCTCGCAGGACCTGCTGGTGCACGTGGTCGCGACCGACGCCGACGACCTCTACCGGATCGCCGGGGAAATGCTGGAAATCCCCGGCGTCGAGCGCACCAACAACGCGCTCGTGATGCGCGAGATGGTCCCGTACCGGCTCACTCCGCTGCTCGAACGCGCCGCGCGCCGCTGACGGTCACGTCTGGTCGTCGGCCGCGCGCTGACGGCGCCGGAGCAGCAGGCTCCGGTGCGCCCAGACCAGCAGCGGCACGGCGAGCAGGCCCCACAGGAACCAGCCCGTTTCGCCTGCCATCAGGCCGAAAACCAGCATCAGCAGGGCGGTGACCTCGGCGGCGACGAGAATGGCCTGCCACCGCCGGGACTGCAGGGGAGGGCCGCCTTCGCTCAGCTTCGCGGCGAACACGGGGTCGCTCGCGGCGAGTTCCTCTTCGATCTTCCGCAGGGCGCTGCGGTCGCGATGGGGCAGCATGATCCCCTCCTCGGGCAGGACGGGCCGGTGATCCGCAGGTACTAGTGGAGTACCCGCCCCACGGCGCCGTCAAGCCCGGGTTTCACCAGGAATAATCGCGCTCGCCCGGAGGCCGTTGCAAACTGAAACACGTTCTAATAACGTGCCGGGGGTGAGATACGGGATCGTGCTGTTCACCAGCGACCGGGGCATCTCCCCGGCGGCGGCCGCGCAGGCCGCGGAAGAGGCCGGCTTCGCGACGTTCTACGTGCCCGAGCACACCCACATCCCGATCCGGCGGGACGCCCCGCATCCCCGGACCGGCGACTCCTCGCTTCCCGACGATCGCTATCTGCGCACGCTCGACCCGTGGGTCGCGCTGGCCAGCGCGGTCCCGGTGACCTCGACGATCCGGCTGGCGACCGCGGTGGCGCTGCCGGTGGAGAGCGATCCGATCACGCTCGCCAAAACGGTCGCGACGCTGGACCACCTCTCCGGCGGCCGGGTCACGCTCGGCGTCGGCTTCGGCTGGAACACCGACGAACTCGCCGACCACGGCGTGCCCGGCAAGCGGCGGCGCACGGCGCTGCGCGAGTACCTCGAGGCGATGCGCGCGCTGTGGACCGAGGAGGAGGCGAGCTACGCGGGCGAGTTCGTGGAGTTCGGGCCGAGCTGGGCGTGGCCGAAACCGGTGCAGCCCAAGGTGCCGGTGGTCGTCGGCGCGGGCGGGAACGAGCGCACGTTCCGCTGGATCGCCCGCCACAGCGACGGCTGGCTGACCACGCCCGGCGAAGGCGACATCACGGATAAAGTCGCGCAGCTGCGGGAAATCTGGCGCGAGGAAGGCCGCGAGGGCGAACCGGAGGTGATCGCGCTCGGGCCGCGTCCGGATCCCGACGGGCTGGCGCGGCTCGCCGACGCGGGCGTGACCGAGGTCGTGTTCGGGCTGCCGGACCGTTCGCCGGGCGAGGTCGAAGCGTGGCTGGACCGGCTCGCCGGGAAGCTCGGGCAGCTGGCCGGGGCCTGACCGGCGTCCACTTCGGACGGCGCTGCCTCGGACTGTGGCCGCATGGCCTTTGGCGAGGTCACCTCACGGACAGCAAACCCGCACCGAGCTGCTTCGGATGGCACTACCTCCGTTGGTATGGACCTGCTCGGTGAAACCGCGAAAAGCGCCTGAACGGGTGAACTCGGCCGCCGCGCGTCATTCCCGGGAGCGGCTTCGCTCTTGGTTGGTGTGGCGGTGACCGGCCGGCACGCCCCCCGACCGGCCGGTCACCGCTTCGCCCGTCTGCGGCGGCGGGGCGAATGGCGTCGCGCGGCGGCGCCCGGGACACTGTGCCGGTGCGCATTCCCGTTCCCCGGACCGAAACGTGACCCCCGAACTGGCCGAACTGGCCGCTGCTCACGGGGTCGCCACCCGCTACGAAAACGCCGACCGCATCGAAGTAAGCGTTGACCCCGATGTCGTGGTAGCCGTGTTGGCGCAGCTAGACGTCGATGCCGGTACTCCACAAGCGATTCAGCGAGAATTGGCCGCGGTGCGCGAAGCCCGTGCGTCGCAAGCGCTGCCGCCCACCGTGGTGGTGCGCGCCGGGCAAGAACGCGAGCTAGGCCAAGCCGCGACAGTCGAACTCGAAGACGGCACTGTCCGTGACGTCGGCGCCACACTTCCGGCGGACCTTCCGCTGGGCTGGCACCGGATCGTGACAGCCGGGCAGCGCGTCGTGCTGGCCGTCGTCCCGGACCGGCTGCCCGAGGTGCCGCCCGCGTGGGGCTGGATGCTGCAGCTCTACGCGCTGCATTCCGGCCAGTCGTGGGGAATGGGCGATTTCGGCGACCTCGCCGAAATGGCGTCCCGGTCGGCCGCCGAACTGGGTGCGGGAGTGCTGCTCGTCAATCCGGTGCAGGCGATCAGCCCGGCGCTTCCGGTCGAGCGGTCGCCGTATTCGCCGTCCAGCCGCCGTTTCGCGAACCCGTTGTACCTGCGGGTCACCGACACCGAGGCGTTCGCCCGCGCCGACGAAGACACCCAGCGGAAGGTGCGGGCGCTCGCGCCGGATCCGATCGGCGAGCTGATCGATTACGACGCCGTGTGGACCGCCAAAAGCGCGGCTCTGGAACTGTTGCGCCCGTTTCATCCGGGTCCGATCGAATGGGACGACGACCTTCGCGATTTCGCCGCGTTCGGCGCGCTCGCCGAGGTGCACGGCGGCGACTGGCGAGAGTGGCCCGAGCCGTTGCGCGATCCCGGCAGCGCCGAGGTGGCCGCCGCGCGCGAGGAACTGGCCGAGCGGATCGAGTTCCACGGCTGGCTCCAGCAGCTCTGTCACGAGCAGTTGGACAACGTCCGCCGAGCCGCGCGGGAAGCGGGCATGCCGGTCGGCGTGGTGCACGACCTGCCGGTCGGGGTGCATCCCGGCGGCGCGGACACCTGGGCGCTGCGGAACGTGTTCGCCGCGCGGGTGCGGGTCGGCGCGCCGCCGGACGCGTTCAACCAGCAGGGCCAGGACTGGAATCTGCCGCCGTGGCGGCCGGATCGGCTCGCTGAAGCCGGGTACGCGCCGTTCCGCGACGTCGTGCGCGGGGTGTTGCGGCACGCCGACGGCATCCGCGTGGACCACGTCGCCGGGATGTGGCGGCTGTGGTGGATCCCGCCGGGCGAACCGGCCGGTCGCGGCACGTACGTGCACTACGACGCGGAAGCGATGCTCGGGGTGCTCGCGCTGGAAGCGCATCGCGCGGGCGCGGTCGTCGTGGGGGAGGACCTCGGCACGGTCGAGGACACCGTCACCGAAACCATGCACGAACGCGGTCTGCTCAGCTCCGCAGTGCTGTGGTTCCAGCGGGATTGGGAGGCACCCGGCCAGCCGTTCGTCCGCCCGGACAGCTGGGATCCGGACGCGATGGCCAGTATTTCAACGCACGACCTGCCGACCGTGTCCGGCTGGCTCGCCGCCGAGCACGTCCGCGTCCGCGCCGGCCTCGGGCTGCTGGACCGTCCGGTGGACCAGGAGTACGCCGACGCCGCGGCCGAACGCCAGGCGTTGCTCGAAGTGGTTGCCAGCGAAGGAATTCCGGCTGACGACTTGGTGGTCGCCTTGCACACGCTGCTCGCTTCGGCGGCGTCGCGGCTGGTGCTCACCGCACCGGCGGACGTGACCGGCGAACGGCGCCAGCCGAATTTGCCGGGAACCGTGGATGAGTACCCTAACTGGCGCATCCCGCTTCCCGTCACTGTCGACGGGTTCTTCGCGGACCCGCGCGTGCGGGCGGCGACCGCCCCGCTGGCCGCAGCCCGTCCGTTGCGCTGACCCGCTGAAAACCCCGTCCGGACACCGAAAACCGACGCCCAAGGAGAGCCCAGTGCGGCCCTGGCCCGGAAAGCCCTACCCGCTCGGCGCGACCTACGACGGCGTGGGGACGAACTTCGCACTGTTCTCCGAGGTCGCCGAGCACGTCGATCTCTGCCTGTTCGACGACGAGGGCAACGAGACCCGCGCGCGGCTGGAGGAGGTCGACGGCTTCGTCCACCACGGGTACCTGCTCGGCGTCGGGCCGGGGCAGCGCTACGGATTCCGCGTGCACGGGCCGTACGACCCGAGCCGCGGCCAGCGCTGCAACCCGAGCAAACTGCTGATCGACCCGTACGCCAAGGCGTTGTCGCGCGGCGTCGACTGGAGCGAGGCGCTGTTCAGCTACCGCTTCGAAGACCCGGAACAGTTCAACGAGGACGATTCGGCCGGGCACGTGCCGTATTCGCTGGTGGTCAGCCCGTTCTTCGACTGGGCCAACGACCGCGCGCCGCGGGTGCCCTACCATGAGACGGTCATCTACGAGACGCACGTGCGCGGCATGACGATGACGCATCCGTTCGTGCCGGAGCGGCTGCGCGGGACGTACGCCGGGCTCGCGCACCCGGCGGTGGTGGAGCACCTGCAGAAGCTCGGCGTGACCACGGTGGAGCTGATGCCGGTGCACCAGTTCGTCACCGACCACGGCCTCGACGAAAAAGGCCTGCGCAATTACTGGGGTTACAACACGATCGGGTACTTCGCGCCGCACGACGGCTACGCGGCGATGCAGGGCCAGGGCGGGCAGGTGCAGGAGTTCAAGGGCATGGTCCGCGCCCTGCACGAGGCGGGCATCGAGGTGATCCTCGACGTGGTCTACAACCACACCGCCGAGGGCAACCACCTCGGCCCGACGCTGTCCATGCGCGGCATCGACAACGAGGCGTACTACCGCCTGGTCGAGGACGATCCGCGGTACTACATGGACTACACCGGCACCGGGAACTCGCTCAACGTGCGCAGCCCGCACACGCTGCAGCTGATCATGGATTCGCTGCGGTACTGGGTGACCGAGATGCACGTGGACGGCTTCCGGTTCGACCTCGCCTCGGCGCTGGCCCGCGAGTTCTACGACGTGGACCGGCTGTCGACGTTCTTCGACCTCGTGCAGCAGGACCCGATCGTGAGCCAGGTGAAGCTGATCGCCGAACCGTGGGACGTCGGGCCGGGCGGCTACCAGGTCGGCAACTTCCCGCCGCTGTGGACCGAATGGAACGGGCAGTACCGCGACACCGTCCGCGATTTCTGGCGCGGCGAACCGTCCACGCTGGGCGAGTTCGCCTCGCGCATCACCGGTTCGTCGGATCTGTACCAGGACGACGGCCGCCGCCCGTTCGCGTCGATCAACTTCGTCACCGCGCACGACGGCTTCACGCTCACCGATCTGGTGTCCTACAACGAAAAGCACAACGAGGCCAACGGCGAGGACAACCGCGACGGCGCGGACGACAACCGGTCGTGGAACTGCGGCGTCGAGGGTCCGACCGACGACGAGGAGGTCCTCGCGCTGCGCGCCCAGCAGCGGCGGAACCTGCTCGCCACGCTGCTGCTGTCGCAAGGCGTGCCGATGCTGCTGCACGGCGACGAACTCGGCCGCACCCAGCAGGGCAACAACAACGCCTACTGCCAGGACACCGAACTGTCCTGGATGGACTGGGAACTCGCCACGGAGAACGCCGACCTGGTCGAGTTCACGGCCGCGCTGACGGCGTTTCGCAAGGCGCACCCGGTGTTCCGGCGGCGGCGGTTCTTCCAGGGCAAACCGGTGCGCAAGGGGGAGGAGCTGGGCGACATCGCCTGGTTCACCCCGGCCGGCGAGGAGATGACCGAGCAGAACTGGGACGACGCGTTCGGCAAGTCGGTGGTGATTTTCCTGAACGGGGAAGGGATTCCGGACCTCGACCCGCGCGGGATGCCGGTCGAGGACGATTCGTTCCTGCTCGCGTTCAACGCGCACTGGGAGGACATCGCGATGACCCTGCCCGGCAACGGCTACGGTCGCGAGTGGACAGTCGTGGTCGACACCGAGACCGGCAGCGTCGGGAAAACCGACGTCGATCCGGTCGAAGGCGGCGGCAAGTTCACGCTCGCCGCGCGGTCGCTCGTGGTTCTCCAGCGCACCGCCAAGGAGGGCGAATGAGCACGCCGTCCTCGACGTACCGGGTGCAGCTGCGGCCGGAGTTCGCCTTCGCCGACGCCGCCGGGATCGTGGATTACTTGCGCGAGTTGGGCGTCGGCGCTCTCTACGGTTCGCCGATGCTCGACGCGACGCCTGGGTCCACGCACGGTTACGACGTCACCGATCCGACCCGCGCCCGGGGCGAACTCGGCGGCGAGGAAGCGCGGAAAGCGTTGTCGGCGCGGCTGAAGGACGCCGGGCTCGGGTTCGTCGTGGACATCGTGCCGAACCACATGTCCGTCGAGGTGCCGAAGGCGAACCCGTGGTGGTGGGACGTGCTGCGGAACGGCCAGGAATCGCCGTACGCGCCGTTCTTCGACATCGACTGGCACCGGGGACGCCTGCTGCTGCCGGTGCTCGGCGACGACAACGACGAGCTTACCGTCGAGGGGGACGAACTCGTCTACTACGACCACCGGTTCCCGATCGCGCCCGGCACCGGTGACGGCAGGCCGCAGGAGGTGCACGCGCGCCAGCACTACGAGCTGGTCGGCTGGCGGCGCGGCAACCGGGAGCTGAACTACCGGCGGTTCTTCGACATCACGAACCTGGCCGCGGTCACCGTCGAGCGGCCCGAGGTGTTCGCCGAGACGCACGGCGAGGTGCTGCGCTGGGTGTCCGACGGCGACGTCACCGGCCTGCGCGTGGACCATCCGGACGGCCTCGCCGACCCCGGCGGCTACTTCCGGCGGCTGCGCGCGGGCGCGCCCGGGGCGTGGCTGGTGGCGGAGAAGATCCTGCACCCGGGCGAGGCGCTGCCGCAGAGCTGGCCGGTCGACGGGACCACCGGGTACGACGCGCTGCGCGAGATCACCGGCGTGTTCGTCGATCCGGCCGCCGCGTCGGTGTTCACCCGGCTCGCGGCCGAACAGGGCGTGCGCACCGACTATCACGCGGTCGAGGAACGCGCACGGCGCTTGGTGACCGACGGCATCCTGGTCGCCGAAGTACACCGGATCGCCGCGCTGCTCCAGGGCGTGGACGCCGACGCCGCCCGCGCCGCCGTCGCCGAGGTGATGATCGCGTTCCCGGTCTACCGTTCGTATCTCCCCGAGGGGTCTGGGCACTGGACGACCGCCGTCGCGCGGGCGCGCAAGCGGCGTCCCGAACTGGCCCCGGCGCTCGACGCGCTGGACAGCCAGGTGCGCGGCGCTCCGGACGGCGAGCTGGCGACCCGGATCCAGCAGACGTCCGGCATGGTCGTCGCGAAAGGCACCGAGGACACCACGTTCTACCGGTTCACCCGGTTCGCCGCGCTGAACGAGGTCGGCGGCAACCCGGACCGATTCGGCTTGAGCACGGGGAATTCCACACCCTGGCCGCGGGCCGGGCCGCCGCGTGCCCGGCCACGATGACCACCCTGACCACGCACGACACGAAACGGTCCGAGGACACGCGGGCCCGGATGGCCGCGCTGGCGGAGGTCGCGGACGAGTTCGCCGTCGCGGTCCGCCGCTGGACCGCCGCGCGCGGGATCGACGAGCCAGCGCTGAATCTTCTGGCCTGGCAAACGCTTGTCGGCGCGTGGCCGATCTCGCCGGAGCGGTTGCGGGATTACCTCGACAAGGCCGCGAAGGAAGCGAAACTCCGCACCTCGTGGACGGACCACGACGAGGACTTCGAGCGCGCGGTCGCCGAGTGGCCGTCCGCGGTGCTGGGCGACGCGTCACTGGCGGCGGACGTCGAATCGTTCGTCAAGCGGGTGCGCGGCGCGGGCTGGGCGAACTCGCTGGGCCAGAAGCTGGTGCAGCTGGCCGGACCCGGCGTGCCGGACGTCTACCAGGGCACCGAGCTGTGGGACTACTCGCTGGTCGACCCGGACAACCGCCGCGCGGTCGACTACCGCCTCCGGCGCTCCCTGCTCGAACGGATCCAGGCCGGCGAACAGCCGGAGATCGACGAGACCGGCGCGGCGAAACTCCTGGTGGTGCACCGCGCGCTGACCCTGCGGCGAGACCGGCCGGAGCTGTTCACCGGCTACCGGCCGTTGCACGCGGAAGGCGTTGCGGCGGAACACCTTCTGGCCTTCGAGCGCGGTGCCGGCCTGGCCGTGGCGGTCACCCGGCTGCCGATGGGGCTGGACCGCGCGGGCGGCTGGCGGGACACCGTCCTCCCGCTGCGCGCCGGCGAATGGACCGACGTCCTGACCGGACGCGGGGTCGGCGACGCACCGCTGGCCTCGGCGTTGTTCGACCAGTACCCAGTCGCGCTTCTCGTGCGGGAGGACTCCTGATGTTCACCGTGTGGGCCCCGTCCGCCGAGCGCGTCCGCGTCCGCGTAGACGGCACCGACCACGACATGACCCCCGCCGCCGACGGCTGGTGGCAGGCCGACGTCACCGGCACCGACTACGCCTTCCTGCTCGACGACGACAGCCCGCTTCCCGACCCGCGCTCGCTCCGTCAGCCGCACGGTGTCCACGAAGCCTCCCGCGTCTACGACCACGCGGCGTTCGAGTGGACCGACCAGTCGTGGACCGGACGGCAGCTGCCCGGCGGCGTGGTCTACGAACTGCACGTCGGCACGTTCACCGAGGCAGGCACGTTCGACGCGGTCATCGACCGGCTCGGTCACCTGGTCGACCTCGGCGTCACGCACGTCGAACTGCTCCCGGTGAACTCCTTCGACGGCACCGCGGGCTGGGGTTACGACGGTGTGCTGTGGGGTGCGGTACACGAGCCGTACGGCGGCCCCGACGGCCTGAAACGCCTGGTCGACGCCTGTCACGCACGCGGTCTCGCGGTGGTGCTGGACGTCGTCTACAACCACCTCGGCCCGTCCGGCGCCTACCTCGACCGCTTCGGCCCGTACTTCGCCGGCCGCACCGACTGGGGCGCCGGCCTGAACCTCGACGGCCCCGGCTCCGACGAAGTCCGCCGCTACGTCATCGACAACGCCCTCGGCTGGCTTCGCGACTTCCACCTCGACGGACTGCGCCTGGACGCGGTGCACGCCCTAGTCGACAAGCGCGCCGTGCACCTGCTGGAGGAACTCGCCACCGAGGTCGAAGCGCTGTCCGCCGCCCTGAACCGGCCGCTGACGCTGATCGCCGAATCCGACCAGAACGACCCCAAGCTTGTCACGTCAAGGGACGCCGGCGGCTACGGCCTGCACGCGCAGTGGTCCGACGACCTGCACCACGCGCTGCACGTCCGGCTCACCGGCGAAACCACCGGCTACTACACGGATTTCGCCCAGCCCGGCGCGCTGGCCAAGACCCTGCGGGAGGCGTTCTTCCACGCCGGCACCTGGTCGTCGTTCCGCTCCCGGATCCACGGCCGCCCGCTCGACCGGCGCGTCGCCCCCGGCCACCGGTTCCTGGCTTACCTGCAGGACCACGACCAGATCGGCAACCGCGCGGCGGGCGACCGGCTGTCCGCAACCGTTTCGCCCGGCCTGCTGGCCTGCGGCGCCGCGGTGGTGTTCTGCTCGCCGTTCACGCCGATGCTGTTCATGGGCGAGGAATGGGCCGCGGAGACGCCGTGGCAGTTCTTCGCGTCGTTCCCGGACCCGGAACTGGCCGAGGCCGTCCGCACCGGCCGCCGCCGCGAGTTCGCCCGGCACGGCTGGGGCGAGGCGGACGTCCCGGACCCGATGGACCCGGCCACCGTCGCCCGCTCGCGGCTCGACTGGACCGAACCGGGCAAACCGGGCCACCGGGAGATCCTCGGCCTGTACCGGACGCTGATCCGCCTCCGCCGGGAACGGCCGGAGCTGACCGACCCGCGGCTGGACCGGGTCGTGGTGCGGACTGCCGAGGACGATTCGTGGCTGGTCCTGCACCGGGGCGGACTGCGGCTGGCGTGCAACTTCGGAGCGAAACCTGCCGAGGTCCCGGTGGCGGGGGAGGTGCTGGCCTCGTGGGGGAATCCCGAGGTCGGCGAGGATGCGACGGTGCTGCCCGCGGAGTCGTTCGTGCTGGTCGCTACTCGCTGAACTCGGCGTAATGGCGGAGCGTCGCGGTCAGCGCTTCGGTCAACCTCTCCCGAAGCTGTTGCGGCGCAACCACTTCCACCAGCGGCCCCAGCCGCAAAAGGTCATGCACGGCCTGCGAGTCCTCCTCGACCGGTACGACCACCCGAGTCCACCCGTCCGCCTCGACCACCCCGCTCGACTGAGCGAAAGCTGGCTCGGCGAGCTGAGGCAAAAGCCGCATCCCCTCCGGAGACACCCGCAGCACCGCCTCGCCTCGATGCCGCCGGGCGTCGAAGTCGTCCAGGTACCGCTGCCAATACCCACTCAGCTCGAAGTCCTCGACCCGCTCGAAGGACTCCTCCAGCACCTCCGCTGAGACGATCCGCGCCACCCGGTAAGTCCGGAACTCCCCGGAACGTGCGACCAAGTACCACTGCCCGGCCTTGAGCACCACCCCGTACGGCTCAACCGTCCGGGTCACCTCGTGCGGCGCGGCCCAGCGCTCATACCGGATCCGGACGCGGCGCTGCTGCCACACCGCGTCCGAGACAGTCGGCAGCTGCGGCGTGACCTCAGCACCGTGGTACCAGGACGACGCGTCCAGGTGAAACCGCGCGCGCAGGAGGTCCGCGTGGGCGCGCAAGTCTGCGGGCAGCGCGGCCAGCAGTTTGCGTTCCGTGTTCGCCACGACCGGCCCGAGGCCGAGCCCGGAAGCGGCGACGGGCAGGCCGGTCAGGAAGAGCGCCTCGGCCTCCTGCCGGGTCAGGCCGGTCAGCTGGGTGCGGTAGCCGTCGACCAGGCGATACCCGCCGTCGTGGCCGGGCTCGCCGTACACCGGGATCCCGGCCGCGCTCAACGACTCGATGTCGCGGTAGATCGTGCGCGGCGAGACCTCCAGCTGAGCCGCGAGGTCGTCCGCGGTCAGCGGCTGGCGGGCTTGCAGCAGCAACAGGATCGAGACGAGCCGGCTCGCGCGCATGGAGCAAGCATGCCTCGGTCCACTGACAAAAGATGTCAGCAGACCCCGGTTAGCGTCCGGGCCATGAGCGAAAACACCCAGGCCGTCGTCGAAGAGTTCCTGCGCCGGACCGCGGGGGACACCCCGGAGCGGATCGCCGAGCTTTACGCCGAGACCGTCGACTGGCGGGTCAGCTGGCCGGAGCCGGAGCATCCCGAGGTGCCGTGGATCCGCCCCCGGTCCACCCGGGCCGAGGTCGCCGACCACTACCGGACCTTCGCGCGCGTCTGCGTGCCCGAAGCGGGCGAAGTGCGGCTCGACCAGATCATCGTCGACGGTGCCGACGCGGTCCTCTTCGGAGCCAGCTTCCAGCAGGTCAAGCCCACCGGCAAGCGCTTCGCGATGACCTTCGCGCTCCGGCTCACGGTCCGCGACGGCCTGATCTCGCGGCACCACATGTACGAGGACAGCCTCGCCGTCGAGGCGGCCTTCCGGGCGCGCCCGGCCTGACCCCGGTTCGCGGCGCCGTCTGCCCAGGTCACCACCCCTATCCTGGCCAAGTTCAGCCAAGCGCCGGAGCCCGGCGCCGCCCCGGGTTTGCAAAGATCGGCGCATGGCACAACGACCCGCATCCGACAACCAGGTCCTCGCCGGACGGCCGTTTCCGCTCGGCGCACACCCGGAGGCGGGCGGTGTCCGGTTCGCGGTGACGTCCGCCGTCGCCGACGCGGTCGAGGTGTGCCTCATCGGCGACGACGGCTCCGAGCGCCGGATCGAGCTGACCGAACGCACGTTCGGCGTCTGGCACGGCCTCGTCCCGGGCGTCACGGTCGGCCAGCGCTACGGCTACCGCGTGCACGGCCCGTACGATCCTGGCCGCGGCTACCGGTGCAATCCGGCCAAGCTCCTCGTCGACCCGTATGCCCGCCGGATCGCCGGGACGCTCGCCAGCCTGCCCGCCGCGCAGGGCTTCACCGGCGACCCTGACCGCGGTCCGATGTCCACTGTGGACTCTCTGGGTGCGGTGCCGCTGTCGGTCGTCACGTCGCCGGGCGGACAGGACACCGGGGTCAAACCGGAGGTGCCGTTCGAGGAGTCGGTGATCTGCGAACTGCACGTGAAGGGGTTCACCCAGCAGCATCCGTTCATCCCGGAGGCGCTGCGCGGCACGTACCTCGGCCTCGCGCATCCGGTGGCGATCGAGCACCTGACCCGGCTCGGCGTGACGACCGTCGAACTGCTGCCGGTGCACGCGTTCGCCGACGAGCCCGCGCTCATGCGCTCCGGACGGCACAACTACTGGGGCTACTCGCCGCTGGGCTACTTCGCGCCGCACGCCGGGTACGCGAGCGAGCCCGGCCGCGAGGTCGAGGAGTTCCGCACGATGGTGGCGGCCCTGCACGCGGCCGGCATCGAGGTCCTGCTCGACGTCGTCTTCAACCACACCTGCGAGGGCGGCCCGGACGGTCCGACGCTCTCGCTGCGCGGCCTCGACGCCCCGGCGTACTACCTGCACACCCGCCGCGGGCACATGGCCGACCTCACCGGCTGCGGCAACACCCTCGACGCCGGTTCGCCGACGGTCGTCCGGCTGGTCACCGATTCGCTGCGGTACTGGACGCAGGAGATGGGCGTCGACGGGTTCCGCTTCGACCTGGCGAGCACGCTCGGCCGCCCGCGCGGCGAGATGTTCGACCGCGAGTCGACGATGCTCACCGCGATCACCACCGACCCGGTGCTGTCGCGCTGCAAGCTGATCGCCGAACCGTGGGACGCGACCGGCGAGGGCTACCGCGTCGGCGATTTCGGCGCGCAGTGGGCCGAATGGAACGGCCGCTACCGCGACACCGTCCGCGACTTCTGGCGCGGCGCGACCGGCGTCCGCGACCTCGCGTACCGGCTGTCCGGCTCGTCCGACCTGTACGACCACAACCTGCGCCGGCCGTGGCAGTCGATCAACTTCGTCACCGCGCACGACGGCTTCACGCTGCGGGACCTGGTGTCCTACAACGAAAAGCACAACGAGGCCAACGGCGAGGACAACCGCGACGGCACGAACGACAACCGCTCGTGGAACCACGGCGCGGAGGGCGAGACCGACGACGCGGCGATCGTCGCGCTGCGCACCCGCCAGGCCCGCAACCTCTTCGCGACGCTGCTGCTGTCCACCGGGACCCCGATGTTCACCGCGGGCGACGAGATGTGGCGGACCCAGCAGGGCAACAACAACGCCTACTGCCTCGACGACGAAACGTCGTGGCTCGACTGGACGCCGACCGAGTCGTCCGAGCCGATGCTCGACTTCGCCCGTCGCGTGGTCCGGCTGCGCGCGCACAGCCCGGCGCTGCGGCAGCCGGAGTTCTTCGAGGGCCGCACGACGGTCACCGGCAAACCCGACCTCGTGTGGTTCCGTCCGGACGGCGAGGAGTTCGACGAGATCGACTGGTTCGACGAGGACCGCCGCACGCTCTGCATGTGGATCGACGGCTCGAACAGCCAGGCGCGCAACCGCGAGGGCGCGCTCGTCACCGATCACTCGTGGCTGCTGGTGCTGCACGCCGGCGCGGAACCGGCCGAGGTGGTCCTGCCCGGCCCGGAGTACGGCGAGACCTTCAAACCCACCTTGGACACCAGCACCGCCGACGGCACTCCGGCGAATCCGGGCGTGCTGGAACCGAAAGCGCGGATCACGGTCGGGGCGCGTTCGCTGCTGTTGCTGCGCGCGCCGCGGGACACCGTCGAGATCCCGCAGCTGTAGGCGGTGCTCGCGAAACCGGGAGATTCCACGACTGGAGACTGGTACTCGCGGGTAATCACCGGAACGCGCCGCCGATTGTTAACGCAATTCGGCGCGCGTGTTGCGGGCGGGAGACGGGAATGCGTCCGAGAGTTCCGCCGAATGGGCCCGTTTCGCCCGACCGGGTGGCGGGAATTTCCGAAAAAGGCCCCGCTGTCAACGGCTTTGGAGGAATCAGGCACACTGACCGTGCTCGCGGAAGCACACTCCGCCCACCCTCCCACCCACGGTGAAAAAGGGGCATTGCCATGACCGGCAGGCTCGGGATCGACGACGTCGCACCCATTGTCAGCTGCGGCCGATATCCGGCCAAGGCCGTCGCAGGCGAACATTTCCCGGTCACCGCGACGGTCTGGCGCGAGGGCCACGACGCGGTCGCCGCGACGGTCGCCTGGCGCGGCCCCGGCGACCGGGCCGCGCGCCAGACGCGGATGGCCGAACAGGGCCGGGGGCTCGACCGGTTCGGCGCGGTGATCGTGCCCGACGCCGAGGGCATGTGGACCTACCGCGTGGACGCGTGGAGCGATCCGTGGGCCACCTGGGAGCACGCGGTGGAGGTGAAGATCGCCGCCGGGCAGGGGCCGGGGGAGCTGGCCAACGACCTGGAGAGCGGCGCGCTGCTGCTCGACCGCGTGTCGCGCCGCCCGGAGCGCCGGGCCGAGCGCCCGCTGCTCGCCGGGGCCGCCGCCGCGCTGCGCGACGACGAGCGCGATCTCGCCGAGCGCGTCGGGCCCGCGCTGTCGCCCGAGGTCCGCCAGCTGATGCACGACTACCCGGTGCGCGAGCTGATCACCAAGGGCCGCGCGCTGAAGCTGTGGGTCGACCGCAAACGCGCCGCTTTCGGTTCCTGGTACGAATTCTTCCCCCGTTCCACCGGCGGGGTCGACGCGCACGGCCGCGCGGTGCACGGCACCTTCGCCACCGCCGCGCGCGAGCTGGACCGCGTCGCGGGCATGGGCTTCGACGTCGTCTACCTGCCGCCGGTGCATCCCATCGGCCGGGTGAACCGCAAGGGCCCCAACAACACTCTCGACGCGACGCCCGAGGACGTCGGCTCGCCGTGGGCGATCGGCGCGGACGAGGGCGGGCACGACGCGATCCACCCGGAGCTGGGCACGATCGAGGACTTCGACGCGTTCGCCGCGCGCGCGGAGGAACTCGGCCTCGAGGTCGCGCTCGACCTCGCGCTGCAGGCCGCGCCCGATCACCCGTGGGTGGTCAAGTACCCGGAGTTCTTCACCACCCGCCCGGACGGCACCATCGCGTACGCGGAGAACCCGCCGAAGAAGTACCAGGACATCTACCCGGTCAACTTCGACAACGACCCGCGCGGCATCTACGACGAGGTGCTCCGCGTCGTGCTGCACTGGGTGTCGCACGGGGTGCGGATCTTCCGGGTCGACAACCCGCACACCAAGCCGCCGGACTTCTGGGCGTGGCTGATCCAGTCGGTCAAGGACGCGCATCCGGACGTGCTGTTCCTCGCCGAGGCGTTCACCCGCCCGGCCCGGCTGTGGGGGCTCGCGAAGCTCGGCTTCACCCAGAGCTACACCTATTTCACCTGGCGCACCACGAAAGAAGAGCTGACCGAGTTCGGCACGGACCTCGTCGCGCACTGGGACCACGGCAGGCCGAACCTGTTCGTGAACACCCCGGACATCCTCCACGAGTCGCTGCAGCACGGCGGTCCCGGCATGTTCGCGCTGCGCGCCGCGCTGGCCGCGACGATGTCGCCGACCTGGGGCGTGTACTCCGGCTACGAGCTGTTCGAATCCGAGGCGGTGCGGCCGGGCAGCGAGGAGTACCTCGACTCGGAGAAGTACCAGCTGCGCCCGCGCGATTTCGCCCGCGCGCTCGCCGAAGGCCGTTCGCTGGAACCGTGGCTGACCCGGCTCAACGCGATCCGCCGCGCGCATCCGGCGCTGCAGGGCATGCGGTCGCTGCGCTTCCACCACGTCGACAACGACGCGCTGCTCGCTTACTCCAAACAGGATCCGGCGACCGGAGACACGGTCGTCGCGGTGATCAACCTCGACCCGCACAACGCGCGGGAGGGCACGCTCTGGCTCGACCTGCCCGCGCTCGGCTTCGACTGGTCCGAGCGGCTCATCGCGCACGACGAGGTCACCGGCGAGACGTGGGACTGGGGCCAGGCGAACTTCGTCCGGCTCGAACCGTGGCGGGCGGTCGCGCACATCGTGGCGCTGCGCCGCCGGCTCGCGGCCTGACCAGAAAAACCCTCGCGAGCGGTTATCCCGGCCGGAACCGGGATAACCGCTTCCGAGCAGCACTCACGACAAGGTGGAACGGATGGACGAGGACAGCCGGCCCGGCGCCGCCGCGGGACTGGCGGGCGTGCCGCACACCGGGGAGGCGGTGACCGCCGACGGCCTGCTGGTCGAGCCGCAGGCGGACGACTTCGGGCACGCGCACGCGGCGCCGAAGGACCCGGAATGGTTCAAGAGCGCGGTGTTCTACGAGGTGCTGGTGCGCGCGTTCGCCGATTCGAACGGCGACGGCACCGGCGACCTGCGCGGGCTGGCCGAGCGGCTGGACTACCTCGAATGGCTCGGGGTGGACTGCCTGTGGCTGCCGCCGTTCTACGCCTCGCCGCTGCGCGACGGCGGCTACGACATCAGCGATTTCCGTGCCGTGCTCCCGGAATTCGGCAGCGTCGAGGATTTCGTGTACCTGCTCGACGAGGCGCACCGGCGCGGCATCCGGGTGATCACCGACCTCGTGCTCAACCACACCTCGGACGCGCATCCGTGGTTCCAGCAGTCGCGCTCGGACCCGGACGGCCCGTACGGCGACTACTACGTGTGGAGCGACGACGACTCCCGCTACGCCGACGCGCGGATCATCTTCGTCGACACCGAGACGTCGAACTGGACCTACGACCCGGTGCGCGGCCAGTTCTACTGGCACCGGTTCTTCTCCCACCAGCCGGACCTCAACTACGAGAACCCGGTCGTGCAGGACGCGATGATCGACGTGCTGCGGTTCTGGCTCGACATCGGCATCGACGGCTTCCGCCTCGACGCCGTGCCCTACCTGTTCGAACAGGAGGGCACCAACTGCGAGAACCTGCCGCGCACGCACGATTTCCTCAAGCGCTGCCGCAAGGTCGTCGACGACGAGTACCCCGGCCGGATCCTGCTGGCCGAGGCGAACCAGTGGCCCACCGACGTGGTCGAGTACTTCGGCGACGCCGAGTCCGGCGGCGACGAATGCCACATGGCCTTCCACTTCCCGCTGATGCCGCGGATCTTCATGGCGGTGCGCCGGGAGTCGCGGTTCCCGATCTCGGAGATCCTGCTGCAGACGCCGCAGATCCCGTCCGGCACGCAGTGGGGCATCTTCCTGCGCAACCACGACGAGTTGACGCTCGAGATGGTGAGCGACGAAGAGCGCGACTACATGTACTCCGAGTACGCCAAGGACCCGCGGATGAAGGCCAACATCGGCATCCGCCGCAGGCTCGCCCCGCTGCTGGACAACGACCGCAACCAGCAGGAGCTGTTCACCGCGCTGCTGCTGTCGCTGCCCGGGTCGCCGGTGCTGTACTACGGCGACGAGATCGGCATGGGCGACAACATCTGGCTCGGCGACCGGGACGCGGTCCGCACGCCGATGCAGTGGACGCCGGACCGCAACGCCGGGTTCTCCACCTGCGACCCCGGCCGCATCTACCTGCCGGTGATCATGGACCCGGTGTACGGGCACCAGGCGCTCAACGTCGAGGCGCAGGCGGACAACGCGGCGTCGCTGCTGAACTGGACGCGCCGGATGATCGAGGTGCGCAAACAGCACCACGCGTTCGGCCAGGGCGATTTCACCGACCTCGGAGGGTCGAACCCGAGCGTGCTCGCCTACCAGCGCCGGTGGCGGCGCCCGGACGGCCGCGAGGACGTCGTGCTGTGCGTCAACAACCTGTCCCGTTTCCCGCAGCCGGTGGAACTGGACCTGTCCGCGCACCAGGGCGCGACGCCGGTCGAGCTGACCGGCGGCGTGCGGTTCCCGGACATCGGCGAGCTGCCTTACCTGCTCACCCTGCCCGGGCACGGGTTCTACTGGTTCCAGCTGCTCGAGCCGGAAGAATGAGGTGAGTCCGCTGCCGCAGCACGATTTCCCGCCCGAAACGTCCGAGGTGTCCGGGGCGCTGGCCGCCCTGCTGCCCGGCTGGCTGCCCGCGCAGCGCTGGTTCGCCGGCAAGGACCGGCCGGTCGACGAGGTCCGCCCGGCCGGGCTCACCGTGCTGGCCGGGCCGGATCCGCTGCTGGTGCACGCGGTCGTCGACGTGGTGCAGGGAGACCGCGTCGAGCCGTACCAGATGCTGATCGGCCGCCGGTCCGGGGTTCCCGAGGTGGCTTCGGCGGCGGTGCTCGGCGACGGGTTCTACGAGGCGAGCGGCGACGCGGACCTCACCGCCGGGCTGCTGGACCGGATGGCGGCGGGCGAATCCGCCGGCCCGCTGCGGTTCTCGGCGGAGCCGGACACGACGCTCGACCCCGGGCTGCGGTCGCGGCCGATCACCGCGGAGCAGAGCAACACTTCGCTGGTGTACGGCGGGCAGTACATCCTCAAGCTGTTCCGCAAGCTCAGCCCCGGCATGAACAAAGACCTGCTGCTGCACCGCGCGCTGCAGGACGCGGGCTGCAAGCACATCGCCCGCGTGGTCGGCTCGATCTCCGGCGAACTGCACGGCGAGCCCGCGACGATGGGGATGCTGCAGGAGTTCCTGGCGGACGCGGTCGACGGCTGGGCGATGGCGACCACGAGCGTGCGGGACCTGCTGGCCGACCCGGACCAGCCCGCCGCCGAGGCGGGCGGCGACTTCGCGGGCGAGTCCGAGCGGCTCGGCGCCGCGGTGGCCGAGGTGCACGCGGACCTCGCGACCGCGCTCGGCACCGAGCCCGCGGACGACGACGAGCTGGACCGCACCGTGCGCGCGATGACCGAGCGGCTCGACCAGGTGTCCAGTGTCGTCCCCGAGCTGGCGGTGTACGCGCCCGCGCTGCGCGAAGCGTTCGAAGCGGTGCGCGCGCACGAGTCGCCGATAGTCATGCAGTACATCCACGGCGATCTGCACTTGGGCCAAGTGCTGCGTACCGTCAGCGGATGGCTGTTGCTGGACTTCGAAGGCGAACCGGCCGCCCCGGTCGCGGAACGGCACGCGCTGCGCTCGCCGCTGCGCGACGTGGCTGGCATGCTCCGGTCGTTCGACTACGCGGCGCACCAGCGGCTGATCGGACAGCCGGAAAACGCGGACGTGACCCGGCACGCGATGGAATGGGCCCGGCGCAACCGCGCCGCGTTCTGCACCGGGTACGCCCGCGCCGGCGGCCCGGTCGGCGACCCGCAGGCGCACGCGGGCCTGCTCCGCGCCTTTGAACTGGACAAAGCGGTGTACGAGGTCGCCTACGAGCACGCGAACCGGCCGGACTGGCTGAGCGTGCCGCTGGCGGCGATCGCCCGCAGCACCGACGGAAGCGAGTGACCCCGTGAACGCTGTCCCCGCGGATCTGCCCTCGGCGGCGCCGTCCCCGCTCGACATCGACCGGTTGCTGGCGGGCGAGCACCACGACCCGCACGCGGTGCTCGGCGTGCACACCGACGGCAGCGACATCGTCGTGCGCGCGCTGCGCCCGGGCGCGACGTCGGTGTCGGTCGTCGCCGGCGACCGCCGTGTCCCGCTGGAACGCGTGGCGGACGCGCTGTTCGCCGCGGTGCTGCCGGAGCATCCGGGCGACTACCGGATCGAGGTCGGCTACGACAACCGCACCGTGGTCACCGACGACCCGTACCGCTGGCTGCCGACGGTGGGGGAGCTGGACCAGCACCTGATCGGCGAAGGACGGCACGAGCGGCTGTGGGACGTGCTCGGCGCGCACGTGCGCCGGTACGACACCCCGCACGGCGTCGTCGAAGGCGTGTCCTTCGCGGTGTGGGCGCCGACCGCGCGCGGCGTGCGGGTGATCGGCGACTTCAACGCGTGGGAGGGCCGCGGCCACCCGATGCGCTCGCTCGGGTCCTCGGGCGTATGGGAGCTGTTCGTCCCCGGCGTTCCGGTCGGCAGCTGCTACAAATTCCGCATCCTCGGCGCGGACAGGCACTGGCACGAGAAGGCCGACCCGATGGCGTTCGCCACCGAGGTACCGCCCGCGACCGCGTCGAAGGTCACCGAATCGTCGTACGCCTGGGGCGACGACGCCTGGGTCGCCCGGCGCGAGGCGACCGACTGGGCGGACGCGCCGATGAGCGTGTACGAGGTGCACCTCGGCTCGTGGCGGCCCGGGCTCGGCTACCGCGAGCTGGCCGACCAATTGGCCGACTACGTCGAGGAAACCGGCTTCACGCACGTCGAATTCCTGCCGGTGGCCGAGCATCCGTTCGGCGGTTCGTGGGGCTACCAGGTCACCTCGTACTACGCGCCGACGTCCCGCTTCGGCTCGCCGGACGACTTCCGGTACCTGGTCGACCACCTGCACCAGCGCGGCATCGGCGTGCTCGTGGACTGGGTGCCCGCGCATTTCCCGCGCGACATCTGGGCTTTGGCGCGGTTCGACGGCAGCCCGCTGTACGAGCACGAGGACCCGCGCCGCGGCGAACAGCCGGACTGGGGCACGCTCGTGTTCAACTTCGGCCGCAACGAGGTGCGCAACTTCCTGGTCGCGAACGCGCTGTTCTGGCTGGAGGAGTTCCACCTCGACGGCCTGCGCGTCGACGCGGTCGCCTCGATGCTGTACCTCGACTACTCGCGCAAGGACGGCGAGTGGCTGCCGAACGAGTACGGCGGCCGGGAAAACCTCGACGCGGTGCGGTTTCTGCAGGAGCTGAACGCGACTGTCTACAAGCGACACCCCGGCGTGGTCATGGTGGCCGAGGAATCGACCGCGTGGCCGGGCGTCACCCGTCCGACGCATCTGGGCGGCCTGGGTTTCGGCTTCAAGTGGAACATGGGCTGGATGCACGACACGCTCCGCTACCTGTCGCACGAGCCGATCCACCGGGCGTACCACCACAACGAGATGACCTTCTCGCTCGTGTACGCGTGGAGCGAGAACTTCGTCCTGCCGCTGTCGCACGACGAAGTGGTGCACGGCAAGGGTTCCCTGTGGGAGCGGATGCCGGGCGACGACTGGAACAAGGCCGCCGGACTACGGGCCCTGCTGGCGTTCATGTGGGCGCATCCAGGCAAGCAGCTGCTGTTCATGGGCGGCGAATTCGGCCAGCCGCGCGAATGGTCGGAGTCGCGATCGCTGGACTGGCACCTGCTGGAAACCCCGCTGCACCGCGGCGTCCGCGACCTGATCCGCCAGCTGAACGCGCTCTACCGGGGGACAGCCGCGCTGTTCAGCGGCGACGTCCGGCCCGACGGCTTCCGCTGGATCGACGCGAACGACTCAGCGGGAAACGTACTGAGCTTCCTCCGCCTGGGCACGGACGGCTCACGGCTGGCGTGCATCGCGAACTTCGCCGGAATCCCGCACCACGACTACCGGGTAGGCCTCCCGTCCGCAGGCCGCTGGACCGAGGTGCTGAACACCGACGCGGAATCCTTCGGCGGTTCAGGAGTCGGAAACCTAGGCGCAGTCGAGGCAACCGAGGAACCATGGCACGGCCAACCAGCATCGGCGGTCCTGCAACTACCGCCGAGCGGAGTGCTATGGCTGCTGGAGGACCAACCCTCCACCAACACCGAGGCTTAACCCGCCACCGCCACTGCAGTCCGTGAAGGACTCCTTGAGGGAACCTGATTCCCTCAAGGAGTCCTTCACGGACCAACTCGCCGCCGATGCACCCACCCATCGAGGCACCCAGCCCCCGCCCTGCACCCCGATACGAAGCCTCCCTGCGGTCTGGTGGTGCTTGTCAAGGCATCTTTCCCGCCTTGACAAGCACCACCAGACCGTCAGCACAATTAGGCTTCGGGGTGCCCCACGCACCACCGCCCGTGAGGGGAACCCTCACGAACTCCGTCACAACAACCCCCGCGCCATAGCATTCATCCCAGCCTGAAACCGCGTAGTCGCGTTCAACTCCGACATCAACCGCCGCACCCTTCGCTGCGTCGTCCGCGCACTCCACCCCAACGCCCGCGCGATCCCCGCATCCGTCTGCCCCGACGCCAGCAACGTCAGCAAGGCAGCGGCATCCGGATCCACACCAGCAAGCGCACCGCTGATCGGCACCGCCCGCTCCCACTCGGCTTCGAAGAGCGTGACCAACGCGTCCAGCAACGCCGACGCGTGGATGATGTACGCCGCGTCCACCACCCGCGGCGACGAGCTGATCGGGATCACCGCGACCTTCTCGTCCGCCATCACCATCTTGATCGGCAGCGTCGGCCGCACCCGCGATCGTTCACCGCGGCTGGCCAGGATGTCGCCGCGCAACCGGCCGGGCACCGCGACGGCGGCTTGCGCGTAGATGACCCGGTACGTGATGCCCGCTTTGAGCCGCCGCTGTTCCTCGCCGAGGTTCGCCCCGGGCGGTTTGACGTACGGCGGCCGGTCGAAACCTCGGATCTGTGTCCGAGCTTCCTCCTGCACCCGCCGCACGCGGCTGTCGATGTTGTCCGCCCCGGTGACGACTTCGACCAGTTCCGCCGGGTGCGTGAACCGGCTCGCCTCGCGGTGCACCTCCATCAGATCCTCGATTTTCGCCCGCGCCTCGCGCAGTTCCGCGGCCCGCTCGGCGGCCAGTGCGCCGAGCGCGAGTTCGGGCGGCGCGGCGAGGTAGCGCGCGGGCCGTCCGGGTACGCGGCTGGCCAATCCGGCTGCGGTGAGACGGGAAAGCGCGCGCGACACCTGTTGTGCCGACAGCCCGCACTGCTCGGCGACGTCCGCGGCGCGGGTGCGCGGATGTCCGACGAGTGCGGTGTAGACCCGGGTGTCCGAAAGCGGCAGTCCGAGCGCGGACAAATCCGGCGCGGTCTGGCGTGAATCGGCCGCCTGGCGACTATTGGTCATGGTGGCTATCTTGCGCCACGCCGTCGCGGGCTGGGAAATTGATCCGATCACTGACCCCCGTCCCCCCGACGCGAAAGGGGGCGCTGTGTCTCGCGCCCGCACGTCCTCGCTGCGCATCCTCGTCACCGCCGTGACGTTGTGCGGCCTCGCCGCGGCCCCGGCTTTGGCCGCGCCGCCACCGGATCAGCCCTCGTCCAGACACGTCGCGATGCCGGACGGGGGAGCGATCACGCTCGCCGCCGACGGCACCGCGACCCGCACCGACGCCCGCGGCAAGACCGTCGCGAAAACCGTGCTGCCCCTTGCCCAAGGCACGTCCGCGCTCGGTGGTTTCGCCCCGACCGACGACGCCGTACGCGCTGCTTTCACCCGCCAGCAACCCGCCGACGTCGTCCTGCAGCTAGCGCCGTCGACCTCCGTGACGGGCCCGCCGATCGCGGCGGGCAAGCGGGCCGCTCGCACTTCCGACAACGTTGTCAACACGGCGTTGGCCGAAGTCGGCGCAACCTCGGTCGAGCCCGTTTTCCCCGACGCCACCGAGGTTCCCGCGCTGTCGAAGACCGTCCTGGTGCACCTGCGCGGCTCCGACGCGGCAGAGGCCGCGCAGAAGCTGTCGAAGACACCCGGCGTGGTGAGCGCCAGTGTGAACCGCCGCGTCTCGGCGATGTCCACCGGCCCAGTCCCCGTGCCACACCCCGCGCAACACCAGCAGGCACACGCCAAACCGCCCGCGCCGCTGCCGGACAACTACGGCGTCAGCTCGTCTGCGCAGAGCTACCTCAACGCGGGCGGCACCAACGCGCTCGGCGCGTACAGCCTGCTGAAGTCGAAGTACGGCCAGCTTCCCGGCACCGGCCAGATCATCACCAACGTCTCCATCGGCGACCTGACCGACCAGAGCATGGCCGACGCGGGCGATCAGTACGTCCGCACCTACGGCCCGACCACGATCGTCCGCGACGGCCAGCGGTATCTCGATCTGCCGTCCATGCCGCTGATCCCGACCTACACAGCGAGCCCGTCCGGTCGCCTGGACCCGCTCGGTTCGGCGGAAGGCCAGGACCCGGCGCTCGGCGAGGTGCTGCTCGACTTCGGCGTGATGGCCCCGCTCCCGCACGACGCGCAGCGGCCGGACGCGACCGGGTCCGGCTACACGGATCTGCTCGGCATCGCACCGGGCGCGCAGTACCGGCTCGTCGTGCCGCAGGAGCCGACCGTCGACCAGATCGCGGTCTCGCTGCTGGCCGCCGCCCGGCAGACGCCGCGGCCGAACGTGATCACGGCGAGCCTCGGCGAAGGCACCGACACGGTCGGTTTCCCCAGCCGGTACCTCGAAGACGATCCGGTGCTGCAGTCCGTGGTCAGCACGATCGTGCACCAGTACCACATCGTCGTCACCATCTCGGCCAACGACGGAACCCGGCTCTACACGCCCACCGCGGTCGGCCCGGACGGCGGCAGCACACCGACCGACGTCGCCCGCAATGCCAATGACACCACCGACATCGACGACGACGCGTACTCCACGACGCCGACCAAGGTCCTCGACAGCGGCGCGATCGCCGTCGGCGGCACGACGCTGGACGACACCCTGTCGGTGCCGCAGCGCTCCGGCACCCCGGCCGCACACAACCCGACCTTCGCCACGACCCGCTTCAACGGCGGCGCGGCCTACTCGTCCGGTTTCGGCTCGCGGGTGAACATCTCCGCGCCCAGCGACGGAATTCTCGTCTACCAGCACACCGAACGAGGCTCCGCCCAGGACGTGACTCCCGTGCTCAACGGCGGCACCTCGGCGTCCGCGCCCATGACCGCCGCCGCGGCCGCCGTCGTGCTTCAAGCCGCGAAACTCAGCGGCCGCCCGATGAACCCGCTCGACGTCCGGAACGTGCTGACGCGTTCCGCGCGGCCAGTGGCGACTCCACCGCAGGCAGACCAGCCGGTGACCGTCGGACCGCAGCTCGACGTGACCGCCGCCCTCCAATCGGTGCTTGGCATTCACACCCCTCCGTCGATCGCGCGGCTGTCGGTCGCACACCGGGTGACCACGGGCGGGCTCGGCGCAGCCTTCGTGGAAGACGCCCCGGACGGCCGGATCGACCTCGCCACCCAGGGCACCGGCGAGGGACTCGTCGGCCCGGTGACGATCGGAGCCGACGTCGTGGACGCGCCGCCTGGTGCGTCGTACGCGCTGAAGGTCGGCGGCAAGGAGTTCCGCTCAGCGGTGCCCGCGGTCCGGCTGAGCCCGACCGAACTCCTGACTGCCGCAGGGCTTCCGGTGCTCGCCACGACCGACCGGACCGTGCCGGTCACCTTCGAGGTCCGCATCGCCGGCTGGCCGATCGCGTCCGCCAGCCGCACCCTGACGGTCGGCCCGACCGACGGCACCTACGCCGAAGCGCAGGCCCCGGTCGCGCCCGCGACTGTCCACACCGGACAGTCGACCCGCGTGCACTACGACCTCACCGGCGTGCGGAACCTGTCGAACCCGCAGCTCGTCGTGTCGACGCTCGGCCACTGGAGCCCGGTCAGCGCCCCGCTGTTCGGGACCACGTTCACCGCGCCGCTGACCGCGACGTCCGGAGACGTGTTGGTGCCGGCCACGGCGTTCGCCTCCGGCAGCGGGATCTACGGCATCGGAATCGTGCAGCGCTCGGTCGCTGGCAGCGTCGGCGACCCGGTGTACGGCGAGTTCACCGCGGTTCGCGTCGGCGGCGATGCCGGACAGCGGCCGGACGCGCCGCTTCTCAATTCCGAACACCACGCGGAAATCACTCGCGCCGCGCCCGGGTTCTCGGTCGGCTACGACGTCCGCGGCATCCGCGGTGCAGCAGGTGCGGCTGTCGAGTTCTCCGCACCCGCGCCGACGCTGTTCAAGTCGCTCAACACCGTGACGAACGCGAACGGCGACAGTCGGGACGCAGGCGGCCCAAGCGCCGGATCGGTTGCGTACCAACAGCTTCCCGGCCGCAACGGCACCGCGAAGCTGGACGCGGGCAAGCTCGGGCTTGGCGGTTCGCTGTCGTACAACGTCCGCGTCTTCGCCACCGACGCGCACGGACACATCCTCGGCCAGGCCTCGCCGACGTCGTTCCTCACCGTGGACGACGGCCTCGCGCCAGGGGACACCGTGGTGACGAGCTTCGCGGCTTCGGCCACCGGCACGTCGTACGTCGCGCTGCGCGAACCCGGCGCGGGGGAGTCGGTGCGGGAGTACGACGCCGCCAAGGGCACCTACGGCCGAGCCCTCGCCAGCGACGCGTCACCGAACCGCGGCTACCAAGTCCTCGGCGCGGATCCGGACGCGCATCGCCTGGCGCTACTGCACTTCGGCGGCGATCCGTCCACTGTGGATACTTACGACACGGCGTCGGGCAAGCTCGTCGCCAGCGCTTCCGCGGCCGGGTACTCGCTCAACGGCGGCCGCGTCGATCCAGTGCGGCACCGCGCCGCACTGCTGGCCCACCACGACGGCGACAACGCCGACGCGGTGCTGCCGCTCGACCTCGCCACGGGCGCGTTCGGCAAGCCGTTACCCGCCGATCCGCCCGGCGTGGCACCCGGCGCGTACCGGATGCTCGACCTCGATCCGGCGAACGGTTTCGTCTACCTGAGCCGGGCCAACGAGAGCATGATCTGCTTCAGCGGCGGCGCGGGTCCGCTGGCTCGCGTCGATCTGAACTCGGGCGAGGTCCGGCGAGCGGACGGCGGCAGCGGCTGCGCCACCGGCGTGGCGGTCGACTCCGGAGCCGGCAAGGTCTACCAACCGGAGTATCGCGCGATCAGCCTCAACATCGTCGGCACGACGTCGCTGGCGTCGGTGGACGAGACGACGCTGGCGTCGGCGGGCACGATCGGCGTGCGCAAGCAGCGGGGCGGGTTCCTGGCCGTCGACGGCATGCACCACCTGGGCCTGGAGGCGTTCCGGACCCCGCCGGTGCTGTCGCAGTTCGGCAAGGTCGGCGGCGTGGTCACCGACAACAACGCGACGAGCCAGTTCGCGGTCGTCGACCTCGCCGCCGGGAAACCGGTCGCGGTGGTGCCCGGCCTGAACTTCGTGACCGGCCCGTTCGGCGGCGAGTACGACCAGCTGACCGAGCGTTCGGCACAGCTCGACCCGGCCAGCCGCACCGGCTGGGCGCCCTCCGCGGACGGGCGGCAGCTGCAGCAGTTCCGGTACTGACGCCGGGCCGGATGACCGGGCCGCTTGCCCGTCCGGTCATCCGGCGTTGCCCGGAATTCCCCGGGGAACCAGCCGCGCGGACCTTCGGTCGGAAAATGACCCACGGAATGCCTTGCCGGTGCGGGAACCGGTCGGCATACTTTGTTGCCATCCACAACAAACCCGGGTGGCGCCGCCAGGCCGCCCTCGAGTGATTGAGGGATGACCAGTGACTTCACAGACGTCCAGAAAATCCCGGTGGCGGCTGCTCGCGCTTCCCGCGGCGCTCGTCGTGGCGGGCGCGGTCGCGACGGCGCCCGCGGGGAACGCCGCCCCCGCCGCCGCTCCGGCCGCCGGGTTCTCCGACGACTTCGACGGCCCGGCGGGTTCGCCCGCCGACGGGGGCAAGTGGACCTACGAAACCGGTGACAACAACGGCAACAACCACGAACGGCAGTGGTACACCTCGGGCGCGGCGAACGGCGCGCTCGACGGCCAGGGCCACCTCGTGATCACCGCGAAGAAAGAGAACTCCGGCAACAACTGCTGGTACGGCGCGTGCCAGTACACCTCCGCGCGGCTGAACACCGCGGGCAAGTTCAGCCAGGCGTACGGGCACATGGAAGTGCGCATGAAGCTGCCGCGCGGCCAGGGCATGTGGCCCGCGTTCTGGATGCTCGGCGGCGGCCAGTGGCCGGACGACGGCGAGATCGACGTCATGGAGAACATCGGCAAGGAGCCGAACACCGTGCACGGCACCATCCACGGCCCCGGCTACTCGGGAGCCGGCGGCATCGGCGCGGCGTTCAACGGCCCGAACTTCTCCGACGACTTCCACACCTACGCCGTCGACTGGTCGCCGGAGAAGATCGTGTGGCTGGTCGACGGGCAGGCCTACCAAACCCGTACGCCAGCGGATCTGAACGGCAAGAAGTGGGTGTATGACCACCCGTTCTACCTGATCCTCAACCTCGCGGTGGGCGGCGACTGGCCGGGCGACCCGGACGGCAGCACCCAGTTCCCGCAGCAACTGGTGGTCGACTACGTGCACGTGAGCTGACCACCCTCGCCGCCGCCGGAACCTCGGCGGCGAGCGGAGAAGGCGCGGTCTCCGCGGCCCCGTCCGGCCCAGCCCATTCCGGGCCGGACGGGGCTTTCCCGTATCGCCGAGCGGGTCCACAGCTTCTCCACGGACCACGGCAAGGAAAATCTCAGGTACCGGGTGTTTGCTGAGCGGGCGGAGGGTCGTCACGAGACGCGGGAGCGCAGCATGAACGAGCAGGACCAGGGACAGTCCGGCTACCCGTATCAGCCGGGAACCGGGCAGCCGCACCAGCAGGGCTGGGCCCAGCAGCAGGCCTGGGCCGCGCCGCCTCCCGGCGGTTACGGCCAGCCATACCCGGGCCAGCAGTTCGCCGCGCCTCATCCTCAGCCGCGTCCCAGCCACCCGCTGCGGACCGCGGCGATCACGGTCGGGGCGATCGTGGTGGCGGCCGCCGTCGGGCTCGGGGTCGGGCACTTCGTGTGGACGCCGTCCGCGCCGTTCGGCGTGTCCGGGAACCAGAACTTCGGCTCGATCGGCAACCAGACCAACCCGTCGAACACCGCGATCGACCCGCAGGCGATCGCTAAGAAGGTCAGCCCGGGCATCGTCAACATCAACACCGAACTCGGCTACCAGGGCGCGGCCGCGGCGGGCACCGGCATCGTGCTCACCCCCGACGGCGAGGTGCTCACGAACAACCACGTCGTCGAGGGCGCGACCAGCATCAAGGTCACCGACGTCGGCAACGGCCAGACCTACACCGCGTCCGTGCTCGGCTACGATCGCAGCCACGACGTCGCGGTGCTCAAGCTCGCCGGCGCGTCCGGGCTGGCCACGGAGGAACTCGCCGACTCGTCGTCGGTCAAGGTCGGCGACGCGGTCGTCGGCCTCGGCAACGCGGGCGGGGCCGGGGGAGCGCCGGTTCCCGCTCCCGGGCGGGTGACCGCGCTGAACCAGTCGATCACCGCGTCCGACGAATCGAACAACTCGTCCGAGCGGCTCACCAACCTGATCCAGGTCGACGCCAACATCCAGTCCGGCGATTCCGGCGGCCCGCTGGTGAACGCGCAGGGTCAGGTCATCGGCGTGGACACCGCGGCTTCGGCCGGCTACCAGTTCAACGGCGGCGGACGGCGCGGGCACGGCGGTCTCGGCAACGGCTTCCCCGGCGACAACTCCGACGGCTCCGAGGGCTCTCAGGGCACGGACGGCACCGGATCGAGCGGCCACGAGGGCTACGCGATCCCGATCAACCAGGCGATCTCCATCGCGCACCAGATCGTCGGCGGCACCGGTTCCGACACTGTCCACATCGGAAAGAGCGCGTTCCTCGGCGTGACAGTGAGCGGCACCGGACAGGGGCAGCAGGGCGAAACCGGCGCGGGCGCTGCGATCCAGCAGCTCGTCGCCGACGGCCCGGCCGCGAAAGCGGGCCTCGCCGCGGGCGACGTGATCACCGCCGTGGACGGCAAGGCCGTCGACTCGCCCACCGCGCTGACCACCCTGATGGACCAGCACCACCCCGGCGACAAGCTCACCGTCACCGTCGTCGGCCAGTCCGGCCAGCAACGAGACGTGACGGTCGTGCCCGCTGAGGGCCCTGTCGGCTGACCTTTCCCGCGCTTGTCCGGACGGCTGCTTCAGTCGTCCGGATAACGCGTGTCCAGCGAAACTTCCTCCCACGCCGCGAGATCCGCGAGCTGCTGCTCCAGCTTCGCCCGGATCCGGTGCACCGCCTCGGGTCCGAGCGGCAGCCGCAACGGCGCGTCCGGCGTGTCGACCAGCTTCAGAATCGCCTCGGCGGCCTTGACCGGATCGTTCGGCTGCACCCCGTCCTGCTCCGAAAACTTACGGCGCATCACGCCGGCCGGAGTCTCGCGGTAATCGTCGATCGGCTCGGAGAACGTCATCGACCGCCCGGCAGAAGTCCGTCCGGAACGGCCCCGGCTCCACGAGGCTCACCCGGATCCCCAGCGGCCCGACCTCCCCGGCGAGCGCCTCGGACATCCCCTCCAGCGCGAACTTCGACGTCGCGTACAACGCGTGCCCCGGATTCCCGACCACGCCGCCCACCGACGACAACTGCACGATGTGCCCGCTGCGCCGCGCCCGCAGATGCGGCAACACCGCGCGTGTGACGTTGAGGACGCCGAACACGTTGGCCTCGAGCACCCGCCGCGCCTGCTCGTCCGTCAGTTCCTCAAGCGCGCCGACGAGCCCGTGCCCAGCGTTGTTGACCAGCACGTCAATCTGCCCGAACTCGGCGATCGCCGCTTTCACCGCCGCTTCCACCGACGCCGGATCAGTGACGTCCAACCGTGCCGTGAACGTGTCCAGCTCGCCGAGCACCGACGTGTCGCGAGCCGTCGCCACGACCTTTTCCCCGCGCGCCAGCACGGTTTCCGCGAGCACGCGGCCGAACCCGCTGCTCGCTCCCGTGATGAACCAGACGCGTCCGGACATGCGGACCTCCCCAGGACCAGGTACCTTGATACTCAAATCAAACTACCTTGATCATCGAGGGAGTGTCCAGTTGGACTCAGTGGGGGCGGGCCTCGCCGAATGGCTGGCCGTGATGCCGGACGGCGTCGACGGACCGGTCGAGTCGGCCCGGCAGCGAATCGGCCGCCTGTCGCGGCAGTTCGAACAGGTGCTGCGCGACGTCGCGGAGGAATACGGCTTCAGCACGGGGGACTGGCAAGCACTGTCCGCCCTGCACCGCTCCGGCCGAGCCGCCGTCCTGACCCCGAAGGAACTGGGCGACCGCCTTGGCGTCACCTCCGGCACCGTCACCGTCCGAATCGACCGCCTAGCACGCGCAGGCCTGGTAGAACGCGTCGCGGCAACGTCAGACGGCCGCAGCCGCCCGATCCGCCTGACCCGGAAAGGCCGCGCCCGCTGGGCCGCCGCCACGAAAAAGCGCACCGAACGAGAGCAGGCGCTGTTCACCTCAGCCCTTGGTCAGGACGGCCTCGCCGACCTGAACTCCCTGCTAGCCCGCCTCCTGACCCGCTTCGAATCCGAGTTCGGCCCCTCCTCCCCGCACGATGCTCTCCGCCAAGAGTGAGTTTTTTGTCGGTGGCGGGCGCTAGCGTTGGCGCGAACCTGATGGAGGAGATTCCCGATGACCACTCTCAACGACCGCCCGAACACCGCCCTCTTGGTCGTCGACGTACAAAACGGCGTCGTCGACGGCTCGCACGAACGGGACAAGGTCGTGGCGAACATCGCCGCACTGGTGGAGAAGGCCAGGCAGGCCGAGATCCCGGTCGTGTGGGTCCAGCACGAGAGCGAGGAGCTGGAAAAGGGCAGCCCCCAGTGGGACCTGGCCCCGGAGCTGAAGCCCGCACCCGCCGAACCGCTGGTGGAGAAGCGCTACGGCGACTCGTTCGAAGACACCACGCTGGAGTCAGTCCTGGCTGAGCGAGGGGTAGGACACCTGGTGGTCAGCGGAGCCCAGACAGATGCCTGCATCCGCTCAACCCTGCACGGCGCCCTGACCCGCGGCTACGACGCGACCCTGGTGAGCGACGCCCACACCACCGAAGACCTCTCGAACTGGGGCGCCCCGCCGCCGGCGCAGGTCATCGCACACACCAACCTGTACTGGAGCCACCAGACGGCACCGGGCCGAACGGCCGGGACGGTGTCCACGGAGGAGGTCGCCTTCGCTTCTGGATCGTGAGCGAGCGCCGGAGCTTCGCGAGCGGCCGTCCACAGCGCGGCCGTGCGCAACGCGGCCGTGCGCAACGCGGACGGCCGCGGCACTGGACGGCTGCGGCACGGACGGCCGCGGTGCCGGTGTGCGCGGCACCGGTGTTCCGGAGCGCGGGTGTCTGCGGCACGGGTGTCTGTGGTGCGGGTGTCCGCAGCACGGGTGTCTGTGGTGCGGGGTGTCTGCGGTGCGGGCGAGGGGGAGCGGGCGTGCGCCGAACCTGCTCCGGCTTTCGCCTCCCCGGCGGAGCTGGCGTGCCGCCACCGTCGATGGCCAGGTTCGCACCTTGACCGCGACGCTCGCCCGTCGCCCGTCGCCCGTCGCCCGTCGCCCGTCGCCCGTCGCCCGTCGCCCGTCGCCCGTCGCCCGTCGCCCGTCGCCCGCCCACTCGCCCTCCGCCCGCCCACTTGCCCTGCGCTCGCCCGCTGCTCGCCTGCCTGCCCACCCGTCGCCCACTTGCCCTCCGCCCCCACCGCTCGCCTGCCACCCGCCCGCCCGCCGTCTGCTCGCCTGCGCGCATGCCCGCCGACCACTCGCCCTCCGCCCCCGCCCTCTGCCGCTCGCCTCCCAGCCCTCCGCCCTCCGCCGCTTGCCCGCCGCCCGCTCGCCCGTCGCGACGTGGATGGGCAAGGCAGTGACGTGCGGCCGCGACCTGAGCGGGCTCGTGGCCGACCACGTTCACGCCCGACCACGGTCGTCCCGAGGCACCCCACGGTTTCGCGGCGAACTGGGCAGGCTCAGGTCGGCGAGCGACGCACCCACCGTGGTCACGGCGGGCTCAAGCTCGCCTACCCGGACCGGTGAAGCGCTGCTCTCGCCGGAGTGGTTCGGCCGGATCGGTCTTGTCGCCGCTCGATGCCCCCGACTTTGCTGGAGCCCGGCCGCACTATCCGGGCATCGAGCGAGACGGAGCGAAAAATGGGCAAAATGACGGGCGGGCTGTCCGTGGCGGCACTGGCACTGGCAGGCCTGATGGCAGCCGCACCGGTCGCGACGGCCGCGAGCGTTCCGGTCGCCCCGCGTTCCGTGCCGGACTGTGTCGAGTACGCGGTCGCCGAAGGGGAAGCGGACCTGGACATCGCGTTCCCGGCCTGTACCCAGGGCAGCCTGCTGGACTGCTACCGAATCTTCCGCGACGAGTACGGCCGCCAGGCATGGGCACTGGAGGCCTGCAAGCTCAGGGACTAGCAGCAGCCCGTTACGGCACAACGGAAAAGCTGGCGAGGCCGTGGCTCCGAATCACGCCCCTGCCCGCAGCAGCGCGCGAAACCGCCCAGTTTGACCGAGTTGAGAGAGTCCGAGCAGCAACCACGGCGACCCCAGCGGGTACCTCAACCGAACCCAATCCAGCACCGCCCCGAACAGTCGCGAGCCCGAGAGCCCCGCTCCCGACCGACCTCAGCAGCCGGGCCAAGGCCACCCACAAGACCGATTCAGCCGCGCCGCGAAACCCGTTCCCGGTGCCCCGACGAGGGCACCAAGCAAGCATTCGTCCGTCACATCCAACGGGTGAATCCTGATTGCCCCCAACCTAAACCCTCTCACTCACCGGAAACCCGCACCAGCGAGCGACCAAGCCCGCCCGCCGCGTCCGGCGGACCGGGCTCGGCCGGAAATCCCTCTGCTACCACGGCTTTCCCCGGGAAACTCGGCCGTCCGGAACGCGAACCCCCTTCCCCGTACCGGAAATACCCGCCGCCGCGCAGCACAGGGTCCCTCCTCGTCCGGCGAAGCCCACCAGTTACGGTTGCTCGCGTGTCCTCGTTCCGTCCGGTGAGCGTGTCTTCGGGGAACCGGCGGATCAGCTGGGACCTCGTGCGCGGTGGGTGCGTCGTGCTGGTGCTGCTGTACCACGCGACCTACATGAGCGTCGTCGTGCATCCCGAGCTGGGACCCCGGCGGTTCTCGTTCCCGCATCAGGTCGGGGCGAGCCTGCTGCTGGTGATTTCCGCGTACTTCGCCGCCGTCACGATCGGGCGCGGGGCGCTCGGGCGGTACTGGTGGGGGCGGATCGCGCGGTTGCTGCCGCCGTTTCTCGCGGCCGTCGTCGTGATCTACTTCGCGCTGCGGTACCTCTCGCCGCCCGGCTGGTTCAGCCCGCGCTTCGGCGATCTCGCCGGCAACCTCCTGATGCTCTGGAACTGGAAGCCCGCCGACTTCCCCTTCCTCGACGGCTCCCACTGGACGATTCCCCTCCAGCTCATGGCGTTCACCGTCGCCGCGCTGCTCTACCGCGGCAGCTGGGGCCACGGCCGGAAGTTCCGCGTCGTCATGTGGACCGCACTGCTCGTCCCGCTCGCGCAGTGGCCGCTGCGCGTCGCCGGTCCGCCCGAGTGGTACCGGGTCATCGTCGACGGCTTCGGGTTCCACCGCTGGCATCTGTTCGTCGCGGGCATCGCGGTCCGGCTCTGGACCACGAAACGCGTGTCCACGGCGGAATTCGTGCTGCTGGAAGTCCTCTGCGTCGCGGCGCACGCGCTGCACGGAGCGGCCGTCACCCCGTCCGGCATCAAGGTCGAATGGGGCTCGACGATCGGCATCGCGATCGGGATCGCGGTGATCTCGCTCGCCGCGGCCGGCCCGGACTGGAACCGGTTCGTCCCGGCGTTCGCCCAGCGCGCGATCACCTGGTTCGCCGGCATCTCCTACGGCGTCTTCCTCATCCACCAGGCCATCGGCTACCTCGTGCTGCACTGGCTGTCCGGCCTGGGCGCAGGCTCGCTGCTGCAGACCGCCGGGATGCTCGCGACCGGCGTCGTCCTCGGCTGGGCCCTCACCCGTCTGGTCGAACGCCCCGCGCACCGCTTCCTCATGCGCGGCTACGACTCCTGGACCGCCCGCAGACGCCCCGGCGACGAACCGGTCCCGGTCGCCGCGGGCAAGCCCGGCTGATCGGCATCCGGCTCCGCCCCTCGATGTCCGGGTCATCCCTGATGCCGGAAAGCCGGTCGCTGCCATAGCGTGGCAGTCCGGCTTGAGGGAAAAGAGGGGCGAGACAAGTGCGAATCGGCTGGTTGGTCGCTGTCGGCGTCGTAGTGGTGAGCGTCTCCGCGTGCCAGCTCCCTGATGTGCGGGGCGATGGAGAGCAGGACAGCGGCACGCTCGCCGTGGGCTGGCCGGGCACGGCCCGGGACACGTCGACGCTCTCCGGCTCGGCGACGGCAGTCAAGATCGACAGCTCCGCCGGCTACGTGCGGCTGCGGTCCGGCGGCTCCGCCGGAACGATCACCATCGAGCGCGAGATCCGCTACCAGGGCACGAAACCGGAGGGAGCCTGGCACCGCCTGACCGGCTCGACGCTCGAACTCGACGGCAACTGCGGATCCCAGTGCATCGTCTCCTACACGGTCACCGCGCCCGACCGGATGGCGGCGACCGGGAAGATGGGCGCCGGTGAATTCGAGGCGGACAAGGTGAGTTCGCTGGACCTGACGATGTCCGCGGGCAGGCTCGCCGTTCAGGACTGCTCGGGGCCAGTCAAGGCGGTGACCACCGTCGGCGAAGTCGACATCACCATGAGCGCGCCGGCCGACGCCACCGTCAAGACCAACGTGGGCGCCATTTCCCTCAACGTCCCCGGCACGGACTACGCGGTATCAGCGAAAACCGCGGTCGGCGACCGGAGCGGCACCCTGCCCGACCGGCAGAACGGCGCCCACCGCATCGACGTCAGCTCCTCAGCCGGGGAAATCCGGCTCGACTCCCATTGACCCGGTCGCGTCGCTCTACTGTCGACACTCCGGCGGCCGCGGGGGCTTTGTGCTCGCCGGGTGGGGTGCGGCAGGTCGGGGGATTCGTGCTCGCCCGGCAGGAAGCCCGCCGGGCGCGGGTGACTTTGTGCTCGCCGGGCAGAGGCGCCACAGGTCGGGGACTCGTGCTCGCCCGGCGGAAGCTCGGTGGGTGCGGGTGACTCGCGTTCGCTCGGCGGTAAGCGCGGCGGGCTCGGGGGACTCGCACTCGTTGGTCGGAGGCTTGGGGCAGAAAGCTCGGCACGCCAGGGGACTCGCGTTCGCTCGGCGGGTGCGGGTGACTCGTGCTCGCCTGGCGGGAAGCTCGGCAGGAGCGGGAGCCTCGCACTCACTCAGCGAAAAAGCCCAGCAACAGCGCTAGCGACAGGCCACCGACGATCAGCCCAGGCCACCGACGCACCCCGCAGGCCCGTTCAACCTTCTCCCGGCACGCTCACGCCCGCCACCGTCCCCGACGCTGGACCACCCGGCCTCACAACGCGAACGCGATCGACCGCACCACCAGCGCCGCGACGAACACCGCCGTGAACGCCAGGTCGAACGCCACCCCTCCAGCCCGCACGGGCCGCAGCACCCGGCGCACGGGGGCGATCACCGGTTCGGTCACCCGGTGGCTGATCCGGCGCGCCTGGCCGAGCCACGCGGGCCCGGTGGCCACCACGCGGGTCCAGTCCAGCACCATCCGCACCACCAGCACCAGGATGAACACGGTCAGGACATACCCGACCAGGGTCCCGATCAGGCTCATCGCACACCTCGCGTCTCCGGCAACGTCTTCACCAGGTCCAACGTCCGCCGTCCCCGCGAAGTGTCCGGTTCGCGGGAATTCTCAGCCGATTGCCAGGAGCCGCCCGATCGGGTATCGAGGAAACGCCGAAGGGAGGCAGCGTGGGAGAGCGGCGCAGCGCGGCGTGGTTCGGCGCGTCCGGACGGGCGGGGATGATCCACCGGTCGTGGATGCGGTCCCAGGGCTTCGGCCCGGAGGTCTTCGACGGCAGGCCGGTGATCGGCATCGCGGTGAGCGCGTCCGAGCTGGCCCCGTGCAACGTCCATCTCGACCGCGTCGCCGAGGCGGTCAAACGCGGAGTCTGGCAGGCCGGCGGCCTCCCGCTCGCGTTCCCCACGATGGCGACCGGCGAGACGCTCATGCGCCCCACCGCGATGCTCTACCGCAACCTCATGGCGATGGAGGTCGAGGAGCTGATCCGCGCCAATCCGCTCGACGGCGTCGTCCTGCTTTCCGGCTGCGACAAGACGACTCCGGCGATGCTGATGGGCGCGGCGAGCGTCGATCTGCCCGCGGTGATGGTCACCGGCGGTCCGATGCTCAACGGCAAATTCCGCGGCAGTGACGTCGGCTCGGGCACGCACGTCTGGAAGTTCGAGGAAGAACTGAAAGCCGGCCGGATGACCGAGGAGGAATGCTTCTTCGCCGAAGGTTGCATGGCCCGCTCGAACGGCCACTGCATGACCATGGGCACCGCCTCGACGATGGCCTGTCTCGCCGAAGCGCTCGGCATGCAGTTGCCCGGTTCGGCGACTTGGCCCGCGGTCGACGCGCGCCGGTTCGAGACCGCGCAGGCGGCCGGGCAGCGGATCGTCGCGATGGTGGAGGAGGACCTGCGGCCGTCGGCGATCCTGACGCGCGAGGCGTTCGAGAACGCGATCCGCGTCAACGCGGCGATCGGCGGGTCGACGAACGCGATCGTGCACCTTCTCGCGCTGGCCGGTCGCGTCGGCGTTCCGCTCGCGATGAGCGATTTCGACGAGCTGGGCCGCGCCGTTCCGACGCTGGTGGACCTGATGCCGTCCGGGCGCTTCCTCATGGAGGATTTCTGTTACGCGGGCGGCGTTCCGGTGGTGCTGAGCAGGCTCGCCGAAGCCGGGCTCCTGCACGCCGACGTCACCACAGTCACCGGCGAGGCCAGGGAAGCCGCGGAATGCTGGAACGACGAGGTGATCACGACGGTCGAAGCGCCGTTCCAGCCGCCGGGCACCGGAACCGCTGTGCTGACCGGGAATCTCGCCCCGGAAGGCGCGGTGCTCAAACAGTCGGCCGCGTCGCCGGAACTGCTCGTCCACACCGGCCCGGCGCTGGTCTTCGACACCGCGGAGGACTACCACCGCGTCGCCGACGACCCGGATCTCGAGGTCACCCCGGACACGGTCCTGGTGATCCGCGGCGCGGGCCCGAAGGGGTACCCGGGCATGCCGGAGGTCGCGAACGTCCCGGTGCCGAAGAAGCTGCTGGACCAGGGAATCACCGACGTGGTGCGGATCTGCGACGGCCGGATGTCCGGCACCGGCTACGGCACGGTCGTACTGCACGTGAGCCCGGAATCGGCGGTCGGCGGCCCGCTCGCGTTCGTCCGCACCGGCGACCGGATCACGCTCGACACCCCGACGCGCGAGCTGACCCTGCACGTTTCCGACGACGAACTGGCCACCCGCCGCGCGGAATGGACGCCGCCGGAAAGCCCGTACCGCAGCGGATACACCTGGCTCTACCGCGAGCACGTCACCCAGGCCCACCTGGGTGCGGACTTCGATTTCCTGCATGGCACCCGCGGTTCCGCCGTGCCGAGGGACTCGCACTGATGCGCCGCCTCGTGAAAACCCAAGCGGGCTGGCAGGTCACCGACGGCGAGTCCGTCGGCGCGCTCCCGCCGGGAACAACGCTCGGCTCCCTGCTCGCCCTGTCCGCCGAAGCTTTCGCCGAAGCGCTGGCCGTCGAGTTGTCGCCAGGAGAACTGGGCGAGCTGCGTGCGCCAGTCGACGACGACACCGAGGTGTGGGCCGCCGGAGTCACCTACGAGGTGTCGCGCGAGGCGCGGATGGAGGAAAGCGGCGACGCCGACGTCTACGCGCGGGTGTACGACGCGGAGCGGCCGGAGCTGTTCTTCAAGAGCGTCGGGCACCGTGTGCGCGGGCCGGGCGAACCGATCGGCGTGCGCGAAGATTCCACTTGGGACGTTCCGGAACCGGAATTGGCGTTGGTGTGCAACGCGAACGGGGAGATCGTCGGCTACACGATCGTCAACGACGTGAGTTCGCGCAGCATCGAAGGCGAGAACCCGCTGTACTTGCCGCAGGCCAAGACGTACCGCGGTTCGTGCGCGGCCGGGCCGTGGATCGTGCCCGCGGCGGCGATCGAAGACCCGTACGCGCTCGGCATCACCGTGATGATCCATCACGCCGGAGAACTGCGGTGGGCGGGGGAGACGACCACCGCGAGGCTGCATCGCCGGCTCGCCGATCTGGTGTCGTGGCTCTATCGCGGCGACGTTTTCCCGCGCGGCGCCGTCCTGGCCACCGGTACATCCGCGGTTCCCGGCCCGGACGTCACCCTCGGGGCAGACGACGAGGTCACCATCGTGATCGAGGGCATCGGCACCCTCCGCAACCCGGTCCGGCGCGGCCGTTCCGCCTGACCTCCCCTTGACGCGGCCAAGCGCATTCGGCTATTCAATCTCAGTTCACATATCTGTGGAGTATTCATATTCTTGAACGGAGTTGCGGTGCTGCCTCCTTCACGGTTATCTCGCCCGCGTCGTATCGCGGCGGTCCTCGCGACGGTCGCCGGACTGCTCGCGGCCACCGCCGGAGCGGCCACCGCCGCGCCCGCGCCGAGGTCGTGCTCGTTCGTGTGCGTGCCGGACCCGGTGGTGCTCGACGGCCTGCACCTGGCGGGCAACAAGATCGGCCTGATGGCCGGGAATTCGACGCTGCGCACGTCGCTGTCCAATCTCCTGAAGCAGGCTGACGACGCGCTGACCAAGGGCCCGTGGACGGTCGTCGACAAGGAGCGCGTCCCGCCGAGCGGCGACAAGCACGACTACCTGAGCCTCGCCCCGTACTACTGGCCCAGCCAGCCGAAGACGCCGGAAAACCCGCAGGGCTGCCCGTACGTCGACCGCGACGGCCAGGTCAACCCCGAGATGAAGAACGTGCCGGACAAGGCCGAACGGCTCGTCGCGTTCAACTCGATCTACCAGCTGTCGCTCGCCTGGTACTACACCGGCAAAGCGGAGTACGCCCAGCGCGCCGCGCTCGACCTGCGCACCTGGTTCCTCGACGCGGCCACGAAAATGAACCCGAACCTGAACTTCGCGCAGGGCATCCCGTGCAAGACCGACGGGCGCGGGATCGGCATCATCGAGTTCTCCTACACCTTCACCCAGGTCCTCGACGCCGCCCGGATCCTGGACGCGGGCGCGCCCGGCTGGTCGAAGGCCGACGGCAAGGCGTTCCGCGGCTGGTCGGCGGACTTCCTGACCTGGCTGCGCACCAGCAAGAACGGCACCGACGAGGCCAAGGCGACCAACAACCACGGCACGTTCTACGACCTGCTCACCGCGGCGACCGCGAGCTACGTCGGGCAGCGCGACCTCGCCCGCCGGATCGTCCGCGACTCCGGCAAAGCCCGCATCGACCACCAGATCGACGCGGACGGCGGCCAGCCCGAGGAGTCGACCCGCACCCGGACGTACCACTACCACACGTTCAACCTCGTCGCGCTGACGCGGCTCGCGCAGCTGGGCCGGCACCTCGGCGTCGACCTGTGGTCGTACCGGAACCCCAAGGGCGGCAGCATTTTCGCCGCCGTCGACCACCTGCTCCCGGCGGCCACCGGTGCTGCGCCATGGCCGCTGCCGGACATCCACTTCATCCAGTACGCCGCCCTCGACAGCGTGCACGCCGCGGCCGACGCGGGCGACTGGAAGGCGCGAGCCGCGATCAGCCGCATCCCGGTCCCGCCCGGCGGCGACCTGTTCCCGGTGCGCCCGGCGGCCGAGCAGCTGGACGACGTGTCCACGACGTGACTTTCACCCGGACGCGGCACCTGCCGCGTCCGGGCTTCCGGCACCGGTCATGAAACGATTCAGAAAGACCGATTCGCCGGAACCGGAAAGGGAAACGCCGTGATCAAGACCAGCCGGAGGAGCGACACCGGGGCCCGGCGGGTGACCTTCGTGCTCCCGCTCGACACCCCGCCCGGCCCGGTGAGCGTGGTCGGCGACTTCAACGACTGGCAGCCCGGCCGTCACGAACTCCGCAAACGCTCGAACGGCACGCGCTCGGCCGCGGTGGAAGTCCCGCCGGGCGCCCGGCTCCGCTTCCGCTACCTGGCCGAAGGCGGCCACTGGCTGGACGACCCGGACGCCCCGGCCCGCGACGGGCGGGACTGCCTTTACATCGCGGACTGACCAGCCCGGTTGCGCGGGAAGCAGTTCGGACCACATGGTTGGGGCTGTTCCGCCTTGCCCGCCGAATGGCTGGTGCGGTGCCGGGGCATCGTGGATCAGGCGAACTGCGCGCGACGCGCTTGCGGAGGCGGCTGGGATGCCCGGCAGCGCGGACCTCCCGCTCAGCGACGTCGGGAACACAGGTCTCGCGCCCTGTGCAGGGCTACTCGGCCCAGGACTGAGTAGGTTCCCCCATGCAGGGGACGCCGGAAACCCGCTCACTTCCCACAGCGACTACTGGAACAAGGACTCTCCCTCGCTCAAGTCGATGGGCAAGATCATCGCCGGAAGCAAACCATGATCCGTCACTCCCGGAAAAACCCGGCACGACCCCTGATGCTCACGGTATTGGCCGCCGTCTCCATCGCCATGACCGCGTGCGGAGGTGCACCCATGCAGCAAACCCCCTCGTCCAAGCAGGCCAAGCAAGTAACAGTGGATGCAGTTCACGCCGCTGTGGCGGCCTCTTTCCCTCCTGGGTACAAGCTGACTGAAATCGTCTTTCCCGACGAGTCCTGCACGGACTCGTCGGATCAGGAGACCGGTCAGGTGAGGGTTGGCGTCACCTACTGGGTCGACGGTCCGGATCGCGCGCAGAACAACAGCTACTACGAGAAACTCAAACAATGGTGGCACGACAAGGGCTGGACGATCGGAACCGACACCTGGGCGGGCGATCAATTCGTCAACGCCCGTAACGGAGACGGCTACCTGATGAGCCTGACGGGCACGGTGACCGGAACGGTCCTCGGCCGCCTGAGCGTCGGGGCCAGTTCGCCGTGCGTCTGGCCCAACGGAACGCCCGAACCCCGGTCCTGACGGTTGCCCGGCTGGGGACGGCCGGGCACGACCACTCGCGACCCCTGAGCCGTGCATCACCCCGCCCTAGTTTTGGAGCACCCGCTCCATTACCATCACCCCATGCCCCGCCCCCGGATCCACGACCCCGAGCTGATCCTCGACACCGCCGAGCGCCTCATCGCCGACGCGGGTCCCGAGGCGCTCACCGTCCGGCGGCTGGCTCAGGAAGCGGGCGTGCCGAACAGCACGATCTACCACGCCTTCACCAACCTCCCCGCCCTGATCGGCCGGACCTGGCTGCGCGCCGCCACTTTCTTCCTCGACGAGCAGGAACGGCTCGTGAACGAAGCGGCCGACCCGATCGAGGCAGTGGTTGCGGCCGCCGACACCTCCGCCGTGGTCGCCGACGCACGTCCGGACGCCGCGCGCATGATGATCGCCGTCCCGTCGAAGCGCGTATTGGGTCCGCAGCTTCCCGACGAACTCGCGGAAGCCTTGCACGCCTTGGACAAACGCCTCGTCCGCCTCCTCGTCCGCCTCGCCCGCCAGCTCTGGGATCGCGGCGACGGGCAGGCCGTCGAGGTGATCACCGCCTGCGTGGTCGACCTCCCGACCGCCCTGCTCCGTCGCGAACTCGCCACGGGACCCGCCAGCGCGGACAGTCGTGCACGGCTGGCCGCGGCGGTCCGCGCGATCCTTGCCCTCCCACCACCGTCCAGAAAGGACTGAAATGCCCACTCTCACCACCACCGGCCCCGTCCACGTCCTCGACTTCGGCACCGACGAAAACCGGTTCGCTCCAACCTGGCTGGACGAGGTCCACACGCATCTCGACACGGTCACCGCAGGGAAGGAACCCGCCGCGCTCGTCACGATCGGCAGCGGCAAGTACTACTCCAACGGCCTCGACCTCGACTGGCTCACCAGCCACCCGGACGACGCCGGCAAGTACGTCACCAGCATCCACGAACTGTTCGCTCGCGTGCTCGCGCTGCCCGTCCCGACCATCGCCGCGGTCAACGGGCACGCCTTCGGCGGCGGCGCGATGCTCGCGATGGCCCACGATTTCCGCATCATGCGGGAGGATCGCGGCTACTTCTGCTTCCCCGAGGCCGACATCAACCTCCCGTTCACCCCGGGCATGGCCGCGCTCGTCCAGGCCAAGCTGACCCCGGCCGCCGCCGTCGCGTCGATGACCACCGGGAGCCGTTTCGGCGGTCCGCAAGCGAAAGCGCTCGGCCTGGTCGACGCGACCGCCGCGCTGGACGACCTGCGGGCCGCGGCGATCGAACGGGTCGCGCCGCTGGCGGGCAAGGACCGCGGCACGCTCGAAGCGATCAAGTCCACTATGTTCGGTCCAGCGCTGACTGCGTTGCGGGAGGCGGGGAACTGATCAGGTAGGCTCGCGTACGCGGCGGTGGGGCTCGCCGCTCCGGGAATCTCCCGGACAACCGCGGCCGAGGCCGCCAACAGTCCCTACTCGAACCGTGACCCCGTGTCCGTGGAGTAGGAGAAGACTGTGCCCGAAGAACCCCTCGACCCCGATGTCGACCTCCGGGATCCCGTGCAGCAGCGCGAACTCGTCCGGCACCACGTGTCGGTGCTCGGCGTGATCGCGCTCGGCGGCGGCCTGGGCGCACTGGCCCGCTACGGTCTCGCGCAGGCTCTTCCCGCCGAGCCAGGCGGCTTCCCGTGGGCGACGTTCTGGACGAACATCGCCGGCTGTTTCCTCATCGGCGTGCTCATGGTGCTGGTCACCGAGGCGTGGTCGGCACACCGGCTGGTGCGGCCGTTCCTGGGCGTCGGCGTCCTCGGCGGCTTCACCACGTTCTCCACGTACGCGGTCGAAGCGCGCAACCTCCTCCAGCCCGACACTGTGCCGCTCGCCTTCGGCTATCTCGGCGGAACGCTCGCCGCCGCGTTGCTCGCTGTCCTCTTGGGACACGCGGTCACCCGCAAGCTGGTTCCGGTGAAGGTGGCTGTCTGATGACCGTGCTCCTCGTTTTCCTGGGCGCCGCGGTCGGCGCGCCGATGCGGTACCTCACTGACCGGGCCGTCCAGTCCCGGCACCAGAGCCTGTTCCCCTGGGGCACCTTCACCGTCAACCTGCTCGGCTGCGTCCTGCTCGGCGGGCTCGCCGGCGCCGGGACCGCGCTGCCCGCGGCGGTCTACTCGCTGCTCGGCACCGGATTCTGCGGTGCGCTGACGACGTACAGCACGTTCAGCTACGAAACCGTCCGGCTGGTCGAGCGCCGCTCCTACTTCGCCGCGGCGGCGAACGTCGTCGTCAGCATCGCGGCAGGGGTCGGCGCGGCGGCGTTCGCGTACGAGGCGGTCCACGCCCTGGTCGGGTAAAAGTGCGACTTGCACAGGCTCGCCATCCGGACTGTGCGGATCGCACGGTGACCTCGCCGGAGCCGCTGCTTACCGTGCTGGGAACCGTTCCCCTCCCGGATGAGGAGTCGCCATGGCCTCGGCTGTCGGTGTCGACGATTACGCGCTGACCAGGGTGCCCGATTCCGCCCGTTACTCGTGGTGGTCGGTCGCTGTGCAGCGGTTCGGCCAGGTCTCCGCGCTGTCGCAGTTCCTGCTCGGCGCCACGATCGGCTTCGGGATGAGCTTCTGGAACGCCGTGCTGGCGTTCACGCTCGGCTCGGTCATCCTCGAGCTGATCACCATCCTCGTCGGCGTGATCGGCGTCCGCGAGGGGCTGACCACGTCGATGATCGCGCGCTGGACCGGCTTCGGCCGCGGCGGCTCCGCGCTCATCGGGCTGGCCATCGGGATCAGCCTGATCGGGTGGTTCGGCATCCAGTCCGCGGTGTCCGCCCAAGGCCTCGCCGCGCTGGTCGGCGGCCTGCCGGAATGGGGATGGGCGCTGGTGTTCGGCCTGGTGGTGACCGCGATCGTGGTGCGCGGCTTCCACTCGATGGCGTGGACGGCCTACCTGATGGTGCCCGCGTTCCTGATCCTGGTGGGCTGGTCGGTGATCTCCGAGCTGACCCGGCACGACCTCGGCGACCTCGTGGCGTCCGCGCCGCCGGGACCGCAGCTGAGCCTCCTGCAGGGCACGACGCTGGTCGCGGGCGGGTTCATCGTCGGCGCGGTGATCACGCCGGACATGACCCGGTTCAACCGCACCACCGGCGACGTCGTGAAGCAGACGCTCGTCGGCGTCACCCTCGGCGAGTACGTGATCGGCCTGGCCGGCGTGCTGCTCGCGCACGCGGTCGGCACGGAGCAGATCACCACGATCGTCACGTCGTCGGTCGGCTGGGTCGGGCTGCTCATCGTCATCGCCGGCACGATGAAGATCAACGACTGGAACCTGTACAGCTCCGGGCTCGGCGTCGTGAACTTCATCGGCACCGTGTCCGGGAAACGGGCGCACCGCGGCCTGGTCACCGCCGTGCTCGGCGTGGTGGGCAGCGTCCTCGCGGCGGCCGGGATCCTCTCGAAGTTCACCGATTTCCTGACCGTGCTCGGGGTCGCGTTCCCGCCCATCGCCGGGATCATGGTCGCCGAGTACTTCGTGGTGAAGCAGTGGCGCGGCGAACTGGCGGCGGCGAGGGCCCGCGGCGCGGTGCCGTCGGAGGCACCGGTGTGGGTGCCCGCGACGATCGTCGTCTGGGTCGCCGCCGCGCTCTTCGGCGAGTTCGTCGACTGGGGCCTGCCCAGCATCAACTCGCTTGTCGTCGCTTTCGTTCTGTACGTGGCCGCCGGGAAGCTCGGCCTGGTCCGCGGGGTCGGCAAGAGCCGTACCGCGGACGCCGAACCCGCCCCGGCCGCCTGAACCTGGAAGGAGTTTTCGTGCGCATCGGCATCGACGTCGGCGGCACCAACACCGACGCGGTCCTGCTGGACGGCCGCGAGGTGCTCGCCTCGATCAAGACCAGCACCACCGAGGACGTCACCTCGGGCATCGTCGCCGCGATCGACGGGCTGCAGCGGCAGCGGGCGTTCGACCCGGCCGCGGTGCGGGCGGTCATGATCGGCACGACGCACTTCATCAACGCGCTCGTCGAGGCGCACCGGCTCGCCCCGACCGCGGCGGTGCGGCTCAGTCTGCCCGCCGGCGCGTCGCTGCCGCCGATGGTGGACTGGCCGCAGCGGCTGGTCGACGCGGTGTCCGGGCGCAGCTATCTGGTGCACGGCGGCCACGAGTTCGACGGACGGCACATCGCCGAACTGGACGAGAGCGAACTGCGCAAGGCCGCCGAGGACATGGGCGAGGCCGGGGTCCGCAGCGTCGCCATCACGTCGGTGTTCTCGCCGGTGAACGCGGAGTTCGAGGCGCGCGCGGCGGAGATCATCGGCGCGCAGCTGCCGGGCGTCGCGATCTCGCTGTCGCACGAAATCGGCCGGATCGGCTTGCTGGAGCGGGAAAACGCGACGGTCATCAACGCGGCGCTGCGCGAGCTGGCGGCGCACATCGTGGACGGTCTGGCCGCGTCGGTGACCGGCGCGGGCATCACCGCGCCGCTGTACCTGAGCCAGAACGACGGCACGCTGATGGACGTCGACTTCGCCCGCCGCTACCCGGTGGCGACTTTCGCGTCCGGCCCGACGAACTCGATGCGCGGTGCCGCGGTGCTGTCCGGTTTGGACACGTGCGCGGTGGTCGACGTCGGCGGCACCACCAGCGACGTCGGCGTGCTGCGGCAGGGCTTCCCGCGCGAGGCGACCACGGACGTGAGCGTGGCCGGGATCCGCACGAACTTCCGGATGCCGGACGTCCTTTCGATCGGCATCGGCGGCGGCAGTCGGGTTCGCGGCGACGCGTCCGGCGTGACTGTCGGACCGGATTCCGTCGGTTACGAGCTGACCTCGAAGGCGCTCGTGTTCGGCGGAGACACCTTGACCGCCACGGACATCGCGGTCGCCGCCGGGCGGGCCGAGATCGGCGACCCGGCGCTGGTCGCGCACCTCGACCGGGACTTCGTAAAGGCGGCGCTGGACCGGATCGCGGCGGACGTTTCCGACGTCGTGGACCGGATGCGCACGTCGTCCGAGCCGCTTCCGGTGGTCGCCGTCGGCGGCGGTTCGGTGCTGCTGCCGGACGAACTCGCCGGCTCCGGCGAGGTCCGCCGCCCGGACCACTACGCGGTGGCCAACGCGATCGGCGCGGCGATCGCGCAGATCGGCGGCGAGGTCGACCGGGTGTACGTGATCGAGCCCGGCCGCCGCGAAGCCGTGGTGGACGAGGCGAAGCAGGAGGCGGTCGACCGCGCGGTGGCCGCAGGGGCAAGCCCGGCGTCCGTCGGCATCGTCGACTTCGACGAGGTGCCGATCCCGTACCTGCCCGGCAACGCCACCCGGATCCGGGTCAAGGCGGTCGGCGACCTGCAGCTGGGGGCCTGAACGATGGCTGAGATCACTGCGAACGACCTGGACGACATCGCGCGCGGCGCGGCGATCCTCGGCACCGGCGGCGGGGGAGACCCGTACATCGGCCGTCTGCTGGCGCACGCCGCGGTCCGCGAGCACGGTGCGGTGCCGCTGGTGCAACTGTCCGAATTGGACGACGACGCGGTAGTGCTGCCGGTCGCGATGATGGGCGCGCCGACCGTGATGGTGGAGAAGCTGCCGTCCGCCGAACAGGTCGGGCTCGCCGCCCGGACGCTGGCCACCTACCTCGGCAAGGAACTCACGCACATCGCGTGCGCCGAAGCGGGCGGCGTGAACTCGCTGATCCCCGTCGTCGCGGCGGCACAGCTCGGTCTGCCGTTGGTGGACGCGGACGGCATGGGCCGCGCGTTCCCGGAACTGCAGATGGTTTTGCCCACGCTGTACGGAATCCGCGCGACCCCGATGTCCATTGCGGACGAGAAGGGCAACCGCGGCGTACTGGACACTGTGGACAATCACTGGGCGGAGCGGCTGGCCCGGTCGGCGACCATCGACATGGGTTGCTCGGCGATGATCAGCAACTACGCGATGTCCGGCGCGCAGGCCCGCGAGTCGATGGTGCCCGGCACGCTGACCCTGTGCGCGGAACTCGGCGCGCTGGTGCGGCAGGCGCGAGAGGCGCACGAGAACCCGGTGGATCGCGTCGTGGCGCGGCTGCGCGGCCGGACGCTGTTCAGCGGCAAGGTCGTCGACGTCGCCCGCCGCACTGTCACCGGGTTCGCTCGCGGCGAGGCCCGTCTGTCCGGAATGGACGGTGACACCGGGTCGGAAATGCTGCTGCGGTTCCAGAACGAGCACCTGGTGGCCGAAGTGGACGGTGAGGTGCGCGCTTCGGTGCCGGACCTCATCTGCACCCTCGACCGCGAGTCCGGCGAAGCCGTCACCACCGAAGGCCTGCGCTACGGCCAGCGGGTGACGGTGATCGCGGCTCCGGCGGACCCGCGCTGGCACACCCCGGAAGGCATCGCGCTGGCCGGTCCGCGCTACTTCGGCTACGACCTCGACCCGATCGGGGTCGCGGGATGAGCTGGACACTGACCGAAGAGCACCTCGAAGACCTCGCCCGAGGCGCGGCTGTCCTCGGCACCGGTGGTGGCGGCGACCCGTACGTCGGGCGGCTGCTGGTGCGCGAGGCGATCCGCGAGCACGGACCCGTCACCGTGCTCGACCCGGACGACCTGGACGACGACGCGCTCGTGATCCCGACCGCGCAAATGGGCGCGCCGACTGTCGTGCACGAGAAGCTACCGAACGGCGCCGAACCCGAGCTTGCCTTGCGAGCGCTGGAAAAACGCCTCGGCGCGAAGGCCGACGCGACGATGCCGATCGAATGCGGCGGGATCAACTCGATGATCCCGCTGGTGGTGGGCGCGCGGCTCGGGCTGCCGGTGGTCGACGCCGACGGCATGGGACGGGCGTTCCCGGAACTGCAGATGGAGACGTTCGGCGTGTACGGCGTCCCGGGTTCGCCGATGGGGATCGCCGGGGAGCGCGGCGAAACCACGGTGATCGACACCGGCGCGGACAACCAGCGGATGGAATGGCTCGCGCGCGGGATCACCATCCGGCTCGGCGGCGTCGCGCACATCGCCGAGTACTCGATGAGCGGCGCGGACGTCAAACGCACCGCGGTGCCGCGGACATTGTCGCTCGCGCTGAGCGTCGGCCGGGCGATTCGCCTTGCGCGCGAAGAGAATGCCGACCCGGTGGCTGCGCTGGCGAAGGCGCTCAGCGACACGTTGTACTCGCATCTGCGTGTGCTGTTCCGCGGCAAAGTGTCCGATGTGGAGCGTCGGACCGAGGAAGGGTTCGCCCGCGGCCGCGCCGCCGTGGTGTCCTTCGACGGCGAGCACAAGCTGGAAATCCTTTTCCAGAACGAAAATCTGGTGGCGCTCGTCGACGGCGACGTGCGCTGCCTCGTCCCCGACCTGATCTGCGTGCTGGAGGCGGAGTCCGCCGAGCCGATCACCACCGAAACGCTGCGCTACGGCCAGCGGGTCACCGTGGTCGGGATCTCGACGCCGCCGCTCATGCGCACCCCGGAGGCGCTGGCCACGTTCGGCCCGGCGGCGTTCGGGCTGGCGCACGAGTTCGTCCCGGTGGAGGTGGCTTCGTGACTTCGCTCGACGGCCGGGTGGTCGTGGTGCTCGGCGGCGGTTCCGGGATCGGGCTGGAGGTGGCCCGGCGCGCGACCGCGGCCGGCGCGCTCGTGCACCTCGGCGGCCGCACCGGCGACAAGCTGCGGGCGGCCGCGGCGGAGCTGGGCCCGACCGCGACCTGGCAGGCAGTGGACAGCACCGACCAGGCGTCGCTGGCGGAGTTCTTCGGCGCGTTGGACCGGGTCGACCACCTGTTCACGCCCGCCGCGTCCTACACCGTCGGCCCGATGCGGGCGTTGTCCGACGAGGAGGCGGAAAGCCCGTTCGTCACCAAGTTCTGGGGTCAGTACCACGCGGTGAAGCACGCCGCGCCGAAGCTGTCGGACGACGCTTCGGTGGTGCTGATGTCCGGTGTGGCGAGCGTGCGCCCGCCTGCCGCGGCCCCGGCGTACGTGGCGTGCAACGCGGCGATCGAGGGCCTCGGCCGAGGGCTCGCGGTGGAGCTGGCGCCGGTCCGGGTGAACGTCGTGTCGCCGGGCACGATCGACGGGAACCTGTGGGCCGGGCGTCCGGCCGCCGCGCGGGAGGCGAGTTTCGCGCAGTACCGCGCGGACACGCTGCTGCACCGGGTCGGCCGGGAGTCCGAAGTGGCCGATGCCGTGCTGTACCTGTTCACCAGCAGCTACACCACCGGCTCGACGCTGTATCCGGACGGCGGTTACAGCCTCCGCTGATACGCTGACCAGCCATGCGCATCACCGCCGCGGACGTGCCCGCCCTCGAACGCGGGGTCGCGCTGCTCGGGTCCGGCGGGGGCGGGGACACCGTCACCGCGGCGGTGCTGCTGCGGCGGCTGACCGAATCCGGCCGCGAACCCGTCGTGCACCGGATCGCCGATCTGCCGCCGGACACCCTGGTGGTGCCGGCCGGGATCGTCGGCGCGACCGCCGCGTTCGCCGAGAAGCTGCCCAGCGGCGACGAATTCGCCTCGGCGATCGCCGCGATCGAACGCTGGACCGGGCAGCGCGCGCAGGCGCTGATGACGATCGAGATCGGCGGGCTCAACGGCCTGCTGCCGCTGGTGGTCGCCGAGGAACTGGGGCTGTCCTATGTGGACGCGGACCTGTCCGGGCGCGGGCTGCCGCGGCTCGACCAGTTCTCCGTCGCCGCGACCGGCCGCGGCGTCGCCCCGGCGGCGATGGCCGAACCCGGCGGCCGGGTCGTGGTGCTGGCCGCCGCGGCCGACGCCGTGGTCGAGAACGGGGTCCGCGCCTTCCTGTCCAGCTCCGGCGGCTGGGCCGCGATCGCGCTGGCCCCGATCCCGGCCGGGGAACTGGCCGGGCACACCGTGCCCGGCACGACCAGCGAGGCGCTCGCCCTCGGCTCCCGCGTGCTCGCGGCGGGGGAGAGCCCGGATCTCGCGACGCTGGAAACCGCACTCGACGGCCGGGTTCTCGCCCGCGGCCGGGTGCTGGAGGTGTCCCGGCACATCGGCCCCGGCCAGCACGGGCACCCCGGCTTCGGCCGCGGCTCGGCGACGCTGACCGACCACCGCGACGGCGCGTTGCTGCGGCTGGAAATGGAGAACGAGTACCTGCTGGCGTTGCGGGACGGGCTGCCGGTGGCGTCCACTCCGGACGTATTGTCGGTGCTCGACCGCCGCACCGGTGTCCCGCTGCAGTGCGACACGATCCGCGCCGGGGTGGAGGTCGACGTCGTGTGCCTCGCCGCCTCCCCGTTCTGGACCGACCCGCGCCGCCGCCCGCTGCTGGAGCCGCGCGCGTACGGGATCGACTGCGATCCGGTGGTGGCACAGTGATTCTCCGACAGCTGCTCGCGCTGCCCTCGTGGGCCGGTCCGGTGCGGGTGTGCTCCGGCGAGTCCGGTTTGGACCGTCCATTGCGGACGGTCAAAGCCGCGCTGGACGCCTCCGGCACGCCCGCCCCGGGCGAACTCGTGGTGCTCGTCCGGCCGCTGGGCTCGGACTGGCAGATCGACGCCCTCCTGCGCCGATGCGCGGACACCCACGCCGCCGGAGTCCTGCTTCCCGGCGCGGAACCGCTTGCCGCTTCCCGGCTTCTGGCCGAACGCCTCTCGGTGCCGCTGCTGGTCACGTCCGCCGACCCGCTCGATCTGCTCGTGGACGCCCGCCTCGCTTTGGCCGCCCCGGACGTCGACCGGGCTGAAGCAGTGCTGGCCGCTCATCGCGCGCTAGGTGAGCGGTTGCGTCCGCCGGAAGAGATCGTGACCGTGTTGCGCCGGCTGCTGGACGCACCCGTCGCCGTCCTCGACGACCGTGGCGAGGTGCTCGCCGGCGAACTCGCCGAGGCCGCTCGCGTACGCGTCCATGAGCCGGTCCCGCAACGGGTGGTGCTCCCGGACGGCGTGCTGCTCGCGCATCCCGCCGCGTCGGTGTGGCTGGCCGCCGAGCTGACCGGCACGAAGGCTCCGCGCGCGGACGTCGTCGCCGCGACCCTTGCCGTCGCCGCTGGCGCGCTGCAGCGCTGGCTGCTGGCCCACCGCCTGGAGCTGGAACGCGACGCCCGTTCGCGGTCCGCGCTGCTCGGCGACCTGCTGCGCCAAGACACCGAACCGGGCGCTGACCTGCGCCGCCGCGCCGCCGACGCGGGCTGGCGACTCGGCGGCTGGCACGTCGGCCTGCGCATCGGCGTGCCCGCGGACGTCGACACCGTCGCGCGCACGCAGGAAGTAGTCCGCGCCTTGCGGGCCGAGTCGATCGAGGCCGTCACCGTCGAACACGGCGAGGGCTGGACCGGCTGGGTCACCTTCGACCAGGAACCGACCGCGGAACGGGTGCGCGCCCTGTCCGCGCGGCTGCGCGCCGTGCACCGCAGCCTGCGCCGGACCCTGGACGCGCACCTGGGCGTCGGCCGCCCGCACGCCGACGGCCTCACCGCGACCGTCGCCGAAGCCACCGACGCCGCCCGCCTAGCCGCGACCCGCCCGGAGACCGGGCACTTCCTGCACGTCGACCAGCTGGGAATGGCCCAGCTGCTGCTGGAATGGACCCGGACGGACACGTTCGAACCCGCCGCCCGCGCACTGCTCGCCCCGCTGGCCGACGTGCCCGGAGACCTGATCCGCACCCTCGCCGCCTACCTCGACGCCGAGTCCTCGCTCGCGGAAACCGCGACCGTGCTGGGGATCCACCGGAACACGGTCGCCGCGCGGGTCAGCCGGATCGAGCAGCTGCTGCACGTCGACCTGTCCCGCCCCGACGAGCGCCTGGCCCTGCACTTGGCCGCCCGCGCCGTGATCCTCGCCCGTCCGTGAAGGACTCCTTGAGGGAATCAGATTCCCGCAAGGAGTCCTTCACGGCACGTCAGACGCGGCCCCGCACGAGGTCGATCAACCGCCCGAGCACGTGATCGCCGGACGCGCGCAGGCCGTTGTGCTCGTACTCGCTGGTGATCCACGGCCGCAGCGTCGGGATCAGCCGGGCGGTCTCCTCGGAAAACACCCGCTCGACGTACATGTCGTTGGCGTAGATCGCGGCCGCCGCCGGGACCGTGCACTCGCGCAGCGCATCGGCGTCGTACAGCCGCGGCCACTCGTGCGCGGCGAGCAGCTCGGCGGTCTCCTTCATCGGCCGGAGACCGTGGAAGTCGTCGAAGAGCCAGGGGAACACGTGCTCGCCGGTGAACAGCGTCCGGTCAGTGCGGAACTCGTCCGGCAGCACGCGTTCGGCGGACCAGCGGGTGGCGAACCCGTCGGAGTAGGACGACTCGTGGATCACCGAGTACAGCGGATTGCGCGCGCTGAACGGCAGCGAGCTGGCGACGTCGTGGGCGAAGGCAGGGGACTTCGGGTCGCGTTCGATCAGGTAGTGCAGCGCTTCTTCGCCGCCGCTGGCACCGAGGAGGTACCCGAGCTGCTGGAACAGCCGCGCGGTGAGCGGACTGCCGTCGGGCAGGACGACGGCCCCGTCGTCGAGCATCGGCAGCAGCGCCTCGACCCGCGCGCGATCGCCCGGATAACGCAGGTAGTACCGGCGGTTGCGCTCGATCAGGTTGGCGAACGTGGCGGTGTAGACCTCGTCCGGATGCCGCGCGATCGGCGGCAGCCCGCCGGTGAAGAAGGCCTCGGCCAGGCCTTCGGGCGCGTGGGAAAGATACGCGAGCGTGCAGAATCCGCCGAACGACTGCCCGAGCACGCTCCACTTCTCGACACCCAGCTGCTGTCGCACGAACTCCGCGTCGCGGACAATCGAGTCGGCCCGGAAGTGGGTGAGGTACTCGGCCTGCTCGGCCGGCGTGCCCGGCAACGTGCCCACCGGCGTGGACCGCCCCGTGCCGCGCTGGTCGAGCATCAGCACCCGGTACTCCCGCAACGCCCGCGGCAACCAGCTCGGCGCCCCGCTCGACGGCCGCGGCGCTTCGTGCCCGGGCCCGCCTTGGAGGTACACGAGAAACGGCCGGTCGAGCCCGTCCGGATCGGCGACCTCCCGAGCGAAGACGGTGATCTTCGCGCCTTCTGGGACGGGAATGGTCGAGGGGAACGGAGAACTCGTGCTCGGTGAGCACCAGGCCGGGAATGCGCACGGTGGTTGCCATACGGGCGATTCAACCAGAACGGGCGTCGGGGAGGCCACGGAAAATCGACCTTGGGAGTCCATTGTGGACTCAGCGGCCCTGGCGGGAACGACGGGTGCTCTCAGCGCGGGAGGTGCCTGGTGACGGCGTGCGCACCGGGCTGTAGCGCGGGAGCGTGCCCGGCGACTCGTCCCCTGACGATGGCCGTTCCCGCCTTCGCTACTCCTTGCCCATCGACCGCCGGATCTCGGCCAGCTTGTCCTTCGCCGCCTCCTTGCGGTCGGCGATCTTCTTGTCCAGCGACTGCAGATCCTCCGGACCGCCGATCCCGGCGAGTTCCTGCGCGCCGACGGAGGTGTTGTACCGCTTCTCGATCCGGTCCCGCACGAAGTCGAACGACGGCGCGCCGCCCTCGCTGTAGTCGGGTTCGGGCAGAGCGGCGGGCGGCGTGCCGGGGCTCTCCACGATCTCCGCGTCGAGCGGCTGCTGCTCGCCGGGCTTGTCCGCGCTCATCGTCTCGCCTCTTCTCGGTCGTCGGCTCCGCCTTCTGACCCTAGCCGACCTCGCGCGCACGGGGGCGGATGTTTCGCCGCCGCCGGTCTGCGGTAGCCCATCAAGGACGGAAAGGAGTCCTCGATGCTTCGTCCCCGCTCGACCGCGCCGCCCGCCCCGCCCGAGCCGGTCACGCCCGGCCCGCTGGAGCCCGACCCGGAGTCGCCGGCTCCGGAGCGTCCGCTGCCCGACCCCGAACCCCTGCCGCCCGAATCGGAACCAGGGCCGGAACTGGCGGCCGCGGGTCCGTTGTGGACGGTCGAGCCGGAGTAACCGCCCGCTGACCTGGGGAAGCCTCAGCCGGTGAACCCGCCCGCCGCCAGCGCCGCGTCCACGCGGGCCCGGTGCGCTTCCGCCCACTCGCCGAGCGTCTGCGCCTCCTCCTTGGCCAGCTTCGCCCGCGCGTCGGCCAGCACCTGCGGGGCGTCGGCCGCGGGCACCACGACCACGCCCTCCTCGTCCGCCACCACGATGTCCCCGGCGTGCACCGTCACTCCGCCGCATCGAGCGGGCTCGCCCAGCGGCGTCACCGCGGACTTCTGTGCCAGGAATGGGAATCACGCCGCGCGCGAACACCGGGAACCGTGCCTCGCGGACCTCCGCCAGGTCGCGGATCACGCCGTCCAGAACGAAGCCCGCGATGCCGCGTCGCTGGGCGGTCGCGCAGACGTTGCCGCCGGCCAGCGCGTAGTCGACGTCGCCGGACTCCGCCACGACCACCGCTCCGGCGGGTGCGCGGTGGATCGCCGCGTGCAGCATCAGGTTGTCGCCCGGCGGGCAGCGCACCGGGTACGCGGGCCCGGCGATCCGCGGCACCGGGCCCCACAACGGGCGTACGCGAAAATCGAGCACCTGGCCGCGGCCGAGCAGGTCGGCGAGCGTCGTGGTCGGGATGTCGGCGAAACCGTCGTCCATGGACGGCGATGCTCTCACGCGCGGCCCGGCCGGATACCGTTCCGTGGCACCGATCACGGAGGACAGATGGCTTTCCGGCACACCGTCGCCGCCTCGCCGGTCGGCGACCTCACCCTGGTCGCCGACGGCAGCGCGCTGGTCGCCGTCTACTTCGACGGCCACAGCCGGACCCCGCGCTTCCCGGACTTCTGGCCCGCGCACCGACGACGGATTCGCCGACGCGACCCGCCAGCTCGACGAGTACTTCACCGGCCAGCGGCAGACCTTCGACCTCGAACTGGACCTGCGCGGCTCCGAGTTCGAACGGCGCGTGTGGCAGCTGCTGACCCGCATCCCCTACGGCGAGACGCGCACCTACCGCGACCTGGCCGTCGAACTGGGCGAACCCGGCGCCGCGCAAGCAGTCGGCAACGCCAACGGCTGGAACCCGCTGAGCATCGTCGTGCCGTGCCACCGCGTGGTCGGCAGCAGCGGCGGCCTGACCGGCTACGCGGGCGGCGTCGACCGGAAACGGTTCCTGCTGCAGCTCGAAGAGCCGCCAGCACACGACGCCGGACGCTTGTTCTGACGGCTCATCCCAGCGAAGCGCGCCCGTGCTTCCAGTACCCCTGGAACGCGATCGCCTGCTTCGGCACCCCGCGCTCCCGCGTGAGAAACCGCCGCGCGCCGGTCGCGAGCCCGCTCTCGCCCGCGACCCACGTGTAGCCGGGCGGATCGGAAAGATCGAGCTGGGCGAGGACGTCGAGCGCGAGCCGCCCCGGCAGCCGATCGTCCTCGCGGACCAGCCACTGGACGTCGGCCCCGAGCGGCGCGTCGACCTTCCGGACGTCGTCCCGCGCCCCGACCTCCAGCAACACGGTGGCCCGCAGATCCGCCGGCGACGATTCGAGGATCGCCAACGCCGCGGGAATCGCGCTCTCGTCGGCGAGCAGCAGCTGCCGCACGCCCTCCGGCGGCAGGAAAGTGATGCCCTCGTCGAGAATCCCGACCTCGTCGCCAGGCCGCGCGTTCTCCGCGAACCGCGACGCGGGCCCGCCGTCGCCGTGGACCGCGAACTCGATGTCAACCTCCCCGGGCCTGCTCGCCCGGATCGTGTAGTTCCGCACCCACGGCCGCGACGCGGCGCTCATGAGCATGTGCTGGGCGAGCCAGCGGTTGCTCGACGCGGTGGGAAGCCGCAGCCCCGGCTGGCCCTCGCGCGGGAAGAACAGGCGGCACCATTGATCGAACCCGAGCGGCACGAAGTCTTCGAGGTCCTCGCCGCCGACAGTGAGGGTCACGAAATGCGGGGAGGTCCGTTCGGCGCGGAGAACGGAGGTCCGGAGCAGCCGTCTGCTCTCGGGCGTGCGGCGCTGGGGGAGGGTCGGCATGGTGGTCCCGATTCAGTTAGGTAAGGCTTGCCTTTTCAACCTAGCCGCGGGCCGGCCGGGACGGCAAGGATCGGCGGATTTCCGGGAATGCACCCGTCCGTGCGCGGTGCCCCGAACGGATGCGTCCGTCCGGGCGCTCTCGCCGACCGTCGGCTCCGCCCGGTGATCACGCTCCGTATCACTCATGTGGGTGACGGTTGACTGCTCAATAATCTGCCCGGGTGTAACACTCTGTGTATCACCGCGCTCTGGCCTCCTGTCGCGGGCCGAGGTCCTCCCGTGTCAAGGATGTGCGAATGAACGTGCATATTCCCGTGTCAGGACCGGTTCGCCGCTGTTCGCGGACGTGTCAAGAGGTCTGGACAAGACGTCGCGGCCGCGGCTTGAGGGGCCCGAATCGGTGACCGCGAAGAGTAGCGAAAGCCGTCACTCGAACCGCTGGGCGACGCTGGGGGACCGTTCGCCGCGACACTGCCAGTAGAACTGGCCGGTAACGCACCGTCTTCGCCAGGATGAGCGCATCCGGGGCCCGCGCCGCACGACAGCCGGGAGCCGGACAGCTGTCGGAGCCGGTCCGCCGGCCGGAAGGGAAAGGGACGACGACCTCATGACGGTGGTTCCCTGCCTCGCCGACCAGTCGCGCCACACCGGGCAGCCGCGCCAGACCGGCGCACTGCCCGACCCCCAGGAGAGCGCGGTGCTGGTCCGGGCGCATCAGTGCGGCCGTCCGGGCCGCCGCGAAGACGGTCCGGAGCGCGAGACCGCCCAGCCGTCCGGAGCGGCGCGCGTGGTTGACCTCGGCGAAGCCGAGCCGCGCTCGGCCGTGGCCGCGACTGGCACGGCTGCCGCGGCGACCACAGCCGCCTCGACTGCCGAAGCCGTCAGCAACGCGGCGAAACCCGGCACAACCGACGAGGCGGAATCGGCCGACTCGAGCTGCCCAGCGGAGGCGGCGGAGTCCGCTGGCCCGAGCCGCTCGGCGGGCTCGACTGGCTTGAGCCGCCCGGCCGACGTGGCGGACTCAGCCGATCTAAGCCGCTTCGCCGACGTGGCCGCGTCGGCTGACCCGCCCCGCCCAGCCGTCGCGGCGGAACCCGACCCGAGCCGCCCGGCAGATCCCGAACCCCCGGACTCCGTCCACCCCGACCCCGAACACCCCACCCGGGTCCGCGTAGTCGTCGACTGGGATCTCTTCACCCGTCCGCCCCGCCGGGTCGCCACCCGGGACGAGATGCTCGCCTCCGCGCACCGGGTGCTCGCCCGCCGCGAGCACGGCCGGCACCGCAAGCCCGACACCCGCGAACCCTGGGCCTCGCGCGCCGCGGATTTCGTCGTCACCTGGGCACCGACCATCCGGATGGCGTTGCTTCTCCTGGCCGGGACGGCGTTCCTCGCCGGGCTCGTGCTGATGGACAGTCCGATCGCGGGCGTCGCCGTCACGTCCGTGATGGTTGCCGCGGGTGTCGCCGCGTGGGTGGCCCGGCCGCGGAAGTCGCCCTCGCATCGTTGTTGAGGCCGTGTCGATTCCGCTCGGGGCCGTTCGACGAGGATGTGACGGGCTGGGATCAGCAACCAGCCCCAACCCGAGGAGCGGTCACATGCGTTTCCTGATGATGCACCGGCTTGACGAAAGCGCCCCCGAGGCCTGGAACCCCAGCCCCGAGTTCATGGAGAAAATGGGCGCCTTCATCCAGGACTGGACCGAACGCGGCATCCTGATCACCGCCGAGGGCGTGCACCCGTCGGCGAAGGGCGCGATCGTCCGCAAGCCGCGCGGTGCGACCCCGACCGCCACGGACGGGCCGTTCACCGAGGCCAAGGAGGTGATCGGCGGGTTCGCGCTGGTCAACGCCGCGGACCGGGCCCAGGCGGTCGAGTACGCGCGGCAGTACGCGGACCTGTTCGACGAGATCGAGGTCGAGGTCCGCCAGGTCGTGGAGTTCGACGACCTCCCGGACCTGACGGCGGAGTAACCCGGCGCATCCGGCGTATTCGCGCGCCAGGTCTTTGTCATTCGTTGACCCGCACCGCGCCGCGCGGGGATCTTCGTTCCGAGGGCAGGGCGGGGATCCGAGGAGGCAGCGGTGCGGGTCATTCTCACGGCGGTCCTGACAACGATGTCGGCGCTGGTGCCGATCCACGCGAAGGCACCCCAGCCGGCCGCGAACCTCGTGGTGTGCAACAAATACTGCGACGACCGCGCCGCCGATCAGGCGTCCAGCGACCGGATCGCGGTCACCGCGCCGTTCGACAGCCGGGTCCTTCAGCTGCACTTCGCCGACGGCGACCCGATGGGCTGGGCGGTCATCGACCATTCGCGTCCGGGCGACCAGGTGTGGCTCGACCGGTCGTTCGACGGCGGCGCGACCTGGGACGGCGGCGCGCAGCTCGGCCGCACCACCGCGCCGTCCGGGGTCGGCGGCTGGCGCACCCAGATGTACAACAACGACGACTGGAACAACCGCGGCGTCGGCGCCCTGCGCGCGTGCGGCAGCGCGGTCGACACCGGCCGGATCGCTTGCACGCCTTGGGCTCGCACTCGGTGGAACGCGGCGAACCGCGCGCAAGCGGCGGCGACCGCGATGATGGCGCTCTACGACAACGACACCGGCTACTTCCGCGACGGCGGCGGCTGGGGGACCGCGGTGTCGCTGGCTGCGGTGATCCGCAACGCCTCGGTCAGCCGGATGGCCAGCTACGACTACGCGATGGCCACGACGTACGACAAGAACGTCAACGCGGGCCGCGGCCAGTTCCGCAATGAGTTCTCCGACGACACCGGCTGGTGGGCGATGGCGTGGCTCGACGCCTACGACCGCACCGGCCAGCAGCGCTACCTCGCCACCGCGAAGGCCGACGCCGACCACATGCAGACCTTCTGGACCGGCGACTGCGGCGGCGGTCTCCGCTGGAAGGAAGGCCTGACGTACAAGGCGTCCATCTCCAACAGCCTGTACATCCAGGTCAACGCCGCCATCGCGGACCGCACCGGCGACGCGACCTACCGGACACGGGCGCAGCAGGGCTGGGAGTGGTTCCGCGGCAAGGGACTCATCGGATCGGACGGCCTGGTGGTGGACGGCGTCGACGGCACCAGCTGCGCGGCGGTCGGCCAGCGCTACACCTACAACCAGGGCGTGTTCGTCTCCGGCCTCACCGCGCTGTCCAAGGTGACCGGCGACCAGGGCCTGCTCGGCATCGCCCGCTCGGTCGCCGACTCGACGACGCGGACCGGGTCGTACTTCACCGGTTCCGACGGCATCGTCCACGACCCCGGCGAGGGCAGCAGCTGCACCGACGACGGGTCGTACTTCAAAGCCGGGCTCGTCCGCGGTCTGTCCGAACTGGACGCCGCGACGCCGGACGCGCCGTATCGGGATTTCCTGGCCAGGCAAGCGGATTCGGCCTATGCGCACTCCCGCAACGACTTCGACCAGTACTCGCGTTCGTGGTCCGGCAGCGGGGGCAAGGGGCCGGGCTGCCAGGCCGCCGGGCTCGCCTTGACGAACGCGACGTACTAGCCCGTTAGTGATCGACGGCACACCCGTCTCCGCAAGGCCCATCCGGGTACGGTTGACGGTGCCACGGAAACCTGCGTGGCACATGCGGACGGGGAAGGGCGATCGTGGAGCTGAAGGTCGGGTACAAGGCGTCGGCGGAACAGTTCGGGCCTCGCGAGCTGGTGGAGTTCGCGGTGCGGGCCGAGGAGCTGGGGCTGGACTCGGTGTGGGTGTCGGACCATTTCCTGCCGTGGCGGCACGAGGGCGGGCACGCGCCGTGGGCGCTGGCGTGGATGCCGGCGGTGGCCGAGCGGACCAGCCGCGTGCTGATCGGGACCAGCGTGCTGACGCCGACGTTCCGGTACAACCCGGCGGTGATCGCGCAGGCGTTCGCGACGATGGCATTGCTGTCGGGCGATCGCGTGATCCTCGGCGCGGGCACCGGCGAGGCGTTGAACGAGATCGCGGTGTCGGGCCGGGAATGGCCGGAGTTCAAGGAGCGGTTCGCGCGGCTGCGCGAGTCGGTGCGGCTGATGCGCGAGCTGTGGACCAAGGACAACGTCGACTTCGAGGGCGACTACTACCAGCTGGTCAACGCGAAGATCTACGACCGGCCGGAGCGTCCGGTGCCGGTGTACATCGCGGCGGGCGGACCGGTCGTGGCGAAGTACGCGGGCCGCGCGGGCGACGGGATGATCTGCACGTCCGGCAAGGGCATGGAGCTGTACACCGAGAAGCTGATGCCGGCGATGGCGGACGGCGCGGCCGCGGCTGAGCGCGATGCGTCCGGTGTGGACCGGATGATCGAGATCAAGATGTCCTACGACCGGGATCCGGAGAAGGCGCTGGCCAACACCCGGTTCTGGGCCCCGCTGTCGCTGAGCGCGGAGCAGAAGCACACCGTGTCCTCGGCGGAGGAGATGGAGCGGCTGGCCGACGAGCTGCCGATCGAGCAGGTCGCGAAGCGGTGGATCGTGGCGTCGGATCCGGACGAGGCGGTCGCGCAGATCAAGCCGTACCTCGACGCGGGGCTGAACCACCTGGTCTTCCACGGCCCCGGCCACGACCAGGAGCGCTACCTCGGCCAGTTCGCCGAGGACGTGCTGCCGCGGCTGCGCGCGCTGGCCTGAGAAACACGCGCGGAAACCCCCGTCCGGCTTCGGCTGGGCGGGGGTTTTCAGTCTTCGCTGGGGAAGAGGATCGGGCTGAGCAGGTACCGCGTGCGTCCCGGCGCGGGCGGGTTGGCGAGCATCGGCGCGATGGCTTTCCGCATGCCCTCGATCATCGCGAGCAGTTCGTCGCGGTCCAGCCAGACGGCGTGCTGCCGGTAGCCGACCAGATCCTCGACCGGGTTCGCGTGGTCCCGGCTGAGGTAGGCGTCGAACTCGGCGACCAGCGCGGCGGTCGCGGCGGCGAATCCGCGCCGGTGGTCGTCCGGGGTCAGCTGGGCTATCGCGTCCTGGTCGAGGGACGCGCGTTCCTTGCGCAGCCGGTAAGTGCGCTCGACCGCGCCGCGCACGCGTTGCTCGTCGGCCACTTCGAGGATCCCGCCGTCGGCGAGAAGGTCGACGTGCCGGTAGACCGTCGCCTTGGAGACGTCCGGGAGCAGCGCGCCGAGCTGCGCGGTGGTGAGCGTCCGGTCGCCGCGCAGCGCGTGCACGATCCGCAGCCGTACCGGATGTCCTAGCAGAGTCAACACGTCCACTCCCCAATGTTCTCATAGAGTGCTACCGTTCGCATAACATGAGAAAGGTGGGGGGACATGAGGCCGAACGAGTTGGCGGTGGCTGTCGTCGAGGGGGCGCGGGACGGGCGGTTCGACGAGATCGCGACGCGGTTCTCGCCGGAGTTGCGGGCGGCGGTGCCCGGTCCGGCGCTGGAAGCCGCGTGGGCCGCGCAGATTGGCGAGCACGGCCCGGTGACCGCGCTGGGCGAACCGGTCGCCGAGCCCGCCGGGCCTGGGCTGACGCGGGTTCAGGTCCCGGTCATGTGCGCCGAGGGCGGATTCCTGGTGGTGCTGGGGGTGGATTCGGCGGGAATCGTCGCGGGCCTTCGGCTCGCCTCCGCCGAGGTGTGGACCAAACCGTCCTATGTGGACGAATCAGCGTTCGCCGAACAGGACGTCGTGCTTTCCGCTGAACCCCATCCGGTGCCGGGAACGCTGACCCTGCCGCGCGGGGAGGGGCCGTGGCCGGGCGTGGTTCTGCTCAGCGGCGGCGGAATCTTCGACCGCGACGAGACGGCCGGGCCGAACAAGCCGCTCAAGGATCTCGCGTGGGGCCTGGCTTCCCGAGGCGTAGCGGTACTGCGGTTTGACAAAGTGACGTACGCCCATCCCGAGCTGGCCGCCGCGCCTGGCTTCACGATGTCGGCGGAGTACGTGCCGCATGCCGTGGCGGCGGTCCGTCTTCTGCAGGCGCAGGACAGTGTCGCGCGGGTGTTCGTGGCCGGGCACAGCATGGGCGGGAAGGTGGCGCCGTTGGTGGCGGCTGCCGAGCCGTCGGTCGCGGGGCTGGTTCTTCTCGCAGCGGACGCCGAGCCGATGCACCGGGCTGCCGTGCGCGTAGTGCGGCATCTCGCCGCCGCGGACGCCAAGGTCGAGGCGCTCGTGGAGCCGATCACCCGGCAGGCCGAGGCGGTTGCCGATCCGGCGTTGTCGCGATCGGCGCCGGGGAGGGCTTGCTGTTCGGCTATCCCGGGTCGTATTGGCTGGAGCTGCGCGAGTACGACGCCGTCGGGACCGCCGCGGCGCTGGACGTCCCGATGCTGCTGCTGCAGGGCGGCCGGGACTACCAGGTCACCGTCGAGCACGACCTCGCCCGGTGGCGGGACGGGCTGCCGGACGCCGAGGTCCGCGTCTACCCGGCGGACGACCATCTGTTCTTCCCCGGTGCTGGTCCGTCCACTCCGGACAGTTATCGGGCGCCGCAGCACGTGGACCCGGTGGTCGTCGCCGATCTCGCGGACTGGGTGGCGCGGCAGTGACCGAGGTCCGCACAGGCCGTGCGGACCTCGGCCGCTGTCACTGCTTCGTGAATCGCCTTCTCCGGCTCGCCACGAGGAAGGCTGTGCCGCCGGCGAGCAGGGCTCCGGCGAGGATCAGGAGCATCGGCAGCAGCGGGGTGCCGGTCGAGGCCAGCGAATCGGTGTCGGTCGCGCCCGGGGCGGGCGGATGGGCCGCCGGGGGAATCGGGTTCGGGCTCGTCGGCGGGGGAGCGGACGTCGTGGGCGGGCCCGGCGGCAGCGGAAGGTAGACGCCGGCGTCGATGGTGTGGTCGACCCCGCCCGCCTGGGCCGGAGCGGTCACCGGCGCGTAGCCGTTGCAGAGTCGGCCGGTCTTGGGCGGTTCGACGTTCGAGTCGTGCGCCCGGTCCGGACCGGCGACCGGGAGCGTGAACCGGAGATCGGTGGCGGGCGGCGTCCCGGGGACGTTGTCCGTCGCCGCGGTGCAGACGTCGAACTGCACGGTGTACTTCTCGCCCGGCTTCAGCTGGTACTCCGCGCCGACGCCGCCGAAGTAGTACTCGCCCGCCTTGTCGGTGCGCGTGGTGGCGACCTTCTTGCCGTCCGGGTCGAGCAGGTTCACTGTCGCCTCGGCGAGCGGGACCTCGTCGGTGCGGTTCGGGTCCTGGATGCCGTTGTGGTCGCCGTCGAACCACACCAGGTTGCCGATCTGGATCGGCGCGTTCGCCGCCTGGTAGGCGATGTCGCCGAGCCCGCCTGCCTTGCCGAAGCTGTTGACCGGGCCCACGAACGCGTATCCGTGCTTCGGATTGTCCTGCCCCGGCCCGATTCCGGTGCTGACGTCGTAGTAGCCGACGCCGTCGGAGCTGACGTGCTGCGCCGGGTCCATCTGGGTGCTGATCACCCACGGCTGCTGCGGGATGTAGGCGACGGAGCCCTGCGCGGACTCCTGGTGGACACCGTTGCCGGACCGGTTCGGATCGTAGAAGTCGCCGGGGAAGTACTCGACGACTCCGGCCGTTTCGTGGCCGTTCGTCTCGGGCTTGCCGTGGTTCGGGCAGACGCCGGTGCCTTCCCAGTCGTAACCGCCGCCGGGAGCCGCGCACGCCATGGTGATGTCGCCGCCGGACATGCCGGTCGCGACGCCGGTACGGCCCGGCCTCGGGTCGATGCCGGAGCCGAAGACGTCCATGAACCGGTCGCGGAAGCCGAGGATCATCGAGCCGTCGCGGGCGAAGGCCAGGCTCGCCAGTTCCGGCTGCGGGTTGATTCCCGGGCCCTTCCTGGTGAACTTGTCCCACGAAGAGAACGAGGTGTCCCAGGGATTCCAATGATCCATGGTGTCGTCCGGGTCCGGCACGGTGATGACGTAGCCGCGCCGGAAGTCGAGGCCGTGCTCGAGCACCGGCGTGAACTTCCCGTCGGCATAGGTGTAGACCACGGCTTTCAGATCCTCGCGCCGCTTCGTGCTTTCCGCCGAGCAGACGCCGCCGACGTACAGCTTCGCGTCGTGCGCGGCGACCGCGAACGGCCGCCAGTCGCCGGGCGTCACGCAATCCGGCGAGGGGATGGGCACCGTCTGGTCCGGCTTCGCGGCGGCCCCGGTGGCGTCGAAGCTGACCAGGCTCCGGTTGCGGAGGTTCACCGCGTACAGCGTTTTGCCGTCCTCGGTGAGCGCGATCCCGCCGAGGCTTTCCTTTCCGGGCACGTCGACGAAATGCTCGTCCTTGCGCATGTCGACGGCGCCGTGCTCGGTGACCGTGGTGTCCGGCACCTTCGCGAACAGCGCGGGCGCGCCGCCGCCGAGCGGGGTCGTGTAAATCGCGCCGCCGCCTTCGGGGCCGTAGACGGTGAACCGTTTCGCGAACGCCGACTGGAAAATGCGGCCGCGGTGTTTGTCGTACGCCAATCCCCACGTGGTGCCGACTTGTGCCTGGGTGTTCAGCGCGCTCGGGCACTCCGAGTCGGCGGGGCAGGTGCCGCGGAACGTGCGGTCGAACGCGACCAGCGCGCGGCTGTTCGGATCGGGCGCGCTGCCGTCGCTGTTCACCGCAGGGCTTTGCACCGGCACGTAATAACGGGCGTCCGGCGGGGTGTGGTCCGCCGGATTCCAGACCCCGGTGACCACCGAGACGTCCTTGCCCTCCCGCAGATCCACGAATGTCGTGAAACTGTCGAAGTGGTTTTTCTCCGTCGACGCGGGCGCGGCCCGCAAATACGCGCGATACGGTTCCGGAACGGAGACGTCGACGCGATACTGTCCGCCGGCGAGCGGAGCGGCCGGATCCACCACGACCTTGCCCGACGCGTCCGTCCGGCCGCGCACCTGGTGCCCGGCGGAGTCCGTGACCAGCACGGACATACCCGGCTGCGGCGTGTCCATCGTGGCGTTGACGATGCCGGTGCCGAAGAAATCCCGGAGCACCTGAACGGTCAATGTCCCGTCCTCGGCGGCCCCGGCCGTGCCGGTGACCGTCATCGCGCTGCCGCCCAGCAAAAACGCGACGGCGGCCACCCGGGCCAGCCTGGATCTGCCGCTCGTTCTTCTGCCACCTCGGTTCATGACTGCGGATCTCCGTTCTCTGCGCGGAATATTCGCGCGGCGTGCCGCAAAGCTGTAACAGTGAACCAGAAAACGGACTTGCCGGATACGGCATCCGGATAAACGGAACGGGTGAATCGAAAACCCTGCTACGGTGACTCGCTGTGCTTGCCCAACGGATCGCGCGCCGCTGGATCGCTGTCGCGGCGGCAGTGACAGTCGCCCTCGGCGCGGCAATTGTCTGGTACTCCGCCGCCGGTTCCGCCGATTCCGGCCCGCGCCCGGTCACCGAGGACGAGGCGAGCCGTCTCGCGATCGCGCGATTCCGCAATTACCAGGCGCGCGGCCGCGCGGTGACGATCAGCGTGCCCGGCGCGGCCGGCGAACTCGTGATCACCGGTTCGGCCGATTACCGCGCCAAGACCGGTTACGGAGTGGTGAAAGGCAAGGGACGCAACGACTCCGGCAATGGTCTGATCCGGTGGACCGACCGGCGGGTCGAACTGCGCCCGCTGCCCGCCGTCCCCGCTCTGCCGCCCGCACACCCGCCGGGCGACGGCTGGTTCGGCCGTCCGCTCGATCCGGCGGCGGGCGCGCTGGACCGGGCATTGGCGATTCTGCTCGGGCTCGGGAGCGACCGGCCGGACAACGCGCAATTGCTGCCGCAGAACGGCGCCGAATGGGTAGCGGCCGATCAGGTGAACGGGCATCCGGTCGACGTTTTCGTCGGCCCGGATTCCCGGGACCGCCCCGGCAGCGCGGAATTCGTCCGGTACTGGCTCGACGCGGACGGCCTGATGCACCGGGTGCAGGCGTCGGTTCCGGGAGAAAAGAATCCGGTCGTCATTACCTTCGACACGCACGAATACATCGCGGTGCCGCCCGTCCGCTGACGTATTCCTCAGGAAACGGCGACCGACGCCCGGTCCGCCAGCAATGACGCCGCCGGTACCTGGATCTTCGCGACGTCCGGAAACGCCGGCACCGCCGGGACGACCGTGGGCCCGGCCGTGCGCGCGTTCGGGAACTGGGGCTGCGGCGGAGGTGCCGCGACCTCGCTGAACGGAATCCCCGCAGGCGGTTTCGCCCTCGTCCACGCACCCGAGGGCGAGGCGGCCGCGGTCGCGGGACAAGCGGCGCTCGTCGTCAATTCCTCCGGAATCGTGTGCTGCGCCCCGGAATCAAGACAGTTTCCGCTGCCCTTCGTCGCGCCGGGGAAAGTCCAGCCGACGTCGACGCCGTTCGCCGCGAAGACGTCGCCGACGATCTGGTTGCCCTTCGGTGGCACGTCCTGGGTCGCGGTGAGCACGAGCCCGGCGTTCGGGTTCCCGGAGATCCGGTTGCGCAGCACCTGGTTGCCGCTGCCGCCGTCGATGCCGATCCCGATGCCCCAGCCGCCGTCGGCCTGCTCCGGCGTCGCCGCCTGCCCGTTGGCCGCGACCAGATTGCCGGCGATGACGGAATCCTGCTGCGGCAGCAGCTTCTCCTGATGGTCGGAGTTGGTGGTGAGCCCGACCCGGTTCCCGCTGAACCGGTTGCCGGCGACGTACATCTCGCCGCTGGCGTTCGTGCCCTCGTAGCCGACCGCGTTGAGTTCCGCGACGTTGCCGCGCACCACCGTCCGGCACGGTTTGCATTGCCCGACGTAGATCCCGGAATCCGCGCCACCGGAGGTGTACGACTGCTCGATCACGCCGTTCTGTGCGGAAAACGCATAGATTCCGTAGAGCCCATTGCGGGTGGCGGTCACGTGCGAGACCAGGTACGAACTGAGGAACCGGATCGGCTCGTCGCCGGTGTCGTACCCGCCGCCGCGCCCCGGCAGCCCCGCCGCGGCCTTCACCGAACCCGTGACGAGCACGCCGTTCTGCGTGTGGTTCCGGACAGTCAGGTTCCCCACGGCGACCCCCGGTGCGGACACAACGACCCCGTTGTCCCGCTTCAGCTGCCCGTCGATGACCACCTGCTCCCGCACTTCGCCGCGCAGCGTGACCCGCGGCGTCGCGAGCTTCACCGTCTCGTGGTACTCGCCAGGCGCGACGAGCACCAGATCCCCGGACTGGGCAAGGGAAACGGCCGCGGAGATGGTCGGCGCGTCGGCCGGGACGCGGATCGTCACGCCCGCTCCGTCCGGCCGGTGCCCCTCGGCGGAGGAAGAACCGCAACCGCTGACCAGTGCGGCGGACAGCCCCAGGATCGCCACCATGGCGGGAAAACGCATGCGCCTAGTCTGGCACGCGGGCTGGAATCCGTTGGGGTGATTGTCGGCCGGGCGCTTGGTTGGGTGCGGTGCTCCGGAAGTCCGTGAGGGTTCCCCTCACGGACGGCTGCGGAGGCGACCGCGAGCCGAATTCGCCTGCGGCGCCGGAATCTGTCACGCTGCCCGTCGTGAATTCCGCTGAGCGCCGCCCTTCCCGCCGCGCTTTTCTCGGGGCGGCCGCGGCCGCCGGTCTCGTCGCTGGCTGTCACGCGGCGTCCCAGGAGACGAAGCCCGCCCCGGTCCCGCCCACCGGCGTCCACCAAGCCGGGATCACCCTGCCGCAACAACCGCAATCGCAGCTTTTGGTCGTCGTCGCAGACGTTTCCGTCGCCCCAGGCTTCGTCCTGGCCGAATTGGGCCGTCGCATCATGACCTTGACCGCGGGCACCGACGACCGTCTGCTGGGCTTGCCTCCGGGAGACCTGACCGTGACGGTCGGAGTCGGGCCCCGGCTGGTCCAGACCCTGGACCCGCAGTTGCCCGGCGCGAAAGACCTCCCACCGGCCGCCCACGAAACCATCGCACCGGCCGACCGCGGCGGAGATCTTCTCCTGCAACTCTGCGCGAGCGACCCGCTCGTCCCACCGATCGCCGCGGCCGCACTATTGGCTCAGCCCGGAATACGCGAGCGCTGGCGCCAGTCCGGCGGACGCGGACCGCATCTCCCCGTGTCAGACGGACTCACCGCGCCGCGGAATCTGCTGGGCTTCGTCGACGGCATCATCGGCCCGCACACTCCCGCCGAGCAGCAACGGGATCTATGGCTCCCCGGCCCGGCCCCAGTGGCGGGTGGCACGATCGCCGTCGTAAGGCGGATGACGCTGGACGTCGCCCGCTTCGCCGCATTGCCGGTCGCCGCGCAGGAAGCCGTCTTCGGCCGCCGCCGCGACACCGGGATCCCGCTGTCCGGCGGCGTGATCGCGGACGGCCCGGACCTGGGCGCGAAAACCCCGGACGGCCGCTACCTCGTCCCCGCCAGCGCGCACATCCGCCGCGCGCACGCGAACGTCGTCGGGGCCGGGCTGATGCTGCGCCGCAGCTACAGCATGGACACGCCCGCTCCCGGCCTGCTGTTCGTGAGCTTCCAGAACGATCTGCACACGTTCACCGCCACCCTGGCAAGCATGGAGACCGCGGACGCGCTGCTGCCGTTCACGACCACCACCGCGAGCGGAACCTTCCTGATCCTCCCCGGCTTCGACGAGCGCCGTCCGCTCGGGTCGACCCTGTTTCCGCTGTAACGCACAGGAAAGTGCCTTTTGTAAGCCCTCCAATACTCACCCATGATGGGGTTACGCACTACTAGTGAGGTGAGGGAGATGGCCGCAAGACCCGAGGGGTCGCAAGTCGTCATCGAGATGTGGGCCGACCTGGGCTGCCCTTGGTGCTACCTCGGAAAGCACCGGCTCCGGGCCGCGATCGCGCAGCGCCCGGACGCGGAACGGTTCAAGATCGTGCCGCGGTCCTTCGAACTGGACCCGGAAGCGCCGCGCGAGCCGGAAGGGAACGCGGAGAGCTTCGTCCGGACCCACGGCGGCACGGCCGCCCACGTCCTCCGGGCGGAACGCCAGATGCAAGCCATGGCTCGCGAAGAGGGGCTCGAGTACTCTCCGGACCGCTTGAATGCCAACACGTTCGATCTGCACCGCGTGGTGCAGTACGCCAACGATCAGGACCGCGGGTTCGAGTTTTTCTCCGCCGTGCAGGACGGTTTCTTCGCGGGAACCCTCAACCCCTTCGACCCGGACGCGCTGACAGGCGTCGCGGAGTCGTCCGGGCTGGACGGGCGGCGAGTACGCGAAATCCTGGCGAGCGACGAATACGCCGACCGGGTGCGCGCCGACCGTCGCGAAGGTACGGAGTTGGGCGTGACCGGCGTTCCGTTCGTCGTCCTCGACCGCCGGGTGGCCGCCCCGGGCGCGCGGAAAGTCGCCGCCTACGCCCAGTTGCTGGAGCGAGTGGCATGAGCGAAGCGAAGGACGTGTCTCAGCCCGCCGACGCGCGAGCCTTCGCCCGGCCCACTCCGGTCCGTTCGCTGGCGGCCCGGTTGCCCGCGATCTCGCCGTTATGGGCGACGGCCCAATCGGCCATCGCCCGCACCGCGTCGATCAATGACCGGCCCAGGTCCGTCAGCGCGTACTCCACTCGCGGCGGGACCTCGGCGTACGCGGTCCGCGTGAGCAGGCCGTCGCGTTCGAGGTGCTTCAGCGTCTGGGTCAGCATCCGCTGGGAAATCCCCACGATGCTCGCCTGCAAGTCGGAATAGCGCAGCGAACCGGCGCTCAGCGTGCTGATCGTCAGCACCGTCCACTTGTCGCCAATGCGGTCGAGCACCTCCCGGACGAAGGCGCTGTCCTCCGGCCATTCCTGGCACGGGCCGCTAATTTGTCGCGCCATCTTCATTACCTCTCATCCGAGTGCAACCGCACTACCAGTATGTATCGGAGAGCGATTACTGTGAACGCACACGACACCATCGTCGTCGGCGCCGGCCCGGTCGGGCTGTGGACGGCGGCTGAGCTGGCACTCGGCGGCGGGCGGCCGCTGGTCCTGGAACGGGCCGCGCGGCGCAGCCCGCATTCGAAGGCGCTGGCGATCCACCCGCGCACGGTCGAGGTGCTGGCGATGCGGGGGAGGGAACAGGCCTTCCTCGACGGCGGGATTCCCGTACCGGACGGGCACTTCGGCATGCTGCCCGCGCGTCTCGACTTCCGGGAGCTGGACACGCCGTTCCCGTTCCTGCTCGCGCATCCGCAGGTGCGCACCGAGGAACTGCTCGAACAGCACGCCCTGGCCCTCGGGGCGGTGATCCGGCGCGGGCACCAGGTTTCCGGGCTGAGCCAGGACGACGAGGGCGTGACGCTGCGAGTCAACGGGCCGGACGGCGAGTACGAGATCACCGCGGACCACGTGGTCGGGGCGGACGGCGCGGGCAGCACCGTGCGCCACGCGGCGGGCATCGCCTTCCCCGGCACCGACTCGACTGTCTTCGGCTTCCTCGGTGACGTCGAGCTGACCGACCCGCCGGAACGACCGGGCATGTGGCACAACGAACACGGCGCGCTGCTCGTCGCCCCGATGCCCGGCGGGCGCTACCGCGTCACCGGGTACGCCGCTGCGGACATCGCGCCGACCCTGGATTCCCTGCGGCAGACAGCGAAACTCATCGCGGGCACCGACTTCGGCCCGCACTCGCCGGTGTGGCTGTCCCGCTTCGGCAACGCGACCCGGCTCGCGGGGGAGTACCGGAAGGGCCGGGTGTTCCTGGCCGGAGACGCCGCGCACATGCATTTCCCGGCGGGCGGCGTCGGGCTGAACGTGGGACTGCAGGACGCGATGAACCTGGGCTGGAAGCTCGCCGCGGTCCAGCAGGGCCGGGCGGACGAGGCCCTGCTGGACACCTACCACCGGGAACGCCACCCCGTCGGCGCGGCGCTGGGGGAACACACCAAAGCCCAGACCGCCCTGATCACCGCCACCACCGAGGAAGGCCAGTCCCTGCGCCGCTTCATGGCGGATCTCCTGCGCACCCATCCCGGCGTCGCGACCGCGCTGGCCAACACGGTGACCGCGCTGGACGTGCGCTACCCGGGCACGCATCCGCTGGCGGGCCAGCGCTTCCCGGCCACCCGCGAGCAGCTGCACCTGCTGCGCGAGGGCCGCCCGGTGCTGCTGGCCAAGGAAGTCAGCCCGGCAATGAAGGACCTGGCCGCGAGCGCGGACCTCCAGCTGTACGAGACCGAACTGCCCTGGCCCGCGGCCGCCGTGCTGCTGCGCCCGGACGGGCACGTCTGGGCCGCCGGAGACACCGCGGGTCAGCTGGCGGACGCCATGGCCGAACTGCCGCTGACCTGACCCGCACACGACGGAAGCCCTGCTCCTCCGAAGAGAAGCAGGGCTTCCGGATCACGATGGTGCGCGATACTGGGATTGAACCAGTGACCTCTTCCGTGTCAGGGAAGCGCTCTCCCGCTGAGCTAATCGCGCGAGGTGGAGACGGGATTCGAACCCGTGTACACGGCTTTGCAGGCCGTTGCCTCGCCTCTCGGCCACTCCACCGCATGGGGCTTGAGCCCTCCGAGCGGACGACGGGATTCGAACCCGCGACCCTCACCTTGGCAAGGTGATGCGCTACCAGCTGCGCTACGTCCGCGTTACCTGCGGCTCCGAGACGTGCCGGGAATCTCTCGATTCCGGCCCGCACCCCGTCGCCGTGGTGTGAAAGAACCATATCCGACCCCGGCGACCGCCGTGCCACCGGGGGTTGCTGACCCGCTCGCGGGCCGGTGATCAGGCCAGATCGTTCGGGATCAGGTGGGTGAGCGCGTCGTCGACGTCGACCCACAGATGCTCGTTGCCCGGCAGCACGACGTCGTAGGTGCGGTCGAGGAAATCGGCCAGCTCCTGCGCGGACGCCTCGAACATGGCGTGCCCGGACGGCGAGTTCAGCTCGATCAGGACCGACTCCGGATCCTCGACCGAAGGCCGGATGCGGACGTCCCCGTCGCCCGCGTCGGCGAGCAGGCCGTCGGCGAGCAGGTCGCGCGCGTAAACCCATTCGACCCAGCCGGCCCGCCCGGTGCGGAAAGCGGCGACGACGGCGTAGGGGTCGCGGGTGTCGTAGCGCAGCTCCACCTTCACCGGAACCGCCGGGGTCCGCGGCGCCAGCAGGTCGAAGACCGCCGTCGAGCGGAGCGTCACGTGATCGTTGCGCATCGTCCTACCCTTCGTCTCCCTTCCCGGCCCGGACGACCGAGGACAACGGTGAGACGCACCAGGGGCCCGGATCCGTCGCGAGTGCGCTCGAGATCACCCGTTCGAGACCGTCTGCCCCGAGGTCCGTCCGGTCCGTCGCCGTCCGTGCCGCGCAGCCTTCAGCGGGCGCCCGGTGGGGAGCCACCAGTACATCTTGCGCGGTTCGGCCGCTGTGCGATAGCACCGTCGCACGGATGTCGCGGACGCCCGCACGCGCCCCCTCCCGAACAGAGCCTCGGCTAGCTCGGGATTGTTCGGACGGTATTCGCAGGCAGACGCGCTGTAGTCAGGCCAAACCACCCGTTTGCAGGCCCCCGAAAGTCGTGCGGTACTCTGACTTCGCACCGCGAGCGGGCGATTAGCTCAGCGGGAGAGCGCTTCGTTCACACCGAAGAGGTCACTGGTTCGATCCCAGTATCGCCCACCGAAGTTCCGAAGGTCCCTTGTCCGCAAAAAGCGCGGACAAGGGACCTTCGTTGTGTGCCTTGGGGGTCGAACCCCCAAACCCCCGCCAGGGGGCGAGCCCCCTGGACCCCCGGCCGTGGTCGCGTTGCTAGGTGCTGCTCAGGGGCGTAGGTGGGCTTGGATTTTTTTGATGTCTGCCAGGTCTTTGGGGCGGCGTAGTTCTTGTTTGTAGTGCAGGACGTCGAGCAGGCGGGCGAAGCGCAGGCCCTCGATGAGGTCTGCGTTGTCGATGAGGGCGGTGGGGTTCCACTGCGGGGTGATCCAGCCTGCGGAGACCTGGATGCGGCCCTCGCACAGGTGCCAGACGGGGTCGCCGCTGTGGGTGCCGATGGCGGGGGTTCCCGTTTGCTGCGCCCAGGTCAGGACGTCGCCGCGGGCGACTACGTCCAAGTCGTGGACTGTGGTGCGGAGTCCATGGGCCAGTAACGGGGCGCTGCCGAAGATGACGAAGTGGTCCGGATCCAGGTTCAGGGCGGCTAGTTCCCGGACCAGGGGGTTGTCTGTGACCTGGTGTTCTTGGGTGGCTGTCACGGGGGGTCCTTGTCGTCCGGGGGCGGGGGTTTGCCGATCAGGCCGCGCATGGCGTGGATGATCTTGGCGCGCTCGGACGGTCTGCTGTTTTTGAGGGCGGCGCGGAACATCAGCAGCTTGACCAGCTGGCGGACGATCAGGCCGGCGGTCAGGGCGAGGAGGACCCAGGCGTTCGTCAGGTGCTCGTAGAGGGGCGGCACGGCGGGTCACCACGACGAGGCGGGCTTGCCGTCGGCTATGTGCGCCAGCGCGGCGGCGTCCGTCACGCGGATCTGGAACCGGCCGGTGTCGATGAGGCCGATTCCCTTGAAGACGCGGACGACTTTCTTGGCCGCTTCGAGCGAAGCCCCGGTCAGCGACGCGAGATCCTTCTGGCTCAAGCGGATCGTCGGCGTGCCGTCGACGATCTCGCAGAGACCGTTCCGGACCAGGTCGGTGAGCGCCTTGGCGATGCGCCGCTCGGTGGCCAGGTCGGAGTCGGAGATCTTCCGCGTCGCTTGGGCGAGCCGTTTGCGGACTGCCGTGTGCAGCGCTCGCTCCGCGTCGCGGTGCTGGTCGAGGAAGTTCTTCAGCTCGGCCGCCGGAACGTGCAGCACCTCGACGTCGCCCCAGGCGATCACGGTGGCCGACCGCGGCTCGTCGTCGAGCACGCCGAGTTCGCCGACCGTCTCGCGCGGGCCCCGGAACGCCACGATGCGCGGCGGCTGGCCGGTGAGGACCTTGACGTGGCCTTTCTTGATCAGCAGCAGGAAGTCGCTGGCTTCCCCTCGCGCATGAAGACGTGGCCGTCCTCGCGGCGCAGGGTGTTCCCCACGCTTTCGAGGGTGGCCACGTCCTCCTCGCTGAGGACCCAGTTGCTCTCGTCAAGGTGAACGATCTCCACCTATGAGAGTGTACAAATACCCTTACCGGGGTGCAACAGGGTCCACTGGTGCTTCCCGAGACGGTTCCAGCCGGCATTGCCCGTCCTCGCAGGTCCGCTCCAGGCGGCCGCGCGACAGGGTCTGCACCAGCCCGATCGCCCAGCACGTTGGGCAGCCGCGCAGGGCCAGCACGCCGGCCGGGAGCGCCAGCAGGCTGGCCCACCCGACCACCGGAGCCAGCGCGATCGACGCGGCGATCAGGCCGAATCCGACCACTCCGCGCGTCAGATGGGCCGAAAGGGATTTGCTGGCGAACGACGTGCTCATCGGGTTTCCTCCGGGAGATCCAGGCAGGAGCGGACAGCGGCGCGGGCGCGGTGCAGCCGCGACTTCATCGCCGCCGTGCTCAGGCCCAGCGCGGCGGCGACGGTCTTGCCCGGCAGGCCCTGGATGTCGCGCATGATCAGTACGCCGCGCTGGTCGGCGGGCAGTGCCGCGATGGCGGCGGACAGGCGTTCGACCTCCAGCCTGCTCAGCACGTCGTCCTCGGCGGACGGGCCCGCGGCCTCCGGGAGCGGGTCGTCGCGCTGCACGAGGGTGCGCGCCCGGCGCAGGCACTCGTTGCGCACGATGCGGAACATCCACGACGCGAGCGCGGCCGTCGCCCGCAGGGTCCCGATCTTGCGGAACAGGACGATCATCGCTTCCTGTGCCGCGTCCTCCGCGTCCTGGCTGCTCGCGCACAGCGAGAACGCGAACCGCCGGACATGCGGGTACGCGCCGGAGACCAGTACCGCGATCGACGCCTCGTCGCCGCGCTGCGCCGCCAGCACGAGCTGGTCGGCCGGCCAGGGCTCAGCCACGCTTCGACCTGCCGCGCGCTCGCAGGAACACCACGCAGCTGCACACCAGAACCGCCACGACCACTGCCGCGACAATGACTACAGTCATCGAACCTCCTTCACCGCGTCGGCCTCGTGGCCGCACGTCCATAAGAGCGACCGGCCCGGCGAAAGGATTCAGCCTGGGTCGCGCGAGGTTCCGCGGCTCTGCTAACTTAGCTGTGCGCCCCGTATGGGCCTACGCATGGAGGTAGCGGCTAACCAGCCAGCACAGAGATCGGGTTCTCCGTCTCTCGCAGTTTCGCGGATCCTTCCCTGGGATCGCTGCGCCATGCTTACGCCTGCGGGGTCTTTTGGCGTCCCTTCCTGTGCTCGATGCCTCCTTTCCGGGAAATACCGAAAGGAATTGTGTGAGCAACGATTTTCACCGCCGTCTCATCGAGGAGTTCCGCGCGAACCGCGGTGCGCTGGGCGGCATGTTCGAGGGCTGGTCGCTGGCGGTGCTGACGACGACCGGCGCGAAAACCGGGCTGCGCCGGGAAGTGCTGCTCGGCTATCTGGAGATCGACGGCGACGGCTTGGTCGTCGCCTCCGCGAACGGGGCGGACCGCCATCCCGGCTGGTACCACAACATCCGGCGGAATCCGATTGTCACGGTGGAAACCCGCGACGGCGCTTATCGCGCGATCGCCGCTATTCCGCAAGGAGCGGCGTACGAGAAACTGTTCGCGCGAGTCGTCGCCGAAGCTCCGGGATACGGCGATTACCAAGCACAGACGACGCGGCGGATTCCGGTGGTCGTATTGCACCGGATCGAAGCGCGGGCCGGGGAAGAGCGGGTCAAAGGCATGGGCGATTGGCTCGTCGAGGTGCACGAATGGTTCCGCGCTGAGTTGCGGATGTTGCGCGAGCAGGCGGACAACGTCGTCAACGGCGCCGCGACGGCCGTCGTCCGGCCGAAACCCGATCTGGCGCAGGAGATGCGCACCCATTGCCTCAGCTTCTGCACCGCCTTGCGCCGGCATCACGTCGGCGAGGATTCGGCGGTGTTTCCCTCGCTGGCCGAGCAGTTCCCGGCGCTCGCGCCCGCCCTCGCGCAGCTTGCCGAACAGCATCAGACGGTGGCGCGGTTGCAGGGCTCGATCCAGGAGCTGGTCGACGGCGAATCCGACCCGGCCCGGCTGCGGGCCGAATTGGAGCGGCTGGCCGGAGAACTGGAGGCGCACTTCGACTTCGAGGAGCAGGCCGTGGTGACCGCGCTCAACGCGACGGCCGCGGCGCCGCCGACCGCCTGACACCGGGGTATGTCCGTTGTGGACGGCTAGTCCGGCAGAAATGCACGGCACGCATACCTGCCGGGAGCGGGAATGGTTCGGACCACTCGAATGGCCGCAGGCGGGGCAGTCCGCGCGTTCCGGCGCGGATTGCCTCGCGGGCAAGGGGAATCGGCGGGTCGGCGGAAGGCATGTGCCCGAACGGCGGTGCGCCCGGGCGAGGGAACGGCGGATGCCCCGCCCGGGGGAGCTGAATCGGCTGCGGGCCCGCTGGGCCGATCGGTGTAGGTAGTGGGAAACTTGACTACTGCGGGTAATTCCGGTTGCCGGGCCAGCGTGACCCATCGTGACATTCCCGTTATCTTCCCGGTGCTTCTTGACGGGGAAGACTTGCAGGCTGTGGCTGGAAAATCTCTGTAACGCCGCTCGCTGACCGCCCGATACCTTGGCGAGCGTCACACCTTCGGCGACAGCGGGCCGGACCGGATCATGATCACTGACGGTGATTGCCGGTCCTGACTCAGCGTGCCGGCGGCGATCAGGTCCGGGGAGCTTGCGCAGCGCGGGAGGACTGATGGAAGAACCGGTGCGGTCATGGCCCGCGGACGGCGTCGCGCTGCCGCGGGTCGACCTGAGGGCGGTCCCCGCGCCGCCGGCCGACGCGGCGGCCGCGCCGCTCGACCCGGCCGGGGTCTGCCCGGCCGAGGGCGATCCGCCGAAAACGCACGCCGCGGAATGGGAAAAGCGGTACCGCCGGACGGTGATCGCGTCGGATCTCGTCGCGGCCTGCCTGGTGATCGCGATCAGCGCGTTCGTCATCGACCGGCTCGCGCCGCACGACATGCACGCGTTCGGCACCGCGTTCGCGATTCTGTGCGCCCTTCCGGTCAGCCGCGCCTGGAGCCCGCGGGTGCTGGGCGAAGGCCCGGAGGAATACCGCACGCTGGGGCGGGCATTGATCACCGCCGCGGTTCTGGTCGCGTTCGGCGGATTGCTGTTCGGTGCGCTCGAAGTGCAGCCGTGGGTGTTTTTCGTGGTGCCCGCCGTCGCATTGGTGCTGTTTCCCCAGCGATACGTGCTGAGGCAGATTCTGCACCGGAGACGGCGGCGCGGGCTGTGCCTGCTGCCGGTGATGGCGGCGGGCAGCGCGGAAACCGTCGCCGACCTGATCCGGCGGACGCGGACCGAAGCGCACGTCGGATGGCGGGTCGAGGCGGTGTGCACGTCCACCGGCACCGGGGAGATCGAGGGGGTGCCGGTGGTCGGGCGGCTCGAGGAGCTTTCCCGGCACGTGCGCCGCGGCGGGTACCGGGTCGTGGCCATCACGGGCGACCAGTACTGGAATCCGGAGCGGTTGCAGCGGCTGGCCTGGGATCTCGAAGGCACGTCGTCGGAGATGGTCGTCGCGCCGGTGCTGATGGAGGTCGCCGGGCCGCGGCTGAACGTCAGCGGGGTGCTGGGCATGCCGCTGCTGCGCGTCACCGCGCCCGCGTTCACCGGCGGCCGCCGGCTGGTCAAGGAGGTCGTCGACCGGTGCGGGGCGGCGGTGCTGCTCGCGCTGTTCTCGCCGATCCTGCTGGCGATCGCGGTGGCGGTGAAGGCGGGCGACCGGGGTCCGGTGATTTACCGGCAGCGGCGCATCGGCAAGGACGGCGAAGCGTTCACCATGCTCAAATTCCGCACCATGGTCGTCAACGCGCATCTGATCCGCAGCGACCTGGAGACCGCCAACGAGGGCGCGGGGCCGCTGTTCAAGATGAAGAAGGACCCCCGGGTGACGAAGGTCGGCGGGCTGCTGCGGCGGTACTCGCTCGACGAGCTGCCGCAGCTGTTCAACGTCGTCGCCGGGCGGATGTCGCTGGTGGGGCCCCGGCCTCCGCTGCCGGAGGAGACCGCGACGTATGCCCCGGCCGCGCGCCGCAGGCTGCTGGTGAAGCCGGGGCTGACCGGGCTGTGGCAGGTGAGCGGGCGCAGCGATCTGTCCTGGGACGAGAGCATCCGGCTCGACCTGCGCTATGTCGAGGACTGGTCGCTGGCGCTGGACCTGGTGATCCTGTGGAAGACTTTCCGTGCCGTGCTCGCCGGGCAGGGGGCCTACTGACCGCTCCGGCGGTGCGCTGGGTCACATCCGGCCCGGAGGCGAAATAGTCAAGCGTTCAACCATGTTGGTGCCCTGCGTAGGCGACAGCATGGGAAGGAACGAGGGACTCCGATGACTACTTTCGCAGAATCCGAGCAGCAGCTGCAGGTGCCCGCCGAGGTGCAGGACCTGCTCTTCCGCGAGGCGCGCACCGCCAACAGCTTCAGCTCCGAGCCGGTGACCGACGAGCAGGTCCGGGCGATCTACGACCTCGTCAAGTGGGCCCCGACGTCGATGAACACCCAGCCGCTGCGCGCGCTGGTGATCCGCAGCGACGAGGCCAAGCAGCGCCTGCTGCCGCACCTGGCCGAGGGCAACCGCGCCAAGACCGAGACCGCGCCGCTGACCGTGATCCTGGCCGCGGACGTCGACTTCCACGAGAACATCCCGCAGACCTTCCCGCACAACCCGGGCGTGAAGGACAACTTCGCCGACGAGGCGGGCCGCGTCGAGTTCTCCAAGCTGAACTCGCTGCTGCAGGTCGGCTACTTCATCATCGGCGTGCGCGCCGCCGGACTGGCCGCGGGCCCGATGACCGGCTTCGACGCCGCGGGCGTGGACAAGGAGTTCTTCTCCGGCAACAACTGGCGTTCGCTCGTTGTGGTGAACGTCGGCAAGCCGGGCGAGAACCCGTGGTTCGACCGCCTGCCGCGGCTCGACTTCGACCAGGTCGTCGAGACCCTCTGACCCCATCGCTGTCGCCGAGAGGCCGCCCCGCACGCCCGGGGCGGCCTCTCGGCGTCCCGGGCGACGGCGGTCGAATCGGCGATCCCGCCGCCGACTAGCATCAGCGGGAGTCGTTTCACTTACTTCTCCCAAAGGAGTCCGATCGTGTCCCAACCGTCGTCAGCTGCCGCCGTACCCGCCCCGCGCGTGGTGGTGCCGGCGGGCACTACGGCGGGCGCCGCGGTGCGCGAAGCCGGGCTGCCCACCAAGGGCCCGGACACGATCGTCGTCGTCCGCGACGCCGACGGGAAGCTGCGCGACCTCGCGTGGGCCCCCGAGGCCGAGGCGCAGGTCGAAGCAGTCGCGGCGAACACCGAGGACGGCCGCAGCGTGATCCGGCACTCTGCCGCCCACGTGCTCGCCCAGGCCGTGCAGCAGGAATTCCCGGACGCCAAGCTCGGCATCGGCCCGCCGGTGCGCGACGGCTTCTACTACGACTTCGCCGTCGAAAAGCCGTTCACGCCCGAGGATCTGCAGAAGCTCGAGAAGCGGATGAAGCAGATCGTCAAGGGCGCGCAGCAGTTCTCGCGCCGCGTCTTCGCTTCGACGGACGAGGCCAAGGAAGAGCTGAAGGACGAGCCGTTCAAGCTCGAGCTGGTGGACCTCAAGTCCGATGTGGACACCACCGAGGTGATGGAGGTCGGCGGGGGAGAGCTGACCATCTACGACAACCTCGACCCGCGCACCAAGGAACGCGTGTGGAGCGACCTCTGCCGCGGCCCGCACGTGCCCACCACCAAGTTCATCCCGGCCTTCAAGCTCACCCGGGTGGCCGCCGCGTACTGGCGCGGCAACGAGAAAAACCCGCAGCTGCAACGGATCTACGGCACCGCCTGGGAATCGGCCGAGGCGCAGGACGCGCACCTCGAGCGCCTCGCCGAGGCCGAGCGCCGCGACCACCGCAAGCTCGGCGCCGAGCTGGACCTGTTCTCCTTCCCCGAGGAGATCGGCTCCGGGCTGCCGGTGTTCCACCCCAAGGGCGGCATCATCCGCCGCGAGCTGGAGAACTACTCGCGCCGCAGGCACGAGGAAGCCGGCTATGAGTTCGTGAACACGCCGCACATCTCCAAGGGCGACCTGTTCCACACCTCCGGGCACCTCCCGTACTACGCGGACACCATGTTCCCGCCGGTGCAGTTCGAGGAAGAGGACTACTACCTCAAGGCGATGAACTGCCCGATGCACAACCTGATCTTCCGCTCGCGCGGGCGGTCCTACCGCGAACTGCCGCTGCGGCTGTTCGAGTTCGGCACCGTCTACCGCTACGAGAAGTCCGGCGTCGTGCACGGCCTCACCCGCGTGCGCGGCCTGACGATGGACGATTCGCACATCTACTGCACCAAGGAGCAGATGCCGTCCGAACTGCGGTCGCTGCTCAAGTTCGTGCTGGACCTGCTGGCCGACTACGGCCTGTCCGACTTCTACCTCGAACTGTCCACGCGAGGGGACTCGGACAAGTTCATCGGCGAGGACTGGGAGTGGGAGGAGGCCACCGAGACGCTGCGCCAGGCCGCCGTCGACTCCGGCCTCGAACTGGTGCCGGACCCGGGCGGCGCGGCCTTCTACGGCCCGAAGATCTCGGTGCAGGCGAAGGACGCCATCGGCCGCACCTGGCAGATGTCGACCATCCAGCTGGACTTCAACCAGAACAAGCGGTTCGGCCTGGAGTACACCGCCTCCGACGGCAGCCGCCAGCGGCCGATCATGATCCACCGCGCGCTGTTCGGCTCGATCGAGCGGTTCTTCGGCGTGCTGACCGAGCACTACGCGGGCGCGTTCCCGGCGTGGCTCTCGCCGGTGCAGACGGTCGCCATCCCGATCACCGCGGACCAGGTCGAGTACCTCCGCGACGTCGAGAAGGCGTTGCGCGCCAAGGGGATCCGCGTCGAGGTCGACGCGAGCGACGACCGGATGCAGAAGAAGATCCGCACGCACACCACGCAGAAGGTGCCGTTCCTGCTGCTGGCCGGCGCGAAGGACGCGGAGGCGGGCGCGGTGTCGTTCCGGTTCCGCGACGGCGGCCAGATCAACGGCGTCCCGGTGGACCAGGCGGTCGAGGCGATCGCCGAATGGGTGCAGCGGCGGGAGAACGCGTCTCCGTCGGCCGAGGCCGTGGAGAAGATCCTGAAGTGACCGAGCCGGAACTCGTCGAACAGGACGGCGTCGGGGTCCCGGACGCGCTGCAGCGGCTGTGGACCCCGCACCGGATGGCCTACATCCGGGGCCAGGACAAGCCGGACGGCGACGAGTCCGACGGCTGCCCGTTCTGCCGCCTGCCCGGACTCGGCGACGACAAGCGCGCGCTGATCATCGCCCGCGGCGAGACGGTGTTCGCGGTGCTGAACCTGTACCCGTACAACCCGGGGCACCTGATGGTGGTTCCGTACCGGCACGTCGCGGACTACCCGGACCTCACGCCCGAGGAGACGCGCGAGCTGGCGGAGTTCACCCAGCACGCGATGGGCGTGATCCGGGCGGTGTCGGCGGCGCACGGGTTCAACATCGGGATGAACCAGGGTGTGATCGCCGGGGCGGGCATCGCCGCGCATCTGCACCAGCACCTGGTCCCGCGCTGGGGCGGCGACGCGAACTTCATGCCGGTGATCGGGCACACGAAGGTGCTGCCGCAGCTGCTCGGCGAAACCCGGGACCTGCTGGCGGGCGCGTGGTGAGGCCCGTCGCGCCTCGGTAATTGAGTGCTCAACCAGCGTATGATGACGATATGTCCGAACCACGCTGGCTGACCGACGAAGAGCAGCGGGTCTGGCGCGCCTACGCCCAGGCCAGCTCGCTGCTGCACGCACACCTCGAAGGACAGCTGCAGCACGAGTCGGGCATGCCGCACACGTACTACGAGGTGCTCGTCGCGCTGTCCGAGGCGGACGGCTGGCGGCTGCGGATGAGCGAACTCGCGTCGGTGCGCGGTTCGTCGCGCAGCCGGCTGTCGCACGCGGTCGCGCGGCTGGAGGCCAAGGGCTGGGTCCAGCGCGAATCGTGTCCGACGGACAAGCGCGGCTCGTGGGCCGTGCTCACCGAGGCCGGGTTCGCCGCGCTGAAGGAGGCCGCGCCCGGGCACGTCGAGGCGGTCCGGGAGACGCTGTTCGACCAGCTGACCCCCGAGCAGGTGGGCCAGCTCGGCGAGATTTCCGAGGCGATCCTGGCCGGGCTGCGCCCTCGGTGCCAGGCCGTGCGCGAGGCCGAGGAGGCGGCGGAATTCGCCGCGCCGGTCGCCGAACTGCCGAAATCCGGCTGACGTTCCGGCGGGTCGCGGGCGGGCGGGTCCGGTTCGGACAGCGGGGTCGATAGGCTTTCGTCGCCCACCCGCCCCCGAATCAGGTGCACAGACGAGGAAGATGCTCAACATTTTCGCCCGTGCCTCGGTCTCCCGCGTGACGGACCCGATCGGCGCCACCCTGGTCCGCGCCGGACTGACCCCGAACGCGATGACCGTGCTCGGCACCGCGGGAGCCGTCGCGTGCGCGCTGGCGTTCTTCCCGCAGGGCATGCTGCTGTGGGGCACGTTCACCGTGTGGGGCTTCGCGATGCTCGACCTGCTCGACGGCGCGATGGCGCGCGCCCGCGGGTACGGCACGCCCTTCGGCGCGGTCCTCGACGCGACCTGCGACCGGCTGGTCGACGGCGCGCTGTTCGCCGCTATCGCGTGGTGGTGCTTCGTCCAGGACCACAACAACCGGGCCGCGGCCGCCGCGCTGATCTGCCTCGTGCTGGCCCAGGTCATTTCCTACGTGAAGGCGCGCGCCGAAGCGTCCGGCCTCGAAGCCGACGGCGGGCTGGTGGAACGCGCGGAGCGGCTGATCATCGCGCTGGTCGGCACCGGGCTGCACGGCCTGGGGGTGCCCTACACCGTGGAGATCACGCTGTGGCTGCTCGCCGTGCTGTCGGTGATCACGCTGCTGCAGCGGGCGGCGGCGGTGGCGAGCGCGGCGCGGGCGGCCGCGGCGAAACAGGCCGACTCGTCGGCGGGCGGGAAGCAACCGTGAGCACACTGTCCCAGCGGCTCAGCGAGTTCGGCTACGCGACGGGCTGGCGGCTCACGCGGCGGCTGCCGAAGTCGTTCGGGTCGGCGACGTTCGCCTTCGGCGCCGACATGGCCGCCCGGCGCGGCGGCGGGGGAGTGCGGCAGCTGCGCGCCAACCTCGCCCGCGTGGTGCCGCAGGCCGGGGAAGCGGAGCTGGACGAGCTGGTGCGGCGCGCGATGCGGTCGTACGCCCGGTACTGGTTCGAGACGTTCCGGCTCCCGGCGATGGACCACGCGGCGGTCGCGAAGCAGGTGACGGTGACCGGGGCGGAGAACATCGACGCGGCGCTCGCCGAGGGCAACGGGGCGGTGATGACGCTGCCGCACAGCGGGAACTGGGACATCGCGGGCGTCTGGCTGGCCAGCTACGCGGGCACCTTCACGACCGTCGCGGAGCGGCTCAAGCCCGAATCGCTGTTCCGCCGGTTCGTGGAGTTCCGCGAATCGCTCGGCTTCGAGATCGTGCCGCTGACCGGCGACAGCGCGGCGATGCGGCTGCTGCTGCGGCGGTTGCGCGAGAACAAGCTGGTGGTCCTGCTGGGGGACCGCGACCTGACGACGTCCGGGATCCCGGTGCGGTTCTTCGGCGAGAAAACGCACCTGCCGCCCGGTCCGGCGCGGCTGGCCGCCACCACCGGAGCCGCGCTGCTGCCGACCGGCTGCTGGTTCACCGAGGACGGCTGGGAGATCCGGATCCATCCGCGCATCCGCGTCACCGCGCGGGCCGAGGTGCCCGCCGCGACGCAGGCGCTGGCCGACGTGTTCGCCGGCGACATCGCCGCGCATCCGGCCGACTGGCACATGCTGCAGCCGTTCTGGCCCGCCGATTCGGCGGCGGCGGCGCTGGAAGAAGCGAGCTGACCCGGGTGGCGCGCGGGTTGAAGATCGGGATCGTGTGCCCGTACTCGTTCGACGTGCCCGGCGGCGTCCAGGGGCACGTGATCGACCTGGCGAAGGCACTGCTCGAACGGGGGCACCGGGTGTCGGTGCTGGCCCCGGCGGACGAGGACGCGCAGCTGCCGGACTTCGTGCACCCGGCGGGCAAGGCGCTGGGGATCCCGTACAACGGCTCGGTCGCGCGGCTGCAGTTCGGGCCGGTGTCCTACGCCCGGGTGCGGCGCTGGATCCGGGACAACGGCTTCGACGTGCTGCACCTGCACGAACCGGCCGCGCCGAGCCTGTCGCTGCTGGCGCTGAAGGTCGCCGACGGGCCGATCGTGGCCACCTTCCACACCGCGACGACGCGCTCGCGGACGCTGGCGGCGTTCCAGCCGGTGCTGCGTCCGCTGCTGGAGAAGATCACCGCGCGGATCGCGGTGTCCGCGCTGGCCCGGCGGGTGCAGGTGGAGCACGCGGGCGGCGACGCGGTGGAGATCCCGAACGGGGTGGACGTCGAGTTCTTCTCCCGCGCCCTGCCGCTGGACGGCTACCCGAGGGCGGGCGGGACGATCGGGTTCGTCGGTCGGTTCACCGAACCGCGCAAGGGCATGGACGTGCTGCTGGAGGCCGCGCGGCGGCTGCTGCCGGAGTTCGAGGACCTGCGGCTGCTGGTGGTCGGCCGCGGCGAGCCGGACCAGCTGCGGCGGATGGCCGGGCCGGAGCTGTGGCCGCACATCGAGCTGCTGGGCCAGGTCGACGACGAGACGAAGGCGCGCGCGCTGCGCAGCGTGGACGTCTACTGCGCGCCCAACACCGGCGGCGAGAGCTTCGGGATGATCCTCACCGAGGCGATGGCCGCGGGCACTCCGGTGCTGGCCAGCGGCCTCGACTCGTTCCGCCGCGTCCTCGACGACGGCCGCGCCGGAATGCTCACCACGACCGGCGACCCGGCCTCCCTGGCCGACGGCCTGCGCGAACTTCTGGGCGACCCGGCGCACCGGGCGTCGCTCGCCGCCGCGGCGGGCGAGCGGGTGACGGCCTATGACTGGGGAGTCGTGGTCACGCAGGTGCTGCGGGTGTACGAAACGGCCATCGCGGCGGATCCCCGGCTGGTCGCGGCGGGGGAGCGGGAGCCGGCGTGACGGTCCTGGTGTGGCTGCTCGTGGCGGTGGCCGCGATCGTGGTGCTCGGCGGGCTGTTCCTGGTCGCGACCGCGAACCGGCTCGACCGCCTGCACGTCCGGACCGACGCGGGCTGGGCCGCGCTGGAGGCCGCCCTCGCGCGCCGGGCGGTCGTGGCGCGGGCGGTGGCCGCAGTACTGCACGACGGCACCGATCTGCACACCGCCGCCGCGCGGGCGGAGGGCGCCGCGCGGCCGGACCGCGAAGCGGCGGAAAACGAACTGACCCTGGCACTGGCCCGGATCGACCGATCCCGGCTGCCGGTGGTGCTCGCCGAGGAACTGACCGACGCCGAACACCGGGTCGTCATCGCGCGCCGCGTCCACAACGACGCGGTGCGGGACACGCTGGCGTTGCGGCGGCGCCGGAAAGTGCGCTACTTCAAGCTGGCCGGGACCGCGCCGCTGCCGGAGTACTTCGAGTTCGCCGAGCCGGACCTCTGAGGCAGACTGGGCGCATGACGACCGAACCCGATGCCTGCGCCGTCGCCCACGGCGAAGCCGAGGAGGCGCCCGCCGAACGGACGCTGGTGGCCGTGTTCGCCTCGCCGGTGGCCCGGTACCTGCTGCGCTACGCGGCCGATCTGGGTTACCGCGCGGTGCTGTTCGAGCCGGACGAGGCGCGGGCGAGCGACGCTCCCGACGGCGTCGAGGTCCGCACGACCGTGCCCTCCCCGGGGCCGGACGCGGATGTCGTCGTGACGGACCACCACCGGCCGGAGCTGGGGACGGTTTTGCAGGCCGCACTGGCGACGCCGACGCGGTGGGTGGGCGTGCTGGGCAACCCGCGGCATCCGGGCCCGCACGTGGAAGCGCTGCGGGCGCTGGGAGTGGCGGAATCGGACATTGCGCGGGTGCATCGGCCGGTCGGGCTGAACATCGGTTCGCGGACGCCGGCGGAGATCGCGATCGCGACGCTGGCGGGGTTGGTGGCGGATCGGAACGGGCGGCCGGGCGGGTTCGAGTTCTGACTCCGTTCGGTCAGGGCTGCTCGTTCACGACTCCGAAGGGGATGTGCACGCTCGGTACCCGGGTGGTCGTGTCGAGGTGCTGCTTCTGGTCGTCGAAGAAGATGTGCGGCTTCAGCACGTCGATGACGGTGCCTTTCGGGATTCCGCCGAGGAAGAATGCTTCGTTCACGGTGGCGCCCCATTGCTTGGGACTGAGGACTGGCCTCTCGTGGGACGGCGCGTTCCGTGCCGTGACGAGGGAAATGCAGAAGGCGTCGCTGGTAGCTGGGATCGTCCCGGAGGCGCTTCCGCTCGAGTTCCTGCAGCCGGTTGAGACCCGCGAGGAAATCCTTCAGCGGGCCGGGCGGATGCGGTACCACGCTATTGGCGGTCTCGTAGGTGTGGAACTCCTGAAGGCCGCCGTTTTGCATGATCCGTTCCGACTGGTCGTCGCAGAGCACGCCGTCGAAGTCGAACGCGACCCGCAGTTCGTCGTCATGGTCGTCCACGAACGACGATTTCATCACCTGGCCTGCGGGGAGGCCTTTCCCGAGGGCCTCCCGGACGTCTTTTTCGTTGGCGGAGAGGAAAAGCGACATGGTGAGCACCTGCATGTAAGTGTACGGAGACCGGCCCTGCGTGAAGATGGCCCGCGTGATCTTCAACTGGTGATGCTGGATTGATCGCATCACCCGGAGACCGGTGTCCGGGGTGTTGCGGGAAAGGACGATGACCTCGACCGGGGGATCGTTTTCGTCTGCGAGGTCGTTGAGCGAGAGCAGCCGTCTGATGAAGGGGAAAGCGTCACCCGGTCTCAACGGGTCGTCGAGTTTGCTTTCCTGGTACGACCGGTATCCGTCTTCTCCCTCGGCCACGAACACCGCATGCGATTCCCGCAGATCGAACAGAGCGCTGGACGCCACGCCCAGGACAAGCCGATCGGTCAATTCGTAAGGCATTTCCGTCCGCCCCTCTTCCCGGCCCGGCATTGTCGTCGGGCATTCATCGGGAAGGTCGCGGACTATCCGGCAAATGTTGCTCTCTGTAACCGTCGGCAATCCGATCCGCCGCCGAGTCGTGACCCGGAACCGGGGAGACGGACCGCCGCCCGTCTCCCCGCGCGGGTCACGTCGGCGCTACCGCCCCCTCCGGCATCGGCTCGAACCGGGCATGCCGCCGCGTGAACGTCGCCGTCCCCGAGGTCAGCGAGCGCAGGTCCACCGCGTATCGCAGCAGTTCCGCCGCGGGTACCTCCGCGTGCACCACCGTGTGCCCGCCCTCCCCGGATTCCGTGCCCAGCACCCGGCCGCGGCGGGACGAGAGGTCGCCCAGCACGGTGCCCAGGTGTTCGTCCGGCAGGGTGACCTCCACCGTGTCCAGCGGCTCCAGCAGCGAGATCCGGCTGGCCGCCGCCGCTTCCCGCAGGGCCAGCGCGCCCGCGGTCTGGAACGCGGCGTCCGAAGAGTCGACGCTGTGCGCCTTCCCGTCGGTCAGCGTCACGCGCACGTCCACCACCGGGTAGCCGTCCTGGACGCCGCGTTGCAACTGCGCTCGCACGCCCTTCTCGACGCTCGGGATGAACTGGTGCGGCACGGCACCGCCGACCACCTTGTCCACGAACTCGAACCCGCCGCCGCGCGGCAGCGGCTCCACTTCGATGTCGCACACCGCGAACTGCCCGTGCCCGCCGGACTGCTTCACATGCCGGCCGTGTCCGCGGGCGGGTTTCGCGAAAGTGGAGCGCAGGCTGATCCGCACCGGCTCGGTGCCGACGTCCGCGCCGCCCGCGCGCAGCCGCGACAGGACGACGTCCGCGTGTGCTTCGCCCATGCACCACAGCACGAGCTGGCCGGTTTCCGCGTTGCGTTCCAGGCGCAGCGTCGGATCGCCCGCGACCAGCCGGGAAAGGTTGCGGGACAAGGTGTCCTCGTCGCTGCGGGACTTCGCGACGACGGCGACCGGCAGCAGCGGTTCGGGCATCCGCCACGGTTTCATCAGCAGCGGATCGTCCGGCGACGACACGGTGTCGCCGGTTTCCGCCGAGCCCACCTTGGTGAGGGCGCACAGATCGCCCGCCACGCAGTACGGCACTTCGCGCAGGTTCGCGCCGAGCGGCGAGTACAGGTGGGCCACGCGTTCGTCGGCGTCGTGGTCTTCGTGGCCGCGCTCGGCGAGGCCGTGGCCCGACACGTGCACGGCGTTCTCCGGGCGGAGCGTTCCGGAAAACACCCGGACGAGCGAAACGCGTCCCACGTACGAGTCCACCGCGGTGCGCACGACCTCGGCCGCGAGGGGGCCGGCCGGGTCGGCGGACAGCTCGTCGTGCGCGGTGCCGTCGGGGCTGGTCACGCCGGGTGGCTGGTGCTCCAGCGGGGAGGGGAACGCGCGCACGATGCCGTCGAGCACCTCGGCGAGCCCGACGCCGGTGGTCGCGCACACGGGGATGACCGGATGGAACGAACCGCGCGCGACGGCGGTTTCGAGGTCGGCGATCAGCACGTCCTCGGCGATCTCCTCGCCGCCGAGGTAGCGGTCCATGAGGGTCTCGTCCTCGCTCTCGGCGATGATGCCCTCGATCAGCTCGTTGCGGGCGTCGGCGAGCCCGTCCAGGGCCGCCGGGTCCGGATCGCCCACGCGCGGCGGATATCCGGCGGAATAGTCGTACTGGCGCTGCGTGATGAGCCCGACCAGTCCGTCCGGCGCGGGCAGGTACAGCGGGAGCACGCCGGCGCCGAAGGCGGCCTGGCAGGCGGCGATCTCGGCGAGCGCGTCGGCGCGGTGGTGGTCGAGCCGCGACACCACGACGGCGCGCGGCATTCCCACCGACGCGCACTCCTCCCACACCGCGACGGTGGCGGCGTCCACGCCCTCGGCGGCGCAGACGACGAACAGCGCGGCGTCCGCGGCGCGCAGCCCGGCGCGCAGCTCGCCCACGAAATCGGCGTACCCCGGCGTGTCGATGAGGTTGATTTTGTGCCCGGCGTGCAGCACCGGGGCGACGGAAAGCCCGACCGAGCGCTGCTGGCGCACCGCCGCCGGGTCGTGGTCGCACACCGTGGTGCCCTCGACGACCGAACCGGCGCGCGGCACGGTGCCGGACGCGGCGAGCAGTGCCTCGGTGAGCGTGGTCTTCCCGGAACCGGAAGGCCCGACGAGGACGACGTTGCGCACCTTGGCGGGGTCGTCCACAGCGACGGCGGCCCCGGTGTCGGTACTCCTGTTCTGCTTGTCGGCCATAGCGGCCTCCTCAGCGACGGCGGATGAAAAAACTGTGTCCCCGATCACACACCCGCGACCCGCCAGGAGGCAAGGCAGGCGGCCTGGGGCCAGCCGTTCGCTCATCGCGGGCTCCGGGAGTACCGGCCCGCTCGATTCCACTGTGGACGGCCAGGCGATCCACTGTCCACAAAGGATTAGTCGGCGAATTTACGCCGGATTCATCCGGTAAGCCGGACTGCTGCCGAGGTGGGCGTCTCGCGTTTCTTGGGCGGAAAGCGGATATTCCGGAAAACGCACGCGGGAAATCAGGGCGAATGGTGGCGAAGTTGATAACTTAACGACCTTCGTCGGTTGCCGGGAGTTGGGAAAAACCCGACTCTTGGCGGGGTTCGATCCCATTCCACTTCCGAATCCGGCCCCCACCCCCGGGCCTGATCCGGCCTGTCCGGAGGAGAACACCGCCGATGAAATCGCGCCGACCGCTCGTGCTGCTCGCAGCCGGGGTGCTGGCCGGGGCCGTCACCACGGCCACCGCCGCCCACGCGCAGCCCCTCGAACCGCGGAGTCCGCAAGCCGCCGAAGCGCTGGCGGCCAGCGCCGCGCAGGCGCTGGTGGCCGCCCGGCCCGCCGCGCTGCACGCCAGCAAGGACGACGTTTTCCAGCAGCACAAGGTGATCTCGTCCACCAACGGGCTGAAGTACGTGCCCTACGACCGCACCTACAAGGGCCTGCCGGTCGTGGGCGGCGACTTCGTCGTGGCCACGAACTCCGCCGGAGCGGTCCTCGCCACCTCGGTCGCGCAGAAGGCCGCGATCGACCTGCCCAGCACCACGCCGAAGCTGACCGCGAGCCAAGCTGAAGCGATCGCGCGCACTCAAGTGCCCACTGTGGACAGTGTGCGCCCGGCGCAGCTGGCCGCTTATGCCCTCGGCAGCCCGAAACTCGCCTGGACGACCCAGGTGACCGGGCGGAACGCGGAAGGCCCGAGCAAGCTGGACGTCGTTGTCGACGCCCTGACCGGCAAGGTGCTGAAAACCAAGGAGCACGTGGCCTACGGCGACGCGCAGGCGGTGTGGAACGGCCCGGAGCCGCTGCACATCGACACCTCGTCAGACGGTGCTGGCGGCTACTCGATGACTGACCCGACCATCGGGAACGTCGCCTGTCAGGACGCCGACACCCAGCAGACCTTCACCAAATCGACCGACACCTGGGGCAACGGCGACGAGACCGACAAGGAAACCGGCTGCGCCGACGCCCTCTACGGCATCCAGCAAGAGAACAAGATGCTGTCGCAATGGCTGGGCCGCAACAGCTTCGACGGCAACGGCGGCGGCTGGCCGATCCGCGTCGGCCTCAACGAGCAGAACGCCTACTACGACGGCACCCAGGTCCAGGTCGGGAACAACACCGCCGGGCAGTGGATCGGCTCGATCGACGTGATCGCGCACGAGTTCGGCCACGGCATCGACGACCACACGCCCGGCAGCATGTCCGGCGGCGGCACCCAGGAATTCGTCGCGGACGTCTACGGGGCCGCGTCCGAATGGTTCGCCAACGAGCCCGCGCCGTACGCGGTCCCGGACTTCCTCGTCGGCAACCAGGTGAACCTCGTCGGCAGCGGGCCGATCCGCAACATGTACGACCCGTCCCAGCTCGGCCACGCGAACTGCTACGACGACTCGATTCCCGGCACCGAGGTGCACGCCGCGGCGGGCCCCGGCAACCACTGGTTCTACCTGCTCGCCGAGGGTTCGAGCCCGACCAACGGCCAGCCGGCCAGCCCGACCTGCGACAACTCGTCGGTCACCGGGCTCGGCGTGGAGACCGCGGTGAAGATCTTCTACAACGCGATGCTGCTGAAGAACAGCGGCAGCTCCTACCAGAGCTACCGCACCTGGACGCTGACCGCGGCGAAGAGCCTCTTCCCGAATAGCTGCACCGAATTCAACACGGTGAAGGCGGCGTGGGACGCGGTGAGCGTGCCCGCGCAGCCGGAAGACCCGACGTGCGGAGCGGTCGCCGCTCGATGAACGGAAATTGATTTCCCCACCGGCGGGAGGGGGAGACGAGCACTTCGTCTTCCCCTCCCGGTCATTTTTTCCGCGCTCGCGGTTATTTACGGCACCCCGGCGAGCCGCAATAACGCGGCGGTCGCCGCGGCGGCGATGACCACCAGCACGAATGGCGCCTTCCGCCAAGCCAGCACCCCGCCCACCAGCACTCCGGCCGGACGCGCGATCCCGGCGAATTCATGCCCCTGGGTCAACGCGCTGGTCGCCACCAGCGCGGCGAGCAGCACCACCGCGGAGAGCGTCATCAGCCGCTCGGCCCGCGGCGACAGCCGCACCCGCGTGCGCAGCATCGGCCCGGCGAGCCGGAACGCGAAGGTTCCCGCGGCCAGCACGAGTGTCGCGACGATCAGTTCCGCGCCGTCCATCAGTGCGCTCCTTCCAGCGACTTCGGCTCCTTCGCCGCCGCGCCGGCAACCACTCCGACCAGCGCGAGGAGCACCGGCAGACCGGCCGGGAGCAGGGGAGTGGCGGCGAGCGCGACCACCACGCCGATCAGCACCGGCAGTCGCGACGCCCGGTCCTTCAGCGACGGCAGCACCAGGGCCAGCAGCACCGCCGGGAAGGCGGCGTCCAGGCCGAACGCGTCGGTGTCGCTGATCGCGGACCCGGCGAACGCGCCGACCACCACTCCGAGGTTCCAGCACACGAACAGCCCGATGCCGCACGCCCAGTACGCCGCCCGGCGACGGTCCGCTTCGCGCTGGGCCAGCGCGAACGCCACCGATTCGTCGATCATCAGATGGCTTCCGGCCAGCCGCCCGAGCAGCCCGCGGCCGAGCGCGTCGCCGACCGCGAACCCGAACGGCACGTGCCGCGCGTTCACCAGCAGCCCGGCGGCGACCGCGGCGAGCGGATTGCCGCCCGAGGCGACGATGCCGACGAACATGAACTGCGACGCGCCGGCGAAGACCAGCAGGGACAGCAGCATCGGTGCCCACAGCGGGAGGCCGGAGCCCACCGCGATGGCACCGTAGGACACGCCTACGAGGGCGTCGGCCAGGCAGACTAGGCCGATGTCGCGGGCGAGGCCGCGATCGAGTGTTCGCCAAATCGAACGCATAGTGTCCTATGCTGAACACGACTGGCCCTGTTCGTCAAGGCGAACGACAAGACTGATGGAGCGAACACACATGCCGAACGAGAGCACCGGCGCGCCGCTGGACATCATCGCGGCGTCCCTTCGCCGCGAGCGGGCCCGCGCCGGCCTCTCGCTGACCGAGGTCGCGCGCCGCGCCGGCCTGGCGAAATCCACGTTGTCCCAGCTGGAATCCGGGTCCGGCAATCCGAGCGTGGAGACGCTGTGGGCACTCGGCGTCGCGCTGGACGTGCCGTTCTCGCGCCTGGTCGAACCGGAACGGCAGGAGGTGAAGGTGATCCGCGCGGGCAAGGGCCCGACGGTGTTCGCCGAACACGCCGACTACGCGTGCACGCTGCTGTCGGCCTGCCCGTCCGCGGCGCGCCGGGACATCTACCTGGTGAGCGCGGAACCGGGCATCCCGCGGCGGTCGGATCCGCACATGAGCGGCGTGGTCGAGCACACCGTGCTGTGCGCCGGCCGCGCGCGGATCGGCATCATGGACGACCCGGTGGAGATGCTGCCGGGCGACTACATCTGTTACCCCGGGGACGTTCCGCACATCTTCGAGGCGCTGGAGCCGGGGACGTTCGGGGTGGAGATCTCCGAATACAACTGACCGGCGGCTTACGCCGATGCCACGTCGACCAGGACCTTTCCCAGCAGGCCGCCCTCGACCGCCCGGTGGGCTTCCGCGACGCGGTCGAGGGAGTACCGGTGGATCGGCAGCCCGTGTTCGGCGCCGACCTCCATCGCGCCGTCCGCGGCGGCGGCGCGTACGTCGGCCAGGGCGTTCGCTTTGCTGTCCGGGTCGGTCGTGTAGGTGAAGGTGAAATCCAGCTGCACGTTCTTGACCAGCATTTCCCGCGACGGGATCGGGAGGCGGTCGCCGTTGCCGTAGCTGTAGACGTTGATGTTGCCGCCGTGCGCGAGCGCGGCCAGATCGACTGCCAGATTGCTGCCCAGGTCGACCTCGACGATGTGGTGCACCCCGGCCGGCGACAGCTGCGAGACGCGCGCGGCGACGTCCTCGGTGCGGTAGTCGATGACCTGGTGGGCACCGGCTTTGCGGGCGAGTTCCGCCTTTTCCGGGCTGCTGACGGTCGCCAGGACGGTCGCGTCCGACCAGGCCGCCAGTTGGATCGCGGCGTGGCCGACCGCTCCGGCGCCGCCTTGGACCAATACGGTTCGCCCGGCCATGGTGCCGGGGCCGAGGCGGTGCGGTCCGCGCGCTGACGTGGTCAGGGTGCGGTGCGCGGTGAGAGCCGGAATGCCGAGGCTGGCACCGACGTCGAAGCTCGCGCTGTCCGGCAGCGGCACGACGTGGCGCGCGGGCACCGAGACGAACTCCTGCGCGGTGCCTGCCGGGCTGTCGAACGCGACGTCCCACAGCCACACCCGTTGGCCGGGCGCGAAATCCTGGACGCCGTCGCCGACCGCGTCCACCACTCCGGCACCGTCCTGATGCGGGACTTGCTCCGCGAACCGCAGTCCGGACGACTGGCCCGAGCGGCTGCGCCAGTCCGTCGGATTCACCCCGGACACGACGACGCGGACCCGGACCTCGCCCGGTGCGACGGCGGGAATCTCCCGCTCGACGAGCTGGAGCACCTCCGGGCCGCCGGTGCTGCGGTAGACCACTGCCTTCACGAATCAACCTTTCCGAGCATCGTTCTTCAGCGCGCGAGCTTGACCCCGGCGGCCTCGCGATCCCAGGTGTCGGCGGTGACCGCCGATTCCCGCAGGACCGCTTTCTGGATTTTCGCCGTGGGGGTCTTGGGCAATTCCGGAACGAACCGGATATAGCGGGGGACCATGTAGTACGCCATCCGCGGTTCGAGGAAACGGATCAGCTCCACTGGATCAAGATCCGTTCCGGGAACGGTCGCGATCACCGCGAGCACCTCGTCCTCGGAAATCTCGCTCGGAACCGGGACGACGGCCGCCTCGCGCACGCTCGGATGCGCCATGATTTCCGCTTCGACTTCCATCGACGAAATGTTCTCGCCGCGCCGGCGGATCGAGTCCTTGAGCCGGTCGGCGAAGTAGTAGTTGCCGTCCGCGTCCTTGCGCGCGGTGTCCCCGGTGTGGAACCAGCCGTTGCGCCAGGCTTTCGCGGTCGCCTCCGGCATCCGGAAGTACCCGTGGGACAACGCCCACGGCGCGTCGGTGCGGAGGACGATCTCGCCGACCGAACCGGTCGGCACCTCGCGGTCGGCCTCGTCGACCAGCCGGATTTCGACGCCGGGCCGGGCCTTGCCGCAGGTCCCTTTTTCGGCCGGATTCGGCCCGGACACGATCGGCGCGGACAATTCCGTCATGTTGTAGATCGTGTAGACGTCCACGCCGAACCGTTTCGAGAACGCCGCGATGTCGTCGAGGAGCGGGACGACGAAAATCTTGGTGAGCGGATTGTCCGCGTCGCCGGGTTCCGGCGGGCGCCGGTTCACGAAATTGGCCATTACGCCGAGCAGGAACACCATGGTGGATCCGGTCTCCCGGATCTGCCGCCAGAACTGCTCGCCGCTGAACCGTTCGACCACCGCGACCGAACCGCCGTTCAGCAGCATCGCGTAGAGCAGGGTCGAACCGCCCGCGTGAAAGGCCGGCATGTTGATCAGGAACCGGTCGTCGGCGGTCATGATCGGCATCGACACCGGGCCGAAGGCGGACCACGCCTGCATGTACGACGTCAGAACGCCCTTGGAGGGGCCGGTCGTGCCCGAGGTGTAGAGGATCGCCTGGGTGTGCCAGGGCTCGATGGGGGTGCCGGGTTCGGGCACCTCGCCGTCGAGGTTCGGAAGTGCCGATGCCCGGATTACCTGGAGCCCGTCGAGGCCGGGATCGCCGTCGCCGACCTGGATCGCGACGCGGAGGCCGCCGCGCTGGCCGATCTCGGCGAGGCGGGGCAGCAGGTCCGCGTCCGCGATGATGATCTCGGCCTCGGAGTTGTCCAGCACGTGGGCGAGAAGACCGCCGCGGTACGCCGTGTTGATCGGCACGAACACCGCGCCGAGATAGTTGATCGCGAACCAGAACCGCAGCACGTCCGGTCCGTTGGGCAGCCAGCACACGACGTTGTCGAACTGCCGCACGCCCAACGCTTCCAGCGCCGCGGCGGTCTGGCGGACCTCGCCCAGCAGATCGGCCCGCGTCCAGGTCGGCCCTCCGTCGAAGACCGCGAAAACCTTGTCCGGGTCTTCGGCCGCGCGGCGTTCGAGCAGGTACCTCAGCACCAGCTCCTCGCGGGGCGGGACCCTCGGATCCACAGGCACGGCGGGCTCCCTTCGGATCATTTCTCGAACGGTCGGTACAGTTTCATGCCCAGCGCGGCGCGTCAAGTGCGGAAACGCTCGGGAGGTCGCTCGACTAAATACCGGATGACCGGTACAGTTCTGGCCGCTGCCCGGCCGGCCAGGCCGCCAGCCAGCCACAATGACGTGCGAAACCCGGAGGTTCCCCATGCCCGAAGTGCTGACGTTCGAGATGCCGCGGGTCGAAACGGTCGTCCAAGGCGCCGGAGCGGTGCGCGAGATCGGCGCGGAACTCGACCGAAGGGGGCTGCGGCGGGTGTTCCTCGTGACCGGCAGGTCGGTCGGCGGAAGCGAGGCGTTCGCGAAGCTGGCCGCCGACCTCGGCGACCGCGTCGCCGGGACGTTCTCCCGGGTCAAGGCGCACAATCCGGTCGAGTTGATCGTGGAGCTGATCGGGCAGGCGCGCGCGGCGAAGGCCGACGCGTTCGTCGCGGTCGGCGGCGGTTCGCCGTGCGACGCCGCGAAACTGGCCGCGATCGGCCTCTGCGAGGGTTCGGATTCGGTCGAGGATCTCGCCCGCAACTACCTCGAGTTCGAGTACCCGAGCACGATCCGGCAGCGCCCCTGACCGGCACGCCGATGCCCGTCTTCGCGGTCCCGACGACGTTGTCGGCGGCCGAATGGGACGGTTTCGCCGGATCCGTCGACGAATCGCGCGACACGAAGGACCTGACGGTCTACCTCGAAGCCACACCGAGGGTGGTCTTCCTCGACCCCGAGTTCTGCGCGAGCACCCCACGCGGCCTGTGGGCCACCACCGGCGTCCGGGCGCTGGACCACGCCGTCGAGACCGCCTACGCGAAGAACGCCCACCCCTTCACCACGGCGCTGGCCGACGGCGCGCTGACCATGCTCGCCGAGTACCTTCCGCGGTCGGTCCGCGATCCGCACGACCACGAGGCCGCGCTCAAGTGCCTGCAGGCGGCGTGGATGTCCATCATCGGCGTGCACAACGTTTCGCTCGGCCTCTCCCACGCGATCGGCCATCAGCTCGGCGCGGTCGGGATCCCGCACGGGGTCACCTCCTGCATCATGCTGCCGCACGTGATGCGCTTCCTCGAGCCGGTGACGTCGGCCGAGCAGGCGCGGATGGCACGGTCGCTGCAGCGGGTGCAGGGCGACACCGAGGACCTTCCCGCGGCGGACCGCCTGGAGCGCATCCTCGACGAGCTGGGGGTGCCGCGGCGGGTGTCGGAGTTCGGCGTCGGGCGCGAGAAGCTGAACGGCGTCGCGCGGGCCGCGCTGGGCGACATCGTGGTCCGCGAATCGCCGCGGACGGTCGACGAGACGGTGATCCGCGAGCTGCTCGAAGCGGTCTGGTAAGCGGAGCACGGAAAAAGCGGGGCCGGGATCGACCGGCCCCGCTTTTTCCGTTCGCTACCGCGGGTCTTGCCGGACCCCGTTGAGCACCGTGTCGGTGAACAGGTCGGCGATCTCCTCCGGAGTACGCTCGCCGTCCGGCCGGATCCACGCGTACGAGTAGTTGTAGTGCCCGAGAATGCCCTTGACCACCAGCGGATCCAGCTCGCGGAACTCGCCCGCTTCCGCCCCGTCGCGCAGGATCCCGGCCACCATCGCCTCGTACCGGTCGCGCGCGTCCTGGATGACCGCGCGCCGTTGCCCGGTGAGGGCCTTGAACTCCTGGAACGCGACTGTCCACTCCAGAGCGTGCTCGGCGAGGTTGCGCATCGTGGACCGCATCAGCTGCCGGAACCGCTCCTGATGCGTCGCCTCCGTCGCGACGATCCGGCCCGACTGCGTGAGCAGGTCCGACAGCCGGGTGTGGCAGATTTCGAACAGCAGCGTCTCTTTGCTGCCGATGTGGTGGTACAGCGCGCCCCGGCCGATCCCCGTGTCGTGGGAGATCATCTCGATCCCGGTGGCGTGGTAGCCGTTCTCGGCGAACAGCCGGACAGCGGACGTCATGATGCGCTGCCTGGCTTCCGCCCCCGCCCGGTTCGAGCGTCGTGCGGTGCTGCCGGGCTTCACGGGCATAGAACGCTTCCTTCGCTGGTCGACGGGCGGAGACGAGGCTAGCCGATCGCCGCGACGTCGAGAACGACCTTCCCGGACGTGGCGCGGTCTTCGATGGCCTGCAGCGCCTTCGCGGCGTCGGCGAGCGGGTAGACGCCGCCCACCACCGGCCGCACGAAGCCCTCGCGGGCGAGCCGGGAGAGTTCCGCGGCGGAGGCGGCCGCGATGCTGTCGTCCCGTTCGACGAAACCGCCCCAGTACACCCCGACGACCTCGATGTTCTTGAGCAGCAACCGGTTCACCGCGATCTCCGGGATGCCGCCCGCCGCGAAGCCGATCACCAGGTGCCGTCCCTCCGGGCGCAGCAGCCGGATGGAGTTCGCGAAGTACTCGCCGCCGACCGGATCCACCGTCACGTCGATCCCGTGCGGGGCGGCGGCGCGCACCGCGTCGGCCCAGCCTTCCTCGGCGACCACGACGTGATCCGCGCCCGCGGTTTCGGCGACGGCGACCGTGCTCGCCGAGTCGACCACCGCGGTGACGACCGCGCCGAGGCCCTTGGCGACCTGGATCGCGGCCGTGCCGACTCCGCCGGCGGCTCCGTGCACCAGCACGTGCTCGCCCGCGCGCAGCCGCCCGCGCCGGACCAGGGCGAAGTGGACGGTCTGGAAGTTCATCGCGAACGCCGCGCCCTGCTGGAACGACAGCTCGTCGGGCAGCGGGAACGTCACCGCGGGCTTGGCGGCGACCACCTCGGCATACCCGCCGCGCGGGACGTAGGCGGCGCAACGGTCGCCTGCCTTGACCGCCGCGCCCGCGGGAGCCGACCGGACGATCCCGGCCACCTCGACCCCGGGAACGAACGGGAGTTCGGGCCGCACCTGGTACTGGCCACGGGTCATGAGGGCGTCGACGAAGCTGACGCCGACGGCCTTCACGTCGATGACGATGTCGCCGTCGGCGGCCTCGGGCTCGGCCACCTCGACCAGCTCCACCGCGGCGGGTCCGTCGAGCGAGGAAATCTGGATCGCGCGCACTGTGCTCCCTCAAATCGGAAAACGGGCCGGCCGGTCCGGGCAAGGGCGGACCGGGCTCGGCGAGGTTCTGTTACTGTACCGACTGTTCAGTTTTTGGCAAGCGAGGACGGATGGCCGATGGCGACCGAGCACGTGATCCGAGTACTGCCGACCGACAGCCCCGGACTGGTCCGGACCGCCGGCCACCGCGTCGACGACCGCTGGCTGCGCGCCTTCGCGGCGGCGGTCGGCGACACCCGCGAGGAGTTCTTCGATCTCGACCGCGGCATCGTCGGCCACCCGGTGTTCCCGGTCTGCATCGAATGGCCGCTCATCGAGCAGGGCGCGCCGGGGATCGAGCTGTCCACCGAAACGCTGCGGCTGGGCCTGCATGTCGGACACCGGATCCGGATGCGCGCGCCGTTGCGGCCCGGCGAGGAAGTGCGGACCGAAGCACGGCTGCACCGGGCCGAGGCGCGGACCAACTCGGCGCTCATCGTCACGGAGTTCCGCACCACCACGCTCGACGGAACGCCGCTCGTCACCACGCAGGTGAGCACGCTGTACCGAGGTGTCCGGCTCGAAGGCGGCGAAATCACTGCCCCAGCGGAAAAACCCCGGCCGTCCGGTGCTGACCTCGCCCGGATCGCGACGTTCGAGACCGACGGGACCAACGCGGTCGTCTACAGCGAATGCGCGAGGATCTGGAATCCCATCCACACCGACATTCGCGTCGCGCGGGCGGCGGGCCTGGCCGACACGGTCCTGCACGGTACAGAAATGCTCGCGCGGGCAGTGTCCGCCGCGACCCCGGGCCGGACCGATCTCACCGGGGTCGAATGCCGCTTCACCAACCCGGTCTTCCCGGGGATGACGCTGTCGGTCCACGCGGGACGGACAGGTCCCGACGCCATCGCGTTCGACGTGCGTGCGGCGGACGGGACACCGGTTTTGGCGGACGGCCTCCTCACGTTCTCGTGACTGGCGGCTGTACACGGGAGGCCCGATAGCGCAGAGTCGGACGAAACATCGGCCAGGAGGTGTGATGACCGGCGAGGAAATCGTGCTCGGTCCCCTGCCCAAGGGGATCACGCCCGCCCGCGAGGGCATGCGGAACAAGGTGTGGAACGTGCTCGGCCACACCTACTCGATGAAGGCGGCCAGCGAGTCGAGCTTCGCGTTCGAGACCCTCGACCCGCCCGGCACCGGCGTGCCGCCGCACGTCCATCCGACCCAGGACGAGCACATCTACATCCTGGAAGGCGTCTTCACCCTCTACCTCGACGGCAAGTGGGAGACCGCGGGACCCGGCGACACCGTCCGGATGCCGAAGGGGCTCCCGCACGCCTATTACAACCGCAGCGAGAGCGTGACCCGGGGACTGTTCTGGGTCAGCCCGGCCGGTCAGCTGGCGACGCTGTTCGACAAGCTGCACAACCTGACCGACCCGGCCGAGGTGGTCCGGGTGTCGGCGCTGCACGACGTCGACTTCCTGCCGCCCGGTGCGGTGGAAGGCGCCTGACCGCCAGGTCCAGCCGCGGCAGGATTGTCGTCTGTGAGGGACCCCTTGAGGGAATCAGGTTCCGATGCCAGGGACTGAGGGCGGCGTGATGGGTGCGGCTGAGGTGTGTCCGCCCAGGCCGAATCGGCTGACGGACCGGGCTGGCTTGCGTCGGGGCCGACGCGGGCGACGGGAGCCGGGTGTGTCGTCCGTGAGGGACTCCCTGAGGGAATCTGATTCCCTCAGGGAGTCCCTCACAGCCTTATAGAAACGGGCGTAACGGCATTAATCCGGCATTTCACCGATGTGGGTGTCCTTTATGGACGGTTAGCGGCTGAGACCATCCGGCCCAACTCCCTGGCATGGGAATCAGATTCCCTCAAGGGGTCCCTCACGGACCCGCACATCCGGCATGACCGTGCCTGCCACGCACCCAACGCCGCATGGGGGGCGCTAGCCCTCCCCGTCGAACCACCGCGGTCCCGCCAGCCCTTGCGGCCCGGGGCAGCCCGCCTCAAGTTCCTGGCATGGGGCTCAGGCGCGGTTCACCTGCTGCTGGGACGCTCCGGACGCCTGGGCGTAGCCGGCGACGATCTCCTCCAGCGTGGCCGCGTCGATCACGTCCTCGAGCCGGGAGAAGCCGTCCGGAGCGCGCCGTTCGACCTCGTCGATGACGTTCTCCGGGCCGCCCCGGCGGTTGCGCAGCACGATCTCGCCGGTGGCCGCCAGCCGGTCGGCCTCGTACGCCCGGAGCGCCTCGGCGGGATCGGCGTGCTGGCTCAGGTGCGACGCGAGGCTGGTCGCGTCGAGAATCGCCTGGCCAGCGCCGTTCGAGCCCATCGGGTACATCGGATGCGCGGCGTCGCCCAGCAGCGTCACGCGTCCGTGGGACCACGCGGGCAGCGGATCCCGGTCGCACATCGGGAACTCGAAGATCTCTTCGGTGGCCTCGGCCAGCGCGATGTGGTCGACCTCCGGGCAGCGGAAGCGTCCGAGGTGCCGGGCCAGCTCCGCCCGGTCGCCGGGTTTGGCCCAGTCCTGGCGGTCCGGGGGAGGGGTGCAGGGCTGCCCGGTCTGAATGCAGACTGCCCAGTTCGTGAGCCGGGTGCCCGCGGAACGGCCTGGTCCGATCGGGTAGATCACCAGTTTGGCCGCGGTGCCGCCGGAGACGATCATCGAACGGCCGCCGCCGAACTCCGGCCAGTCGGTCGCCCCGCGCCACATCAGGACCCCGTTCCAGCGCGGCGGTCCTTCGTCGGGGAACAGCTGGGACCGCACGGCCGAGTGGATTCCGTCGGCCGCCACCAGAACGTCGCCGGTCACGGTGACCGGGGCGTCGCTGTCCCGCTCGGCGAAGCGCGCCTGGACTCCTTGTGTGTCCTGCTCGAACCCGGTCAGCCGATGTCCGATCCGCACCGCGTCGGGACCCAGCCGGTCCTGGACTGCTTGCAGCAGCATGCCCTGCAGCCTGCCTCGGTGCAGGCAGTACTGGGGGAGCGTGAACCCGGCGTCCAGCCCGCACGGCCTGCGCAGGATCACCTGCCCGAGCCGGTGGGTGTAGAACAGCTCGCGGGTCCGGATGCCGATCTCGTCCAACGCGTCGAGCAGACCGAGCGCGGCGAGTTCCTTGACGGCGTGCGGCAACGCGTTGATCCCGACGCCGAGTTCGCCGATCCGTGCGCTCTGCTCGTACACCGCGCACTCGATGCCTTCTGCGGTGCAGCCGCAGCGCCGCGGTCAGCCCGCCGATGCCCGCCCCGACGATGATGACCTTCACGGCAACCCCCTTGTCCTCGAACGCTCAGCGTGACGGAGACCGGGCTGGGCGCGCTACCGCCGACCGGAGGTGCTCGTCGGCGAGCAGCGCGGCCTGCGTCCGGCTGTCCACCTGGAGCTTCGCGAGCACGTTGCCGACGTGGACCTTCACCGTGCGCTCGGCCAGCCCCAGCTCGGCGGCGATGTCGCGATTGGACAGTCCGCGGCCGAGCAGGAGCAGCACGTCGCGTTCGCGCGGGGTCAACGCGTCGCCGGTCGGCGTGCGGAGTGTCGCCGCGACCGCCGGGCTCATCGCGGTGATGCCTTCGTGCGCCGCGCGGACCGCGGCCGCGAGTTCGGTGCCGGTGCTGTCCTTGAGCACGAATCCGCTCGCGCCCGCGGCCAGCGCGCGCCGGATTTCCCCGCGCGGCCGATCGTGGTGAGCATGACGACCTTCGCCGCCCATTCCCGCTGGATCCGCTGCAGGACTTCGATTCCGTCCATTCCCGGGAGATAAAGGTCCAGCAGGACGACGTCGGTATCGGCGTCGAGCGCGGCGAGCAGTTCGGCGCCGTCCGCGTGCGCGCCGAGCACGTCGATGTCCGGCTGAGCGCCGAGGATCAGCGCGAGGCCCTCCCGCACCAGCGCGTGGTCGTCGACGACGCGGACCCTGATCACCACGGCAGTCTACGCTCGATTCGTGCGCTGGTTCCGCGACCGGAAGTCGTTGTCAGACCTCGGAACGACCGTGCTCGTCGCCGTCTTGCTCGGGTTCGGCGGGGCGTGGGGGTGGGGCGGCCTCGCGCTCGTGACCGCGCAGGTCCTGCCGCTGGCCTTCCGCCGCCGGTTCCCGGGATGGGTGCTCGCCGTCGTCACCGCGGCCACCCTGGCCCGGCTGCTGACGACCCAGCCGCACAACATCGACTACGTGCCGGTGCTGATCGCGTTGTACACCGTGCCGAGCGCGCGCCGGGCTTGGGTGCGCTGGGGACTCGGCGGGCTTTCCGCCGCCGCTGTCAGCGCCGCCATGACCGTGTGGAAGGGCCCGATCGACGGCGCGCTGCTCTCGCTCGCGGTCTGCGTCATGGCGTGGCTGCTCGGCACCGAGCGACAGCGGCACGCGGCCGAGCGCGCGGAGTTCGCGCGATTCCGGTTGGAACGCCTGGCCGCCGAACGGCGGGAACGAACCGCGCGGCGGCTGCACGACACGCTCGCGCGCACCACCACGGTGATGCTTGTGCAGGCGGAGGCGCTCCTGGCCGTCGGCGAGCTGACCGCCGCGGACCGCGCCAGGGTGGACGCGATGCTCGCTGCCGGACGGGACGCGCTGAGCCAGGTTCGCGAAACCCTCCAGGAATTGCGGGACGACGGCGAGCAGCCGCCGGGGCCGGCGCTCGCCGCCGTTCTCGCCGAACTGTCCGCGGCGGGCCTCGTCATCGAGGAAGAGCCCGCCCTGCACCGGATTCCGGACGAGGTGCGGGACCTCGCCGACCGGATTGTCTCGGAGGCGGCCATCAATGCCTTGCGGCACAACGGTCCAGGCGTCCGGCTGCGCGTCGGCGTCGAGGCGTCGGCGGAAGCCGTCCGGATCGTGCTGCGCAACGACCAGAGCGGACAGCCGACCGCCGGTGCCGGGTACGGATTGGACAGCTTGCGCGCCCAGCTCGCCGCCCGAGGCGGTTCACTCGACGCGGGTCCCGAGGGCGGAGGCTGGACGGTCGTGGCGGTCATCCCTTGCCTTGCCGAGCCAGCAACTGCGACATGGTGACGAACCGGTAGCCGAGCGCCCGCAGCCGGTCGATGGTCGGGCCGATGGCCTCGCGCGTCTGCTCGCGTCCCGCGTACATGGGGTGGAACAACACGATCGATCCGGGGCGCACGTTCTGCACGGTGTAGTCAGCGATCGCCGTTGCGCTGCGGTCGATTTCGGGGAAGGAATTCGGTTCGACGTCCCAGGTGATCGTCTTGCGGTTGTGCTCGTGCAGGTAATAGGGCAGCGCGAACAGCTTCTTGCCGTTCGGCGGGCGGACGGTGATCTCGCCGGTATAGCCGGTGCCGCGGATCAGCGCGTCGGTGCGCTCGATCTCGCTCGCCGCGTAGCCGGGCGTGATCAGCAGCATGCGTTCGTGCGAGTAGGTGTGGTTGCCGATCTCGTGGCCCGCCGCCGCGATGGCGCGGCCGAGATCCGGATGAGCCGCCAGGTCCGATCCGATGAGGTAGAAGGTCGCGTGGATTCTCCGCGAGGCCAGTGTGTCCAGGACAGGTTGCACCCCAGCGGGATCGGGACCGTCGTCGAAGGTCAGGGCGACCACTTTCTCCGACGTTTCCACGCGAGCGGTGAGGCCGCCGAAGAACTGGAACGTCCGGGAACTCGCGATCCGGAGCAGTACGTAACCGCCGACGAGAAGCAGCACCACCACGACGGCCACAGCGATCAGCCAGCGACGAGCCCGTCTGGAGAGGGAAAAGCGGATCATGCGGCGAGCTTGCCGACGGGGGAGCGGCCCGGGAAGCCGCGAAGGTACTAGTCCCTCCGGCACAGCCGAACGGGCTGGCCGGACGCCCCGGCCCGCGTGCGAGCAGGGGCGTCTCAAAGCGGTCAGGCGTTGATCTGCTTGGCTTCGCGGCTGCCGCCGATGGCGATCTTGCGCGGTTTGGCTTGTTCGGCGATCGGCACCCGCAGGGTGAGCACGCCCGCCTCGTAATCGGCTTTGATGCTGTCGGTGTCGAGGGTGTCGCCGAGGAACAGCTGCCGGGAGAACACCCCGCGCGGCCGCTCGGAGACCTGGACCTCGGCGTCCTCGCCGTAGTCGGGCCTGCGTTCGGCTTTCACCGTCAGCACGTTGCGTTCGACGTCGAGGTCGATCGATTCCGGCGCGACCCCGGGCAGGTCGAACTGCACCACGTAGTCGTTGCCGGACCGGTAGGCGTCCATCGGCATCACCGCCGGACGGGTCGTGGTGCCATTGCCGCCGAAAAACTGCTGGGTCAGTCGATCGAGTTCCCGGAACGGGTCGGTTCGCATCAACATGACCATGCGCCTCCCTTTCTCCTTCCCTTGGCTGGTCTCGCTGTTCTCGTGACCGCGGGGTTTTCCCGCGGAGATCCGGCCCCGCCGCCGGATGCGGTGGCGGGGCCGGAACCAGTTCGGGTGAAAGCAACCGTGACGATCTCTGCGCGGTATCACCTCCCTGGCGAGGTCACGCTGGCGTGTTCGGGCTCCGCCGCGGCGGAGGAGACCGCTCCCGGCGTTCCGGCGGCCACGCTCGCCACCGGCGGGCCGCGGCTCGCCGCTCGCCAGGGGCGGGGCGCGGGTTCCGCGGGCGGAAGTCGTCGCTCGGCGGCGGGAGCATCGGGATGCCGCCGAAGCTGGCGGCCACGATCGCGTCGAACTCGGCGCGCAGCCAGACGGGATCGGCGCAGATCAGATCGGCGAATTCGCGGGCCGTCGGGCCCTGGCGGCTGATGGTGTCCGGCATCGTCGATCACCCCCCGGCTACGGTCTCGCGGCACCCAGGTCAGCTCTCGCGTCTGCTAATTTCTATAGCGCGGACTGGAGATTGTGTCAAGAAGCGGGCCGAGATAATCTTGAGCCAGCAGGAGAGGAGGTGCGCGTGGCCGGACTGGACAGCCTCGACGACCAGGACTACCCGGCTTACACGACCGGGCAGGCCGCCGAGCTGCTCGGCGTGCAGCAGGCGTTCCTGCGCAGCCTGGACGCCGCGGCCGTGGTGCGGCCCGAACGCTCCGGCGGCGGGCACCGCCGCTATTCGCGCCGCCAGCTGACCCTCGTGGTGCGGCTGCGCGAACAACTGGACGAGGGCCATTCCCTCGCCTCGGCCGCGCGGATCATCGGCCTGCAGGACGAACTCGCCGACGCCCGCGACGTCATCACTGGCCTCCGCGCCCAGCTGGACGAACGCGACCGCTGACCGCGCCGGGCCGGGCCGGAAACGACAGGACGGTGAGAGACCGAAGTCCCTCACCGTCCAGAGCGGTCTTCGTTAAGAGCCGTTACCAGCCGCGCTCAGCGAGCCGGTGCGGTTCCGGCACGTCCTCCACGTTGATCCCGACCATCGCTTCCCCGAGTCCGCGCGACACCTTCGCCAGCACGTCCGGGTCGTCGTGGAACGTCGTCGCCTTCACGATCGCCTCGGCGCGCTGTGCCGGGTTGCCGGACTTGAAGATGCCCGAGCCGACGAACACGCCCTCCGCGCCCAGCTGCATCATCATCGCCGCGTCGGCCGGGGTCGCGATGCCGCCCGCGGTGAACAGGACCACCGGCAGCTTGCCCGCCTCGGCCACCTCGCGGACCAGCTCGTACGGGGCCTGCAGCTCCTTGGCGGCGACGAACAGCTCGTCCTCCGGCAGCGACTGCAGGCGGCGGATCTCGCCGCGGATCTTGCGCATGTGCGTGGTCGCGTTCGAGACGTCGCCGGTGCCGGCCTCGCCCTTCGAGCGGATCATCGCCGCGCCCTCGGTGATCCGGCGCAGCGCCTCGCCGAGGTTGGTCGCGCCGCACACGAACGGCACGGTGAACGCCCACTTGTCGATGTGGTTCGCGTAGTCGGCGGGGGTCAGCACCTCGGACTCGTCGATGTAGTCGACGCCGAGCGACTGCAGCACCTGCGCCTCGACGAAGTGCCCGATCCGCGCCTTCGCCATCACCGGGATCGAAACCGCCTCGATGATGCCGTCGATGAGGTCCGGGTCGCTCATCCGGGCGACGCCGCCCTGCGCGCGGATGTCCGCGGGGACGCGCTCCAGCGCCATGACGGCGACCGCGCCCGCGTCCTCGGCGATCTTGGCCTGGTCGGCGGTCACGACGTCCATGATCACGCCGCCCTTGAGCATCTCCGCCATGCCGCGCTTCACCTTCGCGGTGCCGGTGACGGTCTGGGGTTCGGCGTTCTGCTGCTGCGACACCTCGGGGGCCTTTCTCGGGGGAGCGGAAGTGGTCTTCCCGTCCAGCGTAGGACGGCGGTGGACCGCTGAGGCAGGCCATTGCGCGGCTATCTCGGAAGGCCACTTTTCGCGCGGAAAGATCCACTTCGGCTCGGTCACTTTTCCGGCCGGAAGCGTTGACCTGGGCCTTCCGGAACGGCCTACCATGGAAGACGGGTCCGGGCCGGGAAGGCCAGCCCGGACCGGCACCGGTGGAGACCACCTTCGAGGTGGCCACTGGCGACAGATTTCAGCAGTCCACTTCACGCCGGCGCGGGACCGGCGCCCGGAGCGCCGTCCGGGCGGGCGGCGGCCCCCGCGCCGCCCGCCTGACCTGCCCGGTTGCGCTCCGGGCGGCCCCCCTAAGCTGGAGTGAACGTCTCACGGGAGGTCGGGTGGCGACAGCTACGGGAGCACGGCCGGCGGTCGGCGTGCTCGCCTTGCAAGGCGCCGTGCGCGAGCACGTCGCGATGCTGGAGGGCGCGGGCGCCCGCGCGGTTCCGGTGCGCCGCCCCGCCGAGCTGGCACAGGTGGACGGCCTGGTGCTCCCCGGCGGGGAGTCCACCACGATGTCGCGGCTGCTCGAGACCTTCGAGCTGCTCGAACCGCTGCGCGAGGCGATCGCGGGCGGCCTGCCCGCGTTCGGCTCGTGCGCCGGGATGATCCTGCTGGCCCGCCAGGTGCTCGACGGGCGCCCGGACCAGCAGCAGCTCGGCGGGCTCGACGTGGTCGTGCGGCGCAACGCGTTCGGCAGGCAGGTCGACTCCTTCGAGGCCGACCTCCCGTTCGCCGGCCTGTCCGGCGGGCCGCTGCACGCGGTGTTCATCCGGGCCCCGTGGGTCGAGAAGGCGGGCGACGGGGTCGAGGTGCTGGCCACCGTGCCCGACCCGGACGATCCGCCGGACGGGCCGCGGGCGGATAGGATCGTCGCCGTCCGGCAGGGGGCGGTGATGGCGACCGCGTTCCACCCGGAGATCACCCGGGACGAGCGCGTGCACCGGCTGTTCGTCGAGCTTGTGCGGAAAGCCTGAGCAAGGATTGCGGCGGCCGCGCCGGGAGGCCCGCGGCCGCGGAACAGATGGAGGAAAGATGAGCGGCCACTCCAAGTGGGCCACGACGAAGCACAAGAAGGCGAACCTCGACGCCAAGCGGGGCAAGCTCTTCGCGCGGCTGATCAAGAACATCGAGGTCGCCGCCCGCACCGGGACCGGCGGAGGGGACCCGGACGGCAACCCCACGCTGTACGACGCCATCCAGAAGGCGAAGAAGAACTCGGTCCCGCAGGACAACATCGAGCGCGCGCGCAAGCGCGGCGCCGGCGAGGAAGCGGGCGGGGCGGACTGGCAGAACATCACGTACGAGGGCTACGGCCCGAACGGCGTGGCGGTGCTGATCGAGTGTCTCACCGACAACAAGAACCGCGCCGCGATGGAGGTCCGGACCGCGCTCACGCGCAACAACGGCTCGCTCGCCGACCCGGGTTCGGTCGCCTACATGTTCAACCGCAAGGGCGTCGTGATCATGCCCAAGGCGGACGCGACCGAGGACGACGTCCTCATGGCGGTCCTCGACGCGGGCGCCGAGGAGGTCAACGACCTCGACGAGAGCTTCGAGATCGTCTCCGAGGGCGGCGACCTGGTGCCGGTGCGCAAGGCGCTGCAGGAGGCCGGTTTCGAGTACGAATCGGCCGAGCTGACCTTCCTGCCGTCGGTGAGCGTGCCGCTCGACGTCGAGGGCGCGAAGAAGGTCTTCAAGCTGATCGACGCGCTCGAGGACTGCGACGACGTGCAGAACGTGTACGCGAACTTCGACGTGTCCGACGAGGTCATGGCCGCGGTGGACTGATCCAATCGCCGCGACACGGCCGCGCCCCCGGCACTCCCGGGGCGCGGCCGTGTTCGTTTCGATTTCCGTTGGCGCGCAAGGGAAACCGGGAAAATCCTTGGGGCGTCCGGAAAATGACCGGCGCGGGGACTGGGCTCGGGCGCGCGGGTGGGGCAGAATGTCCGCCGTGACGACCTCCCTCACCGAAGAAGAGCAGAGCCTCATCGCCTGGATCGAAACGCAGGCGAGGGAACGAGGGAACGCGGTCATCGCCGTGGCCGCCGACGACCAGGGCGCGGGCTACTGCTTCACCGCGTGCGCGTGGGCGCTGCACAACGTGCCCGAGGCGGTCGTGATCGGGCTGCCCGACCACATGGCCCCGGTGCTGCTCGACGCGTACGTCGACCGTTCCGCCAACGGCGAGATCTTCGAGGTCGGCAAACGCTACGACGATTTCTTCGAGGGCGCGCCGGTGATCTTCGAACGCGTCGCGAAAGGCCACTACCCGGAGTACTTCGGGTCCGCGTTCCTCGTCTACCCGGACGGCGACTTCCCGGCGCTGCAGATGATCGTCGCGACGCCGGACGGGCACTTCCCGTGGCACGCCGACGCGCCCGAGGGCTTCGCCGAATGGCAGCCGGTGCTCACCGAGAGCGGAGACCCGGAAAGCTGGACGCCCGGCGTCGACGGGCCCTGACCCGGCTAGCCGGGGCCGAACGCGGCCAGGTCGGCGGCGGCGTCCGGGAATCGCGCGGCCAGCGTCGCCGGATCCGCGAACTCCACGCAGTCGTCGGTGTAAGGCGGCACCACCACGGTGCCGAGCAGGCTCCACGCGCCCAGCGGCACCGTGGCCTGCCAGGTCCCGGCAGGCACCACGACCTGCGGACGTTCTCCGGCGGCCACGTCGCTGCCCAGCACCGGGCGGGTCACCTTCCCGTCGGGATGCAGCAGGAGCATCCGCGCGGGCGAACCGGCGTGGTGCACGAACACTTCGACGCGGTCGAGCCGGTGCGGTGCGGAGAACTCGGGCGCGGTGAGGAGGTAATAGATCGCCGAACCCTCGGCCGCGCGCCAGCTCTCCGCGAACCGGCCGCCCTCCACCGGCAGCGGCTCCAGCCCCAGGTGCGCGACGTAGTCCTCTGGTCCCGGCATGCCCCCAGCGTGCTTGCGGGCGGGCCCGGCAGGCAAACCGGTCATGGCATCACATGTGCGCACATGTGTGCACATGTGTTAGCGCGTGTCCGCCGCCGGACCGCGCGCCGCGACCGTTAGCCTGCATCTCGAACTAATGTTCGCGCGGGCGAAGGAGAAACGGTGCGGGTGCTCGGGGTCGACCCCGGTCTGACCAGGTGCGGCCTCGGCGTGGTCGACGGCGGCAAGGGCCGCTCGGTGCGCCCGGTCGCGGTCGGGGTCGTGCGCACGCCCGCGGACCAGGATCTCGCGCAGCGGCTGCTCGGCGTCGCCGACGAGGTGGAGCGCTGGCTCGACCGGTACCGGCCGGAGGCGGTCGCCGTCGAGCGGGTGTTCGCGCAGCACAACGTCCGCACCGCGATGGGCACCGCGCAGGCAGGCGGGGTCGTGGCATTGTCGGCGGCGCGGCGCGGGCTGCCGGTCGTCTTCCACACGCCCAGCGAGGTCAAGGCCGCCGTCACCGGGTCCGGCCGGGCGGACAAGGCGCAGGTCACCACCATGGTGATGCGGCTGCTCGGGCTCGAGGTCAAACCGCATCCGGCGGACGCGGCCGACGCGCTCGCGCTCGCCATCTGCCACCTGTGGCGCGAGCCGATGCGGGTCCGGCTCGCCGAGGCCGAGGCCCGCGCGGCCGAGCTGGTCCGCGCCCACAAGGCCCGGCTGGCGGCCGCGGCCAAGGCGGCCGGAACCACCAAGAAGCAGAACGAAACAGGAGCACGACGATGATCTCCTCGGTACGCGGCGAAGTGCTGTCCGTCGGGCTCGACCACGTGGTGGTCGAGGTCGGCGGCGTCGGCCTCGCCGTGCAGGCCACCCCGGCGACGCTGGCCACGCTGCGCCGCGGCGAGCAGACGCGGCTGCACACCGCGCTGGTCGTGCGCGAGGACTCGCTGACCCTCTTCGGGTTCGCCGACGAGGACGCGCGCGAGCTGTTCGGCCTGCTCCAGACGGTGTCCGGGATCGGGCCGCGGCTCGCGCTGGCGACGCTGGCCGTGCTGGAGCCGGACAAACTGCGCGCGGCGCTCGTCGAAGGCAACATCACCGTGCTCACCCAGGTGCCCGGCATCGGCCGCAAGGGAGCCGAGCGGCTCAGCCTCGAACTGCGGGACAAGGTCACCGCGCTCGGCGGCACCGCCGACGCCCCGGTCGTGGCCGCGCCCGGCGCGCTGCGCGGCGAGGTCGTCGAAGCGCTGGCCGGGCTGGGTTTCCCGGCCAAACAAGCCGAACAGGCGGTGGACCGGGTGCTGGCCGAAGGGGACGGGCACACCACGTCCTCGGTGCTGCGCGCGGCGCTGGCCGCACTGGGCCGCAAGCGGTAGCCGCCGATGAACCACGAAGTGACCGAGTTCGACACCGGCGGGTACGAGGCGGACGACGAAACGCTGTCCGCGCTCGCCCAGACCGGCGAACGCGACCTGGAAACCTCGCTCCGGCCCCGGAAACTGGACGAGTTCGTCGGGCAGGAACGCGTCCGCGAACAGCTGGAACTGGTGCTGGAGAGCGCGCGGCGGCGCGACGTGCCGCCGGACCACGTGCTGCTGTCCGGCCCGCCCGGCCTCGGCAAGACGAGCATGGCGATGATCGTCGCGGCCGAACTGGGCGCGGCCATCCGGATCACCTCCGGGCCCGCCCTCGAACGCGCGGGCGACCTGGCCGCGATGCTGTCCAACCTCGCGCCCGGCGACGTCCTGTTCATCGACGAGATCCACCGCATCGCCCGGCCCGCCGAGGAAATGCTGTACCTCGCGATGGAGGACTTCCGGGTCGACGTCGTGGTCGGCAAGGGACCGGGGGCGACCAGCATCCCGCTGGAGATCGCGCCGTTCACGCTGGTCGGGGCCACCACCCGGTCCGGCTCGCTCACCGGGCCGCTGCGCGACCGGTTCGGCTTCACCGGCCAGATGGAGTTCTACTCGGCGGCCGAACTGGAGCTGGTCGTCCGCCGCGCCGCCACGATCCTCGGCATCGAGATCGACCGCGACGGCTGCGCCGAGATCGCCGGCCGCTCGCGGGGCACCCCCGGATCGCGAACCGGCTGCTGCGCCGGGTCCGCGACTACGCCGAGGTGCGCGCCGACGGCAAGGTGACCCTGGAGGTCGCGCAGGCCGCGCTGAAGGTCTACGACGTCGACGAGCTGGGGCTGGACCGGCTGGACCGGGCCGTGCTCGGCGCGCTGACCCGCTCGTTCGGCGGGGGACCGGTGGGCATCTCGACGCTCGCGGTCGCGGTCGGCGAGGAGGCCACTACGGTCGAGGAGGTGTGCGAACCGTACCTGGTCCGGGCCGGTATGCTCGCCCGCACTCCGCGCGGCCGGGTCGCGACCGCGGCCGCGTGGCAGCACCTCGGACTGGTGCCGCCCCCTGAGGCCGGGCGGCCCGATCCGGGCGGTCCGACGCTGTTCGACCAGGCCTGACAAGGGCGGACAGCGGCCCGGGTGGTGGCGTTTCCGCCGGTACCTGGCACACTCGAATACAGCACATCCGTCGAAACCGGACGCGGGCAGCCGAGCGAGGCGTCCGTCGAGGAGAGTCATGAACCAGTTACTGCTGCCGTTGCTGCTGCTGCTCGTGGTGGCCGTGCCGCTCGTCATGGGCACCCGCAAGCAGAAGAAGCAGCAGGCGGCTCAGCAGGAGATGCAGAACAGCATCGCCCCGGGCGACCGCGTGATGACCACGTCGGGCCTGTACGGCACGGTCGCCGACACGAGCAGCGACACGACGATCGACATCGAGATCGCGCCGGGCGTCGTCACCACCTGGCTGCGGCTCGCGGTGCGCGAGAAGGTCGAGCCGGTCGTCGAGGGCGAGGAGAACGAGGACTCGGCCGAGACCGAGGCCGCGGGCGTCGAGTCGGCCAAGGAGACTGCGGCGGCCCCGGCGACTTCTTCGGAGGCGCCGGCCCAGGAGTCGATCTCCGCCGAGGAGAAGCAGACCTCCGGTGCGCAGGTGGCGCCCCCGCTCGAGCACGGGAAGAAGTAGCCTTCGCGCTTCACCGGGCAGTGATCCGCCCACAGCCGACGAAAGTCGGTACGGGCGAACGCCGGGCTCACGCAGCACCGAGTACTGTCTCGGTGCTGCGTGCGTGTCCGCCGTCATAGTTCACGCCCAGCCGCGTCCGGGGGACCCCCTTCCGGCTCGCGCACCCGAACCACTTGGGGTCCATCCAGTCCGTGCCAGTTCGAGGAGACCGAAGCACCGTGGCACCATCGGCCGGGCATCTCCGCCCGGGACGCTATCTCGCCTTCTTCGCCCTGATCGTGGTCGCGCTGTACGCCTTGGTGTTCTTCACCGGCGGCGGCAAACCGACGCCGAAACTCGGCATCGACCTGCAGGGCGGCACTCGGGTCACGCTCACCGCGCGCACGCCCGACGGCAGCCAGCCCACCCGCGAGTCGCTGAACCAGGCGCGCCAGATCCTGGAGACCCGGGTGAACGGGATCGGCGTCAGCGGCGCCGAGGTGGTGCTCGACGGCAACAACATCGTGATCACCGTGCCGGGCGAGCAGGGCGACCAGGCGAAGAACCTCGCCAGGACCGCCAAGCTCGGCATCCGCCAGGTGATCACCTCGGTCCCGAACACCCCGGGCGCGCCGCCCGCGGCCCCGCCGTCCGGCGCGCCGAGCGCGCCGCCGAGCCAGCCGGCCGGCGGCGGGGGAGCGGAAGGCGCCCCGGCGCAGCAGCCGCCGAGCACGACGCCGTCGGCTCCGGCCTCGGGCAGCGGCGACGCGGGCAAGAACCCGATCGAACAGGCCCGCGAGGTGCGCCAGGCTCCCGCGCTGATGCCGAAGGACCCGAAGAACCAGCAGGAGGCCGCCGCCGCGCAGGCCGCGCAGCAGAAGGCGCTCGCCGCGCTCAACTGCGCGCCCAACGCCCACGACCCGCTGGAGGGCAACGACCTTCCGGACAAGCCGCTGGTCACCTGCGGGGACAAGGGCGCGAACAAGTACGTGCTCGGCCCGGAGTTCATCCCCGGCACCGAGATCTCCAACGCGAACTCCGGCTACGACCAGACGCGCGGCCAGTGGATCGTCGACCTGAGCTTCAACGGCGCGGGCGGCAAGACCTGGGGCGACTTCACGTCGGCCAACATCGGCAAGCAGGCGGCGTTCGTGCTGGACACGAACGTGGTGTCCGCGCCGACCGTGCAGAACGCGATCCTCGGCGGCAACACGCAGATCACCGGCAAGTTCACCCAGACCGACGCGAAGAACCTGGCGGACATCCTCAAGTACGGTTCGCTGCCGCTGTCGTTCGACTCGTCCGACGCCACCACGGTGTCCGCGACGCTGGGCTACGCCTCGCTGCAGGCCGGCCTCATCGCCGGCGCGATCGGCCTCGCCGTCGTGTTCGTCTACTGCCTGTTCTACTACCGGCTGCTCGGCATCCTCACGATCTGGTCGCTGGTGCTGTCCGGCCTGCTCGTGTACGCGGTGCTGGTGCTGCTCGGCCGGTGGATCGGGTACACGCTCGACCTCGCGGGCGTCGCCGGCCTGATCATCGCGATCGGCATCACGGCGGACTCGTTCGTCATCTACTTCGAACGGCTGAAAGACGAGATCCGGGAGGGCCGGACCTTCCGGTCCGCGGTGCCGCGCGGCTGGACGAGGGCGCGGCGCACGATTCTGGCCTCGGACGCGGTCAGCTTCCTCGCCGCGGCGATCCTGTACATCATCGCGGTCGGCGACGTGCAGGGCTTCGCGTTCACCCTCGGCATGTCGACGGTGCTCGACCTCGTGGTCGTCTACCTGGTCACGCATCCGCTCGTGGCCATGGTGTCCACCTCGAAGTCGAAGTTCCTGTCCAATCCCCGGCATCTCGGCCTCGGCGCCGTCCAGAAGCTCGGCGCGGCGCGCAAGTCCACGCGCCCCGCTCCCGGCCGCCGCGCGAACGTGAAGGAGGCCTGACGTGAGCGACGAAACCTCGGGCGTCACCTCGGAGAGCCCGGAAGGCTCGAACAGCTCGAACAGCGCTGAGGGCGCCGCGGCCAAGCCCGGCAAGAAGGAAAGCTTCTTCCACCGGCTCTACGTCGGCACCGGCGCGGTCGACATCGTCGGCTCGCGCAAGCGCTGGTACACGTTCTTCGCGCTGCTGCTGCTGGTCTGCATCGGCTCGATGGTCTTCCGCGGCTTCAACGTGGGCATCGAGTTCGAGGGCGGCACGCAGATCCAGCTGCCCGCGCACGGCACGCACGGCCAGATCACCCAGGACCAGGTGATCAAGTCGTTCAATACCGCCCTCGGCGAGGCCCCGGCGGAGACCCAGACGGTCGGCACCGGCAACGCGTCGACCATCCAGACCCGCTCCGAGACCCTCACCGCCGACCAGGTGGCGAAGGTCAAGAAGCAGATCTTCGAGGACCTGGGCCCGGTCGGCAGCAACGGCCAGTCGAGCGTGCAGGCGATCAGCGACAGCGCGGTGAGCGCGTCGTGGGGCGACGAGATCTCGCGCCAGGCCCTGATCGCGCTCGCGGTGTTCCTGGTCGCGGTCGTGATCTTCCTGGCGATCTACTTCGACACGAGGATGGCGCTGGCGGCGCTCGTCTCGCTGCTGCACGACATCGTGGTCACGGCGGGCGTGTACTCGCTCGTCGGCTTCGAGGTCACGCCCGCGACGGTGATCGGCCTGCTGACGATTCTCGGGTTCTCGCTGTACGACACCGTGGTGGTGTTCGACAAGGTTCGCGAGAACACCCGCGGCCTGCTCGGCCTGTCGCGGCGGACGTACGCGGAAGCGGCGAACCTCGCGCTGAACCAGACGCTGATGCGCTCGTTCAACACGGCGTTCATCGCGCTGCTGCCGATCCTGGGCCTGCTGATCGTCGGCTACATCCTGCTCGGCTCGGGCACGCTGCAGGACCTGGCGCTGGTGCAGCTCACCGGTACCTTGGTCGGCGTCCTGTCGTCGGTCGCGCTGGCGACGCCGCTGCTGGTCGACTTCAAGATGCGCGACCCGCAGTACAAGCAGCAGGCCGACCGGGTCGCCGCCCGCCGGGCGAAGGCCGCGAAGCGCGAAGCGGACGCGGACGACTTCGACGCCAACGACGACGACCAGCTGGCCGCCGAACTCCGCAAGGAAAAGGCGATGGCCGCTGCCGCCGGCGTTCCCGCGCGGCACCCGAAGCAGCGTCCGTCCGGAAAGAAGAAGCGCTGACGGGATGAAGCTCGACGAGGCTCTGGACCTGATCGCCGAGGTACCGGACTTCCCGGAACCCGGCGTCCTGTTCCGCGATCTCAGCCCGCTGTTCGCCGACGCCGATGGCTTCGCCGCAGTCGCCGACGCACTAGCGGAAACCCTCGACCCGGCGGCCGACTTGGTCGCCGGCGTCGAGGCCCGCGGCTTCCTCCTGGCAGCAGCGGTCGGCTACTCCCGAGGTATGGGCGTAGTCCTGGTCCGGAAACCGGGCAAGCTCCCGTCGGTGGCGGGCAGGGTGGACTACTCCCTGGAGTACGGCACCGCCAGCGTCGAACTGCCCGCCGGAGTGGTCAAACCCGGACAACGAATCGCAGTCCTGGACGACGTACTGGCGACGGGCGGCACCGTCGCCGCAACCGCGAAACTCCTGGAAGACGCAGGCGCAACGGTGACCGGCGTATCGGTAGTTCTGGAACTAGCAGCACTAGGCGGCCGCGCCGCCTTGGGCGGCCGCCAGGTCCACACCCTCCGCACCGTCTAACCCCAGCGCAGCAGCCAGCCCCCGCCCTGCACCCCGATACGAAGCCTCCCTGCGGTCTGGTGGTGCTTGTCAAGGCATCTTTCCCGCCTTGACAAGCACCACCAGACCGTCAGCACAATCAGGCTTCGGGGTGCCCCCACGCAAGCACCACAGCAATGTCGCCGCCAGGCGACGAGCCCCTCGGCAACACAGCGCAACGGCACGTCACCAGACTCCCGGTCAGACCAACCAGTTACCCTGAAGGTTCGAAGCCGCACGAAGCAGCTGGAGGTGCGGGTGAGCCAAGAGCTTGACGCCGACGTCCCCGCCAAAGGCGGAGTCCCCGCCAAGGGAGGCGTCACCGCCGCGGACACCGGTCCCCGGGCCAACGGGGCCGCCCCGAACCCGTCCGCGACCCGCCGCGTCCGCGCCCGCCTGGCCCGGCGCATCACCGCCCAACGCGCCGCCCCGGTCAAACAGGTCCTCGAACCCCTGGCGGTCATCCACCGCGAACTGCACCCGAACTCCGACCTGGGCCAGCTGCAACGCGCCTACGACGTCGCCGAAGAACTCCACCGCGAACAACGCCGCAAGTCCGGCGACCCGTACATCACCCACCCCCTCGCGGTAGCCACCATCCTCGCCGAGCTGGGCATGGACACCACCACTCTCGTAGCAGCCCTCCTGCACGACACGGTGGAAGACACCGGCTACTCCCTGGAGCAGCTGAAGGCCGATTTCGGCGACAAGGTCGGCGAGCTGGTCGACGGCGTCACGAAGCTGGACAAGGTCAAGCTCGGCACCTCAGCCGAAGCGGAGACGATCCGCAAAATGGTGATCGCGATGGCGAAGGACCCGCGCGTCCTGGTCATCAAGCTCGCCGACCGGCTGCACAACATGCGCACGATGCGCTTCCTGCCGCCGGAGAAGCAGGCCCGCAAGGCGCGCGAGACGCTCGAGGTGCTCGCCCCGCTGGCGCACCGGCTCGGCATGGCCACGGTCAAATGGGAGCTGGAGGACCTCGCGTTCGCGATCCTGCAGCCGAAGAAGTACGACGAGATCGTGCGGCTGGTCGCCGACCGCGCGCCCTCGCGCGACACCTACCTGCGCAAGGTGATCGCGGACCTGACGAACAACCTGGTGTCGTCGCGGATCACCGCGAAGGTCGAGGGCCGCCCGAAGCACTACTACTCGATCCACCAGAAGATGATCGTCCGCGGCCGCGACCTGGACGACATCCACGACCTGGTCGGCGTGCGGATCCTGGTCGAGGACGTGCGCGACTGCTACGCCGCGATGGGCGTGGTGCACGCGCTGTGGCAGCCGGTTCCGGGACGGTTCAAGGACTACATCGCGCAGCCGCGGTTCGGCGTGTACCAGTCGCTGCACACCACGGTGATCGGGCCGGACGGCAAGCCGCTCGAGGTGCAGATCCGCACCTACGACATGCACCGCACCGCCGAGTACGGCATCGCCGCGCACTGGCGGTACAAGGAAACCAAGGGCACGCACGCCAGCAACAACGCGATGGAGCTGGACGAGATCGCGTGGATGCGGCAGCTGCTCGACTGGCAGCGCGAGGCCGCGGACCCGGGCGATTTCCTCGAATCGCTGCGCTACGAGCTGGCCGCGCGCGAGATCTTCGTGTTCACGCCGAAGGGCGACGTGATCACGCTGCCCGCGGATTCGACGCCGGTGGACTTCGCGTACGCGGTGCACACCGAGGTCGGCCACCGCTGCATCGGCGCCCGCGTGAACGGCAGGCTGGTCGCGCTCGAGCGGAAGCTCGAGAACGGCGAGGTCGTCGAGATCTTCACGTCCAAGGCGGAAAGCGCCGGGCCGAGCCGCGACTGGCTGCAGTTCGCCGGTTCGCCGAAGGCGCGCGCGAAGATCCGGCAGTGGTTCGCGAAGGAGCGCCGCGACGAGGCGATCGACGCGGGCAAGGAAGCGATCACCAAGGAGATCCGCAAGGTCGGGCTGCCGATCCAGCGGCTCGTCTCGGCGGAGTCGATGGGCTCGGTCGCCACCGAGCTGCGGCACGGCGACATTTCGTCGCTGTACGCGGCTGTCGGCGAGGGGCACACCAGCGCGAAGCACGTGGTGCAGCGGCTGGTCGCGCTCATCGGCGGGGTCGAGGAGGCCGAGGAGGAGCTGGCCGAACGGGCCACGCCGTCCACGGTCACGCGCCGCCGGGGTTCGAACGACGTCGGCGTCATCGTCAAGGGCGCGAGCGACGTCTGGGCGAAGCTGGCGCGCTGCTGCACGCCGGTGCCGGGCGACGAGATCCTCGGCTTCGTGACGCGCGGCGGCGGCGTGAGCGTGCACCGGACGGACTGCACGAACGCCGACGACCTGCGGACCCAGCCGGAGCGGCTGGTCGAGGTGGAGTGGGCGCCGTCGTCGTCCTCGGTGTTCCTGGTGGCGATCCAGGTCGAGGCGCTCGACCGGCACCGGCTGCTGTCGGACGTCACGAAGGTGCTCGCGGACGAGAAGGTGAACATCCTGTCGGCCTCGGTCACGACCTCGCGGGACCGGGTGGCGGTGAGCCGGTTCTCGTTCGAGATGGGCGATCCGAAGCACCTCGGGCACGTGCTGAAGGTCGTGCGCGGCGTCGAAGGCGTGTACGACGTGTACCGGGTGACGTCGGCTTCATAGCCGGTCCGGCGGCGTACAGGCGGACGGCTGGCAGCTTCTCGGCCGGGCCCGGGGGTATCCCCGGGTGCTCGGCTGGGCGGTCGAACAGGAGCATTTCTCCCGGGAACGCCAGCAGGTGCAGCGGGTCTGCGATTCCGGCGAGGTCCGGCGGGCGTTCACGGCACCAGCTCCCCGAACGCGACCCCGTGCCGGGCGGCGATGTCGCCGAGCAGCGGCACCGCGTCCGGCCACGGGGCGTCGGACGGCACGGTGCGGTCGATTTCGCGGAAGAACCGGCCCATCGCGTCGTCCGGGGTGAACACCAGGAATTTCGCGTGCGGCGAGTGGACGGTGAAGGTGTTGGGAGTGCCCGCCGGGATGTGCACGCAGGAGCCGGGGCCGAGGTCGTGCAGTTCGCCGTCGAGACAGACGGTGAGCCGGCCGTGCAGGACGTAGAACGCCTTCGCCCATGGGTCGGCGTGCGGCGGGACGGCCGGGCCGCGTGGTGCGTCGACCTCGAACAGTTCGTAGCCGCCGGTGTCCTCGGCGGCCGCTTTCACCGTCACGGTCGCGTCTTTGGTGTCGAGTTCAGGGCCTTCGCCCGCGGTGCTGAGATGAATGGTCATGCCCTCGAAGCTAGAAAGGCCCTGGTGGCCGGACCATCCCGGAAATCAGGGATGTCCGCGCGGGAGCGGCGCGCGCATACTGCGTCGGTGTGGGAAGGCCGGGCGCGGAGCGTACGGCGGGAGCTGGCGGCTCTCGCCGCGACCGGATGCGGTGTCGCCGAACTGCACGCGGCGGCCATCGACCTGGTCGACCGGATCGTGCCGACGGAACTGACCTGCTGGGCGTCGCTGGACCCGGACACCGCGGTGATCAGCTCGATGACCAGCGGCCGCGCGCGGATCCCGGGGGAGTACGAGCCGCTGCTGGCGACGTATGAGTACGACGGCGCGGAACCGCACACTTTCGCCCAGCTGGCCCGGCGTCCGGTGCCGGTGGCCCGGCTTTCCGACCTGCCTCGGCGCGAACGCGAGCGCAGCGGCCGGTGGGCGCGGGTGTGGCGGCCGCTCGGGCTGGAGAGCGAACTGCGGGTCGGGTTTCGCGCGGACGGCGTCTGCTGGGCCGCGGCCGGGCTGGTGCGCCGCGGCGAGTTCAGCGACCGCGAGGTGGAGTTCCTGACCTCGATCGGGCCGACGCTCGCCGCCGCCACCCGGGTCGCGGCGCTCGCGCGGGGCGCGGTTTCGGCGGTCGAACCGGCGATCGTCGTGGTCGGCCCGGACGGCCGCCGCCGAGGGGCGACCGAGGGCGTCGGCGCGTGGGAGTCCGAATTGGACGCGATCGCCGACGGCCGGTTCGCGGTGCTGGTGCGGGCGGTCGCGGTCGGCGCGCAGTCGGCAGCGAGCGGGACGTTCCGGGCGCGGGTCCGCGACGCCCACGGCGGCTGGATTGTGTTGCAGGCCAGCAGATTGGTCTCGGACGACGACGCCCGCGACGTCGTGGTGACGCTCCGCCGCGCCTCCGGCGGCGAGCTGCTGGACGTGCTGCTCGCGGCCTACCGGCTGACCGCGCGCGAACGCGACGTGTGCCGGGAAGTCCTGTCTGGACTGTCCACTTCGGACATCGCGGCCCGGCTGGGGATCTCGGCGAACACCGTGCAGGACCACCTGAAGTCGGTGTTCGGCAAGGTCGGGGTGCGCAGCAGGGGCGAGCTGACGGCGCGGCTGTCCGGTTAGGCCGGTGACCTGTCCCACAGCGGGATCGCCGCTAAGGCGCATTAGGGTGCTGGACATGACGGACGGACTCGAGTTCACCCGCGAAGGCGCCGTGGCCCGGCTGACGTTCTCGCGCCCGGAGAAGATGAACGCGATCGCCCACGGCATGTGGGCGGCGATCCCGGGCGTGGCGGCCGAGGTCGAGGCCGATCCCGAGCTGAAGGTGCTCGTGCTGACCGGGGCGGGCCGGCATTTCTCCGCGGGCGCGGACATCGGCGAGTTCCGCGAGCTGCGCTCCACCGCGGACGCCGCCGCGAAGTACGACGAGGCCGTGGACAGCGCGGTGGCGGCGCTGACCGCGATGCGCAAGCCGACGATCGCAATGGTCCAGGGCAACTGCATCGGCGGCGGCTGCCAGATCTCAGTCGCCTGCGACTTCCGCTTCGCCGCGGACGACGCGCGTTTCGGCATCACCCCGGCCAAACTCGGCATCGTCTACCACTTCGCCTCGACGCGGCAGCTGGTGTCGCTGGTCGGCCCGGCGCACGCCAAGTACTTCCTGCTGTCCGGCGAACTCGTCGACGCGCCCCGGGCCCGCGAGATCGGCTTGGTCAACGACGTCTTCCCGGCCGCGGAGCTGGAAGCGGAGACGACACGGTTCGCCGAAACGCTGTGCGGGCGGTCGCAGGCGTCGATCCGCGGGATGAACCGGATCATCGAGAAGATCGTGGCGGGGCAGGAGAAGACCGACGACGAGGTGGAGGAGATCCGGCTCGCCGCGCTGCACGGGGAGGACTACGCGGAGGGCGTGGACGCGTTCCTGAACCGGCGCGCGCCGAAGTTCACCTACCGCTGACCGGCACTGACCGGCGAGATAAACGGTTGACGGCCTGGTAAGACTGGGCCTGTGGCGCTGACGATCCACCACCGCAGCCGGAACCCGGAGATCTTCCGGACCACCGACCACGCCGACTTCGACCGGTCGTGGCCGGTTTTCATGCAGCACAACCCGACCGGGCACCTGTACTACGGCGAACTCGACACCGTCGCCGACTACGTGCTGCTCGCGACGGACGGGGACGAGCCGGTCGCGAAGGCCTACTCGACGCCCTTCGCGTTCGGCGGCCCCGGGCGCGAGGAGCTGCCCGACGCCGGCTGGGACGAGGTGATCAGGTGGCAGCACGCCGACCGGCTGGCCGGCCGGGAACGCAACGCGGCGACCGCGCTGGAGATCGTCGTCCGCAAGGAACAGCAAGGCACCGGACTCGCGTCCGTGATGGTGAAAGCTTTGCGGGACAACGCTTTCCGTCTCGGCCATGAGGTGCTCTACGCCCCGGTGCGGCCGTCGCGCAAGGCCGACGAGCCCGAGACCCCGATGGGCGAGTACGCGTTCCGGACGCGCGACGACGGCCTGCCGTACGACCCGTGGTTGCGGGTCCATGTGCGCGCGGGCGGGCGGATCCTGAAGGTCTGCCCGGTGTCGATGACCATCCCCGGCACGCTCGCGCAGTGGCGGGAATGGACCGGGCTGCCGTTCGACACCGACGGCCCGGTGGTCGTGGAAGGCGCGCTGAGCCCCGTGCTGGTGTCAGTGGCGCAGGACTCTGCGGTCTACGTCGAGCCCAATGTCTGGGTCGAGCACCGGCGTCAGATCTCGTCCCACGGCGCGGCTTCGTAAGCCGCCGTCAGCAGCTTCGCCGCGACGGGCGAGGTGCGCAGCGGCACGTCGTCCACGGAGGCGACCGGACGGCCGATGGTCGCGGAGTTCGTCAGGAACATCGCGTCGAACTCCGGGAGTTCCGCCGGGTACACCGGACGCGTCTCCTGCGGCACGCCGGTCGCGCGCAGCTGCTCCGCGAGCACCAGGTACGTGATCCCCGGCAGGACCTCGGCCTCCGGCCACACGATCGTCCCGCCGCGCAGGAAGCCGACGTTCCAGATCGTCGCCTCGCTGATCCGGCCGTCGCCGGCGAGGAAGACCGCGTCGTCGTACCCGGCGAGGGCGGCGGCGCGCGAATGGTGCGTGAGACCGAAGCCGCCGAGATGCTTCACGTGCGGCAGATCCCGTTGGTAGGCAACGGAGCGCAGCCTCATCGGGGTCGCCACGTGCTCGCTGGGCGGCGCGGTGCGCACGAGGATTTCGGGCGTCATCGCGGCGTCGTGCGGCGACGATCGGGAGAAAATGATCACTCGCACCGACAGCGCGCCCTGTCCGGCCACGAGCCGCCGGACATAGCTCCGGACCAGGTCGGTGTCCAGTTCGCTGCCGAACACCTCCCGGGTGCTCGTCGCGAGCCGGTCGAGGTGGTAGCGGAGGCCGCGCACGCGCCCGTCGCGGACCTGCATCGCGGTGAAGTGGCCGTAGCTGGTCGCCGCGGCGGCGAGATCGGCGGCGCCGGGTGCGGCGCCGCCGATCTCGACTCGGACCGTCAACTCAGGAAACCGTGACCGCGGTGAACTTGACCGGCTGCTTGGGCTCGCCGGTCGAGCCGTCCTGGCCGATCGCGCCGATGCCGTTCTTCGCGATCTTGTCGAGCACCTTCAAGCCCTCGTCGGAGATGCTGCCGAAGATCGTGTACTGCGGCTGCAGCGGCGCGTTGCCGTAGACCATGAAGAACTGGCTGCCGCCGCTGTTCGGCTGGCCGGTGTTGGCCATCGCGAGGATGCCGCGGCCGTACTTCGCGGTGTCGATGAACTCGTCCGGCACGGTGAAGCCCGGGCCGCCGCGGCCGTCCTTCAGCACGTCGCCCTTCGCGTCCGGGTCGCCGCACTGCAGCATCTGCAGGTCGGTGACGCCGAGGCGGTGGCAGATCGTGTCGGTGAAGAAGCCCTGCTTCGCCAGCGCCTCGAACGCCTGCACGGTGCACGGGGCGAGCGCGCGGTCGAGCGTCATCGGGATGTCGCCCTGGGTGGTCTTCATCGTGATGTTCACGGTCCCGCTCGAGGACACGTTCTTGCCGTCCGGCGCGGTCGCCTTCTTGCCCGACGGCGGCTTGCCCGAGGCGTCGGCCGGGTACGAGCACGTCGTCGGGTTCGGCAGCGCCTTCGGCCGCTTGGGCAGCGCGGTGCGCTCGGTGGGGATGTTCGTGACGCTCGGGACCGGCGGCGCGGAACTGGACGGCGGCGGCGTCGCGGACTGCTCGTCCCCGCTGCCGCCGCTGTTCACGATCCACACCACGAGACCGGCGACGATGAGGACGACACCGCCGACCACTCCAGCGCCCACGATCTTGCGTCGCTTCGCCTGTTCCGCCCGGCGCACGAGCTGCCGCTCGAGTTTGCGCTTTGCGGCTTCTCGGCGCTGCTGGTTGGTCGCCACCCGCCCTCCAGTTTCCGCTCGAAGTCACACGTCTGAGGTAGCGGCAGTGTATGGGCACAGCCTGTTAGGACTCCGTACAGGGGCGGCTAGTCTTCACCGGGTCGTGATCAAGGCCGCTTCCGGGGAGGAGGGTTAGGTGCTCGTCGCCGGGTTCGCCGCGGGTCCGCTGCGCTCGAACTGCTATCTGCTGGCCCCCGCCGCCGGGGGCCCGTGCCTCGTCGTCGACCCGGGCGAGGGGGCTGCCGAACCCCTGGCCGAGGCGCTGGCGGAGCACAGCCTGACGCCCGTCGCGCTGCTCGCCACGCACGGCCATCCGGACCACGTCGGCGCGGCGGCCGAGCTGTCGCGAGCGTATCGCGCGCCGGTCTGGCTGCACCCGGGCGACGCCGAATGGTACGACGGGCAGTACGAACCGCTCACCGGGAACGAGGTCGAGGCGGCCGGGCTGGCCGTCGGCGTCGTCCCGCTTCCCGGGCACACGCCGGGTTCGGTGGCGTTCACCGTCGAGACCGGCGAGGGTGGCAGGCTGGTGTTCACGGGGGACACGCTGTTCGCCGGTTCGGTCGGGCGCACCGGCGGAGCCGGCTCCGACCTGGAGAATTCGTTGCGCACACTGCTCACGCTCGCCGACGACACCGTCGTGCTGCCCGGCCACGGACCGGCCACCAGTATCGGGCGCGAGCGCGCCGCCAACCCCTTTGTGCCAGGAGACGTGAAGTGAGCGGGAACGACGAGAAGCCTGCCGAGCGGCTGCCGCTGTTCGCGGACGAGCCGAAACTGCGCCGTCGGCGTGCCTGGTCGGGGATCTTCGGGGTGCTGATCCTCGCCGCGGCTTTCGGCGGGATTGTCGGGCTGATCGCCGGGCAGGTGCCGGGGCTGATCGTCGCGGCGGTTGTCGCGTTGCCGTTGCTGTATGTCGTGGTGTTCGCTTATCGCCGCCGGATTTGGCTGGAGGGCACGACGCTGATCGTGCGCACCTGGGGGATCCGGCGGGTGGATTTGCTGGAGGCGCCCCGGCTGGACGTGGTGATCAGCGACGTCCGGGGCAGCCGGACGGTGGCGCTGCTGGTGAACGCCGGGCATCGGCGGCGGGCGGTGAAGCTGGATCTGGCGGTGTTTTCCGGGACTGGGGGCAGGGAGCTGGGGGCGCTTCAGTTGCGGCGGCTGGCTGATGCGGTTTTGAACAATACCGAGGCTAACGGGCTGGTGTTTTCGGAGCTGCTGGTGGCGGAATTGCGGTCCGAGGCTCGGGGGGACGGGGTGGCGGAGAGGCCGTTGTACCGGCTGGCTTCGGCTGCTCCTAGCGGGAAGTATTTGCAGCGGTTTCCTATGGAAGCGGTTAGCCGCTTTGTGGCGACTCTGTAATTCGCCGCCGCCGGTGTGGCTGGGTTACTCGTGTCCGGCTGGTTCTCGGGTGTGTTCTTCCAACGCGGCTACTCGGGCGCGGATGTGGTCGAGGTGGTCGGTTAGTTCTGGGAGTTCTTCGGCTACGTAGGTGAGCAGGCGTTCCAGGTGGCGCAGGGTTGCTCGGACCTCGTCCAGGGCGGTGGCTATCCGGGGGACTGTTTCGGCCGCTTCGAGCACCGAGGCGAACAGTCTGCGGATCAGGTGCACGGTGACTCTGGGGCAGGCCAGGGCGGCTGAGAACACGGGCCCTCCTCGGGTGCGGGGGTCGCGGTCTTCGTACCTCATTCGCGACGTCCGCGTTCTGCCGGGGCGGGCTGGTGTTACTGGTGTGGCGTAGTGGTGTTGATGAGGTGTTCTACCGGTTCGCGGGCGGCGATCAGGGCGGCCAGGACCGTTGTCACCGGGACCGCGGCGACGATGCCTACTGAACCGGCCAAGGTGCGGATGATTTCCGCGGCGATGTCTTCGCTGCCTAGCAGGGCGCCTAGGCCCACGCCGGAGATCGCCGAGTAGAGCATTACCGGGAGTGCGGCGCCTGCGTACGCCATGACCAGGGTGTTTACGGCGGAGCCGACGTGGTCGCGGCCGATTCGCAGGCCTGAGCTGTACAGCTCGCGCCAGCTGAGGGACGGGTTGGCGCGGCGTAGTTCCCAGACTGCGCTGGTCTGGGTGATCGTTACGTCGTCCAGGACGCCTAGTGCGCCGATCACGATGCCGGCCAGGAGCAGGCCGCGGGCGTCGATGCCGTGGCCTAGCGAGGCGATGAGGGTCGTGGTGCTGTCGTCCAGGCCGGTGAGGGACGCGGCGGAGGAGAAGATCGCGGACAGGATGCCGATCAGGGCGAGGCTGACCAAGGTGCCCAGCACGGCGACTGAGGTTCTCGCGGACAGGCCGTGCGTCAGGTACAACGCGAGGAACATGATCGCGCCTGCCCCGGCGATCGCCACTACGAGCGGGTTTTCTCCGGCGAGGATCGCGGGCAGTACGAAGAGGACGATCACCACGAAGCTCAGCACCAGCGCGACCAGCGCCGCCAGGCCCTGCCAGCGGCCGAGGACGAGCACGGCGACCGCGAACAGCGCGGCCAGCAGTACTAGCGGCGTGCCGCGCTGGAAGTCGACCAGCGTGAAGGACTGCGGGTCTAGCGGGTTGCCGCCGTTGTAGGCCAGCACGACCTTGTCGCCCGCGGTGAAGCGCGGCGTGCTCGGTTCGATCGGCACGGTGAGCCGGAGCGGTTTACCGGCTGCTGGGCCGTCGCTCATCTGCAGGTCGACGGTGAGGCAGGGTTTCGCGTCCGGATCTGGTTGCGAGCCGACCTGGACTTGGCCGGGTTGCAGGCACGGGCCGGACGTCGCGGTCGTGATCGCCGCTTGCACCGGGGTGCCTTGCGGTACCGCGCTTTTCGGCAGCGAGCTGCCCCACGGGTACAGCACGATCATGCCGACGACGGTGGCCAGTGCCAGCGGGGACAGAAGCCAGATCAGGAGTTTGCGGACGCGTTGCGACGCGGGGGCGGCCGGGCCGTGTCCATGACCGTGACCGTGGCCGGTTTCCTTGGCGGCTGGGGGTTTCGGAGTGTCCTTTTCGGACTGTGGCGGACGGGCGGGGGGACGGCGGCGGGTGCCGGGCGGCGGGGTGTCGCCGGGGCGGCGGGGTACGCGCAGTTCGCCGGATTGCGTGCCGCTGCGCGGGGTGCCGGGCTGGGCGGGACGTGGTGCGGCGGCGCGCGGACGCCGGGGTTCGCCGGATCGCTCGGGACGCCGCCCCGGGTCGCCGGTGCGGTCGGCCGGACGTGGGCGTTCGGTCGGCTCGCCGGTGCGCTCCGGCGGCCGCGTGCGCTCGGGCGGGCGGCCGGGTTCGCGGCGCGGGCGGCGCGGGCCGTCCGGGCGGGCGCGCGGCGGGGTGGCTGGCGGCACGGGGGAGGACGCGGGCGGCTCGCCCGGCACTCGCGGCAGCGGGCCGGTGTCGTCGGGGTCCTGATCGGGGTAGTCGTGCGGTGCCACGGCGGACATCCTGCCTTCCCGGCTCGGGGTTCACCCGTCCCGGGTGGGGGAGGAAGCGGGCGTTTCGTTCAGGCGTGCGCAGAACGGAGGTGCACGCGGCGGTATGCCGAGGGCGGAGTGTCGAAATGGTCCAGAAACGCTTGCCGGAGCGTCTCGGTGGAACCGAAACCGCAGCGGCGCGCGATCGCGGTGAGCGGCAGATCGGTGCCGGACAGCAGGCGGGCGGCGTGTTCGGCACGCACCGTCCGCACGTATTTCCCCGGCGTGGTGCCGAGATGGGCGTCGAACAGCCGGGTCAGCTGGCGGGTGCTGATGCCGGCCTGGCTCGCCAGCGCGGGGGTGCCGAGGTCGTCGGCGAGATGCTCGGCGACGTACGCGGTGAGGTCGCGGACCTGCCGGTGCTCCGGCGGCGGGCCGGCGAGGAACATGCTCACCTGCGCCTGGTTTCCGGGCCGCTGCAGGTAGGTGACCAGCGTGCGGGCGGCTTCGCGGGCGAGCGTCGGGCCGTGGTCCTCCTCGACGAAGGCGAGGGTGAGGTCGAGTCCGCTGGTCACGCCGGCCGAGGTGTAGACGTCGCCGTGGCGCACGAAAAGCGGCACCGGATCCACTGTCACCGACGGGTACTGCTCGGCCAGCCGCGAAGCGTGCGACCAGTGCGTGGTCGCGCGACGGCCGCTCAGCAGCCCCGCTGCGGCCAGCACGGTCGCCCCGGTGCAGACCGACGCCGTGCGCCGGCTCTGCTGCGACAGCCGCCGTACGTGCGCGAGCAGCCGTTCGTCCTTGGCCGCGGTGTGGTGGCCGAGCCCGCCCGCGACGACGAACGTGTCGAGCGGGCCGCGGATCTGGTCGATCCGGGCGTGCGGGGCGAGCGTGAGCCCGGACTGGCAGGCGAACGGGAGCCCGTCGACGGTGGCGAGCCGGACCTCGTACGGCCGGGCCGCGCCGAGCCGGGTGGCGGCGTCGAAAACGTCGGATACGCAGGCGATGTCGAGCAGTTCGGCGTCGGGGTACCCGAGGATCACGACCTGCCGGGCGGTACTCGGCATGGCCGCACGGTAGCAGCTCGCCCGGCCGAATCAACCGGCTTCGCAGGATTTCGGACACGCGTGTCCCGGCCGGGTCCCGGCGGCGGGAGGGTAGCGGCATGACCCAGAAGACGTTCGCATTCGTCGTTTACCCCGGCCTGACCGTCCTGGACCTGGTAGGGCCGCTGCAGGTGCTCACCGCCTACGCCGCGGCCGAACCCTCGGTGCGGGTCGCGGTCGTGGGCGAAACCCTGGACACCCTCGACTCTGACACGCCGCTGCGCATCGCGCCGAGCCACACTTTCGCACAAGTTCCGGACCCGTCGTGGGTGCTGGTCCCCGGCGGCGGCGCGCCGACCATGCGCGCGCTCGGCGACGAGACGCTCATCGGCTATCTCCGCCAGGCCGCGAAGACCGCTGAGCTGATGTCGTCCGTGTGCACCGGCTCGCTGCTGCTCGGCCAAGCTGGACTGCTCGAAGGACGCGAGGCGACGACGCACTGGACCTTCCTGGAGACCCTGCGCGCGTTCGGCGCCGAGCCGGTCCGGCAGCGCTGGGCGGACACCGGCGCGGTGATCACCGCGGCCGGGGTGTCGGCGGGCATCGACCTGGCGTTGCACCTGGTCGAGCGCATGAGCGGGCCGGACGCCGCGCGGCTGGTCCAGTTCGGCATCGAATACGACCCGCAGCCGCCGCTGGGTCCGCTCGACTGGTCGCTCGCGCCGCGCGAGCAGATGCGGCCGTTTGTCGACTTCGCCGTCCGGGAGGGTCTGGCGGACCTGCCGGAGCTGCGCGAAAAGCTGCTCGCCCAGCAGTGACGTTCTGGTGAATTGCCCCACCTGGCCGCGGCTGAACGGTTTGCCAGGGCGGCGCGGGCGCGTACCCTTCCGCGAATGGGTTTTCGCGGGGGCGCCGGCCTCACCGTCTTCACCAGCAGGCGGGACGGCGACATCGTGCTGGTCACGGCGGCGGGCGAGATCGACGTCGCCTCGGTGGGGCAGTTCCGCACCGCGCTCAGCGCCGCCTCCGGGGCGGGCGGGAAGCTGGTCGTGGACCTGTCCCGGGTCGGCTATCTGAGCTGCGCCGGGCTTCGCGCGCTGGAAGAAGCGAGGCGCGCCCGGCCGGCGCTTTCGATCGTGGCCACCAGGCCGCTCGTCCTGCGCGCGTTCGCGGTGTCCGGCATCGAGGCACCCGTGCGCAGCGGCCTGCGCGAGGCGTGCGCCGCCGCGGGGGCGTGAATCCCCGGCCGGAATCTGGGTACCCGACGGGTGGAACCGAGATCTGCTGAGGTGATCCGAGATGTCCACCAGCACGATGTCCGGCAAGACCGCGGTCGTCGGCGGCGCAGCGGGCCTCGCTGTGCTGGCCGGCCTGTACCTGATCGCCGCGCCGTGGCTGATGCGCTTCGGCGGCGCGGCGGAACTCGCGGTGAGCAACACGGTCGCCGGGCTGGCGATCGTCATTTTCGCGGCCATGCGCGCGAGGGATTCCGGCGCTCAGGCGTTGACCTGGGTGTTGCCGGTGCTCGGTGCGTGGGCCGCCGTATCGCCGTTCCTGCTGCGGTACGGCGACGAAACAGTGCCCTCGGCCGGTGCGGTGACCGGCAACGTGATCGCCGGCGCCCTGGTGGCGGCCGGCGGCGCGGCGTTGCTGCTGCGCCGCCGGTGACTCGTCAGCTGAGCGTGTCGGCCAGCCAGCGGCTCCAGGTCGCGATTTCGGCCTTCTCGTCGACGTCCGGCCGGAACAGGTGGTGCCCGACCCCGATCGGCATGCCGAGCAGCGACCGTTCGTGGAACCGGTAGAGGGCGTCCGAGGTGCGGACCCCGGCGTAGTTCGGGGTCGAGTAGTCGAGGACGCCCTCTACCGGTTCACCGTTGAGGGTGAACCGGACCGCCTGTCCGACGGCCGGTTCGGCGGGCAGGCCGAGCGCGGCCAGCAGCTTGGGCCAGGCGTCCCGGCTCGCTGACGACTCCGGGCCGTCCGCGGTCACGTACGTCGCGAAGCGGCCGGGGAAGTGGGCCAGCAGTTCGGCGAGCGTGTGCAGGTACATCTCCCAGCCGACGGCGTAGGACTCGTGGTACTCGTCGTCCCAGCCGTCCTCGGCGAACCCGCGGTGCACGAATCGCAGTACAGAAGTGCCGCCTTCGGCCGCTTCCACGAGGAATTCCATCGCGTCGAACGTGCCGTCCTCGGCCGCCTCGCCGCGATAGGCGAACCGGCGCGGCGGGTCCCACGCGGTGATCTCCGCCTCGGTGCGCATTTCGCCGAGGCTGAACCGGATCCGCTTGGCGGCGGCGTCGACCTCGTGGCGGCCCATGAACCACGAGTCGATGCCGGGCCCGGTCGCGACCGCCTCCCACACGGCCTCGGGCCGCGCGGGCAGCTGAATTTCCTTGCGCACCTCGAACTCGCGGGGCATGGGCGGTGTTCCTCCTCGGGTCGGTCCTGATCACCGTGCCATTGACAACATTACTTGTCAATGCGGTGGCGGATCGCCCGATCGATGCCAGACTGCGAAGGGACTCTCACGAAGGGACACGCAAGCATGGCGACGGTGGCCGACCAGCTGATCGACGTTCTGGTGCAATCCGGGGTGCGCCGGATCTACGGGGTGGTGGGCGACAGCCTCAACCCGGTCGTGGACGCGGTGCGCCGCACCGGCGGTTCCGCGCGCGGCGGGATCGACTGGGTGCACGTGCGCAACGAGGAGGCCGGTGCGTTCGCCGCCGCGGCCGAGGCACAGCTCACCGGGCGGCTCGCGGTGTGCGCGGGCAGCTGCGGACCGGGCAATCTCCATCTGCTGCAAGGCGTTTACGACGCGCACCGCTCGGGAGCGCCGGTGCTCGCGATCGCCTCGCACATCCCGTCGACGCAGATTGGCACCGGGTTCTTCCAGGAAACGCATCCCCAGCACCTGTTCGCCGAGTGCTCGCACTACTGCGAGATGGTGAGTTCGCCCGAGCAGATGCCGCGGCTCGCGCGGATCGCGGTGCAGAACGCGGTCGGCCGGCGCGGAGCGGCGGTGCTGGTGCTGCCCGGCGACGTGTCGCACGAGCCTGCCGCGCACGCCACCGGGGAGTCGGCGTCGCTGGGCAGCCCGCCCGCGGTGGTGCCTGCCGAGGCCGACATCGCCCGTCTCGCCGATCGGATCGATCGGGCGGAGAAGGTGATGATCATGGCGGGTGCGGGGTGCCGTGACGCGCATGACGAGGTGCTCGCGCTCGCGGAGGCGGTCGGGGCGCCGGTGGGGCATTCGTTGCGGGGCAAGGAGTTCGTGCAGTACGACAACCCGTTCGATGTGGGGATGAGCGGGCTGCTCGGATACGGGGCCTGCTACGAGGCTATGCACGAGGCTGATCTGGTGCTGTTGCTTGGTACGGACTTCCCGTATGACAACTTCCTGCCGCAGCGGAATACCGTGCAGGTGGACATCGATCCGTCGCGGATGGGGCGGCGGTCGGTGCTGGAGTTCGGGGTGCAGGGGGACGTCGGGGCGACGATCCGGGCGGTGCTGCCCCGGCTTCGCGAGCGGGAGGATCGGTCGTTCCTGCATGCCATGCTGCGTAAGCACGAGCGTGGGTTGCAGCGGGTGGTGGATGCTTACACCACTGAGGTTTCTCGGCATGTTCCGCTGCATCCGGAGTATGTCGCTGATGTGCTCGATGAAGAAGCTGCCGACGATGCGGTGTTCACTGTGGACACTGGGATGTGCAATGTGTGGGCGGCTCGGTATGTCACGCCTAATGGGCGGCGGCGGATTCTCGGGTCGTTTGTGCACGGGAGTATGGCTAACGCGTTGCCGCATGCGATTGGGGCGCAGGCTGCGGATCCCCGGCGGCAGGTGGTGGCTATGTGCGGGGATGGCGGGTTGGCGATGTTGATGGGGGAGTTGTTGACGCTTAAGACGCATGCCTTGCCGGTCAAGGCTGTGGTGTTCAACAACTCTTCGCTGGGGATGGTGAAGCTGGAGATGCTCGTGGACGGGTTGCCGGAGTTCGGCACTGACCACGATCAGGTTGACTTTGCCGGGATTGCTCGGGCGGCTGGGTTGTATTCGCGGCGGGTGGAGAAGCCGGGGGAGGTGCGGGAGGGGATTCGGGATATTCTCGCGCACGACGGGCCGGCGGTGTTGGATGTGGTTACTGATCCTAATGCGTTGTCTATTCCGCCTAATATTACCGCGGTGCAGGTTAAAGGGTTTGCGTTGGCGGCTAGTAAGACTGTGTTGAGTGGCGGGGTGGGGAAGATGTTGGAGTTGGCTAAGTCTAATTTGCGGAATATTCCTCGGCCTTGAGTCGGCTCGTCGCCTGGGGGCGACATTGCGCCTGGTTCTCGGTGGGGGCACCCCGAAGCTGAGTGTGACTACGCGCGGAACGGCTTGTCAAGGCGGGAAAGATGCCTTGACAAGCCGTTCCGCGCGTGTTTTTGGCTTCGTATCGGGGTGCGGGGGTGGTGTGGGTGCCTGGTTGGGTTGGGTGCGTTGGTGCGGCTGGTCGTGAGGGGAACCCTGAGGGAATCTGATTCCCTCAGGGTTCCCCTCATGGACTTTATTCGGTTTCTGCCATTGCCTCGGCGAATTGTGCTGCGTAGAGGCGGGAGTAGGCGCCGCCTGCGTTGATTAGGGTTTCGTGGTTTCCTTGCTCGACTATGTTGCCGTTTTCCATTACCAGGATTACGTCCGCGTCGCGGATGGTGGAGAGGCGGTGGGCGATCACGAAGCTCGTGCGGCCGGTGCGCAGGGAGTTCATCGCGTGCTGGATCAGCACCTCCGTGCGGGTGTCCACCGAGCTGGTGGCCTCGTCCAGGATGAGGATCGCGGGCTTGGCCAGGAAGGCTCGGGCGACGGTGATCAGCTGCTTTTCGCCTGCGCTGACGGTGCCGCCCTCGTCGTCCAGGACGGTGTCGTAGCCGTCGGGCAGTGTGCGGACGAAGCGGTCTACGTAGGTTGCCTTCGCGGCTTCGATGACCTGTTCGCGGGTGACGTTGTCCGCGCCGTAGGCGATGTTGTCCGCGATCGTGCCGCCGAACAGCCAGGCGTCTTGCAGGACCATGCCCGTCTTCGAGCGCAACTCCTCGCGGTCCATTGCCTTGATGTCGACGCCGTCCAGGGTGATGCGGCCGCCGTCGATTTCGTAGAAGCGCATCAGCAGGTTGACCAGCGTCGTTTTGCCCGCGCCGGTCGGGCCGACGATCGCGACCGTGTGGCCCGGCTCCACCGAGAGCGACAGGTCTTCGATGAGCGGGGTGTCCTCCAGATAGCGGAAGGACACGTGCTCGAACTCGACCTGGCCGTGCACGACCTCCGGGCGTTGCGGGTGCTCCGGCTCGGGCTCCTGCTCCTTGGCGTCCAGCAGCGCGAACACCCGCTCGGCCGACGCTACCCCGGACTGCAGCAGGTTCGCCATGCTCGCGATCTGCGTGACCGGCTGGCTGAACTGGCGCGAGTACTGGATGAAGGCTTGCACGTCGCCCAGCGTCAGGGTGCCCGAGGCGACCCGCAGCGCGCCGACGACGGCGACCAGCACGTAGCTCAGGTTGCCGATGAACATCATCGCCGGCTGGATCGTGCCGGAGATGAACGACGCCTTGAAGCTCGCCTCGTACAGGGCCTCGTTCTGCTGCCGGAAGACCTCCTCGGCCTCCTTGCGGCGGCCGAAGACGTGCACCAGCGAGTGGCCCGAGTACATCTCCTCGATGTGCGCGTTGAGCTTCCCGGTCGTGCCCCACTGCCGGATGAACTGCGGTTGCGCGCGCTTGCCGATCTTCGCCGCGACGTACACCGACACCGGCACGGTCAGCAGCACGATCACGCCCAGCAGCGGCGAGATGAGGAACATCATCACCAGCACGCCCAGCACGGTGAACAGCGACGTGACGATCTGCGACAGCGTCTGCTGCAGCGACTGCGCCAGGTTGTCGATGTCGTTGGTGACCCGGCTCAGCACCTCGCCGCGCGGCTGGCGGTCGAAGTACCGCAGCGGCAGCCGCGCGAACTTCTCCTCGATGTCCTGGCGCAGCCGGAACACCGCGCCCTGCACCAGGCTCGTGGTGAGCCGCGCCTGGATGACGCCCAGGAACGACGCGAAGACGTACAGCGCCAGCACGATCATCAGCACCTGGCCGACCGCGGTGAAGTCGACGCCGTGGCCGGGCATGAGGTCGACCCTGGTGAACATGTCGGCGAGGGTGGTCTCCCCGCGGGCCCGCAGGCCGGCGATCACCTGCTCCTTGGTCGCGCCCAGCGGCAGGTTCCGGCTGATCACGCCGGCGAAGATCAGGTCCGTCGCCCGGGCGAGCACCTTCGGCCCGACCACGGTCAGCGCGACGCCGATCGCGCCGAGCACCAGCACCCCGGCCAGCGCCGCGCGTTGCGGGCGCAGCAGCCGCAGCAGCCGGGCGAGCGAGCCCTTGAAGTCGAGCGCCTTTTCGGCGGGAGCCCCGGCGGACATCATCCGGGCGGCGGGTCCCGCGGTCGGTTCCGGACGGGTCTTGTCGCGCGCGGCGGCGGCTGGTTCGTCGGCGTCCGGCGCGGTGGCGGTTTTCGTTTCCTCGCTCACGCCGCCTCCTGTGTCTTGCGGGACACCCGCACCCGGTCGGCGTCGTGAGTCGGCTGGCGCAATTGTGTACTCACGCCGCCTCCTGCTCAGTCAGCTGCGAAAGCACGATTTCCCGGTAGGTTTCGTTGGTGTCCATCAGCTCGTGGTGGGTTCCGGTGCCGACGACGCGGCCGTCGTCGAGCACGATGATCCGGTCCGCGCCGCGGATCGTGCTGACCCGCTGCGCGACGATGACGACGGTGGCGTCGCGGGTTTCGTCGGCGAGCGCGCGGCGCAGCGCGGCGTCGGTGGCGTAGTCGAGTGCGCTGAACGAGTCGTCGAACAGGTAGATCTCCGGCCGGTGCACCAGCATCCGCGCGATCGCGAGCCGCTGCCGCTGCCCGCCCGAGACGTTCGTGCCGCCCTGGGCGATGGGGGAGTCGAGGCCCTGTTCCATCCGTTCCACGAAGTCCTTGCCCTGCGCGACTTCCAGCGCGTGCCACAGCTGTTCGTCCGTCGCGTCCGGATTGCCGTAGCGGAGGTTGCTGGCGACCGTGCCCGCGAACAGGTACGGCTTCTGCGGCACCATGCCGACGATGGCCGAGAGCGCCGCCGGGTCGAGCCGGCGCACGTCGACGCCGTCCACCCGGACGCTGCCCTCGGTCGCGTCCATCAGCCGCGGGATCAGGTTGAGCAGCGTGGTCTTGCCGCTGCCCGTGCTGCCGATGATCGCGGTGGTCTCGCCGGGGCGGGCGACCAGCGAAACGTCCTGCAGCACCGGCTTTTCCGCGCCGGGGTACCGGAATTCGACGCCCGAGAGGTCGAGGCGCCCGCGCTCGGCTCCGGCCGGGAGCGGTTCGGACGGCGGGCGCACGCTCGACTCGGTGTCCAGCACCTCGGTGATCCGCTCCGCGCTGACCTCCGCGCGCGGCACCATCATGAACATGAAGGTGGCCATCATGACCGCCATCAGGATCTGCAGCAGATAGGCCAGGAACGCGGTGAGCGCGCCGATCTGCATCGCGCCGCTGTCGACCCGCTGCCCGCCGAACCACAGCACGGCGACGCTCGACACGTTCACCACCAGCATCACGGTGGGGAACATCAGCGACATCAGCCTGCCGACCCGCAGCGACACGGTGAACAACTCGTCGTTGGCGCGGCCGAAGCGCTCCCGCTCGTGCTTGTCCCGCACGAACGCGCGGATCACCCGGATGCCCATGATCTGCTCGCGCAGCACCTGGTTGATCTTGTCGAGGCGCTCCTGCATGAGCCGGAACGCCGAGCGCATCCGCATGATGATGAGGCCGACCGCGACGCCGAGCACCGGCACGATGACGACGAGCAGGGACGACAGCGGCACGTCCTGCTGCAGCGCGAGCAGGATCCCGCCGACGCACATGATCGGCGCGGACACCATCAGCGTGAAGGTGAGCGCGGCGAGCAGCTGGATCTGCTGGACGTCGTTGGTGGTGCGGGTGATCAGCGACGGCGTGCCGAATTTCCCGATCTCGCGGGCGGAGAAATCCTGCACGCGATGGAAGACTCCGGCGCGGATGTCGCGGCTGACGGCCGAGGAAACGCGGGAACCGTAGTAGACGGCCCCGATCGACCCGGCGATCTGCACCAGCGTGACCAGCAGCATCACGCCGCCGATCTTCATGATGTAGCCGGTGTCGCCCTTGACGAGGCCGCCGTCGATGATGTCGGCGTTGAGCGTGGGCAGGTACAGCGCCGCGATCGTCTGCACCAGTTGCAGCGCGACGACGAGCCACAGCGCGGCCCGGTACGGGCGCAGGTAGCTGCGCAACAGTTTGACCAGCACGGTCGGGTACTCCCCCAGGTGAAATGGCGTCGGTTCGGGTTCAGCTCGCCGCGCGCGGCGCGGCGAGTGCCGGCATCCCGGCGGCGGCCTCCCGCAGGAGGCCGGTGAAGGCCGTTACGAACTCTTTGTCGTCGGAGTCCGAGTTGAGCCAGGTGTCGAAGGCGATGCGCGAAGCGTTCTGCACAATGCTCGCCATCAGCCGGGCGTGCAACGGATTTGCGTGCTCGCCCGCCCGTTCGGCGATGGCGTCGGCCAGCACGCGCTCGACGGTGGCGTACGCGCGCAGCATCTCGCCGAACAGGCCCCCGTTTTCCATCATCGCGCGCACCCGCCGCACGTTCTCGCGGATCGGACGGTCGTCCTCGCCGAACCGGGTGATCGCGGCGTTGACGACCGCGTCCCACAACGGCTCGTCGGCGGGCCTCGCCAGCAGCGCCTCGCGGACGCGTTCCTGCCGTTCGACGATGAACGAGCAGACAGCTTCCTCCTTGCTCGAGAAGTAGTTGTTGAAGGTGCGCGGGGAAACGCCCACCTCGTTCGCGATGTCCTCCACCCGCAACTGGTCGACGCCCCGCTCGAGAGCGATCCGCAACGCGGCTTCGGCGAGCGCCCTTCGCGCGGCTCGCTTCTTGCGCTCGCGCAGGCCCAGAGGTGCAGTGGAGGTCACTGGGACGAGAGTAGCAGCGAAAGTTGCGTGGCGCGAAAAATTATGCGGACCGCGAAAAGTTGCGTTCCCGTAAGTCCGGTTTGTGCCGGGATGGGGTGATGGCTGAGCGATGCGCCCGTTGCCGCACGGCTACACGAACGACACGGTCACCGACGGAGTCGTGGTCACCAAGACCTACGCGGGGCCGCATGCCCGGCGACGGCTTGCGCGCGAGAAGCTGGTCCTCACCCGGCTTCAGGGCCGTGTGCCGGTGCCGCCGGTTCTCGGCGGCGGAGGCGGCGCACTCCGGCTCGGATTCGTGGGCGGAGCGCACGGGCAGGACCTCATCGAGGCGGGGCACGCTGATTCCGTACTGCGCGCGTGCGGAAGCACGCTCCGGCGGATTCACGCCCTGGGCCCCCGTATCCGCGTCGGACGGGTGCTGGTCCACGGCGACTTCGGCCCGAACAACGTCCTGTTCGACGAGGCGACCTTCGCGGTCACCGCGGTCCTGGACTGGGAATTCGCCCATCTGGGCGACCCGCTGGAGGACCTCGCGTGGTGCGAATGGATCGTGCGGATGCACCACCCGGACCACGTTGGCCGGCTCGAAGGCTTCTACGCGACTTATGGCCGTCCAGCACCGCCTTGGCCGATGCGGCAGGAGGCCATGCTCGCGAAATGCCAGATGTTGGAGGACTTCTGCCGCCAATGGGAGCCCGGCGGCGACGGTGAGCGGCAATGGCGGGATCGTGCCGCTGTAACGGCAGGGTGGACGGAGTTGTGACGGTCGGCAACGGTATACAGAACGCATGTTCGATGGACTGCGTACGATCGTGTATCCGGCCGACGACCTGGCGGCCGCCAAGGAGTGGTGGACCCGGGTGCTCGGCGTGCCGCCGTACTTCGACGAGCCGTTCTACGTCGGCTACAGCGTGCACGGCTACGAGCTGGCCCTCGACCCCAACGGCCGCGCGGAGAACGGCGATGGGCCGGTGACCTACTGGGGAGTGTCCGATGTGGACGCCGCGGTGGCGAAGCTGGTCGGGGAAGGCGCGGCCGAGCACTCAGCGGTGACCGACTTCGGCGGCGGGATCCGGACCGCGCTCGTGCGCGCGCCGGACGGGAACCTGGTCGGGGTGATCGAGAACCCGCATTTCCCGGGGACCCCGGCTTGAGAAGAGCGCTGGCCGCGGTCGTCGTGCTGGTGCTGCTCGGCGCCGGGCTGGTCGCGGCCGGGTCTTCGGCGCCGACGCCGCGGACGTATCTGCTCGGCGCGCTGAACCTCCTGCGGACGCGTTCGATCGACCGGGACCGGGTGGACTGGCCGCGCGCGGAGGCGGAGGCGTTGCGTGCGGTGGAAGGGGTTTCGACCCTGTCCGGGACCTATCCGATGATCCAGGCCGTGATAGCCGAGCTGGGCAATCCGCACACCAGCCTGCTCAGTCCCGCCGCAAGCGAAGGCGCCTTCGGCGGAGACGATCGAGGTGCCGTCGAGCCGCGCGGCGGGCGGCATCGCGGTGCTGAAGGTTCCCGGTTTCGCTGCCGACCCGGAGGGGAGCGGCGTTACGTCGCGGCGGGGGTGGCGGCGCTTCAGGCGGTCGAGGCGCGGGCCTCGTGCGGATGGATCGTGGATCTCCGCGGCAACAGCGGCGGGAACATGTGGCCGATGCTGACCGTGCTGGCCCCGTTGCTGGGGGACGGGGTCGCCGGTTCGTTCGTCGGGCCGGGTCTCGCGCCGGAAGCCTGGTCGATCCGCGGCGGCCGGGCTTGGGCGGGCGAGCACCCGGAGACGGCAGAGGCCAATCCGGTCCGGCTGACCCGGCCGGAGCCGCCGGTCGCGGTGCTGACCTCGCCCCGGACCGCCAGTTCGGGCGAAGCGACGCTGGTCGCCTTTCGCGGGCTCGGCCGGGTCGCCACGTTCGGCGGGCCTACCGCGGGATTCGCTACCAGCAACGAGGCGTTCGCTCTCGCGGACGGGGCGCAACTGCGCGTCACCACCACGTTCGACGCCGACCGCGCCGGGCGGATCTACGGCGTCGAGCCGATCGCGCCCGACTTCCCGGCAGCGGATCCGGAGGCCGCCGCCGGACGGTGGCTGCGCACGCGCGGTGGCTGCGCGTAGGCCCCCTACGTGCGAGGACTGTCGGATTCGGACGATCGCGGCTACGGTGGTCACCGAGCGTGAATACGTACCGGCGAACTCGGCGGAGGTGCGCGGCATGCGGTCGATGTGGAAGGGCTCGGTGTCCTTCGGGCTGGTCAGCATCCCGATCCAGCTGTACGCGGCGACCGAGAACAAGAACGTGTCGCTGCGCCAGGTGCACGTCGCCGACGGCGGGCGGATCCAGTACAAGCGGTTCTGCTCGATCGACGGCGAGGAGGTGCCCTACTCCGACATCGCCAAGGGGTACGAGCTGCCCGACGGCGAGATGGTCGTGATCACCGACGCCGACCTCGCCGAACTGCCGCTGCCCACCCAGCACTCGATCGACGTGCTCGAATTCGTGCCGCTCGAGTCGATCGACCCGATCCGGTTCGACCGCACCTACTACCTGGAGCCGCAGAAGAACGCGGTGAAGCCGTACGTGGTGCTGCGCGACGCGCTGCAGAAGGCGAGCCACGTGGCGATCGCGAAGGTCGCGGTGCGCCAGCGGGAGAGCCTCGCGCTGCTGCGCGTCGTGGACGACGTGCTCGTGATGACGACGATGCTGTGGGCCGACGAGGTCCGGGTCCCGGATTTCCCGTTCCTGCACGAGGATCCGCCGCAGGTCCGCGCGCAGGAGGTGACGATGGCGGGTTCGCTGATCGACTCGCTGTCCGAGCCGGTGTTCGAACCGGAGAAATACACCGACTCCTACCGCGAAGCGCTCGAAGCGATGATCGAGGCGAAGGCGGGCGGCGGCGAGACGGTCGGCGCGCCGAAGCAGGGGGAGAAGGCCGAGGTCGTCGACCTGATGGCGGCGCTGGAGGCGAGCGTGTCGGCGGCGAAGAAGAGCCGCGGGCCCGCCAAGGAGACGAAGAAAGCCGACGACGGCAAGGCGGCGGCGAAGAAACCGGCCTCGCGGGCCCGGCGGCCGAAGAGCGCCTGAGCGCTTTCGCCGCTGCCGTCCGGAAAATACCGCTCGTCACGCGGTGTGAACGAATGTCGCCGACTTCACCGGACCGGGTGGACCGACACGCCGCGGGCATCCCGGCGCGGCGAGTTTTCCAGTGGTACCAAGGGGGAGTCCGGCCCCGGAGCACCTGGCGCCGGGGAAGCGAATACCTGAGCGGAAGGCGGCTGAGCATGGAGTGCGCGTTCTGCACGAGCGGCATCGACCACTGTCACGGAACCCTGGTGGTCCACCCGGACCGGGGGTTCGCCGAGTGCACCGATCCTGCCTGCGCGGACCTTGACCGGGTCCGGCACGGTCTCATCATCGACTGCCACACCCTCGACGCCGCCTGCGCGTGCACCGGAGCGGCGAAACCCCTGCTGCGGCAGGCTTCCTGAGCTTCGGCGCGGGCCGCGCGCGGCGGCGATCGCTTACCCGATCGGGTACCTGGCCGTATACAAGCTGCTTGGCGGTGTGCTAACACTACCGGGGGTCCTTCGGCTCTCCCTCCCCTCGGAGCCGGAGGACCCCTCTTCGCGCGGAGCCGCCGAGCGGAATCCCGTGTTCCGCCCGGCGGAACCCGCGCTTGCGTCAGTAGCGGTAATGGTCCAGTTTGTACGGACCGTCCACGTCCACCCCGATGTACTCCGCCTGTTCCTTGCTCAGCTTCGTCAGCCGCACGCCGAGCGCGTCCAGGTGCAGCCGCGCGACCTTCTCGTCCAGCTGCTTCGGCAGCCGGTGCACGTCGGTCGCGTACTCGCCCGGTTTGCCGAACAGCTCGATCTGCGCGAGCACCTGGTTCGCGAACGACGCGGACATCACGAACGACGGATGCCCGGTCGCGTTGCCGAGGTTCATCAGCCTGCCCTCGGACAGCACGATGATCGCGTGCCCGTCCGGGAACCGCCAGGTGTGCACCTGAGGTTTGACCTCGGTCTTCACGATGCCCGGGATCTTCGCCAGCCCGGCCATGTCGATCTCGTTGTCGAAGTGGCCGACGTTCGCGACGATCGCCTGGTGCTTCATCCGCGCCATCTGCGCGGCGGAGACGATGCCGAAGTTGCCGGTGGTGGTGAGGAAAATGTCGGCGCGCTCCACGACGTCGTCGAGTTCCACCACGTCGAGCCCGTCCATCGCGGCCTGCAGCGCGCAGATCGGGTCGACCTCGGTGACCACGACCCGCGCGCCCTGTCCGCGCAGCGCCTCGACCGCGCCCTTGCCGACGTCGCCGTAGCCGCACACGACGGCGTACTTGCCGCCGATCATCACGTCGGTGCCGCGGTTGAGCCCGTCGGGGAGCGAATGGCGGATCCCGTACTTGTTGTCGAACTTCGACTTGGTGACCGAGTCGTTCACGTTCATCGCCGGGAACAGCAGCTCGCCGGCGGCCGCGAGCTGGTAGAGCCGGTTCACGCCCGCCGTGGTCTCCTCGGTGACCCCGCGCATCGCGCCGGCGATCCGGGTGAACCGCCGCGGGTCCTCGGCCAGGCTGGCCGACAGGGTGCGCAGCAGGATCCGGTAGTCCTCCGGGTCGTCCTCGTGCGCGGCGGGCACCGTGCCCGCCTTCTCGAACTCGGCTCCCTTGTGGACGAACAGGGTGGCGTCGCCGCCGTCGTCGAGGATCATGTTCGCCGGTTCGCCGCCGGGGAAGCGGAACAGCTGGTCGGTGCACCACCAGTACTCGTCGAGGGTTTCGCCCTTCCACGCGAACACCGACGAGCCCTGGGGACGGTCGACGGTCCCGTTCGGACCGACGACGACGGCCGCGGCCGCCTCGTCCTGGGCCGAGAAGATGTTGCAGGACACCCAGCGCACCTCGGCGCCGAGCGCGACGAGCGTTTCGATCAGCACCGCGGTCTGCACGGTCATGTGCAGCGAGCCGGCGATGCGCGCGCCCTTGAGCGGCTGGGAACCGGCGAACTCGCGCCGGAGGGCCATCAGGCCGGGCATTTCGTGCTCGGCGAGGTCGAGCTGGATGCGTCCGGCCGCGGCGAGCGACAGGTCGGCGACGGCGAACTCCAGTCCGCCTTCGGTACGCAGGGTGGGCGACATTTTCCGGTCCTTTCCGGGTTTTTGGGCAGATTCGAGCACCGGCGCGTCAAAAAGGGAGGCGCGCGCGGGGCGGGGCGCGCGAGAATGCCGGACATGGCAAAGCGCGCGTTGAGTTTCGGATCAGTGGTGCAGGCGTACGAGCGGTACCGGCCGGGCTATCCCGCCGGACTGGCCGAGCGGGTGCTGGACTACGCGGGCGAGCCGGTGCGGACCGCGCTCGAAATCGGGGCGGGCACAGGGAAAGCGACCCGCCTGTTCGCCGGGCGGGGGATCGCGGTCACCGCGACCGATCCGGATCCGGCGATGCTGGCCGAACTGCGCGAGCAACTGCCCGCGGACGTCGAGACCCGCCGCGGCGCGCTGGAAGACCTGCGGCCGGACCGGCAGTACGGATTGGTTTACGCCGCCGCGGCGCTGCACTGGACCGACCCCGACGGGCGGTGGCCGCGCGTCGCCGCGCTGCTCGTCCCCGGCGGGGTGTTCGCGTCGTTCGGCGGGCCTGCCCGGATCGCCGATCCCGTTGTGCGGCAAGCGGTCGACGAGGCGAAGGCACCGTTGATGGAGTCCGACGAGATCCCGTCGCCGGACGGCACGCCGCCGGAGAACGAGATGCAGTGGCCGGGCACGGAACTCGAACGGTCCGCGCTGTTCGCCGACGTCCGGCAGTTCGTGGTGCCGCAGCGGCTGACGCTCACCGCGGACGAGTTCATCGGTCTGCTGTCCACCGTCTCGGCGTACGTCATGCTGCCGATTTCGGTGCGTGAGCAGGTTTTTCAGCGGATTCGGCAGGTTTTGCCGGATACGGTCGAGCTGGCCGCCGACCACACGGTCCACGTCGCACGACGGCGTTGACCGGGCCGGAATCGCCAGTGGCACGGGACACCTCCTGAACCAGGAGGCGCCCTTCACTCGAAGTCCCCGGGCCGAGCGTGGCGGGGAAACCCCGTCGCAGCGCCTCTCGGCCCGGAGCCGCGCCCTGGCGGGCGCGTCCGTTCCACCTTGGCAAGGCGGGTCCGGACCTGTCAAGCGCGCGGGAACTCCGCGCGGACGCCGAGCAGCCGCACCGGTTTGCCGAAAGCGAAGCGGCCCAGCAGTTCTTGAGCCGCCGCGGCGATTACTGTCGGATCCGGCGACGGTGCGGGCAGCGTCACGCTGTGCGTGTGGGTGAGGAACGGCGCGAACCGCACCTTCACCGCGACGCGAGCGGCGGGGCGGCCTTCGTCGGCGACGTCCCGCGCGACGCGTTCGGCCAGTGTCGCGATCTCGCGCGAGATGGCCTCGAGGTCGGTGAGGTTTTGCTGGAATGTTGTTTCCCTGCTTCGGGAACGTGCGACGTACGGGGTCGCGCTCACCTCGGCGTCGCCGATGCCGCCAGCCAGCAGGCGGTACCACGGGCCCAGTTTCGGCCCGAACCTCGCGGCGAGCGCGGCCGGGTCGGCGGCGGCGAGATCGAGAATCGTGGGATAACCGGCCTCGGTGAGTTTCTTCGCGGTTTTCCGGCCGATTCCCCACAATGCGTCGGTGGGTTTTTCGGCCATGACGTCCCACCAGTTTTCCTGGGTGAGCCGGTAGATTCCGGCCGGTTTCGCGAAACCGGTGGCGAGTTTGGCGCGGAGCTTGTTGTCGCCGATCCCGACCGAGGACGAGAGGCCGGTTTCCTCCTCGACGCCGCGGCGGATTTCCCCGGCGAGGGCTTCCGGATCGTCGGCGGTCGCGCCGAGGAACGCTTCGTCCCAGCCGAGCACCTCGACGACCACCGGGAATTCCCGCAACCGGGCCATCACGCGGTCGGAGACTTCCTGGTACGCCGGGGCGTCGACGGGCAGGAGAACGGCGTCCGGACAGCGTTTGACGGCCAGCCGCAGCGGCATGCCGGAGTCGACGCCGAACTCGCGCGCCTCGTAGGACGCGGTGGCCACGACGGCGCGTTCGGCGGGATCGCCGTTGCCGCCGACGATCACCGGCCGCCCGCGCAGCTCCGGCCGCCGGGCGACTTCCACGGCGGCGATGAACTGGTCGAGATCGACGTGCAGTACCCACTCGGACACCGGACCAGTGTGCGGTGCCGACGGGTGGCGGCGCATCCGGAGGGGACGGGGTGGGGTTCCGCGGTCCGGGGTGGACGCGGGGACGGGGCAGGTGCGGTGGTGGGTTTTCGGTGGCGAGGAGGCTGCGCGGCGGATGTGGGGTGGGTCGGGTTGCGGTGGTGGGGTTGCTGTAGCGAGGGGACTGCGCGGGGGATGCAGTGGCGGGCCAGTTGCGGAGGCGGGTTTGCCGTGCCGAGGAGACTCCGCAGCGGATGCGGGGGCGGGGCAGCAGCGGTGGCGGAATTGCCGCGACAAGGAGACAGCGCGGGGGGACGCGGGGCGGGGCAGCTGCGGTGGCGGATTTGCCGTGACAAGGAGACCGCGTGCGGCGAGGACCAGGGTGCGGGCGCGGGGTCAGCCGCGGCAGCGGGCGATGTGCGCCGCCACGCCGCCCGCCGCGGCGAACAGGGAGCACACCGTCAACGCCGGGTTCGCCGTCACGAGACCGGCGACCAGGAGGCCGCACGCGGCGAGGTCCAGCAGGATCGCGAAGGCGGTGAGGAGCGCGGCGGAGCGGGCCGGTTTGCCCCGGCGCAGGGCGTCGGCCAGTTCCGGGTCGCTGGTTTCGAACCAGCGCTCGATCTTGTCCAGCTCGAGGCGTTCGTGGTGACTGAGCATGGAGGTCTCCTTCGGCGGCCCGCCTGCCGTCTCGGGAGAAGTACCCGGCCCGCGCCGCGGTGAATCGCGTCACCTTCGATTCACCCGGCTGCTGGAATCTCGCGCGGATTCCGGAAGTCCCGGTCACCGTGCGTGCCGTCGGGCCGGACCGTCCACACGGGTCCGCGAAAGCTCAGGGGGCGCAGGCTGGTTCCGGTCCGGAGTAGCCCTCGCGCGAGGAGTCGTCGATGCCGACCTCGCACGGGATCGACGGGTCCACGCGGTTGCCCTCGACGCGCGCGCCGGTGGAGTGGATCGCCAGTCCGATCGCGTGGTCCGGGCCCGCGGCGAAGGTGTTGCCGGTGATGGTGGCCCGCTGGACGTCCTCGAACATCAGCGTCTGCGAAGCGACGAGGGTTTCGCAGAAGTTGTCCTTGATGAGGAAGTCCGTGGTGTGGCCTTTGCCGTCGCCCTCGCCGTCGTTCGGGCCTTCCGCCATGAGGCACATGTTGTCGATTTTCTCGCAGCGATTCCCTTCGATCCGGACGTGATTGCTCGGCGGGCTGTCGCTGGAGAAGGTTTGCATGCAGTCGGCGTGCGCGTCGCCGCGGTTCGACGTGCGGCTGATCCTGTTGTGCTGGATGGCGATGTAGTCGCCGAAGAACCGGATGCCGTCGCCGTCGCCGCCCTGCGGGGCGGTGATGGTGGTGTCCCGCAGCGTCACGTGGTTGCCGCGGATTTCGACGCCGGGCGCGGACGGTCTGTCGAGGATGAAGCCTTCGACGACGACCCAATCGGCGTCGACGTCGATGCCCGGGACGTGCTTCCCGCCGCCGGAGTACACGCGCGGATGGTTCGGGGTGCCGCCCGCGGTGATGTGCAGCCGCGAGCCGGCGGCGTGCGCGGCCGGGGCGGCGGCGGTCAGAACGGCGGCGACGGCGAGCAGGACGGGGAAGGCGGTGGGGGCGCGCATCGGTCTCCTTCGATCGCGGACAGGGGGCGCGGCGAAAGGTACGGCCGAACGGCGGGAGGGGTCCCGGGCCGCTTTCTGCCGACGACGGCGATGCAGTAACGTTACTGCGAGTTACCTCACAGGGGTCGGACCACGCCGAGGGGAGCGTCGGTGCACGCGGACCAGCTCATCGCGGACCGGTACCGGCTGCTGGAACGCGTCGGCAGCGGCGGCATGGGCGTCGTCTGGCGGGCGCACGACGACCGGCTCGACCGCGAGGTGGCGCTCAAGCAGGCCCGGCTCTCCGACGTGGTGAGCGGGCGGACGCTGCGCCGCGAGGCCCGGCTGGCGGCCGGGGTGCTGCATCCGAACGTGGTCACCTTTTTCGACGTCGCCGCCGACGGCGACGAGCTGTGGCTGGTGATGGAGTACGTCCCGTCGCGCAGCCTCGCCGAAATCCTCGCCGCGGACGGACGGCTGCCCGCGCGCACGGTCGCCGAGATCGGGGTGCAGATCGCGGCGGCGCTCGCCGCGGTGCACGCGCACGGCATCGTGCACCGCGACGTCAAGCCGGGCAACGTCCTGATCGCCGGGGACGGCCGCGCGAAGCTCACCGACTTCGGCATCTCCCGTTCGGTCCGCACGGACGAGACGGTGACCGATTCCCCGCTCATCGGCGGCACGCCGGACTATCTCGCCCCGGAGGTCGCGCAAGGGCATCCGCCCACCGCGGCGTCGGATGTTTTTTCCCTGGGGGCAACGCTTTTCGCCGCCGTCGAGGGCGCGCCGCCGTTCTCCGGCGGCAACGAGTACGCGACCATCCGCCGGGTCGCCGAGGGCAGCGTCCCGCCCGCCCGGCACGCGGACGGTCTCGCGCCGGCGCTGGGACAGCTGATGCGGCGCGACCCCGGGGAACGGCCCACCGCGGTCGCCGCCGGGGAGCTGCTGGCCGAGGGGATCGACACGCTGCCGGTCGAGGTGCCGCGCCGCCGCCGCGTCCGGCGCGAGCCGCTGATCGCCGGGGTGGCGGTCGCGGCGGTCGCGGTCGTGGTCGCCGTGTACTTCGTGGCGCGCCCAGCCGAAAACCCCTCCGCTCCGCCCGTCGCGTCGGCGGCGCCGGCGAAGCTCGGGATCGGCCCGGATCCGCGGGCGGCAGACCCCTGTCGGCTGGTCGATTCCGCGCCGCTCAAGCAGTTCGGGGATCCGGAAGTGGTGCCGGACTACGGCAACTTCAACCGCTGCGACGTGATCCTGCACCGCGGCGACCTTCAGGCGGACGTCCTGGTGGAGCTGAACGATCCGCCCGCCGCCGCGCCGGAGGGCCCGCAGTCGAAATCCGGGCCGTTCACGGTGTTCGCGCCTCCGGCGACGAAGAAGTGCGAGCGGCTGATCCAGCTGCCGGACCGGTTCGCGGTGCAAGTGACGGCCAAACAGGACGACGGCTACCAGCTGGACGTGTGCAAGGCCGCCGACCTCGCGGTCGCTTCGGCGACGAAAGCCATGGCGGCGGCCGGGGTCCCGGCGCGCGCGACGCCGCTCCCGGCGGGTTCGCTGGCCTACGTGGACGCGTGCTCCCTGCTCGACCCGGGCGCGGTCACCACGGTGGCCGGGGTCGCCGCGCCGGTCCAGATCCAGCCCGGTTTCGGCCGGTGGTGGTGCGACTGGAAGAGCCCGGCGAGCGACCGCTCGGTCACGATCATGTTCGACCGGGACCAGCCGCCGGGAGCCGACACCGGCCAGCTCGTCCAGATCGGCGGCCGCGACGCGTATCTCAAGACCGACGACTTCGCCGAGGGGACCTGCCAGGCGGTCCTCGTCTACCGTCCCTACACCGACGCGCACGGGGACAAGCGGGTGGAGCGGCTGCGGGTCGTGGTGCACGGACCCCAGCCCTCGGACCGGCTGTGCGCGCCAGTGTCCACTTTGGCCGGTGCGCTGGCCGGAAAGCTGCCGAAGACATGACCGTGTTCCCCGGCGGCGGCCCCGAAGAGCTTGGCCCGGACCACGGCAGCCTCGCGCACGGCGTCCCGCCCTCCCCGCCCGGCACGATTTTCGCGCTCGCCGTCACCGGCGGCGTGCGGATGCCGCCGCGCGACGGCAGGCAGGTGCTCTTCGGGCGCAACCGCGACGACGTGCACGTGTGCGTCGGCGAGGACGACCGGAAGGTCAGCCGGAAGCAGGGATTCCTGGTGCGCCGCCGGAATTCGTGGTGGATCCACAACACCGGCAAGCTGCCCATCCGGCTGCCCGGTTCGCGGCTGCTGTTCCCGGAGGAGGAACCGGTGCCGCTGGCCGAGGGCTACACCGCGGCGTTCGTGCGCGGTTCGGCCGGGCGCGAGCATCTGCTGGAGGTGTACGTCGCCGGCGCGGACGGCCGCCGCCCGGACTCTCGGCCGCAGGACGTGACCGAGCCGCCGCGGATGTGGCGGCTCACCCCGGACGAACGGCTCGTGCTCGTTTCGCTCGCGCAGCGGTACCTGCTGCAGGACCCGTATCCGCAGCCGCTCGCGTGGCGGCAGGTGGCGCAGCAGCTGTCCGAGCTGAAGCCGGAAGCGCGCTGGAGCGGCAAGCGGGTCGAACACCTCGTCGGCGCCGTGCGCGCCCGGCTGGCCCGGGCCGGGGTGGCCGGGCTGACCAGGGAAGAGGTCGGCGAACCGGTCGGGAACGCGCTCAACGACAACCTGATCAAGGAACTGCTGCTCTCGACGTCGCTGGTCCCGCCGGACCTCGCGCTGCTCGAACCCGAGGGCGAGGACGATCCGGGAGGGGTCCCGGCTCCTCCTGCTTGACTCGGGGTGCGCGGCGGATCCGGCTCCGCGCCCCCGGCGGGCCGTCGCGGTCGGCCCGGCCGGGGCCGGCAGCGGCTCCGCGGGGGGTGTCCGTGGCAGGGGAGGCGATGCGGACGCTGCCCGCGGGACATCCGAGCCTCGCGCTCGGATTCGCGTCGCCGCCGGGCACGCTGGTGGTGCTGGGACGCGCGGGGGGAGTCCTGGTGCCGCCGGCGCTGCGCGGGCCGGTGACCTTCGGACGGAACACCGCCGAGGTGACCGTGCCGCTCGGCGAGGACGACCGGCGGGTCAGCCGCTGCCACGGCGTGCTGGAACGGCACGCGGGCCGGTGGTGGGTGCGGGCGACCGGCAAGGTGCCGCTGCGGCTGCCCCGGTCCCGGCTGCTGTTCGCCGGAGCCGCGCCGGTGCCGCTGTCGACGGGCTATCTCCCGGTCTACGCGCGGGGTTCGGGCGACCGCGAGCACGTGCTGGAGGTGCGCATCGCGGACGGAACGTCGTCGCCGGTCCCGGCCGCGCGGCTGCGGGCGGACGAGCGGCTGGTGCTCGCGATGGTCGCGCGGGGGTTCCTGCGGTGGGAGGAACGGCCGCGCGCGGTGCCGGTCCCGCTGGCCGCCCGCCGGTTGTCGGCGCTCGACCCCGCGGGCGGCTGGACGGCGGAGGCGGTGGCCGGGGTGCTGGACGCGGTCCGGGACCGGTTCCGGCCGGGGGCGGGGGACGAGGATCTGGTGGCGGGGCTGGTCGCGGCGGCGGTGCTGGTGCCGCCGGACCTGGCGTTGCTGTCGCCGGTGCTGATGCCGGACGGCGGGGTGGAGTGGATGTCTTCTACCTGGGGGAGCTAGCCCTCCCGGAACGGGCGGAAGAACTCGCGCAGCTCCCGCGCGTACAGCTCGGGCTCCTCGAACGGGGCGAAGTGCCCGCCGCGCTCCGGTTCGGTGACCCGGACCGTGTTCGCCACGCGGTCCAGCCAGGCGCGGGGCGCACGGGCGAGGTCGGCCGGGAAGAGCGAGAAGCCGGACGGCACCTCGACCCGGCGGGCGTGCTGTTCGGGCGGGATCGCGGCGTTCGCCCGGTACATCCGCATCGCCGATCCGATGGTGCCGGTGAGCCAGTAGATGGTGACGTTCGTGAGGATCTCGTCCTTCGTGAAGGCGCGTTCGACGTCGCCGCCGCAATCGCTCCAGGCGCGGAGTTTCTCGACGATCCAGGCAGCCAGGCCGGCGGGCGAATCGGTGAGCCCGACGGCCGCGGTCTGCGGTTTGGTGCGGTGCATGGCGGCGTACGCGCCTTCGGCCGCGCCCCAGGCGGCGACGTCCTGGAGCCAGGTGCGTTCCTCGGGCGTCAGGTCGTCCGGCGGGAACGCGGGCAGGCCGCCGTCCATCCGGTGCACGGCGACGACCCGGTCCGGGTGGTCGAGGGCGAGGAACCGGCTGACGCTGCTGCCGATGTCCCCGCCCGCGGCGGCGAAGCGCGGGTAGCCGAGCACGGTCATCAGCTCGGCCCACAGCCCGGCGACGGCGACTGAATCGGGGGCCGGTCCGGCCGGGCGGTCCGAATAGCCGTAGCCCGGCAGGTCCGGGACGACGACGTCGAACGCGTCCGCCGGGTCGCCGCCGTGCGCGCCGGGGTCGGTGAGCAGCGGGATGACCTTCGAGTAGCGCCAGAACGAATCCGGCCAGCCGTGGGTCAGCACGAGCGGCAGCGCGCGCCCGGCCGGCGCGGCCGCGCGGGCGTGGACGAAGTGGATCCGGGACCCGCCGAGCCGGACGCGGTAGCGGGGCAGCCGCGAGAGGGCGGCTTCCTGCTTGGTCCAGTCGAACTCGTCGGCCCAGTAGGCGATCAGTTCGCGCAGGTAAGCGACGTCGGAGCCGAGCGCCCAGCCGTCCTCTGGGGAGTCCGGGAAGCGGGTGGCGCGCAGCCGGGCGCGCAGGTCGGCGAGCTGCGCGGGATCGGTTTCCGGGGCGAACAATTCCGGGGCGTCGGCCATGCCCGCGAGCCTACGTGATCTCGGCCGCACTCCGGGAACGCGTTTCTGTCGGTGGTTCTGGGTAGGGTCGGAATGGCTGAGGGGGAAAGGAGTTGCCCGATGACGACGGTTCCACAGGTGCGCACCCGCGTGCGGATTCCGCTGCGGCTCCCCGGCAGGCCCGCGGTCGCCTCGGAGGCGGTCACGTTCACGGGGCTGTCCGACGGGCTCGAGCATCTTGCCTTCGTGCTGGGCAAACCCGGTCCGGTGCCGGTGGTGCGGCTGCATTCGGAATGCCTCACCGGCGACGTCTTCGGGTCCGCGCGCTGCGATTGCGGCCCGCAGCTGGCGGAGGCGGTCGAGCGGATTTCCGAGGCCGGCGGGTACCTGCTCTACCTGCGCCAGGAGGGCCGCGGAATCGGGCTGTACAACAAGCTCGACGCGTATGCGCTGCAGGATTCCGGTTTGGACACCTACGCGGCGAACTCCGCGCTGGGCCTTCCGGAAGACGCGCGCGACTACACCGCGGCCGCGCAAATGCTCACCGTGCTCGGCGTGCGGCAGCTGGATCTGCTGTCGAACAACCCGGACAAGGCGGCTCAGCTGGCGCGGCACGGCATCGACGTGCGAGAACGGCTGCGCACCGGGGTTTTCGCGAACGAGGACAACGTCCGGTATCTGCGGGCGAAGGCCGAGCAGACCGGGCACACGCTCGCGCTGCCGCTGGGCGACCTGCCAGCCGCTGCCGCGGCACGGAACGCTGGGTAGGCCGTGAGTGGCTAGCTCGGCGAGGTGCGGGCCGAGACCCGGGTGAGGCTCGCGTCGCCGTCCCGCCAGTCCAGGGTGAGGACGGCGAGGTACCGGACCGGTGTGGGCACGGCGACGGAAGCGGTGCGTTTCCGGTCGGGGCGGCCAGCTTCGGTGTAGGTGATGCCGTCGGTGCTGGTCTCGACGACGGTGGCGGGTACGTGTCCGGCGGTCCAGGCCAGTTCGGCGGTCGCGAGTTGCAGCGGGGTGCCGAGGTCCACCACCAGACGGCCGCCGGGGCCGGGTTTCCACGCTGTCGACGGGTTGTCGTCCACCGCGGCGTCCGGGCTGGTCATCCCGGGCGGCAGCGGTTCGGCCGGGAAGGTCACGGCTCCGAGCGCGCGGTCGGCCAGCGGGTACGGGCGGATCTCGCCGAAGACCACGGGCACGGTGCGGCGCGGCGGCAGCGTGACTGTGCGCGGCTGACCACCAGCCGGGGTCACGGTCACGACGGCCGGGAGCAACCCGGACGGTGCGGTGAGGTCGAGTCGGCTGGCGTCGTGCACTACCGCAGTCAGACCGGGCGGCACGGCGGCGCCGAACGTTCCGCGCACGGTGAATCGCGGCGGCTCGATCCGGCCTTCGGCCGGGGCCAGTTCGAAGGTGACCGCGCTGCCGGACGTGGTGACTTTCTGCGTGCCACGGTACAGCAGCAGCGCCGTGCGATCCTGTGGCAGGGAAACGGTTCCGGTCACCGCGGTGTCGGAAAGGTTTGCCAGCACTAGGAAATCGTCCGTGACACTGGCGTGGGCTCCGTTAGCGGTGGCGCGTGCGCGACCGGCGAGTTTGGACAGATTCACGCGGCCGGGATACAGCTCGGCCAGCAGCGGCGCGGGCGGACCGGCGGAGAGCGTCACGTGGTCGTTCGTGACGGTGAGCGGATTCGGGCTGGTGACGACGATCCCGGCCCGGCCGTCGATGTCCAGCCAGCCGCCGGTGCTGCGCAGCGCGGGTGCCGGGTAGGTCGCGACCGAGGTCCAGGTGACGCCGTCGGGCGAGGTTTCGATCCGGTACTTCCGCCCGGCGGCCGCCTCCCAGCTCAAGCGGACGCGGTCGAACTTCTGCGGCTTGCCGAGATCGACGGCCAGCCAGCTGTCCGCGCGCGGACGGTCCGATGTGGACACTGCCCAGCGGGTGGCGGAATCGCCGTCGGTGGCATACTTCGCATCCCTGCCCGGCGCGGCGGACGACGCGGTCGCGGTTCCCGCCAAAGCCAGGTCGGGGCCGGTGCCGTCGTGGACCTCGAAGGACCAGAGCGAGTAGCCGTACTGCGGATCCGGCTGGACGCCGAGCATGCGCACGTGCCGCGCGGTCACCGGGGCGAAGGTCAGGTCGTCGGTGCGGAAGCCGGACTGCGCGGGGAGAGTCACCGAGCCCTCGGCGGCGGTGTAGGTGCGGTTGCCGTCGAGGCCGGGAACGCCTGGCATGGCAAGGTTGTAGACGTTGAGCACGCCTTCGTCGGACGCGACGCCGGTGCTGGCGTAGACCGCGGTGCCGGTCGGGAGAGTGGCGAGTGCGGCGTATCCGGTGTGGAAGCGCAGGATGCCGACGGTGCCGTCGAATCCGTCGCGCACCTTGCGGTACGTCGTGGTGTGACGTTCGCGTACCGCGAGCTTCGTGGCCGGCAGCAGCATCGGATTGGCGCCGCCGAGGACGAACAGCCAGTCGTCGTGGTTCGGCTGCCAGGCGAACTTCACGAAGCCGGGCTTGCTGACGGTCGCGGCCCACGCGCCGGGGGAGCGGTGAGCCAGCAGACCGGGCCCGGAGCCGAAATCGGCGGCGCGCGCGGCGTGGGCGTCGAATTCCTCCTTGCGCACCGGGTTGATCGGGCCGCCATGGCTGGCGCGCCATTCGTGCAGGAGGTAGCTGATGGCGAGTTCGGCGCGGGCTTCCGGCTCGTACTTCGGTTCGCCGGAGAACTTCGTGATCCGGTCGACCGGCGGATAAGCCTGGTACGGCTCAAGCCGCGCGGCCAGTTGTGCCTCGGCGTAGGCGGCGAAGCGGTCGCCGAGGACTTGTGCGCGGAAGGCCAGCGGGATGACGTCCCGGCCGTAGAGGTGTTCGCGGTCGGCGACCATCGGCATGAGCGGTTCGCCCGCGTCGCTGGTCATCAGGAGCATGGTGCGCCACAGGAGTTCGCCGTTCGGCTGCGCGGTGAGCACCTCGGGCAGCGGGACGCCGGCGGCGAGGAAGTGCATCGCGTTGCGGCCGGACGTGCGCCAGAGTTCTTCCTGGTAGTGCGGGCCGAACGAGCCGTGGTTCTCGACGAGGAACGTGTCGTACAGGTTGGTGGCGGTGTTGGCGTTGACCGGCTTTCCGTCGACCAGGCGGGGATTCGCCAGATCCGCGGCGGGCAGGCCGCCCTCGTTGCGGCTCCACGCGCCGAAGGCCGCCCGCCATTCCGGTGCGCGCGGATCCTTCGCCGCCCAGGCGAGCGCGGGGGCGAGCGACTGTGCGTAGACGCCCATCTCTTCGAGCTTCGTGTCGCCGACGTAGCCGCCGTGCAGGCCGTTGGGCGTCCAATCGCCGGAGGCGGGGTCGTTGCCGGTGCCGAGGCTGGTCGTGTAGGCGGCCTGTTCGGTGGCGATGCGCTCGACGTTCCGTTGCGTCGCCGCGTCCAGCTCTGTCCACAAGAGACGCGCGGCGAGCTGGAAGTAGGACTGGAAAGTGGTGTCGAAGAACAGCTTCCGGCCCCATTCGGAGCCGCCGGTGAGCCGGTTCGAGGCGGCGAAGTGCTTGATGGTGGCCAGCGTGTGCGCGCGGAGGGTTTCGCGGCTGACACCGGCGACGGTCGCGTCGTAGCCGTCGCGGGTCAGCAGGAGCGCGTTGCCGAGGACGACCGCGAACGTGAAGTCGCGGGCCGGATAGATCCCGGCGGCCGCGTCGAACTGCTGCTCCGCCCAGCGGGTGTGCCGGAGGAGGACGCGCAGGTACGTCGCGGCGACCGGATCCGGCGAGGCGGGCCGGGGCGCCGCCTGCGCGAGAGACGTGCCCGAGGCCAGGAGGACCGCGGCTCCCGCGCCCGCGAAACCGAGCGCCTGCCGCCGGGTGAACCCGTCCATCCCGTGTCCTCCCGAATGCTGACAACCTTGTCAACGCGGATTCTGTGCGGCGGCCGCGCGACCGGGCAACCCTCCCGGCCGATCCCGTCCGGTTTCGGACAACTCTGTATAACGGCCTATACGTTTCGCCGGGGGAGCACTGGTCCGGATGGAGGACGCCGGAACCGTCGTGCTGAGATGACAACGTGATCACTGGCCCCGGCGGATTCCTGCTTCTCGTGCTGGCCGGGGTCGGGGCCGGGCTCACCGGCGCGACCGCGGGCCTCGCGTCGCTGGTGTCGTACCCGGCGCTGCTCGCCGCCGGGCTGCCGCCGGTGACAGCGAACGTCACCAACACCGTCGCGATGCTGGGGACCACCGCCGGAGCGGCCGTCGGCGCGCGGCCGGAGCTGAAGGGCCAGGGCCGCCGCCTGCTGCCGCTGTGCCTGATCACCACGGCGGGCGGCGCGTGCGGCGGGCTGGTGCTGCTGGTCAGCTCGGCGGACGCGTTCACCGTCGTCGTGCCGTGGCTGATCGGCGGCGCGTCGATCGTGCTCATGGCCGGTCCGCGGCTGCGGCGGATGGCCGAGCACCGCGAACACCGCGGAATCGGCCCGCTGACCGGGATCGCCGCGTTCCTCGTCGGGGTGTACGGCGGGTACTTCGGGGCCGCGGCCGGGGTGCTGATGCTCGCGCTGCTGACCACGGCCTGGAGCCAGTCGCTGGCCCGCACGAACGCGGCGAAGAACATCGCCACCGGCACCGCGAACCTGATCGCGGCGCTCGTGTTCGCCTTCACCGGCAAGGTCTTCTGGCCCGCGGCGATCGCGGTGTGCCTGGGTTCGGTCGCGGGTTCGTGGCTGGGCTCGATCCTGGTGCGCTACCTGCCCGCGACCCCGCTGCGCATCGCGATCGGCCTCGGCGGGCTCGCGTTGGCGGCGGTTTTGGCATGGCAGGCCTATGCGGGCTGACGCGGGTCGGTAACGCGTGGCGACCGGCTTGCGACTGCTGGGCATAACGGACGGGACTCCGACATGACCCAGCAAACCGACTTTGACTATGCCGCTGCCGCTAAGGCGCTCCGCCTGCTCCAGCGCGCACACGACCGTGGCTTCAGGACGTGGCCGTGTTCGACGGTGCCCGCTACGTGGTGAACCGGTCGATCCACCAACTGCTGGATTCCGCAGAGGTGGCTGGCTCGATGCGCTTCCGTCACGGCTTGGCAAGAGCGGCATCTTCAACACCTTCGCCGAGGTCCGCTGGGTAGGCGAGCAGTTCCTTCCTTCCGAGGACGGCGAGCTGCGGCACCAGCTCCCGCTGCGCAAGGCGTATCTGGAGCACCTCGCCGGCCAGAACATCGCGGAGACGCTGGAGTCGCTCCGGGCTTGGTTCGAGGAGGAGATCCCGGCGGCGGGCTCGCGGTGACGACGAAGTACCGATTGCTCGCTTGAAGCAACCCCGCCCTGAGTTGCCGACGATCGAACCGAGTCATTCGCCCGCCCCGGGGAACCGGTGCGCTATGTTCCGCGACGCCTCGGCAAGCTCGCTTTGGCGGCGGTTTCGGCGTGGCAGGCCCGTTCGGGCTGACGCGGAACGGCGGAAGCGGGCATAGTCGGCGGGGTACCCGAGCAGGAGGACAGATGAGCATTGTCGGCACCCGGGTGGTGCGCGTCGAGGACGAGAAGCTGATCACCGCGGGCGGAACGTACGTCGACGACCTCAAGGAAGAAGCGCTCGCCGGCGCGGTGCACGCGGTTTTCGTGCGCAGCCCGATCGCGCACGCGCGGATCGTCGGCATCGACGTGGAAGAAGCACGCAGCGCGCCGGGCGTGGTCGGCGTGTACACCGCGGCCGACCTGGATCTCGCGCCGGGCAAGGCCGGGCCGGTGCCCGAGCCGTTCCTGGCCGGCGACGTCGTGCGCTACGTCGGCGAGCCGGTCGCGCTGGTGCTCGCCGAGGAGCGGTACCAGCTCGCCGACGCGGCCGAGCTGGTCGATGTGGACTACGACCCGCTGGACGCGGTCGCGGACTTCGACACCGCGCTGGCCGGCGAGACGCTGGTGTTCCCGGACCACGGCAGCAACGTGGTCCACACGAACGGTCCCGAGGAGTTCGACGATTCGGTGTTCGAGGACTGCGAGGTCGTCGTCACCGAGGAGATCCTCAACCAGCGCGTGGCCCCGGCTCCGGTCGAACCGCGCGGCGCGTCCGTCGCGTGGGGCGAGGACGGACGGGTCACGCTGTGGCTTTCCACTCAGAACGCGCAGATCGGCCGCAGCATCGTGGCCGGCGGGCTCGGCGTGGACGAGGACCGGGTGCGGGTGATCACGCCGGACGTCGGCGGCGGGTTCGGCGCGAAGATCGGCGCGGATCCGGAAGCCGTCCTGCTCGCCTGGGCTTCGAAGCAAGCCGGACGGGCGGTGCGGTGGGCCGAGTCGCGCAGCGAGAACCTCACCTCGATGACGCACGGCCGCGCGCAGCGCAACACCGTGACCATCGGCGGCAAGCGCGACGGAACTGTGCTCGTGTACCGGCTCGACGTCCTCCAGGACGCCGGCGCGTACCCGCGGGCACTGTTCCTGCCCACGCTCACCGAGCTGATGGCGCCGGGCGTGTACCGCTTCCCGGTGGTGCAGACGCGCAGCCGCGGCGTGGTCACCACCACGACGCCGATCGCGGCCTACCGAGGCGCGGGCCGTCCCGAGGCGACGGCGGCGGTCGAGCGCGCGATGGACCTGTTCGCCGCGGAAATCGGCATGGATCCGGCGGACGTCCGGCGGGTCAACTTCATCCGGCCCGAAGAGTTTCCTTACCAGACACCGACTGGCGGCTCCTACGACACCGGCGAGTACGCCGCGGCGCTCGACAAGGTGCTCGACGCGGCGGGATACGCGCAGCTGCGCGAGGAACAGCGGAAGCGCCGCGAAGCCGGGGATCCGGTGGCGCTCGGTCTCGGCATCGCGTCCTATGTGGAGATCACCGGCGGCGACGCGGGAGGCGAGAGCGGCCGGGTCGACGTGCACCCGGACGGTTCGGTCACCGCGTGGACCGGAAGCTCCCCGCACGGGCAGGGGCTCGGGACGTCGCTGGCGATGCTGCTGTCGGACCAGCTGGGCGTGCCGCTGGGCAAGATCACCGTGCGGCACGGCGACACCGACGAGGTCCCGCGCGCGATCGGGACGTTCGGCTCGCGGTCGCTGCAGCTCGGCGGTTCCGCGATCCGGCAGGCCGCCGAGGAGGTCGTGGCGCAGGCCCGCCAGGTCGCGGCGGAACTGCTCGAAGCCGCGCCGGACGACCTGGAGCTGGACGCGGAACGCGGCGTCTGGCAGGTCCGCGGCGCCCCGTCCAGCACGACGCTCGACTGGGCCCGGGTGGCCGCCGAGGCGGACGGGTTCACCGCGGACGTCTGGTTCGGCGACGGCGCGCCGACGTTCCCGTTCGGCGCGCACCTCGCGGTGGTCGAGGTCGACACCGAAACCGGCAAGGTCGAGGTGCGCAGGCTGGTCGCGCTCGACGACGCGGGCCCGATCGTGAACCCGCTGACCTTCCGCGGCCAGCGGCACGGCGGGCTCGGCCAGGGCATCGCGCAGGCGCTGCTCGAGGTGATGAGCTACGACGCGGACGGCAACCCGACCACCGCGACGCTGGCCGACTACTCGTTCGTCACCGCGCCCGAGCTGCCCGATTTCGAACTGGTGGACATGGAAACGCCGACGACCCGGAACCTGCTGGGGGTCAAGGGAATCGGCGAGGCGGCGACCATCGGGTCGACGCCCGCGGTGCACAACGCGGTGGTGGACGCGCTCGCCCACCTCGGCGTGACGCACCTGGACATGCCGACCACCCCGCTGCGGGTGTGGACGGCCCTGAACGACGCTAGGAAGGCGAACTGACGTGCGGGTCTCGATCGAGGTGAACGGGAAGACGATCGCCGGGGAGGTGCCCGACCGCACCCTGCTCGTGCACTACCTGCGGGACACCGCGGGCCTCACCGGCACGAACATCGGCTGCGACACCACGTCCTGCGGGGCGTGCACGGTGCTGCTCGACGGCGAATCGGTGAAGTCCTGCACGGTGCTGGCCGCGCAGGCGGACGGGCGCGAAGTGACCACAGTGGAGGGTCTGGCCTCAGAAGACGGCCTGCACCCGGTGCAGCGTGCGTTCCGCGAGCAGCACGGCCTGCAGTGCGGGTTCTGCACGCCCGGCATGATGATGGCGACGGTGTCGCTGCTGAAGGAGAACCCGAAGCCGACCCGCGACGAGGCCCGCGCGGCGCTGGAGGGCAACCTCTGCCGCTGCACCGGCTACCACAACATCGTCAGCGCTGTCATCGACGCGTCCGGACAGGAGGTGGCGCAGTGATCCCGGCCGAGTTCTCCTACCGGCGCGCGTCCACTGTGGACGAAGCGCTCGCCTTGCTCGCCGAGCACGGGGAGGACGCGAAGCTGCTCGCCGGCGGGCATTCGCTGCTGCCGCTGATGAAGCTCCGGTTCGCCGCGCCCGAGGTCGTGGTGGACATCGCGCCGTTGCGGGAGCTGAAGTTCGTCCGGACCGAGGGCGACGAGGTGGTGATCGGGGCGCTGTCGCGGTACCACGATCTCGAACACGACCCGGTGCTCGCCGAGCACGCGCCGCTGCTCGCGCACGTGTCCGGCTCGGTCGGCGACCCGCAGGTGCGCCACCGCGGCACGATCGGCGGCTCGCTGGTGCACGCCGACTCGGCCGCGGACCTCCCCGCCGCCGTGCTCGCGGCGGACGGCACGCTCGTCGCGCGCGGGCCGCGAGGGGAGCGGCGGATCCCGGCCGCGGAGTTCTTCCTCGGCCCGTTCACGACGCCGCTGGAACCGGACGAACTGCTCACCGAGATCCGGCTGCCGAGCCAGGCGGGGCTCGGCTGGGGCTTCGAGAAGTTCACCCGCCGGGCCATCGACTGGGCGATCGTGGGCGTCGCGGTCACCGGGCGTTCGGTCGGGCTGATCAACATGGGCGGCACGCCGCTGCGGGCTTCGGCCACCGAACGCGCACTCGCGGACGGGGCGACCGCGGCGGAAGCGGCGAAACTGGCCGCGGAGGACACTTCGCCGCCGGAAGAACCGCACGCCACCGCCGAGTACCGCCAGCACCTCGCCCGGGTCCTCACCGGCCGCGCGCTGGCTTCCGCGGGCATCGCCTAGTTGTCCGTGAAGGACTCCCTGAGGGAATCTGATTCCCCCAGGGAGTCCTTCACGGACCTGCTGCCATCCTTTGTGGACGGTCGAAAGCCGCGCGCGCCTTCACGGCTTGCCGCCCCGGGGAAAGCGACGGCTGATTTCCGCCAGCGGGACACCGGCGGCGGTAGCCAGACTGAGCGGTGTGAACACGACTTTTCCCACGCACACGGCGATCGAGCCCGGCATCCTGTACTTCGGCACCCCGGTGGTGCTGGTCTCCACGTCCAATGAGGACGGTTCGGCCAACCTGGCCCCGATGTCGTCGGCGTTCTGGCTCGGCTGGCGCGCGATGCTCGGCCTCGGCGCGCGTTCGAAGACCACGCTCAACCTGCTGCGCACGCGAGAATGCGTGCTGAACCTGCCGTCGTCGGCGATGGCCGCCGCGGTGGACCGGCTCGCGCTGACCACCGGGTCCGATCCGGTGCCGCCGTTCAAGGAGGACCGCGGGTACTTCCACGTCGCGGACAAATTCGGCCGCGCCGGGCTCACGCCGGTGCCGTCGGAGACGGTGGCTCCGCCCCGGGTCGCCGAATGCCCGGTCGCGATGGAGGCGGTGCTGGAGTCCGTGCATCCCTTCGCGGAGGACGACGAGGCGCAGCGCGGCGGCATCGTCGGGCTGGAGGTGCGGGTGCAGCGGGTGTTCGTGCACGACGACATCCGGCTGCCCGGCACCGACGACCGCGTCGACCCGGACGCGTGGCGGCCGCTGATCATGAGCTTCCAGAAGCTGTACGGGCTCGGGCCGCAGGTGCACGAGTCGACGCTGGCCCGGATCCCGGAGCGGATGTACCGCTCACCGGACATCGAACGGGCGCGCGGGGTCCGCTGACCGCTCCGGTCCATTGTGGAGCGACAACCAGCCGAAACGGGGGCGAAGGACAGGCGAACAACTCGGTAAAACCGGGCACGGCAAGGGCCGCCGCGATCTCGCGGCGGCCTTTGTTCGCTTTCCGGCAAGCAGGAATTTCCGTCGCTTCCCGGGCGCGCGTCAAGGGACGCGCGCGCCGAAACCGCAGGTCATGTCTGTTCGGACACCGTCCACGGGTACATTGGGGCAGCCGTCCCCGTGGTGATCACCTTCCCCCGCCGGACTGATACTCTTTCCCCATTGCGAATCCCTGGTACGGCAACGCAATCCGGCGTCACTCACACGGGGCCGAGGCAGCCGTGCATGACCCGGTTGTGGGAAGGATGCACTCGGGATGGCGGACAGGTTCGAGTTCGTTCTCGACGTCGTCGAAGCTTTGGTGGTCGGGGAGGCGACCGGCGGGAACATCCGCCAGTTCCCGCTCCGGATCGGCACCGTGCCCGCGGAGCCGGACCGGTACGTGCAGGTCGCGAAGGTCGTGAACGACGCGATCGAGGAGCGCAGGCTGTCGGTCGGCGACGAGCTGAGCCCGTACGTGCGCACCGCCTTCGAACTGCTCGCGAAGCCGCGGGTGTCGGTCGCGGTCAGCGGGATCGACGGGCTCGGCGCGGACATCGCGGTGGTCGCGCTCAGCGACGGCAGGCAGGCGCTCGGGATCACCCAGGACCCGAAGACCGACGAACTGCTGTTCTCGCTCTTCGACGACGAGGAACTGGTCGACGTCGTCGCCGGCGTGCTGCCGAGGGCCCGCCCGGCCAGCACCGGGGCGCACACCATCCGCCAGGCGGCCTCGCAGGAGGTGTCCGCGATGACCGCGCGCCGCCGGGCCGAGGCGGCCGAGGACGAGGAAGAGACCGACGCGTTCGGGATGATCGAGGTCAGCGGGCGCGTGCAGCCGCGCCGCCCGGACCCGCGGGTCTCCCGCGCCGCCCCCGGCGGGACCGAGGTCCTCGAACGCGTGCTGGCCCAGCCCCGGCTCGGCGGCGGGCACCTCGTCGCGAGCGGCTGGGGCCGCCACGGCGAGCGGCGCGCCGGGTCCCCGGTCGGCTGGCTCGACACGGCCGACGGCCGCTACCTGATCAAGTCGGCCGTCAGCGACGCGGGCGACCTGACCGCCGAGTACCTGCCCGCCGGGCCCCGCGAGCTGAAGCGCGCAGTGCAGCAGGCGATTTCTGACGTTTACTGAGCATTCCCCCGACAAGCGGCGACAGTTCACGAGGAGAACGAGGTCCCGATGACCGACGAGGCACCGATGGCGATGCAGGCGAGGGTGGCCCCCATGGCCGCCACGAGGGACCTGCTGCCCGCGCGCCAGCTGAAGACGCTGGCCGAGCGCGGATCGTTCGCGGTGGACGACAGCACCGGCGACAAGATGATCGCCGCGCTCGAAGGCGTGGTCGACGCCCTGCAGGCGCGCTGGAACGCGCTGGAGAAGGTCGGCGAGGTGCCGGCGATGTCGAAGAGCCCGGCCGGGCAGTTCGTCAGCAAGCACATGACCGAGACCGCGCGCGACCAGCAGGGCCTGCTCACCCAACTGCAGGCGGCGCGCGACGAGTTCCCGACCTACGTCGAGGCGATCAAGCTCGCGAAGAAGAACTACAAGGAGCGGGAGCACAGCTCGCGGGAGACCTTCGAGCGCATCCACCGCACCGCGCAAGAGCAGGGCTGAAGGGGAGACCAGTGGCCGACGACAAGAAGCAACCGACCGCCGAGTCCGTCTCCGATCCGTCCTCGACGGACTACGACCCGCGCAACAAGGACTTGTACAACCCGACGCTGGACCCGTCGTCGAAGTACTACATCGGCCCGGTGCGGCCGGACGACGTGGCCTCGGGCGACAAGCTGCGCGAGGACGCGACGACGAAGATCGACTCCATCTTCAACGGCTGGCTGCTCCCGAACGTCCAGGGGAAGGCGCGCGACCAGCTGATCCAGGCGATGTACCAGCGGAACCTGGAAGAGTCGAAGAAGAACCTCGGCAAAGACCTGGAAATGCGCGATCCGGGCGCCGCTCCGCACACCGACTGGAAGAACGCGACGCACGAGCAGATGGTCGAGGCCATCACCTCGGACGCGGACCCGGCCGCGGTGGCCGAGTCGTCGGAGGAGTGGGTGCGCATCGGCAACGAGCTGGCGACGCACCAGAAGAATCTCGGCGACGCGATCAACGCGAGCACCTCGGACTGGAAGGGCGAGGGCGGCGACGCGGCGCGCGTGCACCTCGCCAACGTCGGCAAGTGGCTCGGCACCACCGCGCAGGGCGCGTCGCTGACCGGGCGCCAGCAGGAGATCCACTCGCAGGCGCTCAACGAGACGCAGAAGGCGATGAACGCCAACCCGCCGGTGAAGTTCTCGGCGCAGGACGCGAACAAGGTCCTGATGACGATCAAGGATCCGGCCGCGTACGTCGTGGCCTACTCCTCGGCGATGAAGACCTTCAACGACCAGCAGGCCGCCCGGGACCAGGCCGCGCAGATCATGACGCGCTACGACCAGACCATCGGCGGCGCGGTGGCGACGCCGAAGTTCGCCGAGCCGCCGAAGCTGCCCACCGCCCGGTATTCGGCGACGCAGCAGGGCACCCCGCTGGGCGGCGGAGGCGCGGGCGCGCCGGGCGGGCTGCGGGTCGGGCCCGACGGCCGCCCGATCGGCCCGGACGGCAAGCCGATCGGCCCGCCCGGGACGACGCTCGGCCCGAACGGCCAGCCCATCGGACCCGACGGGCGACCGCTGGGCCCCGACGGCAAGCCGATCGGCCCGCCGGGGACGACGGTGGGCCCGGACGGGCAACCGATCGGACCCGACGGCAAGCCGCTCGGCGGGCCGGGCGGCGGCGGGTACGGCGGCGGCAACGGCGGTCCCGGCGGACAGAATCCCGACCGCAGGTTCGACCCGGCGTCGCTGAAGATCCCCGAGGGCGGTCCCGGCGGCGGTCCGGGCGGGGGAGGCCCCGGCGGCTCGTTCCCGACCGTCCCGGGTTCGGACTCCGACCCGGGTTCGACGAAGGCACAGGGCTTCACCCCGCCGAACATCCCGCCCATCCCGGGCGGCGGCAACCCTGGTGGCGGGAATCCGGGCTTCAACCCCCGAACATCCCGCCGATCCCCGGTGGCGGCAACCCCGGCGGCGGCAACCCGAGCTTCAACCCGCCGACGTTCACCCCGCCGACGTTCAAGGACGGGGACCCGATCAAGTCGAACCCGTACAAGCCGCAGCCGTTCAAGCCCTCGATCCCCGAGGGTCCCGGCGGGATCAAGCCGTACGAGCCGAAGCCGTTCAACCCCGGCAAGATCGGCCCGGACGGCAAGCCGCTGTTCCCAGGCGGCGGCACCGGGCCGAGCGGGGAGAAGCTCGGCGGCATCGGCAAGGTCGGCGGCGTCAACGGCGAGAGCATCAGCAGCAGGCTCGGCGGCGGCGGTGCGGGCGGCCTCGGCGGTGCCAAGGGCGGCTCCGGCGGGGGCGCGTTCAGCGGCGCGGGCGGTTCCGGCCCGGCCGAGGAAGGCGTCGCCGGGCGCGGCGGACCGGGCTCCGGCGGCGCGGGCGGCAAGGGCGCGGCCGGCGCTCCCGGCATGGGAGCGATGGGCGGCGGCAAGGGCGGCAAGGGCCCGGAGGACAAGGAACACAAGGTCGCGAGCTTCGTCGAGTCGGACGATCCGTCGTTCTTCGCGCCGGACGAGGTCGTCGCCCCGCCGGTGATCGGCGACTGGAAGAACAAGGACTGGAAGTGAGGCCGCGATGAGCGGAGGAGCACAAGGGTTCCGCGTCGAACCGGACGACCTCGTGGCGCACGCGAGCCACCTGGACGGGCTGGTGGACCGGCTGAACACCGCGTCGCAGGCGGCCGACTACGCGATGTCCGACGACGCGTACGGGCTGCTGTGCGCGTTCCTCCCGCCGATCATCAACCCGACCGGCGAGAAGGCCAAGGAGGCGATCGGCGGCGCGATCGAGGGCGTCCAGGCGACCGCGGACAACGTGCGGACCGCCGCGAAGTCCTACCAGGAGGGCGACGAGGGCCAGTCGAAGCCGTTCAAGAAGGTGGCCACCGAAGGGCCGCTCAGCAAGGAGAACGCCGCGGAACTGAAGGACCGGTTCCGGGTCGGCGGGGTGCAGGCCCCGCTCGCCAGGGACGGCGTGCCCGCCGAGGCCCGGTACGACGGCGAAACGCCCTTGCAGCCGAAGGAGCGGGTGGAGGTCCGGACGAACCCGGACCGGGACGTTTCGCCCAACGAGGCGTAGCGAGGTGGCACCCGCGCGGCCCGGCGGCGGGCGGGTACCGTCGGCGGAATGACGGTGCCCGTCGCGGGCAGGACCAGACCCGCCCGCAGCGGCGCGGGCGACGGGATTCGAGGAGAACGAAAAGCATGACCAGCGCGGGTGGGCTGGGCGACCTGATCAGGGACCCCGACGACGCAATCCGGCGAATGGACGAATGGGCGGCCGGGTTCGCCCGCAAGGCGGAGCGCTACGCGGCGGCCCAGCAGGAAACCGAGCAGCTGCGGCTGACCGCGACGAGCCCGGACGGGACCGTGAAGGTCACCGTCGGGGCCGACGGGGTCGTGTCGGACCTGGTGTTCAGTTCCCGCACGCGCACCATCCCGCCGGAGGAACTCTCCAGGATGGTGCTCGAGACCATGCGGAAGGCGCAGTCGGGCATCACCGACCGCGTGGCCGAGGTCATGGGCCGCAGCCTCGGCGACGAGGACCCGGACACCCGCGCGGTCATGCTCGACTCGCTGCGCAACCGCTTCCCGGACCCCGACCCGGACCCGGACGGCCAGCAGGACGGCCCGGAGGAGCAGCCGGAGCCGCCGGCGACGCCGCCCCCGGCCGGAGGTGCGGCCCGTCCGCCCGCTTCGCCGCCCGCGCCGGGCGGGCCCGCCGCGCCGCCGCAGGGCCGCCGTCCGGGCGGGATCGACCCGGACGAGCAGGACAACAACCCCTGGTGAACCTCGGTGCGCCCCGGCTTTCCGGCCGGGGCGCACTGTCGTGTGTGGACGGTCCGATGTGGACTCAGTGGACGGGTTTGCGGTCGGCGAGGTAGCGCAGGTAGATCAGCGCCAGGAGCGCGCCGTAGACGAGGGCCACGCCCCACTCCGCCGGGTCGGCGTAGGCCGGGCCGCATGAGCCGGGCGTGTCCAGGCGCGAGACGCAGGACGAGCCGGTCCCGAGGGAGTGGTACACGAGGAACACCCCCACGACCAGCACCCCGAACGCCGCCAGTACCTGTACAGATCGCCGCGACACCGCAGATTCCCCTCCGCCGGAAACACGGAGAAGATCGCCAGGACCCGCTGCGTTGTTACCCGGTATGCCGGATTGTCAGAGCTGCGGCAGCGGAACCTCGGCCGCGAGGTCCTCGGGGGCGGAAAGCCGCCACGCCTCGTACACGAGTTCGACCAGTTCGTCGGCCTCGATGCCGCTCAGCTGGACCACCACCCAGCCGAATCCGCCGGACGTGAACTGCTCCTCGAAGACGTCCGGGCGTTCGGAGACTAGCGCCTGCTGCTCCGCGATGGTCTGCTTGAGCCCGACGGTGTCGGTGCGCGGCCAGTGGTAGCCGAATCGCTTGCCGCGCACGCTGAACGACGTGTAGTCGCGGCCGCTGCCGCGTTCGACCTCCCGCAGCTTGCGGACGATCCGTTCGAAATCCTTGCTCGGCACCGGTCCTGGCCCCCTCCATCGTGGACCCGGCCATCTTACGGCGGCGGATCCGGCGGGTTCGCCTTACGGTGGTGCCCGGAGGTGCCCGAATGTCCGAACCCGCCCGCGGCATGCCGCCCGCGATCGAGCCGATGCTGGCCTCGCCCGACGGCGGGACGCTGCGCGACGACCCGGCGTACGCCTACGAGTTCAAATGGGACGGTTACCGGGCGACGATGCGTGTCGCTCCGGACGGTGCCACGTTGCTGACCAGCCGCAACGACAACGACTTCACCGCGAGGTTCCCGCAACTGTCCGGCGCGCTCGGCGACGCGCTGGGCGGCCGCCCGGCGGTGCTCGACGGCGAGATCGTCGCACTCGACGAGCACGGCCGTCCCGACTTCGGGCTCCTGCAGAACCGCACCTGGCAGGCGGTCGCGTACTTCGCCTTCGACATCCTGAGCCTGGCCGGCGAAAGCCTGCTCGACGCGCCGTACGAGGAGCGCCGCGAGATCCTCGCCGGAATCGAACCGCCGGACCGCCAGCTGGTCGCGATCACGCCCTGGTACCGGCACAGCGACCTCGCCGAGGACGGCCTGACCCCGGCCGGACTGCTCGACGTGGCGCGGAAAATGATGCTCGAGGGCCTGATGGTGAAGGCCCGCGCGTCGCGGTACCACCCGGGACGGCGCAGCCCGGAATGGCTCAAGCACCCGCTGGTGCAGACGACCGAGGTGGTGCTCGGCGGCTGGCGTCCCGGCCAGGGCCGCCGGGAGGGCACGATCGGCGCACTGCTGCTAGGCGCGCACGACCCGGTTTCGGGACAGCTGCGGTACCTGGGCGACGTCGGCACCGGCTTCACCGACGCGATGCTCCAGGACCTGCTGGCTCAGCTGGTTCCGTTGGAGCGCAAGACAAGCCCGTTCGCCGACGAGGTGCCCCGGGACCGGGCGCGCGGCGCGCACTGGCTGAAGCCGGAGGTGGTGGGGGAGGTCGTGTACCGGCGGCTGACCCCGGGCGACGGGCGGCTGCGGCATACCGCTTGGCGCGGGCTGCGTCCGGAACGGCGTCCGGACGAGGTCGAGGTTCCGGCTGCCCGGTGAAGGGCATTGCCGGAGCGCGTTAGCCGCTCTGTCGCAACCCGGTGATCAGCAGCGCGGCGAGGCGGCGTGCGTCGTAGCTGTCGTCGGCTTCCGCGCCGATGCACAGGTTTCCGACCCCGCGCATCAGGTGGACCGCTTCCAGGTCCGTGTGGATTTCCCCGGCCTTGGCGGCGGCGTCGAGCAGTTCGGTGCACACCGGGACGAGCCGGTCGAGGAAGTACGTGTGCAGTGCCTCGAAGCCGCTGTGGTCGGACTGCATGATCCCGGCCAGTCCGTGCTTCGTGACGAGGAAGTCGACGAACAGGTCGATCCACTGCGCGAGCGCGGCGTGCGGGGAAGCGTTGTCCGCCAGCAGTTTCGGGCCCGCGTCGGCGCACGCTTCGACCTGGTGCCGGTACACCGCGATGATCAGGTCGGCGCGGGTCGGGAAGTGCCGGTAGATCGTCCCCACGCCGACGCCCGCCCGGGTCGCGATGTCGCGGACCGGGGCGTCCACTCCGGACTCGACGAAGACCGCCGACGCCGCGTCGAGCAGGGTCTTCTCGTTGCGCCGGGCGTCCGCCCGTTTCGCGCGGGCCCCCGCGTTCTCACCCACGTGCCACTCCCTCCGCGTGCCGCCGGTAGACAATCGGAACCGTGTTCCGTATAGTTACCGGAGCAACGTTCCGTTTGCTCATGATGCCAGATCGGGCCGCCGGCCACCACACCTCGCGCCCGACGGCGAAAGAAGGTACTCCTATGTCCGCAGTACAGTTCGCGGCTCCGGTCGTTTCCGTCAAACCGGTGCGGCTCGACGCGCCGGGGCGGGGCGAGGACCTGCTGGTGCGCGTGTCCGCTCCGGCGACCGGGCGGGATCTTCCGGTGATCGTGTTCTCGCACGGGTTCGGCTCGTCGGCCGACGGTTACGGGCCGCTGGTCGATTACTGGGCCGCGCACGGGTTTGTCGTCGTGCAGCCGACGCATCTCGATTCGCGGGTTCGCGCGTTGCCCGCGGAGGATCCGCGCACGCCGGACATCTGGCGGTTGCGGGCCGAGGACCTTCGGCACGCTATCGACCAGCTGGACACCGTCGCGGGGGCGGTGCCGGGGTTGGGCGGGCGAGTCGATCCCGGCCGGATCGCCGTGGCCGGGCATTCCTGGGGAGCGCAGTCGGCGAGCATGCTGCTGGGGGCCCGGGTGGCCGGGGCCGAGGAGGATTGGTCCGATTCCCGGGTGAGCGCCGGGGTTTTGTTCGCGATCACCGGGACCGGCGGGGCGGACCTGTCTCCGTTCGCCGCCGAGCATTTTCCGTTCATGAGCCCTGGTTTCGAGGAGATGAAGACGCCCGCGCTGATTGTCGCGGGGGATCGGGACGATTCGATGCTGTCGGTGCGGGGGCCGGACTGGTTCACCGACGCGTACCGGCTCAGTCCGGGGGAGAAGAGCCTGCTGACGGTGTTCGGCGCGGAGCATTCGCTGGGAGGCATTCCGGGGTACGAGGCTCGGGAGACCACTGACGAGAATCCGGAGGCGGTCGCTTTGCAGCAGCGGGTGAGCACGGCTTATCTCCGCAAGGTGCTGGTGCCCGGGGACGAGAGCTGGGCCGGGATCGAGGGCGGTCTTGCCGGGCGGGTCGAGTCGCATGAGTGAGCCGCGGTTCGGGATCATGACCGCGCCGATGCAGGTGGATTACGCCTCGCTGCGGCGGGTCTGGCTTGAGGCGGACGAAATCCCGGCCATCGAGCACGCCTGGCTGTTCGACCATCTCCTGCCGATCGCGGGCGAACCGGACGGGCCGATCTTCGAGGGCTGGACCCTGCTTTCGGCCCTTGCCGGGCAAACCGAGCGGCTGCGGCTCGGGCTTTTGGTGACCAGCAACCGGTTCCGCCCGCCCGCGGTGCTCGCGAAGATCGCCGCGACCGTCGACGTCGTGTCCGGCGGACGGCTCGACTTCGGCCTCGGCGTCGGCTCCCGGCCGGGGCACCCGCTGGCTCGCCGGGAGTACGAAGCGCACGGCCTGCCGTATCTGGAAACCGCCGACGCGGTGGGCCGGTTCGCCGAGGCGTGCACGGTGATCCGCAAGCTGTGGACGGAGGACAAGCCGTTCGATTTCGCGGGCGAGCACGTTCAGCTCAGCGGCGCGTTCGGCAATCCGAAGCCGGTGCAGCGCCCGCATCCGCCGTTCGTGATCGGCGGCCGGGCCCGTGCGACGCTGCGCGCGGCCGCCGAGCACGCCGACGTTTGGAACATCCCCGGCGGGGACATCGCGGACGCCGTCGAACGCGGTGCGATGCTGGACGGGTACTGCGCGGAAATCGGCCGCGACCCGGCGGAGATCGTGCGCTCGATCCATCTGCCGGTGTCGTACGACCAGCCCGCGCTCACCCGGGCGGCGATCGGGGAAGCGCTGGAAGCCGGGTTCGGCCACGTCGTGCTCGGGCTGCCCGCGCCGTATCCGGCCGGGGTTGCGCGGTGGGTCGCGGACGAGCTGATCGCCAAGGCGGGTTAGGCGCGCTCAGCGGGCGGCTCGCTGCAGGCGGAGCTGGCCGATCTCCGCGACGTTCTTCATCAGTTCGGCGTTCGCCCAGGCGATCAGGTGCCCGATGGTGCGGCGGGGATCGCCGTCGGGCAGGGACGGGACGGCGGCGGCCAGGTCGGCGTCGGTGAGCTGGTCCAGTGCGGAGAGCCACTCCGCGCGCAGGCCGCGGAGCCAGGCGACGGCCGGTTCGCCGGGGCCCGGCCAGGAGACGGCGGTCCGCTCCCGCGGCGCCCGGCCGCGGACCTGGTCGAGGGCGGCGCTCCACCACCAGCCGAGGTGCCAGCTCAGCCAGGCGGCCGTGGGCGCTGGAACGGGATCGGGCTCGCTTTCGGCCCAGTCCGGCGTCCAGGTCCCGTCCTCGGCCTGGTGCATCGTCCAGTGCAGTGCGGCGGGCTCCCAGAGGAAGTCCTCGGGTTCCAGCCGCTCCAGGTGGTACTCGAACAGCGACCAGGTGAGGTCGAACTGCCAGCGCTGCAGTTCGAGGAAGGAATCGGGCACCGGCCGACCCTGGCACACCGACGGGCGCGGCGGGAACCGGGTTTCCGTGCCCCCGCCTTCCGGTGGTCGACCGGAGGGGAGCCGCCGTGCCAAGATGACGCGCCTGAACGAGAAGGGGGCTCGGCAGTGGTGCTTGAGCAGGATGTGAACGCGGCGGGGCGGGTCCGGCGGGTGGCGCTCGCCAGCGCGATCGGGACGACCATCGAGTGGTACGACTACTTCGCGTACAGCACGGCGACCGCGCTGGTGTTCAACAAGCTCTTCTTCCCGTCGCTGTCCCCGGCGTCCGGGACGCTCGCCGCGTTCGCGACGCTTGGGGTCGGCTTCGTCGCGCGGCCGCTGGGCGGGATCGTCTGGGGGCACTTCGGCGATCGCGTGGGGCGCAAGGCGATGCTGGTCGCCTCGCTGGTGCTGATGGGGCTCGCGACCGCGGGGGTCGGGGTGTTGCCGACCTTTCATCAGGCGGGCGTGATCGCGCCGGTGCTGCTCGTCTTTCTCCGGGTGCTGCAAGGGATTTCGGCCGGCGGCGAGTGGGGCGGCGCGGCCCTGATGGCGGTCGAGCACGCTCCGGAGGGCAAGCGCGGGCGATACGGATCGTTCTCCCAGATCGGGGTCCCGGCGGGGCTGATCCTCGCGCAGCTGGTGTTCTTCGTGGTGAACAGTTCGCTGTCGCCGGATCAGTTCCGGTCGTGGGGCTGGCGGATCCCGTTCCTGGTCAGTCTCGTGCTGGTGGCGGTCGGGCTGGTGATCCGGTTGCGGGTCGAGGAAAGCCCGGTGTTCGCGAAGCTGCGCAGCACCGGTGCGCGCAGCAAGCTGCCGATCGTGGAAGTCTTGCGCGCGCGGCCGAAGCAGGTGCTGGCGGCGGCGGTCAGCTTCATCGCGAACACCGCGATGGGGTACATCTTCTTCGCGTACCTGCTGTCGTACGGCACTGCGGTGCTGAAGCTGTCCAGCACGACGATGCTGGTCGTGGTGATCGTCGGCAGCGTGGTGTGGCTGGCGAGCATCGTCGCGGCGGCGATCTGGTCGGATTCGGTCGGGCGGAAACCGGTCTATCTCGCGGGTTCCGTGCTGCTGGTGGTCTGGTCGATTCCGTTCTTCCTGCTCGTGGACACCGCGCAGCCGTGGTTGCTGATCGTCGCCGTGGTCGTTTTGAACATGGGCCTCGGCGCGACGTACGGGCCGCAGTCGGCGTTGTTCTCGGAGCTGTTCGAGTCCCGGTTCCGCTACAGCGGATCGTCGTTCGCGTACGCGGTGGGCGCGGTGCTGGGCGGCGGGTTCGCGCCGTTGATCGCGACCGCGTTGCAGAGTTCGACCGGGACGTCGTTGTCCGTCTCGCTCTACATGGTGGGGGTCGGCGTGCTCAGCCTGCTCGCGGTGCTGGCGTTCCCGCGCAAGCCGCTCGTGCCGGTCACAGGAGAGTGAGCGGCACGGCGTCGGCCATCCGCTGGTATCCGGCGTCGTTCGGGTGCAGGTGGTCGCCGGAGTCGTAGGCGGGCAGCATCGCGAGCGGGTCGGCGGGATCGCGGATGGCGGCGTCGAAGTCGACGACGCCGTCGTAGATCCCGCTGGTCCGGATGAAGGTGTTCACCGACTGGCGGGTCTTTTCCAGCGTCGGGTCGTAGATCTTCCAGCCCTTGAACGGCGTCAGCGTGCCGCCGATGACCCGGATGCCCTGCGCCTTGGCCTGCGCGACGATCTGGCGCAGTGCGGAGACGATCATCGCCGGATCGGTCTGGTGCGGGTTCTGCTGGATGTCGTTGATGCCTTCGAGCACGATCAGCGTGCGGACGTCGCCGCTGGTCAGCACGTCGTCGGCGAGCCGGGCGAGTGCGTTGCGGCCGGCGGTGGCCCCGTCGAGCAGCAGGCGGTTGCCGCTGATGCCGGAGTTGAGCACGCCGAGCCGTCCGTGCAGGCGGTCGCTCAACCGGTCCGGCCAGCGGTGGTTCGCGCCGGGCGTGGAGAGCGCGCCGTCGGTGATCGAATCGCCGAGGGTCACGACGGTGCCGTGCGCGGGGCCGCGGACGTCGACCTCGCTGACGTAGTGCCACACGGAGGTTCGCTCGGTGAACGAGGAGCCGGATTCCTCGGTCGCGAAATCGCCGGCGCGGGTGAAGAAGGACGTCTGCTGCGCGAGCGGATGGTAGGTGACCGGGCCGGACGGCGTGGGCACGTAGGTGGTCACGAGGAGGTCGGCGTCGGCCGGAACGCGCAGCCACGCCGGGTCGCTCAGCACCTCGCCGCCCGGCGGCACCACCACTGTGGACTGGCCGCCGAACGTCAGCGTGCGCATGGTGCCGCCGGCCGCGCGCGGGCCGTCGGCGGCGACGGCGAGGGTCACGTGGCCGAAGGTCAGCGGCGCGGTGCCAAAGGTGTTGGAAAGCCTTACCCTGGCCTGATTTCCGCCCGCGCTGGTGTGCACGACGTTGCGGATCGAGTAGTTCGGATACCCCTGCGGCGTGTTCGCCACCGCGGCCGCGGGCGACGCCGCCCACGTGCCGACCCAGCCGTGCGCGGCCAGATCGCCCTCGGCACTGCCGGACGCGGTGACCGCGCCCAGCGTGAGCACGGCGGCCGTGCTCAGAGTCAGGATCCGTCTCATGGAAATACTGTGCGCGCGCCCGCGCTGCTCGGCAGCGGCGGTCCCGGTCATCGGGTCGACAGAAAACCGGACAGGTTTTGCCGCCGGACGGGGGATGCGACGATGGTGGACCGGCGCGAACAGGTTCACCATTGAGTGATGACAGAATCACAGTGGGTATCGCTATCCGGAAGCCTGCGTCCCGCGCTCGCCGAGGCCGAGGTGCTCGGTCCTCTCGACGCGGACGCCACCGTCACCGCGACCGTCGTGCTGCGGCGGCGCGCCGATCTGGACGTGGCCGCGCTGAGCGAGCCCCTCGCCCCGGGGGCGTTCGCCGAGCAGTACGGGGCCACCGCCGACGATCTCGACCTGGTGCGGACCGTCCTCACCGACGCCGGGCTCACCGTCACCGAAGAGCATCCCGGGTCGCGCCGCGTCGCGGTCCGGGGCCCGGCCCGCGCGATGACGGCCGCGTTCCAGACCGAACTGAACCTGGTCCGCCACGGCGAGCACGGCGAATTCTCCGCGCGCACCGGGGAACTGGGAGTGCCGGCCGCGCTCGGCGATGTCGTGGTCGCCGTGCTCGGTCTCGACGAACGGCCGCAGGCACGGGCACAGTTCCGGCTGCACAAGGAAGCCGCCGCACAGGGCTATTCGCCGGACAAGGTCGGGCAGCTGTACGGATTTCCGGCCGACGCCGACGGCGCCGGGCAGACCGTCGCGGTGATCGAACTCGGCGGCGGCTACAAGCCCGAGGACCTCAAGAAGTACTTCGCGGACTTGAAGATCACCGAACCGAAGGTGACCGCGGCCGGAGTCGACGGCGGCAAGAACGCACCGACCGGCGACCCGAACTCGGCGGACGGCGAGGTGCTGCTGGACGTCGAGGTCATCGGCGCGCTCGCGCCCGGAGCCGCACAAATCGTCTACTTCGCGCCGAACACCGACCAGGGCTTCCTGGACGCGGTCAGCACCGCGGTGCACGCGACGCCGACGCCGGTCGCGGTCAGCATCAGCTGGGGCCAATCCGAGGACCAATGGACGCCGCAGGCCCGTTCCGCGATGGACCAGGCGTTCGCCGACGCGGCCGCGCTCGGCGTGACGGTGTGCTGCGCGTCCGGCGACAACGGCAGCACCGACGGCCAGAACGACGGGGCACAGCACGTCGACTTCCCCGCGTCGAGCCCGCACGCGCTCGCCTGCGGCGGTACGAAACTCGACGGCACCCCACCGTCCACAGTGAACTCCGAAACGGTGTGGGGCACCTCCGGCGGCGGGGCGACCGGCGGCGGCGTGAGCGACGCGTTCCCGGTGCCGGACTACCAGCAGGCCGCGGGCGTGCCGACGCGAGCGGGCGACGGGAAGCCCGGCCGCGGCGTCCCGGACGTGGCAGGCAACGCGGATCCGGCGACCGGGTACCAGGTGCTGGTCGACGGACAGCAGATCGTCGTCGGCGGCACGAGCGCGGTTTCGCCGTTGTGGTCGGCATTGCTGGCCAGGCTGGCGCAGCTGGCGGGGCACGGATTCGGGCTGGTGCACAGCAAGCTGTACGCGGGGGTGGGCGCCGGCAAGGCACAGCCGGGGTTCCGCGACATCACCGAAGGCAGCAACGGCGCGTACTCGGCCGCCGCCGGATGGGACGCGTGCACTGGGCTCGGCGTGCCCGACGGTGCCGCGCTGCACGAGCTTCTCGGCGGTAAAGCGTCCTGAATGGACAGTCAGGAGTCGGTGCCGAATTCCTTCCGGATCCGCGGCAGGACCTCGGTGCCGAGCAGTTCGATCGCCTTCATGACCTTGCGATGCGGCACGCCGGACCAGTCCATCTGCATGGCGTAGCGGTCGGCCCCGGTGAGTTTCCCGACGGTGATCAGCCGGTCGGCCACCTCGTCGGGGCTGCCGACGAACAGCGCCGCGGCGTCGCGGGTGTACTCGTCGTACTCCGCGCGGGTCGGGATCTGCCAGCCGCGGGCCCGCGCGCCGTACTTCATGGTTTCCAGCCAGTACGGGTAGAAAATCTCCTTGGCGTCCTGCGAATTCTCCGCGACGAGGCCGATCGCGCTCATCGTGACGTGCAGGTCGCCGGGGAGTGCTCGCCCGCTTCGCCCGCCCGGCGGTAGAGGTCCACCAGCGGCGCGAACCGCTCCGGCTCGCCGCCGATCACCGCGTACACCACGGGCAGGCCGAGCAGTCCGGCGCGCACCGACGACTCCGGATGCCCGCCGGTGCCGATCGAGATCCGCAGCCGCCTGCCGTACGGGCGCGGGTAGACGTGCGCGTCGGTCAGCGGCGGGCGGAACCGGCCGGACCAGGTGATCGGGTCCTCGCGGTCGAGCCGCAGCAGCAGCGCGAGCTTCTCCTCGAACAGCGCGTCGTACTCGGCGAGATCGGCCCCGAACAGCGGGAACGATTCGGTGAACGAACCCCGTCCGGCGAGCAGTTCCGCGCGGCCGCGGCTGAGCTGGTCCAGCGTCGTGAACTGCTGGTACACCCGCACCGGGTCCTCTGTGGAGAGCACGGTGACCGCGCTGGACAGCGTGATCCGCTCGGTGACGCTCGCGGCGGCGGCCAGCACGGTCGCCGGGTTCGAGATCGCGAACTGCTCCAGGTGGTGCTCGCCGAGGCCGTAGAACCCGAGGCCGAGTTCGTCGGCGAGCCGGATCCGCTCGAGCGTTTCGGCCAGCCGCTGCGCGACCGGGACCTGGTCGCCGGTCACCGGATCGGCCGGCCGGTCGCCGAAACTGTAGACGCCGAGTTCCATGCGCCGTCACCTCCTCGCTGCCCGCCGACGATACCCGGTTGTTGACGCGTCATCGTCCGCAACCTTCCGGGCCGCTCGACCGTCCCTCGCACGGCTGCATCCACCTGACCGAGGAGGATTCCGCGCTGTTCTTCGACCGGCTGCCGGTGGGGGCCGAGGTGGAGGTCCGCGGCTGACCTCCGGCCGGCCGCGGACTCCCGGGTCAGCCCGGCTGGCCGATGTTGACCATCCAGGAGATGCCGAACCGGTCGATGCAGGCGCCGAATTCGTCGCCCCACACCTGCTTTTCGAGCGGAACCGTGACGGTGCCGCCGTCGGACAGCTTTTCCCAGCAGCGGCGCAGGAGGTCGCCGTCGTCGCCGCTGAGACTGACCGAGATGTTCGTGCCCGGATTGTGCTCCATGCCGGGCGGCACGTCCGACGCCATGAGCGTGAAGCCGTTGTCGCCTTCCAACAGCGCGTGCATGATGTTGTCCGCGTTGCCGGCTTCCGCGGGCGCGCCGGAATCGCCGTAGGAGTTCAGCGCGAGGTCGCCGCCGAACACGCTGTGGTAGTACTCCATCGCTTCGCGCGCGTTGCCCGCGAAGCTGATGTAGGGGTTGAGTCTCGAGGCCATCGGGCCCTCCTCAGCTGATGGACGGGCTCGCATCGTCGCAGATCGGCCGGGGTGCGACAACGGGATCAGGCCCGGTCGGGCGACCCCCGGTCGCGGCGTCCTCAGGGGTCGCCGGTGAGCTTGTCGCGAAGCTGTTCGAGCGTCTGGGAAAGCAGCCGCGACACGTGCATCTGGGAGATCCCGATCTGCTCGGCGATCTGCGTCTGGGTGAGGCCGCCGAAGAACCGCATCACGAGGATCGCGCGTTCCCGTTTGGGCAGTTCGCGCAGCAGCGGCTGCAGGGCCTCGTGGTTCTCGATGTGCTCGATCTCCGGGTCGTCGCTGCCGAGCGTGTCGGCGAGCAGGAGCGGCTCGGCGTCGTCGTGCACCGGCTTGTCCACCGACAGCGTCTGGTAGGCGTGGCCCGCGACGAGCCCCTCGTGCACCTCGGAGAGTTCGAGGCCGAGGTGCTCGGCGAGTTCGGTGGGCGTCGGCGCGCGGCCGAGCGTCTGCGACAGCGTGCTCGAACCGCGGCTGAGCGCGAGGTGCAGTTCCTTGAGCCGGCGCGGGACGCGGACCGACCAGCCGGTGTCGCGGAAGTACCGGCGGATCTCGCCCATGATCGTCGGCACCGCGAAGGACAGGAAGTCCGGGCCGCGGTCCGGGGTGAACCGGTCGATCGCGTTGATCAGCCCGATCCGGGCGACCTGGACCAGGTCCTCGCGGGGTTCGCCGCGTCCGGTGAAGCGGGTCGCGATGTGCTCGGCGACCGGCAGGAATTCGGTGACGAGCCGTTCGCGCAGCCGCGGGCGCCGTTCGTCCCCTTCGGGCAGGGCGGCCAGCTCCTCGAACAACGGCGCGGTGTGTGCGTACTCGTCCCGGTGGCGGATGACCGGCTGCTGGTTCACCCGCTCGCCTCCCGGTGCAGGTCGAGGTCGAGCGTGAGCGCGTACCCGTCTTCCGCCGGGTCCGGCACGCAGCGCGCCGACACGTTCGCGGCCAGCGTGGTGAGCACGTGCCAGCCGAAGCTGCGCTCGCTCGGCGGCTGCGCGTGCTGGGTGCGGGTCTGGACGCCGAACCGGATCCCGTCCGGCGAGACGGTGAACCGGCAGGTCATCGCCGCGCCGGGGGCGGCCGTCGACACCACCTGCGCGCACGCCTCGTCGACGGCCATCTTCGCGTCGGCGATCGCGTCGAGCCCGTAGTCGGCCCGCGCCGCGACGGCCTGGGCGAGCATGCGGACAAGCGGGATCTGGTAGGTCTCAGCCGGCAGCCGCAGCTCGATCACCTCGTCGAGCAGCCGGTCCACGGCTGGCATGCCGCCGCTGGCGCGGCCGCCGGGTCCCTCGTCGTTCATGGATGCCGCATACCCAGGCGAGCCGCGATCGACACGTGCGCCGGCTCACGGTTCGCCGGCCCGCCGGGTGAATCCGGCGTGAGGCGCGCGGCGATTTCGCGTGACAAACCGCCGGAGGTTGGGTAGTCAGCAGGGGAGAACCTTTTCGGAAGCGGGGTGACCCCCATGGTGCAGGTGCGGGTGCAGGGACTGGCCGTGGTGGCGCAGGAGTCGGCGCCGGTCGTGCTGCTGCGCGAGGAATCCGGCTCGCGCCGGTGGCTCGCGATCACCATCGGCGCGCCGGAAGCGCAGGAACTGGCCGCCGCGCAGGAACACGTCGTGTCCGCGCGGCCGGGGACGGTCGAGCTGATCATCGAGGTGCTGGCGGCGCTGGGCCAGCAGGTCGAGCGGATCGAGATCACCCAGCTGCTGGACAGCATTTTCCACGCCGACCTGGTGCTGTCCGGCGGGCTCCGGGTATCGGCCCGCCCGAGCGACGCGATCGCGATCGGCCTGCGGACGCACGCCCCGCTGGAAGTCGCGGAGGCGGTCCTGGACGAGGCAGCGGTGGACGTGACGGTGGCGGCGGGTGATGAAGCGTCTCTCGGGTCCGCGCTCGAGGCGGCGGGGGATTTGGAGGAACCGGCTGAGGCTGCGGAGGACGAGATCCGGCGGTTCCGGGATCTGCTCGACGACGTGAGCCCGGAGGACTTCCGCGATCCGGACGCCTGAGGGGGTTGGCTGGTCCGGTGTGGGTCGGCGCGGGTTGGTGGTTTGACCCCGCCGTTTGATCGAGCCGCACGACTCGTCGAGTGCGACATCCGGCCAAAGGTGCCGGGAAGTCCTCTTGTGCGCGGAGCAGCCCGCCCGCACGACACCCCAGCTCCGCCACTCGCCCCCAGCATCGCCGCTCGGCGCCCCGGCCGAAGCCGCCGGGAAGGCCTCTTGTGCGCGGAGCGCGCACAGCCCGCCCGCGTGACACCCCAGCTCCGCCACTTGCCCTCGGCATCGCCGCACGGCGCCCCGGCCGAAGGCGCCGCCGGAAAGCGTGCCTCCGCGCCGCTCAGCAGCCAACCCGCGCCGGGCCGTGCTGCTTTACGAAGCGGCAGCGGCGTCCGCGGTTTCCGCGGTGTCTTCAGTGTCCTTAATGGACGGTCAAGGCCGTTCGGCGGGCCGGGGCAGCGGGATCTCGGTGAGCCCCTCGGCGGCGCCGGGCCGTGCGCAGGACAGCGGGAAGAGCGCGAGCAGCCGCCGGACCGTGGGGGCGGTGCCGGGGTCGACGTAGAAGTCCGTGTCCGCCCCGGCGGCCAGCAGGCTCAGCCGGATGAGGGTGCGCAGCCCGGCGACGCCGAGGAAGGTCGTCTGGCGCAGGTCGACGATCACCAGGCTGACCGTGCTGCGCAGCCGGGACTCGACCACCTCGGCCAGCCGCGGCGCGGTGGCCAGGTCGACCTCCCCGGCGACCTCGACGACGGCCGTCCCCGGCGCGGGGTGGCGGACGCGCAAGCGAAGCAGCCCCGTCGGGTCCGGCCACGGCGGAGCGGGCAATCGGGCGCTGTGTGCGGTGATCATCACGGCACTTTCTCTGAGTCGCGCACCAGGCTGCCGGAGAAATACCGGACCAGCCGGGCACCGGGCATACCGGCGCGCGGAACGGATCACGGCGGCTGGAGGCTCAACCACCCTCCACGGTAACCCTCCCGCGCCGCACAGGGAAGCCCGCCGAAGGGGGACGAATCCGGCTCTGAATCGGTTTCCGGTTCTGGAGAAGGAGCCAGCGGGGGCTGGTCGTGGGCGGTGGTGGGACGGCTGGCGACCCGGTGCTGTGGGGAGCGGGATGGCGCTGGACGGGTGTTGGGGCTTTGGCGGGGTGGCGCGGGATTGGCGGGTGGGCGGCGGGGTTGGTGAGGTTGCGGGGTTTGGCAGGCGGGTGGAGAGGTTCGATGAGGCGGCGGGGTGTGGCGAGGTTTGGTGCGGTGGCGCGGGATTGGCGGGCGGGTGGTGCGGCCTGGTGCAGCGGCGAATTCGCGGTTGGGCGAGGTCGCGGGGAACTGGCAGTTGAGGCAGGCGGGTTCGGTAAAGAGGCGGGGGATTCGCGGGTCGGTGGCGTGGTCTGGCGAGGAGACGGGGGATTGGCAGGCGAGCGGCGGAGTTGATGATGCGAGGGGGTTAGCGGTCAAGTGGCCCGGCATCGGTGATGCCTCGGGGATCGGCGGCCGGTGTCGGGTTTGGTGCGGTGACGGGGATTAGCAGCCGGGGCGGCGGGTTTGGTGCGGCGGCGGCGGATTCGCGGGCGGGTGGCGCGGTCCGGCGAGATGGCGGGAATTGGCGGGCGGTCAGGATGTCGTTGGGCGGCAAGGTGTTTCGGCGGGATGGAGGCTGCCGATAGCCGGAATGCTCGTCGTGTGGTGGCTGGTCGCCTGATGGGGTTGGGCGGCTGACTCGATCGGGTTCGATGGGTGCGGGCCTCAGTTTCGGGTTTCTCGTTCGGATTCTGCGGCAGTCGGCGAGGGCTTCCGCGGAATTCCCGCTCACCGCTGCCTGAGTCGAAGGACCGGCCCAGTCGGGTCGAGCAAGGGCGGGAACGCGCCGAGGGAGAAGCCGTCGCGGGTCAGGTTCGGGTGCCTGTCTCGTGCCCGGATTCCGTCCCCTCAGCCTCCGATCCGAGGCGGGCCGGCGTCCACGATGGTCAGCGAGAGGTCCAGTGGGTCGAAGTGGATGAGCGATTCCATCCACCAGGTCATCCCCGCTTCGGCTAGTGCGGCGAGGTCCACCGTGACTGGGTCCTCCCACGCTGGGCTGGCGTTGCCGGTGACCGCGACGGCGTATGGGCGGTCCGGCGGCCGGACCTGGGCGACCAGGTTCGCCAGTGCCTCGGGCGACGGCGGTTGCGGGCCGGTGTTCGGGAAGATGCCGTCGCTGCTGGCCGCGCGGCGCAGGACTTGCTCGTGGGCGGTGGTGCTGGCCGTCCACACGGGAATCGGGTAGGGCTCTGGTTCGGTGGCGTCGAGCGTCACGCGGTAGTGCGGGCCCTCGTGCTGCACGGCTTTTCCGGCCCACATCGCGCGGACGATCTCCAAAGCCTCGTCGGTGCGGGCCGACAAGACAGCGGGGGAGGACGGGTCGGCGAAGCGGCTGAAGTCACCGGTTTCGTCCGAGCCGATGCCGGTGCCCAGGATCAGCCTGCCGCGGGACAGGCGGGCGACGGTGGAGGCTTCGCGAGCCAGCACCCACGGGCGACGGCGGCTCGGCGGGGTGACCATCGGGCCTAACGCCACCCGCTCGGTGGCCTGGGCGATGGCGGCCAGGGTGGTCCAGGTGTCGGCGATGGGCGGCATCGCGGGCACGACGTGGTCCCACAGGAACACGCCGTCCCATCCGGCGGCTTCGGCTCGGACGGCCAGGTCGACTAGGTCTGCTGGGTCGCCGAAAGGGCCGAAGGGCGGCAGGTAGAGGCCGTAGCGCACGTGGTCGGTCATGGAGATCCCCCTCTGGATCGGTGCGAAAGAACCGTATCGGGAGGGACCGACAAAAAACGGAGATCTTCTCCCGCCCTCCGCCGTTCGGACGTTGCCGGGTAACTGGACCCTAGGTTACGGTGACCTATATGTGGATCGACGTGCTCCTGCTCGCGAAGCTCGCCGAGCGGCCGTGGCACGGGTACGAACTGCGCAAGCAGGTCGAGGAATCGAGCGGACGGGCGCTGTCGAACAATTCGCTCTACCCGGCGCTGCGCCGGTTCGCCGAGGCGGGCGCGGTGACGCGGACCGCCGAGCCGCAGGAGGGGCGTCCGCCGCGGCATGTTTACACGATCACCGACGTCGGGCGGGAGCTGCTGCACGATCTGCTCGCCGAGCTGCCGCCGGAGCTGGCCGGGGATCCGGCCGAGTTCCTGGCGCGGCTGGCCGGGTTCGGCAGGCTCGCCCCGGAGGAACGGCTGCGCGTGCTGGACGCTCGCCAAGCCGCCGTTTCGGCGCAGCGGGACCGGCTGGCGAAGCTCGGCGCGGGGCAGACCGACCCGTGGAGCCGCCTCGTGCTGGCCGAGGTCCAGCGGCGCGCCGAGAACGAACAGGACTGGCTCGCGTCGTTGCGCACGCGGGCGGGCTGACCCGAGGAGGACCCCGAATGCCGACCACCGCCCAGCTGCCGTTCGCCCGGCCGAACGTGCTGGACATCGCGCCGCTGTACGAAGTATTGCGCCGCGAAGGCCCGATCGTCCCGGTGACGACCCCGGCCGGCGACCCCGCCTGGCTCGTCACGGCCTACGACCAAGCGCGGGAAGTGTTCGCCGACAACCGGTTCGGCCGGTCGCACCCGCATCCTGAGGACGCCTCGACGGTCTCCGACGCGGCGGTGCTGAACGGCCCGCAGGGCGATTTCGAGACCGAGCAGGAGGAACACGCCCGGCTGCGCCGCCTGCTGGTCCCGGCCTTCTCGGCGAACCGGATGCGCAGGCTCGGCAGCCGGATCCAGGAACTCGCCGACCGGTGCCTCGACGGGATGGAGGCCGCCGGTTCGCCGGCGAATCTGCACGAGCATCTGTCGTTTCCCTTGCCGGTGCTGGTGATCTGCGAACTCCTCGGCGTTCCGTACGGCGACCGCGAGAAGTTCCGCGACCTGTCCGACCGGATCGGCGTGCTCGACAGCGGCGGCGACGCCGAGGTCGCGATGACCGAGTTCACCGCCTACATGTCCGGCCTCGCCGACGCGAAACGCGCGAACCCGGGCCAGGACGTGGTGTCGGACCTGGTCGCCGCGCAGGCCGACGACCCGACGTTCACCGACGACGACCTCGGCCGGCTCGCCGCCGGGCTGCTGTTCGCCGGCCACGAGACCACGTCGAACCGGATCGACCTCGGCGTGCTGTTCCTGCTCACCGACCTCGCCCGCCGCGACGCGCTGGCCGCCGATCCCGAAGCGCGCGTGCACGCCACCGTCGAGGAGATCCTGCGGATGTCCGCGCCGGGCGGGCTCGGTCTGCTCCGGTACGCGCACGAGGACGTGGAGATCGGCGGCGTCCGCATCCCGCGCGGCGACGCGGTGATGATCTCGACCGCCTCGGCCAACCGCGACCCGGCGGTGTTCGCGGACGCGGACGAGTTCGACGCGGACCGGAAACCCAACTCCCACATCGCTTTCGGCTACGGCGGGTACTTCTGCATCGGGGCCAGCCTCGCGCGTACGGAGCTGCGCGTGGTGTTCACGACGTTGTTCCGCCGCTTCCCGAACCTGCGGCTGGCGGTGCCCGCCGACGAGCTGGAAGTGCGGTCGAACCGGTTGACCGGCGGGGTTTCGCAGGTTCCGGTCGTGTGGTGACGTCAGACTGACGCGATGGTCGCGGTCCCGGTGTTAACGAACGGATGCGTGGCGCTCACGGTGATCGTGCCGGGAGTGCCGCGCATCGACCGCACCCACACCGCGGCCGCACCGCCGAGCGCGCCGAAATCCAGGTAGGGATCGCCGATCAGCACGCCAGGGCCGTTCACCGCGACGGCCAGCACCCCGCGGCCGCGCGGACGCGGAGCGCCATAACGGTCGAGCGAGCGCAGCGCGACTCGTGTCGTGTCCGCACCGTCGGCGATGAGCTGGCTGTCGTCGGCGGTCACCGAGATGACGTCGTACGTCGGATCCGCGCTGAATCGCCTGCGCAGCACGGTGTGCCCGCCGATCCGGCCCTCGATGGCCAGCTCGGGACGCGACCGGCCGTTCACGCGCAAATCGACCACGAACGGCGGGTACGCCAGATGCGGGAACCGCGCGCGATCCGGCCGCACGGTGACCGGGCGCTTGCCCGCGACAGTCACCACCAGCACCTCGCAGTTCGACCAGATGATTGCGTCGCGGCCCGGCCCGCCCGGCGGTGAGCCCGGGCCGAAGTCCCAGTAGAAAGCCGGTTCGATCACCGCGCCGCGCGACGGATCGCGCTGGGCGCGGTAGAACCCCGCGCCGAGTTTGGGGATGCGGAAGAAATCCATCACGCCGGGGTACTTCACGCCGCGATAATTGTGGTACCAGCCGGAGGGATAGTCGAAACCGCACCAGCCGATCAGGCCGCTGTAGCGCGGATCGGCCGCGGCGTGGTCGTGCACCCAGGCGTGCAGCAGGCTCTGTTCCCGTTGCACCGCGGGCGAATCCGTCCGCCGGAAGTACGGCGAGCCGACCAGGGTGCCGATGGCTTCGCTGACCAGGTAAGGAACTCCGCGTCGCGGCGGCCGCAGCGGGGGAGGCGAACCCGGCGGATGCGGGCGGCTGTAGTCGTTGAACGAGAACACTCCGCCGCCCGCTTTCACCGGGTACAGCGGCGAAACGTAGCCGCGTTCGCCGGCGACGGCACCGGTGCACGGCCGCGTCGGGTCGAGTTCCGCGGCGAGCTGGTCGGTCCGCCCGTACAGCGCGTATTGGCCGAGCGTTTCGTTCACCCGGGTGCCCCACACGATGATCGACGGATGGTTGCGGTCGCGCACGATCATGTCGTGCACGTCGCGCACCGCCAGCTCCTGCCACGCGGTGTCGCCGACGTGGTCCCAGCCGGGCAGTTCCTCCCACACCAGGATGCCGAGTTCGTCGCAGGCATCGAGAAACGCCGTGGCCTGCGGGTAATGCGAACAGCGCACCATCGTGCAGTTCAGCTCGTCTTTCAGCAACTGTGCGTCACGGCGCTGCACCCGCTCCGGCATCGCGCCGCCGACGAACGGGTACCACTGATGCCGGTTGAGCCCGAACAGCTTGAGCGGCTTCCCGTTCAGCCGGAAACCGTCCACAGTGAACTGAGCGTCGCGCAATCCGGTGCGCACCGGATAAGTGTGCACTTTCCGGCCGTCGACCGAGAGCGTGACGAGGATGTCGCACAACGCCGGGGCGTCGAGATCCCACAGCTGCACCGCTTCGAGGCCCTGCAAGGACACCGAGACCTGGGTGTTTCCCTTCGGCAGCCCGGTGAGGTCGGTGTAGGACGACGCGATCTCCGCGCCCTTCTGGCTGAGCGCGGCGGTAACCCGGATCGGGCCCTTCACCGCCTTCGCCGAGTCCACCGTGCAGTGCAGCAGCACCTCGCGGTTCGGCGTCAGCACGGCGACCTGCTGGGCGTACACATCGGACAGATAGGTCTGCGGCGCCCCGGTGAGCCGGACTTCGCGGTACATCCCGGCGGGCTGGTAGAAGTCGATCGCCGTGGGGTGCGGGAATTCCGGCAGATCCGGCGGGGTGTTCTGCTGCCAGCGGCCGTCGACCACGACCGCGAGCACGTTGTCCTTCGGCGTCAGCAGACCGGTGACCTCGCAGCGCAGCGGCAGGTAACCGCCGCTGCGCGCGGAGACGAGGCGCCCGTTGAGGTACACGGTCGCGGCGCTGAGCACGCCGTCGAACTGCAGGAACGCCCGGTTGCGGCGCAGTTGTGCGTCGGCGAGGAAGTGCTGCCGGTACACCCAGACGTGCTGCCAGTCCGAGGGATCCCAGTCCTGCCAGGACAGCGGGACGACGCAGTGCGGCACCGAAACGAGCGCCATCCCGCTGTCGTCGAAGTCCGGATCGGTGCTGCCCGCCGTGTACCGCCCGAAAAGCCAGTCCGCGCCGAACCCGTCCCGCGCCGCCGGGGGCGCGGGACGGGAAAGCGCGGCCGCGAGCGCGCCCGAACCGGCGATCGCCGCGCCCGCTCCCAGCAGGAACGTCCGCCGGGGGTGCGCGGCGAGCCAGTGGGCCCGCGCGGAAGGCTCGCTCGTCATTCCCGCCGGAGGGCGGTCAGCGTCGATGCCCGCATGGCGCGAGCTTACGACCGCCGGTGTTCAGCAGAGGCCAGCGAGCCGGTCGACCTGGCCGGGATCGCGGCCCCAGCAGTACAGCATCACCTCGTCCGCGCCGAGATCGCGGTAGGCGCGGATCGTGGCGCGGATGTCGGCGGCCGTGGTGAGCATTCCGCTCACCATCTGATCCGCCATTTCGGTGAACGCGTAGTACGTCCGCATGGCCGTTTTCGCGTCGTCCACGACGGAATCGGGGCCGAGCGCGACGTTCGCCTGCGCGACGATCCGCGGCTGGCCCGCGCGGCCGTGCTCCTGCCAATCGCGGCGCACGGTCTCGAACAGGCCGCCCGCCCACGACGGCGGGGCGGCGGCGAGCAGCCCGTCGCCCCAGCGGGCGACGCGGGCCAGCGCCTTGGGTTTGAACGCGCCGATCAGGACTTCCGGGCCGCCTTCGCGGTACGGCGCGGGGCCGATCGGACCGGCTTCGGCGCTGTGCGGTTTGCCGGACCACAACGAGCGCAGGTCGGCGAGCTGCTGGTCGAAGCGGCGGCCGCGGTCGCGCAGCGGGGTGCCCGCGGCGTGGTGGTCGTCCTCGCGGCCGCCGATGCCGAGGCCGAGCACGAACCGGCCGCCGCTCATCAGGTCGAGCGTGGCGGCCTGCTTGGCGAGCAGCGCGGTTTCGCGCAGGGGAGCGAGCAGGACCTCGGTCTGCAGCCGGACGCGGGTGGTCGCGCCGGCCAGCACGGCGAGCGCGGCGAGCGGTTCGGGGTTGTGGTACACGAGCCGGTCGAGCAGCCCGAGCGTGCTGAACGGGCCGGCGTCCGCGCGCCGCGCCCATTCGAGCAGGGCGGCGGGGTCGCTGACGGGCAGGCCAATGCCGATGGACATCGGGGAACCTCCGGTAAAACGGGTCGACAACTACAGGGGTTGCCGCCCGCTCCTGGACCTGGATGTCTTCAGGCTGGCCGGTCCGCTCTGCGGCGTGTTTCCGGGGACCGTTCGCATCGGAGTGCCGCCAGCCTACCGAGCCGCCGCCGGGTCGGGCAACGAGGTTTCCAGCACCGCCAGCAGTTCGGTGAGCGCGGGGCCGAGCGGCAGGTCGGCGCGGACGGAGGCGTGCTCGTCGCCGCGCGTCTGGCCGCGGTTGACGATCACGACGGGCTTGCCGGATTTCGCGGCGCGCCGGACGAACCGCAGCCCGGACATGACGGTGAGCGAGGAGCCGAGCACCAGCACCGCGGACGCCTCGTCGACCAGCCGATAGCAGCGTTCGACGCGGGCGCGCGGCACGTTCTCGCCGAAGAACACCACGTCCGGTTTCAGCACGCCGGAGCAGCTCGTGCAGGGCACCGTGCGAAAGGTGCGGACGACGTCCTCGGCCAGCTCGACGTCGCCGTCCGGGTTGATCCGCGTCGCCGTGCCGCCGAACTCCGGGTTGGCCGCGCGAAGCCGGGCGTCGAGATCCTCGCGGGCGGTGACGCGGCCGCAGCCGAGGCACACGACGCGGTCGAGGTTGCCGTGCAGTTCGACCACGCCGGGCGTGCCTGCCGCGCGGTGCAGGCCGTCGACGTTCTGCGTGATGACGCCCGACAGCCAGCCGCCCGCCCGCAGCGCCGAAACGGCCCGGTGCCCGTCGTTCGGCGCGGCCCGCGCGATGGTGCGCCAGCCGAGGTGGCTGCGCGCCCAGTACCGCTGGCGGCCCGCTTCGCTGGCGACGAATTCGCCGTACGTCATGGGCGTGTGCCTGCGGAGACTGCCGGTTTCGCCGCGGTAGTCGGGAATGCCGGATTCGGTGGAGAGGCCCGCGCCGCTCAGCACGAGCACCCGCCGCCCGGCGACGATCTCCGCCACGTCGGCGACCGTGCCCGTGCGCGGCAGCGGATCGCCAGGTCCGGCCCAGGTCAGCGTCGGTCGAGTGCGCACGCCGCCAGTCTAATCGCCACCCGGTCGGGGATCGGGCGATTGGACTGCCGTCCGCTTGGGTACCAAAGGCACCATGTGGTTCGCGCTGGCTACGCCCGTGGTCGTGATGGTCGCCGCCGTGCTGATGGAATCCGTGGAGCGATATTGCGTCCGGACTCCGAGCGGGGCGGTCCGGCGGCCGGTCGAACGGGCGGCGCTGCGGGAAGCGTCGATGCCGGTCGTAGCCGTCGGGGCGGCTCGGCTCAGGCAGCGGACCGCCTGAGCGCCTGCGGGCCGGAGGGGCCGGTGTTCTTGGGAGGAACACCGACCCTCCAGCCGGTGGGCGAGGGCCCGCACTTCCCGTCGGGGTGGAAGTGCGGGCCTCTTCTCTGCGTCACGGCTCCGGCACGCCGGCCGCCGCGTTGCGTTTCAGGAACGGCGCTGAAGGATCCGATCACTGGTCTTTCCGGGCGGCCCGGCGTCGGAGCCCGCGCGCGGCCAGAGAAACCGCGGCGGAAGCCCCGGCACCGGCGAGGACGTTCCCCAGCGCCGATTTCGCCCCGCCGAAGTGGGCAAGCGCCAGCGCCGCGGCGACCCCGAGGCCGACCGTTCCCGTCAGCAACACTGTCCCGTAGACGGCCAGGCATCGGATCAGGACGACCAGGCGCCGCAGGCCCGCCGCGGTGCTGGCGTCCGTCCCCACGAGGCGCGCGCACAGCGACTGCCGCTCAGGCGCCCGCCCCGGCCCCGAGGCGGGCGGTTTGCTCATCACGAATGTCTCCTGCTGGTCAGCCGGAGCGCTGAAAGTGGCCCCGCACAGAGGTGAGAGGGACACTTGTGAAATAGTTTGTTGACATGAGCGGACCCGCGGCGCGGCCGACGGCATGGCGATGGCTCTCGCCGACGCTCCCCGGGTGGACGTGGGCCTCGACGAATGGTCGGATCAGAGAGTTCGTGCTTGACCGCGTGCGCGCCGATCCCGGGCCGGCGCCGGCGACGGTTCTCGACGCGCTGACCCAGATGGACCTGCTCCTCCAGGCCAGCCGGTTGGCCTGGTACAACGAGATCGCTGGCCGGCGCGCATCGGGGCGGTCCTGGGAGCGGATCGCCGGCGAGCTGACGTACGCGGACGCCCCGATCCGGCTGAAAAGTCTGCGGCGGCAGGATGTCCGCCAGCATTTCCACCGGCCCCCGGCGCGCATCAGGAAAGAAGCTGAAGACCTTCTGGCGGGTCCGTTCGGCGATGAAGTTCTGGATCTTGTTTTCAGCCTGTCCGGCAACTATGAAATACCCGAAATTACGTTGCGCAGCGAAGTGGACACGCTGGCGGCGGAGGCGTCGGCGCGGGGGTGCTCGTGGGCGGCGGTCGGTGCGTCACTGGGGATCAGCCGCCAGGCCGCGCATCGCAAGTACGGCCGGCTGACCGAATCGGATTTATGCGTTGAAATCGATCTGCTCGAAGTGGTGGAAAGCGCTGAGTATCACGCCCGAGACGGAGATGCGGAGGCAATGGCTATTCTGCGAGCATTCGGATAAGCCGCGTGTCCTGATCGTCCGCCGGTCCGCTAGCGCGCGGCGTCCTTGGTGACCTGCCGGTACCAGTCGTCGTACGGGTGGTTGGTGGCCGGGTAGTTGACCAGCGGATCGGTGGCGAGGCCGGCGTTGTCGAAGTCCCAGCCGCGCACCACGTGGCCGCTCTTGCGGGCGGCGACCAGGAACGCTGATTCCTTCGCCGGCGCTCCGTAGAACAGCCCGTCCTGCAGTTCGGCGGGATCGCCCTTCTGGTATTCGTCGAACGCGACCTGCTGGTACTGCACGCGGCCGCCGGTGACGCGATCGGTGGTGTAGCGCAGGGTTTGCGCGGGCGTGGAGCCGTCGGCACCCGTGGTCACGCTGATCCGGCCCGCGTTCGCCTTGTCGTAGCGCGGGTCGGACGTTTTCGCGTTGCCGGTCCAGATCACCGTGTTGCCGGAGAGCGTGCCGCGCCACTGCCAGTTCTGGTCGGTTGCCTGGCTGCGGTGGATTTCGCGGACGCCGGTGCCGGTGAACGCGACCGTCGGCAGCACCCCGTTGTCGTACTGCCGGCTCGCCGACCAGGTGATTTCGCCGTCCGCGCCGAGCTGTCCGGTGTGGTACCAGAGCGTGGCGGCGGTCTGCGACTGGTGCACCTCCACGATCCGGCCGGAGTCGTCGAGGGCGACCGCCGGGGTCTGGCCGCTGTCGTAGCGGCCGTGCCGCTGCCAGGTGATGCGGCCGTCGGCGCCGAGTTGCCCGGTCCAGTACCACAGTGCGCCGCCGCCGGAGTCGTGCACTTCCACGACCTGGCCGCGGCTGTTGACCGCGACCGCCGGGTGATATCCGACGTCCCGGCGATACGCGGCGCGGGTGCCGCCGTCTCCGGATAGCAGCGGGAGCACCTTGCCGCGCAAGGAATCCGTGGTCGCGCCGGTGCGGTAAGCGGCGGGGGAGAGCAGCCGGGGCCCGAAGGCCGCGCTCAGCTCGGCGTTGACCGCGGCCAGGTTTCCGGCGGCGAACGACTCGTTGTCGGTGAGGTCGTCCTTCAGGTCGAGCATGACGACGATCGGCGCGGCGTCCGGATGCGCGGCGGACCAGGTGTTCACCACGGCGAGCCAGTCGCGGAGGCGGTCCGAGGCCGGATTGCCCGCGTGGTCGACCAGATCGCCCGGGCTGCTGTGGCCGATGCCGTAGTCGTGGCGGGTGGCGTAACCGTTGTCGTGGACGTCGAATTCGACGAACCGGACGCCCTGGTCGAGCTGGTGGGAGATGGATCCCTTCGCGCCGTCGACGTTGCCGGAGTAGCTGTTGTGCGTGGCGGCGAAGATGGTGCTGGAGAAGGGTTGCGCGGCGATCGCGGGAGCGGTGCCGAGCGCGGTGACAGCGACGGCGGCGACCGCGGCTGTGCGGAAACGGTGCATGCAGACCCCCAGGCTTGCGGGACAACCGGTGAAAAATCGTAGCGATCTTGGCAGAGATTCATGGCATGTTCGGAGGATGCAGGAAAACGACGAGGAAACGTTCGCCGGGCGCGTGGCCGATCTGCTGTCCGGTTTGCCCGGAGCCGAGGCGGTCGCGCTGGGCGGCTCGCGAGCGCGCGGAACTCATCGCCCGGACAGCGACTGGGACTACGCGGTGTACTACCGCGGCGCGTTCGACCCGGACGACCTGCGCGCGCTCAACCTGCCCGGCGAAGTGTCCGGCCTCGGCGAATGGGGCGGCGGGGTCTTCAACGGCGGGGCCTGGCTGACCGTCGAGGGACGGCCGGTGGACGTGCACTACCGCGACCTGGACGTGGTCGAGCACGAGCTGGCCGAGGCGGAGAAGGGCCGGTTCCACTGGGAGCCGCTGGCCTTCCACCTGGCCGGGATCCCGAGCTATCTGGTGGTGGCGGAGCTGGCGCTGAACCGGGTGCTGCGCGGGGAGCTGCCGCGGCCGGAGTACCCGGAGCTGTTGCGGGAGAACGCGCCCAAGTTCTGGCGCGCTTCGGCGGCGCAGACGTTGCAGTATGCCGAGAGCGCGTACGTCAAGCACGGGCGGCTTTCGGAGGCGGCGGCTTCGGTCGGGGTGGCGGCGATGCAGACCGCGCACGCGGTGCTGGCCGCGCGAGGGGAGTGGGTGACGAACGAGAAGACCCTGCTGGAACGGGCTGAGTTGCGCGGGCTGGACGACGTCGTGGCGGGGATGGGGCACGATCTGGCCGGTGCGTTCGCGACGGCGTCCGCACTGCTCGGCAGGGCCGCCGGGGCGGAGTAAACCGTTATGGCGCAACGGATCCCGCCCGTGATCCCGGGCCGGGCGGGAAAGATCCGTTTCATTTGGCGGGTTTCGGGTACCTCCCTTCAGCACGGCCGCGGCCGCCGCGCCGTGGCGAGCCGCCCGTGCTGAACGGAGGAACGCTTTATGCAGGAGTCCGAGCCGATCGCGAAGGACCCGGACAAGGGATACGTAGCGCTGCTCGGCTGGTCGCTCAACGCGGTCGAGGCGCTCGACCGGTTCGACCGGCGCTACGTCGTGGTCGCCCCGGACTGGGCGGAGAAGTACTGCGCCGAGCACGACATCCCTTATCTGTCCTGGAATTTCGAGCGGCTCAACGACCGTTCGATGGAGATCGCCGAGATCCTGCACGAGGAAGGCGTCGACGTCGCCATCCCGCTGTTCGAGGAGACCGTCGAATGGGCCGGGGCGATCAACTCCGTGCTGCTGGACAATCCGCGCCTGTTCGGGCAGGCCATGCTGCTGCGGGACAAAGCGCTGATGAAGCGGCGCGCGCAGCTCGGCGGCATCCGGGTGGGCATCTTCGAGGAGGCGCACGACCGCGAAGACGTCGTCCGGTTCCTCAAGCGGGTCAACCAGACGCTGCTCAAGCTCGACGGCGATCCGAACGACCCCATCCACCTCAAGGCGTTCGACAAGGCGGGCTGCCTCGGGCACCGCGTCATCCGCACGCCGGACGAGATCGACTCGATCCCGGAGGAGGAGTTCCCGGTCCTGATGGAGTCGCATCTGGACGGCTGGGAGTTCGCCGTCGAGGCGTGGATCCACCACGGCAAGGTCAAGTTCCTGAACATCTCGGAGTACGTCACGCTCGGGTACTCGGTGTTCGTCCCGGCGACGCCGGAGCTGGAGCGGTACCGGCCGCAGATCACCGCGCAGATCGAGAAGCTCGTCAAGACCTTCGACATCGAGTTCGGCTTCGTGCACCCGGAGTACTTCGTCACCAGCGACGGCGAGATGTACTTCGGCGAGGTCGCCTACCGCCCGCCGGGGTTCAAGGTCTTCGAACTGCTCGAACGGGCCTACGGCTTCAACGCCTACCAGGCGCTGGTGCTGTCCTTCGACCCGAAGACGACCGAGGAGGAGATCGACGCGTTCTTCCCGAGGGAGGTCGTCGACGCGACCGGCGTCGCCGGCTGCTTCGGCGTTTACCCGCGCCGCCGCGTGGTCAGCGAGTTGCGGATCCCGCAGCAGACCGAGGACGACGACTACTACGAGTCACACGACCTGACCGCGCCGCTGGAGGAGACGGTCACGAAGAGGACCGCGTTCGGCACGCACTGGGGTCTGCTGTACTTCTTCGGGGACGACCCCTACCGGATGCGCGACCTGCTGAAGGAGCAGGAAGAACTGGACTTCTACGTCTGAGCACGGACGAGTCCGCCACCCCGACCGAAGGACGCTTTTGAAGCCGAACGCCGACGTCACCGGCACGACTGCGACGCTGGCCAAACGCGTGGCATCGCTCGACGACGCGGTCGCGGCGATGGCCGCGACCCGCGACTTCGGCAAGCACACGAAGCTGCGGCGGGTGCTGGAGGCGCTGCGCCGGGTGCTGCTCCAGCCGGACGGCGCGGCGGCGGTCCGGGCCAGGGCGCGGGCGCTGGAGGAGGCGGGGGTCTTCCAGGACACGGACTGGGACACGCCGGAGATCCTCATCCCCGCGCTGGTCGGCCCCGGCCTGCACAGCGAGAACTCCGACACCGTGGTGATCGAGGCGACCAGCGAGCTGCGGATGCTCGCGGTCGCGTGCGGCGACTACGAGCATCCGACGCTGCCCGCCGAGGACGCCCGGGTGTTCCTGTCGCAGGTGCTCGGGGCGAACCTCGAACTGCTGTTCACCCCGCCCAGCGAGGCCGAGCGGACGAGGCAGGGCCGGACCGCGCAGCTGATCCGGGACCTGCTGCGGTATCTCGCCGACCAGATCGGCTACGACAGCATCCTGGACAAGGTGGTCGAGGAGATCTGGCGGATCCTGCGCCAGCGCCCGATCCAGGTCGACCAGGTGAGATCGCTGATCACCCGGATCTCGATCTACCGCGGCGACCCGGACGTCGACCTGGGCGGTTCGTCGGTGCAGGGGCTCGACCGGCTCATCACCAGCCTGTTCGGGACCACCGAGGCGTGCCGGGAGGACCCGGGCGTCGACGTCTTCCGCACCCGGCTCGAGGCGATGGACGCGACCACCCTGCAGTACGAGGCGAACGGGTTCGCCAGGGCGATGCACGACACCGGGCTGGTGTCGCCGTACCACGCCGAACTGCTGCGGTACCTGGCGCACGAAAGCGACTACCTGCTCGGCGAGGCGCTCGGCCTGTCCGACGTGGGCCGGAACTGTCTCATGCGTTACCACGACCTGGTCCACCGGCTGATCGAGGAAGCCGTGCACCCGCAGACCGCGCAGTGCGTCTACGGGCTCGCGCTGCTGCTCGACCGCGGCATCCTCTACGAACCGCCGGTCGTGCCCGCGCTGTGGCGGCAGCTGGCGCTGGAGCTGTCCGCCGCCGCGCGGGAACGGCTGACGCTGGTGTTCGGCGACCAGCCGGGGCCTGAGGCGCGGCTGCTCGCGGGCGTGCTGTCGATGCTGGGCCAGCCGCTCGGCGTCGGGCAGGGCGACAACCCGACGTGCCAGTCGGCGCGCGCGTTGTCGATGTGGGCCTACAACGACCCGGACTACCTGCTGCAGGTCGTGGTGTGGGCGGCTCGCGACGACGAGGTCGTCATGCACTTCGAGGGACAGCCGGTCTCGTCGAAGGAAGCCGGCGCCGGGCTCTCGGCCGAGCTGCCGGTCGACCTGGACCCGGTGTCGTCGCTCGTGGTGCCGCACCTGGACCGGATCTACGCCGAGATGGGCCGCCGCTGCGCCGACCGGCCGGGCGATCCGCACCGCTGGGTCAACCCGGAGTTCCACGGCTGGTGGGCGTCCCGGGGATTCCGGATCAACGTCGACGTCGCCACCGGCAAGCTGGTCGACCCCGACGATTTCCTGCGGCAGTTCCACGCGAGCTACCACCCGTCCTACAACGGCGACCAGCCGCTGATCCACCCGCAGCCCGCCGGGATCGCGGTCACCGACAGCGCGGCGCGCTACGTCGGCTGGCACGCGATCACGATCCTGCGCACGGCCCCGGATCCCGAGGACGTCATGCGGGTGTACTTCTACAACCCGAACAACGACAGCGGGCAGGACTGGGGCGACGGCGTCGTGGTCTCCACTGCGGGCCACGGCGAACGGTTCGGCGAGGCTTCGCTGCCGTTCGACCAGTTCGCGTCCCGGCTCTACATCTTCCACGTCGACCCGAGGGAGCACGGGGAGCCGGAGAAGGTGCCCGACGAGGACGTCGCGCGGATCATCGGGTATCTCGAGCGGAGCTGGGGAGCGGACCGGCTGCCCGCCGGGACGTTGCAGGCGGAGCCTCCTCAGGGTTGACCCGCGTCAGCCGAGCGCGGCGTCGAGCGTGACCGCGGCGTCGATGAGAGCCAGGTGCGTGAAGGCCTGCGGGAAGTTGCCGAGCTGCTCGCCGGTCGGCGCGATTTCTTCGGCGTACAGGCCGACGTGGTTGGCGTAGGTCAGCATCTTCTCGAACGCGGTGCGGGCCTCGTCCAGCCGGCCCGCGCGGGTCAGCGCGTCGACGTAGTCGAAGCTGCACAACGAGAACGTGCCTTCGCCGCCGGCCAGCCCGTCCGGGGACGCGACCGGGTCGTAGCGGTAGACGAGGCTGTCGGTCACCAGGCCGTCCTTGATCGCGTCGAGCGTCGAGAGCCAGAGCGGGTCCTTGGCCGGGAGGAAACCGGTGCGGGGCATGCGAAGCAGGGCCGCGTCCAGTTCGTCGCCGGTGTCGTGCTGGACGAAGGCGTTGCGCGTGCGGTGCCAGCCGCGGCTGAGGATCTGGCTGTGGATGCTGTCGCGCTGCCAGGTCCAGTCCTCGACCGGTGCGGGACGGCCGTGCGCGTCCGCCAGCCGGATGGCGCGGTCGAACGCGACCCAGCTCATCAGGCGGCCGTAGGTGAAGCGTTTCCGGTCGCCGCGGGTTTCCCAGATGCCCTCCTCGGGCTGGTCCCAGTGGTCGCCGAGCCAGTCGAGGGCGGCGCGGAGCGCGGTCCAGCCCTGGTGCGGCAGCTCGAATCCGGCGCGGTCGGCGGCGAAGACGCTGTCGATGGCCTCGCCGTAGATGTCGAGCTGCAGCTGCCCGGCCGCGGCGTTGCCGATCCGGACCGGGCTCGACCCGCGGTGGCCTGACCAGTGCGCGAGGCGTTCCTCCCGCAGGTCCGACGTGCCGTCGACCCGGTACAGGACGGCGAGCGGCCCGCTGGCCCCGCCGTCGCCGTCGCGGATGCGGTCGCCGAGCCAGCTCCCGAACCGGGCGGCCTCCTCGGCGAAGCCGAGCGCCAGCAGCGCGGAAACGGAGAACGAAGCGTCGCGGACCCAGGTGTAGCGGTAGTCCCAGTTGCGTTCCCCGCCGATCCGCTCGGGCAGCCCGAGGGTGGGCGCGGCGACCAGCCCGCCGGTCGGCGCGTAGGTGAGCAGTTTGAGGGTGATCGCCGAACGGGACACGATTTCGCGCCAGCGGCCGCGGTAGGCGGAGCGGGCGAGCCAGCCGCGCCACCAGTCCACAGTGGACTCGAACAGCGCGGTGAACTCGCCGACGCCGATCTCCCTCGGCGGCGCGTCGGCCCCGGTCTCCAGCACGACCCCGCGGACCTCGCCCGCGTCGAGTTCGAGCCGCAGATGCACGTCCTCGCCTTCGACGCGCGCCTCGGCGAGGTGCTCGTCGCCCGGCTCGCGGACCGCGTGCAGCACCATCGACATCCCGGGCGCGGTGAACACGGCCCCGTTCTTGACCAGCATCGCCCGGTGCGGACGGCGGCCGTAGTCGAAGCGGGGCGCGACCACCACGTCGAAGGCCATCCGGCCGCGGACGCAGCGCACGAGCCGGGCGATCCGGTGCCGCCGGGCCGGTGCCTCGTCGCACGGCGGCATGAAGTCGACCACCTCGCCGATCCCGTCCGGGCCGGAGAACCGGGTGATCAGCACCGCGGTGTCCGGGTGGTACATCTGCGAACTCGCGCAGGCCCCGGCCGGGCGGATGCGGAACCGGCCGCCGCGCTCGTCGTCGAGCAGCGCGCCGAAGACCGACGCCGAATCGAACCGCGGCGAGCAGAACCAGTCGATCGAACCGTCGGTCGTCACCAGGGCGGCGGTCTGCAGGTCGCCGATCAGGGCGTGCTCGGCGATCGTGGTCTCGGTCATGATTCCTCCGTAGCGGCAAGGGTTTTCTTGTCCGCACCGTCGCCGGAGCGGGCCGGGGCCGCCTCATCCGCGCGGGGTGAGGTGGCCGGGACGCGGTCCGGCCACCGTGTGCGGGACCCGAGCTGGAAGGCCCGCCGATGATCGTGCTGCCCCTTGCCCTCGCCCAGTTCGTCGCGAGCTACGCGGCGACCACCATGACCGTCGCGGTCAGCGCCGTCGCCGCGGATCTGGGCACCACCGTGCTCGGCGTGCAGACGGCGATCACCGTGTTCACGCTGACCATGGCGTCGCTGATGGTGCCGGGCAGCAAGCTGAGCGATGTGCTGGGCCGCAAGCGATGTTTCCTGGCCGGGCTGGCCGTCTACGGCACCGGCGCGCTGCTGGCTTCGCTCGCGCGCGGGCCCGGGATGCTGATCCTGGGCTACTCGCTGCTGGAGGGGATCGGTTCGGCGCTGATGATCCCGCCGATCTACATCCTGGTCACCGTGACCAGCAGGGACCTGACGGCTCGGGCGCGGGCTCTCGGCGTGGTCAGCGGGGCGGGCGCGCTCGGTGCGGCGGCCGGTCCGCTGCTCGGCGGCCTGGTCACGGCGTGGCTCGGCTGGCGCGCGTCGTTCCTGCTGCAGGTGCTGCTGGTCGGCCTGATCGTCCTGCTGGCACTGCGGGTCGCCGAACCGCCCGCGCCGCCCCGCGGCAAGGGTTTCGACGTCGGCGGGGCGATCCTTTCGGCGGCGGGCCTGTTCTTCGTCGTCTTCGGGGTCCTGCAATCCGGCGAATACGGCTGGCTCGTTTCCCGGGCGGACTTCGCCGTCGGCGGGGTGGTGCTGATTCCGGCCGGAAGCATCTCGCCGGTATGGCTGTTCGCCGTGCTCGGTGCCGCGCTGCTAGCGGTGTTCTTCGCCCACCTCCGCGCGCGGGAACGGGCTGGCCGGGAGCCGTTGGTACCGCCGGGGCTGTTCCGCGACCGAATCACGGGACTCGGCTTGGCGACTCAGCACGTGCAATGGCTCGTCCTGCAGGGCGCGTTCTTCGTGGTGGCGGTCTTCCTGCAGGAGGTTCGCGGCTTCAACGCAATCGAGACCGGGTTGCTGCTGACGCCCGCGACGGTCGGCATCCTCGCCGCTTCGGCCGCCGCGGGCCGGATGGCGCGACGGCATTCCCAGCGGCGGCTGATCCGCGGCGGGTTCGTCCTCGCTGTCGCCGGATTGGTCCTCGTGCTTCTGCTGGTGCGCGTCGATTCGAGCTTGGTTCCCGGGCTGTTCCTGCTCGGGGCCGGGGTCGGGATCATGCTGACGGCGTCGGCGAACCTGGTGCAGTCCCGCTTCCCGGATTCGGCGCAGGGCGACATTTCGGGGGTGTCGCGCAGTGTGTCCAACCTCGGCTCGTCGGTCGGGACCGCGCTGGCCGGGTCCGTCCTGGCGGGGACGCCGCATCTCGGGGACCGGTCCTTCGCGCTCGCCCTCACGACGTTGGTTGTCGCGGCGGCCGCCGGCCTCGTCGCCGCCCTGCTGCTGCCCGCTCCGGAGTGATCTGTCCCTTGCAGACGGTCGGCGGCGGCGCACCGCGGCCACGACGACCCGCAGCACCACGCCCAGCACGACCAGGTCCGCGACCATCTGGAGCAGCACGAGCACCCGGGCGGAGGCGGAAACCGGGGCGATGTCCCCGAAACCGACCGAGCTGAACACCGTGACCGTGAAGTACAGCGCGTCGGTGCGCGTGAGGCCCGTGCTGAAGGATCCGGGACGGGCGTGGCCGAGCACGTAGTAGCCGTTCGCGAACAGCAGCAGGAACAACGGGACGACGAGCGCCAGCGCCTGGACGCCCTGTCCGGCCGGGAACGGCGAGCGCAGGATCATCCGCACCTCGCCGACGACCAGCAGCACCACGACGGCGAGCCCGGCGACGAGGACGGCCAGCGTCCACGGTCCCAGCGGCCGGCCGACTGGGAGCAGGTAGTAGACGCAGACCAGCGCGGTGACGGTGAGCAGCGGCCGGAGCACCGCGAGACGGACGAACCGCCACCGCAGCGACGGGGTCACGGCGCGAGTGCCTTCCGCATCAGGGTCTGGTATTCGGCGTCGTTGATGACGCCGTCGTCCAGCAGTCGCCTGGCCTCGGCGATCTGGGCCGCGCTCGTGGTGTCCGATGTGGACACTGAACGCACGTAGTCGTCGAACCGGCGCTGCACGGCGGCTTCCCGCTCGCGCATGTGCCTGCCTTCGATGCCGAGGTAGAGCAGGACGCCGAGGACCGGCAGCACGAGCATCAGCAGGATCCAGCCCGCCTTGGCCCAGCCGGAGACGCCGGGGCGGCGGAAAAGATCGCCGACGGCCACGAACAGCAGGCCGAACCAGGCGACCCAGCAGAAGAACACCAGCATCGTCGCCATCACGTCGAAGAACGGGTACTCCGCGCTCGCCAGGGTCATGACCTCTCCTCGCCGGGGTCCGGGGCCGGCCGAGCGCCGGCCCGTTCCCGGCCCACCCGACCGGATCCCGGGCGCGCCCGCCTCGCCCGCCGGGGGCGAGGCGGGAGCCTGGTGGCGCGGTCACCGCACCAAAGCCAGGTTCCACAACACCTTCTGAGGGAATCAGACTCCCTCGGTGTTCCCCTCACAGACGACCACCGCTGCGGAGAGGCGGGCGGTCAAGCCGTGAAGTCCGGGATCTCGTGTTCGAGCAGCCCGCGCTCCCGTGCGACCGCGACCGCCTCGCGGCGGCTGCGGACGGCGAGCTTCGCGTAGATCCCGCGGACGTGGGTCTTGACCGTGTTGGGCGAGACGGTCAGGTCCTCGGCGATCTCGTCGATGGACCGCTGGGTCGGCAGCAGCCGCAGGACGCCGCGTTCGCGTTCGGTCAGCGGCTCGGGCATCGGCGGGGTGCGCAGCCGCCGCCGCACCGCGAGGATTTCCCCGGCGAACCGCTCGCCGGCGCCGAGCGTGCCGAGCCGGCTGGTCAGGAACCGGACGAGGTCGGGCGGGGCGAAAACGAACGGGAACCGGATCCCGGCGGGCCCGGCCGCGCGCAGGGCGTCGTCGAGCAGCCGGGCCGCCCGTTCCCGCGCGCCGCCGGCCAGCGCGGCCTGCACCCCGACCAGCGTTGCCTCGACCGCGGCCCAGGGGAGCGTCATCGGGACTTCGTCCAGTGACCGCAATACGGAACTGGCCGCGTGGTGGCGGCCGAGCCGCAGCTGGGTCCTCGCGCGCACGAGCAGTTCCTCGCCCGAACCGGCGAGCGCGGGCGCGGCCCAGCGAACGGCTTCCTTGGCCTGGCCCGCCGCGCCCAGCCGCAGGGCCGCGCGCTGTTCCAGCACGGCGCACAGGGTGGTGTGCGCGGCAGGGCAGGTCCGGCCGGTCCCGAGGCGGCGGCGAGCCCGGCGCATCCGCCGGAGCGCGGCGTGCCAGCCGCCGAGTTCGAATTCGGCGGCCCCGCGCAGGGTTTCCGCGAACAGCCGCAGGGTGCGGGCCGCTCGCGCGGGGGCGTCGCGGAGCAGCTGCTCGACCCGTTTCGCGTGGTCGACGCAGTCGGCTGGCTCGCCGCGGATCAACGCCCCGTACGCCAGCAGGGCCGCGGCCTGTGCGTTCTGGAACGGGTTCGTCCGACCGCGGCGGGCGAGCCGGTCCATCGCCGGGTAATCGCCTTCGTGGCATGCGATCTCGGCGAGCGCGGCGAGGCAGCGGGCGACGGTGAAGTGCTGTCCGAGTTCTTCTGCGGTGGCGAGGCATCGTTCCAGAGTCCGCCGGGCTTCTTCGCGATCGCTGAGGAGTTCGGCCCGGTGCAGAGCCGCCAGTCCGGCGAGACCGGTCTCGGCCGCGAGTTTCTCGTCGACGTCTTCAGCCGCTCGCCGGGCGTGCGCCGGGGTGCGGTCGAGCTGGGCGAGCCGGGAGCGTGCGAGCTGCTGCAGGACGGTCAGCTCAGCGGTCGGCTGGTCCGGCCACGCAGCGTCCGCCCAGGCGAGTTGAAGGGAGGCCGCCGAGGTTTCAGCGGCTTCCAGGCTCAGCGCGGCCGAGATCAACGCTGCCAACGGATCGGCCGCGACCCGCCGGTCTTCGATCGAGGCGAGTGCCGAGCGGAGGATCCGGTGTTCGCCGGCGAGGAACAGCGGAACGGCATGTGCGCGCAGCAGTTCGCTCACCCGGCCGGGAGTGCCCGCGCGGACGCTGTGCAGCAAAGCCGGCGCGGACTGGCCCTGCTCGGCGAACCAGCGCGCGGCCGTCGCGTGCAGCGTCCGCGCGCGGTCCGGTGCCCGGCGATGGAGTTCCGCACGCAGATAAGTGCGCAGCAAAGGGGTGACGCCGCTAGGGCCGACCGCGCGAACGGCTGGCCCGCTCAGCTCGTGCAGCAGCGCCTCCGCGTCGGCCCGGCCGCTCAGCACCGGTGCGAGCCCGGCCGGGATCTCGTCGCAGACACTGATCGTGCGCAGCAGTTCCCGCTGCGCCGGTGTGAGCGGGGCGAGGACTTCGTCGGTCAGGTAGGCGAGCACAGCACTGTCGCGTCCGGTGTCGAAGTCCCACAGGCTGCCGTGCCGGGACGCGGACGCGGCGGCGAGGCGCAGCCCGGCTGGCCAGCCCCCGGTCCGGTCGACCAGCGGCGCGACCTGATCCGGCGGGATCGCCGGTCCGGCCGCGGCGAACAAGGCCTCCGCTTCCGTCGCGGTGAACCGCAGCCGCTCGGCGCCGATTTCGACGAGCCGTCCCGCGAGCCGGGCCCGGCCCAGCGGCAAGGGCGGTTCCCGTCGGCTCGAGACCGCGAGGCGCAGGCCCGCGGGCTGGTGGCGCACCAGCGCCCGCAAGCCGTGCCACGGTTCCGGCGCGGTGATCTCGTGCGCGCTGTCGAGCACGAGCACGACGGGCTCCGGCAACGCGTCGAGTGCGTCGGCGAGTTCGGCGAGGAACGCGAGATCGGTGCTCGGGGAGTCGGGAACGGCCAGGAACCGCACCGGATCGCCGTCCGGGAACCGGCCGCAGCGGCTGAGCGCTTCGAGGACCGCGGACCAGAAGAGCCGGTCGTCGTTGTCGTCGGCGTCCGCGGACAGCCAGGCGACCGCACCGCGGCGGCGGGCCCATTCGGCGAGGAGCACGGTCTTGCCGAATCCGGCGGGGGCCCCGACGAACACGACGGCGGCCTCGTGCGCGCGATCGAGGACGGAGAGCAGCCGCGGCCGCGACACGAGATCCGCAGGCGGCCCGGGAACGGCGATTTTCGTTCTCGGCACTTGTCTCCGGAGCGAGATGTCGCGGCGTCGGCACATGCGCAATTCTCCTTCGCGGTCGGCTCGGGGCGATTCCGGCGGATCTTGCCAGGCAATGCGCGCGGCTCATCCGCTCCGGGCGAGGAAAACCGCGTCCGGCGGCGGAATCGTGGGGCGGGTGAAAATACGCGGCAATTCCTCGGCGGGCGGTCGCGGACGATTCGCCCGCGCGCCGTTCGGCTGGCTCGGGCCGGGCGAAATCGTGGTGCTCGACCTGGTGCGCACGGGCTCGATCGGCGCCGGGGCGGCGATCCTCGGGCTGACCGTCGCGCTCGCCGGGCTGGCCTCGCCCGCCCGGCTCCGGATGGGCATCCGCGCCGCCGCGGACCTGGTCGCGCGGCTGGTCCTGCTGCCGACGCACGGCTGGTCGGCGTTCGTGGTGCTGCTCGATCTGGCGGTCGCGGGCTTCGCCTGGTACTCGGCGGGGCGGGACGGGGGCCGTCGATGACCCTGGGTCCGCGCGGCCGCGCGAATTACGTTTTCCGCGGCTGCGGCGCCATTCCGGGAGGGGTTGCCGAAAGCGCCGCCGATTTCCGCGACGTGCTGGTCGTTCCCGTTCCGCCGGAAACGATTGTGTTCGCCGCGGTGGCCGGTCCCGGCGATCTCGCGCGAATCCTGGGCAGGCTCGAATCGCTCGGGATGCACGTCGAATCCGTCCACCGGGTCCGCGAACTCCCCCGGACGGAGCACCGCGCGCTCGTGTGAAGCCGGGGCGGTCCGTCACGAACCGGCCGCCGCGACGCGGCCGAGCCGGATCGCCTGCCGCAGCGCGGCGTAGTCGCGTTCGTTCTGGTCGGCGCAGGCCATCGCGAATTCCCGCACGGCTTCGGCGAAACCCGGCCCGGAGCCGAGGTACGCGGCGATCGCGAGGGCGTCGCCGGTGCGCGCGTGCGCCTTGGCCAGAGTCCATCCGCACAGCCGGGCGTTGGCGCGCAGGACGTCCGGGGTCATCGTCGTGGCGTCGGCGGAACCCCGGTCGTCGCGCAGCCTGCGGACGTGGAAATCGCGGGCGGGGCCGTCGAATCCGGGGGAGCGGGCCCAGCCGAGGAAGACGTCGCCCGCGGCCTGGATCAGCCGTTGCCCGGTGACTACTCGCCTGCCGGGGCTGTCCAGTGCGGAGGCGCCGGTGCACTCCTGCAGAACTGACGGCCGGGCTTCCTTCACCTGCAGCAGAAGCGGGTCGCCGGTGTCCGTCCGGACGAGCAGCGCGACCCAGCACCGGGCGCCCGATCCGGTCGGCCCGGGCACGGCGCGGGCGACGTCGGCCAGCCGGTAGCGGTCCAGCACGGCCCGGCGCGCGGGGCCGAGCGAGCGCCGGTACCGCCTGAGCACGGCGCCGAGGCGATCAGCGAGCGTCGCCGGATCTCCGTCCCCGCCGAGCCGTCCGGTCGCGACGGCCCACGGCGCGCGTGCGGCCAGCTGTAACTGGCCGTCGCGGATTTCGGTGTGCCGGAACGCCTCCGCGGTGCGTCGGCGGCCGAGGCGGTGCGCCGCGACCGTGCGCAAAGTCCTGGCGTCTGGAGGAGCGAAGAAGATCTCCAGCGGGGTCCGGCGCGCGAAATCGTGCATGGCCAGCCGGTATGACTCGACTGCGGCGAGCACCGTGCGTCGGCGTTGCCCGGTGGGGTGCCCGCTCTCGCGGCTGGTGACCTCGAAGCTCGCGGCCAAGCGTTTGACATCCCATTCCCAGGGCGCGCGCAGGGTTTCGTCGAAGTCGGCGAAGTCGAAGACCAGCCGTCGGCCGGGCGCGGCGAACAGGCCGAAGTTGGCCAGCTGGGCGTCTCCGCAGGCCTGGACCGGGAATCCGGTGCGCGGCGTGGCGGCGAGGTCTGCGGCGGCGGGCAGCGCAGTGCCGCGGAAGTACGCCAGCGGCGAGGCGGCCAGCCGGGTGTAGCGCAGGGGCAGCAGTTCGGGCACCCGGCCGGAATCCTGGCGGGCCAGCAGGGAGAGGGGATCGGCGCGCTGGACGGCGCTGGGGAACTCCGCGTGGCGGGCGGCGGGCACGGCGGCGCGCGCGGCGCGGGCGGTCCGGAGGCTGGTGTCCTTGTCGGTGAAGGGCATGGGACGGATCGTCGGCGGCGGAACCGGCCGGGGCGTCGCCCGCCGGGGGTGAAGCGGGGTCATCCGCGGCGGGTGACGACGGAACGCGGGCGAGTGCGCAGGGTGGACTCGCGGGTGGTCGCGGCGACGCTCGGGGGCGCCGCCGCGAACGGGCCCTCGCCGAGCGATTCGGCGAGGGCCCGGTGGCGAGGGGTGCTAGAGCTGGTCCGGTTCGCCGAAGGCGGCGCGCAGCCGGGCTTCCTCCTCCGCGGAGAGGTTGGTGGTCAGCAGCGAAGCGCCGGTTTCCTTGAACGGTTCGGCGACCCGGTCCAGCACGGCGTTGTCCGACATGACGAACAGCGCGGACGTGCCGGGGGTGACCTGGGTCCGGACGGTGTCGATGAACTCCTCGTCGATTCCGACGTGCCGCAGCGATCCGGTCAGCGCCCCGATCGCCGCGCCGACGGCCGCGCCCAGCAGGGGCACGAGGAAGATCAGCCCGAACAGCAGGCCCCAGAACGTCCCGCCCAGCGCGCCGGCGCCGGTCAGCGAGCCGAGTTCCTTGGTCTTCGGCTTCTTCCGGCCCTCCGGCCAGCTCACGCGCGCCGCGTCGGCGATCGAGATCAGCTGCTGTTTCTGCAGCCGCTGCAGCAGATCCAGTGCGTTTTCCGCGCCGTCGACGGTCGGGAACCTCCACACGGTCAACGTGGCCATGACTTCTCCTCGGTCCGGGATCGGTGGTCCGCCGCACTGTTTCCCGTCCGGCCGAGCACGGCTTCGCCCGCGCCGGGTGAAAGCCCGCGCCGCCGCGGTCCCTGATCTCACCTGAGGCGGGCGAGGCCCGGCGGCCCGGAGCCCGACCATGATCGCCCGGGTCCGCAGCCCGTCGACGAACGAGGAAGAGAGACCATGACCGAACGCATGCACCCCCGGCCCGGAACGGCGGGCGTCCAGCAGCCGCGGCGGCCTGTCGCCAGGACGCGCCGGACCGGCTGGATCTGGTTCGCCGGGGCCGTCACCGTCCTCGCCGGACTGTTCACCGTGATCGAAGGCCTGGTCGCGCTGGTGGACCGGCACTACTACGTCGTCGGCCCGTCCGGCCTGCTGGTCTTCTCCCTGACCGGCTGGGGCTGGCTCCACCTGATCGTGGGCGTGCTCGCCGTGCTGACCGGGATCGCGCTGTTCACCGGCGCGCAGTGGGCGCGCGTCTGCACGGTCGCGCTCGCCGGCTTCAACGCCTTGGCGCAGCTGGCCTTCCTGTCCGCGTACCCGATCTGGGGCGCGATCGTGATCGCTCTCGACGTCCTCGTGATCTGGGCCGTCATCGTGCACGGGGACGAAGCCGCCTACGAAATCTGGTGACCCGGCGGCGCTCAGTACAGTCGTGGCCTCCGCCCGGCGTCGACCGCGGGAGCCGGGGGCGAAATCTCCCGACAGCCGAGAGGTTTGCCGTGCCCGCTCGAACGACGACCCGGTTCCGGCCGGTCCCCGGCGCGAAGGTCGCGGTGCCGCGCCTGCCGGGGATTTTCGTCCCCCGTCCGCGGCTGCGCGCGCTGTTCGACCGCGCCGCCGCCCGCCCGGTCACCGTGGTCCGGGCGCCCGCCGGGGCGGGCAAGACCACGGCGCTGGCCGGGTGGGCCCGTGGCGGCCGCGCGGTCGCCTGGGTGTCCCTCGACGAGGACGACAACGACGAAACCCGCTTGTGGGAGGCGATTCTCGGGGCGTTGCGGCGCACCGCCGGGGAGGGCGGCGTGCTGCACCGGTTGCGCCCGCCGCCGCCCGGACGGCGGCGGGCGTTCCTGGCCGACCTCGACGACGCGCTCGCTTGCCAGGCCGCTCCGGTGCGGCTGATCCTGGACGACCTGCAGGAGATCAGCCGCCCGGAACCCCTGGAAGCGCTCGCGGCACTGGCCCGGCACCTGCCGCCGGGGCTGCGGCTGGTGCTGGCCACCCGGGTCGAGCCGCCGCTGCGGCTGGCCCGCTTGCAGTTCGAAGACGTGCTGTCCCGGGTGGACGCGGCCGAACTCCGGTTCACCGCGAAGGAAACCGCGAACCTGCTGCGGGCCGCTGGGGCCGCGGTGGGGGAGGAGCGCGTCCGGGACCTGACCGAGCGCACCGCAGGCTGGGCCGCGGCACTCGGCTGGACGGCGGTTTCGGTACGCGAAGCGGAGGACGCGGACGCGGTCGTCGCCTCGGTGACGGGCGACGACCGTGCAGTGGCGCGGTTTTTCGCCGACGAAGTGCTCGCGCACCTGCCTGCGGCCACCACGGAGCTGTTGTTGTGCCTCAGCATCTGCGACGCGGTCTCGGCGACACTCGCGGTCCGCTTGTCCGGCCGCCGGGACGCGGGCGCGCGGCTGGACGAACTCGAGCGCGCGAGAGGCCTGGTCACGCGCACACCGGCGGAAAACTACCGGTTTTTCCCGCTGCTGCGCGGTTTCCTGCGTGCCGAACTGGCCCGGCGGGACCCGGAGCGCGTGCCGCGGCTGCACGGGATCGCCGCGCGGTGGCACGCTGGCGAAGGGCGGTCCGGGGAAGCGCTCCGGCACGCGGTGGCCGCGCACGACCGGGATTACGTCTTGGCCCTGGCCCGGGATCGAGCCGTGCGCGAGGTGCTGGCCGGGGACGGGGAGCCAGTGCGCGCCGCGCTCGAGTGCCTCGGCGGCGCGACCGTCGCCGCGAACGCGCCGCTGAGGTTGGCGTCCGCGCTCGAGCACATCCAAGGCGGCCGGCTTGCCGAAGCGGAGTCCGACCTCGGTGCCGAGGGCGCTGGCGACTGGTGGCCGCTCGCCGTCCGGCATCTGGCCGCGGTGACCGGAAAGCGCCTGGCCGGAGCGGAACCGCCGACCGCGCGGCATCCGGAGTTCGACGCCTGGGCCCACCTCGACCGCGCTTGGCGGTCGCTGCACCGAGGAGCCCGCAGGCACGCGAGCGCGCAGGCACAGGAGGCGCTGCGCCTGGCGAGCGGCGAGTTGCTGGACCACCTCGTGCTGCACAGCAGGCTGACGCTGGCGGTCGCGAACGCCGTCGGCGGGAAGCACCCGGCGATGCGTCGCGCGTGCACCGGGGCGCTCGCGGTCGCGCGCAGGCACGGCTGGCGGCGAACCCCGGGGTGGCCGAATGCCGGTTACTGCTCGCCTACGACGACCTGATGCGCGCCGAACCGCCTGCGGCGGCGCGAGAACTGGGTGCGGCGGCCGCAGCCGAGGTGCCTGGGGGAATGCCGTTGCTGGTGCCGCTGCGCGAGTTCTTCGAGGGAATGGTGCGCTTCGACGAGGGCGACCGGACGGCGGGCTCCCAGCTGATGCGCGCGGGGAGACGCGGGCTCGCGGGCTTGGAGCCGCCCCGCGAACTCGTCGGGGTGTGCGCGGTCGCCGAGCAGCACGCGGCGCTTGCCCTCGGCGAAGCGTTGCACGCCGCGGAAGTCCTTGCCTGGGCCCAGGATCAGCTGCCCGGCAGCGGCGAGCTGACTGTCCTGCGGGTCCGCGCCCACCTCGCCGCCGACGAGACTGGCGAGGCCGAAGCCGTGCTGCGGGAAACAGCGTCGGCGGCCGCGCTGCTGCCGGCCACCCCGGTCGACCGGTACCTGGCCGAAACCGCGCTCGGCCTGCGCTCGCACCGCCGGACAAAGGCACTCCAGGCCCTCGACCAGGCCCTCGCACTCGCCCGGCCGAACGGACTGGTGCGGCCGTTCGCGCTCGCCGAGCCCGCGGTCCGGCACCTGCTGATCGGCCATTCCGGCGGCTTCGGCTCGCTCGACCGGTTCGCCCAGACGGTCCGCGGCAGGCTCGTCCCGCAAGCCCCGCCCAGCGACCTGACCGACCGCGAACAGGTGGTGCTGCAGCGCCTGCCTTCCCAGCGTTCGCTGGACGAGATCGCGTCCGACCTCACCGTCTCGGTCAACACGGTCAAGACACACGTGCGGGCGATCTACGGCAAGCTCGGCGTGAACAACCGGCGCTCAGCTGTGGTGGTCGCCCGGCAGCATGGTCTTACTTGAGCGTGGACAGCCGGTGTTCTGCGGTCGTGGTCGCCTGCCAGCATGGTCTTACGTGAGCGTGGGGAACCGGTGTTCGGCGGTCGTGGTCGCCCGGCTGCACGGTCTTACGTGAGCGTGGACACCCGGTGCTCCGGGGTCGTGGTCGCCCGCCTTTACCTGAGGCCGCTTTCATCGCGCTTCGGGGTGGACACCAGCGCGTCGGCCCAGCGGGCGCGCGGGTCGACGTCCACCAGCAGCGCCTTGGCCAGCAGCGTCGCCGGCACGGCGAGGATCGCGCCGAGCGGGCCGAGCAGCCAGGTCCAGAACACCAGCGCCAGCACGGTGACCACAGTGGACAGTCCGACCGATCCGGCCACGAACTGCGGCTGGATCAGCGACTGCACCACGAAATTCAGCAGGAGGTAGACGACGAGCACCACCAGCATACCGCGCCAGCCGTGGTCGAGGAGCGCGATCACCGCGGGCGGGGCGACACCGATGACGAAGCCCACGTTGGGGATATAGTTGGTGACGAAGGAAAGCAGCCCCCACAGTACCACCCCGGGAACCCCGAGGAGCGCGAGCGCTGCGGTGTCGAGCGCCGCGACAAGCCCGCCGAACACCGTCGTCACGAGCAGGTACCGCCGGGTGTTCAAGACGAAACCGCGCAATGCGGCGGAAATCCAGGGCCGGTCGTGGGCGATCCGGCTGAGCCGCTGGCCCGCCCAGGCTGTTTCGGCGCTGAGGAACAGCAAAAGGCCGAAGAGGAACGCGAGGTTCGTGACCAGCTTGCCGACGCTCGCGAGCAGAGAACCGGCCAGTTGCACGAGTTTCCGGGCGTCGACGGAGGACAGCATGCCGCGCACCTGCGGTTCGCCGATCCCGAGCGCGGCCAGCCCGTTGTGCAGCAGCTCGTCGACCCGTCCAGCGTACCGGGGGACCACTGCGGACAGTTGCGCGACGGACACCACGACAACGAGGAAGAAGACCAGCAGCACGGCGTAGACGGCTCCGGTCAGTACGGCGATGGTCAGCCAGCGCGGCAATCCCTTGCGCCGCAACCAGCTCCGCACTGGATCGAGGGTGAGCACGACGACGAAGGCGAGGAACGTCGGTGCGGCGAACCAGGCGATGGCTTGCACGCCCGCGAGCACGACCGTCGCTGCGGCAGCGCCCAGCAGCACGATGAGGGCCCGGGGGAGTGGGGTGTTGCTTGCTTCGCTTTCCGGCGGCAGTGGTGGTTGGTGCGTGCTTGCGCTTGCTCTGATCCTGTTGGCGAGCTTGCGAAAGGCGTGGTGTGCCTGGTGGTTCGAGGTTCGGGTCTTGCCGGATCGGCGGGCCGGGAAATCGGTGAACGACACTCGCACCATGCGAATCCTCCGGAGACAGGCGGCAGCTTCCACGGTGGCTCGTGGTGAGCTCCCCGTCTTCACCCGATGGGGGCGGTGTCTTGGTCCTGGGCCCCGGTTTTTGTCGGTGGTGGCTGCCATCATGGGCTGAGTCGATCTAGGGGAGGAATGATGACGGAGTACCTGACGGAGTTGGCTTGGCTGGACAGTCGCGGGCCGCTGAACGACATCTTCTGTGTGTCGTTCGTGCGCGGGCTCGATCCGCCGGAGGTGGTGCGCCGGTTCGGCGCGGCCGGAGGAGAGCGGATGACGTTCGAGGAGATGAACAGCCTGACCGCGGAATACGTTGCACAGACCCAAGGAGGAAGTGGAGGCGGATACGTCGGCGTGGTCTCGTGCGGCGAATGGAGCGTGGCCGTCGAGCCGTGGGGCTGGCTGGGAAACCTGCCGGACGTCATCGCCCGGCTGTCGAAGTCGAGCGAAGTGGTGGGCATAAACCGGCACGACTACGCCGAGGCGCACTTCGTCCACGCGGTAGACGGCACGGTCGTCGCGGGATTTCTGCCGAGGCTGCCGAGCCAGCGGTACGGCAGTGAATCAGAGCGGCTGACGCCGTTGATGCGGGAGGTGGGGCTGGATCCGGACCAGGAGTCGGAGCGGCCGCCGAACCCGATCGCCGCGGCGTTCGCGGTGGCGGCACGGATGACCGGGGTGGTGTTCACGCCGGAGTTGCTGGAGCGGCCGTTGCTGGTGGGAGATATCCGGACTTAGCCGGTGAGTTGTCGGGCCTGGTTGCTGCTGGCGGGTTGGTCGGGCCTGGCTGGTGTTCACCTGGCGATGGTGTACCTGGACTTGGCCGGTGGGTGCTGTCGGCGGGTGGTTTGGGCCTGGCTGGTGTTTACCCCGGCGGTGGGGTATCTGGATTTGGCCGGTAGGTGCCGTTGGCGGGTGGTTCGGACCTGGGTGGTGTTCACCCGCTGGCGGGAGATATCCGGACTTGGCCGGTAGGTGCTGCCGGTGGGTTGTTCGAGCCTGGCCGGTGTCCATAGCTGGTGGCGTTGTTCGGACGTCCCAGTGAGAAACGTGATTGGCGGTGGTTGTTGGGAGTGGCGCAGTCGGGTTGGTGCGGTGTCTGCGCGGGAGGTGGTTGAGCGGTCGTCGCCGACCGGGGTCCCCGGACCTGGCTGGCGTACGCCAGAGATGCGCGGCAGCTGAGTTGATCGGGTGAAGAGGAGTGTGTTGAGGGAGGAGGAACCGTTGACAGGAATACATCGCAGCCTTAGTCGGTGATGGCCGAGACCACCGTTCCACGTCTGCTGAACCGGGCGTCGCCGAACGAGCCGCGGCCGAGCCCGTGTCGAAGGGCGCGTTCGGAGGGTGACCTTGGTGCTGTCCAGGGGAGTTCTGCGCCCGTGTCCAGCACCGCGGCGTGTTCGCCGCTGGTCGGTGCGACGGCCGGATTGGTGTTGTTCAGATCGGCGGGGTGCGTTCAGAGGGCGAACTCGGTGCCGTCCGAAGGCAGTTCCGCACCTGCGTCCAGCACCGCGGCGTGCTCGCTGCTGGTCGGTGCGACGACCGGATTGGTGTTGTTCAGGTGGGTGTAGGCCCACCGCGTCGCGCCTGGCCGGTTCGTGATCGTCGCTAGCGTGGTGGTGATCGGCAGGTGGCCCATTGCCTGCTGGACGGCTGGGTTGGCGTTCTCGGTGGCGTGGGTGAACTCCGTGCCGCTGTGGAAGGTGCCGTCCAGGAGGACCAGGCTCGCGCCTTCGGCGAACGCGTCGAAGCCGGGTGGCCAGGTGCGTAGGCACGGCGCGTAGACGAGGGTGCCGCCGGTGGATGGGTCGTGGATGCGGTACGCCACCACCCACGGGCCGGGGTGGGCGGAGGTGCGGGCGTATTTCGGTTGTTTGTCGCTGATGGGAAGGGAGGTGATGTGCAAGCCGTCGAGGGTGGTTTCCGTGGTGGGGAGCCAGGTCCAGTCGTGGTAGTCGCCGATGATCGTGCGGGCCGGGAAGTGGTCGGTCAGTGCGTGCAGGGCGGCGGCGGGTGCGTGGACGGTGAGGTCAGCCGCCTCGCGGAGCATCAGCAGGCCGAGGGTGTGGTCGAGTTCGGCGTCGGTCAGCAGGATGCTGCGCAGTGGCGTCTCGCGTGGGCCGGGGCCGGCTCGCAACGGCGGGGTCGCCAGGATTTGGGCGCGGATGTCGGGCGAGGCGTTGAGCAGGTGCCAGGTGCGGCCGTCGGCGCTGAAGGCGACGCTGTCCTGCGTACGCGGCGGAGCGGTGGAGGTGCACTGGGCACAGGCGCAGTTCCACTGAGGAAAACCGCCGCCGGCTGCGGTGCCTAGGAGGATGACTTTCATCGGGCTGGACCGCGCATCACCAGGTCCGAAGTGGACGGTGCGGCGAGGATCAGGTCGACGGTGCCGCGGTGCGGGGAGCGGGAGCACACGGGATCGGCGTTGGTCGCGTCGCCGGTCAGCTGGAAGGCCTGGCAGCGGCAGCCGCCGAAGTCGGTGGTGCGGCGGTCGCAGGTGCGGCACGGTTCGCTCATCCAGTCTTCGCCGCGGTAGGCGTTGAAGGACTCCGAGCGGTACCAGATGTCGGCCAGTGCGGTATCGCGGACGTTGTCGAGGGTGAGCGTGGTGATCGCGCTCGCGGCGGGGCAGGGCAAGACGGTGCCGTCGGGAGCGATGGTGAGCTGGCGCGCGCCCCAGCCGTGCATGCACGGTTTGGGGAACGGCTCGTAGTAGTCGGCGACGACGTAGATGATCTCCATGGTGCCGCGGAGGCGTTCGACGGCCGCGCGCACCACGGGTTCTGCGGCGGCGAGCTGCGCGCGGGTGGGCATCAGCGCGTCGCGGTTGCGCAGGGCCCAGCCGTAGTACTGGGTGTTGGCCAGCTCCAGGCGGTCCGCGCCCATCTGCTCGGCGAGGTCGATGATCGCGGCTAGCTGGTCGTGATTTTGCCGGTGCAGCACGACGTTGACGGTCAGTGGCAGGCCCGAAGCCTTCACCAGTTCGGCGGCGGCCAGTTTGCGGTCGAAGGCTTTCGCGCCGGCGAGCAGGTTCGCGCGGTCCGCAGTGGCGGCCTGTGCGGAGAGCTGGACGTGGGCCAGGCCCCGCTCGGCCAGGTCCGTCAGGCGCTGCTCGGTGAGGCCCAGGCCGGAGGTGACGAGGTTGACGTAGCAGCCGAGGTCGCTCGCGTGCGTGACCAGCTCCGGAAGATCCGGGCGTGCCAGCGGTTCGCCGCCGGAGAGATGGACCTGCAGCACGCCGAGGTCGCGGGCCTGGGACAGCGCGTCCGTCCATTCCGCGGTGGACATTTCCGCTGACCGGGTCACGAGTTCCAGGGGATTCGAGCAGTACGCACAGTGCAAGGGGCACCGGTGTGTCAGTTCCGCGAGCAGTCCAAGCGGCGCGGTCACGTCCATTCGATCACCCGCCGTTGCCCGAACCTGGCCAGCACTGCCAGGACGTCGTCCTCCCGCACGCCTTGGTACCGGTGGCTCAAGCTCGTGACGATGCCGGAGACCGGGGTGACGCCGTCGCACAGTTCCAGCACCGCGGTGGCAGTGGAATTCGGCACCAGCACGCCTTCCGGGAACAACAGCACGTGCACCCCGCGCACGTGATCGAACGTCAGTCGCACGCCGACGCGCAGCTTCGGCACCGACGAGGTGGTGATGGTGTCCATCGGCTCACTCCTCGGCCGCGGCGCGTTCGATGGCGTCGAGCATCGACCACAGGACGTCGCACTTGAACGACAACGCGGCCACCGCTTTCTCTTGCTGCTCACGGGTGACGCAGTACCGCACGACAATGTCCAAAGTGTCCTTGCCCTCGCCGGAGACCTTGTCGATCCGATTCGTGAAATACGCCAGGTCGTCGCGGGAGATCCACGAGTAGTTCGCCAGTACGTCGGCCACCCGCTGCTGCATCAGGTGCCCGGCGAACATCTCGGTCAGCCCGGAGGCGACGCCCTCGACCCACGGTTTGGTGCGCGCGAAAGTGACGTAGGCGTCGACGGCGAACCGGACGCCCGGGGCGACGTGCCGCTCGTCGAGAACCTCGGCGCGCTCGAGGCCGACCGCCGCGCACAGCCGCAGCCAGCGTTCGGCTCCGCCTTCTCCTTCGGCGGCTCCGTCGTGGTAAACGATCCGGTCGAGCCACGTCCGCCGGATTTCCGGAATCGGGCAGTTGCTGATGATCGCCGCGTCTTTCCTCGGCAGCACGCATTGGTAGTACCAGCGGTTGGCGGCCCACAGTTTCAGCTCGCGCTGGGTCAGTTCGCCGGCGTGCATCCGCTGGTGGAACGGGTGGCTGCCCCAGTAACGCCGGTCGAGGGCGCGCAGGGCTCCGGTGAACTCCGCCGGACTCATCGGGTGCACAGTGGACATTCGCGTACTCCGGGATTCTCGCTGAGCGGAACGGTTTTCCGGGAAGGACGGGACCGCGGCGGACCGGTCCCGTCCCGGCGGTCAGCCCTCCATGCGGGCCGCGTAGGCGGTGACCTCCATGGGCGTTTCGTACTCGACGAAGTCGGGCGCGGTCCACATCTCGACGGGTTCGTGCATGAGGAAACTCGCTTTCCTTCAGGTGGTGCACCGGTGCGCGGGGCGGGAGCCCCGCCTCGGACGCCGTCACCCTAAAAGCGCAAGGCGGCCGGTCGCCAGGGGCGCGGACCGATTTCCCGCCGAATTCGTAAAGGTTCCTTCCTATGGCGCAGCGGCGACTACTCTCGGGTGTCCGGCGCCGCTTGTCCGCCCGACAGGTTTCCGCGGGCGCGCGGAAACCTCCTGATGCCGCTTGACATCCAGGCTGCGCACAGCCGAATAATGGAGTTCGCGCACAGTTGACAACGATGTCAGAAGAGGCTTGGGGAGCGACGTGACCGAGGTGAATCGCAGGCGTTTCCTGTCCGGCGGGATTGCTGTCGCGGGCGGTGGTGTGCTCGGTGCTTTCGGATTGTCCGGCACCGCCGGGGCGGCGTCGGAAGCGCGTCCGGGCGGCGGGGAGATTTCCCGCGGCTGGACCTTCGTCGCGGCGGACGGCACGGCGATGTCCGGGAAGACGCTGTCCAGCGCCGCGGAGGTCGCCGGGCTGAAGCCTGCTGTCGTCCCGGGGACGCCGCTCACCAGCATGATCGCCAACGGCGAGTATCCCGATCCGCTGTACGGGCACATCGTGACCGACACCGTTCCGGACACGCTCAAGGACACCGGCTACTGGTACCGCGTCGCGTTCCGCGTGCCGAAGCTGGTTCCGGGACAGCGGTTCTGGCTGCAGTTCGACGGGATCAACTACCTCGGGACGGTCTGGCTCAACGGGGTCGAGGTGGGGACGGTCGAAGGGGCGTTCAAGCGCGCGGTCTTCGAGGTCACGGACATCGTCGCGAAGGCGGACGGGGTGGCGTGGCTCGCGGTGCTGGTCGGGAAACTCGACTACACCGATCCGCCGGCGCTGCCGAGTTACGCCAGCGGGGTGACGCGAGGCGGGCGCAACGGCGGACCGACCGGCATCACGCTGAAGAACGGCCCGACGTTCTTTTGCACCGCTGGGTGGGACTGGCTGCCGACTATCCCGGACCGGGACCTCGGCATCTGGCGGCCGGTCACCTGGCGTACCACGGGACCGGTTCGGCTGGCCGACGTGCACGTCACTTCGACGCTGTCAGCGGACTTGCGGACGGCGGAGGTCGCGGTCGAGCTTGCTCTGGACAGTGCGGCTGGGAAGTCCGTGACGGTGAAGGGCTCTCTTGACGGACGGGGGTTTCATCGGGAGGTCGTGGTGCCTGCCGGTGCGTCGTCGGTGGTGCTGACCTCGAAGGAGATCGGCTGTTTGCGGCTGGATCGGCCGAAGTTGTGGTGGCCCAACGGGTACGGCGAGCCTTATCGGTATCAGCTGACCGTCGGCGTGGAGTCCGGTGGGCAGGTGCACGACGAGCGGACGGTGGAGTTCGGAGTCCGGCGGATCGAGTACACGCGGCCGATTCAGTCGCCGTCCGGGGAGGTGAGCGACTGTCTGGCGATTACGGTGAACAATCAGCCGATCCTGGTGATGGGCGGCAACTGGGGGCTGGACGAGGCGCTCAAGCGGATTCCCCGGGAGCGGTTGCGGGCGCAGGTGCGGTTGCACCGGGACGCGAATCTCAACTTGATCCGGAACTGGAATGGGCAGAGCAGCACTGAGGAGTTCTTCGCTGCTTGCGATGAGTACGGGATTTTGGTGTGGCAGGACTTCTTTTGTTCCACGGAGGGTCCCGCGGCGGAGAATGTCGACCGGGATCTCGCCAATATTCGTGATTGCATCGTGCGGTTCCGCAATCATCCGTCGATCTTGCTGTGGTGCGGCGGGAACGAGGGGCCGCCGCCGCAGCCGCTGGTGGACGGGCTGGATGCGCTGGTGGCGGAGCTGGATCCGCAGCGGGTGGTGCTGACGAGTTCGGCCGGGGACACCGGCCCGCATGCGGTGGACGGGTATCGGTCTGGCGGGCCGTATCACTGGGTGCCGCCTGCCCGGCACTTCGAGTTGAGCGACGGGACGCAGTGGCCGCCGTTCCACAATGAGGTCGGGTCTTATTCCATTCCGACCCTGGAGTTCATGCGGAAGATGCTGCCGGAGTCCTCGTGGGAGCGGCCGGATGATTTCTGGGCCGACCGCGATGTGAACGGCAATGGCGGGAATGGGGGCGGGGCGGGCTATCTTCGGCTGACTGCGGAGCGGTATGGGGAGATCCGGAATCTTCCGGACTTCGCGCGCAAGTCGCAGATGATGAATTATGAGTGTATTAAGGCTATTTATGAGGCTCCGGTTGCGTTTATGGGGAGTGTTCGGCCTTATCCGCGTACCGGGGTGATCATGTGGATGACTAATCCTGCGCAGCCTAGTTTTGTCTGGCAGATGTACAGTCATGATCTTGAGGCGCATTCTTCGTTTTATGCGGTTCAGCACGCTTGTCGGCGGGTTAATGTGATTCTCGACGGGCGTCGGTTGGATGTTGTGGTGGCCAATCACACTGCGGCGGTGGTGCGCGGGGTGGTTGAGGTCGGGCTTTATGGGCTGGACGGGGTGGAGTTCGCTCGTGCTTCGTTGCCGGTGAGTGGGGTGGCGGGGGCTGATCGGGCTGTGGTGGGGAGTGTTGCTTCGCTGGTTAAGGGGGCGTCGGCTGAGGTTGTCTTTGTGCGGCTGGTGTTCCGGGGGACTGGTGGGGTGGTTCGGAACTTTTACTGGGTGGAGAACCCTGCTCGGGCGGTGGGGTTTGCCGGGCTGGATCGGATGGCTGGGGCGGCGGTTTCGGTGGCTGGGCGGGTTGAGGGGGAGGAGGTGGTGGTCGAGGTTCGGAATGTGGGGCGAGTGGTGGCGTTGATGGTGCATTTGCAGGTTTATGACCCTCGGACTGGGGAGCGGGTTTTGCCTGGTGTTTTTAGTGATAATTATCTGAATTTGGTGGGTGGGGAGGCGGTTTCTGTTCGGGTTCGGGTGGGGCGGGAGTTTGTTCGGCGAGGGGTTGGGGTTCGGGTGGATGGGTGGAGGATTGATCAGGAGGGGTCTCGGTTGCGGGGGGACGGGGTGGCTGTGACGTTTAATCGGGAGGCGTTGGGGGTGTGGCCGGGGGTTAGTACGTTTGGGCGGTGAGGTGCGGGTTTGCTTGGCTTTGGTTGCGTGGGGCACCCCGAAGCCCAAGTGTGCTGACGGTTCGGGGGTGCTTGTCAAGGCGGGAAAGATGCCTTGACAAGCACCCCCGAACCGCAGGGAGGCTTCGTATCGGGGTGCGGGGGAGGGGCTGGGTGCCTCGATGGGTGGGTGCATCGGTGGCGGTTCTTGGTGGGGTGGGGCTTGCGCCCCAATGCGGCGTTGGGTGCATGTGACGCACCCAATGCCACATTGGGGCGCATTGGCGGGCGGGGGCGGGGTGGGGCGTGAAGGACTCCTTGAGGGAATCTGGGTCCGTGAAGGGGCCCATCACGGACCGGCTGGGGGCTTGAGGGCCCTCGCGGGCTGGTTGGCAGTGGGTCGTGAGGGGAACCCTGGGGGAATCTGGGGCGGTGAGGGTTCCCCTCACGGACCAGGAGCGGCAGAGAGGGCGCGAGGAACAGGGCGGGCGTCAGGTGTCCCGTGTGGACAGTCGGGCGCATGGCGGGTTGCCGTGTTCGCGGGACTGGCGGATGATGGGCGGCCAGTCCCCGTCCCGTTCCACCGCAGCCCCGGAGGCACCGATCGCCGGCAACGCCGCCGAACCCGGGCGCACGGTTCTCAGCCGCGCGTTCGCGGTGCTGGATTCATTTTTGTCCGGCCGACCCGAGCAGACTCATGGCGAGATTACCCGGGCGACCGGGCTCGCCCCCGCTACTGTGCACCGGCTGCTGGCCGAGCTGACCGGCTGGGGCGCGCTCGAGCGCACCGGGCGCGGGCGGTACCGGATCGGGCTGCGGTTGTGGCAGCTCGGGGCGCAGGCGCCGGGCGGGCGGGAGTTGCGGGACGTCGCGCTTCCCTTTCTCCAGGATCTCCTCCAGGTGACGCACGAGGTCGTCCACCTGGTGGTGCTCGACGGGGACCGGGCGCTTTATCTCGAAAAGCTCGAGGCGCATCCGGATGTCGTGGTCACCTCGCGGGTCGGGCTGCGGCTTCCGTTGCACGCGGCGGGGCCCGGCAAGGTGCTGCTCGCGCATGCGCCGCCGGAGTGTCTCGACAGCATTCTCGCCCGGGGGCTGGAGCGGCGGGCCAGCGGGACGATCACCGATCCGGCGCGGTTGCGGCAGGTGCTCGCCGAGGTCCGGTTGCAGGGGTTCTGCATCTCCCGCAACGAGATGACCGAGGGCGCGTCGTCGGTCGCGGCTCCGGTGCGCGGGCCCGGCGATCAGGTCGTGGCGGCGATTTCCGTGGTGGTGCCCAGTTGCACGCCGAATTTGTCGCCGCTCGTGCCGGTCGTGCGGATGGCGGCGCTCGGGGTCACGAGGGCGTTGCAGGGCTGAAGAACTTTTCCGCTGAGTGGAAGAAGGGCTGGGCGGCCGCGAACGGGACCGGGACACTCCGGACCCACCCGCTCGCACTGCCCGAGGAGAAGTCCGTGAGCCCTGCCCCGACCGTCCGCGACGCCGCGTTCGACGTGCTCCGCCGGTTCGGCGCCACGACGGTGTTCGCCAATCCCGGGTCGACCGAGATCGCGCTGCTCACCGACCTGCCGGACGACCTCGAGTTCGTGCTGGCGCTGCACGAGGGGTCGGTGGTCGGCATGGCGACCGGGTGGGCGCTGGCGAACGACCGGCCTGCGGTGGCGATCTTGCACACGACTGCGGGGCTGGGGAATGCCGTGGGGGCGTTGGCGACGGCGCGGGTGAACCGGGCGCCGCTGGTAGTGCTGGTCGGGCAACAGGACCGTCGGCATCTTGCGCTGGAGCCGTTTCTGACCGGTCATCGGCTGGACGACTTGGCGCGGCCTGCGCCGGTGTGGATCGCGGAACCGCCGCGTCCGCAGGATGTTCCGGGTGCGCTCGCCCGGGCTTGGCACGAGGCGCGCGAGCATCGCGGACCGGCGCTCGTGATCGTGCCGATGGACGACTGGTCGGAGCCGGCCGCGACGGACGAGCCGCTGCCCGCGCCTGCCAGGCTGGTCCGGGCGACTGCCGCGGAGTCCGCGGTGCTGGCCGAACTGGCGGAATTCCTTGGTGCCGCGAGCAATCCGGTGCTCGTGGCGGGCGCGGGCGCGGACGACGCCGAATCGTGGCGGGGGCTGACCGCGCTCGCGGAGAGGCTCGCGTGCCCGGTGTGGCAGGAGGCGTTCGGGGCCCGTGCGGGATTCCCGCAGGATCACCCGCAGTTCGCCGGACATCTGCCGCCGGGGCGCGAAGAACTGCGGAAAGCGTTGTCCGGGCACGACGCGGTGCTCTCGGTCGGCGCGCCGGTTTTCCGCCAGTATCCCCGGGAACCGGGACAGTTGACCGAGCCCGGCACGCGGATCGCGGTGGTCACTGACGATCCGAACGAAGCGCACCGCAGCCCGGTCGATCTCGCCGTGCTCGCGCGGCCGTCGGTGGTGTGCGGTCCGCTGGCTGAGCTGATTCCGGCGCGCGAGGCGGGTTCGGAGCGGATCGGCCGGACGGTCGAACTGCCGGGGACACCGGAGCCCGGCGCGCCGCTCGCGCCGGAGTACGTGTTCGGGCTGCTCGCGCGTCAGTTGCCGAAGGACACTGTGCTGGTTGAGGAATCGCCGTCGAGCCGTCCGCTGCTGCACGCGCTCGTCCCGGCGCGCGAGCCGCTCGGGTTCCTCAGCGCGGCCATGGGCGGTCTGGGCTTCGGCGTGCCGGCGGGGATCGGGCTGCGGATGGGCGGGCTGAAGCGGCCGGTGGTGGCGGTGATCGGGGACGGCTCGTCGCTGTACTCGATCCAGGCGTTGTGGAGCGCCGCGCATTACGGCGTCGGCGTTCTCGTGATCGTGCTGGCCAACGGCGGCTACGCGATCATGGACAAGCTCGCCGCCCGGCACGGCGAGCGGACGGCAGCCGGCGGGAAAGCGCCGTGGCCCGGCTTTGACGAGGTCAGCGTGAGCGGTCTGGCGAAGTCGCTCGGCTGCCCGGCGCGGCGGGCGGAAACCTACGAAGAACTGGAGTCGGTGTTGAACGAGGTGCTGCCAACGTTGGCCGCGCGCACGGAGCCGTTGGTGCTGGAAGTGGCGGTGACGGCATGACGTTGCTCGGCACCGGATGGCAGGGCCGGATCTTCTCCGGCGGCTGGATCCCCGGCTCCGGCGGGGAATACGACGCGGTCGAGCCCGCCACCGGGAACGCGCTGGCCAAGGTCGGCGCGGCGGCTCCGGCGGACGTGGCCAAGGCCGCCGCGGCGGCGCGGGAAGCGCAGCGGGAGTGGGCCGCGCGGCCGTACGACCAGCGAGCGCGGGTATTGCGCCGGGCGGCGCGGCTTTTCGAGGACCACGGCGACGAGATCGACGAATGGCTCGTGCGGGAATCCGGGGCCACGCGGGCGTTCGCGCAGTTCCAGACCCGCGCGGTCGCGGCGGAGGAATGCCACGAAGCCGCTGCGCTCGCCGCGCATCCGTACGGGGAACTGTTGCGTTCCAGCCAGCCTCGGCTGTCGATGGCCCGCCGGGTTCCGGCCGGCGTGGTCGGCGTGATCTCGCCGTTCAACGCGCCGGTGATCCTGTCCATCCGCGCGATCGCGCCCGCCTTGGCGCTCGGCAACGCGGTGCTGGCGAAGCCGGATCCGCGCACCGCGGTGTGCGGCGGGGTCGTGCTGGCCCGGATCTTCGAGGAGGCCGGGCTGCCCGACGGGCTGTTCCACCTCCTGCCCGGCGGCGCGGACGTCGGGGCGGCGCTGGTCGAAGACCCGCTGGTGCGCGTGATCGCGTTCACCGGTTCGACGAACGCGGGCCGCCGGATCGCCGCGGCGGCGGGGAGCGGCTCAAGCGCGTGCACCTCGAACTCGGCGGCAACTCGGCGCTGGTCGTGCTCGCGGACGCGGACGTCGAGCAGGCCGCGTCGGTCGGCGCGTTCGGGTCGTTCAACCACTCCGGGCAGATCTGCATGGCGACCGGACGGCATCTGGTCGCCGCCGAAATCGCCGACGACTACGCGGCCGCGCTCGCCGAGCACGCGGCCAAGCTGACCGTCGGCAATCCGGCGGACGGCGACGTCGCGCTCGGTCCGCTGATCGACGCGGGACAGCGCGACCGCGTGCACTCGGTGGTCACCGGCAGCGCCGAGGCCGGCGCGAAGATCGCCACCGGCGGCACCTACGAGGACCTGTTCTACCGCCCGACCGTCCTCACCGACGTCCCGCTCACCGCGCCCGCCTACGCCCAGGAGGTGTTCGGCCCGGTCGCGCCGGTCGTGCCGTTCTCCACAGTGGACGAAGCAGTGCGTCTGGCCGGCGGTACCGAGTACGGCCTTTCGCTGGGCATCCTGACGCGGGACGCCGCACGGGGACTCGCGCTCGCCGAGCGGATCCCGTCCGGTCTGGTGCACGTCAACGACCAGACGGTGAACGACGAGGCCCTCGCGCCGTTCGGCGGGGTGGGGGATTCGGGAACCGGCTCCCGGCACGGCGGCGCGCAGGCCAACCTGGAGGCGTTCACCGAAACGCAGTGGGTCACCGTGCGCGGCGACCTCCCGCAGTACCCGTTTTAAGCAGTACCCGTTCTAACCGCAGTACCCGACCAGGTCCCCTCCGACGACGCAGGTGATGACATGACGGTCTCGACCGATCCCCGGGCCCGGCACGCCCGCTGGGTGGCCCCGCTGTGCTGGACGGCGGTGGCGATGGAAGGGTTCGACCTGGTGGTGCTGGGCGTCGTGCTGCCCGCGCTGCTCAAGGACAAATCCTGGGGGCTCGACCCCAACACGGCGTCGCTGATCTCGGCGGTCGGGCTGCTCGGCGTGGCCGTCGGCGCGTTCGCGACCGGTCCGCTCAGCGACCTGTTCGGCCGCCGCAAGATGATGCTGCTGACCGTGATCAGCTTCTCGGTCTGCACGCTGCTGTGCGCGTTCGCGACCGGGCCGTGGCTGTTCGGGGTCTTGCGGTTCCTGGCCGGCCTCGGCCTCGGCGGCGTGCTGCCGACCGCGCTGGCGCTGATCACCGAGTACGCGCGGGTCGGCCGCGGCGGCAGCGCGACCACCGTGCTGATGACCGGCTACCACGTCGGCGCGGTGCTCACCGCGCTGCTGGGAATCGTGGTGCTGCAACGGTTCGGCTGGCAGTGGATGTTCGTGATCGGGGCCGCGCCCGCGCTGGTCCTGGTGCCGCTGATGGCGAAGTTCCTGCCCGAATCGAAGGTGCTGGAGCGGGTGAAGGAGGCCCGGCCGAGCCGCAATCCGGTCGGCGTCCTGTTCCGGCACGGCTACGGCCGCGCGACGATCGCGTTCTGGGTGACGTCGTTCATGGGGCTGCTGCTGGTGTACGGCCTGAACACCTGGCTGCCGCAGATCATGCGCGCGGCGGGCTACGAACTCGGCGCGGCGCTCGCGCTGCTGCTGGTGCTGAACGTCGGCGCGGTCATCGGCCTGCTGATCGGCGGCCGGGTGGCGGACCGGATCGGCCATCGCCGGTCCACCATCGTGTGGTTCGCCGCGTCGGCGGTGTTCCTGGCGCTGCTGAGCATCAAGCTGCCCGGCGCGAGCGTGTACGTCGGGGTGCTGCTGGCGGGGGTCTTCACCTTCAGTTCTCAGGTGCTGGTCTACGTGTACGTCGCCCGCGTGTACCCCGCCGACGCGCGCGGCACCGGACTCGGCGCGGCGAGCGGGATCGGCCGGTTCGGCGCGATCTCCGGCCCGCTGGTGACCGGGCTGCTGCTGTCGGCGGGGCTGGCGTATCCGTGGGGCTTCTACCTGTTCGCGGCGGTAGCGGTGATCGCCGCGCTCGCGATCGCGGTGGTGAACCGGGAGCCGGCCCCGGACGCTCCGGCGGCGGCTCCCAAGGACGTCGTGAGCGGCGAGGCCGGTTTAACCTCGGACTGAAGGAGAGGAGCTGTCCTAGGTTGGTTCGAAGAGCTTGCGCGCGAGCACGGGACGATGACCCGTGGATTCGCCGCCATCACCGGCTGATCGGGCTGCGCGGCGGGTCCGTCATGCTCGGGGTCAGGTATGACGACCTGCGCGAGCCGGTCTCGTGACCCGGTTCAGCGTGATCGTGCCGATCCGGTCGGCCGAGGACTTCCTCGACGAATGCCTGTGGTCGGTGCGGCGCCAGGCAGGCGCCGACCTGGAGATCATCGCCGTCGACGACAACTCCTCGGACGCGTGCGGGGCGATCGTCGACCGGCACGCCCGCGAGGACGGCCGTGTCACTGCCGTGCACCTGGCACGCACCCACGGAACCGGGCCCGCACGCAACGCGGGAATCGCCCTGGCGCGCGGCGAATACCTCCTGTTCCTGGACGCCGACGACACGTATCGCGGTGCCGACGTCCTCGCGGGCCTCGACGCCGATCTGGCGGCCGCCGGCGACCCCGACGTGCTGCTGTTCGACTACGAGGAGCGGCGGCCTTGCGGGATGGCCCGGCGCATCGGCATGGACCACGGCACTGTGCCCGATGAGCCTCGCACGGTGTCTGCTGCCGGGCACCCCGGCGTGTTGCGCGCGTCGTGGGTGTGTTGGAACAAGGCCTGCCGCCGGGACTTCGTTGCTGCCGCCGGCCTGTGGTTCCCGCCCGGGTACTACGAGGACTTCGCCTGGTCGATCCCCGCCGTGCTCGCCGCGGGCAGGATCGCCGTGTCCAGGCGGGTCGGCGTGCGCTACCGGCGCTGCCGGGCCACCAGCATCAGCGGCGCGGTGAGCCCGCGGCACCTGGAGGTGTTCGACCAGTTCGAGCGCATCCTCGCCTTTCTGGCGGCACATCCCGAGCACGACACCGCTCAGGTCCGGAACGTCCTCGCCGCCGGCATGCGGACCTTCCTGCGCGGCCGCACCGATCGCCTCCGGGTGGTCCCCGCAGCATTGGTGGACGAGTTCCGGCGCAGGTCGGCGGAGGTCGCTGACCGGATGGGCAGGCAGGCCTGACCCTGGCGGCCCCGGCTCGGACTGGTGAACGCTCGCCCCGTTCGATCATGAACCTGCCGGTGGCCGATGATTTCTCCTGCCACGGAAGGAAGTCCGGGCGCAAGGGCCGCAGTGATCGGCACCAGCAGCCGCGCCGAAACCGTCCCGGCCCAGGACGACTGCCCGGCCATCCGCCACGAGGCGGGACGAGTCCTCACGACCGGCGAGCACGGGTTCAACGACAAGCCGAGAACCGGCGGGAACGCTCACGAGGCGAGGGTGATCCGGTCGCTGTCGGTGTCGTAGTCGAAGAGTTCCGCGTACCGGCCCCAGTCGATCGCCGTGTCCAGTTGCTGCCGGGCGTCGGCGGCGGAGAAGCCGCGGCGGAGGAGGTCGAGGAAGAACTCCGCGCGCAGCGTGCCGTCCGAGCTGGCGGCCAGCGCGTTGACGATCGTGCGCACCAGCGGCGCCCGGTCGCGGACCTGACCGGCGAAGATCTTCTTGCTGGTCTGGATGTCCGCGGTGGTGAACGACGTGCCGACCGGGGTCAGGTGCAGGTCGCCGCCTGCCACGAAGAGGAGGTCGAGCAGGGCGGCGGCGTCCACGAGGGGCAGCAGGTCGTCGACCTCGAAGGTGAGTTCGGCGGCGAGGTCCGGCAGGTCGGCGTGCCCGCCGCGGGCGTGCACCAGTTCCACGAGACCGGCGAGCCCGCCGACCGACGCCTGCGGCAGCGGCCGCGCGGTCGGCGTGGCCTGCGCGGGTTCGACGGCCGCCGGGTCGCGTCCGGTCAGCAGGTCGTAGAGCCGCTCCACCAGCGCGGCGAACGCGGGGGATTTGCGGTCGCGCGGCCGGGCGAGGTCGATCTCGACTTCCGCGCGCAGGTTCCCCGGGTTGGCGCCGAGGACGAGCACGCGGTCGGCGAGCAGGACGGCCTCCTCGATGTTGTGCGTCACGATGCAGACTGCCTTGGTAGGGAAATCGTCGCGCTGCCACAGGCTCATCAGCTCGGTGCGGAGGTTTTCCGCGGTCAGCACGTCGAGTGCGGAGAACGGTTCATCCATCAGCAGCACGTCCGGTTCGAGCACGAGCGCGCGGGCGAACCCGACGCGCTGCCGCATTCCGCCGGAAAGTTCCTTGGGGTAGGCGGATTCGAAGCCGTCGAGGCCGATCAGGTCGATCGCCTGCAACGCCTGGTCCCGGCGGGCCTTCGGCGGGATTCCGCGCGCGGCGAGGCCGAGTTCGACGTTGTCCTGGACGGTCAGCCACGGCATCAGCGCGAAGGTCTGGAACACCATCGCGGTGCCCGGATTGGCTCCGTCGAGTTCTTTGCCGCGGTAGCGCACGGTCCCGCGGGTCGGGCCGATCAGACCGGCGATCGTGCGCAGCAGCGTCGATTTCCCGGAACCGGAACGGCCCAGCAGCGCGACGATCTCGCCCGCGCGCAGGTCGAGGGTGATGTCGTCGAGGACACGCAGTTCGTCCCCCGCCGAACCGGGGAAGCTTTTGCTGACGTGCTCGACGGAAACGAGGACTTCGGACATGCGGATGCCTTTCAGGACAGGGAGAAGCGGCGTTCGGCGAGGCGGTACAGCCGCCGCCAGAAGAGCCGGTTGAGGCCGACGACGTACAGGCTCATCACCGCGACGCCGAGCAGGATCCGCCCGGAGTCGCCGGAGCCGGTCGCGTCGGCGATGTACGCGCCGAGGCCGGTCGCGGTGAGCGTGACCCCGTTGTACGACACGATTTCCGCGACGATGGAGGCGTTCCACGCGCCGCCCGCCGCGGTGATCCCGCCGGTGACGTAGCTCGGGAAGATCGCGGGCAGCACGAGCCGCCGCCACCACAGCGCGCGCGGCAGCCGCAGGTTCGCGGCGGCCTCGCGCAGGTCGTGCGGGATGGCCGAGGCACCCGCGATGACGTTGAACAGGATGTACCACTGCGCGCCGAGGCTCATCAGCAGGATGCCGCCCCAGTCAAGGGAAATCCCGGTCGCCACGAGCACCGCGGTGATCAGCGGGAACAGGAAGTTCGCCGGGAACGACGCGAGCACCTGCACGACCGGCTGGGCCAGCCGCGACACCCGCGGGTTCATCCCGATCCACACCCCGATCGGCACCCACACCAGCGTGCCGACGACCACCAGCGTCACCACCCGGGCGAACGTGATCAGCCCGAGCCAGAGCACGTGGCCGATCTCGCCGTAGCCGGTGGTTTCGCCGATGAACAGCACCGCGCGCACGGCACCGTAGCTGATCAGCCCGAACACCACGACGCTGAACACGATGTCCGCGGCGCGCCTGCGGGCAGGGGAGAACCGCAGCGGGTACTCGGCCAGCCCGAAGACCGCCAGCGCGCGGTCGAGCGGGAACACCAGCTTGCCGAGCACCCGGCCGAGCAGCGCCGGGATCCGGGAACGGCGCAGGAGGTCGAGCACCAGGCTGCGGGGTGCTTCGGCGGCTTCGGAGTTCTCGATCCGGAACCGCTCCGACCACGCCGTGAGCGGCCGCCAGAACAGCACGTTCACCCCGACGACCAGGACGATCATCACCGCGACCGCCAGCAGCACCTTGCCGAGATCGCCCGCTTCGGAGGCGGTCGCGACGTAGGAGCCGATGCCGGGCAAGGCGAACTTCTGGTTGTTCACGCTCAGCGCCTCGGACGCGGTGAGGAAGAACCAGCCGCCGCCGAAGCTCATCATCCCGTTCCAGACCAGCGGGATCATCCCGCTCGGCACGTCGACGCGCCAGAACCGCTGCCAGCGCGACAGCCGCAGCAGCCGCGACGCCTCGTCGAGGTCGCGCGGCTGCGACACCAGCGAGTGGTGGAACGCGAACGTCATGTTCCAGGCTTGCGAGGTGAAGATCGCGAAGATCGACGCGCATTCCAGGCCGAGCTGCGAACCGGGGAACAGCGCGATGAACCCGGTGATCGTCACCGACAGGAACCCGAGCACCGGCACGGACTGGAGGATGTCGAGCGCGGGCAACAGGATCTTCTCGGTACGCCGCAAGCGCGCGGCGGCCGTCGCGTAGACGAAGGTGAAGCCGACCGACAACCCGAGCGCGACGAACATCCGCAGCAGGGAACGTCCAGCGTAGTAAGGAAGTTCGGCGGGGTCAGTGGACACTGTGGACGGTGCGGTCGCCGGAGTCCACGCGGCGGCGGCACCGTGCGCGAGCCGCACGGTCAGCCACAGCGCCGCGGCGGCGCCGAGGAACACCGCCACGTCGGCGATCGTGCGGCGGGGCCGGACGAGCGCGCCGCGGGTGGGGAAGGTACGCAGCATGGTCTAGTTCTCGCTGTCTCGCTCGGAGTAGGTGAGTTCGGCTTGCCAGCGCACGCTGGTCACCGAAGGCTCCATGGACAGCCGGCTCACCGCCGACTCCATCTGCTTGTCGTCGCGCTGGTCGGCGGACAGTTCGGCGAGCACCTGCACCTGTCCGTCGGTCTCGGTATTGGTGCTGGTGACCGACTGCAGGGCGAAATCGGTGCGGGCCAGTGCTTGCACGAGCAACGCGCGGACGTGCGCCTCGGAATCGTCCTTGGTCACCGCCAGGAAGGTGTACGACGTCGGGGTTTCGCGGCCGGTTGCCGGACGGCGGTCGACCACGCGGCCGAGCGGGCGCAGCGCGATGTTCACCGCCATCACCACGGCGGTGCCCGCGCAGGCGGCCGGGTACAGCCCGGCTCCGGCCAGCGCGCCGACCGCGGCGGAACACCACAGCGTCGCCGCGGTATTGAGTCCGCGCACGGTCAATCCTTCGCGCAGAATCACACCCGCGCCGAGAAAACCGATTCCGGACACGATTTGCGCGGCGACCCGGGTGGGGTCGGCGCTCGCTCCGTGAAATCCGTGCGCGGACAGCAGCACGAACAGCGTCGCACCGGCCGCGACCAGGGCGTTTGTGCGCAATCCGGCCATCCGGGCGCGGTATTGGCGTTCAAATCCGATCACGGTGCCGAGGCCGACTCCGGTGCCAAGGCGCAGCAACATCTCCACAGTCGTCATCTGTGCTCCCACTGTGTTTGGCGCGAAAAGTTCAGAAAAGGGTTGGAAAGGCTCGAAAAAGGACGGTTACCACCACGTGCGGCGGCGGGCGTAGCCGCGTTTCGCGATTTGCGCGGCCAGCCCGTACGCGACCAGCACGAGCACCAGCCACACCAGGTAGCCGGCGGGCAGCGCCTGCATCCGCAACGGTCCGGCGAGCGGCGACAGCGGCAGCAGCAGGCCGGCCAGCGCGGCAACTGCCGCGGCCAGGACGACCGGGCGGCTGGCACGCAGGGGAGTGCCGCGCCCGCGCAGGACGAGCACCACCAGCAGCTGCGAGAGCAAACCCTCGACGAACCAGCCGGTCTGGAACAGCAACGGGTCGGCACCCGCGCCGAAGACGTTCCACAGCACCGCGAACGTCGCGAGGTCGAACAGCGACGACAGCGGTCCGAACACGAGCATGAAGCCGGTCAGGCCGCGCGCGTCCCAGCGGCGCGGTTTGCCGAGGTACTCGTCGTCGACCCGGTCCCAGGCCAGCGCGAGCTGCGCCAGGTCGTAGAGCAGGTTCGACACCACGAGCTGGATCGGCAGGATGGGCAGGAACGGCAGGAACGCACTGGCCGCGAGCACCGACAGCACGTTGCCGAAGTTCGACGCGGCGGTGATGTTGACGTACTTCAGCGTGTTGCCGAGCGTCCGCCGTCCTTCGGCCACGCCGCGGGCGAGCACGCCGAGGTCGCGTTCCAGCAGCACCAGATCCGCCGCGTCCTTGGCCGCGTCGGTGGCGGTGTCCGGGGCGATCCCGACGTCGGCGGTGCGCAGGGCAGTGACGTCGTTGACGCCGTCGCCGACAAAGCCGACCGCGCGGCCGTTCTCCCGCAACGCCGTGACGACGCGTGCCTTGTGCGCCGGCGTGAGCTTCGCGAAAACGGTGGTGTCCTTGACAATCTCGCGCAACTCAGCGTCGCCCGCCGCTTCGACCTGCTGGCCGAGCACGACTTCGCCGACCGGGATACCCGCCGACTCCGCGACACGGGCGGCGACGTGCCGGTTGTCGCCAGTCAGCACTTTCAGCGTGACGCCTTGCTCGCCAAGGGTTTTCACCGCGTTGACGACGCCGTCGCGGACCGGGTCGACGAATCCCACGAAACCGACGAGGATCATCTCGTTCTCGTCAGTTTCGTCAAATCCGTCGAGCCGGGCGTTGACTTCACGAGCGGCGACGGCGAGCACCCGCATGCCGTGCTCGGCGTACGCGCGCACCAGTTCTTCCGCGCCGATCCGGGCGGCGTCGTCGAATTCGGCGACCACACCGTCGCGGCGCGCGTGGCTGCAGCGCGGCAGGATCTCGTCCGGGTCGCCTTTGCTGATCAGCACGTGCTCGCTGCCGCGCCGGACCACGACGCTGGCCCGGCGGCGCGCGTGGTCGAAGCCGATCTCGGCGACGCCGGTGAACAGCGCGTCGGCGACCAGGTCGTCTTCGCCGTCGAAGAGGGTCTCGATCGCTTCGTCGAGCCGGTCGTGCCGGTCGGTCTGAAACCGCACCGCGAGACCGGCGTACTCGGCGGCCTCGCCGTCCGGGCTGCCGGAGTAGTCGACGCTGTGCGCGTAGGCGATCCGGTCCTCGGTGAGCGTGCCGGTCTTGTCGACGCAGAGCACGTCCATCGCGGCGAGGTCCTGAATCGCGTTGAGCCGCTTGACAATCACCTGCCGCCGGGACAGCGCCGCCGCGCCGCGAGCCAGGTTCGTCGTGACGATGACCGGCAGCATCTCCGGCGTGAGACCGACCGCGACGGCGACCGCGAACATCCCGGCCTGCGCCCAGTCCCCGGTGACCGTGCCGTTGACGACGAGCACGATCGGCACCATCACGAGCATGAACCGCACGAGCGTCCAGCCGACGCGGCGCACTCCGGCGTCGAAGCTGGATTCCGCGCGCGGCTCAGCGGATTGCCGGGCCAGCTCGCCGAAGTAGGTCTCGCTGCCGGTCGCGGCGACGACCGCGGTGGCGGTCCCGCCGACCACCGACGTCCCCGCGAACGCGAGCGCGGGCGTCTCGACCAGCTCGTGCTCCTCGTGCTGCCCGAGCTGGGGCGCCCGCTTCGCGACCGGCATCGCCTCTCCGGACAACGCCGACTGGTCGACCACGAAGTCTTTGGCGGCGACGATGCGAACGTCAGCCGGGATCACGTCGCCGGGCCCGAGCAGCACGACGTCGCCGGGCACGAGGTCGGAAGTCGGCACTTCACGCTCGGTGGCGGGGAAATCTGCCGCCGCGCGCCGGCGCACCGTGACGGTGGTGGTGATCTGGTCGCGAACCGCGCTGATCGCGCGCTCGGACCGCGCGTGCTGCCAGTAGCGGAGGCCGATGCTGAGCACGACCATCACACCGACGGTCACCGCTCCGCGAATGTCGCCGACGCCCGCGAACACCACCCCGAGCGTGGTCAGCAGCGCGACGAACGGGCTGCGCGCGGCGTCCCAGACGCGGGCGGTGGTGCGGGGTGTTCCGTCGATGCGGTTGTCGCCGAAGCGACGCAGGCGGTCGTCCGCTTCGTCCTCAGTGAGGCCTTTAGGCGAGCTGTCGAGATTGCGGAAAACAGTGAGCACCGGCGCGTCGCCGTGGGCGCGCAGGGCGGGAAAGCGGGTCATGGGTCGTCCCCCTCGAGGTCAGCTGGACGTCAGCGGACCGCGCGGGGTTGTTCCGACCTAGGCGACTGGCCGGGTTCCCGCACGGTCGTGCCGACTACTTCCTTCGCCGGTCACCCGGCTCACCTCCTCCGCAAGACTCATCGGCCGGCGTGCGCGCCGGCCCGGGGACCAGTAGAGCGCAGATCACGGAAACAGTCAAACACTTGTGCAACTGATGGGGGCTAAGTCACCCTGGAACCCCACCCGAGAGGATGTCCCCCGTGCCCACCCCATCCGAGGCCCCGCTGGAACCGCTTCCCGCCGACCTGCTGCAGGACGCCGCCGCGACGTTCGGCCTGCTGTCCGCGACCGTGCGGCTGCACCTGCTCTGGCTGCTGTCGCACGGGGAACGGGACGTCGGCACGCTCGCCGAGGAGACCGGCCAGACCGTGCCGACCGCGAGCCACCACCTGGGCAAACTGAAACTCGCCGGCCTCGTCCGCGCCCGCCGCGAGGGGAAGCGGCAGGTCTACGTCCTGGAGGATCCGCACGTGCGGGACATCGTCCAGCTGGCCGTGCAGCACCGGCAGGAACTGGCGGACGGGACCGGGCGACGGAGCAAGGGCGCCTGACCCGCGGCTCTGACTGGGCCGATGCCAGCATTCGCGACGTAGGCTGGCGGCCATGGCCGAGCTGAACTTCTATTTCGATCCGGTGTGCCCGTTCGCATGGATGACCAGCAAGTGGGTCCGGCAGGTAGCCCGCCAGCGCGAGTACACGGTGGACTGGCGGTTCATCTCGCTGCGGCTGCTGAACGCGCACCTGGACTACGCGACGCACTTCCCGCCGGAGTACGACGCTTCGCACACGTCCGGCCTCCGCCTGCTCCGCTTGGCGGCCGCGGTGCGCGCCGCACATGGTCGCGAGGCGGTCGGTCCGCTGTACGAAGCGCTGGGGGAGCAGAACTTCGAGAGCGGTCTGGTCGAGGACACCGCCGCTGCCCGGGCCGCGCACGGCACTCGTGAGGCGGCTTCGTCGGCTTTGTCGCGTGCCGGTTTGCCGACGGACCTTGCCGACGCGGTGGACGACTCTGGCTGGGACGCGGAGATCCAGCGCGAGACGGACGAAGCCCTTTCGCTGACCGGAAAAGACGTCGGGACGCCGATCCTGCACTTCCAGCCTCCCGCCGGGGTGGCGTTCTTCGGCCCGGTGATCAGCCGGTTGCCGTCCGATGCGGAGGCGGTGGAGCTGTGGGATCACGTGGTCGGACTGGCTTCGTTCGGGGGTTTCGCCGAGCTGAAGCGGAGTTTGCGGGAGATGCCGCAGCTGCCGTCGTTCGGGGTGGCGGCGGGGGAGACCGGGCGGGAACAGGATTGGCACGGCGGGAGCCGGAGGCTGAAGAAGTAGGTTCGAGGCTGCTCGTGCATCGGCTCGTGCGATTGAGCGGTCGTCGGCTATGAAGTAGTACTCGGCTCGGCGACTGTGGCATGCGTTACTCCACCAGCGATTTCCCGCCTCCCCAACGTCATGAACCTGCCACACTGGAGTTGACGACAACTCCGGGAGTGTCCATGTCGCGCGACAGCTATCGGACAGTTCGTACACCGGACGGCCTCCACCTGGCCGGGACCCTCACCGAGCCGGACGGCAGACCTCGGCGGGCTGTGCTGCTCGTGCAAGGGGCGAGCGTCACGCGGGAGGAAGGCGGCTTCTTCACTCGCCTCGCCGCCGGGCTGGCGGAGGCGGACGTCGCGTCGCTCAGAGTCGATCTTCCCGGGCACGGCGAGAGCGAAGGCCGCCAGGAGGATCTCTCGCTTTCCGCGCTGCTCAACGTGATTCGCGGCAGCATTGAGCACCTGGCCACCGCCGTGCCGGGCGTTGGGACGTCGCTCGCCGCAGCCAGTTTTTCCGGCGGTGTCGCGGCCTACTACGCGGCGAAACAGCCGAACGACGTCGAGCGGCTGGTTTTGTTCAATCCGCTTCTCGATTACCGCGGGCGGTTCATCGACGAGAAGTCCGCGTGGTCGGCGGACGGTTACCTCGATGCCAACGGGGCCGCGAACCTCAACGAGCAGGGCTATCTCGGGCACGGGCCCGGCTTCCGGCTCGGCCGCGCTTTGCTCAACGAGGCGTTCTGGTTCGAGACCCGCCAGAATCTGCCGCGCATCACCGCCCCGACGCTCATCGTGCACGGCACCGAGGACACCTTCGTGCCGATCGAGTCTTCGCGGGCCGCGGATCGGGAGCTGACCTGCGAACACCGGCTGGTTCAGCTCGAAGGGGCGCAGCACGGGTTCGCGGTGCACGACGATCCGAAGTACGCGGATCCGCAGACGCAAGCCTGGCAGCGTCAGGTGATCCACGAAGTACGGGAATGGCTCCGCTAGCGCTCACGCATGCAGTGCCTCGCGCAATTCCCGGACATACGGGCGGTTGTGCCACGGCTTGAGCACTCCGACGACCCGCCGGAGTTCTTCTTTCGTGCGGCGGGAGTTCGTTTCCGCCGCACGGTGGGCGGAGGCGAGGCCGGTTCTCGCCGCCTGGTCCGGTTCTCCGGAAAGCGCTAGAGAGTTTGCCATGAGAGACAGGAAGAATCCGTAGTCGCGACGGGAGAACTGGGTTTCCTTCAACGTTTTCTCGTACAGTTCCACCGACCGGCGCGGTTCGCCCGCTTCGGCGTAGCAGATGGCGGTCTGCATGTTCAGGAGAGTCGCGTTGAAATGCGCGCCCAGCGGCGATTCGACCGGACCGGCGTCGCTCAGCAGTTTCCACGCGACGTCGAGTTTGCGGTTCACCTGGTCCGCCGACGCGCCGAGCATCGCCTCGGCGCGGGCTTCCTGTTGCGCGGCTTCGGCTTGCAGCCGCTGCGGGAGCGACCAGGGGCCGGTGCGCACCGCCTTGGTGAGCACGAGCATGCGCTGCGGATCGCGTTCGTCGTAGGCGACCTGGGCTTTCTTGAGCAGAATGTAGCCCTGCATCGTGCTGTCGCCGGCTGCCTGCGCCCATTCCATCGCGCGGTCGTGCCAGTACAGCGAATCCTGGCTTTCCCGGCGGTCCCGGTAGAGCCAGCCGGCGAACTCCGCGCCCTCCGACCCGATTTGCAGCAGGTCCCGCTGATCGTCGGCGGTCGCCTCGCGGGCGATCCGGGTGATGATGTCCAGGACGCCGAGCGTCATCGGAAGGGTTTTGGCCGGCCCCCTTTCGCCGTCCTCGTATTTGTACTGGTCGAGCTGCCGCCGGAAATAATGCGTGACGGATTTGTCCATGTATCGCCGGGGATTCTCCAGTGCCCGGGCGACGTGTTCGGCCGAACCGATTCCCAGTGCGGGCAGAGCCGCGACCGGAAGTCCGTTCCTGAGCAGCGAGCGACGGCTGAGCGGGCTCATGGCGTCCCATTCTGTGATCGGAACCGCTGACGGGGCCGCCTCGCTGGCCGCGGACACGATCCGGCCGAGGACGCTGGCCGCGACAGTGGCCCCGTCCAGCGGCAGCGCCACCGGCCGTCCGTCCACGACGACCGGCAGCAGGATGCTGGACGCGTCCGGCGGTCTCCTGAGGTCCGCCGCGGTGCCTTCCCGGAGCAATTCCTCGAGCCGGGCGGGGCTGATGCGCAGGAGCCGGGCCAGCCGGTCGCGCCGGTGCGGGCGCGGTTCGGAACGTCCGGATTCCCAGGCACGGACGCTTTTCGCGTCGGCCGGGAGCAGTGCGGCGAGCTTTTCCTGCGTCAGGTTCGCCGCCTTGCGCGCCCGGACGAGTCCCACTCGGCGTTCGGCCATGCTCGGCACCCCTTCGCCACAACCCGGGGTCGTCAGATTACCGCAGGTCACCGTGCGCGGGGCAAGGCGATTCGCTCGGTTGCCGCCCGCTTTTCGCCCGGTTTGCTGGCTGGTCCAGGCCATTGCCCGGCTCCATGGTGGTGGGGCACAGCGAAGACACTTCCGAAGCCGAGGGGTGCGTCGCATGAAAGCAGCAGAGGCGCTCGACGAAGCGGCCCGCACCAGCCGTCCCGCGGTGATCGTCGTGTGTTGCCTGCTCCTGCTGCTGATCCTGGCCTCGATCTGGCTCTGGCGGGCCCGGCGGCCGATCCCGCCGCCGCGCGGACGGCCGACCGTGCGCGACCTCCAGGCGCGGCTGGACTACGAAGTCCAGGCCGAGATCGAAGAGGCCCGGCTCGCCGAATTCCGCCGGACGGCCGAGGAGGCCGCCGCCGAACGCTCGAAGAGCGACACCGAGGACACCGAGATCATCCCGAAAATCGAGGACGAGGAAGACGACGGGGACACCGTCGTCTTCCCGAACTGCCGGAAAAGGGAGAAACCTCGCAAGACTCGGTGCGGTTAGGAGCGTCCCGCCCATCGCTCACCGCACCGTTATGCCTGCCCCAGCCTGGCGCGGCACGCCACCTCCCCTGGGCTGGGGCAGGCCTCAATCCGTATAATGACCTATACGGCCGGGCAGGGAACCGTCGCGATCTCCATGGCCGCCAGCCGCTCGGGGCTCACCACCACTTCATACGCCTGGAGCAGACCACCCGAAACCTCGATCTTGAGCACCCCGACCAGCTGGCCGGCCGGAGCGAGCACCAGCCCGACATCCCCGTCGACGAGGGCGAGTTCGGCCAGCCGGGCGTTGCCCGCGAACAGCTTCGTGCCCTGCGCGACCTCGTCCGCCCCGCGCAGCACCGCGGCGGCGCCCGGCGGCAGCATCGCGGGATCGGTGTGCCGGACGACGTCCGGGGCCAGCACGGTCAGCAGCGTCGCGATGTCCCCGCCCCGCGCCGCGGACAGGAACGCCGTCACGACCTCCCGGTGCTCAGCCAGTTCCGCGGCCGGGACCGCCGGTTCCCCGCGCACCCGCGACCGCGCCCGGCTGGCGAGTTTCTTCGCGGTCGCCGGGGTGCGGTCGAGGATCGGGCCGACCGCGTCGAACGGCACCGCGAACAGGTCGTGCAGCACGAACGCCACCCGCTCCGGCGGGGCCAGCCGGTCCAGGACCACCAGCAGCGCCCGGCCGACCTCCCCGGCCAGCACGACCTCGTCCTCGGGAACCGTGCCGCCGGCGGCATCAGGCAATGAAGAGACCGGCGTTTCCCGGCGGGCTCGCAGTGCGTCCAGGCACAGCCGCGACACCACGGTCGTCAGCCAGCCGCCGAGGTTGTCGACGCCGGACGTGCGGCCCAGCCGCAGCCACGCTTCCTGCACGACGTCCTCGGCCTCGGCCGCGGAGCCCAGCATGCGGTAGGCCAGCGCGTGCAGCCGCGGGCGCTCGTCTTCGAAGCGCCGTGCCAGTGCGTCGTCCATCGGTCACCTTTTCCCGTCTCGATCCGTCATGAGGGTGCCGGCCCGAGGACCAAGGACGAGGAAGAGGAACCGGATGACCGTCATGCTAGCGCCCCTGCTGCACGTGGATTCGAGCGCCGACCGCGAGGCGTCGGTGAGCAGGCAGCTGGGCGCGCTGTTCGCCGACGAGTGGCGGAGAGGCGGCGGGACGGTGCGCCACCGCGACGTTTCCGCCGAACCGGTGCCGCCGCTGCGCGAGGCGTACGCGCGGCTCGGCCGCCGGGTCGAACGCAAGGGAGTGCTGTCGCTGGAAGACATCGCGACGCTGATCGCGGACGCCGACGAACAGCGCGAATGGGATCTGACGCTGCCGCTGGTCACCGAGGTGCGCGAAGCCCGCGCTGTGCTGCTCGGGGTGCCGATGTACAACTTCGGTATCCCGGCGACGCTCAAGGCGTGGATCGACCGGATCAGCTTCCCGGGCGTGTTCGCCGACCCGGAGACCGGCCGGAAACTGCTGGCGGACAAGGACTTTGTGATCGTCAACGCCCGCGGCGGCGGATACGGCCCGGGCACGCCACGGGAGAGGTTCGAGTTCCAGGAGTCGTATCTGCGCGCCTACCTCAGCGACAAAGGCGTCGAGCGGCTGACGTTCGCGTCCCAGGAGTTCACCCGTGTCGGCGACGTCCCGGCGCTGGACGGGCTCGAAGACCTGGCCGCCGCGTCGCGCACGGCGGCCAGGTCCCGGGTCGTCGAAACCGCCCGACGGCTCATCCGGTGAGGTCAGAGCACTTCCGCGCGTCCGGATCCTTCGCCCCGCCCGGCGACCACCGCACGTTCGCGAACGACGCGGAGAACGCGCCGTCGGTGTAGACCAGGAACGGCGTGTCGACGCTCTCGAAGTCCAGCCCGCTCGCGAAGCAGGACAACGGGATCTTCACCGTCGACTTCTGCCCGGCGGGCAGATCGCCGAACAGCTTCGTGGCGTTGACCTCGGACGAGCACGGGTAGACGCAGTGCAGGCTGACGACCGTCCGGTTCACCGGCGGGGAATGCACGATCACGTCGAACTCGAGCGCGCCGTCGGCGTTGAGGTAGCCGCGCAGGTCGTCGGTGCCGCCGGGATGCTGCGAGTACAGCTGTGCCGCGCCGGTGCCGGTCCACGTCGCTTTCAGGCCGTCTCCCTGGACGTTGACGTCGGCCGGCGCCACGCTGATCTCCGGATGCGCGGCGGTGCCGTCGGAGCCGATCTCGGTGCCGCCCCAGTTCGCCGCCGAACCGATGAAACTCTTGTACGGCGCGACATCCGTGCGGTCGTAGATCGGCAGGTCCTCGGTCGCGGTGCCGCCGCCTCCGGTCGATCCGCAGCGCACCGGGCCTTCCGTCTCGTCGAGCTTGCCGACGGTGGTCCGCTGGTTCGAGATGAGGCCGTAGCCGAGCGCGAACAGCGGGTCGTAGCCGGGACTCCACGGGTTGAGCGGCGTCTGGCACGCACTCTTCGGCCAGGAGTAAGGCAGTTTGCCGTGGTATCCGCCGCGGTCCTTGCCGCGCACCAGCATGTCCGCGACGCCACCGCCCTCGGTGCCGGGCAGCCAAGCGGCGACGAACGCGTCGGAACGGTTGAGTTCCTTGTTGACGTACAGCGGACGGCCGCTGACGTACACGGTCACCACCGGAGTGCCCTTGCCGCTGACTTTGTCCAGCACCGCAAGGTCTTCCGGATACAGCTTCGCCGCTTCAAGGCTCTTGCGCTGCAGATCGCCGACGCCTTCCGCGTACGGAGTCTCGCCGATCACGGCGATGACGGCGTCGTAACCCTTCGGATCGACGGTGCCTGTCGGGTCGAAGGTGACGTTGGCGAGATCTTCCTTGAGCCCGGCGAGAATCGAGGTGGCGCCGGGGAAGTCCGCGTTGGTGTTCCCGGTGCCCTGCCAGGTCAGCGTCCAGCCGCCGGTCTGGTTCTGGATGCTGTCCGCGCTCTTGCCGACCACGAGCACCTTCGCGTTGCGCGCCAAGGGAAGCACGTTGCCGTTGTTCTTCAGCAGCGTCTGCGACTTGCGCACCGCTTCGCGGGCGAGCGCCTTGTCCGTGAGCGCGTCCGCCGAACCTGCGTACCAGCGCTGCAGAAGGCTTGCGCTCCTCGAACAGCCCGGCGCGCATCTTGACCCGCAGGATCCGGGTGACCGCGTCGTCGATGCGCGACATCGGGATCTCGCCGCCGCGCACCTGGGCGACGGTGTTGGCGATGAAGGCCTTCCAGTCGTTCGGGACCATCACCACGTCGATGCCCGCGTTGATCGCGCGCGGGCAGCTCGCGTTGGTGCAGCCGGACACCTGGCCGATGCCGTTCCAGTCGGACACGACCAGGCCGTCGAAGCCCATCTTGCCCTTGAGGATCTGGTTGAGGACCTTGTCGCTGCCGTGGATCTTGCCCTCGTTGATGCCGAGGTCGGGATTGGTCCAGCTGTTGAACGACGCCATGACCGTCTGCGCGCCCGCGGCGAGCGCGCCGTAGTAGCCCTGGCCGTGGAGGTTGATCATGTCTGCTTCGGACGACGCGTTGACGCCCTGGTCCTGGCCGCCGGTGGTGCCGCCGTCGCCGATGAAGTGCTTGGCGGTGCCGATCACGCCGCCCGGCCCGATGCGCAGCCGCGCGCCGTCCTGCAGGCCGTTCATGGCCTCGTATCCGTAGGCGCGCGTGATGCGCGGATCCTCGGAGAAGCCTTCGTACGTGCGGCCCCAGCGGTCGTCCTGGACGACGGCGAGCGTCGGCGCGAACGCCCAGTCCTGGCCGGTCGCCCGGATCTGCCGCGCGGTGGAGTTCTCGACGTCGCGCACCAGGCACGGGTCGTGTGCCGCGCCGAGCGCGATGTTCTGCGGGAAGACGGTGGAGCCGTACACATTGTTGTTGCCGTGCACGGCATCTATGCCCCAAATTACCGGGATCTTTGCCCGGGTGGCCTTGGCCGCGTCCCAATAGGAATCCGCGAGCTTCAGCCAGTCCTGCCGGCTCGCGTGCTTGTTCCCGCCGGGCCACGATCCGCCGCCGTTGAGCACGGACCCGATCGCGTACTGGGTCACCTCGGCCGGGGTGATCGCGGCGATCTCCGGCTGGGTCATCTGCCCGACTTTTTCCTCCAGCGACATGCCGGAGACGATCTGCTTGATCCGCCATTCGTCGACCGGGTTCTTCGGCATCGCGCTGCGCACCTTCGGCCAGTCCGGCAGCGTGGGCAGCGAGTTTTCGATGCGGGCACAGCCATTCCGGTCGAGCGCGGGACGGCCGATTTCCGGCTGGCCCGGGGGAGCGGCTTGCGCGGTTTGCGCGGGAACGAGCCCGCCAAGGAGGACGAGTGCGGCGAGGGCGACCCGGTTCCGGGCGCGCGGGGAGCGAGGAGGTCTGGCCATCGACAGTCCGTTCTGCGGAGGGCGGCCCGGATCGGGCCTCGTGATCCTGACCGGGCAAACCGGACCCGTCAATCCGCCGACCGCAGTGGTTCAGTCCATTGACGGGACAGGAAACGGGACAGCGGCGGAATCGCGAACGGGGATAGATTGATTGCGTACGGACTGCAAGCAATGGAGGACAAAGCGGATGCGCAAGGAAAAGCCGGACGTTCCCGCCGCCGACGGGCCCGCGGACGCGTACCTGGTCGTGCCGGACGGCGGGCCGCATCCCGGGGTGCTGCTCTTCCCGGACGCGTTCGGGCTGCGGCCGCGGATCGAGGAGATGGCCGACCGCATCGCGGAGGCGGGTTATGCCGTGCTGGCCCCGAATCTGCTCTACCGCGGCGGCCGGACGCCGCTGGTGGACTTCGCCGCGCTGGAAGACCCGGAGCGGCGCGGCGAGGTCTTCGGCAAGCTGATGCCGCTGATCGAAGCCCTGGACACCGAGGCGATGACCCGGGACGCGGAGAAGTACCTCGACTGGTTCGCCGCGCAGGACGGCGTCGCCGAGGGTCCGGTCGTGATCACCGGCTACTGCATGGGCGGCACGAACGCGCTGCGCGTGATCGAGGCGTTCCCGGACCGGGTCAAGGCGATCGCGTCGTTCCACGGCGGACGGCTCGCCACCGACCAGCCGGACAGCCCGCACCTGCGGGTCGGCTCGATCACCGGGGAGGTGTACTTCGGGCACGCCGACCAGGACCCGTCGGCCACCGCCGAGCAGATCAAGACGCTGGAAAACGCCCTCGACGAGGCCGGGGTGACCTACCGGTCGGAGGTCTACGAGGGCGCGTCGCACGGCTTCACGATGTCGGACACGGCGGCGTACCACGAAGAGGGGAGAAGCGGCACTGGGAGAACCTGTTCGCGCTGCTCGAGCGGGTGCGCTGACCCGCGCCTGACCAGGGCCTGGCTCGCGGGACGCGCTCGCGGCCGGGCCCTGCGCGCGGAATCGGCGGCGGCCGTTTACGCTGGCCGCATGGCCGAAGGTGCGCTGTGCCGCGAACCGGTGGAGCTGACCGGGCGCGAGCGCTCGGTCCTGCGGAGCGTCGCGGTCCGCGGGACGGAGCCCGAGCTGTTCTGCGAGCTGGAGGCCGGGCACGGCCACGAGCACGCGACCCCCGTCGGCGGACGCGGCGAGGAGCCGCTGATGTGGCTGCGCTGGTGGCCCGGCCGCCGGGTCCTGGAGACCCGGGCGGCGTGCGGCGCGGAGTCCGACGAAGGCGTGTTCTGCCGCGTTCCCGGCGGGCACGAGGGCAGCCACAGCTACGAGCTGGCCGAGCCCGAGGAGGCCTGGCCGCTGGCCGACGCGGGCCTGTCCGGCGGCCGCCGGTAAAGTCGCTCGACATGCGCGAAGGCTTCCAGGACGACCTGAAACAGCTCGACGGGCGTCTGGCGGCGATGGCCGAGGCGGCGGCGGAGGCGATGCGCCGGGCCACCCGGGCGCTGCTGGCCATGGACCTGCCGCTGGCCGAGCAGGTGCTCAGCGGCGACGCTGACCTCGACGACCAGCGCGCCGCCTGCGAGGACGAGGCGTACTCGCTGCTCGCCCTGCAGGCCCCGGTGGCGGGCGACCTGCGCGCGGTGCTGGCCGCGGTGTACTGCGCGGAGAAGCTGGAGCGGATGGGCGACCTGGCGGCGCACGTCGCGGGCACCGCCCGGCGCGGCCACCCCGAACCGGCCGTGCCCGCCGACCTGGAACCGGTGTTCGCCGAACTCGGCGAGGTCACCTCGGCGATGGCCGACCGGCTCGCCGACCTCGTGCACGGCGAGGCCCGCGGCGGCTACGCCGAGCTGAGCCGCGCCGACGAGCGCGTGGACGCGCTGCACGCCCGGGTGATGGCGACGGTCACCTCGCCGGAATGGGCGCACGACCAGCGGATCGCGGTCGGGCTGACCCTGCTCACCCGTTTCTACGAGCGTTTCGCCGACCAGGCGGTGTCGGTCGCGAAGCGCCTGGAGTTCGCCGCGACGGGCGATCTCCCGGGCTGACCTCCGGCGGCGGACCGGCCGGAGCCTGATTCGACGGACGCGGCGGCGGCGACCCCGCGGCGCGCGCCTGGGGCGGGCCCGCCGGACGGGGCTGCTGCGGCCGGACCGGGCGGGCCGGCGGCTGGTTGGCCGCGCGGGCCTGAGGCGGTGCGGGCGGACGCGGCGGGGCTTCCGCTGACCGCGGCTGGGGTGCGGCGGCGCGCAGGGGCTGCGAGTTCTGAGGCCGGGCGGAACGCGGCTGAGGCGCGGCGGTACGCGTGGGCTGCGGGTTCTGCGGCGGGGCGGCAATGCGGGTGGGTTGCGACTTCTGCGGGGCATTGGCGGTGCGCATCGGCTGCGAATTCTGCCGCCGCGGCGGCGGACCCTGCGGCGGCCGGGTACCGGCGACTCGACCCGGCGCACCGTCCACACGAGACTCTTCCTCCGCCGGAGCGGCTTCCTCCGGCACCACACCCAGCAACCCGAACGGCACCTTCCCGGCGAACCGCTGCACGACCCCGGTCGCCAGACCGAGCGCGTACCGCTGCAACACCAACGCCACCCCGGCGCCGAGCGCGAGCCCGATCAGTACGTCGTGCGGGTAATGCGCCCCCACGAACACCCGCGAGAACCCCATCGACGCGGCGAACACCGCGAGCCACGGCGCGCCCTTGCGCCAGGCGAAAGCCCCGCCGAGCGCGACGGCCGCCGCGATCGTCGAGTGGTTGCTGGGAAACGACCAGTCGCCCGCCGGCGGGCACGTGCCGACGATCGCCGACGGCGGAAGCCCCCGGCACGGCCGTTGTTCGTGGACGAAGGCCTTGATGATCTCGCTCAGCACGTACGCCGCTATCGTGCCCGTGGGGACCAGCAGCGCGGCGGCCATCCGCTCGGCCGAGCCGGTCTGGCGGGCCCGCCACCAGAGCCAGGCGAAGAACGGGGCGACGAGGACCAGGCCGTAGGACGTGTACGCCAGCACGAGTGCCTGCACCCAGCCGGGCATCGCGAGGCCGAAGTGGGTGATCGCGTCGTACGTCTCGCTGCCCGAAGCTCCGTCCGTGCTCGGCATACCGCCCCTCTCCGGTCCGCCGGTTCGCCAGGCGGCCATCTCGCGTTCACCCGAAGGTCACCAGCGTACCGAGAAGCGGAGAGAGGTCCGCGATCCCCTTGTGGATCTAGGGAGCGGATCAGGAGTCGGTGGTGTGCTTGCAGGTCACCGGCTGTCCGGGACCGGGGGCGCTCGCCTTGGCGAGTTCCTTCTTCTTGTCTAGCAGGATCCGGCAGCTGAGCGTCGCGGCGGTGGACGGCGTCGCGGTGACCGACGCGTCCTGCCCGGCGCTGACCACGACGTCCTGCTTCCACGGCAGCCCGAGCGGGCCGGTGAGCTGGTGCTGGGCGACCTTGTTCTCGTACCGGTTGCCCGATTCGCCGTAGGAGACGCCGGTGGCGGTGGTCTGCTGGTCGGCGGTGACCTCGTAGGTGATCGCCCACGACTTGCCGGTCGGATTGGAACACGCGGCGAGTCCGGCGAGCGCGACCGCCGCGAAAGTAGCGGAGAGTGCCTTCTTGATCACGCTCGGACTGTACCGGAGCCGCTGTTCCGCAGCCCGGCGAGGAACGTCCGCGCGGTCGGTTCCTCCCGCGCGGCCCGGGCGAGGATCCCGAACTGCAGCATCGTGACCACGAGCGACGTCCCGCCCGCGGACACCAGCGGCAGCGTCACGCCGGTCACCGGCAGCGCGCCCGCGACGTACCCGATGTTGATGAGCGCCTGCGCGACCAGCAGCAACGTGGTGGTCGCGGCGACCAGTCGCACCCACGGATCGGCGACCCGTGCCGCGGTGCGCAGCCCGGTCGCCGCGAGGAGGCCGAAGAGCCCCAGCACCACGAGGCAGCCGGCGAAGCCGAGTTCCTCGCCGACGAGCGCGAAGACGAAATCGTTCTGCACGTCCGGCAGGTAGCTCCACTTCGCCGCGCCCTGGCCGAACCCGACGCCGAACCAGCCGCCGTCGGCGAGGGCGTACTGCGCCTGCTGCGCTTGGTAGCCGTTGCCGCTCGAATCGGGATTCGGCGAAAGAAAAGAAAGGATGCGTTCGAGTCGATAACTGGCGAAAAGGGCGAGCCCGACGATTCCGGCGACGCCGCCGGCGAGGATCGCGGCGAACAACCGCTTCGGCGCACCGGCGAACCACAGCAATCCCATGGTGATCAGCGCGAGCGTGACCGTGCCGCTCAGATTCGGCTGGGCCAGCAGCAACGCGCACAACGCGAGCGTCACCGGCAGCAGCGGCACGAGCAGATGCCGCCAATGGTGCAGCACCTTCTGCTTCGACACCAGCAGATGCGCGCCCCACAGCACCAGCGCGACCTTGGCGATCTCCACTGGCTGCAAGGTGATCGGCCCGGCGGCGAGCCAGCGCTGGGCGCCGCCGTGGTCGGAGCCCAAGGGTGTGAGCACGAGAAGCAGCAGTGCGAACGCGGCGGCGAGCGCCGGGGTGGCGGCCTTGCGCAGCAAGGAAAACGGGATGCGCAGGCCGAGCGCGAAAGCGACCGCTCCGAGTGCGACGAAGGTCAGGTGCCGGAGAAAGTCTTGGTACACCCCGGTCCCGGCGGCGGGATTGGCCGCGGCGGCCGACGACGACAGCGCCATCACCGCGCCGAGCAGCGTCAGCAGCGCCCAGATCGCGACGATGATCCGGAACGAGGCGAGCGGATGCGCGAAAAACCGGCCGATCGCGTGCCGGGCGGGTTCGCGGTCCGGTTCGGTTGGCGACTCCACAGCGCGGAGTGTGTGCCGTATTCGCTTCGAGGTGGCCGACCGACTCGCCCGCGTCCGGAAATTTATCGCCCGGATTCCTGATTGGCCCGGTCGACCTCGGCCATGTGTTCCTCCGCCCACGTCCGCAATACCGCGAGCGCGGATTCCAGCGACGCGCCCAGCCCGGTGAGCCGGTAATGCACCTTCGGCGGCACCGTCGCTTCGACCCGGCGCGAGACGAGACCGTCGCGGACGAGGCTTTGCAGGGTCACCGAGAGCATTTTCTGCGACACCCCGGGGATGCGCCGGCGGAGGTCGGCGAACCGCACCTCGTCCGGCGCGGCCTCGGCGAGGATCTTCACCGTCATCGACGTCCACTTCGTGCCGATCCGGTCGAGCAGCCGCCGCGTCGGGCAGGCCGGGTCGAACAGATCGCCACGGGCGGAGGGGGTCACCTCGGGCTCACCACCTGTCGGGAAAGTGCCGTCTTGGCGGCACTGCTGGAGTTACCTACCGTGTGCTGGTAACCAATGGTAACCACAGGAGGCGGGATGCGGGTCGAAGCGAACGGGGTGCGGCTGAACGTCGCGGTCGAGGGCAGCGGTCCGGCGCTGGTGCTGCTGCACGGGTTCCCGCACACCTGGCAGCTGTGGCGTGAGGTCATCCCGGCGCTCGCCGAGCGGTACCGGGTGATCGCGCCGGACCTGCGCGGGCTGGGCGGGAGCAGCCGTCCGGAGAACGGCTTCGACGCGGAGGCAGTCGCCGCTGATGTCGCGGCCCTGCTCGACGCGCTGGGGGAGCCGGACGCCGACGTCGTGGCTACCGACCTGTCCGTGGCGGGTGCGTTGCTGCTGGCGTTGCGGCAGCCCGAGCGCGTGCGCCGCCTCGTGCTGATGGAGGGGCTGCCCTGGGGTTTCCGCGCGGGCAGCCCGCCGTGGTGGTTCGGTTTCCACGCGGTGCCGGGCCTCGCCGAGACTGTCCTTAGTGGACACGAGACGGAGTACGTCGGCTGGTTCCTCGATCAGGGCACGCTCGGCCGCGGTGTTCCGGCGGAGATCCACGCGGCCTTTGCCGAGGCGTACACCGGCACTGAGGCGCTTCGCTGCGCCTTCGAGTACTACCGGGCGTTGCCGGAAAGCGCCCGCCAGCTGACCGAAGCGGCGGAGAAGCGGCTCACCGTGCCGACCATGGCGATCGGCGCGAACCCGCTGGGAGACGCGCTGGAGCAGCAGCTGAGCCCGATCGCCGACGACCTGACCGGGCACGTGCTGCCGGACTGCGGGCACCTGATCCCGCTGGACCGTCCGCGCGAGTTTCTCGATCTCCTGCTGCCGTTCCTGTCCCGGGAGATACTGACCGGGTGTCGTTGACGTCCGAGCTGGCTGACCCGGGAGGGAAACTCGCGCGCTGGTGCGCGCGGGTCTTCACCGGCACGGCCGCGGCCGCGCGCCGAGTCGAGGAGGCGACGAACGGCGTCCGTCCGATCCGGCCGGCGCTCGCCCGTCCGCCGCGCCAGCACTGGGCGGAGATCGGCGGCGCGTTCGGCCAGCGGATCGCCGACCTCGTCCAGCCCGCGCCGCCGTACTACGCGCTGCTCGGGATGGTCCGCGCGCAATGGGGCAACGGCCCGTGGGCGCACGCGCAAGCCGCCGAGTACCCGACGCACGACGAACTCCCGCCGGAGTACCGGGCGCGGGCGCTCGGCATCCGTCCGGCGGCGGTGACCTGGCTCGATCTCGGCGACGGAATGCCGGACGGCGACGCGCTGCCGGGCGCGCAGGAGCTGTGGGGCGATCTGCTGGAACGCGCCCGCCGTTACCAGGCGCAGCACGCCCCGCCCGGCACGCTCGGCGGACCGGGCGCCGAAGCCGGGCTGGCGCGGACGAACTGGGTGCTGTCGGCGTGCGAGGACATCTACCGCTCCGGCCGGATCGACCCTCGGCTCGCCCGGGTCGTCGACGGCGGCGGCACGGTCGCGGACCTGCGCGCCCTGCCCACGGACGCACAGGTCGCCGAACTGGCAGACCTCGCGAAACGCTTACACGACAACGGCGCCCTGTGGGAACTGCGCCGCCTCGCCGGTGCGCCGCCGGACGGACATCCGCTCGGGATCGCCGGTCCGACCATCGTGCCCGGCTGGGCGGACGGCGACCTCCTGCTCGGTCGGCTCGATCCGGAAGCGGGGATCGACGAGGGGACGCTGCTGGACGTGAAGACCGTGCTGACCGTCGGCGATCCGGACCGGGCCGGGCGCTGGCTGTGGCAGATCCTGCTGTACGCCTGGCTCGACGTCGCCGACCTGTACCGGATCCGCGACGTCGGGCTGCTGCTCGGGCGGCACGGCAAGCTGGTCTGCTGGCCGGTCGACGAGCTGGCGGCGGAACTGCTCGGCGGGGACGGCCTGGTCGATCACCGCCGCGACGAGTTCAGGGACATGGCGCGCGGGCTGCTCGACGCGGTCGGGCTGAGCTTGGCCGACGGCTGAACCGCGGGCTTCTTCGCCGCGCCGCGACCGGCGAAACAGACCGCGGCGAGCACGATCACGCAGCCGACGAGCTGCAGCGCGCCCGGCCGTTCGCTCAGCAGCAGGAACCCGAACGCGACCGCGCCGACCGGCTGCAGCAGCATCATCGTCGCGCCGGTCGAGGCCGCCAGCCGGGGCAGCGCTCCGGCGATCAGCAGCCATCCGACGACCTGGCCGATGATGGCCAGCGCCGCGAACCAGCCGAGCGACGGCAGGCTGGGCGCGAGATCGAGGCGGCCGAAGGGCAGTCCGAGCACGACTGACACGAAGCCCGCCGACACGGTGGCCAGCGAAAGCGAGCGAACCTGGGTCGCGGGGCTGCTGCTGAGCCGGAGCAGCAGCAGGTACCCCGAGTAGCCCGCCCCGGCGGCGAGCGCGAAAACCAGGCCCAGCACCGGGTCCGAGCCGGTCATCGACGAACCGAACACGCCGCCGGCGAGCACGATCCCGACGATCAGCGTCGGCGCGACGAACTTGAACCGCGGGTCGGGCCGTTCCTTGAGGAAGACGAACGCCAGCAGCGGCACGATCACCACCTGCACCGACAGCAGCATGGTCGCGACCCCGGCCCCGACGCGCGGGATCGCCTCGCCCCACAGGACGAAGTCGAGCCCGAGGCCGAGCCCGGCCAGCAGCGGCAGCAGGATCTTCGCGCGCACGCCGGTCCGCCGCGCCTCGCTGACGGCCAGCACCGCGAGCAGCGGCAGCGCGAGGGCGCAGCGCCAGAACGCGCTGGTCGCCCCGCTCGCCCCGGAAACCTTGATGAGCACCGAGGTCAGCGCGACGCACAGGCAGCCGGCGGCGGCCAGCAGCCGAGGGTCGGCGCGGCCGGTGAGCGCGGCGATCGGACCGGCGGTCGGCAACGGGGCGGAGGGGGTGGTCATGCCTTCTATGGTGGGGTCGCTAACTATCAAGGACAAGTGAATGTTCCTGCGGAAAATCCGGTAGCATCACTACCGTGTTCAGTGTGGATCGGATGCGCGCCCTGCACGCGGTCGCGCAGCACGGATCGGTCGCCCGCGCGGCGGCCGCGCTGCACGTCACGCCGTCCGGGGTGTCGCAGCAGCTGGCGAAACTCGAGCGGGAAGCGGGCTTGGCCCTGCTGGAGCCGCGCGGCCGGACGGTGCGGCTCACGCGCGCCGGGCAGGTGCTGGTCGGGCACGCCGAACGAGTGCTGGCTCAGCTGGCCGAGGCGCGCACGGATCTCGAACGGCTGCGCGAGGACGTGTTCGGGCCGTTGCGGATCGGGGCGATCGCGACGTGTGTGCACGCCCTGCTGCCGCCCGCGCTGGCCACGCTCACCGAGCAGCACCCGCGGCTGGACGTGACGCTCGGCGAGGGCGAGGCCGAGCAGACGCTGCCGAAGGTGGTCGCCGGCGACCTCGATCTGGCGGTGTTCGAAAGCTGGGCGGCGCGGCCGACGGTGGTGCCGCCGGGCATCACGCAGGTCACGCTGTTCTCCGACGTCGCCGATCTGGCGCTGCCCGCCGGGCACCGGCTCGCGCACCGGCGCACGGTCGATCTCGGCGAGGTGGACGACGTGTCGTGGATCAGCTGGACCGGCCGGTCCGGCTGCTACGAATGGCTCGTGCACGTGCTCCGCTCGCAGGATCTGGAGCCGCGGATCAGCTGCACCATCGGGAGTTACGTGACGCAGCTGGCGCTCGTCGCGGGCAACGTCGGGGCCGCGCTCGTGCCGCGGCTGGCTCGCGGCCCGGTGCCGGACGGCGTCCGGATGCTGGCCACCCGGCCGGTGCTGAACCGCACGATCATCGCCGCGTGCCGGTCCGGCGAGGAGTCGCACGGCGGGGTCCGGGCGGCGCTGGACGCGCTCGGCGAGGCGTCGGCGGCGTATGTCAACCACTGAGGTCCGGCGCGGCTTCGCCGGTGCACGATGAGGACGGCAACCTGCCTTCGCACGCCTGAATGGTGCTTTCGCAGCAGTCCTTTGCGGTCGGTCCGGCCCTAGAGTCGAACCCGACGAGGAGGGGAGCCGCGAATGACTGCCGAGGAGGCCGCCCGTGTGTTGCGGGCGCGACTGTCTGCCGGGCAAGTGCACACGTCCGGACCCGGCTACGACTCGGCGGCGGCGGTGTGGAACGGCGCCGTCGCCGCGCGTCCGGCCGTGGTGGTGGAGTGCCGGAGCACGGCGGATGTCCAGGCCGCGGTCCGGGCCGCGCGCGAATTGGGCTTGCCGTTGTCCGTGCGCAGCGGCGGCCACGACTGGGCCGGACGGGCGGTGGCGGACGGCGGGATCACGCTCGATCTGCGGCCGATGAACCGGGTGGTGGTCGATGCCGGGCGGCGGGCCGCGGTCGTCGGCGGCGGTGCCCTGGTGAACGACGTGCTTGCTGCCGCTGAACCGCACGGCTTGATCGCCGCGTCCGGCACGATCGGCTCGGTCGGGTTCGCGGGGCTTTCGCTCGGCGGCGGATACGGTCCGTTCGCCGGGAAATTCGGGCTGGCCGCGGACAATCTGCTCGGTGCCGAGATCGTCCTGGCGGACGGCGAGGTGGTGCTGGCCAACGCTTCGCGGCTGCCGGACCTGTGGTGGGCGCTGCGGGGCGGCGGCGGGAATTTCGGCGTGGTGACGTCGCTCGGGCTGCGATTGCACGAGGCACCGCAGATCACGACCGGCCCGGTCTGGTACCCGATCGCCGACGCCGCCCGGGTTTTCGCCGAGGTAGCCGAAATCCAGGCGAGCGCGCCGGACGAACTCACCGTGCAGACCGGCGTGCTCGCCACGCCGGACGGCGCGCTGTGCGTGCTGGTCTGGCCGACCTGGTGCGGCGCGGCTGACCCCGACGGCTTCCTAGCGCGGCTCGGCACGCCGCTGGCCGCGCAGATCGCGCCGGTCTCGTCGTACGCGGCGGAGATCGCCGGCCGGGACGCGATGTTCCCGGCCGGCCGCTCGGTGACCATCCGCACGCGGTCGCTCCCGGCGTTCACCCCGGCCGTCGTCGAGGTGCTGGCGGCGCAGGCGGAAACCCGCACGTCGCCGTTGTCCGGGCTGTCGATCCACCACTTCCACGGACGGGCCGCGCGGGTGTCCCCGACGGACACGCCGTTCCCGCTGCGCGAGGACCATCTGATGGTCGAGGTGCTCGGGCTGGGGGAGGGGAACGACGACCGGGTGTGGGCAGACGCGACGTCGGCGGCGCTGGCGGCGCACGCGCTGCCCGGCGGCTACGCGAATCTGCTCGGAACGGATGTGCCGGAACAGTCAACGGACGCTTTCGGCCATAATGCTTCCCGGCTCCGCGATATCAAGCACCGGTACGATCCGGACGGCGTTTTCCACGCTATTCCGCTGGCCTGAACCGGTGCTTGCCGGTCAGCCGGTGATGTGCAGTTCGTAGGAAACGCGGCCGGTGCCCGCCTCGATGTTCTTGCTGCAGTAGAAGTTGTGGATTTTGCCCTGCTGCGCCAGCTTGTTGCCGTGCGCCTGGCAGCCGGCGGCGGTTGGGAACAGCAGGCCGTGGCCGGAAGCGGCGGCGGGACCGGCCGCCGACACGGCGATGGCGACCGAGGCGGCCCCGGCGAGCGCGGCGGCGGCGATCCGGCGGGAAAGAGTCATGCGGAAATACTCCTTGGGATAGGGGCGGAAAAGGTCCGCCCGGGTTTCGGTGTCGCATTTCCCACCGTGTCAGCGCCGGGTATTTCCGGCAATGGGGATTGCCCTTGAATGCGGTGCCGAATGCCCGAAATGAACTGTGCCGAAACGGCATGGTCCGGGGTCGGCGACGGCGAAGTGCGGGGTGTTAGGTTTGTAGACGTGACAACAAACCTGATGCGGGCAGTGGTTCACGAAGGCGCGGCGGGAGTCGGCGGGGTGCGGGTCGCGGAGGTTCCGGTGCCGCGCCCCGGACCGGGCGAGGTGCTGGTCCGGCTGAAGGCGGCCGGGCTGAACCACCGCGACCTGTTCATCGTGGACAGTCGCGATCCGGCCGCTCCGGCGACCGTGCTGGGCTCGGACGGCGCCGGAGTGGTCGTGGCGGGCGCTGCCGAGGTTGGCGCCGAGGTCGTCATCAACCCGTCCCTGGACTGGGCCGAGCCGGACGCGGTGCCGGAGGTGCCCGCGATCCTGGGCGTGCCGACGAACGGCACACTGGCCGAGTACGTCGTCGTCCCGGCGGGCAATGTCGTGCCGAAACCCGAGCATCTGAGCTGGACCGAAGCCGCCGCGCTGCCGCTGGCCGCGCTCACCGCGTACCGGGCGCTGTTCACCCGCGGCGGGCTGGTCGCCGGGGAACACGTGCTGCTGCCCGGCATCGGCAGCGGAGTCGCGACGTTCGCGCTCTCGATGGCGAAGGCCGTGGGCGCGACCGTCAGCGTCACTTCGCGCAGCGCCGAAAAGCTTGCCCGCGCCCGGGAATTGGGCGCGGACCGCGCGATCAGCAGCAGCGGGGACTGGGCGGCCGAACTCGGCGCACCGGTCGACCTGGTGGTGGACAGCATCGGCTCGGCGACCTTCGACGCCTGCCTGTCCGTGCTCCGCTCCGGCGGCCGGATGGTGACGCTCGGCGCGACCACCGGCCCGGATGTCGAGCTGTCGCTGCGCAATCTGTTCTTCCGGCAGATCAGCCTGCTGGGCACGTCGATGGGCAGCGCGCGGGAGTTCTCGCGGATGGTCGAGCTGGTCGCGGAGCATCGTGTTCAGCCGGTGGTGCACCACGTCTACGACCTGGCGGACGGGCCTCGTGCGCTGGCCGAACTCGCGTCCGGGGACCAGTTCGGCAAGCTGGTCGTGACCGTCGGCTGACCCAGGCGGCGAGTTTTTGTCGGTGCCTCGTGATCAACTGGTCACAGTACGAACCGAGGGAGGGGAACACCCGATGAGCAACCGCTGGAATCCCGAGACCGTCGCGGCGCCCGTAGGCCGCTACAGCCATCTCGCGCAGATTCCGGCCGGCCACGAACTGGTCGTGGTGGCCGGGCAGATCGGCGCGCGGCCGGACGGCACGCTCGCCGGACCGGACGCGGAGGCGCAGACGCGCGAGGTGCTGGCGAACATCGAACGCGTGCTCGCGGCCGCGGGAGCCGGGCCGGAGCATCTGGTGAAGGTGTTCAGCATGGTCGCCGGCGCCGAGCATCTGCCCGGTTTCCGCGCGGCGACCGGCGACGTGTTCAGCCGGTGGTTCCCGGAAGGCGATTGGCCGACGCAGTCGCTGATCGTCGTGTCGGCGCTCGCGAAACCGGAGCTGGCCGTGGAAATCGAGGCGATGGCGGCGGTGCCCCGATGACCATCACACTAGGACCATTGCGCATCGACCGGGTGGCCGAACTGGACCACTGGCGCTTCGCCCCGGCCGACCTGTTTCCCGAGGTCACCCCGGAACAGCTCGGCGAGCACCACGGCGACCTGGATTTGTCGATCACCACGTACCTGGTGCGCACTCCGGACCAGACCGTGCTCCTCGACGCCGGGAACGGCAACGCCAAGGAACGCCCGGTCCTGCTGGCACACCACCAGTTCGACACCCCGTACCTCGAGCGTCTGGCCGCGACGGGCGTCGCGCCGGAGGACGTCGACGTCGTCGTGGCCACCCACCTGCACCCAGACCACTGCGGCGGCTTCACCACGCTGGTCGACGGTTCCTGGGATCCGACGTTTCCGCGCGCCCGGTACCTGATCCCGAGCGAGGAATACGACTGGCTGCAACAACTGCACGCGTCGGCGCCCGACGGCGGCGTAGCGGGAGACCTGGCCCGGACGTTCGAGGACAGCGTGCTGCCGGTGGTCGAAGCAGGCCTGGTCGAGCTGATCGACCTCCCGTACGAGGTAGCCGACGGCATCACCCTGCGTTCCTTCCCGGGCCATACCGCAGCGCACCTGATCGCCGAACTCAACGGAGGCGGCCAGCACGCCCTGGCAAGCGGGGACGTGCTGCACCACCCGTTCCAGTTCGCGAACCTGACCCTGCCCCAAGGCGGCGACGCCGACCCAGCCGCCGCCGCTGAGTCCCGGCGAACCCTGTGCGAACTGGCCGTCGAGCGGGACGCGCTGCTGCTTCCCGCCCATTTCCCAGTCGGCCGAATCAGCCGCGACGGCGACGGTTTCCGCTACACCCCAGATTCTCCCTGACCGTTCTGGGGAGACGTGTCGATCCGAAGGAGCCCCATTCGACGCAGAGACATGACTAACTACGAACCCACTTCAACCCGCAACCTAGACCGCTACGGAAACGGCCCCCTGCCGTGGAGCCGCGCCCGCGATGTCCTGACCGCCGACACCCCGACCGCCGACCTGACGTTCTTCGTGTCCACCGTCCGCCCAGACGGCCGCCCCCACTCGGCGGGCGTAGGCGCGGTCTGGGTAGACGATGTCCTGTACTTCGTCGGAGGACCGGGCACGCGCCGCTCGCGGAACCTCGCGGCGAACCCGGCATGCAGCATTTCAGTGCGGCTACGCGGTGTCGACTTGGTGCTGGAGGGCGAGGCCCATCGAGTCACGGACACCGAGGTGGTGTCCCGTCTCGCCGAGGTCTACCGCTCCGGCGGCTGGCCAGCGACCGCCGAGGGAGACACGTTGACGGCCCCGTTCAGCGCCCCGAGCGCCGGTCCGCCCCCGTGGCACCTGTACCGGCTCACCTTGCGCCGGGCAGTGGGGGTGGCGACGGGGGAGCCGCATGGCGCGACGTGCTGGGAGTTCGCTGGGGATTGAGGCAGCGGGCTGGTCCTGCCGTGGGTGGATGCCGCTGTTCGCCGGGTGGGGGCGGTGGCTTGGTTCTGTCGTGGGTTGATGCCGCTGTTCGCCGTGATTCGGCGCGGCTGACCGCTTCCGTCGCGGGGTGGCCACGGCAGGACCAGGCACCGCTGCTCGCCGGGCGCATGCTGGCTAGTGGGTGGGTTCTGCGTTGGAGTCGCGTGGCGGGCGCGGCGGTGGATGTCGCTGCTTTGCGGGCGCGGCTTGGTTGCTGGGTGCGGTCTGCAGTGGAATCGAACGCCGAACGCCGACGCAGGCCGGACTGTGGTCGTGTGGGTCCGCCGAATGCCGGGTGCCAAACGCCTGGTGCCGAACACCGCACGTCGGGCGTTGAGCGCGGGCCGGACTGTGGTCGGGCGAGCCCACCGGACGTCGTGCGGCTGCCCGGCCCAGAGCGGGAATCGCTGTGGCTGAAACCGCATGCTGCCACCGCCACGGTGCCGGAGGTCGCGGCGAGGCGGCCACGGTCGAGCAACTGTCCGCCAGGCGCTTGCGCGGGATGCGCTCCCGGACGCTGCCACTCGCCGGGGCCAGTCGTCCCGGCAGGCGTCGAGTCCAAGCGGCAGAACCCGCCGCCAATCAAGCGCGGCCGTCCGGTCCCTCCCAATCCAGCAGCAGTTCCCGCAGGTCGTCGTTCATCCGGTCCTGCTCCGCGTGCGACAAAACCCCCAGCAGCCGCGCTTCCGTCTGGGTCTTCATCCCGAACACCTCGTGTGCCCGGGCCAGTCCCTCCTCGGTGAGGCTGACCAGGATCTGCCGCCGGTCGTCCGGGTCGATGTCGCGGCGGACCCAGCCTTTGCGTTCCAGGCCGGCGACGCGTTTGGTCACTCCGCCGGACGTCAGGCGCATGCTGTCCAGCAACTGACCGGCCGAGAGGCGGTACGGCGGGCCCGCTCGTTTGAGCGCGCCCAGCAGCTCGACCTCCCACAGGCCGACCCCGAAGGCGTCGAACTCGCGGCGCAGTTCGGTTTCCAGCAGGCGGGCGGCGCGCAGCAATCGGAAGCTCAGCGCCTTGCTGACCCGGTCTTCCGCGCGCACGCCGGTGATCTGCGCCATGACTCCGTCGACGTGGTCCCGCTCCGCTGGCATGGGCGAGTATTCTAACACCAGTAATTATCTTACCGGTCTCGAATCAGGACGTTTCGTGCAAGCTTCTCCTCAGCCCGAGCCCGATCCGCAGCGGTGGCGGGCCTTGTGGGTGTGCCTCATCGCGGGGTTCATGACGCTGCTGGACGTCAGCATCGTCAACGTCGCGCTGCCCTCGATGGAGCACGGGATCGGCGCGACGCCCGCGGACGTTTCGTGGGTCGTGTCCGGCTACGCGCTCACGTTCGGGCTCGCGCTGGTGCCCTCGGGGCGGCTCGGCGACGACTACGGGCGGCGTCGGATGTTCCTGCTCGGGCTGGCGTTGTTCGTGGCGACCAGCGTGCTGTGCGGCGCGGCGCCGAACGCGACCTGGCTCGTCGTCGCGCGGCTGGGGCAGGGTGTCGCGGGCGGGTTGCTGAATCCGCAGATCATCGGGCTGATGCAGCAGCTGTTCTCCGGACGCGAGCGAGGCAAGGCGTTCGGCGCGTTCGGGGCGACGGTCGGGTTGTCGACCGCGGTCGGGCCGGTGCTGGGCGGGTTGCTGATCCAGGGCATCGGCGTCGATCAGGGCTGGCGGTGGGTGTTTTACGTCAACCTGCCGATCGGGATTCTCGCCATCCTCTTCGGGCTGCGGCTGCTGCCGAAGGACGCGCGCAGCGGCCGGAAGCGGACGCCGGACCTGCTGGGGTCGGTGCTGCTCGGCGTGGCGGTCGTGCTGGTGATGCTGCCGTTGATCGAGGAAGAGGAACAGGCGACCTCGCCGCGTTGGTGGCTGATGGGCGTCGCGGCCGGGCTGCTGGTGCTCTTCGTCCTGTGGGAGCGCTGGCTCGGCAATCGTGGCAAGCAGCCGCTGGTGAACCTGAAGCTGCTGACCGTCCGCAGCTACTCGATGGGTTCCGCGCTCGGCATGGTGTACTTCGCCGGATTCACCGGGATTTTCCTGGTGCTGACGCTGTTCTTCCAGCAGGGTCTCGGCTACACGGCCCTGCAGGCGGGCGCGGCGATGCTCGCGTTCGCGATCGGCTCCGCCATTTCGCCGACGATCGGCGGGCGGCTCGTGCACCGGTTCGGCCGGCCGATGGTCGTGCTCGGCACGCTGCTCGTGGCGCTCGGGCTCGCCGCGACCGCCTGGCTGGTCCGGGACTACTCCGGCGCGAACACCGCGTTCGTGCTGGCCGCGCCGTTGTTCGTCGGCGGTTTCGGCAGCGGGCTGGTGATTTCGCCGAACTCGACGCTTGCGTTGGAAGAGGTTCCGCCCGCCGAGGGCGGCACCGCGGCCGGTGTCCTGCAGACCGGCCAGCGGATCGGGTCGGCGGTCGGCACTGCGCTCGGCGGGTCGCTGTTCTTCGGGGAACTCGGGCGTTCGCACGGGGATTACCACTCCGCGACCGCGCTCGGGCTGATCGGCTCGACCGCGCTGGTCGTGCTCGCCTTGCTCTTCGGGGTCGTCGACATCCTGCTGTCCCGGATCCGAAAGCGGCCCGCCCCACCGGCCGCGGTCTCCGGGGAAGTACGCGGGCTCGGTCCCGCCGAAACCGCGTCGGTGAGCCTGACGTCCTTGGAAACCCACGAAGTCCGCCGCACGAGCACCGGCGCGGGCGGCGCTTTCGCCCTCGACGCTCCGGCTGGCACGTATCTGCTGCTGGTCCAGGCGGGCGGCCGGGAGCCGGTGGCCCGGCACGTGCGGGTGGGCGGCGAGCCGGTGCGCGAGGACGTCGAGCTGGCGCGGTCGGTCCGGCTCACCGGGACGGTGCACGCGATCCGCGGGCCGTTCCCGGGAGCGCAGGTCGCGGTGCTGGACGCCGAGGGCCAGGTCCAACGGGTGACGGTCACGGACGAGGCGGGCCGCTACGCCGTCGACGACCTATTCCCCGGCGAGTACACCGTTGTCGTGACCGGATATCAGCCGGTCGCCGGGCCGGTGCAGCTGACGGACGAGGGGCCGGTCCGGTTCGATCCGTTGCTGCGGCTGGTTTCCGCCGACAAGGCCTAATCGGCGACGAGGGCCAGCACCGCCAGGGCCTGGTCGCGCATCGCGACGTCCAGGAACGTCCCGTCGGCGAGCGCGATCGCGCCCACGCCCGCCACGGTGGCACCGTCCATTCGGGACAGTATTTCCCGGGCGCGGGCGACCTCGTCCGGCGTCGGCAGGAACGCCGCGCGGATCGTCGGCAGCTGCACAGGGTGGATCGCCGTCCGGCCGCGGAACCCGAGCGCGCGCCCGGCCCGGCAGCTTTCCGCCAATCCCTCCAGATCGCGGACGTTCGCGTACACCGACATCGCCGGCGGGGGCAGCCGGGCGGCGCGGGCGGCGTTCACGATCCGGCTGCGCGCCCAGGTGAGTCCGGCCTCGTCGGCGAGCCGCAGGTCAGAGCGCAAATCCGCCTCGCCCAGCCCAAGGGACGCCGTCTGCGGCGAGGCGAGCGCGATCTCCAGCGCGCGTTCCACCCCGAGCGCCGACTCGATCAGCGGGTGCAATTCCCGTCCGGGCAAGGCATCGGCGTGCGACCGGATGTCGTGCGATCCTTCGACCTTCGGCAGCCGCGCGCCCACCCACGTCGGGAGCGCGGCGACCGCGGCCAGGTCCGCCGCGTGCCACGGCGTGTCGGGGTGGTTGATCCGCACCTGCACCGGACGCGACTCGGGCACCTCGGACAGCAGCCGGATCGCGTTGTCCCGCGCGGCGTCCTTTTGTGCGGGAGCGACGGCGTCTTCCAGGTCGACCAGCACGACGTCGGCGTCCGAGGCGAGTGCTTTGGCCACCCGGTCGGGCCGGTCCGCTGGGACGTAGAGCAGGGTCAGCGCGGGTGTCATACCGCTCCCTCCGCTCGAAGCTCGGCGATTCGTGCGGGGAGAAGCCCAGCGAGTCGAGCACCTCCTCGGTGTCCGCGCCGTGCGGCCGTCCGGTGAAACCGATGACGCCGTCGTTGTCCGACAGCCGGAACAGCGGGCCCTGCATCAAGGTCGGGCCGAGTTCCGGGTCCTCGATCTCGTGGATCGTGCCCAGTGCGCGGAACTGCGGGTCGGCCACGATGTCGGCCGCGTCGTAGATCGGCGCGACCGCGGCCTGCGCCTCCTCGAACGCCGCCACGACCTCCTCGCGCGTGTGCCGGGCGATCCAGCCGCCGACGGCCTCGTCCAGTTCGTCGGCGTGCGCCGCCCGGTCCGCGCCGGTCGCGAACCACGGTTCGTCGGCCAGTTCGGGGCGGCCGACCAGCCGCACCACGCGTTCCGCGATCGACTGTGCGGACGTCGACACCGCCACCCACTGCCCGTCGCTCGTGCGGTAGGTGTTGCGCGGCGCGTTGTTCGTGGAGCGGTTGCCGGTGCGCGGCTGGACGGTGCCGAGCTGGTCCCATCGCGTGATCTGCGGTCCGAGCATGGCGAGAATCGGCTCGATGATCGCGACGTCCACGACCTGGCCGCGTCCGGTGGCGGTGCGCCCGGTGAGTGCGACCATGATCGCGTACGCGGTGGCCAGCGATGCCACCCCGTCGGCGAGGCCGAACGGCGGCAGGGTCGGCGGTCCGTCCGGTTCGCCGGTCGCGGCCGCGAAGCCGCTCATGGCCTCGGCGAGCGTGCCGAAGCCCGGTCGCGCGGAGTACGGCCCGCTCTGGCCGAACCCGGTCACGCGGGCGAGCACCAGCCCCGGGTTCCGCGCGGACAGCTCCTCGTAACCGAGGCCCCAGCGTTCGAGCGTGCCCGGCCGGAAGTTCTCGATCACGACGTCCGCGGTCTCGGCGAGCGCCAGGAACACCTCGCGTCCGCCGTCGCTGCTCAGGTTCGCGGTGACGGTGCGCTTGTTGCGCCCCAACGTCTTCCACCACAGGTTGACGTCGCCCTTGGCCACCCCGTGCGTCCGCGACGGGTCCGGCCGCGACGGGTGCTCGACCTTGATCACCTCGGCGCCCATGTCGCCGAGGTGCATCGCGGCCATCGGCCCGGCGAACAACGTCGACGCGTCCACCACCCGCAGCCCGGCCAGCGCTCCGGCGGACGCTTCCCTCGACACGGTCATCGCGTCACGTCCCACGCGCAGCGGAATCCGACGGTCGCGGCGCGCGCTAGCCCAAGCCCCGGCAGCAGCAGCTTCACGCTGTAGTCCGGTGCCTGCCGTCCGCCCTCGACGTACCATTCGGAACCTTCGGCGCGATAGTCGCTGCCGCCCTTGAGCATCACGAACCGGGTCCTCCCGTCGGAGTGTTCGCTTTCGGTCCAGTTCCACACCGCGGGCGTGCCGCGCCGCAGGCCGCCGGTCTCGCCGGCGAGCTGCCATTCGTCCTCGGTCGGCAACCGGCCGCCGCGCCACGCGCAGTACGCGCGGGCGTCGTCGAGGTCCACGAAGGTCACCGGCTCGTCGTCGGCCCGGCCATCGGCCCAGTGCGCGAGAAAACGGTGCGGTTCGACCGGCTGATATCCAGTGGCGGCAAGGAATTCCGCGAACTGGCCGTTCGTGACCTCGGTGGCCGCGACCGCGACCGGCGACGCCAGCGAACCGTCCCGCTGCAGCGTCCGGGCGTCGTGCAGCCGCGGCGGCAACGGCTTCCACTCGTCCACGTACGGCGCGCCCTGGTACATCCCGGTCTCGCGGCCGCGGTACCGCACCGTCAGCACATACGGCCCGGCAGGCACCACGACTGCATCGGTCTCCGGCTGGCCACGCGACGGCTCCGGCCGCTGTCGGACGGCGAGCCGGTGCGGGAAACGGGCGTCGGGATCGTGGGGGAGGGTCGCCACCCGCGACAGCCACGACGGCTCCGGCGCACCGTCCGCGACCCGCAGCAACGCCGAGATCCCGCGCGCGGGCACGCGTCCGTCGGCGAAGAGATCGATCACCGGACCGTCCACGACCGGACCGGCGTAGTCCTCGGCGCCTCGGTTGACGACTGTCCACAGTGTCCAGTCGCCGAGTTCCCAGCGCGACGCGTAAACCCCGGCCGCCTCCGCTTCCGGCGTGAGCGGGGCCAACGGCGTCCATTCGCCCTCGCGCAGCAGGTCACCGGCCGCGCGCTGCACGGTCACCATCCGCCGCACGGTCGCCGCGTCGCGCTGCGACCAGCCGACCCACACGCCGAACACGACTTCCCACACCATCACGCCGACGCCGTTCAGCCACGCCGACTGCAACTCCTCGGTGTGATCGCGGTGCCACCGGCGGACGTGGTGCTGCATGTGCCGGCGCTCGTACCAGTGCGAACGCAGCACGCCCGGCACCGGCGAATCGGCGAAGAACTGCGCCCACGACGCCGAATGGTCCTCGATCCGCTCGACCGGCAGCTTCGACTCGCCCTCCAGCACGACCCCAGGCCGTGCCCGTTCGAGCTGCTCCACCAGGGCCGGATCGGCCTTCTTCAACGTGTCCAGGAAGACCCCGTCCGCGCCGAAATCGGCCAGCACCGCGGACAATTCCGTCGCGTCGTCCTCGCCCCGGCGGGTGCCGACGTCCCACGGGTTGTAGTCCACGAACACCCGCACGCCCGCCGAATGGAACGTGTCGACGAGCGCACCGAGGCCGGGCACGTCGCGGTAGAAATCCCACTGGTTGCGGTCGTCGAGGCCGATCACCGGGTACGCGTGCCACAGCACGACCGCGTCGAGGCCGCCGAACCGCTGGTGCGCGTCGGCGAGGAACCGCTCCGGCGTGAACCGGTGGTCCTCGAACGAATACAGCAGCTCGTCCCACAGCCAGACCTGCGCGACGGTGTGGCATCCGGCGGCCCACTCGGCTTCCGGCCGGTCGTAGGCGCGGCCGTGGTAACTGTGCCGCTGGTGGGCGTCGGCGCGCCAGTGCGCCAGCCGCGCGCGCCATTCCGCGCGGTCGGCGGGGTTGGCCGGGCCGACGAAAATCTTGGCCTCGTCCAGCGCGACGAGCTGCTCGGGGAGAGCGGCGCGCCGAGCGGGACCTCGGTCGGCTGGTCGATCGGGCGCGGGACGAGCGGGTCGAACACGTAGGTCATCGGGGGTTTCCTCCGGTCGCGAACGCGGCGACCTCTGCGGCGGTGGGCACGGCGGACTGCGCGCCGGGCCGGGTGACGGCGAGCGCGGCGGCGGCTCCGGCGCGTTCGGCGGCTTCGCGGAGCGGACGGTCTTCGGCCAGTGCCGCCGCGAGGACGCCGCAGAAGGTGTCTCCGGCTCCGGTGGTGTCCACTGGTGACACTCGGAATCCGGGCAGCTGTACGGTTTCCTGCTCGGCGACGACGCATCCGGCCGCGCCGAGCGTGATCACCACCGCGGGTGCGCGCCGCTGGAGGATCCGGGCCAGTTCCTCCGGCGTGCCCGACGTCCCGGCCAGGTCGGCGGCCTCGTGCTCGTTGACGACGAGCACGTCGAGATCAAGGTCGGGCAGGGGACGGGACGGAGCGGCGTTCAGCACCATCCGCGCGCCGGACCGCCGAGCGTGCGCGGCGGCCTGCACCGCGGAAAGCGGGACCTCCAGCTGCGCCAGCACGACGTCCGCCTCGGCGATCCGTTCCAGTTGCGCGTCGGCGAGCTGGAGCCGCGAGTTGGCCCCGGGGGCGACCACAATGGAGTTCTCGCCGTCCGGAGACACCATGATGAACGCGGTCCCGGTCGCACTGTCCACACACGACACCAGATCGGTACGCACTCCGGCCTTCGTCAACGAGGCCAACAGAAAGTCCGCACCGTCGTCGGTACCGAAAGCGCCGAGGAACGTCGTGTCTGCGCCGCCCGCGAGTGCTGCCGCGACGGCCTGGTTGGCTCCCTTGCCGCCGGGGCTGCGCCGGAGATCGCCGCCCAGCACGGTCTCGCCCCCGCCCGGCTGCCGGGGAACGTCGACCACCAGATCGACGTTCGCCGATCCGACGACGGCGACCCGCCCGGTCATCGTGTTACCTCGGCGGTGCGTGCGGCGAGGTCGGTGATCCGCTGTTCGCCGCCGGGCAAGGACGTCGCGATCCGGTTGTCGAGCGGCTTCGTCCACTGCTCGCCGATCCCGTCCACGCCCAGCAGCGCACCGACGACCCCGCCGACCGTTGCCGCCGCCGAATCCGTGTCCCAGCCAGCCGTGACAGCGAGCGAGATGCTCTGCCCGAAGTCGCCGTCGCCGCGAGTCAGCGCGTAGGCGATCACCGCCGCGTTGTTCAGCACGTGCACCCAATGCAGGTCGCCGTATTCCGCATGCAACCGGTCCAGCCCGTCCCGCACGGAACCGTGAGCAGCGGCTTCCCGCCCGAACCGCACTGCCGTAGCGAGCCGGCTCGAAGGCGGCAGAACGGTTTCCGCCGCGTCGAGGACACTGTGGACGGAGTCGCACACCATAGCCGCCGACGCGAGTGCCGCCGCCCACATCGCGCCGTAGATGCCGTTGTGGGTGTGGCTGAGCCGCGCGTCGACCCACGCCAGCCGCGCGGCGCTCCGGACGTCGCCGGGGGAGGCCCAGCCGAAAACGTCGGTCCGGATCAGCGCGCCGATCCACTCGCGGAACGGGTTGAGGTGCGTCGCGGTCTCCGGCACCGGCCGCGCGTCCAGGAGATTCCGGTACGCGGCGCGCTCGGCAGTGAACACCCGGCCGGCCGGGAGCTGCTCCAGCCAGAGCTGCGCGACATCGTCGGTGGTGAACTCGCGGCCGTGCCGTTCCAGCAGGGTGAGCGCGAGGATCGGGTAGTTGAGGTCGTCGTCCTCCGGCATCCCGGAGATGTTCTCCGCCAAGGAAGTCGGGGCCGACCGCCGGTTCCACGGCCACCGCGCGGCGACCTCGTCCGGCAGCCCGACCGCGGTGAACCACCTGTCCAGCGGCCAGCGTCCGGTCGCGCGCAGGATCTCCTCGATGCCCTCGCGCGGGATCTTCTCCACCGGCTTCCCGAGCAGGCAGCCCGCCGCGCGGCCGGTCCACGCGCCGAGCGTGCGGTCGCCGGACGGCTGGGGGAGGACCGGCGCGGACGGAAGCAGCGCGGCGATCGCGTCCCAGTCGTCCGGTTCGGCGGGGGCCGGGGCGGCGGGGAGCGCGGCCAGTTCGTCCAGCAGCGTCCGGGCCAGCGCCCGCAACGCTGGGGGCGCCGGCCGCGGTCCTGCCCCGCTCACCGCGGGCGCCGGGTCGCCGCCAGCGGCGATCCAGCGCTCCCACACCGAGGCGACGTCCTTGCCCTCCACAGTGGACTGGACGAACTCGTGCGCGAGCAGGTCTTCGGGCTGTGCCCAGGTGAGCCTCATGCGGCGTCCAGCGCGTCGAGGGCGGCGAGCCGGGCCTGCGTGCGCGCCCGGTCGGCCTTGACGATGTCGGCGGCGGCGGTTGCGAGCAGCCGTCCGGTCTCGCGCAGATCCATCTTGCTGGCCTCGCCGATCGGATCGATCCACTCGTCCGGCACGCACGCCGCCCCGCCGAGCCCGGCGCAGAGCGCGCCCGCCATCGACGCGATCGAGTCCGCGTCCCGGCCGTAGTTCACCGAAGCCAGCACCGCGCCCCGGTAGTCGCCCTGATGACCGAGCACGAAGCCCAGCGCGGCGGGCAGTTCCTCGATCGCCTTGGTCCGCGACGGCCGCCGCGCGTCCATCGACATCTGCCGGTACTCCGGCCCGACCGAATCGAACGGCGCGACCACCTCGCGGATCTTCCGCGCCAGCGCACGCTCCTCGTCATCGGTCTTGGGCGCGGCGTTCCACCCCCGGAAGGCATCGACAACTGCCTGCAGCGCGGCCAAAGTGCCGTCATGCGCGACGTCGAGCCCGGCCCGCACGACGTCGTCGACCGAGGCGCCCGGCGCGACCGAAGCGGCGACCATCGCGGCCAGCACCCCGGCGGCCTCGCGGCCGTAGCTCGACTGATGCGGCGCGGTCAGGTCGATCGCCTCGGCGTACGCCGCCCGCGGATCGCCCGGGTTCACCACTCCGACCGGCGCGATGTACATCGCCGCACCGCAGTTCACGATGTTGCCGACGCCGGCTTCGCGCGGGTCCGCGTGCCCGTAGTGCAGCTTCGCGACGATCCACTTCTCGGCGAGGAACACCCGCTGCAGCAGCAGCGCCGTCGATTCCAGCTCCGGCACCCAGCGCGGTTCGCCGATCATCAGCGGCACCAGGTCCTCGGCCATCGAGTACGCGTCGAGGTGCGCGCGGCGCTTCGCGTACACCTCCACGATCGCCCTGGTCATCAACGTGTCGTCGGTGATGTGCCCGTCGCCCTTGTGATACGGCGCGATCGGGCGCGCGTCCCGCCAGTTCGGGTACCAGGGCGGAACGATGCCGGTCACCCGGCCGCCGTGGCGCTCCTCGATCTGCTCGGGCGTCCACCCTTCGGTCGCGCCGCCGAGCGCGTCCCCCACTGCCGCGCCGGTGATCACTGCCACCGCGCGGTCCTCCAGCCAGGTCACCGGCTTGCGTCCCTTCATTCCCCGGCGCGGGCAGTGCCCGCGCCTGTTGTGCGCGCCGGGGCCGCATCGGGCCCCGGCGCGGCGGTCACTTGCCGACGCTCTTCCAGCCGTCCTTCAGCTGCTGCGCCAGCGTGTTCGCGTCGATCTGGTTCGCCAGGAACCGCTGGTAGGCGGGCGTCGCGACAGTGTCCTTCCACTGCGCGTACTTCCCGGCGAACAGATACGGCGCCGAGGTCAGGTACTTGCCCGAGGCCAGGATGGTGCTCCAGCCGTTCTTGCCGCCGAGCTTCTTGTCCAGCGCCTCGCGAGCGGAGTTGGTGGCCGGGATCAGCGTGTCGGCCTCGTTGAGCGCGGCGAGATTCTCGGTGCTGGTGAAGTAGTCCAGGAACTTCGCGGCCTGCTCGACGTGCTTCGAATCCTTGTTGACCGACAGCGTCTGCGGGTTCGCCGCCTGCGCCGGTCCGGCCGGGCCCGCGATGGGCGGCAGCGCGACCCAGTCGAGATCCTTCGGCGCGTCCTTCTCGATGTTCGCCGCCTGGTAGGAACCCTGCACGGTCATCGCGACCTGGCCCGCGTAGAACGGGGCCAGCGCCTTGCCGCCGGACTGGGTCAGCGTCACCGGCAGGATCGAGTGGTCGGTCGCGTTCATGTCGCGCACCAGCTGCGGCAGCGCCATTTCGCCCTGCCCGACGCTGATCTGCGCCTGGTCGCCGGTGCCCTCGAAGTACTTGCCGCCGAACGCCGGGGCCATCGCCACGAACGTCGCGGTCGGGCTCGACAGGCCCCAGCCGAGGCCGTACTTGCCGTCCTTCGTGGCGGTCTTGGCGAGCTGGCGCAGCTGGTCCCAGGTCATCGTCTCGCCGGTCGGGAGTTGCGCGCCGGACTGCTGCAGCAGCTTCTTGTTCGCGAAGACCACATAGGACTGCAGCTCGGTCGGGTAGGCGACGACCTTGCCGTCCACGGTCACCGAGTCGAGCACGCCCTTCGGGATGTCCGCGCGCTTCTGCTCGGACAGGTGCGGGGAGAGGTCGGCGAGGTAGCCGTCGGTCGCGAACGGCCCGATCCCAGCCGCCTCGTAGTGCACGATGTCCGGCGCGGTGCCCGCGTTGAACTGGGTGATCAGCTTGTCGTAGGCGCTGTCCCAGCCGGCCTGGACGACCTTCACCTGGGTGTCGGGATGCGCCTGGTTCCACGCCCCGACGATCTTGTTCGTGGCGGCGATCGCGGCGGGCTGGTCCGACAGCGACTGGAAGGTGAGGGTGACCGGTCCGCCGTCCCCGCTGTCCCCGCCGCTGCCGCACGCGGCGGCGAGCAGGCTGGTGAGGGCGAGGCTGGCGGCGACCGCCGCGCGTCGTGTCTTCATCGACCGACCTTTCGAACTGTTTCCGATGGGGTTGGGGCTCATCCCTTCACCGCCCCGGCCATGAGGCCGCCGGTGAGCCGCTTCCGCAGCAGGCTGAAGAAGGCGATGCTCGGGATCGCCGCGAGCACCGCGCCCGCGGCCAGCGGACCGAGGGCGACCTTGCCCTCGCCGCCGATGAACATGGTGAGCGTGATCGGCAGCGTGTAGTTCTCCGGCGTCTGCAGCAGCACCAGCGCGAAGAAGAACTCGTTCCACGACGACACGAAGCTGAACATCGCGGTCGCCACCACGCCGGGGGCCAGCAGCGGGAACACGATGGTGCGCAGCACGGTGAACCGGTTCGCCCCGTCCATCGCCCCGGCCTCCTCCAGTTCCACCGGGATCGCCGCGACGTAGCCCTGCAGCATCCACAGCGCGAACGGGAGGATGTAGGTGGTGTGCACGAGCGTCAGCCCGACCAGGCTGTCGGCGAGGCCGAGCGTCCGCAGCACGAGGAACAGCGGCAGGATCACCAGCACCACCGGGAACACCTGGCTGACCAGGATCCAGGTGACGCCCGCGATGCGCAGCTTGCCCTTGAGCCGGGCCAGCACGTAGGCCGCGGGCACCGAGATCAGGATCGCGAGCACGGTGCTGGCCAGCGCGACCAGCAGGCTGTTGAGTGCCGAGTGCAGCAGGCCTTGCCGGGAGAGCGCTTCGCCGTAGTTGTCCCAATGCCATTCGCTCGGGATCAGGTTGACCGACAGCGAGTTCAGCTCCGCCGACGACTTCACCGACGCGGAAATCAGCCACAGCAACGGGAAACCGAGGAACAGCAGGTAGAGCACGAGGGCCAGGTACTGCGCGGGGCGCGCGGACAGGCGCATGGGTCACCGCCCCTTTTCCGGGCGGTCGCCGCGGAACTGCGACCGCAGATAGAGCGCGAGCAGCGCGACGACCACGACGACGAGCACCAGGCCCATCGCGGCGGCGTAGCCGATCTCGCGGTTCTTGAACGCTTCGAGGTAGACGAACAGCACCGGAACCATGGTCTTTCCGCCCGGGCCGCCCGCGGTCAATACGTAAACGAGCGAGAAGGAATTGAAATTCCAAATAAAGTTAAGGGAGGTAATGGAGCTGACGATCGGCCGCATGCTCGGCCAGGTCACCGCGGTGAACCGCCGCCACGCCCCGGCTCCGTCCACCGCGGCCGCCTCGTGCAGTTCGGCCGGGATCTGCTGCAGGCCAGCGAGAAGCGTAACAGTAGTCTGCGGCATGCCGACCCACACGCCGACCACGATCACCGCGGGCAGAGCGGTGTTGAAATCGCCGAGCCAGTTGATTCCGTCCGGCAATCCGATGCTGCCGAGAAATGCGTTGAGCGGCCCGCCGTTGGCCGAGTAGATCATTTGCCACATAATCGCGACGACCACCGGCGGCATCGCCCACGGAATGAGCGCGAGCACCCGGGTGAGGCCCTGCAGCCGGAGCCCGGAGTTGAGCAGCAGCGCGAGCCCCATGGCGGCGGCCAGCTGCAGGATCGTCACGCCGACCGTCCAAATGAGACCGATCCGCAGCGAGTCCCAGAACAGCGTGTTCCCGCCGAGCCGGACGAAGTTGTCGATCCCGGCGAAGCCGAAGTCCGGATGCCGCACCAGCCGGGTGTCGGTGAACGCCAGCACGATGCCGATCACCAGCGGGGCCACCGAAAGCACGAGGATCGGGATCAGCGACGGCATCACCAGCGCGATCGCCTCGCGCCGGCGCGTGCGGGCCTGCGTGGTCTTCTTCGGGCGCGGCGGGGGAGCGGGGGCGGCTACCCGCGGCTGTGTCGCAGTGGTCATTCCGCGGTCTCTCCGGTCTGGTCCCTGGTGGATTCCCGGACGAACAGCTCGGTCCCGACCGAGATCTGCTGTGCCGGGGCGTCCGCGTCGTCGGCGAGCCCGAGCATCAGCCGGGCGGCGGCGCGCCCGCGCTCGGCCGAGCCGAGGGACACGCTGGTCAAGCGGGGCAGGAATACCTGCCCGAGTTCGGTGTCGTCCATCCCGGTCACGGCGATGTCGCGCGGGACGCGGAGGCCGCGCTCCCGCGCGGCGCGGATGGCTCCGATGGCGAGAAGATCGTTGGCGGCGACGATGGCGTCCGGCGGCTGGGGCCGGTCCAGCAGTTTCCGGGCGGCCTCGATGCCCGCCGCGACGGTGAAATCGGCGGCGACCTCGACGTCCGTCTGCTCGGCGGCAAAGTCCTTCGCGGACACTGCCTCGTCGAACCCGCGTTGCCGCGAGGAGCCCGGCGTGGTGTCGAGCGGCCCGTTGAGGAAGCCGATCCGGCGGCGGCCCAGGGAAACCACGTGCTGCACCGCCGCGCCGATCCCGGCGGCGGAATCGGTGGAGACCGAGCTGATCCCGCGATCGCTCATCGCGCGGCCGATCACCACGACCGGCACCGGGGCCCGGCCGATCTGCTCGATCAGCTCGTCGTCGGTGCGCAGCGGGATCACGATCATGCCGTCCACGAACCCGCCGTGCAGGCTGCGCATCAGCTCGGCGGTCGACGCCGCGGTGTCCCCGGTGGACATCACCACCACCCGGTAGCCGTGCGGCGCGAGGACCTCGTGGATGCCGCGCATGATCTCGACGTAGACCGGATTGCCGATGTCGGCCACCGCGAACGCGATCTGCGAGGTCTTCTTCAGCCGCAACGACCGCCCGATCGCGTCCGCGCTGTACCCGAGTTCCGCCGCGGCCGCCCGCACCCGTTCGACCATCGCCTTGCTGGCGCCGGTCCCGTGCAGCGCGCGCGAGGTCGAAGCCAGCGACACGCCGGCGCGCTCGGCCACCTGGATCAGCGTGGCTCGGGTTGACGTCATCGTCCCTCCCGGTCGGAGAACAGTGCGGATACCACGGTTGGAAACGTTTCCAAGCTACGGCCTAAGCGGATGGAAACGTTTCCAAGCGGTAGCCGGATCATGTCACCCGGATGGCTGAGGTGTCAACGGATCGACGGCGGGGGAAGAGGATCCGTGACGTCAGCGTGACTTGCGCTCGTTCAGCGGGGCTGACGGTCGGCGCGGACGACCTCCGCGGCCGACGGCGCGTGGTCCGGATCGGTCAGCCACTGCAGCGCGGTTCCGACCAGGAGCGAGTAGTAGTGCGCGCCGACCGCCTGGACGTCCTTCGGATCGGCGTCTGGTCCCAGTCCGCCGAAGGCGTTCGCGAGCGCGACGCGCGCCTGCTGCTGACCGCGCGCGTTGATCTTCCGGATCGTCTCGTCGTGCTGCAGGTAGCTGACGCTCTCGAAGTTCACGAACCACAGCTCGCGGTGTTCGCGGATCGACTCGATGATCCGCGCCCAGCGCCGTTCCGGCCCGGCCTTCTCGTCGTCCGGGGCGGTGAGAACGGAGAACAGCAGGTCGCCCCACTCCGCGTTGAGGTCGAACAGCGCCTGCGTGAGCAGCTGTTCCTTGGACCCGAAGTGGTAGTTGATCGACGCCTGGTTCGCCCCGGAGGCGGCGACGAGGTCGCGCACCGTCGTGCGCGCGTAGCCGGCTTTGAGGAGGCATTCCCGGGCGGCGGTGATCAGGTTCTCGCGGTGTCCCACGCGTGCTACCGTATCATGTAAACGTTCGTTTTAAACGAGCGTTCATGACTGTGGGAGGACTTGAAGATGACCGCACCCGCGATCCGCACCAGACGGCTGCGCTGCCGTTTCGAAGGCGAAGGCGGCCCCGTCGACGCACTGCGCGGAGTGGACCTGGACGTCCCGCGCGGCGCCTTCGCGGCGATCATGGGCCCATCCGGCTCGGGGAAAACCACGCTGCTGCACTGCGCGGCCGGCCTGCGCGTCCCGACCGAGGGCACCGTGGAACTGGACGGCACCGACCTGTCCACTTTGGACGAACCGAGGCTCGCGGAGCTGCGGCGCCGCCGGATCGGGTTCGTGTTCCAGCAGTTCAACCTGCTGCCCGCGCTGACCGCCGAGGAGAACATCGAGCTGCCGTTGCGCTTGGACGGGCGCGGCCCGGACCGGGGCCGTACGGCGGCGCTGCTGGCGCAGGTCGGCCTCGCGCAGCGCGGGGGACATCGGCCGACGCAGCTTTCCGGCGGGCAGCAGCAGCGAGTGGCCGTGGCCCGGGCGCTGGTCACGGATCCGGAGGTGGTCTTCGCGGACGAACCGACCGGCGCGCTGGACATCCGCAGCGCCCGGGAGGTGCTCGGCCTGCTGCGGAGCCTGGCCGATCGCGGCCAGACGATCGTGATGGTCACGCACGATCCGGTCGCCGCGTCCTATGCCGACGTGGTGCTGTTCCTCGCCGACGGCCTGGTGGTCGATCAGCTGGCCCGGCCGACCGCCGCCGCGGTGGCGAACCGGATGGCGGTGCTCGTCGAATCCGCCGAGCGGGCGGCGAACGCGGTGGGGGCCCGGTGAACCGGCGCGGCTATGTCTGGTCGAGCGGGAGCGAATACCCGTCGGCGACAACAAGATTCGAGGGGAATTGACATGCTGAGACTCGCTTTGCGGCTGTTCGGCCACCACCGCGCCGCCGCCGTGGCCACCGGCTTGGTGGCGCTCGTCGGGATGGCGCTGGTCGTCGCGATGACCGCGTTGCTCGGCACCGGCCTGTCCGAAAACACCGCCCCGGCCGACCGCGGCTTCCTGACCCAGTTCCCGCTCATCCTGGGCGGCTGGGTCGTGGCGATCGTCGTGTTCGCGATGGTGTCGACGATCGGCGTCACGCTCGCCGCGCGGTCCGGCGAGATCGGCGGGCTGCGGCTGATCGGTGCGGCGCCACGGCAAATCCGGGTGCTCGTCTCGATGGAGACGCTCGCGATCACCGCCGTGGCCGCGCTGCCCGGTCTGGGGCTCGGCTACCTGCTCGGGCTTCTGCTGCTGAGCGGCGTGCGTTCGTCCGGGCTCACCGCGTCGAGCACCTCCTTCGCGCCTGGCATCGTCCTTCCGCTGATCGGCGTCGCCGTGGTGCTGCTGGCCGGAGTGCTCGCGGCGTGGATCGGCAGCCGCGGCCCGGCTCGCCGCAGTCCGGTGGACGAAGCGTCGCTCGGTCCGCGGCGGGCGAGGTCCGCGCGTCCGCGCCGGATCGCCGCGATCGTGGTGCTGGCAGCGGGTTTCGGCTCGGCGAGCGCCGTGCTCGCGCTGCCCGCCGACAACATCGCGACGACCGGCATGACCGGACCGGCCGTGGTGCTGTGCTCGATCGGGTTCGCCATCCTGGCTCCGGAACTGATCTCCGCGGCCAACCGGATCGTCAGCCGCCTTTCGCGCGGGGCGAAGAACGCGGAAGCCCATCTGGCGGGCGTGAACCTGCGGGCCGCCCCGGATCGCGCCCGTCCGATCGTCACGTTCCTGACGCTGCTGGTCGGCGTCTCCGCGGGAACGCTGGCGATGCAGGGAATCGAGAACCAGCGCAGCGTCCCCGGCAGCACCGCGGACGTGCTCGCGTCGATCAACTACCTGGTGGTCGTCCTGATCTCGCTGTTCATGGCGATCGCGCTGACCAACAACCTGGTCGCCGCGATCGGCGACCGCCGCACGGAGTTCGCGACGCTGTCGCTGATCGGCTCGACCGTCCGGCAGGTCCGCGGCATGCTCCTGCGCGAGACCGCCGCCGCGACGCTGCTGGCGATCGTCGTCGCGGTGGCGGGTTCGGTGCTGTGCGTCCTGCCGTTCTCGATCGTCAAGACGGGCGGCCCGGCGGCCGCGTTCAGCGTCTGGCCGTTCGTCGGAAGCGCGGTTTTCGGGGGAGGGGTGGCGTTGCTGGTGACGGCGGTGGCGGGGGCACGGGTGATTCGCGCCGCGGCGGTCGCCGGGTAGGGCCTGCCGGACAGCCTAGGATCACGGACAGGGCGAGCGCTGTTGCCGTAGTCGAGGGATCTGTCTTGGGGTTGCTGCCGCGGAAGGGCGCGCCGCGGCTGCTGGCTGCGGCGACGTTGGTCGCCATGACCGGTTACGGCGTCTACCTCACCGCCGGGGCGCTCTTCTTCACTCGCGGCCTGCACCTGCCCGCCGGACAGGTCGGGCTGGGGATGAGCGTCGCCGGGGGAGTGTCACTGGCCGTCGGCATCCCGGCCGGGCACCTGGCCGACCGGTTCGGCGCGCGCCCGGTCTACGCGCTCACCCTGGCGCTGTCAGCGGTCGCGATGGCGGGTTTGCTGCTGTCAGGCGGGTTCTGGACCTTCCTGCTGTTCGTGACGCTCGGCGCGATCGCGCAGACGGCCGGCCTGGCCGCGCGCAGTCCGCTCGTGCGCGCGTACGGCGGGGACCGGCCCGCGGAATTCCGCGGCTACCTGCGGTCGGTGACCAATCTCGGCATCGCCGGGGAGCGCTGCTGGCCGGGTGGGGCATCGCGGCGGACACGCGTGGCGCTTACCTGCTGCTCATCGCCGGCAGCGCGGTGTCGGCTGCGGCGTGTGCGGTGCTGGTGCTGTTCTTGCCCGAGGTGGCACCGCGGGCGTCCGGCCCCGGCCCACGGTGGATTGCTTTGCGGGACAAGCCTTATCTCGTGCTGACCGTGCTCGACGGGCTGATGGCGGTGCAGTACCGGGTGCTCACCGTGGCCGTGCCGCTGTGGCTGGTCGCGCGCACCTCCGCGCCGCACTGGACGGTGTCGGCGGTCGTGCTGGCGAACACCGCGATCGTCGTGCTGTTCCAGGTCCGCGCTAGTCGTGGAGTGGACACGCCGAAGGCTGGCGCGATCGCGTTCCGGCGGGCCGGGCTTGCCTTCCTCGGCGCGTGTCTCGCCTTGAGCCTGCTTGCCGAGGCGCCGGCGTGGCTGGTGCCGGTTTTGCTCGGCGCCGCTGTCGTGGTGCACACGGTCGGCGAGATCTGGCAGGCGGCCGGAGGGTTCGAGCTTTCGTTCGCGCTCGCGCCCGAGCACGCGGTGGGGCAGTACCAGGGCCTGTTCGGAATGGGCATGGGGCTCGGCACGATGGCCGGGTCCGGACTGCTGATCGCACTGTGTCTCGGCTGGGGCGTGCCCGGCTGGTGGGCGGCCGGGGCGATGTTCGCGCTCGCCGGGCTTGCGGTGCCGGGGGTGGTCCGGTGGGCCGAGCGTTCCCGGGAACCGCGCTAGAGGTTCCGTATCCAGTCCGGGTAGACGTGGACGGGGCGGTAGGTGGCGGCGTTGCCCGCGTGCATGCCCACGGTCGTCGCGAGTTCGATGCGGCGTTGGAAGGTGGCGGCGAATCGTCGTCGTGCCGGGTCCGGTACTTCGGAGGTCACGCGGCGTACCGCGGTCGCGCTCTCCGCCCGCGTTGCCTCGCCGGAGGACACCAGATCGCCCAGTTCGAGGGCGGACATCCGTTCGGCGATCAGCTCCGCCGCCTCGCATCGGCAGGACGCGGCGTGCACGGGGGCGGTGCGCCGGATGCGGTAGAACTCGTCGACGGCGAGCCCGGCGAAGGCTCCGGTCACGTCGCTGAGCCCGAGAACCACCACGGCGGCCTCGTCCGAGTGCCGGGCCCGGTCCGCGGCGGGCAACGGAACGAAACGGCCGGGGCGGCCGGGGTCGGGGGCGTAGACCGCGGTGAGGAGGTGCTGCTCGCCGGGAAGTAGGACGTGCGAGCGCACCGCGATCCGGATGTTGCGCTGCCAGGCCCGGTCGAGCAGCAGGACCAGGCTCGAGTAGGGCACCCGGACCAGGAACGAGTCCAGTTTCCACGGCTGCGACAGGGTCGCGCCGAGCGCGGTGACGTCCTCGGCCAGCTCGGGCGCGCCGTGCCGGGCCCATCCAGAGCGCGTCGCCCGGACCAGCGCGCCGATCCGGGCGTCGGTGGTCTGGTTGACGAAAATCCGGGCCCGTTTGTAGGCCCGCCGCCCGCCGATGGCGCGCAGGAGTTCCGCGTAGCGCTCGTTCTCGTCGCGGGCGATTTTCTTCAGCACGAAGGCATTGATGAGCAACCGCTGCTCGGGCGAGGCGTCGAGCAGCGCCTGGTCCTGCTCGGCGGCGGAAGCCAGGTCTTGGAGGGAATGGTTGGCCTGGCCGTCCCACGCCCGCAGCGCCCGGCGCGCGCGGCCCGCCTGTTCGACGAGCCGCTCGACCCCGGCCCGCAGGTCGGCGCGCCCGGACCATTCGATGAGCAGTTCGGTGAGAACGTGGCAGTTCTTGTCGCCGACCCGCGCGTCGAATTCCGTGAGATGACCGGCCAGGAAGTGACCCGCGGCCTCGTCGGCCAGTTCGAGACAGGCGGTCTCTTTGCTCCCGTAGGACGCGCGGGTCATCTTCGGCGGCCGGTGCCCGTACAGCTGGGTGAACAGCGCCGCTGGCTCCGGTTTTTCCTCAGGCATAGGCGGAGATGAACGTGTCGTGGGAGACGACCCACGCGCCGTACAGCCGCCGCATGAGGTAGATGATATCGGCGTCCTGCAAGTGCAGGCCGGTGGTGCAGTCGGCGAGCACGGTGACGAAGTAGCCCTTCTGGAACGCGGTCCGCGCCGTCGAGTCGATGCAGACATCGCTGTAGACACCGGTGAACACCAGGTGCTCGATGCCGCGGCTGACCAGGTAGTCGTCGAATCCGTCCGCCAGGAAGGCGTCGAAGTGCGCGTATTTCCGGAACACTCGTTCGCCCGGCACGGGAGCGACCTCGAAGAATTCCGCTCCCCAGGTCCCCGACCGGCATTTCGGGCGTTTGCCGAGCGCCTGGTCCCGGTGGCGCCAGCTCGGCTTCTGGTATTTCTCGTCGCCGATGAATTGCACGAAGATCACCTCGACGCCGCGGGACCGGGCGAATCCGGCCACGCGGCCGATGTGCTCGGCGAGCGCCGTCATCCTGGCCATGTCGCCGCGATACCCGGCTCCGATGCCCTTCTCGGTGCAGAAGTCGTTCTGAAAGTCCATGACCAGCAGCGCGGTCGGTTTTCCCGCCGAGCCGGCCCGGGCGGCGTCGTCCGCCACCGCGGGCACCTCCGGCTGGCGCAAACCGGTCACGGCCGGCCGCTTCCGCGGTCGAGGAGCCCGAGCAGCGTGTCGACGACCTCGGTCGTCGACGCCGTGCCGCCCAGGTCCGCGGTGGCGATTCCCCGCTCGCCGAGATCCGCCAGCGCGCGTTCCATCGAGGCGACGGCGCCGGGGCACCCGCCGTGCCGCTGCATGATCGCGGCCGCCGCGCGCACCGTCGCGGTGGGGTTGACCAGGTTCTTCCCGCCGATGTCGTCGGCCGATCCGTGCACGGTCTGGTACTCCGCCAGCCCGCGGAGGTCGGGATGCAGATAGACGTTTTCGCTGAACCGCCCTTCCTGCGGGCCGAGCCCGAGCCGGTCGAGGAGAACGGCGTGCATGATGTCCGCCCATTCGTTGCTGCCGACGATCACGCTCCGCGCGGGAAGTTTCCCGCCGAGCAGATTGCGGTTCGCGGTATCGGGCTGCACCAGCACGAGGTCCACCTGGTGCTTCTCGGCCAGCTGGTCGGCCCACGCGCTCAGCACCCCGTCGAAGAGATGGAACTTGTACACGAGCAGCACCTGGTCGGGGCAGTCTTTTCCCCAGTGCGTCCGGGCCCGCTCGAGCGCGAACGACAGAATCCGGTCGAAAAGGTCTTTGCTGAACTGAAAGGTGCGCTCGACGAGGTTCCCGTTGTGGCTGTTGGCCCCGGTGTAGAACCCTTGCATCTGGTCGCGCACCAGGAAGATCGACAGGCTTTCGCTGTCGAGCGGGTCGATCTTGACCGAAAGGAGGCGCTGCCGGACGAGATAAAGGGACTGCGCGTTGATCGCGGTGCGGAAGACGGCGGACACTCCGGCGAGGTGCTGCTCCCGGCAGAAGTCCTCGTAATGCGCGGCGTCCTCGCGCGTCAACTGGCTGATCCGGTCGCGGTCGCTGCGGTCGGGTACGGAAAAGTAGGTGCCATACACCCGGGGCGAGCGGTTCACCCGCGGTTTCACCGAGTAGATTTCCCCGAAGCGGTTTACCGTGAGTTCGAAGGCGTCGGCGAGTTCCGGTCCGGTGCCTTCTCCGACGGCCAGTGCGATAGTGCATTCCTTCATGTCGCGGGATCCGTTTCTGCACGACGACGGCAGGCTGGAACACGCATTCCGGCTGTCGCGCCGATGCGGGTGGAATATTCCGTGTAGTCGGTTTGAGAAACAGTTGCCCGGAATCGCCCCCCTCGTGCTGCTTCGCGCGGACTGCCCGGAGGCGGCCGAGACTGGGGCCGGTAATCGAATCCGGGCAGTGCGGTGTCGTTCATCCCCTGGTTCGAGCTAGATTCGCAGTATCGTACGCAGGGCGGATCAGCCGAACCGCCGGATGGCGGAACGAGAGGTCCTTCTTCTTGAGCTTCTTGAGCCGCGCGGCCGCGGCTGCGCCACCCGGGTCGATTCCAGCGTCGGTGGTTGCTGCGATACTCGGCGCATGATTTTGATCGTCCTCAAAGCACAGATCCGCCCCGAGAAGCGCGCCGAATGGCTGGAAGGCATCGAGCGCTACACCGCGAACGTGCGCAGCGAACCGGGCAACGTCTCGTTCGACTACTACCAGAACGGCGGCGACGAGAACGAGTTCGTCATGGTGGAGGTCTTCGCCGACAGCGCCGCCGGGGACGCGCACGTGGCCACCGCGCACGCGCAGGAGTTCTTCCCGTTCATGTCGACGGTCGTGGCGAAGAAGCCGCAGATCAACTACCAGAACCTCGACGGCGCGGCCTGGTCGGAGATGGCCGAGGTCACGCCGGTCGACTAGCCGCGTGCACCGGCGGCCGGCCATGTCCACAGTGGACATGGCCGGCCGCGGTCAGTCGCTCGGTTCCTCCGCGCGGCGCGTCCGTTGCGACTGCTCCACGATCTGGTTCAGGGCCGCGACGTGGGCGCGCAGCGCTTGGTGCCCGGAATCGCTGAGGTTGAGCCACGTTCGCGGCCGTTTCCCCACGTATCCCTTTTTGACTTCCACGTAGCCGGAGTTCGCCAGGTTCGTGATCTGCTTCGACAGCGCGGAATCCGACAGCCCGGCCGAATCGCGGACCCAGCTGAACTCCGCCCACTCGGTCCCGGACAACAACGCCACGATGGACAGCCGGGTCGGGTCCAGCAGCAGCGGATCCAGGTCAGGCGTGGCCATGCGGCGCGCCTCCCGAGCGGCCACGGCGGATCAGCGCGGCCAAGCCTCGCCGCAGGTGCGGCCCGAACGCGATCAGCACGATCGCCAGCACCGCGCCCAGGATCGTGTTCCCGTACGGGATCCGCACGTGCGACAGTGCGAGCGCGACGGCCGCCGCCACGCACATCAGGACGAAGACGAGCCCGACGCCGAGGGCGAACCTCGGCTGGATCGCCGACTTGTCCGCCCGGACGCGGTGCCCCAGCCACGCCGCGCCTCGGCGGGTGCGCAGCAGCAGGACGTAGCCCACGACGAGCACGGCCAGCACCAGGCCCTTCCACTCGGCGGCGCTGGGCAGGAAGTCCGACGAGGCCAGATACAGGAAGACGACGAGCGCGAAGGCGACGTCCACCCACTTCGCCCCGTGCAGGGCGCCCAGCGCCTGATCCCGGCGGCGGTCGACCTCCCGCAACGCGCGAGCCGCCTCTTCCGCGGACGGACGCTCGTCCATGATGGCCCTCCCTTGACCTTGCGAAAGTACTTGCCTGAGGAGAAAGTACCGCATCACTTTCCTCTGCGGCAAGTACTGGCTTGACGGGGAGTGGGCATACCGGCCAACGCGCGAGAACGGTCTGGCTGCAGGCGTGCTTGGGTCAGCGAAGGCAGCTCTACGGATGTCGCTCGGGTTCGGCTGGCCGGAAGTCAGCCGCGCTGAGTCGAGCCCCGCAGCCGCAGTTCCGGTGCCAGGAACACCGGCCCCGCAGGCGTTTCCGCGCCGGACAGCCGGGCCAGCATCAGGTCCACCGCGCGTTCCGCCAGCGCCTCGTGGGTCAGGTCCATCGCGGTGATCGGCGGGGTGCTCGTGCGGGCGTGCTCGCTGTCGGTCAACGCGGCCAGCAGCAGATCATCCGGGATGCGCAGGCCCTGCGCGGCGGCGGCTTCCGCGATCAGCGGGGCGAAATCGCTCGTCGCCACCACGATCGCGTCCGGCCGGTCCGGGCCGGACAGCAGCGGCTGCACCAGTTCCGGCACGTCCCGCGGGGTCAGGCCTTCGCTGAGCAACGCGGTACGGGGTGGCAATCCGCGCCGTTCGCACCACGCCAGATAGGTTTCGCGCGGACGCCGGTTCCAGGCGTTGTCCTCGGTGCCCGACAGCAGCAGCACGTCGCGCGCGCCCTGGTCGTACAGGTGATCCAGCAGCGCCTCGACCACTGGCGGGTAGTCCAGCCGCACGGCCCACGGCAGGTCCGGCTGCTCCGGGTCCTCTTCGACGGTCACCACCGGCAGGCCGCGGCTGAGCAGTTCGGCCAGCGCGGTGTCGCCGCCGTAGGGGTGGGCCACGATGCAGCCGTCCATCGGCACGCTCGCCACCGCCGGGTCGTGCAGGTCGGGCACGTGGATGAGGCCGGTCTTGTGCCGCAGCATCTCCGTCGCGATCGAACCGACGAGCCGGTTGAACGTCTCGGCGCGGTCGGGCGTGCCGGCCACCGCGTAGCGCGGCCGCAGGATGAGCCCGACGAGTCCGGACCGGCCGGTCCGCAGGGAGCGAGCGTTCGGGTTCGGGTCGTAGCCCAGTTCCGCGGCGGCCTCGCGCACCCGCGCCTTCGTCGCCGCCGAAATGGGCCTGCGTCCGGAAAGCGCGTGCGAGACCGTGCTGATCGAGACCCCGGCGCGCTCGGCTACCTCCCGGATCGTCACCGGCCGTTTGCCCACCGTCGTTCCCCTTCGCCCTGCCTCCGGACGGCCCAGTATCGCCCACCGGCCGGCGGACAAGGCCTTGACACCGCGCCGACGCGCGGGTTTGATGCCGCGAAAGCTCATCAAAACGTTTTGATGATGATAGGAGGCGCCATGGCCGCCCCGCACGAGCCCGCCCCGCCCACCGCAGCCGAGCCGACGGTCGGCGACGTCTGCACCGGGATGCGGCTGACCCGACGGCATTGGCTCGCCGGTTCGGTGCTGTTCTTCGCCTTCGTCGTCGAGGCGTGGGAACAGGTCGGGCTGGTCTACGTCTCGAACGGGATCGCCGACGAATTCGGTGTGGACAACACGAAACTGGGCTGGGCGCTGTCCGCGGTCGCGTTCGGCATGGTGCCTGGCGCGCTGCTGTGGGGCGGGCTGATCGACCGGCTCGGCCGCCGTCGCGTGACGGTCGCGAGCCTCCTCATTTACGCGGTGCTCGCGCTGGCCGCAGGGCTTTCCCCGGCGTTCTGGCCGTTCGTGGTGCTGCGTTTTCTGTCCGGCGTCGCGTTCGGCGGGGTCTACGCGGTCACGTTCCCGTACTTCCTCGAACTGCTGCCCACTGCCCGGCGCGGCCAGGGGGCCGTCGCGCTCAGCATCGGGTTTCCCATCGGCACGCTCTTGTGCATCGGCGTGAGCCAGTCGCTCGGCACGATCAGCTGGCGGGCCGTCGCCGTGGTCGCCGCGTTGGCCGGGCTGTGGGCGTTCGCCGTGCGGCGCTGGGTGCCCGAATCGCCGTACTGGCTCGCCCGGCGCGGGCGGCACGCGGAAGCGGCCACCGTGCTGCGCGGTCTCGGCGCGGATATCCCGGCTGGCACAACGTTTACCGTCGAGGACGCGGATCGCAAGGCCGGTGCGGTGCGCAACCTGTTCCGTTCGCCGGTGCGGCGGCGGTTCCTGCCGCTGCTGCTCACGTCGTTCACCTTCAGCTGGGGTTACTGGGGGCTGCAGACGTGGCTGCCGGTGCTGCTGCAGAACCGCGGGCTGAGCGTGTCCGGGGCGCTGTGGTTCGTCGCGGTGACCCAGGTCGTGTCCGTTCCCGGCTACCTGCTCGCCGCGTGGCTGACCCGCCGCCACGGCCGCAAGCGGATCTTCCTGCTCTTCGCGCTCGCCTCGGCGCTCGGCGGCGTGCTGTTCGGCCTCGCCACCGGTTCCGCGCAGCTGTACGCGGGCAACCTGATCCTCGCGTTCTTCTCGCTCGGTGCGTGGGGCATCTGGAACACCTGGTCGGCCGAGGTGCTGCCGACCGGGCTGCGCGGCGTCGGCTACTCGTGGTCCACCTCGGCGATCCTCCTGGCGAACACCGTCTCGGTGCCGGTGATCGGCGCGATGATGGACTACGGCGTGGCGTCCTCGCTGACCATCGCGTCGATCGTGGCCTTCCTCGTCGTCGCGCTTCTCGCCGTTCTTCCGCTGCCCGAGACCGAAGGCCACGCCCTCACCTGATTTCCCTTACCGGACAAGGAGTTCTCATGACCTACCGGGTCGCCATGGACATCGGCGGCACCTTCACCGACGTGGTCGTCCACGACGGCGCGACGCAGCGGCTGCGCGCGGGCAAGGTGCTCACCACTCCCGACGACCTCGCGCGCGGCGTTTTCGGTGCGCTGGAAGGGTTCGACCTGCCGTTCGCGGACATCGAGTTCTTCGTGCACGGCACCACGCAGGGGCTGAACGCGCTGCTGGAACGGCGCGGCGCGAAGGTGCTGATCTTGACCACGCGGGGGATCGGCGACGTCTACCGGATCGCGCGCGGCAACCGGGACCGGCTGTTCGACCTGCATTACCGCAAGCCGGAGCCGCTCGTCGGGCCGGAAGCGGTCGCGGAGGTCGCCGGACGGCTCGACGCGACCGGCGCGGAACTCGAGCCGCTCGACGAGGACGCCGTGCGGCTGGTCGCGAAACGCGTGCGCGAAGAGGGCTTCGAGGCGGTCGCGGTGTGTTTCCTGTTCTCCTACCTGGATTCCGGGCACGAACGCCGGGCCGGCGAGATCCTGCGCGCCGAACTCGGCGACGACGCGCTGGTCGTGCTGTCCCACGAGGTCGCGCCGGAATGGCGGGAGTACGAGCGCACGTCCACCGCGGTGCTCGAGGCCTACACCGGACCGTCGGTGCATCGCTACCTCGACCGGATCGAGGGGCGGTTCACCGAGAAGGGCCTGCACGTCCCGGTGCACGTCATGCAGTCCTCCGGTGGGCTGGTCAACGCCGGCTTCGCGCGGCGGCATCCGTTGCAGACCCTGCTGTCCGGCCCGGTCGGGGGCACGATGGGCGGCGTCGCGGCGGCGAAGCTGCTCGGCCGGCCCGACCTGATCTGCGTGGACATGGGCGGCACGTCGTTCGACGTCTCGCTGGTGATGGACTACGCGGCCGACGTTTCGCCGGACGGCGAGGCGGAGGGGTTCCCGCTGCTGATGCCGCTGGTCAATCTGCACACGGTCGGCGCGGGCGGCGGTTCGCTCGCCTACGCCGAAGGCGACGCGCTGCGCGTCGGGCCCGAATCGGCGGGCGCGGTGCCCGGTCCGGCGTGCTACGGCCGCGGCGGCACGCAGGCGACGGTCACCGACGCTAACTGCGTGCTCGGCCGGGTCGATCCCGAATCGTTCGCGGGCGGGGGAATGCCGCTCGATCTCGACGCCGCGCATACGGCCGTCGCGACGCTCGCCGGGAAACTCGGCCTGGACACGGTCGAACTGGCGTCGGGGATCTGCGACGTCGGCAACGCCAAGATGGCGCAGGCGATCCGCACCCTGACCGTCGAACACGGCCGCGAGCCGGGCCAGTTCGCGCTGCTCGCGTTCGGTGGCGCGGGACCGATGCACGCGGCGTTCATCGCGCGGGAAATCGGCATCACCGAGGTGATCGTGCCGCGGTTCCCGGGCGCGTTCTCCGCGTGGGGCATGCTCGAAGCGGATGTGCGGCGGGACTTCACCATGCAGTTCTTCGCCAACGGAGCCGAACTCGACACCCGCGCCCTGCGCACGGCGCTCGACTCGCTGCGGGACCAGGCCCTGGAAGCGTTGCGGGAACAGGGAATCCCCGAGGACCGCCGGTCCGTGACGCACGGCGTCGACATGCGGTACGAAAGCCAGGACTACACCCTGACCGTGCCGATCCTGGACGACGATCCGGTCGAGAGCCCGGAGTTCCTGCCCGCCGTCGAAGCCCGCTTCGCCGAGATCCACCACCAGCGCTACGGCCACGCGACGCCCGGTGCCCCGGTGCAGTTCGTCGCGCTCCGCACCACCGGCCACGGCGTCGTCGACCGTGCCGCGGCGGCGGCCGAAGCGATCGCCGAACGACCGGATCCGGTGGTCCGCGACGTCGTCTTCGACGGACAGCCCGTGCCCACCGCGATCGTGGCGCGCGCGTCGCTCGCCCCCGGCACCCGGCTGGCCGGACCCGCGATCGTGCACGAGGAAACCGCCACCACCGTCGTCCCGCCGGACGCCGAACTCGCCGTCGACGACCACGGCTTCCTGGTCGTCACCCTCGCGGCCGCCGAACACCTGCAGGAGGAGCGCGCGTGAGCATCAGCCCCGTCACCACCGAAATCATCCGCTCGGCGCTGATCCAGGCGGCCGAGGACATGAACATGACCCTGATCCGGTCGTCGTACACGCCGACGATCTACGAGGGCAAGGACTGCGCGGTCGCGCTGCTGGACCGGAACCACCGCGTCCTCGGCCAGTCGTCCGGGCTGCCGATCTTCCTGGGAAACCTGGAGATCTGCACCAGCTACACCGAAGACCGGTTCGGCGCGGACGTGTGGCAGCCCGGCGACGTGTGGGTGCTCAACGACTCCTACATCGGCGGCACGCACCTCAACGACTGCACGGTGTACGCGCCGATCTTCGTCAGCGACGAACTGGTCGGCTTCGCGGCTTCGCGCGCGCACTGGATCGACATGGGTTCCAAGGATCCCGGCGGTTCGATGGATTCCACGAACATCTACCAAGAGGGCCTCCGGATGGGGCCGACGCGGATCGTGGCCGGCGGGGTCGAATGCGCCGACGTGCTGCGGCTGATCGAGACGAACGTGCGGTTCCCGTACGTGACCCTCGGCGACATGCGCGCGCAGATCGCGTGCGCCCGGATGGGTGTGCGGCGGCTCGGCGAGCTGTTCGCCCGCTACGGCGCGGAAACCGTCGACGCCGCCCGCGAGCAGATCTTCGCCCAGACCGAACGGCTGGAACGCGAGCGGATCGCGGCGATCCCGGACGGCGAGTACGAGGCCACCGGCTACCTCGACAACGACGCGATCGATCCGGATACGCCGCTGAAGGTGCGCGTGCGGGTCGTCGTCGAGGGGGAGTCGATGACGATCGACCTCACCGACTGCGCCGACCAGGCCACCGGACCGGTGAATTGCGGCCGCTCCCAAGCGGTTTCCGCGGCGCGGGTCGGCTACAAGCTGCTGATCTCGCCGCAGGTGAGCCTCAACGGCGGTTCGTTCGCGCCGCTGGACGTGCAGGTGCGCGACGGGTCGATGCTCGGCGCGCGGGAACCGGCCGCGTGCCAGTACTACTACTCCAGCCTCGGCATGCTGATCGACCTCGTCGTCGCCGCGCTCGCGCCCGCGATGCCGGACCGCGTCGCCGCGGCCAGCTACGGCGATTCGATGATCGTGCAGTTCGCCGGGGACCATCCGCGGACGGGGGAGCCGTTCGTGACCCTGGAAGCGACAGTCGGCGGCTGGGGCGCCTGGGAAGGCGGCGATGGCGAAACGGCGCTGATCAACAACGTCAACGGCTCGCTGCGGGACCTGCCGGTCGAGGTCGTCGAAACGCTGTATCCGGTGCGGGTGAACGAATACCGCATCCGGACCGGCTCGGGCGGCGAGGGGCGCTGGCGCGGCGGCGACGGCGTGGTCCGCGAGTACGTGATGGAAGCGGACCAGGACCTGTCGCTGTGGTGGGAACGCTCGGTGACCCCCGCGTGGGGCCTCTTCGGCGGCTCGGCCGGGGCACCGCCGCGCGTGGTGCTCAACCCCGGCACGCCGGACGCGCGGGAGATGCTGAAGGTGAACAGCCTCCGCGTGCACCGCGGCGACGTGCTGCGCTGCGAATCCGGCGGCGGCGGGGGATACGGGACTCCGGAAGCCGCTGGCGCGTAACGGAAGCGGCTCGAGTACCTCCGGGCCGGGTTCGGCTGGACAGCGATATGACTCTTCGGTAACTTACTGGAGGTCAGTCCCGGCCCGCGAGGAGGCTCGACTGTGTCCACCGGCAGCCGCATCAGCTCGGTCGCGCACGACGGGCTCACCTTCGACGTGCGCGACACCGGCCCGCTGGACGGCCCGGTCGTCGTGCTCCTGCACGGTTTTCCGCAGACCGGTGCTTCGTGGGCGGAGACCGCTTCGCTGCTCAACGAACGCGGCTACCGCACGATCGTGCCCGACCAGCGGGGCTACTCGCGCCGCGCGCGCCCGAAGGGACGGTTCGCATACCGGTCGAGCCGCCTCGTCGCCGACACCGCCGCGCTGATCCGCGCGGTCGGGGCCGGGCCGGTCCACCTGGTCGGCCACGACTGGGGCGCCAACGCCGCGTGGGCGACCGCGGCGCGGCATCCGGAGCTGATCAGGTCGTTGACCACCGTCTCGGTCCCGCACTCCGGCGCGTTCGCGCGCGCGATGCTGACCAGCGACCAGCTCGTCCGGTCGTCCTACATGTTCTTCTTCCACCTCCCGTGGCTGCCCGAGTTCGTGCTCCGCCGCTGGCCGCGGCTGCTGGACCGCACCCTCGCCGCGACCGGGATGACCCCGGACCAGATCGTCGCGGTACACCGGGAAATCGTGCTCGGCGGCGCGCTGACCGGCGGGCTGAACTGGTACCGCGCGATGTTCCTCGTGAACCCGGCGAGCCTGCGCGCCCGCGTGCCGGTGCCGACGACGCACGTGTGGAGCGACGGAGACCAGGCGCTGTCGCGGCGAAGCGCCGAACTCGCCGGCCAGTACGTCGACGGCGAGTACCGGCTGGAGATCCTGCCGGGCGTCAGCCATTGGATTCCCGAGGAGGCCGCCGGGAGGCTGGCGGAGATCATCGACCGCACCGCCAGTCGCTGATCTCGACGGACGGGGTATCCCGAACGGCGAAACTTTCGCTGGGTCCTGGTGGCACCCGTCACGAGCGGAGTGGCGAGCGGTCTGCACGGCCATGGAGATCGAGCACTTTTCCGCCGAGCATCCGGTCGATCTCGGCGAGATCCAGCGGCTGCTTGGCGACGCGCTGCGGGAACAGCGGCGCCGGAGAGGCCTGACCCGGGCGGCGATGTCGGCGCTGCTCGGCGGGGACGTGGCACCGTCCACTGTGGCCGCTTACGAGAACGGAATCCGGCATTGCTCCGTGCTGCGCCTGGTGCAGCTGTGCGCGGTGCTGGACACGACCGCGCACGAGATCCTCGCGCGGGTCGGCGAGCGGGGACCGTACGACGACGAGGCGCTGCTCGTTGACCTGCGCCGGGTGCGCTGCGACCCGGATGCGCCGGAACCGCTGCGGCGCTGGGCTTCGGTCCTGGTGGACCAGCACGTGAATCCCTATCGCGAATTGCGCGGCGGGTCCTTGCCCGCGCTCGGCACGCTCACCGGAACGGATCCGGGCGAGCTGCGCCGGATTCTCGCCCGCGCGCGAGCCGAGCGCGGCGGCCGGGAAAAGAATTCCGGAATGCCCGGATCCGGCGGTGATTCGGATGGTTGAACGCAGTTCTTTCCGGCACCCCTCACGCGGGTTATCCCGTTCAGAATCTCCCGGGTTATCCCCGGCGCGGGAAGGCTTTCCGGCTGGGAGGCGACAGCTGGCCTGAGTCGCGCCGGGAGGGCGGCGGCACCCGGGAAGAGGGAGTTCCGGGCGGGTTCCCAGGCCGAAAATGACACTGTGCGTAGCTGTTCCGGCGGGGCGGTACCACGGGGTACCTCAGGCGGGGCAGGATTCGGCGCGGAATCGCGGGGTTGATAGGAATCTGGCGATTCGCTTCCCGGCACAGTAATTTTCGCGCAGGCCGATCCTCAGACCCGCTCTTCTCCTGATTGGCTCGATCCTGCGTATTCGGAAGGACCTCGGATGATTCGTATGTCCAGAGCGCGGCTGGCGTCTTTCGCGTCGGTGGTGCTGGTGATGGCCGGAACGGTCGCGGTGCAGACCGCGGCGGCTCCACCGGCTTCGGCTACGGCGCAGAACGGGTACGTCTTCAATGACGCGTGGCAGTTGCAGAGCCCGGGCTCGGCCGCGTCGCAGTACTCGGACGGCTCGTTCGCGCAGAGCGCGGCGACCAAGGCGACGACGTCGATCCCGCTCTCGAGCGGGGCGGTGAACGTGACCGCGAGCTTCACCGCAGGACCGGCCCAGCTGCCCGGCACGAACGTGCTGACCAACGGCACGAACCAGGCCGCGTACGGCGCGACGGCGGCGACGTTCACCGGTGCGCCGGACCCGGCGCGGCTGCCCGCACTGGGGGTCGTGACCACGGCGTCCTCCTGTGATGGCGGTCTCGGCACGGCGGCGCACCAGAATTACGAGGGCGTCTGTCACGAGACCGGTGAGCTGACCCTGACCTTCTCCAAGGCAGTGACCGACCCGATCCTGGACATTTCCGGCATCGGCGGCCTCGCCATGAACGCGGAGACCAATTCGGCCGGCACCGACGACTACGGCCGCGGCTCGTTCGACAACACGCACTGGACGATCACCTCGCCCGGCGCGACGTTCGCGAACCCGTCGGCGGGCCGGACGAACCTGGCGGTCGGCGGGACGACGCTGAATGTCGTCGACAACAACACCAGCGCGTTCTGCGACCACCCGCAGCCCGACGGCGCGGGCGAGGTCCCGATCGCACTGCGGAAGCTCCCGGTGCAAGACCTGGCAGGCTGCGGTTCGGCGACGCTGAAGGGCACGTTCACGTCGGTGACCTTCCGGCTCGACACCGAGGTCAGCCCGTTCTCGAAGCACCAGGGCGGCGGCACGCTGTTCACCAAGAACGACGGCACCCAGTACGCGGACGGCACCAACGGCCTCAACGTCGTCAACACCGAAAAGGCGCTGCTCCCGCGCGGCGACACCGCGCTCTACACCGGCGACCTGCACCGGATCTCGTTGCGGCTGCCCGAAGTGAACTCCCTCGGCGACTACGTCTGGAAGGACACCAACGCCGACGGCGTGCAGGACGCGGGCGAGCCAGGGGTCGCGGGAGTGAAGGCCGAGCTGCTTGATTGCACCGGTCAGCCGGTGGACGGAAAGGTGACCACGACCGACGCGGACGGCAAGTACCTGTTCGACGGGCTCAAGGACGGTTGCTACGAGGTCAAGTTCACCGCGCCCGACGGCTCGACGTTCACCAAACAGCACGCGGGCGACACTGCGAAGGATTCCGACGCGAACCCGGCGACCGGGACCACACAGCAGGTGACGCTGGGGCCGGACCACCGTCAGGACCTGACGATCGACGCGGGCCTGATCGAGAAGCCGTCGAACAGCCTCGGCGATTTCGTCTGGCAGGACACGAATCGGAACGGCATTCAGGACGCGGGCGAGCCGCCGGTGCCAGGCGTGCCGGTGACTCTGCTCGACTGCCAGGGCCAGCCGGTGGACGGCAACGGCGACGGCACCCCGGACGCGGCCACGACCGACACGGACGGCAAGTATCTGTTCGACGGTCTCAAAGACGGCTGCTACGAGGTCGAATTCGTCGCTCCGGCGGGGAAGCAGCTCACTGTCCAGCATGCGGGCGGCGACCCCGCGAAGGATTCCGACGCGAACCCGGCGACCGGGATCACGCAGCAGGTGACCCTGGGCCCGGACCACCGCCAGGACCTGACGATCGACGCCGGTCTGGTGAACCCGACGTACGAGCTGGGCGATTTCGTCTGGCAAGACACGAATCGCGACGGAATCCAGGACGCGGGCGAACCGGGCGTGGCGAACGTCCCAGTGTCCTTATTGGACTGTTCGGGCAACAGCACGCCGCTGGCCACTACGACCGGCGCGGACGGTAAATACCGCTTCGCCGGACTGGAAGCGGGCTGCTATCGCGTGAAGTTCACCGCCGAGAACTTCACCAAGCAGTCCGCCGGAACGGACCGGGCCAAGGATTCCAACGCGGACATCGCCACCGGCGTGTCCGGTGACGTCGTGCTCGGCCCGGACAACCCAAAGGACGAGACGATCGACGCCGGTCTGGTCACCCCGCTCAACCGCCTCGGCGATTTCGTCTGGCAGGACACCAACGGCAACGGCATCCAGGACGACGGTGAGCCAGGCGTGCCGAATGTTCCAGTGTCCTTGCTGGACTGTTCGGGCAACGGCACGCCGCTGGCCACCACCACCGGCGCGGACGGCAAGTACCTGTTCGACAGTCTCGAAGACGGTTGCTACCAGGTGAAATTCACCGCTCCGGACGGGACGAAGTTCACCCAGCAGCACGCCGGAACCGACAGCGCGGCGGATTCCGACGCGAACCCGGCGACCGGGATCACGCAGCAGGTCACTCTCGGCGCGAACCATCGTGAAGACCTGACGATCGACGCCGGTCTCGTGCTGCCGAATCCGGTCACCTACTCGCTGGGCGACACCGTCTGGTCCGACACCGACGGCAACGGGCTCCAGGACGCGGGCGAACCCGGGGTGCCGAATGTTCCGGTGTCCTTGCTGGACTGCTCCGGCAATCCGGTGAAGGGCCCGGACGGCAAGCCGCTGACCACGAGCACGGACGCGGACGGTCATTACCGCTTCGCCGGTCTCGGCGAAGGCTGCTACCAGGTCGAGTTCGCCGCGCCGGACGGCAAGGAATTCACCGTCCAGCACGCGGGCGACCCAGGGAAGGACTCGGACGCGAACCCGGCGACCGGGATTTCCCAGCCGGTCATGCTCGGCCCGGACAACGCGGCCGACCTGACGGTCGACGCCGGTCTCGTCTCGCCGACGAACTCGCTCGGCGACCTCGTGTGGGCCGACACCGACGGCAACGGAGTCCAGGACGCGGGCGAATCCGGCGTGGCAGGGGTAACCGTGCGATTGCTCGACTGCTCGGGCAAGGCGCTGGGCCCGGTCGTGAAGACGGATGCCGAGGGCGGCTACCGGTTCACCGGCCTCGCTGACGGCGGTTACCGCGTGAAGTTCGACAAGTCCACTGCGGACGGTGACTTCGCGAACTGGACGTTTACCGCCCGGCGTGCGGGCGGCGACGCGGCGAAGGACTCCGACGCGGCGTCAGACGGGACCACCAGCTGCGTCCGGCTGGGCAAGGGCAACCGCAACGACCTGACCGTCGACGCGGGGCTCAAGCAGCCCGCCGGACCGGGCGCGCCGAGCGGCAACGGAGACAACGGCGACCCGGGTGATCTTGCCTTCACCGGCGTCCAACTCGGCAGTATTCTCGGGCTCGCTCTGCTGCTGCTCGGCGGCGGTGGCGCGGCTCTGCTGATCACGCGCCGGCGCAAGACGCGCGGGGAGCGCTAGCTCCGCGCCGGCGCGCCCGGGAGGCGCGGGAGGGTTCTTGGAGCCGTCCCGCGCCTCCTTCGCGGTCTTGTCCTGACGGGAGTGGAGGAAAACCGGTGGTGAGGGACGATCCGCCGTTGCGGACGCGGTCGAGGATGCGGACCGTGCTGCGCGAACGCGATCTCGCGGGGATCACGGAGGTGCTCGTCGCGGCTGAACGCCTGCTGTCGTGGGCCTCGATCCCGCAGTTGGACGGCGGGCACGATTTCGTCGCGACCTCGACTGCCCTGCGCATGGTGGAGGAGACGGTCCGGCGCGCGCTCACCGGGGAACCGGCGCTCGGCGAACATCTCGTGTCCGCGCGGGATCTCGCCGATCTGCTGCTTCGGCTCGGCCGTGCCGAATACGTCTTGCGCGACGCGGCCGAACAACACCGTTCGGCGACCTTGCGCGCCGCCGGAGAGCAGTTGCGTGCGCTCGGCGCTATCGCTTCAGCGGCGGATCTCATCGCGCGGGTGCCGCGGGTGCTGGCCGCGCTCGGGTTCGACCGGACGTCCTATTCCGGCATGCACACCGCCGGTCAGCTCACCATGAGCGAGGTCGTGCACGTCGAGGGCGACGCGGGACTCGCCGCGGAGATCCACCGGCTCCTCGGCGGCCAGATCCACCGCGTCGGCCCGGCCGATCCCGAGGCCGACATGATCCGGCGGCGGACCGGGATGCTGATCACCGGAGTCGCCGACGATCCGCGGATTCCCCGGCAGGTGATCGAGGTCTTCCACTCGCGCAGTTTCGTCGCCGCCCCGGTTTTCGCCGGCGGCGCCCCGGTGGGCTTCCTGCACGCCGACCGCGATTACCACGTCGAGGACGTCGACGAGTTCGACGCGGAACTGATCGCCCTGTTCGGCGCCGGGTTCGGGTACGCGCTCGAACGCGCGCGGATGCTGGGCCGGTTCGCGCGGCTGCGCGAGGACATCGGCCGCCATCTGACCGGCATCTCGCTGCGGCTGGACCAGGGCTTCGTCCCGCCGTCCCCGCAGCAGCTCGAGCCCGGTGCGGTGCGGCAGCTGGTCAGCGACCGTGAACGGGAAATCCTCGAACTGCTCGCCCGAGGGCAGACCAACGCGGAGATCGCCCGTGTCCTGCACGTTTCCGAGGGCACGGTCAAAACGCACCTCAAGCACATCTTCCACAAGCTCGGGGCGGCCAACCGCGCGCAGGCCGTCTCCCGGTGGCTGGGGCAGGAACCGGGCTGAGCCGTTTTCGGCGTAATTGCCCGGGTTTCAAGCCCAGAGATGCCCGGTCTGCCTGCGCAGCTCCGCCACAGCCGACTCCGGCGTGTGCCTGCCCAGCAGTACCTGCAGCGTCAACCCGTCTGCCAGCGTCAGCACCGCGTCGACCTCCTGCTGGAGATCGAGGCCGGTCCGCACCTCGCCGCTGTCCTGAGCTGCCCCCAGCAGGACGGTGAGCATCTCGGTCAGCCCGGCGTAATGCTGCTCCTGCGCGGCCGCCAAGGTTGGATCGACCACCGCCTGCGCGGTGAACGCGATCCACACCCGCGCGCTGACGAGTCCCGGGTCGTCCACCGCGAGCAGCGCGGTCAATGCCTGTTCCAGCATGACGGCCGCCGCCCCGTCGCCGATCCGGGCCTGTGCCCGGGCCGCGACCTCCCGGTTCACGTGCTCCTGCGCGAACAGCAGCATCTCGGCTTTGGTGCGGAAGCAGCGCTGCACCGCCCCCATCGACATCCCGGCTTCGGTGGCCACTTCGCGCAACGTCACGCCCTCTAGCCCGCGCGCGCTGACCAGCGAACACACCGCTTCGGCGAGGTGTCGTCGCCTGCTGTCGTGATCGACCTGTTTCGGCATGGGGTCCAGGGTACCGATGCGTCTGCATCGGATTGATGCTAGGGTTCCGATGCAAGCGCATCGAAACGGGGGTTTTCCTGATGGCGGTCAAGCAGGCGCAAGGCGCGCGGGTGCTGCTGGGAGTGATTCTGTTCGTGCAGGGCTTCGGCTCGGCGATCACCGAAGCGGGCTGGGGAACGAGCTTCGGAGTGGCGGGCCTGCTGCGGTGGGCGGGGGTGCCGCAATGGGCGGACCTGGTGCTCGGGGCGGCAGGCGCGGTGCTGCTGGTGTGGGCGCTGGTCGTCTGGCGGCGTAAGGCGGGGTGACTGTCTAATGTGGAGCTAGCAGGCCGGTCTCGCGCAGGTGGTCGAAGATGACCTGGTCGACCGGGGACACCCGGCTCCGGTCGGCGTAGGTCAGCCAGACGATTTCCTCGATCTCGCTGCTGGGGGTCAAGGTGCCGCGGTAGTCGGCGGTGTAGCAGGTCATCCGGACGGTGGTGCCTGCCGCGTGGCCGTGAGCCTGGGCTTGGAAGGTGCCGAAATGCTGCGCGCTCTCGGGCGTGATGGCTACGTCGAGTTCCTCGGTGATTTCGCGGACCAAGGTTTCGAGGTCGGTCTCGCCGGGCTCGCGTTTGCCGCCGGGGAGGTAGTAGACGTCCTTGCCCCGGGAGCGGGTGCTGAGAATCCTGCCCGCGTCGAGCCGGATCCAGGCGATTTTGTCGATGACGGGCACGGGAATCCTTCCGGGCGTTCGCCGGGTGAACGTAGCTGTCGCGGTGGTGCCTGTTCAACTCGATAAGCTGGCGGCACAATGGAATCCTCCCTTGGTCGCCGCCCGGTGCTCTTCCTTGACGTGGACGGAACTCTGCTGCCTTTCGGGCCTGGTGCCGAACCGCGCGAGACGAGTTCTTCGCTGGAGCGGCTCGATTCCCGGCTGGGGGTACGGCTCGCCTCGCTGCCTGCCGAACTGGTGTGGGCCACGACATGGGAAGACGAAGCCAACACCGAGATCGCGCCGCGGCTCGGTTTGCCGCCGCTGCTGGTCGTGCGGTGGCCGGAGCCCGCCCTGGCGGAGGATCGCGAAGATCAGTGGTTCGGCGTGCACTGGAAGACCCGGACTTTGGTCGCCTGGGCGGACGGGCGTCCGTTCGCCTGGGTGGACGACGAGATCGCCGACGGCGACCGGGAGTGGGTGCTGGCTCGGCATCCCGGATGCGCGCTGCTGCACCGTGTCGAGCCGGGCCGCGGCCTGACGGAGGAGGATTTCGCGGTTGTCAGCGACTGGCTGGCGGCGTTGTGACCCGGGTTCTCGTGACCCGGCTGACCCCGCAAAGCTAACCGTTACGGTAATTTGGCGGGTAGCGGTGCGGTGGGCGATCAGAGGAGAGAAGCCATGCCCGGTCGGCCTTCGGTTGTCAGGCGGCGGTTGCTGGCCAGTCTTCTCTCGGCCGCCGCACTGCTGGCCGCGGGCTGTGGTCAGCCGAAAGCCGACGCGGAAGCTCCGCCGCGCGTTGCGGAGCCGCCGCTTGCGTTGGTGTACAACGGGCCGCAAGGGTGCGACGAATGCGGGCCCGCGGTGGCCGAGTTGCTGCGGCGGGCACCGCAGCATTACCGGGTCGAGTACGTCGGCCCCGGCACCGGGAAGCCGCTCACGGCGGCCACGCTGGCCGAAGCGCAGTTGTACGTCCAGCCGGGTGGCGGCCAGGACCTCGACCGGACCTGGCAGGACTTGCGCGGTTCCGCGGACGCGCTCCGCGATTGGGTCCGCAACGGCGGCAGCTACCTCGGCTTGTGCTTCGGCGGCTATCTCGCGGGTCGCGATCCCGGGTTCGGGCTGCTGCCGGGCGACACTCACGGCTACGCGGGGTCGCCCGGCTCCACGGTTCCGGACGAGCGCGACACCGTCATCGAGGTCAGTTGGCGCGGGAAACCGAGGCACATGTACTTCCAGGACGGGCCCGCGTTCCGGCTGGACGACGGGGCCGACGCGACGGTCCTGGCGACCTACACCAACGGGGTGCCAGCGGTGGTCGTCGCGCCGTACGGGAAGGGCCGGGTCGGGGTCAGCGGGCCGCATCCGGAGGCCGATGCCTCTTGGTACGAGGAGAAGGGGCTCACCAACTCCGACGGCGTTCGGCTGGATCTGGCCGAAGAGCTGATCCAGGAGACGGTCGCGCGGAACTGAGGAAAAAGCGCGGCAAAACGGCGCGGTGAATGTTTTTCGCGGGGAACTCAAGCGGGTGAGATATCCGCGCTGGCCGCGTTTTCGAGTTGTCCGCGGCGGGGCGCGTTGATTCGATGCGATCATGGTGCGGTCGGCGGTTCGGCGCTTCGCGGTACAGGTCCTGGTGACGGTGCTCGCGGTGTCCGGCGTGGCGGTGGGCACGGCGGCTCCGGCGGCGGCGCAGACGTGGCCGGTCGAAGGCGAGCAGAGTCCGTCCGCATTCGACTGCGACCATCTTTATTACAGCAATTTCCGCTCGGGCATGCAGTTTCGCGCCGACGCCGCCGGGGACGCCGAGATCCAGAACACGGTGATCAGCAAACGGGCGGGCAGCGGGCTGCCGGATTACTGGTCGACCAATATGGCGCTCGGCAAGGACCCCGACAGCGGACGTCCGGCGGCGTTCTACTCCAGTTACACGAGCGCGAACCGCACGCTGTACAAGCACGTTTCCGGCACTGACCAGGTCACCGACCAGATCGCCGCCGGCGAGACCCGGCAGCTGCCCGCCGGGGTGAACTGGGGCGGCCTCGCCGCGGATCCGAACACCGGGGTGCTGTTCGGCGCGCAGAACGGCGGTGCGCCGAAACTGTTCGGGATGAACCTGTCGACCGGTGCGACGACGGTCTGGACCAGGGGCTCGAACCTGACGCCGGTGCCGTCCGACGATCCGGTCTTCCGGGGCGGATCCCTGGTGCCTGACTTGTTCGTGGACGACGAGGGCGGCGCGTACTACGGCATTTCCTACGGCGGTTCGACGTACGTGTACCGGCTCGATCCGGCGACCGGCACCACGACGCGGGCCGTCGAGGTCACCGGGCCGGGCAGCGGCAACGGGTTCAACAACTACGGAATGGCGTACTTCCACGGCTCGATCTATCTCGGCTACTACGGCGGCGCACTGTACAAAGTGGACCCGCGCACCGGCACCTCGACGCTGGTGCCTGGCGGCAACGCGCAGGACAACCAGGTCGGGCGGATCACGTCCGAATCCGGCGGCTCGTGGCCGATCACCGACCTGGCCAGCTGCTCGATCGCGCCGAACCTGACGTCGAAGCTCGTCGTGCGCAAGACCGCGAGCGAGCAGACGGCGAAGCCGGGGGACACCGTGCGGTACACCGTGACAGTCGCGAACGAGGGCGACGCTCCGGCACCGGCCGCTCAGCTGTCCGACGATCTGTCCGCGGTTCTCGACGACGCCACATACAACAACGACGCGGCCACCACGACCGGTGGCACGCCGACGCCGACCCAGCCGGCCTACGACGGCCGCAAGCTGACCTGGACGGGTGCGATCGCACCGGGCGACACGGTCACCATGACTTATTCGGTGACCGTGGGAAAACCGCCTGGTGGGGACAAAAGCTGGCCAACGTCGTGACAGTCCCGGAAAGCAACTGCGCCGCAGCGTCGCAGGATCCGGCGTGTTCGACGGCGGTGCCGATCGCCACCCTGAAAATCGCCAAACACGCGTCGCCCGCCGACCCGAGTCCGGGGAGCGTCGTCACCTACACGGTCAAGGTGACCAATGACGGGCAGGCCGCCTGGGCCGGGGCGAGCGTCACGGACGACCTCAGCGACGTGCTCGACGACGCCGCCTACAACAACGACGCCCGGGCAACGGGATCCGGCACGGTTCGCTACGACGAAGCAGGACGTGCGCTGCACTGGGCCGGCGATGTCGCGGCGGGCACCACCGTCACCATCACGTACACGGTGACGGTGGGCGACCCGCCGCAAGGAAACCGTCGCCTGACCAACCGGGTAGCGGGCCCGGACGGTTCGAACTGCGGCGAGGATCCGGAGTGCACCACGGATGAGCCGATTTCCGGTGTGGTGATCCGGAAATCCGCCTCGCCCGCCACCGCGAAACCGGGCGACACCGTCACGTACACGATCACCGCCCAGAACATCGGCGGCGCGCCGGCGACCGCGGTCCGCCTGTCCGACGATCTGACCGGCGTGGTCGATGACGCCGCCTACAACGGCGATGCCACGGCCACCCCGGCGTCCACCCAACCGGTATACGACCCGGACACGGCGAAATTGACCTGGACGGGCGACCTCGAAGCAGGCGCGACGGTGACGATCACCTACACCGTCACCGTGCACTCGCCGCCGCGCGGGGACCGCAAACTGCGCAACGCGGTCACTGGTCCGGCGGACTCGAACTGTGCTCCGAACAGCACCGACCCGGACTGCGCCACCGAAACCCCGATCGGCGCGCTCGAAATCAAGAAAACCGTGGATAAGGCCGACGCCAAGCCCGGCGAGCGAGTCAGCTACACCGTGACTGTGCGGAATACCGGCGAGGCCGCCTATCCCGGCGCGACGTTCACCGACGACCTTTCCGGCGTCCTCGACGACGCGACGTGGAACAACGACGCAACCGCCACCTCCGGCACCGTGTCGTTCGCCGCCCCGCGATTGCATTGGGAAGGAGACGTTTCGGCAGGTGCGACTGTGACGGTTCGCTACTCCGTCACCGTCGGCAGCCCGCCCGCCGGCGACCACCGGCTGCGCAATGCCGTCACCGGACCGGACGGTTCGACCTGCGATACCTGCACCACGGATACCGGCATCGGCGCCCTCGAACTGTCGAAGACCGCGTCGCCTGCGAGCGCGAAGCCCGGCGACAAGGTCACCTACACCGTGACCGCCCGAAACCCGGGTAGCGGAACCTATCGAGGCGCGAGCTTCACCGACGACCTGAGCCGGGTCCTGGACGACGCGACCTACAACCACGATGCCACCGCCAGCACCGGCACGGTGAACTACGCCGAACCCGCCCTGACCTGGACCGCCGACCTGCCCGCGGGAGCGACCGCGACGATCACCTACTCGGTCACCGTCAGCGCGGCGCCTAACGGGGACAGCGAACTCCGCAACGCGATCACCGGACCGCCCGACTCCAGCTGCCCGCCCGGAAACACCGAACCGGACTGCAATCCGGTGACCCCGGTTGCGCGCTTGCACGTCAAGAAGACCGCGACCCCCTCCGACCCGCGCCCCGGCGACACCGTCACTTACACCGTCCTGGTGGCCAACGACGGCAAGGCCGCTTACCGCGGCGCAACCGTCACTGACGACCTGACCGGTGTCCTCGACGACGCGACCTACCACAACGACGCACGCGCGACCACCGGCACCATCGCTTACGCAGCACCAAAACTGACCTGGACGGGAGACGTCGAAGCAGGCGCGACGGTGACGATCACCTACACCGTCACCGTGCACGACCCGCCACGCGGCGACAAGAAGCTCGCCAACGCGGTCACGGGCGGCGACAACTGCCCGCCCGGCGGCCACGATCCGGACTGCGGGACGGTCACGCCGCTGCCCGCGCTGAAGATCACGAAGAGCGCGACCCCGGGGGAGATCAAAACCGGCGACCGGGTCAGCTACACGATCACCGTCGAGAACGTCGGCGAGGCCGACTACCGGTCCGCGTCGTTCGCCGACAACCTCGCGGGCGTGCTCGACGACGCGACTTACAACGGCGACGCCAAGGCGGACATCGGCACTGTCGCGGTCGCGCCGCCGAACCTGACGTGGACCGGAAACCTGCCCAAGGGCGCCACCGCGACCATCACGTATTCGGTCACCGTCACCAACGCTGGCGACCACCGGCTCGTCAACACCGTCACTGGAACCGGGTCGAACTGCCCGGAGGGCTCGGCCGATCCGGACTGCCGGGTCGTACTGCCGAAACCGCACCTGCGGATCACCAAAACCGCGGATCCGGCGGTCGCCACGCCCGGCGGGAAGGTGGCCTACACCGTGACCGTGCGCAACGTCGGCGAGGCAGCGCAACCGGACGCGTCGTTCACCGACGACCTGTCCGGAGTCCTGGACGACGCCACCTACAACGAGGATGCCACGGCGAGCAGCGGGACCGTCCACTTTGCCCGACCGCGTCTACAGTGGACCGGAGCGGTCGCGGCGGGTGCGGATGTCACCATCAAGTACTCGGTGACCGTCGGGGATCCGCCGCGCGGGGACCGGATCCTGCGCAACGCCGTCACCAGCCCGGACGGCACGAATTGCGAGACGCGAGACCCGGCTTGCGGCACCGAAACCCCGGTGCGCGCCATGACTGTCACCAAGCGCGCCGGAGCGGCGACAGCGAAACCGGGGGAGAAGGTCACCTACACCGTCGACCTCGTCAACACCGGCACCGCCGCCTACCCGGACGCCGCGTTCGTCGACGACCTCGCCGACGTCCTGGACGACGCCAGCTACAACCAGGACGCCCAAGCCACCAGCGGCACCGTCGACCAGACCGGCTCGCGGCTGACCTGGCACGGGACGTTGGCGGTCGGCCAGACCGTCACGGTCACCTACTCGATCACCGTCAAACCCGAGGCTGCTGCGGGGCGGCATCTGCGCAATGTCGTGGTCTCGCCGAATCCGGGCACGAACTGTGTCACGGGCACCGAACCTGGTTGTGCCACGGACACTCCGGTGACTCCGGGGACACCGCCTGCCGGTCCGGCGGGCACGCCGCCGCTGGCGACGACGGGCACTCCGTTCCGCGAACTCTTGCTTGGCGCGCTTTTCAGCCTGCTCAGCGGTTTCGCGCTGCTGGTGTCGGCACGGCGGCGGAGGCAGCGGCGCTGAAAATCGTTGGCGGAACCGGTCATGAAGAAGGCAGGGTTCCCGGCGTGACGATCTTCCTGGTGACCGGCATCCAAGCGGCCGGCAAGTCGACCGTGGCGCAGGCACTCGCCGAACGGCTGCCGAAATCCGCGCACGTGCGCGGCGACGCGTTCCGGCGGATGGTGGTCAACGGCCGGGTCGAGATGGGGCCGGCCGACCCGCCCGCTGAGGCGATCCGCCAGCTGCGGCTCCGCTACGCGCTCGCGGCCCAGGTCGCCGACGGGTACGCCGACGCCGGGTTCGACGTGGTGCTGCAGGACATCGTGCTGGGCGAGTACCTCACCGAGATGGTTGATGCGCTGCGCACGAGGCCGTGTTACGTCGTGGTTCTCGCGCCGAGCCCGGAAGTGGTGGCGCGGCGCGAGGCGGCGCGGGGGAAGACCGCGTACCAGCCCGGCGACACCGGGATCGCCGGGCTGGACGCGTATCTCCGCGAGGAGACCCCGCACCTCGGGCTGTGGCTGGACACCTCGGAGCTGACCGTGGAGGAGACAGTCGAGGAGATCCTCGCCAGGGCCGAAGCCGAAGCGGCGGTCTGACCGGCGTCAGTTCGGCGGCTGCTGAGGGCCTTCGCCCGGGTTGGGATGCGGCGGCTCGGGCTGGGCCTGACCGGGCTGCGGTTGACCGGCCTGGGGCTGGCCCGGCTGCGGCGGCTCGGGCTGGGGGTAACCGGCTTGCGGCTGGCCCGGCTGCGGCGGCTCGGGCTGGGGGTAAGCGGCCTGCGGCTGACCGGGCTGCGGGTAACCGGGCTGTCCCGGCTGCGCGTAACCGGGCTGGGCGTAACCGCTCTGCGGATACCCGGCCTGCGGATACCCGGGCTGTGCGTAGCCAGGCTGGGCATACCCCGCCTGCGGCTGCCCACCGGTCGGGTAGAAGCCCGGCTGCGGCGTCCGGGCGCCCTTCACGACCGCGAGCACGACCAGCAGCCAGGACAGCACCTCGAAAAGGCCGAGCGGGATGCTCACGGCCATGAAGATCGTCTGCATCTCGTCGCTGCTCAAGTGATCCGAGGCCATCCAGGACCCCACGTCCGACAGCATGAACTGCCAGACGATGCCCAGCGCCGTGGTGACGAGCATGACCGCGAAGGCGGCCACCACCATCCCGGAGCCGCCCCGCGAGCGCCTGCTGGCCGAGAGGATCAGGCCGATCAGCCCCACGATCAACAGCAATGCCCGCGGGATGATCTCGAGGATCGTGTACGTGAAGGTCGTCATACCTGCTCTCCGCTCAAGGAACGTCAGGCAGATCCTAGGGGGCGGCCCGGTCCAGCGTGGGCGGTTCGGCGCGAAGCACGGTCTCGAAACGGCTTCAGCTCTGGTGTGCGGCGCGGTAGCCGGAGAACCGCTCGTCGACCTCCTCGGCAGTCAGGCCGAAGTCGGCGAGGTCGTAGCGGTGCCTCGGTTTCGCGTCTCCGGTCCGGCTCCGCTCGTGCAGCGTGGTCATCGCGTCGCGCGCCTGCGGGGCGAGGTCGAGGCCGAAGTGCTGGTAGACGCCTTCGACGGTGCCGATCGGGTCAGCGACGAAGTCCTCGTACCGGACGTCGCAGAACTGCGCGGGATTGTGCCGGGCTCGCGCTGCTTCGAACTGTTCCGCGCCTCGCGCCCACAGATCGAGCTGGCTGCGCCCGACAACCTCGCCGCGGAAGGTGTCCGACCAGCCTTCCGACGCCTGCTCGGTCAGGCTGCACACCGAGGCGATGATCGTGCTGGGCGCGCGGTGGGTCTGCACGACCAGCGCGTCCGGGTAGACCTCCAGGAGCGCGTCGAGGGCGAACAGGTGGCTCGGGTTCTTGAGCACCCAGCGCCGGCCCGCGTCGGGGAGGCCGATGAGCTGAAGGTTGCGCCGGTGCCTGCGGTAGGCGTCGGTCCAGTCCTGTCCGTCGAGCCAGCGCGAGTAGCCGGGCACGTGCGCGAGGCATTCGTAGGACACGGATTTCAGCGATTGCCGCAGCAGCTGCCAGCATTCCTCGACCTGGTCGGCCGACATGTGGTGCAGGCCCATGAACTCGGGATGTTCGACGTGGTGCTGTTCGTACCCGGCCTGGATCGCTTGGAACACCGGGTTGTCCGGCCACGTTTCGCGCGGCGGGCGCGGCTGCGGCATTTCGGTCAGCCACACTTCGAGGCCCTGATGTGCGGGATCTTCGGTCAACAGGCGGTGCAGCGCGGTGGTTCCGGTACGCGGCAGGCCAGTGACGAAGATAGGCCGTTCGATGGGCACGTCGGCGTACTGCGGATTCTGCTTCCACGAAGCTTCGCTCAGCAACCGCGCGACCAGTGCGCCGCGAAGGAAGGCGCGGTGGACTTTGTTGCCGTACGGCGTTAATCCCGCTTCGTTGGCGTAGGAATCGAGAAGTACGCGCAGGCCTTCGAGGTGGTCGTCTCCGCCGAAGTCGTCGAGGCCGGTGAGTTTCGTGGCGGACACGTGCAGGTCCTCGACCGTGCCGACGCTGTCCCGTCCTGGCAGCATGCTGTTCCCCTCAGTGGTGGTATTCGCCGGCGTTCACGTCGAGGCATTGCCCGGTGACGCAGCGGGCGAGCGCGGACGCGAGGAACACCACGGTGTCGGCGATCTCGTCCGGTTCCGGGAGCCGTCGCAGGTCGATCGTCTCCGCCGTTTCGGCGTACACCTGCTCCGCGGGCACGCCGCGTTCCTTGGCCAGATAGGCGAAGTACCACTTGAGGGAATCCGCCCAGATGTAGCCCGGAGCAACGGTATTGACCCGGATGCCGCGCGGGCCGAGTTCCGACGCGAGGCTTTGCGCGAGCGCGAGCAGGCTCGTCTTCGCCATTTTGTACGCGCCGAACGTCCGCCGGGAATGGCGCAGCACGGCCGAGTTGATCATCACGACCGAACCGGTGGAGTCGGCGAGCGCGGAGGTGCAGAGGCGGGTCAGCCGGAGCGCGGCGATCACGTTGGTCTCGAACCCGGCGCGGACCGCGTCGAGGTCGACGTCGGCGAGATCGGTGATCGGCGGGACGGCGAAAGCGTTGTTCACCAACGTGTCCAAGCGGCCGAACTCGCTCAGCGCGGTCTCGACGAGCTTGGTCGCCGAGGCTTCGTCGGTGATGTCGGTGGGCACCGAGACAGCACGCCGGCCGAGCGCTTCGACTTCGGCGGCGACCTCGGCCAGGCGCGATTCGGTGCGGGCCGCGAGGACCACGTCGGCACCGGCCGCGGCGGAGCGCAGCGCGATCGAACGGCCCAGTCCGGGGCCGATTCCGGAGACGAGGACGACCTTGTCCTTCAACAGATCCATGGGTTCAGCCCAGCATCCTGGCCGCCACCGCGGCCTGTCGAGCGGCGATCCGCTGTGCCCATTCCTCGGGGGTCACGCGGGCCTCGGAGTGGTAGGGCAGCCGGTCGGCGAGGTCGCCGAACTGCACGACCTCGACCTCCGGACCGTCCTTTTCGGTCAGTTCGCGGGAAAGCCGCTGCCACCGGATCTGGACGTAGCCGCGGTCGTGCCCGGTGCGTTCGAGCCAGTTCGCGACGCCGGGATCGCGTTCGCTGATCACGAACCGCATCTTGCCGTCCGGGTCGACGCGCGCCTGGTCGGCGGTGAGGCTGGTCTGGTGGTTCTCGTAGTCCAGCGAGACGTACCAGGGGCTGCCGAGCTGGATGCCTTGGTACGGCGCGTCGGAGCGGGGCACGGTGACGATCATGACCTCGTCGTCGGCGAGTTCGTAGTGCCCGGCCGAGGAGTACTGGGTGGGCAGGCCGCCGGGCGTGCTGCGCGGTTCGGTCATCGTGTTCACCGGCAGGTTCAGGTAGAACCACTTCGGGAAGGCGAGGAACGTCCGGATCCGGCTGAGCAGGATCTTTCCGGTGACGCCGTACCGTTTCTCCATCGCGGTGCGCGAGAGCGCGGGGGAGCCTGGCCGGTGGTGTCGGCGCAGCGGAGCTGGATCGTGCCGCGCCGTTCGGTCGCCCAGTCGCTGTAGACCTCGCGCACGACCAGCATCGACGAACCCGGGCCGAGCACGAAATAACCCGGTTCGGGATCGGGTTTCGCCGGCCCGAAGCGGATTTCGAACGTGCCGTCGGCGGCGACCGGGATGTCGCGGTCGTCGAACGCGGTCATGCTGTCGGGCACCTCGACCGGGGTGTAGTCCCCGTTGAGGATCTGGAAGCTGAGGTCGGCGGTGGTGCCGCGGGTTCCGGTGACGACGTACTCGCGGTCCTCGCGGATGTTCGCGTTGAAGTACAGCGTGTCCGGGTTGTCCAGGCCCATTTTCGTGTACGGGCCGGTGGAGAGGGTGAAGTACGGGAAGTCCCGGTCGTAGGCCCAGGCCGTCTGGACCGAGGCGCGGATGCTGCCCGCGAGGTAGTCGTAGCCCTCGATCAGGTCCTGTTCGGTCTTGATGTGCGACGCCTCGGCGATGATCTTTTCGGCTTCGGCGATCGCGCCGGCGAGCGGTTCGGTCAGCACCGGAGACTCCTCACGCTGGTCCAACTCTGTACCGGGGTGGTACGTTCGGTGTCGGTTGACACTAGAACGCGTTCTAAGGACGGGTCAATGGCGGTTGCTCGGCGCTCCCCGCCGACCGAACGGGTCGTGCGGCTGCTGGACTACTTCACGGCCCGGCCGGGCCGGCGCTTCGGGCTTTCCGCGCTGGCGCGGGAACTGGGCCTGAGCAAGCCGACCTGCCTCGGCATCCTGACCGAGCTGACCGCGAGCGGCTACGTCGTGCGCGATCCCCGGTCGACGACCTACCGCCTCGGCCCGGCGATGATCGCGGCCGGCCGCGCGGCCGGGGAAGGGTTCGGGGCCAGCGAAATCGCCCGCACGCACCTGGAGGAACTCAGCGCGCGGTACCAGGCGACCTGCACTGCCTCAGCGGTGGTCGACGGGCGCATCCTGATGCTGCAGAGCGCCGGGCCGGGCAAGGTGCGGCTCGGCGAAACGTATCCGTTCGCGCCGCCGGTCGGGCTAATGTACGTGCTGTGGGACGCGGAATCCGCCTTCGACGCCTGGCTGGCCACCCCGCCCGCAGTGCCGGTGCGGCTGGACGAGGCGTACCTGCGGCGAGTGGTCGCCGAATGCCGGGAACACGGCTATCTGGTCGAAAGCCTGACGTCGGCGGGCCGTCGGCTCTATACGCTGATGGCGGGCGTCGCGGCCGGCGATCTGCCGCCCGAGGTGCGCGGGCTGGTCGGCGAACTGGTGTCGAGCCTGGGGGAGCGGGTGTACCTCGGCGCGGACCTCGAGCCGCGGAAGAAGCACGCGGTGAGCCTGCTGGCGGCGCCGACTTTCGACGCGTCGGGGCGGCAGGAGCTGGTGCTGACGTTGTCCGTCGGCGAGCCGATCACGGGGGCGGAGATCGCGCGCCGGGGAGCGGCTTTGGCGGCGGTCGCGGACGCGGTGACCGCCGAAACCGGCGGGATCCGTCCGAACTGGGCGTGAAGGACTCCTTGCGGGACCTAGATTCCCCCAAGGAGTCCTTCACGGACCGCCGCGGTCAAGCGGGCTGGCCCCACATGTTCGCGGTCAGCTTCCAGCCCGGCTGGTCCTTCAGCGTGACCAGCGTTTCGTACAGCCGTTCGTACCCGGTGCCGCTGATCCGCCACACCCCGTTCTCGCGCCGGTAGGTGTCCTCGTAGTACGCCGCGCCCTCGATCACCACCCGGTGCTCGGCGACGATCACCTTGTCCTGGAACATCCACCGGCCGGTCGCGGTGTCGCCGTCGATCTCGATCTCCGGGTGCCCGGCGAAGTGCATCGTCGTGATCCCGGGGCCGACGGTGGTGCGCAGGAATTCCATGAGCGCGTCGCGGCCGTCGAAGTTCAGCGGTTCGCCGTAGGAGGGCGTGCCGTAGTGCACGCGGGCGTCCTCGGTGAGGGTCTCGGCCATCTCGTCCCACAGCTTCAGGTCGAGGCACCGGAGGTAGCGGAATTTCACGCGGCGGATTTCTTCGAGTGCGACCAGGTCCATGCGCCCAGCGTCCTCCGGCGCTTGACCCAGCGCAAGAACCTGTTCTACTTTTCTGGTCTCGAACCCCGGAAGGGCGGATCCGATGGCGACCCCGGCACCCCCTGCCTACGAACTGAGCCACCTCGGCGCGCTCGAAGCCGAAGCCGTGCACGTCTTCCGCGAGGTGGCGGCGACCTTCGAGCGGCCGGTGCTGCTGTTCTCCGGCGGGAAAGACTCGATGGTGATGCTGCACGTCGCGGCGAAGGCGTTTTGGCCGGCGCCGCTGCCGTTCCCGGTGATGCACGTCGACACCGGGCACAATTTCGACGAGGTCATCCGATTCCGGGACGAAACCGTGGCGCGGTACGGATTGCGGCTCGTGGTGGCGAGCGTCCAGGACGACATCGACGCGGGCCGGAGCGTCGAGGACCCGAAGGCGGGCCGGAACCGGCTTCAGACGGCCACTTTGCTGCGCGGCATCCGCGAGAACGGCTTCGACGCCGTGTTCGGCGGTGCGCGCCGCGACGAGGAGAAAGCCCGGGCCAAGGAACGCGTATTCAGCTTCCGCGACGAATTCGGGCAATGGGATCCCCGCCGGCAGCGTCCGGAATTGTGGAATCTCTACAACGGCAGGCATCGCAAGGGCGAGCACATCCGGGTGTTCCCGTTGTCGAATTGGACCGAACTGGACATCTGGCAGTACGTGGAAGCGGAGGACGTGACGCTGCCGTCGCTGTACTACGCGCACCAGCGGCCGGTCGTCCAGCGGGACGGGATGCTGCTCGCGGAGACCCGGTTCCTCACCGTCGCCGAGGGCGAAGTTCCTTATCCGGCAACGGTTCGCTTCCGCACGATCGGAGACGCGACCTGCACCGGGTGCGTCGAATCGACCGCCTCGACGCCGGCGGAAGTGGTGGCCGAGGTCGCCGCCACCCGGGTCACCGAACGCGGCGCGACGCGGGCGGACGACCGGATTTCCGAGGCCGGAATGGAAGACCGCAAGAAGGAAGGCTACTTCTGATGAGCGCCGGGGACCGGGTCACGACGGTGCGGCTCGCCACCGCGGGCAGCGTGGACGACGGCAAATCGACCCTGATCGGCCGGTTGCTGTTCGATTCGAAGACAGTCTTCACCGACCAGCTCGAAGCGATCGAACGCACCAGCCAGGCCAGGGGCGACGCGTACCCGGACCTCGCCCTGCTCACCGACGGCCTGCGCGCGGAACGCGAACAGGGCATCACGATCGACGTCGCGCACCGGTATTTCGCCACGCCCAAACGGAAGTTCATCATCGCCGACACTCCGGGACACGTGCAGTACACCCGGAACATGGTCACCGGAGCGTCCACTTCGGACGTCGCGCTGATACTGGTCGACGCGCGCAAGGGCGTGCTCGAACAGTCGCGCCGGCACGCGTTCCTCGCCAGCCTGCTCGGCATCCGCCACCTGGTGGTGTGCGTGAACAAAATGGACCTCGTCGGCTGGTCGCAGGAGCGGTTCGAGGAAATCCGCGAGGACTTCAGCCGGTTCGCGATGAAATTGCGCACCCCGGATCTGACCTTCGTGCCGATGTCCGCGCTGCACGGCGACAACGTGGTGCACCGCGGAGCGAGCATGCCGTGGTACGAGGGAACTTCGCTATTGCACCACCTGGAACAGGTGCACGTCGCTTCGGATCGCAACCTGGTCGACGCGCGTTTCCCGGTGCAGTACGTGATCCGCGAGCACAGCCGCGATTTCCGGGGATACGCCGGAACGGTGGCCGGCGGCGTGTTCAAGCCCGGTGACGAGGTGACCGTGCTGCCCTCCGGCTTCACCACGACTGTACGGGCCATCTGGGGCCCCGGCGGGACCGCAGTGACCGAGGCGTTCGCCTCGCTGGCCGTCACGATCGAGCTGGCCGACGAGCTGGACCTCAGCCGCGGCGACCTGATCTGCCGTCCGGGCAACCGGCCGCACGTCGGCCAGGACGTCGACGCCATGGTGTGCTGGTTCTCCGAACAGGCCGCGCTCGCCCCGGGCGCGAACTACCTCGTCCGGCACACCACCCGCGAGACCAAGGCCGAGGTCCGCGCGCTCGACTACCGGCTGGACGTCACCACCCTGCACCGCGACGAGACCGCGGAGTCGTTGTCGCTCAACGAGATCGGCCGGATCCGGCTGCGGACGCGGCAGCCGCTGCTGTTCGACCCGTACTTGCGCAACCGGCCGACCGGCGGGTTCCTGCTGGTCGACGAACACTCCGGCGACACCGTCGGGGCGGGCATGATCACCGGCCCGAGCACGACCGCGCCGAACGTGGTCTGGCATCCGGCGGCGGTGTCGAGGGACGAACGCGCGACCCGCGGCCGCACCGTCTGGCTCACCGGGCTGTCCGCCTCGGGCAAGTCGAGCGTGGCGGTGGAACTGGAGCGCAGGCTGGTCGCGTCGGGCCGCCCCGCCTACCTGCTGGACGGCGACAACCTCCGGCACGGCCTCAACGGCGACCTCGGGTTCGCTCCGGCGGACCGCGCGGAGAACATCCGCCGCGTCGCGGAGGTCGCCAAGCTGTTCGCCGACGCCGGGGTGGTGGCGGTGGTGTCGTTGATCAGCCCGTACCAGGCCGATCGGGAACTCGCCCGGCAAGTGCACGAAACCGCGGGTCTGCCGTTCACGGAGGTTTTCGTCGACACCTCGCTGGAGGTGTGCGAGGACCGCGATCCGAAGGGCATGTACGCCAAGGCCCGGTCGGGCGAGATCACCGGCTTCACCGGGGTGGACGCGCCGTACGAACGGCCGGTGTCGCCGGATGTGGTGCTGCGGCCGGAAAACGGCGACCCGGGATCGATGGCCGCGCTGATTCTCGCCGCCCTGGAGTGACGGTTCGTCAACGCAAGGCGCGCCGTCAATCGCGCGAGGCGTCGGCGATGATCCGCCGCGCGAGCGTCGCCGAGGAACCGGGGTTCTGCCCGGTGTACAGCGCGCGGTCCACGACCACATGCGACTTCAGCGGCAACCCGGCGGTGTAGTCCGCGCCCGCCTCCTTGAGCCGGTCTTCCAAGAGCCACTTGGCTTTCCACGCGAACGGGTTGAACCGCTCCTCGACGTTGGAGAGCCCGGTCATCCGGTAGCCCGCGAACGGCCAGCTGCCGTCGGGGTTCTTCGCCGCCAGCGCCGCCGCGGGCGCGTGGCACAGCAGCGCGAGCGGACGGCCCGAGGCGAGCCGTTCGGTCAGCAGCGCGCCGGAAACCGGGTCGACGGCGAGGTCTTCCATCGGGCCGTGACCGCCGGAGTAGAAGACGACGTCGAACTCGCAGGGGTCCATTTCGGACAGGTCGGCCGGGTGCGCGAGCACGGGGGAGAGGCGGTCGAGGTCGGCCTTGAGTTTCTTGGCGGTGCGCGGGAGAACGCCGCCTTTGACGCCGAGGCTGAGGTTGTCCACGATTGGCTGTTTGCCGCCGGGCGTGGCGACGGTGACGTCCCAGCCCGCTTCGGTGAACAGTGTGTAGGGGACGACGAACTCCTCGGCCCAGAACCCGGTCGGATGCTCCGTGCCGTCCTTCAGCGTCCAGACCCGGGCAGCCGACAGCACCTGCAACACCTTCATCGCGAACCTCCTTGCGGCGCAACCGAATACGGGACCGGCAGGTGGAGGGCGAGCTGGCCTTCGGCGAGCACGTCGAACCGGACCGGCCGGGTGGGCTTGAGCGAGCGCAGGTCGTCGCTCATCCGTCCTTGGCCGAGCCGCAGGTCGACGTCGCGCGGGAAGGAAGCGCTGCCGGAGGAGAGAGCGTTGGTCTGGCTCAGCGTCGAGTGCCACGCGCCGTTGATCTGCGTGTACGAGGTGAGCGCCGAGACGCGTTGGCCGCTGGGATGCCTGGTCTGCGCGGGCGTGGCGGCGGACAGCGCCAGGTCGGTCTCACCGGCGTCGTTGGCGACCCGCGCGGCGGTGTGGCTGGCGTCGATCTCGACGTCGAGTTCGGTGACCCACTTGGGAAAACCGTAGCCGTCGTGGCCGCGGACCTGGGCGATGTCGGTGTTGACCGGGAGCGACAGCACGTAGGTGTCGAGGTGGTCGTTCTTCAGCGCGGCGACCAGGTCCACGAACCCGAGCTTCCCGTGCCGCGCGGGCCGGACCGCGACGCCGACCGCGGCCTCGGTGTAGAAGTCGATGTCGCAGACGTCGTAGCGGAAGAACATGACCGACACCAGGCCGAGGCCGGGCGCGACCTCCAGCGGGGCCAGCTCCCGGGGCAGCCGGGCGCGGATCGCGCGGGTGCGGGCGAGCATGGTGAGGCGGGCCGAGGACATGCGGTAGTAGAAGTTCGGCGTCAGCGTCGGGCCGATCAGCGAGTCGGCCCTCGTCTTGGGCAGCGCGCGGAAGAACTCGACGCCGCTGACGCGCGGATCGCGGGCGACCTCGTCGAGGTCGGTGTCCATCCGGTAGCGGTCGTACAGGCCGCCCTCGGGCACGGTGACGAGGCGGCCGCCGAGGTCGACCTCCACCTTCCCGGTCGTCGTCGCTGCCATGGGGGTGCTCCGATCGCGTGATGTGTGCAGTGCTTACATCACGGTAAGCGCGGATGTGAGCACTGTCAACACCGAGCCGGTCACTCCTTCGGGCGGGCGGCGAAAACCGCCGTGAACGACGCGCGGACCTGGTTCGCGACGTCCTTGGCGGAGGCGCTGGCGAGCTTGCCGTCGAGGTGCAGGCTGGCCAGCCCGTGCACCAATCCCCAGCCGGCGGTGGTGAGGGCGGCGAGGTCGGCGTCGGGGAACACGGTGGCGACGGCGTGCGCGAGCACCTCGTGCACCTCGGCTGCGGCGCGGACCCGGTCGTCGTTCGTGTCGTCGCAGGCGCTGCCGAACATGAGCCGGAACAGTGCCGGGCGGCGCAGCGCGAAGTCGACGTACGCGACGCCCAGTTCGGCGAGTTCGGCCACGGTTGTCGGCAGGGCGTCATCCTTCGCCAGGTCGGCCTTCAGGTCTCGCAGGCCTTGAGCGGCAAGGGCGGATTCCAGTGCGTCGCGGTCGGCGAAATGCCGGTATGGCGCAGTGGGGGAGACGCCCGCTTTCCGGGCGACGGCCCGCAGGGAGAACTGCTCGCCCTGCTCGAGCATCTGCATCGCGGCCGTCAGCAGGGCGGCCCTGAGGTCGCCGTGGTGGTAGCCGTCCTTCGCCGATGTTGACATCGCTTACATTGCCTCCTACTCTCATGTGAGCACTGCAAACATACCGCACGGATCGAAGGAATCATGAAGAACTCGCCCCTGTTCGCGCCGTTCGCGCCCGCTCGCGGCCCGGCGCTGGCCAACCGGCTCGTCAAGGCGGCCATGGAGGAGAACATGGCCGGCCGCGGGCAGGTGCCCGACGAGCGGATCCGCCGCCTGTACCGCCGCTGGAGCGAAGGCGGGGCCGGGCTGCTCGTCACCGGCAACGTGATGGTGCACGCGGAGGCGATGACCGGTCCGGCGGGCATCGTCCTGGACCGGTTCTCGCCGCTGGAGCCGTTCCGCGCGTGGGCGGCCGACGCGAAGAGCGGCGGGGCGCGGGTGTGGATGCAGATCAACCACCCCGGCCGCCAGGTGATGGCGAACCTGCCCGGCGTCGCGTGGGGTCCGTCGGCGATCAAGGTGGACGTCGGCAAGCAAAGCAAGCGGCTCGCCCAGCCGACCGAGATGACCGCCGAGCAGATCGAGCAGACCGTGGCCCGGTTCGCCGAAACCGCGCGCCGCGCCGAGGAAGCCGGTTTCGACGGGGTCGAGATCCACGCGGCCCATGGGTACCTGCTGTCGCAGTTCCTTTCGCCGCTGGTCAACCAGCGGGAAGATCAGTGGGGCGGCAGTTTGGAGAACCGCGCCCGGCTGCTGCTTGAGATCGTGCGAGCCGTGCGCGACGCGGTGTCGCCGTCGTTCTCGGTCGCGGTGAAACTGAATTCGGCCGACTTCCAGCGTGGCGGATTCGACGCTGACGACGCCCGGCGTGTGATCGAAATGCTGGCCCCGCTCGGCGTCGATGTCGTCGAACTGTCCGGCGGGAGCTACGAAAGCCCGGCCATGTCCGGCCGCTCCGCCGACGAGCGCACGGTGGCGAGGGAGGCGTACTTCCTGACCCTGGCCGAGGAACTCGCCCGGACGAGCCCGCTGCCGCTGATGCTGACCGGCGGCATCGTCCGGCGCTCGGTCGCGGAACAGGTCCTGGCCGGCGGGATCGACCTGGTCGGCATGGGCACCGCACTCGCGATGGACCCGGAGCTGCCGGACAAGTGGCGGCGTGGCGAGGATGCTGCGGTGGAAGTGGAACCGGTGGCGATCAAGGACAAGGCACTGGCGTCGGCGGCGGGGATGGCCCGGGTGCGTCGTCAGCTGCGCCGGATCGGGGCGGGGCGTTCGCCGAGGTTGCGGACGAATGCCAAGCTGGCGTTGGCGATGGAGACGGTTCAGCAGCGGCGCGCGTTGCGCGGTTATCGCGGGTGGTTGAAGGACCGCGGCACCACGCCGGAGGTCAGCAGGGCGGTTTCGCCGCAGTCGTGACCGCCTTGTTCCACACCGTCGCGGTGGATCCGTCGGCCCGGATCTCCACGACCGGGAACGGTTTCTCCACCGGATTGCCGTGCTGGGCCGGGTCCGGGCTGAACTGGATGGTCCCGCTCGCGCCCGGGATGGCGCTCTGGCACCGCATTTGCTGGATGATGCCGATCTGCGACATCGGCGTTTGCACGACCGTGTCGGCTTGGCCGTTGATGGCGGCGCGGCGGGCGGCGGTGACGGCGACCATCACGGCGTCGTGGGTGAGGATGCCTTCCCCGCTGCCCAGGTCGGCGACGGAGAACGACAGCGGTGCGGCGCCGTCGTCCGCGCGGACGGGCTGGCCGCTGCACACGCCGGGCTGGCCGGTGAAGACTGCCTGGAAAGTGTTGTAGGCGGCCTGTTCCGCGGAGCCGTCGCACGGTCCCCATTCGTCGGGGCTGGCCAGCGACGTGAACAAGACCCGGACGTGGCCGCCGCGGACGGCGTCGCGGAGGTTGGCCTCGTTGATGCCGGCCCCGCCGTCGTCTCCGGTCACGACGGTCAGTTTTCCGTTCGCGCAAGGGGTATTGCCCTGTGTCCACGATTGCACGAACGGGCCGAGATCGGTGCCGCGGCCGGTGAAGTAGACGACCGTCGGCGCGACGGAGCAGAGGTTCTGGTTCAGGTAGGCGAATTGGGTGAGCAGCGGGTCCTTGCGGGAGCGGCCGGAGGGCAGCGCGTCCGGCGAGGTGAACGGGAACCGGTGCGCGGCGGGCATCTCCTTGACGGCCGTCGCGCCGAGGGTCTGGGTGTAGTCGTCGCCGGGGATGCTGTCCTGCACGATCGCGACCCGCGACATGTCCGGTTCGATGCTCTTGATGTACTGCGCGGCGGTCAGCACGGAGTGGCTGTTGGTGGGCGAAGTGCGGAAGAATCCGGTGTTGAGCTTGCCGTCGGGGGTGAGGTTCATCGTGTCGCCGGTGACCGTCGCGCCGATCACCGGCAGCTGGGCCTGGCCGGTCAGCTTCGCCGCCGCCGCGCGGGTGCTGTCGAAGCTCTGGCCGAGCCCGAGGACCGAGACGACGTGGTGGTCGGCCGCGTGCTCGGCGATCCGGTCCGCCGCCTCGGACCAGCTCGCGTACTGGCTGCCCATGTTGGCCAGGAACAGTTTCACCTTCGGCTGGCCGCCCTGGAACGCGGCGGTGTGGTTGGCCCGCCACACCCCGGCGAGCGCGCCCTCGATGTCCGGGTAGAGGTCGGTGTAGGTCCGGGTGTCCACGCCCTCGTCCGGCGACATGTCCTGGAACAGCACCACCGAGACGTAATTGTCGGTGATCGCGTCGTTGTTCGCCCGGACCGCGGCTTCCAGCGCCCGCATCCGGTCCGGTTCGTCCGCCCGGAACGGCGCGCTGTCGAGGTTGATGCCGACGCACGCGTCGTGGGCGTCGGCGGACATGCCCGCCCCGCAGCGGGCGAACAGCGCCGGAACGAGGACGCCCGCGGCGACGACGGCGATCACCAGCAGCGTGGCGAGGCCGCTGGCCAGTACCGGATGCCGCAGCACCCAGTTGACCAGGCGCGGGAAGCGGTGGGTGAACCAGTGCGGGGTCCGGCGAAGGAAGGTCATCACGCTCCTGTCGGGAAGAAGTGGTTCACTGGTCGCCGAACCGCGCGGCGGCGTCGGTGAGGGCATCGGTGTCCACATGGGACGAATCGTTGTTGGCCAGCCGCGTGAAGTTCTTGCGGATCCGCTGGTCCCGCAACGGGTTCGGCACGGTGTGGGCGTCGTGGCAGAGCCAGAGCAGGGCCGTGATGCTGGCGATCGCGGCGGTGGCCGATTCGCGCCCGGGCTGGGCGTCGGGCGCGAGCCGCGCGGCGATCGCGTCGGTCGGTTCCACGGCGGGCCACCGGCACGGCGCCGCCGTGACCTGGTCCAGCAGCCGGACCCAGTCCGGATGCTCGGCCGAGGCGAACTCCCGCACCAGTTCGGCGACCACCTGCTCGAACTTGTCGCAGGCGAGGTCGTAGTACAGCCGGCGGGCCAGGTCCGCCTCGCCGCTCGGCTTGGCGCAGGTGTCGGCCATCCGGCTGAACACCTCGGCCCAGGTCAGCGTCACCGGATTCCGGTCGGTGGCGGCGCTTTGCGCGTGCAGGCCCGCCATCAGCGAGGCGAGCAGCCACGGGTGCAGGACCGCCGGATGCTCCTCCTGGGGAGAGGCGACCGGCCACAGCTGTGAGGGACGGGCGGCGAAAGTGCTGATCCACAGGTTCTCGCGCAACGCGCTCAGAATGGCCTTCGCGTCGGGGAAGACGACCGGATTCAGATCGGCCGCCGCGTGCCCGGGCTGGCGGAGCCGGACCGCCACGGCGACCGCCTGCGGGACGACGGTCCGCAGCGAATCCGCCCGCAGCGACTTCGGCAGGAAGTGCGCCAGCGCGCGTTCCCAGAGTGCGATTCCGTTGGGCGGCTGGAACAACAGCAACGACTGCGGATGCAGTTGCGCGTCCGACGGCAGTTCCCCGACCCGCCGGGCGATCTCCTGCGCGGCCGCCGGCAGCCCGCCCGACAGCGTGCGGACGAACGCGTCGAAGTCGGCGGGCTCCCAGCCGTCCGGCGTGGTGGGGGCGAGTTCGCGGAACACGGCGGGGTCCGGCGGATCGAGCCAGACCGGATACCAGGCCCGGGTCGGGGTGGGTCCCGCGTCGGCGGTGGCGGCGACGTGCTGGGTCCACTGCTTGAAATCGGCTTGGGACAGCAGCGGGACCGGCCGTCGTTTCGGGCTGTCCGCCTTCGTCCGCCACGGTTCCCGCCACCAGGTTCCCCACGCGGACGACCAGCGGTCCATCGCCGCGACGACCAGCAGCGGATCGCGCTCGGGCAACCGTTTCTGCCGTGCGCGGACCAGTGCGGAGAGGAATTCGCGGCCGGCGGGGGTCGCGTCCACATTGTCGACCAGCAGCGCCCACGCGTGCTCGTGCGGGCCTTCCTGCCGGTTCGGCGGCAGGCACTGGCAGCGCCGCACCGGCGTCGTCCACTGGTCGGCGCTCAGGGAAAGATCGGTGAGGAACGCGTTCATCAGGTGGGGGAGCGGATCGGCGGTGCGCTGGCTCAATTCGATGAGCGAGTCGATCGTGCCCGCTCCGGCCAGCAGGCCGCTGAACCACTTGAGCGCCTGCCGCACGCTTCGCCGCCGCCGGTTGGCGAGCCGCAGCAGCGCGCTGATCCCGCTGCTCACCACGACTTGCACGGCGGGCCCAGGGACTTGCGCTCCGATGCCGGATAGCGCCAGTGCGAACTGGGCCGCGGCGCCGGCCACGTCCGCGACCCGCTCGTCGTCGCGGTGCAGATAGCTTTCGATCAGCTTGAGCACGTGCGCGCGGGCTGATTCCCGGTCCTGCGGCAGGGTTTCGTTCAACGCCAGCAAGGAAAGCCCGACGCGGTGGAACGTCGGATCGCGCGGCAGGTTGTCCCAATGCCGGGTCAGCATGAACGCGACGCAGGCGACTGCGGGGATCGGGTCGGCGACCTTCGCGTCCCGGAAATCCAGCCTGGCGTGGACCAGCGTGCCGCCGCAGGCGCCGGCGATCGCGGTGAGCGCGGTGCTTTTGCCGGAGCCCTTCGGACCGAGCAGCGCGACCACCGGCTCCGGTACCGTCGTTCCTTCCACCGGACGCCAGAATGCTTGCCGGACAAACAGTTCTGCGGCGGTGATCACGGGCGGTTCCCCCAAGGTCCTGCTCTTCGGCTCGCGGTGCGGTGCGAGGCACGGCAGAAGGTGTATCGGTTCAGACGTGGGCCCCGTCACAGCAATGGCGGCGGTTCACTCCAAAGTGTGACCGCGCGGGCTGGCGGCGCAAGCGGCCGTCCGGTTGTTTTCCGGTGGCGTGCCACGATCGGGCGAAGCGGAACGGCCGGCGCGCTCGCGGCCGCGTTCTTGTCGGGGCTGCTGCTTAAAGTGCGGGGCATGGCGGAGGAGGAGCGGGCGCGGGCGCGCCGGGTGCTGAGCTTCGCGCTCGACGTGGCGATGCAGATGTTCAAGCAGGGCATCGAAACCGCGGTCGTCGTGCGCACCGTTCGGGCGCTGGCGCGGGCGGGCGGTATCGAGGAACTGCGGATTTCGGTGGGAGTACGGGCGATTCACCTTCAATACTGTCCGGGCGGTGACGGTGCTGCTGCCGAGCCGGTGGTGCTGTTCGGCAGCGTGCGGGCGAACGACGCCCGCGACATCGGCCGGATCGGGGAGTTGGAGGCGCTCGCCGTCCGGGCGGGCACCGGTGCGATTTCCCCCGTCGATGCGGAGCGGGAAGCCGGAATCCTCAGCAAAGCGGGTCCGACGTGGCCGTGGTACGTCAGCGTGCCCGGCGGCAGCCTGCTCGCCGCGATGATCTGCTTGCAGGCGAACGGGACGGTGCTCGCCGCGCTGGTGTCCGCCGGGCTGTTCGTGTTCGCCAACCGGGTCGGCTGGGCGCTGAGCACGGTCGGCATCGCGGAGTTCTTCCAGGTGGCGGCGAAGGCGAGCACGGTGCTGGTCGTCGCGATCTCGTTGCTGTCGCTCGGTTTGCTCACCGGGCACGAAGCGGCGAGCCTTTCGGCGGCGAACCTCGTGCTGCTGCTGCCGATTCTGTCACTGGTGTCGCTGGTCGAGGACGCGGTCGGCGACTTCCATCTGATGGCGGCCGCGCGGATCGTCACCGTGCTGCTGCTGACCGGGGCGATCGCGACCGGGGTGATGGTCGTGGTGTCGGTGGCGAACGACCTCGACATCCTCGGCGAGGCCAGCCGGGTCCAGCTCGCCGCGCTGCCGCTCGCGCTGGTGCCGGTGACGGCGCTGGTCGGTTCGCTGGGCAACGCGATCCTGATGGGCACCCCGGTGCGATGGTGGGCGGTCGCCTGCGGGGCCGGAGTGGTGACGTCCCTGGTGAACTGGGCGGGCCGGACGGTGCTCGGCTTGTCCGCCCCGGTGTCGATCTTCCTGGCGACCACAGTGCTGGGCCTCCTGGCCGGCGCGGCGGCGCGGATGCTCGCGGTGCCCACCGCGGCGGTCACGATTCCCGGTCTGACCGGGGCCGTGCTCCCGGGACCGGCGATGTATTTGAGCCTGTCGCAGGTTTTCGCCCGTGTCCCCGGTTCATGGGACGCGGTCGCCGAAGCACTCCTGTCCACGGCGGCGATCGGCGTGGGCGTGGTGCTCGGCTTGCAACTCGCGGCGCTGCGCCGACCAGCGGCGGCGGTGACGGAGGTGCCGCTGGCCTAGGGAACGGAGGTGGTGAAGGGAAGCTTTTTGGGCACGGGAAAGGAGAATCATCGGCGGGAGGACGAGAACCGGCGGTTGCTCGCGGAGGAGGGCGATGCGATCGGCGGATTCCCGGCCGACCGGGGCCGGGAGGTTGTGTGGGTTGGCGGCGCGAGGCGGGCTGGACGCCGGGAGGTCGCGCTGGCCTAGCAGCGCGAGGCTGGCTGGACGCCAAGAGGTCGTGCTGGGGCTAGCAGCGCGAACCTGACTGTGCGCCAAAGCAAGCGGCGGCACGGGAGTTCACGCCCGGGCCGGGCGGTTGAGCGGGTCCCGAGGCCGGAGCAAGAGCCGGTGGATCACCAGCCGCTGCGGTAGAAACTCCGTGACACATAACTGCTGGCCTCCGCCCCGCGAGCCGCGCACAACTCCTCCTTGACCGCCCGTGCCTGCTTGACCAGCGGGTCGTCCCCGGGTGCGAGGGCCAGCAGGTCGATCACGTGCAACGCCTCCTGCACCCGCCCATCCGACCGCAGCCGTTCCGCGTGGTCCAGCACCGCCTGTTTGTCCGTGATCGCCTCGGCCCGGACAGCGGCGGCCACGGATGGGCGGGACGGGTGCAGCGTGGTCGGATTCCCGTCCCACCACCCGGTTTCCGAGCGGACGATGTCGCGCACGATGTACTCGCGGTGGCCGTAGTGCTCGCGCATCCACGGCACGTCGAACAGTTCGGCGGGGTAGCGGAGGTCGTGCACGATGTCGTCTGCGCGCTTGCCCTCGTTGAGCTGGTCCACGACCGCGCCGCGCAGCCAGCGGAGGGCGGCGGCGGTCATGGTGAGCTGCCGGACCGGGTCTTCCCGGACCACTGGGCCGAATTCCGGTACCAGCACGGCCGGGTTCAGCACGGCGAGACGGTCCAGGGTGTCCGCCCACCGGACGGTGTCGCGCATCGTGCGCATGGGCGTGCCGATGTTGGGGATGCCGTTGATCACCGCGGCGCTGCCGTACAGCACGCGCTTCGACGGCAGCCACACGGCGGTCACGTCGTCCGTTTCGGACGGGGCCCACAGCAGCCGGACGTCGGGAGCCAGGGTCATCGCTTCCCGGTACGTCTGGTCGGGGAAGGTGATCGGCGGCGGGGCCGTCATGTCCGGCATCGGGCGGCGGAACTGCCGGGTGTTGATGTGGTTCTGCAGCCCGGCCGTCTCCAGGTAGCGCTGGTAGCGCCGGATGACGTTCTCGTGCGCCACCACGGTCGGGCGGCGCTGGCCGTGTGCCGCGGCGTAGTCGAAGAAGCCGGGGACGCCGTAGTTGTAGCCGAGATGTCCGTGGCTGTAGACGATCCAGCGCACCGGTTCGCGAAGCTGGTCCAGCACCGGGGCGACGAGGTCCGGATTCGGGCCGGTGTCGACCACCACGAGGCCCGACGGGGTTTCCACGGCGAGACTGTTGCCCTGCAGGCCGATCGAACGGACGCCGGGCGCGACCTCGGTGATTTCGCCGGTGCCGTGGAGCGGGTTTTTGCCGTCCTGGAAGGGCATCAGCGGACCACCTCGGTGCGGAGTCCGAGCCGCCGTGCGGTGCGGTCCGGGTTGACGAACACGACGGCGAGCAGACCGCCCACAATGGACAGCAGGCCGCTGATCGTGAAGGCGAGCGTGAAGCCGCTGCCCGGCGACGACGCGGCCTGGATGAGCCGTCCGGTGAGGTACGGGGCGAGCAGTCCGGCGGTGGTGACCAGGCCGACGGTGATCGACAGGACCGCGCCGCGCTGCCGGGTCGGGCTGATCTCGGCGTTCATCGTGACGCCGAGCGCGAACACCACCCCGCCGAGGCTGAACGCGACGGTCAGCAGCGCGATCTGGAACCAGCCCCGTCCGACGTGCGGGAACACCAGCATCGCGAGACCCGACAGCAGCACCGCGATGCCGCCGAGCACGCCCCGCGCGACCCGGCTTGACACTCCGCGTCGCATCAGCCAGTCGCTGACCGTGCCCTGGGCGAGGTTGAACACCACCGACGCGATCCACGGCAGCGCGACCAGCGTCCCGGTGGTCACCGTGCTGTAGTGCAACGCCGTCTCCAGGTAATGCGGCACCCACGCGACCAGCACGGCCAGCGCCCAGTACGCGGCGAACCCGGCCAGGAATCCGCCCAGCCACGTGCCGTTCAGCAGGATCCGCCGGTAGGGCACCCGCGGTTCGTCGGCCGCGGACTTGGCCTCGGCCGCGTGCACGGAGGCGGTGCCGGCGACCTTGCCCTCCCGCCCGAAGATCGCCCACAGCAGCGACCACACCAGCCCGACGACGAGCAGCGCGAAGAACGCCCACCGCCACCCGTAGCCGACGATCAGCGCGGTGAGCAGCGGAGACGCCAGTGCCACGCCGATGCCGGAACCCGCGTTCAGCAGCGCGCTGGGCAGTCCGCGTTTCTCGTTGGGGAACCATTTGTACGCCGCGTGCATGGCCAGCGGGTTCGCCGGGCCCTCGGCCGCGCCGAGCACGATCCGGCTGACCAGCACCGCGCCGAACCCGACGGTGCCGAGCATCGGCGCCTGCGTCAGCGCCCAGATCAGGCCCAGCGCCAGCAGGATCCACTTCGTCGGCACCCGGTTCGACACGAAGCCGACCACGATCGCCGAGATGCTGAACAGGAAGTAAAACCCGCTGCTGATCAGGCCGTACGCCTCGGGCGACAGGCCCAGATCGTGCATCAGCGGTTTCGCGGCGAGGCCGAGCACGGCCTTGTCCGCGAAGTTGATCAGCATGAACACCAGCAGCAGCCCGGTGACGACCCAGCCGCGGGCGCTGGTGCCGCGGCTGCGCCGGCCGGCGGTGGCCTCGGCGGGGATGGCGGGAGCGTTCATCGTGGGTCCCCATTTCAACGTCGTTGTCGGACGGGGTGGTGCGACGGGCTCAGAACTTCAGAAGGCCCAGCGGGTGCGGCCTGCGGTGCGGGCGCGCAGTTGTTCGGCGCGGTCGGTGCCGTCGAGCACGGCCTGGGATTCGGCGGCGGCCCAGGCGTAAACGCCCTTGGCCATCGTCGAGGTCGCGGCTTTTTCCAGTGCGGTGAACACTTCCGCGCGGGCGGTGTGCGCGGTCTCGTCGTCGGGGGCCGCGTCCACGGCGAGCTGGGCGAAGTGCCCGGCCAGCCGGTGTTCGCCCGCCGCGAGCAGTTCCTTCGCCCGGGCGGCGAGCCGGTCGGCGCCGCCGGAGAGGTCGGCGAGTTCGCGGGACAGGTCGGCGCGGCGGGCGGGTTTGAGGTTGGCCGGATTGCCGTCGTACCAGCCGCCGTAGAGCCGCCAGACGTTGCGGACGACGAATTCCGGCTCGTCGTAAGACGGTTTCAGATACGGCTTGGCCAGCAGTTCCGCCGGGGCGGTGACCCCGTGCACGACCTCGTCGAGCGTGGCTCCGGCGTTCATCGCGTCCACGGTCTGGTCGTGCAGGGTCTCGAGGAACTCGGCGGTGTCGGACAGCGCGGTCCGGATCCGGTCGGCCCCGGCGATCGGCACGCCGTGGCCGGGCAGCAGCAGTTCCGCGCCGAGCCCGGCCATCCAGCGCAGCGCCTGCGCCCACTCCGCGGCGTAGCGCTGGACCTTCTGCGGGTTGCCCGGATTGGGGGAGGACCAGATGAAAAAGTCGCCGCAGCACAGGATTTTCCGGTCGGGCAGCCACGCGATCGTCGCGTCGTCGGTCTCGCCCCGGCCGTGCTTGAGCCGGACATCGAGGTCGCCGATCCGCAGTGTCGTGGTGTCGCGGTAGGTGACGTCGGGGTGCCGGTACCGGTCCGGCCAGCGGAAGCCGGGCGACTGGAACTGCCGCTGGTTGATCACGGTGTTGTAGCCGCGCGTGCGCTCGTACCGCGCGAACCGGGGCGGGGTGTTCTCGTGGGCCAGCACGGACGGGCGCCGCCAGCCGCGCTCCTCGGCTTCGAGATCGAACGGGCCGACGCCGAAGACGTGGTCGATGTGGCCGTGCGAGTAGACGGCGGTGTGCAGCGGGGCGTCGGTGCGCGCGCGGGTCGCGCCGAAGAGGTCCTTCGCGGTGCGGCGTTCGCCGGTGTCGAAGCAGAACAGGCCGTCGTCGGTGGGAAAGAGGAAGACGTTGCCGAACGCCGGCCACATCCACACGCCCTCGGCCAGTTCGTGCAGACCGTCCTTGCGCAGCACGCCGGTGTGGTAGACGCGGGTGTCGGCCTCGCCTCGCCAGACTTTGTCGGCGTAGTCGAGCAGGTCAGTCACGGGGTGCCTCCTGAGCGGTGAACAGTGCGTCGACGGCGACCAGGTCGTCGCCGGTGACGCAGAGCGGATTGAGGTCGGCTTCGGCGAATTCCGGATGGTCTTCGAGGATGCGGATGAGCCCGTCGATCGCGGCGGCGACGGCGGGGACCGGGGCGGCGAGGACGTCTCCGGCCCAGGCGGCCAGTTCGGCCCGCTGCGCCGCGGTTGCCGGGAGGAGCAGCGCGCGGCGTGGTGCGGTGGGGTCTTCCGCGCGGTCGCCGCCCGCGCCGAGGACGATGGCAGTGCCGTACAACGGATCCCTTGTCGCACCCAGGGCGAGTTCGGCGGTGTGCGGCAGGAGTGGTTGCACGACGAGGGTGCGGTCCGGGTCGGTGGACACCTCGTCCAGCCGGGCCTGAAGCGTGTCCAGCACGGCAGGGAGTTCGGCCGCAGTGACGCCGACCCGGACAAGCCCGGCGCGTGCCCGGTGCGGCACGTCGGCGGCGTCGCCCTTGACCACATACGGTTCCGGCCAGTCCCGTACTGCCTCGGCAAGATCGACCCCGGCGACGGTGTCGACATGCTGAATGCCAGCGTCCTCCAGCAGCGGGATGGCTCGCAGCTCTGTCCACACTGGACGGTCATCGGCGGCGGGGCGCTGCGTGGTTTCCGGGACCCGGTCCGGGACCAGCACCCGAAGGCGGCGCACGAGCGCGCCGATGCTGGGCAGCACGGTGTCCGGCCGCCCGGCTCTCGCCAGCTCGCCCGGCGGCGCGCAGGCCCAGACGAACCACGTCGGGGTCCGCATCTCGGCGGCGGCCGCGGCCAGCCGGTGGTACGCCTCCGGGAATCGATCGCCGAACGTCAGATACAGCACGACCCCGTCCAGCTCCGGATCCTCGTCGAGCGCGCCGAGGAGATCGCCGACCCGGTCCATCCAGCGGTCGATGTTGCCGCCGAGATCAACGGGGTTCTCGTCCGCCGCCTCGACGCCGCCGATCTCGGCGAGCTTCGCGCGCGTCGCGGCGGACAACGGCGGGATCCGGACGCCGAGCGCGGTCAGGTTGTCGGCGAGGATGCCGCCCGCGCCGCCGGACATGGTGAGCACGGCCAGCCGGGGCGCCGGGGGCAGCGTCGTGCCTTTGCGGGCGCAGAGCACGGCGTCCACGAGCTGGTCGTCGTCGGTGACCAGGTGGATGCCTTCCTGGCGGCACAACGCGGCGAGCAGGAAGTGATCACCGGCGACGGCCGCGGTGTGCGACAGCGCGGCCTGCCGTCCGGCGGCGCTGCTGCCGACCGCGAGAGCCACCACGGTCTTGCCCGCCGCCCGCGCCTGACGGCCGAGCGCGCGGAGGCCGTCCGCGTCGCGCACGCCTTCGAGGTAGAGCACGAGCACCTCGACGTCGGGCTGCTCGAGCAGATAGCCGCCGATTTCGTTGCTGGACAAGCAGGCTTCGTTCCCGACGCTCGCGTAGTAGGAGTAGCCGATCCCGGCCTGTTCGAGCAGGTCCGCGAGCACGAAACCCATCGCGCCGCTCTGCGTGACGATCGCGACCGGGCCGGGTGGCACGCGTTCGCGGTCGAGGAAGACGGTCGTCGACAGCTGCACGCCGGCCGGGTGGCTCACCACGCCCAGGCAGTTCGGCCCGAGCACCGGCAGCTCGCCCGCGGCCTCGCGCAGTTCGTCCTCCAACGCGGTGTTGCCGCCTTCGGCGAAGCCCGCCGCGAAGACGACGACCGCGCCGGAACCGAGTTCGCGCGCCTGCCGGACCAGCGTCGGAACCGTTTCCGCCGGGGTCGCGAGGACGACGAGATCGGGCCCGTACCCGATCTCCGCGAGCGAGCCGACCGTGCGCACGCCGGGCAGTTCGAGCGGACCGCGCGAGACCGCGAACACCTCGCCGCCGTAACCGCCGCGCAGCAGCCGCTCCAGGGCGATCCGTCCCCAGGACAGCGCCGTGGTCGCGGAGACGCCGACCACGGCGGCCGACTTCGGGCGGAACAGCGGCTCGCAGCGCATCGGCAGGCCTCCTGTGATCGCGGTCATGGACACAACCCCAACTGTCGCCGCTGGTCAGCCCAGGTGGTAGCGCACATTGCCCAGGCTTTCGGCTACTGTGCTGTGACATGTCACAACTGTCGTGGCGCAGCTTCGAGCACCGGCTGCCGAAGGTGGGCGAGCGGACGATCCGCCGGTACGTCGAAACGTCCACGCACTACCGGGGCCAGGTGCCCGCACACCTGCACTTGCACATGGGGCACACGGTCCGCGAGTTCGGCCGGATGCTCGCGCGTGCGGTGCGGGAACACAGCGAGCCGCGCGAGGACGAGCTGGAGCTGTTCCGCCAGCGGGGCCGGGAACGGGGTGCGGAGGGGCTGCCGGTCAGCGACTTCGTGCATGCGTACCTGCTGGCGGCCGAGGAGATGTGGGCGGAGATCCAGGAGCTGTCCGGAGGCGCGCCGCCCGGCGAGACGACCGCGGTGCTGCTGAACTGCCTGCACCGGGTGCTGAACGCGGCCGTGCAGGCGCATCAGAAGGAATTCCAGACCGCCGACCAGGAACAACGCGAAGCGGCCCGGGCGCTGGTCCGTCGGCTGGCGGCGGGGGAGCCGATCCCGGAACCGGCCGACGTCCGCCTCGCCCCCGCGTACGGCGTGCTGGCCCTGCGGTTCGCCGCGGACCCGGCTGATTCGATCGGCGACGCGGTCGGGCGCCATCTGGCCGGGCAGCGGAAGGCGCGGTTGCTGCTGCAGCACCTGCGCCGGGAGCTGTCCGGAGACGTACTGGCCGCGTTGGATCCAGACGGCGGCCTCCTGCTGATACCGTCCACTTCGGACAATCCGGAAGCGCTGACCGGTGCCCGGCAGGCTGTTCCGCGCGCGAGCCAGACGACGGGCGTGGAGATCACCGGCGCGTTCGCGCACGCGGCCTCGCTGGGCGGAATCCCGGCGGCAGTGGCGGAAGCGGAGCGGCTGCTGCGGCTGAACTCGGTGCCCGGCACCGTCGCGGTGCTCTCGGACCACCTCTTCGAATACCAGCTGAACCACGACAGCGCGGCGACCCCGCAACTGCGTGCGCTCGCGGCGCGGCTGAACGGCGAGCCGGACCTGACGACGACGCTCCGGACGTACTTCGACACCGACTTTAACCGCCGCGAGACCGCGCGGAAACTACATGTGCACCCGAATACGGTGGACAACCGCCTGTCCCGCGTAGCGGCCCTGACCGGCGCGGATCCGCGGACGGCGAAAGGGCTTTTGCTGCTGGGGGCTTCGCTGGGCTTGGCCGGGTGATCATCCGGCGAGTGAAGCACTGCCCTTGGGGCCGGTCACGGTGACGCGGACGGCCAGCCCCGACGGCAGCTGGACGACGGTGACCTGCCAGGTCTGCGGGGTGCCGACATCGAGTGTTCGCAAGGCTTTCCGCACCAAACCGGGGATGGTGTCGACTGGCAGGGCACGGAGATCGAACCGGGGGACTTGGACGTCGGTGGGCGCGAAGACGACCGCCAGCCGGTGTTCCTGGATGACCGCGGTGAGCGTTCGCGAGACGTCCGCACTCTGGGCCAGGGTGTCGACGACTCGGCGCAGCTCTCCGTTGTCCAGCAACGATTGATCGACGTCGACAGTCGCGGAGCCGGAGGAGGTCACCGTGGACGACGCAGGCGGTTCCGGCACCCTGGGTTCCGGCGCGAACAGTTCGGCGCGGAAGAGCCCGAGGACGGCACCCGCGCCGAGCAGAAGCCCGATCAGCGTGAGGACACCGGTAGCGCAGCCCTCCGGCGGCGGATGGACCAAAGTGGACTCGTGAGCGGGTTCGATGACCGCATTCGCCGCCCGGCGCTGCCATTCCGGCGTGGGGTCGGACAGGATCTCGACCTTCCACGGCCGGTCCGGCGGGTAGGAGACCACCAGGACGTCCCCCTTGCGGTAACTCGGGAGATCGACCAGGTTGACGGTGTGGGTCGCCGCCACGCGATGCGACGGCGCCCCGTCCGGTGCCACCGTGAGGACGAGGTCGAGCGGGAGATCGCCGGTTTCGGTACCGCCGGCGCGGAGGCTTTCGATCCTGGCGACCGCCACGACCGCCGCTTCCTGGGTGCGGCGCGGAAGACGGCCGAGGTAAACGAGAATGCCGTAGCCGAGCGGAATCCCCAGCCCGGCCACGAACAACGGGACACTCTCGACGATCACCCCGACGACGAGCGAGCACAGGGTCGCCCCGATGACGATGCCGGTCAGAAAACCGAAGACGAGGCGCATGGCGGTATTCCTTTCGACGGTCAAATCGGTTCCACCAGAACGGCTTTCGGGTCCTGTGGGTCGTAGCGGACGCGTACTTCAGTGCCCTCCGAAGGGGCCTGGAACAGCGAGGTGATCATCGTCGTGACGACCTCGCGCTCGCCGGTCGCGGTGGCGAACCGCACGTGGACGGTGAACCGCGGGTTCCCCATCACCCAGACGTTCGTGAACTCCACCCGGGTGACTAGCCCGGTCGCCTGGAGACCGCAGTGGAGCAGCCCCTGCTCGCGGTCGTCCTCCTCGGCCGCGCGCAGGAAAGCCCGCAGCAGCACCACGATCAGGACCATCGCGATCAGCCCGGCGACCGCGGGCACCAGATACGGTTCGTAGTAGACCACCCAGTCCACCTCGGACCACGGCTCGGCCTTGCCGCCGCCGGGGGAGGGCAGCCGTTCGCCCACCGACTCCGGCGGCGTCCACGACGGGGCCGCGACGCCGCTGCCGAGCAACACCCCGAGCGCTGCGGCGAGCGAGCTGGCTTGGAAGCCGATCCCCATGCGGCGCAACGAAACCCCGCCGCCCCACAGCATCGCGAAGCCCAGCGACGACGCTACGGTCACCGAAAAGCTGAAGAACAGCACGAGCGAAGCCGTCGGTCCCGCGTCGGCCCCCACGCGCCGACGCGGTTCAGCGACATCAGCCGGAAGTTGTCCAGCAGCCCGAGCGCGCCGGACCAGCCGGCCACCGCCCAGGCGAGCGTCGTGGGGATCCCGAAGAGCCACAGCCGCCGGTTCGCCCCGCGCACCTGCCGGGGCTCGTCCGGCAGGCCGAACGCGAATGAACTGAACACCGCGGCCGCCTAGCCGACCGGGCCGAACACGGCGACCTTGGCCGGGTCGGCGGGATCGAGCCGGGCCTCGTGCCGGGTGCCGGGCGCGTACTGCTGGATCGTCGCCTGCGGGGCGATCAGCGGCCGGACCGTCTGGTACATCATGCCGTCGGCGCGGGTGACGTTCAGCGTCGCGGTGTACTGCGCCTGCCCGGCGACCGTCCGGCCGGTCGGCTCCAGCGCGTGGATCACCAGGGTGGCCTTCTCGCCGGTGTCGTAGAGCCGGCGCAGCTCGGTGCCGTAGGCCTGCAGTTCCTGCTGCTGGCGCAACTGCTCCTGCATCGGCAGCGCGAGGAACGCCGCCATGTCCGGGTCGGCCGCGACGTTGCGGAACGCCTGCGCGGCCAGCTGCGGAGTCGGCAGCTGCGGGGTGATGTCGTGCCCCTGCGCCGCGGCCGCCTGCCGGAACTGCTCGGCGTGCTGCTGGAAGTCCTGCGTGCCCTGCTGGGTCGCTTCGGTGATCCTGTCCCGGATCTTCTTGAACATCGGGTGCCGCCTTTCGCTGTGCTGGTGTGCTGCACACAGCTTCGGCGGCGCGGGCTGCTACCGAACCCAGGTTTTGCCGTCGTCGGTGGCATCGAGGCAGGTCAGAGCCGCCCAGAAGACCGGGGAGCCGGCCGGCTCCGGTCGTTCGCGCCAGCGCGCGAGGCGGTCCCGCTGCCACGCGCACAGCTCCGTGACCGGGTCCGCCCCGGCGAGTGCGGTGTCGACGGCGATGATCAGCTCCGCCATCGGATCCGCCCCGGGCACCGCCGCCGAGGTCGGCAGCGCCCACACTGTCGCGGCGACCAGCCCCGCCCCGGCCGCCACGGCGGCGAGCAGCACGCCGAACGGTTCGGGCAGGCCGAAGTCGCTCGCGCTGGCGCAGCCGATCAGCGCGACCCGCGCCGGCATGGCGTCCACTTCGGACAGTGCCAGGTCCGCCGCGGTGAACGGCCGGTGCGCCCCGATCGGCGCGGCGGTGCCGGGCAGCTCCGCCGCACACGACAGATGCAGCGCGGTCTGCGCGCCGTGCTGGTCCTGGATGCGGCTGACGTGGCCCGCGAACACCAGCCGCGAACACGGTCCGGCCAGCAGTTCGGCGAGCAGCCGCCGGTCGGTGTCGGTGCGGCGGACCAGGTCCAGGCCCCGGGACGCGGCGGGCCGGACGGGACCGGCGGCGAGGCGCGCGTCGAGGTGGCGGATCAGCGGGGAGCCCGCGTCCTGCTTGCCGAGCACGGAACCCAGCTCGCCGAACGCGCTCTGACCGGGGATGCGCGGGTCGAGCAGGTAGACCGGCGGCCCGGGCGGGGACGGGGAGCGGCGCGGGATGCCGACGGGGGCGAGGAGCGAGACGTCGGCGAGGTCGAGGATCCGGGTATCGCTGTCGAAGCAGCTGTCGGGTCCGTGGGTCTGGTCTGGGCGGCGGTCGGGCAGGGCGAGCAACCCCCACGGAACCGCGGCGAGCGACGGGGACGGCTGGATGCGCAGCAGCGGACGCGGTCCGTCGGCTGCCGCGCGCCGGAGGTGGGCGACGAGGTCGGCGGGCAGGAGGTTGAGCGCGAGGACGCGCGCGAGGTGTTGTTCCGCGGCGAAACTGCCGAAGGCGTCGAGCGAACGACGGACGGCGTCGGCGACTCGCTCGCCTTCTTGCGGCGTCGGGGAAGCTTCGGCGAGGAGCCCGCGAGCCGTGGCGACGAGGTCGGCGTCGATCGGGTGCGTGTGCACCGTGTCGAGGTCGCTGGTGGTGCGCCAGCTGAGGTAGGTGTGCCCGGCGTCGGCGTAGCGGAGGACGAAGGTCTCGCGCCCGGGTTCGGCGGCGGGCCAGGTCTCGACGATGCCGTTCTCCGGCAACGGCATCCGGTACCGTTCGGCGGCCAGCCGAGACCAGCCGTCCAGCTCCATCGGCGAGGACGGCGACCAGCGCAGCCCGGGCGGCGGGGCGAGCCGGAGCGGCAGCGACGCGGTGACCGAACCCAATGCCGCCAAGGGAAGCTGATCGTCCTCGGCCGGCGGCGGCAACGCGGGGAGCGCACCGGCCAGGTCGAGCGAGCGGTCCTCCGGGTACGCGCCGACCGCGCATGCACGCTCGATCAGCTCCGCCAGCAGCCGCGTTTCCCCGCGCTGAGCCAGCAGGAACATCAGCAGCTCCGTGGCCGGGCCCGCGACGCTGTTCGCCCACGCGACGCGCGCCTGGGCCGACGCGAACGCGAACCGGTACTCCTGCGCCGCGAGGACGACCGGCAGCAGCAGGTCCAGCGGATTGTCGCCGCGGGCGTGGCGGAGCGTCGCCGAGAGGTAGTCGGCGCGCAGGCATTCCAGCCATTCGCCCGACTCGCGGGCGGCCGTTCGGAGCCGGGCCGCGTGCTCCTCCGCGGACGTCCAGTCTTCCTCGCCCGCCGCGCAGTGGACGAGCGCCGCTTCCAGCCGGCGCGCGCCCGGAGCGTCGCCGTTCGCCGCCCAGAGCTTTCCGGCGTGCTCGAACTGATCCCGCGCCTGCCGGACGTCGCCCGCGAACAGCAGCAACGTGCCCAGCGCGTAGCTCGCCTCCGCCACATCGCCGGTCACTCCTGCGGCGGCGAGTTCGTCCCTGGCCGTGACGATCGCCGCGACCGCGCCGGGCAGATCACCGTCGAGCGCCCGGGTTTCCGCGAGCGTGATGGCGAATTTCGCCGCTGTCGGTCCCTCGCGGCCGACGTTGAGCCGCAGCAGGTCGGCCGTCGCGTCGGCCTCTTCGCCGCCCGCCTGGCGGATCCGGGCGCGTTCGGCCCGCGCCATCGCCTGCAGCGACGCCACCTGGGCGCGGACCTCGTCGACGTCCGCGATCCCGGCCAGGTCGGTCAGGATCTCGTCGATCGCGTCGCGCGCACCGGCCGGATCCCCGGCAGCCACCTGTACGCGCACTTCGAGGATGCGCAGCTCCAGTTCGTCGGCACCATGCGGGTCGAGCTGCTCGCGCGGGAACTGGCCGGGCTCGGCGGCCTTCCGGAACGCCGCGCGCCGCCGCTGATCAGCGAGGAGTTGGCGCGCCCGGCCGAGGTCACCCTCCTCAGTGGACAGTGAAATGAGGACGCGTTCCGCTACTTCACGCGAGCCCTCGATCATCCGCAGCTCAGCATACTGTCCGAAGTGGACGATGGCGGCGGTGCTCACCTGGAAGACCTGAAGCACGGCTTCCGCGCACTGGCGGGCATTGCGGAGATCGCCCGCGGAGTAGCAGACGGTGGCGAGATCGCTGACGGCGGCGAGTTCGACGCTCGTGCGGTCGAGTTGCTGCGCGAGCTGCCGCATCCGGGCGTAAGCGCGCTGCGCACCGGCGACGTCCCGTGCTGCGGCAAGCCGCTTCGCCTCGGTTTGGACGGCGACGGCTTCGGAGAGCAGGCCGTCGTACTCGGCTTCAGTCAGGGTGCACGCGGGCAGTACCTGGTAAGCGGCCGGGTCGAGGCCGAAATGCGTTGCGACGCAACGACAGTTGTAGCCGTGCGAAACGGCGTCGGCCATCTCCGGAGGGAGCGGCCGGTCCGGCGGCTCGATGGGCGGCGGCAGGCCGACGAGCACGTCAGAACTCCTCGTCGGCGTCTCTGGCCGCGACTCGCTCCGCGAGAGTCCGGGCTTCCCGCGTCGCGCGCACCAGCGAGACCACCTCGGCGCGGTCCTCCGGCGTGGTCCCCCCGACGTCCGGTCCGGCCACCCCGACGACGAGGCCGAGGCTCGCGGAGGTCGTCGCCAGCCGGACCCCAGCGTCGTCCAGGTCAGCGGTCCCGGCGAAGCCCTCGCTGCCAAGCTGCAGGGCGACCTCGGCGAACGGCTCGCCGTCGTGTGTCGCGGCGGCGGTGAGGGACGCGTCGTTGAGCGCTCCGGCGACCTCGACCTCAAGCCGGGCGGCGGTCCGGGTCGCGACGATCCGCCAGGTCACGGTGTCCTCGGCGGCGTCCAGGATGCCCGGCGGCACCCGGGCCCAGTCGACACTCGCGCGTCCCTCGGCCAGCACGCCCTCGCTGGACCCGGCAGGACCGGAGCCCGCGGCCAAGGCGTACGCACGCTGACCAGGCGCGACGGACTCCAAGCGCGTCGCCAGCTCCGCCGCGGCTTCGGCGTGGACGGGATCGTCTTGGCCGTCGAACCAGGCCGAAAGCTGCGCGCACAGCCGCCGGGTCTCCTCGGCTACCGGCTGCGCGGCCGCGAACAGTCCGGAGGCGTCGGCCTGGTCGAACAGCTCCGCCGGGCTGGCCTCGAAGCCGTCCAGCAGGCCCTCGGCGAGGTCCTCGACCGCCGTTGTCGCGACGGCCGCTTCGAAATCCAGCAGTGCCGGGTCGAGTGCCGGGATGCCGAGCGTCGGGCTGGCGGGCCACCAGCGCCGGGCCCACAGCAGGAGAGCGAGCCTGGCCAGTTCCGGCCGGGCGGCGACGTCGACGCGCCCCGCCTGGAGCGCGGTCAAGCTGGCCTCGGTACCGACCAACCTGGTCAGCCACGGTTCAGCCGCGCCGGCGTCGGTGAGTTCGACCCGCATCGACCGGGGCGAGCCGGTGAGCAGGTCGGCCAAGGCGAAGCGGATCAGGCCGCCGTCCGCGGCGATGGCCGGGGTGTGCACCGGATGCGTCACGAGGCGGCCTCCAATCGGGGCTGGCTGGCGACGAGCGCGCGCCGCACTTTCGTCCGCAGGTCCAGCGAGGTCGACCGGACGACCCCGGTGAGGAGATCCCGGATGTCGGCTGCGGCGGACGGGACTTCGCCGCTGACGTCGAAGCCGTGCAGCCGCACCCACAGCCGGGCGAGGAACCGCTTCGCGAACTCGCGCAGCTCCCGCAGGATTTCGTCGTCCGGATGCGCGGTGAGCGGTGTCGAACCGGCCAGCGCGCGGCGTGCGTACAGCACGTAGCCCTCCCGCGAGACCTGGGAGTTGAGCCGCCGCGCGAACTCCGGAAGGTCGCCGGAGTCCGGCCCGTCTAGCGGGCGAAGCGCGGGGGACAGGACGACACCGAGCACGAAACACGTTGCCAGCACAGGCGATCCGAGTCCGAATCCGGCGGCCGTCCGGCTGAGTTCCTCGTCGACGAGGTCGGCGATGACGCCCGGTCCGGCGCGGCGCAGCGTCGCTCGTACGCGTCGTTCGATGCTGCGTTCGAGAAGTTCGGTGCCGGTTTCGTCGCGCTGGTGCAGCGGCGGCACAGCGGTGCGTTCGCCGCGCTGAAGGCCGAGATCCGGGGCGGGCAGGCCGGAAACCTCGCCGACGGCCCGGGCGAGCAAGCCGGTGCCGCCCGGTTGGCGCAGCGCGAGGCCGAACGCGTGTCCGGCGGGGGTGTCGGCGAGCGCTTGCCAAGCCTCGTCGGTGAAGCCGTGGACGACCGTGGCGAGCAGCGCGACGAAGTCGTCTGCCACCGGGCTATGTGGCGTGGAGTGCCAGCGGCGGCGCAATTCGGCGGTCAGGTCGGCGATGGTGCGAGGGTCGGCCAAGTAGCCGCTCAACTGATCGACCCCGGCCACGCCTTCTTCGCCGTGCCACTCGCGTAGCGTCGCCGCGGCCCGCTCCGGCGCGGCGGCGTCGGGGAGACCGAAGCCGGTCGCGAGTTCGTAGGCGAGGGGAAAGCAGACGTCCTGGACGTTGCCCGCCGTGATGCGCAGGGCGCGCCGCTGCCGCTTCAAGTGGGTGAACCACGCCGCCGTGGCGCGCAGCCGGGCCGCGTCGGCCAGGAGCAGCTCGGTCACCTCCGCGGCGGCGGCCGCGTCCAGCAGCGGACGGCCCAGCCTCGGCCGCGCCGCGGTGCGGATCACCAGCGGATCGATGATCTTCTTGACGGTGCGGGTCAGCGGCCCGCCGTCGCCCGCCGAAAGGACCTCGACCCCCGGAATCCGCTGCCAGGCCCGGGCGAGGACAGCGGATCGCACCTGCTGCTGGCCTGCCGTCATCACCCTCCCTCGCTCCGGCTGAACTTTATCCTGCTGCGGTTCCGTGCGGAAAAGCAGGGGAGTCCGCTGTTTTCGGATTCGGTACCGCCGAGGTTTCGATTTCGTAAGGCGAGGAAAGCCATAACCCGATTCGGCCGAGGACGGTTGCCCGGAACGTTGTATTGAGCACGTGTCGCAAACTGCAGTAGGCTCCGTCGAAGCGTTCTTCGGGGGAACTTCTTGTCTTCTGTATCGGGCAGATCAGTTCGCGCTTCCAAGGGGAAGGGGAAGATATCCGATGGCTGGTTTTTCCGTGCCGCCGGGATTGAGCAGACGGCGGTTTCTTTCGGCGGTCGGGGCCGCGGGCGGAGCGGGCGCGATGTTCGCGACGATGGGGGCGCTCGGGCTCGCGCCGACCGCCCGTTCGTCGCCGCGCTACGAGCCGCCGCGGCGCTCGGACTTCGCGCTGACCGGGCGCGCGGCGGCGAAGGTGGTGGTTCTGGGCGGCGGCATCGCCGGTCTCGCCGCGGCGTACGAGCTGGCGAAAGGAGGCTACGACTGCACCGTGCTCGAGGCGGCGGACCGGCCGGGCGGGCGCAACTTCACCGCGCGCGCCGGCACCGTGCACACCGACCTGCGCGGCGATACGCAGACCGCCGTTTTCAGCGACGGCGTTTATCTGAACACCGGCCCGGCGCGGATCGCGCAATGGATGGTCACCCTCGATTACTGCCGCGAACTCGGGGTGCCGATCGAGGTATTCACCAATGTCAATGCGAGCGCTTTCATCTACAACGAAGCGGCGGGAATGCGGAATCCGGTGCGCGTCCGGACCGCCAAGGCCGACATGTACGGATACGTGAGCGAACTGCTCGCCAAAGCGACCGACCGCGGCGCGCTGGACGGCGAACTCACCGCGACGGACAAGGAACGCCTGCTGGATTTCCTGCGGGACTGGGGCGCGATCGGGGACAAGGCGGCGGGGAGGCGCTACATCGGCACCCCTCGGCGCGGGTACTCGGTCGACCCGGGCGCGGGCGACCAGGCGGGCGTGCCGCTCGGCCCGGTGCCCTCGCTGGCGCAGACGTTCGCCGACGGCACCGGCCGGTACTTCTCCTTCGATTTCACCTACGACCAGGCGATGCTGATGTTCCAGCCGGTCGGCGGCATGGACCTGATCCCGGCCGCGCTGGCCGCCGCGCTCGGCCCGCACCGCGTCCGGCTGCGCACCGCGGTCACCGGAATCGCCAACGGGCCGAACGACGTCACCGTCGACTTCCTCGACCGCACCGGCAAACCCGGCCGCCTCACCGCCGATTTCTGCGTCGCCGCGCTCCCGCCGAACATCCTGGCCCGGATTCCGCACAACCTCGGCGCGGACGTGCAAGCCGCGCTGGGCGCGTGGCAGGTGGGCACGGCCGCGAAGATCGGCCTGGAATACCGCAGCCGGTGGTGGGAGACCGACTACCGGATCTACGGCGGGATCACCAACACCGACCTGGACATCGAGCGGATCTGGTACCCGTCGCACGGTTTTCACGGACCGCGCGGCTTGCTGGTGAACTACTGCTACGGCGAGCACGCCAAGAGCTACGGGGAACTGCGCCCGGGCCCGCGGGTGGAGCGGGCGGTGGCGCAGGGCGTGAAGATCCACGGCGAGAAACACCGCACCGAGCTGGCGAACGCGTTCTCGGTCGCCTGGCACCTCATGCCGCACATCGAGGGCGCGTGGGCGATTCCGCCGCTGGGCACTCCGGCCTATCAGCTGCTCGGCAAACCGGCCGGACGGGTGTATTTCGCGGGCGATTGGCTCAGTCACCTGACCGCCTGGCAGGCCGGCGCGTTCGAGTCCGCGCGGCTGGCGGTGAAACACCTCCACGGGCGCGTGCTGTCCGGCTGAGGTCCCGGGGCTTGGACAGCGCGGCGGGTTCGGGCATGGTGGATCTCGCGGGATCCATTACAGCCAAGCCCTTTCGAGGAAAGGACTCACTGAGCATGGTGCACGCCCAGTTCGACCCGGCCGCCCGCGCGGCGCTCGCCGCGAGAGCCGTGGAGGCCAAAATCCGCAAGAACCTCACCTGGGAGGAGATCGCCGAAGCCGCCGGCCTGTCGACGGTGTTCACCACCGCCGCCGTCCTCGGCCAGCACCCGCTGCCCGCCGAATCCGCCAAGGCGGTGGCCGCGCTGCTGGACCTCGGCGACGACGCGGCACTGCAGCTGCAGACCGTCCCGATGCGCGGTTCGATCCCGGACCGGGTGCCGACCGATCCGACGATCTACCGCTTCTACGAGATCCTCCAGGTGTACGGAACGACCCTGAAAGCCCTGATCCACGAACAGTTCGGCGACGGCATCATCTCGGCGATCAACTTCAAGCTCGACGTGAAGAAGGTCCCCGACCCCGAGGGCGGCGAGCGCGCCGTCATCACCCTGGACGGCAAATACCTGCCGACCAAACCGTTCTGAGCCGAGCCGGCGGGCCGGGTTTCCCGGTCCGCCGGCTAAGTTTTGCGCAGCCCGGCAAGCGCGAACTGGAACACCCGCTCCCGCTGCGCCTCGTCGACGTACTCGACCGCCGCGATCCCGGAAATCATGCGCAGAACGTCGTCGATCGACGATTCCGGCCGCGCGACACCAGCCTCCTGCGCGCGAACCAGCAACGGCCCGCCCGCCTCGCGCATCGCGCGCCGGCAAGCCTGAAACCCGTCGGTCGTGCGGTTCAGCGACTCGGCGAAAGCCAGCTTTGTGCCGATGTACTCGACAAAGCGCCCAAGCCAGGCTGCGAGCGCCTCCCACGGCTCCAGGCTCGCGACCTCCTCCGCCGCGCGGCACAACGCCTCGACCGCCTCGCGATTGACCTCCTCGACCAGATCCTCGCGAGTGGGGAAGTTGCGGTAGAGCGTGGCGATGCTCACCCCGGCCCGGCGCGCGACGTCTTCCAGCGAGGTCTGCGCCCGCTGTTCCTCGAAGGCTTCCCTGGCGGCGCTGACCAGCGCGTCGAAGTTGCGCCGGGCGTCCGCGCGCTTGGGCCGCCGGCTCGGCAGCTCCATCCCGCCTCCTTCGTTGACAACCGTAGGAGCCCTACGGTTAAAGTGTAGGGGTACTTTCACTTCTCATCGTACGTGCCTAGGGCACGGAAGGGCGGAGAACATGTCCGCGGAAACCATCGCGCTGGTCACCGGCGCGAACAAGGGAGTCGGCCTCGCCACGGCCCGCCAGCTGGCCGAACGCGGCCTGACGGTGCTGCTAGGCGCCCGCGACCTCGAAAAGGGGACGAGCGCGGCGAAGGAACTGGCCTCGGCCGGGCTGACCGTGCGCCCCCTGCGCATCGACATCGCCGACGATGCGTCGGTGAACGCCGCCGCCGCTGTGGTGGAGCAGGACTACGGCCGTCTGGACGTACTGGTCAACAACGCCGGAATGCTGATCCGCAAGCCAGCGGTGGAGGTGACGGCCGACGACATGCGGCCAGAGTTCGAAACGAACGTTTTCGGGCTGGTGCGGGTGATCCACGCGATGCTGCCCCTGCTCCGGCGCTCCCGTTCGGCGCGGATCGTGAACGTCGCGAGCGATTCAGCGATGTTCGCCAAGACCACCGAGCAGGGCTCGATGTTCGCCCGGTCGCACGAGTCCTTTGTGTACTCCGCATCGAAGGCCGCGGTGAACCTGCTCACGGTCAAGTACGCCAACGCATTCCTCGACGACCCCGAACTCGCGCACATCAAGATCAACGCCGTGACGCCCGGCTATGTCGCGACGGATCTCAACAACTTCAACGGTGTCCGCACCACTGAGGAAGGAGCACGAGCATCCGTCCACTGGGCGACGGTGGGGGAGGACGCCGAAACCGGCGGCTTCTTCGACGACGAAGGCCGGGTCGCTTGGTGAGCCCGACAGCGTGAACCGCTCGCCGGACAATCCACTGTGGACTGTCCGAGCGCGTCGCGGTTGATCCGGCGAGAGCTGGGGAATCGGGACGGCTTCCCTCGCCGGACCCGCCGATCACGCGCTTTCGAGCCACTTCCCGTCGCGCATGACCGTCCGCCCCTTGATCTCGTCGGGCCCGCGCCAGACCTGGACGCGATCCGGGGTCAGCACCATCACCACCCAGCTCTCGCCGAGCCCCTCGGATCCCAGCCCGTTCGTTCGGCGAACAGGTCCAGCGCGCCGGCCGGAGCCTCCGCCTGTGCGAACACCTGCGCGGTGGCGGAGACGAGGACGACGTCACGACTGTCGCCGACAAAGAGTTTCGCCTTCGGATTGCCGGTGAGATTCTTGGCCGTCGTGTTCTTCCCGTCCGTGGCGAGAATGATGCGCTCGCCGTCCCAGGCCAGGGAAAACGGCACCAGTGCGGGATTTCCGTCGGAATCGGCGGAAGCCAGCCAGACATCGTCTTCGGTTTCGAGTTTGTGGCGCGCGTCCTGTTGCCGTTGCTCGAGCGTTCGCTGCGTCATGGGTCAACCTTAGCGACGTCTTTCCCTTCGCACAGGCACTCGCCTATTCGAGTGGCTGTAGCGGGGGAGGACCGGCTCCCGGCAATCGGGACCGCTCCCCGGGAGCCGGTCGTACCCTCGCCGCGCGAGTCTCGGGAACACCGACAAGCGGAGGCACGATCATGATCACGTTCGTTCTCGTGCACGGTTCCTGGCACGACGGTTCGGCCTGGGACGCAGTCGTTCCCCGGTTGCGCGAACTCGGTCACGTCACCCACAGCCCGACGTTGGCCGGCCACGGCAAGGGCGCGGACAAAGCCGTCAGCCATGACGACTGCGTGCGGTCGATCCAGCGGTACATCGTGGGCAATGCCCTCACGGACGTGGTGCTGGTCGGCCACAGCTTCGCCGGGTCGGTGATCGCACGGGTCGCCGAGGAGATCCCGGCGCGGCTGCGTCGGCTGGTGTTCTGGAACGCGTTCGTGCCGCGGCCGGGCACGAGCGTCGAGGACGATTTCCCGCCCAGCTACCGCGACCTGTTCGCGCAGCTGGCCGGCGAATCGGCCGACAACACGGTGACGTTGCCCTTCCCGATCTGGCGGGAGGCGTTCATCCAGGACGCCGACCTCGACCACGCGACGGCCGCCTACCAGCGGTTGTCGCCGACGCCCTATCAGCCCTTCCTGGACCGGCTCGACCTCTCGAGGTTCTTCCGGCTGGAGATCGCCAAGAGCTACCTGAACGGCACCGACGACACCGCGCTCCCGCCCGGCGAATGGGGTTGGCACCCGCGGATGTCGGGACGGCTCGGCCTGCACCGGCTGGTGCAGTTGCCCGGCAGCCACGAGGTCCTCTTCACCAATCCCCGGCTGCTCGCCGAAAAACTCGTCCACGCCGGGAGGGACTGAGCCGGCCCGGGCTGGTCGAACGCGCGCGGCACCACGCGTCCGGACCGGCTCTGCGTTACGCCGTCAGCTCCACGGCTGGCTGATGAACAAGTAGCCGGCTTGCTGCCTTGGGCGGCGCGCGTCCTGCTTGGCCCGGCCGAAACCGTCCGGCTGCCCTTTGCGGCCGACGTCCTTCGAGGCCACGATCAGTCCCACCGCGAGCAGAACGATGACGGCCCCACCCAAAATGACCAATGCCTCCACCATGACTCCCCCTGACGGTCAGCTGTTCTTCCTCGTGTGCGTCTCGCCACACTAGGACGATGCGGGCCGGCCGGCGGGGAAACTTGAGGATTATTTAGGCGCACTTGAGCGGCATTTAGGGTTTGCGGGAGGACAGCGGGAATATTCCTTCGCTGCTCCTGCGCCTCAAGCGGACACCACGACGCGGCTGAGCGGCATTTCGCGGCTGTCTCGTCCGGGATTACTGCTGGCGTTGAGCGGCTTTCAGTCCCTGGCGGCAGAACGGGCCCGCTTGCGGCCGGCGGAGTTCCCGGGAGACCGCGGTCAGCCAAGCGGTCTCGGCCGCGATGGTCGGGGCGAGGCCGGGCGGCCGGTAGTCCGCCGCGGCGCGGAAGCGGCGGCCTTCGCGGTGGGCGGCCAGCGCGGCGACGATCGAGGCGGCTTCGATCGCGGCGGGTATCCGCTCCGGGGCGATGCCCGCGCGCCGGGCGGCCGACGCGGCCCGGACGGCCACCGCGGGATCGAAGTGCTCCCGCAGCGCCAGGTGCCCGTCGCGGATCTCGATGATCCGGCGGTAGAGGGCAAGGTGCACCCCGCCGCCGGTGTTCAGGACGATGCCCGGCACCGCCTTCCGCATCACCGTCCACAGAGGACCGAGCCGTCGGTACCCCAGGTAGGCTCGCAGCCACCGCACGGGCGCGCTCAGCCGCGGTCCCCACGCGGAGAGCGTCGCGCCGGCGGCGGCGAGGGTCACGGCCACCGCGCCGAGCAGCACCGACGGGGTGTCCTCGGCGGCACTGACCCGGCCGGCGGCCAGCAGGCTGTACATGTCGTCGACGGCCCACCCGGTCCACAACAGGCCGGCCGAGGCCCCAGCGATGATCAGCTGGAGCCCGCGCCGCAGCGAACCTGGGGCCGTGCGCCTGGCATACCTCCAGATCAGGACGATGAACAGCGACAACGCCGACGCGGCGGCCAGGGTGTAGATCACGTAGTAGATCAGCAGCGGCACGACACCGGCTCCGTCCACCACGGTGTTCCCGTCGGCCTCGCGGGCGTCGGCGGCGGCGAACAGAACAGCGTTGACCGCGAGCACCTCGCCGGTCACGAGCAGGGAGCAACGGACCTGTCTCCGCGTCGGTTCCCCCGGCGACAGCGATCGCGCGAACAGGACGAGGAACGCGAGCGACGCGAGCTTCAGCTCGTCGCCGAGCAATCCCGCCGCATTGCCGCCCCGGACGGCGAGCAGGGTCATCCCGGCGGCCAGGCAGCCGATGAACATGCACAGGTACCTGATCCCGGGCGGCGGAGCCGGGCGGCGGGACTCCACCTTCGCGGCCACCGCGAGCAGTGCGCACAGGCAGCCGGAGTACCCGATCGCCTCGATCACCCGAACCACCGCTCCACCAAAGCGAGCCCGCGCGAGACGAGCGCGTCCCCGGCGGGCGGCGCCGGGTCGTGCCCGCGGGCCGCGCGGTGCGCGACCAGGGTGGCCAGCAATTCCGCCTCCTGCTCCTGCACCTCGGTGTACGCCGAGCGGCCGAGCACCCGCTGGACCAGTTCGGGGAGAGGGTCGGCAGCAGCGCGCCGACGTCCACGGCTCCGCCCCCGGAATGCCCGCACACGAGGTGCCCGATTTCGTGCAGCAGGATGTGCTGGCGGTGCAGCGCGGAAGTGTTGGCGGGCAACAGGATGTAGTCGGCGCGGGCGGTGGACATCACCAGTCCGCACGGCCCGCCGGCGATCGTCCTGGCCGGCAGCAGCTCGATCGGCCGGCCCCGGGCCGCGGCGACTCCGCGCACGAACTCGGCCGGGTCGAAAGGCTCTGGCAGCTCCAGGTCGTCGGCCAGTTTTCTGCATCTTCGCCACAGCTTGCGATCCACGAACCGACCCCCCAGTCCCGCCCTACTCGCCTGCTTCTCTTCGCGCGATCGCATCGATCATGTCGCTGATGGTGCCCAGCCCGGCCCTGGACAGGTTCACCGCGCGCAGCGCCACGTCCCGTACCCCCGCGTCGCGCAGCGCGCCGAGCAGTTCCAGTTCCTCGGCGATCTTGGCGCTCTGCTCGTCGTCGAAGAAATACGCGGGCGGGACCTGGAAAAACCCGGCCAGCGCCTCGAGGTGCCGTTTGGTGGGATTGTCCCGGCGGCCCGTGCGCAGCTGCCACAGGTAGGTGGCCGAGAAGGTCTCGCCCGTCGCCTCCCGGCACGCGCTGGCGACCTCCTCGTTGGAGTACTGATCGCGGCCCGGCTTGCGCACGACGTCGAACAGCTTCTCGATCTTCTCGGCGAGCGAGGCCATCGTCAGTCTTCCTCTGCTGGCGTGAACATGTCCGGCTTCTGGATTCATCTTAGTTGACAGCGGCCGTCTCGTCATCCAGGATCGGCTATCAGCTGAGATGAATGAACGGATAACTAGCACTCATGTCAGCTGTCACCCCGAACCAAGGAGAAGACATGACGAAGCGGAAGTTCCTCGCCGGCGCGGCAGGCGCACTCGCGCTCGCCGGCGCGATGTTCACCGCGGCCCCCGCGGACGCGGCGCCCGCCACCGCGCCCAAGCCGGTGCAGCCGGTCGGCTACTACGCCTTCGGGTCGTACTACTTCAACGGCACGAAGTGCATCGACGAAGACTCCGACGACAGCAGAGGCGACGGCCGCAAGGTCTGGACCTACAACTGCAACGGCAGCTACAACCAGCAGTGGGCCATCGCCCCCGACGGTTCCATCCACAGCACCAACGACGGACGCTGCCTGTCTCCCTCCGCGACCGGCCTGGGCGACCCCGCTCCGCGCCTGGAAGCGTGGGGCTGCAACGGCCGAGCCGAACAGCAGTGGGTCTTCTACGACGACGGCACGATCCGCAACCGCCTGCTGGGCACCTGTATCCAGTTCGGTTTGGACCAGGTCAACAAGAAGGGCGTCTACACGTTTGTCGCCCAGTGCAACAACCTCGCGCCACTGCAGGGCTGGGACGCGCACTACCTGCACAGCTGATCGGCGGCCCGGGCGGAGCCGTTGGCCGGGCTCCGCCGGGTGGCTCGGAAATGTGCGGCCGGGTCTGAAGCGACGGGGGAACCGAGCCGCACCCGCTCGGTTTCCCCGCCGCGGCCGATGACGGCGTAAGCCCGCCCAGGCGAGGGGATCCGGCGGGTGCTGACAGAATCCGTCCGGCAGTCCTGGCGAAGCGGCACGGCCGACGTTATCGCGGCAGTACGTCCGATGTGTCCGACAGGGACTGCCTTCTGAGGCCGAGGTGCTACTCAACGGGGCGGGTCCTGCGTCTCCGAGGGATGCGTACGGCCGGGCTGCTGCCCTCTCGTCGTCTGCTGCTGGTGTCCCGTCGACGTTCTTTCGCTGGGGGCAGTGTTTTGCGGTGTACGCCTCGCGGATGTCTTGTTCGGTGAGTTCGCGTGTGTTGCCTTCGGCATCCGTGGACCGGTCGGTCAGGTCCTGACGCCCGATCGGGCATCACCCCGAGCCCGACCGCGATCACGAGCCACGGACGCGCAGTCCGCGGCTCAACCGTTTGCCGCAGGCCAGATCTGGGCGGTGAAGCGTTCGACGCCGCAGTGCATGTCCTCGGGGTCGGTGTCGCCGTCGCGTTCGAGTTGCAGCAGGCGTTCGCGGCCGGTGGCGTGTACGCGCACGTGGTAGTCGCCGGGGCCGCCGAGGTCGAGTTCGGGGCTGAGCGGGCCTTCGAACATGGCGGAGACGTAGACCCGGCCGCGGGTGAGCCGCAGCCGGGTCTCGTCGTGTTCGTCCCAGCCGTCGCTTGGCGCGGGTTCGCCGGTCCAGGCTTCGAGGGTGACGGTGGTGTAGTGCATGCTGCTGGAGGAACTGATCAGGTACAGCAGGTCGGTGACGCCGTGGCACAACGGGTGTCCGCGGAAGTCGGGCTGCACGACGGTGTCGAACCCGGTGCCCAGGATGGTGATCAGGGTGTGGTCGGGGATGACGTCGGCGTGCACGGTGCCGGTCCGGTGTGCCTTGGCTGTCATCGTCGTCGGCGGTTCCTCGGGTCAGCGGTCGTGGATCTGGACGTAGAAGAAGTCGAGATCGTAGAAGAGGATGCGGTCTTCGCGGTAGTAGGCCTACGGTGCGAGGCCGGCGCCGGGTTTGCCGGGCCAGGCCGGGTCTTCGCGGGCCCGGTCTTTTCTTTGCCATGGGTTGTGTGGTCCGGGCTGCCGTAGGGGACGCGTTGGAGGTGGTCGGCTTGGTCACCGCGGCGCCGTAGATTCCGCAGCCTGGGGCCGGGCATGGGCGCTTGGGCTCGAATCCGAACCGGCAGGCGGCGGCGTCCGGGCGCGCGGCGGGCTCGTGCCGATGCGCAGATTCCGGCCGTCCCAATGGAAAGCCGACGTCGGGGCGACGCCTAAGCGCTGCGACGGTGGTGATTCTCCCCGTTGCTCAAGGAATCGAGCACATGCGCGCGGACGCGAAGAGAATAGCCGATGCGCGACGATCCACGTATCGGCGCCGCATATTTATGTGCGGTGAGGCGAGTTAAATCGCCTGCGCGCTTGATTTGTTCCGGTCAAGCCTGCAGCACCGGCATTTCCCACGGCAGCGGCGGGAGTTCTTTCAACCGTGCTCAGTAAGGATTCAGGCGCGGACCGGGCCGCCGACGTCGCCGCAAGGGGCCAGCCAGCCGGTGGCCGGGCGAGGCGATTGGTACGGTCCCGAGCGTGTCGGCGAGGTTTCGGGGACTGGGTGGGTCGATGAAGGCGAAGACAGCGGTGGCGGGGTTGGGGATTGTGGCGCTGGCGCTGGCGTTCCTGCCAGGGGTAAGGCGTCTGTGGGAGTCGGACCCGTCGCCCTCCGTCGAGGAGGCGTTGTCGGCGGGGCCGGTTCCGGCGGGGCGGGCGTCGGTGCCGGCCGAGTTCGACGGCAGTGCGGGGTGGGCGCTTCAGGACTCCTCCGGTCGTGCGGGGGTGATGGGTTCGGTGGCTGCTCCGCGTGCGGGGGTCGTGGTGTTCCACGCTCTCGCTCTCCAAGGTTCCAACTCGTATCTCGTCGCGCGGGACGAGAAGACCGGCGCGGTCCGCTGGAAGACTGCTCCGATTCCCTATCCCTCGGGCGCGTTCACCCGCCGGTCGGCCTTGTTCACCGAAAAGGACGGCAAGGAGTACACCGGCCTGAGCGTCGCGGACCCGAAGACCGCTCAGACCCGGCTGTACGTGTACGACGCCGCGAGCCGGGGCGACCGGGTGGCGCCCGCTCGGGAGATCGTCGTTTCCGGAGCACAGCACGTCTCCTCCGGGCACCGTGACGGCCTGCTTGTCGGAAGGCAGGACAAGGCCACCACGGTGGTGGACGTGACCACCGGACAGAGCACGACCTATCCCGACCAGAGCGCCGGCTTGCGGCCGCCGCGGCCGTGTGGCGGGTGCGCGGACCAGGACCGGGCAGTTGGCATGACGGCGAGCGGGCCGCTGGTCAAAGGCACTCGCGCGTTCTGGGTTCCGGGGGCCTGGTTCGCCGGCGCGGACGCGGACCTCGCCGTGACCGGCCTGCCGACTGGCCAAGTGCTGGCGGCGTCGTCGGCGGCCGGTTCCGCCAGCGCGCAATGGACGCTTCTCGACGGGCGCACCGGTCAGGTCCAGGCAAGCGCGACCTGCCGGCCGCCGAAGACGGACGGCGACGGTACGCTCGACTACTCGGCTTCCTCGGACGGCAGGTACGTCGTCTCCGCGGGGGCGGGTTTCGATTTGCTGGCTCGTCGCGGTTTTTGCTTCGCGGACCCCGCTTCGCCCGGCGAGGCCGACCTTGCCGCTGTCGACACGTCCGGGACCGCCTACGGCACAGTCCGAGGCGAGCATGCCAGCGTCTCACTGCGCACCGGGCAGGTCAGCCCTTCGCCCGATGTTCAACTGCCTGACTACGTCGGCGGAAACGTGGCCGTCCTCGGCACGACCACCAACTCCGGTGCCCGGATACAGGTGTACCAGCGCCGGACGTGAGCGTCGCCGCCTGTGTGGCCCCGCTCCACCGCGTTCAGCAGCGCAGGACGAACGCGGCGACGTCGTGGCCGAGCTGGCGGCCGGCGTCGTGGTCGAGCCGGGTGTGCACGCCCGCGACGATGCGGCTCAACCCCGCTTCGTCGGCGGCATCCTGGAACGTGCTGAACCGCCGGACCACGTTCGGCAGCGCCTCGGACGTGACCTCCAGCGCCCATCGCGGACCGTACTCCTGGCGCAGGACCAGTGCGCCCGCCTGTGCGATGACGCTGTGCGCGCCGGGGTACGCCGGATCCGCCGGGGTGGTGGCGAGGCTCGACCAGTCCGGGATCGCGTTCGTCGCCGGGTTTCCGTCTCCGTCGGCGAGGCGGACCGCGGTGATCGGCCGCCAGATCCGGTAGTGGTACTTCGCTTCGTAGAAGGCGATCACGGCGTCGGCGAAGGTCAGGTTCAGTCGTGCGAAGACCCGGGCCGCGACGAGCAGATTGCTGCGCGAACCGCGGACGACCGACTGTGCGATCTCGTTCCAGTAGTTCCAGATCGGGGCCGCCCAGAACCGCGCCTGCACGGTCTGGTCCGCGGTGCGGGTAGTGCTCGTGTCCCGGCCCGTCGCGGCGACCTCGTTCAGCGCTCTCGCGTACCGGGCGCTGTCCAGCGCGGGGTATGGATCGGGCCGGAACTGCCCTGCCCGGTCGAGCACGAACGGCGTCACGGCGGGCCAGTGGGTGAACACTGCGGGCGCGAACGCGGGCGGCGTCGGCCGGTACTGCCCGGGGGCCGTGCCCGGCGTCAGCACCGGCGGGACGGCCGCGGAGCCGTCGTCCGCGCGCAGGCCGAGCAGCAACCGGGCCACCAGCCGCCCGGCTCGCACGCCGCGGTCGCGCGCGGCTGGCGGCAGGCCGGTCAGCTGCCCGGTCAGCAGGCTCGCGAGTTCCGCGGACCGGGTGGGGTAGAGGGCGGCCAGAACGTCGTGCGCGGCTTGCGCCGCCGCCGCTTCCGGTGCCGCGAGGCCCCGGACATCGAGTGTGAACAGGTACGGATGCCCGTTGCCGGTCGTGGCGACGACGGCGTCGTGCATTGCCGCGTGCAGCAGCGCGAAGCTGCGCGTCGGGTGCACGGTCGCAGGCTGGAGGCCGGGCGTGCGCACGATCGCCAGCAGTTCGCGGTTCCAGGCGAGGACGACGTCCGCGCCGCCCGGCCGGATCGGCGTCGCCGCGGCGGCGGGCCCCGGCAGTCCGGTGGTGGCGAGCACAGCGGCGGCCGCCCCGCTGGTGACGAGCAGTTGCCGGCGTGACATCGAGGTGGTCATTTCGCTCCCAGGGTCGTCGGAAACTCCGCTGACAGATACGGTTCCCGGTTACGGCGTAACCCCGGTCCGTATCCCTCTGGTGGCGGGAAGAAACCGGTGGGGGAGAAGGCGGGCGGTGCCGGTGGCACAGCGGTTCCGGCGCAGACGCGCCGAACAGGACGAAGCGGGCGCTGCACCCCGCGCGCGGCTGCACGCGGTCGGCGCGGACGTCTATCCGGACTGGGAGGCGGTCTACCGCGACAACGTCGACCGCGTGTTCCGGCTGATGTTCTCGAAGGTCGGCAACCGGCCCGACGCGGAGGACCTCACCACGGAGGTCTTCCTGACGGCGTTGCGGCCGCTGCGGGTCTCCGCGAGCGTGGGCGAGGTCCGGGCGTACCTGCTGGCCACCGCGCGGACGGTGCTGGCCGGGCATTGGCGGCGCACGCTCGGCCGGGAGATCACCGCACTGGACGAGGAACGCGACATCGCCGCGTTCGAAGCGGACACCGTGGACCCGGGCGTGCTCGCCCGCGCCGAGGCGATCCTCGCGCAGCTGCCCGAGCGTTACGGCCGGATCCTGCGCCTGCGGTTCCTGCAGGCCTGCTCGTTGAAGGAGGCAGCGGCCGAGCTGGGCACCACCGTCGGCAACGCGAAGGTGTTGCAGCACCGTGCGTTGCGCCAGGCGGCCCAGCTGGCGGAAGGGATGGACACGTGAGCACTCGAGGCGTCCGCCGGTTCGTCAAGGACCTCCTGCGCCGGCGCCGCCCGCGCCCGTTCGAGGCCGGTCCCGGCGACGAGGCTGAGCTGCGGACCGCGGTGCTGCTGCGCGCTGCCCGGCCCGGCGGTGCGGCGGCGAGCGAGGAGTTCGTCGCCGCGCTGCACCGCCGGCTCGCCCAGGAACTGCGCGAACCCGAGCCCGTGCGGGGCGGCAACCGGCGCCGGTTCATCCAGGTGTCCTCGGCTGCCGCGGTGGCGGCCGCGGCGGGCGCGGGCGTCGAGTACCTGGTGACGTCCGGGGCCGAACCGGCCGCCGCACCGCCGGAAGAGAAGACCCTGCGGCCGGAGAACGGCCAGTGGCGAGCTGTTGCCGCGGCCCGCGACCTGCCCGAAGGCAGCGTGCTGCCGTTCGACCTCGGGGCCGTCGCCGGGTTCGTGCAGCGCTCCGGCGGGCAGGTGCGCGCGGTTTCGGCGACGTGCACGCACCTCGGCTGCCGGCTGAACCTGGACGCGCCGGCCCGGCGGCTGAACTGCCCGTGCCACCGGACGTCGTTCGCCGTCGACGGCGCGGTCCTCACGCATCAGCTGCCGGTGACCCCGCCGCCGCTGCCGCACCTGGTGGTGCGCGAGTCCGGCGGCGTCGTCGAGGTCCTGGTGCCTGCGGAGGGAGCGTAACCCCCGCACGTATTCCTGGTATGAGGAAATCCGTTGGGGTGAAACACTTCTTGCTCATCACCGCGGCCGCGCTGGCGTTGACAGCCTGCACCGCGTCGCCTCCCGCCGCGCTGATGGCGTCGATGCCCGGGATGCCGCCGTCGTCGACTGTGGCCGCCAGCTCGACGGCAAATGCCGTGGCCATCAAGGACTTCGCGTTCGCACCCGCCGCGACGACGGTGAAGAAGGGCACCACCGTCACCTGGACCAACCAGGACCAGGACGCGCACACGGTCACCAGCACGGGATCCGGTGGCCCGCTGCGGTCGCCGACCCTCCAAACTGGACAGTCCTATCAGTACACCTTCGGCACGCCCGGCACCTTCGAGTACCTGTGCACCATCCATCCGTTCATGACGGCGACCGTGACGGTGACCCCGTGACCGAAGACGACCACGGCCCCGAGGGCATGACCCGGCGCCAGCTTCTGCGCCACACGGCATGGTTCGGCGCCGCGGTGGTCCTGACCGTCACTGGCGGCGAAGTCATCAGCCGGATCGCCGCGCCGGACGACGCGGTCGCCGACGGCGACCCGAACGCGCTGCGGTTCGTCCAGATCAGCGACAGCCACCTCGGCTTCACCGGACCCGCGAACACCGCCGTCGAGGCATCGTTTTCCGAGGCCATCACGCAGATCAACGCGCTCGGCCGCCGCCCGGACTTCGTCATGCACACCGGCGACCTGACGCACCTTTCGACGGCCGCCCAGTTCGACCAGGTCAAACAGATGATGAGCGCCCTCGACACCGGGCACGTGTCGACGGTGCCTGGCGAGCACGACTCGATCGACGACGCCGGCCAGAAGTACCGCAAGGCGTTCGGCGCGGGCACGGCGGGCGACGGCTGGTACAGCTTCGACGTCAAGGGCGTCCACTTCATCGCGCTGGTCAACACGCTGAGCCTGGAGAAACTCGGCCACTTGGGCCCGGACCAGCTGGAGTTCGTGCGCAAGGACGTCGCGAAACTCGGTTCGGACACGCCGATCGTGGTGTTCAGCCACATCCCGCTGTTCGCGATGTACCCGGCGTGGGGCTGGGGGACCGACGACGCGGCCCAGGCGCTCTCGTACCTGCGCCGGTTCTCGTCGGTGACCTGCCTCAACGGGCACGTGCACCAGCTTTTCACGAAGACGGAAGGAAACATCACCTTCCACAGCGCGACGACGACCGCGTACCCGTTGCCCCAGCCGGGATCCCGGCCGGCGCCGACGCCGGTGACACTGCCCGCGGGCAAGCTCAAGGACGCGCTCGGCATCCGCGAGGTGTCCTACCGCCCGGGCGGGCCGGGCCTGGCGGTGAAGGACGTGAAGCTGGCATGAACACCGTCCTCCGCCTCGCGACGGCGATATGCCTCGCGGGGAGCGGCTATCTCCACGCGCAGCTGTACATCGGCGGCTATCGCGTGATCCCGGTGATCGGGCCGTCGTTCCTCGTCCAGGCGTCCGCGGCGTTCGCGGTGGCCGTACTGGTGGCTCTGGGCGGTCCTTTCCTGCTGCGATTCGCAGCGGCCGCGCTCGCAGCGGGTGCCTTGGCGGGTTTCGTGCTTTCGCGGACGACCGGGTTGTTTGGCTTTTCCGAACGGGGTTTCCAGCCTGCGCCGGAGGCTTTGCTGAGCGTGCTGGCGGAAACCGCAGTGCTCGTTCTGGTCGCGGTCACGGTTTATCGGGCGCGCCGAGCCGGGCGGACGGCCCGCGTCTGAACGCTGGCCCGCAGTGCGCTTTGCTGGGGTGCGCTACCGAGGGCACTGCGGTTCAGCCGCCTTCGGTGCTTTCCCGGGCCAGCAGCGTGTGCGGCGCGATGAATTCCTCCGCCGGCAGCCCGGGATCCTCGATCCGCGCGGCGAGCCGGGCCACGGCCGTTCTGGCGATGAACGGCGTGTCGAGGGAAACCGTGCTCAGCGAAGGGCGCGAGTACCGCCCTTCCTCGATGTCGTCGATCCCGATGATCGCCACGTCCTCCGGGACGCGCAGCCCGGCGTCGAACACCGCGCGCATCGCGCCCATCGCGAGGAGGTCGGAGTAGCAGAAGATCGCGTCCGGACGCGGTGACTGGCGCAGCAGGGACGTCGCGGCGGCGTAACCGTCGGCGCGGCCGTAGTGGGCGGCCGTGCGCTGTAACGCGTTCGCCGGTTTCAGCCCGCGTTCCTCCAGTGCTTTCCGGAAGCCTTCGGTGCGTTGCAGCGGGGTGGAATAGGTCTGCTTCGGCTGGGCTCCGATCGCCGCGATGCGGGTGCGGCCGCGGTCGAGCAGGTGCTTCGTCGCGTCGTGGGCCGCGAGGACGTTGTCGATCGCCACGTGGTCGAAGCGGTGGTCGAAGACGTGCTCGCCGAGCAGGATCAGCGGCGACGAACGAGCCGGGTCGACGTCGCGCAGCTCCTCGGTCGTGGCGAGCGGCGCGAACAGCATGCCGTCGAACAGGTTGCGCCTGCCGCCGCCGCGCAGCAGCTGGCGTTCCCGCTCGTGGTCGTGGCCGGTCTGGTCGATCATCACCTGGAAGCCGAGGCCCGCGGCCGCGTCGATGACCTCCCGGGCGAGCTGGCTGAAGTACGGCACGTCGATCTCCGGCACCACCAGCGAGAGCAGGCCGGTCTTGCCGGTGCGCAGCGTGCGCGCGACCGGGTTCGGGATGTAGCCGAGTTCGTCGATGGCGCGCAGCACGCGCTGGCGCATCTTGTCGCTCACGTGCTCGTAGCCGCTGACGACGTTCGACACCGTGCGCACGGAAACCTGCGCTCGGTCCGCCACGTCCCGCAACGTCGCCGCCATGAAACTCCTTCCGCCGGGAAGCCCACCCTACCTTTTGCAACGTGTGCAAGCATGTCGTACAGTTTGCCTACGATGGCAAACGCAGCGGCGCGTCCCCCTCCGCGCGCCCCCTTGCCACCGTCCCGCACAAAGGAGTGCCATGAAATCCACTCTCGGACGGAGCGGCCGGCCCGCCCGCCTCCTCGCGCGCCGCGGCGGAACGGCCGCGGCGGCGGTCCTGCTCGTCGCCGGGCTGACCGGCTGCGGCCCGGACATCGGCTCCGGCGACTCCGCGGCGGACAACGCCGTCCTGCAGGCGCCGGCCGACGAAGCGCCGAAGGGCGAGATCACGATCTGGGACCGCTCCGGCGACCTGTACAAGGTCTTCGACGCCGCGATCAAGAAGTTCACCGCGAAATACCCCGGCGTCACGGTCAAGCACGAAGCCGTCGACATCGATTCCAAACTGCAGAACACGCTGATCACCGGCACCGACGTGCCCGACGGCGTCTTCCTCGACGACGCGAAGGTCGGCGGCTACGTCAGCCACCTGTGGAACCTCAAGGACGTGCTCGCGCCCTACACCAAGGACATCGCCAAGCAGAAGGTCGACGTCAACACGGTCAAGGGCGGGATCTACGGCGTGCCCTTCGACCTCGACCCCGGGCTGCTGTTCTACAACGCGAAGGCGCTGAGCGCGGCCGGGATCGACCCGAACGGCATCAAGACCTACGACGATCTGCTCGCCGCGGCGAAGAAATACCAGCAGTACAAGCCGGGAGCGAAGCCGATCCACCTGGAGCAGAACGCGTTCAACAGCCAGCTCCAGCTCGAGATGTTCGCCAGCCAGCTCGGCACCAGCCTCGCCGGCCCGGACGGCGCGCTGCGGCTGGACTCCCCGCAGTACCGCCAGATCCTGACCTGGCTCGACACCGTGCGCAAGGACGGGCTCGGCACCCGCGCCGAGTACCTCAAACCCAGCGACGTCGCCGCCCTGGACTCCGGCAACGAGGTGTTCTACCCCTGGGCGATCTGGTTCGATTTCGCCCCGCAGCAGCAGCTGACCGCCACGAAGGGCGACTGGCGGGCGATGCCGCTGCCCGCGTGGTCCGCCGGCGGCGCGCGCAGCGGCGCGATGGGCGGCTCCTCGTTCGTCATCCCGAAGGACGCCAAGAACCCGAAGCTGGCCTGGCAGCTGTACCGCTTCCTGACCTTCGAAGCGGCGGGCTACAGCGGCGTCTACGGCCCGAACGCGGTCTACCCGGGCGGCCTGAACACGTCGATCCCGGCCTACCGGCCCGCCGCCGATCCGGCGAAGCCGCTGTTCCGCCCGATCGACGCGATGGGCGGGCAGGACCTGTGGAAGACCGCGGTCGAAGCGAGCCGGGAAATCCCCGGCGGCGCGCCGATCCCGGCCTGGTGGTCCGGCGCGGTCGACTACCTCGGCACCGGCCTGCAGAAGATGCTGGACGGCGCGCTCACCCCGGACCAGGTGATCGACAAGGCGGGCAAGGACATCCAGACCAACCTGATCGACCGCAAATGACGACTCGTTCCGTTGCCGCCGCGACGAAGGTGTTCCGGGAGCCGCCCGCCGCACCCCGAGCCCGGGTGCCCCGTCGGCGGGGGAGCAGCCTGCCCTGGCGCCGCCGCTTCGCGCCGTACGTCTTCGTGCTGCCGTTCGTGCTGGTGTTCCTGGCGTTCAGCGTCTACCCGCTGTTCTTCACGCTGCGCCTGAGCTTCACCGACTGGCACGGATCCGGCGCCGCGCACTGGGTCGGCCTCGACAACTACCGCTATCTGCTGACCAACACCGGCTTCTGGTCGTCGCTGGGCAACTCCGGGGTGCTGTGGCTGCTCATCGTCCCGGTGCAGCTCGTGCTGGCGGTGCTGGTGGCGGTGCTGCTCAACGCGATCAAGCGGCTGCGCGGGTTCTACCGGGTGGCGTTCGTCGTGCCGTTCGTGACGCCGCTGGTCGCGGTCGCGCAGATCTGGATCGTGCTGTTCGACCAGGACAACGGCGCGGTGAACGCGCTGCTCGGCACGGTCGGCCTGCCCCCGGTCGGCTGGCTCGTCACGAGCGGATGGGCGAAGCCGACGCTCGCGCTGCTGTTTCTCTGGAAGACCACCGGGTTCGTGGTGCTGATCGTCCTTTCCGGACTCCAGCAGATCGACCGCGGCCTGTACGAGGCGGCCTCGCTCGACGGGGCGGGCCGGGTGCGGCAGCTGTGGTCGATCACCGTTCCGCTGCTGCGCCGGTCGCTGATGTTCAGCGTCGTCCTGCAGACGCTGGCGGTGTTCCAGATGTTCGCCGAGCCGTACGTGGTGACCAAAGGCGGGCCCTACACCTCGACCACCACTGCCGGGCTCTACCTGTACAACCACATCACCCGCGCGGATCTCGGGACCGGGGCGGCGAACTCGTTCCTCCTGGTCATCCTGGTGATGGCGGTGTCGCTGCTGTTCGTGCGGCTGCTGCGAGCGGAGGACTGACATGACCACCCTCGGTGCCCGCGAGCAACGGCCCAAGCCACGGCCGCTGCTCGGCTCGCACGCGTTCCTGATCGTGCTGACCGTCGCCCTGCTCGCGCCGGTGGCGTGGGCGATCCTGTCGTCGTTCAAACCGGCGGGCGAGATCATCCGCGACCCGCTCGGCTTCGACCCGGCGACGTTCACCCTCGCCAACTTCCGCGGGATGTTCCAGGACGTCCCGGTCGGCAGCGGATTCCTCAACACCGGCGTCGTGCTCGTGGCGAAGGGCGCGATCACGATGTGCTGCGCCCCGCTCGCGGCGTACGCGTTCGCGAAGTACCGGTTCGCGGGCCGGAACCTGATCTTCGGCGCGGTGCTGCTCACGCTGATGCTGCCGACGATCGTGCTGATCATCCCGCTGCTGCTGGAAATGAAGGAACTCGGCTGGGTCAACACCTACCAGGCGCTGGTCCTGCCGGGTTCGGTCGACGCGTTCGCGATCTTCTGGATGCGCCAGGTGATCGCGGCGGTCCCGGACGAGCTGCTCGACGCCGCCCGCGTCGACGGCTGCGGCGAGTTCGGCATCTTCCGGCGGGTGGTCGTGCCCGCGATCCGGCCGGGCCTCGCCGGGCTCGGCGTGCTGACGATCATGAACATCTACAACGATTTCGTGTGGCCGGTCGTCGCGGCCAGCTCCAGCCGGATGGCCACCCTCCAGGTGGTCCTTTCGACGCTCGCCCAGAACATCTCGGGCAACCGCGTGGACGCCGACTACGCGACGGTCACCGGCGAGCTGCTCGCCGCCGCGTCGCTCGCGCTCGTCCCGCTCCTGATCCTGTTCATCGTGCTGCAGAAGCATTTCATCAACGGCATCCTCGCCGGAAGCGTAAAGGGCTGACACACATGACGATTGCCGAGAACGCCGCCGATCCGATCGCCGCGGAGGCGGTTCCCCGGCCCGGCTATCCGCGTCCCGACCGGGACCGGTCCGCGCGCTGGCTGAGCCTCAACGGCCCCTGGCGGTTCGCCGCGGACGACGGTGCGCCCGAGTCGATCACCGTCCCGTTCGCTTGGGAGACCGCGGCTTCCGGCGTACACCGCACCTGGTTGGAGCACGGGGTGTACGCGCGGACGGTCACGGTTCCGGCGGAGTGGGCCGGGCACCGGGTGGTGCTGTGCTTCGGCGCGGTGCATCACCGGGCGGTCGTCTCGATCGACGGGACGCGTGTCGGTTCGCATGTCGGCGGGCACAGTTCGTTCGAGTTCGATGTCACCGACGTGCTGGCGCCGGGCCGATCCGGCGAGCTGACCGTCGAGGTCGAAGCTCCGGCGGACAAACGCGAAATCCCGCACGGCAAACAGCGTTCGATCCCGCGCGACGACTACGACGGCGTCTCGTTCACGCCGACGTCCGGGATCTGGCAGAGCGTCTGGCTGGAGGCACGCGGGCGCACGTACGCCGCCGAGGTCTCCGTACGCGGTGATTCGCTGACTGGCTTCGACATCGCGGGCGAACTCGCCGGAGACGCTCCGGACACCGCCGTCGTGGTGGCGACGCTCGAAGGCCGCGAGACGGTCCTTCCGGTACGGGACGGACGATTCTCTGGCCGGCTGGAGGTTCCGTCGCCGCGGCTGTGGAGCCCGGAATCGCCGCACCTCTACGCCATCGCGCTGCGCGTGGGGGAGGGGACTACGCCGACCGGCTGACCGTGACCGGCGGGCTGCGCCGGATCGAAACGCGCGGCGAAGCGCTGTATCTCAACGGGGAACGGCTGTACGTGCGGGGCGTGCTGGACCAGGGCTACTGGCCGGAGAGCGGGCTCACCGCACCGGATGACGCGGCGCTGGTCCGCGACCTCGACCTGGCGCGAGAACTCGGGTTCTCCCTGGTGCGCAAGCATCTCAAGGCCGAGGAGCCGCGATGGCTCGACCACGCGGACCGGATCGGGATGCTGGTCTGGGCCGAACCGCCGGGCCCGAGCCGGTTCAGCCCGGCGGCGGCCGCCGCGTTCGAGGCGCAGCTGCCCGGCCTCGTGCGGCGGGACGGCAACCATCCGTCGATCGTGATCTGGGGGCTGTACAACGAGGAATGGGGCCTGGACTGGGACATCCCCGGCAGCGCCGAGCGGGCCGCCGCGGCCACGCGCGCCTACGACCTCCTGCGCGCGCTCGACGACACCCGGCCGATCGTGGAGAACTCCGGCTGGGCGCACGTGAAAACGGACCTCGTCGACTGGCACTACTACGACGAAAGCCCGCGCCGCTGGGCGGAAACCGTCGCCGCGCTCGCGTCCGGCGAACGGGAGTCCTTCGAGGTCCGGCTCCGGCCGGACTTCCTCGTGGACAAATCCTTCTACGGTTCCGCCTCCTTCCCGCGCTCCGGCGTCCCGGTGCTGAACAGCGAGTACGGGGCCGGGTTCACCAGCCTGGAGCGGGCGTGGCACGTGCGCTGGCAGACCCAGGAGATCCGCAGGCACGACCGGTTCTGCGGCTACGTCTACACCGAACTGACCGACGTGGAACACGAGATGGCGGGCCTGCTGGACGCGCACCGGCGGCCGAAGGACTGGGGCGGCCTCGACCCGGCCGACGCCTTCGCCGAGACGACGCTCGTGGTCGACCTGGTGCCGGCGCACGCGGGTGCCGACCTGCCGGTTCCGGCCGGACCGCTGACCCTGGATGTGCACATCTCGCACACCGGCCGGGCACCGATCGAGGGAACGCTGCGCGCCGGGTGGGGTGCGCCGGGTTCGCGCGAGCTGCCTTCGGTGGCGGTTTCTCTTGCTGCGCAGGCGAAACCGTTCCGGCTTAGCGAAGCGTTCCCGCTGACCGTCCCGGCCCCGGGCGGGCCGGCGCGGTTGCACCTGTGGCTGGAAACGGACGGCGAGCCGACTGCGCGGACCTTTGTGGACGCGGCGGTCGTGGAGGAACTGAACCGGCGCGGCGCGCGGGATTGACCCGCGCGAGGGCGGCCAGCCGGTGAGCTGGCCGCCCTTTCCTGGTCAGGCCGGAACGAGCGCACGCGGGTGCCGACCTGCCGGTCCCGGCCGGACCGCTGACCCTGGACGTGCACATTTCGCACACCGGCCGGGCACCGATCGAGGGAACGCTGCGCGCCGAGTTCGCGCGAGCTGCCTCCGGTGTCGGTTTCTCTTGCTGCGCAGGCGAAGCCGTTCCGGCTTAGCGAAGCGTTCCCGCTGACGGTCCCGGCCCCGGGCGGCCCGGCGCGGCTGCACCTGTGGCTGGAAACGGACGGCGAGCCGACTGCGCGGACCTTTGTGGACGCGGCGGTCGTGGAGGAACTGAACCGGCGCGGCGCGCGGGATTGACCCGCGCGAGGGCGGCCAGCCGGTGGGCTGGCCGCCCTTTCCGTTCAGGCCGGAACGTGCGCACGCGGGTGCCGACCTGCCGGTCCCGGCCGGACCGCTGACCCTGGACGTGCACATTTCGCACACCGGCCGGGCACCGATCGAGGGAACGCTGCGCGCCGAGTTCGCGCGAGCTGCCTCCGGTGTCGGTTTCTCTTGCTGCGCAGGCGAAACCGTTCCGGCTTAGCGAAGCGTTCCCGCTGACGGTCCCGGCCCCGGGCGGGCCGGCGCGGTTGCACCTGTGGCTGGAAACGGACGGCGAGCCGACTGCGCGGACTTTCGTGGACGCGGCGGTCGTGGAGGAACTGAACCGGCGCGGCGCGCGGGATTGACCCGCGCGAGGGCGGCCAGCCGGTGGGCTGGCCGCCCTTCCGGGTCAGGCCGGAACGTGCCAGACCTGGGTGAACAGGCCGTTGCAGTCGTAGATCTGCAACTGCGTGCCGTCCGCGGTCTGGGCCGCCGGGTCGTCGAGGCACCGACCCGACTGCGGGTGGTAGATCGATCCGTCCGCCCGCGCCTGCCACTGCTGTGCGGGCGTGCCGAGACAGTCGCGAAGCTCCACTTTGGACGAGTTCGCGGTCGCTCCGCCGACGACATTCAGGCACTTGTCGAAGGCCCGGATGGTTCCGTCGGTTTCCAGCGACCACTGCTGGCCGGTCGCGATGCCGCAGGTGTAGAGCTGGACCGCGTTGCCGTTGACCGACGTATTGGTGTTCACGTCGACGCATTTGCCGGTGGTGCCGGGGCCGGTGATCTGGCCCTGCGCGTTGGGCAGCGTCGCGGTGCCGAAGTCCGTCTCGCATTTGCCGGTCGACAGATGAGTGCCCGCGAGCATCAGGAACGTGTTGCCGGACGGCGCGCCGAGCAACGGCGAGCTGTATCCGGCGCAGGCCGTTTCGCCCGCGTTGTAACCGCCGGTGGGCGCGGTGGTCACCGGCGTGGTGATCTCCTGCCACGGCCCGGATCCGAGGTTCCGGTTCACGAACAGCACGTGCCCGTCCTCCGGCTGGATCGCCAGCGACCCGTCGGTGCCCGCGACGACCCGCTGCCCGGAAGCGACGAGCGTCCCGTTCGCCCCGCCCGCCGGCGACCACGTCAGGTACGGCGTGTGCAGCAGGAACCGGTGATCGGCGGTTTCGATCCGCGTGCCGAGGCTCCCGGGATTCCACGATTCGGCGTCCGGGGAGGTTTTGAAGTAGACGTCGCAGGCCTGGTCCGGGTCGGCACCGGCCTTGCAGTCCTCGTAGGTCATCGCGTAGGAGCCGTTGGGCAACGGGACGACGGTCGCCATCCCCGGCCGGTCGATCCCGTTCCGCAGCGCGACGTCGTAGATTTCGCTGCCCCAGGTCAGGCCGCCGTCGGTGGAGACCGTGTGCGCGAGGACCTGGGCGTAGCCGTTCGACGACGGGCGCTCGTCGGAGAAGTAGCAGATGAGCCCGTGGTCGGTGACCGCGAACTCCGGTTCCCAGATGCCGTGGCCGATCGTGTTGGCCATGCCCGATTCGGCCGCGCACGAACTGCGGTAGGTCCAGCTCGCGCCCTGGTCGGTGGACGCGAAAACCTCGACTGCCTGCTGCGTGTAGTCGCCGTGGTTCCAAGCGGTGCCCGCGGCGAGCAGCGTCCCGGCCGGAAGCGAACCTTCGGCGCGCGGCAGTTCGTAGAGCGTCGGGCCGTCGAGGTCCCAGACGTGCTGGGTGTCGGTGACCGTGCTGATCGGCGCGGACGTCCAGGTCACGCCGTTGTCGGTCGAGCGGTAGATCGGGAAGTTCGCCTTCCCGACGCCCGTGCCGGAGTGGGAGAAGGTCGCCAGCAGCGTGCCGTTCGCCGCGCCGTTGTGCGCGAGGCGGACGACCCGCGGATAACTCGCGTCCTCAGTGGAACCGGCCGCGGTGCTGGGCCGGTAAAGCACTCCGCCGGACGTGGTCGCGGCCTGCCCGGGCGCGGCGGCGACCACGGCCGCGCCGAGCACTGTCGCGGCGACCAGCGCGCTGCGTCTGAAACGGAAGCGGTGACGAAAAGGGGCCATGGACCTCACTCCTCGGACGGGAAGGCGCGATGGCCCGCGGACGGCTCGGCGCGGCCAGGCACAGAGCCTGATCGCGCGAAGTGCGCGGCGGCACGACTCAGGTGCCGCGATGGGCCACTTTGCCATCGTGTGCAAGGAGGGTAGCGCCGCTTTGCATACGATGGCAAGAACGGATGCCTGCGGCTCTGTCGGCCTGCAATGCCGCGGACGCAAGCCGGGCGACCTCAGGCTGCTGAATGTCCACAAAGGACGCCAGGGTCGCCGAATCGTCCGAGTGGTGCTCGCCTGGCTGCCTCTGAAGGTCTGCGAGGGAATCAGAGTCCGTGAAGGTTCCTCAACGGCACCCGTAACGCCGCCTCAAGTTCCTGGCATTACTGCGGGCGCGACGGCGGCCCCGGTGTCGCCGGCCGTACGATCGGCTCCCTGATGATCACCAACTTCCTGCTGGACAACTCGGCGCTGGTGCCGGTGGTGTTGCTCCTGATCGCCGTCGTCTGTGTCGGCGCCGGCTACTTGCTGCTGCGCATCCGGAGCAGCAAGCACAGGCACCTGATCCTCTGGACGCTCGTGATGCTGTCCGTGGTGCCGGTCGTTGTTCTGACCCTTGTTCCGACCTCGAGCCGGGTGGACTACATCGCCTGCGCGGTGCAGTTCTCCGTGCCTACGTTGACCAGCGTGGAGTCGTTGGCCAACGTGGCATTGTTTTTCCCGCCGGTCTTTTTCGCCGCGCTGGTCACGCGGCGACCGTTGCTGATGCTCGCGGCCGGTGCGGGCCTGTCCGCCGGGATCGAGGCTGTTCAGGCCCTGGTCCCCGCCATCGGACGCGCCTGCGACACCAACGATTGGGAGATGAACACCGTCGGCGCGATCCTCGCCGCGCTCCTGGCCAGCGGCACCATCATGCTCGCGAACCGCACCGGCCGTCCGGACGGCGGCCGATAGTCACTCTGCGGGCCGATCGTGCTCAGGTCGCCGTTGCGCGACAGCTCGCGTCATGGCTTGCGCGCTTCCCAGATAGCCCGCGGGATCGCAGAGCTGAAGGAGCTGACCCGCGTCGAGACTCGCCGTGACTTCGGGGTGCCTGCTCAGTTCGGTGGCAAGGTCGCCGCCGGAGTTGATGACTTCAGCGCACGCGGCGTAGACGAGTTCATGGGCACGGTGGCGGCCGAGGACGGGGGCGAGGGCCATCATGACCGCCTCCGCGGCGATGAGTCCGTTGGTGAGTCCGAGATTGGCGCGCATCCGCTCCGCGTCGACGTGGAGACCGCCGATCGTGTGTACGGCCTGGGCGAGCGAGGAGGACAGCAGGAGGAACGCTTCGGGGAGGACGGCCCATTCGACTTGCCACGGCCCGGTGGCGCGTTCGAAGTCCTGCACCATCGCGTCCAGCATGGCCGAAGCCTTGTCCCGCAGCAGTTTGGCCGCGGCGATCATGAGTTCGCTGGAGACGGGGTTGCGTTTCTGGGGCATGGTGGAGCTGGCTCCGCGCCCGGTCACGAAGGGCTCGGCCAGTTCTCCGAACTCGGTGGAGCACAGGAGGGCGACATCGGCGCCGATCTTGCCGATCGACGCGCCGATCGCGGCGAGCAGGCCGACGATCTCGGCGAAACCGTCGCGGGCGACGTGCCAGGTGATCTCGGGGTCCCGCAGACCGAGTTGTTCGGCGAGCGCCGCTCGTGCCCGGAGGCCGTCCGGGCCGGGCCCGAGGGAGGCGAGGGTTCCCGCGGCGCCTCCGAACTGGACCATCAGGTCCCGCTGCCGGGCCGCGGCCAGCCGGTCGGCGTGGCGGTCCAGCGCCGACAGCCAGACGGCCGCCCGGTAGCCGAAGGTGACGGGCAGGGCGTGCTGGAGGTGGGTTCGCCCGGCGGTGACCGTGCCGATGTGGGTCCGCGCCAGCTGCCGCAGGTGTTCCCGCAGCTGGTCGAGTGCGTCGGAAATCAGCGCCAGGGCCTCGGCGCACTGGAGCACCGTCGCCGTGTCCATGATGTCCTGGGTCGTGGCGCCCCAGTGGAGGTAGCCGCCCGCGTCGCCGCATTGCTCGGCGAGTTGCGTGACGATCGGCAGTATCGGGTAGCCCACGTTGTCGGTGTCGCGGCGGAGCCGCTCGCGGTCGAGGCGGGCATGAGCGCAGGACGCGGCGATGGCATCAGCGGCCCAGGCGGGGATGACGCCGACCCGTGCTTGTGCCCTGGCCAATTCGACTTCGACGCGGACGACGGTGTTCAGGTAGGCGTCGTCGTTGAAGATCGCGCGCATCTCGGGCGTTCCGAACAGGTCGCGGAACAGGAAGGAGTCGAACACCGTGCTGCTCAACGGGATTCCCCCGCACCGCTTGGCGCCGCGTCGATGGCGACGTACTTCTGCTCGAGGTATTCGTCGATGCCGGTGTTGCCGCCCTCGCGGCCGATACCTGATTGCTTCATACCGCCGAAGGGGGCGCTGGCGTCGGAGACGTAGCCGCGGTTGAGGCCGACCATGCCGGTCTCCAGTTGTTCGCTCATGCGCAGTGCCTGGCTCAGGTCGCGGGTGTAGAGGTAGCTCACGAGGCCGAACTCGGTGTCGTTCGCGGCGCGGAGGACCTCGGCCTCGGTGGTGAACGTCTGGATCGCTGCCACGGGGCCGAAGATCTCTTCCCGGGTGATGCGAGAGCCGGCGGGCACGTCGGTGAGCACGGTCGGCGGGTAGAAGTACCCCGCTCCCGCCGGCACGACCCCGCCGGTGCGCACCCGGGCCCCGGCCGCGACGGCGTCGTCGACCAGTTCAGCGACTTTCCGGCGTTGGCGTTCGTCGATGAGGGGGCCGAGATCGGCGGCCGGGTCGGTCCCCGGCCCGAGGGCGACCTTGTTCATGCGAGCGGCGAGTTTCTTGCTGAACTCCTCGGCGACGGCGGCGTGGACGAGGAAGCGGTTGGCGGCGATGCACGCCTCGCCGATGTTGCGGAGCTTGGCGGTCATCGCGCCGTCCACCGCGGCGTCGAGGTCGGCGTCCTGGCAGACGATGAAGGGGGCGTTCCCGCCGAGTTCCATCGAAACGCGCAGGACGGTGCCAGCCGCTTGGCCCAGCAGGAGACGCCCGACAGGGGTGGAGCCGGTGAAGGACAGCTTGCGCAGTCGTCCGTCCCGCAGCAGCGGCTCAGTGACCGCGGCCGCGTTCGTGGTGGGGACGACGTTGAGCACTCCCTCGGGCAGGCCCGCTTCGGCCAGCACCCCGGCCAGCGCGGCGGTCGTCAGCGGCGCTTGGGGCGCCGGTTTGACGATCATCGTGCAGCCCGCCGCGACGGCAGGGGCGATCTTGCGGGCGGGCATGGCCAGCGGCGCGTTCCACGGTGTGATCAACAGGCACGGCCCGACCGGCTGCCGCATGACCAGAACTCGGGCCGTGCCGTCCTCGCTGACCTTCCAGCTGCCCTCGATCCGGACGGCTTCCTCGCCGAACCACCGCAGGTAGTTCGCTCCGTAGGCGACCTCGGCCCGCGACTCGCTGAGCGACTTGCCCATCTCCGAAGTGATCAGCAGCGCGAACTCGTCCTGACGCGCGATCAGCAAGTCGTGGGCACGACGCAAGATCTCGCCCCGCCGGCGCGGCGGCACGTCCGCCCACTTCGCTCGTGCCCGGTCGGCGGCGTCGAGGGCGGCCATCGCGTCGGCGGGCGTCCCGTCGGAAACCTCGCACAGCGCCCGGCCGGTGGCCGGATCCTCGACCGCGAAGGTTCCCCCTCCTGACGCCTGCCGCCACTGGCCGTCGATGAACAGACGTTTCTCGACCCGGCCGACGACATCGGGTTCGGGAGCGAAGGCGACCACGGGATTCACCGTTCTTCCTGGGTTGATCATGGCGATGGGTTTTCGGGACGTGCCGCCGAACGCGCCGCTAGCGGAGGGCGGCGATCATGGCCTCGGCCATCGGGGCGCTCGACGCCGGATTCTGGCCGGTGAACAGATTCCGATCACGAGTGGTGAACGCCTGATAGGCAGGTCCGCCGACGTGCTTCGCTCCCTGCTCGCGCAACCGGCTGGCGAGCAGCCACGGCGCTCCGTCGGCGGTGCCGAACAGCTGCTCCTCCTCGTCGGTGAACGCCGTCATTTCCCGCCCGGCGAACAGCCACTTGCCTTCTTCGTCCACAGCGGACAGCAGGGCGGCGGGGCCGTGGCAGACGGCGCCGATCAGCTTCCCGGCAGCGTCCGCCCGGGCGAGCAGGCGGCCGAGGTCGGAGTCCTGGTACAGGTCCACCACCGGGCCGTGTCCGCCGGGCAGCACGACCGCGACGTAGTCGTCGATGTCGACCTCGCTGAGGGTGAGCAGCGGGCCGAACTCCCGCAGCGCCTTCTCCGCGTGCGCCACGTATTCGGCGCAATTCGCGCCGGCGACCTCCGGATCGGCGCTGTGCTGGTCGAGCGGCTGCAACACCCCGCCAGGAGAGGCGAAGTCGACCGAGTATCCGGCTTCGACGAACTTCTCGTGTGGTGCCGCGAGTTCCTCGGCCCAGTAGCCGGTCGGATAGGACGAGCCGTCGGTGCGCACCCAGGTGCTCGCGGCGGACATGACGATGAGGATCTTGCTCACGAAGGGAATCCTTTGCTGAGGGTTCTCGGGACCTGCCGTCCCGCGGCGCCGTTTCCGGCACGGCTCAAGCGTGCCGGACAGAAACCCTGGTCAGCGGCTCATCTCGCGCCCTGTGCGACCTCGGACCCGGCAACCTAGGACGCACAGGTCCAGGCACCGGTCGGCAACGTCGGGGACACTGGACCGCATGGCCGACACCAACCGCGAACTCGCCGATTTCCTGCGGCGCGCCCGTGCCCAGGCCGACCCCGCGCGGGCCGGGCTGCCGCCGGACGGACGCGTCCGTCGCGTGCCGGGCCTGCGCCGCGAGGAAGTCGCCCGGCTGGCCGGCGTGTCGACCGACTACTACGCCCGTCTCGAACAGGGACGTCGCATCACCCCGTCCGCGGCAGTCGTAGCGGCGATCGGCCGCGCGCTCGAACTCGACGCTGCCGGACGCGCCCACCTCGAGGACCTCATCGGACACGCCACGGCGCCGGCTCGCCGACAAGCTCGGAGCGCGCAACGCATCCGTCCCGGTCTCTACCAGCTCCTCGACGCCCTCGACGGCGAGCCCGCGCTTGTCCTCGGCCGTCGCGCGGACATCCTGGCCGCCAACCGGATGGCCAAGGCACTGTTCGCCGACTTCGACCAGTTTCCGGCCGCCCACCGCAACTACGCCCGCTGGATGTTCCTCGACGAGGACGCCCGATCGCTGTTCGTGGACTGGCCGGACCAAGCCAGGGCCGCCGTCGAGAACCTGCGGTTCGAAGTCGGGCGCGACCCCGACGACCGGGCCACCGCCGAGCTGGTCGCCGAACTCCGCGCACACAGCCGTGAATTCGGCGAGTGGTGGGAGCAGCATCGAGTGCACCAGCGCACGCACGGATCGAAACGGCTGCGCCACCCCTCGTCGGGGACCTGACCGTCGAATACGAGACCCTCACCCTGCCCGGCGACCCGGACACCACCCTGTTCGTCTACACGACCCAGGAAGGATCGTCGTCCCGGCGAGCCATGAACCTGCTCGCCAGCTGGACGGCGTCGACGACGGACACTGTCGCATCGCACCCGGAATAGCGTGAGTGGGCGGTGCCAGCCTGTCGCCGCGCGGGGTCATCGGAATCACGGTGAACGCGGAGCAATCATTCACGTGCGGATGCTCATGTGCGGGTGGTGTTGCTAATGCCGCACATCATGCGCCGCCGGGGCTTCGCTCCCATCGCGCTCACGCAGTCGTCAATGCAGTTCACCTTGTGAGGAGATAAGTTCCTTGTCTGATCGGAAAGTCGCGGTCGTCACCGGCACGTCGAGCGGGATCGGCCTGCACACGGCCATCGGCCTGGCGCGGCGGGACATCCGCGTAGTGGCCACCATGCGGGACACCGGGAGAGAGGGCAACTGCTCGACACCGCTGCGAAGGACGGCGTCGAACTGGCAGTGCGCGAACTGGACGTGACCGATCGCGATGCCCGGCTGCGGTGCCTCGACGAGGTCGTCGCGGAGTTCGGGACGATCGACATTCTCGTCAACAACGCCGGGATCAGCGTCGCGGGCAGCCTGGAACAACTCGACGACGCGGCGCTGCGAACCCAGTTCGAGGTCAACTTCCTCGGCGTGGCAGCGCTCACCCGGCAGGCGCTCGGACCCATGCGGCGAGCCGGTTCCGGCCGGATCGTCACCGTCACCAGCAATGGCGGCGTCATCGGTGAACCTTTCCTGGACGCCTACTGCGCCTCGAAGTTCGCCGTCGAGGGCTTGATGCAGTCCTTGGCGCCCGTCGCCGCGCAATTCGGGATCGCGGTGAGCGTGGTCGAGCCCGCCGCGGTCCAGACCAATATCGTGCAGAACACCGACATGCGCTGCCTCAGCACGGATCCGGACGGGCAATATGGCCCGTTGACCGAGAAGTTCCTCCGCTTCGTCGCCGAAGGTTTCGGGACACCGCAATCACCTGAGGATGCGGCGGCCGTCGTCGTCGAAGCCGCCACCAGCGACACGCCCCGATTCCGGTGGCAGACCTCCGAGGCCGCGGCCGCGTCGGTCGGCCTTTCCCTGCGCGACATGGACGGCAGCACCGTCGTATCGGCGATGAGCGACATCCTGCGTTAGTGAGGAACTGGTGGCGAGTGCTGGCTCCCGACTTCCGGTGAGCGGGGGCTGGGGCGACGATCGCGGACCGGGCTGATCGGCTCTAGCCGGTCAGCCAGCGCGAGAAGGTTGTGGTCGGCCTATCAGCCGTCGACGAGCTGGACGCCGACCGGCAGTGAGACGGCGGGCAGGTCGGTGAGGTTGACGGAGGCCCCGCCGAGGAGCCGTCCGGCATGCGATGTGGGGGAGCGGCGTATCACGAACGCGGGCGTTCCGGGAGCCTCGCCTCCATGGATGGCGACGCCGGTGCGGTCGACGATTTCCGCAGCGGAGTCGTCCAGCCGGCGCACCGCAGTCTCGCCGTGGACGATACCGACGATCGGGTACGCGAGGGCGTTGGCGACGTCGCGGACCGAGGGCCCGCCGTCCATCTCGACATGGATCTCGCAGGCTGGCAGCATCGGCCACGCCTCGACCGAATCCGCGCCGGTGAACAGTCCGACGCGTCGGAGCATCGCGTTGCCCAGGCCTGCGGGGCCGCATCCCCGTCGGTGCACGCTGATGCCGTGCAGTTCGCTCGGGCTCAGTTCCGGCGCGAGCTTCAGGGACGGGTTGGCCCGCTCCTCGTCGTAGGCGTCGTTCCGGATCTGCGTCAAGATCGAGTTCCAGTGCGTTTCGTCGACGCCGTTGATCCTGACCTGGGCATCGGTCAAAGCTCCGCTGTGGTCGAGCAATCGGCGCATGAGCCGGTCTTTCCGGTGCTCGACGCGCAGCCCCGGAACGCCGTTGTTCCCGGAGTGAGGATCGAGCGGTGCGAGGACGTTGCGGAAGAGGGCCGGTGCCACGCCGTCGACCAGGTCTACGTCCAGCGAGCGCTGTGTCGGGCTGTTCCTCGGCGACGCGACTGTCCTGGCGGACGATCCGGCCGGGCTGGCGGCGCGGCTGGACGAGAGCGACCGCAGCTGAGCCCTGCTCGCTCTCCGCAAGGAACGGGGCTTGGGGCGCCGATCGGAATCAGGCGAGGGGAAACCTGCCAGGTGCTAGGTCAAGCGCTTCGGCTGTTCGGGGCAAGGCGCGGCGGCCGGGGAGGCGGCGGGATCGGTGTGCTGCCGGGGCGATGTCGGCTTCGTCTGATGTTCGCCGGACTGCGGGCGGTCTTCCACGGGAGACGACCGTGCCGGATGCGGGACACCATGCGGGCGCACTTGCCGGATCGGCTCGATCCGTTGCCCGACAATCCGGCGGTTCCATGGACGCCGGCTCTGCTGGACCAGCGCGGCCGACCTGCCTCTTTCCCTCCGCGTCGCCCCGGGTGCCCGTCCCGTCTCGCCTGGGGTGTCATACCGCACCTGGAGATCGCGATGCACCTGTGTGGAGTGTTCGGGATGGTGGGCGATGTGAGGCGGGGGTGGCCTGGATGCCGCGTGAAGAAAGCCCGTTGGCCGCTGGGGACGGGCCGCTGGTGGAGTTCGCACGCGATTTGCGGTTGCTGCGGGAGAAGGCGGGCAAGCCTCCTTATCGGGTGCTGAGTGCGCGGGCGCACTACTCGGAGGCGGCGTTGTCGCAGGCTGCGGCGGGGCGGAAGCTGCCCAGCCTGGACGTGACGCTGGCGTATGTGCGGGCGTGCGGCGGGGACGCCGGAGCGTGGGACAGCCGATGGCGCGAGGTATCGGTGGCGCTGCGGCCGCCCGATCCGCCGGACCTGGAGGAGTCGCCCTACGCGGGGCTCGCGCCGTTGCGGGTTGAGGACGCGGCGCGGTTCTTCGGGCGGGAAACGCTGGTGGATGAGGTGCTCGCCCGGCTGGCCGACCAGCGGGTGGTGGTGGTCGTCGGCGCTTCCGGCACCGGCAAGACGTCGTTGCTCCGGGCGGGGGTGGCGCCGAGGCTGGCCAGCCCGACTGTGGTGCTGACGCCGGGTGCGCACCCGCTGGAGGAGTGCCTGATCCGGTTGGCGGGCCTGGCGGGCACGCCCGTGGCGCGGCCGACCGACGATGCGAGGGGACTGCACCATGCCGTCCGGCGGGCTGCGCCTGATGGGCGCGAGCTGGTGTTGGTCGTCGACCAGTTCGAAGAGTTGTTCACGCTCTGCACCGACCACGCCGAGCGGGCCCGGTTCATCGACCAGTTGCTCACGGCGGCCATCGCCGACCGCAGCGGCTGCCGAGTGCTGCTGAGCGTGCGCGCGGACTTCTACGGGGACTGCGTCGGACATCCCGCGCTGTCACAGGCCTTGCGCGAAGGGCAGGTGACGGTGGAGCCGATGACGGCCGACGAGCTGCGCCGGGCCGTTGTCGGGCCCGCCGCGCGGGAGGGCTGTGTGGTGGAGACCGCGCTGGTGGCCCGGATCGTCGCCGACGCCGCCGGGCAGCACGGTGTGCTCCCGTTGGTTTCCCACGTGTTGATGGAGACCTGGCGGCGTCGGCGCGGCACGACGTTGACGTTGAAGGGTTACGAGGCCGCGGGCGGGATCGAGCACGCTGTCGCGCACACCGCCGAGGTCGCATTCACCGCGCTGTCCTCCGATCATCAGCGCACCGCCCGGCAGGTCTTCCTGCGGCTGTGCGCACTCGGCGAGGGGATCAAGGACACCAAGCGGCGAGCAAGCCGGGACGAGCTGGACCAACTCGGCGGCGATGTCCGGTCGGTGCTGGAACACCTGGCGGCCGCGCGGCTGGTGGTGCTGGGCGAGGACAGCGTGGAGATCGCGCACGAGGCCCTCATCCGCTCGTGGCCGCGCCTGCGCGGATGGCTCGCCGAGGACCGCGAGGGGCTTCGGGTGCACCGCGACCTCACCGACGCCGCAGCCGCCTGGCGCGCACTGGACGAGGACCCGGGCGCGCTGTACCGGGGTGTGCGGCTGGTGCTGGCCCGGTCGTGGGCCGAGCGCCACGGCTGGGCGATGAGCCAGTCCGAGCGGGACTTCCTGGCGGCCTCGATGGCCGAGGACACGCGCGTCGAGGCAGCCGAACGGCGGCGGGCGTCCCAGCTGCGTGTGCTGGTGGCGTTGTTGAGCGCTCTGCTGCTGATCGCGGTGGGGGCCACCTGGTACGCCGTGCGCGCCGCGCAGATCACCGCGGCGCAGCGCAACTCCGCGCTCGCGCAGAAGGTGGCCGCGCAGGCGCCGGCGCTGCGCACCGCCGACCCGGCGCTGGCGGGACAACTCGCCGTCGCGGCCTTCCGCCTCGATCCGACCGCCGACACCCGCGGCAGCCTGCTCAGCACCGTGCGCGGGCCTCGCACCACGGTCTTGACCGAAAATTCGGCCCGGCGCGCGGTGGCGTTCGGGCAGGGCGGCACGCTGCTGGCCAGTGCCGGGGACAGCCGCACGGTGCGGTTGTGGCGGCTGCGTTCGCCCCATGCTCCCGAGTCCGCCGCGGAGATCACGAGCAGGTCTGAGCGAGTGGAGTCGCTGGCCTTCAGCCCTGACGGGGCGCGGCTGGCTGCCGCCGGGCACGACGGCGTGGTGTCACTGTGGAATGTGGAGAACCCCGCCGCGCCCCGCTCGCTCGCCGCGGTGCAGGCCCACAGCGAAGCGGTGTACCACGTCGCCTTCAGTCCCGGCGGCACCGCGCTGATCACCGCGAGCAACGACGGCACCGCCGCGGTGTGGAACGTCCGGGACCCGAGCACGCCCACCCGCGTCTCGACGCTGACCGGTCACAGCGACTCGGTGGCGTGGGCCGAGTTCGACCCCGGCGGACGCCGCGCGGTCACCGCGTCCGACGACGGCACCGTAGGACTGTGGGACGTCGCCGATCTTGCCCACCCCACCCGCACGGCCCGGTTCCCGGCACACTCGCCCATGGTCACGTCCGCGGTGTTCAGCCCGGACGGCACGCTGCTGCTCACCGCCGGGTTCGACGCCAGCGCCCGCTTGTGGGACCTGCGCGCCGAAGGCGGGCCTCGGGAAGTGAGCCGCCTGGGCCAGCACCGGGACTCGGTGCAAGCGGCGCGGTTCTCGCCGGACGGCAAGACCGTCGTCACGACCGGATGGGACTACACCGCGCTGTTGTGGGATGTGTCGGCCCCGGCCGCACCCACCGTGCTCGGCACCATCGCCGGCCACACCAACGTCGTGTGGGCCGCCGACTTCAGCCCCGACGGCCGGGTGGCCGCCACCGGAGGCAACGACGGCACGGTCCGGCTCGTCGACGTGCCCGGCAGGGTGCTGGGCGGGCACACCGACACCGTCCGCGCCTCGGTCGTCTCCGCCGACGGGCGCACCGCCGCGACCGGCTCCCGCGACGGCACCGTGCGGCTGTGGGACGTGCACGACCCCGACCGGCCGCGTCGGCTGCCGCTGCCGGCCTCGACGATGAACCAGGTCCGGTCCCTCGCCCTGAACCGGAACGTGCTGGCAGCCGGGGACACCGACGGGCTGGTCCGGTTGTGGGACATCTCCGACCCTGCCCGCGCACGCCCGCTGCCGCGGACGATCAAACATCCGGGCACCGCCCGGGCGATGAGGTTCAGCCCGGACGGCGCGCTGCTCGCCGTCGGCGGCGACGATCCCGAACACGTGATCCGGCTGTGGTCGCTGCACGACCCGGCCACGCCGGTCCTCGCCGGGGAAGTCACGGGCGCCACCGACTTCGCGCCGGCCCTCGCGTTCTCCTCTCGCGGCGGCCTGCTCGCCGCCGCCATGTCGAACACCGTGCGCCTGACCGACGTGTCGAACCTTGCCAGGCCCCGGCTGGTCGCGACGCTGCAGGGCCACACCGACCGCGTGCTCGCGCTGGACTTCGCCCCCGACGGCCGGCATCTGGTCTCCGCCGGCCTCGACCGCACCGCACGCATCTGGGACGTGCAGGACCCGCGCACGCCTTCGCCGGTCTCCACGCTGACCGGACACCAGGGTGCGGTGCCCGCGGTGGCCTATTCGCCCGACGGTTCCCGCATCGTCACCGCCGGGTACGACCACACCGCCCGGCTGTGGGACGTGCACGACCCCCGCATCCCCACACTATGGGCGACCCTGTCCGGCCACACCGACGAAGTGCACACGGCGGCCTTCTTCCCGGACGGCCGCAACCTGCTCACCGGCGGGCGCGACGGAGCCGGTCTGCTCTGGCGGATCAACCCGGACGACGCGGAGGCCGAGGCATGCGCCCTCGCCCATCCGCCCATCACGACCGACCAGCTCGGCTCCTACTTCCCCGACGCCGACGCGCCCGCGCCGTGCCGATGATGCCCCAGCCCAGGCACGACACGCCTTCTCAGCAGTCCCGACGGACCTCCGGGCCGTCTTTCGCCTGGGTCTTCCGATTCTTCACCGGTCTTTGTTAACCGCTCGTCCGCCGACCGTGAAGAACCCGGCGGCGCTAAACCTGGGTTCCGCACCTCGATGCGAGCGATCGCTCACTCAGGCCCGCGGTTCGGAGAAGCACCGGGGCGAAGGACCGCCGACTCCTCGTGCGCTCGAGCGCACGAGACACACCGCAGGGGGAGACATGAGGTTCCTGGCCAAGACGCTCGTCGTGACCACCGCGATGGTCCTGGCGGGCGCGGGTTCCGCATCCGCCGTCACCGCCGAACCCGGGGCGGGGAAGGCAGGCGTGTACGGCGGCTGCTTTCTCGGACTGGTCTGCGGAGCGCTGGACAACCGCACCAGCCGCCCGGTGTACGTGGCGTGGTCCGACGACGGTTCGGGCTACACCTACGCCTGGGTCGCGCCAGGCACGAAGAAGGGCGGCCGCTGGAACGACGGAATCGACGTGGACTTCTTCTCCGTCGGACCCGGCTGCAAAGCGACGACCAACCGCTGGATCACCTGGTTCGACCCGGGCTGGTACAAGATCACCGACGACGAGACCGTCGCCCTGAACGGCTATGTATGTGACGGCGCAGGTGGGTAGCTCCCCATAGCCGGCCTGTTCTTCGCCGCCGGATCACAGGTTCCCCGTGACTGTTGCTCCAAGCTCCACAACCTGCTCGTCTCAGCAGTAACGGCCGAGAAAATTGCCCCCTTTACGGACCCCAATTCAGGATCGGCGAATAAATCGAGATTCATAGATGAAGGGAACATGGCATGAATACATTCAGGAGAATTGGTTTGACTGCAGGTTCCGTCGCCGTGATGCTTGGTGCCGGAATCACGCCAGCTCTGGCATCAGTCGCGCCGGCCGGGGTAAAGGTCGTGTCGGCGAGTCCCACGGCGAGTTACGACTGCTACGGCTTCCACAAGGTCAACGACAACCATCGTTGGGAGGGTGGCTGCTACGTGTATTCAGGCGAAATCCGCACGATTACCACCTGCGATGACCGTACCTCCCGCGTCGGTGGCTGGATCGGTGCTCGGGAGAATCCGTGGTTTGTCTACGGCGAGTGCGCTCCCGCCCGGGTCGCGCAGAACGACTTCCAAATCGACCAACGTTGACGCTGTGTCGGAGGGCCGGGCGTCGACCCGGTCCTCCGGCACAGCGCCACAACGACGCCGTGGCCAGGCCTGACTGCGTCCCCGAGCCCAATTCCCGCCTCGTCCGCGTCGGCGTGAACGCCTCCGCCAGCTCGCGGGCCGACACCACCCGCTTGAACCGCGGTCCGGTCGATCGACGCCACCCAGCACCCCGGACCAGTGACAAGGGAACGCAGCGCACCGAATCCGACACCCGCAGCGCCCGCCTCGCACGGGGCTGATGTTCCGGCTCGCCCCGACCGCGCTGTATGCCTTCGTGTCCGGTTCCTCAGCGATGGGCGGAAACGGCTGGTCAGCTGCTCCGAGCAGCATCTCGACGGATTGGCCGAGCAGTACCGCAAGCGCCGCTTTTCAGGTCAGGAACTGTGGACCGGGAAGCTCCTGCGCATGGTCCAGAACCATCGCCGCAGCGACGGCTGACCAGGCACTACGCGCTCACTTGGCAGGTTTCTTCCGTATCCCGGCGAGCCCTGGCAGCGAGCGATGGAATCTGGGCGATGCCGACGTCGCACGGCGTTGTTCCGGGCGGGGTGCCTCCGAGCATGACTCGGACGCACCCCGCCCGTTTGAGGTGCGGCAGCGTCCGCTAGCCGGCGACGGAATCTCCGCCGTCGAGCAGGACCAGCTCGCACCCGTCGCAGCCGGCGCGGCGAAGCTCGGCCGCCCGCTGGTAGTCCGGCGAGTGGTACATCGCCAGCGCCGCGTCCATCGACGGGAACCGGTGCAGGAAGTGCTCTCTGAACTGCCGCTCGCCCTCGAGTTGCTCCACCCGTACGCCCCGGGACAGGGGCTCGAAGCCGTAGCGGTCGCGGAGCCGGGCGACGATCGCCGAGTACTCCGCCATGGGTTCGGGGTCGCGGACGGTGGCACGGGCCACCCAATAGGCCGACATGGGTCGATCTCCCTTCGACGAGTCGTTGACACGCTAGCCGCGAGATGGATACTTGGTCAAACCAAGTGACCAGCTGACAAAGGAGCCAGCATGGGCGACGCTGTCATCAGCAAGCGCGGGGAGACGACGATCGTCGTCACGCGGGAGGTCGACGCGCCGCGGGACGCGGTGTGGGCGGCTCACCACGACCCGGAGCAGGTGCGCCGGTGGTGGGGGATCGAGGGGCACGACAACCACATCACCGAAATCGATCTGCGGCCCGGCGGGAGGTGGCGCTTCGGGCAGCGCGGGCCAGACGGCGGGGAGGTCGTTTTCGGCGGCGAGTACCGCGAGATAGAGCCGCCGTGGAAGTTCAGCTACACCAAGGAATGGGCCGGCGGGGACAGTCTGATCACGATCCAGTTCGACGAGCAGGGGGCGGGCACCTCGGTCACGCTCCGGTGCGAGTTCGCCTCGCGCGAGTTGCGCGATCACGTCGCCGAGGAAGGCATGGGGCGGCTGCGCGCCTCCTATGACCGCATGGACGCACTTCTCGCCGCGAACTAAGGAGCCCGCCATGCACCCGTCCACCACTGGTAGAACCGATGGCGCGGCACTGCTCGCCCGCCTCGAAGGACTGCCGTTCACCAAGCTGCACAAGCGAATCGTGGCCATCGTGGCCACCGCTTACCTGGTCGACGCCGCCGACGTGGCGATCCTGACCTTCGTGCTCGCGCCGATCAGCTCCGAATTCCGCCTGACCGCACTGCAATCCGGCAGCGTCGCCAGCCTCGCGTTCGTCGGCATGGCCCTCGGCTCCGCCGGCGCGGGCTGGCTGTCCGACCGTTTCGGACGGCGGCCGATCTTCACGATGAGCATGCTGTTGTGGGGGTTGGCAAGCCTGCTCACCGCGTTCGCCTTCAACTACGAATCCCTCCTGGCGTGCCGGTTTCTGACCGGGATAGGCATGGGGGCCGAACTGCCGTGCGCCGTGGCGCTGATCTCGGAGTACCTGCCCGCACGGCGGCGCGGCGCGTATCTCGGTTCGGCGCAGATCCTCGTGGTGCTCTCGTTCCTGATCGCCGGCGGCGCGACGCTGCTGCTCGACTGGCGGTTGGCCTTCGTGCTGATGTTCGTGCTGTCGATGTTCGCGTTCGTCGTCCGGCGCGGCGTGCCGGAATCCGTCCGCTGGCAAGTCGCGCGCGGCCGCATCGACGACGCTCGGGCGACCCTGGCGCGGTTCGAAGCTCTCGCCCCGGCGGGGACGCCGGCGGCGACAGTCCCGCTCAAGGCTCCCGTCTCCCGCGGGCCGCTGCGCGACCTGTTCACCGGCGCGCAGCGCAGGCGAACGGCTACCGCGTGGGCGATGTGGTTCTTTCAGCTGCTGGCGCAGTACGGCATCAACATCTGGATCGCCAAGCTCCTCGTCGACCACGGCGCCAGCATCGCGAAATCGATCGGCACCACGATGTTCATGCTGGCGTGGGGCATTCCCGGCACGCTGGTCGCGTGCTATCTGCTCGAACGGCTCGGCAGACGACCGGTCTACGCGGGCAGTGCCGTGCTGACGTCGGCGGCCGCGCTCTGGTACGGGCTGGCTTCCAGTTCGACGTGGGCGCTCGTCGCCGGCTGCGTGATGAACGTCTTCCTCGCCGCCATGACCGCAGGGATCAACGCCTACACGCCCGAACTGTTCTCGACCGGTGCTCGCGCCACCGGAGCCGGCACCGCGTCCGCCGCAGGGCGGATCGGCTCCGTGGTGGGCCCGCTCGCCGTGCCCGCGGTGCTCGCCGCGTGGGGCTTCACCGGAACTTTCCTGGTGCTGTCGCTGTGTTTCCTCGCCGCAGCCGCCGTCGTGCTCCTGTTCGGCCGGGAAACGCGCGGCGAAGTGCTGGAGAATCTCGCTGAATGAATCCTCGCGGGCGGCGGGACAATCCCGCCGCCCGCGAGGGTGTCAGTGCACCTGCCGGGCAGTCCCGCCCCAGTAACGCTCCCGCAGCTTCTTCTTGTCGACCTTCCCGATGGCCGTCACCGGCAGCTCGGCGACGATGTCGACCGTCTTCGGAGCCTGGTGCTTCCCTTTGCGCAGCCGGACCTTCTCGACCAGCGCCGCACTGTCCACTGTGGATCCCGGGCGGGGCACGACCACCGCGGTGACCGCCTCGCCCCACCGCTCGTGCGGCACCCCGATGACCGCGACGGCGGCGACGGCCAGGTCCTCGGCGATGACGTCCTCGATCTCGCGGGAGTACACGTTGAACCCGCCCGAGATGATCATGTCCTTCTTGCGCTCCACGATCCGGAAGAACCCGCGTTCGTCCTGGACGGCCAGATCGCCGGTGTGCAGCCAGTCGTTGCGCAACGCGGCTTCGGTCTCCTCCGGCCGGTTGTGGTAGCCGCTCATGATTCCCCGACCGCGCACGCAGATCTCGCCGACTTCGCCGGGGGAGACCGCCTGATCGTCTTCGTCGAGCAGCACCACGCGCTGGCCCAGCACCGCGCGCCCGCAGGAATCGAGCAGTTCGGGCACGTGCTCGTCCTTGCGCAGCACCGTCGCCCACGACACGCATTCGGTCTGCCCGTACGCCTGCAGCAGCACCGGTCCGAGCACGTCGTGCGCCTCGGCGATCCGCGACGGCGACATCGGGGACGCGCCGTACATCAAGGTATCGAGCGAGCTGACGTCGAACTTCGCGGCGAGCCCGGAATCCAGCAGCTTGTACAGCATCGTCGGCACGCAGAAACTCCAGTTGACGCGTTCCTCCTGCACCGTGCGCAGCCAGTGCTCGGGGTCGAAGCCGCGGTGCACGATCACGGTCCCGCCGCGCAGCAGCGTCGGCAGGATCGGCAGCACGCCGGCGTGCGACAGCGGCGCGACCGTCAGATACCGCGGCGCGCTCGGGAGGTCGAGCGACGCGATGATCGTGGACACCGTGTGCACGAGCGCGCGATCGGGGAGCTTCACGCCTTTCGGCCGTCCCGTCGTCCCGCCGGTGTACGCGATCCAGGGCACGTGCTCCGGTCCGGCAGCAAGGCGTGTCAAGGCGCTGCCCGGCGTCGTTTCGAGCAATGCCAACAGGTTCTCGGCAAGGTCCGATTCGCCGAGAACCAGGGTGTGCTTGATCCGCGAGGACCGCTCGGCGATCGCGGCGCCGGCTTCGGCGTGCGCGGGATCGACGATGAGCAGGTCGGCACCGGCGTCGTCACACACGTACGCGTGATCTTCGGCCGAGCCGAGCGGGTGCAGGCCGCTGTAGTGCACGCCGAGCAGCGTCGCGGCCGCCTGGACCAGCCAGACCTCGGGAGTGTTGCCGCTGAGCACGGCAATCCCGTCGCCCGCGGTCAGGCCGCGCTCGGCGAAGATCCGCATGATCCGGCCGACCCCGTCCGAGGCCGCGGCGTAGCTCACGCGCCGGTCGCCCGCCACGAACGCGGTCCGGTCCGGATACCGCGTCAGCGCCTCGACCAGCAAGTCGCTGTAGTTCACGTCAAGCAGGGAAGTCATCGGCCCACCTCTTCGTCGCCGTTCCAGGATGCCTCACCCTATGGTAACTTGGTCAGACCAACTGATGAAGTACTCGATGACGTGAGGGAGATCGCGGATGCCGGTGGTACTCGGCCAGGTCGTCTCGCGCACCGGCGACAACCCGGGCGGGCAGGACAACGAGCGGGGCGCGCGCCTGGCCGTCGACGAGCTGAACGCCGCCGGGGGCCTGCTCGGGCAGCCGGTCGAACTCGTGGTCGCCGACGACCGGACCAGTCCGGCGCACGCGGTGACCGCTTTCGCCGAGCTGCTGCGCGCGCCGGTGGCGGGCGTGGTGGGCACGTCGTTCTCCAACGCGAGCCTGGCGATCATTCCGGTCGCCGAGGACGCCAGAGTGCCTTACGTGTCAACCGGAGCCGCCGACAGTCAGGTGGACCCGGTCCGCCCCTATGCGTTCATGACCCCGCCGACCGCGAGTGCCGTCGCCGAGCAACTCCTCCGCTACTGTCGGGCGCACGGGCTGAGCAGGGTCGCACTGATCGGCGACGAGAACAGCGTGTTCGCTCGCGCCGGCCTCGGCAAGCACGTCGACCTTGCCCCCGGACACGGTGTCGAGTGGACGCATGTCGAGCGATTTCCCATGGCGGCACGGGAATTCGCCGCGTTGTTCGAGCGGGTCCGCGACAGCGGGGCGCAGGCGGTGATGGCGTGGGCGACCGGCCCGCCCGCTGTCGAGCTGGTACGGCAGCGCCCGCGCGACCTTCCGCTGCTGATGAGCCACGGCAATTCCGACCGGAGGTTCCTGGACGTCGCCGGTCCGGCCGCCGAAGGGGTCGTCGCGGCGGCGTCGCTCGGGGTGGTGGCGCGGGATCTCCCGGCGTCGCCGGTGCGGGACGCGGCGGTGGCGCTGGCGGACGCCTTCGAAGCACGCCACGGCTACGCGCCGTCTCTGTACGCAGTGGACGGATACAGCGCGGTGAAGCTGCTCGCGGCGGCCGTCGCCGAGGCGGGCAGTGCGGACCCGCGACGAGTGCGCGACGCGCTCGAAACAGTCGAAGTCCTTACGCCGCAAGGCGAATACCGCTACACCGCGACCGACCACCACGGACTGACCGCGCGGCACGTCGCGGTCACGGTGGTCGACGGCGGCCGGTTCGTCCCCACTCCGTGGTGCCGCGACGAACTGGCCGCGACCGGGAAACCAAGGGAGGACCCGAAGTGACTGAACAGGTTGTGCTGACGAGCGTCGACGGACCGGTCGGCTGGATCCGGCTGAACCGGCCCGAGGCGCTCAACGCGCTCAACGCCGAACTCGTCGCCGAATTCGACGACGCGCTCACCCGGTTCGAGAACGACCCCGCGGTGCGAGTGCTCGTGATCACCGGGACGGGCCGGGCGTTCTGCGCCGGCGGCGATCTGAACTCGTTCGACCCGGAACACCAGGACACCGTGCACGAATTCCTCCGCCAGGCCGCGAAGACGCTGGAACACCTCCCGCGGATCGAGAAACCGGTGATCGCCGCGCTCAACGGAGTCACCGCGGCGGGCGGGCTGGAAATCGCGATGGCCTGCGACCTGGTGGTGGCGGCGCGCAGCGTCCGCATCGGCGACGCGCACGCGAATTTCGGACTGCTGCCCGGCGCGGGGGCGCGGTGCGGCTCGCCCGTGCGGTCGGGCCCGCCCGCGCGAAGTACCTCGCGTTCACCGGGCAGTTGTTCCCGGCCGAGTACTTCCTGCCGTGGGGCCTGGTCAACGAGGTCGTCGACGACGACGCGCTCGGGAAACGGGTGCAGGAACTCGCCGAACTCGTCGCGGAGAAGAGCCCGCTCGTGCTCGCCGGGGCCAAGCACCTGATCGACGAGGCCGCCGACCAGTCGCTGGAAGCGGGCCTGCGCGCCGAACGCGTGGCGATGTACGCCCACATGCACACCGCCGACATGCAAGAAGGTCTCGCGGCCTTCGCCGAGAAACGCACCCCGCGCTACACCGGACGCTGAGGAGACCGCCATGACCACCTACGTCCTCGTTCACGGAGCCTGGCAGTACGGCGAAAGCTGGAACCTCGTCCGGCCCGAACTGGAAGCACTGGGCCACGACGTCCACACGCCGACCGCGGCCGGACTGAGCCCCGGCGACTCGCCCGACATCAGCACCGACGACGCCTGCCGCCCGATCATCGACTACATCCTCGAGCGCGACCTGCGCGATTTCGTGCTGCTCGGGCACAGCTGGGGCGGCGTGCTGATCGCGAAGATCGCGGAGGCCGTGCCCGACCGCGTGCGCAGGCTCGTCTTCCAGAGCGCGTTCGTGCTGCTCGACGGGCAGACCGTGCTGGACAACGTGCCGCCGTTCTTCCCGCCCGCGCTGCACGCGAACGCGGCGGAACGCGGCGACGGAACGGTGATGCTGCCCTTCGAGATCTGGCGCGACGGCTTCATGGGCGACGCGACCCGCGAGCTGGCCCGCGAAGTCTACGACGGCCTGCGGCCGCAGCCGTTCCGTCCGTTCACCGAACCCGTGGACCTCAAGACGTTCGCCGGACTGCCGATCCCGAAAAGCTACCTGAACGCCACCGAGGACAACGGCCTGCTGCAAGGCGAATGGGGCTGGCACCCGCGGATGTCCAACCGGCTCGGCTACTTCCGGCTCGTGCAGATGCCCGGCGGCCACGAGGCGATGTACACGCGGCCGAAGCTGCTGGCGGAGAAAATCGTCGCGGCCGGCCGGGACTGACCTGCGGTCAGCTGGTCTGGCCAAGTACGCTGGCGGTCCCAGCACTGACCGGCGGAAGGACCTCGACGTGACCGACTCGGCGAACGACGGCGAGCTGTTCGCTCCGGTCGGGAAGCAGCGCCTGTTCGAAAGCGTCCTGGACCAGCTTGAACAGCTCATCTACGACGGCAAGCTGCAGGCGGGCGACCGGCTGCCGAGCGAACGCGCGCTGAGCGAGTCGCTGCAGGTCAGCCGGCCCTCCCTGCGCGAAGCGCTCCGGGTGCTCGACGCGCTCGACATCATCACCGTGCGCACCGGCATCGGCGCGAGCGGCGGCACGAAGATCAGCGACCGCCTCGGCCCCACAATCTCCCGACTCATGCGGCTGTACATGGCGCTCGGGCATTTCGATCTCGAAGACGTCCTGCACACCCGCCGCCTGCTGGAAGAAGAGGCAGCGCGCGTCGCTGCGGCCGAACGCACCGACGAGCAACTGGCTCGCCTCGAAGCACTGCTGGACCAGATGGACGCCGCCTCCGCGGACAGCGACACGTACCTCGCCCTGGACGGCAAATTCCACGTCGCCGTCGCGCTCGCCAGCGGCAACCCGCTGCTGGCACACCTCATGGGCTCCATGCGCGACGCCGTCACCGAACACCTGGTCAAACGGGAACTGGACCCGGCCGCGTGGCCCAAACTGGCGTCCTCGGCGCAGAAATCGCACCGCGCCCTGGTCAAAGCCCTGCGCAACGGCGACGCTGAGGCGGCAGCCGAGCAGGTCCGGCGGCACACGGCGTTCTACCACGAGCCCACTGCCCAAGCCTGAACCCGCTCGAACCGCGTCGCGCCCCAAGTCCGCGTGCGGCGCTTGCCTCGGCGAGGGTCGTGCCGGGCGATGCCCGGGTGAGCGGAGTCGCTGGGTTTTTTGCCCATCGAACGATGGTCGGGTTGCACCGTTCGCCATCGTCAGGAGACGCGCCGCGTGCTCAGCCAGGAGGCACGCACGACCACCGGATCGGCCCACCGTGTTGCGCGCTGGTCCCCAAGCCTCAACACCGGCACCCAGACCCAAGATCAAACCCCGGCAGCAAAAAGCCGCCCGACCTGGGCTTCCACCCAAGCCAAGCGGCTCGTTCGTCCGGTCGGGCTGACAGGATTTGAACCTGCGACCCCTTGACCCCCAGTCAAGTGCGCTACCAAACTGCGCCACAGCCCGGACTCCTCACTCCCCGGAGGAACCCCCGCGAAGTGCGATGCGACTACTCTAGCGGGTCCCCCAACCAGCCCCGCAACGAGGTCTCCTTTGCCGTCTGACCTGCGCAAACCCTGCACCGTGAACTCAAACCCGGCAGAGTGCGGACAACAGGGTGGACAGGGCAGGACAGACCGGGGAGGGGCAACGGGGTGACCGAAGACGACGACGCCGGCGTGATCAGGCGGTCGGTCGGCGAGCCGGAGGCGTTTGCGGGGATTTTCGACCGGCACGCGCCCTTCATCCACCGGTATCTCGCTCGCCGGCTCGGGCGGGACGTTGCCGATGACGCGCTCGCTGAGACCTTCCTGGCGGCGTTCCGCAAGAGGAGCCGCTACGACCTGGCCAGGCCGGACGCGCGGCCGTGGCTTTACGGCATTGCTACCAACGTCGTGAAGCAGCACCGGCGGGATGAGGTCCGGGAGTACCGGCTTCTCCGGGCGGTGGGGCCGCAGCAGCCTGCGCAGGCGCACGACGAGGACGTAGCCAAACGGGTGGTCGCGGTGGCGCGTGGGCCGGAACTGGGGGCGGCATTGGCGGCGCTCGCGGAGGGGGACCGGGACGTCGTGGTGCTGACGGCTACCGAAGGGCTGTCGTACGAGGAAGTCGCTGAGGCGCTTGGCATTCCGGTCGGCACTGTCCGTTCTCGGCTGAATCGCGCCCGCCGGAAGTTGCGGGACGCGCTTGGCACTGACTCTGAGGAGGTTTCCGTCCATGGATGAGATGCAGCTGCTCCGCGAGCGGACGGCGGACGTTCCCTTGCCCGCTCTGGACGATCTCGCCCCGGCGAGGGAGAGGCTGCTTGCGGAGGCGCGGGCGGAGGGCAGGCCGAACAAGACGAAGTGGGCCATCGGCATTGCGGCGGCGGCAGCGGTGGCAGCGGTGGCGATCGTGCCCTTCAGCGGTGGGCAGCCGGCTGCGGCGGATCCGGTCCGGGTGCTGCATGACGCGGCGAAGGCGGCGTTGCAGAAGCCGGATACGCCGCCGCAGCCGGGGCAGTTCCTTTATGTCAAAAAGCAGACCCCGGACGGCACCCGCGAGGAGTGGTTGTCTGCGGACGGGGAGCAGGACGGGTATGTCCGGCAAGAAGGGAAAGAGATGCCGGTACCGGTCTGCGTGGACGGGAAGTATCACCCCATCGGCGAGAAGGTGCCGGAGAAGAAGCCGTGTCAGAAGGAGCCTGCTTACAAGAAGGGGGCGCCCGAGACGGCTGGTGCGATGTATCAGTATCTCGGCGGCGGATCGGCGGCGATGGGGGAGAACTTCGGGCGGATCGCGAGCGAGACGTATCTCGAACCCAAGGCGCGTGCGGCGATGTATGACGCGGTGGCGCAGCTGGGCGGGCTCAGTGCGGTCGAGAACGCGAGGGACGCGGCGGGGCGGCAAGGGGTCGGGGTCAGTTGGGACGGCACGACGTTGGTGTTCGACTCGGCGACGCACGCGTATTTGGGCACCACCAAGGAAGCCCTGGTCTCGTACGGGATTGTCGACCGGGCTGGGCAGCTGCCGGGTTAGCGGCCGATAAAGCGGGCCTTGCCGGGGCCGTCGGCGAGGAAGGACTTCACGGCGCCGCGCAGGTCTTCGGTGTTGTAGAGGTCGGCAGCGATAGCCGTGACGTGCTCGTTCGCTTCCGGGACGCCGCCGTGTTCGAAGTGCGCGAGGACGCGCTTCGTCGCGGCGTGCGCCTGGGTGGGGCCTTCGGCGAGCTGGCGGGTGAACTCGCGGGCGGCGGCGTCGAAGCCTTCGTCGGGCAGGACGCGGTTGACGACGTTCCAGCGCTCCAGCGTGGCCGCGTCAAACGGTTCGCCGGTGAACACGAACTCCTTCGCACGGGCCACGCCTGCCCGGGCGGCCAGGCGCTGGGTGCCGCCCATGGTGGGGGTGAGGCCGACGACCTTCTCGACGAGGCCGAATTTCGCCCGGGAGGAGGCCAGCAGCAGGTCGCAGGCCATGGCGACCTCGAACGCCCAGGTCAGGCACAGGCCGTGGGCGGCGAAAACCGTCGGGAACGGCAGTGCGGCAAGGCGATCGGGCACGGTGAGCAGTTCGTCGAAGAGCACTTTGGCTTCATCAGGAGACGACTGCGCGTCGAAGAGCGCCACGTCGACGCCGCCGCTCACGACGCGGCCTTCGGCGCGGATCAGCAGGGCGCGGGCGGGCGTTTCCTCCAGCGACCCGATCGCGTCGAGCAGGGCGTCCTGCAGCGGTTTGGTGTAGAGGTTGAGCGGCGGCTCGTCGATGGTGAGCACGGCAAGCCCGCCGTCGCGGTCCAACCGGGTCATGCTTGCTCCTCGTTCGCGGTGAGTTGGTCCCAGTACGCCTGCGCGGCCGGCCGCCATTCCACGTGCTTGCGGTGGAACAGTTCGGCCGCCTTGGCTCCGCTCCAGCCCGCGGGCAGCAGTTCGGCGGGCAGTTGCGGGTCGAGGAACGGGAAGCGCCGCCACTCGTGCACCAGTTCGGTCTGTGCGCGCAGCACCGCCTGCTCGCCGGACGGCGTCACGCCGGTGAAGCGGTCGATGAAGTCCTCGTACCGGTCGGTCAGCTCGGACAGGTCCCAGGACCGCTCGACCATGCTCTCCTGGCTGCCGATCGCGCCGTACTCCGCGGTGAACGACATCGCCTGCGCTTCGAGGCCGAGGTCGGCGACGATCTTCTGCGCCTCGGGCTCGCGGCTCGGATCGGGGCTCACCCAGACGCCCGCGACCGGGGACCCGAACCCGGCCCAGGTGAGGCGCGTGCGCAGCCGGTGCCGCAGGTCGCGTTTCGCCTCCGGCACCGAGACGATCAGCATCAGCCAGGTGTTCTCCCAGGCGTGCGCGTCGCGGCCGAAGGCGTATATGCGCTCGGCACCCTCGGTGAGCAGCCGCCGTCCGGGCGGGGTCAGCGACCAGCGGACGCGGCGGCCGATGCGCTCGGACACCAGCCAGCCCTCGGCCGCGGACCGGGCCAGCGCCTGCCGCGCCGACTTCTCCTCGATGTCGAGCATGCCGAGCGATTCGACCAGCATGGACGTCCACACCGGACGGTCGCGGGGCAGCACGTACTCGCCCAGCACGGTCATCAGCAGCGACCGTGCGCTGGCGTGGCTCACCTCGCGACGTCTGCTGACGGTTGGCCGGGGAGCCCGCTGTTTCCCCCGGCCGAACGGGACCGGGGCGGGTTCCGCCATCGCTTTTCACCGACCTCACTGCTCTCGTTGGGACCCGGCAACCCGCCCAGAGTACCCACTCCCAGTGACGAAGCCGACACGCGGCACGCGGCGCGCGGGGTCCCCGTAAACTCGGCTCCGATATGAGCGCCACACTCGTCGCGAAGGACCTGGCCGCGGGCCACGGTGACCGCGTTCTCTTCTCCGGTCTGGACCTCGTCGTCGCCCCGGGCGAGGTGATCGGGCTGGTCGGCGTCAACGGCGCCGGCAAGTCCACCTTGCTGCGCACGCTGGCGGGGCTGGCCAGCCCGGAATCCGGCGAGATCCGGCTGAACCCGCCGACAGCCACCGTCGGGCATCTCCCGCAGGAGCCCGAGCGGCGGCCGGGGGAGTCGGTGCGCGCCTTCCTCGCGCGGCGCACCGGCGTCGCGGCCGCGCAAACCGCGCTCGACGCGGCGACGGATGCGCTTACCGCGGGCGAGGACGGCGCTGACGACGCATACGGCACCGCGCTGGACCGCTGGCTCGCGCTCGGCGGAGCGGATCTCGACGACCGGGCCGGCGAGGTCGCCGCGGACCTCGGGCTGGCGGTCGACCTCGACCAGCCGATGGTTTCGCTGTCCGGCGGGCAGGCCGCGCGCGCCGGGCTGGCGTCGCTGCTGCTGAGCCGCTACGACATCTTCCTGCTCGACGAGCCGACCAACGACCTCGATCTCGACGGGCTCGCCCGGCTGGAGCGGTTCGTCACCGGGCTGCGCGGCGGAACCGTGCTGGTGAGCCACGATCGCGAGTTCCTCGCCCGCACGGTCGACCGCGTGGTGGAGCTGGACCTGGCGCAGCAGCAGGTGAAGACGTACGGCGGCGGGTACGAGTCCTATTTGGAGGAACGGGAGGTCGCGCGGCGGCACGCGCGCGAGGACTACGAGGAATATGCCAGCACCCGCGCGTCGCTGGAGGCCCGGGCGGGCATGCAGCGCGCGTGGATGGAAAAGGGCGTCAAGAACGCCCGCCGCAAGGCGACCGACAACGACAAGATCGGCCGCAAGTTCCGCAGCGAGGCCACCGAGAAGCAGGCTGCGAAGGCGCGCCAGACCGACCGGATGATCGAACGGCTCGAGGTGGTCGAGGAGCCGCGCAAGGAGTGGGAGCTGCGGATGGAGATCGCCGCCGCTCCGCGCGCGGGCGCGGTGGTCGCGACGCTGCGGGGCGCGGTGGTGCGGCGCGGCGAGTTCACGCTCGGTCCGGTGGACCTGCAGATCGACTGGGCGGACAAGGTCGCCATCACCGGCGCGAACGGCGCGGGCAAGTCCACCTTGCTCGCCGCGCTGCTCGGCAGGCTGCCGCTGGACGAGGGCGCTGCCGCGCTGGGGCCGGGCGTGGTGGTCGGCGAGGTCGACCAGGCCCGCCGGCTGTTCCTCGGCGACGCCCCGCTGGCGGAGGCGTTCGCGCGGGAGGTCCCGTCGTTCGCGGACGCGGAAGTCCGTACGCTGCTGGCGAAATTCGGGCTCAGGGCCGCGCACGTGCTGCGCCCGGCGGCGACGCTTTCGCCCGGTGAGCGCACCCGCGCGGCGCTGGCGCTGCTGCAGGCGCGCGGCGTGAACCTGCTGGTGCTGGACGAGCCGACCAACCACCTCGACCTGCCCGCGATCGAACAGCTCGAGTCCGCTTTGGACACTTACCCCGGCACGCTGCTGCTGGTGACGCACGATCGCCGGATGCTCGACGCGGTTTCGGTCACCCGGCGGCTGGAAGTGGACGGCGGCAAGGTTTCCGAGCGTTAGTCGGTGCCGCCGGCGGCCGGGCCTGAGTACGGTCGGCTGGGTGGAATTCAGCGAGGACGACGCCGCGGCCGTTTACGACGTGACCAACCCCTGGCGGGCCGAGCCCGGCACCAGCGACGGGTTCTACACCGAGCACGCGACGGCGGCGCGTTCCGTGCTCGACGTCGGCTGCGGCACCGGGCAGATGCTGCATTCGCTGCGCGCGCAAGGACATCACGGCCGGCTGACCGGCATCGACCCGGACGCCGCGGCACTGCGGCGAGCGCGCCGCCGGGCGGACGTCGAATGGGTCGAGGGCCCGGCGGCGGACATCCCGTGGCGTGCGGAATTCGCACTGGCGACCATGGCGAACAACGCTTTCCAGTGCCTGGTGACCGACGCGGACATCGCCGCCTCGCTCACCGCCATCCGCGCCGCGCTGATCGACGGCGGCCAGTTCGTCTTCGAGACCCGGCATCCGCAGGCTCGCGCGTGGGAGGTCTGGGCGGCTGCCGAGCCGGCGCCGTTCGAGTACGCCGGACGTCAGCTGGTGTCGTGGTGGGAGGTCGAATCCGCGGACGACGGCGTCGTGACCTTCACCGAAACCGTCGGCGAACCCGACCGGACACCACTGCGCACCGACCGCGCGACGCTGCGGTTCCTCGACGTCGACCCGCTCAACGCCGCACTGCGCCGAGCCGGGTTCGCCGTCGAACACCAGTACGGCGACTTCCGCGGCGGCCCGATCACCGCGGACAGCGGGTCGATCGTCACTGTCGCGCGGGCTGCCTAGTGCTCTGGAAGGGCTCACCGGGTTGCGGATCAGCTGACATGTGCGGCGATGGTTCGCGCGCACTCAAGCGACTCGGTACGCGTGGTGTCCACCTCCAGGTCATAGACCATGCCCCGGTGGACCGCCTCCGCCTGAGCCGCCGCCATGCCGATGGCCCGATCACCTCGTGCGACCTCGCGGCCCGCGGCAACCGCGCTGTCGCACCGGACGCCGACCCACAGCACCCGCAGTCCGCCCAAAGCCTTCTGCCATCGCTGCTGGGAGTCCGCTCCGCCGAGGAAGACCTCGTCGACGATGACCCGGGCGCCCGCGCGGGCCATCGCGGCGACCCCCTCGATCCATGCCGCTTCCAGCGTCCGGAACTCCGGCCCGACGACCACCTGTCCGTCCGGAGCGAACTCGATCCCGGCATTCGACGCCCGCATCGACTGAGGCAACGCCTCAACCAGTGTGTCTGTCCCCAGGGCCAGCCATGGATCCGGCAGGACTGCCTGCAGGCATCGAACGATCCCGGACTTCCCCGAGCTGGAACCGCCGTTGAGAAGGATCACCTCAGTAAACACGACGCCACGGTAGAGGCATCGCAACAACGCTCGAAACGGATTTCCGCGAACGCCGCACCACCCGCCGCAACCCGGTAAACCCGCCCAGTCAGCGCCCTAAGGACGATCAGTGAGGTAGCCGCCCATGGTCGTGAAGTACTCCGTCGCAGGCAGCTCCCGGTCGTCGGCCGTGCGGACGCGTTCGATGCGCAAACCGGGCGATTTGCCGCGGCGGGCCTCGGGGCCCGCGACGATCACCACGCCCTCGCCTTCGCGGATGAAGATGCGGCCCGGAGTCCCGCCGTAGTGGCCGTCCGAGATCGACGCGCGCACGATGCGCAGCTGTTCGCCGCGGTGGTAGGTGAACGCGTTGGGGTACGGGTCGGATTGGGCGCGCACGAGGCGGTCCAGCTCTTCGGCGGACCACGTCCAGTCGATGCGGCTGTCGCGCGGGGCGCGCTTGTGGAAGAAGCTCGCCTTCGACCGGTCCTGCGGGATCGGGACCATCGTGCCGGATCCGATCAGGCCGAGGGCTTCGGTCACGAGCGGCTCGATGAGGTCCACGGTGCGGTGGAACAGATCCGTGGCGGTGTCGCGCGGGCCGACCGCGACGGCGCGCTGGGCCACGATGTCGCCCGCGTCGAGTTCGCCGTTCATCATGTGCGCGGTGACGCCGACCTCCGGTTCGCCGTTGATCAGCGCCCAGATGATGGGGGAGAAGCCGGCGTAGGCGGGCAGGAGCGAATCGTGGACGTTGAGCGTGCCGTGGCGCGGCAGGTCGAAGATCTCCGGCGGCAGCCAGGTGCGCCAGTTGTTCGCGACGATCAGGTCCAGGTCGGCGGCCTTCAGCTCGGCGAGCAGTTCGGCGTCGTCCGGGCGGGTGCGCAGCAGAGTGCGGATCCCGTTCGACTCGGCGAGGTCCGCCACCGAATCGCTCCAGATCCGCTCGTAGGCGTGGTCGCTCGGCGGGTGCGTCACCACCAGCCGCACGTCGTGGCCCGCGTCGAGGAGGGCTTTCAGGGTGCGGTGTCCCCAGGTCTGGTAGCCGAACATGGCCACGCGCATCGGCGGTGCACCTTTCGTGGTCGGGACGAACATCACCCAGACAGTACTAGTTGAGGCTTACCTAAGTTAGGTTAGGGTTTCTTGAACAGTGGTCAGTCGAGAAACGGCGATGCGGCAGTGCCGCGCTAGGGGACTTTCATGTCACGAGCAGGGGCCGGGAGCAGCCGGGTGCCGGTGTACGACGTGGTCGGAGTCGGGTTCGGGCCGTCCAACCTGGCGCTCGCGATCGCCCTCGCCGAGCACAACGCGGGCTCGGGCGAGACGGTCACGGCGCATTTCCTGGAGCGCCAGCCCCGGTTCGGCTGGCATCGCGGGATGCTGATCGACACCGCGACCATGCAGGTGTCGTTCCTCAAGGACCTGGCGACGATGCGGAACCCGGCGAGCGCGTTCACCTTCCTGAACTATCTCCACGAGAAGGGGCGGCTGGTCGATTTCATCAACCACAAGACCCTCTTCCCGCTGCGCGTGGAGTTCCACGACTACTTCGAGTGGGCCGCGGCGAAGGTCGACGACCTCGTGTCCTACGGCAGCGAGGTCGTTTCGGTCGAACCGGTGCACGACAGCGGCGAGATCGTGTACTTCGACGTGCGCGCCGAGGTGGACGGCGAGATCACCGAACTGCGGGCCCGGAATCTGGTGCTGGGCACCGGGTTGCGCGCGAAGCTGCCGGACGGTGTCGTCGCCGGGGAACGAATCTGGCACAACAGCGAGCTGCTGCACCGCGTGGAGTCGTTGCGCGGCACGGACGCCCGGCGGTTCGTGGTGATCGGTGCCGGCCAGAGTGCAGCCGAGGTCGCCGCGTTGCTGCACGACGAGTTCCCGCGCGCCGAGGTGTGCGCGGTGTTCGCGCGCTACGGCTACAGCCCTGCCGACGACAGTGCGTTCGCCAACCGCATCTTCGACCCCGAGGCGGTCGATTCCTTCTATGCGGCAAGCGAACCGGTCAAGGAACGCCTGATGCGCTACCACGGCGCGACGAACTACTCCGCGGTCGACCTGGACCTCATCGACGAGCTGTACCGTCGGCGGTACCAGGAAAAGGTGCTCGGCGTGGAACGGTTGCGATTCTTCAATGTCTCGCAGCCTGTCGAGGTCGCCGACCAGGGAACGCACGTCCGCGCGACGGTCGAATCGCTGGCGACGGGGGAGCGTTCGGTCCTGGACGCCGACGCCGTTGTCTACGCGACCGGCTACCGCCCCGCGGACCCGACGCCGCTGCTGGGCGGCCTGGCCGCGCACTGCCGCCGAGACGTCGAGGGCCGGTTGAAGGTCGAACGGGACTACCGGATCACGACCGACCCGAGTGTGCGCGGCGGCCTCTACCTGCAAGGCGGCACCGAACATACGCACGGCATCACCTCTTCGCTGCTCTCGAACACCGCGGTGCGCGTCGGGGAGATCCTGCAGTCCATTGTGGACCGGCGCGCCGCGGTCGCCGATCCCGTCGAGTACGCGGTGAGTGGGCAGGCGCTATGACGAACCCCTTCGAGGACCCCGACGGCACGTACCGGGTCCTGGTGAACGACGAAGGTCAGCACAGCCTGTGGCCGGACTTCGTCGCGGTCCCGGACGGCTGGCGAACGACCTTCGGCCCCGCCGAACGGCAAGCCTGCCTGGACCACATCGAGCGCACGTGGACCGACCTGCGCCCCCGCTCGCTGATCGACCGCGCCGAATCCTGACGTTCCGTGAAGGACTCCTTCCAGGACTTAGATTCCCTCAAGGAGTCCTTCACGGACCTAGCCGCGCAGTCCGGACCAGGCCGCCCACAACGCAGCGTACTGGCCCCCAGCGGCGACCAATTCCTCGTGCGTACCGGATTCGACGACGGCTCCGGCGTCCAGGACGACAATGCGGTCCGACGCGGCCGCTTGGGTGAGGCGGTGCGCCACGATCAGACCGGTGCGGCCTTCGAGAGCGGCCCCCGCCGCGGCCTCCAACGCCTTAGCCCCCGCACTACCGGCCTCTGCCGTGGCCTCGTCGAGAATCGCCACCGGTGGATCGGCCAGCACCAACCGAACCAACGCGAGCTGCTGAGCCTGCGTGACCGTCAACCGATGCCCGCCCTCGCCGACGACGGTGGAAAGCCCCTCCGGCAACTCCTCTGCCCACTCGAGCGCACCGACTTTCGCGAGCGCGGCCCGCAGCTCCTCGTCGCTGGCATCAGGAGCAGCCAGCCGGAGATCGTCAGCCAATGTCCCGCTGAAGACATGCACCTCTTGGCTGATCAACCCCACCGCCCGCCGAGCGCCCAGCGGACCGAGCTGCTCAAGCGGAACGCCCCCGATCGACACCGCACCGCTGCTCGCCTGATGGATCCCGGCGATCAGCTTCGCCAACGTCGTCTTCCCGGCCCCGCTGGCCCCGACGAGCGCGACCCGCTCCCCGGGTGCCACCTCGAGATCGACGTCCCGCAGCACCGGGTGACCGTCCACATAGGAATGCCCAACCCCGGCGGCCTTCACGGACGCGTCAACCGGCCGCTCCACCCGGCTCGGCTCAGCAGGCACGGGCAGATCCGCCACCCCGACCAGCCGGGCCAGACTCGCCGCCGCAGCCTGGGCGTCGTCTACCAACGCGAGCGCGGTGTTGATCGGCCCGAAGAGACTGTGAAAGTACAACGCGGCCGCGGTAGCCACCCCGACCGTCGCGAGATTCGTCCCCACCAACAGAAAACCAGCCGCCAGCACCGCGGACAGCCCGACGAACTCGGCCAGGTTCAGCCGCCCGTAGAACCGCGTCGCGAGCCGGACCCCGCGCAGCGCCAGTTCCACCGCGCCATTCGAGCGGGACCGGACCCGATCGACGTGCGCGTCCGCCAGCCGAAACGCGCGGACGGTCTTGGCCCCGCCGATGGTGTCAAGAAGTTGCTGCTGCTGCGCGCCGACCGCGGCTCGCTGGGCAGCGTACAACGGCGTCGCGCGCCGGACGTACCAGCGGACGGTATGCAGCTGGATCGGGACGGCCAGCAAAGCCGCAGCGAGGAATCGCCAGTCGAGAACCGCCATCGCGACCAGCGTGAGCACGATCGTCAGCACCGACCGGGCCAACGCGGGCAGCGCTTGCCGGACCGCGTCGGCGACCACCGAGACGTCATTGGTGACCCGGGCGGTCAAGTCCCCGGAACCCGCCTTCTCGACCTGCTCCAGCGGCAGCCCGAGCGCCCGGTCGACGAACCGTTCCCGCAGGTCGGCGAGCATCGTTTCGCCAAGGCGGGCGAGCATCGAGACGCCGATGGCCGTGGCGATCGCGGACGTCACCGCCACCAGGACTAGGCCCACCACCGGATACACCAGCGAAGACGCGGGCTCGCGGCTGGCGACGAGATCGACGACCCGGCCGAGCAGGGGAGCGGTGAGCAGCCCGATCGCGGTCGCGCCGATCACGAAGCCGAACGAGCCGGCCGCGCGGAGTTTCGCCTGGCGCACCAGGTCGAGCAGGACAGCGCGGATCCGCGGTCCGTCAGCGACCGGCAGAAGTTCGCGTTCCGTCATGAAAGCACCGCCGCTCGGTAGGCCGCCTCGTCGTGGACAAGCTCGGCGTGGCTGCCTTCCGCGACGACCCGGCCGTCCTCGATCAAGACGACTCGGTCCGTTGCCGCCAGCAGGGCCGGACTGGTGGTGACCACGATCGTCGTCCGGTCTCGCCGAAGCTGCGCGACGCCGGTAGCGATCCGGGCTTCGGTGACGGTGTCGACGGCGGTGGTCGGATCGTGCAGCACCAAAACCGGTGCCTCGGTGGCGAGGGCTCGTGCCAGGGCAACCCGTTGCCGCTGCCCGCCGGACAGCGATCGCCCGCGTTCGGTGACGGTGGTGGTCGTGCCGGACGGGAGGGTCGCGGCGACTTCGTCGGCGGCCGAGGCGGACAGGACGCCCTCGGGGACGGCGGGCATTCCGCCGCGGACGTTGTCGTCCACGGTGCCCTCGAACAGGTCCGTGTCGTGCGCGGCGACGAGGACGACCTCTCGGACTCGGTCTGGATCCACTGTGGACAGACTCACCGCGTCGACGTGCACGGTGCCGTCGCGAGGATCGGCGAAGCGGCCGAGACAGTCGAGGAGATCGGTGGCCGTGGCGGGGTCGCTGGTGACGACGCCGAGCAGTTCGCCGGGCGGGACGAAGAGGTCGAGGCCGCGGAGTTTGCCATGGGAGACACCGGAAAGCGTCACGCTGCCGCGCGCGGGGACGGGCAGTTCGCCGGTTCCGTCGGGGACCGCCGGCGGCGCGCTGAGCACGGCGGCTACCCGGCCGGCGGAGGCGCGGCCCTGGGCGAGCTGGCCGTTGACCCAGGCGAAGATGGTGAACGGCGTCTGCAGGAACTGCGCCAGCCCGACCGCCGCGACGAGGTCGCCGACGGAGATCTCGCCGTTCGCCGCGAGCGAGCCGCCGACGAGGGCGACGATCGCGATGAAGATCCCGGTGAGCGCGAGCAGTGCACCGTTGTGCCACGCCTGCGCCCGGGCCGCGCGGATGGTCGCCCGCAGGGAATCCCGGCTGGTGCGCCGGTAGCGCGCGGTCGCCGCCGGTTCCGCGCCGATGCCCTTCAGCACCCGCAGCCCGCTGACGAGATCGGCCGCGACGCCCGACGCGTGCGCGGCGCGTTCCTGCTCCAGCTCGCTGCGCTTCTCCAATGGTTTGCCGATGAGGTGGGCGAGGAAGAGCAGCGGCGGGGTGCCGAGGAGGACGAGCAGCCCGAGCGGCACCGACATCCGGATGAGCACGACCGCGCTCACGACGAGCCCGGCGAACGCCGCGATCCCGAACGGCAGCACCGCGTTGATCATCCCGACCCGGCGGGCGTCCGACGTGCCGACGCTCACCAGTTCTCCAGCGAGGGCACCGGCTTCCGCACCCCCGCGCGGATGCAGGACGCGACGGCTGACGGCGAGCCGGATCTCGTGCGCGGCCCGTTCGGAAGCGCGTTCGGCAGCCCGCGCGCCGAAGCGGTAGCTGTAGGAGAGCACGAGAAAGACGAGGGCCAGCACGGCCAGCCAGCCGAGGAGGGTGAGCGCGGAACTGTCGGCGACGGCGCGGTCGAGGACGACGCCGATGACGACCGGGACGAGCGCTTCGCCGCCTTGGTGACCGGCGGCGAGGACGGACGCGGCGAGGACGGATTTCCGCTGGCCGGTGATGGCCGCGCGGAGAACGGCACGGCCGGTTGCGGGCGGGGTGGTCACGGGCGGCTCCGGGGCGGGCGGTTGGGGGTGCGGCCTGGTTTGGGGTGGCTGGTGGCGTTGTGCGGGCCTGTTTGGCTGGCTTTGCGCGTGGTGGTCACCGGCGGCCGGGTGGGTTGCCGCGTGCTGGTGATGGTGCGGCGGAGGCTCGCTGGGCCGGTTGCGGGCGCGGTGATCACGGGCGGCTCCCGGTCGGAGCGCGGACCGGTTTCGGGTAGCCGGTGGCTGCGCGGAGGACGGCTTGGCTGGCTTTGAGAGCGGCGGTCAACGGCGGCGCCGGGACAGGAGGCTGGGTGCGGTGGAGGCCCGCTTGGCTGACGGTGGGGGTCACGGGCGGCTCCGGGATGGGCGGCTGGTGGTGCGGGCCGGTTTCGGGCGGCCGGTGACAGCGCTGCGAGCACCAGTTCGGCTGGCTTGGGGCGCGGCGGTCACGAGCGGCTCCGGCGCGGTCGGGTTTCCGCCCGGCGGTGACGGCGCAGTGCGGGCCAGCTTGGCCGGTCTCCGGGATGCGCGGATCGGTGTCCGTTGCCCGGGAACGGCGTCGCGACCGGTGTCGCTGAGCTGCGTGCAGAAGGCTGGTGCCGCGGCCCGTCGTCGTCACCGGCGCCTCCGTTCGTGCAGGCGAGGCCGGTCTGGTCGCCGGTTCTTCCCTTTCGTCCCGCTTAGGAAGGGTAGCCTAACCTCGCGCGGAGGAAGTCTTACCGGTGGGCGTCCCGGCCAGCGGGCTCGGTCTCCGAGGGCTCCTCGACGGAGGCGGCCGCGGGCTCGGGTTCGCCGAAGCGGGCCAGCGCCAGGGCGGCCGCGACCGCGAGCACGAACCCGATCAGCGCGACCACCGCGAAGCCGGGCCGTGTCCGGTCGCCGAGCAGTAGGACGCCGATCAGCGACGGCATCACCGTCTCGCCGAGCACCATCATCGCCGTGGCCGTCGTGACGCTGCCGCGTTGCAGAGCGGTCGCGAAGAACAGCATGGCCAGCGCGCCCGCGACGGCGACGACGTACAGCGCGGGGTCGCGCAGCAGGTCCAGCGGCGCGAGGCTCGGGATGACCCGGCCCGCTACCGCGACTAGGCCGAAGCACAGCCCGGCGACCAGGCCGAGTCCGGCGGTGCGGACGCGGTCTCCGGCGCGTCCGATGAGGAGTCCGGCGATCCCGAGCACCACTGCGGCACCGGCCAACGTCAGTCGGAAGCCCAGGGCCACCTCGCTGGAGCCCTCGCTTTCCGCGGACGAACCGAGCAGCGCGAGCCCGGCGCACACCACGCCGACGGCGGTCCATTCCCGGGTGCCGAGCCGGACGCCGAACACTCGCACCGCGACGGCCGTCACCGCGAGGCTCGCGGCTTGCGTGGCCTGCACGAGAAACAGCGGCAGCACGTGCAGGGCGGCGATCTGCGCGACGAAACCGACGCCGTCGAGCAGCAGGCCGACGACGAACTTCCACTGCCGCAGCACGCGCAGCGGCAACCGTGGGTCGACTCCGGTGCCGCCGTCGTCGGGAGTGGCCTTCGCGGCCACCGCCTGCATGACCGAAGCGACGCCGTAGGCCACCGCGGAGAGCAGCGCGCACAGAAATCCCCACACCATGACGCCGAGACTATTCCTCTCTGGTGCCAGTAGGGTCGGGGCCATGGCGGAGGTAGAACGCGTCTGGCCCGATCCGCTCGACGGTGACGAACTGACGGTGCAGACGCGGTTCCTCGAGTTCCTCCGGGCGACAGCGGTGCGGAAGATCACCGGACTGACCCGCGCGCAGGCCGCCGCGACGCCGTTGCCGAGTTCGCCGCGGACCTGCGCGCTGGGCGTGCTCAAGCACCTCACCGCGGTCGAGCGGTGGTGGCTGGTGATCGAGGCGGGCGGTTCCGCCGAGCCGTCGCTGTGGCCGGGTTCGCCGGACCCGAGCTGGGACCTGACGCCCGAAGACGACGTGACCAGCGTGGTCGCGGCCTATCGCGAGGAGTGGGCACGGTCGGCGGCGGCGCTGGAAGGGCTGCCTCCGGAGGACCGGACGCGGCGGTCCGGGGAGTTCACCGTCCGCTGGGTGCTGGCGCACGTCGTGCAGGAGACGGCGCGGCACGTCGGGCACCTCGACGCGCTGCGGGAACTGGCCGACGGCTCTGTCGGGGAGTGACGTTACGCTGCGGGCATGGCAGACCAGCTCTACTTCCGCCAGTTGCTCGCCGGCCGTGACTTCGCCGTCGGGGACCCCGTCGCGACCCAGATGGTGAATTTCGCTTACCTGATCGGGGACCGCGAAGCGGGCGAGGCGGTGCTGGTCGACCCGGCGTACGCGGTCGGCGACCTGGTCGAGACGCTCGAAGCCGACGGGATGCGGCTCACCGGCGTGCTCGCGACGCACCATCACCCGGACCACGTCGGCGGCGACATGATGGGCTTCTCGCTGCCGGGCATCGCCGAGCTGCTCGCGCTGCGGCCGGTCCCGATCCACGTCAACGCGCAGGAAACCGAGTGGGTCCGCCGGGTGACCGGGGTGTCGGACACCGACCTGCGCGCGCACGACCACGACGACGTCGTGACAGTCGGCTCGATCGACATCCGGCTGCTCCACACGCCGGGGCACACGCCGGGCAGCCAGTGCTTCCTGGTCGGCGACCGGCTGGTCTCGGGGGACACGCTGTTCCTGGAGGGCTGCGGCCGGACCGACTTCCCCGGCGGCGACGCGGACGCGATTTTCCGCAGCCTGCAATGGCTGGCGACGCTGCCGGGCGACCCGGTGGTGTATCCGGGCCACCAGTATTCGCCGGAATCGTCGGCGTCCCTTTCGCAAGTAAAGGGCACGAATTTCGTGTTCCGGCCGCGGTCGCTGGAGGAATGGCGGCGGATGTTCGGCGGCTGACCGCCGTTCCCGCGGGCACTCGAGCGCGGCCTTCCCGGCGCGCGGTGCCCGATGTTCGGCGACGGTGCGGGAAACCCGTCCCGCATCCCGGGCGTTCGCGCATCCGCCCGGTGAACAAACCCGGTACACCGCCACGCCGGTTCCAGTGCGTGAGAGCGCTCCGGCGCGACATTGACTTCACCCGTCCGGGGATCGAAGCTCGGGGGCATGAAGCGCGGCGTCCTCCTCGTGTGCCGCCTGCACGTCGACCTCCGGCAGCAGGCGAGCGCGGTCTGTCTGTCCCGCCGCTGAATCCCGTTCCCTGAACCGAAAACCCCCACCCGGGAGAAATCCGTGTCGATTTCCACCACGGGCGTGCTGCCGCGCGCCGAAACGGCCGGGCCGAAGCGCGCGCGGTGGCGGCTGCCGTCGCTGCGCCGCTGGATCAGCCCGGTCGCACTGGTGCTCGCGTGGCAGATCGCCAGCTCGACCGGCGCGCTGCCGCCCGACAAGCTCAGTTCGCCCTTGACCGTCCTGCAGGCGGGCGTCGACGTCGCCCGCAGCGGCGAACTCGGCAGCGCGTTCGTCGTTTCGCTGGGCCGCGTCGGCGCGGGTTTCGCGCTCGGGGCGCTGGCCGGGCTGCTGCTCGGGACGATCGCGGGGCTGTCCCGCTGGGGCGAGGCGCTGGTCGACCCGCCGGTGCAGATGCTGCGCACGCTGCCGTTCCTCGGCTTGATCCCGCTGTTCATCCTGTGGTTCGGGATCGGCGAGGAGACCAAGATCTTCCTCGTCGCGCTCGGCGTCGCGTTTCCGCTGTACCTGAATGTCCACTCAGGAATCCGCACCGCCGATCCGCAGCTCGTGGAAGCCGCGCGGGCACTGGGCTTCACCCGGGGCGAACGGCTGTGGCACGTCGTCCTGCCGGGTGCGCTGCCGCAGGCGCTGGTCGGGCTGCGGCAGTCGCTCGGCGTCGCGTGGCTCGCGCTGATCGTCGGCGAGACGGTGAACGCGGACGCCGGAATCGGTTACCTCATCAACAACGCCCGCGAGTTCCTGCGCACCGACGTCGTGGTGGTCGGGCTCGTGGTCTACGCCGTGCTGGGTCTCGTCACCGACGCGCTCGTCCGGCTGCTCGAAAGGAGGGCCTTGCGATGGCGAGCCCGGTAGTCGAGGTCCGCGACCTCGTGAAGAAGTTCGGCGACCGCACTGTCCTCAATAGACTCAACCTGGACATCGGCCCCGGCGAGTTCGTCGCGCTGCTCGGGCGGAGCGGGTCCGGGAAGTCGACGCTGCTGAAGGTTCTGGCCGGCCTGGACCAGGAAATCGAGGGCACAGCCCGCGTTGAGGGCACGGTTTCGGTGGCGTTCCAGCAGCCGCGGCTGCTGCCGTGGCGCAAGGTCTGGCGGAACATCGTGCTAGGCCTGCACCAGGACAACGACCGTGCGGTGGCGGAGAAAGCGCTGGCCGAAGTACAGCTGTCGGAACACGCTGACAAGTGGCCGCTCACGCTGTCCGGCGGTGAGGCGCAACGGGTTTCGCTCGCCCGGGCGCTGGTCCGCGAGCCGGACCTGCTGTTGCTGGATGAACCGTTCGGCGCGCTCGACGCGTTGACCCGGTTGGCGATGCACCGGCTCGTCGAGGATCTGTGGCGCACGCACCAGCCCGCCGTGCTGCTGGTGACCCACGACGTCGACGAGGCGCTCGTGCTCGCCGACCGGATCCTCGTGCTCGGCGAGGGCCACATCGTCGCCGAACACGTCCTCGGCCAGCCGCGTCCGCGGAAGGCCGCCGACCACGCCGAGGTGCGCAGCCGCGTCCTGGCCGATTTGGGAGTGACCGAAGGTGCACCTGCGTAACGTCCTGGCCGCGGCGCTGTTGCTGACCGGGCTGGCCGCCTGCTCGTCGTCCACTTCGGACGGTCGCGCGCCAGTGCCCGCCGCGGTGTCGCCCGCTGAACTCAAGAAGGTCACGCTGCGCGTCGGCGACCAGAAGGGTGGGGTGAAATCCCTGCTCACCGCGGCGAATCAGCTGAGCGGGACGCCGTATCGGATCGAGTGGTCCACCTTCACTTCCGGTCCGCCGTTGCTGGAGGCGGCGTCGGCGGGCGCGATTGATATCGGCCGGGTGGGCAATACGCCGCCGATTTTCGCCGCCGCGTCGAAGGCGAAGATCTCCGTGGTGAGCGTCGCGAAGAGCAATGTGGAGCGGGAAACCATTCTGGTGCCGCCGGATTCGCCGCTCACCGATGTCGCGTCGCTGCGGGGCAAGACCGTCGGCGTGGCGAAGGGGAGTTCGGCGCACGGCCAGCTGCTCAACACGCTGAAGAAGGCTGGTCTGTCTACAAAGGACATCAAGATCTCGTTCCTGCAGCCGTCCGAAGCCTTCGCCGCGTTCACCCAGCACCAGATCGACGCGTGGGCGATCTGGGATCCGTACACCGCGCAAGCTCAGCTCGACGCGCACGCCCGGGTGCTTGCCGACGGTCGCGGCGCGTCCAACGGGCTCGCCTTCGAGACCGCGAGCACCACTGCGCTCGCCGATCCGGGCAAGAACTCGGCGATCAAGGACTTCGTGCAGCGCGTCGTGAAGGCCCAGCTGTGGTCGAACACGCATCGGGACGAATGGGCGCGGGCGTGGGCCGCGGAAACCGGGTTGAAGCCCGAGGTGGCGAAGAAGGCCGTTTCCGCCGGGCGGGACCGGCCGATCCCGCTGGACGATTCTGTTGTCACTTCCGAACAACAGCTCGCCGACGCGTTCACGAACGAGGGCACGCTGCCCGGGAAGGTCGACTTCGCGGCGTTCGTCGACCGCCGTTACGGGCCCGACATCGAGGCCGCGAGGAGGAACGGATGAGCGTGAAACTGCACTGGTTCCTGCCGACCAGCGGGGACGGCCGGACGATCGTGGAACGCTTCCACGCCAACAAATCCCAGGGCCCGAGCGCGCAGCGGCCGGCGGACCTTGACTACCTCGCGCAGGTCGCCCGCGCGGCCGAGCGGCTCGGCTTCGAGGGCGTGCTGACGCCGACCGGGACCTGGTGCGAGGACGCCTGGCTGACCACCGCCGCGCTCATCCGCGAGACGAGCCGCCTGAAGTTCCTGGTCGCGTTCCGGCCGGGCGTCATCTCGCCCACGCTCGCCGCGCAGATGGCCGGCACGTTCCAGCGGCTGTCCGGCGGCCGGGTCCTGCTGAACATCGTGACCGGCGGCGACGAGATCGAACAGCGCCGCTTCGGCGACTGGCACGACCACGACGCCCGCTACGCCCGGACCGACGAGTTCCTGTCGATCGTGCGCGGCGTGTGGTCGGGCAAGCCGTTCGACTTCACCGGCGACCACCTGCGCGTCGAGGGAGCCACGACGCTCGCCGCGCCGGATCCGGTGCCGCCGCTGTACTTCGGCGGTTCTTCGGCGGCGGCGCTTCCGGTCGCCGCCCGGCACGCCGATGTGTATTTGACGTGGGGCGAGCCGCCCGCGCAGGTCGCGGAGAAGATCGGCAAGGTGCGGGAACTGGCGGCGGCCGCCGGTCGGACGGTCCGGTTCGGCGTCCGGCTGCACACGATCGCGCGCGACACGTCGGAGGAGGCGTGGGCGGAGGCGCAGAAGCTGCTCGACGCGCTGAACCCGGAGCAGATCGCGAAGGCACAGGCCCAGCTGGCGGCGAGCGGGTCGGTGGGGCAGCAGCGAATGGTCGCGCTGCACGGCGGCAAGGCCGGGAGTTCGGCGCGGGATCTGGAGATCCACCCGCACCTGTGGGCGGGCATCGGCCTGGTCCGCGGCGGGGCGGGTACGGCGCTGGTGGGCAGTTACTCGGAGATCGCGGACCTGATCGAGGAGTACCACGACGCCGGGGTGTCGGAGTTCGTGCTGTCCGGGTATCCGCATCTGGAGGAGGCGTACTGGTTCGGCGAGGGCGTCCGCCCGGAACTGGCGCGGCGCGGGTTGCTGGCCGAGGTCCCGGTGCTGCGGGCGGTGCCGGGGGAGCGGGCGGTGGCGGCGCAGTAAGGAGAGTCGTGAGTGGCGTTGCCGGTTCTAACCGGGATTGCCGCTCACGAGGGAACCCGCGTGTGGTGGCGTGGGCGGTCGGCTGGGGCTCGTGGGTGCTGGTGCCGGTGGAACCGGCGGCGGCGCTCACGAGCCCTAGTTGCGCTCAGGACCGCGCTCACGGATGTGGCGGCGTCGGTGGCGCGAGGCCGCCGGTCCGGGCGTCGTGTGTGTTTATGCCGGTTAGAACCGGCAACGCCACTCACGAGCCCCCGCGCTGAGTGGTGCTGGGGTGTCGTGAGTGCTGGTGTCGGTGAGAACCGGCCGCGGCACTCGCGAGGCCTAGCCAGCGTCGAGGTCTCCGGGCAGCAAATGCGGTGCCTCGCTCCGGCGCCGCAGTGCGAGGTGCATTGCCGCGCGGCCGCCGAGTTCGAGGTCGTCTTCCAGGGCCTTCAAAGCGGTTTCCCCACCGGCTCGGAGCTGGCCGACCAGGTGCCGGTGCATGGCCGCCATCTGGGAGGTGGAGTATTCCGCCCGGATGGTCGCGAGCATGCAGTTGAGTTCGTTCTCGCAGGCCCGGTGCGCCGCCAGCACGCGAGGATTTCCGCTCGCGGCGACGATTTCCGCGTGCACCGCGCTGTGCGCTTCGATCACCTGACGCCACGGCGTCGCGGCGGTCATCGCTTCGAGGCGCTGGACGGCTTCGTCGACGGCGGAGAAATCCGCGTTTCGCAGCAGCGCCAGCCGGAGCGCGCCCAGTTCCAGGATGGACCGGTACGAGCACATCGCGTCGATGCGCTCGGCGGTCACCGCGGGGACGACGATTCCCTTGTTGCGCTGGTGTTCGAGGAGCCCCTCGGACACCAGCGTCTGCAGTCCGGAACGGACTGAATGCCGTCCGGCGCCGAACCGTGCGCTCAGGGATTCCTCGGTGAGCCGCGTTCCGGGTTCGAGGACGCCGTCCAGGAGATCGTCGCGGAGGGCTTGCGCGATGCTGCTCGGCGTACTGCCCGACTGTTCGCGCACTTCGCCACTCGTTTCAGCAGAACTTCCCACCGCCGCTGCCGATCTTAACCGAAGCCGCGCAGCGACGCGTGGTCCGCGTTGATCTCGTCGGTGCTCGTGACGCCGAGAAGCCGCAGCGTCCGGGTGTACTCCGCGCTGAGGATCTCGATCGCGCGGTCCACGCCCTGCTCGCCCGCGGCCATCAGGCCGTACAGATAGGCCCGGCCGACCATCGCGGCGGACGCGCCGAGGGCCCGCGCGGCGACCAGGTCGGCACCGGTTCGGACGCCGGTGTCGAGGATGACCTCGCAGTCGTCCCCGACGGCGTCGACCACGCGCGGCAGCAGTTCGAGCGGGGTCGGGGCGCGGTCGAGTTGCCGGCCGCCGTGGTTCGAGAGCACGAGCGCGTCGACGCCGGCAGCGGCCATCTCCTTGGCGTCCACGACGCTCTGGATCCCTTTGACCACCAGCTTTCCCGGCCACAGCCCGCGCAGCCACCGGAGGTCGGCGACGGTGAGGGAGGGGTCGAACATCGTGCCGATCAGCTCTTCGACGGTGCCGTCGAAGTTGTTCAGCGCGGCGAACTGGAGCGGTTCGGTGGTCAGCAGGTTCAGCCACCAGGACGGGCGCACCGCGATCCCGGCTAGCGTGCGGACGGTCAGCGTGGGCGGGATGGTCAGTCCATTGCGGACGTCGCGCATCCGGGCCCCGCCGATGGGAGTGTCGACGGTCAGCACGAGCGCCTCGTACCCGGCTTGAGCCGCGCGTTCGACCAGCGCCTCGCTCGCGGCGCGGTCCTTCCAGAGGTAGAGCTGGAACCACTGCCGCGCGGTCGGTGCGCACGCCCGGACGTCTTCGAGATCGGTGGTGCCCATCGTCGAGAGCACGTACGGAATTCCGGCGCGGGCGGCCGCGCGGGCGACGGCGATCTCGCCCTCGTGGTGCATCATGCGCGTGAAACCGGTGGGCGCGAGGACCAGCGGCAGGGCGGACTGTCCACCGAGGACAGTGGTTGACGGGTTCACGTCGGTGACGTCCTGCAGCACGCGCGGATGCAGCTCGACATTCTCGAACGCCCGCCGCGCCCGGCCGATGCTGATCTCCTGCTCCGCCGCGCCGTCCACGTAGTCGAAAACCGGCCGCGGCGTGCGGCGGCGGGCGATGGTGCGCAGGTCGTCGATGGTGTGCGCGGTGGCGAGGCGGCGCTCGCGGATGTCGAACCTCGGCTGCCGGAACTTGAGCAGCGGACGGATCTCCGACGGCCGGGGCAGCCGCCGCTTGATCGCCCGCCGGGGCAGGTGCTCGGGTTCGAACGTGGTCATCCGCTGCCTCCTGATCGCCGGAAACCCAGCGAGATCCGTACACAATGTGCGCCCTGGAAAGCCGGTGCGGTACGGGAGTTTCGGAAATTATGGGCAGGGGGAGTCAAGCATGGTGACGCCATGATCGCAAGGATTGTGACACAATCTGGTCAGCGGCGGGCCGCCAGCAGCGCGTCGAGGGTGTCGAGGTCGTGCTCGAGCGCGTGCCGGGCCAGCGCGGTCCGGTTCGGGCAGCCGAGCTTCGCCAGCGCCGACTCGACGTGGCTGCGCACTGTCCGGACCGCGATCCCCAGCGCCGCCGAGATCCGCTCGTTCGGCCACCCGCGCGCCACCAGCCCGACCACGTCCAGCTCGCGTCCGGTCAGCAGTTCGGGGACGCGGGAGAGCCGCAGCAGCACCCCGTCCGGACGGCGCACCCGGGCCTGGACCCGCCACCACCCGCCGTCCGCGTCCCGGTGCCGGAACCGGACCGCGCCGCAGGCCGCGGCGAGCCGGATTTCCCGTTCGGTCAGCGGAATCCGCGTCGCGGCGGAGCGCACGTCGATCCGCGTCCGCGAAACGAACAGCACGACGTCTGCGGCGGTATCGCCCGGTTCAGCGCCAGGGTCGGTCAACGCGGCGAGATCGTGCGACAGCATCGTGAGCGCGAGGCGGGATTCGTCGTCCAGCGGCCGTCCGTGCGTCGAACTCAGTGCCACGAAAGGCGGACTGGCGCCGGGCGCGAGCGGCAGCGTCATCCCTTCGCGGAAACCGTGCGGCCGGATGACTTCCCGGTACGTCCGGGTCTCGTGGACCTCCGGCACGTCGACGAAGCGCAGCGGCAGCCCCAGCCGGATCGCGCGCTGGTGGATCGGGCATTTCCAGCGGTAGGTCGTCGTGATGTAGCCGAGCGCGTCCGCCGGGTAGCCGAGGTTGACGGTCGCCGTGCGTTGTTTGCCGCCGCTCACCAGCGCGGCGCAATCGAAACCGAGCTTGTCCCGTACCGCGCGGAGCGGAGCCTCGACGGGCAGCTCGCCGCGGCCGGCCGCGCGCACCTCTTGGGCGAGCCGGGCCCACCACTGCACATCCGCGGTCATCTTCGAACCTCCGCTGCCGAACGGAGCATGAATGCCCGCTGTCCGGAATGTCAACGGGGACGCACGTCCGAGCCGGCCGCGGAACGGCTTTTCGGCCGATGCGCCCGTGCGCGCCCGTTCGTAGCGTTCCGGTCCCCGGCTGAAGGAGATCTCGATGAACATCGACGAATACGCCGCCCTCGACGCGACCGCGCTCGCCGCGGTCATCGCCTCCGGCGAGGTCACCGCCGACGAGGTGGCCGCGGTGGCGATCGAGGCCATCGGCAAGGTGAACCAGGAGCTGAACGCGGTCGCGGACGGCCCGTTCGAGCGCCCGCTCGACTACTCGCGTGACGGCCGGTTCGCCGGGGTTCCGTTCGCGATCAAGGACCTCGTCCTGCACGCCGCCGGGGTGCCGACCCGGATGGGCACGCGGCTGCTCGGCAAGGGCGTCGTGCCGCCGGAGGACACCCACCTGATGGAGCGGTTCCGCGCGGCGGGTCTGGCGACCCTGGCCGTGACGACCACGCCGGAGCTGGGGTTCAACGGCAACTCCGAAGCGCTGGCCTACGGCTCGACCCGCAACCCGTGGAACACCGCGCACAGCGCCGGCGGGTCCAGCGGCGGTTCGGCGGCCCTCGTCGCCGCTGGGGCGCTCCCGATCGCACACGCCAACGACGGCGGCGGGTCGATCCGCGTGCCCGCCGCCTGCACCGGCCTGGTCGGGCTGAAACCGACCCGCGGCCGGGTGCCCGCCGGCCCCGACTTCGCCGACCCGCTGTACGGAATGGGCGTCGAACTCGCCGTGTCGCGGACGGTCCGGGACACCGCCGCGTTGCTGGACGAGGTCGCGGTGAGCTACCCCGGTGACCCGTACGTCCTCGCGCCGCCCGCGCGTCCGTGGCTGGACGAAGTCGGCGCCGACCCGGGCCGGTTGCGGATCGCCGTGCACACCGAATCCTGGTCAGGCAGCTACGTCGACCCGGAGGTGGCACGCGCAGTCGAAGCCGCCGCCGAGGTGCTCGAAGCGGCGGGCCACCACGTCGAACGCGCGACGCCGGTCTTCGAGTGGGAGTCGTTCCTGCACGCGAATCACGTGCTGTGGTCCGGGTTTCTGGCCGGTGCGGTCGCTGGCATCGAGGAGATGACCGGCGTGACCGCGAGCCCGGAGAACCTCGAACGCACCTCGTGGGCGTGCGTCGAGTACGGCCGCTCGATCAGTGCGATGGAACTGACCGCGGCCCTGAGCGCGGTCAACGTCGTCTCCCGCGAGGCGGGCCGCTTCTTCACCGGATACGACCTGCTGCTGACCCCGACGATGAACACCCCGGCGCTGCCGCTGGGCCGCCTCGACGCGAACGCGGACCTCGCCGCGGCGGACTGGACGAGGCAGCTTTTCGACGCCTGCTCGTTCACGCCGCTGTTCAACCAGACCGGCGCGCCCGCGATCAGCCTTCCGCTCGGCCAGTCCTCGCAGGGCTTGCCGATCGGCGTCCAGCTGGGCGGTCCGGCCTGTTCGGAGTCGCTGCTGCTGCGCGTTGCGGCCTACCTGGAGGAGGCGATGCCGTGGGCGGCCCGGCGGCCCGGCGTTCACGTCTCCGAGGCGCGGCAGGTCCGGAGGTAGCTGAGGAACGAGGCCTGCAGGCCGGTCACGTGCGTCTCGCGCAGGACGGCGCTGGTGACGGCTCCGTCGCGGGCAGAGAGGCGGTGCAGGAGAGTAGCTGTGTTCTGCGCGAGGCTTTGGTAGACGGGCAGCTCTCCGAGAAGCTCTTGTTCGTTGACGGTCACGTGAAGCTTGGCGGCAGGCAGGCTGTCGCCAAGCTCCCGGAGCTGAGCGAAAATCTGGCTCTCTTCACCGATGACGCCGGGGCTGCCCGCTCCGATGCTCTCGAACAGCGTGCCGCCGTTGAGCCAGGCGTAGAGGCTGAAAAGCCCGCCGTAGGAGTAGCCGAAAAGGCCGTGGCCGCTCGTCGCGGTGCCGTAGGCGCGTTGGATCCGCGGGTGCAATTCCGCGGTGAGGAAGCTCAAGAACGCATCGGCGCGGGTGTCGCGCAATTCGGCGAGGTAGGCGTCGGCCTGCTCGCGGGTCATCCTTCCCGTTTCGACGCCCATCTCCACCGCGTCGACGAACTCCTGGGCGATCGGCTCGCCGGGCGGTACGAGGTCCCGGTTGCGCAGCCGGGACCAGTGCTCGGCTTCCTCGCCCGCGTAGCCGACGCTGACCTGGACATAGGGCTGGATCGGCTGCATCGGGTCCGCCTGGGTGACGATGAGCGGAGCGGTCTGGCCCACGGCCCAGTTGCCGTCGAGCACATACACGACCGGGGCTTTCGTCGTCGCGGTGTCGTAACCCGGCGGCGTGGTGACCCAGATGCCGTAGTCGTTCCCGCCGCGGGAAAGCATTTCGAAATAGTCGGTGTCGGCCAGGCAGCCTTGCCACATGGTGCTCATCGGAGGTCCTTCGCGATTCGGCCGGCCTTGACGACGACGATCGCGTTGGCCGGGTCGGAGAACAGCTTCGGGTTTTCGAGCGGATTTCCGTTCCACAGCACGAAATCCGCCTGCATCCCGGGGGCGAGCACACCCGCCCGGCCGGACAGGCCGAGGATCTCGGCGTTGGTTTTCGTGGCCGCCACGAGGGCTTCCATCGGGGTCTGGAGCGCGGCGCGCAACGAGAGTTCCTCGCCTCGGCGGTCTTGGGCCGGACCAATGAGATCAGAACCCAGCCCGATCCGCACTCCGGCCTCCTCGGCGACCGCGAGCGCCTCGGCCATCCGCTCGCGAACGCCCAGCACCCGCTCGCGGGTCGACTCGCCGAGGCCCGCTCCGGCGGTGTTGTGCAGCAGCTGCTCGACGACCGCGAACGTCGGCACCATGGCGACCCCGCGAGCGGCCATCAGCGCGGCCGTCGGCTCGTCGAGGTCGGTGCCGTGTTCGACGCAGCGCACCCCGGCCTCGATCGCGTTGCGGATGCCTTCGCTGTTGTGCGCGTGCACCGTCACGTACGTGCCGCGTGCAGCGGCTTCTTGCACCGCGACGGCGATTTCTTCGACGGTGAACTGCGTGTCGGAGAGCTGGTCGTGCGCGCCGACCACTCCGCCGGTCACGCAAAGCTTCAGGAAGGAGGCACCGCGACGGAAGGCCTCGCGCACGTTGCTGCGCAGCTCGGTCGCGTTGCCGGACATCATCGACAGCGCACACAGCCCCGGAATGTGGTGGCTGGTCCACAACTCGGTGGGCTCCCACTCGGCCCCGTAGTAGCCGTGCCCGCCGGTCTGGCACTGCACCGGCCCGCACGACAGGACGCGCGGACCCCGGACCTTGCCCTTCTCGATCGCGGTGACGACTCCGCCGTCGATCCCGCCGGTGTCCCGGACAGTCGTGAAGCCGGCGTCGAGGGTCGCGCTGGCGGTGGCGAAGATGTCCGCCGCGATCTCGGCGGCACTGAGCTGAAACGAAAACTGCGGCTGGATCGGGCTCGACAAGCCGAGGTGGACGTGCGCGTCGATCAGGCCGGGCGTCATGGTCAGCCCGTCCGCGTCGAGACGCTCGCCGGACGCGCTGACCTCGGTGATCAGCCCGTCCTGGACGGTGACCGTGCCCTCGGCGGGATCGCGTCCCGACCCGTCGATAACGGTCGCGCCGACTACCTCAAGACATCCCACGAGCCGTCCCTCCGCCGTTGCCGCGTTCTTTTCCAATGGATAAACTGCGGGGGTGAGCTTGTCAAGCACGGACGCCCGCGAACGCCTCCTGGCCCGGCTCGTCGACGCCTTCGACGGGGACCTTCCCGCGCCGGAGGTGTCGCTGCGCGAGATCGCCGCCCGGGCCGAAACCAGCCATGCCCTGCTGCGCTACCACTTCGGTTCGCTGCCCGGGGTGCTGGCGGCGATGCTCAAGGTTCAGCGGGCCCGGGACAACGAGGCGCTTTTCGAGACCGCCCGCCACAGCACCTTCGCCGAGTTCGTGGTGGCGATCTGGCGGACCTACACCGACCCGGGCCAGCTGTCGCGGGTCCGCGGCTTCTTCCACGTCGCGGGACTGGCCGCGTACCGGCCGGAGGACTTCGGCGAGCTGGTCGACTCGCTGGACGACCTGACCGAGAAGCTGGCCTCGCTCGCGGAACGCGAAGGCCGCGACGCCAAGGAAGCGCTGACGATGGCGACCGTCGCCGTCGCGGCGATTCGCGGTCTGCTGCTGCAGGAGGTGCTGACTCAAACGGTCCCGTCGGAGGACGCGGTCGCCTTGATCCTGCGGATGAGCAAGGGGTCTTGATCAGGTCTCGGAAACCGTGCGGGACAACGCCAACGCCACCGTCCGCACCGCGGGCGCGACCCGTTCGGTCCGCATCCGGGTCGCCCAGCCGGAGATCGACACCGCCGCCACCGCGAGCCCGTTCGCATCGACGAGCGGGCTCGCCGCGCACACCACGCCGACCCCGGATTCCTCGCGCTCGAACGCGATCCCGTCCTCGCGGATCCGCGCCAGCTGGCGGCGCAGCAGCCCGGGCGCGGTGATCGTCCGCGGGCTGACCCGGGGCAGTCCGGCGTCGATCACCCGCGTCACCACGTCGTCGGGGGAGCGGGACAGGATCGCCTTCCCGACGCCGGTCGCGTGCGCGGGGAACCGGCCGCCGGTGCGCGAAGGCAGATCTGGCGCGTCCGGCCCGCGCAGCACGTCCAGGTACACCACCTCGGTGCTCTCCAGCACCGCGAGGTGCACCGTGTTCCGCGTGGCCTCCCGCAGATCCGCCAGGTACGGCCGCGCGGCTTCCACCAGGCCGCGGCGGCGCACCGCCAGCTGGCCGATCTCGAACAGCCGCAGCCCGAGCCGGACCGAGGTGCCGTCGCGTTCCAGCAGGCCGGTTTCGGCCAGGTGCCCGGCCAGCCGGTGCACGGTCGTCTTCGCCAGGCCGGTCCGCCGGGCCAGCTCGGAGACGCCCAGCGCGTCGTCGCCGGGGCGGAAGGCTTCCAGCACGGCGGCGACGCGCGCCGTCACGAGGCCGTCGCCGTTCCGTCCAGTGGTACGCATGGGTTGAGTGTGCCCCATCCCGGCGAGCACCGTGCAGGCATGGCGGAACGCAAGGTGACGGCCGCGATCGTCGGCCCGGGCAACATCGGTACGGACTTGCTGGCAAAACTCCAGCGCAGCGAGCACGTGGAAGTGCGCTACATGGTGGGCGTCGACCCAGCCTCGGACGGGCTCGCCCGCGCCGCGAAGCTCGGGCTCGAGACGTCCGCCGAGGGCGTGGACTGGCTGCTGTCGCGCGCGGAACTGCCGCAGTTGGTGTTCGAGTCGACCTCGGCGAAGGCGCACAAAGCCAACGCGCCGCGGTACGCCGAAGCGGGCATCCGCGCGATCGACCTGACGCCCGCCGCGGTGGGCCCGCTGACCTGTCCGGCGGTGAATCCGCCCGACCAGCTGACCGACCGCAACGTCAACATGATCACCTGCGGCGGACAGGCGACCATCCCGATCGTGCACGCGGTTTCGCGGGTGACGCCGGTGTCGTACGCGGAGATCGTCGCGTCCGTGTCGTCGCGCTCGGCCGGTCCCGGCACCCGCGCGAACATCGACGAGTTCACCGAGACGACCGCGCACGCGATCGAAAAGGTCGGCGGCGCGGACAAGGGCCGCGCGATCATCATCATCAACCCGATGGACCCGCCGATGATCATGCGCGACACAGTGTTCTGCGCGGTCGACCCGGACGCCGACTTCGACGCGATCAGCGAATCCGTGCACCGCATGGTGAAAGACGTCCAGCAGTACGTCCCCGGCTACACCCTCAAGGCCGATCCGCAGTTCGACCCGCCGCGCCCGGACTGGAGCGGCAAGGCCCGCGTCGGCGTGTTCCTGGAAGTCGCGGGCAACGGCGACTACCTGCCCAAGTACGCGGGCAACCTCGACATCATGACCGCCGCCGCCGCGCGCGTCGGCGATCTCTTCGCCGCTCAGGAGGTGGCCGCGTGAACAACACCGACGTCCGGCTGGTCGACACCACTCTGCGCGACGGCAGCCACGCCATGGCGCACCAGTTCACCGAGAAACAGGTGCGCGACACCGTCCGCGCGCTCGACGACGCGGGCATCTCGCTGATCGAGGTGACCCACGGCGACGGCCTCGGCGGCTCCACCTTCAACTACGGTTTTTCCTTGGTGGACGAGCGAAAGCTCATCGCCGCCGCGGTCGACGAGGCGAAGCAGGCGAAGATCGCCGTGCTCCTGCTGCCCGGCCTCGGCACGGTCACCGACCTGCGCGCGGCGGCCGACCTCGGCGCGGGCGCGGTGCGCATCGCGACGCACTGCACCGAGGCCGACGTGTCCATCCAGCACTTCGGCGCGGCCCGCGACCTCGGCCTCGAAACCGTCGGATTCCTGATGCTGGCGCACATGTCGTCGCCGGAAGACCTGGCGAAACAGGCCCGGATCATGGTCGACGCGGGCTGTCAGTGCGTGTATGTCGTGGACTCCGCGGGTGCGCTGATCCTGGACGACGCGACCGAACGGGTCGCCGCGCTCGTCGCGGAACTCGGCGACGACGCCCAGGTCGGCTACCACGGGCACCAGAACCTGAGCTTCGGCGTCGCCAACTCGGTGCTCGCCTACCGCGCGGGGGCCCGGCAGATCGACGGTTCGCTCGCCGCGCTCGGCGCCGGCGCGGGCAACTCGCCGACCGAGGTCCTGGCGGCCACCTTCGAACGGCTCGGCATCAAAACCGGGGTGGACAAAGACGTTCTGATGGAAGCCGCGGAGAACGTGGTCAAGAAGTACCTGACCCGGCTGCCGGTGATGGACCGGTCGTCGATCATCCAGGGCTACGCCGGCGTGTACTCCAGCTTCCTGCTGCACGCCGAACGCGCCGCCGAGCGCTACGGCGTCCCGGCGCACGAAATCCTGTACAAGGTCGGCGAAGAACGCTACGTCGGCGGCCAGGAGGACATGATCATCGACATCGCGCTGCGGCTGCGCGACGAGCGGGCAGCCGCTCAGTGAGCCCCGGGGTCGAAAGCGTCCGCGCCGAGCACGAGCTTCACGCAGTGCTCGACGAGACGCTCGCGGCTCACCTTCAGCGTGCCGTCGAGGTATGCGATGAACACGTTGCTGAGCGCGCCGACGAGACCGATCGCCACGAGCTGGCGGCCGGTTTCGTCGCCGCGCGACAGCTGTTCCCCGACGAGGCCGGTGAACGCCGGGAGGAGGTGCAGGCCGCGGCTGGTCAGCGCCGGATCGGTGAGCGGGGCGAGCAGCAGCACCCGGCCCTTGCGGGGGTCGTCCAGCATCAGCTCCACGAACGCGGTGACGGCGCGTTCGGCGCGGCGGCGCGGATCGGCCTCCTCGGAAACCGCTTCGGCCAGCGCCCGCTTCGCCTGGTCCCCGACGTCCTCGTAGACCGCGGCGACCAGGCTTTCCCGGTCGGCGAAGCTTTCGTAGAAGTACCGCTCGGTCAGTTTCGCCGAGCGGCACACGGCGCGGACGCTGACAGCGGCGCTGCCCTGCGCGCCGAGCAGGTCGAGCCCGGCGGCCAGCAGCTGCGCGCGGCGCTGGGCCTTGCGGTCGTCCAGCGTCGTGCCCGCCCACGTGCGGCCCGGCATACCCGCTCCCGTCCCGAGTTGACCACAGATGTTGTCACATCCTAACCTGACAACAGCTGTAGTCACTTCGCCGACCCGCCGAGGAGCCGCGATGAGGGACACGCCGGAGCCACTGGGACCGGACTCGCTGACCTGGAAGTACTTCGGCGACTGGCGCGGTCTGCTGATCGCGCTGTGGGCCGGGTCGATGCAGAACATGCACCCCGGCCTCGGCGCGGGCGTCGAGGAGCATTCCCGGTTCTTCGAGGAACGCTGGCAGCGGCTGTTCCGTTCGCTGTACCCGATCGGCGGCGTGGTCTACGACGGCCCGCGCGCGCACCGCACGGCGCTGGAGGTGCGCGGCTACCACGACCGCATCAAGGGCGTGGACGCGAAAGGCCGCCGCTATCACGCGCTCGACCCGGACACGTACTACTGGGCGCATTCCACGTTCTTCGTCAGCACCATCCTGATCGCCGACAATTTCATGGGCGGCATCGGCGAAGAGGAAAAGCGCACGCTGTTCGACGAGCACGTGCGCTGGTGGCGGATGTACGACATGACGATGCGGCCGGTGCCGGACTCGTGGGAGGACTTCCAGCGGTACTGGAAGCACATGTGCGCGGAAGTGCTGGAGGACAACAAGGCCACCCGCGACGTGCTCGACCTCCGCGGCATCGCGAAACCGCCGTTCCTGCCGTGGCTGCCGGATCCACTGTGGACGCCGGTCTCCAAGATCATCGCCAAACAGTTCGTGTGGCTGACAGTCGGCATGTACGACCAGGAGGTGCGCGATCTGCTCGGCTACCGCTGGACCGCGCGGGACGCCCGGCGGCACCGGCGGGTCGGCAAGCTGATCAACGCGGCGTTCACGCTGGTTCCGCACGATCGCCGCTACCATCCGCGGGCACGGGCGGGCTGGCGGCGCGCCCGCGGCGAACTCGCGCCGGGGACGCCGCCGGTCGAAACCCCGCGCCGCAATCTTCCCCGCTCGCCGAGCGCGGGAAACCGGAGCACTACTCGCCGGACGTGCCGTGAGCGCCGCGGCGTGCACGGGCTTCGAGATCAGGAGGGCTGGATGAAGCTGGGCTTTCACCTCGGGTACTGGGGGAGCGGGCCGATCCCTGGCGCGCAGGAAAGCGTGCTGGAAGCCGAACGGCTCGGGTTCGACTCGGTGTGGTCGGCCGAGGCGTACGGGTCGGACGCGTTCACGCCGCTGGCCTGGGTCGGCGCGGCGACCAGCCGGATCAAGCTCGGCACCAACATCGTGCAGATGTCCGCGCGCACCCCGACCGCGACCGCGATGAGCGCGCTGACCATGGACCATCTGTCCGGCGGCCGGTTCGTGCTCGGGCTCGGCGCGTCCGGCCCGCAGGTGGTGGAGGGCTGGTACGGCCAGCCGTATCCGAAGCCGCTGGCGCGCACCCGCGAGTACGTCGAGATCGTGCGGAAGGTGCTGGCCCGCGAGGAACCGGTGACCATCGACGGGCAGTTCTTCCAGCTGCCGCTGCAGGGCGGGACCGGGCTGGGCAAACCGCTCAAGCCGACCGTCCACCCGCTGCGCACCGACCTGCCGATCTACCTCGCCGCCGAGGGTCCGAAGAACGTCTCGCTGGCCGCGGAGATCTGCGACGGCTGGCTGCCGCTGTTCTTCTCGCCCAAGTCCGACGCTTTCTACCGGGCCGCCCTGGAGGAGGGTTTCGCCCGCCCGGGCGCGCGGCGGAGCGGCCTGGACGGGTTCGAGGTCGCCGCTTCGGTGCCGGTGATCGTGCACGACGACGTCGAGGAGGCGGCGGGCTTCATCAAGCCGGCGCTGGCGTTGTACATCGGCGGCATGGGCGCGAAGAGCGTGAACTTCCACCACGACGTCTTCGCCCGGCTCGGCTACGCGGATGTCGCGGACAAGGTGCAGGAGCTTTACCTGGCCGGACGCAAGGAAGAAGCGGTCAAGGCGATCCCGACGTCACTGGTCGAGGACACTTCGCTGATCGGCCCGGCGGAGAAGATCCGGGAAGAGCTGGAGGCGTGGGAAGCGACGGTGGTGACGACGCTGCTGCTGCGCGGCGACGCGGGGTCGCTGGCGAGGGCGGCGAAGGCACTGTCCTGAGGTGGAGTCGTGAGTGGCAATCCCGGTTAGAACCGGGATTGCCACTCACGAGTGCGTAGTCGGCCCGGTACGGCCGGTGCATCACGACGGTGGCACGATTCCTCCCGACCACTACCGGGAACCGGCGAAGATCCACTAGGCATGCGTTCGTCGTTCCGCCTTCGAGGAGGACCTTTGGCGCCGCTGTCCCGCCGCACGAGCTTCCGCTACTCGCTCGGCTCCTTCGTCACCGGCGGGTTCGGCACCGTGCCGGGGCTGCTCCTGCTCCCGTACCTCACCGACACGATGGCCGTGCCCGCCGCGGCGGCCGGGATCATCGTGTTCGTGCCCAAGGCGTGGGACGTGCTCTTCAACCCGGTCGCCGGCCGGCTGTCGGACGCCGACCTCGCACGCACCGGCAGCAGGCGGCGGTTCCTGCTGCGCGGCGGGATCGGCGTCGCGGTCCTGTTCTTCGCGCTGTTCGCGCATCCCGGCTTCGGCACGCCGTTCTGGGACGCGACGTACGTCGTGGTGATGTTCTTCCTGTGCGCCACCGCGTACGCGTTCTTCCAGGTGCCGTTCAACGCGCTTCCGGCCGAGCTGACCGATTCCGCGGAGGAACGTACGAGGCTCACCAGCGTCCGGATCGGCGTGCTCGCGGTGGCGGTGCTGGTGTCCGGCGGCGGCGCCCCGGCGATCACCGACCTGCTGCCCGGCGTGGCTGGCTACCGGGTGATGGGCCTGGTGATGGCGGTGATCATCCTGGCCGCCACACTCGGCGTCTACTTCGGCCTGAAGGGCGCGCCGGTCGGCTCGCTGCGGCCGAACACGGTGCGGCTCAAGGAATTGGCGCGCACCATCGCGCGGTGGCGTTCGTTCCGGTGGCTGCTGGGCGTCTACTTCATCCAGGCGCTCGGCATCGGCACCGTGCTGGCCGCGATCCCGTACTTCGCGCAGCACGTGCTGGGCGACCCGAGCTACCGCACCTACCTGTTCGTCGGGTTCGTCGGACCGGCGCTGGTCACCATGCCGGTCTGGCCGCGGCTGGGCGCGCGCTGGGGCAAGCTCGCCGGATTCCGGGTCGCCACCACGTCGTTCGTCGTCGGACTGGTCGCGATGTACTTCGCCGACCGGCTGCCGTTCGCCGCGACCCTGGTGTTCGTCGCGCTGGCCGGCGTCGGCTACGCGGGGATTTCGGTGTTCCCGCTGGCGATCCTGCCGGACCTGATCAGCGCCGAGGAGGAACGGACCGGCGAGACCAGGGCGGGCATCACCGCCGGGGTCTGGACCGCGTCCGAGACGCTCGGGCTCGCGCTCGGGCCGGGCCTGTTCGGGCTGGTGCTGCAGGGCGGGAGCTACGTGTCGAGCACCGGTGCCAACGCGGTGCCCCAGCCGCCTTCGGCGATCACCGCGATCGTGATCGGCGCGTCGGTGCTGCCTGCGGTGCTGATCGCGCTCGGCATCCCGCTGCTGCGCCGCTCGGTCCTGGAGAAGCAGCCGTGACCGACGTACTGGCGCGACTGCGCGAACTCCGTTCCGGCGACCTGCCGACGCACGGCGGGCGGACGCTGGCCTACGTGTACGACAGCGGACTGTCCGAAGTGGACGAGATCGCCGCCGCCGCGCACGCGCTGGCGAGTTCGGCGAACGGACTCGACCCGACCGCGTTCCCCAGCCTGCTGCGCATGGAAAACGACCTGGTCGCCCGCGCGGCCGCGCTGCTCGGCGGCACGCCGGACACGGTCGGCACGGTGACCTCCGGCGGCACCGAATCGTGCCTGCTGGCGGTCCTCGCCGCGCGCGATTCGCGGCCGGAGATCGCGTCGCCGTCGATCGTGCTGCCGGAAACCGCGCACGCCGCGTTCCACAAAGCCGCGCACCTGTTCGGTGTGCGGAAGGTCGTGGTGCCGGTCGATCCGGAGACCTTCCGCGCGGACCCGGCCGCGATGACAGCGGCGATCGACGACTCCACCGTGCTCGTCGTAGCGAGTGCGCCTTCGTACGCACACGGCGTCGTCGACCCGATCGAGGAGATCGCCGCCGCGGCTTCGGCGCGCGGAGTGCGGATGCATGTCGACGCGTGCATCGGCGGCTGGGTGCTGCCGTACTTCGCGAAGCTCGGCGCGGACCTGCCGCCGTTCGACTTCCGCGTTCCCGGCGTCACCAGCATTTCGGTGGACCTGCACAAATACGCCTACTGCGCCAAGGGCGTCTCGGTGCTGCTGCACGCTTCCGCGGAACTCCGGCGGCCGCACTTCTTCGCGAGCGCGTCCTGGCCCGGCTACACAATGCTCAACCCGACCTTGCAGAGCACTCGTTCCGGCGGCCCGCTCGCCGCCGCGTGGGCCGTCGTCCATCACCTCGGCGAGGACGGCTATCTGAAGCTGGCCTCGCGGGCGCGGGAAGCCGTGGAGCGGATTCGCGTTGGCGTAGCAGCGATCCCGGGCCTGCGGGTGCTGGGCGATCCGGTGTCGACGCTGGTCGCCTTCACCGGCTCGGACGGCTTCGACCTGTTCACCGTCGCCGACGAGATGAAGGCGCGCGGCTGGTACGTCCAGCCGCAGTTCGCGCACGGCACGTCTCCGCTGAACCTGCACCTCACCGTCACCGCCGCCAACCACGGCAGCGAACCGGAATTCCTTGCCGATCTGACGGCCTCCGTCGAAGCGGCGCGCGCGGAAGGCCCGGTGCAGGTCGACCCGGACGTCGCCGCCTTCGTGGCCGCGCTCGACCCGGAGACGCTGACCTCCGAGCAGTTCGGCGGCTTGCTCGCGGCAGCGGGCCTGACCGGCGGCGACGGGCTGCCGGAACGGATGGCCCCGATCAACGCACTGCTGGCCGCCGCGCCGGAACCGTTGCGGGAACGGCTGCTGGTGGAATTCCTGGGCGCGCTGTACACGCCGTCCCGGGAGTAAGCGCAACCGATCGTCCGGTGGCCCGTCTACCGATCATGGGGAGTGCTTCGGGCGATCGGAGACTGGGCCTGGTGCTGGCCGCGGTCGTGTTCGTGTTCGGCTGGCTGCTGGCCGCCGCGGTGAACTACTTCATCTTGTTCGTCAGCTTCGTGATCCCGGTGCCGGTCGGCGTGCTGCTCGCGGCGGCGTGGCTGACCGCGGCGGTGGCCACCGCGATCAGCGCGTGGCTGGTGTGGCGACGGCTGCGCTGGCCCGGACTGGCCGGGTTCGCGGTGCTCACCGCCGCGGCGGCGGTGCTGATGGCGAGCGTGAACTGGGTGCACTTCTACGCGAGCACCTGGTACGCGATGCACCGCCCGGACTACGCCGAGGCGCTGCGATACCTCGACCACCTCCCGAAGGGCGAGGGTCCGCCCGAGGGGATTTCACGGCTGAACAGCGACTCGGGCGCGTCGGCGTGGTTCGTCCGGGTGTGGTCGGGGATTCCCGGCTGTGCTGAGGGTTTCGCTCACTTCGACGGTTCCCCGGGCTCCCTCAACGGCATGGGCTCCCTCGACGGCGCGAGCTGCGTGGTCCGGCCGGCGGTCCAGCTGGGCGACGGCTGGTGGTGGGTCGAGTAGCCGCCCGGCTCAGCCGATGCGGTCGAGCAGCGGCAGCAACCGTTCCCAGTGGCGTTGCAGGCCAGCGGGGTCGAAGGCGTCGGTGTCGGCCATGGTGAACCCGTGGACGGTGCCGGGGTAGATCTCGGACGTGTAGCTGAGCCCGGCGGCATCGAGGGTCCGGTTGAGTTCGCCGAGGGCTTCCGGCGTCAGATCGGACTCGGCATGCCCGAAGTGCGCCTCGGCGGTGATCCGGGAGAGGCTCGCCGCGCCCACCGGCGCGTGGAATGCGGCGACCGCGGCCACCTGACCGGGATGCGCCTCGGCGGTGCGCGCGGCGAGGAGGCCGCCGATGCAGTAACCGGTCACCGCGACCGGTCCGGCGCTGACTTCGGGCTGGGCGGCGAGGAATTCGAGGTAGGCGCCGGCGTCCCGCAGGACCAGTTCGGGAGTGTGCGCTTCGATCATCGGCATGAGGCGGGCGAAGACGCTGGGACGCTCGGCTTCTCCGATGAACGCGGGAAGGTCGAGCACCGGAGCCGGGCCGTGCCGGTAGAAGAAGTTGGGGACGAGGACGTAGTAACCGTGGGCGGCGAGTTCCCGGGCCAGGTCGCGAAGGACGGGCCGGATGCCGAAGCCGTCGGCGTACATCAGCACCCCGCGGTGGGGCGCACCGTCGTCGGGGAACGTGGCGAAGGCGTCGGCGAGGCCGTCGGGGGTGGGGATCCGCAGGGTCTTGTCGGGCATGAAGTCTCCTTGTCGTGATGGGGTTTCTGGAATCACGACGAAGGAGGCGGAGCCCGCGCGGCGCTCAGGAGAGCACCGGGTCGCCAATCCGTGTGTGGCGCGAGGCCGTCCCGGTAGACATCGCTGTCCAACCTATCCCATCCCGCGCCTTGACCTCGACCGGACTCGAAGTTGGACACTCCGGTGAGCGACCCGGGAACTGGAGGCGGGGATGGGCAAGGCGATGGGGTTCCGCGAGCCGGGCGGGCCGGAGCAGCTGCGGCTGGCGGAGGTGCCGGAACCGCACGCCGGTCCCGGGGAAGTCCGGGTCCGGGTGAAGGCGGCGGGGGTGCAGCCGTTCGACATCGCGGTGGTCGCGGGGATCATCCCGGCGCCGGAGCCGGGCGGGTTCACCGTGCCGGGCAACGAGTTCGCCGGCGTGCTCGACGAGATCGGCGAGGGCGTCGAAGGATTCGCGGCGGGGGACGAGGTGCTCGGCTTCGGCAGGCTGGGCGGGTATCAGGAGCTGCTGGTCGCCGGTGCGGACCAGATCGTGCCGAAGCCGCCGGAGATGCCGTGGGAGGTCGCGGGAGCGTTCACCGCCGCCGCGCAGACCGCGGACATCGCGATGGAGCGGATCGGCGTCGGACCGGGGGACACCGTGCTGGTGCACGGCGCGGCGGGTTCGGTCGGGGCGATGGCGGTGCAGCTTGCCCGGCTGCGCGGCGCGAAGGTGCTCGGCGTCGCGCGCCCCGCGTGGCACGAGCAGGTGCGGGAGCTGGGGGCGATTCCCTTTGCCTACAGCGACGATTTCGTCGAACGGGTGGCTCCGCACGGCGTCACCGCGGCCGTGGACGGGGTCGGCGGCGCCGCGCTGGAGCACACCCTGGAGCTGATCGAGGACCGCACCCGGATCCTCACCCTGGCCGACCACGACCGCGCCGACGAGCTGGGCATCCGGATCACGCTGGACGCCCGCTCCGCGGCCCGCCTCGGACGGCTCGGCGGTCTTTACGCGAAAGGCGAGCTGACCCACCGCATCATGGCCGCGTTCCCGCTCGCCGAGGCCGCCGAGGCGATGCGGACCCATCAGGCGGGCAACGTCCACGGCAAGATCGTCCTCACGATGGACTGACCCCTCAATGGACGTGCACCGGCTCCCACTCAGGAAACGGGTCGGCCGCCGCCGCAGTGTCAGTCAGGCACCCCTCGAGCGCGCCGAGCAACGCCGCGTGCTCCAGGCCGACCCCGATGAACACCAGTTCCTGCCGAGCCCCGTCGACCACCCCCTGCGGTTCGAACCGTGCGACACTGCCCGCCTGCGACCACAGCCCGAGCGTGCCCGGACGCGTGCTGAGGCTGAAGAATCCCTTCGACCGCAGCACGGTGCCGAACTCGCCGGAGTCGAGCCGTTCGGTCACGAACTCCCACAGCCGCACCGGGTCGAACGCGCGGCCGGAGCGGAAGACGACGCTGGAAATGCCGTACTCCTCGGTCTCCGGAACGTGGTCGCCGTTCAGCTCCGCGACCCAGCCCGGCGCCTCCTGCGCGCGCTCGGCGTCGTACCGGCCGGTGCCGAAGACCCGCTCCAGCGGGACCCGGCCGAACTCGGCGGCGACGACGTCGGCGGCCGGGTTGAGCCGGCGCAGCGAGGCGAGCAACTGCTCCCGTTCGGACGGCGTGACCAGGTCGGTTTTGTTCAGCAGCAGCACATCGGCGAACTCGACCTGGTCCATCAGCAGGTCGCTGACCGTCCGCTCGTCGCCGTCGTACTGGTCCAGCCGCCGCTCCGCCAGGCTGTCCCCGCGCGCCAGTTCCCGGGCGAAGTTGGCCGCGTCCACGACGGTGACCATCGTGTCCAGCCGTGCCGACGACAGCACGGGCGCGCCGTCGTCGCCGGTGAACGAGAAGGTCGCGGCCACCGGCATCGGCTCGGAGATCCCGCTGGACTCGATGAGCAGATGGTCGAACCGCCCGCCATCGCACAGCCGCGCGACCTCGTCGAGCAGATCCTCGCGCAGGGTGCAGCAAATGCACCCGTTGGTCATCTCGACCAGCCGCTCCTCGGTCCGCGACACGCTGTCCCGCACGAGCGCGGCGTCGATGTTGACCTCGCTCATGTCGTTCACGATCACCGCGACGCGCAGGCCGTCCCGGTTGGCCAGGATCCGGTTGAGGAGCGTGGTTTTCCCGGCGCCGAGGAATCCGGAAAGGACAGTGACGGGAACGCTCACCGCTCGAGCCGCTGGAAGTGCTTGATCAGCTTGCGCGGCACCAGTTTCCGCTCGCCGTCCACGACGATCGGCACCAGGTCGGGGGCCGCCGCCTTCCACTGCGAGCGCCGGGAACGGGTGTTGCTGCGCGACATTTTCCGCTTCGGCACGGCCATCAGCGCGCACCCCGCTCCGGCGCTGCCCGTAGCGGCGGTGGAACTTCTCGACCTGGCCCGCGGAGTCGAGGATCCGCTGGGTGCCGGTCCAGAACGGATGCGACCACGCGCTGATGTCCACCACCACGAGCGGGTAGGTGTTCCCGTCGGACCATTCGATCGTGCGGTCGGAGGTGGCGGTGGAGCGGGTCAGGAACGCGTCGCCGGTCGACGAGTCCTTGAAGACCACCGGGTGGTAGTCGGGGTGGATGCCGGGTTTCACAGGGTTTCGTCCTTCTGGTTGGCGGCGTTCGCGTGCCGGTCGGGTTCTTCGGTTTCTTCGCAGGGGTCCTCGTGCCAGTTCCCGAACGGGTCCGGGTAGACGCGCCAAGCCGTCTCGCCCTCGGCCAGCTCCGCGTCGGTGAGCAGAGCCGCTTGCAGCGCGCTCTCGATCTCCGCTGGCGTGGCCTGGTCAGTGACGATCACCAGCTCCTGCGCGCGGTCTCCGTGCACCGGGTCCCAGCGCAGCGAGGCGAGCGTGCGGCGTTCGGGGGAGACGTCGGCCCAGTCCGGCCCGTCCGGCGAGGCGAGCCACGGCCCGGCGTGCCCGATGCCGAGCCCGCCGCCCGCCGATTCGATCCAGAACGCGACGTCCGGCTGGCTGGCCACCCAGGCCCGGCCGCGGGTGCGGACCACGCCGTCGAGCAGCAGGTCGATCGCCTCGTGCAGCCGCTCCGGGTGGAACGGGCGCTGCGCGGTGAACTGCAGCAGCTCGATCCCGCAATCCGGGTGCAGCGGCGGGGCCCCGCGCAGCAATGCGCCGTGCAGGTCCGTCACCTCGCCGCGCCGGGCATCGGCCGGGACAGCGGCGAGCAGTCCGGCGGCGTCGGTGCGCGCCAATTCGACGCGGGGCACGGACGGCGCGACCCGGTCGAGCACGGCCGAGGATTTGGCCGCGCACCACGCGTCCGGCGCGGCTCCGGCAAGCACCAGCACGTCCGCGGATTCCACTTGGGACAGCGCGACCTGCGCGACCGTCCGCTCGTCCTCGGGGCTGCCCTGCAGGCCGCGCTCGGCGAGCAGGTCGTCGCCGGTGACGTCGGCGAGCCAGGTCGCGCAGTCGAGCACGGTGAACACGGCTTCGAGTTCGACGTCGTCGCTCACCGGGCGGTCGCCGACCAGGACGTTGCGGACCGCCCAGCTCACCGGCTCCGGCTCCATCGCCTCGTCCAGCCGCACCACGATGCGGTCGACCTGCGGCATCCGGGCCAGCCGGCGCAGCAGCGGCAGCAGGTCCTCGCGCAGCGTGCAGTTCACGCAGCCGTGCGCGAGTTCGAGCGGCGTCAGCTCGTCGCGGCCGCGCAGGAGGACCCGGCGGCGGACGACGCCGGAGCCGATGTCGCGCAGGTCGTGGTGGACGACGGCGGTGCCGGGGCTCGCGCGGAGCAGGAGCGCGGCGAGCGCGTCGCTGTGGGCCGGGGCGATCCCGCTGCAGAGCACGAGCGGGACACGCGGACGTTGGGGCACTGGATCTCCAGACGACGGGGCGGGGTACGGTGACGAGCGTAGTTGAACATGAATGTCACTATCAACTTGGGAGGGTCCGTGTCAGCCGTGTGCCAGGTCACCGGCCGCAAGCCGGGCTACGGCAAGCAGGTCTCGCATTCGCACCGCCGCACGTCGCGGCGCTGGGAGCCGAACCTGCAGACGCGCCGCTACTACGTGCCGAGCCTCGGCCGCACCGTGCGGCTCAAGGTGTCGGCGAAGGGCATGAAGACGATCGACAAACGCGGCATCGAAGCCGTCGTCGCCGACCTCGCGGCGAAGGGAGTGAAGTTCTAAATGGCGAAGAGCACCGACATCCGGCCGATCATCAAACTGCGGTCGACCGCGGGCACCGGCTACACGTACGTGACCAAGAAGAACCGCCGGAACAATCCGGACCGGATGGTCCTGCGCAAATACGATCCGGTGGCGCGCAAGCACGTCGAATTCAAGGAAGAACGCTGATGGCGAAAAAGTCGAAAATCGCGAAGAACGAGCAGCGCAAAGAGATCGCCGCGCGGTACGTGGAACGGCGGCGCGCGCTGAAGGCGGTGATCGCGTCGCCGTCCGCTTCCTCGGAGGAGAAGGCCGACGCGGTCGTTGCGCTGCAACGGATGCCGCGCGACGCCAGCCGCACGCGCATCCGCAACCGCGACGCCGCCGACGGCCGTCCGCGCGGGTACCTGCGCAAGTTCGGGCTGTCCCGGGTGCGCGTGCGGCAGATGGCGCACAACGGGGAACTGCCCGGCGTGTCGAAGTCGAGCTGGTGAGCGCCATGCCGAAACCGGACCGGACCCCGCGCCGCCGTGCGAATCCCTTCCACGCGGCCGGAATCACCAGCGTGGACTGGAAAGACGTCGACCTGCTGCGGAAATTCATCTCCGACCGGGGCAAGATCCGTGCCCGCCGGGTCACCGGATTGACGCCGCAGCAACAGAAACAGGTGGCGACCGCGATCAAGAACGCTCGGGAGATGGCGCTGCTCCCGTACCCGACGGCGGCGCGAAGCTGAACGCCGCAGGCGCGGCTGGGCGGACGGCGGGGCCCGCCCAGCCGCGCGTTCTGCGGTAAGCGCGAGCGCGCTAACGGCTGAAGCAACTGCGTCAGGTGGCTTCTTGCGGCCGAGCGGCCAGCGGGTCGAGGATTGAGCTTCCGAGGCAAGGGAGTGGAGATGCCACTCGACCGGCAAGAGATGCGTTTGCGGAATGCGTTGTCCCGCCGCGGTTTTCTGCGATTCGCGGGCGGGGCGGGGTTGCTGGCGGCGGGTGCCGGAATATCCGGTGCCGTTGCCGCGCAGGCAGCTCCGGGAAGGCTCGGGCTATTCGGCCCGAACGAGGACTGGACCGGCGGTCCCTATTACGGCACGCTAGGCACGTTCTTCGCCGACGTCACCGGCGACGGCCGAGCGGACGCGATCGTCGTCAACTTCGATCGGGTCACGGTCCGGCGCTCGACGGGATCGTCGTTCAGCCCCAACGAAGACTGGACTGGCGGTCCCTATTACGGCTCACGGGGCACGTTCTTCGCGGATGTGACCGGCGACGGCCGGGCCGATGCGATCGTGGTGAACGACGACACGGTCACCGTCCGGCGCTCGACGGGCTCCTCCTTCGGTCCGAACGAGGACTGGACCGGCGGCCCCTATTACGGCACCCTCGGCACGTTCTTCGCCGACGTCACGGGCGACGGCCGCGCGGACGCGATCGTCGTCAACTTCGACACCGTGACCGTTCGGCGTTCGACCGGATCATCCTTCAGCCCCAACGAAGACTGGACCGGCGGTCCTTACTACGGCTCGCGGGGCACGTTGTTCGCCGACGTGACCGGCGACGGCCGTGCGGACGCGATCGTGATCAACGACGACACGGTCACCGTCCGGCGCTCGCAATAGGAGTATCGGCCGTTCCCCGAAGGGAACGGCCGAACCCGTCTTACTGGATCTTCCAAGACACCGCGTGCATCTTCCACCCAGGTGCGTCCGCATTGCCGACGATGTATCCGCTGTCGGTGATCCAGGTCGCCTTGCTGTAAGTGCCGCCGGGAAGAATGCCGAATTGCGTGCGGCCGCCGTTCTCGTACCACAGCGTCGCGCGGTTCTGCGCGTCTCCCACCGAGTTGCCGAAGGAATCGACCCCGGCGACATTGCCGTCGATGAGATACAGGTTCCCCTGCGGATCCCACAGCACCGAATCGCGCTCCGGGGGATAGGGATAGCCGGTCCCGACCACGTAGCCGGTGGGGCTGATCTGGCTGAGCCAGCTCGGATGCGGGCTCGGCCAGTCGAGGCGCTGGAGCGTGCCGTCGCGGTCCCAGGTCACCGGCGCGGAGGTGCCGTGCTCGACGTCGGTGAGGTGCCCGGCGATTGTCCCGGTCTTGCTGATGACGTTGTTCGCGCTGGCCCAGGCGGCCGGGGCCAGATCGGTGATCGGCCCGCCGTTCACCCACCGCACGGAGTGGGCTTTCACCGGGTTGGTGTCCAGGCCCGAGATGATCGTGCCGTCGGCGGAGATGCCGGTGGCGATGCACCAGACGTCGCCGGGCAGGGTGCCGAGGTCGGTGACGGTGCCGTCCGGGTCCCAGCGGAACGGATGCGTCTGGTCGCTAGGTGTCACCCATTCCCCGACGACGACGCCGGTGTCGCTGATGTGCTCGCCCATCGCGTTGTGGTAGCCGGGCGGCAGCGGCATCAAGGTCGCCTGGCCGCCCGCGTCCCAGCGCGCCGGGATGGCGATCGTCGGGGTCAGCACGTACCCGGCGGCGACCCCGCTGCTGTTGATCGCGCGCGCCTGCCCCTGGCTGGCGCCCGGCGTGGGCAGCGCGGTCGGATGCCCGGCGGCGTCCCAGCGGACCGGGTGGTCCAGGCGCGGGTCGCGGCCCACCGACGACGTGCCGACCGCCGTCCCCGCCTCGTTGACCGCCAGCGCCATGCTCTGGTCGTCGCCGGGCAGCGGAGCGAGATCCGTCGGCGCGAGCGGGTCGGCGTGCGCGGTCCCGGCCGTCGCGCCCGCGAACACCAGCACGGCTGCGACGACCGAGCACGCGCGTCTTCGTCTGGTCGCACTGTTCCTTGTCATCATGACTCCCCAAGTGATGCGGCAGTGTGCGACCTGCAGTCGTTTCCAGAAGGGACAGTGGTACGGGCGGCGTGCGGAATTACTCCCGTGGTGCCGGTTTTGCCTGCGGACAGCCGACGCACTTTTGCCGTCGCGTTAGCCCCGGCGGCGTAAGCACCCCCGACGGCGTGGCATGACCCACGCTCAGCGTGCGAGACGGCGGCCCGCCCATATGCTTCCGCGCATGGACGACCCGCACTACCTTTCCGGCCTCAACCTGACCGGCCGCCGCGTCGTGGTGTTCGGCGGCGGTTCCGTCGCCCAGCGCCGGCTACCCCGGCTGATCAGCGCGGGCGCCCGCGTCGAACTGGTGTCGCCGCATACGACGCCTTCGGTGCAGGGGATGGCGGACGCGGGCGAGCTGGTCTGGCATCAGCGCCGCTACACCGAGGGTGACCTGAGCGCCGCTTGGTACGCGCTGGCCTGCACGAACAGTCCGGAGACCAACGCCGAGATCTGCGCCGAGGCGGAGCGGGAACGCGTCTTCTGCGTCCGCGCCGACGAGGGCGAGTCCGGCTCCGCGGTCACCCCGGCGACCGGACGGCACGGCGGCCTCCTGTTCGGCGTCCTGTCCGGCGGCGAGCCGCTGCGGTCCGCCGCGGTCCGCGACTCGATGCTCGACGGCCTGCACGCGGGCACGATCGAGGACGGCCGCCAGCCGCACCCCGAGGGCACCCTGCCCGGCGTCGCGCTGGTCGGCGGCGGCCCCGGCGACCCGGACCTGATCACCGTCCGCGCCCGCCGGCTGCTCTCGCGCGCCGACGTCGTGGTGGTCGACCGGCTCGGCCCGCGCGACCTGCTGGACGAACTCGCGCCGGAGGTCGAGGTCATCGACGCGGCGAAAATCCCGTACGGCCGCGCGGCCAGCCAGGACGTGATCAACCGGACGCTCATCGAGAAGGCCCGCGAGGGCAAGTTCGTGGTCCGGCTCAAGGGCGGCGACCCGTACCTGTTCGGCCGCGGTTTCGAAGAGGTGCAGGCCTGCGCCGAGGCCGGCGTGCCGGTGACCATGGTCCCGGGCATCACCTCGGCGTTCGCGGTGCCCGCGGTGGCGGACGTGCCGGTGACGCACCGCGGGGTCGCGCACGAGGTGGTCGTCGTGTCCGGGCACGTCGCGCCGGGGGACGAGCGGTCGCTGGTCGACTGGTCGCTGCTGGCCCGGATGCGCGGGACGATCGTGCTGATGATGGGCGTCGAGCGGCTGCCGAAATTCGCCGCCGCGCTGCTGGAAGGCGGCCGCCCGGGAGACACGCCAGTCGCGGTCGTCGAGGACGGCACGATGCGGACCCAGCGGGTGCTGCGCTCGACGCTGGCCTCGGTGGCCGACGACGCCGCGGCGGCGGGCGTGCGGCCGCCCGCGGTGATCGTGTTCGGCCCGGTGGCCGGGCTGGACCGGAATCAGGCCGGATAACGCGGACAGCGGGCCTTCGGCGGGCGAGAATGGCCCGCATGACACTGCCTGCTTTGCCCGAAGAGTCCTTCCAGCGGGTGCTCTGTGTCGTCGCGCACCCGGACGACATGGAGTACGGCACGTCGGCGGCCGTCGCGCGCTGGACCGCGCGCGGCATCGAGGTCGGCTACCTCCTGCTCACCCGCGGCGAGGCAGGCATGCCGAACCCGCCCGAGGAGACGGCCCGCCTGCGCGTCGCCGAACAGCGGAACGCCTGCGCCGCGGTCGGCGTCGAGCACCTGACCGTCCTCGAACATCCGGACGGCGTGCTCGTCTACGGCCTCGACCTGCGCCGCGACATCAGCCGCGAGATCCGCCGCTTCAAGCCCGACGTCGTGCTCGGCTGCGGGTTCGATGTCGAAACGCCCTACGGCTTCGACCAGGCCGACCACCGCGCCGCCGGCCTCGCGACCCTCGACGCGATCCGCGACGCGGGCAACCGGTGGGTCTTCCCGGAGCAGATCGACGACGAGGGCCTGGCCCCGCACTCGGCGCGCTGGTACCTCGTGCCCGGGCTCCCCGGCTCCGGCGCGACCCACGGCGTCGACGTCACCGGCGAACCGCTGCGGCGCGGGATCGCCTCGCTGGAGGCACACGCCGCGTACCTGGCCGCGCTTTCGGGGCATCCCGCGCCCGCGGAGTTCATCCCGCAGTTCGCGGCACTGAGCGGCAAGGCGATGGGGGTCGAGCACGCGGTGCTGTTCCGGGCCCACGACCTGGAGGCGCCGCCGGAACTGCCCGTCGACGACTGACCGGACTTCGGGGTCAGACGGGGTAACGGCGAAACGCGAAGTCCCGGATCGCCGCGCTGAGCCGCTGGGGATCGAACCGCAGCTCGACCGGGCTGCGGGCCTGCACGAACTCGGCGTTCGGCAGGTCCTCGGCAAGGCTGCCCGCGTCGCCGAACGGGTGGATCGGGTCGCCTTCGTGCCCGATCACCAGGGTCGGCGTGGTGATCGTGCCGCGCATCGACTTCGGCGGCGCGATCCGGCCGAACAGCACACCGTGCAGCAGCGCGGCCATCGGCGCGGGGTCCTGGCTCAGCGTGTCCGTGACGACGTCCACCCACTGGTTCCCGTGCGGCACCAGATGCGCCGCGAAAGCCACTCCTCGCACCGTCACGGGCAGGAAGCGCGCGGCGAACAGCAGCGGCGCGAAGGTCAGCAGACCGGCGACGATCGCGTTGTCCAGCACCGGCATCTCGACCACCAGCCCGCGCGCCCGCGACGGCGCGGCGACCGCCACCTCCAGCGCCACGTTCGCGCCCAGCGACGTGCCGCCGATCACCGCGTCCTCGATCTCCAGGTGGTCGAGCAGCGCGACCGCCTGTTCGCCGAACGCGGGCATCGAATAGCGCCACGACTGGGTCGGCCGGTCCGAATCGCCGTGGCCGAGCAGGTCGAGCGTCACCACGCGGAAGCCGGCGCGGGCGAGCCGCCGGGCCAGCGGCGCGTGCATCCGCCGGGTGAACATGATGCCGTGCATGAGCACGACGACGCGGTCGCCGCTGCCGTATTCGGTGTAGCACAGGCGCTGGCCGTCGTGCCGGAACGAGCCGGACAGCTCGATCGGCCGGGCCTTGCGGGCCGCCGCGGGCTCCGCGGGCGGGGCGTCGGCGACGGGCACGGGTGCCGGATCCATACGGGCGCCTCCCTCTCCACCTCGGGTCTCCAGGAAAGCATCCCCGGGCCGCGTTGGCACAGTGTCAACTCAAGTGAGCTGGGGTGCGCGGGATGAGTAAAGATGACGGCATGACCGAACCAGTAGCCGCCCTGCCCGAACTCGCCTCGCTCCGCGTCGACCTCGACGGCCCGGTCGCCGAGGTCACCCTGCTTGGGCCCGGCAAGGGCAACGCCATGGGCCCCGACTTCTGGCGCGAGCTGCCGCTGGTGTTCGCCGCCCTCGACGCGGACCCGCGCGTGCGCGCCGTCGTGCTGTCCGGCAGCGGCAAGCACTTCTCCTACGGCCTCGACCTGCCCGCGATGATAGGCGGCTGGGCCCCGCTGCTGGCCGGCGACGCGCTGGCCGGGCCGCGCACCGAGTTCCACCGCGAGGTCCAGCGGCTGCAGCAGGCGGTCAGCTCGATCGCCGAATGCCGCAAGCCGGTGGTCGCCGCGGTGTCCGGCTGGTGCATCGGCGGCGGCGTGGACGTCATCACCGCCGCCGACATCCGCCTGGCCAGCGAAGACGCCAAGTTCAGCGTCCGCGAGGTCAAGGTCGCGATCGTCGCCGACATCGGCAGCCTGCAGCGGCTCGCGCCGATCATCGGCGAGGGCCATGTCCGCGAGCTGGCCTTGACCGGCAAGGACATCGACGCCGCGCGGGCGGAGAAGATCGGCCTGGTCAACGACGTGTACCCGGACCAGGAGACGCTGCTGGCCAAGGCCCGCGAGCTGGCCGCGGAGATCGCCGCGAACCCGCCGCTGGTCGTCCAGGGCACCAAGCAGGTCCTGTCCACGAACACCGAACGCCAGGTCGCCGAGGGCCTGCGCTACGTCGCCGCGTGGAACTCCGCTTTCCTGCCCAGCAAGGACCTCCAGGAAGCCGTGCAGGCCTTTATGGAGCGACGAGCGCCGGAGTTCAAGGGCGAGTAAAACAGGCACGGGAAAGCGAGCACGAGGAGTACGACGTGAGCAACGGCGCTGAGGTCACCGGGTACCAGGCATTCCGCGCGGCGCGGGACTACCTGCAGGCCCACCGCGAGGACTACGAGACTGCCTACCGCGAGTTCGCGTGGCCGCAGCTGGACGAGTTCAACTGGGCGCTCGACTGGTTCGACGCCATCGCGGCGAACCCGGCGAACGCGCAGCGGTACGCGCTGTGGATCGTGGAGGAGGACGGCTCCGAGAACCGCTGGACGTTCCCGGAGATGTCCGCCCGGTCCAACCAGGTCGCGAACTGGCTGCGCGGCCTCGGCGTCTCGCGCGGCGACCGGGTGATCGTCATGCTCGGCAACCAGGGCGAGCTGTGGGAGACGATCCTCGCGGCGATCAAGCTCGGCGCGGTGGTGATCCCGGCGTCCACGCTGCTCGGCCCGGCCGACCTCGTGGACCGGGTCGAGCGCGGCAACGCGAAGCACGTGGTCGTGCGCGCCGCCGACACGGAGAAGTTCGCCGACGTCGCGGGCGGCTACACGCGGATCGCGGTCGGCGAGCCGGTTTCCGGTTGGCACGCCTTCGAAACCGCGTACGCCTCGTCAGCTGAATTCACCCCGGACGGAGTCACCCGCGCCGGGGACCCGCTGCTGCTGTACTTCACCTCGGGCACCACCGCGAAGCCGAAACTCGTGCAGCACACGCACGTTTCCTATCCTGTCGGCCATCTGTCCACAATGTACTGGATCGGGCTCGAACCGGGCGACGTCCACCTCAACATCTCGTCGCCGGGCTGGGCCAAGCACGCGTGGAGCAACTTCTTCGCGCCGTGGAACGCCGAAGCGACCGTGTTCCTGTACAACTACGCGCGGTTCGACGCGGTCGCGCTGATGGCGCAGATGGACCGCTGCGGCATCACCAGTTTCTGCGCGCCGCCGACGGTGTGGCGGATGCTGATCCAGGCCGACCTCAGCGCGCTGCGGACGCCGCCGAAGAAGGTCGTCGGCGCGGGGGAGCCGCTCAACCCCGAGGTGATCGAGCAGGTCGAGAAGGCGTGGGGCGTCACCATCCGGGACGGCTTCGGGCAGACCGAAACCAGCGTCCAGGTCGCGAACACCCCGGGCCAGGACGTGGTGGCCGGTTCGATGGGCCGCCCGCTGCCGGGGTTCGTCGTCGCGCTGGTCGACCCGGTCACCGGCGAGCGGGCGAGCGAGGGCGAGATCTGCCTCGACCTCGCGCACCGGCCGGTCGGCCTGATGGCGGGCTACGCGGACGACGACGAACGCACGTCGGCCGCGTTCGCGAACGGCTACTACCACACCGGAGACGTCGGTTCGATCGACGAACGCGGCTACATCACCTACGTCGGCCGCACCGACGACGTCTTCAAGGCCTCCGACTACCGGATCTCGCCGTTCGAGCTGGAAAGCGTGCTGCTGGAGCACGAAGCGGTCGCCGAGGCGGCCGTGGTGCCCGCGCCGGACCCGATCCGGCTGGCGGTGCCCAAGGCGTACGTCGTGCTCGCCTCCGGGCACCAGCCGGACGCGGAGACCGCGCGGGCGATCCTCGCCTACGCACGGGAGCACCTCGCGCCGTACAAGCGGATCCGGCGGCTCGAGTTCGGGGAGCTGCCGAAGACCATCTCCGGCAAGATCCGCCGCGTCGAACTGCGCGGCCGCGAGGGCGGCGAGCGGCCCGAGGGCGAGTTCCGCGAGGACGACTTCCCGGACCTCAAGTCCTGAGCGGTGGTTCCGGCCGGGGCTACTCGGCCGGAACCACCGCCGCCAGCACGGTCTGCTCGCCCTTGCTGCACGTGGTGCCGCCCTGCGCGGCGGGCGGGCCGGACACGCACAGCCAGCCGTCAACGGTCGCGTTGACCGGGTTGTTCGAGCCCGCGGCCTGCCGTCCGTTGATCGCCTCGTGGAACTTCTTGACCAGCGACATCGCGTCCGCGCACGGGATCGCTTTGTTGTCGTACACGTACAACGTCATCCCGCTCGCCGCGGTGACCGTGCCGCAGGTGCCCGGATTGACCGGCGGCGCCTGCTTCGACGGCTTCGGCGCGGCCGCGGTGCTCTTGGGCACGGCCGGCGGACTGCTCGCGCCCCCGGTCTGCGGCAGCGGCGGGGGAGCGTGCGTGCTCGGCGCGGCCGAGGCCGTCGCGGAGGGCGCCGACGGAGCGGCCGCCGGTGGCGCTTGATCCCCCGAACAGGCGGTGAGCGCGGGCAAAACCACCACAGCCGCGCACAGCGGCCCGTACACGGTTTTCGACGGGAGCACCGCGATCCTTTCGCCGGGGTCGCGCCCATTCTGGCCCCTCGCGCCCCCGCTGAGCGGCACCGACACACCGGCGCGCCCGTCGCCGAGTCTACTGTGGACGGTTGTTTTCCGGTTCCGGAAGGGGAAATCCGTATCGTTTAAGCGCATCGATCGGAGGAATCCGATGCGCGGCGGTTAACGCTCGGCGGTCCGGCGCCGACGTACAAGGCAGGCGCCCCGCGCGTTCCAGGTCCCCGAAGCCCGACGCCAGAGAGCACGAGTCACCGAGAGCATGAGCACCGAAACCGTCCCCGCAGCCGAGACCGAAGCCCCGACCGTCCCGCCGACCGAACCCTGCAGCGTGGTGTGGTGCGGCGGCCGCCCCTACGTCCTCGAAGCAGGCTCCGTGCGCCCGCGCTGGGTGGGCACCGACGGCCGCGGCCGTCCGGAAACGCTCAGCAACGCCCAGCTCCAGCGCCGCGGCTGGAGCCACCGCCGCGCCGCCAGCCGCCGCCGCTCCCGCTGAACCTTCCGGCCTTCCGCCGCGGCCGCGCCGGGACCGGGGAGAACCCCGGCCCCAGCGCCGCCGCCCGGCGGAGGCTCCGGATTCCCTCCGCCGCACCGGCTTCAGCCGTCTTTCGCTGGTTCGCTGGCGGCGGAATCGTTCCAGCGCCGGACCCGCCGGGTCCCGTCCGCACCGCTCCGGCCCCAGCGCCGCCGCCCGGCGAGCGGTTCAGCCGGTGTTCCGCATCGCCCCGCCGGGCCTCGCCGCGACGAACCCGCCGCCGCACCGCGCTGCCGAGAAAGCCCCAATGCCACATTGGGTGCATGCGACGCACCGAACGCTGCTTCGGGTGCGTGCCGCGCACCCAACGCCACATCGGGGTGCGCGAGATGCACCCCAACGCCGCATCGGAGCAGAACACCCGCCGCAACCCCCGGCCCGCTACCGGGAACCCCGCCTTTCACCCCGCCAGGACAAACCTCGCGATCCCGCCCGCTCTAGGCTGACCGCGTGACCACGGTCCCCGACGAGCCCAAGACCGAGCCCTCCCTCTGGCGGCAGGCGCTCAACGTCCCCAACCTGCTGTCCCTGCTGCGCCTGGCCGGCGTCCCGGTGTTCCTCTGGCTGCTGCTCGGCCCCAAGGAGGACGGCTGGGCGCTCGCGGTCCTCGTCTTCTCCGCGCTCACCGACTGGCTCGACGGCAAGCTCGCCCGCTGGCTGGACCAGATGTCGCGGCTCGGGCAGCTGCTCGACCCCGCCGCGGACCGGCTCTACATCCTCGCCACGCTCGTCGCCTTCCTGATCCGCGACATCATCCCGTGGTGGGTCGTCGTGCCGCTGGTGCTGCGCGAGCTGGTGCTGGGCGTCTGCGTGATGCTGCTGCGCCGCGGCGGGTTCGCGCCGCCCGAGGTCACCTACATCGGCAAGGGCGCGACCTTCGTCCTCATGTACGCCTTCCCGTTCCTGCTGCTCACCCAGGGCGGCTCGGACGTCGCGGCGATCGCGCGGCCGATCGCGTACGCGTTCATGGTGTGGGGCGGCGTCCTGTATGTCTGGTCCGGCGCGCTCTACGTCGCGCAGGCGGCTCGCGCGCTGCGCACCCGGTGATGGAAGATTGTCGGCAAGCAAGCCAGCACCAGGAAGGGGAGCGGCGTTGACCACTCCGGAAGAACTGCGCTACACCGAGGAGCACGAGTGGGTGGCGACCCGCGAGGGGTCGCTCGTGCGGGTGGGCATCACCGAGTACGCGCAGGACCAGCTCGGCGACGTCGTGTTCGTCGACCTGCCCGAGGTCGGCAAGCAGGTCGGGGCGGGCGACCCGTTCGGCGAGGTCGAGTCCACGAAGAGCGTCTCGGAACTGTTCGCGCCGGTCGACGGCGAGATCGTGGCGGTCAACCCCGCGGTCGCCGAATCGCCGGAACTCATCAACTCCGACCCCTACGGCGAGGGCTGGCTCGTGGAGATCCGGCTCGACGACCCGGCGGGTCTCGAGGCGCTGCTCGAGGCCGAGGCGTACCAGGCGCTCATCAAGGGCTGAGCCGTTCGGCCGGGCGCGGTGAGCCTCAAGGGGAGCCCGAGGGTTCCGGGCCGGTCGGGCACGGTACGTTGACAGCTACACGTTCTTGGTCGACGACAACACTTCATGCGTAGAGGAGAGCTCAGGTGAGCACGAACGACGGGCCCGGCGTTCCCCCGGAGCAGTCTCCGGAGCGGACCTCTGTCTTCCGGGCCGATTTCCTGGCCGACATGGAAGGCCAGCAGGAGTCCGCACCGGCCGCCGAGGCACCGGTGCAGGGCGTCGACGCCCTGCCGCCGGGTTCCGCCCTCCTGGTCGTGAAGCGCGGGCCCAACGCGGGCTCCCGCTTCCTGCTCGACCGCGACACCACCAGCGCGGGACGGCACCCGGACAGCGACATCTTCCTCGACGACGTCACGGTTTCCCGCCGCCACGCGGAATTCCGGCGCGAGGGCGGGGAGTTCGTCGTCATCGACGTCGGCAGCCTCAACGGCACCTACGTCAACCGCGAGCCGGTCGACCAGGCCGTCCTCGCCGGCGGTGACGAGGTGCAGATCGGCAAGTTCCGCCTGGTCTTCCTGACCGGCCCGGGGCACGGGGGCCAGGGGGCGCAGTGACGGCGGCCGGGCAGCCCGGTCGTCAGGAGGCCCGGCGGGACGGGTTGAGCATCGGGGCGGTGCTCGCGCAGCTGCGCGGGGACTTCCCCGATGTCACGATTTCGAAGATCCGCTTCCTCGAGGCGGAAGGCCTGGTCCGCCCGGGCCGGACGCCCTCGGGGTACCGGCAGTTCTCGCCGGCGGACGTGGAGCGCCTGCGGTATGTGCTGTCCGCGCAGCGCGACCACTACCTCCCGCTCAAGGTCATCAAGGAACAGCTCGACGCGGCCGACGCGGGCGTGCCGCCGCCCGCGCCGGTCCCGGCGGCCCCGCAGCTGCCGCGGCGGCTCGTGCCGCTCGGGGACGGCAGCGATCCGGCGGGACTGCCGTCGGCGGCGGACTTCGAGACCGGGCCGGACCACCGGCTCACCCAGGAAGACCTGCTGGAACAGGCGGGCATCGACGACGCGATGCTGGCCGAGCTGTGCCAGTACGGCCTGCTGCGCCCCGGCGCGGCGGGTTTTTCGGCCCGGAGGCGGTGCTCATCGCCCGCACGGTCAAGGCGATGACCGAATTCGGGCTCGAACCCCGGCACCTGCGCGCGTTCCGCGCCGCGGCCGACCGCGAGGTCGGCCTGCTGGAGCAGATCGTGACCCCGGTGTACCGGCATCATTCGACCACCGCCGCGGCGCGGGCGGACGAGGTCGTGCGCGAGCTGGCCGCGCTGTCGGTCACGCTGCACACCCTGCTCGTCAAAGCCGGCATCCGCGGGGTGGCCGGCGATTGACCGGCCCGCATGCCCGAGACGCGTTTTCCGTCACTTGTCAATGACTGAACCTCAGCGCCGGGATGCCGTACCGTGAGAGACGGTTCGCGAGACCACGAACCGAGAAAGTCCGCTGCGAGCGAGCACAGCGCCCGGATGACGGGTAGCGTCGGAGACAACGGTCGTCAGCCGTCGCCAGCGCTGCGGCCCGTGTGCACGAGAGGGAGGCGAAGCCCGATGAGCGAGATGCGCGTCGTCGGAGTGCGGGTCGAACTGCCCGCCAATCAGCCGATCTTGTTGCTGCGGGAGACCGAGGGCGAGCGGTACCTGCCGATCTGGATCGGCTCGGTCGAAGCCACCGCGATCGCCCTGGAACAGCAAGGCGTCCGGCCCGCCCGGCCGCTCACCCACGATCTGCTCAAAGAGGTCATCGGCGCGCTCGGCCGCGAGCTGGAGCAGGTCGTCATCACCGACCTCAAGGAAGGCACGTTCTTCGCGGAACTCGTCTTCGACGGCGACATCCGGGTGTCGGCCCGCCCGAGCGATTCGGTCGCGCTGGCGCTGCGGATCGGCGTCCCGATCCACGCGGTCGACGCGGTCCTCGAGGAAGCCGGCCTGATCATCCCGGACGAGCAGGAGGACGAGGTCGAGAAGTTCCGCGAGTTCCTCGACTCCGTGTCCCCGGAAGACTTCCGCGGCGCCGACACCTGACCGCCGCGCCCGGCGGTTTCCCGCCGGGGCGGCGTTTCACCGCGCGGTGGCGCGGGCGAACAGGTCGGCCAGCTCCCGGCCGTAACGGTCCAGGTCCACGGCCGGATCGGCGGCGTAGGCGGCCGCGACCCCGTCGATGGCCTGCGCGATCGACAGCGCGACGATCTCCGGCGAGATGTCGCCGAACGCCCCTTCCTTGCGGCCCTGTTCGAGCTGCCGCTGCAGGACGCCGGTGCGCAGCTGACCGACCATGACGCCGGTCATCGCCCAGCCGTCGCGGTCGTCGGCGTGCGCGGCCATTTCGACCAGCACCCGCTCGCACTGCGGGTAGTCCCGCAGGAACGCGACCGACGTTTCGATGTAGGCGCGCAGGTTCCCCGGCCGGTCCGCCGGGTCGATGCCCTCGCTGCGCAGCCGCAGGTATTCCGATTTGGTCTCGGACACCGTGCTGAGCACCGCCTGCATGAGGCCGGCCTTGTTGGTGAAGTGGTACGAGATCAGCCGCGTGCTGCTGAGCCCGGCCCGCTCCTTGATCCGCGCGAAAGTGGTGCGCGCGTACCCGTGGTCGGCGATCGTGGCGATCGTCGCGCCGATGATCTGCGCCCGGGTGGTGGCCTCGGTGACGCTGAGGCCGAGTTCCGCTTGCGTGTCGATGTTTACTTGCATGAGTAATAAGTTACTTGGCTGAGTAAAAGATGTCAATCCCGTACGGCGAACGGGCCAAAGCCTCGACACGACCTTGAGGTCCGCCGCGCGTCGCGTTGACCGGCTCGCGGCGCAGCCTTACCGTCAAAGGCGGTAAATCGCCACGATGTGATTCGCCGACCCGGCGCGCTCGTGGCAGTTTTCCCCGGCCGAACCCGATCCTGGGCTCGACCGGCCTGTCGAACGCCCCGCCGCGAGGCCGGGCGAGGGGAGGCTTGCGGTGGTCGAGGCTGGTCGTCCGGAGATACCTGCCGGACCTGTCGCCGACGGCGAGCAGGGCGAGCTGTTCCCCGACGCCTCGCTGCCCGACGAACTGGTCGGCTACCGCGGTCCCGCGGCCTGCCAGATCGCCGGGATCACCTACCGCCAGCTGGACTACTGGGCGCGCACGAAGCTGGTCGCGCCCAGCATCCGGACGGCGCACGGTTCGGGGTCGCAGCGGCTCTACTCGTTCAAGGACATCCTGGTCCTCAAGGTCGTGAAACGCCTGCTGGACACCGGGGTCTCGCTGCAGAACATCCGCGTCGCGGTGGACCACCTGCGCGTGCGCGGGGTGCGGGACCTGGCGAAGGTCACGCTGTTCTCCGACGGCACCACGGTGTACGAATGCACCTCGCCGGAGGAGATCGTGGATCTGCTCCAGGGCGGCCAGGGCGTGTTCGGCATCGCGGTCAGCGGCGCGATGCAGGAGATCAGCGGCACGATCCACGAGTTCCCGGCCGAACGCGCCGACGGCGGTCTGGTCGAGGCCGTCGTGCCGGACGAGCTGACCCAGCGCCGCAACGCCCGCCGCACGGGCTGATCTTGGTCCGCGCTAGACTGGGCGCGCGATCGACGAACCCGCGCGGGAGAGACCGGACCGGCATCCCCGGTCCGGCGCCGAAGGAGCAAGTCCTCCCCGGAACCTCTCAGGCACCCTGGACCGCGCGGACGAGACGCCTCTGGAAAGCGCCTCGGCAGGAGACCACCAGCCGATGCCGCCGACGGTGCAAACCCGGCTATCCACGCGGGTGAAACTCTCAGGCGCCCCGCGGGGTACGGACAGAGTGGGGAGGGCCATGTTTCCGCGCGTGCGGCGCGGCGTGGCTGGGGGATTCCGGCGTTTCTGGTGCCCGTTTCGGCTGGGAGACTGAGGTTTCCGGCTTGGCGGGCGAGTTTCGGGTGCTGTGGAGCGGCATGGGCCCGAGAAGCTTCTCGGTGCTGAGGGCCAATTCGGCAGGTGACGGGGCTGGGGTCTGGGATTCTGCGCGGCCTTGACCGGTGAGGTGGAGGCTTCCCGGCGCGGCGGCGAAAGTCCGGCATGCGGCGAGGCTGTGGTTTTGGTGTGGCCCGGGCCAGTGAGGTCGGGGTTTCTCGGCGCGGCCGGTGAAGGTCCGGCACGTTGCGAGGCCGTGGGTTCTGGTGCGGTCTGGACTGGTGAGGTCGGGGCTCCCGGTGCGGGCGGCGAAGGTCCGGCATGCGGCGAGGTCGTGAGGTGTGGCCTGAACCGGCGAGGTCGGGGTTCCCGGCGGACGGCAAGGTCCAGGTCCTGGATGCTGGCATCCCTCGCGGTCTGGACCAGCGTGGTCTCGGCGCGGCTGACGAGATCCCGGCATCCGTTCTGGTGCGGAGTGAGCCGAGGTTTCCCGGCGATACAGCGAAATTCCGGCATCCTCGTGCGGCCGGCCGTGAGCTTCCGGTGCCGGTGGGCACGGTGCGATTCCAGCCGGTGAGAAGGTGCGGCCCGTGAGGTTCAGACCTCCCGGGTGGTCTGAACCTCCTGATGTGGTCTCAACCACACCGTCAGCCGCGATGTCCCGGCGCTCAGCCCGGAATCTTGTCCAGGAAGCCGTGCACCTTGGCGATCCGGCCGTCGGAGATTTCCACTACGTCGAAGCCGATCGCGATCGGCTCCGAGGCGCCCGGGGCCGACAGGTGCCACTGGAAACGGGCGAGGTCGTGGTGGGCGTCGGGGTCCGCGGGCAGGCTGAAGACCAGTCCGGCGAACTGCGCCTGCGCGCCGCCGATGAAGCCGTCGATCTCGTCCTGTCCGGCGGCCTCGCCGAGGGGTCGGTGTAGGTCGCGCCCGGGGCGAAGACCTCCGACACCAGCTGGCGGCGGCGCTGCGGGTCGGTTTCGTTCCAGACGTCGAGGTAGCGGCGGGCGATGGCGGCGGCGGTCGGGGCGGTGGTGGTCATGCGGGGTTTCTCCTTGCGTTGTCCCGGTTTCGGTAGGGCCAAGCCTGTCCGAAGCGCGGCGGCTGGTCGATTACCCGGGAGGTAACCGGTTCGCCGTGCTAGACCGGGGCGATGGACTACGGGCGGCTAGCGATCGACGGGCAACTGGGGAAATTCCGCGAGATCGTGACTCGCAACGAGCTGGTGCCGGAGGTGCTGGCGCGGGCGGCTGATCTGGCGCTTCCCGGCTGGTATCTGACGGCGGGCTGTCTCTGCCAGACGGTGTGGAACGTGCTGACCGGACGTCCGCCGGCCGAGGGCATCAAGGACTACGACCTGTTCTACTTCGACGACTCCGATCTCAGCTGGGAAGCCGAGAACTCAGTGATCGAGGAGGGCTCCCGCAGGTTCGGGGATCTTCCGGCGACGGTGGAGATCCGTAACGAAGCGCGGGTGCATCTCTGGTACGAGGACCGCTTCGGAGTGCCGTGCGCGCCGTACTCGTCGACCGAAGCGGCGATCGATTCGTTTCCGTCCACGACGCCGTGTCTCGGGATCAGGGTGGATGGCGGGGAGTGGCAGGTCTATGCGCCGCACGGGTTTGCCGACATGTTCAACCTGGTTGTCCGGCCTAATCCGGGTCAGGCGCCGCGAAGCAGTTACGAGGCGAAAGCTCGGCGGTGGCAGGAGCAATGGCCGGAGTTGACCGTGCTGCCGTGGCCTGCTTGACGCCTGCGCCGAGCGGGGCGTAGTTTCGATACGAGACGGTTGCGTATCGAAATAGGGGTGCCAGTGGAAGGCGTGGGCAGGCCGCGGGACGCCCGGCGGGACGAGGCGATTCATGCGGCGGCGCTGGAGTTGCTGACCGAAGTCGGCTACGACCAGCTGTCGATCGAGGCGATCGCGGCTCGGGCCGGGGTGGCGAAGACGACGATTTACCGGCGGTACCGCGACAAAGCGGCTCTGGTGGCGGCGGCGGTGGAGCGGCGGCAGGGGAGCGCGCCGCCGGTGACGGGGGCGGGCGGGCTCAGGGAGAACCTGCTGACGGTCGTGGGGTGGCTGGCTCGGGAGATCGCCGAGCAGGAGATCGGGTTGCTGGGGGCGCTGTTCGCGGGCATGCGCGGCGATCCCCGGCTGGCGGAGGAGATGCGCCGGATTTTGCGCCGTGACGAGGCGGCGATGACGGCTGCGCTGCCGGGCGAGGAGCTGGCTCCTGGCGCGGTGGCGTTGTTCGGCGAGGTCGCGCCGGCGGTGATCGTGCATCGGATCGTGGTCGCCGGGCAGCGGTGCGACGAGCGGTTCGTGCGGCATCTCGTGGACGACATTTTGCTGCCGTTGCTGGGACAGAAGGAGAATCGGGCATGATCGTGATCACAGGGGCGACCGGCGCGCTCAACGGGGCGACAGTGGAGCACCTCCTCAAGCGGATCCCGGCGGAGCGCATCGGCGTGAGCGTGCGGGATGTCGAGAAGGCGCGGCATTTCGCGGAGCGCGGGGTGCGGGTGCGCCGAGGGTCCTATGAGGACCCGGCGGCGTTGCGGAAGTCCTTTGAGGGGGCCGAAACAGTGCTGCTGGTGTCCTCGAATGACCCACATGCGGATGGGGTCGGGTTGCATCGCGCCGGCATCGAGGCGGCGGTGGAGGCTGGGGCGCAACGGATTCTGTACACGAGTCATCAGAATTCCCGGCCGGACACGCCGTTTCCGCCGGGGCCGGAACACTTCGCCACGGAGCGGATTCTCGCGGAGTCCGGGGTTACGTGGACGGCGCTGCGCAACGGGTTTTACGCGCACAGTCTCGGTTGGCTGCTCGGGCCGTGGCGGGAGAGCGGGGTGATCGAGGCACCGGCGGACGGGCCGGTCTCGTGGACGGATCGGGCGGACGTCGCCGAGGCGGCGGCGGTCATTCTCGCCGAGGACAGGGAGTTCGACGGGCCGGTGACGTTGACCGCGCGGCGGGCGGTGACGTTCGATGACCTGGCCGAGATGGCCTCGCGGGTCAGCGGGCGCGAGGTGAAGCGCGTGGTGGTGGACGACGAGGAGTGGGCCGCAAGGGGGCCGGAGGCGCGGATGACGCTGACGTTCTTCCAAGCGGCCCGGGAAGGCCATTTCGCCGAGACGAGTCCGGTGCTCGGCGAGCTGCTGGGGCGCGAACCGCGCGATATCAGGCTCTAGTGCTGAAGAACTCCCGGCAGAAGGTGCGGAATGTTTCGGCTCGGCGGGTCAAGCGTGCGCCGGCGGCGCGGGCCAGTACGACCGGCGTCGTCGGGACTCGTTCGCGCAGTGGGCGGACGGCGAAGGGTGTGCCTTCGACGGACAGTTCCAGTGGCGGCCGCTGGACTGACAGGGTGTAGCCGAGGCCGCGGGCGACCAGTGCGCGGGCCAGTTCGAAGCTTGTCGTGCGGTGGGCGACCGGCATCGGCAGGCCGACGGAGGCGAACACGTCCCGGAAATAGCGTTCCGACGGTGGTACGTCCAGCAGGACGAACGGCTCGTCCGCCAAGGCGCGCAGCGAAACCGTCTTGCGGCGGGCCAGGGGATGGTCCGGCGGGAGGAGCACGCTCGGCGGCTGGTCGTACAGCTTGTCCACCGCGATGCCGGGCACCAGGTCTTGCCGGTACAGCACCGCGAGGTCGCAGCGGCCTTCCAGCAGGAGGTGCTGCAGGTCCGGCAGGGTGCCTTCGACGAAGCTGACGTCGACTTCCGGGTGCTGGGTGCGGAAGGTCGCGAGCGCGGCGGGGACGTGCAGCGGCGCGAGCGGGGTGTAGCAGCCGAAGTTCAGGCGGCCGGCGAGGTCCTGGCCGAGGTCGCGGGCGGAGGTGCCGAGTTCGGCGACCGACGTGAGCACCGCGCGGGCCTCTCCGACGACCTGGCGGCCGGCGTCGGTGAGCGCGGTCGTGCGGCCCGGGCCGCGCAGGATGAGTTGCACGCCCAAAGTCCGTTCCAGCGAAGCGATCGCCAGCGACACCGCCGACTGCGACACGTGGCAGCGGTCCGCGGCCGAGGTGAGGCCGCCGGTGTCGGCGACCGCGACCAGATACTCGAGCTGGCGCAACGAGGGAGACATCAGTTCAGCTTATGTGCTTCAGCAGAAATGTGAACTGGACCGATGACCGCGGACGCGGCAGGGTCGGGGCATGACCCGGCATTCGCACCCGTTCGTCCCGTACGCGCCGCCGCGGCTGTCCCCGGAAGAAAGCCTTGCGCGCGGGCAGGAGCTGTACCGGCTGCTCGACCAGCGCCGTTCGGTCCGCTGGTTCTCCCCGGACCCGGTGCCGCTGGAGGCGATCGAGACCGCAGTGCGGATCGCGAACACCGCGCCGAGCGGGGCGCACCATCAGCCGTGGACGTTCGTCGCGACGGCCGACCCGGACGTGAAACGCGCGGTGCGCGAGGCGGCCGAGGTCGAGGAGCGGAAGTTCTACCGCGAGCGGAATGCGCCGGAGTGGCACGCGGCGCTCGCCCGGCTCGAAACCGACGAGCACAAGGAGTTCCTGGAGATCGCGCCGTGGCTCGTGGTCGCCTTCGCGCAGAAGAGCACGCCGCTGCCGGACGGTTCGCTGCGGAAGAACTACTACGTCAACGAAAGCGTCGGCATCGCGTGCGGCATGTTCATCACCGCGCTGCACACGATGGGCCTCGCGACGCTCACCCACACCCCGAATCCGATGGGGTTCCTCAACGAGGTCTTCGCGCGTCCGGTCACCGAGCGGCCCTACATCCTGTTCCCGGTCGGCTATCCCGCGCCGGACTGCGAGGTGCCCGACCTCGAGCGCAAACCGCTCGGCGAGGCGCTGGTGGTGCACGCGCCGTTACCTCGGGGGTAATGGTCCCGCGCCCGGCGAGGCCGTAGCGTCGGACGGGTGACGACTACGGTGAAGGCCCCGGTCGGCGAGCTGCTCCGGGAATGGCGCGACCGCCGCCGCATCAGCCAGCTCGACCTCGCGATCTCGGCGGACATCTCGACGCGCCACCTGAGCTTCGTCGAGACCGGCCGGTCCAAGCCGAGCCGGGACATGGTGCTGCGGCTGGGCGAGCACCTCGACATCCCGCTGCGCGAGCGGAACCGCCTGCTGCTCGCGGCCGGATACGCGCCCGCGTACGGCGAGTCGGACATCGGCGCGCCAGAGATGGCCGTGGTCCGCGAGGCGGTCCGCAGGCTGCTCGCCGGGCACGACCCGTATCCGGCGGCGGTGGTCGACCGCGGCTGGAACCTCGTCGACGCCAACCTCAGTCTCGGCCTGCTCACCGAGGACATCTCGCCGGAGCTGCTGACCGGGCCGGTGAACGTCCTGCGCGCGACGCTGCACCCGGACGGGATGGCGCCGCGGGTGGTCAACCTGGGGGAATGGCGCGCGCATCTGCTCGGCAGGCTGCGCCGTCAAGTCGACCAGACCGCCGACGCGGGGCTGGCCGAACTGCTGGAGGAACTGCGCGGCTATCCGTGCGACGACGAGGTTCCCGAGGTGGAAATCCCCGGACCGGGCGACATTTTCGTCCCGCTGCGCTACCGGCACGGCGACCTCGAACTCGCCTTCTTCAGCACGGTCGCGACCTTCGGGACCCCGCTGGACGTGACTGTCGCCGAGCTGGTCATCGAATCGTTCTACCCGGCCGATCCGGCGACCGCGGCGTTCTTGCGCGAGCGCGTGACCAGCTGAGCGCCGCTACGATCGGGGAATGCGGGCGTTCGTGGTGACCGGACCGGGGGAGGCCGGGCCGGCCGAGGTGCCGGAGCCGGTCGCCGGGGTCGGCGAGGTCGTGGTCGACGTGGAGCGGGCCGGGGTCTGCGGCACCGACGTCGAGTTCTTCACCGGCGAGATGCAGTACCTCGCGGACGGCCACGCCCAGTACCCGATGCGGCTCGGCCACGAATGGTGCGGCACGGTGTCCGAGGCCGGGCCCGGCGTGCATCCGGCCTGGGTGGGCCGTCGGGTCACCGGCGACACGATGCTCGGCTGCGGCGAGTGCCGGCGCTGCCGGGGCGGGCACCAGCACGTCTGCGCGAACCGGCAGGAGGTCGGCATCCGCGGCGGCCGGGCCGGCGCACTGGCCGAACGCCTCGCGGTGCCGGTGCGGTCGCTGCACGAACTTCCGGACGGGCTGGATCCCGTCGCCGGTGCCCTGGTCGAACCCGGCGGCAACGCCTGCCGCGCGGCGCGAGCGGCGGCGGGCGAGCGGGTGCTGGTGCTCGGGCCGGGGACGATCGGGGTGCTCACCGCGTTGTTCCTGCGCGCGGCGGGCAGCGAGGTGCATCTGGTGGGGGCGACGCCGTGGTCGGTGGACTTCGCCCGCGGCTTGGGTTTTTCCGCTGGCACGACCGTTCCGGAGCCGCCCTTCGACGCGGTGGTGGACGCGACGAACGATCCCGCGTCGCCCGCGCTCGCGGCCGAGGTGGTGGAACCGTCCGGCCGGATCGTCTACATCGGACTGTCCGGGCGGCCGAGCCTGCTCGACACGCGGACGTTGGCGTTGAAGGACCTCACCGCGATCGGCGTGCTGAGCGGGTCGCCGGGATTGGCACAGGCGATCGACGCTTACGCGTCCGGGGAGGTCGATCCGCGGCCGTTGGTGGCGGCGACGGTCGGATTGGGCGAGGTCGCGGCGGTGCTCGGCGGACAGCGGCCGCCCGGTGCGCCGAAGGTCCACGTCGACCCACGCCGGTAACCAGGTTGCCCGGCGGGCGCGGAAACGAGAGGCTCGGGGCATGAGTGCCGACCTGACCTTCCGCCAGCCGACCGAAGACGACCACGCGCGCGTGCTTGCCGCGCTGGGACCTTGGTGGGGCGGCCTGAAAGGCGAAGCCGGTGCGAAGGAACGGGCGCTGCTGGTGCCGCGCCTGTACTTCCAGCACTTCACCACGACCAGCCGCCTGGCCGAGCGTCCGGACGGGACGCTCGCGGCGTTCCTGATCGGCTTCGTCTCGCAGACCGACCCGGACACCGCGTACATCCACTTCGTGGGCGTCGATCCGGAACTGCACGGGCAGGGGATCGGAAGGTCGCTGTACGAGTGGTTCTTCGGGCAGGTGCGGGAAGCGGGGGTGCGCAAGGTGAAGTGCATCACCAGCCCGCAGAACACCGCTTCGCGCGCGTATCACGCCCGGCTCGGGTTCTCGGTGTCCGACGTGCTGCCGGACTACGACGGGCCTGGCCTGGACCGGGTCGCGTTCACCCGCAGTCTCGCCGCGTAGGCCGGTGAGGGGAACCCCGGGGGACCAGGGTTCCCCTCACGTCACGCCCGCGCCAGGTACTCGGCCGCCGCCCGCAGGCTCACGTAAGAGCCGCTGAAGGTGTCGATCCGCGGCCCCTCGCCGGCTTCCGGCCCGGGAAACCCGGTTTCGACCCGGATGTAGTCCACAGTGGACAGCTGAGCCAGGAACTCCCGCACCGCCGGATGCCGGTGCGCGTCCCGGGTCACCACCACGACGCTCGCCGCCGACGAGGCCTCGGCCAGGACCGACGCGGCGTCGCCGGGGAGACCGACAGCGCCCGCGTGCCCGGGACCAGCTCCGTCAGATGCGTCCCCAGCCCCCACGGCATCGGACCGGCGGCGATCCCCGGATCGGTCTGCACGTCCACCACCAGCGGCGGCCCGGCCAGTTTCGGCGCACCGGTGATCCGCAAAGCCTTCCGTGCCGCGGACAGCCCGAGCGTGTAGTCCACCGGCCGCAGCTCAGCCGGGGTCGGGGAGGTGCCGAGCGCGGCCGTCCGCTGGGCAGCGTCAGCGAGCCGCTCCAGCGAAAGCCGACCGTCGGCCACCGCCGCGACGATCGACTCGGCGACCCGGTCCAGCGTCTCGGCGTCGAACGCCGCCCCGCCGAGGCACAGCGCGTCCGCACCGGCGAGGAGCGCCCGGACCGAAGCCTCGCCGAGACCGTCGTGCCGACCGTAAGCACCCGACACCGCGCCCATCTCGAGGGCGTCGGTGATGACCGTCCCGGTGAAGCCCAGTTCGCCGCGCAGCACGTCGACGAGGGCGGTCCGGTTGAAGGTCGCCGGTTCGTCGCCCCACTCCGGCACCACGAGGTGTCCGGACATGACCGTCCGCACGCCCGCCTGGATCGCCGCGCCGAACGGGACCAGCTCGACCTCCCGCAGTTCGGCCACGGTCCGCGGCAGCACCGGCAGCGAGAAGTGCGAATCCTCGGTCGCCGCACCGTGTCCGGGGAAGTGCTTCACGCACGCGGCGACGCCGTGCTTCTGCATGCCGTCGACGAACGCCGTGACGTGCAGCGAAGCCGCCGCCGGATCCGAGCCGAACGCTCGCACGCCGTTGCCCGGATCCTCCTCCGCGATCGCGAGATCCGCGCACGGCGCGAGGTTGACCGTGACCCCGCACGCCGCCAGCCGTTCGCCGAGCATGGCCGCGATGGACGAGGTCAGCTCGGGATCCCCGGCCGCGGCGAGCGCGAGCGGGCCGGGCATGAACGAACCCTTGGCGACGTCGAGCCGCGTGACGTCGCCGCCTTCCTCGTCGATCCCGACGACCACGTCGTCCCGTTCGTACCGCAGCTCGGCGGTGAGCGCGGCGACCTGTTCGTCGTCGACCACGTTGCGGCCGAACAAGATCACGCCGCCGAGGCCCTCGGCGAGGCGGCGGCGCACCCAGTCCGGCGCGGTCGTGCCCGCGAATCCGGGCAGCAGCACGGCTTCGGCGAGCTTGCGGGGGTCGGCCACCATCATCCCTTCACCGCGCCGGCGGTCATGCCGGACACGAGTTTCCGTTGCACGATCAGGAAAAAGATCACCGCCGGGATCGCGTAGATCACCGACGCGGCCATGACGCCGCCCCAGTCGATCGAGAACGCCGTCTTGAACGACGACAGCCACACCGGCAGCGTCTGCTTCGTCTGGTCCCGCATGAACACCAGGGCGAACAGGAACTCGTTCCACGCGGTGATGAAGCTGAACACCGACGTGGTCACCAGACCGGGCCCGAGCAGCGGCAGCGTGACCCGGCGGAACGCGCCGACCCGGCTGCAGCCGTCGATCATCGCGGCCTCTTCGAGGTCGTACGGGATGCCGTTGACGAACCCGTAGAGCATCCACACGGTGAACGGCAGCGACGTCGCGAAGTACACCAGCAGCAGCGACGGCAGCGTGTTCAGCAGCCCGATGTCGCGCATCAGCAGGTACATCGGGATGAACAGCGCCGAGAGCGGGGCCAGCTGCGCCACCAGGATCAGCAGCAGGAACCCCTTGCGGCCGCGGAAACGGAAGCGCGCCAGCGGGATCGCCGCGAGCACGCCCACGATCAGCGCGGCCACCACCGCGCCGAGCGTCACGATCAGGCTGTTGGACAGATACGTGACGAACCCGGGCTTGGTCAGCGCCGACGCGAAGTTCGACAGCGTCGCCGAGGTCGGGATCAGGTCGTACTTCGGCGACAGCACGTCGCCGGGCGTCTTCAGCGACGTGGTGAACATCCAGTACGTCGGGAAGAGAAACAGCAGCGCCACGAGGACGCCGGCGATCGACACCAGGATCCGGGCGGGCAGGGACTTCCTCATGCGATCTCCCCGTCCTTCGTCCGGACCAGCAGCTGCACGTACCGGCCGGTGACCAGCAGGAGCAGCACCAGCATGATGGTGGCGATCGCCGCGGCGGAGCCGAAGTGGCTGCCCGCGATGCCCTTGAGGTACTGCAGGATCGCCAGCGTGGTGCTCGCACCGTCCGGGCCGCCCTGGCGGATGGCCCACACCTGGGCGAACATGTTGAAGTCCCACAGCATCGACAGGAACGTCACCATGGTCAGGATCGGCCGGATCGCGGGCCAGCTGACCGCGCGGAACGTCTGCCACGGCCCGGCGCCGTCGATGCCCGCCGCCTCGTAGTGCTCGCGCGGCACGCCGATGAGGCCCGCGTAGAGCGTGAAGGCGACGAACGGCACGGCCTGCCACAGCACCAGCAGCCCGATCACCACGAGCGTGCTCGTGCCGGTGGAGAACCACGAGTACCCGATGAACGAGTGGAAGCCCAGCCGGTCCAGCGTCTTGTTGAGGATGCCGTACTGCTGGTCGAAGATCCACTGGAACACCGTGGTCGTGGCGATCACCGGCACCGCCCAGGCCAGCACCAGCGAGATCTGCACGAAGATCCGCAGCGCCGGGGCGAGGTGGCGCATCAGCACCGCGATCAGCAGCGCCACGAGCAGGGTGCCGGCGACGAGCGCGCCGGTGAAGAGGATCGTGCGGAGCGCGACTGCCCAGAACTCGGGGTCGGACAGCACGTCGGTGTAGTTCTTGAAGCCGATCCACACCATCTTGCCGGTCACCAGCTCGCGCAGGTCGAGCTGGCGGAGGCTGATGCCGAGCATCTGGACGGTGGGCCAGCCGAGCAGCACCAGCACGGCGGCGAGCGCGGGAAGGATCAGCAGGTACGGCATGAGCCGCTCGCTGAACCATCCGTTCGCGCGCCGTCGCGCTGCCCCGACGTGCGCCGATGCCGGCGGGGTCGCCCCCGCCGGCATCGGCTTGTCCTTCGTCGCGGTCATCCGCCGATGATCTTGTCGAGGGCGGTGTTCGCGTCGGCCGCGGCCTGGTCGAGGGTCTTCTTCCCGGTCAGGTACGCGGTCAGCATGTCCTTCAGCGGGTTCTGGCCGGACTCGACCTCGCCCCACTTCGGGCTGGCGGGCATCGCGTGGCCGTTCTTCGACGCCTTCGCCATCACCGAGCCCAGCGGGTCCTTGTCGAGCGCGCTGAGGTCGGTGGAGGTGCCCGGCACGTAGCCGCCCGCGGCCAGCTGGGTCATGTACTTGGTGCTGGTCAGCAGCTTCAGGTAGTCCTTGGCGAGGTCCTGGTGCTTGCTGTTGAGCGGGACGACCAGGTTCGAGCCGCCGAGGAACACCGGCGCGCCCTGGCCCGCGGTCTTGGACGGGATCGGGAACGCGCCGGTCTTGGCGGTGATGCCCGGGTCGGTCTTGGCCGCGGTGGCGACCTCGTTCGGGGTGCCGATGAACATGGCGACCTTGCCCGCGGCGTAGATGCCCGCCTGCTGCGGCGTGGCCTCGTCGTTGTCCTTGGGCGCGGTGGTGCCGGAGGCGTCGACGAGCTTCTTGTAGAACTCGACGCCCGCCTTGGCTTCCGGCGTGTTGAGCGAGGACTTGAAGGACTTGCCCTCGCCCTTGGCGATGTCGCCGCCGTTGTCCCAGATGAACGACGACAGCGCGTACCAGTTCTGGCCCGGCATGTAGAGCGGCTGGAACTGCGAGTCGCTGCCGAACTTCGTCTTCAGCTTCGCGATGTCCTCGAGCCACTCGTCGTTCGAGGCGGGCGGCTTCGTGATGCCGGCCTGCTCGAACATGTCCTTGCGGTACATGACGACGCGGTTGGCGGCGTAGAACGGCACGCCGACGGTCTTGCCCTCGTACTGCCCGGACGCCTTGAGCCCGGCCAGCCACTGCGCGCCGTTGAGGTTGTTGACGTCGGCGGAAAGGTCCTGCAGCACGCCCTGCGCGGCGAACGCGGGCGTCTGGGTGTTGCCGACCTCGATGACGTCCGGCGGCGTGTCGCTCGCCAGCGCGGTGGTCAGCTTCTGCTGGATGCCGTTCCACTGCTGGATCTGGTAGTCGACCTTGACGCCGGGGTGGGCGGCCTCGAACTCCTTGTGGAGGGCGGCGGTGAGGCTGTCCGGCGCGGAGCCGGTCATCAGCCAGACTGTCAGCTTGCCGTCCTGCGCGCCCCCAGAGCCCGAGGCGTTCTCACTCCCGCCGGAGCCGGCACACCCGGCCGTGGCGAGCGTGATGGCGGCGGCTCCCGCCGCCAGCTTGAGCCAGCGCTTCACGTGTCTCGTCCTTTCGGTGCCCGGTCGTCGGCGACCGGGGCTGAATGACAAATGGTGTAGACCAATGTCCTGCAGGGTGGTCCGGACCACAGCCGGTGTCAAGCCGGTTGCCAAGATGTTGCGAAGACGTCGGCGCGATTGACGCTGCGTGTCCGGGCAGTTACCGCCGCCCGGACGGAAAGTGCTGGTAGCGGGCCGATTCCGCAGTGCGGGCAAGGGTTTCCGGCGGCGCGGAATTGTTCGTGAACGGCTCGCCGGGCCGGGCGTGCCGGGCGCCGCGGGCGGGTTTTCGGCGACCGACTTTCGGCCCTTGCGCGATGACGGGGCGACAGGTTCGCGGTGAGGGGTGTGCGGGGTGGGGGTCGTGAGTGGCGATCCCGGTTCTAACCGGTGCCAGCACTCACGACCGCCCCGGCCCGCGCTCCGCCCGGCCTTGTGCGGCGACGCCCGGCTCGGCCAGCACTCACGCGGCCGGTGCCGACGTGTACTGGCGCGGGGCGAGCGTGATGGCGCGAGGCGGGCGTGCTGGTGCGGGCGGAGCGGGGGCGCGGTGCGGCGGGAGGTTGGCCTCAAGCCTGCTGGCACCGGGTGGGGGTCGTGAGCGGCGATCCCGGTTCTAACCGGCACCAGCACTCACGAGACCCCACGCAGTTCCGGCAGCGGCGCCCGGTTACCCGCTGCGAACGGACTCCGGGCAGTGACCCGGGACGGGTGAGTTTCGTCCTGTCCCGTCCAGGCCGCACCGCCCGTGGCCTGCGAAAACCTCTCATGTATCACCCGTCACATCACTCCCAGTGGTTTACACGCGTCCCGTGTGTCACACACACTGGTCGGGCCCAGGCGATCCGGTGCCGCACTCGGGGAAGAGACGCGGAACGGCCGGAGCGCTCCCTGGGCGGGAAAAGAAGAGGGAGTGGACGATGACGGGCTCCGGGCGGATTGCGGCTCGGGCGGGTTCGGTCGTGGCGGCGGCAGCGGTGGCCGCCGTCGGAGCGCTGGGGCTGCTGCACGCGCCCCAGGCGGCGGCCGCGCCTGCCGAGGTGCCGGGCATGGACGTGTCCGGGCACCAGGGCAACGTGGACTGGAAAGCGGCCTGGAACGCCGGCGCGCGCTTCGCGTACGTCAAGGCGACCGAGGGCACCGGGTATCGAAACCCGTACTTCGCGCAGCAGTACAACGGCTCCTACGACGTCGGGATGATCCGCGGCGCGTATCACTTCGCGCGTCCGGACGTGTCCGACGGCGCGACGCAGGCGGACTACTTCGTCGCGCACGGCGGCGGCTGGTCCGGAGACGGCCGCACGATGCCGCCGATGCTGGACATCGAGTACAACCCGTACGGCGCGACCTGCTTCGGCCTGTCCAAACAGGCGATGGTGTCGTGGGTGAAGTCGTTCTCCGAGCGGGTGCACGCGAAGACGTCGCGCTGGCCGATGCTCTACACCACCACCGACTGGTGGAAGACCTGCACCGGCAACTCGGCGGCGTTCGGCGACACGCATCCGCTGTTCATCGCCCGGTACGCGCAGAGCGCCGGCCCGCTGCCCTCGGGCTGGCGGTACTACACCATCTGGCAGTACTCGGACTCCGGCAACAAACCCGGCGACCAGGACTCGTTCAACGGCTCGATGGAGCAGCTGATCAAGCTGGCGGGCGGCGAGCCGCCGAAGGCCGAGGTCCCGGCCCCGCCGAAGCCGACCACGTCGACGAAGCCGCCGACGTCCACCAAACCGACCACGAGCGCGCCGCCGACCTCCTCGGCGAGCAAGACGCCCACGAAGACTCCGACGACCACCTCGCCGTCGACGACCACCACGAAGGCGAGCCCGACGACCTCGGCCACGAAGTCGCCGACGTCCACCTCGTCGACCGCGGCGAAGAAGGACATCAGCGGTCTCGTCTGGGCGGGCGGGAAGCAGGCGAACCCGCCGGGGTCGCTGTCGGACGCGAAGCACGCCGACTCGCTCACCGCTCGCGTCCACGAAGTCGCGAAGGTGACGCCGAAGGCCCCGGAGAAGGTCGCGACGAAGCCGGTCAAGGCGTCCGCGCCGGAGTCGAGCCAGCCGAAGCAGCAGGCGCTGGCGAAGACCGGCGTGAGCACCCCGCGGCTCGCCGTGTTCGGTGCGGCGCTGCTGGTGTTCGGCGCGATCCTGATGACGCTGTCGCGGATGGTCGCCCGACGCTGATTCCGGCCGGGTCCGCCACTCCGCGCACGGAGCGCGGGCCCGGCCGTTAGGCTCCCCGGCGTGACCACCACTCGACCCGAATTGCGCGGTTTCCCCGGCGCGGTGCTCGTCGTCCGCTTCCTGACCGAACTGGCGCTGCTGGCCGGGCTCGCGGTTGCCGGCGCGCGGCTCGGCGGGAACGTGTTCCTCGACGTCCTGGCGGCGGTGCTGTGGCCGGCGCTTGCCGCGGCGATCTGGTGGCTGGTGATCGCGCCGAAGGCCAAACGGCGCAGCCCGGAGCCGACCCGGTTCTTCCTGGAGGTCGCGCTGTTCGCGGTGGCCGCGCTCGGGCTGATCGCGTCCGGGCTGCTGGTCGCGGGCATCGTGCTCGGCGTCGCCGGGATCGCCGTCGCGGTGGCCGTGCGGGTGTGGGCGAAGGACGGCTGATTTCCCGGAAGGGGACCGGTCCCGGCGCGTGCTCAGTACGGTGCGCGCATGAACTTTCGCACTGCCGCCTGGACGGCGATCGCGCCGGTCGTGGTGCTGACCGCGTGTTCGGGCAGCCCCGCCCCGGCCCCCGCGCCGCCCGCCCCGGCGCCGTCGTCCTCGTCGGCCGCGCCGGTCAAGGAACCGGTGCCCGACCGCCAGCCGCACACGCTCGTGCTCAACGCGACCGGTTCGGGTTCGCTGAAGCAGGTCACCTACACCCTGGACGGCGCCGCCAAGGAAACCGGCCCGGTGAAGATGCCGTGGCGGCAGTCGCTCACCGTGCCCGCGGACGGGAAACCGCACCAGTGGACGCTGGAGATCACGTATTCCGGCGCGAGCGGGCAGGTGGAGATGTATTCGGTGGTGGACGGGAAGGAATCCGCGCACAGCGCGAGCGGCGGGTCCGGGTCCGGGAACCTGACCGGGTCGGCGTCGATCGGCGGCAGCGTGCAGGGCTGAACGCTCAGGCCGGGCCCGCGTCGTGGGTCCACCAGTCGATCATCGCGAACGGTTCGGTGCCGCGATGGGCGACGGCGAGGATTCCGGTCTGGTCGTCCGTCCACTTGAGATAGCGCTCGCCGCCAGGGGAGAGCGTCGCGCAGGAGAGCCGTCCGGTGTGGCCGCCGCGAGTGTACGGGCGGTCGGCGGCGAAGTCGGGCGGCTGCTCGGTGCATGCCTTCTCGGTGGTGTCGGTGCTGTTGAAGACCTGGTTCATCGTCGCGGTGTCGGGCATCTGGTAGTAGACGACCAGCGCGGCACCGCTGGTCCGCCCGCACGCGACCGCGGCAGTGGACTGGATCGCGCCGAGGTCGTTCCACTTCTGTCCGGCGGACGGGCGCACGCAGTTGACCCGGGACGCGGCCGGAATCCGTTGCAGCAGAGCGTTTTCCGAGGGCCTCGGGAACGAGGACTCCACGTTGACCTTGGCGACGATCCGGTTCAGCGGCGCGAGATGCCATTCGGACCACCATCCGCCCGCGGCGTCCGGGCTGGTGCCGGTGACGTGCCCGAGGACGTGGAAGGCGTCGAGGCTCCAGTCGATCGCGACGGTGCTTTCCGGCCCGGGACGGCAGAGCACCTGCCCGAGGTCGACGCTCAGCCAGTCGAAGCGCGTGGTGCTCAGAAACGGTGTGCCCGGACAGGGTTTCCCGCTCGGCGCTTTCGCCGCGGTAACGAGACTGTCGAAGCCGGTGCGCAGGGTCTGGGTGTCGGCGAAGCGGTAGTACGAGACTTCGCGGGCGCCGCTGCCGCGTGGCGTGCAGGCGATTCCGGCGATGGCGCCGGGGTAGTTGCCGAGGTCCGCTGGCGCGGCGCGGTGGCAGCCGGTTCCGGCGGCGATCTCGGTCAGGGCTTGTTCGTCCGGAGTCGGGAAAGCGGGCGCGCCGGTCCAGCCGACCCAGGCAGCGCGTAACGCGGGGTCGTCGCCCGCCGCGGCCTGCGCGGTGGTGACGGCCCGCGCCGCGTCGTTCTTCCAGACTACTGTGGACTGTCCATCCTGGACTTGACAGAACGCGCGGCCGAGTGCGGGTCCGGTTGCCGGGTAACGATGTTCCGCCCCGGAAGCGGTGGCGCAGTCGCCCTGGTTGGCTGACAACCCGGCGCGGGACAGTGCGGTCGAGTAGGCGTCGGCGGCCTGTTTCGGGTCGGCGTACAGCGCGGTGGTGGCGGTGCGGCCGGACGGGTCGTGACAGGTGAGCGTCGCGGTCGCACCGGGGGCGGGCGAGTCCGCGGTGGCGCAGTTCGCGCGCAACGCGGCGGGCAGCCGGGCGAGCGTGGCGTCGTCGAAACCGGACGGGCTGGCGGTGGTCAGCCAGGCGATGAGCGCTCCCGCGGCAACGACGGCGGCGACCGGGATTCCGGCGCGCATCCACCGTCGGCGGTGCCGGACGGCGACCAGGTCTTCGACCAGAGCGGTGCACGTCGGATGCCGGGCGGCCGGATCGGTGCTGAGCGACCGGCGGAGCGCGGCCGTGCCGGGGTGGCCGAGGTCGGCGTCGTGGCCCGGGGGAGCACCGGCCAGGCATTCCCAGAGCACGCAGGCCAGCGAGTACACGTCGGCGGCCGGTCCGGCCGGTTTGCCTTGGCGTTGTTCGGGGGCGGCGTAGCCGATCGTGCCGAGGAACGCGCCGGTGGCGGTGAGCTGGGTGAGGTCGAGCTGGCGCGCGATGCCGAAGTCGCACAGGTACGCGCGGCCGGTGTCGTCGAGCAGGATGTTGCCGGGTTTGACGTCCCGGTGCACGAGCCGTCGTGCGTGCGCGGCGTCGAGTGCGGCGGCGATCCCGCGTCCGATCGCGACAGTCTCATGGAAGGACAGCGAGCCCCGTCGGGAGAGCAGCCCCGCGAGATTGGCGCCCCGGACGTACTCCATCGCGAGGTAGCCGAGATAACCGTCGTCGGAGAACCCGGCGTCCAGCACCGGAACGACGTTGGGATGCACCAGGTCGCGGGCGATGCGCGTCTCGCGTTCGAACCGGGTGCGGAAACCGCGCACCGCCATGAACTCCGGCCCGACGATCTTGAGCGCCACCGGGCGGTCGCCGTTCAGGGTGTCGGCGGCCTCGAAGACCTCGCTCATCCTGGTGCGGGCGAGCTGGCGCACGAGCCGGTACCGGGGCAGCCTGCCGGTGATGTCCGGCCGCTCCAGCGTCGGTGCCTCGGTCTCGTCCACGCGCGTCTCCCCGGGTGTGCCGGGAAAAGCCTACCGAGCGTCGCCGCCGGTCTTGCTTGCGCGCGGCGCGCCGGTGGATGAGACTCCCGCTATGCCGAGCCCGTTCAGCGCCGAAACGGCGGAAGCGATCCAGCACGCCCGCCAGCATTCCGTCGGGGATTTCCTGCGGCGCACCGCGTCGCGCCTCCCGGACAAGCTCGCGATCGTCTCCGGCGAGCGACGGGCGACCTACCGCGAGTTCGACGCGGCGGTGAACCGCTGCGCGCACCGGCTCGCCGAACGCGGCCTCGCGAAGGGCGACCGGCTCGCGCTGCTCAGCCGCAACTGCTGGGAGTACGCGGTGCTGGTGTTCGCCACGGCCAAACTGGGCGTGGTGCTGGTGCCGGTGAACTTCATGCTGGGCGCGGAGGAGATCGCGTTCATCCTCGGCCACGCCGGAGTGTCCGGGCTGATCGCCCAGGACGCACTGCTCGGCACCGCCGCGGAAGCGTTGAAGCGCGCCGGCCGCACGGACGTGCTGCGCGGGCGGATCGGCGGCAGCGACGAGGACTGGGAAAGCGTGGCGGACTGGATCGACCAGCCCGGCGACGAGACCGCCCCGGCGGTGCTGGTGGCGGACGACGATCCGCTGCGGCTGATGTACACCTCCGGCACCGAATCGCGGCCCAAGGGCGTGCTGCTGTCGAGCCGGTCCTTGATCGCCCAGTACGTGTCGTGCGCGATCGACGGCAGCATGACCGGCGACGACATCGAGGTGCACTCGCTGCCGCTCTACCACTGCGCGCAGCTGGACTGTTTCCTGTCCGTCGACGTCTACTTGGGCGCCACGAGCGTGATCCTGCCCGGCCCGGACCCGGCGGCGCTGCTGGCCGCGGTGGAACGCGAACGCGCGACGAAGCTGTTCGCGCCGCCGACGGTGTGGATCTCGCTGCTGCGGCATCCGGCGTTCGACACCACCGACCTGTCCAGCCTGCGGAAGGGCTACTACGGCGCGGCGCCGATGCCCGCCGAGGTGCTGCGCGAACTCTCGCGCCGGCTGCCGGACGTGCAGCTGTGGAACTTCTACGGCCAGACCGAAATGGCTCCGCTGGCGACCATCCTGCGCCCGCACGAACAGGTCGCGAAGGCGGGTTCGGCGGGCCGGGCGTCGATCAACGTCGAGACCCGGATCGTCGACGAGCAGGGCCGCGAACTGCCGCCCGGCGAGGTCGGCGAGATCGTGCACCGCAGCCCGCACGCGACGCTCGGCTACTACGAGGACGAGGAAAAGACCGCGGCCGCCTTCGCGGGCGGCTGGTTCCACTCCGGCGACCTCGGCGTGCTCGACGACGAGGGCTATCTCTCGGTGGTGGATCGCAAGAAGGACATGATCAAGACCGGCGGCGAGAACGTCGCGAGCCGGGAGGTCGAGGAGGCGCTGTACCTGCTCGACGGGATCGCCGAGGTCGCGGTGTTCGGCGTCTCCCACCCGCACTGGATCGAGGCGGTGACCGCGGCGGTCGTGCCGCGCGAGGGCGTCACGCTCACCGAGGCCGAAGTCATCGCGCACGCCCGGGAGCACCTGGCGGGGTACAAGTGCCCGAAGTACGTGGTGTTCGCGGACTCGCTGCCGAAGAACCCGAGCGGGAAGATCGTCAAGCGCACCCTGCGGGAGAGCCACGCTGACCTCGCACAGTCCTGACGTCCGGGGACCGGCACCGTCCGCGGCGCCGAAAATGAGCTGTGTGCCGGGCAAGCGGCGGGGAGACTGCGCCGATGATCCGTCTCGTCGAACCGCCCCGTCTGGTCTGGCCCACGACTGAGGTGCGCACGTCGTATCTGGTCGGCGAGCAGGCAGGCTGCCTGCTCGAAGGCCGCCCCACCGAGTGGCTGGACGCGGCGAGCGACGACTTCGCGGGGTTCGTCGCCGCGCGGCGCGGGGTGCAACCGCGATGGGGCGTGCCTTCCACGATCTTCTGGTACGTCTCCGGCGAGTACTACCTGGGCACGTTGGTCGTCCGGCACCGGCTCACCGCTGAACTCGCCGAAGCCGGCGGCCACATCGGCTACCACGTGGTGCCTCCGTGGCGACGGCAGGGCCACGCCACGCGGATGCTGAGGGCCGGGCTCGCGGAGTGCCGCCGTCTCGGGCTCGACCGCGTCCTGTTGACCTGCGACGTGGACAACGAGCCCTCGCGCCGGGCGATCTTGGCCAACGGCGGCGTGCCGGACGGCCGGAAGCGCGGCGAAGACCGGTTTTGGATCCCGCTCGGCTCGGACGCTGTCGTGAGTGGCGATGCCGGTTAGAACCGGGATCGCCACTCACGACTCATTCAGGCGAGCGTGGCCCCGTAGGCGGCGAGCACCGGCGGCAACGGCTGGAAGAAGCTGACCTGGCTGTTCCCGCCGGACAGCACGCCGTAGCCGACCCCGGCGTAGAAGAGCGGGCCGCCGCTGTCGCCTTCTCCGACCGGGATGTCGGTGGCGATCGTGCCGACGACCAGCTTGCCGTCGCCGTAGTTGACCGTCTGGTTGAGGCCGAGGACCTTGCCGCAGGTCTTCTTCGTGGTCATGCCGCTCTTGCAGACCACCTGCCCCACCCGCGGCGTGCCCGCGCGCAGGATCCGCTGGGTGCTGCCGTTGTAGAGATCGACCTGGGCGTGCGCGGAGCCGGACGGGTCGTGGACGCGGCCGTAGTCGGTGCCGGGGAAGTGGGTGTCCCCGTTGGCGCCGATGTCCTTCCAGTCGAGTCCGTGCTCGGTGCAGTGCCCGGCGGTGAGGATGTACCGGACGTCCTTGACGAGGATCGCGAACCCCGCCGAGCAGTAGTAGGGCTCGCGGCCGGGACCGGGCGAGACGGTGTACATCGCGTCGCCCCCGTTCACCGCCGTGGCGGCCGCCGCGGTCGCGGGGGAGGCCAGCGAGGCGGCCGCGGCCAGGGAAAACACGATCCCGGCCAGCTTGCGGAGCGAGCAGCGAAACATCGGCGGGTCCTTCCGTCCACATGAGACTGATCTTGTGCGCCCAGTCCAGCCCCGCGGGCCCGGCGGCACAAACGGAGTCAGCCGACGGTCCCGGGACTACGTCCGAACGGGTGACAACAACGGTGGCCGGACGGTCGTCGGCGCGGCACACTGTCCCGGGCTGCCGGACGGTCGGTGACCTGCGGAAACAGCATCAAGAGCGAAAGGGGCGGGACAGCGGCGGCGTCTCACGATCCGGGACGGGCTCCGCCGTCGTGGTGAATTTCCTTCAGGTTATTTACTGTCACGTAGTCAAGTAACGCTGATCTGCATAGGGAACCGTTGTCCGACATCTTGTCGCCCGGCAGCGCTGGAGTCCCGGCGGCCGCTCCGGCCTCCCGGAACCTGTGGCGCGCGCTGCGGCACGACCGCTGGGCGCAAGCCAGCGCGGTCGTCATCGTGCTGGTGATCGTCACCGCCCTCGCGGCTCCGCTGCTCGCCCTGATCGAGGGCCAGGATCCGTACACCTACCACACTGAACTGCTGAATCCGGCCGACGGCACCGGCGCGGGATTCCTCGGCGGGATCAGCGGCAGCCACTGGTTCGGCGTCGAACCGCTGACCGGACGAGACCTCTTCGCGGTCGTCGCGTACGGCGCGCGGACGTCGTTCCTCATCGGGCTCGCCGCGACCGCGCTGTCGATGCTGCTGGGCGTGCTCCTCGGGGCGAGCGCCGGCTACGTCGGCGGCTGGTGGGACACCGTGGTGAGCCGGGTGACCGACGTGCTGCTCGGCTTCCCGCAGCTGATCTTCATGATCGCGCTCGGCGCGGTCGCCCCGCAGTCGATCCCGAGGCCGCTCCTGCTGATCGCGGTGATCGGCCTGTTCGGCTGGCCGCGGGTGGCCCGGGTGGTCCGCGCGCAGACGCTGAGCCTGCGCAACCGCGACTTCGTGAAGGCGGCCCGCGCGCTCGGCGCGGGCGGCGTGCACGTGTTCCGCCGCGAGCTGCTGCCGAACCTGTGGGCGCCGATCATCGTGCTGGCGACGGTGAGCATCCCGGCCAACATCGGGCTGGAGGCCGCGCTGTCGTTCCTCGGCGTCGGCATCCCGCCGCCCACGCCGAGCTGGGGCCGTTCCATCAGCGACGCGATCAACTGGGTGCAGACCGATCCGATGTTCCTGATTTTCCCGGGCGCCGCGCTGTTCATCGCGACGCTGGCGTTCAACATGCTGGGCGACGGGCTGCGCGACGCGCTCGACCCGAAGACGGCGGTGCGCCGGTGAACCGCACCCTGCGTTTCGTGGGCATCCGCCTGCTCGGCATGCTCGGCGTCCTGCTCGTGGTCAGCTTCGGCACCTTCGCGGTGTTCTACCTGCTGCCCACCGACCCGGCGTTCATGTCCTGCGGCAAACCGTGCACGCCGGAGAACCTGGCGCTGGCGCGCGAGTTCATGGGCTTCGACAAACCGTGGATCCAGCAGTACTTCGACTTCCTCGGCGGCATCTTCACCGGCCGCACGTTCGGCACCGGCGTGACCGCGATCGTCTGCTCCGCGCCCTGTTTCGGCTATTCGTTCCAGCAGAGCGAACCGGTGCTGACACTGATCGGGGACCGGCTGCCGATCACCGTCTCGCTGGCCATCGGCGCGTCGGTGATCTGGCTGATCGCCGGCGTCGCGACCGGGGTGTTCTCCGCGCTGCGGCGCGGGAAGTTCGCCGACCGGGCCGCGATGACGGTGACGCTCGCCGGGGTGTCCGCGCCCGCTTATCTGGTGGGGCTGCTGGGAATTCTGCTGTTCGGCTTCACGCTCGACGTGGTGCCGGTGAGCGGTTACGTGACCTTCGCGCAAAGCCCGGTCGACTGGGCCTGGCATCTCGTGCTGCCGTGGCTGGTGCTGGCGTTCATCAACGCCGCGGTCTACGCCCGGCTCTCGCGGGGCCAGATGCTCGAAATCATGGGCGAGGACTTCATCCGCACCGCTCGGGCGGTCGGCCTGCCGGAGCGGACGGTCGTCGGGAAATACGCGCTGCGCAACGTGTTGCTGCCGGTCGTGACGGTGTTCGCGGTCGACCTCGGCGCGCTGCTCGGCGGTGCGGTGATCACCGAGCGGGTGTTCGCGCTGCCCGGTCTCGGCGGGCTGCTCGTCGACGCGGTGCACCAGGTGGACCTGCCGGTGCTGATGGGCGTCAGCCTGTTCGCCGCCTTCTTCGTCGTCCTCGCGAACTTCGCGGTGGACGTGCTTTACGGGGTGCTCGATCCCCGTGCTCGGCTCGGTTCTTGAGAAAGGGAACGGAAAAACCATGGATCGCAGGGACTTCCTGAGGGCGGTCGGCATCACCGCCACGGCCACCGGCGCGGGGGCGTTCCTCGCCGCGTGCAACGCGAACGAGCAGTCCGGCGGCGGGGGCGCGGTCGCGGTGTCGTCCGGCGGGACGCTGTACATCCTCAGCGACACCACGTCGCAGCACCTCGACCCGGCGAAGAGCCAGAACCTCGCGATCACCACGATCAGCCTGATCCACCGCAGGCTCACCGCGTGGAAGACCGCCGCGGACGGCCCGGCCACCGTGGTCCCGGACCTGGCCACCGACACCGGCCGGGCGAGCGCGGACGGCAAGACGTGGACGTACACGCTCAAGGACGGCCTGAAGATGGCCGACGGCACGCCGATCACCAGCGCCGAGATCAAGTACGGCATCGAGCGGTCGTTCGATTCGGCGTTCTCCGGCGGGTTGAGCTACCACAAGAACCTGCTCGAAGGCGGCTCCGGCTACCAGGGCCCGTTCAAGGGCGGCGAACTGGCGTCGATCGAGACCCCGGACCCGAAGACGATCGTGTTCCACCTGGCCCGGCCGTACGGCGACTGGCCGTGGATCGCGAGCATGCCGGCGTTCGCCCCGGTGCCGAAGGGCAAGGGGACCGACGCGACCTACGACACGAAGCCGGTCGCGTCCGGCCCCTACCAGGTCGAGTCGTATCAGAAGGGCGTGCAGGTCAAGTTCGTCCGGAACCCGAACTGGGACGCCAAAACCGACCTGGCGCGCACCGGCCTGCCGGACGCGGTCGTGATCCAGATGGGCCAGGACACTGGCGTGGTCGCGAAGCGGCTGCTGGCCAGCCAGGGCAACGACGCGTTCGCGTTCGGCTCGTCGTTCGTGAACCCGGCGCAGCTGGCGCAGATCCGCACGAACCCGGCGGCGAAGAACCAGCTCGTCACGTCGAAGTCCGGCGCGCTGGCCTACCTCGCGCTGAACACCAAACGCGGCCCGCTGGCGAATCCCAAGGTGCGCCAGGCGTTCCAGTACGCCGTGGACAAGACCGCCTACCAGGTCGCAGCCGCGGGCAGCGCGGATCTGGCCGGCCCGATCGCCACGACGCTGATCACCGAGGGCATCGCCGGGCGCGAGGTGTACGACCTCTATCCGGCTCCGCCGTCCGGCGACGTCGCGAAGGCGAAGCAGCTGCTGGCCGAGGCGGGCTTCCCGAACGGCATCGACAACCTGGACTTCCCGGTGTCGACGGCGAACAACGAGGCGGACAAGGCGCAGGCGATCCAGGCCGCGCTGCAGCGCGCGGGGATCCGCACGAAGCTGCGCCCGCTCGACGACGAGGCCTGGACCACGCTGGTCACCGGCAACGACGGCAACTACGACCTGACCCTGGGTTCGTGGCAGCCGGACTTCCCGAGCGCCAACGCCAACATCGAGCCGCTGTTCGGCACCTCGGAGATCGGCAACGGCGGGTACAACGAGGCGCGCTACTCAGTGCCCGAGGTGGACGCGCTGATCACCGAGGCGCAGGGCACGGTCGACCCGACCGCGGCCGGGAAGCTGTGGGCCAAGGCGGACAAGCGGATCATGCAGGACTCGCCGGTGGTCCCGCTGATCTACACGCGCAACTCGTTCCTGCACGGGGCGAAGGTCGGCAACTTCGCGATCGGCGCGTTCCCGGCGTACCCGAACTACCTCCAGATGGGCCTGGCGAAGTAATCCCGTGTCCGAGCAGCTGCTTTCCCTGCGCGACGTCTCGATCCGGTTCGGCGACACCTCCGCCGTTCGGGAGGTGAGCTTCGAGGTGGACCCCGGCGAGGTCGTCGCCCTCGTCGGGGAATCCGGTTCCGGCAAGTCGGTCACCGCGCTGTCGCTGCTCGGCCTGCTGCCGGACACCGCGACGGTGACCGGTTCCGCGGTGCTCGACGGCCGCGATCTGTACACAGTGGACGGTCCGGCGCTGCGCGCGGTGCGCGGCGGCGAGATCGGCATGGTGTTCCAGGAACCGATGAGCGCGCTGAACCCGGTGTTCCGCATCGGTACCCAGCTCGTGGACGCGGTCCGGGCGCACCGGAAGGTGTCGCGGGCGGTGGCGCGGGAGCGGGCCAGGGAACTGCTGGAGCTGGTCGAACTGGACGCGCGGCGCGTGCTGCGTGCGTACCCGCACGAGCTGTCCGGCGGGCAGCTGCAGCGGGTGGTGATCGCGATCGCGCTGATCCACGACCCGAAGCTGCTGATCGCGGACGAGCCGACCACCGCGCTCGACGTCACCGTGCAAGCCGGGATCCTGCAGCTGCTGCGGTCGCTGCGGGACCGGCTCGGCACGGCGATTTTGCTGGTGACGCACGACATGGGCGTGGTCGCGGACGTGGCGGACCGGGTGGTGGTGCTGCGCGACGGCCAGGTGGTCGAGCAGAACACAGCGGCCGGGTTGTTCGCTTCGCCGCAGGCGGACTACACGCGGGAGCTGCTGGATTCGGTGCTGTCACTGGGTTCCGCGCCGGCTGGAGCGGTGCGGCCGACGTCAGCGCCGCTGGTGTCGGTGACCGATCTGGCGGTGACCTACCGGGTCGGCGGCGGCGCCCCGCCGGTCCGCGCGGTCGACGGCGTGTCTCTGACGATCGGGACCGACGAGGTGCTCGGCCTGGTCGGCGAGTCCGGTTCGGGCAAGAGCACGATCTCATCGGTGCTGACCGGCTTGGTCGCGCCTTCGGCGGGCACGGTGCGGGTCGACGGCGTGGACGTCGCGCGGGCTTCGGCCCGGCAGCGGCGGGACATCCGGCGGCAGATCGGGATCGTGTTCCAGAACCCGGCCTCCGCGCTCAACCCGCGCGCGACGATCGGCGCGAGCATCGCCGAACCGCTGGTGGTGCACGGGGAACGCGGCGAGCACCGGGAACGGGTCGCCGAACTGCTCGCGGCGGTGCGCCTCGACCCCGGCTGGAGCGGCCGCTACCCGCACGAACTGTCCGGCGGCCAGCGGCAGCGGGTCGGGATCGCGCGGGCGCTGGCGCTGCGGCCGCGGCTGCTGATCGCGGACGAGCCGACGAGCGCGCTGGACGTGTCGGTGCAGGCCTCGGTGCTGGACCTGCTCGCGGACCTGCAGCGGGAACTGGCGTTCGCGTGCCTGTTCATCAGCCACGACCTGGCGGTGGTGGAACGGGTCGCGGACCGGGTCGTGGTGCTGCACCGCGGCCGGGTGGTCGAGGAGGGCCCGGTGGCGTCGGTGCTGGGCGATCCGCGGGAGGACTACACGCGACGGCTGGTCGCGGCGGCGCCGGTGGCGGACCCTGAACGGCAGCGGGAACGCCGGGAGGCCTGGCGCGCGCTTTCCGGCTGACCGATGAGTTTCCGGCCCCTCCGGAGTCAGTACCGGAAACTGGCACGGAAAGGGCAAGACATGGGAAAACTGCTGTACTCGGCCGCGATGTCGCTCGACGGGTTCATCGCCGGGCCCGGCGGGGACATGAGCTGGCTCGCGCCCTACACCGGAGACGCCGACGCGGGGGAGCTGGCGGCGGAGGTCGGCGCGCTGCTGGTCGGCCGCCGGACCTTCTCCGGCGACGATCCCTATCGCGGCACCGACGGCGAGGGCAAGGCGTTCGGCGGCGGCTGGGACGGACCGCAGGTGGTGCTCACCCGGCAGCCGGCTCCGGCGGTGCCCGGCGTGACGTTCTGCTCCACGCTGGAGGAAGGCGTCGCGACGGCCCGGGCGGCGGCGGGGGAGAAGACGGTGAACGTGCTCGGTGCTTCGGTGGGGCGGGCTTGCGTGGACGCTGGTCTGTTGGACGAGGTCGCTGTTGTGGTGATGCCGGTGTTGCTGGGCGGCGGGGTCAGGTTGTTCGAGCGGTCTGGGCCGCTGGTGCGGTTGGAGTTGCTGGCGCAGGAGGGGACGAGCCTTCGGTACCGCGTGCTGCGGTGAGGGGTAGTGGTCCTCGAACCGGGTGCCGCCGCCGGGCTCATTCTGTGGGGGCAACCCGGCGGGCGTGCTGGGCGCTTCGGCGGGACGGGCTTGCGTGGATGCCGGGCTGTTGGACGAGGTTGCCGTTGTGGTGATCCCGGTCCTGCTGGGCGGTGGGGTGAGGTTGTTCGAGCGGTCTGGACCGCCGGTGCGGTTGGAGTTGCTGGCGCAGGTGGGGACGAACCTCCGGTATCGCGTGCTGCGGTGAGCGTCGGTTGCGCCGGGAAACGGCCGGGATCACGTCCGAGGCGGGTTTACAGCGCGGACCGGGGGTCCCTAGGATCTGCGGCGCCGGAAGTGCCGCGGACGCGCGGTCCCGGCGGGGTGGAGGTCTGGATGGGGAACCCGGAGTCCGGCAGCGACCTCGAGACGGTCGCGAATCTCGTGCGGCTGTCCGAGACGGCGCCGATGCCCCGGATCGACGGCAGCGAACCCCCGCCGCTCGTGCGGCCCCGGGCGGAGCGCGCCGAGGAGACGACCTCGGCGTTCGGCGGGGTTCTCGACCTCTCGACCGGTTCGCCGATCGAACAGCTCGCCAAACGCGGTCCGATCCCGGTCGCCGAGCCGCCTGCTGCGGAAACCGCGCCGCCGACCCAGAAACGGCCCCGGTACGGCGTCTTCGCGGGCGCGGCCGTGGTGCTGTGCGCGGGGCTGGGCTCGTGGGCGCTGTGGCCGTCGGCGTCCGGCGAGACCGGCCCGCAGCCGGTGCAGCCGCCGCCCGCGCCGGTCCGTACCTCGTCGTCGGCGCCGCCGGCGGTGAGCACGCTCAGCGCGTCCCCGGCGCCGGCCAGCGACCAGGTGCGCGACACGGTCATCCGGGCCAGCAGCCGTCCCGCGACGACCGCGCCGCCGCGGGTTCAGCCGACGCAGGAGCCGCGCCACGACGACGGCGACCAGTCCGGCGATTCGATGGAGGACGCGTTCCGCTCGGCGGTCAGCTCGTACATGCGGGAATGGGGCGGCTCGGGGCCGCATCGGTGGCACGGCTGACCGGCCGGAGTACTACTGTGCGTAGGTCACTGCCGACCGATTGCCCCGCGAGGTGTCCATGACCGGCCCGTCGTCCCCGCTGTCGCCCAGCCAGGTGCCGGTCGGGGTGGATCCGAACCGCCCGAGCATCGCGCGGATCTACGACGGGTTCCTCGGCGGGAGCCACCACTACGAGGTCGACCGCGCGGTGATGGACAAGATCAGCACGGCGGTCCCGGAGGCGGTGCACATCGCGCGCGGCAACCGCGGCTTCCACAACCGCGTGCTGCGGATGCTCGCGAGCCAGACCGAGATCCGGCAGTTCCTCGACTGCGGTTCCGGCCTGCCGACCGCCGAGAACACCCACCAGATCGTGCAGCGCTACCACCGCGACGCGCACGTGGTGTACGTCGACAACGACCCGGTAGTCCTCGCGCACGGGCGCGCGCTGCTGGAGGACAACGACTTCACGCACATGGTCGAGGCCGACATCTTCGAGCCGCAAGCCGTGCTGCAGCACGAAACGGTGCGCGAGTACATCGACTTCTCGGAGCCGGTCGCGCTGCTGCACATCGGCACGATGCACCACTACGAGGGCGACGGCGCGGTCGAGGTGATGCGCGAGTACATCGACGCCCTCGCACCCGGTTCGTATGTCGCGCTGGCGCATTTCTACGACCCCGAGGTGCCGGAGCTGACCGCGGTCGCCAAGCGGATCGAGGAGATCCTGGTGTCCGGGCCGCTGGGCGCGGGCCGGTTCCGCACCCGCGCGGAGATCGAGGCGATGCTGCCGGGCCTGGAACTGCTGCCGCCGAGCCGCACCGACGGACCGGGCCTGTCGGTCGCGGACGAATGGTGGCAGGACGGCCCTCGGCTGAAGCCGCTGAGCGACGCGGCCCGGTGCGTCGCGGGCGTGGTGGGGCGGAAGGTCTAGGCCGGGGCGGGCTCCGCGACCGGTGCGGGCCGGCGGCGGGCGACGAGGTATCCGACGAGCCCGAACCCGATCAGCACCGCCAGCGTTCCCGCGGTGAACAGCTCGAAGGTCAGCCTTGAAACGCCCCAGGTGCCCTGGAAGTCGTAAGGCACGCCGAGCGCCTGGTCGAGCACCCCGGGCACGATCGTCTGCCACGCGCCCAGCAGGATCCACAGGTAGATCAGCACCGTGCTCGCCCACAGCCCGATCCGCCCGCCGGGCACGCGGAACGGGCGGTCGGCCGACGGGTACTTGCGGCGCAGCACCAGGATCGTCGGGAAGATCAGCAGATACGACAGCAGCAGCGTGCTCACCGCGATGTTGAGCACCACCGCGAACACCGCGGACGCCGAACTGCTCTGGACGATCGTCGCCACCACCGTGAACGCGGTCGCGACCACGCCGGAGAGCAGGTTGACCCGCAGCGGCGTGTTCAGCTTCGGATGGAACGCGCCGAACCAGCGCGGGAACGCGCCGTCGACGGCGGCCATCGCCTGGATGCGGTCGGACGCGATCATCCACGAGCAGCCCTGGTTCAGCAGGACGAAGACGAACACGACGGCGGCGAGCGTCAGCATCGCGGGAGACGCGCCGCCGTACACGGAGAACACCTGGCGCACCGCGTCGAGGAAACCGCCGAGGCCGTCGATCTTGTCGGACGGCACCACCAGCACGATGCCGACGACCGGGACCAGGTAGCACAAAGCCGACACGAGACCGGAAACGCCAACAGTGACCGGGACATCTCGCCGCGGGTTGTGCATTTCCTCAGCGGCACCGTTGGGGGCCTCGAAGCCGACGAGCGCGAACATCAAAACCGGGACGACAGCGAGGAAACCGCCGATCGTCGGGGAGAAGTTCAGCGAGCCTTGGACGCCGTTGCGGGCCGCGTAGATCGCCACGGTGACCGCGAAAAGCGCCACCAGCCCGACCTTCAGCAGCGCCCCGGCGGCGATGAACCACTTGCCGTACCGCAGGCTCACCACCGCGCCGAGGATCGCCAGCCAGATGAAGACGAGCTTGAACGCGTAGTCCGCGAACCCGCCGGGCGCCGCCGGAACGAGGTACTGCTGCCAGGTCGCGGCGGCGAGGAAGGTGATCGATCCGCCCAGCCACACCGGGTTGGTGATCCAGTACAGCAGCGTGCCGAGCGCGGCGGGCAGCTTCCCGAAGGCGAGCCGCAGCCAGACGAACGGGCCGCCCTCCGCCGGGAAGGCGCTGCCCAGTTCGGCCATGACCAGCCCGTACGGGAACAGGAACAGCACCAGGAGCACGGCGGTCCAGGTGACCGCCTCCGCTCCCGAGGTGGCGATCTGGCCGATCGTGTCCACCGAGATGATGGCCGCGATCGCGAGGAAGATCGAGTCGATCCGGCGCAGATTCCGGCGCAGGTTTCCGGATTCGCTGTTGACGAACTGGGGTTCGGACACGCTTCACCGCCTTTGGTGAATCGAGGGGAGGGTCAGGCTTCGGGGTTCTCCAGGTCTTCCTTGTGCAGCAACGGGGTTCCGGCGGTCTCGCGCATCGAGAACGCGGCGACGAGGCCGACCGCGGCCGCGACCATCAGGTACGGTCCGGGCACGAGAGTGCTGCCGGTGGCGGAAATCAGCACGGTCATCACGTACGGCACGGTGCCGGCGAACAGCGCGGCGGTGAGGTTGTACGCGATCGAGAGGCCGCTTTGGCGGGTGCGGGTCGGGAAGATCTCCGCGGACCACACGGCGTAGGTGCCGAGGATCGCGGCCAGGATCGCGCCGAGGACGAGGCTGCCGATCCAGGTGCCGACCAAGCCGGTGCGCATCAGCAGGTACGCCGGGGTGGCGAGGACGAACAGCGCGATGCCCGCGCCGATCAGGACCGGCCGCCTGCCGACGCGGTCGGAAAGCCGGCCGAAGAACGGCACGAGGAAGAGCCCGACGAGCGAGATCACTGTGGACAGTGCCGCCGCGCTGCCGGACGAGTGGCCGAGGTAGTCGGTCTCGTAGGTGACCAGATAGGTGAGGACGGCGTAGAACGGCACGTGCATCATCGTCATCAGGCCAGCGGCCTGGAGCAGCTGCTTCTTGTTGTTGCGGAACAGTTCCCGGACCGGGCTGCGCGGCACGTTGTCGGTCGCTTCGAGCGCGCGGTACTCGGGAGTGTCCTCGATCTTGCTGCGGATGACGAACCCGATGACGCCGAGCGGGGCCGCGATCAGGAACGGGACGCGCCAGCCCCACGACGTCAGCTGCGCGTGCGTCAGGCCGACCGACAGCAGCAGGAACACGAACGAACCGGCGAGGAAGCCCAGCAGCGAACCGACCTCCATCCAGCTGACGCCGAATCCGCGCCGCCGCCGGGGTGCGTACTCGGCGAGGAAGCTCGCCGCGCTGCCGAATTCGCCGCCCGCCGCGAGGCCCTGCAGCAGCCGCAGGAGCACCAGCAGGATGGGGGCCGCGATGCCGATCGTCGAGTAGCCCGGCAGGAGGCCGATCACCAGCGTCGCGCCGGACATCACGAAGATGACCACCGACAGCGTGCGCTTGCGGCCGATGCGGTCGCCGAGCGGACCGAAGATCAGCGCGCCGATCGGCCGGATCCCGAACGACACCGCGAAGACGCCGAACACCGCGAGCAGCCCGGCGGTGGAGTCGCCGGCCGGGAAGAACACGGACGCGATGGTGCTCGCGAGATAGGCGTAAGCGGCCCAGTCGAACCAGTGCACGAACACGCCGACCGCGCCGGCGGCGACGCTGCGGCGCAGCGTGGCGGGATCGGCGGCCTGGCCGGCGAGATCGCTGGCGGGTGCGGCGTCGGGTGCGGTCATAGTGGCCTCCTTGGACCGGTTCTCCGGGAGGACGCTAAGAGCGGCTCACGGCATCTAACAAGCAGTAATAAGCAAAGCAATGCATCGGTTCGATCTATGCGGAGGCGCTGAGCAGGGCCGACACGAGAGGCTGACGGCCGCGAAACACAGCGTTTACGGCTCGCCGGTGAGTGCCTGCGGGGTGGTCAGCAGGCCGACCTGCTCGTCGGTCAGCAACCGGCGTTCCCGCACCAGTTCCAGCGCCGGACGGCCGGTTTGGTGCGCCTCCAAAGCGAGCGTGCACGCGGTTTCGTAGCCGAGCGCCGGGCTCAGCGCGGTGACCAGGCCGGTCGACGTGGCGACGAGATCGGCGAGGTGTTCTCTCTTGGCGGTGATGCCCCGGACGCACTGGTCGGCCAGCACGTGGGCACCGGCGGTGAGGTGGTCGAGGCCAGCGGTCAGGGCCCGCGCGATGATCGGCTCGAAAGCGTTGAGCTGCAACTGCCCGCCCTCGGCGGCGAGCGTGATCGTGACGTCGTGCCCGATGATCTCGAAGGCGATCTGGTTGACCGCTTCCGGGATGACCGGGTTGACCTTGCCCGGCATGATCGACGACCCGGCCTGCCGCGCGGGCAGCGCGATCTCGCCGAACCCGGCCTGCGGCCCGGACGAGAGCAACCGGAGATCGTTGCAGATCTTGGACAGTTTGACCGCCACGCGTTTCAGCACGCCGGACAGCTGCACGAACACGCCGACGTCCTGGGTCGCCTCGATGAGGTCGGGAGCCGAGACGAGGGTGGCGATGCCGGTCAGCTCGCGCAGGTGCGCGACGGCTCTCTCCCGGTACCCGGGGCGCGCGTTGAGGCCGGTGCCGATCGCGGTGCCGCCGAGGTTCAGTTCGTGCAGCAGCAACCGGGCTTCGGCGAGCCGTTGTTCGTCCTCGCCGAGCGTCGCGGCGAACGCGCCGAACTCCTGGCCCAGCGTCATCGGGACGGCGTCCTGCAGCTGGGTGCGGCCCATTTTGAGGACGTCGGCGAACTCGATCGCCTTGTCCGCGAACGCTTCCCGCAGCCCGGCGAGCGCCGCGAGCAGTTCGGCGAGATGGCGGTCGAGCGCGAGTTTGACCGCGGTGGGGTAGACGTCGTTGGTGCTCTGGCCGAGGTTGACGTGGTCGAGCGGATGCAGCCGCGCGTAGTCGCCGCGGGCATGGCCGAGCAGTTCCAGGGCGCGGTTGGCGATGACCTCGTTGGCGTTCATGTTCGTCGAGGTCCCGGCTCCGCCTTGGATCAGGTCGACGACGAACTGGTCGCGCAGACGGCCGTCGCGGATCTCGGCGCACGCCTGCTCGATCGCCTTCGCCGGTCCGGGATCGAGGGCCCCGACTTCGGCGTTGGCTCGCGCGGCGGCTTCCTTGACGGTGGCCAGCGCGGTGACCAGATGCGGCCGGTCGGCGAGGGTTTCGCCCGTGATGGGGAAATTGACCAGCGCGCGGGCAGTGTGCGCGCCGTAGTAGACGTGGCTGGGCACGCTGATCTCGCCGAGCATGTCGTGCTCGGAGCGGGTGCTGGACATCGGTGTCCTTCCCGGTGACTAGGAGGTTCGGTCGACGCCGGTCCACGCCAGCGCGATCGCGCCGTCGAGCAGGGCTCGTTCCGCGGTGCCGCCGACGCAGTGCGCGGCGAATTCGCGCTGGTGGTTGATCGCGGGCAGCGATCCGATGCCGATGTACGGATGGATGGCGGGCACGACCTGCGAGACGTTGCCCATGTCGGTGGACGCGCGGTTCATCCGGGACGCCGTGCCGTCCGGGGCGAATTCGCGGCCGAGTTCGAGAGCGTTGGCGCGATAGGCGGCCAAAGCGGTTTCGTCGGCGCGGAATTCGGCGTACGGCTTGCTTTCCGGTTCGACGGTCAGCTCGCAGCCGGTCGCCAGCGCACCCGCCTCGAAGGCCCGCATTACGCGAGGCTCCAGTGTGGACAGTTCGGCCAGCGTTTCGGCCCGCACGTACCACCGGCCGGACGCGTGTTCGGGGATCGCGTTGGGCGCGTCCCCGGCGTGGGTCACGATCCCGTGCACCCGCGCCGAGGCCGGAAGCTGTTGCCGCAGCAGGCCGATCGCGACCTGGGCGACGGTGAACGCGTCGGCGGCGTTGACCCCGGCTTCGGGATAGGCGGCCGCGTGCGCGGACTTGCCGGTGTAGGAGATCTTCGAGTGGCTGACCGCGAACGGCCGGGCCTCCGCGACGTCCACCGGTGCCGGATGCACCATCATCGCGAGGTCCACGCCAGCGAAGGCGCCGCGTTCCAGCAGCTCGATCTTCCCGCCGCCGCCCTCCTCGGCCGGGGTGCCGTAGACCTCGACGGTCACGCCGATCTCGTCAGCGACCGCGGCAAGGCCCAGCGCGGCGCCGATGGAACTGGCCGCGATGAGGTTGTGCCCGCAGGCGTGACCGAGGCCGGGGAGCGCGTCGTACTCGGCGCACAGCGCGATCCGCGTGGGACCGGAGCCGAAGCTGGCGTGGAACGCGGTGTCCAGGCCGAGGTATTTCGCCGTGACAGCGAATCCGGCCCGGTCGAGCGGCTCCGGCACTGCGGCGGCGGCGCGATGTTCCTCCCACGCGGTTTCCGGGTCGGCATGCAACCGCTCGGACAGCTGGATCAGCTCGTCGGCATGCCGGTCGATCACGGCGCGGGAGGCCGCTTTGGGCGTGGCCATCACTCGTCTCCCGGCACGCCGTAAGACGGCGCGGCGGCGGGGTTGAGGCCGCGGGTGACGTAGTCGTCGCGCTGGGGGAGCCAGACGTCGAGGAGTTCGGCGAGCCGGCCGATCGGCTCGTCCGCCCAGTCCACGCGCAGGTCCGTGACCGGCCAGTCCGCAGTGGACACGACCACGAGCCCGGCGGACCGCACCGGTCCTTCCTCGCCGCCTGCCGCGAGCCCGGCTTGCATCGCCGCGAGAAGCCGCTGCTCCAGTTCGCCGGTCGACGCGGTGAAAGCGTCCACCATGGACTGCGGAATGTGCTCGCTGGCCAGCATGTTGCCCGCCACGACCACGCCGTCCGCCGTCGCCGACGCGTGCGTGCCCAGGGTTTTCGAGCCGCTGTAAGCGAAACCGGGCCCGGTGCGGCCGAGCACGGTCAGCTGCCGGTACTCGATGTGCTCCGCTGCGGACGTGACGGCGGCGAGCGCTTTCTCCGGATCCCCGTGCTCGGCGAGCTGGTCCAGCAGGCGTCCGCCGAGCCGTGGGTCGGTGATGTTCTGCGAGGCCGCCGCGCCGAGGCCGGGGCGCAGGTGCGCGACGCGGGCGACGACGGCCGGGCTGGACGAGCTGGCCGCGATGCCGAACCGGACGGCGCCGCCTGGGCCGGCGTCGCGGGCCACGATCGAAAAGGTCACTTCTCCTCCTCCGGGATCACCGCGATGGCGTCGATCTCGCACAGCCATTCCGGCCGGGCGAGCGCGGACACGACCACGCCGGTCGAGATCGGGTGCACGCCCTTGGTCCAGCGTCCGACGGTGCGGTAGACGGCCTCGCGGTAGCGCGGGTCGACCAGGTAGATGGTGAGCTTGACCAGGTGCTCCATCCGGCTGCCGGCTTCTTCGAGCAGCATCTTGATGTTGGCCATCGCCTGCTCCGCCTGCGCGGCGACGTCGCCGATCCCGACCGATTCGCTCGTGTCGAGGTCCTGCCCGATCTGGCCGCGCACGTAGACCGTGCCGTTGGCGACGACGGCCTGGCACAGGTCGTTGTCGAGGTTCTGCTCGGGATAGGTGTCCCGCGTGTTGAACGGGCGGATGCGACGGTGGACAGTCACTGCGTGGCCTTCCCTGCGGCGGTCGTCGGACGCCTCAGCCTGACCGCGCCGCCGAGGTTCTGTCCAGTAGATGTTTCTGGACCAATGCATCTGTTTTACCGATGCCCCATGGATCGGGAAAACAGATCTTGTGTGCCGGAAACATCTGTTGGACACGGGAAGCGCGGGCCGTGAGGATCCGGAGGAGGCGGCGCGGACCGCGCCGGGTCCGACAGCGGAGGTCTGGGATGTCGAGCGAACAGGTGGAGGCCCTCGTCGTGGGCGGGGGACAGGCCGGCCTGGCGATGAGCGAGCACCTGAGCGAGTGCGGCGTGCCGCATCTCGTCCTGGAACGGAACCGGATCGCCGAACGCTGGCGCAGCGAACGGTGGGACTCGCTGGTGGCGAACGGCCCCGCGTGGCACGACCGGTTCCCCGGCCTGGAGTTCCCCGGCATCGCGCCGGGCGCGTTCGCCTCGAAGGACCAGGTTGCGGACTATTTCGAGGCGTACGCGGAAAAAATCGCCGCGCCGGTCCGCACCGGGGTCGAGGTGACGTCCGTGCGGCGGCACGAGGGCAGGCCCGGATTCCGCGTCGAGACTTCCGAAGGCGCGATCGACGCCCGGTTCGTCGTCGCCGCGACCGGCCCCTTCCAGCGCCCGGTGATCCCGCCGATCGTGCCCGCCGACGCCGGGCCGGTGCAGCTGCATTCGAGCGGCTACCGGAATCCGGGGCAGCTGCCCGAGGGCGCGGTGCTGGTCGTCGGCGCGGGGTCGTCCGGGGTGCAGATCGCCGAGGAACTGCGCCGGTCCGGACGCGAGGTGTACCTGTCGGTCGGACCGCACGACCGTCCGCCGCGCAGCTACCGCGACCGCGATTTCTGCTGGTGGCTGGGCGTTCTGGGCAAATGGGACGCCGAGACGCCGCCGGCCGGCGCGGAACACGTGACCATCGCGGTCAGCGGCGCGCGCGGCGGGCACACGGTGGACTTCCGGGCACTGGCCGGACTCGGCATCACGCTGGTCGGCATGACCGGCGCGTACGAGAACGGCAAGCTCAGCTTCGCGACGGACCTGGCGAAGAACATCGCCGCGGGCGACGAGAATTACCTTGCCCTGCTTGACGAAGCGGACGCGTACGTGGCGCGCAACGGGCTCGACCTGCCGGAGGAACCGTCCGCCCGCGAGCTGGGCCCGGACCCGGCGTGCGTCACCGATCCGGTGCTGGAGCTGGATTTGGCCGCCGCCGGGGTGACTTCAATTGTGTGGGCGACCGGGTTTGCCGTCGACTACAGCTGGCTGCAGGTCGACGCCTTCGACGAGAACGGGCGGCCGCAGCACCGCCGGGGTGTGTCCGTGGAGCCGGGCGTGTACTTCCTCGGACTGCCGTGGCTGGCGCGGCGCGGGTCCAGCTTCATCTGGGGGTGTGGCACGACGCGAAGTTCGTCGCGGACCACATCGCTATCCAGCGCGGGTACCAGCTCGTGAGTGCTGACGCCGGTTAGAACCGGCGCCAGCGCTCACGATCACCGTGCAGCTGCCACCGCCGGGCTCGCCGCCACCTCCGTTCCGCTCTCGAAGGCGATCGGCGACCGGCGCTTGCCCGGCGCGAGCAGGCTCCAGCCGAAGACGATCGCCAGGTTCAGGCCCATCGAGACCAGACCAGGGTTGAGGCCGCCGAGCTTCACGCCGGTGACGTACAGGACGACCGCGGCCACCACGCCGACCACCATGCCGGTCGCGATCGCGGCGGTGCGCACCCGCCGGGCGAACAGGATCGCCAGCCAGCCTGGCACGACCTGGGCCAGCAGGTTGTAGGTCAGGTTCAGCACGGTGAGCATGAGCGTCGAGGCGGTCAGCGTGAGCACGGCGGCGAGCACCAGGAACGCCGCCACCGCCACGACCGTCCAGCGCCGCTGTGCCGCGGGGCGGACGTTCGGGGCCAGGTTCCGGCTGACCATCCCGCCGATCGCCAGCGCGGTCGCGGACAGCACCAGCACCCCGGACAACGCGGCGCCAGCGGCCACGAGGCCCAGAACCGGTTCCGGCAGAAGGCCTTTCGCGGTCACCATGAACACCGTGTTCGGGTTCTTCAGCCCGGGGTGCTGCTTCAGCCCGTAGTAGGCGGCGAAGACGAGGAACGGGTAGATCAGCATGTACAGCGGCATCCACACCGTCGAACTCTTCACCGCCCGCTCCGAGCGGGCCGGGAACACGTACGCGCCGCCGAAACCGAGGTAGAACACCACACTCTGGAACAGGATCGTGGTCATCGCGAACCACAGGTCCTGGCCGCCCATCGTGGTCTGCGCCCTGGCCAGCGCCTCCGGCCCGGTCACCCCGGAGGTTCCGCCGGCGGCCAGCACTGCGGCGAGGCCGACGAGCACGACCCCCAGCAGCATGAACACGTCCTTGAGGATCGACACGAACGCGGGGGAGCGGATGCCGGACACGGCGATGTAGGCGAACGCGATGATCCCGGCCAGCAGGACGCACTGCACCGGGGTCAGCGTCAGCCCCAGATTGCTCAGCACCACCTGCAGGCCGATGAACTGGTACTGGCCCCACGGCACGAGCGCGATCAGCATGGTCACGCACGTGATGAGTTCGAGCGTCCGGCTGCCGTAGTGGCGGCCGAAGACGTCCGGCACGGTCATCGCGTCGTGCTTGCGCGCCGCCCGCCAGACCAGCGGGGCGAGGAAGTAGCCCAGCGCGTAGGCGAGCAGGATGTAGCCCAGGAACCAGATCCCGTAACTCGCGCCGTGCGCGTAGATCCCGCTCGGGAAGCCGATCATCGTGCCGATGCTGTAGACCTCGCCGACGGCCAGGAAGTACAGCAGCCACGGCGGGAACGAGCGGCCGCCGACCAGGAATTCGGAGATCCCGCCGCTGCGGGACGACCGGCCAGCCCACAGCGCCAGCAGGATCGAGAATCCCATCACGACCGCGACGATGAGAATCAGCATTGCCGGTCCTCCTTCGCGGCCGGGGTGTCGGCGGGGTAGTGCTTGCGGTCGAAGAACCGCCAGCTGATCCACAGGCACAGGGTGGTGAGCGGGAAGCAGAGGAACATCCAGAAGAACACCAGCGGGAACCCGGCGACGGTCGCGGACGAGCCCGCGACCAGCGGGATGCCGCCGAGGATCGCCACCGCGGGGACGCCGAGCCCGATGCACAGGCTCGGCCAGCTCCGGATCATCGGACGCCTCCCGTCGCGACGGGATCGCGTTGCCAGACCAGCTGTCCGCCGATCACCGTGGCATCGACGGTCAGGTCCCTGATCCGGCTCGGGTCCACTGTGGTCGGATCCTCGGACAGCACGATCAGGTCGGCGAGCTTGCCGACTTCCAGGCTGCCCTTGACGGTTTCCTCGCCAGCCAGATAAGCGGCGTCGATCGTGTACCCGCGCAAGGCGGCTTCGACGTCGATCGCTTGCTCGGGCCCGAGGAGTTGTCCGCTGCTCGTTTGCCGGGCGACCGCGCACCAGATGCCTTCCAATGGCGGCACGGGCGTGACCGGAGTGTCCGAGTGGAGTCCGAAGTGGATTCCGCGGGAGCGTGCCGACGCGAGCGGGCTGATCCGGCGTGCTCGTTCCGGGCCGAGGAAGACATCGCGGTGCCGGTCGCCCCAGTAGTAGACGTGCTTGATGAAGAACGACGCGGCGACGTCGTGCGCGGCCATCCGGTCGAGCTGGTCCTCGCGAGCGGTCTGGCAGTGTTCGATGCGGTGGCGGCGGCCGGTGCCCTCGGGTGCGCCGAGCCGGGCGTAACCGTCGATGATGGCGTCGATCGCCGCGTCGCCGTTGCCGTGCACGGCGACCTGCCAGCCCGCGGCGTCGAGCGCGGCGATGCGGCGGGCCAGCTCGCCTGGTTCGAGCAGCATCATGCCGTGTTCGTCGGGGGCGCAGGTGTAGCCCTCGGCCAGGCAGCCGGTGCGGCCTTGGATCGAGCCGTCGGCGACGATCTTGATGCCGTTCATGGTGAAACCGTCCGGATTGGACGGATCGGGCGGCTCCGGGGTGCCCTCGGCGAGGCCGGGCAGGAGGGTGTGGAAGAGGTAGCCGTGGATGCGGGTGCGCAGCTTGCCGGAGCGGGTCAGCTGCCGGTACGCGGCGAGTTCCTGGTCGCCGCCGATGAGCCCGATTCCGGTGTCGTGTACCGAAGTGACGCCGTTGCGCAGATACTCGGCGTCGGCCAGCTGGAGTGCGTGGGCGAGTTCGTCGGGACCCTGCGAAGGCATCGCGGAGTTGACTAGGAACGCCGCCGTCTCGATCAGAAGGCCGGTCGGTTCGCCGCGTTCGTCGCGGGCGATGACGCCGCCGGGCGGGTCGGGAGTGGCCGCGGTGATCCCGACGGCCCGCAGCGCGGCGGAGTTCGCCACGGAGAAGTGGCCGGTCACGTGCGTGAGCAGGACCGGGTTGCGCGGCGAGACCGCGTCCAGGTCGTGCCGGGTCGGATGCCGGTTGTCGGCGAGAAGCGTGTCGTCGTAACGGAAACCCTTGATCCATTCGCCGGGCCCGAAATCGCGCGCCGCCTGCCGGACGCGATCGGCGATGTCGCTGATCCGGTCGTTGGGCGGACTGCCGGCGTCGACCGGGGCGGCCAGCGCCATGCCGAAGAACGACGGATGGTTGTGCGACTCCACGAAACCCGGCACGACGGTGCGCCCGGCGAGGTCGAGCACCGTCGTTTCGGGACCGGCGAGAGCCGCGATCTCCCGGTCGCCGCCGATCGCGGTGATCGCGCCGTCGCGGGCGGCGAGCGCGGACGCCCGCGTCCCGCCTCGGTCCAGGGTCAGCACCGTGCCCCCGAGCACCACCAGGTCGGGGGCCGGACGAGCGGATACAGCGGGTTCGCCCACGATGGGACCTCCTTGTCCACGTGTCCTGCCCCCAAGACAGTGCCGGGGGAGCTGGCCCGCGAACAGGTCCAGAAAGCGACGCGCGCATGGGTCCAGTACAGGTCCAGTACAGGTCCGGTCAGCTGTCGAGCAGCTCCCGGCAGAGGTCGCCGAGCAGCCGGATGCCCGGGTCGATCGCGGACGGCGGGGTCGCGGAGAAGCCGATGCGGAAGTGGTTGCGCGGCGGGTCGTCGCCGAGGAAGAAGATGTCGCCGGGTTCGATGAGGATGCCCAGCTCCTCCGCCCGCTCCACCAGGACCCGGCAGTCCAGTTCGGACGGTCCGGTCATCCACAGGCTGACGCCGCCGGGCGGGTACGGGCCCTGCTGCCACGGCAGGTACTCGGTGACCGCGGCGCAGGTCGCGGTCCACTTGCGCATCAGTTTCGTGCGGTAGCGGCGGAGCGATCGGTGGTACTCGCCGCTCTCTATCAGCAGCGCCAGCGCTCGCTGCAGCTGGCCGGGCGGGTGGCGTAGGACGTACCGCCGCGCCTCGCGGAGTGCGCGCACCAGCTCGCGCGGCCCGACCAGATACCCGAGGCGCAGGCCAGGGGAGAGGAATTTGGAGAAAGTGCCGAGGTAGACGGCGTCACCGGTGTTGTCGAGCGCCTTCAACGCCGGAGTGGGGCTGCCCTGGTAGCGGAATTCGCTGTCGTAGTCGTCCTCGACGACCACCGTGCCGGACGCGGCGGCCTGGGCGAGCAGTTGACGGCGTCGGCCGATGCTGAGCGTCGCGTTGGTGGGGTGCTGGTGGCTCGGGGTGAGATAAAGGAGGTCGACGCCGTCGAGCGATTCGGGCGGTTGCAGGCCGCGGGAGTCGACGTCGATGCCGGTCACGTGCGCGCCGGTGCGGAGGAAGATGTGCCGGGCGTCGAGGTAGCCGGGGTTTTCGATGGCCACGACCTGGTCCGGGCCCAGCAGCACCCGGCCGAGCAGGTCGAGGCCCTGCTGCGAGCCGACGGTGATCAGCACTTCCTCCGGGTCGGCCTCGATGCCGCGGGTGGTGAGCAGCTGCCGGCACACCATCTCGACCAGCATCGGGTCGTCCGAGCCGACGCTGTCCTGCAGGCTGTGGAAGACGTGCGGCCGGTAGAGCGCGTCGCGCAGGCAGCGCGTCCAGGAGCGGGCCGGGAACGCGGTGATGTCGACCTGCCCGGCGAGGAACGGGTACGGATAGCTCGCCCAGTCGGTGCGTTTCTCGATGTGGGCGACGCCGGCGTCCGGGAACCGGCGGACCCGGCGCGTCCAGTCGATGCGCGATTCGGTGTCCCGTTCCTCCACCGCGCAGTGCGGGCGCATCTCGCCGTTGACGAACAATCCGCTGCGCTCGCGGCTTTCCACGTAGCCCTCGGCGACCAGCTCCTGGTAGGCGAGGTTGATCGTGTTCCGGGAGACGCCCAGCTCGACGGCCAGCTCCCGGGAGCTGGGCAGCCGGCGCGCCGGGTCGAACGTGCCGATGGCGATCCCGTGCTCGATCGCCCGCCGGACCTGGCGGTACAGCGGTTCGTCCGACGAGCGGTCGATCTCGATCAACGTGCGTGGCAAGTGCGCTCTCCAGGTGGCCGGCGTGCAGCGGGGTGGGCTGAAACGTAACTCGCAGTGGCCGGTTTTCCCACCCCGCGCCACGCCGGGCCGCTCAGGCCAGCGCGTCGGCGACGTCGGTGACGGCCAGGCCGTGCGCCCGGGCGACCGGCTCGTAGGTCAGCGCGCCGGCCACCGTGTTGACGCCCCCGCGCAGCTCCGGCGTGTCCTGGACGGCGGTCCGGAGGCCCTTGTTCGCGATCTCCAGCGCGTACGGGAGCGTGACGTTGGTGAGCGCGTGCGTGGAGGTGTGCGGGACCGCGCCCGGCATGTTGGCCACGCAGTAGAACACCGATTCGTGGACCCGGAAGGTCGGCTCGGCGTGCGTCGTCGGCCGGGAGTCCTCGAAGCAGCCGCCCTGGTCGATCGAGATGTCCACCAGCACGCTGCCCGGCTTCATCCGCGAGACCGTCTCGTTGGACACCAGGCTCGGGGCCTTCGCGCCCGGGACGAGCACCGCGCCGATCACCAGGTCGGCCTCCAGTACCGCCTGCTCGATCGCGTACGAGTTCGCGGCGGCGGTCTGGATGCGGCCCTGATACATCCGGTCGGCGGCGCGGAGCTTGTCGACGTTCTTGTCGAACAGCACGACGTCGCCCCAGGTCCCGGCCGCGACGGCGACCGCGTTCATCCCGGCGACGCCCGCGCCCAGCACGACCACGCGGGCCGGCGGCACTCCCGACACGCCGCCGATCAGCACGCCGCGCCCGCCGTTGACGCGCATCAGCGTCTGCGCGCCGACCTGCGGGGCCAGCCGCCCGGCGACCTCGCTCATCGGGAACAGCAGCGGAAGGGAGCCGTTCGGCAGCTGGACCGTCTCGTAGGCGACGGAGGTCGTGCCCGCGTCGAGGAGGGCTTTCGTGCAGGGCTCGCTCGCGGCGAGGTGCAGGTAGGTGAACAGCAGCTGGTCCGAGCGCAGCCGGTGGTACTCCTCGGCGACCGGCTCCTTGACCTTCAGCACCATGTCCGCGGTGCCCCAGACGTCGTCCGCGTGGTCGAGCAGCTTCGCGCCGGCGGCCGCGTAGTCGTCGTCGCGGATGGACGAGCCCTCGCCCGCGCCGCGTTCCACGAAGACCTCGTGGCCGGCCGAGGTGAACTCGTGGACGCCGGCGGGCGTCGCCGCCACCCGGTATTCGTGGTTCTTGACCTCGCGAGGCACACCGATCTTCATCGCCCTGCTCCCATCTGCCGTGTGTGGTCCGACCGAGAGTGCGGGAGGACTGGCCACCGCGAAAGTGCCAGAAACCGCTCGGTCGACAGGTCCAGTCGTGCGGGCATCTGGACCCGTCAACGGGGACTGTTCTGGCTCTGTCCCTTGGGGCCAGGCGTCGCCATCCTCACGGGGGAGCACTGCCGTCCGCGAGGGAGTTTGCGAGATGACCATGTCCCCGCTGGCCGAGACCTGGCGCGAGCGAGTCGGCGACGCCCGCCCGCGCGTCGCGCTCGCCGACGGAGCCGACCCGCGCGCCGTCACCGCGGCCGCGCGACTGGCCGAACGCGGCGAGATCGAACCGGTCCTAGTAGGCCCCTCTGCGGAAATCGCTGCTGCCGCGGCAGAGTTGGGTGTCTCGGTGCCTTCGCTGGACACCGCCGCCCTCGCCGCCGACGACGCCGTCCTCGCCCGCTTGGCCTCGGCATTCCCGGACCGGGTAGAGACGGTCCGCAACGACCCGATCGCCCTCTCCGCCGCACTTCTCGCACTCGGCCGGGTAGACGCGTGCCTCGCCGGCGCGACCCGGCCGACGTCCGATGTCCTCCGGGCTGGCCTGCGCATCGTCGGCCTCGCGCCCGGCGTGCGGACCCTCAGCAGTTGTTTCCTGATGCTGCTGCAAGACGGCCGATCGCTGACCTTCGCCGACTGCGCCGTAGTCCCCGAACCAGACGCGGACGCCTTGGCCGACATCGCCGTCGGCGCGGCCTCGACACACCGCGCACTCACCGGAACCGAGCCGGTCGTGGCGATGCTTTCCTTCAGCACCCAAGGCAGCGCCAAGCATTCGGCGGTGGAGAAGGTACGCCAGGCGACTTCTCTGGTCCGGGAACGGTTGCCCGGCGTGGATGTGGACGGCGAACTGCAATTCGACGCCGCCGTGGTCGACGCCGTCGGGCTCGCGAAGGCCCCGCGCTCAAGCGTCGCCGGCCGAGCGAACGTCCTGGTATTCCCCAATCTAGACGCAGGAAACATCGCCTACAAGATCGCCGAACGCCTCGGCGGAGCGACCGCGCTAGGGCCGATCCTGCAAGGCGTGGCAGCCCCGCTGCACGACCTTTCGCGCGGTTGCAGCGCCGCCGACATCGAAACGATGGCCCTGATCAGCGCGGTGCACGCGGTGACCGGCCGGGAAGTGGAGAACGCCCGATGACGCGAGGTGTGGAGCTGGTCGTCCTCGACATGGCAGGCACGACAGTCCGCGACGACGGCGCTGTCGAGTCCGCGTTCTCGGCGGCCCTTGAATCGGTCGGGGTGTCTGCGGATTCGCCGGAGAGGGAGGACGTTGACGCCTACGTCCGCGACACGATGGGGCAGTCGAAGATCGAGGTCTTCCGGGCGCTGTTTCCTGAGGAGGGCGTGGCGGAGAAGGCGAACCAGGTGTTCGAGACCGCGTTCGCTTCCCGGGCGATTGAGGTTGCTGAGCCGCTTCCTGGGGCGGAGGAGGCCATTGACAAGTTGCGCGCTCAGGGTCGTCGGGTGTGCCTGAGCACGGGGTTTTCAGCTGTCACGCGCGATGCCCTGCTGCGTCGGCTGGGGTGGACGGATCTGGCGGATCTCGTAGTGTGCCCAGCCGACGCGGGCGGGCGCGGACGGCCGTTCCCGGACATGGTGCTGACGGCAGTGCTGCGGTTGGGAATTACGGACGTGCGCGCGGTGGCGGTGGCGGGGGACACCGGGTTCGACATGCTGACCGGCCGAAGGGCTGGCGCCTCGGTGGCGGCTGGGGTGCTGACTGGGGCGCATGATGAGGCGACATTGCGGGCACATGGGGCGACGCATGTGCTGGGGTCGGTGGCTGAGTTGCCGGGGGTGTTGGAGGGCTAGGACGCCGTTCTGTCAGCGGGGCGGCGCCACCGCGGTAGCGATCAACGCCCGAGCCGCGGCCTCGATCCTCTCCTCGTCCCCAGTCACGATCCGGTCCAAACACAACCCCCGCAACCCCGAGATCAGCAAGCTCGCCCGGGCGGCCGCCTCGGGTTCGTCGTAGCCGAGTTTCCGGTACACCGGCACCAGCGGGTCCATCATCGCGGTGACTGTCTCCCGAGCGACCTCCAGATACCGCTCCGGCTGCGTCGGGGCTAGGGCCAGCACCTGGAACAGGATGTGGATCGGCCGCTGCTGGCGGCCCCGGGTGATCGCCTGCCACAGTGCGTGCGAAGCGGCGGTCAGGGATTCCTCGTCGTGCACCGAGCGGAAGAGTTCGCTGACGTCCGGGCGGCTGGCGGCGATCGCTTCGGTGATCAGGTTTTCCCGGCTGCCGAAGTAGTACAGCAGCATCCGCTTGCTCGTCCCCAGCGCTTCGCCCATCGGCGCGAGCGACAGGTCGGCGATGCCGTGCGTCGCGAGGTACGCCACGGCTTGCTCGAGCAGTTCGGCACGGCGGCCGGTTCCGGGGTCCACCCCTTGACTGTACCGATCGGTACGTCGTACCGTCCAGGAATGTACCGATCGGTACAAGGCGAGGAGGCGCTGGTGGGACTCTCGGTGGCGATCGTCGGCGGCGGGATCGGCGGGCTGACGCTCGCGCTCGCGTTGCGGGAGCGCGGGATCGGGGCGGAGGTGTACGAGCGGTCGGCCGAGCTGCGGGAGATCGGGGCGGCGGTCGCGTTGTCCGCCAACGGGTCCCGGGTGCTGACGCGGCTCGGGTTGCGGGACGAGCTAGCCGCGTGTTCGGCGGTGCCGACGGAGCTGGTTTACCGGCATTGGAGAGGCGGGCACCGGGTCGTCGCGTATCCGATCGGGGCGGCGTACGAGGAACGGTTCGGCGGACCGTATTTCGGGGTGCATCGGGCGGATTTGCAGCGGATCCTGGCCGGCGCGTGCGGAAATGTCCATCTTGGACGGCAGGTGACCGGGCTGGCGGCGGACGGCGACGGATACCGGCTTGACTTCGCTGACGGCACCAGCGAAACCGCCGATGTGGTGGTTGGCGCGGACGGGGTGCATTCGACGGTTCGCGGGTGGGTGGACGACTCGCCGCTCGCGCGGTACTCGGGGTCGAGCGGCTTTCGCGGGCTGGTGCCGGTGGAGAAGTTGCCGTCCTTGCCGGACCCGGGCGCGATCCAGTTCTGGATGGGGCCGGGCGGGCATCTGCTGCACTACGCGATCGGCGACGGGTCGGTGGTGAACTTCCTCGCGGTGCTCGACGAACCGGACGTCTGGGAAAGCGACTCGTGGACCGAGGACATCTCCCGCGAGCGGATCGACGCGGCGTTCGCGGGCTGGCATCCGGCGGTGCGCGAGATGGTGGGGGCGACGACATTGCTTCAGCGGTGGGCGTTGTTCGGCCAGCATCCGCTCAACCGCTGGCATCGCGGCGGGGTCGTGCTCCTCGGCGACGCCGCGCACGCGATGCTGCCGCACCACGGGCAAGGGGCCAACCAGACGATCGAGGACGCGGCGACGCTCGCCGAGTGCCTGGCGCGGGACGCTCTCGAGCCCGCGCTCGCCCGGTACGAGAAACTGCGCCGGCCGCGAACCCGGGCGGTGCAACGGAGTTCGTGGGTGGCGAACGCCCTGTTGCATCTCCCGGACGGTCCGGCGGCCGACGCGCGGGATGTCGCGCTCGGGCGGATTGGCGAGACGCTCGAGTGGATTCACTCGCACGACTGTTTGGCGCCGGCTTCGCCGTCGCGCGCGGAGTCGCCGTGAGGTCGGCGTCTGGAGGGCAACGCGACCGCCTGGGGGCGGTCACGTCGCCCTCCAAACGCCGACGCGACTCCGCGGGTGGGGTCAGTTTTTCGTGGCTAGTGTGGTGAATTCGGCGCTGGTCAGCACGTCCGCAGTGGACTGAGCGAGCACGACCAGCGTCGCCGCATGCACCTCGGCGGCGGACATCGCGCCGTGGCCCAGGTCGGGGTGGTCGTAGGTGGCGCACGCGTCGGAAAGGACCGCGGTGCGGAAGTCGCGGAACATCGCGTCGCGGATGGTGGCGTGGACGCAGTCCTCGGTGGTGACTCCGGTGGCGATCAGGGTGTCCACGCCGCGTCCGCGCAGCTGCATTTCGAAATCGGTGCCGTAGAAGGCGCTGTAGCGGTGTTTGGGGATCAGCGGTTCGTCCGGGCGACGGTCCACTTCGGAGTACAGAGCCGCGCCGGGCGTGCCCTCGATGAGCGCTTGGCCGGACGCGATCGGCGGGTACAGGTCGGCGAACCGGCCCATGTCGGAGCCGTCCGGGCGGTGCACGTGCGCGGTGAAGAACACGGCGATGCCCGCGTCGCGGCAGAACCGGATGGTGTCGTTGAGGGCGGGGACCATGGCGCGGCCGTCCGGGGATTCCAGCGGGGCGCCCGGGGCGAGGAAATCGTGCTGCATGTCGATGACGACCAGCGCGGTGCGGGCCGGATCGACGGTGGACAAGCGGTAACCCATGAAACGCTCCCTCCGCAGACGCAATGAGGTATCACGTTTCGCCGTCGGTCGTCAAGAAAACGACAGACAAGGTCAGGCGTCTTCGATCTGCCCGGCAACGGTGCGCAGGGATGCGATCAGCGCTTGAGTGGCCGGGTTCAGCCTGCGTCCGGCGGCGAGCGTCAGGCCGACGCTGTGCCCGATGTTCTCCAGCGGCGTCGGCAGGGTGACCAGCCGCGGGTCGTCCATGCCGAGGAGGCCGGGGAGCGCGGCGACCATCGCGGTTTCGGTGAGCAGCTGCCGGACGGTGAGGAACGACGTCGCTTCGACGCGGTTGGCGGGCAGGTCGAGGCCGTGCTGGGCGAACAGGCTCTCCAGCTCCTGGCGCAGCATCGTCTCGGTGCCGGGCACGATCCACGGGAACTCGGCGAGGTCCTCCAGTGAGACGGCCTCGCGCGCGGCGAGCGGATGGTGCGCGCCGGCGACGACGCGGATCGACTCCTGATACAGCGCGCTCCGCTGGGTGCCTTCGGTGCCGGGACCGCTGAGCCGGCCGACGATCACGTCCACCCGGCCCGCGGTCAGCTCCACGAGCAACGACTCCGGCGTTCCCTCCCGGACGACCACCGTGACCAGCGGGTGGTCCTCCTTCAGATGCGCGATGGCCCGGGGCAGCAACAGGTTCGAGCCCGCGAGGTGGATGCCCGCGACGACCCGGCCGCGCGTCGCGTCGGCGATCTCCACCACGTGCCGGGCGGCGTGGGTCAGCTGGGCGAGGACGGCACGCGCGTGTTCGGTGAACGCGGTCCCGAACTCGGTCGGCGTGATCCCGCGCGGGCCGCGTTCGTAGAGCGGGACGCCGAGGATGGCTTCGAGGTCGTGCAGCCCGCGCGTGACGACCGGCTGCGTGACGTGCAGCGCGGCGGCCGCGCCGACGACGCTGCCCTGTTCGGTGAGGGTGTCCACCAGCACGAGGTGCCTGAGCTTGAGACGGCCGTCGAGCAGGCGGGGCAGGTCCATTCCGGCGACATTACTGTCCGGGCCGGGTTCCGGCGTCATGGGCGGACGAGCCGGATGAGGGCTTGGCCGAGCGTGGAACGGGGGTCGGCCAGGTCGAGGAATACGTCGAAGTGGTTCCGTCCGGGCACGAGGGTCCACGCGCGGGCGGCGGGCCAGTGGGCGTGGAATTCCTTGCTCTGGCGGTGAAATCCGGCGGCTTCGTGTTCGGCGACCGCCACGTGCAGGGGTGCGGTGCCCGGCGGGGCCAGGAGCGGGCTGAGGGCTGCCGCGCGCGGGGCGTCGAGGTTCAGCCAGGCGTTGGCGAACGAGCCGACCAGCGGACGGAGGTCGAAGAGGCCGCTGATCGTCATCGCGCCTTTGACCACGTCCTCGGGCACTCCGGCCGCGTGCTGCCATCCGCCGACGGCGGTCATCGCGGTCAGGTGGCCGCCGGCCGAGCTGCCGACGACGTGGATGCGGTCCGGGTCGAGGCTGTGCTCGGTGCCGTGGCGGTGCACCCAGGCTACTGCGGCGCGGACCTGGCGCACGATCTCTTCCAGGGGCGCCGCGGGGGTGAGCGTGTAGTCGGGCACGACGGTGGCGATTCCGGCGTCGGCCAGCGCTTTCGCCATGAACGCGGTGTCGTGGCGCGAGAGCATCCGCCAGTAGCCGCCGTGGATGGCGAGGACGACGGGGCGCAGCTGTCCGGGCGAGATGCCCCAGACGTCCAGCCGCTCGTCGCTGAGCGGGTCGAAAGCCAGGTCAGGGTGGCCGTCCAGACCGGCGACGGCGGCTTCGGAGGCGGAGCGGTAGCGGGCCATCACGGCGTCGAACTCGGCTTCGGTCACCGTGGCTTGCGCGCTGTAGTCCTGATCGACGTCCGTCACGGGGTCCATCTTTCGCCGCCGCCGTCATGCCTGGCCAATGCTCATTCGGGCGAAAGCTATGCCGGGAGAGGCATGACTGAGGCATGCCCGGGCGGCTATGGGAGCGGCGGCAAAGAGCATTGGCCAGGCATTCCTGGCGTCCCTACGGTCAGGTTCATGGCTGCGGAACTCCTCAACGTCGTCGGCGGGACCCGGGTCGCCGGGCGGCGCACCTTCGAGAAGATCGACCCGGTCGACGGGTCGCTCGTCGCGCACGTCCACGAGGCCGGGCCGGAGGTGGTCGACGCCGCGGTCTCGGCCGCGCGAGCCGCGCAGGAGGGCCCGTGGGGACGCGCGCCGGTCGCCGAGCGCACCGCCCTGCTGCGCCGGATCGCCGACCGGATCGAGGCGCGGTTCGAGGATTTCGTCGCCGCCGAGGTCCGCGACACCGGCAAACCGGAGCACCTGGCCCGCGACCTCGACGTCGCGCGGGCGGCGGCCAACTTCCGTTCCTTCGCCGACACGATCGCGTCCGCCGGTCTCGACTCCTTCCTGACCGACCTGCCGAACGGCCGCAAGGCGCTGAACTACGCGGTGCCCAAACCGCTCGGCGTGGTCGCGGTGATCGTGCCGTGGAACCTGCCGCTGCTGCTGTTGACCTGGAAGGTCGCGCCCGCGCTGGCCTGCGGCAACGCGGTGGTGGTCAAACCGTCGGAAGAGACGCCGTCGACCGCCACCCTGCTCGCCGAGGTGATCGCGGAGGCGGGCGCGCCGGCTGGGGTGTATAACGTCGTGCACGGCTTCGGGCCGGACTCCGCCGGGGAGTACCTCACCACGCACCGCGGCATCGACGGCGTGACGTTCACCGGGGAATCCGGGACCGGCTCGGCGATCATGCGCGCGGTCGCTCCTTCCGTGCGGCCGGTTTCCTTTGAGCTGGGCGGAAAGAACGCGGCCGTGGTGTTCGAGGACTGCGACTTGGAGAAGACCCTCGACGGGCTCGCCCGGTCGGTTTTCCTGAACACCGGGCAGGTGTGCCTGTGCACCGAGCGGGTCTACGTCGAGCGGTCCGTCTTCGACGAGGTCGCGAACGGGCTCGCCGAGCGCGCGGCGGCGTTGCGTCTCGGCCGTCCGGACTATCCGGCCACCACGACCGGTCCGCTGATCTCCCAGCAGCACCGGAAGAAGGTCCAGTCCTATGTGGACCTTGCGGTGGCCGAGGGCGCGACGGTGCTGACCGGCGGTTCGGTTCCGGACCTCGGACCGGACCTCGCGGGCGGTTCGTGGATCGAGCCGACGCTGTGGACCGGGCTGGACAATTCGGCGCGCGTCGTGCGCGAGGAGGTCTTCGGGCCGGTCGCGGCGCTGATCCCGTTCGACACCGAGGACGAGGCCGTCCGGCTGGCGAACGACACCGACTACGGGCTCGCCGCCGCGGTATGGACGACTGACCTGGAGCGGGGCCACCGCGTCGCGCAGCAGATGCGGGTCGGGATGGCCTGGGTCAACACCTGGTACCTGCGCGATCTGCGGTCGCCGTTCGGCGGGGTCGGGCTTTCCGGCATCGGCCGGGAGGGCGGCCTGCACTCGATGCACTTCTACACCGAGCCGACGAATGTGTGCGTGCAGCTATGACCATCGAAGAGCGCGCGGCGCTGCTCGACCGGGCGACCGCTACCGGACAGGCCATCCCGCAGCTGACCAGCGACGGGCCGATGAGCCTGGAGACCGCCTACGCCGTGCAGCACGCCGGAATCGCCCTGCGAGAGCGGCGAGGGGAGCGGCTGGCGGGGGTGAAACTGGGCTTCACCAGCAAGGCGAAAGCCGAGCAGATGGGCGTCTCCGACGTCATCATCGGCTCGCTGACCGACCGCATGCGGATCGAGGACGGCGGGACGTTCGACGTCGGCCGCGGCGTGCATCCGCGAGTCGAACCCGAGGTCGCGTTCCGGCTCGGACCGGACGCCGAACTGGTCGCCGTCGCGCCCGCGCTGGAGATCATCGACAGCCGGTACCGGGACTTCCGCTTCAGCCTGGCCGACGTCGTCGCCGACAACACCTCGGCATCGGCCTTCGTGATCGGGCCGTGGTCCCGGATCGAGCAGGTGGACGCGCTGGCCGTCGACCTGCTCATCGACGGCGAGATCGTGGCGACCGGATCGACCGCGGACATCCTCGGCGACCCGCTGCGGGCGCTCCCGGCCGCGCAACGAATGGCCGCCGCGTACGGGCACCAGCTGCTCGACGGATCGGTGCTCCTAGCGGGCGCGGCGACTGCGGCGGTGGCCTTGAAAGCCGGAACGCACGTCGAAGCCCGGGTGGCCGGGCTGGGCTCGGTTTCCGTTCGGACAGAGGAGGGATGAGCGTGGCGCAAGCCCATGTCGTTGCCGGGAAAGCGACTCCGCGCGGCCGGTTCCCGCACGTCAAGGTGGTCGGGGATCTCGTGTTCGTGTCCGGCACCAGCAGCAGGCGGCCGGACAACACGTTCGCCGGCGCGGAGGCCGACGAGTTCGGGGTGACCACTTTGGACATCCGGGCGCAGACGCGCGCGGTGCTCGAAAACATCCGGGACATCCTGGCCGCCGCCGGCGCGGGTCTCGAAGACCTCGCCCAGGTGACCGTGTTCCTGGTCAACATGAACGATTTCGGCGGCTACAACGAGGTCTACGGCGAGTTCTTCGACGAGACCGGCCCGGCCCGCACGACCGTCGCGGTGCACCAGCTGCCGCATCCGCATCTGCTCATCGAGATCCAGGCGATCGCCCGGATCCCCGGCAAGGAGGAATGATGACCGCCATCCCGCCCGTGTTCGACTTCGCCGCCTGGATCGAAGAGCACGAGGACGACCTGAAGCCGCCGGTCAACAACAAGCAGATGTGGGCCCCGATGGGCGATTTCATCGTGCAGGTCGTCGGCGGGCCGAACCAGCGCACCGACTACCACCTCGACCCGTACGAGGAGTGGTTCTACCAGTACAAGGGCGACATGCACGTCAACCTGATGACCGACGAGGGGCCCCGGCGCGTCGACATCCGCGAGGGCGAGATGTGGATGCTGCCGCGGAACGTGCACCATTCGCCGCAGCGTCCGCAGGAGGGGTCGATCGGGATCGTGATCGAGCGGATCCGGGAGGAGGGGACGCTCGAGAAGTTCGTGTGGTTCTGCCTGGAGTGCGACGCGAAGGTGCACGAGGTGGAGCTGCAGGTGCGGGACATCGTCGACGACCTCCCGCCGGTGTTCGAGCAGTTCTACACGTCCGAGGAAGCTCGGACCTGCGGTAACTGCGGCACGCTGCACCCGGGGAAGGGCTGAGCGTGCGCGCGATCGACGTCCACAGCCACTTCGTCCCGCACGGCTGGCCCGACCTCGGCGAAGGAATGCCGTGGCTGCGCGCGGAATCCGAACGCGAGGCCATGATCATGGTCGGCTCCGCGGAGTTTCGCCGGATCCGGTCCGACTGCTGGGACGCGTCCGTCCGCCTGCGCGACATGGACGCCGACGGCATCGAGGCGCAGGTTGTCTCTCCGACGCCGGTGTTCTTCGGCTACGACACCAGCCCCGGCCAGGGCGAGAAGATCGCGCGGGTCTTCAACGACCTCGCACTGGAGATCTGCGCGCCCGCGCCGGACCGGCTGATCCCGTTCTGCCAGGTCCCGCTGCAGGACACCGACGCCGCCTGCCGAGAACTGGACCGCGCGGTCGCGGCCGGGCACCGGGGCGTGGAGATCGGCAACCACGTCGGCGACCGCGACCTCGACGACGCTGGCGTGGTGACGTTCCTGCAGCACGCGGCGTCGCTCGGCGTCCCGGTTTTCGTGCACCCGTGGGACATGCCGGACGCGCCGCGCCTGGACCGCTGGATGGCGCGGTGGCTCACCGGGATGCCGGCGGAGACGCACCTGTCGATCATCGCGATGATCCTGGGCGGGGTGTTCGACCGGGTGCCGCCGAGTTTGCGGATCTGCTTCGCCCACGGGGGCGGGTCATTCGCGTTTTGGCTGGGGCGGCTGGAGAACGCTTGGCATCAGCGGGCCGACATTATTGCGACGTCGGAGAAGCCGCCGTCGGAGTATGTGGGGCGGTTCAGTGTCGATTCGGTGGTGTTCACCGAGGAGGCGTTGCGGAATCTGGTGGACACGTTGGGGGCGGGGCAGGTGATGGTGGGGAGCGATTACCCGTATCCGCTGGGGGAGCGCCCGGCTGGCGGGGTGGTGCGGCAGGCATCGTTCCTGGATGACGGCTCGCGGGAGTTGTTGTTGTGGGGGAACGCGAAGCGGTTCCTAGGCTAAGCCGAGGTGGTGCCGCAAAGTAGGCCCGCTGTAATCCTCCCGAAAAACCCCTCGCTCCTGCAACCGCGGCACCACCTCGTCGGCGAACCGGTCCAGCCCGCCCGGCGTCACGTGCGGCACCAGGATGAACCCGTCCGACGCGTCGGCCTGCACCAGTTCGTTCATCGCCGACGCGACCGTCTCGGGCGAGCCGATGAAGTTCTGCCGTCCGGTGACCTCGATGATCAGCTCGCGGCTCGTCAGGTGCTTCGCCTCCGCCAGCTGCCGCCATTCGTTCGCCGTCGCGATCGGGTCGCGGTGCATGCGGACGCTCGCGCGGCCCTTCGAGATCAGGTCGCCGACTGCCGGGTCGAAGGATGGGAGCGGGCCGTTCGGGTCGTGGTCGCTGAGGTCGGTGTTCCAGAGCTGTTCGAGGAACTTGATCGCGGTCTGCTCGCTCACCTGCTGCAACCGGACCTCGTGGGCGAGTTCGTGTGCTTCCGCGTCGGTATCGCCGAGGACGAAGGTGGCGGCCGGGAGGATGACCAGTTCGTGCGGGGAGCGGCCGTATTTCGCCAGGCGGCCCTTCACGTCCGAGTAGAAGGCCTGGCCCGCTTCGAGGGTGCCGTGGCGGGTGAAGATGGCGTCGGCGGTCGCGGCGGCGAATTCGCGGCCTTCTTCGGAGTCGCCGGCTTGGATGGTGACGGGGCGGCCTTGCGGGCTGCGCGGGACCGGGAAGCGGCCGGAGATGTCGAAGTGGGCGTCGTGGTGGGCGAAGGAGCCGCCGCCGGTGACGAAGCGGCCGGATTCCTTGTCCGCGACCAGTTCGTCGCCGCGCCAGGAGTCGAAGAGTTCCCACGCGGTGCGCAGGAAGGTTTCGGCGCGCGAGTAGCGCTGGTCCTGCGGCAGGAAGCCGCCGCGGCGGAAGTTTTCGCCGGTGAACGCGTCCCAGGAGGTGACGACGTTCCACGCGGCCCGGCCTGCGGAAAGGTGGTCGAGCGACGCGAACTGGCGGGCCACCTCGAACGGTTCGTTGAAGGTGGAGTTGATCGTGCCGGCCAGGCCGAGACGGTCGGTGACGGCGGCCAGCGCGGACAGGACGGTGAAGGTGTCGGGACGGCCGACCACGTCCAGGTCGTAGATTTCGCCGTTCTGCTCCCGCAGCCGCAGGCCCTCGGCGAGGAAGAAGAAGTCGAACTTCGCGCGCTCGGCGGTCTGGGCCAGCTTGACGAACGAGCTGAACTCGATGTGGCTGCCCGCCTCGGGGTCGCTCCACACAGTCGTGTTGTTGACCCCGGGGAAGTGCGCGGCGAGGTGGATTTGCTTGGCAGTCATGGAGATCTCCCGGGAATCAGGCGGCGTAGCGGTTGGCCGGGCGGGGCAGGCCCAGCAGCCCGCGCAGGGTCGAGGCCTCGTAACCGGTGCGGAACGCGCCCCGGTCGCGCAGTTCGGGGACCAGGGCATCGGTGATGGCGGTCAGGTCGTGCGGCAGGGTGCCGGGGCGCAGCCGGAAACCGGTCAGGCCGGCGGCGTGCCAATCGAGCAGCAGATCGGCCAGCTGGGCCGGGGTGCCGGTGAAGACGTGCGCGTCGGAGGCGAACTCGGCGCGGTCGTCCAGGCGGGTTTTGCGGTCGGCGGCGGCTTGCTCGGTTTCGTCGAGGAAGACCGCGAGGTCGGCGAAAACCTGAAGGGGCGCACCGATTTCGTCGATGATCGACGCGGCGTGCGAACGGTCGGAAGGCGTCACGTACACGACGTCGGCCTGCTGGGCGGCGAGGCGGTAGGCGTCGGGTCCGTGCGCGAGCGCGGCGACGATCGGCTGGCCCTGCGGCGGCCGCGGCGTGATGGACGGGCCTTTGACGGAGAACCAGCGGCCCTCGAAGTCGATGTAGTGCAGTTTGTCCCGGTCGATGAACCGTCCGGTGGCGACGTCGCGGATCTCGGCGTCGTCCTCCCAGCTGTCCCACAGCCGGCGCAGCACCTCGACGTAGTCGGCAGCCTCCTCGAAGAGGTCTGAGACCTCGGGCGGAGTGCGGCGGCCGAAGTGCTGGAACTCTTCCGGACGGCCGGAAACCTGCACGCGCACACCCGCGCGGCCGGTGCTGACGTAGTCGAGAGTCGCGATCGCCTTCGACAGGTGGAACGGCTCCGTGTGGGTGACGACGGCGGTCGGGATCAGGCCGATGTGCGAGGTCAGCGGCGCGATCCGCGAGGCGAGCAGCACCGCGTCGAGGCGGGTTTGCGCGTGGTCGTCGCGGGTGTTCGGCTCGGCGGGGTCGCGCAGGGAGAGGAAGTCCTCGAAGGTGACGAAGTCCAGGTGCGCCGCCTCGGCCTGCTGGACCAGCCCGGTCCAGTATCCGGCGGTGAGCAGGTCGGCCGGGCGGGCGTCCGGTTCGCGCCACGCGGCCGGATGCCAGCCGGCGCCTTCCAGCGCGACGGCGAGCCGTGGTCCGGTGAGCCCTGTCATGCTGCGTCCTTTCCCCGTGGATGCCAGCAGTGTGGCGCGGAATCCGCGATGAGGGCGACGGTAACCAGCGTCTGGGACAGTCGGCCGGAACGGGAATAAACCAGTTGCCCGCTCTCGCGCCGACGCGGTTTGCTCGATGCTCATGAAACGGATGCACGCGGACGAAGCGGAAATCGACGACGCTCTGGTCCGTCGCCTCGTCGCGGCCCAGTTTCCGCAGTGGGCCGGGCTGCCGGTCTCGCGCGTCGAGTCCTCGGGCACGGAGAACGCGATGTTCCGGCTCGGCGACGAGCTGGTAGCCCGGCTGCCCCGGCTGGAACGCGGAGCCGCCGAGATCAGCCACGAACAGCGCTGGCTGCGCTGGCTCGCGCCGCGCCTGCCGGTCGCGGTGCCGGAGGTGCTCGCCGAAGGACGGCCCGGCGAGGGCTTCGAGTGGGACTGGTCGGTGCTGCGCTGGCTGCCCGGCGTTAACCCGGATTACGGCGATGCTCAGGTGGCGCGGGACCTGGGCACGTTCGTGAAAGCGTTGCGCGGCCTGGATATCTCCGGCGCGCCGGAGGTCAGCCGAGGCCGTCCGCTGCGCACTCGCGACGCGCCGACCCGGGACGCGATCGCGCAGCTCGGCGGCGATCCGGTGTACGTCGCGGCCTGGGAGAAGGCACTCGCGGCACCGGAGTGGGCGGGGGAGCCGGTGTGGCTGCACGCGGATCTCGCGCCAGGGAACGTGCTGGTCGACGAGAACGGCCTGACCGCGGTGCTGGACTTCGCGGGGGTGGGAATCGGCGATCCGGCGGTCGACGTGATCCCGGCGTGGAACACGTTCGCCGCCGCGGAACGGGCCGTCTTCCGGGACGCGGTCGAAGTGGACGACGCGACGTGGGAGCGCGGCCGCGGCTGGGCGCTGTCGATCGCGCTGATCCAGCTGCCGTATTACCGCGAGACGAACCCGGTGCTGGCGGCCAACTCGCGGCGCACGATCGAGGCCGTGCTGTCGGACGGTTAGCCCGTGGAAAACTGACTCCATGCTCTCTTCAACCGCGCCGTCCCGGTGGCGTGCACAGTGCGTCGCCCTGCTACAGGACGGCGATTGGCACCAGCTCTACAAAACGGCGATGAGCTGGCGCAACGACGGCGGCGCGTACCTGCCGGAGGCGTGGTTGATGGACGTCTGTTCCGCGCTTCTCCACCGGCAGCCGAAGACCGCCGTCCACAGTTGTGACCTGGCGTTGCAGATGTGGGTCGAACGGCCTCAGGACCGGGCGGTTCTCCATTTCGTGCGCGGGCTCCTGATCGCCGATCACCTCGGCGACCCGAAGACCGCGGTCGCAGGCCTCGAACTGGCCGCGTCCGGTCCCAACTGGCTGGGCGGCGAAGACCTTGCCCGGGTGCGGCAGACCACCTCCCGGGTCCGCGTGCCCCGCGCGCAGCCCGCGCCCGCCTACGACCAGGCCTACGTCGACCTGATCTCCAGCTCCGCGTCGTCGCCGCGGCCGCCGGTGCCCGAGCCGCTTCCGGCGGACGGCACGCAGCCCGGACTCTGGAGCGAAGCGCTGCAGCACCTGCGAAAGGCTTAGTCCAGGTCGATCCGGATCGTCAGCAGGTCCGTGCCGAACGCCTGGACCGCGGTGCTGTTGAGGCGCGGCAACGACTTCAGCCGCGCCCGGGCGTCGTCCTCCGGCAGCAGGTGCGCCACACCGCGCAGCCAGCGGCCGTGCAGGCGCAGCCGGACGCGCGGGTCGGCCTGGATGTTGCGCACGTACTGCGACCGCTCGCCGAATTCGGACACCAGCCAGAACTCCTGCCCGACGCGCCGTCCGCCGATCGGGGTCCGGCGGGGAGCCCCGAACTGCGGCCGGTGGTTTCGAGCAGCGTCTGGCCCGGGAGCCGCGACAGCAGGGGATTCCCGACCCGCCGCTGGAATGCCGTGACGATCTGGTGCTGGAGATCGCCGGGCCGCGCCTGACCGGCGACCTGCCGCAGACGGGCCGGGATGACGATCTCGTGGACCGGGACGGCGGCAGCCCACAGCTGCCGTCCCGGGAACCGGTGGTAGGTGACCTCGGTGGTCCAGTACACCCGATGCTCGTCGAGATGCACGATGTTGCGCGCGGTCAGCAGCGGGGAGGGCGTTTCGAGCACGACCCGGTCCGACGCGGCCGACGCGACCGTCCAGCCGAGCACTCGCTCCGGGGACAGCCGCGTGGTCAGACCGAGGCCGAGCCACCCGGCGCGCAGGAGCGTCGGCACCGGCGGCGGAGCCCCTTCCCAGACCGCGCGGGCCCAGCCCACGGCGTCGCGCTGGTCCCCGGCGGGGCGTGCGATGTCCACTGTGGACGTGAAATCCGGCACTCCTCCACGCTAACACCGCGCCGCGCAAGGCGATGAGCCGGGAGAAGCCGCGAGGCAGCGCGACGCGGCCGAGATCGGCGAATGTCGCGCCCTGCCCAGCGACGCCGACCCAGCCGCCCGCAAGGAGTTCCGCCCCGAACGCGTCCCTGCCGAGCCTGCGCGCGACCGGGCTGGCAACTGGCGGCGGTGCCTGCGTGCGGCTGGGGCTGGTAATTGGCGGCGGTGCCTGCGTGCGGCTGGGGCTGGTAATTGGCGGCGGTGCCTGCGTGCGGCTGGGGCTGGTAATTGGCGGCGGTGCCTGCGCGCGCCCGGGGCGGTAACTGGCCGCGCCCGCCAGCAACGCGAACGGTCGTTCGAGGGCGGATTGTCAATCCGGGCAGCAGGTCTTCGCCTGCCGCGCGGGGCCGCGGCGGCATCGCCGGACGTCACAGCGGACTCGGGCAGGGGAGATCCGGTGTCCGACAGGTCACGCGGTCCGCCATGCGGTTTGGCGGACGACCGCACGCGGTTGAGGAGATCCTGTTGTGGTGCGAGTTCATCCCTCCTGCGGTTTGTATCCCATGCAGGTGACTCTCCTGCCGGGCGGATGAGACGTGGTGGTCAGAGGTCGAGGACGGTCACGGTCACCCGGGCGGTGTCGCCGGGGTCTAGGTTTTCGGCTTTGCGTACCGCGCGTTTGACCGGCAGCACGTAGCCGCGCGTGCTGTCCGGGAAGATCGAGGTGCGCCAGGTGGTGGCGCCGATCCGGACGTGCACGCGCATCGATCCGAACCCGCGGCGCGGCCCGCCGAGTTCGCGGATTTCCTCGGAGATGTCGCGGGGCAGGGTGACGAAGGTCCAGGCATCGGTCCGCCGCGCTTCCCAGATCCACAGTTCAGCGTCGAAGTGCACTTCCACACCGGCAGCGTCGCACGCGACACCGACAATTTCCGGCGGGCCGGGAAGGGAAGCACGGCGGGACCGGCGACCCGGCCGCGAAACCACCGGGCCGGCTGAGCCGGATCGGCGTCAGGCGCTGACCGGGGCGAGGTGTTCTCCGGCCCAGCGCGCGATCGCGACGGTCCGGGCGTCCGTCCCGGGCTGGCCCATGACCTGCAGGCCGAAGGGGAGCCCGCCGACGCTCATCAGCGGGACGTTCACCGCGGGCGCGCCCAGCAGCGAGCTGGGGAAGTTGAACCCGGGATCCCCGGTGGGCCAGCGGACCGGCGGGGATCCCGGCCGGTCCCCGGACCAGACCGGTGCCGGTCCGCTCGAGGTCGGGAGCAGGACCGCGTCCGCTCGCGGGCCGAGGAGCGCGTACGCGTCCGTCACCGCCGCGCGGGTGCGGAGCGCCTCCTCGTAGCCTGCGGCGCCGAGCCGGTCGGCCGTGTCGAAGAAGAACCGCTTGACCCGGGCGCTGAAGTCGCCGGGGCGGTCCGCGGCGAGGTCTCGGAACGCCCACGCGTGTTCCCAGGCGAGGATGTTGCTGCCGAGTTCGGTCGCGCCGACGAGGGCTTGCTCGAAACGCTCGACGACCGCGTCGTCGCCGCGGCGAAGGACCGTCACTCCGGCGGCCTCTATCTGGGCGACGACCTGCTCGAAGGCGTTGCGGCTCACCGGGTCCAGCCGCGGCCACGCCTCGGTCTCGACCACCGCGACCGTGGTCGGCACCCGAGCCGGAGGCGGGGCGGCGGGACCGTGCAAGGCGGGCCTGCCCGGGTCGCCTCCGGCGCGCGCGGCGATCTCGATCGCGACCTGCCACAGGTCGCTCGCCGACCCGGCGTGCACGCCGTGGGTGGTCATGCTCGCGGTCTGCCGCTCCCCGCGGTTGATCGCGCCCTGCGAGGGTTTGAAGCCCCACACGCCGTTGAAACTCGCCGGCCGCATGAGGGAACCGCCGGTCTGGGTGGCGATCGCCGCCGGGACCATCCGCGCGCCGACCGCGGCGCCGGAGCCGGACGACGAGCCGCCGGGGGTGCGGCGCGGGTCGAAGGGATTCGTCGTGGGGCTGGGCTCCGGGCCGCCCAGCTCCGTGGTCACCGTCTTGCCGAGGATGACCGCCCCGGCCTGGCGCAGTGCCCACACGGCGGCGTTGTCCCGCTTCGGGAAGTTGCCCGCGAACGCGGCACATCCCATCTGGGTGGGCATGTCGCGGGTCTCCAGCAGGTCCTTGACGCCGATCGGCATGCCGTCGATCGGCGACCGGGGTTCGCCCCGGAGCCAGCGCCGGGTGCTTTCGTCGGCCTGGTCGCGCGCCCCTTCCTCGTTGAGCACGACCCATGCCCGGACAACCGGTTCGCGCTCCGCGATCGTCGCCAGGCATCGTTCGAGGTACTCGCGCGGGGAATCGGAGCCGTCGCGGAAGGCGGCGGTCGCGGTGTGGAAGCGCAAGGCTTCGAAGGTTCCGGGGTGGTACGGCGTTTGCTCGTGGGTCCTCGGCACGGACGTTCTCCTCATTGCTTTTGGCGGCTCATCGGGTCTTCTGGAGCGCGGGCTCGTCTGCGCGGGCGCGGGCGAGCGTCTCCGGCAAGGCGACGACCACGACGACCAGCGCGATCACCGCGAGCGCGGAGATGTAGCCACCCGGAGCGAGTCGTCCGAACCATCCGGTCAGCAGTGCGCCGAGCAGCGGGGCAGTGCCGCCGAAGATCGCGTACGCGACGTTGTAGGCCAGTGCCGTGCTCGTGGCGCGAATCCGCGCCGAGACCAGCTCGACCGCGACCACCGTCGATCCCACGGTGACGAGCGCGGCCGGGACGACCAGAAGGACTTCGGTCGCCAGCGTCGTCGCGAGCGTCCCGCCCCTGGCCAGGAGGTAGGCCGGTACCGAACCGGCGACGGCGACCGCGACTCCGGCGATCAGCAGCGGCTTGCGTCCGATCCGGTCGGCGAGCATCCCGGCCGGGACGCAGAGCGCGGCGCAGAGCAGCAGCGCGAGTCCGCCTGCGACGAGCACCGTGTCGCCGCGGACGCGCCCGGTCGTCGCCAGATAGGTGGGGAGATAACCGAGGAGGTTGTGGACCACGACGGCGAGCAGGGCGAAGAGCGTGAACAGCAGCAGGAACACCCGCCAGTCGCGGAAGGTGTCGCGGATCGGCCTGGCCGCCGTGTCCTTCGAGGACTTCAGCTCGCGGAAGGCCGGCGTCTCGTCGAGCCGGAGCCGCATGTAGAGCCCGACGAGCGCCATCAGCCCGCCCGCCAGGAAGGCGAGCCGCCAGCTCCAGCTTTCGTACGCGGGCAAGGAGATCGACCGGAGGCCCAGCAGCGCGAACGAGGCGAGCGCGGAACCGACGTAGGTCGCGCTGCCCACGGCGCTGAGCCACAACCCGCGCCGCTGCGGCGGCGCCTGCTCCATCACGTACGACGCGGCGCTGGTGTACTCGGCCCCCATCGAGATGCCCTGGGCCAGGCGGCAGCACAGCAGCAGGATCGGGGCCAGCACTCCCACGCTGCCGTACCCGGGCAGCACCGCGATCGCGGCCGTCGAGACGGCCATGATCAGCACCACGGCCGAGAGCGCGGTCCGGCGGCCGAGCCGGTCGCCGATGCTGCCGAAGATCGCGGCGCCGAGGGGACGCACCACGAACGCCAGGCCGTAGACGGCGAGCGCGGAAAGGACCGCGAGAGCGGGGTTGCCCGCCGGGAAGAAGTGCTTCGCGATGATCGTGGCCGAGGCGCCGTAGACGACGAAGTCGTAGGACTCGACCCCGTGACCGATCATCGCGGCGCTCAGAACCTTGTTGGCCTTCATGGGTTCCTCACCAGATCTTCTCGAGCGCGCGGAGGACGTTCCCGCCGATGACGGCGGCGATCTCGTGATCGGGGTAGCCGTGTTTGACCAGCCACCGGGTGATGTTGCGGAAGCACTCGCCGGGGTTCTCCAGTCCGGCGACCGCGTCGACCGGCTCGAACTCGGGACCGGAGCGGATGGTCTCCTCGACGCCCCACTTCCGGCTCATGACGTGGTGCATGTCGAGGTGGTCGCCGAAGAAGGTGTCCGGGCCGAACGCGACGTGCTCGATGCCGACCAGGTCCGCGCAGTACCGGAAGTGGTCCATCACCGATTCGATGGTGTGCCGTCGATGGCTCGTGCTCACGGTGGTGTAAGGGGCCGCTTCGATCCCGATGACGCCGCCGGATTCGGCGCAGGCCCGGATGACCTCGTCGGGCTTCATCCTCGGGGTGTCCCAGACCTGCCGCGCGCCGGCGTGCGTGATGAGGACCGGCCGCTCGCTCGCCTCGATCACCTCGAGCGCGGTCCGGTCTCCCGAATGGGACACGTCGATGGCCATCCCGAGCTGGTTCATGCGCCGGACCGCGCGGCGGCCGAACGCGGTCAGACCGCCGTCGCCGCGCTCGCGCAGGCCGCTGCCGAGAGAGTTCGCGTCGCTGTAGGCGACGCCGATCTGGCGCACCCCGAGCCCGTAGAGCACGTCGAGGCGGTCGACCTCGTTCTCGATCAGCGCCGCGCCCTCCAGCCCCGCGACGACGGCGAGCCGTCCCTCGGCGTGCGCCCGCCGGAGGTCGGCGACGGACTCGGCCCGGAACACGTAGTCCTGGTGGGCGAAGTCGCAGAACCGCATGCCGAGATCGGTGACGACGTCGTCCCATTTCCAGCCGTTGCGCGATTCGCACGCACCCCAGCCGAGGTTGTCGAACACCGCGTCGAGCCCGGAACGGCTCAGGCCCTCGTAGCCGTAGTCCAGCCGCGCTCCCCGGTTCCACTCGAGCAATTCGGTCCGGGCGCGCCGGGGAGCCGCACCGGGTGGTCGTGCAGCGACACCACCACGTTTTCGGCCAGCAGGCGTTCGGCCCGCGCCGACTCCGCGGCGGTCAGCCCGAGGTCGTGCGGCGGGAGCCTGCCGACGTCCGCCGACGGCTCGAACTCGGGGAAGTCCGTCCCCGGCTCCAGGTACGAGAAGGAGCGGTATCCGCGGTAACGGGTGGGTGGCATCGTCGCCTCCAAGACTGCGGTGTCGTTCGCCATTGCGGCACGCCGTGCTACTATGCGGTACGAGCAAGCCGCGGTCAACCGCCGGTTCGTTCCGGTTGACACTCCGCGGATCCGCGTCCTAGCGTGCCGGTATGCGAAACGATGTGCACCATTGCGGCACGGATGGAGCGGGTGCGGCCGATGCCGCGGAATCCGCGTGGACACCGTTGCGCCTGCGGGACGTGACGCTGCCCAATCGGGTGTGGCTGTCCCCGATGTGCCAGTACTCGGCGGAGGGCGACGGCACTCCGACCGATTGGCACCTCGCGCATTACGGCGCGCGGGCGGCGGGCGGCCTCGGCATGGTGACAGTCGAGTGCACGGCTGTCGCGCCCGGCATGCGCACCACTGCCCGCGACCTCGGGTTGTGGAACGAGCAGCAGATCGCGGGGCACCGCAGGCTGGCCGAGGTGATCGCGACGGTGGGGTCGGTGCCCGCGGTCCAGCTCGGCGTGGCCGGGCGGAAGAGTTCGCACGGAGTGCCTTGGGACAACGCCGGAACGCGCAGCGCGGTGCCGCCGGACGAGGGCGGATGGCAGCCGCTCGCGCCGTCCCCGGTGCCGTTCGCCGGCCTCGCCGTCCCGGCCGAGATGTCCCCGGCGGACGGGACGAGGCTGCTCGAGGACCTCGAAAGGGCCGCGCGGGCCGCCCACCGCGCCGGGTACCGGCTCCTGGAACTGCACGGCGCCAACGGCTATCTCTTCCACGAATTCCTGTCGCCGCTGGCGAATCACCGCGCCGACGAGTGGGGCGGCGACCTGCGGGCCCGGATGAGCTTCCCGCTGGAAATGGTGCGGGCCTTGCGCGCGGGATGGCCGGAGGACAAGCCCCTTGCCGTCCGCATCCCGGCCGAGGATCTGCTCGACGGCGGGCTCACCGTCGAAGACATGACTGTGGTGGCGGCGGGCTTGGCCGCGTGCGGGGTCGACCTGGTCGACCTCTCGTCCGGGGCGCTCGTCCCCGAGGCTCGGCGGCTCTCCGAACCGCTGCACAACGCACGGTACGGACCGCTGTTCCGGGACGCCGGGGCGGCCGTCGCCGCGTCCGGGGCGATCTCCGAGGCCGCGCATCTCGACGAGGCTGTCCCCGAGCTGGTCGATGCCGTGTTCGTCGGTCGTGCGTTGCTGCGCGATCCTTACTGGGCGTTGCGCGCCAAGGGTTCCGCTCCGGCCGAATCCTGGCCGCGCCAATACCTTCGCGCCTTCTGACCCGGCTCGCGCCGATGCTCAGCCGAGGCCGCGTTTGAGCTTGATGCGATACGAGTACTGCTCGGGCAGGAAGTGGGTCACGGCGAGTTCGACCGGCTGGCCGTCGGTGGTCAGGTAGGTGCGGTCGACGCGCAGCAGCGGCGCCGCGGGCGGACAGCCGAGGGCTTCGGCGAGGGGCGCGTCGGCCGCGGCGGCGGTGATGCTCTGCTCGGCCTCGGCGATGGGGGCCGGGAGCCGGTCGTCGAGCAGCCCGATGATCGTCGCGTCGCTCGTCGCGCCGGGCGTCGCGAGCGTGCGGACGTCGGCGAGCGCGCTGCCGGCGGCCGGGTGGAGGTGCACGGCGGTGTGGCAGAACGGGTTTCCTTCGTGCAGCCGGCGGAAAACGACTGTGTACACGGTGTCGCTGTCGAGGCGAAGCCGGCTGGCGGCCTCGACGTTCACCAGGCGGCGCAGCGGGCGCAGCACTTCCAGGCTGGTGTCCAAGGACAATCCCATGAGGTCCTCGATGGAACCGAACTGCCGCAGGTACTGGCCTTCTCGCGGGGCCGCGAACGTGCCCCGGCCGGGCACCCGGTGCACCAGCCCGTCGGCGACCAGATCCTGGAAAGCGCGCCGGACGGTCTGCCTGCTGACCCCGTGTTCGGCGGCGAGTTCGGCCTCCGTCGGCAGGCGGACGCCGTCCGCGAACCGCCGCCGCAGAATCGCCTGGCGCAGTTCGCGGGCCAGCACCTTGTACGCCGCCTCGCCCGGCTGGTCGTTGCTCGTCATGCGGCTCCGCTCCGTCCCCGTCGGTGCAGATTGTGCCAGCGGGCGGCCGGTGTCGATCCTCCGCGGCGCTCAGATCACGCCGCCGGCGCGCAGGGCGTCGACCGCGGCGGGCGAACGGCCCAGCTCGCGCAGGATCCGTTCGGTGTGCTCGCCGAGCGCGGGCACCGGGTTCATCACCGGCTCGATCCCGCCGAGCGACGCGGGCGGCACGAGGGCTTCGATCGGTCCGCCCGGGGTTTCGACCGCGCGCCAGCGCCCGCGTCCGGACAACGCCGGGTGACGCAGGAAGTCCTCGACGGTGTTGAGCCGCGCGTTGGCGATGCCGGCCTTTTCCAGTGCGGCCAGCGCGGTTTCGGCGTCCCCGGCGCCGAGCCTTGCCGCGATGACGGCGTTGACCTCGCCGCGGTGGGCCACTCGCGCCGAATTGGAGGAGAACCGGGGATCGTCGGCCACGGACTCGTCTTCCAGCACCAGTTCGCAGAAACGCCGCCACTCGCGCTCGTTCTGCACGGCGAGCACCACGGTCTGCCCGTCGCCGGTGGTGAACGGTCCGTACGGCGCGATCGTGGCGTGCTGAGCCCCTGCCCGTCCGGGGCGCGGCCGCCGTACTGGGTGTAGTAGGCAGGTGCTCCCATCCACTCGGCGAGCGCCTCGAAGAGCGACACCTCGACGGGAGCGACCTGCCCGGTCGTCGCGCGGCGCAAGAGCGCGGTGAGGATCCCGCTGTAGGCGTACATGCCGGCGGCGATGTCGGCCACCGAGATGCCTGTCTTCGCCGGGTTCTCGGGACTCCCGGTGAGGGAGACCAGCCCGGTTTCGCTTTGGACCATCAGGTCGTATGCCTTGCGCGCGGCCCACGGCCCGTCCGTGCCGTAACCCGAGACGGTGCAGGCGATCAGCCGCGCGTGCCGCTGTGCCAGGGACGGCGCGTCAACGCCCAGCCGGGCGGCCGCGCCGGGCGCGAGGTTCTGCACGAAGACGTCGGCGCCGGCGAGCAGGTCCTCCAGCACCGCCCGCCCCGCCGGGTCCTTGACGTCGAGCGTGATCGACTCCTTCGACCGGTTGAGCCAGACGAAGTAGCTCGACTGCCCGTGCACGGATTCGTCGTAACGGCGGGCGAAGTCTCCGCCGCCGGGCCGTTCGACCTTGATCACCCGGGCCCCGAGATCGGCGAGCTGCCGAGTGGCGAACGGCGCGGCGACCGCCTGTTCGAGGCTCACCACGGTGATGCCGGACAACGGCAGCGCGGAAAGACCGGACTGTGCCGGGTCGACGGGTTCCGTCATGTCAGGCCGCACCTCCGGCGCAGTGCTTGCCGTCACCGGGCGGCTGTGTTTCCGCTGTTTCCGCTGTCGAAGCCATGCTCGCCGTCCTGTCCGAGGTCGGGCAGCCGCCGTCGGAGCGCGACGGCTCAAATGTACGGCCAATGTTGGACAGAGCTGGATCCCGTTGTCAACCGTGTGTGAGATGTTGGTTGCTAGAAGCGGAAAACCCTGGGAAGTTGGCGAGGCTTATTTGGCCGTACATATCTGGCGAGACTGCGCAGCCGCTCACGACGCCGGTTTCCAGCCCAGCTCCGGCCCCAGCCGGGTGGCCAGGTCGGTGAGGATCTGCACGTAGTCCTCGTGCTCGAAGGTGAACGGAAGCGCGAACGCGACCTCGTCGATCTCCCGGAACGCGGCGTGCCGGTAGAGCTGCTCGGCGATCTCCGCCGAAGTGCCGACGTAATCGCGGGAGAACAGCAATCCGGCCGGGCCCTGCGGAGTTTTGGTGCGGGGCAGGCGTTTTGCCGCGTAATCCTCGTACTTCGCGCGCTGCTCGGCGGTGGCGCTGTCGGTCGGAATCACCACCAGGCCTTGCGAAACCCGCGCCCGCGCGCCGTCCGGATGGTGGGCGCGGAACGCCTGGACGTGCGAGAGCTGGATCTTCTCGAAGTCCGTCGAGCCCTCCTCGGCGCGGACGACGCTGCTGGTCAGGTAGTTCATCCCGGCTTCCCCGGTCCAGACCGCCGACCGGGTGCTCGCGCCGCCGTACCACAGGCGGCCGGCGAGCCCGGGCGAATGCGGCTGCACGCGGTCGGAGAAGGATTCGATGCCCTCCACCCCGCTGAACGTGGACGCGCGTTCGCCGCGGATCAGCGACAACAGCCGCGAGACCCGGTCGTAGCCGAAGTCCTCCTGGTCGCCGGTGTCCGGGTACAGCGCGGCCCGCACGTCCTCGTAGTGCGTCGGCGGGCTGACGCTGACGCCCGGGTTGAGCCGTCCGCCGGACAGGACGTCGACGGTCGCGAGGTCTTCGGCCAGCCGCAGCGGGTTCTCCCAGCCGAGCGGGATCACCGCGGTGCCCAGCTCGATCCGGCTGGTGCGCTGGGTGGCGGCGGCGAGCACAGCGACCGGCGAGGAGATGCCGTACTGCAGGTGCCGGTGGCGCACCCAGGCGCTGTCGAACCCGAGCTGCTCGCCCAGTTCGAGCACCCGCAGCGTCGATTCGTGGCCCGGGCGCGGGTCGTCGCCGTCGAACAGGCCGATCGTCAGGAAGCCCAGTTTGCGCAGCGGTTGCGTTTCGGTCGGCACGGCGAGTCCTTCCTCGGGTGAACTAAGCCGGAATAACCGCAGCTTGGCGCAGGTTGTTCCGGCTCGCTGAAACAAACGCAGAACACGGGGGAGTACGCACGATGCGCGCTTTGTCCATCACCCGCTACGGCGGTCCTGAAGTCCTCGAAGAGATCGAGGCGCCCGAGCCGGTTCCGGGGCCGGGCGAGGTGGCCATCGCGGTCTCGCACGCGTCCGTCGGGCTGATCGACGCGCTGATCCGCCGGGGCACGCTCGCCGAGTACGACTACGCGCCGAAGCCGCCGCTCGTGCCCGGGCTGGAGGTCGCGGGCACGATCCGCACGGCCGGGCCGGACAGCGGGTTCGCCGTCGGGGACGAGGTCGTCACGCTGACGCTGCCCGGAATGGGCGGTTACGCCGATGTCAAGCTCGCGCCCGCCAGCCTCGTCGTGCCGCTGGCCGGCACCGGGGTGGAGCGCGCACAGGCCGTGGCCGGTCTGGCGAACACGGTGACGGCCTATCTTTCGCTCACCGAGGCGGTGCGGCTGCCGAAGGACGCGCGCGTGCTCGTGCACGGTGCGCTCGGCGGTCTCGCCTCGGTGTACCCCGAGGTGGCGCGGCTGCTCGGCGCGCGCGAGGTCGTCAGCACGGTCCGGCGTCCTGAGCAGGTGGAGGCGGCGAACGAACTCGGCTTCGACCGCGTCGTGCTGTCCGGCGAACTCGGCGAGCTGCGCGACGAGCGGTTCGAGGTCATCGTCGACCCGGTGGGCGGCGACCTGCGCATCGAGTCGCTGGACCTGCTCGCGCCGATGGGCCGGATGCTCGTCGTCGGCAGCGCGGGCAGCGAGACCGCGCCGCTGATCGACTCGAACGCCGTGTGGGGCAAGAACATCGGCGTGGTCGGCTTCAACGTCGGCGGCTTCCTGTCCGCCGACACCGCACCCGCTCGTCCCGCCGCGGAAGCGGTGCTGCCGCTGTACACCGAGGGCCGGATCCGGCTTCCGGTCACCGTCCTGCCGATGGCGCAGGCGCGCGAGGCGCACCGCCGGATGGACGCGGGCGAGGCGGTCGGACGGCTGGTGCTCGCCAACTCCTGAGGTCACGCGCTGACCTGCTCGCCGCCCGGGATCGCGGCGAGCAGGTCGCGGGTGTACTGCTCGCGCGGGCGCAGCAGGACGTCGTCGGCCGGGCCGGATTCGAGGAGCTTGCCCTCGCGCATCACCCCGACCTGGTCGGCGATTTCCCGCACCACGGCCAGGTCGTGCGTGATGAACAGGTACGTCAGGCCGAGTTCGTCCTGCAGGTCCACGAGCAGTTTCAGGATCTGCGCCTGCACCGAAACGTCCAAAGCGGACACTGGCTCGTCCAGCACGACGAGGTCCGGGCGCAGCGCCAGCGCCCGGGCGATCGCCGCGCGCTGACGCTGGCCGCCGGAGAGTTCGGCCGGTTTCCGGCGCAGCACCGACGACGGCAGCGCGACCTGGTCCGCCAGTTCGGCCACCCGCTCGGCGCGGCCGCCGATCCGGAACGCGCGCAGCGGCTCGCCGATCACCTCGGCGATGGAGAACCGAGGGTTCAGCGAGGCGTACGGGTTCTGGTAGACGAGCTGGAACCGGCGGCGCAGCCGGCGCAGTTCGGCGGGGGACAGGCGGGTGACGTCCTGGCCGTCGAAGCTGACCGTGCCCGCGGTCGGGGTTTCGAGGCCGACCGCCATGCGTGCGGTGGTCGTCTTGCCGGAGCCGGATTCGCCGACCAGCGCGAGCGTCCGGCCGCGAGTGAGCTGGAACGACACGTCGTCCACCGCGCGCACCGAACCGGCGCGGGCGGAGGCGAAGGTCTTCGATACCGAGTCGACCGACAACAGGACTTCCGGGCCCTCCGCACGGCGGGGTCGCAGCGGCTCGCGGCTGAGACTCGGCGCGGCGGCGAGCAGCCGTTGCGTGTAGTCCTGCGTCGGCGCGGCGAGAAGTTCGCGGGCCGGTCCTTCTTCGACCAGCCGTCCTTCGGACAGCACCGCGATCCGCGCGGCCCGGTCGGCGGCGACGCCGAGGTCGTGCGTGATCAGCAGGATGGCGGTGCCGTCGTCGGCGGCCAGCTTCGCCAGGTGGTCGAGGATTTCCTTCTGCACGGTCACATCGAGCGCGCTGGTCGGCTCGTCGGCGATGATCAGCCGCGGTTCGCCCGCGAGCGCGATGGCGATCAGCACCCGCTGCCGGAGCCCGCCGGACAGCTCGTGCGGATACTGCCGCGCCCGCAGTTCCGGCCGGTCGACGCCCGCCCGGCGCAGCAGGTCCACCGCGCGGGCGGCGACCTCGCCGCGGGCGGCCAGCCGATGGATCAGCAGCACCTCGGCCACCTGTTCGCCGATCCGCCGGACCGGGTTGAGCGACACCGTCGGATCCTGCGGCACGAGGGCGATCCCGGTGCCGCGCACCTGTCGCCAGTCCTTTTCGGACAGTGCGGTGAGGTCCCGCCCGTCGAAGGCGATCCGTCCATGGTGGACCCGGCCGCCGCGCGGGAGCAGCCCGATCGCGGCGTGCGCGGTGGTGCTCTTCCCCGAGCCGGATTCGCCGACCACCGCGACGATCTCGCCCGCTCCGACCCGCAGGCTCACGTCGCGCACGGCAGGCACCACGCCGCCCGAGGTGCGGTAGGACACCGCCAGCTCGCTGATCTCCAGCACTTCAGCTCCGTTCGCCGTCGAGAGCCCGGGACACGCGGTTCGCGGCCAGCACGACGGCCGCGACGGTCAACCCCGGGAACGTGGTCATCCACCAAGCGGTGGCCAGGAAATTGCGTCCGCCGGCCACGAGCGCGCCCCATTCCGGCGTCGGCGGGCTCGCGCCGAAGCCGAGGAAGCTGAGCGCGGACACTTCGAGCACGGCCGTGCCGACCGTCACCGTGGCCAGCACCAGGACCGGCCCGAGCGCGTTGGGCAGCACATGCCGCCCGAGGACGCCAGCCCAGCGCACGCCCGACGCCCGCGCCGCCTCCACGAACACGCCGGATCGCACCCGCAGCACCTCGGCGCGCATCAGCCGGGCGAACGCGGCGAGATTCGCGACCCCGACGGCGATCGCGACGTTCGTGGTGCCGAACCCGAGCGCGGTCACCAGCGCCAGCGACAGCAGGATCGCCGGAACCGCCTGGAGCACGTCGACGATCCGCATCACGACCGCGTCGAGCCACCCGCCGCGGAACCCGGCCAGCAGCCCCAAGGCGGATCCAGCGGCGAACGCAACGAGGACGGCGAGCACGGTCGCACGCAGCGAAAGCCCGGCTCCGTGCACGACACGGGCGAACACGTCACGGCCGGTTTCGTCGGTGCCGAACAGGTGCGCGAGCGACGGGCCTTGGAGCCGTTCGGACGGGACGCCGGTGATCGGGTCCTGGCCGGTGAACAACGCGGGCGCGAAGGCGGCGATGAGCACAGCGGCGAGCAGGAGCCCGGACAGTATCAGGCCGGGTCGGCGGACGAGGAACCGTTGGGGGAGCACAGCTTCAGACATGCGCGGGCACCTCCTTGCGCACCGAGACCCGCGGGTCCAGCAGCGGGTACACGAGGTCGACGACCAGGTTGAGCACCACGAAGAAGAACGCCGCGAGCACGATCACCGCCTGCACCACGGGGACGTCCTGCGCGGTGACCGCCGACGCGGTGACCCGGCCGAGACCGTCTCGCGAGAACACCGTTTCGGTCACCACCGAACCGGCCAGCAGGTTGCCCGCGACCACTCCCACCAGGGTGAGCGCGGGCAGCCCGGCGTTGCGCAGCGCGTGTCCGAAGTGGACTCGGCGACGGCTCGCGCCCTTCGCCCGCACCACCTCGACGTACGGTTCGGCGAGCTGCGTTTGCAGGCTCTTGGCCAGTACCTGCGCGATGATCGCGCCGGTCGGCAGGGCGAGCGTGACCGCCGGGAGGACCAGCGACGCGAAGCCGGTCGACCCCAGAGCCGGGAAGAGTCGCAGCTGGAACGAGAACAGCTGGATCAGCAGCAGCCCGACCCAGAACGTCGGCAGCGAAGTGCCCAGCGGCGGCAGCGAAAGCAGAGCCTGGCTCACCCAGCGTGCGCGGGTATACGTGCCGAGCACCGCGATCCCGCCGCCGAAGACGATCGCGAGTACCAGCGCCAGCCCGGAGACCGCGAGTGTCGGCGGCAAGGCGCTGAGGACCTGGTGCGTCGCGTCGTCGCCGGTGGCCACCGAGGTGCCGAAGTCACCGTGCAGCGCCGCGAGGAGGTGCTTGCCGTACTGCACTAGGACCGGATCGTCCAGCCCGTATTCGGCGCGCAGAGCGGCGATCTGCTCCGGCGACGCGCTGGGCCCGCCCTCGGCCGAGCCGAGTTTGGTAAGCACCGCGTCGCCGGGCAGCAGGTACAGGATGACGAACGACAGCGTGAACGCCGCCCACAGCACCACTACGGCCTGCAGGAGCCGACGGAGCAGCGGAAACCCTTTCACGAGCCCGAAACCCAGGCGTCGAACAGCTGCAGCCGCGAGGAAGCCTCGAAGCCGACGTCATGCGCGTTCGGGCCGACGCCGAGCACCTGCGTCAGCTCGAACACCGGGATCGAGTACGCCTGTTCCACGATGGTCCGCTGCGCTTTTTCCGCGGCTGGCTTGCGTTTCGCGGCATCGACGGTGGCCGACTGTTCGGTCAGCGACGCGTCGAGCAGGTTGTCCGCGGGCAGCTTGCTCCGGTTGTTCGTCTTCGTGGAGAACTGCTGGCGCAGGATGTCCGGATCGGCGCGGGTGACGTTGTACCACAGGAAATCGTACTGGCCGGCCTGCTGCAGCCGGGTGACCTCGGAGTTGGTGTGCAGCTCGATCTTCAGGTCGAAACCGATCTTGCGCAGCTGCTGCTGGAGCAGCTCCAGCACGCTCTGGTTCTGGTTGAACACCGCGGAGAACAGCACGGACGCGGACAGCCGCTGCCCGTTCTTCGTCCGGATGCCGTCCGGGCCGGGGACCCAGCCGTCGGACTGCAGGAGCGCCTGCGCGCCCGCCGGATCGTAGGCGAGTTCCTTGGACAGATCGGTGTACAGCGGCGTCGCGGAACCGAGGATGCTCGTCGCGGGCTTGTAGTTCGGGGTGAGCACGGTGCTGGTGACCTCGGGCCGGTTCACGCCCTTCAACACCGCCTGCCGCACCTTCTGATCAGCGAGGACGCCGCGGGTCACGTTCGCGTGCAGGTTGAACACGATGCCCGGGTTCGGCCGCACCGGTTCGGCGAACCCGTTGCCGGCGAACTGCGGTTCGTCCACTGGCTGGACGTCGGTGATCGCGTCCAGCTGCCCGGACGTCAGGCTGCCCGACCGCACGCCCGGCTCGGGCACCACGCGGAAGTCGATCTTGTCCACGTACGCCTCGCCCTGGTGCCGCCACAACGGCGAACCCCAGCGGTAGCCGGTGCGCTTGCCGAGCAGGATGTTCTGGTTCGGCTTCAGGCTGGTGAACACGAACGGACCGGAGCCGATCAGCCCGGTGCCCTGGCACCGCTCCTCGGCGGTGTGCCGGAACGCCGCTGGCGCGAGCACGCCGAGCGACATCGTGGAGCTGGCCTGCAGGAACTGCGCGCTGGGCTGGGTGAAGTCGAGCCGGACGGTCGCCGGGTCGACCACCGTCGCGCCGCGGTAGGCGGCCAGGTAGCTGGACCCGAGCAGCGCCTTCGCGCCGAGCGCCTTGATGCCGTCGAAGCTGGTCTTCACCGCGGCGGCGTCCACCGGGGAGCCGTCGGAGAACGTCGCGCCGGGGCGGAGGTGGAAGGTGAAGCTCGTGGAATCGGGGCTGACCGTCCAGCGGTCGGCGAGCCACGGCGTGATCGCGCCGGTCTTCGGGTCCTGGTCGGTGAGCGAATCGACCAGCTGGCGGCCGACGTTCACCGACGCGTTGGTGCTGACCTGCTGCGGGTCGATGCAGTCCGGATTGGACGAGATGCCCAGCCGCAGCGTGCCGCCCGGACGCGGGGGACCGGCGTCCTGCTGGCCGGACCCGCCCGCCGTGCCGCACGCGGCGAGCAGCAGGGGAAGGGCCAGCGCGGAGGCTAAACGGGACCGCGCGCGGGCAGGACGCGGAAGCCGGGACGGGGTGTGGCGGGGCACGGGATTCCTCCAGCGGGGACGGGACGGACGCGTCCAGCTCAACCGTTCGCGGCGCTTCGCTGAAGCCCGTCCCACCAGGTGAACCGCGTTCCCGCGATCCGGCCGGTCGGCTGGATTCCGGTTGACGCACAAGGGAAAGCGTGGACCGCGCCCGCGTGATAACCGGCGGGCTTTTGTTCGGCGAGGAGGTCCGGAGGGCGGGAACACGCAGCGGAAAACCAGTTGCGCGGTGCCGAAGACTGACGGGTATGGCGGGGCGGGTTGGGGGCGGATCGGCTTGGGTCCGGCTGCAAGCAGTGGCGATGTCCGGTTCAACCTGTGAAGGGCTCCTGCTCGCAGCGCTGCCCTTGTTAGCCGTCTCGATCACCACGGACCCGCGTGCGGTGTCGCTGGTGAATGTCGCCGGGCAAGCGCCGTGGCTGCTGCTCTCGCTGTTCGCCGGAGTGGTGATCGACCGGGTCCGGCGAACAACCGTGCTCGCCTCCGCCTACGCGGTGCAGATCGCCGCCGCGCTCACCCTGGCGCTGCTGGGTTCCACCGGTTCGCTGAGCCTGCCCGCGCTGCTGGTGGTGGCCTTCGTGCTCACCACGGCGCAGGTGTTCGGCGACGGTGCGGCGGGCGCGGTGGTGCCCGAGGTCGTCGGGCCGGATCGGCTCAACATGGCCAATTCCCGGCTGCAGGTGATCGACCGCGGCATGGTCCAGTTCGTGGTCCCGCCCGCGACGGGGTTGCTGATCGGGATCAGCGCAGGACTGCCCGCGTGGCTGGCGGCCGTCGCGGCGCTCGTGGCTTTGCTGCTGGCGCGCGGGATTCCGTCCGCGAAGCCGGTGCGCACGCCCGCGCATCCGCTGAAGGACGTGACGGCCGGGCTGCGCTACCTGGTCGGCACGCCGCTGCTGCGGTCGATCACGATCACGGTCGCGCTGGGGTCGTTCGCGGCCGCCGCGGGCAACTCGATGCTCGTCCTCTACGCCACCGAGGAACTGCACCTCGGCCCGGTCGGCTACGGCGTCCTGCTGGCCTGCCTGGCCGTCGGCTGGGTGGTGTCGTCGTTCTTCGTGGACGGGTTCGTGCGGCGGTCCGGCTACTCGACGGCGATGCGGATCGCGCAGGTGTGCGCGGTGCTGAGCCAGCTGCTGATCGTGCTCGTGCCGCCGTGGCCGGTGCTGGTCGGGGCGGTGCTGATCTTCCTCACCGGGACGACGCTGATCTGGAACGTCTGCTCGCAGTCGAGCCGCCAGCGGTTCACGCCGCCGGAGCTGCTCGGCCGGGTGCTGACCAGCCATCGCGCGCTGGCGTGGGGGCTCACCCCGCTGGGTGCGCTCGCCGGCGGTTTCGTGGCGGTGCACTGGAGTCTGCGGGGCGTGTGGGTGATGGCGGCGGCGGTGCAGCTGCTGGGGACGTCGCTGGTGTGGCGGAAGTTGTCCCCAACAGCGTTCAAGGACGCGGAGGCCGCGATGGCGCGTTAAGCGCGCTTCGGCAGCTTCCAGCCGGGCCGCGGGAAATAGCAGGTGTAGCCGTTGGGGTAGTGCTGCAGGTAGTCCTGGTGCTCCGGCTCGGCTTCCCAGAAGTCGCCGGCGGGGGTCACTTCCGTGACGACCTTGCCGGGCCAGAGGCCGGAGGCGTCGACGTCGGCGATGGTGTCTTCGGCGATCTGCTTTTGCTCGTCGGTGGTGTAGAAGATGGCGGAGCGGTAGCTGGTGCCGATGTCGTTGCCTTGGCGGTTCTTCGTGCTGGGGTCGTGGACTTGGAAGAAGAATTCGAGCAACGTGCGGAAGTCGGTTTGGGCGGGGTCGTAGGTGACTTCGATGGTTTCGGCGTGGGTGCCGTGGTTGCGGTAGGTGGCGTTGGGGACGTCGCCGCCGCTGTAGCCGACGCGGGTGGCGGTGACGCCGGGCTGGTGGCGGAACAGCTCCTCCATGCCCCAGAAACATCCGCCGGCCAGGATTGCCTTTTCCGTCGCCATGCCGCCTCCTCCGTGCTCGAGCCTCGGACCCATGCTAGTCGCCGCGCAGCAGCCCCAGGACGAGGGCGAGCGGCGGCCACGCGTCCCGTCCGCGCCGGGTGCACGCGAAGGCGCGCAGCCGGACGTCCGGGCCGGTCAGCGGCAGGACGGTGACGTCGGGCCGGGTCGGCCAGGATTCGGGCAGCAGGCCGACCCCGCCGCCGGCCGCGATCAGGTCCTGCACCAGGTCGAGGTTGTCCGCGCGGTGGGTGAACCGCGGCGAGAACCCGGCCATCGAGGCCAGCGTCCCCACGACCGTCTCGTCCGCGCCGTTGCGGGAGTTGCCGATCCAGTCGTGGTCGCGGAACGCGCTGACCACAGCCAAAGCTCCGTCGCCTCGCACTCGGCTCGCCTCCGCGCGCGGCACCGCGAGGCCCCACGGCTCCGCCCAGAGCGGACGGACGGCGAGCGACGGATCGGCGGTCGCGGGAGCGAGGTCGTAGTCGTAGGTGAGGGCGAGGTCGATGTCGTCGGTTCTGAGCTGCGCCAGTGCTTCCGCGGGTTCGTGCTCGCTGATCGTCAGGCGGACCTGCGGGTGCCGCTGCGCGAGCAGATCCGCGACCGGGAGCACCGCGTGGCGCACGCCGGTCCCGAACCCGGCCACGCGCACGGTTCCGGCTGGCTCGGCTTCGGGATCGAGGTCGACGCGGGCAGCCTCGACGGCGGCCAGGATCGTCACGGCGTGTTCGGCGAGCCGTCGCCCGGCGGGAGTGAGCCGCACGCGACGGCCGTCCGGTTCGAGCAGCGCGACGCCGGTTTCCTTGGCCAGGACCGAGATCTGCTGGGAGACCGTGGACGTTGTGGTTTCGAGCACGTCCGCGACCGCGCGCATCGAGCCGAGCCGCGACAACTCGAGAAGGAACTGCAGCCTGCGAGTCTCCATCCGGCCATTGTTCATGATTCCTGGACGGTACGTCCAGGATTGGCATGTGGACACGAACGGTCTGGATGGGTTTTCCTGAACCACGTGCTTCCCTCCACTCCCCGGACCGGTGTCGCCCTCGCCGTCGGCGCCATGCTGTCCGTCCAATTAGGAATGGCGGTTTCAGTCAGTCTCGCCAACCAGATCGGGCCGACCGGCGTCGCGTGGCTGCGGCTCGTGTGGGCCGGTGTGCTGCTGGTCGTGCTCGTGCGGCCGCGGCCGTCGGCGTTCCGCCGCCCGGCCTTGCTGACCTGCGTCGTGCTCGGCGTCGCGACGGCCGGGATGACGATCCTGTTCATGGTCGCCGCGACCCGGCTGCCGCTGGGCACGGCGAGCGCGCTGGAATTCCTCGGCCCGCTGACCGTCGCGATCGTGCGCGGCCGCGGCGGAACCCGGCTGTGGCCGCTGCTGGCGGCGGCCGGGGTGGTGCTGCTGACCCAGCCGTGGCAGGGCGGGGCCGACCTGATCGGCATCGGCTGCGCGCTCGCGGCGGCGGTCTGCTGGGGCGCCTACATCGTGCTGACGCAACGGGTCGGCGACGAGGTGTCAGGCCTGCGCGGGCTCGCGGTGTCGATGCCGGTGGCCGGTCTGGTCGCCACGGCCGTGCACGGTCCGGCGGTGGCGAGCCACCTGACCTGGCCGCTGGTGCTGGCCGGGCTCGGGCTCGCGGTGCTCGTGCCGGTGGTGCCGTTCAGCATGGAGATGCTGGCGCTGCGCCGGTTGACGGCCTCGGCGTTCGGCACGCTGATGAGCCTGGAACCGGCGATCGCGCTGGTGCTCGGGCTGATCGTGCTGCACCAGGTGCCGAATGTGGCGGCGGTGGCGGGAATTGCGTTCGTGGTGGCCGCGGGCATCGGCGCGGAACGGACCGGGGCGCGGGAGCCGGTGAAGGCTGGCGTTTAGGCGTCGGTCATGGTCCTCTCGGCCGAGGGCGCGATCTACGCTGGCGGCATGCAGGTGGAGATCTGGAGCGATGTCGTGTGCCCGTGGTGCTACCTCGGGAAGGCGCGGTTCGAGAAGGCGCTGGCCGGGTTCGCGCACCGGGACGAGGTGACCGTGACGTACCGCTCGTTCGAGCTGGACCCCGGGAAGACCGGGACCGAGCCGTTGCTGGACATGCTGACCGCGAAGTACGGGCCGCAGGCCGGGGAGATGGAGCAGCGGGTCGCCGGGCTCGCGGCGGCGGAGGGGCTCGGCTACCGGACGGACCGGGCGATCGGCAACACCTTCGACGCGCACCGGCTGCTGCACCTGGCCCGCGAGAAGGGGCTGGAGAACGAGATGGTGTCGGCGTTGTTCCGCGCGAATTTCGCCGAGGCTCGTCCGGTGTTCACCGGCAGTGTGCTGGCCGACGTCGCCGAGGAAGCCGGGTTGCCGCGCGCCGAGGCGGAAGCGGTGCTGGCCGACCCGTCGCGCTATGCGGACGCGGTGCGCGCCGAGGAGCGGGAAGCCGCGCAGCTGGGCGCGTCCGGAGTGCCGTTTTTCGTGCTGGGGCGGCGTTTCGGCGTGTCCGGCGGGCAGTCGGTGGAGGTGTTCGCGCAGGCGCTGGAGCAGGCCTGGGAAGCGGCTTCCGCGTGAGCGCTACTCGAACGTGCTGAGCCGGTTCAGCAGCCGCTCGAGCACCTGCGGGTCCGCGGTGACCGGTTCGCCGGAGACGGGTTCGTCGACGAGCGTGCGCCGGTCGCCCCGGCGCGGCAGGCGGACCTGACCGGCCGAAATCCCGCCGGGCAGCGGCAGTTCGCACCACGTGGTGCGGCCGCCGCGCGGTCCGGGGCGCACGCCGATCCGCTCGTCGCGCGGCGGGCTCGGGGCGACGAGGTCGTCGTCCACCTCGACGACGAGCCGGTCGCCGCGCAGCTGCAGCCGGACGGTCACGAAGGCGGGCGCGGACGGGCTGTTCTGGTCGACGACGTCCCCGACCAGCCGCACCGCGGCGTTCGTGACCTGCTCCAGCATCGGCAGCAGGGACCAGTCGGTCAGGATCAGGCGGACGAACAGCTCGGTGCACGGGACCGCGCTCGGCTGCGCCACCAGCCGGAGGTCGTCCACCTGGGTAGTGCGCGTGCTCAAGCGTCACCTTCCTCCTCGGCGAGCGGTCCGATCGGCCGGGACCGTGCGGGCATCATGCCACCGCCGCCGGGCCGCGCTGCGGCGGGAGGGCGGTGTCCGGGAGAACCGCAGGTCACGGCGTCCACAGTGGAACTCCTATGCTGAGCCGATGTCGGCAGAGTCGGCCCGGTGGGCGATCCAGGACCTGATCATGACCTACGCCGCGCGCATCGACGCGGGCGACCTCGCCGGGGTGGGCGAGCTGTTCCGCGAGGCGACCCTGCACAGCGGCGGCGGCCGGACCGGGCGGGAAGCGGTGGAGAACTGGTTCCGCGACATCCTGATCATCCACCCGGACGGCACCCCGAGGACCCGGCACGTGACGACGAACGTGCGGGTCGAGGCCGGCGAGGACACGGCTTCGGCGCACAGTTATTTCACGGTTTTCCAAGCCGCGGAAGGACTTCCGCTGCAGCCGATCGCGGCCGGGCACTACGACGACCGGTTCGTGCGGCGAGGCGGGGAATGGCGGTTCGCGGAGCGGACGCCGGTGCTGCACCTGACCGGGGACCTGACGCGGCACCTCCGGATGGATGTGGTGCGGGCCGCCGGTTCCGGACGGTGAGCTGGCGGGACCTTCGCTAGATGTCCGTGAAGGACTCCTTGAAGGAATCAGATTCCCTCAAGGAGTCCTTCACGGACCTCTGCCGGGGCGGAGTCGCACGGCCCCGTCTCGTCCGGAGACTCAGTCCCGTTTGCCGAGCTTCCGCCGCAGCCCTCGTCCGGCGGCGAGCGTCGGGAAGGCCAGCAGCGCGCCCGCCCCGAGCGGGATCCCTTGCTGCCACGCGGGTGCGCCGAGGGCGGCGGGCGCGGCCTGCGGGTCGTGGTCGCTGACCCCGCCCCATCGCGACGGCGGCAGGACGATCACCCGGGCCTTGCCGATGACGTCGTCCACCGGGACCGTCCCGTTGAGCCCGCCGCCGCCCTGGCAGCGGGAGTCGCACGAGTTCTCGCGGTTGTCGCCCATCACCCAAAGACTTCCCTTCGGGACGGTGACCGGGGCGAACGTCTGGCGCACCGTGGGCGGCTGGCTGAGCCAGTGGATGTAGGGCTCGTCGAGCGGTTTGCCGTCGACCAGGACGCGGCCCTGCGGATCGCAGCACTGCACGGTCTGCCCGCCGACGGCGATCACGCGCTTCACGAAATCGCGCTCGTCCGGCGGCGCGAAGCCGATGAGCGAACCGAGGCCGCGCACCGTCTTCGTGAAGAAGTTGCCCGACTCCTGCGGGGCGATCTCGTTCGCGTTCCACGACTGCGGACCGCGGAACACGATGACGTCGCCCGGCGACGGATCGGTGAAATCGTAGGTGACGCGGTCGACGACGACCCGGTCGCCGAAGCAGCCGTCGCAGCCGTGCAGGGTCGTCTCCATCGACGCCGACGGGATCAGGAACACCTTCGCGACGAACTGCTGGATCAGGATCGTCAGCACCAGCGCGATCCCGATGAGGATCGGCAGCTCCTGCCAGAAGGGCCGCTTCTTCCTGCGCTTCCGGGGCGCTTCGGCGGATTCGGAACGCTCGGATCCGGGCTCGCCGGGGGCAGGGGTATGGGGGATCGGGTCGGCCACGCCGCCAGGCTACCCAGATCCGCGCGCCGGACGGCGGACCGCGGGCGCCCCCGATCGGGGGGTCGTGCCGGTGACCGGGACGGCAACCGGAGATTTCGCCCTCGGGGAAGGAAAACGGGCCGGAACCGGGGGTGCGGTCCGGAATCCGGGTGGAGGCGGTTCGGGCGGTGCCGGATCCGGCACCGCCGCGAGGCGCGGGGCAGCGTCGGAACGGGTCAGGCGGGCGCTGCTGGATCGGCACGGCCGCGCGCGCAGCGGCGGGACGAGGGGCGTCCGGAACCTGCTGGGGCGAGACGCCCGCGAACCGGTGACAATCCGGTGACGGCTCCGGGCTAAACCGGCGTGATGGCAGAGCACGCCCGTCAGCACCGGGCCTCGCCCGGCAAGCCGGTACCCGGCGTCGTGGACGAGGTCCTCGCCCAGCCGGGGCAGTCGCTGGACCCGCGGGTCCGGGCCTCGCTGGAGCCGCGGTTCGATCAGGATTTCAGCCAGGTGCGGGTGCACACCGACCGTTCCGCCGCCGAATCCGCCGACGCCCTCGCCGCCGAGGCCTACACGGTGGGCGACCACATTGTCTTCAACGCGGGCCGGTACGCCCCCGGAACCTCGGCGGGCCGCAGCCTCATCGCGCACGAGTTGACCCACGTCGCGCAGCAATCGGGCCTGTCCGGAACCGCCCGTCCCGTCCTCGGCGGCCCGCACGACCACGCCGAGCATGAAGCCGAGTCCTTCGCGGCTGGGACGAACCGCAGGCCGACCGCCGAGCGGGCACCGGTGATCCGCCGTCAGCAGACGGCCGCCCCGAAACAGCAGAAACTGACCCAGAAACAGTACGACGAGCAACTCGCGGCGAAATTCGAAGGAATGCTCGCGCAGGGTCCCGCCGAAGGGCAAAAGGCGGTCGAAGACCTGAACGGCTACAGCATGCGCGACATCGCCGCCGTCCTCAGGCTGATGCAGGCGCACGGCAAACTCGCCGAACTGAGGAAGTACGCGTCCGTCCGGCCGCTCGTCGAGGTCGCGAGCAAGGCGGTGGACGACCCGGTCAGCGTCGCCGACGACGACCTGACCAAGGTCGACCCGCAGCGGCGGCTGGATTTCCGGCTCACTTTCCACACCGTCGAGAACAGTTTCCTCCCGGCGCTGGAATCCGTGTGCCAGGACGTCGGCTGCCGCCCGCTGGATCTGCTGTCCTGCATGATGTCCGAAGGCGGAGTGCGGGCCGACATCGTCAACCCGGACTCGCACGCGGTCGGCCTGATCCAGTTCATGCCGGCTACGCTGGCCGGGCTCGGCTACCCCGGAACCTGGCAGGAGTTCTCCCAGCTGTCGGCCACTGAGCAAATGGACTACGTCCGGAAGTTCCTGATGCCCGGCCGGGGCAAGTTCACCAGCGCCGGGCGCGTCTACCAGTTCATGTACCTGCCCAAGACGATGCGCGCCGGGCAGGACGCCGACACGGTCATCACGACCGCCGACAACCCGGACAACGAACTGAAACGGGCCTACGAGAAAAACGCGGGGCTCGACACGAACAAAGACGGCTCGATCACCATCGGAGAACTCGACGCCCGCGCGCGGCAGCATCGGGGTGCCGCGCAGCGCTTGCTGACCACCCTCCAAACGCGGCCGAAGCCTCAGCCCTGACCGCGTCACCGAGTGGCCGAAACCCCGCGCCGGTCGAGCGCATCCAGGTGCCGAATGAAGTCCGCGACCCGGTGCTCCCACGTATACCGGCCGCGCACCAGCTCGAACGCGTTCCCCCGGATCGTCTCCGCCAGCGCCGGATTCCTCTCCAGACGGCGCAACGCGTCCGCCAAGGCCTCCGGAGACCGCGGAGCGGCGAGGAGCCCGTTGCGGCCATCGTCCACCAGCGACGCGAGCGGGCCGACGGCCGTCGCGATGACCGGGACCCGGCTCGCCCACGCTTCGAGCAGCACGGTCGGGAAGGCGTCGTTCGGGCTGGTGGGACAGAGGACGACCGACCGGGCACTCCGGAGAACCCGGAATTTCGCCGCACCGCTGAGATTCCCGGCGAAGGTGACATTGTCGGCGATCCCGAGTTTCCGGGCGAGGGCTTCGTAACCGGGACGCGCGGCGCCGTCGCCGATGACCAGCAGGCGGGCCTCCGGCGTGCAGCGGAAGGCGTGCAGGAGCAGGTCCAGCCCCTTCCACGAGTGCGTCGGGTCCAGCCGCGCCAGGAAAGCGGCGGTGTAAGGACGAACGCCGGCAACAGGCGGTACTAGCGCGCCGACGGCGATCGCGTTCTCCAGCACGCCGACTTTGCCGCCGCAGCGCGGGCGGAGCCGCTCGGCGACGTAGTCCGAAACGCCGAGGACCAGGTCGGCCCGTCGCAGCATGAAGCCCTCGGCGAAGGCATAAGCCCGCGCGACGGTGTTGAAGAGCGGGTGACCGTCCTTGGCCAGGGTCGCGGCGTGATAGGTCACGACGACGGGCGTGTTTCCGGCGACCAGGGTGGCGGCGTCGGCGAGACCGGGCACGGGGGTGTGCACGTTGAGGTAGTCGGGCCGCTCGGCACGCAGGATGCGCCGGATCCGGGCCGGCCAGCGCGGGTCGAGCGGGGTGTTGGAGACCTTGGCGACCGCTGGGAGCCGGTGGACGGGGAAACAGTCCGCCTGGGCGCGGGAGCTGGCGGTGATGACGATCGACCGCCATCCGGGGACCGTGTGCAGCGCGGCGGCCAGGCTGTGCACGTAGGTTTCCGCGCCGCCGACGTCGGGCGGGAAGTACGGCGTCGCGAAGACGACGGTTCGTTCGCGGCTCACGGAGGCTCCTGTCCTCATTGGTCCGGTTGGCTGGGCGCGCGCGGATGTGATGGTGTGTGTCTGGGGGAACTCGAGGGAGGCGCAGGATGTCCGGGATCCGGATGCCGTGGGCGGCGGTGCGGTGCCGCGCGTGCGGGCACGACCGCAGCGAGCATCAGCATTTGCGCGGCGGCACCGACTGCGGACGGTGCGGCTGCCGCCGGTTCCGCTGGATCCGGCGGGGCTGACCCGGCATCAGGCGGCATCGAGCAGGACGCTCACGTCTCGGGCCCGTCGCGCGTAAGGGGGAAGGACCTCGCGAAGCTGCCGCAGGTAGCCGTCGCGGTGTTCGATGAGGCTGTCGACGAGCGCGGGCAACGTGGCGGCGCGGACCTCGTCGATGCCGACGACCCACCGTTCGAGGCCGAGATCGCGCATGATGCCGGTGGTTTTGTGGTCGTACTCGATCGCCAGGCACGGAACGTGCGCGGTGAGGGCGAAGATGACCGAGTGGAAGCGGGTGCCGATCACGAGGTCGGCCTCGGCGTACAGGGCGCGGGCGTCGCGGTGGTCGAAGGTGTCGTCGCGCAGGACGCGCAGCCGCGGGTCGTCGATCCCGGCGGCGAGGCGGGTGTTGGTCCGCCGGTCGTCGTCGCCCTGGAAAGCGCAGGTCACCTGCGGGACCAGGACAACGTGGTAGCCCCGGCCGAGCAGGTGGCGGACGCCGGTGGCCAGTGCGTGTTCGTACCGGCGCTGCCCGGCCTCGTCGAGCCATTGGCGGGCGGTGATTATCGCGATCCGGGCGTCGGCGGGGATGCCGAGAGTGGTTCGCCAGTCGCGGTCGGAGCGGGTTTCAAAGGCGAAGGCGCTGTCGACGCCGCGGGTGAGCAGGTGCGGCGGCAGCCCGATTTCGGTGAGCCGCTCGCGGCTGATGTCCTCGCGGACGAGGACCGCGTCCGCCCGGCCGAGGACGTGGCGGACCAGCACGCGCTGGAGCCGGCGCGGGAACGGGCCGTAGGACTGCGGACCGGCCACGACGCGGACGCCGAACCGTTCGGCGAGCCACAGCGGCAGCAGCAGGAACAGGATGTTGAGGTCGGAGGCGAAGTCCGCGCGGCCGTTGAGGTAGCCGCCGCCGAGGGAGACGACGAGGTCCGCCGTGGCGAGGGCTTGCAGTTCGCGGCGCGGTTCGGCGGGCAGCAGCCGGGCCGCGGCCAGCAGCAACCGGCGCGGCGGCCGGACGGCGGCGAGCGCGACGACGGGCAGCAAGCTCAGTTTGCGCAGGATCCGCCGGAAGCGCGGGATGTGCTCCTCGCCCGAGTACCGGCGGATCGATCCGAGGTTGGGCGCGCCGTCGAATTCCGGCCACCGTTCGGGGTGCTCGAAACCGGCGATGGCGATCCGGGCGCCGGGCAGCGCGCGGCGGGTCTGGTCGAGCAGGACGCTGAGCAGGGCGGCGTCGCCGCGGTTGCCGCGTTCGAATGCGTTGACGACGAGGACGCGGGTCATCGGCGGGCCTCCTGGTGGTGGTGTTCGGGGCGGGCTGGCCGTGTGCGCGGGATGTGCGGTTGGGCTGGGTTGTTGGGTTTGCGCGGGTTTCGTTGGGAGCGTGGGTGGTGTTTTTCGCCGGGGTAGCGGCGGTGGGAGCCGACGCCGTCGATTTCCGGCCGCCGCTCGGTGCTGCGCAAGGCACCGCGTCCGAATGCGTTGACGACGAGGACGCGGGTCATCGGCTGGCCTCCTGGTAGTGCTGTTCGAGCCGGTCGAGGAAACTTCTGAGGCCGTGGCCGCGCGCGAGCCGGGCCGACCGCGCGCCCATGACGCGCCGCTGTGCCGGGTCGCCGAGGAGGTTGCCGAGCGCGTCGGCGAGGGCGGCGCGGTCGCCGGGCGGGACGAGCAAACCGTTGTGGCCCTGGCGGATCAGCTCGGGGATGCCGCCGGCGTCGGTGGCGACGACCGGCCGTCCGGTGCCGAGGGCTTCCAGCGCGACCGTCGGGAAGTTCTCCGGCCACACCGACGGGAGCACCACCACCGACGCGGCGCGATAGGCGGCGGTCAGTTCGGGTCCGGTCAGCCAGCCCGCGAACCGGACGCGGTCCGCCAGGCCGTGCTCGCTGACGGACTTCTCAAGCGCCGCACGCTGTTTCCCGTCGCCAGCGAGCGTCAGCCGGGCATCCGGCAGACGGCGGGCGACGGTCGCGAAGGCGTGCACGAGGAGGTGCGCGCCCTTCATCGGCTCCAACCGTCCGACGAACAGCGCGTGGGCGGCGTCGGGCACCGGTTTGGCGACCGGGAGCGGCACACCATTGGGGACGACGTAGATCGGTGTCCGCGGCAGGTCGTGCCGCACGGCCTCGGCGAGGAACCGGCTCGGGGTGAGCACGCGGTCGACGGTGCGCAGCTGCCGCAAGTAGGCGGGCCGTTGCAGGAAGCGTAGGTAAGCCAGCCGCGCCGTGTCCATTGTGGACAATCGGGAGCGGCCTTCGGCGCGGCTGCGCAGGTTCCACGACAGCAGCTGCACGGTCCAGTCTTCGGGACCGTGCACGGTGAGCACCTGCGGGTAGGCGGCCGACGCGCTGAGCACGGCGGGGTTGAACTCGCCGATGGTGTGCAGGTGCACCACATCGGGCACGAAGGCGCGCAGCGCGGCGGACACCTGCTCGTAGGCGATCCGATGCCAGAAATAGCCGGCGACGCGGCGGGCGGGACCGCCGCGGATCGCGGGCACGAGGACGTCGGCGAAGACCTCGCGGTCGCTGACCGCGGGGTCGTCGAGCAGGTGGTCGGTCGCGATGACCAGGACCTGGTGGCCGCGGCGGCGCAGCCCGTCGGAAACGAGGCGGACGCTACGCTCCGCGCCGCCGGCCTCGAAGCCGACGTTGACGATGTGCGCGATCTTCATCCGAACCTCCCTTTTCGCTAGGCATCCGGAACCCGCGCAGCGCGAGCGCGGCGATCGCGACGAGGCCGGACGCGAGGTTGCCGGCGCCCCAGGCCGCCGCGATCCAGACGAGGTTGTGCTGGGCGCCGACCGCGGCGAGGCTGACCGTGACCGCCGCGTAGACCAGGTTCGACAGGGTCAGCGCCGGCAGTTGCCGGGTCACTTTGAGCAGGAAGCTCGACCACGTGTTGAAGGCTACGGCGAACGCGGAGGCCGCGAGGACGACGAGGCAGTTGCGGGCGTCGTCCGCGTAGCTGGCGCCGAACAGGGCCAGCACCGGTTTCGCGAGAGCGACGGTGATGCCGACGGCGGGCACCACGATCGCCAGGATCAGCAGCGCCGAGCGTTTGGCCAGGTGCTTGAGGTCTTCCTGTTCGTGCGAGCCCTCCGCGAACAGCGCCTCGCCGATCGCGAACGGCACGGCGTTGACGAAGTTGGCGATCTGGAACGCCACGAAGTAGGCCGCCGACGCCTCTGGACCGAGCGAACGCAGCACGAGCAGCGGAATCACCAGCAGGGGCAGCAGGTTCAGGCAGTTGGACGCGTAGTTGCCGAGTGAGTAAGCCAAAGTGGAGCGCAGCGTTTCGGGATACAGCCGCGGCCGCACCGGAATGCGGAGGCGACGGCTGATCGCCACGATGCTCGCGACCGCGGCTACGGCGGACGCCACCGTGCTGGACAGGAAAATGCCGATCGCGCCGGTGCCGACGAAGACGATCGGCAGGGCGAGTTTGACCGCGCTCATCAGCACGCCGTTGAGCAGCATGTTGTACTTCGCCGCGCGCAGGGCGACGAACACCGAGTCGGTCAGCAGGTTCTGCGCCACGGCCATTGTCAGCAACGCGAACAACGCGATCTCGGGAAAAGACCCGCTGAGGAACGACAACCCGGGCGAGACGAGCGGTGCCACCAGGGCGAAGCCGACCCCGAGCACGGTTCCGGTGGCGGCCACCGAGGTGAGTGCCGAGCTGACGTGCGCGGTGCGGGACGGCGCGGTCGGCAGATGCCGGACGAGGGTGGAGCTGAGCCCGAGCCCGCTGAAGTAGCTCAGCAGGGTCACCGCCGAGAGCAGCGAACTCGCCCAGCCGACGTCGGCGGGCGGGTACAGGCGGGCGGCGACGATCCAGAACACGAACCCGGACCCGGCGCCGAGCGCGGTCGTGGCCATGAGGAAGAACGAGTTCCGCACCAGCGGGTCGGCTCTGAGCCGGGCGGCGAAGGACGGGGCGAGGGCCGTCATCGGTACACGCTCGTTCCGTTGCTGCTGTAGACCTTGTCCTTGGTGGCGTCGAGGAACCGCAAGGGATAGCTGTAGGTGACGAGATCGCCTTGGTAGAACACGGTGACCTGGTCCTTCCGGACGGTCGGATAGCCGAGCAGGACGAACGAGCCCGGCTGGACGAGGGTGGGGTAGATGTCGGCGCCCGGCGGCCGGTCGATGAGCGTCTGCAGGCGGCTGAAGGTGTAGCGGTCGGACTGGATCGGCGTCGCGGCGTTGTGCTGTCGTAACCAGGCGAGGGCGGCTCGTTCCTGCGGGTGCGCGTAGTAGATGTCGTAGTACTGCCCGGCGTTGTCGAGGTGCAGCTGCGCGGGATAGCCGCCGAACAGCCGGGGCAGCGCGCCGGTGAGGTCGAGGAAGAACAGCATCGCCATCGCGGTCGCCGCGGGCAGCCGCCACCGGTGGAGCCACGACAGCGCCCAGACCGAGCCCATCGCGATGAACGGGGCGAACCCGAACAGGCCTTGCTGGAAGGTGCGCAGGAGGCCGTAGTCGACCGAGAGCTGCGGCAGGGCGATTTCGGCGGCGAGCATGCCCAAACCGCCGGCGGCGAGCACGAACAGGTCGTGGGTCGGGCGGAACAGCGTCGCGGTGGCGATGAGCGTTCCGGCCAAGCCGACGATCAGCAGCACCTGCAGCCCGTCCGCGCACAAGGTGCGGAGGAGGCCGTTGACGCGCGGGACGGCTACGCCGATCTGGTCCAGGGCGGTGCCAGCCGCGGTGAGCGGAAGGTCGCTGGCGGGCGCGACCTGGGTGTTCGCGGCTGGCTGGGTGCTGGCTCGAACGGAGTCGGCGTAGTCGCGCAGCCGTTGCTGCGGGCTGACCCGGGCGGAGCCGAAGAGGTTGTACGCGGTGTCAGAGGAGCCTCGCCGCGCCTCGTCGGGATGGAACAGGTCGTGAGCGGTCGCCACGACGGTGTGCTCGACCTGGTGCCAGGTGCCGGTGACCGGTCCGGTCCACAGCGTCGCGCACAGGATCGCGATGCCGATCATCGGCCAGGCAACGAAATCGGTGGCTTCCTTCGGCGCGCGCTCGGCGAGACGGCGACGCAGCGGCGGCACCACCTGGATGACGCCGCTGACGAGCTTGCCCAGCAGCAGCACGCCGATCAGTACGTAGGTGGTCGAGTAGTGCGACAGCACGATCCCCGCGAAGAAGACGGTGAACGCGATCCGGCGCGCCCGGCGCGGCGCAGTACGGTCGCTGAGCGCCAGGACCGCGCAGCTCAGCAGGAGGAACGCGACCTCCTGGCGGCCGAGGAAGGGCATGTCGGTGAAAAACGTGGGGAACGCGAGGAAGTAGATCGCGGCGAGGAGCGAAACCCGTTTGGCCGTGAGATTCCGCGTCGTGCGATACACCGCGACCGGGGCCGCCGCGAAGAGCATGGGCAGCACCGCCTTGAAGACCGCCAGGCCCGGCAACGCGGTCAGCTGGACCACCGAGGCGGGCAGGAGGGTGATGCTGAGGCAGGCGTTGTAGGTGTCGGGGTAGCCGGAGATGTCCCAGTGCCCCTTGGCCGAGGTCAGCTGGAAGAGCAGGAACTCGCGCTGGACGTCGTGACCGGTCAGGTACCAGCCGCGCAGCGAGGTCAGCAGCAGCAATGCCATTGCTGCACAAAGGATTCCGAACGCGATGACCCCGTCGCCGTAATGGCCCGCCCGCACGACGAGCAGCCCGAGCAGCGCCGCGATCAGAAACAGCGCGACCAGGCTCGTCGCGCCGGTGAACCCGTTGTTCAGCCGGACGGCCCCAGCGACCGCGACCACCAGCGCGAGAACCCCGAGCACGGCGACCGGCGCGACGTCCCGCACCGGCATCCACCGCAGCGCGCGAACCGGCGGCGACGGGCCGGTGAGCAGCCGGTCGAGGAAGGCGAGCCCCGCCGCGGCCAGGGTCTGGGCCACCGCGAGGGACACGGTCGTCAACGGGCGCGAGACGCCGAACCAGGGGAGGACGGTGTTGACGACCAGCGCGGACACCATCGCGGCCAGGACCGCGAAACCCAGCCCCAGCAGCCATTGCGCTTCGCGGGTGGAGACGATCCTCGCGGCGATCCGGCGGCACAGCCAAGCCGGAGCGCCGAAGACCAGCCACAGACCGGCAATGGTCACCAGGACGGCCGGTCGCCACGGGCTCAGCTCGACCGCACCGGCCACCAGCGCCGACCCGAGCACGGCGGCGCGCTGGCTGGGTCGCGTCACGGCAGTACCTCGGCGTAAACGTCCTCGACCCGCTGCGCCACCGCGGCCCAGGTGTACTCCCGGGCGGCGGTGGAACTGGCCGCCGCGATCCGCTGCCGAAGGCTCTCGCCGGAGGCGAACTCGTCGATCGCTTGCGCCAGCGCAGCGGGCTCGGCCGGAGTGAGAACGCCGATGCCGCGCAACAGCTCGGTATTCCCGGGAACGTCGGTCGCGAGCACCGGCAGCCCGGCGGCCATGGCTTCGAGCGCGGCGAGCGACATGCCTTCGCGATCCGACGGCAGCACGAACAGATCGGCTTGCTCATACCGGTGCAGCAGTTCGGCGCCGTGCAGCCGGCCGTGAAACCGCACGCCCGGAGTCCCGTGCTCTTCAAGCTGCCGCCGTTGTTCCCCGTCCCCGACGACGTCGAGGACGACGGGATGGCGCACCAGGGTCAGTGCGCGGAGGAGCCGGGCGAGGTTCTTCTGCGGGCTGAGCCGTCCGACGAACAGCAACCGCAGCACCGGTTCCCGCCGTGCGCGAGGCGGAAGGAAGAACTCGGGGGACACGCCGTTCGGCACCGTGAAGACCCGCGCCGGATCCACCCGGTAGGCGGTGCTGACGAAGTCCCGCTGCGCCCCGGTCAGCACCAGCACCCCGGCGGCAGCCCGCAGGACGCGGCCGAAGACGTGCTTTTTGTAGTGCGGCAGCAGCCAGCCCAGCTTCCCGGACTGGTCGACGTCCAGGTGGAAATGCAGCAGGAACGGCTGCCGGCGCACCGCGGCGGCGAGCGCGACCTGCTCGGGCAGCACCGCCTGCGCGGCATGCAGATGCCACACCGCCGGTTTCGGCGTGCGCAGCAACGCGGGGACGAGACCGGCGGACACCGGCGTGTGTGCGACGTCGAGCGCGGGAATGCGGATCGTGACGACGTTGTCCACCAGTTCGCGACGCGGCGAGTCGCGGGCGCCGACGGTCGTGGTCAGCACCGTGACGTCGTGACGGAGGGCCTGCTGCCGCGCCAGTTGCTGCACCACCGCCTCCGTCCCGCCGAGATGCGGCGGGTAGTAAGGAGTGATCTGGACGATCTTCACGGCCTGCCTCCGGAAGCGTTGCCGGGCAAGCGGAACCGCAGATTCTCGATGCCGCCCGCGACGTTCACCGCGATCGCGTCCACGGTCTGGCCCGGCGGGACCGGGAGATGGAAGTCGAGCGTCGTGAACTGGCCCGGCTGCAGCGTCACCTGCCGGGGCACTCCGGCGAGCCGGGCCGCCGACGAGGTCTCCAGCGCGGCGATCACGGTGTACTCCGCCGGGCCGGGGCCGTGCCGCACAAGCGCGACCTCGGCGGCGACGGATCCGTTCCGGAACGCCGGAGTGCCGACGAAATACAGCTCCGTGTAGGTCTCGGGTTCCTCGGTGAAGGACTGCCGGAACACCGTCCGCGCGGCCGGCCACACCAGCACGGTCACGACCCCGAGCGCCAGCACCGCCGCCACCGCGACGGCGAATTTCAGCCAGCCGCGGCCGTTGCCCGGCCGCCGCTCCGGATCCTGGTCCAGACCACCGTGCTCCACCTCCCCGCGGCCGCTCATTCGGCCATCGCCAGCACGCACTCGGGCTCGCCGGAGCAGAGCACGGTCGCCGTCCCGCCGACGGTCCGCGCCCGGTGGACGGCCAGCTGGGACAGATTGCGCAGGCCGTCGCGCACGGCGTGCAGCTTGACCTCGCCGCCGCGGATCCGGTACTCGATCGGCGTTTCGCCGCACCGGAAGCCGCGCACGTAAGCGTCGTTCTTGATCTCCTGCGAGAACGGCATCCCGCCGGACCGGATGTCGAGGTGGCGCCACACGTGCCTGCGGAACACCCACATCCCGGATTGCGAGTCCTGGAACGGCGAGTGGAAGAAGGCCCGGCTGATCAGCGTCAGCACCCGGTTGCCGAAACGGTGCGACGGTTTCATCGCGGCGCGGTTCTCCTGCCCGAGCCGGTTGGTGGACAGGAAGTCGAGCCGCCGGTCGGCCATCGTGCGCAGCAGCCCCGGCAGGTGGTCGAAGGGATAGGTGCAGTCCGCGTCGCCGGTCGCGATCACGTCGCCGGTGGCCGCGGCGAAACCTGCGTGATAGGCGTGCCCGTAGCCGCGCACCGGCTGGAGGACCACCCGCGCGCCGAGCGCGGCGGCGACCTCGCCGGTGCCGTCGGTGGAGGCGTTGTCGACCACGATCACCTCGATTTCGTAGCCGAGCGAGGCCAGGCCGGAGTGCGGGATCGTGGCGAGCACCCTCGGCATGTTGACCCGTTCGTTGAGCGCGGGGATCACGACGGACAGCTTCCGAGGGCGGGCTCTCGCGCAGCGGGCGGCGGTTCGCAGGAGGCAGCAGGCGGCGGCCGGGCGCGCGGCGGTGTCGTCCGACGGCGAGGAGCTGGAACGCTCGATGTTCGACGTCATGGAAGAACCTCGGTTCTGGTCTTGTGCTCGGCGGGGGACAGCGAGCACGGAGGCGCGGCGGGCTCCGGAGGCGGCATGCGCCGATGGCCCGGCCTCGTCAGGCCGGGCGGTCGGCGTCCGCAGGCGGGAAGCCTGCCGGCGACGGGTCGGGGGCGGGGTTGTGTTGTGGCGGCCGCGAACGGCCCTCGCGAGCGCGCGCTGGCGCTGGCCCTGTATCTGTATCGATGCCGAGGGGCCGTGCGCTACCTGCGATCAGCGCATTTTCCGTTCGCTCGGCCGGAGCAGTGCCGAATGCGCGCCCCGCGGTGACCGGTTGCCGCAGGTAATGATGTCCGGCGCGCAATAAGCTGAAACGAATTCGCGTGCGGATTCACCTGATCGGCCTAATTCGAAAAACGGGGTCGGCTGAGCGGAAAACGCCGCCCTGGTCCGGTCGGCGGTGATGTCCGGTCTCCCGAGGTGACGCCGAAATGCCTTGCGGGGCAACGGTGAGCAAAGGCGACTAATTCTCGAACGACCCGTGTCGTCCCGCGCCCTCGGCGAATCGGGTGGCTCCGGCAAGAGTATCCGCGTTCAATGACTGAATCCCGTGCCGGAATTCGTTTTCCCATGCGGATTCCTCGCTGAGCGACTCGCCTTCCAGCAATGCCGCCCGGTCCTCACGCAAACACGTTTGCGGAAAAGCGGCCAGTTCCCTGGCGAGCGCGATCGCGGCGGGCAGGGCCTCCCCGGCGGGGACGACGCGATTGGCCAATCCGATCCGGTGCGCCTCCGCCGCGTCGACCGGACGTCCGGTCAGCACGAGGTCGAGCGCGTGGCTCCGGCCGATCAGCCGGGGCAGCCGGACGGTGCCGCCGTCGATCAGCGGGACTCCCCAGCGGCGGCAGAACACGCCGAACACCGCCGTCTCGTCGGCGATCCGCAGATCGGCCCAGATCGCCAGTTCCAGCCCGCCCGCGACGGCGTGCCCGGACACCGCCGCGAGCACCGGCTTGCGCAGCCGCAGCCGGGTCGGGCCCATCGGGCCGTCGCCGTCCGGTTCGGTCCGGTTGCCGCGGTCCTCGCTCACCGCCTTGAGGTCCGCCCCGGCGCAGAAGGTCCCGCCGACGCCGTGCAGCACCGCGACCGAAGCGTCCGAGGCGTCGAACTCCCGGAAGGCGTCCGCGAGCGCCTCGGCGGTGGCGCGGTCGACGGCGTTGCGCCGTTCCGGCCGGTTGATGCCGATGGTGGTGACCGGACCGTCGCGCTCGACCAGCACAGTGCTCACTCGGGCCTCCCGGGGAAGAAGCAGGTGTCCCGGCAGCATGCCATGCCCCGTAGGCTCCGGCGGGGAGATCGGCACGGGAAGGGGATTGCGGAATGGACGCCGAGGGCCTGGCCGCGTTCGGGTTCGAGCTGGGAGTGCTCAAGCGGGTGCGCCGCGCGGGCTGGTGGCAGGCCGGGGTCCGCGATCCGGAATCGGTCGCCGAGCACAGCCTCCGGGCCGCGCACCTGGCCGCGCTGCTCGCCGCCGAGGAGGGCGCGGTTCCCGAGCGCGCGGCGTATCTCGCGCTGTGGCACGACACCCAGGAGACCCGCACCGGCGACCTGCCGCACACCGCCGCGCCGTACCTCGCGAAGCCGGAGCCGAGGGCGATCACGGCTGACCAGACCGCGGGACTCCCGCGGGCGGCGGCGGAAACCGTGCGGGCGGCGGTGGACGAGTACGAAACGCGCGAATCGCTCGAAGCCCGGTGCGCGAAGGACGCCGACAAACTCGAAATGTTGTTCCAGGCGCTCGAATACCGGGCGACCGGAGTGTCCACAGTGGACGAATGGCTGGCTTCGGCGCAGGCCGGGCTCTTCACCGGAACCGCGCGGCGGGTCGCGGAGGCCGCGCTGGCGACCTCGCCGCTGGCCTGGCGGTCTCGTTAGAGATCACCCACATGGGCGCATTTCTGGTTTAAAACTGTCCTCTCTGGGAAAGATCCAAAGTACGACCGTCTCGGGGAGGCACAGGATGAACCGGAAAATCACGGCAGTGCTGGCCAGCATCGCGGCGATGGCGGCGACGATCGGTTTCGCGGCGAACGCGGAGGCGGCGGGACCCCCGTGCGGCACCAAGGCGAAAGCCTGCTTGAAACTGTCCGCGAACACCGCGTGGCTGATGAACCACGGCAAGGTCACCCGCGGCGGCGTGCGCGTGACTGTCGGCAAGCCCGCGTACCCGACCCCGGTGGGCACGTTCCGCGTGCAGTACAAGGACATCGACCACTACAGCAAGCAGTTCAACGGCCCGATGCCGTACTCGGTCTTCTTCACGAACACCGGAGTGGCGTTCCATCAGGGCAGTCTGAAGGTGCAGTCGCACGGCTGCGTCCACCTGTCGCACGCCGACGCGGTGGCGTTCTTCAACACGCTGCAGCCGGGCGACGTGGTCCAGGTCGTGCGGTAATCACCCGACGGGGACCGGCCGCCGCAGTGCTTGCCGGCGCAGGCGGCCGAACCCGCGCGGGTTGTTGAGCCCGAACACGGCGACGGTCTGTCCGTCGCGGTGATAGGTGGCGAGGAAGGACTCGTCGTCCGGGCCGCCGTCGGCGTAGCGCACTTCGTCGCCGGGGGCCGGGTGCCCGGCGAGCTGGAGAGTTCCCGCGTACTGATCGGACCAGACGTAGCCGCTCGGCTCGTACTCCCGGACCACCTGTCCGGCCAGCAGGTTGGCGACCGCGACCGAAGCCTGTTCGGTGGCGTTGGTCCAGTGCTCGTGACGGATGCCTGCCGGCCCGTACGCCGCGACGTCGCCCGCGGCGACCACATTCGGCAGCGACGTGACCAGCCCGGCGCAGGTCCGGACGCCGTTGCCGATCGCCAGGCCGGAGCCCTCGAGCCACTCGACCGCCGGGACCATGCCGATCCCGGCGACAACCACGTCGGCGGGCAGAATCTCGCCAGTCTCCAGCTGCACTCCAGTGACGCGGCCGTCGACCGTGGAAAGCCCGGCGACCGAAGCGCCGCAGCGAAGAGTGACGCCGTTCCGGCCGTGCAGCCGGGCACAGATCGAGCCGAGTTCCGGACCCAGCACGCGCGCCATCGGGGTCGGCAACGCCTCCAAAACGGTGACTTCCAACCCCAGGCCGTGGCACGTCGAAGCCACCTCGGCCCCGATGAACCCACCGCCGACGATCACCACGCGCGCGCCGGGGACCAGCTCCTCGCGGAGGGCGAGCGCGTCGGCCAAGGTGCGCAGAACATGAACTCCGGCAACGGTTTCCGTCCCGGGCAAGGCGCGGGCGCGGCCGCCGGTCGCGAGGATGACGCCGTCCGCTTCCAGCTCTCCGTCGGACAGGGTCAGGCGGCCGGTCGACGGGTCGAGACGTTCCGCGCGGGTGCCGAGCCGGACGTCCAGCGAGGCGAGATCGTCGGCGTCGAGCAGGTCCAGCGACTCGCGCGACGCGGTGCCGGCCAGGAAGGTCTTCGACAGCGGCGGCCGGTCGTAGGGGAGATGCGGCTCCTCGCCGACGAGCACCACCCGGCCGTCGAAGCCCTGCGCGCGCAGCTCCTGCGCGGCGCGGGCGCCGGCGAGCGAAGCGCCGACGATCGCGACCGTTTTCACGCAGCGTCCTCGGCGGCGTCGGCGAGCACGTAGATCACGCCCTCGTCGACCTGCACCTGGTACGTGCGCACCGGCTGCTTGGCGGGCAGGCACGACGGCATCCCGGTCCGCAGGTCGAAGAGCGCCGCATGCAGCGGGCACTCCACGAAGCAGCCTTCGAGCCAGCCGTCGGCCAGCGACGCGTCTTGGTGGGTGCAGGTGTCCCCGATCGCGTACAGCTCGCCGTCGGCGTTGAAGACGGCGATGGGCTCGGGCCCCGCGATCCGGACGGACTCGCCCGGGGGCAGTTCGTCCACAGTGCACGCGCGCAGCATTGATTCCTCCCAAACGGGGACTGTTGCGTATTGAGGAACACCCGACGTGATACGCAACAGAGTCTGAGTGCGCCGGAGGGGCGCCGTCAAGGGGTTCCGGGGTCGAGTTTTGCGGAGCGTCGTTCCGGGTGAAAGCCGTGGTCGAAGGCGCTTCCGGGCGACAGATTCGCCGCCCGGACGGGTGTTGACAGCACCCCGGCCGAGCCTCATCGTGTTCCGGAGAGGGCAACAAGACGCGTAATACGCAACATCGACCGTGTTCGAGAGGAGCCCTGCCGGTGACCGCCATCGACCTCCCGCAGAGCCTGCTGCCGACTCTGCCCGGGCCGCACTACACCGACCCGGCGGTCTTCGCCCGGGAGCAGGAGCGGATCTTCGAAGCGGGCTGGTTCTGCGCGGTGCGCAGTGCCGACCTGTCGTCGCCCGGTTCGTTCGAGACCGTGCAGATCGGCCGCGAAAGCGTGCTGATCGCCCGCGGTCGCGACGGAGCCCTGCGCGCGTTCCTGAACGTCTGCCGCCACCGCGGCGCGCGGCTGTGCACCGACGAGAAGGGTTCGGTGAAGCGCGCGTTCCAGTGCATGTACCACGCCTGGACCTACGGCCTCGACGGAAAGCTAGTGGCCGCACCGAATCTCACCGGAATGCCGGACGTCGACCGCGTCGAGTACGGCTTGACCCGGCTGCAACTGCGCGAATGGCTCGGCTACGCCTGGGTTTGCCTCGCCGAGGACGCACCGTCCTTTGCGGACACGGTGCAGGCCGACGTGAGCGCGCGGCTCGGCGGTCCGGGCGAGATCGAGGCGTACGGCATCGAGAATCTGGCGCTGGGCCGGCGGATCGAGTACGACGTGCGCGCGAACTGGAAGCAGATCATCGAGAACTTCATGGAGTGCTACCACTGCGCGACCATCCATCCGGAACTCACCGAGGTGCTCCCGGAGTTCGCGGACGGGTACGCCGCGCAGTACTACGTCGGCCACGGCGCGGAATTCGGCTCGGACGTCACGGGGTTCACTGTGGACGGAGGCGACGGGCTGCAGCGGCTGCCGGGCGTCGGCGAGCACCAGGACCGGCGGTACTACGCGATCACGATCCGGCCGCAGGTGTTCGTGAACCTGGTGCCGGACCACGTGATCGTGCACCGGATGTTCCCGCTCGCCCCGGACCGCACCCTCGTCCGCTGCGACTGGCTGTACCTGCCGGAGGTCGTGGAATCGGGTGCGGACCTCGACCGCTCCGTCGAACTGTTCCACCGGGTCAACCAGCAGGATTTCGAGGCGTGCGAACGATGTCAGCTTGCGATGGGCTCCCGCGCGTACGCCCGCGGCGGCGTGCTGGTGCCGAGCGAACACCACATCGGCGAGTTCCACGACTGGGTGCGCTCGAAGGTCGGCGACTAGATCAGCGCGCGGATCGCCTTCTCGAAGCCGGTCACGTGGTCGAGCGTCAGCGCCGACGCCTTCTTCGCGTCCCCTTCGACGATCGCCGTCAGCAGCGGCGAATGCTCGTGCACGTGCCCGGCCATGCCGCGCAGCCGGGGAGGAACACGCACCAGATGCGGGTGGCGAGGTTGTCGTAATGGATCAGCGTGTCCTCGAAGAACGGATTGTGCACGCAGTCGTAGATCGCGCGGTGGAGTTCGAGGTCGATGCGGAGGAGTTCGGTGTTTTCCTTCGACGGCACCGAATCCAGCTGGTCGCGCAGTTCGGCCAGCCGGGCTCGGTCCTCGTCGGTCGCCCGGGTGGCGGCGGACGCGGCGGCGGTGGGTTCGAGGGTGCGCCGGACCTCGGAGATGTGCGCGAGGTCGGAGATGTTGACGTCGGTGGCGAACGTGCCGCGCCGCGGGTACGCCACCACCAGGCGTTCGGTCTCCAGGCGTTTCAGCGCTTCGCGGATCGGCGTGCGGCCCATGCCGAGCGCGGTGCCCGCCCATTCCTCGTTGATCGGGTCGCCCGGCTTGATGTCGAGCATGACGAGACGGTCGCGCAGGAACTCGTAGGCGCGTTCGGCCAGCGACGGGGCGGCGGCCGGGATGACGTGGTTGACCGGGGTGCTCACCCGCCTTACTCTACAGCGAAGATTGATATATCAGTAGTCGACCAGTTGCCCGACGCGGGAGGCCAGCCGGAATGACCACGACGGACCAGCCGCGTCCCCCGGGCGCGGACCTGCCGGAACACCCGGATTTCCTGTGGCGCGACCCGGAGCCGCGGCGCGCGTACGACGTCGTGGTGGTGGGCGGCGGGGGACACGGCCTCGCGACCGCTTACTACCTCGCGAAGGTGCACGGCATCACGAACGTCGCGGTGCTGGAGAAGGGCTGGCTCGCCGGCGGGAACATGGCCCGCAACACGACGATCATCCGCTCCAACTACCTGTGGGACGAAAGCTCCGGCATCTACGAGCATTCGCTGAAGCTGTGGGAGGGCCTCGAAGAGGACCTCGGCTACCCGATCCTGTTCAGCCAGCGCGGCGTGCTGAACCTCGCGCACAGCCTGCAGGACGTTCGCGACAGCGTGCGCCGGGTGAATGCCAACCGGCTCAACGGGATCGACGCGGAATGGGTCGACGCGGACGGGGTCAAGGAACTCTGCCCGATCGTGAACACCTCGCCGGACGTGCGCTACCCGGTGCTCGGCGCGACCTACCAGCCGCGCGCCGGGATCGCGAAACACGACTACGTGGCTTGGGGTTTCGCCCGCGCGGCGGCCGCGATGGGCGTCGATCTGATCCAGAACTGCGAGGTCACCGGCATCGAGACGCGGGACGGCAAGGTCGTCGGCCTCGACACGAGCCGGGGCCGGATCGCCGCCGGGAAGGTCGCGCTGTGCGCCGCCGGGCACAGTTCGGTGCTGGCGAAGATGGCCGGGATCGACCTGCCGCTGGTGTCGCATCCGCTGCAGGCGCTCGTGTCGGAACTGCTCGAACCGGTGCACCCGACGGTGGTGATGTCGAACGCCGTGCACGTCTACGTTTCCCAGGCGCACAAGGGAGAACTCGTGATGGGCGCGGGCATCGACGCCTACGCCGGTTACGGCCAGCGCGGCGCCTTCCACATCATCGAGGACCAGATGGCCGCCGCGCTGGAGCTGTTCCCGGTCTTCGCGCGGGCGCATCTGCTGCGGACCTGGGCGGGCATCGTCGACGTGACCCCGGACGCGTCGCCGATCATCGGGCTGACCCCGGTGGAGAACCTCTACCTCAACTGCGGCTGGGGGACCGGTGGGTTCAAGGCCACGCCGGGCGTCGGCGACTGCTTCGCGCACACCGTCGCGAAGGGCAAGCCGCATCCGTACGCCGAACCGTTCACCCTCGACCGGTTCACCACCGGCGCGCTCGTCGACGAGCACGGCGCCGCCGCCGTCGCGCATTAGGAGCCCACTGTGCAGCTGATCCCGTGCCCCTGGTGCGGTCCCCGCGAGGAGACCGAATTCCACTACGGCGGCCAAGCCCACGTCGCGTACCCGCAGGACCCGGCGGCGCTGTCCGACGAGGAGTGGGCGAAGTACGTCTTCTTCCGCGCCAACCCGAGCGGCCCGCTCGCGGAACGCTGGACGCACCGTGCCGGCTGCCGCCGCTGGTTCAACGCCGTCCGCGACACCCGCACCCACGAACTCGCGGCGGTCTACCGCCTCGACGAACCCCGGCCGGTGATCCCATGACCTTCCGCCTCCCCAGCGGCGGCCACCTCGACCGCGACACCCTGCTCCAGTTCACCTTCGACGGCCGCGTCCTCACCGGGCACCCCGGCGACACGCTCGCGTCCGCACTGCTGGCCAACGGCGTGCACCAGGTGGCCAGCAGCGTCAAGCTCGGCCGCCCGCGCGGCATCATGGCGGCGGGCGTCGAAGAGCCGAACGCGGTGGTGCAGCTGGAAAAGCCGTTCCCCGAACCCATGCAGACGGCCACGACGGTCGAGCTTTTCGACGGCCTGGTCGCGCGCAGCCTGTCCGGGCAAGGCCGGCTGGCGACCGAACCGGACCCGGCGCGGTACGACGCGAAACACCTGCACTGTGACGTGCTGGTAGTCGGCGCGGGACCGGCCGGTCTGGTCGCCGCTCGCACGGCCGCGCAGACGGGAGCCCGGGTCGTGCTGGTGGACGACCAGCCGGAACCCGGCGGTTCGCTGCTCGGCTCGAACGAGTACGTGGACCTCAAGCCCGCCGTCGAATGGGCCCGCGCGATCGCCGACGAACTCCGCGCGACCCCGGACGTGGAGGTGCTCGACCGGACCACCGCGTTCGGCGCTTACGACGACGGTTTCGTCCTCGCCGTGCAAAACCGGACGTCCGGCGCGGCCCGGCAGCGCGTGTGGCGGATCCGCGCGGCGCAGACCGTGTTCGCGACCGGCGCGCACGAGCGTCCGATCGTGTTCCCGGACAACGACCGCCCCGGCATCCTCCTCGCCAGCGCCGCACGGACCTACCTGCACCGGTACGGCGTCGTGCCCGGCCGCCGCGCAGTGGTCTTCACCATGGACGATTCCGCCTACGCCACCGCGATCGACCTCGCCGACGCCGGGGTCGAGGTCCCGCTGGTGGTCGACGTCCGCCCAGCGGCGCCGGAAAACTGGGCTGCGGCCTGTGCGGAACGGGGGATCGAAGTCCGCCCCGGCACCGCGGTGACCGGGACCGAAGGCACCGAACGCGTCACCGGCGTCCGCGTTGCCGGAGAACTGATCCCGTGCGACACGCTCCTGGTCTCGGGCGGCTGGACCCCCGCAGTCCACCTCTTCAGCCAGCTGCGCGGTGCCTTGCGCTACGAACCCGCTCTCGGCGCGTACGTCCCGGACGGCGACCTCCCGACCGCACGGGTGGCAGGCAGCGCGAACGGCACCCTCGACTTCGCCGGTTGCGTGCGAGAAGGCCGCGCCGCTGTGACGAAAGCACCAGGAGAAATCCCAGTCTCCGACGCCCGACCGCGCGAGCTGGCCCCGGCGGTCGAATGGCAGATCCCCGGCCCAGAGTCCGATGTGGACACTCGTTTCGTGGACCTGCAGCGCGACGCCACCGTGTCCGACGTCCTCCGCGCGACCGGCGCGGGCCTCCGTTCGCTGGAGCACGTGAAGCGCTACACCACCATCGGCACCGCGCACGACCAGGGCAAAACCTCCGGCATGCTCGCCGCCGGGATCACCGCCGAAGCCCTCGGCGTCGACCTCGCCGACCGCCGCCCGACCACCTACCGCCCGCCGTACACGCCGGTCGCCTTCGCCGCGCTGGCCGGCCGGAACCGCGGCGAACTGCACGACCCGATCCGCGTCACCGCCCTGCATTCCTGGCACGTCGAGCACGGCGCGGAGTTCGAGAACGTCGGCCAGTGGAAGCGCCCGTGGTACTACCCGCAGCCCGGTGAGGATCTCCACGCCGCGGTCCGGCGCGAATGCCTCGCCGCGCGCACCGACGTGGCCATGATGGACGGTTCCACCCTCGGCAAGATCGACGTCCACGGCCCGGACGCCGCCGAATTCCTGGACCTGCTCTACACGAACCTGATGAGCACGCTCAAGGTCGGCCGGATCCGCTACGGCCTGATGTGCGGCGTCGACGGCATGGTCATCGACGACGGCACCGTCATCCGCGTCGCCGAGGACCGCTTCCTCGTCACCACGACCACCGGCAATGCCGCGATGGTGCTGGACTGGATGGAGGAGTGGCTGCAAACCGAGTGGCCGCACCTGCGCGTGTTCGCCACGTCAGTCACCGAACACTGGGCCACCGTCGCGCTCGTCGGCCCGCGCTCGCGCGAGGTGCTGGCCGGGCTCGCACCGGAGCTGGACGTCAGCAACGACGCCTTCGGCTTCATGGCCTGGCGCGACGCCGAGGTGGCCGGGATCGCCGCGCGGGTGTGCCGGATCAGCTTCTCCGGCGAGCTGGCGTACGAGATCAACGTGCCGTCCTGGTACGGCCTCGCGCTCTGGAAAGCGTTGGCGGATCAGGGAATCACGCCGTACGGCACCGAAACCATGCACGTCCTGCGCGCGGAGAAGGGCTACCCGATCATCGGCCAGGACACCGACGGCACCGTCACCCCGCAAGACCTCGGCATGAGCTGGGCGGTGTCCAAGAAGAAGCGTGACTTCCTTGGCAAACGGTCGTTCTCGCGGGCGGAAAACCTGCGACCGGACCGCAAACAGTTCGTCGGCCTGCTGCCGGACGATCCGACGATGCTGCTGCCGGAGGGCGCGCAGATCATCGAGACCCCGCACGTGCCGCGCCCGCCGGTGCGGATGCTCGGCCACGTCACCTCCAGCTACCCGAGCGCGGCGCTGGATCGCACCTTCGCGCTCGCGCTCGTCCGCTCCGGCCGGGAGCGGATCGGGGAGACGCTGTACGTCCCGGTCGGCGACGAGGTGGTGCCGGTGACGGTGACCGAATCCGTGCTCTACGACAAGGAGGGGACCCGCCGTGACGGCTGAAACCCTGTCGCCGCTCGCGGAGCACGCGGGCCTGCTCGCCAGCTGTGCACCAGCCGTGCGCGCTGAAGAACGCCCGTTCGTCTCGCAGCTCAACGTCCGCATCCGCGCAGGCCACGAGGCAGCGGCGAAAGTGCTCGGCACCGCGCTGCCCGAGCCGTGCCAGTTCACCAGCGGCATCGGCGACATCCTGTGGCTCGGCCCCGACGAGTACCTGGTGTTCGGCGCGCCCGAAGGCACCGAAGCCACACTGCGAGACGCGATCACCGTCGGCGCGGTCACCGACGTTTCCGCGCAGCGCACCACGGTGCGGCTGGCCGGACCGGCGGCCCGCGACGTCCTGGCCCACGGCTGCGCGATCGACCTCCACCCGAAAGCCGCCCCGCCGGGCACCTGCGTCCAGACGCTGCTGGCCCGCACCGGAATCGTCCTGCTGGTGCGGGAAGCGGGGGAGTTCACCGTCCTCGTGCGCCAGTCGTTCGCCCCCTACTTCGCCGCCTGGCTCGCCGACGCGGCGCTCGAATACCGAGAGGAGGAGTCTTGACCCAGTTCACCCTCACCCTGCACTGCCCTGAGCGCTCCGGGATCGTGCACGCCGTGACGACGTTCCTCGTCGGCAACGGCTGCGACATCGTCGAGCACCAGCAGTTCGACGACGACGTGCACGGGGAACTCTTCCTGCGCACCGAATTCACCTGCGCCGGACCGGCCACCGCGGACGATCTCACCCGCGAGTTCGGCCCGGTCGCCGGGGACTACGCCATGCGGTACCGGTTCTCCGACCGCACCCCGGACCGGCTGCTGGTCATGGTGTCGAAGGCCGGGCACTGCCTCAACGACCTCCTCTTCCGCTGGCGCGCGGGCGCACTCGGCGCGGAAATCGCCCTTGTCGCGTCCAATCACGAGGACCTCCGTCCGATGGCCGAGGCCGCCGGATTGCCGTTCGAGCACATCCCGGTGACGCCGGAGACCAAACCGGAAGCCGAACAGCGGCTGCTCGACCTGGTGCGGGAGCACGACATCGACCTCGTCGTGCTGGCTCGTTACATGCAGGTGCTGTCCGACGAGCTGTGCCAGAAACTGCAGGGCCGCGCGATCAACATCCACCACTCGTTCCTGCCCGGCTTCAAGGGCGCGAAACCGTACGCGCAGGCCTACGACCGGGGCGTGAAGTACGTCGGCGCGACCGCGCACTACGTGACCCCCGAACTCGACGAGGGCCCGATCATCGAGCAAGAGGTGCAGCGGGTCGACCATTCGCACTCGCCGCGCGCGCTCGCGACCGTCGGCCGCGACGCCGAAGCGCTGGCGCTGTCCCGCGCGGTGCGTTGGCACTGCGAGCGGCGCGTCCTGCTCAACGGCACCCGGACCGTCGTCTTCCGCTGACCTATCCCCAGGAGTTCTCATGACCCGTGTCGTGATCATCGGCGCCGGAATCGTGGGCGCGAACCTCGCCGACGAGCTGACCCTGCGCGGCTGGACCGACGTCACCGTGCTCGACCAGGGCCCGCTGCCGCTGACCGGCGGCTCCACGTCGCACGCGCCGGGCCTGGTGTTCCAGACCAACCCGTCGAAGGCGATGACCGAGTTCGCCGGCTACACCGTCCGCAAACTGCTCGACCTCGGCTGTTTCCACCAGGTCGGCGGCATGGAGGTGGCCACCACCGCGGCCCGCTGGGCAGACCTGAAACGCAAGCACGGCTGGGCCACGTCGTGGGGCGTCGAGGCGCGGCTGATCGACCCGGACGAATGCGTCCGACGCTGGCCGATGCTCGACCAGGACCAGATCTTCGGCGCGCTGTACGTCCCGACCGACGGCCTCGCCGTCGCCTCGCGCGCGGTGTCGGAACTGATCAACCGGGCTTCCTCGCGCGGCGCGCGGTTCGTCGCCTCGACCCGGGTGACCGGCATCGAGCAGGCGCACGGCCACGTCACCGGCGTCGAGACGGCCGACGGGGTGGTCCCGGCCGACATCGTGGTGTCCTGCGCCGGATTCTGGGGCCGGGAGATCGGCGAGATGGTCGGCATGACCGTGCCGCTGCTGCCGCTGGCACACCAGTACGCGAAGACCGGCCAGCTCGCCGAACTGGCCGGCGCGGATCCGGTGAATCCGGCGTTGCCGATCCTGCGTCACCAGGACCAGGACCTCTACTTCCGCCAGCACGGCGACCGGCTCGGCATCGGCTCGTACGCGCACCGCCCGATGCCGGTGGACAAGTTCGCCGAACCCGGCGAGGTGACCGCGTCCGCGATGCCGTCGATGCTGCCGTTCACCGAGGAGGATTTCGCGCCGTCGTGGGAGGAAAGCAAGCTCCTGCTGCCCGCGCTGGGCCAGACCAAGGCGGAGGAGGGCTTCAACGGCATCTTCTCCTTCACCCCGGACGGCGGCTCGCTCGTGGGCGAATCGAGCGACGTCCGCGGATTCTGGATCGCCGAGGCCATCTGGGTCACGCATTCCGCGGGAATCGCGAAGGCGGTCGCGGAATCTATTGTGGACGGTCGCGCCGAGACCGACCTGCACGAGCTGGACGTGCACCGCTTCGAGGACGTCCAGCTGGCCCCCGAGTACGTCCGCGAGACCGCGCAGCAGAACTTCGTCGAGATCTACGACGTCCTGCACCCGCTGCAGCCCCGGCTTTCGCCGCGCGACCTGCGAGTGAGCCCGTTCCACGTTCGCCAGCGCGAACTGGGCGCGGTGTTCCTGGAAGCGGGCGGCTGGGAACGCCCGCACTGGTTCGAGGCCAACGCGCCTTTGCTCAAAGACCTGCCGCACGATTTCCTCCCGCCCGCGCGCGACGCCTGGGCTGGCCAGTTCCACTCGCCGATCGTGGCGGCCGAGGCCTGGCACACCCGAAACCGCGTCGCGCTGTACGACATGACGCCGCTCAAGCGCGTCGAGGTCAGCGGCCCGGGTTCGCTGGAGTTCCTGCAGGGCCTCACGACGAACCAACTGGCGAAGTCGGTCGGCTCCGTCACGTACACACTGATGCTCGACGACGCCGGGGGAGTGCGCAGCGACATCACCGTCGCGAGGCTGGGACCGGAGCTGTTCCAGGTCGGCATCAACGGCAACATCGACGTCGCGTACCTGCGCAGCCGCGCCCCGGAAGGTGTGCGGATCGAGGACACCACCGGCGGCACCTGCTGCCTCGGCGTGTGGGGTCCGCTCGCGCGCGACCTGGTGCAACCGCTGTCGGCGGAAGACCTTTCGCACACCGGGCTCAAGTACTTCCGCGGCCGCCGGGCCCGGATCGCCGGAGTGCCGGTGACCGTCCTGCGACTGTCCTATGTGGGCGAACTCGGCTGGGAGATCTACACCTCCGCGGACAACGGCCAGCGCCTGTGGGACGCGCTGTGGCGCGCTGGGCAGCCGTTGGGCGTCATCGCGGCCGGGCGGGGCGCGTTCAACAGCCTCCGGCTGGAGAAGGGCTACCGGCTGTGGGGCACCGACATGACCACCGAACACGACCCGTACGAGGCCGGTGTCGGGTTCGCGGTGCGCCCGGCGAAGGGCGAGTTCGTCGGCCGGGCAGCCATCGACGGACGCAGCGAAGAGACCGCCGCGCGACGGCTGCGCTGCCTCACCGTGAACGACGGCCGGACAGTCGTGCTGGGCAAGGAACCGGTGTTCGTGGACGGCATCGCAGCGGGTTACGTCACGAGCGCGGCGTACGGCTACACGATCGGCCGCCCCATCGCGTACGCCTGGCTGCCGGGATCAACGGAGATCGGCACGACGGTGGAGATCGAGTACTTCGGACGGCGAGTCGCCGCGACGGTAGCCGCGGAACCGCTGGTCGACCCCGGGATGGAGCGCATCCGGCGCTGAGAGGAGACCACCATGCGGGACCAGATCGTGAGCGACTTCCTGAACACCCTCGCCCGGCCCGCGATCCCGGCTCCGGCCGGGGCCACCGTCGCGGCCCTCGCCCTGGCGCAAGCCGCCGCGCTGCTGAGCCGGGCCGCCGGCGGCGACGCCGAAGCGGACCACCTGACGCGCCATGCGTTGCGGCTGGCCGAGATCGACGCGCACGCCGTCACCCACGACGTCCCCGACCGCGTACAGCCCGCCGCGGACGTGGTCGCCGCGGCGGCGGAGGTGGTCCGATTGGCGGAACGCCTGCTGTCCACTGTGGACCCCGCCGCGCTGCCGGACGTGTGCGCGGCGGCGGAAATGGCCGGTTCCTCGGCGCGGACGGCGTCCGTCGCGGTCGAAGCGCGAAACGGTTTCGCGGCAGGCGCTGACGCCGTGGCCGAACGGGCCGGACGGGTGACGGAGGCGGTCCGTTCGGGCGTGCACAGCGGGGTGTGACAGCGGCGGCCGCCGGGGAATGGCAAGATCTGCGGTGTTCTTCACCGACACCCGTTCCCCGGACACCGCAGTGAGGATCGCCGCATGGCTGTGCCGCCCCTGCTCACGCTGAACAACTCGGTCACCATCCCGCAGCTCGGACTCGGCATGTACCAGGTCCGGCCCGACCAGGTCGCGAAGGTCGTCGCGACGGCGTTCGAAGCCGGATACCGCAGCATCGACACGGCCGCGATGTACGGCAACGAGGCCGAAGTCGGCACCGCGGTGCGGGAGTCCGGGCTGCCGCGCGAGGACGTCTTCGTGACCACGAAGGTCTGGAACACCGACCACGGCTACGACAACACCCTGCGCGCGTTCGACCGCAGCGCCGAAGCCCTCGGCCTGGGCCCGGTGGATTTGTACCTGATCCATTGGCCGAAACCGGAACTGGACCGCTACGTCGAAACCTGGCGCGCCCTCGAACTGCTGCTGAACGAGGGCCGCGTCCGGGCGATCGGCGTCTCGAACTTCGGCATCGACCACCTGCGCCGCCTCCTCGACGAGACGGATGTCGTCCCGGTGGTCAACCAGGTCGAACTGCACCCGTGGCAGCAGCAGGCCCCGCTGCGCGAGTTCCACGCCGAGCACGGCATCGCGACCGAGGCATGGAGCCCGCTGGCGCGCGGCCGGAACCTGAACGACCAGGTGATCACCGCACTGGCCGCGAAATACGGCAAGACGCCCGCCCAGCTCGTCCTGCGGTGGCACCTGCAGCAGGGCATCATCGCGATCCCGAAGTCGGCGACCCCGTCGCGCATCCGCGAGAACGCCGACGTCTTCGACTTCGAACTCGCCGAAGACGACCTGCTGGCGTTGGCCGAACTCGACTCGTGAGTGCTGCGCCCCCGCGCGGCCACGATGCCTGGGCCGGGGTCGTGAGTGCCTATCCCGGTTAGAACCGTGATCGCCACTCACGAGCCCGTCGACCTCCGGCGCGGGACCGATGCGCGGTCACCCGGCAGGCCCCTCCGGCACCCGCAGCGGCCGTCAAGCTCGTGAGTGCGGACGCCGGTTCTCACCGGGATCGCCGCTCACGAGCCCCGATCAAGCCGCCCGAATACCAGCCGCCGCGAAGTCCGCCAGCTGGGCCGGTTCCTTCAGAAACGCCCGGAAGCTCTGCGTCCCGCGCTGCTGCACCTCGTCGATCGACGCGCCGGACAGCCCGACGAACGGGTAGTCCGCGGGCGGGCCGGAGCCGATCGGCATCGCGGGCGAGCCGATGACGTCCGGTTTGGCCTTCGACAGCTGCGAGACCCAGTACGACGATTCCGGGATCCAGCCGTCCGGCAGGCCGCCGATGGCGTCGAGCGAGGACTTGCCGGTGAGCGCGTTCAGCACGTCGGAGGCGGGCTTGCTCTGCACCGCCACCTGCACGCAGCTGCCGTGCACCTGGGTCAGGTCGCGGTTCCAGCGCGCCGCCGCGGCCTCGACCGGCTTGGCGATCTGCGGGGTCACCACGATCCGGATGTCGGTGCGGCCGCCGTTGCAACTCGCGGCCTGTGCCTCGGCGCGGTTGTTGAGCACGCTGTCGGCCCAGTTCCAGCCGACCACGCCGAGCGTCGCCAGCACGACGAGTCCGAGGGCCACGAGCGGCCACTTCGCGATCCGCCTGCGCGGCGCCTTCTTCGCGACGATCCGGTGCGATCCGGTCGTCTCGCTGCGGCCGGGGGACCGCTTCGGCGGATCGAGGGGGTGCGGCACCGGCTCCTCGGGCAGGCTGTGACGCCCCATCGTTGTCCTTTCGTGATATGCACAACACGCTCTGTTATGCACCCAAACCGTTATCACTCTATCAGGCCAGCGACCTGCGGTGAAGGCTGTTACGCAGAGTTGTCGGCCCGGGAGCCGGCCGGCTCCGGAACGGCGAGCAGGTCACGGCAGAGGCCGATCAAGCGCGCCCGCAGCGGCGCGGCCCGCTCGGCGAATCCGGCCTGAGCACGCGCGTAGGAGGCCCGCCCCTCGGCGGTCTCGATCGGCACTGGCCGGTAGCCGTAGTCCGCCAGATCGTACGGGCTGGCCCGCATGTCCAGTTCACGGACGTCCGCCGCGAGCGCGAAACAGTCGCCGACCAGTTCGGCGGGCACGAACGGATCGAGCTTGTAGGCCCATTTGAACAAATCCATGTTGGCGTGCAGACAGCCCGGCTGCTCCAGCTCCACCTGGGATTCCCGGGTCGGCGCGAGCGTGTTGCGCGGCCGCGCGGGATCGGTGAAGAACCGGAAGGCGTCGTAGTGCCCGCACCGGATGTCCATCGATTCCACGACCGCGTCGGTCCCGGCCGACCCGAGCCGCAGCGGGACCTGTGCGTGCCGCACCGAGTCCGCGGGCTCGCGGTAGACCATGGCCCATTCGTGGAGCCCGAAGCAGCTCAGCCGCGGCGACCGGGACGCGGTCGCGGTCAGCAGCTTCAGCACGAACTCCGCGGTGCGCGCCCGGCGACCGGTGAAGGCCGCCGGGTCGAGCATCACACCAGCTTCGGTCTCGACGTAGGCCGGACGGTCGAGAAACCGCCGCGCGGACGCGCCCGCGAGCGCGACACCCGGACCCGGCTGCCAGCGTTCGAGATGCCCCGGCCGGTGCGAGTAATAGGTGAACAGGAAGTCCAGCACCGGATGCTTCTCGCCCCGCGCCCGGCGTTCCTGGTGCGGCCCGGTCCACGCGCGCATCCGCTCGACGTGCGCGGCTTCGCGGGCCTGCCAGTCCGCCTCGGCGAGCACGGTCAGCGCGCTCATGCCGCCACGTGGGTGCCGTCGCGGACGGTCCCCACGTATTCCTCGACGAGGTCCTCCAGAGCCACCACGCCGACGGCCGCGCCGGAAGCGTCGAGCGCCCGCGCGAGGTGGCTGCCTTCCTTGCGCATGGCCGAAAGCGCGACGTCCAGCCGGGCGTCCGAGCGCAGTTCGGTGAGCGGCCGCGTCTTGTCGTCCGGCACCACCGTGGCCGGGTCCTGGCCGACGAGGTCGAGGACGTCCTTCACGTGGATGTAGCCGGTGAGCGAACCGTCGTCGGTGCACACCGGGAACCGCGAGAACCCGGTGGTGGACACCGCGCGCTCGACGTCGCCGAGCGTCGGCCCGCACGGGAGCGTGGTGAGTTCCGAGGTGGGCACCAGCACGTCGGCGACCGTCTTCGCGACCGACGACAGCGTCTGCGAAAGCCGCCGGTGCTCGGACTGGTCGAGCAGCCCCTCCTGGCGCGATTCGCTCAGCAGCTCGGCCAGCTCGTCGGAGCTGTAGGCGGTCTCCAGCTCGTCCTTCGGCTCCACCTTCATCAGGCGCAGCAAGGAATTCGCGACGAAGTTGAGGAACGCGATGACCGGGTTGGCCAGCTTCACCCACGCCACGTGCACCGGAACGAGCCACAGCGCCAGCCGCTCCGGTTCGGCGATCGCGAGGTTCTTCGGCACCATCTCGCCGATCAGCACGTGCAGCATCGTGATGAACGCCAGCGCGATCGCGAACGAGATCGGGTGCAGCAGCTGGTCGGGCAGGCCGAGCAGGTCGAAGAACCCGGACAGCCGGTGCGCGACCGCGGGCTCGCCGAGCCGGCCGAGCAGCAGCGAGCAGATGGTGATCCCGAGCTGCGCCCCGGCGAGCATCTGCGACACGTGCCTGCTCGCGTTGATGACGATCTGCGCGCGGGTCTTCCCCTGTTCCAGCAACGCTTCCAGCCGGTCGCGGCGCGAGGAGATCAGGGTGAATTCCGCGCCGACGAAGAACGCGTTGGCCAGCAGCAGGACCACGACGAGGGCGATGTTCAGCCAGTCGCTCACGCGGTCACCTCGCGTTCGGCCGGGCGCACCTGGACCTCGGCGACGCGGTGCCGGTCCATGCTGGTGACCGCGAGCCGCCAGCCGTCGACCTCGACGGCGTCGCCCTCGGCCGGGATGGCGCCGAGCCGTTCGAGGATCAGGCCGGCGATGGTTTCGTAGTCGCCCTCGGGCATCCGGAAGCCGGTGATGTCGCGGACCTCGTCCGCGCGCAGCTGCCCGGACACGAGCCAGCGGTCCGCGCCGAGCTGCTGCGCGGCCGGGGCCTCGCGGTCGTCGTGCTCGTCGCGGACGTCGCCGATGATCTCCTCGACCACGTCCTCCAGCGTGACCAGCCCGGCGGTGCCGCCGTACTCGTCGACCACGATCGCGAGCTGGTAGCGCGAATCGCGCAGCCGGTTCAGCAGATCGTCGCCGGGCAGCGATTCCGGCACCGTGGGCACCGGCCGCATCGCCGAGCGGATCCGGGTCGTCGCCCGCTCCGCGGCGGGGACGGCGAACGCCTGCTTGACGTGCACCGCGCCCTGGACGTCGTCGAGATCCTCGGTGTAGACCGGGAACCGCGAGAACCCGGTGCGCCGGGAGATGTCGATGAGGTCGTCGATCGTGTCGTCCACGGTGAGCGATTCGACCTGCACGCGCGGGGTCATCAGCTCGTCCGCGGTGCGGTCGCCGAACCGCAGCGACCGGTCCAGCAGCTCCGCGGTCGACGTGTCGAGCTTCCCGCTTTCCGCGCTGGAGCGGACGATCGAGCCCAGCTCCTGCGGCGAGCGCGCGGACCGAAGCTCCTCCTGCGGCTCGATGCCGAACTTGCGCACGAGGAAGTTGGCGCTGTTGTTCATCAGCGTGATGAGCCAGCGGAACAGCGCGGAGAACCGGGCGTGGTAGCCGGAAACCGCGCGCGCGGTCGGCAGCGGCCGCGCGATCGCGATGTTCTTCGGCACCATCTCGCCGAGGATCATCGACAGGAAGGTGGCCAGCACCAGCGCGACCGCCACCGCGACCCCGGACGCCGCCGAGGGGGAAAGGCCGGTCCCGTCGAGCAGCGGGCGGACCAGGTCGCCGATGAGCGGTTCGGCGAGGAAACCGGTGATCAGCGTGGTGAGCGTGATCGCGACCTGCGCGCCGGAGAGCTGGAAGCTCAGCGTGCGGTGCGCCTTCTGGACGGTGCGCGAACGCTTGTCACCGACCTGGCGGACATCCGCGTCGACGGTGCTGCGCTCGAGTGCGGTCAGCGAGAACTCGGCGGCCACGGCGAGGCCGGTGCCGATCGTGAGAAGAAGGAAGAGCAGCACGCCGAGCACGGAAAGCAGGACGTGGATCACGGCGCACCGTCCGGGACGGCGAAACGGACGGCGGACGGGAAGCCGGGTCGTCGGAGACCCGGCCCGGTACTGTCACCGGGCGATGGCGCAGCGCGCACGGATGGAAGTCACTCCTTGAGCAAAGCTGGTTTGTAGTGCGACGATGCCGCCAATCGTACCGGGTCGGGGCGGCCGCGCCGCGACAGGACGCGAAACTTGCCCGGTTTTTCCCCTCGCGGAATCCCCGGCTCGGCTCTGTCCACAGTGGCGTTCAGCGCGGGCGGCGGCCCAGCAGCGCGACCAGCCGGTCCGGGGCGGCGGCGCTGCGGCCCGCCGCGACCGGCGGGTCGAACAGCCCGAGCCCCTGCCAGTCGTCGACCATCGGGCGCAGCACGTCGAGCAGCCGCCCGGCCAGGCGGTCCGGCACCGGGTTCGGCCTGCCCAGCGCGGTCGCGAGGTCCCAGCCGTGCACGGCGAGGTCGAGCGTCATCTGCCAGCCGTACTCCTCGGCGGGCACCAGGCCGAACGACACGTGCACGGTGCGGCGCAGCGCGCCAGGCGCGAGCCACGCTTCCCGGGCGGCGGCCGAAGACTTCTCCCACACCGAGACCGGGTCGTCGCCGAGGACGTCGCCCTCGTAGCGGGTGCCGACCTCGTCGAGCGTCGCCCCGGCGAGCAGATGCGGTACCCAGAGTTGTTCAGCCGCGAGATGGTTCACCAGATCGCGTACCGACCACTCGGTGCACGGCGTGCCGCGCGACCAGTCTCCGGGACCGGCAGCGTGCACGGCCGCGTCGAACACGTCGAGTGCGCTGCCGTGGGCGGCGAGGAGATCCACGGGGCACATTGAACACGAACCCGGCCGATCGCGTCGGAAACTAGGCCCGCGCGCCCGGCCGGTGCCGCCGCACGGTCTCCTCGACCAGGTCCAGCACCGGGCCGAGATCGTCGCCGGGCAGGCCCATCGCGAGGTGCGAGACCAGCCCTTCGAGGACCAGTTCCAGGAACGCGGTCAGCACGCTGACGTCGACGTCGTCGCGCAGGTTGCCGGCCTTGCGCTGCCATTCGAGACGGTCGCGGGTGGCCTCGGTCAGCTGCTGCGAGCGTTCCGCCCACCGGCCGCGGAACTCCGGGTCGGTGCGCAGCCGCCGGGACACCTCCAGCCGGGTGCCGAGCCAGTCCGCCGGATGCTCGCTGTTCCCGGCCAGCAGGTCGCGCATGACCTGGACCAGGCCCTGTTCGGCGACGACGTCGGCCATCCGCACCGCGTCGTCCTCGGCGAGGGCGAGGAAGAGCGACTCCTTGTCGCGGAAGTGGTGGAAGATCGCGCCGCGCGACAGGCCGGTCGCTTCCTCGAGGCGGCGCACCGTGGCACCCTCGTAGCCGTAGCGTGCGAAACACACGCGCGATCCGTCCAGGATCTGGCGCCGGCGTGCGTCGAGGTGATCCTGGCTGACCCGTGGCATCCTGAAATCCTGACATCGCGGACCGGGTTCTCGCAATCCGTACGTACGTACTGTGACTTCCCGCAGGCCGGAATGCGCGCCGTCACACTGCCGGGTTCTCGGCTGACACGACCGTGCCGGTTGACTACGCTGTGCACATCGCGACGGGAACAGACGTGGAGCACCGGAAAGGGAGCGGCCTTGGTCATCGGCGAGTCGGGCCGTGCGCGGGGCGGGTTCGCCATGGACGCGGCGGAGCTGACCGCCGTCATCCGGCTGTGGGAGGACCAGCTCGGCAAGATCGCCGCCGACGGCCGCGCGATCGACGAGATCCTCGCCGTCTTCGCCGCCCCGGGCGCTGACCCGGCGAGCGCGGAGTACGCCGCCGCCGGCGCGGAATCCCTGCGCACGCTGCGCGACCAGAACGAGGCGCTGCACCGGTACGCCGCCGGCTACCTCGGCAAGCTGCGCACGGCGCGCGACCGGACAGCCGAGGCGGACCAGGCAGGTGCCGACCTCGGCCGCGGCCGGTAGCCGGGCGAATCCGGCTGCGCACGAAGGGAACCAGGTGGACGGCAAGCAGATCTTCGACAACTTCCGCGGCGGCGACACGTCCGGGCTGCGCGCCGCGGCGGCGAAGGTCCAGGAGCTGTCGGCGGCTTACCTGGAACGCGCACAGAGCGTGAAGGACTTGCAGGAGCGGATGGCGCGCTCGTGGACCGGCGACACCGCGGACGCGGCGAAGGCGGGCGCGGGACCGGTCGAGGCGGGATTCCGGGAGTCCGCCGATCCGCTCGACCTCACCAGCGCGTCGATGGACACCCAGGCCAGCAGCTTCGAAAGCTCCCGGCACGCGGTCGTCGACGTGCCGCCGCGCCCGGAGCGGCCGCAGCCGTGGGCCGGTCCGCTGCAGGCGGTGCTGCCCGCGTCGGCCGCGCCGGTGTCCTTTCAGGACAGAATCGACCGGTTCCACGGCGCGAACGAGAACAACGTCCGGGTGATGGAGCAGTACCACGGCGTCACCGCGAACACGAAGCGCGCGCTGCCGACGCAGTACGGCCCGATCGTCCCGGACAGTGCCCCGGTCCATCGGACCACTTCGGACAGTACGACCACGCAGGCCGCCGCGAGCCACGACCGGAACGGCCCCGGGGCCGCGGTGCTGCCCGCGCCGGCGGGCGAACCGTCCCAGCGCGGCTCGGGCCCGGCGGTCGGCGGCGCGCCCGCCGCGCAGGGCGGTCCGGGCGACGGGCTGCACCGGCGGCCGGACTACCTCCTCGAGGCCGATCCCGAGGGGGCGTTCGGCCCCGGCGGTTCGGCGACCCAGCCGGTTCTCGGCGACGAGGAGGAGTAGCCGGTGGCCGATCCGGCGGGACGAGTGGATGTCCCGGTCGAAGCACTCGCCGCGCTCGCCGAGCGCGAACAGGTGGGCCGGCTGCACGTGACGCTGCGGCCCGATCCGGCGTGGCTGTCGGAAACCGAGCACGACGAAGCGGCCAAACGGGTGGACGACGCGCTCGCGCTGGCCGGTCTGGTCGACTCGCGCGGCCGGGCCACGGTGGACTTCCTCGACTGGCTGCCGCTGCTCGTGCGCCCGGTAATCGAGTACTACGGCTGGGTCGCGACCGGCGATCGCACGTACGGCGTGCTCGCCGCGGCGAGCGGACTGCAGGCGGTGCTCGCGGTGTCCGACGGCGAACAGGTCGGCGTCCAGGAGATCGATCGCGAACGCGTGCTGGAAACGCTCGTCGAACAGTTGCCCGCGGTCGGCCCTGGCGGCGGGTTCGTCCGCAGCGTGCGCGTCGCGGACCTCACCGAAGCCGCGCGCCGCGGCGAGGACGCTTATCCGTTGGACCCGGTGCTGTCGGACGTGCTAACCCTGGTGCAGCGTCCGGTGCACGGCAGCGGAGAGCTGTACGCGGGACGGCGCGACGACGTCGGCCGGTACGTCCGGCTGGAAGAACCCTTGCATTACGCGGACACCGACTGGGGCCGCTACCTCAGCTACACCGTCGGGACCGGGCCGGACGCGGAAATCCGGATCGGGCCGGCCGGCCCGGCCGAGCTGTGCGGTGCGCTGCGGGCTCTGGAGCGCACCCTGAACTGAGGGGAACGCGTTGCGCTATCCGGAAATCGACCCGTACGACAGCGGGATGCTCGACGTCGGCGACGGGCATCGGGTGTATTGGGAGACGTGCGGGAATCCGGACGGGAAACCGGTGCTGGTATTGCACGGCGGGCCTGGCTCGGGGTGCAGCGACGGGATGCGGCAGTTTTTCGATCCGGAGCGGTATCGGATTGTGTTGGTGGATCAGCGCGGGTGCGGGCGCAGTACGCCGCATGCTGGGGATACCGTTGATGCGTTATCCGCTAATACGGCGGCGCATTTGATGGCTGATTTGGAGTTGCTGCGGGGGTTTCTGGGGATTTCGCGGTGGATGTTGTTCGGGGGGTCGTGGGGGTGTGTGCTCGGGCTGGCTTATGCGGAGCGGTATCCGGAGCGGGTCAGTGAGATTGTGATGATGGGGCTGGCTACTGATCGGCAGGTCGAGATCGATCAGTTGACGGGCGGGCTGGGCGGGATGTTTCCGGAGGCGTTCGCTCGGTTTCGGGATGGGGTGCCGGAGGGGGAGCGGGGAGGGGATTTGGCGGGGGCTTATTACCGGTTGCTGGTGGATCCCGATCCGGCGGTGCATGAGGCGGCGGCTCGGGGGTGGTGTGCTTGGGAGGAGGCTATGTTGCCTGGGGTTCCTCCTTCGCCTCGGTTTGGTGATGATCGGTTTCGGTTGGGGTTTGCTCGGTTGGTTACGCATTATTTTTCGCGTGGGTGTTTTTTGGAGGATGGGGGGATTTTGCGGGATGCTGGGCGGTTGACGGGGATTCCGGTGGTGTTGGTGCAGGGGGTGCTGGATTTGGGGAATCTGGTGGGGACGCCTTGGTTGTTGGAGAGGGCTATTCCTGGGGCTGAGTTGGTTTTGGTTGGCGGGGCTGGGCATACTACGGCGGTTTCTTCGATGGAGGATGCGTTGGTGGCGGCTACTGATCGGTTTGCTGGGTGAGGGGGCGGCTCGTCGCCTGGCGGCGACATTGCTGCGTGGCTGGCGTGGGGCACCCCGAAGCCCGAGTGTGCTGACGGGCGGCGGGTGTTTGTCAAGGCGGGAAAGATGCCTTGACAAACACCCGCCGCCCGCAGGGAGGCTTCGTATCGGGGTGCGGGGGAGGGGCTGGATGCCTCGCTCGGTTGGGTGCATCGGTGGCGGGTTCAGGTCCGTGAAGGACTCCTTGAGGGAATTAGATTCCCTCAAGGAGTCCTTCACGGACGGTAAACCTCGCCTCGCCGCCGGCTGGGTCGGTGGGAGCCCCGCCCGGCTCCTCACGGGATCATGAGTGCGGGGGCGCCGCGGGGGCTGAGTGATTCTGCGGTGCGGGCTGCCCGGGTTGCTTCGGCTTGCTGTAGTGCGGTTACTCGCGGCGGGACGCGGTCCAGGTGCCATTCGGCCAGGATCAGGGCCACCTTCGCCTGCATTTCGTTGCGCAGCCGCAAGAACGAGTCGGCTGGGTCTGCGCCGACCTCGCCTAGTAGGAGCCACCAAGCCCAGGCGGCGGCACCGGCGTTGGCGATGAAGTCCGGGATCACCGCGACGCCGCGAGCCGACAACGCGGCCTCGGCTTCCGGTGTCGTGGCCGCATTGGCTGCTTCGACGACGACCTTCGCCTTGACGAGGTTTTCGTTGTCCACCCGCAGGGCGTACGAAATCGCGGCGGGCACGAAGATGTCGGCGTCGGCGGCCACGACGGCTTCGCGTGGCAGGGATTGAACGCCGTTCGGCAAGCGGGTGCGGTCGACTTCGCCGAAGCGGTCGCGCAAGTCCAGCAGGGTGGGGATGTCCAGGCCTTCGGGGTCGTACAGCGTGCCTGCGGCGTCCGCGACCGCGACGACCTTCATGCCGGCCTCGTGCAGGTACCAGGCTGCGCCGCCGCCCATGGTGCCGATGCCTTGGATCGCGACGGTCGTTTCCGGGACTGCCCAGCCCCACGTGTTCGCGGCGCCGAGGCAGGCTTGCGCCACGCCGTAGCCGCCGATGACGTCGCCGAGAAGTTGTCCGCCGGGGACCGGGGCGTTGAGTCCGGCCTGCACGCGGCGGAGCGTCCGAGCCGGATCGGCCGAGCGGCGGATCGCGGCGTGGTACGACTGCTCCAAGCCTAGCGTCGCGAAGACCTCGTCGATGAGGTGCTGTGGGACGCCGAGGTCTTCCGCCGTCACCCAGCTGGCGTCCAGCCACGGGCGCAGGAACTCGCAGAAGCGGGTGAGCACGCCGGTCGCGCGCGGGTCCTTCGGGTCGAAGTCGATGCCGCCCTTCGCACCGCCGACCGGGAGGTTGAACGCGGCCGTCTTGTTCGCCATGCCGCGCGCGAGGTCGGCGACCTCGTCGACGGTGCAGCCGGCGCGCATCCGCGTTCCGCCCGTGGCGACGCCGGAAACCAGGCTGTGCACGACCAGGTAGCCGCGCGCGCCCGTGACCGGGTCCGTCCACGTCAGCTTCATCAGCGGTTCGGCGATCCGCGTGTCCATCGAGCCACTCACCTCCTCGAGTCCCGGGCGGCGCGTCTCGCCGCCTGCTTCCGAGGGTGCTGCCCGTTCGGGGCGCGCGTCTATTTACTGAATCTGGACGAAGTTGTTTAGGGTTCGTACATGGAGCTTTCGTTGCACCGCTTGAGGATGCTTCGCGAGCTGCGCCGCAGGGGAACGGTCACCGCGGCCGCGGCGGCGTTGCATTACACCGCTTCGGCGGTATCGCAGCAACTCGCGCAGCTCGAACGCGACGTCGGCGCGAAGCTGTTCGAGCGGCTCGGGCGGCGGGTTCAGCTGACCGAACTCGGGATTCTGCTCACCGAGCACGCCGAGGAGATCCTGGGCTCCGTGGAGCGCGCGACGCTCGCTCTGGAGGAAGCCCAAGGCTCGATGTCCGCGCGGCTCACTGCGGGAGTGTGGGCGTCGGTGGCGTCCGGGTTGCTGCCCACCGCGCTCACCTCGCTGGCCGCCGATTACCCGGGAATCCAGGTGCGCACCAAGGAACTGGCCCCGGAAGCGACGGCGGACGCCGTCCGGGACGGGACGCTGGACCTGTCGTTCGTAATCGACTACTCCGATGCCCCGATGGAGTGGGACAACGGGCTCGAACGGGCGGTCGTCGCGGTGGAGCGGATGCACGCGGCGGTTCCGGCGGGCGCGCTGCCCTCGGCCACCGTGCCGCTCGACGCGCTGGCCGAGCATCCGTGGATCCTGGCGAGTCCCAAGTCCCATTTCGGCCGGGCGATCCGGATTGCCTGTCAGCGGCACGGTTTCCAGCCGAAAATCAACCACGAGGTCGAGGAGCAGTCGACCGCGATGGCGATGGTGGGCGCCGGGCTCGGCGTGACCCTGGTGTCCGACCTCGGGCTGCGGCTGCTGCGCCCGCCGGGGATCGACGTCGTCGCGCTCGCCCCGCCGCTGCTGCGGACGGTGTCGATCGCCTACCGCCGCACCGAGATCCGGCGTCCGGCGCTGCACCTGGTGGTCGGCGCGGTGCAGGAGGCCGCGGCCGAATTGGGGCTGGGCACCGAACCCGCGCTGCCGTGATCGGGGCGCCCCGGATGGAGCAGCGCGCCGCGAGCCGATCCGGTGGGTGAACTCCCAGGTCAACACTGATTACGAGGTGCTTATCGATCGCCGCGGCGGCTTTGCGGCCCTGTTTTTGTCAGACCCCGCGTGTAGCGTCGCGAAGCGACGAGGTCCCGCCCCGCGGACCTCCCGATGTGGACGGCTACAGATGACTGCAGTGCACGATTTTCCCGATAGATCCGGGAGCGCGGCGAACCTGACCGCGCGGGTGCTCTCCGACCGCGCGGAAGGGGAGCGGTACGTAGCGTCGGTGTGCTTCAAGCACGGCCCGCCGAGACTGCTCGGGGTGGAACTGGAGTTCACGGTGCACCACGCCGGCGACCCGGTCCGCCCGCTCGACCCCGATGTCCTCGCCACGGCGCTCGGCCCGCACACCCCGCGGACGCTGCGCCCCGACAGTCCCGCGCTTCCGCTCCCGGCAGGCTCGCCGGTGAGCCTGGAGCCCGGGTGCCAGGTGGAGATTTCCGCTCCGCCGCAGGCCTCGCTGCGTGCGCTGCACGCGGCTGTCGAGGCCGATCTCGCTCATCTCACCGGTCTGCTCGCCCGCCACGGCCTCGAACTCGGGGCAGGCGGCATCGACGAGCACCGTCCGCCCCGGCGCATTCTGCGCACCCCTCGCTACGCCGCCATGGAACGCCGGTTCGCCCCGATCGGGGCGGGCGGCATCACCATGATGTGCAGCACCGCGGGCCTGCAGATCTGCGTCGACGCGGGCGAGGCGCACGAGGTCGCCGCGCGCTGGGCGGCCGCGCACGCGATGGGCCCGCCGCTGCTGGCGCTGTTCGCGAATTCCCGCGTCCATGCCGGGGCGGACACCGGATTCGCGTCGGCGCGCTGGCTCGCGGTGCGGGAAACCGAGCCGGTGCGCACCCAGTCGCCCGAACCCGGCGCGGACCCGGCGCTCGAATGGGCCCGCCGGATGATGGACACGCCGCTGATGGTGTTCCCGCGCGGCGAACGGCCGTGGGACGCGCCGGAGGGGCTCACCTTCGCCGAATGGATCGCCGGCCGGGGCGCGGCCGCCGTGCTGCGCCGCCCGACGATCGCGGACCTCGATTACCACCTCACCACGATGTTCACCCCGGTGCGGCCGCAGGGCTACCTCGAACTGAGGTACCTCGACGGGCAGCCGCCGGGGGAATGGCTGCCGCCGGTAGCGCTGGTCACCGCGCTGCTGGCGGATCCGTCCACTGTGGACAAAGTGCGGGAGGTCTGCGCGCCGGCGGCGGGCCGGTGGGCCGACGCTGCCCGGTGCGGCATGGCCGACGCGGAGCTGGCGGCCGTCGCCAGGGAGCTGGTGGAGCTGGGCATCGCCGGGCTGCCGTCCACCGGGCTCCCGGAGGACACCGTCGCCGGGCTCGCCGCGCGGCTGCGGGCGCGGGCCGCCGGAGTGCCGCGCCAGGACCGATGAGCAGGACCGAGATCACCGCCGGGCCGAGCGCCCGGCGCACCGGACTCGAGGAGCCAGGAGCCATGAGCACCACCCCCGAACAGAACCCGTTGCTGGAGCTGAGCCCGCAAGACCTGCGGGCGCACGCGGCCGCCGCCCTCACCCGGGCGCGCGAGCGCAGCGTGGCCCTCACCGACGCGGTCGACGACGAGGACCTCGTGCGGCAGCATTCGAAACTGATGTCGCCGCTGGTGTGGGACCTCGCGCACATCGGCAGCCAGGAAGAGCTGTGGCTGGTCCGCGACGTCGGTGGCCGGGAGCCGCTGCGGCCGGACATCGACGACCTCTACGACGCCTTCCAGCACGCCCGCGCGGACCGTCCGGAGCTGCCGCTGCTCGGCCCGGCCGAGGCCCGCGCCTACGTGAAGGAAGTTCGCGAAAAGGCGTTCGACGTCCTGGAAACCGCCCCGCTGGACGGACGGCGGCTCACCGAGAGCGCGTTCGCCTTCGGCATGATCACCCAGCACGAGCAGCAGCACGACGAGACCATGCTGGCCACCCACCAGCTGCGCAAGGGCGAACCGGTGCTGCACGCCCCGGAGCCGCCGCGCGCGCCGAACCGGAAGCTGCCCGCCGAGGTGCTCGTGCCCGGCGGCCGGTTCACCATGGGCACCACCGCCGAACCGTGGGCGCTGGACAACGAACGCCCGGCGCACGAGGTCGACGTGCCCGCCTTCGTCCTCGACACCACCCCGGTCACCTGCGGGGCGTACGTCGAGTTCCTGGAATCCGGCGGCTATCACGACCGGCGGTTCTGGAGCGAGCCCGGCTGGACGTACCGGCAGGAGCACGACATCACCGCGCCCCGGTTCTGGCACCGCGAACCGGACGGCTGGTGGCGCGTCCGCTTCGGCGTGCGCGAGCGCGTCCCGGAGAACGAGCCGGTCGTGCACGTCTCCTATTACGAGGCGGAGGCGTACGCGCGCTGGGCGGGCAAGCGGCTGCCCACCGAGGCGGAATGGGAGAAGGCCGCCCGGCACGATCCGGCGAGCGGCCGGTCGCGGCGGTTCCCGTGGGGCGACGAGGAACCGACGGCCGAGCACGCCAACCTGGGGCAGCGCCACCTGCGCGCGGCCGAGGCGGGCGCGTACCCGGCCGGTGCGTCGCCGCTGGGCGTGCACCAGCTGATCGGCGACGTCTGGGAGTGGACGAGCACCGATTTCCACGGCTATCCGGGCTTCTCCGCGTTCCCGTACCGGGAGTACTCGGAGGTGTTCTTCGGGCCGGAGTACAAGATCCTGCGCGGCGGGTCGTTCGGCACCGACGCGGCGGCGATCCGGGGCACGTTCCGCAACTGGGACTACCCGATCCGGCGGCAGATCTTCTCCGGCTTCCGGTGCGCGCGCGATCCGCGCCCGGGCGAGGCGGGCTAGCCGGATGTGCCGTCATCTCGCCTATCTCGGCGCGCCGGTGTCCCCGGCGGAGCTGATGTTCGCCGCGCCGCACGCGCTGCTCGTGCAGTCGTACGCGCCGCTCGACATGCGCGGCGGCGGTTCGGTGAACGCCGACGGTTTCGGCCTCGGCTGGTACCCGGAGCCGGGCGCGCCGCCGCAGCGGTACCGCCGTCGCGAGCCGTTGTGGACCGACCAGACGCTGCCCGCGCTGGCCGCTTCGGTGCGCACCACGGCGTTCGTCGCGGCGGTGCGCAACGGCACCACCGGCATGCCGGTCACCGAGGCCGCCGCCGCGCCGTTCACTGAGGACCGCTGGCTGTTCAGCCACAACGGCGTGGTGCGCGGCTGGCCCGGTTCGATGCGCGGGCTGGCCAGCCGGCTCGACGTGGCTGAGCTGTTCACGCTCGAAGCGCCCACGGATTCCGCACTGCTGTGGGCCTTGCTGCGCGCCCGGCTGCACGCGGGGGAGGAGCCGCTCGAAGCGGTGACCGCCCTCGTGCGGGAGGTCGAGGCGGCTGCTCCCGGCTCGCGGCTGAACCTCCTGCTCACCGACGGCGAACTGCTCGTCGGCACCGCCTGGACGCACGCGTTGTCCGTGCGCCGCACGGAAACCGGCGTGGTGCTGGCGTCGGAGCCGTGCGATCCGGACCCGGCCTGGACCGCCGTGCCCGACCACCACGCCGTGCGCGTCACCGCGGACGGCGTCGACATCCTTCCCCTGACCCTGGAACGGAGCACCGCCCGATGACCGAAGCGGACCTGGAGAGCCATCGCCGCGACGTGGCCGCGGAACTGCGCGCGGACGTGCGCGAAGGGCTCTTGGCCGACCAGAAGTGGTTGCCGCCCAAGTGGTTCTACGACGCCGAAGGCAGCAGGCTGTTCGAGAAGATCACCGCGCTGCCGGAGTACTACCCCACCCGCAGCGAACGCGAGGTGCTCGCGCAGCGGGCCGCCGAGGTCGCCGAACGCACCGGCGCGCACACGCTCGTCGAGCTGGGCTCGGGGTCGAGCGAGAAGACCCGGCTGCTGCTGGACGCGCTCACCGCGCACGGCACGCTCGAAGCGTTCGTGCCGATGGACGTGTCGGAGACCGCGCTCGCCGAGGCGGCCGCCGCGATCACGGCGGACTACCCGAAGCTCGACGTGCGCGGGGTCGTCGGCGATTTCACCCAGCACCTGCAGCTGCTGCCGGGCACCGCGCCGCGAGTGGTCGCCTTCCTCGGCGGCACGATCGGCAACTTCCTCCCGGCCGAACGCGCGGAGTTCCTGCGTTCGGTGCGAGACGTGCTCGGCGAAGGGGAATGGCTGCTGCTCGGCACGGACCTGGTGAAAGACCGGGAGACGCTGGAGCGGGCGTACGACGACGCGGCCGGCGTCACCGCGGCGTTCAACCGCAACGTGCTGCGCGTGATCAACACCGAACTCGGCGCGGATTTCGACCCGGACGAGTTCGACCACGTCGCGTACTGGGACGCCGACCACGAGTGGATCGAAATGCGGCTGCGCGCGCGGTGCCGGCTGGAGGTGCGCATCCCCGGCGCGGACCTGATCGTGCCGTTCGCCGAGGGCGAGCACGTCCGCACCGAGGTGTCCGCGAAGTTCCGGCCGGACGGCGTCGAGGCGGAACTGAACGCCGCCGGGTTCGCGCTGGAGCGATGGTGGACAGACTCACAGCAGCGGTTCGGGGTGAGTTTGGCAAGATCAGTGCGTGCGTAACCCTCTGGCGGCACTCGCCCGCAAGCTCGGCACCCAGCCCCTGCTGATGAGCGCCTCGCGCGCCATCATCGCGACCGACCGGCAGCTGCACCGGTGGTTCGGGGGCCGGGTCACCCTGGTCGGCCTGGCCGGGCTGCCGTCGCTGCGGCTCACCACCACCGGACGGCGCAGCGGCCTGCCGAGGAGCACGAACTTGCTGTACTACCCGCACGGCAGCGAGTTCGTGCTCACCGGCTCCAACTGGGGCCGCCCGCAGAACCCGGCGTGGACGCACAACCTCCGCGAGAACCCGCGCGCGACGGTAGGGCTGCGCGGCCGCGAGATCGAGGTCAAGGCGCGCGAGCTGGAGGGCGCGGAGTACGACCGGATGTGGGCGGAGCTGCTCGAATTCTGGCCGGGCTACGAGATGGAACGAAACGAGGCGGGGCGGGAGTTCCCGGTTTTCGTGCTGTCCCGCTCCTGAGCGCTCCCGGGGGAGCTCGATGTACGAATTCCACGGCTGGTTCGCGCTGGAAGAGTCCCCGGCGGAGGTCGAGTTCGGCGAAGAGAAGTTCGGCGAGCTGATCGAGGACGTCCGCGAGCGCGTCGCGGCGATCGACTGGATGTCCGGCGAAGCGCGGCTCAAGGTGTTCAACGGCCGGTTCGTGCTGACGGTGCACGGCATGCCCAACCGCCGCCGGGACGAAGAACAGGAGCTGACCGAACTCCTGGAGTACGTCGCCCGGCGGCTCCCCGGCTCGCACGGCCTCTTGTACGAACGCGACGACGAGGCCGGCGACCCGCCCTGGCCGGACGGCTACCGGGTCCGCGTGATGGCGCGCGGCGAGATCGCTGTCCGGTTCGACCCCTTCCTGTCGCCCGTCCAGCCCGTCGTCGAGGACTGCCCCTGAGCCCGGCCGCGCGGTGATCGCTCGTCGGAACCCTGAGTTCCTCCGTTTGGCCGGTGCCCGGCTTGGCCGGATTATGCCAGTCTCGGTGACGCCCCGTAATCAGGCGGGTGCGCAAACAGGGGAGAATCCACGTGCGCGGATCGAAAAGAGCACGAACCGGAGCGCTGGTCGCGGCGATCGCGACCGCGCTGACCGGGCTGGCCGGAACCGCCGTCGCGGCGCCCGCTCCGGCGGCGGCGCAGCAGGCCAAACCCGCGGAGATCGCGCGTACCGCGCCGGTCAAGTGGGAGGAGTGCACCAAAGACCAGCTGCGCGGCGTCCCGGAAGACCAGCTGAAGCTGTACAGCTGCTCGCGGTACCGCGTCCCGATCGACCACGACGACGCGTCGCTCGGCACCATCGACATCGCGCTGATGAAGCGCGCCGCCAAGATTCCCGGGCAGCGGATCGGGTCGCTGTTCCTCAACCCGGGCGGTCCGGGCGGATCCGGCCTGCGGATGCCGATCGCGGGCGACCGCTACTTCCGTCCGCAGGTGATGGACCGCTTCGACCTCGTCGGGTTCGATCCGCGCGGCGTCGGGGCCAGCAACCCGCTGCGCTGCTTCACCACCGCCGAGGACGCGGCGGACGTCCAGGGGCAGTTGCTGCCGGTTCCGTTGTCGCGCAAGGAAATCTCCGGCACGCTCGCCGGCTACCGCGACTACGGCCAGTTCTGCCGACGCAACGCCGGGGCGCTGCTGGACCACATGTCCACTCGCGACGTCGTGCGTGACCTCGACCAGCTGCGCGCCGCGGTGGGCGACCAGCAGCTGACTTACACCGGCTTCTCCTACGGCACCCTCGTCGGGTCGACCTACGCCGCGATGTTCCCGAAGCAGACGCGGGCGATCGTGATCGACGGGAACGTCGACCCGCAGCTGCGCACCAACGACGGCGTCACTTACGACCTGGGCCGGGCGCAGGGCTTCGAGATCGCGCTCGACGGTTTCCTCAAGCGCTGCGCCCAGGCCGGCGACAAGTGCGCGTTCAGCGCGGGCGGCGACCCGCGCGCGAAGTACGACGAACTGCGCGAGCACGTGCGCACCGACCCGATCACGCTGCCGGACGGCACGAAGGTCGATCTCGGCGCGCTGGTCGGCGCGACGTCGAGCGCCTTGTACGCGCCGGATGAGTTCGCCGACCTGGCCGCGGGCTTGCAGCAGGCGTACTCGGTGCTGCACCCGTCGTTGCAGGCCCAGTCCGCGCGGAAGGGCACACTCTCCGCGGGCCGCCGCGGTCTGGCCGACCTCGCCCCGGACAGCCCGTACACCGGCAACGACTCGTACTTCGCGGTGAACTGCGCGGACAAGCCGATGCGGATCAAGCAGGAGCAGGTGCCGGGGATCGCGGCCAAGGCGGACCGCGAGTCGCCGACGTTCGGCCGCTACCAGGTGTTCTCCGACATCGCCGCCTGCCCGGTGTGGCCCGCGGCGAAGACGTCCGACCCGTACCGCGGGCCGTGGCGGGCGAACACCGCGACGCCGGTGCTGGTGGTCAGCAACTTCTACGACCCGGCCACCCGGTACCGGTACGGCCAGCGGATGGCCGAGGAGCTGGGCAACTCCCGGCTGCTGTCGGTCGACGCGTTCGGGCACTGCATCCTCGGCAAGGCGCGCGGCGTCGACGACGCGACCGCCGCGTACCTGATCGACCTGAAGGTGCCCGCCGACGGGCAGGTGTTCCAGCCGGACCGGCAGCCCTTCACCTCGCCCGCGAAGAGCTGATCGGCTGATCTTCGGCCCGGAACCGGGCATAACGGCACAACCCTCTTGTCAGCGTCCGGCGGATCGGTGAAAGTGTCCGCCAGAAGTTCACCTGAGGGGAGTTGACGTGCGGCGCTGGGTGGGCGGGTGCGGCGCGGCCAGGTGGACGGCGGTCCTCGTCGGGACCGCGGTGCTCGCCGGCTGCTCCGGCTCGCCCGCCCAGGCCGGCCCGGTTCAGGTTTCGCGCTCGGCCTGCGGCGACGGCTGGACCGCGCCGCCGGCCGGGCCGCAGACCCTCCAGGTCCGCAACAACGCGGCCGTCACGATGGAAATTGACCTCGTCGACCCGGCCACCGGCACGGTCTTCGGGGAGTTGGAAGGCGTCGGCCCGGGCACGACGCGCTCGCTGCCGGTAAACCTCGGCAACGGCGCGTACGCCCTGCGCTGCGCGCCCGAGGACGGCACGCCGTTCGTCGGGCCGTCCGTGCAGGTCACCGGTGGCGCGGACCGTCCGGGACCGGCCGTGGTGCCGGTGACCAACGCCGATCTCCTCGGTCCGCTCAAGCAGTACCACGGCTATGTCGCCGACGGCCTCGGCACGCTCACCGGCCAGACTGCCGCGCTGGCGCAAGCCGTCCATTCGGGGAATCGCGGTGCGGCACAGCAAGCTTGGCTCACCGCACACCTCACCTACGAACGGCTCGGTGCCGCCTACGACGCGTTCGGCGACTCGGACGGGGCGATCAACGGCACCACCGCCGGACTGCCCGCCGGAGCCGCGGACCCTGGTTTCACCGGCTTCCACCGGCTCGAGAACGGCTTGTGGCACAACGAATCGATGCCCGCGCTGGCTCCGGTGGCCGATCAGCTCGACCAGGCCGTCCAGAAGCTGCGCGCGTCGTTCGCCGAAGCCCAGATCGACCAGAACGACCTCGGCCTGCGCGCGCACGAAATCATGGAGAACACCCTCCAGTTCGAGCTGACCGGCCGCACCGACTACGGCAGCGGCTCGAACCTCGCGACCGCCGGCGCGAACCTCACCGGCACCCGCGCCGTGCTCGACGTGCTGCGCCCGCTCCTGACCACCCGGTTCCCCGGCCTGAAAGACCTCGACGCGTGGATCGCCCGCACCGATCGAGAACTTCAAGCCGTTGCAGGGAAACCGCTCTCCGCACTCGACCGGCAGCAGCGGCAGCGCATCAACGCCGACGTCTCCGAGCTGACCGAACGCCTGGCCCCGGTCGCGGCGATCGCGGAGCCGAGGAGGGTGTCGTGACGCTGGAGCGGCGGGCGTTCCTGCGCGGAGCGGCCGCTGCCGGGGCGGGCGCGGGTTTGATCGGGCTGTCCGGCAGCGCGACGGCGGCCGGGGTCCCGTTCCACGGCCTGCGTCAGACCGCTGTGCTGGCGGAACCGGCGCGACACTCGGTGGTCGCCGCCTTCGACGTCGTCGCCGAGAACCGCGCCGAACTCACTGCGCTGCTCAAGGAACTCACCGCCCGCGCGCGGTTTCTCACCAGCGGCGGCGCACCCGCGTCGGTCGGGATCACCGGACCGCCCGCGGACTCCGGCGTCCTCGGACCGGAAGTCCCGAAAGGACAGTTGTCGGTGCTCGTCGGCGCTGGCGCGTCGCTGTTCGACGACCGGTACGGGCTCGCCGCACGGAAACCGCCGAAGCTCAAGCAGATGCCGATGTTCCCGGACGACGCGCTCGATCCCCAGTGGTGCCACGGCGATCTGAGCCTGGTGCTCAACGCCGCCGAGCCGGACACGGTGCTGCACGCCTTGCGCGACATCGCCCGCGCGACCAGGGGCGGGATGCAGTTGCGCTGGAAGATCGACGGGTTCAGCTCGCCGCCGCGCCCGGCCGGGACCCCGCGCAATCTGCTGGGCTTCAAGGACGGCACCGCGAACCCGGCACCGTCCGAAGCGGACAGTCTCGTGTGGACCGAGGACGGCGGCAGTTACCAGGTGATCCGGCTGATCCGGATGCTGGTCGAGTTCTGGGACCGGGTGTCGCTGTCGGAGCAGGAGAACATGATCGGCCGCCGCCGCGACACCGGCGCGCCGCTCGACGGCGCGGCCGAGGAGGACGTGCCGCGCTACGCCGAGGACCCGGTCGGCACCGTCGTCCCGCTGACGAGCCACATCCGGCTCGCGAACCCGCGCACCCCGCAGACCGACGGACAGCGGATCCTGCGCCGCGCGGTGAACTACGACCGCGGCGTCGACGCCAACGGCAACCTCGACATGGGCCTCGTCTTCACCTGTTACCAGCGCGACCTCGAAAAGCAGTTCGAGGCCGTGCAGAAGCGGCTCGCCGGCGAGCCGCTCACCGACTACGTCTCGCCGTTCGGGGGCGGGTATTTCCACCTGTTCCCGGGCGTGACGGATCCGGCCGACCACTACGGCCGGGCAATGCTGGGCTGAGCGGAAGGAGCACGGGAGTGATGCGGACCAGGAGGGCCACCGCGGCAGCCGCGCTGGCAGCGACCGCGGCGCTGGCGGCGGCGTGCGCGAGCAGTTCGGCGTCGACTCCGGTGCCGGGGCAGGCCGTCGCCGCCGAGACGTTCGCGACCGCTACGCCGATCAAGCACGTCGTGGTGATCTTTGGCGAGAATATTTCCTTTGACCATTATTTCGGGACTTATCCTGAGGCGACGAATGAGAACGGGACGCCGTTTCATGCTGCGCCTGGTACTCCGAAGGTCAATGGGTTGACTCCGGAGTTGTTGCAGCACAACCCGAATGCCTATAACCCGAAGCGGCTTAGTCCGGATCAGGCGCTTACCTGTGATCAGGCGCATGATTACAAGAAGGAGCAGGCTGCGTTCAATGGTGGCAAGATGGATAAGTTTGTCGAGTATACGGAGAAGGATAAGTGCACTGGGCAGCCTGTGTTGTTCGGTGAGCCTGGGCTGGTGATGAATTACTTCGACGGTAATACGGTTACCGCGATGTGGAATTATGCTCAGCATTATGCGTTGAACGATAATTCGTTCAATACTGTTTTTGGTCCGTCTAGTCCTGGCGCGATCAATCTCATCTCCGGGCAGACGCATGGGTTGCAGCCGGTTGATTCGGTGACCGGTGAGCCTAAGGTTGATCCGCATACTGCGGCGTCGCCTGATGCGCACGGGGTTGGCACTATGATCACCGACCCGGATCCGGCGTTTGACGACTGTTCGGACAAGAATCACACGGCGACTGACAACCTCGGTGCGTTCCAGGGGCGCAATGTTGGTGATCTGCTGAATGCGCGCGGGGTTACGTGGGGGTGGTTCGAGGGTGGGTTCCGGCCTACTGGTGAGGCGAACGGGTATGCCGTTTGCGGGACTAAGCATCCGAATGTGGGTGGGCAGGCTTCGGTTGACTACAGTCCGCATCATGAGCCGTTCCAGTATTACCAGTCTACGGCTAACCGGAAGCATCTGCCGCCGTCGTCATTGCATGCGGTGGGGCAGCAGGATCAGGCTAATCATCAGTATGACGTTCGGGATTTCAATGACGCGCTTGCTGCGGGGGTCATGCCTGCGGTGAGTTTTTTGAAGGCGCCTGAGTATCAGGACGGGCATGCGGGGTACTCGGATCCGTTGGATGAGCAGGCGTTTGTGGCTGAGGAGGTTAATCGGATCCAGGCTTCGCCGGAGTGGAAGAATACTGCGATTGTGCTGGCTTATGACGATTCGGACGGGTGGTATGACCATGTCGCGTCTAAGGTCGTCAATGGGTCTCATGATTCTGGGCAGGATGCTTCGGTGTGTACTGCTCATCCGGTTAAGCTCGGCGGGTCTGCGGATCGGTGCGGGTATGGGCCTCGGTTGCCGTTGCTGGTGATTTCGCCTTATAGCAAGGTGAATTATGTTGATCACACGATGACGGATCAGACTTCGGTGTTGCGGTTTATTGAGGACAACTGGCATTTGGGGCGGATTGGTGGCGGGTCGTTCGATGTGCTGGCTGGGTCGATGGGTGGGATGTTCGACTTTTCCCATCCTCGGGCGGGTCGGGTGAAGGTGGATCCTCGGAGTGGGGCTGTGGTGGGGTGATGGCTCGTCGCCTGGCGGCGACATTGCATTCGGGGGGTGCGTGGGGCACCCCGAAGCCAATTGTGATGACGGTCTGAGGGTGCTTGTCAAGGCGGGAAAGATGCCTTGACAAGCACCCTCAGACCGCATTTGGGCTTCGTATCGGGGTGCGGGGGTGGTGTGGGTGCCTGGTCGGGTGGGTGCGTTTGCTGCGGTTCTTTGCGGGGCGGTCTGTGAAGGACTCCTTGAGGGAATCTAAGTCCGTGAAGGAGTCCCTCACGGATGGTCGGCGGGGGGTGGAAAGCAGTGTGGCCCGCCCCGGAGAACCGGGGCGGGCCACGAAACCTGGCGGAATCTAGACCGTCAGGACTGGGTCATCTTGCGCAGCACGTACTGCAGGATGCCGCCGTTGCGGTAGTAGTCCGCTTCGCCGGGGGTGTCGATGCGGACGACCGCGTCGAACTCCACCTTTGAGCCGTCTTCCTTCGTGGCCGTCACGTGGACCGTGCGGGGGTTTCGCCCTCGTTCAGCTTCGTGATGCCCTCGATGTCGAACGTCTCGGTGCCGTCCAGCTTCAGCGACGACGCCGATTCTCCCTCCGGGAACTGCAGCGGGATGACGCCCATGCCGATCAGGTTCGAGCGGTGGATGCGCTCGAACGACTCGGTGATCACCGCGCGCACGCCCAGCAGGCTGGTGCCCTTGGCCGCCCAGTCGCGGGACGAACCGGAGCCGTACTCCTTGCCGCCCAGGACGACCAGCGGGGTGCCCGCGGCCGCGTAGTTCTGGGCCGCGTCGTAGATGAATGCCTGCGGGGCTCCCTCGACGGTGAAGTCGCGGGTGTAGCCGCCCTGCACGTCGTCCAGCAGCTGGTTGCGCAGCCGGATGTTCGCGAAGGTGCCGCGGATCATGACCTCGTGGTTGCCGCGGCGCGAACCGTAAGAGTTGAAGTCCTTGCGGTCGATGCCGTGCTCGGTCAGGTAGCGGCCGGCGGGGGTGTCGGCCTTGATCGCGCCGGCGGGGGAGATGTGGTCGGTGGTGACCGAGTCGCCCAGCTTCGCCAGCACCCGGGCACCCGAGATGTCCTGCACCGGAGCCGGTTCGGCGGTCATGCCGTCGAAGTACGGGGGCTTCCGGACGTAGGTGGACTCGGCGTCCCACTCGAAGGTCTTGCCGGTCGGCGTCGGCAGCGACTTCCAGCGCTCGCCGCCGTCGAACACGTCGGCGTAGTCCTTGGTGAACATCTCCTGGGTGATCGCGGAGTCGATGGTCTCCTGGATCTCCTGCGGCGAGGGCCAGATGTCCTTCAGGAACACGTCGTTGCCGTCGGTGTCCTGGCCGAGCGGCTGCGTCGCGAAGTCGAAGTCCATCGTGCCGGCCAGCGCGTACGCGATGACCAGCGGCGGGGACGCCAGGTAGTTCATCTTGACGTCCGGGTTGATCCGGCCCTCGAAGTTCCGGTTGCCCGAGAGCACCGAGACCGCGGTGAGGTCGTTCTCCTGGATCGCGGCGGAGATCTCGTCCGACAGCGGGCCCGAGTTGCCGATGCAGGTGGTGCAGCCGTAGCCGACCAGGTGGTAGCCCAGCTTCTCGAGGTACGGCCAGAGACCGGCCTTGTTGTAGTAGTCGGTGACGACCTGCGAACCCGGAGCCATCGACGTCTTGACCCACGGCTTGACCGAGAGGCCCTTGTCGACCGCGTTGCGCGCGAGCAGCGCCGCGCCCAGCATGACCGACGGGTTGGAGGTGTTGGTGCACGAGGTGATCGAGGCGATCACCACGGCGCCGTGGTCGAGCACGAACTCGCCGCGGTCGGCGGTGGACACCTTGACCGGCTTGCTCGGCCGCCCGGTGGCCCCGTTGGCCGCGGACTGCACCGGCACGGCGGTCTCGTCCGCGAACGACAGCGCGGCCGGGTCGGAGGCCGGGAAGGTCTCCTCGACGGTCTCGTCGACGTTGGTGTGCGGGGCGGGCAGCTCGTCCTCGGCGTAGTCGTGCACCGACTTGCGGAACGAGGACTTCGCGTCGGACAGCTCGATGCGGTCCTGCGGGCGCTTCGGGCCGGCGATGGACGGAACGACCGTCGACAGGTCCAGCTCGAGGTACTCGGAGTACTGCGCCTCGTGGGACGGGTCGTGCCAGAGGCCCTGCTCCTTGGCGTACGCCTCGACCAGCGCGACCTGCTCGGCCGAACGGCCGGTGAGCTTGAGGTAGCGGACGGTCTCCTCGTCGATCGGGAAGATCGCCGCGGTGGAGCCGAACTCCGGGCTCATGTTGCCGATGGTCGCGCGGTTGGCCAGCGGCACCTGGGCGACGCTCTCGCCGTAGAACTCGACGAACTTGCCGACCACGCCGTGGCGGCGCAGCATCTCGGTGATCGTGAGCACGACGTCGGTCGCGGTGACGCCCGCCGGGATCTCGCCGGTGAGCTTGAAGCCGACGACGCGCGGGATCAGCATCGACACCGGCTGGCCCAGCATGGCCGCCTCGGCCTCGATGCCGCCGACGCCCCAGCCCAGCACGCCCAGGCCGTTGACCATGGTGGTGTGCGAGTCGGTGCCGACGCAGGAGTCGGGGTACGCCTGGCCGTTGCGGGCCATCACCGTGCGGGCCAGGTGCTCGATGTTGACCTGGTGCACGATGCCGGTGCCCGGCGGGACGACCTTGAACTCGTCGAAGGCGCCCTGGCCCCAGCGCAGGAACTGGTAGCGCTCGCGGTTGCGCTCGTACTCGATCTCCACGTTGCGCTCGAAGGCGTCCGCGCGGCCGAACACGTCGATGATCACCGAGTGGTCGATGACCATCTCGGCCGGGGCGAGCGGGTTGACCTTGTCCGGGTCGCCGCCGAGCGCGGTCACGGCCTCGCGCATGGTGGCCAGGTCGACCACGCAGGGCACGCCGGTGAAGTCCTGCATGATCACCCGGGCGGGCGTGAACTGGATCTCGATCGACGGGTCCGCGTTCGGATCCCAGCCGCCGAGCGCGCGGATGTGGCCGGCGGTGATGTTCGCGCCGTCCTCGGTGCGCAGCAGGTTCTCGAGGAGGATCTTCAGGCTGTAGGGCAGCCGCGCGGCGCCTTCGACCTTGTCCAGGCGGAAGATCTCGTACGAGTTCTCTCCCACCTGCAAGGTGTCCTTGGCGCCGAAGCTGTCCTTGCTAGGTGCAGTCACGTCTAACTCCAGTGGCATGGATTCCACGCCGCCGCCGGCGTGTCCTCCCGGGTCAGTTCGGTGTCGTAATCCGGGTCGTCGGGTCGACCCAGGCGAGTCTTGCGCACCCCCACCGTAGGACCGGAACCGGGAGGGCACACCTCGTCCGTCGCCCCAAACAGTACGCGTGTCCTGTATTTCGTTCAAGACGACACGCGGAGTGACGTGCGCCATCCCGGAGCGCCGCGCGTCGCGTCCCCCGAACAGGGGAAATGATCTCCGCGGTGTGTAAGTTCTTGCTGAGGCTTGTGATAGTGGTGTGACTGCAGTGGTGCGCGGTGTGACGGTACGTCCGCGCGGGCCGGCAGCCAGTGAGCGGAGGTGGCGGGCGTGAGGGTCCGGCGGGGACGGTCCGGGACGGCGGGAGCGCTGGTGCGCGGAGCCGGAGCGCGGCGCGGCCTGACGATCGCGACGGTCACCCTGGCGGCGCTGCTCGGCGCGACGAGCACCGGGCTCGCGGTGCCCCCGCCGCCGCCGAACCCCAGCGACTCCTCGATCGACTCGGCCAAGGGCGACGCCAACGCGAAGGCGGGCGAGGTCGGCCGGCTCACCAACCAGCTCGCGCAGGCCGAGCAGAAGCTCAGCGCGCTGCAGGACGACGTCGAGCTGAAGCAGGAACAGGCCATGAAGGCCCTGGTCGACCTGCAGACCGCGCAGGACGAGGCCACCCAGGCGCAGAACGACGCCAAGTCCGCGCGCCAGGAGGCGGACGCGGCGGCCGGCGCCATCGAGAAGGCCCGCGAGGACGCGAAGAAGTTCGCCGCCGCGAGCTTCGAGCAGGGCAGCACGATCGGGTCGGTTTCGGCGTACCTCACCTCGGACAGCCCGAAGGACCTGCTCGCCCGCGCCCAGCTGCTCAACGCCATCGGCGGCTCGCGGCTCAACGCGATGGACCGGCTCCAGCAGGCGCAGACGGAGAAGGCCAACAAGGACTCGGCCGCGCGCAAGGCGCTGGAACTGGCGCAGCAGAAGCAGGACGCGGCCACCCGCGCGAAGGGCACCGCGGACGCCGCGCAGTCGGCCGCCGTGTCCGCGCAGCAGGCCCAGGCCGCGCAGAACACGCAGCTGGAAGCCAACAAGAACTCCGTCGAGCAGCAGCTGTACGCCGCGCAGGCGAAGGTCAACGGCCTGCAGGGGCAGCGCCAGCGGTACCAGGACTGGCTCGCGCAGAAGCAGCGCGAGGACGAGGAGCGCGCGCGGCAGGCGGCGCTGCGGGCGGCGGCGAACAGCCACGACGACGACAACGGCGGCGGGGGCGGCGGCCGTCGTCCCTCCCCGGCGGCGGGCAGCTCGATCGAAGCGGTGATCGCGCGGGCGCTGTCCAAGGTGGGCATGCCGTACGCGTGGGGCGGCGGCAACGGCAGCGGCCCGACCCGCGGCATCCGCGACGGCGGCGTGGCCGACCGCTACGGCGACTACCGCAAGATCGGCTTCGACTGCTCCGGACTGATGATCTACGCCTTCGCCGGCGTGCAGGGCCTGCCGCACTTCAGCGGCTACCAGTACACCTCGGGCCGCCGGGTGCCGCTGTCGCAGATGCGCCGCGGCGACATGCTCTTCTGGGGCGGCTCGGGCGGCATCCACCACGTCGCCCTGTACCTGGGCAACGGGCAGATGGTCGAGGCCCCGCAGTCGGGTTCGTACGTGCGCGTGACCTCGGTCCGCTACGGCGGGATCATGCCGTACGCGACGCGCCTCATCGGCTGAGCGGGCTCCACACGTACGGCGTCGTTTCGGTGACCGCGGTGAAGCCGAGCCGTTCGAGGATCGGGCGGCTGGTCGGCAGCGCGTCCACCTGGAGGTAGGCGACGCCGCGGGCGCGGGCCGCGCCGACCCGGTGCGCCACGAGCGCCCGGTAGAGGCCCCGGCCGCGCCATTCGGGCAGGGTCGCGCCGCCCCACAATCCGGCGAATCCGGTGCCGGGCACCAGTTCCAGCCGGGACGCGGCGACGAACCGGCCGTCCGCCTCCGCCACGACGTGCGTGGTGGTGCCGGAATCGGCGCGGGCCCTGGCGAGCAGATCCGCGGCGACGGCGGCCTCGTCGTGGCCGAACACCGAGGCCGAAAGCGTCGCGATGCGCAGCAGGTCGTCGTGGCCGCCGGCTTCCCGCACGACCACGTCGGCCGACGGGGGAGCCGAGGCGGCGACGGCGTCCAGCGGGGCGATCAGGACGGTTTCGGTTTCCTCTGGGATGAACCCGGCGGCGAGCAACCGTTCCGGCAGCTCGGCGGGACGGTCGTGGCTGCGGGTCTTCCACTCGAACTCCTCGCCGCGAGCGGCGAAGAACGCGCGCTGGCGGGCGATCAGCTCGTCGAGCGCGCCGCCGGTCACGCCGAGGTCGGGCGGTCCGGAGACGAACCCGCGGCGGCCGCCGGTGAGGCGGGCGAGCGGGCCGTCGAGAGTCAGTTCTTGGCCGGGTTCGGCTTGGGTCAGCTCGGCTTGCCGGACCTCGCGGTCGTAAGCGGCGAGCAGTCGCGCGGTGTCGGGCACCTCGGCAACCTAACGCGGGCGACCCCTGAAGCGCGCGCGGGTTTCCGGGCAGGCACGCTGGGGGCATGACTGAGCGCCCCCGGTTCGCCGGGATCGTCCTGGCCGGCGGAGCCGCGCGCCGATTGTCCGGAGTGGACAAGCCGGAGCTGCGGGTCGGCGGGATGTCCTTGCTGGGCCGGGCCGTCGAGGCGCTGGCTGGCGCGGAGCCGATCGTCGTGTGCGGGCCGGAGCGGCCGGGATACGACGCGGTCGTCTGGACTCGCGAGGAGGTTCCCGGAGCCGGGCCTGTCGCCGCGCTGGCCGCTGGACTGGCGGCGGTCGGAGACGCGGAGATCGTCGTGCTCCTCGCCGCTGATCTGCCTGGCATCCGGCGCTCCACAGTGGACCGGCTGCGGTCCACTGTGGCCGATGCGGACGGCGCGGTGCTCGTGGACGCGGCGGGGGAGCGGCAATGGCTGGTCAGCGCCTGGCGCGCCGCGGCGTTGCGCGAGGCGATGCCAGAGCGTCCGGAGAACGCGTCGTTGCGCCGGACCCTGGGCGGGCTGCGGATCGCCGAGCTGGCCGCGGAACCGGGCGAGAGCGACGACATCGACACGCCGGAGGACCTGGAAAAGCACCGCTGACAGGGGCTTCACAGCTGTCACACTGGCGATGCGATTGGCTACCGTCGCGGGAAGTTCGCGACGCAGTAGGGTCGCGGGCGAGCACGCAGACGTGGAAACCCCTGGAGGAAGAGTGACCGAGCCCGGCTTCGCCGAGGGCGCGAACGGGCAGCAGCCCGGCACCCCGGCGCGGGACGCCCAGCTGCTGGAACGCACTGTGTTCGAGGTGAAGCGCGTCATCGTCGGACAGGACCGGCTGGTGGAGCGCATGCTCGTCGGGCTGCTGGCGAAGGGGCACCTGCTGCTCGAAGGCGTGCCCGGGGTCGCGAAGACGCTGGCGGTCGAGACGTTCGCGCGCGTGGTCGGCGGTTCGTTCTCCCGCGTGCAGTTCACCCCCGACCTGGTGCCCGCCGACATCCTCGGCACGCGCATCTACCGGCAGGGCTCCGAGCAGTTCGACGTCGAGCTGGGCCCGGTGGTCGCGAACTTCGTGCTCGCCGACGAGATCAACCGCGCCCCGGCGAAGGTGCAGTCGGCGATGCTGGAGGTGATGGCCGAGCGGCACGTGTCGATCGGCGGCAAGACCTTCCCGATGCCGGATCCGTTCCTCGTGCTGGCCACGCAGAACCCGATCGAGAACGAGGGCGTGTACCCGCTGCCGGAAGCGCAGCGCGACCGGTTCCTGTTCAAGATCCTCGTCGAGTACCCCACCGCCGAGGAGGAGCGCGAGATCATCTACCGGATGGGCGTCACGCCGCCGGAGCCGCACGAGGTGCTGAGCCCGGCGGAGCTGGTGCGGCTGCAGGGCGTCGCGTCGCAGGTGTTCGTGCACCACGCGCTGGTCGACTACGTCGTGCGGCTGGTGCTCACCACGCGCACCCCGAACGACCACGGCCTGTCCGACGTCGCCGGCTGGGTGTCCTACGGCGCTTCGCCGCGCGCGAGCCTCGGCATCATCGCCGCGGCGCGGGCGCTGGCGCTCGTGCGCGGCCGGGACTACGTGCTTCCGCAGGACGTCGTCGACGTCGTGCCGGACGTGCTGCGGCACCGGCTCGTGCTGTCGTACGACGCGCTGGCCGACGGCGTGCCGGTGGACCACATCGTCACCCGCGTGCTGCAGACCGTGCCGCTGCCGCAGGTTTCGGCCCGGCCGCAGGGCGGCGCCGGCCCGGTGCCGGCGGGCGCGCCTGTCAGGTAACGGCGTGGCTGGCACCTCCTCGAAAGAACCGGGCGGACGTCCCGGCTGGGCGCCGCCGATCCTGCGCGGCGAGCGGATGGAAGCGGGACTGCGGACGCTCGAACTCGAAGTGCGCCGCCGTCTCGACGGCCTGCTCCAGGGCAACCACCTCGGCCTCGTGCCGGGGCCGGGTTCGGAACCCGGCGAAGCGCGGCCGTACCAGCCGGGCGACGACGTGCGCCGGATGGACTGGGCGGTCACCGCGCGCACCACGACGCCGCACATCCGCGAGACGGTAGCGGACCGCGAGCTGGAGACGTGGGTCGTCGCGGACATGTCGGCGAGCCTCGACTTCGGCACCGCGCTCTGCGAGAAACGCGACCTGGTGGTCTGCGCGACCGCGGCGGTCGCGCACCTGACCGGTGGCGGCGGAAACCGGATCGGCGCGCTCGTGTCGAACGGCGAAGGCACCACGAGGTTCCCGGCGCGCGGCGGTCTTCCGCACGCGCGCGGGCTCGTCCGGCGGCTGGCGGAGACTCCCCGGGCGGCCGAGGGCGTCCGTGGCGATTTCGCCGGTGCGCTCGAACAGTTGCGCCGCCCGCCGCGCCGAAGGGGCCTCGCGGTGGCGATTTCCGACTTCCTGGGCCCCCTGGACTGGGAGCGCCCGCTGCGGGCGCTCGGCGGAAGGCATGAGCTGATCGCGATCGAAATCGTCGACCCGCGCGACGTCGACCTGCCGGACGTCGGCACCGTGGTGCTGGCCGACCCGGAGACCGGACGGCAGCGCGAGGTGCACGCCTCGGCGTTGCTGCGCAAGGAATTCGGCGCGGCGGCGAACGCGCACCGGCAGGCGGTCGCGGCCGGGCTGCGCCGGGCCGGGGCGGCGCATCTGGTGCTGCGCACCGATTCCGACTGGATCGCCGACATGGTGCGGTTCGTGGTAGCCCGCAAGCGCCGCTGGTCCGGAGGTGTCGCATGAGCGCGGCCGACGTGCGGATGTCCGGCGAACCCGGCAAGGAGGCGACGGCATGAGCCTCGCCGGATTCAGTTCGCCGTGGTGGTTCCTGCTGCTGATCGCGGTCGCCGCGGTGGCGGTCGCGTACGTGCTGGCGCAACGGCAGCGCCGCCGCCGGGTGATGCGGTTCGCGAATCTCGAACTGCTGGAGAAGGTCGCGCCCAAGGCGCAGGGCTGGATCCGGCACGTGCCCGCGGTGCTGATCGTGCTGTCGCTGCTGTTCCTGACGGTCTCGCTCGCCGGTCCGACGGCGGAGCAGAAGGTGCCGCGCAACCGGGCGACGGTCATGCTGGTGATCGACGTGTCGCTGTCGATGGAAGCCACCGACGTCGCCCCGACGCGGCTGAAGGCGGCACAGGACGCGGCGAAACAGTTCGCGCAGAACATGACGCCGGGCGTCAACCTGGGCCTGATCTCGTTCGCGGGCACCGCGACCGTGCTCGTCAACCCGACGACGGACCGCGCGGGCGTGTCGAAGGCGATCGACAACCTGAAGCTGGCGCAGTCCACTGCCACCGGCGAGGGCATTTACGCGGCGATGCAGTCGATCCAGAGCTTCTCCGCGGTAGTCGGCGGCGCGGACGGCCCGCCGCCCGCGCGCATCGTGCTGATGAGCGACGGCAAGCAGACGGTGCCCGAAGACCTGTACGCCCCGCGCGGTGCGTACACCGCAGCGCAGGCGGCGAAGCAGGCACAGATGCCGATCTCGTCGATCTCGTTCGGCACGGAGCACGGCTCGGTCGACATCGAGGGCAAGCAACAGGACGTCCGCGTGGACGACGAGTCGCTGCGCGAGATCGCGAAACTGTCCGGCGGAGAGTTCTACAAGGCGGCGAGCGCGGACGAGCTGAAACGCGTGTACGCGGACCTGGGCGAGCAGATCGGGTACGAGCTGAAGAACGCGGACGCGAGCAAGCCGTGGGTGGTGCTGGGCACGATCATCCTGATGGCTGGTGCCGCCACTGCCTTGCTGTTCGGCCAGAGACTGCCGTAGCGGTCCGTGAAGGACTCCTTGCGGGAATCAGATTCCCTCAAGGAGTCCTTCACGGACCTTCGAAGCCGTTCTGCCGCCACCCCTCGTACACCGCGATCGCCGCCGTATTCGCCAGGTTCAACGACCGGTTATTGGGCAACATCGGCAGCCGCAGCCGGTCAGTGACCTCCGGCGCGTGCTGAACCTCCTCCGGCAACCCCGCGGACTCCGGCCCGAACAGCAGCACATCCCCTGGCGCATAAGCCACATCCGTGTAGAGCCGGGTGGCCGTCGCGCTGAACGCATACACCTTCGACGGCAGCAAAGCCGTCCACGCGGCAGCCAAATCAGCATGCACCTGGACCCGTGCCAGGTCGTGGTAATCGAGCCCGGCGCGGCGAAGCTGCTTGTCCTCCAACGTGAACCCCAGCGGCTCCACCAGATGCAGCTCGCAGCCGGTGTTCGCGGCAAGGCGGATCGCGTTGCCCGTGTTGGGCGGGATTTCGGGGCGGTAGAAGAGCACTCGGAACATCACGCCGCCTCGGGGAGGTACTGCGCGTAGGCCGCGCGCACCTCCGGCGGCGGTTCGGCCTTGCGGTAGTTCTCGGTGTCGACGAACACGTACCGCAGCCGGATCTCGGTCGTCACCGTGTCGCCGCGGCGGACCTCCAGTTCGAACTGCATCGACGTGGTGCCCAGGTGCACGAGGTACACCGCGACCACCAGCTCGTCGTCGAAGCGGCACGGCGCGTAGTACCGCAGGTTGGATTCGGCGACCACGACGTCGACGCCGGTGGCTAGCAGTGCGTCGTGCGAGCCGAAGAGGGCTCTCTCGACCTCGAACGCCGCCATGTCCGCGTAGGCGAGGTAATGCGCGTTGAAGACGATCCCTTGGCCGTCGCATTCGTGGTAGCGCACGCGCAGGGGCATTTCGGCGAGAGGTCGGCGTTCGGTCACCCGACCAATCTAGCGATCACCCGTGCAGCGCGCGGTAGGTGTCGGCCGCGCCACGGTGGAGCGGGACGGGCTGGGTGCCGATGAGTGTCCGCACGTCGAGGAACTGCGTTCCGACGGCCTGCGTGGGCACCAGCTCGGCGGCGCGTTCGGCGAGCACTCGGACGACCGCGGCGGCGACGTCGAAGGGCAGCCTGGGGGAGCAGACCAGCAGATTGGCGACGCCGATGGTGCCAAGCGCGCCGACCCCGCGGTACGCCCCGGCGGGCACCTGCACCTGCTCGTACAGCGGCCCGTACGCCTTCCGCAGCTGGGGGAGCACCGACGTGAGCGGGATGAGCGCGAGCGGTGTCGTGCGGTTGAGATCGGCGAGCGCGGGCGTCGGGATCCCGCCGGACCACAGGAACGCGTCGATCCGGCGGTCGTGCAGTGCGGTGACGGCGTCGTTCAACGGCAGGTGCTGTGCCTGGATCCGGACGCCGCTCGCGGCGAAGACCCGCTCGCCCAGCTGGGCCGCACCGGACCGGCTCGCGCCGACAGAGATCGGGCGTCCGGCGAGGGAGCGGAGGTCGGTGAGGCGGTCTTCGGCGCGGACGACGAGCTGCAGGTAGTTCTCGTAGACGCGGCCGAGTGCTTGCAGCGGAACGGGTTTCCCGAACGGCGTGCCGCCGACGACGGCGGACTGCGCGACGTCGGCGAGCGACAGCCCGAAATCGGCGGTCCCGTCGCGGACGCGTTCGACGTTCTCGACGCTCGCCTCGGTGCGCAGTGCGGTGCAGTGCAGCCGCGGTTCGGCGCGGGACAGCTCGGCGGCCAGGACCTCGGCGAAGGCTAGGTAGAAGCCGCCGGGTTCGCCGGCCGCGATGGTGATCTTCCGGTCCGGGCCGCGGTAGGTGTCGTCGCAGGCGGCGAGCGCGAGGGCGAGGCCGCCGAGGAGCGCGGCGCGGCGGGTGACGGTCACGGCGCCACCGCCGCGGGCAATGTCACCCGGACCTGCAGACCGTGCGGTTCGACCGCGCGCAGCTCCAGAATCCCGCCCCTGGCCCGGGTTTGCTCCCGGGCGATGGCCAGCCCGAGCCCGGTTCCGCGCGGCGCGCCGTCGCCGCCTGCCCGCCAGAACCGTTCGGTGGCCCGGGCGAGATCCTCGGCCGGGAGGCCGGGACCGTCGTCGGTGACGATCAGCGTGACGGTGTCCGAAGTGGATTCCCAAGCGGCGGTGATGGTCGCTCCCTGACCGGCGTGGTGGACGGCGTTGTCCAGCAGGACGTCGAGAATCTGCGCCAGTTCGCTTTCCGGCGTGCGGACCAGCAGCGGTTCAGTATGGCCCGCGCACGGCACGAGCGTCGCACCGGCTTCGTCGGCGGACAACCGCCAGGCGTCGACCCGCTCCGCCACGACGGCGGCGAGGTCGGCCGGCTCGTCGTCGGCGCGGGCGGCGAGCCGGGTCGCGGTGCTTTCGGCGGTCGCGAGGGCGAGGAGACCGTCGAGAATCCGTTCCAGCCGTTCGACTTCCGCCACGGTGGCGTCGTAGGCCGGGCGGTTTTCGACCTCGGTGCCGAGCAGGTCGAGCCGGAGCCGCAGCGCGGCCATCGGATTGCGCAGCTGGTGCGAGGTGTCCGCGACAAGCCGCTGCTGCTGGTTCGCCGACTCGACCACCGCGTCGGACATCCGGTTCACCGACGCGGCGAGCGACCGCAGCTCGCGCGGCCCGGACCGTTCCGGCACCTGCGCCCGGCGTCCGCCCGCCACCGCCAGCACACCGGTTTCCAGCTCCACCAGCGGCCGCACCATCCATCGCGACAACAGCACGGCAAGCAGCACGAACAGCGCGGCGACCACCATGGCCCCGGCCGCGATCGCGCTCCACGCGGCCGCGACGTCGCCTGCCGCGGCGGTCACCGAAGCCCGCAACAGGACCACGCCGGACACTCGCGTCCCGGTGCCGACCGGCCGGGCGAACAGCACCGGCGTGTCTGACCACGGCCGGATCCGCTCGACCGGCGCTTCCGGCTCGTTGCGCAGGGTCGCCTCGATGATCATCCGCGCGTCGGGATCGTTCGTGGTCAGGCCGCCGGTTTCGACCAGCGGCTGCCTCTGCGCGTCGACGATCAGCACGCCTTCTGCTGTATAACGACGAATACTGCCGCGCGTCGGCGTTCAACGCGGTCGCGTCGCCGGAATCGACCGCCTGTTGCGCGAGCACCACAAAGCGGTCGACGTCGCTGCTGCGCGAAATCACCAGCTGCTGGGTCCGTTGATCAGCGGTCGCGGACAGCAGCGGCACGGCGAACGCCGCCACCACGGCGAGCGCGAGCGTGACAAGGACAGCCAGCAGGCGAGTGCGCACCGATCAGCTCCGGCCGAGCCGGTAACCGAAGCCGCGGATCGTGGTGAGCAAGCCGGGCCGGTCGAGCTTCGCGCGCAGCTGCGTCATGTGCACGTCGAGCGAGCGCGACACGGCGAGGTAAGCGTCGCCCCACACTTCGTCCATCAGCTGCTGCCGGCTCACCGCCGTGCCGGGCCGCGCGGCGAGCACTGCCAGCACGGCGAACTCCTTCGTGGTGAGCCCGATGTCGCGGCCGCCGACGACGACCCGGCGTGCGCCGAGGTCGATCTCGACGTCCTCGATCTGCACCACCGGGTCCTTCGGCGCGGGCGAGGAGCCGCCCGCCCGCCGCACCACGGCGTCCATCCGGGCCAGCAGCTCGGCCATCCGCACCGGCTTCGCCAGGTAGTCGTCCGCGCCGAAACGCAGCGCGCGGACCACCGAACGCTCGTCGTCGCGCGCGGTCAGCACGATCACCGGCACCGGCGACACCTGGCGGATCTTGCGCAGCACGTCGAGCCCGTCGAGGTCGGGCAGCCCGAGGTCGAGCAGCAGCAGGTCGGCGTCCCGGTGGCGGGTGAGCGCGTCGCAGCCGCGGCCGACCGCGGTGACCGAGTGGCCGTGCGCCTGCAGCGTTTCGGCGAGTGCCCGGGCGACCCCGGTGTCGTCCTCCACGAGCAGCACGCGCACGGCCGTCCTCCCGATCAGTCCTCGCCGCGTTCGAGGGCGGACGAACGCGAAGTTTCCCGCATTGTCGCGTACACGACGAGCGACACGAGGACGCAACCCGCGACGTACCAGAAGAAGAGCGATTCGTGACCTGCCTTCTTCAGCGCCTGTGCGATCAGCTCCGCGGTCCCGCCGAAGATCGCGACGGTGAGCGCGTACGGCAGGCCGACGCCGATCGCGCGGATCCGGGTCGGGAACAGCTCGGCCTTCACGATCGCGTTGATCGAGGTGTAGCCGGTCACGATCACCAGCGCGCCGAGCAGCAGCAGGAACGCGAGGAACGGCTGGCTGGTGCGCGCCATCAGCGTCATGATCGGCACGGTCAGCAGGGTGCCCGCGATGCCGAAGAACATCAGCAGCTTCCGGCGGCCGATCCGGTCTGACAGCTTCCCGGCCAGCGGCTGCAGGATCGCGAAGACCAGCAGCGCCAGGAACATGATCACGGTGACCGTGCGGCGCGGGATGTGCGCGGTGTTCTCGAGGAACTTCTGCGTGTAGGTGGCGTAGGTGTAGAACGCGACCGTGCCGCCGAGCGTCAGGCCGACGACCAGCAGGATCTCGCGCGGGTACTTCACGAGCTGCCGCAGGGTGCCTCGCTCGCTCTTGCCGGTTTCGGCGTTCTCGGTGACCCGCTCGTAGCTCTCGGACTCGTCCATCGACCGCCGCAGCGCCATCACGATCACCGCCGCGAGCGCGCCGACCACGAACGCGATCCGCCAGCCCCAGTCGCCCATCTGCTTGTCGGAGAGCACGCTCTGCAGGATCAGCTGCAGGCCCAGCGCGAGCAGCTGCCCGCCGACGAGGGTCACGTACTGGAAGCTGGAGTAGAACCCGCGCTTGCCGGGAGTGGCCACTTCGGACAGATACGTCGCCGAGGTGGAGTACTCGCCGCCGACCGAAAGCCCTTGCAGCAGGCGGGAAAACACCAGCAGGATCGGCGCCGCGATGCCGATCGCCGAGTAGCCGGGCGTCACCGCGATCAGCAGCGAGCCCGCCGCCATCATGGAAACCGAGAGCACGAGCGCGGAGCGCCGTCCGTAGCGGTCGGCGAACCGGCCGAGCAGCCAGCCGCCGAGCGGCCGCATGAGGAATCCGACGGCGAACACCGCCGCGGTGTTGAGGAACTGCGCCGTGGCATCGCCGCCGGGAAAGAACGCCTTCGCGAAGTAGACGGTGAACGCCGAGTAGGCGTACCAGTCGTACCACTCGACGAGGTTTCCGATCGAGCCGCGCAGCACGTTGCCGACCACGCGCCGCTCGCTCCGCGCGGAGCCGGCGTCCTGGATCCGGGTAGTCATCCTTGACCTCCTGTGTCGCGACTCACGGTGACCAACCGGCGGGTAACCCTCAAGGTCGAGACGCGGTTCCTTACCGTCGCTTAGGACGGGAGTGCCGGGTGCGCCGCCGGTCAGCGCAGCCGATAGCCTCATGCGGGCGCAACCGCGGAGACGACGAGGAGAACGCAGTGGGACGGTCGGTCTTGGTCACCGGCGGCAACCGGGGCATCGGGCTGGCGATCGCCCGCGACCTCGCGGAGCAGGGCCACCGGGTCGCGGTCACGCACCGCGGGTCGGGCGCGCCGGAGGGGCTTTTCGGGGTGCAGGCCGACGTCACCGACGTCGAGCAGGTGGACGCGGCGTTCAAGCTCGTGGAGGAGCACCAGGGGCCGGTCGAGGTCCTGGTGTCCAACGCCGGGCTCACCGACGACACCCTGCTGATGCGGATGTCGGAGGAGCAGTTCGAGCGCGTGGTGAACGCGAACCTCACCGGGGCGTTCCGCGTCGCCAAACGGGCCTCGCGCGGGATGCTGCGCGCCCGCTGGGGCCGGTTCGTGTTCATTTCGTCCGTGGTGGGCCTTTCCGGCTCGGCCGGGCAGGCGAACTACGCCGCCTCGAAGGCCGGTCTGGTCGGTTTCGCGCGTTCGCTCGCGCGGGAGCTGGGCTCGCGCAACATCACCGCGAACGTGGTCGCGCCCGGTTTCGTGCACACCGACATGACCGACGCGCTGCCCGAGGACCGGCGCAAGGAGATCCTCGCCAGCGTCCCGTCCGGCCGCTACGCCGAACCGGCCGAGATCGCGGCCGCGGTGCGGTACCTGTCCTCGGACGAGGCGGGCTACGTCAACGGCGCGGTGCTGCCCGTCGACGGCGGCCTCGGCCTCGGCCACTGAATTCTTTTTTCTCGTACAAACCCACGACCTGGAGGACGCGTTGCCCGGATTGCTCGAAGGCAAGCGGCTGCTGATCACCGGCGTCATCACCGACGCCTCGCTCGCGTTCCACGCGGCCCGCATCGCCCAGCAGGAGGGCGCGAAGGTCGTGCTCACCGGCTTCGGGCGGCTGTCGCTGGTGGAGCGCATCGCCAAGCGGCTGCCCGAGCCCGCCCCGGTGCTGGAGCTGGACGTCACCAACCAGGAGCACCTCGACTCGCTCGCCGACCGCGTCCGCGAGCACGTCGACGGTCTCGACGGCGTGCTGCACTCGATCGGCTTCGCGCCGCAGAGCTGCCTCGGCGCGCCGTTCCTCGACGCGCCCAGCGACGACGTGAAGGTCGCGGTGGACGTCTCGGCGTTCTCCTTCAAGGCGCTCGCCGTGGCGACGCTGCCGCTGCTCGGCCGCGGCGCCTCGATCGTCGGCATGGACTTCGACGCGCGCGTCGCGTGGCCGGTCTACAACTGGATGGGCGTCGCGAAGGCCGCGCTGGAGTCGGTGAACCGGTACCTGGCCAAGGAACTCGGCCCGCAGGGCATCCGGGTCAACCTGGTCAGCGCGGGCCCGATGAAGACGATGGCCGCGAAGTCCATCCCGGGCTTCGGCGAACTCGAGGGCGGCTGGGACGGCCGGGCGCCGCTCGGCTGGGACTCCGCCGACCCGGAGCCGACCGCGAAGACGGTCTGCGTCGCGCTGTCCGACTGGATGCCGGCCACCACCGGTTCGATGATCATGGTCGACGGCGGCGTGCACGCGCTCGGCATCTGAGCTGGTTGTGAAGAGGGCCCCGCAGGAAGCTTCCTGCGGGGCCCTCTTGCGTTAGGCGTTGACGAGCTGGGGCGCGGCGTCGCGCTGGTGCAGCCGCAGCGCGAACGTGAGGGCCGCCAGCGCGAGCGCTCCGAGCGCGACGCTCACCCACGCCACGCTGGAGAAGCCTAGCCCCGCGCTGATCGTCGTGCCGCCGAGCCACGGGCCGACGGTGTTCCCGACGTTGAACGCGGACGTCGTGCTCGCCCCGACCAGCGTCGAACTGCCGCCCGCGACGGCGTAAGCCCGCACGTTTAGCGCTGGGTTCGCAGCGAACCCGGCCGCGCCGAGGACGAGCACCGCGGTCACCGCGACCACGGCGTTGGTGGCGAAGGCCAGCGCGACGAGCGCCGCGACCGCGATACCGAGGCTGCCGTAAAGCGTCGCGAACGGATGCGCGTCCGCGAGTTTGCCGCCGGCGAAGATCCCGATCACCGCGCCGCCGCCGAACAGCGCCAGCACCACCGGAACCCCGGATTCGGGCAGCCCGGCGACGGAGACCAGCAGGGGAGCGAGGTAGCTGAACGTCGCGAAGACCATCGCCTGCAGGAGTGCGATCACGCCGAGCGCGAGCCACAACCGGCTGCGGCGGAACACCTTCAGCTCCTCCGCGATGCGCGGCGCTTCGGCTTCCTTGGCGGTGCGCGGAACCGACAGCAGGACCGCGACCGCGGCGACGACGGTCAGCGCCGCGACCGCCCAGAACGCGCTCCGCCAGCCCGCGTGCTGCCCGAGCAGCGTGCCAGCGGGCACCCCGACGACATTCGCGACGGTCAGCCCGCCGACCAGCACGGCGAGCGCTTGGCCGCGCTTCGCCTCCGTGACGAGATTGACGGTGGTCGAAGCGGCGACGGCCCAGAACCCGGCGCAGGCGAGCGCGCTCACGACGCGGGTGGCGAAGAGGACGCCGTACCCGTCGGAGACCGCGCCGATGACGTGCGCCGCGCTGAACACGGCGAGCAGCCCGAGCAGCGTGGTCCGCCGGGGAAGCCGGAGCGTGCCGACGGCGAGCAACGGCGCGCCGACGACCATGCCGACGGCGAAGGCGGAGATCAGCAGCCCCGCGTCCGGAATGCTGACCCCGAGGTCGGCGGCCATTCCGGGGAGCAGCCCGGTGATCATGAACTCGGAGGTGCCCAGCGCGAAAATGCTGAGCCCGAGCACGAAGACGGCGAGGGGCACGGGAATTCTCTCTTTCTGAAACCAGCAGTACAAAATAGGGACGGACTTCAGGGCAGGCTCGCGCCGCGTCGCCGTTGGCGCCGCACGAGTCGGTGAGGGCTGCGTTGGCCTCAGGTCAATCTTCGGAGTGTTCTGGTTGCCCGCCTTGCGGGCGGACGGTCAGTGCCGGGCGACCGCACTCAGTGCGATCTCCGCTACCGACGTCAGCGCCTCGCGTTCGGCACCGCGTCGGGACATGGTTCGGAGTCCGGAAATGGTGGCGTGGATGAAGTTCGCGATGTCACCGGCGTCGCGGTCGCGGGTGACGCTTCCGTCCGCCTGCCCAGTGCGGGCGAAGTGGGTCAACGCCGACAAATGCGCTTCGGTGTCCGCGTTGACCTGTGCCGCGAACTCCGGATCGCTGGTGCCGAACTCGGCGATCGCGTTCACCATCAGGCAGCCGCGCCGGCCGTTCTCGAGTTCGTCGTCGATCGTCGAGTCGAGAAGCAGCCGGATGGCGCCGAGCCCGTCCGGCGCGTCGTCGAGAAGCGTTTCCCGCAGGCGGATGCCGCGATGCGAGTAGTGGTCGAGCACGCGCCGGAACAGCTCGTGCTTGCTGGAAAACGTGTTGTAGATGCTGCTGCGGCCGAGACCGGTGGCAGCGCACAGCTCCTCGGTCGAGGTCGCCTCGTATCCCCGCGCCCAGAACGCGTTCATCGCGCCTTCGAGCGCTTCGGTCTCGTCGAACTCGCGTGGCCTCGGCATGCGGACCACGCTAACACATTTTGGACAGCGCGATACACAACGAGGCCGCCGAGGCGTGCGGAGCGCCACAGGGGCAGGATGAGCACCGTGGGTTACGACGCGTTGCTATGGCTTTCGTTCGGCGGTCCGGAGGGACCCGACGAGGTGATGCCGTTCCTGGAGAACGTCACCAGGGGCCGGGGCGTGCCGCGCGAGCGGCTGCTCGAGGTCGCCGAGCACTACCAGCACTTCGGCGGGGTCTCGCCGATCAACCGGCTCAACCGCGCCGCGATCGCGGCGGTCGAGAAGCAGCTGGCGGCCGAGAACATCGAGCTGCCGGTGCACTTCGGGAACCGCAACTGGCGGCCGATGGTCGAGGACACGCTGGCCGGGATGAAGGACGCGGGAGTCCGCCGGGCGTTGGTGTTCCCTACTAGCGCTTACGGCGGGTATTCCGCTTGTCGGCAGTATGACGAGGACATCGAGCGTGCTCGGGCGGCGGTTGGGGATGGCGCGCCGGAGCTGGTGAAGCTGCGCCAGTTTTTCGATCATCCGTTGTTCGTCGCCGCGGTTGCCGACGCGGTCCGGGCTGCGCACGCGAAGCTTGGCGATCGGGCGGGTGCTCGTACGGTTTTTACCGCTCACTCGATTCCGGAAAGTGCCGATCTTGCTTCGGGTCCGCCTGGGGAGGGTCGTCGGTACTCGAGTCAGATCGCTGAGGCTGCCCGGTTGGTGGCTGCCGAAGCTGGGATTGCCGAGTATGACGTGGTCTGGCAGTCGCGGTCGGGGCCGCCGCAGATTCCCTGGCTGGAGCCGGACATCGTTGATCACATCGACGCGCTGCATGCGCGGGGGTGGAGGCGGTGGTGGTCAGTCCGATCGGGTTTGTCGCGGATCATCTTGAGGTGATCTGGGATCTGGACAACGAGGCGGCTGAGCGGGCTGCTGAGCATGGGATGGCGTTTGCCCGGGCGGCTACTCCGGATGTGGATCCGCGGTTTGCGGAGATGGTGGTGGAGTTGGTTCGGGAGCATTTGGAGGATGCTCCGGTGCGGAAGCTTTCGGGGTTTCCTGCTGCTGGGTGCACGGTGAATGGGGTGCCGTGTGCGGTTGGTTGTTGTGAGCCGGGGCGGCGTCCGAGACGCTGATGCGTCCGGGCGTGGGGCACCCCGAAGCCCAAGTGTGCTGACGGTCGGTGGGTGCTTGTCAAGGCGGGAAAGATGCCTTGACAAGCACCCACCGACCGCAGGGCGGCTTCGTATCGGGGTGCGGGGGAGGGGCTGGGTGCCTCGATAGTTGGGTGGGTTGGTGCGGTTTACGGGTGTCGATCTGCCTGTTCGGCGAATACCCGTACTGCCTCGTTGACCGACGCAGTCCGAGCAGTGCGCACCGCCTCCGCCAACGGCCGCAACGCCTCCGCTCGCCGGTTCACCGCCGAAGCCGACAACGCCCCACCCGGGTCATCCGTCTGCGCTACAGCCAGAATCGCCGAAATCTCCTCGGCCCGTTGCAACACCCGCAATGCTCGCCCCGGCGTCCCCGCCGGCCACTCGACCTGCGGCCGAGCCCGCAAATGCGCCGACAGCTCCGCCCGCACGCCAGGGCGGTCACTCGCCACATCCAGCGCCTGCAACGCTCCGGCGCTGGCCCGGATCGCGTCCGTCAGCCCGTGCTCCGCGTCCGGCAACGGCTGGTACTCCAGCAAAACCGGGGCCCCGAGCGAATACACCGTCCAGCGCATCAGGCCCTCGGCGATCGGCTCTGGCACCAAGCCGAAGCCAAGCCCGGTGAGGACTACCGCTTCGCCGCACCGCAGCGCGGCGTCGGCGAACGGTCCGCCGCCGCCAAGGCCGCGCACATCGCCGGGGACTGGGAGGACCAGTTGGACGCTCGTCGCGCCTTGCGCGCGCAACGCCAGCAGCAGTTGCACGGGGGTGGCCGCGCGGTGGAAAGCGAGCGGGAGTTCGAAGGCGTCAGCGGCGGCGGGATCGGCCGCGACTACGTCGTGGGCCTCGGCCCAGTCCTGCAAAGCGTCTAGGACGTCGTCGGACGCCGCGGCCCCGTTCAGCCACGCGGAGGACCAGACGGCGAGGGTCGCACTGGGTCGGCACACGACCGCTTATTTTACCGGTTCCGCCGCGCTCCGCCGATTCCCGCCCGGCTGGAGCCGCTCCACATCGACGCGAGCGGAAACGGTCAGTAGCGTCGAAGGGGTGAACGCTGTTCCCGACGCTCTTCCCCGCACCGCCGGCGAGCTTCGCGCCGCCGGTTACGCCCCGCGCCCCATCGCGCGCGAGATCCACGACAACCTGCTCTCCGCGCTGCGCGAGGGCCGCGACGCCTGGCCCGGCATCGTCGGCTTCTCCCGCACCGTGCTGCCCCAGCTCGAACGCGCCCTGCTCGCCGGCCACGACGTCGTCCTGCTCGGCGAACGCGGCCAGGGCAAGACGCGCCTGTTGCGCACCCTGGCCGGCCTGCTCGACGAGTGGACCCCGGTCATCGAGGGTTCCGAACTGGGCGAACACCCGCTCGACCCGATCACGCCCGCCTCGCTGCGGCGCGCCGCCGAACTCGGCGACGACCTGCCGGTGGCCTGGCGGCACCGCAGCGAGCGCTACACCGAAAAGCTGGCCACGCCGGACACCAGCGTCGGCGACCTGATCGGCGACGTCGACCCGGTGAAGGTGGCCGAGGGCCGCAGCCTCGGCGACCCGGAGACCATCCACTTCGGACTCGTGCCGCGCGCGCACCGCGGCATCGTCGCGATCAACGAGCTGCCCGACCTCGCCGAGCGGATCCAGGTCGCGCTGCTGAACGTCATGGAGGAACGCGACATCCAGGTCCGCGGCTACACGCTGCGGCTGCCGCTGGACGTCCTCCTCGTCGCCACCGCCAACCCCGAGGACTACACCAACCGCGGCCGGATCATCACGCCGCTGAAAGACCGCTTCGGCGCGGAAATCCGCACGCACTATCCGCTGGACGTCGAGTCCGAGGTCGCCGTGGTGCGCCAGGAGGCGAACCTCGTCGCGGAGGTCGGCGAGCCGCTGCTGGAGGTGCTCGCCCGGTTCGTGCGGAACCTGCGCGAGTCGCCGGTCATCGACCAGCGTTCCGGCGTGTCCGCCCGGTTCGCGGTCGCGGCGGCCGAAACCGTCGCGGCGGCCGCCCTGCGCCGCGCGGCGGTGACGGGGAGGACCCGGCGGTCGCGCGTCCGGTCGATCTCGAAGCCGTGCCCGCCGTGCTGCGCGGCAAGGTCGAGTTCGAGCCCGGCGAGGAGGGCCGCGAGGTCGAGCACCTCGTGCACCTGATGCGCCGCGCGATCGCGGAAACCGCTCGCGAACGGTTCGCCGGGCTCGATCTGCGCCCGCTGTCCGACGCGGTCGCGGACGGCCACCTGGTCGCCACCGGCGAGCGCATCCCCGGCGCGGAAGTCCTCGCGGCACTGCCGGAACTGCCGGTGCTGCACGAGGTCGCGCAGCGGGCCGGGGTGGCCGCCGACGAACCGGCCGGCCGGATCGCGGCGGCGGTCGAACTGGCCCTGGAGTCGCTGTTCCTCGCCCGCAGGCTGGCGAAGGACTCCGACGACGGCACGACGGTGTACGGCGAATAATGCCGCTCTTACCGGAGGGATACTCCTACGGCCCGTGGCACGACGGGCCGGATCCGCTGGCCCCGCCCGCGGACCTGCGGGACGCCCTTGACGAGATCGGCCGCGAGGTCATGGGCGGCTCGTCCCCGCGTTCGGCGCTGGAGGAACTGCTGCGGCGCGGCACCGAACGCACGGCGGGCCTGGACGAACTCACTCGTCAGCTGTGGCAGCGCCGGTCGCAGATCCAGCGGCGGCACCGGCTCGACGGGACGCTGCAGGAAGTCCAGCAGCTGCTGCAGGAAGCGCTTCAAGCCGAGCGCCGCGAGCTGTTCCCGGACCCGGACGACGAGGCCCGCTTCCGCGAAGCCCAGCTCGACGCGCTGCCGCCGGGCACCGCCGCGGCCGTGCGGGAGCTGAACGAGTACGACTGGCGTTCGGCCGAGGCGCGGCAGAAGTACGAGCAGATCCGCGACCTCCTCGGCCGCGAGCTGCTGGACGCGCGGTTCCAGGGCATGAAGCAGGCGATGCAGAACGCCGGTCCGGAGGACGTCGAGCGGATCAACCAGATGCTCAGCGACCTCAACGCGCTGCTGGCCGCGCACGCACAGGGCGCGAGCGACATCGGCGAGCGCTTCAGCGAGTTCATGCGGCGGCACGGCGAGTTCTTCCCGGAGAACCCGCGCAACGTCGAGGAGCTGATCGACGTCCTGGCCGCCCGTTCCGCCGCCGCGCAGCGGATGCTGAACTCGATGTCCGAGGAACAGCGGGCGGAGCTGGCCGAGCTTTCGCAGCAGGCGTTCGGCGATCCGAGGCTGGCGCAGCAACTGTCCGCTTTGGACTCCCAGCTGCGCGCGCTGCGCCCGGGCGAGGACTGGACGTCGTCGTCCCGGTTCCGCGGCCAGGACCCGCTAGGCCTTGGCGAAGGCGCGCAGGCCATGGCCGATCTGGCGGAGCTGGACGCCCTCGCCGAGCAGCTGGGCCAGTCGTATCCGGGCGCCCGCCTGGAAGACATCGACCTGGAGGCGCTGGAGCGCCAGCTCGGTCCCGACGCGGGCGTCGATGCACGCCGGCTGTCCGAGCTGGAACGAGAGCTGCGTCAGCAGGGCCTGTTCGAGCGCGCCGCGGACGGCACGTTGCGGTTGTCTCCCAAGGCTTTGCGCCGCCTTGGCGAGACCGCACTGTCCGATGTGGTCAACGCGCTGCGCGGCAAATCCGGCGAGCGGGAAACCGAATCCGCCGGAGCGGCGGGCGAGCCAACCGGTTCGAGCCGCCCCTGGCGGTTCGGGGACATGCAACCGTGGGACGTCCCGCGCACGGTGCGCAACGCCGTGCTCAGGTCGACCGCGGTGGGCTCCGGGGCGGTGCGGCTCGATGTCGAGGACGTCGAAGTCATCGAGACCGAGCACCGGTCGAGGGCGGCGGTCGCGCTGCTGGTCGACACGTCGTGGTCGATGGTCCAGGAGGGCCGCTGGCTGCCGATGAAGCGCACCGCGCTGGCGCTGCATCAGCTGATCAGCACCCGGTTCCGCAACGACGCGCTGCAGCTGATCACCTTCGGCCGCTACGCGATGCCGGTGGACCTGCCCGAGCTGGTCGGGCTGGAAGGCACCTGGGAACAGGGCACCAACGCCCACCACGCGCTCCTGCTGGCCGGACGCCACCTGCGCCGCCACCCGGACGCGCAGCCGGTGGTCCTCATGGTCACCGACGGCGAGCCCACCGCCCATCTGGAACCCGACGGCGAAGCGGAGTTCTCCTACCCGCCGGAACCGGTGACCATCTACAAGACACTGTCCGAAGTGGACAGAATCGCGAAGCTGGGCGCGTCGGTCACGGTCTTCCGCCTCGGCGACGACCTGCGGCTGGAGGCCTTCGTGGACACCATCGCCCGCCGCTCCGGCGGCCGCGTGGTAGCCCCGGACCTCGACGGCCTAGGCGCCGCCGTAGTAGGGGACTACCTCCGCACCCGCCGCCGCTGACCGGCAAGGTCCGTGAAGGACTCCTTGAAGGAACCAGATTCCCTCAAGGAGTCCTTCACGGACGGTCAGCGCCGGTGGACCACGATCCGCGCCCCGTCCCCGGGGACCAGCGTGATGTGCCGGGTCTTGGTCCGTTCCGGCCGAGACTGAGGTGCGCTCACGCGGAAGCGGCGGAACAGCTCGCGCAGCACGATCGTCGCTTCCAGCAACGAGAATCCCGCCCCGAGGCACCGCCGGGCCCCGCCGCCGAACGGGAACCAGCTGCCGGCGGGCGGACCGCCGTCGAGGAACCGCGCCGGATCGAACACCCCCGGAGCCGGATGGTGCTCCGCGCTCGCGTGGATCATCGAGATCGACGGCAGCACCATGTAACCGGCCGGAACCGTGTACGGCCCCACCTGCATGTCCTTCGTGAGCTTCCGCGACACCTCGGAGATGATCGGCCGCAACCGCATCGCTTCCTTCGCCACCGCTTCGAGGTACTTCTCGTCGCCTTCGTCGGCCGCGCGCGTGGTCTCGGCGGCCGTGGCGGGATCGCGGGCAAGCTCGTGCAGCGCCCAGGCCAGCGCGGTCGCCGTGGTCTCGTGCCCGGCCAGCAGCAACGTGATCAGCTGGTCCCGCAGTTCGACGTCGCTCAGCTGCTCGTCTCCGGGCACGGTGAGCAGGCGCGACAGCACGTCGGTCCGCTCAGCGAGATCCGGCGCCGCCCGCCGCTCGGCGATCTCGGCGTGCAGCAGCTGGTCGACCCGCTCCTGCCGCTCCCGGTTCCGCCGCCAGGGCCCGAACTTCTGCAGCGCCGGGCTGTGCCAGCCGAACAGGTCGAGCGCGCTGACGTCGATGACCCGCTCCAGCGCCCGCCGCAGCTCCGTCAGCCGGGCCCCGTCCGACACCCCGAACACCACGCGCAGGATCACCTCGAGCGTCAGCGCGCGCATCCGGTCGTGCGCCCGGAACGGCCGCCCTTCCGGCCACCGGTCCAGCTCCGCGACTGTCAGTTCGGTGACCATGTCGCGGTACCCGCGCATCGCCGCCCCGTTGAACGCGGGCATCAGCAGCTTCCGCGCCCGGCGATGTTCCTCCTCGTCGGTGAGCAGCACGGAGTGCTCGCCGAGCATCGGCTTGAGCACCATGTTTCCCTCGCCGGCGTGGAAGGTCTCGACCGGACCGGCGAAGATCTCGCGGACGAGGTCGACGTCCCCGATCAGCACCACCGAACGCTCCGGGAACAGCCGCAGCCGCACGACGTCCCCGTAGTGCCGTTGCAACCGGGGGAGCAGCGCGTTGCGGAAAGCGCCGAAAAGGACGGTTTGGACCGCCATCGGCAGCCGGGGGCCGGGAGGGAGAGCGGAATGGGCGCGGATCGGCGTGCGCAGAGCCATGCCTCCGTTCGTACTCGCGCCGGAGGCCGGTGTCCACCAGACTTGACCCTCACGCCGCGTGAGGCGTGATCGTGGTTTCTCGCAAGGGCCAAACGGCCGAAGAAACACCAGGGGGAGCGATGGGTTACCGGGTGGGCGAGGTGGCGGCGCTGGCCGGCGTCACCGTGCGCACGCTGCACCACTACGACGAGATCGGGCTGCTGTCGCCGAGCGGGCGGACCGCGGCCGGCTACCGGCGCTACGAAACCGCCGATCTCGACCGGCTGCAGCGCGTCCTGCTCTACCGGGAACTCGGGCTTCCCCTGGAGACGATCGCGTCCGTGCTGGCGGATCCGGGGACTGACGCCGACGCCCACCTGAAACGGCAGCGGGAGCTGCTGGTGGCGCAGGCGGACCGGATCGCGCACATGGTCGCGGCCGTCGACCGATTGCTGGAGGCGAGAGCCATGGGCAACGCGTTGACGCCCGAGGAGAAGTTCGAAGTGTTCGGCGGGTTCCGGGAGCCGGACGGCTACGCGGAGGAGGCCGTCCGGCGCTGGGGCGACTGCCCGGAGTGGAAGCAGACGCAGCTGCCGGAGACGAAACAGGAGTGGGCCGAGGCCGAGCGGCAGCGGAAGGACTGGGTGCGCCGGCTGGTCGCGCTGGTCGACGACGGCGTGCCCGCGGACAGCCCGGCGGCGGGCAAGCTCGCCGAGGAGCACCGGGAGATGCTCGCCGGGGTGATGGGGGAGTGCGGGTACGAGATGCAGCAGCGGATCGCCGACCTGTACGCGAACGAGCCCGCGCAGCTGGCCTTCCTGGTCCGGGAGGACGAGCAGCGGCCCGGCATCGGGGCGTACGTGCGCGACGCCGTCCGGGCGAACGCCGCCCGGCAGGCGGCCTGACCGTACCGGTGGGAGGGACAGAAGGCCGGTCCCTCCCACCGGGTGGGAAAGCGGACGGACGTCACGCTTACAGTCGGAGGTATGCAGACTTGGTCCTCCGTCGCCGTTCCCCGGCTGTCCGGCACGCCCCGCCCCCTCCGGCTCCACGACACCGCGACCGGGCAGGTGCGCCCGACGGCGCCAGGAGCAGCCGCCCGGATGTACGTCTGCGGCATCACCCCCTACGACGCGACGCACCTCGGCCACGCGGCCACCTACCTCGCGTTCGACCTGGTCAACCGGGTGTGGCGGGACAACGGGCACGAGGTGCACTACGTCCAGAACGTCACCGACATCGACGAGCCGCTGCTGGAGCGCGCGGAACGCGATTCGGACGACTGGATCGTGCTCGGCATGCGCGAAACGGCGCTGTTCCGCGAGGACATGGAGGCGCTGCGGGTGCTGCCGCCGCGCCAGTTCGTCGGCGCGGTGGAGGCGATCCCGGAGATCGTCGAGGTGATCGCGAAGCTGCTCGCCGACGGCAGCGCCTACCGCGCGGACGACGCCGAGTTCCCGGACATCTACTTCGACCACAGCGCGACCGGCCGGTTCGGCTACGAGTCGAACTACGACGCCGAGACCATGGCGAAGTTCTTCGCCGAGCGCGGCGGCGACCCGGACCGTCCCGGCAAACGGCATCCGCTGGACGCGCTGCTGTGGCGCGTCGCGCGCGAGGGCGAGCCGTCGTGGGAGTCAGAGCTGGGCGCGGGGCGGCCCGGCTGGCACATCGAATGCAGCGCGATCGCGGTGAACCGGCTCGGCCTCGGCTTCGACGTGCAGGGCGGCGGATCCGACCTGATCTTCCCGCACCACGAATACAGCGCGGCGCACGCCGAGGCCGTCGCCGCCGATCACCCGTTCGCCCGGCACTACGTGCATGCCGGGATGATCGGGCTCGACGGCGAGAAGATGTCGAAGTCGCGCGGCAACCTGGTCTTCGTGTCGCGGCTGCGCGCCGACGGCGTCGACCCGGCGGCGATCCGGCTGGCCCTGTTCGCTGGCCACTACCGTGAGGACCGGGCCTGGACCGACCAGCTGCTGGTCGAGGCCAAGGACCGGTTGGCCCGCTGGCGCGAGGCGGTGGCGCTGCCCGCTGGACCGGAGGCGGGGGACACTGTGGCCCGGCTGCGCGACCACCTCTCCGACGACCTGAACACGCCGAAAGCCCTGACGGCGATCGACGCGTGGGTCACCTCGGCCCTGCGCCGCGACGGCACCGACGAGACCGCCCCGGGCCTGATCAAGGAAGCCGTGGACGCCCTGCTGGGCATCGTTCTCTGAGCTGCCAGCAGCGGGGCCGGACCTTCGCCGGTCCAGCCCCGCTGACTGTATAACGACCTAGACCCCCTCGCGGTGGCCATCAGCCAGTGCGAGGTGGTCGCCTTCCCAGCGCCGCCGCAGCCACCGATCATGCGAAGCGAGGACGACCGCGCCCGGTGCGCTGTCGAGGGCTTCGGACAGTTCCTCGGCCAGGCTGAGCGACAGGTGGTTGGTCGGCTCGTCCAGCAGCAGCACGTCCGGCGGCTCAGCGAGCAGCACGGCCAGTGCCAGCCGGCGGCGCTGTCCCACCGAAAGCTCGCCGACCGGACGGTCGTGTTCCCTCGGCGGCAGCAACCCGAGCGTGGACAGTGACGGAGCCGCGTCACCGGCCGCGGCGCGATACACCTCTTGCGCGGTCCGCTTCGGCCGGGCGAACGTGACATCCTGCTCCAGCAACCCGACCCGCACGCCGGGTCCGAAGTGGACAGTCCCGGCCGAGGGGGTGAGCTGACCGGCCAGCACGGACAGCAGGGTGGATTTGCCCGCCCCGTTGCCACCGGTCACGAGGAGCCGCGCGGTGCGGTCCACGTCGAGTTCGTCCAGCTGCACGCGACCCGGCACCGCGATGCCGCGCACCGACACCGCCGGGCCTTCGCCGGTGGTGTCCGCGGTGAGCGTGGCCCGAAACCGCAGTGGCGCAGGCGGTTTGCGGACTTGCTCGCGCTCCAGCGTGTCCAGCTTGAGCTGTGCGTTGCGGACCCGGCGGGAAATCTGCTTCTGCACCCGGCCGGTCTTGAAGTCGTAGAGCATCTTCGCGTTGTCCCGGGGCGCGCGGTCGTGCGCGACCCGGCGCGCGGTGCCGTGCACGGATTCCCGCAGCTGCTTGAGTTCCTCCTGTTCTTCGTTGAATCGCTGTTCCCAGCGCGCCCGTTCGGCCTTCTTGTGGCCGAGGTACGCGGTGTAGCTGCCGCCGTAGCGCGTCGCGCCGCCGACGCGGCGGTCCGCCGGAACCGGGTCCAGGTCCACGATGTCGGTGCAGACCGCGTCGAGGAACACGCGGTCGTGCGAGGACAGCACGACGACGCCGGTCAGCTCCGCGAGATGCCGCTCGAGGAACTCCATCGCGTTGTCGTCGAGGTGGTTGGTCGGCTCGTCGAGCAGCAGCGTGCGCGGCCGCCGCACCAGCAGGGCGGCCAGTCCGAGCCGGGACCGTTGCCCGCCGGAGAGCGTGTGCAGCCGCCGGTCGTGCTTGATGTCGCCGAGCCCGAGACCGGCTAGGACCAGGTCCGCGCGCCGGTCCGCGTCCCACAGGTCGTGTGCCTGTGCCCATTCCAGGACGTGGCCGTACTCGCTGAGCACTTCCGGGTCGTCCGGGCGTTCGGCGAGCACGGCGGCCAGTTTGTCGAGCGTCGCCGCGGCGGTGCGGATCTCCGACAGTGCCTCGTCGAGGACGTCGGAAACCGTCGCGGTGCCGGCGAACGGCAGCTCCTGGAACAGGAAGCCGAGGTCGCCGTGCCGCACCACTGAGCCCGCGCGCGGGACTTCGAGCCCGGCGAGCAGCCTGAGCAGGGTGGATTTTCCGACGCCGTTTTCGCCGACGAGCCCGATCCGCCTCCCGGGCGACGCGACGAGCGAGACCCCGTTGAGGACGGTGCGGGCGCCGTAGCCGAAAACGAGGTCGGTGGCGTGCAGGACGGTAGACATGAGTGATCACCGGGCCTTTGCGGTGGAAGCGAAATCCCCGACGGGCAACGCAGTGGCTTCCCGGGAGCAGGGCTCGACCGGGAGCGGCCTCGATGCGGGGAGGGCTCGGCTCAGCTGTCCATGATGGGCCGGAGCATAACGCGGAGCCCGTCCCGCTTGGCAAATGGTTTTTCCGCTCTTGACGCCGCACCACCCTCCTGCAACTCTGAAAGAGTCGTTTCGAAAGAATCCCTTCAGAGTTAGGCCGGGCCCCCGATGACTGAACTGCCCCCGCGCAAGCGGGTCGACGACGTCGAGCTGCTGCGGGCGCTCGCGCACCCGCTGCGCTCGGCGCTGGTGCACCACCTGATGGCGGTCGGCCCGTCGACGGCCAGCGAATGCGCGGACGCGGTCGGCTCGACAGCGTCCAACTGCAGCTGGCATTTGCGGAAGCTGGCCGAACACGGCCTCGTCGAGCGCGCTGAGGGCGGCGACGGCCGGGAACGTCCGTGGCAGGCCTGCCAGGTCGGCCTGGTGCTCGGCTCCCCGGGCGGCGATCCCGCGCTCGCGGCGGCGCAGCTGGCGGTCGCCGGCACCGAACTGGCCGAGGAGCAGGAGCTGACCCAGCGGTACCTCGACACGATCGAGCAGCTCGACGAGGACTGGCGCGAGGCAGGCGGCTTCTTCTCCTACGGTCTGTACGCGACGCCGGAGGAAGTCACCGCGCTGACCAAGGCCATCGACGATCTGATCCGGCCGTACGTCAGCACGATCCGCGAGGACGCGCCCGCCGACGCCCGCGCGGTCTTCCTCGGCATGCGCGCCTTCCGCCGGATCGGCCACGACGGGAAACCGGTATGAGACGGCTGCTCGCCGCGCCGGGATTCGCCCGGCTCTGGATCTCCGCGTTCTTCGGCGAGACCGCCGAATGGATGCTGCAGGTCGCGCTGCCGGTGTACCTGTTCGTCCGCACCGGTTCGGCGGTCACGACGGCGTTGAGCATCGTGCTCGGGCTCCTGCCCGCGGTGCTGCTGAGCCCGATCGCCGGGGTGGTCGCCGATCGGTGGGACCGCCGGGTCGTGCTGGCGGTGGTGTGCGTCGGCCAGGCGCTCGTGGTGCTGCCGCTGCTGATCGGCACGGAACTGCCGGTCGCGGCGGTCTACGCGGTGATGGCGGCGCAGGCGGGGCTGGCCTCGGTGTTCGAACCGGCCCGCAGCGCGCTGGTGCCGGAGCTGGTCGGGGTCGAGGACGTCACCCCGGCGAACGGGCTGATGAGCGTGAACGGCAGCGTCGCGCGGCTCGCGGGCGGCTGGGCCGGCGGAGCGCTGCTGGGATGGGGTGGGCTGGACCGGGTGATCGCCGGGTACCTCGTCGCGCTCGCGGTCGCGGGGATGCTGCTCGCGTTCCCGTTCCGGCGCGTGACGGTGCGGAAGCCCGTGCCCGAACAGGCGGATTGGCTGGCCGGAGCCCGTGATCTGGCGGGCAAGCGGCTCCGCGCGACGAGTGTGTCGGCGCTGCTGACGTCGCTCGCGCAGGGCATGTTCCTGGTGCTGTTCGTGGTGTTCGTGCTCGACATCCTCCGTGGCAGCGAGGCCGACGCCGGGCTGCTGCGCGGCGTGCAGGCGATCGGCGGGCTGGCGGCCGGGTTCGCGGTGGCGACGCTGGCCCGGCGGGTCGCGCCGGTGCTGCTGCAGGGCTGGGGTCTGGTCGCGGCCGGGCTGATGTCGGTGGCGATCTGGAATCTGCCGGGCGCGACGACGATGCTCGGGGTGTACGTCGGGCTGTTCATGGCGGTCGGCGCGCCCGCCGTGGTGGCCGGCGCGGGGCTGCTGTCGCACGTGCAGGCGGAGACTGGCCCGGACCGCGCGGGACGGGTGCTGAGCACGGTGTACGCGCTGATGGCCGCGGGCACGGCGGCCGGTTCGCTGCTCGCCGGCGCGCTCGTCGCGGTGATCGGCCCGACAGTGCTGCTGAACGTGCAGGCAGGGCTCCATGTGAGTGCCGGGCTGGTCGTTCTGGGGTGGGGGAATGGGCGGTTCCGGCGCTTCCGGGCGCGGAAAGTCGTTACGGTGGAGGAGTGCCGTCTCTCTTCGCCACCAGCGACCTCCACGTGACCCACGAGGGCAACGGCCCGATCGTCGACGAGGTAGTGCCCGACGATCCCGGCGATTGGCTGCTCGTCGCCGGCGACGTCGCCGAATCCGCCAAGGTCGTCCGGGAGACGCTCGCGACGCTGCGCGAGCGGTTCGCGAAAGTCGTGTGGGTCCCGGGCAACCACGAGCTGTGGACCACGCCGAACGACGAATGCCAGCTGCGCGGACAGGCGCGGTACGAGTTCCTGGTGGAGCAGTGCCGAGCGATCGACGTGCTCACCCCCGAGGACGAGTTCCCGGTGTGGGACTTCGGCCCGGAGCCGCTGACGATCGCGCCGCTGTTCGTGTTCTACGACTACAGCTGGCGCACCCCGGAGACCGAGGGCAAGACCCGCGAAGAGGCGCTCGCGCACGCCCGCGACGTCGGGGTGGTGTGCACCGACGAGTACTACCTGCACCCAGACCCGTACGAATCCCGCGCGGCCTGGTGCGAGCAGCGGCTGAAGGTGAGCCGCGACCGGCTGGACGCGATCCCGGCCGACCGCCGCACGATCCTGATGTCGCACTGGCCGCTGCACCGGCACCCGACGAACCCGCTGTACTACCCCGATTTCGCGCTCTGGTGCGGCACCACGCAGACCGAGGACTGGCACCTGCGCTACCGCGCCGAACTGGCGGTTTACGGGCACCTGCACATCCCGCGCACGACGTCCGCCGACGGCGTGCGGTTCGAAGAGGTGTCGCTCGGCTATCCGCGGGAGTGGCGGAAGCGCGCTCGTGGTGCGGTGCCGGTGCGGAAGCTGCTCACCGCCTGAGCGGACACGACCGGCTGGCCGCGTCCGCTCAGGCTCGGCGCGGATCAGTCGAACGAAAGCCGGCAGGCCGTTCCCGCGACGTGCGCGGGGACGTAGGCGCGGCGAAGGACCCAGTAGCACTCCTCGAACGAGCTGGCGTCGCAGGCGTCGTGGGCGAGCCAGGGCTCGATGTCGTACGCACCCACGGCGTAGTCCATGCAGGCGCCGAAATCGTCCGCCTTCACCGGTGCGGCCGACGCCGCGGGCGCGGCCGCCGCCAGTGCGCCCGCCGCGAGCAGGGTCGCCGCCAGTACCTTGCCGAACATCACTTACCTCCTGGTCCGCGCGACGTCGCTCGCGCCAGACCAGTCAACGAGACCCGCTCGGAGACGCACCAGAGCAGCCCGGCGCGATCAGTCAACGGCGCAGGCACCGTCATCCCGCCGGGCGGCCAGGTTCACTGTTCGTAGCTCGGTGATCACGGTGCGTTCGCTCGCTCGTGGCGGGTCGTGAGTGGCGATCGCGGTTCTAACCGGGATAAACACTCACGACCCCCCAGCCCGGCGGCTCGCACCACCGACGCCGACGCCTCCGTCATCGCAGGACTGCGCGCCAAGGGGTCGTGAGTGGCGGTGCCGGTTCTGACCGGCATCGCCACTCACCAGATGGGCGCCGCCGCCAGAACCCGAGCTTGGTTGCAATGCCAGGGGCTTAAAGCGGCGTTATGGCGGCAGCCGAGGCGTGTCCGTCCAGGCTGAAGCCGCCGGCGGCCCGTTGGCTTGCGCCGGGGCTGCTGCGGACGTCGGGAGCAGGGTCCGTCGTCCGTGAAGGGCACCTTGAGGGAATCAGATTCCCTCAAGGTGCCCTTCACGGACTTGAAGAAGCGGGCATTCTGGCATTGATCGGGCATTTCGCTGGCCCGGACGTCCTTTGTGGACGGTCAGCAGGCTGAGGCCGCCCGGCTTAAGTCCCTGGCATCGCGGGCTGCGGGTCCGAGGGGGTCGTGAGTGGCGATCCCGGTTAGAACCGGCATCGCCACGCACGAGGGGTCAGCGCAGGCCGAACCCGCCGTCCTGGCCGGGCCGGCGCCGCCGCAGGTAGCGTTCGAACTCGGCGGCGATCTTGTCGCCCGAGACCTCTTCCATGGTGAAGTCGGTCTCGGCGTCGCCGCGCTCCTCGAGGCTGCGGACGTATTCGCTGATTTCCTCGTCCTCGTCGGCCATCTCGCTGACCGTCTGCTGCCACTCCTCGGCCTGCTCCGGCAGCGCGCCGAGCGGGATCTCGACGTCGAGGACGTCCTCCAGCTTGTGCAGCAGCGCCAGCGTGGCCTTCGGCGACGGCGGGTGCGAGACGTAGTGCGGCACCGCGGCCCAGATCGACACCGCCGGGATGCCGACCTGCACGCAGTAGTCCTGCAGGATCCCGACGATCCCGGTCGGGCCCTGGTAGTTGCTCACCTCGAGCCGGTACTTGCTGGCGGTGTCCTTGTCGTAGGCCGTCCCGGTGACCGGGACCGGCCGGGTGTGCGCGGTGTCGGCGAGCAGGGCGCCGAGCGCGACGACCATCGACACGTCCAGCTCCTGCACGTGCTCCACCAGCTCCGCGCAGAACTTCCGCCAGCGCATGTTCGGCTCCGGGCCCTGCACCAGCACGAGGTCGCGGTCGAAGCCGTCGGGGCGGCACACCGACAGCCGCGTGGTGGGCCATTCGACCCGGCGGGTGATGCCGTCGACCATCTTCACCGTGGGGCGGCTGACCTGGAAGTCGTAGTAGTCGTCCGGCTCGAGTTCGGCCAGCGGGGTCGCGTCCCAGGTGAGCTGGAGGTGTTCGATCGCCTGGCTGGCCGCGTCGCCCGCGTCGTTCCATCCCTCGAAAGCGACGATCATGATAGGTCGCTGGGCATCGGTGCGGTCGCGCTCCGGGTCGCCGGGCCGCGGGGTTTCGTCGACAGGCTCACTCACCTGACCAGCCTACGGCCTAGGCCGCCTACGCTGCGCAGCGTGTCCGCCCTCGCGTGTCACCAGGCAGGTGTGGCCCCGCTCACGGCGGCCCGCGTGGGACGCTGGAGGGGAGCGGGCCCGACCGGGGCACGGCAGGCGGACAAGGAGAAACTGTGACTGCACCGTCCTCTTCGGACGGACTGGCGGCTGTCCTCTGGGACATGGACGGCACCCTCGTCGATTCCGAGAAACTGTGGGACGTCGCGCTGTACGAGGCCGCCGAGGCGCTCGGCGGCACGCTTTCGGAGGAAATCCGGATGACGCTCGTGGGGTCCAACATGGACGCCACCGCCACCGTGCTGCTGGAGCAGACCGGGCGTCCGGTGACGCCGGAGGCGGTCGCGGAAACGGGGGAGTGGATCCGCCGCCGCACCGCCGGGCTGTTCGACGACGCGCTGCCGTGGCGTCCCGGCGCGCGCGAGGCGCTGGCCGCGGTCCGCGCGGCCGGGCTGAAGTCCGCGCTGGTCACCTCCACCGAACGGGCGCTGACCGAACTCGCGCTCGACACGATCGGGCGGGATTTCTTCGACGTCACGGTCTGCGGCGACGAGGTCGACGGCCAGAACAAACCCCTCCCTAGGCCGTACTTGAAGGCGGCCGAACTGCTTGGAGTGGCCCCGGAGCGGTGCGTCGCGGTCGAGGACTCGCCGCCGGGCGCGGAGTCCGCCGAAAGCGCTGGCTGCACGGTGCTCGTGGTGCCCAACGACGTGTCGGTCCCGGAGGGGCCGCGGCGCGTGTTCCGCACGTCGCTGGCCGGTGTCGGCGTGCCCGAACTGGCCGCGCTGCTGCCCTCGCTGTGACCTCGGCGGCTTCCGGGTCACCCGGAGCGGCGCGGACCGGTGCGGGATGAAAGGATTCGGCACCGTGAAGACCTTCGATGAGCTGTTCGCGGAGCTTGCCGAGCGCGCGCGTACCCGTCCCGACGGGTCCGGCACCGTCGCCGCACTGGACGCCGGAGTCCACGCCCAGGGCAAGAAGGTGCTCGAAGAGGCGGGCGAGGTGTGGATCGCCGCCGAGCACGAATCCGACGACCGGCTGTCGGAAGAGATCTCGCAACTGCTGTACCGGGTGCAGGTGCTCATGCTCGGCCGGGGAATCTCGACCGAGGACGTGTACCGCTACCTGTGACGCGCTCGCGCACCGGAGACCGAGGAGAAAAGCGAATGCTGCGTGTTGCCGTGCCGAACAAGGGAGCCCTCGCCGCCGCTTCGGCGGAGATGCTTTCCGAGGCGGGCTACCGCAAGCGACATGACGGCAAGGACCTGACCGTTCTCGACCCGGTCAACGAGGTCGAGTTCTTCTTCCTCCGGCCGAAGGACATCGCCATCTACGTCGGTTCCGGCGAGCTGGACCTCGGCATCACCGGCCGCGACCTCGCGCTCGACTCGGGAGCGCCGGTGGACGAGGTGCTCGCCCTCGGGTTCGGCGCCTCGACCTTCCGGTACGCCGCTCCCGCAGGGCGCGACTGGAAACCGGCCGACCTGCACGGCAAGCGGCTCGCGACGTCGTACCCGCGGCTGGTCCGCGACGACCTCGCGCGCCACGGCGTCGAGGCCGAGGTGATCCGGCTCGACGGGGCGGTGGAGATCTCGATCCAGCTCGGGGTCGCGGACGCGATCGCGGACGTGGTCGAGTCCGGACGGTCGTTGCGCCAGCACAACCTCGTCGCGTTCGGCGAGCCGATCTGCGCGTCCGAGGCGGTGCTGCTGCAGCGCGCCGGGAGCGAGGGATCGAAGGCCAAATCGCAGCTGGCGGCCCGGCTGCAGGGCGTGGTTTTCGCGCAGCACTACATGATGCTGGACTACGACTGCCCCCGGGAGATTCTCGAGCGGGCCATTTCGATCACGCCGGGGCTGGAGTCGCCGACGGTGGCCCCGCTGGCGGACGAGAAGTGGGTCGCGGTGCGGGCGATGGTGCCGCGCAAGGAAGTCAACCGGATCATGGACGAGCTGGCGGAGACCGGCGCGAAGGCGGTGCTGGCCTCGGACATCAGGTCCTGCCGGTTGTAGAAACTGCTTGAGCAGAGGGCGTCTTCTCTTCGGGGAGACGCCCTCTGTCGCATGTGGACAGTGATCAGCGTGGGCGGTTCGGGCGTTTCGGCATCAGGTCGTAGAGCTTCTTGCGCGCGCCGTTGTCGTTGACGTTGCGGGCCACCGCGACCTCGGAAATGAAATCCTCGAACACGAACTCGTCGTCGGCCGGAACCTCGGTGGGGCCGGGGTTCTGCGCCAGATAGCCGTCGAGCGTTTCGGCGATTTCCCGGAACGACACCGCTTGGATGGTTTCCGGGGCGAACGTCGTGACCGGGACGCCGTGCGCGGCGGCCTCGTTCATCACCACACCAAGGGGGACGTGCGAGAGCATCGGGACGCCGAAGGAGTACATCTCCTGCAGCGCGGCCGCGGCGTAGTGCGAGATCGGGCGGCGGTAGAGGCCCGGCACGATGCCGAACCACGCGATGGGGGAGCGGCCAGTCGTCTGCTCCACGTAGCGGACCTGCTCGGACAGCAGCCGCAGGGCGCGGATGCTCGTCTTGTCCGGCTGGACCGGGACCAGGATCCCGTGCGAGGCGGCCAGCGCGTTGTTCGTCAGCACGTCCTGGGCCGGCGGACAGTCGATGATCACGTGGTCGTAATGGGCGAACTGGATCACCCGGGCCAGCTGCCAGCCAGGCACCCGGAACTGGTCCAGCCTGCGGATCAGGTCGAACATCCCGGGCGACGTCGGGATCACGTCGAACGCGCCGCCGCGGCCGAGGTTGCTGCGCGGATGCGGGACGGCCAGCTGCTCGATCGGGCCCTTCCACAGCTTGGTCAGCGCCTTCGCCAGGCTCGGCGCGTCCGCCGGGACCTCGTCCATGCCGAGCATCTCGGTCGTCGCGTGCCCCTGCGGGTCGAGGTCGACGAGCAGCACCCGCCTGCCGCGTTCGGCGAGGGCCGCCGCCGCGCCCACGCTCAGCGAGGTTTTGCCCACCCCGCCCTTCTGGTTGACCACCGAGGTGATCTGCATGCCGGAGCGCTCCCTTGTCGGTCGTTCCGCGAAGGCTATCGGACTCGCGCGCCGCAGCGCGCTCATCCGCCCCCGGCCTGTCGCGGGCGCACCAGCAGAGCCTGCGCGCCGGTGCCGACCGGGCCGGAACGATCGTGCAGCGTACTGGTCGCGGTGCCGATCCCGTGCGGGCCGACCAGGGTGACCGCGTCCAGCCCGATCCACTCGCCCTCGGGGATCCGGCGCAGGTGCACGGTCAGCTCCGAGTTGATGAACCACCAGTCCGCCGTCGGCAGGAAATGCGACACCCCGTTGCCGGAGTCGGCGATGGCGAACAGCCGCTGCAGGCCGGTCGGCTCCTCGCCGTCCACCAGCGGATACCGCTGCCGCCCCCACACCGCGGCCGGACCGGGCGAGGAGATCGCGCCGCGCACCGAACGCCATTCGATCGCGTGCAGGTAGCCGCCCTGCCAGTCGTCGGGGAAGGCCGCCTCGGCCCCGGCGTCGGCCGAGGGCAGCAGCGGACCGCCGTCGGTGGCGATGCCGGCGGTGTCGGACGTCGCGATCCGCCACCCGGACGCCCGCGCCACCGTCCGGCCGTTCGCGGACAGCTCGGACTGGACCAATTCGACCGTCCGGCCCGGCCGTTCGACCCAGGACCGCTGCTCCAGCACGCCCACCGGGGCCGGGCCGAGGATCTCGACCGTCACCCGGGCCAGCTGGGCCGGATGCGCCGACTCGAGGTGTTCGAGCCCGCGCACGAGCAGCGCCGAGGGCGGGCCGAAATGCTGCGCGCCCGGATCCCACGGACCGACGGTGTGCTCGGTCGCCTCGTACCGCTCGTCGCCGAGCGGGAGGAAGAAGGCGTCGCCCATCAGTCGGCCCGGTCCAAGGCCGTCTCCTCGCCCGGATCGGGCTCCGGCCAGCCCGGATACTCCGGCGGCGTGCCCCCGAACTCCGGACAGTGCGCCTGATGGTCGCACCACGAGCACAGCTTGCCCTTGTTCGGCCGGAAATCGCCGGTCTTGCCCGCTTTCAGGATGGCCTGCCAGATCGCCTCGAGAGTGCGCTCGAACCGGACCAGCTCGCCCTCGTCCGGCGTGTAGGCCAGCGACTGGCCGTCGGTGAGATACATCAGCTTCAGCTGCCGCGGGACGACCCCGCGCAGCCGCCACAGCACCAGCGCGTAGAACTTCATCTGGAACAACGCCTTCGCCTCGCCGATCTCGCGCGGGGCGGCGCCGGTTTTGTAGTCCACGACCCGGATCTCGCCGGTCGGCGCGACATCCACCCGGTCGATGTACCCACGCAGCAGCACGCCCGAGCCCAGCTCGATCTCCACGTGCAGCTCGCAGGCCTCCGGCTCCAGCCGGCTCGGATCCTCCAGCTCGAAATACGAATCAAGCAGCTTTTCGGCCGAGGCCAGCCACTTCTCCGTCTCGCCGGGTTCGCCGTCCGCGAACAGCTCCGTCCACTCCGGACTCTCGCTGGACAGCTCCGTCCACGTGGGCGCGAGCAGCTCCTTCGCCCGCGGAGCGACGCGTTCGGCGGCGGGCAGCGCGAAAAGCCGCTCCAGGACCGCGTGGACGAGCGTGCCGCGCAGCTGCGCCCTCGTGGGCACCTCCGGCAGCCGGTCGACCGCGCGGAACCGGTAGAGCAGCGGGCACTGCTTGAAGTCGCTCGCCCGGGACGGCGACAACGCGGGCCGCCTCCTGGCGGGTGGACTGGTCTCCCCCGGAGGGGTGGTGACCGTGGCGGTGTCGGGCATGGGGCAGAGCGTAACGCTGGGGTACGACAATTGTGGTGACCCGGGGAGGCGGGGGTGTGGTGACGTGGGGGTGGGGACTGGGTGCCTAGGGTCACCAGCTGTGTTTTGGCGCCGACTTCGTCGGCGCGCGCGGGATCGCCTTTAGTCGGCGTCTGACCGAGCGGGGTGCTGGGCCCCGGGGGGCCGGGCACCCCGCTCGGTCAGACGCCGACGCGATCCCGCGGTTGTGGTCGGGTGAGGGGTGGCTGGGTAAGGGGTGGTGGGGTTGTGGGTTAGAGGAGAGGCCGGGATGCCGGAGGGGATGACGCCGCAGGGGGCGGGGTGGTTGCCGGGCGGGTTTTTGATGGGCAGGCACTCGCATCGCGACGGGCAGTTGGTGTATGCGGCGTCTGGGGTTTTCAGTACCACCACCGAGTTTGGGACTTGGGTGGCTCCTGCGGACCGGGTTAGCTGGACGCCTCCTGGGGTGGGGCATTCGCATCGGTTTTACGGGCGCACTGATACTCGGATTCTGGCTGTTCCCGTCGAGGAGTGCGGGGGGTTGGGCCGGCGGGCTGGGGTGTTTGCGGTTTCGCCGTTGTTGCGGGCTGGGATTTTGGCCTTGACCGGGGACGAGGTGCGGTCGGCTGAGGCGGCTCGGCGGGTTCGGGCGGTGGTGCTGGACGAGCTGGGGGTGGTGCCTGGGGAGGGGCTGCATCTGCCGGAGCCTCGGGACGATCGGCTGCGCGTGGTTGCCGAGTTGCTGCATGCCGAGCCGGGGCGGGGCGAGACGTTGGCTGAGCTGGGGCGGCTCGCGGGGGCTAGTGAGCGGACGTTGAGCAGGCTGTTTCAGAGCGACCTCGGGATGAGTTTTCATCGGTGGCGCACGGTGCTGCGGGTGCATCACGCGTTGTTCCGGCTGACGGAGGGGGCGTCGGTGACGGATACCGCGATCGCGTGCGGGTGGGCGAATCCGTCGGCGTTCATCGGGGCGTTCACGGCGTTGGTGGGGCAGACGCCGGGGCGGTATCAGGCTGAGTTGCGCGAGCGCGCCGAGTAATTGGCGGGTTTGGGGCATCGGCTGCCCGGTTGCTGGTGGTCCGCGGGGCAGGGGCCGGAACACAGTGGTGATCATGAATCAGGCAGACGAGAAAACCACTGTGGTTGTTGTGGGCGGCGGGGTCGCGGGGCTTGCGCTGGGGGTGTTTCTCCAGCGCAGCGGGATTCCTTGCGTGGTCTTGGAAAAGCACCGCCGGGAGTACGTGGAGCAGCGGCAGCGAGCTGGATCGCTCGACGGTCGCGGGGTGCGGATGCTGCGCGAATGGGGCGTGGGCGAGGCGGTCGAGGAGCACGGGGGCGGGCCGTCCGACGTGGTGCTGCCGCTGATGGTCGACGGCGAGCGGCGGGCGTGGCGGATGGACGCGGATGAGGACGGCGCGGGCGCGTTCATCCCGCAGCAGGTTCTCGTCCGGAACCTCATCCGGATCTTCCTGCGCGACGGCGGCGATCTCAGGTTCGGGGCGGAGGACGTCGCGCTGGAGGGGCTCGACACGGAGCAGCCCCGGGTGCGGTACCGGGACGGGGCGATCAGCTGCGAATTCGTCGCGGGCGCCGACGGGTTTCAGGGCGTCAGCAGGTCGGCGATTCCGGACGGGTTCCTCACCTGTCACAGCTATGAGTTCGGGTACGCCTGGCTGTCGGCGATGACGGACGTGCCCGCGGACCCGGCGGCCGTGATGGCGGTGCATTCGCGGGGCTTCGCCGCGCAGATCACCCGCGGGCCGAACGCGAGCCGGGTCTACCTGCAGTGTCCGGTGGACGACACCGTCGGCGACTGGCCGGACGAGCGGGTCTGGGACGAACTCGCCGAGCGGTTCGGCATGCCCGTGGCGCGGGGGCCGATCGCGACCAAGCAGGTGGTGCCGTTGCGCGGGGTGGTGTTCAGCCCGATGCGCTACGGCCGGTTGTGCCTCCTCGGGGACGCCGCGCACCTGATTTCCCCGATGAGCGCGGAGGGCATGAGCCTCGCGCTGCACGACGCCGAGGTGCTTGCCAAGGGGATCGTCGCTCAGGTGGAGAAGGACGACCCGGGCCCGCTGGAGGGCTACTCGGACACCTGTCTCGCCCATGTCTGGGAGCGGCAGGCAGCGGCGGTCTGGATGACCGACGCGATGCACGATTCCGGTGACGCTTCGTATCGCGGGGAGTTCCGGAAGCAGGTGGCGCGGGCGAATCTGGAGAACCTCGTCCAGCCGGAATCCGCCTGACCCGACCTGCCGGGAAGGGCCCATATCTGCGAATACGGTCAGATGGGCATCAACCGGGCATTTTGGCTGAATTGCGTCCCGTGTGGACAGTCGACCGACCGGCTCTGCGGGCCCTTCCCGGCGATCCGGGCAGGCCGGGCGAGACCGACACCACTCGTCCGGGGACACCGGGTCACCGGCTTCCCACACCCGGACCCCTACGCTGGGCCGCATGGCCGCGACCAGTCAGCACGGCGCCGGGCCCGCCCGGCGCGCCGGCGGGGACGGCGGCCTGCTGCTGTTCCGGGTCGGCGGGGTGCCCGTTTTGCTCGCCCCCTCGTGGTGGATCGGGTCGCTGATCATCGTGGTGCTGTACGCGCCGCTGGTCGGACGACTGCTGCCGGACGTTTCGACGCCGACCGCGTGGCTGCTCGCCGCCGCGTTCGCGGTGCTGCTCGGGCTTTCCGTGCTCGCGCACGAGCTGGGCCACTGCCTCGTCGCGCTGCGGCTCGGGATCCCGGTGCGGCGGCTGCGGCTGTTCCTCCTCGGCGGACTGTCCGAAGTGGCCCGCACGCCGCGGCGGCCGGGGCAGGAAGGGCTTGTCGCGGCGGCGGGTCCGGCGGTTTCGCTGGTGCTGGGCGGGTTCTGCTCGCTGCTGCTGTTCGCGGTGCCGCCGGACGGTGCGGTGTGGCTGCTGGTCGCGGAGTGCGCGGTGGCCAACTTCGCGGTCGGGTTCTTCAACCTGCTGCCGGGATTGCCCTTGGACGGCGGACGGCTCGTGCGCGCCGGGGTCTGGGCGATGACCGGCTTGCGCGCCAAGGGGACCAAGGCGGCGGTCGCCGGCGGCGCGCTGGTCGCGACCGGGCTGATCGTGTGGGCGCTGCTCGGGCTGGCGATGCAGAGCCCGGACCGGTGGCTGCGGCTCGGCGTGTGCGTCGTGACGGCGTGGTTCGTGATCCTCGGCGCGCGGTCCGAGCTGGCCGCGGAAGCCCGGCGCGGCTGGCCGGCGGGGCTGGAACTGTCCGATGTGGTCCGGCCGGTGCTGCAGCTTCCCGCCGAAAGCCCGGTGTCCGACGCGCTGGCGGCGTCGGCGGGGCGCGGGGTCGTGCTGGTGCGCGCGGACGGGGTCGCGGCGGGATTGCTGGACGAGCAGGCCGCGCAGCAGCTGGCGAGCCTCAGCCCGCACGCGCCCGCCGAACAGGCCGCGGAGCCGATCCGCGCGGAGACCGTGCTGCTGGCGTCGGAACCGGGGGAGGAGATCGCCGAGCGCGTCCGCGAGACGCCCGCCTGGCAGTTCCTCGTGGTCGACGACGAAGGGCGGCCGGCGGGCGTGCTGCGCCGCGAAGACCTGCGGGCCGCGCTGATGCAGGGCCGCCGCGCGCGGTGAGGGGCACCCGCGCACGACGCGCGGGGGACGACCTGCGAGGATTCGACGTCGGCGTTCCGGGTTTCAGTGGAGGAAGAAGTTGTCGGTCAGCGGACCGTTTCGTGCAGGTGACCGGGTTCAGCTGACGGACTCGAAAGGCAGGCACTACACCCTCACGCTCGCCGACGGCGGCGAGTACCACACGCATCGCGGCGCGCTCGCGCACGACGACCTCATCGGCCGTCCCGAGGGCAGCGTGGTCACTTCGGCCGGAGGCAGCACGTATCTCGCGCTGCGGCCGCTGCTGCCGGACTACGTGCTGTCGATGCCGCGCGGCGCGCAGGTCATCTACCCCAAGGACGCCGCGCAGATCGTGATGTGGGGCGACATCTTCCCGGGCGCGCGCGTCCTCGAGGCCGGCGCCGGTTCGGGCGCGCTCACCTGCTCGCTGCTGCGCGCGGTCGGCCCGGCGGGACAGGTCTTTTCCTACGAGATCCGCGACGACCACGCCGAGCACGCCGAGCGGAACGTCGTGAAGTTCTTCGGCGAGAAGCCGGACAACTGGACACTCACCGTCGCCGATCTGGCCACGCACGCCGGCGAGGTCGACCGGGTCGTGCTGGACATGCTCGCACCGTGGGAACAGCTGCCGAACGTCGCCGCGCACCTGGTGCCCGGCGGCGTGCTGACCGTCTACGTCGCCACCGTCACGCAGCTGTCCCGGGTCACTGAATCGTTGCGGGAACAGCAGTGCTGGACCGAACCGGAGTCGTGGGAGACGCTGATGCGGCCCTGGCACGTCGTCGGCCTCGCGGTGCGGCCGGACCACCGGATGGTCGCGCACACCGCGTTCCTGCTCACCGCGCGCCGCCTCGCGGACGGCACGGTTTCGCCGCGCGTTTCGCGGCGGCCCAGCAAGGGCAAAGGCTAACCAGGGACGCACCAGCGGCCGTTCTCGCGACGCAGCGGGAACGGGGTGTCCTTGCGCCCGCCGGAACCTTCGACGCGCACCGTCACCGTGGCCTTGTCGCCCGCGATCGCGGGCGGTTCGGTGAGCGAGACCTGCAGCGGGCCCGCGGCGTCCCACGTGGCTTGGAGTTCCTTCAGCGCCGCCGCGGTTTGCGGTTTGCACGTGAGGGTGCCGAATTCGGCCGAGTCGGCGCGGGTGATGGCGTCGACGAGAGTCCGCGCCAGCGTGGCCACCGCCGCCTGATCGGCCTCGGGAGCGGGAGAAACGGACGCGCTGGTGCGCGGCGGAGGCGGGGGACTGGGCGGCTCGCTCGTCGGGCGGGCGGGCCCCGGCAGGCCGATCAAGACCAGGCCGAGGACACCGCCCGCGACGACGGCCGCGAGCAGGACGAGTGCCGTGCTGAGCCGGCGTCTCACTCAGTGGTCCGTGCTGACCTTCCCGAGGCACCAGGCCCCGCCCTGGCGCAGGGCGGTGAGGGTGCCGTCGGCGGTCTTGCTGGACGTGGTGACGTGGTACTTCACCGTCGCCTGGTCGCCGCTTTCCTGCGGGCTGCTGGTCAGCTCGAAGTGGATGCCCGAGGGCATCTGCGAGGTCGGCTTCTGTCCCTTGGTGAGGCTGGTGCAGAGCAGCGAGAACAGCCCGTCGGTGTCGGAGCTGTTGTACGCCTCGGACGCGGCCTGGAACAGCTCGCCCGGCGTCGGCTTCGCCCCGGCCGCGGCCGGGGAGTCGCCGCTGCCCGAACCCGAGGACGCCGAGGTCGACGGGGACGACGAGGAGCTGCCGCTCGGGCCGCTCGACTGCGGTCCGGCCGGGGCCGACGAGGACGCGGGCGGGGCGGCGGTCTTGGTGTCGTCCTTCTTGTCGCCGGTGAGCCAGATGACCAGGCCGGTCGCGCCGCCGAGGACGACCACCGCGGCGACCGCGATGCCGACGATCAGGCCGGTCTTCTTCTTTTTCGGCGGCTCCTCGCCGAAGCCGCCGAACTGCCCGCCCTGCTGCCCGAACTGCCCGCCGGGCTGCTGTCCGAACTGGTCCGGCTGTTGCCCGAACTGCCCGAATTGATCCGGCTGCTGCCCGAACTGCTGACCGCCCGGCTGCTGGTATGCGCCCTGGTAGGGGCCGCCCTGGCCGGGTGCGCCGGGCGCGGCCGGGAACCCGCCGGACTGCGGGCCCTGCGGCGGCTGCCCGCCCTGGTTCCAGCCGCCCTGCTGCGGCTGCCCGTACGGCTGCTGGCCGCCGGGCTGCTGCCCGTACGGGTTCGGCTGCTGGCCGCCCTGGTTCCAGCCGCCGGGCTGCTGCGGCGGATAAGTCATTTCGGTTCCCCCTGCCGTGCTAGCGAAAGTCCAGGCCACCAGCGGAACGTGGCCACCCGGGGATGCTAGCCAGCCGCGCGCGTTTCCGCGCAGCCAGGCCGCGAGTCGGGACGAGATCCGGGTTTGCCGGGCGCCGGGCGGGGCATCCGGAACGTGTTCGGTTCCGCGTTGCGGAAACCCGCGGCGAGCGGAATCCCGCGCGCGGCACCGAATCGGCCGCTTGCGCTGCGCGCGCGGGCGTGCTGCCGACCGGAAAAAGCGCGACGCGCCGGTCTTGTGATGCGGAAAGGCCTTTTCTTGTCGGTGATCGCCGGTACCGTGGAATGAAAAGCACTCCGAGGAGGTGCCCGATGCATCATGACCTTCCCGGAGGTCGGCGCGAGGAGGCCGACCCTTCAGCAACCGGCGGAGCAGGGCAGACAACTGAGGAACAAGCCCGGCAGATCCGTTTTCTCGAGGAAGAAGTGGCGCTGCTGCGCCGCAGGCTCACCGATTCCCCGCGACAGAACCGCGTTCTCGAACAACGTCTCGCCGAGGCGTCGGAACGGGTGAGTCAGCTCACCGAGCGGAACACGAAACTCGTCGAAACCCTGCGCGAGGCGCGGGGGCAGCTGCTCGCCCTCCGCGAGGAGGTCGACCGGCTGGCCCAGCCGCCGAGCGGTTACGGGGTGTTCGTCGAGGCGTACGAGGACAACACGGTGGACGTGTACACCGCGGGGCGCAAGATGCGCGTCTCGGTGTCGCCCGCGGTGGAGGTCTCGTCGCTGCGGCGCGGGCAGGCGCTGCGTCTCAACGAGGCGCTCACCGTCGTCGAAGGCGGCGAATTCGAGCGCACCGGCGAGGTGTGCGCCCTGCGCGAGGTGCTCGCACCGGACGTCGAGGGCGGCAGCACGCGCGCTCTCGTGGTCGGCCACGCGGACGAGGAGCGGGTCGTCCTGCTCTCCGACCCGCTGGCCGAGCAGACGCTCAAACCGGGCGATTCGCTCCTGGTGGACTCCAAGGCCGGCTACGCCTACGAGCGCGTGCCGAAGGCCGAGGTCGAGGACCTCGTGCTGGAAGAGGTCCCGGACGTCCGCTACGAGGACATCGGCGGCCTGACCAGGCAGATCGAGCAGATCCGCGACGCGGTGGAGCTGCCGTTCCTGCACGCGGACCTCTACCAGCAGTACCAGCTGCGCCCGCCCAAGGGCGTCCTGCTGTACGGCCCGCCGGGCTGCGGGAAGACGCTCATCGCCAAGGCGGTGGCGAACTCCCTGGCCAAGAAGGTGGCCGAGGCCCGCGGCGACACGGCGGACGGCAAGTCCTACTTCCTCAACATCAAGGGCCCGGAGCTGCTGAACAAGTTCGTCGGCGAGACCGAACGGTCGATCCGGCTGATCTTCCAGCGGGCCCGGGAGAAGGCCTCCGAGGGCACCCCGGTCATCGTGTTCTTCGACGAGATGGACTCGATCTTCCGCACCCGCGGCTCCGGCGTGTCGTCGGACGTGGAGACGACGATCGTGCCGCAGCTGCTGTCGGAGATCGACGGCGTCGAGGGGCTGGAGAACGTCATCGTCATCGGCGCCTCCAACCGCGAGGACATGATCGACCCGGCGATCCTGCGGCCGGGACGGCTCGACGTGAAGATCAAGATCGAGCGGCCGGACGCCGAGGGCGCGAAGGACATCTTCTCGAAGTACCTGGCCGAGGGCCTGCCGATCCACGCCGACGACCTGGCGGAGTTCGGCGGGGACCAGAAGGCCACCTTCGACGCGATGATCCAGCACACCGTCGAGCGGATGTACGAGGAGAGCGACGAGAACCGGTTCCTGGAGGTCACCTACGCCAACGGGGACAAGGAAGTCCTGTACTTCCGCGACTTCAACTCGGGCGCGATGATCCAGAACATCGTGGACCGGGCGAAGAAGTCGGCGATCAAGTCGGTGCTGGAGACCAAGCAGCCCGGCCTGCGCGTGCAGCACCTGCTGGACGCGATCGTCGACGAGTTCGCGGAGAACGAGGACCTGCCCAACACCACCAACCCGGACGACTGGGCCCGGATCTCCGGCAAGAAGGGCGAGCGGATCGTCTACATCCGCACGCTCGTCACCGGCAAGAACCAGGAATCGGGGCGGGCGATCGACACCGCCACGAACACCGGTCAGTACCTGTAGCGCAAGCGCGAACCTGTGGGGCCGCCGGCATCGTCCGGCGGCCCCACAGGCCGTTTCAGACCTTTTCCAGCACCGGTTGCCGCGCCCGGGAAAGCCGTCCGTGCGACGCCAGGATCCCGAGCACGACCAGCAGCGCGCCGACGGGTTCGTTCCAGTGCACCGGTTCGTCGAGGATCAGGACGCCGAGCAGCACCCCGACCACCGGTGTGAGGTAGGTCACTGCAGAGGCATTGGCGGCGCCCCAGGCGGTTGCGATGGCGGTGTTCCAGGTGTAGGCCACGCCGGTGCCGAGCACGCCGAGCGCGAGCATCGACAGGACCACGGCGAGATTCAGGTGCACCGGCTGCGCGGCGATCACCGGCGTCGCGGCCAGGAGGATGATGGTGGCGAAACCGGTCTGTCCGAAGGCGACCACGACCGGGTCGGGGTTGCGCGGCGAAACGAACTTCCGCAGATACACGAAAGCCAGGCCGTAGCAGGTGGTCGCGCCGAGGCAGGCGAGTTGCGCGAGGACTTCGTGGCTCAGGTCGATGCCGCGCCAGACCCCGACGAGCGTGAGCACGCCCGCGAAACCCAGCAGCAGTCCGGCGGTTTTCGGCCGCGTGAGCCGTTCGGCGGGCAGCGCGGCCGCGGCGAACAGCATGGTCAGCAGGGGAGTGGTGGCGTTGAAGATGCTGGCGAGTCCGGACGCCACGTACTGCTCGGCCCACGAGTACAGCAGGAACGGGCCCACGCAGAACAACACTGAAACCACCGCGAGATGCGCCCACAACGCGGGATCGCGGGGGAGCGATCGCCTGCGCAGCACCAGGAACGCGCCGAGCGTCAGCGCGCCGAGTGCGACCCGGGCCAACGCCACCTGGGCCGGCGACAGCCCTTCCAGGCCCACCTTGATGAAGAGAAAACTCGCGCCCCACACGACGGCGAGCGCGACGAAGCGCGCGGCGATGCCGAACCTCACTGAACCTCCGTTAACGGCCAACTGACTCCTGCGGCCAGTCAACGTCCGCGCCACGCCCGGAGTCCAGCGGGTTTCGGTCACTGCGCTCGACCTTGGTGTATAACGCCCTATACTGCGCCGCGTGAGCACTGACAGCGTCCGTCCGCGACCGCCCATCACCGAAGCCGACGTCCTTGCCTGGCTTGAGACGACCGCCGCGGCCGTCCAAGCGGGGGAGCTGAACGCCAACGACCTGATCGACCTGCTGGGGGAGCTGCGCCGCGCCTCCGCGGCCTGCGCCGACGCCTCCGACTGGGCACTCCTCGCCGCCCGCGAAGAGGGAGCCAGCCTTCGCCAAATCGCCCCGGTCTTCGGCAAAGGCTACGTCCGAGCACCCGCCGCCCGCCTCGAAAAACTCCACCGCCAAGCCCAAAACTCCAGCCAATGGCTCGCCATCCTCCGGCACAAACAAAGTGTATAACGACCTATACATCTGGCGATTGGAAAACGCTCTGCGCCGCGTCGCCTAACCTTTTTCCGCAATTCCCAAACACAGCAACGACAAGGGGATCCGATGGACCGCATCGCGGTGGGCCTGGCCGCGCTCGGCCGTCCGGCATATATCAACCTGGGGCGGGATTTGCCCGAGGTCCGGGATGTGCCGTCGATGCGAGCGGCGACGCACGCGGTGCTCGACGCCGCCTACGCGGCGGGGGTGCGGTGGGTCGACGTCGCGCGGTCTTACGGCCGTTCGGAGGAGTTCCTCGGCGGCTGGCTGGCCGAACGCGGGCACGAGGACATCACCGTGTCCAGCAAGTGGGGCTACCGCTACGTCGGCGATTGGCGGCTCGACGCGGAGGTCCACGAGGTCAAGGAACACACGCTGCCGCGGTTCCGCGAGCAGTGGGCGCAGACCCGGGAACTCCTGGCCGGGCACGTGGATCTGTACCAGGTGCACTCGCTCACTGTGGACAGTCCGCTGTTCTCCGACGACGCGCTGATCGACGCGCTGGCCGCGCTTTCCGACGGCGGCGTCGAGGTCGGGTTCTCCACCTCCGGACCCGCGCAGGCCGACGTGGTGCGGCGGGCGTTCGAGCTGGAATCGGGCGGGCGGCCGGTGTTCGCGTCGGTTCAGTCCACTTGGAACGTGTTCGAGCCGTCCGTCGGCCCGGCGCTGGCCGAGGCGCGGGCGGCCGGGAAACGGGTGCTGGTCAAGGAAACTCTCGCGAACGGGCGGCTCGCGGTCGAGGCTCCCGAGCCGCTGCGGCGGATCGCCGAGGCGCACGGCGTCGGCCCGGACGCGATCGCGGTAGCCGCGGTGCTCGGGCAGGAGTGGGCTCCGGTGGCGGTGCTGGGCCCGTCGAGCCCGGCGCAGCTGGCCGCGAACCTCGCTGCCACGCGAGTGCGACTCAGCGACGAAGACCGCGCTGTGCTGGGCGAACTCGCGCAGGACGCGCGGGAGTACTGGGCGCACCGATCCCACCTCGGGTGGAGCTGAGCGGCTGCATTACCCTCGGGCGAACATGGCCCGGGGCGGACGGGCAACACTGAGCGCGGAGGGGCAACGTGCGTCGTCGGCAGGTGCCAGCAGTCGCTGTGCTGGTCGGGCTGGGCGCGCTGGCCGGGCTCGCCGGATGCGGCAACCGACCCAACAACCTCGAGACCTACTACGACGATCCAGTCCCGGACACGAGCGCCCCGGTGGCACCACCGGTGTCGCGTCCGGTCGATCCGCCGGTTGTTTCTTCTTCACCGGCCCCGGATCCGCGGCGCGCGGAGGCAGCCCTGCTGTCCGATTCGGACGTTGCCGAGGAGGGAGTCGCTCCGGGGTCCGGGCGGGTTTCCGGGTGTTTGAGCGGGTTGGCTGCGGGGGAGCGCAAGTCGGTGAGCTGGGTCTATCCGAGCGGGTCGGCGTTGACGCACGAGGTCACGATGTACGCGGATCGGTCGGGCGAGGACGTCGTCGCAGGCACGCATTGCGCAGGCACCGAGGTGGAGTTGCCGCCGCAGCCGGGAATCACCGTGCAGCGAGCATGGTGTGAGGGCTCGACGTGTGCGGTGCTGGTGGCCAAGGGGAATCTGGTGTCGGCGTTGAGTGTGGCGGCTAGTACGCCCGCGCGGGCGCAGGATGCGGCGAAGAGGTTGCTGCCGAAGGTTGCGGGGAAGTTGTAGTGGCGTTGGGTGCCTAGGGTCACCAGCTGTGCTTTTGGCGCCGACTTCGTCGGCGCGCGCGGGATCGCCTTTAGTCGGCGTCTGACCGAGCGGGGTGCTGGGCCCCAGGGGGCCGGGCACCCCGCTCGGTCAGACGCCGACGCGATCCCGCGGTTGTGGCTGGGTTTAAAGCTTCTTGTGGTTGCGGAACCATTCTTGGATGCCTGAGCGGCCGTCTGGGATGAAGGGGCGGCTGGGGTTGGGGTCGAAGACCCAGGTCCGGAGGTGCTCCAGTGAGATCCACTGCCCCTCCACGATCTCCTCGGGTTGGGTGTGGATGGGGCCGTCCCAGCGGACTTCGTAGGCGAAGTTGTGGCAGCGGATGCTTCCGTTGTCGTAGATCTTGGTGAACAGCGGTTTCGGTTCCACTCCGTGGACGCCCAGTTCCTCGGCCAGTTCGCGGCGGGCGCAGTCGGCGGGGGTTTCGCCGGCGGCGACTACTCCGCCTGCCCAGCAGTCCCAGGTGGACGGGAAAACGTCCTTGTCGGGGGTGCGCAGGTGCACGTAGACGGACTGGCCGTCGCCCGATCGGACGAGAACCACGCCGGCGGCGTGCCAGAGGCCTTCGGCTCGTACGCGGGAGCGGAGGGCCTCGCCTACCGGCTGGCCTGCGTCGTCATAGAGGGCAACGAGTTCGTCACTGCCTGGCATGGGGGCATCGTCGCACGCGTCGAACCCGTAGGGTGGTGGGCATGCGTCGGATCATGGGAACCGAAGTCGAGTACGGCATCGCCGTGCCCGGGGACGCCACGGCGAACCCGGTGCTCACCTCGACTCAGGTGGTGCTGGCCTACGCCGCGGCTGCGGACATCCCGAGGGCGCGCCGGGCGCGCTGGGACTACGAGGTGGAGTCGCCGTTGCGCGACGCGCGCGGGTTCGACCTGACCGGGCCGGGCGGTCCGGGGCACGACCCGGACGTGGAGGACTTGGGCGCGGCGAACGTCATCCTCACCAACGGTGCGCGGTTGTACGTGGACCACGCGCATCCGGAGTACTCCGCCCCGGAGGTCACGAACGCGCGGGACGCGGTGATCTGGGACAAAGCGGGCGAGCGGGTGATGGAGGAGGCCGCGTTGAAGGCGGCCACCGTGCCGGGGCAGCCGCCGTTGCAGCTGTACAAGAACAACGTGGACGGCAAGGGCGCGAGCTACGGCACGCACGAGAACTACCTGATGCAGCGGTCGACGCCGTTCACCGCGGTGATCGGGGGCTGACGCCGTTCTTCGCGTCGCGGCAGGTGATGTGCGGGTCCGGCCGGGTGGGGATCGGGCAGCAGAGCGAGGAGGCGGGTTTCCAGCTTTCGCAGCGCTCGGACTACATCGAGGTCGAGGTCGGGCTGGAGACCACGCTGAAGCGCGGGATCATCAACACGCGCGACGAGCCGCACGCGGACGCGGACAAGTACCGGCGGCTGCACGTGATCATCGGGGACGCGAACCTGTCGGAGCACTCGACGTATCTGAAGGTCGGGACGACGGCGCTGGTGCTGGACCTGATCGAGGCCGGCGTGCGGTTCGACGACCTGAAGCTGGACGAGCCGGTGCGGGCGGTGCACAAGATCAGCCACGACCCGACGCTGAAGACGAAGGTCGAGCTGGCGAACGGGAAGAAGTTCACCGGGCTGGACCTGCAGTTCGCCTATCACGAGCTGGCGGCGGCGAACCTCGAGCGCACGGGCGCGGACGAGGCGTCGAAGGAAGTGCTGCGGGTGTGGGGCGAGGTGCTGGACGCGCTGGCGCGGGATCCGCAGGAGTGCGCGGACCGGCTGGACTGGCCCGCGAAGCTGCGGTTGCTGGAGGGGTACCGGGAGCGGGACCAGCTGGCGTGGGGCGCGCCGCGGCTGCGGCTGGTGGACCTGCAGTATTCGGACGTGCGGCTGGGCAAGGGGCTGTACAACCGGCTGGTCACGCGGGGTTCGATGAAGCGGCTGGTCACCGAGGAGGAGGTGCAGGCGGCGATCACGAATCCGCCGTCGGACACGCGCGCCTACTTCCGGGGCCGGGCGCTGGAGAAGTACGCGTCGTCGATCGCGGCGGCGTCGTGGGATTCGGTGATTTTCGACGTGGGCCGGGAGTCGCTGGTGCGGATTCCGACGCTGGAGCCGTTGCGGGGGACGAAGGCGCACGTCGGGAAGCTGCTGGACGCGGCGGCGACGGCGGAGGAGCTGGTGGAGGCGATCACCGGTTCGGACTAGCGCGATCCCGGCGTTTCGGGCCGGTTGAAGGCCCTTTTCGTCGGTACCGCTGGGTAGGCTAGGGAACATCGGCCAGACCGGGAGGCGAGATGGCGCAGGAGAAGATCGAGAAGCACGGCGGCGGAGACTCCGACGAGGAGTTCGACGGCGCTGGTGCGGCGGGCCAGGAGCGGCGGGAGAAGCTCGGCGAGGACGTGGACACGATTCTCGACGAGATCGACGACGTGCTGGAGGAGAACGCCGAGGACTTCGTCCGCGCTTACGTGCAGAAGGGCGGCGAGTAGCCGTCCGCCCGTCGGGCCGTCCCGGGTGCGGGGCGGTGCGGCGGGCGCGCTGGGCCGGAGGTTTCGCGCGGTGGCGCCGGGGGCAGGTTTGTGCTCGGCGTTGCCGGGCACGGATTGAGATGGGAACCGAGAGCACGTATGGACAACACCTCCTCTGGGGCGGGTTTTTCCGGACCCGGCCTGCCGTCGGCCTACTTTTCGCCGGCGACGTCGTCGTTCGCGGATTTCGTGCGGGCGACCGCGCCGGAGCTGCTGCCCGCGCGGCGGGTGCCGGCGGGTGAGCTGGACGTGCCGCACGGCACCACGATCGTCGCGGTGACGTTCGCCGGCGGGGTGCTGATCGCCGGGGACCGGCGGGCGACGTCGGGGAATCTGATCGCGAGCCGGGACATCGAGAAGGTGCACGTCACGGACGAGTACTCGGCGGTGGGCATCGCGGGGACCGCGGGGCTGGCCGTGGAGATGGTCCGGCTGTACGCGGTGGAGCTGGCGCATTACGAGAAGATCGAGGGCGTTTCGCTTTCGCTGGACGGCAAGACGAACAAGCTGGCCGGGATGGTGAAGGCGAACCTGGAGATGGCGATGGCGGGGCTGGCGGTCGTGCCGTTGTTCGTCGGGTACGACCTGGAGGCCGAGGACGCGAAGCACGCGGGCCGGATCGTGTCGTACGACGCGGCGGGCGGGCGCTACGAGGAGCACGCCGGGTACGCGAGCGTGGGTTCGGGGTCGCTGTTCGCGAAGTCTTCGCTGAAGAAGCTGTACGACCCGGACGCGGATGTCGACGCGGCGGTGCGGACGGCGCTGGAGGCGTTGTACGACGCGGCGGACGACGACACCGCGAGCGGCGGGCCGGATCTGGTGCGCCGGATTTTCCCGAACGTCATCACCATCACCGCGGAGGACGGCGCGGTGGTGCTGCCCGCGGAGCGGACGGGCGAGGTGGCCGAGGCGGTGGTGGCCGGGCGCGCGGAGCGCAATCACCACCGGCCGGTGTGAGGCCGCCGATGTCCGCTGAATCAATGACTGCCGAGTTTTCGGAGAACGTGGAGCCGACACCGTGACGATGCCGTTGTATGCCTCTCCCGAGCAGTTGATGCGGGAGCGTTCCGAGCTGGCGCGCAAGGGGATCGCGCGGGGCCGGAGCGTGGTGGTGCTGAAGTATTCCGGCGGGGTGCTGTTCGTCGCGGAGAACACTTCGGCGACTTTGCACAAGGTCGCGGAGATCTATGACCGGATCGGGTTCGCCGCGGTGGGCCGGTTCTCGGAGTTCGAGAATCTGCGGGTGGCGGGGATCCGGCACGCGGATCTGAAGGGCTACCAGTACGACCGCCGCGACGTGAGCGCGCGGGCGCTGGCGAACGCTTACGCGGCGACGCTGGGCAGCATTTTCACCGAGCAGCTGAAGCCGTTCGAGGTCGAGGTCTGCCTGGCGGAGGTCGGGGCGACCGCGGCCGAGGACCAGTTGTACCGGTTGACCTTCGACGGCGGGATTTTCGACGAGTCGCCGTTCGTGGTGATGGGCGGCCAGACGGACACCATCAGCGCGAAGCTGAAGGACGTGGTGGATCCGGAGCACGATCTGCGGACGGCGCTGGCGTCGGCGATCGAGGGGTTGCGGTCGACGGCGACGTCGAACGGCAACGGCCCGGCGGCCGAGACGGAGATCAAGCTCGAGGTCGCGGTGCTGGACCGGGCGCGGCCGCGGCGGGCGTTCCGGCGGTTGTCGGGGGCGGCGCTGGAGGCGTTGCTGCCGGCGAAGGAGGAGCCTGCCGAGAAGCCGGACGGCGACGGCGGCAAGGACGACTCGGGCGACGCTGGCAAGGGGTCGGCCGAGAAGGAGTGACGTAGCGGACTGATGGGCCGTCGGCGGGTGCCGACGGCCCATCGTCGTTTCCGGGATACTGGCGGGGTGACGTGTGCGCTCGTGACTCCGTGGTGGCGGCAGCGGATCGCCGGGGACGGTTCGGCCGCGGGCGGCGTGGTTCCGACGCCGATTCTCGACTGGCGTGCTCCGTCGGTGCAGTCCCTGGTGCGGGCGACGGCGGCTGAAGACCGGCTCGCCGGGTTGCGGGCGGCGCACCGGGTGATCGCCGGGTCGGTGCGGCCGGTGTACGCGGTGCAGGAGCGGCAGCCGATTTCGCGGACGCTGCGGCGCGGGCGAGGTTCGTGCAGTCAGCGGCTGGCGATTCTGGAAGGCGTCGCTCGGGCGCAAGGGATTCCGACGCGGGTGCGGGGTCTGGTCGTGGACGGCCGGTTCTGGTATCCGCGGTTTCCCCGGGCGAAGTTCCTGGTGCCGTCGCGGGTGCTGGTGGCGTGGCCGGAGTTCCGGGTCGCGGACGCGTGGGTGCCGGTGGGGGAGCTGTTCGGGCCGTTGACCGAGCTGACGGCGGGTCCCGGGTTCACCAACGACAGCGGGGAAACGCTGTTCGACGCGGTGTCCCGCACGGCGATCGACTGGGACGGCGTCACCTGCGAGGCCGGCGGGGCATGCGACCTGTCGGCGACGGTGCTGACGGATCTGGGCCGGTTCGATTCGCGCGACGACCTGTTCCGGCGGCACGGGCAGACCCTGTCCGGGCCGTTGACGGTGCTCGTCGACCCGGTGCTCAGCCGGTGGGCACCGCCTCAGAGCGCGTCGAGCCGCTGACGCAGGTGGGCGCGTTCCGGCTCGGTTCCCGCGCTGGCCAACGCTTCCCGGTAGGCCGCTGCTGCTTCGTCGTCTCGGCCGAGGCGGTGCAGCAGGTCGCCGCGCGCGGCGGCGTACGGGTGGTAGCCCTGCAGCCGGGGTTCGTCGGCTAAGCCGTCCAGGAGTTCGAGTCCGGCTTCGGGTCCGTCGCGCATCGCTACCGCTGCCGCGCGGTTGAGCGCGACCACCGGGGTCGGCGTGAGCGTCAGCAGGATGTCGTACAGCGCGACGATCTGCGGCCAGTCGGTACTGGCGACGTCGGGTGCCTCGGCGTGGAGCGCGGCGATCGCTGCCTGCACCCCGTACGGCCCGGGCGGACCGCCGGTGAGCGCGACCGGCACCAGCGCGCGGCCCTCGTCGATCAGCGCCGCGTCCCAGGCTGTCCGGTCCTGGTCTTCGAGCAGGACGAACTCGCCGTCCGGGCCGGTGCGGGCGGCGCGGCGGGCGTGGACCAGCAGCAGAAGCGCCAGCAGCCCGGTGGCTTCGCGTTCGGCGGGCAGCAGGCGGTGCAGGATCCGCGCCAGCCGGATTGCTTCTTCGGCCAGGTCGGGACGCTGGATGTCCGGGCCGGAGCTGGCCGCGTAGCCCTCGGTGAACAGCGAATACAGCACCTGCAGCACGCCGGGCAGCCGGGACCGGAGTTCGTCGCCGGACGGGACGCGGAACGGGATGCGGTGGTCCCGGATCCGGTTCTTGGCCCGCACGACCCGCTTCGCCATCGTCGCGGTGGGCACGAGGAACGCCCGCGCCACCTCGGGCGTCGTGAGCCCGGCCAGGCAGCGCAGCGTGAGCGCGAGCCGGTCCTCGGCGGCCAGCGCGGGATGCGCGCAGGTGAAGAACAGCTGGAGCCGGTCGTCGGGCAGGTCGCCGTCCGCGCCGGGCAGCGGGGGCGGGTCGCTGCGGTCGGATTCCGCTTGCAGGACAGCGAGTTTCGCCGCGTACGCCTGGTCTCGCCGGAGCCGGTCGACGGCCTTGCGGCGCGCGGTGGTCATCAGCCACGCGCCGGGTTTCGGCGGGACGCCGTCCACCGGCCAGCGCACCAGCGCGGCCTCGACCGCTTCGGCGGCCACCTCCTCGGCGAGGTCGAGATCGCCGAAGCGGCGGACGAGCGCGCCGAGCAGGCGGCCGTGCTCCTCGCGGAACACGGCCGCCACGGACGCTCGCGCGTCAGGCATCGAAATCGGCGATCGGGCGGACCACGACCGAACCGTCGCGGGACCCCGGGCAGCGGGCCGCCCAGTCGAGCGCCGCGTCGAGGTCCGGCACGTCCAGCACGTAGAACCCGCCCAGCAGCTCGCGGGTCTCGGCGAACGGGCCGTCGGTGGTGATCGAACGCTCGCCGTCCGCGCCGACCTGGACCTTGGTCGCGGTGACGAGATCGGCGAGCGACTCCCCGCTGACGAACACCCCCGCGTCGCGGACTTCCTTGTCGTAGGCCATCCAGTCGGCGGGCTCGCAGCCGGCGGCCGCGCCCTGTTCGGTGGCCGCGGAAGCGTGGATCAGCAGCAGGTACTTCATGTCGGGCTCCTTCGTCGGTCAGCGCGGCCGTGGTGCCGCGTCGACCTCACCACGAACGGCGCCCGCCCGGATGGACAGGGCCCGGAAAGAATCTTTCCGGGCAATCCGCTCAGAAGGACGCAGGCGCGCTGCGGAAGTTCTGATCGGCGAAGGCGAGCATGTACGGGAGCGTCGCCCGGGCGGTGTGCCAGGTGTGGTTGAACCCGCGTTCGGCGTGCACCACGACGTCCTGCCCGCGCCGCTGCAGCGACCCGGCGATCCGGTGCGCCGTCGCGACGTCGGTGGGCGCGCCGGTGCCGACGGTGAGCATCACGGCGATCTTCTGCGGGAACGGCATCGTCGGGATGTAGCGGCGCGGGGTGTTCGCCGCGATCGCCGCCTGGTTGCCGCCGAGGACGCCGACCGAATCGTTCAGGTCGTCGTACGGCAGCGAGATCAGCAGCGTGCCGAACTCGTCGAGGTGGTGCAGGCCAATGTTCAGCGCGCCGAACCCGCCGCCGGACATGCCGCCGAGGGCACGGTGGCCGCGGTCGGCGTAGGTGCGGTAGTGCTTGTCGACCGCGGGCACGATGCTGCTGGCGAGATACGTTTCCAGCTGCGGCCCGCCGGGGACGTTGAGGCATTCCCAGTCGGTGCTCGGCCGGTTGGCGGTGAGGTCGACGCTCACGATGATCATCGGCTGGATGACGTGCGCGTCCTCGAGGCTCTTCAGCGTCTGCGGCGCGGAACCGGAGGTGAGCCAGTCGCGCGGCCCGCCGTAGGGGTAGCCGTGGATCAGGTAGACGACCGGGTAGCGCCGGTTCGCGTTGGCCGGGTCGTGGTAGCCGGCCGGGAGGACCACGTAGTTCTCGCCGTTCTGCACGCCGTGGGCCGGGTCGGGCACGTTCAGCACCTCGGTGCTGCCGTTGGCGTTGGACGGGGCCGCCGGGCGGCCGGCGGAGCTGCCGCTGTTGCCCGAGGCGGAGCTGGCGGCGCTCGGGTCCGAGTCCTCGGCCGGATCGTCGCTGGTGCGGCGCAGCAGGGTGCCCGCGACGTTCATCGCGCCGGTGCCGCGCTGCAGCAGCCTGCCGAGGTCGCTGGGCGTGCGGACGTAGCCGACGTAGCTGTTCACGGCGGTGACCGCGGCGATCAGGAAGAGCGCGATCGAGCCGTTGACGCCCCAGCGCCGGACGCGGCGGCGGTGCGCGAGCGCGATCGTCACGGCGAGGACCGCCGCGGCGGCTCCAGCGAAGGCGAGCCACAGCAAGGGCGATTCGAGCGGGCCGAGGTCCCTGGCCTGAGAGGTGACCGACGGCGGCAGCACCGGGTCGACAGCCTGCGGGGTCATCCGCGGCCTGCCTGACTCGGGCAGCTCGCACCGCGGGAGGAAAAACGCACTGACTAGACCCCTGCCGTGAACTGGCGCGGACAGGACAGTCCGCACCTCGAAGATCACGCTAGGGAGGGCTCGCTGTGGATTCGTTGAGAGAAGGTAAAGGAAGGGTCAAGAAAGCTTGCTCAACGGGCGAGGGGACGGTAAGCGCGCAGGTCAGGGCCGGGAGGCGGCGTTCACGAAGCGATGCCCGGCCGGGCGTCCCCGGAGGGACCTTAGGGCACAACCCGGCCTGGAGCCACGGTCAGGAAGCGCTGTCGGGATTGCGGTACACGGTCAGCGCGCTCGGCCGCGACCGGAACCGGAACTCCCGCCCCAGCGGGCCGACCTCGCCGTCGGTCGCGACCCGGCGGTTGCCGTCGAGCAGCCGCACGTGCAGTTCCGGCAGGTCCCGCTGCCGGTAGACGTGGCTCGCGTGCAGGCTGTTGGTGAGGCTCGCGAGCACGAACCGGACCCGCGACCAGCGCACGTCCGCCCGCACGTAGCGGACGTCCAGCAGACCGGTGTCGAGCGCCGGCCGGCGCGAGGGCGCGAAGCCCTTCGGCGCGTACGTGCCGTTGCCGACGAAGATCAGCCACACCTGCGTCGGCTTCCCGTTCAGCAGGACCCGCAGCGGTTTCGCGTGCCGCATCACCCGCACGAGCGCGATCGCCGCCGACGGCCACTTCGGGTACCGGCTCTGCAGCTTTTCCCGCAGCCGCACCATTTCCGGGTACCCGCCGAGGCTGGCGGTGTTCACGAACCAGCGGTGCCCCGGCTCGCCGGAACCGTCGATCTCGACCTCCGCGAGATCGATGCCGACCGCGTGCCCGCCCTCGGTCGCCTCGTCCGCGTCCGGCATCGAGCGGACCCCGACGTCGCGGGCGAAGTGGTTGAGCGTCCCGGCCGGGATGAGCGCCAGCGGCAGCCCGCGCTCGGCGGCGACCGACGCGACGGCCGCGACCGTGCCGTCCCCGCCCGCCACGCCGAGCGCGCGGACCGAGCCGTGCGCTTCGATCTCGTCGGCGAGCTGGTCGCGCAGGTCCCGCGTCGGGTCCGGATAGATCAGCGACGCCTTCGGCCACGCGTAGCGGACGTCCTCGGTCGGGTCCTGGCCGTTGACGCCCGAATGCGGGTTCACCAGCGCCAGCATGTCCTCGCCGTCGCGCATCTCCGGCGCTTCGGCCGCGTGGGCGGTGCGGGCGCGGACATCCGGGTGCAGCGGCCACCAGTGCCGGGTCAGCACCGCGATCCCGGTCCCGATCGCCAGCCCGGCGGCGACGTCGCTCGGCCAGTGCACGCCGGTGTGCACCCGCGAGTACGCGACCGCCCCGGCCAGCGGGACGACGGCGAGCCCGGCGCGCGGCGATTCCATCGCGACCGCGGCCGCGAACGCGGCGGCCGAAGCCGAATGCCCGGACGGGAACGACGAGGACGTCGGCCGTTTGCGCAGCTGACGGTGCGCGGGCACTTCCTCCTCGGCCGGACGGCGGCGCGGGAACAACGGCTTCGCGACCAGGTTCGCCGCGGCGCTCGCCCCCGCGATGGCGGCGATCCCGCGCAGCGCGCCCCGCCGCGCCGGGCCCTTCCGCACCGCCAGCGCGGCCGCCACGCCCCACCAGAGCCGCGATTTGTCCGCACTCCGGGACAACGCGGTCACCACGTCGTCGGCCCGCGTGCGGGGAGCGCCGCACTGCGCCGCATCAGCGCCCGATCGCGCCGCCCCACCTGCCGGAATGCCCGCCCGACCTGCTGGAACACCCTCGTCCACCTCCGCTGGCCGAGCCGGGCCCGCGACCGGCCCCGGCGACCGGTTTCCGCCGCAATGTCACCAGTTGCAACGTACCGACCGCGTGTCGCCGCCCGAACGGCGCACCTTCGGCGGGGGTCCAGCGCCTACTCTGGTGGGATGCAGCGGCGGATCTTTGGCATCGAGACCGAGTTCGGGGTCACGTGCACCTTTCACGGCCAGCGCAGGCTCTCCCCCGACGAGGTCGCGCGCTATCTCTTCCGGCGGGTCGTCTCGTGGGGACGCTCGTCCAACGTGTTCCTGTCCAACGGCTCCCGGCTCTACCTCGACGTGGGCTCGCACCCGGAGTACGCGACGGCCGAGTGCGACGACCTGACCCAGCTCGTCACCCACGACAAAGCAGGCGAACGGATCCTCGAGGACCTCCTCGTCGACGCCGAGCGCAGGCTCGCCGACGAGGGCATCGGCGGCGACATCTTCCTGTTCAAGAACAACACCGACTCGGCGGGCAACTCCTACGGCTGCCACGAGAACTACCTCGTGACCAGGGCCGGCGAATTCTCCCGGATCGCCGACGTCCTGCTCCCGTTCCTCGTCACCCGCCAGCTCATCTGCGGCGCGGGCAAGGTCCTGCAGACCCCGCGCGGCGCGGTGTACTGCCTCTCCCAGCGCGCCGAGCACATCTGGGAGGGCGTCTCCAGCGCCACCACCCGGTCCCGGCCGATCATCAACACCCGCGACGAACCGCACGCCGACGCCGAACGGTACCGGCGCCTGCACGTCATCGTCGGCGACTCCAACATGGCCGAGCCCACCACCATGCTCAAGGTCGGGTCGGCGCATCTGGTGCTCGAGATGATCGAGGCCGGGGTGCAGTTCCGCGACTTCACGCTGGACAACCCGATCCGGGCGATCCGCGAGATCAGCCACGACCTGACCGGGCGGCGGCAGGTCCGGCTGGCCGGCGGGCGGGAGGCTTCGGCGCTGGACATCCAGCGGGAGTATCACGCCCGGGCGGTGCAGCATTTGAAGGAGAACGGGTCCACGCCGGCCAACGAGCGGGTGGTGGAGCTGTGGGGGCGGGCGCTGGAGGCGGTCGAGGAGCAGGACTTCAGCAAGATCGACACCGAGATCGACTGGGCGATCAAGCATCGGCTGGTGGAGCGGTACCGGGCCAAGCACGACCTGGATCTGTCCAGTCCTCGGGTGGCTCAGCTGGATCTGGCGTACCACGACATTCGGCGTGGGCGCGGGGTTTTTGACCTGCTGCAGCGGAAGGGGCTGGTGCGGCGGGTTACCGATGACGGGGAGATCGAGGCGGCTAAGGACACTCCGCCGCAGACGACTCGGGCGAAGTTGCGTGGGGACTTCATCGCGGCGGCGCAGGCTGCTGGGCGGGACTTCACGGTGGACTGGGTGCATCTGAAGCTGAACGATCAGGCGCAGCGGACTGTGCTGTGCAAGGACCCGTTCCGGGCTGTGGATGAGCGGGTGGAGAGGTTGATCGGCTCGCTGTAATTTTGGCGTCGGCTCCGCCGCCGCGGCGGGATCGCCTTTAAGTCGGCGTCTGACCGAGCGGGGTGCTGGGCCCGGAGGGCCGGGCACCCCGCTCGGTCAGACGCCGACGCGATCCCGCGTTGTGGTCGAGTGAGCCGGGGCTGGGAACCGACGAAAGTTGCCAGCTGGGTGCGGCAGGATTTGGCCTATGCGAGCGGTTCTGGTGCTGGTGGCTGTGGTGTCGGTGTTGCTGGGTGGGGTTGCGGCGGCGGCTGAGTTGCCGTCTTGGCGGGTTTTGTCTACGGGGACGGCGGCGCAGTTTCGGGGGTTGTCTGCGGTTAGTGGGCGGGTCGCTTGGGTTAGCGGGACTCAGGGGACTGTGTTGCGGACGGTGGACGGCGGGCGTAGTTGGAGTGCTGTGGGGCCGCCTGACGCGGCGAAGCTTGAGTTTCGGGATATTGAGGCGTTTGACGACCAGCGGGCTGTGGTGTTGTCGATTGGGCCTGGGGCGGATTCTCGGGTTTATCGCACTGAAGATGGCGGGCGTAGCTGGCGGCAGACGTTCAGCAATCCTGATGCCGCGGCGTTTTACGACTGTCTTGCGTTCTTTGATCCTTGGCGCGGGCTGGCGATGAGCGATCCCGTCAACGGGCGGTTTCGGGTGCAGGCCACGGTTGACGGCGGGCGCAGCTGGCGGCAGGTGCCGGACGACGCGTTTCCGGCTGCGGAGCCGGGGGAGGCTGGGTTCGCTGCCAGTGGGCAGTGCGTTGCGACGTCTGGGCCGTTTGACGCTTGGCTGGCTACTGGTGGTGGGGCGCATGCGCGGGTGCTGCACTCCGGGGACGGCGGGCGGCATTGGGCTGCCAGTGACACGCCGTTGCCTAGCAGTGCGTCGGCTGGGGTGTTCGCGGTGGCGTTTCGGACGCCTTGGCAAGGGGTGGCGATCGGCGGGGACTACGCCAATCCGACCGCGGCTGGTCCTGCGGTGGCGTTGAGTCACGACCGCGGGCGGACCTGGCGGACGCCGACTGAGTATCCCCGCGGCTATCGGTCTGGGCTTGCTTGGCGTGGTGGGACGGTGCTGGCTGTGGGGCCTGGGGGCAGTGACCTCAGCCGGGATGGCGGGCGGCGTTGGGTCTCGTTCGACAGCGGCAGTTTCGACACCGTGGATTGCACGTGGGGCGGGGCTTGCTGGGCCAGCGGGGTCAAGGGGCGGGTGGCGAAGCTGGTGCCGTAGGGCGAAACCGATCCGGGGGTCAGTGCGGTCCGGCGCGGCGCTGGGTGACGAGGGCGGGTGCGAGGGGTCCCGTCGCTCGCGGGCGGTGCTACCTGGGGCGACGCGCGCGGGGCGGACCTCGCGATCGCTCGGGGCGGGGAGAGCTAGAGTCGTCTGGTGTCCACCGCACGTGCCGAACGGCTGGTCAACCTCGTGCTGGCCCTGCTCTCCACCCGGCAGTACCTGACCGCGGAGCGGATCCGCGGCATCGTGCCGGGATACGCCGACGCGGCCAGCGACGACGCCTTTTTCCGCACCTTCGAGCGGGACAAGACCGAGTTGCGGGAGCTGGGCATCCCGCTCGAGACCGGCCGCAACTCCGTCTTCGACCCCGTCGAGGGGTACCGCATCGCCCGCCGCGACTACGAACTAGGCGAGATCGACCTCGCCCCGGACGAGGCCGCGGCGGTCGGGCTCGCGGTCCGGCTGTGGGACTCGCCGGAACTCACCGGGCAGGCCCAGGGCGCGCTGGTGAAGCTGCGCGCGGCCGGGGTCGAGGTCGACGACCAGGCTCCGACGGTGATCGAGCCTCGGGTGCGGGCGGAACCGGCGTTCGCGCCGATGCTCGCCGCGGTCCAGGCCGGGCAGGCGGTGCGGTTCGAGTACCGGCGCAGCGGGTCGCCTGAGCGGCGCATCCGCACCCTCGAACCGTGGGGCGTCGTGTCGTGGCGCGCCCGCTGGTACGTCGTGGGGCACGACCGCGACCGCGACGCGCCTCGGTGCTTCCGGCTCTCTCGCGTCACCGGGAAAGTGACGGCGATCGGGAAGCCGGGCGCGGTGGCGCGGCCCGAGGGCGTCAACCTGATGCAGCTCGTGTCCGTCACCGGCGGCAGCGAGGACCCGGCCCCGGTCACCACCGCGCGGTTGTGGATCGCCGACGGCCGGGCGGCGGGGGTTCGCCGGCGCGGGGACGTCGTCGGACGCGAGACCGTCGCGGGGGAGGAAGGCGACGTGATCGAGATCGGGCTGTACTTCCCCGAATCGGCCGCCGACTGGATCGCCGCGCAGGGACCGGACGTGCTCGTGCTCGAACCGGACGTGCTGGCCAAGTCCGTGCAGCACCGGCTCGAGGCCGTGCTCGCCCGCGCGGGACAGGGGAGCGTGCGATGAGCGCGTCCGGCGAACGCATGCCGCGCCTGCTCGCGCTGGTCCCGTACCTGTTGGCCCGGCCGGGCATCCGGATCGACGAGGCCGCGCAGGACTTCGACGTCACCCCCCGCCAGCTGCGCAAAGACCTCGAACTGCTGTGGATGTGCGGTCTGCCCGGCTACGGCCCCGGCGACCTGATCGACCTGTCCTTCGAGGGCGACACCATCGTCGTCACCCACGACGCCGGGATGAGCCGCCCGCTGCGCCTCACCGGCGGCGAAGCCACCGCGCTGCTGGTCGCGCTGCGCGCGCTCGCCGAAACCCCGGGCGTGGCCGACGGCGACGCGGTCCGCCGCGCCATCGCGAAAATCGAGGACGCCGCCGGGCAGGCCCGCCCGGCCGGGGTCGTCGTCGGGGAGGAGTGCGCGAAGGAGCCCGCGCCGCCCGCACCCGCGAGACCGTCTCCGGCGCGCTGCAAGACGGCCGCGCGCTGCGGATGCGCTACTACACCGCGTCGCGGGACCAGATCACCGAACGCACCGTCGACCCGATGCGGCTGGTCATCGTCCAGGGCGTCGGCTACCTCGAAGCGTGGTGCCGGCGCGTCGAAGGCGTCCGCCTCTTCCGGCTCGACCGGGTGGACGACCTCACCGTATTGGACGAACCCGCCGCTCCGCCCGCCCACGCGCGGCCCACCGACCTGTCCGACGGCGTCTTCTCCGCCCGTCCCGATCAGCGGGTCGCGCATCTCGTGCTCGACCCCGACGCCCGCTGGGTCGCCGAGTACTACCCGTGCGAGGAACTCGACGAACTCGACGGCGGCCGCCTGCGCATCGCCATGCGCTACAGCGACGAGCCGTGGATGGTCCGCCTCGTGCTCAGCCTCGGCGGGGAAGCCCAGGTGGAGAGCCCCGCCACACTCGCCGAGGCAGTCGGTCGCCGGGCCGCCGACGCCGTGGCGCGTGCCCGTCACCTCACGTCCATCTCCGACCGATAAGGTGGTTTCAGTGCCGTACCTGCCCGTCTATGTGCTGCTCGCGGCCGGCCTGCTCGTCCTGGCCCTGCTGCTGGTACGGACCGCCGGAGTCTTGCGCCGCTTCCGCCGCACCATGAGCATGGTCAGTGCGGACACCCACGACCGGACCGGACTGATCCGGGCCCGGTCCGCGGCACTCCGTGTGGCCGTGGCCGAACGCCGCCCGGCGCCCGGCAACAAGTAACATCGGCACAGACCCCAGACAAGGAGGGCAGGCGACCATGAACGCGCTGCAGCCGTGGCACATCATCGTTCTGGTGCTCGTGGTGGTTCTGCTGTTCGGAGCGAAGCGGCTCCCGGACGCGGCCCGGTCCATCGGCAAGTCCATGAAGATCTTCAAGGCCGAGACCAAGGACCTCACGGGAGAGCAGAAGGCGGAGGCCGAAGCCGAGTCCGCCGACACCCGGCACATCGCCCCGCCGGCCCCTCCCGCCCCCGCGCCGTCCGCCCAGACCGCGCAGGACAAGCAGGTCGCCGATCTCCAGCGCCAGCTCGACGAACTGAAGAAGCAGCAGGCGGCCGCCCCGGCCGACCAGCCGCAGAAGAACGCGAGCTGACCCTCCGCGCGCACCACCCGGTCCCCGGTCCACGGAGGCGCGCCGGCGCGGCGCGCCCCGCTGGGCTCTGACGAGAACGGAACGACCAGTGGCGGAAGCCGCCAACGGCAACGGCAGCCGGTCCAGCAAGCGGAGCCGGCGCAGCCGTCGGAAGAACCCCGACGGCACGATGACGCTCATCGAGCACATCTACGAGTTCCGCCGCCGCCTCGGCTGGGCGGTCGTCTTCATCGTCATCGGCGCGATCTTCGGGTTCATCTGGTTCGGCCAGCGCTTCGGGCCGATCCCGTCGCTCGGCGACATCATGACCCACCCGTACTGCGCCATCCCGGCCTCGCAGCGGTTCGGCGGCGAAACCGGCTGCCGCCTGCTGCAGACCGTTCCGTTCGAAGTGTTCATGCTCCGCCTGAAGGTCGGCGTCGCGGCGGGCGCGGTCCTGCTGTCCCCGGCCTGGCTCTACCAGCTGTGGGCGTTCATCGCCCCCGGCCTCTACTCCAAGGAGCGCAAGTACGCGCTCACCTTCGTCGGCTTCGCCTCGGTGCTCTTCGCCGCCGGCGCGGTGCTGGCGTACCTGCTGGTCCCGCACGCGCTCGCGCTGCTCGCCGGCTTCGGCCAGGACCAGTTCGTCACCGCGCTCACCGGTGACAAGTACATCTCCTTCATCCTGTCGCTGCTGGTCATCTTCGGCGTCAGTTTCGAGCTGCCGCTGCTCGTCGTGATGCTCAACCGCGTCGGCGTGGTCAAGTACCAGCAGCTCAAGAAGTGGCGCCGCGGCATCGTGTTCGCGCTGTTCGTGTTCGCCGCGTTCGCCACGCCCGGCTCGGACCCGTTCTCGATGCTCGGCCTCGCCGGTGCGCTCACCCTGCTGTTCGAGCTGGCCATCCAGATCGCCCGCTTCCACGACCGCAAGCTCGACCGCGCCCGCCAGGACGAGGGCTGGGACCAGCTCGCCGACGACGAGGCCGCGCCGTTCAGCTACACGCCGACCACCGCCGACGGCGAGGAACCGGCCGCCCCGCAGAGCCCGCCTGCCGGCCGCTCGTCCACCGACGACATCACCTGATGGGCCTGAACGCAGCACTGGCCGTGCACCCGGCCTCCGGACGCGGCGCCGCGGCCCGCCTCGCCGAAGTGGTCGCGGCGCGGCTCCGGCCCGCCGTCGACCGGCTCGACATCCTCACCGCCGGCAGCGTCGAGGAATCCCGCGCGCTCATGCGGTCCGCGCACGCCGAAGGCCTCGACGCGCTGATCGTCCTCGGCGGCGACGGCGCGGCCCACCAGGGCGTCCAGTTCTGCGCCGACCACGGCGTCGCGCTCGGCCTCGTCCCCTCCGGCACCGGCAACGACTTCGCCCGCGCCCTCGGCGTCCCGGCCGACCCCCGCGCCGCCACCGACGCCCTCGCGAAAGCCCTGCAAGCCGGGCACCGCCGCAGCGTCGACCTCGGCCGCGCCGGCGACACCTGGTTCGCCACCGTGCTCTGCGCCGGCTTCGACGCCGCCGTCAACGCCCGCGCGAACGCGATGCGCTGGCCCGCCGGACCCCGCCGCTACGACCTCGCGATCCTCGCCGAACTCGCCGCGTTCCAGCCCCGCCCGCTCGTCGTGCACACCGACCACGGCACCTTCTCCGGCGACTCCAGCCTCATCGCCGTCGGCAACACCCCGTACTACGGCGGCGGCATCCCGATCTGCCCCGACGCGACCCCCGACGACGGCCTCTTCGACGTCACCGTCATCGGCGCGCCCGGCCGCGCCCGCCTGCTCCGGATGCTCCCGCACCTGCGCACCGGCGAACACGTGCACAAGCCCAGCGTCGAGACCTTCCGCACCCGCACCCTGCGCATCGAAGCACCCGGCTGGCCCGTCTACGCCGACGGCGAAGACCAAGGCCAGGCACCGGTCGAAGCGACCTGCGTGCCCTCCGCGCTCACGGTCGTCGCGCCCACGCCGTGACCGGCGGCACGCCGCGTGCGGAATGTCGGGGGCGTATGAAACCCTGACGGAGTGGCCACTAGCCCTTCACCATCGCCGGCCGAGGCCTACGCTGCCTCCCGTCGCCGCGCCAAGCACCCCCAGCTGACCCGGTTTTCCGCCGAATCGGCCTTCGAATTCGACGATTTCCAGATCCGCGGCTGCGAGGCGCTCGAAGAAGGCCACGGCGTCCTCGTCTGCGCCCCCACCGGAGCGGGCAAGACCGTGGTCGGCGAGTTCGCCGTCCACCTCGCCCTCGCCGAGGGCCGCAAATGCTTCTACACCACGCCGATCAAGGCACTGTCGAACCAGAAGTACGCCGACCTCGTCGACCGCTACGGCAACGACGCCGTCGGCCTGCTCACCGGCGACACCTCGATCAACGGCAACGCCCAGGTGGTCGTCATGACCACCGAGGTGCTGCGCAACATGCTCTACGCGGGCAGCTCCGCCATCCCCGAACTCGGCTACGTCGTCATGGACGAGGTCCACTACCTCGCCGACCGCTTCCGCGGCGCGGTCTGGGAGGAAGTGATCCTCCACCTGCCCGAGCACGTCCGCGTCGTCGGCCTCTCCGCCACCGTCAGCAACGCCGAGGAGTTCGGCGAATGGCTCGTCGAGGTCCGCGGCGACACCGCCGTCGTCGTCGACGAGCACCGGCCGGTCCCGCTGTGGCAGCACATGCTCGTCGGCAACCAGCTGCTCGACCTGTTCGCCGGCCAGAACGAGGCCGACCCGGGCGAACAACTGCGGATCAACCCGACCCTGCTGCGCAAAACCGACGACATGGGCCGGTTCGCGCCCAACTTCCGCGGACCCCGCGGCGGCCGCCGGGGAGCCCCGCCGCGCGGGCCCCGGTTCCGCCCGCCGTCCCGCGTCGACGTCGTCGAACGGCTCGACCACGCCGGGCTGCTGCCCGCGATCGTGTTCATCTTCTCCCGCGCCGGCTGCGACGCCGCGGTCGCCCAGTGCGTCCGCTCCGGCCTGCGGCTCAACGGCCCCGAACAGGTCGAGGAGATCCGCCGCATCGTCGACGAGCGCACCGCTGAGCTGCCCGAGGGCGACCTCGGCGTCCTCGGCTACTGGGAATGGCGCGAGGCCCTCGAACGCGGCTTCGCGGGCCACCACGCCGGGCTGCTGCCCGCGTTCAAGGAGACCGTCGAGGAACTGTTCGTCCGCGGCCTGGTCAAGGTCGTGTTCGCCACCGAAACCCTCGCGCTCGGCATCAACATGCCCGCCCGCACCGTCGTGCTCGAACGGCTCGTGAAATACAACGGCGAGGCGCACGTCGACCTCACCCCGGGCGAATACACCCAGCTCACCGGCCGCGCCGGGCGCCAGGGCATCGACATCGAAGGCCACGCCGTCGTGTCCTGGCAGCCCGGCGTCGACCCGAAGGCCGTCGCGGGCCTCGCCTCCACCCGCACGTACCCGCTGCGCTCGTCGTTCCGGCCCGGCTACAACATGGCGGTCAACCTGGTCTCCCAGGTCGGCGCGGACGCCGCCCGCGACCTGCTGGAACAGTCGTTCGCGCAGTTCCAGGCCGACCGGTCGGTGGTCGGCACCGCGCGCCGGATCGAACGCAACAAGGAAGCCCTCAAGGGCTACACCGCCGCGATCTCCGGCGATTTCGACCAGATGCTCGAGTACGTCGAACTCCGCGCGCAGATCTCCGCCCGAGAGAAGACCCTGTCGCGGCAGAACACGTCCTCCCGCCGCGCCGAAACCGCCCAGTCGCTGGAAAAACTCCGCAAGGGCGACGTCATCGCGGTCCCGGCCGGCCGCCGCGCCGGGCTCGCCGTGGTCGTCGACCCCGGCCTCGACCCGATCCGCGAACCGCGGCCGGTCGTGGTCACCGAGGACCGCTGGTCCGGGCCGCTGTCGGTGTCCGACTTCCCGGCCCCGGTCGAGGCGCTCGGCCGGATCAGGCTGCCCAAGCACATCGAACTGCGCTCGCCCAAGACCCGCCGCGACATCGCCTCGTCGCTGCGCAACGCCGGCATCGCGCTGCCCGGACGGCAGCGCCGCCGCACCGCGGCCGCCGACGACGCCGAACTCGCCTCGCTGCGCCGCGCCCTGCGCGCCCACCCCTGCCACGGCCTCGCCGAACGCGAGGCCAACCTCCGCTGGGTCGAGCGCTACCAGCGGCTTTCCGCCGAAACCGAACAGCTCGAACGCAAGGTCGCGGCCACCACGCACTCCCTGGCCCGCGCGTTCGACCGGATCCTGCGGCTGCTCGGCGAACGCGGTTACGTCCGCCCCGGCGACGGCGAGGACCGCGTCACCGAACACGGCCGCCGCCTCACCCGCCTCTACAGCGAATCCGACCTGCTCGCCGCCGAATGCATCCGGCACGGCGTCTGGACCGGCCTCGGCCCGGCCGAACTCGCCGCCGTCGTGTCCACGCTCGTGTTCGAAGCCCGCCGCGACACCGCGGGCGAACCCCGCCTCCCCGGCGGCGCGGTCCCCGGCGCGTGGCAGGAAACCAGCAGGCTGTGGGTCGAACTCACCGAGGACGAACGCCGCCACCGCCTCGACCGCACCCGCGAACCCGACGCCGGCTTCGCGTGGCCGGTCTACCGCTGGGCCCGCGGCGAATCCCTGGAGAAGGTCCTCACCGCGGCCGAGACCAACGGACAGGAACTGTCCGCGGGCGACTTCGTCCGCTGGTGCCGCCAGGTCATCGACCTGCTCGACCAGGTCCGCGACGTCCTCGGCAAGGAGGATCCGGTCGGCTCGGCCGCCGCGCAAGCGGTGAAGGCGCTGCGCCGCGGCGTCGTGGCGGCGGGCGCGGCGTGACCGTCAGGGCACACCTTCGTAGCGACTGCGCGCGGACAGGTGTGCTAGGTCCAGACCTGTGGTTGGATCGCGCACGACACCCGCGGCCGGGCCTGCGGATGCGGACACACGAAGGCGGAGGCTAACGATGAGCACGCCGTATGGCGGCAACGACCCGCGGCAGCAGCCCCAGTACGGGCAACAGCCCTACGGCCAGGACCCGCAGTACGGGCAGCAGCCGGGCGGCGCGTACCCGCAGAGCGGGCCGCAGCAGCAGCCGTACCCGCCCCAGCAGTACGGACAGCAGCCCTACGGTCAGGACCCGCAGTACGGCCAGCAGCCCGGCGGCTACCCGCAACAGCAGCAGCCACAGCAGCCGCAGTGGGGTCAGCAGCCGCCGCCGTACGGGCAGCAGCCTTACGGCCAGCAGCAGTACGGCGGCCAGCAGCCCGGCCAGTACGACTACGGCCAGCCCGGCGGCGCCGCCCCGGAATCCTCCGGCGGCGGGTCGAAGAAGGGCCTGTTCATCGGGATCGGCGCGCTCGTCGTCGTGGTCGCGGTCGTGGCGATCCTCGGCTTCGTCGCGCCCGGCTTCTTCAAGACCCAGGTCTTCAACAACACCCAGATGCAGACCGACGTCGCGAAGCTGCTCACCGACACCTACAAGATCCCCGGCGTCAGCGGCGTCACCTGCCCGGCCGAGCAGAAGGTGGAGGACGGCGCGAAATTCGAATGCACCGCCACCATCAACGGCAAACCGCAGCAGGTCCCGATCACCGTCAAGGGCACCGACGGCAACTACGAGGTCTCGCCGCCCGCGGCCAAGTGACGCGATTCAATTCGGTGGCGGCCGGGCGGCCGACCCGGCGATGATCGGGGGCATGAGCGACCGCACCGTCCGCATCCTCCGTCCCGACGAACAGCGCGCGGCCTGGGACCTGTTCCGGGCCGCGCTGCACGTCCAGCCGGGCACCGACGAGGAATGGGAGCGCGTCTCCGCGGCGTACTCCGCCGAACGCAGCTGGGGCGTGTTCGAACCCGACCTGATCGGCACCGCGCGGTCGTTCGACGCGGAAATGGTCGTCCCCGGCGGAGCACGGCTTCCGCTCGCCGCGGTCACCGGAGTCGGCGTCCGCGTCGGACGCACCCGGCGCGGCGTGCTCAGCGCGCTGCAGGCCGCGCAGCTGGCGGACTTCGCCGAACGCGGCGTCGCGCTCGCTTCGCTGTACGCGTCGGAAGGCACGATCTACGGCCGCTACGGCTACGGAATCGCGACGCTCGCGAAGCGGGTCGTGGTGGACAAGCACCGCGCGCAGCTGCGCCCGGACGTGCCGGCCGGGGGAGAGGTCACCGTCCTCGGCATCGACGAAGCCGCCCCGAAATGGCCCGAACTGTACGCGGCGACCGCGATGGGCCGCGTCGCCGCGATGACCCGGTCCGACGTCTACTGGCCCGGCTACGAAGCGCAGACCCGCCGCCGCGCGAAACTGGTCCAGACCGCCGTGCACCGGGGCCCGGACGGCGTCGACGGCTACCTGACCTACTACGTCGAGGAAGACGCCAACGACCACGCGAAACTGCAGGTGCTGGCGCTCCACTACGCCAACCCGGCCGCGTTCGCCGGACTGTGGCGGTTCCTGCTGTCGGTCGACCTGGTCGACGAGATCGTCCTCCCGATGCGCCCGCTCGACGAACCGCACGCGCTCCTGTTCACCGACCCCCGGGTCGCGAAAACCGAACGCACCAACGACGAAAGCTGGCTGCGGCTGGTCGACGTCCCCGCCGCGCTCGCCGCCCGCACCTACGGACCGGCCGAACCCGTCGTCCTCGAAGTCTCCGACCCGTCACTGCCCGGCAACGACGGCCGCTACCGCGTCGGCCCGGACGGTGCCTCCCTCACCGAAGAGGAACCCGCGCTGCGGCTCTCGGTGGACACCCTCGCGATGCTCTACTTCGGAACCTGGCGCGCGTCGTCGCTCGCGGGCACCGGCCGGATCGAGGTGCTCGACCCGGCCGCGCCGGCGGCCGCCGACGTTCTGTTCGGCACGCGCGAATCGGTGTGGTGCGGTACGTTCTTCTGACCGTTGACCAGAGGTTTCGCGCAGAGGAGCGGGTTTGATGCGCGCCGTGCGGGTGCTGCTGTTGTGCGGCTTGGGAATCCTCGCCGCCGCGGGCTGCGACAGCGGGACGCCCCCGCCCGCGGTCCACACCGTCACTGTCACGCCGAGCAGCCCCGCGCAGCCGGGCGTCGCGCCGTCGTCCGCGCCGCCGTCCTCCGGCGCGATGCGGGTCTTCGACTCCCGGGCGATGGCCTCGGCGGTCACCCGGCTCCTCACCACCGACTACAAGATGGCGGACGTCGGCCCGGTGTCCTGCCCGGACCGCCAGCCCGTCGCCGACGGCTCGCACTTCCAGTGCACTGTGGACATCGCGGGCACGACGAAACACGTCCCCATCACGGTGACCGGTGCGGACGGCAAGTACAAGGTCGACCCGCCGCGGTAAATCCGATAGCCGTGCGGCGGCGGCATTGGTTCAATCGGGTCATGAGCGACTACGTGGTCCGCCCGATCACCGAAGAAGAATGCCGTCCGACCTTCGACCTGCTGGTGCGGTCCCTGCACGGAAACCCGCCGCCGGACGAGCGCTGGGAGCGGGTCCGGGAATCCTGGACGGCGGACGGGCGGACCGGCGCGTTCCACGACGGCGAACCGATCGGCATCGCCAGCTCCTTCGCCACCACGCTCGCCGTCCCCGGCGGCGGCGCCGTGCCGATGGCCGCGGTCGACGGCGTCGGCGTCCGCGCGGACTGGACCCGCCGCGGCGTGCTCACCGCGATGATGGACACGCAACTGCACGACTTCGCCAAACGCGGCTTCCCCGTCGCCGCGCTGCACGCGAGCGAAGCGCTGATCTACGGCCGGTTCGGCTACGGCGTCGCGACCCGCATGGCCACCATGCAGGTCAAGAAACCCGCCCCGCTGCGCGAGGGTGTCGCCGCCCCCGGCCGGGTCCGGCTGCTGTCCACCGACGAGGCGATCGACACGATGCCCGCGCTGTACCGGAGCATGGACGTCCGCCGCCCCGGCACGATCGCCCGCCCGGACCTGTGGTGGCCGATCGCGTTCAACTGGCATCTCTACGCCGACGGCGGCCACCATCGCGTCGCCGTCCACACCGGACCCGACGGCGACGACGGTTTCGCCCGGTTCCTCGTCGTGCCGCAGAACACCTACCTCGACCCGGAACGCGGCGCCGCCCTCGAAATCCACGACCTGCACGCGGCGAACCCCGAAGCGCTCGCCGGTCTGTGGCGGTTCCTGCTCTCGGTCGACCTGGTCGAGGTCGTGAACGTCCGCGGCCGCCCGGTCGACGATCCGGTGGGCTTGCTGCTGGTCGACCCGCGCCGCGCGCAGACGATCGGCGTGGACGACGAACTGTGGCTGCGGCTGATCGACGTGCCGGCGGCGCTCGCCGCGCGCGCCTACGGCTCCGCGGAACCGGTGGTGCTGGAGGTGAACGACCGGATGCTGCCGGGCAACCGCGGCCGGTACCGGGTCGGCGGCGACGGCGTCGAACGCACCGAGGCCGACGCGGATCTGCAGCTCGACGTCGACACGCTGGCGATGCTGTACCTCGGCGGCTGGGAGGCCGGGCCGCTGGCGCTGTCCGGTCGGATCACCGGCGCCAGCGCGGAAACCCTGGCCCGGACGGACGCGCTGTTCCGCACCGGGACGCAGCCCTGGACCGGCACGCACTTCTGACCGGAAGAGGGGTTCCAGCGCTCGCTGGAACCCCTTCGGTCACGCTTTCGGCAGCGCCGCCAGCAGCCGCTCCACCGAGCGGCCCAGGTTCCAGCGCTCCGCCAGCGCCGCGACCCGCTCCGGATCGGCGGGCGCGGTGGGCACCGCGTCCGGCCCGGACTGCTCGACCGGCGCGTCCACCGCGACCCGCACCACGGTCGGCGCGACCGCCAGGTAATCCGCCGCGTCGGAAAGCCGCAGCCGCGTTTTCAACGGCACCCGCGCGTCCCCGGCCGAGGCCGCGGCGACGAGTTCCTCCAGCGAACCGAACTGGGTGATCAGCTTCGCCGCGGTCTTCTCGCCGATCCCGGCGACCCCGGGCAGCCCGTCCGACGGGTCGCCGCGCAGCGCGGCCATGTCGGCGTACGCGGGCCCGGCGTGTTCGGCCGGCACGCCGTACTTCTCGGCGATTTCCCGCTGCCCCAGCACTTCCGCCTTCGCCCAGCCCTTCCCGACGTAGACGACCGACGTCGGCGTCGGCTCCTCGCGCACCAGCTGGAACAGGTCGCGATCGCCGGTGATCACCTCGACCGGCGCGTCCCTCTCCCGCGTGGCGAGCGCGCCGATCACGTCGTCCGCCTCGTACCCGGCGGCCTCCGCGACGGCGAACCCGAACGCCTCCAGCACCTCCAGGATGATCGGCACCTGCGGCGTCAGCGTGTCGGGCACCTCCTCGACGTCCGCCCCGCCGTCCCCGGGCTCGGCGACCCGGTGCGCCTTGTAGCTCGGCAGCAGATCGGTGCGGAACTTCGGCCGCCAGTCCGCGTCGAGACAGGCGACCAGCCGCGACGGACGGCGGTCGGCGAGGATGCGCGCGATCGTGTCGGTGAACCCGCGCACGGCGTTGACCGGCGTCCCGTCGGGTGCGGTCATGGAATCGGGCAGCGCGTAGAACGAGCGGAAGTAGAGGCTCGCGGAATCGAGGAGAGCGAGTGGTCCGGTCACCCGCACAGCCTGCCACGTCCGGCCCGCCGCCCGCGCCGGATCGCGGTGTCGCGGACCGGGTGTGTCGTGGCGCCGGGGACTTCGCCGAGGTAGCCGGGGCGGCGCGCCGGGTTGGGGAGGACGGGCGGGCTCCGCCGGGAGGCCGGTACTAGGCTCGGCGTCATGTCGAGCCGATCCATCCACACGCCCGCCCCCGACGCCGCCGCGCTCCGCGCCCGTCTCGACCGCGCCGCGAAAGCGGCCGCCGCCGCCGGCACCGACGCGCTGCTCGTCGCGCCCGGATCCGACCTGCGGTACCTGCTCGGCCAGGCGGGCGGCTCGTTCGAGCGGCTGACCACCCTCGTCGTGCCCGCCGACGGCACCCCCGCGCTCGTGGTGCCGAAGCTGGAGGCCCCCGGCTACGCCGGCGTGCCCACCGACGACCTCGGCGTCGAGGTGCTCACCTGGGTCGACGGCGACGACCCGTACCGGCTGGTCGCCGACCGGCTCGGCAAGCCCGGCCGGATCGCGGTCAGCGACTTCACCCCGGCGCTGCACGTGCTGTCCCTGCGCGCCGCGTTCGGCGACGCCGAGCAGACCCTCGCCGGCCCGATCGTGCGCGAGCTGCGGATGCGCAAGGACGCCGCCGAGATCGACGCCCTGCGCAAGGCGGGCGCGGCGATCGACCGCGTGCACGCGCGGATGGGCGAGTGGCTGCGCGCCGGCCGCACCGAGGCCGAGGTCGGCGCGGACATCACCGCCGCCATCGTCGAAGAGGGCCACACGCACGCCGACTTCGTCATCGTCGGCTCCGGCCCCAACGGAGCCAGCCCGCACCACGACGTGTCCGACCGCGTCATCGAACGCGGCGACGTCGTCGTGATCGACATCGGCGGACCGGTGCCCGAGGGCTACAACTCCGACTCCACCCGCACCTACTCCATCGGCGAACCCCGCGACGCCGACGTCGCCGAGACCTACGCCGTGCTGCAGCGCGCGCAGCAGGCCGCGGTCGACGCCGTCCGCCCCGGAGCCACCGCCGAGAGCATCGACAAGGCCGCGCGCGACGTCATCGACGCCGCCGGCTTCGGCGAGTACTTCATCCACCGCACCGGCCACGGCATCGGCCTCGACGTCCACGAGGAGCCCTACATCATCGCGGGCAACGCGCTGCCGCTCGAGGCGGGCATGGCGTTCAGCGTCGAGCCGGGCATCTACCAGCCCGGCCGCTGGGGCGCCCGGATCGAGGACATCGTGCTCGTCACCGAATCGGGCGTCGAGCCGGTGAACACGCGTCCGCACGAACTGGTCGTGCTGGACGCATGAGCGCAGCTCGCGAGCGAATCGCCTCCCGGACAGCCAGCGGGAAACTCCTCGAGGAGGCGACGGCATGAGCGGGCCGCTGGAACCGCTCGACCAGGCGATCGTGCAGGAGCTGGCCGCCGACGGCCGGCGCAGCTTCACCGACCTCGCCGAACGGGTCGGGCTGTCGGTGTCGGCGGTGCACCAGCGCGTCCGCAGGCTCGAACAGCGCGGCGTCATCCTCGGCTACACCGCCCGCCTCGACGGCGAGCAGATCGGCCTCCCGCTCACCGCGCTGATCTCGCTCACCCCGAACGACCCCGCCGCGCCCGACGACTACCCGCAGCGGATCCAGCACATCACCGAGATCGAGTCCTGCTACTCGGTCGCCGGCGACGAGTCCTACATCCTGCTGGTGCGGGTCGCGTCGCCGCTCGGCCTCGAGGACCTGCTCCGGCGGATCCGCGAGGCGGCGAAAGTGTCCACCCGGACCACGGTCGTGCTGTCCACGCCGTTCGAGGGGCGGTCGCCGACGCTGTGACAGTGGTGGTGGCGGTGGTACGGTAAATGGTATGGCGACACGTAAGGTGACACTCTCGCTCGACAGTGGCGCGCTCGAGTACGCCGAGCGGGCTGCTAAAGCGCACGGTATTTCGGTCTCGTCCTGGCTGTCGAAGGCGGCTCGGCGCGAGGCGGTTCGGACTGGGTATACCCCGCAGCGGGCTCCTGCCGCGCCTTCTGGCTGAGGCGGATGAGGCGGAGCGGGCGGCTGCGGAGAAGGAGATGCGTGCGCAGGGGTGAGGTCTGGACTTACCACCCGCCGACGGATCCGGCTCGGCAGCGGACTGTGGTGCTGCTGTCGTCGGACGGGGTGAATGAGTCGGAGCGGCCCTGGTTGCTGGGGACTGAGCTGTTGGATCGGGATCCTCAGGATATTTTGGGGGTCGCGGTGGATGCTCGGTATTGGGTTTCCACGTTGAATCTGACCCGGTTGTATCGGCCTTGGCTGGCGGAGCGGGTGGCTGAGGTGGATGCCGGGGTTCAGGAGCAGATCGATGTGGCGTTGAGGGCTGCGTTGGATCTTTGAGGTGTTGTGCGTTTCGGCTCGTCGCCTGGGGCGACATTGCTTTGGGCTGGTGTGGGGCACCCCGAAGTTTCATTGTGACTACGGCGCGGGAGTGCTTGTCAAGGCGGGAAAGATGCCTTGACAAGCACTCCCGCGCCGTGTTTTGGCTTCGTATCGGGGAGCGGGGGGTGTGGGTGCCTGGTTGGGTGGGTGCATCGGCGGCGGTTCTCAGCGGCGGGGCGTGAAGGACTCCTTGAGGGAATCTGAGTCCGTGAAGGGGTCCCTCACGGCCGGGTGGGGCGGCGGTTGGGCGTGAGGGGAACCCTGGGGGAATCAGGGGGTGTGAGGGTGGCTCTCACGAAATTGGGCCGGGGGGTCAGCTGACGGGTTCTGGGACTGCGTGGAGTTTGCCGTCTGGGCCGGACTGGCAGGAGGCGTTGCCTTGGCGGGTGGTGAGGAAGTCGGTTAGGCAGTCGGCGATGGCGGCGTGGCCTGCGGCGTTGGGGTGGAAGGATTCCTGCAGGGCGTGCGTCGCGCGGTCTACCTGGGTCAGGTCGCTCAGGTGCAGGGTCAGGCGGGTGAACCATTCCGTCGCCGGGTTGGGGCCGCCGGAGCAGGCTTCGTGGTTTTCTCCTGCTCTTGCCAGGTCCAGGAAACGGGCGCCGGATTGTGCGGCTGCTTGCTTGATTCCCGCGGACAGCGTGGTGATTCCGGCGGTGGAAATCCACTGCAGGTCGTCGGTGCGGAAGGGGCAGCCGTTGAGGCTTTGCAGATCCAGGGGGATGTCCGGGCCGACCGGGGTTGCGTAGGACTGCAGGACCAGTTGGTAGTCGGCGGGGACGTAGCCGGCGTCGGCCAAGACCTTTTTCACGTCGCCGACCGCGTTTGTCACCTTCGGGACCATTGCGTCCACTTTGGACTTCCAGGTTTCCTTCAGAGCCACGTTGCAGGACGGGCCGCCGGCGGAGAACCAGGCTTTGAAGCATTCGCTGACTTGGGCGGAGAACTTCGGGTCGTCGTTCGCGCCTACGGCGATGACTACCGCTGCGACGCGATGATTTTTAATCACGTCGGCCAATTGTGCGGCTTGGGAGCGTTCGCCCCATTGTTTCGCGTCGCCCAGGGCTACCTGTGCGGCGGGGGCGCCTGAGCAGGCCAGGTTGACCCGGGCGGTGACGCCGGGGATGCGGACCTTCTCCACGAACGCGGCCGACGAGCGGTGGCACCAGTCGCCGTTTCGGCCGTCGGTGTCGGGGCTGTAGGCGCCCGCGCCCTCGCCGGAGACGGTGCTGTCGCCGATCGCGACCACGGTCAGCGGGCCGCGTCCGGGCGGGCCCTGGCGCGGGAAAGGCTGGCCGGGGCGGCTTTCGGTGCCGAAGAAAACGAAGAAGCCCACGAGGACAGCCACGCAGGCCAGGACCAGCGTCCCCCACCACCACCGGAATCGTCGCATCGCTTGCCAAGTCTAGCGAGAACCGCAGCGACGACGGCGGAGTCTGGGGTGGCTGGGACGAGGGTCACCTGGGTCGACTGTCCACTGTGGACACCGAGAGCTATGCGCCTGCCCACACAGGGGGCTTGCGGTGGGTCCAGGGGGCGGCTTGTTCCAGTTGGCCGGCCAGGCGGAACAGCAGGTCCTCGCGCGCGTAGGCGGCGGTGAACTGCATGCCGATCGGCAGGTCGGCGGCGGTGGCCAGCGGGACGGACATCGACGGAACCCCTGAAACGTTCGCGGCGGCGGTGTAGGGGGAGCGGGTCAGGAGGCGGTCCAGCCAGCCTCGGCCGTCTAGGCGGTCCGCATCCTCGCCGTAGACGCCGAGGGGGACGGGCAGTTCGGGGAGGGTGGGGGAGAGGAGCAGGTCGTAGTGCTCGAAGTGCTGGGCGAAGGTGCGGGACACGCTGTTGCGGATCGCGAGGGCGCGGACGAACTCGTCGGCGGTGACCTGGTGTCCGTAGCGGTAGCTGGCCAGCACGACCGGTTCCAGGGTGGTCTCGTCCACCGGGCGGCCGGTCGCGGCGGCGATGCTGTCGATCCACGGGGCGAGGTTCGCGGTCCACATCCGGGCGTTGCCCAGGACGAACTCCTCCCATGAGACGCCTAGGTCGAGTTGGGTCTCTTCGACGTCGTGGCCGAGGGAGGCCAGCAGGCGCGCGGTTTCGGAGACGGCCGCGGAGACTGGTTCGGTCGGATGGAGGCCGCCCCAGGGCTGGCGCAGCAGTGCGATCCGGAGTTTGCCCGGGTCCGTTGTGGCCTCGTCGGCGTAGGGGCGCTCGGGGCGCGGGGCGGAGTACGGGTCGCCGGGCTCGGGGCCTTCGATCAGGTCCAGCAGCACGGCGCTGTCGCGCACGGTTCGGCTCAAAGCTCCTTGCACAGCCAGGCCGTTGAAGACCTCGTCCGCGCCCGGGCCCTGCGAAACCCGGCCTCGAGTCGGCTTCAGGCCGAACAATCCGTTGGCGGAAGCGGGAACGCGGATGGAACCCGCGGCGTCGGTGGCGTGCGCGATCGGGACGATCCCGGCGGCGACGGCGGCACCGGAGCCGCCGCTGGAGCCGCCGGCGCTGCGGTCCGGCGACCACGGGTTGCGGGTCGGGCCGTAGAACTCCCGTTCGGTCGTGGTGCTGTAGGCCAGTTCCGGTGTCGCGGTCCGGCCGATTGTGACCAGGCCGGCGCGGCGGAAGCGGCGCATCAGGAACGAGTCCTCCGCGGCGACCGAACCCGCGGCTAAGCGGCTGCCCAGTTCGCTGCGTTTGCCCGCCATCGTGACGCCGAGGTCCTTGATCAGGAACGGCACGCCTGCCAGCGGGGCGGAACCAGGGGCGGGGGTGTCCTCGGCGGCCCAGGTCTCGACTACCGCGTTGAGCTGCGGGTTAACCGCTTCGACCGCCCGTGCGGCCGCGTCGGCGACCTCGGCAGGCGTCACCTCGCCGCGCGCGATCAGCTCGGCTAGGCCGACCGCGTCGTGGCTCGCGTACTCGGAGATTTTCACTGCACACCTTTCGGGAGACTCAACCGTCTTGCGTGATACCGAGCGGTATCACGAGGAACGATTGTGTACCGTAGCCGGTGAAGCAGCGCAATGCCACCCCGGCTCGTGAAGGACGGACCGATGACCAGCACCTCCGCCCGGCGGCCGACGAGGGTCGCGACCCTGCCGCCCCGCGAGCGCATCCTCGACGCGGCCGAGGAACTGTTCCTCAACGAGGGCGTCGTCCGGGTCGGGGTCCAGGCCATCGCGGACCGCGCCGGGACCACGAAAATGGCGATCTACCGGCACTTCGGCACCAAGGACGCGCTCATCGCGGAATGGCTGCGGATCGTCGTGCACGACTACTCCGCGGCCTTCGACGCGGCCGAGCAGGCGCATCCGGGCGATTTCGCGGAGCAGATCCGCGCGGTCGGGCGGTTCATCGTCGACGGGCTGCCGGAGTTCTCCCACCGCGGCTGCCCGTTCACGAACTCGGTCGCCGAACTGCCCGATCCGGACCATCCGGCGCGGCGGCTGATCAGCGAGCACAAGACCCGGCAGTTCGGCAGGCTCCGGGCGATGTGCGAGGGGCTCGGCCTGGCCGACCCGGAGCTGGGCGCGGCGGAGCTGACGTTCGCGATGGAGGGGGCGCAGATCGCGGTGCAGAACGGCGGCGTCGAGAACGTCGGCGCGCACCTGACGAAGATCGTCGAAGGGGTGATCAGCCGGGGGAAGCCGGGCTGAGCGCGGCGCGTTTTCGTTGCAGGAGAAGGCGTTCGGCTTCGTTGGCGACGAGCCGGAGCGCTTCGTCGTAGGCCTCGGCGGCTTCGGCGGTCCGGCCGAGGCGGGCGAGCAGGTCGGCGCGCACGGCGTGGAACAGGTGCCGGTGGCCGAGGTTCAGACTGTCCACAATGGCCAGTGCGACGGCCGGGCCTTCGACCTCGGCGACCGCGACCGCGCGGTTGAGGGCGACGATCGGCGTCGGGGTCAGGGCGAGCAGCTGGTCGTAGAGGGCGAGGATCTGGACCCAGTCGGTGCCGTCGCTGTGCACGGCGTTGATCGCGGCCTGGAGCTGGTACGGGCCCGGGCGGTCGATCCGCAGGCACTGGCGGACCAGGTCTTGGCCCTCGGCGATCAGTGTCCGGTCCCAGCGGGCGCGGTCCTGGTCGGGCAGCAGCACCGGGATGCCGTCGGCGTCGAGCCGGGCGGCGCGGCGCGATTCGGTGAGCAGTTGCAGCGCGAGCAAGCCCAGTACCTCGGGTTCGTCCGGCAGCAGGGCGGACAGGACCCGGGTCAGGCGGATCGCTTCTGACGCGAGGTCCGGCCGGGTCAGCTCCGGGCCGGTGCTGGCGGTGTGGCCCTCGGTGAAGATCAGGTACAGCACGGCGAGGACGGCGTTGAGCCGCTCCGGGAGGTCCGCCTCATCGGGTACGCGGTAGGGGATGCGGGCGGCGCGGATCTTGGCTTTCGCGCGCACAAGCCTTTGTGCCAGCGTCGATTCCGGCACGAGGAACGCGTGCGCGATCTCGGCGGTGGTGAGCCCGCCCAGCAGCCGCAGCGTGAGCGCGACGCGGGCGGCGGTGTTCAGCGCGGGGTGGCAGCAGGTGAAGATAAGCCGGAGCCGGTCGTCGGGCACCGCGCCTTCGTCGAACGGTTCGTTGGCGTGCAGGAGCGCGGCCTGCGCGTGCCGGTCGGCGCGGCCCGATTCGCGGCGGAGCCGGTCGATCCCGCGGTTGCGCGCCGTGGTGATGAGCCAGCCCGCCGGACTCGGCGGGAGCCCTTCGGCGCGCCATTTCACGGTGGCGATCGCGCACGCTTCCTGGACTGCTTCCTCGGCGAGATCGAGGTCGCCGAAGACCCCGGTCAGCACCGAGACCGCGCGGCCGTGCTCGGCGCGGAACACCCGCTCGAGCACGGCCGTCGTGATCACTGGAACTCCCGGACTTCCACCGGCAACGTGGTGATCTCCGAGATCCGCCGCGCCCACTCGTCCGCCGCGGCCGGATCGGGCGCGGCGACGATGGTGAAGCCGCCCAGGTGTTCCTTGCCCTCGGCGAACGGCCCGTCGGTGTACAGGACGTCGTCGCCGGAGGCCCGGACCACCTTCGCGGCGTCCACCGGATGCAGCCCGCCCGAGAACACCCAGGCGCCGACGGCTTTCATCTCGTCGGTCACCGCGTCGAGGCGCGCCGCGATGTCCGCCAGCACGTCGGGTTCCGGGGTCCCGCTGTCGGGCTGGTAGATCCCGAGCAGGTACTGCGGCATGGGCGCCCTCCTTCGCTCAGCGTTGCCGGGCCGGGCGCACGATCATCTCGCTGACGTCGACGTCGGCCGGCTGGTCGAGAGCGTAGGCGATGGCGTCGCCGATGGCCTTCGGTTCGATGGCGTCCTTGCGGTAGATCCGCATGAACTCCTGGGTTTCCGGGTCGCTGATCGTGTCCGCCAGCTCGGAGGTCACGACGCCGGGGGAGACCGTGGTGACGCGGATCGACGGGTCGCATTCCAGCCGCAGGCCCTCGGTGATCGCCCACACCGCGTACTTCGTGCCGCAATAGACCGCGGCGGTCGGCGTGACCTGGTGCGCGCCGACGGACGCGACCGTCACGAAGTGGCCGCGGCGCTGGCGGGTGAAGTGCGGCAGCGCGGCGGAGATGCCGTGCAGGAGGCCCCGGATGTTGACGTCGATCATCCGGTCCCATTCCTCGACCAGTCCGGCGTCCAACCGGGACAGCGGCATTACCCCGGCGTTCGCGATGAACGCGTCGATCTCGCCGTGGTCGCGCACCGCGCGGTCCACGAAGTCGGTGACGTCGGCGCGGTCGGTCACGTCGAGGCGGTGGACTTCGATGCCTTCCGCGCTTTCGGCGAGTTGGGCCAGGCGGTCCTCGCGGCGCGCTCCGGCGATCACGTGCCAGCCGTCGGCGGCGAGGCGGCGGGCGGTGGCTTCGCCGATGCCGCTGCTGGCACCGGTGATCAGGGCGGTCTTGGTCATGCGGATTCCTTCGGGAAGTCGGCGGACAGGGTGACGTCGCGCCAGTCGTCGAACGTCTTGCGGAGGGTGTCGAGGCGGGCGGTGGCGATGTCGTAGGCGGCCTGGCCGAGCAGCAGGCGCAGCGGCGGCTCGGCGGAGGTGACGGCGTCGAGCACCGCGGTCGCGGCGCGGTCCGGGTCGCCGGGCTGCTTGCCGTAGGTGGCGAGCGTCGAGGTGCGGCGGGCACCCGCGGTCTCGGCGTAATCGTCGATGCGGATCGCGGATTCCCGCATCGACGGGCCCGACCAGTTGGTGCGGAACGCGGCCGGTTCGACGATCGTGACGCCGATGCCGAGCGGCCCGACCTCGGCGGCCAGCGACTCGGTGAAGCCTTCGACGGCGAACTTGGTCGCGTGGTAGTACCCGGTCGCACCGAACGCGGCCAGCCCGCCGAGCGACGAAACCGAAACGACGTGACCGCTGCGCCGCGCCCGCATTCCCGGCAGGACGGCGCGGGTCATTGCCATCAGGCCGAAAACGTTGGCTTCGAATAATGCGCGGATTTCGGTGTCCTCACCTTCTTCGACGGCGGCGAGATAGCCGTAACCGGCGTTGTTGACGAGCACGTCGATCTGGCCGAAAACGCTGTGTGCTTCGGCGACCGCGTTGGTGATCTGCTGCTGGTCGGTCACGTCGAGTGCGACGGCTACTGCGCGGCCGGGATGTGCGGCGACCAGGTCCGCGACGCGTTCTGGATCGCGGGCCGTCACGACTGCGCGCAGGCCGCGTTCGAGGACCGCGGTCGCGAGTGCGCGGCCGAGTCCGCTGGAGCAGCCGGTGATAAACCACACCGGTGCGTTGTTTTCAGACATGGAGATACCCCTGAAGTAATTCGGGAAATTGCGAAAAGTGTCAGCGGTCGCCGGCGGCGAGACTGCCGAGCAGGCCCAGCGCGGACTCCGACGGACTGCCCGGATCCGCTTGGTACACCACGAGTTGCTGGCCGGGCGCGCTGTTCACGGTCATCGATTCGTAGTGCAGGGTGAGCATGCCGACGAGCGGGTGCCGGAACCGTTTCGTCTCGTGCGTTTTCTGCCGGAGGTCGTGGCGCGCCCACAACCGGCGGAAATCGGCGCTCTTGAGCGACAGTTCGCCGACTGCCTCGATCAGGAGCGGATCGTCCAGATCGGTGCCCGCCGCCGACCGCAGTCCGCCGACGGTGTTGACCGCGACCTGCTCCCAGTCCGGATAGAACTCCCGCGCGTCCGGGTCGAGGAACACCAGCCGGAGCAGGTCGCCGCTGTGCTCGTGCCCGCCGAACAGCGCTTCGCCGAGCAGATTCGCCGCGAGCACGGTCATGGTCCGGCCGAGCACCACCGCAGGCGTCTGCGGCCACGCGTCCATCAGCTGCACCAGCCGAGGACTGACGCGTTCTTTCGCCGGACGGCGCCGGGCCCGCGGCTTCGGCCGGGCCAGCGAGTGCAAGTGCGCGAGCGCCTCGTCGTCCAGCTGCAGCGCCCGGCCGAGCGCGTCGACGACCTGGGCCGACGGCGTGCGCTCCCGGCCCTGCTCCAACCGGACGTAGTAGTCGGTGCTCACTCCGGCCAGCTGCGCGACCTCCTCCCGGCGCAGGCCGCTGACGCGCCGCCGGGTGTCGGCGAACCCGTCGGCCGGGGCGGTGATCCCGCGCCGGGCCCGCAGGAACTCGCCGAGGAGGTTGCTGTCGCTCATGGGACCAGGCTAGATCGGCGAGGGCGGCCGTGGGGGACGCAAAGGGGGTGTGGTTCTCCCACCCTGGCGGTACCCCGCCGCGCAGTGGTTCAAACCTTTCCGGCCGCCCTCTGCCCGCGCGCACCGCCGCCGCGGAACCGGCAGGCAGACTGTTTTGACTGGTCAGCGGCGTTGGCCGACCCTGCTGGGACCACCCCTCCCCATCGGAAAGGCGAACCATGCGCCGACTCCCGCTCATCCTGGCCGCCGTAGCCGCCGCGTCGATGGCCGCCGCGCCCGCGCAGGCCGCCGAAACCTGGACCACGGTCTTCGAGGACACCTTCGACGGCCCCGCCGGCACCGGTCTCGACCCGCAGAACTGGCTCTACGACAAGGGAACCGGCTACCCGGGCGGCGCCGCGAACTGGGGCACCGGAGAGATCGAGACCGCGACCGACTCGACGGACAACGTCTACCACGACGGTTCCGGGCACCTGGTGATCAAACCGCTGCGCGACGCGAACGGCGCGTGGACGTCCGGGCGGATCGAAACCCAGCGCACCGACTTCGGCGCGCCCGAGGGCGGCCAGATGGAGATGAGCGCGACGATCCAGCAGCCGGACCCCGCGCACGGCCTCGGCTACTGGCCCGCGTTCTGGGCGATGGGCGCGGACGCCCGTCCGGTCGGCGCGACGAACTGGCCGAGCATCGGCGAACTGGACATCATGGAGAACGTCAACGCGCTGGACAAGCATTCCAGCACGTTCCACTGTGGACAGTGGGCCGGGGAATGCCACGACCCGGACGGGATCAGCAGCGACCTGCAGGACTGCGGCGGCTGCAAGACCGGATACCACACGTATTCAGTGGTAGTGGACCGGCGCGATGCGGCGGCCGAGTCGCTGCGGTTTTCGTTGGACGGCCGGGAGACCTTTGCGGTGAAGCAGAACCAGGTCTCCGATGCGACGTGGAAGGCGGCGGTGGACCACGGGTTCTTCGCGATCTTCGACGTGGCGATTGGTGGGTCTTATCCGAACAAGGTGTGCGGGTGCACGAGTCCGGGGGCGGATATTACTCCGGGGGCGGGGATGAGCATTGACGCGTTTTCGGTGAAGGTCAGCAAAAGCTGATCTTCGGCCACGGGTCGATCCGGACGCGGCCGCGCTGCGGCGTTGACCACTCGACGCGCTCGGCCGCGGCCGGATCGGTGAAGACCAGGACTGACTCGTCGAGCCGGTTGAGCGACAGCATGCGCCCGCATTCGACGAATTCGCCCGCGACCAGCACCAGCGGCCGGCCGCCGACGCGCAGCTCGACTTCGGCGAGCACGCCTTCTTCAGCGAAGACGACGACGTCCTCGACCGGCCCGGTCGGCAGTTCGCTCAGCGCCGTCCAGCGATAGATCCCGTCCCACATCTCCGGGTTCTCGAGCCGGGGATCCGGACGGCGTTGCGGCCACAACCCGAACAGGTCGTCGTCTTGATACGTGCCGATCCACAGCGCGCGGCCGTCGTCCAAATACGCCTGCATTCCCCACAACTGCAGACATTCCACCGCCGGTTCGGTGAACTGGGGGCCGCCGTCCGGGCCGTGTTCCCACAGCGCCATCTCCACGCCGGCCCACGATTCGATGCGCCGACCGCGCAGCGAGCCGAAATCCTGCGCGCGCTCGACCATCCACTCGTCGTATGCCACAACGACAGTATCTCGGAGCGTCAGCCCGCGCCGGAAAGGTCCGTCGTTTCCGCCAGCCTGGTCGCCACGTCCAGCAGGGCGGCCGGGCGAGGGCCGTCTGAGCGCCATACCACCACCGTCCGGGCGGATTCGCCCTGCAGCGGCACGAACACCACGCCCGTCCGGCGGAGGCTGTGTGCGGACCGTGCCAGCCGCGTCACCCCGACGCCCGCCGCGACCAGGCCCAGCAGGCCCTGCACGGTCGCGGTCCGCTGCACGACGTTCGGCGTGTACCCGGCGGCGGCGAAGTCGGCGTCGTACTTGCGGTGCCACGGGTCCCACGACGTGCGCGGCGTCAAGACCCATGGTTCGTCGGCGAGGTCGGACAGGCGCAGCGAGGAACGGTCGGCCAGTCGGTGGCCTGACGGCAGGACCGCGCAGACCTCCTCGGTCAGCAGCGTGTGCGTCTCCAGGCCGTCGACCAGCGGCGGGCGGGTGAAGCCTGCGTCGAAGCGGCCGCTGAGCACGCCGTCGGCCAGTTCGGCGATCGGGACTTCCGCGGTGGTCACGGTCAGCTCCGGGAGCTGTTCGCGTACCGCGCGCACGACTGGCGGCAGGAGGTAATTCGCTGTGCTGGCAAGGAAAGCCAGCCGGAGGGTGCCGATTTCGCCGCGGACCGCGCGGGCGACGGTAGCGACTGCCTCGTCGGCGCGGGCCAGTACCGCTCGTGCTTCTGGCAGGAACAGTTCGCCGATCGGGGTGAGACGGGTGCCGCGGGCGTCGCGGTCGAACAGTTTCGCGCCTAGTTGCCGCTCCAGCACGGTGATCTGCTGCGACAACGACTGCTGCGCGATATGCAGGCTCGCCGCCGCGCGCGTGAAGCTCGTCGTCTCGGCGACGGCGGCGAAATAGCGCAGCTGGCGCAGCTCAGGGGTCACAGGCTGAGACTGTAGCCCGCCAGGAAACCGGTGTTGGCGGTCCCGGGCGAACACCAGCCACGATCGGAGGCGGAAGAAACCACTGGAGGGACTGCTCAATGACCGAGGAAACCGCCGGCCGCGTGTGGCTGATCACCGGGTGCTCCAGCGGCTTCGGCCGCGAACTCGCCCAGGCCGCGCTCGCCGCGGGGGACCGGGTCCTCGCGACCGCCCGCAAACCGGAGACGCTCGCCGACCTCGCCGCAACGGGCGGGGACCGGGTGCGCACGGCTGCGCTGGACGTCACCGACCCGGCACAGATCGACGCCGTCGTGCGGACCGCGCTGGACGAGTTCGGCCGGATCGACGTGCTCGTCAACAACGCCGGCCACGGGTCCGTCGGCGCGGTCGAGGAACTGACGCTGACCGACCTGCGCGCGGTCATGGAGGTGATGTTCTTCGGCGCGGTCGCGATGACGAAGGCGGTCGTCCCGCTGCTGCGCGAGCAGGGGAGCGGCACGATCGTGCAGATGAGTTCGATGGGCGGACTGCTCGCGCCGCCCGCGTTCGGGGCCTACTGCGCGGCGAAATTCGCGCTGGAAGGGATGTCCGAGGCGCTCGCGGCAGAGGTCGCGCCGCTCGGGGTCAAGGTGCTGATCGTGGAGCCGGGCGCGTTCCGGACGTCGTTCGGCGGCACGGCGATGCACCGCTCCCAGCGGATCGACGCCTACGCCGCCTCGACCGCGGCCACCCGCGCCGCGATCGAGGGGATGGACGGCACCCAGCCCGGCGACCCGGCGAAAGCGGCGGCGGCGATCCTGCGGGCGGTGGACGCGCCCGACGCGCCGCTGCGGCTCGCGCTCGGCGGCGACGCGGTGGACGCGATCCGGGGCAAAATCGAGGCGCTGGCCAAGGATCTTGACTCCTGGGAGACGGTCAGCCGGGCCACCGCGCTGGACGTGTGACAGCGAGGCCGCCTCCCCGGACCAGGGAGGCGGCCGCCGCGTTCACGGGTAATTCGGGACGTTCACCGGCTTCGTGCCGTCCGGGGTTACGTCGCCGGTGTCGTTCACGACGTGGGTGATCGTGCCCCGGTGGTTCAGCGACACCGTCAGCAGGCTGTGCAGCTTCACCCCGTCGTTCTGCGGCACCTCGAACGCGTGGTAGCTCGAGACCGCCGGGTTGTTGTCGAAGAAGCAGTAGCTGCCCAAGCCCCACGCCTCGTGCGATTTCACGTCCGGGCCGACCTTGTACGCGGCGTAGCCGGCGGTGCCCGGCGCGGAATTCCACGAACCCTGGTCCGGGACGTCGTACGGCATCTCGTTCTGGAAGAACACCGTCTTCCCGTTCTGGCCGTTCCACACGACCTGGAACTTCTGGTAATGCTCCACGAACAGCCCAGTCGCGGTCACGTTGTCGCCGTTGACCAATACGCCGGTGTCCGCCGTGTTCGTGGTCCAGCCGACGGTCCCGCTCTTGCCGTGGTCGGCCCGCCAGGCCCAGACGTGGTCGACGATCGTGTCGTCGCTGTTCACGACCAGGCTGGTGGCCGCCTTGCCCGCCAGATCACCGCCGACGCGGAAGAACACGTCCTGCAGCGACGTCGGGTTCGTCGCGTGGCTCGTGTGCTTCCCGCTTTCGCCGACGGTCAGCAGAGACTGCGAATTCTGCGTTCCGGCGTCGAACAGCAGGCCCTTCACCCGTACCCCGTCCACATCGGACACGTGCATCGCGTCGGCCCCGTTGTCCGGGATCAGCGTCGGGTAGCCGATGCCGAGCACGGTCGTGTCCGGGCGGGTCACGTTCAGCGTCTGGTCCAGGTGGTAGGCGCCGGGGGTGAAGAACAGGTTGCAGCCGGAGTCGAGGGAACTGTTGATGCTCTCGGCGGTGTCGCCCGGCTTGACGACGCGGAACTGGCTCATCGGGACGGAATCGCCGGGCGTGCCGCCGTTTGCCCAGCTCGGCCCGGACGCGTTCTTGCGCAGCGACGGCAGGAAGACGCGGTAGTTGCCGCCGCTGTCCACGTACAGGTACGGCACGTCGCGCGAGACCGGCGTGGTGTCGAGCGTCGTTTCCGGCGGGTTCGGGAACGAGTTGGCCGGCGCGCCCGCGGTCCCGGAGAAGACCATGTTCCACACGCCGCCGTCCCAGCTGCCCAGCGCCGAATCCCGCGTGTACCACTGCTGCTGCGAAACCGAGGCGGCCTGGCCGGACACCCGGGTGTCGGCGACGTAGCCGCCGCTCGCGTACCCGTAGCTGGCCGGGAACAGCTGCAGCCCGCCCTTGATGTCCATCCGGCGGAACGGCGCGGCCTGCGACACCGCCCAGCGGTCGCTGCCGCTCGACGGCGTGACGGCCATGTTCTCCGCCGACCGCCAGAAGTTCTGCAGCGCAGAGCCCTGGTCGGACTCGTTGAAGGCGTCCACGGTGATGTCACCGTTGATCTGGACGTCGCCCGGATTCTGGCCGAGACCGGCGACCGAGGTGTAGAAGCCGACGTTGTCGTGCACCGAGTACGCGCCGGGCTTGAACAGGTGCGCGACGCGGCCCGAGCCGAACTGCGCGGTCTGCGTGTCCTTCTGCGCCTCGAAGTCCTTGTCCAGCTGGGCCTGGATCGTCTCGGAGGGCATTCCCGGGTCGAAAATGTGCACGTTCGGCCCGAAATCCGGCTGATCGGACTGGCCGGTGCAGCCCGCCCGCGGGGACGGTGGGGCCGCGGCGGCGGGGACGGCCAGCCCGGCCGCGGCGAGCAGCGCCAGTGCGATCAGTGCTGGTCCGCGGGAGCGAGACGGCCGCCCGGGTGGTCGACAAGTCCGGTTCACGTGGGGACACCTCCGCCGGTAGGGGATTTGCCAACTGGTTTGTGGTTGGCAACAACAAATTAAACGCCCAGCAACGTGGCGCCGGTCACAACTCGGTCACAGTTGTCTGGACCACTGGCGCGATTCCGGCTATCGGAAACTCGTTCACGTCCGGGTGACGCAGCCAGCCCGGCGCCGCGATGTGCCGCACGATGGCCGTGGACCTGCAGCCGTGAAGATCGGAGTCCCGGTGACCCGGACAGCGACGGACAAAACCTGGCGGATCGGCTTCGCCGCCACCGTGTCGGCCCTGGCGATGGCGTGCGGGGTCGCGACCGCCGGACCGGCTTCCGCCGCCGACTACTCGAAGGCCGGCGAGAATGTTGCCGGTTCACAAATTCTGCGCCACGAGGGCGTGCGGAGCGGGAGCCCTCGGCTCGACCCGGCGGCCGGGCAGACCCTCGGCCACGACGTGAGCGGGCACCAGGGTCCGGTCGACTGGGGCCGGGCCGCCGGCGCGGGCGCGCGGTTCGCCTACGTCAAGGCGACCGAGGGCACCGGGTTCGTGAGCCCGCAGTTCGGCCAGCAGTACAACGGCGCGCACGACGCGGGCCTGATCCGCGGCGCGTACCACTTCGCCCGCCCGGACGTCTCCAGCGGCGCACAGCAAGCGGACTACTTCATCGCCCACGGCGGTGCCTGGCGCGGCGACGGCACGACGCTGCCGGGCGCGCTGGACATCGAGTACAACCCGTACGGCGACGCCTGCTACGGCAAAAGCCAGGCCGACATGACCGCCTGGATCGCCGACTTCACCCACCGGTACCTGGCGAAACAGCGCCGCAGCGCGATCATCTACACCTCGACGTCATGGTGGAAGCTCTGCACCGGCAACGCGGGCGGCTTCGGGAACACGAACCCGTTGTGGCTCGCCCGGTACGCCCCGGAGATCGGCGAACTCCCGGCGGGCTGGGACAAGCAGAGCATCTGGCAGTTCTCGCGCACCGGCAGCCTGCCCGGCGACCAGAACTACTACAACGGGCCGATGAACCGCGTGCAGGCGCTCGCCAGGGGAGCCGCTTCGTCGGCGTGATCGCCGAAAAGCCTTACGGGGCGGTCCCCGGCGTAGTTGGATCACCGGGTGACTTTCGCGATCGGGCTCTTCGACCTCTTCACCTACGCGATCCCGGGTGCCCTGCACCTGGCGTTCCTGACCTACGTCGCCGGACGGCTGCACTGGCTCGACCTCGCCGCCGTCTCGCGCGGGCCGGGAGTGGTGCTGGTGATCGGGATCGCGGTGGCGAGCTACCTGCTCGGGTACCTGGCGTATCCGATGGGCGCGCGGCTGTCGCGGTGGGTGCCGCGGCGGCGGAAGCGGAACGCGCGCGAGGAGTTCCTGCGCCGCAACCCCGCCGCGCGCGGGCGAGCGTTCGTTGAAGCGGACTCGTTTCTGCTGCTTTCGGCGCTGCAACTGCACGACGCGGACGCGGCGGTGGAGGCGACGCGGCTGCGCACGGCCGGGCTGATGCTGCGCAATTCCAGCCCGGTCATGGCGTTCGCGTTCGTGGCGTCGGTGGTGGAGCTGATCGTCGGGTCGCACCCGGTGTTCGCGGCGTGCGGCGTGGTGCTGTTCGCCGCCGCGTGTCCCGCGTTGATCGCGCAGGCCCGGTTGCTGTCGCATTGGGCGAGCGTGAAGACCCTGGAACTCAGCTTCTGGGTGCCGGACGTGGAGGAGACGCTGGCGGCGGTCCAGAAACCCGAGTGATCCGCTCGACGAGCGCCGGGTCGTTGAACACGGTCACCCCGGCGATGCCGTCCCGGCGGACGTCGAGCACCGCGACGCCGAACGGCTGATCGTGCAGGCGGACAACGGCCGCGGGCTGGCCGTTGAGCACCAGCCGGTCCATCCGCCAGTCCCCGGGGCTGCCCACTGCCGCGGCGAACACCGGCGAACACTCGTCCATGCCCGAGAACCAGGTCCGGCTCGGCAGCAGTTCCAGCGTGGCGTCCAAGCGAAGCACATTGGTCAAGCCGGAAACGTCGGCTCGCTCGAACGCGGTGACGTACGTGTCGAGCAGCCGTCGTGCCTGCGGGGAGCTGGGTTCGACGACGTCCTCGGGACCGGAATCGGCCTCGGCCAGCCGGGCGCGGGCCCGTTGCAGGCTGCTCTTCACCGCGGCGACGGACATGTCCATCATCTCGGCGACCTCGGCGGCGGGGAACGCCAGCACGTCGCGGAGCAGCAACACCGCGCGCTGTGCGGGAGGCAGTGTCTGCATCGCGGCGATCAACGCCAGCCGCAGGTCGGCGCGGTCGCCGGGAAACGGCTCGATCCACGTCTCCGGCGGCAGCACGTCCGGTTGCCCGTCGCCGTCGGGCGCGCCGATGCCCGACGGCGACGGGCGCGCCGTCCGCGATCGCGGGCGGCGTTGAGGCAGACGTTGGTGGCGATGCGGTGCAGCCAGGTGCGCACCGAGGACCGCTGCTCGAAGTCGTCCCAGGCGCGCCATCCGCGTAGGTAGGTTTCCTGGACCGCGTCCTCGGCCTCGTGCCACGACCCGAGCAGCCGGTAGCTGTGCGCCAGCAGCTCGCCGCGAAGCGGGGCCGCCGCCCGTTCGAACTCCGTCACCGGACCAGTGTCGACCGCAGCCACGATCCCGCCTCCCTGACCGCCTCGTCCGCCACCGCCGTGCGCCCGGCCGCCATCTGGAACGTGTGCACCTGACCGGGAAACTCGTCGAGCCGGACCTCGACGCCGGCCGCCCGCATCCGCCTGGCCAGCTCCCGGCTGTCGTCCAGCAGCGCTTCCTCCGCGCCTACCTGAAGATACGTCGGCGGCAGCCCGCACACATCGGCGTGCAGCGGGGCCGCGAGCGGGTTGTGCGGGTCCGCTCCGGCAAGGTAACCGGCTGCCAGCCCGCGGACGAGGTCTCGGGTGAAGAACGGGTCGCTGCCCGTGTCGTAGGAGCTGCCGGTTGCGTCGAGGTCGGTCCACGCCGACAGCAGCAGCAAGGACGCGGGCATCGGCAGGTTCTCCTCGCGGGCGCGTACGGCGAGGCCGAGCGCGAGTGTTGCGCCGCAGGAGTCTCCGGCGACCGCGATCGGGCCGGAGCCGTTGCGGTGCAGCCATTGATAGGCCGCGGTCACGATGTCGAGCTGGCTGGGGAAGACGTGCTCGGGGGTGAGGCCGTAGTCGACGGCGAACGTGCTCACCCCGGAGGACCGGGCCAGGTGGCCGAACATCCGGCGGTGCGTGGCGGACGATCCGCTGACGAAACCGCCTCCGTGGATCGCCAGGATCACCGGCCCGGCGAGCGCGCCGGGCGGGCGGAGCCACAGTCCGGCTGGGGTTTCGACTGGTTCGGCCGTGACGTCGTCGGGTTCCGTGCCGAGCGTTTCCCAGGCCGAGAGCTGTTCGCCGCGCGCTTGTGCTTCCCAGAGTGCGCGGTTGGGGTCGTTCGTCGTGGTGGTCATGACGGGTAGACCCCGGGCGGGTCGGAAAGGAATCGGTCAGGTGTAGACGAGGTCGGTGCCGAGCTGGCGGAGGGCGGCGGTGATTGCGTTGGGATCGGCGGGTACGCGGCGGACGTGGCTGGCGGTGAGGGCGTCTTCCTCGGCGGGTGCTCGGTGAGGGCGTCGGCCGCGGTCAGTTCGACGGCGGTGCGGGCGGCGTCGGCGGATTGCTCGGCCGTGCTCTGCCGCTGGATGTTCGTGCCAAGGCCGGTGATGGGGTTCGTCAATCCGGCAACCAAAACCCCCGGCCGCGAAGGGGAACCGCGGCCGGGGGGTGACGACAGAATGGGGTTCAGCGACCCCGGAACCGCGCGGCCAGCGCCGCGATCGGCGAACGGCGTCCGCGCAGCGGAACCTGGCCCGAGGTGATGTCCTGCAGCAGGGTCGCCACCGTTTCGCTCGCGCAGGTCCGGTTCGCGCCGATCCCGCCGGACGGGCCGCGTTTGATCCAGCCCACCACGTACGCGCCGGTGCGGCCGTCGACCCGGCCCGCGGTGTTCGGGATGGTTCCGGCGGCCTCGTCGAACGGCAGGCCCGGCACCGGGCGGCCGCGGTAGCCGACCGCTCGCACGACCTGTCCGGCCGCGATCTCGATCGGTCCGGAGGGGCCTTCGGCCCGCAAACCGCGCACCTGGCGGTCGCCGGTGATCTCGGCGGGTGCGGAGTGGAAGCGCAGGACGATCCGGCGCGGGCCGTCGGCGGGCGGGGCGCTCCAGTCGACCGCTTCCCGGTCCGATCCCCGCAGCAGTGCGGCTTTTCCGGTGCCCGCGTCGATGGCCTCGGCGGTGCGCGGGTCCTCGGTGTCGACCACGAGCGGCACGTTCGCGCGCTGGGCCAGCGCGATCAGTTCGGGGGAGGTGTAGGCGGCGTCTTCCGGGCCGCGCCGGGCGAGCAGGACCACCTCGCGGACCTTGCTGGAGCGCAACCGTTCCAGCGCGTGCGGGGCGATGGTCGTGTCGGCCAGGTCGTCCGGGTCGGCGGTGAGGATGCGGGCCACGTCGAGGGCGACGTTGCCGGTGCCGATCAGCACGACGCGCTCCGCGGAGAGGTCGACCGCGTGCGCGGGGACGTCGGGATGGCCGTTGTACCAGGCGACCACCGTCGTCGCGGCGAGGCTGCCGGGCAGGTCCTCGCCGGAGAGGCCGAGGTTGCGTGCCGAAGAAGCGCCGACCGCGTAGATCACCGCGTCGTGCCGTTCGGCCAGCTCGTCCACCGTGACGTGCCGCCCGACCTCGACGCCGAGCTTCAGCTTCAGCCGCGGGTGCTGGTGGAACCGGGAGAACGTCTCGCCGATCCGCTTCGTGTCCGGGTGGTCCGGCGCGACGCCGTAGCGCACCAGCCCGCCCGCGACCGGCAGCCGGTCGATCAGCGTGACGCGCGCGTTGGTGTGCAGCAACAGGTCTTCCACCGCGTACATCCCGGCCGGGCCGGTGCCGACGACGGCGACGTCCGCGGGCTCGAGGTCGCTCGGGATGTCGCGGTCGAACGTCGGCGGGCCCCAGCGGTGGAAGTTCGGCGCGGGGTTCGCCGCGACCGGCGGCCGGTCGGCGAAGAAGTCCGCGTTGATCCCCGCGTACACCTTCATCGAGTCGGTGAGCAGGTCCACCGGGAAGATCGCGTCGACCGGGCACGCGTCGGCGCAGGCGCCGCAGTCGATGCACGAGTCCGGGTCGACGTAGAGCATCTCGGTGGTGCCGAAGTCCGGCTCGTCCGGCGTCGGGTGGATGCAGTTGACCGGGCAGACCGACACGCACGTCGCGTCGTTGCAGCAGGTCTGGGTGATCGCGAAGGCCATGTCAGATCAGATTCGCCCGCTTGTAGAACACCAGCGCCGGCTTCGTGAGCAGGCCGCACGAGCCGAGGAACTCCATCAGCCCGGCACAGCTCGACCGCATCATCGACTTGTGGTGCTCGTTGTTCTTCGCCTCGCGCAGCGCGCGCTCGGCGTCCAGCCCGGCGTTCTTGTACACGTCGCGGTTGACCATGCTGCTGACGATGAAGTACGACGCGATCGCGATGACCAGCGCGTTGAACTGACGGCGCACGGCTCCCGCGCCCTCCAGCTGCTCGCGCGTCTCCTCGCGGGCGAACTTCATGTGCCGCGACTCTTCCACGACGTGGATGTTGTTGATGGTGCGCACGAACGGGACCACGCGCTCGTCGCGCATCCAGTCGCGCTGCATCACGTCGAGCACCTCTTCGGCGACCAGGATCGCCGCGTACGCCGCTTCGCCGCCTGCGACCGCCTTGAAGACGCGGCCGAGTTCGACAGCGAGCTTGCGCGGCCGGTACGGGGGAGCGCCGAGCTTCTGCGCGCCGCGCGCGAACATGATCGAGTGGCGGCATTCGTCGGCGATCTCGGTGAGCGCCCACTGGAACGCCGGGTCGGTCGGGTCCTTGGCGTAGAAATCGCGCAGCACCATCTGCTGCAGGATCATCTCGAACCAGATCCCGGTGCTCGCGACCGACGCCGCCTCCTGGCGGGTCAGCTCCTTCTGCTGCTCCGGGGTCATCTCGGCCCAGTAGCTCGTGCCGTAGAGCGTGCTCCACTCCGGGCTGGCCCCGTGGAAGTCCTTGTCCAGCGGGGTTTCCCAGTCGACCTCGGTGGCCGGGTCGTAGGACAGGGTCGCGGAGGAGTCGAGCAGCCGCTGCGCGGTCTCGTGCCGGCCGGACGGGGCTGCTTCCGGTGCTCGCCGCACGTCTGCGCTGGTCATTCGGTCCTCCCTGAGCGACGTTGATTAGGTATTACCGCGATTCACTGTTACCTAAGGTAACACCTATCTGGCCGTATCGCGAGAGGCCCCGGCGAACCGCGTGTCGTCCGTTCGGGCAATGAGCCCGGGAAAGCGCCGCTGACCTGGCAGGATGAGCCGCGAACAGCTTCCTGACCCCGGAGGAACCGCCGTCGTGACGCAACCGCCCTATCCCGGCGCGGAGCCGTACCCTCCGCTGCCGCCCGCTTACGGCGGGCAGGCTCCTTACAGCGGGCAGTTCGCCGCGCAGCCGCCTTCGCCGACCGCCTACTTCGGCGCGACCGCGATCGCCGCGGCGACCCTGGCGTCGGTCATCGGCTTGGTGGCGACGATCGGCGTCGTCGTCGCGTTCTTCCGGGTGACCACGCACCCGACCTCGGCCAGGATGCTGTCCAGCAGCATCGTCGGCGCGGTGGACCTGGCGATCGCGGCGCTAGCGATCGCCGGAGCGATCGGGCTGTTCAGACGCTCCCCGGCCGGGCGGATCTGCGTGCTGGTCGGCAGCGGGTTGGCGGTGCTGGACATTGTCGTCCTGATGATCGTCAGCCTCGACTCCAGCTTCGTCCGCAAGAGCGCGCCGCCGACGCTGCAGATGTCGTTCCCGAGCGGCTTCCTGTGGCTGATCGTCCCGGTGGCCGCGATCGTGCTGGCGGCGCACCGGCGGACCGGCGCGTGGCTGCTGCCCAAGACCCCGCCGATGCCGTACCACCCCGGCTGGTGACCGGCGGCCGCGAAGAGATCCTCCGCACCCCTCGGCTGTGGTTGACCACCTGGCTGCCCTCGGACCTGGACGATCTCGCCGCCCTGCACGCGGACCCGGAAGTCATGCGGCACATGACGACCGGCCCGCAGACCCGCGCGGCTACTCGGGAGCGGCTGGAGGCGTTCATCGGAGAGCACCAGCGGCGGGGCTGGTCGAAGTGGCGGGTCGAAGGTGCGTCGGGGTTTCTCGGGCGTGCTGGGTTCGGGCTTGCCCATCGCAGCGGGTACCGGGAGGTCGGGTACCTGCTAGCGCGCGCGGCGTGGGGTGCCGGGCTGGCCACAGAGCTGACGCAGGCGCTCCGGCAGTGGCACGAGGAGCATCCGGAGCCCGCTCTCGCGCCCGAACTGCGGGCGTACGTGCTGCCCGGCAACGCGGCTAGCTGCCGGGTGCTGGAGAAAGCGGGCTTCCGGGAGGCCAGGAAGGAGGACGGCCAGCTCGTGTTCGAGTCAGTCCGTCCGTGACCGGCGGAGCCGGGGCAGCACAGCGAACCACAGCAAGGCCGTCGCGATTCCGTATGCCACCGTCATCGTCAGGCTCATCGTCAGCGGCGTCGTCCCGCCCAGCGACACCAACGGCGCCACGACCGGCCCGATCGCGAACGACGACGTGCCGAGCAGCGCCGCGGCGGTTCCGGCTCGGCGGCCGTGGTTGGCCAGGGCCAGCGCGTTGCCGTTCGCCTGGGTGGTTCCGCCGGCGAACATCAGCAGTGCCAACGGGATCAGCAACGCGGCCAGTCCCGCGCCGAACAGCACCGCGCCCAGCATCGTCAGCGCTGCCGCGGCGGTGAAGGTCGTGCCCAGGACGTACATCCGGACCGGACCCGCTCGTCGCACGGCGGCCCGGTTCGCCTGGGCGCCGAGCACCGACATCACCGCGTTCGCTGCGAAACACGCGCTGAACAGCTGCGGCGACAGCGAAAACCCGTCTTGCAGCACGAAACTGATCGATGCCAGGTAGGTGAAGAACGCCGCCCCGCCGCAGGTGCTCACGAGCAGGAAGCCCAGGAACAGGCGGTCTCGCAGCAGCACCCGGAACTCGCCTCGGCCGCGACGTGGATGTCGTTCTTCCGGTGGCAGGCTCTCCGGCAGCGCGGTCGCGGCGACGATCAGCAATGCCGCGCCGATTCCGGCCAGGACGCCGAAGATGCCGCGCCACCCGACGATGGCCGCCAGCTGCCCGCCGACCACCGGAGCGACGATCGGCGCGAGCGCTCCGACGGTGGTCAGCAAGGCCAGCAACCGCACCAGTTCGACGCCCTCGGCGAGGTCGCGCGCGACGGCCAGTGACAGCACGATTCCGGCCGAACCGCACAGCCCCTGGAGGAATCTCGCCGCGAGTAGCACCTCGACCGACGGGGCGAACGCGCACACCACCGACAGGACGGTGAACAGCCCGATCCCGGTGAGCAGCGGACGCCGCCGGCCCAGCCGGTCGCTCAGCGGGCCGACGACGAGCTGTCCGAAGGCGAGGCCGAGCATGCACACCGACATGGTCGCCTGCGCGAGGCTCTCCCCGGCGCGGAGATCGTCGGCTAGCTGGGGGAGGGCGGGCAGGTAGAGGTCCATCGAGATCGGGCCGAAGACCTCCAGCAGGCCCAGCACCACCGCCATGCGGAACGCGGTCGGGCGTCTCTTCGGCGGTGCTTCAGCGTGCAGTGGCTTCATCCGGTGCGCAGGATCCGGCGCAGCCACGAGAGCCGGGCCGCGACGGCGGAGCGGGACACTTCCGCGTCCGGGGAGAAACCGGCGAAACCGTGGTAGCCGCCTGCCCAGACGTGCAGTTCCGCTTGTCCGCCGGTCGCCCAGATCCGCAATGCGTACTCGGTCGTCTCGTCGCGGAAGATTTCCGCGGCGCCGACGTCGAGGTACGCGGGAGGCAGGCCGGACAGATCGGCCATCCGCGCCGGGACCGCGTACGGCGAGGCCGCGTCGGTGCATCGCGCCGGGCCGAGCAGGGCGTTCCAGCCGGTGTCGTTGTTGTTGCGGTCCCAGGCGCCGATCCCGTCGTACTGGCGGGTCGACACTGACTCGTTGCGGTCGTCGAGCATGGGGCACGCCAGCAGCTGTCCGGCGATGGCCGGGCCGTTGCGGTCCCGGGCCAGCAGAGCCACGCCCGCCGCCAGGCCGCCGCCCGCGCTGGCGCCGGTGACGACGATCCGCGACGGGTCGATGCCGAGTTCGCCGGCGTGTGCGACTGTCCACAAGAGACCGGCGTAGCAGTCCTCGACGGCGGCTGGGGCCGGGTTTTCCGGAGCCAGCCGGTATTCCACCGAGATGCCGACGGCGCGGAACCGCAGGACGTCGTCGATCAGGCCGTCCAGGCCGAAGAACCGGTTGCCCAGCACCATGCCGCCGCCGTGGATGCTGTAGAGCGCGGGGGCTCCGGACGTTCCGGACCGGGGGCGGACGACGGTGAGGGTGATGTCCGGGGCGCCTTCGGGGCCGTGGACGGTGTGTTCGGACAGGTCGACCGGACGGTCGGCGACCATCTGCTCGACCGGCGGGATGATCGTCGCGAAATGGGCGCGGTTGGCCAGGATGGTGTCCGCGCGCAGCGGGATCCGCTCGACCAGGTCGAGGAACGCGGCGAGCCCTGGTTCCAGTTCCGGGTCGTACGGCACCGGCGGGACGCTCATTTCCCCGCCTTCCCGAAGATCCGGCGCAGCCACGAGTTCCGGGTTTCGAGCGCTGCCTTGCTGATCGGCCAATCCGGCACGTACATGTCGAAGCCGTGGAAGGCACCCGCCCAGACGTGCAGTTCGGCCTGTCCGCCGGTGGCCCAGATCCGCAGCGCGTACTCGGTGTCTTCGTCGCGGAACGGTTCCGCGCTGCCTACCTCGATGAACGCGGGCGGCAGTCCGGACAGGTCGGTCGCGCGCGCCGGGGCGGCGTAGGGGGAGACGTCGTCGGTGCCGACCGCGTCGCCGAGCAGGGACTTCCAGCCCGCCAGGTTCGACTCGCGGGTCCAGGTGCCCAGGCCCGGGTACTGCTGGCTGGCGATGGTCGTGTTGCGGTCATCGATCATCGGGCACAGCAGCAGTTGGCCCGCGATCGCCGGGCCGTTCCGGTCGCGGGCGAGCAGGGACACCGCCGCCGCGAGTCCGCCGCCCGCGCTGCCGCCCATGACGACCACGCGCGACGGGTCGACGCCGAGTTCGTCGGCGTGCTCGACTGTCCACACCAGACCGGCGTAGCAGTCTTCGACCGGCGCGGGGTGCGGGTGCTCGGGGGCGAGCCGGTATTCGACGTTCACCGCCACCACGTTCAGCTCCAGCACCAGCGCGAGCAGTCTGCCGACATCCATGTTGCGGTGGCCGACCATCATGCCGCCGCCGTGGATGTTGTAGAGCACCGGCAGCGCGCCGTCGCTTTCGTGCGGGGACAGGATGGTGATTTCCAGGTCCGGGGCGCCGGCCGGGCCCGGGATGGTTTGCTCGACGACGGTGACCGGTGCGTCGCCGACGGCTTCGGCGGCGGGCGGGAACATGTCGGCCATCGCACGGCGCAGGCCGGGGATCGTCTCCGGGGTGAACGGCGGCGCGTCGGCCGGGACGATCTCGGCGAGCGCGGGCTCGATCTCCGGATCGAACGGGACGGGGGGATGGGTCAAGGCGGCCTCCTGGGGCGGACGGGGTTGGGGTGCGGTCCGTGAGGGGAACCCTGCGGGAATCTGATTCCCCCAGGGTTCCCCTCACGGACGTGAAGACGGGGGCTTCGATCAGGGGCCTTCGGGATCGACGGCGTCGCGGTCGGCCCAGAACGGCTCCACCAGCGCGCGGATCTGGTCCGCGCCGACCTTCTCCACCAGGTCGACCGCGGCGAGGTTGTCCTCCAGTTGCTCCATCCGGGTCGCGCCGAAGAGCGTCGTGACGTTCGCCGGATGCGTCAGCGTGAACGCCACCGCGAGCCGGGCGGCGGTCGTGCCGAGTTCTTCCGCGGCTTTGACCACCTTGGGCGCGTCGCGGACGATGCGCTTGCGGACGTCGCCAGGGTCGCGGCCGATTTCGCGGGTCAGATTGGTGCGCCCGGCGAGGATCCCGCCTTCGAGGACGTCGGAGGCCTGCATGACGAAACCGTCGGCGAACAGCCGGGCGAACGGTTCGCCGTCCGGAATGGAGCGGCGGCCGATGCTGTACTTCAGCTGCGCGATCTGCGGCCCGGGCACCTGCAGGGCTTCGGCGATTTCGCGCAGCCGGGCGATGTTCCCGGCCGACCAGTTGTTCACGCCCCACGCCCGGATCAAGCCGGACCGGGTGAGTCCGGCGAGGTCTTCGACCAGGTCTTCCAGCAGGACGTCGTCGCGGCGCAGGTCGCCGAGGATCACCAGGTCCGCGACGTCGAAACCGCCGCGCAGGAAGGCGTTTTCCAGCTGTGGCCGGAAACCCTGGTCGCCGAAGCCTTCGATCCAGAGCTTCGCCGAGACCAGGTAGTCCTCGCGCGGGATGCGGGCGGCGCGGACGATCGCGCTCCACAGGACGTCGGTGAAGACCGGCGGGTGGCCGGGCATGCCGTAGACGCCGACGTCGAACAGGTTCACGCCGGCCTCGACCGCGGCGCGGATCATCGCGACCGCGTCGGCGAAGTCCATCCGGTCGTAGGTGTGCCACGAACCGAGCGACAGCAGCGAAACGTCCAAACCGGACGTCCCGACCTTGCGGCGGGGCAGGGGCGAGGATGCGGACACGAGACCTCCTTGGCTCGTAAGGGGTTGGCTCGTAAGGAAATGGTCGATCAGGGGAGGCGTGGGTCGACGACGGCTTTCGTCTCGTCCAGCCGGTGCATGGCCTCGATCCGTTCGCTCGCGCCGGACAGCCCGACCGTGCTGCCGAACAGCCGGTCCCACGGCATCCGGGTCGCGAAGGAACCGAAGAACTCGATGGCGTGGTGGTAGTCAGCGATGTCGCCGTTGAGCGATCCGACGACGGTCAGCTCCTTGCCCATCACCGTGCCGAGCGGGACCGGAGTCGGCTCCGGCCCGGTGCTGCCGACGATCACGACCCGGCCGCGCTGCGCCGCCATCGCCACCGCCTCGCGGCCGATCGACGGCGCGCCCGCGAAGTCCAGCACGAGGTCGCCGCCGTGTCCGTTGGTCAGTTCCGTGACGCGCTCGACGATCGCGTCCGAACCGCCGGAGACCTCGACTACGTCGTCCGCGCCGAACTCCTTCGCCAACTCCAGCCGCGACGCGGGGGCGCCGACGGTGATAACGCTGCCCGCCCCGCTGAGGTGCGCGACGGCGGTCGCGAACAGGCCCAGCGCGCCGGATCCCTGTACCACCACGCGAGATCCCGGCCGGACGCCGCCGACGCGGTCGAACGCGCGCAGCACGGTCTTCGCCGCGCATCCGGCCATCGCGGCCCAGGTGTCAGGCACCTCGGCGGGCAGCAGGAGTTTCGCCGCGCCGGGGACGACGTAGGCGTACTCGCACAGCCCGGCGGTCGCGAACGGTGCGACGTCGGAGCGCTGCAGGAATCCGTAGCCGCGCCGGGAACACGCGACCGGCTCGCGCAGCACGGTGCAGCCGTAGCACTCGCCGCAGGTGGATTCCGACCAGCCGATCCGGGCTCCGACCGGGATCTCCCGGCCGAGCGCGTCGCGCGTGTCCGGTCCGGCCGCGACGACTTCGCCGACCATTTCGTGGCCAAGCACCATCGGCAGCATGCCCGGGAAACTCATCTTCCCGGACCAGATCTCCACGTCCGTGCCGCACAGCGTCGCGCACGAGACGCGGACCAGCGCCGCACCGGCTTCCAGTTCGGCGGGCAGCGGGAGTTCGGTCAGCTCCAGCGGCGCGCCGTGCTCGGTCAGCACCGCGGCGCGGGTGGAAGTCGGGACGGTCATGGGAAACCTTTCCGGGGACTGGCAGGCCCGGGCGGGCCGTGTGATGGGTTAGTCTACGGACGTCGACAAAAATGTCGAGTCCCCGAATCCCTCCAGGAGCGCCTGTGCCGACCTCAGTTGCGGATCTCGTCTTGCGGGCAGCGGCGGTGCACACCATGGCCGGCGCCGCGCCCGCGACCGCGCTGGCCGTGCGGGACGGACGCGTGCTGCGCGCCGGAACCGACGCCGAGCTGCGAGACCTGATCGGCCCGCGCACGAAGGTGCTCGACCTCGGCGGCCGCGCGGTCCTGCCGGGCATCAACGACGCGCACCTGCACGGTGCCTGGCTCGGCGCGCTGTGGCCGGACACCCTCTTCGCCGACGACGGTGCGCCCGGGCCCGGTCCGGAGAAGCCGTTGCGCACCGCCGCCGAACGCCGGGCGGCCATCCTCCGCGCGGGCGAAATCCTTGCCGCACTGGGCATTACGAGCTACACCGAACCGGGTCTCGGACCGGGGGAGGACGACGGGCGCATCGGCGCGTTCGGGATGTCCGTAGTCGAGCAGTACCGGGAGCTGGCCGCCGAAGGGCTGCTGCGGGCGCGGGTGACCGCACTCTGGCTGTACGGCGAACTCGACGGGCCGAGCACGTTCGACAGCTTCCGCACCGGACTGGCCACAGTGGACGGACCGGGCCCCGACCCGCGGCGGCTCAACTTCCGCGGGGTGAAGATCTTCGCCGACGGCATCCCGCCCATGCGCTCGGCCTACACCCACCACTGCTACGCCGACGGCAGCCACGCCCACCTGCTCGTCGGGGGCGCGGACGACCCGGAACGCGAGGAAAACTTCACCCGGATGCTCCTGACCGCGCACGAGGCCGGGCTGCAGGTCGGCGTGCACGCGACGGGCGACCGGGCGATCGAGCTGATGCTGGACGCCGTCGAGCGGGCCAGGGGAGAACGGGACGTCGACCTCGGCCACTACGTCATCCACGGCGACCTGGTGAACGCGGCGCAGCTCAAGCGGATGGCCCGGCTGGGGGTCGGGCTGTCCGCGCAGGCCGGGATCGCGGTGCGGACCGCCGGGGTCGTCGACGCCGCGATGGGCCCGGGCAGTTCGGATGCGGCATGGCCGCTGCAGGAGGCGCTGGACGCGGGGATCCCGCTGTGCCTGACGTCCGACGCGCCGGTGCTCCCGCCGGACTGGCGCAAGGAAATCGCCGCCGCGGACCAGTGGATGGGCCCGGCCGAGGACGTGCGGCAGCGGATGGAAACCCTGCTCCGCTGCTACACCGTGCACCCGGCCCAACAGGACGGCGCTGCGTCGTGGAAGGGCACGCTTGAGCCGGGGATGGCGGCGGATCTGTGCGTGCTGTCGGCGGATCCGTTCGCTGTGAGCCCCGCTGAGCTGCCCGAGGTGGATGTTGATCTGACTGTCCTGGATGGACGGATCGTGTTCGAGCGTTCGCCTGGGACGATCGCTTAACGTCCGTGAAGGACTCCTTTGGGGAATCAGATTCCCCCAAGGAGTCCTTCACGGACGGTTGGATCAGGTGAGCAGCTGTCCGCCGTCCACCGGGAGGCTGGTGCCGGTGATGTGGGCGGCGGCCGGGCTCGCCAGGAAGACCACCGCTGCCGCGACGTCCTCGACTGAGGCCATTCGGCCGTCCGGGATCCGGGCCACCCACGCGTCGTGCGCGGGCGAGCCGGGCGGCATGGCGGCGGCGAGCATCGGCGTCGCGACCGGGCCGGGGGCGACCGCGTTCACCCGGATCTGGTGCTCGGCCAACTCGATCGCGGCCCAGCGAGTCAAAGCGTCGACCGCCGCCTTGCTGCTTTCGTAGCCGCCCATGCCCGGCGTCGGCTGCCGTCCGCCGATCGACGACAGGTTCACCACGACGCCCGGCGCACCGCGTTCGACCATCCGGCGGGCGACCAGCTGCGTCATCAGGAACGTGCCGTGCACGTTGGTCGACAGAATGCGCAGCAGGTCCGCGCCGGGCAGGTCCAGCAACCGGCCGTGGACGCTGAGCATGCCGGCGTTGTTGACCAGGACGTCGACCGGGCCGATCTCGTCCAGTGCGGCGGAGATCGCGGTTTCGTCGGTGATGTCGAGCCGGATTCCGCGCCCGCCAAGCGGTTTGGCGGCTTCTTCGGCTCCGTCGAGGTCGGCGAGCACCACGGAATCGCCCGCCTGGGCGAAGGCGGCGCCGATCGCGCGGCCGATGCCGCCGGCACCTCCGGTGATCAGCACGGTACGGGCAGCGGGCATCGTCGTTTCCTTTCGCCGGGAGCGGGGTACGCGGGCTTATAGTATACAAGCGTAGAAAATAAATCCCTTGAACCGCAGGAGGAATCGTGGCGACGGATCGACCTGGACTGGGCCCGGCGTTCCCGCGCGTGCCGGCGTTGTCGCTCGGCTCGTGGAACACCTGGGACCGGGTGGAGTTCGGCGACGCGGTGGCGCTGATCGCCCGCGCGGCCGAGTTGGGGCACGCCTTCTTCGACGTCGCGCACTACGACATGGGCCCGCACGCCGAGGGTTCGGAGACCGACCGGATCTTCGGCCGCGCGGTGCGCGAAGCCGGGCTGGCTCGCGAAGATTGGCTCTACTGCGGGAAACTCTGGCTCTGGGACTACCCGAACGTCGGCTTCGCGCAGCAGATGAACACCTCGCTGGAACGCGTCGGCGTCGAGTCGGCGGATTTGGTCGTGGTCGGCGACTACTTCGGCGAGGTCGATCTCGAACGGGTCGTCGCGGAAGTCGCCGAGCAGATCGAAGCTGGCCGGTTCCGCGCGTGGGGCGTGAACAATTGGCGGATTGACGATCTGCGCACGGCTTTTGCCATTGCGCGCAAACGTGATCTGCCGCCGCCGGTGTTCGCTCAGCTGAAGTACGGGCTGGTGCGCCGGTCGATGGCCGAGGGCGAGTTTTACGCGCCTCTGTTCGCTTCTGGGCAGCTGACGCTGCAGGCGTCGGACATTTTCGAAGGCGGTCTGCTGGTCGGGAATCTGAAGCCGAATCGCAAGATCGGCGCGGATGTCGGAGGCATCCGCGAGAAAATCGCCGCTGCCTGGCCGGCCGTGCAGAAGATCGCTGACGAACTGGACGCCTCGCCCGCGCAGCTGGGAATTGCCTTCTGCCTGGCCAATCCCGCGACGGCGAACGTCCTGGTGGGCGTATCGCGGCAGGCGCAGCTGGAGGACAATGTCGGCGCGCTGGCCTTGCTGGAACGGGTTGGTGCGGACCGGATTCGCGAGCTGACCAAGGGGTTGTGGCTCGACCGCGAGGTCGCCGCCGACGGAACCTGGTGAAGGGGCTGGTGTTTTTTGTCGACGTGCGTAGACTAAAGCTCCCCGGGGTGCCCGGAGAGGCACCCCCGACGCCGTGAGGAGCCGCCACATGACGAAACCAGCGCCGGACCGCATCGTCGACATCGCCATCGGGTACATGGGCGCGAAGCAGTTGTTCGCCGCCTCGCGGATCGGCTTGTTCCGCGCGCTGGCCGACGGTCCGCGCACGGTGCCGGAACTCGCCGCCGCCACCGGCAAGGGCGAGCAGTTGACCCGGATCCTGGCGGACGCGATGAACGCGCGCGGCCTGCTAGAACGCGCGGACGGCCGTTACTCGCTGGCCGAGGACGCGCAGGAGTACTTGGGCGGGAACGGCGCTACGGATCTGGCGCCGTTCCTGACCTTCCTCAACGAAATCAGCTACGGCCACTGGCTCCAGTTCGACGCCACTGTGGACAGTGGCAAACCGGGCGACCTCCAGATGGACGAGGGCCGCTGGGCGACGTTCATGGCCGGCGTCATGCGCTACAACGCGCTGCACGCGTCGATGCTCGCGCGCACCTTCGATTTCTCGCCCTACCGCTCGATGCTCGATCTGGGCGGATTGTCGCCGGAATTCGCGATCGGCGCGCTGCGGGCGAATCCCGCACTGACCGCTCGCTTCGTTTTCGGACCCGAGTCCACGCAAGGGATCACCGACGCGGTGAATGCGGCCGGGTTCGCCGATCGCACGAGCATCGACCCCGCGCCGACCGAATCCGCGGAACCAGGCGGGGCGCACGATCTGGTGATGGTGAACCACGTCGTGCACCGGTTCACCGCCGAGCAGAACCGGAAAATCCTGGCCAGCGCGCGGGCGGCGGCTGCGGACGGAGCGACGTTGCTGCTGCTGGACTTCTTCCTCGACGACGGCGAACGGCAGCGCCCGATCGACGCGCTGCACGCGGGGGAGTACTTCGTGATCGACGGAACCGTCGTCTATCCGGAGGCGGAAGTCCGCGAATGGCTCGACGGTGCAGGATGGCGCGTATGCGATGTGCTCTCGCTGCCCGGAAGTCCGCGCGTTCTGGTCGCCGACGCCGTCTGAAAACGGCGCGCGAGCCAGCAGATAACACGGCGGATACTCTGCTGATCGTTACTAACCCGGCCACAGCCACGGCCGAATGGCTTCGCGGCAACGGTTGCGTGCCGCGCGGGGGTCGGCCTGCTTTTGGCCGGATCAGTAACAAACGCATCCGGCCCGTTGATTTTTTAGCCGACAATCGTAGACTATCCCGCACCACGGCGAGCCGGGCCGCACTCGAAGGCCCGCCGTTCCCGGCGGGGCGCCGAGCGATCCCGCCGGCGGTCCAGCACCCTGAGAGAGGGACTCAATGACGAGGACAAGGACAGCGGCGTTGTTCGCGGCGGCCGCCGCGGCGCTGCTCGCGATCGCCGGATGCACCGGCTCGGGCGCCGCCGGGGCGGGCGCGGGCACTGACGAGCTGAAGGCGGGCGTGTTCCTCGACGTGACGTCGTGGGACCCGGCCAACGCCGACATCGGCTTCGACGGCCCGTACCTGTCCGCGGTCTACGACCCGCTGGTCGCCTTGGACAAGGACGCCAAGCCGATTCCCGCGCTCGCGAAGTCGTGGGACTGGTCGGCCGACCGGCTGAGCCTGACGATGCACCTGCGCGACGACGTCGCGTTCGACGACGGCCAGAAGTTCGACGCCGCCGCTGCGGTCGAGAACCTGAACCACCTCAAGTCCGGCACGCGGTCCGGGCAGGCCTACATCGACGTGAAGAGCGTCGAGGCGAAGGACCCCTCGACCGTCGTGCTCCATCTGTCCGAACGCGACGACGCGCTGCTGTACTTCATGGGTCTCGGCCGCAGCTGGATGGCCTCGCCCAAGGCGATCAAGGCCAAGTCGCTCGCCAACGGCCCGGACGGTTCCGGCCCGTACACCTTCGACAAGGCGTCCTCGCAGCCGCAGTCGCAGTACGTGTTCAAGAAGCGCGCGAAGCACTGGGACAGCGCCACGTATCCGTTCCCGACGGTGCGGCTGTTCCCGATCACCGACCAGGCGGCCAGCTTCAACGCGATGCTGTCCGGTCAGCTGAACGTCCAGTTCGCCAACGCGGCGAACCTGCCGAAGGCGCAGCAGAACGGCTGGAACGTCGCGAAGAAACCGGCGTCGTGGGTCGGCGTGCAGTTCGCCGACCGCACCGGAAGCCAGGTGAAGGCGCTCGGCGACCAGCGCGTGCGGCAGGCGATTTCCTACGCCTTCGACGCGGCCGGGATCCTCAAGGCGGTCGGCAACGACGCCGGCACGGTCACCGACCAGCTGTGGCCGAGCGGCAGCCAGGTGTACGACCCGGCGGGCAACGGCAAGTACAAGACGGACCTCGCCAAGGCCAAGCAGCTGCTCGCCGAGGCGGGTTATCCGAACGGCTTCAGCCTGAAGATGCCGATGTCCACGATCTTCCAGGCGTGGCAGCCCGCCGCCGAGCAGACGTTCGGGCAGCTGGGCATCAAGGTCGACTGGCAGAACATGTCGATGCCGGACTACCAGAAGAACGCGCCGACGTACCCGATGTTCCTCGCGGTGATCGCGATGGACGGCAACGACATGGCCACGCTGACCGACCAGGTCACGTCGAAGCAGTGGTACAACCCCAATCCGTCGGTGGACGCCTTCCCGGAGGTGAAGGCGCTCGTGCGGAAGGCGGAACAGGCCCAGCCCGGCCCGGCGCAGACCGCGGCGCTCAAGGAGCTGAACACGAAGCTCGTGGACCTCGCCTGGTGGAACGTGTGGTACCAGGCCGACAACCTCTACTACAGCGTCAAGGGCATCACCGTCACGCCGATCACCGGCATGATGTTCCCGACGCTGCGGTTCATCCAGCGCGGCTGACGCGCCCGTCGTCCCGTGGTCCGTCCTGTGTGGACGGACCACGGGAAGGAGCCGGAACATGCTCACATTCATCGTCAAACGCCTGGTCTCCGGGATCCTGCTGCTCGTGCTCGTCACCAGCGGCACGTTCTTCCTGGCGCACACGGCGGTGGGGGACCCGACCGCCGGGCTGCTCGGCAATAGCGCGACCCCCGCCCAGCAGGCCGCGTTGCGCGCCCAGATCGGGTACGACCGGCCGCTGCTCGTCCAGTTCTGGGACTGGCTGTCGCACGCCGCCACCGGAGATTTTGGGACTTCCTGGCGGAATTTCCAGCCGGTCGGCGAGCAGATCGCGTTGCGGATGCCGGTGACGCTGTCGGTCGTCATCGCCGCGACGCTGCTCGCGGCGATCCTCGGCGTGCTCGTCGGGGTGATCTGCGGCCTGCGTCCCGGCGGCGTCGTCGACCGCGTGCTGAAGCTCGCGTCGGTGGTGCTGTTCGCGCTGCCCGGGTTCTGGGTCAGCCTCGTGCTGGTCACCTGGTTCGCGATCCAGCTGCAGTGGTTCCCCGCGGTCGGCTACGTGTCGCCGGACCAGTCGTTCGTAGGCTGGCTGCGGTCGATCGCGCTGCCGTCGATCTCGCTGTCGCTCGGCGCGATCGTGATGATCGCCGAACAACTGCGCAACGGCTTCCTGCAGGTCGCCAACCAGGACTTCGTCCGGACGCTGCGGGCGCGCGGCCTGTCCTCGCGCCGGGTCACGACGCACGTGCTGCGCAACGCTTCGCCGTCCGCGCTGACGGTGCTGGCGCTGATGTTCGTCGGCCTGCTCGGCGGCGCGGTGGTCGTGGAGATCGTCTTCAACCTCCCGGGGATCGGCAGCCTGACGCAGTCGGCGTCGCAGATCGGCGACATCCCGGTGCTGCTCGGCCTGACCGCGGTGACCGTCGTGTTCGTCGTGATCGTCAACTTCCTGCTCGACCTCGTGCTCGGGTGGGTCAACCCGAAGGTGCGCGACCGATGACCGCTGCCCCGTTCCCCGCCACGCTCGCCCCGGTGAAGCGGATTTCCCTGCTGCGCCGGTACTTCCGCCGCCCGGTCGGCGTCGTCGCGCTGGTCGTGTTCGCGCTGGTCGTGCTGGCCGCGGTGTTCGCGCCGTGGCTGGCCCCCTACGACCCGAACCACGTCGACTTCGCGCTCACCCACGCCGAACCCGGCAACGGGCACCTGCTCGGCGGCGACTCCGCCGGACGCGACATCCTGAGCCGGCTGCTCTACGGCGCGCGGACCACGCTGTACGGCGGCGTGATCACCTGCGTCACCGGGATCGTGCTCGGCGTCCCGACCGGCGTGGTCGCCGGGTACTTCGGCGGCGCGACCGACCGGATCTGCTCGTGGATCAGCGACGCGCTGCAGTCGGTGCCCGGGATGATCGTGCTGCTGGTCGTCGCGGCGGGCACCGGCCAGGACTTCACCGTGCTGATGATCGCGCTCGGCGTGTTCCTCTCGCCCGGCTACTACCGGATCACCCGCGCCCGCGCGCTGACCGTTCGCCGGGAGCCGTACATCGACGCGGCGCGCGTGGCCGGCGTCGGCACGCTGCGGATCCTGCGCACGCACCTGCTGCGCGCGGTGTACGCGCCGATCATCGTGCAGACCGCGCTCACCGCCGGGCTCGCCATCGGCATGCAGGCCGGTCTGCAGTTCCTCGGCATCGGCTCGGCGTCGACGCCCAGCTGGGGCCAGACGATGAACGACGGCTTCCTGAACATGCTGACGTACCCGCTGATCCTGCTGTGGCCATCGATCGCGCTGGGCGTGACCATCGCGGCGCTGGCGTTCATCGGCTCGACGCTCGCCGACCTGGTCAGCGTCCGCGCCGAACAGCCTACGCGGCGCGGCCGGGCACGCGTGCGGGAAGCGCTGGCAGCTCCTTCGCCGGACGCCTTGGGCAATGACGGCGCTTCGGGCGCGCACGAGCACGCGGCGGCGGACTGCGCGCTGCGGATCGAGAACCTGCGCGTCGGGTACGCGACAGACAAGGGCGTCAAAGAGGTCGTGCGCGGGGTGTCGCTGGACGCGGCTCCCGGCGAGGTGCTCGGGATCGTCGGCGAATCCGGGTCGGGCAAGACGCAGACGGTGTTCTCAGTGCTCGACCTCCTGCCACCGGGCGGGACCGGGGTCGCGGACGGCATCTGGGTCGGCGGCCGTGAGGTCGGGAAAGCCGCGGAGCGCGCGAAACTGCTCGGCCGCGAGATCGGGTACGTGCCGCAGGAACCGATGACGAACCTCGACCCGTGCTACCCGATCGGGCACCAGCTCGTCGAACCGCTGCGTCGCGTGCACGGGCTGGACAAGGCCGCGGCGAAGAAGCGGGCGCGCGAGGTGCTGGTGCGCGTCGGCCTCACCGACCCGGACCGGGTCATGGCCAGCTACCCGCACCAGATCTCCGGCGGGATGGCGCAGCGCGTGCTGATCGCCGGCGCGGTGGCCGGGCGGCCGTCGCTGCTGGTCGCCGACGAGCCGACGACCGCGCTGGACGTCACGGTGCAGGCCGAGGTGCTGGAGCTGCTGCGCGAACTGCAGGCCGAGTACGGGATGGCGCTGGTGATCGTCACGCACAACTTCGGCGTCGTCGCGGACATCTGCGACCGCGTCGTGGTGATGAAGGACGGCCGGATCGTGGAAACCGGCCCGGTGGACCAGATCTTCCGCGCGCCGGAGGACCCCTACACCGCCGAGCTGATCAGCGCGTCGCTCGACGACACCGAAGGACGGGACGAATTGGACCAGGCCTGGGAACGGCGCGGGCTCGCCCACGCGGCCGGAGAGGAGGCCGGACGATGACGGCTCCGCTGCTCGCGATCGAGGACCTGGTGGTCGACTACCGGCTCAGCCGCCGGGTGCGCTTCCGGGCCCTGAAAGGGATTTCGCTCGACGTCGGGCCGGGCGAATGCGTCGGGCTGGTCGGCGAGAGCGGGTCGGGGAAGTCCACTGTGGGCAAAGCCGTGCTCGGACTCGCCGCGCCGGTGTCCGGCCGGATCACCTTCGACGGCGAGGACATCACGCACGCGCGCGGTGCGGTCCGGCGGCGGCTGGCCAGTGACATCCAGGTGGTGTTCCAGGACCCGTACGGTTCGCTGGACCCGACCATGACCGTCGGGGAAGTCCTGGCGGAACCGCTGGTCGTGGCCGGAACGTCGCGGACGGCGGCCCGCTCGGTGGTGGCGGACATGCTGGACCGGGTGCGGCTGCCCGCCGACGCGGTGCACCGGTACCCGGGCGAGTTCTCCGGCGGGCAGCGGCAGCGGATCGCGATCGCGCGGGCGCTGGTCCGGCGGCCGCGGCTGATCGTGTGCGACGAGCCGGTGAGCGCGCTCGACCTGACCACGCAGGCGACGATCCTCGATCTCTTCCTGGACCTGCAGCGGGAGACCGGGGTGTCCTATCTGTTCGTGTCGCACGACCTGGGCGTCGTGCACCGGATCTGCCATCGGGTTTCGGTGCTGTACCAGGGAGAGATCGTCGAATCCGGTCTGACGGCGACGGTCACCCGCACGCCGGAGCATCCGTACACGCAGCGGCTGCTGCTGGCCGCGCCGGTGGCGGACCCGGCCCGGCAGGCGGAACGCCGGGCCGCCCGGCTCGGGCTCGGGTGACGATTCCGGGGCCCGCCGCCCCGAATCGGCACCCGCAGGGTCACCTCCGCAGCGCGAGAATACGAGTTAGAGTCTGTAACCATGCCTAAGGTCATCGATCACGATCAGCGACGACGGGAGATCGTCGAGGTCGCCAAGAAGCTGATCATCGAAGGCGGGTTCGAAGCCGCCACGATGCGCAGCATCGTCACCGCGGCCGGGTTCGCGAACGGTGCCCTCAAGCACTACTTCCCCAGCAAGGACAGCATCATCGCGGCGACGTTCGAGAGCGTGCTGCAGGAGACGTCGCAGCGGATGTCCGAACTGGACCCTTCGCTCGGCCCGATGGAGTCGCTGCGCGGGTTCGTCGAGGCGGCGATTCCGTTCGACGAGCACCAGATCGCGTCGGCGCGGGTGCTGCTCGTGCTGTGGGAGCACTCGGTCGCGAACCCGGATCTCGCCCGGCAGTACCGGGATCTGCTGACCAGCTGGCGGGCCGAGCTGACCACGCGGATCGCCGCCGCCCGGGGGAAGGGGAGGAGCCCGACGCGCCCGCGATCACGGTGCTGGCGGACGAAATCGTCGCGGTGTCCATCGGGGCCAACGTGACCAGCCTGATGCATCCGGTCGGGAAGGTCGCCGGGCGGTATCGCGCCTACATCGACGGGCTGATGGCCAGGGTCGCTCTCTGAACCCGCGCTCGGGGAGTCCACTGCTAACGTCGGATGCCAGCGAGGGACGAGCCGAGGGGGCTTCTTGAGCAATCCGCTGATTGCGCCGACGCAGGATTCGACGACGGCGTATTCCGGGATCAGCCTTCTCGAGGGCGCGGCGGGACTGAAAGAGGCGATCAGAAGGCGGGTCGTGGGCGTCGGCCGCGATGGGGGCGGTCGGGGTCGCGCTGGACGCGCTCTCGATGGCGCTCGACCCGTTCGGCGCGATCCTCGCGGCCGGGGTCGCCTGGCTGATGGAGCACGTGGGTCCGCTGAAGGAAGCGCTCAACGCGCTCACCGGCGACGCGGACCAGATCAAGGCCCAAGCCGAGACCTGGACGAACGTCGCGAAGGAACTCGAGTCAATCGGCGCCGACCTCACCGAGCAGGTCGAACGGGATCTGCAGTCCTGGGCCGGCGAGGCGGCCGACGCCTACCGCGAGCGGACCAAGGACGTCGCCAACCTGCTGGGCGCGGCGCAGAAGGGCACCGAGGGCGCGGCGTCCGGGGTGAAGACCGCGGGCGAGGTGGTCGCCGCGGTGCGGATGCTGGTGCGCGACATCATCGCGCAACTGGTCGGGCACATGATCAGCTGGGCGCTGCAGGTCCTGCTGACGGCAGGCATCGGCCTGGCGTGGGTCGTGCCGCAGGTCGCCGCGGCGGTCGCCAAGACCGCAGCGCAGATCGCGAAGCTCACGACCCGCCTGGTGCAGGCGCTCAAGGCGTTGGTGCCGCTGCTGAAGAAGGCCGGGACGCTGTTCGGCGACGCCGCCAAGTCCCTGAAGGGCCTCAAGGGCGGCAAGCCGCCCGCCGCGCCGAAGCCCAAGGACATCTCGACGCCGAAGGGCTCCCCAGGAGGGAAGGGCGGCGGCAAGGCCGACGAGTCCACCACCGCGTCCTCGGCGGCTCCGCCCCCGCCGCACCGGAGCGACCCACCGCCTCCTCCGCCGAAGGGCGACTCCTCGCCGGGCGGCGGCCACGGCGGCGGCCCGGTGCCGCCGCCCGCTTCCCGCGGGATGCAGCCCCCGCCGCCGGTGCCGAAGAAACCCCCGGCCGCGCAACCGAAATCGCCGCCGCCGCTGAAGGACCAGGGCCCCAACCCGCGCTCGCCGGAGAACGTGCGCTGCGAGAAGGACCCGATCGACGTCTCGACCGGGCAGATGATCCTCGCCGAGGTCGACGCCGAGTTCCTCGGCACGCTGCCGCTGCGGCTGGAACGCACGCATTTCTCCGGTTTCCGCACCGGCGGGCTGTTCGGCGCGAGCTGGATGTCCACTGTGGACCAGCGGCTGGAGGTGCACGACGCGGGCGTCAGCCTCGCCGTCGCGGACGGCACCGTGGCCCACTACGCGCATCCGCGGGTCGGCGAGTGGATCGTCGCCGAACAGGGCCCGCTGCGCCCGCTGACCCGGCTGGACGACGGCGGGTACCTGGTGGAAGACCAGGTGACGGCCCTCGCCATGCGGTTCTCCGGGGACACCGGCGCGCTGCTCTCGCTCAGCGACCGGCACGGCCGCCGCGTCGACTTCCTGCGCGACGCCGACGGAACCCCGGTGGAGCTGCGGCACAGCGCCGGGTACCGCGTGCGCGTGACCACGTCCGGCGGCCGCGTCACCGCCTACCATTCGGTCGGCGCCGGTCCGGACGTCGAACTCGCCCGGTTCGGCTACACCGACGGCCAGCTCACCGAGGTGGTCAACCCGTCCGGCGCGGCCATGCGCTACGAGTACGACGACGCGGGCCGGATCGTGTCGTGGACCGACCGCAACGGCGAGTGGTACCGATACCACTACGACGCCGACGGCCGCGTCGTGCGCACCGAGGGCTCGGGCGGATTCCTCACCGGCACCATGGAGTACGACCGGGACAACCGGATTACCCGGTCGGTCGATTCACTGGGCCAAACCACGGAGTTCCGGTTCAACGAGGCCGGTCAGGTGATCGCCGAGACCGACCCGCTCGGCCGCACGACCCGCTACGAATGGGACGTCCGCGACCGGCTCCTCAGCGAGACCGATCCGCTGGGCCGCACCACTTCCTACACCTACGACAGCCTCGGCGAACTGCTGTCGGTCACCGCCCCGGACGGCGCCCGCACCACCTACGAGCGCAACGAGTTCGGCTTGCCGGTGTCGATGACCGGACCGTCCGGCCAGGTCAAGCGGTGGGAGTACGACGAGTCCGGCAACCTGCTGCGCGAGACCGAACCGGACGGCGCGACCGTCACCAGCACGTACGACGACCGCGGGGTCCTGACGTCGGTGACCGACGCGCTCGGGGCGACCACGCGGATCGAGTCCGACGAGAGCGGGCTCCCGGTCGCGGTCACCGACGCGCGCGGGGGCACGACCCGCTACGACCGGGACCGCTTCGGCCGGATCGTCTCGATCACCACCCCGGCGGGCACGCAGGACCAGTTCGGGTACACAGTGGACGGTCGGCTCGTCTGGCACCGGGACGCCGACGGCGCGCTCGAGAGGTGGACCTACGACGGCGAGGGGAACGCCCGCACCCACACCGACGCCGGGGCGGGGGTCAGCACCGGCGAATACACCCACTTCGACCTGCTCGCCGCGGAGAACCGCGCGGACGGCAGCCGGGTCTCGTTCGGCTACGACACCGAGCGCAGGCTCGTCTCGGTCACCAACGAGCAGGGCCTCGTCTGGAGCCACGAGTACGACGCCGCCGGATATCTGGTGCGGGAGACCGATTTCGGCGGCGTGACCGTGCGGTACCGCTACGACGCGGCCGGACAGCTGATCGAGCGGACCGACCCGGCGGGCACCTCGACGTACCGCTACGACCTGGCCGGGAACATCGTCGAGCAGACCGTCGGCGACGTGACCACGCGCTTCAGCTACGACCCCGACGACCGGATCACCGGCGCGGACGACGGGCGCACCAAGGTCACCCTGGAACGCGACGCCGCCGGACGCGTCGTCGCCGAGACGGTGAACGGCCGCACGACCCGGTCGGCCTACGACGCGGCCGGACGCCGGATCTGGCGGCGGACGCCGTCCGGCGCGGAAAGCACGTGGGAGTACGAAGCCGGCGAACCGGCGGCGCTGCACGCGGGCGGGCGCACGCTGCGCTTCGACCGGGACCCGGCGGGCCGGGAGGTCCGGCGGACGCTGGACGGCGGCGTCACGGTCGAGTCCGCCTGGTCGCCCGCGGCGCAGCTGCTCGCGCAGACGATCAGCACCGGCGCCGGGCAACCGGTGCAGGAACGCGCGTACCAGTACCGCCCGGACGGACACCTCGGCGCGCTCCGCGACCGGCTCACCGGACCGCGCGAGTTCACCCTCGACGCGGCCGGCCGCGTCACGGCGGTGCGTTCGCCGCAGTGGACCGAGCGCTACGGCTACGACCCCGCGGGCAACCTCGTCAACGCGTACTGGCCGACCGAAACCGAGCGGCACGCGGTCGGCGGACGGATGTTCCGCGGCAACGTCGTCGACGGCGCGGGCGCGGTCCGTTACGTCCACGACGAACGCGGGCGCATGGTCCGGCGGGAGGCTCCCGGCGCGGTCTGGCAGTTCTCGTGGAATCCCGGCGACCAGCTCACCGACGTGCTGACCCCGGACGGCACCCGCTGGCACTACACGTACGACCCGTTCGGCCGCCGGATCGCCAAGGAGCACTTCGCCGCGGACGGCGTCTCGCTGCTCGAGCGGATCGATTTCACCTGGGACGACCGCGTCCTGGTGGAACAGGCCGCGCGCGGCCGGGTCACCGCGTGGGACTACGAGCCGGACAGCTTCCGCCCGCTGCTGCAACGGGAACTGGCTCCGCGCGAGCCGGTCGACGAGCAGTTCAACCTGATCGTGGCGGACCTCTCGGGAGCCCCGGCGGAACTGGTGGCCCCGGACGGCCGCGTGACCTGGTACGCGCGCACCGGTCTGTGGGGCACGGCCGTGCAGGAGACCGCGGCCGGCGCCAGCACGCCGCTGCGGTTCCAAGGCCAGTACTACGACGCCGAAACCGGGCTGCACTACAACCTCGCGCGTTACTACGACCCGGCGCTGGCCCGCTATCTCAGCCCGGACCCGATCGGCCTCGACGGCGGCTCCCACGAGTACGCCTTCGCGGGCAACCCGCACGCGTACACCGACCCGTACGGGCTCGCCCCGCAGTCGTGCACCGGGACCACGCCCTCGGGCGCCGGGCCCTCGGGCACCACCACGCGAGGCCGGCCGAATCTCCGGATCAACACCGACCTGCCCATTCACGGGCCCGCCTGGTACGAGAAGATGTCGCCCGGGGGCAAGTACGGGGCGAAGAAGCTGGACAAGAAAACGGGCAAGATGGTGCCCAAGTACAGCAACCGCACCGCGGCGGGCTACGTCAACCCCGACCACATGCACGGCAACATGATCCCGCTCTGGGCGAAGGCGGCGAAGTCGCCGCTGCCTCCCGAACTGAAGCACCTGGACAAGGACAATCTCGGCCAGCTGAGCCGGACTGACCAGACGAAGCTGAAGAACTGGCTGAGCCATCCGGACCGGCGGTTCGACACGAAACAGCCCGGCGAGTCGTACACCGGCCAGCCGGGCAACGAGATCAAGGGGCACAGCAAGAGCAAGAACCCCGCGTTCAAGAACGACCCCGACCGGCAGGGCGGCGTGCTCGGGCACGACACCGCGGCGGGCACCGACTGGAACAAGAACGGGATGAAGCGGCCGCGCCAGGACAACCTCGAGCACAACAACCAGACCGACACCTACCACGGCATCGAGTCCGCGGGCCGTTCGTCGGGCAGCGGGTCGAAAGAGGACCGGTACGAAGCCCCCGGACCGAACAACCACGGGCTGCCCGAGTACTGGAACCGGGACAACCCGAGGTTCAAGGACCAGGGCGGGCCGTGGCCTTCCTACAAGGAAGGCGAGTGGACGCCCGCCGCGCCGACCACGCCCACCGCGCCGAAGCTGCCGGACCCGCCCGCTCCCGACGGACGGCCCGCCAAGCGCCCGAGGCTCGATTAGGCGGGGCGCGTCGTCCTCGCTGGTTCGCCTACGCGATCCCGGCCGGATCGCGTAGGCGCGGGCCGGGGATTTTCGCCGGGATCGGCCGGGCGCATCTCGACGGCCCGGCCGGTGCGCGGCCGTTTCCCGGCCGTTCGGCACCGGCCTGGACCGGACGGCAGGTTTTGTCTACGCTTGGAGAATGACAACCGCGTTCCCGGTCACCCGCACGCTGTCCGTCCGTCCCGCGGCCGGGCCTCCGGTCGTGCTGATCCACGGTTTCGCGTCCTCGGCCGCGGCGGACTGGCCCGCCGAGTGCTGGGCCGACCCGCTGGCGGCCGCCGGGCGGGAGACGATCGTGGTGCACCTGCCCGGTCATCCCGGCGGTCCGAAGGTTGCCGAGGCGGGGGAAGTCACCGCCGCCCGGGTCGTCGACGCGCTGGCCGAATGCGCGGGCACGGAGGAGGTCGACGTCGTCGGCTACTCGCTCGGCGCGCGGCTCGCCTGGGATCTCGCCCGGCATCCGCGGACGTCGGTGCGCCGCCTCGTTCTCGGCGGGCTGAGCCCGCGGGAACCGTTCGCCGCGGTCGATCTCGCCGCCGCGCGGGCGGCTGTCCAAGGAGGACCGTCGCCCGCCGATCCGCTTACCGGCGCGATCACCGCCATGGCGAGCGCGGGGGACGCGGAGTCGCTGCTGAACCTCGTCGAGGGCCTGGCAGCCGAGCCGTTCGATCCGAGTGCGGGCGTCCCGGCCGTCCCGACGCTGTTTCTCGCCGGACGCGAAGACCTGATGGCGCACGGCATCGAGGAGTTGGCCGCGCGGGTGCCGGGCGCGCTGATGCGCCAGGTCGCGGGCGATCACCGCGGCGCGCTCGTCGGAGTGGAATTGCGCGAGGCAGTGCTCGACTTCCTCGGCGCGCCGGACGCGGCCTGACCGGCGAAACGGCCGCGTCCGTGCCAGCCTGTGCTGGTGACGACCTTGGCCCAGCTTCGCAGAACCGCCCTGTCCTACCCCGAAACGGCCGAGCTGACCGTCGACGGCACGGTCGCGTTCGCCGTGCGGGGCAAGGAATTCGCCGCCCTGCGCCCGGATCGGCAGGTCGTGCTCCGGATGACCGGGCCCGACGCGGACGAACTGCGCGCGGAACACCCGACCGCGCGCCGGGTCGCCCGCGCCGGGGTGCGGCTGCCGATCGGGGACCTCGACGGACAGCAGCTGAACCACTGGGTCCGGCGGGCGTGGCTGGCCCGCGCGCCGAAGCGGCTGGCCGCCCCGGTAGCCGCGGCGGCCACGGCGATAGCGGGCGAAGTCGGCGACCTGCCCAGGGCGATCGGGAGCCCCGCCACGCGTGCCCTCCACGCGGCGGGGATCACGACCCTCGCGCACACCGCCGAGCGGACCGACGCGGAACTCCTCGCACTGCACGGCGTCGGCCCGAAGGCGGTGCGGATTCTTCGCGAGGCTCAAGGCTGACCCGCCGCGGAATTTGAGCCGGCGGAGGGGCTATCGCGGTGTGCACACGCCGTTCCGGCGGCCTTGAGCGGGCAGAGCACGCGACCGGCTCTGCCCGTCAAGTCAGCGACGCAGCCGAGCCGCCGCTGCCAGGATCGGCGTGGCCGCGGCGGTAGCGGCGGCGCCCAGAGCGGTGTCGGTGGCGAGGATCCACCGGACGGTCTTCATCGCCAACGTCAGCACCTCGCTGCCACGCTGGCGCATCTCGGCCTCGAACCGTCCGACGGCAGCGGTGCTGTCGTCTTCGGACAGGTGCCGCACCAGGCTCGCGGCGTCGCGAATCGCCGCGCCCGCGCCCATTCCAGCAGTGGGCGGGGTGGCGTGGACGGCGTCGCCGAGTGCGGTGATCCGGCCGGCGGGCCACGGTGCGAGATCGGCGGCCCGAGTGGAGGCGGCGTTGAAGCGGAACGCGGCGACGCTCTGCGGATCGGCCTTGGCGATGACCTCGAGGGTGTGCTCGGCCCAGCGTCGTTTGCGGAAGGTGGCCAGGATCGCGGCCTGCAGTTCGCCGCCGCGGAGGGTGCGCAGGGTTTCGGTCGCGGCGGATTCGGGGAGCATCGCGCCCCAGATATAGGTCGGGCCGGTGGTGACGGACATCCGGAGTTCGGGGGCGTCGAGCGCGGCATTGCCTACTGGGTCAAGGAAACCGACGTACAGCGCCGCACCGTGCGGTGCGATCGCGGTGCCGGAGCGAGATCGCAGCCGTTCCTGCTCGGGCAGGCTCAGGTCGCGGCGGAGGGTGCGGCCGGAGAATCCGATGATGCCCGCCGGACGGTTCGTCGGACCGCCGGCGAGGTGTCGGGCGACCACCGAGTGGGCCCCGTCCGCGCCCACCACCAGGTCGGCCGAGACCGGTGCGCCGTCGGCGAAGAGGACCTGGGGGCCGTCGCTGCTGACGCCGGAGACGGCGCGTCCCAGGTGCAGGTCGTCACCGACCGCTTCGGCGAGCAGCGTGCGCAAGGTGATCCGGTCGACGTCCACACTGCCGCTGGCGCTCAAGTCCGGTCCGTGGCCGAGAAGCCGGCCGCGCCGGTCCCAGAACGCGTCGCGCTCGCGGAGCCGGAGCGCTGACCCCGAGGCCAGCAGCCGCTGCATGATCTTCGGTTCCACCAGCTCTGCCAACGCCGACTGCGCCCGGTCGTCCAAGGTGATGTGGTAGCCGCCCGTCGCCGCCACGTCTGTGTCGCGGTCGTACACCGCCACGTCGAACCCTCGGCCGCGCAATCCCGCGCCCAGCGCGAGCCCGCCAATTCCGCCGCCGACTACAACCACCCGCATGCTTGCCTGTCCTTCCGTTCTTTCAGGAACGGAACCCACCCTGCCCTGGGTAGTGGACACCGAGTGGCCAGTACACAATGGAACGATGGCGAACACCTCGCACCGGGCGCTCCGGCTGCTGTCCCTGCTCGGCGCCGGACGGGTGTGGCCGCTGCGCGAACTCGCCGCCCGGCTCGAGACCAGCGAACGCACCGTCCGCCGCGACATCGAAACCCTGCGCGGGCTCGACTACTCGATCGAAACCGTCCACGGCCCCGACGGCGGCTACCGTCTCGGAGCCGGAAACACGTTGCCGCCCTTGCTGTTCGACCACGACCAGGCCCTCGCGGTCGCCGTCGCGTTGCAAACCGCACCCAGCACGATGTTCGGCCTCGGCGACGACGCCTCGCGCGCCCTGGCGACCCTGCACCAGGTCATGCCGCCGGAACTGCGCGCGTCGATGGAATCCCTGCGCCTGACCCGATTGCGGAACTACTGGGAATTCCCCGGGCCGCCCATCGACCCGGCCGCACTGACCGCGGTCGGGACCGCCGTACGGCACCGCCGCCTGCTCGTCGCCGAGTTCCTGCGCCCGGACGGCACCCGGCCGGACCCCGCCGACGCCGATTTCCAGCCCGCGCACCAGATCGAGCCGCACCACCTCGTCGTGTGGGCCGCGCGGTGGTACCTGGTCGCCTACGACCGCACCGACCGCCAATGGCGAGTGCACCGCGTCGACCGGCTGCGTCCGCGTCCGACCACCCAGGTCTTCCGCGCTCGCGAGCTTCCCGCCGAAGACCTGGCGCAGTTCGTGATGAGCACCCACGACCGCGGCGACACCCCGGCGGAGTGGCCGTGCACCGGCTCCGCGCGGCTGGACCTGCCCGCGCACGTCGTGGCCCGCTGGGCGCCGGGCGGCTCGGTGGTGGAACACCTCGACGCCGAGCACGCGCGGCTCACGCTCGGGGCGTGGTCGTGGGCCGGGATCGCGGGCATCCTGGCCACTTTCGACACCGAGCTGACCGACGTCCGCCCGCCGGAACTTGTCGCGGCCTGCGGTCGTCTTGCGCAGCGGTGGACCACGATCGTTGAAGCCGCGACCTGCTAGCGTTGCCGTTGTGGTGCAGAAAGGCCAGGTGTCCGAGGCGCGGTCCAGGCTGCTCGCGACGGCCACCCGGATCTTCTACGCCGAGGGCCTCCACTCGGTGGGCGTCGACCGGATCGTGGCGGAGGCGAAGGTCACCCGGGCCACGCTGTACCGGCATTTCCCGGGCAAGGAAGACCTCGTCGTCGCGTATCTGCAGGGCGTTTCGGAGATGGAGCGCGAGGGGATCGGCAAGATCCTCGCCGACAATTCGCCCGCGGCCGACGCCCTGCGCGCGGTCGCCGGGTTCATCGCCGAGAGCATCCAGTCCGCGCACTTCCGCGGCTGCGCGTTCCTCAACGCGGCGGCGGAGTACCCGGACCGCGAGCATCCCGTGCACCAAGCCGTTCTCGCGCACCGCGACTGGTTCTTGCGCACGGTGACGGACTTGCTTGCGCAGGTCGGCGAGACCGCGCCGGAGCCTGCGGCGCGGCATTTCGTCATGCTGCGCGACGGTGCGATGGCCTCAGGCTGCCTGACGGACGCGGCCGAGGTCGGAGAGACGTTCCTGCAGGGCGTCGAGGGCATCCTGCGGCACCGCCTCGACTCCGCGGCCCCGTAAGACTTCCGAAAGAACGGGGCACCTTGACGCTGCCCAGGGCGGACCGACAGGCTACTAGAGAGAACGAACGTTCTATCTCTCTAGTAGTCCTGGAAGGATTCTTGTGACCATCGTTGACTCGCCCGCCGCCGGAAGCGCCGTGGTGTTGCGCCGGCTGTACTTCGTCCGGTTCGCGTTCGCCCTCGTCTGGGCGGCGCTGCTGTTCCTCACGTCGAAATCGCACGTCGGCCCGGTCGGGGTGGTGCTGGTCGTCGGGTATCCGCTGTTCGACGTCGCCGCCGCGGTCGTGGACGCGCGCTCGACCCGGGCCGCCGGGCTGTACGTGAACATCGCGATCAGCCTGCTCGCGGGGATCGGCCTCGCGATCGCCAGCGCGTCCGGGGTTCCGGCGGTGCTGCGCGTGTGGGGTGCCTGGGCCGTGGTCGCGGGGCTGGTCCAGCTGGTCGTGGCGGTCGGCAGGCGCAGGATGGGCGGCCAGTGGCCGATGATCCTCAGCGGCGGCATCTCCGTGCTGGCCGGGGCGAACTTCGTCATCGGGGCCGCCGCGCCGGAGCCGTCGCTGGCGAACGTGGCCGGTTATGCGGTCCTGGGCGGAATCTTCTTCCTGGTCTCGGCGCTCCGGCTGGGGCGCACTGGGGACTAAAGACTCCGGCAGCGCGGACGTCCGCCCGCAGTGACCGCGGGTCGCGCCGGATTAGCTTCGACCCCGCGGGACGAGCGGAGCGCCGAGCGCGAGGAGAACCCAGTGCGAATCCTGACCCTCAACCCTGGTTCGTCCAGTTTGAAGGCCGCGGTCGTGCACGACGGAGCGGCAGTCGGCTGGGCGGCTTGGCCGAGCGGGCTGTCCGGCGCGGTCCTCGACGCGGTGGAGCGCTGGCCGCGGCCGGACGCGGTGGCGGTGCGGTTCGTGCACGGCGGCGCACAGAAGGCACCGGTACTCGTGACTGACCGGCTGCTCGCGCGTCTCGACCGGCTTGTCCCGCTGGCGCCGATCCACCAGCCGCTGTCGCTGGAGGTCGCCAAGGAGGTCCGGGCGCTGCTGCCCGAGGTTCCGGTGGTGGCCTGCTTCGACACCGCGTTCCACGCCGAGCTGCCCGACGCGGCCGCGCACTATCCGCTGCCGCGCGAGTGGACGCGGCAGAACCGGTTGCGCCGCTATGGGTTTCACGGATTGTCGGTCCAGTACGCGGTGCGCCGCACTGCCGAACTGCTGCGGCGGCCGGCGGACAAGCTGCAGCTGGTCTGCGCGCACGTCGGCGCCGGGGTGTCGGTGACGGCGGTGCGCGGCGGGCGGAGTGTGGACACCTCGATGGGGTTCACGCCGCTGGAAGGGCCCGCGATGGCGACCCGGTCCGGTTCGATCGACCCGGGACTGCTGCTGCACGTCATGAAGACCGCGCCGATGGGGCCGGACGAGCTGGCCGACGCGCTGTGCCTGCGGTCCGGGCTCGCCGGGATGAGCGGGACCAGCGGCGATCTCGGCGAGGTGCGGACGGCCGCCGCGGGCGGGAGCGCCGACGCCGCGCTGGCGGTCGCGGTCTACGTCCATCGGCTCCGCCGGGAGATCGGTGCGGCGGCGGTCAGCCTCGACCGGCTGGACGCGCTCGTGTTCACCGGCGGGGTCGCGGAGCACCAGCCGGAAACGGTCGCCGAGGTCGCCCGCGGTCTCGGGGCGCTGGGACTGCGGGTGGGCGCGCTGACCCGGTCGGACGCGGACCGGGCGATCAGCGCGGACGGCTCGGCCGCGCCGGTGCTGGTGGTCCGCGCCAGGGAAGACCTGGAACTCGCCCGCGGCGCGGAGGCCGTGCTCGCGGATCTGGGAAATGAGGTGCACCGTGCACGTACTGCTGACCGAAGCGAAGTTCGGTGACTGCGACGCGCTCTGCCAGCCCTTGCGGGACAACGGATGCCGGGTGAGCCGGTGTCACACGCGGGAAGGATTCTGCCTGGCCCTCGCGCCGGGGACCACGTGCCCGCTCGACGACCGGGCGGATCCGCCGGTGCTCGCCGTGGACGTCCGCGCCGCCGGGGACGAGATCACCGCGCGCGAGTTCGGCGTCGTGTGCGCGCTGCGGGCGCAGGTCCCGGTGGTGCTCGTCCCGCCGGCGCCGGGTTTGCCGGTGGCTGTCCCGGCGGGCCTCGCGGACCGGGTCGTGGTCACCGACGCGGAAAGCCTGCTGGCGACCTGCCAGGCGGCGGCTCTGATCCCGAAGCAGCGTCCGATGCCCGCCGGGACGGCGAGATGACCGATCTCGCGTTCGCCTGGGACTGGTCGGCGCGGGCGGTGCTCGCGGACGCGCTGGCGCGGCTGGACGTGCGCCGGTTCGTGGTCGAGACCCGTCCCGGCGAGCTGGCGATCGCCCGCGTCGGGCGGCTCCGGCACGATCCGGGCGGACGGCACGTGCTCGCCGGATGCGGCACGGCCCTGTCGACGGCGTGGATTGTGCTGCGAGGGCTGGGAATCCGCCCGGAACTGTCGTTCCCGCGCGATCCCGGCCGCCCGGACGTGGTCGCGGCGGTGACGCCCGGCGCGGACGACCCGGCGACCCCGGGCGACTGGAACCGGTTTCTCGCACTGCGCGCGGTCTCCGGGCCGCCGCGCGGACGGGCGGTGCCGGTCACGGATCCCGGCGTGCTCGCCGGACTGGCGGAGGAGAACCGGTGGCCGCGCACCCGGGCGTCGCGGCACGCGGGAAGCCGGGGGCTGGCGGTCGTCGCCGAAGGAACGAGCTGTGTCGACCGGGTTCTGGTCGGCGCGGCGGCCCATTCGCTGCGGGTCGCGGCCGCGGTCCGGGGACTGACCACCGAGGTGCGTCCGGGGGCAGCGGGGAGTGCGCCGGGGGCGGTCCTTCTGGTGTTCGAGGGGTGAGCCGCGCCATGCCGGATCGCGGCCCGATCCGGTTGTGCGAATTCGTATTTTATGGCTCAGTAATGGTGCGGTTACGGTCAGATTCATGGAGCGGAATTTTCAGTCGGCCGAGGAACTCATCGCTGCTTTGCGTGCTGGGGAAGTGACGTCGGCGGAGCTGACCGACGAGGCGATCTCCGCCATCGAGCGGGAAGACAAGGCGATCAACGCGATCTGCGTGCCGGACTTCGACCGGGCGCGGGCCGCCGCGCGTGCGGCGGACGAGGCGCGCGCCCGCGGCGAGGACCGGCCGTTGCTCGGGATTCCGGTGACGGTCAAGGAGTGCTACAACGTGGCCGGGCTGCGCACGACCTGGGGCATGCCGCAGCACAAGGACTTCCTGCCGGACGAGGACGCGGTGCAGGTTTCGCGGCTCAAGGACGCGGGCGCGGTGATCCTTGGCAAGACCAATATCCCATTAGGACTGCAGGGTTTGCAGAGTTCCAACCCGGTTTACGGCACCACCAACAACCCGTGGGATCTCGACCGCACGCCGGGCGGGTCCTCCGGCGGTTCGTCGGCGGCTTTGGCGAGCGGGTTCGGCGCGTTGTCCATCGGCTCGGACATCGGCGGTTCGCTGCGCACGCCCGCGCATTTCTGCGGCGTCTACGGCCACAAACCGTCGCTCGGACTGGTGGCGAACCGCGGCATGGTCGCACCGGACACGCCGCCGCTGCCGGTCGATCTCGATCTCGCCGTCGTCGGCCCGATGGCGCGCACCGCCCGCGACCTCGCGCTGCTGCTCGACGTCATGGCCGGTCCGGACCCGCTGACGTACGGCGTGGCGCACCAGCTAGCCCTGCCGCCCGCGCGGCACGAACGCCTCAGCGACTTCCGGGTCCTGGTCCTCGACGAGCACCCCTTCATCCCGACCGGATCCGCGGTGCGGGCGGGCGTGCAGCGAGTGGCCGACGCGCTGGCCGACGGCGGTGCCCGCGTCGAGCGGCACAGCGCGCTGCTGCCCGACCTGGCCGAAGCCGCGACGCTCTACACGAAACTGCTGTTCTCCGGCTCAGTGGCGCGTTTCCCGGTCGAGGCGATCGAGCAGCTGCAGATCCGCGCGGCCGGGCTGCGCGCGGACGATCAGAGCCTCGACGCGTCGCGGCTGCGCGGCATGGTGCTCAGCCACCGCGACTGGATGGAGGTGAACCACCGCCGCGAGCTGCACCGCCAGGGCTGGCGGCAGCTCTTCGCCGAGTTCGACGCCGTGGTGTGCCCGGTGACCCCGACTCCCGCGTTCCCGCACGACCACAATCCCGAGCTGCTGGAATGCCGGATCGACATCGACGGTGTTGAGTACCCGTTCTTCGACCAGCTCGTCTGGGCTGGTGTCGCCACGATGCCCGGCCTGCCTGCCACGGCTATGCCGACGGGGCTGTCGGCGGAGGGGCTGCCGGTGGGGGTGCAGGTCGTCGGGCCGATGTTCGAGGACCGTACGCCGTTGCGGCTGGCCGAACTGCTGGAAGAGAAGCTCGGCGGGTTTCAGGTGCCGAAGTAGGGCCGCTGAGCGGCTCCGGAGAGGTCAGCGCCGGTCCGGTCGGTCCCCGGACCGGCGCTACCCGCCCAGGAAAGGTCCGGTGACGTTGGTCCCTGCGGTCGGTGGCTTGCGGCCGGAGCGCGAACCGGGCGGGTCGCGGTTGGCTCGGGAGGTCCGAGACGACAGGAGTGACCGCGATGCGGAAAACAGCCACTGCGGTCGGCCGCCGGCCCGGCGAGTGGACGCTCGCCGAAGCGGAGGTGCTGGGCCGTTCAGTCCTGCGTGCTCCGTCGGTGCACAACACCCAGCCGTGGCGCATCGAGCTGGCCGACGGCGCGGTGCTGCTGCGCGAGCGCGCCGACGTCGCGCTGCCGCAGCATGATCCGCACCGGCGTGACCTGGCGATGTCCTGCGGGACCGCGCTGGCGAACCTTGAGCTGGCAGTCCGGGTGCTCGGCCGAAGCGCGGAGGTGACCGTGCTGCCGGACCCAGCCGATCCCGCCGTGGTCGCGCGGGTCGACACGGCGGAACTGCTGCCGCCGACCGACCAGGAGCTGCAGCGGTACGGGGCGATCATGGTGCGGCGCAGCCATCGCGGCGCGTTCACCGGGCTGCCGGTCACCGCCGAGCAGACCGCGCGGGTCGTGCGGGCCGCCGTGGCGCCTGGGGCGGAGGCGACCCGGCTGGACGGGATGGAGCGGCTGGCGAGGTTCTTCGAGCACGCCGCGCGCGCCCTCCAGGACGACGAGGCCTACCAAAGCGAACTCGCGCTCTGGACGATCCGGGACGAAGCCGCGCACCGGAACGGCGCGGGCATACGGTTTTCCGCACTGCCGCCTGGCGAATTGCCGTGGGCAGGGTTGGTGCGGCGGGCGACGGTCCTGCCGGATCTGCGGGTGCTGCGGGAGCGGCTCGAGGCCGAAACGGTGCTGCTGTTCACGACGGTCGGCGACGCGCGGATCGACCACATCCACGCCGGCTACGCGCTGGAGCGCTGCTGGCTCGAAGGGGTGACGCTCGGTCTGGCGGGCGCGGTGCTGACGCAGCCGTTGCGGGTGCCCGAGGTGCGTTCGGCGTTGTGCGAGGACTACCGGCTCGCCGGTTTCCCGCAGGCGCTGCTGCGGCTGGGGCGTTCGACCCGGGTGGCGCCGGCGAGCCTGCGCCGCGGCGTCGCCGAGGTTCTCGGCGAGAAATGGCGGGAACGGCAATGAACACGAGTCCGGTTCTGGTCGGCATCGACGGGAGCGAGCAGGCCGCCGCGGCCGCTCGGTGGGCCGCGCACGAGGCGGTTCTGCGGCACGTGCCGTTGACCGTGCTCGCGGCGTTCGGGTTCGCCGACAGCGGCTTCGGCGGACGGTACCCGCCCGCGGACTGGTTGGAGGCGAAGGAAACCGCTGCGGAGGAGCTGCTGCAAACCGTCCGGGAAGATCTCGCGGAGGCCGAGCCTCGGGTCCGGATCACCGTCGAGACGAGTCCGGCCGGTCCCGAGGTCGCGCTGCGGGAAGCCTCGGCGAAAGCGCGGCTGCTCGTGCTGGGCGAACCGACCGGGACGCTGTCCGGGCTTCTCGCGGGCTCGCCGGACATCGATCTCGCCGCGCACGCGCACTGTCCGGTCGTGGTGGTCCGGGGCACGGTCCGCGCCGACGGCCCGGTGGTCGTCGGCATCGACGGAAGCCCGCTGAGCGACGCGGCGATCTCCTGTGCGTTCGAGGAGGCCGCGGTGCACGGCGTGTCTTTGGTCGCCTTGCACGCGTGGCTCGACGCCGACCGCTTCCGGTTGTTCGGCGACCGCGATTTTCCGTTCGAGGCAAGGGAAGCCGAGCATCGGCTGCTGGCGCAGCGGCTCGCCGGGTACGGCGCGCTGTACCCGGACGTGCGCGTCGAGCAGGTCGTCGAGCAGGACCGGCCGCGCGACCGGTTGATCGAGTGGAGCGCGCGGGCCTCGCTGGTGGTGCTCGGCAGCCGCGGCCGGGGCGGGTTCACCGGCATGGTGCTCGGCTCGACCAGCCACGCACTGCTGCACCACGCCGAATGCCCGGTGCTGGTTGTCCGGTCCGGGCATCCGGCCGCCGAGGAATGACGGAGATCGGCGTGGTCGGCCAGCTGTCCACAGTGGACCGGCCGAAGACACTCCGCTTTCGTCCCGGAGGTAAGGGACTTCGGGCTCTGACCGGTACCCCTCCTCGCGCGCGACCGTGAACCTAGCCGCCGGAACCGGCGGCGGGAGGGGAGGCGAGCGGTGAGTGGGAACAAGCCGGACGGCGTGGTGCTGGCCGGGATCGACGAGTCGGAGACGGCCTTGGCTCCGGTCCGCTGGGCGGCGGAGGAGGCGCGACGGCGGGACTGCCGGCTGGAGCTGTTTCACGCCGGGATCGGCGAGACGGTCGACGTGCCCGGGAAAGTGGCGGAGCCGAAAGCGACCCAGCTGTTCGGACGGGCGCACCGCTGGCTGAGCCGGGCCACGCAGGTGGCCGAGGAAGCGGCGCCGGGCGTGCGGACCCGGCTGGTCGCCAGGGTCGGGTTCGCGGCCGATCTGCTCATCGAGGCGTCGAGGTCGGTGTCGCTGATCGTGGTGGGTTCGCATGGGCTCGGCGGCCTGCGCGGCGCGGCGATCGGTTCGGTCGCCCTGCGGGTCGCGGCGAGCGCGTCCTGTCCGGTGGTCGTCGTGCGCGGGCGCGCGATACCGGACGGAGCGGTCGTGGTCGGCGTGGACGGCGACGAGGGAGTCTTGGAGTTCGCGTTCGAGGCCGCGTCGAGCAGGGGAGCGCCGCTTGTGGCGGTGCGGGCGTGGCACCGTGCGCTGTTCGACGAGCCCGGGCGGGCCAGCGCGGAGGAACGTGCGTTGCGCGAGCGGATCGCCGTGTGGGCGGAGAAGTACCCGTCGGTCGAGATCCGCACGGTGGCGGTGCGCGAACGTTCGGCCGCACGGGCGCTGATGACGGCCGGGGCCGCGCAACTGATCGTGATCGGCAGCCGCGGCCGGGGCCCGGTCGCGGGCGGGCTGCTCGGCTCCACCGGGAACCGGCTGCTCGCGCACTCGGCGTGCCCGGTCGCGGTCGTGCACTGACGGGGACGAGGAGTAACACGCGATGTCCGGACTTGACGAAAACGTGGTGCTGGCTGGTGTCGACGGTTCCCCGTCGGCACGCAACGCCGCGGTCTGGGCGGCCGAGGAAGCCCTCCAGCGGGGCGCGCTGCTGCGGTTGGTGCAGGCCTATCTGATTCCCTCGCCGGGCATCACCGGGCCGTTCGTGGCCGGGGTGCGCTCCGGGTTCCAGGGACAGGCGGAGCGTTGGCTCGACGAGGCCGAAGCCGCGGTGCGGGAGCAGTGGCCACAGGTGCGGATCGAGCGGGTGGTCGCGGAGGGGAACCCCGTCGCGGTGTTGCTGCGGGAGAGCCGCGGCGCGGAGCTGGCGGTGCTGGGTTCGCGCGGGCTCGGCGGATTCACCGGTCTGCTGATCGGATCGACGGCGGTGTCGCTGGCGGCGCACGCGCGGTGTCCGGTCGTGGTGGTGCGCGGGCGGATGCCGGACGACGTTCCGCCTGCGGCCGGACCGGTCGTGGTGGGGCTGGACGGCGCGGCCGACAGCGACGAGGCGCTTGGGTTCGCGTGTGCCGAGGCGATCGCGCGGGACACGTCGCTGACGGTGGTGCACACCTGGAACGAGCTGAGCCCGGACGAGCGTCGCGGGGTCGAGGAGCAGCTGGCGTTGTGGCGGGAGAAGTACCCCGGGTTGCGGATCGACGTCGAGATCGTGCGCGGGCGGCCGGTGCGGACGCTGCTGGAGTACGGCGAGAACGCGCGGCTGGTCGTGGTCGGCAGCCGGGGCCGGGGCGGGTTCACCGGAATGCTGCTGGGTTCCACGAGCCAGGCCCTGCTGGCGCATTCGACGTGCCCGGTGGCGGTGGTCCGGCCGAGGAGCGCGCCGTGACCGGGTTGCGCGGCCGGACCGCGCTCCGGGTGCTCGCGGCCTACGAGACGGTGTTCGCGGCCGGTGCGCTGGCCGGCGGGATCTGCCTGATGGTCGGTGCGCCCGGGTTCCGGCTGCCGGTCGTCGCGCTGGCACCGCTCGGGTTGTCCGACTGGGTGCTGCCGGGGCTCGCCCTCGTGATCGCGATCGGCGGGACGCTCGGCTGGGCCGCACTGGCGGCGTGGCGCGGCGACGCGGAGGCGCATTGGTCCGGGTACGCCGCGAGCGTCGTGCTCGCGGGCTGGCTCGCGATCCAGTTCGCCGTGCTGGGTTTCGGCGAGCCGGTGCAATGGGTGACGCTCGGTCTCGCCGTGCTGCTGGTCCTGCTGAGCCGGTTCGCGCAGCGGGCGTCGTCGCCATGACCGGCGCGGTGACGCACTACGACACGACCAGCCTGCGGTTGCGGCGGCACGGGCTGGCGATCGGGCGGCTCGCCGAGAGATTTCGGGAAGGGTTGCGCTGGCTCGGCGCGGCCCGGGACGTTGACGTGCAACGCGCCCGGTTCTTCGCCGCGCTGGAAACCCTGCCGCCGGAGTCGATTTCGGACGAGCTGCGTTCGAGCGCTGAGCAGGCTTTCGCCGCCGAGACGGCCGAGACGGCCGAGACGGCTGCGGAGTGCGCCGTCGTCCTCGACTCGCTGCGGTATCTGCAACTGCTGAACGCAGCTGTGCACGCGGTGCGCAAGAGCGTGAAGCGCCTCCGGTACGCGGTCGAGGCGCTTCCTGACGCGTGGCGGAAGGCCTATCAGGACCTGCTTCCGTTGCGGCGCTGGGACGTGGCGCGCACCACGGCATCCTGTTGGCTGTCCACATAGGACATAATACGGCGCGGGACGCTGGGTCAGGCGCTGAGCGGCGGCGGTTCGAAGAGGACGTCCTCCAGCGCCCGGCGCGGCGTCCAGGCGACTGGGGTGCCGTAGCCGAGGCGCAGCACGATCTGGGGCCAGAGCCCGCCGCCCAGCAGGTCGCGGAGCCGGGCACGGATCGCGGGCACCTCGACCGGCTGGGAGATAAAGGAGGCGTCGATGCCACGTGCGGTGGCGGTCAGCAGGACGCGTTGCATGGCCTGTCCGGCGCGGAGCCGGTCGATCGGCTGGTCGGCGAACGTTCCGATGACGACGACCGTGGGTTTCGCTCCCGGTGCGCGGGAGCCGTCGCCGAAATCGCGCAGGACCCAGGCGTCGTCCGCGGCGGGTTCGCCGCCGGCGGCGTAGGGCACGCCGTCCCGGTCGTCCCGGCCGCGTCCGGTCCAGCGCTGCCATTCGGCGAGGAACGCCGGGTCGTTCATCTGGACGCCGTGGCTTTCGCGGACCAATTCCTTGAGCCCGGCGAGCTGGCTCTCGTCCAGGTGCGGCATCCAGGCGTGCTCGACCTCGGCCGCGTGCCGCAGGGCGCCGATCGCCTCGACGGGCACCGGGGTGGCGGTGAACGGTGTGCGGTTGGTGTGCCTGCGGGGGATGGCTCGGGCGAGCGCGGCCAGCCTGCGGTCGATGGGGGCGGCGGTTCGGGGTCGGACGAGGGCGAGCAGGTCGGGGTCGCTGCGGCGGGGCAGGAGCATTGTGGCCGGGTGGACGCCGGTCGCGTGGATGGCGGTGCGCAGGTTGAACAGCGCGGCTCCGCAGGAGAGCAGGAGTTCGCGCCGGTCGGGGTCGGCGACGGGCAGCGTGCGGTCGGGGTCGGCGTACAGCTCGATCCCGGCCGGTCCGACGCTGAACAGCCAGGGCTGGGTGTTGTGTGTGGACGGTGCCAGCGTCGCGGAGCGCAGCACAGACGTCACTTGATCGGCACTGAGCTGGCCTGCGGGGGCCACATTGAGCGTCATTGTTCTCCTACACCGCCTAGCTTGTTCCGTTCAGCATGCGTCCGTTGCGCGGGGAGCGCACAGGGGCGAAAGTCATTCGCCGCCGGCGCGTTTTCCTTCCGCTGCGGCCGGAACCAGCCGCCGTGCCGCTTCGGGCGTGATCACCGCTACCGGGCACCGCGAGTACCGCACGCATTCTCGGGAAACGCTGCCGAGCAGCAGTTCGCGTGCCGGGCCGGTGCCGTGCGTGCCGACCACTAGCAGGTCCGCGTCGGTGGACGCGGTCACCAGTTCGGTCGCCGGGTCGCCGTACGGGGTGGCGATCGAGACGTCCGGGGCGTCCGGGAATTCCCGCCGGATGGCCGTGATGCGCTGGTGCGGCAGGGAATGCCCGGCGGGGCGACGGCCGTGCGGCTGGAAGGCCAGTGCTTCCGCCGGGCGGACCTCGATGGCGTGCACGCGGTCGCCGGGTCGTGCGGCGATCCGGAGCGCCCAGCGCAGGGCTGCGTCGCCGCAGGGCGAACCGTCGGTTCCGACGACGATCAGACGGCGGGGTGCGTTCATGTGCCTGCCCCTTTCTCTCGGTTACGGCTGATCGTGCGGCAGCGGGCGCGCGGCGGGACAGAGCCGGAGGTCATTGCTGTGCAGGGGGAAGTCCGCGGTGTTCGCGATGACTTTCGGCCCCCCGTGTCGTTCGGAAGCCGTTTCGGGAAGGGCCTTTGGCCCGTGCCGCAGTGCCCTCGGAAGCCGGGGCCGGCGGCCCGGGCGGCAGGGCGGAATTCCTCTTCGGACCACTCGCTTTCCCGGCGATTCTGGTGGCTGAACCTGCGAAGCCTCACGGAAGGTGCGGCAGATGAAAGCGTCGGCGGACCGCGTCGTGCGGTGGTGGCACATGCTCGTTCCCGGGCGCGGTTCAGTCGCGCGGCCCTCGGACCGGTTCCAGGCCGGTCTGTTTCTCGGGGCGGTTCTGGTGGCGGTGGCCGCCGTTCCGTTCGCGGCCGCGGCGGGTTCGGAGTTGTACGGGACGCAGAAGCCGGTCTCGGTCGAGCAGGTGGCGCAGCGCAGTCCGGCGAAGGCGGTGCTGCTGGCTGACGGTCCGGCGGCGACGGTGAGCGGGCGCAGCGGCGTGGTCGCGAACTCCGCGCCGACGGACGCGGCCTGGCCGGCACCGGACGGGTCGCGCCGGGTCGGGAAGGTGGCGGCCGACGAGGGAACGCGGCGCGGCGAGCAGGTCTCGATCTGGGTGGACCGGGCCGGGAACCCGGTGCCGCCGCCGTTGAGCGCCGCCGCGGTGCTGGTCGACGCGGTGTGCGCGGCTGTGGGGCTGTGGGCGGCGGTGTGCTTGCTGCTCGCCGTCGTGTGCGGCGGAGTGGTGTTCGCGCTGGACCGGCACCGGATGGCCGAGTGGCAGCGCGAATGGGACGCCGAGCAGGAGAAGCGCACCCACCCGTGAGTCAGCAGATCCGCGGAAGCTGTTCGCCGATCAGCAGATCGACGACGCGGATCGAGTCGACAAGCGTGCGCGCGATGACGGGCCGGTCAGCGGACGAGCGCCCAGGCGAGCACCAGTCCGCCGGAGTTGGTGGCGAGGTGTACCAGCATGGGGGCGAGGAGCCCGCGCCCGGTGTAGCGCCACCAGCATAGGAACACGCCCGCTCCGGCCGCGGCGACCATGGCCAGCACCGAGATCATCGCGAGCGGCAGTCCGCCGACGGTCTGGTGCACGGCCGCGTTCTGGGTGAGCGCGAGCGACGGCAGCAGGTGCCACAGCCCGAACAGCGCGGACGCGCCGAACACCGGCCACCAGCGCCACCGTTCGCCTGCCCCGAGCAAAGCCGGAAGCACGCCGCGGAACGCAACCTCTTCGACCAGGACCGTGCCGAGCGGAATCCGCACCAGCGCGAGCCACAGGAGCTGCCCGAATCCGTGAGATCCGACCCGTCCGTCGTGGAACAGCACGTGCAGCGAAGGGATCGCGACCGCGAGGCCGAAACCGAGCGCCACGCCCGCGAACCCGCCTAGTCCGAACCACAGCGTCCGACGCAGGTGCGCGCGGCTGAATCCGATCTCGACCCAGCGAACGCGGGCGAAGCGGGCGAGCGCCAGGAGCACGGCGGCGGTGACCGCGCCGCAGACGGGGTAGGCCCAGCCGGGCAGCACCCGGTTGGCCAGCACCGTAGCCGCCGCGAGCAGCAGGACGGCGGGAAGCACGGCGAGCGCACGACGCCGGAAAGCGGTGACTTCCGGCGGTTCCGGGACAACGGCGGAGACAGACATCGTGCTTCCAGTGTGCCCCCGGAACGCGAGCCATACCTGGATTTCCTGCGTGCGGTTCGCGGACGTCAGCCGGTGAACTCGGCCAGCACCGAGCGCTCGATCTCCGACACCGGCAGCTCGCGTCCGGCGGGGCGCAGGTAGCGGGCGGTGAACTCGTCCGGCCCGAGCTGTTCGCGTTCGCGCCACCCGTACTCGGCGAGCAGGCCCGCGACGTCGCCGGGCTCCAGCCCGAACCGCCAGAGCCGCCGCTTCACGACGAAATCGTCGTAGGCGGCCCGTGCTCCGTAGAACTGCTTGCCGTCGAGGAAGTCCTTGCGGACGTAGGTGAACGCCAGTCGGCTGCCCGCGGAGGCGGAGGCGAGGACGTCGAGAGTGCGGCGGACGCCGTCCTCGGTGAGGTACTGGGTGACCGCCTCCCAGATGAAGAAAGTCCGCCCGCCGGGGTAGCCATGCTGGGCGAGGGTGTCGGCGAGGTTCTGGGTTTCGAAGTCGATCGGCACCAGCGTCACGTTGTCGGGGACCCGGCCGAGTGCCTTGGTGAGCGCGGCGCGTTTGCGGTCGATGTTGGCGGGCAGGTCGACCTCGAAGACCGGGATCTCCGCGAGCGCGGGCAGGCGGCAGGCGCGGGTGTCGAAGCCCGCGCCGAGGATGACGACCGCCTCGATCCCGCCGTCGTCGAGGGCGGCGACGAGGACGTCGTCGACGTAGCGTTTGCGGCACAACATGCTCGCCCACAGGCCGGGGATTCTCTTCTCGGTCGCGGTGATCATCGCCTGTCGGACCGGCCGGTATCGCGTCAGTGCGACGGCGAGCCGCCCGCTGGCGGGCAGGAGGCGGCGGGCCCACGGATCCACGACCAGGGGCCGGGCTTCGTGCTGGTCTGCGGCGACGATGACCATCGGCCCGAACGCGGTCCGGTCGGCTCCTGTGCTCATGACGTGCTCCCCAGGCAGATCAAAGAAGATATACGCCGACCAGGCTTCCCGGCACACCACAGCCCACAATACGCGCGGCCGGGAGCTAGGCGCCGATGCCGAGCACTCGGCGGTCCGTAATGCCCTCGAACGGGGTGCCCCGGGCAGAGCCGAAGGGCAAGGCTGTCCGAGTCTTTCGCCCACGGAAGCCGATCGACTGCGGCGCAAGCGAAACGGGCGGCCGCTAATGCCGTGTTCCGGAGGTGTCAGGGCCGCCGGAGAGTGGCGCGCAGCTGGGTCGGCGTGCATCCGGCCATCACCCGGACCTCTTTGGCGAAGTGTGCGTGATCGGTGTATCCGCATTCGTGCGCGATCGAGGACAGCCCACCCCGGCAGTCCCGTCCGAGCAGGTGCACGGCGTGCTGGAAGCGCAGGATCCGGGCCGCGTTTTTCGGGGAAACCCCGATCTGCGCCCGGAAGCGGAGTTCCAGGGTGCGCGTACTGACGCTGAGTTCGTCGGCCAGCGCGGCGATGGAGATCGCGCCGCCGGCCCGTTGCAGCCGGTGCCAGGCGGCGCCCGTCATGTCGTCGACGGGCCGGACCTGGAGCGCGCTGAGCAGAAACTGATCCAGGACGGTGAACCGGGACGGCCAGTCCGCCGCCTCGGCGAGCCGCTCGACCACCTCGAGTACCGGACGGCCGAGCAGGTCGACGAGGTCGCCCCGCCGATTCGCGAGTTCGGTCATCTTGACGTCCAGCAGCCTGAACGCGGCTCTCGGGGGAAGCCCCACCGCGATGCCGCTGTGCTGTCCCGCCTGAACGAACCGCACGACCCGGTCGTGCAGGCCGAGCACCGGGACGGTCAAGCTGGGCAGCAGGTGCTCCCTGCCGAGCAGCCAGCGCTGCGGCGACTCGAAGTCGAACAGCACCACCACGAAGCCGCGCGGGAACAGCTGGCGCACGACCGGACGCGAGCTGAAACTCCGGTATCCGACATATCCGGCAATAACGTCCCGCAACGCCGTATGCGGTGTCCCGTGCACCACCTCGCGAGGCTCGATCTGGGTTCGGTAAGCGGCCATGGCGGTTCCCCAGTTCCGCATCGATACTCCACCCTCTGGCATCGAAGTGCGCTCCCCGAGGCTCCCACAAGGATCTTCGCTCAGCCATCGCCCGTGCTTCGCATTTTTACAAGGCCATCTGCCGATCTGGCGCTAACGTCTGGGACTGGTCTTCGCGGAGCGTGGATCACTCGGATCAATTTCGATCCTGGAAAGACGACCTCGTGTTGTGCGGCTCACGAAGATGGATCCCGGGACCGGTCACCTACGACAATCTTTTCGTCGACTGGAATGGAATAGTCACCACCAATGTGAACTGCATTCCGCGTGACGTCGACTTGTCGGACGGTGCGGCTCTGGCGAAGGGCCCCGCCACCAACGCCACCTTCCTGATCACTAACGGCGTCAAGATGTGGATCAGCAGTCCGGCTGCCTTCGATTTTTTACCATTTCGCCTGGTCGAAGATTCGCATTGTCGACCAGGGCTGGCTGGACGGCGTGCCGTACGGCACGGCGTAGAAGCGGCGGCAGCGGCGGGGCTGGGGGCGAGGGGGAAGAGCCCGTGCCGCCGCCACCGCTCCAGGCGAGAGCGCCGCTGCCGATTCGTCGGGGTGGCCCGCGGCCGTTCTCGCGCTTTCGATACTGCTTCGTTTCGCCGTCGTGCGGCAGGGCGCAATGTCCTCACCGGGAAGGACGAAGGGCCGGGACTCCGGACGTCCGGTTCAGGCGAGCGCGAGGAAGAGTTTCTCGAGCTGTTCTTCGGTCATGGCGGTTTCGCCGTCCTCGCCGGTGCCGGAGACGCATTCGCGCAGTCCGCTGGCGATGATTTTGAATCCGGCCCGGTCGAGCGCGCGGGAGACCGCGGCGAGCTGGGTGACCACGTCCTTGCAGTCGCGGCCCTCGTCGATCATCGCGATGACGCCGGCGAGCTGTCCCTGCGCGCGGCGGAGCCGGTTGCGCACCTGGGTGACGGTGTCCTGGTCGCCGATCATGGTGTCCTCTCCGTGGCTGGTCGGTGGAGCCGACGATACCCCTGTGGGTATGCACTCACGAGCGGCGCTTGCGCCACGGCCACGAGCGCGGCGGCCGCGGTTCGGCGGGATGTCCGGGGCACCACTGTTCGGCGGGGACGGCCGCTTTCACTTGAGCGACATGGTTGCCGCAGCCGGCCCAGGTGGTTTTGCCGCACGTGCGGCACGGGGTGGGACGGCACATGGTCATCCTTCCGGGATAGTCGGTGCGCCGGCGCGAGGACGGCGGAGTTCGGCGAACGCGGGGACGGCCGCGGCCGCGCGCAGGGCGTCGAGCAGAGCGCGTCCGTCAGCCGGGGCGGGCAGTTCGGTCAGCACCGGACCGAAGAAAGCCTGGCCGTCGATCTCGGTGATCGGGCTGCCGCCGGTTTCGCCGAGCGCGTCCTGGCTCGCCTGGTGCGCGCGGTGCATCGCTGGGTCCGCGTCCGCCGAATCCGCTTGGCTGGCAAGGTGTTCCGGGAGCCCCGCGTCACGCAGGGCCGCGCGGAGCAGCGCGCTGCCGAACGGTTGCCGCTGCTCGTGAATGCGACGGGCGAGCGCGACCTGGAACCGGGCTGCTGCCGCCGGATCCTCGATCGCGGCGAGGACGCGGCCCGCGTGCCTTGAGTCCTCGACGCGCTGCCGATGCGACTCCGGCACGGTGTTTCCCTCGTTGAGCACGGCGAGGCTCATCGGCCGCACCGAGAAATCCGTTTCCGCTCCGTCGAGCCAGCGGTAGGCGAGCCAGGCGAACGGGCAGACCGGATCCCCGTAGAGGACCACGCCGGTCATGTCAGCTCCCGGTCGAGCGCGTCGAGTGCGGACTCCAGCCGTTCGGCGGCTTCCGCGGCGACGTCCGCCGCGGGGACGACCTCGGCCATGACGGCGGGATTGATCGCCTCGACGATCGTGCCCCCGGACCCGTTCTCGCGGACGACTACGTTGCAGGGCAACAGCAATCCGATCTCTCTCGTCGCGGTCAGCGCACGGTGGGCGAGCGGCGGATTGCACGCGCCGAGGATGGTGTAGCGCTCCATCGGCTCGTCCAGCTTCTCGCGCATCGTCGCCTGCACGTCGATCTCGGTCAGCACGCCGAAACCGGCGGTCCCGAGCGCGGTTCGCGTCTTGGCCATCACGTCGTCGAAACCCGCGCCTGGGTAGGTGCGGGACAGGCTCAGCGTCACGGCGGCTCCTTTCCTCGGGCTCCACGATACCCCCGGGGGCATTGCACATGCCCCCGGGGGTATCTGTCAAACAAGCGGAACGGAGCCGCCCGTCCTTAGTCCGGCGGCGGAATGGCGGCGATCTTCAGTGGCCGAGCGGAGCCGGGGGAGTCCGGTAGCCGAGGAGACAGGCGATCAGGTCGGCTCGATCACGGCTCAGGTCCGGCGGGGCGGGCGGGGGAGCGGGCTGGGTCCGGGCTCGCACCGCGCGGACGAACTCCCGGACCCGGTCCGGGGACGGCAGCAGTTCGCCGCCGAGAGAGGCGATGACGAGGAGGTCCTCGCCGGAGTGGGTTTCGATCGCGAACGACCAGCCGTGGCGTTCGTCCCACACCAGCGCGGTGTCGCGTCCGGGATGGGCGGCGAGCTGCCCGTCGAGGGCGAGGTAGGCCGAAACCGGCCCGTCGAGGTCCATCGTGCGGGACTCCGGGCCGACGGCGGCCGCGGCGCTCACCGCGTCGAGGTAGGCGCTCATTCCGCAGAGCAGGCGGTATTCGTCGTCGGTGGTCAACGGCTGGCGGGCCATCGATTCTCGCTTCTGCTGCCGCACACGACGGCGGGAAGGTTCGGCGCGAGCCGGTTCGCCCGGTTCGCCGCGCGGGGGAGCAGCCATAGTGCCACTCTGCGAAACGGCGGTGCCCGGCGAGAAGAGCCGAACGTCCCCGGCGGGCGGGACCTGCGGACGTCGTTCGGCGCCGGGCGGGCCGACATCCTGGACCGGTCCGGGACGAGAGGAGTCGCGATGACGGCGGAAATGCGGGCCTGGCGGGTGCGCGCGCCCGGTCCGATGGCGAGCGGGCCGCTGGTGCTCGAACGCGGGCCGGTCCCGGAGCCGGGGGACGGCGAACTGCTCGTGCGGGTGCGCGTGTGCGGGGTGTGCCGCACGGATCTGCACGTCGCGGAAGGGGATCTTCCGGTGCACCGGGTGGGAGTGGTGCCGGGCCACGAGGTCGTCGGCGAGGTGGTCGCGCCGCGTGCGGGCGGATTCGCGGCCGGGGACCGGGTCGGGATCGCCTGGTTGCGCGGCACCTGCGGCGTCTGCCGCTATTGCCGGGCTGGCAAGGAGAACCTGTGCCCGGAATCGAGGTACACCGGCTGGGACGCCGACGGCGGCTACGCGGAGTACGCCGTCGTCCCGGCGGCGTTCGCGCACCGGTTGCCCGACGGGTACTCCGACGAGGAGCTGGCACCTTTGCTGTGCGCGGGCGTGATCGGCTACCGCGCGTTGAAACGCGCCGAGGTGCCCGACGGCGGACGGCTCGGCATCTACGGCTTCGGCGGCAGCGCGCACCTTGCCGCGCAAGTCGCGCTCGCGCGCGGGGCGACGGTGCACGTGCTGACTCGCAGCCCCGAGGCGCGGAAGCTGGCGCTCGAACTCGGCGCCGCTTCCGCGGGCGACGCGGCCGAGCCTCCGCCGGAACCGCTGGACTCGGCGATCCTCTTCGCTCCGGTCGGCGAACTGGTGCCGGTCGCGCTGGCGGCGCTGGACCGCGGCGGCACGCTCTCGATCGCGGGCATCCATCTCTCGGACATCCCGGTGCTGGATTACCAGCGGCATCTGTTCCAGGAACGGCAAGTCCGCAGCGTCACCGCGAACACGCGGGCGGACGCGCGGGAGTTCCTGGAGTTCGCGGGAGCGCACCGGCTGCGGGTGCGGACGATGTCGTATCCGTTGTCCGCGGCGGCGGACGCACTGACCGACCTGGCGGAGGACCGGGTCACCGGAGCCGCCGTCCTGCACGCGGACTCGTGAGTGACCCATGTCGTACGACGTGGGCATGATGTTGGCCAGCAGCGCCGATTCGTTGTACACGAGTGCCTTCAGCGCAGCCAGGTGCGGTGTCCGATGAGGGCGGCCCAGCGGCGGCCGATGCCCCAGGTGTCGCCGGCGCAGGTGGCGGCGAGTGCGATGAGGACGAGGGCGTAGACGAGGTGGTAGTCGAGGATCGGGTTGGTCGAGTGGGTGGGCGCTCCGGCGCCGGTGGTGCGGGCGGGCGGCCATTCGGCGGCCCACATGAGCACGAGCAGGACAGTGCCGGAGACGGCGGCGATGCGCAGTCCGGCGCCGGCGATCAGGGCGAGTCCGATGGCGAGGAGGCTGAGCATGAACAGCCAGTCGGCCCACCAGGTTCCGGCCCAGGCGTGGAACATCGGGGCGAGCGGGCCGGCGTCGGCCTTGCTGAGGAATCCGTAGGTGGGTGAGCCGCCGTGGAGCCAGGCCCCCGAAGCGGGGGTGGCGTAGCCGAGGCCGAAGAGTTTGTCGGCGAAGGGCCACAGGAACAGCAGTCCGGCGGCGATCCGCAGGACGGCGAGCGACCGCGCGCCGTAGCCGGGTCGCGGCGAGTCCGTTTCGGTGCGGTGTGCGGGAATCCGTGCCGCGGTGGGCTTGTCGTGCTCGTGTTTCACGGACATGAAGGGCCTCCATTCGTCTCTGCCAGCGAGTCTGGCCCGCTGGTACCGGAGGTTCTGGAGCCGAAGGTCCCCGTCGCGCGGGCCGTTGGCCGCTCAGTCTCACGACATGCAGGTGCGGAACGGCGCGCTGAGGACGTTGGTCCCTCTCCCCGATGACTCCGGACCGGCGTGTCCGAGCGGCCTCATTGCCTATTTTCGAGGCAGTACAAGGAAACGGACTTGATCGCCGCGCCGGACAGCGGCCCGCTACGGAGGAACAATGAACACGACCCCGGTCTCCGCGGTGATGACTGCCCGCCCGGTCCGCGTGCGCACCGAGACGCCGGTGAAGGAAATCGCCGCGATGCTGGCGAGAGAAGGGATCAGCGCGGTCGCGGTGGTCGACCACACCGGGTCGCTCGTCGGCGTAGTGTCCGAAAAGGACTTGCTGCCGTTGGTGGAGGCCCGCCGTTTCCGGTGGTGGCACCGGAAGGAGGCGCGGAAGGCCCACGGACGGAGCGCACGCGCCGTCATGACGAGCCCGGCGGTGACCGTCTCGGCCGAGGAGCCGGTGTCCGCGGCCGCGGCCAAGCTGGAGAAAACCGGCCTGCGGCGGTTGTTCGTGGTGGCGGACGGGCGTCCGGTGGGAGTCGTCGCCAGGCGGGACGTGCTCAGCGTGCTGACCCGCCCGGACTCCGAGATCGAACGCGACGTGGTGACCGGCGTGCTGTACGAGACGCTGCACCTCGGCCCGGACCGGGCGCGCGCGATGGTGCACGCGGGCGTGGTGACTGTCGCGGGCCGGGTGGAGCGGCGCAGCGAGATCGCCCCGGTCACCCGCCTGATCGAAGCCGTCCCCGGCGTGGTCGCGGTCAGCAACGGACTCGACTACGTGTGGGACGACGTCGCCTGACGCGGATGGGCGCGAACGGACGGCTGCCCAGGGCGGTCTACGAGGCGGAACTGGCCCGCCTCCAGATCGAACTGGTGAAGGACCCGCTCCGCCGCTGGAAACTGTCCACAGTGGACCTTGAATCGGTGCCGAGGTGGGACGACTACTCGCGGGCCAAGGACGACATTGCACACCGACACCCCGGACTCCCCGTGGTACGTCGTGGACGGCGACGAGAAACGCCGCGGCAGGCTGAACATGATCGCGCACCTGCTCGCCAGCGTTCCCTACCGCGAGATCCCGCCCCCGCCGGTGAAGCTGCCGCCCCGCTCGCCCGGCACCGGCTACGCGCGGACCGACCGGCGCTTGCTGCGCGAGGTGCCCGACCACGCGGCGACGCTGGCGAAGAACACGCCGCTTTCGTCCCGACGGTAAGGGACTTCGGGCTCTGCCCGGCGCCCGTTCCGGTGCGCGACCGTGGACACGGGCCGCCAGTCCGTCGAGGAACGAGGTGAAAGCCGTGCGAGCACGGGACATCATGACCAGGCCGGTGGTCCGGGTCGGGCCGGGAACGCCGGTCCGCGAAGCCATCGCGCTGCTGACCGAGCACTGTGTCGCGGCGCTGCCGGTGGTCGACGACGGCAACCGGGTCGTCGGCATCTTCACCGAGGCGGACGCGCTGGCCGGCGTGCTGACCGGCGAGCCGGTCGCCGCGGATCTGCGGGTGGACGCCGTGATGACCAAGTCCGTCGACACCGTCGGCCTCGACGCCGACGGCAGCGACATCGCGGCCCGGATGCTCCTCGACCGGCTGCGCAGCGTGCCGGTGGTCGACGAGGGCGGCCTCGCCGGGATCGTGAGCCGCCGAGATCTGCTGGCCCCGCTGGTCCGCCGCGACGACGCCATCGCCTCGCGGCTGCGCGTGCTGCTGAGCGACTATGCCGGGCACCGGGACCGGTGGGACGTGACCGTCGTCGGCGGGACGGTGACCGTCCGCGGCGCCTTCGCCGACGAGGCCGAGCGCCGTCTCGTCACGGCCCTCGCCCGGACCATCGAGGGCGTGCTCGCCGTCGAGCTTCGCGCTCCGCGGTGATTGCCGCGGAGCATCAGGACCCGAGGAGGAGAAATGCACGCACAGCCCGGCGACTGGCTGGTGGTGAAGGGCGTCCGGGTGGATCTCCCGGAGCAGCGCGGCCGGATCGTCGCGGCCGGCGGCCCCGGCGGCGCCCCGCCGTTCACGGTGCGCTGGCTCGCCGACGACCGCGTCTCGACGATTTTCCCCGGACCGGACGCGATCGTGCTCACCGAAGCCGAGATGGCCGAACAGGACGAGCACGAACGCGAACGGTTCGAGCGGCTGCGCGCGCTGCGGCGGGCCGGGAGAGCCGTGGTCGACGGTTGAGCCCGCTCCTATTTTCGAGGCAGCACAAGGAAAGGACGGACCTGATGCGCGCACGCGATCTGATGTCCGCGCCGGTGGAGACGGTGCGTCCGTGGACGCCGGCGAAGGAAGCGGCCGAGATTCTGTCCGAGCACGGTTTCACCGCGCTGCCGGTGGTGGACGACGACGACCGGCTGATCGGCATCGTCACCGAGGCGGACCTGATCCGCGACCGGATCCCGGCGGACGCCCGGTCGGAGCACCGGCAGCCGCACGCGGTCGAGGCGACCGTTGGGGCGGTGATGACCTCGCCGGCCACCGCGATGTCCTCCGGTACCGACGTGGCCGATCTGTGCCAGGCGCTGGCGGACGAGCGGATCCGGGCGATGCCGATCGTGGACGGCGGCCGGGTGATCGGGATCGTCACGCGCGGCGACGTGGTGCGGATGCTGGCCCGCGAAGACTCCGCGATCGCCGCGGACGTCCGGCACCGGCTGGAGATTTACGGCGGCACGGGCCGCTGGAAGGTCGAGGTGCACGACGGGGTCGTGCGGATCGTCGACCTTTTCGACGACACAACGGATCGCCACGTCGCGACGCTGCTGGCGCTCGCGGTGCCCGGCGTGGTCGGAGCGGACACCGTGTCCGCGGAACAGGAGGTGGGGAGATGACTGATCAGACCCGGACGGTGCTCGTCGGAGTCGACGGTTCGGAGGCGTCGGCGGACGCGGTCCGCTGGGCCGCGCGGCTTGCCTCGGAACGCGATCTCGAATTGGAACTCGTGCATTGCCTGCAGTTGGCCGGGCTCGTGTACGGCGGCGGTCTCGCCGGCAGCGCGGTGCTTTTCGAAGGCATCCGAGAGGGCGGCGAGCGCATCGTGGCCGAGGCGCGTGAACTGGCGCTTTCGGTCGACGCCTCGCTGGAAATCGACAGCGAAGTGCTGACCGATTCGGCAGCGGCCCTGCTGATCGCCCGCTCTCACAGATCCCGGATGGTCGTGCTCGGCCGCACCGGGACCGGTGGTTTCACCGGCATGCTGGTGGGCGCGACGACCTCGGCGGTGGTGAGCCACGCCGGCTGCCCGGTGGCGGTGGTGCGCGGGAGGCACGGCGACGGCCCGGTGCCGCAGGACGGGCCGGTGGCGGTCGGGGTCGACGGCAGCCCGAACAGCGAGGCGGCGATCGCGGCGGCGTTCGAGGAAGCCAGTTTCCGGCGGGTCCCGCTCGTCGCGGCGCACGCCTGGGCCGATGTGGTCTACGACTCGGCCGAGGGCATGGCGCGGCTCATGCCGCAGTGGGAAACGCTGCAGCCGACCGAGGAACGGCTCCTGGCGCAGCGGCTCGCGGGCTGGCAGGAGAAATACCCCGACGTCGAGGTGCGGCGGAAGCTGGTCCGGGACCGGCCGCGGCACGTGCTGCTCGCCGAGTCCGATCGCGCCCAGCTGCTGGTCGTCGGCAGCCGAGGACGCGGCGGGTTCGCCGGGATGCTGCTCGGATCGACCAGCCAGGCACTGGTCCACCACGCGTCGTGCCCGGTGCTCGTGGTGCGGGAGCCGAAGCGGTGACCGCGACGGAGACTCCCGTCGGCACCCTCACCGAGCAGGAACTCGCCCAGATCGACGCCCAGTGGCGCGCCGCGAACTACCTCGCCGCGGGCCAGATCTACCTGATGGGCAACCCGCTGCTGCGGGAACCGCTGGAGCCGGGGCAGATCAAGCCCCGGCTCCTCGGGCACTGGGGCACCTCGCCCGGCCTGAACTTCGTGTACGCGCACCTCAACCGCGCGATCCTGGCGCACGGCCTCGACGCGATGTTCGTGACCGGGCCGGGGCACGGCGGCCCGGCGCTGCTGGCGAGCACCTGGCTCGAGGGCAGCTATTCCGAGGCGTGGCCGGAGGTTTCGCGGGACTCCGAGGGGATGGACCGGCTGTTCCGGCAGTTCTCGTTCCCCGGCGGCGTGCCGAGCCACGTGTCCCCGCACGTGCCGGGGTCGATCCACGAGGGCGGCGAACTGGGGTACTCGCTCGCGCACGCGTTCGGCGCCGCGTTCGACAACCCCGGCCTGCTCGTCGCGTGCGTCGTCGGCGACGGCGAGGCGGAGACCGGTCCGCTGGCGACGAGCTGGCAGGCCACCCGGTTCCTCGACCCCCGCCGCGACGGGGCGGTGCTGCCGATCCTGCACCTGAACGGCTACAAGATCGCCAATCCGACGGTGCTGTCCCGGATCCCGCCGTCCGAATTGGACTCGCTGCTGCGCGGCGCGGGCTGGGCTCCGGTGCATGTCGAAGGCGACGAGCCGCGGGCGATGCACCAGGCGATGGCCGCCGCGCTGGACACGGTGGTCGCGGACCTGGCCGTGCTCCGCCGCGACGGCGCGGGGCAGTGGCCGATGATCGTGCTCCGGTCGCCGAAGGGCTGGACCGGACCGGCCACAGTGGACGGTCAGCAGGTCGAAGGCACCTGGCGGGCGCACCAGGTTCCGCTGACCAGAGTGCGCGAGGACCCGGCGCACCTGCGGCAGCTGGAGAACTGGCTGCGCTCCTACCGTCCGGAGGAGCTGTTCGACTCGGCCGGCCGCCCGACCGCGGCGGTCACCGCCCTGATCCCCGACGGCGTGCGAAGGATGGGCGCGAACCCGCACGCGAACGGCGGCGTGCTGCTGCGCCCGCTCTCGCTGCCGCCGGTCGCCGACCACGCGACGGAGGTCCAGGCGGCGGGGGAGAGCACCTCGGAACCGACCCGGGCGCTGGGCCGGTTCCTGCGGGAAGTGTTCCGCCGCAACGCCGACCGGGCGAACTTCCGGCTGTTCGGCCCGGACGAAACCGCGTCGAACCGGCTCGACGCGGTGTACGACGTGACCGCGAAGACCTGGGAGCTGCCGTCCGCCCCTCCGGACGACCGTCTCGCGCCGGACGGCCGCGTCATGGAAGTGCTCTCGGAACACCTGTGCCAGGGCTGGTTGGAGGGCTACCTGCTCAGCGGCAGGCACGGACTGTTCTCCTGCTACGAGGCGTTCGCGCACATCGTGGACTCGATGGTGAACCAGCACATCAAATGGCTGCGCGTGCACCGCGAGATCCCGTGGCGGCGGCCGGTGGCGTCGCTGAACTACCTGCTCACCTCGCACGTCTGGCGACAGGACCACAACGGTTTCTCCCACCAGGACCCGGGTTTCGTCGACCACGTGGCGAACAAGGCCCCGGAGGTCGTGCGGGTGTACTTCCCGCCGGACGCCAACACCCTCCTGGAGGTGGCCGCGCACTGCCTGCGCAGCCGGGACCTGGTGAACGTGGTGGTCGCGGGCAAGAACGAGACGCCGGACTGGCTGGACGCGGAAGAAGCCGCGCTGCACTGCGCACGCGGACTGGGCATCTGGGAATGGGCGAGCACGCACGCGGACCGGGAGCCGGACGTCGTGCTCGCCTGCGCGGGCGACGCGCCCACGCTGGAAGTCCTTGCCGCGGCGGCGATCCTGCGCACGGAACTGCCCGAGCTGGCGGTCCGCGTGGTGAACGTCGTGGACCTGATGCGGCTGCAGCCCGAGACGGAGCATCCGCACGGACTGAGCGACTGGGAGTTCGACGCGCTGTTCACCCCGGACCGTCCGGTGATCTTCGCCTATCACGGCTACCCGTGGCTGATCCACCGGCTGGCCTACCGCCGGACGAACCACGCCGGGCTGCACGTGCGCGGCTACACCGAGCACGGCACCACGACCACGCCGTTCGACATGCTGGTGCGCAACCGGATGGACCGGTTCCAGCTGGTGATCGACGTACTGGACCGGGTGCCCGGGCTGCTCGCCGCGACCGGGCCGCTGCGCCAGCGGATGACCAGGACGCGGGAACGGCACCGCCACTGGATCACCGCGCACGGCGAGGATCTGCCGGAGGTGCGGGAGTGGCGGTGGCCGGGCCGGTGACGGCCGGTCCAGCGGGCACGCGCAACCGTCGTTGTCGAGTGCCCGAGGAGATCGGCGGGGCGGTTTTCGGGGCGGCTGGCGGGGTCACCCAGCCGCGGCGGCAGCCAGCCGCTCCGCCGCTTCCGGCGTGACAGCGACCACCGGGCAGCGCGAATACCGCACGCATTCCCGCGACACGCTGCCCAGCATCAGCTGCCGCGTCAGCCCGGCGCCGTGCGCGCCGACGACGAGCAGGTCCGCGTCGGCGGACGCGGCCACCAGTTCCGTCGCGGGGTCGCCCTGCGGGGTGGCGACCGAAACGTCCGGGGCGTCTGGGAACTCGCGCCGGATTCTCGCGATGCGCTCGTTCGGCAGGCAACACCGGTCCGGACGGCGGCCGTGCGGCTGGAACGCGAACGACGTGCCGGGAAGCAGCGTGTCCGCGGGGCGCACCACGACGGCGAGCACGCGGTCGCCGGGTTGCGCGGCGACGCCGAGCACCCAGCGCAGGGCGGCGTCGCCCGGCGGCGAGCCGTCGACGCCGACGACGATGAGACGGTCGGAGAAGGTCATTTTCGTGCCTCTTTCTTCAGGTTCCGGCCGATAGTGCGGCAGCATCCGGGCCGCTGGACAGGGCCGTAGGTCATCGCTGCGGACAGGGACGTCCGCAACGCGCGCGATGACTTTCGGCCCCAGCCCCGCGCGCCCGCGGACGACCAGCATGGAAGGGACCGGGACGACGGATCCCGGCTTCAGGAGCGACCACATGAAGACCTCGGCACCCGCCGAACTGGCCCCCGCGGAAACCGCGACCCTCGCCCGCGCGGTCAGCCGGGCCCCGTCGGTGCACAACAGTCAGCCCTGGCGGCTGCACGTGCGCGGACCCGACGTCGACCTCGTCGAACGCACCGACGTCGTCCTGCCCCGGCACGATCCGGAGGGCCGGGACCGGCTGCTCTCGTGCGGAGCCGCGCTCGCGAACCTCCAGCTCGCCGCGCGAGCGCTCCGCCGCGACATCACCACCTCGTTCCCCGAGCACGGCGACGTGGCGGCGACTGTCCACACGCGACCGGGCGAGGCCCCGGCCCAGGCGGACCTGGCGCGCTACCACGCGATCGGCCGCCGCCGGAGCTACCGCCGGGAGTTCGCACCGGAACGCGTGGACGACCTCGCCCAGTTGCTCGACACCGTCGAAGAACCGTCGGTGCACGCCGTGGCACCGGCTTGCGTCGGCGTCCTCGCGGAGATGCTCGGCTTCGCGACCCGGGTGTTCCGTGCCGACGCGGCCTACCAGCGCGAGCTGGAAACCTGGACCGCGCACACCTTCGGCCGCTACGCGCTGGGAGCCGTCGACGGCGTTCCGGAAGCCTCCTTCGGCAACGAACCGTTGCCCGCCGCCGGTCTCGTCCGGCGGACGACTCCGGTGCCGGACGACGTCCGGCTGGCCGAACGGCTCGCGGCGGAAACCCTCGTGGTGTTCTGCACCGAGGACGACACGAGACGGGCGCACCTCGACGCGGGCGTGGCGCTCCAGCGGATGTGGCTGGAGGCGACCGCGCGCGGCCTGGCCGGTTCCGTCCTCACCCAGCCGCTGCACCTGACCGGATTCCGGGAGCACCTCGCGCGGCGGCTCGGGCTTCCCGGGCTGCCGCAGGCGATCTTCCGGTGCGGGCACCCGGTTTCGGCGGCCCCGCCGTCGCCCCGGCTGCCGCTGGGCGAACTGCTCGCCCCCGGCCGCCCGGAATGAACCGGGGCCGTTGGTCCCTCGAATTCGGGACAGGTTCCGCTACTTCGGCGGGCCGCGGCGAACGACGCTCGATGCAACGCCCCCTCACCCGGAGACTGCGATGAACGGATTCCTGCCCCTTGTCGTCGACCAAGCGCTCGCGGCCGCCGTGCGCGCTCCGTCCCCGCAGAACACGCAGCCGTGGCGGTTCGTCGTCGACGGCTCCCGGATCGAGGTGTGGCTGGACCGGGACCGCGTGCTGGCGGTCGCCGACCCGGCCGCGCGCGAGGCGCGGCTTTCCTGCGGAGCGGCGGTGGGCAACCTGACGCTCGCCCTGCGGGTCAACGGGGTGCGCAGCCGGGTGCGGATCCTCCCGGACCCGGCCGAGCACGACCTGCTCGCGGTGGTCTCGATCGAGGGCAACACCCGTCCGTCCACTTTGGACCGCCGGCTCGCTGAAGCGATCTACCGGCGCCACACCAACCGGCGTCCCCTGTCCGACCGGGAGGTGCCGGCCTCCGCGCGGGCGCGCCTGCGCTCGGCCGCGCTCGGCGAGGGCGGGCAGCTCGAATTCCTGGACGCTTCGAGCCGGTACGCGCAGGTGTCCGCGCTGGTCCGCCGCGCGGAGACGGAACAGGCCACGGACCCGGATTTCCTGGCGGAAGCGGTGAAGTGGACGGGCCGCTCCGCGGACTGCCCGGACGGCGTTCCGACGAGCGCGTTCGGGCCGCCCGCCGACGTCCCCGGCGTCGTGTCGCTGCGCTCGGCGCACGAGAACCAGTCGATCCCGCCGCGCCCGTTCGAACAGGATCCGGTGCTGGCCGCGGTGCTGACCCGCGACCAGGGCGCGGCGGCCGACGTGCGCGGCGGGATGATCATGGAACGCGTCCTGCTGACCGCGACCGCCGAAGGCCTCGCGACGTCGTTCCTGTCCCAGCCGTTCGAAGCCCGGTCCACCCGGGCACGACTGCTCGCGGCGTTCCGCGACCTGGGGCAGGTGCACACGTTGCTGCGCATCGGATACGGGCTGCCCACGCGGATGACCGCCCGGCGGCCCGCCCCGGAAGTCACGACGGTGCGCAGCGCGCCGGAGGTCCCGGCGCTGTGACCGGTCACGACGTTCCGGGGTGAGCCCGGAGCACGTCCTGGAAAGTGACCATGCCGACGAGGATCCCGTCGTCGAGCACCGGCAGCGAGCGGACCCCGGCCTCGGCCATGCGGCCGGCCAGCTCGCTCACCTCCAGGCCCGCCGCCGCGGCCATGCCCGGCGTGCGCATGACGCTCCCGGCGGTGCGGTGCCCGCCGAGGATCACTCCGTCGTCCGGCCCCGCTTCGCCGGGGGTTCCCGCGCGGAGCACGTCCTCCTCGTTCAGCAGTCCCAGCAGGCGTCCCCGCCCGTCGACGACCGGCAGGGCGGTGAAACCGTGCCGGGTCATGAGCTGGGAGGCCTCCGCCAGCGAGGCCGACGGCGTCACCGCGATCACCGGGGTGGTCATGATGTCGCGCACGTGCATGGATGTCTCCGTTCGTCACGGCCTGCTCCGACGATCACTCGCGGAACCTCCGCGCGCCAAGGGTCTTTGGTCCCCGCCGCCGGGCGGGCCCGGCTCCTCTGTGGACAGCGCCGTTCCCCGGCGATTCTGGCGGCTGAACCAGTCCGGCACGGCGGAATGCGCGAGAGAGGAATATGCCGGGAACGCCGAACAGCGGACCCATCCGTGACCGAGGGCCTCAGGACGGCTGGTGCACCCTCGCGGCTTCCAGCGGCTCCAGCACGTCGTCCACGGAATACCGCGGGGTCGCGGGCAGCGGGTCGGCGTTGGCCGGTGCCCAGCCGATGCACAGGACCAGCTGCGGAAACGCGCCCGGGGAAACCCGCTCCTCGACCGTACGGCGGACGTCGGGCAGTTCGAGCGGTTCGGTGAGCGGGCAGCTGGCGAGGCCGAACCGAGTAGCGGTCAGCAGGGCGGCGCTGGTGGCTTCTCCGGCGCGGAGCCGGGACATGCGGTCGTCGGACGCCGTGCCCAGGACCAGCAGCACAGTTTCGTCGTCCTCGACGGCCGCGCTGCGGGCTTCCTCGATCGCCCCGGCCAAGTAGCACCGCTCGGCGTCTTCGGCTTCGCACAGCACGACGCCTTCGTCCGCGACGGCTTCGGCGATGTTTTCGAGATGTCCGCGAGGCACGCGCCAGGAGCTGTGCCGCCGTCGATCGGTGCGGCGGAGGGGAATCGCGGCGGCGAGCGCGACCTCGTCGAGGGTGGGCTCGTGCCGGTGGAGTTCGACGGCCGCGAGGTGGTCGGGTTCGGCCGGGTCGGGCAGCCGGTGCGCCTCGGCATGCCAGCCGAGCGCGGCGAAGGCGATGCGGAGGTGGTGCAGCGCCGCTCCGCAGCTGATCACCCGATCCCGCCTGTCCGAACCGGTCTCGGCCGGGTGCCGCGACGAGTCGGCGAAGAGGTGCAACGACCGGTAGCCGACCGCGAAGCGCCAGGGCTGGAAGTTGTGCGCCGACGGAGCGCGGACGGCCATTCCGACGGCAGTGGTGACAGTGGAGGCGGCGGGGAGTCCGCGTTCCATGGCGACCTTCTTCGTCTCGTCCGATGCTGGCGTCGACCCTGACAGCCGCTTGGTTGCCTGGACAGGGCCGGAATTCCCCGGACCACAGGACTTTGGCCGTCGCCCCAGTTTGCCCCGGGGCGATCTTTGCGGCATCTTTACGCGTGGAGTGCCGGGAAGTCTGGTCGGCCCGCTCGTGCCCAGCCGGGCGACGAGCCGGACCGCCAACCCCGAGGAGCCCCGATGACCCTGGTGCCGCCGTCAGGCGTGCGGAAAGAAATCGCGAGGTCCGGCGATCCGGTCGCACACGCCGTAGCCTGGGGGCATGCACGCAGCGGAGCTGGCCGAGGAGTTTCCGGTCGTCGACCTCGACTCGGACGCGCTGGCGGCCGCGCGGATGCTGGCCGAGCACCGGCTGCCCGGGCTGGTGGTGACGGACGCGTCCGGGTGCCCGCATTCGGTGCTGCCCGCCTCGGACGTCGTGCAGTTCCTGGTGCCGCCCTATGTCCGCGACGATCCGTCGCTCGCCGGGGTGCTCAGCGAATCGACGGCCGACCGCGTCGCGGACAAGCTCGGCGGGCGGACGGTGCGCGAACTGCTGCCCGCCGAACCGCGCGAATTGCCGAGGGTGGACGCCGACGACACGATCGTGGAGGTCGCGGCGACGATGTCCCGGCTGCGCTGTCCGCTCGTGGCGGTCATGCGGGACCGGACGCTGCTCGGCGTGGTGTCCGCGTCGCGGCTGCTGGAGCTGGCTCTGACGCCTCGCTGACCTTGGCGGCCGGCTGGTGAGCACGGTCATCGCGGTCGTCGTGTTCGTGGTGGCCTACGTCTTCATCGCGACCGAGAAGATCCCGAAGATGACCGCGGCGCTGGCCGGGGCGGGCGTCGTGCTCGCGACCGGCGTCAGCGGTTCGGCCGACGCGTTCTTCTCCGAGGACACCGGCGTCGACTGGAACGTGCTGTTCCTGCTGCTCGGCATGATGATCATCGTCGGGATCCTGCGCCGCACCGGCGTGTTCGAGTTCGTCGCGATCTGGGCGGCCAAGCGCGCCAAGGGATCCCCGCTGCGGATCATGCTGCTGCTGGCGCTGATCACCGCGGTCGCCTCGGCGTTCCTGGACAACGTCACGACGGTGCTGCTGATCGCGCCGGTGACGCTGCTGGTGTGCGACCGGCTCGACATCAGCCCCGCGCCGTTCCTGATCGCCGAGGTCCTCGCGTCGAACATCGGCGGCACCGCGACCCTGATCGGCGATCCGCCGAACATCATCATCGGCAGCCGCGCGGGGTTGTCGTTCAACGACTTCCTGCTCAATCTGACGCCGATCGTGGCCATCGAACTCGTCGTGCTGGCGCTCGTGCTGCCGTGGCTGTTCCGCGGCTCGTTCACCGTCGATCCGCAGCGGGTCGCCGACGTCATGGCGCTCAAGGAACGCGAGGCGATCCGGCAGCCGAAGCTGCTGATCAAATCCGGCGTCGTGCTGCTGCTGGTGTTCGCCGGCTTCGTACTGCATTCGGTGGTGCACCTGGACCCGTCGGTGGTCGCGCTCCTCGGCGCGGGCCTGCTGGTGCTGGTTTCGGGCACGCAGCCGAAGCAGTACCTGGACGGCGTCGAATGGGAAACCCTGCTGTTCTTCGCGGGGCTGTTCATCATGATCGGGGCGCTGGTCAAGACCGGCGTGATCGACTGGCTGGCGAAGCTCGCCGCGGGTGCCACCGGCGGGAACGCGCTGCTGGCGGTGTTCCTGATCCTCGGCGTGTCCGCGCTGCTGTCCGGCGTGATCGACAACATCCCGTACGTGGCCACGATGAGCCCGCTCGTGCTGGCGCTGACCAACGACATCCCCGATCCCGCGCACTCGGAGGCGCTGTGGTGGTCGCTGGCGCTCGGCGCGGACTTCGGCGGCAACATGACCGCGGTCGGGGCCAGTGCCAACGTCGTCGTGCTGGGCATCGCGGCCCGGTCCGGTACGCCGATCTCGTTCTGGGAGTTCACGAAGAAGGGCGCGGTCGTCACGCTGATCACTGTGCTGGTTGCTGCGCCGTATCTGTGGTTGCGCTACTTCGTGTTCTGAGCCGCGGGTCGCTTTGCTGGACGGCAGGGACGTCGGTGAGGGAATCAGGGACCGATGCCTGGGACTTAAGGCGGCCCTGCGGGTGTATTGGGAGCGGCTCTGCCCAGGTCGAGAAAGCCGAGCTGACTACCGACGGCCGGGCCGTGCGGGAGCGCGGTGTGCGGTCTGTGAGGGACGCCTTGAGGGAATCTGGTTCCCTCAAGGCGTCCCTCACAGACCCACGAACACGGTCATCCGGGAATCAATCGGGCATTTCCCCTAGGTTGGCGTCCCGTGTGGACAGTCAGCAGGCGGAGGCATCCCGGCTGAAGTCCCTGGACTGGGAATCAGGGTTTCCCCTCGCAGGCGACCCAGCCCCGCGGCGGACGAGCCTCAACGGGGCACCGCATAGCGCCGCTTTAAGTCCCTGGCAGAGGAATCTTCGCCCGCGAGGGGCCCTTCACGGACCTCTGCGGGAGTGGAACCGGTAGGGGTGTGAGCGATCCCGCAACACTATCCCTGGCCAACTGTTGCATACTGCACCGATGTCTTCGGGGAAACGCGGGATCGTCGTGCCAGTGCGGCAGCCGATCGGCCGGTGGGTGCGGGAGAGCCGAGCCGGGCTAGTCGGTTTGGCGGTACTGATCGGGGCGGGCGCAGGGCTGGGCGCGGTCGTATTCCGCTGGCTGATCACGTCCTTCACGCACCTGTTCTCCGGGCACCAGGACTACTCGGCGGCCGGGCGGGCAGCGCATCCGTGGTTCCCGGCGCTGGGGCCGTGGTTCCTGCTGCTGGCCCCGGTGGTGGCAGGCCTGGTGTACGGGCCGCTGGTGCACCGGTTCGCTCCTGAGGCGCGGGGACACGGGGTGCCGGAGGTGATGTACGCCGTCGCCGAGCGGGGCGGGCGGATTCCGGTGCAGGTGAGCGTGGTCAAGGCGCTGGCGTCGGCGTTGACGATCGGCTCCGGCGGTTCGGTCGGCCGGGAGGGGCCGATCGTCCAGATCGGGTCCGCGCTGGGGTCGGCGCTGGGCCGGACGGCGCGGCTGCCCGAATCGCGGCTGCGGGTGCTGGTGGCGTGCGGCGCGGCGGGCGGGATCGCGGCGACGTTCAACGCGCCGCTGGCCGGTCCGTTCTTCGCGATGGAGCTGATCCTGCGCGATTTCGCCGCCGAGTCGTTCGGGGCGGTGGTGCTCGCGAGCGTGACGGCGAGCGTGGTCGGCCGGGCGGTGCTGGGGAACGCGCCGTTCCTGGACCTGCCGCCGTTCACGTTGCGCAGTCCGGTGGAGTACCTGCTGTTCGTGGTGCTGGGCCTGGTGGTCGGCGCGTGCGGGGTGCTGTTCACCCGGGCGCTGTACTGGATCGAGGACCTGTGCGACCGCCTGTGGCGCGGCCCGGAGTGGCTGCGCCCGGCCGTCGGCGGGCTCTTCCTCGGCGGGCTGCTGCTGGTGCTGCCGCAGATGTACGGGGTGGGCTACCCGGTGCTGCAGAACGCGGTCGAGGGGAAGTACGTCCTCGGGTTCCTGCTGGTGCTGCTGCTCGGGAAGATCGTGGCGACCAGCTTGACGATCGGGATCGGCGGCTCGGGCGGGGTGTTCGCGCCGTCGCTGTTCATCGGCGCGATGGCGGGGACGGCGTTCGGGATCGGGGTGCACGCGTGGCTGCCGTCGATGACCGCGTCGCCGGGCGTGTACGGGCTGATCGGCATGGGAGCGGCGTTCGCGGGCGCGGCGCGGGCCCCGATCACGGCGGTGATCGTGCTCTTCGAACTGACCGGGCAGTACACGGTGATCCTGCCGATGCTGACCGCCATCGTGATCGCGACCGCCGTGAGCCGCGCACTGAGCCGGGACACGATCTACACGCTCAAGCTCCGCCGCCGCGGCATCGATCTGGACAAACACCCGTCCGCACGCCGGATCGAGGGTACGAAGGTCTCCGCAGTGACCGAACCGCTGCCGGAGCCGCTGCGCGAGGACCTGCCGCTGGAACTGGCGGCGCACGCACTCGCGCTGTCCGGCCACGGAATCCTGCCGGTAGTAGACGAGGACGGCCGGTATCAGGGCTGCGCCACCGCCCGCGCGGTCGCTGAGGCGGTGGCTGAGGACCACGAAGGCCGGGTCGGGGACCTCGCCGAGCTGCCGCCGCTCGTGACGAGCGATTCGACGCTCGCGGACGCGCTGGACGCCCTCGCCCAGGCTCCGGGGACCGGGCTTCCGGTGTTGACCGGGGCCGATGAGCTGACCGGGTGGATCACGCATCAGTCGGTGCTGACCGCGCTGGAACCTGCCGCAACGGGGAGGTGAGATCGCGGCGGCCGTGAAATCCTCAGCGCGTGACGATGGAGGAACTCGCCGACGCGGCGCGCACTGGCCGTGAACTCGACCTGACCGGCGGCGAACCGCTCGACGCGGCCGTTCTCGTCGAACTGCTCGCCGCCGACCCGCCGCCGCGTGCGGTCCGGCTGCGGGGCGTCCGGATCGTCGGCGAGCTGGACCTCGGTGCGATGACGATCGACTGCCCGCTGGCGCTGGAGCAGTGCGTCTTCACCGGCGCGGTCCGCCTCACCGAAACGGAGGCGAAGTCGATCGGCCTGCGCGGGAGCCAGGTCGGCTACCTCCGCGCGGACAACGTCCGGACCACCGGGTTTCTCGACCTCGCCGAGATCGAGGTCGCCCGCGCGGTGAACCTCAGCGGCGCGCGCATCGGCCGGGACCTGTACCTGACCCGCGCGCGGCTCCGCCAGCTCGAGAAGACCGCCCTGCTGGCCATGGGAATCGAGGTCGGCGGCAACCTGCATGCCCGCGACCTGACCGCTGAGGGTGCCCTGATCCTCACCGACACGACGATCGGCGGGCACTTCGACATCTCCGGCGCGAGTGTGCGCAACCCCGGCGGCAAAGCCCTGACCGCGGACAACCTCCAGGTGGGGACCTCCCTGCTCGGCGAAGGGCTTTCCGCGGCCGGGGCGGTTTTCCTCAGCGGGGCGCGGCTCGGCGGGAACCTGGTCTTCGACGACGCGCGACTGTCCAATCCGGACGGTTTCGCGCTCTCGGCGGACCAGGTTTCCGTGGCGCACGACGTTTCCTTCCGGAACGGGTTCTCGTCCGACGGCCCGCTCCGGCTGATCCAGGCCCGGATCGGCGGCCGGGTGGTGTTCGACGGATCCGTGACGACCCGGCAGCATCCCGCGTTCGTCGGAGACGGCATCCACGTCGAGGGCGACCTGGAGTTCCGCCGGGATTTCACGACCGACGGCCAAATCCACCTGGTGGACGGCCGGATCGGGCACAAACTCCGGTTCGTGGGGACGAGTTCGGTGCCCGCCGGCGGGGCGGCCTTCCAGCTCAACTCCGTGCAGGCCGGCAGCCTGGAACTGCTGGCCGCGGAGCCGGTGCACGGCCAGGTCGACCTGGTGCGCGCCCGGGTGAACGAGCTGTTCGACGCTCCGGAGAGCTGGCCGTCCGCGCCGGGGCTGGCCGGGTTCGAGTACCAGACCCTCCGCAACGAGAACGTGAGCGTGCGGCAACGCCTGTCGTGGCTGCGCAGCGACGGATTCGGATACTCCCCGGCCGGCTACGACCAGCTGGCCGCCGCTTACCGCCGGGCCGGGCGGGTGGAAGCCGCGCGCCGGGTGCAAGTGGCCAAGCAGTGGCGGAGGCGCCGGGTCCTGAACCCGCTGGGCAAGCTCTGGAACTGGTTGCTGTACCTGACTGTCGGCTACGGCTACCGCACCTGGCTGGCCGGTCTGTGGCTAGTGCTGCTGGTCTCGTTCGGGACCTCGCTGTTCGGCGGCGCCTACCGGTCGGACATGCGGGCGTCGGCTCCCTCCGGGCCCGCGTTCCAGCCCGTCGCGTACTCGCTCGACGTGCTCATCCCGATCGTGGACCTCGGCCAGAAGAAGTCGTGGTACCCGCAAGGCCCCGCGCAGGTGTGGTCGTGGGTCTTCACCGGCGCGGGCTGGGTGCTGACCACTGCGGTCGTCGCCGGGTTGACCAACGCGTTGAAGCGGGACTGAGTCACTCGCGTGCCCGGGGGAGTTCGACCACGAACCGCGCCCCGCCGCCTGGTCGTTCCTCCGCCCACACCCGGCCGTCGTGGCGGCGCACGTGTTCGGCGACGATCGCCAGTCCGAGGCCGGTTCCCGAGTCCGGGTCCCGCCGTCCGGCGTGGAGGCCGCGGGAGAACCGCTCGAAAATGCGTTCCCGGAGTTCGGCCGGGACCCCGTCACCGGCGTCGTCGACCTCCAGCCGGACGACGCCGTCTCGGGCGTAGGCGGCCACCCGGACCGCGCCGCCGCCGTAGCGTTCCGCGTTGTCGAGGAGGTTGGCCAGGACCCGGTCGAGGCGGCGGCGGTCGGCGGCCACCAGCAGGGGTTCCGTGCCGACCTCCACGGCGGGACGCGGGGCGGGGCTGCTCGCGACGCCGCTGCGCACGAGCGGGGCGAGGTCGACCAGTTCGCGTTCCTCGCCGTTGTCCGCCTGGTCGACTGCCGAGATCTCCAGCAGGTCGAGCACCATGCCGCGGAACCGGTGCAGCTCGGCCAGCAGGAGCTGCAAGGCTTTCTGCGCGGGCGGGGGCATGGCGTCGCGGCGGCGGTCGAGCACTTCGGCGACCGACGTCATCGTGGTGAGCGGCGAGCGGAGTTCGTGGCTGACGTCGGCGGCGAACCGGGCGTCGCGGCGGACGCGTTGCTCCAGTGCGTCCGCCGTGGAGTTGAAGGTCGCGGCGAGCGGGGCGAGGTCCGGGCCGGATTGTTCGGGCAGCCGGGCGCTGAGGTCGCCGCGCGCGATCCGGGCGGCGGTCTCGGTGAACGCGGCGAGCGGCCGGAGCGCGCGCCGGGCCGCCCACGCGCCCAGCGCGACCCCGAACAGGCCGCACGCCACCGTGCCGGAGAACAGGATCATGCGCAGGTTCCGGAAGGTCCGTTCGAGCCCGAGCAGCGGATGCAGTTCGACGTAGAATCCGTTCGGGACGGCAAGTGGTTGTGCGACAGCGAGAACCGGGATTCCGTCGGCGGTGAAGCGCTCGTGCGCGGGCGCGCCCGCGCGGGCCTTGTCGAGCAAACCGGGCGGGAGCGCCTCGGGCCCGACCGGGCGGCCGGCGGTGCGCCAGCCACCGGGCAGGGACACGAGGATCGTCGAATGCGGTCCGGCGGCGAGTGCGCTCAGCAGTTCGTCGAGGTCCGCGGGCTGGTCGCGGATCTCATTGTCGACCAGCCGTGCGTTGACCCGGGAATGGCGGTCGGCGCTCTGCTGGCGCTGGTTGAGCAGGTACCCGGTGGCCAGGTGCCAGGTCGCCGCGCACAGCGCGCTGACGACCACCACCAGCCCGAGCCCGAACGCCGCGGAAACCCGCCAGCGCAAGGGAAGCCGGGTACAGCCGGCCGCGTTCACTGCCGGGGCTCGGCGCGGTAGCCGATGCCCCGGACAGTCAGCACCAGGCGCGGACAGTCGGGATCCGGTTCGACCTTGCGCCGCAGCCGCCTGATGTGCACGTCGAGCAGCCGCGTGCCGCCGAAGTAGTCGCGGCCCCAGATCCGCTGCAGCAACTGCTCCCGCGTGACGACCTCGCCCTCGGCCGCGGCCAGTTCGGCCAGCAGCCGGAATTCCGTGCGGGTGAGCCGGATCGGCGCACCGTTGCGGGAAACCGTCTCGTCGTGCGTGCTCAGCAGGAGATCGCCGACCTGGAGGCAGCACCGCCGGACCGGCGCGGCACGCCGCAGCAGCGCCCGGATGCGGGCGGCGAGTTCGCCGGCGACCAGCGGTTTTGTCACGTAGTCGTCGGCACCGGCTTCGAGGCCCGCGATCACGTCCTGGCTGTCGGCCCGCGCGGTGATGACGATGACCGGCAGATCGCCGCGCAGGCGCAGCTCCTGGCAGACGGCGAGCCCGTCCATCCCGGGCAGCATCAGGTCGAGCAGGACCACGTCGACGCTCGCCGTATCGAGTTTTTCCAGCGCTTCTTCGCCGGACGCCGCCTGCGTCACCACACAGCCTTGATCGGCGAGCGCGAGGGAGAGCGCCGCGCTGATCAGGGCATCGTCCTCGACCAGCAAGACTCGCACCGTCATCGGGCCGCCCTCCGCCGCAGAACCTTGCCCTAGAAATTGTTGCCTATCGCGGCAAGGGCGGGCCGGGTGCGGATTCCGGTGCGGGCAGCGGGATCCGGCGGGATTTCGGTGGTTCGCCAGCGGTGCGGTTGAGCTGCGTCTGCCCGGGCGGTGCGGACCGGTTCGCGGTCCGTGAAGGACTCCTTGAAGGAATCTGGTTCCCTCAAGGAGTCCTTCACGGACCTAGGAACACGGCTGGGCAGCGCCGCTCAAAGCTGCCGCACCAGGTAGTCCCACACCGCCTGAACGGCACGCGGGTGATAGATGTGCTCCCGCTTCGCCTGCGACTCCTCCGGAGGCGACCAGCTGGGCCAGCCGCCGAACGACTGCGTCAGCAGCTGCTGTTCGCAGGCCCGCTCCAGCACCACCGCGGCTACCGTGGCGCTCTCGACGGAGTCTCCGACCGCGACGATCCCGTGGTTCACCAGGAATACCGCCCGCGCGTTGCCGAGTTCCGCCGCCAGGGACTTGCCCAGTTCGGGCGTCAGGATCAGGTCCGCGGTCTCGGTGTAGCGCGGGACCTCGGGCGGCACGAACAGGTTGGCGGCGTGGCTCACCGGACGCAGTTCCTGTCCGGTCGCGGCCAGGGCGACGGCGTGCGGCGCGTGCGTGTGCACGACCGCGTTCACGTCTGGGCGCGCGGCGATCACCTCGGTGTGGATCGGGTATTCGCTGTGCCGCGGGCCGGTTCCGGAGACGACCTCACCCTCGGCGTTGACGAGCTGCACGCGCTCCGGGGTGACCTCCTCCATGCCCCATTCCGCGGACTTGATCCACACGCCACGACCATCTGCGTCGCGGCACGAGACGTGGCCCCAGATCAGGTCGCCCTGTCCGGCGGCGGCCAGGATCCGGGACGAGAGGGCGACGAGTTCCTGTTGTGTGCTCATCGGTGCACCAGCCCGCCGTTGACGCTCAGGGTCTGCCCGGTGAGATAGCCCGCGTCGTCGCAGAGCAGGAACGCGGCCAGCCCGGTCATGTCGTCGGCCCCGGCGGGCCGGTGCAGCGACTGGGCGCGCAACATTGTCTCGCGCTGTTCCGGCGTCACGGTTTCCCGCGCGATCTCGGTGTACACCGGGCCCGGCGAAAGAGTGTTGACCCGGATGCCGAACTCGCCGAGTTCGCGCGCCATCGAGAACGTCATGCCGTGCACGCCGCCCTTGCTGGCCACGTAGTGCAGGTAGCCGGGACGGCCGAGCTGCACCGCGTCGGAGCCGATGTTGACGACGCTGGCCGACGGCGAAGCCTGTAGCAGCGGAAGGAGTTCCGACACGAGCAGCCACGGGCCGCGGAGGTTGACCGCCATCAGCCGGTCCCATTCCTCGTCGGTGATCTCCCAGAACGGTTTCATCTTGATGGTGGAGAAGATCGCCGCGTTGTTGATCAGGCCGTCGACGCGGCCGTGCGCCTCGGTGAGCTGTGCCGCGAACTCCGCGCAGCTGGCGCGGTTGGCGACGTCGAGTGCGTACGCACTGGCTTTGCCCGGGCCGTCGAAAGAAGCGGCGGTGGCTTCGACGCCGTCGCGGTTGAGGTCGGCGAGCACCACGGTCGCGCCTTCGTCGACCAGACGGCGGGCGTAGGCCGCGCCGATGCCTTGGGCCGCGCCGGTCACGACGACGACTTTCCCGGCGAGTCCGTTGAGGGTCATGCGAGGCTCCAGCTTCGGTAGGAGGGTTCGCCGTCCGGGACGATCTCGGTGGACAGCAGCGTCAGGCAACCGGGGCAGAACGCTTGGCGCAGCAGCACTTTCCGGTCGACGAACGCGCCGGGATCGGCGTGCACGCCAGGTCCGGCGTCGGTGGAGGGACGTTCGTGGCGCCGCGCGTGCGCCATCGGTTCGGCCGTGGTGTCGCCGATCCGCGTCGCGCAGTGCCGGCAGACGACCGCGCCGGTCGCGTCGTCCACGCGGAGGTTGAGGTCGAGGTTCACTGGTGCGCTCCTTCCGGGGGCGTGAGCCCAGCGCGCTCGTGCCGCAGCCGATCGCGGTGCGCCGCGGTAGCCGCGAGATCGGGTTGGCCGTCTGCCAGCACGACGCCGTAGACGTCGAGAGCCGCGACTGCGGACACCTTGCCGTTGCGGACATCCGCGGCGACGCGTTCGGGCTCGCGGTGCAGCGGGTCGCCGATCCCGCCGCCGCCCTGCCAATGGGTGAAGTAGACGTCCGCCTCGGCGAGATCGGTCTCCAGGTGCGGCGGAAGGGTGTCCGCGCGGCCGCTGAGGTCGTCGATCGTCTGCGGGATCCGGCCGTTCGCGAGCTGGTCGCGCACGGTGGTGTCGCGGACGAGGACGTCCCATTGCGTGGCGGCGGGATAGCCGCCGGAGATGCCGGGAGCCTGCGGCACCGCCTTGCCGTTGGCCGAGACGACGAGGTGCACGCTGCGGGTGGGGGAGTCATAGGGGATGAAGCAGCTCGACGCCCCGACGCCGCCGCGCCACCGGCCCGGGCCGCCGGAGTCGACCTCCTCGCGCCGCCACAGGTAGAGCATCGGGAAGCTGAACTCGTTGATCTCGATGTCGGCGATGCGGCCCATCGGGATGCAGTTCTCGCCGCCGGTGTCGACGCCGTCCCCGTCGACCTTCGCGCCGAGCCCGCCGGACATCGCGTCGCACAGCATCGTGGCGAAACCGCCGCCGCGCTGGTCGACCCCGGCCAGCAGGGTCAGGTCCCAGGTGCCGCAGCACACGCTCATCGCCGACCGGCTCAGCTCGGCGTGCGTGCTGAGCATCTGCGCGACGGTTTCGGAGACCGCGTTCTGCGTGGACCAGGCCGAGTTGACCGACGCCTTCCCGATGCCGGCCGGGAAGGTGCAGTTGTTGATCGTCCCCGGTTCGCTGACGATCTCGACGCACCGGTAGATCCCGCCGGGCGACCACGAGATGTCCGGGCACAGCATGGTCAGCAGGATCGGCAGGATCCCGCCGCGCAGCCCGGCCAGCGTGCAGTTGATGATGCCGTCGACCTGCGGATCGGTGCCGGTGAAGTCGAAGGTCAGCGTGTCGTCCTGTTTGGACATCGCGACGACGATCTTGTGGATGTCGCGGTCGCCCGCCCGCGCGCCGTCCTGGTGCGCCACGGCCGACCAGGTTCCGTCCGGCAGCGAACGCAGTTTCGCGCGCAGCTGGGATTCGGCGTCGCCCATCATCTTCTTCATCACGGCCTTGACCGTGTCCGGGCCGTACTTGTCGATGAGCGCGGTCAGCCGGTCCTGTGCGACGTTGTTCGCGCCGATCTTGGCGCGCAGGTCGAGCCCGACCAGGCGGGGTACGCGGGAACGGCGCAGGTACATGTCCTCCATGTCCGAGCGCAGCCTGCCGCCTTCGACGATCTTGACCGGCGGGATCGGCAGCGCCTCCCAGAACACGTCGTGCCCCTCGACCGACCAGCTGCCCGGCGACACGCCGCCGAGGTCGACCTGGTGCGCGACCGCGCCGGTCCAGCAGAACAGCTGCCCGTCGTAGAACAGCGGCGCGAGCACGGTGACGTCGTTCTGGTGCAGGCCGCCGCCGATCCACGGGTCGTTCAGCAGGAACTGGTCGCCGGGCGCGATTCCCGGGTTCTCCGCGCGATGCTCCAGCGTCCAGCGCACGGCCATGTCCAAAGCGGACCCGAGCTGCATGTTGTAGAGCCCGACCTGGACGGTCTCGCCGGTCTCGTCCATGATGCCCGCGCCGAAGTCGTTGCAGTCGGTCACGACGACCGAGCCGGACATCCGCTTGATCGCGTCGCCCATGTCGTCGGTGATGGCGACCAGGCGGTGCCGGACGACCTCGTAGGTGAGCGCGTCGACATCGGCGGAGCTGACGCGGTGCAGGTTCAGGTCGCCGAACCGGGCTTCCGGGTCGAGGGGAGCGCCGGACTGGACGAATCGCTCGGAGCCGGCGACGGGGATGACGGCCATCAGGAGTGTTCCTTCCGCTCGGGGAAACGGATCACGAGGTTGCCCAGCCGGTCCACGGTTGCCCGGGTCCCGGGCGGCAGGGCGACGGTCGTGGTGGGCGCTTCGACGACCGCCGGGCCGGCGATCTCGTGGCCGGTGCCGAGCGCGCGGTAGTCGTAGATCGCGGCCGGTTGCCGTCCGGCGCGCACGTCGAGCAGGACGTCCCGCTCGCCGCTCTTGACCGGCTCGCCGGGCCGGGTGCCGTGTCCGGGCAGCTCCGGCTGGATCTGCAGGATCCCGGTGGCGCGGACGCGGTAGGTGATCAGCTGCAGCCCGGCGTCCGGGAAGCCGGATCCCTTGCCGTACAACGCTTCGTAGCCCGCCTCGAAGTCGCGGCCGAGCTGCTCGACCGACTCGGCGGTCAGCTTGCCGCCGGGGACCGGGGTCGCGACCTCGGCGAGCTGCATCGTGTAACGGATGTCGGCTTCGCGTTCGTAGCTGATCGCGGAGAACGTCAGGCCCTGCTCGGACAGCCGGCGTTCCAGTTCGCGTTCCAGGCCGGTGAACACCTCGTTCGCGGTCGCCGCCGCGACTGGCATCGCCACTGGCTGCGACTGTTCGGCCGTCAGCACGATGTCCGAGGCGGCCAGGCCGTAGGCGGAGAACACCGCCGCGGTGGAGCCGAGCGGGACCACGACCTCCTTGACCCCGAGGTCAGCCGAGTAGCTCGCGCAGTGCATCGGGCCCGCGCCGCCGAACGCGTACAGCGTGAAGTCGCGCGGGTCCTGGCCCGAGTTGACCACGACCTTGCGGACGAGGTCGGCGGTCTGGGCGTTCTGGATCGCGTAGATCGCCGCGGCGGCGTCCTCGACGGACATGCCGAGCGGGGTGGCCACGACCTTGTCGATGGCGTCGCGGGACTGCTGGACGTCGAGTTTCTTGCGCCCGCCCAGGAAATTGTCCGGGTTGATGATGCCGAGGACGAGGTCGGCGTCGGTGACCGTCGGCTCCCAGCCGCCCTCGCCGTAACAGGCCGGTCCGGGGCGGGCGCCCGCGCTGCGCGGCCCGACGCGGAGGTTGCCGCCCGGGTCGACCCAGGCGATCGCGCCGCCGCCCGCGCCGATCGTGTGCACGTCGACCATGGGCGTGCTGATCGTGTACTGGTTGAGGATCGTGCTCGTGGTGGTCACCGGTTTGCCGTCCACGACGAGCCCGACCAGGAACGTGGTGCCGCCCATGTCGGTCGAGATCACCTTGTCGTGGCCCAGCGACGCGGCCATCCGGGTGCATCCGACGACGCCGCCGGTGAGCACCGAACCGATGGTGGTGATCGCGTGCGCCGGAGCGTCCGCGGCGGTGACGCAACCGCCGGAGCCCTGCATCACCAGGAGCGCGCCGGTGAGCCCGCGGGCGCGCAGTTCGGCTTCGAGCGGTCGCAGGTAACTGCCGAGCCGCGGGCCGACCTGGGTGTTCATGATCGTCGTGACGTTGCGCGGGTACTCCCGGATCCGCGGGCTGACCTCGCTGGAGAGCGCCACGTACACCTCGGGCGCTTCCTGCTGGACGATCTCGCGGATCCGCTGCTCGTGCGCGGGATTGCGGAACGACCACAGCAGCGAGACCGCGACCGCCTCGGCGCCGTCGGCGAGCAGGTCGCGCACCGCGGCCCGGACGCCGTCCTCGTCGAGCGGGACGACGACGCGGCCCTGGTAGTCGACGCGCTCGTCGATCTCGCGAATCCGGTGCCGGGGCACCAAAGACGCGGGCTTCGCGGTGCGGGCCATGTGCTGGATGTCGTCGCTGCCGAGACCGGCGTAACGGCCTTCGAGGTTCATGATGCTGATCGAGTCCGCGTGGCCGCGGGTGGTGAGGAAGCCGACCTGCGCGACGTCTCCGGTGACCAGCGCGTTGAGCGTCGAGGTGGTGCCGTGCACGAGATAGTCGGTGTTCGCGAGCAGTTCGCGGACCGGGACGCCGAGTTCGGCGGCGAGGTCGTCGATCGCGGTGAGGAAGCCGGTCGCGAAATCCGGCGGGGTGGACGGGGTTTTGGCCGCGGCGAGCCGGTTGTGCTGGTCGGCGACGAAGGCGTCGGTGAAGGTTCCGCCGGTGTCGATGCCGATGACGTACGCCATGAGGGCCCCTTTGCCTTCGATGGTCAGAACATGACGTTGATGGACTTGGTTTCGGTGTAGCTGAGCAGTTCTTCGAGGCTTTCCTCGCGGCCGACGCCGGATCCCTTGACTCCGCCGAAGGGCACGTTGGGGAAGTGCCGGGACGAGCCGTTGATCCAGACGAACCCGGCCTCGAACGCGCGGGCGACGCGGTGCGCACGGGTGACGTCGGCGGTCCAGACGCTCGCGGTCAGCCCGTAGTCGACGCTGTTGGCGATGCGGATCGCTTCGGCCTCGTCGGCGAACGGGATGACCGACAACAGCGGCCCGAACACCTCCTCGCGGGCGATCCGCATGTCCGGGCGCACGCCGGTGAAGACCGTCGGGGCCACGAACAGCCCGTGCTCCACGCCGGCCGGGCGGCCGCCTCCGGTGGCGACCTGAGCGCCCTCGGAGACCGCGATGTCGATGTAGGACAACGACTTCTCGTACTGTGCCCGGTTGATCATCGTGCCCTGTTCGGTGCGCTCGTCGAACGGATCGCCGATCCGCCGCGCCTCGATCAGCTCGACCACCCGGGCGACGAGCGCGTCGTGGACGTCCTGGTGCACGAGCAGCCGCGAGTTCGATCCGCAGGACTGGCCGGACCACGTGAAGTTCATGCCGAACACGGCTCCGGCGGCCGCGGCTTCGAGGTCCGCGTCCGGGAACACCACCATGGCGTTCTTGCCGCCGAGTTCGAGACTGACGTCCTTGACGCCGCTTTCGGCCGCCGCGCGCTGGATGGCGCGCCCGGTGGGCTCGGAGCCGATGAACCCGATCCGGCGCACCTCCCGGTGCCGCACCAGCGCGTCCGGCACCGCCGGGCCGTCGCCGACGATCACCGAAAGCACGCCGGGCGGGAAGATGTCCTTGGCCAGTTCGGCCAGCCGCAGCGCGGAAAGCGGCGCGGCCTCCGGCGGCTTGAGGATCGTCGGATTGCCCGCCACCAGCGGCGCGGCGACCTTGCCCGCGAACATTAGCGGATGGTTGTAGGGCACGATCCGCGCCACCACGCCGACCGGTTCGCGCGTCGTCACGTGCAACGCGGTGCTGGCGGGCACCGTCGTGCCCTTCAGTTCCAGCGCCTGCCCGGCGAACATCCGCAGCTGCGCCACGGTGACCCCGACGTCGACGCGCGAGTTCGAGATCGGCGACCCCGCGTCGACCGTGTCGAGCAGGGCCAGCTCCTCGCCGTGCCGCTCGATCGCGTCGGCGAGTTCTGCCACCAGCTTCGCCCGCTCGACGGGAACGGTGTCCCGCCATGCCTCTTTCGCGGCTGCCGCGGCGCGCACTGCCTCGTCGACGTCGGCGGGGCCCGCGTCGGGCACCTCGGCGATCGTGGCGCCGGTGTAGGGGGACACCCGGGAGAAGGTGGCTCCGGACCGCGCCGGGACGAGCTTGCCGTCGATGAGCAGGCGCCACTCGCGGTCGAGAAGTTCGGCGGCCCGGGGCGGAATCTCCGGGCCGGAATGTGCTTCGAGCATCGTCGCTCCTGCGCTTCCTGAGTCCCGCGGGGACCTGGAGCCCCGCGTGCCGTCGGCTCATGCTAACCCCGCGCCCCGGCCGAAAGTCTAGCCTGCGGACTTCTATTCTGTTCTCAAGAAACTGTGCGCATTATTTTCTCTTGGTTGGCCCACGGACACCCTGGTCCAGATACCATGTCTGCTATGCAGACATCCGAGGCTGGTCCGGCGCGCCCCGCTCCCCAGTACCCGATCGAATCCGTGGACCGCGCGCTGCGCCTGCTGCGGATGTTCAGCGCCACCAGGGAACTGCGGCTGTCGGACGCGCGCGACGCGCTCGGCGTCGGCCAGTCGACCGCGCACCGGCTGATGGCGATGCTGGTCCACCACGGTTTCGTCGACCAGGACCCGGCGAGCCGCGTCTACCGGGCCGGTCCGGCGCTGGTCGAGATCGGCCTGTCGGTGGTGAACCAGATGGACCTGCGCGCCCTCGCGCGGCCGGTGCTGCAGTGGCTGTCGGAGACCACCGGCGAAACCGTGCATCTCGGTACGCTGGAAGGAAATCAGGTGCGCTTCCTGGACGTGATCGAGAGCGACCGGGCGCTGCGGGTGTCCGGCCGGGTCGGCCGCACCCTGCCCGCGCACGCGACGAGCCTGGGCAAGGCGATGCTCGCGCACCTGCCGGACGACCAGATCGCGCAGCGCTACCCGAACGACGCGCTCAGCCAGGTCACCACGAAGACGATGACGAGCCGCAGCGCGCTGCTGGCGGAAATCGAACGGATCCGGCGGCGCGGCTACGCGCTCAACGCGGGCGAAAGCGAGGACGGCGTCAGCTCGATCGGCTGCGCGGTCGCCCGCCCGGACGGCCCTCTGCTGGGCGGCCTCAGCGTCGCGGCGCCGACCGGCCGGATGACGAAAGCCCAGCGGGACGAACACGCGGTCGCGCTGGTGGAGGCGTGCCGGAGGTTGGCGGAGAAGGTGTCGTGACGGCACATCCGGCTTGCCGGGGGAACGGCGTTTAGGCCGATGTAGGGCACTTCACTTCTCTCGTAGTTTTCCGCCATGGATGAAAACCTCGCGAAGGCCCCCGATCTGATCGCGATCCGTGCCGCCGTGTTCACCGGCGACGCGGCGGGAACCTCGGCCGAGGCGTTCGCCGTCGTCGACGGCAAGTTCTCCGCCGTCGGCAGCTCCGAGGAGATCGCACGCCTGGCCGGTCCGAAAACGGTCGTGCTCGACGCGGGCGGCAAGATGCTCATGCCGGGCATCTGCGACGTCCACCTCCATCTCGGCCTCGGCGGCGCGGCCGAGGCGTGGGACCTGCGGATCCCGCCGGACTACGGACCCGAGGAGGTGTGCGAAACGATCAGGGCCCGGGCGGCGGAATCAGCGCCCGGAGAGTGGATCGTCGGCGGCTTCGTCGGTTCGGTGACCATGGCGAAGCTCGCGAACGTCGAGGCCCTAGCCAAGCTTGACGAGGCAGCGGGCGGGCGTCCGGTGCTGCTCCGGGACGACACGCAGCACAACCGATGGGTCAACAGCGCCGCACTCCAGGCGATGGGCGTCGAGGACAGCTCGCCCGATCCCGAGGGCGGCACCTATGTCCGCGACGAAGCGGGCCGGCTCACGGGCATCCTGTGGGAGCAAGCGTCCCGCGTCGCGGAAGAGGCGTTCGCCGCGAGCATCGAGAACCCGGACGCACGGCATCGCGTCACCTACGAAACCGCCGCGAAGCTGTGCAATCAGTACGGGGTCACCACCGCCTGCGAAGCGGCGACCATGGAACCCGCGTTGCGCACGTTGTCGGCGATGGACGCCGAGGGTTCGCTGACGCTGCGGGTCGTCGCGTCCACGGTGGCGCGGCCGCTGCTCGCGGAGCCCGGGATCACCGGCAAGGAACTCCTCGCGGTCTCCGAGCAGTTCGGTTCGGAGCTGCTGCACGTCGGGTTCGTCAAGGTGTTCCTCGACGGCGTCCCGATGACCCGCACCGCCGCCATGCTCGATCCCTACCTCCCGCACGGCTGCCATGGCGAGAGCGCCGGGGAATGCCTGTACGACCTGGCCGCCCTCGTCGACGAACTCGAGGAAGCGGTCTCCGCGGGACGCGGCGTGAAGATCCATGCCGCCGGAGACGCCTCGACCAGGATGGCGCTCGACGCGATCGCGGTCATGCGTGAGCGGCACGGGCCTGCCCCGCGCTTCCATATCGCGCACAACCTGTTCGTCGCCCCGGCCGACGTGCGGCGGTTCGGCGAGCTGGGCATCGTCGCGGACGCGTCGCCGTACTTGTGGTACCCCGGCATCATCCAGGACAGCCTCTCGGCCTGCGTACCGGCCAGGACGATCGAAAACTCCTGGCCGCTGAAGGATCTCCTTGATTCGGGGGCCAACGTCTCGGCAGGCTCCGACTGGCCCGTCGCCCTGCCCGCTCCGCACCCCTGGACCGGGATCGAAACGATGGTCACCCGCGAGGCACCGGGCGGAAGCGCGGAGACCGTCAACCCCGCGCAGCGGCTCACGCTTCACGAGGCGCTGGTCAGCTTCACCCGCCGCCCGGCCGAAGCGCTGGGCCTCGGCGCGGAGGTCGGCAGCATCGAGGTGGGCAAGTCGGCGGACTTCCTGGTGCTGTCCCAGAATCTGTTCGAGATCGAGGTTCGCCGGATCCACGAGACGGACGTGCTGGCGACTTACCTGCGCGGCAAGCAGGTCTACGACGCGACCTCCTGACTGGCCGCGGACAACGGCACCGGCTCGAACATCGGCGGCTCGTCCTCCGGGAACAGCGCAGTAGGGCCGTACAGCCAATCGGTGAACGAGTAGTCATCGATCGCCCGTTCACGCAGCAAGACATTGCGCTGCAAACGCTCGACACCGTCCAAATGCCACAGATTGCCCCAAGCCCGCGCAGTCAGCACGACCCGGCGGCAGTGCTCCGTCCGGACCGCCTCGTACGCGGCCAGCGCGCCGTCCCAATCCTCGGTGCCCAGCCGCTTCACGTGCTCGGCCAGGACCCAGCCGTCCTCGATGGCCATGATCGCGCCCTGGGCGAGGTACTGCAGCGGCGGGTGCGCGGCGTCGCCGAGGAGGGCGAGGCGGCCGCCGACCCAGGTGGCGATCGGGTTGCGGTCGTACATGCGCCACCACTTGTCCCGCCACATCCGCGGGATTCCGGCCCGCACCTCGTCGCAGGTGGCGGCGAAGGCGGTGTCCAGCTCGTCCGGCGTGCCCCAGTCGGACAGCCCTGCCACCGCCTTCGGGGATTCGAAAACGGCTACCTGGTTGAGCAAATCGCCGCCGCGGAGTCCATAGTGGACGAAGTGGCAGCGCGGGCCGACATACACCACGACCTCGGACAGATCCACCGGACGCCCGACCTCGGCGATCGGCACCGTGCCGCGGTAGGCGACGTACGCCGACGAGACCGGCTGGTCGTCCGCGAAGAGCTTGCGGGCCGTGGAGTGCAGGCCGTCGGCGGCGATCACGACCGGGGCGGTGTGCGTGGTGCCATCGTCGGTCACCGCGGTGGCGGGGTCCTGCGTGTACGACACGATCCGTTGCTCGGTAAGGAGTTCCACGCCCGCGTCGCGGCAGGCGTCGAGGAACAGCCGGTGCAGGTCGCTGCGGTGGATGACCAGGTACGGGAAGCCGTAGCGCCGTTCGAGGTCGCGCAGGTCGAGCGCGGTCAGGTCGCGGCCGTCGACGGCGTCGCGCATGACCATCCGGTCCGGGACGACGCCGCGCGCCTTCTGCGGTTTCCAGGAGGCCGTAGGCGTCGAGGATCCGGGTGCAGTTGGGGGCGAGCTGGATGCCGGCCCCGACCTCGCCGAACTCCTTCGCCTGCTCCAGCACCCGGACCCGCAGTCCCAGCCGGGCGAGCGCGAACGCGGTGCTCAGCCCGCCGATCCCGCCGCCGGCGACGAGGACGTCAGGGGTGTCCATCGGGCTCTCCTCACAGCCAGGGGCCGAGGTCGGGGACCCCGGCCAGCGAATGCGGACGTCCGGCCAGGTACGCCGCGACGTCGGGCAGCGGACCGTCCGGCACCGCGTCGAGACCGCGTTTCGCCCGGATTTCGGCGACGAGCGCGGACAGGAACGCCTCGGGCAGGTCAGCGAAGGTCAGCCCGGTGCCGAGGTCGATCGCGTGCACGCACACCTCGCGGGCCCGCAGCCACGGGATCTCGGTGGCGGGAACCGTCCGGCCCTGTGCGGTGACCACCTCGGCCCGCCACTGCTCCGGGGTCAGCGACGCCATCCCGGAAGCCAAGGAGCGCGCCGAGCCTTGCAGCCACGACGTCAGCCGGGCTTCCGGCAACCGCGATCCGGCCTCGATGTCGGCGTTGCGCTGGTCCGCCGAGGCGTACATCGGGGTCCGCTCGCCGGTCCGGGCCCAGTGCACGAGGTTGCCGAGGGCGTCCGCGTTGGCCGCGACGTGGGCCGCGAGGTGCTTGCGGGTCCAGCCGGGCAACGCGCTCGGCCCGGACAGATCGGTCGCGTGCGCCAGGAAAAGCTCGGTCCCGAAGGCGGCCCACTCCTCGGCGGCCATCAGGAGTCCTTCACGATCTGGTTCACGCACGCGCCCAGCCCGGCGATCTCGGTGACGACGGTTTCGCCGCCGGTGAGGTAGACCTTCGGGTCGCGGGCGTGGCCGACCCCGGCCGGGGTGCCGGTCGCGATCAAGTCGCCCGGGTTGAGCTGCACGATCGTGGAGATGTACCGCACCAGGTGCACCGGGTCGAACAGCAGCGTGCCGGTGTCGTCGCGCTGCATGACGCGTCCGTCCACAGTGGTCTTCACCTCGAGCGCGGGCCGGACGCCGCCGACCTCGTCCGGCGTGACGACGTACGGGCCGACCGGCGTCGAGGACTGCCAGATCTTGCCCTGCGTCCACTCGATGGTGCGGAACTGCCAGTCCCGGACGGAAATGTCGTTCATGACCGTGAACCCGGCGATCGCCGCGACGGCCTCGTCCTCGCTGGCCCGCCGGACGGTCTTGCCGACCACGACGACCAGTTCGACCTCCCAGTCGAGCGCGTCGGTCTCGGGCGGCTTCACGATCGGGTCGGCGGGGCCGGTCAAGGTGTCCGCGAACTTCGGGAACAGCGTCGGGTACGCGGGCAGTTCGCGGCCCATCTCCTTGATGTGGTTGGTGTAGTTGTGCCCGACACAGACCACTTTGGACGGATGGGGCACGACTGGCGCGAGGTCCGCGCCCTCGGCGGGCCAGGTCTCGCCGGACGCCTTGGTGGCCTGGGCTTCCCAGTCGTTTTGGGCGAACAACACGCCGAGATCGGGGCAGCCGAGGTCGACGAGCACGTCTCCGTCGAGGCGGACGGCGCGCGTGCCGCCGTCGACGCGGAGGGTGGCGAGCTTCATCGGAGGGTCTCCTGACGGTCGAGGTGGAGCGCCTCGAACACGGGCGCGTCCGAGAAACGGAACAGGTCAAGGGCTCCGGAGTCGGAATCCGTGGCACCGGACTCCGATTTCACGGAGAACGGCTGCCACGATGGGACGACGAACAGGTCCCCACGCGTGACCGTCCACGAGATGTCGCCGACGGTCACCGTGCCGGACCCGTCGAAGACCTGACAGACCGACGAACCGGTCTCGCGCACCGGCGCGGTTTCGGCGCCCCGCGCGACCCGGTGGAACTCGGCGCGGATGGTCGGCAGCACGTCGGAACCGTTGTGCGGATTGGAAAACCGGACGGCCGCGTGGCCCGGCTCGACCGTCCCGCCGTAGCCCTCTTTCTCCAGTTGCAGCTGATCGCGCAAGGCCGCGTCGGTGTGCTCCCACTTGTACGCCAGCAGCGGCGACCCCGGCGCGACCGTGCCGGCGGACAACGGACGCAGACCCGGATGCGCCCACAGCCGTTCGGCGCGGGACCGCTCCGGCGTCGTCCGCTCGTCCGCGCTGATCTCCTCGCGGCCGAACTCGAAGAACTGCGCGTCGATGCCGTACTGGAACGGGATGTCGAGGCCGTCGAGCCAGGCCATCGGCTCGCGGGTCGCGTTGTGGTGCGCGTGCCAGTTCCAGCCCGCCTGCGGCAGGAAGTCGCCGCGCCGCATCGGAACCGCGTCGCCGCCGACGACCGTCCACACGCCCGAACCCTCGACGACGAACCGGAACGCGTTCTGCGTGTGCCGGTGCTCGGGCGCGTCCTCGCCGGGCATGAGGTACTGGATCGCGGCCCACAGCGTCGGGGTCGCGAACGGACGGCCGCCGAGCCCGGGGTTCGCGAGCGCGATCGCCCGCCGTTCCCCGCCGCGCCCGACCGGCACGATCTCGCCAGCCTGTTCGGCGAGCCGCAGCAGATTCGCCCACCGCCATCGGTGCGGCACCGCCCGCGAACGCGGATGCCCGGGCATCAGGTCGCCGATCTCCGTCCACAAGGGAACGAGCAGCTCCTGTTCGAAACCGCGGTAAAGGCTTTCGAGAGCGGGCGTGACCGCCGGCTGGTCCGGTGCGTCGACCGCGGCGAGCCGAACGGGAGTCCGCGCTGGGGTGCTGGTCATAGGGTTATGGTGGGCGGGTCCCGGTCTGCGGAAAACGGGATTCTGGTGTGCGGAAAGGTGGCCCTAGATGGAGAAACGGTTCAAGGCCCCGCCGCCGTATGCCGTGGCCAGCGTCGACAACGCCCTGCGGATCGCGGCGATGCTGCAGCTCGAAGGCCCGCTGACGGTCTCCGAAGTGGCCGAGCGGATCGGCGTCGCGCCCTCGACCGCGCACCGGCTGCTGGCGATGCTCGTGTACCGCGATTTCGCCGTCCAGGACGCCAACCGGGCCTACCGGGTGGGCCCGGTGCTGGAGCTGGCGGCGCACTCGCAGTCCGCCGCGTCGAAGCTGCGCGCGGCCGCGCTCCCGCACCTGCGACGCCTGGTGGACCTGCTGGACGAGTCGGTGAACCTGACCGTCCGGACCGGGGACACGGCGCGCTTCATCGCGAGCGTCGAATGTTCCCAGGCACTGCGGGTCGGGTCCCGCGAGGGGATGGTCTTCCCGGTCCACCAGACGACGGCCGGCCTGTTGCTGCTGGCCGAACTGCCGCCGGAACAGGTCGAGGAGCTTTACGCGGTGGACAAACCCGGCGAGCGACCGGACCCAGCGGAGCTACGGGCGGACCTGGCCCGCGTACGACGCAGCGGTTTCGCGCTCAACCAGGGCCGGTCGGAGCGGGGCGTGGCCGCCGTCGGAGTCCCGGTGCACGGCCCGGACGGCACGGTCGTGGCCGGGCTGTCGGTGTCGATGCCGAGCGTGCGTTACCGGAAGGACCAACTGCCGAAACTGGTGACGGCATTGCGCGCTACCGCGGCCGCACTGGAGTCCGACCTGCGCGGCTGACGGCAGGAAGCGGCCATTCCTGCTGACTGACTCGCCGAGGAGCGCACGCTGTAGTGGTGACTGCGTCCTTGTGGGATCCGGGCTCGGTGACGGCGATCGCGGAGTCGGCTGAGGCCGCCGCTGTGTGCAGCGCCTGCGGGGAGCTGCGCCGGCTGGACCTCGATCCCCGGCTGTTCCGGCACGGCGATCCGGACCGATTGGCCTCGAACATTCTCGAGGCGGCCGACAACGCGGCGGCGAATGCCGCCGAGCTGGCTTTCGCCGCGGGGAGGGAATTCCTGCCCGCGACAGCACGACCGGACACGGTGGACTTCTCGCTGGATCCGCTGCTGCGGGAGCTGGACCGGCTGATCGCCGACGGAGAACCGCCCGGCGACGACGATCCGGCGCTCCCGAAGCTGGCCGCGGGCATCGATTACCAGGCCGTGCGCCGGAACCTGGCGGCAGTACGCGAACGGCTCCCGGACCTGCGAACTACCGCAGAGTCCGCTGACGGGCTGATGAGCGCGACGGTCGACGGACGCGGCCGGCTGGTGGATTTGTGGCTGCATGAACGAGTCTTGCGGGTCACCGACGCGAAGGCGCTCGCGGCGCGGGTGCGCGCCACGGTCAACGAAGCATCGCGCGCCGCGCACGACAGGCAGCGCGTACTAGTCGAAAGGGCGTGGGAATGACTGACGAACAGGCCTGCATGGAAACCGGCGGAATGACGACCGTCCTCGGCAACCTCAGCCATGTCCCGTCCGATCTCTTCGGAACGATGCAACGGCTCAAGCCCGCGCTCGCCGCCGGGCTCGAAGGCATCGGCGGCGGCAACGACCAGCTCGGTGCCGCTTTCGCCGCCGGTTATGTCCCCGCGTTGACCAGGCTCCAGCCCGACGCCGAAGCGTTGGCGGGGAAAGTCGCCGAGCAGACGGCTGCCGGGGTCCAGAGCGTGACCGACTATCTGGACCACGACCGGGCCGCGGCCCAGTGCTTCCGGAAATGACCGCGAGGAGGAACCGATGCCAGACGGCCAGGCGTTGATCGAGCAACCGGAGGACTGGTCCGGGCTGTGGCAGGCGATCGGGCCGCGCGGGCACTGGCCGACCGGCAACGAGATCCAGATGCGGGATCTCGGCCAGGCCCTGACGAACGCCGGCATCGAATTCGGCGGAGCAGGCGGGACGCTGCGGACGACGGCCGAGGCGGACGCGGCCTGGCCGGACAGCGCGGGCAAAGCGTTCCGCGGCAAGGCGGCCGAATTCGCGGCCACCGCCCTCTCGACCGAGGAAGAACTGAAGCGGCTCGGCTGGTCAGCGACTGAATACGGCCAAGACATCGTCCACGCCAAGAAAAGCATCACCGAACTGGTCGCGAAAAACGCCAATTTGTACAATTCGATGCGCACGATGTTCGGATTTCCGGACACCGAGCAGCGCCAGCAGTTCGCCGCCCGCCTCGGCGCGCGGATTTCCGCTTTCCTGGACCAGATGGCCTCCCGCATCCTGGCCCGCGGCACCGGCGGTGCGCCGGGTCCGCTGCCAGTCCTCAAACCGGACAGCCCCGCCGACGGCATCGACCGTACCCACGGCATCGTCTTCCACGTCTACGGCAGCCTGTTCGGGCGAGGGGGGACCGTCGCGGCCGGCGTCGCGAACGTGGACGGCAAATGGACGTTCATCGAGTCTGACGGCACGTACGTCACGTCGGAACTGATGCCGTCGGCCTCGGCGACTGTCGGCGCGTACGACAGCAATGCCACCGAACCGGACCAGTTGACCCAGACCACCGGTTCCGTCGGCGGCAGCGTCGCCCCCGGTACTTTCGGGACGCCGGGCGGAAAGGTGACGGTCGGACCGGTCGTCGCCGAGGACGAGTCGTGGGGCCGGGATTCCGACGGCGACCTCATCCGCGTACACGAACCGCAAATCGGTGTCGGCACCGGGCTCAGCGGCCCGCGAGTTCCCGCACCGGTGGCCGGAAAACCGCCTCGTGAAATCTGGCCCGGCGAGGTGCACGAATCGTGGACCACCACGCGGGTGTGGAGTCCGTAGCGCCCTAGCCGTCGATGTTGAGGTCGATGAGGAATTCCTGATCGGGTTCCGCGGCGCAGGGCTGGCGGACGGCTTCGGTGTCGACCGCGGTGAGGTTGTCGCGCAGGCCCAGGCACAAGTCGGTCTCGGGAGTGCGCAGCCGGTAGCGCTGGTCGCCGACGCGTTCGATGCGGAACAGCTGGTCCGGGTTGCTGTTGTCGCATTTCTCCTGCGGTTCAAGCATGTTCTCAACGGGCTGGATGTGCAGGACGGTCAGACAACCCATGACCTGATAGACGGGATGTTCCCACTTGATGGTGGCCAGTTCGGCACCAACAGGCTGGAGGACCATCCGAGGCAGCCGCGGCTGGGTGCAGGGGCGCAGGACGGCGATGGCGGAGCCGTAGCGTCCGGTGTGCTCGCGGCCTTCGGTCAAGCACAGGTCCGGTGCGCCTGCCGGACGTATGCGGGCCCACCCGCCCGCCGTGAGCAGCGGCAGCACCTCGAGACGAGACGGGGCGGCCTTGTCGTCCGTTCCGGTGCGCCACCACCACGCCGCTGCCGCGACCAGGGCCAGCGCCGCGATCACGGCGGCGAGTGTGATCATCCGCCCGCGCCGTCGCGGTGCGGCGGACTCCGTCGGGGCTGGCGGCGTCTCGGCCAGGTAGTGGCCCACGGCCAGGCGTTCGCGGGTGCTCAACCACTCCGCCAGGTGCCGCCCGTCGCCGCACGCGCGAACGAACACTGCCAGCTGCTCCGGCCGGGGGAGCGCGTCGCGACGCAGCATGTCGGCGGTGGTGCTGCGGGGCAGCGCGGCACCCTGCGCCGCTGCCTGTTCTTCCAATTGACGCAGGGTGCGGCCTGAATTCCGTTTGAGTTCCCGCAGCAACCCAGCGAACTCCGCCGCATTTCGCGCTGTTTCCGGACGGACACGAGTCACCCGACCATCATGGAGGCCCTCGGCGGCACGCGGCATCGGCTGTCCGGAGGCTGTCCGGTGCGCCGGACAGACTCCGCCTGACCAGCCGGCACGGCGGTTCCGGCGTCTGGGACAAGCGCGATCGCTTGGCGCGGCATCGACGTCGTGCCACGCTCGAACGGCGCGAGGCCAATGGCCTCAATTCTCGCCTGGGGGCGGCGAACATTCCCGCGTCCGGTATCCGGTCAGCAATGAACCAAGGGAAGTGAATCCACATGCGGAAATTTTCGCGGAGTGCCGCGGTGTTCGTCGCGGCACTCGCGGCGACTGGGGGAGTGGCCGCGGCCGGCGCGTCGACCGCGCAGGCCGCGGCCAGCTGCAACAGGTACACCTCGGGCGGCGTGACGTTCTCGGTGTGCGTCGAAAAGGTCGCCGCGGGCAAGGTCCAAGCGAAAATCGGGAGCATTTCCGGGACTTACGTCAGCGGCAGCCTGTTTCTGTACAAGAACAACTCGGAGGTGAAAGAGAGTTGCGCGGGCAAAATCTACCCGGGTGATTCGTGTGTCTTCAACTACACGGGCGGCTCCGGCTCGTACCGGTCGTCGTGGAACGGAGAATTCTCCAGTCCGACGATCCGGGCCTGACCCACTCCCTGCCCCGGCGTACTCAGCCGCCGGGGCAGGGCCTCTCTTCACGCGCAAGAGCCGCCGCGAACGCCGCGTGCACACTGAGAAACTGCTGCACCGACAGTTCCGCCGCCGTGCCGACCTGCTGCGGCGTCAACCGCCGAGACGCCCACGCGCTCCAGCGCAAGTGCGCTTCAGCGACGCTTAGCCGAGCGGCTTCGGCGGCCTCACCGGCGCTCACTCCGCGCAGGATCGCGTCGTGCATCAGCGCGGGAGTCGAGCGTTCTTCCCACGTACGCAGCGACGCCATCGAGGAAAGCCGATGCAGCGTCGCCGACACACTCGGCGGTGCCCGACGAGGCCGGGGAAAACCGCGGGTTCGCGGCGGTGCGCCGTCCAGGCCGGAGTCGCCAGTGATCAAGCTCGTCATTTGAGTCCCCTTCCAACCAGCGGTTACCCGTCGTCGGGCGGGCGAAACCCGTGATCGTCAAGCGGGCTAGAACCGGTCATCGGCCCGCACCGCGAAGAACGCGGCTATCGCGACCAGTCCACCGGACCGGCAGTTGCGCGAGGGCGTCGGCTGCGGATGCGAGAGGCCCGAGGTCTGCCCGGCGTCGGCTACCCGGCGACCCGGGCCGACTGACCGCCGCCGAACGGAACGGCGCGAAGTCCAGCACACCGGTCAGCGCCCAGCGATGACCCGTTCGGCGATGGCGACCATCGCCTCCGTCAGCAGCGCCATCTGATCCCGCATCGACCGCGCGGGTTCGGCCTGCCAGGCGACGAACGCCCCGTCGAACCCGGCGATGCCGAAGTAGTCCAGCGCCTCGCTCACCGCGTCCGCCGTCTCCTGGCCGAGGCTCGCCCACGACTGGGAGATCATCCGGCGCATGTGCCGCCGTCCGTCCGCGCGGACGCGCTCGATGATCTCCTTCACCTCGACGTCCGCGACCGCTTCCGCGCTCATCAGCAGGATCAGGTGCAGCCGCAGGAAATCGGGCTTCGCGACGAACACCTCGCCGGTGCGCTGCAGGAACCAGCCGAGCAGCTCGGCGGGCGGAAGGTCCTCGGGCGGATCCGCCTGCGATTCGCGCAGATGCCGGAAGAACTCGTACGCCCCGCGCTCCATGACGGCCGACAGCAGCCCGCCCTTGGACCGGAAGTGGTGGTAGATCGCGCTTTTCGGCAGGCCGGTCTCGGTGCTCAGCACCGACATCGTCGTGGCGGAGTAGCCGCGCTCGGCCATGATCCGCGACGCCGTGTCGAGGATTTCCTCCCGGGAACGCCGTCCCCGCCGGTTCCCGGCCCGCGCTGTGTCCACGCCGAGCAGCATAGGGCCGCCGGTTTTCTGCACACCGGAATCGTCGGCGGCGCGCTTGACGGAAGCCCGGTCCGGGTGTGACCGTAGCCACTAATGAACCGAACGACCGGTCCAAAACTGCGGAGCCTGCCTTGACTGAGCACTACGACGCCGACGTCGCTGTCGTCGGCTACGGCCCGACCGGCCTGGCCGGGGCGCTGACCCTCGCGGCCAAGGGCGCGCGGGTCGCCGCGTTCGAACGGGACGAGGACATCTACGCCCGGGCGAGGGCGGTCACGATCAACGACTGGACGATGCGGATCCTGCAGGACCTCGGCGTCGACGACCGGGTCGAGCGCGTCGTCGAACCCCAGCGGGCGCTGCGCTGGGTGACCTACGACGGCCGCGAGGTGATGCGCGTCGAGCATCCGCCGAGCACGCTCGGCACGCGCGGGAGCAAACCGCGGTTCTACAACATCTACCAACCGGCGCTGGAAGCCGAACTGCGCCGCTGCGGCGAGGAGCACGGCAACCTCACGGTGCGCTTCGGCACCGAGGTGGTGTCGGTCGAACAGGACGCCGCCGGCGTGACCATCACCGCGCGCGATCGTGGCACGGGCGAGGAGACCGCCACCCGCGCCCGGTACGCGATCGCGGCCGACGGCGGCTCGTCCCCGGTGCGCAAGATGCTCGGCGTCCCGATGCACGGCGACACCGGCGACACGCTGTGGATCGTCGTCGACTGCCGGGTCAAGCGCTGGTGGCCGGACCGCGATTTCCTCACCTTCTGGACCGACCGCGAACGCCCGGTCGTGGACATCGCGCTCTCGGCGGGCAACCACCGCTGGGAAATCCCGCTCAAACCGGCCGAGTCCGAAGCGGACTTCCCGGCCGAGGCGCAGGTGTGGCCGCTGCTGCGCGCGCTGGGCGTGACCGAGGACGACGTCGACATCCACCAGTACGCCTTCTACCGGCACCACGTGCGGATGGCCGAAACCTACCGCCAGGGCAGGGTTTTCCTCGCCGGCGACGCCGCGCACCTGATGCCGCCGTGGGCGGGCGCGGGCATGCAGACCGGCATCCGCGACGCGTACAACCTGGGCTGGAAGCTCGCCGCCGTCGTGCGCGGCGAACTCGACGAGCGCTGGCTCGGCACTTACGAACCGGAACGCCGTCCGTCCGCAGAGTTCTACACCCAGCTGGCCGTCGCGCTGGGCCGCGTGATCAAGCAGGAGGCGACCTCGGCGGAGATCGAGGCGATGAACACCGTCCCGCCGAACCTCGTCACGCCCTGGGAACCGCCCCTGAACGCCCCGCCGACGCTCGCTGCCGGATGGCTGCGCGGCGAACCAGGGGACGCGTCCGTCGTCGGCCGCTACCTTCCGCAGCCGCTCGCGTGTGACGCCGTCGGCCGGATCGATCGGCTGGATGCGTTGCTGCCCAACGGTTTCGTCCTCCTGGGCAACGACGTCGACCCGACGACCCTGCTCACGCCCGAGGAGAAGGCGGGCTGGGACGTGCTCAACGCGTCCTACGTCGCCATCCGGCCCCGCACCGCCTACACCCGCGCCGCCACCGACCTGGTCGACATCGAGGACGCGTTGCTCCCGTGGCTCGACCGCTATGGCGTCCAGGCGATCGCCGTGCGTCCCGACAAGTTCGTCGCCGCGGCAGACAAAACCGGCCTCGCCGTCCCCGTTTTCCCGCACTGAAAGGAATCTTGATGTCCGGAGTCAAGGAACTCGCCTACGTCGTCTACGAGGTCAGCGACCTCGCCGCGTGGGAACGCTTCGCGGTGTCCCTGCTCGGCATGCAGCTGGGGGAGAAGACCGCCGACGGCTTCACCCTGCGCACCGACGAGAAGGCGCACCGCTGGATCCTCACCGAAGGCCCCGCCGACGACCTGATCCGCAGCGGCTACGAAGTCGAGTCGCCAGCCGCGCTGGACTCCCTGGTCGCCCGGCTGCGTGACGCGGGCGTCGAGACCACCGAGGGCGACGCGGAACTGGCCGCCGCCCGGAAAGTCGACCGGATCGTGCTGGTCGCCGACCCGATGGGCAACGTGCTCGAACTCGTCACCGGCCTGGCCGACGCCGAAACGCCTTTCCACAGCGACCTGCTGCTCGGCGGCTTCGTCACCGGAACCGGCGGCGCCGGGCACCAGGTGCTGCTTTCCCAAGGCGTCCCGAGGGAAACGTACCTGGCCTTCTACGAGGGGCTGCTCGGCTTCAAACTCAGCGACATCATCCAGGAGGAAGTCTCCCCGGGCATCGTCGCGGATCTGGCTTTCCTGCACTGCAATCCGCGACACCACTCCGTCGCTTTCGGCGACATGCCGCATCCGAAGCGGACGCACCATTTCATGATCGAGGTCGCCGACATCCGCGACGTCGGCCTTGCCCACGACCGGTGCCTCGACGCGAAACAGCCGTTCGAAATGACGCTCGGGATGCACCCGAACGACCACATGTTCAGCTTCTACGTCCGCACCCCGTCCGGGTTCTCCGTCGAGTACGGCTGGGGCGGCCTGCTGATCGACGACGAGACCTGGGAGGTGCGCACGCTCGACCAGTTGCACTGGTGGGGTCACCGCGCGCCGGAGGCCGTCGCGGAGCTGCTGGCCGGAGGTGCGCACTGATGGCTTCCCGTTACGTGCGGACGCGCGACTGGAAAATCCACTACCACGAAGCAGGCGAAGGCCACCCCCTCGTCCTGCTGCACGGCGGCGGCCCCGGCGCGACCGGCTGGAGCAACTACGCGCCGAACATCGAAGCGCTGTCCCGGAATTTCCGCGTGATCGCCCCCGACCTGCCCGGCTGGGGCGACTCCGACGCGGCGGACTTCGCCACCCTCGACCACGTCGAAGCCGCCAGCCAGCTCCTGGACGCGCTGGGGATCGAAAAAGCCGCGTTCGTCGGCAATTCGATGGGCGGCCACACGTCCCTCCGCCTCGCCGCGGAACGCCCCGAACGCGTGTCGCACCTGATCACGATGGGCCCGCCGATCCCGACCGAGGGCCTGAAGATCATGTTCGAGACCTACTCCGACGCCACCCCCGAAGGCATGCGCCGGTTGGTCGAGATCATGGTCTACGACAAGGCCCGCTTCGCGACCCCGGAACTCTGCCAGGAACGCTCGGCCGCGGCCCTCGCCCGCCCGGAACACCTGCGGGCGGTCGCCGCCGCCGTGCCGAAAGCCCCGATCCCGATCTGGCTGGACCTGGCGTCGGTCTCCGGAATCACCGCCCCGGCACTGCTGATCCACGGCCGCGACGACCGCGTCGTGTCGTTCGAGTCGACCCTGTTCCTGGCCGCGAACATCCCGGACTCACGAGCGGTGCTGATCAACCGCTGCGGGCACTGGGCGCAGTTGGAACACGCGGAGGAGTTCAACCGGCTGGTGACGGATTTCGTGCTGCATCACTGAGGCTGGGGGCCGTCTCGTCCGACGAGACGGCCCTTGCCGCGGTCGTTCTGCCAACCCTCCGTCTCACGACCCGTGTCGGGCTCGCGGCCGGGCGTTGAGGAAGTCCACCCCCTGCCTGGAAGACTCCCGCCGCGATGCTCTCCCGGGCAGTTCTCCCGGAGCCAGCTGGCAGACCCGACAGGCACGCAGCGGCCCGTGACCAGCACATCCTCTCGACGTTGCCAATTTTCAAACCTCCCGCCGACACTGCTCACCCTTTCCCGAACTGGTTCGTGACGAACATGTTCGTTATGCTGATCTCAGGCTGCCGTTCAGCAGCTGCCTGAAATCGGCAGGAGAGGTGATCGGCTTGACGGTCTCCGGTACATCCGCCGCCGCGAACGACGGCGGGACGGGCGCGGTGCCGCGGAACGTCCGGTGGGTGCTGTTCGGCGTGCTGCTCGCGCTGCTGCTTTCGTTGCTCGACGCGCTGATCGTCGGCACCGCGATGCCCACGATCGTGCGCGATCTCGGCGGGCTGGAGCACATGGCCTGGGTGGTGACCGGCTACACGCTCGCCACCGCTTGCTCGACTCCGTTGTGGGGCAAGTTCGGCGATCTCTTCAACCGCAAGCACGTCTTCCTCGGCTCGGTCGTCCTCTTCCTGATCGCCTCGGTGCTGTGCGGGACGGCGGCGTCGATGGGCGCGCTGATCGCTTTCCGGGTGGTGCAGGGTCTCGGCGCCGGAGGTCTCGGCGCGGGGGCGTTCGCGCTCATCGGCGTGCTTGTCCCGCCGCGGGAACGCGGTCGCTACCAGGGCATGGTCGCGGCGGTCACCGCGCTCGGCCAGCTCGGCGGGCCGCTCGTGGGCGGTCTTGTCACGAGCCATCTCGGCTGGCGCTGGGCGTTCTACATCAACGTTCCGGTCGGCCTGGTGTGCATCGTGTGGTGCGCGGTGCTGCTGAAGGTGCCCGTCGTGCCCCGCGCCGCCCGGGTCTCGATCGACTGGGCCGGCATCGGCCTGCTGACCGGCGCGATCTCCGCGTTCGTCATGGCGGCGACCTGGGCGGGCGGCACCTACGCCTGGGGGTCCTGGCAGATCATCGGGCTGGGCGCGCTGGCGGTCGTGCTGCTGGGCGGGTTCGTGCTCGTCGAACGGCGGGCCGCCGAACCGCTGATGCCGCCGCGCATCTACACCGGGCACCGCAACTTCCCGCTGTCCGCCGTGCTGCTGACCGTGACCGGGGCCGCGATGTTCGGGGCGACCCTCTATCTGCCGCTGTATCAGCAGGTGGTGCAGGGCGCTTCGGCGGCGAACTCGGGCTTTCTGCTCCTGCCGCTGCTGCTGGCGTCGCTCGTCGCGTCGAACGTCGCGGGCAAGGTGATGTCCCGGACGGGCCGCTACAAGGTGTTCCCGATCGCCGGGGCGGCATCCCTCGCCGCCGGGATGGGCCTGCTGTCCACTATGGACACCACGACCTCGCGCGCCGTCACCGCGGTGTACATGGTGCTGGTCGGCGCCGGCACCGGGTTCAGCCTGCAGATGGCCAACACGATCGCGCAGAACGCCGTGCAGTTGCGCGACATCGGGGCGGCTTCGGCGGCCACCAACCTGTTCCGCAATCTCGGCGGCTCGCTGGGGATCGCCGTTTTCGCCTCGTTGTTCGCGTCGGCGGTCACGGCCGGGGAGAACGCCGGGCAGCTGTCCGGCGCCGCTCGTGCGGCTTACGTGCACGACGTGGCCGCCGCCACCCACCTGATTTTCCTGACCGGCGCCGGTCTCGCGGTCGCCGCGCTGCTCGCCGCCGTGTTCGTGGAGGAAGTCCCGTTGCGGGGGCCAAACCCGCTGAGCCCGAGAAGATCCCGTCATCCACTGTGGAGGGTCCATGAAGCAGCACATTGTCAACGCCCGAGTCTTCGACGGGGAGAAAATCCTCGACGCCGGCACCGTGACGCTGGAGAACCAGTCGATCGTCGCGGTCGGCGAGACTCCCGCGGCGGGGGAGGAGACGTTCGACGCGAAGGGCGCCACGCTCGCGCCCGGCCTGATCGACGCGCACGTGCACACGTCGCTCGACGGTCTCCGCGACGCGCTCCGGTTCGGTGTCACCACCGAACTGGAAATGCAGGGTTACTGGACCATGGACCAGCGCAAGGAGATCGAGGAGGACGACTCGATCGCCGACGTCCGCTCCGCGCTGCTGGCGTTGATGGCGGACGGCGGGCACCCGGGCGAGCTGATGGACGACCTCGGCGACCACCGGCCCGGCGAGGGCGGCTGGAAGATGCCGCACGTGAGCACGCCGGATGAGGCCGTCGCGCACGTGAACGCGTTCGTCGAGCAAGGTGCCGACTACATCAAGGTCATGATCGAGGAGGGGACCGTCATAGGGCATCCGGGCCTTCCCCAGATCGATCTCGCCGCGGTGAAGGCCGGGGTCGCCGAAGCGCACCGCCTCGGCAAGAAGGTCATCGCCCACGCCGTCACGCTCGAAGCCACCCGGCAGGCGCTGGACGCCGGCGTCGACGGCCTCGCCCACCTTTTCATCGACCAGCGAGCGGACGAGCAGATCGTTTCCGCACTGGCCGAAGCCGACGTGTTCGTCGCTCCGTGCCTGGTGATCAGTGCTTCGCTGATGGGACGCAACGCCGCGGCGCTCGCCGACGATCCGCGCGTCGCGAGCAAGCTTTCGCCCGAGTGGCTGGACACCTTGCGCGGCTGTTTCGGCGCGTACCCGCAGGGCACGTTCCAGCACGCCCTCGACAATGTCGCCGCCCTGCACGCCGCCGGGGTCGACCTCCTCGCCGGCACCGACTCCTCGATTCCCGTGCCCTCGCACGGCGGGGTCGCGCACGGCGCGAGCGTGCACCACGAACTCTCGCTGCTGGTCCAAGCCGGCCTCAGCCCAGCGGACGCCTTCGCCGCGGCGACCGCCACTCCCGCGCGCTGCTTCGGACTGTCGGATCGCGGCCGCATCGCGCCGGGGATGCGGGCAGACCTCGTGCTGATGGAGGGGGATCCGCTCCGCACGATCTCCGACAGCCTTTCCATCGCGGCGGTCTGGCGGCGCGGAGTCCGCAAGACCGCCCTTGAGGAGAACTGATGAACCCCCGGATCGCGATCGTGCTCGGGAGCACCCGCACCGGCCGCAAGGGCGCGGAGATCGCCGCGTGGGCACTGGAGATCGCGAAAACCCGCGCCGACGCGGAATTCACCCTCGCCGACCTCGCCGGCTACGAGCTTCCGCTGTACGACGATCCGCTGCCCCCGATGCGGCGATCCGCGCTGCCGCCGCCGGTTCGGGCATGGGCGGACGTGATTTCGGCGCACGACGGTTACCTTTTCGTCACCGCCGAATACAACCACGGAATTCCGGGCGCGCTGAAGAACGGAATCGACCAGCTCTACGGCGAATGGGCGGACAAGGCCGCGGGCTTCGTGAGCTACGGCGTGGACGGCGGTGTCCGCGCGGTCGAGCAGCTCCGGCAGGTGCTGGGCGCACTGCGCGTCGCGACCGTGTCGACGGCGACGTCGATCGGGCTGTTCGCCGACCTCGGCGAGGACGGAAGACCCGGCCCGGCGCAAGAAAAGACGCTGCACGCGACGCTGGATCAGCTGGTGTCGTGGAGCCGCGCGCTGAGCGCCGAACGGAGCCGGGCGGCGACGCGATGAGCGCTGAACACGTTCCCAGGCGCAGGACAACCAGGACAGGGAGTGAAGCAGTGCAGGATTTCCGAATCAATGCCGGGGTCGTTCTCGACTCGGTCGAGATGACGGTCGGCGACCTCGGCCGCAGTGTGGGGTACTACACCGGGTCGCTCGGCTTCGACCTCGTCAGCAAGGAGGGGAGCGAGGCGCGGTTCGGGGTGTCCGGACGGACTCTGGTGGTACTGCACGAGATTCCGGGCGCACGGCCCGCTCCGGAGTCGAGTCCTGGGCTCAGCCACGTGGCTCCGCAGGTGCCGTCGCGGCCCGACCTGGCCCGCTTCGCCCGGCACTACCTCGGGTCGCACGCCGACGCCAGGCTGATCGACCACGAGGTCTCGGAGTCGTGCTACGTGAACGACCCGGACGGGCACACCGTCGAGATCACCGCGGCGCGTCCGCGCGACGAGTGGCGATGGGAGAACGGCCTGCCCGCGCTCGTCGCCGACCCAGTGGAGTTGTCCGCCTTGACCGACAGCCCGGAAGCGGAGGCTCCCTTCGACGGGCTCGCCGGCGGCACAGTTCTCGGGCACGTCCAGCTGAAGGTCACCGACGCCGAACTGGCCGACACTGAGCCGTTCTACTGCGACCTGCTGGGCTTCGAAGTCGGAGCGAGGATGGGGCGCAGGTTCCTCGGCGTCGGCCCGGGGGAGCAGCGCAGCATGGTCGTGCTCACCAACCGGTTCAGGACCGGGAGCAGCGAACCTGCACCCGAGGACAGTGCGCGTCTGCTCGCGGTCAACTTCACGCTGCCCGAGGCGAAGGACGTCCAGGCGCTCGCCGAGCGGGTGGCGGCTGCGGGCCGTCCGGCCGACCTCTCTGGCGGGGTGCTGACCGTCCAGGACCCGTCGGGGAACTCGCTGCGGTTCGCTCCGGCCGAGTGCTGACCGGTCCGAGGGATTCGCTGCGGTAACGTCGGTGCAGGCGGAAAGCAAGGGGGAGTGCGGTCATGAGCGCGAGGAGAACTCCGGTGAGCAGGCGGGATCGGCCTGCTAAACCGGCGCTGTCGCGCGAGGGAATCGTGGCCGCGGCGGTCGCGATCACCCGGTCCGAGGGCCTTGACCGGCTCACCATGCGGCGGGTCGCGAAGGAACTCGACACCGGCGCGGCCTCGCTCTACGTCTACGTCGCGGACATCGAGGAACTGCACGCCGCGGTCCTCGACGATTTCCTCGGCGAGATCGAGTTCGACCGCGCGGCGGGCGACGGCGACTGGCGGGAACGGCTCCGGGCGCTGATGGACTCGTACCGGTCGGTGCTGCTCGCGCAGCCGAGCCTGGCCAGGGTCGCGCTGGTGACCCGGATGAGCGGGCCGCACTACCTCCGGGCGGTCGACGCCGCGCTGGGGCTGCTGGTCGAAGGCGGGCTGTCGGACTACGGCGCGGCGCTGGCGGTGGATCAGCTGTTCCTGCTGGCCACCGCTTCCGCGGCGGAGCACGGCACCCGGGCGCGGATGCCGAACGCGCATCGCCAGCACGAGGACCTGATCGCCGAAATCGACGCGGCCCCGGCCGAGGAGTACCCGAACATCGCGCACATCGGACGGCTGCTGGTCGCGGGCACGTCCAGCGGCCGGACGAAGTGGTCCTTCGACGTGATCCTCAACGGAGCCCTGGCGACGCCGAGCCCCGAACCGGACTGAGCGCTCGTTCGAGGTCTGTGCGGGGACCCTCGAGGGAATCTGATTCCCATGCCAGGGACTTAGGGCGGCGCTATGGGCGCCGTTGAGGCTCGTCTGCCCAGGTCGAAGGGCTGGCCTGGGCCAGTGCGGCTCTCGCCGGATCGTCCGTGAGGGTTCCCCTCGCAGACGGTCGGACACGCTCGCATGGGCATCAACCAGGCAATTCGCCAGGTTTGGCGTCCTTTGTGGATGGTTCAGCAGCCGTGGGGCCGCGCAGCTGTAAGTCCCTCGCAGACGCGACGGTTACGATCTACGAGTGCCGACCATCAAGGATGTAGCGCGCCGCGCAGGCGTGACCCACGCTGTGGTTTCGCGCATCCTCAACGGCGACAAGGCGTTGCGGGTCCGTTCCGAGACCCGCGAGCGCGTGCTGGCGGCCGCGGCCGAGCTGGAGTACATCCCGCATCACGCGGCGAAGGCGCTTCGCGAGTCTCGTGCCGGTGCGATCGGCCTGGCGGTGCACGACATCAGCAACCCGGTGTACAGCGAGGTCATCAAGGGCGCGCAGGAAGCCATCAACCGGTACCGCTCCGTGCTCATGCTGGCCGACGCCGCCGAACTTCACCGGGACGCGGCGACCTTCCGCCGCTTTGTCGCGAGCGACGCGATCGACGCCCTCCTGCTGCTGCCCGCCGGCGACGATTCCGACGCCGCGATCGTGCAAGCCGCGGCCGCGCGCATCCCGACGGTTCTGGTCAACGAACGCTCCGCCGAGTACCAAAGCGTGAGCGCGGACGAGCACACCGCCGGCCTGCTCGCGGTGCGGCATCTGGCGGACCTGGGGCACCGGGAAATCGGCCTGCTGCACCTCGACGGGGCGACCCAGCGCGGCGCGGACCGCGTCGACGGGCATGTCGCCGGGCTGCGGGAGCTGGGTCTCGAACCGGACGACCGCTGGGTCGGGGACGGCGGCCACGAGCCCGAGTCCGGCCGGCTCGCCCTGCACCGGCTCGCCGAACGCGGGCCGATGCCGTCGAGCATCGTCGTGCACAGCGTGCAGGCCGCGGTGGGCGCGCTGATCGCGGCGAGGGAACTCGGCATCGACGTGCCCGGGGACCTCTCGATCATCGGGTTCCACGACATGCCTTACGCCGCCTACTTCGAGCCGGCGCTGACCGTCGTCCGGATGGGGCTGCGCGAGATGGGCGCGGCCGCGGTCGAGACGGCGATGCAGCTGCTCGACGGCCAGACAGTGGACAAGCAGGTCATGGTGACCGAACCGGAGCCGCGGATCATCGCCCGCAGCTCCACGGCGGCACCGCGTACGTCCAGCTCACCGGGCGGCCCCGCCGCTCGCTGACGGCGGCCGCCAAGCCACGAAGTTCTGCCGCCGACCCTCTTGGACGGGTTGGTAACACGTGTTACCGTCGCTTTGTTCGTGCTTCCCGGTGCGCTAGCCGGACCCCCCACGTCAAGGAAGACGCCTCATGCCGACCTCACCCAGCAGCAGGCCGCGGATCGTCGCGGCCGCCGTCGCCGGAAACTTCGTCGAGTGGTACGACTTCGCGATCTACGGATACTTCTCCGCCGTTCTGGCGAAGGTTTTCTTCCCGGAGAGCGCGGGGTTCGTGGGTTTGCTCGCGACGCTGGCGATCTTCGCGGCCGCCTTCGTCCTGCGGCCGGTGGGTGCGCTGGTGTTCGGACACCTCGGGGACCGGCACGGGCGGCGCTGGGTGCTGGCCGTCGTCATCCTCATGATGGCGATCGCCACCGCGCTGATCGGTGTCCTGCCCACGTATGAGCAGGTCGGGGCCTTGGCACCGGTCGCGCTCACCATCCTGAGGCTGGTGCAGGGGTTCTCCGCAGGCGGCGAGTTCGGGGGAGCCGCCTCGCTGCTGTTCGAGTCCGCCGACCGGCGCCGGCGCGGGTTGATGGGTTCGGCGCAGCCGGCGAGCATCGTGGCCGCGCTGGCGGTTTCCGCCGGTCTGGGCACCGCGCTCACGTCGGTCATGAGCGAGGAGTTCCTCCACGGCTTCGGCTGGCGGATCCCGTTCCTGCTCTCGCTGCCGCTCGGGCTGGCGGGGTGGTACATCCGGCGCCGGATCGACGAGTCGCCCGCGTTCACCGAGCTTCAGGCGACCGGTTCGGTGGAGAAGGCGCCGATCAAGGAGGTCTTCCGTTCGAGCTGGCGGATGATCATCGCGGGCACGGCGGCGATCGTGTCGTGGACGGCGGGCGGCTACGTCACGCTCCAGTTCCTGCCGACGTTTTTCGAGGGTGTCCTGAAGCGTCCGATCAGCCAGGGCCTGACCGCGTCGCTCGTCGGCCTCAGCGCCTACGCGGTGTTCGTCGTCCTCGGCGGCTGGCTGTCGGACCGGTTCGCTCGCTGGAAGGTGATGCTGGCAGGCGCGATCTTGCTCGCCGTGCTGGCGGTGCCCGGCTACCAGCTGCTCATCGCGGGAACGACCGTCTCGATCGGGGCTGCGGTGCTGTTGTTCGCCGCGTCGCTTGGCCTGGTGGCCGGTCCGACGCCGGCGCTCCTGTCGGAACTCGCGCCGGACGGCGTGCGGACGTCGTTCCTCAGCATCGTCTACGCGGTCGCGAACGCGGCGTTCGGCGGTGTGGCCCCGTACATCGTGGTGGCGCTCGTGTCGTCCACCGGGTCGCTCCTCGCCCCCGCGTACTACCTCGTCGTGCTGCAGATCGTGGCGGTCGCCGGCCTGGTCGCCGTCGGCGTGCACCAGCGCAACCGAGCGCGTCAGCCGGCGCGCTCGTCCAGCCCCGTCCATCACGGCTGACAGGAGAACCAGGCATGACGCGCCTACGGGGGCTTACGTGGGATCACCCCCGCGCCATCGACCCCATCGTCCGCACGTCCGCGGATTACGAAGCCCGCACGGGCACTTCCGTCGAATGGACCGCGCGGACGCTCGAACAGTTCGAGGACGTCCCGCTCGACGAACTGGCGGACGAGTTCGACATTCTGGCGATCGACCATCCGCACGTGGGAGACGCCGTGCGGGCCGGTGCGCTCGTGCCGTTCCCGCCGGAGGTGCTGGAGAGCCGGGCGGCGGCCTACGTCGGGCCGAGCCTGCGGAGCTATGTGTGGGAGAACCGGTTGCTGGCGCTGCCGGTCGACGCGGCCTGCATGGTGAGCGCGGCCAGGACCGGGACCGACCTCCCACGCACGTGGCCGGACGTCCTCTCGCACCTGGCCGACCTCGGGCCCGGACGCACTCTGCTCGCCGCGAATCCCACGCATCTATGGGGAACGCTGCTGTCGATGTGCGAGGCCGTCCACTTGGGAGACTCGCCCTGGTGGGATGACGACGGGCTGGCCGCCGACACCGTGTCGGCGGCACTGGCCTTGCTGCGCGAGGTGCTGGCACTGCTGCCCGAAAGGTCGTTCGACGCGAACCCGATCCAGGTGCTCGACGAACTCGCCGGTGCCGGTCCCGCGCGGTACACGCCTTTGGTGTTCGGCTATTGCACCTACGCCCTGGACGGGCGCGTCGCGTTCTCGGACGCACCGGTCACGGCTGGGCGGACCGGGTCGCTCACCGGCGGCGTCGGTCTCGCCGTGTCGGCTCGGTCGGCCCACCCGCAGGAGGCGGCGGACTTCGTCCTTTTCGCCACGTCCCCGGAGGTTCAGGCCGGGCCGTACCTGGCGGCAGGGGGCCAGCCCGCCGCCGTTCGGGCCTGGCGCGACCCACTCGCCGGGGGATTCTTCAGCAGCACGCTTTCGACCATGCAGCAGTCGTTTGTCCGTCGTCGGGTGCCGTCGTTCCAGCGCGTGGCATCGTCCGCGTTGCACGACATGATCCGCAACGGAGCCGACGACGCGCGGATTGTGGTGCGGCTCAACGATTTGTGGGCCGGTGCGTATGTCGGCTGACACTCTGCCGGAGATCCTCGCGCAGACCTACGAGGCACACGGGACCGCTCCCGCGCTGCTGCACGACGGGCGCTGGCTCACGTTCGCCGAGACGGCCAGGCTCGCGCTGGCCATCCACGCCCTGCTCGCCGAACACGGTGCGGCCGAAGGCGACCGCGTCGTCGTGCACCTCGAGAACGGCGTGACGACGTGGCTGCTCGACCAGGCACTGCTCGGATTCGGCCTGGTCCGGGTCGCCGTCTCGGCGCGGCTTCACGCCCGGGAAGTCGCGGCGATCTGCCTCGACGCGGAGGCGGCCGTCGTGTGCGCCGACCCCGGGCAGGCCGACCTGCTGCGGGCCGCGCTGCGCGACGCTGGTGCCCGCACCGTTGTCGTCGGTCTCGACGCCGACTGTCCGCCCGACCCGTCCGGCACCGAGCCGACAGCGCTGGCGCGTCCGCAGCCCGACGACGTGGCAATGCTGATGTACAGCTCCGGGACCACCGGTGCGCCGAAGGCGGCAGTCGTCACGCAGGCCGCGTGGGCGGCGCGGACCCGGAATTCGCTCGCCCAACTGGCTCCGGTGACGGAGTCGGACACAGTGGTCCTCGCGGCCCCCGCAGCCCACTTCGCCGGATCGGTCGCGCTCGACTGCTTCACCCAAGGCGCGCGGATGGTGATCGAGCGACGATTCGACGCCGAAACCGTCCTGGATCTGGTCGACCGGTATGACGGCACCGTCGTACCGCTGGTGCCGGTCCTGCTGGCCCGGCTGGTCGAAGCGGCGACCGCCCGTCCAGCCAGCGGGCGGAGCATTCGCTGCCTCCCGTACGGCGGCTCCGCGGTGAGCGCTGACGTGCTGGCCCGCGCGTCCCGCCGATTCCCGGACGTGCTCACCCAGTTCTACGGCCTCGCCGAAGCCCTTGCGCCGCTCACCGCGCTGGCCCCGGCCGATCACGACGAATCCGCCGCGAGCCGCCTCGCGTCGGCCGGAAGATTCGTCGACGGCATCGAGCACCGCGTGAACGACGGCGTGCTAGAGGTGCGGGGCCCGGTCGTCATGCCGGGCTATTGGCGGAGGCCGGATCTCGACGCGGAAGTGCTGTCCGACGGCTGGTTCACCACCGGCGACCAGGCCGAGGTCGACGACGACGGCTATCTGCGCCTGACCGGGCGCAGCTCGGACGTCATCGTCTCCGGCGGGTACAACATCCAGCCGCGCGAGGTGGAACAGGTCATCGAGCAGATCCCCGGGATCGCGGACGTCGCAGTGGCTGGCGTGCCGGATCCCCAGTGGGGCGAGGCTGTGCACGCGTTCGTGGTCGTCAGCGCCGATCCGTTGCGGGACAAGGAAACCCTGGAGGCCGTCCTGCGCGAGGCGTGCGCGGGCGCCATCGCCTCGTACAAGAAGCCGAGGTACGTCCACTTGCGAAACAGCTTGCCGCGCAACCACTACGGCAAGGTCGACCGACGGGCCCTGCGGGCGTCCGTCGCACCCGTGCCGCCGACGAAGGAGAAAGAATGACCCAGGCGCTGGAAGGGATCCGCGTCCTCGACTTCACGCAGATGATGCTCGGCCCGTACGGAACGCAGATGCTCGCCGACCTCGGTGCGGACGTCATCAAGGTGGAGCGCCCCGAAGGCGAGTGGGAACGCTCGCTGGAGATGATGGGCGGCCTGGTCGCGGGGGAGTCGGCCGCGTATCTCGCGATGAACCGCAACAAGCGCTCGCTCGCTCTGGACCTCAAGGACCCGGCCGCGCGCGACGCGTTGCTGCGCCTCGCGGCGACCTGCGACGTCGTGGTGGAGAACTTCCGTCCCGGCGTCATGGACCGGCTGGGACTGGGCTACGACGACATCCGCGCGGTGCGGCCCGACGTCGTCTACTGCTCCGGTTCGGGCTGGGGCCAGGACACGCCGTTCGCCCGAGAGCGCCGCCCCGGGCAGGACCTCCTCATCCAGGCGATGTCGGGCCTGGCGGCGGCCACCGGACGGCGCGGCGACCCGCCGACGCCCGCCGGGACCGCGATCGTCGACCACGCCACCGCGCTCACCCTCGCGAACGGCATCCTCGCCGCGCTCGTGGCGCGGGAACGGCACGGTATCGGGCAGCGCGTCGAGGTGGACCTCTACTCGACCGCCATCGCCATGCAGTGCCAGGAAATCTCCGCTTTCCTCAACCAGGACAGCAGTTACGAGCGATCCGAGGAAGGCATCGGCCAGGCGTGGCTGTCGGCTCCGTTCGGCGTCTACGCGGCGCAGGACGGCTGGATCGCGGTGGCGATGGCCCCGCTGGACGCCGTCGCCGAGGTGGTGGGCGACCCGTCGCTCGCCGACCTCGACGCCTGGCCAGACCGGGACGAGGTCAAGCGTCGCCTGGAGGCGATCGTGCGCCAGGAGCCCGCGGCGCATTGGGTCCGGGCGTTGGGCGCCGCCGGACTCTGGGCCGCGCGCGTGCGGACGACCGAGGAGGCCGTCGCCGAACTGCGGGAACAGGATTCGGATCTCCTGGTCACGACCAAGGGCCCGGACGGATCCCCGATCTCGCTGATCGGCTGCCCCGTCACCCTCAGCGAGACGCCCTGGCAGCTGCGTTCAGCGCCGCCGCGGGCGGGTGAGCACACAGCCGAGGTGCTGCGCGAGGTGCTCACCGACGAAGAGATCGCGCGCCTCACTGTCCGGAGTTCCGCCCATGACTGACGAACGACGCGTGCACCCCAATCTGGTCGTGCGCGACGAGAACGCGGTCCGGACCCTGCGAATCGACCGGGAGGACAAGCTCGGCGCCTTCTCCGGTTCCTTGATTGCCGCGCTAGGCAACGAAATCACGACCCTGCGGGACGCCACGGACGTCCGCGCCGTCATCCTCACCGGCACCGGCCGGGGCTTCGTGGCCGGAGCGGACATCGGCGAGTACGGCACCTCTTCGCGGGCGGAGTTCGAGGCGTACCAACGACGTTCGCGAGTGGTCTTCGACGCGCTGAGCTCCCTGCCGCAACCGACCATCGCGGCAGTGAACGGCTACGCATTCGGCGGCGGCTTCGAGATCGCCCTGTGCTGCGACGTCATCCTCTGCTCGGAGAAGGCCCGATTCGGCCTGCCGGAAATCAAACTCGGCCTCATCCCCGGCGGAGGCGGTCCGCAACGACTGGCCCGGCAGGTCAGTCCGAGGTGGACGAAGGAACTGGTCCTGACCGGACGCACTGTGTACCCGGAGGAGGCGCTCGCGCGCGGGGTCGTCGCCAAGGTCGTCGCCCCGGATCTCCTGCCCGCCGCAGCGCTGGAACTGGCCACGACGCTCGCCCGCCTGCCTGCCGAGGCCGCGCGCGCCGCGAAGCAACGTATCGATGAGGGGGCGGAGCAGGACCTCGACACCGCTCTCGGCGAGGACCAAGCGGCGCTGGGCAGGCTGTTCGACACGCCGGACGCGAAGGAGGGCATCGACGCGTTCATCCAGAAACGCCCGCCCGAGTTCGGTCGCCGCTGACTCCGGAAGGCCCGATTCATCCCCGCCTGACCCGTGCCCGAAGGTCCGTGAAGGACTCCTTGAGGGACTCTGATTCCCCCGCCGGGAACTCGAGCCTCGCCGCTTCAGCCCACTTATCGTCCACAAAGGACGATCAGTTCCGCTGCCCAAGCCGGGAAGGCCGAGCTGACTGCCTGCAGACAGGCCCGCCTGCTGAAGCGAGGTGTGCGGTCCGTGAAGGACTCCTTGCGGGAATCTGACTCCGTCAAGGAGCCCCTCACGGACCTGCAGACATGGTCAGATGCGGATCAATCGGGCATTTCGGCGCGGCTGGCGTCCTGTGTGGACAGTCGGCAGGCTGCGGACGACCGGAGTCCTTCACAGGCGACAAACCCGGCGGCGACTGCCGCACCGGAGTTGACGGCGGAGTGTCCGCGGTCCCGGTGCGAAGGTCCTCCCGGTTCGCCGGTTTCGCCCGGCTAGGGGCAGGCGGCGGAAGCACAACGGAAACATCCTCGTAACACCGCGCGGTTAGCTTGCAGCGGCCGGTAGTCGAGACGAGGAGTTCCAGCGTGGTGGATACCGGAAGCACGACGTGGCTGCTGGTGAGCGCGGCGCTGGTCATGCTCATGACGCCGGGCCTCGCGCTGTTCTACGGCGGCATGGTCCGCGCGCGCAGCGTGCTGAACGTGATGGCGATGACCTTCGTCTGCCTCGCCACCGTGGGCCTGATCTGGGTGGCCTACGGATACTCGCTCGCGTTCGGTTCCGACTGGTTCGCCGGTCTGCTCGGCACCCTGCGGCTGGCGGGGTTGCGAGGGCTCGCGGAGCAGACCGTCACGCTCGGCGGGACCACGGTGCCGCTGTATGCGTTCGTGGCGTTCCAGATGATGTTCGCGATCATCACCGTCGCGCTGCTGGCCGGCGCGATCGCCGAGCGGGCCCGGTTCTGGACCTGGACGGTGTTCTCGGTCGTCTGGGTCACGCTGGTGTATTTGCCGGTGGCGCACTGGGTTTTCGCCCCGGACGGGTGGATCGCGGCGAAGCTGCACGTGCTGGACTTCGCGGGCGGCACCGTCGTCGAGGTCAATTCCGGTGCCGCCGCGCTCGCGCTGGCCCTGGTGCTCGGCCGCAGGCACGGCTGGCCGAGGCAGGCGGTCCGGCCGCACAACCTGCCGTTCGTGATGTTCGGGGCCGGGCTGCTGTGGTTCGGCTGGTTCGGGTTCAACGCGGGGTCCGCGCTGGCCGCGAAGAACCTGGCCGCGACGTCGTTCTTGAACACCGCCGTCGCGGGCGCGGCGGCGGTGGTGGGCTGGCTGCTGGTCGAGCAGATCCGCGACGGGAAGCCGACCACGCTCGGCGCCGCGTCCGGCGCGGTGGCCGGGCTGGTGGGGATCACGCCGGGGTGCGCGTTCGTCGAACCGCTCGGCGCGATCGCGATCGGCGCCGTCGCGGGCGTGGTGTGCGCGTTCGCGGTGAGCCTGAAGTACCGGTTCGGCTTCGACGATTCGCTGGACGTCGTGGCGGTGCACGGGCTCGGCGGGTTCGCCGGGACGCTGCTGATCGGCTTGTTCGCGACAACGAGCGTCAATCCGCAGGGCGCGGACGGGCTGTTCTACGGCGGCGGATTCGGCCAGTTGTGGCGCCAGACGGTGGGAACGCTGGCGGTACTAGGGTATTCGTTCGTGGTGACCCTGCTGATCGGCTGGGTCATGCACAAATTCCTGGGATTCCGGGTCGACCGCGAGGCCGAGATCGACGGTGTCGACGAGGCCGAGCACGCCGAAGGCGCGTACGAGCTGGCAATCCAGTCCGGACGCCGGGGAGCGCGCCCGCCGGTGCGCCGGGGACGTCCCGGCCGGCGCGCGAGGAGACCCGATGAAGCTGCTGACCGCCGTCGTCAAACCGTTCGTGCTCGACGACGTCCGGATCGCGCTGCAGGAACTCGGCATCGCCGGGATGACCGCGACCGAGGTCCGCGGATACGGCAGGCAGAAGGGGCACACCGAGGTCTACCGCGGCGCCGAGTACGCGGTCGATTTCATCACCAAGTACCGGCTGGAGATCCTCCTCGACGACGACCAGGTCGACGCGGCGCTGCGCACGGTGCTGGAGACCGCGCACACCGGCAAGATCGGCGACGGCAAGATCTGGGTCACGCCGGTGGAGACCGTCGTCCGGGTCCGTACCGGCGAACGCGGGCGCGACGCGCTGTAGTCCCGCCCGGAAAACCGTTACACAGAGCGACTGTTGACACGCGTGCGCAGTCATTCATACATTATCTCCGACTTTGTATGAATGACGAGCGGAGCTGGTTCGGATGAAGCTCGGCAAGACCGCTGTCGTCCTCGGCGGAAGCGCCGCGGGTCTGTGCGCGGCCGGGGCGCTGTCCCCGTACTTCGATCAGGTGCTGGTGCTGGAGCGGGACGAACTCCCCGAGGAGGCCGAACATCGGCGCGGCGTGCCGCAGAGCAAGCATCCGCACTTCCTGCTGAACTCGGGCCGCCGGGCGATCACCGTGCTGTTCCCCGGTTTCGAGGACGACCTCATCGCCGCGGGCGGGCTGCATCTGATGCCGTCGATGGACGCCGCCTACCTGGACCGGGAGGGCTGGTCGGCGCGCAAGCGCAGTTCGATGACGATGGTCTACAGCTCGCGGATCCTCATCGAGCGCGTACTGCGCGACAAGGTGCGCGAACTGTCCAATGTAGACATCCGCGAGCGCGTCACCGTGCGCGGCCTGACCACCGCCGCCGGCGCGGTCACCGGGGTCGAGATCGCCACGCCCGGCGGCGAGGAGCACCGGGACGCCGACTTCGTCGTGGACGCGATGGGCCGCGGTTCCGCGGTCGCGAACTGGCTGGTGGCGGCGGGCTGGCCGGAGCCGGAGGTGAAGACCCTCGACGCCAAGGTCACCTACACCTCGCGCTGGTACGACCTGCCCGAGCGCCGGCCGGAGTCCTGGTGGTGGCAGCACCTGGTCCTCATGCCGACCCAGGACCGCGGCCAGCACCCCGCCGAGCACGAGTTCCTGGTGAACTTCTTCCCGATCGAGGGCGACCGGGCCATCGCCTGCATGGGCTCGTGGGGCCTGGAGATGCCGCGGACCACCGACGCGTTCGTCGAGTCGGCGCGCCGGACGCGGACCCCGCTGTTCGCCGCCGCGATGGACCGGTGCGCGCCCACCTCGGAGGTGCATCTGACCCGGTCCACCGGTAACCGGTGGCGGCGTTACGACCGCTGGGCGAACCCGCCGCGCGGCCTCGCATTCGTCGGCGACTCGATCTGCGCGTTCAATCCGTTCTATGCGCAGGGCATCAGCTCCGCGGCCGGTTCGGCGCTATTGCTGCGCGAGCATCTCGCCAGCGCCACCAGTCTCGACACAGGCTTCTGCGCGCGATTCCTGAAGGCACAGCGCGCTCTTCTCGAAGTGCCGTGGACGCTGGCGATGGCGCGCGACCGGGGTTACGAGTGCGCGGAGGGCACCGAACGGCTGCCCGCCTGGCAGCGCCGCCTCCTCGCGGCCGTCTCCGCCCCGGCGTTCAGCCTCATCGTCGGCGCCGCCCGGGAGGACGACGTCGTCGACGAGCATTTCGCCAAGGTGTTCAACCTCGACGAGTCGCTGGGCGACATGATGCGCAACCCGCGCGTGCTCGCCGGCTTGGCGCGCTACTGCGTCCGGTCCTTGCTGGGCCGCCACCGGGTGCCTTACGGCTTCGATCCCCAGGCCGAGCCGCCCGCCACGGACTACTCGCCGGCCGCCGCTGCTGCCGCCGCGCGATGAGCGCCGCCTGCGGCCCCGACGCGGAGGCGCTCACCCGGCAGCTGGGCTTCGACTGCCACACGGTCAGCCCGGTGGTCTCGGTCCGCGCGCCGTGGGACCTCGCCAACTGGACGATGCCGCTGCTCGAGGTGCTGATCATCGGCGGAGCGGTTTTCGCGCTCTGGCACGCCGTGCGCCGCTACCGCGCGGGCGACCCGGTCAACCTGGCGCTGTGGTGGGCCTCGCTGGTCTACCTCGTCGTCACCGAACCGCCGCTGTACTTCCCGGAATGGTTCGGCCTCGACCGGATTTACGGATTCATCTTCGCGCACAACCAGTTCACCGTGCAGTTCATGGGGGACCGGCTGCCGCTCTACATCGTGGCGTTCTACCCGGTGATCAGCCAGCTCGCCTACGAACTCGTGCGGTCGCTCGGGATCTTCCGCCGTCGCGGCCCGCTGACCGGGGCCGTCGCCGTCGCGTTCGCCTGCCAGGTGTTCTACGAGGTCTTCGACCAGGTGGGCCCGCAACTCAAGTGGTGGGCCTGGAACCCGGCCAACCGCATCGTGAACCACCCGGCGCTGGCCTCGGTCCCGATGACCAGCATGCTGCTGTTCGCGTCGGTCTCGATGGCGGGGATGACTTACCTGGTCGTGCGTTTCACCGGACAGCGCCGCGGCTGGCCGCTGGTGCCGCGCGTTCTCGCGGCGGGCATCCTCACCCCGCTCACCATGGCGATCGCCGGTCTCCCGGCGAGTCTTTTCGGCGGGGACGACCCCAATACGACCGCGCAGGCCTGGATCCTCGGCGCCGAACTGGCCCTGGTTTGGCTCGGCGGAGCATGGGTCGTCGCGTCGCAGCTGCGCGCCAGGGATCGCGGCCTGGACGAGCCGCCGTCGGCTTTCGGCCGGTACTACCCGGCGACCTACCTGTGCGGCATGGCGGTGTGCTGGATCGGCGCGCTGCCTGGTTACCTCGAAGCCCGCGACGGCGTCACCAGCTCCGGCACCCCGATCGGAAGCGGACCGTATGCGCTGGCCTGCTTCGTCGCCGCCGGTCTGCTGCTGGCCGCGCAAGCATCCGTCCGCCGCCCGGCGCCGGTGCGTCTGGGATGATCGGCGCCATGGGATACCACGGGTGGCAGGGCGACCCGCCCGGCGCCGAGGACGAGGCCCGCCGCCGGATCGTGCGGGCGGCGATCGCGTGCATCGACCGCGCCGGGCTGGCCAAGACCAACCTCTCCCACGTCGCGGCGGAAGCAGGCGTGACCCGGCAGACCGTCTACCGCTACTTCCCGAGCCTGGCCGAAATCCTGCGCGCGGTCGCCCACGCGGGCGCCGACGAGTTCGCCGAACGGATGCGGGCACACCTGGCCGAGTTCGACGGCCCGCTCGAGGTCGCGGTCGAATCCGTGGTCTACGCCGTCCGCACCCTGCCCGACGAGCCCTACCTCGGTTTGCTCCTGCAGGCCGGCGAGGCCGACTTCTTCACCGCCGGAACCGCCACGCGCCCGTCGTTCTCCCTCGGCGCAAGGATCCTGCGCGACACCGAGGTCGACTGGGCGGCCGCCGGCGTGCACACCGAGGCCGAACTCCACGAGCTGGCCGAGATCCTGATGCGGCTGTTCATGTCGTTCCTGCAGTACCCGTCAACGCCGCCCGCCACTGACGACGAACTGCGCGGCCTCGTCCGCCGCTGGATCGGCCCGGCCCTGCGCGGGTAGCGGCGGCTACCGGCTCGGTACGGGTTCGAACGGCCGGTGGTCCGGGGCGCAGCGGGTGCCCGGACCGGGCAGCTGGAGATCGATGAGGTATCGCTCGCGCAGCCGGTCGGTGCAGGTGCTGCCGAGCGGGTTGTGCCCGTGTCCGTCGACCACGACGAGCCGGGCGTTGCCCAGCGCGCGCTGGGCGTCGTAGGCGAAGGCCACCGACGTGACGGGGTCGAAGCGGTTGTTGATCAGCAGCGCGGGTGTCTGGGACCGCAGCGTCCAGGGCCCCTGGTGGCGCTGCGGGTTTGGAGTCCAAGAGGCGCAGGCCTGCAGCTGGTACAGCCAATGCCTGCCGTAATTCGGTGCGGCGGCGTCGAACGCGCGGGCCAGTGCGGGCCAGGCTCCGGGTACCGGTGGGAACTCGTTGTCCGCGCAGGAGATCGCGGTGTAGGAGTCGAGGAAGTCCAGCCGGAAGCCGGTGACCTGGTAGATCTCCCGCAGCGGCGCTGGGTCGGCGTCCGGGCCGCGTTCCAGCCCGGCAAGCAGCTCGGCCAGCGCGGGCCAGCCGCGCGCGGTGTCATAGAGCAGCTGGGCGTGCAGCGGGACGACGTCGGCGTAACGCAGGACCAGCGCGTCCTTGCCCCGGCCGACGGTGATGGGCCCGCGCTTGAGCCGGGCCAGCACGGAAGCGTTGCGCGCCAAGGTATCTCCGGCCACCGGGCATCGTGCGGCGCCGGCTTCGGTGCACAGCCGCGCGAACTCGCGCAGTACTTCCTCGGTGCCCGCCGAGCGCCGCCACAGCATCCCGAGCGTGTCGCTGGTGTACCCGACGGGGTCGATCATCGCGTTCAGCTGCAATGCCCGGACACGGCCGGGGAACAACGCGCCGTATACCTCGCCGAGGTAACTGGCGTACGAGCCGCCGCTGAAGGTCGTCTTCCGGTCGCCCACGGCCCGGCGCAGCAGGTCGAGATCGCTCGCGGCGTCGGCCGTGGTGAGATGGCCGATCAGCTCCGGGTCGTGCGCGGCGCAGCCACGGGCGAGTTCCCGGCCGCGTTGCTCGGCCAGCCGTTCCTCCGCCGGGTTCGCGGGCGGCAACGCCGTGCTCGCCCAGAACCGTTCCTGCTCGGCAGGCGAACCGAAACACCGCACCTGACGGCTGCGCCCGATCCCGCGCTGGTCGAAGCTCACCACGTCGAACCGCCGCGCGAGTTCGCCCTCGGCGAGCAGCCCTTGCTTCGCGGCGTCGAGTCCCGACCCGCCAGGCCCGCCGACCGCGGTGAACAACGTGCCGATCCGCCGGGCCGGATCGGCCGCAGGCTGCCGGATCACCGCCAGCGGGAGCCGTTTCCCCTGCGGACGGGCGTAGTCCAGCGGCACTTCGGCCACCGCGCACTGGTATCGCTCCAGCCCCGGCTCCCGGCACGGGCCCCAGTCGAGCACCGGCGTGCTGGCCGCGTCCGCGCGCACGGCCGCCGCCGACCTCTCCGCAGCGGCCGCCGCTGGTGCGGCGGTGCCGAGCAGGAGCAGAACCAGGAATCCGGGCAATGCCCTCCGAAAGATGACCACGAACGGATCATGGCGGCGCCACAGGACCGCCGTCGTCCGTCGAAAGACGGACCCGGACGACGCTCACAGATGCTTGCCGAAGAACTCGGCCAGCTTTTCCACCGCCGCGCCGACTGCGGCCGGCCGGTCGTAGAGGTCTACATGGGACGCTCCGGCGACCCGGAACATCTCCTTCGGGCCGGTCGCCCGCTGGAACGCCTCGATGCTCATCCACGCGGTCACGGCGCGGTCGCCGACGATCGTCAGCAGCGGCCGCGGGCCGAGCAGCGAGAGCGGCGCGAAGGCGTCGAAGAACGCGAGACGGTCGATGCTGTCCCAGGTCAGCGTCTTGGCGGACCGGGGGTGCGCGCCACGCGGGGTGCAGTAGTACTCCCAGCCCTCGTAGGCGTGCTCGCCCGCGGCGCGGGCTTCCTGCTCGTTCGCCGGGAAGACCGGCAGACCGCCGGAAGCGGTGCGGGAAGCGGTGAGCATCCCGTCGAACACCGCCGGGTCCTGGGTTCCGTCGGCGCCCAGGCGCAGCTGGCGGGCGACATCGGCGGCGCTGACCGTGGCGACGGCTCGCACTCGGCGGTCGGTGGAGGCGGCGGTCAGGGAGTAGCCGCCGGACGCGCAGATGCCGAGCAACCCGATCCGGGCGGGGTCGATGTCCTCTCGGCTGGTCAGGTAGCTGACGGCGGCTTTGAAGTCCTCGACTCGTTGAGCGGGGTCTTCGAGGCCGCGCGGCAGGCCCTCGCTTTCGCCCTGGTAGGCGGCGTCGAAGGCGAGAGCGGCGTAGCCGAGCGCCGCCATCTTTTCGGCGTACAAGCCCGAGGTCTGTTCCTTGACACCGGTGCCCGGATGCCCGACGACCAGCGCGGGATGCGGGCCAGGGGCGTCCGGGAGGTAGAGGTGGGCGGCGATGCGGAGGTTGTTGCTGGGGAAGGAGATGTCGTGTCGCATGCCTCCAGCCTCGGCGCGGTCCAGAGCCGTGACCAGGGACAGTGCTGCCTATGCATCCCAGTACCAGGCAGGCAGCTCGAGGCACCCGGCACACTGGAGCCATGGCGAACGAACTGGGCGACTTCCTGCGTGCCCGCCGGGCGGCGGTCGATCCGCGGCAGGCCGGATACCCGGACGACGGACGGCGGCGGCGCGTCCCCGGGTTGCGTCGCGAGGAGCTGGCTCAGCTCGCCCACCTCAGCATCGACTACATCGTGCGTCTCGAACAGGGCCGCACGAACCGCGTTTCCCGGTCGGTGCTCGACGCGCTCGCCGACGCCCTGCACCTCGCGCCGGACGAGCGCGCGTACTTGTTCACGGTCGCCGACGTCGCTCCGGTGTCGCCGCGGGCCCCGGCCCGCCCCGAAATCGCGCCCCGGTTGCAGCAGTTGCTGGACACGATGCGCGACATTCCGGCGATGGTGCTGCACCGCCGGATGGACGTGCTGGCCTGGAACCGCGGGAGCGCCGCATTGCTCACCGACTTCGAGAAACTGCCGGTGTCCGAAAGAAACCTGATCCGGCTGACCTTTGTGGACGAATCATTCCGGTCGCTCTACGCGGACTGGCCGCGGGCCGCGCGCGAGTGCGTTTCGGTGCTGCGGATGGAGGCCGGCCGGACGCCGCACGATCCGGCGTTGAGCGCGCTGGTCGGCGAGCTGAGTGTCCGGGACCCGGACTTCCGGCGCTGGTGGGCGGACCACCAGGTGCGCGGGCCGCGAACGCTGTCGAAGGTCTATCGCCATCCGGTGGCCGGGAAGCTCGAACTCGACGTCCAGCAGTTCACAGTGGACACTCATCCGGAGCAGCTGCTGGTGGCCTATACGGCGCAACCGGGTTCGCCGAGCGAGGAGGCGCTGCGGTTCCTGCTGCAGTGGTCTCCCGAGCGAGCCCGCTGAACCGGGAGTGCCAGTGGGGTCCGCTCGGGTCGTTACCTGTAACAATACCGAGGCCGACACAGCCGCGAACTCCGCGCATGCCCGGCGAGCGACGGCTGCCGCGCTGACCACTGTCGACGGCGAGGCGGCGGCGCGCGAATCCCGGGGCAAGTTGAGAATGTTGCTCTGCCTCGCTGTGCTCCTCGAAGCGTTGGCCCGATCCGGTGAGTCGCTGGCCCGACCGAGTGAGAGAAGATCGAAAACCGTTACCCTATCTCTACGCGAACCTTGCCCGAACCGGACCATCCGAGGGGTCGGTGACCTCATCGCGTAGTCCGCCGCGGCGCGCCCTGCCGCCAACCGGTCTAACAACGGTGTTACTATCGATTCATAGAGTTACCTGGTGGACGACGAAGGGCGACGAGAGCGATGGCTGGCAAGCGTGACTACGGGCAGTTCTGCGGTCTGGCCGCGGGCCTGAACGTGATCGGCGAGCGGTGGACGTTGCTTATCGTCCGCGAACTCCTCATCAGCCCGGCGCGTTTCAACGAAATCATCGAAAACCTGCCGGGAATGGGACCGAACCTGCTGGCGGAACGGCTGCGGATACTCACCGAGGAAGGCGTGATCGAGCAGTTGCCCGTTCCGGGGGACGGCCGGGGCAAACGGTACCAGCTTTCCCCGCTGGGGGAGCAGTTGCGCGCCCCATTGCTCGACCTCGCGAAGTGGGGCATGCAGTTTCTGGCGGAGAACGACCGGGACGGCGAGGTGCGTGCCGAGTGGGGCTTCCTCGCCGTGCAGGCCATGGTCATCGCCGACCGGGTGCCCGAGATCGACGAGTCGTACGAGTTCCGGGTCGGCGACGAGGTGTTCACCGTCGAGGTACGCGAGCGGACCGTGAAGTTCCTGCGTGGCGGAGTCGAGGACCCGGTGCTGATCATCACCAGCGACGCGGAGACGTTCGTCCGGATCGGGGCCAGGATGATCACCCCGTTCGGCGCGCTGGCGACCGGCGACATCAAGATCGACGGGCCGGCCGAGGCGGTGCACCGGTGCACCCGCATGCTGGGACTGTCTTGACAAAACCGAGCGGACGGGTTTCGGTGGTCCGATTCCGCCGACTGGGTGATATAACTATAGTTTTACGTAGTTAAAGCCTTTCTTATGTTCCCGCCCGCGACGCGGCATGAGTTCGCCGCATCGCGGGCGGGGCGGCTTTCCGGAGAGCGCGCGGGTCGCGCGCGCTCCGGCGGGCGGCGGGTTCACCCGCCCGGAGCCGGGCGAGAAATTGACTCCGCGGACCATTGTCAATTTCGGCCGAATTCATTCTGCGAACAGTTATGGAATCGCATTTCGCGCGCGCGGAGTCTATCCCTCGTGGCAATCGTCCGGTCGAGTTAACGGCCTTTCCGGGGGTGGCCGACCGTGCGGCGATTGTCCTGTTCACAGCCTTGACCTGGCTCGTCGGGCACTGGTACCACAAAGAGGCTCGCAAGTTCTGAGCAGCATTGGCCGTCGTTCCTCCCCGATCGGAGCGGACGTGATGCGACTGCGAGTTCCTGCCGCATTGAGGGGGTGCGTCCGGTGAAAAATGACGGTCCTACACCGTTTGCCGGAAGACTGCGCCTGCCCGCCGGGATGGCGGACTTCGCCCGCCGGGGTTTCCGCCTCGACCGGCCCGCGGACCGGTCGGTCCTGGAGAACTGCGCACGCGGTTTCGTCGACGGCTTCAACGCCGTGGCCGGATGGCGTGATCCACACGGTGCGCTGGCACGGATTCCGGACGAGGAAAGGGGTTTCGCCTACGAAGGGGCCGGCATGCGCGCGGCGCTGACCGACCTCGCGACCATGGGATCCGCGGGCGCGCTCGCCAAGCTGCTGGCCGGCCCCGGTTCCGGCTACGTCCACCTCGTGCACGTCGGCTACGGCTGGGGGCTGGTGCCCTCCCGGCTGCCGGTGCCGGTCGTGCTGCCGCGCACGCCGTTGCTGCGCTGGCTCGCGCTCGACGGCGCGGGATTCGCCGAGGTCTATTTCGGCGGAATTGCCGCGGCGAAACGGCGGTCCCGTTCGGCGGGCACGGTGAAAGGAGACGCGCGGCTCGCCGGGTGCGGGCGCGCGCTGTGGTTCGTCGAGTCCGCCGATCCGGACGGAATCGCCCGTGCGATCGCGACGCTCCCGGCGGCGGCCCAGCCGCATCTGTGGGCCGGGGTCGGGCTGGCGGCGTGTTACGCGGGAAACGCGGGCGAAACGAGAATCGATCAGGTAGCGAAAGCCAGCGGAAAAGCTGAGCCGTATCTGCGGCAGGGTGCGTTATTCGCAATCGCGGCGCGTTTTCGCTCCGGAATCCTGCCTGAGCACACGAGGCTGGCGTGCCAGCGGCTGTTCGCCGTGGAGCCGGGCGAAGCGGCGGAATGGACGGAGACCGCCGCCGACGGACTGAACGAGCGTTCTGACCCCGAGGCGTATCTGGAGTGGAAATCCCGGCTGCGGAAGCTGGCCTGCCGTCCGGCGTGATCGCGAGGTCCGCGGCGGCCTCGAAAACACATACCGAGCTAGTGATGGGGGATGAGTGTGCGCACTGTATGGCGCAGGCCCGTGCCGATCCTCGTCGGGTTGGTGTTCGTCGTCGTGGCCGGCTTCTTCACCGCCCGGCCCAGTCTCGGCGCGGACGAGACCTCGGCGCAGGCCGGGCGGTTCGGCTTCGAAAAGGTCCCGCTGAACTCGGCGCCCGCACAGGCCCGCGCCCAGCGGACGGTCGAGCCTTCGCTGGAAGGCATCCGCGCGTGGATCTCCGCGGTGGGCGCCGCGGTGGCGCAGGCCGATCTGCGCGGGCTCGGCCGCACGGCGGACGCGTGCCTGGTGGACCCGAGAGACGATTCGGTGACCATCTTGCCGGTGCCCGGCGCTGGCGGGCCGCAGTACGCCCGGTTCCAGCTGACCCCGAGCGGACTGCCCTACGACGCGACGATGGCCCCGATGGGCTGCGTACCCGCCGATCTGAACGAGGACGGCAGGCTGGACTTCCTGGTGTACTACTGGGGCCGCTCGCCGGTGCTGTTCCTCAACCAGGCCGCGCCCGGGCAGCTCCCGGCGGCCGCGCAGTTCCGGCCGAGCGAGCTGATCTCGCCGATGCAGGTGTGGAACTCCAGTGTCGTCAACGTCGGCGACGTGGACGGGGACGGGCACGTGGACGTGCTCGTGGGCAACTATTTCCCGGACGGGGCGCGGGTGCTCGACCCCGCCGCCGCGGACGACACCCGGATGCAGATGCAGGACGGGATGAACAAGGCGCGCAACGCGGGCACGAACCGCCTGCTGCTGCTCCGCCCGACCGGGGCGCCGGGCGCGGCTCCGGCGGTGTCCGATGCCAGCACGGCGTTTCCCGCCGATTCGGCGAACTCCTGGACCCTGGCGCTCGGCCTGCAGGACCTGACCGGAAACGGGCTGCCGGACGTGTACGTCGCCAATGACTTCGGCCCGGACCAGCTGCTGGTCAACACGTCCTCGCCGGGCCACGTGCGGTTCACCGAGGCGAACGGTTCCCGGGACCTGGTGACGCCGAGGTCCGAGGTGCTCGGCCACGACTCGTTCAAGGGCATGGGCGTGACCTTCAGCTACCAGGGGGACCAGGAGCTGCCGATGATCGCGGTCAGCAACATCACCACGCCGTATGCCTTGCAGGAGAGCAATTTCGCGTTCGTCCCGGCCGGGGCCGGGCGGCAGCTGCTGAGCGGCGGGTTCCCCTACGACGAGCGCAGCGAGGACCTCGGGCTGGCCCGCTCGGGCTGGGCATGGGACATCAAGGCGGGCGACTTCGACAACTCCGGCACCGACCAGCTGATGCAGGCGACCGGGTTCCTCAAGGGGGACACCGACCGCTGGGCGCTCCTGCAGGAACTCGCGCTCGGCAACGACCAGGTGCTGCGCTATCCGCAGGCGTGGCCGCACTTCCGGCTCGGCGACGACCTTTCCGGCCATCAGAGCAACCCGTTCTTCGTACGCTCGGAAAGCGGGCGGTACGCCGATCTCGCCGGCCCGCTCGGCATCGCCGACCCCTGGAACACGCGCGGCCTCGCCTTCGGCGACGTCGACGGGGACGGGAAGCTGGACGTGCTGGTCGCGAACCAGTGGGAGGACTCGGTCCTGCTGCGCAACACCTCGCGCAGCACCGGTGCGGGCGCGGACTTGAACCTGGTCCAGCCCGCCGCCGCGGGCGGGACCAGAACGGCGATCGGAGCGACTGTGACTGTGCACGGCGCGCACCCGCAGAAGACCCAGCTGTACCCGGCAAACGGGCATGCCGGGGTGTCGGGGAGCCTCGTGCACCTGGCGCTGCCGGACGGGGCACCCGCCAATGCGACAGTCACCTGGCGTTCCGGCACGACTGTGCACAGCGCCGAAATCACCGTCGCGCCCGGTCACCGCACCGTGCTGCTGCGGCCCGACGGAACGGCGGCGGCCCAGTGAAGGCCGCGCAGCGAACGGCCGAACCGGTCGCGGCGGGCGACGGAACGTCCGGCAAGCCGGGCGGACGACCGGCGGTGGACGTGCGGGTCAAGGCGTTGCAGCGGTTCGCGATGTCGCTGACCGGCTTCAACCTCCTCGGCTACTTGGTGCTGGGGTTCGAGCAGTCGCCGGTGACGCCGCTCGCCGCGCTGGCGACCAGCTACGCGGTGGCATTGCTGCTGGAGTGGCTGGACGCCTGGGCGCATCAGCGCCGCCCGCAGTTCGCCGGCGGCCCGCGCGCGCTGTTCGTCTTCCTGCTGCCGCCGCACATCACCGCGCTGGCCTGTTCGATGCTGCTGTACGGCAATGCCTCGATCTGGCCCTACCTGTTCGCGGTCGTGGTCGCGCACGCGACGAAGTATGCGTTCCGGCTGCGGATCAAGGGCAAGCTCCGGCACGTGCTCAACCCGTCGAACGCCGGGATCGTGGTGACCCTGCTGGCCTTTTCCTGGGTCGGCATCGCCCCGCCGTACCACTTCACGAACTACATCACCGGGGCCTGGGACTGGCTGCTGCCGCTGGCCATCCTGATGGCGGGCACCATGCTCAACGCGATGCTCACCAAGAAGATCCCGTTGATCCTCGGCTGGGCAGGCGGCTACCTGTTCCAGGCAGTGGTGCGCTGGCTGCTGTTCGACCACGCGCTGCTGGGCGCGCTCGTGCCGATGACCGGACTGGCCTTCGTGATCTACACCAACTACATGATCACCGACCCGGCCACCTCGCCGACGAAACCGCGCAACCAGGCTGTTTTCGGCTTCGTCAATGCTGTCGTCTACGGCGTGCTGGTGGTCTGCGGCGTGGTCTTCGGGTACTTCTTCGCCCTCGTGATCACGTGCGTGCTCCGCGGGGCGGTGCTGTTCGCGGTCGAGCAACGCAGGAAGCGCGCCGCTGTCGAGGAGGCCACGCGAGAGAAACCGGCGAGCAGCCCCGTCGGGAGCACGCTGTGACCGGCGATCGGATCGCGGTCGTCGGGCTGGCGTGCCGGTATCCGGACGCGACGAGCCCGGAACAGTTGTGGCAGAACGTGCTCGGGCGCAGGCGTGCTTTCCGGCGGCTGCCCGAGGTCCGGCTGGGCGCGGGCTACCGGGGCGGGCCGGGGGACGTGGACCTCGCCGCCGTCTCGCACGCGGCGGTGCTGCGCGACTGGGAGTTCGACCGGCAGCGGTTCGCCATTCCCGGGCCGTTGTACCGGGCGGCCGACCAAACCCATTGGCTCGCGCTGGAAACCGCGGCCGAGGCGCTCGCCGACGCGGGCTGCCCGCTCGGCGAGGGGCTCGACCGGGACACCGCGGGGGTGATCTTCGGCAATTCGCTCACCGGCGAGTTCACCCGCGCCGGGACACTGCGGCTGCGCTGGCCCTTTCTCGCCGACGCGGCGGCGACCTCGCTGCGGGCGGCGGGGATCGGCGACGACACGGCCGCCGAAGTGCTGCACCGCCTGGAAGAACTGGTCAAACAGCCGTTCCCGGTTCCGGGCGACGAAACGCTCGCCGGTGCGCTCGCGAACACGATCGCCGGGCGGGTCTGCAACCAGTTCGACTTCCACGGCACCGGCTACACCGTCGACGGGGCCTGTTCGTCCAGCCTGCTCGCGGTGATGACGGCCTGCCGCGCGCTTGCCGGGCGAGAGTGCGACTTCATGCTCGCCGGCGGCGTGGACATGTCCCTGGATCCGTTCGAGCTGGTCGGGTTTTCCCGGCTCGACGCGCTCGCGAAGGACGAGATGCGGGTGTACGACGCCGACCCGACCGGCTTCCTCCCCGGCGAAGGGTGCGGCGTGGTCGCGCTGATGCGCGCGGAGGACGCCGAACGCGCGGGACGGCGCAGCTACGCCCAGATAGTCGGCTGGGGGTCCTCTTCGGACGGAGCGGGCGGGTTGTCCCGGCCGGAACGCCGAGGGCAGGCGCTCGCGCTGACCCGCGCGTACCGCAAGGCCGGGATCGATCCGCGCCGGGCCGGGCTGATCGAGGGCCACGGCACCGGTACGGCGGTCGGCGACCACGTCGAACTCCAGACGCTGAAAGAGGTTCTCGGCACCGGCGCGCCCGCGGCGCTCGGCACGGTCAAAGCGAACATCGGACACACCAAGGCCGCCGCCGGGGTGGCCGGGCTAATCAAAGCGGTGCTGGCGGTGGCCCACCGCGTGCTGCCGCCGATTACCGGCTGCGTGCGGCCGAACGAACTGCTGCGGAGGGCGCGGCTGCGGGTCCTCGACGAGCCCGAGCCGTGGACCGATCCGCTGCCGATCGCAGGCGTGTCTTCGATGGGGTTCGGCGGCATCAACGCCCACGTCGTGCTCGAAGGGACGCGGGCGGAAGCTCCTCCGGTGCTTTCCGCGGGCGTGCGCCGGTGGTCCGCGCGCATCGGAGCGGCCGAGATCGTGTATCTCGGCGCTGGCGACAGTGCGGGGCTCGTGCAGCGGCTCGACGCGCTCGCCGGCACAGCGGGGCAGCTCTCCGCCGCGGAAGTCGGCGACCTGGCTGCGACAGCCTGGCGGACGAGCGGCGGTGGCGAAGGAGTACGAGCGGCGCTCGTGGCGCGTACGCCCGACGAACTCGCCTCGGCGGCACAGGCCGCCGCAAGAGCGGCGGCGGGCTGGGACGGCGGTCTCCGCTTCGCCGAGCACGAAGGCTATGCGCTTGGTGCCGGGCCGGCGCCTCGCGTGGGACTGCTGTTTCCGGGACAGGCCGCACCCGTGCGGCCCACTCGGGCGCGGTGGGCGGAGCGGGTGACGTTCCCGCCGCTGCCGGGCGAGTTCACGGCCTCGACCGACACTGCCGTCGCGCAACCGGTGATCGTCTGGCAGTCGCTCGCGGCGCTGGCCTGGCTGCGGGAACTCGGCACCGTGGTCGACGCGGCCTGCGGGCACAGTCTCGGCGAGCTGACGGCTTTGCACTGGGCAGGCGCGTGTTCGGCGGCGGAGGTGCTGGAGCTGGCGGCGGCGCGCGGCCGGATCATGGCCGAGTACGGCATCAAGGGGACCACCATGGCCGGGCTGGCCGTCGCGGGCGACGACGCGCGCCCGCTGCTGTCCGGCACCGACGTGGTGATCGCCGGGTACAACGCGCCCGAACAGATCGTGGTGTCCGGCCCGAGGGAAGGGATCCGGGCCGTGCTGGACCGGGCCGCGGCCGCGGGGTGCGAGCCGCCGAGCTGGCCGTGTCGCACGGTTTCCACAGTCCCGCGATGCGCGCCGCGGAGGGTCCGCTGCGCGCCGCGCTCGGCGGCATCGGCCAGCCGGTTCGCCCGGTGGTGTCGACCGTGACCGGAAAGGAGATTTCCGCGACCACGGGCGGAATCCGCGAACTGCTGGTCGACCAGCTCACCCGGCCGGTGCTGTTCGCCGACGCGATCGCCGAACTGTCCCGCCGCTGCGAGCTGATGGTCGAAGCCGGTCCCGGCACGATGCTGACCGGTCTCGCCGCGGCCTGCGGAATCCGCGCGGTGAGCATGGACTGCGGCGGCGACGACCGGCGGCACGCGTTCGCCACCGCGGTGCTCGCGGCCGCCGGGGCGGCGGACCTGGACCCGTGGTTCGCCGGGCGCGCGTTCCGGACGCTGCCGCTGGACGCCCGGCCCTCCTTCGTCGCGAACCCGTGCGAGATGCGGAAAGGATGGACGAGCGCGGCCGAGCTTCCGGCCGGGCCGCGCGAGCAGGCCGCGCCCGCCCGCACCGAGCCCAGCCGCGGCGAAACCGACCCGCTGACGGTGCTGACCGGGCACCTCGCCGCCGCGCTGGAACTCCCGCCCAGCGCGATCACCCCGGACGCCACGCTGCTCGGCGATCTGCACCTGAACTCGCTGCAGGTGGTCCAGCTGGTCAGCAGCGTGGCGGACGCGCTGGACCGGCAGCCGCCGGACACGCCGCTGTCGCTGGCCGACGCCACGGTCGGCGACGCGGCGCGGGTGCTGGCCGGGCTCTCCGGAGCCGGGAGCCGGACCGGAACCGTCGAGCCGATCCGCCCGTGGGTGCGGTCGTTCGAGCCGCGATGGGTGCCGTTCGAAGCGGGCGAACCCGCGCCGGTGCGCTGGGAGGTGCGGGCGGGAGCCGGGCACTGGCTGCACGAATCGGCGGCCGGGGGAGAGCCTTCCGGGCTCGCCGTGGCGTTGCGGACCGGGGCCGGGCCGGGCACGGTGGCGGCCCTGCTTCACGAGATCGACGCACGGCGTCCCCGGCACCTTTTCCTTGTCCACACTGGACACCCAGCAGCGGTGGGACTGGCCAGAAGCGTTTCGGCCGAAGCCGATTCGTGCTCGGTGACAGTCGTCGAGACGCCGGACGAGAACCAGCGAGTCGACCCGGCCGCGCTGGCCGGGCACAGCGGATACCTCGAACTCCGGTGCGAGCCGGACGGGTCGCTGCGACGAGCGGTCATGGTGCCTTCGACACGCTCCGCCGGCGCGCCGCTTCCGCTGGCGAAGGACGAGGTCTGCCTGGTGACCGGAGGAGCCCGCGGCATCAGTGCGTACGTCGCCGCAGCGCTCGCCGAGCGGACCGGCTGCGTCCTCGTGCTGGCCGGCCGGACCCCGGCCGGAGATCCGCAGGTGGCGGAAGCTCTTGCCGCGTTGCCGGTGGCCGCGCACTACGTGTGCGCCGACGTCACCGACACCGCCGGACTGGTGGCGGCCGCCAGCGGATTCGGCCCGGTGCGGGCGCTGATCCACGGCGCGGGAGTCAACGAACCGAGACTGCTGCGCGACGTTACCGGAGCGTCGCTGGCGGCGACCCTGCGTCCGAAGGTTTCCGGGCTGCGCGCGCTGCTCGACAAGCTGCCCGGCCTGCGGCTGGTGCTCGGGTTCGGTTCGATCATCGGACGGCAGGGGCTGGCCGGGCAGTCGGAGTACTGCGTCGCCAACGACTGGCTGCGCGTCGAACTGGAACGGTGGGCGGCCGAGCATCCGTCGTGCCGCACGCACGTCCTCGAATGGTCGTTGTGGGCGAAACTCGGCATGGGCGCCCGGATGGACGTGCTGGACACCTTGCGCCACCGCGGCGTCGAACCGATCGAACCCGAACTGGGCGTCCGTGCGCTGTTCGAGGTGCTGGCCGATCCGGGGGCGCCGTGCACGGTGCTGCTCGCCTCGCGTTTCCCGGCCAGCCCCACCCTCAGCGTCGGCGAGCCCGCGCCCATGGCCCGGTTCGCCGAACGGATTCCGGTGCACGTGCCCGGCGTCGAGGCCGTGCTCGAAGCCGATCTGGCACTCGGCTCCGACCCGTATCTGGACGAGCACCGCATCGAAGGGATCCCGGTGCTCCCCGCAGTGGTCGGGATGGAGGCGATGGCGCAGGCGGCCTCGCTCGCGGGCGGCCCGGCGCTGCCGCTGTCGGTGCAGGACGTCGAGTTCCGCGCACCGGTCACCGGCGAGCGCACCGTCCGCGTCAGCGCACTGTCCGAAGAGGACAGAGTGGACGTGGTGCTGTCCGACAACGCCGAGCGGTTCACCGCGAAGGTGCGGGCGGCGGGCGGCCGTCCGCCGGACCAGCTGGCGTCGCCGGTCGCCGACGGAGGGGAAAACCCTTGGTACGGAAGTCTTTTCTTCCATGAGGGCCGGTTCCGGCGAGTGTCGGACTATGTGGACCTGTCGGCGTTCCGGGTGCGGGCGCTGATCAACCCCGGCAAGCCAGTGCCGTGGTTCTCGCCGTTCCACAGCGGCAGCCTGGTGCTGGGCGATCCGGCCGCGCACGACGCGACCATCCACGCACTGCTGGCCTGCGTGCCGCATCGGCGCGCGCTGCCGGTCGGCGTGGCGCGGTTCAGCGTGTGGGAGGAGCCGTCCGGGCCGCTCGTCGTGCACGCACGGGAAACCGGGCATACCGCGGACGAGTACGAGTTCGACGCCGCGCTGACGCGGCCGGACGGCACCGCGATCGCGCAGTGGCAGGGGCTGCGGTTGCGAGCGACTGGAGAGCTTTCGTGGCCGGACGGGCTGCCCGCGCGTCTCGTCGGGCCTTGGCTGTCGCGGCGGCTGATCGAAACCGGGCTCGCCGACGACCTCGAGATCGTCACTACGGGCACCGGGCGGAAGCTCGTGGCCGAGGTCTCGTCCGGCACGGTGACAGTGTCGGCCGGGACGGCGGCCGACCGGGAACTGACGGTGGACGACTCCGGCGGGCCTCCGGTGATCACCGCCACGACGCGAGTGCTCGGGGCCCCGGAGCCGGTCAAGCTGACGATCGCCGCCGGGGGCCGGTGATGCGCGCTTTCCACCATCGCCACGTCGTCACACTGGACGAGACGAACCTGGTCGGCAACGTGTACTTCGCGCACTACGTGCACTGGCAAGGCCACTGCCGGGAGCACTTCCTCGCCGCGCGCTCGCCGGGGGTGCTGAAAGCGCTCCAGGCAGGAGAACTGGCGATGGTGACGGTGTCGTGCTCGATGGACTACTACGCGGAATGCTTCGCGCTCGACGAGATCGACATCGCGATGACCCTGCGCGCCCAGAACGGGAACCGGATCGCGATGGACTTCGAGTTCCGGCGCGCGGGGCAGCTCGCCGCCCGGGGCGCCCAGTCGGTCGCCTGCATGAAACGGACCGGCTCCGGCGTGACGCCGGTCGAGATTCCCCCGGAACTAGCCGCCGCCCTGCGACCCTACGGCTGAGGGAGACCAGAGTGTCCAAACCAGACTGGAGGTGGGCGGTCGCCGGGGGAACGGCAGTGGTGCTCGTCTGCTCCGTGATCGGCGTCGTGCGGGCGTTCGCCATGGACCCCGCCATGGACCCTGACATGCCGATGCCGCAACCCGATGCGCGAATGCCGTTGCAGGGCATGCCTTTGTCGGAGATGCCGGAGATGTTCGCGGCCGCCGTGGGCTTGCTGCTGGTGATCGTGGGCACGGCGCTGCGGACCGGACGCAGACCGCAGCCGCCACCGGACGGCAAGCGACGCCTCTTCGTCGCCGTGATCGGGACAGCCGCGCTCACCATCGACGTCAGCAAGACCTCGACGCTGGGGTTCGTGATCCCCGGCCTGCGCGCCGAGTACGGACTGGACGCGAAATCCGCGTCGTTCCTTGCGGTCGCCGGGCTGACCGGCACTGCGATCGGGGCGGTCGTCTTCGGCGTCCTCGCTGACCGCTGGGGCCGCCGCGGCAGCTACCTCGTCGCGACACTGGCTTTCGCGGCGACGAGCATGTGCGGCTCGATGCCGACGTTCGGCGGCAATATCGTGATGTGCGCGCTCATGGGCACCTCAGTCGGGGGACTGGCGCCGCTGCTGATCGTGATGCTGACCGACGCGTTGCGCAGCAGCTCGCGAAGCTCCGCGGTGATCGCGCTTTCCGTGCTGGCCAGCGCGGTCGGCTATCTCGTCGCGGCCGGTTCGGCGCTGTGGCTCGAACCGGTCTTCGGATGGCGGGTGCTGTGGCTGATCGGCGCGCCGACCGGGCTGGCGTTGGCGGCGCTCACGCCGTGGGTGCCGGACCGGATCGCGCCGCGGGCCGACGCCGGGACCGCCGAAGCAGTGCACGTCCGCGCGCTGGGCTCCGGTCTGCAACGGGGCTATGCGTTCCTGATCGGAGTGCTCACCTTCGGGCTCACGACGTGGGTGCCGAGCCTCGCGCGGTCCGGCGGGCTCACGGTGTCCACGGCGAATCTGTGGTTGAGCGTGGCCGCGGTGGTGATGGTGCCCTGCGCGCTGCTGCTGACCTGGTGCCACCGGAGGTTCGGCCCGGTCCGGCTGAGCGCGGGGCTGGCCGCCGCCACGGCCGTGCTGCTGCTCGTGCTGACCGGGAGCGGCGCGGTGTCGTCGGTCGCGTGGGTGTGCGCCGGCGCGCTCGTCGCGGCCTTGTTCTCGGTCAACACGATGGCCGCGGTGTTCCTGCCGATCGCCGCGGATCTCGCCGATCCCGCCGGCCGGGGCCGGACCACTGGTGCGGTGTCCCTGTGCAACCGGCTGGGCGGGCTTTGCGGGCCGTTGCTGATCGCGACGTTCGTCTACTCGGCGTCGGACGTCCTCGTCGCGGTGGCGGCGCTCGCGCTGTGTTCGGCCGTCGCCGCGTGCTGGATCGGCAGACGGCAGCGGATCGCGGTCCGAGAAACGGTTCAGCTGGACGGAGAGGCGCGCGCCCGATGACACAGCAGATCCCGACCGAGCCGATCGGCAGCATTCCGCGGCCGGACTACCTGGTGCGCGGCTTGCGCGAGTTCGCGGAAGGCCAGATCGGGCAGCGGCGGCTGGAGGAGCTTCAGGAGACCGCGCTCGCCGACACCCTGAAACGGTTCGAGGCCACCGGATCCCCCGTGGTCACCGACGGCGAGCAGGCCAAGCCAAGCTTCGTGACGTATCCGCTGGCCGGACTGCACGCCCTCGCCCCGGACGGAGCGGTCATCCCGTTCGCGGACGGGCACACGCGGCAGCTGCCGCGGCTGACCGCCGGTCCGTTCGCCTACCAGGTGTACGCCGACGAATACCTGCGAGCGGCCCGGGAACGCACCCGGCAGCCGGTGAAACAAGCGGTGATCGCCCCGTCGGCGCTGAGCCTGCTCTATCCCGAGACGGGGATCGCGGGCTACTCCCGGGTAGACTTCCTCGACGATCTCGCCTACGGGAGCGAGGCCGACATCCGGCGGTGCCTCGACGCCGGCGCGGAGACGGTGCAACTCGATTTCACCGAGGGCAGGCTTTCGCTCAAACTCGACCCGTCCGGCGGTCTGCTGCGCTCGTTCGTCGACCTCAACAACCGGGTGCTGGACCGGTTTTCGCCCGGAGAACGGGAGCGGATCGGAGTGCACAGCTGCCCCGGCGGAGACCTCGATTCCACCCACAGTCTTGATGTCGGGTACGCCGCGCTCCTCCCGGCATTGTTCAGCCTGCACGCCGGGAAGTTCTATCTCGCGCTCGCCGCCGAGCCGGAGCGCCGGGAGGTGCTGGCGGAGATCGCGCGGCACCGCCAGGACGGGCAGCGCGTGTTCGTCGGGGTGACGGATCCGCTCGACCCGCGCGTCGAGACCGCGGGGGAGGTGTGCGACCGGGTGCTCGAAGCGGCCGAGTACCTTCCGGTCGAGTATCTCGGCACCTGCGACGATTGCGGGTTCGCTCCGTTCGCCGACGACGCGTCGACCTCCCGCGACATCGCGTTCGGCAAGATCGCCGCGCGAGTGCGCGGAACCGCGCTGGCGGCCGGCGCCCTGCAACTGGCCTCCGGTCAGGCGTAGTCGTTTCCGGCGTACCACTCGCCACGGCCGCCGGGGAGCAGATCGAGCACGTTCCAGACCGGCGAGAGCAGATCGATGCCGCGCTGGCTGTCGTCGAGGAAGTTCGCCGGCAGCGAGTAGAAATGCCGCACGGCGTCGCCTTCGGCGGTGAAGACGCTGATCATCGGCCGCTGGTCGCCGTCCGGACGTTCGGCGTTGAGATCAGCGTTGAACGAAGTGTTGTGACTGGACAGGATCCGCAGCCCTGACCAGCCGCGGCGAGCCGCCCACGCCCGGAGTTTGGGCAGCGGCGCCTTGCCGATCACCGCGAAACCGGTGTGCTGCGCGAGGTGGTGCGCCACGCCTCGGAACCCGTCCACCCACATCGAGCACATGGGGCACGCCTCGTCGTCGTCCGGGTGGAACATCAGGTGGTAGACGACGAGCGTGCGGTGCTCGCCGAACAGCTCGCGCAGGGCGGTTTCCCGCACCGGCTCCGCGCGGCCGAGATCCGCCGGGCCTTCGGCGAAGGTGTACTGGCCGAGCAGGAGTCCCCGGGGCATCCGCCGCCGCGCGGCCGCGACCTCCTCGATCCGGTCTCGCAGCGCCCGCTCCGCCTTCTGCCAGCTCCAGGCGGGCGGCGACGTACTCCTCGCTCGCGCCCGTGGGCCACATCGGTTCGACAGTCTTCGGTTCGGCCTCGCTCATGGGTTCCGGTCTCCCTCCGGATCGGTCGGGCGAACCGGACCACCGTAGGACCGCTCGGCCGGGCAGCTCAAGGCGCGCGGAGGCTTGTTTCTCCTCCGCGGAGCATTACTATTGGAAATTAAAGCGACTAGCCTGCGCGGAGGGGAGTGCGCATGTTTGAGAGGTTCACCGACCGCGCGAGGCGGGTGGTCGTCCTGGCCCAGGAAGAGGCCCGGATGCTCAACCACAACTACATCGGCACCGAGCACATCCTTTTGGGGTTGATCCATGAGGGTGAGGGTGTCGCCGCCAAGGCGCTGGAGTCGCTGGGCATCGCCCTCGAGGGCGTGCGCCAGCAGGTCGAGGAGATCATCGGCCAGGGGCAGCAGGCTCCGAGCGGGCACATCCCGTTCACGCCGCGGGCGAAGAAGGTGCTGGAGCTGTCGCTGCGGGAGGCGCTGCAGCTGGGCCACAACTACATCGGCACGGAGCACATCCTGCTGGGCCTGATCCGCGAGGGCGAGGGCGTCGCCGCGCAGGTGCTGGTGAAGCTGGGCGCGGACCTGAACCGGGTGCGCCAGCAGGTGCTGCAGCTGCTGTCGGGGTATCAGACGGGCGAGAAGTCGACCGAGAGCGGGTCGGGCCGGGGCGAGGGCACGCCGTCGTCGTCGCTGGTGCTGGACCAGTTCGGCCGCAACATGACCGTGCTCGCCCGGGAGGGCAAGCTGGACCCGGTGATCGGGCGCGGCAAGGAGATCGAGCGGGTCATGCAGGTGCTGTCGCGCCGGACGAAGAACAACCCGGTGCTGATCGGCGAGCCGGGCGTCGGCAAGACCGCGGTGGTGGAGGGGCTGGCGCAGAGCATCGTGAAGGGCGAGGTGCCCGAGACGCTCAAGGACAAGCAGCTCTACACCCTCGACCTGGGTTCGCTGGTCGCCGGTTCGCGTTACCGCGGCGATTTCGAAGAGCGTTTGAAGAAGGTGCTCAAGGAGATCAAGACCCGCGGGGACATCATCCTGTTCATCGACGAGCTGCACACGCTGGTCGGGGCGGGCGCGGCGGAGGGCGCGATCGACGCGGCGTCGATCCTGAAGCCGATGCTGGCGCGCGGGGAGCTGCAGACGATCGGCGCGACCACGCTGGAGGAGTACCGCAAGTACATCGAGAAGGACGCGGCTTTGGAGCGGCGGTTCCAGCCGATCCAGGTGGGCGAGCCGTCGCTGGAGCACACGATCGAGATCCTGAAGGGCCTGCGCGACCGGTACGAGGCGCACCACCGGGTCTCGATCACCGATTCGGCGCTGGTCGCGGCCGCGACGCTGGCGGATCGCTACATCAACGACCGGTTCCTGCCGGACAAGGCGATCGATTTGATCGACGAGGCCGGGGCGCGGATGCGGATCCGGCGGATGACCGCGCCGCCGGACCTGCGGGAGTTCGACGAGAAGATCGCCGACGTGCGCCGGGACAAGGAGTCCGCGATCGACGCGCAGGACTTCGAGCGGGCCGCGCGGCTGCGCGACGAGGAGAAGCAGCTGCTGGGGCAGAAGGGCGAGCGGGAGAAGCAGTGGAAGGACGGCGACCTGGACGTGGTCGCCGAGGTCGACGACGAGCAGATCGCGGAGGTGCTGGCGAACTGGACCGGCATCCCGGTGTTCAAGCTGACCGAGGAGGAGACCACCCGGCTGCTGCGCATGGAGGAGGAACTCCACAAGCGGATCATCGGCCAGGAGGACGCGGTCAAGGCGGTCTCGCAGGCGATCCGCCGCACGCGGGCGGGGTTGAAGGACCCGAAGCGCCCGTCCGGGTCGTTCATCTTCGCCGGCCCCTCGGGTGTGGGTAAGACGGAGCTGTCGAAGGCGCTGGCGTCGTTCCTGTTCGGCGAGGACGACGCGCTGATCCAGATCGACATGGGCGAGTTCCACGACCGCTACACCGCCTCGCGGCTGTTCGGGGCGCCTCCGGGCTATGTCGGCTACGAGGAGGGCGGGCAGCTGACCGAGAAGGTGCGGCGCAAGCCGTTCTCGGTGGTGCTGTTCGACGAGATCGAGAAGGCGCACCAGGAGATCTACAACACCCTCCTGCAGGTGCTGGAGGACGGGCGGCTGACCGACGGGCAGGGCCGGACGGTCGATTTCAAGAACACCGTGCTGATCTTCACCTCGAACCTGGGGACGTCGGACATCTCGAAGTCCGTCAGCCTGGGCTTCTCGTCGGGGGCGGATTCGACGAACCGCTACGAGAAGATGAAGCAGAAGGTCAACGAGGAAATGAAGAAGCATTTCCGCCCGGAGTTCCTGAACCGGATCGACGACATCATCGTGTTCCACCAGCTCAACCAGGAACAGATCATCGAGATGGTGGATTTGATGATCGGCCGGGTCGAGACGCAGCTCAAGGCCAAGGACATGGAGATCGAGCTGACCGAGAAGGCGAAGGCGCTGCTGGCCAAGCGCGGCTTCGACCCGGTCCTCGGCGCCCGGCCGCTGCGCCGCACGATCCAGCGCGAGATCGAGGACCAGCTCTCGGAGAAGATCCTGTTCGGCGAGGTCGAAGCCGGCCAGATCATCGTGGTCGACGTCGAAGGCTGGAGCGGCAACCCCGAGGACCGCGACGACGAGGCGAACCTGGTCTTCCGGGCGGGCGGCCGGGTCGTCTCGCTGACCTGAAACAGCGGGAGAACGCATTCCGCGCGACGCCGGGGCGGGTCGCGCGGAATTGTCGTGCCCGGCGGAATTCGCGCTTCTTCCACCGCCCGAGGAAACGCGCCGAAACCCATTGACTCAATGCTTTAGAAATATATAGTGAGGTCGTCGACTCAACTACCGCACAGACGCTGGAGGTGTCTGGATTGAGTGCTCTCAAGGAGAACTACGAGTCGCTGAACCTGGAGCCGAAGCCCATCCGCCCGCACATCCTCGCCGCCGCGACCGTGGCGTTCGGGGACGACTACTACAACGGGCGCAAGGAAACGATCAACCTTTCCGGCTTCGTCCAGTTGAACAAGTGGCCGATGCCCGGCTTCGAGCACCGCGTGGACGAGAAGGGCTACGCCGAGTTCGAGACCGAGCTGATCTCCGCCCCCGAGGTCGGCATCAAGGGGTTCAGCTACGAGCTGGACGACCGGATCCAGGTGCTGTCCAACCCGTTCCTGCCCAACACCGGGCACGTGCGGCAGATCGTTCCCGGCAAGAACTTCCCCGCGGAGTTCTACATCCGGCGCTTCGGCATCCTGGAGTCGAGCACGCTGCGCCTGGCGCACCGCGACGTGATCGACATCCACGGCGTCGTGGACCGCGTGCCGCCGTTCATCAAGCCGCTGCAGAGCCCGTACCTCGGCACGCCGCGCGGCGACGGCCCGTTCGACGTCGTGCCCTCGCCGAACGTCGCGCGCGGCACCACGCTGCCTGAGGCCTGGTACCCGGCCAACGACGAGAACGAGCCGGTCGGCGACACGCCGAGCATGTTCTTCCTGCCCAGCGCGGGACCGTGCATGTCGATGCTGGTCGACCCCTCGATGATCATGCAGGTCTCGCTCGAGGGCCAGGCCACGCTCGAGGTCGGCGGCAAGGAGGTCAAGATCGACCTGGCCGGCGACTACAAGAAGGCGGCGGGCAGCGAGATCCTGCTGTTCGGGCCGGAAAAGCACGACCAGGGCGCCGGCGTGCTGGCGCAGATCTCCCGCATCGCGGTGACCGGCCACTGCGCCGAACTCGGCGGCCGCGTGATGCTGCGGGTGAGCTGGCCGAAGCCGTCCGGCGGCACGCTCGGCGAAGGCAGCGAGGACAGCCTGAGCCGGGTGCGCTACCCGAGCGAACTGCACGTCGACACCGAGTTCGAACTGGTCACCGCGGACGGCGCGCTGTACGCGTCGAACCCGGTGCACGTGTTCGGCAAGATGGCCACGATGGAGGCGACCGGCACCGAACTGCAGATGAACGGCACCGACGCGGCGCTGGTCACCGTGGCCGACGAGGCCAGGGCGAGGCTGACCGGCCTCAAGCTGGTCATGCGGGACGCGTTCGTCGGCGAGCACGCGGCCGTCAACGTCTGAACGCGCACTTCCCCGGGCGGGTGAAGCTCGCCGCCGCCCGCCCGGGTGAGGTAACTTGTGATATCGATAGTGATCGGTGCTCGTCCCTTTCTCCGGAGAACGGGACGGGCACCGGTGCCGGGAGGCGGCTGTGGATCAGCGATTGCTGCTCATGCACCAGGCGATGCTGGCCGATCGGCCGCGGATGCGCGCGTACGAGCGGGCGCTGGCACAGACCGTCGAACCCGGCGCGGTGGTGGCCGACGTCGGTGCGGGCACCCTGGCGTTGTCGCTGCTGGCCTTGGAACACGGGGCGGGGCACGTGTACGCCGTCGAGGCCGATCCGGAAACGGCCGCGCTCGCCGAACGGATCGTCGCCGACAACGACCTCAAGGAAAAGGTCACGCTGATCCAGGGCGACGCCCGGGTCGTGAAACTGCCGAGGAAGGCCGACGTCGTCGTCTCGGAGATGATGGGCAACCTCGGGCCGGAAGAAGACATGAGCCGGGTGCTCGAGGTCTTCGCACGGAAAAACCTGCGCCCCGGCGGGAAAATCGTTCCGCGCCGCCTCACCACCACGCTCGCCGCGCTCGAATTCGACGACGAGGGCTGGGGGATCTGGAATTCCGGATTCCACGGTTACCGCCTCGACTCCGTCCGCGAGTTCGCCGAGCAGCGCGCGCAGCTGCATTTCTTCCAGCGGGAACCGCGGCTGCTGTCCGAAGCCGTCCCGATCGCGGACGAACTGCGCCTCGACATCGTCCGGCCCGGCGAACTGCACGCGGTGCTCGGCTGTTTCACCGCGGACCTCGCCGAAGGCGTTTCCCTGTCGAACTTCCCGTCCTACCCCGGCTGCAACTGGGCGGTTTGGATCTGGCCGCTGCGCCATTCGCCGGTCGCCGCGGGCGATGCGGTCCGCGTGCGGGTGTGCCGCCCGGCCGGCCGCGCGCACGCGCGGCTGGCCACGGAATGGCGGCTGGACTGCGCGATTTCCCGCGGAAAGGGGGAGTGAGATGCCGTTCGCCGTCGGCACGGTCCGCGACCTTCCGGTGCGGGCGCTGAAACTGTGCGGGCTCACCTGGTCCGGCGAGGTGCTCTGGTTCTCCGAAGGCGTGCTGAACCGGATCACCTCGGTGGACCCGGTCACCGGCGAGGCCGGGCAGCACCTCGCCTGTCCCGGCGTGCGCACCGACCTGACCACCATGTCCGGCCACCTGGTCCAGGTGGCCGGGGAAGCGCGGGCGCTGCGGGTGCTCGACCCTGCCGACGGCTCGGTGGTGACCGAGCTGCGGAACCCGCGTCCGGGCGGCCTGCTGTGCGGGCTGGAAGCGACCCAGCACGGAGTCTGGTTCGGCTACGAGGACCGCCGGATCATCGATCTGCGCAACGCGGAGGATCTGTCGCTGATCGACACCATCCCGGTCCGCCACCCGCCGGCCGGCGTCACCGTGACGGACGACTTCCTCGCCTACGCCGACTACCGGGGCGGCACCATCAACCTGGTAGATCTCGCCACCCGCCGCGAGGTCGGCCGGTACGACGCGCCGGGCAACCCGACCGGACTGACCTGGGACGGCAGCCGGATCTGGTACTGCGACCACACGACGCTGCAGCTGCGGGCGATCGAACTGCCGGGCATCAGCAATGCGTGAAGCCGCGCAGTACCACGAGGCCGTCCGCGAATACCTGCTCATCGCGCTGAGCCTCGGCGAACTGGCCGACGGGTTCGTCGATTGCTGGTACGGCGATCCGCGCCTGTCCGACCAGGCAACAGCGGAGGGCCCGGTGAATCCGGCCGACCTCGCCGCGCGGGCGGACCGGCTGCGGTCAAGGCTGCCGGACACCGACCTTCCGCAGTCCCGGCAAGGCTTTCTCGACGCGCAACTCGCGGCGATGGCGTGCACGGCGCGGCGGCTGGCCGGCGAGCCGATCCCGTTCCGGGACGAGGTGCGGACCTGTTTCGGGGTGGACCCGGAACCCGGCGACCCGGACCGGTACGCCGACGTGCACCGGGCGATTTCGCGGCTGCTGCCCGGCTCCGGCGGACTCCGCCAGCGGATCGAGGAGTTCTACGCGCGCAATCTCGTGCCGCCGGACCGGTTCGGCCGCGCCGTGCGAGCGGTTTCGGACCAGCTTCGCGCGCGGGCGGCGCCGATGTTCGGCCTGCCCGCCGGGGAACGGGTCGAGTACGAGATCGTCCACGACAAGCCGTGGAACGCGTTCAACCGGTACCTGGGCGGCTTCCGGTCCACGGTCGCGCTCGACGCCGAAGCGGGCGGCACGATCGCGGCGCTGCCGCTGATTCCCGCGCACGAGTCGTATCCAGGGCACCACACCGAACACTGCCGCAAGGAAGCGGTGCTGGTGGACCAGCTCGGCCACGACGAACACACCGTCGCGGTGGTGAACACTCCGCAGTGCCTGGTGGCGGAAGGAACCGCCGAACTCGGAGCGCGCGTGCTGCTCGGGACCGGATGGGGAGAGTGGACCGCGGAACTCCTCGCGGCGGAACGGATCACGACCGACGGCGCGCTCGTCGAGGCGGTGGTGGACCTGGTCCGGCAGTTGATGCCAGTGCGCCAGGACGCCGCCGTCCTGCTGCACGACCGCGGCGCCGATCCGGACCAGGTGACCGGCTATCTCGAACGCTGGCTGCTGCTGCCCGCGGATCGTGCGGCGCGGCTGGCCCGGTTCGTGGCGGATCCGCTCTGGCGCGCCTACTCCGTCACGTACCCGGAGGGCGCGCGGCTGGTCGCGGCGTGGCTGGCCGCCCGGCCGCCGGAAGTCACGCTGGCCGAACGGTTCCAGGTCCTGCTCGACGAGGCGGTGCCGCCGTCCCGGCTGACCGCGGAAGCGGCCGAGCGCGCTCCGGTCAGTCCTTCGCCCGCTCGGCGGTGACCAGCATGTAGACCGGCACACCGGCCTCGAGCACTCCCTCGAACACCGCTTTGTAGGCCGCCACCATCTCCGGGCCGTACAGCTCGGTCAGCTCCGCGCTCTGCCGTTCTACCTGCGCCATCATGTGCACTTGATGCCGGGCCGTCTCGGCGGTGATGTCGAGGTATTCCAACGGCAACAGGCCGGATTCGCTCAGCAGGTCGAGATACTCGCCGAGCCGCAGAAGCGGGCTGTTGAGCGCGAACCTGCGGTAGGACTCGACGATCGCCCGCTCGCTTTCGGTCGGGGCGACCTTCTCGACGCAATCGGTCAGCGAGAGCCGCCCGCCAGGCCGCAGGACTCGCGCGATCTCGGAGAACACCTTGGGCCGGTCGCTCATGTGCACCAGCGATTCGATCGCCAGCACCGCGTCGAACGCCGAAGGCGGGTAAGGCAGTTCCGCCGCGTCCGCGACCTCGAAGCGCACCTGGCCGTCGAGCCCGGCGTCCTCGGCGGCCGCGGTGGCCGCTTTGACCAGGTTCGGGCTGGTGGCGATGCCGACGACGTGCGCGCCGGTCGCGGCTGCGAGCCGGAGCGCGGGAGCGCCCAGCCCGCAGCCGACGTCCAGCACGCGCTGGCCGGGCGAGAGCCGCAGCCGTGCCGTCATCAGGTCGGTGAGCCGGTCGGTGGCCTCCTGCACCGAACTGGTGTCCTCGGGCGAATCCCAGTAGCCGACGTGGACGTTGACCCCGACCAGCCGGGTGATCATCGGGATGGCCTGGTCGTAGAACTGCGCGACTTCCTCTTTGGCGGGAACGTACGGTGCGGGCACGGCGATCCCTTCGCGTCCGAAACGGTGTAAACTCACTATATGATACTATAGCATTTAGTGCTGGTATTCCGTCCGAAATGGACGGGCTCGGGCCGAGGTTTTCGCACTGGAGTGCCGATGAGCGCTGAACGATCCGCAATCCCGCTCTTCGAAGAAGCGATGAGCTTCACCTACGCCGCCGCGCTCCGGGTGGTCGCGTCGGTCGGCGTGGCCGACCGGATGGGGACGGGCCCGCGCCCGGTCGGCGAATTGGCGAAGGAGACCGGAACCGATCCCGGCGGCCTGTACCGGGTGCTGCGGCTGCTGGCCGGCCGCGGTGTCGTCCGCGAAGCGGGCGAGCGCCAGTTCGCACTGACCGAACTGGGCGAGGCCCTGCGCTCGGACGCGGAATTCCCGGCCACGGCCGGAATCCTGATGTTCACCGATCCGATGTTCTGGAAAGTGACGCATGGAGTGGGTGCCGCGGTGCGGGATCCGCGGACGTCGTTCGACCAGATCTTCGGCATCGGGCTCGACGAGTACTTCGCTGCCCACCCGGCGACCGAAGCGCTGTTCTACGACGGCATCGAAGCGGTCTCCGACGCGGAGAATCCCGTGGTGGCGCGGAGTTACGAGTTCCCGCCGGACGCGGTCGTGGTCGACGTCGGCGGCCGGTTCGGCGGCTTCCTGCTCGCGGTGCTGCGCGCGCATCCCGGAGTGCGCGGGGTGCTTTTCGACCGGGACGACATGCTGGCGAGGCATCGGCTGGACGAAGCGGACGTCGCGGGCCGCTGGGAGACGGTGTCCGGAGACTTCTTCGTCGAGGTGCCCGCCGCCGACGTGTACGTGGTCAAACGGAATCTGCACGCCCTGGGCGACGAGGACAGCGTCCGGCTGCTCAGCACGTGCCGGCGTTCGCTGCGGCCGGAAGGCCGGGTGCTGGTGATCGACGCGATCATCCCGGAAGGAAACGAGCCCCACCTGAGCAAGGCGATGGACTTCATGATGCTGGCCAACCGGGTCGGCGGCGAACGGACCGCGGCCGAACTGGCGGCCCTGTTCGACGCCGCGGGGCTGCGGCTGAACCGGGTCGTGCCGACCGCTTCGGTGATGTCGATCGCCGAGGGGGTGGCCCGATGAGCGCGGACCGGCTTCCCGCGTTCCCGATGCGGCGGCCGGACCCGTTCGCGCCGCCGCCCGAGTACGCCGGGCTGCGCGAGCGTGCCCCGGTTTCCCGGGTCGAGCTGTGGTCGGGCGCTTCCGCCTGGGTGCTCACCCGCTATCAGGACGTCCGCGCCATGCTGGGCGACGCGCGCTTCAGCTCCGACCCCGCCACGCCGGGATTCCCGGTGCTGGTCGACTATTCCGGGCTGACCATCAACCTCAACCCCTCGCTGGTGGGCATGGAGGGCGCCGCGCACAGCCGGGCCCGCCGGGCGGTGCTGGGGGAGTTTTCCACCGGGCGGGTGCGGCGGCTGCGGCCGAAGATCCAGGAGTTCGCCGACACCTGCCTCGACGCGCTGGCCGAAGGCCCGCGACCGGCGGATCTGGTCCGCGGGTTCGCCCTTCCGGTGCCGTCGCTGGTGATCTGCGAGGTGCTCGGCGTGCCCTACCGCGACCATGAATTCTTCCAGTCGCATTCGGCGAAGTGGACCGGACGGCTCACTCCGGGCCCGGACCGCCAGGCCGTCTTCGACGCGCTTCGGTCCTATTTGGACGATCTGGTCGCGGCGAAGGAACGGGAGCCCGGCAACGATCTGCTCGGCAGGCAGGTGCTGCGACAGCGCGCGGAGGGGGAGGCCGACCACGACGGGCTGGTCTCGCTGGCGTTCGTGCTGCTGCTCGGCGGGTTCGAGACCACCGCGAACATGATCGCGCTCGGCACCGCCGCGCTTCTGGAGCACCCGGCGGAACTGGAGAAGCTCCGCCGCGACCCGAGGCTCCTGCCCGGGGCGATCGAAGAACTGCTGCGCCTGTTCACCGTCGCCGAGCTGGCGACCATCCGCGCCACGACCGCGGACGTCGAGATCGGCGGCGTCCGCATCCCGGCGGGGGAGGGTGTGATCGGATTGTGCCAGGCCGCCAACCACGATCCGGACGCGTTCGACTGCCCGGCGAAACTGGACATCGAACGGACCAAGCCCAGCCACCTCGCCTTCGGCTACGGGACGCACCAGTGCATCGGGCAAGGGCTGGCGAGAGCCGAGCTGGAGATCGCGCTGGGCACGCTGCTGCGCCGGATGCCGTCGCTGAAACTCGCGAAACCGCTGGCGGAGCTGCCGTTGAAACACGATTCGACGCTGTTCGGAGTCTACGAGCTGCCGGTCACGTGGTAGCCGCGCCGTCACCGGACAAGGGCACGGCCTGGACGATCTCGCTTTCCGGCACGCCGACGAAGTACAGGAACTGCTCGTGGTTCGTCGAACCGACGAAATTCTCCGCTCCGGCCCGGTAGCAGAGGTCGAAGACGGCGGGGCGCGGCCGGGTGTCCACGGGCTCGCCGGCGCGCAGCCCCGCGACGAGCGCCGGGATGTCGTAGTCGAACGCGACGTGCTCGCGCACGTAGTACTCGCCGCTGGGCAAGCTCCTGCGAGGCAGCCGCTCCGGCTCCTCCAGCGCGCCCGGGTGCCGGTAGAACGGCAGGGTCGCCAGGTCGTAGCGGAGGATCTCGCTCAGCAGGTGTGCGCGGTCGGCGGGCAGCAGCGGTTCGATCGACTCCCGCCACCACCGGACGAGCAGCCGCGCGGCCGCGTTGTCCCCGCACAGGTAGCCGGTCGCGTCGCCGTAGCCGGTGTCGTCGGTCGAGGCCTTGTCGACGCACGCGCGCAGCGGCGCGGCGGCGGGGTCGTCGGTCTCGGCGATCCACGAGTCGAGCCGGCGCAGGACCTGGGACTGGGTGAGCGACGTGAGTTCCCGCAGCCCGACCCACACCTGCCGGAACACCGCGTTCTCGGCCATCACCCGGGTCCAGAAGAGGAACCGTTTGACCGTCCGGTTCTCCTCCAGCGTCATGGTCTGGTGCGACAGGATGTACTCGAAGTCGTCGTGGTCGCCGCGGATCGTGACGATCCCGTACTCGCTCTTCTTCTCCAGATAGCCGGTGTTCGGCAGCAGGTGCAGCGGGTAGACCGCGATCCGCGAGACGTGCCGGGAGAGCCGGTCGTAACCCTCCATGAAGGACTGGACGGTCTCGCCCGGCGCGCCCCAGATCAGCTCGGCGTAACAGTCGAGTCCTTCCTGGTCCAGCCAGACGGTCAAGTCCTCCCAGTCGTTGACCTTCATGTTGCGCCGCTCCATGGTGCGCAGCGCGTCGTCGTTGAGGCTCTGCAGCGCGAGGGTGAACGAGCTGCGCAGCCCGGCCGCCTTCATCTTCCGCACGATGTCGTAGAACACCGCGGACTTGTTCTTCGCCCACGACGTGTCGAGCGCCTGCGGATAGCCGTACCGGTTGCGGACGTCGATGACGTCGTCGACGAACTCACGGTCGATCGGGAGCATGCCGAAGTTGGCGTCGCACAGGACGATCGTGTGCACCTGGTGCCGGGCGAAGACCTCGAGTTCGGCCCGGAGCCGCTCGCGGGAGAACGCGCGGACGCGCTGGCCGACGGCGCCGCCCCAGTAGCAGAACGAGCATTTGTAGGGGCAGCCGCGGTTGGTCTCCATCAGCGCGACGTCGTAGCGGAACTTGCCGTCCGCGTCCAGCAGGTCGATCGCCCCGGTGAGGACGGGGGAAGGGATGACGTCGAGGTCGTCGATGCGGTCCCGGGGCTCGGTGGTGTGGTGCGTTCCGTCGGGCCGGACGTAGCTGATCCCGGGGATGCCGGCGAGGTCGTGCCGGGAGGCCCCGTCGAGCACGGCGTTCACCAGATCGCGGAACACGAACTCGCCCTCGCCATTGACCACGACGTCGACCTCGGGACACCGGCGGAAGACCCGCGCGGCCTGGTTGGCGACGTGCGTGCCGCCGAAAACGACCCAGCCCTCCGGGTTGACCTGCTTGAAGGTTTCGGCGAGCGCGCCGAACTCGCGGAAGTTCCAGCCCAGCACCGAAAACGCGAGAACGTCCGGCGGCTGCCCGGAGAACAGCTCCTCGGCCATCCTGATCAGGTTGTCCCCGCCGCGGAAGTTCCGGATCCGGATCTCGGCGTGCTCGCGGACGCGGGGGTCGGCCAGCGCCGCGGCTTTCAGGTACCCCGCCGCCAGCGGCATGGATTCCAGCGGCAGGTCCCAGATCCCTTGCTGCACGATCTGGACGGAGAGGAGACCGCCGTCCGCCACAGTTGGCTCACCCCCGGAGGCTCGACCACAGGAATAAGACTTAAAAATCATATAGTGATCAGGGGGAGTGTCAAGCGGGTGCCCGGCCGCGCCGCCTTGACTGGCACCCTGCGGGCTGCCTAATGTCGGATGCGTGACTGCACCCTTGCCCGGCGGGTAACGAGATGGACGACGTCTTCAGGGCGCTCGCGGATCCGAGCAGGCGGCGCCTGCTCGACCGCCTGAACCACCGGAACGGGCAGAACCTCCGCGAACTGTGCGACGGCCTCGGGATGAGCAGGCAGGCGGTCACCAAGCACCTGCTGGTGCTGCAGGAAACGAACCTCGTGACGACCGCGCGCCGGGGCCGCGAGAAGCTGCACTACCTCAACGTCGCCCCGATCAACGACATCGCCGAGCGCTGGATCGACCGGTACGACCGGGAGCGGGCCGGTCTGCTGTCCGACCTCAAACGCGCGCTGGAAGGAAACCGCATGCCGCAGGACCCGTTCGTCTACGTCACCTACATCGAGACCACTCCGGAACAGCTGTGGCAGGCGTTGACGACTCCCGCCTTCATCGCCCGGTACTTCCAGGGCGGTCCCGAATCGTCGTGGACCGAGGGCGCGCCGGTGCGGTGGCGGACCGCGCCGGGCGGGGAGCCGGTGGACCTCGGGCAGCGGGTGCTCGTGGCCGAGCCGTGCCGCAGGCTCGCCTACACCTGGCACAACTATCCGCCGGAGTCGGCCGAAGCGTTCGGCTGGTCCGAAGCGACGCTCGCGGAACGGCGGCGCGAAGCGATCACGCAGGTCACCTTCGACCTCGAACCGGTCGGCTCCGCCGTGCGGCTGACCGTGACGCACGACGGCTTCGAAGGCCGGACCGCGATGTACGAAGGGGTCAGCAAGGGCTGGCCGGAGATCGTCTCGAACCTCAAGACCCTGCTGGAGACCGGCGACACGCTGTCGCTGCCCGCCGACAGCCGGACGATCGAGGCCGCGGTGCGCGAGGGGTGAGGGCGTGCGGCGGTCTTATCGCGTGGCGCGGATGAGCAGGTTGGTGCTCGGCATGGTGACGGTGCCGTCCGCGTCCGCGTAAGGCTCCGCGGCTTCGGCCACGGCGTCCCAGATCTCCGGCGCGTTCTCGTCGCCGAACGTCTCGCGAATCATGCCGAGCATCGGCGGCGGCGTGATGTCGCGGGTGAACTCGGCGTAACGGCGTGCTGAGGAGAGCTGGAATCGCACGACGATTTCGGACACGGAAACGGAGCCGAACCCGGCCGCGGCGAGCTGCTCGCGCACCTGGCCGGCATCCGACATCGCGAACGGACCCGGCGCGCCGGGCGGCGGGGCGACCAGGCCGAGCTTCGTGGTGAACACGGCGGCGCCGAGCGCCATCATCGGCGCGGACTCCTCCGGCCCCCAGACCGCGGCGGCCAGCACACCGCCAGGGGAGAGGAGTTCGTGCAGCGAACGAAACAGCTTCTCCGGTTCCGCCGAGAACATCAGACCCCAGCGGCTCAAGGCCACGTCGAACGAGGCTGGCGGCAGGTCGAGTGCGTCGAGGTCGGCCTCGGCGAACTCGATCCCGGTGCGATCGCCTGCCCGCTTCCGCGCGGCGGCGACCATGCCGGGAGCGAGGTCGATGCCGAGCACCCGCCCGTCCGGCCCGGCGCGGTCGGCGGCGGCCAGCGCGAGATCCCCGGCCCCGCACGCGAGATCGAGCACCCGGTGCCCGGCCCGGACGTCGCCGAATCCGAACAGCTTGTCGCTCAGCTCCTCCGCGCCCTTGGCGAATTCGGGCGGCAGCGCGCTCCACTTGTCCGTGACCGTGTCCCAGAGCGATCGCTGAGCGTTTTTGAACTTCACGATGTCGAACCCCGGTGCGGCCATGACGCGTTCCCTTCGGGTCGAGGAGCGGAGTACACCATACTTTAATGAAGTCACCCGGGTGCCGAGGAAATGGCGACGACGGCGCCGCCGGGGAACCAGCCGCCGGCGTCGGCATGGGTGTGCGCCCAGCCGCTGGCCGCCGCCAGGTCGACAGTCGACGCGGCATACACCCGGAACGCGGATGCGCTGGGCTGGCGGCCGAGCCATGCCGCGTACCCGGTGGCGCACGGCGTGGCCGAGGGCATGGCGTCGGCCACCGCGGCGGCGTAGCGGCGCGGCTCGGCGCCACCGGGGTCGTAGGGGAGCACGAACAACTGACCGGCCGGAATCGCCAGCAAGGGCCGGGAAACCAGCCAGGGCGCGAGATAGACGCCCTGTGCGGGGACCCGGCCGCGCGCGACTTTCTCGAGAAGAGTCCGCGAACCGGCCCAGCCTCCGACCGCGGCGACGGGCAACCGCGCGGAGCCCGCATCCGCGGCGACGGAGACGGCGATGCCCGCTGCGGCGGCGCTTTCCCGTACCACCCGGGCCGCCGCGGCCGAACGTGGCGAGTCGTCCGAGTCGAGCAGGAGCTGTTTGTCGCCGCGCCTGGCCACGAACGCGATGGTCGCGCGCAGCGCCGCGGCGTCCGGACCGGCGAGCGAAACCGAGGGACACGGCCAGCTCGACCGGCCGGCCAGGACGGCACCGGCGATGCCGAGCGCGCATTCGGGCCCGTCCGGTCCGGCGAGCCCCTCGGGCGGGGGATCCGAGACAGCTCGGCCGGTGTCGACCGGCATCGCGACCAGCCGCCCGTCGCGCTGCAGCCACAGGGTGCTCGCTCCAGCAGGCAGCTGGATCTCGGCCCAGACGCCACCGGTGCCCGGCCGCGGTTCGGCGGGGCGCAGCGAACGCGGGTCGGCTCCGATCATGGCGACGCCGTCGGTGGCCTGGACCAGATTCCAGCCAGGTCGTTGCGGGACTACTAGAACGCGCTCTGTCCCGGAGGCGATGACGGCCGGGACGCCGGGTGTAGGACCGGCTGGCCCGATGACTGCCCGCGCGAGCCCGGCGAGCATGACAAGCGCCAGCAGCACCGCTTGGGCCTGCAAGACCCAACTGGCACGCGGGCGCGTTGGGTGCCAGCGCGCGAACCAGGCGAGAGAAACCGCGCCGGTCGCGAGTCCGGCACCGAGCGGGAAAGCCGCGCCGGAAACCAGTGCGGTGAACAGCAAACCCGCGGCAACGATCGCGGCGGCCACGGTCACCGGCGCCGCCGCGCGCCTCGCGGCTGCCCGGTGCCCGGCCACCAGTGCCGTGGCAGCGAGCACGACGTCGGCAGCGAGCAGGAGCGGGTCCGGCGGCTGGATCCAGAACTCGCCCGCCGCAACGCCGAGCGCCGCGGCGGCGAGGCCCGGGCCAACCCAGCGCTCGGACATCGGCAGGAACGGCCTCAGCAGTGCGAAGCCGATCAGGGCGGGGGCGCAGACGAAGAGCAGGACTCCGGCCGCCACCGGTGCCGCTCCGGCGGACGCGGGAACCCCGGGGTGGTCATGGGCCTGTGCGGCGAAAGGGAGCAAGCTCAGCCCGGTCTCAGCGGAGGTCCGCGTCCGCGATCGCGAACAGCACCCCGTGCGGTCTGGCCGCACCGGTCGCGCCGTGCGGCCAGACCGCACGGTTGAAGTCGACGCACGGCTGGTGCGTGACCTCGTCGCGGAACGAACTGTCCGGCGACACGGCGCCGGACGGAGCCACGTTCGCCAGGCACACCCGGTGGTTCCCGTCGAAACCGGTCGCCGCCACGAAGTAGTTCGAGGTGGCGACCCTGCTGATCCGCGGGGTCTCCCGATACCACCCGTCGCGCCCCGGCGCGAAGTGGTCCAGCGTCCCCCAATGCGGGCCGCCGCTGGTGTCGTCCACGATCGGCATCGCCCCGGCCACTGCCGGGCAGTCCGGCTCGGCCCCGCCCGCGGAGATCTCGGCCAGGGTGTCGACCGAGCAGCCCGGATGCCTGCCTTCCACCAAACGGCGAATGTCCAGTACGTAGAGCATGCCGGACTTCGCGGTGGCGGCGGGGGAGTTGACCCCGCCGAACATGACGGTGTGGAACAGATAGCGGTCGTCCGGGCTGGTCGCGAGCCAGCCGCCCGCGTCGAATGTGCTCGTCGGCGTCGCGGTGGGGTAAATGGTTTTGAACGCGGTTTCGTCGTCGAAGACCAAGCGCCACACCGGGTTCGCTGCTGTGATGTCGGGGGTGTAGTAGACGCCGCCGTTGAGCGTCGAGGCGAACGCTCCCCGGTGCGCCGGCTCGTTCGTGACCGCCGCTTCCATCACGCCGCGCGGCTCGTCGTAGGGCGGTTGATCGCCGCGCGGTCCGGCAGGCAGATGAGAAACCGTTTTGAGCTTCGGCCGCTGCGGATCGCGGATGTCGTAGGTGCGCACGGTGTCGCGGGTGACGTAGGGATCGGCGGTGTTCGCGGGCAGGATGATGTTCCGGACCTCGACGAAGTCGCTGCTCACCAAGGTCCCGAGATCCTGCCGGACGCCGATGCCGTGCGGGTTGGCGCAGGTGGGCTGCGGCAAGGCCGGAACGTTGTGGCACACCTGCGGATCCTCGGCAGTCGCGGTCGCCGACGGGGCCTCAGCCAGCACCGCGCCGTCGGGGGAGATGCGGGCGATTTCTCCCGGCGAGCCGGCAAAACCGTTGCCGTACCGGACTTCGCCGTCGGTGTAGGTGCACGGCCCGGCCGTGTTGGGGCCGCCGAGGAAGGAGCCGTACGCGGTGCCGTCGGCGAGGACGGCGAACGCGTCCGGTGCCGACCCGCACGGGGTGTCCGAGGGCAGTGCCACCCCGGTGAGCCTCAGTTCGGGAAGGCGGCTCACGTCGAGCACGAAGACGGTGTCCGACACCAGGCCCCCGGCGTACACGCGCTGTCCTTTGTGCCAGAGGTACTGCATGTGGTGCGGCTCGTTCGCGCTCTGCGGACTGAAGGTCGCGGTGTTCACGACCTTGCCGTAGGACGGCGTACCCGCGGTGACGTCGATGACCGCGACGAAATCCGGATCGGCGGGCCCGGCCTGCGATGCCTCGTCTCCCGCCCACGCCAGCAGGTACTCGTGGCGGCGATGGCCCGCCGCGGTGGTTCGTCGGTGGTTCGTGACGCTGAAGACCCGGCCGTCGCTCGCCTTGACGCTCGACGAGGAAACGGTGACCGCACCCGCGTCCGAAGTGCCGGGGCCGGTCAGGAAGGCAGCGGTGGTGGCGATGGCGCAAACGGCCGCCGCGAAAGGACGAAAACGTCGACCTGGTGTGAACACAGGGTCCCCCATCCCGGTGAAGCATGCCGACGAAAGGCTTCAAATAAATATAGGGAGATGACCGCCCGCAGGCAAGACGCAGTCATCAGGGAATAGGCAACCTGGAGGTTGCGTGAATTGCCGGACGTGTGCCACGCTGGAGTCCCGACACACGGAAGGCATCCACAATGGACAACAACCGGATCGAACGCGAAATCGTGGTCGAGGCTCCGCCGGAGCGGGTCTGGTCGCTGGTGGCGCGGCCGGGTTTCTGGGTTGCGGACCTGCCGGACGCGGAGTTCGAGCTGAAACCGGGCGCACTGGCCGTGCCGAAGCACGAGGAGCGGGGGCCGTTCCCCGTGCGCGTCGAGCGCGTACAGCCGGAAACCGAGGTCTCGTACCGGTGGGCCAGCACCTTTCCCGGCGAGGAGCCGCGCGACGGGAACTCCACGCTGATCGAGTTCACCGTGCTGCCCGAACGCGAGCACACCCGCGTTCGCGTCGTGGAGAGCGGGTTCGCCACGCTGGACAGCGAGGAGGCCCGCCGCCTCGAGTCGCTGCAGGGCAACATCGAAGGGTGGAACTACCAGCTCAACGCGCTGCGCGAGCGCGCGGAGCACCCGGTCGCGTGAGCGACGGGACAGGCGTGGCGCGGACGGAGGCGGACGGTACGCGCCTCGGCGGCCCGCTGATCCGGCTCGCCCTGGTCATGCTGCTCGGCGGGTTCATGCCGATGGTCGACGCGACCATCGTCAACGTCGGCATGAACAGCCTCGCCGGTCACTTCGAGGTCGCGCTCACCACGATCGAATGGGTCACCACCGGCTATCTGCTCGCCGTGTCGGTGGCGGCGCCGGTCGCGGGCTGGGCCGTGGACCGCTTCGGCGGGAAGGCGGTGTGGCTGCTGGCGCTCGGGCTGTTCCTGGGCGGATCCGCGCTGTGCGCGTTCGCGTGGTCGCCCGGTGCCCTGATCGGTTTCCGGGTGCTGCAAGGGTTCGGCGGCGGGATGCTGGAGCCGGTCATGATGACGGTGCTCGGCCGGGAGGCGGGACAGCAGCGGGCGGGCAAGCTGGTCGGGCTGCTCGCGCTGGTGATGAACCTGGGTCCGGTGCTCGGGCCGATCGTCGGCGGCCTGCTCCTGCAGTATCTCAGCTGGCAGTGGCTGTTCCTGGTCAACCTGCCGCTCGGGCTCGCCGCGTTCCTGCTGGCGCTGCCGCTGGTGCCGGCCGGGCATCCGGAGGCGGACCGGCGTCCGGTCGACGTCGTGGGCATCGCGTTGCTGTGCCCGGGGTTCGCGGCGGTCGAGTACGGCCTGGCGCAAGCCGCGGGCGGCGGGTTCGGCGCGGCGCCGGTCGTGGTCGGTCTGGTCCTCGGCGTTCTGCTCATCGGCGGGTACGTGGTGCATGCGCTGCGCGCCGAGAATCCGTTGATCGACGTCCGGCTGTTCGCCAGCCGCGGGTTCGCCGCCAGCGTCGTGGTGATCTTCCTGGCCGGCGGCGCGTTGTTCGGCGCGTTGTTCCTGATCCCGCTGTACTACCAGCAGGTGCGCCAGCACGGTCTGGTCGAGACCGGGCTGCTGCTGGTCCCGCTCGGGCTGGGCACGCTGCTGTGCATGCCGGTCGCGGCGAAACTGTCCGAAAAGGTGGGCGCGAACAGGCTGGTCCCGCTCGGCGGGGTGCTGGTGGTCGCCTGCATCGCCGTCTACACCCAGGCGGGAACGACGACGAACGAGGCGTGGCTGGCCGCGTGCCTGTTCGTCTTCGGGATCGGGTTCGGTCTGGTCGGGGCGCCCACGGTGGCCTCGATTTTCCGTTCGGTGCCGCCGAAATCGGTGTCGAGCGCGACCGGCTCGCTGTTCGTGATCAACCAGATCGGCGCCTCGCTGACGGTCGCGGTCGTGGCGTTGGTGGTGCAGCACGGGAAGGTGACGGGCAGCGAGACGGGCGTCTCGGACACGTTCGGCACCGCGTTCTGGTGGATGTGCGGCCTCGCCGCGGTCGGTGCGGTGTGCAGCCTCGGGCTGCCGGGTCGGCCGACAGCGCCGAAGACCGTCGAGGAAGCACCGGAAACCGCCCAGCAGTCGTGATCCCTCGGGTCACTGGGAAGGTGCGAGGCGTACCAGCGAAAGGTCGAGGGTGTAGCCGGCGGCGGGCAGGACGCCGTCCGGCTGCACCCTGGCCGCGTGCAGTTGCGGCGAACGCGGCTTCCGGAACAGCAGCGGGACGACCGCGACGTCCGCGAGCACCCGGCGCTCGGCGGCCTCCCAGTACTCCCGTGCGCGCGCCGGTTCCGCGACCGCGCTGAGCGCCTGGTCCACAAGGCGGTCGAAGGCGGGTTGGCTGTACAGACCGTGGTTCCCGGTGCCGGGCGAGTCGTTGGTCTCGAACATGGTCTGCAAGAAGACGCGACCGTCGGCACCGGGCCACGCGGGAGCGCGAGACGCGAGCGCGAGGTCCCAGCGGCCGGCGCGGGCCTGCTCCGGGTCGCCGAGCAGGCGGTGATAATCGTGGTTCGGCAAGGCAGCCCACTCGACGGTGATGCCCACGGTGGCGAGATCGTGTGCGCAAGAGCGGGCGATCGCCTTCGACAGCGGATCGTCGGAGTGGACGCCGCGCAGGGTCAGGCGCTCGGCGCGGCCCTTTTCGGCGTCGGCACCTGGCATCCCCGGCGTGTCCTGGTGAGCGCCCTCGGCAGGAGGCAGGACCCGGTCCGCGATGAGCGCGGTGGTGCCGGGGCTGTACTCGTCGTGAATCGCCAGCACAGCGGTCTTGTCGATGGCGCACGCGATGGCGGACCGCACGCCCAGCTCGCGGATCGCGCCGCCGGAGTTTGGGCTGCGCAGGTTGAAAACCAGGTACGGGTCCAGCGCGTAGCCCGGCTCGGCGTCGATCGTCCTCGACGGGTCGGCGGCCGCGCCGTCCCACGCCAGATCCGCGGTCCCGGACCGGATGCTGGCCTCGATCTCGGCTGGGGCGGCGGGCTCGGACACGACCTCGATCGTGTCGACGCCCTGGCCGCGGATCGGGTCGGTTTCCGGGTCCCAGCAGGCATTCCGGCCGAGGCGGATGCGCTCGCCAGGCCGGAACTCCACCGGCCGGTACGGGCCGTTGGAGCGGAGGTGGCGTTGCAGTTCGGGGCTGCCCGGGACGTAAGCGTCGTACTCCACGGGAGCCGGTGCGGCACACGGCAGCGCCATTATGTGCGCGAAGTCGAGCGCCGGTCTGGTCAGCTCGATCACGAGGCTCTCGTCGTCCAGCACGAACACGCCGGGGATCTCGTGGCTGTTCTGATAGTCGGCGAGATCCCGCGCGGTGGGTTCGCCCGAGCCGAACGCGTCGCGGTACCCGGCGCAGAACTCCGCCATACCGCGGATCGTGCTCGTGAAGCAGGGCAGCGCGGCCGGCCGGTGCACGGGGTTGCCGAGTCTCTTCAGCCCGCGGACCACGTCGTGCGCGGTGACCGGGCGGGGCGGCGTGGTGTCCCAGAAGACTCCGGGACGCAGGTGGACGACGTTGTTGACGTGCCGCGCCCCCATCCCGGTGTTGTACGTGGACGGGATGTCCACGGCCAGGTCCGGCAGCGGCGCGATCGCCTGCCAGTTCCGGAGGTTCGGTTCGGCGCGGTAGCCGAACAGGCAGCGGGCGAACAGCCGGGTGAGCTGGCGGGTGCTGTCGTGGTGGGCGGTCGCCGGATCGAGGTCGTCCACAACGGACGGTCCGACGAGGCGCAACGTCGCGGGGCCGGTCACGAGAGTTCGTCCGCGAGCCGGGCCATCACCGCGATCGCCCGGTCGATCTCGGCGCGGGTGTTGAACAGATGGGTCGTGATCCGGGCGGCGTAATGCTGGTGCGGGGAACCGGGCACGTCGAACTCGGTCCACCGGGTCCAGATCCGGTGCTCCTGTTCCAGCCGGTCGGTGAAAGCCGCGAACTTCTTGATGTTCCAAGCGGATTCGCGGTCGCGGAAGGGGTGGAAGGCGATCAGCGGCGACCGCAGGCGCTCGTCCGCTCCCGGCGAGTACAGGGCGTCCTGGCCGAACGTCTCCGCGAGCCGGCCGCGTGCGTAGTCGGCGAGATCCATGATGTGGCGTTCGATCCGGGCCCGGCCGATGTCGTCGAACAGCTCGCACGCCTTGGCGAGCGCCGCGCCCCTGGCGATGCTCGCGCTGCCCGCGGCCTGGACGTAGAGCGCCGTGTCGTCGCTGGCGACCGAGGTCGTGGTGCGCGGCGGAGGGCTGCCGACGATGGGGTACCAGGTCGAGATCACCGGCCAGAACGTCGGCAGCGGGAGCGGGTTGTACTCCGGGAAGACCTTGTTGCGCAGGTACAGCAGGCCGGTGCCGAGCGGGCCGCACTGGAATTTCGAACCGGAGCAGGCCATGAAGTCGACGCCGAGTTCGCGCAGGTTGCAGTCGAGCATGCCCGGCAGCAACGCGCCGTCGACCACGGTGGTCAATCCGTGCTGCTGCGCGAGTTCGCACAGCGCGCGCATCGGCATCAGGGTTCCGGTGAACAGGGTGATCGCCGCGAACGACAGCACCTTCGTCCTCGGCGTGATCGCGTCCGCGAACAGCTCGACGATCTCTTCGGCGCGCACGTCGTACCCGGTCGGCGGGGTGATCACCTTGACCCGCACGCCGAAGCGGTTGCGGAGCAGGTTGAAGTTGGACAGCACGGAATAGCACTCGTGGCTGGTGGTGACGACCTCGTCGCCCTCGCGCAGGTCGAGACCCTGGATGATGCGCGCGACGCCCTCGGTCGCGTTGTGGCAGATGACCATCTCGTCCATGTCCACGCCGAACGCGCGGGCGATGGCGGCGCGGTGCTCGAAGTAGCCGGAGGGCTTGTAGACGTCCGCCAGCCCGCCGGTCCATTCCCGGGTGACCCGGTCGACGGTGTCGAGCACCTCGTAGGGCATCGCGCCCACCGTGCCGGTGTTGAGGTGGATGGTGGCGGGATCGAGCGCGAAGAGCTTCCGGATGTCCTCCCAGGAAGCGGTCCGCAGCGGCGGGAGCTGGGCCGCCGTGACCGGGTGGCCGGATTCCAGGAGCTGGCTCACGAGTACTCCCTCGGTCGGATGCGGAGACGCCAATAATACTTTAAAAAGAGATGGTAATGTAAGAGGTCGGGTCGACGGCTGACGGGAGTCCGGTATGGAGAGCGCGAGGCCGGTCCGCGGCGGCACGCTGCGGTACTTCGGGTCCGGCGGAATGGACCACATCGATCCGGCGTGCGCCTACTACGCTTTCGACCACCAGATCATCCGGCTGTTCGCCCGTCAATTGTTCAGCTATCCCACCACGCTCGACGAGACGGCGCTGCGGCCGGTGCCGGACGTCGCGGCGGAGATGCCGACGACCGCCAACGGCGGCGTGAGCGAGGACGGGCGCACGTACGTGATCCGGCTGCGCCCCGGCGTGTGCTGGGACACCGATCCGGTGCGCGAGGTCACCGCCGCCGATTTCGTGCGCGGGTTCAAGCGGATGTGCAATCCGGTCGCGGGGGCCGGCGCGGTCGCGTACTACACCAGCACGATCAAGGGAATGGCCGAGTTCGCCGAGGGCTACCGCGCGGCGTTCGCGGACGTCCCTCGCCCCGCCGCGGCGCAGCTGGCCGAGTACCAGAACTCCCACGAGATCTCCGGGCTCACCGCGGAAGGCCCGCGGGTCCTGCGGATCGAATTGATCCGCCCGGCCAACGACATGCTGAACATCCTGTCGATGATGTTCGCCTCGGCCGCGCCGGCGGAGTACGACCGGTTCGTGCCCGGCAGCCCGGAGCTGGCCGGCGCGCTGCGCTCGAACGGACCGTACCGGGTCACGGCGTACGAGCCGGGCCGGTGCCTGTCGATGGCCCGCAATCCCGCCTGGAGCCAGGAAACCGACTCGTTGCGCCACCAGTACGTGGACCGCATCGAGGTCGAGATGGCGCAGGTCGACGACCGCGAGGTGCGCCGGCGGATCGAGGCGGGCGAGGTCGACCTGTCGTGGGGTTCCCCGGTGATCAGCAAGGACCGGCGGGTGCTGGACGCGGACCGGCACCTCGGCTACGCGCTGAACCCGTACCTGGTGTTCAATCTGCGCAGCCCCAACTCCGGTGGTGCGGTGCGGAAGCTGGGCGTGCGGCGGGCGATCGCCTACGCGGTCGACAAGGCCGCCAAGGTGAAGTTCTTCGACGAGATGAACGTCGGCACCGTCACCGAGCCCGCGCACACGGCCATTCCGCGCGGGAACACCGGGTACCGCCCCTACAACCGCTATCCCACGCCGGGCGACCGGGGCGACCCCGAGCGGAGTCGTCGCTTGCTCGCCGAAGCCGGTTATCCGGACGGCCTCCGGCTCAGAGCCGTGTACCGCGACGACGCCGTGCACGCCGAGATCGCCGAGTCCTACGCGGAGGACCTGGCGGCCGCGGGCATCACGGTGGACCTGGTGCTGGTGGGCCAGTCGGACGACTTCTACCGGATCCTCCAGGACCCGGCCAAGGCCGAAGCGGGGGAGTGGGACCTCGCCGCGGCGGCGTGGACCCCGGACTGGTTCGGCAACAACGGCCGCGCCTACGTGCAGCCGATGTTCCAGTCGAATTTCGCCGCGGGCACCACGAACTACGGCGACTACCGCAACCCGGCGGTCGACCGGCTGATCGAGGAGGCGCTGTCGGAACCGGATCCGGCGCGCGCGGAAAGCCTGTGGCACGAGGTGGACCGCCAGGTGCTGGAGGACGTCGCGATCGTCCCGGTGATGGCGTGCGAGCCGACGATCCCGCACATGACGAGCGCGCGCGTGCGCAACGCGCTGCCCATGCCGCAGATCGACCGCTGGCTCGACGCGGCGAACCTCTGGCTCGATCCGCCGGACTGAGGGGCGGCCGGGAAACTACTGAGTTGGCGGGGTGAGCTGAGATGGCGGTGCGGGCTGGCCTCGTGGTGCGTGCGGTGCGGGTGCTCGGGACGACCGCCGTCGTACTCGGTCCGGCGGCGGTGCAGACGCTGTTCCGGGCCGCGGTGCGCGGACGGGAAGCGGCGCTCGAATACTTCTGCGCCCGCGTCACGGTGTTGCTGACCAAGCTGGGGCCAACGTTCGTCAAAGCCGGCCAGGTGCTCGGCACGCGCAGGGACGTGGTGCCCGTCGCGCTGTGCGACGCGCTGTCGGTCCTGCAGGATTCGGTCGCGCCGCTGGACGAGGCCGAGACCGCGCGCGCGTTAACGGAGGCGTATGGGAGCGAGGCCGACGAGGTCTTCGCGGAACTGGACCCGCGGCCGGTCGCGAGCGGCAGCGTGGCTTCGGTCTACCGGGCGCGGCTGCGAACCGGGCAGGACGTGGCGGTCAAGCTCCGCCGTCCCGGCATCGAGCGCGTGATGACCGACGACCTCACGCTGATCCGGCGCGGTGCGGCGATCGTGGCGCGGCTCCCGGTTTTCCGGAATGTTCCGGTGCGCGAGGTGGTCGGCAGCCTGGCTGACGCGGTGCTGGGCCAGCTCGATTTCGAGCGGGAGGCCGACAGCCTGCGGCGGCTGCGCAAGAACCTGTCGGAGGTGCCGCGGGTGTGGGTGCCGAAGGTCTACCCGGAGGCGTGCCGTCCGCGCTGCATCGTCATGGAGTTCATCCCCGGGCTCGTGCTGGATGCCGCGGACGGGTGCGGCGCCGCCGCGCGCAGGCGGTTCGCGGCGTCGGGCATGGCCGCGATGTACCAAATGCTGTTCGTGGACGGATTCGTGCACTGCGACATGCATCCGGGCAATCTCTACTTCACCCGCGGCTCCCAGGTGGTGGTGCTCGACGCCGGGTTCAGCGTGCAGTTGAGCGACCGGCTGCGGCGGCTGTTCGCCGAGTTCTTCCTGAACATGGCGATCGGCCGCGGCGAGCAGGCGGCCAAGATCGTGCTGGAAAGCGCCGCCGGGATCAGCGAAAACGCCGACGTGCAGGGGTTCACCGAGCGGATGGCCGACCTCGTCGAGCGCAGCCACGGCCTGCCCGCCAAGGAGTTCAGTCTGATCGCGTTCGCCGCCGAGATGTTCGACCTGCAGCGCCGCTTCGGCATTCACGCGGCGACCGAGCTGATCTTTCCCTTGCTGTCCCTGCTCGTCATCGAGGGCACCATCCGGGCGCTCGATCCGGATCTCGACTTCCAGGAGGCGGCCCGGCCGCAGCTCATGCGCGGTCTGTTCGGGACCGGCCGGGGAGCAGCGCGCTGACGTCGAGCGCGGCCAGCGCGCGGGCCGGGAAGTCGCAGTACCACAGGTGCTGGCCGTCCCAGGTCATTCCGGTCGGCCTGCCGGGAGCCCGCAGCGCGCCGAGCGGCTCGCCGGACTCCGGGTCGATCGCGCGGACGAGGGCGTCTTCGAAGTCGCCGTAGCACACCATGCCCGGCAGGAGGGTCAGCCCGGACGGCGAATCGCCCGCCACCGGGAACTCGCGTTCGACCAGCATGGTCTCGTAGTTTCGACGCTGAACGACCGTTGGGCCGCGCAGGCACATCCACAAGCCGTCCGTTCCGAACTCGATGCCGGTCAGCCTGCCGCTGGCGGGCAGCACCTCTTTCTCGCCGCGCACCTGACCGGTGTCCGGGTCGAGCTGCAGGATCCGCTTTGGCCGCCCGCCAACCTGGAGCAGGGAGACGCCGTCGTAGGCGAGGTCGGCCCGGGCGCGCGGACAGGCCAGTTCGCGCCGCACGGAACCGTCGGCGGGGTCGATGGCGAAGACGGTCCCGGCCTCCTGGTCCGAATGCCACAGCAGCGTGCCGTCCCAGGTGAGTCCGCACAAATAGGAGCCGGGAGCGGGCAGTGTCCGCACGATCGGCGCGGCTGACGCCGATTCCGTGGTCGCCATGTGCTGTCCTTCCGCCGCTCCGCGATGTCACTATAATAATATATTGCTAGGCAAGGGGGTACTGGAATGGATTCCGCGCTGGCGGATCTCGCGCAGGCGCATGTGGACGGACACTCGCGCGCCGGCCCGCGAGTCGCGGACGCGGCCGCGGCGCCGCTGAAGTGGGACGACGCGTACTGCCGCCGGGTGGCCGCGTACTACGACCAGGGTCCGCTGTTCGACCTCGACGCGGCCCTCGCGGACCGGTACCGCCGGTTTCAGCGGGAGACGTGGGAGCACTTTCAGCTCGTTGCCGAGGCGGGCATCGAGGTGCGGCCGTGGCGAGGGCCGGGGCAGCCGTACCGCACTTCGGCCGAGTTGCGAGCCGCCGTCCGCACCACCGGCGTGCTGTATGTGTACCTGACCAGCGCGGCACACGGTCCGGGAACGGGCCGCGCGGGGCATCCGATGGCCGAGCCGTCCGGGGTCGTCGCGGACGGGGTGCGGCTGTGCCACAACGATATTTTCCGTGCGGTGCACGACGTGTTCGGACATGTGCTGTCCGGCTCCGGGTTTTCGCCGCGCGGCGAGTTCCGGGCGTCGTTCTGCCACTTGAGCATGTACTCCGAGCCGGTGCATCCGGTCTTGTTCACCGAGCAGATCGCCCAGATCTGCTGGTATTTCTACGGGCCGCACGCCGCGCGGCGCAGGTACCCGGAGCAAAAGGTGTTCGCCTTCCCGGAGGCCTACGTCGAGGAGTTCCGGGCTTTGTTCACCCTGGAAAAAGTTACTTAAAGAAGATATGCTCACCCGGTGACCGAGCTTATGGACGCCAGGCGGCTCGGGGCGGCCGTCCACGCCGATTTTCCCATTCTGGCCAGGCGATTCGGCCCCGATCCGCTGGTTTACCTCGACAACGCCGCGACCTCGCAGAAACCGCGGCCGGTGCTCGACGCGATCCTGGGCTACTACACCGAGGCGAACAGCAACGTGGGGCGCGGCTACTACCAGCTGAGCATGGCGGCCACCGACGTGTACGAAGGGGCGCGCGCGGCCGTGCAGCGGGCGCTGAACGCGGCACATCCGGACGAGATCGTCTTCACCGCGGGCACGACCGCGTCGGTCAACCTGGTCGTCGACACGTTCGGCCGAGCGACGGTGCACGAGGGCGATCAGGTGGTCGTCACCGGCATGGAGCACAATTCAAACCTGCTGCCGTGGCGCAGGCTCTGCGAGACGACCGGCGCGGAGCTGGTCGTAGTGCCCGCGGAGGGCACCGGACGGGTGGACCCGGCGCGGTTCGCCGAGGCGCTGGGCCCGCGCGTGCGCATCGCGGCCGTCGCGCACGTGTCCAATGTGGTCGGCACGGTGAACCCGGTCCGGCGGATGATCGCCGACGCGCATCGCCTGCGGATCCCGGTGCTGGTAGACGGTGCGCAGGCGGTCCCGCACCGGCGGGTCGACGTGCAGGACCTCGACGCGGACTTCTACTGCTTCTCCGCGCACAAGGTCTACGGCCCGATGGGCACCGGGGTGCTGTACGGGAAACGAGAACTGCTTTCGCGCCTGGAGCCTTACCAGGTCGGCGGCGGCACGGTGAAAGGCGTGACCTTCGAGGAACCGGTCGCGTACGTGCCCGCCCCCGCGCGGCTTGAGGCGGGAACGCCGAACGTCGCCGGCGCGGTCGGGCTGGCCGCCGCGCTGTCCTATGTGGACGAACTGGGCTGGGACGAGGTCCGGCGGCACGACGAGACGCTGGTGCGCACCGCGGCCGAGATGCTGGGCAGCCTGTCCCGGGTCCGGATCATCGGAGACCCGACGGCGGAGCCGAGCGGGATCGTGTCCTTCGCGGTCGACGGGATCCATCCGTACGACGTGGGCGGGCACCTCGACCGGCACGGCGTCGCGGTGCGCAGCGGGGTGCACTGCGCGAACGTCTTCGTCGACAGCTTCGGCGTCGTGGGCACGGTCCGGCTCTCGTTCGCGGTGTACAACACCGAAGCCGAGATCGACCTCGTGCGGCGCGCGGTGGCGACGGTCGAACCCGGGTTCTGGACCACCGAGCATCCGGAAGAACGGTTCCTGGAGGCGGGCGAGTGACAGCCACCGGGTTCGACGCCGCCGGCTACAAGCGGGACCAGCGGGAGAACTGGAACGCGGTCAGCGAGGGCTGGGAGGTCTGTCGCGAGGAGTTCGAGACCGGCGGCGCCTCGGTGTCCGCGCTCCTGCTCGAACTCGGCGGCGTGCGGCCGGGGCACCGGGTGCTCGACGTCGGGACCGGCACCGGCGATCCCGCGCTGGCGGCCGCTTCGGCGGTGGGGCCGCGGGGCCGGGTGACCGGCATCGACCTCGCGCCGGACATGATCGAACGCGCCCGCGCCAGGGTCCGGCCGGGCGACAGCGTCGGATTCGAGGTCGGCGACGCGGAATCGCTGGACCGCCCGGCCGCGTCGTTCGACGTCGTGCTGAGCCGGTGGGGCCTGATGTTCGTGGTGGACCGCGTGGCGACGCTGCGGTCGCTCGCGCGGATGCTGGTGCCGGGCGGGGTGCTGGCCGCGGCGACGTGGGCGGCGCCGGGGTCGCTGGCTCCGATGACCTCGCTCGGCTTCGGAGTGCTCGCCAGGCGGCTGGAGCTGCCCCCGCCGCGGGAGGGCGCGCCGAGCCCGTTCAGCATGGGCGATCCGGACGTGCTCGGCGAGGAGCTGGCAGAGGCCGGGTTCGGGCAGATCGAGGTCAGTTCGTTCGAGGCGCCTTTCGTGCTCAGCTCGCCGGAGCGCTATGCGGAGTACGCCAAAGCGGTGACCCCGCCGGGGCTCAAGGCGCTGCTGCGCGAGCGGTTCGGCAGCGAGGACGACCCGGACACGTGGGCCGAAGTCGCGGACGCCGCGGCCGCGTTCCGCCGGGGCGACGGCCGGGTTTTCTTGCCCAGCAAGACGTTGCTGGCGCGAGCCGTCTCACCGGCGGCCTGATGCGCTTCGACACCAAGCTGGTGCACAGCGGCCAGCGACCGGAGCCGGGCACCGGCGACCTCGTGCCGCCGATCCACGTCGCGACGACCTATGACCGGTTCTCGCAGGATCCGCCGCGATGGTTCTACGGACGGGGCGAGAACCCGACGCGGGAAGCCCTGGAAGAATGCCTCGCCTCGCTGGAGGACGCGCCGTTTTGCACCGTGTTCTCCTCTGGGCAGGCGGCGGCCGCCGCGGCGCTTTCGCTGCTGTCGCCAGGGGATCGGCTGGTGTCCTCGGACGACGTGTACGGCGGCACCTACTCGTTGTTCGCCGAGACGGAGCGGTACGGGATCCGCGTGGAGTACGCGGACCTCGCCGACCCGGCCGAGGTCCGCCGGGCGGTGCCGGGCGCGGCTCTGGTGTGGGTGGAGAGCCCGAGCAACCCGCTGCTGAAGATCACGGATCTGGCCGGCGTCGCCGCACAGGCCCACGACTGCGGTGCGAAAGTGGTCGTGGACAACACTTTCGCCGGTCCGGCCCTCCAGCAGCCGCTCGACCTCGGCGCCGACGTGAGCCTGCACAGCACGACGAAGTTCGTCGCGGGCCACGCCGACGTGCTCGGCGGGGCCCTGATCTGCCGCGAAGAGGAGCTGCACCGCCGATTCGCGACCCATCGCACGGTGACCGGCGCGGCACCGGGCGGCCTGGACTGTTATCTCGTCCACCGGGGCGTCAAGACGCTGTCCCTGCGAGTGGCGCGGCAGGTCGAGAACGCACGGGCACTGGCCGCAGCGCTCGTCGCCTCGCCGATGGCGGCGGACGTGCGGTACCCCGGCCTGGAATCGCATCCTGGGCACGCGCTCGCCGCCGCGCAGATGTCCGGGCCCGGGTCGGTGATCAGCTTCCGGTACCGCGGCGACCCGGAGAAGCTGCTCGCGAGCACGCGGTTGTTCGCCTGCGCGGTGAGTCTCGGCGGCGTCCGGTCGCTGATCGAATGCCCGGCGCTGATGACGCACCGGCCGGTTCCCCGCCCGGTCCGGCTGGCCGCCGGGATCACCGACGACCTGATCCGGCTGTCGGCGGGGATCGAGGACGCCGCCGATCTTCTGGAGGACCTGCACCACGCGCTGGAAGGACGACAATGACGGATCCCATCCTGCTCGACGGCGGTGTCGCGACCGAACTCCAGCGCGGCGGCCTGTCCGTGCGCGACCCGTGGTGGACCACGCGGGCGCTGCTCACCGACCAGAACCGCCGGCTGCTCCAGTCGGTGCACGAGGCGTACCTGGCGGCCGGAGCGCGGGTGATCACGGCGAATACCTTCCGCACCAACCTGCGCGCACTGAGGAAGACGACGCTGGACGGCGCGGGTCAGGCGTGGATGGTGCACGCGGCGGTCGGGGTGGCGGCCGCCGCGCGGAACGCGGCGCGAGTGCCGGACGCCCTCATCGCCGGCTCGATCGGCCCGGTCGAGGACTGCTACCGCCCGGACCTGGTGCCCTCGGACGACGAACTGCGCGCCGAACACGGCTGGCTTGCACTCCAGCTGTCCCGGGCCGGGGCGGACCTGTTCCTGATCGAGACCATGAACACGATCCGCGAGGCCCGTATCGCCGTACGCGAGGTGCTCGCCGTCGGCGGACGTGCGTGGGTTTCCTTCGCCTGCAACGACGACGGGACTCTGCTGTCGGGGGAGCCGGTAACCGGGGCGGTGCACGCGGTGCAGCGGGACGGCGCGGAAGCGGTGCTGGTCAACTGCACCGGTCCGGAGGCCACGGAGGTCGCCCTCCGCGCGCTGTGCCGGGGCCGGTACGGGCTGATCGGAGCGTGTCCGAATCTCGAGGACCGGACTGGCCTGGCTGCGGGCGAGCACGTCGACCGCGCCCTGCCCTCGACACTGGAGCCGGAGCAGTTCGCCGAACTGCTGGCTCGCTGGCGTGCCGACTACGGTCTGGACATTTTCGGCGGGTGTTGCGGGACGACGCCCGCGCATATCGCGGCTGCGCGGGAGGTGCTGGCCGCACCGCAGCTGGTCGACTGACCGAGCTACGGAAACCGCACCGCACCGAGGAATCTGGCCAGCGACCAAGGTTTCCGACCCCAGACGAACGCCTTCCCGGTACACGCCGCACGCACCACGCTCAACCGGCCGAACAGCACCTGCATCAGCGCCGCAGGCTGGAAGTGCAGCTGTGCGTCAGCGGGGTGGTCGCCCGGCAGGACCGCGATCCGGTCGCGCCGCGCCTCGAGCACGACGGGGGCGGTGTAGCGGGAGCGAAACCGCACCGACACCGGCCGGTCGGAGAACGGTTCGTGGGCCAGCAACCGTCCGGTGTCGCGGGACAGCAGTTGCACGAGGAAGAGTTCGAAAGCCATCGCGGCGTCGGGTTGCGGGATCGGCCATCGTGCGCCGACGGCCGATGCGATGTCGCGGCCGTGCAGGTGCAGTTCGTTGAGCAGGTGGGCATAGCAGCCGGCCAGCGGCAGGCGCGCGCCGCCCAGCCAGCTCACCAGCTGGTCCGGTTCGGCGGTCCGGGCCGCGTCGAGGAGCCGGTCGACGTCCTCGACGATCCGCTCGGCCAGCGCCGCGGGAGCGCGTTCGGTCAGCTGTCCGAGGGTGAGGGCGTTGAGGTCGCCGAGTTCGTCCAGCGCGGTAGCTTCGACTCGCGCCACCACCCCAGGGATCGGGTGGGGCGGCAACGCGCCCGGCAGCACCGTGCCGTAAAGCTCCGCCACGGTCGCGACGTGCGCGGCTGTCTCGGCCACCGTCCAGCGGCCGATCGCCGTGGCCTCCGGAGCCGCCGTCTCGACGAGCCGGGCGAATCTTTCCGTGGTTCGGACGAGCGAATCGCGCACCGCCTGCCAGCTGCTTTCGGTGATCAGCCCGGTCACTCAAAAAGTGTATAAGAAATTAAACTGACCGAGCAAGGCTTAGCCGATCCAGGTCGCTGAGCAGCCCGGCGGCGACCGCCGGGGTGCAGAACGCGGCGGCGACACTGTGCCGGACGAGCGTGGCGAGTTCGGCCTCGGAAAGGCCGAGCCGGTCGCGGCACGTCCGGAATTCCGCGTTCGGCGACGTGCCGAACAGCCCTGGGTCGTCGGTGCCGAGCGCGACCGGGACACCCGCATCCAGTATCCGCCGCAGCGGGTGTTCGGCGAGCGAAGGGACGGCACGGGTGCGGAGGTTGGAGGTCGGGCAGATCTCGAGGGTGATGCCGTGGTCGGCGAGGTGCCGCAGCAGCCGGGGATCCCGTGCGCTGGCGATTCCGTGCCCGACGCGCTCGGCGCCGAGGTCCCGGATCGCGGACCAGACCTCGTCCGGTCCGGTGGTTTCGCCCGCGTGCGGCACGCTGTGCAGCCCGGCTGCCTTCGCCCGGGCGAACACGTCGCGGAACAGCCGCCGCGGGACACCGGCTTCCGGCCCGCCGAGCCCGAATCCCACGGTGCCGGAAGGGCTTTCGCGCAGCACCCACTCCAGTGTCGCCTCGGCGCCCGGCAGGCCGTCGTCGCCGGAGACGTCGAACACCCAGCTCAGCTCGACCCCGAGACCGCCCGCGATCCGGCGGCCGGAGTCGAGCGCCTCGGCGAGTTCGCGCGGCGCGATCCCCGATTTGCGGTGGGAGAGCGGAGTGACGGTCACTTCGGCGTAGCGCACGTTGTCGCGGGCCAGGTCGGCGGCGAGCCCGGCGACCAGTGCTTCGATGTCGGCTCCGGTCGTGACCAGCCGGTTGACGGCGGTGTAGACCGCGAGGAAATGGGCGAAATCGGTGAACTCGCAGTACTTCGCGACTTCGGCGGATTCGGTGGGCACACCGCGTCCGGGATGGCGGCGGGCCAGCTCCGCGACGGTGCTGGGGCTCGCCGAGCCCAGGAGGTGGACGTGCAGTTCGGCTTTCGGCAGCGCGGCCACGAATTCGTCCGGGGTCATGGGCAGACGCCGAAGTCCGAGACGCGCAGCGGAGGCATGGCGGTCCGGGTGCAGTAGCCGTGCCACTCCCGCGGCAGGGTCCGTTCGGTCCGGCCGGCTTCGGCGAGCCGTTCGAGCAGGGACAGCGGGCTTTCGTTGAACCGGAAGTCGCGCACCGGGCCGGCGATCTCGCCGTTCTCGACGAGCTGGACGCCGTCGCGGGTGTGCCCGGCGAGCAGCAACGACCGCGGATCCACTTCGCGCAGATACCAGACGGACGAGACCAGCAGGCCGCGGCGGGTGTTCGCGATCAGGTCCGCCAGCGTGCCGCTGCCCCCGTCCAGCACCAGGTTGTCGATCTTCGGCGTGTACCGGAGGCCGCTTTCCCGCGCGGAGTACCGGGTCTGGGTCATTGCGCTGAGCACCCCGCCGTCGATCCAGTCCGTGCGCGCCAGTGGCATTCCGTTGTCGAAGACCGACTCCGCCGCGGTGGACGCGAGCGCGAGGACGAACGGCGCGCACTCCAGGCCCGGCTCGGCGGGATCGCTGTAGAGCGTCACCGGAACGCCGGTCAGCCGCTCGCCGACGCGGGTCCCGCCGTCGGGCGCGCTGAACGCCGAACCGCCGCCGAGCGCCTCCAGCGCGTTCGCCGACTGGTGGAAGCGGAGCATGAAGTCGGCGGCGGCCGACGGTGCCAGCAGCACCTCGTAGTCGCCCGCGGGAAGCGGGATCCGCCGCGGCGTCCGGTACAGCCTCGTCGTCGCCTGGTCCGCCATCGCCGCCGCGTCGATGGCCGCGAAATCCGCCGCGCTCGCCCCGGCCCAGCTGGACGACCACCGGTTCTCCGCCGTGAGGTCGAGGATCGCGGAAGGCTGGACATGGCGCCGCCGCAACCCGGTGGACGACGCGGCATAAGTCGTGCGCACCTGGCGCTCGGCGTAGCCGGAGAAGCGGGCATCGCGCTCGAACACGTCCGCGAGTGCGGGGATCAACCCGCCGAAGTCGCCGAAGGACGTCCGCACCGGCGGCTCCGCCCAGTCCGGCGACTCGCCGGAGGGCAGCGGCTGGGCGTCCGGCGCGGGCTCGGCCCGGCGCGCGGTGCGCTCCGCGGCCCGGACCATTCCGGTGATCGCCTCGGGAGTGAGGTCCCCTTCTCGCGCGACCACGCCAGCGCGGTCCCCGGCCACCGCGACGACCGTGAGCCGCTGGGCTTGCGTGAAGCCGTTGGTAGTCAAGGAGTTCCGCGACCAGCGGAGGTGCGCGACCAGAAGTCTCCTCGGCGATGGCGAGGCACGAATCGCAGTCCCGGCTCGCCGCCACGGCGCGTTCCGCCGCCCACTGCACGGCCCGCTCACCCGGCCCTGACTACCCGGATTCCGGCGAACACCGCGGCGGGACAGCCGTGGCTCGTCGCGGAGGTCTGCATCGGCTGGCCTTTGCCGCACATGTCGGCGCCGAACACCTGGTAGCTCGACGGCCCGCCGAGCGCGGCGAGCGCGCGCCAGAACGCGGTGGTCCGGGCCTGGTAGGCGACTCCGGACAGTTGCCCGGCCAGCCTCCCGTCGCGGATGCGGTAGGCACGCTGCGCCGAGAACTGGAAGTGCTCGCGACGGGTGTCGATGGAAAAACTGTCCGAGCCGGCGAGGTAAATGCCTTCGCCAACGCCGGAAATAAGGTCTTCCAGGCCGGGGCCGCCCGAGGCGGGCCGCAGCGACACGTTGGGCATCCGCGGCAGCGGAACATGCCGGGCCGATTCGGCGAAAGAGCATCCGGTGGAGCGCTCGGCCCCGATCGCCCGCGCGGTGCCCCGGTCGGACTGGAATCCGGTCAGCACGCCGTTTTCCACGAGCGGCCACGATTGCGCGGCAACGCCCTCGTCGTCGAACCCGATGGTGGCCAGACCATGCGCGGCCGTGCGATCCGCGGTCACATTCATCAGCGACGAGCCGAAGCGGAGCGAGCCGAGGCTGTCCGGCGCGGCGAAGCTCGTGCCGGCATAGGACGCTTCGTGCCCGAGCACGCGATCCAGTTCGGTCGCGTGACCGACCGATTCGTGCAGGGTCAGCCACAGGTTCGACGGGTCGAGGACGAGGTCGTGCACTCCCGGTTCGACCGGCGTCGCGCGCTCTTTCTCCGCCAGGTGCCCGGGCAGGGCAGCGAGTTCGGCGTCCCAGTCCCAGCCGTCGCCGTCGAGGTATTCGAGTCCCCGGCATGTGGGCGGGCCCAGTGTGCGCAGCGCGGCCGCGGCCCCGGTGACGAACACCAGCGGATGCAGCCGGATGCGTTGCTGGGTGGTGACAGTGCCCGCGGAGTCCGCGTAGAACTTGTTCTCTTTGACGGCGAACAGGTGGGCGACGACCTGTTTGACCGGGTTCCCTGCCAGCAGCCGGGCGCTCCAGTCGAGCAGGGTGCCGGTGCGCTCCGCCTCCGGTGCCGAGAACGGGTCGACGGCCACGGGGGAGACCCAGGTTTTGTTGCGGTACACGGGTTCTTGCACCGGCTCGGCGGTCCGTTCGCCGAGCGCGGAAGCGGCCTCGGCCACCGCGACAGCTTCTTCGGAAGCTCGCGCCGCCGCGTCGGGCGTGGCTTCGGCGATGGCGCAGAACCCGGTGACGTCGCGTCTCCGCACGCGCACCGACAAGCCAGTCACGGTCTCATCGACACTGCCGCGCACCGCTCGGTCATGCACGACGGAATGCGCCTTCCGGACGCGTTCGAACCGGAACGACGACTGTGCCGCGCCGAGTTCCCGAGCCCGGCTCAACGCGGCGTCGGCGAGTCCGGAAAGCGGCAGCGCGAGAAAGGCTTCGTCGATCCCCGCGGACGTCAACGGGCGCGGTCCGGGACGAACGGTGCGTCGGATTCCGCCCACCAGGCGTGCTCGGCGCTGTGCGGCACGGGGTCGCCGAGGTAGCGGGCGTCGCCGGGCCGCACCGCTTCGGCCGGGTGTTCGGGGGAGAACAGGAACAACAACGGGTCCTCCTGATCGATCATCGCCGGGCACCCTTCGGCCTTGACTCCACCGTCGCCGGTCACTATTGATTATAGAAGTGACGTTGGCGTATTCGTCAATCCAAGCGACCGGAGGGGCGGATGGCGCACATCGAACTCGAGCCAGGACAGCCCGGAATACTGGGACTGTTCGCCTTCCGTCCGGAGACGGCCAAGCCGCTCTCCGAACTCGCCGAGGTGCTGCTGCGCGGGCCGAGCACGCTGAGCCGCGGCGAGCGCGAGCTGATCGCCACCGTGGTTTCGCGGGGCAACGAGTGCTTCTTCTGCGCCTCGGCGCACGGTGCGGTGGCCGCCGCGCAGCTCGCGGGCGGTGCGGAAGCGGTCGAGTCGGCGGCGCGGGACGCCGATCAGGCGCCGATCTCGGAGAAGCTGAAGGCGTTGCTCAAGATCGCGTTGCTGGTGCGAGAGGACGGTCGCTCGGCCGACGAGGCTGCCGTCCTCGCCGCGAAGACCGCCGGTGCGACAGACCTGGAGATCCACGACACGGTGCTGATCGCCGCGGCCTTCTGCATGTTCAACCGCTACGTCGACGGCCTTGCGACGTTCGCACCGCCTGATCCGGCCGCGTATGCGAACCAGGCGAGGAAAATCGTCGATCACGGCTACCTCGCGGTCAGCCGCGGCTGAAGCCGCCACCCCCGCCCGCAACGGGCCTGCCCTGGCCGAGCAGCGTGCCGAGGCACGACACCAGCGTGCGCGCCTCGACGTTGAAGTAGTGCCCGTGCCGGATCAGCTCGCTCACCTGGTGCATGGTCAGCCAGCGATGCCGCGGCGACGGCGTCAGCGACACCTCCGGGCCGACCTCGACGATCCGGTACCGGGTCAGCGCGTTGCGGAACCGGCCGCCCTCCTCGGACAGCACGGTGTCGAACCGGACCGTGCCGCGGCCGGGCCACCATGACCGTTCGGCGTCCGGGATCGGCTCGGTCGCCAGCGCCTGGACGGTCGGCGCCAGCTCGACCCGGTCGAGCAGCCCGAACTCCGGCTTCGCCTGGAACAGCAGGTGCGCCACCCCGTCGAGCACGCGGACGAAAAGGGTGGCCACCCCAGTCCCGAACGGTTCCAGCAGCGGCTGGGTCCACCGGGCGACTTCCCGGTCGGCGGCCCGCACGCGCACCCCGACGACGCGGAACCGCGACCGGTCCCGGTCGACGATTTCGTGCCTGCCGCACAGCCACCCGTCGACCTCGTTCAGCGGGATCGTCCGGGCCTGCTCGTCGCATTCCGCCTTCGCCGAGGCGAACCAGCTCAGCACGGCCCGTTCGGGGTGCAGCGCCCGCGTGCCGCGCCAGGACCGCAGCAGTGCGGCGCGGAAGGGATCGGCGGCCGTCTCGGCGCGGATCTCGGGGACGTCGGCGGGCATGCCGGACAGCACCGTGCGAGTGTCCATGTTGACCAGATTCGGCACGGTCAGCAGATCCCACACGAGGCGCAGCGGCAGCCAGGCGAAATTCGGTTCGACGGCGACCGGTTCCTCGGCGCGCACGATCATGTTCCGGTTGCTCTTGTGCCAGAACCAGCAGCCTTGTTCGGATTGGATCACGTCGGTGCGGACGCGCCGCGTCGCCACCCCGGCGAAGTGCTCCAGATACGGTGGCCTGCGCCCGCCGTGGACCCGGGTGTAGTTGCTGCGGGTGGCCTGCACGGTAGGGGAGAGCTGCACCCCGTTGCAGTTGCCCGGTTCCGCCTTGGCCTGCAGGAGACAGTAGGTGACACCGCGGTGCTCGGCGACCAGGATGCCCAGTATGCCGATCTCGGGCTGGCAGATGACCGGCTGCCGGGTGACGACCTGGCCGCCGCGGACGCCTTCCAGCCCGGCGACGGAGAAGAACTGGCCGCTGACGTGCGAGAGGTTCCCGGTGTCCGGCTGGAACTCCCAGCCGTCCAGGTCATCGAGCGCCGCTTCGGCGACGTCGATCCGGTTCGCCGCGCACCGCCCTGCCCACCACGCGCGGAAGGCGGGCAGCGAATCGACGACGTCGTCCGGATGCGGCGCCGCGAGCGCCCTCGTTCCGCTCGTCATGTCCGGTCAGCCGATCGCGCGCAGCAGGGCGTCGAGCACGCGGTCCTGGTCGGCCGGCGGCAGCGACGGGTACATCGGCAGCGAGAAGATCTCCTCCGCCGCCTGCTCGGTCACCGGCAGATCGCCCTTCTTGTACCCCAGCCGGAGAAACCCGGTCTGCCGGTGCACTGGCCAGGGATAGCTGACGGTCAAGGCGATTCCCTCGGCGCGCATCCGCTCGATGATCCGGTCCCGTTCGGGATGCCGGACCACGTACAGGTAGTACACGTGCGTGTTGCCCGGCGCGACGACCGGCGTGCGGACCGCCTCGACCCCGGCCAGCGCCGCGTCGTAGCGCTCGGCGACCGCGCGCCGGGCGGCGAGGTAGCCGTCGAGCCTGCGCAGCTTGCGGCGCAGGATCTCCGCTTGGACCTCGTCGAGTCGCGAGTTGAACCCCGGTGTCTGCACCACGTGATAGGTATCGGCCATCCCGTAGTAGCGCAGCCTGCGCAGCGCGCCCGCCAGATCGTCGGCGTCGGTGAGGACCGCGCCGCCGTCTCCGTAGGCACCGAGCACTTTGGTGGGGTAGAAGGAAAACGCCGCGAGATCGCCGACGGTGCCCGCCGTGACCCCGTCCCGGCGCGCGCCGTGGGCCTGCGCGCAGTCCTCGATCAGCCACAGCCCGTGCCGGTCCGCGATCCCGCGCAGGGCCGTCAGATCGGCGCACTGCCCGTAGAGGTGCACCACGACAATGGCCCGGGTCCGCGGCGTAACTGACGCCTCGACCTGGTCGGTGTCCATCAGATAGGTGCCGTCGGCACGGATGTCCACCAGCACCGGAGTCGCGCCGGTCGCGTCGATCGCGACCACTGTCGGCGCGGCCGTATTGGACACCGTGATGACCTCGTCGCCCGGACCGACGTCGCAGGCCCGCAGCGCGAGTGCGATCGCGTTCGTCCCGTTGTCGACGCCGACGCAATGCCGGACCCCGTGATACTCCGCGAACTCCCGCTCGAATCCCCGGACACTTTCGCCCAGCACGAGCTGCCCCGAACGGAAAACCGTGTCCACCGCGTCGAGAAGGTCGTCCCGTTCGGCGGCGTACTCGTTCAGGTACCCCCAGACTCGTTGCAGCACAGGCCCTCCTCGTTGCTCTGACTCGCTCACGCCAGTGCCGCCGCGACGGTGTCCTCCAGGCCGGTTCGGACGGACACCCGCGCCGCCCATCCGGTCCGCTCCTGGAACGCCGAGGGATCGACGACCATGCTCGCCAGATCGGTGGCGCTCAACGGCCGCGGCGGCGGCGCGGTGACCACCGGAACCGGCGCGGTGCCCGTCCGGCGGGCGACGATCTCGGCGATCATCCGGAACGCGTCGCCGAGCGGGGTTCCCACGCAGGTGCCGGCGAGCCAGTGCCGGCCGGCGAGTTCGTCGGCATGGTCCAGCGCCGCCAGCACCGCCGTCGCGGCATCCCGCACGTGGAGCAGATCGCGCCGCACGGTTCCGTCGTGCCACATGGTCACTGGCTCGCCCGCGATCGCCCGGCGGAGCACGAAGGTGAGCGCTCCGCTGTCGAACCGGCCGTTCGCGGCGCTGAGCCCGTAAACCGTCGGAAGCCTGATCGATACTCCGCGCACGGTGCCTTCCGCGGTCGCCTGCAGGAGGGCGCGCTCGGCCGCGTGTTTGTCCTTTTCGAACGCGGTGGCCGGCCTGTCCTCCTCGGTGCCGTCGAGAAGACTCCGCGGCGGCACACCGACCTGCGTGACCGTACCCGCGTAGATCACGACCGGCGGCTTGGCGTCGAGAAGTTCGGTCATCACCCCGGAATCGAGCGACGGCGCACGACGGTCGGCGAGGAGATAGACGACGGCATCTGCGCCGTCCACGGCCTTGCGAAGCTCTTCCGGCTTTCGGAGGTCCCCGGACCGGCGGCTCACCGCGCGCACCCGCACCGGTCGTTCCGCAAGCGATGCGGCCACCACGGAACCGATCGTGCCCGTCGCCCCGAGCACCACGACCAACGGCCCGGTCATAGGAGGTGCACCTCGGGAACATGGACCAGCCACCGGCCGCCGCTCTCCCGGAATCCCGGCTCCTTCGCCACTATTTCCTCCGCGTGGTTCCAAGCGAGCAGCAGGGCGTAGTCCGGATAGGGCCGGGCGAACTCCTCGGGCGGCCGCACCGGGATGTGCGTCCCCGGCGTCACCAAACCCTGTTTGCTCGCCGTCGAGTCGCAGATGAACGGCAGCAGCTCCGGGCCGATCCCGCAGTAGTTGAGCAGAGTGGCGCTCTTCGCTGTCGCGCCGTAGCCGACTACCCGAGCGCCGGATTGCCGCAGCGCCAACAGTTCCCCGCCAAGTCTTTCCCGCACCCCCGAAACTCTCTCGGCGAAACCGGCCAGCGTCGCGGGCGCCGTCAGCTTCCGTGCCTCCTCGTCGGCGAGAAGCGCGCCGACCGCCGGCGAGGGCTGCCGGCGACCGCGCCGAGCCAGGGTGTACCGAACCTCGCCACCGTGCACGGGCACCCGCCGCACGTCGACCAATTCAAAACCGAACCGCCGCGCTACTTCCCGCACCGACCGCGCCGAGAACAGGTAGAAGTGCTCGTCGTAAATCTGGTCGAAGGCCGTCTTCTCCAGGACGTCTCCCACGTACGGGTCCTCGAAAACGAACACGCCGTCCGGAGCGAGCAGCGCGTGCACCCCGCGCAGGACCTCGCCGAGGTCCGGGATGTGGCTCATCGTGTTCGCAGCGAAGATGACGTCGGCCGTCCCGTCGACGGCCGCGACCTCCCGGGCGGACTCCTCGCCGAAAAACTCCTTCCTGACCCGTACGCCGTGTGCGGCGGCGATTTCCGCCACGTCGCCGGACGGTTCGAAGCCCAGGTGCCGCACCCCGGCCCGCTGTGCCGCCCGCAGGATGATGCCGTCGTTGCTGCCGATCTCGACGAGGAACGGGTCGGGCCCGGCGAGCGCGGTGCGGATCAGGTCGTCGGCCACGCCGAGGAAATGCCGGCTCATCCGGCTCGAACTCGACGAGAGAAACGGATAGTCCTCCCGGAACATCAGCTCCGCCGGAACCGCGTCGAGCTGCTGCACCAGCGTGCACGTGCCGCACTGCCCGGCCGCGAGCCGGAAGCGGAACTCGCCGGAGGTGTCGTCCGGGGCCCGGTACTGCTGCGAGATCGGCTGGAGCCCCAGGTCGAGAAACTCCTCGACCGGCCCGCTGCACATCCGGCACACCGCTTCAGCCACCCGGGTCACTATACATCAGTCAAGTGATATTCACGGGGTGCTGAGGCAGCCGAGGACCTCGGTCCGCCGAAGCGGTGACCAGCCTTGACGCCATAGGAAACTTAAGTAAGATACCCAGGCGGGAAGCCAGCCGTGGCAACCCCGCCCGGCATGGCCCCGACTACGAAAGTCAGGGGATCGAGATGCAGAAGGCGCAGCGCTCCGGGAGAGTTCCGCAACCCGCAAGGACTTTCGATCGATCAAGCCGGCAATCTCGTGGTGATCGTGGGGTGCACCCGACCGCCCCACGTCCAGGTGTTCAAACCGAGCGGCGCGGCGTTGTCGCAGGCGGCGCCGTACACGTTCCGCAACAACATCGCCAACCCCGGCCCGACGCAGGCGCCGCTGTGGCTCGACACCCGCCAGCGGACCGAGGGCGGCCGCTTCCGGGGCGACGGCCACGGCGATACGGAGTGGCGTTATCCCATCGACTCCGCCATCGACGCCGACGGCCGGGTGCTCATCCTCGACGGGCACGTGGTCAAGATTTTCGGCATCGACGGCCACCACCTGTCCACGTTCGGCGGCTCGGGCTGGGAAGAGCAGGACTTCATCAGCCCGTGCGGCATCGCGGCCGACCGCCGGAACCGCATCATCGTCACGGACAACGCCGGCGCCAACCCGCACGTGAAGCAGGAGCGCCCGCGCGGACAGGTCAAAGTCTTCGACAAGAACGGAAAGTTCCAGTTCAGCTTCGGCCCCTTGGGCGCGGACGCCGGGCAGCTGAAGTCGCCGATCGGCGTGGCCACCGACAGCCAGGACCGCATCATCGTCGCCGACCAGGGGAACAACCGCGTCCAGATCTTCGACTCCTCCGGCGCGCACGTCGCCCACTTCGGGACGCTCGGCACCGGCGACGGCGAGCTGAACTGGCCCTTCGGAGTGGCGGTCAACGCCGACGACGAGATCATCGTGGCCGACGCCGGGAACAACCGCGTGCAGGTCTTCGACTCCTCGGGCCGGTATCTGCGCCAGTTCGGCTCGCTCGGTCTCGGCGACGGCGAGATGAACTACCCGTTCCACGTCGCGGTGGACCGCGAGAACAACGTCGTGGTCGCGGACTCGGGCAACGACCGGGTGCAGGTGTTCCGGCCGGACGGGCAGTACACGGCGAAGTTCGGGGTCGTCCGGAAGCGCACGGTGCACGCCTTCGGCGAGAGCGATTTCAACTTCCCGATCGGTCTTGGCCAGGACTCGAAGGGCAACATCATCGTCTCCGACACGCGGAACCACCGCATCCTGGTCCTCACCCCCGACGGCGATCTCGTCCGTTCGTTCGGGGAGCTGGGTTCGGGCCGCGGCCAGTTCCACTTCCTCACGATTCCCACCTCGCTGGCAGTCGACGCACAGGACCGCATTCACGTCGTGGATCCCGGGAACCAGCGGGTACAGGTGTTCTCGCCCGACGGAGAGTTCCAGCTCGAGTTCGGCGGCCTTGGCCGGGGCGAGGGCACCTTCAACACCCCGTCCGGCATCGCCGTGGACTCCGCGGGCCGGATCTTCGTCGGCGACGGCGGGAACAGCGTGGTGCAGGTCTTCGACTCCGCAGGCAAGTTCCAGTTCCAGTTCGGCGAGAACGGCGACGGCGAGGGCCAGTTCAACGGCTTCCAGATCAGCGTCGCCGCGCTAGAGGGCGACCGCATCGCCGCTGTCGACGGCAGGAACCACCGCGTCCAGATCTTCGACTCGCGGGGCGTCTTCGAGCGCAGCATCGGCACCGAGGGCGTCGAGGAGGGCAACTTCCGGATGCCGGGATCGGTGAGCGCCGATCGGGCCGGCACCAGCTTCGCGGTGACGGATCCCGGCAACGACCGGGTGCAGGTCTTCAACGCGGCCAGCGGAGACCTGGAGGGCACGATGGCGGTCACCGGCCAGACCTGCGGCGACCTCCTGCTCGACGCGCAGGCGGCACGGATCCTGGTGGCGATTCCGGCCAACGACCGCATCCAGGTCTTCAATATGAACGTGACGGAAAGCTGACCCGAGGCCGGGCCCGGAGGTCAGGGCTCCAGCGCGGCCAGGAGCCGCGCCCGGTCCTCCGGCCCGGCCGCTCGGTGCGGCCTTGCCTCCGCGTCGGCCTTCTCGAGGAGTTCGGCGATTCCGGGACGGGCGAACACCTCCGCGGGCAGGGCTGTGCACAGGAAGATCTCGAGCAGACCGCGGAATGCCTCCGGGTCGGAGCGGGCGACGGTGGCCAGCCTCGCGGTCGGCGAATCCACGCGCAGCGGCGGCTTTCCATGGCGGATGGCGTCCATCTCGGCGACCCGCACCGCGTCCACTTCGAACTGGTCGTGCACGAACGGCGCGACGTCTTGCTCGGTGCGAGCGTCCCACTCGAGCGCGAACGTTGCCGGATCGTCCAAGTGGTCGCGAACGACGCGACGCAACGTCTGCGCGTGCAGCAGCCCCACCGCCAGCCCCCTGCCCGCGGAAGGGTTGGTGCACGCCCACGCGTCGCCGACGGCGGCGAACCCGGTGGCCACCGGCAGGCCGTCGACCGCGAAGCGCCGGTGCCGGTCCATGATCCCGGCCATCGCCACCACGTCGGAAATCGGCTTGCCGTCCAGGAAAGGCGCGATCTTGGGGTTGAGCGACGCGACCCTGGTGAAGACGTCCGGATCCCGGAGGCTCTTCAGCGGCGCGTCGTCGCTGAGCCCGAACACCGTGACCGACCAGGTGTCGTTGTCGCTGTCGATCGTGAGCAACGAGACGCTGCCCATCGGCTGCAGGGGAGGGCCGCGGCGTTCCGGGCGCTGCGCCGCGGTGAAATAGCGCGTGTAGTAGACGAATCCGCGATCCCCTTCCGCGACAGGGGGATTCGGGGCGCCGGCCGCGGACAGCCAACGGGCCGACGGGGTGCGCCGGCCCATCGCGTCGACGACCAGATCGGCCGGGAATTCCGCACCGTCCACTGTGCGCACTCCGGTGAGATGGGGCACGCCGGGCACGACGTCGGTGCCGAGACACAGTTCCGCCACCCGCACGCCGCGGCGGACCTCGACGCCTCGATGCTCGGCCGCGGCGGCGGCCACCACGGATTCCACGACCGGCCTCCGCCCGGTGACCGCCATCAGGCGCTCGTCTCCCGGGCGCGGACCACGGTCGGCGATCGACGGCGGCGCGTGGCGCACGTAGTCGACGGGGAGGCATCCGGCGGCCCGCAGCCGATCGGTCAGCCCGGGCAGCTCCTCGTCGCACACCAAGCGAAACCGGCTCAGCAGGCTGTGCGGCTGGCGGAACTGGGCGACTCCGCGCCGCCGCCACGTCTCCCACGTCCCCGGCCCCTCGGGCGGGGTGCTCTCGGAGTCGGCCTCCAGCACGGTCACCTCGTGCCCGTCGGCCGCCAGCATCATGGCGGTCGCCAGCCCGATCACACTGCCGCCGCACACCACTATCCGGCTCATCCGCGCCCTTCGCCGACCGACGGTAACTAAAGATTATGATAGCGTTTTTCCGATCAGGATGGCAGTACAGACATCGTGACCCTCGAGTCCGGCACGTGCCGACGGATCGGAGAGGCGCCATGTATCTCACCCAGGGTCTGCACCGCGTCGTCCAGCAGCGGCCGGCCGGGATCGGCACCGTGTGCGCCGGTCGCGTGCGCACGCACGCCGAGTCCGCCGACCGGGTCGCCCGCCTCGCCGCCGCCTTCCGCGGGCTCGGTCTCCGCGACGGCGACCGGGCCGCGATTCTGTCCGTCAACTCCGACCGCTTCCACGAGTCCGCCGCCGCGACGCTGCGGGCGGGCGGGGTCGTCGTCCCGGTCAACTACCGGTGGAGCGTCGCGGAGATCGCCGATTCGCTGGCCGAGGTCGACGCCCGGATCCTGGTGGCCGACGACGCCTTCGCCGGGCTCGCCGAGGAGATCCGGGCTGGGCACGGCCGGCTCGCGCACGTCGTCCACTCCGGCGACGGTCCCACGCCCGAGGGCCTGCACGCCTTCGAGGAACTCGTCGCGGGCCACGAACCGATCGAGGACGCCCGCCGCGGCGGCGACCAGCTCGCGGGCGTTTTCTACACCGGCGGCACGACCGGCCGGTCCAAGGGCGTCATGCTGAGCCACGACAACCTGCTGACCTCGGCCATGGGCTGGCTGGCCACCGACGGCTTCGAGCCCGGCGGGGTCCTGCTGTACGCCTCGCCGATGTTCCACCTCGCCGCGTTCACCACCTGGGTCTTCAGCGGCGTGCTCGGCTGGACGCAGGTGATGACCGCGACGTACGACCCGCTGACCGTGGCGACGGCCGTACAGGAATATGAAGTGACCGATCTGACGCTGGTGACCACGATGATCCAGATGATCGTCGACCACCCGAGGATCGGGGAGTACGACCTGAGCAGCGTGCGCCGGGTCATGTACGGCGCCTCGCCGATGTCGGACGCCCTGATCGCCCGCGCGATGACGGCGCTGCCGAACGCCCGGTTCATCCAGGGGTACGGCATGACCGAGCTGGCCCCCGCGGCCACCATCCTGCGGCCCGCCGATCACGAGGACTCGGCGCGCCGCAAGTCCGTGGGCCGCGCCGCGCCGCACTGCGAGGTGCGGATCGTCGATGCGGCCGACGCCGAGCTGCCGCGGGGCAAGGTGGGCGAGATCGTCGTGCGCGGCGGCAACCTCATGCTCGGCTACTGGAACCGTTCCGACGAGACCGCCGAGGCGCTGCGCAACGGCTGGATGCACACTGGCGACGTCGGCTGGATGGACGACGAGGGCTACCTCTTTCTCACCGACCGCCTCAAGGACTTGATCATCTCCGGCGGCGAGAACGTGTACTCCGTCGAGGTGGAGAACTGCCTCGCCGCGCACCCGGGCGTGGCGACGTGCGCGGTCATCGGGGTGCCGGACGACACGTGGGGCGAGCGAGTGCACGCGGTCGTCGTCCCGGTCGACGGCGCCGCCGTATCACTGGAGGATCTGCGTGCCTTCTGCGCTCGGCGGATCGCCGCGTACAAGGCGCCCCGCTCGCTGGACGTCGTCGACACGCTCCCGCTCTCGGCGGCGGGCAAAGTGCTCAAACGCGAGTTGCGCCGACCGTACTGGGAAAGGCAGGAGCGGGCTATCCACTGATCGGAAAGGAACCATTAATCCGAACCTCGCCAATTTCGGTGACCGAGGCTTCGTGCTAATTCCGTTACGCTCGCCGTTGGTATTATTCGCCTCGCGATCGCGCTGCCGCGGGAACTGTTTCTTAATCTGCCGCAAAGCTCTTCATGCTCGTCAGCGGCACAGCTGTAGCGCGAGGACTCAGCCTTGGTTGGCGTCGAATGGTCCCCGCGCAAATTACGGCAGGGTCGCGGATCATTCCATCGACAGGCAGAGAGAAAACGGCGGAAAGCGCGGTTCCGGCGCGGTGCAGATGCTGAAACCGCGCTGCGACGTCGAATATCTCGGCGGCAGCGCGGGACGAGACCGCTATCGGGCTCCCGCGATGCCAGCGGCGTCTGTCCCGGCGTCCAGACCCAGCAGATCGCAGCATCGGACGACCGCGTCCATGTCGCCTTCCAAGGTCAGCCGACCGGTCACCATCGCCATGAGCGGTGTCAGCCGGCTCGCGCCGATCTCCACGAAGGTGGCGGCGTCAGTCTTGGCATGCATGGCAGGCTCGGTCGCTTCGCCCTTCACCGCACGCGCCTGACCCTCCGCCGTCTCGATGTGAAACACCTGGTCGTCGACCTGGAACTCGTAGCTTTCCGCGAGGTCCGGAGCCACCCGCTCCTGGTCGAGCATGGCCTCGACCGCGAGGAAACCCCAGTGCGGCCGCACCGTGTCCTCGGGGCTGAGATCGCCGACGAACTCCATGCCCCATCGCGCCAGCCCCAGAATCAGCGGCCGGAGTTCCTCTCCGGCCTCGGTCAGCCCGTAGGCCAGCTGCGCGCCGGTGCCGCGCACGTCGACCTGGCGGGCGACGCCCTTGGCGACCAGGAACTTCAAGCGTTCCGCCAGCAGGTTCGTGCCGATCCCCGGCAGGTTGGCCAGGATGTCGCTGTAGCGCGCCGGCCCCATGAGCAGTTCGCGGACGATGAGCAGGGTCCAGCGCTCGCCGATGACGTCAAGCCCGGATGCGAGGCCGCAGTACTGGTGATAACTCCGCCGGCTCGTCACGCCGCACCTCCGCTACCTATAACCGCACTCAGGCCACCTGCGACCACTAGTTTAACCGGTAGTCGCCGCAACTTCTGAACAGCAGGAAAGCCGCCTGATTTCGGGGACGCCGACCAACCGGGCGACTGCTGTCCCGAATAGCGGTGCAGAAGGCTCCACCCAATCAATGCGTAGTGACTTGCCGACGGAATCGAAGTTCGCTCCTCTTCTGGAGACACCCTAACTCCGTTGGCGAACCGCCGCACGCCGCGACAGCTGCCGACGAGGTCCAGGCGCGCGGGACGTCCGTGCAAGTCACTAAGGAAAATTATAGTATTGTGCGGGGTCGGCTGAGGAGGTCCACAGTGGTGACGATAGTGGTTCCGTCGGTGTGGACGGCGGATCGGCGCTCGCAGTTCGAGGTCGAGGAGGGCTCGCTGTTCGAGGTCCTGCAGCGATTTGTCGCGCAACGCCCCGACTGCCGGGAGCGCGTGCTGGGGCCGGACGGTCAGCCTTTGCTGTTCGTCAACGTGTCGGTGAACGACCACCTGGTGCCCCGAAAGCAGCGTGCCGCGACCGTCGTGCCTGCGGGCAGCACCGTCATCCTGCTCGCGCCGATGGCCGGAGGCTAGTTCCGCATAGGACGCTCGGCCGCCTCGGCCACCGCGACGGACAGCGGCGTCCCAGTGGGCACCACGCGGCACAGCCGCAGTCCCGCCCGGGTGATCAGCGGTTCGAGTTCGCCCGCGGTGCGCTCCCGCCCGGAGAGCGCGCCTAGCATCATGAAGTCCATCGCCTTGCTGTCGTGCGGCTCGTCGCCCGGCGGCACGAACGCGTCGATGACGAGCACCCGCCCGCCCGGCCGGAGGGACCGACGGCAGTTGGACAGGATCTGCACGCTCTGGTCGTCGTCCCAGTTGTGGATGATCCGCTTCAACAGGTACGCGTCGGCCGGCGGAACCGACTCGAAGAAGTCACCCGCGACGACCTCCACCCGCCCCGCAAGCCCCTCGACCGCCGGCTGGTGTTTGACCACCTCGTCCGGCCGGTCGAACAGGATGCCCCGCAGCGAAGGATTGGCCTCCAGCACGGCATGCAGAAATCCGCCGTATCGGCCGCCGATGTCCGCGACAGTGCCGGAGCCGGGCAGTTCGCAGGCGCGGGCGGTCAGCTGGTTCTCGGCGGCGGAGACGGCTTCCATCCCGGCGTAGAACAGATCCGCCTTCGCGGGGTCGGAGCCGAAGTAGTCGTCGATGGTGCTGCCGAAGATCGCCGCGAACGACGGCGACTGCGTCCGGAGCGTGTCGCCTACGACGTGGCTCGTCCGCCAGAACATGTCGTCGGTGAGCATCAGGATCGCCTCCCGGACCGACTTCGGGGCGTCGCTGCGCAGCGCGGAGCCCGCGGCGGTGAGCCGGAAGCGGTCCGGGCCCTCCGTCGAGACGATGCCCCGGGCCGCGAGCAAGCGCAGGACGCGGCGCAGCCCGGCGGCATCGCTCTCGGTCGCCTTGGCGAGGGTGGCCACGTCGCAAGCCTCGTCCGCCATGTGGTCGGCGACTCCGAGAGCCGCGGCGGCGCGCAGGGCGGCCGCGTAGGTGTAGCTCATCGCCTCGGAGACGAGGAACAGCGCGGACTGATCGGCGGAGTTCATCAGGCCTGCTGCTGTGACCACCACCGGTTCTCGGTGGTGCTGTAGAACTCCTCGATGTACGCGACGAACTTGTCGCGCTGCACGTAGCCGTCCTGGTCGTCGTCGAGCTGCTGGAACATCTTGAGGCTTTCCGCCTGGTCCCAGCCGGTCACCGTCTGGCAGGTCATCCACCGCTGCAGCGAGACGCGGCCTTCGCCGTCCGGGTCGCCGATGTCGAACACGCCGATCGCCCATGGCGCGGCTGCCTTTTCGACGAAGCCGGGCTGCTCGTGCGAATCCACCCATTCCTGTTTGCTGACCCGCTTGTCGCCGTCCTCGTCGAAGTGGCCGATGAGGTCCTGCCACAGCCGGTTCGCCTTGTGCGTGATCTGGTTCCACGCCGGGTGGCCGGGCGGCACCTGCAGGGCCACGCACCAGCGCTGGACGAGAACGTCGAGGTCGAGCTGCCCGATCTGCCCGTCGTGGTCGACATCGAAGGCGTCGAAGAGCATCTCGTACTCTTGCTGCCGTACCGAGGTGGTCATCGTCTCTCCCTTGGGGGATCGGGCCAGCAACGGGTCGAGCCGGTCGCGGAGCAGGAACTCCCATGCCTCGCCGTGCTCGGCACTCGTCTTCTCGTCACGGAAACCGGCGTGGGTCAGGCGCAGGCGGGAACCGTCGCCGCGGGGTTCGATCTCGACCCGCAGCACGGTCTCCACCCCGCGCGTGCCGGCCTCGTTGAGCCAGGTCATCTCAAGCAGCTGGTCCGCCTCGTACGCGAGGATCCGCCCGTAGTGCGGGTGCCGCGTTCCCATGTGGAAGGTCTCGAAGAAGTACGGGACGCCTGGTTCGGGCTTCATCCAGATAGCGCCCGGTTCGGCGAACCACTCGTCGAACCGGTGGGCCCAGGCGCGGAAGACGACCTCGGGCGAGGCGTCGGTGTCATGGACGACAGTAGCCTCGAACGGCCGGTCCGAGAGGTCAGGCCGCATCACGTCGTCGCCCCAGTCATTCGCAAAAAGTTAGCCGCACACTATACGTTAGTCAAGTGATGAGCTAGGTTGGCCGCATGCGGATCCTGGTCACTTCCGTCCCCGCTATCGGCCATTTCCTGCCCGTCGTGCCGCTCGCCCAAGCGTTCCGGGCGGCGGGCCACGAGGTGCTCGTCGCGCTGGCCGAGCACGGCCAGGTCGCCGCGACCGCGGGGTTTCCGGTGGTCGACGTGGCTCCTGGCTACGACTCGGTCGCCGTCACCAGCGGGGTCCTGCGGGACGATCCCGCGTTCCACGCGAACGTCTGGAACGTCACGGTCACCCCCGGGATGACGATCGCGCCGCGCGCCCCGATGTTCGCCGCGATCAACCGCCCGCTGGTTCCCGGCACGGTCGAACTGGCCGACCGGTGGCGCCCCGATCTCGTGGTCTACGAGCAGACCGCCACGGTGGGGCCGATGGTCGCCGCCCGGCTCGGCATTCCTTCGGTACAGCAAAACATAGCGATCCTGAGTACAGGTGACACGCATCCGGCCACCGCGGCACTGCTCGGCGACCTGTGCGACAAGTACGAGATCCCGGAGCTGCGCCCGCCGCTGATGACGCTCGAGGTGATCCCGCCGAGCATGCTGAGCGTGCCGGCCGAGGGATGGTGCCTGGGCGGGCGACCGTACAACGGCGGCGGGGTGCTGGGCAGCGAACTGCCCGGCAAACCCGCGCGGGCGCAGGTGGCGGTCACGCTCGGATCGGGGTTCTCGGCCGAGTTCTATGGACTGGGCGCGCTCGAGCCGGTCATCGAAGCGGCGGCGGAGGTCGACGCCGACTTCCTGATCGCACTGGGCGTGGACGTCACCGACCGGCTGGGCTCGGTTCCGCCCAACGTGCGCTCGCTGGACCGGTGGTTCCCGTACACCGAACTGTTCCGCACCTGCGCCGCGGTCGTGCACCACGGCGGCGGCGGCTCGATCATGACCGCGATCGACGCCGGCGTCCCGCAGATGGTCGTCCGCAGCGAAGGCGACCCTGGCGGCAAGATCATGGGCGATGCCGTGCAGGACCGGGGCCTCGGGATCTCGACGACTCCGGCGGAGGTCACCGCGGAGCAGCTGAACCGCCTGCTGACCGACGACACCTTCAAGCAGGCGACGGCCGAGGTACAGGCGGAGGTGGCCGCCCTCCCGACACCGGCGACCGTCGCGGCGCGGCTGACCGGCATGATGAGCTGATCCGGCGCGAAACCGCCTGCCGGACAACGAGAATCGCCTCGCCTCCAGACGGGCGGGTCGCGGCTCGCCGAACTCGCGCAACGGGCCCCGCCGTCGCTCATGCTCGAAGTTTCCGGCGATCGCCGACGCGGCGGCGGATGATGCCGACGTAGACCTTCATCGGCGCGTGCCGGAGCGTCCGGGGCAGCCGCGGGTAGCACACCGCGACGAGCCGGAGCCCGTACCGGAGGATCCTGGCCTTTCTTGGCGTCCACGAATAGCCGAGGCCGTCCCTGATCGGTTCCGGCAGCAGCCCGATGGTGACGAAACGGTGCAGGGGAGGGCGATCCGCCAGGCGACCGGCAAACGGGAGGGGCAGAGCAGTGCCTCGGCGATCTCGCGGGAGGTGTCGTCGATGCGCATGGTGGCGATCATGCTCTGCCAGTACGAGGCGAAATCCCGCCGCGACGCCGGCCAAGCCTCGCGTGGGCAGCCGATTGCCGTGGCGAGCACGCTGTACTGCTGGTAGCACTCGTCGGCCTCGGCGGGCGGGAGAGGACCGAAAGCGCCTTCGTAGAGCGTGATGGCAGTGTCGTACATGGTCGCGGCGACCCAGACCTGCAAGGCCGGGTCGTCGGCCGAGTAGCCCGGACCGGCGACTTTCCGGTGCAGGGCGACCACGGTGCGGCTTACGCCGGCCGCCTCCTCGCGGGTGCCGAAGACCACGCCGTAGAGGTAGATCATCGTGTGGTGGAGGCGGCGGAGCGGGTTCCTGGCGAAACCGCTGTGCGCCGCGGTGCCCTGCGCGATCCCGGGGTGGGCGTTCTGCAGGATGGTGGCGCGTCCGCAGCCGAGGATGAGCAAGCTCTCGCAGGCGACCTTACGGATCGCCGAGGAATCGCCGAACTCCGGCCGGTCAGCGTGCGCACCGCTGCCGGGCAGCTGGGAACTGCCGACCTGAGACCGTTTCAAGCTCGTCACCACAGGATCCTGTTGAGCGGTTCGACGCGGCTGACCCCGGCGCGGCCCGCCCGGCCGCCAGCCGCAAGACGACGACGAGAATACCATATGATTATTAAGTGACTTCAGGATGATCTTGTAAAGGCGAGGGTGCTCCGGGAGCCACGGTCGGGTAGGACACCGGCGCTGACGGCCCCGCTGGCTTGTGCGACACGCGGGTTCACGCCAGAGTGGAGGGCACTCGCCTTGCTGAAATTCGCGAAAATGGCACTGAAATAGCACTGTCGGCCGGCGCTGTTGGCCGACCTGTCGCCCGAGAGGAATCGTGCACGATGGCAGATCATGACGCGTACATCGCCAAGTCTCCAGAAGACCTCCGCCCGCTTCTGGAGCAGGTGCGCGCGCAGCTTGCGAAAACCCTTCCGGATGCGCAGGAAGTCATGAAGTACAACATGCCCGGGTTCGAGGTGGGCGGCTCCATCGTCGCGGGATACGGGGCGTTCAGCAAACAGTGCGGCCTCTACGTGGCACCCGGTGCCATCGCGGCGCTCGCCGACGACATCGCCGCCGCCGGCCTCAAGGCGACCAAGAACGGCGTCACCTTCTCGGTGCGCCGGCCCATTCCGGACGATCTCGTCGGACGGCTTGCCCAGGCGTCCCGGAAAGACTTCGGCGTGTGAGGGCGTCGGGGAGCGGGCCACGCGCCCGTTCCCCGGCATTTCCAGCGGGTGCTTTCAGGCGCTGTGCGCGCACCGAAAACCGAGCGCGAAGTTCGACCATCCGAGCGGATCGCCGTGCAGTCGTTCGCAACAACGCACCTGATAACGGAAGTTCATCCAGGAACCACCGCGGATAACGCGGTAATTTCCCATCGCAGGGCGGATAGCCGGATCGAAACGGGCCGTGTCGGCGTACGGCTGCGACACCGTGGCCGTCCACTCGTACACGTTGCCGGCCATGTCGGCGCACCCGAACACGCTGTCGCCGGCAGGCGAGAAAGCTCCGACCGGAGTCGTCAGCGGCAGGTCGGCTTGGCCCTTGCCGACCGTCGCCCACCACTTCCGCCACTCGTCCAACGTGGTCATCTTCTCGCCGTAGTACTCGGCTGTGTTGGCCAGACTGGGATTCCAGCGGTTCCCCCACGGCCAGATCCGGAACACGGCACCGCGCGCCGCGTACTCCCATTCCGGCTCCGTGGGCAGCCGTTTGCCCGTCCACGCCGCGTACGCTGAAGCGTCGTTCCAGGAAACGTTCACCACTGGGTGGTTCTCGCGCCCGTCCGTTCCGGATCCGGGACCGGCAGGCGCGCGCCAGCTGACCCCCTCGCGTTCCGCCCAGCCGCGGTCGTACAGCATGCCGTACCCGCGGGACTCGGCATCCGTGCGGTATCCGGTGGCACGGACGAACTCGGCGAATTCGGCGACCGTGACCGGATGGCGGTCGATCCGGTAAGCCGGAAGGCGGCGGGAGACCTGCGGCGTCTCGTCGCCGAACCACTCCGGCGGCAGCGGCTGATCGGACTCGTCCAGCCAGCGCAGGACCCACGGCGGGCTGCCCTGGCGGAAACTTCCGGCCGGAATCGAGACCATTTCGTCCACCGCGTTCCTCCTTGCAGTGCCGGACCGAGGGCGCGCTCAGTGAACGCTTTTCACCGTGGTCGCGCCGACGTCGATCCCGGGATTCGAGGCGTCCCTCGGTGCTCCTTCCGGGCAGTTCGGATCCGGCGGCATCCGCGTCCCGCGCCGAGAATATTCTAGATATTTCTCAAGTTGCCAGAATGGGTAGCCCCTCCCTAAGGTGGCTGGGCACTGCGTGCCCGGCGCATGGCGCACAAAAAGGAGGAACGATGCCCACACGAAGCACCCCGTGGCCGAACGGCACCCCGTGCTGGATCGACTACGGCGCTTCCGACGTCGCCGCTGCCGAGGACTTCTACGGGCGATTGTTCGGCTGGGAGTTCGAAGACAGCGGAGCCGAGTTCGCCACGTACCACCTGGCGGCGAAGAACGGCGAGCAGGTGTGCGGTTTCGCCCCGCTGTCGACCCCGGAGGACTCGCCGGCGTGGACGACTTATCTGGCCACGGACGACGTCGAGGCCGTGGCCGAACGGATCCGGCAGGCCGGCGGCTCGGTGGTGGTGGAGCCCATGGACCTCGGCCCGATCGGCAAGATGCTGATCGCCCTGGACTCCGACGGCAGCGGCCTCGGCGTGTGGCAGGCAGGGGAGCGCACCGGTGTCCGGGTCTACAACGAGCCCGGCACGCTGGTCTGGAACGAGGCGATCCTCGACGACCCCGCGGCCGCGCAGAAGTTCTACTCGGCGGTCTTCGGGTACACCTTCGACAAGGCTCTCGACGCCGAAGCCCACGCGACCTTCGCCGTCGACGGCAGCCCGGCCGGCGGCGTGGGCGCGCGCGAGTCCGGCCTGCCCCGGGGATGGCTCGTCTGCTTCGCGGTGGAATCCGTCGAGGACACCGTCGCCAAGGCCGAGGCAGCCGGCGGCAAGGTGACGACGGGCCGGTGGGACACCCATGTCGGGAGCCTCGCGGTGCTCGAGGACCCTTGGGGCGGCGCGTTTTCGGTCGTGCAGGCACCGACGGGCAGCTGAGGACCGCTTCCCTCGCGACAACGCTGAATCGCGAGTTGCTATCTTCGTTTAAAGTATCGACGCAAGGGTCCGATCGTGATCAACGAACAGCCGGTACCGGATCGGAGTGGGATGACGGCGCCAACACTCGTCGCTCGCGGAGTCCGCAAGCGATACGGCGATACCCAAGCCCTTGACGGACTCGACCTCGAGATCGCGCCCGGCGCCATCCACGCCCTGCTCGGCCCGAACGGCGCGGGCAAAACCACGGCGGTGAACGTCTTCGCGACGCTCACGCGCCACGACGAGGGAGAGGTCACGGTCGCGGGCCACGACGTCCGCCGGTCGCCGCGGCGGGTCCGGGCGGCGATCGGCCTCGTCGGGCAGGCGACGGCGGTCGACGAGAAGCTTTTCGGCCGCGAGAACCTCGTGCTGTTCGGGAGGTTGCACGGCCTCTCGAAGTCGGCCGCCCAGCAGCGCGCCGGCGAGCAGCTCGACGCGTTCGGGCTGGCCGATGCCGCCGACCGCAAGGTGTCGACGTACTCGGGCGGGATGCGCCGGCGTCTCGACATCGCGGCGAGCCTCATGACCCGGCCGAGCCTGCTGTTCCTCGACGAACCGACGACCGGCCTCGATCCGCGCGGGCGCAACGAGGTGTGGGAGATGGTGCGCCGGGCTGCCGCCGCGGGCACGACCGTGCTGCTCACCACGCAGTACCTCGACGAGGCCGACCAGCTCGCCGACCGCATCACCATCCTCGGCGCGGGCCGGGTGATCGCCGAGGGGACGTCCGCTCAGCTCAAGGGCACCATCGGCGGCGACCGGGTGATCGTCACCGCGCGGACGCCCGCGGACCTTGCCCGGATGGCGGAAGTCCTTGGCGGGCAAGCGGATTCCGAGCAGCTCCAGCTCGTCGTCGAAGGCGGGACGGCGGACCGCGCCGCGGATCTGATCTCCGCGGTGCGCGAGCTGGACGCGGCCGGCATCGAGGTCGACGACATCCTCGTGCGCCGCCCGACGCTCGACGAGGTGTTCCTCCACCTCACCGAACCGTCGGCGGAATCATCGGCGGAGTCGGCGGAGTCGGCTGGGGCGAAGCGATGACCGCCGGTCGCGGCACCCGGTGCCGCCCCTTTGCGCCAGCTCTTCGCACGCCCGCAGTCCTCGAAGGAGCCATCCGGTGATGACCGTATTGAGGCACGGCTGGATAATCACCCTCCGCGAGCTGAAGCTCTGGCAGCGCGACCCGTCGCCGCTGATCGTGGGCATCCTGTTCTCGATCATGCTGCTGCTGATGTTCGGGTTCCTGCTCGGCGGCGCGATCGGCCTTCCCGGCGGTGGCGGTTACCTGGCGTACCTGCTGCCCGGGATGCTCGCGCTCTCGATGCTCTTCGGGGTCGAGGCGACGATGGGCGCGATCACGAACGAGACCAAGAAGGGGATCACGGACCGCTTCCGGTCGCTGCCGATGTCCGGCGTCGCCGTTCCGCTCGGACGATCAGCGGCCGACCTGCTCAAGTCGGCCGTCGAGCTGGCGGTGCTCATGGGCGGCGGGCTGCTGATCGGCTGGCGGGTCAGCGGATCGTTCGGCGCTGTGCTGGTCGCCGCGGCTTTGCTGCTGTGGCTGCGGTTCGCGATGCTCTGGCTGGGAATCTTTCTGGGCCTGACGCTCCGCGGCGAGGGAGCGTTGATGTCCGTGCAGATCCTGGTCTGGCCCATCGGGTTCCTGTCCGGGGTGTTCGTCTCGCCCGAGTCGATGCCCAGCTGGCTGGGGTTCCTCGCACAGTGGAACCCGGTGTCGGCGACGGCGGCCGCTTGCCGCGATCTGTTCGGGAACCCGACCGGCATCACGTCCGGCCCGCTCGCGGACTACCCGCTGCTGCTCGCGCTCCTGTGGCCCGCGGTGCTGCTGGCGATCTTCGTTCCGCTGTCGGCGCGCGCCTACCAACGACTTTCGCGCTGAAGCGTAAGCAGATCCCTTGGGTGCCCAAGGGATCTGCTTACGCCGCAACCGGTTGTCGGCCGATGGAGTCTCCAGGAGGCTCGGCCATCGGGATCTGGTCATTTACTCTCTGACAGTTTCCGCGAGGCGGATCGGCTCGGGAACCTCGAGCTTGAAGATCCGTGCGGCGTTCAGCCCGAGCACCTTCGCCCGGGTCGTCTCGCTGAGGGACGCCATTCCGCGTTCGATGGCCTCGGCCGAGTGGGGCCAGGTTCCCTCGTGGTGCGGATAGTCGTTCGACCACATGAAGTTGTCGGCGAGATCCAGCTCCTCCACGAGCCGGAGTCCAATGTGGTCTTCCACAAAGGTCGAGAAGCAGTTCCTCCGGTAGTACTCGCTCGGCCGTTCGGCGAGGGTCGGCCTCACCCAGAAGTGGTGTGCCGCAGCCGCGTAGTCCATGGTCTCGAGCACCCAGGGCACCCATCCCACGCCGGCTTCGACGGTGCCGCACCGGAGGTCGGGGTGGCGTTCGAACACGCCCGACGCGATCAGGGTGACGATCGGTTCGAGTGTCGTCGGCATCGCGTGGCAGACGTAGTTGATCACCGCTCCGCCGTTGCCGCGCACGGCCTGGGCGTCGCGTCCGGTGGCGACGTGGAACACGATCGGCAGGCCGAGTTCCGCGAGCGCGGCCCACAGCGGCTCGTAGCTCGGATCGTTGTAGCTCAGCCGGTCCGCGTTCGCGAGCCCGAAGATCGGCTGGGCGGGCATCGCGACGCTGCGGTAGCCGCGCTCGGCCGCCCACGTCGCTTCGGCGACGGACTCCTCCACGGCGGCGCCGCCGAGCAACGCGGCCGGGTTGAGCCTTCCGAAGTGCGGTCCGAAGTAGTCGAAGGACCAGCGGTTGTAGGCGCGGCACATGGCCATCTGGAACGTCGAATCCGGGGTTGCCCAGCACAGGAGCCCGTAGTTGGGGAAGATGATCTCGGCACTGATCCCGTCGAGTGCGGCGTCGGCGAGCCGCTGCTCGACGGAGATTCCGGACTGGTACCGGTCGAACCGGAGCCGGTCGTCTTCGCCCATCCGGTTCTGGCGGCCGGGCGCCCGGCGTCCGGGCTTCACCAAGTACGGTTTGCTGCCCTCGCTGATCAGAAACTCCGCGCCGTGCTCGTCGGTCTCGATGCGCGGGCATCGGTGCGCGAACTCCGGTTCGATGGCGTCGAGGAACCCGGGCGGCTCGGTGTGGTGAGTGTCGGTCGAGACGATGAAGTACTTGTCCGGGTCGTCCGGGGCGGCCGTTCGCTCCCACCCGGCGTGGCCGGGCGTGGCCGTCCGCCATGCGTTCTTCGGATCGACGATGGTCATGGTTGGCCCACCAATACTCCGGTAGCGAACAGCGCTGATCATCCGCGATCCACGCTAGACGCTATATACTTTGGTAGCAAGTGTCAGAGGTAGGAGGCCTTGTGACGTCGTACAGCGACGAACTCGCCGACATCTACGACCTGGTCTTCAACTGCGGGAGGAAGAACTACGACGGCGAGGCGGCCGAAGTGGTGCGGCAGGTCAGGGCGAGGTTCCCTGGGGCGAGGTCGCTGCTGGACGTGGGATGCGGGACCGGCACGCATCTCGAGAGGCTCTGTGCGGCTTTCGACCGCGTCGAGGGAGTCGAGCCGGCCCCGGCGATGCGCCGGGTGGCCCAGCGGAAGCTCCCGTCCGTGCCCATCCACGCCGCCGACATGCGCGAGTTCCGGCTCGGCCGCTCGTTCGACGCCGTGTGCTGCATGCACGGCCCGATCGGCTACATGACTGACGAGGCGCAGCTTCGGGGTGCGGTCCGCCGCATGGCGGAGCACCTGATGCCGGGAGGCGTGCTCGTGCTGGACCCGTGGTGGTTCCCCGAGACCTTCGTCGACGGCTACGTCATGGCCGAGGCGGCGCGGGACGACAGCCGTTCCGTCGCCCGGATGTCGCACTCCGTGCGGACGAGCGAGTCGTCGATGTGCATCACGGCGAAGTACCTGGTCGGCGACTCCACGGGGATCCGGGAGTTCGCCGCCTCGGACGTGTTGTCGCTGTTTCGCAAGGATCAATACGCCGACGCGCTCGCGGCCGCGGGGCTGGGGACGGAGTACGTGCCGGCGCCGGAGACGCCGCGGGGCCTCTTCATCGGCATCAAGCCGGAGGGTGAACCAACTCGATCTCGCCGACGTTGACACTATCTATTAATTAAGTAGTCTCAGGGAGCTGAGGCTGCTCCGGGCTACGACGTTCGAGGGGACCGAGATGCGCAGACGCGTTCTACCAGGCGAATTCCTCAATCCACAGGGAGTCTCGGTCGACCGCGAGGGCAACATCGTCGTGATCGACGGCGGCGCCCGGCCCCCGGACGTCCAGGTGTTCCGTCCGAACGGCGACCCGGCGGAGGCCGCGGAGGAGCCGTTCCTGTTCCGGAACTTCCTCGGCACCCCCGGGGCGGATCCCCAGCAGGGCACCGATGTCCGCCAGCAGCTGCCGGAAGGCGAGTTCCGCGGCGGCGGGGCGGACGAGGACTGGCTTTTCCCCCTGGATTCCGCGATCGACCGCGACGGCCGGGTCGTGGTCCTCGACGCCCACCGGGTCAAGATCTACGACATCGACGGACGTTATCTGGGCCTGTTCGGCGGGGTGGGCTGGGCCGAGGAAGACCTCATCAGCGAATGCGGCATCACGGTCGACAACCAGAACCGCGTCATCATCACCGACAACGCCAGCGCCAATCCGCATCTGGACACCCGGGTTCCCCGCAACCAGGTGAAGATCTACGACTCGACCGGCGCGTTCCTGTTCGGGTTCGGCCCTCTGGGGTCGGGTCCGGGAGAGTTGAGTTCCCCTCTGGGCGTGGCGTCCGATAGCAAGGGCCGCATCGTCGTCGCCGACCAAGCAAACCACCGGATCGCGGTCTTCAGCTCCGCCGGCGAGCACATCTTCGATTTCGGGCAGCTCGGCTCCGGCGACGGTGAGCTGAACTTCGTGTTCGGCATAGCGGTCAACAGCCGCGACGAGATCATCGTCGCCGACTGCGGGAACAACCGGGTGCAGGTTTTCGACTCGGCTGGCCGGTACCTGCGCCAGTTCGGCGGACTGGGCGTGGGAGACGGCGACCTGAACCAGCCGTTCCATGTGGCGGTGGACGTCAACGACAACATCGTGGTCGCCGACTCGGGCAACGATCGCGTGCAGATGTTCAGCCCTGACGGACGGTTCATCGCCGGCTTCGGGCGCACGCGGCGGCCGTCCGTGCGCGCGCTCGGGGAGAGTCCGCTCAACTTCCCGATGGGCATCGATGTCGATTCACAGCGGAACATCGTCGTGTCCGACACCCGCAGCAGCCGCATCGTGGTCCTCGACGCCGACGGCGTCCTGGTCCGTGCCATCGGTTCGCTGGGCACCGGGCCGGGCCAGTTCCACTTCCCGTACGAGGTGGCGGTCGGCCCGAACGACGCGATCTACGCCGTCGACCAGGGAAACCGGCGGGTGCAGGTGTTCTCCCGCGAGGGGGAGTACCTGTTCGGGTTCGGCGGTCTCGGTTCGGGCGAGGGCAAGTTCAGCACCCCGTCGGGGATCGCGGTCGACTCCCAGGGCCGCATCATCGTGGGCGACGGCGGAAGCAGCCTGATCCAGGTCTTCGACCCGGCCGGGCGGTTCCTGTTCCAGTTCGGGGAAACCGGCGACGGGGACGGCCAGTTCAACGGCTTCCAGATCAGCGTCGCCGTGCTGGCCGACGACCGGATCGCGGCCGTCGACGGCAGGCACCATCACGTCCAGGTCTTCGACTCCAGCGGACAGTTCGAGTTCCGGATCGGCACCGAGGGAACCGAAGAAGGAAACTTCCGGGCGCCGCAGGCGGTGGCCGCGGACCGCAGCGGCCAGCACATCGTCGTGACCGATCCCGGGAACGACCGGGTGCAGATCTTCGATCCCAACGGGAAGCTGCAACAGGTGCACACCGTCGAGGGCCAAACGGCCGGCTGCGTCGCCATCGACGACGACGGAAAGCGGATTCTCGTCGCCATCCCGACCAACGACCGGATCCAGGTATACGACATGCCGTGGTGAAGCAACGGGAACAGGAGGCCGCGATGGCAGATGCGCTCACCGCGACGGATTTCAGCGTCGTGGACAGGATGTTCGGGGCGATCGAGAAAGGCGACATGGACGAGCTGCGCACCTGTTTCGCACCGGGTGCGCGCGCGTGGCAGAACTACAACGAGAAAGACCTGACCGTCGACAGGGTGATCGCGATCCTGGGCCGCCTCTGTGCACTCTCGACCGTTCGGACGTTCGAGGACCAGCGCGTCACTGCCGTTGGCTCGCAGCTGTTCCGGCAGCACACGCTGACTGCGATGCTCCGTTCCGGGCGCCAGTTGCGGCTGCCGGTGATGATGCGGGTGGAGGTCGACTCCGACGGGCTCGTGGCGCGGCTCGAGGAGTACTACGACTCTCGCGCGACCGACGTGCTCGCCGAAAAGCCTAAGTGATCACTTCTTAGCAACCGACCGGCAAGCACGCCCGCGAAGCGTTCGTGCGAAGCCAGACTGAAGTGGATCCCGTCGGCCCCCGGCTCGACCACCGCAGCCGCGTCGACGAACGTCGCGCCACGTGCCGCAGCGAGTTCCGCCAGCAGCCCGGCCAGCCGCGCTGCCTTCTCGGCCGATGTCCGGTCGTAGAAGGCTCCGTTGACCTCCGCGAAGTCCGGTGCGGTCACGTCGATGCGCGCCGGTGCGACCAGCACGACCTTCGGCGGGTGCCCGCCCTCCGTCCTCCCGTGTGCGGTCACGTCGTCCAGCAGCCGGGCGATCGCGGCGGTGACCTCCGCGGCCGTTCGCCCGAACTGGATCTTCAGGTCGTTGGTGCCGAGCATCAGCACGACGACATCGAGCGGGTTGTGGCTCAGCAAAGCGGGCAGCAGGTAGGTGCGTCCGTTGCGGCCCGGCCGGTTCATCGAGTCCGGGTAGTCGAGGTCGGTGGTGCGGCCGCCGAGCCCCTCTTCGATCACGTGGAATCCGCCGCCGAGCAGGCCCGCCAGCCGGCTGGTCCACCGGATGCCCGCCGGCCACCGCCCGCGGGCGACGTCCTCGGAACGCTGGCCGTAGGTGTTGGAATCGCCGTAGCAGAGCACGTTGATCATGCCGCTGCGCAACGCTTCCGCCGGTCCGTTATTCCCGCGAACAGGCGGCGGGCCGCTCCCGGCGTCAGTTCCTTCCGTTCACCACCGCCGCCGAAGTGCCGCCGCGCCGAGAAGGTTCCCCGGCGGCCAGCAGCCGTCCGTGCGGCAGGAATTCGATCCCCGCTGCCACGCCGATGTCGCTGCCGCTCTTGAACTTCTGTCCCAGCGCTTCCAGGCCCTTCGCCGCGGGCAAGGCGAGGAATCCCTTTTCGGCGTCGGTGGTCGCCGAGTTCCGCTGAGACGCGCGCGGGGCGGCGATCGCGTCCGGCAGGGTCATGCCGAGGTCGAACCGGTTGAGCAGGATCTGCAGGACGGTCGTGATGATCGTCGCGCCGCCCGGCGAACCGACCGCGAGCAGCGGTTTGCCGTCGTGCAGGACGATCGTCGGCGACATGCTCGAACGCGGCCGCTTGCCGGGAGCGGGCAGGTTCGGGTCGGGCGCCGAACCCTGCGTCGGGGCGAAGTTGAAGTCGGTCAGCTCGTTGTTCAGCAGGAAACCGCGGCCTGGCACGGTGATGCCGCTTCCGGCCAGCTGTTCGATCGTGTTGGTGTAGGACACGATGTTGCCCTGCTTGTCGGCGACGACGAAGTGGTTCGTGTGCTGTTCATTGCTGTCCGAGGACGCGGCGGGAGCGGTGGCGCAGGGGGCGGGCGAGTACGGGTCGCCCGGCGCGACGGGGCTCGACCCGGCCTGGTGCGGGTCGATCAGGCACGCCCGGGACGCCGCGAAACGCTTCGAGAGCAACTGCTGCTGCGGCACGTTCACGTAGCGCGCGTCGCCGATGTAGCGGTTGCGGTCGGCGAAAGCGAGCCGGCTCGCCTCCAGGTAGTGGTGCAGCGCCTGGGTCTGGTCCATTGTGGACAGCGGGAAATTGCCGAGAATGTTCAGCGCTTCGCCGACGGTGATCCCGCCGCTGGAGGACGGAGCCATGCCGTAGACGTCGTAGCCGCGGTAGTTGATGTGCGTCGGGGCGCCGTCGAGCGCGCGGTACGCGCGGAGGTCGGACAGCTGCATCGGGCCGGTCAGCGGGGTCGCGGCGCTGGGTACGACCGGCGGCTTCTGCACCGCCCGCACGAGGTCGCGGCCGACCGGGCCGCCGTAGAACGCGCCGACGCCCTCGCGTTGGATCTGCCGGTAGGTCGCGGCGAGATCGGGGTTGCGCAGGACGGAACCGGCCTTCGGAGCGGCACCGCCCGGGAGGAACAGTTCGGCGCTGGGGGAGAAGCGGCCCAGTTTCGCGGCCACCGACTGGGTCTGCCGCTCGAACTCGGGCGTGACGATGAACCCGTGCCGCGCGACCTTCTCGGCGGGTTTGAGGTTGTCCGCGAGGCTGAACTTGCCCCAGCGCTGCAACGCCCGCTGCCAGGTGGCGAGCATCCCCGGCACGCCGACGGACCGGCCGCTCTCGACGGCGGTCTCGAAGTCGTACGGCTTGCCGGTGGCGGGGTCGACGAACATCGTGGACGAGTCGCCGGCCGGGGTGGTTTCGCGTCCGTCGATGGTGGAGACGGTCTTGGTGCGGGCGTCGTAGTAGACGAAATACCCGCCGCCGCCGAGTCCGGCGACGTACGGGTCGGTCACGCCGAGCGTCGCGGCGACAGCGACCGCAGCGTCGGCGGCGGTGCCGCCACGGCGCAGCACGTCGATCCCCGCCTGGGTGGACTCGACGGTGTCGGAGACGACCGCGCCTCCGGAGCCCTCCGCGACGGGCGTCCGCGGCGGCGCGGGCCTCGCCGCGGCCGCGGGTGCCGAAGCCAGCACGCAGACGGCGGCGAGCCCGGTGGCCATCGTGGAGGTGAAGATGCGCTTCAGCGGCATGGCAACCCTTTCTCGGCGGCGCACCCGGAGGCGGTGAAACCAGGGAGGTCCTGTTTAGCACTTGGCGCGCCGAGATGACACGGTCCGCGGTGGCTCAGTCAGAGCGGATCCGGTTGCCGGAGCGCCCATTGGCCGGGTTCGGTGTCGATCAGCCGAGATCGGAGGCCTGCCTCGGCGAACTCGCGGTCCAGATCGCCGAAGTTCTCGCTGTAGATCGACCAGCCCTCGTGATGGACGGCGACCACGTGGCTGACCTCGAGCAGCGCGGCCACGTCGGCGGCCCGCGCGGAAGTGAGAGTGAGCGGCCGGCCCCCGTTCTTGCTCGCCACCCGCGCGGCGCCGCAATGCAGAACGGCGACGTCGATGTGAGGGAACGCGCGGGCGATCGCCTTGACCGGCCCGATGCCTGCGTTGTCCCCGCTGACATACACGGTGGGCAGGCCGTGGGCTTCCAGGACGAACCCGTGGACTTCGGTGTTGATGTCGCCAGCGTCGTCGCGGTCGCCGTCGAGGGGTCCGTGCTGCGCCGGAACCGCGTGCACGCGCACCTGGCCCATCCGATGGACGTCGAAGTCGTCGAGACCGATCGCCGGAGGACCAAGCCGGCCCGCGCCTCGCCTGCCCGTGACGATCAGCGGGCACTGCTGGGCGAAAACCCGGCCGGCCCGGTCGAAGTTGTCCCAGTGGAGGTCGTGGCTGAGCAGGACCGCGTCGACGGCCCCGAGCGTGCCGGGCGAGACGGCCGGGCCCTCGGTTTTGCGGTAGGCGCCGTAGTCGCCGGGCGGGTCGAACGTCGGGTCGGTCACGAACCGCAGGCCGCCGTAGTCGAGCACCGCGGTCGGCCCGCCGAGAGTGCCGATCGCGAAACGGTGCCGCTCCGAGCCGATCGCGGCGTCGAGGTCATCGCTCATGAGGCCACCATACCTACCTCTAGGTATGGTGACGCCATGAGCGACAACCGCGCGAAGCTGATCGAGACGGGCGCGGACCTGATCTGGCAGTTCGGCTACACGGCGACGAGCCCTCGCCAGGTGATGGCTGCCAGCGAGGTCGGCCAGGGCAGCTTCTACCACCACTTTCCCACGAAGACCGCCCTCGGTGCGGCAGCTATCGCCGCGAACGCCGAGGCCATCGTCGCCGGTGCGGAGGCGGTGCTCGCCGGGACGGAACCCGGCCTCGTCCGGCTGCGCCGCTACCTGCTGGGCGAGCGGGACGCGCTGGCCGGCTGCAAGATCGGCGGGCTCGCCTACGACCGTGCCGTCCTCGACGACCCGAGCCTGCTCCAGCCGATCAGCGACGCGTTCGAGCGGATCGCCGAACTGCTCGAGTCCGCGATCCGGGACGCCCAGCGGGCCGATGCCGTCCGCGCGGACCTTTCCGCGGCGGAACTGGCGGCCATGGTGATCTCGGTAGTCCAAGGCGGCTACGTGCTGGCCCGCGCCCGAGCCGACGCGCGGCTGCTGAAGCAGGCAGCTTCCGCCGCGTACGCGTTGCTCGCCCGGTAAGGGCGTTCGGGTCAGTCCCCAGCGGACATTCCGTGTCCGGCGGCGCGAAGCGCGTCCTCGGCCACCGCGGCGAATCCGGCGATGACGTCGTTGGCGCGCGTCGGCACCCACACGACCGAACTCGACCACCGCAGCCTGCTTTCGTCGAGCGGGCGCCACGTCAGGCCGTCGGGCAACGGGTGTTCCTCGTTGAAGTGCACGCCCATTCCGGCCAGCACGAGCCCGTGGGTGAAGTTCGGGTTGCGGGCGTGCCGGATCGCTCCCGGCAGGAAGCCGTTGTCGCGGCAGATGGCGAGGATGTGGTCGTACAGCCGCGGCGCCATCTCGCGCTGGAAGACGATCAGCGGGGAGCCGTTGAGGTCGCGCAGCCGCACGACGGCCGAGTCCGCGAGCCGGTGCGTCGCGGGCAGCACGACTCCGAGCGGCCGGGACAGCACCGGTCCTGACTCCAGGCCGACGGTGTCGGACGGGTGGCGCACGATTCCGACGTCGAGCTTGCCTTCCCGCAGGCGGGCGATCTGTTCGTCCGTGCTCACCTCGTGCAGTTCCAGCAGCACGTCCGGCACCGCCGCGGCGAACTCGGCGGCGATCGTGCGCAGTACGGCGGGAGTCGTGTCCGGTGGAATTCCCGCGCGCAGCGTTCCCGACGTGCCGGGCAGGATCCGGCGCATCGCTTCCCGTGCGCTGTCCACGCCTTCGAGCACCGGACGCGTGTGTTCGAGCAGCAGCGCGCCCGCCTCGGTGAGCCGCACGCCGCCCCGGCCGCGGTGGAACAGGTCGACGCCGAGTTCGCGCTCCAGGTCCCGGATCCGCTGCGAGAGCGGCGGCTGCGCCATGTGCAGCCGTTTCGCCGCCCGGCCGAAGTGCAGCTCCTCGCTCAGGACGACGAAGTACCGCAGATGCCGCAGCTCCATCGCCGGGACCATACCAACTCGATATCGCGGGAGGTCGAACTTGGTGTTGGCCAGCGGCGGACTTCCGCTGTTTTTCTTGTCCGCGACGCGAACGACGAACGAAGGAACGACCTCCATGAGCGAAACAGTGCTGCTCGACCGCCGGGACGAGATCGCCGTGCTGACGTTGAACCGGCCGGAGAAGCTCAACGCGTGGACCCACGCGATGCGGGAGCGGCTGATCGAGCACCTGCGCGCACTCGACGAGGATCCGACCTGCCGCGGCGTGGTGCTGACCGGAGCCGGGCGGGCGTTCTGCGCCGGGCAGGACCTGGCGGAGACGGCCGCGATCCGCCCGGACGACCACGCCGCCGCGGAGGCTTGGATCGACGACTTCGACCGCCTGTACCGCGCCGTCCGCGAGATGCGGAAGCCGACCGTCGCCGCGGTCAACGGTGTCGTCGCCGGTTCCGGGTTCCAGTACGCGCTCCTCGCCGACCTGCGGATCGGGCACGCCGGGGTCGCCATGGGCCAGCCCGAGGTGGCCTCCGGCATCCCCAGCATCACCGGGATCTGGGCGATGTGGGACATCCTCGGCCGCGCCAAGACCGCCGAGTTCGCCCTCACCGCTCAGCTCGTCGACGGCGTCGAGGCGCAGCGGCTCGGCCTGCTCACGCGGCTGGTCCGCGAAGACGAAGTGCTCGACGCGGCCATCGAACAGGCTCGCGCGGTCGCCGCGCTGCCGCCGGGAGCCGTCGCGCTCACCAAGACCCGGCTCCGCGAACTGGACGACGAGGCGCTGGCGCAGGCGGTGACCGCGGCCAAGAAGATCCACGCCGCCGCGTACGCCACCGGGGAGCCGCAGCGGGAGATGGCCCGCTTCCTGGCCGGCAAGCAGAACTGAAGGGGCATCGGGTGGATTACGACGAACTGCGCGCCGGACACGACTGGGAGGTCCCGGAGCGCTACAACATGGCCGCGGACGTGGCCGACCGCCACGACCGGGCCGCCATCGCGCTGATCTTCGAGGACCATCTCGGCACGCACCGCGAGATCGCGTGGGGCGAGGTGCAGGACCGCTCTTGCCAGGTGGCCGCGCACCTGTGGAATCTGGGCGTGCGGCCGGGCGACCGGGTGGCGGTGCTCCTTCCGCAGCGGCCCGACACCCCGGCCGTCTACCTCGGCGTGCTGCGCACCGGCGCGATCCTGGTGACCATGTCCCTGTTGTGGGCCGACGAGCCGATCCAATACCGGCTGGCCGACTCCGGTGCCACGGTGCTGGTGACCGAATCCGACGCGCTGGACCGGGTCAGCGGCTTCGCCGGGCACCTCGTCGACGTCGACGACCCGGCGATCGGCGAACTGCCGCCGCGTTTCTCGACCGTGGACACCGCGGCGGACGATCCAGCGCTGATCTTCTACACGTCGGGCACCACCGGCAAGGCCAAGGGCATCGTGCACGCGCACCGGACACTGTTGGGGCACAACGAGTTCCGCTATTGCCACGACCTCCGTCCCGGCGACGTCTTCTACGGTGCCGGGGACTGGGCGTGGTCGATGGCGAAGCTGATGGGCCCGCTGCGCGCCGGCGCGACGCAGCTGGTCTACCGTCCGGCGGGCGGGTTCGACCCCGAAGGGCTGCTGGATTCCCTGTCCCGCAACGCGGTCACCACCGCGCTGGTGAACCCGACGTTCCTGCGCAAGATGGCCGCCGACGTGCCGGACGCGGGCCTGCGTTTCCCGCACAAGCTGCGGGTGGTGTGCTCCTCGAACGAACCGTTGTCCGCGGACCTCATCGACTGGTTCACCGAGCAGTTCGGCGTGCCGTTGCTGGACTACTACGGCTCGACCGAGTCCTACCCGCTGGTCGGCAATTTCCCTGGCGTGCCGGTGAAACCGGGCTCGATGGGCCGTCCGCTGCCGGGCTGGGACGTCGCGTTGCTGGACGCGCACGAGCGGCCGGTGCCCCAGGGCGAACCGGGCGAGATCTGCCTGCGCGCCCGGTCGAACCCGCAGTACCCGCTGGGCTACTGGAACCGGCCGGAGGAGTCCGCGGCGGTGTTCGGCGGCGGCTGGTACCACACGAAGGACCAGGCTTTCGCCGACGAGGACGGCTACTTCTGGTTCCTCGGCCGCACCGACGACGTGATCAAGACGTCCGGATACCGGGTCAGCCCGTTCGAGGTGGAACACGCCCTGCGGGCCCATCCGGCGGTGGCCGACGCCGGGGTGGTCGGCGTGCCGGATCCGGTGCGCGGCCAGGCGGTCAAAGCCTGGGTGCAGACCGCGCCCGGCTACGACGGCGGCGACGCGCTCGCCGAAGAGCTGCGCGCGTTCGCCAAGGAGACCTATTCGCGCTTCGCCTACCCGCGGCACATCGAGTTCGTGTCGGCGCTTCCCCGCTCCGCCACCGGAAAGATCCGGCGGGCCGATCTCCGGGACCGCGATCGCGCTCCCGGCACTCACTGACAAGCACTGAGAAGGAGCCGGCCAATGACCGTCCGGACGGAACACCCCGCGCGCGTTTCCCGCGGCAGGCGGAAGATCGCGCTCGCCTCGGGCATCGGCAACTTCACCGAATGGTTCGACTCCGCCGCCCACGCGACGATGTCTTCCACGATCGCCGCCGAGTTCTTCCCCAAGAACGACCCGTCCGCGGCGCTGCTGGCCACGTGGGCGATCTTCGCCGGCGGGTTCGTCGCACGGCCGCTGGGCGCGGCGTTCTTCGGGCACTTCGGGGACCGGATCGGCCGCAACCGGACGCTCGCGCTGAGCGTGCTGCTGATGAGCGGGGCCACGTTCCTGATGGGCGTGCTGCCGACGTACACCGCGATCGGCGTGGCCGCGCCGATTCTGCTCTTCGTCCTGCGGACCCTGCAGGGTTTCTCCACCGGCGGCGAGTACACCGGCGCTTCGGCGTTCATCATGGAGCACGCGCCGGACGGACGGCGCGCCCGCTTCGCCAGCGCGGTGCCCGCCACCGTCGGTTTGGCCAGCGTGGCCGGATCGGCGGTCGGGGTGCTCCTGACCTCCACCTTGTCCTCGGGCGCGCTGCACACCTGGGGCTGGCGGGTGCCGTTCCTGCTGGCCGGCCCGCTCGGGCTGATCGGGCTCTATCTGCGCCGCCGGGTGGAGGACAGCCCGGTGTTCCGGCAGCTGCAAAACGAGGACTCCGTGCAGCGCAAGCCGCTGCGCGACGCGCTCCGCTCGCACAAACGACAGATTTTCACGCTCTTCGGCTACAGCATCACCAACGCGATCGCGTATTACCTGATGAGCAGCTACATGATCACGTACATGGCCGACGAGCTGGGCTATTCGCGCACCCAGTCGCTGATCGCGAGCGTGGTGTCGATGCTGTGCTACAGCGCGGCCTGCCCGTTCATGGCGTCGGCGAGCGACCGGTACGGGCGCAAGCGGATGCTGCTGGTGTCGTGCGTCGGGTTCGTCGTGTGCACGCTGCCCGCGTTCGCGCTCATGCACGCCGGATTCGCCGGGGCACTCGTCGGCACCGCGGTGCTCGCCGTGCTGGTCGCGGTCATCGGCACGTCGAACGTGCCCGCGATGGTGGAGATGTTCCCGGGCCCAGTCCGCGCCAGCGGCTCGGCGATCGGCTACACGGCGGCGTATGTGCTCTTCGGCGGGACCGCGCCGTTCGTCGCCACCGGTCTCGTCTCGCTCACCGGCAACTCATTGGCGCCCGGGGTCTATTTGATGGCGATCGCGGTGGTGTCGTCCCTGGTCGTCGGATTCGCCTTCCGGGAAACGAAGAACCTGGACCTGGCGAGGCGGTGAGGTCTCGCCAGAGACTTGCAGACTCGGCCATGCAGGCATCGGTGGTGCACTCGGAGCCAGAGCTGCCGCCGTTCAGACGCGGGGCGGGGGAGCGGCACGCCCCCGCCCCGCCGAGTGCAGGCCGCCTACGCACCTCGCAATCGCCTTCCTGATCGAGCGACTCGGCCGCCGACCGGTTCCCGCAGGCCACCAAGAGCTGATTCGATTCCGGGTTGACACGTCCTCGCAGGTCACCCACACTGGTCTGACCACCAGGTCACCGGTAAACCTGATCTGCCTCACCCCCTTCCTGTGCGCACAACGCCGTGCGCGACGAGCAGAGGAGTTGATGACGTGCGTTCCACGATCGCCGTCGGCATCACCGTCGGCGTTCTCGCCGGCCTGTGGATCTGGGCCAGTCAGCGGTTCGGGCTCCCCGCCTGGGGCGCCGTCGTGTCCTGGGCGGCTTTCTTCGCGGCGGGCGGCAAACGCGCCGGTCTGGCGAAGACGCTTCCCGCGGCCTTGTCCGGCGTGCTCTGGGGCTGGCTGGCAGCGCTGGCGGCCGGCGCGCTGACCGGCTGGTCCGGCGCGCTAGCGGTCGCCGTCGGCGTGGCGGCGTTCGCGATGTGCGCGCAGGCTCTCTGGCGTGCGCTGTCCTTCATTCCCGGAACATTCCTCGGCGCCGCAACGCTGTTCGGCACCGGCGTCGACGTACCGGCCACCGTCGCGGTGCTGGTCATCGGCGTCGTCCTCGGGCTCGCGTCCGAATGGTCGGCCGACGCTCTCGTCCGCGCCACCGCCCGTGGCGCGGGCATCGAACCCGCCGCCTCCTGAGACTTTTCCCTTCAGTGGTCAGACCACCAGACCGATGCTTCGAGGAGCACCCATGAGCCCATCTTTCATCGACCGCCACGCGCTGTGGACGGCCGAACAGCACGACGCGGCCGAGCGCGTCGCCGCACAGGTCGCCGAGCAGGACCTGCGCCAGATCCGGATCAGCTGGGCCGACCAGCACGGCATCCTGCGCGGCAAGACGCTGGAGGCGAACCATTTCCGGTCGGTGCTGCGGGGCGGCAAGGACTTCCAGACCGCGACCCTGATCTTCGACACCACGAACAACCCGGTCGTCCCGCCGTTCGGGGCCAACGCGCTCGGCGACCCGAGGATGACCGGGCTGCCCGACGGCGTCCTGGTGCCGGACCCGACGACGTTCAAGGTGCTGCCCTGGCTGAACCGCACCGGCTGGATCCTCGCCGATCTGCACTACCGCTCCAGCGAGATCGTCCCGTTCGACACCCGCGGCATCCTGCGCGAGCAGCTCGGCAGGCTCGCCGGCGACGGCTTCTCCTACGTCGCGGGGGTGGAGCTGGAGTTCTACCTGACCCGCCTCGAGGACCCCTGCCTGTCGTTCGCGGACTCCGGGCATCCGCCGACCCCGCCGAAGGTCAGCGCCGTCTCCCACGGGTTCCAGTACCTGACCGAAAACCGCGGCGACGAGATTGGCGCGATCCTGGACGTGCTGCGGGACGCCATCGTCGCGCTGGGGATGCCGCTCGCCACGGTGGAGGACGAATGGGGACCCGGCCAGTGCGAGGTCACCTTCGACCCGATGCCGGGGCTGCGGGCGGCCGACACCGTGGTCCTGCTGCGCAGCCTGATCAAGCAGCTGAGCCGCAGGCACGGCTACCACGCGACGTTCATGTCCCGTCCCGCGCTGCCCAACGCGTTCTCCAGCGGCTGGCACCTGCATCAGTCATTGTCTGCTTCGGACGGTGCGAACGCCTTCGCCGGGGATGAAACCGACGCGCTGTCCGAGGTCGGCACCCGGTTCATGGCCGGCCTGCTCGAACACGCCCGCGCCTGCTCGGTCCTCACGACGCCGACGATCAACGGGTACAAGCGCTACCGTCCCGATTCCTTCGCGCCGGACCGGGTGACCTGGGCCGAGGAGAACCGCGGCGCACTCGTCCGCGTCGCGGGCGGCCGCGGCGACGCGAACACCCATCTGGAGAACCGCGTCGGCGAGCCCGCCGCGAATCCCTACCTGTACTTGGCGTCCCAGATCGTCAGCGGCCGCGACGGCATGGCGAACAAGCTCGACCCCGGTCCGTCGGCCGACGAGCCGTACCTCGCCGAAGCGCCGCGCCTGCCGGCGAGCCTCGAACGCGCCGTCGAGGCGTTCCGCGAAAGCGCGTTGCTGCGCAAGGAATTCGGCGATCCGTTCGTCGACTATCTCGCGCTGGTCAAACAGCACGAGGTCACCCGGTTCAACGCGGCGGTCACCGACTGGGAGCAGCGTGAGTACTTCGAAATCTACTGACCCGGGCGGACTGACGGTGCTGGCGGCCGCCCGCGCCGAAGACCCCGATCCCCGCACGACGCTGACCGTGGCCGGCGCCCAGCTCGGCGGACCGTGGCTCGATCTCGGCGCGCGGATGAAACGGCTGGTCGAAGCCGCCGAACTCGCCGCGTCGCAGGGCGCGCACGTCCTCGCGTTCCCCGAGACGTACCTGTCCGGCTATCCGTTCTGGCTCACCCGCACGCACGGCGCGCGGTTCGACGACGCCGGCCAGAAAGCCTGCTACGCCGCCTATCTCGACAGCGCTGTCGAGATAGGCGGCCCCGAGCAGCGCGAACTGGAACAACTGTCGTCGGACCTCGCGCTCACTCTCTTCGTCGGCGTCACGGAACGCGGAGGGCGGGCGGCCAGCGGGTCGACGTTCTGCACGACGCTCACCTTCGACCCGGGCGACGGATTGGTGGGACACCACCGGAAACTCGTGCCCACCTACGACGAGCGGCTCGTCTGGGCCCACGGCGACGGTGCGGGGCTCCGGACGCACGCGGCGGGTCCCGCGCGGGTCGGCGCGCTGAACTGCTGGGAGAACTGGATGCCGCAGGCGCGGCACGCGCTCTACCTCGACGGCGAGCAGGTGCACCTGAGTTCGTGGCCCGGCGCCAGCGGGATCGTCGCGGACATCACGCGGTTCACCGCGCAGGAAGGCAGGGTGTTCGCGATGGCGGTGTCGGGCATCCTGCGTCCGGGCGACGTCGCCGACGACTTCCCGCTGGCGGCCGAGGTCCGGGCGGGATCGGACGACCTGCCGTTCGACGGCGGATCCGGCATCGCCGCTCCCGACGGGACCTGGCTGGTGCCCCCGGTCCGCGGCGCCGAGGGGCTGATCGTCGCCGATCTCGATCTGCGGCACGTCGCCCGCGAACGCCTCACCTTCGACCCGACCGGGCACTACAGCCGCCCGGACGTCTTCGCGGTGACCATCGACCGCCGTCGCCGCCGCGCCGGCGTCTTCACCGACTCGCCGGAGGAGTTTTCCCATGACTGACAAGGAAACCGTGCTCGTCCTGCGGCACCAGGAGGACGCCGGCCCCGGCAACCTCGCGACCTGGCTCGACGCGCGCCGGATTCCCTGGCGGCTCGTCGACGTCGCGGACGGGCTGCCCGCGCCGCGGCCGTGCCGCGCGCTCGTGGTGCTCGGCAGCCGCGAGTCCGTCTACGACCCGGCGGTGCCCTGGGTCCCGGACGAGCGGGCGTTCGTCCGCGAGCAGCTCGCACTGGGCACCCCGGTCTTCGGGATCTGCTTCGGCGCCCAGTTGCTGGCCGAGGTTCTCGGCGGCGAGGTGCGCCCGGCGGAGGCGCCCGAACGCGGCTGGGCGGAGGTCAAAACGAGCGCGGGCGGCGCGCTGACGGACGCGATCGAGGGCCGCTGGTTCGAATGGCACGGCGACGAAATCGCCGCGCCGCCGGGCGCCGCGGTGCTCAGCGCGGACCGCTGCGTCCAGGCGTTCGTCCACGGTCCGCATCTCGGCGTGCAGTTCCATCCCGAGATCACCGCGGACCAGATCCGGGCGTGGATGGCGAACGACCGCCGGCGACGGCAGCTGCGCGAGGCGGGTGGCGAGCCCGAGGATCTCCTGCTGGCCACCGAAGCGTGCGACGCGCGGGCCGGGGAGGCTGCCGCCGGTCTGTACGACGCGTTCTTCGGTATGGTCAGACCATCAGGACAGTGATGGTTTACCCGGGGGTGGCCCAGATGGCAGAGCAGCGGATCGCGCCGATCCGGCCGGTCGACCGCAAACCGCTGTACGAGCAGGTCAGCGACCGGCTGCGCGAGTTCATCGACGTCAACCACCTGCAGCCGGGCGACCGGCTGATGAGCGAGCGGGAGCTGGCGCAGCAGCTGTCGGTCGGCCGGTCCTCCATCCGCGAGGCGATCACGGCGCTGCGGGCCCGCGGGATGGTCGAGGTCCGCCACGGCGAGGGCATCTACCTGCTCCAGCGGCCGGAGGAGCTGATCCCGACCCTGGCCGCGGAGCTGATCGAAACCCATCTCGACCACCCCGCGATCTGGGAAACCCGGCAGGCGCTGGAAACCCAGTGCGCCCGCCTCGCCGCGCTGCGCGCCACCGAGCACGACCTCGCCGAACTGACGGCAGCGGTCGAAGAGATGACACGCGAGGTCAAGGCGGGCGAACCCGGCCTCGACGGCGACCGCCGGTTCCACACCGGCGTCGCGGCCGCCTCGCACAACCCCATCCTCATCCGGCTGCTGGAAAGCATGCGCACCGCGCTCGACCGGACCTCGGAGACGTCGCTGACCCGCGCCGGTCAGCCCGCGGTGTCCCTTGCCGACCACCAGTCGATCCTCGACGCGATCAAGAACCGCGAACCGGCGAAGGCCGCGGACGAGATGCTGCGGCATCTGGTCGGCACCACCGACTCGCTGACCGGCGAAGGACACGTGCGTTCGCGCTGACATTCCGGTCAGGGCCACCGTCGGCGCACGGGACGTCGGACCGCACTGAACCACCGTCCCCCGGAAGACGGCCCGCCCCGCCGAACGTCCACTGTGGACTATCTGCTGACCACTCAACTGTCCACAGAGGACACATCAGCGAGCGGCTCCGGCCCGGCGCGCGGGATGCCGCTGCGGACAGCCTCGCTAAACGGATATTCGGCAAAACTCCGGCAAATAGCCTGGTCCATTCGGGTAATTTGCGCCGCGCTGGACCGGCGGCCGGACGTCCGATGGTTTCCTCGGGGTGGTCGCGGGTCCGATGCGCGGAGGCGGTGGAGATGAGCGATCCGTTGTCGAACGGGGACCGAGCCGCACAGGTGGACCAGTGGGTGGCGCGGGCGAAGGAGAAGGCTCAGCGCTACCAGGAGATGCAGTCGGCGGTCGGCCGGGTATCGGTCACCGAGTCGTCCCGGGACGGGCTGGTGACCGTGACCGTGGATTCCGCCGGGAACGCGACCGACCTGCGGATCACCGACAAGGTCCGGGAGTTGTCGGGCGAGCAGGTGGCGGCCGCGGTGCTGACCACGCTGCGGCGTGCGCAGGCCCGGCTGCCGGAGCGGCTCGGCGAGGTGATGGCCGAGACCATCGGGGACGACCAGGACACGATCGACACCGTAGTGGGCCGGTACCGGGAGAAGTTCCCCGAGCCCGAAGAGCCCGAGGCACCGGCGGACCCGGGCGCGCAGCGGTCCCTCGGGCAACTGGAGGAGGAGCCGCCGCCCGCCCCTTCAGCACCGAAGCCGCCGAAGTCCAAGCCGCCGAGCCGTCCGAAGGAGGACAGCCGCGGCGACGACGGAGACGAGGGTTTCGAGGATCGGTCGTTCCTGAGGCGAGGCTGACGAACGGGGGATCGAAGTGGGTGAAGCGGACGGCGGATACACCGTCGACCCGGAGCAGTTGGCGACGCACTCGAAGACCGTGCAGCGGGTCGGAGCTGAGCTGGGGCAGGCGCTGGCGGCGGCCGAACAAGTCACGATGGGGGTGCAGGCGTACGGCATGATCTGCGGGCCGCTGTTCGTCCCGATGGTGCTCGCGGTCTCCGCGCCGGGACTGATCACGCTGAAGATGGCGCAGGACGCGATGACGTCGGTGTCGGACACCGTCTCGAAGGTCGCCGACACTTACCGGCGGACGGAGGACGCGCACGTAACGACGCTCAAACCGCTGATGAGCCAGCTGGAGTCCGGCAAGTCCGGGCCGGGGCCGGCGGCATGAGCAACCCGCTGGTCGCCGCCAAACAGGACTCGACGACGTGGCATTCCGGGATCAACGTCATCGACGACGCGGCGAGCGCGTACGAAGGGATCTCCTCGGGTTCGTGGATCGAGGGCGGGATCGGCGCGCTCGGCGCGGGCCTCGACGTCCTGACGATGGCGATGAACCCGGTGGGGACCTTGATCTCCTACGGGCTGAACTGGCTGATCGAGCACGTCAAGCCGTTGCAGGACGCGCTCAACCAGCTCGCCGGGGACGCGGACCAGATCGCGGTGTACGCGCAGACCTGGAAGAACGTCGCCACCGCCGTCGACAAGGCCGCGAAGGACCTGGCCGCGAGCGTCGCGAAGGAGACCGCGCACTGGACCGGCGCCGGCGCGGACGCCTACCGCGCGAACCTCAAGGAGAAGACCGACCACCTCGGTGCCGCGTCGACGTGTGCGGCGGCGATCGGCACGGTGGTCGAGATCGTCGGGGTGATCACCGGCGCGGTGCGGATGCTCGTCCGCGACATGGTCACCCAGGCGGTCGGGGACTTCATCCAGGACGCGCTGGAGGAGGTCTGCTCGCTCGGCCTCGGCACTCCCGTGGTGGTCGCACAGGTCGTCGAACAGGTGTCGGCGTGGATCGAAAAGATCGGCGCGGCCATCAAGAAGCTGATCAACTCGGTCGAAAAGCTGCGGCCGCTGATGAGCAAGCTCGAGGAGATCTTCGCGGCGGTCAAGAAAGCGATGGCCGCTCTGCACGGCCGCGCGGGCGGCGAAGAGCCGCACCTCGGCGGCGAGGGCACGCACGCGTCCTCCGCCGAGGGCCCCCACCCGTCCTCTGCCGAAGGCACGCACGCCACCGGGCCGGAGGGCAGTGCGGACACAGGCCCCAGCTCTTTGCGCGACGACGCGGCCAACCCCGCGGACCGGGCGCAGGAACCCGCAGGCCGCTGCGGGCGGAAGGAACCCGTCGACGCGGCCACCGGCGAAATGTTCCTGGTGCAGACCGATGTCGAACTGCCGGGCGTCCTGCCGCTGGTGCTGCGCCGGACGCACGTGTCCTCCTACCGTTCGGGGAGGCTGTTCGGCCCGTCCTGGTCGTCCACTTTGGACCAGCGGCTGGAGTTCGACGAGCGGGGCGTGTGTTTCGCCGGGCCCGACGGGGTGATCCTGGTCTATCCGCTCCCTCCGGCGGCCGGTGCCGCGGTGCTGCCCGTCGTGGGCTCGCGGTGGCCGTTGGGGCGGTCCGCGGACGGCGGGTACGTGCTCAGCCAGCCGGAAACCGGACGGACGCTGCACTTTCCGCCGCCGGAGGGCGGCGTGGCCCCGCTCGCGGTCGTCGCCGATCGCCGCGGCAACCGGATCGAATTCGACCGCGACGCCGACGGCGTGCCCACCGCCGTGCGCCACTCGGGCGGCTACCGCATCGCCGTGGACAGCGAGCACGGCCGGGTGACCGGGCTCCGTCTCGTGAGCGGGCCCGGCGACGAGATCGCGCTGACCGGGTTCGAGTACACCGGCGCTCGGCTGACTTCGATCACGAACTCGTCCGGCCAGGCAATGCGGTTCAGCTACGACCACGCCGGGCGCGTCGTCCGCTGGGACGACCGGATCGGCGAGTGGTACGCCTACACCTACGACCACGAAGGCCGGTGCGTGCGGACCGACGGCGCGGGCGACATGCTGACCGGCGCCTTCGAGTACGACACCGCGAACCGGATCACCCGCGAGACCGACTCGCTCGGCAATGTCAGCACCTACCACTTCGACGAACTGCACCAGTTGACGCGAGAGGTGGACCCGCTCGGCAACGAGACCAGGTACGAGTGGGACGGGCTCCGCAGACTGGCTTCCCGCACCGACCCGACCGGCCGCACGACGCGGCGCACCTACGACGACGACGGCAATCTCGTCGCCGTCACGCGCCCGGACGGCAGCCAGAGCCTGGCCGAGTACAACGAGTTCCGGCAGCCGGTGACGGTGGTGCAGCCGGACGGCGGGGTCTGGCGGCGGACCTACACCGCCGCCGGCGACCTCGCCAGCGTGACCGATCCGGCGGGCGCGACGACCCGGTATTCCTACGACGCGAGGGGTTTCCTCGCCGCCATCACCGATCCGGCCGGCAGCCGCAAGCGGATCGAGACCAATGCGGCGGGGCTGCCGATGCGGGTGACCGGACCTCGCGGCGAGCTGAGCACGTGCACCCGGGACCAGTTCGGCCGGATCGCGAGCTTCACCGACGCGGCCGGGAACACCACGCGGCTGACCTGGACGGTGGAGGGCAGGCTGCTGTCGCGGACGTTGCCGGGCGGTGCCTGCGAGCGCTGGCGCTACGACGCGGAAGGCGGCCAGACCGAGCGGGTGGACGCACTGGGCAACCGCACCCGCGTCGAGCTGACCCATTTCGGGCTGCCGAAGGTCCGGACCGAGGCGGACGGGTCCTGGCTCGAATACCAGTACGACACTGAGCTGCGCATCGTCGCGGTCCGCAACGCGCTCGGCCTGACCTGGCGCTACGAGTACGACGCTGCCGGGCGGCTGGTCAGCGAGACGGACTTCAACGGCCGGGTGCTCCGCTACGAGCGGGACGGCGCCGGGCGCGTGGAACGACGCACGAACGGTGCCGGCGAATCCACGGTCTTCGTCCGCGACGCACTCGGCGCGGTGGTGGAGCGCAGGTCGGCCGATGCCGTCACGACATTCGGCTACGACGAGATGGGACGGCTGAGCCGGGCGGTCAACGGCGACGCGGAGGTGGTCTTCGAACGGGACGCACTCGGCCGGGTGCTGGCCGAGACGGTCAACGGCCGCACGCTGCGGTCGGAATTCGACGTCGCCGGTCAGCGGATCGCCCGCACTACGCCGACCGGGCAGCGCAGTGTCTGGGAGTACGACGCGAGCCACCGGCCGACGGCCCTGCGCACCGGCGGGCACGTGATGAGCTTCGGCTACGACCAAGCGGGCCACGAGATCGAACGGCTGCTCGACACCGGCACCGTACTGGCGCAGGCGTGGGACGCCGATCACCGGCTCCTTTCCCAGACCGTGTCCGCCGCGGCCGGCGGCTCGGCGCAGTCGCGCCTGGTGCAGCGGCGGGCCTACCACTACCGGCCCGACGGCTTGCTCACCGGGATCGACGACGAACTTGCCGGGCCCACCCGGTTCGAACTCGACCAGGCGGGACGGGTCACCGGCGTAGCGGCAGCGGACGGCGTGGAGCAGTACGCGTACGCGCCGACGGGCGTCCTTGCCGCGTCGGCGCTGCCGGGGAGACGCTCGCGCCGCGGGAGTTCGAGGGCACCCTGCTGCGCTCGTCGGGCGGCCTGCGGTACCGGCACGACGCACAGGGCCGGGTCGTCCTGCGGCAGCGCAAGCGGCTGTCCGCCAAACCCGCGACCTGGCACTACCGCTGGGACAGCGAGGACCGCCTGGTCGGCGTGACCACTCCGGACGGGACCCGGTGGCGCTACCGGTACGACCCGCTCGGCCGCCGCATCGCCAAGCAGCGGCTCGGCCCGGACGGCGTCCAGGTGGCCGAGCAGGTCGATTTCGTCTGGGACGGCAGCACGCTCGCGGAGCAAGTGCACAACGGTTCCGCCGCGACCACCTGGGACTGGGCTCCCGGCGGACGGCAGCCGGTGAGCCAGACCCAGCGCGACCGCGGGCAGGGGTGGGTCGACCGGCAGTTCTACTCGCTCGTCACCGACCTCGTCGGCACCGCGGCCGAACTCGTCGACGAGCAGGGAAACGTGGCCTGGCGCCGGCGGGACTCGCTGTGGGGCGAGGTGCTCGGGAACCGGACCGACCGGGCGAGCACGCCGCTGCGTTTCCCCGGCCAGTACTTCGACGCCGAGACCGGCCTGCACTACAACTACCACCGCTACTACGACCCGGCGGCCGGGCAGTACGTGTCGCACGATCCCCTCGGGCTCGCGCCGTCCCCGAACACCCAGGGCTACGTCGCCAACCCCACCGGCTGGATCGACCCGTTCGGCCTGGAGGGCTGCACTTTTGAGAACCAGCAGCCGGAAAGCCTCGACGCCGAGCGGGAAGTGATGCGCCGCAACGGGGTCACGCCGACGACCCCCGGCACGCCCGAATTCGACGCGATGATCAACTCGGGGGACGGGCAGCTGAAGTGGGTGGTCACCGAGAGCGGAGAACTGCGCGTCGCGCCGCACACCGTGAACGGCGACGAAATCAGCCACGCCGCCATCGCGGACGGCAGCCGCGTCCGAGCGGCCGGTCAGGCGAACGTCGCGGGCGGCTCGGACGCCGGCTACTTCGGTCTCGAGATCGACAACCACAGCGGCCACTACTTCCACGGGGTGGCGCACGACGGGGACGCGGTGATCCAGGAGGGCGTCGACGCGTTCGGCCGCTACGGTGTCCCGGACACCTGGGAGAGGAGCCCGGTCGGTGGAGGCTGACGAACTCGACGCGCTGAGGTTCGCGGATCCGGCGGACCAGCGTGCCGGATTGCTGGCCCTGCGGCCTCCGAACGGCGGGACGAACTGGTGGCTCGGCGTGGTCCAGCACGTCACGCTGGGCGCGACCGGCCCCGGAACGCCCGAGACGGAGCGGCGGGCGTGGGCGGAGCTGGCCGTGGCCGCCTTGGAGACCGCGCTCGAGACCGGCGGCCTGGACGACCGTGAGGTGGCGACCCGGGAGGCGAGGCTGTGTCTCGCCCTGGCCCCCGGCGACCGGCCGCAGACCCTGCTGCCGGACCGGGCCGCCCGTCGCTGTCTGGATCTGGTCGGGGTTTCCCCGCCGAGGTCGCCGCGACGCCCTGGTCGTTGCGGGCCGAGGACGTCCCGGTGATGCGGAAGCTGCGCCGGGTCCGCATCCTGGTCGTCCCCGCGCTGGAGCTGGCGGAGCAGGTCGAGGACGAAGAGCTGCGCGGAGAACTCGCGCGGTGGCGCGACGTCGTGCCGACCCTGCCCTGACCATCCCGCCCGGGCCCTCGTACCAACCGGCCACGGCGCGTTTCCCCGGGCGTTATTCCTTCGGGTCGCGGATGGCGTGCCAGAGCGCGAAGAAGGCGGAGTCGGTGATGCTGGCGAGGCCGGGCTGGTCGAGGTCGAGGGGCTGGTCGGTGAGCGAGCCGTAGTCGTCGTCGAGGTTCTGCCACCAGTGGCGGTGGGCGATGCCGGTGGAGCTGATGTCGATCTGTTTGACGGCGACTGTTTCTTCGTCGACGTCGACGGTTTCCCAGAGCCAGCGGGCGCCCTCATCGACGAGCCCGTCGTCGACATACTCGAAGTAGGACCGCGGGCCGGGTGCCTCGTCCAGCGTCCGATACCAGGTGACGGCGGCCCGGAACGCGGTCTCGGTCTCAGCGGGCCATCCTCGGCGGGCTGCCAGGAGCCGGTAACGCTCGTCGACATCGGCTGGCAGGTTGGTCATGGTCGGATTCTGTCAGGTCCGTTGGGCACCGTTCGCCACGGTGATGCAGATGGTCACCGGCGATATGCCGTTTCCGGCGGCCTGAGCCTTCCCTCGATAGGAAATGCGCAGCTCAGCCGCTGGTGCAGCGGCGCGAGTGTCGGACCTCGTCTTCGGCAATGGCTCCTGCATCAGGCCGGACTGTCTTCCGGCGCTGGTCACCGGCTTGCGGCAAGCAGAAACCCCAGGTCAAGCACTCGGTATCCGCAGCTTTTTAAGGTTGGGCGCACCGTCATCCGGGCCCGCCGAGCGGGCTTTCGAACGCAGGAATACGAGGTGCTCTCCCATGACCAACCATCCGGACCGACGAAAGCCGCATCGCACTCCCCAGGCCCCGGACCCCTGGCGGGTGGCCCAGGTCCTCCTCGCCGCAGTTCGCATCCTCTGGTGGTTTTGGCAGGAACACCGCTAGACCGGCTCAGCTTCTCCTGGAAATCTCCCGCAGGTGCGCGTCGATTCCTTCCTTGCGAATGCGCTGACCGCATTTGGGGCACCAGATCGTGCGGGGAATCTCGATATGTTTGGCGCAGCGACCGCACCTGATGTGCATGGCTTGCCCGCGGACGAAGCTTTCCTCGGGAATGCTGATCTCCGTCCCGCAATGCGGGCAGCCGAAAACGTGGTGAATCCACGGAGACGGCGGCGGTCCCTGCGGCGTGTGACCGCAGCCGACGCACGGCGCGTCCGCCGGGTCGCCCGGGCCGAGCCGGCGGTACCGTGCCCGCAGCTGCTCGTTGATGTCCGGACGCAGTTGTTCGCAGTCCTCGCAGGCCATCTCCGGCTCGACGACGATCGTGACCTGTTCGCAGGCTGCGCATGCTCTGTGCTGCGTCCCCTTGCGCAGGGCTCCCCAGGCGACCGAGGTCGAGATGATGGCCGACGGCGCGGCACAGCCGGGACAGATCAGGACCGGGTTCTCCCGGTCCGGTTTCCCGCCGCACGAAGCGCAGCGTTTCTGCTGGGAGAACCATCGCACGGCTACCACGTCTCCTCGCTCGAATCCGGGGCGTCCGAGAGCGTAGGTCCGGTGCCCGGGACCGGTCCCGCGCGCGCAGCCAGGTGCGTGCCCGGCCTTCCCCGCGCGACGCGGACGGCAGCGCTGCGGTAGCCAGCGCTACGGCTCTAGCGGAGGGCGACGGCCGCGGACCGGGCTGACCGACTCGAGCCGTTCGGCCAGCGCGAGAAGGTCGTTGTCAGCCCACCAGTTTCCGACGAGCTGGACACCGATCGGCAGGCCGCCGGCGGTCGTGCCGAACGGCAGCGAGACGGCGGGCAGGCCGGTGAGATTGAAGGGCACCGTGGCCCGCATGACGGCGCGGGCGGGGACTTTCTGCCCGTCGACGACGTAGCTGGACCGGGCGTGGGGCGGTGCCGGGATCGTCACGACCGGGCAGATGAGCATGTCGTAGGACCGGAACCAGTGCGCGAACCCGGACCTCAGCTGTTCCACCTCGTTCTCAGCGGCGAGGTAGTCGGCGAGCGCGACGTCGGGAGCTTGGAGCGTCCGCGCGATCACCGGGTGCAGCTGGGTCTCCCGGCCGGCCGTGATGTCGCGCAGGTGCGGCAACATCTCGGCGGTGAACAGCGTCGCCGAAATCTGGGTGCAATCGCGTTCGGCAAGCCATGGCAGGTCGACCTGCTCGACCGGGAAGCCGAGGTCGGCCAGTGCCGTCGCCGCCGCTGCCACCGTGTCGGCCACCTCGGGGTCGATCGGGCCGAACGCTTCGGCGGTCCAGCCGATCCGGGCGGGCGCGCCGGGCCGGGCGGTGGCGGGGATGGCGACCGCGTAGGGGTCCAGTCCGTCGGGTCCTTCCAGCAGTGACAGCGCCAGGCGCAGGTCGCGCACGCTGCGCGCCATCGGGCCGGTGTGCCACCATCGGCGCAGCGCGTGGGGGAAATGCCCGGTGGACGGCACCCGTCCGTGGGTGGGTTTGATCGAGGCGATGCCAGTGTCGTGCGCCGGCCCGCGTACGGAGATCGCGACGTCGCTGCCCAGGCCGAGTGGCGAGAGCCCCGCCGCGATCGCCGCGGACTCGCCGCCGCTGGACCCGCCCGGCGTGCGGTCGCGGTCGTAGGGGTTGAGCGACCGGCCGACGACCAGATTGTCGGTCTCGGTCCAGTACGACATCTCCGGCAGATTGGTCTTCGCGAGCGGAATCCCGCCGGCGGCCCGCAACCGGGCGACCGCGGTGGCGTCGGCGGCCGGCACGTGGCCGGCGAACAGCGACGATCCCCGGGTGGTTCGCACGCCCTCGGTGTCGAACGAATCCTTGATCGTGAACGGCACGCCGGCCAGCGGTCCGGTACGCGGCCGCGCGGCCGCGGCGAGGGCCTGCTCGCCGAGCACGGTGACGAACGCGTTGACCCGGCTGGCTATCGCCTCGATACGGTCCAGATGAGCCTGCACGACCTCGGCTGCGGTGACTTCGCCGGAAGCGATCAGACGTGCCAGTTCGGTCGCGTCGGACCACACCAGATCCATGACGTTCATCATCGATCATGCTACTGGCGGCGGAACGGACGGCTGACTGCATCTGGCGCAGTCCCGGGTGCCTGGTGTTCCACGCTGATCGGAGCCCGCTGTCGGGGTCGAGGCCGGGCAGGGCATGGCGTCCATCTTCGCGGTGATGGTGAATCCGGTGCGGGTCAGGACTGTCCACGCGGAGCGTGCTGTCGCGGCTTCGATAGCTCGGTCCCGCCGCGATGGCCTCCGGTCTGTCGAGGCGACTGCTATCGCAACCGCCTCGAAAATGCTCGACGCGGTTGATCGAACACCCAGCTGAATTCACTCCCGGTAGGCGCACACCTCGTGCTCGTCTTCCCGCACGGCAGGCTGCGGTCGCAGTGGAAACGGCTGCCGGTCGCCGGGTCCTACCTCGTGCTCGCGGTCCAGCCGAGCACCTGCGTGGCCTCGTTCCACGGCCCGTCCAGGCGGCGGGTGCCGCCGGTGGTCAGGTCCGCCACGATCAGCTGGTGGGTGTTGGCGTCCGCGTACGCCGCGGCGAGCGCACCTGGCGCCGGTGACGGGACGAACGTGGTGCTGCCGACGGGTTCGCGGATGCCGCTGTCGCCGCCCAGCGCGATCGGCAGGGTCCGGGAGCTGCGCTGCTGTCCGGTGGCCGGGTCGAACAGCTTGACGGTGTAGTCGTAGCTGTCCTCGTCGCCGGTGTGCGAAACGACCACAAGCGCGCAGGTTCCGGGCTGGAAGAACCACGCGGTGTCACCGGCACCCAGCGCCACTTCGGTAGTGCGCGACAGATCGGAGGCGTCGGCGAGGAGCGTCGGTCCGGTCACGGCCGGATCGGGTGCCCGGTGCAGCAGCGCGTGTCCCTGGCAAGCGTGCAGGAGGTCTTCCTTCTCGGGCAGGTCCTGGACAGTGCCCGCGGCGACGTGGCCGACGACTGTCGTGTTCGGCGCGAGCGCGCCGCTGGCCGGGATCGTCGAGGGCAGATCGCCGTTGTAGCGGCTGAGGATCACCGTGTCCGGGTCGACCCAGCGGGCGCACGTCATCCCGGACACGACGTCCCGAGACTCGCCCGAGGAGCCAGGCCCGGTCTCGTGGTAAGCGCCGCTGGGCCGGGTGACGAGTCCGGCCACAGCGCCCTTGCGGTCTGCTGTGGTGACCCCTTGTTCGGAGGTGATCGCGACGTGCGCGCTGTCGGGTGCCCAGGTCGCGCACAGCGGATCGGTCACCGTGGCTTGGGCGACGATCTCGGTGCCGGCGGCGACATCATGCAGCACGATCCGCCCGGCGCCGTTGACGTAGGCGAGCGTCCGACCGTCCGGCGACAGCGCCACAGCGGGCAGCGTCGGTGCCGTATTCCCGCTCAGCAACGGCGTCGCGGCGCCTTCGGTCACCTGCCAAACCGCGGCCTGCCCGGCCTTGTCCTTGCCGGCCACGACCAACGATCCGCCGATCACCGGCGGCGCAATCTCGGGCGGCGACGAGCACGCGGCGGCGAGGGTGGTCGGTGCGGAGAATTCGCTGCTAGTCGGCGACCAGCTCCTTGAGCGCAGCTGCAGCGGCGGCGGGTTCACCGGAGCTTCCGCTCCTGCGCCTCATGCACGGAAACCTGCCAATGCTCCGCAGTCGGAATCCTGGCCGATGGTCGAGAACTCTCGGGCCATCCACTGGCCGAGGAAGTTGCGGACTTCCGACGTGATCTCCGACTCAAACAGTGCAGCTTGAGCGTATTCCTGGGCGACGTTGCCCTGTCGTGCATCCGACACGACTCGTAACCAGGCTAGATCGTAGCCGACGTCAACGACTATCCCATGCACCCCATTGGACTCGAGGTACGGAAGGGCGAGCAGGCAGATAAGATTCAGGGATAGTCCAGCGTATTGGCTGACCGGAATGGAATTCTGCCGGCTATACGGGGAATCGCGCCAAGTGATAGGGGTGAAGCGCTGGGCTAGCGGCGTTAGCCTCCACTGGTCCTTGTCGATCCACGGCTGCGACGCGTTCATCAGAGACGAGACGAGTCGTACCTGATCGCCACCGTCGACCGTGTACCGCTTGCCTCGCAGCAGATCAGAAGGCTATTGGATTGCGGATCTCGCGGAGGAACATCCTTCGGGCGTAGAGCACGACCGGACCACAGCGATTGACAGTGTCACCAATCCCTCGCAGGGCAGACGTGTACAGCGACGCGTACGCCCAGTCACCGGTTCGGACGAAGATCTCATTCCGTACGTCTTCGGGGAGCAGGAACAGTTCGCCGAGGCCGTGGGCGACGAAGTACACCTCGTCGCTGTAGTCGTTGAGTGCTTTCACGATTGACTCCCCGAGACTACGACGGATGATCGAGGCATTGCTCGGGGAGGACTGGTGGATCAGCGCGACCATAATCGAGTCCGCAGCCATGGCATCGGCTCGGAACTCGCCCCTCGTGTCAAAGTTGATCCGGGTGTGGAGGGGAGCTTGCAAGCCCAGGTCGAGGGTTGCCTCGACCACCCGCCGGATGACATCGGTGCCCGGATGGACGTAGGCGAGTGACCTCGCCGCCATGCTGGTGACGTCGTGGCTCGGGGATTCGGTGAGCGCGATGCGGAGGAAGTCGTCGGCGCCGCCTTCGGTATTGCGGTCCAAAAGCTGAAGAGCCAGCTGAACCACGACGTCCCACTGGCCGATCCGGTGCTGAAGAGCCAGCTGAACCACGACGTCCCACTGGCCGATCCGGTGCTGAAGAGCCTGCCATAGCGCTTCCGGTGTCGAATGGGTGCGTACAAGGTGTTCTGCGGCGAAGTATTCCAGAAAGGTCCGATGGGTGAAGCCATAGAGCGATTCGAACTCGGTCGATCCCATGTCAGTGAGGATCCACGCGCGGCCAGCGCAGAAGTCCATGAACTGCTCGGCTGTGGCCAGTGCCTCGTCCCCGTCGAATCCCTTTCCTGCCAGATACCGGGAAAGCACCAGTACGATGCTCGTGCGTGGTTGGGGCTGACCGGATTCTGCGGCAGTGAGCTGGTGCCACGCGAGGTGCTGCACAGCTCCGCGCAATCTTCCTTGGAACGGCAAGGACACGGTGATGCCGCGCATCCGGTCCCAGCGCTCGAACATCATGATCGCGCATCGCTCGTAAACTTGGCTGAGGTTTCGTGGAATATAGCGTTCGCCGGCATACATCGCGCACAGGAGAGAGAGCAGCAAAGGATTTCGTCGCAGCTCGTGGACCGACTTCCCGTCCGCCAGGAACTGTTGTGTGATCTGCTCCCGTTCAGCGGAGGGCGTTCCTTCATCCAGGGCGAACCAGCGCCTCGCATACTCGACCACCTGGTGGTCTCTCAAATCGGTGAGGATGCCAGTCCGGAACAACACAGGATCGAGCGGCGCGTCGCCGTAGCCGATCTTCCGCGCGGTGATCAGCATGGGAACAAGCGGATGGCAGTGTGCGAAACCCTCCACTAGTTGGACGACCTGGCGGCGGAGCCCTGGTTCGACCAGTTCGTCCAAACCGTCGAGGATCACCACAGCTCGGCCGTTGCCGAGCAGGTACTCGACAGCTTGCTCTGGCGGACGCACGTTGTACGGTGCCTCGCACGCCCGTTCGAGGTAGTGCGCCAACCTGAGCCCGCCGCCAGCGAAAGATTCGCCGAAATTACGCAGAGTGAGCAAGAACGGCACTCTCCCCTCTGCTCCCGGGACGAGGTCTCGGGCTACGTCGTGGGCGAGTTTCGCTGCCAGCGTCGACTTCCCTGCCCCGGGGTTTCCGAGTATTACCGTCCGGTGCGCGGGCAGCGCAAGCTCGCTCGGTTGGGCACCGTCGTCATTGTCGGAGAAGCGCACGACCGGTGGAACATAAAGCTGCTCGTACGTGGCGGACCGCCTGGTGCCCAGGTGCGGCAGGCGCATCTCCGCGTGGATCACCCCTACCTGCCGCCGCAACTGGTCGGCGAATTCGTGGATTGCTGTCGTCGCTGAGAGCCCGGCCAGCAGCCGACTGTTCTGCGCGGCAGTAGCGGCGAGATGCCCTGCTGCCACTAGACGGGTGGTGTCGTGCGGGGTCAGCGGGCCATGCAGTTCCACCTTCACAGTGGTGGTGAGCGCATCGAACACGAGATCTGCTGCGGTGGTGAGAAGTTCGGATCGCAGACTCGCGGTATGGCGTATGCCCTGGCGGATTTCTTCGCGGAGGTCGACCTGCAACCTGTCCCGCTCTTCGTCCTTCAGCGCCACACCGAGGATCAGCTGGAGTGCGATCTCCTCGAATTCAGGTGAGGCGAGGTACGCCCTCAGCCCTGCGGCTTCGGCATCCCGCAGTTCGGGAAAGAACTCCTCCGCCACCCGAATGGGTGTCGCAGCGCGGACGGTGTCCCGAATTCGCAGCAAAGTGCTCCGTTCGCGGGATTTTCCGTAGAGCTTAACGGTTGCCCGGCCGAGAATCTTCGCAACCTGTGACTCTAGCCCGGTCATACCCATTCTGCTCGCTTTCCCTATCGGCCACCAGTGTCGGCATCAGCGTAATGATTGGGTGGTGCCACGATCGAGTTGCCACTGCAGCGCGATCGCCTCATGCTGGTGCGTAATGTACGCGCGATCGACGATCGATCCAATGCAAGGAAAGCCGCTCAGCGGCGATCTTGCCATCTTCACGAGACACGGAGCGCCGGCCTGATGTCGGCGATGATCGTGCCGATCGCGGTGACAAAGCTCGTCACTGACTACGCTGTGCCGGTTGATGCGCACCACGCGCAGGAGGAGATCCTGCGCAAGAACGCCCGCCTCGGTGCGGTCGAGGTCCCGGTGTCGTCGCCTGCGCGCGGGCGCAGGCCACTGGTGAATGCGATGCCGCCGCGAAACCCTGCTCCTGCCGTTCTCCGTCGCGAACTTTGACAATCCGACCTGCGAGCTGTTCGGACTTGCCATCGAAAGTGGGCGCTCGTCTCGTTCCTTCTGTCCTCACCTCCGGGCCGCGCCGTAATTCCGCTGGCGCGGTTTTGGCCGCCGTCGAGCGAGAGCTGCACCAATTCCTTAGGGCTAGACTAGAAGTATTACACTGGTCTTTGGTCGGGCAAGAGTGCATTCCTTGGAGAATTGTCCAGCATGTCGTCCAAGACACGTTGAATTCTTCAGGCAATTGATCAGAAGCTACTGTTCGCCCAGCAATGCCAGCAGCGAAATGTTGCCGGATTCTGATGCAGATGAGGAGCGCTGTGCCGTGCGCGAACGCCGCGGAAATGGCGTAGAGGAGCGCCGTCGGGCGAGACGGATAAGGCCGGACTTGTGTTTCTAGTTGGGATCGTGTCCGGCCGCCCGGATCGGAGCGACTCAGAGCGCTTCGGATGGTTGACGGGCGCAGTAGAGACCTGCCACGAGGTTCACCTGCTCGCCCCCGCTGCGAACGAGCGGGGTGTTGATGCCTCTGCCTGAGGGTAGTGGGGGGTCGTCGACCTGGTGGCTCGTGGTGGCTGGGCACGGCCTCGTCAGTTGGTCTGCGTGTTGGTCAGGTGCACACCGATGTAACCGATGTAGACACACGGCGTCCTTGGGTGAGCGTCGTAGACGTACATTCTGGGGCTGCGCATGCCGATCTTCGCGAGCTTAAAATGCGAGGTCATCGCCATGCGCCTGGACGGATCGACGTCCTCTGGCACCGGGAAGACCCGTTCCTCGCCCCATGCGTTCATAGTGGACCTGTTTTCCGAACGGCCCCACTTTTTCTTGCCGACCGAGCGGTAGCCGGAAGGCGGGTTCGTGAGGTACTGGTCAAGCCCGCCGTTCCAGTCGCCGCATTTCCGCGCGGCGACGTAATCTTTGAGGCATAGCACGGATTCCCATGCGGTCCGCAGGGCGGCGTTATTAGTGTCGATCTGGTTGAGCTTGGCGACTTCCGCCGGGTCTCCGGTGAATACTACGCAGTGGATCTGCTCCAGTCGTTGCAGTAGGTCTTCGAAGTCCTCCGGGACGGATTCGCCGAAATCTTCCGGCACGTCGACATAAGGGGACTCGTAATCTCCGCGTTCTTTGAGCCGGGTTTCGAGCCACTGAATCCGTGCCTTGCTATCGTCCAGCTCCAGCTGAACGATCTCGGTTTCGGTCTGGGCCTCGTCGAGTGCGTTGCGCAGCTTTTCGTTCTGGTCCTCGAGTCCGAAGTTGGCGAGCATGATGTTGTCGACGCGCAGCTCCAGTGCTCGGATGGCCTCACGATCCGCATGGCGGACCGTGATCCGAGTCATCGCTTCAGCCAGTTCGTGCTCGGTGACGGAAGCTATGCCGAGTACGCGCCTCACGAGCGCTAGCTGCTCTCTGCGCTCGGCAATCTCAGCCTTGAGCGCGGACTCCGAAGACATCTCCGCGGACGACGGTTCGACGGCCGGCCGGACGTCGATGGCGGCGGAAGCTTTGGTTGGCGCCGAGCTGCCAACCGCAGGGGCGAACTCGGCAGTTTCCACTGCCTCGACCAGTCGGCGGTTCTCGTGCCGGTCGAACCGGCGCTGCACTCGCAGTACCTCGGGGTTGGCTGGTCGGGCCGCGGCTTGCTCTCGGACGATTTCGCCGAGCAGCCGACGGATCGAGGAGTCGGGGTGTTGGGCAAGTCGCTGTGTTCCGAGAATGCGGTGCCGCCGATGATCTTTCTCGTCCTCGAAGACCACGCCCGGCCGATAGGTTCGGATTGTCCAGGCCGGTACACGGTACCGGTCTCCGGCCATGAGAGCGAAAGCTCTCGTCGCAGCGGGATCGAGGACCGCCACCTCGGCAAGCCCGCAGACTTCTTGCGACCATTCACCGACTTTCCGGACGTATGGGTCGAATGGCAGTCCGTCGGCGGACTCGCTCCCCGCGACGAGCACCAGGCCGTGCCGACGTTCGTCGGCGAGCAACGACACGAGTCGGTCGATGTCTTGTTCGCGAAATACCTCGGGTCTCCCAGAGAATTCGATGCTGCCGTCCCGGAGAGGCAGCGCCTCGACCAAGAACTTGGCCAGCCCGGGTACATTGACGAAACGTCCCTGGTCGTTGCGGACAGTCAGGCTGATCCAGTCGCGGTCGCCGGGCTCGTCGTGCGCGATGAGGTCAGTCGTCCACGTGCCGCTCGCTCCCTGGTCTTCGACCAGGCGGACGCGAAGGTCGTGGCGGCCATTGTCCGCGAGACGACGGACTGAGAGAGTCGAATTGTGCTGTGCGTAGTCTGCGGAGACGTTCAGCGGAACGTCGTAATCTTTCCGGCTTCGGAGCCACGCGGATGCCTGCGCCTCTGCCTCGGGCAACCAAAAGTCACCTGACTCGCAGCGGACGTACGCCGCGTAGTCGCCGCGGCGCATCTTGCTGATTCGGGCTGTCGCATGAGCTTCTGCCGCTGTTCCCGTAATCGTCCCGCTCGGCACTGGCATCCTCTTTCTCACTGGCAGACGCCTCGGTTACCTGTTAACTAAATAAGCGGTGCCGAACGCGAATCACGACTTAAAATCGTGAGTCGCGACAACAGCTCGACTCCGAAGGATTACGTCATCCGTCGCGGAGAAGCCGCCCGCCGTTACAAGCGACTGCCGATTGTGCCGAACGGTAACCTTCTCTTGATCAGGCGTCTTCCAAGCGAGCATGCAGACCCGCTGCTCGCGTGACTTGATGTCCGGTGGCGCGGAACCGTGCGGTCCCACGTGATGGCACGGTGTGGTGATCCACCGCGTCGTCTTCAACGAACAGTTGGATGGCGCAGAAGGCGCGCCTTTGCCAGCTTCGCCGGGATGCCGGAGGCCAGTTTGCACACGCTGATCCAGACGGGCATCGACGGCTCGGTCGCCCTTCGTGCTGGGCCCGGACTAAGTTCAGCTGCGGCTGGGCAGGACCCCGAAACCGAGCGAGATAACAGTTCAGGCGGTTTCCCAGCGATCGCTGAAGCTGAATCGGCGAGTGGAAGGATCGCGGGATGACGAGTTGGTGGGCGAGTCTTATGGCGGTAGCGGGCACGCTTGCTGGTGCGCTGACCACCAATCTGCTGGAGGCGCGGGTGGGCCGGGTTCAGCGGCGCGAGGTGGTACTGGAGGGCGAAGCAAAGAACTGCTGAATGCGGTCAGCGAGCTTGCAGCGGCGTTGGGTGCCCATCGGAGGGCGATGTGGGTTGCGGGGCTGCGCGATCCGGGGACACCTGAGGATCGCGAGCAATTGGCTGTCGTGCAGGAGACGCGGGCCGCGATCACTGCGCCCTTGGTCCGGGTGGGGATCGGTTTCATCCGGGGTCAGTCAGGGTCTGAGCCGTGGAAAGTCAGGCAGCACCGAGAGAAACGTGAAATGCCGCGGGAGGGGCTCGGACGGCCCCGTCCCGCAGCGGCCGGCTCGGGATCAGCGGGTATTCTGGTCAGCCCACCACGTCTGCCCGGCCTCCGGCAAAGTCTGGATCGGGTCGTAATACGGGTACTTCCGCTGCAACGCCTCCGGATCCTCGTGCTCGATCCCGGTCCGGTAGTTCTTCGTCCAGTACGAAATCCCCAGCTCCCGGTCATACTCGGCAAGCTGGTGCACCCACCGCTTCCCCACATAAGGAACATCGCACACGATCCGCGGCGTCGCATACCCAGGCAAGTACCCCATGATCGAATGCTGCAATTCCTGCGCTTCCCAAACGGCGACCCGCCAATGCTCCGCATTCGGAATCATGTCGCACATGTAAAAGTAATAAGGCAGGATATTAGCCTCGCCCTGCAAAGCGAAACACAAATCGAGCAAAGCTGCCGGAGTCGCATTCACCCCGCGCATCAGCACGCCTTGATTCCGCACGTCCCGCACGCCCACCTGCAATGCCGTCCGCGCCGCTTCCGCTACCAGCGGGGTCACCGACTGCGCGTGGTTCACGTGCGTGTGGATGGCCAGGTTCACCCCGCGCGCCTGGGCCGTCAGCGCGACTCGCTGCAGACCCTCAGTCACCTTCGGCTGGAGCCAGTGCTGGGGCAGCGCCGCGAGGGCCTTCGTGGCGAGGCGGATGTCGCGCACCGTCTCGATGTCCATCAGCCGCATCAGGAACGACTCCAGTTGCGGCCACGGCACGTTCGCCACGTCGCCGCCGGAGACCACTACGTCGCGGACGCCGGGGGTGCGCTTCAGGTAGTCGATCATCGCGTCCTGGCGGTCGACCGGCTTGAGCGCGAGCTTGTGCTTTTCCACCTGTTCGGTCGAGTTGCCGACGAGGTCCATCCGGGTGCAGTGCCCGCAGTACTGGGGGCAGGTCGAGATCATCTCGGCCAGCACCTTCGTCGGATAGCGGTGAGTGAGCCCCTCGACCACCCACATCTCGGCCTCGTGCAGCGAATCGCGTTCGGCGTGCGGGTGGCTGGGCCACACCGGGTGCCGGTCGCTGCGCACCGGGAGCATGTACCGGCGGATCGGGTCGGCGTAGAACGCCTCGGTGACCTTCGCCGGGTCGGTGCCCGCGTGCGGGGCCATCGTGTTGATCATCTGCGGCGGCAGCAGCATCGACATCGTGGCCATCTCGCGCTGGTCGGCGATCAGGTCCTCGTAGAACCGGTCCTCCAGCAGATCGCCCATCAGGGCCCGCAGCTGCTTGACGTTGCGCACGCAGTGCACGCGCTGCCACTGGGCGTCCCGCCACTCTGCTTCGGTCACGTCGTGCCAGCCGGGGAAGCGCCGCCAGTCGGGTTCTGCCAACTCGGCGCGGACGTACTCGTACGGCTGGTCGAAGGCGGCGGCAGTCGGCACAGGTTCCTGGGTCGCAGTCATCTGTACTCCTAGTCGTCGGGAACGCGTAAAAATATCCTGCCATAACGTTAGTCGACCGCAAATCTTTCTGCACGCTGACCCGGTCGGCCCTGCTCGGAGGGCCAGGCGGGAGACTCGGGGAGTGAACGACAGCACGACGCTCCTGCTCGGCGGCCGGATCTACACCCCGTCCTCGCCCGACGCGACGGCGATGGCGGTTTCCGGCGGCACCGTGGTGTGGGTCGGCCAGGACGCTCCGGCCCGCGCGCTGCACCCGGACGCCGAGGTGGTCGACCTCGGCGGGGCGTTCGTCGCGCCGGCCTTCGTGGACGCGCACGTGCACGCCACCTCCACCGGCCTGCACCTGACCGGTCTCGACCTGACTGCCGTCCGCAGTGCGGCCGAGCTGCTCGCCGCCGTGCGCGGGGCCGTCGTGCCTGGGCAGGTGCTGCTCGCGCACGGCTGGGACGAGTCGTCCTGGACCGACCAGCGGCTGCCGAGCCGCGCCGAGCTGGACGCAGCCGCCGGGGACACGCCGGTCTACCTGAGCCGGGTCGACGTCCACTCCGCTCTGGTCTCGAGCGCGCTCGCGAAACTCGCCCCCGGCGTCGAGTCGGCCGCCGGATGGTCGGACGACGGACCGCTCACCCGCGACGCTCACCACCGTGTCCGTGGAGCCGCCCGCGACGCGGTCACGCGGCCGCAGCGCCAAGCGGCCCAGCGGGCGTTCCTCGCCACGGCCGCCGCGCGCGGGATCGTGTCGGTGCACGAATGCGCAGGTCCGGACATCTCCGGCGAGGAAGACTTCGCCGACCTCATGGCGCTCGCCGACCCGAAGCTGCCTGAGATCGTCGGCTACTGGGGCGAGCTGAACGGCATCGAGACCGCACGCCGCCTCGGTGCGCACGGCGTCGCCGGCGACCTGTTCGTGGACGGCGCCCTCGGCTCCCGCACCGCCGCGCTCACCGCGCCGTACTCCGACGACCCCGGCACGTCCGGCTCGCTCTACGCTGACGCCGCCGTGATCGCCGACCATCTCGTCGCCTGCACCGAAGCGGGCCCGCAGGCGGGCTTCCACGTCATCGGCGACGCCGCGGTCGGCGAAGTGGTCGAAGGGTTCCGGCTCGCCGAGAAACAGGTCGGCCAGCGCGCCCTCGCCGCGCGCCACCACCGGCTGGAGCACCTGGAGATGGTCACTCAAGACCAGGCGCGCGCTCTCGCCGGATGGGGCGTCGTCGCGTCCGTGCAGCCGCTGTTCGACGAAGCCTGGGGCGGCGATTCCGGGATGTACTCCGAGCGCCTCGGCGACCGGGTGGCAGCGTTGAACCCCTTCGCGCAGCTCGCCGCCGAGGGGGTCGTGCTCGCCTTCGGCAGCGACGCCCCGGTGTGTGCGGTCGACCCGTGGGCAGCCGTCCGCGCGGCCGTGCACCACCACACTCCCGAAGCGCGGCTTTCCGCCCGCGCCGCGTTCACCGCGCACACGCGGGCCGGACATCGCGCGGCCGGCGTCAACGACGGCGTCACCGGCAGCCTCGTCCCCGGCGCGCCCGCGCACTACGCGATCTGGGACGCGTCCGACCTCGTCGTCGCCACGGCCGACAGCCGCGTGCAGCGCTGGTCCACCGATCCGCGTTCGGGCGTGCCGCCGCTGCCGAGGCTGGAGCCGGGCGCGCCGCTGCCGCGCTGCCTGCGCACCGTCCGCGGCGGCACGGTCATCTACGACGAGTTCACACCGGCCGCTTAGAGTTCCGGGTGTGGCAGTGAGCGTGGCGGACGCCGATTCGGGCGTTCCGCACAAGACCAAGCGAAAGCGGGCGTGGAAGCCCTGGCTCGCGCGCGTCCTGGTGACGGCCGCGACGGGCTACGGCTACTACCTCAGCTTCGCGCCGCGCCCGCTGTGGTGGCTGGCCCCGCTGGCGTTCGCGGCGTTCGCGCTGATCCTTCGTGGACGGTCGTTCCGCGGCGCGTTCGGGTACGGCTTCGTGTTCGGCATGGCGTTCTTCGTGCCGCTGCTGGTGTGGCTGCAGGACTTCCTCGGCCGCGACTTCGGCCCGCTGCCGTGGCTGGCGCTGTCGTTCGCGCTGTCGCTCTATTTTGGACTCGCCGGATGGCTGATCCGGGTCGTGGCGCGGCTGCCGCTGGCGCCGTTCTGGGGCGCGCTGGTGTTCATCGCGCTGGAAACGCCGCGCACGTGGTTCCCGTTCGGCGGGTTCCCGTGGGGCCGCGTCGCGTTCAGCCAGCCCGAGGGCGCGTTCCTGTCGCTGGCGTCGGTCGGCGGCGCGCCGCTGGTCGGTTTCGCCGTCGTGCTCACCGGTTTCGGCCTCGCCGCGCTCCTCGCCCGGCTCTGGCGGACGCGCAAGGCCTGGGACCGCGCGCTGGTGTGGCCGGCCGTGTTCACCGTGCTTCCCGCCGCGGCCGGGCTCGCGGTGTGGCCGACGATCGGCACCGAGGCGCAGAACGGTTCGCTCACCGTTGGCTCCGTGCAGGGCAACGCGCCGGACATCGGCCTCGCCTTGCAGGGGCAGCGCGGGGTGCTGCGCGCCAACGCCCTCGCCGAGAGCGCCCGCCTGCTGCAGAAGGTCCAATCAGGACAGCTGCCGAAGCCGGATCTGCTGCTGTGGCCGGAAACCTCGACCCCCTTGGACGGCGACGACCCAGGAGTCGACCAGATGGTGGCGGCCTACGGGGTCCCGGCGATCATCGGCGCCCTCGTGCGGACGCCGGACGGGGCCGCGGAAAACTCCGCCGTCGTCTGGGATCCGCGCACCGGCCCGGGACAGCGCTACGCGAAGCAGGACCTGGTGCCCTTCGGCGAATACGTGCCCGCCCGCGCCGTGGCGCGGCTGGTGACGCCGTTCATCGACGACACCCGCGACATGCGCCCCGGCGACGGCTCCAACGCCGCCCTGTCGGTCGCCGGCACCAAGATCGGCGTGTTCATCTGCTACGAGTCGGCCTTCGACGCCCCGGCCCGGGACGCGACGAACGCGGGCGGCGAACTGCTCGTCGTGCCGACCAACAACGCGTGGTACGGGCCGGGGGAGATGAGCTACCAGCAGCTGGCGATGGCGCGGCTGCGGGCGGTCGAGCACGGCCGCGCGGTGGTGGTGTCGGCGGTGTCCGGGGTGAGCGCGTTCGTCGCCCCGGACGGGACGATCACCAGCTCCACCGGGCTTTTCACGGCGGATGCCCTGGTCGGGCGAGTGCCGCTGCGCACGCAGACTACGCTGTCGGATCGAATCGGTGCGTGGACGGAGTACGGACTGCTGGCGTTGGCGATCGCGGGTGTCGCCGGCGGGTTCGTGCTCCGTTTTCGCACCCGGCGCGGCACCGCAGGGAACGCCGCGCCGAAGGGGACCACAGCAGGGGAAGCGGCGGGCTGACCCGCCGGATGCGGAGGAGACGGATGGCGCAGGCGCCGCGGGGGGCCGAAACGATCGAGCCGGTGCTGGTGGTGATCCCGACCTACAACGAGCGGGACAACCTCGGCCCGGTGCTGGACCGGCTCCACAAGGCACTCCCGGACGTCGACGTGCTCGTCGTCGACGACGGGAGCCCGGACGGCACCGGCGAGCTGGCCGACGAGCGCGCGGCCGCGGACAAGCGGGTGCACGTGCTGCACCGCACCGCGAAGGAGGGCCTCGGCAAGGCCTACATCGCCGGGTTCCATTGGGGGATGGAGCGCGGCTACGCGACGTTCGTGGAGATGGACGCCGACGGCTCGCACGCGCCGGAGGACCTGCCGCGGCTGCTGGACGCGGTCGGCGACGCGGACCTGTCCATCGGGTCGCGGTACGTGCCGGGCGGCAGCACGGTGAACTGGCCGCTGCGCCGGACGCTGCTCTCGCGCGGGGCGAACCTGTACTCGCGGATCGCGCTGGGGATCAAGGTGGCGGACATGACCGCCGGGTTCCGCGCGTACCGCCGTCCGGTACTGGAGAAGCTGGCGCTGAACGAGGTCGCCTCGCACGGCTACTGCTTCCAGATCGACCTCACGCGCCGCACCGCGGACGCCGGGTTCGACATCGTCGAGGTGCCGATCACCTTCACCGACCGGGAGATCGGCGTGTCGAAGATGAGCGGCGGCATCATGTCCGAGGCGTTCTTCCGGGTCGCGGAGTGGGGCGTGCAGCGCAGGCTGGCGCAGGTGAAGAAGCTGCTGGGCCGGGGCTGACCGGTCAGGCGAGGACGCGGTAGGTGAGGTGTTCGGCGCCCGGCGCCGACACCGCACCGAGCGGCTCCAGCCGGATCGGCTCGGGATTTCCCTGGGGGAACAACGGGGTCCCGTCGCCGAGGACGATCGGCGCGAGGTGGATCCGCAGCACGTCCGCCAGCCCGGCGTAGAGGACCTGCGAGGCGATCGACCCGCCGCCCATCACGACGACGTCCTTGCCGCCCGAGGCCGCGCGGGCCTGTTCGACAGCGGTTGCGACGTCGTGGACGAACCGGAACCGCTCGCCGAGCCGCACGGTGGCGGGCCGCGTGTGGGTGACGACGAACACCGGCGGGGCGGCGGTCTGGTCCTCGTCGTAGCCGTAGCCGATTTCGTCGTCCCAGCCCTGCGGGCCGTCCACGACGTCGAAGGTGTTGCGGCCCATGACCACCGCGCCGGTTTCGGTGAACGAACGGTGCAGGATCTCCGCGTCGCGCGGCGTGCGCTGATCGGCCACCCAGGAGTGCAGCGGTTCGCCGCCGATCCCCAGCCCGTGTTCGGGATCGGCGCCCGGTCCGGTGACGTAGCCGTCCAGCGACATCGAGATGTCCACGATCACCCTGCTCGCCTCCGGCCGGTCCGCTTCGCTGACCAGCTCGTCGAGCCGGTCCATCGAATCGCGGATGCCGTGCTCCATCCCGCTCGCGATCATGGCGTCGCGCGCCTCGACACTCGGGAAGACCGACCGGGTCCGCACTCGCGTCTGGCCGCCGAGATCCTCGAAGGCCAGGGTTTCCAGGCTGACGTTGCCCGGCGCGCCCTCGTACTCGAAGGTCTGGACGATCCGCTCGCCGCTGTCGACCGCGTGGTAGACGCCGTGGAACACATGCTCGCCGCCGTCGGGGTCGAGGTGCACGTAGCGATACGTCCCGCCGGGATGCGGGTCGAACTCGACGACGCGCATCTCGACGTCGCGCGGGCCGAGCCAGCGGACGATGAGGTCGGGGTCGGTGTAGGCGCGGAACAACTGCGCCGGCGTCGCGTCGAAATCGCGGACGATCTCGATGAACGGGCTGCCGGGCTGGGCGGTGATGGCGGTGGGGTTCATCGGTCCTGCTCCTTGGTCTCTTCGAGGACGGCGTCAAGGCGGCGGTACTCGCGTTCGCGGTTGAGCCGGTAGGTGTCGATCCAGCTCGTCAGTTCTTCGAGCGCGGCCGCGTTGAGGTGGCACGGGCGGCGCTGGCCGTCGCGGCTGCGGGTGATGAGCCCGGCCGCCTCCAGCACCTGGACGTGCCGCGACACCGCCTGCTTGGTGACCGGGAACGGCTCGGCGAGTTCGTTCACTGTCGCTTCGCCGCGCGACAGCCGGGCGATCAGGGCGCGCCGGATCGGGTCGCCGAGCGCGGTGAACGCCCGGTCCAGCCGGTCGTCGCGATTGTCAACGGGCATCTTTATCAACCGATCTCTTTATCAAGCAGTCCGTTGACAATAAGCCCGACGCGTCCCCGGAGGCAAGGGGCGGACCTCAGCGGACCTTGCGCACCGAGGTCGTGTCGACGTCGGCCACCGCACCGCTGGCCGATACCGGCCGAAGCGGCGGGATCGGCTGCCCGGCCTCGTCCACGAGCACGGAGTGGTCTTCGCCGGGGGAGAAGGCGTGCCGTTCGCCCCACTGCCGGAGGGCGACGACGACGGCGAACAGGTCGCGTCCGGCCGGCGTGAGCGTGTAGACCTGCCGTTTGCCGGACTCCGCGGTCCGCCGGTCGAGGACGCCGCGCTCGACCAGGCGGCGCAGGCGGTCGGTGAGGATGTTGCGGGCGATGCCGGTGCGCTGCTGGAAGTCGGTGAACGCCCGCGCGCCGTCCATCGCGTCGCGCACGATCAGCAGGCTCCACCGGTCGCCGACGAGGTCAAGGGTGCGGGCCACCGGGCATGTCGGATCGGTCCAGGCCGGGGTTTCGCCCACGGATGCCTCCTCGATGAGTTGCTCTTTGAAACCATTCTGCCGTACGGTGCGATCAGTTGCAATTCGCTACTGATTGGGGGATCCATGGGCCTCACCACGGGCCGCCGGACGGTGTTCGCCGCGGTGTGCGCGGTCGCCGTCGCGAGCATTTACGCTGCTCAGCCCGTTCTCGCCCGGATCGGCGAGGACCTGCGCGTGCCGGACGCCGGGCTGGGCTGGATCGTCGCCGCCGGCCAGCTCGGCTACCTGGCCGGGCTCGCCGCGCTGGTCCCGCTCGGCGACCTCGTCGACCGGCGGAAGCTCATCGCCGCGCACCTGCTCCTGACCGCCGTCGGCGCCGCGCTGGCAGCGGCCGCCACCGAAACCTGGCTGCTGCTGGCCGGGTTGGTGCTCGCAGGCCTGTTCGCGGTGGTCGTGCAGACGACGGTCGCCTACGCCGCCGCTCTGTCCACTCCGGAGGAACGCGGCCGCACCCTCGGCGCGGTGACGTCCGGCGTCGTCATCGGCATCCTCGGCGCACGAGTCGCGGCTGGCGCGCTGGCCGAACTGTGGGGCTGGCGCAGCGTCTACCTCGCGCTCGCGGTGCTGCTGGTGGTGCTCGCCGGTCTCGTCCTGAAGACAATGCCGCCGGACCCGCGCACCGACCGCGCCACGTACGGGCAAGTCCTGACCTCGCTCGGCGGCCTGTTCCGTGAACCGCTGTTCCTCTCGCGCGGGCTGATCGCCTTCTTCCTGTTCGCGTCGTTCGGCGCGCTGTGGAGCGGTCTTTCGCTGCCGCTGGCCGCCGCTCCGTGGCACCTGAGCACAGCGCAGATCGGCCTGTTCGGGCTGGTCGGCCTGGCAGGCGCGCTGGGCGCAGCCCGAGCCGGACGCTGGGCCGACCGGGGACACGCGAGCCTCGTCACCGGCGGCGCGCTGGTCTTGCTGGCGGTGTCGTGGCTGGCGGTCGGGCAGCCGTCGTTGTGGCTGCTGGCCCTGGGAATTCTGGTGCTCGACTTCGCCGTGCAAGCGGTGCACGTCAGCAATCAGCACCTGCTGACCGCCGCGCATCCGAACCGCACCAGCAGCGTCATCGGCGGCTACATGATCTTCTACTCGCTCGGTTCCGCCCTGGGTGCGGCTGCGACGACCACGGCGTTCGCGGCGGGCGGCTGGATCGGCTCCAGCATCCTGGGCGCGGCGTTCGCCGGGTGTGCGTTCGCGGTGTGGTTCACAGCGGAATGTCGTGCTCGGCGACGTAGTGCCGGATCAGCGCTGCCATCGAGCGGCGGAACGAATCCTGCCTGCTGTCGCTGAGGGTGCCGGCCAGCTGGCCGATCTCGGTCCGGATCGCCTCGCGCACCAGCCGCACGACCGCGCGGCCCTCCTCGGTGTCGGTGACGTGGACGGCGCGCCGGTTGCCGGGGACCGCGTTCCGCCGCACCAGCCCGCGCCGCTCGGCGCGGTCGACGAGCCCGGTGACGCTGGACTTCTCCAGTTCCAGGATCCCGGCCAGCTGCCGCATGCCGATCTCGCGGTCGTCGAGCACGGCGAGCATCCGCAGCTGGGTGACCGACAGCCCGTGCTCTCCGGCGAGTCGGCCCAGGATCGCCTGCACGATGAACGACAGCTGCATGAGCCCGTCGACCAGGTCCGGGGCCGGGGCGTCTTCGCGGGAGGAATCGGTCACGGCGGTCAGGTTAGCTTGACCGAGTTCGCGGCACCAACTATTTTAGTTCGTGACACGAACAGTACTTGAAACGAACCTGGAGGGGCGCATGGCGGACCGTAAACGCGTCGCCGTCGTCATCGGCAGCACCCGCCCCGCCCGCATCTGCGGCGGGATCGCCGCCTGGGCGCGCGACGCGCTGGGAGAAGGCAGCGACCTCGCCTACGACCTGGTCGATCTCGCCGACCTCGCGCTGCCGTTCCTCGACGAACCCGTCAAAGCCGCGCTGCAGCAGTACGAGCACGAGCACACGCGGGCGTGGAGCAAGCTCGTGCAGGGCTATGACGGCTTCGTTTTCGTGTTCCCGCAGTACAACTGGGGCTACCCGGGGGTGCTCAAGAACGCGCTGGACTACCTCTACCGGGAATGGCGCGATCGCCCGGCGAGCCTGCTCACCTACGGCACCCGCGGCGGCGGCAAGGCCGCCGAACAGTTCATCGGCGTCCTGCACGGGCTGCACATGCGCGTGCTCGACACCCACGTCGAAGCCGTCATCACCGACCAGGACGTGGACGAGAACGGGCAGCTGCGCGACCTCGACCGCACGCTGCGCCCGAACCGCGCACTGCTGCGCACGATCGACCAAGAGATGGCCGAAGCACTCGGCTGACCGAGAAACGGAGAACCAACCATGCCAGCAACCTCACGCCGGATCGGCTTCATCGGGCTCGGGAGGATGGGCACCGCCATGGCCGGCCGCCTGCTCGACGCGGGCTACGACGTCACGGTGTGGAGCCGCAGCGCGGGCAAGGCGGACGACCTGGCCGCCCGAGGCGCGACCGTAGGCGAGACACCCGAGGACGCGATCGCCACCGGAACCGTCTTTTCCATGCTCAGCAACGAAGACGCGGTGCGCCAGGTGTTCACCGCCGAGCGGATCCGCTCCGCGCCGGAAGGCTTCCTCCACGTCAACCACGCGACCATCAGCCCGGAGGCCGCCCGCGAATTCGCCGCGCTCGGCGGGCGCTACCTCAGCGCCCCGGTGATCGGCCGCCCGGAAGCCGTGACGGCCGGGAACCTCGCCGTGCTGGTCTCCGGCGACGCGGCCGTCCGCGCCGAGGCGGAGCCGATGCTCGCCGCGATCGGCAGGCGGGTCTGGGACTTCGGCGACGCCGCGGACGCCGCCCCGACGGCGAAAATCTCGGTCAACTACCTGATCATCCACGCGCTGCAGGCACTGTCCGAGTCGATCACCCTGCTGCAGCACGCCGGCCTGGACGCCGGGCGGTTCGTCGAGATGATCACCGATTCGGTGTTCCCCGGCCCGGTGTACCGCGGCTACGGCGACTCCATCGCCGCCCGCTCCTACACCCCGCCGGGATTCACCACGACGCTCGGCTTGAAGGACCTGGACCTCGCGCTGCGCACCGCGGGCACCCTCGGCGTCGACCTGCCCACCGGACCGGTCCTGCACGACGTGTTCACCACCGCGGTCGAACAGATCGGCGCGGACCTCGACTGGGCCGCCATCGCCGAGGTCACCCGCCGCCGGTCCGGCGGCACGACCGCCTGATCCCCACAGGTTCGGCGAACAACTGCGGGCACCGCACCTGCTCAGCGGCCCGACGCTCGCGGAGGTCGGCGACGTGCCGAAGACGCGGAACGGCCCCCGCGGGGGAGGTCGCGGGGGCCGTTCCTGTTCGGGTGGGAGCCAGCTACTGGCCGAGGCTCAAGCGGACCGGCTGGTCCGGCGTCCTTTAAGCTCGGCGAGACGTTCGTTCAGCAGGTCCTCGAGCTCGGGGATGGAGCGGCGCTCCAGCAGCATGTCCCAGTGGGTCCTGGGGGGCTTGACCTTTTTTGCTCGGGCTGCCCGCCGTCGACGATCTCGGACTCGCTGCCGTGCAGGCGGCACTCCCACACCGTCGGGATCTCGGCGTCGTCGGAGAACGGCACCTCGAACTCGTGGTTCTTGGGGCAGGAATAGCGCACGGTACGGCGAGGAGCGAGGTCGTGATTGCGGTCGGTCTCGTAGCTGACCGCTCCCAGCCGGCTTCCACGGAGAACACGGTCGGCCATAGTGGGATTCCTTTCAGTCAGCTCCGGGTGGAGCCAGGGTGATGCTCACCCTATGCAACGAACGAGGCATCCGAGGGATTCCCGGCACGCCATGTCGCTGCTCACGATGAGCTGCGTCACCCGTGGTCTTCAGCTTCCTCCAGAGGGAGTCGTTTCGCCCTCTGACGTGACGCGGATACCGCCTTCTTAGTGCGGATATCCCCCAGTCGGGCTAGTTAGGTTAGCTCTAGGACAACCGTAACTGACCGTGCTGGGCGGCAGCCGGTCCGAGATCCCCCGAGCGGAAGTGCCGACGGCACAGTACCTGATAACGGACCGTGACCATTTCGGCATCAGACCGTGCTAATGCTGAAGGTTCAACTACGGAGTGTTCGGTATCTGCCACCACAACGGTGTCTCCGTCACGGAGAATCACGTCGCCGCGGACCCGCGCGTTGAACCGGCCGGGCAGCCCGCACCAGCACAGCACCTCGACCTGGACCGGCTGGAGTTCGTCGGCGAGTTCGAACAGCCGCGCGGCCCCGGGGAACAGCCGGCTGCGGAAGTCGGTCGCGATGCCGAAGCAGTACACGTCGATGCCGGCCTCGTCGGCGAGTTCGGCGAGCTGGTCGACCTGCGCGGGGGAGAGGAACTGGGCCTCGTCCACGATCACGTAGTCCACGTGCTGCCCGCGCGCCCACTGCTCGCGCACCAGGTCGCGGATGTCGGTGCCGGTCGCGACCTCGGTCGCGCGCCGGGCGATGCCGATCCGGCTGGTGATCTGCGGCGCGCCGGACCGGTCGTGCCGGACCAGCACGAGACCGCGGCGGCCTTGGCGCGCGTGGTTGTGGTCGATCTGCAGCGCGAGCGTCGATTTCCCGCAGTCCATCGGGCCGTAGCAGAACTTCAGCCGTCCCCGGGCGGGACCGTTGCGCCGGGCCCCGGCCGGCGGGGCCGCGGAAAGCGCGTCGGTGGGGTCGTCGAGAACAACGTCGTCTGCAGCGGTCACGACGCCCGACCCTATCTGGGCCTCACAGCACCTCCGGCGGACGGTTCCCGGCGGCGGCGATCGCGCGCCGCACCGGCACGAGCGCGACGAACACGAACCCGAGCACGAAGAACGCCACGAGCGCGACGATCGCCAGCCGGAACGACCCGGTCGCCTGCCCGACGCCGGCGAACACCAGCGGCCCGAGCCACGACGTGCCCTTCTCGCCCACGACGTAGAGCGAGTAGTACTGCGCGTCCTTCCCGGCCGGGATCATCTGGCTGAACAACGACCTGGCCAGCGCGTTCGTCCCGCCCAGCACCAGCCCGATGCCGACCGCCACCGCGAAGAACTGCAACGGCTGCTTCGGCTGCACGAAGTACGCCCCGCCGAGCACGACCACCCACAGCACGAGGCTGACCAGGATCGTCCGCTTCGCGCCGAGCCGCCGCGCGAGCAGGCCGTGCAGGACGCCGCCCGCGTAGGCGAGGAACTGGATCACCAGCACCGTGATGATCAACACTTCGTCGGTGAAGCGAAGTTCGTCCTTCCCGTACTGCGCCGAGACCGTGACGACGGTGTTGATCCCGTCTGCGAAAAGCAGGTAGCTGCCGAGGAAGGCGAGCGTCAGCGGATAAGCCTTCGCCTCGCCGAGCGTCTGGCGCAGTTCGCGGAACCCCGACCGCAGCACCGAAACGCCGCGGTCGGTCGCGGTCGGCACGTGGACGCGGGGGAGCCGGCGCAGGGTCGGGATCGTGAAGAGCGCCCACCAGATGCCCGAGGTGAGGAAGCAGATCCGCACCGCCAGACCGGTGTCGACGCCGAGGGACTCGCGGCTCAGATAGAAGGCGAGCTGCAGCGCGAGCGCGAGCCCGCCGCCGAGATAGCCGAACGCCCAGCCCTTCGCCGAGACGTCGTCGCGCTCGTCCGGCGTCGCGATGTCCACCAGGAACGAGTAGTAGACGACCAGCGAACCGCCGTACCCGATGTTCGCGAGGATGAACAGCGCCGCGCCCAGCTGCCAGTCCGAACCGGCCATGAAGAACATCAGCGCCGACGCCGCCGCGCCGAGAGCGGCGAACCCGCCGAGGATCTTGCGCTTGTTGCGGCTGCGGTCGGCCACCGCGCCCGCGATCGGCAGCACCAGAACCTGCACCACGGTCGCCACCGACAGCAGGTAGCCCCACAGCGAACCGGCGGGGAAGTGGAGGCCGAACAGCGACACGTCGCAGTGGTTGAGCTTGTCGTCCACTCCGGACGCGTTGAGACAAGCCCTGTCCCCGTTAAGGGTGATGTTCTGCTTCGCGTCCGCCGCCGCGACGGTGCTCATATAGAGCGCCCCGAACACCGTCGTGACCGACGAGTAGAACGGCGAGTTGGCCCAGTCGTAGAAGTACCAGCCCCACCGTTCCCGCTTGCTGTCCCGGGTCTCGGCCAGCGTCATCCACGGCTCCTCGTTCGGTCGCGAATCTCCAGGTCGCGCCGGACATTACTGCCGCGAGGCCGGCCGGTACCGCCGAAGGGGGCAAACCGTGTCCGGTTCGTCGCTTCCGGTTTCCGCCACGCCGTGCGGCGGATTGCGCGACACGCCGCGCCGGGCGTGTCGCTGCCGGGATCTCCGGGCGTGTCATGTGAGACTGCTGAGCGTGGTGTGACTCTTGTGGTCCATGAGTCACGTGCTTAGTGTGCGTGGCATGACCTCTCGCGTTCGCACTGCCAGACGGGCCGCTGCTCGAGCCTTGCTGCTCGTGGTCGCCGTACTCGGCATGGAACTCGTCGTCACCGGCGCCGCCTCCGCGGACCCGCACTCCGGCACCTGGGCCAAGCTCCGCATGTGCGAGGCGAGCGGCCGCTACACGATGAACTCCGGCAACGGCTACTACGGCGCCTATCAGTTCGACCTCCCCACCTGGCGCAGCGTCGGCGGCCAGGGCCGCCCCGACCAGGCCAGCCCCCGCGAACAGGACTACCGCGCGCTGTACCTGTACCGGATGCGCGGCTGGCAGCCGTGGGAATGCGGCGGCATGCTCGGCCTCTCCAACGACGGCGACGCCCGCAGCAAGCGCGTCCCGTCCTGGGAAGAGGCCGCCTACATCGGCGGCGGGGGACTCCCGGCCCCGCCCGCGCCGAAACCGAAGCCCACTCCGCCGCCCGGACCGCCCGGCGCGACGCCCGCGTGGCCCGGCCTCGTCTACGCCTACGGCGACTGCGCGCCCGCGCTGCGCACCTTCCAGCTGCGGATGAACGCCTTCGGCTACGGCTTCAGCGGCACCGGCTGCTACTACGACAAGACCCGCACGGCGGTCCTGGACCTGCAGCGCGCCAACGGCATCAACGATTCGGGCCGGCTGGGTCCGAAGACGTGGAAGGCCGCGTGGGAAGGCAAGGCTCCGCGCTGACCCGCGCCGCCTCGGCGTAGCGGCGGGCGAGCTGCCGGAACGCTTCCTCCAGTTCGGCCGGGCCGACGACCTCGATGTCGGCGTCGACCCGGCCGAACGAGGCGGCCAGCCCACGCCACGACCAAGCGCCGAGGCTCACCCGGCACCGGTCCGGCCCGAGCGCTTCGATCACCCCGTCGGCCAGGTAGCTCGCTGCCTCGCTGGCCGGCAGACGCAGGATCACCTCGCCCCGGCACGGCCATTCCCCGGACAGATCCGTCCCGCGGAACCGCGCGGCCACGAACGCGGCGACGTCGGACAGCTCGCGCTCGGCGAACCGTGGCCCGGTCGGCGTGCGCGGCGAGATCCGGTCCGCCCGGAAGATGCGCCAGTCGTCGCGATCGAGATCCCAGGCGACCAGATACCACCGCTGGCCCCAGGTCACGAGATGGTGCGGCTCCACGCGCCGAGGCGGCGTGTCCGCCGGGGCGTAATCGAACCGAAGCACCTCGCGAGCCCGCACCGCGGCGCTCAACGCGACCAGAGTCTGCGGATCCGCACTGGGCGCCGGGCGTTCGACGGCGGTGAAGCTCAACGCGTCCACCCGATGTCGCAGCCGCGCGGGCATCACCTGCCGCACGGTCTGCAACGCCCGCTTCGCCGCCTCTTCGATCCCGGCCCCGGTCGCGGCCTGCAACGCGATGGCCAGCGCGACGGCCTGGTCGTCGTCGAACAACAGGGGAGGAAGCTGCGCACCGGCATCGAGCCGATAACCGCCGTCCGGACCCTTCGTGGTGACAATCGGATAGCCGAGTTCCCGCAGCCGATCCACGTCGCGGCGCACCGTGCGCGGACTGACGCCAAGCCGCTCGGCCAGCAACGCCCCCGGCCAATCCCGGCGAGCCTGCAGCAGCGAAAGCAGCGACAACAACCGCGCGGAAGTCTTCGGCACGCCGTCGATCCTGCCTTGAGTAGCGGTCAGGTTCAGTCCGCTACCGCCCACGCACCCCGCTCCCGCAGCACCTCACGCAGCAGATCCGGCCGATCGGTGACGATCCCGTGCACCCCGAGGTCCAGCAGCGTCCGCATCTGGTCGGCGTCGTCGATCGTCCACGTGTGCACCTCGAACCCGCGCCGCACCGCCGACTTCACGAACGAACGGTCCACCACGGTCAGCGGCCCCTGCCGCACCGGAACCTGCGCGAGCCAGCCCGACGCGAACCGGCTCACCGGCAGCAGCGGAGCCCAGCCGTTCGCCCACACCAGGAACGCCGACCGCGGCCCCATCGCGGTCAGCAGCTTCGGCCCCGCCAGCTTCCGCAGCCGCGCCAGCCGCGAGTCCGAAAAGGACGCCGCCGCGACCCGCTCCACCGCACCGGTCCGCCGCAGCGCCCGCACGAACGGCACCACCGCGCTGTCGGCCTTCACGTCGATGTTGAAAAACGCGTCCGGCAGCTCCTCGAGCAGATCCTCCAGCCGGGACAACGGCACCCGCCCGTCGATCTTGACGTTCTTCAGCTGCTCCCACGTCTGGGTCGCGATCGCCCCGCGCCCGTCCGTGGTCCGGTCGAGCGTCGCGTCGTGATGCACCACGACCACCCCGTCCGACGTGGCGTGCACGTCGGTTTCGAGATAGCGGTACCCCTCGGCGGCCGCGCGCTGGAACGCCGGCAGCGAATTCTCCAGCCCTTCCAGATCGCCGAGATGCCAGCCGCGGTGGGCGAAGGCTCGGGGGAGCGAGTCGGCGAGGTACGGAAACGGTGGACGCATGTCTCCAGTCTGCGCCATCGGTGTGGCCCCGTCGTGAGAACGTGATGGACAGCTAGAGTCCGGCGGGTGAGGGAACTGGCCGAACACGCTCTGACCGGCGACGAACGCGTCGTGCCGCGTCGCACCAACGCCCCGAAACACTGCGGCTGGTGCGGCCGCCGCCTGCCCGAAGCGGGCAACGTCGGACGCCGCCGCCGCTACTGCGGGCAATCCTGCCGCCAGCGCGCCTACGAACGCCGCACCGCCCTGCAGCGCAGCGGCCTGCCCGAGGACGCGGTCGTCCTGTCGGACACCGAGATCGCCGCCCTGCAGGACCGGCTCTTCCAGCTCCGCTGCGCCGCGGAAGACATCGTGACCGCCGCGCAGGACGGTGCGTCGACGGGGAGTTGCGGCAGCTCGCCGAGGAGATCGCGGCCGCGGCCAAGGACCTCGAACAGCTTCGCTGACGCCTCGGTTCGGCTACTGTCGTTGCTCGTGATCGATAACGTGGAGGTGCGGTCCTCCGGGCTTCTTCCGGTCGGCGGCGGGCACGAGATCTACTGGGAGGAGTCGGGGAACCCCGACGGAATCCCCGCGGTGTATGTGCACGGGGGACCGGGCGGCGGGCTCGGCAGCGGCAAATACCGGAACAAACTCGATCCGCAGCGATTCCGCATCATCGGTCTGGACCAGCGAGGCTGCGGACGGTCAACGCCGCTCGCCACGGCACCGGGCTACCGGCTGGAAGACAACACCACGCCCGCGCTCATTGCTGACCTCGAACGGGTCAGGGAGCACCTGCACGTCGGCGAATGGCTGCTCAACGGCGTGTCGTGGGGCTCGACGCTCGCCCTTGCCTACGCCCAGGACCATCCGGCGAGGGTGCTAGGCATGGTTCTCGTGGCGGTCACCACGACCGACCGGTCCCAGGTGGACTGGATCACCGAGACAGTCGGCGCTGTGTACCCCGAAGCGTGGGACCGCCTCGCGACGCACGCCGAGCAGGCAGGCATCGGTTATCGCCGGCACGAGGGCCGCCTCATCGAGGCATACGCCCGGTTGATGACCGACCCCGACCCCAAGGTTCGCGACGCCGCCTCCCTCGCGTGGATGGACTGGGAAGACCACCACATCTCGATCGGCTCGGGCCAGGTCCAGCCGAGTACCGGCCGGAGCGACGATTTCCGGCAGGTTTTCGCCACGCTCGTGACGCACTACTGGGCCAACGACGCGTTCCTGAATCCGCCGATCCTGCGGCGAATGGATCGCCTGCACGACATCCCGGCCACCCTCATCCACGGCCGGCGCGACGTCAGCGGCCCGGCGCTCTTCCCCTGGCTGCTGCACCGCGCCTGGCCCGGCAGCGAACTGATCATCGAAGAGAGCGAAGGCCACGGCGGCGAACTCATGGTGAAGGCGTGGCGCTCGGCCAATGACCGCCACGCTGATCGCATCGAGACACGCTGACTCCTGCTCACGCTGTCAGGCCACAACAGCGCGTCCCGGCGCGCATCGACGGCCGGGCCGCGGCGAGCGCCGTTCTGCCGCCCGGGCTGACCAGCGCGGCAGTCGATCTCAGCGCGCGGCGTCGTCTCCGGGAGACCGCAAGCGTGCGTTCTCAGCAGGCACCCATCCGGCTACCGCGTCCGAGCACGGCGATCCCTCGCCTCGACTTCGCGCTCGCCCAGAACCTGCTTACGGCTGCGGAAGTTCCGCCTCCTTGGCCAGATTGTCCAGCGACGCCCGCAAACTGTCCTCCGTTGTGGACCGCGCGCGGGTGACTCGCCTCGTGTCGTCGAGGCTCAGGTCGGACCAGTCGTAGGTGTGCGTCACCTCCGTACGCGTCGCGCCGAGCGGCTTCAGCTCCCAGCGCCACAAATGCCCCGGCGCCTCCTTGCCTACCTCCGCCGGAAGCCACGCGATCCGGCGCCCTTCCTCGAACTCCACGACCCGGTTCTCCCGGACCTTGCCGTTGATCAGGATCGTCACGAAGGCGTCGCCGACCGCGTGCACCCGATGGCCCGGCTCGGACTCGGCGATGTTGTTGTTGCCGTCCCAGCTCGGCTGCTTCGACGGATCCGCGATCAGCTCGAAAATCCGCTCCGCGGGGGCCTCGATCTCACGGCTGGCGCGCAGGACGCGCGAGGGTTCGTCAGTCACCCGCTCATGCAATCACATCGGCCTCCCGTGGAGTATCCGTTCGAGCCAACCCGTTGAGCGCGCGATAAGTCCGGTTGCTCGCCGCGGCCGCCCGCTGCTCCCGGCCGGTCGCCTCGATGTAGTTCTGGCTCGTCGCCAGGCTCGCGTGCCCCAGCAGAGACATGATCTCCGACGCCGTGGCACCGTCCTCGGCCAGCCGCGTGGCGAAGGTATGCCGCAACGCATGGAGATTCGCCCCGGTCGGCACGCGATCGTGCAGACCCGCCCACCGGTAACACGACTTCACCAGGTACTCCAGCGCACCGCGTCCGATCGGATTGCCCGCCCGGTCCCGCAGCAGCGGTTCGCTCGGCGGGAAGCGCTGCCGGGGGAACCGCCGACGGCACGAAGCTTGATAGTCCTCGATCAGCTTCGCCATCGCCGGCTGCACCGGAATCGACCGGTCCCGGCTGCCCTTGCCGTGGACGTGCAACCGCAGCTCACCGTCGCGCCCGACCACCGAACGCGGCGTGAGCGCGCGCATTTCCGCCGCCCGCAAGCCTGCGACCAGCCCGAGTGCCAGCACCAGCACATCCCGCTCCGGCCACGGATCGCGCGCACGCCGGGCACCGTCGGCCGCCGCGGTGAGCAGTTGCTCGGGAGTTTCCTCGCCCCGCAAGGGTTTCGGCGTCAGCGGGGGAGTCTTGGGCCGGGCGACCGCTCCCATCGGATTGCCCGCCAGCAGTCCGTCGGACACGCAGAAGGTGAGGAACTGGTTCCACGTAGACCATGCCCGCAACACCGAGCTTTTCGCGTGGTTGTCGGCAAACGCGCCGAAAGCGGCCCGCAGCACCGGCGCGGTCAGCTCTTCGACGTCCACGTCGTCACGACCCAGCTCCGCCAGCAGGAGAGCGGTGATCCCGGCGAGATCGCGCCGATAGGCGGCAGTGGTGTGCGGCGAGTCCTTGCGCGGCCGCCGTGCCGCGAAGAACGCTTGCTGTGCCTCGGAAACGAGCATAGTGATCTTGTACCGCACAGCACCGACAATTTCGACGCTACCCGTTGTCTGATATATGATGCATAATAGCGATTATGCATGAAACATGGCTCCGGAAGGGGCTGGATCCCCTTGGGGGACAGCACTTTTCGATCATTCCGCCAGGGTCCTGAAACTCCCTGTGCGGCGTGAAAATCCGTGTCCCGGCCCGCTTCGGCACAGCGGGCCGGGCTGGATCCGCGGCGGGTTCAACTGGTCGGGTGGGTCTTCGGACCGGCTGAGTCGGCTTCGGTGCGAGAGAGAAAGTTGTTGTGCTCCAACCTCAACGTCCAGCCAGTCGTGCTTAATTCGTCACGGTGACGAATTAAGCACGACTGCACTGCGGGTTCCCGTCGGGGATCCCGGCCGCACCTCAGGACCCAGCCGGAAGCTTGGCCTCAGATCGGCGCACGACGCGGCTTCGTGTGACGCCACACGAAGCCGCGTGTCGTCAGAGCGTTCTGCATGAGCAGAGACAGTCCGCACGACACCGTTCGAAACCCCTGGAGAACCCCTCCTCGGACTGCTGATCAGCAGGTCAGCAAAACGCCGATAATGTACATTATGTCAAGTAAGCGGTTGGCGGCCGCTCGCCCGGGACAGCCGGATCCTGATCTGGTGGTTGTGGTCGGCATGCCCGATCACCTCACCGGCAACCGTGTCTCCGACTGCTGGCAGCCACGCGTCGCCCGGCAAGGTCGTCACCTCGACCAGTCCGAGCGCGTCGGGTGCGCCGTCGATCCGCACGAATACTCCGAACGGCTGCCGCCCGATCACTACGCCAGTGATCGACTTCCCGGGCGGCAATGCCTCAGTCGTTGCCGCCCACGCTTGGCGGGCCCGATCCGCGATGGCTTGGTAATCGTCCAGCACCGCGCGATCTCACCACACCAGCGGGCCGTCGATGTCCGAATAAGTGCCAGTCGGTCCGTCCGTGCCGATCTGCGCCATCCGGACGATGATCTCCGCGCCCTGTTCGACTGGCTGCCCGCCGCGTTGTCCGTTGATGTCCGTGCGCGTGTATCCGGGCTCGACCGCGTTGATGCGGATGCCCGGGAATGCCTTCGCGTACTGGACCGTCACCATGTTCACCGCGGCCTTCGATGCCGGGTAAGCCACGCCGGGATACGCGTGCTGATGTGTCGCCGGGTCCGCCATCCTGCCCAGCGATCCCAGCGCGCTGCTGACGTTCACCACCACTGGCGCGGACGAGCGCTCGAGGAGCGGCAGAAACGCGTGCAGCACTCGCACGACGCCGAAGACGTTGGTCTCGAACGTTTCCTGCATCAGATCCGCGGTGGTTTCCGCTGCGCCGACCGATTCCCCATCGCTTTGCAGTTCGACGGCGATGCCCGCGTTGTTGACGAGGACGTCCAGTCCCCCGTCGGCCTCGACGGTTTTCGCCGCGGCGCGCACTGATGCCTCGTCGGTGACGTCAAGCTGGACGGTTCGTGCGCCGAGTTCTTCCGCGGCTCGCTGGCCTCGGGTGGCGTCCCGGGCACCGATGTACACGGTGTGCCCGGCGGCGACGAGGCGACGGGCGGTTTCGTAGCCGAGGCCTTTGGTGGCACCGGTAATGAGTGTTGTGGTCATGTCCGCGACGCTAAGTGCTGGAGCGCGGACCAGGTCAAATGCCGGTGGCAGGATGGGTGGATGCCGTTGCCTGCGCCGTCGACGCACGACTGGTCCCGTGATCACGATCCGGAGCATCTGCGGTTGATCCGGGAGCATCCGGAGCCGCTACGCCCCCACTGGACTGTGTCACCTGATTCTCGAGGTGCTCGCCTACGCCGCGGACGAGGCGGAGGATCTAGGTTCCGGCCGCGCGGTGGTCGAATTTCACCCGGATGGTTCGGTTTCCGTTTCGGACGACGGTCGCGGGACGCAGATGGCGGTCGGCGAGGACGGCCGGCCGGCCGGTGCGGAAGCCGGTGATGGCGACGAAGGACTTGCGGTACTTCGATTCTCCGCCCGCCACTCCCCTCCCCGACGGGCATCCGCGGTACGGGATGTCGGTGGTCGCGGCGTTGAGCGAATGGCTGGTGCACACCAATCGCCGTGCCGAGGCCGCGTGGACACAGCGGTATCGCCACGGCGTCCCGGCCGACGAGTTGGTCGCGGTGCCGTCGGACTGGTCTACCGGGACGACGGTCCGGTTCCTTCCAACCGCCGGACTGCGTGGCGAGGTGTCCGCTGAGTCGCTGCGGCCTTTGGCGGCGAGGCTCAGCGGAGTACTGGTGGTCGAGGTCTAGCCCACTCCCCTTGGCGGGCCTTGGCTGATGCGGCGCAGGGTGGGTTCGAGGCGGTCGATGTCGTCGGTGGTGATGAGCTGTCGTTCGTCCCACCAGGTCGCGCCGGCCTCGGCGAGCGGGGCGATCAGGTCGTGGGCGCGGGCCGGGTCGCCGGGGGTGCGGCCGCCGACGACGAACTCGAACTTCTCCCCCGCGCCGTGTTTTCGGGCGTAGGAGACGACGTCGCGGACGTCTTCGGCGGCCGGGACGACGCCGTGGGTGGCGTTTTTGAACAGCGGGGCCACGCCGTCCCAGCGGGCGGCGCGGCGGACTGGCTTGCGGTTGGGCCAGACGGCGGCGAGCCAGACGGGCGGGCGCGGTTGCTGGACGGTGGCGGGCCGGAGGGTGACGTCGCGGACCTGGTAGTGCTTGCCGTTGTGGTCGACGGGGTTTCCGGACCAGTATCGGTCGAGCAGGCCGAGGCTTTCGTCGAGGTGTTCGGCGAGGACGACCGGGTCGGTGGGTTCGCCGAAGCTGCCGAATTCGTCCTGGATCGGGCCGCCGAGTCCGGCGCCGAAGATGACGCGTCCGCCGCTGAGGGCGTCGAGGGTGGCGACCTGGCGGGCGAGGTGTTCAGGGCGGCGGCGGGGCACGGCGGTGACCAGGGTGCCGAGTTTGAGCCTGGAGGTCGCGAGCGCGGCTGCGGTGAGCAGGATCCAGGGGTCGCCGAATGGCTGGTTTCGGCGGATGTCTTTGTCGTGGACCACGTGGTCCCAGACGAACAGCGCGTCCCAGCCGTCTTGTTCGGCCGCTGCCGCCACTCTCGCCACGGTCCTGGCGTCGGCGAAGTCGCCGAAGTTCGGGATGTTGATCGAGAAGCGCATGACGGGCATGGTCCCGGCGGAAGGTGTGGTGCGGCAAGCTATTTAAGGGGGGTGCGGTGGGTTGTGAACAGGTTGGTGCGGCAGACAGTCTTTGGCGAGAGAGCGGCGCTGTGCGTGCTAAGCCGAGACCTCATGTGGTGGGAGACGAACGGTTCCCTGATTGCCGCGGCTTGTTCGCGCATTCAGCAGGTTTCTGGTCATCCTCCGCGATGCTTCCTGCGACCCGCGCGAGGCGGGAGTTGAGTGTCTCGCACTGTAAGAGGACGCTGGTGCACTTCCTGCGAGTGGAACTGGCCGAAGTCCCGACATGGCGTCGTGGTCCGAGCTGGACAATCGGCCCGGCCAGGTCGTGATCCCGCAGGTCTCCCGCCTGCCGGGGACCTGTGACCGGATCTGCCGCCATCCGTTGACGCAAGTTGTGAATCAGTGGTTCACTTCTTGCCGTGGCCTACCGCAGAACGCCGAAGGTCCAGGAGCGGCTTGACGCGCTCCGGGACACGATCCTCGACGCCACCGTGCGTCAGCTGGCCGAACACGGGTACTCCGGCTGCTCGGTAGCCGCGGTCGCCGAGCGGGCGGGCGTCGCGGTGGGCACGGTGTACCGGCACTTCCCCACCAAGGCCGATCTGGTCGTGCGCGTGTTCCGGCAGGTCGTGTCGCGCGAGGTGGAGGCGGTGCGGTCGGCGGCGGCCGGGCCGGCTGATCCGGTGGCGCGGGTGGTGGCGGTGTTCGAGACGTTCGCGGTACGGGCGTTGAAGGCGCCGCGGCTGGCGTACGCGCTGCTGGCCGAGCCGGTGGACGCGGTGATCGACGCGGAGCGGCTGGAGTTCCGGCGGGTGTTCCGGGACGTCGTGGCCGAGCATGTCGCCGAAGGGGTGCGCACGGGCCGGTTGCCCGCGCAGGACGCGGCGGTGAGCGCGGCGGCGCTGGTCGGTGCCGCGGCGGAGGTGTTGATCGGCCCGCTGACCAGCGGCGGGTCGGCGGAGGTCAGCGAGTTGAGCACGTTCGTCGTGCGGTCACTGGGAGGTTCGGATGCCCGCAACGCATGAGGTCGTCAATCAGGTTCCGCCGCTGGAGCACGATGTGGCCGCCGATCCGGGGTTGGCGGAGGCGGTCGGGCGGACGGACGCGTCGTGGGTCGTCGACGAGCTGCACGAGCTGGGCAGGCTGGCCGGCAGCGAGCGGGTGCAGGAGTGGAGCCGGCTGGTCAACGAGAACGAGCCGGTGCTGCGCACGCACGACCGTTACGGGCATCGGATCGACGAGGTCGAGTTCCATCCGCATTGGCACGATCTGATGAATGTCGCGGTGTCGCACGGGTTGCAGGCCGCGCCGTGGCGTGACGAGCGGCCGGGCGCGCACGCGGCGCGGGCGGCGAAGTTCTACGTCTGGAGCCAGTCCGAGGCCGGGCACACCTGCCCGATTTCCATGACGTACGCGGCGGTTCCGGCGTTGCGCGCGAATCCGGAGCTGGCCGAGAAGTACGAACCGCTGCTGGCCTCGACCGAGTACGACTTCGGGTTGCGCGAGCCGGGCACGAAGCGGGGCTTGATCGCGGGCATGTCGATGACCGAGAAGCAGGGCGGGTCGGACGTCCGCGCCAACACCACTGCCGCGCGGCCCGCCGGCGACGGGACTTACCGGCTGGTCGGGCACAAGTGGTTCACCAGCGCTCCGATGTCGGACATGTTCCTCACGCTTGCGCAGGCTCCCGGCGGGCTGTCCTGTTTCCTGCTCCCCCGCGTGCTCCCGGACGGCAGCCGGAACCCCATCCGGTTGCAGCGCTTGAAGGACAAGCTCGGCAACCGGTCGAACGCGTCATCGGAGATCGAGTACGACGACGCGGTGGGCTGGCTCGTCGGCGAGGAGGGGCGGGGCGTCCGCACGATCATCGAGATGGTCAACAACACCCGGCTCGACTGCGCGCTCGGGAGTTCGTCGGGGATGCGGCTGGGCGCGGTGCGCGCGGTGCATCACGCGACGCACCGGTACGCGTTCGGCAAGGCGCTGGTGGACCAGCCGCTGATGGCGAATGTGCTGGCGGACCTGGTGATCGAGGCGGAAGCGGCGGTGGCGGCGTCGATGCGGCTCGCCGCGGCGGGCGACCGGCGCGACGACGAGCAGGAGCAGGCGTTCCGCCGTCTCGGGCTCGCCGTGACCAAGTACTGGGTGTGCAAGCGCGCTCCGATGCACGCGGCCGAGGCGCTGGAATGCTTTGGCGGCAACGGGTATGTCGAGGAGTCGGGCATGCCGCGGCTGTACCGGGAAGCGCCGCTGATGTCGATCTGGGAGGGGTCGGGCAACGTCGCGGCGCTCGACGCGTTGCGCGCGATGGGGCGGCAGCCGGAGTCCGTGGCGGCGTTTTTCGCCGAGGTGGAGCAGGCGGCGGGCGGGGACGCGCGCCTCGACGACGCGGTCGACCGGCTCAAGAAGGATCTGTCCGATGTGGACGATCTGGAGTTCAGGGCGCGCCGGGTGGTCGAGTCGATGGCGTTGGTGCTGCAGGGTTCGCTGCTCGTGCGGCACGCGCCGCGCGCGGTCGCGGACGCGTTCTGCGGCACGCGGTTCGGCGGCGACTGGGGCCTGGCTTTCGGCACTTTGCCCGCTGGAACCGACACTTCCGCGATCATCGCCCGCGCTCGCGTCTAGTCCGCGTGTTTCCCCGGACAGGGTGCGGCGGGGCGGGCTACTGTCCCTGCCCGTGACCGAACCTGTTTATGTGACCGAAACGCGGACCGCGTACGACACCGTTGCCGAGAATTACGCCGAGATGCTGAAGGACTTCCTTCAGGACGCCACCTGGGACCGCGCGGTGCTCGCCGCCTTCGCCGAACTCGTCGGCGAAGGGCCGGTCGGCGACCTGGGCTGCGGCCCAGGACGGCTGACCGGGTATCTGAAGTCGCTCGGGCTGGACGTGTTCGGGGTCGACCTGTCCCCGGAGATGGTCGCGGTCGCCCGCCGGACGCATCCGGATCTCCGGTTCGACGTGGGCACGCTGGCCGCGCTCGACCTCGACGGCGATTCCCTCGCGGGCGCGCTCGCCTGGTACTCGCTCATCCACACGCCGCCGGAGGAGCTTCCGGTGCTGGCGAAGGAACTCTGCCGGGTGCTGCGGCCGGGCGGCTGGCTGCTGACCGCGTTCCAGGTCGGCGAGAACCAGCGCAAGCGCATCGAAAACGCCTACGGTCACGACATCGGGGCCGACGCGTACCGGCTGGACCCGGACTTCATGGCGCAGCTGCTCGCCGACGCCGGATTCGTGGTGGACGCGCGCGTGGTGCGCGAACCCGGGCCCAGCTACGAGGCGACGCAGCAGGCGTACTTGATGGCCCGCAAGAAGGAGTGAGGAACGTCCACTGGGGACAGAAGGGGACGGGGACTTCTCCCTGTCCCCTTCAACATATAGCGCACCCCGGGGCTTGCGGCAAGGCCCGGGTGGTGCTCCACAATCGTCCGCCGGAGCCGCTGCCTGCGGAAAGACCGCGGGCGGGACCGGCTCCGGGACCGGGGACGAGAAGTACATGGTGGACGTGATCGTGGTGGGGGCCGGGCCGGCGGGCGTCATGCTGGCCGCGGAGCTGCGGCTGCACGGGGTGCGTGTGGTCGTGCTGGAGAAGGAGGCGGAGCCGCCGAAGTTCGTGCGGGCGCTGGGGATGCACTCGCGCACCATGGAGGTGCTGGACCAGCGGGGAATGCTGGAGCCGTTCCTCGCCGAGGGGTCGACGCATCCGGTCGGGGGTTTCTTCGCGGGGATCGCGCGGCCCGCGCCGGAGCGGCTGGACACCTCGCATCCGTACGTGCTGGGGCTGCCGCAGCCGATCACGGACCGGCTGCTGGCCGAGCACGCGGTGCAGGCGGGCGCGGAGATCCGGCGCGGGTGCGAGGTCGTCGGGCTGAGCCAGGACGACGAAGGGGTGACCGTCTCGCTCGCCGACGGCGGGGAGCTGCGGGCGCGGTATCTGGTCGGCTGCGACGGCGGACGGAGCACGGTGCGCAAGGCGCTCGGCGTCGCGTTCCCGGGAGAGCCCGCGCGGCGCGAGGTGCTGCTGGGCGAGATGGAAGCGACGGCGGATCCCGCCGAAATCGCCGCTCTGGTCATGGAAATCCGCAAGACGCAGCTGTGGTTCGGGGTCGGGCCGGCCGGGAACGGGAGGTTCCGCGTCGTCGTGCCGGCCGCCGGCGTCGTCGAGGACCGGGAGGCGCGGACGCCGACGCTGGAGGAGGTCAAGCACCAGCTGCGCGAGTACGCCGGGACGGATTTCGGGGTCCACTCCCCTGTCTGGCTCTCGCGGTTCGGGGACGCGACCCGGCAGGCCGAGCACTACCGCGTCGGCCGGGTGCTGCTGGCCGGCGACGCGGCGCACGTCCATCCGCCGCTGGGCGGGCAGGGGCTCAACCTCGGGATCCAGGACGCGTTCAACCTCGGCTGGAAGCTCGCCGCCGAGGTCAACGGCTGGGCTCCGGAAGGGTTGCTGGACACCTACGAGGCCGAACGGCATCCGGTCGCGGACGCCGTGCTGGACAACGTGCGCGCGCAGGCCGTGGTGATGTCGCCCGATCCGGACGGGCGCGCGATGCGGCGGCTGCTGACCGAGCTGATGGCGTTCGAGGAGGTCAACAAGCTGCTGCTGGAGAAGGTGCTGGCGCTCGACATCCGGTACGACTTCGGCGACGGGCATCCGCTGCTCGGGCGGCGGATGCGGGACGTGGCGCTCAAGGGCGGGCGGCTGTACGAGCTGATGCACCAGGGCCGCGGGCTGCTGGTGGACCAGAACGGGCGGCTGTCGGCGGAAGGCTGGGCGGACCGGGTCGACCATGTCGTGGACGTGAGCGAGGACCTCGACGTCCCGGCGGCGTTGCTGCGGCCGGACGGGCACGTGGTCTGGGCCGGCGAGGACCAGCGGGAACTGGACGAGCACCTGGCGCGCTGGTTCGGCGCTGCGCGGACGTAACGGGTGGGGCGGGTTTCCCGGCTTGGCTGGGGGTGCCGGGAAACCCGCCCGCGGTCAGGGATGCACCGGACCGCCCCAGCAGTCCTGTTTGCCGAGCCGCACGGACGTGTTGGTGTACACGCCGTCGGCGATCGTGTCCCCCATGATCGACCGCTGGTCGGCCGGGCGCGGCCACTGGTAGCACCAGTGCTGGGCGAAGTAGCCGCCCGCCGCCTGGATCGGGTCGAAATCGCAGATGCCGTCGGTCTGGATGCAGTAGCGGATGGAGCGGACCCCGGCGAAGTCCGGGCGGCCCGCGCCGAACGAGACGTACCCGCCGAACGGCGACGGCAGGCCGGTGCCCGGCGGAAGCGTCGCGCTGATCCCGGTTCCGGCCGGGCCGGGCGGCTGCATCGGGTCGGCGAAGAGTTTCGCGCTGAACTTCGCCTTGTCCACGCCGAGCTGGTCGTCGGCGATGTCGTTCAGCACCATGTTCGCCACGATCGCGCCCTGGGAGTAGCCGACGACGGTGAACTCGGCGTTCGGGTTCTCGCGGTAGGCGTCCTGGACGACCTGGCGGCCCCGGTCGTGTCCGATCGCGACGCTCTGGTCCATCGGGGTCTGGTCGCAGTCGGGCGCGCCGGCGGCTCCGGCGGGATAGTCCACGACCCGCGCGATGCCGCCCTGCAGCCACTCCGGACGGTAGACCGACGCCTTCCCGTCGCAGGTGCCGCCGATCAGGATGTAGTAGTGCGCGTCGTCGGCGAACGCCGGTGTCGCGCTGGCGAATCCGGCGCCGAGCGTGGCGACGGCCGCGCCGATCAGCGCGAGCCTCCTGACTTTCTTCACAATGGGATCCCCTCCGCGTCGAATGGTCAGCACGTTTACTGAACGCGTTCGGAAAGCTACGGAGAAGCAATGAAATCCTGCTGAAAGCATGATCGCCGCCGGACTGCGGCGGGCGCTGATGCCGCTGGTCGGGCGGCATGAGCGCCCGCTCCGAGTCCACCGGATCGGGTGACCGGCGCGGCGGTCAAGCGCGGCGAGCAGCGGGAATGTCGTGCAGGGGCGGACCGCCGACCACGGTGTTCTGGATGGTGCCGATCCCCTGCACGCTCATGCGGACGGTGTCGCCGATGCGCAGCGGCGGCGGTTGCCGGTCGCCGTGCCATCCCCACAGTTCGGCGAGGCAGCCGCTGCCGCAGGTTCCGGAGCCGAGGACGTCGCCGGGACGGACCCAGGTGCCGCGGCTGGCGTAGGCGATCAGCTCGGCGAAGGTCCAGGCCATGTTCGCGAGCGTGTCGCCGCCGATGCGGGTGTCGTTGACGAAGACCTCCATGGCGAGGTCGTACCGGCCGCCGCTCTCGAAGCCGGCCAGTTCGTCCGGGGTGACCAGCACCGGACCGAGGGTGGTGGCGGTGTCCTTGCCCTTGGCCGGTCCGAGCCCGACGCGCATCTCGCGGCTCTGCAGGTCGCGGGCCGACCAGTCGTTGAGGATGGTGAACCCGGCGATGTGGTCCACGGCCTCGGCCGGGGACAGGTTGAAGCCCGCTTTGCCGATCACGACCGCGACTTCGAGTTCGAAGTCCAGGACTTCGCACCCGGGCGGCATCGGGACCGGGACTCCGGAGCCGATCGCGGCGTGCGGATTGGTGAAGTAGAAGGCGGGCGCTTCGTACCAGGCGTCCGGGACCTCGCTGCTCCCGGTGATCGCGCGGAGCGAGCCTGCCGTGTGCTGCTCGAAGGTGATGAAGTCGCGGATGCTGGCGACCGGCGCCGGGACGGCGATCGGCGCGGTTTCGTCCCAGGCCGCCTGCTGGCCCGTCGTGGCGGCGTCGCCGGCGGCGAGCACCTCGAAGACGTCCGCGGTCTCGGGGAGCAGATCGATGCGGTCGCCGTCGACGACGCCGTAGCGCGGCACCCCGTCGACGAGCAGGGAACCGATTCTCATGCCGCCTCCTCGTCGAAGATCGCCACCGCACGGGTCCATCCGGCCGACGCCGCGTGGATCTTGACCGGGAAGCAGGCGATCTGGAATCCGGTGGCCGGGAGGTGCTCCAGGTTGTGCAGCTTCTCGAGGTGGCAGTAGCCGATCTCGCGGCCGGCCCGGTGGCCCTCCCAGATGATCGAGGCGTCGTGGTCGCGGGCGTAGCGCTCGGCGGTGAACAGGAACGGGGCGTCCCAGCTCCAGGCGTCGGTGCCGGTCACCCGCACCCCTTGTTCGAGCAGGTGCAGGGTGGCGGCGCGGCCGACTCCGCAGCCGGAGCTGACGTAGTCGTCCTCGCCGTAGCGGGTGCCGGCCCGGGTGTTGACCACCACGATGTCGAGCGGGCGCAGCCGGTGGCCGATCCGGTCGAGTTCGGCGTCGATGTCGGCGGGCGTGACGACGTGGCCGTCGGGCAGGTGCCGGAAGTCCAGCTTGACGCCCTCCTGGAAGCACCAGTGCAGGGGCACCTCGTCGATCGTCATGGCCCGGCGGCCACCGTCCATAGTGGACGCATAGTGGTAGGGCGCGTCGAGATGGGTGCCGTTGTGGGTGGTGGCCTCGATCCGCTCGATCGCCCAGCCTTCGCCGTCGGGCAGGTCCGCGGCCGTCGCGCCGGGGAAGAAGCGGAGCAGGTCCGGGACCGACTGCTGATGGTCTACGTAGGTGATCGAGGGCCGGTGGCCGGGCGGGTCGGAGGCGATCCCGTCCCGCAGCGGGACCGAGATGTCCACGAACTGTCGCATGCTGGTCCTTTTATCGGGGGATGACGGGAACGAGCAGGTGGGAGGCGTGGTCGCCGCCGAGGTGGACGACGGCGGAGGTCGCCGGGCGGCGGAGACCGGGGTGGTCGTGGGTCATGAAGCCGAGGTCGCTGTCCCCGGTGACCAGTTCGAGGCGCAGCCGCTCGCCCGGGGCGAGGGTGATGCTGGTGGGCCAGATCTCGACCTCGAGCAGGGTCGGCTCGCCGGGCACGAGCGGGATCTCGCGGTCGTGGGGGTGCCACGGCCGGTGCGGCAGCGACCGCTCGGGATCGGTCTCGCGGTGAGAAGCCCTGAGCCAGCCCATGGTCATCGGGACCGGGCCGCCTTGCGGGCCGACGGCCGGGATCGGCTCGCCGTCGGTGCCGATGTGCTGCACCCGCGCGAAGACGTCGAGGTCGTCCTGCTCGGCGCTGAGCCACAGGCGCAGCGCGACCGGACCGGTCAGCTCGAGCGGTTCGGACACCGGGGCCGTGTCGAAGCTGGCGGGATAGGCCACTGTCGCGGCGTCTGCGGGCGGGTCCCAGTCGAGGACGCCGTCGCCGAGGTGAAGCTCGCGCCACTGCGTCTGCGGGAGCGGGAAGTCCGCGGCGTCTCGCCACTCGACCTCGCGCCCGTGCCGGATCGCCAGCCGCACCGGGGCCACGCCGTCCATCCGGTCGGGCTGGTCTTTGAGGAAGCGGTCGAGGAAGCGCAGCTGCAGGTCCAAGGCCCAGTCGGCGTAGTAGGGATCGATGTGGGTGCCGGTGTGCACGACGAGCCACTTCTCCCGCGAAGCCGCGCGGGCCCAGCCTTCGAGGTTGCCGCGCAGGTGGACGTGCAGGGCGCCCCAGTTTCCGGCCGACAGCACCGGCACCGTGACCCGGTCGAGATCGACCAGGTGCGCTTGGTGGTAGTCGTCGAGCACGGGATGCCGCGGGAGCACCTCGCGCCAGTCGTCGCCGTCCTCGCTGTTGCGCTGGGGCGTGATCTGGCGATCCCACCAGAACTCGACGAACCCGTGGGCGTACAGGCCGCCCTGGTAGACGAAGTCACGGTAGAAGTCGGTCGCGCCTTCCCAGGCCACGATCGCGGCGAGGTGCGGCGGCTGAAGCTCCGCCACCCGCCAGCCCATCATCGCCAGCCACGAGATGCCGCTGGAGGCCACCTTTCCGGTGGACCACGGCTGCTCGGCCGCCCACTCGACGACGTCGTAGAAATCCTCGGAATCGCCCGGGCTCATCAGGTCCATCCGGCCGGGCGACTTGCCGGTGCCCCGGGTGTCGGCGCGCAGCACCGCGTAGCCCCGCGCCGTCCACCACTCCGGATCCGGGGTCTCCCAGACCATGTGCTCGTGGTGCGGGACCAGGTCGTAGAGCGGATAGCGGTCCGGCCAGTGCACGTCCTTGCCGTACGGGCTGATCGACGCCAGCACCGGAAACGCGCCGGGGTCGTCGGGGTCGTCGGGAAGGAACACGTCGGCCAGGATCGGCGAGCCGGTGCGGGTGGGGACCTCGATGTCCCGTTCGATGCGCATCTCAGTACTCCTGGAGTCTTCGCTGTTAAAGCAAGTCGACTGGCGTCTGGAGTATGGGCGCTGTCCCGCGCTAAAGCAAGCGGACTTGTATTAGAGTGGCGTCCCGTGAGCGATGCGGAGGTCCGGCGACGACCTGGCGGACGAGCGGCCCGGGTGCGCGCGGCTGTTCTCGACGCCACCACGCAGGTCCTGCAGGAGCAGGGCCTGGCGGGCCTGAAGGTGTCCGAGGTGGCGCAGCGCGCGCAGGTGAACGAGACGACGGTCTTCCGCCGGTGGGGCACCCGCGAGAACCTCATCATCGACGCCCTGCTCGCCGACGCCGCCGAACAGCTCCCGGTGCCCGACAGCGGGTCTTTGCGCGAGGACCTGCTCGCCTACGCCACCTCGCTCGCGAGCTACCTGACCTCCCCCGCCGGCAACGCCCTCGAGCGAACACTGGCCTCGGCCGGCGACGACCCGGCCACCCAGCAGCTGCGCGACCAGTACTGGGACGCCCGCTACGCCCAGTCCGGCCAGATCGCCGCGCGGGCGGTCGAGCGCGGAGAGCTGCCCGAGGCCACCGATCCCCGCTTCGTGCTGCAGATGCTCGTCGCCCCGCTGCACTTCCGGATCGTGCTCACCCGCGAGCCGCTCGAACCGGACCTGCCTGCCCGGATCGTCGACACCCTCCTCCACGGGCTCGGCTTCCCGGGGATGCTGGACCGCCCGCACCAGGTGCGGCGGGCGGCGGTCTGTAGCGCCGTGGCAGGCACGAACGGCAGGCGGTCGGTGCCGTCTCGAAGTCGGGCAAGTAGGCACCGCGCCCACCGCCACGGATGGACAACGCGCTGTCACCCACAAGGCTGGTCGGCGAAGCGACGCCGCCCGGCCTTTCCCGAGCCCTGCGACGACCGGCGACACATCCGTCGCCCGTGGGACTTGGTCGGGCGAAGCGCCGCCGCCCCCGACTCTCCCAAGCCCGGCGACGACTGACAACGCACCGCCAGTCGCGAGACCGGTCAGCAAGGCAACAACGGTCCGTCCCTCCCGAGCCCGCGACAACGCACCCGTCGTCCGCGGGACGGGTCAGCAAAAGCCACACCGGCCCGTCTCTCCCAAGGCCCGCGACGACCGGTGCCGCACTGCCAGCCACAAGGTTGGTCAGCAAGGCCGCACCGCGCCGTCCCTCCCGAGCCCCGCGACGGCCAGCAACGCGCCGCCAGCCGTGAGACCGGTCGGCGAACCACGCCGCCCCGTCTTTCCCGAGCCCGGCGACGACCAGCAACGCACCCGTCGCCCGCGTGACTGGTCGGGCGAAGCCGTCCCGCCCGGTCTTTCCCAGGCGCCGCAGGGCCTCCGACCGTGCGCGGGTCAGCGGGCGCGCGGCGTGAATTCCGCGAGATCCGGCAGCGGCGGCACCTCCCTGGCGTACACGTCCGCAGCCAGCACTCCGGTCGTGACCCGCGTGGCCGTGCGGTGGCCGAGTTCGTCGAGGATTTCCTGCTCAGTCCGGCCCCGGGCGAGCAGCAGCAGGAACGGGTCGGCGTCGAGCAGCCACGCGACCTGGAACGACAGCGCGGCGGCGTGCCGGCACGGGAGTTCCCAGCCGGGGCAGTCGCAGTCCGGGTCGAGGTCGCCGATGCCCGGCAGCAGCGGGACGACCTCGGCCAGCTCCGGCGGCAGATGCCGGTCGAGCAGCGCGGCGAGGTGCCCGGAGTGGTCGGCGGCGCGGTCGAGCAGCAGCTCCCAGTCCGATGTGGACAGTTCGGCCAGGTGCACGTTAGTGCGGTACGGGCCGTCGTCGGCGTCCTCGGTGGTGGCGGTGATCCGGCCCGGGCTGACCGTGATCGGCCCGACCAGGCCCGCCGCGGCGTAGCTGCGGCCCTTCTTCAGCTGCCGCAGATCGAGCGCGGTGTCCTCCATCGCCTGCAGCCACGCGCGGCCCCACCAGGTGCGTGCGAACGGACCGCGGCCGGTGCGGGCGGGGAACGCGGGGAATCCGCGGACCCGGTCGGTCATCGCTGCCTCCGGAGGGTGACGAGTTCGGCCAGTTCGGCGTCGGTGAGTTCGGTGAGCGCGGCCTCGCCCGAGGCGAGCACCGCGTCGGCCAGCGCCCGTTTTTCGCGCAGCATCACCGCGATCCGGTCCTCGACCGTGCCTTCCGCGACCAGCCGGTGCACCTGCACCGGCCGCGTCTGCCCGATCCGGTAGGCCCGGTCGGTCGCCTGGTCCTCGACCGCCGGGTTCCACCACCGGTCGTAGTGCACGACGTGATCGGCACGGGTGAGCGTGAGACCGGTGCCCGCCGCCTTCAGCGACAACAGGAACACCGGCACGTCGCCGTTCTGGAACCCGCGGACCAGCTCCTCGCGCCGGGCGACCGGGGTGCCGCCGTGCAACAGCTGCGCCGGGACGCCGCGCGCGGCGAGGTGCCGTTCGAGCAGCCGCGCCATCGCCACGTACTGGGTGAACACGAGCACCGCGCCGTCCTCGGCGAGGATCGTGTCGAGCAGTTCGTCGAGCAGCTCGAGCTTCCCGGACCGGCCGGCGAGCGGGCTGTCGCCGGCCTCGCCGAGGTAGTGCGCGGGATGGTTGCAGATCTGCTTCAGCGCGGTGAGCAGCTTGACCACGCGGCCGCGGCGGGCCATGCCGTCGCTCGCGGAGATGTCGGCCATCAGCTCGCGCACGGTCGCCTCGTACAGCGACGCCTGCTCCGCGGTGAGCGACACCGGACGGTCGGTCTCGGTCTTGGCGGGCAGCTCGGGCGCGATGCCCGGGTCGGATTTGCGGCGGCGCAACAGGAACGGCCGCAGCAGCCGGGACAGCTGCTCGGCGGCCGCCGGGTCGGTCCCGGACTCGACCGGCTTGCCCCAGCGGCCGCGGAAGTCGGCGAGCGGGCCCAGCAGTCCGGGCGTGGTCCAGTCGAGGATCGCCCACAGTTCGGTGAGCGTGTTCTCCACCGGCGTGCCGGTGAGCGCGACCTTCGCCGTGGAAGGCAGCAGCCGCAACGCTTTCGCCGTGTCGGAGCGGTGGTTCTTCACGTGCTGCGCCTCGTCGGCGACCAGCAGGTCCCAGTTCACCCCGGCCAGCGGAGCCGGGTCGGTCCGCAGGGTGCCGTAGGTGGTGAGGACGAAGCCGCCGCCGAGATCGTCCAGCGACCGCGCGGTGCCGTGGAACCTCCGCACCGGCACGCCGGGCGCGAACCTGCGGATCTCCGTTTCCCACGTGCCCAGCAGCGAAGCCGGGCACACGACCAGCGTCGGGCCGGTGCCGCGGTGCAGGTGCAGCGCGATGAGCGTGACGGTTTTGCCGAGACCCATGTCGTCGGCGAGACAGCCGCCGAGACCCAGTCCGGTGACGGTGTCGAGCCACTGCAGGCCGCGCAGCTGGTAATCGCGCAGGGTCGCGGCCAGCCCGGCCGGCTGCGGCACCGGTTCGGGATCGGCGGACAGCCGCGCGCGCAGGTCTTCGAGCCAGCCGTCGGTACGGACCTCGACCTGGTCGCCGTCGACCTCGGTGCGGCCGGTGAGCGCGACGCCGAGCGCCTCGATCGCGGTGAGCGGTTTGAGCGTGCGGTCCCTGGCCCGGTCCGCGGTCTTGCGGTCCAGCAGCACCCACCTGTCCCGCAGGCGCACGACCGGACGCTGGGCCTCGACGAGCGCGTCGAGTTCCGTGACAGTCAGCTCGGCGTCTCCGAGCGCGAGCTGCCAGTCGAACTGCAGCACCCGGTCGCCGCCGAAGAACGAGCGCGCGTCCGACGGCGCGTCGCCCGGCCGGATCACCGCTCGCGCGGCCAGCCCGGTCAGCTCGGCGGGCCAATGCACCGCCAGCTCCGCGGCGTCGAGCGCGCCCGCGAGCAGTTCGGCGATCTCGCGGTCTCCCAGCGCGACCGACGACGGAACCGCCGCCGACAGCAGCGGAGCCAGCGCCGGCCACACCTCCGCCCCGTGCCGCAGCGCCAGCAGGACCTCGTGCCGGGCCTCCTGCGTGCCGGTGCGCCACAGTTCCTCGGCGTCGACCAGCGGCTCGGTCCCGCCGTGCACCTGGACGACCGCGCGGAACCGGCCGCCCGCCAGATCGTCCGATTCGATCCGCAGCGACACGCGCAGCGCGGGCTCCACTCCGGCGACGTCGCCGAGGAACCGCATCAGCAGCGGATACGGCTCCGGCAGCCTTGCCGGGTCGCCCGGAATCGGCGTCGCGTGGGCGTGCGGCGGCATCGCGTCGGCGAGCCGGCGCAGCCACGCTTCCTCGTCCGGATCGAGCGGCCCGGTCCAGCCCGCGTCGGCGAGCCGTTGCGCGGCCTCGGCCGCCAGCGCCCAGAACCGCGCCGACGGATCCGCGAGCGACCGCAGCACCGGCACCGCCTCCGCGGTCGGCAACCGCAGCGCGGGCACCGTGCGCGGCCCGTCCGGCAGCACGACCTCGACCGTGCCGGGCGCCCCGGGACCGTCCGGCTCCGCGCCGTCCGGTCTCCAGAACACGACCCGGCCCGGTTCCACCACGACTGAATTCAGCGTTCCGCCCTCCCCTGGCTGGACTCTCCGGGATAGTCTACCCGAAAACTCTGTACTGTGTACGAGGAGCGAGATGGACACCGACGAACCGGGCGATCCGCGGCGCACCATCGAACTGCTGTGGGGCGTGCCCGGTCCCCCGCGCCGCGGCCCGAAGCCCAAGCTTTCGGTCGAGCACGTCGTGCGGGCCGGGATCCGGGTCGCCGACGCGGACGGGCTGGACGCGGTCACCATGCGCCGGATCGCCGACGAGCTGGGCGTCGCGACGATGTCGCTCTACACCTACGTGCCCGGCCGCGACGAGCTGCTGGAGCTGATGCTCGACCACGCGCACGGCGAACTCCCCGGCGAGCTGCCGGAAGGCTGGCGGGCCGGGCTCGCCGCGGTCGCCGAAGACCTGTGGCGGCTCTACCACCGGCATCCGTGGCTGCTGGAGATCCGCGTCGGCCGCCCGACGCTGGGCCCGCACACCTTCGCCAAATACGAGCGCGAACTGGCCGCGATGGACGAACTCAGCCTCGACGACGTGCAGCTCGACGCGATCGTCAGCCTGGTCAACGGACTGGTCGCCGGAGCCGCGCGCGGTTCGGTGGACGCGTCCCGCGCCGCACGCCGCAGCGGGATGACCGACCTGGTCTGGTGGAACCGGTCCGCGCCCGTGCTGGCCGAGATCCCCGCAGCCGATCCGGTGCACTTCCCGCGCGCGAGCCGGGTCGGCACCACCGCGGGGCAGACCTACGGCGGGTCCTCGGATCCCGAGCACCACTTCCGGTTCGGGCTCGACCGCATCCTCGACGGGATCGCTCAGCTGGCCGGAGCCTGATCGCGGGAAATTGTCGGTGCCGGGGTTTACCGTGCGGAGAGTGCCGGCGGAACCCGTTCGCCGCCGAAGAACGAGGAGGGAGCACGCAGTGGCTGGGGAGCACGACGCCGCGGTCGCGCAGGCGTTCCGCGACGAGTGGGGCTCCGTCGTGGCCACGCTCATCCGCGTCACCGGAGACTGGGACCTCGCCGAGGAATGCGCCCAGGACGCGTTCGCGCTCGCCGTCCGCACCTGGCCGCGCGACGGCGTTCCCGACCGCCCCGGCGCGTGGCTCACCACCGCCGCCCGCAACCGCGCCGTCGACCGGCTCCGGCGCGCGGCGACGGGAGCGGACAAACTCCGGGAGGCCGCGCGCCTCGTCGCCCCGGAGGACACTGTCCACAGTGGAACCAGCGGGGTGGAGGACGACCGGCTCCGGCTCATCTTCACCTGCTGCCATCCCGCGCTCGCCTTCGAAGCGCAGGTCGCGCTCGCGCTGCGCACGCTCGTCGGGCTCAGCACCGCGGAGATCGCCCGCGCGTTCCTGGTGTCCGAATCCACGATGTCGCAGCGTCTCGTCCGGGTGAAACGCAAGATCCGCGCCGCCGGGATCCCGTACCGGGTGCCGCCCGCGCACCTGCTGCCCGAACGCACCGCCGCCGTCCTCGGCGTGCTGTACCTGCTGTTCAACGAGGGCTACTCGGCCAGCGAAGGCGACGACCTCCAGCGCCCCGACCTGGCCGCCGAGGCCATCCGGCTGGCCAGGCTGCTGTGCGCGCTGATGCCGGACGAACCCGAGGCCACCGGTCTGCTCGCGCTCCTCCTGCTGCAACACGCCCGCCGCAGCACCCGAAACGCGCCCGGCGGCGAACTGATCCCGCTCGACGAACAAGACCGGAGCCGGTGGGACGCCGCGGCGATCGCCGAAGGCACCGCGCTGCTGGAGGGAGCGCTGCGCCGCCGCAGCCCCGGGCCGTACCAAGTGCAGGCCGCGATCGCCGCGTGCCACGCCACCGCCGCGCGCGCCGAGGACACCGACTGGGCGCAGATCGCCGGGCTCTACCTCGAACTGCTGCGCTTCCGGCCGGACCCGGTGGTCGAGCTGAACCGCGCGGTCGCGGTCGGAATGGCCTTCAGCCCCGAAGCCGGGCTCGCCCTGGCCGACCGGCTCACCGGCGAACTGGCCGGGTACCACCTGCTGCCCGCCACCCGCGCGGACTTTCTCCGCAGGCTCGGCCGCACCGAAGAAGCGCAGGTCGCGTACACCGAAGCGCTCGCGCTGGCCCGCACCGGAGCCGAACGCGGCTACCTCCGCAGAAGACTTTCGGAAATTTCTTCGCCGGAGGTGTCTGTCTCGGTCGCGGCCGTTCGTCGGGAGGGCAAACCCGCCCGAACCCCGGAAGGACAGCCATGATCACCAAGACCCTTCGCGTGCCCGGCGCGGAGATCCGATACGACGTCGCGGGCTCCGGGCCGCTGCTGTTCCTCGTGCCCGGCGGACCCGCCGACGCCACCGCGTTCGCCGCCCTGCGTCCGTACCTCGCCGACCGCTACACCGTGGTCACCTTCGACCCACGCGGCCTCTCGCGCAGCCAGCCGGCCGAACTCGCGGACGACCTGGTCGGGCAGCACGCCGAGGACGTGCAGCAGCTGCTCGCCGAACTGGGCGGCGGCCCGGTTTCGGTGCTGGCCAACAGCGGCGGCGCGATCACCATGCTCGAACACACCACCCGCTATCCCGGCGCGGTGCGAACGCTCGTCGCGCACGAACCGCCGGTCAGCCGTTATCTCGGCGCGCTGCTGGCCGACTTCCCGGACATCCCGGCGATCTACCGGGAACAAGGTGTCGACGCGGCGATGGGAGCGTTCATGGCCGCCAGCGGATTCGAGATCCCGCCGCCCCCGGAGCACCCCACCCCCGAGGAAATCGAGCAGGGCCAACGGATGCGCGGCAACTTCGAGGTGTTCTTCGGCAGGCTGATGCCCGCGATCGGAGCCTGGGAACCCGACCTCGAAGCGCTCTCCGCCGCCGGCACCCGGATCGTCGTGGCGGTGGGCGACGCGGCCGGAACCCCGGCGTACGAGGCAGGCGTCGGCTTGGCCCGCGCACTCGGCGGCGAGCCCGTCCGGTTCCCGGGCGACCACGGCGGCTTCTCCTCCGAGCCCGAGGCGTTCGCCGCCCGCCTCGCCGAAACCCTGAACCAGGAGAACTGATGCGCTACCTGCTGATGATCGCCGGATCCGAGGAGCCGACCGAGGAACAGCTCGCGATCGGCTGCGGCGGCTGGTCCGACGACCTGCTGGAACGCGGCATCCTCGTCGGCGGCGGAGGCCTGCACCCGCCCGCGACCGCCACCACGGTGCGCGTGCGGGACGGGGAGGTCCTGCTCAGCGACGGGCCGTTCGCCGAAACCAAGGACCAGATCGGCGGCTACGCCGTGCTCGAATGCGCCGACCTCGACGAGGCCGTCGACCACGCGTCCCGCCACCCGGCCGCCTCGTACGGCACCATCAGAAGTCCGCCCGCTCCTCGGCTGAGCCGTATTCCGGAAAGGAACCCGATGCCCTCCATTGTGGACAGAAACGAGCAACGCTACGTCGGCTACCGCGCGACGGTCGCCTTCGACGGAATGGCCGACGTCGCACACCGGATCGCCGCGATCATCGGCGCGCTCGCCGAACGCGGCCTCCAGCCCGCCTGCGCGCCGTTCCTGCGCTACCGCGTGCTCGGCACGGACATGCAGACCGTCACCGTCGAGGCCGGAGTGCCCGTCGCCGAACCCGTCGACCTCGGCGACGAGTACTTCAACGACGCACTCCCCGCCGGGAAATACGCGCAGGCCACCCACCACGGCTCACCCGACGGCCTCTTCGCCGCGACCGCCGACCTGCTCGCCTGGGGCGAAAAGGAAGAGGTGCGCTGGGACCGCACCATCGAGGCCGACGGAGAACACTGGGCCGCCCGGCTCGAGATCTACCGCACCGACCCGCGAGCGGAGCCGGACCCGGCGAACTGGGACACCGACCTCTGCTTCCGGCTCGCCGACTGACCCGCCAGCGAGGGCGCGCCGTGGCCTGACGACGGGCTTGAGGACTCGCTGACTGATCCGCCGATGGTTCCGGGGGCCACACGCCGGAGGACGCCGACGGTCTCGGGCTCGCCGACGGATCCGGCGGTCGTCCTGGGACGCGCCGCGGACTGCCGACTGGCCGGGGACCGCCGTGGGCTGACGACGGGCCGGGGCTTGCCGATTGGTCCGCCGATGGTTCGTGGCCGTGCTTCGTGGGCCGCCGACAGACTCGGGCTCGTCGACCGATCCGCCGATGGACCCGGGCCGCACATCGTGGGCCGCCAGCGGACCAGGCTCGCCGACGGATCCGCCGGTGGTTCCGCGCCACACGCCGTGGGGCACCAACGGCCCAGGTTCGTCGAGTGATCCGCCGGTGATCCTGGGGCGAGGCGAGCCGGAGTGCCATGGCAGCCCGGATCGCCGACCGCTCGCGGCTCGGGATCAAGTGCCCCTGGCTGAGGACCGCCACGGTCAGAGGGCAGCCGATCCGCCAGCCGTGCCAGGGATCAGGCGCGCCCTGACGGCCAAAGCATCAAGGTCACCGACCGACGGGACGGGGGCCGGGCGCGGCGACCGATCCACGTGCGGCCGGAATCAACCGCGGCCATCAACGCGCCGGGCGATCCCATGCGACCGGAACCGCCCGGCCACCGATGCGCTAGCCCGCCGAGCAACCGTCAGCGGTCCGGGGTCACGCGCCCCGGGTCACCAAAGCACCTACGAGACAACCGAATCCGGCTACCGACAGCACGGTTCGCGCCGTGTTCCACCGCACCCACGGCTTCTCGAACCGGGCGCGCAGCGTGGCGAAGTCGGCCGTGTCCTTGTCGAGGGCGTTGTTCATCGGCACGTTGACCGCGCCGGTGATCACCAGCGTCGCCACCAGCAGCGCCGCGCCCGCGATGAGCCACGGCAATCCGCCCTCCGCGCCGCTCGTCGCGTGCAGGACGACCGCCGCGATCGCGAGCAGCGGTGCGCCCAGGAAGGACAGCATGAACCAGCCGTTGACGATGGCGACGTTCATCCCGCGCATCGCGGTCACGAACGTGTGATCGTCGGCGCGGGCGAGGCCCGGCATCACCGACACCGTCCACGCGTAGAACAACCCGGCGATCAACCCCGCCGCGACCACTGCCGCCACGAGCACCACCTCGGAAACGATCACCATCGTCCTGCCTTCCGTTTCGTCCCCCAGCACAGACCAGTCAACCCGCATACCGCGAGACGATCCATCGGTTATCCGCTCGGAACCATGCGCGATCGTCTCAACCAGGAGACCTCATGCAGCACGCTCTTCCCCACGGAGTCACGCTCGGCACCGAGCACTTCGGCGACCCGTCCGCGCCGCTCGTCCTGCTGGCCGGCGGCACCACGATGCTGTCCTGGCCGGACGCGCTGTGCGAGGCCCTCGCCCGCGGCGGACGGCACGTCGTCCGCTACGACCTCCGCGACGTCGGCACCTCGACCACCGTCGATCCGGACGCCCCGGCCTACACCTTGCGCGACCTCGCCGCCGACGCCGCCGCGCTCGCCCGCGAACTCGACGACCGGCCCGCGCACCTGGCCGGAATCGGGGTCAGCGGAATGGTGGCCCAAGTCGCCGCGCTCGACTATCCGGACGCGTTCTCCGCCCTGACCCTGTACGGAACGCGGCCTGTCGCGCCGGGCCCGGTCGATCCCGATCTTCCCGACCACGACGCGAATTCACTGCAGAAGCTGTTCTCCCGGCCGATGCCGGACTGGTCGGACCGGGCCGCGGTCGCCGACCACGTCGCCGCCAGTGCCGCGATCCTCGGCAATGATCCCGACCAGGCGCGGGCCGTCGCCTCCCGTGTTTTCGATCGGGCGGCCAGCACCGAGCCGTCAGTGCAGATGGCGAACCACTTGGGCATGGTGTTCTCGAAGCTCGACTGCACGCCGCGCTGGCGCGAACGGCTGCCGGAGATCGCGATTCCCGCCGTCGTGGTGCACGGACGCCGCGACGTGTTCTTCCCGGTCGGCAACGGAGAAGCCCTCGCCCGTGAGATCCCCGGCGCGCGGCTGCTCGTCCTGGAAGATGCCGCGAGCGCGATTCCGGACGCCGCGGCCGAGGAGATCGCTGCGGCGATGCTGGCGGTCTGAGCCGGAGTCATGCCTTCCGGGTCACCAAGGCACCCACGAGACAACCGAATCCGGCCACCGACAGCACGGTTCGCGCCGTGTTCCACAGCACCCACGGCTGCTCGAACCGCGCGCGCAGGGCGGCGAAATCGGCTCCCGCCGCGGCGAGCGCGTCGTTCATCGGCACGTTGACCGCGCCGGTGATCACCAGCATCGCCACCAGGAGCACCGCGCCCGCGATCAGCCACGGCAGCTCGCCGCGCGCCCGGCTGATGAAGCAGAGAACCACCGCGAGCAACGGCGCGCCCAGGAACGACAGGAGGAACCAGCCGTTGAGGATCGCGACGTTGATCTCGCGCATCGCGGTCACGAAGGTGTGGTCGTCAGCGTGGGCGAGGCCCGGCATCACCGATACCGCGTACGCGTAGAACAGGCCCGCGATCAGTCCCGCAGCGACCACCGCCGCCACCAGAACCGCCTTCGCTGCCGCCATCGTCGTCCTGCCTTCCGTCCGTCGGGAACGGAACTCAGTGAACTCACTCCGGCCTGGACGATCCATCGGCTATCCGCTCGAAGGCATGCGTTGTCGTCTCATCGAGGCCGGCGCTAGCCTCGCCTGGTGGACCCGCTCACCGCGTTGCTCGAAGGACCCCGCGCGCACGGCGCGTTCCTGCTCCGGTCAGTGCTGCGCCCGCCGTGGTCGCTGCGGATCGAGGACGAGGCGCCGCTGACCGTCCTCGCGGTCGTCCGCGGCGACGCCTGGCTCGGACCGGCGGCGGACGCGCCGGTGCGGCTCGGCGCCGGCGACGTCGCCGTTCTCCGCGGGCCCGACCCGTACCTGGTCGCCGACGACCCGGCCACCCCGCCGCAGGCGGTGATCCAGCCCGGCCAGGTCTGCGTCACCCCGGACGGCGGGCACCTCGCCGACCTGACCGACCTCGGCGTCCGCACCTGGGGATCCGGCCTCGACGGTCCGACCGTGCTGCTCACCGGCACCTACCCGACCGTCGGCGAGGTCTCGCGCCGGCTGCTCGCCGCGCTGCCCCCGGTCGTCACCGCCGAGACCGCGGACGACCCGCTGGTCGCCCTGCTCGCCGCCGAGATCGACCGCGACACCCCCGGACAGGAAGCGGTCCTCGACCGGCTGCTGGACCTGCTGCTCGTCCGCGTCCTGCGGGAATGGCTCGACCGCCCGGCTGCGCCCTCCTGGTACCGCGCGCACAGCGACCCAGTGGCCGGACACGCCCTGCGCCTGCTGCAGGACCAGCCCGAACACCCGTGGACCGTCGCCGGTCTCGCGAGCGCGACCGGCGTGTCCCGCGCCGCGCTGGCCCGGCGGTTCACCGACGCGGTCGGAGAGCCGCCGATGACCTACCTCTCCGCCTGGCGGCTCGCTCTCGCCGCCGATCTCCTGCGGCAGCAGCCGGACGCGACGCTCACCGCGATCGCCCGGCAGGTCGGCTACCGCAGCCCCTTCACGCTCAGCGCCGCGTTCAAACGGGAGTACGGGCGCAGCCCGCAGCACTACCGCCTGCGCGAACCCGCCTGAGCGCCCGCCCGAATCCGGCCAGAAGCAGCCCAGGGACGGAGTCACGCCGCACGCGTCGGATCTCCTAGCCGGGCGCGGGAACCCTTCCGCCCCAAGCAAACCCCGGGCAGTTCAGTCCTCCTCGCCGAACATCGTCGCGAACAGGTGCCGCACCTTTTCCGCCGCGCCGTCGGACAGGAACAGCTCCATGTTGTCCGCAGACATCCGCGCGGCCGGCTCGGCGCGGTCGAACATCGCCTCCTCGAACTTCCGCACGTCGCCGCCTTCGGCCAGGTTCAGGGCGAGTTCGGCGCCGTCGCGCATCGCGAGGTTCGCGCCCTGCCCGGCGAACGGCGACATCAGGTGCGCCGCGTCGCCGATCAGCGTCACGCCCGGTGCCGGGTCCCACCGCAGCCCGACCGGCAGCGCGGTCAGCGGATACACCTGCACCGGCCCGGACGTGGCGTCCAGCAACGCCAGGAACTCCGCCGGCCACGCGGCGAACAGCTCCTTCAGCGCGACGCGGGCGCGGTCCGGGTCGTCGAACGGGATCCCCGACGTCTCGACCCAGTTCTCGTCGCCGCGCAGGCTCAGGTGGACCCGGATCGTGCCGTCCCCGTTGCGCTGCGCGGAAAGCGTCTGCCGGTCCCCGATCGAGGAGAAGCTGCCTCGCCCGACGAGAGCCGACTCCGCCGGGTGCGCCCGGTCCGCGTCGTGGATGACCAGCTCCATCCCGTACGCGCCGCAGTGCTCCGGCTCCGCGTCGGTGAGCAGGGGACGGATTCTCGACCGCGCGCCGTCCGCGCCGATCAGGAAATCGCACTCCAGAGTTTCGCCGCCGGACAGGTGGACACGATGCCGTCCGTCGCCGAGCGTCTCGGCACCGGTCACCGCGTGTCCCCAGTGGACAGTGCCCTCGGGCAGCGCGTCGAGCAGCAGCTTCCGCAGCGCCGGCCGGTCGGCCTCGGGACGGCCCCAGCGCGCCTCGCCGTCTTCCGGCGTGATTTCTTGGCGCAGCAAGGTTCCCGCGGAGTCGTACAGGACCATGTCCTGCCCCTCCGGACGGGCGATCGCGCAGTAACCGGCTTCCAGACCGGCCTCGCGCAGCGCCCATTGCCCTTCGTCCACCGCCAGGTCCAGCGTGCCGCCCTGCACCCGCGCGCCCGGCCCGGCGTCGCGTTCGCAGACCACGGCGTCGATGCCGTGCACCCGCAGCACCCGCGCGCAAGTGAGCCCGCCGAGCCCGCCCCCGGCAATGACGATTCGCATGATGGCACCCCCTCGATACACTGTATTAATGAAATACACTGTATCGGAAGCGTCCCGGTACTGTCACCCGGGAAAGGGGCGAGCATGGACGAACTGGTGTGGGAGCGGCCCGAGCCGCCGGCGCGCGCGACGCCGACGCCGCTGAGCCGCGCCCGCATCGTTGAGACCGCCTGTGCCCTCGCCGACGAGGGCGGGCTCGAAGCGGTCTCGCTGCGCAAAGTCGCGGCCGCGCTCGGTGCCGGGCCGATGCGGCTGTACGGCTACCTCGACACCAAAGAGGAACTGCTCGACCTGATGACCGACGCCGTCTACGGCGAGATTCCCTTGCCGGATCCGGAAACCGAGGGACTGGCGGCCCTTCGCGCGCTCGCCCACGGCTGCCGCGCGGCCGTCCAGCGGCACGAATGGTTCGCGGACCTGATCGGCGGACGCCCCGGGCTCGGCCCGAACGCGCTCGCGTACCTGGAGGCATCGCTCGCCGCCACGGCCGGCCCCGGTCCGATCGAGGACGCCATGATCACCGTGTTCACCGTGCACGCCTACGTGACCGGCGCCGTGCGCAGCGAGATCCGCGAGCGGCGGCTCATCAACGACACCGGCGTCGACGAGAAGACCTGGCAGCGCGCCGCCGGGCCGTACCTGCAGCGGATGTTCGACACCGGCCGCTACCCCACCCTGCTGCGCACCGCCCGCGACGCCGTCCACCCGGACTCCGACGCGGTCTTCTCCGCCGGCCTCGACCGGGTGCTCTCCGGGCTCTCCCTCGGCTAGTTACCGCTTAAGCGGCAAGATAGGCGCATGGACACCGCCGCACTGGGCCCGACGACCCGCGTCATGCACGCGATGGAACGGCTCTGGGCCGAGATCCGGCGGCGGCACGCGGACGTTCCCGAAGCGATCCTCGTGCTGGCCTCCGGGACGATGGGCACCACCACCGAAATCCACGGCCACTTCGCGCGGTCCCGCTGGCACGTCGGCGAAGGCGTCGAACCGCGCGCCGAGTTCTTTCTCGGCGCGGAAGGCCTCCGGCGCGGCGCGGCCGAAATCCTCTCCACCACGCTGCACGAGGCCGCGCACGGGCTCGCCGCCACGCGCGACATCGTCGACGTCAGCGACGGCCGCTACCACAACAAACGGTTCGCCGCGCTCGCCGCCGAACTCGGCCTGCGCGCCGAACAGGCCGACCGGATCGGCTGGTCCGCCACCACCGCGCTCCCCCGGACTCTCGAGGCGTACCAAGAGGAACTCGCTCGGCTTGAAGCCGCGCTGACCGTGTGGCGGCACACCGAACAGGAGGTCGCGCGCCGCGCCGTCGCCGCTCCGCCGGGCGATCCGGACGACCCCGAAGCACCGGACGAGCTGGGCGAACCGGCCGCGCCGCCGGTGGTGATCGCCCCGGTCGACGGCCGCGGCGCGCACCGCGGCGGGCCCAACTACGTCGCGGCGATCTGCCGGTGCGAACCGCCGCGCCGGATCCGCGCGGCCCGGTCGATCCTGGAGCTGGGGCCGATCACCTGCACGTTGTGCGCCGAACCGTTCATCGAGGCCTGACCGCTGAAGCGGTTACCCGAGCCAGCCGCGATGCAGCGCCGGAGCGAGTTCGTGCGCGGCCGAGTCCCGGATGGCGTTCTCGTCGTGGAGGTAGCCCTCCGTGGTCGACAGCGCCGAGTGCCCGAGGTCGCGCTGCACCTGACGCGGCGGGACCCCTCGCTCGATCGCGTGCGTCGCGTAGGAATGGCGCGCCGAATGCGGGTGGATGGTGTCGCACAACGGCTGCAGGTGTGTCGCGACGAACCTGCCCTCGGCGGTGTCGAGGACTTCCCGCAGCCGCGCGGTCTTGGGTTCCTGGCAGAACGTCGCGCACAGCCGGCGCAGCAACGCGGTCACATGCGAAACGTGCACGCGCGCGCCGGTGCCGGTGACGAACAGCGGCTCCGCCCGGTTCGCGCCGACCTGCCCGCGCAGCGCCGGGACCTGCGGCGTGACCCGGTCCGCCAGATAGGCGTCGAGCGCGTCCGCCACCGGAGCGGCGAGCGCGACCTCGCGGTCCTTGGATCCCTTGCCGTGCACGCGAAGCACGCCGATGCCGCCCGCCGTCGGACGCCGGTAGTCCCCCAGATCGACGCCGACGAGTTCCTCCGCGCGCACGCCGGTGCCGATCAGGATCTCGACCATCGCCCGGTCGCGCAGGCCGTTGCGGCTGTGCTCGACCAGCAGCCACGCCGCGAGCAGCAACGCCCGGCACGCGTCGAACGACCAGCGCGCGGTCTGCGACGGGACGCCGGACGGACGGTTGAGATGCTGCGCCCGCCGGTCCACCAACGCGGCGGGATTGTGCCCGGCCAGGCCTTCCCGCAGCAGGTACTTGCGGTAGAACGCGGACACCGCCGACAGCATCCGGCCGCGCGTCGAATCGCGGTATCCGGCCCGCGCCAGCTCGTCCAGCCACTGCTCGACGTGCTCCACCCGGACGTCGGCGAACGACGTGAACCCGTTGCGCAGGCACCAGGGCAGCCACGCGAGCGCGTCCGGATCGGCGCGCCGGGCGCGGCCGCGCCGGCGTCCCGGGTCCGGCGGCTGGTAGCCGGGCACCCAGTCGAGCGGGATGCCGAGATCGGTCGCGTACGCGACGCGGGTGTTGAGCGACGCGTAGACGCGCAGGAACTCCCCGAACCGCTCCCGCGCGTCCTTGCCCGCTTCCCCGGCATCGGTGAGCGCGAGGGTCATGCGCGCCCGCCCGGATACAGCGCGGCGACGCCGGCGAGCACGAGGTCGATCCCGGCGAGGAACTGCTCGCGGTCGTCGTGCTCGCTCATCTGGCTCGCCATCGCCCGCGTCGTCTCGTACTCGACGGGATCCAGCGCCTCCCACGCCTCCGCCGTGGCGGCGAGGAATTCGGCCCGGTCCGCGTCCGGTTCGGTCACCTGGCTGTTCGCCGCGTTCTGCCCGGCCGCGCCCAGGACGTAGTGCATCAGCACCGACGTCGCGGTGAACCAGTGCTCTTCCGGCACGCCGAGCGCGCGGACCCGGCGGCCGAGGCTTTCGAGGATCCGCGGCGTCACCGGCCCGCCGGGGCTGCGCGACAGCTGGAGCAGCAGCTGCGCGGCGAGCCACGGATGCGCGTCGATCGCGGAAAACAGCCCGAGCGCGACCGCGTGCACCTCCTCCCGCGGCGACCCGGCCGGCTCCGCCGCCAGCGCGTCCGCCACCACCGCGTCGGTCGCGGCGACGAGCAGCTCGCCCTTGTTCGCGACGTGCCAGTAGATCGCGCCCGGCCCGGTGGCGAGGCGTTCGGTGAGCACCCGGAACGTCAGGCCGCTCTCGCCAGCCGCGTCCAGCAGTTCCACCGCCGCCTCGACGATGCGTTCCCGGGAAAGCGCCTCCGTGCGCCGCTGTGCCCGGCGCGTCCGCGTTGCCATGCGCCCATCTTGACACATCTGGAGTGCCGTTCCACTATGGAATGGCGTACCAGAACTCTCTAGCGAAGGAGTCTTGCCATGAACACGCCTGTCACGATCGTCGGAGCCGGGCTCGGCGGTCTCACCCTCGCCCGCGTCCTGCACGTCCACGGAATCCCGGCGGCGGTCTACGAAGCCGAACCGTCCCCGACGCCACGCGCGCAGGGCGGCCTGCTCGACATCCACGACTACAACGGTCAGCTCGCCGTCGAAGCCGCCGGCCTGACCGCCGAATTCCAGAAGCTGATCCTCGAAGGGAGACAAGAGATCCGGCTGTTGAGCCGGGACGGGACAGTGCTGTTCAAACAGCCGGACGACGGCACCGGCGGCCGTCCCGAAGTCCACCGCGGCGAGCTGCGGCAGCTGCTGATCGACTCGCTTCCGGAGGGCACTGTCCACTGGGGACACAAGGTCGCCGGCGTGCGCGCCGTGGCCGAGGGCTACGAGGTCGCCTTTGCCGACGGGAGCACGGTCACCACGAACCTGCTGGTCGGCGCGGACGGAGCCTGGTCGAAGGTCCGGCCGCTGCTGTCGCAGGCCAAGCCGGAGTACCACGGCACGGCGTCCGTCGAGACCTTCCTCCACGACTCCGACCGCCGGTTCCCCGCCACCGCCGAGGCGGTCGGCGGCGGGATGCTGCTGGCGCTCGCGCCGGACCACGGCATCACGGCCCACCGCGAGCGCGACGGGATCCTGCACGCCTACGTCGGGCTGGCCCGGCCGCTGGAATGGTTCGACAGCATCGATTTCTCCGACGCCGCCGCCACGACCGCCCGGATCGCGGCGGAGTTCGACGGCTGGTCGACGGCGTTGACCGCGCTGATCACCGAAAGCGACACCGCGCCGGCCTTCCGGCCGCACTACGGCCTGCCGATCGGGCACCGGTGGGAGCGCGTGCCCGGCGTGACCCTGATCGGCGACGCCGCGCACCTCGCCCCGCCCAACGGCGAGGGCGCGAACCTGGCCATGCTCGACGGCGCCGAACTCGGCAACGCGCTCGCCGCGCATCCCGGCGACGTGGAGACCGCGCTCGCGGAGTACGAGCAGGCGATGTTCCCGCGCGGTGCGGAAACCGCGGCCGAGGGCGCTCATCTGCAACAGCAGATGTTCGGTCCCGACGCACCGCACGGCCTGCTCGCCGACTTCGTCGCCGGGACCTAAGGTCCTGGATTGCGAGCAGGCCCGCAATGCCCGCTTTAAAGGTCCGTGAGGGGAACCCTGAGGGAATCAGGGTCTGTGAAGGTGCCCCTCACGGACCTGCGGGAGAGGACGCCGGGTCAGGCTGCCGTCTCCCGGAGCGACGCCGACAGCGCGCGGGCCTCGTGCTCGGTCATCCGGTCGGTCTCGTACGGCACGCCGTTGACCCACCGCTGGGTCAGCCGGGCGATCCGCTCGCCGTAGCGCTGCGCGGTGATGCGGTCGCCGCTCGATCCGGCGTCCTCCGGGCCGAGGTCGGCGTGGCTCTGGCTCATCAGCCCGAGCCACGAGCCGAGCCGGTTGATGTCGTCGCGGGTGCCGCCGCTCCAGTTGTTGCCCGGCATGTCGCCTACGCCGATCCACTGCATGCCCAGTTGCGCCGCGAAGACCGACAGTTGCTCCAGCACGGCCAGCTTGTCGCCGCTCTGCGACGCGGACATGGTGAACCCGCCGGCCAGCTTGTCCTTCCACGCCTGCGTCGTGAACGGCGTGAACGCGGCCTCCATGAACGCCTTGAACACCGCCGACACGCTGCCCATCAGCGTCGGGCAGCCGAGCACGATCGCGTCGGAACGGTCGAGCAGCGCCATGACCTCGGCGTCGTGCCAGCGGCCCGCGACGACGTCCTCGGCCCGGATCTCGACGAGGTGCACCCGCACGCCCGGCACCTGCCGCGCTCCGTCGGCGAGGTGCTCGGCCAGGAGGCGGGTGTGCCCGTGCACCGAATGGCAGACCACCGTCACGGCAGCTTCGGGGACGCGGTCAACGGCATTGGCTGTCATGCGAAAACTTCTTCCAGTCGTGGGGAAATCCCCTGCTTGCCCTCCATCTCATCCCGGACCCGGCGCGCCATCAACGCCGATCTCCGGCATCCAGCGATCGGGCAGACCGATCGATCAGGCTAGCCTGGTGCGGTGGACCGGATCGAGCTGGAAGCCTTCGTCACGGTCGCGGAGGAACTGCACTTCGGCCGCGCCGCCGAACGGCTGCACCGCGGCCAGCCGACGGTCAGCGACGCCGTCCGCCGCCTCGAGAACTCGTTGGGCGGCAAGCTGTTCCTCCGCACCAGCCGCCGGGTTTCGCTGACCGATCTCGGCGAAGCGCTTCTGCCCGACGCTCACGCCACCCTCGCCCAGCTGCGCCGCTTCCACCAGCGTGGCCGCTCACTGGCCGCCGGCGACCGGACGAACGCCACTCTCGTCGTCGCGCACGCCGAATACACCGCGCACCAAGTGCTGATGCGCTGCCTGCCGCCGCTGCGCGAGCAGTTCCCGGACGTCGCGATCGTGCCGGAGCCGATGCCGACCACCGCTCAGCTGGCCGCTATCCGCGCGGAAACCGTCGGGCTCGGCATCGGCTGGGCGACCGGCGGGATCAGCGGCGTGCGGGCGAGAGTGCTGTCCGCCGAACGGTTCGTCGCGCTCGTGCCTGAGGCGCATTCCCTTGCCGCACATGCCGAACTGACCGCGGCCGAGCTGTCCTCGACCGCGCTGTTGACCTGGCCGCACCAGATCAACAGCGGCCTCTGCGACCGGCTGCTGTCCGCCTTCCGGATCAGCGGCGCCGACCTGCGGATCATCCGGACCGCCGACAGCGTGCAGGCGATCGCCGCCCACGTCGCGGCCGGAACCGGCATCGGGATCACCGTCGAGTCGGCGCTGGACCACCAGCCGCCGGGCCTGCGGATCATCCCGCTGGCCGGTCCTTCGACGACCGCCGACCAGGTCGTCCTCCTGCCCGAAAAGCCGTCGAAGGTCGCGCTCGCGCTCCGGGACCTGCTGCTGCAGACGTCCTAGGGACACGCGCCGGACAGGATCCGGCCGTGCAGTTCCGCCAGCCGCGCGCCGGGATCGACGCCCAGTTCGTTGCGGAGGCGGCGGCTCAGCCCCGCGTAGCGGCGCAGCGCGTCCGCCTGGCGGCCGTGGCGGCACAGGACCGTCATCAGCTGCGCCGCGATGCGCTCGTCCAGCGGATGCTCGGCGGCGTAATGGTTCAGCGGCCCGAGCAGCTCCGAGGACTGCCCTTCCCGCAGGCAGATGTCGAACAGATCCAGCTCCGCGCCGAGCCGTTCGGCGGCGAACCGGCCGCGCAGATCCGCCAGCCACGCGGCGTCGACATCGACGAACGGGGCGCCGCGGCACAATGACAAGGCCGTTTCGTACGCCAGTTTCGCGCGCCGCCGGTCGCCGCCGGGCTGCCGGGCGCGCGACACCAGGGCGCGGAACCGGCACAGGTCGACGTCGTCATCGTCGACGATCAGCACGTATCCGCGGTGCCCGCGCGTCAGGATCAGCCGATCGCTGCACTGGAACACCGCGCGGAGCCGGGAAACGTAGCTGTAGAGCGCGTTGTGCACGCGCGGCGGCGGCGCCCCGTTCCAGACCCGGCTGATCAGCTCGCCGGTCGAGATCTGCACGTTCGGCTCGACCAGAAGCGCCGAGAGGAGCCGGCGCTGGCGCGGCGGGCCCAATGCGAGAGTCCTTCCGCCGACCCGGATTTCGACCTCGCCGAGAACCCTCACCTCGGTGGCGCACACGGAACCTCCCTGGGTTGCTTCCGGGATACCAGCCCCGCCGCGGTCGTTTCAAGGTCGCTGCAAGGTTTCGACAAGGCGCCCCGGCCACGATGGGCGACGGCCCGGGCAGCGACGCTCCACGCCGAGAACGCGCCCGGTGCGCCAGAACGGAATCCCGCCCCCTCGAACGGGAATCGGGAGGTGAATGCCCATGCTGTACCTCCACTGACCCGGCCGGGCCGCATCCGCGGGCGCGTCGTGACCGGGGCCGGCCGCGACGCGCCCGCTCCGACCCGCCGGAACCGGAGGACGACTTGGCACCGCAGCACGACCCGTACTACGAGCCGCTCGACCCGCGCGTGCTCGCCGATCCGCATCCGTACTACCGCAGGCTGCGCGAGGAACATCCGGTGTACTGGCACGGGATGCTGGGCTCCTGGGTGGTCACCGAGCACGCCGCCGGACGCCAGGTGATCGCCGATTCCTCCCGCTACGCCTCGGATTTCCGCCGCGCCGGGATCGAGGTACCCGCCGCGTCGGCGAGCCTGCAGCGGCTCGACCCGCCGGAGCACACCGGGATCCGCCGCCTGCTGGTCTCCGCGCTGCACCAGCTGCCGCAGCGCGCCATGGCCGAGCACCTGCGCGCCGCCATGACCGCCCGGCTGCTCGCGCTGGCCGATTCCCGCCCGGCCGACCTCGTCTGGGGCTTCGCCCGCCCGATCGCACTCGACACGATCAGCCGCTACCTCGGCGTGCAACCGCCGGACGGCGCCGATTTCGAGCTTCGCTCCAACGCCATCGTGCGCAGCATGGACGCCGGCCTCGACCCGTCGCGCGCCGAGGCCGGAAACCGGGCCCGCGCCGAACTGAGCGAACTCGTCTCCGGCTGGCTCGCCGACGAGAACCAGACCGGTTTCGTCGCCGCCGCGAACCGGGCGCGGTGCGCGCGAACGGGCATTTCCTCAGACCTGCTGGCGAATTCGCTGCGGGCGGTCCTGCACGCGGGCTACGAGTCGTCCAGCCGCCTGCTCGGCGCGGTCCTGCTGCGGCTGGCGCGCCGGCCGGGGCTGCTGGATCTGCTGTCCGGAGTGGACGGTGCCGAAGAACTCGCCGACGAGCTGGTCCGCCTCGACGGTTCGGTCCAGGCCGACGGCCGGATGTGCGTCGCCGACGGGGAACTGGGCGGCCAGCGCATCCGCCGCGGCGACACGGTGATCGTGCTGCTGGCCGCCGCGAACCGGGATCCCGCGGTGTTTCCCTGCCCGGACGAGGTGAATCCGCGTCCCCAACGCGGCCTTCACCTCGGATTCGGCCGTGGCGCCCACTCGTGTCTCGGCGCCGCGCTGGTCGGCCTGCAACTGCGCACGCTCTTCTGCTGCCTGCGGGACAACGGAATCACGCTCACCCTCGCCGGCGCCCCGGTCTGGGAGGACACCGCGACCCTGCGCGGGCTGACGTCGCTGCCGGTCCAGGTGTCAGTTCGCCGGACAGCGTCGCCGCGCTGGCGGTAACTTGGCGGACATGCTGGACGTGCGGCTGTTCGACGTCGACCGGGCGAGCGACGCGGAATGGGACGAGCTGCACCAACTGCAGTTTTCGGCCTACCAGGCGGATTCCCCGGAACGCCCGGCCTTCACCCGCCAGGAGACGATCTCCACGCTGCGCGCACCGCAGGTCCAGTCCGGCGAGCAGCTCGTGTGGACGGCGCACCGGGACGGCCGCCTCGTCGCCAGGGCGATCGTGAACCTGCCCGACGGCGGGACCGAGCACGTCGCCGCCGTGCGGATCCACGTGCACCCGGACGTGCGCCGGCAGGGCATCGGCACGGAGCTGCTGCACGCGCTGGAACCGATGCTGCGGGAACGCGGCCGGACCCTCGTGGAGGGATGGAACCTCACGCTCGGCGGCCCCGGCGAAAGCTGGGCGCAGGGGCTCGGGTTCCGGATCGTGCACACCGCGGTCCTGCAGATCATGGAGCTGAGCGAGGTCGACCGTCGCCGGTGGGAGGTCGCCGTGCCCGGCGGGTACCGGCTGGTGCGCTGGATCGGCTCCGCTCCGGACGACCTCGTCGAGGAGTACGCGAAAGCCCGCGGCGCGATCGCCGACGCACCGCTCGGCGGGTCCGGGCTGGCCGCGCAGGAATGGTCGGCCGACCGGATCCGCCGGATCGAAGCCGCTTGCCGCTCGCGGGACATCGAGCACCGGGCCGTCGTGGCGGTCGATTCCGAGGGCGAGGTCGCGGGCCTGACGGTGATGGAGTCGCGGCCGCTGATGCCGCACCGGCTGCAGCAGGGCGACACCGCGGTGCTCGCCGCACACCGCGGGCGAGGACTGGGGCTGGCGATGAAGTCCGCGATGCTGCGGTGGTTCACCGCGGACCGCCCTGACGCGGAACAGGTCTGGACCGCGACCGGGGCGGGCAACACGCACATGATCGAGGTGAACCACCGGCTGGGGTTCGCGACCGTGCGGACGGGGAGCGTGGTCAACCGGGAGCTGTGACGGCTTGCTTGGACAAGGAACGGCTTCGCTGGCCCCGGCAGCACTTGCCGGGGCCAGCGAAGCCGGTGATCACGCAGAGGCGGAGGCAGCGTGGTGAGCGTGGCCGCCGCCAGCCCGAAAGCATTCAGCTCGGCCGTGGCCTGGCTGTGCCTGCCGGAGATCAGCGGAAGATCACGTCCGAGCAGGAGTAGAAGGCTTCGCCGGAGTCGGGCCAGTGGCGTTGCCAGATCGAGTAGATCAGGTGCCTTCCGGTGCGCCCGCCGGGAATGTTCGCCTTGAGCTGGTAGGCGTTGCCGGCGATCGGCGGGTTGTCCTGCTTGTAGAACGGGGTGTCCTCCAGGTCGGACCACTTGAGCGGTTTCGTCGGGTCGTAGCCCGGCTTGGTGACGTACAGCTCGAAGGTGCCCTCGTGCGCGGCGGTCAGCTGGTACTGGAAGGTGTACGGGCCGCTGCTCGGCAGCGTGGTCGCCGGCCAGTCGGCGCGGGCGAGGTCGAGCCCCTTGTACTTGTCCCGGCCGGCGCTGCACAGCTTGCCGTCCGGGATGATCTCGCGGCTGTGGCCGCTGGCGTCGCCGATGTTGACCTCGTCCCAGTCGTAGATCGGCCAGCTGTCGCCCGCCGCGACGGCGGCCTTGCACGCGGCGGACTGCGGGTCCTCCGGACCCTCCTGGAAACACTGCATGATCCGGCTGACCGGGTTGCCCATCGAGCCGTGCGCGAGGGCGGGGACGGCGGTGAACGCCGAGGCCGTGCCGAGCACGGCGGTCAGTATCGCGACTTTGACGGCGGAGCGGGAAAACTTCATCGCGCGGTTCCTCTCACGAGAGGTCTAGACCACACCACGGTAGGTGCCCCGCTACGACGGCTTGTAGGCCCGAAAGTCGGGCGCGAGCGATTTCGCGCGTGCTCCCCTCGCCTCGGCGCCCCGGACGGCGCGGGGGCTTGCGGCGTGTTCGCGGCGACCGGCATGCCCTATCTCGCTCCGCCGCGCCCCTCGGCAATGACTGTATGAATAATCTCAGTTATCCATATACTCCTTCACCTCTCCGTCCAGTCATCAGTTTGTGTTTTGTATCTGATACCTCAGGTTTGAGTATTGAAACCCTAACTGTAGAGTGTCTTTCACCTGCGGAAAGGGGCATTGATGGAGACCGAGGGGCCGCCGATCCGGCGTGGGAGCCGGGAGGAGCGGCGGGAGGCGACCGTGCGCGCGCTGGCCGCCGGGGACGAGGCGGGGTGTGCTTACTGCGGGCGTCCGCTGCCGCCCATCCCCCGGCAAGGCGGGCGGCCGACGCCGTACTGCCCGGCCGATCCGGAGCGGTACGGGAAGTGGGGCGCGAAGGTCGTCACGTGCGCGATGCTCGACGAGCAGCGCGAGATCTGGGTGACCGTCTACGGCCCGGACCAGCCGATGACCCTGCTCGACACCCAGGCGCTCGACGAGCAGCTCGGCTCGGCGCTGTCGGCGCTGGATCCGCTGCACGCTGAGCTGTCCGCGTTGCGCACGCACGTCACCGACCAGACCGCGGCGGCCATCGCGGCTCGGGAGGAGGCCGAGTCCGCGCGTGACGAGGCGGTGGAGCAGGCCCGGGCGGCGAACGCGGAGCGCGCGCAGGCGGTGAACGCCGCAGAGGAGGCGCGTGCAGCTGAGGCTGAGGCGCGCCAGCAGTCCGAGGCGGACCGGAAGGAACGCGACGCGGCGCTCGCGGACGCTGCTGCGGCAAGGAAAGCGCAGGCAGCCGCGTTGGCCGTGCGCGATGAGGCGGAGAACAACCGGCAGCGGGCGCTCGAGCAAGCAGCCGCGGCACACGACCGGGTCACCGCGTTGCAGCGCGAGATCTCGGCGTTGCGGGCGACGGCTGTGGAGGACTTGGAACAGGCTCGCCGCGCCGCGGCGGAAGCGCAGCAGGAACTCCGGACGTCGCTGACCGCGGAACACGAGAGCCGGATGCGCGACCAGGAACGACGGTTGCGCGAGCAGGCGGCCGAGGCGGATGAGCGGGTGCGGGGCGTCCAGGCGGCGGCTGATCAGCGGGTCGCCGAATCCGCGGCGCAGTTGAGTGAGGCGACGAAGGGGTACGCCGAGACGCTCGCGCCGTTGCACGCTGAGCTGGGAGAACTGCGTGCTCGCGTCGCGGCGCAACAGGCGGAGTTGGACGAGCTGCACCAGCTTCGCGAGGCGGAGAAGCAGGAGGAACCAGCGGAAGACGCTGAATAGCTGGGTGCCGCTGCACGACACAAGCGGGTCGTGCAGCGGCCGCCACGCCCGGCCGGGTTGTGGTTGAATAACTTCCGAACCGCCTGCGGTGCCTGTCCCGGCCCGCATCGGCGCGCTCCCTCTGGTGAGCATTCGAACGATCCCGGCCTCGTCAGGTCGTCCCCCGAAATCACGCGGGCGTTGTCCGCGAGTCCCCGTCCTGCCCAAGAAACGGAGTAGAACCATGCCCACCGAACGCATCACCGACGGCAGCGAGCGCGCGCTGCTGGAGAACACGCTCGACCGCAACCGCGAAGCGCTGGTCGAGACCCTGCGCGGTCTGTCCGAAGAGGACGCTCGACGGCGGCTCGTCGCGTCGCTGTCGACGCCGATCTCCGTGGTCAAGCACGCCGCCGCGGCGGAACGCATTTGGTTCCAGCGGTTTTGGGCCGGGCTTGAGGAGTCCGAATGCGACGGGTACTCGAAGCGGGACGTCGGGACCTTCACCGTCACGGACGAGGAGACCGTCGAAGACGTGATCGCCGAGTACGAGCGCGCCAGTCAGCGGTCGCGGGAGATCGCGGCGCGTTTCAGCCTTGACGACACCAAGGAATTCCCCGGCGAGGGCACCGTCAGCATGCGCTGGACGCTGCTCGCGATGATCCAGGAATTCGCCCGGCACGCGGGGCACGGCGACATCCTGCGCGAGCAGATCGACCAGCCGCTGTCCTGACCCGGGGCTTCGGCGGTGCCGCGCGGAACCCCTGGGGGTCGTGCGGCGCCGCCGGGCTACTGGTGTTTGGCCAGGAACGGCAGCAGGGCGTCGGCCATCTCGTCGGGGACCTCCTCGGCGAGGTCGTGCCCGGCGTCGAAAACGTGTCCGGTGACGTCGTCGGCCATGATCCGCATCTGCGCTTCCGCGCGTTCGCCGATGAAGGCCGACCCGCCGAGCGCCAGGGCGGGGATGTCGAGTTTCCGTTGCGCGGCTAGCCGGTTCTGCTCCGCGTCGACGAGCATCGACCGGTAGATCGCGAGCATCGCGCGGATGCCGCCGGGCATGGAGTAGCAGCGGACGTACTCCTCGATCGCGTCGGGCGTGGCGCTGTCCGGACGGCTGCGTTCGAACTTGATCATGTACGTGATCAGCTCGCGTTCATGGCCGGCGATCAGCATTTCGGGGACGTCCGGCTGGAAGTAGAAGCCCAGATGCCACAGGTGCATCCCGCTGGCGACGTTTTCGGGGGTGAGCGCGGTGTGGTCCTCGAAGCCGAAGCCGGGGAACAGCGCTTCGGCGAACACCAGCGCGGTCACGCGGTCGCGGTGGCGGGCCGCGAGCTGGTAGCCGATCACCGCGCCCCAGTCCTCCCCCACGACGGCGTAGTTCTCGTGGCCGAGGCTCGTCATCAGGGCGGCGACGTCGTCGCTCATCGTCGCGGAGTCGTATCCGCCGGCGGGGCGGGCGGAATCGCCGAGGCCGCGCAGGTCCGGGACGACGACGGTGTACTGCGGCGTCAGCTTCGGGACGAGGTACCGCCAGTGGTAACCGGTTTTGGGCACGCCGTGCAGCAGCACCACCGCGGGGCCGGAACCCGCCGTCCGGTAGTGCAGGCTCGTTCCGTTGACCGTGGCGCGGCCGGTGCGCACTGGCGTTCCGTCGTGGTCGTGCATGGAATCCTTCTTTCTTGAACGTGCGATCCAGATTGACGGCAGAAAAACTCAGCCGAGGACGGCCAGGGCCACCTCCGCGAGGGATTCGAGGGCGCGGACGTCCGGGGTGATCTTCGCGGTGACCAGCAGTCCATTGAGGAAGGTGACCAGGAAGGCGGCCAGCGTCTGAGGATCGTGCCGTGCCGCGATCTCGCCTCGCTCCGCCGCGACGCGCAGCACCTCGGCGAGTGCGTCGCGGCTCGCGTCCTGCATGTCCTGAACTGTGCGGCGGGTCGCCGGGTCCCCGGGCAGGCGTTCGCAGACGGCGTTGACCGCCAGGCAGCCCCGGCCGTCGTCCGCTGCGGCGATCCGGATTCGCTCGACCAGCAGCGTCCGGATCGCCGAGCGGGCGTCGGCGCCGTTCTTCAAGCCCTCCACGGCAGTTGCCGCGAGCGTGGTGCGGTAGTGCTCCAGTGCGGCCCGGTAGAGGCCGTCTTTGTCGCCGAACGCGGCGTACAGGGAACCCTGGCCGATCCTGAGGTGCTGGGTCAGTTCGCGCACCGAGGTCGCTTCGTAGCCGCGCGTCCAGAACAGCTCCATCGCCTGGCTCACGGCCGCTTCGGTGTCGAACTCGCGTGTCCTGACCATGACCGCACTGTACCTCTTTCTGGATCGTGCGTTCAAGAAAGAGGGTAGTACTGGCAGGGCCAGCTACGCCCTTGGTGATCTTGGGGGCGGAAGGCAGACTCGAGGCATGGGCAAGAACGACTTGGGCGAGTTCCTGCGGGCCCGCCGCGCGGGGCTCACGCCGGACGAGATCGGTCTTCCGGCCGAGTTCGGCGGCGGCCGCCGGGTCGCCGGTCTGCGGCGCGGCGAGGTCGCGCAGCTGGCCGGGGTGAGCACCGAGTACTACACCCGGCTGGAACAAGGCCGGGCCCGGCAGCCGTCGGAACAGGTGCTGCACGCCCTCTGCGACGCGCTGCGGTTCGACGACATCGAACGGCGGCATCTGTTCGCCCTCGCGGGCGCCACCGCCGGGCACCAGGACCGGACGGACCACTCGGCACGGCTGCGGCCCGCGCTGCGGCAGGTGCTGGACTCGATGGAGCTGGCGTCCGCGTTCGTCAGCGACCGGAATCTCACGGTCGTCGGCGGGAATGCGTTGTGGGCGTTGCTGTTTCCCGGGGTGGCCGAGCTGCCGCGCCAGGAACGCAGCATGGCGCGCTGGACGCTGCTGGATCCGCGGGCGCGTCTGGTGTGGTGCGACTGGGAGCGCGTCGCCCGTGACTACGTGCACGGGTTGCGGCTGGCCGCGGCCGCCCAGCCGCGCAATCAGCGGATCGCCAACCTGATCGGCGAGCTGATGATGCGTTCGCCCGAGTTCCCGGCGTGGTGGTCGGAACACCGCGTCCAGGAACGCAGCACCGGTCTCAAACGGCTTCGTCATCCGGTGGCGGGCGATCTGGAACTGCAGTACGAGATCTTCACCTCGGTCGCCGACCCGGGACAGTCGCTCGTGGTCTACACCGCCCAGGCCGGGTCGCCGTCCGAAGAACGCCTGCGGCTGCTGGCCAGCTGGGGCAGCGAACCCGCCCGGTCCTGACCTTCTTGCCCGAACCGGCCCCGTCGTGTCGCGGGGCCATGCCGTCGTGCCCGCGCACGCGGCCTCTTCCACGAAAGGACCATCGCAGTGAGCAAGACCTTCCTGATCACCGGCGTCAGCACCGGCCTCGGTCTCGCGATCGCCCGGCGAGCCCTGGCGGCCGGGCACCGGGTCGCGGGCACCGTGCGCACCGAAGAGCACGCGGCCGCCTTCCGGGCGCTGGACCCGGAGCGCGCCCACGCCTACCTCCTCGACCTCACCGACGCGGACCGGATCGACCCCACGGTGCGGGCGATTGAAGCGGAACTGGGCCCGGTCGAGGTGCTCGTCGCCAACGCCGGCTACGGGCTCGAAGGCACCTTCGAAGAGTCGCCGATGGCCGATCTGCGCCGTCAGTTCGAGGTCAACGTCTTCGGCACGGTCGCGACCGTCAAGGCGGTCCTGCCCGGCATGCGGGAGCGGCGCGACGGCCAGATCTTCGTCATCACCTCGATGGGCGGGCACACCACCTTCCCCGGGCTGGCGTTCTACGAGGGCAGCAAACACGCGCTCGAAGGCATCACCGACACGCTCGCCCAGGAGGTCGGCCAGTTCGGCGTGCGGGTCACCGCGGTGGCTCCGGGCGCGTTCAAAACCGACTGGGCGGGCCGGTCGCTCGTCCGCGCGCCGCGCAGCATCGCCGACTACGACGAGCTGTTCGACCCGATCCGGACCCGCCGCCAGAAGCTCGCGGGCCAGGGCATCGGGGACCCCGACCGCGCGGGCGACGCGATCCTGAGCCTGCTCGACGTGGACAACCCGCCGGTGCATCTCCTGCTCGGTTCGGACGCGCTGCGCCTGGTCACCGCCGGACGCCAGCGCGTCCAGGCCGACTTCGACGCGTGGGAGAAGCTGACCCTCTCCACCGACTCCACCGAGGGCGGAGTGACCGTCGCGTGAGGCCGGGGCCGCCGGGGTTCGGCGGCCCCGCTACCCGAGCCAGGCGGCGAAGTCCAGCAGGCCCGGGTGTTCCTTCCGCAGGGCCGGGATGTCCGCGTGCCAGCCGACGGTGTTGGCGAAGTCGTAGCCGGCCAGGGCGTCGGGGTCGGTCAGCGCTTCGCGCGGGATCTGCCGGTAGGTGACCGGGCGGCTCAGCGCCCGCGCCATCGCCTGGGCGATCTGCGGCATGGTCAGCTCGTCGCCGGCGAGTTCGATGGTCCGTCCGGCGTACTCGGCCGGGCGGGTGAAGGCCAGCGTGGCGAACGCGCCGATGTCGGCCGCCGCGACGAGCTGGACCGGGGTTTCCGGGAGGAAAACGTCGGTCAGCACGCCGTCCCGGACGCCCAGCCGCGGGTGGAGCTGGTTCTCCATGAACCGGACCGGACGCAGCGCGGTCACCGGCAGGCCGAGGTCGCGGGCGTAACGCTCCAAAGTGGACTTGGTCTGCCAGCGCGTGATGCCGTGCGGGGCGTCCGCGGAACCGACGGAGGCGTACACGAAGGTGCGGACACCGGCTTCGGCGGCGGCGTCGGCGACATTGCGGCCGTAGCGGAGTTCGTCGTCGAGCGTGAAATCGGGCGGGGTGCCGGGATAGCCGAGGGTCGGCTGGACGCTGAAGACGCCGTCGACCCCTTTCGCGGCCACGTCGAGCGAGCTGCGGTCGCCTAGGTCGCCGCGGACGAGTTCGGCACCGGCGGCGGCGAGTGCTTGCGCGGCGGGGGTTTCCGGGTCGCGGACGAGGGCGCGGACTCGCTGTCCGGCGGCCAGCAGGCTGCGGGCGGTCGCGCCGCCTTGAGTGCCGGTGGCTCCGGTGACCAGGATGGTGGTCATTTTTTCTCCTGTTGCTGGGTTTTCAGCTGGTGTGCGCGGCCGATGGCCAGGTTGTCCTCGCGCGGGAGCGCATCGGACCTCCTAATCGGGGACTGTCCCCGTTTCCTGTCGGCTACGATACGGGGACAGTCCCCGATTAGGCAACCAGGAGGCGGCGATGCGGGCCGACGCGCAGCGCAACTACGACCGGCTGGTGGCGGCTGCGCGAAACGCCTTCGCGGAGCAGGGGGCCGACGCTTCGCTGGACGACATCGCGCAGCGCGCGGGAGTCGGAAACGCCACGCTGTACCGCCACTTCCCCACTCGTCAGGCGTTGCTGGAGGCGGTCTTCCGCGAGCACATCGACGCGTTGTGCCGCCGGGCTGAGGAGCTGAGGGCCGCGCCGTCTCCGGGCGCCGCGTTGCGGGAGTGGCTGGGCGAGGTCATCGCGCACGGGAGCGCGAAGCGGGGGCTGGCGGCGTCGTTGCTGGCGGCGCTGGGCGAGGACGGTTCGTCTTGCCGGGCGGCGGTATTCGAGGCGGCGCAAGGGTTGTTGACGCGGGCGCAGGACGCTGGCGAGGTCCGCTCGGAAGTCTCGGTCGGGCAGGTGTTGAAGCTGGTCAACGCCGTCGCGCTGGTCACCGAGACGGAGCCGGACGCGGGTGGGCAGGCGGCCGGGTTGCTCGATCTGATCTTTCACGGCCTGGCCGCGTAAGCGGCTACAGCCACCCGCTCGTCTCGGCGACCCGGACCGCCTCCGCGCGGGTGCGGGCCTGCGTTTTCCCGATCGCTGACGACAGGTGGTTCCGCACGGTCCCCGCCGACAGGCCGAGGGTCGTCGCCAGGTCCGCGACCGTCCCGCCTTCCGCGGCGGCGCGCAGGACGTCCGCCTCGCGGTCGGTGAGCGGGCTCGCCCCGCTGGCCAGCGATTCCGCAGCGAGCGCCGGGTCGACGAACCGCAGCCCGGCATGCACTCGGCGGATCGCGTTGATCAGCTGTTCCGGGCGGGAATCCTTCACCACGAATCCCGCCGCGCCGGCGGACATCGCGCGTGATAGGTAGCCGGGGCGGCTGAAGGTAGTGCAGATCAGCACGCGGCAGTCCGGCAGCGCGTGCCGCAGTTCGGCGGTCACGGAGAGCCCGTCGCGGCCGGGCATCTGGACGTCGACGAGCGCGATGTCCGGCGTCGTCCGTTGCGCGGCGGGCACCACCTCGGTGCCGGAGCCGACCTCGGCGACCACTTCGAGGTCGGATTCCATCCGCAGCAGGGAGGCCAGTGCGCCGCGCACCAGCGCCTGGTCGTCGGCCAGCAGGACCCGGATCACGCCGCGCCTCCAGTCGCCGGCCCGCGGGCGAGCACCCGGAACCCGCCTCGCGGGCCGCGGCCGTGTTCGAGCGAGCCGGACACGACGGCCATCCGCTCGGCCAGGCCGGTGAGGCCGTGCCCGGGGACGACGTCGGCCGGCACGGTGCCGTCGTCGGCGATCTCGAGCCAGTCGCGGCCGACGCGGATGCTGCAGCGCTGGGCGTCGGAATGGCGGAGCACGTTGGTCACGGCTTCCCTTACTACGTAACCGAAAACGCCCTGCAGTTCGGGAGCGACCGCATCGGCCGCGGCAGGCAGTTCGGCCTGGACCCCGGCGGCGCGCAGGGCCACTTTCGCACCGGCGACCTCGGTCGCGAGCGACACCGTGCGGTAGTCGGAGACGGTGGCGCGGACGTCGGAAAGGGCCTCCCGGCACAGGCCTTCCAGGTCGCGGATCTCGGCGAGCGCCGGGGCGGGGTTGTCCGAGGACTCCAGGATCCGGCGCGCCAGGCCGAGTTTCAGCGTCATAGTGGAGAGGCTGTGGCCGAGGACGTCGTGCAGATCCCGGGCGACGCGCTGCCGTTCCTGGTCGACCGCCAGCCGCCGGACCTGCTCGCGGGCCAGTTTGAGGTGGCCGACGGTGAACGTCAGCGCGTAGACGATGCCGAGGATCGCGGTGACGGCGACGAGCGTGAGCACCTCGCCCCAGCCGACCCGGCCGTCCTTGACCGCCATCCACGCGATCTGCGCGGCCGCCGTGCCGAAGCCGAGCGGCAGGGAAAACCGCAGCGGCAACAGCATGAGCCCGATCGCGATGGCGTAGGTGAGGCAGGTCAGGTACACCGGCGAGCCCAGGATCAGCGCGGGCAGCGTGCCGAGCGTGAACATCACCGCCACCATCGCGATCCGCTGCCGGCGCAGCGCGACCGGGCCGAACCACAGCACCAGCAGGTACGCGAGGGCGTAGCAGCAGAGGAAGCCGACGGCGAGCGCCGTGCGCACCGGGCCGTTGCGGCCGTCCCACAGCTCGACGACCCAGACGGCCAGGAAGCCCATCATCAGGCCGTTGACCGCCACGGACCGGACGCGGCCCCGGTGCAGTTCGGAGGCGCCGCGCAGCGGGTCCGTCCAAAAGCTCCAGTCCGGCCACTGCCGGATCGAGAAGCGGTCCGGATCGGTTTCGCGCACGTCGATCATGGTACGACCGCCTCGCGCATGATCACCCATGACAAACGGCACGGGCGGTTCCGGCAGGGCGATGCTGGAGTGGCCGCATGTTGCACGCGAAGAAAACCGGACTGGCGAGCAAGCGCTACGAGATCACCCGCGACGGACAGCCGCTCACCGTGGTCGAAGCCCGGTCCGGCGGGCAGTTCCAGCTGGGTGGCACCGGGTATCGGCTCGGCACGCGCCAGCTGCTGGCCGCCGACGGGTCGGTGCTCGCTCGTGCGACCCGGCCGGGACGGCGGGAGTGGAGCGTCGAGAGCGGCGGCGAGGTGCTTCGCTTCCGGCGGACCGGCCGCCGCGACCACGCGCGGATCGACGAGGCCGGGAACACGATCGGCACCGTCAGCGCCCGCGCCGCCGACTTGCCCGGCGTTGAACCGGAGCTGCAGGTGTTCGTGCTCGCGCTGCTGGTGATGCGGGCGCGCCGCCGACGCGTCGTGGTCGTCGCCGGGAGTTGAGCGGGGACTACCCTTGGCGGGTTCGTCCGCCTTCGCTGGAGAGACCTTGCCCGACCGCCGCACCCTGACCGCCGACTGCACGAGCTGTTTCGCACTCTGCTGCGTCGCGCTCACCTTCACCAAATCCGCTGATTTCGCCATCGACAAGCGCGCTGGCGACCCGTGCCCGAACCTGCTGGCCGACTATCGCTGCGGCATCCACGATCGGTTGCGGCCCAAGGGTTTCGCGGGCTGCACCGGGTACGACTGCTTCGGTGCCGGACAGCAGGTGTCGCAGGTGACCTTCGGCGGCCGCAGCTGGCGCGACGCCCCGGAAACCCGCGACCGGATGTTCGCCGCGCTGCCGGTGATGCGGCACCTGCACGAGCTGCTCTGGTACCTGACTGAGGCGCGCTCCCTGGACGTGACCCGCGAGATCCACGCGGATCTGGACGCCGCGATCGCCGACCTCGAGCAGGCGACGGCGGGAGACGCGGACGCGGTGCTGGCGATCGACGTCGACGCCCGCCGGGCCCAGGTGAACCCGTTGCTGGCGCGCACGAGCGAACTCGTGCGCGCCGGTGCTGGCCGGAAGAAGGACCGTCGCGGTGCCGACCTCATGGGCGCGAAGCTCGCCGGGGCGGATCTGCGGGGTGCGAACCTGCGCGGCGCGTACCTGATCGCGGCCAATCTCCGGGGCGCGGACCTGCGTCGCGCGGACCTGATCGGCGCGGATCTGCGCGACGCCGACGTCCGCGGAGCCGACTTCACCGGCAGCATTTTCCTTACCCAGTCCCAGGTCAACGCCGCCCGCGGCGACCGCTCGACCAAGCTGCCGCCGCGGCTGGCCCGGCCCGGGCACTGGTAGTCAGCGCGGCCGGGTGGACCCGACGACCACCCCGCCGAGCCGGGCGATCCAGGCGCCGCACACACAGCGGAGATAGTCGGCGCGGCTGCCCGCCGACGCGGGCACGACAGCGGAGGCGGGCAGCTCGGCCAGCGGCCAGCCACAGCGAGGACAGCGGTTTTCTTCCATGCCCGCCATCGTGCGGTAATGGTTCAGTGCAGTTCAACCCTTACGGATTTGGGTGAGTCGCGCGCCGTGGTGTCGATCCACGTTGGCGGGGCTTATGAGGCTCCGCTGGTTGCCGAACCGCGCGCGGTGCCGCTGCGGGGGTTCCACAGCGGAAAATGGTGGGGACAGCTGTTCCGTCGGCGGCGCTGCCCGCGAGAGGCCAGCGCGGCTTTGGGCGGAACACCTCGATAACGCGTCGGCGCGATCAGGCAGCGAGCCCGTCGCGCAGAACGCGATCGAGCGCCGCCCGCCCCGCCGGTCCCCAGTGCGGCTTGCCGCCGGGAAGTCCGCGGTCTCCGTTCTGTCCCATGAGCAGCAGGAAGAGGCTCTTCAGTGCGGCCAGCCCGCGGGCGCGCCGGATCGTCGCCTCGTCCGCCCGCGCGTAGGTGTCGAAGAACCGCGCGGCCATCCCCGCGGGCAGCAGCACCCACGCGGCGGCGAGGTCCCAGGCCGGATCTCCGGCGAACAGGTCGCCGAAATCGACGATGCCCGAGAGCGTCCCGTCCGTGACGACGACGTTCGCGGGATGGAGATCGCCGTGCACCCACACCGGCGGGCCGTCCCACGCTTCGGCCGCGACGGCGTCGTCCCAGACCGCCCGGACCTCGGCGGCGACATCGTCCAGGGCAACCGCTTCGAAGAACTGCTGGAAGCCCTCGGTGCAGTCGCGAGGATGGGCACCGCGGTCGGCGGCGATCGGCGCGTCGGCGGGTGCTGGCACGTGGAGCGCGCGGAGGAAGTCCGCGAGGGTGTCGGCCGCGTGGGCGCCTCGGCTGATCGTGCTGTGGTCCAGCGGTTCGCCGGGCACCCAGGTCATCACGGTCCAGTGCTTGGGGAACCGCTCCGACGGTTCGCCGGACCGCACCGGGGCTGGGACCGGCAGCGGCAGGCGCGGGGCCAGCACGGGCAGCCACCGGCGCTCCTTCAGTTGGAATTCCGGCGTGCGGTCCATCCGCTGCATCCGCACGACCAGTTCGTCCCCGAGCCGCCACATCTGGTTGCCCCACCCGCCCGGCACCTCGCGGACCGCCAGGCCGGCGAGGTCCGGATGCTGGTCCCGCAGCAGGTCCCGGACCAGGTCCGCGGTGATCTCGATCTCGGTGTCGGTCATGGGAGGCCACGGTACTGACTCGCCGCCGCGCCGCGTGCCCGCCACGTACGTGTCCTGTGCCGCTCGGCACCACGGTCCGCGAGGTCGACGGCGGGCGGTCGTGTTCTGAGCCGCTCGGCCGCGGTCTCGAGGGCGAAAGTGGGCCGCCAGGGACTCGAACCCTGAACCCGCCGGGTAAAAGCCGGCTGCTCTGCGCTGTTGAGCTAACGACCCCCGCTCACGACGGGACTCGAACCCGCGATTCTCCGCATCGACAGTGCGGCGCCCTTGCCGCTGGGCCACGTGAGCAAAGGCTCCGGCGCTCCCCCGGCGCCGGGCCGGTACCCCTGCCAGGACTCGAACCTGGCACCTCCGCATTCGTAGTGCGGCGCTCTCTCCCGCTGAGCTACAGGGGTGATGGTGAAGGAGGGAGTCGAACCCTCAGTGCCGCGAAAGGGCGTCCGGTTTACCGCCGGGTGGGGCGCCGCCGCCCGTCTTCACCGTGCGGGTCCGGCCGCGCTCGGCTGCCGGACCCGGCGCTCGTCCTGGCCGCGGGTGAGGCGACGGGGACGAGCCTGGGAAAAAGTCTTGCTCCGCTGTGCAGTTGTCAAAGAACCTCGCTGGCCATCGCGAAATGGGCAGCAGGAAATACGCTCCCGCGCCGGGAGACAATTGCGTCCGAAAAAGAGAAGCCGCCCGGGTCGGTTTCCCCGACGGGCGGCTCTCGTCATGACGATGGCTACGTCACGACGGGAAACCCGCACGTCCGAGGAGGCCGCCTTTTCGGCAGGTGCGGCGCTGATCGCCCGACGAACACCGGGCGGCGGCCGGATACCGGCCTCGCATGTCCGTCATGAGCGCTCCTTGATCCGTTCTCGTGCATTCATCTTCGCCTGCCCGCAAGCGGCGGGTCAAACGTATTTTCCGGCCGGACTTTTCCGCGCCGCGCGGATCGTGCTGTAATGGTCGAGTGCACTTCAACCCTTACGGCGGCGCGGGCGCGCAAGTAGCCGCCGACCTGGCCACCCTTTCCCAGCGCGACGACGTCACGGCCGCCGAGGTGCGGACCGCCGGGCGAGCGCACGAGATGGTGCTGCCGCGCATCTCCGCGGACGAGGCGGAGCGGATTCTCGCGTGGGGGCGGCGCTTGCACCGGGTGTTCGTCGCGGAGACGACGGCGGAACGGGTCGATCTCGTCAACGGGCTGCTCGCGGTCGCCGCGTGCCGGCCCAATATCGCCAGTCACGACGGGAAAGCGCCGCATCTGCACTACTCCAGCGAGGGCGCGAGCGTGGTCGAAAGGTTCTACGCCTACACCGCCGGCGGGCTCGCGCATCTCGTGTGCGAGGAGCCGCACCGGCTCGGCGTTTGTGCGCGCGAGGGGTGCGGCGTCGCGTTCGTGGACACGTCGCGTAACGGCCGCCGGCGGTTTTGCTCCACTCGCTGCGGCACGCGGGTCAATGTCGCCGACCATCGCGCGCGGCAGCTCGCGGGCTGAACTATCCGGCGACTGTCTCGTCGAAGGACTGCAGTTCCGGGTATTTCGGGGCGATCGTGTCGCCGGAGGACTCGCCGCGCAGACGGCGGCCGATCCACGGCAGCGCGTGTTCCCGGCCCCAGCGGAGGTTCGCCGCGCGCTGTTCCCGCGTCGACAGGCGAGGGCGCGGTCCCAGCGCGACGTGCGTGAGGCTGTGCTGCACGCCCAGCGCGTCGAGCACGGCGATGGCGATTTCGGTGTGCCCGGCGGCGTTGAGGTGCAGCCGGTCCGGGGACCACATGCGCCGGTCGCGCAGCTGGCGCATCGACCACATGTCCACCAGCAGCGTCTCGTGCCGGGCGGCGATGCCGCGCACGTGCTCGTTGTAGATCGCGACCCGGCCGCGGATCTGCCGGAACAGCGCGTCTTCCACGCCGTCGACGCCGGTGAACAGCAGCACCTGCGCGCCGGCCGCGCGGAACCGGGCCACGGCGCGTTCGTAGGAGTCGGCGAGGCTGTCGATGTCGACGCGCGGCCGCATCAGGTCGTTGCCGCCCGCGTAGACGGTGACCAGGTCCGGCTTCATCGCCAGTGCCGGTTCGACCTGCTCGTTCAGCACCTGCGGCAGGAGTTTCCCGCGCACCGCCAGATTGGCGTACCGGAACCCGGGCTCGCGCGCCAGCACCTCGGCGACCCGGTCGGCCCAGCCGCGGACACCGTTGCGCGCGGACGGGTCGTCGTCCCCGACGCCTTCGGTGAACGAATCGCCAATACAGACTAAGCGGTTGGTCATTGCCTCAGTCTAGGCCGCGCTTTCCCTGTCCGGCCACGGCGCCCGCGGACAGCAGCGTCGCCCCGGCGAGGCTACCCCAGAGCGCGCCCGCACCGAGCGGAGCGAGCGCGGTGATCGCCGCCGGGGACACGGCGAGCCCGATGCCGGTCGACAGTTCGAAGCGCGCGATCGCCCGGCCGAGGAGGCGGGAGGGAGCCACTGCGATGACGAGCGCGGTGGCGCTGCCTGCGTAGATGATCTCGCCGATGGTGCAGACCACCGAAACCGCCGCGATCGCGGGTGCGGCCCAGCCTGGTCCGAGCGAGGTCGCCGCGCAGAAGCCGAGATACGACACAGCCAGCACTACTCCCCCGGCCGACAACGCGATCCGCCGGGAAACCCGCGCCAGCGCGACGGTGACCGGCACTTGCAGGGCGACCACGAGCACCGTGTTGGCCACGAAGACCACCGCCGACCACACCGGGGACGCGTGCAGATACGCGGTCAGCACCAAGGGCAGCGCGATCTCCGGCACGTTGAGGCAGAACGCGTAGATGACGTTCGCGGCCAGCAGTGCGCCCATCCGCGGCGCGCCCTCCTCCGTCGGGGCCGCGACGGTGGCCGGGGCGCGCAGGTGGACCGACCACGCCAAACCGGCGGCGGCCAGATACGCGAGCCCGGTGCCGACGGCCATGGCGCGCAACGCGTCCGAGCCGCCGGCCAGGCACGCGGTGGCGAGCAAGGCTCCGATGCCGAGCGCTGCGTTGCGGAGGGAACGGCTGGCGGCGAGTGCCGCGTCGCGTTCCCGGCCGACGGCGAGTGTCGCGACGAGGGCTGCGTGCGCGGCTGGCCAGGCTTGGTTGCCTGCGGAGAACAGAACTGCCGCCGCGACGAACGGCCACAGCTGCCCCGTCGGGGTCGCCAGCAACATCGCGACGCCCAGCGCACGTACGAGCATCGAAGCGGCCACCACGGTGCTGCGCGCGCCCCGGTCCAGCCATCGGCCCACGGCGGGCATGCAGCCGAGGCCGGCCAGGACGCCGGCCGTCATCGCGGCCCCGGTGGCGGGTGCGGACAGGCCGAGCACGGTTACGCCGTAGATCAGGAGGAACGGGCGCAGCAGGCCGGTGCCGATCGCGTCGACGGCCATGGCGGCCGCGTAGCGCGGTCCGCCGGAGACGCGGATCAGCGCGGTCGGCCGGATCTTGGTGGTCATGCCGCCGACAGTGCGGCGCTGACCTGGTGCGGAGCACGCCGATTCGCAATTTCCGTCAACCGGCGAAGAACCGGGGCGGCCGATCGGCGATGCTGGGGCGGTGACGTTGAGGATCGACATCGCCGGGCTGCCTGCCGAGCAGTTGCGGTTCGCCGCGTCGCCGCTCGCGGAGCTGACCGCGATGCTGCACGTGCTCGCCGAGCCGGCGCATCATCCGCACTTCGCCGGGTGGGCGCGCGAGGTCTGCGCCGGGATGCGGCCCGAGCTGGCCGAACGCGTGCGGGAAGCGGACTCCCTGTGGCGTTCGGCCCAGGCCGACTTCCTGTTGCCCGCGCATCCGCGTCCGACGCTCGCCGAAGAGCTAGCCGATGTCGACCTGATCGACGACGAGACGTACGCGACCGCCGCGCTGGTCTCGACCTGCGGCAGCACCCGCATCGCCGCACGGTCTCCGCTCGCCGACCCGGCTTCGCGCGAGCGTGCGCTGGACCTCGCACAGGCACGCGGTCCTCGGCAGGAAGCATTCGCGGAAAGCCTGCTGACGAACCCCTCCGCCACGCGCGCCCGCGTTCGCGACACCCTCGAACAGTGCGCCGAAACGTTCTTCGACAGCGCGTGGGCGGGTCTCCAGCCGCAGCTCGCTGCGGACCTGCGGCACAAGCAGGATCTGCTGCGGCACAAGGGAATCCGGGCCGCACTCGACGCGGTTTCCGGCGCGGTGGCACTGTCCGAGGACGGCGCCCGCATCGTCATCGACAAGCTGCAGGACAAGGCGACCTCGGCCCACGATGGCGGAGTTACGTTCATTCCCAGCGTTTTCGGCACTCCGCACCTGGTCGTGGTCCACGCGGAGGGGTGGCGGCCGGTGGTGCAGTACCCGGTCGCCGAGGCGGCCGCGCCGGTGCCGCTGGACACGGTCGTGCAGCGGCTCGACGCGCTGGCCCATCCCGTTCGGCTGCGGTTGCTGCGGATGCTGGCCCGCAGTCCGCACACGACGGGCGAGCTGGCGCACAGCTGGGATCTGTCGGCGCCGGAGGTTTCCCGGCACCTTGCGGTCCTGCGGCGGGCGGGTCTGTTGACGACGCAACGGCAAGGCCGGTACGTCCGCTACTCGCTCGATCTGCCGCAGTTGTCTTCGCTCGGCACCGATTTGCTCGCTGCCGTGCTTCGCTGACTCAGGCGCGGAGGCCGTCGAACAGGATCGCGATGGTGCGGTCGCGCAGTTCACGGTCGGCGCCGACGTGCTCCGCCGCCTTCGCGGTGCCGATGATCACCGGGATCAGCTCCGTGGTGGTGACGTCGCGCCGCACCGCGCCGCTGTCCTGCGCGCGCCGCAGCAGCACGCCGAGGGATTCGCGCAGCCGCTCCCCGATCTCCGATCCCGTGCTGGGCACGCACACGCCCGCGGCGCTCAGCGCTTCGAAGTAGGCGTTTTTGGCGCTGGACATCTCGACCCAGCTGGTGAGGAAAGTGAAGAACGCGGCTCCGGCGTCGGGGGCGTTCTGCGCGACGACCGCGTCCGCCTCGTCAACGAACCGGTGCAGCCGCGCGTAGAGCACGGCCTCCAGCAGCGCTTCTTTCGTGGGGAAGTGCCGGAACACGGTGCCGATGCCGACTCCGGCCTCGCGCGCGACCTCCTCGGTCGGCGCTCCGGTGCCCTTCGCCGCGAACACCGTCTCGGCGGCTTCGAGCACCTTGGCGCGGTTTCGCCGCGCGTCCGCGCGCAGCGGTTTGTCCTCGGTCACGGCTGTGATGGTAGTCGCGCGGTCCCCCGGATCCGGGTCCGGGCGGTGTGCCGGAAGGGCGGAAACAACCCGTCCGGAGCAGAGGGCGGGAATCGTCAAACCATCGCGGGTCATCCACACTATAGTGTGACGACCGTCACGAGAGGTGCACGACCATGACGCTAGGCGACAACGAGGTCACCCAGTCAGTCCAAGCTTCCTCCGGCGCCCGCCGGGTGCAGGTACGCCGGGCAGCCCTGGCCGGATCGATCGGAACCACCATCGAGTGGTACGACTTCTTTCTCTACAACACGGCCGCGGCGCTGGTTTTTCCCCATCTGTTCTTCCCCGCCTCGTCCTCCTATGCCGGGGTGATGCAGTCGTTCGCCACCTACGCGGTCGGGTTCGCGGCCCGTCCGGTCGGCGCGGCGATCTTCGGCCATTGGGGTGACCGGCTGGGCCGCAAGGCGACGCTCATCGTGACGCTGCTGCTGATGGGGCTGTCCTCGGCGATCGTCGGCCTGCTGCCGGGCGCGGCGACGATCGGCATCGCGGCCCCGCTGATCCTCGTGCTGCTGCGGCTGGTGCAGGGCATCGCGATCGGCGGCGAGTGGAGCGGGTCGGTGCTGCTGGCGATGGAATGGGGCAACCAGCGGCGGCGCGGGCTGCTGGCGAGTTTCGCGCAGGTCGGCGTCCCGGTCGGGCTCGTGCTCGGCACCGGCGGGATGACGCTGCTGTCCGCGACGCTGTCGCCGGAGGCGTTCTCGTCGTGGGGCTGGCGGATCCCGTTCCTGCTGAGCCTGGTGCTGGTCGCGATCGGGCTGGTGATCCGGTTGCGGATCCTGGAGACGCCGATGTTCGCCGCCGCGGTCGCCGCGAAGCGCACCTCGAAGGCTCCGGTGAAGGACGTGGTCCGGCACCACTGGCGGGAAATCCTGCTGTCGGCCGGTTTGCGGTTCAGCGAGCAGATGCCGTTCTACCTGTTCACCAGCTACGTGCTCGTGTATGTGGTGCAGCGGCCGGAGTTCAGCAAGACGTTCGTGCTCAACGCGGTGCTGGTGGGCGCGGCCGCGGAACTGCTGCTGATCCCGCTGTTCTCCCAGTTCTCCGACCGGATCGGGCGGAAACAGGTGTATCTGACCGGCGCGGTGCTGACCGGGGTGATCGCGTTCCCGTACTTCACGGTGCTGACCCACAGCGGGCACGCGATGATCTTCCTCGCGATCATCGTGTCGCTGGTCGCGCACTCGATGCAGTACGGCCCGCAGGCGGCGCTGATCGGCGAGAGCTTCCCGACGCATTTGCGGTACGGCGGCGCGGGATTGGGATACCAGCTGGCTTCGGTGTTCGCGGGCGGTCCGGCTCCGCTGCTGGCGACCTGGCTGCTGCACACCACCGGGACGCCGTATTCGATCTCGATCTACATCGTGGCCTCGGTGGTGGTGACCGTGTTGTGCGTGATCGCGCTGCCGGACCGGTCTAAGGCCGACATCGACGACGTCCGCGTCTACGCCCGCTGATCGCACAAAAAGGGGGCTGCCGCACCGATTTCCGGTGCGGCAGCCCCCTTCCCGAAGTGATCAGCGCTGCGGCGGGGGTCCGCCCTGCGGTCCGCCGAACGGGCCCTGCTGCGGGAACGGCCCGCTGCCCGGTCCCTGCTGCGGTCCGCCGAACTGCTGCGGCGGCGGGCCCTGGTACGGGCCGCCCGGCGGCGTGGCCGGGGGCTGCGGCTGCGGGAGCTGCTGGGCGGGCGGCGGCGTGGTGGGCTGCGGCCGCTCCGGCGGCGGGGGCGGCTCCTCTTCCCGAGCGGGCGCGGGGGCCTCGGGCTTGGCCTGCGGGGTTCCGCCGATCGCGCGGCGTTCCGCCGACGCGCCCAGCGGTCCGTCGACCTCCTTGCGCGCCACGGCTTCCGCCGCCGCGACGGCTTCGGCGACCTTCGGGTCGCTGCTCGTGTCGAACCAGCCGGCGACCTCGTCGTCGTCGAGGTCCGGGCGGGCCGGAGTGTCGTCCTTCGGCGGCTCGTAGCGGAACACGCCGTCGTCGCCGGGGGCGCCGAGCGCGCGGGCGAAGCCTTCGAGGGCCTTGCCGTAGTCGCTCGGGATCATCCAGACCTTGTTCGCGTCGCCCTGCGCCATCTGCGGCAGGGTCTGCAGGTACTGGTAGGCAAGGACTTCCGGCGTCGGGCGGCCGGCCTTGATCGCCGCGAACACCTTCTCGATCGCCTTCGCCTGGCCCTGTGCCTGCAGGTAGCGGGCGGCTCGTTCACCCTGTGCGCGCAGGATCCGCGACTGCCGTTCCGCCTCGGCGGCGAGGATCGCGGCCTGCTTCTGGCCTTCCGCGGCGAGGATCTGGCTCTGCTTCTGGCCTTCGGCCGTCTTGATCGACGATTCCCGCTGGCCTTCGGCGGTGAGGATCATCGCGCGCTTCTCCCGGTCGGCGCGCATCTGCTTCTCCATCGAGTCCTGGATGGAGGCGGGCGGCTCGATCGCCTTCAGCTCGACGCGGGCGACGCGGATGCCCCAGCGGCCGGTGGCCTCGTCGAGGACGCCGCGCAGCTGGGTGTTGATCGAATCGCGGGAGGTCAGCGTCTCTTCCAGGCTCATGCCGCCGACCACGTTGCGGAGCGTGGTGGTGGTGAGCTGCTCGACGCCGATGATGTAGTTCGAGATCTCGTAGACCGCCGCGCGCGAGTCGGTGACCTGGAAGTACACGACGGTGTCGATGTTCACCGTCAGGTTGTCCTCGGTGATCACCGGCTGCGGCGGGAACGAGACGACCTGCTCGCGCAGGTCGATCCGCGCGCGCACCTTGTCCAGGAACGGGACGAGGAAGGTCAGGCCGGGCGAAGCGACCGTGCGGAACCGGCCGAGCCGCTCGATCACCGCCGACTGGGCCTGTGGCACCACCATGATCGCCTTGACCACTGTGATGATGACGAACAGGGCCAGCAGCGCGACCACGACGATCGCTATTGTCGACAAGAGCGTTTCCCCTTACCTAGTACCGTTTTTCCTCGGACGGCGCCTCACGAGACGATGTCGACCACGGCCGTGGCGCCGGAGATCTCGACGACCGTGACGCTGGTTCCCGGAGCGATCGGCGGCTGCGATTCGTGCACGGCGCGCGCCGACCACACCTCGCCGCCGATTTTCACCTGGCCGGCATCGTAGTCCACAGTGGACACCACGACGGCCCTGGCTCCGACGAGCGCGTCGATGCCGGTGGGGATGGCAGACCCGGCGAGAAAGCGGCGCTTGAGCGTCGGGCGGACCAGCGCGAGGAGGCCGACCGAGCTGACCGCGAACACGGCGACGTCGATGTAGATGTTGCCGGTCAGCGCTTCCGAGCCCGCGCCGAGCAGCGCCCCGATCCCGAGCATGATCAGCACGAAGTCGCCGGAGATCACCTCCGCGATCATCAGGACGATGCCGATGATCAGCCAGATCAGAGCCGCTGCCATGCCCTCATGCTCTCAGATCGCGTCGGTTCGCACCGGGCAAGCTAACCGACGTGACCGACGCGTGACCTTGGATTTTCCCGACATAACGGACACTACGGAGTGTCATCGCCCGGATCGGTCACGAAGTCGATGAGCCGTTCGACCGCGCCGATCAGCGGCGTTTCGAGGTCGCGGAAGCTGCGCACCCCGGCGAGCACGCGCTGCCACCCCTCGTACGGCTCGCCCCAGCCGAGCGCGTCGCAGATGCCGGCCTTCCATTCGGTGCCGCGCGGGATCTCCGGCCAGGCGCGGATGCCGACCGAGGCCGGTTTCACCGCCTGCCAGACGTCGATGTACGGGTGGCCGGTGACGAGCACCTGCTCGTCGCGGATCTGGCCGACCAGCCGGGATTCCTTGCTGCCCGGCACGAGGTGGTCGACGAGGACGCCGAGCCTGCGGCCGGGTCCGGTGCCGAATTCGGCGATCCGGTCGGCCAGCACGTCGACGCCGTCGAGCGGTTCCACGACGACGCCCTCGACGCGCAGGTCGTGTCCCCAGACGCGTTCGACCAGTTCGGCGTCGTGCTTGCCCTCGACCCAGATCCGGGAGTCGCGCGCGACCCGCGCCTGCAGGCCCTGCACGCGGACCGAGCCGGACGCCGACACCTGCCGCGCGGGGGCGGCGGTCTTCTTGACCGGCACGAGCGTGACCGGTTTGCCTTCCAGCAGGAACGCGGCGGGCGCGAGCGGGAACACGCGGTGGCGGCCCTTGGCGTCCTCGAGGACGACGTTGCCGTATTCGATCTTCACCACCGCGCCGCAGTAGCCGCTGGCCGGGTCTTCGACCACGAGCCCGGGTTCGGCGGGGACCTCCGGCACCTTCCGCTTGCGCGGGCCGGACAGCACGTCGTCATAGGAACGGGAGCGCACGGTCGGGCACGCTATCGCCCGGGGCGGGGGCCGTCCCGCCGCCACGCCGGGGCCGGTCCTGCGGCTTGACGTGGAGCGCGCTCCAGCTCCTAGCGTCGGCGGCGTTCACCCGTTGTCGAGCAACCGCCCGGTCCGCCGGGCAGGAGGAGCATCCGCGCATGATCACCCGAACCACGCTCGGCTCGCCCGGTCTTTCCGTCAGTGCGATGGGCCTGGGGTGCATGGGAATGAGCGAGAGCTACGGCGCCGCCGACTGGGACGGCGGCCTGGCCACCATCGACCGGGCACTTGAGCTGGGCGTCACGTTCCTGGACACCGCGGACGCCTACGGCTCCGGGCACAACGAGGTGCTGGTGGGCCGGGCTGTCCATGGCCGCCGGGAGCAGGTGCAGGTGGCCACGAAGTTCGGCATCGACCGCAGCGCCGGCGACCGGGCCCGTCGCATCCGCGGCGCCCGGGACTACGTGCTGCGCTCCTGCGACGCCTCGCTGCTGCGGCTGGGCGTCGACGTGATCGACCTGTACTACGCCCACCGCCCGCCCCAGGACGTGGAGATCGAGGAAACCGTGGGGGCGATGGCCGAGCTGGTCGAGGCGGGCAAGGTCCGTCATCTCGGCCTATCCGAGGTCGACGGCGGGCTGCTGCGCCGGGCGCACGCGGTGCACCCGATCGCCGCGGTGCAGAGCGAGTACTCGCTGTGGACCCGCGACGTCGAGGCGGTCGTCCCGGTGATGGCCGAGCTGGGGGTCGGGCTGGTGCCGTACTCGCCGCTGGGACGGGGGTTCCTGACCGGCGCACTGGACCGCTCCGCGTTGGGCGAGAAGGACTTCCGGCGCACCAACCCCCGTTTCGCCGGCGAGGCGGGCGACGCCAACGAGAAGATCGCGCAGACCGTGCGCGAGGTGGCCGATCGGCTGGGCGCTGCCCCGGCGCAGGTGGCGCTGGCCTGGGTGTACGCGCAGGCCGAGCGGCTCGGGGTGGCGGTGGCGGCCATTCCGGGTACCCGCAGCCCGGCCCGGCTGGAGCAGAACGCCGCCGCGCTGGACCTCGTGCTCGACGCCGAGGCGCTTGCCGCGCTGGACCCGCTGAGCGACCAGGTGACGGGCGAGCGCTACACCTCCGCGCACACCGCGGAGGTCGCCCGAGGCTAGCCGCGCGACTGCCCGGCTCAGCTCGCCATCCGCAGGACCGCGTCGGTGAACGGAGTCGGGCCGCCGCGGCGGAGCGGGCCCATCGCCACCAGCGGGGCCAGCGCGACGCACCACGCGCGTACCCGGTCGCCGTCGAGGTGCGGCAGCTGGGCGATCCCGTCGTCCAGCGCGCCGCCGTCGGCCAGCGGCAGTACCGCCCAGTCGACCGCGTCGAAGGCCGGGTCGCCGACGCATGGGCGCGGGTCGATCGCGACGGCTCCGCGCTCGGGCCCGGCGTCGAGGACGTTGCCGGGGTGCAGGTCGCCGTGCACGAGGGCGATCGGGCCGCTGGCGGCGAGTTTCTCCGACCGCGCGAGGCCGGTGCGCAGCGTTTCCAGCGGCAGGTGCGCTTCGGCCGGGGACCCGGCGAGCCGTTGCTCGGCGAGGCCGAACATGAAGCGGACGCGTTCGAGCTGGGTCGGGAACGGGCCGGCGGCGGGGACGCCGTGGACGTCGGCGAGGAGTTCGCCGATCTGGTCCCACGGGACGTCGGCGCCGAGTCCGGTGAGCGTGGTGCCGGGTTCGAGTCCTTCGAGCAGCACCGCGCCGTGGTCGAGGTCGGCGTCGAGGATCTGCACGACCCGCGACAGTCCGGCCCACGAGCCGAGCGCGGTCGCCTCGGCGGTGGCGATGGCGCGGTCCGGGCAGAGTTTGAGCACTTTCAGCCGGTTTTCGCCGTCGCGGCACAGCAGGGTGCGGCCGGTGTTGCCGGAGCGGGCCTCGGCGACGGTGAGGCCCCATCGGCCGCAGAGCCGGTCGACGAGGGCGGGCAGCGCGTCGCACCAGGCTTCGGCGGCCGGGCCGAACCGGTCGACGAGGCGGGCGCGGGCGGCGGTGTCCATCAGGGCGGTGTCCATCGAGTCCGCCATCAGAACAGCGGCCAGGGGATCGCGCGCCAGTCGTCGCCGGGCTCGGGGAACACCGCCTCGGCGAGCAGATAGTCGGTGCGCTGCGAAAGCGCCCGGATCTCGAAAGCGGTGAGGTGTTCGCCGAGTTCCGCGCCGAGCCGGCCGTCGAGGTCCGCGCGGAGTTTCCGGAGTTTCTCGACGGCGTCGGCGGGCAGGTCTTCCCCGATCCAGCCCCACAGCACGGTGCGCAGTTTCGGGTCGGTGTGCAGGCAGATGCCGTGGTCGACGCCGTAGACGTGGCCGTCGGTGCCGGCGAGCAGGTGCCCGCCCTTGCGGTCGGTGTTGTTGACGACGATGTCGAGGACCGCGAGTTCGCGCAGGTCCGGATGGTCGGCGTGGACCAGGACCGCCGGTTCGCCGAGCCGGTCGTGCGCGTGCAGCACGGTGCGCCAGCCTTCGGGGACCTCCTCCGGCGCGCAGACGTCGACGACTTCGGCGTCCTCGTCGGTTTCGACCCACAGCTGCACCATGCCGGGCCCGAACGGGCCGTCGCGCAGCACGGTGGGCGGGATCGCGCCGAGTCCGCAGGCGTCGGAGATCATCGCGGTGGCGACCTCGCGGCCGGCGAGGGTGCCGTCCGGGAAGTCCCACAGCGGCCGCTCCCCCGACACCGGCTTGTACACGACGCGGCCGGTGACGCCGTCGAGTTCGATGGCGCAGAACAGCGTCACGTTGGACGCGTCGACCAGCCTGCCCTCGACGTCGATGCGGCCGCGGGAGACGAAATCGCGGGCGGCCGGGTCGGCCGGCCCTGGCGCGGTGCTCGCCACGGGCGCCCTCAGTCCTCGGTCACGTCGATGTCGCGCCGGTACCCGTTCTGCCGGGGGCAGATGTGCCCGGCCGGGTCGAGCGGTTCGCCGCACAGCGGGCACGGCTTGCGGCCGGCGTTGACGACGCGGTCGGCGCGTTCGGCGAAGGCGCGGGCGGCGACCGGGGTGAGGAACACGCGGACCGCGTCCGGGCCCTCCTCGGTGTCGTCGAGCACGACGGTCTCGTCGATTTCGCCCTCGGTGATCGCGAGCAGTTCCACGACGACCGCGCCGGAGTCGGCGTCCCAGCCGAGCCCCATCGTGCCGACCCGGAACTCCTCCTCGACGGGCACCGCGAGCGGGTCCACGTCGACCTGGTCGTCGGGGGCCTCGGCGGGCACGTCGGCCCCGAACCGGCTGGCGACCTCCTCCAGGAGCGAGCCGAGCCGCTCGGCGAGGACGACGACCTGCTGTTTTTCGATCGTGACGCTGATCGTCCGCACGTCCTCCGTCGCCTGGAGGTAGAAGGTGCGGTCGCCGGGCTCGCCGACCGTGCCGGCCACGAACCGGTCGGGCTTGCGGAAGACGTGGATTACGCGTGACATAGCGTCTTCGACCCTAGGCCACGGACGCATGATCGGCATCCGCCGCCCCGGGTTCAGGGGAGTTCGCGCGCGATTCCTGCGCGGTGCGTGCGGATCCGGACACGCAGCGGATCCTCGTTACGCTTTCCGGGTGCCTCGCATCTCTCCTCATGGAACCTGGACCTCTCCCGTCACAGCGGCCGACGCCGCGGCCGCCGGCGGCGGCGCGCAATGGCTCGCCGCGGTCGACGGCGCGCTCTGGTGGGCGGAGGCGCGGCCTGCCGAAGGCGGCCGCGTCGCGCTCGTGCGCGCGCTGCCCGGCGGCGGCTCCGAAGACGTGCTGCCCGCGCCGTGGAACGTCCGGAACCGGGTGCACGAGTACGGCGGGCGGCCGTGGCTCGCAGTCGGCGGCGTCGTGGTGTTCACGCATTGGGCCGATCAGCGGGTGTACGCGCTGAAGGACGGCGAAGTCTCCGCGCTGACCCCGGAACCGGCCACGCCGCAGGGCGTCCGCTACGGCGACCTGCGGCCCGGCCGCGAGGGCGAGGTGTGGGCGGTCCGGGAGCGCAGCACCGGGCCGCGGCGCACGGACATCTCGCGCGAGCTGGTCGCGATCCCGCTGGACGGTTCGGCCGAACGGGTGCTCGTCGAAGGGCACCGGTTCTTCACCGCGCCGCAGCTGTCGCCGGACGGCGCGCACGCCGCGTGGATCGCGTGGGACCACCCGGCGATGCCGTGGGACGGGACCGAGCTGTTCGTCGCGCCGGTGGCGGCCGACGGTTCGTTCGGGGACGCGCGGGTGCTGGCGGGCGGGCCGGAGGTCGCGGTGTGCCAGGTGGCGTGGGAGACGCCGGATCGGCTGCTCGTGCTCGCCGATCCGGACGGCTGGTGGAATCTGCACCGGGTCGGGCTCGACGGGTCGGCGGTGAATCTCGCGCCGGTGGAGCGCGAGCTGGGCGGGCCGATGTGGAAGCTCGGCACCAGCTGGTTCGCTCCGCTGGGCGGCGGGAAGCACGCCGTCCTCGACTCGGGCAAGCTGGCGATTCTCGACGAGAGCGACGGTTCGGTGACGCGCGTCGACACCGAGCTGACCGTGTGGTCGGCGAGCGGACTGGTCGCGACGGCGGACGGGATCGCCGGGATCGCGTGCGGGCCGCGGCACGAGAGCGCGGTCGTGGTGCTCGACCCGGACACCGGGAAGTGGCGCGAACTCACGCCGCAGCCGGCTTCGCTGCCGCCCGCGGAGTATCTGCCGGTGCCGCAGGAGCGGGTGTTCACCGGGGCGGACGGGGCGGAGATCCCGGCGTACGTGTTCCCGCCGACGAACCCGGACTTCGTTGCGCCGGAAGGCGAACTGCCGCCGTACGTGGTCCACGTGCACGGCGGGCCGACCGGGCACAGCGACGAATCGCTCGACCTGGACTTCGCGTACTTCACCAGCCGCGGCATCGGCGTCGTCGCGGTGAACTACGGCGGCTCCACCGGCTACGGGCGGGCGTTCCGGGAGCGGCTGCGGGAGCAGTGGGGCGTGGTGGACGTCCGCGACTGCGCGGCGGTCGCGGAGGCGCTTGTCGCGGAAGGGACCGCCGACCGCGCGCGGCTGGGCATCCGGGGCGGCAGCGCGGGCGGGTTCACCTCGGCGGCGTCGATCACGATGACCCGCACGTACGCGGCGGCGACGGTGAAGTTCCCGATCCTCGACTTCGCCGGCTGGACCGGCGAGGGCGGCGAAACGCACGATTTCGAGTCGCAGTACCTGGTCAGCATGGTCGGCCCGTATCCGGAGGCGGCCGATCGGTACCGGGAGCGCTCGCCGATGACGCACGTGGGCTCGCTGGCCGGGCCGGTGCTGTTCCTGCAGGGCCTGGAGGACGAGATCTGCCCGCCGGACCAGGCGGACCGGTTCGTCGCCGGGATCGACGGCAGCGGGATCCCGCACGCGTACCTGCGGTTCGAGGGCGAGCAGCACGGGTTCCGGAAGGCGGAGACGATCGTCGCCGCGCTGGAGGCGGAGCTTTCCTTCTACGGCCAGGTGTTCGGCTTCGAGACGCCGGACGTGCCGCGGCTGGAGCTGCGCCGGTGAGGCCCGCCAGACTTTCCGCCGGGGACACCGTGGCGCTCGTCGCGCCGTCCGGTCCGGTGCCGCAGGACCTGCTGGACGCCGCGCTGCCGGTGCTGCGCGGCTGGGGCGTGAAGGTGCGGGTCGGCGCCGGGGTGCGGGCTCCGGGGCAGTCGTATCTGTCCGCGCCGGACAAGGCGCGGGCGGCGGAGTTCGCCGAAGCGTGGCTGGATCCGGAGGTCCGGTGCGTGCTCGCGGCGCGCGGCGGCTACGGCACGCAGCGGATGATCGACCTGGTGGACTGGACCGCGCTGAAAGCCGCCGGGCCGAAGGTGCTGGCCGGGTCGAGCGACGTGACCGCGCTGCACCGGGCCGTGCACACGCATCTGGACCTCGCCACGCTGCTTTCGCCGATGCCCGCGAGCGTGCTGTTCGACGAACCGGCGTCGGAACACTTGCGGCGGACGTTGTTCGAGCCGGACCACACGCGGGTGCTGCGGGCGCGGGAGCCGGACGTGCTCGTGCCCGGCCGGGCGCTGGGCGTGCTGGTGGGCGGGAACCTGACGCTGCTCGCGTCCGGTGTCGGCACCGCCGAACAGGGTTCCGCGCGGGGCGGGGTCGTGCTGCTGGAGGACGTGACCGAGAGCCCGTACCGGATCGACCGGATGGTGACGCAGCTGCTGCGGTCGGGCTGGTTCGACGGTGTGCGCGGGATCGTGCTGGGCTCGTGGGCCGCGTGCGGCGACCAGGCGGAGATCCGCGAGCTGATGGCGGAACGGTTGTCGCCGCTGGGGGTTCCGGTGCTGAGCGGGTTCGGCTTCGGGCACGTGCCCGGGTCGCCGACGCTGCCGCTCGGGGTGTCCGCCTCGCTCGACACCGAACTGGGCACGCTGACCCTCGACTCCCCCGCGCTGGACTGACCGTGCGACTGTCCACTGTGGAGACCCGGGCGCGGTTCGCGGCCGCGCGGGTGGCCCGGCTCGCCACGGCGGACGGTCGCGGGGTCCCGCATCTGGTGCCGGTGACGTTCGCGGTGCGCGGCGACACGGTCGTCTTCGCGGTCGACCACAAGCCGAAGAGCACGACGTCGTTGCGGCGGCTGGCGAACATCGCGGAGAACCCGGCGGTGTCGTTCCTGGCCGACGAATACGACGAGGACTGGTCGCGGCTGTGGTGGGCCCGTGCGGACGGGACGGCGCGGGTGGCCGAGGAGCGGGACCCGTACGCCGGGTGGCTGGCGGAGAAGTACCCGCAGTACGCGGAGCGGCCGCCGGAGCACGCGGTGGTGGTGACGGAGGTCCGGGTGTGGCGGGGCTGGGCGGGGTCGTAACGGCGGGCCGGGCGGCGGCGATCTTCCTCGCGTGCGGAGGGGGATCATGCGCAAAGTCGTCATCGCCGCCGGGCTCGTCCTGTTTCTTTCCGGCTGCGCCGCACCCGCCGACACGCCCGCCGCGCCGGTTGCGTCGAGCCCGGTGCCGTCGTCGGCGCCAGCTTCGTCCTCTGCGGTGCCGGTCCCGAAAGATCTCACGAAGTACCTGCCGAACGAAGCACAGCTGTCCGCGGTCGGGGTCCGCAGCCAGCGGGAGCCGCTGCCGTACGTGGTCGGCGCCACCACTCCCCTGCGCATCCTGCGGGTGTGCGGCGCGGACCAGCCGTGGGATTCCGCCGCGAAGAACGGGGCGCAGGCGGGTTCGGTGACGGACACGGTGCAGATCCGGGAGCTGCTCGCCGAGTACCAGGGGTATTCCGGCGAGCAGGTGGTTTCCGGCCTCGGCAAGGCGCTGGACTGCGGAACCGCGGTGGTGGAAGACGAGGAACTCGCGGTGAAAACGCGGTTTTCGGTCCCGGGCGGCGACCCGCAGCTCGGGTTCTGCGGTCAGTTCCGGGGGACCCGGATCGCCGCTTGCGCGCTGGTGCTCGCGCACGGCAACCGCGTCCTCGCACTCACGGCCGCGGGCTGGCGCGCGACCTGGATGGAACAGCAAGCCGAGCTGAAACGCCTCGCCCCCGCCTTCGCCGCCGTATTCGACCAGGATTGAGGCCATGGCGAAACGACGCTACGTCGCCAGGGGCGTGCCCGGCGGTTACCAGATCTGGGACAACCGCGCCCGCCGGTGGTGGGGCGAGGCATACCAGCTCTGTCCGGACGATCTGGTCGCCGCGCTCAATCGCGGCGCGGACCACGCGACGGTGACCGCGTTGATCAACCGGTACCGGGCCCTCAAACGGTGACTCAGCGGGTCTGCGCGAGGTCTCCGAAGTAGCCGGTCCGCCACAGGATCCTGGTGCGGACTTCGGTGATGCGCCAGCCGTTCCCGGTCTGCCGCAGCTCCGCGGTGACGACGCCGCCGGCGGTGAACGCGCGGTCTTCCATGCGCACGGTGACCGGCCGGTCCTTCCACAGGTGGATGGCGACGAGGTTCGCGCGCACGACGGCCGTGGTTCCGTTGACGTCGACGTCGTGGCCGGTGAGCAGGTGCTGGCTCGCTTCGAAGCGAGCGAAGCTGCGGGCGTGGCTCTCGGCGATGTTCGCCGGTCCGGCGGTTTCCCCGCCGTTGGTGCGCACGATCCTCCCGTCCGGTGCGAAGATCCGCTGGAACCGCGGTGCGTCGAACTGCTGCTCGTCGACCGCGCGGTAGTAGCTGTTGAACGTGCGGACGATCCGGGCTGTGGCGAGCAAGGCGTCGAGTTCGTGCTGATCCGTATCCCGCATCGGCTTCTCCCCTCGGGCTGTCTTCGTTCATCGTCCCGCGTCCGGGCGGCGTGGCATCATGCTGTGGATCGGGGGGAGGCGTCTTGGGATGTGCGATCGCGGTGGTGATCGTCGTGGTGCTGTTCGCCGCGGCCGTCAACCGGGACGTCGATTCCGCGTTGACCGGCGGGTTGAACCTGGCGATCTGGATCGCGCTGATCGGCGGCGTGCTCTGGCTCGCCTCGAAGGCCAACGAGAAGAACAAGGCGAAGATCGCGGCGGACAAGAACGCCGCGAAGGACAAGAAGCGTGCTGAACGGTCGTCCCGGGCGTATGGCTGGCAGCGGCAGACGAGGGAGGCGAAGCTCCCGTCGCCGCGGCATCCGGGGCCGGTTCAGCTGTCGTTGAGCGGCTCGGTGCGGGAGGCGGTGTCCGACGCGGACCGGGCGCGGCGCACGATCCGGGAGGTGCTCGCCGCGCTCACGACCGGCGTCGCCGACGAGGCGCGGGCGCACGCGGAGGTGTTCCGGCCGCCGGTCGAGCGGCTGTGCGAAGCGGGGCGTTTCCTTCAGGAGGAGGAAGACCACGGCCGCTACAACGTCTGGTGGGGTCCGGAGCGCAAAGGCACCCGCCCGACGCGCGAGGCGGTCGGCCAGATCAAGGACCTGCTCCTGTGGGCTTCCGCTCGGCGGCTTCTGTTCTCCGGCATCCATCCGGACGCGGAGCGCCTGCTGGATCCGGTCGCCGGTCCGCTGGCGGAGCGGTTCCGGGAACTGCTGAGCACCCGCTACGGGCGGGCCGACGACGGGGCCGGGATCGCGGTGCTCCCGCCCGGAGAGTGGGAGGCGTTCCTCGGCGACCTGCACCGCGCGCTCGCCGAGGTCGCGGACGGGCTGGCCGCGCTCCCCCGGCCCAAGCTGCTGCCGCTCATGCACCGGCCGAAGGAGGCCAGGTTCAAGGAGCACGTGTCGGGCGAGGCGATGGAGCAGGATCTGCGGGATTTCCTCGCCGAGACCGCGAAGCTGAAGGAGGCGGCGCTCACCGGGGAGTGGCCGTCGCGGTTCGGTCCGGAGTGGCGGCTGGACGGCGGGGTGCTCGACGGGTTCGTGACCGAGGAGATCCGCCGCCGGCTGGCCAGGGGAACCGAGGGGTTCGAGTTCGCGGCCCGGTGGAGCACCGACCGGCTCGACGCCGGAAGCTTCGCCCGCGGCTATCTGGCGTACGTGACGATCGCGCTCGACTATCTGACGGAGGTGCTCGGCAACATGGCCGACTACAAACGGGATTCCGCGCCGCAGTCCGGCCACCGCATCGAAATCGGCGGCGACGTGACGCACAGCAACTTCATCCTCAACAGCACCGTCCGGGACATCACGACGGTGCTGGCTCCGGTCGCCGGCCGGGACGACCGGCTCGCCGAGGCGATCGAGGCGCTCTCCGCGGCGGTCCGGGACGATCCCGAGCTGCCGGACGGCGAGCGCGAGGAATTGCTGTACCACGTCAAGGACATCGCCGAGGCCGCCGCCGAGCCCGGCGAGAAACAGAAGCGCGGACGCGCGAAACTGGCGCTGAGCGCGGTGACCGAAGCGGCCAAGGGCGGCGCGCAGCTCGCGCAAGCCGTCACCGCCTGGCACGACGTGCTGAGCAAGATGTTCTGACGCCGGGGTATCCCGGTCTGGGGCAGGCGACCGGCTGCGGCGCGCGCCAGGATGGCCTGGTGAGCAACGGAAGCAACGAACTCGGCGGTTTTCTGCGCAGCCGCCGCGCGCGGGTGACGCCGGAGGCGGCGGGGATCGCGCCGGGCGGGACCCGGCGCGCGGTTCCCGGGCTGCGCCGGGAGGAACTGGCCGAGCTGGCCGGGGTCAGCGCCAGCTACTACACCCGGCTCGAACAGGGGGCCAGCGGCAGCGCCTCGGACTCGGTGATCGACGCGCTGGCGACGGCGTTGCGGCTGGATCCGGCCGAGCACGAGCACCTGCGGAACCTGGCCGCGCCCCGGCGGCCCGCTCGGCCGCGGTCCCGGCGGACGAAACTCCGGCCGGCGGTGCGGGATCTGCTCGCGGCGCTGTCGATGCCCGCGGTGGTGGTCGATCACCGGGCCGACGTGCTGGCCTGGAACCGGCTCGGGCACGCGCTGCTGGCCGGGCACGTCGCGTTCGGCGCGCCGGACGAGCGGGTCCGGCCGAACATCGCGCGGATGCTGTTCCTGGACCCGCATCATCGCGCGCTGTACCGGGATTGGGCGGACAAGGCGTCGGTGACGGTCGCGGCGCTGCATCAGGCGGCCGCGCGGCATCGGGACGATCCGGTGCTGGAACGGCTCGTCGGCCGGCTGTCGGTGGAGAGCCCGGAGTTCGCACGCATGTGGGCGAAGCGGCCGGTGCGGACCTGTTCGTACTACGTGCGCGAACTCGACCATCCAGTGGTCGGATCTCTGACTCTGGCGAACGAGACAGTGACGCTGCCCGACGACGATCAGCAGCTCGGGTTGTTCTACGCGCTTCCCGGCACCTCGGATGCCGACGCGCTCGCTTTGCTGGCCCAGACCGCCCGGGAGGGACTGCGGTGAGGATTGTCGTTGTCGGCGGAGCCGGGACCATCGGACGGCGGCTGGTGCCGGAGCTGCGTTCGCGCGGGCACGCGGTCGTCGTGGCCGGGCGGGCTTCGGGCGAGGTGCGCGTCGATCTGGCCGAGCCGGAGACGATCGCGGCGATGTATCGCGAGGTCGGGGCGGTCGACGGGGTGGTGAGCATCGCCGCGCACGGTGCGCTGGACGAGTTCTCGACGCTGACGTCGGCGCGGCTGCACGAGAACCTGCGGGCCAAGTTCTACGGGCAGGCCGAGCTGGTTCTTCAGGGACAGCACCACGCCGCGGACGGTGCGTCGTTCACGCTGACGTCCGGGATTTTCGCCGACGAGGCGTGGCCGCACGTCACCGGCGGCGGGGTGATCAGCGGGGCGCTGCACAGTTTCGTGCTGTCGGCGGCGATCGAACTGCCGCGCGGGATGCGGGTGAACGCGGTCAGCCCGACGCTGGTCGGCGATTCCGCGGCCGAGTTCGGCGAGCATTTCCCGGGGATGCGCCCGGTGCGGATGGACGAATTGGTGCGGCACTACCTGAATTGCGTCGAAAGCGACATCACCGGAACAGTCGTGCGCGCTTACGGCTAGGGCTTGACCGGGTTCGGAAAGACTCTTACCTTTGACCTCCCAGACATCGGATGTACTGCGCCGCCGGCCGATGTGCCTTTTTCGTTCCTGTTCGGAAAGGACACGCTGTTATGCCGGATTCCCTTGAGTTCCCGCGCCGGACGGCGCTGCGCACGATGGCCGGTGCGGCGCTCGCCCTCCCGGCGCTGGCGGGTCCGCTGGCCGGTTTCGCTTCGGCGGCGAGCCCGTTGTGGCATCCCGATCCGGTGAAGGACGGGCTGAAGGCGTTCGAGGGCGTCGAGGCCGATCGCGGCGGGCTGCACCCGGATCGGAAGTACGTGGTGGTCGAGGGGAATCACTACCGGTTCAACATCTGGCGCGACGACCGGGACACCACCGGCGGCGGTGACCGGCAGCGGACCGAGACGAAAGGCATGGTGCAGAACGGTTCCGCGCTGAAGATGCGCGACGGCGAGACGTGGACGCTGTCCTACGAGATGTTCATTCCGGCGAGCCTGCACGGGACGAGCAAGTTCACGCACATCTTCCAGACCAAGACCCCGGCGACGAACGACGGCCCGTGGGTGACGCTGGATCTCGTGCGGGACGGCGGCACGGAGATGATTTCCGCGCGCGCGTACGCGAATCCGGGTTCGCCGTCGATCGCGGCGGCGAAGCTGGCTCCGTTGCGGGACAAGTGGATCACGATCGAGTGGACGCTCACCCCGGGCGACGCGGGCGCGGCGGCGTGCGTGATCCGCGGCGGTACCGGTCCGGGTGCGCCGGTGGCGGCGCAGGGCCGCAAGACCGGGGTGAAGCTGCCGGACGAGGGCGACTACGTGCGGCCGAAGTGGGGCATCTATCGCTCGGTGGAGAGCGCGTCGTCGGATGTGCTCGACACGTACCTGCTGTTCCGGAATTACCGGGCGGACCGCAGGTAGCGGCCGTGAGCGTCGGTGCCGGTCAGGGCGGCCGCACGCCCTGACCGGCACCGGGCAGCGGTCACCAGCTGACCGGCATCCGGCGCGGGCCGCGCACCGGTGTGCTGACCTTCCACTCGATGTCCCCGGCGATCCGCAGGCCCGGCAGCTTGCTCAGCAGCGCGCGCAGGCCTTCCTGCAGTTCGACCCTGGCGAGGTTCGCGCCGAGGCAGTGGTGCACGCCGTGCCCGAAACCCAGTTGCGGGTTCCCCTTGCGGTCGAAGCGCAGCACGTCGGGATTCTCGAACTGCCGGGGGTCCCGGTTGGCCGAGGCGAAGTCGGTCACCACGGGCTCCCCCGCGCGCACCAGCGAACCGCCCACCTCGACGTCCTCGGTCGCGTAGCGAGGAAAGCCCTCCCAGTGGCTCAGCGGGATGTACCGCAGGAGTTCCTCGGCCGCGGCCGGCATCAGGCTGGGGTCGGCCCGCAGTTCGGCCAGCCGCTCGGGGTGTTCGAGGAGGACGAAGACGGAGCTGGCGATCAGGGACGCGGAGGTTTCGTGGCCGGCCACGAGAAGCCCGTCGCACAGGTCGATCAGCTCCGCCTCGGAGAGCCGGTCGTGCTCGTTGCGGGCCTGGACCAGCGCGGTCATCAGGTCGTCGGCGGGCTCCGCGCGCCGGGCGGCGACGAGCCCGCTCATGTACTCCTGGAGTTCGGCTTCGTTGGCCTCGTACTCCTCGGCGGTGGCCCCGCTGGTGGACAGGATCCCGTCGCTCCAGACCCGGAACTTCGGCCAGTCGGCCATGGGCACGCCGAGCAGTTCGCAGATCACCGACACCGGCAGCGGCAACGAGAAGTTCTCCACGAGGTCCGCCGGCCCGCCGCCGGCCGCCATCGCGTCCACGAGGTCCTCGGCCAGCTGCCTGACCCGTCCGCGCAACTGCTGCACCCTGTTCTGGGTGAAGGCTTTGGCCACCAGTTTGCGCAGCCGGCTGTGTTCCGGCGGGTCCATCATGACGATCCCGCCGTCCAGCTTGTGCGGCGTCATCCTCGGCACGTCGGCTTCGGCGGCCATGGCCCGGCTGAACCGCCGGTCGGCGAACACCATGCGGACGTCGTCGTAGCGAGTGGCCAGCCACGCCGGTTCGCCGTAAGGCAGTTTGATCCGGATCATCCCGGGCGCGTCGCGCGCCTCCGCGTAGGCCGGGTCGAGGGCGACTCCCTCCGCCGAGCCGAAGGGATAGCTGATGGGTTCGCTCTGTACACGACTGGTCATTCTTCGTGTGTATCGAGTCCTTCGGGACGAGTGCACCCCTAACCGGCTGAGCAGGCTACGCCCCTATGCACACCGGGCACGGTTGGCAGCGCACAGCAGGTGTGCTGCCAACGCTCACGACTCCGGCAGGAACTCCTCGTCCTTGGGCTTCTTCCGCCATGCCGCGACGAGCCCGAGCGGGTCGGGGCGCAGCAGCGAGGCGGCGGCGTAGAGGCTGACCACGACGACGATCGCGATGAACCACCAGTCGTAGAGGGCCTGCTCCCCCGTCGGGTAGTACACGAGGGTCACGAACACCGAGATCGCGACGATCGCCGAGAGGTTCCGGCGTTCCCAGGGGAAGGCGGAGATCAGCACGAAGCCCCAGGTGAGGTACCACGGCAGGGTGGGCGGCATGAGGATCGCGACGGCCAGCAGGGTGATCGCGGCGCGGTAGACGGCTTCCTTGCCGCCGCCGCGGGCGAGCCACCACTGGCGGATGCCGAACACGACGAGGCCGACCATCGCGATGGCGCGGGCGACGGTGACGAACGGCGAGGGCTGGACGGGCGCGATGATGTGGACGAGGTTGTAGACGGCCTCGCCGATGCCGCTGGGGAAGTTCAGCCAGTTGGTGATGAGCTGCGGGGCTTTGAGGCCGGACCACCAGCCGAGGTTGAGCGAGCCGAGCGAGACCCAGGTGCCGACGACGAACACCGGCAGGAACAGCCCGACCGACGCGGCTCCGGCCTTGAAGAAGTTCTTCGTCTTCGACGGGCCCGCCATGTCCGCGGCCCACATCCAGACCATGAACGGCAGCGCGACGGCGGCGGTCGGCTTGATCAGCATGCCGATGGTGACCAGCACGACCGCGATGACGTGCTTGCGTTCGAGTGCGGCGAGGATCCCGATGGTGAGGAAGCCGAGCATCATCAGGTCGTTGTGCGGGCCGCCGAAGAGGTGGATGACCATCATCGGGCTGGCGACCGCGACCCACAGCGCGACCGGGAGCTTGCCGCCGAGGTGCTTGACGAGCCGGGGCAGCGCCCACAGGGTCATGCCGAGGCCGACGAGGAGCACGAGCCGGGTGAGGATGACGCCGGCGATCATGTGGTCCTGGGTGATCGCGACGATGCCCTTGGAGATCAGCAGGAACAGCGGCCCGTACGGGGCGGGCGTGGTCTGCCACAGCGGGTGCACGTTCTGCACGACGTTCGGCAGCACGGGCAGTTCGGCGGGGCCGTTGGCGTACGGGTCGAGCCCGTAGAGCAGCTGCGCGCCCTGGCCGAGGTAGGAGAAGACGTCGCGGGTGAACAGCGGCGGCGACACGAGCAGCGGCGCCATCCAGCACAGCGCGGCGATGAGGATCGGCTTGCTGCCGATGCGGCCGGCGAGCGCGTAGCGGCCGAGCCGGACCCAGGCCCACACGACGAGCGCGAAGCCGGTGTAGAGCAGCGCGTTGGCCAGCGCCCGGCCGTGGCCGTAGCGGACCCAGGACAGGGGGCCGTGGCCGATGACGGGGTCGCGGATGAGGATGCCGCCGGCGCCGAGCGCGGCGAGCATGAGGAGGGCGCTTCCGACGGTGCCCATGGCGATCGTGCGGTACGGGAAGCGCGCGGGCGTCAGGAACTTCCGGTCGAGAGTGCCGGAGTTCGGCTGCGCGTCGTCGATAGTAGTGGCCATTTCGATCCAGGAGATTACCGGGTGCAGTCGGCTGGGCCCGCACGGGCTCTCGGGCGTGCGCCGCCCGGGGCGCCCCCGCGGTCAGCGGCCGGCCGCGGTCCGCTGCGCGGTGCCCCCGGGGAGCGCCGCGAGCAGCGACTTCGTGTACTCGTGCTGCGGGTCGAGCAGGACCTGTTCGACGGTACCGGTCTCGACGAGTTCGCCGCGGTACATCACCGCGACCCGGTCGGCGATGTTCCAGGCGAGGCCGAGGTCGTGGGTGATGACCAGCGCGGAAAGGCCCAGACGGCGGCGCAGCCGGAGCAGCAGCGCGAGGATTTCGCCGCGCACGGACGCGTCGAGGGAGGCCACTGGTTCGTCGGCGAGCAGCAGCGACGGTTCGAGGGCGAGCGCTCCGGCGATGACGACGCGCTGGCGCTGGCCGCCGGACAGTTCGTGCGGGAGCCGGTCGAGGAATTTCTCCGGCGGCCGCAGTTCGGCGGATTCGAGGGCTTTGAGCACGATGTCGCGTTCGTCCGGCAGGCCGTGGATCCGCGGTCCTTCGGCGACCGCTTCGTACACCGTGTGGGCCGGGTTGAGCGCGCTCGTCGGGTCCTGGAGGACGAGCTGGACTTCCCTCCGGTACGCGCGCAGCCCGGCTCCGCCGCGGGGCACCGGCTTGCCCGCGTAGCGCACCGTGCCGGAGTCGGGTTTCTGCAGGCCGAGGAGGGTGCGGGCGAGGGTGGTCTTGCCGGAGCCGGACTGGCCGACCAGCGCGACGATCTCGTCCCGCCGGACCTCGAGGTTGACCCCGTTGACGGCGTGGATCCGCTTGCCTTTGCGGTCACGGAACGTGACGTACAGGTCTTCGGCGGCGAGCAGCGGCGCTTCGTCCGCGCCGGCGCGTTCCTCCGGTTCCGGCGGCAGCGGCGTCGCGGTGGCCGGGGCGAAGCGGGACGCCGGGTCGCCGACGGTCGGGAACGCCGCGGCGAGCGCCTTGCTGTGTTCGTGCTGCGGCGCGGACATCAGTTCGGCGCTGGGCCGTTCTTCGACGAGTTCGCCGTCGTACATCACCGCGATGCGTTCGCAGGTGGCGGCGAGCACGGACAGGTCGTGGCTGATCATGATGAGCCCGATGCCGCGTTCGGCGACCAGTTTCGACAGCACGGACAGGACCTGGGCCTGCACGATGACGTCGAGCGCGGTGGTCGGTTCGTCGGCGATGACCAGGCGCGGTTCGCAGGCCAGCGCCATCGCGATCATCACGCGCTGTTTCTGGCCGCCGGACAGTTCGTGCGGGTACGCGCCGGCCCGCGAGCGCGGGAGGTCGACCTGTTCGAGCAGTTCGGTGACGCGTGCCTGGACCTGTGCCTCGGACGGGGTTTTGCCTTCGGGTGCGTGCAGCCGGATCGGTTCGGCGATCTGCTCGCCGATGCGGCGGACGGGGTTGAGCGCGTGCATCGCGCCCTGGAACACCACCGACGCCTCGGCCCAGCGGACCGCGCGCAGCCGTCCCCAGCGCATGTCGCCGACGTTCTCTCCGTCGAGCAGGATTTCGCCGGTGATCTTCGCGCTGCGCGGCAGGAGCCGGAGCACGCTCATCGCGACGGTGGACTTGCCGGAGCCGGACTCCCCCGCGACGCCGAGCGTGCCGCCCGCGTCGAGGCGGAGGTCGACGCCGCGGACCGCGGGGACGTCGCCGCCGCCGGTGCGGTAGGTGACGCCGAGGTTTTTCAGTTCGAGCAGCGCGGTCACGAGTGCCGTCCTTTGAGCCGCGGGTTGAGCACGGTTTCGAGGCCGCGGCCGACGAGGGTGAACATCAGCACGACGAGCACGATCGCGACGCCCGGCGGGAGCAGGTTCCACCACGCGCCGCGGGTGACCGCGCCGTTGTTGAGCGCCGTTTCCAGCATCGCGCCCCAGGAGATCGCGGTCGGGTCGCCGACGCCGAGGAACGAGAGGGTCGCGTCGGCGATCACCGCGTTGCCGACGACGAGGGTGGTGTTGGCGAGCACGAGCGGCGCGACGCCGGGCAGCACGTGCTTGGCGATCACGTGCAGGTGGCCGCCGCCGAGCGCGCGGGCGCGTTCGATGTAAGGGCGGCTTTCGATGGTGAGCGTCTGGGCGCGGACGAGGCGGGCGGTGCTCGGCCAGGCGGTGACGCCGATGGCGAGCACGATCGTCCAGATCCCGCGCGGCAGCACCGCCGAGAGCGCGATGGCCAGCACGAGCGACGGCAGCACCAGGAAGAAGTCGGTGAACCGCAGCAGGACCGCCGACACCCAGCCGCCGAAGTGCGCGGCGGTGATGCCGATGAGGGTGCCGATGAACACGCTGAGCACGGTGGCGCAGAATCCGACGAGCAGCGAGATCCTGGTGCCCCACAACGTCATCAGCAGCACCGAGCGGCCGTCGATGTCGGTGCCGAGCCAGAATTCGCCGTCCGGCGGGCTGAGCGGGGTGCCGGTGACGCGGGTGACGTCGAGGCCGCTCGGGTCGCTGATCACCGGCAGCAGCAGAGCGAGCAGCACGGTGAGCGCGAGCAGGACGAGCCCGGCGAGCGCGGCTTTCTGCGTGGCGAACTCGTGCCAGGTGCGGGCGATGCCGGCGCGGCGGCGGCGCCAGGCGATCGCGCGGGCGCTTTCGGCGGCGGTGGCCGCGGGGGTTGTCATGCGGTACGCACCCTCGGGTCGAGCACGCGGTAGAGCAGCTCCGCGAACAGGTTCATCAGGACGACGGCGCTGGCGAGGACGATGAAAACCCCTTGCAGCACCGGCAGGTCCGGGCCGTGCAGCGCGTCGTAGGTGAGCTGGCCGAGGCCGGGCCAGCTGAACACGGCTTCGACGGTGACCGCACCGGCGACGACCATGCCGAACTGCATGAAGACCAGCGTCACGGTCGGCAGAAGCGCGTTCGGGACCGCGTGCCGCCGCCGGACGAGGTCGTCGCGGAGGCCTTTCGCGCGGGCGGTGGTGAGGTAGTCGGCGTTCATCTCGCCGAGCAGGGACGAGCGCATCACCAGCATGTACTGCGCGTAGAACACCGCGAGCAGCGTGAGGCACGGCAGGATCAGGTGGTGCAGCACGTCGAGGCCCTGGGCGAAAAACCCGGGCCCGGCGTCGGGCGAGTGCATGCCGCGGCTGGGGAACAGGCCGTTGGTGGCGACGAGCAGCAGCAGGCCGAGCCAGAACTGCGGGACCGACCACAGGGTGAGCGCGATCCCGGTCTGCGTGCGGTCGAAGAGGCTGTCGCGCTTCCACGCCGCGCGGATGCCCAGCCACAGCCCGAGCGCGACGGCGAGGATGGTCGCGCTGCCGACGAGCAGCACGGTCGGCCAGAGGCGTTCGCCGATCATGTCCAGCACCGGGCGGCGTTCGATGTAGGACTCGCCGAAGTCGCCTTGGAACAGGCCGGCGAAGTAGTTCCCGAACTGCGCGAGGATGGGCTTGTCGATGCCGAGCCGGTCGCGCAGTTCGGCGATCTGGCCCGGGTCGGTCGGCCGTTCGCGGGCCATGAACGCGACCGGGTCGCCGGGCAGCAGCCGGAACAGGAAGAACCCGAGGACGATCACCAGGAACACGCTGGCGGCCGCCTCGGCGACCTTCGTCAGGACGAACCGGAGGGTGCCGGTCCCGCCTCGGTGCTCGTCGGGGTCGGCGAGCACCGAGGCCTGGTCCGGCGCTAAAGCTTGGCTCACGTTCTCCTACTCCCGGTCGTCGGCGGACTTGCCGCGGCGGGACAGCGCGACGCCGCCGCCCACGAGCACGACGAGGACCACCGCGCCGACGACGATCCACACGGTCGTGCCGGAGCCGCTGTCGGACGAGGCCGCCGACGCGTCGGCCGGGACCGCGCCGTAGACGCCCCAGTACGCGGTCTGCTCGAGGATCGAGCCCTCGGGCTGGGGCTGCTTGCCGAAGGAGGAGAACTTGTCGGAGCGGTAGGCCTCGAGCACATTGTCGTAGTCGTAGACGACGTTCACGGCCTGGCTGTAGAGCCGCGCCTGCGCCTGCTTGACGTAGCCGGCGCGGGCGCCGAGGTCGGTTTCGGCGAGCTGCTTGGCGTAGAGCGCGTCGTACTGCGGGTCGCAGAAGAACGTGTCGGTGGTGGCGCCCTTGCCCTCGGCGTTCGGCCGCGCGGCGCAGGTGTGCAGGGCCAGCGAGTAGTCCGGGTCGGGGTTGTTGGCGTAGCCGGAGATCGCGAGGTCGTAGTTGCCGGCGTTGGTGCGGTCGTTCAGCTCGTCGTCGGAGACGAGTTCCTGTTTGACCGAGATGCCGATGTCGTGCAGCCAGCCGGTGATGTACTGGGCGAGCCGCTGGTCGGGCGCGCGGTTCGCGTGCCCGGTGAGGCGCAGTTCGAGGCGCGCGCCGCCGGGCGCGGTGCGGACGCCGTCGCGGCCCTTCGGGTAGCCGGCCGCGTCGAGCGCGGCGTTCGCGGCGGCGAGGTCGAACTTGCGCGCCTCCCCGGCGCCGGATCCCAGTGGTAGGCGGAGTAGATCGGCGGGATCACGCCGCCGCCGGGCTGCGCGTAGCCGCCGGCGACTTTGTCCACAATGGTCTTCACGTCGATGGACTGGGCGATCGCCTGGCGCACCCGGATGTCCTTGAGCACCGGGTTGCCGTTGCCGATCGGCTTGTTCTCGGAGTTCTGGACGCCGAAGTTGAGGTTGAGCGCGTTGTAGCGGCGGCCGGGGGCCTTGTTCAGCGCGATGTCCGGCTGGTCCTTGAGCGCGTCGAACTGGGTCGGGGTGAGCCGGTTGATCACGTCGACCTCGCCCTGTTTGAGGGCGTTGACCGCGGCTTCGACGTCCTTGAACACCAGCAGCTGCAGCTCGTCGACCTTGGGCGCGCCGCGCCAGTAGTCCTTGTTGGCCTTGAACTTGACGTATTCGTTCTGTTTGTAGTCGGTGATCCGGAACGGGCCGTCGTTCACGCCGACGACCGGGACGGTGTCGGTCTTCGGGTCGCTGAGGTCCTTGATCGGGGCCCACACGTGCTCGGGCACGATCGGGACGTCGAGCAGTTCCATGGACGACTGGACGGTCTTGGTCTTGATCACCAGCGTGGTGTCGTCCGGGGCGGCGACCGACTGGAAGCTCGCGACGTAGTTGCCGTTCGCGGTGCGCGCGGTGGCGTCGGTGAGCATCCGGTTGAAGGTGAACGCGGCGTCCTTCGCGGTGACCGGCTGCCCGTCGGACCACTTCGCGCCCTTGCGGATCTTGAAGGTCCAGGTCAGCTTGTCCGGCGAGGTGCTCCACGATTCGGCGAGCGCGGGCGCGGGCTCGGCCTTGTCCTGCGACGGGATCGTCAGGAACTCGTAGGCGAACCGGCCGACCTGGGTCGACGCGGCGAGCCCGGCGGTGAACGGGTTCAAATGGTCGATACCAGTGGTCAGCGCGACGCGCAGGACCTTCGGCTGGGCCTGCTGTTGCGCAGTCGCGGTGCCCGCCAACGGCAGAATCGCCAGCGTTCCTGCCATCAGGACACCGAAAACGCGGCGCAACCCGCGCTGTGTGTGCTTGATCCGCACTTCAGAACCACCCCATCGTCAATCCCCGACCCCAGAGACGAAAAGTAACCACATACGGCGGGAAGCGCGCAATATGTGACGGTGCCGCTGCGTGTCCGATCGTTATGGTCGCGGCGCGGATCACTAGAGTGCCGGGCATGCGGATCCTGATCTCGGCCGACATGGAAGGCGCCACGGGGGTCACCTGGACCGACGACGTCGTGCCGGGGAGCCCGCAGTGGCGGCGGTTCCGGGGCCTGTTCACCGGCGACGTCAACGCGGTGCTGGCCGGCCTGTACGCGGCGGGCGCGACCGACGTGCTCGTCAACGAGGCGCACTCGTCGCAGCGCAACCTGCTGCTGGAGGACCTCGACGAGCGCGCGCGGATGCTGACCGGGCGGCACAAGCCGCTGTCGATGATGCAGGGCATCGATTCCGGTGTGGACGGTGTGGTGTTCCTCGGCTACCACGCCGGGGCCGGGTTCGACGGCGTCCTGTCGCACACCTACCTGGAGAACCAGATCACCGGCGTGTGGCTGGACGACGTGCCGGCGAGCGAGGGCAGGCTGAACGCGGCGATGGCCGGCGAGTACGGCGTGCCGGTGCTGCTGGTCAGCGGCGACGACCAGACCTGCGAGGACGCGCGGGACTACGCGCCGGACGCGGAACTGGTGCAGGTCAAGGAATGCGTGAGCCGGTACGCGGCGATCTGCCTGCCGCCGGCGCGGACCGCGGGGCTGCTGGAGGCGGGCGCGCGGGAGGCGATGGCGCTGGCCGGGCGGACCGAGCGGACGCCGGGGCGGCACCGGATCGAGGTCGAGTTCGACGCGAGCCATCTGGCGCAGGCGACCGCGGTGATCCCGACGGTGGAGCAGATCGGGACGCGGCGGGTCGCGTTCGAGGCGCCGAGCATGACCGAGGCGATGAAGGCGTTCAAGGTGGTCACGGCCATCGCGGCAGGGGCGGTGCAGGGCATTTATGGCTGAGGTCGACGTGGTTTCGCTGTGTTCGGACCTGATCCGGTTCGACACCACCAACTACGGCGGCGGGGAGGCGGCGGGCGAACGGCTCGCGGCCGAGTACGTCGCCGGATTCCTTGACCGGCACGGGGTTCCGGCGCGGATTCTGGAGACCGGGCTCCAGCGGTCGAATGTCGTCGCGCGGATCCCGGGCACGGATCCGTCGCTGCCCGCGCTGCTCGTGCAGGGGCATCTGGACGTGGTGCCGGCGCGGGCGGACGACTGGTCGGTGCCGCCGTTCTCCGGCGAGGTGCGCGACGGGTTCGTGTGGGGCCGGGGCGCGGTCGACATGAAGGATTTCTGCGCGATGGTGCTGGCCGCGGTCGCGTCCGGGCTGCGGCCGCGGCGGGATCTCGTGCTGGCGTTCGTGGCCGACGAGGAGGACCGCGGCGACTACGGCGCGCACTGGCTGGTGAAGGAGCACGCGGACCTGTTCGAGGGCTGCGCGGCGGCGATCAGCGAATCCGGCGGGTACACCTATCACGTGCCCGCCGCCGACGGCCGGAAAGTGCGGCTGTACCCGGTGGCCACGGCCGAGCGCGGCACCGCCCACCTGCGGCTCACCGCGAGCGGCCGGGCCGGGCACGGGTCGCGGCCGAACTCGGAGAACGCGGTGGTGCGGCTGGTCGGGGCGTTGCAGCGGATCGCGGACCATCGCTGGCCGGTCTCCCTGACGCCGACCGTGCGGGCGTTCCTGGAGCGGACCGGCGCGGCGTTGGGTGTGCCGGTGGATCTTTCCTCGGGCGACGCGGTGGACGAAACGGTCGCGCGGCTGGGCACGGCCGGGTCGCTGGTGGTGCCGACGGTGCGCAACAGCACCACGCCGACGATGCTCGACGCCGGGTACAAGGTGAACGTGATCCCGTCGACCGCGACCTCGCAGGTCGACGTCCGGGTGCTGCCGGGGACCGAGGACGATCTGTTCGCGGTGCTGGATTCGTTGCTGGGCGAGGGTGTCACGCGGGAATTCGTGGCGCATCAGCCGCCGGTGCAGGCTCCGGTCGATTCGCCGTGGTTCGACGCGATGGCGCAGGCGTTGCGGGCGGAGGACCCGGAGGCGGTCGTGGTGCCGTACTGCATGGGCGGCGGGACGGACGCGAAGGCGTTCGCGCAGCTGGGGATGGCGTGCTACGGCTTCGCTCCCTGGCGCTGCCGGAGGGCTTCCCGTACCGGGCGATGGCGCACGGCGTGGACGAGCGGGTGCCAGTGGACGGGCTGCGGTTCGGGACCCGGGTGCTGACGCGGTTTCTTCAGGACTGCTGAGGTTCGCGCCGGACGGTCGCCAGCCAGGCCGGGAGCCCGTCCGGTGCGAACCGCGCGACGATCCGGCTGTCCCGCAGGGTTTCGATCTGCCAGCCGGTTTCGGGCCGCAGCGGTGCTTCGAGTTCGGCGCGGGTGACCGGGTGCGGGCCGGAGTTTCCGGTGGTGTCGCGGAAACACAGGACGTGCAGCCTCGCGCCCGGTTCGGTGACGGACGCGAGGCTGGCGACATAAGCGAGGCGTTCCTCGGCGTCGAAGGCGTGGAACAGGCCGACGTCGAGGACGGTGTCGAAGGTTCGGTCCAAAGCGGACAGCCGGAGCGCGTCGCCGACCGCGAACTCCGCCGCGATTCCCCGTTCCCGGGCTTTCTCGTTTGCTTGCGCCACGGCGGTTTCCGCGACGTCGATGCCCACAATGGACAGTCCGTGCGCCGCCAGGTGCAGTGCGTTCTCGCCGGTTCCGCATCCGGCGTCGAGAACGGTGCCGTGGAACGCGTCCTGGGCGGCGAGTTCGACGATCGCCGGTTGCGGGCGGCCGAGGTCCCACGGCGCCGGTCCGTCCTGATAGGACTCGTCCCACGGACGGCCGGCGCGGCGTTCGTGGCTGGTCGCGGGACGGTCCTCGGACATCAGCGGGTGAACTCCGCCCACCAGAGGCTGTCTCCGCGGACCCGTTCCAGGGAGGTCAGGGTGACGCCGTCGCGAGCGAAGGACTCGACCTCGGCTTTGCTGAGCGGCCACGGCGGGCCTTCCCAGCCGTCGAGGTCGATGCTTTCCTCGGCGACCGCGCCGACAACGAGGGTCCCGCCCGGGGCGACGAAGCCGGACACCGACGCGATCGCGGGGTCGTGGACGTCCTTGGGCATCGACTGGACGGTCATGATCTCCACGACCAGGTCGAAGGCGTAGTGGAATTCCGCGGGCGGGGCGAGCAGGTCCGCGGTGCGGTAGGAGACGACGGTGTCCGGGAAGCGGTTGAGCACGGCTTTGATCGCGCTGGGCGAGACGTCGAAGGCGGACGTCTCGTATCCGGCCGCGGCGAGGAGTTCGGCGTCGTCGGCCATGCCGCAGCCGACGACCAGCGCGCGGCGGCCGTTGCCGGGCCGCCCGGCGATCCACGCGACGAGTTCCGGGGAGGGTTCGCCGCGGTACCACGGCAGGACGGCCTCCCCGCTTCCGCCGCCGCGTAGAGGGGCTCGAACCACCCGGTGGGGTCACCGCTGGCAAGCGCGAGTCCGGCCCGGCGGCGGGCGTCCTCGTCGGGATCGATGGCGTCGTCTGGCATGGACTCCGTTATACCCGCCGGGCGTGCGCGGCGGTGCGCTCGACTGGCCGGGCGCTGCGGCAAGCGCCCCAATGTGGCATTGGGTGCGTGGGACGCACCCAATGTGGCGTTCGGTGCGTCAGATGCACCCAATGCCGCATTGGGGCGGCCCGGACCGGGGCGGCACCCGGTTGCCGTAGCGGGGTCCGCCGCGGGTTGTCCGTTTCCGGTCAGGTTTGCGGGGCGGTCTTGACATCGATGTCACCCGCGCGTTGAGCTTCCCGGGCCCCGATCCCCCTGACGAACTGGGAGCAACGATGCCCCGAAGCGCCAGACCGCTCCATGCCGTGCTCGCCGCGGCGGTGGCGGCGGCGGGCCTGGTCGTCCTGCCCGCCGCGGCCGGTGCCGCGCCGGGCGGGGCCGCCCCGCCGGATTTCGTTTCTTCGTTCGAGCCGAACGATCCGCAGCCGGTCCAGGACGCGGTCGACACCGATGCCGCGGGGAAGCCGCGGGCTTCGGGCGTCGACGGCGCGAACGGGACCGCGATCCCCGGCGACATCCGGGGCAAAGTCACCGACATCAGCGCGACCAGCGAGAACACCGGCGGCGGCGAGGTCGCGGCGAATCTGGTCGACGGCAGCACCGGCACGAAGTGGCTCTCGTGGGATCCGACGGCGTCGGTCACGTTCACGCTGTCCGAGCCCACGAAGATCACGCACTACGCGGTCTCCTCGGCGAACGACGCGCCCGGCCGCGATCCGCGGGACTGGACGCTGCGCGGTTCGGACGACGGCAAGACGTGGACTGATCTGGACAAGCAGTCGGGCCAGTCGTTCGGCAAGCGGTTCCAGCAGAACGACTACAAGCTCTCCGCGCCGACCGCCGCGTATCGGTACTACCAGCTGGATGTCACGCGCAACAACGGCGACGACATCATGCAGTTCTCGGAGCTGCTGCTGGCCAACGACGATCCGGCTCCGCCGCCGTTGCCGAACATGCGCAGCGTCGTGGATTCGGGTCCGAATCAGGGCTACACCAGCAAGAACCGGGTCGGGTTCACCGGGAAGAAGGCGTTCCGGTATTCCGGCAGCCAGCCCAAGGCCGGGCACGGTTATTCCTACAACAAGATCTACGACGTCGATCTGCCGGTGACCGGGACGACCGAGCTGTCGTACAAGGTGCAGCCGCAGTTCGCCGAGGGCGATCTGAAGTACCCGAGCACGAACGTCGCGGTCGACCTCGACTTCACCGACGGCACTCATCTGCGCGATCTGGGCGCGACGGACCAGTACGGGTTCCCGCTGACGCCGGAGGGGCAGGGCGCGAGCAAGGTCCTGTACGCGAACCAGTGGAATCTGGTGCGGTCGGCGATCGGGCGGGTCGCCGCGGGCAAGACGATCGACCGGATCGTGGTGGGCTACGACAATCCGAGCGGCCCGGCGCAGTTCGCGGGCTGGCTGGACGATCTGAAGATCTCCGCGACGCCGACGCCGCCGGCCAGCGCGCGGCCCAGCGACAACGTGCTCACCACGCGCGGCACGCTCGCGAACGGCACGTTCTCGCGGGGCAATAACTTCCCGGCGACCGCGGTGCCGCACGGGTTCAACTTCTGGACTCCGGTGACGGACGCGGGTTCGGCGAGCTGGCTGTACAACTACCATTCGCAGAACAACGCGGACAATCTGCCGCAGTTGCAGGCGTTCAGCGTGAGCCACGAGCCGAGCCCGTGGATGGGCGACCGGCAGAGCTTCCAGGTGATGCCGTCGGCGGCGAGCGGGGTGCCGGACGCGAACCGCGACAAGCGGGCGCTGCCGTTCACGCACGACAACGAGGTGGCGCGGGCGCATTACTACGGCGTCACGTTCCAGAACGGGATCAAGACCGAGATCGCGCCCGCGGACCACGCGGCGATGATGCGGTTCTCCTTCCCGGGCAACGATTCCAGCCTGATCTTCGACAACGTCAACAACTCCGGCGGGCTCACGCTCGACCCGGCGCACGGCACGTTGAGCGGGTACTCGGACGCGAAGAGCGGCCTGTCCGCGGGCGCCGGGCGGATGTTCGTCTATGCGACGTTCGACAAGCCCGTCACGACCGGCGGGAAGCTGACCGGGCAGAACCGGGACAACGTGACCGGGTATCTGCGGTTCGCGGCGGGCGCGGACAAGACCGTGACGATGCGGATCGCGACGTCGCTGATCAGCGTGGACCAGGCGAAGAAGAACCTGGAGCAGGAGATCGCCCCGAACGCCGGGTTCGACCAGGTGCGGGACGCGGCGCAGCAGGCGTGGGACAAGCAGCTCGGTGTGATCGAGGTGGAGGGCGCGTCGAAGGACCAGGTCGAGACGCTGTACTCCAATCTGTACCGGCTGTTCCTGTACCCGAACGAGGGCGCGGAGAACGTCGGGACGAAGGAGGTGCCGAAGTACCGGTACGCGAGCCCGGTCGCGCCGAAGGCGGGCCAGGACACTCCGACGCAGACGGGCGCGAAGCTCGTCGACGGCCAGATCTACGTCAACAACGGGTTCTGGGACACCTACCGGACGACGTGGCCGGCGTATTCGCTGCTCACGCCGGACATGGCGGGCAAGATGGTGGACGGTTTCGTGCAGCAGTACCGCGACGGCGGCTGGATCGCGCGCTGGTCCTCCCCGGTTACGCCGACCTGATGACCGGCACCAGCTCGGATGTCGCGTTCGCCGACGCCTACCAGAAGGGCGTGACGAACTTCGACGTCAAGGCGGCCTATGACGCGGCGCTGAAGAACGCGACGGTGACGCCGCCGAACTCGGCGGTCGGCCGGAAGGGTCTGGACCAGTCGATCTTCCTCGGGTACACGCCGAATTCGACCGGCGAGGGCTTCTCGTGGGCGATCGAGGGCTACGTCAACGACTTCGGCGTCGCGAACCTGTCGAAGAAGATGTACGACCAGGCCAAGGCGGACGATCCGCGCAAGGCGGAGTACCTGGAGAACTACCAGTACTTCACGAGCCGGGCGCAGCAGTACGTGAATCTCTTCGACCCGAGCACCGGGTTCTTCCAGGGCAAGGACGCGAGCGGGAAGTTCACGAAGGACAAGGCGTCCTACGATCCGCGCGAGTGGGGCGGGGACTACACCGAGACCGACGGCTGGAACATGGCCTTCACCGTGCCGCAGGACGGGCAGGGGCTGGCGAATCTCTACGGCGGCAAGGCCAAGCTGGGCGCGAAGCTCGACCAGTTCTTCGCCGATCAGGAGACCGCGAACTTCCCGGGCAGCTACGGCGGCGTGATCCACGAGATGCGGGAGGCGCGGGACGTGCGGATGGGCCAGTACGGCCACTCCAACCAGCCTTCGCACCACATCCTCTACATGTACGACTACGCGGGCCAGCCGGCGAAGACGCAGGCGAAGGTGCGCGAAGCGGTGTCGCGGCTGTACACCGGCAGTGAGCTGGGCCAGGGCTACGCGGGCGACGAGGACAACGGCGAGATGTCCGCGTGGTACGTGTTCAGCGCGCTGGGCTTCTATCCGCTGCAGATGGGCAGCCCGGATTACGCGATCGGGTCGCCGCTGTTCACGAAGGCGACCGTGCACCTGCCCGGCGGGGACCTGGTGGTCAACGCGCCGAAGAACTCGGCGAAGAACGTCTACGTGCAGGGCCTGAAGGTCAACGGGAAGACCTGGACGTCGACGTCGCTGCCGCACGACGTGCTGGCCCACGGCGCCACGCTCGACTTCGACATGGGCCCGAACCCGTCGGCGTGGGGCACCGGGCCGAACGACGCGCCGAAGTCGATCACCACCGGCGACGCGGTGCCGGCGCCGCTGCACGACGAGACCGGGCCGGGGCGGGGCACGTTGTCCACTTCGGACGGTTCGGACGCGTCGGCGTTGCTGGACAACACTTCGCGGACGCAGGCGAAGGTGACGGGCGCGGTGCAGTACCAGCTGAAGTCGACGGACGAGGCGGTCACGCACTACACGCTCACCTCCGGCACCGGCGCGGGCGACGCCAAGAGCTGGACGCTGAAGGGGTCGTATGACGGGAAGACCTGGACGGTCGCCGATCAGCAGACCGACCAGGCGTTCCCGTGGCGGCAGCAGACGCGGTCGTTCGCGGTGAAGAACCCGGCGCATTACGCGTACTACCGGCTGGAGGTCACCGCGACCACGGGCGGTCCGGCGACACTGGCGGAGTTCGAGCTGCTGGGCCGTCCGGACGCGTCGTGCGCGAAGACGGTGACCGGGGTGCAGAACGGTCCGCTGACCGTGTCGGGCGGCGTGGTGTGCCTGGACGGGGCGACGGTGTCGGGTCCGGTGAACGTGGCGCGCGGCGCTTCGCTGATCGTGCGCGGCGGGCAGATCACCGGCCCGGTCGCGGCGGCCGGGGCGGCGCAGGTGGTGCTGAACCGGACGAAGGTGTCCGGTCCGGTGTCGATCACCGGCAGCACCGGGCCGGTGTCGATCGAGCTGACCGACATCTCCGGCCCGGTCACCCTCGCCGGCAACCAGGGGCCGGTGATCGCGGGCAGCACCGTGGGCGGGCCGCTGGCCTGCGCGGGCAACTCCCCCGCGCCGACCGATCACAGCCTCGCCAACACCGTCCGCGGCCCGTCCGCCGGGCAGTGCGCGAAGCTCTGACCTGACTGTCCGTGAGGGGAACCCCCAGGGAATCTGATTCCCTGGGGGTTCCCCTCACGGACGTCGGTGGGCGCGTTGCCACCAGAGTCCGGCGACGAGGACGACGGCGATCAGCACGGCGGAGTTGACGAGCTGGGCGCGCGTGCCGGGGTCGCCGGTCATCACGACCAGGATCGCGACCATCGCGGCCAGCGTCGCCCAGGTGAGGTACGGGAATCCCCACATCCGCACGGTGAGGCTGTCCGGTGCGGTGCGTTCGAGCTGCCTGCGGACGCGCAGTTGGGTGCAGGCGACCAGGATCCACACGATCAGCAGCACCGATCCGACCGCGTTGAGCAGGTACTGGAAGACGGTGTCCGGCCAGAGCGCGTTGAGCGCCACGGCGACGAAGCCGAACAGCACCGAGGCCGCGACGGCGAGGTAGGGCACGCCGTTGCGGTCCACTTTGGTCAGTGCGCGGGGCGCGTGGCCGCGTCGCGCGAGCGAGTAGGCCATGCGGGCCGCGGCGTACATGTTGGTGTTCAGGGTGGACAGCAGGGCGAGCAGCACGACGACGTTCATGATCTGCCCGGTGGCCGGGATCCCGATGTGCACGAGGACCGCGGCGAACGGGCTTTCCCCGGCCTGGACGCTCGTCCACGGCAGGAGGGTGACCACGACCAGCATGGACCCGATGTAGAACACCGAAATCCGCACGACCGCCCGGCGGACGGCCTTGCCGACGGCGTGCGCGGGGTCGTCGGATTCGGCGGCCGCGATGGTCACGACTTCCAGGCCGCCGAAGGTGAACACGACCGCGAGCAGCCCGGCCCCGACGCCTTGCCAGCCGTTGGGCAGCAGTCCGCCGTTGCCGAGGAGGTTGGTCGTGCCGACGAAGGACGTGCCGGGCAGGACGCCGAAGAACGCGAGCACGCCGAGCACCAGGAACCCGACGATGGCGGCGACCTTGATCAGCGCCAGCCAGAACTCGAACTCGCCGAACCGGGACACCGCCGCGAAATTGACCGCGGTCAGCACGGCCATGAACGCCAGCACGAGGACCCAGCGCGGGATGCCGGGCAGCCAGCCGTTGACGATGATGGCGGCGGCGGTCGATTCGACGGCGAGCACGACGACCAGCGCCGCCCAGTAGAGCCAGCCGATGGCGAAGCCCGCCCACGGCCCGAACGCGCGCTCGGCGTGCACGGAGAAGGACCCGCTGGACGGGATCGCGGCGGCCATTTCCGCCATCATGCGCATGACCAGCATCGCGAGCGTGCCGGCGAGCACGAACGACAGCACGATGCCGGGCCCGGCGAGCTTGATCCCGACGCCGGAGCTGACGAACAGCCCCGAGCCGATCACCCCGCCCATCGCGAGCATGGCGAGGTGCCGCTGGCGCAGGCCCGCGGCCAGTCCCTCGGCAGCCGGTGCGGCGGCTTGTGAATTCATGGGGAGATCCCTAGCAGACGCCGCCCGGACGGCGGATCCGGGCACGGCCGCGAATGCCACGCGCCACACGGAACTCAAGCCGGCGCTGCGGGGTTCGCGGTCCGTGAAGGACTCCTTGAGGGAATCAGATTCCCTCAAGGAGTCCTTCACGGATGACCAGACGAGCCTCAACGGCACCCGTCGCGCCGCCTAGAGTTCCGGGCGTTGCCGTTATTGGGTGGCTCGCGCGTCGGGCGGCGTGGGAACGTCGGGCGATGAAGATCGACTACCGGTGGCGGGCGGAGCTGGCCGACGCGCAACTCGTCGCGCTCACCGAGGCGCACGGCGGGAATCCGGAACCGGGCTGGTGGGACCGGGCGAAGCGGCACAGTCTCGGCTGGGTCAGCGCGCACGACGGCGACGAGTTCGTCGGGTTCGCGAACCTCGCGTGGGACGGCGCGGACCACGCGTTCCTGCTGGACCCGAAGGTGCACGCGGGCTGGCAGCACCGCGGCATCGGCACCGAACTCGTCCGCCGCGCGCGCGACGCCGCCCGGGACGCGGGCTGTGAGTGGCTGCACGTGGACTTCGAACCGCATCTGAAGCCGTTCTACTTCGACGCCTGCGGGTTCGTCTCGACGGACGCGGGGCTGATCCGGCTCGCCGCGGGCTGATCCGGCACGGCCGGTGCGGGAGCGATTACCGTGGGGGCGTGACCACGGCTGCGTTCTTCTCCTCGTTCGAAGCGGGCGATCCGCAGCCGGTCGCTCCCGGGGCGCGGGTGGACAGCGGGCCGCGCCGGTCGCCGACCGCGAAGGCCGGTGTCGGGTTCACCGGGCGGAAAGCCCTTCGCTACCAAGCCGGTCCGACGGTCACGCTGTTCGAGGTGGACATTCCGGTCACCGGCCACAGTGCACTGTCGTATGTGGTCTTCCCGGCCTCGGACGGCCCGGTTTCGAGCTACCGCAGCACGTACGTGGCGCTCGACGTGGAGTTCGACGACGGCAGCCGCGCCGGGTTCTCCCCCGCCGCGCAGGGCGACGCGAAAACGCTCTACGTGGACCAGTGGAATCTGGTGCGGCGTCCGCTGGGCGCGTTCGCGGGGCGGCGGGTGCGGCGGATCCTGCTGGCGACCGACCTGACGGGCGACGCGACGGGCTGGCTGGACGACGTCCGGATCGCCGACCATCCGCCGGAGCGCAGGGACCCGGTCGACTGGGTCCGCACGACCCGCGACACGCATTCCAGCGGGGAGTTCTCGCGCGGCAACACCTTCCCGGCCGTCGCGGTGCCGCACGGGTTCAACTTCTGGACCCCGGTCACCGACGCGCGGGCGCTGAACTGGTTCTACTCCTACCACCGGCACAACGACGAGCGGAACGAACCGCGGCTGCAGGCGTTCGGGATCAGCCATCAGCCGAGCCCGTGGATGGGCGACCGGCACACCTTCCACCTGATGCCCGGGACCGGCGAGGTCGAGCCGGACCGCGTGCGGCGTTCGCTGGCGTTCAGCCACGACGACGAGACCGACCGGCCGCACCATTACCGCGTCCGGTTCCGCGGCGGAGTCACCGCCGAGGTCGCGCCGTCCGAGCACGCCGCGATGTTCCGGTTCGCGTTCCCGGCCGAAAGCGGCTGGGTGCTGTTCGACAACGCGCGCAACCGCGGCGGGCTGCGGATCGACGCGGAACGCGGGGTCGTCACCGGGCACACGTGGGTGCGGAGCGGGTTGTCGGCCGGTGCGCGGCGGATGTTCGTGTACGCCGAAGCGGACCAGCGGCCGTCCGGCGGCGGGCGGATCCGGCGGCCGTTCTGGCGGACGGTGACCGGGTGCCTGGAGTTCGCGTCGCCTGAGGTGACGGTGCGGATCGCGACGTCGCTGATCAGCCTCGCGCAGGCGAAACGGAACCTGGCGCTGGAGATCCCGGCGGGCACGACGTTCGACGAGGTCCGGGAGCGGGCCCGGGAACGCTGGCAGGAGGTGCTCGGGCGGGTCGAGCTGGAAGGCGCGTCCGAGGACGAGCTGACCACGTTCTACTCGAGCCTCTACCGGCTGTTCCTGTACCCGAACGTGGCGCACGAGAACACGCCGCGCGGCATCCGGCACGCGAGCCCGGTGGTGCGGAGTTTCCGGCCGAGCACCCGGCGGCGCACCGGCGCGAAGGTCGTGGACGGCGAACTGTACGTCAACAACGGCTTCTGGGACACCTACCGCACCGCCTGGCCCGCGTACGCGCTGCTCGCGCCGCGTCAGTGCGGCCGGATGATCGACGGTTTCGTGCAGCAGTACCGCGAAGGCGGCTGGATCGCCCGGTGGTCCTCCCCGGTTACGCCGACCTGATGACCGGCACCAGCTCCGATGTCGCGTTCGCGGACGCGTATCTGAAGGGCGTCACGAACTTCGACGTCGAAGCCGCCTACGACGCCGCGCTGAAGAACGCCACCGTCGCCCCGCCGCGCGCGGGTGTCGGCCGCAAGGGCCTCGACCGCTCCGCATTCCTCGGCTACACCCCGACCTCGACGCGCGGCGGCCTGTCCTGGGCGCTCGAAGGGTGCCTGAACGACTTCGCCCTCGCCAACCTGTCCGACGCGCTCGCCCGGGAAAGCAGCGGCGCGCGGGCCCGCCGGTTCGCCGACAACGCCGTCTACTTCCGCCAGCGCGCCCAGCATTACGTCCACCACTTCGACGCGCGGACCGGCTTCTTCCAGGGCCGCACCCTCGACGGCGGCTGGCGGCGCCCGGCCGCGGGGTTCGACCCGACGGCGTGGGGCCCGGATTTCGTCGAGACCAACGCCTGGAACACCGCGTTCTCCGTGCCGCACGACGGTCCCGGCCTCGCCGCGCTCCACGGCGGCCCGAAAGGTCTCGAGGCGAAGCTGGACGAGTTCTTCCAAACCCCGGAAACCGGCCACGGCGGCCGGATCCACGAGATGACCGAGGCCCGCGACGTGCGGATGGGCCAGTACGGGCATTCCAACCAGCCCTCGCACCACATCCCGTTCGTCTACGCGTTCGCCGGGGCGCAGGCGAAGCTGCAGCGGACCGTGCGCGAGGTGCTGCGCCGGCTGTACCTCGGCAGCGAGCTGGGCCAGGGCTACGCCGGGGACGAGGACAACGGCGAGATGTCGGCCTGGTATGTCTTCACCGCCCTCGGTCTCTACCCGCTGGCCGTCGGCAGCCCGCGGTACGCGGCGTGCGCGCCGCTGTTCCGCTCCGCCACCGTGCATCTCGACAACGGAAAGGACCTGGTGATCCGAGCACCCCGCGCCGCGACCGCCGACGACGAGGCCGACACCCCGTACGTGCACGGCCTGACCGTCGACGGCGAACCGCACCCGTCCGCCACCCTCGCGCACGCGGTCCTCGCCCGCGGCGCGGTGCTGGAGTTCGACGTCCGCAGTTCGCCGGGCAGCTGGGGCACCGAACCGGTCGCCCCGGTCGTCCCCGCGCCGCTCAGCGATCTCGACGGCACCGGGATCCCCGCGTTGTCGGACAACACCAGCCGCACCCAGGCCGTCTTCCGCACGCCGAGGCCGACCATCGCCTTCACCGCGGACGGCGAGCCGCGCGAGGTCGTCCTCTACACGCTCACTTCCGGTTCCAGCGCGGGCGATCCGCGCGACTGGGTCCTCGAAGGCTCCGACGACGGACAGCAGTGGCGGACGCTGGACGAACGCTCCGGCGAGGTGTTCCGCTGGCGGCGCCAGACGCGTCCGTTCGTGCTGTCCGATCCCGCCGCGTGCCGGCACTACCGGCTGCGGGTCCGCGCCTCGACCCGGCGGCGCGTCGCCCTCGCCCAGTGGGAGCTGCTCGCCCGATGATCACCGATCTGCGCAACGCCTTCCTCGACCGGCTGGCGGCCGCCGACCCCGGCCTCGTCCGGCTTCGGCTCGCCGCGTCGGCGGTGCTCGGCATCGTCATCGCGGTGCTCGCGCTGCTGCCGCTGCACTTCCCGCTCACCACCACGCTCGTCGCGGCCATCGCGGCGATGATGAGCGCGTTCACCGTCAACGACGCCACCGGCGGCGGCCAGGCCGTCACGCTGCTGCTCGCGCTCGTGGTCGGGGCCGCGTCGATCACCGCCGCCTGCATCGGCTCCGCGTACGCGCCGGCCGACAGCATCGTGTTCGTGCTGCTGATCTTCGTCGCGGTGTACGTGCAGCGGTTCGGCGCGCGCGGCATCGCGCTCGGGTCGATGGCGTTCTTCCTGTTCTTCTTCCCGATGTTCCTGCAGGCGCACCTCGCGCAGGTGCCGCACCTGCTGATCGCGCTGGCCGTCGGCGTCGCGGCGAACGCGGTCGTGCGGTTCCTTCTCTTGCGCCGCAACGCCGAAAGCGAGCTGATCCGCTACCGGCAGGCGTTCCGGGCGCGGCTCGGCGCGGCGGTGCGGGCGACCGAGGCCTACATCTCCTCCGGCGGTTCCGAGCGCAGCAAACGGCAGATCCGCACCTCGGTGGAACGGCTGCACGAGGTGGTCCTGCTGATCGAGGACCACGCCCCGGACGTGGTCGACGACCGCCGCGCCGACCAGTTGCGCCGCCGGGTGATCGAGGTCGAACTGGCCGTGCAGTGGCTGGTGATCACCGTGCGGCGGACGTGCTCGCAGCCGCTGCCCGAGGGGGTCGCCGACGATCTCGTGGCCCGGCTGTCCCGGTTCCGGTCGCTGATGGAACGCGATCCGCGCGACCTGCCGCTGATCAGCGAGACCGGCGAGTACAGCCGGATGCTGGTGGAAGGCAGCCGGATCGACGAACGCGCGCACCCCGGCGACGGTGTCCGCCGCGCGATCGCCGAACTCGCCGTCGCGGACGACCGGGCGCAGCGGATCGCCAGCCAGTCCACCGCGGACTTCCCGGCCGACGAGGACGACGAAGAAACCGAGCCCACCAAAGCGTTCGCCTACGACAACCAGACGCGCGGTGCGATCCAGGCCGTGCTCGGCGGCGGGCTCGCCGTGCTGGCCGGCCAGCTGATCTCGCCGCAGCGCTGGTACTGGGCGGTGCTGACGGTGTTCGTCGTGTTCATCGGCACCTCCAGCGCGGGCGCGCGGTTCGTGAAAGGCCTGCGCCGCACCGGCGGGACGCTGCTGGGCATCGTCGGCGGCGTCGCGCTGGCGCTGCTGGTCAGCGGCAACACCCCGGCGATCCTCGCGCTGCTGCTGGTCTGCGTCTTCGGCATGGTCTACACCGCGCGGGTGTCGCAGTTCCTGATGGCGTTCTTCATCACGAGCATGCTGGGCCTGCTCTACAGCCTGCTCGGCACGTTCAGCATCGAGGTGCTGTGGATCCGGGTCGCCGAGACCGCGGTCGGCGCCGCGTGCGGGCTGCTCGCCGCCGTGGTGGTGCTGCCGGTCCGCACACGCGCGGTGATGCTGGACGACATCGCGATCGCGCTCGACGAGCTGCACGAGTTCGTCGAATCCGCCGCGACGCTGCTGTCCGGCCGGGAGAACGTGAACATCATCGAGATGTCCCGCGACCTCGACCGGGCGGTCGAGCAGGTGCGGCTGACCATCGAACCGCTCACCCACCCGATCAACCTGCGCAGCGCCCGCCGCGACTACGGCTGGCACGTGCTGACCACGCTGGAGGGCATCGCCTTCCGCGCCCGGCACGTCGCCGCCCGCGCCCAGCCCGGCCAGCTCGCCGGCCCGGTGTCGGAACGGCTGGACCAGTTCGCCGGCCGGATCATCGCGAACGTCGACCTCGTCCACGAGGCGGTCAGCAACCCGGGCGGCGCGCGGCCGCGCAAACTCGTCCGCGACGACGGGACCCCGGTCGCCGACCGCATCGACGAGGCCGAGACCCGCGCCGTGCTGTCCAGCATGAGCCACCTCGACGAGGGCCTCATCGCACTGGGCCGCGTCCTGGGCGTCGGCGCGGAGGATCCTCCGCCGCACAGCTGAGGCTCGCCTGCCACGCTCCCGGGCGCATGCCGGTCGCCTTGCGGAAGAACACCGAGAAGTTCGACGCGTCGGGGAAACCGAGCGCCGCGGCGCAGGCGGCCGCAGTGAGCCGGTCGTGCGCGAGGAGCCGTTTGGCTTCCAGGACGATCCGGTCGACGAGGTAGGCCTTCGCGCTGCGGCCGGTGGCCCGCTGCACCGCCCGGGTGAGAGTGCGAGGCGCGTATCCCAGCGCCCGGGCATAATAGCCCGCGTCGTGATGGTCCCGGAAATGCGTTTCGACGCTGGACTGGAACAGCCGGAACACCGGATTGGCCGGCGACGCGTCGGCACGGCGGGGACGGAGCCGGGCGATCAGCGCGGAGAGCAGGATCTCGGGCAGCTCATCCGCGGGCCGAGCGGACGTTTCGAGGACGAGATGGTTGCGCGCGGCGTCGACGAACGGCCAGTCGGCGGCGGGAACGCTCCAGTGCGCGAGCGGGGACGCGACCAGCTCCCGGGTGGCGTCGGTGACCGGCGCGGTCGGCACGAACAGCACGACATGCCCGGCCACACCGGCGATGTCATCCCATCGGTGCACCGCTCCGGGAACGACCCACACCGCGGACCGCTCCCGGAGCGGGTGCCGGAGGAAGTCCACCGTGACGGATCCGCGCCCGGCGTCGACGATCGCGAGGACGTGGAAGTCGCCGCGCTGGGTCCCGCCGTCGTTCAGCTCGCGAAGGCGGTCGAACGTCATGGTTTCAACGGCCGCGCCGACGGGCTGGTAGGTCATCTGCCGGATCACGTGTCCAGTTTTCACCATGACGCGACCAGTCCTGCCGATGCCCCGGCACCGAGGAAGAGATTCGATGAACACAGACGAAAACCTGAGCGAAAGAGCCCCGATGACCACGACGCACCAGCCGCTGCTGCCCGTTTACGACTATCGCCCGGGGACCGGGCCGACCCTGGCGTTCCTGCACTACTGGGGCGGCTCCGCCCGCACCTGGGACCTCGTCGCCGACCGCCTCGCGGGACGCGCCCTGCTCACCGCCGACTTCCGCGGCTGGAGCCGCTCGCGCGCCCTCGCCGGCCCCTACACCCTCCGCCAGCTCGCCGCCGACACGCTCGCCGTCGTCGCCGACGCGGGCGTCGCCGACTACGTCCTCGTCGGGCATTCCATGGGCGGCAAGGTCGCGCAGCTCGTCGCGGCGACCCGGCCCGACGGCCTCCGCGGGATCGTCCTCGTCGGTTCCGCACCGGCGAAGCCCGCCGCGGCGGTCACGCCCGAGTACCGCGAAAGTCTTTCCCACGCCTACGACTCGGACGAATCCGTCGCGGGCGCGCGGGACCACATCCTCACCGCCACCGAACTGCCCGAACCTCTCCGCTCGCAGATCGAGACCGACTCGCGGGCCAGCACCGACGCCGCCCGCACGGAGTGGCCGCTGCGCGGCATCGCGGAGGACATCCGCGAGCACACCCGCCTGATCGACGTCCCCGCCCTCGTCGTCGCCGGAGAGAACGACCAGGTCGAGCCCGTCGACGTACTCGCCGACAACCTGATGCCTTACCTCGCCAAAGCCGACTTCGCGGTCATCCCGAACACCGGACATCTGATCCCGCTGGAAGCCCCGGCCGAACTCGCCGACGCGATCAGCGCCTTCGCGCCCGCCGCCTGACTTACGCGGAAGCGGCGTCCAGGATCCGCAGCTCGTCGTCGCTCAGCCGCACCTCCTGCATCGCGACCAGCGCGGGCACCTGCTCGACCGTCCGCGCGGACGCGATCGGCGCGACCACCGTCGGCTGCTGCGCGAGCCAGGCCAGCGCGACCGTCGCCATCTCCGCGCCGCGCGCCTTCGCGACCTCCTCCAGCGCCGCCAGCACCTTCACGCCGCGCTCGGTGTCCGCGTAGCCGCCCGCGAGACCGGGCAGGTTCCGGACGTTGTCCACCTGCTGGCCCGGCCGGTACTTGCCGGTCAGGAACCCGGACGCGAGACCGAAATACGGAACGCAGGCCAGCCCGTGCCGCTCCACGATCCCCCGCCGCTCGCTCTCGTACCCGTCCCGCGCGACGAGGTTGTACTGCGGCTGCAGCGCGACGTACTTCGCCAGCCCCTCGCGGTCGGAGAACTCCAGCGACGCGGCCAGCCGTTCCGGGCTGAGGTTCGACGCCCCGATCGCGCGGACCTTGCCTTCCTTCACCAGCTCGTCGAGCGCGCCGATGATGTCCCCGACCGGGACGGATTCGTCGTCGAAATGCGTGTAGTACAGATCGATCCGCTCGATCCCCAGCCGCCGCAGCGATTCCTCGGCCGCGGCCTTGATGTTCGCCGGAGCGAGCCCCTTGAACTCCGGGCTGTCCCCGACCTTCGTCGCGACGACCACGTCCGCCCGGTTCCCGCGCGCGGCGAGCCACTTGCCGATGATCTTCTCGGACTGCCCGGCCTCGTTGCCCGGAAAGTGGTACATGTACGAATCCGACGTGTCGAGGAAGTTGCCGCCCGCCTCGACGTAAGCGTCCAGCACCGCGAACGACGCCGGTTCGTCGGCGGTCCAGCCGAACACGTTCCCGCCGAGGCACAACGGGGACACGGCGACGTCGGATGAGCCAAGAGTGCGAAGTGCGACCATGATCGCATTCAATCACCGCCGGCCGGTGGAATGCCCGTGCTGACGGGAAACTCTGCCCGCTCGTCCCCCGCGGGCGCCGGAACTGGCAAGATCCTCCTCCTCGGAACAGCTCTCTGGGGAGGCAGCTGATGCGAAGACCGGCGCTCGACGATCCGCTCTGGCTCGGCCCGTACCGGGTGCTCGCGGAACTGGCCCGCGGCGACACCAGCCGGACGCTGCTCGGCAGCGGACCGGACAACCGCCTGGTCACCCTCCAGCTTTTCGCCGACCACAACGGATTCCGCGCCGAGGAAGCCGTCCTGCCCGGCGTGATCGCGGCTGATCCGCCCTGGCTGGCAACGGAATTCGTGCCCGGACCGTCCCTGCAGGACGTGCTCGACACCCTCGGCGCCCTGCCCGGACCGGCGGCCCCCCGGCTCGCCGCCGGAGTCGCCGCCGACCTCGCCCGGCTCCACCACGCCGGGCTGGCACACGGAAACCTCACCCCGTCCGCCATCCGGCTCACCACCGCCGGGGCAAGGCTGATCGCCCGCGCCGCCGGCCGCGAACCAGCCGACGACCTGCTCGCCCTCGGCTCGATCCTCGCCGCAAGCACCACGGACCCGCCCGAAGCAATCCGCCGCTGTCTCGCGGCCAACCCCACCGCCGCCGAACTCCTCGCGGCGCTCGGCCCGTCAACCGCCCCGTGGCCGCCCGCGATCGAACAACTCCTCGCGGCCTACACCGCCGAACTCGGCCAGTTCCTCGACGACCACCAACTACCGTCCGGCGACCCGGTCATCTACCAGATCGCCGACCCGCCACCGCCGCCGAAGCGAAGCACCGCCCCACGCCGGAGACTCCTGCTCGGCGCGCTCGCCCTGGTCATCGCCGGGCTCGCGGCCTGGATCGCGTGGCCGCCGGAGCCACCCGCCGCGCTGCCGCCCGCACCGCAGCCACCGCTCGTCGAATCCGGCTTCCTCACCGGCCGGGGACACCCGCAGGCCGTCAAGTTCAGCCCCGACAGCAAGCTGCTGGCCGCCGCAGGCACCGACACCACCATCGACATCCTCGACGTCGCGACCCGCAAGCCGGTCGGCGAGCGCATCGGCCCCATTCCCGGATCCGGGCTCACCGGCATGGCTTTCCACGGCACCACCCTCGTCACCTCGCGCCTGAACGGCGACAGCCAGCTCACCGTCCAAAGCTGGGACGCGCCAACCGGCCGCGAGACCGGCGAACCGCTCGTCATCGACCACATCGACCGCGACGGCGCCTGGCCCACCCTCAGCGCCGACGGCACCATGCTGACGGTCCCGATGCCCTCTCCGCGCAGACTCGAACTGTGGCGCATCGCCGACCACACCCGCGTCGGCCGCATCGAAACCCCGGGCCTCTTCCGGTACGCGGAGTTCAGCCCGGACGGACGCACCCTCGCCCTCTACCAATGGGACGGCCGCTCCAGCCGCCCCAGCCAGCTCGAACTGCGCGACGCGACCTCGCTGAAGCCCATCGGCAAGCCCATCACCTGGGTCGATCGCGACCGCCTCACCTCCTTCGCCTTCACCCCCGACGGCCGCACCCTGATCACCACCAGCGGCGGCGAGAACCACACGGCGCCGACGGTCCGGCAATGGGACACCGCCACCCAGGAAGAAATCCGCCTCTCCTTCGCACTGGCCCCACCGCCCGGCGACGCACCAGCCGACCACCTCCGCTTCACCGTGGCCGCCCCCGGCCTGGACGACCAGCACCTCCTGGCGTTCACCGCGGGCACCCTCACCGTCCACGCCCTCGACGGCAAACAGGACGGCCCCGGCCTGCCCGGCATCTCGTCGTTCACGATCAGCCCGGACCGGAAAACGGTCGCCACCACGTCCGATGCGACGGTGGATCACACCGTGCACCTGTGGCACGCCCCCTGACCGCACCGGCGGGTTGGCTGCCCCAGTGCCGCCTTCGATGCGCGGACATGCGATCGGAGAGGTCCTCAGCACCGGCTCTCGGCCGCTGCGACGCCCGCCAGGCCACCCGCTCCCACCAAGGTCCGTGAAGGACTCCTTGGGGGAATCTGATTCCCCCAAGGAGTCCTTCACGGACATCCAGATTGGGGCGCGTCGGGCCCGGCGGGTCAGCGGGCGAACGACGGCGGCGCGCCCATCGGGCTGAGGTGCATCCCCGCGATCCGCCAGCCGTCGTCGCCGCGGACGAGGACGTGCGTCGCCCGGAACGTGCCGTCCACCCGGTTGCCCTGGTGGGTCGCCTCCTGGTCGTGCACGCCGATCGCGATCGCGGTGTCGCCGTGCACCCGCACGTCGACGTCGCGCCAGTCCAGCCGGAGCGTCTCCAGCGCGCCGGAACGGTAGCGGCCCAGCCACTGCTCCCGGTCGAGCACGAAGCCGAGCGGCCCGACGAGCCGGAATCCCTCGGCGACCATGGCGCCCAAGGTGTCCGTATCGCCCGCGACCTCGGCGGCGGCCCAGCGTTTGCCCAGTTCAGCGATCTCCGCGGCGTCCATGGTTCCCTCCAGTGCCGGTCAGTACGACACCACAAACGTTAGATATCTAATCGTTCGATGTCAAAGGCTTAGAGTTCGACCCGCCTGCGGTACCGTCTTCCCGTGCCCCGACCCGCCACCCCGCCGCTCGGCGTTCTCCTCGCCCGCACCGCCAAAGCCGCGGGCCAGGCGTTCGACCGCGCGCTCGCCGAGGTCGGCGGATCGCAGCCGGTCTGGCAGATCCTCATCGCGCTCAAAACCCGCGAACACGCGAGCCAGCGCGAACTCGCCGACGCCGTCGGCATCCAGGGCGCGACGCTCACCCACCACCTCAACGGCATGGAAACCGCGGGCCTGCTCACCCGCAGCCGCGACCCGGAAAACCGGCGCGTGCACCAGGTCGAGCTGACCGAATACGGCGAACGGACCTTCCATCGCCTCGCCGACGCCGCCATCGCGCACGACAAACGCATCCGCGGCGGTTTCACCGACGACGAGATCGCCACCCTCGCCGCCCTGCTGACCCGCCTCGCGGACAACGTGACGCAAACAGACCCGTGAGCACCCCGAAGGGCACTCACGGGTCCGGATACCGCGGTTACGGGCAGGTCTTCCAGGCGAAGTGGTAAACCGTCGTGACACTGCCGTCGGTCGAGTCCATCGTCACGAAACTCGTCGTCTTCTTCGGATCGGACGTGCCGGCATACGCCCGCAATTCCGTGTTGATCTGCAGGTTGCGTTCCTGCCCGCACGGCTCGTAAATGATCGCGTCGATGTCCGTCTGGTCAGAGAACTGCCAGTCACCGTCGAAGAAACCATTGATCTTATGGCTCTCGTACTGCGTCGGCGAATTCCCCTGGAAATAGTAATTCGCCCGCTCGACGCCATACGCGCCGTTTTCCAGATGCGCGAATCCGCGGTAGTCCGCCGCGGCGATCCCGTAGGTGAAGCCCTGCGGCACGTGGACGCGGAGGCCGATCTGGCAGTTCTTGCGGAAGTCCGTCGGCTGCGCGCCGACGCCGACCTGCGCGGTGTATTGGCTGTAGGTGACCGTGAACGCGGTATTGTCGGTGGAAACCGAAACCGCGGCCGTGTCCGGCGGGCAACCGGTGCCGTTCACCGTGGCGACATCGATGATAATTTTGTCCGGCGGCGGGTTTTGCGGCCAGGAATGCGGTGTGACCGTAGAAGAAAGCGCCAGAAGCGCAGCGGCCATCGTGGTAAGCATGGGTTTCCTTCCCATTACTTCCGATGTGGGCGGGGGTTTCGACAGGGTAGCGCAGGAACTGACCGGTCAGGCCCACTGAATGGAGCAACGTCGTTGCTTAGCTGCACACAGCAACGTTTTAACAAGCCGTTGACAAAAGCGCTTTTGGACAATTGACGAATCAACAAAAATGGTCCAGAAATCTACCAAGCCGAACCACGCCGCCGCACTGGTCCGGGCCGACCGGCGAAAACACCCCCGAAAACCAGGGCAATTGGGGCAGTTCGCACGCCCTGGCGGCCCCCGCCCCGGCCCGCGCTTTCCGCCGCAAACGGCGAGCAGCCGGCACTCCCCGAACCAGTCACCCCGCCGATACGACTTTAGTCGGGTCCGCTTCCCCCGGCCCGCAACTCTATTGTGATGTGGAACCACGCAGATCTCCGCGCGGATTGCCGCCGAACACGCCGACATCCGCCACCGGCGAACCGAGCCGCAATTCCCGCGATATCCCGCGGCCTCCCGGCCAGGCCGCCCGCGAACCCCCGGGAACGTGATCCTGGCAACCGTGACTGGACGCACCCGGACGGCGCCCGCCGGTAGGGCTAGCATCCTCGGTACTAGCCAAAGTCGTCTCAAGCTGGAGAAGCGCAATGACCCAAGCCCCTGTCAACGTCACCGTCACCGGTGCGGCCGGCCAGATCGGCTACGCGCTGCTGTTCCGCATCGCGTCCGGTCAGCTGCTCGGCGCCGACACCCCGGTGAAGCTGCGGCTCCTGGAGATCCCCCAGGCGGTCAAGGCGGCTGAGGGCACCGCGATGGAACTGGACGACGGCGCGTTCCCGCTGCTGGCGGGCATCGACATCTTCGACGACCCGAAGCAGGCCTTCTCCGGCGCGAACATCGGCCTGCTGGTCGGCGCCCGCCCGCGCAGCAAGGGCATGGAGCGCGGCGACCTGCTCGAGGCCAACGGCGGCATCTTCAAGCCGCAGGGCGAGGCGATCAACGCCGGCGCGGCCGACGACATCCGCGTGCTGGTGGTCGGCAACCCGGCCAACACCAACGCGCTGATCGCCCAGTCGCACGCCCCCGACGTGCCCGCCGAGCGCTTCACCGCGATGACCCGCCTCGACCACAACCGCGCGCTGGCCCAGCTGGCCAAGAAGCTCGGCGTGGCCGTGACCGACCTCAAGAAGGTCGCGATCTGGGGCAACCACTCCGCCACGCAGTACCCGTCGGTGCAGCACGCCGAGGTCAACGGCAAGAACGTCGCCGAGACCATCAACGACCAGGCCTGGCTCGCCGACACCTTCATCCCGACCGTCGCCAAGCGCGGCGCCGCGATCATCGAGGCCCGCGGCCTCTCCTCGGCCGCGTCCGCCGCGTCGGCCGCCATCGACCACGTCTACACCTGGGTCAACGGCACCCCCGAAGGCGACTGGACCTCGGCCGGCGTCGTCTCCGACGGCTCCTACGGCGTCCCGGAGGGCCTCATCTCGTCCTTCCCGGTCACCGCGAAGGACGGCAAGTACGAGATCGTGCAGGGCCTGGAGATCGACGAGTTCTCCCGCCCGCGCATCGACGCCTCCGTGGCCGAACTGGCCGAGGAGCGCGACGCGGTCCGCAAGCTGGGCCTGATCTGAGATTCGCCCTGAATGATGGCCGCCCCGGATCCGGGGCGGCCATCATTGCTTTCGCGTCTGTGCTGTTGTTTTAAAAGTGGCTAGGTTGGCTTTGGTCTCGCAAAGTCGGGTTTTTCTTCGCTCGCCAGCCGTATAGGTCGTTATACAGTTGAGATGAGTTGGTGGAGGTCGCAGGCGGTGCGGAAGTCGGGCACGGTGTGGGTGTTTTCTCGCAGGTCCGCTGCCAGTCGTTCGTAAACCCGGGCCACATTCGCTGCTTGAACGGGCAGTTCGCTCACCCCGTCCACTGGCAGTCCGCAGAGAGCGAACCGGCCGATCTGCAGCTGCGCGGCCCACGGATCGGCTTCCGGCACGGACGTCAGCGTGAGATTCCCTTCGGTGCCCGCGATCTCGATCCGCGTCCGGGGCTCGGCCGCTTCCCCGTCGTGCAGGTGGACGGACACGACAGCGCCGCCGTCGAGTTCGGCGTGGGCCAGAAAATGGTCGGGAGCCGTGACCACGATCCGCTCCCCCGTCTCGGCGACGCGGTGCGAGCGGTTCCGGATCGCCGTCCGGGCGGTCAGCTCGCGGATCGGCCCGAGCAGGTACTGCACCAGGTCGAGCGCGTGCCCGCCGAGGACTTCGACCAAGCCCGCTCCGGCACTGCGGTCGTACGTGTACGCGGTCCAGCCTGGGACGTCCCGAGTGTTCCCCTTGCTGCGGGAGCTATAGACAGTCGCGGACTGCACAGTCCCGATCTGGCCCTCGGCGAGCAGCTCCCGGGCCCGGACGACAGCCGGGTTGAACCGCGCCTGCAGCCCGGCCCGCTCCCCCGCCGCAGCCAGCGCGGCCGCCTCCTCGGCAGTTGTCGTCAACGGCCATTCGCAGTAGACGTGCTTGCCCGCTTCGAGCGCAGCGGTGACCAGCTCGACGTGCGCAGGCACCTTCACCGTGACCACCACGAGGTCAACGTCTGGGTGCTCCGCAAGACTTCGCGCGTCAGTAAACGCGTGCCGTGCGCCGAAGCGGACGCGCGCCTCCTCCGCACTGCTGGCGCGGGTCGTCGCGACCGCCGCCAGCGAGAACTCGGGCGACGCGGCGATCGCGGGAATGTGCGCCCGCGCGGCCCATCCCCGCTCCGGGTTCGCGCCGAGGATTCCGACGCCGATCGGCTTGGCCAAGTCCCCCACCTCCGACTAAGCGGGTCAATGTGTTCCGGTTCCGTCAAGCTACCAGAAGCGGAACAACGTGACCCGGTTGGTTAGACTGCGGGAATGCCAGACTCCGCCGTCACCGCGCTGCTCGCCCAGAACCAGGCGCGCGCCGACGCACAGCGCAACGTCGAACGGCTCGTCGAGGCGACCCGGCAGGCGCTCGACGAACTGGGCCTCGCGGTCACGACGCGCGACATCGCCCAGCGGGCGGGCGTCGGCCTCGGCACGCTGTACCGGCGAGTGCCGTCGCTGGACGCGCTCCTCGCCGCCATCCTCACCGACACCATCGACGAGATGACCGACCGCGCGGCCCACGCGCTCGACTCCCCCGATGCCTGGCAAGGATTCGCCAGCTTCGCCGAGACCTACGTCCAGCTGCGCGCACAGAGCTGCGGACTGCACGACGCGCTCTCCGGCCGCGGCGAGCGGCTTGACTTGGCGCAGCGGATCAACCGGCTGCAGCGGACCATGCGTCAGCTGGTCCAGCGAGCCCAGAAAGCCGGCGTGCTCCGCGCCGATCTCGACTGGCGGGACGTTCCGTTCGCGCTCGCCACCGCGATCCCGCCGGACCACACGATCGGGCTCGTCCCGCGCGGCGACCAGTGGCGGCGGAATCTCCGCATCATCCTCGACGGCCTGCGCCCGGCACGATCGCCCGCTCCAGCAGCGCCTGCAGGGTCCGCTGCTCCCGCTGGTCGAGCCCGGCCAGCGGCGAATCGCGGGTGAGCAGTTCGAGGAGCCGCTCGCGCAGCGCCGTGCCGTCCCCGGTCAGGACGAGATGCTTCGCGCGCCGATCCGTCGGGTGCGCGCGCCGCTCGATCAGGCCCTGTTTCTCCAGCTTGTCGACGACGAAGGTGGCGTTCGACGGCTCGCAGCTCATCCGTTCGGCCAGCTCGCGCATGGTCATCGGGCCGGTCAGCTCCCGCAGCGCGGTCGCCTGCGCGGCAGTCAGCCCCAGCGCCACCGCGCGCTCGCGGACATGGTCGGCGATCTGCTGCGCCAGCCCGTTCACCAGACCGCACAGTTCCCGCTCGGCGATCGCCTGAGGTTCCGTCACGCCGCCATCCTAGCAACTCCATCAAGTCATCATATTTCAAGCTTGAATGTTTCTAGCTTGATGCTTATCGTCGAGGGCAACCGAGGGAAGGAACGAACCGTGCCCGACGATCACTCCGTGCACCTGGGCGACACGAAGATCTCATTCGTGCCGGACGGTGCCGTACAAGGAAATCCGCGCCTCTGGCTCCCCGACAGCACCGCCGAAACCTGGGCCGAGCACCCCGAATACCTCGACGACGAGGGCTTTCTCGTCGCGAGCATCGGCGGACTCCTCGTAGAGCACGCTGATCGGGCGCTCCTGATCGACGCCGGGTTCGGACCGAAGTCGCTGCCCGCCGAGCCGGGCGCACCGAACGGCGTGCTCTACGGCGGCGCGCTGCTCGACAGTCTGGCCGCGCTCGGGCGCAAGCCGGAAGACATCGAGGCCGTGGCGTTCACGCACTTGCACTCGGACCACGTCGGCTGGGCCTCGCATCCGTCGGCGTTCGCCGCCGAATACCTCGTACCAGAACCGGAATGGGCGCAACGCGAAGCTTCCCAGGAGACGGACGCGATGGCCGCGAAGGTCCGCACAGTCGAGGACGGGCAGGAAGTGTTTCCGGGCGTGCAAGTCCGCCTCGCCGCCGGGCACACGCTAGGGCATGCCGAGTACGTCATCACCGCCGGCGGCCGGCGGCTGATCGCCTTCGGCGACGCGGTCCATTCACCGCTGCAGATCGAACACCCCGAATGGTCCTGCGTGTACGACCACGACCCGGTCCAGGCCGCCGTGCACCGCAAGCAACTCGTCGCCGAACTCGCCGAGCCCAGGACCATCGGCTTCGGGAACCACTTCTCCGGCGCGGTCTTCGGGACCGTCCGCGACGGACGCTGGAATCCGCTCGAACGCTAGGGTCGGGCGGATGGCCCGCCTGATCCACCTCAACGGCCCGTCCGGCGTCGGAAAGTCCACCGTCGCGCGGCGCTACGCCGATCTGCACCCTGGCGTACTCGACCTGGAAGCCGACCAGGTCGTCACGATGATCGGCGGCTGGCGGGCGGCGTTCTGGGACACCTTGCCCCTCGCCCGGCGGCTCGCGCTCGTCATGGCGGAAACGCATCTGCGAGCCGGTTACGACGTGGTGATGCCGCAACTGGTCGCGCGCGTCGACCAAGCCGAACGCTTCGAGGAAGCAGCCCGCGCGGGAGGCGGCGAGTACGTCGAGATCATGCTCGCCGCGCCCCGGCCGCAAGCCAAGGCCCGGTTCAACGGGCGCGGCGACCACGCGGCCACCGACGCGATGGCCGAACTGGGCGGCCCGGTCCTACTCGACCGGATCCACGACCACGTCGCGGAGTATCTCCCGCTCCGTCCACAGTGCACAGTCCTGGACACCGAACACCTCAACCCGGACGAAACGTGCGCGAGGGTCGCGGAAATCGTTGCCCGCCGCGCACCGGCGGAGGTACGGCGTGCACGGAACGGGGACCAAACGGGTAACCCGCCGCCCAGCCCGGCCTGAGCGCGGTATATGTCGTGGAGTGCCAGGACACAGAGCCGCCGTCCGGCCGCTGTTCGCCGTGCGGACCGCGGAACCTCGCCCCGACTTTCCCGCGCCGCCCTGGCTGCTCAGCGCCGCGGACAGCACCGCACTGCGCACCGTCGCCGCAGCCCTTCTCGACAACCCGGCTCCCGACCTCAACCTCGCCTACACCCTCGCCACCCGCACCCCACAGGCCCACCGCGTCCTGGTGCCAGCGGGCGACCGAGCCGCGCTCAAAGCAGTCGCGAACGGCGAAACACCCGGCCAAACCGTGCCGGACTGTCCCCAGCTGACCTTTCTCTCCCGGGGCACCGAACTTCCGGACGGCCGGGAAACCGAGTTCACCCAACGGTTTCCGCTCTTCGCAGCCACCTTCACCGCGATGTACGACGATTACCAAGACCGTCTCTTCGCTTTCCATGCCGCACTGTGCCAGCTGCTCGAATCCTGGGGCATCCGGCCGGACGTCGTCGCCCGCGCCGCCGACTGCCCCGGCGGCCTGGTCCTCGACCTCAGCCCGATCTCCGTTCGCGACCTCCTCGCCGAGGTCGCCCGGCTGCACACGGCAGGCATCCCCGTCGACTGGAACGCGGTCTTCCGCGGCAGCGGCGCCCGCCGGGTCGAACTGCACGGCTTGCTCTACCGGCCCGAGTGGCTGCCCATCCGGGCTAGGCCCGGCGAAGCCGAGATCCTCGAAATCCCCACCGACGGCGAACTCCACGCGCTCACCGCGTTCGCGTTGCACTCGCTTCAGGAGCACCGCGAAGGCCGGCTCATCGTCGTCACCACCAACGCCACCGGACCCGACCCGGACCTCGCGAGCGCCGCGGTCTGGGGCCTGGTCAGCGCGGCGGCCGCCGAATACCCGGCCAAGATCACCGCCGTCGACCTCGACACGCCAACCTCCGCCGGACGCATCCTCGACCTCGTCGGCGGCAGCACCGAACCCCAGCTCGCCCTCCGCGACGGCGTCCCGCACGCCTTCCGGATCGCCCGCGCGACCGCCTCCCCCGCCCGGCCGATCGATCCGTCCGGCACCGTCCTGATCACCGGCGGCACCGGCGGAATCGGGACACTGCTGGCCGAGCACCTCGTCGCTCGGCACGGGGTCCGGCATCTGGTCCTGGCGAGCCGAAGCGGTCCGGCAGCCGCCACCGCGGAATACCTCCAGGCCGAACTCGACGCGGACGTCCGCATCGCCGCCATCGACGTCGCCGACCGGGACCTGGGCGAAAGCCTCATCGCGTCCTGCCACCCGCCGCTGACCGCCGTCCTGCACTGCGCGGCGGAATTCGACGAGACCGCTGAAGGTCTCGACACGGTCCTGCGTGCCAAAGCGGATTCGGCCTGGATCCTTCACGAGGCGACCAAACACCTGCCGCTGTCGGCGTTCGTGCTTTTCTCGTCCGTCGCCGGCACCTTCGGCGTAGCCGGACAAGCTAACGACGCCGCAGCCAACCGGTTTCTCGACGCCCTGGCCGCACACCGTCACGCAGTCGGACTGCCCGCCGTGTCCATCGCGTGGGGCCCATGGAATGCCGCGCTCTTCGACGCCGCCCTCGGCAGCGAAGAGCCGGTCGTTTTTGCTCCTGGCGCTTTTGAGTGTTGAACAGAAGCTGGGCACCGGACGGATTTTCGCCCGATGCCCAGCCGTATAGGTCGTTATACAGTAATCAACTGACCGCGATGTCGTCCGCGTAGATCGGGCTCTGGCCGTACCAGCCGTGGATGTACACCGTCACCGCGCCGGAGGATCCGGTCGTGAACGGGACCGTCAGCTTGGTCCAGCCGGTGTTGGACGTCCACGAGCTGGCCGTCGCTCCCCCGCGGACTCCGGCGTAGGCGTAGCCGCCCTGCACCCAGGCCGTCAGCGTGTACGCGTGGTTCGGCGCGAGCGTGAGGTTCTGCGCCGCTTCCCCAGTGGTCGACGCGGTCGGCGAAACCTGGAGCGCGTGGCTGCCGGAGTGCACCGGCGACGACACGACGGTCCCACCCGACCACGGGCTGATCGCGCCGGTTTCCAGGTTGCCGTTGATGACGCTACCGGTCGGGCTGGTTCCGTTGACCGTCAACGTGTACGTGGCCGTGTGAGTGTTGCCGCCCGGCGCCGAGCCGGTGACGGTCAACGGGTAGACGCCCGGCTGCGTCGCCGCGGTCGTCGTGATCGACAGGTTGGCGGTGTCCCCCGCCGTGACGGTCGCCGGGCTGACCGACGCGGTCACGCCGCCCGGAGCGCCGCTCACGGAGAGCGAAACCTGTTGTGCCGTACCGGAAGTCACCTTCGTGACCACCTTCCCGGTCGCCGAACCGCCGGGGTCGACCGAGACTGAGCCGGGGCTCGCCGTCACCGAGAAGTCGTTGCCCGGCACCGGAGTTCCGCCGGTGAACGGGGCGAACGTGTGGCTGAAGTACCACTTGTCCTGCGCGATGCCGGAGCAGTCGTCGCGCGCGCCGGTGCCCGGGCAGTTGCCGTTGTCCCGTTGCAGCGCCCAGAACGACAGCAGGTTGATGCCCTTGGACACGGCCCAGTTGTAGACGCTGACCGCGTCGGCCGTGGTGAACGTTTCAGCCGCGCCGAAGTCGTCGATGCCCGGCATCTCGGTGACGCCGACCATCCCCCACAGCTGCTCCTGCGTCTTGCCCGGGTAGAGCTGCCCCAGCTGCGACACCAGCCCGGCCGCGGCGGTCTGGGTGTCCTGGGCCATGTTGTGCGTGGCGTTGTCGTAGTAGTCGAAGGTCATCAGGTTGACCACGTCGACCTTGGTTCCGTTGGAGACCGCGTTCCGCAGCACGTCCAGCGCGCTGGCGAGACCGCTCGTGGTGGTCGGCAGCGTGTAGGAGATCTGCAGCTGGCGGCCTTCGGAGGCGGCCCAGTCCTGCACCTTCTTGATCGCCTTGTTCCGGCGGTCGATGCCCGCGGAGTTGGTCAGCGAGTTGTCCTCGATGTCCATGTCCAGGCGCGGGATGTCATAGGTGGTAATCAGCGATTTGTACGCGGCGGCGATCTTGTCGACGTCGGTGCAGCTGTCGGCGATCTCGGTGGCGTTGTGGGTCGCGGTGTAGCCGCCGAACGACGCGATCACGTCCCCGCCGCGCGAGCGGATGGTGCGGAAGTCCGCGCCGAACGTCGAATCCGCCACCGGCATGCCGGCGTCGCCGTTCCAGAGGACGGTGCACGAACCCGTGGACGCGGTCTGCAGGAACGCCATCGTCAGATGCTTGACGCCCGCCTCCTGCGCCATCGCGGCCGGGCTCTGGCCGTTCCAGGACTCGAAGTAGGGCGCGAACACGTGGTTCGGCAGCGGCGTGGCGGCGTGCGCCGCCCCCGCGGTGGCGGCCAGCACGCCGAGCGGAGCCACGGCGGCGGCCAGGAGAGCGGACAATCTGGACAAGTGACTTCTTCGTCGCATGCGGGCTCCAGTGCCGGAAGGGACCGTGCGGCGGCGGCGCACGGCCGGAACCTTCTCAGAATTGGACTGGACCAGTCACCCGTCAAGGTCTAGACCACTAATGCGGCCGAACGGCCGGGTCGGATCGTCGGGCGCCACCGGGGGCCGGTGGTCCGGTCCGGCTGGGCCGGGCTCGTGCGCGCTCGTGCCGGTTCTCACCGGCATCGCCCTCGCGACCTTCCGCCCGCGCCCAGCGGTGCCCGGCCCAGGGTCGTGAGTGTTCATGCCGATGAGAACCGGCGCGAACACTCACCACCCCGGCGAATCAGCCGACCTGTTCCCGAGCCGGAGCCGGTGCGCCGAGGGCGAGCTTCGTCGACCTCGTCGTCATCGAAATCGCCGCCGCGGCCAGCGTCGACACCGCCAGGAACCCGAACGCCGCGGCGAATCCGAACCGGTCCGCGAGCCAGCCCATCACCAGCGGCGCGAGCACGCCGGCGAGCTGGCCGCCGGTGTTGACCAGGCCCATCCCCGCGCCCACCAGATCGCGCGGCAGCACGCGCAGCGGCAGGCCGACGATGCCGATCGAGGCGAGGCCGCTGATGAACATCGCGACCGTCTGCAGCACGGTGAACCCGGTCGCCGAATCCGACAGCAGCATCGCCACGAGCACCCCGGCCGCCGCGACGAGCGCGGGTACTACGAGCCAGCGCGGCCGGTGGTCGAAGTACCGGCTCATCAGCCACCCGCCGAGCAGCACCGCCGCCGCGCTGACCAGCTGCGGGATCGCCGCCGAGACCCCGGCCGCGACCAGCGACAGGCCCTTCGTCTCGACCAGGTACGACGGGACCCAGGTGATCATGCCGTAGGCCAGCATGTTGAAGCAGGCGAACATCGCCGCGCAGCGGATCACCAGCCGGTTCCGCAGCACCCGCGACACCGGCACCTTCACCGGAGTGACCTGCGCTTCCGGTTCGGTCAGCTCTCGCGGCAGCGGCGCGGGCAGCAGCCGCCACAGCGCCAGACCGACCACCAGCCCGGCCACCGCGACGATCCAGAACGTGTGCCGCCAGCCCGCCGCGACCACGAGCGGCGCGACCAGCAGCGGCCCGAGCCCTGCCCCGACCGAGTTGGACGCCAGGAGCAAGCCCGCGCCGCGGCTGCGGCCCGCCTGTGTCGTGCGCTCGGCGAGCGCCTTGAACGCCGCGCCGGGGAACAGCGCCTGCGCGAACCCGAACGCGGCGCGCAGCACGAGCAGCACGACGAGTCCGGGCGCGAATCCGGTGGCGGCAGTGAAAATCGACCACGCCACCAGGGAAATCACCAGCAACGGCCGCGCGCCGACGCGGTCCGCGAGCAGCCCGCCGGGCATCTGCCCCACCAGGTAGGCGATCGCGAACGCGGAAACGACCAGCCCCTGCGTGGTCTTCGACAGCCCGAACTCGGCGCCGATCAGGGGCAGCGCGACCGCGATCATGACGCGGTCGATGTAGTCGATGATGAAGACGCCGACCAGCAGCGCCAACGTGGTCCGTTCGGTCCGCTTCACGACCGGGGCGGAACTCGGAATGCTCACCGTCGGATCCTCCTTGATTCGGCGACGCCGCATTGTGCGGTCACGCACCCCCTCCCCGGCTTCGTCGGATCCGCCGACAGTCTGGCCCCGGGTTCAGCCGATCCGACGAAGAGGAGGGTCCGCGCTGGTCACAGCCAGGGCGGGAATCGCAGGAGGACATAACAAAGCCCTATACGGCGAAGCCGGTCGCCCCAGCCCCGCCGTATAGGACGTTATACACTCAGCTTACGCGCCGGCGAGACCCCGGCGCTTCAGCAGCGGCTCGATTTCCGGCGCGCGGCCGCGGAAGCTCGCGAACGCCTCCATCGGGTCGACGCTGCCGCCGAGGCCGAGCAGGGTCGCCCGGAAGTGGTCGCCGTTCTCCCGCTTCAGGCCGCCGTTCTCGGTGAACCACTCGACGGTGTCCGCGTCCAGCACCTCGCTCCAGATGTAGGAGTAGTACCCGGCGCTGTAGCCGCCCGCGAAGACGTGGTTGAAGTACGTCGTCCGGTAGCGCGGCGGGACGCTTTCCAGCGCCACGCCCGCCTTTTCCAGCGCCTCGGCCTCGAACCGCTGCACGTCCTCGACCCGGTCGTCCGGGCCGAGCCGGTGCCACGCGAGGTCGAGCAGCGCGGCGGCGAGGTACTCGGTGGTGCGGAAGCCCTCGCCGTACTGCTGCGCGGCCTCCAGCAGCTCGACCTGGCCCGCCGGGAGCGGCTCCCCCGTCTCGTGGTGCTTGGCGTAGTTGGCCAGGATTTCCGGCCACAGCATCCACATCTCGTTGACCTGCGACGGGTACTCGACGAAGTCGCGCGGCACGTTGGTGCCGGTGAAGGTCGGGAACTCGACGCCGGACAGCAGCGAGTGGAGCGCGTGCCCGAACTCGTGGAAGGCGGTGCGCACCTCGTCGAGCGAGAGCAGCGTCGGCTCCCCCTCGCGCGGCTTGGTCACGTTCAGCACGTTGACCACGACCGTGCGCCGCCCGAGCAGCCGCGACTGGTCCACGAAGTTGTTCATCCACGCGCCGCCGCGCTTGGAGTCGCGGGTGTAGTAGTCCATCAGGAACAGGCCGAGCCCGCTGCCGTCGGCGTCGAAGACCTCGAAGATCCGCACCTGCGGGTGGTACTTCGGCAGGTCGTGCCGCTCGGTGAAACTCAAGCCGTACAACCGGTTCGCGGCCACGAACACGCCGTCGTGCAGCACCCGGTCCAGTTCGAAGTACGGCCGCAGCGCGGCGGTGTCGAGCTGGAACCGCTCGCGTTCCACCTTCGACGCGTAGAAGGCCCAGTCCCACGGCTGCAGCGTCGCGCCGGGCACGTCCGCTTCCAGCAGCTGCTGCAGTTCCGCCGCCTCGGTGCGCGCGTTCGCGACCGCCACCGGAGCAAGCCGCTCCAGCAGGCCGCCCGCGGCCTCGACGGTCTTGGCCGTCTCGTCCGCGATGACGTACGCAGCGTGGTTCGGGTAGCCCAGCAGCGCGGCCCGCTCGGCGCGCAGCCGCGTGATCTCCTCGACGATCGCGTTGTTGTCGTGCGCGTTGCCGCGATTGCCACGCAACACCGAAGCGGTGTAAACGCGCTCGCGCACCGCGCGGTTCTCCAGCGAAGCCACGGCCGCCTGCGCGGTGGGCAGCGTCAGAGTCAGCACGTACTTGCCTTCGAGACCGCGCTCGGCCGCCGTCTGCGCCGCCGCCGCGATCGCGCTTTCGCCGAGACCGGCCAATTCCGCGGCGTCGTCGAGCACCACCGCGAGATCGTTGGTGTCGCGCAGCAGGTTCTGCGAAAAACGGGTCTGCAGCGTCGAAAGCTGCTCGTTCAGCGCGCGCAGCTTCGCCTGGTCCTCCTCGGGCAGCCCGGCGCCGGCGCGGCTGAAGTCGGTGTAGCGGCGCTCCAGCAGCCGCAGTTCTTCCGGGGTCAGGCCCAGCTCGGCGCGCTTCTGGTACAGCGCGTCGATGCGGGCGAACAGCCGCGGGTTCAGGTGGATCGCGTCCTCGTGCGCGGCCAGCTTCGGGGCCAGCTCGGCCTGGATCTCCTGGACCTCGTCGGTCGCGTTCGAGCCCGAGATGTTGAAGAACGTGCCGGACACCCGGGTCAGCAGCGCTCCGGCCCGCTCGAGCGCCGCGATGGTGTTCTCGAAGGTCGGCTCGGCGGGGTCGTCGGCGATCCGCTCCACGTCGGCGGCGTGCTCGGCGAGCCCGGCCTCGAAGGCGGGCCGGTAGTGCTCGTCGGCGATGCGGTCGAACGGCGGCAGCTCGTACGGCAGGTCGCTGGGGGCGGCGAACGGGTTGTCCGGGGAAATCATTCGGGTTTGCGCTCCTGGTTCTCCACAGGGTTCTCCACGTGGTTCCGCCCACCCTACGGGGTCGGGCATCCGACGGAAGGACTGTCGATCGTCAGCGGCCCGTGCTTCCGCCCACGACGGCGTCGCTGGAGGACTTCTTCGAGCGGCCCTTCTTCTTGGGCGGCGGCGGCACGATCCCGGCCAGGTCGCCGCCGTGCTCGTTCACGCGCAGCACGAACGGGCGGGTCTCGGTGTAGCGGACGACCGACACCGCGGCCGGGTCCACGACGATCCGCTGGAAGGCGTCGAGATGCTGGCCCAGCGCGTCGGCGAGGATCGACTTGATCACGTCGCCGTGGCTGCACGCCACCCACACCGCGTGGTCGCCGTGCTCGGCGGTGATCCGGGCGTCGTGCGCGCGGATCGCGGCGACCGCGCGCGCCTGCATCTCGGCCAGTCCCTCCCCGCCGGGGAAGACCGCCGCCGACGGATGCGCCTGCACGACGCGCCACAGCGGTTCCTTCACCAGGTTCTTCAGCTCCCGGCCGGTCCACTCGCCGTAGTCCACTTCGGACAGCCGGGGCTCGACGAGCTTCGCCAGGCCCTGCGCGGCGGCCAGCGGCGCGACGGTCTGCTTGCAGCGCAGCATCGGCGACACCACCAGCTCGGCGACCGGCACTCCGGCGAAGCGCTCGACGAGGGCGGCGGCCTGCGCCCGGCCGGTGTCGTCCAGCCCGACCTTCGGGGTGCGCCCGGCGAGGACGCCCGAACCGTTGGCCGTGGACTTTCCGTGCCGCAGCAAGATGACCGTGCTCACGACGCCACCCTAACCGGTGACCGGCGGGTTCAGCTCCCGGCGGGTCCCGCGTTCGGGTCGAGCACGCCGCCGAAGACCAGGCCGAACAGCAGCACGCCGAGCACCACGCGGTAGATCACGAAGGGCACGAAGCTGCGCTTCTTGATGTAGGACATCAGCCACGCGATCACCAGGTAGCCCACGCCGAACGCGACCAGCGTGGCCAGGATCGTCGGCCCCCACTGGGCGTTCTCGCCGTTCTTGCCGATGTCGGTCAGCTTGTACAGCCCGGAACCGAACACCGCGGGAACGGCCAGCAGGAACGAGTACTCGGCGGCTTCCGAACGCGTGTAGCCCATCAGCAGGCCGGCGCTCGTCGTGCCGCCCGAGCGCGAAACGCCCGGGATCAGCGCGAGCGCCTGCGCGAAGCCGTACACGAGGCCGTGCGGCACGTTCAGGTGGTCCAGCGTCCGCTGCTGCTTCGCGGTCCGGTCGGCGAACAGCAGGATCAGGCCGAACACGATCAGCGTCGTCGCGGTGATCCGCAGGTCGCGGAAGGCCCGGTCGATCTCGTCCTGCAGGAGCAGGCCGAGCACGACGATCGGCAGCGAGCCGACGATGATCAGCCAGCCCAGCCGCGCGTCCGGATCGCGCCGCCAGTCGGGGCGGTACAGGGAAAAGAACCAGGCGCGCAGGATCCGGCCGATCTTCGGTCCGAAGTAGAGGATCACCGCCAGCTCGGTGCCGATCTGGGTCACCGCGGTGAACGCCGCGCCCGGGTCGCCCCAGCCCGACAGGGCCGCGACGATCCGCACGTGCGCGCTCGAGGAGATCGGCAGGAACTCCGTCAGCCCCTGCACCAGCCCCAGGACCAGGGCCTCGAACCATCCCATCAAGCCGCTCCCGCCGGTTCGCCCGCCCGCGCGGGGCGCTGTCCGATTCGCACGGCCGGGAACCTATCGGGTGGCTCCTGAGGACTCCCGGGAGGGCCCCGGTCCGACACGGCGTCACCTTGGTCGGGTTCGGCGGGGTGCGCCCACTAGGCTCGGCGGTCGTGGAAAAGCGACAGCTCGGCCGGTCGGGACTGCGGATATCGCGGATGGCCCTCGGCACCATGACGTGGGGCGGCGACACCGATCCGGACGAGGCGGCCAGCCAGCTGGTCGCGTTCGTCGACGCGGGCGGCACGCTCGTGGACACCGCCGATCTCTACGCCGGCGGCGAGGCCGAGCGGATGCTCGGCGAGCTGCTGTCGGACCTGGTGCCGCGCGAGGACGTCGTGCTGGCCACCAAGACTGTCGCGCGCCGCACCGACGGGCCGTTCGGCGGCGGGGCCTCGCGCGGCGCGCTGCTGTCCGCGCTCGAAGGCTCGCTGCGGCGGCTGCGCACCGACCACATCGACCTGTGGCAGCTGCACGCGTGGGATTCCGGCGTGCCGATCGAGGAAACGCTGTCCGCGCTCGACTACGCGGTGACGAGCGGCAAGGTCCGCTACGTCGGCGTCTCCAACTACGCGGGCTGGCAGCTCGCGACCGCCGCCTCGCTCGCCACGGTGCCGCTCGTGTCCGGGCAGTTCGAGTACTCGCTGCTGGAACGCGGCATCGAACGCGAAGTCGTCCCGGCCGCGGCGCACCACGGGATCGGCGTCCTGCCGTGGGCTCCGCTCGGCCGCGGCGTCCTCACCGGCAAGTACCGCACGGGCACGCCCGCCGATTCGCGCGGCGCGTCCGCCGAGTACGCCGGGTACGTCGAACACCACCGCACTGAACGGGCCGCGCGGATCGTGCAGGCCGTCGCGACCGCCGCCGAAGGGCTCGGCACGTCGCCGCTCGCGGTGGCGCTCGCCTGGGTGCGGGACCGGCCCGGCGTGGCCGCTCCGGTGGTCGGCGCGCGCGACACCGGCCAGCTCACCGGGTCGCTCGCCGCCGAAGACCTCACGCTTCCGCCTGCCATCCGCAGCGCGCTGGACGACGTCAGCAGCGTCGACTTCGGCTATCCGGAACGGGGCACCCGGTGAGTCGCAGGTGTCGGGTCGGTGACACGGGCGTGACGGTTCGGCGTTCGGAGAGGATGCTGGAGGGACCCGCTCGCCGGAGCTTTGCTGGAGGTTTCAAGGTGCGTCGGCTCACCGCCGCCTCGCGGATCGCGATCCCGCTGGCCGGTGCGCTCGCGCTGTCCGCCTGCTCGTCGTCCGCGCAGCCGAAGGACAGTCTGCAGGTCGTGGCCAATCCGACGGCCGCGGAACCGGCGGTCTCCCCCGCCCGCACGGTGCCTCCGTCCGGGCAGGTGCTGCCCATGCCGGTGGTGTCCGCGATCGGGACCGACCAGCAGAGCCACACCCTCGTCGTGGCCCTCTCCCAGCCGCCTGAGCTGCGGATTTACGATCTCGCCTCGCTCGGCGCGCCGAAGAAGACCGTCGCGCTGCCCGGTCCGGCGGAATCGCTCAGCGTGTCCGGGGGCCAGGCGCTGGCCGGTGTCCCGGGCAAGGGCGTGCTCGCCCGGGTCGCGCTGCCGAGCGGCCAGCTGACCGCCGAGAAGGTCGCCGGACAGCCCGCCGCCGGGCTCGCCGACGGACCGGACACGCTCGTCGCGGTCCGCGACCGCAAGGCCGTCGAGGTGCTGGCGAACGGCGCGGTGGCGAAAACGATCACCGGGCAGCTCTACAGCGCCGACGACGTGGTCGACACCGGCAACGGCGTCGTGGTCCTCGACCGGCTCCGCACCGCCGTGTTCAGTGTCGACGTCAAGGCCGGGACCATGGACGAGGGCCTGCGCGCGGGCGACGGCGCGGCCAACGCGGTCGCCGACTCCTACGGCCGCGTCCTGGTCACCGACGCCCGCGCGGGCGCACTCCTCGCGTTCTCGACCAACCCCCTGATCCTCCGCCAGCGCTACCCGGTGCCGGGCGGCGCGTACGGCATCGCCTACGACGCGAAGCGCAGCCTGGCGTGGATCACCCTGACCGCCCGCAACGAGGTCGTCGGCTACGACGTCCGCGGCGGGGAGCCCGTCGAGAAGTATCGATTCCCGACCGTGCGCCAGCCGGACACGGTGGGCGTCGACGACCAGAGCGGCCGCGTGTTCGTCGGCTCGGCCGCCGGAGAAGGGACCCAGGTGATCCAGCCATGACGACAGTCGACGAGGCGGTGGTCGAAGGGGATTGGGAGTATCGCCGCCTGCGCCTCCCCCGGCGATCTCGCGGCGCGCGGCGATGATCCAGCTCTCCATCCACGCGGAGTTCGCGGGCTGGGAACTGCGGACGGTCCGGCTGTACGCCGACGGGACGCGGCGGGTGTGGCTGCGGCGGAAACGCAGCGCGGCGGACCACACGTCGGGGCTCGCGACCTGACTGTGTCTGATTGCCGCGACTGGGTCTGATTGCCGCGACTTCGTCGCGGCGGAGAAATCGCCTTCATCCGGTTTCTTCCCTCCCGATCCGCTCGGCCCGGGGGCCGAGCGGATCGCTCAGTCCAGAAACCGGGGCGATTTCTCGGTGGGGTGTGGTGTTCGCCCAGCGGACGTTCCCTATCGGCACTTCGACACGGGGGTCTCCTGCCGGATGGGCGTGGACCTCGGAGTCCCCGACGCCTATACCCACCTGCGGCACTACGTTTTCCTCCCCGAGGTTCCCGGCCCCGCCGGTGCGGCTGGTCGGCGGAGGGTGCCGTTGTTCGATGCCGGATTCTCGGTGGACGACTACCAGCCGGACGTTCGGGAGCGGCGTCGCCTTGCTGCGCTACGTCCGCGCCTGAACCAGGATGGCGTGGTGAACGATGTCGCCGAACTGACCGAACGGATCTGGCGCACGGACGCTCCCAGCATGCTGGGAGCGCTCAGCCGTCGGCTCGGCGACTTCGACCAGGCCGAGGAAGCGCTGTCGGAAGCGATCGCCGAGGCGCTCAAGCGGTGGCCCGGGGAAGGAGTGCCGTCCAATCCCGCCGGATGGCTGGTCACCACCGGCTGGCACAAGGCAATCGACCGGCTCCGGCGGGATGCGGTCGGCCGGGAGAAGGCTGCTCGGGCGGCGTCGGAGCCTCCGCCGGAGCCGGGGGCCGACGACCGGCTGGGGATGATTTTCGCTTGCTGCCACCCGGATTTGCCCGAGCCCGCGCGGGTCGCGCTCACGCTCTACGCCGCGGGCGGGTTGACCACCGCGGAGATCGCGGCCGCGTTCCTCGTACCGCTGCCGACGATGGCGCAGCGGCTTTCGCGGGCCAAACGGCAGCTGCGGGAGCGCGGCATCGGGTTCGAGCCGCCACAGGAGTACGCCGATCGCCTTCCGGCCGTGCTCGCGGTGCTCTACCTGGTGTTCAACGAGGGGTACCTGTCCAGCGGTCCGTCGGCGCAGCGGCAGGAGCTGGCGCGGGAAGGGGTTGAGCTGGCACGGCAGCTTGCCGAAATGCTGCCGCGCGAGCCGGAGGTCGCCGGGCTGGCCGCATTGCTGGAGTTGCACCAGGCGCGCGTCGCGGCACGGTTCGACGCGCAGGACCGCATCGTGCTGCTGGAACACCAGGATCGGCGACTGTGGGACCGTTCGGCGATCCAGCGCGCGGTGCTGCGGTTGCGCGCGGCGGTGCAGCTTGGCCAGCCCGGGCCGTACCAGACCCGGGCTGGCATCGCCGCGATACACGCCGTCGCGGCCAGTTTCGAGGACACTGACTGGGTTGGCATCCGAGCGTTGCACGACCGGTTGTACGCGCTGGATCCGTCGCCGGTGGTGTTGCTGAACCGGGCGGTGGCCACGCGGTACGCCGTCGGCCCTGCCCCGGCGCTCGACGAGGTCGACGCGCTCGAGGACCGGTTGTCCGGCTATCACCGGTGGCACGCTGCCCGCGCCGATCTACTCGCCGCGCTCGACCGGCCCGGCGAGGCGCGGGTGTCCGCGGAACGGGCGCTCGAGCTGGCCACGAACCCGGCCGAACGGGAGTTGATGGCGCGCCGAGTGGCCGAGTTCGCGGGGTAGCAAGCGACCGGTCAACCGGCGACCGGACGGTAGACCTGCGCCATCGTGCCCGCCTTGAAGACGGTCGTGCTGACGAGATCCAGGTTCACCGGCTTCGGCAGGTCGCCGAAGAGCGCCTGCCCGGCACCGATCGCGACCGGATGCACTACGAGTCGGTACTCGTCCACCAGGCCGAGCCGCACGAGGCTGCGGGCGAAACCCGCTCCCCCGTGCGCGAAAATGTCTTTGCCCGGCTGTTCTTTCAGCCGCTGGATCTCGTCGGCGAGGTCGCCGTGCGCGAACCGGGCCGACGACCAGCTTTCCGCGTAGGAGGACAGATCGGCCTCCGCTGGTTTCTGCCGGGTGAACACCACCTTCGGGATGTCGTTCATCGGCGCTGCCACGGGCTCGGGCGACGTCGGCCAATGCCGCGCCATCGCGTGGTAGGTCCGGCTTCCGACGACGTGCACGCCCGCCTGCTGAAGGTTCTCCACGAGCCAAGCCGCCGAGTCCTCGCCGCGCGAGCGCAGCATCCATCCGGCCTCACCGTCCGGTCCGCAGACGAAGCCGTCCAGCGACATCGACATCTTCAGAACGAGTTTTCGCACCAAGCCTCACCCCTCCTCGCGGCTCAGCATCGGCCGGACCTCGACCGCGCTCACCCCCGGCCCCAGCGGCCAGCTCGCCGCGATCTCCACCGCCTCGTCGAGATCGGCGCACTCCAGCACGATGACCGAGCCGACGACCTCCTTCAGTTCCACATAAGGCCCGTCAGTGACCACCGGCTGTCCGTTCGACCCGGCGCGCACCGTCTTCGCCGTCTCGCGGGGCTGCAGTTCGACGCCGTTCCCGACCTTTCCGGTCGGCTGCCAGCGCTCGAACCACGCGTAGATCCCCGTCATCGCGGCCTCCTCGTCCGCGGCGGACAGGGCGGCCCATTCGCGGTCGTCGCCGCAGATCAGCATCGCGTACTGCACGATCTCTCCTCATGGTCGGAAGCACTATCGACCAGGTGACGAATGAGCGGCCCGGTTTTCGACAGCGACCATCCACTCCGCCCACTTCGCTTCCTCGGCCGCCGCGTCCACGTCCGGCGCGACCACGTGGTGAGTCGCCACCAGGGGGCCGTGGAAGCCTTGCAGGAAACAGAAAAGCCCCGCATCGGTGCGGATCCCGACGGTTTGGTCGTTCACCGCGTAAACCACGCCGTCGGTACCGGCCAGCCGGACCTTCGCGCCGACAGTCAGCTGCTCGACGCCCAACTCCTTCGCCAGCGCAGCCCACAACGCCGGCCAGTCTGTGACAACCGCAGGCCCGAACGCCGTCACCGGCTTCGCGGTCCGGCCCGGGAAGTGCCGCACGAACTCCACCAGGTTGCGGAAGAACAGCGCGCCGCCCGCCTGCATGGCCTCGAACTCGTCCGCCCAGTCGTCGCCGGGCAGGAAGCCGCTCGTGACGCAGCGGATCACCGAACTGCCGCCGTCGCGGCCCTCGACGAGGAATTCGTACGCGATCCGCCGTCCGTCCGGCTCCGGTTCGCCGCCGTAGGCCAGCCGGTTCGGCGGGTCCCACGCGGTGATCGGGTGCGTCGGCTCGTAGGCGGCGAACGCTCCTCGCACCGCGCCGCCCAGTCCGCCGTCGACCTCGTTGCGGCCCATGAACCACGAGTCGATCCCCGGCCCGGTCGCGATCGCCGCCCAGACCTCCTCCGGTTCGACCGGGACCTCGGCGACGTCGATCTGCTCGAATTCCTTACCCACGCCCGTCTTCCTCCCCCATCGGCACGCTCGGGTGCACCGCCAGCACCACGCGGTGCGCGCGGCCGTTCTCGGCTTTCTCGTCGTGGTACTTCCCCACCAGCTCGGTCACCGCGGTCGCCAGTTCCTCCGCGAACGCCGCCCGGTCCGCTGCCGAAGCGAACCGCACTTCGCCGTCGAGCGCGAAGGTGGCGACGCGTTTCTTCGCTTTCGCCGCACCGGTGATCAGGATTCCGACATCGCGCACCAGCCGTCCGGCGACCGCCAGCAGCCAGCGCGCGGACAACCGGTCCGGCGACTGCGCCGGATCAGGCTGCACGGCCGCGAGCGCGGACGGCGAGATCACGTACGACGCCGCGGTCGCGCGCATCATCCGCTCGGTGACGTTGCCCTTGCGCCGCTCTTCGACCAGCTCCACGAGCCCGTGCTTCTCCAGCGCGCGCAGGTGGTAGTTGACCTTCTGCCTCGGCAGGTCCACGCGCGCGGCCAGCATCGTCGCCGACGCCGGCTGCGCCAGTTCGGCCAGCAGCCGGGCCCGGACCGGGTCCAGCGACACCTCGGCCGCGGCCGCGTCCTCGATCACCGCAACGGGAAACATGCGTCCCATCGTCCGGTTGAAAACTCAGATTGTCAAGACAGGTTTTGTTGTCGGTAGACCTCGTGCACCACCGCGGCGATGCGCGGGACGACCTGCGCGGCGGCCTCCAGCGGGACGACGTGCCCGACCCCGGGCAGCACCACGGCGTAGCCCTGGGCCAGGCCGCGCACGAACTGCTCGACGTCCGACGGCGCGACGATCCGGTCCCGCTCCCCCACGATCGCCGTCACCGGCAGGTCGCCGGCCAGCGAAAGCGCGGCCTCGCGCGCGTAGGCGTCGAGGGCGGGCCGGAACTGCGCGATGGTGTGCGGCCAGTTGCCGCGGATCATCTTCACGGTCAGCTCGACCAGGTCCGGGTCCGGGTCGTCGCCGAACAGCCACCAGCGCAGCCCGGCGCTCACCGCGCGGCTGGTGTGCTCGCGGACCAGGCCGTACAGCTTCCCGCCCAGCACCATTTCCAGGTCCTGCGCGACTTTCCCGAGCGCGTTGGGCCACGCCGCGGACGCCTCGGTGGCGATCCGCCCGGACGACGTCGACAGCAGCACCAGCCCGCCGGCGCGCGCGGCGAACAGCTCCGGATGCCGCTGGGTCAGCGACATCACCGCGAGCCCGCCCATGTCGTGCCCGACGAGCACGACGCGCCCGTCCGGGACCTCTTTCTCGAGCACCTCGGCGAGATCGTCGGCGAGCTGGCCCATCGTCGCGGTGCCGCGCGCCGCCCGGCCGGATTCGCCGTGCCCGCGATGGTCGTAGCTGAGCACCGCGAGCGGCTGCTCGACCGCGTCCGGCAGCAGCGGGGCGATCCGGCCCCAGCTGCGCTGGTCGAGCGCGTAGCCGTGCAGCAGCACGACCGTCACGGCCGCCGCCGGGTCGCCCCTGCGCACGAGGTGCAGGGGCGTCCCGTCGGCCAGCCGGAACTCGGGCATCAGGACGAGCGGAGGAACCGGTCCAGCACGCGGACGCCGAACTTCAGCGCGTCGACCGGGACGCGTTCGTCCACGCCGTGGAAGAGCCCGGAGAAGTCGAGGTCGGCGGGCAGCTTGAGCGGCGCGAAGCCGAAGTTGCGGATGCCGAGCTGCTGGAACGACTTCGCGTCGGTGCCGCCGGACAGCATGTACGGCAGGGTGCGCGCGCCCGGGTCCTCGGCGAGCACCGCGGCGGTCATCGCGTCGACGAGCGCGCCGTCGAACGTCGTCTCGACCGGCGGCAGCTCCATCCACTCCTTCTCGATGTCCGGGCCGAGCAGCTCGTCCAGCTCCCGGTCGAACGCCTCGATCCGGCCGGGCAGGATCCGGCAGTCGACCGCGGCCTCGGCGACCGAGGGGATCACGTTCGACTTGTAGCCCGCGGTGAGCATCGTCGGATTCGCGGTGTCGCGCAGGGTCGCACCGATCATCCGCGAGATGTTGCCGAGCTTCGCGACCGAGCCCTCGAGGTCGTCCTCCGGGAAGTCCCAGCCGGTGATCTCGGTGACGCCGGCGAGGAACTCGCGCACGGAATCGGTCAGCACCAACGGAAACTGGTGCGTGCCGAGCTTCGCGACCGCCTCGGACAGCTTCGTGACCGCGTTGTCCCGGTGGATCATCGACCCGTGGCCCGCGGTGCCGCGCACGCGCAGCTTCATCCAGCGGATGCCCTTCTCGGCCGTCTCGATGACGTACGCGCGGACGTTGTCCTTCAACGTGATCGAGAAGCCGCCGACCTCGCTGATCGCTTCGGTGACACCCTCGAACAACTCCGGCCGGTGCTCGACCAGCCACTGCGCGCCGTACTTGCCGCCCGCCTCCTCGTCCGCGACGAACAAGAACACGAGGTCGCGCGGCGGGACGATATTGTTGATCTTGTAGTGCCGGGCCAGCGCGAGCGTCATGCCGACCATGTCCTTCATGTCGACCGCGCCGCGCCCCCACACGTACCCGTCCTGGACCGCGCCGGAGAACGGGTGCACCGACCACTCGGCCGGATCCGCCGGGACGACGTCGAGATGCCCGTGAATCAGCAGCGCACCCCGGCTCGGGTCGGCCCCCGGCAGCCGCACGACGACGTTGTGCCGGTTCTTGCCGCCGGACTCGACGTAGGTGATCTCGTACCCGGCGTCAGTCAGCTTCTCCGCGACGTACTCGGCCGCGACCCGCTCGCCCACGAGGGTTTCGGGGTCGCCGGTGTTGGTGGTGTCGATGCGGATCAGCTCGCTGGTGAGCGTGACAGCCTCGTCCGCGGCGGCGTCGATCAAGTCAGTGTGGGTCACCGGCCATTCCTATCATCCGCCGCCCGAAGACGCCGCCGTCCCGGCGAGTGGAACCACACACGGGCGCGGCGACCAGACCGGCCTACCCAACCGCAGCCAACGCACCCAACCATCGGTGCACCCAGCCCCTCCCCCGCACCCCGATACGAAGCCTCCCTGCGGTCGGTGGGTGCTTGTCAAGGCATCTTTCCCGCCTTGACAAGCACCCACCGACCGTCAGCACAATGGGGCTTCGGGGTGCCCACCGACTGATCCGCCAGTCAAGAGGAAATCGCAACTCCTTGACACAAAACAGAAAATTCAAACCGTTACGTGTCCAACCCCACCGAAGTTGCGATTTTCGCAACCCCGCACTACCGTCCCAGCCCATGGACGAAACAGACCAGCTGAGAGAACGAGTGCGGCAGCTGATCCAGTCCATGCCCGTCCCCCAGCGCGAGTTCGCCGCCGCCATCGGCCTGGACCAGACCAAACTCTCCAAGGCCCTCAACGGCGCCCGCCGCTTCTCCCCGCACGAACTCGTCCGCGTAGCCGAATACTCCGGCGTCACGGTGAACTGGCTGCTCAACGGCAGCGACGACGCGAAAACCGTCACCGCCGTCCCAGCCCCCGCGGCGGGCACCGCAAGCGACCCCGACGACCTGGCACACTCCGAGCCAAGACGCCGCATCCTCGAAACCGCCTGGCAGCTCATCGCCGAGCGCGGTTACCACCGGGTCCGCATCGCCGACATCGCCCAGGCGTGCGGCACCAGCTCCGCGGCCATCCACTACCACTTCCCCACCAAAACCGAAGTCCTCGACGAAGCGTTGCGGCGCAACGTGAAGCTCGCTTTCGACCGGCAGGTCGCCGAGCTGCACGCGGTGCCCGGCGCGCACGACCGGCTGCTGAAGCTCGTCGAACTCCAGCTGCCGACCGAGGGCCTGCTGCGCGCCGAATGGTCGGTGTGGCTGCAGGTCTGGAACGAGGTCGCGCTCGACCCGCGGCTGCGTTCGCTCTACACCGATTCCTACGGCCGCTGGTACCAGACCATTCTCATGACCATCCGCACCGGCCAGGAGCAGGGCGTATTCCGCCTGGCCGACCCCGAGGCCGCCACCGCCCAGCTCACCGCGCTGATCGACGGCCTCGGCATCCAGGTGCTGACCGGGCGTCCCGGCAGCACGGTGGGCGCGATGCGCGCGCACCTGCACGACTTCATCGACCGCTCGATCGTCCAAGGAGCCTGATGAACCACGAGGTCATCGTCACCTGCGCGCTCACCGGCGCGGGAGACACCACCCGCCGGAGCCCGCACGTCCCGGTCAGCCCGGCGCAGATCGCCGAGAGCGCGATCGAGGCCGCGAACGCCGGCGCGGCCGTGGTGCACATCCACGTGCGCGAACCCGAAACCGGAGCCCCGTCGCGGGATGTCGCGCTGTATCGCGAGGCGGTGCGGCTCGTCAAAGAGTCCGGTGTGGACGTTGTCGTCAACCTCACCGCGGGCATGGGCGGCGATCTCGTCATCGACGCCGAGGACCCGCTCAAGCCGGTCGACGGCACCGACCTGGTCAACGCGCACGACCGGCTCCCGCACGTCGAGGAACTGCTGCCGGACATCTGCACGCTCGACTGCGGTTCGCTGAACTTCGGCGAGGGCAACCAGCTTTACGTGTCCACTCCGGACATGCTGCGCACCGGCGCGAAGCGGATCCAGGAGCTGGGCGTGAAGCCCGAGCTGGAGATCTTCGACACCGGCAACCTGTGGTTCGCCACGAAAATGGTCGAAGAAGGCCTGATCGACCCGCCGCCGCTGTTCCAGCTGTGCATGGGCATCCCGTACGGCGCACCGCCGGATCCCGGGCTGCTGCAGGCGATGGTGCACCTGCTGCCGGAGGGCGCGCAGTGGGCGTCGTTCGCCATCGGGCGCGACCAGATGCCGTGGGTCGCGCAGTCGGTGCTGCTGGGCGGGCACGTCCGGGTCGGGCTGGAGGACAACCTTTACCTGGCGCGCGGCGTCAAGGCCACCAACGGCCAGCTCGTGGAACGCGCGGTCGACATCGTGCAGAAGCTCGGCGCGAACATCGCCACTCCCGGCCAGGCGCGGGAAATCCTCGGGCTTAAGGAGCGCGCGAATGCCTGAAACCACTGTCGCTTGCATCGGCGCTGGAGTCATCGGCGGCGGCTGGGTCGCGCACTTTCTCGCTCAGGGCTTCGACGTCCGGGCCTGGGATCCCGCGCCGGACGCCGCGGAGAAGCTCGAACGGCTCGTCAGCGCGGCCTGGCCAGCGCTCACCGAACTGGGCCTCAAGCCAGGCGCGAGCCGCGACCGGCTCACCGTCACCGCGACCCTCGGGGAAGCCGTCGACGGCGTGGGCTTCGTGCAGGAAAGCGCGCCGGAAGACTTGGCGCTCAAGCAGAAACTGCTCGCCGACATCGACGCGGTCACCGCGCCTGACGTCGTGATCGCCTCCTCCACCTCCGGGTACGGCATGACCGAAATGCAGGTCGCCGCGAAGACTCCGGAACGGCTCGTCGTCGGGCATCCGTTCAACCCGCCGTATCTGATCCCGCTGGTCGAGGTCGCGGGTGGGAAGCTCAGCGCGCCGTGGGCGGTCGAGCAGGCCGCCGCGTTCTACCGGCGCGTCGGCAAGTCCGTGATCACGATGGACCGCGAGGTGCCCGGCTTCATCGCGAACCGGCTCCAGGAAGCGCTGTGGCGCGAAGCCCTGCACATGGTCGCGAACGGCGAGGCGACCGTCGAGCAGATCGACCTCGCGATCACCGACGGACCTGGCCTGCGCTGGCCGATCCAAGGCCCGATGCTGACGTTCCACCTGGCCGGCGGCGAGGGCGGCATGGCGCACATGCTCGATCACTTCGGACCGTCGCTGAAGTCGCCGTGGACGCGCCTCGAGGCACCGGAACTCACCAAGGAACTGCGCGACGCCGTGGTCGCCGGATGCGACGACGAGGCGGACGGGCGGACGATCGCCGACCTGATCGCCGAGCGCGACCGGGCGGTCATCGCGATCCAGCGCGCGGTCGGGCAGGCCCGTCGTGGCTGAGTACCGCGACCGAGTCCGTCCGGAGTGGATCGACTACAACGGCCACCTCTCCGAGCCCTACTACGTGCTCGTCTTCGGCGACGCGACCACCGCGCTGATGGACATCGTCGGCCTCGGTCCCGGCTACCGCGAGAGAACCGGGGCGTCGCTGTACACAGTGGAGGCGCACGTGCGGTACCTGCGCGAAGTCGGCGCGGACGCCGAGCTGGCCGTGACGACCTCCGTGCTGTCAGTCGGCGCGAAAAAGGTGCGGCTGTGCCACGAAATGCGCGTCGACGGCGAACTCGTCGCCACTGAAGAGCTGTTGTGCCTGCACGTTTCCGGTGGCCGGGCGACGCCGTTCCCGGCCGAGGTCGCCACCGCGCTCGACACGCATCTCGCCCCGGTCCCGGACTACGCGGGACGCGCCATCGCCTGATCCCCTCCCCACCGTGTCGTGAGTGGCAATCCCGGTTCTAAGCGGGATTGCCGCTCACGACACCCGCTCGAAAGTCACCCATGGAAGCCCGATGTAAACCGACCAACGTTTCCCGCCGCCGCATCCTCACCGCGGCCCTGGCCGGCGCCACGCTCGCCGGCACTGCCCCTCTGCTGGCCGCCTGCGGCTCCACCGTCGCCGCGGCCGTACCCTCCGGGCCGCCCAAACGCGGCGGCGCCCTCCGCGTCGGCGTCACCGGCGGAGGCGCGTCCGACACGCTCGACCCGCACATCCCCGCCACCAACCCGGACATCGCCCGGGTGCTGAACCTCTACGAGCCGCTCCTGCTGCGCGATCACGACTACCGGCTCCAGATGCTGGTCGCCGAATCGCTGAAGCCCTCGCCGGACGCGCGCACCTGGACCGCCGTGCTGCGCTCGGGCATCCGCTTCCACGACGGCCGCCCGGTGACCCCGGCCGACGTCGTCGCGACCTTCCGCCGCATCACCGACCCGAAGGACCCGAAGAGCGGCGCGGCCGGGCTGACCATGCTCGGCGAGGTCGTCGCGACCGGCGACCGGACCGTCGAATTCCGGCTCACCTCGCCGAACTCCGGGTTCGACGACCTGCTCGGCCAGTACAGCCTCGGCATCGTCCCCGCCGACTTCGACGTCAAGCGCCCGATCGGCACCGGCCCGTTCAAAATCGACTCGTTCACCGCGGGCCTGCAGAGCACCTTCGTGCGCAACGAGCACTACTGGCGGCCGGGCCAGCCGTATCTGGACCGGCTCTCGCTCATCAACTTCGCCGACGACGACGCCCGGATCAACGCTCTCCTCTCGTCCCAGGTGGACGCGATCGACCAGGTCCCGGTGGCGCTCGTGGACGTGCTCCGCAGCGACCCGCGCATCCAGGTGCTGCGGTCGGAAACCGGGACCTGGCTGCCGTTCACCATGCGCGTCGACCGGCCGCCGTTCGACGACGTCCGGGTGCGCCAGGCACTGCGGCTGGTGGTCGACCGCGAGCAGATGATCAACCAGGTGCTCAGCGGCCAGGGCCGGGTCGGCAACGACCTCTACGCGCCCTTCGACCCGGCCTACAACCGGCAGCTGCCGCAGCGGAAGCAGAACATCGCGGAGGCGAAACGGCTGCTCGCCGAGGCGGGCAAGCCGAACCTCGACATCGAACTGGTGACCGCGCCGATCCAGGCCGGCGCGGTCGAGGCGGCGCAGGTGTTCCAGCAGCAGGCCAAGGCGGCCGGCGTGAACGTGCGGATCCGGAAGATCGACACCACCACGTTCTACGGCGAGAACTACCTGTCCTGGGATTTCGCGCAGGACTTCTGGTACACGCGCAACTACCTGCCGCAGGTCGCCTCCGGCGCGCTGCCGAAAGCGCCGTACAACGAAACCCATTGGAACGACCCGGAATTCACCGATCTCGTCACCCGGGCGAGCGCGACTGTGGACGCGAAAGCGCGCACCGAGCTGCTTCAAAAAGCACAGCGGATCGAGTACGACCGCGGCGGGCTCATCGTGTGGGGCTTCGTCGACCAGGTCGACGCCTATCAGTCCTATGTGGCCGGACTCGTGCCGGACCGCACCGGGATTTCCCTGTCGGGCTACCAGTTCCGCCAGGTCTGGCTCGGCACGGCGGAAGGAGGTGCGGCATGACCAGGCTGATCGTCAAACGGCTTCTCGTCAGCCTCGTGGTGCTGTGGCTGGTCACCCTCCTGGTATTCGTCGCGACGCTGCTGCTGCCCGGCGACCCGGCGCGCGCGATCCTCGGCCAGCAGGCGACTCCGGAGCGGATCGCCGCGCTGCAGCACCAGCTGCACCTCGACGAACCGGTCTGGCAGCGCTATCTCTCCTGGCTCGGCGGCCTGTTCACCGGCGACCTCGGCACCTCGACGTCGACTCAGGGCCCGGTGACGACGCTGCTGGCGGACCGGGTGTCGGCCTCGCTCGTACTGCTCGTGCTCGCCGCCGTGATCGCCACCCCGCTCGGGCTCGCACTCGGCACGTGGAGCGCGATGCGCCGCGGCCGCGCCAGCGACCAGGTGGTGTCCGGGGTCAGCCTGGTGATCGCCGCGCTGCCGGAGTTCGTGATCGGCGTGGCGCTCATCGTCCTCTTCGCGACCACAGTGTTCCGCTTCCTGCCCTCAGTGACGCTTACGCCACCAGGCGAAGCGGTCTGGGCACAACCGAGTCAGCTAGTCCTGCCAGTGCTCACCCTCGTGCTGGTCGTCACGCCGTACATCACCCGGATGATGCGCGCGACGATGAACGAAGTCCTCGATTCCGGCTACGTGGAAATGGCGCGCCTTAAGGGAATGCGCGAGCGGACGGTGCTGCTGCGGCACGCGTTGCCGCATGCGGTCGGCCCAGTCGCGCAGGTCGTCGCGATCCAGCTGGCCTGGCTGGCCGGCGGCGTCGTGGTGGTCGAATTCCTGTTCCGGTACCCCGGCATCGGCCAGGCCCTGATCGACGCGGTCGGCAAACGCGACGTCGCCGTCGTCCAGGCCGTGACGCTGCTGATCGCCGCCGTCTACATCGTGGTGAACCTGCTGGCCGACGTGATCGGCATCCTCGCCGATCCCAAGCTCCGGACGGAGGCAGTGCGATGACCGCGGTCGAAGAAGAGCAGAGGGTGCCCGCGGCCCCGGAGACCCCGCCGCGCCCGGCCGGGCTGATCCGTGCCGCCTGGGCGTTCCCGCAGGCCAAGGTCGGCACCGTGCTGGCCGGGGTCGTCATTCTCGTCGCGCTGCTCGGTCCCTGGCTCGGCCCGGTGCTCACCGGCCACACCACGACCGACTTCGCCGGAAAGCCGTTCAAACCCGACGGGCTCATGGGTACCGACGGTCTGGGCCGCGACGTCCTCACGCGTTTCTTGGCGGGCGGCACCACACTGCTGCTCTACGCGGTGCTCGCCACCGCGCTGGGCATCGTGCTCGGCGCGCTGCTCGGGATGGTCGCCGGATACGGCGGCGGCTGGCTGGACAGCCTGCTGATGCGCGGCAACGACGTGCTGCTGTCGTTCCCGCAGCTGGTCATCGCGCTGCTGGCGATCGCGGTGATCGGCCCGAAGGGCTGGCTGCTGGTGCTGGTCATCGGGCTGACCCACGCGCCGCGCACCGCGCGGGTCGCCCGGCAGGCCACAGTTTCGGTGCGCAACCACGACTACATCCGCGCGGCCGAGATGTACGCCGTCCCGCGCAGCCGGATCCTGCTGCGCGAGATCCTGCCGAACATCACCGGCCCGCTGATGGTGGAGCTGGGGCTGCGGCTGACCTACTCAATCGGCTACATCGCCTCGCTGTCGTTCCTCGGGCTCGGCATCCAGCCGCCGGCCGCGGACTGGGGCCTGATGATCAACGAGAACCGGATCGCGCTCGTCGTGCAGCCGTGGGGCGTCCTGCTCCCGGTGGTCGCGATCGCGGTGCTGGCCGTCGGCACGAACCTCGTCGCCGACTCGCTCGCCTCGGCCGCGGCCGGGCGGACCCGGGAGGTGCGCGCATGACGAAAGCGCTGGAGGTGACCGGGCTGGCCGTGCGCACGGCGGCGGGCCGTCCGGTGCTGCATTCGGTGTCCTACGAGATCGCGCCCGGCGAGGTGCTCGCGCTCGTCGGGGAATCCGGCTCCGGGAAGACGACCGCCGGGCTGGCCGCGCTCGGCCACTTCCGCCGCGGCCTGGTGTCCGGCGGCGGCAAGGTCGTGCTGCACCCGCGTGACGGAGAGCCGGTCGACGTGCTGGCCCTCGACGACGCCGCGCGCCGCGAACTGCGGGGCAGCGCCGTCGCGTACATCCCACAAGACCCGGCGCTGTCGCTGAACCCGGCGCTGCGGGTCGGCAGGCAGATCGCCGAAGTGCTGGAAACGCACGGCTATCCGGGTTCGGCGGACGAGCGGGTGGCCGAGGTGCTCGCCGAGGTCGGCTTGCCGTCCGACGAGGCCTACCAGCGGCGATACCCGCATCAGCTGTCCGGCGGGCAGCAGCAGCGGGTCGGCATCGCGATGGCGTTCGCGTGCCGTCCGAGCGTGGTCGTGCTGGACGAGCCGACCACCGGGCTGGACGTGAAGACGCAGGCGCTGGTGCTGGAAACGGTCCGGCAGCTGACGTCCGAACACGGGGTCGCGGCGCTCTACATCACGCACGATCTCGCCGTGGTGGCCCAGCTCGCCGACCGGGCAGCCGTGATGTACCAAGGAAATCTCGTCGAATGCGGCATCGCCGACGACGTGCTGCGGCGGCCGAAGCACGCGTACACGAAGCGGCTTCTCGCCGCCGTGCCCGACCTCGGGGCGGAGCCCGCCGCGGCTCCCCCGCCGGACGACGCCGTGCTGGCCGCGCGCGACATCCGGATGTCCTACGGGCACCACAAAGTGCTGCGCGGCATCGACCTCGCCGTGACGCGCGGCGAAAGCGTGATGCTGCTCGGCGAGTCCGGCTCGGGGAAAACCACGCTGTCGCAGTGCATCGCCGGGCTCAACCGCGGCTTCACCGGCACCGTCGCGCTCGAAGGCACCCCGCTGGCCCCGGCGGCCCGGCAGCGCAGCACGGACGAACTGCGCCGGATCCAGTACGTCTTCCAAAGCCCGTTCTCGTCGCTGAACCCGCGCAAGACGATCGCCCAGTCGATCGAGGTCCCGTTGGTGCGCTTGACTTCCCTGTCCCGCGCCGAACGCCGCCGGCGGGTCGCGGAGACGCTGGACCGGGTCCGGCTGCGGCAAGACCTCGCCAACCGGCTGCCGGACCAGCTCAGCGGCGGCGAACGCCAGCGCGCCGCGATCGCCCGCGCCCTCGTGACCACGCCGGACGTCCTGGTCTGCGACGAGGTCACGTCCGCGCTGGACGTGTCCGTGCAGGCCACCATCGTGGAGCTGCTCGGCGAACTGCGCCGGGACCTCGGGATGGCGATGCTGTTCGTGACGCACAACATCGCCCTCGCCCCGGAGGTCGCGGACCGGATCGCGGTCCTGCGCGGCGGCGAGATCGTCGAGGAGGGCACCGTCGAATCGGTCCTGAACTCCCCGTCGCACGAGTACACCAGCGAGCTTCTCGCTACGACGCCGAGGCTGTGAGGAGCCGGATGACCATCCAGGGTGCGGTAAAACCAGGTTACGAGGGCGTGCGCGAAGCGTTCGGGGACATCCTCGAAACGACCACCGGCGGAGCCGCGTTCAGCGTGTTCCGCGACGGCGCGCCGGTGGTGGAGCTGTGGGGCGGCTCGGCGGCCGAGGGCGTGCCATGGACCGAGGACACCCGGGCCGTGTTGTTCAGCGGCACCAAGGGCGTCGTCGCGACCGTGCTGGCGATCCTGACCGCGCGGGGCCTGCTCGACCCGGACGAGCGAGTCGCCCGCTACTGGCCGGAGTTCGCCGAGGCAGGCAAGGAAGACGTCCGGGTTTCGCAGCTGCTCTCGCACACCGTCGGCCTGCCCTACGTCGAGCCCGACCTGCCGATGCTGGACAACGCGGCGAACGCTCGCGCACTGGCCGCCCAGCGTCCACTGTGGACACCCGGCACGAAGGTCGCCTACCACGCACTCACCTACGGCTACCTAGCCACCGAACTGACCCGGCGCGTCACCGGCGCGGACCTCGGCACCCACGTCCGCGCCCTGCTCGCCGAGCCGCACGGCCTCGACCTGCGACTCGGCACCCCCGCGACGGTCCCGGTCGCCACCCTCCGGCGGGCCCCCGGCTACCGGATCAGCACCTTCCTGCAGGACGAGGAACGCCGCCGGATCGTCGAACGGATGTACCGCGGCCTGCTCGATTCCGGAGACTCGATGAACTCCCCGAATACCGCGGCGCGACCCTCGCGGCAGGCGGCGCGGTCGGCACCGCGACCGCCATGGCCCGCCTGTACGACCTGGTGCGCGCGGGCACCCTCATCCCGAACGACATCCTCGCCCAAGCAACCCGTACCTGGTCCGAAGGCATCGACGCGATCAACGACCGCCCGCTCCGCTTCGGCCTCGGCTACGAACTGGCCGACCCGATCGGCACCTACGGCCCCGCTGACGCCGACCCAGCCGCCTTCGGCCACTCCGGCGCAGGCGGCGGCCGCCACGGTGCCTGGCCGACGCGGGGGTTGTCGTTCTCGTTCGTGACGAACGAACTCCAGGCCGAGGACGTCGATCAGCGGGCTTCCTCGCTGCTTGCGGCGCTGCACGAGGCCGCCTGACCTACCGTGGCTCCATGCGGATCGTGTCACTCCTGCCCGCCGCCACCGACCTGGTCGCCACGCTCGGCAAGGCGGGCGACCTCGTCGGCCGCACCCACGAATGCGACTGGCCCGCCGACGTCACGTCGGTCCCGGTGGTGACTTCCGCAGACCTCGACGCCGCGTTGACCAGCCGCGAGATCTCCGCCGCATCAGCGCATCAAGGCTCGTCGCTCTACTCCGTCGACGTCGGCCAGTTAGCCGCACTCGCGCCCGACCTCGTGCTCACCCAAGACCTGTGCGAGGTCTGCGCGGTGTCCTACACCCGCGTCGCGGCGGCGGTCCGGATGCTGGACGCCGGACCGCGCGTGCTCAGCCTCGAACCGCGCACCCTCGGCGAAGTCCTCGGCTGCCTGACCACCCTCGGCGACGCACTGGGCGTCCCGGACGTCGCCGCCGACCGAGTCGCCGAACTCCATTCTCGGCTCGCCGTTCTCCGCAGCCAGGTCGCCGGACGGCCGCGGCCCCGGGTCGTCGCGCTGGAATGGCTCGACCCGCTCTGGCCCGCCGGACACTGGGTGCCCGAGCAGATCTCCGCCGCGGGCGGCACGCCCCTGCTCGCCGAACCGGGCGAGCACACCAAACCGATGACCTGGGACGCCGTCGTCGCCGCCCGCCCGGACGTCCTGCTCGTCCTCCCCTGCGGTTTCTCGCCGGACCGCACCGAAGCCGAACTCGACGTCCTCACGTCCCGGCCGGGCTGGGCCGGACTGCCCGCCGTCCGCGACGGCCGGGTCTGGCTGCTCGACGGTCCCGCGTACTTCAACCGCCCCGGCCCCCGCGTGGTGCGCGGCGCGGAGATCCTCGCCACAGTCCTCCACGGCATTCCCGCCGATCCTCCCGTCAGCGTCGCCGAGGCCCGGCCCATCTGAACGCTCCTGCCTGCGCGTTCTCCCGCGTCGTGAGTGGCAATCCCGGTTCTAACCGGCATCGCCGCTCACGACCCCTCTTTCGCCCGTCAGGGAAGCCAAACCCCCGCTTTCGTGTTGTCTTTCAAGCAGGACGGGCACGGAATGGGGGCGTCGCATGGCAACTCCCGAACGGCACGCGGCGGACTATCCGGCGCACCGGCTGGCTGTCGATCTCCCGATCGCCGCCCTTCTCATCGCCTCCTTGGCGCACTGGATCCGCGGCGCTCCCGCCGACGGCGTGATCTTCTTCGCCGCCGCGATCCTGCTGGTCGTCACCGAGCGCCACAGCACCGGCGTGGACCTCCTCGAAGTGCCGTCCACCCGGCTGCCCGGCACTTCGCTGATCGCCGCCGTCGCCCTCGTGGCGCTCGTGTTCGGCCGCCAGACCGTGCCGATGTTCCTCGCCGTCGCGGCGATCGGCATCGGCGCGCTGGTCGTGGAGTGGCGGGACCCCTCGCTCCCGTCGCGGCCGGTCCCCCGGCGCGGCTGGCTGTGGGTCGCCCTGGCGATCTCCTGGTGCCTCTGGGAGCTGGTCTCGTTCATCTACGAACAGGCCGCGGGCGGCCTGTCGCTGACGCATCCGACGATGAGCGACCTCGTCGACCCGATGCTCGACAACCGTGTCGTGCAAGCACTCGCGATCGGCGTCTGGGTCGCGGCCGGCCTGGCGATGCTGCGCGCGGCCGCGACGGCGAGGAGAACGGCATGAGCAGCCGCCTGATCACCGAGATCGGCTTCGGCGCGATCGTGGCCGCGGCCATCCTGCTGTGGCTCGGCAGCCATCTGTTCCCGAAGAAGATCCCGTCGCTGACCAGTGTGCTCTCCGCGTTGATGCGCAAGCGGTCCACGCGGATCGCGCTCGTGCTGGCCTGGTGGTGGGTCGGCTGGCACTTCTTCGTGCAGAGCTGATCCAACCCGGCTAATCATCGATTATCTCTGCTATGGTCGATGATGTGAACGAACGTATCGAAGTCTCCCGGCTCATCCCCGCCCCCGCCAGTGCCGTCTTCGCAGTCCTCACCGACCCGCAGGGCCACGTCGACATCGACGCGTCCGGGATGCTCATGGACGCCGAGGGCGAGCCAGTCACCGAGGCAGGCGACCGGTTCGTGGTCCACATGGACCGGGAAGCGCTCGGCGACCGGCCGCTGGGCAAGTACGACGTCGAGGTCGTCATCACCACGCTGGTCCCGGACGAGGAGATCGCCTGGACCGTCGAGGGCAGCTTCCGGCCGCACGTGCGGCACATCTACGGCTACCGGCTCGAACCCGCCGACGGCGGCACCCGCGTCACGTCCTACTACGACTGGTCGGAACTCACCGAGGAGTGGAAGCAGCGCCTGACCTTCCCGGTGGTCCCCGAATCCGCACTCAAAGCCACCCTCGGCATCCTGGAGCGCACCGTCCGCCGCCGCGCCGCCGGCTAGCGATACCGCAACGTGGTGGGCTTGCCCTGCTCCGCCAGATACTGCTCGAAGGTGACCACCCCGTCGGCGTGCTCCGGCGCCAGATTCGCGCCGGCCGCGTAACCCCGGGCGATCCGCCCCGGCACCGGCACCGAAACGAGCCGTTTGTCCTTCCCGGACGCGGCGAGCAGGGCACGCGCCAGGTCAGCCGTCGTCCGCACCTCCGGTCCGCCGAAGTCCGCGACCCGCCCCTGCGGTTCGCCCCCAGCCAACTCGACCAGCCGCGCCGCGACGTCGCGCACGTCGACGGGCTGGAACCGGAACTTCGGCACCGGCACCACCGGCAACCGCGCGGCCGCGGCGAGGAGGCTCCGCACCAGCGCATGGAACTGGGTCGCCCGCAGGATCGTGTGCGGCAGCCCGGAACCCGCGATCAGCTTCTCCGCGGCCAGCTTCGCGCGGTAGTACCCCAGCGGGATCCGGTCGACGCCGACGATCGACACGTACACCAGATGCGGCGTCTGCCCGCTCCACCGCGCGGCTTCCACCAGCGTGCGCACCGTCTCGACCTCGTGCCGGTAGTCCGTCGCGCAGTGGATCACCGTGCCGACCCCGGCGACCGCGACGTCGATGCCCCGCCCGGTCCGCAGATCCCCGGACGTCCACTCGACGCCATCGCTGGCGCACCGCTTCCGGCTCAACGCCCGCACCGGAGCCTCCGCGGCCCGGAGCCGTTCCACGACCACCCGGCCCAGCTGACCGGTCCCGCCGGTGACGAGGATCTGCTCGGCCACGTCGTCCTCCTGCTGCCGCACCACCCGGGCTCAGCCGGCTCTCGCCCGCCATCCTGGCACGCCGGGCGCCGCAGGGGTCAAAACTTCGAGCGCCACCGCACCGTCGGCTCGTTCGCGCTGTCCCGGCGCGGGGTGTCCTTCCGCAGCAGCACCGACAGCCGTCCGTACGCGGTGATCAGCTCCGAGTTCGCCTCGTTGCCCCGTCCCTCGCGGGCATACTCGAACGCCTGCCGCAACGCCGCCAGCGCGGCCGGTTCGGCGGTGGCGAGCAGCCCCTCTGCTTCGGAAACGGTCGCGGCGAGCCCGTCGAGCATCGCCTTCGTTTCCGGGCGGCCAGGCGCGACGGTGAGCACCGGCGACAGCACGCGCAGCTGGTGGTGCAGCCGGTAGAGCACGGCAAGAGGATCCCGTTCCCCAGCACTGTCCATCGTGCTCGCCTCCGCTCCGTCGCCGGGGAGACGCGGCGGAGGCTCCCCCATGACGCCACGCGCCCGAATGACTTCGCTCAGGTGTCTTCCGCCTCCAACCCGTCCCGGTCGGCCCACTCCAGCAACGGCTCGAGCGAGTACGCCGTGTCGTCGATGCCCGCGTGCAGGTCGCCGAGTTCGGCGAACCGCGCGGGCACGGTCGCGATCGTGCAGTCCCGCGGATCGACGTCGTCGACCTCGTCCCAGCGGATCGGCGTGGACACCAGCGCCTCCGGCACGCCGCGCACCGAGTACGCGCTGGCGATCGTGTGGTCCCTGGCGTTCTGGTTGTAGTCCACGAACAGCTTCTTCGGGTCGCGGTCCTTGCGCCACCAGGTGGTGGTGACCTCGTCCGGAGCCCGCCGCTCGACCTCGCGCGCGAACGCCAGCGCCGCCCGGCGGACGTCCGCGAACCCCCAGCGCGGCTCGATCCGGACGTAGATGTGCATCCCGCTGCCGCCGGACGTCTTCGGCCAGCCGCGGATGTCCAGTTCGGCGAGAACCTCCTCGGCGACGTGTGCGACCCGGCGCACTGTGTCGAACCCGCATTCCGGCATCGGGTCGAGGTCGATCCGCCATTCGTCCGGCCGCTCAGTGTCCGCGCGCCGCGAGTTCCACGGATGAAACTCCACTGTGGACATCTGCACCGCCCACGCGACGTGCGCCAGCTCGGTCACGCACAGCTCGTCCGCGTGCCGGTGGTAGCGCGGGAACTGCACCCGCACCGTCTCCAGCCACGGCGGCGCGCCGTTCGGCACCCGCTTCTGGTGCACCTTCTCTCCGGCTACCCCGGACGGGAAGCGGTGCAGCATGCACGGCCGCTCGCGCAGCGCGCGCACGATCCCGTCGCCGACCGACAGGTAGTAGCGGACGAGGTCGAGCTTGGTCTCGCCGCGCGCCGGGAAGTAGACCCGGTCCGGGTTGGACACCCGGACCGTCCGGTCCCCCACCGCAAGCTCGACGGCCTCGCCCTTCGCCATGGAACCGACCGTATCCGGAAACCGCCCGGCGCGTCAGCGGTCGAACGGCACGAGGGTGAAATGCCCGACGCCCTTGGCCGCGGAGTAGACCGTCCACTGGTCCGGACCGTGGCCGGGGCCCGGGTCGTAGAGCAGCCGGTAGTCCGGTTTCCGCAGCGGAAGCCGCTTGAACCAGTGGTAGTTGATCCGCAGGATCGTCTTGCTGACGAAACCGTCCTCGGCGAGCCGCTTGTTCACGATCATGGTGACCTGGCTGCGGTCGGAGAAGACGTCGAGGATCTGGCAGTCGCAGTAGTACGCCAGGGTGCCGATCTCGCCCGGCCCGGCCACCGACTTGCCCTGCAGCCGCGCGCCGAGTTCCTTGCCGACCCGCGCGTAGTCGGTCGAACTCGCCCAGTTGCCGAAGATGACCGGCGACGGCCACGGCACGCCCTGCGCGAGGTCCACGCCCACGTTGGCGAGCGCGACCGCGCCGCCGAGGCCGAGCGCGACGAGCGGCGGGACCCGGCTGAGCTTCGGCCGCTTCTTCGTCTCGGCGTGCCAGACGCCGATCATCAGGACCGCGAACGAGGCCGTGCTGACGATCGGGGTGACGTAGTACCAGTGGTACGGGCCGACGCCGAGCGTCGAGTACACGATGTAGTAGATGACACCGCCCGCGCCGAGCGCGACGACCGGGGCCAGCTGCGGGAAGTCGTCCCACCGGCGCGCGAAGCGCAGCGCGAGCCAGCCGAGCAGCACGGTCACGCCGACGAGCGCCGAGGCGAAGGCGACCATCACCGTGAACGGCAGGTACAGGAAGTACATCATCGGGCCGCTGAAGTAGCCCCAGGCGCCGAAGAGGCCTTCCTGGTCCTGCTTGATCACCAGCGTGTCGGGGATGAACGAACCGAGCGCGAACCAGCTCGTGAGGAACCACGGAGCGGACACGATGACGGCGGTGGCGACGGCGGTCCAGAACTTCTTCCGGATCGCCGCGGTGGAGAAGGCGATCACGAGCACGAACACGACCAGGTCGAGCCGGGTCAGCACGGTCAGCGCGGCGACCGCGCCGAACAGCACCGGCCGCTTCTCCAGCGCGGCCACCACGAGCCACAGCAGGACGGTCGGGACCAGCAGCACCTCGAGGCCGGTGGCCGAGAGCAGGAACGGGTTGGCGATCACCAGCAGCAGGCCGAGCGCGCCGACCCACGGCGACAGGCCGAAGCGGCGGGTCAGCCGCGCCCACGCCCAGCCGATCGCGGCGCTGCTGAGCACGGTGAGCGCGCCGAGCGCCAGCACCGGGTGCGCCGAGCCGCTGATCCGGGTGACGAAGGTCAGGAACCCGAGCAGCAGGACGTCCAGCGGCGAGGTCGCGGAGTTCGCGACGGACCCGGGGACGAGCGCCCATTCGCCGTGCAGCGCGAGATTCTTCGCGTAGGACAGGGTGATGTACCCGTCGTCGGTGAGGCTCCCGCGCACGAGCAGGAACGAGAGCAGGCCGAGCACCGCGGCGGCCAGCGGCAGCCAGGCGGCGAGGCGGGACCGGACCGGGACGCTGGCCGCGCTGGCAGTGTCGTCCGGGTCGTCCGAAGTCGTGAGCACAGATTCATCCACCGACATGATCCCGGAACAGTAGAGGGTCTCCGACAAGGCGATGCTAACGGGCTGTCCGAAACGCGGCTGCCGCCGGACCCGCTTGGCCGGCGGTACCGGTTTCGCAACGGTTTCCCGGCTCGCGGCCGGATTTCCCTCGGTTTCACACGAGCGCGTGCCGCCCGTCCGCCCGGTCCGCTCCCTGGTCCAGGATCCGGGTCGCGACGCGGGTGATCGCGGCGTCCAGTTCGGAACGGTCCCCGGTGCCCCAGTCGCCGAGGCGTTCGGCGATCCAGTCGTGCCACGCGCGGACGAGCTTGTCCCATTCGCGCACCCCGGTTTCGGTGAGCGACCAGGTGTCGCGCGCGTAGTTCAGGTGCCCGGTCAGTTCCAGCCGCGCGAAGGCCGGTTCGAGCACCGGCGCCGGGACGCCGTGGTCCTCCCCGATCGCTTCGAGCGTCGCCGGCCGTCCGGCCCGCTGCCGCAGCCGGACCTGCAGGACGCACCACAATCCGCCGACGTCCAGTTCCGAACCGGCCCGCGCGACGATCGCGGGCGCGGCTTTGCGGCGTTCCCGAAACAGCAGCGTCGCGATGGCCCGTTCGAGTTCCCGGTCGTGGTCGCGCGCTTCCGGCATCGCGAATCCGTCGCCGAGGTCCGGCGCGGCCGCGCGGGCGGTGTCGCGCAATGGCATTTCCTTCAGGAAGAACGCGAGCACGAATGCGACCAAGCCGACCGGCGCCGCATAAAGGAACACGACGTGCAGCGATTCCGCATATGCGCCGATCACCGGTTCCGAAATCGTCGCGGGCAGCTGGTGCAAAGCCAGCGGAACCTGGACGGCCTTCGGATCGACGCCCGGCGGAAGCGGATGTTCGGCGAGTGCTTTGGCGAGATTCGGGGCGAGCTGATTCGCGTAAATGGTGCCGAAAATGGCCGCGCCGAACGAACTGCCGATCGAACGCAGGAAGGTCACCCCGGACGTCGCGACGCCGAGGTCCTTGTAGTCCACCGTGTTCTGCACCGCGATGGTCAGCACCTGCATGCCGAGGCCGATGCCGAGACCCAGCACCGCCATGTAGAGCGCGGATTCCCAGAACCCGGTGTGCGCGCCGAGCCGCGACAGCAGATACAGCCCGACGGTCATCACCGCGGACCCGACGAGCGGATAGATCTTGTACTTCCCGGTGCGGCTCACCAGTGTGCCGGACAGAATCGAGGCGACGAGCAGGGCGAGCACCATCGGCAGCAGCCGGACGCCGGACGACGTCGCCGAGACGCCCTGGACATACTGCATGTAGGTGGGCAGATAGGACAGCGCGCCGAGCATCGCGAACCCGACGACGAAGCTCATGATCCCGGCGACGGTGAACACCGGGTTCCGGAACAGCCGCATCGGCAGCATCGGCTCCGGCGCGCGCAGCTCGACCGCGACGAACGCGCCCAGCAGCACCACCGAGCCCGCGGCCATGCCGATGATCACCGGCGAACCCCACGCGTACGTGGTGCCGCCCCAGCTCGTGACGAGCGTCAGGCCGGTCGCGGCGAGGCCGATCAGCAGGATGCCGAGGTAGTCGATCACCGGTTTGACCGCGGCGCGCACGCTCGGCATCGCCGACGCGGCGACCGCGAGCACCACCACGGCGAGCGGGATATTGACGTAGAACGCCCAGCGCCAGGACAGGTGGTCGACGAACAGCCCGCCCAGCATCGGCCCGGCCACGGTGACGACACCGAACACCGAACCGAGCGCGCCCTGGTACTTGCCGCGCTCGCGCAGCGGGACGACGTCGGCGATCAGCGCGGTCGAGGTGACCATGAGCCCGCCGCCGCCCAGCCCCTGCACCGCGCGCCAGACGATCAGCCAGGTCATGCTGTCGGCGAACCCGCAGAAGAACGAGCCGACGCCGAACACGACGACCGACAGCTGGAACATCAGCTTCCGGCCGAAGAGGTCGCCGAGCTTGCCGACCACGACCGTCATGATCGTCTCGGCCAGCAGATACGCCGTCACGACCCAGGACAGGTGCCCGGCCCCGCCGAGGTCGCCGACGATGGTGGGCAGCGCGGTCCCGACGATGGTCTGGTCCAGCGCGGCGAGCAGCATGCCGAGCACGACCGCGCCGAACACCGCGTGGATCTTCCGCCGGGACAGCGCCGCCGGCGCCGGTTCCTCCCGGATCTCCCCCGCCGTGGCCGTCATCGGCTCCTCCTCGCGCGCCCGCGCCGGGCCGCTCCCGGCGCGTCCACGTAAGCACCTGGGTCCACTGTGGAATAGCCGCCTGGCCGCAGCATCGCCCGTTCCGGTGACTCGCGCGCGCCTTCGGGCCTCGCTACCCTGGAGGACACCCGGGCCTACCCGAAAGTCTCCGGCCGCACCGTCCACGGTGGACATCCCCGCTGCTCCAGCGCGATTTCCGGATTTCAAACGGGTTCTGCCCGATTTGAACGGTTCCTCCACCGTGATCTGTAGCACACCTTAAGTCCAGCCTAGGTGTGCTGCGTCACCCGGACCGGTACCGCTAGCGTCACGCAACCATGGAATCCACAGTGGTCGCCAAAGAGGGCGACAACTACACGAAAGCACTGGGCAATCGCCAGGTGCAGATGATCGCGATCGGCGGGGCGATCGGGGTCGGGCTCTTCCTCGGCGCGGGCGGGCGGCTCCACGAAGCGGGGCCGTCGCTGGTCCTGTCCTACGCGCTGTGCGGCATCGCGGCCTACTTCGTGATGCGGGCGCTCGGCGAACTCGTCATGCACCGGCCCAGCTCCGGCAGTTTCGTCACCTACGCCCGCGAGTTCATCGGGCCGTGGGCCGGGTTCGTGTCCGGCTGGATGTACTGGCTGAACTGGGCGATGACCGGGATCGCGGAGATCACCGCGGTCGCGATCTACGTGCACAAGTGGCTGCCGGACGTGCCGCAGTGGATCACCGCGCTCATCGCGCTCGGCGTGCTCATCGCGGTCAACCTGCTGAGCGTGAAGCTGTTCGGGGAACTCGAGTTCTGGTTCTCCGTCGTCAAGGTGCTCGCGATCGTCGTGTTCCTGGTGACCGCGCTCGGGCTCGTGTTCACCGGCGCGAACATCGGCGGCACGACCGCGGGCGTGCACAACCTGACCAACCACGGCGGGTTCTTCCCGGCCGGCGTCGGCATCGCGCTGATGACGCTGCAGGCGGTCGTGTTCGCCTACTCCGCGATCGAGGTCGTCGGCATCGCGGCGGGCGAGACCAAGAACGCGCGCAAGGTGCTGCCGAAGGCGATCAACGGCGTCGTGTGGCGGATCGGCGTCTTCTACGTCGGTTCGGTGCTGCTGCTGGCGATGCTGCTGCCGTGGCCGTTCTACAACGGCGGCGAAAGCCCGTTCGTCACGGTGTTCTCGCGGCTGGGCATCGGCGGCATCGGCGACGTGATGAACGCCGTCGTCCTCACCGCCGCGCTGTCCTCGTGCAACTCGGGTCTCTACTCGACCGGCCGCATCCTCCGCGCGCTCGCCGACGAGGGCGAAGCGCCGAAGTTCGTCGGCAAGATGAACTCGCGGCACGTGCCGTACGGCGGCATTCTCTTCACGTCGGTGGCCTACGTGCTCGGCGTGGTGCTGAACTACATCGTGCCTTCGGAGGCGTTCGACATCGCCACCGCGATCGCCTCGCTCGGCGTGGTCGCCACCTGGGCGACCCTGGTGTTCTCCCAGATGCGCATGCGCCAGTCGTCCCTGCGCGGCGAACTGGAACGGCCGAGCTACCGCATGCCCGGCGCGCCGTACACCGGCTGGGCCACTCTCGGATTCCTCGTGCTGGTCGTGGTGCTGATGGGCTTCTCCGACGGAGCCGAGAAGATCGCGTTCTACTCGATCCCGGCGATCGTCGTGGTGCTCGCCGTCGGCTGGCGGCTGGTGTCCCGCAAACGGCAGGCGCGCACCGGCGCCTGAGCGAAACCCGCGTTCCCCCATCCCGCGAACGCGGCCCGGCCCGGCCGGTCCCTCCGGTACCACCGAAGGGACCGGCCGGGTTTTCGTTCACCACAACGGGAAGTCGACCCCGTGTTCCGCCTCCGGCCGCGGCCCGAAGATGCGCCGTTCGGCCTCCTCGATGCGCCGGTCGTTGATCGACGCCTCGCGCCGGCTCATCAGCCCGTTCTCGGCGAACTCCCACAGCTCGTTGCCGTAGCTGCGCCACCACTGGCCGTCCGCGTCCCGGCTCTCGTACTGGAACCGGACGGCGATGCGGTTTTCCCGGAACCCCCAAAGTCCCTTGCGCAGCGCGTAGTCCTGCTCGCGCTCCCACTTCGCGGTGAGAAACTCGACGATCGCGGCGCGGCCGACGACGTGCGTATCCCGGTTGCGCCACACGGAATCCGGCGTGTACGCGAGCGAGACTTTCTCGGGGTCCCGCGTGTTCCACGCGTCCTCGGCGGCTTGGACCTTCTTCAGCGCGGCGGGCAGGTCGAACGGCGGGAACGGCGGCCGCGATTCGGTCATGACGACGGTCCTTTCACTTGATGAGCGCGGGATTGCGCGGGTAAGGCGTGTGCGCGAGCTGCCGTGCCATCGGGCGACCGGACACGACGCGCTCCACGGCGAACCGGACGATCCGGCCGGTGTAACCGTCGTCGCCCGCGCGGCCCGCCTCGCCCCATTCGATCGCGGCGGTGCCGGAGACCTGCAGGATCCGGCCGCTGGCGAAGTCCGGGAAGAGCAGTGCGGCCTCCGGGTCCACGGCGAGGTTGCCGAGGCTGTTGAACAGGTTGTTTCCTGGATAATCGGGCCACCACAGCGTATTTCCTTCGACCCGGACGAACCCGGGCGCGCCGCCGCGATGGGAGGCGTCCGCGCCGTGCTCCGGGTTGATGGTGCCGAGGAAGAACGTGTCGGCCGCCGCGATCATTTCGGTGTCTGTGCGGCTGAATTCGGTGCGGTTTTCTACTGGCGCGGTCGATGCTGTTTCTTCGGCCAGCACGCGTTGCTGGATGTACTGCGGACAGTTGCCGTAAGCCTGCTCGACTTCCACGATCAGGTGGTCTTGTGCCGCTGCAGTGAGGGTTCCGTTGATCCGGACGCGGCGGCGGGTGGCGAACTCGATGCTCGTCATGCCGAGCTTCTGCCCGGCCGGAAGACCGTGCAACGGATCGCCCTCCGGGATCGCACCGTGGACCGCGAGCGTCGTCGCCGACCTGGTTTCGAGGAAGCCAGGCGGGCCGACGACCGGGGACGTCCACAGCCGCCCGCCGGCGTCGCGGCCGGTCACGACGAGGAACGTCCGTTCGGCCAGAAACCCCGCCATCCCCGCGGAAATCCCAGCGGGTTCAGCCATCCGCGACAGCCGCGCGGCCTGCCGTTCGACCCCCGCCTCGCGCTGGACCGCCAGCTCGCCCGGGTGGAACCCCGCGGCGGCCGCCGGTGTCGAAGCCATGCTCATCCAACCCTCCTTTCTCACGGGTGTTTGAGCGTTGTTCCGTGAGAAGTTGTAGCAGCCGCTTCTCACGGATGCAACCCGTCCCACCCGTGATACGGTCTCGCTCATGTGGATGCTGTCGGACGAGATCGTGCCGGTCCGCCTGATGGCGACCGTCTGGGCCGACACGAGCGGGCTCCACGACGACCTCGAAACTCGCGAAAACCTCGACGCCTGGCTCGACGCCGTCGGCATCGACCGCGGCGCCCGGCACTCGTCCGCCGCGGAACTCGCGCTGGCGCGACGGCTTCGCGCCGCCGTCCGCCGCCTCGCCGCCCAAGTCACCGCGGACGACCGGCAACCCGCGACCGTCTCGCTGGACACCGCCCTCGCCGACCTGAACGACCTCGTGACCCACCTGCCGGTCCCCCAACTGACCCTCGTGTCCGGCGAACTGCGGGAAACCTCCTCGCGCGACGCGTCGGCCGTCGTCACCGGATTAGCCCGCGTGGCAAGGGAATCGATCGCCCTGCTCGGCGGCCCGGACGCGGCGAAACTGCGCGCCTGCTACGCGCCCGGCTGCGTGCTCTACTTCATGAAGACGCATCCGCGGCGCGAATGGTGCTCCGTCGCCTGCGGCAACCGAGCGCGTGCCGCGCGGCATTACGAGAAAGTCCGCTCGACGCGCTGACAGTTCAGCCCAGCAGCACCACCGCCGTTTCCGCAGCGCGCGCGAAAACGTTCTCCGCCACGCGCATTCCCCCCATCACCACCGCACCCTCGTGCAGCAACATGATTTGCTCGCCGGTCTTCGCGGGATCCGAAACGCCGGCCGACTCGGCCAATTCGACGAAGACGCCGAGCATCCAGCGTTTGCTCTCGGTCACCACCGCGTACGCCGGATGCGCGGGATCGCTGATCTCCGCGTGCGCGTTGATCATGCTGCAGCCCTTGCCGCCGTACTTCTTCGCCCAGGCCTCGGACGCGTCGAAGGCCGCCACGAGCCGATCCCGCGGGTCCGGCCCGGCCTTCTCCAGCGATCCGCCCAGGAACTCCCGCCACCGCGCGTCGCGGGCGGACAAATACTCCACGACCAGTCGATCCTTCGAGCCGAACCGGTCGTAGAGCGTCTTCTTCGTGACTCCCGCGCGGGCCGCGATCACGTCGACGCCGACCGCGTGGATCCCGCGCTCGTAGAACAGTTCCGACGCCGCGGTCAGCACCGCGTGCGCCTTCGGCGTCCAGTCGATCGTCATGGCCCCAGTGTATACCGATCTGTATAGTCCGGTGCCATGGGTAAACCGATCGGTATAGTCAGCCTTGCCGTCCTGTTCGTCGTGTGCTGGTCGTCGGGCTTCATCGGCGCGAAACTCGGGGCGGCAGACGCCGCGGTGCCGACCGTCCTGATGTGGCGGTTCGTGCCGCTGGCCCTGCTGCTCGCCCCGTTCCTGCGCCCGCGCGGGACCCCGGCCCGCGAGTTCGGCCGGCACGTGCTGATCGGCCTGCTGTCGCAGTCGGGCTATCTGCTGACCGTCTATTGGGCGATCGGCGAAGGCGTCAGCACCGGCACGACAGCGCTCATCGACGGCGTGCAGCCGCTGGTCGCTGCCGCGCTCGCCGGTCCGCTGCTCGGCGCCGCCGCGACCGGACGGCAATGGGCGGGGCTCGCGCTGGGCCTGGTCGGCGTCGTCCTGGTCAGCTGGTCGGACGCCGCGTCGCACGCACCGGCGTGGGCGTACCTGATCCCGTTCGCCGGCATGCTCGGGCTGGTCGCGTCGACGGTGCTCGAACGCCGGTCCCGCGTCCCCGCTCCCCGCTGCGCGCGCTGGCCATCCACTGCGGCACTTCAGCCGTCGTGTTCACCTCTCTTGCGCTGGCGACCGGGAGCGCGGTTCCGCCCGCGTCCGGGCACTTCTGGTTCGCCCTGACCTGGCTGATCGTGCTGGCGACCTTCGGCGGCTACGGCCTGTACTGGCTCCTCGTCGAACGCATCGGCGTGACCGCGGTGAACAGCCTGATGTTCCTCATCGCGCCAGTCACCTCGGTGTGGGGCACCGTGCTGTTCGGCGAGCCCTTCACCGTGCTGACCGGCGTGGGCCTCGGGCTCGCCCTGGTCGCGGCCGTCGTCGCGAACCGGCGGGTCAGCTCCCGTACCGCTGCCGGACCACCGACGGGGTCTCCAGGTTCTTCCCCGCGTCGATGCTCTGCGCGAGCCGGAGGTACTGGCCTTCCGCCCACATCAACGGCGCCGCGCTCCCGGTCGGACGGCCCAGCCCGAAGCACGCGACGTCGGCGCGATCCCACACCTGCTCGGGAATGAAGTAGCCGTCGTTCGCCGAGTCCGCCATCGACTTCAGGTACACCGCCGCCGAACGCCCGTTGGCCAGCTCGTACTCGCCGCGCTCGCCGGACAGGACCGGCCACAGCCGCCCGAACCGCTGCGGCCCGTTCGCCGGCCAGCCGGCGCACGTCGTGGTGCTCTCGCCGTAGTTGTCGTGCGGATAGCGGTGGAAGTAGACGTCGCCGCCCGGGGTCGTGACCTGCATCGGCGCGTTGCCGTCGCGAGCCGCCGCCGTCGGGACCACCGACGCGGCGACCTCGGCGTCCGCCGCCCCGCGCACCCCGAGCCGAACCAGCTCGAGGAACCCGAAGTCGACGACGTCGTGCTCGTAGAAACAGCCCTCGTCGAAACAGATCTGACCGGTGTCGTTCGGGTCGGTGCCCTTGTCGATCCTTTCGTAGTAGGTGTGGTCGCCCCAGTACCCGGACGTCGTCCGCGTCCAGCCGTCCAGCTGCGCCCGCCACGAATCCGCCGTGGACTCCCACTGCTGCGCCGCCGCGACGTCACCGTTCGCCCGCGCGATCGCCCCGGCCGTCACCAGCCCGGCGATCTCCGCCGCGATCGACGACGGCGACCGCCCGTACTGCTCCTCCCACCTTTCCGTCGTCGCCGGCCCGCTGGTGCGGATGTGCTCCGCGGTCACCTTGACCCGCGCGTACGTCGCCGGGTCGGTCAACCCGGTCATCCAGGCCAGCACGATCGCGTCGGAGTCCTGATCGAGCTGCTCGCAACAGCCCAGCTGCTGCGGCGTCGCCCCTTGGACCCCGCTGACCGGGCTGTACCGCGGAAACGCGCCCGCCGGGTACGTCGTCCCGTCGCCTTGCGTAGGCGCTGGGATCCACTGCGAGGACCACAGGAACTGCGCCATCCGCTTCGCCTGCGCCGCGTCGCCCGCCGCGAGCAATCCCGTTGCCTGCTGGTACAAATCCCGGCCCCACACGCGGTGGTACCCGTCGTTGAGCCCGTCGCCGTTCACGACGTCGCCCCACGGAGTCGCCAGCCCCGCGACGCTCGCGCCGCGATGCGCCTTGTCCTCCGCCGCGTGCAACGCCATCAGCGCGACGTAATACGCCCTCCGCCGCCGCTCGTCGCCCGCGACGCTGGCCGGTGCCGCCTTCAGGCCGCCGGCATACTCCTCCCATCCGCGCCGATACGCCTGCTCGAGAGTGTCGAACCCGCCACCCAGCGACCCGTCCGCAGCCGCCGCGGCGCTCCGTGCGTCAGCCCCGTACCCGAGCGCGACCGAGAACGTCGTGTCCTGCCCGACCGGGATCTGTCCACATTGGACTACATTGCCATAACTGGTGGAGTCGAACTGATTCGCAAGAGATTTATGTGCCCGCAAGTCTACCAGGCAATCGCTCGCGGCGCCGGAATATCCGTTGTCGTGCGCGACGAACCCAGTCGAGGCCCGCAACGCGGATGCCACCGTCGTCCGACTGCCGAACAACTCCTCCGTACCGCTGGCCGTCAGTCCGATCCCGTCCCACGCCGCCGTGTCGTTGGCCGCGCCGCCCGCCATCGACGGATTCGCGAGGAGGTAGACCTGATACTGACCGCCGTCGAGCGATTGAAACCGTGTCCGGGTAACGAGAGTCGCCCTCCCAGAGTCGGTGATGTACGTCGTGGTGATGCGATACCGCCCGCTCTTGGCGGTGTTGGTGACCGTGTATTCGAGTGCCTTCTCATCGGGCATCGACACGACGTGGTCGGTCGCGTCGCGCTCAAGGTCCACAAAGGACTTCCCGTCCGTGACGACGAATTGCATGTCCTGCATATTGGCGACGTCCGCACGCGGATAGAACACCTCCGACGTGACACCCCGCGCAACGGTGAACCACACCGGACTCGCAGTCCCCGCAGCTGTCCCGAGCGCCGATTTGTCCCCGGTTGTCCAGGACGAAGGCCCGCCACAGCAATCGCCCGGCTCACCTCCCGCCGCACGGCCTGGCGCTCCTCCGCTCTGAGCGGCACCTCTCGCCTCGCTGCTTCCCGCCTTCGCCCCGTGCGCCGAGGCCATCCCCTGCCCCACCACCGAAATCCCGACAACCGCGACCACCGCCGCCGCCCGACCCCACTTCCCACCGACCATCCGCTCATGCTCCCCGCACCCCCTCCTCCGGACAACAGCCAAACGGCGGGAACCTCCCCCGCCGCGAGTCCCACCCGATGGAGTGACCGAAAACCCCCGGAAACTGTCGTACCCGGATGGTCTCCTGAACCCAGACGCGGTGCCCACCCCTGGGCCCGCGCTCGAGCAGAGGAGCCACCATGGCCGGAGAAACCGTCGCGAGCACCCCGGGAATCCCGGACCGCCGAGCAACCGAATCCCCGTTCCGCCACTCCCCGATGCGTTCCGCACCGGCCCCGAACACAGAACCCGGCTCGGCCGATCCCCGATACCCGCCGATCAATTCACCATAACTGCGCCCATCGTTACCGATCCGACCACAGCAACGGTTACGTGCCAGGTCGGATTCGGCCGCTTCTGGCCGGATCAATAACCGCACACGCAAAACTGTTGACCCAGAAACATTCGATCATCACTGCCGTCACCACGGACTCGGCGGCACAATCTCAAGGAGCTTGATCATGGCTGGAGAAACTGTCGTCACCGTAGTCGGCAACCTGACCTCAGACCCGGAACTGCGCTTCACCCCGTCCGGTGCGGCGGTCGCGAACTTCACGGTCGCGTCCACCCCTCGCACGTTCGACCGCCAGTCGGGCGAATGGAAGGACGGCGAGCCACTGTTCCTCAGGTGCAGCATCTGGCGGCAAGCAGCGGAAAACGCCGCCGAGAGCCTCACACGAGGAGCGCGAGTCCTGGTGACGGGCCGCCTCGCGCAACGGTCGTTCGAAACGAAGGAAGGCGAGAAACGCACCGTCGTCGAACTGCAAGTGGACGAGATCGGCCCGTCCCTGCGGTATGCCACCGCCAGGGTCACCAAGGTCAGCCGAAGCAACGGCGAAACGAGCGCCCCGAGCGCCGACACATGGGGCACCACACCCGTCCCGGCCGGAGCGGGCGCGAGCGAGGAGCCGCCGTTCTGATCACCCGGATGATGTCGCTGTCCAGGAGATACCCGGTCAGCGACACGCCAACGGAATGCCGCCGGCTGCGGCACGAGTGACGTCCTCCCAACCGGTGGATGAGCACGACGCCATCGCGCCCATCCACCGGCACGCCACACGGCGCGGCCGGGCAGGCAGGAGTTCGGCAAGGAGAGGCGATCCGCCTCCTCCAGCCGATCCGGCAGACGACGGTCTGGCTCACCACGTCGCCCTCGTCATGGGCGACTTAGTCCTGCGACGAAGCGCGACCGCGTACCGAGCGGCCAGCCCTCACTCCCCCGCCACCAGCCGTCCGCGGCCAGCGCGAACGGCTGCCCCATCGTGGTAGGAGATCTCCGCCGACAGCACGGTGCCCCTCGGCGGCGGACCCCTGCCGGGTCTCTGTCGTCGAGAAGACGAGCCGTCCGCCCCCTCGACCGCACCACCTGCCCAAGTGGTCTGGTCCTTTCCCGAAAAGGTCCACACCACCAGCCCAGAAAGCACAAACCGGTTGCCACCACCCGAAACCAGGCACGCCAGAAGCCGACGATCGGCCCTGACCGGCCGGGACTCCCGCTGGTAGCTTCCGATTCATGCCCGCCTCTCGCCGGACCAAGGCCGGAATCCCAGTCCTCGCCGCGATTTCCGTACTGCTGCTGGCACCGCTTTCCGCGCCGGCCGCCCAGGCCGCGCCCGCGGCTGCCGCCAGATCCGCTGCCGGACAGGACGAATGCAGCACCCCGTCGATCAACCGGCTGCAGAAGTGGCTGGCCAGCGGAGAAGGCACCACCGTCCCGGCCACCGGGAACCTCCTCGTCCCCGAAGGCGACGGCTACGCCGCGAAAATCGTCTTCCAGAACAACGAATGGCACGTCGCCGTCGTATGGCTGGGCAATCAGTTCGACGCCCAAGCCGACCTCGGCCAGTCCGCCGGGTTCTGGCTGACCTACAGCGCCACCGAAGACCTCTACGTCCAGATGCGCCCCGCCTCCCACTGGAGCGGCGGCGACAAATGGCTCACCCGCATCCCCTCGACCGGCGGCCAGCTAGTCCGGAAGTTCTTCCCCTTCGACTCCGACTCCTGGACCTGGCTCCCCGAACTGGGCCAGCCGCAGTACTCGTTCGCCTCCGCACTGAGCGAAGCCCGCGGCCTCGTCTTCGTCGGCAAGACGCCCAACACCCTCGACTTCCGCGAACTCCTCATCGACGGCTACCAGCCGCCCTGCCTCTGAACGCCCCGAACCCAAGTGGTCGCCCGCACCGGCGCTCCGAAAACCGGTGCGGGCCAGAGATAGCCAGCCGATCAGGCACGGAGACACTGGGGATCCAGCGCTGATTTCCCGCCACGCTGAACTCTCGCTGCCGACACCCGGCAAAACCCAACCGCACAGACCGGCATGCGCACAACCGCTCACACTCCACTATTCAGCAGGGCCGCGCTGCCGCGAATCTCGGCCACAGACCCAGCTGACCCAGTCCCGCACCCGCCGTGGATCCCGGATCAGCGAGCGCCGCGGCACCGCTCGACAGCGAACGTCTGCACTGAACGTTACGACTGTCCAACTCCGGACTTGGCCGAGGTCGATCATGCGGAAGTGTTCCGGGAGACGACCTCCACTGACACTGGCAAAGCGGGCGAAGCATATAGCCGGGAGGACCGGTAATTCGACGGTCTTCACCGGGCTGTCCGCCCAAGATCCAGGAGGGCGACGCCACTTTGTCCTTGCGGTAACCCGCGAGAAGAACGGCGGCGTCCTCGGGTGCTGAAAAGAGGACGCCGCACGGGCCGGGGCGCGAGAGCGTCCCGGCCCGTGCGACACCGGTCAAACAACTGCGACGGTTGGCCAAATCTCCCTGGTCCGGGGCACCCGGCCGCCGCCGGATTTGCGGGACAACGCGCAGGAGCGCTTCCTGGCGTTCGGCTCCCGAGATCCGGCAGGCGATCTGCGAGGCCAGCGCAAATCGCGAGCGGCGGTTCCGCCGACCGGCCGAAGAACCGCATTCAGTCGATCGACCAGCACACCGAACCGGCTCGCCGCATTCCTCCGGTTACGCCGGCACCCTGCGCACCAGCGTCAGAGATCGGTACCGGCCCTCCGCTTCGACCACCAATACAGTATCGGCGGAATTCCAGCCAGGAAACCGGCACCGGCAATGCAGAGGCCGGCCAGAAACACCGGATGCGCGTTTCTGAGGCCGCTGCCCGCGTGTCCGTTGGCGAAGATGAAAGTTCCCCAGCCCAGCACGACGGCCCCGACGGTGATCAGGCCGACCGAGGCCCAGGTCAACCGCTTGAGGCGCTTCTGCCAGGCCATGAGTTCGACGGGGGGACGCTGATCGCCCCTCATCTCCAGCAGCCGAGCCAGTGCCGCCACCACGCCGAGCAGCAGGCTCAGCCCGGTCGCACCCAGGCCAAGAGTGAAGAAGCCGGCGGCGCCGATGTTGGCCCCGGTGTCAGGCGGCGTGGTGATCAGGGCGATGAATCCCGCGCCCAGCGACGCGGCCCCGGCGGCGATCAGCCAGACCCCGGTGACGGTCAAGCGCTTGGCAACGGTTCTCATGGTTCCCTCCCGCCACCTGACATCGGTGCGCGACGCCGCGGCCGCCTCATTCACGGCTCCCGCTCCCCTCGTAGTTGTCTTCCCCGAATTGGCGGACGAATCCGTAGTAAGTCAGGGCCATGGGGCCGCCGCAGATGTAACGGTGCGGATTCCACCATACGTATGCGTCGTTGCAGGCGTTGTGGAGGTCCGACAACAGGGCTTCGTCACAGGTCTTCCGGTCGGTGCTGCTGCCCTTGCTGTAGCACATGTCGTGGGCGTAGCAGGCCGGTCCGAAGTCCGCCCCGACCCAGAAGTACCGGTCAGGGGATTTGGTACAGCCGTCGGTCTCCTCCGCACCGCCTCCGCTGGCCCCTCCGCCTCCACCGCGGTTGCCGAACCGGCCGCTGGTGTTGAGGGCGTCGTTGGTGGCGCCGCCGCCCAACGTCTGGGGATCGTGCCCGCGCCAGCCGGTGTTGTCCTGGGCGGTTCCGGGAGCAGGCTGCTGCGGCTTGCTCGCCGCGGCGCGGTAGGCGTCGGACGCGGCCTGTGCCGCTGCAGCAGCGTCCTTGCCCGCAGCGAGGGCGCTGTTGCGAGCCTGCGCCGCAGCAGCGCTGGCGCTGCTGGCCGAGGCGGAGGCGCGAGCGGCGGAAGCGTTGGCCTGCCTAGCTGATCCAGCCGCCTTGTTCGCGTCCTTGCTGGCCGACGCGGCCGCGGCGCGGGCGGTCTTCGCCGACTGCGCCGCCTGGTTGCACGACTGCTGCGCCGCGTTCGCCGAGCCCTCGGCCTGCTGCGCGTACTCGCCGGCCTTGGCCGCGGACTGCCCGGCCCACGCCGCGTAGACGTCGGCGTCCTGCGCCGCGCCCTGAGCACGCGCCGCGGACTCGCCCGCCTTGGCCGCGTCCGCGCGCGCCTGGGCGGCGGCCTGGTGGGCCTGTTCGAGCATGGCGTGCATGGCGTTGACGTGCGCCTCGGTGTACTGGTCCCGTTGCCGCGCCTGGTGCTGGCCGACCTCCAGGAACGAGCGGGCCAGCCAGGTCGGGCCCTCCAGCGCGGTCTGCGCGGCAGCCTCCAGCTCGGCCCCGCCGGAGCCGAGGGTCTGGCTGGTCTGGAACACGTCGTCGGACACCGCGGCCTGGTACTGGCCGGTTTCCAGGAACGCCTGCCGGTCCGCGGGCGTGCCGTCCAACGCGGCTTGGGCGGCGCGGTACGAAGCCGGGCGGGTCTTGTCCAGCATCTGCGCGATCCGCAGGCTGTTGTCGGCGTCGCGGCCGGAGTAGTCCTGCTCGCGCAGGAACCGCTTCACCGTCTCCCCGTCGCCGGCCAGCGCGGTGTCGGCGGCCTGCTTCATCGCCGGTTTCGCGGCGGTGGCCGAGAGGTGTGCGACGCGGGCGCGGTCGTCGGCCTCGGCAGCCAATGCGCGGCCGGTGCGGACGTACTCGACGACGTCGGCTTCGCTGCCTCCGAGCGCGGCCGTGGCGGCGTCGCGGGTCCAGGGGCCGCCGGTGGCGATCAGCCGGACCATCGCCTTGCGGGCCTTCGCCACGGCTTCAGACTGGGGCGTGCCGGGTGCGGCCGCGTCGTCCAGCAGTTTGCGGGTGTCGGCGTCGAGCCGGTCCTGCTCGGCGGCGTTCCAGGTCGCCTGGGCCTGCTGTTCCTTCTCCTTCGCCGCCATCGCCTTCGCGGCCTCGCGGTCGCGCTGGGTACGGGCCGCCAGCTCGTCGGCCTCGGCCTTGCGCGCGGTTTCCTCCACCCGGCTCGCCTGATCCGCCGCCGCCGTCGACGCTTCCGCGGCCTTGATCGCGTTGTCCGCGTGCGCCCGAGCCAACCGCGCAGCATCATGCGCCTGCCCAGCGCTGTCAGCGGCCTCCTGCGCCGCGCGAGCCGCGGCCTCGGCGTTCGCCTTCGCCGCATCGGCGGCCTGCCGCGCCTCGCCAGCGGCGACCGCGGCCTGACCGGCCAGGTTCTCCGCGCTGTCCGCCGCACGAGACGCGGCACCAGCGGCGCGACGTGCCTGACCCGCGGCGTTGTTCGCGACACCCGCGTCCGCGCCAGCGGCCGAGGCGAACCGACCGGCCTTCTCTGCCTCGCCCGCAGCCGCGGACGCATTGGCACCAGCGGACTTCGCCGACTGCGCCGCGGACTTCGCCTGACCAGACGCCTCCGCGGCATGACCCGCCGCTTCCCCCGCCCACTGTGCACGCTGCGCCGCTACCAGCGCAGTGTCGGCAGCCCTGCGCGCCGCAGCGGCGTTGCCGCCGTCCCGCGCAGCAGCCGCCGCAGCAGTATGCGCCCGGGACGCGGCCGTGCCCGCCGCAGCAGACGCCGACGCTGCCCGCGACGCGGCCAACGCCGCTACCCGCGACGCCTCGTGCGCGTCGTTCGCCGCCGACGTCGCGGCTTGCGCCGCCGCGGCCGCACCGCTCGCCGCGTCCGCCGCCCGACCGGCGGCCAGACCCGCCTGCACCGCATTGCGGCCCGCAGCCTCGGTCTCCTGCGCCGCCTTCACGGCCGCCTGCCTCGCGCGCTCGGACGCCGCAACAGCCCAATCCGCGGCCTCGTTCGCCGCCTTGGTCTCCTCCTGCGCCCACTTGCCCGCCAGCTGCGCCTGCCCGGTCAGCTCGCTGATCTCAGCCGCTTCCTTGTCCCGGGCACGGGCCACCTGCTGCCCGGTGTTCAGGAAGTCCTGGATCACCGGCCAGGTCCCGTCGTCAAGCGCGTCCTGCGCCGCCCGCTCCAGGTTCGCGCCTCCGCTGCCCAGCATTCCGGAGACCCGCATCCAGTCATCGGCCTCCCTGGCCGTGAACTGCCCCTTGGCGAGGAACTCCCGGAACGCCGCGGATGTGTTGGCGTTCAACGCTTTCTGCGCCGAACTCTCCAGATTGCGGCCGTCGCTGCCCAGCATCGTGCCGATCTTCAGCTGCTGGTCGGCGGTATAGGGCTCCTGCCAACCGGACTTCAGGAACTCCCGCTGCTGCGCGACCGTCCCGTCCAGGGCCTTCTGCACCGCCTCGCCCAGCTTCCGGCCGCCCAGACCGATCATCCGCGCGACGTTGAACGTCACGTCCACGTCCAGCGCCGCATTCTGGCCAGCAGACAGGAAAACCTGCAGATCCTGGTCCGTACCCGTCAATGCCGCCTCGGCGGCCCGCCGGGTCGCCGGACCGCCCTCCGTCATCAACCGCACCACGCCCGCGCGGTCGGTCGCCGGCAACGGCGACTCATACCCCGCGGGCATCCCGGTAGGCGGTACATCAGCCGCCGCGACCGCGGGCGCCGCGACGGCCGTCGCCGGCGCGCTGCACACCCCCGCCGTCAGCACGGCCACCGTCGCCATCACCACACCGATACGCGTTCTTACGCCACCACTCGGCGCCAGCTTCACTTTTGAAGTCCCCTCTTGTCCCCGCAACAGCGGCAACCCTCAAGTCGTGCACACGATCCGCTCAATGCGCGTAGCCGACAGGCGCCCCAGACACACCCGCAGCGAACAAAAATCATGAATATCAGATTCCGGCCGGAACCGCGAGGAATGTGACCTGCAAGGACAAAAATCCGAAAATCGGTAACGTTCGCCGGGCCTGCGCGATTCTGCCGGTGAAGCTGACCGCCCTGGGGTCGCACCGCGCGCCATCGGCGCGGTGCCGGATCGCGCGCCGTCCTCCCGCTCGCAATCGAGCGGACGACGTCGCGCGCATCGGCGGGCCGCTTCGCTATCCGCTCGCGCAGGGGGGCCAGCCAGTGCGGTAGCCGAACACGCACTCCGGCCCCTGCGCGGCCGCCGGGAACGACGGCCGCGAACGAGCACAATCAGAGAGGAATTGGCCGTTGCGCATGCGTTATCAGCTGCCGGCCCTCGGCGCGGCAGCAGGCATGGTCCTGTCCGGAAATCCCGGTCTCGCCGCCGCGGAGACCGCAGGCCAGAGTCCCGCGATCGAGGACTACGCCTACCCCGGCGCCGACAAAATCCTTGCCGAGCAAGGAATCCGGCTCAAGACCGGCAACGGGAACATCCAGCTGGTCGTCTGCGGCGACCGGACCGACGTCATCAGGGTCGTGTCCAACCGGGACAACGCCAGGGAAACGTTCTGTTTCGAGTCCCGCGGGCCGAAGGGCTACCTCTCGCTGGAGATCCCTGCCACGTTCCTGGCCAAGGGCGACGGAAACGCCGTCGAAATGACCCTGACCAACAAGGGCAAGTCCCAGACCGTGCCGATCGGCAAGGACACCTGGACCAAGCTGGGCGAATCCGCCGACCCCGACAACGGCCCCGCCACCCTCGTCGAAATCAAGACCACCGGCGCGGTGGCCGCCGGCACCGGTCCGGTCGACGCCGCGCCCTACACGGCCAAAATCGACATCGGGCAAGCCGGGGTCGACGGACGGGCGTGCAGCGGCGTGCTGATCGCCGCGCAGTGGGTGGCCACCGCCGCCCGATGCTTCGCCGACGACCCGAGCCAGGGCTTCGCCATCCCCGCCGGACCGCCCAAGCAGAAGACGACCGCCACCATCGGCCGTCCTGATCTCACGCAGACCGACCGCGGCGCTGTCGTGGACGTGGTCACCCTGGTGCCCCATCCCGACCGCGATCTGGTGCTGGCCAAGCTTTCCGCGCCAGTCAACGGCGTCACCCCGGTCGCACTGAGCACCACCGCCCCGGTCGCCGGGGAGACGCTGAAGGTCACCGGCTACGGCCGCACCGCGGACACCTGGGTGCCCACCAAAGCGCACACGGCGTCCTTCACCGCAGGCACGACCACCGACACGTCCGTTGAGATCACCGGCGCCGTCGGCCCGTGCAAGGGCGACGCGGGCGGCCCCGTCGTCCGCGAACGCGACGGAAACGCCGAACTCGTCGGCCTCACGAACACCTCGACCCAGAACGGGTGCCTGACCGAAGCGCAGACGACGCCGGGCGCGACGCAAGCCCGCATCGACAACGTCGGCGGATGGATCCGGCAGAACGTGCCCGACCTCGCGATCGTCTGCAAGCCCGCCGCGCCGATCTTCACCACCCGCGCCGACGGAACGCTGTGGCTCTACCAGCACACCGACCCCCGCAACGGCAGCTACGCCTGGGTCAACGGCAACGGCCGCCAGATCGGCAGCGGCTGGCAGACCGGCCGCGCCGTCGCCGCGCCCGACGGCCTCGTCTACCAGGCCAACAGCAACGGCGAACTGCGCCGGTTCCGCTGGAACGGCAACGGCTGGGACCTCAACAGCAGCTCCACTCCGTATTACGAGGTCATCGACCACGGCTGGGACCGCTACGCCGGCGACGAGTACCGCAACCGCATCACCGCCGACTCCCGCGGGCACATCTACACCGTCGAACCCGACGGCAACCTGCACTGGCGCAGCTACGACCCGGCAACCAAGAAGTGGAACCATCGCATCCTCAAGGACGGCTGGGGCAAATACGACCTCATCGCCGCCGCGGGCGACGGCGTCCTCTACGCCCGCGCGTCGTCCAACGGGGACCTGTTCCGCTTCGTCTACGACTCCGCCACCGGGGAATGGCCCCAGGTGGCCAAGCCGTCGGGCACCGGCTGGAAGACCTTCAAGAACATCAGCTCGCCCGGAGCCGACGTTCTCTACAGTCCTTACGCCGCCGACAGCGGGGGCCTGCTCTGGTACCGGTATCTCCCCGCGAGCGACACCTGGGTCGACACCGGCCGCGCCAACGGCAAGCTCATCGGCCAAGGCTGGTACACCCTTCCCGGCATAACCGCGTCACCCGACTCGTGCCGTCTCGCCGGGTGATCCGGGCTCGGGCCGTACCACGCTGAACCGGCCCTCCCTCGCGGTGTCTGCGTCCGGTCTCAAACCGAGCGCAGACACCGCTTCGGTTTCGGCACGAAGTCACCAAGACGAATGCCGGTTCCCCCGTGACAGCAACGAAATCGCTCCACCGAACCCTTAATTCTGCACAGTGGGCCGGATCGTGATGTCCCCGATCTCCACGTCATCCGGCTGCTCGATGGCGAACGCAATGGCCCGCGCCACCGCCGCCGGGTCGAGGGCTAATTCCTCGGTCCGGCGGCGGATCTGTTCCCGTTGTCCGGCATCGTCGATCGAATCCGCCAATTCCGTGCGGACAAAACCCGGCGACACCGAGGTCGTCCGGAGAACGCCGTCCGTCGATTCCTGCCGCAGTGCCTCCATGATCGTGCGCACCGCGTTCTTCGTCCCCGCGTAAATCGCCTGCGTGGGGACGATCTTCAGCCCGGACGTCGACACCGTCGTCACCAGATGACCCCGCCCCTGCCGCCGGAATACCGGCAGCGCGGCCGCGATCCCGTGCAGTACGCCGCGGACGTTCACGTCGATCATCGCCGACCATCCATCGACGTCGGCATCCGCCACCGGCCCCAGCTTGGCGACCCCGGCGTTGCCCACCAACACATCTAGCCGGCCGAATTCGTCCACCGCTCGCTGCACCAGCCGGTCCAGGTCCGCGCGGCGGGTCACGTCAGTCACGCACGCGACCGCTCGGCCGCCTTCGTCGCGGATCTCCCGCGCCACTGCGTCGAGCCGATCCGCGCGTCGTGCGCCCAGGACCACCACGGCGCCCTGTGCGGCGAGCAGCCGGGCGGTCGCCTCGCCGATTCCGCTGCTGGCTCCGGTGATCGCGACGACTTTTTCGTTCATGAAGGACACCCCTGACCATCCATTCGGACACGTGTCCGTTTAGCTTACCGGACACGTGTCCGCAAAGGGCCGAAGGGATGGCATCAACATCGGCCGGAGCGCAGTCAAGGAAGCGTGAGCGCCGAACGGCACCGCCCGCATGCCCGGTCATGCTCATCCGGCCCGAACGAAACACCGGAGAAAGGCCCCAGGTGAGCGACCTAGCTGCCGCGCTGATGCTGATCGGCGTATTCCTCGCGCTGGCCATGACCCTGCGCACCATCCAGCGGCACCTGATCCGCGATCAACAGCAGTGCTCGCCCCGCCAGGCCTCGAGCCCTTCGCGGACAGCGACCGCGGCGATGACCAATGCCGCGACGGGATCCGCCCAGTACCAGCCGAACAGCGCGTTCACCAGCAGCCCGACCAGCAACACCGCGGAAAGGTAAGTGCAGAGGAGCGTCTGCTTCGAGTCGGCGACCGCGCTCGCGGAGCCGAGTTCCCGGCCGGCCCGGCGTTGCGCGCCCGAAAGCACCGGCATCACCACGAGGGACACCGCGGCGAGCACGATCCCGGCGGTCGAATGCTCGGCTTCGCCGCCGCCGAAGAGCGAACGCAGCGAATCGGCCGTCACGTAGGCGGCCAGCAGGAAGAACGACACCGCGATCACCCGCAGGGCGGTGCGTTCCCGGCGCTCTGGATCCGCGCTCGCGAACTGCCACGCCACCGCGACCGCGGACAGCACCTCGGCGACCGAGTCGAGTCCGAACGCGACCAGCGCGGACGAGGACGCGATCGTCCCGGCGGAAACCGCGACGATCGCCTCGACCACGTTGTACGTGATCGTCCCGGCGACCAGCCAGCGCACCCGTCGCTGCAAGACGGCCCGGCGAGCGACATCCACCGCGGAACCGCAGCAGCCCGGCGAATCCGCCGCCGTCACCGCGATTCCTCCTCGGCACACGCGACGGCCAGCACCACCTGCGTCAGTTCCGACAACGCACGCGCGAGATGCGGATCGGCGATCGCGTACCGCACCTGCCGACCCTCGTAAGTCGCGACTACCAGGCCGCAGCCGCGCAGACACGCGAGATGGTTCGAGACGTTCGACCGGCTCAGCTCCAGCCGCGACGCCAGCTCCGCCGGGTATACGACACCGTCGAGCAGAGCCACCAGAATCCGGCAGCGCGTCGGATCCGCCAACGCGCGGCCGAGGCGAGCGAGCGCCGCCTCGCGGGTCTCAGAGATCAGCACAGCCGCAATAGTACAGCAGTCACTGAATCAAATAGACTGGTCCGGTGGACAACCTCCTCGGCGACTTCCTCCGCGCCCGGCGAGAACGGGTCTCCCCTGCCGACGTCGGGCTGCCGGACAGCGGACGGCGTCGCGTGCGAGGGCTGCGCCGCGAGGAACTCGCGCTCCTAGCGGGAATCAGCAGCGACTACTACATCCGGCTGGAGCAGGGCCGCGACCAGAATCCGTCCGCTCAGGTGCTCGACGCGCTGGCCCGGGCGCTCGGCCTGGACGAACCCTCGCGAAGGCACCTGCACCAGCTCGCCGCACCGGCCCAGCCTGGACAAGCCGAGCCACGCGTGCCTGCGAGCATCGTCGAGCTGATCTCCACCTGGCCGACGAATCCCGCGTACGTCCAGGATCGGCTCACCAACGTCCTGGCCGCGAATCCGATCGCCGCGGCGGTTTCGCCGAACTACACGACCGGCCGAAACCTGCTCCGCGCGGTCTTCCTCGACCCGGCCGAGCGAGATCTGCGCCGCGACTGGGACCAGATGGCGGCCGACGGCGTGGCCGGACTCCGTGCAGCGCTCGGGCCGGACCTCGACGCGGCGGCCGAACTCGTCGACGACCTCACCGCCGGCAGCGAACGGTTCCGGGATCTCTGGGCCCGGCACGACGTCAAACCGCGCACCGGCCACCTCGTCCGGTTCCGCCATCCGGTTGCCGGAAACCTCGATCTGCACAGCGACAAACTCGACATCCCCGGCCCGGTCTCGCTGCAGCTGGTGGTCTTCCACGCGACACCGGGCACCCGCGACGCCGAGGCGCTCGCTTCGCTGGCGAACCTCGTTTCCGCCTCCTGACAACGGAAAACCGGGCCGCAGCGCATCCCGCGGCGGCCCGGTTTCCGTCATTCGGCCGCTTCGAACTCCCGCACCGCGTCCAGCGCGGCGCCCATCGCGGCGTTGCCCTCGCGTTCGATCATGATCTCGACCAGCACCGGCCGCTTGGTGCGCTCGGCTTCCTTGCGCGCCCACTCCAGCGACGACCGGATCTCCCCCGGGTCCTCGACGCGGGTGCCCGAGCAGCCGTAGGCCTCCATGATCTTCACGTTGTCCGTGCCGTGGTCGTCGTAGTGGATGTCGACCTGGTAGTTCATCTCGTACGGCAGCTCGGACTGGCGGATCAGGCCCAGGTACTCGTTGTTGAGCATGACCAGCACGAACCCGACGTCGTACTGCGCGGCGACGGCCAGCTCCTCCACCAGGAACTGGAACGAGTAGTCGCCGACCACGCCGACGACCTCCGCCTCCGGACGCGCCTTCTTGACCCCGATCGCCGCCGGGATCTCCCAGCCGAGCGGGCCGGCCTGCCCGCACACCTGGTAGTGCCGCGGCAGGTGCGCGCGCTGGAACTGCCCGGACCAGATCTGGTACAGCCCGATCGCGGTGACGAAATACGTCTCCGGACCGTAGAACTCGTTGAGTTCCTTGAACACCCGCGGTGCCTTGATCGGCGTGCAGTCGAAGTCCTCCTTGCGCGGCAGCTCCGCCTTGAGGTCGCCGAGCCGCTTGACCCACGCGCGGTCCCGCGCCGGAGCGGTGCGCGCGTCGAGCGCCGCCAGCAGCGCTTCGAGGAACTCCCGCGTGTCCGAGACGACGCCGAGGTCCGGGCCGAAGACCTTGCCCAGCTGCGTGGGTTCGATGTCGACGTGGATGAACTTCCGGTCGCCGCGATACACCGAAATCTCACCGGTGTGCCGGTCGCCGAACCGCGCGCCCAGCGCCAAGACCAGGTCGGACTCCAGGAACGCGGCATTGGCCCAGCGCTGCGACGTCTGGATGCCCGCCATGCCGGCGAACAGCTCGTGGTCCTCGGGGAAGCTGCCCTTGCCCATCAGCGTGACGCCGACCGGGACGCCGAGCCGTTCCGCCAGCCGCCGCAGCGGGTCGCTCGCCTCGCCGAGGACAACGCCGCCACCCGCCAGAATCAGCGGACGTTCGGCGGCGAGCAGCATGTCCAGCGCCCGCTCGACCCGCGCCGGGGACGGTTTGACCGTGCTCACCGGCAGCGCCGAATCGATCGACGAATCCCACTCGATCAGCTGCTTCTGCACGTCGATCGGCAGGTCGATCAGGACCGGGCCAGGCCGGCCGGACCGCGCGACACGGAACGCCTCGCGGAAGATCCACGGCAGCTGCGCGGCCTCCTTCACCTGGACCGCCCACTTCGTGACCGGCCGCGCGATCTCGACGATGTCGACCGCCTGGAACGCTTCCTGGTGCAGTTTCGTCGTCGCGGCCTGGCCGGTGATGCACAGGATCGGAACCGAATCCGCGTGCGCGGTGTAAAGGCCGGTGATCATGTTCGTGCCGGCCGGACCGGACGTGCCGATCGCGACGCCGACGTTGCCGGTGGTGCGCGACCAGCCGTCGGCCATGTGCGTCGCGCCTTCCTCGTGGCGCACCACCAGGTGGTCGATGCCGCGGTCCTGCATCGCCTCGTACAGCGGCAGAATCGCCGCACCGGGGCAGCCGAAGGCGACGTCGACCCCTTCGTCGACCAGCACGTCGACGACTGCCTGCATAGCGGGGACGCGGGCCATGGTCAAACCTCCTGGGACGAGCGGCCGGACAGTTCTTCGACGACCTTCAGCAGCGCGGAGTGGTCCAGCGAGCCGTAGCCCATCGCGCGCCCGGCCGCGACCAGCTGCGCGACCAGGCCGGTGAGCGGAAGCGCCACATCGGACTGCCGGGCGGCGGCCAGCGCGATGCCCATGTCCTTGTGGTGCAAGTCGATCCGGAAGCCCGGCTCGAACTTCCGCTCGACCATCGACTTCCGCTTCAGCTCCAGGATCCGGCTGCCGGCGAGCCCGCCAGCCAGCACGTCGAGCCCGGTGCCCGCGTCCACTCCGGACGCTTCCAGCAGCACGATCGCCTCGGCGACCAGCCCGTAGATCCCGCCGACCACCAGCTGGTTGGCCGCCTTCACGACCTGGCCCGCGCCGTGCGGCCCGACGTGCACCACGGTCTTGCCGAGCGTGTCGAACACCGGCTTCGCGGCGGCGAAGTCGGCCTCATCGCCACCGACCATAATGGACAGTGCGGCCTGTTCGGCTCCGGCCTGTCCGCCGGAGACCGGTGCGTCCAGCACGCGGATCCCTTTGGCCGCACCGGCTTTCGCGACCTCGATCGACGTTTCCGGCCGGATGGTGCTCATGTCGGCCAGCAGCGTGCCGGGCTTGATCGTGTCGAGCACTCCGCCCGGCGCGAGCACGACCTGCTCGACCTGCGGGTGGTTCGGCAGCATGGTGATCACGACCTCGGCTCCGGACACCGCGTCGGCGACGTCTTTCGCCGCGCGTCCGCCCGCCGCCTCCAGCTTGGCCAGCGCGTCGGCGTTGAGGTCGAACCCGCTCACCTCGTGTCCGGCGGCGGCGAGGTGCGCGGCCATCGGCGTGCCCATCACGCCCAGTCCGATGAACCCGATCCTGCTCATCAGTTTCCCCTTCGCTCGTACGGCAGCCAGGCCAGCGAGTCCACAGTGGAGCCGTCCGGTTTGTACTCGACGCCCACCGGCCCGGCGTAGCCCGCCGCCTGCAGCTTTTCCAGATATCCTTCGAGATCCAGCTCCCCCGTGCCCGGCTGGTGCCGGCCCGGCGCGTCGGCGATCTGCACGTGTCCGGTGCGCGGGGTGTAGCGGGCGATCACGGTGTCGAGGTCGTCGCCGTTGACCGCGAGGTGGTAGAGGTCCGCGAGCAGCCGGACGTTGTCCAGGCCCAGCTCGTCGAGCACCGCGACCGCGTCGGCCGCGGTCTTCAGCGGGTACGCCGGGGTGCCGGACAGCGGTTCGAGCACCAGCTGCGCGCCGATGCCCTCGGCCGCTTTCGCCGCGGCGGCAAGGTGATCGCGGGCGAGACCGTCCTGTTCGGACGGATCGATCCCGTCGATCCGGTTGCCGTACAGCGCGTTGAAGCTGCGGCAGCCGAGCCGTTCGGCGAGCCCGAGCGCGACCGTCAGGCTGGTCGCGAACTCCGCCTCGCGGCCGACCCACGACACGAGCCCGCGCTCGCCCGCGGCCATGTCGCCCGCGTAGAAGTTCAGCCCGGTGAGCTGGACGCCCGCCTGTTCGACCGACCGCGCGAACCGGTCGACGTCGTCCCCGGACGGGTCGGCGCTGTCGAACGGCCACCAGTACTCCACCTTGGTGAAGCCCGCTGCCCGAGCGGCCTGCGCGCGCTCGAGCAGCGGGAGTTCGGTGAACAGGATCGACAGGTTGGCGGCATAGGGCAGCGAGTGCCGCTCCCCGGCGGGACCGGTCATGAGTACCTCGGCTCCTCACATCTCGATCAGCGATTTCGCTTTGTGGAAGTTTTCTTCCGTAGTTCGAGAATAGCCGGGCGCGAGGGGTCCGGTCAACGGGAAGTTCGGGAACGGGCCCGCACGGGAGGAGCAGGCAGCGACGTTCGACTTGCCGCGCCCGGTGCGGTTTCGGCTGGTTTACTCCACAGTGGACAGTCGGGGGATTTCGGCTCAGCCGACCGGAATCGCCGCCGTCGCCGTGCGATCGAGCAGCCCGATCGCGGCGCGGACGTGCCGCAGGGCGGGGGCCGGAACCCCGGTCAGATCGGCGAGTTCGACGACCGCGCCGATGATCGCGTCGATCTCCAGCGGCTTCCCGGCTTCGAGATCCTGGAGCATGGACGTCTTGTGGTGCCCGACCCGCCACGCGCCGTCGATCCGCTTCTCCACCGACACCCGCGGATCCGCGCCCGCCGCCCGGGCGATCGCGAGGGCTTCGGTCATCATCTCCGCGACGAGCGCGCGGGTTTCGCCGTGCTCGCACATCTGCGCCATCGTCGCGCGAGTGAGCGCGGAGAGCGGGTTGAACGCGACGTTGCCCATCAGCTTGACCCAGATGTCGTCGCGCAGCCTCGGCTCGACCGGCGCTTTGAGCCCGCCCGCGATCATCGCGTCGGCGAGCCTCTGGCAACGGGCGGAGATTCCGCCGGACGGTTCGCCGAGGGAAAACCGCGTGCCCTCGAGATGCCGGATCACGCCCGGTTCCTCGATGACGGTCGAGCAGTACACGACGCACCCGATCGCCCGCTCGACCGCGAGCACCCGGCTGGTCGCCCCGCCGGGATCGACCGCCTCGACCCGCTGGCCGGCCAGCGGATGCCCGGCCAGCCCGTGGAAATACCACCACGGGATGCCGTTCTGCGCCGCGACGAGCGCGGTGTCCCGATGAAGCAGCGGCTCCAGCAGCGCACCGCAGTCCGGGTACGAATGTGCTTTGAGGCCAAGGAAAACGTAGTCAACGGGCCCGATCTCGCGCGGGTCCGACGTGACGTGCGGACGCGCGACGAAGTCACCCCGCGGACTCCGGACGCGCACGCCGTCCGCCGCCATCGCGGCGAGATGCGCGCCGCGGGCGACGAGGTGGACTTCGGTACCGCCGCGATGCAGGGCCGCGCCGACGTACGCGCCGATCGCTCCCGCACCCAGAACAGCCACCCGCATGGTTGCCTCCTGTGGTCAGGATTCTGCCGATGTTAGATTGCATACAGTATCCCGTGTGGTGTCGGCGGAGCCAGGTTCTGGTCATCGGAAACGGCGATGGCGGGCGGGGGCGGGCAGACGGGTGCGCAAGCGGGCGAGCGGGCGCGGGCAGGCGAGCGAGCGCGCGGGCAGGCGAGCGCGTGGGCAAGCGGGCGCGTGGGCGCGCGAGCGGGCGGGAGGGCGTGGGCGAGCGGGCAGGCGAGCGCGCCGGCGGCCGAGCGAGCGGGTGGGGCCGGGCAGGCGGACCGGCTCCGCAGTGTTCGGGCCGAAGAGCGCGATCGGGTTGCGTCGCAAGACGTCCGGAGCCGAGCACCGGCGGAGGATCATCGGCCCTGAGTGGGCACTTGATCGGTGAGCGACGGCGAAACCACGCGCCCTTGCCCGCGCGACGATCTCGTCACCGCTTCCGGCGGACACCAACCCGGCCGGATCGTCTTGTCCCCCAAGCGAACGATACGACGAGCTTGCCGGTCAAGATCGTCGAGCGAACCGGGCTCAGACCTCGCGCACCGACTCCGCCACGAACCCGGACAGCACCAGCCGCGCCGAGCACCGGCTGTGCCCGGAAGCCGTCGGCTCCGTGCGCCGGACCAGCACCTCGTACCGCCGTCCGCCCGCGTCGACCAGCACGCTTCGCGCGTCCCCCCGGGGTTCCTCCGCCACCGCCAGCACCGCGTCCAGGCCGCGCCGGCCAGTGCGGCCGCGGACCTCGATCTCGGCGAACTGCGACCACGCGCTCTCCGCCGAGGTGCGGCCGCGCAGGTTCTCCAGCCGGACGTTGCCGCTGAGGGCTTCCTTCGCCACGAGTTCGGCTTCGGGCACCGCGAGGCTGCCGTGGAGGTAGCCGTCCGGCACGGTCAGCAGGTTGCCCGCCCAGCGGTCCCCGCCGACGTGGCTGACCTCCCACACCTGCCCGGGATGGTTCTGCGCGAGGGTGGTCACCAGCGGACGGCCGAAGACCGCGCAGCACATGTCCTTGCTGCCGTGCGTGCACACGAGAAAGAGCGGGCCGGACACCGGTTCGCCGTGCCCGCGCCGTCCGGCGGCGACCGCTTCGAGGTCGAGGTGGGCGAGTTCGGCCAGGTCGGCGACGTCGAGCCGTTCCGTCCAGCGGTTTCCGGGCTGCCCGCTGGCGAGGTACACCGCGCGCGGAGCACCCGCCACCCGCACGTGCCGTCCTGGTTTCCGGATCAGCAGCGGGCGCAGGCCAGCGGCTCGCGCGGCCTCGATGCGCTCGGCGGGAAACGCGGTGGCCAGCAGCTCTTCGAGGGCGTCCGGACCCCACGAGCCCGGCTGCTCGATCAGCAGCCAGGACGTCATGCGCGCGGCGGTCCCGGCGGGCTCGCCGCCGAGTTCGCGGGTCAGCGCGGCGCATCCGGGCACCGCGTTCCGGCCCGGGAAGCAGACTCCCGGCCCAGAGTGCGGCACGTCGGGCTTAGGCATGCCTAAGTATAGCTGACGCTCCGCCAGCCTCTTCCGAAGTCGCCGTCCCGCCGCGCGACGATCACTCGATCGGGCGGCGGGACCTCAGGCCCGGGCTACGAGACCTTGGACGACCAGCTCCCGCAGAAGCGCCCGCACCGTCTCCGGGGGCAGGCTCGGCGCGGCATCGGCCAGCACCTTGAACGGCTGCGGAGCGCACCCCAGCAACGCGGCGAGCACGGGTCGCGCGGCCTCGGCGAAAACCAGCCGTTTCCCTGCTCCGACCAGGGCGACCGTGCCCTCGCCGTCGGCCAGCGCGGCGCGCGGGACGAGCAGCCGGACCTCGAAATCGTCGTCCGGGGGCAGCAAGTCCGCCGTCGCCGCCCACGGCAGTCCGACGCGGGTCTGCGCGGGAGCCTGCGCGTCGCGGTCGGCGAGGAACCGGCCGACCACGTCGCCCGCGATCAGCTCGGCAAGCCGGCCGCGCAGCGCTTCGGACCGCTCGGCTCGCGCGTCCGGGCCGGCGAACCGGGGCAGGTCCGTGCGGAACAGCTCGTCGGACCGCAGCTGGTCGGCCAGCCACGCGACGAGGTCCACGCCGGTGGCGGCGTTGAAGCCGATCGTCAGGTGCAGCGACTCCTCGCCGACGGCGGACACGTCGTGCCAGTGCCCGCGCGGCAGGTAGAGCACGTCGCCGTCCTCCAGCAGGAAGTCGTCGTACGGCTCGCCCTCCGGGCGTTCCGGCAGTTCGACGTCCCGCTGCAGCGGCGAAGGCCGGGTGACCCCGTGCAGACGCCACCGCTTGCGTCCGGACAGCTGGATGATGAACGCGTCGTGGTCGTCCCAGTGCACGTCGAAGCCGTGCGTGGTGCCCCAGCCCGCGTAGAGGTTGACCTGGATCCGCTCGCGCAAGTCGTGTTCTAGCCTGGTCGCCAGCTCGCCGACCTCGTCGACCAGCTCGTTGACCGAGTCGACCACGAGCGTCGCGCCGGCTCGCAGGTGTTCGGCGAACGGAGCCGACAGCACGCGCGGGACGAGGCCGTTGCGCCGGGTCGACACCATTTCGGTGTAGGTGTGCGCGGGGACGACGTCGCCGTCGAGCGCGAGCCGCAACCGGGGGAACTCCAGCCGGTGCTGGCGCAGCACCCGGTCGAGTTCCGGCCACGGGAGCAGCGACGCGAAGCGGCCCTTCTCGCCGGGGAACCGGCGCGGGGCCTTGCCGAGGACGTCCGCGAAGAACTGGCCGGCCTCGAGCGGTGCCACGAGGCCGGCCAGTCCGGGAATCTCCGTCATGGAGCGGGTCAACGGCTAGTCCGGCTAGTCGTTGCCGTCGTTGTCGGCGACCGCGCCGTTGGCCTTGCCCCGGTCCACCGCGACGGTCAGCGGTTCCACGCTCAGCAGCAGGCCGCTGACGGCCGTGTCGGTGTCGGTTGTCATGCGTTCTTGAGCCATGCGGACCTCACAACGTCGACGACTGGGTCAGCCCCACGCTACGTGGCGATCGCGGGGGCGGACATCGGTCATTTGAGTAGTCTTCGCCGGGGCCGCGACCACGCTCGGCAGCGCCCGCAAGTCACAGATTTTCTCGATAATCGCGGTCGAGACCGGCGCGCACCAGCCGCTCTTTCACCCCGGCCCGCAGCAGCTTCGCCGCGACGCCCGAGGCCTCGTTCAGCTTGAGGTGATCGGTCCAGATCGTCGACGGCCTCGGCAGGTCGGCGCGATCGACGTGCCGGGCAGTGTCCCACAGTCCGGCGTCCCGGACCGCGGCGCTCCGCGCGAGCCGCACGGTCTCGATTTCCACCTTCAGCACCGCTTTCGGGGTGCGGTTTCGCTCGGTCATCGACTCGCGCAGCTCGGCTTCCGTGCTGATCACGGCCTTCCCGACGATCTCCAACGTGCGGGTGTCGCCGGGAGCGACGACCACCAGCGCCACGTCAGGACGTTCGACGACATTGTGGAACGTGTCGGTGCGCCGGTTGCCTGGCCGATCGGCGAGCACGACCGTCGTCGGGCCGATCATCCTGACCACCCCGGGCGGATCGCCCTTGGGACTGGCGTCCGCGCGCCCATCGCCGTCCCGCGACGCGATCACCGCGAATCGTGCTGTGGCAAGGAAAGCAGCCGCCGCATGCCCGAGGGTTGGGCCCTCCTCGACGGCGTCCTCCGGCGCGGCGGCCGGGTCCCAGAAGTTCGAGCGGATCACCGCTTTGCCGCAATGGAGGAACGCTTCCTCGACGCGGAGACCGCCTTCGTCGAGGGTTCCGTTGATCCGCAAGGTTTCCCGCCACCCGGGGACGAGCACCAGCAGCGCGGCACCGGTGCGTGGTGCGGCATCGGCCGAAACCGGGAGCCGCAGCCGCGACTTTGTCTCCGCCACGGCGAACCCGGGAGCGCCGCCGACCATTTCGGCCCGCTGGCGACCCTCGACGTCCACGTAGCCGAGGACGGCCGCGGGACTGTGGCTGAGCAGGGTGCGGCAGTGCGGGTCGAGATGGTCGATCGACTTCATCATGACCGGCAGCGGCCTCTTGCCGACGACACGTTCCAGGTCAGGCACCGCGCGGATGATCCCCATGGAGTTAGGTTAGCCTAATAACTGGGCCGAGGTGCGCGGTCGCGATCTTGGCTGGTGCGGCGGCGCGTCCGGCCGATGCGGACGGGGCTGGGTACCGCAGATTCCGCACCTTCGCCACGTCCTCGCCGACCCAGCGCCAATACCCGCCTCCTCGTCCCGCCCCCGCACCGTCGCCGTGTCGTCGCCTACCGAGCGCCAACACCCGACTCCTGGTCCCGGCACCCCCGCACCATCGCCGTGTCCCCGCCAAGCCAGCGGCAACACCCGCCCGCTCGTCCCGACACCCCCGCACCGTCGCCGCGTCCCCGCCGACCCAGCGCCAACACCCGACTCCTGGTCCCGGCACCTCCGCACCCCGGCTCCCCGCCCCGCCGCTCCCCTCCGGCACCCGATCAGCGGACACGATTCAGAATCCCGGGATTTTGCATACTAAAACCTGTATTCTGACTACTGAGTTCCTCGAACCCCGCCACAGATCCCCACCCGAGGTGCACCGTGACCGAGACCGTTTCTCCCCTGCCCGAACGCGGGCCCACCGGACGCCGGACGGCCAAGGGGTCGCTCGCCGGCAAGAACGCCAACCGGGTGGAGCGGCCCGCGCCGCTGCGGCAGGTCGTGTACGACGCGCTCGCCGAGCTGATCATCAACCGCACGCTCGAGCCAGGGCAGCATCTCGTCGAGGCCGATCTCGCGGAGTACCTCGGCGTCAGCCGTCAGCCGGTGCGCGAAGCGCTGCAGCGGCTGCAGACCGAGGGCTGGGTCGACCTCCGGCCCGCGCAGGGCGCGTTCGTGCACATGCCCACCGACGAGGAGGCAGACCAGCTGCTCGGCGTCCGGGCGGTGCTGGAGACCCACGCCGCGCGGCTGGCCGCCGCGTGCGCGACCGAGAAGGACGTCAAGCGCCTCTGGGAGCTGCAGGACGTCGGCATGAAAGCCCTCGCCGCGGACGACAGCGAGCGGCTCGTCGCGGCGAACTCCGACCTGCACTCGTACATCACCGAACTGACCGGCAACGCGGTCCTGTCCGAGATGATCGGCCTCGTCGACCGTCGCGTGCGCTGGTACTACACGCCGATCGCCCGGCCCCGCGGCCGCGACGCCTGGCAAGAGCACGCCTCGCTCATCGAAGCGATCGCGGCACACAACGTCGAGAAGGCGGAGAAAATCATGGCCCAGCACACCGAACGCACGCGCCAGGCATTCCACGACCGGCCCGACGCGGCCGAGTAGCACCGCGCGCAAAGGCTGTTTCCCGACGGAGCAAAGCCGAACCGCACGACCCCAGGGCAACGGAAGCCGGATGCCCGGCATTTCCACCACGGACCAGCCGCAAGCCGGACCGCACCCCTGGGCGACGCCAGATGCCGCCGTTCCACCACCGACCAGCCGCAAGCCGGCCGCACCCCGGGCCGGGGCCAGACGCCGCCGTTCCACCGATCAGCCGCGACGAAGCAAGACCGAACCACCCACGCGAACGATGCGCCCGTGCCACGACCGTCCGGATCCGGCCGAGCGAAGCCGGACCGCACAAAGCAACCCGGGAGTGACGGGGCGGATGCCAGCCGTCCCGTCGCTCCCGGGCCCGTAAAAGGGACTCAGCTGCCCGCCGCCGGAGCGGTGCGGGCGATCGTCTTGCCCGCCTTCTCCGTCGTGCCGGGGCCGGAACGGCCGGGCTGACGCAGGAACAGCGTCATCGCCGCGGACAGCAACGCGATGCACCCGGCCAGCACATACGCGCCGGTGTAGCCCCACGCGGCGATCACTCCGGCCGCCAAGCCGCCGCCGCCGACCCCGCCGACCAGTTTCGCGCTGTAGACGATGCCGTAGTTGGTCGCGTTGTGGTTCTCGCCGAAGTAGTCCGGCACCAGCGCGGCGAACAGCGGGTAGAACGCGCCGCTGCCGAAGCCGGTCAGCACCGCGAACACCATGAACCAGAACAAACTGTGCGTCTTGCCCGACCACAGCACGCCGAATTGCGCGAAGGCGGCGATCACCAAGACCCAGAACAACGTCGCTTTACGGCCGATGCGGTCGGACGCCCAGCCGACAATGCCGCGGCCGACACCGTTCACCACCGCCAGGATTCCCGCCGAGGACGCCGCCACGAAAGCGCCGAACTGGCTTTCCTTGGCGAAATCGACCTGGAAATTGATCCCGAACAGCGAAACCCCGCCGATCACCACGAGGGTGACCCACATCAGCGGAAGCATCCCGGTGCGGATCGCTTCCATCGGCGTGAACTGGCGCACCGCGGGCGGATTCTTCGCCAGGCTCTTGGCTTTCCCGGCCGCGTTGCCCTTCAGCCAGGCGATCGGGTCGACGTCGGCGGGCCACCAGTTCTTCGGCGGGTCCTTGAACAGGAAACCGCACAGCCCGACCACCACGAGCATGTACAGGCCGATCGCGTCGAGCGTGACCGTCACGTTCTCCCGGCCGAGGAAAGCGCTGAACAGGTAAATGAACGGCACCGAACCGTACGCGAATCCGCCGTTCACGAAACCGGTGCGGGCGCCGCGCTTCTCCGGATACCATTTGCCGACCATGTTGATGCACGTCGCGTACACCAGGCCGGCGCCGATTCCGCCCAGCACCGAATAGCCGATGAACGCCACCACCAGATTTCCGCTGTGCGCGATGGAGAAGTAGCCGATCCCGGAGCACGCCGCCCCGGTCAGCATCGCCGTCTTCGCCGAGACGACGTTCTTCTCCCGCAGCCGCCCGGCCGGGAACGCGACCCCGGCCTGGAACACGGCCCAGATGCTGGCCAGCCAGAACGCGTCCGACAACGACCAGCCGTACTTTTCCTCGAGCGTTCCTTCGACGGCTCCCCAGCCGTATTCGAACACGCTCACCGCCATCATGGCCACCCACGGCAGCCACACCATCCAGCTGCGGGACCTTCCCATCAGGTCCCGCGGGCTCTCCCCGATCCGGTAAGTCCGCCCGTTCTCGTCGACGATCTCCTGGTATGTCGGTTGGGCTGCGGTCATGAGAAATCTCTTTCGTCACCGTTGGCTTCGATTCCCGTCCCGGGCTGTCTCCGTTCTTCCCCCGAGCCGGAACGCGGGCTGCGTCCCGGCGTCCCTTCCTCGCCGCACTCCGCTGACCAGCGGTTAGGTGTCGGGCAACGTACGCCTCCCTCCGGACTTGATCAAGAGAGCAGACCCGCCGAACGCGCCCAGCGGTACTTCGCGCCGAGCACCGCGACCGGTTTCTCGGTCGTGTACGGATAGGCGACGACCCCGTGGGCGTACAGGTGCTCGCTGGCCTGCTCGACCTCGACATCTCCGGACAGCGAGGCCACCACCGGCTTGTGGATTCCCTTCCGCGCGAACTCCGCCACGACGTCCACGACCAGTTCCGCGAACACCATCGGCGGGGTGACGATCGTGTGCCAGTAACCGAGAACCAACGAGTGAATACGATCGTCGGAAAGGCCGAGCGCGAGGGTGTTCCGGTAGGTCGACGGCGGTTCGCCGCCGGTGATGTCGACCGGGTTTCCCGCCGCTCCGAACGGCGGGATGTATTCGCGGAACGCGGCGTCGAGATCGTCCGGGATCCGCATGAGCGAGAGCCCGTTGTCCACACAGGCGTCCGACAGCAGGACACCCGAGCCACCCGCGCCGGTGATGATCACGACGTTCTCGCCCTTCGGCGTGGGCAGTTTCGGCACGCCTCGCGCGTATTCGAGCAGGTCGTTCAGCCCGGGAGCGCGAATGACCCCGCTCTGGCGCAGGATGTCGTCGTACACGCGGTCGTTGCCCGCGAGCGCGCCAGTGTGCGATCCGGCCGCTTTCGCGCCTTCCGAGGTGCGCCCCGCTTTCAGTACCACCACGGGTTTCTTCGCCGACACTCGTTTCGCGGTCTCGGCGAACGCGCGACCGTCCTTGAGGTCTTCCAGGTGCATGGCGACGAGTTCGGTGTTGTCGTCGTGCTCGAAGAAGGTGAGGAGATCGTCTTCGTCGATGTCCGCCTTGTTGCCGACGCCGACAATCGCCGACACGCCCATTCCGGCCGACCGGCTGAAGCCGAGAATCGCCATTCCGATCCCGCCGCTTTGCGAGGACAGCGCGACGCCGCCTTTGACGTCGTACGGGGTGCAGAACGTCGCCGACAGATTCTCCGGCGTGTAGTAATAGCCGTAAATGTTCGGCCCGAGAATCCGTACTCCGTGCTTGCGCGCGATGGCCAGGACTTCGTCCTGCAGCTCGATGTTCCCGGTCTCGCCGAAGCCCGACGGGATCAGGATCGCCCCCGCGACCCCCTTGGCGCCAGCCTCTTCCAGCGCCGCCGGAACGAACTTGGCCGGGATCGCGAACACCGCCACGTCCACGTCGCCGGGCACGTCCGCGATGCTCGGATACGCCTTGCGGTCGAGGATTTCGGCGGCCTTCGGATTGATCGGGTAGATCTCGCCGGCGTAGCCGCCGTTGACGAGATTCTTCATCACCGAATTGCCGATCTTGCCGTCCTCGGCGGACGCGCCGATCACCGCGACCGCGGCCGGTTTCATGATCCGGTTCATCGCGGCCAGGATTTCGTCCTGGCCGAAGCGCACCGGTACCGCGGCCGCCGCCGGGTCGACGAGGATCCGCACGTCCACCGCGGTCGCCCCGTTTCCGGTGGCGAGCACCGGGTTGAGGTCCACTTCGGACAGCTGCGGGAAGTCGGTGACCAGCTGCGACAGCCGGTGCACGACGTCAGCCAGCGCCGCCTTGTCCACCGCCTCGCCGCCGCGCACTCCATTGAGTACTTCAGCGGCGGCGATCCCGTCCACCATGGACAGTGCTTCGCCGACGCTGGTGGGTGCCAGCCGGAAAGTGATGTCCTTCAGCACCTCGACCAGAACGCCGCCGAGTCCAAACGCGACGATCTTGCCGAAGCTCGGGTCGGTGACCGAGCCGATGATCACCTCCTGCCCGCTGGTCAGCATCTGCTGCACCTGCACGCCGGTGATGCGCGCGGACGCGTCGTAGGCCTTGGCGTTAGCCAGAATCTTCGCGTAACCGTCGGCGACTTCCTGCTCGCTGCCGAGGCCGACGAGCACCCCGCCGGCCTCGGTTTTGTGCAGGATGTCCGGCGACACGATCTTCAGCACCACCGGCAGGCCGATTTCCGCCGCCTGCGCTACCGCTTCCGCCGCAGACGCAGCGAGGCCTTTCCTGCGGCGTCGGAATACCGTATGCCTCGCAGACCGCGCGGCCTTCCGGTGCAGTCAAGGCGGAACGGCCCTCCCCGGCTGCTCGCGCCAGGATTTCCTCGACCGTCGCACGGCTGGTTTCGCTGGTCATCAGATCACACCCGCCGCACGCAGCTCCTCGACGTCCGCCGCGCTGTAGCCGAGTTCGCCGAGCACTTCGTCGTTGTGCTCGCCCAGCAACGGAGAACGCTCGACGTCCACCGGCGAATCCGACAGCTTCAGCGGGCAGCCGACGGTCTTGAACGCGCCCCGCTCCGGATGCGGCACCTCGACCACCGACCCGAGTTCGGCCAGCGTCTCGTCCTCGATCAGCTCCTTAGTGGACAGAATCGGTCCACAAGGGATGTTGCGCGCGTTGAGCAGCTCCATGACCTCCCATTTGGTGCGCTGCTCGGTCCATTCCTCGACCATCGCGAACACCTTGTCCAGTTTGGACAGCCGGGCCTCCGGGGTCGCCCAGTCCGGGTCGGCGGCCAGTTCCGGCCGTCCGATCAGCTCGGTCAGCGGTTCCCAGCCGACCGGCTGGACGATGACGTAGATGTAGTCGTTGGGCCCGCCCGGCGCGCAGCGCACCGCCCATCCCGGCTGGCCGCCGCCGGAGGCGTTGCCCGACCGCGGCACCTCGTCTTCGAAGCGCTCGTTGGGGTATTCCCCCAGCGGCCCGTGCGCGAGGCGCTGCTGGTCGCGCAGCTTGACCCGGCACAGGTTCAGCACCGCGTCCTGCATCGCGACCTGCACCCGCTGGCCGCGCCCGGTGTTCGTGCGCTGGTACAGCGCCGCGAGAATGGCCGCGACGAGGTGGATGCCGGTTCCCGAATCGCCGATCTGCGCGCCGGTGGCGGTCGGCGGGCCCTGTTCGAAGCCGGTGGTGCTCATCGAGCCGCCCATCGCCTGCGCGATCACCTCGTAGGCCTTGAAATTCGCGTAGCGGCCGGGCCCGAAACCCTTGATGGAGGCGTAGATCAGCCGGTCGTTGATCTCGCGGAGCCGGTCCCAGGAAAAGCCGAACCGGTCCACCACGCCGGGCCCGAAGTTCTCCACCAGAACGTCCACTGAGGACACCAGCTTCGTGAAGACTTCCTTGCCCTGTTCGCTTTTCATGTTCAGCGTGATGCTGCGCTTGTTGGAGTTCAGCATCGTGAAGTAGAGACTGTCCACTCCGGGCAGATCGCGCAGCTGGCCCCGCGTGATGTCGCCGCGGCCGGGGGTTTCGAGCTTCACGACGTCCGCGCCGAGCCAGGCGAGGATCTGGGTCGACGACGGTCCGGATTGGACGTGGGTCATGTCGAGGACGCGCACGCCCTCCAGTGCCTTTCCCATCTTCGGCTCCTCCCGACTACTTGTACATCGTCTGGTTCATGGTTCCGGGGGCGTAGGCGTCCGGGTCGACCCAGACGTTGATCAGCGACGGCTTGCCGGATTCCCGCGCGCGGCGCAGCGCCGGGGCGATATCCGCCGGATCGCGGACCTCCTCGCCGTAGCCGCCGAGCATCCGGGCGAACTGGTCGTAGGGAACGTCGCCGAGGGTGTTCCCGACGCGTTCGCGCGCCATTCCGTATTTCTGCGCCTGGCCGTAGCGGATCTGGTTCATCGACGAGTTGTTCCCGACGATCCCGACGAACGGCAGATCGAACCGCACGAGCGTCTCGAAATCCCAGCCGGTCAGGGAAAACGCGCCGTCCCCGAAGAGCGCGACGACCTCTTGGTCCGGCCGAGCGTGCTTCGCGGCCATGACAAACGGAATGCCTACGCCGAGTGTCCCGAGTGGACCGGGATCCATCCAGTGTCCCGGTGCCTTCGGCTGCACGACCTGGCCGGAGAACGTGACGATGTCGCCGCCGTCGCCGATGTAGATGGAATCCTCAGTCAGGAATTCGTTGATCTCGTGCACCAGCCGGTACGGATGGATCGGATTCGCGTCGGAATGCTGGAGCGGCAGCCGCTTCAGCTTGGCCTTCTCCTCGACCGCACGCAATTCCTCCAGCCACGGCTTGCGCCCGACCGAACCGTTGTCCGCACGACCCGACGCGGCGTCCGCGACCGCGGCGAGGATCTGTCCCGCGTCGCCGACAATGCCGAGGTCGATGTCGCGGTTCTTGCCGACCGTGCGGTAGTCGAGGTCGATCTGCACCACCTTCGCGGCGGCGGAAAGCCTTTTGCCATAGCCCATCCGGAAGTCGAACGGCGTGCCGACGATGACGATGACGTCGGCATTGTCGAACGCGTAGCGACGGGAAAGCTGGAAATGGTGCGGATCTCCCGGCGGCAAGGTTCCGCGTCCGGCACCGTTCATGTACGCCGGGATGTTCAGTGCGCGCACGAGTTCTGTCGCGGGCTCGGTGGCACGGGTCGTCCACACCTGGCTGCCGAGCAGAATCGCCGGTTTCTTGGCGTGCACCAGAAGATCGGCAAGCTCTTCGATGTCCGCCGGATCGCCCGCGTTCCGGGTGGACGCGCGATAACGGCCGGACTGCGGGATCCGCGCGTTCTCCAGCGGCACCCGGGCGTCGAGGACGTCGCGCGGAATCTCCAAAAGGACGGTCCCGGTGCGCCCGCGAAGGCTTCCCGGAACGCCATCGACACCAGGTCAGCGGCCCGCGAGGTGTGCGGGACGGTGGCGGCGAACTTGGTGATCGGGGTCATCATGTCCACGTGCGGGAGGTCTTGCAGGGAGCCCATTTTGTGCTGGCTCAACGCGCCTTGGCCGCCGATCAGCAGCATCGGGCTCTCCGCGCGCAACGCGTTCGCGACCCCGGTGACCGCGTCGGTCGTCCCCGGACCCGCCGTGACGACCGCGCACCCCGGACGGCCGGTGATCCGCGCGTACCCGTCGGCCGCGTGCGCCGCGACCTGCTCGTGCCGGACGTCGATGACGCTGATGCCCTCGTCGACGCAGCCGTCGTAGATGTCGATGATGTGGCCGCCGCAGAGGGTGAAGATGGTGTCGACGCCTTCGGCTTTCAGCGCTTTCGCGACGAGGTGGCCGCCGGAGATCGTCTCGGCCGCCTGGCCGCCGTTCGCGGCAGCTGTGGTGGCCCGGTGCTGACCGGCGCGGCCGGTGTTTCCGTCGGCCTTCTCCCCTGCGCTCTCGACGATGTTCTCGCTGGAACTCCCGCCGGTCTGCCCGCTGGCGGCTTCCCTTGCGTCCTCGCCGGCCTGCTGCCCGGCCTTCCCGCTGCCGTTCTCGCCGGTGTGCTGGCCTGCTTGCCGGCCGGTCGTGGTTGGCGACATGCGCAACTCCTCCTGTCCCGCGCCGGACCTCTCTGATCCGCGCGCTCGTCCCGGTCTGCCCGTGCCTTCTCCGCAGCCCGCCGGGCCTGTCGCCGCAGGTCAGCGGCTCGTCGCCGGAAGACTGTAGATTGCATACCGTATGAGGTAGGCATTAGACTTACTCTTCGAGCCGCCCGCTGTCCAGGGGCATCCGCAGGTTTGTCGGCCAGCTTGTCGGCCCCGGCGCAGGCCGTCCGACCCGCGCCGGAGACCTGCCCGGACGGCCCGCCGATCGGGCTCCGCGCCGGTATCTCGACCACGACCTCCCGACCACCACGAGGCCCGGATCAAGCGCCGGACCGCGACCCGCTCAGCCGGGCACGCACCGCGTTCCCGGACCCGAAACCTCTGACTCCCCCGTCTCCGCGCAGGAAAGGAATCCCGATGGACCTCTTAGAACACCAAGCGCGCGACCTCTTCGCCGCGCACGGCGTGCCGGTCCCCCGCGGTTGCGTCGCCGCGACGCCCGAGGAAGCACGCGCCGCGGCTGTCGCGATCGGCGGGGCGGTGGTGGTCAAGGCGCAGGTGAAGACCGGCGGGCGGGGCAAGGCGGGCGGGGTGAAACTCGCCGCGACGCCGGAGGATGCCGAGCGGCGAGCGGGCGAGATCCTCGGCATGGACATCAAAGGCCACCGCGTGCATCGCGTCCTCGTGACCGAGGCCAGCGACATCGCCGACGAGTACTACGTTTCCTATCTCCTCGACCGCGCCGACCGGACCTTTCTGGCCATGGTGTCGGCGGCGGGCGGGATGGACATCGAGGAGGTGGCCGCGACCCGGCCGGAGGCGCTGGTCCGGGTGCCGATCGACGTACGGGTCGGGGTCGATCTCGTGAAGGCGCGCAAGATCACCGCGGCGGCGGGGCTGCCGGCCGACGCGGCCTGCGTGCTGGTGAGGTTGTGGGACGTGTTCACGGCGGAGGACGCGACGCTGGTCGAGGTGAATCCCCTTGCCCGGACTGTCGGCGGGGAGATCGTCGCGCTGGACGGGAAGGTGACGCTGGACGACAACGCCGCGTTCCGGCAGGCCGGGCATCGGGAGTTCGCGGAGTCGGAGAGCGGGGATCCGCTAGAGCGGCAGGCCGCCGAGCAGGGGCTCAACTACGTGAAGCTCGACGGCGACATTGGCGTGATCGGCAACGGGGCCGGGCTGGTGATGTCCACTCTGGATGTAGTGGCCGCGGCGGCGCGCGACGTCGGGGCGGTCGGGCCGGCGAACTTCCTCGATATCGGCGGTGGTGCGTCGGCTGAGGTGATGTCGGCTGGGCTCGGCGTGATTCTCGGGGATCCGGCCGTGCGCAGTGTGTTCGTGAACGTCTTCGGCGGGATCACCGCGTGCGACGCGGTCGCGGACGGCATCGTGAAGGCGTTGGCGTTGCTGGGAGAACGCGCGACGAAACCGTTGGTCGTGCGGCTTGACGGAAACAACGTCGCCGAAGGCAGGCGGATCCTCGCCGAGGCAGCGCATCCGCTGGTCACGGTGGTCGCGACGATGGACGACGCCGCGCGTGCAGCAGCCAAGCTCGCGACCGGGACGGAGGGCTGACCGATGGCGATTTTCCTCGACGACACCAGCCGGGTCATCGTTTCCGGGATGACTGGGGCGGAGGGCACCAAGCACACCCGCCGGATGCTGGCCGCGGGCACGAACGTGGTGGGCGGAGTCAATCCGCGCAAGGCTGGGCAGACCGTTTCCCTGGGCGGACACGAGCTGCCGGTGTTCGGCGGCGTCGCGGAGGCGATGGCGGAGACCGGTGCGGATGTAGTGGTCTTATTAGTGCCGCCGCCGTTCGTGAAGGACGCGGTGCTCGAAGCCGTCGACGCCGGGATCGGTCTCGCCGTGGTCATCACCGAGGGCGTTCCGGTGCACGATTCCGCCGCGTTCTGGGCGCGCGCCCGCGGCAGCCAGACCCGGATCATCGGGCCGAATTGTCCCGGCCTCATCTCCCCCGGGCTGGCCAACGCCGGGATCATTCCCGCCGACATCACCGGTCCCGGGCGGATCGGGCTGGTGTCGAAATCCGGGACGCTCACCTATCAGCTCATGCACGAACTCCGCGACATCGGTTTCTCCAGCTGCATCGGCATCGGCGGCGATCCGGTCATCGGCACCACGCACATCGACGCGGTCGAGGCGTTCGAGAAGGACCCGGACACCGACGTGATCGTGCTGATCGGCGAGATCGGCGGCGACGCCGAAGAGCGTGCCGCGGCTTATGTGCGGGAGAACGTGCGGAAGCCGGTCGTCGGGTATGTCGCGGGGTTCACCGCTCCGGAGGGCAAAACCATGGGGCACGCGGGAGCGATCGTGTCGGGATCGTCCGGGACCGCCGCGGCCAAGAAGGCGGCGCTCGAAGCGGCGGGGATCCGGGTGGGACGCACGCCGAGCGAGACGGCCCGGCTGGTTCGCGAGGTGCTCGCCTGAAGGCACTGCTACGGGCGTAGTGCTACAAGCAGAGTGGTCTGATGTGGACGATCAGGGAGGGCCGATGGACCTGCGGCAGCTGGAAACCGTCGTCGCGGTGGCCGAGGAGGGCGGGTTCACGGCTGCCGCGCGCCGGCTGCACACGGTGCAGTCCACAGTGTCCACTGTGGTCCGGGCGCTCGAACGCGATCTCGGCACCGAACTGTTCGAACGGACCACGCACCGGGTCGCGTTGACGCCTGCGGGCAAGGCGTTCCTCCCGGCGGCGCGCACCGCGCTGGAGGCCGCGAGCCAGGCTCGGGCGACTGTCGACCGGGCGCGCTGGCAGGTCACCGGGGAGGTCCGGATCGGCGTCATGCCCGGGGCGTGGCCGGAACCGCATCGGGCGCTGAGCGCGTTGCGGCGGGACCACCCGGGGGTGCGCGTGCTGGTGCGGACCGCGTCGCCGCACCAGCTGCGCGAGGCGGTCGTGACGTCCACTGTGGACATCATGGTCGCGGTCGCCGGCTGCGCCCCGAGCGACGGTCTGGTGAGCCGCCCGGTCCGGCGGGAGGAGATGGTGCTGGTCACCGCGGCGGGGGACGGAGCGGCGGACCGGCCGGTGTCGGCCGCCGAAGCCGCTCGCACGGCGGTGGTCGATTTCGCGCCGGGCTGGGCGATCCGCGAGGCCACCGACCGGACGTTCCAGTCGGCCCGCGTCCGGCGGACGGTCGTGCACGAGGTGACCGACGCGCCGTCGGCGGCCGAACTGGTGCGGCACGACCTCGGCGGCTGCGTGCTGCCGGTGTCGGTCGCCGCCCAGTTCCCCGACCTGCCCGGCCGCCGGTTCGCGCGCGGGGGTCCGGCATGGAACATCACCGCGACCCACATCGGCGATCCGCGACCGGCGGTGGCGGCGGTGTTGCGGCACCTGACCTGAGTTTTGATGCTCCCTGCCTGCGGCGCGGCAGCCCGGCCCTCGCGACAGGCAGTTCCCGCCGTGCCACCGCGGCGGCACTTGACCTGAGTTGAAGACCCCGCCGCGCATCGCTTTGCCCGCGAGACGTCGGACCAGCCCCGCGACAGTCAATTCCCGCCGCACCAGCGCGGCGGCACCTGATCCGCGCGCAGCAAGCCGGCGCCGTCGCGGATGCTGAAGCGGGCTCATCACGGGCCTGGCGATGGCCGGTTGACGAGCGCGCACGTCCGCGCACTCAGCACCGAACCCGGCCACGGTCAGCCGGAAGCCCAGTCCGCTCGAATGTGTTTCAAATGCGCCCGAACCTGCCCCTCCAACCGAGCCCAATCCCGCGCCGCCACCGTCGCCAGCATCTCGCGGTGTTCTCGCGCCGAGTCCGTCAGCCGGCCGTGTTCGGCGAGCTTTTCCAAGCCGTACAACCGAGTCTGGTCGCGCAGGTTCGCGATGGCATCGGTCAGGCGGCGGTTTCCGGACAGGGACAGCAAATCCAGGTGGAAGCGGCGGTCCGCCTCCAGGAACTGGGCCACGTCGCCAGCCGAGGCGGCGGATTCGATTTCCGCGGCGAGGCCGTCCAGGCGGGCCAGGTCGGCGGGGGCGGCGTTCGCGGCCGCGGAGAGGGTTGCCGGGACTTCCAGCAGGAGGCGCATCTCGTAGATCTCGTCGAGGTCGCGTTCGCTCATCGCGACCACCCGATAGCCGCGGTTGCGGACCGGTTCCAGCAAGCCCTGGTCGACCAGCGTCAGCAGCGCCTCGCGCACCGGGCTGCTCGACACGCCCAGGCGCGTCGCGAGGGCGGCGGCCGAATAGATGTCGCCGGGGCGCAGGTCGCCGGACACCATCGCCTGCCGCACGACTTCGAGCACCTGTTCGCGCAGGTTCGGGCGCTGCAGCTGGGTCACGGGCCGCTCCTCCGCTCGCGCGGGCTTGACTTCGCCCGCTTCCGTCCAGCATGGTACCGGAGTAGCCGGTAGCCGGTTACTAAGGAGTAACTAATGTCTGAGGTCCGGGGTTACTGCACGTTGTGCCGCTCGCGCTGCGGCGCGGTCTACACCGTCGAGAACGGTGCGCTGCTCGGGGTCCGGCCGGACACCGAGCATCCGACCGGGGCCGCGCTGTGCCCGAAGGGGCGGGCGGCGCCGGAGCTGGTCCGCTCCCCCGAGCGGCTGCGGCGGCCGCTGCGGCGCACGACGCCGAAGTCCGATCCGGATCCTCGGTGGCGCGAGATCAGCTGGGACGAAGCGCTCTCCGAGGTCGCGGAGCGGCTCGGCGACATCCGCGCGACCAGCGGCGCGGAGGCGGTCGCGTTCTCGGTCACGTCGCCGAGCGGCACGCCGATGTCCGACGCGATCGACTGGGTCGAGCGGTTCATCCGGCTCTTCGGCAGCCCGAACACGCTGTACTCCACCGAGATCTGCAACTGGCACAAGGACTTCGCGCACGCCTTCACGTTCGGCTCCGGACTGCCCGCCCCCGATTACGCGGGCACGGATTTCGCGGTGCTGTGGGGGCATAATCCGGCGAAGGCGTGGCTCGCGCAGTCGGCCGCGCTGGCTGGGGCCCAGCCGCCGAGGCTGGCGGTGGTCGATCCGCGCCGGACCGCCAGCGCGGTGCGGGCCGAGCATTGGCTCCGGGTCCGGCCGGGCACGGACGGCGCGCTCGCGCTCGGTGTCGCGCGGTCGTTGCTGGAGCGGCGTGGGCACGACGAGGCGTTCGTGCGGTCGTGGACGAACGCTCCGTTGCTGGTCCGCGCGGACACCGGGCGGTTTCTGCGGGGTGCGGAGCTTGCCCCAAAAGTGAGCGGCTTCGTGGTCTGGGACGAGGTTTCCGGGCAGGCTGAGCCATACGACACGGACTATCCGGCAGTCGCGCCGGAGCGGTTCGCGCTGCGCGGGAGGCGTCGCGTCCAGACGGTGAACGGGCCGGTTGACTGTGTTCCCGCGTTCGAGCATTACGTCGAGGCGTGTGCCGGGTGGACGCTGGAGCGGACTGAGGCGGTGACGACCGTCGAGGCCGCTGCGATCGAGGCGTTCGCGGCGGACCTCGCGGCAGCGAAATCGGTGACTTACGCGGCTTGGTCCGGCATCGGCCAGCACTCGAACGCGACGCAGACCGAGCGCGCGATCGCGACCCTCTACGCGCTCACCGGCTGCTACGACTCCCCCGGCGGCAACGTCGTCCTGCCGAAGCTGCCGGTCGCGCCGGTCACTTCGCCGGACCAGCTCGCCCCTGAGCAGCGCGCGAAAGCCCTGGGGATTCAGGAGTTTCCGCTCGGGCCGCCGGCACAGGGCTGGGTGACCGCGCGGAATTTCTGCCGCGCAGTGCTCGAAGAGAAGCCTTATCCGGTCCGGGCGCTCGTGTCGTTCGGCGGGAATCTTCTCCTGTCCCAACCGGATCCGCGCCGGACCGCGGACGCGTTGCGGAAGCTGGAATTCTCCGTGCATCTCGATCTGTTCGAGAATCCGACCGCACGGTTCGCCGACCTGCTGCTGCCGGCCCAGACGCCGTGGGAGCACGAAGCGGTCAAGGCGGGCTTCGAGATCAGCCGCGCGGCACAGGAGCATGTGCAGTTACGGCCGCGGATGACCGACCCGATCGGCGAGTCGCGTTCGGACACTGAGGTCGTGTTCGAGCTGGCCGAACGGCTCGGGCTCGGGGCGGAGTTCTTCCACGGGCGCATCGAGGACGGCTGGAATCATCAGCTGGCTCCGCTCGGCCTTACCGCCGCGCAACTGCGGGAGCGGCCCGGCGGGGTCGATCTGCCGTTGGAGACCGGGCACCGCAAGTATGCCGAATGCGCCGAGAACGGCACGGTTGCCGGGTTTTCGACGCCGACCCGGCGGGTCGAGCTGTATTCCGAGCGGCTTGCCGAGCACGGCCAGCCCGCGGTTCCGGTCGCTGATCCGCCGCCGCCGGATCCGGCGCATCCGCTCGTGCTGACCTGCGCGAAGAACGGGTACTTCTGTCACAGCCAGCATCGCGGGATTTCCTCGCTGCGCAAGCGGTTCCCGGAACCGGTCGTCGAGTTGAGCGCGGAAGCCGCCGCGGAGCGCGGGATCGAGGACGGGCAGTGGGTCCGGATCACCACCGCCTCGGCGGACGTCCGGATGCGGGCGCGGATCGATCCCGCGCTGCATCGCGACGTCGTCGTGGCCGAATACGGCTGGTGGCAACCGGCGCCAGACCTCGCGCTGCCCGGTTCGGACCCGCTCGAGGACGGCGGGACCAACTACAACCTGCTGGTCGGCGACGACGCCCACGACCCGGTGAGCGGATCGGTCCCGTTGCGCTCGACGTTCTGCGACGTCCGGCCGGACGAGCCGGAGCCGTGGACCGGGCAGCGGGAGTTCGTGGTCGAGCGCGCGGAGTTCGAGACCGAGGACATCCGCTCGGTGCGGCTCCGGCCGGTCGACGGCGGGCCGGTGCCGGAGTTTCGCGCCGGGCAGCACATCACCGTGGCGTGGCCGGAAGCGCCGGGGCTGACCCGCAGTTATTCCCTGACCGGGCCCGCGAAAGTGCCGGGGGACGGTTACACGATCGCGGTACGGCGGGTGCCGGGCGGGCAGTTCTCCCCCGCGGTGCACGACCGGCTCCAGCCGGGGTCCCGGCTGCTGGTCACGGCACCGTCCGGCGGGTTCGCGCTGCCCGCGGTCCATTCGCGGCCGATCGTGCTGCTCGCCGCCGGGATCGGGATCACGCCGTTCCTGAGCCATCTCGAGACTCTCGATCCCGCGACCGCACCGGAGATCGTGCTGCACCACGGCAGCCGCGACTCCTCCCGGCACGCGTTCCGCGAGCGCATCGCCGAGCTGGCCGCGCGCCTGCCGACCGTCCGGGTGCTGGACCACTACAGCCGTCCCGGTCCGGACGATCGCTGCGATTTCACCGGACGGGTCACCGCCGACCGCGTCGATGCCGACCTGATCCGGCGGCGCGCCCGGTTTTACTTGTGCGGCCCGGAAACCATGCTGGACGAGCTGACCGCCGGGCTCGTCGTCCGGGGCGTGCCGCGCTTCGACATCTTCACCGAGAAGTTCCACGCCGCCCCGGCCCCGGTCGAGATCCCGGACGACGCCACGGCCACCGTGCGGTTCGCGCGGTCCGGCCGCGAGGTCACGTGGCGGGCCGGAGACGGGGATCTGCTGCGGTTCGCCGAGGCGTCCGGGGTCGCGCTGCCGAGCGGATGCCGGCTCGGCCAGTGCGAAAGCTGCGCCGTGCCGGTGCTGGAAGGAACCGTCGCGCATCTGGTCGCCGTCGCCGACGATCTGCCCGCCGACCAATGCCTCTCCTGCCAGGCCGTACCCACTGCGGACGTCGTGCTCGATGCGTGAGACCGGTCACCCCTAACCTCGCAAACCCCGTCGGGGGTGCGATTCCGGGCACGCGGAAGGCATCATCGGCGGATGCCACTCGACCAGACATCCCGCGAAGTGTACGAGGACATCGTCCGGAAGAACCCGGCCGAGCCGGAGTTCCACCAGGCCGTGTACGAGGTGCTCGAGGCGATCCGGCCCGCGCTGCGGCGCGATCCGGGCCTGCGCGACGCGGCGATGCTGGAGCGGCTGTGCGAGCCGGAGCGGCAGGTGCTGTTCCGCGTCGTCTGGACCGACGACGCGGGCGCGGTGCACGTCAACCGCGGCTTCCGGGTCGGGTTCAGCTCGGCGCTCGGGCCGTACAAGGGCGGGCTGCGCTTCCGCGGCGACGTCACGCTCGGCACGGTCAAGTTCCTCGCCTTCGAGCAGATCTTCAAGAACGCGCTCACCGGCCTCGGCATCGGCGCGGGCAAGGGCGGGTCCGACTTCGACCCGGCCGGCCGCAGCGACGGCGAGATCATGCGGTTCTGCCAGGCGTTCATGACCGAGCTGGTCCGGCACATCGGCCCGGAGACGGACGTGCCCGCGGGCGACATCGGCGTCGGCGGCCGCGAGATCGGCTACCTGTTCGGCCAGTACAAGCGGCTCACCAACCGCTACGACGCGGGCACGATCACCGGCAAGAACCCGTTGCTGGGCGGGATTCCGGCGCGTCCGGAGGCCACCGGGTTCGGCACCGTGTACTTCCTCGACGCGATGCTCGGCGCCCGCGACGACTCGTTCTCCGGCCGCACCGCCGTCGTGTCCGGGTCGGGCAACGTCGCTTACCACGCGATCGCGAAGCTGCAGGAACTCGGCGCGAAGCCGATCGTGTGCTCGGACTCCGGCGGCTACATCCACGATCCACGCGGGATCGACCTCGAAGTGCTGCACGAGCTGAAGGTCGCGCGGCGCGGGCGGCTTTCCGAGTACGTCGAGCGAGTGCCGTCGGCGAAGTACGTCACCGACGGCACGCCGTGGGACGTTCCGTGCGACCTCGCGCTCCCCTGCGCGACGCAGAACGAACTCGACGAGCAGTCCGCGTTGCGCTTGGTGAAGAACGACGTCCGCGCGGTTGCCGAGGGCGCGAACATGCCCTGCACGCCGGGTGCGCTGCAGATCTTCCGCGAGGCGGGTGTCGCGGTTGGACCCGGGAAGGCCGCGAATGCCGGCGGGGTCGCGGTGTCCGCGCTGGAAATGCAGCAGAACGCGGCTCGCGAGCGCTGGACGTTCGAGCGCACCGACCGGACGCTGCGCGACATCATGACCGACATTCACCGGACCTGCCTGGAGACCGCGGACGAGCACGGCGTCGCCGGGGACTACGTGAGCGGGGCCAACATCGCCGGGTTCCGCAAGGTGGTCGCCGCGATGGACGCCGGCGGGTACATCTGAGGCGGGGGCTACCGCGCCGACGACAGGGTGATCAGGAGATAGAGGAAGAGCAGCAGTCCGGCGACGCCGAGCACGGCCGCGATCGCGCTGCGGACCCAGGTGATCAGGCCGGTGGTGGTTCTCTGCCGGTAGCCGGTGAAACGCGCGTGCGTCTGGCTGGCCCGGTCCAGCAGGCCGCCCACGAACAGCCCCGCGCCGAGGACGAGCAGGATGATGATCAACGTCGGCATGGCCGGTGCCTCCTTCGGCGGCGCTGCTTCCCAGGGGTCCGACAGCGAGAATCCCCGGCCGGCGAGCGGTCGGATACGGGAGAAGGTCGTCCGGTCCAGGGACTTGTGGCCCGGCACTTGACGCGCGCCCGGCGGGACGCTTCGGTACGGGGATGACCGCGTATCTCGAACGTCCGCCAGTGCCCGGCCTCGCGGCCGCCGTGCGCACCGTGTGGATTCAGCGCACCGGCGACGCGCCGTACGCGCAGCGGCATCTGCCCACTGGCGGCGTCGAGATCCACTTCCCGGTCGGCGGGCGGCCGCGGCTGCTCGGGCCGTTGACCGGGCCGCAGATCGAGGTCATTCCGGCGCACACGACCATTGTCGGGGTGCGGTTCCGCCCCGGGGCCGCGCCGCCGCTGCCTGCCGGGCTTGACGAGCTTGCCGATCAGCACCTCGGGCTGTCCGAGTTGTGGGGCCGGGCGGCGGAGCGGCTCGCCGAAGCGGTGGCCCTCGCCGCGACGCCGGAGCTGGGCTTGGCCGCGGTGCAGGCGCATCTCGTGCGGGAGTTCCGGCGGACCGGCTCGGACCCGCTGGTCGGGGAAGCGGTGCGGGTGCTGATGCCGTGGGACCCGGTCGGCGTCGACGCGGTCGCCGCGCACCTCGCGCTCTCGGCGAGCCAGCTGCGGCGGCGGTGCCTGCAGGCGGTCGGGACGAGCCCGAAGGTGCTCCAGCGGACGTTGCGGTTCCAAGGGTTTCTCGCGCTGGCCCAGTCCGGCGCAGTCGCCTCCGGGCGGCGTGGCGCGGACGGGGTGGCGGGTCTCGCCGTTGACGCCGGGTACGCCGACCAGGCGCATTTGAGCCGGGAATGCCTCCGGTTGACCGGGGTTACGCCGAGGCAGCTTCTCGGCGGGGACCTCGACCGGTGTGCGTGCGGGCATGATCATTCGGCTTCCTACGCGCCGTTTCTCGCTACCCGCGGGCGTTCTCCGGCGAAGCTCTCCGGCTGACCGCCGTCGCGGCGCCGGTCCGTGCGCGTTTTGTTCAAGAACCGCGAGCCGCGCCTCCGTAGCGTCTGTTCCGTGATCGACGTCCTCTCCCCCAGCCCGCGGGTCCTCCGCTGCCACTCGGTCGCCGAGGTCGTTCACGCCATGGAACGCGCGACGGCGACCGGCCAGCACCTCGTGCCGCGCGGCGGCGGGCATTGCTTCGCGAACCGGTCCTCGACCGGCGGGATCGTGGCAGATCTGTCCGGACTGGACCGGATCGCGGTCGACGACACCGGCGTGGCGACGATCGGCGCGGGCGCGCGGCTTGGCACGGTGTACCGGGAGTTGCACGCGCGCGGCCGGACGATTCCCGCCGGGTGCGGCGACACGGTCGGCATCGCCGGGCTGACACTCGGCGGCGGGATCGGGCTGCTCGGCCGCCAGTACGGGCTGACCTGCGACCGTCTCGTCGGGGCTCAGGTGGTGCTCGCCGACCGAAGCGTCGTGGAGTGCGACGAACGCCGGGAGCCCGACCTGTTCTGGGCCTTGCGCGGCGCGGGCGGCGGACAGTTCGGCATCGTGACAGAGCTGCGGTTCGCCACCGTGCCGGAACCACTGGCCTGCCGGATCGAAGGCCGCTGGGCAGCGTCGGAAACCCTCGTCACCGCATGGCAGGACTGGGCCCCCGACGCCCCGGACGAACTGACCGTCAACCTCACCGTCTCATCCGGACACGCGACCCTCTTCGGCTCCTCCACCCTGCCGCCCGCCGCGACCCGGGAGCTGCTCCGGGACTTCACCACGCGGGCCGGTGTTCTGTATGCAATAGACATCCGACAGGATGTTCCCTACAGCATGCTGAAGCCGACATTCAGTACGCTTGATGCGGTCGACGGGCACCGCCGGATCCGGTCCGAGTTTTTCGAGCGCACGATGCCGGAGCGCACCACGGCCGGGCTCATCCGCCGGCTGAGGGGGAACCGGCGGCTCGCGTTCACGGCGATGGGCGGGGCGTACAACCGGGTCGCGGCGGAAGACACGGCGTTTGCCCATCGGGGCGAGCGGTTTCTGCTGGAGCACGTCGGCGACACCCCGTGGGTGGACGAATCCTGGGGCGCGGCGCGGGGTCCGGCCGGGTTTATCCGAACTTCCCCGACCTCGCGCTCGAGGATCCGGCAAGGGCGTACCACGCGGGCAACTATCCGAGGCTCGCCGCGATCAAGAAGGCCTACGACCCGCACCGGGTCTTCCACTTCCCCCAAGCGCTGTGAGCGACTACTAAGGAGCGTAATGACCAAAGTGTTCAGTGCCCTGTCCGTCTCGGTCGACGGCTACATCAGCGGCCGCCGTCCGGAGGGGGCCGACGAAGTCGGGAGCGGGCTCGGCGACGCCGGGATGCTGTTCGACTGGTACTTCACCGGCGACACGCCGAGCAAGGTCCTCGACGGCTTCACCCTGTCCGAGCCCAGCGCCCGGGTGTTCGACAAGCTCGCCGCGCGCGTCGGGGCGTCCGTGGTCGGGCACGCGACTTACGACCACTCCAGCCACTTCGGCGGCGGCGGTCCGCATCCGACCGCTCCGTTGTTCGTGGTCAGCCACCAGCCGGTGCCCGAACTGAGCGGGAAGCAGACGCACGCCAGCAGCGTCGAAGAGGCCATCGCCGGCGCGCGGGAGGCGGCCGGGGACAAGGACGTCGCGCTCATGGGCGGGGTTCTGGTCACCGAGGCGATCAAGGCCGGGCTGGTCGACGACTTCGTCCTGCACCAGGTCCCGATCCTGCTCGGCGGCGGGCGGAGCTTCTTCCGCGAACTGCCCGAGCACGTCCGGCTGCGGCTGGTCGAAGCCGTCCCGGCGCCCGGCGTCACCCACCTGCACTACGAAATCCTCCGCTGAAAGGAAATCCCATGCTGAACCCCGAAGTCCGCCGCGTGCTCGACGGCACCCCGATCGCCCACCTCGCGACCGTCCTCCCGGACGGATCGCCGCATGTCGTCCCGGTGTGGATCGGCACCCGCGGCGACCGGATCGTCTTCCTCACCGGCCCGGACAGCCGCAAGGCCCGCAACCTCCGCCGCGACCCGCGCGTGGCGATTTCCCTTACCCCGCCGGACAATCCGTTCGAGCCGATCATCATCCGCGGCCGGGTGGCCGAATGGATCGAGGGCGACCCGGCGTGGGAGATCGTCGACGAGGTGGCCAAGAAGTACATCGGCCAGCCGTACACGCGGGAGCAGGTGCGCGTCGTGGGCCTGATCGAGCCGGAGCGGCAGTCGGTCGGGATGTAGTCAGAACGCGATCGACGCGGCCAGTTCCCGTTGCGACTCAAGGAGGTTCAGCCGTTCAGTGAGTGCACTGTGGACGGCGTCGTAGGTGTCCGAGCCCAGGGAGAGGCGCAGCGGCGGGTTCGGCTGGAAGGTGGTCTCGTACAGCAGCGCGGCGATTTTGGCCGGGTCGCCGGAAAGCGCGCTGTCGTCGAGGGATTCCAGGTAGCGGCGGGTCCGGCCGACGGCGTTGTCGCGATACGGCTCCGTTTCGGCGGTGTAGCGCAGCGCGGACGCGAAGCCGGTCCGGGTCCCGCCGAGCTGCGCCAGCGTCAGGTGAATGCCGAAGTCGTCGACCTCGCGGCTGACGCTCTCGGTGTAGCCCTCCAAACCCCACTTGCCCGCGTGGTACGCGCTGTGCGTCGGCGAGCCGATCTGGCCGCCCATGCTGGAAATCTGGATGATCCGGCCGCCGCCCCGCGCGCGCATCGGGCCGAGGAACGCGCGGGTGATCAGGATCGGGGCGAGCAGCAGCACCTCGATCTGGTCCCGGATCTGCTCGGGCGTCATCTCCTCGGCCGCGCCCACGAGCGCGTACCCGGCGTTGTTCACGACCACGTCCACCGGCCGCCGCCGCGACGTCCGCTCGACCACGGCGGCGACGTCGGCAGGATGCGTGAGATCGAGCTGCTCCACGGTGAGCCGCGGCGAGTCCGGCAACGCGTCCGGACGCCGGACCGTCGCGGTCACGTATTCGCCGTGCCGGAGTGCTTCCTCGACCAGGTGCCGGCCCAGACCGCCGGAAGCGCCGGTGACGAACCAATGCCGTGCGGACATGACGGAGTCTCCCAGGGGTAAGGTTAACCGGAATGCGTTCCGCTTACCGTATCCGGAATGCGTTCCGGATAGCAACCCGGGAGGGAACCGATGCCTGACGCCCCGCGCCGCACCCGGCGCGACGCGCGAGAGAACCGTGCCCGGCTGCTGGAGGTCGCCGCGCAGGCCTTCGCCGAGCAGGGCCTCGACGCCGCGCCGTCCGCGATCGCCAAGCAGGCTGGGGTCGGCGTCGGCACGCTGTACCGGCACTTCCCGACCCGCGAAGCCCTGATCGACGCCGCCTACCGGCACCAGCTCGCGGGCGTCTGCGAGCAGGCATCGGCCCTCCTCGCACAGCACCCGGCCGCGGACGCGATGCGGGAGTGGCTGACGCATTTCCTCGCCTACGTCCGCGCGAAGCACGGCATGTCCGAAGCGCTCAACGCGGTGATCGCATCCGGCGTCGATCCGTACTCGGACAGCCGGAAGCTGCTTCTCGACGCCGTCAACGCGCTCCTGGAAGCCGGCGCGAAAGACGGCACACTCCGGGACGACGTGGCTGCCGAAGACGTCCTGCTCCTCGTCGGCGGCATCGGCTATTCCGCGCAGTACTGCGAAAAACCCCAGCTGCGACGGCTGATCGGCCTGGTACTGGACTCCCTGACCCGCTGATCACCGGCCGACGAGCGGCCGCGTGCCCGGCGGCAGCTGCGCCACCCCGCCGCCGAGGTACCGCACCACCGCCTCCTGCAGCGCCCGCACCGCACGCGGCTGCTCGACGTCCCGCCGGTACGCCAGCCGCACCACGCGGCTCAGGCCCGGCGCGGTGAACTGCGTGCGGCGGAACCGGTCCCCGACCACGGTGCTCGGCACGACCGCCAGGCCCAGTCCGGCCTGCACCAGCTCCAGCACCGCGTCCATCTCGCCGCCTTCGATCGCGAAGAGCGGGTCGAATCCCTCGGCGCGGCAAGCGGTCACGGTCGCCTCGCGCAGGTCGTAGCCTTGCCGGAACATCACCAGCGGCCGGTCCCGCAGCGCGGCGATCGGCATCCGCCCGCGCACCGGGGCCGGCGCGTCCTTCGGCGAGATCACCACCAGGTCCTCGACGAACAGCGCGCGGCTCTCCAGGCGGGAATCGTCGTGCAGCCGGCTGTCGACGATCATCGCCAGGTCCAGCCCGCCTTCCGACAGCTCGGTCTGCAGGTCTCGGGACCCGCTTTCGTGCAGCACCAGTTCGATCCCCGGGTAGTCCCGGCGGAACGCGGCGAGCATCGCGGGCAGCAGGCCGGTGCACAGGCTCGGGGTGGCGCCGAGCCGCACCCGGCCGCGCCCGAGTTCGTCCAGCTCGCGGATCGCCCGGTACGCGTTCTCCGTCTCGGCGAGGATCCGGCGCGCGATCGGCAGCAGCGTCTCCCCCGCCTCGGTGAGCGTGACGTTGCCGCGGATCCGGTGGAACAGCCCCGCGCCGACATCCCGTTCCAGCGCACGGATCTGCTGCGACAGTGAGGGCTGCGCCACTCGCATGCGTTCCGCGGCGCGCGTGAAGTGCCGCGTCTCGGCCACTGCCAGGAAATACGCCAGCTGCTGGAACTGCATGTCCGCCATCATAGGCGTTGCCTCTCGTGATGAGAGAAAGCATGTGTTTGCCCTCTCGTCGGGGCCGACCTACCGTCGATTCCGTGGCACTCGCACCCGCTCCGCCCCGCCGTCGCCCGGCGCTCGTGACGTTCTGGCGTTCGACCATCGGCAAGAAGGTCGTCATGGCCGTCACCGGGCTGATGTTCGTCGCGTTCCTGTTCGTGCACATGGCCGGGAACCTCAAGGTTTTCCTCGGGCCGCAGCACTTCGACGACTACGCCGCCTGGCTGCGCACGATCGGCGAACCGGTGCTGCAGAACGCCTGGTACCTCTCGATCCAGCGGGTCGTGCTGGTGATCGCGCTGGTGCTGCACGTGGTCGCGGCGGTGCAACTGTCCAAACGGGACAGGCAGGCGCGCCCGGTGAAGTACGCGCACGGCCAGCGGCGCAAAGCCAGCTTCGCGACGCACACCATGCGCTGGGGCGGCGCGACGCTCGCGCTCTACATCGTGTGGCACATCCTGGACCTCACCGTCGGCGTGGCGAACCAGGACTTCCGCGACGGCCAGCCGTACCACAACATCGTCGCGGACTTCCAGGTCTGGTGGGTCAACCTGATCTACATCGTCGCGCTGCTGATGCTCGGCCTGCACATCAACCACGGCTTCTGGAGCGCGGCGCAGACCCTCGGCATCGCGAGCAAAACGCGGGACCGGGCACTGAAGACCGTGGGAAGCGTGCTCGCCGTCGTGATCACCGGCGGTTTCCTGATCGTGCCGATCGCCGTGATGGCGGGATGGGTGGCCTGACATGAGCGACTACACGCTCGGCGAGCCGATCGCCGACGACCGGGCGCCGGACGGCCCGATCGAGGACCGCTGGGACAGCCGCCGCTTCGGCGCGAAGCTGGTCAACCCGGCCAACCGGCGGCGGCACCGGATCATCGTGGTGGGCACCGGCCTCGCCGGCGCGTCCGCGGGCGCGACGCTCGCCGAACAGGGCTACCACGTCGTCCAGTTCTGCTTCCAGGACTCGCCCCGGCGCGCGCACTCGGTCGCCGCGCAGGGCGGGATCAACGCCGCGAAGAACTACCGCAACGACGGCGATTCGGTCTACCGGCTCTTCTACGACACGGTGAAGGGCGGCGACTTCCGGTCCCGGGAGTCCAATGTGTACCGGCTGGCGCAGGTGTCCACGCAGATCATCGACCAGGCGGTGGCACAGGGCGTGCCGTTCGCCCGGGAGTACGGCGGGCTGCTCGACACCCGTTCGTTCGGCGGCGTGCAGGTGCAGCGCACGTTCTACGCGCGCGGCCAGACCGGTCAGCAGCTGCTGCTCGGCGCGTACCAGGCGCTGGCCCGGCAGATCGACGCCGGCGGCGTGGAAATCCATCCGCGCACGGAAATGCTGGACCTGATCGTGTCCGACGGCCGGGCCCGCGGCATCGTCGCGCGCGACCTGGTGACCGGCGAGGTGACCACCCACCTGGCGGACGCGGTCGTACTGGCGACCGGCGGCTACGGCAACGTCTTCTACCTGTCCACCAACGCGAAAGGCTCCAACGCGACCGCGATCTGGCGGGCGCACAAGCGCGGCGCGTACTTCGCCAACCCGTGCTTCACGCAGATCCACCCGACCTGCATCCCGCGTTCCGGCGAGCACCAGTCGAAGCTCACCCTGATGAGCGAATCGCTGCGCAACGACGGCCGGATCTGGGTCCCGAAACAGCCGCGCGACCCGCGTCCGCCCCGGGACATCCCGGAGTCCGAACGCGACTACTACCTGGAGCGGATGTACCCGAGCTTCGGCAACCTCGTGCCGCGCGACATCGCCTCCCGGGCGGCGAAGAACGTCTGCGACGCGGGCTTCGGCGTCGGCCCCGGCGGGCTCGGCGTGTACCTCGACTTCGCGGACGCGATCGAGCGGATGGGCCGCCCGGCGGTGGAAGCCAAGTACGGCAACCTGTTCGACATGTACGAGCGGATCACCGCGGAGAACCCGTACGAGGTCCCGATGCGGATCTACCCGGCGATCCACTACACGATGGGCGGTCTGTGGGTCGACTACGACCTGCAGAGCACCGTGCCCGGCCTGTTCGTGATCGGCGAGGCCAACTTCTCCGACCACGGCGCGAACCGGCTCGGCGCGTCCGCCCTGATGCAAGGCCTGGCGGACGGCTACTTCGTCCTCCCCGCCACCCTCAACGACTACATCGCCCGCGGCAGCTTCCCCGCCCTGGACCCGGCGGACCCCGCTGTCGCATCCGCGGAAACCGCTGTCCGCGAACGGCTCGAACGGCTGCTGTCCGTCCAAGGCACCCGCAGCGTCGACTCGTTCCACCGCGAACTCGGGCACCTGATGTGGGACCACTGCGGAATGTCCCGCTCCGCCGAGGGCCTGCGCAAAGCACTGGACCGCATCCCGGAACTGCGCGCCGAATTCTGGCGAGATGTGCGTGTCCCCGGCACCGGCGAGGAGCTGAACCAGGAACTCGAAAAGGCCGGCCGCGTCGCGGACTTCCTGGAACTGGCCGAACTCCTGCTGCTGGACGCACTGGTCCGCGAAGAGTCCTGCGGCGGCCACTTCCGCGAGGAGCACCAGACCGCCGACGGCGAGGCCCAGCGCGACGACGAGCGGTTCTCGTACGTCTCGGCCTGGGAGTACGGCGAGAAACCGGTGCTGCACCAGGAAATCCTGAACTTCGAGCACGTCCACCCCACCCAGCGGAGCTACACGTGAAACTCACCCTGCGAGTCTGGCGCCAGTCCGGTCCCGACGCCGACGGCAAGCTGGTCGAATACCCGGTCGACGACGCCACTCCGGACATGTCCTTCCTGGAACTGTTGGACGTCCTCAACCAGCACCTCATCGAGGACGGCGCCCAGCCGATCGCCTTCGACCACGACTGCCGCGAAGGCATCTGCGGCTCGTGCGGCGTAGTAATCAACGGCCGCGCACACGGCCCCGAGCGCACCACCACCTGCCAGCTGCACCTGCGCTCCTTCCAGGACGGCGACGTACTGGACGTAGAACCCTGGCGCGCCAAGGGTTTCCCAGTGATCAAGGACCTGGTAGTCGACCGCTCGGCGTTCGACCGCATCATTGAGGCAGGCGGCTACGTCACCGCCCCCACCGGCAGCGCCCCCGAAGCGCACGCGACCCCCGTACCCAAACCGGACGCGGACCTAGCCTTCGACAACGCGACGTGCATCGGTTGCGGCGCCTGCGTAGCAGCCTGCCCGAACGGCTCGGCCATGCTCTTCACCTCGGCGAAAGTGGCGCACCTGAACTCCCTGCCACAGGGCCAGCCAGAACGCGCGCAACGGGTACTGGACATGGTGGAAACCATGGACGCAGCAGACTTCGGCGGCTGCACCAACACCGGCGAATGCGTAGCGTCGTGCCCGAAAGGCATCCCGCTGACGAGCATCGCCAACCTCAACCGCGAGTTCATGAAAGCAAGCCGCACCCGCCGCTAACCCGAGCCACACGTCCGCCGCCGATGCACCCACCCATCGAGGCACCCAGCCCCACCCCCGCACCCCGATACGAAGCCTCCCTGCAGTCGGTGGGGGCTTGTCAAGGCATCTTTCCCGCCTTGACAAGCACCCCCGCGCCGTAGTCACTGAGGTTCCCCCGTCGGGTCGGACACTCTGATCCTTGGCTTCGGCCTGGGGAAGGATGTTGTTGTGTCTGGTTCGTCGAAGTATCCGGAGGAGTTCCGGCGGGATGCGGTCGCGTTGGCGCGGTCGTCGGCTCGTCCGTTGGCGCAGGTGGCTCGTGAGCTGGGGGTGAATCACGAGACCCTGCGGACGTGGGTGCGGGCCGCCGACCGCGCCGATCAAGCCGCCGGAACCGGCGGCGACGCGGCGGAACGGGAGCTGCGCGCGTTGCGCAAGCGGGTGGCGGAGCTGGAGAAGGAAAAGGAGATCCTGCGGAAAGCGGCCGCCTATTTCGCGCAGGAGATGGATCGTTGACCCGCAGCTACCGGTTCATCTCCGCCCACCGCGCCGCCTACGGCGTCGCCCGGCTGTGCCGAGTCCTCGGGGTCCGCCGCCCCGGCTTCTACGAATGGCTCGCCGCCGCCCCGGCCCGCGAACAACGGGCCGCGGCCGAGGACCGGCTGGCGGGCGAGATCGCCGGGATCCACGCGGCCCACCAGGGTGCTTACGGCAGCCCGCGGGTCACCGCGGAACTGCGCCGCCGCGGCGAGACGGTCAACCACAAGCGGGTCGAGCGGGTGATGCGCGAACGGCGGATCGCCGGGCACACCCGCCGCCGGAGGCATTCGCTGACCAGACCGGACAAGACCGCGGCAGCACCGGACCTGATCGGCCGCGACTTCACCGCCGACGAACCGGGCCAGCGGCTGGTCGGCGACATCACCTACCTGCCCACCGAGGAAGGCTGGCTTTACCTGGCGACCGTGCTCGACCTGCACACCCGCGAAATCGTCGGCCACGCCCTCGCGGCGCACATGCGCGCCGAGCTGGTCTGCGACGCGATCACGCTCGCCGCGGACCGCGGCCTGACCGGCCCCGGCGCGGTGTTCCACTCCGACCGCGGCACCCAATACGCCTCCACGGAATTCCGCACCACGCTCGCCGCACTCGGGATCCGGGCCTCGACGGGCAGGACCGGGTCCTGCTACGACAACGCCGCCGCCGAATCCTTCTTCGCCACCCTCAAAACCGAGATCGGCACCCGCTCCTGGACCACCCGACACCAAGCCAGGCAAGCGGTTTTCGCCTACCTCGCCTACTACAACCACCACCGCCTGCACTCCACACTCGGCCACCGAACACCCCACGAAACCCGCCTGAACTACCCTCACCACCACGCCCACGCGGCATAAAACCCGGTGACCGATCCCCGGGGGAAACCTCAGCACAATCAGGCTTCGGGGGTGCCCCACGCCACCCCCGAAAAACCACTCGCCCAACCCCACCCCACCCCTAAACTCCGCCACCATGGGTGCCACCTTCATCCGCTTCCGCCGCCACTGAGCGCCGGAAGCCCTCCGCCGCTCCTTCAGCAGCCCATCCCGGCCGCCCCTCACGGCCCCCGGGACACTTCTTCCTGCCGCGGAGCCCTACACCCATGTCTGCCCACCCTCACGGCGGACGGCACGAACTAGGCCAGAACTTCCTGACCGACCCCGCCGTCATCGCCGCTGTCTGCACCGCCGCCAACCACACCACCACCCCCTTGGTGGAACTAGCCGCAGGCGACGGCGCCCTCACCCTCCCGCTGAGCCGCACCGGCCGCCCCATCACCGCCATCGAACTAGACCCCCGCCGAGCAACCCGCCTGGCCGCCCGCACCGGAGACAACGTCAAGGTCATCCAAGGCGACCTCCTCCACCACCGCTTCCCCACGACCCCGCACACGATCGTGGGCAACCTCCCCTTCCACCTCACCACCGCAACCCTCCGCCACCTCTTCCGGCAACAGCACTGGGAACGAGCAGTACTACTGGTGCAATGGGAAGTAGCCCGCCGCCGCGCGGGAATCGGCGGCGCCTCCCAAATGACCGCCGCCTGGTGGCCCTGGTTCGACTTCACCGTCCCGGCCAGGGTCCCCGCCCACGCCTTCCGCCCGCGCCCAGCCGTAGACGGCGGCATCCTCGTCATCACCCGCCGCCCCACCCCGCTCGTCCAGGAACGACCGCAGTACCAAGACTTCGTCCGCAAAGTCTTCACCGGCCGCGGCCGAGGCCTAGCCGGAATCCTCCCCCGAACCGGCCACCTCAGCGCCCGCGCGGCCCGCGCCTGGCTCGCTCAGCACCGGCTGTCCCCGCAAGCACTCCCCCGGGACCTGACCGCCGACCACTGGGCCTCCCTCTGGAACCTGCATCACCCAGCCCGATCCAACGCACCGAAAAGCTCCGCTTTCCCGCGCCCCCGCCGCTGACGAATAGTGAACCGGAAGCGACGAAAGGCGGTTCCGGCAATGGACCACAGCGACTGGGTGCACGAGGCCGCGCACCTGCAGCCCCGCACCGCGGCCTTTGTGGACGGCGATTGGCTCACTCCCAAGTCGGGCAAGACTTTCGCCGATCTCAACCCAGCCACCGGGCACCCAGTCGCGCACGTGGCCGAAGGCGGCCCCGCCGAAATCGACCTCGCGGTCGCCGCCGCCCGGCGGGCCTTCGAGGACGGCCGCTGGTCCGTCCCGGCCGAACGCAAGAAACGGCTCCTGAAGCTAGCCGACCTGATCCGTTCCCACGAACGCGAGCTGGCCCTCTGCGACACCCTCGACGTAGGCCGCCCGATCACCGACACCTTCGGCCAGGACGTCCCCGCGACCGCCGAGTGCTTCGCCTGGTACGCCGAAGCAATCGACAAACGCTACGACGAGGTCGCCCCCACCCCGCCCGGCAACTTCGCCACCATCCAACGCGTACCCCTCGGCGTGGTAGGCGCCGTCGTACCGTGGAACTTCCCGCTCGACATCGCCGGTTGGAAACTCGCCCCGGCCCTGGCCGCAGGCAACAGCGTCGTCCTCAAACCGGCCGAACAATCCCCGCTGTCCGCACTGCGACTCGCGGAATTGGCCGCCGAGGCAGGTATTCCGGACGGAGTCCTGAACGTAGTCCCCGGTTTCGGCGACACTGCGGGCCAAGCACTCGGACGGCATCCGGACGTCGACGTCCTCGCCTTCACCGGCTCCACCCCGGTGGGCGGGCTGTTCCTGCGCTACGCCGGGGAATCGAACCTCAAGCAGGTCTGGCTGGAATGCGGCGGAAAGAGCCCGGTCGTCGTGTTCGCCGACGCGGACCTCGAAGCCGCCGCCGACCTGGTCGCGTTCGGCTTCTGCGCCAACTCCGGTCAGGTCTGCTCAGCCACCACCCGGCTGCTGGTCCAAGCGGAAGCGGCCGACGAATTCCTCGCCCTGCTCAGGGAAAAGGTCGCCGGATGGGTGCCCGGGGACCCGCTCGACCCGGCCACGAAGCTCGGCCCGATGATCGACGAACCCGCCGCCGCCCGTGTGCTGGCCGCGGTCGAGGCCAGCACCGGAACCGTCGTCACCGGCGGCACTCGCCGGGGCGCGTTCCTGGACCCGACCATCGTGACCGGCCTGCGCCCCGACGACCCGCTGGTCACCGACGAACTCTTCGGCCCCGTACTCGCCACGCAAACCTTCGAGTCCGAAGCCGAAGCCATCCGCCTGGCGAACGACACCCCGTACGGACTCGCCGCCTCCGTCTGGACCCGGGACCTCGCCCGCGCCCACCGCGTCTCCGACGGAATCCACGCCGGGACCGTCTCGGTGAACACAGTGGACGCCCTCAGCACCGCCACGCCGTTCGGCGGTTTCAAACAGTCCGGCTTCGGCCGCGACCTCTCCCTCCATGCGCTCGACAAGTACACCGGCCTCAAAACCGTCTGGACGGCCTACGCCTGACCGAGGTCCCGTCCGGTCTCCGCGGCCAGGTACCCGAGCAGCAGCTCCCGCACCCTGGCCGCGGACAGGCTGGTGTTGCGCCCGGCGAGGTGCAGGCCGTACGCGTCCTCCAGCGCCACCGCGTTCGCCGCGATATCCGCCGCGGGCGACCGCAGCTGGAACGCCCCGGTGTCCCGTCCGTGCGCGAGCGCGGCCGAGTACAGCGAGACCTCGCGGTCCCACAGCGCGGTCATCAGCACGGCATGCGCCGGGTTGCGCGCCGCGTGGACGTGCATTTCGTACAGCACCCGGCTCAGCGGATCTGCCTCCGCGACGGGAAGCCCCGCGTCGACCAGCCGCACCAGCCGCCGGACCGGGTCCTCCTCCGCCTCGGCGGCGCGCGCTCGCGCCCAGTAGAACCGGTCGACCGCGTCGCGATGCAGCTCGAACAGCAGGTCGTCGAGGTCCGGGTAGTAATAGCTGACGGACCCGGCCGACAGCCCGGCCTCCTCCGCGACGTCCCGCACCCGGAGGCCCGCCAGCCCCCGCGTCCGGATCGCGCGGCCGGCCGCCGCCACCAGCTCGTCGCGCCGCTTCGCCTGGTCCTTGGGTCGTGCCACGTCCAGGATTATTGATGACGAGCATCGAAAAACCCAACCGGCCCGGGGCTTGCCACCCGAACAGCGAGAGCGCATTCTTTGCGGCAGACCGCAAAGAATGAGGAGACGCGCATGGCCCACCCCTCTCGCGCCTGACCGAAGCCGAGGTCGCCCGCAACCGCACGCTGCTGGCCGAGGCCGGGATCGCGACCGAGCACACCCGGTTCGCGCTCGTCTCCCTGCTCGAACCGGCGAAGGCGGCCGTGCTGGCCTGGCAACCGGGCGACCCGGTGGACCGGCGGGTCCGTTCGCTGCTGCTCGACCGGCAGAGCGGCGAAGTGCGCGAGGTGGTCGTGTCGCTCACCGCGGGCGAGATCGTGGCCGACCGCACGGTGGACGTCGTGGCCGAGGGGCAGCCGCCGATCCTGCACGAGGAGTTCGACCTGGTCGAGAAGATCCTCTGGGAGGACGAGGCGTGGAACGCGGCGATGCGCCGCCGCGGCATCGAAGAACCCCGTTCGGTCCGGATCTCCGCGCTCAGCGCCGGGTGCTTCGACATCCCCGGCGAAACCGGGCTGCGGCTCGTGCGCTGCCTGGCGTTCCTGCAGCTCAACAAGGACGACAACCTGTGGGCGCACCCGATCGACGGCGTGGTGGCCTACGTCGACCTGATCGCCGGCCGCGTGCACGACGTCATCGACGACGGCCCGGCCGACATCCCGCGCACCGCCTACGACTACCACCTCGACGGCCCGACCCGCACCACGCAGAAACCCATCGTGATCACCCAGCCCGAGGGCCCGAGCTTCGCTGTCGACGGCGACGTCGTCACGTGGGAGAAGTGGCAGTTCCGGATCGGGTTCAACGCCGTAGAAGGCCTTACCCTGCACCAAATCGGCTTCCAAGACGGCGAACGGCTGCGTCCGGTGGTCTACCGCGCCTCGGTCGCCGAGATGGTCGTCCCGTACGGCGACCCCAGCCCGGTCCGGTTCTGGCAGAACTACTTCGACGCCGGCGAGTACTCGCTCGGCAAGGAAGCCAACTCCCTCACCCTCGGCTGCGACTGCCTCGGCGAGATCCGCTACTTCGACGCCGTCCTGCACGACGACGACGGACACCCGCACACCATCGCCAACGCGATCTGCATGCACGAGGAAGACGCCGGAGTGCTGTGGAAGCACACAGACCACTACAACGGCAGTGTTTCGACTCGACGGCAGCGGCGGCTGGTCATCTCGTTCTTCGTGACCGTCGGCAATTACGACTACGGCTTCTATTGGTATCTCTACCTCGACGGCACGATCGAACTCGAGTGCAAGGCCACCGGCATCGTCTTCGCGTCCGCGTTCCCGAGCGGCACCGAGGACTACCCGTGGGCGAGCGAAATCGCCCCGAGCGTCGGCGCGCCGTTCCATCAGCACCTGTTCTCCGCACGGCTGGACATGATGGTCGACGGCCTCGCGAACGCCGTCGACGAGATCGACGTGCAACGCGTGCCGATGGGCCCGGGCAACCCGCACGGCAACGCGTTCACCCGCAAGATCACCAGGCTGGCCAAGGAATCCGAGGCCGCCCGGCTCGCCGACGGCACCCGAGGCCGGACCTGGCGGATCAGCAATCCCGGCTCCCGCAACGCGCTCGGCCAGCCCGTCGGCTACACCCTGCACCCCGAGGGCCAGCCGCCGCTGCTCGCCGACGACGCGTCCTCCATCGCCCGCCGCGCCGCCTTCACCCGCAAGCACCTGTGGGTGACCGCGTACGCCGAGGACGAGCGGTTCCCGGCCGGCGAGTACGTCAACCAGAACAATGGAACCACCGGCATCGACACCTGGATCCAGGCCGACCGCGACCTCGACGGCGCGGACCTCGTCGTGTGGCACACCTTCGGGCTCACGCACTACCCGCGCACCGAGGACTGGCCGATCATGCCCGTCGACCACACCGGCTTCACTCTCAAACCCAGCGGCTTCTTCGACGCCAACCCCGCGCTGGACACGCCCGCGCCGCGACCACAGCATCCCGATTGCTGCCGCTGAGGCAGGATGTCGGCATGAGCGAGCCCTCCTTCACCCTCGTGCAGCTGCGCTACTTCGAGGCGGCGGCGCGGCACCTGAGCATGACGGCCGCGTCGAAGGAACTGATGGTGTCGCAGTCGGCCGTGTCGACCGCGATCGCGCAGCTGGAGAAGGAAATGGGCGTGCAGTTCCTGCTGCGCCACCACGCCCGAGGGCTCAGCCTGACGACCGCGGGCGAGCAGTTCTACAAGCGGGTGCTGGATTTCCTGGCGCACGGCGCGGAACTGGTCGAGACAGCCCGGCAGTCCGGCACCGAACTGGTCGGCACACTCACCGTCGGCTGCTTCACCACGCTCGCACCGTTCCGCCTGCCGGGGCTGCTGGCCGAGTTCGAGTCGCGGCATCCCCGCGTCCACGTGTCCCTGCGCGAAGGCGAGCACAAGGCGCTCAAGGGCGCGTTGCGGTCCGGCGAGACCGAACTGGCGATGCTGTACGGCTACGACCTCGACGACGACATCGACCGCGAGGTCGTCGGCACCGCCGCCCCGTACGCCCTCGTCGCCGAGGACCATCGGCTCGCGCGCCGGAAAAGCCGCAAAGTATCGCTGCGGGAGCTGGCCGAGGAGCCGATGGTGCTGCTCGATCTGCCGCACAGCCGGGAGTACCTGCAATCGATCCTCAGCGACGCCGGGGTCGCCCCGCGGGTCCGGCACCGCACCAGCGGCTACGAGACGGTGCGGGCGCTAGTCGCTTCTGGGCACGGTTTCGCGCTGCTCAACCAGCGTCCGCCGGACGACACGACCTACGCCGGTGCGCGCGTCGTGCCGCTCACGCTGACCGACGACGTCCCGTCGCTGGAAATCGTCCTCGCTACCATGCGCGGCGTCCGGCTCACCCGGCGGGCGCAGGAGTTCCGCGAGCTGTGCCGCGCGATGTATTCGTCATGAGATCAGGTCGAGGATCTCGCGGAAGGCGCGGAACCCGGTGCCTTCCGCGGCATCCAAGGCCAGGCTGCGCCGGTAGTACGCACTGAGATCGAGCCCGACCCCGATGCCGTACACCTCCGTGCCGCTCCGTTCCAGCCCGTCCGCCACCTGCACCAGATGCCGGTCGAGGTAACGCTCCTCATTGGCCAGCGCCGTCGCCCCGTCCATCGGGCTGCCGTCCGACAGCACGAAAACCAGCCGACGGCGCGCGTCGCACGCCCGCGCCCGTTCGGCTGCCCACGCCAGCGCCTCGCCGTCGATGCCTTCGCGGAACAGATCGGCTTTGAGCAACGCCGCGACGTCCCGCCGGGCGCGTCGCCAGGGTGTCGCAGCATCCTTGAACACCAGGTGCCGACGCTCGTTGAGCCGTCCCGGCTGCTTCGGCCGCCCGGCGCGCAGCCAGTCCCGCCGCGCCCGGCCGCCGTGCCAGGCGCCGGTGGTGAACCCGAGGATTTCGCTGCTCGCCCCGGCGAGATCGAGCGCGCGAGCGAAGAGATCCACCAGCACCGCAACGGTTTCCCGGTGCGCCTTCATCGAACCCGAGCAGTCGATCAGGAAGGTGACCAGCACGTCGGCAACCGGCTCGGTCCGCTCGACCCGGAACACCCGGTGATCCGCGGGCGCCGCGATCAAACGGGCGAGCGCCCGGCCGTCGATCTGGCCTTCCTCCTGCGCACCGTCCCAACCAGACCGTTGCGGCTGGGCCAGCACCGCCGTCAGTTCCCGGGCGAGCCGGGCCACGTTGACCCCTTGCTTCGCGATCCGGGCATCGAGCCGCTCGCGCAGTTCCCGCAGCAATTCCGGCCGCACCAGCGGTCCCGCCCGGTCCTCGCGGTCGTACGCGGTGGTGAAGACCTGATAGGACCCGGCCGCCACCGGTCCTTTGTGGTCACCGAGGCCCGCGATGCCGCCCTCCTCGGCACCGGTTTCGTCGTCGAAATCCAGCAGCAGCGCATAAGCCGCGGCTTCCGCTTCGTCCTCCGGAGACTCTTCTTCGGCCGGATCCAGCAACGCAGCCACCGCTTCGGCCAGCGCTCGCGCGGATTCGGCGAACACGGCCTGATCCGCCCTATGCCGACGGAGCCCGGCCAAGTGCGTTCCGAGCATCGGCGCGATCGCCGCCCGCGTCGCCTCGATCAGGTCCTCGGTCTCCTCCACGACCGGCTCGCCGGTGATCCGCGCCCGCGCGACCTGCGCGACGGTGTAGATCAGCACGCCGCGCGCGGTCTCGGTCAGTCCATTGTGGTGCGCCGAGAGCGACCAGCGCTCGTGCCGCCGCCGCAGATTCGCCGTGACACCGGGAAAACCGGCTGGCACCAAGGATTCCACCCGGAACTGCTCCAGCAGCTCGAACAGCAGCCGCTCGACGCCGCCAGCGGGCCGGAGCCTGCGGTGCAGCTCCCGATCGGACCGCGACAGGTGCAGCGCCATCCCGTCCGCCGCGCCGCGAAAGGACCCCAGATCCTCGTCCTCGGTGCGCAGATGCGGCGCGGGCATCGGCATCGGCCGGGTGCCGCGATGCAGGCGACCGCCCCGGAAATGCGCGTCCGGCGAACCGCTGACCGCCCGGATCGCCGCCGCGGACAGCTCCTCGACCTCCTGGCGCCGCCGGGTCTCCGCGGTGCTCACGCCGCGGCGAGTTCCCGGTCGAAGCAGCGCTGGAAGTACTCGGCGACCACCGGGCGTTCCGCCTCGTCGCATTTGTTGAGGAACGTCAACCGGAACGCCGTCGCCGGGTCGCTGAAGATCTCGCAGTTCTCCGCCCAGGTGATGACCGTGCGCGGCGACATCAGCGCCGACAGGTCACCGGCCCGGAACCCCTCGCGAGTCAGCCCAGCCACCGCCACCATCGCCTCGATCAGCGGCCCAGCCAGCCGCGGCACCCGCGCCCGCACGATCTCCGCTTCCTCTTCCGGCGGCAGGTAATCCAGCGCCGCGACGATGTTCCACCGGTCGATCTGCGCGTGGTTGAGCCGCTGCACCCCGTGGTAGAGGCCGTTGAGATTGCCCAGCCCGACGGTGTTGGCGGTGGCGAACAGCCGGAAGCCCGGATGCGGGCGCAGCACGGTGTTGCTGTCGATCAGGGTGAACTTGCCGTCCCGTTCGAGCAGCCGCTGGATGACGAACATGACGTCCGGCCGTCCCGCGTCGTACTCGTCGAGGATCAGCGCGACCGGCCGCCGCAGCGACCACGGCACGATCCCCTCGCGGAATTCGGTGACCTGCTTGCCCTCGCGCAGCACCACCGCGTCCTTGCCGACCAGGTCGAGCCGGCTGAGGTGGCCGTCGAGATTCACCCGCAGGCACGGCCAGTTCAGCCGCGCCGCGACCTGTTCGACGTGGGTGGACTTGCCGGTGCCGTGCAGTCCTTGCACGAGCACCCGCCGGTTGTGCGCGAACCCGGCCAGCAGCGCGAGCGTCACGTCCGGGTTGAAGCGGTACGCCGGGTCGACGTCGGGCACGTGCTCATCCGGTTCGGAAAAGCACGGGACGACCAGGTTCGAGTCGAGCCCGAAGGCGTCGCGCACGGCGATCCGGGCGTCGGGACCGTTGCCGGACAACGGGTTCATCGGGAGACCTCCGTCAGGACGAAATGCTGTCGGCGTCGTCGGCCGCCCCCTCGGCCTCGACCTCCTTGATCGCTTCGGCGGCCCGCTGGAGCGCGGGCAGCGCCTGCAAAGCCTTGTCGGCGGTGAGCCGCATGACCGGGGCCTGCACCGCCACCGCCAGGTTGGACCGGCCGGTCCGGCTGGGCACCAGCACGGCCACGCACACGAGTCCGGGCAGGAATTCCTCGTCGTCGAGGGCGAAGCCGTCGCGCCGGATGCGGGCGAACTCCTCCTCCAGCGCGTCGAGATCGGTGATCGTCTTGGCCGTGTACTGCTTGAGCGGAGCGTGCGCGAGCAGCTTGCGCCGCTGCGCCGGGCTCATCTGGGAGAGGATGATCTTGCCGCTGGCCGAGCAGTGGATCGGCACCCGCGAGCCGGGACGCAGGTAGAACCGCAGCGGCTCGGGCGTTTCGACGCGGTCGAGGTAGACGATCTCGCTGCCGGACAGCGCGGTGATGTTGCAGCTCTCCCCCAGCTCGTCCACCAGATGCTTGAGCACCGCGCGCCGCGCGCCGTGATGCGTCGCGTTGAGCAGCAGGTTCTCCGCGAGGCGGCGCAGCCGGTCGCCGGTGCCGTAATGCCGCCCGTCGGCCTGGCGCACGAGCAGCCCGGCGCCCTCCAGCTGCTGCAGCATCCGGTGCAGGGTCGGCTTCGGCAGGCCGGTCTCCTCGACCAGGCCCTGCAGCGTCACCAGCTGGTCCTTCGCCGCGATCAGCTCGAGCAGCGAGAACAGCCGCATGGTCGGGGTGTCCCCGTCGAGGCCCGCACCGTCCGGCTCCCGCACGAGTTCCACCGCGCTGGTCTTCCGCAACTCACTCACGTTCCGGAAACTAGCACATCCTGTCTCGTTTTCCATCAACTGCCGGTTGACCTGCCGCACGCGGCGTCCTATCGTCCATCGCGTTCAGCTTTCACGAACCTCACGTACCGAAAACCAAGACTTTCAGCGTCGAAGGAGTTCAACCATGGCGGAGAGGAAGACGGGCGACGGCCGCACCGTCGTCAGCGGGCCGGCGAAGATGACCCCGTCGGAGGCCTTCGTCGAGACGATGGTGGCCAACGGCGTCACCGACATCTTCGGCATCATGGGCTCGGCGTTCATGGACGCGATGGACATCTTCGCGCCGGCCGGCATCCGGCTCGTCCCGGTCGTGCACGAGCAGGGCGCCGCGCACATGGCCGACGGCTATGCCCGGGTCAGCGGCCGCCACGGCGTGGTCATCGGGCAGAACGGCCCCGGCATCAGCAACTGCGTCACCGCGATCGCCGCGGCGTTCTGGGCGCACAGCCCGGTCGTGATGATCACGCCCGAGGCGGGCACGATGGGCACCGGGCTCGGCGGCTTCCAGGAGGCCAACCAGCTGCCGATGTTCCAGGAGTTCACCAAGTACCAGGCGCACGTCAACAACCCGAAGCGGATGGCCGAGTACACCGCGCGGGCCTTCGACCGGGCGCTCTCGGAGATCGGCCCGACCCAGCTGAACATCCCGCGCGACTTCTTCTACGGCGAGATCGAGACCGAGATCCCGGAGCCGCAGCGGCTCGACCGCGGCCCCGGCGGCGACAAGAGCCTCGCCCAGGCCGCGGAACTGCTGGCCACCGCAGAATTCCCGGTGATCATCTCCGGCGGCGGGGTCGTCATGTCCGACGGCGTCGAGGAGTGCAAGGCGCTCGCCGAGCGCCTCGGCGCGCCGGTGGTCAACAGCTACCAGCACAACGACAGCTTCCCGGCCAGCCACCCGCAGTGGTGCGGCCCGCTCGGCTACCAGGGCTCCAAGGCCGCGATGAAGCTCATCTCGCAGGCGGACGTGGTGATCGCGCTCGGCACCCGGCTCGGCCCGTTCGGCACCCTGCCCCAGCACGGCATGGACTACTGGCCGAAGAACGCGAAGATCATCCAGATCGACGCCGACCACAAGATGCTCGGCCTGGTCAAGAAGATCACCGTCGGCATCTGCGGCGACGCGAAGGCCGCCGCCGCGGCGCTGACCGAACGGCTCGCCGACCGGACGCTCGCCAGCGACGCCACCCGCGACGAGCGCGCCGGCCGCATCAAGGCCGAGAAGGACGCGTGGGAGGAAGAACTCACCGAGTGGACCCACGAGAAGGACCCCTACTCCCTCGACATGATCGCCGAGCAGGAGCAGGAGGAGGGCAACTGGCTGCACCCGCGCCAGGTCCTGCGCGAACTGGAGCAGGCCATGCCGCCGCGGGTGATGGTCTCCACTGACATCGGCAACATCAACTCCGTGGCGCACAGCTACCTGCGGTTCGAGGAGCCCCGCTCCTTCTTCGCGCCGATGTCCTTCGGCAACTGCGGTTACGCGCTCCCGACCATCATCGGCGCGAAGGCCGCCGCGATGGACCGCCCGGCGATCGCGTACGCCGGGGACGGCGCGTGGGGCATGAGCATGGGCGAGATCATGACCGCGGTGCGGCACGACATCCCGGTCACCGCCGTCGTGTTCCACAACCGCCAGTGGGGCGCGGAAAAGAAGAACCAGGTCGACTTCTACGACCGCCGCTTCGTCGCCGGGGAACTGGAAAGCGAGAGCTTCGCCGGGATCGCGCGGGCGATGGGCGCGGACGGCATCGTGGTGGACAAGCTCGAGGACGTCGGGCCGGCGCTGAAGAAGGCCGTCGACGCGCAGATGAACGACGGCCGCACGACGGTCATCGAGGTCATGTGCACCCGCGAGCTGGGCGACCCGTTCCGCCGCGACGCGCTGTCGAAGCCGGTGCGGTTCCTGGAGAAGTACCAGGACTACGTGTAATCCCCGCTTCGCGAAACCGAGAACCGGCCGGGCCCCGCGCCCGGCCGGTTTTTCGCGTCCCGGCCCCGGATCTGGCCCTAGTGATCCGGCGCTTTCTGGCTCTGGGCGGGGGCCAGAAAGATTGCGATCGTCGACACATTCCCGTTCTCGCACACACAGGAGGTCGCCAGGTGAACGTCACGGAGCTGCGGGCCACTGCCCGCCGACACCTCGGGCCGCACTTCACGCGCAAGGACACCTGGCAGAGCGAATTCCCGGTGTTCGTCCGCGGCGAGGGCAGCTATCTCATCGACACCGAGGGCCGCCGGCACCTCGACGGCCTCGCCGGGCTGTTCTGCGTCAACATGGGCCACGGCCGCGCGGACATCGCCAAGGCCGCCGCCGACCAGGTCGGCACGCTCGCCTACGCCAGCAACTGGGGTTCGGCGCACCCGCCGTCGATCGAGGCCGCCCGGATCATCGCCGACCTCGCCCCCGGCGACCTCGGCACCACGTTCTTCGTGAACTCCGGTTCGGAGGCGGTCGAAACCGCGCTGAAGTTCGTCCGGCAGTACCACCGCAGCCAGGGCGCCCCGGAGCGGACGAAGATCATCAGCCGCGAAATGGCCTACCACGGCACGACCATGGGCGCGCTGTCGGTCACCGGCCTGCCCAAGATCAAGGAGCCGTTCGGCCCGCTGCTGCCGGGCGTCCGGCACGTCCCGAACACCCTCGGCCTCACCGGCGACTGCGGTCCAGCCGACCAGTTGGACTGCGTCCGCGCCATCGAGGCGGTCATCCTCGAGGAAGGCCCGGAGACGGTCGCCGCGGTCTTCGCCGAGCCGGTCCAGAACGGCCGGGGCGCGCTGGTCCCGCCGGAGGGCTACTGGCCGGCGCTGCGGGCGCTGTGCGACAAGTACGGCATCCTGCTGGTCTCGGACGAGGTGATCTGCTCGTTCGGCAGGCTCGGCCACTTCTTCGGCCACGGCCTCACCGGCGTCGTACCGGACCTGATCACCTTCGCCAAGGGCTCCACCTCGGGCTACGCCCCGCTCGGCGGCGTGATCGTGCGCGAGCAGCTGGTCACCGAGCTGTACGACTCGCCGAAGGGCGGCGTCTTCACGCACGGCGCGACGTGGGGCGGCCACCCGGTGTCGACGGCGATCGCGGTCGCCAACATCAGCGCGATGCGCGACGAGAAGGTGCCCGAGCACGTCCTGTCCGAGGGTCCCAAGCTGCACGCGGCTTTGGAGTCGCTGAAGGACGCGCACCGGTGCGTCAAGGACGTCCGCGGCACCGGCTTCTTCTACGCGATCGAGCTGATGGCCGACCGCGACGGCGGCCGCGAGCTGACCGACCAGGAGTCGCTGACCGTGCTGCGGGAGGTCCTGCCGGAGTCGTTCCGCCGCACCGGAGTCATCCTCCGCGGCGACGACCGGGGCGCGACGATGCTCATGATCTCGCCCCCGCTGGTCGCCGACACCGACGTGCTGGACGAGCTGCTGCACGGCGTCGACGGCATGCTCACCGACGTGGAGAAGGCGATTCAGCCCTGACCCGGTCCGTGAAGGACCCCTTGGGTGACTCTGGTTCCCGCAAGGGGTCCTTCACGCCCCGCCGCCCCCTTCGGCCTGGGCGGACGCGGTTTCGGCCGCACTCGCGACCCGCCGTCCCTTCCGGACCGCGGGCGCGCGGATAGCGTCGACGGGCGCTGGGTACCCCATTGTTTCCGAGGGCGCCCGGCGCCCGTCCTGCTGTCCGGGATCAGGTCGTTCTGGTACCGGAGCATGGCTAGCATCTGGCTCTCGCGGAGGGGCCTGTCTCTTCCTACGGTGACGGGAACCACACAGCAGCTCTCAGCGACATCGCGGCGGCGGCCGGCGCGGGGACATCGAGGTCCCCGGCGCCGCCGGAAGGAGGAGACGTGGGTTCTGCACCGGAAACCGCCGCCCAGAGCGGTCTCAAACCGGGTCTCAAGCAACGCCACATGAACCTGATCGCGCTGGGCGGCGTGATCGGGGCCGGCCTGTTCGTCGGCAGCGGCGTGGTCATCCAGTCGGCCGGGCCCGCGGCGGTGGTCTCGTTCCTGATCGCCGGGCTGATCACCGTGCTCATCATGCGGATGCTGGCCGAGATGACCGTCGCGCGGCCCGCGCTCGGCTCGTTCTACGTCTACGCCAGGGAGGCGATGGGCAATCGCGCCGGCTTCACGGTCGGCTGGATGTACTGGTACTTCTTCGTGATCGTGGTCGCCGTGGAAGCGGTGGCCGGCGGCCGGATCCTGCAGCTGTGGCTGCCGAACGTGCCGCTGTGGGTGCTCAGCCTGGGACTGCTCCTGCTGCTCACCGCCACGAACCTCGTCTCGGCGCGGTCCTACGGCGAGTTCGAGTACTGGTTCTCCTCGATCAAGGTCATCGCGATCCTCGTGTTCCTGGTGGTCGGCGCGCTGTACCTGTTCGGCGTCTGGCCCGGTTCGCACGGCGGCGTCAGCAACCTGGTCTCGCACGGCGGGTTCGCTCCCATGGGCATCGGCGCCGTGCTGGCCGCGGTGGTCCCGTGCGTCGGCTTCTACACCGGCGCGGAGATCGTCACCATCGCCGCGGCCGAGTCCGCCGAACCGCGCCGCGCGATCGCCAAGGCCATGCGCTCCATCGTGTTCCGCGTGGTGCTCTTCTACGTCGGCTCGGTCTTCGTGGTGGTTTCGGTCAAGGCCTGGAACTCGCCGGACACCGCGGTCAGCCCGTACGCCGCGGTCCTCGACGTGCTCGGCATCCCGGCCGTCTCGACGATCATGAACGCGATCGTCCTCACCGCCGTCCTGTCGTGCCTCAACTCCGCGCTGTACACATCGTCGCGGATGTTGTTCGCGCTGACCCGCAACGGCGACGCGCCGAAGATGTTCACCAAGCTGTCCCGCAGCGGCGTTCCCCGCCGGGCCATCATCGCCGGCACGGTCATCGGCTACGTCTCCGTGATCGCGGCCTACACCTCGCCGAACCTGATCTTCCAGTTCCTGGTGAACTCCTACGGGGCGGTCGCGCTGTTCGTGTACCTGGCGATCGCGCTGGCCCAGGTCCGGCTGCGCAAGCGGCTGCAGAACACCGATCCGGGCGCGCTGAGCCTGAAGATGTGGCTGTTCCCGTGGCTCAGCTACGCGACGATCGCCCTGATGGCGGCGGTCATCCTGGCGATGGCGTTCCTTCCGTCGACCCGGTCGCAGTTCTGGCTGAGCGCGGTGACGCTGGCGCTGATCCTGATCGCGTACCAGTTCCGGAAGCGCCGTCCGGCCGGACCGGCGGCGACGGCCGAGACGGACGCGTCCCGGGGCGAGGCGGGCGTCGCCTCGACCTGACCGGTCTGGCGCCCCGCGATGCCGCGGTTCTGGACCTACCGCTGTGACCAGACGTGCCTCAAGGTGAAGCCGTCCGTTCGTCGCAGGGAGGTCAGATGCCGCACCCGTCGCCCCCGGCCCGCCGATGACGTTCTGGCAGCTGCCCCCGGCGGCGATGGCGTTCGCCATCGCCGCCTTGCTGGCCGGGGGCCTGATCCGCGGCTACTCCGGCTTCGGCGCGTCCTTGGTGTGGGTGAGCTGCCTGTGCCTGGTCCTGCCGCCGCCGGCCGTCGTCCCGAGCACGCTCCTGCTCGAAGTAGCCTCCAGCGTGACCTTGCTGCCCAAGGCCTGGCCGGACGCGCACCGCCCGTCCGTGCGCTGGCTCCTCCTCGGCGCGCTCGCCGGGCTGCCGATGGGCATCTGGTTCCTGGCCGCGCTCCCGGAACGCGCGACCAGGCTGACCGTCGGACTGGTCGTCGGAATTTCCGCGCTGGCCCTGGCTTTCAGCCGCCGGACCCGGCGTCTGCCCGGCCGCGCCGCGTGCGCCGGGATGGGCACCGCTTTCGGAGTTCTCAACGGTGCCTGCGGAATGGGCGGCCCGCCGGTCGTCCTGATGTACCTCGCGTCCCCGCTGCCGATGGCGGTGAACCGCGCGAGCCTGGTGGTCTTCTTCCTGGCGGCCGACCTGATGACCGTCGGCACCGCCGCCGGCGGCGGGCTGCTCACCGGCGACGTCCTCCTGCAGACCGCGCTGTTCCTGCCCATCGCGCTGGCCGGGATCGGCGCCGGAACCTGGCTGTACCGGCACGGCGGCGGGGACGTCCGGCGGATCGTGCTCGGAATCCTCGCCGTGCTGTCGCTCGCTTTGGTCGGCCAGGCGGTCGTCGCATGATCCTCGCCGCACTGGCCGTCGCCTTCGCGGGTTTCATCGGCGGCCTGACCGGATTCGGCGCGTCCCTGGTCGGCACTCCCCTGCTCCTGCTCATCGGGCTCCCGCTGCCGCAGGTGGTGGTGATCAACCTGATCACCACCATGATCACCCGGCTCGCCGTGCTCCACCGCGAACGAAACCACATCGACTGGCGTCGCGTGGCCATCCTCGGCGCAGCCAGCCTTCCCGGTGCCGCCGCCGGAGCGCTCACCTTGCACCTGCTCCCGCCGCACGCCCTCCGCGTCCTGGCAGGCACCGTCGTCGTCCTTTCCGGACTGCGCCTGCTGCTCCGCCCGACCCGCCAGGCCCACCCCGCGACCACGGTCAGGCAAACCGTCGCCGGCCTGCTGGGCGGCTATCTCTCCACCACCACCTCCCTCAACGGCGCGCCCCCGGCGGTCCTGCTGGCGTCCGCGAAAGTCCCGCCGAGAACCTTCGTCGGCGATCTCGCGGGCTACTTCGTGGTGACGAACTGCCTGTCGCTGCTCCTCCTGGTCACCGCGGGCCAGTTCGACACCACCGACCTCGGCGCCCGGCTGCCGGTCCTGGTGCTGGCCGCGCTGGCCGGGAACATCCTCGGCGGCCGCCTCGTCGGCCGGGTCCCGCGCGCGGTGTTCGACCGGGCGATCGTCGGCCTGATCGTGGTGTCCGGCGTCGTGACGATGATCGGAGCCTGACCACCGCTGGCCGCCCGCCTTACCGCGGTTCCACCGAGACCTCACCCGCCGGTGCTGTGATGGTCGCAGTCCCGTTCCGAGCATTGCCGAAGGAGCCGCGCTGTGGTCGTCTTCATGAACAAGCTCATCCTCACCGGATCGGCCGAGGAGCTGGAATCGGCGTACGCGAAGGTCGCCGAATTCATGCTGGAGCAGCCGGGCCTGGTCAGCTACAAATTCCTGCGCGCCGTCAACGACCCGAAGGTCTACTTCAACGTCGCCGAATGGACCGACCGCGAATCCCTGGACCGGGCGATGAAGGACCCGGAGTTCCACGCCCGGGTGAGCAAGGTGTTCCCGCTCATCAAGGGCGACCCGCACATCGCCACCGTCGTGCAGGACGGGGCCGCCGCGGTGGCCTGACTTGCACCGGGAGCGCGGGAAGGGGCCGGGAGCGACGTTGCTCCCGGCCCCTTCCCGCGTCCGGCGGTCACATCGCGACGCTCGCCGCGCCGTCCACCGCCAGGACGACGCCGGTCGCGAAGCCGGCCTCCGGACGAGACAAGGTCCGCACCCACCAAGCGATTTCCTCGGGACGGCCGATCCGGCCCAGCGGCACCTTCGCGCGCTGCGTCTCCCGCAGCCGCAGGATCTGCTCGGGAGAAAACCCCGCGTTCTCCGCGATCTCGGTTTCGACCGGGCCGGGTGCCACGGACACCACGCGCACCCCGTCCCGCGCCAGTTCGACCGCCCAGGTCCGGGTCAGGAAATCCAGCCCGGCCTTGCTCGCGCCGTACACCGAGTTCATCGGCCAGCCCCGGACCGCGCCCGACGTGCTGACGTTGACGACCGTGCCGTGGCTGAGCCGGAGCCAGGGCAGGCAGGCCTGGGTCAGCAGCAAGGGGGCGACCAGGTTCGTCTCCACCTGCTCGCGGGCCTGTTTCGCGTCGATGCCGCCGAGCGGGGCCCGCGTCACGACGGCCGCGTTGTTCACCAGCACGTCTATCTGGCCGAACTCAGCCGCCGCGGCCTCCGCGATCCGGTCCGCCGCGCCGTCGGCGGTGATGTCCGCGACGAGCGAGCGGATCTCCGGCCGGTTCCGGGCGGTCTCGGCGAGTTTGCTTTCCGTCCGCCCGATCGCCAGCACGTTGGCGCCTTCGTCAGCGAAACCGTGGGCGACCGCGCGGCCGATGCCCGACCCGGCCCCGGTCACCACCACCGCGGTCACGCGCCCACCGCCTGCAGCCGGTCCGCGGCCTGCGCGCGCAGCGGAGCCACCGCCGACTCAGCGAGTTCCGGTTTCTCCACGACGACGGTGTGCCGCAACGTCATCTTGACTCCCTCAGCCGTTTCGTCGAACGTCCACCGCTCAAGGCAGGCGGAAATCCCGGGCGGCGGCGAAGACCGTTTGCCGGCGATCAGCCTCGGCAGCACCGCCAGGTCCGTGCCGCGCCAATCCTGCTGCCGGTACACCGATTCGCACACCGTGGCGGCTTCGCCCGGCACCGTACGAGTGTCCGCAAAGGACACTGTCCGCGCGTCCAAGCCAAGGCCCCGCCGCGCGGAGTCCTCCAGCGACGCCAGCTCCGCCTTGCTGTTGTGGTCCACCACTTCGGAAATCCACGCGAGACTGGCCGGATCGTCGTCGATCGCCCGGTATTCGTGCCCGAACACCACGCGCGTCCGCTGCCCGTCCAGGTCCTCCATCCGCCAGGAGCCGCCCATCCGGGCCACCGGCGGCTGCGACACCTCCTGGCGGAAGTCGATCGTCCGGCGCACCGGGTCCAGCCTGCGGAAGGAGGTCCAGTTCTTCACCTCGCCCTTGGCGGTGGCCCAGATCCGGAACCGTTCGGTGCCCTCGCCCTGTTCCAGATGCTCGACGTGCACCGTCGGCCCGAACAGCACCGGCCACCTGGTCACGTCGGCGATCAGCGCGTAGACCGCGTCGGCGGGCAGGGACACGGTCTGCTCGTGGACGACGCGCTCCGGGGCCGCCATCAGTAGTTCCCGAGCCCGCCGCAGACGTTGATCGCCTGCGCGGTGATCGGAGCCGCGGTGTCGGTGGTCAGATAGGAAACGAGACCGGCAACCTCCTCCGGCGTCGTGTAGCGGCCGAGCGGGATTTTCGCCTCGAACCGCTCAAGCACGTCCTCCTCGGTGGTGTCCCAGATCCGCGCGTAATTCCCGCGGATGTGGCCGGCCATCGGGGTTTCCACGTAGCCGGGGCAGACCGCGTTCACGGTCACGCCGGTTTTCGCCAGTTCCAGCCCGAGCGCCTTGGTGAAGCCGACGACGCCGTGTTTCGAAGCCGAATACGGCGCGCCGAGCACCACGCCTTGTTTCCCGCCGGTCGACGCGATGTTGATGACCCGGCCCCGGCCGCGGCCGAGCATCCCGCCCGCGTTCAGCACCTCGCGGGTGACCAGGAAAACGCTGTTGAGGTTGGTGTCGATGACGTCCGTCCACACCTCGTCGGTGAGCTGTGCGGTCGGCCCGCCGCCCGGCCGGCCCGCGTTGTTCACCAGCACGTCGACCGGGCCGAACCGTTCGGTCGCACTGCGCACGAGGTCCTTGACCGCGGTGCCGTTGCGCACGTCGCACGCGGTCCCGTCGGCGTCGAAGCCCTTGGCCCGCAGATCCGCCACTGTGTCGACGACGCGTTGTTTGTCCCGTCCGCACAGGAACACCCGGAACCCGCCGGACGCGAGCGCGGCCGCCACCGCGAGCCCGATGCCGCTCGTCCCTCCGGTCACGATCGCATGCTGCTTCTCTCCCCGGGTCATCGCGGTCCTTTCTCCTCGGGCGAAATCTTCCCGTCCCAGCTTCTCCGGCTCCGGTGAGTTCCGGGTAGAAGACCGGTAAGGACCCGCGCGTTTACCGGCACTCCAGCGGGTTTTGCGAACATCGTCGCGGACGCTCCGTCGACCGCAAAGGAATGCCATGACGAGTCTTGCTTCAGAGCTGAATCCGGTTTCCGGCGACGTTCTCCAGGATATTCAGCACTTCTACGCGCGGCAGATGTTCCTGCTCGACGAAAACCGGGTAGCGGAATGGCTGGACACGTTCGCCGATGACGGCGTCTTCGCCTCCACCGGACTGCCGGAACCGCTCGAAGGCCGCACCGCGATCGAAAAGCTGACCCGGGCCGGGGTCGACGAGCGCCGCCGCCGGGGAGCCGTGCACCGGCACCTGCTGACTGGACTGCACGCGGACCGGCGGCCGGACGGCACGGTCCTCGCGCGTTCCTATGTGCTGGTGGTGGAAACCTTGCCGGAAGACACCAGCCGGGTGTGGGCGAGCACGGTGTGCCAGGACGTGCTGCTGCGGCACGGCGACGGCTGGCTGGTGCGGAGCCGGCACGTCAGCCTCGACCGCAAAGGCCACGCCCTTCCCGTGCTGGAGGGAATGTGACGCGCCCGAACCTGGCCGAAATCGCGGACGGCGTTTTCGCGTATGTGCAACCGGACGGCGGATGGTGCCTGAACAACGCCGGCGTAATCCTCTCGGCCGAGGACACCACGGTGATCGACACCGCAGCCACCGAATCGAGGGCTCGCGCGCTGCGCGCCGCGATCGGCACCGTCACCGACGTCCGGCCGCGCACCATCGTCAATACCCACAGCCACGGCGATCACACCTTCGGAAATTTCGTCTTCGGCCCGGACACGGAAATCATCGCGCACGAATTGGGCCGCGCCGAGGCGATCGAAAACGGCCTCGCGCTGCAAAACCTGTGGCCCGGCGTGGAATGGGGAGACGTGGTGCTGAAACCGGCGACCACGACGTTCTCCGAACGCCTCGTGCTGCACCGCGACGGCCGGCGGATCGAGCTGCTGCATTTCGGCACCGCCCACACCACTAACGACGTAGTGGTGTGGCTGCCCGAGGAGCGCGTGCTGTTCAGCGGCGACATCGCGTTGTCCGGCTGCACGCCGTTCGTGCTGATGGGCTCGGTCTCCGCGTCGCTGGCGGTCCTGGAGCGTCTTAGCGAACTGCCCGCGGAGACGGTGGTCTGCGGCCACGGCCCGGTGACCGGGCCCGAGGTGCTCGACGCGAACGCCCGGTATCTCCGCTGGCTGCAAGGGATCGCCGCGGATGCGATCGCCGCCGGGCACACCCCGCTCGAAGCCGCCCCCAAGACGGATCTCGGCGAGTTCGCGGGTCTGCTGGATTCCGAGCGGCTGGTGGCGAACCTGCACCGGGCGTTCGCCGAACACCGCGGCGCCGCGCCCGGGGTACCGCTGGACGTGGCCGGGATCTTCGGCGAGATGGTCGCCCACCACGGCGGGCTTCCGGTCTGCCACGCCTGATCGACGGACCCGTACCCGATGCAACTGTCCGTGAAGGACTCCTTGAGGGAATCTGATTCCCTCAAGGAGTCCTTCACGGACCTCAGCGGGAGCCAGCCCGCGCACACTCAGGCAGCCTGCGACGCAGACCGGATCTCGTCCACGAGCGACGTGCTGTGCGCAGCCGACCGAAAAGCGGGATGGTCCAGCAGCTCCGCCAAGAACCCGGCCGTCGTGCTGATCCCCGGGCCGGATATCCGGAACTCCCCGAGCGCCCGCCGCATCCGGGCGATCGCCTGCGCGCGATCCGGCGCCCACACCACCAGCTTGGCCAGCAGCGAGTCGTAAGCCCCCGGCACCCGGTATCCGGCGTAGCCGTGCGTGTCCACCCGTACGAACGGCCCGCCCGCCGGCACGAACTCGGTCAGCGTTCCCGGGGCGGGGACGAAATCCCGGTCCGGGTCCTCGGCGTTGATCCGGCATTCGATCGCGCAGCCGCGCCGCACGACGTCCTCCTGGGAGAACCCCAGCGGCAGCCCGGCCGCGATCCGGATCTGCTCGCGCACCAGGTCCAGTCCGGTGACCATCTCGGTCACCGGATGCTCGACCTGGATCCGGCTGTTGACCTCCATGAACGAGAACGCGCCGTCCGGCCCGACCAGGAACTCGAACGTGCCCGCGCCGACGTAGCCAGCGGCGAGCGCGCTGCGCACCGCGACCCGGCCCATCTCGGCCAGCAGCTCCGGGTCGAGGCCCGGCGCCGGGGTCTCCTCGACCAGTTTTTGGTGCCGCCGCTGCACCGAGCAGTCCCGTTCCCCGAGGTGCACGCCGTTGCCGTGGGTGTCGCACAGCACCTGGATCTCCACGTGCCGCGCCGGGTTCAGGTACCGCTCGAGATACACCCGCGCGTCGCCGAACAGCGCGAGCGCGGTCCTGGTCGTCTCGCCGTATTTCCAGGCGAATTCGCCGGGTTCGGACACGACCTGCATGCCCTTTCCGCCGCCGCCCGCCGCGGGCTTGAGGATCACCGGATAGCCGATGCCGTCGGCGATCCGCCGGGCCTCGTCGGCGGCCGCGACCGGTTCGAGACTGCCCGGCAGCAGCGGCATCCCGGTGCCCGCCATCAGCGTCCTGGCTTCGACCTTGTCGCCGAGCTTCCGGATCACGTCGGCGGGCGGGCCGATCAGCGTGAGCCCGTTGCTCGCGCAGACCTCGGCGAAATCCGGTTCCTCGGAAAGGAACCCGTACCCGGGGTGCACGGCTTCGGCCCCGGTTTTCAGCGCCGCCTCGATCACCGCCGGAATGTAGAGATAGCTCGCCTTCGCCGCGGCCGGCCCGATCCGGACGGCCTCGTCGGCGAACCGGACCACGGCGGAGTCCTCGTCGGCGGCGGAGTACACGGCGATCGACCGGATGCCGAGTTCCCGGCACGTCCGGGCCACCCGGAGGGCGATCTCGCCCCGGTTTGCGATCAGTACCGAACCGAACACGGCCGCTCCTCGTCGTTGCTGTCAGCGGACACGGGAACCTCGTCAGCCGTCCTGCGCGAGGGCGAACAGCCGGGCCCCGTACTCGACCGGCGCCCCGTTCTCGGTCAGCACCGCCGCGATCCGGCCGTGCCGGTCGGCCTCCACCGGGATCATCATCTTCATCGCCTCGATGATGCCGACCTGTTTCCCCGGCGCGACCAGGTCTCCTTCGCTGACGAACGGCTTCGCGCCAGGCTCGGGAGCGTGGTAGAAAACGCCGACTGTCTGCGCGAGCAGGTATTCGAGATCGTCGACGGTCTCCTCGGCCGGAAGCACCGCCGAAGACCCGGCCGCCACCGTCTGGCCGTTCGCCGCGACCGGCCATTCCAGCTCCACCGCGACATCCGCCGCGCGCAACCGCAGGACCGCCGGCGGCTGCCGCACACCGGAAAGCAGCCCGGACGCGTGCGTGCAGACCGCGTCCACCAGCCGCAGGAGTTCGGGATTGTCTGTCGTGCGCTCGTCGTCGGTCATGCGGTGAGGCCCCCGTCCTCTCGGCGGGAGTCCGTCCCGCGGTGCGCGGCACCGAACCGGCGGAACCGGGCGTGGCGCCGGGTGAGCAGTTCCATCTGCTCCTGCTCGCCCAGCCGGGCCAGTTCGCCGAGCAGCACGGCACGCAGGCGCTCGGCGGCGAGATGGTGATCGGCCTGGACGCCGCCTGCCGGTTCGCGGATCACCGCGTCCACCACGCCGAGGCCCAGCAACCGTTCCGCGCTCACGCCGAGCGCGGCGGCGGCCTCCGGCGCGGCCTGCGCGTCCTTCCACAGGATGGCCGCACAGCCTTCCGGGCTGATCACCGAGTACACCGCGTGTTCCCAGATCAGCACCGTGTCCGCGACCGCGAGTGCGAGCGCCCCGCCGCTGCCGCCTTCGCCGGTCACCACCGCGACGATCGGCACCGGCAGCCCCGCCATCAGGCGCAGGTTTTCCGCGACCGCGATGGCCTGTCCCTGTTCCTCGGCCTCCACGCCGGGATGCGCGCCGGGGGTGTCCACCAAGGCGATCACCGGCAGTCCCAGCTTGGCCGCGATCCGCATGAGCCGCGCGGACTTCCGGTAGCCGCTCGGCTGCGGCATCCCGAAGCCCGCCGCGGCGAGTTCGTTCGCGTCGTGGCCCTTCTGATGGCCGAGCACCAGGACCGGGAGGCCGCCGATCCGGCCGAATCCGCCGACCAGCGAAGGGCTGTCGGCCGACAGCCGGTCGCCGTGCAGTTCGACGAACTCGTCCAGGATCCGGTGGAAGTAGTCCCTCGTGGTCGGCCGGTCCAGCGCCCGCGCCGACCGCACCGCCTGCCACGGATCCCGGGCCTCGAGCGCGCCCGGATCCCGCACCAGCGCGTCGCCGATCTCCGCCGCCGGACCGGAAGGCGCGACGTGCCGGTTGCCCGCCGACAGCAGCCTGCCGATCGTGCTCCGCAGTTCGCCGCGCGGGCAGATCAGGTCGACCAGCCCGTGGGCGAGCAGGAATTCGGCGGTCTGGAAGTCCGGCGGCAGCTCTTGGCGGATGGTCTGCTCGATCACCCGCCGCCCGGCGAAGCCCATCCGCGCGCCCGGTTCCGCGACCAGCACGTCGGACAGCGAGGCGAACGAGGCTGCGACCCCGCCGAACGTCGGGTCGGTGATCAGCGAAACGGTGAGCACCCCTGCCTCGTCGAGCTGCGCGAACGCCTGGCTGGTCTTGGCCATCTGCATCAGCGACAGCGCGCCCTCCTGCATCCGGGCGCCGCCGGAGGCGGTCACCACCAGCAGCGGGGTCCGGGTGCGCAGCGCTTCCTCGGCGGCCTGGGTGATGAGTTCGCCGACCGCCGAGCCGAGGCTGCCGCCCATGAACCGGAAGTCCATCGCCGCCACGACCACCGGCTGGCCCTCGATCTTCCCGCGAGCGCACAGCACCGCCTCGTCGAGCCCGGTCTCGCGGCGTGCTTCCGCGAGCCGCCGCGGATACGGCTTGAAGTCGACGAAACCCAGCGGATCGGCGTCCGCGGCCCGGAAGCCGAGCAGTTCGGCCGAACCCGGGTCGAGCAGCTGGGCTAGCCGTTCCGGGGCGGGCACCCGGCCGTGCCGCCCGCATTCCGGGCACACGCCGAGGGAGCGGGACAGCCGTTTGCCGTAGATCAGGTCGCGGCAGCCGGCGCAGACGACCCATTCGGCCGGGCCGGCGGCGGCGCGGTGCATCAGAGTTCCCGTCACATGAAGCTCCTTCCTGCTCGGCCGGCCCGCTCAGCCCGCCGTGACGTTCAGGCCTTTGTTCACCAGCTCCACCAGCTCGGCCGGGGAACCGACCGCGGTGACGTCGTCGTCGGAGAGCACGACGCCGTACTCGCGCTGGATCCGGGCCGAGGCCTCCAGCAGCGCGAGCGAGTCGTAGCCGAGTTCCTCGAACGTCGCGGTCGCGATCTCGCCGTCCAGATCGACGCCCTCTTCCTCGCCCGCGACCTCGCGGATCACGCGTTTGAGGGCTTCCAGGGTGAATTCCGCCATTTCAGGGTCCTTCCGCTCGGTGGTCACTTCGGTGCCCGGACGACCATGGCCGAGTTGTAGCCGCCGCGGCCGCGGGCCAGCACCAGCGCGGCGCCGACCTCGGCTTCCCGCGGCGTGTCCCGCACCAGGTCGATCGGGTGCTCCGGGGCAGGCTCCGCGACGTACAGCGTCGGCGGGACGACCTGGTCCCGGATGGACAGCAGGGCGCTCGCCAGATCGAGCGAAGCGGCGCCCGAATAGAGCCGTCCGGTCATCGTTTTCGGCGCGGTCACCGGAACCCCGCGCAGTCCGAACACCGCGGCGATCGCGGCGCTCTCGATCCGGTCCAGGTCCGGGATTCCGGCCGCGTCCGCGAAAACCACGTCGATCTCGTCCGGAGTCGCCTCGGCTCGGTCAAGCGCGAGTTCGATCGCGCGTCGCAGCCCTGGTTCGCGGCCGCTGCCCCGCTTCGGGTCGAAAGTCGCCGCGTACCCGGAGATCTCGCCGTAGCACCGCGCCCCGCGCTCTTTGGCCGCTTCCTGGTCCTCCACAACGAGGATGGCTCCGCCCTCGCCCGGCACGAAACCGTCGGCCTCCGCGCTGAACGGCCGGTAGCCCTGCTCCGGGTCGACGGCCCGGGTCAGCGAACCCGTGGCGAGCTGGGCCACCCAGCCCCACGGGCACAGCGAACCGTCGACGCCGCCGGTGACCACCAGCCGCACTCCCTTGCGCAGCTGCCGGGTCGCCTGCGCGACCGCGTCCAGCCCGCCCGCCTGGTCGGTCACCACCACGCCGCTGGGACCCCGCATCCCGTTGCGGATCGAGATCTGGCCGGTGTTGACCGCGTAGAACCACGCGAACGACTGGTAGGCGCTGACGTACTCGCTGCCCTTGCTCCACAGCTTCTCCAGCTCGTGCTGGGCGAATTCGAAGCCGCCGGACGCGCTCGCGGTGACCACGCCCATCGAGAACTCGTCGAACTCCGCGGCCTCGGCCTTCGCGTCGGCCAGCGCCCAGTCCGCGGCGACCAGCGCGAGCTGCGTCATCCGGTCGGTCTGCGGCACGAGCCGGCTCGGCAGGTGCTCCCGCACCCGGAAGTCCGGGATCTCGCCGAACAGTGAGGACGGGTACCGGCTCGGGTCGAAACGGGTGATCGGGCCGATGGCGCTGCGGCCTTCGAGCGTCGCCGACCAGAACTCGTCCACGCCCATGCCGTTCGGCGCGGTGACGCCGATTCCGGTGACCACCGCGTTGCCGGTCACGACGCCGCCCCGACCGGGCGGGTCAGCACCATCGCGCTCTGGAACCCGCCGAACCCGCTCCCGACGCTCAGCACCGCGTCGAGCCGCCGTTCCCGCGCCGCGAGCGGCACGTAGTCCAGGTCGCATTCCGGGTCCGCTTCGTGCAGATTCGCCGTCGGCGGCACGATCCCGTGCTCGATGGCGAGCGCGCAGGCGGCGATCTCGATCGAGCCGATCGCGCCGAGCGAATGCCCGACCATCGACTTGATCGAGCTGACCGGGGTCCGGTAGGCGTGCTCGCCGAGGCTCGACTTGAACGCGGCGGTCTCGTGCCGGTCGTTCTGCCGGGTCCCGGAGCCGTGCGCGTTGATGTAGTCGATCGCCGTCCCCGGCAGCCGGGCCTCGTCCAGCGCCGCGGTGATCGCGGCCGCCATTTCCCGGCCGTCCGCGCGCAGCCCGGTCATGTGGTAGGCGTTGCAGCGCGACGCGTACCCGGAGATCTCGGCGTAGATGTGCGCTCCGCGGCGCCGCGCGTGCTCGTACTCTTCGAGCACGAACATCGCGGAGCCTTCGCCCAGCACGAATCCGTTGCGGCTGCGGTCGAACGGCCGCGACGCGGTGGCCGGTTCGTCGTTGCGCGGCGTGGTGGCCTTGATCGCGTCGAAACAGGCCAGCGTGATGCCGGCGATCGGCGCGTCCGTCGCACCGGTGATCACCACGTCGGCCTCGCCGTCGCGGAGCAGATCCGCCGCGTAGCCGACCGAATCGAGTCCCGAAGTGCATCCGGCGGAAACGACCGAGGCCGGTCCCTCGGCCCCGACCGTCCACGCCACCTCCGCCGCCAGCGAACTGGGCACGAAATAGTCGTAGAAATGCGGCACCGCGTATTCGTGGTCGGTCAGCCACATCCGGCCGCCGTTGCTGATGACGACGTATTCCTCTTCGAGTTTCATCGTGCAGCCGACCGCGCTGCCGAGCGCGACGCCGATCCGGCCGGGATCGAGCGAGGCGAATTCCAGTTCGCTGTCGGCCACCGCTTCGCGCGCGGCGACCACCGCGAATTGCGCGGCCCGGTCCATCCGGCGGATCTCCTGCGGCCCGAGGCCGTGCGCCGCCGGGTCGAAATCGCATTCGCCGGCCACCTGCGACCGGTACGGTTCGGGGTCGAGCAGCGTGATCCGGCGGGTCGCGGTCCGGCCGGCGGAGATCAGGTCCCAGAACTCCTTGGCGCCGCCGCCACCCGGAGCCATGACCCCGATCCCGGTGATCACGACGCGTCGGGCGTTCGACATGGATTGTCCACACCTTCCCTTGACGGGACCGCCTCGCGGCGGCCAGCCGAATGCCGGCCAGCCGCGCTGCCAGCCGAGACCGGACCGGACAGTTCCGGCCCTTCGCTTATTCTTTCAGCGGCCGGTACAGGAAAACTAAGGAGCCGCTGTAGAAAACGCGCTCAGGAAAACGCGGGCGCGTGCCGCACGGCCCATTCCCGGAAAGTCGCCGCCGGGCGGCCGAGCACTTCGGAAACGGTCGGCACGCATTCCGCGCGCACGTTTCCGGGCCAGGCCAGCGCCTGTTCCAGCGATTCCAGCACCCCGGCGACGGTTTCCTCCGGATGCTTCCGCAGCATCGCCGCCCGGTGCTGCGCGAGAGAAACCCGCCGGACCTCGATGTCCCGGTTCAGCACCTCGCCGAGGACCGCGATCTGGCCCGCCGCGCTGAGCTGCTCCGGCCCGCTCAGGTCGTACGTCTTGCCCGCATGTCCGTGCCCGCACAGCGCTTCCACCGCCACCGCGGCGATGTCGGCCGGATCGATCGGAGCCTGCACGAGGTCCGGCGCCGGCGTGGCGGCGGTCCCGTCCGCGCTGATCGATCCCGCCCAGGCCAGCGCATTCGACATGAACTCGCCCGGCCGCAGGATCGTCCATTCCAGACTGGAGGCGCGAAGGGCGTCCTCCGCGTCGCGGTGCCAGGCCGCGAGCGCGTTGTCCTGCCCCGATTCCTCCGCTTCGGCGACTCCGGCGGAAGACAGCTGCACGATCCGCTTCACTCCGGCGTCCGCGGCCGCTTTGACCAGGTTCGCGTCGTGGATCGCCTTGCAGTGTCCGGGCGACATCAGGAACACGCTGTCGATCCCGTCGAGCGCCGGCGGCAGGCTCTCCGGCACACCCAGGTCACCGCCGACCACCCGCGTCCCCGGTGGCAAGTCCGCCTTTTCCGGGGAGCGGGTCAGCGCCGTCGCCGGTACGCCGTCCGCCCGCAACCGGGCGAGCACCGCGCCGCCGACCGTGCCGGTCGCTCCCGTCACCAGGATCATTCCGCACCTCGGTCCAGGACGATGCGCAACGCCCGTTCCAACTCCGCTGGCGCGGACTGCCCCGGCGCCCGCCACGCGATGAACCGATCCGGGCGAACCAGCACCGCCCCGGCGTCAGTCACCCCGTACGCCCGCGCCCACCGATCCGCGGCGGAACCGCCGATCCGGAAGCCCCGCAAGGGAATTCCCAGCCGTTCGGCGATCTCCGGCACCGAGTCCAGCAGCCGCGCCTCGGCGGGCCCGGCCAGCAGCACGAACCCGCGCCCGAACAGCCCGATCGTCGAATCCGCCTCGGCACCGGGCCCCAGCGGGACATCGGGCGCCCGCGATCCCGGGCGTCCGGTCGGTTTCGTCGGGTCCTCCAGCAATTCGCCCTCGTCGTCCGGCTCCCGCACCACCGCGCCGTGCGCGTACCGGTAGCCGAAGACCTGCGTCACCGGGCTGATGATCTCCGCCGCGGTCCCGTCGTCCAGCCCCGGCGCGAGCCGTTGCAGGGTGTTCGCGAACTGCTGCTCGGCGATCATCTCCGCGACCGGCCTGCGTTCCGCGTCGTGGCTGTCCAGCAATCCCGGACCGGCCTCGCCCCGGAGCACCGCCGCCAGCTTCCACGCGAGGTAGAACCCGTCCATGATCGCGGTGCTGCCGCCGAGCCCGCCCGGGGCCGGGACGACCTTCGCCGCGTCGCCGATCAAGTGCACCCTGCCCTCGGTGAACCGGTCCGCGATGCTCTCCACCAGCGGCGTCTCGCCGACCCCGGCCACCTCCAGCTCCGGCATCCCGAGCCCGCGCCGGACCAGCCCGGCCGCGCGTTCCGGCGGCCAGTCCCGCCAGTCGACGGGCTCGTCGGTCAGCCCGCGGATGTAGCCGTACCGCCCCGGCACGTCCGTGGTGTAGAAAACCCCGGGCATGCTGTCTTCCAGCAGATGGAAGAGAGCGAACCGCTCGCCTTCCGCCACGCCTTCGAGGTCGGCGAGCGGACCGGACATGTCGGCGTCGAAGAACACCCGCAGCAGATGCCCCAGCACACCGCGGCCGTGCGAACCGATGCCCGCGCCCTCGCGGACCGGGCTGCGCCGCCCGTCCGCGCCGACCAGGTAACCGGCCCGCACTGTCCGCTCCGCCCCGTTCTCCCGCAGCACCGCGGTGACGCCGCTGGCGTCCTGCTCGAACGAGACGAGTTCGGTGGAGAACCTCAGGTCGGCCCCGAGTTCGCGCGCCCGGTCGGCCAGGATCGGCTCGGTGCGCTCCTGGCTCGCCATCGCCCATTCCTGCGGGGAAACGTGCCGCATCGACATTTCCCCGTTGGTCATGATGCTGTGCAGCACCGGACCGGCCAGCGACTTCGCGACGACCATGTAGAAGTCCTCGCTGCCGCCGGGGCCCGCCGCCCGCACCCGCTCGGCCACGCCGCCGATCGCCAGCGCCTCCATCACGTGCGGGTACTGGCCCCTGGCCTTCATCACGGCCGACGTGGTCGGATGTTTTTCCACCAGCAGCGGCCGGACCCCGTGCAGCCCGAGGAAGAGCGCGGCGGTCAGTCCGGCCAGTCCGCCGCCGACGATCAACACCGGCACCTCGTCAGTCACCGTTCGCCTCCTCCCCCGCCGCTCAGGCGAACCGGGGCAGCACGTGCTCGGCGAACAGCCGCATGGTGCGCACCGATTCCTCGAGCGGCATGTTGCCCGCGGTCGGCTGCAGGCTGACGGTGATCTCACCGAACCATTCGCGGATCTGGCGCACCTGCGCCACCACCTCGTCCGGCGTGCCGACGAGCACCTTGGTCTCGCGGATCTGGTCCTCGAAACTGCTCGACTTCGCCTTCTGCGCGATCTGCTCGTAGCCGCGGTACTGCTCGCTGCGGGTGGTGGCCCACGAGGTCACCGCGCCGACGAGCTTCTCGTGCGTGTTCTCGGCGTACGCCTTCCCCAGCGTCCTGGCCTGTTCCGGATCCTCGGAAAGGTAGGTGTTGTAGGTCATGTGGACCTGGCCCTCGCCCTGGTGCCCGGCGCCGGCGTAAGCCTTGCGGTACAAGGCGAGCATGTCCTGGACCTTCTCGACCTTGTTGATCGAGGGCACCATCATCACGCCGTAGCCGGCGACCCCGGCGGCCTCGGCGGACTCCGGGGTGCGCGCGGTCGCGACCAGGATCGGCGGATGCGGCTGCTGGAACGGCCTCGGCAGCATGGTGACCGGGCCGAACTGGTAGAACTGGCCGTCCCACACCACGTTCTCCTCGGCCCACAGCCGGCGGCACGCTTCGACACCCTCGTCGAACCGCGGGCGGCTTTCGTCCATGGAGATCTGGAAGGCGGCGAATTCGTCCGGAAGGAAAGCCCGGCCGAAGCCGACTTCCAGCCGTCCGCGCGAAATGTTGTCGAGCATCGCCAGTTTCCCGGCCAGCTTCAGCGGATGCGTGAACGCGGGCAGCACCGCGCCGGTCACCAGGCGGATCCGCTCGGTCCGGGCGGCCGCGGCGGCGAGGAACGTCACCGGGTCAGGGCTGTAGCCGCCGTAGGAGGTGAAATAGTGCTCGACGGTTTTGACGTGGTCGAAGCCGAGCTTGTCCGCCAGCTCCGCGAGTTCGAGGAATTCCGCGAACACCTGCACGCCGCTCTTTTCCTCCGGCGTGACGTTGGGCGCGAGATTGATGCCGAACTTCATGGGTCCTCCTGAGGTTGTCCGGGGATGTCAGCGCCCGGCGGGAATGGGGCGGGCCTCGCCGGCCGGCCACGCGGAATAGCTCTTGCGGTAGTAGACGAGCGGGGGCCGGTCGTAGGCCTCCCCGTCGTCGAGCAGGCCGATCACGACCGAGTGGTCGCCGACCCGGATTTCTTCGCGGACCGAGCATTCCGCGTGCGCGAGCACGTGCCCGGCGAGGATCGGCGCGCCGCCGCCCGAAGGCGCGGGGAGCCAGTCGAATCCGGCCAGCTTCCCCCGGCCCTTCCTGGCGAACCGGTCGGCCAGCGCGCTGCCGTTCCCGGCCAGGAAGTTCACCACGAACGCGCGGGAGTGCCGGATCGCCTGCAGCGTCTGGGAATTCTCGTCGAGGCAGACCAGCAGCAGCGGCGGCGTCTTGGCCACCGCGGTCACCGTGTTCATGGTCAGGCCGCAGGGGTCGCCGTCGTCGCCCACCGCGGTGACGACCGCGACGGCGGTGGGCAGGGAGCCGAAGATCTCCCGGAACTTGTCGGGGTCGACAGGCATGGTCATCCTTCCGCGGTCGAGCCGTCGTGCCACACCGAACGGTGCTCGACCAGCCACGAGCCCCCGGACCGCACCAGCACGTCCTCCGCCCGCGTGCTGAGGTGCACTTCGGCGGAGCCGCCGGCCGGCGTCTGCACGACCGTCGCGTAATAGCGGGTGCGCACCGCGCCGGGGCCGTCCGGCCGCGCGGTCACCATCCCGATCCAGTGCCGCCGGTCGAGCTGTTTCGCCGCGACCTTCTCGACCGCGGCGCGCATCTTCGCCGCGATCTCGTCGCGGCCCTTCCACGGCTGGGGAAGCACGTTCTGTTCGAAGACCCCGTCCGGGGTGAAAGTGCGCGCCCATTCCTCGGCCGCACCGTCGTCGAGCAACTGCATCTGGGCGGAATAAAACTGCTGGAGTTCGGCGTACACCGCCGGGTCCACCGTCATGAGCGGGCCTTCGCTGCGCGTTCGGCGAATTCCTTGGCCAGCCCCAGAGTGATCTGGCTGTTCCCGCTCAACGCCGACCGGGCGAACTCTTTCGCCTGCTCAATCGTGGCCCCGGCGCCCAGCACCGCTTCGACCTTCCCCGGGTCGATGACGACCGAATGCTGGGAGGTGATCCGCACCCCGGCCTCGCTTTCGTCGAAGAACCAGCATCCGACGTGCGCGGAAAGCACCGCTGGCAGCACCTGCTGCTTGTACGCGATCTTCTTTTCCGCCAGGCAGATCCGCACCGATCGCGTGGTGTGCGCCGAACCGTCCTTGGCCGTGGTGTCCATTTCGAGGATCTGCACGTCCGGGGCCGGTTCGGCGACGTCGGCGCGGGCCACGTGCGGCAACCGGGCAGGCCAGTCCTGTGCGTCCCGGATGAACGCATACGCGTCGGCACGCGAGCCGCCGACCACCACACTGTCCGCAAAGGACAGTACGCCGCCGTGTTTTTCCTGCTCCGCTCCGGTTTTCAGCGCCGCCAGCTCGTGCGCGCTGTTCTCGCCGACCACGCGTTCGATCCAGGCCAGGCTCTCCGGGTCGTCCGTCAAGGCCCGGTATTCGTGCCGGATGCGGACCGTGCTCCGGCCGTGCCCCGGCTCGACCGACCATTCGCTGTCCATCGCGGCGAGCGGCGGCGGCGAAGTCAGCTGGGAGAACCGGACCGAGGACGGCCCCTTTCCCGCCGCCCGCCCGGTGACCCAGCTTTTCACCTGGCCGCCCGCGGTGGCCCAGACCTGGAACCGTTCTCCGGCCGCGCCGTCGCCGAGCCTTTCCACGTGCACCATCGGCGGAAATACCAGCGGCCAGTTCTCGATGTCGTCGATTGTGGCGAAGATGCGATCAGCGGGCGCCCCGATCGTCTCGGCGTGCACACTGGTCTGCCATTCGTCTTCGGGCAAGGCAGCCTCCGTCCCCGTGAGTCTTTTCCAGACGCGGCATCGCGAACCGGGTGAGGCCAATGCTGGCAGTCCGCACTGAGGCTTTCCTGGAGCCGCGGTACATCGCGGCTGAAATGTCCTGCGCACCGCGAAAATGGCCGATCATTTGTGACTTGACTCACACTCGAATGGTTGACTTGACCTCGACATAACTAGAGATGAAAGACTCAGTTTCGCTTATGGCACAACGCTTTTGCCGATATCCGACATCAGGGAGGACTCCATGCACGGGCCGATTGCCGGCTACGCGACCGAGCGCGGATCGGCGGTGCGTCGATGACAAATCCGCAGGGAACGGGCGCTGAAGAAGCCGGAATCCGCGGTTCGACGAGGAATTCTCCGAGCGAATCGAAAACCGTACGGTCGCCGAGCAAGATGCTCGCCCTGACGCTTCTCGCGTCCGCCCAGTTCATGCTGGTCGTCGACAGCTCGATCGTGAACATCGCGCTTCCCTCGATTCAGGCCGACCTGAAAATGTCGGCCGCCGAGCTTTCCTGGGTGGTCAACGCGTACGTCCTCGTATTCGGCGGCTTCCTGCTGCTCGGCGGACGGCTCGCGGATCTCGCCGGCCGCCGCCGGATGTTCATGCTCGGCCTCGCACTGTTCACTCTCGCCTCGCTGCTCGGCGGTTTCGCGCAGAGTTCGGAATGGCTCTACGGCGCGCGGGCGGTGCAGGGGCTCGGGGCCGCGCTCACCTCGCCCGCCGCGCTTTCCTTGCTCACCACCACGTTCTCCGAAGGCAAGGAGCGCAACCGCGCGCTCGGCATCTGGGGCGCGGCGGTCGGCGCCGGCGGAGCGTGCGGCGTGCTGCTCGGCGGCGTGCTCACCAGCTGGCTCGGCTGGGAATGGGTGCTGTTCATCAACGTTCCGGTCGGCGCGATCGCCATCGCGCTCGCTCCCCGCCTGCTGCGCGAGAGCGTCGCCGACGACGCGGCGGGCATCGACGTGCCCGGCGCGGTCTTCATCACCGGCAGCATGGCGTTGCTGGTCTGGGGCTTGGTGGACGCGGAAAAGTCCGGCTGGGGATCCACCGGCACCATCGTCCGGCTGGCCGTCGCCGTCGTGCTCTTCGCCGCTTTCGTCGTGACCGAGAAACGGGTCAAGAACCCGCTCGTCCCGTTCTCCATTTTCCGCAACTGGGCGGTGACCTCGGCGAACGTGCTCAACGTGCTGCTGAGCATGACCCTGCTGGCGATGTTCTTCTTCATCGCGGTGTACCTGCAGGAGGTCCTCGGGTTCAGCGCGCTGGTGGCCGGCCTCGCCTACCTTCCGCTCACCGCGACCATCGTCGCCTCGTCCCAGCTCGCCGGGAAACTGGTCGGCAAGCTGGGCCCGAAGTGGGCCGCGGTCACCGGTCTCGCGCTGCTGACCGCGGGGCTGGGCTGGTTCGCGTCGGTGCGGGCGGGCGGCAGCTACGCGGTCGACGTCCTCGGCCCGTCGCTGCTCTGCGGCACCGGCATGGGGCTTTCCCTTGTCGCGGTGACGATCGCGGCGATGAGCGGCACCCGCCCGCAGGAGGCCGGACTGGCTTCCGGGCTGATCAACACGACCCAGCAGATCGGCGGAGCGCTCGGCCTCGCCATCATCGCGTCGGTCGCGGCCGCCACGACCGCAGGCTTCGGCGCGGGCGCGGAGCACAATCCGCAGTACCTCACCGAAGGTTTCCAGAACGGTTTCCTTCTGGCCGCCTGCGTCGCGCTCGCCGCGGCGTTGCTCTCGCTCGTGCTGCTGCGTTCCCGCGGCACCGCGGCGGCACCGCAAGCCGAAGAGCACATTTCCCCCGCGTCCAGCTGAAATAACCGGCCATCGGCCCGCCGTGCCACTGCGCTGTCGAATTCCCCCGGACAGCGCAGTGGCACTTCGCGCGCCAATTCCCGGCGAATAGGTTCGGCAGCTTCCCGCTCCCTGGACTCTTCGATCAAACCCGTGCTAGGCTCGTCACTGTCTGTAGACACGCGCAATTGAACACGCGCCACCGTGTTCGGCCGTTTAACCGTATTTCCGCCAATCGGCGAAGCTTTCGGCACTGTCGCGGCACTGGATCAGAGCTTCGCGAAATAGGACCGGCATGTTCAGTTAGCGAATACCTTTGGGGGAAAACTTGCGTTTCTACGTACTTGGCGGCCTTCGCATCACGAACGGGAAGGAATCGTATCTGCCGACCGCGCCCAAGCAACGCCAGCTCGTCGCGCTGCTCCTGCTCAACGCCAACAAGCCGGTGTCGACCGAAACCTGCATGAGCGAGCTGTGGGAGGGCCGCCCGCCGCGGACCTGGGCGCAGACCCTGCAGACCTACGTGCTGCAGATCCGCCGCGCGCTGGCCGCGGACCCGGACCTGGGTTCGCTCTCCGCGGCGAGGAAGCACCTGGCCACCATCGCCCGCGGCTACGCCATGGTCGTCCCGCCCGGAAGCTTCGACCTCGAGCGGTTCCGGGAGTCGGCGGCGCGGGCCCGCGCGGCCCGGCAGGCCAAGGACGACCTGCTGGTGTCGCAGCTGAGCCGCGAGGCGCTCGCCGCCTGGAACGGACCGGCGCTGTCCGACGTCGACCTCGGCCCGATCCTGCGCGGCCAGGTGCGCAGCCTCGAGGAGGCGCGGGCCTCGACCGCCGAGCAGTGCTACGAAGCGGAGCTGCGCCTGGGGTACCACCGCGAACTGCTCAGCGAACTCGGGGCGGCGGCCGCCCAGGACCCGATGAACGAGAACCTCCAGGCCTTGTTCATGCTCGCGCTGTACCGGTCCGGCAGGCAGGTGCAGGCGCTGGAGGTGTTCCGGCGGCTGCGCGCCGACCTCGCCGGGGAACTGGGCCTCACGCCGTCCGCCCGGATCAGCAGGCTGCACGAGGCCATCCTGCGGATGGATCCGGCGCTGGACGACCAGAGCCGCCAGCAGTCCGCCCTCACCTCGAGCTACGCGAGCCAGCCCTGATCGTTTCCCGGGACCACGACCGGAGGTCGCCTTGACATCGGCATCGGGCGGTTCCGCGCCCGCTCTTCGTTTCGGAATCAATCTCCTCGCCACCGGCTCGCGACGGGAGTTCGCCGCGAAATGCCGGAAAGCCGAATCGCTCGGCTACGACGTGCTCCTGCTGTCCGACCATCTCCGGCTGCCGTCCTCCCCGCCGCCGCGGGGCCCGCCATGGCCCCGCTGCCGGCGCTCGTCTCCGCGGCCGAAGCCACGGAACGGCCGAGGGTCGGCACTTTCGTGCTCAACGGCGGTTTCCACACTCCGCTCCTGCTGGCCCGCGACATCGCGACGATCGACCGCCTCACCGACGGCAGGCTCGAACTCGGGCTCGGCGCCGGCTACGTCCGCGGCGAGTTCGAGGCCGCGGGCCTGCCGTGGGGAGACCGCGTCGGCCGGCTGGAAACCCTGGTCCGCGAGGTCGGCGCGTTCCTGGAAGACCCGGGTTTCGGGCTGGATCTCGTCCAGAAACCGCGGCCGCCGCTGCTGATCGGGGCCAACGGCGACCGGATGCTGCGGTTCGCCGCCGGGAACGCGGACATCGTCGGGTTCAGCGGCCTGCGCCAGGACCCCGGCCGGCCGTCGGGCGAACTGACGCTGGTCGACGCGGCCGCGATGGCCGAGCGAGTCGGCCGCCTGACCAAGACGGCCGCCGACCTCGGCCGCGGCCCCGAGCTGAACGTCCTGGTGCACACCGTGGCCCTCACCGCCGACCCGCGGGCCGCGACAAGGGGCATCCGCGGCCGCCCGGACGGCATGACCGACGACGAGGCGCTCGCGCTTCCCGGCCTGCTCGCGGGTTCGGCCCGCGAACTGGCGGACGGCGTCCTCGAACGCCGGGAGCGCTTCGGATTCACGTATTTCACCGTGCTGGAACCTTTCCTGGACCAGTTCGGGAAGGTCATCGAACAACTGCGCTGAAGGAGAGAAGACCATGATCGTGCTGGTGAACAAGATGACCGTGACCGGCTCCCCCGAAACCTACGAAAAGCTCTACGAACGAGCGGGCCGGTACATGGAAGAACAGCCGGGCCTGATCCGGTATCAGCTCTCGCGGTCGCAGAAGGAATCCGACGTCTATTTCAACGTCGCGGAATGGGAATCGGCGGAAGCCTTCGAGCAGGCCGCCCGCGGCGAACGGTTCGCCGAACTGCTCGCCGATTTGTCCGGCCTGGTGGAAAGCGACCAGGACCTGTACGAGGTGGTCCTCGAAGGCACCCCTGGCACGTGACCACCCCGTGAAACGGCCGGCCCGGCATCGACCGGGCCGGCCGTTTCGTTCAGCTTCCCGGAACTCCCAGCGACGACCAGAACCCGCACTGGTGCTCGGCAGCGAGATCGACGAGCGCGATCCCGCCCGGCACGCCCGAGAACGCCAGCACGTCCGAACTGGCCCCGAACCGAGGCCAGACAGGAGCACCAGGCGATTCGGGAACGCCCGTGCGGGCAAAGGAAGTCCAGTACCCGATCATCGCGTCGCCCAAAGCACGTTGCGTCGCCGTCAATTCCGCGCCCGCCTCGGCGTAGCGGAACAAGTACTGCAGTTCCGCGGTGTGCTGCGCGCCAGCGGGAAATCCGGGAATCTCCTTCCGCGGAGGAGCGGTGCGATCCGAGAATTCGTAGGCGCGGACCGTCACATGCCGAGCGGCGGATTGGGCGGTCCACAACGTCGGGCACACCGAGATTCTCGGCATCGCGTCCTGGTAATCGGTATTCGCCGCCGCGAGCGCGAGGCTTGGCGTCGCATAGTCCCCCAGCGGATACCGCGCCAGCACCTTGTCCGCGTCAGCCCCGTAATCCTGCCGGAGCACCTCCGGATACTGCTCGGCCGTCACCGGCTTCCCCGCCCCGTCGTAACGGGGACCGACGAGAAACCGCGCCTCGTCCCGATTTCCGCCCACCAGCAGGTCCACCCGATGGAAATCACCACTGCGCAAGGCATCCGCGGGCTGGACCGGCACCACCGAAGTCCCGGCAACCGGCTGCCACACCTGACCGCCCGCCGCCGCAAGCAATTCAGCGACCGACCGCCCGCGAAGACACCCGGCTGGATCAGCCCCCGCACAACCAGCCGCAGCCGCCACCCGCTCCCCGTCCGTCTCAGCCTCGGCGCGAGCCCGGAACGGCACCGCGCACGGCCCGCTCTGCAAGATCGCGCGCCGGAACAACCCAGCCGCGCCCGGCGATACGAGCTGACCACACAGCCCAGTCGCGCCCGCCGACTCCCCGAACGCGGTCACCAGATCCGGGTCCCCGCCAAACGCCGCCGCATTGCGCTTCACCCACCGCAACGCCGCCTGCTGGTCCTCGAGCCCGAAATCACCGGACTCCTTCAACGACCGATGAGCGAGAAAACCCAAGACACCCAACCGGTAATTCACCGTGACTACGACGACGTCCCCACGCTCGACCATCCGCGTCGGGTCGTACAGCGCGCCCGACCCCACCACGAACCCGCCGCCGTGAAACCAAACCAGCACCGGCCGTTTCGCCCCACTGGGATTCGCCGGCGTGAAAACGTTGAGCTTAAGGCAATCCTCGTCCCCAGCCACCCCCGGCTGCGGACACGCTGCCGACGCGCGCGAAGCGTCCAACGGCTCCGTCCAAGACCCCGGTTCCGCAGGCGACGCCCACCGCCGCGCCCCAACCGGCGCCGCCGCATACGGAATCCCCTGAAACGAAAGAACCTTCTCGGTCACCACCCCGCGCACCGGCCCGTGATCCGTGTCCACCACTTGGCCCACCGCCGCGGCTGCCGTCGTTACCGGCAGTCCCCACCCGGCCAGCGAACACACCACGAGCGCGAGACTTATTCGCACGCTTTTCCGTCTTGACATCAGATCTCCCCATTAGCCGAACTCCGACCAGAACCGGTTCCGCGCCACGGAAGTCGTTGCGTCACCTCATCAGGCGACTTCCTTGACCTTCACCATACTAGAGGTTCTACATTCTTCTGGCGGATCCAGCCAACCATTTTTTTGGAGCAGATGAGCATGACGGTGAAAGTCGGGATCAACCATTCCGCACTCAATGACGGCGCGGTTCCCCATCCTGGCGCGGTCGCGCGCCGGATCGAAGATCTCGGCCTGGACTCCTTCTGGTGCGGAGACCATCTCAGCACGCGGGACGCGACGCTGGAGAGTTCGCTGACCCTGGCCGCAGCCGCGTCCGCGACCGAGCGGATCGACGTGGGCTTCGCCGTACTGCAACTGGCCCTGCGCCCGAGCGCGTGGGTCGCGAAGCAGATCGGCACCCTGCACTTCCTCAGCGAAGACCGCCTGCTCCTAGGCGTCGGCGTCGGCGGAGACCGCCCCGACGAATGGGCCGCCGCGGACGCCCCCTTGCCGAACCGGGGCCACCGGACCGACGCACTCCTGCGGGCCCTCCCCCGCCTCCTGTCCGGCGACCCGACCCGGCTCCCGGACAACGACGCCGAAGTCACCCTGCTGCCCTGCGTCCCGATGCCCCCGGTGTGGATAGGCGGCCACTCTCCGGCCGCCCTGCGCCGAACCGCCCGCTACGGCCAGGGCTGGCTGCCGGCCCTGCTGACGCCGGACCAGATCCAGCAGAGCATGGAAACCGTCGCCCGCCTGGCCGACGAAGCAGGCAACCCCACCCCCGCCGCCGGCGTACAGCTGTTCACCGCGATCACCGCCACCCCAGGCGACCCCGAACACCGCCAGCTAGCTCGATTCCTGTCCGACAAGTTCGGCCTGCCAGAGGAACAAGCAGCCGACATCGTCGCCACCGGCCCGCCGGAACACCTGGCCGAACAGATCGCGAGGTACCAGAAGGCCGGAGTAGAACACGTAGTCCTGAGCCCGCTCGGCTCAGACAGCTGGGAACTGCGGACCGCCCTGGCGGCCGAGACGAAGGCCTTGCTGTGAGGGGGTAGCCGGGGGTGCCGTCCGGGCTGTCTCGAGGTGGGGCAGATCCGGGCGGCACTAGCCCGACGTCTTAGCCTCTGCCCGCCTGCTCCAGCGCCCGCCAAAGCACGGGCATCTCCCAGCACAGACTCTCGCTCAGCACTCTCCGGCCTCGGTGAATCACCCGCCACCGATCTACCCGCTGGAGGGGCCTCCACGGGATGCGTTGAACAGCTGTTCGACTCGAAGACCGTCGACCGGACCGTCAGGCGGGCCGGTGAAGCCCGCCGCCAAGAAGCGTCGGCGCAGCGCGGCGGTGGCTGGAGGAGCACGCGATCGCGGCCGGGGATCGACCCAGCGGCCGTTGTGGAGAGCATCAACCGGGCGCAGGCGGAGAGAACAGTGACGCAGGCCGAACTGGCGAACGCCGGAGAGCCCGCCCGGCTGAGCGAGGCCTACCGAGACCTCACTCTCGGCCTGCGGTTCGACCACGAAAAAGAGGCTGTCAATCCGACGGCCTCTCCAAGGGTAGATATTGTTTGTGTCCGAGGGGCGAGTTGCACACTATCCACCCGCTTGCAACTCCCTCGTTGACCGGCAAGTCCTTACTAGCCAGACCCGGAGCCGCCGGGCACCCATCGGGCAATTGGATCGCCGAGGCGATCTTGCTCGCTAGCCACATCGCCGTTCCGAGGCTGCAGGTTGCGTAAAGCGCTGAGCATGAAGGCTGAGTGCTCCGCCAGGAAGAACGGTGAACCACTCTCCTCAGCTGGACTGAACCGATTGTGCACGTCTGGGTTGACTCAGTTGGTCCGACCGTGGGACGGATCGAGTCCGAACCGTGGTGCTGACCTATCGTGCAACCTCGCAACGGTCTGCTTCTCAGAGAGAAGGCACCAGAAATGACGATCGAATGGCTCGCTCCTGCCAGCACGCTCGTGGGCACGGCGCTCGGCTGGTCGCTGACGAGGCTCAGCGACACCTTCAAGCTGAAGTCTGAACGTCACCGACGCGGAAGCGAGTACGCGGCACAAGCGATGGATGCAATCTTGCTCTTCGAGCGGGAGATACCATATATCGTGTATCGCAGTGGAAGAGTCGACCCAGAACGTCAAGCGCGTGCCGATGAAGCCCTGCAGACCCTCTACCGAGTCAGCTACTATGTGCCGGACCGTTTAGTTCGCCAACAGCTCAAACTTGCTCACAACGTTCTAGGCGACCCGGATGGCGTTTCCCAGTGGGCCGTGCACGATCTCGGGATGCCACGACAGTTGGGGCTCTCCATGTGTTGTGAAATTAAAGAGGTACTCGGTGCGTACCTCCGCGACGAGAAGACGAGCGCCATCAGCCAGCGAATGAGGAAGTTCGACGAATCCTACGATGCTTTTATTGCGGAACTAGCCAACCAACAAGAACAGAACGAAGCAGATGAGCGCGAAGAGCGTCGAAAGCGCCGCGAAGCCAGAGGGTGCGATTCAGTCCAGGTGGCTGAGAACTCGGATGAAGAACGGACCTGAGCGAGGGGACAGTGTCGTCCTAGATATCGGAACATTCTGGGCACTTGGTACGCCATAGGTAGGAACAATTATCGCAGGCGCAGACGGCGTCCGTAACGTACCAGTGTTTGGCCCGGACGCACGAGAGGTAGCCGTCGGTAACGCTGTTGGACCGCCGGTCGGCGGCGACTGAGTCGGCGGCGTCGTGCGAATTGAGTTCCCGAAGAAATAGTATGCCGAAAATGACATGAGCATGACAATAACCACAGAAGACGAGATGGCAACAGACCTCCTGGCTACGATTATTCGCTGTTTGGCCTGCTGGACTATCAGCATATTCCTGATCGCTTCAACGTCTTCCTTGGATAGGCTATCTCGATACTGGTCAAGGTCATTCGATAGCGCACGGATAGTATCATCGGCGGCTTGCAACTCGGTACGGAATGACGTAAACCAGGTAAGGGTGAGAAGTCCGGCCAAGATGAGAAGCAAGACGGCTGTAAGTGGGCTATTGAGCACGTCTTTTGCGTTGGCAACAACGATTCCGGTTCCCGCGGCTATTTGAACTACGGTTCGTTCGATCGATTTATTTGCAACTTCCCGAGCTGCCTTCGCTGAGTCCATCGCCGTGTTTATCGCGGCGTCGCGCGCGGCACGGCGAGTCGCTAAGGCTTCAGCAACTGCGCCACGTTGTGACAAATCATACAGGGAGCGAGCAGTTCTGTATATTGGCTCTGCCACATTCGATAAATCACCAGCGTCTGTCAGGGCCAACGAGGCTGCGTGTTGGATTGCTTCCGACTTCGCCGTGTCAGGATTACTTGAAAACCAAGAGAAAAGAGCGATGTCCGCATCGACGCTATCTACCCGGACTGGCATCAAGTGTGATATACGTATTTCCCTTGCGCCTGAGAAATTCAGGCTAACACTCTCAATTCCAACGGTCACATCCCGCGCAATCCAATAGAAAACTAGTGATCGGCAAACCCCATTGAATGCGGCCGCCAACTCACGCGCTTCGTCCGATACCGTACTGGCGACAATTGGGACGATTTCGAGCGGTGATGGCAACGGATACCGCCCTGGTATCAGCAGAGCACCACGTTCTTCTGGAAGTCTCGGAGTGCTGGCGACTTCTAGGCTCGCTGCTGTGCCTTGTACCCTGAGTGCTGGAAGCTCAAGGCTGAACTCTTCGAGGTCACCTACAACGAGTGTGGGTGCGCCTTTAAATAAGTTGGTGACGAAAGAATGCCATCTCCTGCCGAGCAACTCTTCTGACAGCTTAGCAATATTCTCCAAGTAGTGACACCCGGTTCGAGTTGGATCATTGCTAAACCTTACGCTTAGAGTGCCACTCATGGAGGAGCATAGCTCTAGCAGTCGTTTGATGTCTCCTCGGCCCATAGATCGCTTGATCTCGTCAGCCGACGACTCGTCGAATATGCTTTCGAAGTCACCCTCTTGTTCGGGCAAATATTTTCCGGCCGCTAGAGACAATCGAAGCTCGCACTCTTGCTCGCTAAGATGAAGAACAAAGTCTTGCCCGAGCGATCGCAATACTTCAAATTCTTCAAAGAGTGCGCAGCCAGTCGGTATAGCAAGTTCAATGTAAACCTGATCTAGATCGTCTGTCCTTTGGGTAATGGTTGCGCGTTCGACAAGACGGTCAAGCACCTTTAACGCTTGAATGATGGGCAACGAGTTTGCGTTCGTCGTCACTTGTAGGTCTTCTTGGGCTCGGTGGACGATACTACGGTGACCGTCCAACCTCGCTTATCGTTTTCGGTTACGGCCGTCGACTGATCGATAGCTGATGCCGGTCCGCTAATAGTGATTAGTCCAGCTGTAATAGTGGCTCTAAAAGCCGTGCTTGTGCCAACGTTGCGAATCGGCCGCTTGTGTTCCTGAAGTTTTGATTCAATAGCGTCCCAATTCTGCTCAAGCTCCGGCACTTGTTCCAGAAGACCTTCTGTCACGGCAGGCAGCGCCCCACCTTCAACACCTTCCAAGGCCGAGACTACGCGAGACGTTAGCTTAGGATCAACGCTGTTCACTGCCCTGAGGAAAGCCAGGGCCGCCTCTTCCGGGCGAGCATCAATTCTAATTCCGAACGCGCGAACAAAGTATTCTGCAGTAGACTTCTGGGCAAGCTTGTCGCCAACGATAACGTCGCTATCTTCGCGACCGTCAGGTGTAACTAGACCCTTTTGGATCTTCCCAGGCGCATCGAGGACATTCCGAACAGTACCAAGTGATTGGGTTCCATCCGCAAGCTCTTGGAGAACGCCGGCATTCTTGCTCGTCACCTGCAACTTAAGTACAACAGTGAGCGCTTTTTCTTCGACGTTGAGTCGTGCGAACAGGAGTAAGCCTGGTGACGTTCGACCATTCATTTCGGCCACTAAGCGTTCGGTAAAGATAGTGACCGCGTCTAAGAATTCTTCTGGACTTCCGCGGTCCAATTGGCCGAACAGTGTACGGGCTTCCTCTTCGCAAAACACTGCCGCCGGAGAGTCTCCTTCTTCACCACGCTTGACTAGTTCCTTGTAGTGCTCGTGTATGAACTCTTCAGTGTTTTCCTCATGCGGTCGAAGCTGTGCGCGAGCTACTTGTGCGTTAACGGAGACATACTCATATGCAAGTAGTTCAATCGCCATCTCTCCGACCCCTCTCGCGCAGGTTGCGGCTCACGTCTACAAGGCCGCATCAAGTTGAACATCTACCTAACGTTAATTCCCTCGCAAAGGCAAGTCGGCGCGCAGCGCGAGGCTTGATCAATTATTCGCGTTTGGTGACCGGTTGATCGTTCAACGATGGCCTTTGCTGAGGATCGTGAGGCTGCGCCGCCCGCGATGGCGGGAAGCAGCGGCCCAAACGCTCTTGAACTGCCTGGTGGGTACCGCTGACATCCGTATGCTCCACTGGGGCACGGGGCGTTCTGAGGCCGGTCAATACTGGAAGCCTCCCATGTCGAAGGTTGTTACCAGCCGGGTCGAGAACAGACCTCCAGCTGTTACACCGAGTTATCAACGCCCTCTGTTTCGAGTCTGGATCGTGACCATGGGTTGGACGTCAAAGGAGGCTGGAGGCTGTGCAGCGTGACTCATGAGCATGGGTCATGGAAGACGTTCGGTGAGCGGCTGGTCCACGACAGCCGGTAGGTTCAACGTCCGGGCTGACGGACATCGAGGCACCGAGCAGCGAGCGCTGGGAGTACTGCGTGGTGCACCTGGCACGGATCGCCATCGCGCTGATAGTCAATGGGCGAAAGGAGCTGGGCGCAAGCCGTTGAGAGGAACGTAGGCGCATACCCAACGCGCCAGGAAATAAGCGACTCGGGATATGGGTGGGTAAGAAATGAACGCAAGTAGTGCACCATGGTGGTTGTCGGTCCTTACTTCTTTCATTGCGGCATTGGCAACGCTTGGCGCTGTTTGGCTAACCAATCGTGCGAACGAGCGACGTGCAGGCGCGGAGCTGCGCAACACGCAGGAGCAATTTAAGAAGCAGCTGGAGGCGCAACGTGCCCAGTTCGTTACGCAAATGGCTGAGCAGCGTGAAGTCGAAGAAGTGAAGTTGTTGCACGAACGACGTATCGAAGTCTGTCGAGACGTTTCGTTAGTACTGCGAGATGTTGCGGAGGTTGCAGCGGAAATACGGAAACGGTATGAGAAGAACTGGGAACTAATGTCTGTCGTAGCCTACAGAGAGCTGCACGATAAGATCGACAACTTGACAATGCTAGGACACAGGCTGCAGAACGTTTCGCGAATGGCGCTACTTACTTGTGGGCCTAATGTGTGCATAGCGATCGATAGTTGTGGCACCGATACGGTGCATGTAGCTGGTCAGCTAAAGCATCATCACGCTAGTCGTACTTGGCAGCGGTTGGATATGAGCAAGGCGCGAAAGATTGTGATCCGGAATCATAGTGCATGTATCGGTAGCATGGCTTTAGAATTGGGGAACCGGTGGCGCTTGCCGCCGATGAAGCTTGAGAATGATCCAATCTCCGAATCTGATTTGCTTACTTCTGGCAGGGAAGATTGCCTGCCCGTAGAGCTGTTGGACGAGCAAAACGTCGCGAAATGAAACACTGAAACGCTTCTGAAACACTTTGCAACGCCCTGACCTGCTATGTTTAGACGTTTTAGTTATCTTTTCTCTGCTGGGTAGGTAGTTGTGTTCGAAGTGGGCGATGACGAGGGCGGCTTGGGCGATGTGGCCGATCTTGCTTGGGGCTTGCCGTGATGTGGTGGAGGGTGCGCCAGGCTGGCGAGCAGGGCGAATCCGTGTTTTCCGAGGGCGCGGAGCAGGGCGTTGGATGCTCGGTTGTCGGTCGCGAGGCGCGCTGCCGGCGGGTTGTTTGATCGGGGTGCGCGCGCCGACGCCGGTGCCTTGATAGGCGGGATCGGCCAGCGTATGAAGGTTCAGTTGTGATGCGGCCCAACATAGTGCGCCCAGGGGTGCGGTCTCGGGCGGCGGTCAGGTTGTGCGTGGGAACCGGGCGACACGTCCGATACCCAGATGGGTAGCCTGTCCGGGCGCATCACGGCTTGGATGTTCCCGTCGAAAGTGACGGGTTTTGCGTGCGTACCAGGCGTCGATTCCTTCGCCGCGGTGTTAAAGGTTTTCTCGGCGCACCAGTCCAAACCGACAACTTTCCCGTCCAGGATCATGTGTGACCGTCCTCGACGACGACACGGCGCGTCGCGTCGTGTAGGTCGGGCGGGGTAGGCAGCGATCGAGATTAGGAACATCTGCCGGGGCAGATCGAGGGGATGCGCGTGGCAGGGAGCCGAGGCCGCTGTTGCCGACGGTGACAGCGGCTGGACAGCCGATGCTGAGGATACGGCGATGCTAGGATGCTAATGGTGAACCGGATGTCGGTGGGCAGCGAAGCGTTTTTCCATGATGGCCTGCGATCTGCCGGACTAGTTCGATGTCTGCATCATATGAACTGCCGGTTTCGCGCGGGTCGACCGTGAAAATGCCAAGGTCTCGTTGTCCGCAGTAGACGACTGATTCACCGCTGTTCATGGAGTATCGGTCGAACGCGGTCGTGAGGCCGGCCTGCCAGGCGACATCAGCAGGGACAACGTGAAGTGTGAGCGATCGTGACCCCGCAGCGGCGCGGGCAAGGGATCGTAGGTTCTGGCTTGGGTTCGTAATCCCGTCGCGGAGAGCGCGATCGGTTACGAACGCCTCCAGCTGGGCAGACTGTGTATCCGGGTGAGGACGCGGGATCCGCAGCACCTCCGGCATTGCGAATGGATCCCACGTGACGATTGATTGTGCGGACTCGTTGTGCGCAACCAGCGCTATGGTTCGAGCTGGAGACCCCGGCGTGCCGCGAACGACCCAGCACTGTTCTGCTGTGCCTTCGGCAATACGGAGAATGTCGCGCCTTGCGTTGCCGACGGCGCCGATTGCACCCAGGATGCCAGCGACATCCGCGAGGCTCGGCGCGCGGCGCGCTTGCTCCCAGCTGGACAGCATCGCGGGCGCAACGCCGATTCGGCGTGCCAGCTCGCGGAGTCCGAAGTTGGCTTCGATGCGCGCGTTTCGGAGACTGGCTCCGAGGATGCGCGTTCGAGGAGTCGGGGGCATCGCAGTTCGGGTCTATCCGCGGCTACCGCGACAGTGCCGGATGATTCGGCGGGATCGGAATGCCGTTGGCGCGGCGGTACTGGTAGTCGCAGTGGACGCACGTGACGAGGACGCAGTTGGGGTCGCGGCTGTCACGCGACTTGAAACCGGCCGGCGCGGCGAGGCCGCACAGCATGGTCACGTCTTCGCCAGGGGCCGGGACTGAGTCGAGGAGGGCGCGGTGCCACACGCCATCCACGACTGGGTGGACGTGATCGAGATCGATGAAGATCAGCGCTTGCATGAGGATCCCCGTACCGGTGGTTGGCGCGTCTCGAAGCCGTCACAGAGGGCCGGGTGGCCGCGGAGTGGCGTGACACGATGAAAGCGGCTTTGAGCTGGGCGAATCACGGTTGTGACGGCTGTGACGTGTCCCAGGACCCTGCTCACTAGGGCGCCTGAGACGCCCAGTTCGAGCCGGAGTCGACTGCCGCGTCTGGTGTCACTGCGGTTCCGCGCCAACTGGCATCCGACCTCTCCCCGAAAGCCTGCGGTCTGTTGAAATCATTCAATGCGTCCGGCTGGTGCGAGACCACGGCGGTCGTGTGGCAAGGCTGTGGCACTTGCGCGGATAACCTGCGTCTGCATTTGCTATCGTCCAACTTGGCTGGCCAGAAGGGGTGAGGTGCGGCGATGGCGGAGCGGCGAGAAGCGCTGATTTTGGCTCGCGAAGACGCTGGTCATACGCAGGAGACGCTCGCCGCGGTGCTCGGCGTCGACCGGACGACCGTCGCGCGCTGGGAATCCGGTGGGCATCGCCCGTTGCCGCATCAGTGGCCGGAGCTGGGAAGGGTGCTCGGGCGACCGGTGGCTGACGTGCGGGCATTTTTCGGGCAAGGCTCGCCCGAAGCGGGCTGCCCCGCGCTTACGTCGGCGTTCGAATGGTTGGACAAGTCGGCGGGCTGGGCTTCGGGGACAGCACGGCGCGCTGTGCGACCGAAGGCGGGCGGTGAGCGTCAGAGCGGTCGCCGAGCTGAGGAGGCGGAGGTACTTCGACAGTTCTACGGCGCTCCCGAGGGCGAACACTGCTACTTCGGTGCGGCGGTCGGTGGCGAACTGGTCACCACGAGCGTGGTAACCAGACCTGACTGGACTGATCTCCGCTGTTCGCTGGACGCCCGGCGGGATGTGCTCGTGCTTGGTGCACGAGGTGCCGTGGCGCAAGGAGTGCGGACAAAGGACGCCGCGTTGGCTCGGCTGGCAGAAGCAGCGACGGCGGACGTCCGGATTGCCGATCGCCCGCTGTACCGGCTGCTCGACGTCGATGTTTGCACCGATCATGTCGGTGGCACAGTCGGCACTACGTCGTTTGTCGAGTACGCGTTGGGTCCGGACCTGCTGGAACGGGAGTTAGCGACTGGTGAGACCCGGTTGCGGAGTGAGCTGCTGCCGGGACCTCGCTGGCGTTCTCGACATGCGCAGTCGTCTTTGTGCTGGTGGCGTCCTAGCCCTGACGGCTATCGCCCGACCGGCGGATTCCGTGCGCCGTGAGGCTGACTACCTCTTGCTCGTCCAGGAACGGTCCGGCCATGTGGTCAACGGCTCGGGGCGGCTCGCCGGCATTCCGAAGGGGTTCCACGGTCCGCTCGCGGACCAGCGCGGAGACGCGCGGATCAGTGCAACGCTCAGGCGTGAGCTGGAGGAAGAGCTGTTCGGCCGGGACGACGTCGACACCACGACGGAGGTGCAGCGCGCGGCCGATCCGATGCACCCGACGCGGCTCTCGGAACCGATGCGGTGGTTGACGGCGGAGCCGGGTCGGATGCGGACGGAGTGCACCGGGTTCGGGTTCAACCTGGTCAGCGGGAACTACGAGTTCGCGGCGCTCGTCGTGATCGAGGACGAAGAGTTCTGGCCGCGGTTCGGCGGAGTGGTCGAGGCGAACTGGGAAGTCTCTGGCCTGAGGCAGTACTCGTCGCTCGACCGCGAACTGGTCGGCGAGCTGATCACCGATGAGAAGTGGACGAACGAGGGCCTGTTCGCCTTCCTGCTCGGCCTGCGCCGATTGTCGGAGATCGGCGGTGCGCGGGTGTCGCTGCCGCCGATTGACCTACGTTGCTGACGGCCACCGGACGGTCAGCACGACGGAGTCGGCGAGCGCTTCCCAGGAGTGGTCGATTCCTGGACCCCACATGACGTAATCGCCTTGGCGCGCCATGGTTTTCGTGCCGCCGGTGACATCGATGCGGAACTCACCGGAGATGAGCATAACGAGCGTGGTGCGCTGGTCATCGGCCGTCCACTCGGGACGCTTGTCTCCTGTGGGGTGGTTGGCCCACTTGACTTCCACGTCGTTCGTGGCTCGAACTCCGAGCGAAGGGTCGAGGAAGTGGCCGACCAGCCAGCCGCGGTTGCCTGCGGCGTCTTCGTTGGCGTTGCCGCTGGTCCAGCCCTCGGTCACTCGCTGATCTCCCACTCGATCGTTGGCAGGCGCACCCGGTCTCCGCCGATTTCCGCGAGGCGTCGAAGTCCTTGCGTCATGGCGAACAAACCTTCGTTGCTCCACGCTACATCAGTCAGCAGCTCGGTCAGAAGCTCGATGTCCGTGGTCGAATACTGGCGCAGCGTCGAGGATTCCCAGTTCGCCGCGACGACTCCGCCGTACTGATTCCAGAACTCTTCGTCTTCGATGACGAGGAGGCTGGCGAACTCGAAGTTGCCGCTCACCAAGTTCAGCCCGAACCCGGTCGTCTCCATGCGGAGGCGGCCGGGTTTTTGCACGAGCCAGCGCATCGGCTCGGACATGAGCGTCGGGTGCATCGGGTCCGCGGTCAGTGAATCGGTGACGGTGTTGTCGATGTCGGGACGGCCGAACAGTTCCTCTTCCATCTCGCGCCGGAGCGTCGCGCCGATCTGTGCGTCGCGCCGGACGTCGGTGAGGGGGCTGGTGGAAGCCCTTCGGGATGACGGCCAGGCGGCGGGCCGCGTTCAGGACGTTGCCTGAGCGTTCTTGGACTAGCAGGATGTAGTCGGCTTCTCCGCGGAACGGGTCGGCGGGGCGGGCGATGGCGGTGAGGGCGAGTGCGCCGCCGGCGCAGAGCCGGGTTCCGACGTCGAGGACGGACGCCAGGTTGGGGAGGTAGCGGTCTCGCAACGGGAGCTTGAGCGGGCCGCCGGCGATGATGGCGTCGACCAGTTCGCCCTCCAGCAGATCCAGCGTCAGGGCGTAGTGGACGAAGTGCGTGGTGCCAAACGAACCGGCGAGCTGGTGTTTCGCGATGTCGAGGGCGAGCGCGCGGTAAAGAGGGCTGTTCACGAGGCGGGTGTTCATGGCCAGCGACTCGGCGAGCCGGTGAACTGCCGCGGTGGCGGCGCGCTCGTCGAGGGCCAGGTCTGCCTCGGGCTGCGCGGTGGCGACCTTGAATCGGTCTGATGCGGGGCGTAGCTCGCAGTCGAGATCCAGCCAGTTCGCGCAGGTCAGGACGCTGGTGTTCACGAGTTCGGTGCCGACTCGCGCGGTGTACAGGCCGTGTTCGCCGGCTCGGCTGCCGTAGTAGGCAGCAAGCGCGTCGGCGGTGTCGCGCTGGGTGACCCAGCTCCGGCGCGTGCTGCGGTCGCGCAGGGCTTGAGTGTCCAGTTGCGCAGCTTTGGCGGCGACTGCGCGGCGGGCGGTTCCGGGAGACCAGTGTGCGTGCTGGTCGATCCATTCGAGCGCGGACGCGATGTTCGGGTCGTCGTCTAGGCGGGGACCTCCGGGGGTCTCCGCCGGAGCAGTGCCGGTCAGTTCGGCGAAGCGGGCGCGCTCGGCGTCACCGACTTGCTCGTAGGCGCGGTCGAGCACCTGTTGCATCTCCGACCGCGGGCGCAGGTCCGGCTTCTGGTGCCAGGACGCGACCGTGCGGACGCCAATGCCGAGGCGTGCGGCGAAACCTTCATTGCTCATTCGGAGGGCGGCTTGCAGCGCTGATGCGGTGCGGCCAGTCCATTCGTCGGCCGGATTCATCGGCTCGCGCATTCCGAATTCGAAGCTGCATTAGTCGTGCACTGCTCATGCACTGCCGGTGCATGGGAACGGTCGCCGTTTCGGCCTTGAATTCGGGGTATGGAAATCACCTGGTTCATCAGCCCGACGCGCAAGCCGTCAGCGCTTCTTCTGCACGTGGTCGACGACGGTCGCCAGGCTGGTCTGGACGTCGTCCAGCCGGTCGAAGATCTCGTCCAAGCGCTGCTCCAGCGCGTCGAGGCGAGTCGAGAGTTCGCCGCCGTCGTCGGCCGGCTCGTCGGGGTGCGGAGGCGTGCGGTTCTGCAGCACCGCCTGCAGATGTTGCGGGTGCCAGCCGAGCGTGGTCGAGAGTGCTTCGAGCGTGCGCGCGCTCCGTCGGCGCTCGACCGTGTGGTGCTGCAGCTCGCGCACGATCGCCTGCGACACGTGCGACCGCTCCGCCAGCTCGCGCTGCCGCCAGCCGAGTTCGTGCACCCGCATGTCGATCGCCTTCGCGACCGCAGCCCAATCCTCCGACACCTATTCCTCCGCGCTCCGCCTCAGCGCCGAGATTAGCGCGTCATTGCGCTTTTCTCGCGCCGCGTAGCGGGTGTGCCGCGGCGCGTCGGATATCTATGCCCTTCGGGCAGCTGAAATCAACAACATAGTCTTGAAATCATCAGATTGGCCTTTTCTTATGAACTCGAATGTCACTTTTCACACGCCGGATGAAGCGGCTTGGCTGCTCGGTGTCTCGCGGGGCGCGGTCAGTCGGGCCATCCGGAGTCGCAAGCTGCGGGTGGTCCGTCGCCGGGAAGGGCTGCGGACCCCATCCACCGAGCTGACGCGCGTCCTTGGCGGGGGTGCGGCGTGATGGACGAACTCACTTCGATCGGGATTGCTTGGCGGCTCGACGCGCTTCGTTGGGTGCCGTCCGATGTGCTCTACGACGTTGTGACCAGGGACGGACTCTGTATGTGGCCTCCAGACGGTGACCCGCCGCCCGCGTCGTCGGACGCGGAACTCGCTGCCCGGATGTGCGGCCGGTGTCCGGTCCGGGACATGTGCCTGGAACTGGAGTTGCGGACGGCTGGTGCGGCGACGGTCGGTGTCTGGGGCGGGATGACGGACGACGACCGGCGGGCGTTGCACCCGCATTGGCTGCGCCGTGGCGAGCGGGCAGGGGGTGCGCGATGAACGGGCTGACCGTGGCACCGACGCAGCTCGTGGCCGGAGTCGGTGTGCTGCTGGTGCTGTTTTGGGTGTGGCGTGCGGGTGCGCGCCGGGCGAAGGCGGCTGCGGAGAAGGCGCGGTCTGGGGCGCGGTTGGTGTCGTTGGCCGGGCGGGTCGTGTTCAATGCGGCGCTGATCGTGGCGGTTCAGTGGGTGGTGATCGCTCACCAGGGCCGGACGTGGGTCTTGCTGGCGGTGTTGGGGTTGCCTGCGCTGTTCGCTGCACACGCGCTGACCCGGGCGCTCACTGTGACGACGGTCGACACCTCGAAGCGGGGTGGTCGGCGATGAGCAGGGCGCAGAAGCTTGCGCAGGACGCGGCCGAGGCGGCGGAAGTGCGGGTATACCAGACGGATCCGGACGTTGTGGCGCTGCGGATTGAGCGGGTGCGGCAGCAGGTCGACTGGATGGCGTGGTCCGGGATCGTGCTCGGGCTGGGCTTCACGATGACGAACGTGCAGACCTTCGCATCGGCTGACGCGGCGGTGTGGTCGTTGTCGTGGCTGTCGGCGTGGGTGCTGGATCCGACGGTTTCGTTGGTACTGCTGGCGATTCTCCGGGCGGAGCAGGTGACGGCGCGGTACCAGGTTAGGACTGGGCCGTGGGTGCGGCGGGCGAAGTGGTTCACGCTGGCGGCGACGTATGTCATGAACACCTGGACGTCGTTCATGGCCGGTGAGGCTGCGGCGATCGTGTTGCACTCCGTTCCGCCGTTGGTGGTGTTTGTGGCGGTGGAGGCTGTCACTGATCTCCGGGACAAGCTGACCGATGCCGTGCTGGTGGCTGCTGGTGAGCGTCGAGTTGTCCGGCCGGTCGAGGGCGGGCGGCGGAAGCTGTTCGCGGACTACCTCGCGGAGGCACGGGCGGCTTGGGCTCCGGGCGTGGAGATCACGCCGGCGTGGGTTCGGCAGGAGACCGGGTGTTCGCGGGGGTTGTCGCCGCGGCTGGCTCGGACGTTGCGCGCGGAGGTGGCCAATGGCTGACGACGCGCTGGTCAAGGCAGACCCGATACTCGACGGGGAGCTGGTGGATGACACGTTGCCGCAGCCTCGGCGGCGGAAGCGGTTTGAGTCGTGGTGGCTGCGGTCCGGGTGGGTGCCGACGTGGTTGAAAGACCGGAGCCACGCACGGCAGGCGGCGAAGGACTTCGTTGCGGGTGTCGTGCGCTCGCCGTTCCGGTGTCTGGGTGCGGTGGCGCGCGGGCTGGTTGCGGCTGCGCGGTGGTGGCGAGCTTGGGTGACTGTTCGGGACTTCCGGGAGGCGGCGGAGCAGTCGGAGAAGTTGGCGGACAAGTTTGCCGATATCCGGGCGCTGACGCTGTTCCGGTGGAAGGTCACGGGTGCGGTTGCGACCGGCGCCGTCGCGGTCACTCTGATGGCTCACCTGGTCTACGGTGCCGTTGCTCTTTGGGCTGTCGGTGGAGTCTTGGCGGTTGCGTTGGCCGTGCTCGGACGGCAGCGCGAAGGGAGTCCGGGGCGAAAGGCGGTGCTGGCCGGGCCGCGGACGTTGCGCTGGACGATGGATCCGCAGGTGCTGGTCGACGCGTTCCGGGACGCGAAGCTGGTCGGCAAGGACGAGACGTTGCGGCTGGTCGAGCGGGCTACGCGGATGGGCGACGGCTGGGCGATCACCGTGGATCTTCCGGCTACGCGGAAGGCCGCGGACGTGATCAAGAACCGGGAGGCGCTGGCGTCGGCGCTCGCGGTGGATGAGGTGCAGCTGATCGTGGAGCGGGTGCGCGGTAACGGCGGGCACGCTGGGCGGGTCGCGATGTGGGTTGCTGATGAGGATCCGTACGCATCTGCCCCGAGGAGGACGCCGTTGCTCGACGCGGCGCGGTGGGATGCGTGGCGGCCGGTCCCGTTCGGACGGGATGCGCGGGACCGGCGGGTGGATCTTCCTTTGGTGTGGACGTCGTTGCTGGTCGGGGCGATTCCTCGGCAGGGCAAGACATTCGCGGCCCGGCTGGCCGCGGCGGGGCTGGTGCTCGACCCGTTCACGCGGCTCTACGTAGCGGATTTCAAAGCTGGGAAGGATTGGGACGCTGCTGGCCGTGTGGCGCATCGGTTCATGTCGGGTGATGAGCCGGAGCATGTGTTGGCGCTGGTTGGGTGGCTGGTGGAGCTGGTCGGCGAGGTGCAAGGACGGTTTCGGCGGATGCGGGAGCTGGACGACGAGACGTGTCCGGAGTCGAAGGTGACGCCGGCGATGTCGCGGGACCAGGCGTTGGATATGCCGATCACGGCCATTTTCGTTGACGAGGTACAGGTTCCGTTGGAGGACCGGACGCCGGTCAAGGTCGAGGGCAAGACATTGACCGCGGGTGAGTACGTCGGCGAATTATTGACGTGGTTGGCGAAGAAGGGGCCGGCGGCCGGGATTGTGCTGGTGTTGGCGACGCAGCGGCCTGACTCGAAGACGATTCCGTCCGGGTTGCGGGCGGTGCTGGGGTCGCGGTTTGCCCTGCGGGTCATGGACTGGCGGGACAGCAACATCGTGCTCGGCGAGCAGATGAACACGCGGGGGTATGACAGCAGTCGGTTGCTCGCATCGCATAAGGGAGTTGGGATTCTTCGGCCGGACGGGGATGCGCAGGCTGGCGGGGATGTGCTGGCGCTGACTGTGCGGACGTATTACATGCCGAATGAGGATTGGCAGACGATCTGTCGCCGTGGTCGGGAGTTGCGTGAAGCTGAGGGAACTCTGACCGGGCACGCGGCCGGGACGAACTTGGCGCTGGAGAACACCTTGAAGGTGCTCGGACAGGCGGAGGCCGCAACGTCTGCCGTGCTGCCGGAGCCGCTCGCGTCTCTCGCTGGCTACCTCGACGGTGACGAGCGGGAGTTCATCCCGACAGCTGAGCTGGTCGAGGCGTTGGCGGTGGACGCGAAGGAGTTCGCACAGCTGATGGCGGACCTTGGCTGCCTGGGCAGGCGCGGGCGAGTATCCGGTGAGGACGGGCGTGTCAGGCAGGTTCGCGGCTACCTGAGGGCTGAAATCAGTGCATCGATCGACCGAGAACGAACGCGAGCCGGCGAGGTGCGCGGGGGTACCGCATCATGACTCGCCGCGGAACCTCATCCAGTGCAGTTCGGGTTATCCTGCCAGTGAAGACGCCGACACTGACCGTGCCTGCGGCACGAGCACTGCTGGCGATCCTAATCGAATTAACTGCGGTTCCAGTCCTGGAACCGGTCGAGGGGTGCAGCATGACGGCTGATTTCATCAGTGACCCGTGGGCGACACTGGACGAGATTCTGGGTGTCCAGGCGGTCGAGCCGGTCGACGAGGGCATCGGGCCGGTCGCGTTCTACGGGCGGTGCTCGACGGAGGACAACCAGGACCCGGAGACGTCGTTGGGCTGGCAGCTCGGTAACGCGCGGAAGTTTGTGGAGCCGTTCGGCGGGCGGGTGACCACCGAGTATTTCGACGTAGGTCAATCGCGGTCAGTCCCGTGGGAGCGGAGGAATGAGGCTTCGCGGCTGTTGGCTGCGCTCAAGGATCCGCGTCGCGGCTGGGATGCGATCGTGGTCGGTGAGGGCACGCGGTGCTGGTTCGGCAACCAGTTCTCGCTGATCGCACCTCGGTTCGCGGCGTACGGCGTGGACCTGTGGGTGCCGGAGCTGGGCGGTAAGTTCGATCCGCGGAATCCATCGCACAAGATGCTGATGAGCGTGCTCGGCGGGATGAGCGAGTCGGAGCGGCAGCACGTGCAAGCCCGGGTGCGGGCGGCGATGGACACACAGGTGATCAACGAGGGCCGTCATCAAGGCGGCCGTGCACCATACGGGTACGTGGTGGTCGACGGCGGGCCGCATCCGAATCCGCGGAAGGCGGCGGAGGGGTTCCGGCTGCGATTGCTGGCTGTGGACGAGTTCGCCGCCGATGTGGTCCGGCGGATCTTCGCCGCCTACTTGGACGGTTGGGGTGACCGGGCGATTGCGAATGAGCTGAACCGGCTCGGGATTCCGTGCCCGTCGGCGCACAAGCCAGCGCAGAACCGGCACCGGTTCGCGGACGGCTGGCAGGGCAGCACGGTGCGGTCGATCGTGGAGAACCCGCGGTACACCGGTTACGCGTTCTTCGGGCGTTGGACGCGGCAGGAGATGCTGTTGGACCCGGAGGACGTGGCGGCCGGGAACGTCGTGCGGTTCAGGCGTGCAGCGCCGGAGCGCGTTGTCCGCTCGCGCAAGCCTGCGCACCCGGAAATCATCTCAGTGGAGGACTTCACGCAGGCTCAGCTGCTGCGTCGTTCCAAAGCTGCTGGTGGACTCCGGACCGCGCGGAAGACCGAGCGGTCTGCGCGCGCGGTCAAGCACCAGTACTTGTTCCGCGGCTTGATTCGCTGTGTGGCGTGCGGACGGAAGATGGAGGGCAGTCCGCGCAAGCACGGCATGTATTACCGGTGCCCGGCGCGGACGCTTGCTCCGGGTTCACCGGCCTTGGCGAGTCACCCGCCGACGATCTACCTGCGGGAAGAGCCGCTGCGGGATGCGGTGAACGGCTGGATCGGGGAGCTGTTCGATCCGAAGAACGTGGATCGGACCGTGAAGCGGCTGGTGGAGGCGCAGCCTGCGGCCAAGTCTGGGAGTGACGGCGCAGTTCGGCGGCGGTTAGAGGAGGCCGAGGCCAAGATCCGGAGGTTCCAGGACGCTATCGCGGCCGGGATCGACCCCGCAGCGGTCATGGAGAGCATCAACCAGGCGCAGGCGGACAGAGCGGTGGCGCAGGCCGAGCTGGCGAACGCGGGAGAACCTGCCGGGCTGAGTGAGGCCGAGGTCTACGCGATGATCGACTCGCTCGGGGACATCGGCGCTGCGCTGGCCGACTCTGAGCCGGGGAAGCTAGCCCAGCTCTACCGGGACCTTGCTCTTGACCTGTGGTTCGACCACGAAAAAGAGGCCGTCGATCTGACGGCCTCTCCACGGGTGAATAATGTGTGTGTCCGAGGGGGACTTGAACCCCCACGTCCGTTAAGGACACTAGCACCTCAAGCTAGCGCGTCTGCCATTCCGCCACTCGGACTTGCTGATGAAGAGAGTATACGACGGCTGGACCCGTCTTTTCAGGGGGGTAGGCAACCGTCGGCAAAGGCAGCATGAGATGATCATATGTTCGGATCATCCACCTTGCTTCCCAAGAGTTCCCAGGTCAACCGGCTTTCGTGGCCGTTTGGGCCTGGTCGAACCCGGAGCCTCGACGGCGAGGATGCAGTTGCCGGTTGCCGATGAGCTTCCCGCGACGGGGCATCTGCCGGTGCCTGGTCGAGGACCGCGTCGAGGCTTTCTCCTGGCGAGTGTGACCGAGGGCCCATGGCTGCGCGGCGGAACAGGCCAACTGCCCAGCCTCGGACCGGCGCGACAACCGAGCCCGAGCGAAGTCGTCAACCGGGATGACTTCCGGATGAGCGGGCTGCACGGTCCGGCGCGGCCCGCCGGACCCTCGCGACATTCCCCGCCGCCACAGCCGTGCCGTCGGCCGCGGCAACGACCAGGCCGCCGAAGGTCTGCAGGTTCGTCATCGTGAAGCCCAGCCGAGTGCGATCCCGGACCACGCCATCCAGTCGAACTGCTGCCGCACCCGCCCGAGCCGCAGCACGTCCGGATCCTTCTGGTACGCCCGAACCTCCGCGGCCTCAGCCGCATCCTGCGCAAGCTTCTGCGCCCTAGTCAGATCGCCGGCCACCCCGTTTCGAGGTGTCGACCGCCGTCACGGTGAGCGCCCGGGTCGGTACGGACGCAGCGAACAGTGCAGACACCCCAACACCCATGTCCCGCCTTGTGAGCTATCACCACCCACTGGGCCGCCACGATAAGCGCCACGTTGAACACAACCCGCCCGGCCAACGACACCAGCCGTACCCCAGACCGCGTCTTCTCCCCCGGCCGCCTTCCTCCGGCACGCCACACACAAAAAGCACCAGCGGCACGCCGACTCCCGGCCATGACCTGCATCGATGGGACAGTCAGCCCGTTCATCCCGCAGCCCCGGTCCGCTCACCGCGGCGCAGCCAGTGCGGGTGCAACACCCGCCGGTAGTCGTCCGCCCTCCCGCCCCAGACGCCAACCGTCGCAGTCCCGGCAGTTCGCAACCCCAGCTCCAGGCACATGTCTCGGACCTGACGTTCCGCATCCGACAACGCGGGCAACGGATCACCGTCCGGTGGCCGCATACAGAGTCCGTCCCTGGTCACGACGTCGCAGAGCGCATCCGACGGAGCGGATCGAGCCGAGCAAGGCAAGTTCGTCCATCACGGCGCACCTCCCGAAGGACGCGCGTCAGCTCGCTGGATGGGGTCCGCAGCCCTTCCTGGCGACGGGCCACCCGCAGCCTCCGACTCCGGATGGCCCGACTGACCGCGCCCCGCGAGACGCCGAGCAGCCAAGCCGCTTCATCCGGCGTGTGAAAAGTGACATTCGAGTTCATAAGAAAAGGCCAATCTGATGATTTCAAGACTATGTTGTTGATTTCAGCTGCCCGAAGGGCATAGATATCCGACGCGCCGCGGCACACCCGCTACGCGGCGCGAGAAAAGCGCAATGACGCGCTAATCTCGGCGCTGAGGCGGAGCGCGGAGGAATAGGTGTCGGAGGATTGGGCTGCGGTCGCGAAGGCGATCGACATGCGGGTGCACGAACTCGGCTGGCGGCAGCGCGAGCTGGCGGAGCGGTCGCACGTGTCGCAGGCGATCGTGCGCGAGCTGCAGCACCACACGGTCGAGCGCCGACGGAGCGCGCGCACGCTCGAAGCACTCTCGACCACGCTCGGCTGGCACCCGCAACATCTGCAGGCGGTGCTGCAGAACCGCACGCCTCCGCACCCCGACGAGCCGGCCGACGACGGCGGCGAACTCTCGACTCGCCTCGACGCGCTGGAGCAGCGCTTGGACGAGATCTTCGACCGGCTGGACGACGTCCAGACCAGCCTGGCGACCGTCGTCGACCACGTGCAGAAGAAGCGCTGACGGCTTGCGCGTCGGGCTGATGAACCAGGTGATTTCCATACCCCGAATTCAAGGCCGAAACGGCGACCGTTCCCATGCACCGGCAGTGCATGAGCAGTGCACGACTAATGCAGCTTCGAATTCGGAATGCGCGAGCCGATGAATCCGGCCGACGAATGGACTGGCCGCACCGCATCAGCGCTGCAAGCCGCCCTCCGAATGAGCAATGAAGGTTTCGCCGCACGCCTCGGCATTGGCGTCCGCACGGTCGCGTCCTGGCACCAGAAGCCGGACCTGCGCCCGCGGTCGGAGATGCAACAGGTGCTCGACCGCGCCTACGAGCAAGTCGGTGACGCCGAGCGCGCCCGCTTCGCCGAACTGACCGGCACTGCTCCGGCGGAGACCCCCGGAGGTCCCCGCCTAGACGACGACCCGAACATCGCGTCCGCGCTCGAATGGATCGACCAGCACGCACACTGGTCTCCCGGAACCGCCCGCCGCGCAGTCGCCGCCAAAGCTGCGCAACTGGACACTCAAGCCCTGCGCGACCGCAGCACGCGCCGGAGCTGGGTCACCCAGCGCGACACCGCCGACGCGCTTGCTGCCTACTACGGCAGCCGAGCCGGCGAACACGGCCTGTACACCGCGCGAGTCGGCACCGAACTCGTGAACACCAGCGTCCTGACCTGCGCGAACTGGCTGGATCTCGACTGCGAGCTACGCCCCGCATCAGACCGATTCAAGGTCGCCACCGCGCAGCCCGAGGCAGACCTGGCCCTCGACGAGCGCGCCGCCACCGCGGCAGTTCACCGGCTCGCCGAGTCGCTGGCCATGAACACCCGCCTCGTGAACAGCCCTCTTTACCGCGCGCTCGCCCTCGACATCGCGAAACACCAGCTCGCCGGTTCGTTTGGCACCACGCACTTCGTCCACTACGCCCTGACGCTGGATCTGCTGGAGGGCGAACTGGTCGACGCCATCATCGCCGGCGGCCCGCTCAAGCTCCCGTTGCGAGACCGCTACCTCCCCAACCTGGCGTCCGTCCTCGACGTCGGAACCCGGCTCTGCGCCGGCGGCGCACTCGCCCTCACCGCCATCGCCCGCCCCGCCGACCCGTTCCGCGGAGAAGCCGACTACATCCTGCTAGTCCAAGAACGCTCAGGCAACGTCCTGAACGCGGCCCGCCGCCTGGCCGTCATCCCGAAGGGCTTCCACCAGCCCCCTCACCGACGTCCGGCGCGACGCACAGATCGGCGCGACGCTCCGGCGCGAGATGGAAGAGGAACTGTTCGGCCGTCCCGACATCGACAACACCGTCACCGATTCACTGACCGCGGACCCGATGCACCCGACGCTCATGTCCGAGCCGATGCGCTGGCTCGTGCAAAAACCCGGCCGCCTCCGCATGGAGACGACCGGGTTCGGGCTGAACTTGGTGAGCGGCAACTTCGAGTTCGCCAGCCTCCTCGTCATCGAAGACGAAGAGTTCTGGAATCAGTACGGCGGAGTCGTCGCGGCGAACTGGGAATCCTCGACGCTGCGCCAGTATTCGACCACGGACATCGAGCTTCTGACCGAGCTGCTGACTGATGTAGCGTGGAGCAACGAAGGTTTGTTCGCCATGACGCAAGGACTTCGACGCCTCGCGGAAATCGGCGGAGACCGGGTGCGCCTGCCAACGATCGAGTGGGAGATCAGCGAGTGACCGAGGGCTGGACCAGCGGCAACGCCAACGAAGACGCCGCAGGCAACCGCGGCTGGCTGGTCGGCCACTTCCTCGACCCTTCGCTCGGAGTTCGAGCCACGAACGACGTGGAAGTCAAGTGGGCCAACCACCCCACAGGAGACAAGCGTCCCGAGTGGACGGCCGATGACCAGCGCACCACGCTCGTTATGCTCATCTCCGGTGAGTTCCGCATCGATGTCACCGGCGGCACGAAAACCATGGCGCGCCAAGGCGATTACGTCATGTGGGGTCCAGGAATCGACCACTCCTGGGAAGCGCTCGCCGACTCCGTCGTGCTGACCGTCCGGTGGCCGTCAGCAACGTAGGTCAATCGGCGGCAGCGACACCCGCGCACCGCCGATCTCCGACAATCGGCGCAGGCCGAGCAGGAAGGCGAACAGGCCCTCGTTCGTCCACTTCTCATCGGTGATCAGCTCGCCGACCAGTTCGCGGTCGAGCGACGAGTACTGCCTCAGGCCAGAGACTTCCCAGTTCGCCTCGACCACTCCGCCGAACCGCGGCCAGAACTCTTCGTCCTCGATCACGACGAGCGCCGCGAACTCGTAGTTCCCGCTGACCAGGTTGAACCCGAACCCGGTGCACTCCGTCCGCATCCGACCCGGCTCCGCCGTCAACCACCGCATCGGTTCCGAGAGCCGCGTCGGGTGCATCGGATCGGCCGCGCGCTGCACCTCCGTCGTGGTGTCGACGTCGTCCCGGCCGAACAGCTCTTCCTCCAGCTCACGCCTGAGCGTTGCACTGATCCGCGCGTCTCCGCGCTGGTCCGCGAGCGGACCGTGGAACCCCTTCGGAATGCCGGCGAGCCGCCCCGAGCCGTTGACCACATGGCCGGACCGTTCCTGGACGAGCAAGAGGTAGTCAGCCTCACGGCGCACGGAATCCGCCGGTCGGGCGATAGCCGTCAGGGCTAGGACGCCACCAGCACAAAGACGACTGCGCATGTCGAGAACGCCAGCGAGGTCCCGGCAGCAGCTCACTCCGCAACCGGGTCTCACCAGTCGCTAACTCCCGTTCCAGCAGGTCCGGACCCAACGCGTACTCGACAAACGACGTAGTGCCGACTGTGCCACCGACATGATCGGCGCAAACGTCGAGTGTCGGCCCATCTGCTCCGCCGCCGGGAGCCCGCGCGCCGACAGCAGTACGGCGACTACTGGCCCCGGATCGACGGCTACGCGACTTCCAGGTCCAGCGGCTCCACCGTTTGCGTGGCCCACCGGAAGCACCCAGTCCCGCCAAAAGCTCCGATTCACGGCACGAACCGCTCGTAACACGAACCAGCAGCGCGCCGACTACGAACCAACACCAGCACCAACTGAAGGAAATCGTGGACACTCCGGCAGCAGCACCATCACAAGGCTGGCACCTGGACAGCCACGGCCTGCGATCGTGGAACGGCAGCGCGTGGAAGGCGCATACGCTGATGCTTCACACGCCCGCTGTAGAAAGCGCTGCCCCGGCTGCATTGCTGCGGCTGCCGGAAGGCGTACCGCCGCGGCCGATCGCCACCACAGCACCGGCCACGGTCACCGCCAGAGCGCTGCGAGCCACGAGCTTCGGGAACAGCTGGATCGAAGCAATAAGCACTAAGCCGGACGACCGATCGCCGGCAACGATCATCGCCCAACGTGGACGCATCGGCTCCAATCTCTACGTGTCGATGACGCGATCGTCCACGCCCGCCAGCACCGGGATTCGGGGCGGCATCGGCGACTGTCGTCACGGACTGGACGGTAGGAAGTCGTGAGCACACTGCCCGAAGTACCGAACGAGCCACTGCCGGAGTACGAGCACGACTTCGCCGAGCGTGCTCGACGCGCCATAGCCGCCGCACACCGGCTAACCGACCAGGAACTGGCCGACACCGACGTCCCCGTCCTTGTCCAGTCCATCATGGACCGGCACGTAGCCTCGCCCGTCGTGCCTCGTTTCGACCTCAAGTGGAACGACGCTCACGAGCCGTTTGCCCTCAATGCCCTGAGCAGCACTGCCGCTCACCCTCTTCGCATCGAGTTGCACGTCCCCTGCGACGGTGCCGCAGGCGCGCTGTTCGCCTCGCCGGACCGCGCCGTGCATACCGGCGGCAATTCGCGATCGCTCGGGACGCCGAGAGGCGGAGCAAGCGAACCGCAACGCTGGAGAGCTACGGTCGGCTTTACTCTCGACGAGACCGCAATGACGTCGGTCGAGTTGATGCAGGAGGGGTTGCGTCAAGCTTGGGAGTCCTACGAATCGGCACTGGTGAAGAACGTCAAGGCCGCCAACGACATGATCGACAAGCACCGCGCCGAGGTTGGAACGACCATCACCGCCATCGTGGCGACACGGCGAGCACGCCTCGTGGCACTGCGCTCGGCGTCGGCCAATCTGGCAGTCCCCTTGGTGTCGATATCCGGCCCCTTGGTGACCGTGCCCGTCGTGCCGCGAATGCTGACACTGAGCCAAGTCGAACAAGCTCACGCCGCTGGTACACCGGATTACACGCTCGCTGACGACATCGCCGACAGCATCGTCGCCATGATCGACTCGTTCGGCCTCGCGCTGGAACGGCTTCCGACCACAGCGGGAAAACTGCTCGGCGAGAACGAGGAAAGCATCAGGGACCTGCTCTTGTTCCTCCTCAACTCCAACTACGACGGGCTGGCGGCCGGAGAAACCTTCAACGGCGCAGGCAAGACCGACATCTTGCTGAGATGGAACAACAAGAACGCCTTCATCGCCGAATGCAAGATCTGGCACGGCGAGCGCAAGTTCGCCGAAGCGATCGACCAACTCCTCGGCTACACAGTGTGGCGCGACACGCGAGTCGCGCTGGTGCTCTTCATCCGCGATCGGATCGACGTTTCAGGGATCGTCGACAAGGCAGTCGCAGTCCTTCGACAGCACGCCCAATACCTCTCAGAACCCTCTGGCCGCAGCTCGGAGACCGCGCGGGAGTTCACGCTGTCGGCATCGACAGACATCCACCGCGCCATCCGCCTGACGCTGATCCCCGTCGCTCTGCCACGTTCATGACTTCCGGTTCGTCCGGCCTTCCGACGCTGTAGCAGCCGCGAAATGCACGATGGACTCAGTCTCGGGCATCGCCTTCAAGACGGAGAACGGGTTCCCAGCGGTGGTCTCCGTCTGGAACGGCCACGTCCGCGAAAGAACGACAGCGGCATCGAATGCGTCCGGCGCTCCATACCGGCCGTCCTCCGATCGGCCGGTCGTGGCCTCGACGCCCCAGGAGATAGGTCCAAAGATCCTGGCGCGCACGATTTTAGTCTCCTTCAAGAAGCTGTCCGAATTGTTGGCTACTGAACCGGTGCTGCTAGGGATCTCCGCAGGATCGACACGACGAGCACGAGCCAATCGGGTGCTTTACCCTACGCCAGCAGGCTCGTCCTCGAAGCAGACGATCCGATCACATGCACAACTGACGTCGGAGTGTCGTGAGCGCTGCCTCCACTATCGTTGGCGAGGCGGCCTGGAGACCATTCCCTTTGGGTGCCAGGCCGTCTCCAAGTGCGCTGTCGACCCCCTGAGCCCTTGCCCCACACGAACCGCAGTCGGCGGTGTGCCAGGCCTCGGGCGATAGCGCGTCGGTTGCTCGAACTGCACCGAAGGCTGCGCGGTGTTGTCGCTTCTACGACCCGCCGTCTGGGCTCAGCGGAATCTCAGACGGCAGCCGGGGCGCGCTCGCCTTGGGTGCACGTTCACGACGTCGACAAGATCATCGCCCCGCGTCAGGAGGCACCGGAGTTCGCGAAGGGGTGGTCTACTTCCCGGCCACACCCGTGAGGTTTCAGCCGCAGTCTGGCGCTGCCGAGCCGCAGCTCGTTGTACCCATCGTGATTTTCCCTGGTGCATCGAGGGTTACCGATCACGGGATCGGTCAACGCGTGGATGAGGTCGTCTTCGTACGGGTACCCGACCCATTCGAGCGTCCATCGGTCGTTCGCACCCCACAGCCGACGTTCGTTGCCGCCGCTGTGCTCAAGCCAGGGACGGTGCGGCAGGGGGTCGAACCACCAAGTGCCGATCGCCCATCGCTCATTGGGGTCGCGTGCGCAGAGCCGCGTGAACACAGCAGAAATCAACTCGGACATGTCCGCCGACCGCGGTGCAAGACTCGCGATCTCATCCACCTCCTCCTCGCGCAGAGCTACGGCGGTGGTAGCCCAACCCCGGGTTCCCCAGCTGTGCTCGTGTGGCGTTGGCGAGCACTCAGGCGGTTCCTCGCCACTGGTGACGGTCAGGCGAGCACCGGTAGGCAGATGCACGAGCCGAAAAACTCCTCCCGAAGGCCGGCAGGCGAGGCGCAGACCGGGAAGTCTGCCGCCGCGTGCGCGCAGGAGCCAGCCCGCCACATTGTCCGCGGCGGGTGCGAAGATCACCAACTCGTCATGGCGGGGCGAAACAGTGATCTCGTAGGCGCTGATGGTGTGAACACCGCTGTCCTTCGGGGGCGCGCCCAATACGCCGGCGTTGAACATGTACAGCGCCAGCAATTCCCGTAGGACACGCTGTTCCTTGCTGCACTCATCCAACCCGAGACCGAGCGCTCCGACGCCACGGTCGGCCACGATGACAGCCTCGCCGGTGAACGCCGCTCGGCACTGCGCAGCTATCGCCGCAGGATCGGCGACGATGCCGCCTTCTTGGCCTCTGCACGGGTTGAGAATCACTCGCTGACCGATGCCGAGCTTCTGGGGCACCACCGAAATGCCTGGCATCTCGCAGAGTGGATTCACAAGCTGTGCAGCGATGTCCGTGCGCCACGGCTCACCGCGCCAGCGAATGCGGAGGGAATCGCCGGCGACACTGGAGTCGCACCAATCTGCGTCCGCCCACAGCATGTATCGGCGGAGCACGGCACTCATCACGGCGTCGGGCTGTCCCAGCTTCTTCGCGCGCGCCGCGTCCTCGGCGGGGTGGAGCTGGCGAGGGTACGCGTGCCAGAACCGCAGGTCGGGTTTCTGTTTCGCCTTCAGGAATTCGGCTGCGTATCGCCACCGCGCGGGGGTCACTCCGTAGAGCCGAGCGGTCGCTTGTGGTTTGGTGCCGAGCAGCCGGAGTTCCAGGAAGTTGCGTTCGGCGCGAGCGCGTAGGCCTGGTATCCCGAAGAACTCGCCGTCGAAGAGTCCAGGTAGTGCGCAGGCCAAGAATCCGTTGAGAGCCTCATCATCCACCCACAGGCCGATGAGGTGGGGAAACGGGTTGATCTTGGTGATGATCGTTGTGCGCCCAGCCGCAGTTCCCCGTTCAGAGTGGACCCAGTCGACGGCTTCGCCCGCCGCGAGCAGCAAACCAGCCTCCAGCGCCTGCTGCCAGCTGCTCTCCGGCACCGGGAACGAAGCTCCGTTCTTGTCGGCGCGTCGGCTCTCCCTGCGGCTTCGACCCGTACATTTGTCCCACAGATCGCGGCTGTAGTCGGTCGATGACATCTAGTCCTCCGACGACGGCGCCGCCCGGTCAACACAGTCGCGTGAGCAGTCATCAACAGCAAACACGAGCTCAGATTCAGCAACCGCGGGTGTCACACAATGAGGTGACTGGGTAGGCACGCACTCCCAACCGGGCTAGGGAGGAGCCTCAACGACGGCCGCGACCGCCAACGCGATCTTAACAAACGTCCGCGGGAGCCAAAGGGCGGGTGCCGCGAAGCGGCGGGCCCTGAGGTCGACCGAGCTATCGTCATCTCAGGAGGCTGATCGCAAGCATGCGACGCGTCGGCGACGTGGCATCCCTTGGGACCTCAGCTCCGCGGACTAGGATTGGCGTGTGCGGGATGAATTCACCAAGAACACCAAGGATGTCCTGACTGCACGGGTAGGGCATCGATGCAGTAATCCCACCTGCGGTGCGGTGACTTCCGATCCGGCGCAGCTGCCCGGTAAAGCAGCAAATCTCGGGGTGGCAGCCCACATCACTGCCGCCGCCTCCGGCGGGCCGCGTCACGACGCCAGAAGCGTGCGACAGAAACACAAACATGATCGCGACCTTGCGCACCGCCGAGGCGCATTTGGCCGAAGTCCGCCTTGTCTTGGAGCAGCACGTGAACAGGTAGCTCAGCCGCGCATTGACCGGATCACCTTGAATACGCAGTCCGCCACCATCTTGTGACCGCAGCCACGCCGAGTCTGGCAAGTCGGACTGAACGTCCTGAGGCAAATCGGTCCCGCAGACGATCGATCTGCCCGACGCCGCGGATGCCGCCCAGGCTCTGCACCAGGTCCTGATCCCGCTGGCGCACATTGACAATCTGCTCGTCGCGGAGTCGTTTACCGTGCATCCGTCCTGGGTGAACATCCAGCACAGCAAGGGAAAATAATCAGTAACAGGCGACCGCACACCGATCCCGCGCGGTGCCTGTACGACGGTCAATGTCGCGCCATCCGGTCGAACACGACAAGGTCCCATCCTGTCGCGATCATGAGTTCGCCGCTCGGCCCCACCTCTACGGCACCGACAGCGCGGACGTCAAAGGTGGCAATGGCGTCGCCGGTGGTCAACTCCCAGACCCGCACTGTGTTGTCGTAGGCGCTGCCGCCGCAACCTGTGATGGCGATGGGTCGACCGTCGACGACGCCGCAGGCCACCGCCGCCACGATATCGGTATGGCCGTTCAGCGTGGCGAGTTCCTCGCCCGTCGCAAGGTCCCACACCCGCGCAGTGCAGTCCGCGCTGCTCGTGACGGCCACAGGTCGGCCGTCCACGGTGCAACATGCTACCGCCGTCACGATATCGGTATGGTTGACGAAGACGGCGATCTCTTCGCCGGTGGCGACGTCCCAGACTTGCACGGTGAAGTCAGCGCTGCCCGTGACGGCCACAGGTCGGCCGTCCACGGTGCCACAGGCCACCGCTATCACGATGTCGGTATGTCCGACAAGGACAGTAAGTTCTTCGCCGGTGACGAGGTCCCAGACCCGTGCGTCGTGGTCGTACCTCCCGGCAGTGATGGCAATGGGCCGACCGTCGACGACGCCGCAGGCCACCGCCGCCACGATATCGGTATGGCCGTTCAGCGTGGCGAGTTCCTCGCCCGTGGCAAGGTCCCAGACTCGCGCAATGCGGTCGTCGCCACCTGTGACGCCCACAGGTCGGCCGTCCAAGGTGCCACGTGCCACCGTTATCACGGCGTCGGTGTGCCCGGTGAAAATGGCGAGGTCTTCACCCGTGTTGAGGTCCCAGACTCGCGCGGTGCTGTCCTGGCCACTGGTGACGGCGATGGGCCGACCGTCCAACGTCCCACAGGCCACCGCATCAATTGTCGCGGTATGGCTCGCAACGGTAGTGAACTCGCGGCTGGTGTCGAGATCCCAGACTCGCGCGGTGTTGTCGCTGCTGCCGGTGACGACCACGGCTCGGCCGTCCACGGTGCCACACGCCACCGCCATCACGGCGTCGGTATGCCCGGTGAAAATGGCGAGGTCTTCGCCGGTCGCGAGATCCCAGACCCGTGCAGTGTTGTCGCTGCTGCCTGTGACGACCACGGCTCGGCCGTCCACGGTGCCACACGCCACCGCCATCACGGCGTCGGTATGCCCGGTGAAAATGGCGAGGTCTTCGCCGGTCGCGAGATCCCAGACCCGTACGGTGTAGTCGTAACTGCCTGTGACGGCGACAGGCCGACCCTCCACAGTGCCACAGGCCACCGCCTCAATTGTCGCAGTGTGGCTCGCGAAAGTGGTGATTTCCTCGCCGGTTGCGAGATCCCAGACCCGCGCGGTGTTGTCGCTGCTGCCTGTGACGGCGACAGGTCGGCCGTCCACGGTGCCGCAGGCCACCGCTACCACGGTGTCGGTGTGTCCGGTGAGAATGATCGCGGCTTCTTCGCCGGTGGCGAGGTCCCAGACTCGCGCGGTGTTGCCCTGGCCCCCTGTGACGGCGACAGGCCGACCCTCCACAGTGCCACAGGCCACCGCCATCACGGCGTCGGTGTGTCCGGTGAGAATGATCGCGGCTTCTTCGCCGGTGGCGAGGTCCCCGGCCGCCACGATCTCGTCGTAGCCGCCTGTGACTGCGACCGGCCGACCGTTGAGGGTGGTGCAGGCCATGGCTGTCATTGCTATGGTGCCGCAACTGAAGCTGATGAGTTGCTCGCCATTGGCAAGGTCCCAGACCTGCACGGTCCCGTCGGATCCGCTTGTGACGGCCGCTGGTCGGCCGTTGAGGATGGTGCAGGCAACCGCCGTCACGATGTCGGTATGGCCGGTCAAGGTCGCGCGCAGGGTGTGATCGGCTTGTCGACCGGTCGCCCAGCGTGGTAGCCAGTCCAGCGATGCAGACAGGTCTAGTTGGAGCTGCGGGGCACGGAAACGGGCAGCGTCTGCGGCGAGCAGTTGGCGTCGTCGTACTGGTGGCAGGTAGCGGTGGATGTCTGCGGAGCATCGGTAGACTGCTGCGGCGAGCACACCGGTATCGGTGGAGGTCTCGTGCAGGGCGAGCAGGAGTGCGTCGGGTTCGGCGTACACGAGGAAGTCGGCTTCGGTGGCCAGTATGTCGATCTGGCCTGCAAGGCTGGCGTGGGTGGCGAGATGGCGCAATGTGTAAGGGTGAGCGCGGGCCCAGTCACGGCCGCTGTCAAGGGTGCGCGGTACGCGGGCGATGAGGATCTCGGTGATGGCGGCGTGCATGGCAGTGGCATCGGTACCGACGCGAAGGTGCTCAGCGAGTGCCTGGTGGTACAGGCGGTAGGTCGAGTGACCGTCCTCAGTGGCTTCAATGACGTAGGAGCCAGCATGTTCCCGTAGCCAGAGCAAATCGTCGTCGGTGCAGGTAACTGCTGCGGCACGCGAGACAACGGCTGCCCAGATATCTTCCCACGGCAACCCCTGGCCTTCAGCAAACGCCAGAGGGCGAAGCAAGTCACGGACCTTGGCCGCACTGTCGCCAAGGCGGGTCTCCAGGTCGAGTCGCATTGCTTCGTCGGGCAATGTGGGCAGTGCTCGTCGCCACGCGGGATCGGCCGGGTCCGCGGCTTGGTGTTGAGATGCAAGGGTGGCACTGGTGATCCGTGCGACCAGGAAAGACGGTGAGGCAGCTGTCGCGATGGCTTCCGCGACGGCGCGGATCAGTTGGGGCGGCTGGTGCAGGTAGGGGCTGTCGATGGTGGCTTCGAGGAGCCCGCGGGCAGCGTATGCGGTCAGGGCGTCGAGGTCGGCGTAGCGCTCGGCATCCAGGTCGACCGTGTCCTCACGCTCTAGACCGAAACGGTCGAGCAGGAAGTCGCGGGTGCCGACGAGCAGTCGCAGTCGTCCTGCTGCGTGGTCTATCAGGGGGCGGAGCAGGTGCCGGATGAGATGATCGGGGTCGGTGGCCTCATCGAGAGCGTCGATGAGCACGGTCAGCGGCGTGGTCCTGTCGGCGAGGTTCTCGAGTAGTTCGCCGGGCGTAGCGACGTGGGACTGCACCGTGGCGGCGATGCCGGCGAGTACTTGGTCGGTGGTCAAGCCTTGGGCGTAGATCGCCACGTCCACCACACCGGGAGCGGGTACCGCAGCTACGGGGAGCGCGAGGGTGTGCAGCGGGACAGTCGGGCGACGCTGAGGGTGGGTGACGGTGGCGATCAGACCGAGCACAGCTGTCTTGCCGGAGCCTGGGTTGCCGGTGACCACCTGCAGCGGTCGGGCCGGATCGGGATGGTGAAGCCAGGTGGTGAGGTCCAGCATCGTGGTGTGCCGACCAGCGAACCACCATCCTCGGGCGTCGTGCCCGCCCATCGCGCGGACTAGCAATCGGGTGCGCAGCTCGATGTCGCGACGCACGGCCTGGGCCTCAAACTCGCTGGCCCGCTGGATGGCTAGGTCCACCTCGGTCATTCGACGGTCGTAGCGAGGGTTGGGCAGAAACGGAGGAACCTCGCCGGTTAGCCCTGTGACGCTGTGCCCGATTGTCTGATAGGCAGGCTTGTCCGCGCTGACGTTCATTGCTTTCACGATCGAGTCCAGCGGCAAGGCCACCGGGTTGTAGCCAGCTGCCGGCAGCGCAGCGACCGCGTTCCGCAGTAGCCGCGGGAAGGCTCCCGATCCGGCTTGCTCGTAAGGCTGTGAGGAGGTTATGACAGCCAGTCCAGAGCCGTAGGCGTCACCCCAGCTGCGGATCATCGCCGTGATCGCGGCCGCGGTGAGTTCGTTGCCGCCCTGGCCCGAGTAGCAGGTGTCCAGCATCAGCAGCACCCGCCGGATTCGCGTCCTCAGCAACATATTGCGGGCGAGGACGGCAGTCGGCAATGCGGCCGCAACGTCGTCTGGATCAACATCCAGAAGTCAGAACCACGTGCTCTTGTGTTTCGTCGAGGATTTCGCCGTGGCCGCCTATATAGACCGCCACGATGTCATCGGGTCGCCGGGCATCATCACGACAGAAGCTGCGCAGCCGCTCGGTCAACTGAACCTGGGTCGGGTCGAGACCGAGAGTGCTGACATGCTGATAGCCGAGATCTTCCGTAAACAGGCTGATGATCTCGTCGCGAGCCTCTACCAGTCCAGGGCGGTCCCAGCGCGGTGCTTTTGGGTAATGCGCGACCGCGGAAGCGATCAGGTAGCGGCGGGGCTCCTCGGCATCAACAGGCACGCAGCCCTCCCGCGATCGCGCTCCCGGTCTGTGTGGCGGTGAGGTAGGCCGTGGCACTATGGGCGTGGGCCCCGTTGTGCACTAGGACGTTGTTCACTCGAGACCCGAACCGTGGCCGCAGGTCCTTCTCCAGTGCGACGACGTCTCCACGGTCGGCCACGTTCGTCCATACCAGGCTGTCCGCCCCCGGCCAGACACCGATGCCATCGCCCGGGGCCGGGTCCAGCCGATCGAAGATCAGGTTCCCGATCCCGAGTGGCGACCCCAGAGTCACCAGCGCCCGAACCTGGTGTCCAGGGATCGCCGCGAGTGCCTCGTAGGCAACAACCGAACCCAGCGAATGCGCCACCACCACGCGGGTCTCACCAGTGATCAGCTTCCCGACCGCAGCACGCGCGGCTTTCCGCAAATCTTGGTCTTGCAGATAGCGGCGGACCTGCTTGAGGTCGAACACCAACGCCCGTAACGCTAGGCCACCAAAGAACGTCGATCGGGACAACTGCCACAACGCCGTCTGCACCGAACCGGGCACTCGCACGAGCGTGTCCACCCCCGGAGGGGCCACCTTCGGGTCCACTCGTGCGGCTTCACTCCACCACGCGAGCAGCAGATCCTCTTCGAGCCCTGGCTGAACGTCGGCAGCTGTGAGCAGCGGGTCCCCGACGGCCAGCCGTTCTCCCTCCGGCCGGAAAAGGTCCCCGTAGAAGCCCAAAGCCACGTCTTCCGAGGTAACCGCGTCAGCGTGATCAGCGCGTGTGAGCCCATCCAACAGTGCGGGAATCCACTCGCACAACAACGACCGCTCTCCAGCCACCTGATGCCCGACGCCGTGTACACAGACTATCCGCCCCAACACGCCTCCCAACGCGAGAACGCATGATCTTACAATGCGCCACGGCTCGCGCTCACCAGACACCACGCTCACGCTTCACGCGCAGCCTAGAACCGAAAGCGTCCCTGGCTGTTCGGCACGCCAGCCGCGGCGAAGCCCTCACGCGGTACCAGAGACTCCGGTCTCGGCTGACGCCGCTGAACTTGCCCGTTGGAGGGGTAGCCCGTGATCGGTCATTTCCGGGTTGCTGCCCAGGTCTCGGCTCCTGCCAGCGGTCACATCGTTGTACTCGCCGTGATGGTCGCCGTGACCTTTGATCCGAGAGTGGCGAACGCCCGCCGGTCGGCAAGCGGCAGCGGAACGATCTCGGCGCCCGACCGGACGACAGCTGTCCTTGACGTCCAGCCAAATAGAGTTGCCGAATACGCTCGCGACTCTAACAGTCTAACAGCGCACACGCACTCGCCCGGACTGATCGTCCGCTACTTGACGCCGCATTCCCCAGTCAGATCAGACTATTCACTGACTACTTAAGATAGAATTAAGGAACGTGCGCCTTCTTGGGTGGCAGACAGCGATATTGCTTGCCCTCGCACGCCTCGGGCATCAATCTGTCGGCACTGGCTGTGCTGACGCGCGAGGGGATGGAGAGGGTCGGTATGTCGGATGCAGTGTCGCTGGCGACCATGTCAGGACCGATGATGGGAGCCGCGTTCAAGTTTCTTTTCGACCGCGCGGGGGTGGTTCTGGACCGACGCCGCACAGGCAAGGAAGAGCGGCTGGCGGACATCTCCGACAGCTCAACGGAAACAGTTGGCCGAGACGTGTCAGTGAACAACTTGAAGCGTGCGCTGGGCGTGCTCGAGATCTACCGCGATCACAACCTGGTTCTCAGCCCTGACGACGAAAAACTCGTTGCTCACCTCGAGATCGTGCTCGCCGAGCTGCAGCAGATAGAGGGTCGGCCGATCGACATCGCCGCGATCGCGCGAGCCGGTGCAACAGTAGAGGTCGAAACCGAGGAGGTCGAAGGAAAAGTCACCGGTTTGGCAGTCGGAGAGGTCTCCGAGAGCGGACGTGCTGACGTGGTGGTCCGCGCAAAAACCGTCAAGTCCGGCGGCGAATTAACTGGCATGGTGATCGAGCGGAGGCTGGGGTGAACCTGTTCCGCGAAAGCGCCGGAAGCTCTCAACAGCCCGATTGGTCAGGCCGCCCTGGCGCTGGCGACGCGTCAACGCAGGAGACGATATACCCTTCTGAACAAGCTCAGTCGAGCGCAGGAGTCAGTCACGCGGAAGCTGACGAGAACGAACTCTCTGATGCGCTCGCCAGCGTAGAAGATGTTTCACCGGCCGCCGCGGATGCGACTGCAGAGGCGGTCGCCAAAGCGGGCGCCGCTGTCGCGACCTCGCATTTCAATCAGGGCGAGAACACGGCAATCAAAATCATCAATTATCTACAGGAATCGCTCGAGCGTTTTCAAGCTGACAGCAGCTACCTCTCGACCGTGCTGAAGCTCTTCGCTCGTCCTGCCGGTTTCGACAGCCGACTCGACGAATGGAAGCAGTCGCATCTGATAGTCGTCGCGCTGGATCAGGACAGCGGCCGGTTCATCACAGCGCAGGCTCTGCTGGCCAGCATCTGGCAGGATCTAGGCACCGACGTCGGTGCCTTGGCCTTCGGCGGCGGATCGACGTTCCCGGTTGATCGGTTACCAAGGCACCGCAACTGGGCTTACATTGTCGAAGTTCCCGCAGAGGAGACCGACTTGAAGCTCAGCTCCAATTTCGGGACGAGCATCAGGGAGCTACAAGAGCGACTGCGCAGCCAGTCTTGCTGGATGGTCTTGATCATGTCCACTGATCAATGGTGCCGTGCTGAACCACAAGCTCCAGCCGTCACCGTGATTCGGAACGGTCGCGTGGATCCTGTTGAAATCGCTCGCCGTGCGCTCAGCGCTCGAGACGACACCATCGCGCTCGATCGATGGCTGGGAGGGAACGGGGTACGCCACCTTCTTGTCAACCAGCCACCGGCGGAGGTGCAAGAGGTCGTCGAACTCATCGTCGCGGCGCACCAGCTCCCCGAATCGGAATTGGAAGAGCGCGCGCTGGGCGCAGCAGCCAGTAGCAGGCCCAGCGAGCTAGCACAGGCACCGCGTGACGAAAATTCGTTCGCGAAGCGTGTCGGCATCGTCGAGGCCGCTCGGCTGAACTGGCGGAAGCAGTTGCTTGAATGGCATCGGGATGAGAGACGGACCAGCGTCGAGCGGAACTTCCTCATCTCCGCAGCAGCACAGCCTGGAGCCCCCGTCGCGCACGTGCATGTGGGCACCGCTGACCTGGCCGTAGCACTAAAAGAGGACGGCGCGAAGGAGGCGTCGACCGGGCAGAACGTTCCCGGCGTAATCGATCTGGTCGACGCGGCGAACGCGGACCTGGGCGATGGGGACACGGTTACGTTCAACCGAGTCGGTTGGGACGACGCGGCTCTGCAGTACTTCTGGGTCGATCGGCCCCTGTCGCGCGGGCTTTTCATCGATTGGCTCGTCGCCAGACCTGTGCGGCCTCAGGACTCCGAGTCGCTTGAGAGTCTTTCCCACGAGCAACGAGCTGCGTTAGCTTCGCGGATCGCGAATCTCGCTGTCAATTGGGCGGTCAGGCAGGGCCGCTCGGATCCACTCACGGCGATCGCGGACAAGTGGCACGAGAACGCTGCCGTGTGGTCGGAGTTCATCGACGTGCTCGACCATGCCGCGGTGCAACCGAGTACGGCACGCCACATCCATCCGATGTTGCTGAACTGGTCGCAGGCAGGGGCGGCTCCAGCTCGCCCGCAGGCGGTGGCCGAGATCTGCTCGCGGCAGTTCGGGTCGAAGTACACCGGCAAGGCGCTCGTCCGGCTGAAGCATGCCGCGAAGTCAGATGATGTGTCGGTGATCGGCGCGGTGAAGACAGCGGTGCGAAAGCTCTGGGACGATGAGACGGTCCGGCTCGCGTTGTTCACTGCAGTGATCAAGTGGTGCAAAGACGAGAAAACCTCGGCCGCCGGTCGGCAGGCATTCCACACGCTAGCCATTGCCCCTCATCCGGAGGACGCACGCTTTCCGTGGGTACTGAACGAGCCAGCCGACGAAGCCGGCCGCAGACCGTCCGCCGAGGATCTCGTATGCGGCTGGCGAGGACTCCTGACACCGGACAACAGCGACTCCGTAGTACGCGAAGTGCTGACGTTCTGGCTCGACGCGGCGCTTGTCTTCCCAACAGGAGCCGTATGGCCCGCTGCAAGGCGGAGACACCACCGTCATAGCCGGCACGAACAACAGCGGCTAGGTGCCAGTTCGCAGGTGGTCGCTGGCCCCAGGGAGCCTCCGGGGCCAGCGACAGCTTGTCAGAGACATTCCGTTCGTGAACGAAACGCCAGCCGTGTGGATCGTGTGCAACTCGCCCTCGGACACCAAACTGGTGAGATTTCCCCAAGTCTCGCAGCAGCCGATCACCCAGTACAAGGGTGGTCGGCTTTCCTCATTGACCAGCCTTGTCACGGTCTCCGGACGGTGGTCCGCATGACCGCCGTCGTGCCACCGCTCATCCCCGGAGCCGGGCCCGCCGGAACTCTCCCGCTGCCGCAGCACGCGCGTGACCTGATCGGCGGGGACTCCGCACGCCTCGAGGAGCGACCGCACCTGCGTTGAGCTGCGGGCAGGGAGTTCCGCTGCGGGTCGATCATGTAATAGAGCTGACTCCGGCCGATCCCCGGCCTGCTCGGCCAGGTGCACCTTTTCCTGCCGGGCGGACTCGACCGCCCGCTTCAGCACTGCGGCCAGCTCGGCACCGGACGCGATGCGGGCGTCGCCGAGAACGTCGCGAGCTGCTCGTCGGTGCGTTCGGCCGCGGCGACGCGCGCTGCCTCTTCTTCCAGCAGGCGGCGGGTGTGCAGCACGTCTTCGAGATCGAAAAGCCCGAGCGCCATGTACAGCCGCATGGGCCGAGGCGGTCGCAGGACACCGTCACCGCCGGACAACTCGCCGACCGGCTGTCCGCCAGCCCCAGCTCCGTCTCCACCGCACTCAAAGCGCTCACCGCGGCCGGGCTCGTCGAGCGAGTGCCCGCGCCCGGCAGCTGGCGCGAGCACTTCCGCTTCCCCGACGAAGGCTGGGGCCACCCTGATGTCCGCCCAGAACACCGTCGTCCAGGAAATGCAGGACGCTGCCGCAGCGGGCATCGAGTTCGCCGGAGAGGACAGCGTCGCCGGACGCCGGCTGGCCGACATGCGCGACTTCTATGCCCACCTGATGCGTGAACTGCCCGCCATCATCGACCGCTGGCGCGGGCCAAGCCGGCCCGTAACGAAGCCTCTGCCTCCGCCGACTCATGCCGCGTGAATCACTCCAGGACGATGGCGGAGCGCAAGTACCAGGACGTCGTCCGGCCGAACCGGGTCCGGCAGCTGGACGACATCAAGGCGGACATGGAGCACCGCGACGCGCACGGGTTGCGGCACCGGCTCGACGCGATGTTCGCCGCGTGGGGCGAACAGCCGGAAACCGCCGCCTACGAGCATCCGATCGATGCCGTTCTCGGCGAGATGTCCAGTCTGGTCAAGGCCGCGATGGCGGACCTGGGGGTGCCGGCCGATCGGCTGGCAGCCGTGTGCGTCGGATCGGCGCTGGACGAGGACGTCTCCGCCCAGATGCAGCCGTTCGACGACGGGTCCGGGCTGGTTCTCGTGTCCGACTCGATCATCGCGCTGGCCAACGTCTACGGTCTCCACGCCGGAACCGCGCTGGGACAGCTCACCGACGGCCGATCCGCGCGGAACCTGTGGCGCTCCTTCCGGATGGTGGCCGGCGGCGGACTCGGCGAAGACCCCTTCTTCCTCACCGGGCTGCTCCGGTACTACAACGTGCACCAGCGGGTCTACGGCCTCTCGGCGAAACTCGGCCGGACCGAGGAGCGGGCCGAGAACAACATCGTCGACCTGATCAACACTGGCGCCACGCTCTTCGTCCTCGGACACGAGATCGCGCACCACGCGCTCGGGCACACGTCCGCTCCCAGCGCGTTCTCCCCCGGCGAGCACGTACCCGTCTGTTCGGCCGACGCGCAGCGGGAACTCGACGCGGACCTCTTCGCCCACCGCGCTGTCGTCCGCGTCTTCGAAGCACAGCTCAGCAGCCACGGACCTGCGCACGGGTCTGCCGCGATCAATGCGACCCTCGGCGCGCTAGTGGCGATTCTGGCCGTGCACTCCACCGAAAGCGCGCTCTTCATCCGGCGCGGAAACACCCACCCGCCCGCCGCCGATCGCGCCGCGCGGCTGCTCGGTCAGCAGGGGCGCAAGGTTCAGCAGTTCTCCCAGCTGTTCCTCGGCAAGATGCTCTCCTCGACCGCGGCTTCGTCGGACTTCGGCGCTGCGGAGGAACCGTTCGACTGGCCAGCGTTCTACGCGGACCCGCGAGTGGACACCCCGCACCCGCAGAAGTACCTCGACCAGATAGCGATGTTCGACCGCCTGCAGACGGCACCCCGGTCCCAGTTGGTCGAAGGACTCGCCCGCAAGAACACCGATCCGTCCGGGATTCTCGCCCGGGGCGCGACTGCCGTCCTCGGCGGAGACGTGCCCGGCGCACTCGCGATCTGGGGCGTCGCGGAGGACTGGCGGGAATTCCTCCTCGACCAGCGCCAACCGCTTTCCTTCCATACCGCCCTGACGGCGGTCAAGCAGGCGTTCGACGGGCAGGACCTGGACGACGGGCTGGCCTTGCCGGGCTCCATCGTGTGCACGGCGGTACTTGCGGAGCAGCTCGCGTGACCCCGGCCGACCGGTCACTGGCGGCGTTGCTCGATGAAGTCAATGACCTTGTGCCACAACAACTCCGCGAGATCGTCTGCAGTGGACAGCGTCGAAGGCACGGACGAGTTGTACCGGAGACCGCCGTCCCGGTGCGCGGTCACCGTTCCGTCGAGAGCGGGCGGCTCAGGGCCGAGCCGGACTTCCAGGGCATCCGCGGTCTGGCTCCACGCGATCACGAGGTTCCAGATCGCGCGTCCGTCCTCGTCGAGGGCCAGCTGCACCAACGTTTCCGAAGTCCGCACGCCGCAAGCGAATCCATACTCCGACAGCAGCCGCGAGTTCCGGTCGAGAATCTCTCCGATCCGGGCCACCGCGGCCGCCAGCACCGCGCGCGGCGGCGCGACGCGCGGCATCCGCGGGCCTTCCGCCACGACGTCCACGACTTCCCGAGGCTCCTGTCCTTCGGCCCGCGAAAGGGCTACCTTCTTGGCGATGAGCCGAGCCAGTTCCGCCGGGGAGTGGTCGGCGGCGCAGAGGTAGATGATCGCGGGGTTGAGCAGTTCCGGAGGAATCTCGACGTCGTCCATCACGACGGGCAGGAGGTAGTCGCCGCCGCGGTGCACGCTGGCCGTCAGGGCGGCGTAGAACTCGTCCATCGGGTACGCGCCGGCGATGTAGTCCTCGGACAGGAAGGGAATCACGTGGCGGACGGCCACCCCGCCGTAGACCCGGCGCAGCTCGGTGATGACGTTCTTCCCCCACAGCCGCACGGTTTCGTCGCGGTCGTAAAAGACCCGCACCCCCAGCGCTTCGCAGGTACGGACGACCCGCTCGACGTAGTCGCGCTGCCTGCCGGAGAACGAAACCGCGATGTCGTACGTGCCGGAGCTGTCCGTCATCTGGCCATCCTAGAGCGGTCCGCGACGGGCTGCGCCGGATGACCGCCTGGGCGGATCTTGTTCCGCAGTACGAGAATTCATCCGACGACGCGTTGTACGCGGCACTCGGGGCCGCGCTGCTCGGCGAAGCGCTGGGCGTCTCGCCGATGGACCGGGCGCGGCTGGGCAGGTTCGCGAAGAACTGGTTCACCAACAAGGCCGACGAGATGCTTCAGCGGCTCAAGGCCACTGACACGTATCGGATCTGGACGGAAACGGCTGGTCCCGGTCAGCTCGCGGAGACCGGGGTGCTGGCCGGAGCGCTGCACGAGCAGGGCAGCGACGACCGCGTCGCCGCGGCGCTCGGCGAGGCGCTGGCCCGCGATACGGCGGCGAAGCACACGCGCAGCTACGACGTCGCGGTCTCGTTCACCGACGAGGTGCGCGAGTACGTCCGCTCCGTGGTGGAGGCCGCGCGGGCGCTGGGCCTGGTCGTCTTCTTCAAGCCGGACATGACCGTCGAATGGTGGGGGCGGAACTTTCTCGTCGAGGGCCGCAAGGTTTACGGGCAGCGGTCGTGGCACTTCGTGCCGTTCTTGTCCCCGGCGTACCTGGCCGCGCCGCACGCACTCGACGCTTTCGCCACCGCGATCACCGCCGCCGCCCAGCGAAGCGACGACTACGTGCTGCCTGTTCTCGTGGACCAGCCGGAGGTGCCGACGGAGCTGCTCAACCCCGCCATCGGGTTCCTCCGCACCGAAGACCACACTCCTGCCGAGCTGGCGACGCACCTGCTGGCCAAGGTGCGCCGCACGAAGGCGGCAGGCACCGCCGCCCGTGATTTCGGCGCAGCCGTGCGGACTTCCGGCTCATGAACGAGCCGCGGATCACTGTGCCGACCACGCACCAGCTGCGGCGGCCCGTTGCGCGTAGTCGGCGAAATCCGCGGGCTCTCGTCCGAGGGCGCGTTGCACCCCGTTGCTGAGGAAGCCCGTCCGCCCCCGGTGCAGCCACTCGAACGGACCGGCCTGCATTTCCGCCGACGCACGGTCGTAGCCCCGGTCGATCAGGCGGTGCACGTACTCGGACGCCGCCACCGGCACGTGCTTGATCTCCCGGCCGGTCGCCTTCGCGATCTCGGCCACCGCGTCGGCGAAAGTCATCGCCCGCGGGCCGGACACTTCGTAGGTCTCCCCCTGATGGCCGTCCTCGACCAGCGCGGCGACCGCTACCGCAGCGATGTCCAGCGCGTCCACGAACGGGACGGTGCCCGAACCGGCCGGGGTGGCGACCTCGCCAGAGCGGACCTCGGACAGTTTCGGGTCCTCCTCGAAGGTCTGTGCGAACCAGCACGGCCGCACGATCGTCCATTCCGCGCCGCTCCCGCGGGCCGCACGCTCGCCGTCGAGCACTGCCTGTGCCCATGGCCCGTAAGGCGTTTGGAGCAGGTAGTCCTCGCCGTCGTCGCTTCGGCCGGACAGGGCCACGATCCTCCGGACGCCCGACTTCACTGCCAATTCGGTGAACTCCGCGGGATCCGCTGTCCCGACTACGCCCCACACGTTGAGGTACACGGTGTCCACACCAGTCAGCGCGGGCTGCCAGGTGGAGCGGTCCGCCCAGTCGAAGCGGATCGGGCTGGAGCGGGAGACCGGCCGGACCGGATGACCCAGGTTCCGCAGCTGGGCGACCACGTGGCGGCCGGCCTTTCCCGTCGCGCCCATCACCAGAACGTTGCTCATGGTCGCCAACTTAGCGAAGTGAGATAGGTTAGGCTAGCCTAATTTTCGAAGCAGTCGGCCTCAGCAGTGCGAGTGGTACAGCTCCCACTCCCAATCCGTGACCGCCGCCTCGAACGCCGCCACCTCCCGCCGTTTCACCGCCGCGTAAGCCGACACCAGCTCGTCCCCGAACGCCTCCCGGAAGAACCTGTCCGCCTCCAGCGACTCGATCGCGGCAGTCAGCGACGCCGGCAGCGGAGCACCTTCGGCGGACGGGCGGAGTTCCCGGCGGATCCCGTCCCGGGCGGCGTGCACGATGGCGGCCATCAGCAGGTGCGGGCTCGCGCTCGCGTCTCCCTGCCGCACTTCGAACCGCGTCGCCGGGCCGCGTTCCGGCGGGACCCGGATGAAAGTGAACCGGTTGTCCTCGGCGACGTTGCTCGTGCGCGGGGACAAGCCGTTGCCGCGCAGCCGTTTGTACGAGTTCACCGTCGGGGAAGCGAACGCGAGCAGCGCGGCGGCGTGCGCCTGCACACCGGCCATGGCGTGCTCCAGCACCGAGGGCGCGGCCGAGAAAACGTTGCCGCCCAGGGCATCCCACAGCGACAGGTGGACGTGCAGGCTGCACCCCTCCTCCCCGGCCAGCGGTTTCGCCATGAAGACCGCCTCCAGGCCTTCGATGACGGCGAGTTCCTTCACCGCGGTCTTGAGCAGGAATGCCCGGTCCCCGGCCGCGGCGACCTCGTCGTGATGCAGGTTGATTTCGAACTGGCCCGGGGAGAACTCGCGGTTCAGCGCGGTGGCGCCGATGCCGAGGCCGATGACTCCCCGGTGAATCCGGCCGACGGCGCCGTCCGGGTCGGTGATGCGGTCCATTGTGTACGAAACTCCGTCGCGGGAGTACGGCACCGGGCGGCCGCCGTCCGGCGAGCGGCGGAACAGGTAGAACTCCGGCTCGCCCGCTGCCTGTGCGGTGTAGCCGAACTCGGTTTCCAGGGCGTCGCGGGCGGCGGCGAGCTGGCCGCGCGCGCAGAGTTTCGACCGGGTTTCGCCCTCCCACAGCGAAGCCAGCACCCACACCGCGTCCGGTTCCCAGGGCGGGACGACGGCGGTTTCCGGCTCGATCCGGGCGTGCAGGTCCGGATGTCCTTTCATCTGCGGGAAATCGTCCTCGTCGACGGGGACGCCGAGCAGGTCTTCGGCGTGCGCGATCTTCGAGTACGCGATGCCGCCGTCCAGCAGGGCGGGCACCGCCGAGACCGGGAACTGCTTCGCGCGCTGGCGGCCGAACAGGTCGGCGTGCACCACGCGCACGACGCTCGCCCGCGTCAGCAGCCGGTCCAAAGCCGTGGTGGACGGGGAGGTCTGAGTGGTCATGCGGCCGCCTTTCGGTGGGCGTGAGTCTTGCCCCTGCTGTTTCTTACACTACTATGACCGTATCCCTAAACGAAACAGGAGACCTCGATGATCCGGCTCTACGACATCGACCACGTGAAGTTCGGGGTCGCCGACCTCGACGCGGCGAGCCACAGCTGGCAGGTCGAATTCGGCCTCACCGAACGGGCGCGCGACCGGAAAACCGCGCGGCTCGCGGTGAACTACGAGGAGTGCTCGGTGCTGCTGGAACAGTCGGAAGCCCCCGGCATCCAGCACGCGGCGTACGTGCTGCACCCTGATTTCTCGCTGGACGACGCCGAGAAGCACCTCAAGGAACTGGGGGTCGCCTACGTCCGCACCGAGCAGGAGGTGCGGTTCACCGATCCGGAGAACAACGGGGTCGCGTACGTGCCGTACCGGGCGCGCACGGGGCAGGACGTCTACCCCATCGCGTCGCGGCACACCGACTTGCTGCCTGCGGGCCGCTACCGCAAGCTCGGTCACGTCAACTACCTCGTCAAGGACGTCAACGCGATGGTCGAGTTCTACACCGAGGTCGTCGGCCAGCAACTGGCCGACCGGCTCGGCCCGGACGCGGGCGCGTTCCTGCGCGTCGGCGCGGACCACCACGTCAACGCGTTCGTGGGAACCGGCCAGTCGCATTTCCACCACGTCGCCTTCGATCTCGGCGACTGGGGCGCGATCCGGTCGTCGTTCGACCACCTTGCCCAGCACGGCCGGGTGTTCCCGTGGGGTCCGGTGCGGCACGGCGTCGGCGGCAACCTCGCCGGGTACGTCCGCACGCCGGAATTCGACTGTTTCGTGGAGCTGTACTGCGACATGGAGCAGCTCGACGACCTGCACCAGCCGCGCGAGTTCCCGGACGACCGGCATTCGTCGAACGTGTGGGGCATGCTGCCGCCGCGGTCGTATTTCCGGTTCGACGCCGACTCCGTCGCGGCCGAGCGCGAAAGCCTCCGCTCCATCTGGGACTGACGCACGGGGAAGGACCGAGGTGCGGGCAAAGGACAGCGACGCGCTCAGCAGGCTGGTGTTCGCCACCCGCAGCGGCGGCCTGTCCCACCTCGTCCACGCGATCCGCGAGGTGCTGGACGCCGACGTCGGCCTTTTCGACCTCTCCGGCAGCACGCTGGCCGCCTCCCCGTCGAGGTCGATCTGGGCCGCCGACGTGCTGCTCGGCGCGCGCGACGGGGACGTCGTCGAGGGGTGCGCGGTACGCGCGGTCGAGGTCGACGGCGAGCGGGTGGCGTGCCTCGCGGTGCGGACGGAAAGCGACGACGGCGCGGTTCTCCCGGTCGCCGTCGACCTCGTGGCGATCGAGCTGATGCGGCTGCGGGCGGCCCAGGTCGGCTGGCGCGAGCTCGTTTCCGGGCTGCTCGACGACATTCTCGCCGGCCGGGTGAGCGAGGACGACGCCGTCGCCCGGCTGCGCGCGGCCGGGCTCGACGTTTCGCGGCCCTTCCGGATGCTCGTCGGCTGGGCGGACCTGCCCGCGGGCGCGCGGCGGAGCCTGCCGTGGGGCGGGATCTACGCGCTGATGAACGGCCAGCGCGAACCGTTCCTCCGGGTGGTGCGCGACGGCCGGGTGCTGATGCTCGTGCCCGACGACGACCTGCCCGACCGGATCGCGGAAACCCTGCTGCGGCAGCTGTCGCGGCTCGGAGCCGGCGCGCGGGTCGGCGTCAGCCTCCCCCATCGCGGGGCCGCCGGGGTGCGGGTCGGCTTCTTCGAGGCGTCCTCGGCGCTCGAGGAGGGCGAGGGCGTGCACCATCCGCGCCGGCTCGATCTCGTGCGGCTGCTGGTCATGACGAACGCCGCCGTCCCGCTCGGCGAGCTGGCCCGTGAGCAGCTCCGCCCGCTGCTGGACTACGACGCCGCGCACGGCACCGCGCTGCTGGAAACGTTCCGGGCCTACCTGGAAACCGACCGTGATATCGTCCGGGCGACCGAGCGGTTGTTCATCCACCGCAACACCCTGCGGTACCGGTTGCGGCAGATCACCGGCCTGCTCGACGTCGACCTCGATTCGGTCGCCACGATCGCCACGCTCTGGCTGGCGCTGCGGGCGCTGGACGGCGAAGGCGCATTCGACAAGGGGAACGTGCAGTGACGCGGCCACCGGAGTACGGCGGGCTCGACCTCTTCGCCGAGTCGCCGGAAGAAGCGGCGCGGTACTACGCGTGGATCCTCGGTCGCCGGGAACCGGACACCCTCGCCGCGCTCGGCGTCCGGTTCCACGCCGTCCGCGCCCCCGGGGACGCCGGCTGGGCGCCGGTGCTGCGCGTCGACGCCGATGTCGTGCGGCGGATTCCGGCCGAGCTGCGGGAACCGGAACCGGCCGACGGCATCGACCTCGGGTTCCTGCGCGGGCCGGACGGCGTCCGCGTCGCGCTCACCGCGGTCCGGCGCGCGGAGAACGCGTTGCGGTACACGAACGTCGATCTGTCCACAGAGGACGTTCCCGGAGTGACCGCGCATCTCGCCGCGACGCTGCGGGCCGAGCGGGTCGCGATGGTCGACGACCCGTACGACATGGAATTCGTCTGCGCCGCGCGGAAAATCCTCTTCGGCGTGTTCCGGGTGCGCGGAGCGATGCCGGGCCGGCCCCGGTCGTTCTGGATCGGGTACTTCGAGGTGCGCGACATCGGGACGGCCGTCGCGCGCGCGGTCGAGTCCGGCTCGCGGGTGGTGATGGCGCCGAGCCGTTCGCCGTTCAACGAATACGCCGTGCTCACCGACCCGTGGGGGCATCTGTTCGGCCTCAGCCGCCTCTTGCCGCGCTCCACACTGGACGGAGTGCTCGTCGTGACCGCCGACGGAACCCGGCGGCCGCTGGCCGAAACGCTCGAATTGCCGCAGCCGCTCTTCTGAGGGCAGTGCACGCGGTACAACTCGCGGACGGCGAATTGGTCTCGCCGCCATAGTCGCCGGACGCGGCGCACGCCGATACTCGGGCCCGTTCTCGACGAAGAGAAAGGTCGACAGTGTCCCGAGCGAAGATCGAAACGAAACCGTATCTGCCGGGCGGCGGGACCGCCTTCGCCGTCCCGCCGCTGGAAACCGAACCAGGACTGGCCGGACCGCTGGCGACCATGCCCGTCACCGGCGTAGACCCGCGGGTGCGCACCGAGGTGGAACGGCTGCTCGAAGCCGCGCGGACGCTGCGTCCGGCCCTGCGGGAGCAGCAGGCCAGCACCGAGGCGCGCGGACATTACTCGCCGGAAGTGCACGAATTCTTCCGGCAGCACGGTTTTTACCGGCTGCTGCTCCCCGCCGTTACGGCGGGCTCGAACTCGGGCCGTGCGGATTCTTCATGGTGATCGCGGAAGTCGGACGCGGCTGCCCGTCCACGGCGTGGTGCCTTTCCCTTTCGCAGGCGCACACGCTCACGCTCTCGTCGTACTGGCCGCTCGCCGCGCAGGACGAGGTGTTCGGCCAGCACGGCCACATGATCGCGCCCGCCTCGGGAAACCCGACCTCGGCGAAGGTGCGCCGGGTCGACGGCGGCTTCCTGATCTCCGGTTTCTGGCGCTATTGCTCGGGCGCGCCGTATTCGACGCATTTCTTCCCGACGATCCACGTGCCCGGGGACGACCGGCGGCCGGGGTATCGCGCGTGGGCGGTCGTCGACCGGGCGGACTTCGAGGTCAAGGACGACTGGGGCCGGGTGATCGGCATGCGCGGGTCCGGGTCGAACAGCATCGAGATCGCCGAACCGGTCTTCGTGCCGGACCACCGCGTGGTCGCCGAGACCTGGACGAACGAGGTCAGCGAGCCCGCTCCGGGCGCCGCGCTGCACGGGAACCCGTGCTATTCCGGGGCGTTCTTCGCCTTCGCCGAGGGCGAGGTGGCCGCCTCGACGATCGGCCTCGGCTACGCGGCGATCGACGAACTCGACCGGATCGTGCGCGTCTCCAAGGCTCCGTTCGACGATTCCGGCGCCCTCCGCGCCGAACGCGAGGACTGGCAGCGGGTGCTGTCGGTCGCGCTCGCGAAGGTCGACGCGGCGGCCGCGGCGGTGTTCGACGGCGGCCGCCGCTACGAGGAGTACGGGCGGCGGCTGGTCGAGCACGGCGAGGTCTTCGACGCGGGCCGGTCGATGCGGCTCAACCAGCAGTACTTCGCCGCCGAGGAACTCGTGTGGGAGGCGCTCCAGTCGATCGTGCGGGCGGCGGGCACCGGGCCGCAGGCCGACGGGCAGAAGATCCAGCGCTACTTCCGCGACATGTGGACCGCGATGACGCGCGCCGACCAGATCGACTTCTTCGGGGCCCCGTCCACCCGGTCCCGGTGGGAGTCCGAAGCGAACTACCCCCGTTCCTGAATACCCGGAAGGAAAACCATGACGAAGGACTACCCCGTCGGCACCACGGTGTGGCAGGAACTCGAGGTGCCCGGCACCGACGGGCTCGCCGCCTTCTACCGGGCCGTGCTCGGCTGGGAACTGGTGCTCGACGGAGACCGCGGCCGGTTCCTGCTCGACGGCGAACTCGTCGCGGGACTCGTAGTGCGGCCGGGACTTCCGGCGGCGCGAACCGGCTGGCGTTCCTATCTCGGCGCGGAAGACCTCGACGCGGCCGTCAAGCGCGCCGTCGCCGCCGGGTCGGCCGTGCGGACGGCGGACAAGCCGATCGGCGTGCCCGGGAAAGCCGCCGAACTCACCGATCCGTTCGGCGCGTGGTTCGGCCTCGCCGAAACCGAGCCGGGGGCGGCGGTGCTCCCCTCGCCGGAGATCGGGCGCTGGGCGTTCGTCGATCCGTCCAATTTCGACCTGGCGAGCGAGGTCGCTTTCCAGGACGCGCTGTTCCCCGGCCAGCACGCGGACGACCGCGAAGGCGTGATCACGATCTTCCGCGACGAGAACGGGCTCGCCTTGCGCGGATCCTACGAGATCCACGAGGAAGCCCGCGCGTTCCTCCCGCCGCATTGGCTGCCCTGGATCTCCGTGGCGGACCAGCGCGAAGCGACCGAGATCGCGGTCGCGCACGGCGGCCGCGCCAACACGGTGGACAACGTGCTCACGTTCGCGGTCTGGGGCGTCGTCGCCGACCCGCAGGGCGCGGAGTTCAAGGTGCTGCAGATGACGAAGAACGCCATCTGAACCCGCCCTCCCTCCCGTCAGATTCGGCAGCGTCGCCGGCGCCGCAGGGCGCCTGAACCTTCGGAGGACCGCATGACCTCGACCGCACCACGCGCGAGATCCACCCAGCTCACCGGACGGCTCGGGGTCGCCTCGATCGTCTTCATGGTCGTCGCCGCGGCGGCCCCGCTCACGATCTTCGTGACCACCCCGCTCAACATGCTGAACGGCAACGGGCCCGGCATCGCGGTCAGCTACGTCGCCGGCCCGCTGATCCTGCTGCTGTTCGGCGTCGGCTTCGCGGCGATGTCCCTGCACGTCAAGAAGTCCGGCGCGTTCTACGCCTACATCACCGCGGCGATCGGGCGGCCGGTCGGCGTCGGCGCGGGGTTCCTCGCCATGTTCGGGTACTTCGTGGTCCAGGCCGGGGTGTACCTGCTGCTCGGGTTCTCGATGCACGGGCTCGTCACGTCGTTCGCCGGGACCGATTTCCTGCCGTGGTGGGGCTGGACGGTCGCGGCGATGGTCCTGGTCGCGGTGCTCGGCCACTTCCACGTGGAACTCGGCGCGAAGGTGCTGACGGTTTCGCTGGTGCTGGAAGTGCTCACCATCCTCGTGCTGGACGTCGCGATCCTGGCCCGCGGCGGCGGTCCCGAGGGCATCCGGATCGCGCCGTTCGTGTCCGGCGAAGCCGTCCTGCACGGGTCGCTGCCGCTCGGGATCCTGTTCGGGGTCAGCGTCGGGATGGGGTTCGAGGCGACCGCGCTGTTCCGCGACGAGGCGCGCAATCCGAACCGGACGATCCCCCGGGCGATCTACACCGTCATCATCGCGGCGCTCGTCTTCTACGGCTTCGCGGTGTGGGCGTGGATGCAGGCCTTCGGCGCGCACGGGGTGATGGACGCGGTGGCGGCCGATCCGGACAACATCGCCTACGCCACCGCGCTGCAGTTCGTCGGCCCGGTGTTCAAACAGGTGATGAACGCGCTCGCGGTGACCAGCATGTTCGCCGCCGTACTGGCGTATCACAACATGGTCACCCGCTACCTGCACTCGATGGGGCATTCGATCCTGCCGCGCCGGCTGACCTGGGTGCACCCGCGGCACGGCTCGCCGTTCTTCTCCTCGCTCGCCGCGGCCGGGATCGGCGTGCTGATGTTCGTCCTGATCCTGGTCAGCGGCCTGAACCCGCTCGCCGTTTTCGGCTGGTGCATCGCGGTCGGCACGCTGTCGCCGCTCATCCTCTTCATGCTCACCTGCGTCGCGGTCGTGGTCTTCTTCCGGCGCAACCGGCACCTTCCGGTCGGCCGGTGGAAATCGCTCGGCGCCCCGGCGCTCGCGCTGGTCCTTTTCGGTTCGCTGGCGGTGGTCGCGATGCTGAACTTCTCGACGCTTTCCGGCGCGGCCCCGGCGATGCGGCTCGTCCTCCAACTGCTGCCGCTGGTCGTCTTCGCGGCCGGCGTCGCCGTCGCGCTGGCGGTGAAGCGGAGAGCGCCGGGCCGCTACAGCGCGCTCAACGAGGACGACGCCATCGAAGCCCGCCAGCTCGCCGCGAAGGAGTGACCATGGAAATCTGCTTCAGCATCCGGGTGGAAAACACCGACGCCCGAACGATCGTCGACGTCGCGAAAGCCGTGGAGGACCTGGGTTTCGGCGGAGTCTCGTTCTCCGACGAGCTGATGGACCTCGAACGGCGCGGCGGGCACAGCCACGATCCGTGGACCCTGATGGCCGCCGTGGTGCAGGCGACCGAACGGATTTCCGTCGGGCCCATGGTGCTCAACATCGCCAACCGCGACGCCGGGACCACCGCGGTGGCCGCGGCCACGATGCAGCAGCTCGCCGGGGGCCGGTTCTGGCTGGGCCTCGGCGCGGGCACGAACGACGGCGAGGTGTTTTCCCGCGACCAGACCGAATTCGGCCGTCCGCCGGCCCCGCCGAAGGAGCGTCGCGCGGCTTCGCGGGCCTACCTCGCCGAACTCCGGCGCATCTGGGCGCACGACGACTTCCTCCGCCCGGACCCGGTGCCGCCGGTCTTCTTCGGCTCGTTCGGCCCGCTGTCGGCGAAGCTGGCCGGCGGGCACGCGGACGGCATCGCCTGTCCGGTGGACGGATTCGGCGCGCACGGCCGCCGGATCGAAGACCTCGTCGCGATCGCTCGGGAGGAACGCGGCGGGCCGGTGCGGGTGATCGCGCACACCGGACCGCACGACAACTACGACGATCTGCCGTGGCGCGCCGGTGCCGCCGCCTACGACCGGCTGGCCGCGATCGGCGCGGAACGGCTCGTGCTGTTCCTCCCGCCGGACCTCGACGCCGTCAAGGACGCGCGCCGGTTTCTTCCCGCGGCATGACCGGGCTACTCGGAGAAGGCCGCGGCGCGCGGGAAGGTGTGGAAAATCCAGACCGTCGCGTCGCCATCCACCGCCTGCCAGCGGTGCGTGCAGTCGACGGCGTAGGTGGCGTAGTCGCCCTCGTGCAGGGTGACCTCGTGGCCCACCGGGCCGACCTCGATCGATCCGCTCTTCACCACGACGTGCTCGCGGCTGCCCGCCCCGTGCGACGGCGAAGTCTCCACTTTGCCTTCGTGGAACCGTTGCGCGTGGATTTCGAGCGTGCCCGCGCCGATCATCTGGCTGCGCAGCACGTGTCCGGTCGACGCCTCGTCGCTGATGTCCTCGCCCTCGCCCGCGCGCAGCACCTCCACGGTCCGGTGCTCGGGAACCGTGATCAGGGAGGCCACGGTGACCGCGAAGGTCTCGGCGATCGCGACGAGCGTGTCCAGCGTCGGGTTCGTCCGCGAGCGCTCGATCTTGAACAGGGTCGCTTTCGCGACGCCGCACCGCGCGCTGAGGTCCGAAAGGGACAGTCCGTGTGCCTCGCGGAGGCGACGGAGGTTCTCGGCAAGGGCGTCGGCTTGTGCGCTCATGGTCGACATCATCGCACGCGCGCCGCGGCGGCCGAGATCGGTTGTTCTCTTTTACAAGCACAGCTATAGTCTTGAAAGAACCACTCACCACGCCGCCGGGAGGCATCTGTGACCAAGGCCGTCCACTTCCAGACCGCAGACGGCAGCCGGTTCCTCGGCCGCGCGGAAGGCGACACGATCGTCACCGCCGGTCCGGCCCCCGCCGCCGGTTTCGTTCCGGCGCCGGAGAACTGGGCCGCGATCGAGGCCGCCGCCGGCCCGCGGCACCGCGTCGCCGACGTCGCGCTGCTCGCGCCGGTTTCGCCGTCGAAGATCCTCGCGATCGGGCTCAACTACCAGTCGCACGTCGAGGAAACCAGCCTCAAGCGGCCGGACGTGCCGTTCATGTTCCCGAAACTGCCGTCCTCGGTCGTCGGACCGCACGACGACATCGTGATCCCGCGCGAGGAAACCCGCCCCGACTACGAGGGGGAACTCGCGGTCGTCATCTCCCGGAAGGCGTACCGGGTCGACGTCGAAAACGCGTGGGAGTACGTGGGCGGCTACACCGTCGTCAACGACGTGAGCGGCCGCCGCGCGCAGCTCGAAACGCCGATGAAGCAGTTCTCGCTCGGCAAGAGCTTCGACACGTTCACCCCGATGGGCGACGGCATCGTGCATCCGGATTCACTGCCGGACAAACGGGAAGTCCGCGTCCGCACCACGCTCAGCGGCGAGCTGATGCAGGACGGGAACACGCGTCAGCTCATCTTCTCCGTCCCGGAGCTGATCGAGTACTTCACGCGCGGGGTGACGCTGCTGCCCGGCGACGTGATCGCCACCGGCACCCCGGGGGCGTCGGCGACGAGCGCACGCCGCCGCGCTATCTGCGCGACGGCGACCTCGTCGAGGTGGAGATCGACGGCGTCGGCCGGATCGCGAACCCGGTCCGGTTCGAGGCCGGAACGGAGTCCTGATGCGGGTCATCGCCGAGGGCGACAAGGGCTATGTCTACCACGGACGGTTCACCGGCCCGGTGCAGCTGGAGATGATTGTCGAGGCGCGGGAGCCGACCGAGCCCGACGTCGCGCGCGTGCACAGCGAGCGCGGCGCGGTGACCTGCTGGCATTCCCATCCCGGCGGGCAGATTCTCGTGCTGCAGAGCGGGATCGGCCGGGCCGGGGACCGCTCCGGAGTCCACACCGGACTCCGGCCGGGCGCCACGATCGTCGCCGAGAAGGACGAACCGCATTGGCACGGCGCGGATTCCGGTTCCGCCGCGGTCTGGCTCGCGTTCACCTTCGGGGTCACCGACTGGACCGAGGACAACCCGCTGGAGACCGGATGCCCGCCCCGTTGATCGGCCTGGTCGCCGACCGGAAGAAGACGACGAGCGGAGCCTGGGCCGACATCGAATCGGACACGCTGCCGCATACCTACGCGCGGGCCGTCGAACAGGCGGGTGGCGCGCCGATCCTCTTTCCCGCTCTCCGCACGCACGACGCCGGACAGTTGCTCGACACGATCGACGGCCTGTTCCTGCCGGGCGGCCGCGATCTCGACGCGTCGCTGTACAGCAGCCAGGCGCACGTCGAGAACGATCCGCCGCTGCGCGTGCGCGACGACCTCGAAATCGCCCTCGTCCGCGGCGCCCGGTCTCGCGGCATGCCGATTTTCGGCGCGTGCCGCGGTTTGCAGGTGCTCAACGTCGCGCTCGGCGGGACTCTCGAACAGCATCTGGGCGACCGGCTCGATCTGACGCCGCACCGGGACGTCGTCGGTGTCTTCACCTCGCACCGCGTCCGGGTCTCCCCGGTTCGCGGCTCGCGGCGATGACGCCGGGCGCGGAGTTCGCGATCGCGTCGCACCATCATCAGTCGGTGCGGGAACTGGGCGACGGCCTGGTGCCGGTCGCGCACGCGGACGACGGAACGATCGAAGCCGCCGAGACCGCCGACGGGACGTTCTGCGTCGGCGTGCAATGGCATCCCGAAGAACTGCTCGATCCCGGCGGGCTCGCGCTGGTCCGTTCGTTCGTGGACGCCGCCCGCTCGTTCGCGAGGAGCCTCGCATGACCCGCACCGCCGCCGAATGGGCCGCTGCCGCCCACCGGATGCGATGGCCCGCGCATCTCGTGATCGACGGCGAGCAACGCCCGGCGAACCGGACTCGCAGCCTGATCACCCCGCGCACCGGTGCCGAACTGGCCCGGATTCCGTGGGGCGGGCCCGCCGACATCGACGCCGCGGTCGCCGCCGCCCGGCGCGCGTTCGACGAGGGACCGTGGCCCCGGTTGCCGCCGAGCGAGCGCAAAGCCATGCTGCTGCGGTTCGTCCGCCTGGTCGAAGCCCATCGCGACGAACTGGCGCTGATGGTGTCGCTGGAGATGGGCAAGCCGATCACCCAGTCCTGGACGATCGAACTGCGCGCGGTGCTCGCCACCTACGCCTACTACGCGGAACTCGCGGACAAGGAACCGGACGAGATCGCGCCCACCGGCGAGGACGCGCTGGCGCTGGTCGCCCGCGAGCCGGTCGGCGTCGTCGGGGTGGTGACGCCGTGGAACTTCCCGCTCACGCTGTCGGCGTGGAAGATCGCGCCCGCGCTCGCCGCCGGATGCACGGTGGTGCACAAACCGGCCGATCTCACCCCGCTGTCGGCCGTGCGGATCGGGGAACTCGCGCTCGAAGCCGGCCTGCCGCCGGGGGTGCTCAACGTGGTGCCGGGCCCCGGGTCCTCGGCGGGACGGCGGCTGGGCGAACATCCGGCGGTCGACGCGCTGGCCTTCACCGGGTCGACCGCGGTCGGCCGCGAGTACCTGCGGTACGCGGCCGGGTCGAACCTCAAGCGCACCTGGCTCGAACTCGGCGGCAAATCGCCGAACATCGTCCTTCCCGACGCCGACCTCGGCCAGGCGGCCGCGACCGCCGCGTGGGGCATCACCTTCAACGCCGGGCAGATGTGCACCGCGCCGTCGCGCCTGGTAGTGCACGAGGCGATCGTCGACGAGATCCTCGACGGCGTGGTGCGCGCGTGCGCCGGCTACCGGCCCGGGGATCCGCTCGACCCGGAGACCGTCATGGGGCCGCTCGCTGCCGCGCACCGGGTCGCGGAGGTCGACGCGCACGTCACGCGGGCCTACGCCGACGGGGCCACCGCAGTCCTCGACGCCCGAGGCGACCGCACCGGTGCGTATTACGGGCCGGTGGTGTTCGCCGATGTCGCCCCTTCGTCGGCGCTGGCCCGCGAAGAGGTGTTCGGCCCGGTCTTGGCGGTGCAACGGGTGCGTTCCGAGGAGGAGGCGGTGCAGGTGGCGAACGACAGCGACTACGGACTCGCCGCCGGGCTGTGGACGCGCGACGCCGCCAAGGTGCACCGGCTTTCGCGGCGGCTGCGCGCGGGGACGGTCTGGGTGAACTGTTACGAGGAGGGCGATCTCACCGTCCCGTTCGGCGGGTACAAGCAGTCCGGCAACGGCCGGGACAAATCCCGCCACGCGATCGACAAGTACACCGAGCTGAAAACGACCTACGTGCGGCTGTGATCCGCGGACACGATCCCGCGGCCGCATTGTGCTCGCGCACAACGACTTCGGCTGCCGCCGGGACGCAGAATAGAACCGATTCGGCACTGCTCGAGGAGGAGCTGGCAATGGCGGAGCGGAACTGGTGGCGGACGGTTCTCGGCGAATACCCGACCGGAGTGGCGATCATCGCGTCGCTCGACGCCGAGGGCGCGCCCGCGGGAATGGTCGTCGGCACTTTCACCGCGGTGTCGGAAGATCCGCCGCTCGTCGGTTTCATGGCCGCGCGGTCGTCGTTCACCTGGAGCGTCGTGCGCGGCCACGGCCGGTTCGTCGCCAATGTGCTCGGGCACGGGCACGAAACCCTGTGCCGCTCGTTCTTCGCGAAAACGGACCGGTTCGCCGCAGGCGACTGGCGGCCGACGCCGTCCGGTCCCCGGCTGGCCGACGCGCTCGCCTGGTTCGACTGCACGATCCGCGACGTGCACGCGGCGGGCGACCACGACATCGTCGTCGCGGAAGTGACGGAATTCGGCGTCGGCGACCGCGCGGCGGGAATGCCGTTGCTTTTCCTCAAAGGCGGTTACGGTTCGTTCAGCGCGTCGCCGGAGCACTTCGACGCGCAGCAATTCGTGGACCGGGTCCGCGTCGCCGACGACTGGTCCGGTCCCGTCGAGCAGTTCGCCCGGGACCACGGCGTGACCGCGCTGCTCGCCACCGTCGCCGGGGATTCGGTGTGCGTGCTCGCCGGTTCCGGACCGCACGCCGGCGCCCGGATGACGTTCCCGTTCGCCGCGCCGGTGGCCATCACGCTCGCCGCGTGGGGCTCCGACGAGCAGTACCGGGCTTGGCTGGAGAACGCCCGCCACCTCGTCGGCGCGGTCGACCGCCCCGGGCTGGAACGGATCGTGCGCCGGGTGCGCGAGCGCGGTTACGCCTTGTCCCACGGGGCGTTGATGGGCGCCGAGTTCGACCGCGTCGTCACTGATCCGTCCACCACCCGCGCCGAACTGTCTCGCCTGTGGACGGAGACGCACCGGGAAACGGTGCACGCCCTCCAGCGCGAGGACGACCACCGCACCGCGACCTCGCTCCAGCTGCCGGTGCTCGACGACGCCGGCCGCGCGATCATGGAGCTCGTGGTCGAGGGTTTCGCCTCGACGGACCTGGAACGTCTCGTCACCGCCGCCAAACGGACGGCGGCGACGCTCGTCGCGGTGCCCGCCTGAGCCGGGTGTCAGGCGCAGGACTTGCGGAGGACGGAGTTGATCCGCGCCCCCTCGGACCGGCTCACCGGATGCTGCGGAGTGCTGAAGCTCCGGACCGCCTCGCCGTCGGGGTCTGGGAGGTGCGCGTTGAGCGCGGTGCACTGCCGGACCACCCGTTGCGGGAAGTAAGGCAGTTCCTGCAACGACTTCAGCCCGTGCTGGACCAGATCGCTCTGCACACCGGCCATTCCGAGCGTGGCGGACGCCTTTCCCTCAGCACTGTCCGGGTTCTCCGCGAACCCCCGCATCCAGCTCGGCAGGTACTTCGGGTCCGCTTTGATCCGAGGCGGCATCGGGCCGGACTCCTCCGACGCGGGCGCGGAGGAAGAGGTCGGAGGCGGCGGCGAGGACGACAGCGGAGCGCTCGCCGGGCTGCTGGCAGTCGGGGGCGGCGCGGATGGAGAGCCGCAGGCCGCCAGTGCCCACAACGCAACCGCGGCACCGGCGACCATGAGGTAACGCATTCCGACGACGTGCGACGACATGTTCCGCTCCCGAGTTGGCTCAAAGCTCATCGGCAGCGACGGTGCCATGCCGCTACGGGAGGGGTCCCGGGATCACCACGCCACGCGGCCCTCGTCGTCGAAGAAGCCGCCCGTTTCGGCGTCGTCGCCCGCGCGCCTTCCCCAGTGGTCCGGACACCCTGGAAGTTGTTCAGATCCGTCGCCAGCCTGCTGGGCGCGAACCGACTCAATGTCGCGGTCCTCGTCGACTCGAGCACCCAGGACACCCAGGCGGTCCAACGGCTCCGCGAGAACGGCCGCCTGGCCAGCAACGGCCTGGTCGAAGTCAGCGAGTTCACCGACGCCAAGGACGCCGACACCGAGGACCTGTTCGAGCCGGACTTCTATCTCGACCTCGTCAATCGCGCGTTCGCGGCGCAACTGCCGACTCCGCTCACGACTGCCGACCTCAACACCAAGATCCCCCGGATCACCCATCAAGTCAGCTCTCGGCGAAGCGGATCTGCGCTCCGTGTTCGTCGAGGCGCATCGTGCCGCCGCGCCACGGTCCCTCGAGCGCGGAGGCGTCCAGCGCGATGCCGGTCATGACCTCCAGCAGCAGCATCGTCCTCGCTCCGAGCGGCAAGTCCCGGGCGACGCCGGCGAGGTCGTCCCCGTCGTCGATGCGGAACCCGAGTTCGCGCATCCTGCCGGTGAACCGGTCCGGGTCGGAGCCGGAGCGGCGGTAGGTGTGCAACGGCTCGATCACCGAGACCACGCACCCGTCCTCGGCGGCGCAGACCTCCTGCATGTTCGGCAGGTACAGCGCCGTCCCGGCGAAACCGCCCGGCGCCGACAGGTCGGCCAGCAGTTCGCGCCGCCAGCCCAGGAACCCGCTCGGCCCGTCGCACTCGACCGCGAACGTCCAGTCCTTGCCCGGCCAGGTCCGCGTGAGCACCAGCTCCCGGTCCGTCGCCCCAGCCGGGAGGTCCTCGAACGCGGCCGGTCCGATGCTGCCCGGCACCGCTCCCATCACGGTCAGGACGTCGTCGGGCTGGTGCCCGCGCACCAGGGTCACGCACCATCCTTCGCCAAGCTCGGCAACCAGGTCCGTCGACACCGCTCCTCCTCTTTCCCCGGCCGACGCCCGGACCGGTTCGCCGACCGGACCTCGCGATCACAGCAAGAATCCCTCCCGGTGCATGGTTTCGCGGGAATCCGTGCCCTCGCGGCGCCTGCGGAACCCAGGCTCGGAAACAGCGGCTGTCCCGCGCGTGATCAGCGTGCGATCGCCAAGCAGGCCAGGCCAGCCGCCGTGCACCGCGCCCGGATTCCGGGCAGTCCCGTCAGCGGGCATTCGCCTGAGCTTTGCTGCTCGAGTGGTCCGCGCTCCGGTGGTCTGACCCGCGGCCTCAGCGTGTGCGGCGAGGCGTCACGGTTTCTTCCACTGGGTACGGACTTCGTGCCCGAACCTGTCGGTCTGCTTGTGGACGGTCGCCGGTGCTTCCGGTGCCGGCCATACGGATATCAGGTAGTGCTCCTGGGGGGTTTCGGCGTGGGAGTGGGGAGCGATGTCGCGGCCGCGGGCGTGCACGCGCACCCGGTAGGTGCCGGGCCCCACGTAGGCGATTTCGTCGAGTTCCCGCGGCGGGCCGACCATCGTGTTGTGGACGAGGATGAATCCTTCTTCGCTGTCCAGCGACACTTCGGAGACTTCGTCCCAGCCGTCGAGTTCGATCGAGCCGGGTTCGGCGTGGAGCACTTGCAAGGTCACGGTGACCTTGCCTGTCGCCGTGCCGGTGAGGACGGCCGCCCCGCCGGAGTCCACCCCGACGAGGCCGTTGGCGTAGGCAGGGCCCAGTTCGGGGATGTCCGCATCGTAGTCCGTGACGGAGAAGTGCCCGTAGCCCACAAACAGGTCGGCGGTCGCTGTCCTCACCGGCTTGGTCACGCGTTCCTCCTGGCCTCGGCTAGCGGATCGTCACCCAGAACGGGGTTTCCTCGATCACTCGGTTCCGGCCGTAGAACTTATCCAACGCGACGCCGCCCTCCCGGTTTTGCGTCGAGTTGATCATTTCGATGTCGTAGGGGCCGTGCGCCGCACCTTGCCACGTCGACTTGAAAGGATACTCGTCGCAGTCCTTGCCCGGTGGCCGGGGACCTCGCGGGCACGCTGCCTTGGTGTTGTCTTCCATGACTTTCTCATCCATGGCGCGGGTGAGTGGGGCGGGCGGCTTTCTGCCTCTGACCCCGGGCAGGCCCTTCGCCTGCGCTCGCTTGATGTGCCGGGCGAGTTCGGGGTAGGGGCCGTTGAGTTCGTAGAACATCTCCGGTATCACCTCCGACACCGCGCACCCGGCCGGCTGCTGGGCCCACAGGACGTTGTCGCAGCGGACGTTCGGGGCGTCCCCGGCGTTGCTGATCTGGAGGTTCGCCCACTTCGGGTTGCTCAGCGTCGTCTCGCCGCCGAGGACGCCGTTGCCGATCTGGTTGGCCTGGTATTTGGTGGACACGCCGACCACGTACCCTTCCCAGGGTTCTTCCCCGGGTTTTCTCTCTGTTGCGATCCGTGTGGGCCAGAACTGGTTCTCCACCAGGCAATCGCCGTGGCACCAGCCGGTCGCGGTCACCGTCGTCCCCTCCGCGTCGCCCCAGATCTTCTCGAAGGTCTGCACCGCCTCGTACTGCCAGTCGATCTTGTCGTAGTCGGAGTGCAGATAGCCCAGCTGATTGATCCACATGCCGCCGGTTATCTTCCCGGTCGGGATCTCTTTGACCACGATTTTCCAGACAGACATCCCGCAGACCTCGAACCGCGTTTCGAGGATCCTGTCGTTCTCGCACCACGACGGAACCGGAATCGTTCCGCTGGCGGGCAACTTGCTCTTCTTGTCTGCCGTTGCCCGCTCAATGCAGGCGACCTTGCCCTGCGAGCCGAACGCATGGGCCTTGATCTTGGCCTCGACGGTCTGACAGTCGTCGTTCGTGTAGAAGGTGAAGGGCCGTCCGACTTGCGGCGTCTGGGGTGTGTCAGTGACCGGGACTGGCGGAGCTGTGCTTCCGGCTGGCGCGGCGTCGGCGGCACCAAAGTGCAACCAGGACAACGTCAGAAGGGACGCGACGCCGATCGTTGCCTTCCGCGCGAAAGGCAGCCGTCTTCGCCCTGGTTGATAATTTTTCCGCACTGAACATATCCTTTCGTTGCCGTTGTCGCATTGAATCGGAAATTCCGTGCCGACAATTCATGCGGGACCGTCATGACTCGACTCCGCCCGGTGTCCTCGCCGCGCAAGTCGCCGAAAATGTCCCGCCCGCGGACCTCCTGCCGACCGGCGCGGTCAAATTACCGGCACGCACCTACCCGTGTCCAATCGCATCGGACACGGTTCGCCCGATGCGCCCAACCTCGACGACCGTGCATCAGCACGGAGATGAAGCCGCTGGATTCACCCGGCCAGAATATGCGAAATCCGCTGATCCGCCCGACGAATGTTACGCATTTCCGGCCTTCCCCTTTCGGCGTTGGACTGTGTGAATGAGCAGGTTGGACGATCGGCGCAGCGGGGGCCCGGCACTGGCCCGGCCGTCCCCGGTCGCTGCGCGGCCGGCGAGTTCGGACTGGCCTGCTCCGTGCCGTGCGTCGAAGACGACGCCGCGGATCGCGGCATCCGACTGCCCGATACGGACTGATGGTTGCGCCCGCCGAGCAGCAGGTGGGCCTGAGCAGCGTTCCGGGACATTCCTCGCTCCGGAACGCTGATCGAGCACTGATGCAGCGAGCCGCCGTCCGCCGCAGGCTTCGCGTCCACCCTGCGGAGAGACGTGCACAAGCATTTCGGAAATCGCGGACGGAAGCCTCGTCACCGGCGGATGGTCAGGCTTCCGACTTTGACGAAGGGGATTTCGCGACGAGCGGCGTCAGGCTTCGCTGTCTCACCCGAGATGGTTCCGTGCGGATGGTAGGATTTCATGCAAAGTCGGAGGCTGGTTCTTTATCAGCATCGTCGATGAATGAGGCCGAGATGCCCGAGCCACTGGGTCACCTGGAATACGAAGTCATGATGTGGGACGGCTACTTTGTCATCGAAGAGCGTTCTTCCTGGACCGATTACGTCATGCCGCCATTCGATTCTGACGGGTGGCTGCTGACCACCGAGAACCAAGTAACGATTGCGGGGACTTCGCAAGGGCTCGCCCCGTGGGAAGTGCGTCTGGAGTCCTGGGACAGCGAACCGCCTGCCAGCGCACAGGCCTGGAACCGGACGAGCGAGTCCCTTGCCTACTTCGCGACCGGGTGCCTTGTCGCGTGGACAGCGCGGGGCGAAAGCGCTGCCGGAGAATTCGACCTCTCGGGCAAGGGCGTCTACCGGGTCCGCGCGTCGGCCGGCGACCAGCGGTTTCTCGTCCAGTTCTGGCCGGGCGCCGACACCGACTCCCGGGACGAGGTACCGCCTCCCGGCAGGCGAATCGACCCCGTGCTGCTCAGCCTGAATATCCCCGACGAGGTCAAGTCGGTCCTGATCGACCGATCCACGGATGGCGACGGCAACCCACGCGAACTCACCGAGCAAGACATCCGCGAGGCGTATGCAACAGAGCACCGGCCCCAGCGAAAGAACACCGATGCGACAACGCCGCCCGACGGCACCGGAGACGACCATCAGCAGACGGCCGGATGACGGCAGCCCGGCCGCATGGGCCTTTCGGACACGCGGGACCCGCACCGTTGAGCAGCGCCCCGGTCCCAGGAAGCAGTCCTGCCGGACGCGATCCCGACCTGGCCCCGCGATGATGTCGGCCGCGGCGCGGCGCTAGAACTGCAACACCACACAAACGATCGAACGTCAGCGTTGATTCAGGACCGAAGCTCACGATCTTGTCGTATGCGCCACGCGGACGACATCTCTCGTGGGACTACGACATCGGCCGCGAGTCCCACAAGGCAGCAGGTTCTCGTGGCGCGCTTCATTTCGATTTCCGCTGACCACCGCTTAGGCCCCGGCGACGACCACTAGCCAAGCCGAACTCGACGCCGCCCGGCTCCTGCTCTCGAAAATGGGCCTCACTCCTGCCGACCTGCTCAACCAGCAGGGACCTGCGGTCGAGATGCCGACGTTCACCGGCTACATCCCGGTCGTGGCGCGCTCGGTGTCTGCGGCAACCGCACGTTCCTACTCCAGCTACTGGACACAGGCCGAGGCAGTGTGCGGCGACCGGCGGATCGACGAACCCACGCCGTCGGATATCAAGGCGCTCGCCGAGCAATCCCGCGCGAACGCGGTGCTGCGGAGCAACTCCCGCGGCGGCCGCTATACGCCCTGGAAAACTTCATCGCCGCGCTGCCTCTACCGCCACGCCGTCGGCGACGAACTCATCACCGAACTCCAGAACCCCGCGCCCCGCCGGCGAGATCGGCGACTTCTGGGCACCTCACCGTTCCCAGGAGGACGCCCTGCGGGTGATCCGATCGTCGAAAGACACGCCGCGTTCGCGAGTGGCCGCGATCAACCTCGAACTGGACTGCGCCGCCCCGCCAGCCGCGGATCTGGACCGGATCAGCGAGTGGAGCGCCCTCCTGGCCCGCCGGATCAGCGTCGCCGGACCGGCGCGACGGCAGCAGCTGCTCTTCCACCACGTGCGCATGACTCTCGATCGGCTCGGCTATCTGCCGAGGAAGAGGCATTGCTCGGGTTCGTGGCGCAGACGGGCCAGCGACGCCAACAGTACGGATTCCGCAGTCGTGCCAGGCCAGAATCGGGAAATCCGCATCTGGCCACGTCGTCTTGGACTACCCGGAAGACGGGCGCGCTGAACAGGTGCACTCGGCGTTGACCAGAGCATAACTGCTTCCACCGACCAGCAGTCCCTCGACCGGATGGAGAACGACGAAACTCTGCGCCCAGACGACGTGCTCGCCGTCCTCTTCCCGACCGAGCGCCGTGACCTGGACGAGGCCCTCCGCCAGCACGCCGCCGCGCTGGCCCGCCTGCAGCGGCTCGGCGCCCTCGGATCTTCGCCGCGCGTTACGGCTTTGGAACCAACGTCCTCTGCCGGTAATGCTTGGCGCTGACAGCGCCGCTCCCATGGTATCCACCCGCGCGTCAACCTGCGGATACCTCCCGCAGTAGTTCGCGGCAGGCGCGCCCAGCTTCCGAGGGCTGCGTTCCGCCCCGCTGCGACCAAGCCTCGACCGGATGCGCTTCTTGGGTTGGCTGGCCAAGGCGGCGTCCGTCGTTACAGAGAACAACATACCCAGAGCACCGCCGACTGTTCAGCGGGTCAAGGCAGCAGCCGTTCCCTTCGGATCACACTCCCGTCCGGATGCTTTCGGCCGCGACACCGAAGTAGTCCCCGCCTTTGTGGCGCGACTGATCGGAACCGCGGTGGGTCTCGCGGGGAACCTTGATCATCCGGGGCAGGTGCTTCGAGCAGTGGACGTAGGCCGCCTCTACTGTCACCATCACCCAGTGCTCCGGGTGCCGGGAGCCGAGATTTGACAGTTCCAGATCGGTACGCGCGCTCATCGCGAGATCGGCCGGGAGCTGTGCGCTGTCGAGGACTTTGCCTCGGCCGTTGACGTGGAGCCCGATCGAATCATTCTCGAAGTCAATAAAGAGCAGGGACAGCGCCGCTGTTTCGCGGATGTTTCCCATGCTCGCCTTCACACCGTTTCCTCGGTATTCGGGGTAGCACAGCGTCTTCTCGTCGGAAATCTGAACAAAACCCGCTTTTCCGGTACGGACACTGCAGTCGAGGTAGCCGTGCGTATCGCTGGTAGCAAGGAAGAACATCTCCATCGACCGAACGAACTGCTGCATCGCATCGTTGAGATACGAAATCATTTGCGTGTCGTAAAAGCGCTGCGCCTTCGCCGCCGTGCCGCTTTCCTGCTGCAGATGGAGTTCGCCTGCTGATGCGTGCGGCCCCGCCGCAGCAGGCTGGGCAGCGCGAGCGGCCGGATTGGATGCGAAGCGGCGACGGGTCGTCATTGCCGCACCCGTCCGTAGCCGAGGTTCCATGACATCGAGATCCGAACCGCGTCGTCGGCAAAAGGCGGGACCGCGTGCCTCAGCCAGCCGGGGAACAGGACCAATTCTCCTGGCGCGCACCGAAGCCTGACCCGCTGCCCCTCTCCGGCGAGCACGATGCCCGGGTTGAAGTACTCGACGTTAGCTCGCGGATCGAAAAGATCAAGTTCACAGACCGACGGCGCCGTCACATAGTAGATGGCGGTCAGGGCGGTGTTGGGATGGAAGTGCGCTTCATGGCTGTCGCCGTTGCGGTAGACGCTTGCCCAACTGTGGCCAGGGACGATCGTGATGGGTGTCTGGTGGATATTCTCCTTGCCGTTGAACGACGCAGCTTCGGAGGCGAGGCACGTCGCGTAAGCGGCGCCGAGGTCGGACCCGGTGAGAGTCTCCACAAACTGGCGGGACATCTTGAGCATCCATTGCGTGATGCCGTCGACGCTTGGCTCGCCCCAATGCGTCAGATCGGCGGATGTCTCGGACTTTCCCACGATCTTGTTTTCGACAGCGGCCGCCCGTTGCAGCGCGATTTCGGCCAGGCGCGGGTTCAGTTCGTCTGCCAGCGGACAGGTGATCCTGGCCAGTGGCGTGGCGAAGAGCTGTTGAATCAGGCCTGGCGTTTTACGTGCAAGGTCCTGCTTGGTACGGGTAGCGTTCATGTCTCCTCCTCGACAGACGGGTCCTGAGGTATCGGTGGCTGGCGATCTAGGCTGGCGCGCAGTCCTGGCCCGGCGAGCGCGACAACCGCCGCGAAGCCGATCGCAGCCGTCCAGAGCACGAGGCGCGGATCGGCGACGTGCAAGAGAAGAGCTCCGCCGAGATAGCCGAACGGCAAGGCACCGTAAAGACTGGCTCCCATAGCGGACTCGACACGGCCGCGGATCTCGTCCGGGGTGGAGCGTTGGCGCGCCGTAGACGCGATGACGCGCCAGACGGACATCGCGAAGCCGGCACCCAGGCGGGAAACGGCGACCAGGATTGCGCCCGCGATACCCGCTGGCGCAAGGGGGTGACAGCGACACAGGTGCAGACCGTCGCGAGCATAAGCACGGCGGCGGAACCGTCGCCGATCCGGCCGATGAGTTTCGTCGCCGACCGTCCGCCGAGGAACGCGCCAGCCGAAGTCACGACCATGATGGCGCCTATCTCGGCTGCGTTGAGGCGGAGCGTCTCCGCCAGGTACACAACCATGACGCCGTATCCGAGCGCGCTGAAGGCCGCGAGACCCGTCCCGAGGAGCATCAGTGCCCGGAGATGGCCGTGCGCCAGGACGTAGCGAAAGCCGGCTGCCGCATCGGGCCCGAAGACGCCCGAACGCCGCGGCCGCGGACTGTGGACGGCGGTGTGTGCTCGGGTCCGCACCATGGTGGCGAGCACCAGCACTGCCGAGGCACCGTAGGTGAGTCCGTCCATCAGGATCGCCCCGCTCGGATGCAGCACCGAGACAACCACCGCACCAAGCGCGGGTCCGCCCATTCCGGCTGCGCTGAGCGCGATCTGCATCCGCGACATGGCCTGTCGAAGCGCCGGCCCGGCCGCCTGGGCGATCGCCGACTGGCCGCAGGCCTCATCGAGAGCGGTGAAGGATCCTGCGACGGCCAACCCGGCCACGACCATCCACGGGCGCAATACGCCCTCGTACGCGCCCAGCACGATCAGCAGGCCGACAACCAGCCGCGCGAGGTCCGCTATCGCCATCATCTTCAACCACTCGAAGGTGTCCGCGAGCCGGCCCACGAGCGGTGCCAAGATCAAGAACGGCAGATATTCCGCCGCGTACAGCAGTGGTGTCGACTGGGCGCCGTCCAGCTCGATCAGCAGCAGGGGGAAGGCCAAGAGGCTGAGTTCGTTGCCCAATTGGCTGACGAAACGCGCGCGGGAGACGCCGACGACTGTGCGGTAGGCGGGCATAGCGGCCGCATTGGCGGCGTGCCGGGACAGGCGTGTCATTCAGCGCCGCCGATCGGGCAGGAGAGACGAAGCCGACCGAGGCCCGGCTCTGGCCGCCCGGACATCAGTAGTTGCCCAATCCACCGCAAACGTTTATTGCCTGGGCAGTCATCCCGGCGGCGGCAGGCGCCGCGAGAAAGGCCACCATCCGGGCCACCTCCGGCGGATCGATATGGCGGCCAATGGGGATCCGCGCGTTGTGCATCGCGAGAACCTCATCCGGCGTCTTTCCGTAAATGGCCGCGTACCGCTGGCGGGCCGCGACCGACAGCTCGGTCTCCACGAAGCCTGGGCACACCGCGTTGACGGTGACGCCGGTCCCGGCGAGCTCGAGGCCCAGTGACTTGGTCAAACCGACCACACCGTGCTTGCTCGCCGTGTACGCCGCGGCGAACCGGACGCCCTGCTTCCCGCCAGTCGAAGCTATCGAGACGATGCGGCCGTCGCCGCGTTCCAGCATCCCGCTGCGCCGCAAGCACGCGTGCGTCGTCCGGAATACGCCGTGGAGGTTCACATCCAGGATGGACGCCCATCCGTCGAATGTTGACTCGCGGGTCGCCCCACCCCCGCCGACCCCTGCGTTGTTGACGAGAACATCGCAGCGCCCGAACATGTCGAGCACCTCGTCGAAGAGCTGTTCGACGTCGTCGCCGACAGTGACATCGGTGAGCGTGCCCCGGACGTCCGTCGCACCTTCTGCTGCGAGCGACTGCAGGCCCGCCTCGAGCGTCTTCTTCGTCGTGGCCGTGATGAAAACCGCGGCTCCCGCCCGAGCCAGTTCCCAAGCCGTAGCCCGGCCGATGCCCCTGCTTCCCCCAGTGACGACGGCGACTAGGCCCTTCAAGGGCGCGCTCTCGGTCACGCCGTGACCTCCACCGTCTCGAACAGCCTGCGCAGCCCTTCCAGATCAGTCCTCGCATTCGCCCGGCAAGCAGCAAGGAAGAATTCGCGGCTGTCCGCAGTTTCCGTTGCGAACGAGTGCGAGAGCCTGACGCGGGTGCCTCCCTCCACTGAGATGAAATACCAGGTGCCCTCCATCTTCAGCAACGGAGCCGCCGGACATAGCCGGGTGAACCTGATGATGTCCGAGTGCGGACTCACAAAGCGGGCGGACTCCCACGTATGCGTGTCATCCTTCGCACGCGCCGTGATCCGCACGACTTCGATGCCATCCTGGTCGGCCGGACTCACGAAGTCGGCGTCCAGCACGGCTGGCATGAACCGCTTCCAACCGCTCACGTCGCGACAGGCCTCGAAGACATCGGCGCGCGCCGCGGCGACAATCGTCTCCGCGACGGATCGGCCGCGCTCTGTTCTGTTCTTCAAGAGATTGTTCACAGTTTCACCACTTCCGGGCAGAGGACAAAACCACCGCCAAGCCAGTACTTCTCACGGTTGTTCCTTTGCAAACCGTCCGCCAGGTCACCTGCGATCGCGAGCGGTGTTCTGCCTGGCAAAGAGCCGGAGGAGTCCTCATCCGGCTCCTGCCAGCCGATGCTCCATCCGTCCACCGCGCCAAGAGACGCAGTGGCCGACGCCAGCCCTCTCAGCCGGAAGAACGCGGCTCCGTTGTCACGCCGCCGACGCACTTGCGGCGAGTGCGTCGCGGCGAACTCGGACGTCGCGCTCTCGGCCGCGCCCACATAGACGACGTCCAGCGTTCCGGCGCGCAACTCTTCCGCCGCGGCCCAGAACGCCTCGCCAAGCGCCGAACGCTCCCCGGAATATGTCTTCGCGCAGCCGCGATATCCCCGTGCGATCGTGACCTCGCCCTGCGCTGCGGCGGGGAACCAGGCCGTCGCCTGATAGACGGCCACGGCTTCGGGTCCCTTGGCCACCAGAGCTTGCAATTGCGGCTCGCCGTATCCCCAACCGGCGAGGGTATTGGCGACGAAGATTCCCGTGCGCCGCAGATCCTCGTTTTCCCCCATGGCGGCGACGGCTGCGTAGGCGTTTGCGGAGAACTCGTCGATACGCCGTCTCAACACGGCGGGGACTTGCTTGTCCGCAGCCGCCGGCCCGTGAACGGCGACCTGCGCTGTGATGGCAAACGACGAAGTGGTCACAAGGCCGCTCCCATCACGCACGTTGTGTGAATCCCGGCGAATCCGCTGCTCGTCTTCACCGCGAATTCCCCGAAGAATGCCGGCGGAGAGCCGAGCACGGCACCGACGTCATATGCGAGAGTCTCGGCGGTCGTGTTCGCGATCGGCGCCAGTTTTCCGTCGACGAGAAAGCTCACGACGCCCGCGACCTCCAGCAGGTTCGAGGCACCGAGCGCGTGCCCCACCACACCCTTCTGCGCAGTCAGCGGGATCCGTGCGGCGCGCGCCCCGAATACAGTCTGATAGGCGGCTGCTTCGCTCATGTCGTTGAGCGGTGTCGAGGTGCCGTGCGCGTCAAGCAGGTCCACTGCGTCGGCGGGGACGGCAGCGTCGGCGAGCGCCATCCGGATCGATCCCGCGATGTCCTCGCCGTCTTTCCGCAGCGCGGTCATGTGCAGCGCGCTGGACACCGAGGCCCAGCCGAGCAGACGTGCGATCGGCCGGACCCCACGAGCAGCGGCGCGATCCGCCCGCTCCAGCAGGATCGCGGCGGCGCCTTCTCCTAGGGTGAATCCGTCGCGGTCCGCCGCGAAGGGGGTCGAGGCCTTCGCGGGATGGCAGTCGCGTCGCGAGAGCGCCCCGATTCTCTGGAAGGAGGCGGTGACGATCGGGGAAAGGGCAGCATCGGCGGCCACGACTATCGCCGCGTCAGCCAACTCGGACCGGATCAGTCGAAGACCAGTGCCTAGGGCGTCGAGACCAGCCGTGCACCCGGTTGTCACTGTGAGCTTCGGCCCTCGCGTGCCGAGCAACGTCGCCACAGCCTCGGTAGCGAGGTCGAATGTGAACAATCCAGGCGCCGGGATGCCTCGGCGATAGGCGGCCTCGAGTTCGAGCGCCGCACCGACAGCAGTCGCGCCGACGACAGCGACCCGCGTGCCTGATATCGCATCGGGTCCGCCTCCCATCCCGACGGCCTCCGCGGCAGCCGCCTCGGCCATTGCGACGAAGCGTGGCTGGCTGCGGTCTTCGCGATCGGCGTCAAAGAGTGCCCGAGCGCCGATCGGGCGGCGGAAGGCGCTGTACTCCGGAAAGAGCGGCGGGGAAAGAGGACGGACGAGAGACCGCCCGGTGTAGAGACCGTCGGCGTGCGCCTTCCAGTCAGCGCCTGCCGGCGAGACGACTCCAGCTCCGGTCACGACCACGCTCACTGACATTCTCGTCCATCCCCCTCGCCTAGCGCTCGTCCGTGAACGGGCGCAGTTCTCCGCGGGCCGCAGCCCCGCGCTCCGTTTCCGCCAGGGTCTCCATCTGATGAATCAAGGCAGCGAGTTCGGCACGGCCGTCGTCCCAGTCAGTGAGCGGCAGGACCTGGCGGTCCTGGGAAGCCATCCGGGCGTGTGCGACGTTGCCTCTGATGTAGGAGTCGAGCTCGCGGTTGTCGTCGACAGCGACGATGGTGGTCATCGCGGCCGCCGCCTCCGGTTTGTGCATGGTGACGATCTGGTTCTGTGCGTAGGACTTCTCGATGTGTTCGATCGAGTCGAGCGACCGGCGCAGCGACTGGGCCTGCTCGCGGTAGTCGGCCGCGTTGTCGAGGCCGCCCCACCGCTCCAGGACGAGGAACTTCTGCTTGGCCGGGTCCCGCAGTGGACCCTCGTTGACTAGCATGGCTACTCCTTCTTCACGGGTTTGTTGCTTCCGGACGGATTCCCTTCGCTCGCTCAGACACGTTGTTCCGCGAATGGCCTCACCTTTCCTTCCCGCTCGGCTTCCTCCTCCTCGGCGGCGAGTCGCTCGACATTCCGGATGAGTTGAACGAACGCCTCGCGGCCGTGGTCCCAACCGCCCATCGGCATGACAGTGCGATCGTCGGGCCGCATTCGTGCGTTGGCCGGGTTGGCCTTGATGAAGGCACCGAGCTCCTCCTGGGAGTCCAGTACGGCCAGGACCACGGTTCCGGCGTTTCCGGCCAGGTGGTGGGCCATGCCCACCTTGTTCTTCCGGAAGGCTTCTTCGATGTACTCCAAAGCGTCCATGTGCCGGCGCAGCGCCTTGGCCTGGGAGAAGTAGTCGGCCCTGGCCTCGATACCGCTCCACCGTTCGATGATCAAGTAGTGCAGCTTACGAGAGTCCTGCAGCAATTCGCGGTTGTACAGCACGGTTGTTCCTTTCGCGTCATGGTCATTCGAAGTTGCTGGCGATCAACGGTTCGCATGGGATTCCCAAACGACGTCGCAGTTCGAAAAACGTTCGCCCGCGGATATCTCGGAACCAGCCGCCGGAGTTGAAGGAGGCACTCGGCACGAGCACCAGGTCGGGGGTGCCGTGATCGGCGCGATATTCGGCGACAGCGTCCGCGATGTCGCCGACGGTGAGCAGGTCGCCCAGGACAACGGTGCCGCCGTAGAAGCGGCAGCGCGGCGCGAGCGTCCGGATCCTCGCCTGGGGATTCGAGTCCAGGAAAGCCCATTCTTGCAACATGGTCTCCAGCAACGGCTGGACGATCTGCGAGGTGATGACGAGGGTGTGTTCGGCCGCGTACTCCCCGGCGAGCTGGAAGATGTCGCGGATCGCGGAGATCGGCGGACTGCCGCCGACGAGGTGAATGCCGAAGCGGTCGTTGGTCGGTGGTCCGTATCTGTAGCCGGGCATGCCTTCGCGCGGCAGCGTGAGCGTGTCCGCGACGCCATCCCGTTCGACCGTCACCAGGGCCGCGGCCCGCTCGGTGTCTCGCAGCAGCGCGAGCATCGCGTAGCAGTGCGACCGCGACAGAACCGGCCGACCGGCGATCTCCGTGATGACGTCGCCGACGCGGATCCCGCCGCGATGCGCCGGGGAACCCGGTGACACTCCGGTGACCAGGGACCTTCCCAGCGTCTCCGGCTCGAGGACCTGCTCTACGTAGATGCCCGGCTGGATCGCCAGCGGATGCTCGATCTCGTTCCGGAGCGGGAGGAGACGCTCGACTACCTTCCGCCAGTAGCCGAATGTCTCGAACTCCGGCGGGTTCGGGAAAAACCGGGTGTAGCCGCCCAGGATCACATTGACGCTGCGGATGTCGAAGGCGTCGGCGTGCCGAATAGTCGCCACGAGGTCGTCGAGCGGGACGGTGGGCCAGGCCACGAGTGTCGCGGTGGTGCAGACACCGGCGCGGTCCAGGAGCTTCAGTGCGTTGAGACCGCGCCGGGCACGCCCTCCCATGAGCGCTTCCCGAATCTCCGGGTTCGCGGAGTTGAGACTGAGGGTAACTTCGACCGGGTCCAGGCCTTTGATCCGCTCGACAGTCCGCTCCGTGAGGGTGTATCCGTTCGTCGTGATCGAGATCAGGCTTCCCGTCGCCTTCCGGACGCGCTCCAGCACAGGCAACGTCGACGGATGCAGAAGCGTCTCTTCAAGGTCGTACGTCGGCTGTGGCAGTGCGAGTCCGCGCTCATAGAAGGCGAGCCGATCTGACGCCTCGCGGCCGGATCGCTCAGTGGTCGACGCGTTGAGTCGCACGACTGAGTCCGCAGGGTTTCCGTGAACATAGCAGAACTCGCATCGCGCGTTGCAGTTGCGCGAGAGACAAGCGATCACTTCGTACGGATCGCCGTTGCTGGCGGTGGTCCAATGTCCGAGGTCGCGCAGGGAAACCGCCACGACCCGGCCATCGACCACCTCGACCTCCGCAAGGTCATTGAGGACAGACGCCAACTGCAGGAGCAAATCGATTCGCGGCTCGGTGCGGCGCAGGACAGCCGGGTCGTAGAACTGTTCCTCTGTCTCCTGGCCGCCGCGCAGGAAGCCGAGTTGCTTCGACGTCGGCATCGAGCCGGACGGGGCCGGAGGCTCTTCCGCGTAGAGCGGCAGCGGCGTGCTCGCCTCGTTGAAGACGTCCCGGTGATAGAGGAAGCCGTCCGGTTCGAGCACTTCGCCGTCCTTGGTGACCGCGGCGACGTCGAGGACCGCCGCCAGCAGGCGGCCGACCAGCGCGTCGAGGGCGGCAGGCCCCTGCGGCGGGTGCGGGACCGGAGGCACCTTGAACCGGAACACGGTGTCCGCCCTGCGGGCTCCGGATGCGCCAAGCGGTCTGGACGGGGACAAAGGTACGTCGACAACAGCCATGCAGGACTCCCCGGTGGAGGTGACAAGAAAAGGAAAGCGGCGCAGGGCACAGCAAATCCCCCGCACGGCACGGGAAGCATGCTGTGTGACAGCCCGACCGAAAGGATCCGCGGGCCGATTAGACGGCGGTCATCGTGGCGCTGCTACGAGGTTCCACGGGCTCGCCGGCCATAGCCCAGGCAAAGGTGTACTCGAGGGTTCCGGCGCGAGGCCGGTTGAGAGTCAGAACTTGGCGGAACCCGGCGGAATCGCCGCCGAACGAGAACTCGACACTTTCCAGGCGTCCGTCGGCGGAAACTACGGCACCGGTGCACTGGTGAACGGCGAGCCCTGGAATGTTGGAACACGCTTGGGCGAGCTTGAGGCCGGATCCGGAAAGATCCTCGCTGATGAGAGAGACCTCGGTGTGAAAAACCTCGCCGGTCCGACCGGTGGCGGTGAATTCCAGGCACAGCGACTGTCCCAGCGCGATCTCCCGCAGCTCGGCCGCCGCGTCGAACGCCTCGCCCTCGTGGTTTGTGCCGCCGCCCTCGTACTTGCCGATCCACTCGGCGAGATCACCTGGCGCGAGTGGTCGCTGCGATCCGGTCATCGGCTCCCCCGGTCTTCTGAGTGGCGCGCATCACGCCTCATGACACGGGACCGTAACCGATCGCCAAGTCGCCTGTCCAGCATTGTCCACACACACCTTTACATACGTCCGGTTTGAGTCCTTTACATCGCCGAAATGGCGGATGCGAGGGCACGAATATCCGACGATCTCCCAGTACGTATTTTCGAACCGGTCGGATTGTCACCGTGCGACCATCACGGCAGGCCGGCTCCGGTTTGATGTTTATCCACACAGCACAGCCGAATACCGAAATAGGACGTTCCCAAACGTTCCGACTCCTAGAACATGCGCCGCACGGTACATTTGCTGCAAATTCCTGAAAAGTGATGAGCATGGGTTCTGCGCATGCTCAGAATCCAGGGATGGCACGGCTCTTGTCGACACCGATGAACCAGTCACGGCTCGGTGCGCAGCAATCCGCCGTCGAAGCGAACGGTCGCGACGGCGATGCAAGGCATAGCCCGGAGACAGCAGTGATGAACTCGGACCGAGCATCGCCGTCGTCAACATCGACGTCGTCTGGAATCTCGGGACCGCATCCCCGGACACCAATCCAGCGGAAGTTCACCAAGCGCGCAAAACTTCACCGAACCCCATAGAGCGATGACGGGCTTTGGATCACGCACCGCTCCTTCCCGTCCGGCTGACGACCGAGCCGGTCCGCCTTCGGCCCATGCGCTCGACGCCCAGCCGCCTCCTGATCACCCTGCATGACAGGTGTCAATCGACCGAGTTTTCCGCAGAGGACCCCGTCAGTCGGCTTCGGTCTTCGAGTCGCCGCGCGAAATCCACCCATGATCGCGCACATTCCCGCGCCAAACCCGACACCGTGTCGCGGCAATGCGGCGGGACGATCTCGCTGAACTGTTCCCAATCCGACGGACTGATCGAATGCGCATCGAGAAGCCGGAGGATACCGCGGCCCAGCTCGGCCTGCCGCAACGCCGGATCCTTGCGCAAGATCTCCAGTGCCGACACCGGATCCCGCACGCGCACCGCCGGCGAGCCGGAACCGGCGAGGCCGCCGCTCGCCGCCACGTTGCCGACTCGGTTCGCGCCCCTGCGTTGCCTGCGCGGGAGAGGATCCTGGTTCGCGCGCACTCGTTCACGGACGTCTCTGGCCGTCCCCAGGGAGACCCCGGATTCCCTGGCGATCTCGCGCAGCGAAGCGTCCGGCTTCCTGGCGATCAGTTCAGTGGCCCGGATACGGCCTTCGGCGGCGTCGAGCGGGCGCACACGCCCGTCCTGGCCCATGCGGCTGCTCGAGTGGGCAACTTCCCCGGTTGCACGCTTCCGGATCGAGCCGACCGTCTTGTGCGACAAGCCCGTCACTGACGCTATCGCCCGGTCCGACCACTGGGGATGCGAATCGAGGATCCGCGCGGCCGCGGCCGCGCGGTCGACCTGGGTAAGGGGCAGGCCGTGACTCGCGTTCAATCGGACAGCCAGCACGAAGGCATCCGCCTCGGTGCCTTCGTAGAAACGCACCTCAATCCGTTTCTCGCCACGCAACAGCGCGGCCCGCAATCGATGCATCCCGTCGATCACCCGCATCGTCGCCCGATGAACCACAATGGGTGGCAACCCGCCGTCCAGTTCCGCGAGTTCGCGTACCCGCTCCCCGTCCTCACCCCCGATCCGCGGAGAATCCGCCGGCCGCAAAGATCCGACCGAAACCACTTCAGTCGGCTGCGGACGCCCGGGAGCCACACGCCCCTGCGGTGCTGTCGCCCCGGTTGCCGACCGTCCGCGAGACTTCTCCTCCCCCACCGTCAGACGCACCGACATCAACCCTCCCCTGTTTGTCGCAATAAGCACGCATCTCCCGACCGAAGGAGAAGTCGGCTCTCGAGCCGCTCTGCAAATCAGCATGGCCTGCACCTCGCTGCGCCACGTGCCGACAGACCACGCGGTCGCGCCAACCTGGCAGAAGCGCGAGGACCTTGGCGAAATTCTCACGATCTGTCTCAACCGCGAACGAGGCGCCGGAATCGCCGGTGCCGTGCTCGGTTACGCGCGACATCCGTACACGCTTGAGCACAGCGACCTGCCATCCGACCGTCGGGCCAGGTGATCGCGCGTCACATCGACGCGCTCACCGAACAATTCTCATCACACCAGCACCAACACGATCCTTAATTCAATAATTCACCCAATAGTAGATTGCCGATAATTCCGGAAGACAAGCGTCGCGAATACCGATCCCGCAGTTCATGGTCGAGCAATCAATACGCACGAAGAGGGGTTCCGCACAAGGCGCCGTCGATTCCGGCGAAATCGTGCGGACAGGTTAAGGCCAAGGCGAGGTGACGGAGCTGAGCGGTCGCTTGACTTGCGGTGCCCGTCGCGCCCCGTCACCTCCTTGCCCGCCAGATCACGAGGCCGCTGGGGCCGACTCTCGCAAAATACCATCTGGCGATCCCGCACCGTGCACGACAGCGCGGGTGCCTGGCGATACCAGCCTGGCCGAGCGAAACCACCTGGCAGATCCTCGAGCCAAGCGCGCAGCTGCTCCCTCGCTCCCGGCGCATTCACGACTTCGGCTTGCGCAAGCCCGCAGTCGATGGGCCAAGCGGCGTGCCCACCGTCCGAGACAACATCGTCCCGCTCTTCCGTGTCGGACCGACCGCGCACGACTTGCCCTCGGCGGTTGGCACAAAAGTCGAACCTGGAACTCGAGCTGACAGCGGGCGCAGCAGCGGCATCGCAGTGCCCGGCCGCGCGACCGAGCCGCACGTCTTCACCGTGCGGCGGTCGCAGCCGGACAAGCCCGGTCCGATGAACGCTGAGTCGGCGCCGCCTTTGCGCGCGCACTCCTGCCGAGCGACCGACACGGCTGCCGCCTACTGCCACATCGCTTCCTCTCCGCGTGCGTCGGCGTTGCACGACTTGCCCCCTCGACAGATCGTGCAACGCCGAACCCGATGCCCGGACGAGCCGACCGAGACCACAGCATGGGTGCGGGCTCAACGACGTCGCTGCCGCGGTCTTCCCCGTCGAGTCTGGTACTGCTCCGTGCTCAGTGGATCTCCCCGGCCCGCTCGCCTCCACAACACCAAGGCCAGAGGCCCAAACACGTTTTCCGGTCCGGACAGGCGAAGGCTCGCAGGCGCCATGACGGTCCTGAACGAAGCCCTGGACGTCGCTCCTGGGTCGCGTGCATCGCGACCTCGGCGGCGCGCACCCCCTTTCACCAGACGGGGCAGCACTCAGTTCCAGCAGGCCGCTCCGCGGCCGAGCGCTTGCACGGTTCGACCGTTCCTCGCCCGCCCAGATCGAATGCCGGGTCCGCCTGCTCCGTCGACCATGTTCGCCGACTCGGGCAGGGATCATCTTGCATTCCTAGGCCGCAGTGACCAGTATGAGTCTCCGCCCGACCGGGGTAGCGACCCGAGCACGCACGGTGCCTGACCGCGACGGCGACATCGGCTTGGGGAGGACGATGAGATGGGTTTTGAGCCGCGCGGGCTGTTCGCGGAGCGCTTTGCACTGCTTTACGCCGAGGCGGGCGATCCGCCGCTCAAGCGGGTAACTGAATCAGTTCTGCGCACGCGGCGGCTCGACGAACGAGGCCGGCCCATCAGAGTCTCGGCGCAGCGGGTAAGCGACTGGCGACGGGGACGGAACGTCCCCGCCCGCTTCGCCTCGCTAGCTGTCGTCCTGGAGATCCTGATCGGGCAGGCACGCCAGATACGTTCCGCCCCGGTCGTGCCCGATCTGTACAACCTGGCTGCCTGGCAAGAGCTGTGGAAGCAGGCTCTCGACAGCCCGCTTCCCGGCGCTTCCGCGACTGATGACACTGACGGCAGAACTGCCGGTCAGCCCGGCTCCGCAGGCCCGGCTGCCTGCCCTTACCGGGGCCTGGCATCGTTCCGGCAACAGGACGCTGGCTCCTATTTCGGACGCGGCCGGAGCACGGACTCCCTGGTCACCAGGCTGACGACCAAGGCGGGCGCCGGCGTGGTCATGCTGATCGGCGCGTCCGGCGCCGGGAAGTCCTCGCTGATCGCCGCCGGCCTGCTCCCGAGGCTGGAACAGGGCGCATCGGGCGGCAACTGGACGACTGTCCTGATGACCCCGCGCGACAATCCGATGCGCGAACTCGCCGCACGTGTGCCAGAACTCCAGAATGCCGCGAAGCTTTTGTCCGATCTGCGCGACACAGAATCCGGCTCTTCGCCAGGCGACGACAACCCAACGGCCACGGGCCAAGAGGAATCCGATGCCGTCCAGGCCGATTTCCAGGCTGCGGTGCAGGTCGCGATCGCGGAACACCTCGACAGCCGAGCGCGATCGACGACTCAGCTTCTGCTGGTAGTGGACCAATTCGAGGAAACTTTCACCCAGTGCGCGGACGAGTTCCAGCGACGTTTGTTTGTTCGCACACTTCACGCCGTCAGCAGCTGCATTTCGGCCCACACCGGACAACCGGTTGTCGTACTGCTCGGGTTGCGGGCCGACTTCTTCGTTCACTGCCTGGAATACCCGGAACTCACGGCCGCCTCGCAGAACGGCGACCTGCAGGTACTCGGCCCGATGACCACCGGCGAACTGCGCGAGGCCATCACTGGACCGGCGAAGTCGGTTGGCCTGCAACTGGAGCCAGGACTCGTCGACTTGATCATCCGCGACGTCGGCGCCGGCGCAGCACGCACTCACACCGGTTCGGCCGAAGGGCTCCACGACGCGGGAGTACTGCCCCTGCTCTCGCACGCATTGCTGGCAACGTGGCAGCACCGCCAACCCGGCAGGCTCACCATCGAGGCATATCAGGCAGCCCGCGGAATCCGCGGTGCGGTGGCAGCAACCGCAGAACGGGTGTGGGCTGACCTGGACGAGCGAGGGCAGACAGCCGCACGCGCCATCCTCCTGCGACTCGTGCGAGTCAGCGAGGACATGCGCGACACGCGAAGGCGGTCGACCCGGGAACAACTGGTCGACCAGGCCGAGGATCCCACGTCCGCGGAAAGAGCGCTGGAAATGCTGACTGCGGCCCGGCTGGTCACGCTCGACGAGCGATCGGTCGAGATCACGCACGAAGCCCTGCTCCAAGCCTGGCCGCGGCTGCGGAGATGGCTCGATCAGGACCGAGCCGGCAACCTCCTTCGACAACGGCTTGAAGAGGACTCGACGTCCTGGGAGAGACAGGAACGCGACACGTCCTTGCTCTACCGAGGCGCGCGTCTGGAGGCGGCTGCGCAATGGATCAAGACAGCGGACCCCGCTGACGTAACGATCGCCGCCCAAGAATTCCTCGCGGCATCGTCACGGCAACGCCGCCGAAGCAGCTGGACTCGGCGCGCCGCCCTGGCCGCGGTTGTGGTCTTCGCCCTTGTCGCGGCATCAACGGCGGTGGTCGCCATCCGGCAGCGGGACGAAGCGCAGTTCCTGCAGGTCGTCGCCGAAGCCGACCGGCTGCAAGCGTCCGACCCGTCGCTGGCGGCCCAGCTCGATCTCGTCGCGCACCAGCTGCGTCCAGACGATCAGAACGTGCTGACCAGGGTCCTCTCTGCTCAGCAAGGCCCGCTGGCAACCCCGCTGGCCGGCCACAACGGCGCTGTGTACTGGACCGGCTTCCGCCCCGACGGAAACGTCCTGGCTACCGCCAGCGCCGACCATACGGTCCGGCTCTGGGACACGCGTGACCGCGGACGACCCCGTCAGCTCGGGGCGCCCCTGACCGGATTCGGCAGCTGGGTCGCCTCCGCGGTCTTCACCCCGGACGGCCGCACGCTGATCACAGCCGGAGACGACCATACGTTCCGGCTGTGGGACGTCGCCGATCCCGCCCGTCCGCGTCCGCTGGGACCCCCGGCGGACGGCGGGGGCACCATTTACACCGCAACCGTCAGCCCGGACGGACGGACGCTGGCCGCCGCCACCAGCGACCGCACCGTCCGGCTCTGGAACATCGCCGACCGCGCACACCCGGTGCCGCTCGGGAACCCGCTCTCCGGTCACACCGGACTTGTGCGGACTGTCGCGTTCAGCCCGGACGGACGCACGCTCGCGTCCGGCGGCAACGACCACACGATCCGCCTGTGGGACGTCTCCGACCCCACCCGGCCATCGCCGCGAGGACAGCCGCTCCTCGGCCATGCCGGCATAGTGCATTCAGTGGCATTCAGCCCGGACGGGCACACGCTGGCCAGCGGCAGCGAAGACAAGGCCGTGCGCCTCTGGGATCTCGCCGCGCCCGGAGGGCCGGTCGCTCTCGGCAAGCCCCTCCTCGGGCACGTCGGAGAGGTCTGGCAGGTCGCGTTCAGCCGGGACGGCCGCATGCTCGTGTCCGGAGGCGACAGCACCGCACGGCTCTGGAACCTTTCCGACCCATCCGGTGCGGCGCCGCTGGGCAAGCCGCTGTCGGCCAGCAACGGCCAGGTGTTCTCAGTCATGTTCAGCCCCGACGGCCGCACGCTCGCAGTCGGCAGCGGAGACGGCATAGCACGGCTGTGGTCCATACCCGATCTCATTCTGCTGGGGCAGAAAAAGCCATCACGTCCTTGGCTTTCAGCCCGAACGGACGGCTGCTGGCAACCGGTTCCGAAGACAACGCCGGCCAACTCTGGGACGTCACCGACGCAGCGCACCCACATTCTCTCTGGCTCTCGAAGACGGGACACCGGGGGTCAGTCAGCTCGATCGCGTTCAGTCCCGACAGCCGCGTTCTCGCCACCAGCGGAATCGACAGCACCATCCAGTTCTGGGATGTCACCGCTCCAGCGAACCCGACTCCGATCGGACACCCGCTCCGACTGAACACAAAGTACGGAAGCCCCGTTCTGTTCAGCCCGGACGGCCGCATTCTAGCCACAGCCAACGACGATCGGACCCTGCAACTCTGGGACGTCCGCAACCCGGCGGACCCCGTGCGAATGGGCCAGCCGATTCCCGGCAACCCGTCCAACGGGAACTCGGCGGCCTTCAGCCCCGACAGCCGCGTCCTCGCCATCAGCAACGACGACAGCACAGTACAACTCTGGAACGTCACCGCGCCCGCACACGCGGCACGCCTCGGACGACCTCTTGCCGGCCACACGAAGCCGGTGCTGTCCGTGGCGTTCAGCCCGAACGGCCAGACGCTCGCCACGGGCAGCGATGATCAAACACTGAGGCTCTGGAACATCGGCGATCCCTCAAGTCCGGCTCCGCTGGGCCAACCTCTCGCCGGCTACACCGATGCCGTCAACTCCATCACGTTCAGTCCCGACGGCACGATGCTCGCGACCGGCAGCACTGATCGCACATTCCATCTTTGGGCCGTCTCGGCGGCGCAGGCAACACCCATCGGCCAGCCCCTCGGCGCAGATGCAGACGCCGTCCACCTGAGTTCCTTTCACCCCCTCGATCCGCACGGGAAACTTCTCGCAACCGGCGGGGAGGACGGTGCAGTCCGAATCTGGAATCTCGACGAACAGCAGGCCATCCGCCGCATATGCGAGTCGACCAGGAATGTTCTGACTTCCAAGCAATCGCAAGCGCATTTCCCGCAAACCGACTACGATCCACCCTGCCAGTAACGTTTTTCAAGCACCGAGATTGCAACCTTCACAACACATCTTTGCCACCGCAGCTGTCGGCACACTCATTTCATTCAACTTCCGCAACATTCACGAAAAACGTGTAATATGCCCGCATGCAGGTTTTCAGGAGACTCGGAACTCTTCCCGTGGCCGCCACGGTTCTCACCGGAATGACGGCCACGCAAATGACTCTCGTCACAGCCGGGAACATCACGGACTTCGGCACAAACCAAGCTTTCGTCCGTCATGTCCTGGCAATGGACACCACATTTCAGTCCTCGCATATGATGTGGCGTGCGATCACCAGCCCGGGAGTTGCCGACGCGATTTATATTGCCATCATCGCATGGGAACTGATCACCGCACTGGCACTGCTTGCCGGTTTTTTCGCCGGAATACGGTCCCACCTGGCCGGACGCACCCTGCCGATTGCGAGCCAGCTTTCCAACGTTGGCTGGATCATGCAGTTGACACTTTTCGGAGTCGGCTTCATGGCGATAGGCGGGGAATGGTTCCAAATGTGGCAGTCCAGCAAGTGGAACGGCCTTTCAGCAGCCCTGCAAAACCTCATCGTCGCCTCACTCGGCCTCGTACTCACCCATCTCGCCACGAAAGAGTCAAGACCTGCAACGAACCCGACGGACGGCAGTTTCCACTGACCGTTTACCCGGCCACCACACCCTGGTACTCCGACCATGTCGCGATGGCCCCGGCCGCGGCACTTCTCCCCCGGTGAGACAGTGCTGCGGCGAGCACTGGCGCTGAAATTCCCTCCGGCTCAGAGTTCACTGCATCGCGCGCGCCACCCGGAGCCGGAGTTCGCGAACTGAAGTTTCCAGGAGGTTCTTCTCGAAGCCCATGGGATCGGGATCGTTTTCGTCGTAACCGTCGATAATGGCTTCAATCCGGGAGAACCACGCTTCAAGATCGGGCTTCAATCCGACCGGAATACGCCCGCGTCCGATCGCATGCTCGACGAGCAACCGGAAGTCTTGCGCGAGCAGTTCCGGCTTGGGCCGAATGGGGTTGAACCAATCGTCGGCGAGAACCGAGCGCAGCCGGCTCGCATGCTCGTTCCAATGGAGCGTTATCGCCAAGTCCGACGTGAATCCCGCAGGCAGGACCTTGGGCCAGAGGTCGCGGCGCGCCGCGCGCTGGCCTGACCACGGAGTAGAACCAACCTTAGGGAGGATTTCCGGCAGAAAAAGACCGGCCAAGGGGGCAAAAAAGCCGTTAAGCCATTGATCGGGGTAGATGGGGCGCCAGTAGAGGTTCGAGATCGTCGCGTCGGCAATCCCCCGCAAAATAGGATCGACCAATAGAGCAACCAGCGGCGTTTCTCCATAGTACTCCAGGTCAGCGTCCATCAGGCAGACGATCTCCCCCGCCGCGGACTTTACCCCCTGAACAATGGCTTCCCCTTTGCCCTTTCCGGCGATCACTACGCTCGCGCCGGAGTCCTTGGCGACCTCCGCCGTCCGGTCGGTGCAACCACTCGCACTGACAATCACTTCACCCTCGACCCCCAACGCTGAAATTCCCTGCCGGGCAGCGGTCACCGCAGCCGCGACGGTCGATTCTTCGTTATGTGCAGGCAGCACGACAGAAAGGGTGGCAGACTCGTTCACAAGCGTACGAGATCGGGGCATGTCCATGATCACTTGCCAGCACTCCATTCTTACGATCTAACGAGGGCAGTCGTCGGGTCGCGGCGCGAGCCTTGCTCGCAAACTTCGCACTGAGCCCGAGCCGCAGGTTAAACCCGGAACCGTTCACCGGCCCAACCTGTGCGTACTGAACTAACAACAACTCACCGGACCGAACGTCCAGCCCGACACGAACAGCCGTCCTGTCGCGGGCGGCGAGGCCGTTCACCTCGACTTGTCGTGCGACACCACGGGGGTCTTCGATCGAGGTAACACTGGCTGGCCGGTGGCAAACTCAACCGATGCGACACCACACATGCCAGCAAAGCCTCCCCACAATTCCGCGCCAAGAATACGGTGCGCGTCGGCGGTGCGCAAATACTGCGATGATCCGGAGCGCTGCTCCCCTCCGGAACCCGAAGAGCATTATCATACTGCAAGTCCGAGCCTGCGGTTGCAGCCGAATCGCAACGGAGCCGCCAGGACGCTCCGCGAACGACAAGGGCGATTCGCGCACGTCGCATACCTGGCTACTGCAACGGCAAACACCGCGTCTCCACCCCCGGCGACCACGTCAGCGGCCTCAACGACATCCTCGCCAGCACGAGGGACGACCCCGAACTCGACGCACTCATCGGCCACCTCCACGAGGAAAGCTGCCTGCCGCCGCGGCGGCGCACTCGCCCTGCGTCCCAGGACCTCGACCGGGACCAATGCACGATACTGATACGGGAAAAGGAGAAACCGAACGCTGGCAACCCGTCTCCCCCACCCTCATGCGCCAACCACGACGAACGCGGCGACGGAGACTCCGACGGGCAACTGCTGCGCTACGCCAACGGCAAACCCATCACCTCGCGCCGCTACGACCACATCTTCGGCCGCGTACAAACCACCTCGACTGGACACGGGCGCTGCAAATCACCTCCCGCTGGATGCGCCACACGACACTGACTTGGGTCGAACGCAACTTCGGCATCGGTGTCGCTGGGCCTACACCGGTCATGCTGCCAGCGGCAGCGACCTGACCAGCTATGTCAAAGCCGACATCGCTGAAGTTGCCCAAGCCCTCTCCGCTCTCACCGGAGAACCACTCCCCCTCGCCACGGTCAACGCGCCATAAGACGGTCGCGCCATCCGCACCTGAATCTGCGCCCTTCGCTCCTGGGACGGAGGGTCGCAGATCTATTGATGCGTAACTCAAATGTGGCGTGGTCGTTGGCTGTGGTGTGAGGGTGACGGTGGTCAGCGCGAGGCGGCTTTCCCCGTCGTCGCAGGAGGATCTGCGGCGGCGGGCGGTCGCGGCGGTGGAGTCCGGGCGTGCTCAGGCCGAGGTGGCGGAGGCGTTCGGGGTGGGGCTGCGGTCGTTGTCGCGGTGGGTGAACGCGTTCCGGGGCAACGGGAACCGGGGTCTTGCCGCGCGGAAACGCGGTCGTCGTCCGGGCGAGCAGAAAGCGCTGGACGAGCGGCAGCAGTCGCGGGTGCGCCGGGCGGTGCTGGGCAAGTATCCGGACCAGTTGCAGCTGGTGGGGCTGGTGTGGACGCGGGGTCTGGTCGGCGAGCTGGTGAAAGCCTGGTTCGGGGTGTCGCTGTCGCGGGTGACGATCGGGAAGTACCTGCGGTCGTGGGGGTTCTCGCCGCAGAAGCCGGTGCAGGTCGCCTACGAGAAGAACCCCGACGCGGTGCGGGCGTGGCTGGACGAGCGGTATCCGGCGATCGCCGCGCGGGCCGGGGAGGACCGGGGCGCGGTCTTGTGGCTGGACCAGACCGGGCTGCGGTCGGACGCGACGGTCGCGGCGACCTGGGCCCCTGTCGGGCGGACCCCGGTCGTGCCCAACAGCGGCCGCCGGTTCACGGTCAACGCGATGGCCGCGATCAGCAACAAGGGCGAGCTGTATTTCACCGTGTTCGAGGGCGGGTTCAATGTCGCGGTGATGATCGAGTTCCTCGACCGGCTCACCCGCCACCTCGACCGCAAGATCCACCTCGTCGTCGACGGGCACCCCTCCCACCGGGCGAAACGCCTCAAAGCCTGGCTCGCCGAGCGGACAGAGCGGATCGAGATGCACTTCCTGCCGCCGTACTCGCCGGAACTCAACCCCGTCGAACTGCTCAACGGAGACCTCAAACACCACGTCACCGCAACACGAAGCCCCCGCGACCAGCAGGCACTGGCAGCAGACGCACGCACCCACCTGCGCCGCCGCCAGAACCAGCCCCACCGCGTGAAAGCCTTCTTCGGCAAAGACGAAACCCGCTACGCCGCCGACTGACACGCCATATTTGACCTACCTGTCAATAAATCCTGTCATCCCGACTGGATAGGGGCTGGACCCGCGGGTTCAGCCCCTCTTTCGTACCGCGGGACGCGGCGCGAGCCTGCCTGCGATCCAGCAGCGTCGGCCCCGAGCACTGCGCCGGTCGCCCCCCAATGCTGCTCCGCCCAATGTGCCGAGGAGCGTGTAGACGGAGAGACCTGGTATGCGGCCAAGCATGGCCCGCAACGCCTCCCGCGACAACAAATTCTCCGCCCGGACGAGGCTGAGCATTTCCCTGCCCCGGAAGGTCGGGCCTGCCTTGTGCACGGCCTTCGTTCGGCCCGGTTGCTGACGTCCCGGCCGCGGACCCGGCTCTTGTCTAGGCCGCGTGACGAATCGGCTCTTCACCGGCATGCACCCGCCAGCAGCCCACGACGTCGGGGGCGAGCGGTTGCCCGATGCCCGCCGTGCGAAGCCGAACGGTCAGCCCTTCCCTTCGTACGGCACCGCCTTGACCAGGGTGACCTTCATGGTCTTGCCGTTGGGCAGCTCGTACTCGCGGGACTCGCCCTCCTTGGCACCGAGGAGGGCCTTGCCCAGCGGAGATTCCGGTGAGTACACGTCGAGCGCGCCCTCCGCGCCTTCCTCACGGGTGGCGAGCAGGAACTTCTCCTCCTCGTCGTCCCCGTCGTACTTGACGGTGAGCACCTTGCCCGGTCCGGCGATGCCGTCGTCGTCCGGCGCCTCGCCGACCTTCGCGTTGCGCAGCAGCTCCTGCAGAAGCCGGATCCGGGCCTCGGCCTGGGCCTGCTCCTCGCGGGCCGCGCGGTAGCCGCTGTGCGCCTTGGGATCGCTCTCTTCGCGGCTGTCGGTGATGCGGGCGGCGATGACCGGACGATTCTCGATCATTTCGTCGAGTTCGTTCTTGAGCTTGTCGTAGGCATCCGGGGTCAGCCGCGTCTGGTCGCCGCCCGACAACGTCGCGAGCTGGCCCGTCCCGCCGGGTTTGGTCAAGCGGTTCTCGGCGGCCTCGCGCGCCGCCTCCGCCTCGCGGACCCGTTTCTCGCTCCGTCGCCGCGTGTTCTCGAGTTCGACCTCGTCGGTCCAGTTGCTCAGCACGTGGGCGTGGTGGACGTCCTCCGCGAGTTCGACCAGCTGGTCGATTTCGTCCCGGGGTGCGGCTGCGAGGCCGTCGCGAAGCTGTCGAAGGCTCGGACGCGAGTGGTCCGGGCGCGGCGGGATCGGCCGCAGGTCGGAGCTGATCAGCCGGTCGAAGCCGTTCTCGTTCGTCATGCCTGCGCCTCCGATGTTCCGGTCTGCGTGATCCTCCGTCTGGTGGCGGTTCGGGGCTCGTAGTCCTTGAGCGATCCGTGCAGAAAGATCTTCGCCCGGGCCTCCTCGGTGAGTGCTTTGACCCGGCTGACCGAGACGCCCATCGCCCGGGCCGTCTCTTCGCGCGTGAGCTGGTCGACCGCGCGCAGCACGAGAACACGACGCTGCTTCGGGGTGAGCCTGCTCAACGCGTTCTCGACGTCCAAGCGGAGATCGACAGCACCGTAGGCCTCGACGCACGCGTCGGCCAGCAGCGCCAAGTCGCTCGGCTCCTGCGGCAACTCGGCCGCCGCCCGCCGCGACAGTGCCCGCCAGGCGTCCGCGATCTTGCGTCTCGCGATGCCGAACATCACCGGCAGGTACTCCTCCACGGGAAGGTCTTTCCTGTCGGCGTACGCGACGAACGCCTTCATCGTCTCCTCGAACACGCCCGGCACGTCGTCCGAGTCGCACAGCCGTCGGCGGATGTAGCCGTAGATCTTGTCCAGCAGCGGGTCCTCGGACGCCAGAAACGCGGCCAACGGGTCTTGGCCGCCTGTTCCCGGTTCGCCGGCCGGTTCGCTCACCGCGCGGCATCCTCCGCCGTGATCTTCATCGACCACCTCGCGCCGTCGGGATCGAGCGAGCAGATCTCGGCCCCCATCCGCGAGGCGGCCAAAGTTTCCGCCAACGCGATCATGGTGTCGCCCCGATGGCGCGCCTGGGTAACGGCACCGCGAGCGCGGATGGCGGCACCAGCAAGACGGACGATGCCGGGACGCCGCACCACCACCCACTCCGCGTCGGCGCTGCGTTGCTGGTCCATGGCCTTCTCCTTCGCGCGTCAGAAACAGTGTCGCCTACTACATCGTCAGGGCACGGGCGAACGGACACCCCTGATTCGGCGAGCGATCGCGGGCCTCGGACGAGAGCCGGGGCAGCCGGGCGGCTCCGGCAACCCGTCCCCACTCGCCGCGGACTGATCCCTGGGCTGCGCCGGACCGAGGGTGCGCAGGCCTGCCTGGACGAGTTGGTGGACAGAGCCGGCGCGGCCGCGCTGGTGACGTGCCCGTGACGCCGCGCGGGCGTTGTCGCGACGTCATGGGTGCGATTCTGCTGCCGCTATGGCTGCGCCCTTCAAGGTTCATGCGCCGCGACCGGCGACACCGGTGGTGTCTCCGGCGATCCCGGCAGCGCGGGATCCACGCGGGCGCGCCAGGGCACCACACTCGGGTACGACGGCGGAACCCGGGTCGGCGGCGGCCGGGAGGGCGCAAGCGGCGGCAGGCAACGCGACGGTGACCGCGGCGATGGGCGGGCCGCCGCCGGGCATCCGGCCCGGGTGGGCCGGGCAGATGATGCCCGGCGGGCAGCGGTTGATCGGCAACCAGGCCGTCGCGGCCGCGGCGGGTATGCCGTCCACTGCGACACCGCCTGCCGCGGCTCGGCGGCCACCTGCCGAGAAGCCAGGGCCCGGGCAGCCTCAACCGAAGACACAGGCACCGCCCAGATCTCGCCTCGGCCAAGCGGACGCAAAGGACACCGGGGATCGCCCGGACGAGGGTGCGCCGAAAAAAGAGCCCGTGCGCGCGGGGACCGCGGCTGCGGGCGCTGCGGTCGGAAGCTTCGCTGGGCCGCGGCGGCTCCTATTGCCCTCGTTCACGCGGCAGTTCAGCGTGCTGGCCACGCTGCCGCCGGTGCGGGCGGGCAGTACCGGCAAAGCAGCCGACAAAGCCGTCGAGCGGGCAGCGCTGGCCACGGCCGAGCGGGCGTTCGCTCGGCTTGTCGAGCAGGCCCGGCGCTCCCACGACTCCCAATCGCGCCTGCTGCAGCGGATCGGCCGGGCCGCTCTGGACCGGCACGACCGGTTGGAGCGCCGGGCCCGGACGAGGGCGTCGGCGGTCGAGGCCGAGCTGGACGATCGGCGGGAACAGGCCCTCGCCACCGTCGACAGCGCGTATGAGCGGGGCACGGTCGGTCTCGCGGCCGCGCTGAAGCGCGGCCGCGGGCAGGTCGCCGCTTCTTCCGCGAGCGCGCTCAGCCGGGTGCAGGCGAACGTGGACACCGCGAGCGACCAGATCACCACGATCGTCAACGATCTGGCGTCGGCCTACACCGACGTGCTCGAACAGAGCGCCGTGGAGATCACGAATGAAGCCGGGCAGGCTGTCGCGGCGGTCCAGTCCTACAGCGCGTCCGCTTCGACCCTGTTTCCCGGCGGGGCGACGCCGCTGGTGGAGGCCGAGAACGAGGCGCGGCGCCAGGCTGTCCCCGGACTGGCCGCGGCGGCCGTGAAGTCCCTGAACGAGGCGTCTTCGGAGCAGGCGGAGGCGTATCGCGGCCAGGTCAAGGTGGTGCGGGACAAGTTCGACGCGAGCGAGCTGGCCGCGGCGCTGCGGACCCGCAGGGACGAGATCGACACCAAGGGCCGGGCCGCGGTGCAGAACGCGACCCGGGTGGCCTACGGCGCGCTCGGCGGGCAGGCCGCGCACGCACGGGTGGTCTTGCGGCGGACGGCGGACGGTGCCCGTCAGTCGATCGAGCTGCGGTGCAAGGCGGCCCGGGACCGGCTGACGACTGACGCTGACGGGCTGGTGCACGCCTCGCGTGCCCAGACGGGGGCGGAGCTGACCGGCTTGGCAACAGCGGCGAAGACCGGGCTGCCCGGGTTCGACGGCATGGTCACCGCCGTACGCAAGGGTCTTGAGCCTGCCGCGAAGAACGGTGCGGAAAGCTTGCGCAGGGCCACGACGGACAGCGCGAAGGTCACCGGGCCGAAGGTGGACAAGCTCGCAGCCGAGCAGCGGCGCGTGGTGACCAAGGCCGACGTGTCGACCAGCCGGTCGTTGGCTGCTGCCGAGCACGCGGCCAGCCAGGCCGCCGCGCGGACGCGGGCGGCGGCGCGGCGTGGCCTGCGCGAGACGGCCGCGGCCAGCGCGCGGGGAATCAGCGGCTTTGTGCACGGGCACGACGCGTCCTTCGCGGCGACGGCGCACGGCGTCCGGCAGGTCGCGGACGCCTGGGCCATGCCGCTGGCGCAGGTGTTCGGCGAGGCAGTCCGGAAGACCAAGGACGCGATGACCGGGCCGTTCACCGAGTGGAAGCGCGATACGGACGACAAGCGGACCGGCTTCGTCGCCAAGGTCTTCAAGCCGTACCAGACCCCGGCCACGCCGATGGCCGCACTGGTCAAGCCCGCCGCCGACGCGGTCGCGGCGAACCTCGACCAGCGCGAGCACGACCTCGAGAAGGCGTTCGACGGCTGGGGCACCGACGAGGCGGGCGTGTCCAAGGCGTTGCGCGGAATGACCCCGACGCAGGGCCGTGCACTGCGCTGGCTCTTCGAACGCAAACACGGCTCGCTCGAGGCGGCGCTGAACGACGAACTCTCCGGTGCGGATCTCACCTCGGCGCAGGCCTATCTGCGCGGCGACCAGGCGGCGGGTGCCGCGGCCGAACTGGAGGCCTCTCTCCACTGGTACGGCGACGAGGAAGAGCGCATCGAGGAGACGATGCGCAACCTCAAGCCCGAAGAACTCGCCAGGCTCAAGGGCAGCAAGGAAGGCGCCGCGGCGCTCGCCGATGTGCGCGACAACCTCGACGGCACCGACCTGAAGGTGTTCGACGCGCTCGCGGCCGGAAACCAGAACCTCGCCGACGCGTTCCGGATGAAGGACAAGATCGACGACGCGCGCCGGTCCGGGGACCTCGACGCGCTCCACGACACTCTCATCCAGTACGGCAAGGCTCCGACTGAACGCGGTCGTGCCGAGGCCAGCGCGGACGAGCGCCGGGTTGCGGTGCAGCGCGAGTTCGCGGGAATCGTCGGTGGCGGGCGCGACACTGCGTCGATCTCCCCGGAACAGGCCGCCGCCGCGGTCGAGAAGTACACGCTCGCGCCGATCCAGCGAGTCGTCGCCGGGGCAAGGGGCGGCACACGGACCGAGAAGCGCGACATCACCGGCGCGAACCGGGACCTCGCGGTCGCGCTCATTCACGGCGGCGAGAACACGGTGGCCGCGCGCGCGGCCCGCCTCGGCGTGGAGACGCAGCGGCCGGGCGGCCCGAACCTGCTCAAACTCGACGCCGCACTGGTCGATCCTCGCCTCAAACCGGGCGCGAAGGTGTCGCCGGAGGAGATCACGAATGCGCGGACCGAGCGCGACCAGGTCTTCCAGAAGTACGCCGCCGACTACGGCGGCGCCAAGGAAGCAGGCGCGGCCGAGTCCGCGAAGGCATATCTGGAAAGACAGCTGCGCGCCGCGTCGGGCAGCGACAAGGACCTTGCCGTGCTGGCCGTCAGCCTCGCCCACGACGAGTACCCGACCCCGAAGACTGCCGCGCTGGCCGTCCAATACGCCTCGAAGGGCGCCGGGACCGACGAAGAGCTGATGTTCCGCTTCGTCGAGCGGATGGACCGCGACGAGATCGCCGCCATGCGGGTCGAGTACAAGAACCTCACCGGCACCGCGCTCGACGACGACCTCGGCACCTTCGGCGGCAAAGGCGCGTTCACCGAGCTGTCCGGCGACGAGCGGCTGCGGATGGAGGTGGCGCTGCTCGGCGTGCCCCGCAACGACCGGGAAGCCGCCGAGGTCGCCGCGTTCCGCATCCAGCAGCAGCGCGACGAGACCGGCGGGCTCGGCGCCTGGCTGGCCGAGGACAGCCTCGCCGACCGGTCGCTCGCCTCGGCGCAGACCCGGCTCACCGCCTCGCTGGGCGGCGCGACCGTGCGGGTCGACGACAAGGGCAACCCGGTCTGGACCGACGCCGCGGGCCGCCCGATGACCGCGGGCGGCACCCTGTTCGACAAGGACGGCAAGTACACCGGCCAGGACCCGCGCGAGTTCGCCTCCGCCGTGCGGGTCAGCAAGATGGCGGCCGAGAACTACGCCGCCCAGATCGACAGCTACGCCGCCGTCCTGACCACCGCGGTCATGGTGGCCGGCGCGATCGCCGCCGCCGTGGCCACGGTCGCGACCGGCGGCGCGGCCAGCCCGCTGCTGCTTGCCTCCATCGCCGGACTGACCGGCCTGTCCTCGATGGCCGTGCACAGCGCCGTCAGCGGCGGCCGGTACGGCTGGGAACAGGCCGCGGTCGACCTCGGCATGACCGCGGTGCAGGCGCTGACCGCCGGCGTCGGTCAGCACCTGTCCATCCTGGCGCGCGGCGGAACCCAGAGCCTGGCCGCGGGCATGACCACGCTGCGGTCGGCCGAAGGCCTCGGCCACGCGATGGGCGGCATCACCGGAAGCACGCTCGGCGACCTGCTGGCTATCGGAGCCGCGACCGGCGGCATGAGCGGCTTCGGCGCTGCGCTGCTCGACGAGGCCACCTGGCGCAAAGGCTTCGAGCACGGCTTCGCGGAACTGCTGGCGGCCACGGCGGCCGGTGCGCTCGGCGGCGCGGTCAGCACCGTGACGTCGCATGCCTTCGAATCGCTGCCCGTCGGCAAGGCCGCGGCGGACGGCACCCGCACGACTCTCGGCGACGCACTGAGCGGCTCGGCGGCCGCGCGCTCGGCCCTGCGCGGCACGTCGTCGTTCCTCGGCGGCGCGACCGGCCGCGGCGCGGAACTCGGCATCGGCGCGGCGACCGGCAGGTTCCACGGCGACGCCGGCGATCTCCTGCAGGAGATGGGCAAGGCGGGCCTGGAATCGGCGGTCCAGGAGAGCGCGGCCGGGCCGGTGGAGGTAGCGAAGCGCCGGCGTGGCGGCGCGGCGGCCTCGGTTGCGGCGGCACGCCGGACGGCGGCGTCGGCCCGTACCGATACCGGCGATGTCGCTCCCGGCGCGGTCACGCGACTTTTGCGTGAGCTGCCGAGACTGCCGGACGACTCGCCTGCCTCGATCCGCGCGATGGTCGAAACGGTGTTCACCGGCGACGTGACACTGGAGCCGATCGGCGGCCACGACGGTCGCGCTAGGACCACTCGGCCGGTCTACCGGGTGTCGGTGGACGGCAAGCCGGTCGGCGTGGTCAAGGTCGTGCCCGACGGCGCCGAGTTCGCGCAAGAGCTGTCGGCCGCGGACCGGCTTCTCCAATCCGACCTCACCGGCTTCCGGGTGCCCGAGGTCCTCGCGGTCGCATCGGTGCCTGGCGCGGGCAGCATGCGTCGCGGCGCCCTGTTCTCCGCACTGGCCCCAGGCGAGTCTGTCGACGCCCTGCTGCGCAGAGTGCCGTTGGCCTGGGACCGCGCGGCTGCTATGCACGACCTGCGCCAGGCGGTCAGCGGTGTCGCCGAAGGCATGGCCGAGTTGCACCGCGGCACCGCCCGCCCGGCGTCGCCCGCCTACTTCGCCCCGCACGCCGCCATGATCCGCGAGCACCTCGCCGAACTGGAGGCCCGCCGCCCGCTGCTGGAACAGCTCGGCATCGATGTCGACCAGCTCCGCGTCGCACTGGGTGCGGCCCTCTCGGACGCCATGGCCGGCCGGGGCCCGGCGAGCCTCGCGCACGGCGACGCCCACCTCGGCAACTTCCTGTGGGATCCGGACGCCGGAGTGACGCTCATCGACGCCCCCACCCTGCACCAGTCGATGAACGCCGCGGGCGAGCCCATCGGCACACCGGCCCGGGATGTCGGACTGTTCACCCAGCGCATCAGCCACTTCGGCAGGGAGTTCGGCCTGTCGCCCGAGGAGATCACCCGCCTGCGCCACGACTTCGCCGAAGCGTACGCCCGCCACGGCGGCCCGGTCGTACCCACAGCCGTGCAAGCCATGTTCGAGGCCCGCGCAGCGCTGCACAGACTGGCCCGCGCTGTGACCCGGCTGGAGCAGCGACCGGAGCCGCGCAGGGCACCGGACGTCGGCGCCGCCGCTGCCGCACTGCAGGAGGCCCTTGGCCTCGACAGCGCTGTCGCGACCAAGCTCGCCCACCGCTTCGCGGGCGAACTCCCGGGCACTCCCGGCTACCGTCGCGCGTGGACCGCGATCGACAACTTCCGTGCGTACATGCTCGATGTCGCCGAGCCGAGGGTCCGAGCCGGTTTCGAGTCCCGGTACGGCGACCGAGTCCGCGAGTTCCAATCCGAACAGACCGAGCAGTTCAAGGCGCTGTGGGACGACCTCTTCCCGCACCGCAGGGACGAGGTCACCCTCTCCCCGGAAGGCACCAGGCGAGCCGAGGAGAAGGTGCGGTCGCTCACGGCGGACGCGGAGCAGGTCATGCGGGAACTGGCGCAGTTCGCGGCGGCGACTGGCCAACCGGAACTCGCCGAGACCGCGGTGGCGCGGACGATGGACCGGGAGGGCGCGGCGGCGTGGGCGGCGGCGTTCCGCGCGACGCAGGCCACGATCAACGACGTCATCTCCGGCTTCCGCTACCGCGGCGAAGAGATCGGGTACATCGGCAGCATGAAGACCGGCCAGCGCGGGCCGCACAAGGGGAAGACCCGCTTCGACCCGTACGACTTCGACGTCGACCTCTACGTCGTGGTCGACCGGGAGACCTTCGAGCGGATCCGCACGGAATACCCGGATCTCAAAAGAGATGATACAAAGATCATGCCGAGCAGCAGCGTGCCAAGAGACCTCGTCCGCCTCGCCAAACGGATCGGGGAAGCGCTCAAAGAGAAGTTCCCTCACGTCAAGGGAATCGAGGACTCGAAGATCGCCATCCGAGCGGAGGAACCATGGTGAGGCGGCAGGAGATACATTTCAGCGCTCGGCTGGACACCGACGATGACATGCCTCAGGTCGCCGCGCGCGTCGGGCGGGCACTGGGATGCGCGTTCGCGCGCGGCGAGTTCGCACGGTGGCCTGCGCAGGTCGCGGACGTCTTCGGACTCAGGATCTCCCTGCAAGGAGTCGGCGGCATCGGAGGCAAGAATGTCGCGAAGCTCGTCGGCGAGGTCAACGAGGACGGATTCCTCTACGCACCCGACGGCAGCGACGACGTCGACTACGAGCGGGCGGACATCAGCGATTACGTAGTCGACCTGCTCACCATCCGCACCGGGCTCCGGTGGTACCGGCCGACGGACGCGGACTACGCCGCGGAACACGAAGCGGCCCGCGGGCTCGACGACTGGCTTGGCGGGATCGGCTCCGAAGGATGGACCTCCGCCGACGAGGAACGATTCGGCGACAGGTAACTCGATGAAGATCTTTCCGTGGGGCGAACATCAGCACGACTGCGCCGCGAAGGGCTGCGCCTTCAGCCGCCGTACCGGCGAACTCGAACTGGGCACGCGGCACGTTCTTCCCTCTGCGCACGGTTCCGAGAACGACAAGACGCGGCAGCTGCGGGACGGGGACACCTTCGTCCAGAACGTGGGCGAACGGGTGCGCTGCGCGTGTAGGTCGGGATCTCGATGATCGCACTGCCCGCGCAACTGAAGCCGATCCTCCAAGCGATCGCCACGGATCCGGCTGGCGCGGCGTTGCAGGAGTTGCGGCCTGGACCGGGCGATTACGCCAAGGTATTCGTCCAGGTGGCCGAGCGGCTGGCGCAGGAACGGTACGAGGCGCTCTGGGACACCGGACTCGGATTCCGCCGCCCGGTGGGGCGAACCCAGATCATCATCCACCTCGCCCCGGCGGGCTCGTTCATCGACTACAACACGATGTCCCGCCCCTTTCCCGGCGGGTACCGGTCGATAGCGAACCTGCTGACGCCGACACGCGTGTGGGCAGCGTGGCAGTACCGCTCCCCGGGCAGCTCCACCGGCATCTCCTACGACGGACTGGTCTGGTGCGAGGATCACTGGGCGTTCTTCCCGAAGCCCTACCGCGCGCTGACCTCACGTTGAGGTCGCGAGCGCTGTCCGCGAAACGTCTTCCGTGCGCAGGCAGGTCCTTCCCCCGGGTAAACAGGAAACCCCGCACATCTCGCGACGGATAACAAGCACTTCAGCATGGAAGCCGAACGACCCGGTGCGAAAGCCGCTGCATTGTCCGCCCAGGACAGGATCGGAACTTTTCCGCACCGGCATCGAAGCCAACGGCGCCCGCCCGCACTGCGCGCTAGCCGACCGCGTCGCCCGAACCGGCGAGCACAACTCAAGCAAGCCCCGCTGCTTACTCGCGCTCCTGCACGGCGACGACACCGTCATCCGCAGTCACGACAACACACCTGCAAAATCGACCGTCGTGACCAGGACAATGTGCACCTCGTCGTCGATTACCGGCGACAGCCCGCTCAGGCCCCCAGGTCCGTCCACTGCAGACGGATGTCCCGCCGCAGCTGCGCCGCCACGACCTCGACCAGCCGGTGGCAGACGGTCTCGCGTTCGCGGACGGGTCGAGGTCGCGGATCATCGTGCACCACAGGTCCCGCAGCTCGCGCAGTTGTCGCTGGTTCACGCGTGCCCCCTCGCTCGGTGTGCCGACGCGACGCCATTGCCCGACCGCGGGCATGCCGCCGCGGGCTCCCCGGGCTGCGGCCCGGCATCTGGCGGATCGGTGTCGTCCATGGCCTCGCGGACCGCCGCTCTGCTGGACCCCAGCGCCCGGATCAGGGCCTGCACCAGACCGCTCAGCGCCGCCAGCTGCGTGTCGACCGCCGCGGCCGCCCGCTCGTCGACGAAATACGCTGGCGCGACGCAGAAGAAGTCCGCAGGCCCAGGATGTGCTTGAGCTGCGGGTTCGACTTCGCTCCGGACTGCAGGTCCCGGACATAGGTGGCCGAGATGGTGCCGAACCGCCCGTCGACGCTGATCGCCTCGGCCGCTTCCTCGGGAGAGAACGCTCCGCGCCCGGGCGGGTGCACTGTCGCGAACAGCTTCGGCAGCGCGCCGGGACGCCAGCCGTGCCGCTCGCCCGGATCGCGCTCCTGGCGCCCGCCCAGGAAATACGCGGCGTGCACGCCGAGCGCCTCGGCCAGCACCGCCATCACCTGGCACGTCGGTTGTCCTGCTCCCCGCGGCGCATCGCGGAAATGTAGGCGTGGCCGATGTTCCCGCCGAGCGCCGCGACCGGCATCCACCGCCGGACTCGCCGCCAGGAAACCAACTGACGTGGCGTCGCGTTGGAGCCATCCTCGTAGCGTCGCGGACACAGATTCCACTGACGTGGAAGACAACCACGACATTTCACCACACCAGTAGACAACCTCGCTGGCCTGACGCCCATGGCCGGATCTCCCGGTCGCGGACCGACGACCGCACGCGAACCCGGCAGGGTCCGCCCGCGACCCTTGATTCCTGCCGCCCGGACGCCGACTCCGCCAGTGGTGGCGATCCGCTTCTACCGCGGCGACCGCCGCCGCCACCTGTACCTGGAAGCCGGCCTCTTCGACCCGGATTCCGACCAGTTCCGGCCGCTGTGCCACGCCCTGCCACGCGAGACGTACGGCGGCTCCCGGCTCCCGCACCCCAGGGGCATGGTGTCCGCCGAGGCATTCCCGGACCTCGGCGGGCCGTGCGACGCCTGCCCGGGATGCGAGCAGTGGCTGGCGCTCCACGGCCCCGCGCTCGTCCCCGACCGCGGACAGGACCTGGCTCCCACCGCCCACCCGGCAGCGCCTCGACGGAGGCACACCCTTACAGCGTCGGAAGGGGAGGTCCCGGCTCTGCGGGACCGCCCCGGACCCCGGTCGGCCGAAACGAACACGACCCTGTCGTCCCACTCCGGCATCCGACGCAATGGACGACCAGACCGACAGCGACGACGTCGAACGCGGTCCGCGCCGCCCCGCGCAGCGATCCGTGCGGGCCCGGAACCAAAGGCGACACTCCTCTCAGCGACGATTACTTCGGCCACAGCTATGCGGCACCGCACGCCAGCCAGCCGCATTCGACCCCGGCGGCGCGTCGAAGCAGCCGAGCACATACGTCTAGCGCGTCGGTCGTTTCTCGGCATGCGCAATTGCTGTCGCAACCCTATGACAATCGCCGTTTTCGCATGGTCCGCAGGCTCGCGAAAGCACGAGCGCGATAGTCCGATCGTCGTCTCGCCGCAAATTATCCATCGGCACATTTCGTTCCTGATTAATCGCGCCGCAGACCGTTCTTGACGACTGCACCCAATGCCGGCAGACAGGTGTCGCTCATTCAAATACGAGGGAATCCGGGCAGTCTGCATTCACGGCACGATCGCACTGTGATGCCCGGATCCTGGAGGGGTGTGGTTTTTGTGCACATGAAACGACGAAGACTCAGACGCGCACTCATCGCGGTGACCGCGCTCGTGGGTACCGTGGCACTCGGCGCGAATTCCGCAGCCGCCGCGCAACCGGCTCCGCCCCGCTCGCAGATCCGGGTGGAGATCCTCGGACTTGACGGGAAGCCGCTGCAACCAGGCCCGGCGTATCCCGCGACGGCGGAGGGCGCTCTCGCCGCCGCAGCAGCGAAGGGCAACGAACCATCGCCGGAACAGGCCACGCCGGAGTTCCGGAAAGCCGTTGCCGAACTGGAGAACCACCCGGCCGGAAAACCGATGCAGGCAGGGGAACTTCCTCAATACTTTCTGAACCTGTGCAAGAACGATCCTCGTTCGGAATCCGCTGCCGGACACGTATTCCACCGCCTATTCTGGTGTCAGCGCTTCGGGTTGAAAGCGCGCGCGTATCGCGGCACCACGCTCAGCGGCGAGGTGACGTTGAAATGGATCGCGGCGGCGGTCGGCAACTACAAAATCCGCACGAATACGTTCTGGCTGCAGCCGACATACGCCGACGACAACTGGGGCGACTACGAGAACCCCCTGACCACGCAGCTGACGGTCGGACCCGTCTGCGCCGCCGTCGGCGATCCGGGCTGCAGCACCAACTACGGCCCGCTCGCGCTGCCGCTGGAGGACTGGCAGCGCCACGTCCGGATCGGGCAGTGGACCAGCTGGAACATCGACTCCGACGAGACCAAGAGCACCGCGCCCGACAAGGTGTCCAACCACAAGTGGCACATCACCACCGCCGTGCACACGCCGGAACCCGGCGTCGAATGGAAGGCTGACAGCCCGGACAACGGCATGCGTTGCGACTCCTCGCCCGATTTCCGCAACGACCCCCGCGCGTGCGCCAATTCCGACGTGATCCCGTGGCTTCCGGTGTTCTCAGGCTTCCTGACCGATTACGCCGCGCACATCCGCCAGGCACTGGACGCGCCGGACACGACCTTCCCGCCCGAGCCGCACCCCAAGCGGATCCCGGGCAAGTACTTCTACGGCGACCCGACCAAGCCCGGTCTGCACCGGATTCCCGAACCCGAGACCGGGCCGAACCGGGCCGAAGTGAGGAAGGCCTGCAGCAACCTCCCCAAGCCGCCTGGCGACGTGGAGTGCGACGAGTACCCATTCGCGTCGACGATGGAAGGCGCGGCGAACCCGGTGTGGGACTTCTCCGTGAAGTACATCGACGGATGGCAGAACAATTGGGGCGGCGGCGATCTGCAAGACTTCTACCACTCCAGCAGGATCCTGTACAAACTGCAGGACCAGTTCTACGTCAACATCATTGACTGATTGAAGGTCCGATGGCCACGCTGCTGCGCCGCTTCGCCGGCGAATTCGAACTGGACTACTCCACCCTGTTCATCGAAGACGACGCGGCGGACCGCGGCATCAGACCGCCCATCGAGGGCGGCTGGCTGCGCGCCACCGAGCAGCAGGTGAGCCTGAGCAGTGCTTCCGGGAAGTTCCTCGTTCCGGAAGCACTGCTCGAGTACTGGGACGGCGAGCCACCGCCCGCCACCGGCTGGCCCAGCACCAGCGAGACCCTGACCTGGTTCTCGACTGGCAGGCTCTGCCTCTGGCGCACCATCCGGGAGCAGCCGCTCGCCCGGTTCGACCTCGGCGGGCCGGGGCTCTACCGAGTCCGCGCCCACACCGGCGACCGCGACCGAATCCGACAGGAAGCGGAGACCGCCATGTCCCGCCGCATCGACGAAGGAGCGCCACCGGACTCCCTGCGCGGCGCGGAGCGGTTCCTCGTCCAGTTCTGGCCCGCACCGCCCTCCGACACCCGCGACCAGATCGGCGCCCCCGGACGGATCTTCCCGGAGGGCTCCGAGCAGCAACAGTTCGCCGACGCCGTCCACGCCCTCGCCAGCTACGACCCCCGCGACCCGCTCGAACGCACCGAGCGCACCGTCCCTGGCACCGAACAGCACTGACCGAGCACTAAGCCCGACGCAGCAGCAGCGCCTTGTCGCCGGAGCGCCCGACCGGCCAGGCGGTTGTGAACGTCTCGTGCGCGCCACGCCAAGGCGGTCACGTCGCCAGCACCGGCGCGGGCCGATGCCGAGCTTCGATTCGGCGGCGGTGGTCCAGTCGGCGGCGTGACGTTCTGCGCCGCGGCCAGCGTGGCCTTCTTCGCGCACGCGGCTTTCTCCGCCGAGTGTCCATGGGGCCCAAGAGAATCTCGAGACCACCTCGCCCCGAGCTGGCTCCCTCATCGGTGCGGTGCCTTGGCGCGCGGCCGGGGGTTCTTCCCTGAGGCTCGTCAGATCGATCAGTTGGCCGGCCACCGAGGTTCCGGACAATCCGGCGAACCGCGAACTGGCCGCGTCATCGCCGACTCTCTTGACGGCCTCGCACCTTCCCTGTTGAAGCGTCGACATCGCCGTCGCAGCCGACGACGTGGAACGGGCACTTTCCCGCGTTGCCTTGCACTACACCACTGTCGCCCTCGAGGCATGGACCGGCGAACCCGATCAGCCCGCGCCAAGCGAGTGCTGGGAAGAACACGACGAGACCCGGCTGCGGCTCGAACGCGACGGCCACGCCGACCCCGAGGACATGCACCGCGGCGTCGAACGCTTCACCGCCCAGATCTGGCCCGCTACCCTGCCTGACCCGACAACCCGAGGCGGCCGCCGCCGGACCCATCTCCGCAGGCGGTCGGTGAATTCCAGTGCACGCACTTAGGTACGCCGCGAAAGTGGAGCGCATACGGTGAATGCGACCGGCGCAGCCTGTCAGCGCCCCCGTGTTGGTGTCGCTGACCGTCCCGGAAGCGCCGCCAGTCCGCGAGGATCCTTGTTCGGCTGCGCCGGGATCGGGGTTTATCATCCGGTGGCGGTCCAGGTCGCGGTGCTCGACGGCTGGTTCAAATCGATGGTTCTCCCGGACCATTGGCCATCGGGGCTGCGGCGGCCGGCGTACCGGCGAGCGTCGGGCGCATTGTTGAACAGCGTAGCGACCACCCCGTTGCTTTGAGTCATGGTCCATGTCCCTCGAAACTGTTCGACGGCGAGGCGGGCACCCCCAGCCGCGCGGCGACACCCGGAAGATGCCGGCCGATCATGGTGTGGTCCGGCGCTGACGTCGGGAGCCGCTGCGGCCACACCGGTGCTGATCGCCAGCCGAAGGGGGCTGACGGTGCAGGAGGGGCCACTGGTCACGACGACTTTCCGTCGAGGAGCGGCCAGAGCCCGCACGAGAGTCTCGCAGGCCACGAGCAAGCCGCCGGCTCGACTCGCGGCGAACTACGACCGACCAGATGTCGTGACCACTCCTCGATCAAGCAGGACCTGTCTCGTGGCCTTCACCGCGTCCGAATCCAACACCTCAAGGTCCGTGCAAGATTGCGCAGCCACGCTGGGGCGACCAAGAGAAACCCAAGGGGAGGGTCCGGATGCGACTCCTGACAATTCTCGTGGCCTGCCTGATCGTCACGGCGGGGACCGCTTCGGCCACCGACGACAACAAGTGGGTCGAACTCGCGGACCGGTCATACGCAGACGCGGTCACTGCCGTCGCCAACGCGGACGCGGCGGGGAGTTACGTCCGCGCGCAGTTCGTCGCGCCGCTCGCGGCCTACGCTGGGCAGCGGTTCGGCTGGCGGGATCAACGGACACGGGCGTGGTTGGACCGGCTCTACCGGCTGCGGACGCCAACAGGGGGCTACGGACTCGGTGTGCCGTTCGACGCGTTCGGCGACAAGACGGTCAACCCTGCGGACACGGCGTACACGATCACGGACGCCTGGCACGTGGGCCGGGTGCTGCTCGCCGGCTACGACGGCGGCGGGGTGCCCGCGGCACGCATCCGCGAGGTGGCGCACAACCTCAACACGGTCCCGCTGTCGGCGGGTGGGCACTGTGTCGGGTATTCCGACCACGCCAACGACGCGGGCAAGCCGTGCGTGTGGAACGTCTCCGCAGCCGCGAGCTGGTTCCTGGGCCAGGCGCTGCGGCGCGGCTTGATTCCGGCGCGGGAATGGCGGGAGGTGGCCGTGAAGGTCCGAAAGTGGCGGACCGACGTGCGCACGCACTACCGCGAGGACCTCGGCGGTTGGACCTACCAGGAGAACTCACTGCCGCTGCAGGACTCCTGGCACAACGCGACCACCGTCGTCGCGATGGTCGAAGACCGGATCGGACCGCGGGCACTCGCCGCCCATTTCGGGAATTGGCCGGCCAGCGGGGCCAACGCCGACCTGCTGACCTCGGACTGCACCAAGGCCGAGTCCAATTTCGCCGCGATCAGGGCGAGTGCCACGAAACCCACTACGGCACCGATCGAGGTGCTGCAGACGCGCACTGCGTATGTCGGCGTCCTGCTGGAGATCGCCCGGAGGTGTCAGGGGCCGAGGTAGCGGTCGCGCTCGGCGGCGGTCAGCTCACGGGTGCTGCGTGCCCTGGCCAGGTCCGCCAGCTCGCCGAACCGCTCGGCGGGCAGACAGAACCGGCAGCGCCACACGTCGACTGTGCTGTTGGTGTCGCCGCGGCCGACCGCGATGCGGTCGCCCTGGCCGAACGCGACGCTTTGCACGGTCGTGTTGTAGTCGTCGAACACCACCGGGTCGCGCCAACGCGCCCAGTTCCAAACGCGAACCTTCTTGTCGTTGCCGACGCTGGCAAGGTATGCGCCGTCGCCGTTGAAACTCAGGCTGAACACCAACCCGTAGTGCCCGACGAGGGTGGCGAGCAGCGCGCCGTCCGAACGGCGCCAGACTCGGACCGCGCCGTCGTTCCCGGCACCGGCCACGTACTGACCGTCGTGTGTGATCGCCACCGAGCGCATCCCGTCGGCACCGCGCAGGGTCGTCGGACGGCCCGACGGCGGCCAAAGCCGCACCGTGCCGTTGTCGACCGCCGCGACCAGCCAGCCGTCCCGACTGAACACGACGTCGTGGACCGGCGCCTGACCGTCGCGCAACACCTCAGGTGGAGCGTCGGAGCCCAGTCGCCACCTGCGCACGGCGCCATCCTCACTCGCGCCCGCGAGAAAGTGCCCGTCCGGACTGAACGCCACCGCCCAAGCGACTCCCTGGCCGGTGTAGGTGGCTATCGCATCACCGCCGCCGGAGGGCCACACGCGGAACTGCCCGTCGTCACCCGCGCTGGCGACGAACCGGCTGTCATTGCTGAATGCCACACCGTCGACCGGGCCATGGTGACCACGCAACACCACCGGTTTCCCAGTGCCGTCTGACGCGGCGACGACCACTGTGCCGTCGGTGCCGCCGCTCACCACCTTCGTGCCGTCCTCGCTGAACATCACGTCGAGCACGCTCCCGGTGTGCCCTTCGAGCACGCGATGCTCGGGACGCGGGGCGGGCTCCCACAGCCGAACGGTTCCGTCGGCGGCGGCGGTGGCGACCAGCTCGTCGTCCCGGCTCAGCGCGACGTCGCGGATCGGCCCGCCCTGGCCGCGGAAGGCGATGAAGTCCCGGCGCGCAGTCAACTGCCAGTAGTGGCTGGTGCGGTCCCGGCCGCCGGAGAGCAGGGCCTTGCCGTCGTGGCTGAACGCAAGCGCCTGGATCCGGTCCCGGTTCGGGTACAGCACCAGCGGCGGCCGCCCGTCCCGCCAGACCTCCTCCCTGCCGTCGGCCCGGCCGCCCGCGACTGTGGCACCGTCCGGGCCGACCGCGAGACTGGTCACCTCGACATCGGGTCCACGCAGTGGGATGACCGCGCCGGTGCCCTGGTCCCAGCGCCAGACCCGGCCATCCGGACTCGCGCCGGCCACTCTGCGCCGGTCCGGGCTGAAAGCGGCCACCGTCAGTGCCCGGCCCAGGCCCGGCACGGAGGTCGACCGACCGTCCACAGTGAACGTCCACAGTGAACCGTCCCGCGCCGCGGCCAGTACCCGTTTGTCCGCGTCGATCGCCACGGCGAGCACGCCCGGCCGGACCTGGCCGAGCGCCCGGGCGCCCAGCCACACCGCACCGCCCGCGTCGGCGGCCGCGATCCCGGTGCCGTCCTCGCTGCAGGCCAGGTCGACGATCTCGTTGCGGGAACGGAGGATCACGGCCGGCGGACTACCGTCCAGGGGCCACGACCTCACGGTGTCGTCGGCGCCGCCGCTGACCAACCGCTTGCCGTCCGGGCTGAAGGTGGTGCTGGTCACCGGGCCTTCGTGCCCGGTGAAAGCGGCGCGAACCCGGGAGGAGACCACGGCCTGGGTGAGCGCGGACTCGGTCTGCCCGTCCTGGGTCGTCTCGTAGGCCCGCCGGGCCAGCAACAGCGCCAACTCGGGGTCGAGGGGCAGCTGGTTGCGCGCGTCGGCGACGAGGCTGCCGGAGAGCGCGCGGTCGCGCTCCTCACGGGCGCGGTCCGCCTGCACCACCGCGACGCCGCTCAGCACCAGCAGCGCGACCAGCGCCGCGCTCAGCCCGATCAGAGTGGCCTGGACCCGCCTGCGTCTGGTCAGCTGCGCCCGCAGTGTCCTGCGTTCGCCCGCCGCCAGGAAATCGCGCTCCAGGTCGGTCAGCTTGCCGGGGTCGCGCTCACGCCAGGCGGCCAGACGGGAAGCGGAGTAGACGAGGTCCTCGTCGCGCCCGTGTTGCGCCCACTCCTGAGCGGCGTCGGTCAGTCGCTGGCGGGCGCGCAGGTACTCGCGGTCCTCGTCGAGCCAGCCGCGCAGTTTCGGCCAGCCGCGGATCAGGCTCTCGTGCGCGACGGTGACCGTGCCCTCGTCAACGGTGATCAGCCGGGCTTCGGCGAGTGTGGCGAGCACGGCGGTGACCTCGTCGGCGTCCGTCATGTCGAGCAGTTCCTCGCGCCGGGGCCGCCGCCGGGTGTCCGCCGCACCCTCGCCAGGCGCGGTGAGGCGCAGGAAGATCTCGCGGGCCAGAGCCGCCTGCCGGGTGTCAAAGCCCTGGTAGATCTCATCGGCGGTCTGCGCGACGGCTGCGCGAACCCCGCCTGCTGCCCAGTACGCCCCCACGGTGAGCCGGTCGTCCTCGCGCCGTAGCCAGGTCTCCCGCAGGGCGTGAGAGAGCATCGGCAGAGCGCCCGGCTCGCCGAGCACGTCGGCGAGTGCGGCGTCAACCAACGCGGGCTCCGCGGTCAGCCCGGCCAGGGCGGCCGGTCCGGTGATCACCTCACGGAGTTCAGCCTCGGCCATCGGGCCGACCAGCAGCTGCTGGTCGCGCAGCAGGGCCACCAGCGCCGGGAACTCCGCGCACGCCGGGTAGAAGTCGGCGCGGATGCCGATCACCACGCGCGCCGGCGTGGACGGGGTGTCGGCGAGCGAAACCAGAGCCTCGACGAACTGGGACCGCTCGTGCTCGTCGCGGCAGAGGCTGAACACCTCCTCGAACTGGTCGACGACCAGCACGACCGGCATCCTCCGCTGTTCGCCGCCGCGGTAGCGCAGCAGTACGCTCAGGCAGGCGGGGTCGACCGTGAGTTCACCGAGCACCGACGAGGGCAGCACGCCCGCCGCGACCAGCTTGGCTGACAGCGCGGCGAGCGGGTGCTCGCCGGGCGTGCACAGCACCGTGTCCCAGTCTGCGAGCGCGGGCAGGAGTCCAGCGCGCAGCAGCGACGACTTGCCGCTGCCGGACGGGCCGAAAACGGCCAGGAACCGGCGGTCCGCCAGCCGCGCCAGCATTTCCTCGACCATGCTCTGCCTGCCGAAGAACCGGGCGGCGTCGGCTTGCTGAAAGGTCTCCAGGCCGAGGTAAGGCGCCTCGACCGCGACCGCCCGCACCGGTGGTCTCCTGGGGGGTGCCTCGTCCGGCGCGGTCCGCGCCACGGGGGTTATCGGCGGCTCGGTGCGGGTCCCGACCGGTTGCCCGCGGAGGATCCGCAGGTGCAGGTCGCCGATTGCGGGACCGGGTTCGACGCCGAGTTCGTCGGCCAGCCGTGCGCGCAGCCCGGCGAAGCAGTCCAGCGCCTCGGCCTGCCTGCCCTGCAGGTGGAGGGACACCATCAGCTGACCGACCAGCGGTTCCGCGAGCGGGTGGTCGAGCAGCGCGCGTTCGAGGCGGTCGCCCGCCTCGCTGTGCCTTCCGAGTTCGAGCATGACGCTCGCCCACTCCGCGCAGACGCGGACCCGTTCGCGCCCCAGCCGTTGCCGGACCTCGTCGACCCAGCGACCGGACAGGTCCTGCAACGGCTGCCCGCGCCACAGACCGAGCGCGCGATCGAGCATCGCGACTCGCTCATCCGGCTCGGTCACGCGGAAACCCTTGCCGCACAACGTTTCGAAGCGATGGACGTCGACCAGGTCACGAGGCAGGTCGAGCAGGTAGCCGCCGGGTTCCTGGGCGATGGTCAGCTCGCTGGACGCGTCGCGGAGTGCGCGCCTGGCCCGGCTGATGTAGCTGTACAGCGCGGTGCGGACCTGCGTCGGCGGCGCCTCGCCCCACACCCGGTCGATCAGCGACTCGATCGGCTGGGCACTACCGGCGCCGAGCAACAGCGCGGCGAGCACACAGCGCTGTTTGCTGGTGCCCAGATCCACCCGCCGGTCGCCGACCCACAGTTCAACGGGACCGAGCAGCCGGAAGTCCATCAGTGCCTCCCCCGTCCCGCAACGTAGTACCGGGTCGGTGCCTCGGCAATCGCCGAACTGGCTGATCTCGTCGAGGGTTGAACCGTGATCACCGGTGTGCTGCGGATGCCCGGTGCATGCGACAGCGGCGGACTCGGCCACGAGGCACCATCACGTTGGGCACGTGAGCGTGCAGGTCAGACGATGTGCAAGGCTGGCTCAAGGTCTAGTGCGCAGCCTTGTCGCATGAACATTCGACGCACGGAGAAACGACTGGGCATGGCACTGATCGGGGTGATCACGCTCGCGGGAGCGGCCGTCGCCCCAGCCGAGGCGAGTCCCGTTCAGCCCCGAGGCGAAGGCTGCGACTGGACAGGCTGCGGCATCGTCCACAACGCCTCGGGTGGGCTGATCCTGATCCGGCGCAACTACGGCGGCCCCGGCATCTGCTTGCCGGACCAGGAACGGTGGCTGGCCAGCGGACACTACTCGAACGAGAAGGTCACCGGGCGAACCACTTGGGACGACACTGACTGCCTCATGACGCCACGGGTCTCCGTCTGCGTCGACGGAGTTCCTCGAAGCCAGGGTTACTGGATCCGCGTCCACAACTCCTGGGGAGCCCACGAGGTAACACCCATCCAGACCTGCTCGAAGTGAGGAAGGTCCGCCAGGCAGCGTTGCGGATCTCGCTCCCGAGGTCGGGATCGCCGGTCTCCCGGACGGGTTCGAGCGCCTGGCGCCGGCGGTCGAAGGCGGCCGGGCAGCCCGCCAGGCAGCCTTCCACCACGTCGTCGGGGACTCGGTGGGCAGAAACAGCCCCGGGCAGGCCATGAACCATGGACTGCCCGGGTTTTCACGCACCGTCCGTCAACCGGTCGCGACTGCGGCGGGAGCCGCGGCTACGGGCAGGACCACTGGCAGCAACAGGATCGCGGCGACGGCGGTGAGGACGACGATGCCTGCCTGTTGCACCGGATTGAGGCCGTCCCACCACTTCAGCGCCGGAGCGAGAGGTGAAGGCACTGGGTCGGTCAGCGGTGGCGAATAGGGCACCGGTTTCGCCCCCGGATTCGGCACGGGCACCGGATCATGAACTGGCACTGGAACCGGAACCGGAGGCGGTGGTGGCGCGTCGCTGGTGATGTGGATGACGAAGCCTGGGACGTCGGTGTCCTGCACCGTCAGGTTCTTGGACGGATCGCCGGCGAGCGGGAGGGTCACCGACACCCCCAGCTTGAAGCCGGGCGCGACGCTCCATCCGTCCCATTTGCCGGAAGTCTGCACAGCGGCTCTGAAATGGTCGAATTCCGGCTTCACCAACGACGCGGTGTATTGCGACTTCACCGCCCACACGAAGACGATCTTGTCGTGGGTGTCGATGAACACGATGTCCGCCATGCCGACACGCCCGTCCCCGCCCACGACGTTGAAGTGGGCATGCAGGTTCGCCAGCGCGCCAGGCCCATAGTGCGGGTCGATGACCAGCTTGGCCGCGATCAGGACGGCCGCGGTGCCGAGTGCTTGGACCTCCGCCGCCGCGACGTTGCGTCCGCCCCTGCGCCATGACTGGTTGTTCCACCACTTCTTGGCGGTCTGCAACGCGTTGTCCCAGTTCTGACGGGCCGCCTGGGCGGCGCGCCAACCGATCCGTTCCTCCGCGTCGGGCGGCGGCATCTGCCCGGCGGGGTCGGCGCGGGTGACGGGGTTGTCGTCGGCGTAGGAGTAACCGTTGAGGTTCTGCGGATCGGTCGCGTCGAACACCGGGTCGACCGTGATGAAACGCCCGCCGGCCGAGTCGTAGTCCCGCGCGCCCAGGTGTGTGAGCGCGGTGCCGGAACCCGTGACGCCACCGACGAATCCCCGGTCGACCGGCCACTGCGCGGCGGCTCCCCGGTCTTCGCCGAATGGCGTGTAGAAGCGCCTTGCCACCTGCCCGCTCGACGCGTTCACGGCCAGCAGTCCGGTGTCGTGGTGGTCGGAGCTGATCCACACCAGCCCGTCGGCCGACCGAGCGCCGACGATCTTGCTCGCGAACTGGTAGAACCGCGTGGTCTTGACAGCGTTGGCGTTCGCGTCCAGCGCCAGCTCTGTCGCGCCGAACTGGACGGTGACCTTCCCTGGCACCCTGGTGAGCAACAGGTTTCCCTCAGCGTCATACAGATTCGTCTGCGCGCCAACGGATGCGAGGTGACCTTCGGCGTCGTAGGCGAGGTTGGCCGGAGCACGAGCGGGACCGTACGGCCCGGCCGTCGTGTTGCCCGCCGCGTCATACCCGTACGACATCGTGACACCACCCGACGATGACGTCTGGACGGCGTGCGGATGCGGCTCACCAGGAGGCGGATACGCATAGGCGGTAACGACATTCGCCGCATGATCGGTCTTGCTCGTGCGGTTGCCGGCCTTGTCGTAGCGGAAGGACTGCCAGTACGGCGCGGGGCCGCTGAGCGCGTCCGGTGCCGCGCCGCAGTCGCCGCTGCCGGGTGTCCAGGCCTCGGTCAGCTGCTGGTATGCGTCGTAGCTGAAGCACTGCGTGTCCTTCGCCGCCGAGTCGGCGATCTTGGTGACGTTGCCGGCCGGGTTGTATGTGTAGCTGGTGTCGCTGAGCACCGGGTCGGCCGGGGCCGATGACGAGGTAGTGCGCGTCCCGGATAGCCGCCGCGTGCCTTCTTCGTAGCTGTACGACAGATCCAGCCACTTCCCGTTCGCCGCCAGGTTGACTTGGAGTGTCTCCCCGTACGGCGAGTACAGCGCGTCGGTCACGTAGGTATTCATGCCGGAGCTCGCCTTGTTCGGCTGGCCGACGTCGTTGTAGTCGTACCACACGGTTTCGGCAGGCAGGTCGTTCGTCGCGGGGTAGGTCGTCGACTGCAGCTGACCGGCGAGTGTGTAGGCGACCTTCGTTGTGTATGTGCCCGCGAGCTTTCCTTCACTGGCAGGTAACGTGAGGATGCTGCCCAATGGCCGGTTGCGCGCGTCGTAGCCCGCGGTCGCCACGACGTAGGCGTTTCCGTTGTCGTACCGGGTCGACGAGGTCGGCAGGCCCTTCGCCAGCGTGTCATAGGCCCACGACGCGCGCAGCGGGCCGGTGAGGTCACCGGAGTGCAGCTCAGTCTTGCGTCCCAGCGCGTCGTAGCGGTAGCTGAGGGTCTGCCCTCGGGCGTCCGTGCTGGAGATGAGGCGGTTCAGCTCGTCGTAGGTCATCGCGGCGGTGCCCTTGTCCGGGTCGTCGACCTGGGTCTGTCTGCCGCGGATGTCGTAGTGGTAGCGCCAGGTGTTGCCCGCCGCGTCGGTCACGCTGGTCTGCTGCCCGCGCCCGTCGTAGGTGTAGCGGGTGCTGTCGTAGCCGGAACCGTTGTGCTGCCGCAGTTCCGTGGCGCGGCCACGGCTGTCGAAGTAGACGGTTTTCGCGATACCGCCGGCCGGTGGCGTGACGGTCCTGTGGTCGCCGTCGTATGTCGTCGTGGTGCGCCACTTCTCCTGACCCCGTACCGCGGTGATCGTGGCCGTCGCGCGTTCCAGGCCGTCGAACTCGGTGAGGGTCTGGATCGGAATCTCGTTGTCGTCGGCGGCGGCCAGATCCGTGCTCACCGGCTTGCCGTCGGTGTACTTGCCGTTGGCCTTCGTGGCCAGCCCACGCGAGTCGTAGAACGTGTCGGTGATCAGCCTGCCGCCGCCATGGGCGGGCGCCTGGGTCTGCCTCGGCCGCAGGAACCCGTCGTAGAGCTGGTAGCTGAGCAGGTAAGTCCCGTTGTTCTGCAACACCTTCGATCCGACCGCGGACGGCCCGTTCGTGCGCAGCAGATAGGTGTACTCCTGGCTGGGCCGGTTCGGGTTGTCCTGCTTGGGGTTGTCCGGCAGCCAGGTGGACGTGCGGCGGCCGAGCGGGTCGTAACCGAGGTCGGTGCGCCTGCCGTTGGCATCGGTCTGGGCGGTGACGAGACCCCACGCCGGGTCGACCGTCCTGGTCGCGGTCCAGCCCAACGGGTTGGTGGTGGTGCTGCCGGTGACCGGCCCGCCTGTCGGGGGTGTGAACGCCGTCGTCGTCTTGTTGCTCTTGGCGTCCGTTTCGGAGGTGACCCGGCCGTAGGCGTCGTAGGTCGTGGTCTTGGCCGTCAGGTAAGTGGCCTGGCCCGAGTCCCACCCCGAGATGTCCTCGACGTTCGTCGCGTTGCCCGCGGTGGGCGCCGCACCGTTGGCCTGGCCGTCGTAGCTCGTCCTGGTGTCGGCGACGATGTCATCCGGACGTGACGGGGCGGTGTCGCAGTTCTTCGCCACAGTCTCGACGCGCGACGCGAAAGCCAGCAGCCACTTGGCGGTGTTCTCCGCATAGGTCGTGCGGGTGCACTGGTCGTCGTTCGGGTCGGCGACGTCGCCGCGGTTGTCGACCTGGGTGACGAGGCCGTGTCCGTTGTAGGACTTGGTGGCCTGTACTCGGCGCCACCCACCGGCGCTCAGCGCGGTGCGGCCACGAGTGACCGCCTCGGCCACCATGTACGCGTTGACGCCGCCACGGCCGTCCTTGTTCTCCACGGCGGTGGGCCCGGTGATCCACGGATCGGTCACGATCCCGCTGGCGATCGGCCCTCCCGGGCTCGCATAGTTGACGACCTCCCGCATCATGCCCCGGAACGGGAACAGGTCCGCGAACGTGCCGCCGTCGGTGTCGGTGATGCTGACCGACCGGTACGAGCCGTCCTGCTTCCGGTCGCCGGACATACCGCGGAAGTAGCGGGTCAGCACCGACGATCTCGGCTGGTTCGTCTCTCCCTTCTGGACGGTCACGGTCTCGTATCCGTGATACTCGCCCCAGGTGCGCCGCTTCCACGGGGTGATCTCGTCGTCGGTCCAGTGCCACGCGGCGTCAGCGCCGTAGCGGTAGGTGGTGACCATGGTCGGGGCCAGGCCCACTCCGTCGGCGTCGGTGACCTGCGTGACCACGTACTTGTGGAACCAGTCCAGCAGCTCGTCTGCCCGGTCCGGCGGCTGCCAGTAGGCGGGGAAGCAGCGCATGGTGTTGCCGTCCAGCGTGGCGGGCATGCGCGAGCCGCGTGCGCAGTCCTTCGCGGAGTAGGTGATCGAGGTAGTGCCTCCGGTCTCGTTGAGAATGGCCGAGATCCGGTACCGGTTGATCGGCGAGTAGCCTTCGAGACCGTCCACCCGGTTGGCCATCTGCACGCCCTCGAACCGGATGGCGGGCAGCACGGTCACGCCACCGACGAGTCCGGTGTGGACGATCGAGCTCAGCCACAGCGCGCGGCTGGTGGTGTCACCGGGCGACGGGAACGTGTGAGCCAGCGTCCACGACTCCACGTTGCGGTACCCGGACCCGTTCCACACCTTGGTGGTGACAGTGGCCAGCCGCTTGCGGGTGAAGAACGCCGGCGAGAACCGGTTGGTGCACGATGTGCCCGCGTCGCAGATCCGGTCGAACGGCACGTCCGGCCAGTACGAGGCGTTCGCCTTGGTCAGCTGGCTCGGATCGCAGGTGATCGCGCCGGAGGGGACGCACCGCTCACCGACGTCGAAGGTGACCTGCTGCGGCGGTTTGTCGTACGCGCCGCCGTCGCGGAACCCGTAATCGACCTTGGTGAGGTAACCGCCGCGGACGTACGGAGTGTCGTCGGTCGCGACCTGGTTGCGGCCGTAGGAGTTCATCTCCTTGGCGTAGTAGTAGGCCTGCGCGTTGCCGTCCGGGTCGACGACGTAGTCGAGGTTCCACCGGTACGCGCGCTGGCACCAGGAGGCGGCGAACGTCGCGGCGTGGCACGGTTCACCGGGCTGGTTTCCGAACACCGGCACCGTGTACACCGAGTTGGTGACCGGTTTGCCCGTGCTCCACCCAGGAAGCTGATGTTCGCCGAAGATGTACCTGGTGCCGTCGGTGGTGGTGAGGATCCACTTCTCGTTGTATTTGTCGCCGTTGGCGGCGTCGTTGACCCGCTGGATCCGGGAACCGTCGTCGACGACGGGTTTCCACACGTCGGGGTGGTTCGCGTCGTGGACGAGCTCGAGCGCCTTGCCGTGCAACACGACCGTGGCGTTGTCGCCGCCCCAGCACAGGTCGTAGGTCTTGACCGTGTTGTTGCCGCCGGACATGTCGTCGGCGCAGGATCGGTACTTCCGCTCGACGTAGCCGGACTCCAGGCCGAATCCCTCGCCGATCCACGACGGCTGGTTGTTCGTGGACGCGACCCGGCCGTCCACCGAGCCCGAACTGTAGGTCAGGCCGAGCGCCGGGGCGGTGCCGCCGGTCGACGGCGGGACGCGGAACGGGTAGGACCACTCGAAGTCGCCAGTCGAGCCGCCCGAGGTCCACGACGCGGACGGCGCGAGCGAGGTGGCGCCGAAGTCCGCGGAGTCACCGGCCGCCGCCGGTGCCACCGCGAGATAAGTCGGCTGGCCGGACAGGGTGGTCTCGGTCGTCACCGTCCGCTTGCCGGTGTCTCCGCGAGTGGGCAACGGGACCGCCCGGCACTGTGGGCGTTCCGGGGTGGTCATCGCGCACGCGGGCAGGGCGTGGAACCGCAGGCGGTTGGCGTAGTCGCCGCCGAAGGCGTGCGCGAAGCCGGAGTAGTCCACCGTGACGGAGACCGGAGCCTGCGCCTTCGACTGGGGTGCCCGCAGGGACAGCACCAGGCCGGGAACGTCCGCGCGATCGGCCGCCGCGCGGTCGAGTGCGGCGACGGTCACCGGCCCGGTCGCCGCGGTTGTCGCCGGGACGAGCCGCACCGGCAAGGCACTGACCTGTTTCTGCCCCGGCGCGGCGGGGTCGATGGTGACCTCGCCTGATGGCCACGCCACGGGTTCGGGTTTCCTCATGGCCACCTGCGACGCGGCGTCCGCCGCTGGTACTGGCCGTTCGGGCGTCTTGATCGTCCGCGTCGGGACGATCCGGTCCTGCTGCGGTGTCGCGTGAGCGGGTGCGGCCACCGCAGGCGGTGGCACGACGACGAACCCCGCGAGCACGGACACGGACAGGAACAGCGTGAGCACGCGTCTGGCTTTTAAACTGCGCACGACAGAATCTCCCCCTCAGGAGCCGGTGCGGACTGGGAACTCAGGCGGTGAAGAGATCACGGACCTGCTGGGTGGTCAGCACCCCGGAGAGCAACCGGACGTCGTCGACGGCGCCAGGCCAGTACGCGGAGACGGCCGCTCCCGTCCGCACCGCACCGATCCGGACGGGTCCGGACGCGTTCCACACCGTCGCGGGCGCGGCCGCGGTCACCGGTCCTTCGCCGTTGACATACAGCCGCAGTGCCTTGTGCGGCGCGTCATAACTCGCGGTGAGGAACACCCAGCCCTCCGGGTCGCCTGGGTCCACAGCGGGTCCGGTCGATTCCACCCGCGTGGCCGCCGCACCGGCGGCGTCGGCTGACGTGACCGTGAACGACCACTTCCCGGTCGCGACACGGTACTGCAACTCGAACGCACCGGCCTTCGAGCCCTCAGCCGACACCGCGGTGGCGTCGGACGTTCCCGGCCGGAGCCTGACCCACGCGGTGACCGTGTAGCTGCTATCGGTGCGCAGCACGGGCCCCGCCGTCGCGGCGAAGTCGCCGGTGCCGTTGAACATCGCCGCATAGCCGGGCGGACGCTCGACGAAGGTCGCCCCGGTGAGGGTCACGGTCCGCCCGTGTCCGCTGGAGTCGGCCACCGACGTCCCGCTGCCCTCGTCGAAGGCCCAGTGACCCATCAGGACGGCGTCGTCGGCCACGCTGGCGATCTCGTCGTCGGTCAGCGCCCGGTCCCAGATCCGCGCGCTGTCCACGACACCACGCAGGGACGACCCGACGTACACGCCCGCGCCCGCCTGCCACAGGCTTGGCAGCGCCGCCGTGCCTGCAAGACTTCCGTTGACATACAAGCGAAGCTGCCGGCCCGTTGCGCCCGTGTCGAACACACCGGTGAGGTGCGTCCATACCCCCGCCTCCGCCTTTCCGCCCTGCACGGTCGTGGCAGCCGTGCCGATGGAGTCCGCGCTGGTCGCCGTGAGCAGCCACGTCGGGCTGTTCGGCATGTGCTGCAGTGACAGAGCACTCGTCCGCGTACCGGCGAAGGACATGACGCTGACGGCGGAATCCGTTGTGGACAGTGAAACCCAGGCCGAGAAGGTCAGGCTCTTGCTCGTGTCGGCCACGGCCGCCGCGGTGGCCGCCGCGCCGCCGGTGAAGGCGAGGCCACCGCCCTGCTTTCCCTCCGCCCAGGACGTTCCCGAAGCGGGCAATGTCAGCGGATGGGTGCCGGTCGGGCTGCTGTCGGCAGGCGAGTTGTCGTCGAACAGCCATTGCGCGGCAACCGGTGTGGCCGAACCCACCACGAAGAAGTACTGCGATGGGCGACTCGTGTTGCCCGCCCGGTCCACGCTCCACACGGTCAGCCGGTGGTCACCGGCGAATCCCGGCGTGTACCGGACAGTGGCGGCCCCGCCCGCGCCAGTCGCTTCGAGCCGCGTGCCGTCCTTCGGATCGTCGGAGTCGAACGCATAGAGGTACGCGACCACATCGGTGACACCGTTGGGACCGAGCGTGAACGATCCAGGACGGCCCACTCCGTTGCCGATGCCCTCCGAGGGAAAGTCGGCCGACGACACGCTCGGCGTGCGGTCCGGATGCACCGTGTCAACGTGGTACTCGCACCACGGCCCGAACGGGCCGGCGTCCGTGCCGTCCTCGGCACGCACCCGCCAGCTGATGTTGTCCCTGTCGGCGAACGCGCCCACGGGGATCGGCACGCTGAACGTGGTGCTCAACGGATTCTGCGGCGAAGTGAGGAACTCGCCCTTCATCGCGCCGTTGGCGATCCACCACTGGAAGCGGGCGCGCAGGTTCTGGCCCCTGTCGGCGTCGCGCAGCGTAGCCCGCAGCACCGGCGTCGTGGTGCCGATCACCGGCCGGCTCTCACCGATCACACACGGCTTGTTCTCCCCTGTCGACACCGACGTCGGCGCGTTCGGGACACTGTTGTACTCGATCACGATCGCGGTGTCGGACGCCTTGAACTTCTTCCAGCCGAAGGTGTCGGTCTCGGATGCACGCAAGCCGAGCGTGACACCCGGCCATCCGGACCGCGCCTGCTGCTGCACCGCCGAGAGCGCGTTGAATTCCAGGTACCCGCCCGGGCACGAGGACGAGTAACCGCGTGACTGATTGGCCGAGGCGAGCTTGCGCATCCAGGTGGGCTGCGAGTTCCAGGTGGTGTGCGAGTTGATCGCGCCGGTGAGCCACAGGTCGACCGGCCGGGCCGCGCACGACCACGAGTAGACATTGTTGGCGCGGAAGGTCGCCGAAAGGATGTGCTTGCCGTTGACCGCGTCGGTGGCCATCCAGAAGAACGACCTGTTGGTGTTGCCTTCATCGGACTCGTGGCCGACGCGGGCGATGTTCTCCGACGAGTTCCAGTACGACGTCGACGGGAACTTCTGCCAGACGGTGGTCCATGCCCTGCGCCCGGCGGACACCGACGGATCGATGTACACCGGGAACCGGGTCCGCGCGCTGCCGAGCATAGCGGCGTCGGGGACCAGAGTCACCGCGTCGGCCGACACCTCCACACCCATCGGCCGATGCACGGCGTCTTCGCCGGACCCGATCGCCTTGCCGGGGCTTGTGCCGCCGCTGTCCCACATCGACGGTGCCGGCGCGTGGAACACGACCTCACCGCGATCGTCCAGGAAGTCCAAGTTCCCCGCCGTGTCCCTGGCCGTGCGGACTCCGGTCGTCGCCACACCGAACCGCAGCGTGCGCAGGCCTGGGTTCGCACCTGCGGCAGCGGTCTCGACGACCAGGACTTCGGAGTAGCCGTCAATGTCGGCGGACAGAACGAGATCCACCCCCGGCAACACATCCGTGTAGGTCGCCGTGTTCTGGCTGAGCACCGGCGCGGGCAGTGAGCCGGGCCAGGACAGCGACATGCCTGCCGTGCCGGCAGTGACTCGCGCCAGCGGAGCCGAGCCACCGCCGGAGAACACGACCGGCGTCGCCGACGCGACTGGCGCAACGCTCCCATCAGATCCGCGCACCAGGGTCAGGTCGATCGGTGCCCACCCGTTGCCCCGCCGCACGCGCACTGGCCGTGCGCTCGTGGTCATGGTGAACGTCCCGGAGGGATTCGCGATCACCTGCCTGGTTTCAGTGGTCGACGCGGTCGCCTCGACCGAGACACCCGTGGCCGCCGCCCTGGCCAGCGCGGCGGCTTCCGTCACCGTTGCCGGTCCACCTCGCTCCTCCGCATGTGCGGAACCAACTATCAGCGACAACCCCATCACCACGAGGCCAGTCCGTCTCGACGCCGATCTCCACCTCACCGCGACCCCCCCATTCGCCACGTTTCCGCACGTCAAAGTGAAGTTAGGGGTGACATCTTGCAAATACCTTGCGCGGCGACGGGCCGCGCCGACATCTCCCTGCCGACGTTCGAGCTGCGTGTCCGCCCCCCAGAGCGACGAGACGCTGTCGAGGCCATGCCATCGATGTCAATCGCCATTCGGCGCGCCCGGGTTCGCCGGCCGCAGGGCCAGCGCTGGTGTGCCTGCCTCAACAAAGAGCAGGGTTCGCCTCCGAACAGACCCGGCGAGCAGCAGGCCATGAACGCTCGGCAGCGGCACGATCCTCGCCCGGCCAGTGCTGATCCAAAACCTCACCTGATCATTGCTCGGCACCCACAAGCGCGCGGGGCCGTCAAGCTGCGCGGAGAGCCCCTTTTTCTCTCGTCGGACGCCCGCACTCAGATCGATGCACCGTCATCCGTAGCAGCACGGCCGGCTTTCGGCCGCTACGGACTTTGCGCTGGCCTGCGACGAACGGAGAGCGGCCGGTGCCGACGCATCGCGCGACGACCACGGTCGGCCTCCTAAGCGCCGCGCGGCGAATCCCAAGCCTGCCACGCCATCCTCGTGCCGTTCGGGTCGTACCGCGCCGCTGGCGGCGCGGTACTCCATCGGTGTGGTGCTGGCTGCGCGCGTTACGTCGCGGACGCAGCCAGGCCAGACTGGAGGTGTGGGCGGTCGGCAGAGCGTCAGCAACACGATCAGCGGGTCGGTATCCGGATCCGTGGTGCAAGCGGGCAGCATCGGGCAAGTCATCGTCTCCGCCCCGGCACAGGACCGTGCGCCGGTGCCGCGGCAACTGCCTGCCCCGCTGGGGGATTTCACCGGCCGCGAACGCCAGGTGTCCGCGCTGGACGCCGCGATGCCGAGCGGCGCGGGCGCTTCGAGTACGGTCGCCGTCCTCGACGGAGTCGGCGGGGCAGGAAAAACCGCTCTGGCCACCCACTGGGCGCACCGGGTGCAAGCCCGTTTCCGCGACGGCGCTCTGTTCGCGAACCTGCGCGGCTACGGCCCGAGCGCACCGCTGGATCCCGCGATCGTGCTGGGGTCGTTCCTGGCCGCGCTCGGCGTAGGGCCGGAGCGGATCCCGGGCGAACTCGACGCCGCGACCGGGTTGTTTCGGACGATGCTGGCGGGCCGCCGGATGCTGCTGGTGTTGGACAACGCGGAGTCAGCCGAGCAGGTGCGTCCCTTGCTTCCCGCGGCCGCCGGGTGCATGGCGGTGGTGACCAGCCGTGACCGCCTCACCGACCTGGTCGTGTCCGAAGCGGCGCACCGGATCAGCCTCGACCTGTTCGCCCCCGTCGAGTCGCGCGCGCTGCTGCGGGCTGTGCTCGGTCAGGACCGCATCGAAGACGAGCCGGACGCCGCGGCCGAGCTGGCGCGGCTGTGCGCCGGGTTGCCGCTGGCCGTGCGGGTCGCGGCCACTCGAGTCTCGTCGCGCCCGCGTTGGCAGATCGCCGACGTGGTCGACGAAATCCGGGAAGACCAGGTGGCCGACGACGGAGCCAGCGGGATCGCAGGGGACGCAGTCGAAGCGGTCTTCGGCTGGTCCTACGCCCGCCTCGCCCCCGATCAGGCAGCGGTCTTCCGCCAGATCGGGTGGCATCCGGGCACGGAATTCTCCGTCCTCGCCGTCGCGGCCCTGTGCGGGACGGGCGAGCGAGAGGCGTACCGACACTTGGAGGCGCTGGCCGAACTGCACCTGGTCGAGCCGATGGGCCGGCACCGGTATCGGATGCACGACCTGCTGCACGCCTACGCCCGCAGCCGCGCCCGCCTCGACCCCGTCGACGACCAGCACGCCGCGCGCCGCCGGGTCGTAACCTGGTACGCCCGCGTCGCGCAGCACGCCGATCAGCTGCTCTTTTCCGGGTTCCCGTTCCTGGCTGTCGAGGTCGACCAAGTCGGAGCTCCACCGGACCTGACCGATCGCGACCAGGCGTTGGCCTGGCTCACTTCCGAACAACCCGCCTTGTACACCGCGACGAGGACCGCAGTCGACGACGGGGTCTACGCCCCGGTGCTGGCGCTGGCGGCCACGTCACGCTTCCTCATCTACCTGCCCCGCCCGCTGTGGACTGTCCAGCTGGAGATCGAAACGCTCGGCGTCGCCGCCGCCCAAGCTCTGGACGATCCCTCCGCCGAGTTCTTCCTTCGCGAATCACGCAGCGAAACGCTGAGCACGCTGGAGCGGTGGGACGAGGCAGAGGCCGGTTTCACCAGTCTTGACACGCCCCGCAACCCCGAGCGCTACAACGCGTTCATCGGCCTCGGCGAGGTCCACCTCAAGCGGGGACGATTGCAGCGCGCCCGCGACTGCTACCAGCAAGCGCTCCCGCTCGTGCTCGCTCACGGTCTGGCGCGCACCCAGGCAGTCATCGAGGGCAACCTCGCCACCATCGCCATCCGGCTGGGCGAAAACGACCAGGCGCTGGCCCACAGCGATCGCGAACGCGAGCTGCGCCGCCAAGCCGGAGACGAAGTGGGCCACGCCCACAGCATTTACCGCGCAGCGACCGTCCGGCTCGCCCAAGGCGATCACGCCGCCGCGCTGCTGCTGGCGGAGCAGGCATTGACGGATTACCGGGAGTTGCCCGGCACCGGCAAACTGATCGCGCCGGCGCTGGAATTGGCTGCGACCTGCCTCGAGCATGCCGGCGACCTCGCCCGCGCCGTCGACTGTCTCCAGCGGGCGGTCGCCCTCTACAGCGATCTCGGGCTCCCCGCGGACGCCGCGCGGGCGCGGTGGCGCGACGTCGCCGCCCGCGCCGCCCCGCCGGACGACTAGCCTCCGTCGTCGTGCCCGCAGACAGGGCAGTCCGGCCACCGCTGTTCCAGCTGCAGTGTGTCGTAGTCGCGCATGGTCGTCAGGCTCATGCCGTACTCCCTATCGGCCGCCAGGTCCGGCACCCCGGTGATCAGGCTCATCACCGCGTGCGCGGCGTAGAAGCCCGCCGTCCCGGCCGAGACCGCGTTGGCCGCCTGCACGCGCTCCATCGGCTCCCCGGGCGCCCAGGCAGTGCGCGGCGACAGCACGCTGCGCCGGTGCGCCTCGGCGGCGCGGGCGCAGTCGTAACACGGCGTCGAGCCCGGGCGGAACAGCCCGACGCTGACCCGCGGCCCGTCATAGCCGCTGTGCACCCACGCCGTCCCCGTAGCGCGGCACGCCTGGTTCGCCCACGACCGGATTTCCCCCGTCGAGGGCTGGTCCGCGGTCACCAGCAGCACGTCGCAGGCGACCGCCAGCGCCCGCAATTGCTCCGGCCCCTCGATCCGCTCCTTGGACCCGGTCAGCTCCACGTGCGAGTTGTGCAGCCGGAGCCGGTCCAGTGCGGCGTCCACCTTCGCCCGGCCGAGATCCTGCTCGGTGAACAGGAACTGCCGGTTGAGGTTGGACACCTCCACCACGTCCGCGTCGACGCAATGCAGCTGCCCCACGCCCGACATCGTCAACGCCAGTGCCGCCGCGCACCCGGTGCCGCCCACGCCGACGACCACGACCCGGGCCTGCTTCAACTGCAACTGCGCGTCCCACCTGCTGCGCCCGGGGGTGCGGTCCGATGCCCGGAAGTACGCGCGGCTGCGGCTGTAGCGTTCCCGCTCGAACGCGCTCAGCGCCGTCTCCGCCGCGTCCTCCAGATAGCCGGCGGCATCCAGGTCGCCGACCGCTTCCCGCACCTCCCGGAGCGTGCGGTCCGGGAAACGGCGGACCAGATCGTCGGCGATCTGGCCCACCGTCCGCGACCCGTCCAGCAGCGCCAGCAACGCCCACACCGACCCGTCCGGATCACGCAGACCCCGCGCGATCCCCGGCGCACTGCCGCCGATGCGCACCCGCCCGTCGGCATACCGCACCGGCCGGTGCTCGAACTTGATCCTCGGACGCCACATGGCGCTCATCCTCCTTCCCCGGTCAGTTTTTCTGGTTGGGATTGCTGAACGTCGGTTCCTGCTCGATCTCCACGAACTCGATCACCGCACCCACCTCCTTCCCCGCCGCCGACGCAGGCCGCTGCACCGGAGCGCTCGCTCCGCCGCCCCGGCGGATGTCGGGGACCGGCCTGCCGGTGACCACGGTGCGCCGTTCAGCCCGTCGGGTGGCTCGTTCCGGGAGGACGCGGGAAAACCTGACCTGCTCCCCCAGCACGGGCTACAGTTCCCGAACTGGGAGACGGGAGAACTCGGGAGGAACCGGGAGGGGGTCGTCGCGAGTGGAACCGGAGGACCCGCGAGCCCGGTTCGCCGGCCAGCTCAACCAGCTGCTCGATCTGGCCGGTCGGCCGACGCTGGCCGCGCTGAAGAACGAGGACGAGAAACTTCTCGTGCCGCAGACGATCTCGAGTTTGCTCAACGGCGGGGTCAAAGGACTCCCGAACTGGGACCGTGTCCGCGCGCTCGTGATCGCGTGCGTGAAGATCGGCAAGCGCAGAGGCCTGCCCATGCCGCCGCAGGACGTGCTGCTCGAGCAATGGCGACTCCGCCACGCGGCCCTCGCCCGCGCGCTCGACCAGGCCGCGCGCCGCGACTCGCAGCCGGCCCCCGAGGACTCCGCCGCTGCCTCGGAGCAGCCGCGCCGCTCCGGCGTGGTGCCACCAGGCGAAGAGTGCCGGTACCACGCTGCGACCGTGCCCCGCGCAGCCGGAAGCAATCGCACCGCAGTGCTCTTTGGCACGATCCCCCGCGTCTGGCCGCGGAATCCACGACGGTGGAAAAACGCCGGAATCGTCGTCGGTTTGGTCGGCCTGCTCTGGCTGATCGGGCGATGGATCTACCACGGTCACCTCGCACCGCCCCTCACGCTGCTCGCGGCGGCGGCCGCGATGCTGGCGATCAGTGCGTGGCCACGGCCCCGCGCAGACGATCCAGCGATGCTGGCCGCCCACGCGCGCCCCCTGCTGGAGCGCATCCTGACCGCCGAAAACCGAGCGCTGCAGCAGCTCCTCGCCGGAGCCGGCGACTCCCAGCCCGCGAACATCGGGTTCGACCAACGCGACTCGCTCGACCCCGCGGAAGCTGTGCGCCACCCGGAGCTGGTGCGGTGGAGGCCAGACGGCGGCGACGATTCCGGTTCGCTGGCAACGATCCTTCGCTATTACCGCAGCCTGGAACGGGGGCGGCTGGTCGTGCTCGGCGAACCCGGGTCCGGCAAAACCGTGCTGGTCATCAAGCTCCTGCTCGACCTCGCCGACGAGGCCCGCGCCGGCAGCGCCTCAGGAGCAGCCGAAAGAATCGTCGTCCCGGTACGAATGAGCCTGTCCGCATTCACCGCCACCGACCGCCCACCACCCGCAGTGCGCACCGAACTCGACGAATGGATCGCCCGCCACCTGACCACCGTCTACGGCGTCGAACGTCCGATCGCGCACGCACTGGTCGCCTGCGGCTGGATCCTGCCCATCCTCGACGGCCTGGACGAAATGGACCCCGACGACGCCGAACCCGCGAGAGCCCGGACCGTGATCGCCGCCCTCAACCTCTACCCCGGCCCCGACCGCTGGCCCGTCGTGCTCACCAGCCGCACCCAGCGCTACCAGCACCTCGCTTCCGCAACGGCCGACCCCACTGCCGCCCGAGGGGTTCTGCAGGACACCACTGTCATCATGATGGAGCCGCTCGACGTAGAGCAGGTCATCGCCTGGTTAGCCCACCGCTTCCCCGCCCGCGACCAGCCCGACCGCCTCGCCCCGCGATGGCACCCCATCGCGGGGCACCTGCAGGAGAAAAAGAGCGGCCCCCTGGCGAGCTGGCTGTCCTCCCCGCTGCACCTCTACCTCGCCGTGACCGTCTACGAAGACCCGGCGACCACACCCGCCGACCTGCTCGACCCCAAGATCGACAACCTCAATGACAAACTCTATGAACTTCTGATCCCCTCCGTCGCCGCGCACCGGCCCCGCCGCGACGGCGCCTGCTATCACCCCGACGACGTGCGACGCTGGCTGCGGACCCTCGCCGACCACCTCGCCTGGATGGGAGCCAACGGCCATTCCGGCGTCGATCTGCACCTGCACCATCTCTGGCGCACCGTCGGGAATCCGCCAGGCCGGGCTATTCGATTCCGTGCGGCCGCGCTGACAGTCGGCGTCATCGTGCTTCCGTTGATCGCCTTCTTGCTCCAGACAGCGACCATCAGCGGCTTCACCCTGCCGACGACGGCAGGCGGATGGATCGCCGCTTCCGGGATTCTCATCCTGCTGGCGTGGGTCTTCCGCCATGCCAGTTCGCCAACAACGAAACCGCCTCAACGCGTGGAGCCCAGGCTCGTCCGCACCGCCGCCGGACGCCGACGGCTCGCCAGCAGCCTCCGGAGCGCCCTGAAACTGGCCCTGCCTGTGGGACTGGGACTCGGAGTGGCATTCGGACTCGCCGTGGGACTGGCGATCGGGGTGCCGGTCGGACTCACCGCGGGGATCACCATCGGCCTTGTCTTCGGCTTGTCCGGCGGGCTCACCGCGCCGCAACAGACCGCGATACAGCCGAGCGACCCGATGCGGCAGGCACTGGCATGGGACGTCCTGCGCGGCGTCGCCGCCTGGTTCGCCGGCGGAGCGATCGGATGGCTGACCGGATACATCTCCGTCCAATTCACCGGATGGGCCGCAGTCGGGCTGACGAGCTGGTGGGCAGGATGGCTGTCCATCGGGCTGGCGTTCGGCATCGCCGTCGGCCTCATCGGATCGCCTGCGCCGCTGTATGCGCTGACAACACGGCAACTCCGCCGCCGCGGCGCGCTGCCCGCAAGGCCGGCCCGGTTCCTGGATTGGGCCTACGCTGCAGGGTTGCTGCGCATGTCCGGCGCAGCAACCCAGTTCCGGCACCGCAACCTGCAAATCCGCCTGACCGGGCCTGAACGCACCACCGAACCAGCGAAGAAAACGGTCGACTGATCCGACGAGCACCACCGGTCCCTCGAGTCTGTTGTCGTTGACGACCGACGCAGGCCTGTTGCGGCAGAAGACGCGTGATAGGCAGCTCGCCAGGTCGGAGGGACCCGCAGAAGGCTGTACGGAGCCTACAAACCCGCGGGGTGCCTCGGCTCCACAGAGCCCGGGGAGCAATTGCTGCCGCAGAAGCCGGGATGCCGCCTGCCCCCGAGGACGGTCGTCTGACGTCCAGACGAACTGCCGCCGGCAGCAGGGGCGGAACCCGCATGGTTGTCGACCCGTTGTCCCTGAGCCATGACCGGATCGCGTCCTTGTCGTGTGGCACTTCTTGCGGGAGCGTCAGCTGCGGGTACCGCTTCAGCAGGGCTGACGCGCGCACCTCCGCTGCCAGCGGCAGCTCGTCGCCAGCGTCAGCAGCTCGGTGGTGAAAACGCCTTGCCTTCGTGGAGATCGCTGCGATCTCCTTGCCGGGCTGTCGCCCCGCGGACCGCGTTCGCAAGGTAGCCGCTCACCCGCGGGATGTGCCGCTCAGCCAAGCGCACACGCGCTCGCGACTGGCTCATTACCCAATACTGTGCAACCCGCGCGATCGACCACAGCTCGTCAGGCGTCGCACCACCGTCAACCCCGAGCCCGACTTACGAGCAGAACGCTCGCAAGTCAACGCAGGCTCGGCGAACCCTGCGACAGCGGCCGGCCGCCACGAGGCAATGGGCGCGCGGATACCGCCGTCCTGCAGAACAGCGGCGAGCGCCGCGCGGCCCTGCCACTGACCGGCCACAGTGGACCACAGCTGCAGCCGAGAGCAGTCTCTTCCCATTCCAGGAGAAAACACCGCTGCGGCGCAGAAAGCCCTCGTCGAGATGATCGACGACCTCGACAGCGCCGAAGCGGCTCGCCCCGAGCGCGCTTCTTCCGCCGACTGCCGGCTACCGGGACCTCCCGCTCAGATAGCCGACAGCTCGAGCATCTCGTCGAGATGTGCGCCAGCCGGGAGTCAGCCGCACAGTCCGGCAGTCAATCGAAACTGGGTTCGCAGCTCGATCCGGGCCGCCTGTCACATCAGGCAGTTGCCGCAGCCAACCGCGCTGGAGCCACTCGGCCCTGGCGGCTGCGCGACCGGCCAAGGACTCGGCACCCCCGGATCAGCGGCCTCGGCCAAGTACGGCTGCAGCCGTTCGCAGTGGCCCCGCATCACCACAACCGCCGTGCCGCGCGAGGTTGGCACCGTCGTCCAGCCGCCCCGTTTCCGCGCTGGCACGCCTCATTTACGCCAGGCCGTCCGGTCTTACGGCGAGTGTGTATGACCGTCGCGGAGCCTTCGACCCGGCGGGTCGCCCGTCCCGCATCGCCGAAGCAGGACTCTCCGGCGACTGGATAGCATCCCGGGCCGGGTCCGCGCAAAGTGCGTCTGCCCGGGCAAGGCGGTTGAGTCGTCGGGTGATCCCGGCGTTTTTCGTTCGCGAATCACTGACGGCGAGCCGTACGTCCCGGTGGGCGGCCAGGCCGCGCATGACAGAGCCGGAGCGGACAGCGACCGCCGACGTGTACGTGACCCGGAGCGCCCGAACTCAACCGAACGCGGCGGGCCGCCTCGCGACGAATGCGCCGGCAAGGATGAGCGTCGCCGGGCCGATCCCCGAACCCGTCCCGGCAGCAGTGCCACCGGGAAGAACCAAGCAACCGGCATGGCAGCGCCGGGCTATGCGGAGTCGATCATGGATTTGAATTCCAGGGCGAGCGCGGCGGCCAGCTCTGCGGCCTGCTGGACATTGCTGCTGGCGAGTGCCTCGAATTCCGGCTCGCGGCTGACGACCGTATCGCGGATCGCGGTCTTCACTCGGATCAGCTTCGCCGCGTAGCCCTCGACGAGCCCGGCCTGGGCGCCCAGCAGCTCCGCGACCCGGCCCCAGCTGTTCGTGGTCCCGGCCAGTTTGTCGGCCATCGTGTCGCCTGCCGGGTCTTTCCAGGAGCCCTGTATCCGCCCCTCCACGTTGTGGATCGAGGCGCGACCGGTGTCGGCTGTTTTCAGGAACTCGCGGATCTGCCGGGCGAGTTCCTGCGCGGTCTCCTCGTTATCGGGCGGCCACGTATCGCTGAACGCCTCGATCGCAGACCACAACAAGGTGCCGTGCGGCGGCTCGATCACGACTGCCTCCCTTGTCCGGAAACGGGATGCCGCCCGCGGTTCGGGCGGGCCGTCCGCGCTACGGGGCCTGCTGGATGGGGTGGACCTCGACGTTGACGCTGTCGGTCTCCCATTCGGTGAGCTGGCCGGCGAGCCGGGCCGCTTCGGCCATGAGCTTCTCCGGGTCGATGTGATCGTTGCCGTCCGCGTCGGGCTCGTCGGACATGACGGCTCCGGTGACAGGGACCCGGACGTGACTGCTCTGCTCGACCAGACGGCGGACGCGGACCGACACTGAAACAGGTTGGCTGTGCGTCATTGTGGGAACCTCTCGTCTCGTTCCAAGCGGGCGGTTACGCGAATGTCAGCGTCCGGCGACCGGCTGCCGGCGTCCAGGACCTGTGCCGCCATACCCGTCTCCGGGCGGCGCTTCACCAACGACAGCACGCCCGCGTAGTCCCAGGCATCACGCTGGTCGTCGGCGACGAACGCGTCGACGAGCGGGCCGAGGACCCGCCGGAACGTCGCGTCGTCCAAGCGCAGGAGTGCCAGGCGCGCGCGCTCGCACCGGTAGTTGGTGCCCATGACCCATTCGAACAACTCGGGGGCCACGGCGGCGATCAGGCCCTCGGTGGCGTCCGGCCCGGTCACGGTCCGGAGCGCTTCTTCTTGGCCGGGGGTGTCGGGCCGCTCAATGACAGTTGCCGGCGCAGCGTCGCGATGTCCATCGTCACTCCGCTCTCTGCCAGTGCAGTTTTTTGATCAGCTTGGTGAACGCGCTCTTGGACATGGGCTCGGTCGGGTAGATCGTGATATGCCCCTCAGGGGCGTTCCCGCCGTTCCCGAAGTTCGCGCCGTCTTCGAAGTATGCCAGCCCAGGAGGCAGATGCTCGACGTCCGGTTCCGGCAACCGGTAGGCATGCTCGGAGCTCGGGAAGGCGCGGTCAAGATTGTGCAGGCTGTCGTATGTAGACAATCCTTTGGGGTTCGGCAGCTTGTCGGACTGCGGCACGACCTGGCCGGTCGCCGGATCTATCTCCATGTCCGTTCTCTTGGGGCTGGGCCGGGACTCCCCGACCCCGCGGGCGTAAACACCGTCGCGGGGAACCTGATTCAGCGTGCCGGCGGATCTCGCGTCCGCCGCCGCGTAGTCGACGACACTCTGGAACCCCGCGTCGCTGAGCCCCTGCGTCGCCGCCACCGCCGCCGAAGCCTCCTGGGCTATCTGCGCGGCCCTCGGCGCATAGTCCGCCATGAAACGCGCGCCCATCGGCCCGAGCCCCAGGAAGGTCTGGCCCGGCGAACCGGTCCCCAGCCCCGCCACTCCCAGCAATGAAGCTTTCGCCCACGCCTCGTCCAGACCGTCGGCCACATCGCTGAGTTCGATCACAGCCCGCTCCGTGGCGGCCACGTCCATGTCGACCTTGTTCAGCTCCGGGGCCATCTCCGATCCCCATTCCGTCCGGCGAAAAGCCAGAATGCCTGCCGCCGCGGCGGCAGAGCGCGGCACGGCACCAAGCTGCCAACCGGCATTTTCGCCTGGGGTGGCCCGGAGCCGTGCTTCGCCGGAATCACATCGGGCGCTTGCCGCTTGCCGGACATGACCGGCGTTACGGCGGCCGGCTGACGTCACGCGTCGGCTGCGGTTTCGCGTCCGCGCGCATGCGAGCGGTCTGTCCACAATGGATGCTCTGACATCCTTGGCAGCACTAGGGATTCCTCACCTGAACGGCAGCGGCCGCGCTCCGGCCACGGAGCTTCGATGGCGGACTTCGATCCGGCTCGTCGCCGACACCCGGGACAACATCCTGGTCGTCCGCTCGACAGCCGCCCTGGACAAGATCGTCCTCGCCCGGCACGCCCCCTGGCCGGAGGCACCGACGATGGCCACTGGCCAAGCCGAACTCGACGCCGCCCGCCCCAAACCTCCGCCCTTCTCGCCGCTCCAGGCTCTGGACACCGCGTTCGGATCGCGAGAAAACGCGATAGTCATGAATGCGAATTTTCTGGCGCAGGACCACGGTTCCAACGACGCCGAACAGCATTGAACACCGCGCTCAAGTGCGGTCGACCGCAGTGCCCACCCAGCGGTTTCTCAACAGCCGCACTTCTGGGACGCGCCCCGGCCACTGTCACCGAAGGCGACGACTCACGGCGCGTGGAGATTCCCCGCCACACCCGGCATCGGCCGCCTTGATGACGGGAGTGGGTACCAGCCGCTCAGCGTCGTTCGAGGATCTTCGTGCTGACCGCGCCGCGGTCGATCTTGCCGTTGGCGTTCAGCGGCAGCTCGGCGAGGACGGTGATCCGGCGCGGGACCATGTACTCGGGCAGCCGGGTGCGCAGCGCGGCCAATGCCGATTCGGGGTCGATTCCGGTTCCCGCGCACGCCGCCTCGAGCACGGCCTCTTCGCCCTCGGCGGCGAGCATCACGACGATCGCATCCACGACTCCCGGCAGATCGCGCAGCGCAGATTCTATTTCCCCCAGCTCGATCCGGTAGCCGCGAATCTTCACCTGGTGGTCCAACCGTCCCCGGTGGACGAGCAGTCCGTCCTCACGGGAAACGCGATCGCCGGTCCGGTACCAGTGCTCCGGGGTCAGCGGCCGCTCGCCGCGGTGGACCCGGGCCAAGCCGTTCTCGATGGTCAGGAACCGTCCGATGTCATCGTTCGGGTCAAGGTAGCCGTTGAACCTCTGCGCGCCGCGGATGACCAGTTCTCCACTGTCCGCGGGCTTGCCTGCCGCGTCCAGAATCTGATGTTCGGTCCCGGGGTACAACTGTCCGATGGGGACGGTCCCGTTGGTCGGGTTCGGCCACCGGCCGGAGTCCGGGGAAGCCGGTACTCGGCGCAGCTGACGGTGCATTCGGTCGGGCCGTACAGGTTCTCCACGACGCTGTGCGGCGCGGCCGCCGCCCAGGCCCTGGCGTGCGCCAGGGTGAGCGGTTCGCCGCAGAACAGGCTCCAGCGCAAGGTCGGCATGCTGCCCGGCTTCAGCGCCCGCATCCGTTTGGCGAAGGACACCATGGACGGCACCGAGAACCAGTGCGTGATCTCCTTCCGCGCCACGAACCGGACCGGGGCCAGCAGATCGCTGCGGGCCGGCACGACCAGGACCGCGCCGGTGCTCCACGCGGTGAACATGTCGAATACCGACAGATCGAAGGTCAGGTCGAAGGTCTGCGACACCCTCGCGCCCGGCCCGAACTCGTAGCGTGCGATGACGTGGTCCAGGTGCGCGGACACGTTGGCGTGCGTGATCGGCACGCCTTTCGGGGTGCCGGTCGAGCCCGAGGTGAACAGGATGTACGCGGTGGACGCGGGGGCGTCCCGGTGCTCAGGCACCAGGACGGACTGCGGGGCGGGAGCGTCCAGCGTGATCATCGGCAGGCCGAGGTCGTCGGTGCCGCCGAGCACCAGCCCGACCGCGCCGGCTTGGACGATCTGCCTGTTCCGGGCGGCCGGAGCGGCCGGGTTGAGCGGCACCACTGTCCGCCCAAGCCGTTGCACCGCAAGGTATCCGGCGAACGTCGCGGGCGTCCGCGCGGCGGCGAGACCGATCCGGCGCGGCGGCGCTCCCCTGGTCGCGGCCATGATCCCAGCGGCCGTCCGTTCGGCGGCCTCGGCGAGTTCGCGGTAACTGAGCCGCTCGTCGCCGACCTCCAGCGCGGGCAGGTCGCCGAATCTCGCGGCGGAGTCCGCGAACCGCCGGTACAGCGTTCGTTCCTTCGTCGGTCGGGGCGGTACGCGGAAACCGGTCACGATCGGGCCTTGCCGAGCAGCGGCTCGAGCGCGTCGGCAACGGCCTCCAGCATCAGCTCGGTGGTGCCGCCGCCGATCCCGAACACCCCGGCCTCCGCCCGGATCCATTGGGCGCCGCCCGGCCGGTAGCCGTCCGCGCCCTGCAGCTGCGCGCACCGGGACAGCACTTCGTCCACCGCCGGGCCGACTGCCGCCTTCAGCATCGCGCCCTCGGCAAAGCCCTGGCCCGCCACGACGTCCTCGCCGACGACCTCGGCCAGCGCCCGCAGCTGATGCACCCGGACCAGGCACCGGGCGAGATCCTGGCGAACCGCCGCGTTTTCCGCTAGATCGGCGCCGTCGATCTCCCGTCTCCGCAATCGCTCGTGGGTGTCGGCGAGCACCCGGCCGGTCATCGCGACCGCCCAGAGCGCGCCGCCGAGCCGTTCACTGCCCATGATCAGCGCGAATGAGGCCAATCCCCTGCCCCGGCGACCGACAAGACGTCCAGGGTCTAGCCGCACCCGGTCGAACTCGATGTGCGCGGTGGCCGAGCCGGCGAGCAGACTCGTGCCGGACGGCGTGATCCGCACTCCCGGGGCGTCCGAGGGAACCAGCACCCAGGTGAAGTTCGTGAAGTGCCGTCCGGGTCCGTGTTTGGCCAGTACCAGCAGTTCGTCGGCGACACCGGCCGAGGTGATCCAACGCTTCTCGCCGGAGAGCCGCAGCTCGCCGCCGTCGGCCGCGATCTCGGTGCCGAGCCCGGCGAGGTCGGAACCAGGGGCGGCGGCATCGGTCGCGGCCAGCGCGAGCATGGTTCCTCCGGCGAGCGCACGGTCGTGTACGGCCGCGAGCACGGTGTCCGGCTTCGCCTCGGCACCGAGCAGGGGCACCGCGCTCGCCGCCTGAACCAACACGCTCAAGGTGATTCCGTTGTCGCCGCGGGCATCGATCGCCCGCAGCAGCGCGCCGAGCCGGACGGGGTCGACGGCACCCGCCGGGTACAGCCCGGCGAGCGCCCCGGCTTTCCCGAGCGCGCTCCATACCGTGCCGATCCCCGCGTCCGGCCCCAGTCCTCGCACCGCCTCCGAGATCCGGCCCCGATAACCGTCTACAGTGGACACTTCGGCCTGGTCAGGCAAATCGGACCTCCGTGTCGAGCAGCGCGAGCCTGCCGTCGGCAAGGTGCAGCCGGTCGTTGCTGTAGTTCAGCGACGCGGACCGCAGGTCCCGCAGGGCCTGTTCGAGCCGGGTCTGCGAACCGCGGAGGTAGCCGTGCCGCATGCCGACCGCGTCGATGAGTTCGTCGACCGCGCGGTAGCACTCGTCGGCGGCGGTGATCTTCAAAGCGTTCAGCTGCAACTGGATTCGCGGGGTGCTGAGGTCGGCATGAGTGGTGACGGAGGTGGTCGCGGCGGACAGCAGCGCGTGCACCGTGTCCAGCCTCTGCCGGGCGCGGGACAGGCGAGTCAGCAGCAGTTCCGAGCCGAAGTCAACCCTGCTGCGTTCCTTCGGCGAGCGCAACATCCGCAGTACCCGGGACAGCGCGCCGGCCGCGGTGCCCAGCCAGGCCGCCGACCAGCCCAGGTGCGCCATCGGCGCGAAGACCGATGAGGTGATCTGCGCGAACCCGCCGGGCTGCCCGACGATCTGGTACGCCGGGACCCGCCCGCGCAGGCGCAGGGCGACACTGTGGCTGGCGCGCATCCCGAGCGGCTGCCACTCGCCGGACCGCTCGATCTCCAGTTGCGCGCGATCGGCGTAGACCAGCGAAACCTCGTTGGGGGACGCGGCGGCCGCCCCGCGCATCTTGACCAGGAAGCCGTCCGCTGCCTCTCCTCCGGTGACGATCGGGGCGAAACGGTCGATGACGAGGTCGTCCCCGGCGACGCCGAGCGCCGCCTGTGCGGTGAGCAGGTCTCCGCCGTTGCCGGCCTCGGTGGTGACCGAGGCCAGATAGCAGCGGCCCCCGGCGGCCCGGGGCAGAACCAGCTCGCGCAGCCGATCCCCGCCGTGCCAGGCGATGGCGGCGACCTGCTGGCAGTGCATGGCGAAGATCATCGCCACGGACAAGTCGGTCCGGCCGAGTTCGATGCTGGCCTCGACCATGTCCGCGACCGTCCCGCCGAGACCGCCGTACTCGCGCGGGACGAGCAAGCCGAGCAGTCCGCCCTGACGCAGTTCGGCGAGTGCGTCCTGGGGGAAGGCCGCTTCTCGGTCGGTCCGCTCGCGGTGCTCCCCCGCGACCTCGGCGACCCGCGCGACCAGGTCGGCCACGGGCACTTCGAGTCCCTCGCCGGCGGCCGCGACGCCGACGTCCGCGGCGCTCACGCCGAGCCCTCCGGCAGCTGCGCCTTCCGCAGTTCCGCGTGCACGACGTCCCACAGACTGCCCGCGGTGGCAAAGGTTCTGTCGTTCATCTCCTCGTCCGGCAGGGTCACGCCGAATGCGTCCTCGATGGCGAACAGAAGCTCGATCGATTGCATCGAGTTGAGGCCGAGTTCACGCAGTACCGAGGTTCGTTCGATGGCGCGATCGCCCCGGAACCGGAGAAACGGGGCCAGCAGTTCGGTGAAGCGGGGATCCATCGGTCACTCCTGAGGGGAGATGGTCGTCCTGTTCAGGACGAGCCGGGTGCAGGTTGCGGGGACAGCGGGGTGGTCGCCGTCGATGACGACCTCGACCGGCAGGGGATGCCCCAGGAAGCCGATCAGGCTCGCGGACAAGCCGTACGCCCCGACGTTCGGGACGCCGACCACGTCGCCCGGCCGCAACGCGGGCAGCGCCGCGTTGCGGTTCCAGGTGTCCAGTGGCGTGCACAACGGGCCGGTGACCAACGCGTCCAGGATCGGTTCGCCGGGTTCCCCGTCGTGCAGGAGCTGCGGGATCAGCGGCGGCAGCCGGCGCAGTCCGGAATTCCCGCCGAGGTGGTTGATCCCGGACTCGAGCACCACGACGTCCTTGCCCTGTGAGCGTTTGACGTCGAGCACCGTGCACAGCAGGGTGCCCGAGGTGCCGACCAGATAACGCCCGGACTCGAACATGACTTCCGGTGTGCCGTCCCGCCAGCCGGGGGCGTCCGCATCGAGCAGGGCGGTCAACGGGGCGCGCAACGCGGTGAGATCAGCGGTCGCGCCGGCGCGCGCGAACGGGGCGCCGAATCCGCCGCCGAGGTCCAGTATCCGGAGCCGGACCCCGTGCGCGGCCAGCGCGTCCGCGACCGTCCGGCTCGAGGCGAGCGCACGGGCGAACTGGTCGAGCAGGGCTTCCACCTCGGTCAGGTTGGTGCCCATGTACAGATGCAGGCCGGCCAGCTCGACTCGGTGCCGGCCGGCGAACCGCTCCGGCTCGGCCAGGACCCAGGAGAGGTCGGCGCCGAACTGCGAACTCGTCCCGGTCATCACGAGGCCCTGGCCGGGCACCGGGTGATCGTCGTTGACACGCAACAGCGCCACCGCCGAGGTGCCCGTCTCCGCTGCCAGCTGATCGAGCTGGTCCAGGGCGTGCGGCGAGTCGACCGAGAACTGCCGGACCCCGTGCCGCAGCGCGGTCCTGATCTCCGCATCGCGTTTGCCCGGCCCGGTGTACAGCATCCGGGCACCTGTCCAGCCCGCGTCCAGTGCGGCCGCCAGTTCGCCGGAGGAGCACACCTCCGCCCGTGCGCCGTCCTCGGCCAGCACCCGGCCGATCCCGGGATGCGGGTTGGCCTTGAGCGAATAGTAAAGCCCGGTGCCCTCGGGCAGGGCCGCGCGGAGCAGGGCATGGTTGCGCCGGACCTCAGCCAGGTCGTAGACATAGGCCGGGGTCGGCAGCCGGGGCAGGGCCTTCAGCGCGGCGGATGGCCCCAGCCTGGCGTACGTGCTAGCGACCATGAGTCGCCTCCTCCTGCTCGGCAACGGCCGCGAGCCGGGTGCGGTCCACCTTTCCGTTGGCGGTCAACGGCAATTCGTCTAACACCCAGCAGACGCCCGGGACCTTGAACTCCTCCAGGTCCCGTCGCATCGCCCGGAGCACCTCGGCCGCGTCCAGGCTTCCGGTGACGAACAGCCGGGCGGGTGCCGTGCCCGCCGGGGCCAGCACGGCGGCGGAATCGACCCCGTCCACCCGCCGGGCCGCGGCCTCGACCTCGGTGCAGCTGACCCGGAAACCGTTCTCCTTGTAAAGATCGTCCCGGCGGCCGCTGACGTAGAGGTAGCCCTCGTCGTCGAGCCAGCCGTAGTCGCCGGTGCGCAGTTCGGGCAGCAGCCCTTCGGCGCGGGGGAATCGCTGTGCGGTCAGCTCGGGGCGGCGCCAGTACCCGGCCATCACGTTCGGGCCGCGCACCACGATCTCCCCGATCTCGCCCGGCGGAAGCCGGCACCCGTCGGGGTCCGCGGCGTAGACCTCGGTGCCGGGAAGGGCACGGCCCGCCGAACCCGGCCGGATCAGATCGCCGTCCTCGGGCATCACCGTCGCGCGCTTGCACTCGGTGAGGCCGAACATGAGCTGCACCCGCAGATCCGGCAGGAACTCGCGCAGTGTCACCAGTGTTTCGGCCGGCATCGCCGCGCCCGTGCTGGTCAGCTTGCGCAGCGGCAGGGCCCGGCCGCCGGACCGGCGCAGCAGCCGCGCCAGCGCCTGTGCCACGGACGGGACCGCGGCAAGCACGGTGCCGCCGGAACGCGCCAGCCCGTTCAGCAGCGGGGGCCCGATCTCGTTCGCCCTGGCGAGCCATACGTGCGCACCCGCCAGCGTGGCCAGGAACAGTTGATAGAGCCCGTAATCGAAGGACAGCGGAAGCGGGCAGTAGACGACATCGTCGTGCCGGTAACCGAGCACCGACTGGATCAGCCTCGCGGAGACCACGACCTGCTCCTGCGTGCTGACCACGGCCTTGGGCAGCGCGGTGGTGCCGGAGGTGTAAATCAGGCACGCGATGTCGACGCCCAGCGGCGATGCCTGGATCCCGTCGGCCGGCGAGGCGGACCCGGTCGCGTCGCGGTAGGCGGCCGCACCGTCGATCGCGGTGATTCCCCGGCTTTTCGCCATACCGCGGGCCTGCGCGCTATGGCTGATCAGCAGCGCGGGTTCGCTGTCGTCCAGCACGTGTTCCAGGTGCGTGCCCCGGACCTGTTCGTTAAGCACGCTGAACGCGACCCCGAGCCGGGCCGAACCGTAGACCAGCGCGGGCAGCAGCACCGAATCCGGCAGGTGGATCAGCAGCCGGCAACCACGCCGAAGGCCGCGCTCGGACAGCCGGGCTGCGAACGAGCCCGCGGCCGCGGCCAGTTCACGATAGCTCCAGGTTCGGCCTTCGCCGGTTACGGCGGGCCGATCCGGCCAGCGGGCGGCCGCACTGGACAGCAAGTCGGCGAGCAGGCTTCCGGCAGGCGGCGCGGTCACCGAGCCGGTCATCGAACGACCCGCGCCAGCTGGGGCGACGAACGGAGCAGGACCCTGGCGATCGTGTCCACGTCGTGCAGGTTCTCCGGAACCAGCGCGTCCGGGTCGAATTCGACGCCGAGCCTGGTCTCCAGCCGCTCGACGATCTCGACCATCCGGAAGGAGTTGAACGAGGGGGTGTCGGTGAGCGGCTCCCCCGCCAGCAGCCTTTCCTCGGCGATGCCGAGCACCTCCGCGGCAACCGACGCGATCGCGCGCCGCACCTCGCCGGGCAGGCCGGGCCCTTCCGGTTCGGCAGGGCCAGCGCCCTGCCCGAATATCTCACGGTCACGACGCAGCAGTTCCGCGAGGCGGGGCAGCGGGCCCCTCGGCTCGGCACGGCCTCGTTCGACCCTGCGATGCGCCAGGTAGGCCTGCTCGGTCAGCGATTCCCAGTCGCGGACATGCCGCGCGACGGCGTCCTCGGCCGCTCCGTCGAATGCGTTCGTGTGCCGCAGGAACGCCGCGTGCAGCGCGCGGGCTCTGGTGAGCAGCCAGGTCTGCAAAGTGAGCTGCCGCAGTGCCCGTTCCCGCTCCGGATGCTCCGCGTAGGCCCGCACGTACCTGTCGATCACGCTGTCCGGCGCGAGGTCGGTCGAGGCCCGGGGACGGGGTGCCGCCGCGCGGGCGAACTCGGCCAGCACGACCGGGCCGGGCAACGCCGCGAACTCGGACCGGTCCAGCGTCCATCGGCACGGGCGGGCGGCGCCCCACGGGGTTTCGTTGTGGTAGGCGTCGATTCCGCCGATTCGCGCCTGGTCGCCGTGCTCGGCGAGGAAGCTGTGCTCCAGATGCCGCTTGCCGGCATAGGGCACCCACGGCAGCCCGAAGGCGTCGGCGACGACCAGGCGCCCCGGACCTGGCTCGATGTCCGCCGCCTGCCTCCGGTCCGGCCCGCGCAGCGTGAACCCCAGGATCGCCGGGGCCTCGGCGAGCTGCCGCACCGGATCCGGTTCGACGCTCGGCAGGCCGTCGCCCGCCGGGACAGGCCGGAATCGCAGGCACGCGCCGAGAGCGAGACCGGCGCCGGGGCCGTGCCACCGCTCAGCGAGCACCGCCAGGTTCACCTGGACGCAGTCGTACAGCTCGGCGGGAAAATCGTGCGGCAGGCCGACCCCGGCGCCGGTACTGGCGATATCGGTATCCATCAGGTCCTTCCGGAGAGGAAATCGTCGAGGTGACGCCGGATCAGCGCGAGGTTCTCGCCGGTGAACACGTCGAAATGTCCGCCGGGTATCTCGCGGGCGCGCAGCCCCGGACAATGCCGTGCCCAGTGTTCGGCCTGCCCGGCCCGTTCTTCTCCCGCGCACGTGATGAGCAGGGCCGGTCCTAAGTGGACGGACCGGGCCAGGTAGCCGGCGGCCGCGCTCAGGTGCGCGTCGGCGGTCCGCAGCGCCCGTTCCCGGACGGCCGGATCAGGTTCGCCGGCGAGTTCGGACAGCACGGCGGCGCGCAGGTCGGTCCGTGCGATCCGGTGCCCCGGCAGGGGCGCCGCCAGGCTGTCGATGAGCAGCACGGCCGGCGGCGGGCCGGTCACCGCCAGCCGGACGGCCAGTTCCCACGCGAGGATCCCGCCGAGCGACCAGCCGGCGAGCAGGCCCGGCCGGTCCGGAAGCGCCTCGATCAGCGGCAGGTACCTGGCCGTCAGTGCCTCGATCGTGCGGTCCGGTTCCTCGCCGGGACGCAGCCCGCTCGCCCGCAAACCGTGCACCATGCCGCGCCGGGACAGCATGGCGGCGAGGCCGAGATAAGCGCCGAGGCCGCCGCCCGCCGGGTGGATCAGCACACTGGTCAGTTCCCCCGCCCGCCCGTTCAACGGGGTCAGGCAACCGCCGGCGTCGGCAGCAGGTGCGGCGTTCATCGCGCTGCGGCTTCCCGCGCCGCATGCTTCACGCGCTGACCAACGGGCCGATTCGCCCGCCGAACGCGAACAGCCCCACGCCGTGCCGCTCGATGGCGAAATCACCGAAACCGGCCGTGGTGAGGTCATTGCTCAGTTCGTCCTCGTCGAACCAGTGGGAGTAGTATCCCGTCGATTCGACGCGAAGGTCTCCGGCGGCGAGATCGTAGTCGCCGTCGCCCACCGTCCCGCACAGGTCGGGATTCGCCGAGTAGAAGGACTCCACCGCGGCGCCGAAGTGCTCCCGGTTGAAGACGGCGATCAGGAACGAATCCTCCGGCCGCAGGATCGCCGCCATGTTCGCCATGACCGAAGACCGGACATCGGGTTCCAGGATGCCCAGGGTGTTCATCACGCAGGAGACCAGCTTCGGCAGGTTTTCCGCCTCCGCCGGCCCGCATTCCTCGAGCAACTGGCGCAACTGCGCCGCGTCGCCGGAGATGAGGTGCACACTCGGGTCGCCGGCCGCCTGCCTGGCCGCATACTCGATCAAGCGTTTCGAGCGGTCGACCCCCACCATCATCTTGAAGGAACCCGGAAACGACAGCATGAATTCGCCGGGGCCGGAACCCACCTCGATCAAACAGGAATCCGTCCAGTCCTGCGACCGGACAAAGCGGATTTCGTCCTGGTAGACCTGGCGAAAAATCGGAAACCGGTAGAACGCGGTGTCATATACCTCCGCGTTCATCGTTTTCCACACACGCCACGACGACGCGGTTCGAGACAATTCCGCCTCGCTCACTCGGTCCCTCCCCGGTATGCGCGGTCGGCGCGACGACCCGGGGCCACGCGGTTCGCGCCGGGGACCGCGGTATCGGCCGCGCACAACATCATGAGTCGAACCTCTCAAGTTCCAGGCCAGAACGTAAGAGCCGCCCGCCCTGCCCAATTGGGCAGGGCGAACGATCATGGTCCCCGGACACCTGGGGCCGCCCGCTGTCCGATGCCGCGGCGGACGGCTCCACCAAACGGTGGATCTAGGAACACAACTTTCTAAATATGCTGGGTTCCGGTATGCAGGGCATGATGCCTAGGGGGGCAGACGACATGGACCAGTCACCCGCCGTCGGATCGGCGAAGTGGCGTACCGGCGGGGACGATTCGTTCCTGGTGAACACATCAATCGACAATGAAGTAGTGCGATTCGGGCTGGAACGCATGCTGCAGTCGATCCCCCGCGTGCACGACCCCGGAAACGCACCGGACGGATCGAAGCGGGCCGACGCCGACATCGACCGGACCATCACGATCAGGCTGGTCAGCGAACTGGCCGGTGCCGCCGGACCTCGGCCGGCACGGAGATCACTGGTTGTCCTCGACTCGACGCGTCCCGAAGATCTCGCCACGGCGGCGCGTTCGGGCGCGGTCGGTTTCCTGGATCTCGCCGAACTCACCCGGGAAACGCTGCAGGACGCCTTGACCCAGATCGATCGGGGCAAGACTCCCACCTCCGATGTCATGGTCCGGCATCTCCTGAACACCGGCCGCCCGGCCCGCCCGGCGCAGGAACGCGAACAGCCGCCGCTGACTCCGCGTGAACTCGACGTCCTCGCCCTCCTCGCCGACGGCATGAGCAACAAACTCATCGCCCGCAACCTGTTCATCTCCGCACACGGCGTGAAAAGGCTGGTCTCCAGCATTCTCGCCAAGCTCAACTGCCCGAATCGCACGCTCGCGGCGGCTCGGGCGATCGAAGAGAAAATCGTCAAACGCCCCAATCTGCCGTAATCGGCCAGTCGCCCTCCCGGATGACCTCAGCGAAGAGTCAATCCCGGCGCGAAACCACAACGACCTGCTGTCCGCGGGGCCGGTCAGGTCCGGGCCGCGACCCGGACGCCCGCCGCGGTGGCCGCCACGGCGCCGATCAGCGCGAGCGCGGCGAACAGTCCCGCGAGAGGGATGCGGTCTGGCATCAGGCCAGCGGTCAGCGAGCCGAGCAGGGCGATGCCGAACACCCCGCCCAGCTGACGGGCCGCGTTGAGCAGTCCGCAGGACACCCCGACACTGTCGCTCGGCACGTTCGCCAGCACCAGCGTGGTCATCGACGTCGTCACCAGGCCGGAACCGACCCCGAACACGCCGAGGGCAACCGCGAGCACCCAGTACGGCTGCCAGGCCGCGAACGTGAAACCGACCGAGCCCGCCACCGTGCACAGCAGGCCGGCCAGCAGTGGCTGACGCGGCCCCCGCGAGGCGGTCCACGGCCGGGCCAGCCAGCTCGCCACCGGAGTGTGCACGAGGGTCAACGGCAGGAACGCCAGTCCGGTCAGGAAGGCCGAGTAGCCGCGCTCGTCCTGCAAGTACACCGTGTAGACGAACAACGAGCCGTACATCGAGAAGTTGAACGCGGCTCCGGCGAGCAGCCCGGCGCGCAACGGCGGCGAGGTCCCGGCCGCGGCCGGGACCAGTGGTTCGCGCAGGCGGCGTTCCCGCAGCAGGAAAAGCGTCAGCCCTGCCAACGCCACGACGAACAGGCCGAGCACCAGAGGGCCAGTCCAGCCCGACCGGCCGGCTTCGATCAGCCCCGCGGTCAACGCGGTCAGCGCCAGCGCGGCGAGCACCTGGCTCGTCCAGTTCAGCCGGACCGGCCGGGACGCCACGTGCGCGACGTACTTGGCCGTCAGCATGATCGCGGCGATGCCGACCGGCACGTTGAGCCAGAAGATCGCCCGCCAGCCCACCAGTTGCACCAGACCGCCGCCGATCAGCGGTCCCGCTGCGAACGCGACGCCGGAGACCGCGGCCCAGGCGCTCAGCGCGGTGACCCGCCTGCGGCCATCGGGATACATGGTGTAGATGAGCGCGAGCGACGTGGGCGCCAGCAACGCGGCGCCGAAACCCTGGACCACGCGCGCGACGATCAGCCATTGGACGGCCGGCGCGAGCGCGCAGCCGACGGAGCCGAGAGTGAAGATCACCAGACCGGTCTGGAAACCACGGCGGGCGCCCCACCGGTCGCCGAGCAGGCCGGTGGACAACAGCAACGCCGCGAAGGTCAGGGTGTAGGCGTCCACGGTCCAGAGCAGCTCGTTGCTGCTCGCCGCCAATTCGGCCCGCAGCGTGGGAACGGCGACGTTGAGCGCGTTCGCGTCGAGAATGACCAGTGCGAAACCGACGCACACGCCTGCCAGCCCCCAGCCCGACCGGTCCGGAACCTCGACTGATCCGGCTGCTTCCCGGTCTGTGCTGGCGGAATCCTTCATCCCGCTGATTGTGCCTCGAAATCATTTCCAGCCCGGTGGAAGTATCGGTTACCCTGGGGTGTGCCCGCCGACCAGCCCAACATCGCCGCGATCGCCGCGCTGATCGGCGATCCGGCCCGTGCGCGCGTCCTGCTCGCGCTGTCGGCGAACGACACGCTGCCCGCGTCCGCGCTGGCGGCCGAAGCGGGCCTTTCCGCCCAGGCGACCAGTTCACACCTGCGGAAACTACTGGACGGCGGGCTGGTCGTGGTCGATCAAGTCGGCCGCTGGCGCCATTACCGGGTCGCCGGACGGGACGTCGTGGCGGCACTGGAGGCGCTGGCCAGGATCGCCCCGGCGCAGCAGAGCCGATCGCTGCGGCAGAGCAACCGCGACCGGGCGCTGCACTTCGCCCGGATCTGCTACGACCATCTCGCCGGACGGCTTGCCGTCCTCATCGTCGACGGGCTCATCGCGCGGCAGGCCGTCACCCCGCTGCCGACGCCCGCGGCCGACCTCGGCGACGCCGTGTGGACCAGCGGGCCCGCTGCCCGGTCGGTGTTCACCGAACTCGGGGTGGCACCCGATTTCCTCCATGGCGATCAGCGGAACGTGCCGCTGCGTCCGTGCCTGGACTGGAGCGTGCGCAAGCCGCACCTGGCCGGCGCGCTGGGCACCCAGCTGCTGGCGGCCATGCTCGAGCGCGGTTGGCTGGCCAGGAAATCGCGGGAGCGCACGGTCCGGCTGACCGCTAGCGGCAGCACGGCACTGCGGGGCGCGCTCGGCATCGAGTTGCCGGAGCGGATCGGCGGCTGAGTTCGCCGGGCACCCGCAGATCCTTGGCGCACAGGGTGAACTTGGCCGCGATGTCCCCCGCCGGCGTGAGCCCATCGGCCGGCCAGACCACAACCGATCGTCGCCATCCCTCGTCGGGCATTGCGACAGCCTCGGCCGAGCGCGAGCAAGTTTTCGCCGCGACCAGTACGAAAGCACCGCGGTGGCGCTCGTACGCTTCCACCGAGCTGGAAATGATTCCGGGTTATCATCGGCCGCGTGTTCCACTCAACCGGCACCGACCTGCTGTCCGAGGTGCACCGGGCGACGCAACGGCTGCTGCGCTCGGTTCGCCCACTCGGTGACGCCGACGGGATGCGCAACCTGGTGGTGCGGGCGGCGACCGGTGCCGAGACGTCGGTATCCGCCTCGCCAGCGGAGCGCACGGCCAGGATCCAAGCCGGCGCACATACGTCGGCGGCCGATCTGGCGAACCTCGCAGGCCGGTGGCGCGCCGAGGGTCGGGCATCATCCTTGTCTTTGGCGGCCGCACTGCTCCCGTGGGGTGCCTCCGGCGGTCTCGACGGCGCCGGGGCGACCAGCGAATAGGGCGGCGCGATGAGTGCGGTGCTGGCCTGTCTGGCCACCCTCGCGGCCTTGGTCGCGGTGATGCTGTTGCTGGCCGAGGTCGGCAGCCGAAACGGCGACTGTCCGCACGACACCACCCTCACCGTCACCGACCGTCGCTGCCACGGCAGTTACCAAGAAATCGTCGCCGAGTTGCACAATCCCGACAACCATCCCGTGCTCGTCGGGCTATCGATCCGCGCATGCCCCCAGAGTTATAGACCGACAGGCGGCCGGAGCGTGCGCACACCGTTTCGTACCTGCAGTCCGCAGCTGATCGCCAGCCGCCAGACGAACCTCGCCATCCTCCTGCCCAACCAAACCGCCGCCTGGCATTTCGCCATCCCCGACCACCGCCGTCCACTCCAACTCGACACGGTCATCGAGCAAGCCGACCGGCTCCGCCTTATCCGGCACGTCCTCACCACTTTGCCTATCCCGCGGTCCGAGCTTCCATGACGCGGCCGCGGCGCGGCGCATTTCAGACGGACCGCGAGCTGCAAAGCCACTTCAAACACGCGAGGGATTTCGGCATCGACCAGAACTGGAGCAACGCCGACGCCAAAGCGTATGAGGATGCGCTGCGAAAGTTCGCGGAGGACCCCACGAACTCGATCAAGACGGCGGACGCCGACCGCTGCCGCGGGGAACCCGCGATCCTGATCTGGGGTCGAATAACTCGGCCAGGTCGTCCGTCCCCGGTGGCATGCCCGGGGACCGGTACCTCAGCCGTCGCGAAACCTTGCGGCGTTCGCCGTCCGGCTTGGCCGTCCTCTCATCGGTGCAGGACACCGATGCTAGTCGCGGTGGCGCATGCGACGCTTGCCTTGCCGTAGCTGCCTGTGCACTGGATCTACCTCGGGGTCCACGGGGAATCCTCGCGCAGGCGCAACCCTGGCTTGTGCCGCACCCTGCACGGCACACCAGGACCGCCGCCCCGGCAGGGAAGGCGCGCTGACGTCGGCTGGCCACAGATGACGTGCCACCCGCCGGTGTATTCATTGCGGGCCAGGAACACTCGTTCCCCACTATCCGCAGTGGCCTCAACCGTCCGGTTGGAGTAGGTGCGCTCGACCGTGTATCGGTCGGTGCCCTCGGACGCCGTGTCATCAGCAGGCATCCAACGCTTGATTTCCAGCACCGAGCCGAGACTCGGTGGCGTGGCCATCTCGCGCTGCCATTGGTCAGCAGCCTCCGCATCCTCGCGCGCCTTTCGGGCCGCCGCGTCAGCCTGTTCGATCTCCCATCGCGAGCGCCCCTGAGACCGCTTGCTGTGCGTTCCGCATGGCTGGTTCTTCTTGTTCGCGCATTGCTCGCCGGGCGCAGCCTGACAGACCGGGCACTCGTAATTGTCCCGAGCAGGGTCGTGCACGACGACAACTGTGTTGTCATACAGGCCCGTTCCTCGCGGATCCACGAACCGGGAGACGAATTTGGTCACCCCGTAGGTGACAGACTGAAAGCCGCCGTTGCGGCCGACCACCAACTCCGTGATGGGACCGTACTTGCGAAGCGCCTCGGCCGGGGACAACCGGCCAGTTACGGCCACCGAGCCATGCTCAGTCCACTCTCGCCCGATAACGGGATCACCGATTCGGGCCCACGCGATAGGCTCGCCGCACCAGCCGTCGTACAGAACCTCGCCGCTCATATTCCTATCCTGCGCCGTCAGCGACCGGTGCTGCCGCTCAGCTCCCTGCGGACCAGAGCGGCGAACCGTTCATTGCGCACCGCCTCCCCCAGCGGCACCCCGGCAGCCCGTTCGGCGTCGATGACCCGCTGGACCGCCGGCAGCAGCTCGCGGACGACCAGCTTTTCCGCGGCTTCCGCATTCCAGACTACCTTCAGAATCCGGTCGCACTCTTTCTGCGCCGCCCTGCGGTTGGCCGGCAGTTGCACCGAACCGACCAGTTTTTGCCGGATCATCGCCAGGAGATGATATTGGGCGGGCCGGTAGCCGCGATTGACGCGCTGGTTCCGGATCAGCCATTCCAATCGGTACCAGGTCGCCGCTGCCGTGTAGTACAGGATCGACGGCTGGCCGGGGACGAACAGTTCGGTGCCGCGTGCTTTGATCAGCTCCTGGTAGCGGCCTACGCGTGACGGTTCGTTCAGGAACATCGCCAGGTACGCGCGGCTGAGCTGGGCCCGGCTGATGACCCGGGTTTTCTCCACGTCCTTGCGTTCGCTGTACTGTTTCGCACGACGTTCGTAGAACAGCTGGTGCGGCTTGTCCCAGCCGAGGGTGAAGAAGTCCTCCAGTTCCTTGTGGAAGTCCTCCCGTGCGGCCAGGTCCTCGTCGCTGACCGGGGTCTGCTGGTTGGTCGCGGCCACGATGCCCTGGATCACGTCCTCGTCGACCGAGTGGACGATGTGGACGCTGACGAAGACCTGGCCGGTGAGCTGATCTCGCTCGTGGAACAGCACATGACAGGTCTGGCAGCCGTTCACGATCTGGAAATCGTCCAGCACGAAATCGTCGCCGACCCGGTCCAGTTTCCGGGTCACGATGGTGATGCCGTTGTTCATCACGGCGAACCGCTGCCGTTTGACCGGATCCCGCAAGGTGTCCCGAATACCGCGGTTGACTTTGTTGTAGCCCTGGAAGGCGCGCACGTTGCTCTCGAACAGGTTCTCCCGCAGCTTTCCCGAGCCGTCCGCCAAGATCGTGCGGACCAGTTCCGGCGCGGCGATCAGTCCCACGAAAGACTGTTCAACGCCGGGGCCCGCCGGCACCGCGAACTGTTTCGGCACCGGCAGGGTGACCCGGACGGTGCTGATCGCCTGCTGGTACAACGCGCGCAACTCTCGCCAGTTCACGCAGCGCACGTCGATGGCATCGAATCGGTTGAGCTTGGCCAAATGCTTCTCGGCCGACCGCGCCTTCCGGTTGATCATATCCGAGATCTGATCGCCGGTGGTCGCATAATGGACGTGCAGGTGCGGCAGCTGGCCGGCCAGCCGGGCCGAGTTCTCGAACACGATGTCCAGGCAGTCGCGCAGGCCGGCCACGTCGGCGGAGATGTCGTACGGGATTTCGCCGGAGCCGCACAGGTGACCGAGATTCTCCGCGAGATCCGAGATCACCTTGGTCTCGAATTTTCCGCTGGTCTTGGCCTGGATGATCACGAACTGCACCTGCGGCCGCCTGCGGCTCATCGCCGCCCGCACTTCCGTCGGGTCCCGGTACAGGTCCCCGTCGATCAGGACCGCGTACGCGTCGATGCCGAGATCGTTGCCGCCGCCGGTACGGTACGCGTCCGGGTTGAAAGAATCGTCGTAGTACGAACTGAGCACGCAATAAGCGGCGAACGCCTCGAACGCCTCGAACTCCGGCAATTCAGCCAGGTCCTGGTCGGCTTGGAAGCCCTTGACCAGGCTCTCGATCACCTTCTCCACGACGGGTCCACTCCTTGCACGGGCATCAGCTCCGCCGGGCGCGGGCGATGACTTCTTCGACGGTCAGCGGGCTCGGCGGGTGGTGGCTCAGGCAGATCGGGGTGCGGATCTTCTGGAACGCCAGCCCCTCGGAGACGGCGTAGAACTGGCCGGTGCCCAGGCGCGAAATGTCCGGCACCGAACTGGATTTCGCGGCTGCCATTTCCTTGGCCGCGGCGATCTGCGACGGACTGTTGAGGAAGCCGAAGAACTGCGTGGCGGCGTTGCCGGAGATCCGGTTGTGGATACCGCGCGGCGCCTGCGTGGCGAACACCAGGCCGAGCCCGTACTTGCGAGCCTGCGAGGCCAGCGCGAGGGTGCTGTGCGTGCTCGCGGTGAGCGGACCGGACGGCGCGATGGTCTGCGCCTCGTCCATGACCAGCAGCCCGCCGAGCGGCCGGTCGCCGGCGGGATGCCGCTTGATCCAGGCGAACAGGGCCATCTGAAGCTGGTTGACAAAGCTCTGCCGTTGTTCCTCGGCGGTCAGGCCGATCAGGCTGATCACCGAGATCCGGGCACGCTTCCCGTCCGCCGGAGCGAGCAGCACGCCAGGGTCCACCGGCTCGCCGGCTCCTCCGAACAACGGATCGTTGATCATGGCAGCCCGCAGGGTCTGCGCCATGTCCGCGGCCATTTCGCCTGCCTTGGCCAGTGTCGTGACGCCATCGGGCAGGTCGCCGAGCAGATCCAGGAAATCGCCCAGCCCGTCGCCAGACCTGTGCGCGAAGTGCTGCAACGCCTGGTTGAGAACGGCGCGGGATCGCTCGGCCTTCGCGGTCGCGCCATCGGCACGGGCACGCGGTGCGAGCGCGGCGACAGCCGTCTCGATGGCCTGGCGGAACTCGTCCGGGTCGTCTGAGACCGCGGCAAAGTCGGGCAACGGGCGGAACGTCAGCGGCCGGCCGGTTTCCCTGCGGGGGGTCCAGACCACTACGTCGGTATTGCGAAGGTAGTCGTCGGCGCGGGCCGCGTCCTCGGATCTCCAGGCATCCGGCGGCCGCGGCCATGCGTCGCCGAGCCGGGCCAGGTCGTTGTTGGGGTCGAGCACGATCGCGGACACACCCCGCAGCGCGCATTCCTCGACCAGCCGGCGGATCAGCACCGTCTTGCCCGATCCGGATCCGGCGAAGACCGCCAGGTGCTTCCGCAACGATTCCAACGCGATCGTCACCGCCGCGCCGGTGTCCATCCGGTCTCCGAAGTGCAGCGTCATCTGGTCCGCTGTCGATGGTGCGGCCGCGGACAGGTTGGCCGTGCCGGGATCGGTCGTCGGACTGGGCAGGTCGGGCGAGCGCGGCCCCGGAGCCGGTCCGGGTTCGGGGAGTCGTGGCTCCGCGTCGTCCGGCGGATCGCCGAACACCTCGCGCAGCAACGCGGTGCGGCCGGCCGGACGACGGTTGAGCAGCCATGCGTTGAACTGGGCTGGCGCCACGGTCGCGGCCAGTTGCTCCAACGCGGCGAACCTGCGGAGGCTGGTCTCCAGCGCCTCCCTCGGCAACCGGATCACCACCCCGCCCGCGGCCTCGAATTCCCCGACCTTCTGCCGGGTTCCGCTGCCGTTCGGCCATTCGCCGGTGCGCAGCAGATACACCTTGCGTTTCGGCGCCGCCGGGTCCAGGCCAGTGGCACTCAGGACCCGGACAATGCGGTTGATAACCGCTTTCCCGTTCGTCGACGCGATCGCCCGGAACGACCAATAAATCTGGTCCTCGGTGTCTTCGTCCACGATCCGCCGCAGTTCGCCGTGCAGGGCCGGATTGCCGGCGGCCATCGTCTCCGCCGGCACCTCGTACTGGACGCGTTCCTCGCCCTGTTCGGCGACCCACCAGTTCAAGCCGGGACGCAGGAGGTCCGGTATGCGCCGATCCTCCTGGTGCGGGTCGAACGCCTTGGCGATCTCCGCGATCAGGTCGGCACCGTCCGCCAGAGCAGCCAACTGCCGGTCGATTTCGGCGAACGCGCTGCGCTCGGCCGGCGACAGCGCAGGCCCGGGCTGCGGCGCGGACACGTCCGGGCGGTTCGGCTCGTCGAGACTGGCCAGTTCGATGACCTCATTCGCATCCAAACAGGCCTGAATATGGGCATCGACCCGGAGAATGAGGCCACGCGCGGTGAACCGGACCGCGTCAGCGAACGCCTCCGATCGCACCGGCCAGCTCGGATAAGGCGGAGGGAAGTTGACCTTTTTGAATTTGGACGCGAATCGCTCTTCGATGAGTGCCTGCCCGACCGCCGCCGTCGGGATGGTGTCCAGTTGCTCGGCGCGGCGGAACCGCTGCCCGACGGAGCCCGGCGAGTAGTCACGAATGTCCCGCCAGATCGCATCCATGCAGGCCACCAGAACCAGTGACCGGCGGGTGGCTTCGCGCAGCTCCATGAGCCCGCTGCCGACATCCTCGAACAGCCGCCTCCTGGGCAATCCTATCGAGTCCGGTACCGGGTCGGACCCGGATTCCGATGCGGCGCTGTCGGTTCCTCGCTCCGACTGTTTGATTAGCGTGTCGATTTGGTCCAGCGCGATCACGCTCGGCCCGGTGAGCGCGATCAGCTTGAACAGCTCGCCGACCATTTCGTGCGATGTCCTGCCGCTGGCGCGAAGGCCCCATTCGGCTCGTTCGCCGGCCACCGATTCGCCTTCCGAGGACAGATAGGCGCTGCCGATCTCCCTGGTGGTCACCGAGTCGCTGGCCAGCAGCGCCAAGGCTCGCAGGGTGTGCCCGCACTCGAAGGCGAGCCGCCGGTCGACGCGATCCAGCGCTTCCACCATCTCGTCGAGTCCGGACCGGGTCGGTTTGTCCAGTCCCATGAGCTGCCGACGCACAGGATCGCGCAAAGCGAGTTTCCGGGACAGCTCCCGCCGCAGGAGCACGCCCTGCTCCACTCCATCGCTGCCGGGCTGGAGAAGCCCGCCGAGCACGTCGAGCACGACCTTCTGCCAGAAAGACCGTTCATGCCGCAATTCGAGAGCGAAAAAGTAGCCGCCCGCCGCGCTGACGCGCTTCCGCACCGTGGCGACGAGATGGGTCTTGCCCGAACCGGGCCGTCCGGTGACGACCACGCCGATCGGGCTCTCCGCCTCGCTGGACTCGGCCTCGGCGAAGCCGGTCATGACCGTCCGCAACGCCCGATCGCTGAGACCGTCGACGTGCGCCTCCGGCTCGGTCCACACGCTCTCCCTGGTGGGCGCCCAGTTGGTCCTGGCCAGTTCCCTCAGCGCGTCGCGTTCGATCTCCCTCATGATTGTTCGATCGACAGCAGGTGCACGTCCTCTCCGCCGGTGCGCAGCGCGGCGGCCCGGTCCGCCGCGTCCAGCGTTTTCTGGTTGAACTCGGGATTGAGCCGCACTTTCGGCTCCAAAGCCAACTGGAGAAGCGCGGCGTCCAGGTCAGAACGCGCCACGTCGGCGAAGGCGCGCCGCAGCCGGGTCAAGCTGACCCCGGCACCCGGCGCGGCAGCCAATTCGGTGTACGCGGCGCGGATTCGGTCAGCGATGTCAGCGACCGGCTCGTCGCCGAGGACGAAGATGTCCGCGACACGCAGGTCGGATCGCGCCATGAAAGCAGCGAACCGGCGGGTCAGCGCGTATTGCAGCCGGGTGGCTTTCGGCGCGCCCTCCGGGGTGGGACTGCCCAGATCGTCGCCGCAGCGCCGCCAGCCCTCGTCCGTGAGTTCGTGCACCCAGGCGTGGTATCTGCCGGTCTGCCAGGCCTTGATATAGCCCAATTCGACCAGGCGTTCCCGCTCCTCTTTCTTGATCTTGAAGCCCACTTCGTTGTCGAGGTCGGCATTCGTCGCCTCGTGGATCAGTGTCATCAGCGCAAGCAACGCGGATCGTTCCGGCAGGGTGAGGTGCGGGTCCGCCATGGATCCGAACGTACCGGGATGCGGGCATGACGAGGGAGAGTCGTCGCCGGAATGCCGCAATGACCGCAACGGACTGTGCTGCCCGGAGGTGCGACTCATCGAGCGATAGGCGTCGCCCCGGTCGCGGCGAGCGACAGCTCCCAAAGCCGCGCGGCCTCGTCGGGATCGATGGCGTAAGCGCGGACGCCGCCGTCGTCCATGGGGGTGCCGGGGGCGGAGACGCGGGCGACGTCGCAGTCCTCCAAGTAGAGCCCGCCACGGCCGTCGAGAAGAGGAGACGTCGCGGCCCACAGACCGGTGGCCGCTCCCTGGGACGGGGTCTTGAAACCGTCGCCGACGATATTGCCGTGCTCGTCCAGCCAGCCGCGGTCGATCTGTGCCCGCAACGTCATCTCCCGCTGAAGCCCGGTGATGATCTTGCCGGGGTGAAGGGAGAACGCCCGGACGCCGTAGCCCTGCCCGAGGGCGTCGAAATGCACGGCGAACAAGGCGTTCGCGGTCTTGGCCTGGCCATAGGCCAGCCACTTGTCGTAACCGGTGCGGAAGTGCGGATCGTGCCAGCGGATCCCGGTCAGGGCGTGTCCGGCGGAACTGTTGACGACGACGCGCGCGCCGTTCGCGGCGGCCAGGAGCGGGAAAAGTTCGCCGGCGAGGGTGAAGTGCCCGAAGTGGTTGGCGGTGAGCTGGCCTTCCCAGCCGGGTCCGATGCGCCGCTCCGGGGTGGCCATGACTCCGGCGACGGCCATCAGGAGGTCGATCCGGTCGAGACGGTCCCTGATGTGCCTGGCGGCCGTGCGCACGCTGCCGAGATCGGCCAGGTCCATGGGGATGACCTCGCAGTTCGGCACCTCCTTCAGCGCGGCACGAGCGACCTCGGGGCGGCGAGCGGGAACGATGACCCGGGCGCCGGCGGCCGTCAGAGCCCGGGCGGTCGCCAAGCCGAGCCCGGAGTAGCCCCCGGTCACCACGGCGGTCCGGCCGGAAAGGTCGTGACCGGACACGATGTCCTCGGACGTGGTGGCGGCGGAGAAGCGGGATCCGAGCGGCTGCTGATCAGTAACGGTCATGCCGGTGACGCTACGATCTAGAGCGAGGTCTAGATCAAGTCCGGGAGTGAGCGGCATGACGACCACCGAGGCTGGCCTGAGCATCGGCGAGGTGGCCGAGCGGACCGGGCTGAGCGTGCACGCTCTGCGCTTCTACGAGCGCGAGAACCTGCTCGTCGGACCGGTCCGACGCACGTCGGGCGGCCGGCGGCGCTACACCTCCCTCGATGTCGAGTGGCTGCTGATCTGCGTCAAGCTCCGCGAATCCGGCATGCCGCTCGCCGACCTCAAGCACTTCGCCGAACTGGTGCGCCGCGGACCGGGCAACGAGGCGGAACGCCTGCGGCTGCTCGATGCCCATCGAGAGCGGGTCGACGCGCAGATCCAGGCGCTGGAGGAGTGCCGGTCCGTCATCGCCTGGAAGGTCGGTGTCTACGCCGAGCACCTCGCCCGAGGCGAAGCAGGCGGACTCTGGGATCCGACGCGCTGAGGCGACTGCTGTCCCCTTCAATACAACCCCTCGTCGGAAGCCACGCGACTCGTCCCCGTCGCTGCACGGCGACGTCAGTCCTTGCCACCCGATCCCGGTGCCTCGGCGAACAACCAGGCGACCTTGCTTTTCCCGTGGCCTCGGTGAGTTGCGCGGCGAAAGCCGCCCGCCCATTGGCTTCGACGTAGCGCACCAGCACCGGGGAATCAGCGGAAGATCCCGCCAGCGCGCCGCCTGATGGGCGGTCGCTGCCGTGCGCCGGGTAGTGCTCAGCGAATGCGCTGGCCGATTCGTCTTGCGAACAGGAATTTCGCCGACGCGAACAGCAGGCTGGGGCTGCGCCGCGAGGGCGGCCCGGCTGATTCGGCACGCCTTCTGACCCGGACCTCGGCGACGTCGAGCGCACGTCGCCAGCTATCGCGTGTTCCCACGAAGGGGCTCGAACAACGACCGGCGGCAGGTGTCCGTGCCGAGGACGGGCACGGCGACGTCGCCGAGCACCCCGTCGTTCTGGAGCCGCCGCAACGTCGTCACGACCAGGTCGACGCGACGGCTGCCAATGCCCGTGCGTGGGCGCGCAAATCAGCGAGCCGACGTTCGAGCACATGCTCCGCAGCACCGGAGAGAACGACCACGACGCGCCGGAAACGCGGATACCGCGAACGCCAGGCAGGACTCGCGCCAGGACGCCGCGGTACCTAGTCGTGGTAACGCACATACGCGACAAGCTTCTGGGCGAAGCGCGCGATCGGCATGGTCGACCGGTCGAGTTCGAGGAAGAAGATGCGCTGGGAACGGTGTCCCTCGTCGAGAACGTAGCAGCACCTGCGCTACCTCGGGATCCGCGACTCGGTACTGCCTGGGCTCGACCGCGTCGGACACCTCGGCCATCGCAACGCCTTCCGCGGCGACGTACCAGGCGCGCGGGCTGTGCTCGCGGGTCACTGCGGCGAGAAGGCCTGTGCGGCCCAGGACCGCGAGCTTGTGCCGGACCGTGCGCGGCGGCATCCCTGGCGCGATCAGCCGCCCGAACTGGTCGGTCGAGACGAGCCGCCCGGGCTCGCGCCGTGCCGGGCGGCGAGCGCGTCCGGGTCGTCCCAGACCGGCCAGCCACCATGCGACAGGCCGCACCAACTGCCTGAAACCCGACTACGAAGAAATCCCCTCCCGATGTGACAATGAAATCGAAAACATCGTATTCACTCAGCGAAAGAGAGGAAACCAAAGTCGCACGCGCTGCACCGCTTGGCAGCCTCCGGCGCGGCCACCGTCGTCTCCGCCCAGTCGCCAACCGTGATCAATACCTTCCCAAACGCCTGGCCGAACCACTGGACAACTCACCGCATGCGGTGCGCATGGTTCCGGACCGCAGACGGACAACGCCCTCAAGGCCAAACAGCCCCGCGAGCGCGGGAACGGTGCACACCCCCGACTCGTGAACGACAGGTTCCTGTTGCGGCGGACATTTTCCCAAGGCCGGCGCGATGACCACGTGGTCGTCGCACCGAACCCAGGCCGTCGCCCCGGTCTGAAACCGTCACGCCGCCAATCACGAATACGACACCAGTCACCGAGGTCACTGCCGCCCAACAGCGACGCCAGCGGAACGACGACTCCGGAATGACTGCTCCATTCGGATGATTCAAGGAACAGCGTCATTCCGATCTTTCCGTGCGCGCTATACAGGCAAACACGGGTCCGCAGATCGAGTGAGAGTTGATCTGAGGAAGAGAGGGGAATTACGTCTTGTTCACACGCATGTCTTCAGCGAGAAAAGGTGTGCAGCTGATCGGGCTGCCTCTGATGGCCGTGCTGATCGCGACCGGGTCGCCTGCCGCCGCTGCTTCGGCATCGGCTTCAGAACAGTCGTCGAACATGCCGTCGGCGCAGCAGCTTCAGCAGGGAAGCCTGGCGTGCACGAACGCGGCAGCCCGCGCGGTGCCGTCCGATGTCCAGGCGCGGATCACGTGCGCGGGCGACCTGCTCACCGCGACGTTCACCCGTTCCGGCGCAGAACACGAGCAGGTCACCGAGATGAGCACCGGCAAGACCGCCGAGCTCACCGGACTGCCTGAACGGCAACGGCAGCAGCGTCTCCAGGAAGTGCGGGCGGGCGCGATGCACCCGATGGTGGGCTGGACGAACATCGAGAGCCAGTACCGTGCCAGCACCCAGGAGGTCATCTGGTACGCGATCATCGAGAACGGCGCGCCGACGTTCGTCAGCTATGTCTGGAAGAGGTCGATCATCAGCTTGCAAATGCGCAGCCACCGGATCGAGGTGAGCTGGGTCCAGTTGCAGAAACGGCCGATCACCTTCGAAATCCCGATCCGCACGCGGGAGGACGTCCCGCTCTGGTGGGACCGCACCGTGGACGACCAACTGCTGGGCGGCATCACATACCAGACATCGAAGAAGGATGTCGCGTACATGTCGACGGACGGGCCCGGCGTTTTCTACTGGGAGATGTACGACCGCTACATCAACGACGAAACCCAGGGGCGATTCAAGGTCACCTACGATATGGAGGGACCGCACTTCCGCTGTTACAAGACGGTGCCCTGCAAGTACCCGAACGGCAAGGAAGCTCATCCCTGATCAGCCTGTCCCGACGCGCCGGGACAGGTGACTGAGGGGCCGCCTTCCGGCGGCTACCCGGGCAGGCGGAAGGCGGCCGCGTCTGGCGGGCCCGCGTCGAAGCTGACGACGTCGACCACCGAACCGGGGATCCGGATCGCCGTGATCCCCGGCCTGCCCGGGTCCACCGCCAGCTCCGCCGTGTGCTCGGGAGCATCGAGGTTCTCCAGCTCCACCAGCCAAGTCCCGTCCTGCGCCCGAGGCCGTTCCCGCATCCGCCAATCGTCCCCGCGTCGGCCCCAGATCGGCGCGTCCAGGGGGAAGAAGGGGTAGAGAGGACGCGGCCGGCGGCCACGGCCAGCAGGCCGCGTCTCCACCGGCCCCCGGCCGACGCGCACCGCACACGTTTCCCCGTCGCACACCCACAATTGCGCTGGGCTCTCCGCACGCCATGCCCCTGGCGCGAAGGCGACATCGTAGTTTTCGACGTCGCCCCGCTGATTGTCCACTCGCACACGACCAGTGCCGCTCGGCGGAAATCCGTTCAACAGCATCCCGACCACATGGCCCAGATGGAAATCCGCTTCTCCTCGGCCCGACATACGGCTGTCCTTCCCGTCATTCCAGTGGCTCCGGACAGGCATCCACTGTAGTCGGGCGCTGCCGCAGTTCGAGGTGGCCACCGCCTAGGACGACCTCGTCTCTCCGCCCCAAGGCCCGGGAACCAGAAGCCGACGGATCACGTGCGTGCGGCAGACCACGGCCGGCACGCACTCGCCGCGGCGGCGCTAAGGGACGGGCGTCATACAGCCGAAGCCGCATCATCGACACCTCTGGGCCGAGCATCTCGTGCTGGTTGTCGCCGAGAGGGTCTGACGCGGTCGGCGACAGCGGCAGGTCCGCGAACGCAACCGGGCCCGGCATCGTCGCGGCGAACGCAGGTCGACCGGGTCAAGGGCACTAGCTCTCGCGCGACCAAGAGAATCGACCTGGCCGCCAGGACCGCGGGAGAGGACACCCATCTCGTCCTGTTGGTGGATAACTGGCCTGACGGGACCGAAAGTGCCCGTGGACATGGCGAAGATCGTCGTAACACTTGCTGTGGCGACCGCGACATCTAGCAACGAGCATCTCCTGGATGTCCTCAGGAGATCCACCACCGCACCGGAAGGGCGGACTGGACAGGTGGACAACGCAGACGCGAGCGGGTTGGGAAAGCTCTCCGAGAAGCATGAAGCTACACTGCGGAGCGCGCAGCGGAAAATATCGTCAGCTTTGCTGCAAGAGCAAAACCTTCAAGAAGCCTGGAAACATTATCGACGACAGGCTGATTTCCTGAAACTACAGTCTGATACCGAATCCGAAAACGAGAGACGTTCGCGCCAGCGACTTGCGGAAGCGCTGAACACTCTGCTGGTTGAATTGTATCATGCGCTTGTAGTGGCGCCCAGATTGATCGATGACACGAGTCTGCATTCAGTGCATCACGGCCCTCGCATGGCCCACTGGGTCGAGGTCTTGCAAGGAATGTTTGAAAGCAAGGCTCCTAGAGTCGAGGCGTCCGGACCGCAGCAGGCCGGCCAGGACGGCTTTTCCGGCCTCTCAGGACTGACCGGCACCCTGGACGAACTCGAGTCCATTGGCGAAATGCTGGACTTGAACACCCTGCGCGCCGCTCTTCGCTACTCGCGTTCGACCATCTCGCTGAGGCTGGCATGGAACACGGAATCTGCTTTCAAGACAGACGCGGAGTCGTGATCGCTTTGATGCAACCATGACGGAAAACTCGACTGACAGGTACCTGATCACGGGTTCTGAAAGAGAAGTGAATTCTCATGGCCATCGTTTCCAGCGTTGTTTCGGCCATCACGCAAGCGGCAGCCCTTGCCTTCGTGCTGCTCTTGCTCTCGGGTATATTGCACGCGTCGTCGCGCGTGTGGCATCAGGTCCGATCGCGCGGCGTGTATCCCGTAATTGTACACCAGATGAACGAACTCCTCGACGATCAGGAAGTTCGAAAAGCATCGGACAACAGTACTGATGCTGCCCCTGAAGATGAAAACGAATTGCCTCGGAAGAGGCTCGGCCGGACGATCGGCGCTACCCTCACCGCCTATATCGCCGAGGACGTGCAAGGGATCTGGGCAGTGACGCCGGGCCTGCCCAACGTATCAACCCCCACCATTCCCGCGGAGACCCCCAAGTCCGCAGACGGTTGGATTTCCGCACTGTTCGAGTTGGCGTCCTCTCCTCGTCCGGCGTACCACATCATGACTACCCAACTTGCCGCGTCGAGCGGTTTTCGGGTGGCCGTGCAAGTTTCGAAGACCCCGGGCAATTCTATTCTGGCGGCTCGAACCTTTGCCTGCTCGAGTATTGATGACTTAGTATTCGAAATCGGTGGATTCTGTGTTGAGTGCATCCAGCGCGAGCCGCGCATAATGCGAAGGACGCCGCGTTGGATACAGTGGAACAAGCGCAGCGGCTACGCGACATTCCGACGCGCGCTGAGCAAAGAGCAAATTGGTCGCGCAGACGACGCCCTTGAGCTTTACCAGGACGCGTGTTCGAAGTCTTTGGGAAACCTGACTCTCACCTTGCGCAAGGCAAGCTTGCTGGAGCAGCGCCGCGAATACCTCAGCTCCGTGCACATCTATCGCCGCAGCCATGAACTCTGGCCGGAACATATCGAAACCTTGTACCGATACGCTGCCACTATCGCCAATAACAGGATAGGAAACATCGACGTAGCCGAGATTCATGATCTTCTTGTCCGAAAGCTCAGGAGACGTTCGATTGCTCTCCACTGGGCGAAGACATGGCTTCCAAATAACCGGAACCTGGGCGAGCGAACGTACTGGAGGTCATGGTTTCGCCCAGCGATGGGCGGATGTCCGGGATTCTTCCACGGAAGAAGCAAGCGCGCGGACTACCTTTATGCAGTGCGAGTACTGCGGCAAACTTTGATCATCCTCCGGGTACTGGACGGAGAAATGTCGAATTTCTCCCATGCGAGACCCTGCGACACTGATGCTCAAGAGGCTTTTCGTCAGGTTCACAAAATTTTGGAGCGCCGCCGAATAGGATGGCTGGCCAGGTACGCCGGAGCCTGCTTCTACTCCATCTGCATGCAACATCACGATCAGCTGATCCCGAACGTTATCAGGAGCCCGGAATCCTTTGGCCAGCTTGGAGACCGGGCTCTGATTCAATTGTCCATGATTGTCCGGGATCCGCACAACAACCTCGATCCCGCTTGGATGAGCGTGGATCCGGACATGGCGGGACTCCGCGGCTATTATCGCGCCAAAGAGTGGGCGGAATTCTTTGGGCTGAACATTGATTGCGGATGAGACAGTGCCGGCCTGGGAAACGTCCTGATCAGCCCCGCCACCCAGTGTCGCTGCGGGAGCCGGGTGCGAGTGAGGCGGTTGGTGGCGCCTCAGGCAGAGGGCGCTGCCTCAGCGCGGGATCAGGTGCATGCGCCGCAGGCGAAGCTGGCTTTGGGAGAGAGCGGTCGCCAGAGGAAGACGACCGACCGCCGACACCGGCGCGGGACACGACGACCATAGTTGTGCGTCCCGGCCACCCGATACAGTTCCGCCCCGCTCGGAGAGCGTCCGCAGTTGCCTGCTCCGCGTAATGGTTCCCCATCCGCTGCTCCGCAATCAGCGCATCGGCCCCATCGAGATCGGTCGAGACCACGTGCGGATCCGCCAGGACGACGGCCGGCTTGCGGGTGCGCGGACCTTGCCCTGGCGGTGAGATGGCCGCGGAGAGACACCCGCCCGGTCGGGCAGCTGCGTGATCGCCGGACGAATCACCGGACAAGCGGAAGAGCACCGCTCAGTGCGCGTGCGCGGCGAAGCCGATCAGGAACTGAGAGAAGACAATCGCGAGAACCACCGCGAAGGCCAGGAATCCCAGCGCCCAACGGCGTGCGTTGAGCAGCGGCAACTCTCGGGCGACAGGGGCGGGTCCGGTTCCGGATGCGGACATGACCTCAGAGTTCCTTCCGGTAGACGATGTCGATGACGACGGCGCAGATCGCCGCGGCCGCGACGCCGATGCCGACGAATACCCAGCCTGCTCCGGAGCCGGAATACCAGCCTTCGGAGTAGATCAGGACGAGGACGGCCAGCAGGAGAGCGCACAAGACGATCAGTCCGGACAGGCGGCGCAGCTTGGCCCGGGCGCTGCGGCGCAGGTAGGCGTCAGCGAGTGCGTCGTCGTCGGGCCAGTCTGATGTGGACGGTCGCGTGGACATGAGTTCTCCGTTCAGGAACGCAAGCGCGTCAAGCGGGCTTTGGGTTCGGTGACGATGAAAAGAGTGCCGACGATGGTGATCGCCGAACCGACGATCACGTAGGTGCTGAACGGCGCGCCGTAGACGGTGAGGGAGAAGAAGGCGATGAAGAAGAACGCGAGGGTGTTGGTCAACACGCCGCCGCGCACCGCGCCGGCGTAGGAGATTCCGATGTAGTAGCCCATGATCATCCAGATCGCCCAGCCCAGCCCGATCACCGCGCCGATCGCTATGAGCCGCGGCTGGGACCAGGCGGCCGCGGCGATGTGCCTGCCTTCCGGGAACAGCACCGCGAGCAAGACGTCGGCGATGAGCAGTTCGAGGAACGCGCGCCACCACAGGAAACTCTCCGGCGGCATCAGGTCGGTGCCCGCGGTGATGGCGAAGCTCTCGAAGCCCCAGGTGAGCACTGCGGCGACGATGATCAGCAGACCGACCACGAAGTACCAGCCGTGCGTCGGGGCGCCGAGTTCGCCGCCGGAGACGGCCAGCCAGATACCGGCCGCCAGTGCCGCGAGACCGATCAGAGTGGACGCGCGGAGGATGCGTTCGCGGTAGAGCACCGCCGCGATGATCGCTCCGACCACCCCGGCGAGGCCGCCGATGGAGCCGGCGAGGGCACCGCCGATCAGACCCGAGGCAGCGGCGAAGCACAAGTCGCCCACGAATCCGCCGACCGCGACGAACAGGTTCCACCAGCTGACCCGGTGCCCGAGAATCCGCGCCGCGTCTCGCCAGGTGCCGGTGACCAGCAGGAAGATCGCGATGGCGAGGACGCCGAACGGCACCTGCAGGGCGGCCACGAGAACGAACGCGCCGGTGGGCTGCTGCCGGTCGAACGGCGGCGCGGAGACGATCGACCCCAGCAGGCCGAAGGCGAGGCCGAGGGCGGGCGCGGCGAGGATCGCGTAGATCATCCCCATCCGGGTTTTCTTCCCGTCGGCCAGGCGCGATCGCGCGGCCAGCCCGGTCTCGGCCGGTTCGGGCGCGCTCATGCCGCGTTCCCGGAGCATGCGGGCAGTTCGACCGGAAGGCACCGGCGAAGATCGAGCTGGTACTCGACAAGCCGCCTCGCCGACGCGGCGAGCCGGTAGCGGCGCAAGAGATGGCCGCGATGGCTGCGGTGTTCGAGCACCTCCAGCCAGCCGACGGTGGACAGCCCGACGAGGTCCTCGCGCAGGCCGGACAGTTCGGCATCGCCGTAGTGCCGGCGCAGCGCCCCGAACAAGTGGTGCTCCCACAGGCCGTCTTCGCCCAGGTGGTAGAGCACCATCACCGCCTGCATTTTCGGTGCGGGTTTCATCGTTGAAACTCCTTCGCGGGTGGGCAGATGTTTCCGGGATCGGCGCGGGTCAAGCGCGCCAGACGGTCTTGGCGTTGACGAACTCGCGGATGCCGTGCGCCGACAGTTCACGGCCGTAGCCGGAGTCCTTGACTCCGCCGAAGGGGACGCCGGGGAACGAGGCGGTGAGGCCGTTGACGAACACTCCCCCGGCCTCGATCTCGCGCTCCGCGCGGTCGATTTCCGCCGCGTCGCCGGTCCAGACGCTCGAGCTGAGCCCGAAGTCGGAGTCGTTGGCGAGCCTGATCGCTTCCCCGAGATCGGCGACGCGGTGCACGCAGGCGACCGGGCCGAAGCATTCCTCCCGATACAGCCGCATGTCCGGGGTCAGTCCGGAAAGGACGGTCGCCGGATAGAAAAAGCCCGGTCCGTCCGGCGTCCGGCCGCCGGTCAGCACAGTCGCGCCCTTGGCGACCGCGTCGGAGACGAGCGCTTCGACCTCTCGCCGCCCGCGTTCGGTGGCGAGCGGACCGAACGTGGTGCCCGGGTCGCGGGGATCTCCGGCGATCGTCGCCGCCATCCCTTCGACGAACCGGGCGGTGAACTCGTCGTAGACGTCGGTGTGGACGTAGTAGCGTTTCGCGGCGATGCAGGACTGCCCGGCATTCTGCACCCTGGCGGTGACTGCCGCTTCGGCCGCCCGCTCCAGGTCCGCGCTGGGAAGGACCAGGAACACGTCCGTGCCGCCCAGTTCCAGCACTGTCTTCTTGATGTTGCGCCCGGCCGCCTCGGCTACGGCGGAGCCGGCCGCGACCGAGCCGGTCAGCGTCGCCGCCCGGATCCGCCGGTCGGCGAGCAGCGGGGCGACTTCCTTGGCTTCGATCAGCACCGTGGGGAAGGACCCGGGCGGAAACCCGGCGCGGTCGAACAGATCGCTCAGGTAGAGCGCGCACTGCGGCACGTTGGAAGCGTGCTTGAGCAGTCCGGTGTTGCCCGCCATCAGCGCCGGGGCGGCGAACCGGACCGTTTGCCAGATCGGGTAGTTCCACGGCATGACCGCGAGGACGACACCGATCGGGTCGAACCGCACAACGAGGTCCGACGCGCCGGCCGCCGCCGGGTCGACCGGCCGTTCCGGTGCCAGGTAACGCTCCGCGTGGTCGGCGAAATGGCGCATTCCGGCGGCGGACTTGAGCGCCTCGTAGCGCGCTGATTCGAGGGTCTTGCCCATCTCCGCGGTGATCAGGGCGGCGACGGCGTCCGCCTCTGCTTCCAGCAGGTCCGCCGCTCGGTGCAGCCACTCGGCGCGCTGAGCGAAGGTGGTGCGGGACAGGGCCCGGAACGCGCCGTCCGCGGCGGCGATCCGGGCTTCGACCTCGGCTGGGGTGTGCCCGGCGAACTTCTTGCGGACCTCGCCGGTGGCGGGGTCGACGCTGGCGATCGTCATGAATGTGTCCTTTCTGCTGGGGTGGGGCCGCGCGGACCGGGTCCGGCGGCCGGGTGAAGCGCGGCCGGGCGGGGCCGTCAGGCCGAGGCGAAGCGCCGGGCCAGTGCGGTCCCCGCGCGCCGCAGATACCGCGCCGGGTCGGCGAGCGCGCGGGCCTGGCTGCCAGCCAGTTCGGAAAGGTCTTCGGCGGCCTGGAACAGGCCAGTAACCGGTGCCGCGACCCGCCCGGCGGCCAGGAACGCGGGCACCCGCGCCGCGGCGGCGAGCGCCGAGACGTGCCCGGCGAGTTTCCCCTGCCGCGACTGCGCGTCGAAGCGTCCCTCGCCGGTGAGGACGAGGTCCGCGTCCGCGACCGCGGCGGGAAGCCCGGACAGCGAACCCAGGAATTCGCTCCCCGGAGCCAGCTGCGCTCCCCAGGAGAGGAGGCCGAACCCGGTCCCGCCCGCCGCACCGGCTCCGGCCGTCGCCGGGTCAGCGTCCAGCAAGCCCGCGAGCTGCCGGAGATTGCGTTCGGCGGCGGGCAGTTCATCCGGAGGGAAGCCTTTCTGCGGACCGAAAACCGCCGCCGCCCCGGCCGGGCCGAACAGCGGATTCGTCACGTCGCTCAGCACCAGCGCGCCCGCGGGCGGCACGGGACGAAGCCCCGTCCGGTCCACGGTGCGCAGCCGGGCCAGACCGCGATTGCCGGGCGGAACTGGGTTTCCCGCCTCGTCGAGCAGTCGGGCACCGAGCGCGGTGAGGACGCCAGCGCCGCCGTCTGTCGACGCTGACCCGCCCAACGCGAGCAGCAGCCGACGCACGCCGGCGTCCAGCGCGGCCGCGATCGCGCGACCGAACCCGAGCGTGTGCGCCTCAGCGGGACGCGGCCGGTGGAGCAAGCCAAGACCGCTGGTGGAGGCGAGTTCGACGACACCGGTGCCGTCCGGAAGGAGGAGCCAGTGAGCACGTACCGGACGGTCGTCAGGACCGGGCACTACGACGGGCATCCGGCGGGCTTCCGGGACAGCCGCAGCCACCGTGTCGAGGGTGCCCTCGCCGCCATCCGCAAGGGGCAGTTCGCGCAGCACGTCGTGCTCGCGCTCGGCGAGCCAGCCTTCGGCGAGCCACCGGGCGGCCTCGGCGGCGCGGACTGAGCCTTTGAACGAGTCTGGGGCGACGAGAACGCGAAGCGTCTTCTTCGCGGCTGTCATCCCGTCGCTCCCACCGCGTGGCCGAACGATTCCACCACGCGCCGGGCCACCCGTTCCGGGTCGTCCTGCCAGAGGTCTTCGTTGAAGATCTCCACCTCGACATCGCCCCGGTAGCCGGCCTCCTCGACGAGCCCGGAGATCGCGGCGAGATCGGCATGTCCGGCGCCGGGCAGGCCGCGGGCGAGCAGCGCGTCGGACGGCAGCGGCGTGACCCAGTCCCCGACCTGATACGAGACGATCCGGCCGGTCGTTCCGGCGCGGCGGACCTGCTCGGCGAGGCACGGGTCCCACCAGACGTGGAAGGTGTCGACGACCACGCCGACCCGGTCCGGGGGAAACTGCTCGGCGAGGTCGAGCGCCTGGGCCAGCGTCGAGATCACTCCCCGGTCCGCGGCGTACATCGGGTGCATGGGTTCGATCGCGAGGACCACTCCGGCCGCCGCCGCGTCGTCCGCCAGCACGCCCACCGCGTCCCGCACCCGGTTCCGCGCGCCCGCGAGATCGCGGTCGCCCTCGGGCAGCCCGCCCGCGACGAGCACCAGCACCGGCGCCGAGCCCGCCGCGCCCGCCTCGGCCAACGCCGCGGTTTCTTCGATCGCCCGCCGGTTTTCCTCGAGCGCGGCCGCGCGATCGTGCCCGGTGACGAACCCGCCGCGGCACAAACTGGAAAACCGCAGCCCCGAATCCGCCAGCATCGCGGCCGCCTTCGACAGCCCGGCCTCGGCGACCGGTTCCCGCCACAACCCGATCGCCGGAATGCCGGCGCGCTGAGCGACCCGCAGCGCGGCAGCGAGGTCCGCGTGCCGGATCGTCGCCTGGTTCAGCGACATCCGCGGATGCGCGGTCATGCCGGGGTCCTTTCGCCGAAGCCGTGCACGGCAAGCAAATCGGTCCATCGCCGCGCCGCCAGTTCGGGATCGACCAGCGCCCCCGCCTCGTCGGCCAACCGCACCAGTGCGGACAGGTGCGGCAAGCTGCGGGTCGCGTGCAGGCCACCCACCATCGCGAAGGCGGGCTGATAGCCGTTGAGCCAAGCCAGGAACGCGACACCTGTTTTGTAGAACTCGGTGGGAGCGGCGAAAATATGCCGTGCCAGCGCCTCGGTCGGACCGAGCACCCGCCGGTACTCCGCGTGGTCGCCCGCGTCGAGTGCGCGCAGCGCGGTGGCTGCCAACGGAGCGAACGCGGCGAAGGCGCCGAGCAGCGCGTCGGAATGGGCTTGGCGGTCACCGGCGATCAGGCTCACGTAGTGGTAATCGTCCCCGGTGAACAGGCGGACTCCGCGAGGCAGCCGCGCCCGGAGTGCGATTTCCCGGCCCGGGTCCAGCAGGCTCATCTTGATCCCGCGCACTTTCCCGGCGTTCTCGTTGACGATCCGAAGCACCGTCTCGTCCGCGTCGAGCCCGAAATAACCCGCCAGCTGCCGGTCGAACGCCTCCCCGAGCCAGTGCAGAATCACCGGGGCGCCGGCCTGCGCCAGCACCTCGCGGTACACCTTCTCGTAGTCGCCCGCCGACGTCGCCGCGCGGGCGAGATGCCGGCTGGCCATCAGGACGACGCCCGCGCCGTGGTCTTCGGCGTAGTGGAGCTGAGCCGCGTACGAATCGACGATTTCGCTCAGCGACAAGGTTTCCTCGGGCCGGTGATCGGTGTTGACTCCGACCACCAGCGCTCCCCCTACCGAGGCCGCTTCGGCCGCGCTGCGAGCGATCAGCTCGCGCGTCGCGGCCGCGTCCAATCCCATGTTGCGCTGTGCGGTGTCCATCGCGTCGGCCACTCCGAGGCCCCACGACCACAGGTGGCGGCGAAACGCCAGCGTGGAGTCCCAGTCCAGATCCGCGGGCGCGCCCGGCACATTCTGCGCAGTCGCGCGCGGAACGACATGGGCCGCGGCGTATGCGGTTCGCGCGCGCAACGGCCCGTCCGGACGGGTGAGCGCCGGAGCTTCCCGCAAGGTGTGTCCGGTGACGCCGGCACCCGCGTCGACCAGGGTCACCCTCGTCATTTCGCCGCCCCGTTCGCCATCGCCCGCGGCACCTCGAGCGGCGCGAGGTCGACTCGCGCACCGGTTCGGGAACTCTGCAATCCCGCTTCGGCGAGCCGAACCCCGCGCGCGCCCGACAGCAGGTCGTAGGGGTGCGGATCCCCGTCGACCACGTGCCGGACGAACTCCTCCCACTGGGCCCGGAAGCCGTTGCCGAACACCTCGTTGTCCGGGATCTCCCGCCAGTCGGCGGCGTAGTCGTGGGAGTCGGCCAGGTCGGGGTTCCACACCGGGCGGGGCGTGCCGTCGCGGTGCTGCGCCCGGCAGCCGAACAGCCCGGCGACCGCGCTGCCGTGCGTGCCGTCGACCTGGAACTCGACGAGTTCTTTGCGGTCGACGCGCACCGTCCAGCTGGAATTGAGCTGCGCGATCACGCCGCCGTCGAGTTCGAAGATCGCGTACGCGGCGTCGTCCGCGGTGGCCGGATACGACGCGCCGGTCTCGTCGTACCGGGTCGGGATGTGCGTCACCGCCCGCGCGTAGACGGAGCGGACTTCCCCGAAAAGGTTCTCCAGCACGTAATTCCAGTGCGGGAACATGTCCACGACGATGCCGCCGCCGTCCTCGGCCCGGTAATTCCAGCTCGGCCGCTGCGCCGGCAGCCCGTCGCCCTCGAAGACCCAGTAGCCGAACTCGCCGCGGACCGACAGGATCCGCCCGAAGAATCCGGACCGCACCAGCCGGGCCAGCTTCCTCATCCCCGGCAGGTAAAGCTTGTCGTGCACGACGCCGTTGGGCACGCCCGCGTCCCGGGCCAGCGCCGCAAGATCGAGAGCTTCGGGCACCGTCTCGGCAGTCGGCTTCTCCGCGTAGACGGCTTTGCCGGCGGCGATCGCCCGCCGGAGCGCGGATGCGCGTGCCTTCGTGACGAGGAAATCGGCGTAGACGTCCCACTGGCTGTCGCCGAGCGCGGCGTCGAGATCTGTGGTCCAGTCCGCGATGTCGTGCCGGCGGGCCAGTTCGGCGAGCTTCGCCCCGTCCCGGCCGACGAGCAGCGGCCGGACCTGGACGCGCTCGCCGCCGCGCAGCGGCACCCCGCCCTCGTCGCGCAGCGCGAGGATCGACCGGACGAGATGCTGCCGGTAGCCCATCCTCCCGGTCACGCCGTTCATGATGATGCCGATGCTTCGCTGAGCCACGGGGCCTCCTGGGACGCCTGGTCGGATCGGTCCGGACCGGTCAGGGCCGGATGCGGAGAACGCCTTCCCGCCGCGGTCGCCGTCGTGCGGAAAGCGCTTTCCAAGCTAGATTCGCCGAGCGCTCCTCGTCAAGCCCCCGGCCCGGCCCGCCGCCGGGAATTCCGGAAAGCGCTAGCATCGCGGCTGTGAGTCCTCGACGTTCTCCCAGCCCGGCCGGGCCGGCCGCCAGCGCGGCCACCCTCGCCGACGTCGCCGAGCGCGCCGAGGTTTCGCTCGCGACCGCGTCCCGGGTGCTCAACGGGAGCACGCGCCAGGTGAAGGAAGCGTTGCGGGCCAAGGTCATCGCAGCCGCGGCGGAACTCGACTACTCGCCCAACGCCCAGGCGCAAGCGATGGCGCGCGGCAACACCGCGACCCTCGGACTGATCGTCCACGACATCGCGGACCCGTACTTCTCCTGCATCGCGGCCGGCGTCATCGCCGCCGCGGGCGAGCGGGGCCTGCTGGTCACCGTGGCCAGCACCCAGCGCGACCCCGAGGCCGAACTCCGCCACGTGGAGCTGCTCCGCCGCCAGCGCGCGCAGACCGTCATTCTCGCCGGATCGCGGCTCGACGACGCCGCCCTGCTCGACCCGATGCGCGCCCTGCTCCGGAAGTACACCCAGGGCGGCGGCCGTGCCGCGTGCATCGGCCAGGACGGGCTCGGCATCGGCACCGTCGTCGTCGAAAACCGGCTCAGCGCAGCCGCGCTCGCCGACGCCCTCCACCGCGCCGGACACCGGACGTTCGCGGTGCTGACGGGTCCGCCTTCGCTGCTCACCGCGCGCGACCGCGCCGAGGGATTCTGCTTCGGACTGTCCGAGCACGGCGCGGAACCCGAGGCAGCGCACCAGATCCCCGGCGACTTCACGCGGGCCGGCGGCTACGAAGCGACGCGTGCGCTGCTCCAGCGAGCCGGTGGACGCCCACCGGTCGACTGCCTGTTCGCCGTCAACGACGTGATGGCGCTCGGCGCGCTCGCCGCCGCGCGCGAAGCCGGCCTGCGAGTCCCCGAAGACATCGGCATCGCCGGGTTCGACGACATCAGCCCGTTGCGCGACGTCGTGCCCGCCCTCACCACCGTCCGCCTCCCGATGACGAACATGGGCGCGGAGGCGGTGAAACTCGCCCTCGACGACCACGCGGACGCTCCCCGCCGCCACCGCGTCCGAGGCGAAGTCGTCCTCCGCGACAGCACCCGCCGGTAACCGATCGTCGCCCTCCGGACAGCCGGACCGAACACCCTCTTGCGTCCGGGCAGCACAGCTCGTACGGTTCGCGGAAAGCGCTTACCAACGGCGGTGTGCGAGAGGAATCCCCATGGAAGAAGCTGACGTCCTGGTCATCGGCGCGGGAGCGTCCGGCGGAGTCGCGGCGGGAGCGCTGGCGAAGGCCGGATTCGACGTGGTCTGCCTGGAACAGGGCGACTGGCCGGACCGGGCGGATTACCCCGCCCAGCGCGACACCTACGAACTCGAAGCGCGCAAACAGTGGTCGGCAAGCCCGAACGTGCGGCAGAACCCCGCCGACTACCCGATCGACGACAGCCGGTCCGCGGTCGCGCCGCTGATGTACTCCGGGGTCGGCGGGAGCATGATCCTTTACGCGGGCGACTGGCCGCGGCTGCTGCCGTCCGATTTCCGCGTGCGCTCCCTCGACGGCGTAGCCGACGACTGGCCATTGCGCTATGCCGACCTGCAACCGTTTTACGAACGCACGGACGTCGCCTTCGGGGTGTCCGGGGCCGGCGGCGACCCGGCTTACCCGGACGGCGCCGAACCCCCGCTTCCGCCGCTGCCCATCGGCCGGATCGGCGCGAGGATGGCGAAAGCCCATGACAAACTCGGGTGGCACTGGTGGCCGGCCGCGCAGGCGGTGTTGTCCGCCCCGCACCAGGGCAGGCGTCCGTGCGTCCAATTCGGATCGTGCATGCAAGGCTGCCCGGAAGGAGCCAAGGCGTCGACCGACCTCACGCATTGGCCAGCCGCGGTCGCGGGCGGCGTGCGGCTGCTGACCGGGGCGCGTGTGGCCCGGATCCTGATGTCCAGCAAGGGACTCGCCGCCGGCGCCGAGTACGTCCTCCCCGACGGTTCGTGGCACGCCGTCCGCGCCGGCGTGGTGATCATGGCCGCCAACGCCGTCGGAACCCCGCGGATCCTGCTCAATTCGGCCACCTCCGCGCACCCGGACGGTCTCGGCAATTCCAGCGGCCTGCTCGGGCGGCGGCTGATGGTGCACCCGTTCGCCAACGTCACCGGCTACTTCGACGAAGACCTGGACAGCTGGCGAGGACACGTCGGCGCGAAGATCACCTCTTACCAGTTCTACGAAACAGACACCGACCGAGGTTTCGTGCGCGGCGCGAAATGGAGCCTCGCCCCGACCGGCGGCCCGCTGAACGCCGCCCTGCCGACCCGCGCGGGCGAGCAGACCTGGGGCCCCGCGCACCACGAGCACGTCCGCCGCCACCTCGGCCGGACCATCAGCTGGGGCATTTTCGGCGAAGACCTGCCGGACGAGAACAACCGCGTCACGGTCGACAGCGCGCTCGCCGATTCCTCCGGCATTCCCGCGCCCCGGATCGAGTATTCCGTCAGCGACAATTCCCGCCGCCTGCTCGATTTCCACATCGCGCGGGCCAGCGAGTCCCTCCGCGCGGCCGGAGCCTCCGACGTCGCCACCGAATCGCTCATGCGCTACTCAGGGTGGCATCTCCTCGGCACCGCGCGGATGGGCGACGACCCGGCGAAGTCGGTGGTCGACGAGTACGGGAAGTCGCACGACATCCCCAATCTGTACGTCGTGGACGGGAGCGTGTTCGTCACCTCCGGCGGCGTCAACCCGACCAGCACCATCGCCGCGCTCGCCCTGCGCGCGACGGAACATCTCATCGCGAACCGCCGGAACCAGCCCGTCCCCGCCTGATCGGAGCCATCCATGACCGCGACCACCGGCCGCCTCCTTCCCGACGAGTGCCGGGACTGGCTGCGAGCACTGGCCGACGACCTGATCCCCGCCGCCGCCCCGATGCCGTCCGCCGCCGCGGCCGGCATCGACAGCGGCCAGCTGGACATCGTCCTGCGAGTCCTGCCGGACCTAGTCGACGACCTCCTGCGCGCCTGGCGGGCGACCGCTGGCCTCCCTTCCGGCGTCGCCCTCAAGCAATTGAGCCAACTCGACGAGGCCGGGCACCAGGCGGTGCTGCTCGCGGTCGCGGGCAGCTACTACACGAACCGAACGGTGCGCGACTTGCTCGGCTACACCGGCCAGCAACCCAGGACGGTGCAGATCGCCGAGGACATCGACGAGGACCTGTTGCTCCGGGTCGTGGAACGCGGCCCGATCTACCGGGAGGCGTGACCGCCCATGCGGAACCCTCCCTCGGCCGAGCCGTTCCCGGGCGAGGCCGAGGGAAAGCGCGCATCGCGGGCAATCTGCTTCCGTACGCGCATTTGTTCGCCTCCCCTGGCTGCTTGCCGCTGTCGGCACCGCACCATCGCCCAAGCCACGCGCTGTGCGGCTGCGTCGATGCGGCGGTATCGCGGATCCAGTTGCGGGACTCGGTGGCGAGATGTTCGCAGCGGCCTTCGATGAGTGCGTCGGGGAGGAATGCGGAAGCCGCTTGCGGAAGTCCTCGCGGCGAACCGCGCGAGGTGGCCGCCGACAGGATCGGCGTCGCCGCCCTCGGGAGGTCTGGCAGCTGAACGCAGTGCTCAAGGCGAAAGCCTCGACCTTTGCCGACCGATGTTCCCGGGGCGAACGGTTCCGGCGCCAGTCGGCGGCATGGGTTCCAGAGGTTCCCGGACTGTCATCGGTCAGACGGCGGCCCGGCCTCCGTCGACAGGCAGGACCGCGCCCGTCATGTAGCTGGCGCGGGCACTCGCCGCGAAAGCGACCGCCTCGGCGACTTCGGCTGGGTCGGCAGAGCGGTCGAGCGGCACGGTTCCGCCGTAGCCGCCAAGATCCGGGCCGATCATCGCGACCGCTTTCGCCGTGTGCATCGGACCGGGGGCGACGGCGTTCACCCGGACGTTCCCGTGTGCGTACTCCGCCGCCCAGGCCCGCGTCAGGGACTCCAGCGCGGCCTTGCTCGCGCCGTAGACCCCCATCCCGGGCATGCCGATCCCGGCCGCGGTCGAGGAGACGTTGACGACGCTGCCCCCGCCGTTCGCGGCCATCTTCGGCGCCAATGCCGTGGTGAGCACGAAGGGAGCGCGCACATTCACCGCGAAGACGTCGTCGAACTCGCGGAGATCCTGCGTTGCGCCCGTCATGAGCGCCGCGTTGTTGACCAGGATGTCCACGGTGCCCGCTTCGGCCGCGAGGGCTCGCACGCTGTCCGGGTCCGCCAGATCGGCAGCGATGAAACGGGCACCGAGCCCTTCGGCCACCTGGACGCCGCGCTCCGGATCCCGGCCCGTGACCACCACCGTCGCGCCGCCCCGCACCAGGATTTCCGCGATCGCGTGCCCCAGTCCCCCGGCGGTACCGGAACCGGTGACCAGAGCCGTTTTCCCCGTGAATTCCACTGGCATCCCCTTACCGCTTCGCTGCCGCCGCGTTGCGGATCCAGCTGCGGAACTCGATCGCGAGATGTTCGCAGTGGCCTTCGATCATCGAATCCGGTGCCGCGGCGGGATAAACAACGCGCACCACCACGTCCGCCCCGGTGTCGGTGTCGCGCGCTTGGTGCAGGCAATACGCGAACGGCGTGCCGTCGTCGAGGGTCAGTTCCGCGTTCATCAGCGACACCGGGTACGCCGCATCGAGGTAAGCCGCGACCGCGCCGGGCAGTTCCCTGGCCACCCCGACCCGAAACCGGGTGAGGCGCCCGCCGATCGTCTCCACCATCCCGCCCGGATACTGCGGCGGCTCGACGTAATGCTCGGGGTGCGCGTTCAGCAGCAAAGCCTTGTCCTGGAACCGGCCGGTCGCGGCCTGGCCCCGAAACCACTCCGCCAGTCCGGTGCCGCTGAGCCCGCGCACCGCGAACTCGGTGCGCGATTCGCGGTAGCCGCCGTCCGAGGCCGCGATGACGTCCCGGTGGAACCGGTCGCCGTCCTCGATCTGACCGGCCAGGAGATCCATCATCACCTGTCCGCCCGCGACCGCTTTGAGGTTCCGCAGCGCCCGGCGCGCGGCCTTCAGTTCCCAGTGGTCCACAACGGATTCGTCCACCGTGCGGCCCATCGTCCGCACTTCGACCGTCACCGCGTTCTCGGTGTTCATCGCCGTCCTTCTTCCTGCAGCGGGTCGCTGCCCCACTTCCAATATAAGATGCACCAGTGCATCTTACAAGGAACGTGAGCCACTCCTCAGCCTTAGCGACGCGCACTCAGTCCGCTACGGACGCTCGACCACCGCGCTCAGCGTGGCGGGCTCGCGGTCATCGAGCAGATCTGGCGCTCGGCCGCTTCCGGGCGATCAGCGGCAGGAAGATGGTGTCGACCACTTCCCTGATCGCTTCCGGGGACATCGGCTCCAGGTTCATCAGGGTTTCGTTGCGCAGCAGGTCGTAAGGCAACCGGGCAATGCGCGGCGTGAGTTTCGCTTCGTCGATCTCCCGCCGTTCGACGGCCCGGCGCGTCACCGCCTCGATCACCGCCCACCGCTCGTCGATCAACGACCGGCGCAGTTCGGCGACCGTGGTGCCGGTTTCCTCGAAGTAGGCGGCCAGCTGGGCAGTCATCGCCGCGGCGAACATCGCGAACGCGTCGTTGAGCTGTTCGAGCAACGCGACGGTGTCCTCGCGCAGGGACCCGGTGTCCGGATCGGCGAGCGGGAATCGGGCGCTGGCGCGGACGATCGCGTCGCGCACGAGTTCCGCCTTCGTCGCCCAGTGGCGATTGACGACCGGACGACTGGTTCCGGCACGATCCGCGACCCCGGCGAACGTCAACGCCGCGTACCCGCCCTCCATCAGCTCCGCCCACGCGGCGTCGAGCAGCGCGGCCTTCAGCTCCGCGCCACGCCGGCGCCGCCGGGGACCGGACTCCTCCGCAAGATGCATGGGTGCATCCTACCTGCCGCAACGACTCCGCCCGGAGAAGAGCGCGCCGCGAGATTCCGGTCGTGCCGCCGCGGTCAGGCTTGGTAGTCCCGCAGGAGGCCCCGGCTGATGATGGTTTTCTGGATTTCGCTGGTGCCCTCGCCGATCAGCAGGAACGGGGCCTCGCGCATCAGGCGCTCGATCTCGTATTCCTTCGAGTAGCCGTAACCGCCGTGGATCCGGAACGCCTCCTGCGTCACCTCGGCGCAGTACTCGCTCGCGATCAGCTTCGCCATCCCGGCCTCGACGTCGTTGCGCGCACCGGAATCCTTGAGCCGCGCCGCGTTCACCATCATCAGATGCGCGGCCTCGACCTTGGTCGCCATCTCCGCGAGCTTGAACGCGATCGCCTGGTGCTGCGCGATCTGCTTCCCGAACGTCGACCGCTGCTGCGCGTACGCCACCGCCAGCTCGAACGCCCGGATCGCGATCCCGCACGCCCGTGCGGCCACGTTCACCCGGCCGACCTCGACCCCGTCCATCATGAACGAGAAACCCTTGCCCGGCGCGGCGCCCAGCACCTTGTCCGCACCGATCCGGAAGCCGTCGAACACCGCCTCGGTGGTGTCCACGCCCTTGTACCCCATTTTGTCGATCTTGCCCGGAATCGTCAGCCCGGGAAGGACCTCGCCGAACCCGGACGGCTTCTCCACCAGGAACGTCGTGAGTCGATCGTGCGCCTTCACAGGTGCCTGATCGCCGGCTCCGCCAGCGGGCGCCTCGTCCGTCTTGACCAACAGAGCGATCAGGTTGGACGAGCCGCCGTTGGTCAGCCACATCTTCGCGCCGTCGATCACATAATCGTCGCCCTCGCGCTTGGCGCGGGTCTTGATCGCCGCCACGTCGGAGCCAAGGTCAGGCTCGGACATCGAGAAGCTGCCCCGCACCTCGCCGGTCGCCATCCGCGGCAGGAAATGCTGCTTCTGCTCGTCCGTCCCGTGACGGGAGATCATGTGCGCCACGATGAAGTGCGTGTTGATCACGCCGGACACGCTCATCCAGCCCCGCGCGATCTCCTCCACCACCAGCGCATACGTCAGCAGCGATTCGCCGAGGCCGCCGTACTCCTCCGGGATGGTGAGCCCGAACAGGCCCATCTCCATCATGGCATCGACGATCTCCGCCGGATACTCGTCCGCGTGCTCCAAAGCCTGCGCGTGCGGGATGATCTCCTTGTCCACGAACGACCGCACCGTGGACAGAATCTCCTGCTGCACATCCGACAAACCCGCGGTCCGGGCCAAACGAGCCATCAGGGTCAGCTCCTCATTTCGGCGATGACGCGCGCGAAATCGCGCATCGCCGGTTCGGGCACCGTGACGTAGCTGACGCCGAACGTCTTCCGGTGCTGGTGAAGGGTTTCCGCGATCTCCGCCGGAGGTCCGGAAAGGACAGTGGGCACCTGCGCCAAGTCGATCTGTTGTGCCTCGAACCGGGGCAGCCGGGCGGCTGCGGACTGGCGGTCGCCGTCGAGGGCGACGGCATGGACGAGCAGGTTGAGTTCGAGGCCGTCGAAGCGGTGCGGGGCCGCTTGCCGCACGTGGTCCACGCGGACGGCGAGCGCGTCCGCGCCGAGGAACCGGAGCGTCCCGGGGTGTCGCCCGGGTGCGGCCCCGCTGAACGCGACGATGTCGGCGAGTTCGGCGGCGATCCGCAGGACCCGGTCGCCGTTGCCCGCGACGCACAGCGGCGGCCGCCGGACCGGGCTCGGCCGGTGGTCCGGGTCGGAGAGAAGCCGCCCGACCTCCAGCACGGTGTGTTCGAGGTGGTCGACCCGTTCGGACGCGCTGCGCCAGGGAATCCCGGCGCGGTCGAATTCGGCTTTGACGTAGCCGGTTCCGAGCGCGATCTCGAGGCGTCCGTCGAGAAGCGCGTCCGTTCCGGCGAGATCGCGGGCCAGCAGCACCGGGTTGTAGAACCCGGAGTTGAGCACGAACACCGCGAGCTGCGGCCGGGTGGTGGCCTCGGCCGCCGAAACGAGCGCGGGCAAGGGCGCGGGCATGCCGAGATGGTCGGCGACCGCGATGACGTCGTAGCCGAGGTCTTCGGCTTCCCGGCACCGCGCCTGCCATTCCGCGCGTGAGGACGGCGTCAGCAGGTTGACGCCGAACCGGAACTCCCGTGCGGTCATCCGCGCGTCTTCCGGATCGCGTCGACGGCGTTGTGCCGGTCCGCGGCGACATAGACAGTTCCGTCGGCGCCGAGCGCGAGACCACCAGAACGGGCGTACGGGACGTCGAGGTAGCCGACGTCGAGCCCGGTCGCCAGCACCTCGGGTTTTCCTTGCCGGTTCAGCGAAAGCACGCGGTGACCGGTGGCGTCGAGCACGACGGCCGATCCGTCCGGCCGGGCCGCGACCGCCCGCAGTCCGCCGAGTCCGGCAGCTCGTTCGACGACCTTCCCCGAGGCGGGTTCGACCTCGACGAGCCGGCCCTGAGCATCGGCGACCAGGACTGTCCCGCGCTTGGCGACGGCGAGACCCGTTGGCGTGCCGAGGTTTTCCGCCAGCGGACGGACGTTCTCGCCGACGACGCGCAGCAGCCTTCCGTTGGCGGGCTCGGAAATCACCAGGCTGCCGTCGGGAAGTTCGACGGCGTCCGCGGGATTGTCGAGGCCGTGCACCTCACGGACGACCTTCCCGGTCCGGCGGTCCACCACCTGGACGGCCCCGATCAGCTCCGAGGTGAGCACGAAATGTGCTGCGGTGACGCTGATCCCGGACGGAAACTCCAGCGAGGACGACAGCCGCCGCTGGATTTCGCCGACCGCGCCGGTACGCGGGTTCACGGTGCGCAGCGCGGTCGCGTCCGCGATGTAGAGCGTGCGCCCGTCGGAGGCGAGATCTGCGGGGAAAGCGAGCTGGCTCGACGTAATGACTCGGACGGCACCGGTGTTCAGGTCCACCCGGGAAACAGAACTGTCGGCCATGTTGCTGACGTAAGCGTGCCCGGTGGAGTCGATGATCATGTTGTCGTCCGCGGCGGGCAGCATCGCCACGGTGTGCTTGGCGCCGTTCGGGTCGATCCGGGCCAGCTGACCGGTCGCGCCGTCGAGCGCGTAGAGGCGGTTCCGCGCGTCGAAGCGGACGGACACCGGCTGCCGGAATCCTTGGGCCAGCACCGAAATCGCTCCGGTTCGCGGATCGACCCGGGCTACTTCCCCGTGTTTCGAACGCGGGGCGTAGATCATGCCGTCCGGTCCGAACGCGAACGCGTTGAGCCCGCCCGGGTCGCGCACGACGAGGCGGGGTGCGGCCTGGCCGGCGGGGTCGATCTCCCACAGCGCGTCGGCGAAGGTCAGCTGCCCGACGTACAGATGCTGGCCGGAGCGGTCGAAAGCGATGGAGTTGACGCCGGGCAGGTCGCGGGCGACGGTGCGGATCCGGCCGTCCGGCGCGCGGCCTTTCACGACACCGCCGACCGGGTCGGTCCACAGGATTTCGCCGGAGGGGGCCACCGCGAGGTCGTCGGAACGACCCTCGCGCGGGCCGACGAGGGTGTGGTTCCGTCCGGTGCGCAGGTCCACCGCGGAGATGGTTTCACTGGCCAGGCTGGCGGTGAGCAGGTCGCCGTTCGGGGCCAGGGCGATCCCGTTCGGCGAGTGCAGCGTGGTGCCGGTGACCAGCCGCTGTACCCGGTAGCGGGTGGCTGCGGAAGCGTCCGGGACAGCGGCCAGGGGCAGGACAAGCGCGAGGGCGAGCGCGACAGAGCGCAGGCGTCGAACAGGGGACACGGATCTTCTCCTCCGCGGTCGGTCCCCGGGGCCGCACGGTGCGGCCCCGGGGCGGCGCTGGGTCAGAGCTGGGCTGCGCTGGCGTAGACGGACTGGAATTCCAGGTAGCTGTCGAGCGCCTCGGGCCCGAGTTCGCGGCCGACACCGCTGCCCTTCATCCCGCCGAACGGCGCGCCGAGGTCCTGGAGGTAGTAGTTGAGGCCGATGGTCCCGGTCCGCACGCGGCGGGCGAGGGCGAGGCCGCGGTCCTCGTCGGCAGTCCAGACCGAGCCGCCGAGCCCGTATTCGCTGTCGTTGGCGAGGCGGACCGCGTCGTCCTCGTCCTCGTACGGGGTGATGGTGACGACCGGGCCGAAGATCTCCTCCTGCGCGATCCGTTCGCGGTTGTCCACGTCGGCGAACACAGTGGGCTCCACGAACCAGCCGCGGGACAGCGCGGCGGGGCGGCCGCCGCCCGCCACCAGCCGGGCGTCGGAGGCGCGGCCCAGTTCGAGGTAGCCGAGGACCCGGTCGAGCTGTGCCTTGCTGGCCATCGGGCCGCACGTGACGGCCGGGTCGAGCGGGTCGCCCAGCACCATTTCGCGCGCGTACTGCGCGACCGCGTCGACCACCTCGGCGTAGCGCGAGCGTGGCGCGAGAATGCGCGACTGGACCGTGCAGGTCTGGCCGTTGTTCTGGAAGCAGGCGTTGTCGAGACCGGCGACGAAGGTGTCGAGGTCCGCGTCGTCGAGCACGATGGCCGCCGATTTCCCGCCCAGTTCCAGCGTGCATCGGCGGATCAGCCGCCCGCATTCCGCGCCGATGGTCCGGCCCGCGGCGGTGGATCCGGTGAACGCGACCTTGTCCACCAGCGGATGGGACACCAGCGCGGCACCGGCTTCGCGACCGGCGACCACGATGTTGAGCACGCCCGGCGGCAGCCCGGCTTCCGCGGCGGCGTCGGCGAAAACGTACCCGTCGAGCGCGGTTTCCGGCGACGGCTTGAGCACCACGGTGCAGCCCGCGGCCAGCGCCGGCGCGATCTTCATCATCGCGAGCACCTGCGGGTAGTTCCACGGCGTGATCGCCGCGACCACGCCCACCGGAGCGCGGCGCACGACCGTCGATCCGGACGCGCTCGGCCGGATTTCCTCCAACTGGGTCGCCTCGATCTGGTCCGCGTACATGGTCAGCAGCCCGGCCGGCGCGTCTCCGTTGAAGGCGTTCGACAGCCCGATCGGCATGCCGTTCTCCCGGCTGACGAGTGTGGCGGTCTCGGTGGCGCGGGCCGCCAGTGCCGCGGCGAACCGGCGCATCGTCGCCGCGCGTTCCGCCGCGGTGGTCCGGCCCCACGGACCCTCGTCGAGCGCGCGGCGGGCGGCGCGGACGGCAGCGTCGATGTCGGCGGCGGAGCCCAGCGCGGCGCGGCCCAGCGGTTTCTCGGTGGCTGCTTCCAGAGCGAGGTGGGTCTCGGTGCTCTTCGGCTCGGTCCAGACGCCGTCGATGAAGAACCGGGTGCGGTCGAGGGCGATGCTCGAATCGATGGTCAACGTACCTCCTTGTACGGGTTTTCCGGCGCGGCGATGACCCGCCGGTCGTGCAGTCCGCCGAGTTCGGCGGCGGTCAGGCCGAGCACCTCGGCCAGTACGGAATCGGTGTCCGCGCCGAGCGCCGGGCACGCTCCGGCGGGACCGCGCTCGCCGGAGAAGCGCAGCGGCGACCGTGCCGTGATGGCCGGGCTGCCGCTGGGCAGTTGCAGGTCGGCGAGTACCTCGTGGGCTTGCTCGCGGTGTTCGGCCACGAGGTCGGCCATCCCGCGGTAGCGGCCCCACAGGACGCGGGCGGCGTCGAGTTCCTTGCCCACCTCGTCGAGGTCTCGCGCGGCGAACCACGGCCGCAGGACTGCCGCGATGGTCTCGCGCAAGCGGTACCGTTCGGCCTCGTCGCGCAGGTCCGCGTGCAGTGCCTTTTCCAGTGCGGTGAACACTTCCGCGGTCCCGGTCGCCGATTGCAACGCGCGCCACTGGCCGTCGGTGAGCGCCACGACCATCACGCGGGCGTCGTCGCGACAGGCGAAGTCGACGCCGAAACTGCCGTAGACGTGGTTGCCGTGCCGGGGTCGCTCCCCTTGCCGGTCGGCGGCTTCCGACAGCCAGCCCAGGTTGGCGACCCCGGCGAGAGCCACATCGGACAACGCAAGCTCCACATAGGACCCTTCGCCGGTGCGGTCGCGGTGGTGCAACGCGGCAAGCACACCGGCCGCGACGCTCAGGCCGGTGACGAGATCCCACGCGGGCAGCACGTGGTTCACCGGGGCGGCCCAGTCGCCGCTGCCGGTGATCCCCGGCACCCCGACCTCGGCGTTCACCGTGTAGTCGACCGCGGGCCGCCCGTCCGGATATCCCTGGACACGCACGTGAATCACGTCGGCACGGCGGTCGGCCAGCCGTTCGCGGGCCAGCCACGGGCGTCCGACCGCGTTGTCGATGAGGATTCCGCGATCGCGGCCAGGAGCGGTGGCCAGGGCGAGGACCAGTTCGCGGCCTTCCGGATTCCGCAGGTCGATCGCGACTGAGCGCTTGCCCTTGTTCAGGGAGGCCCAGTAGTAGCTCTCCCCCGTCGGCGCGACCGGCCAGCGGAGGTAATCGCTGCCGCCGCCGATCGGGTCGATGCGGACGACGTCGGCGCCCAGTTGCGCGAGAGTCAGGCCTCCGGTCGGCCCGGCGACGAAACTCGCGCACTCCACGACATGGGTACCGGCCAACGGTCTGGTCACGACTCTCCTCCACAAGGAACCAGCACAGCCCGCCCGGTCACCCGGTCGGCGAAAGCGCGCGTCGCGGCTTCGAGCGGGTAAGGGGTCACCACGGGTCGCACCCGGCGCTGCGCGACCAAGGCCATTGCGTCGGCGAAGGTGCGCATCAGCGTGGACCCCGAGCCGGTGATGACGGCTTCCTTCTCGAACACGAAAGCCGGGTGGACCCGGATCGGCTCCCCGCTGACCTGCCCGGTCAACACGTACCGGCCCGCATGGGCGAGGGCACGGAAAGCTTGGCGGAACACGGATTGGCGCCCCGTGTTGTCGAGCACGACGTCGACGCCCCGGCCGTCAGTCGCGTCGAGGATGTCCTGCCCGGCGGTGTCTCCGGCGAGCACCACCTGAGCGGCATTCCCCAGTTGCGCGGCCTTGTCCGGGCTCCCAGTGAGCGCGAGCACTCGTGCCCCGAGCGCGGCGGCGACCTGGACGGCGTGCCACCCCAACCCGCCACCGGCTCCGGTGACGAGGACCGTCTCGCCGGGCTTGACCCGCGCCACCCGGCGGAGAGCTTGCAGTCCGGTGCCGACTGCGCAGGCAACGACCGCGGCCTCGGCCAGCGGTACCCCGGCCGGCACCGGGAGCAGGGCGGATTCCGGCAGGACGGCGTATTCGGCGAACCCGCCGTAGAGGAACGCACGCCGCGGACAGCGCAGTTCGTCGCCGATCACGCACGGTTCGCAGCGGCCGCAGGTGCCGAACTGCTTCGCCGCGACCCGGTCCCCTGCCGCGAACTGGGTTCCGCCAGCCACGACGGTTCCGGCGATCTCGTGGCCGAGCACCGCGGGCAGCGGAAGGGTCAGCAAACCGGCCCGGTCGGCCTGGTCGTGCCCGCACACCCCGCAGGCAGCGACCTTCACCAGGACCTCGCCGCTGCCGGGTTCCGGACAGTCCACCTCAGCGACCGCCAACTCTCCGGGAGCGCTCAGGACGACGGCGCGCACGACGCGATCACCTTGCCCGGGTTGAGGATTCCGTGCGGATCGAGCGCGTTCTTGACCGCCGCGTGCATCGCCAGCACCGCTGGGCTGAGTTCCCGGGCGAGCCCGCCGCGTTTGAGCAGGCCGACGCCGTGCTCGCCGGTGACCGTGCCGCCGAGCGCGATCGCCTCGTCGAGGATCTCCTCGAACGCGGCCTCCGCTCGTGCCCTTTCCTCGGGCGGAACGACGAGCACCGGGTGCAGGTTGCCGTCCCCGGCGTGCGCGACATTCGCGATCCGCACGTCGTGGCGGACGCCGATGGCTTCGATCCGCCGCAGCATCTCCGGCACCGCCGCGCGGGGCACGCAGACGTCCTCGGTGAGCACCGGGCCCAGCCGTTCGAGCGCCGGATATGCCAGCCGCCGCGCGGCGAACAGCGCCTCGGCTTCGTCCACATCGGACGATGCGGCGGCCCAGGTCGCGCCGGCCGCGGTGAAGCAGTCGGTCAGCACCTTCGCCTCGTCCTCGCCGGGTGCGTCGGTGCGGCCGAGCAGCACCGCCTCGGCTTCGGCGGACAGGCCCATGTTCTTCCAGTCGTCCACCGCGGCGAGGGTGTGCCGGTCGATCAGTTCCAGCGCAGACGGCACGACACCCGACTCGCTGACGGCCGCGACCGCGTCTCCCGCCGCCGACAGGCTGGGGAAATACCCGGCGACCGTGCGTTCAGCGGCCCGTGCGCCGCGCAGCCGCACGGTGACCTCGGTGACGATGCCGAGCGTGCCTTCCGAGCCGACCATCAGCCCGGCGAGGTCGTACCCGGCCACGCCTTTCGCGGTCCGGCGGCCGAGCCGGACGAGTTCCCCGGTCCCGGTGACGACTTCCATCCCGAGCACGTAATCGCGGGTGACGCCGTATTTGACGCAACACAGCCCGCCCGCGTTGGTCGCGACGTTGCCGCCGATGGTCGACCATGGCGCACTCGCCGGGTCCGGCGGGTACCAGAGGCCGTGTTCCGCGCACGCCGTCCGCAGGGTTTCGTTCACGACGCCGGGTTCGGCCACCGCGAGCCGCTCGGCGGTGTTGATCTCGCGGATGGCGGTCATCCGCTCGGTGGACAGCACGATCCCGCCCGCGACCGCGTTCGCGCCGCCGGACAGGCCCGTGCCCGCCCCGCGCGGCACGATCGGTACGCGGTGGCGCAGGCAAATCCGCACGGTCTGCTGGATCTCCTCGGCGGTATGCGCCCGCACGACAGCCGACGGCAGATCGTGCTCGGCCCACACTGCCTCGTCGTGCGCGTAGGCGGCGAGGACGTCCGGATCGGTGAGGACCCGGCCAGCAGGCAGCGCCCGACGCAGTTCGTTCAGCACCGCGCACCTGCTTTCGCCGCACGGAAGTCGTCCATCTGCCGAGCAAGCGCGCTCCGGTACTCCGCGACGGTGGCGAGCTTGACGTCCTCATAGCCCCGCACCAGGTCGGGCAAGAGCGCCGTTTCCACTGCCAGCGCGTGGTTTTCCGGATCCAGCCGCGCGGCCAGTTCGCCGACGACCCGTTCGTACTCAGCGATCAAGTCGCGCTCCAGCCGCCGGACCGCGGCGCGGCCGAACGGGTCCAGCGGCGTCCCGCGCAACCGCCTTCCCGCCACCAGGACCCGGAAAACCGGCTTGAACCACGGTCCCAGTTCGATCTTGCGGCGCATGCCGAGCGCCTTCAGCACCGGCGGATGCAACCGGTACGCGATGCGGGCGTCAGCGCCGAACCGCGCGCGGACCTGGCGTTCCTGCGCCGGATCCAGCGAAAGGCGCGCGACCTCGTACTCGTCCTTGTAGGCCATCAGCTTGTACAGATTGCGCGCCACCGCCTCGGTCAGCGCCGTCGCGCCCGGGACCGCACTGGATTCCGCGCGGCGCACCCGCTCGACCTGCTCCGCATAGCGCCGCGCGTAGGCAAGGTTCTGGTACGCGATCAAGTCAGGCACCCGGACCCGCAGCAAGCGCGTGAGTTCAGCGCTTTCGCCAACCGTGGCCAGGAGTTCGCGGGCCGCCGGAGTCAACGCGGGCTCCGGTTCGGGTTCTCCGCGCAAACCGGCGAGCACAGTCTCCACCGCCGCACGGTCTGCGACCCATTGCCGACCGCGGCGGAACGCCTGCACGTTGGTCTCGACCCGAACCCCGTTGCGAGAGATGGCTTCTTCGATCGCCGACGCCGGAATCGGAAGCGCACCGCGCTGGTAGGCCACCCCGGTCAGCAGGAGGTTGGCGTACTGGTCCTGGCCGAACAACACCTCGGCCATTTCCCGGGCGTCCAGCGCGGTCACGGTTCCGGCCGCTTCGCGGAGCCGGTCGAGCAGCGCTGCTTCCTCGGGGAACGTGACGCTGGTGTCGGCGACCATCGCCCCGGTCGGGACCTTCGACGTCGAGACCACTGCGGTCGTCCGGCGCGCATCGGCGACGGCGAGGTAACGCGGGTCCGCGGCGACGAGCACGTCGGCACCGAGGTAGAGATCGCATTCGCCGTCGCTCGCCTTGTTCGCGTGCGCCGCGCCGATCTTGACGTCGGAGACGACCGCGCCGCCCTTCTGCGCGAGCCCGGTCTGATCGAGCGACCGCACCGGCAGTCCGGCGATGTTCGCCGCGGTCGCGAGGATCTGCGACAGCGTGACCACGCCTGAGCCGCCGACCCCGGTCACCCGCACGGTGTACAGGTCAGCCGAGACCGTCCGCTGTGGTTCCGGCAGCGGGTCCGCCAGAGGTTCGGCGAGCGGCCGCTTCCCCGCGCTCTTGCCGGGAAGCACGGTGAGGAACGACGGGCAATCCCCTTCCAGGCAGGAGAAATCCTTGTTGCACGACGACTGGTCGATCCGGGTCTTGCGCCCGAACTCGGTGTCGACCGGCTGCACCGAAAGGCAGTTAGACTTCTCCCCGCAGTCTCCGCAGCCCTCGCAGACGCGTTCGTTGATCACGGCGTGCTGCGGCGGTTCCGGGGCGAGCCCGCGCTTGCGTTTGCGGCGCAGTTCGGTCGCGCATTCCTGGTCGTGGATCAGCATCGTCACGCCCGGGACGCGGGCAAGCGTCTCCTGCGCTTCGGCCAACCGGTCCCGGTGCCAGACCCGGACGCCTCGGCCCAGCTGGACCCGCCGGTACCGTGCCGGTTCCTCGGTGGTGACGATGATCCGGCGCACGCCCTCGGCCCGCATCGCCGCGATGACCTGGGGAACGGTCATGACCCCGGTCGGCTGCTGGCCGCCGGTCATCGCGACGGCCGAGTTGTACAGCAGCTTGTAGGTGATGTTCACCCCGGACGCGACGGCCGCGCGCACCGCGAGGCTGCCGGAGTGGTGAAAGGTGCCGTCGCCGAGGTTCTGCACCAAGTGCTCGTTGCGCACGAACGGGGACATGCCGACCCATTGCGTGCCCTCGCCGCCCATCTGGGTCAGTCCGGTGATGTCGCCGTAGTCCTCGCGGCCAGTCATCAAAACGAGGCTGTGACACCCGATCCCGGCGCCGACCAGCGAACCCTCCGGCGTCTTCGTGGACGAGTTGTGCGGGCAGCCCGAGCAGAAGTACGGCGTCCGAGCGGTGAGCGGGAGCGCGATCGTGCGTCGCGGGGCCTGCCAGGATTCCACCGACGGGAAGCCGCCGTGCGCGCGCAACCGGATCGCGAGCGCCGCGGCGATGCGGTCCGGGTCCAGTTCGCCGTCGGCCGGGACCAGCGCCGTGCCGTCGGGACCGCGTTTTCCGGTGACCGAAGGAGCGTCGGGGCGGCCATAGAGCAAGTCCTTGATCGCAGTCTCGATGAAGGAACGTTTCTCCTCCACCACCACGATTTCGCGCAGTCCCGCCGCGAACCGGGTGACGATTTCGGGGTCGAGCGGGTGCACCATCGCGAGCCGCAGCAACCGGACTCCGCGACGCTCCATTTCGGACTCGTCCAAGCCCAGGATCTCCAGCGCCTGACGCAGATCGTGGTAGGTCTTGCCCGCGGCGACGATCCCGATCCGAGCGTCGCGGCCGCCGACGATAGTGTTCAGCCCGTTGGCCGCGGCGTAGCGACGGGCGAGTTCGAGCCGCGCGCCGTCGCGGCTGCGCTCCAGCCTGCCGAGGTCCGGCTGCAGCATCCGGGCGGTCATCTCGTGGACGAACGGCCGCCCGTCGACCACCGGATCCGGTTCGACAGACCGGAACCGGCCGGGATCGACGCGCACGGTGCCGGTCCCGTCGGCGACGTTGGTGGCGATCTTGAATCCGACCCAGAGCCCGCAGGCGCGCGACATCGCGACCGCGTGCTGTCCGAGGTCGAGGACCTCCTGCGGGTCCGCCGGGTACAGCGTCGGCAGGCCGAGGTCGGCCAGCAGCAGCTCGGAGCTGCCGGGCACCGTCGAGGATTTCGCGCCCGGGTCGTCGCCGACCAGCGCCAGCGCGCCGCCGAGGCGGTGGGTGCCCATGAGGTTGTTGTGCCGCAAGGCATCCGACGCCCGGTCGAGGCCCGGGGACTTGCCGTACCAGTAGCCGGTCACGCCGTCGACGCGCCGGTTCTCCGACTTGGCCGCCAGCTGCGCGCCCTGCACCGCCGTGGCGGCCAGTTCCTCGTTGACGCCCGGCTTGAACACGATGTCGTGCTCGGCCAGCAGCTCGGCCTGTTTGCCCAGTTCGAGGTCGTATCCCCCGAGCGGCGAGCCCTCGTAGCCGGAGACGAACGCCGCCGTCCGCAGCCCCGCCCGCCGGTCGGCGCGGCGTACCTCGAAGGGCAGCCGGGCCAGCGCCTGGACGCCGGTCAGCTGGAACTGCCCTTCGGCCGCGCGATAACGATCAGTCACGACCGGATTCCTCCCTCTGCCGCCAGTGCCCGAAGCTGGTCCAGCACCGGCTCGACACCCGGCGTACCGGTCAACGGATGGATCGCCACGTGGTCGGCGCCCGCGGCGAGATGCTCGCGAACCCGCGCCGCCACCAGTTGCGGATCACCGCAGACGACCAGCTCGTCCACGAGCCGGTCGCTCCCGCCGTCGGCGAAGTCGTCGTCCCCGAAACCCAAGGCACGCAGGTGGTTCACGTAATTCCGCAGCGCCAGCCGGGTCGCGACGTGCTTCCGCGCCACCTCGCGCGCCCGCGCAGCGTCCGCATCGACGACCACAGCCTGTTCCGGAACGAGCAACGGTTCCGGACCGAGCCGTTCCCGGGCGGCGGCGGTATGGGCGGGCGGCACGAAGAACGAGTGCATCCCGGCGGTCCGATCGCGGGCCAGTTCCTGCATCCGGGGCCGCAGCGCCGCCAGTACCCGAGGCACCGCACGGTCCGGCCGCGGCCCCTGGTAACGGTCGCTGTCCAGCACATCGAGGTACTCGCGCAACGCCGTCAGCGGCCGGTCATGGCCGTTCCCGCGCCCGGCTTCCGCGTGGCTGGCGCCGAGGCCGAGCACGAACCGTCCGGGGAAAGCCTCTCCGAGAGTCTGGGTCGCGCCTTCGGTGGCGACCGCGTCCCGGGCCCAGATGGTGGCGACTCCGGTAGCCACGGTCAGCCGCGTGGTCGCCGACAGCAGCAACGTGGCGTTGGTGAAGATTTCCTTGTGCGCCGGGGATTCCCCGATCCACAGCGCGCCGTAGCCGAGATCCTCGACCACCTGAGCCGCCTTCGCGGCCTCGGCGGCGGGAACCTCCGCCAGGACGGACAGCCACACGCCGACCGGTCCAATCCGGGCCGCCAGCTCACGAGACGGGTTCACGCCTGCTCCCCCCGGCCCGAATTCCGGCAGCCACACCCCGTCGCCTACCTCGCGGAACGACACGGCGACCGGTTCTCCGAGCACGGGATCGCCGGAGCCGGTCCACGTCGTCGTCAGGTTCGGGCCGCTGTCGAGGCGGACCTGCACCACGACGTACGGCACGTCGTCGCCCTCGAAGTACCGCTTGTGGAACCGCACCCAGCTGTGCACCCGGCCGGTCCCGGCGTCGGTCGTCCACTCGACGTCGCGGCGGAAATCGCGCGGGCACACCGGGGACGGCGGCCAGAACGCCTCGCCGCACGAACCGCACACCGGGACGCGCAGTTCGCCGCGAGCCGCGCCGTCGAGGTGTTCGACGTCCTCGGGGTAGCGAAGCGGAATAGGTCGCGTAGCGGTCATCTTGGTCACCGGTCCTTCGTGAAGACAGTCGAATCGCCGAACGGCGTCGCCCACTGGACGACCTCGCATCCGGTCACTTGGCGGTCGCCGGCCTGGCCGCGGATCTGGCGGACCGCCTCGGCCATGTGCCCCCAGCCGCACAGGTGCGCCTCGGACAGCAGGCCGCCCGCGGTGTTGACCGGCAGCTCTCCGCCGAGTTCGATACGGCCGTTCTGGAGCCATTCGAGGGCTTGGCCTTCGCCGGTGAAGCCGAACCGCTCCAGCACGAACACCACGTTGGGCGAGAAGGCGTCGTAGAGCTGCAGCGAGTCCACGTCGCCCGGCCCGGACAGCCCCGCCATCGCGTAGACCGGATGGTCCTCGACCCGGCGCTCGTCGCCTTGGGTGAACACGCCCAGCCCGGGCGGCGCGAAGATGAACTCGTCCCGGCCGGCGCGCAGGCCCTGCATTCCGGAGACGATCACCGCGGGCTGCCGCAGATCGCGCGCTCGCTCCACAGTGGTCACCAGCAGGCAGGCACCGCCGTCGCTGAGCAGTGCAGAAGTCCGGACGGCGCAAGGGTTCCACGATGTACGGCTGCGCGTCGTAATCCGCCTGTTCCAACGGCTTGGTCATCTGCGCGTTCGGGTTCAGCCGGGCATGACGGCGCATCGCCATCGGCACCGCGGAGATCAGCGCGGGGTCGACGCCATACCGCTCGCAGTACCGGCGGAACGCCATCGCCGCGCCCGCGCCGGGAGCGGTCATACCGTAGTGCGGCAGTTCCCCGTGCGAGCCGCCGCCTTGCCGCAGGCCTTCCGCGTCGCCCGCGCCGCCGACCATGCCCAGCCCGGAGAAAGACACTCCGGCCAGGCAAGCGGCCACTTCCGTGGTGCCGAGCGCCACGGCCTGGGCGGCGGCTTGCAGCGCCGGACCGACGAAGCGGCCGTGGCTCCAGGTCTGCACGGCGGCACGGATCCGCAGTCCGAACGCCTCCGCCATCCGGTCGTAATCGATCGACAGCGGATAGCCGACGTTCGTGAACAGCCCGTCCACGTCCCCGGCGCTAAGCCCGGCGTCGTCCAGTCCGAGCTGGAGCGCCTCGGCGGCCAGGTCGAGACCGCTGCGCGCGGATTTCCTGGACAGCTCGGTGATGCCGATCCCGACTATCGCCACCTGGCGTACCGGTCCTAGCGGCATGGTCTTTCCTTTCTCGAAACGTCAGAGAATCGCGTGCGCGTTGGCGGGGCTGCCGACCCCGCGCGGCAGCGGCAGCACCCCGGAGACCAGGAGGAACTCGTGGCTCCCCCGCTCCGCGCACGCCCGCGCGAGCCGGTCCAGCAGCCACAGCTCGCCCAGCGGCATGCCCTGCAAGGCGATCAGCCGCCGGTGCAGGAAGCCCTTGTCCCGGTCCACCGGGAAGACTTCGACGCCGACGTTGTCCATCGCGACCGCGGAGAATTCCCGGTCCCAGAGGTAGCCGGCCATGTCCTTCGCCGACTCCAGTCCGGGGCAGGCGAACCCGGTGCCGATCGTCCCGCGCATCGCGGCCCGGTCCCGCTCCGGCAGCTGCCGGTACCACTCCGTCCATCCGGTGCGGACCACGAGAATGTCCCCGGATTCGAAGACGGTTCCCTGCGCGTCGGCGACTTCGTCGAGCAGCGCGGCGGTGATCTCCGTCGGCTCGTCCGGTGCGAGCGGCGTGCCTCGCGCCGCCAGGTGGCCGGCGACGTCGAGCAGCACCCCTCGCCCGCCGAAGCCGTGTTCAGCCCACCGGTCGACGCCCAGTGCCTCGCTGGTCGCCAGGTCGGTCTCGCTGCGACCGCCCCAGTAGCCGTGCCGTCCGGCCTTGATGTGCCGCAGCCCGTCCCACTGCGAGGAACCCTGCAGGTAGAACCCGTCCAGCCGGTCGTCGTGCCCGGCCGCGGTGTCCTCCACGACGTGCCGGAACAGCTCGCGTTCGTCGAACAGCCCGGGGTCGGGCTCGTTCAACGGCAGGGTCAGCGAGATCATCCGCCCGCTGCGCACCGTCTTCGCCGCGGCGAGCCGCTGCCGCGGCCCGATCAGGTTGAGCGTGCCGATTTCGTCCGTGCGCCCCCACACGTCCCACGCGTGGTGCTCGTCGCGATCCGGCAGCGTCGGCAGGTCCGCGAACGCCGGGGTGCGCCGCCCGGTCATCCCGCTGCCTCCAGCATCTCGCGCAGTTTGAGCTTGCTGACCTTCCCGGTGTGCGTCTGCGGCACCGCGGCCGAATCCAGCACCACGACCCGGGCGGGCACCTTGTAGCTCGCGGCCCGGGACCGGACGTATTCCCGCAGCCGGTCCGCCAGTTCGGTTCCGTCGGCGCCGCTGCGCTCGTCCGCGACGACGACGCAGGCCATCTCCTGGTCGCCGTCCGGAGTGGACAGTCCGAAGACGTATGCCTGGTCGACCTCGGCGTGCTCGCCGAGGATGCCCTCGATCTCCACCGGCGCGACGTTGATGCCCTTGATCTTGAGCATTTCCTTCCAGCGGCCGCCGAACGACAGCCGTCCGTCCGCGTCGACCGACCCGAGGTCGCCGGTGCGGAACCAGCCGTCCGGGGAATGCGTGCCGCCGCTGACGTCCGATCCGCTGAGGTAGCCGTCGATGACGCAGCCCCGGATCTCGATCTCGCCGCTGACCCCGGGCGGGCACTCCGCACCGGACTTGTCCACGATGCGGATCTCCTGGGTCGGCAGCCGCCTGCCCTGGGTGTGCAGCTTGACTTCCGGCAGGTCGCTCGCGTCGGTCATGGTCACGAAGCCGTAGGACTCGGTCAGCCCGTAGGCGCTGCACGCCTCGGTGATGCCCAGCCCTTCGATGGCCAGGCGTTTGTCCTCGGCGTTGAACCCGACCGGTCCGGTGCGCAGCGAGGAGATGTCCCGGGTGCCGAAGCTCGGCGCGGCCAGCAGCGCCCGGACCGCCGTCGCGAGTCCATAAGAGACAGTGCACCGTTCGCGCTCGATGAAGGCCAGCGACGCGTCGCCGTCGACCTTCTCCTCGATGCACAAGGTCAACCCGTGGCTCAGTGCGACGGGCAGTGCGTTACAGGCCCCGTAGCCGAAAAACAACGGCATCGCGAACCACAGCCGGTCGCCCGGCCCGACGTGCATCCGCTCGCCCATCTCGTACCCGTTGCGCAGCAGCTTGCCGTGTTCCAGCGGAACCGCCTTCGGCAACGCCGTGCTGCCGCTGGTGTAAAGGATCATCGCGAGGTCGTCCGGTCCCGCACTGCGCTCCGGAGCCGGGGCGGGCTCGAGCCCGGACGGGAACGGCTCGGCGGACGGCCAGAACACCGCGCCCAGGTACCCCTCGGCGCGTGCTCCGTTCTCGAAGACCTCGCCGTGCCCGGCGGCGGTGAGTTCGGCGAGCATGTCCTTGCCGAACACCTGCTCTTCGGTGACCACCAGGCGCAGGTCAGCGGTGCCGACCAGATGCGCCAGCTCCGCCGACCGGTACCAGGTGTTGACCGGCACCGCGACCAGCCCGGCGCGCTGGGCGCCGAGCATCGTCGCCAGCCAGCGCAGCCCGTTCGGCAGCAGGATCCCCACCCGCTCCCCCGCCCGCAACCCCGCCGCGCGGAACGCGCCCGCCAGGTCGTCGCAGCGCCGGGCGAACTCGGCGAAGGTCAGCCGGCCCTCGGGCGCGACCACCGCCTCCTCGCCGGGAAACAGCTTCGCCAGCGCCGCCAGCGCGTCCGGGAAAGTCTCCGGGGAAACCACGTCGTTCCGCCTTTCGTTGTGGCTCGTCATCGGGCGTCCGGGTGCACGACCACGTCGGCGCGCAGCAGCGTTCCGGTGTCCGGGTCGGCGAACTCCACGAGTTCGACCCCCGGCCTCGGCTGGCACCACTGGCCGCGTTCGGCGAGCCGTTCGTGTGCCGGGCTTCGACGCACCGCCAAGCCGTCCTCCCGGGACCATTCCCGCCTGCCGGCGCGGATTCGTTCCCGTTCCCGGCTGGTCTCGGCGACGTCGGGATCGCCCGCCGCATCGAGCACGACTCCGTAGGAAACCCGCGCCGCGTCCGCCGTCACCGCGCCCGCGCGCACATCCGCCGCGACCAGCTCCGGCCCGCGTTCCAGAGGATCGCCGTAGCCGCCACCGCCGCCGACCCGCAGTACCACGACGTCGCCCGCACCCACCGAGAGCCCGAACTGCTTGCCCTGCAACGGTTTCGGGGCGGCAGCGAGGTCCTCGACACCACGCGGCACCTCGCCCCGGCCGAACGCCTCGTCCGCCCGCGCGCCGGTGACCAGCGCCGAACCGCTCGTGGAACCGGGATAGCCGCCGAAGACCCCGGACGGCGGAACCTGCCAGCAGGCCGCCATGACGTGCTCCTGGCCGCCCGGCGTGTACCACGGCGTGAACGCGAGGTCGATGCCCGCGCCGCCCCGGGTCCGGCCCGGTCCGCCGGAGTTCGGGTTGAGCTTGCGCCACAGGTACAGCACCGGATAGGCGAGTTCGTTGATCTCGATGTCCGGGATGCTGTTCTGCGGCTGGGCGAGCACGCCGCTGACGTCCATGCCGTCCGCGATCGCCTGCGCGCCCGCGCCGCTGCCGCCGCCGTTCATGTCCGGGAACGGCACGAGCCGGCCGGATTCGTCGGGAGCGTAGAAGAAACTGGCGCTCCACGAGTCCTGCCACGGAGCCGTCACGTGCTCGCGGACGAAGGCGTTCTCGCTGCCCGCCTGGAGATCGGCGAGCAGCCGCGTGACCACCTTCCCGATCCGGAAGCCGGTCTCGATGTGCCCGGCCCCCATCGGCGCGGGCTGGCGCGCGTCGCAGATCGTGCCCGGCTTCGTGACCACCTCGATCGGGCGCAGCGTGCCCTGGTTGATCGGCAGATCCGGCAGCAGGGTGATCAGCAGCGGCGACACGACCGCGCCCAGGGTGGTCGCCGCGCTGACGTTGATGAAGCCGTCGGTCTGCGGCGCGGACTCGGTCAGGTCGAACCGCAGTGCGTCCTCGCTGACGGTGAGCGTGCAGCGGATCGGGTACAGCTCGTCGGCGTGCCCGTTGTGCTCGGCGAATTCCTCCGCGGTGAACGTGCCCTTCGGCAGGTCCGCGATCCTGCGCCGGACTGCCTGCTCGGCCAGGTCCTTGGCGGCCTCGACGTACCGGCGGAAAGTGTCGGCGCCGTACTGCGCGACGAGCGCCTGCAGCCGTTCGTCGCAGCGGTGGCAGGCCGCGATGAAGCACCGGATGTCGTTGAGCACCAGCTCCGGCACCCGGATGTTGGTCTCGATGATCCGCCACACGTCCTCGACCGGACGCCCCTGGTCGACGATCTTCACCCCGGGCAGCCGCAGCGCTTCGCCGTAGACCTCGGTCGCCGTCGGGTCCATCCCGCCCGGAGCGGCGCCGCCGAAATCGTTGACGTGCGCCTCGGCCCAGCACCACGCCACCAGTTGCTCGCCGAAGAAGATCGGCCGGACCACGCCGACGTCGACGGCGTGCGCGTTGCCGGTGGTGAACGGGTCGTTGCAGAGGAACATGTCCCCCGGCCGGATCTGCTCGCGGGGATACGTCGCGAGGAGGTGCCGGACCGCCTGGCGGGCCGCGCCGAGGTACATCGTGATGTAGCCGGCGTAGCTGATGATGTCGCCCTCGGCGTCGGCGATGAAGGTGGAGAAGTCCACCGCCTCCGCGATCGCGGGACTGCCGGAGGCGCGCATCATCACCACGCCCATTTCCGCGGCGACGTTGTCCAGTGCCTTGGCGAGAATTTCGACGTCCACCGGGTCGAGCCCGGTCGCGGCGGCGGTCATGCGGTTTCCTCCCCGGTGGTCCGGTCGGTATCGGTCAGCAGGTAGTTGCCCCAGCCGTCCACGTTCAGCTCCCAGCCCTCGGGCAGCGAAACGGTGGTAAGCGAGTGTTCGATCAGCGCCGGGCCGGAAATCCTGGCCCCGGCGGCGATCCGTCGCGCGTCGTAGACGTCCACTTCGGACTCTCCGGCGCGCTGGATCCGCCTGCGGCCGACCGGTTCGACGACGACGTCGGTCAGTTCCTGCTTCGCTGGTTCGAAGAAGCCGACCCGGCCGGTCGCGGTGACCCGCACCGACATCAGCACCACCGGACTGCCCACCCAAGCCGTGCCCTCGCCGTACTCCCGCTCGTAACGCGCGGCGAAACCGTCCTGGATCGCGACCAGATCCGCTTCGCCGAAATCGACGCGGCGCGGGATCGGCACCCGCAGTTCCCATTGCTGGCCAAGGAACTTGAAGTCGCCCTCCCAGCGGACGTCGATCCGGTCGTCCGAATAGCCCGCGGCGTGCAACGCCCCGACCAATTCCGCGTCTAGCTCCTTCAACGCGGCATGCACCGCCTCGGCGCCGCCGCCTTGCCACATCACCGACCGCGCGCGGGTGCGCACGTCGTCGCTGGAAAGCAGCCCACGCGCGGAAAACACCGCGGCTTCGGCCGGGATCACGATCCGCCGGATGCCGACCGAACGAGCGATGTCCGCGGCGAACAGGCCGAGCGCGCCGCCGAAGGCCACCATCGCGAACCCGCGCGGGTCGTGTCCACGCTCCACCGTCACGGCGCGGACCGCGTTGCCCATGTCCGCGACCACCATCCGGTGCACCGCCGCCGCGGCCTGAACCGCGTCCACGTCCAGCGGTTTCCCGATCTCGCGGGCGAGGGCTTCACCGGCGCTGTCCGTGTCCAGCGCACGACGACCGTCCAGAAAGGACCCGGAATCCAGCAGCCCGAGCACCGCGGACGCGTCGGTCACCGTCGGCCGGGCGCCACCCTTGCCGTAGCAGATCGGCCCCGGCACGGCTCCCGCGCTGTGCGGCCCGACCTGCGGAACTCCGCGTGAGTCCAGCCACGCGATACTCCCGCCGCCGGTGCCGATCGGCAGCACGTCGATCTTGGACAGCGCGGTCAGGAACCGCTCCCCCAGCATCACCCGCCGGGTGACGTTCGGAGTCGCGTCGCGCAGCACCGAAACGTCGAACGACGTGCCGCCCATGTCCGCGGTGACGATGTCCTTGAGACCGAGCCGGTCGGCCAGCGCCCGCGCGCCGATCACGCCGCCCGCCGGGCCGGAGTCGATGAGCGTGATCGGCCGCTGCTGGGCTTCCGCCGCGCTCGACGTGCCGCCGAAGCCCTGCATGAACGCGACCGGTTCGCGCAGCCCGCGCGCCGCCAGCTCGCGCTCGATCCGCTCGGTGTACTCGGCGACCCGGATCCCGGTGAACGCGTTGAGCACCGTGGTCATCGTCCGCTCGTACTCCCGGATCACCGGGTGCAGCCGCGACGCGACGCTCAAGAACAGCTCCGGATGCTCGGCTTCGACGATCGAGGCGAGCAGTTCCTCGTGTTCCGGGTTCGCGAAGCCCCACAACAGGGACACCGCGATCGACTCGACGCCCGCGGCCACCAGCGCTTCCACGGCCTCGCGCGCCCGCCGCTCGGTCAGCGGAACGACGACCCGGCCCTTGCGGTCGATCCGTTCGGCCACCTCGACCACGTTCTCGCGGGCGACGATCTGCGGAAGGCTGAGCTGCTTGTGGTGATCGCGGTGCGCGTTGCGGGCCGAACGCGCGATCAGCAGGTTGTCGCCGAAGCCCTGCGTGGTGATCAGGCCGACTTTCGCGCCTCGCAACTCGGCGACCGCGTTGGTCACCACGGTCGTGCCGTTCACGAACCGCGTCGTCGCCGCGAGCAGTTCAGTCAGCGGAAGTCCGACGCGACCGGCGAGATTCTCCAGTGCGGCAAGCAATCCCGCGGCGAGGTCGTCCGGGACGGTGTCGGACTTGTCCGCATAGGACTGTCCGTCCGAGGCGAGCGCGACGACGTCGGTGAACGTACCGCCGATGTCGCACCCGATCTGAAACGTGACTTCGGAACGCAACGTCATTGTCCTTCCGTGGAACGGCTCCCGGCCTGCGAGCCAGATTAGACACGACATAGTGTCGAGTCAAGCAACAACTTGTCGATTCAGCCGAGGAGGGCGGCGAACTCCGCGGAATCAGTGCCGGAGAAGGGTTCTCGCACGGCTCGCAGGACCGTGTCGACCCCCGCGCCCAGCACCGGTTCCGCATAGAAGCGGAACTTCCCGGGCACGGACACCGGAACCTGCGCCCGGCTTTCCGCGGACACGACGCGTCCGTCGGCGAGCCGGACTGCCACTCGCGCGTCCCGGCGCGCCGGAAAAGCCGCGTCCGCAACAGGATCCACGGCAACCGAGATCCGCGCCGCCAGCTTCGCCAGCCGCGGATCGAGCGCTCCGGCATAGCGGTCCGGGCGGATCGCGCCGTCGGTCAACGCGGCCGCCACCGCGAACTGCAGGCTCATCTGCCGGGAAATCGTTGCCGCCAAGGCAGTTGCATTGTCACAGCCCGGATAGCGTGCCGCCACGCCGGACGTGTACACCGTGGCTTCGACGACCTGCTCGGGGTCGATTCCTTGTCCGGAAAGGACGATGGCCGCGTCGATCGGTTCCTGAGTCAACGCACACGACGGGTACGCCTTGAAAAACGTCTGCGAGATCGCCATCCGGTCCAGCCGGACGTCCGGCGGCCCGGCTTCGTCCCGTGCACCGCCGAATGCCCGGCGCAGGCCGAAAATCCCGTCCACCGCCGACGCCGCGCCGGTCGCGCCTTCCTGGGCGAGCAGCGCGGCGACGACGCCTGCCCGCGACGCTCCGGCATTCTGGAAGAACACCTCGGTGGTCCCGTCGTGCGCCCACTGGCACAGGCCCGCAGCGGAGCTGGCAGCAATCCCGAACGCGTGCGCGGCGACCGCTGGACTGAGCCCCAGCAAATGCGCAGCCGCAGCCGCGGCGCCAAAGGGACCGAAGACGCTGCTGGCCCGCCATCCGCGTACGCCGAACTCCTCGGTCAGCACTGCGGCCGAAACCTGCGCGATGGCCTCGTAGCCGAGGACGATCGCCCGCAGCAGCGCGGGCAACGGCGAGCGCAGCCGTTCCCCGATCGCCAGCGCCGCCGGAATCACCACCGTCCCGGGATGCACGCGGCTTTCCGCATGCGTGTCCTCGTGCAACAAGGCATGACAGGCAACGGAATTCGCGAACACCGCGTCGGTCAGCCCGGTGCGCCGTCCGCCGGTCGCCCAGACTGTCGCGTCGTCCCCGCTGCCCGAGATCGCCCTGGCCTGCCTGGCCCACGGCAGCTCGCGTCCACCGTAAGCGCAGGCCAACGCATCGAGGAGACAAGTACCGGCTTGGTCGATCAGCTCACCGGTGATCCGCGAGACTGCCGTGTCGAGTTGCTCAGCGAGATCGGTGAGCAACACGGCTCAAACCCCTTCGGGAGACCGCTCGACCGCCGGAGCCGGCTCCGAATCCCGCACCCGCCCGGTCGCACGCCGGACGAACAACGCGGCGATCAGGCTGAGCAGTGCGCCGAACATCAAAAACAGCGCGGGTGCACGGTTGTCGCCGGTGACTTGCACCAAAGTTTGGCTGACGTACAACGCCGGACCGCCCAGCAAGGTCGCCGCCAGCGCGAACCCGACGGCGAACACCGTGGCGCGGACGCGAGCGGGAAGCACCTCCACATAGGACGCCGGAGCCACCGCCGTGTACAGCGCGGGCAGCACGCCGAGCAGCACCGTCATGCCGATGGCCGCGCCCAGGCTTTTCGCTGAGGAGAGCCCGATGAACAACGGGTAGGCCAGCACGAAGGTGCCCGCGGACAGCCCGAGCAGCATCGGCCATCGGCCCCAGCGATCCGACAGCGGCCCGCCCAGCGCGACCAGCACCACCGCCACGGCGATGCTGACGACCGTGGCCAACGTGGCTTGCGACTGCGAGAAACCCAGGCGGATCAAGTACGTCTGCGCGTAGGTGAAAGCGAGATAGTAGCCGACCTGCTGGAACGCGGCGATGCCGAAGATCAGCACGATCAGCCGCCAGTGCGCGGTGAACGACTCCTTGACCGGCGAGGCGGGCACCTGCGTGCGGTTTTCCAGCGCCTGGAATTCCGGGGATTCGTCGAGCCGGGACCGGATGTAGAGCCCGACGAGCCCGAGCGGCAAGGCCAGCAGGAACGGAATCCGCCAGCCCCAGCTCGCCATCGCCGCGGGCGGCAGGAGGGCGCTCAGCAGCAGCACCGTCCCCGCGGCCAGCAGCAGGCTCGCCACGCTTCCGATCTGCACGCGGCTGGTCATCGCGCCGCGCTTGCCGCGCGGGGTGAACTCGGCGGCGTAAGTCATGGCCGTGCCGTACTCGCCGCCCGCGGCGAGCCCCTGCAGCAACCGGAACAGCACCAGCAGGATCGGCGCCCACACCCCGATCGACGCCACCGGCGGCAGCACGCCGATCGCGGCCGTGCTCCCCGCCATCAGAGCGACCGTCCCCACCAGCGCGGGCTTGCGCCCGATCCGGTCCGCGATCGAACCGAACAGCAGCGACCCCAACGGCCGCACCACGAACGCGACGCCGAACACCGCGAACGCCGACAGCAAAGCGACCCCCGGCTGTTGCGCGGGGAAGAAGAGCTTCGAAAGCACGACCGTCAGGAAGCCGTAGACCGCGTAATCGTAGGTCTCGACGGTGTTCCCGATGGCGGACGCGAAAACCACGCGGCGCATCAGCGCCGGAGACGGAGCGGCGACGCCAGGACTGGAGGACATAGGGGACGCTCCCGAGTCATCGTTGACAGGTGGGCGAAGACCGGCGTCTTCCCTGGCGACGCCTCGACACCGAGCGAGCCGGCCGCACAGGGCTGCGGCCGTACTCGCCTGACCTGCGCGTTCACCGTCGGCGCAGGCGTCCTCGAAGAATAAGGACGACACTGTGTCGAGTCAAGCATCAAGTTGTTGATCTAAATGCGGCTCAGTCGCGCTCCAGCCCGAGCGCGTCGACCCACAGCCCGGTCACCACGTCGAGCAGCTGGTCCCGTCCGATGACGAACACCTTCTGCACGATCGCGCGGAAACACACCTGGTCGAGCTGCACCATCAGCAGTTCGACCCGCAGCCGCCGCTCCTCGCGCCGCGCCGGCGGGAACTGCACGAGATACTCCTCGAGCCCGCCGGCCAGCTGGTCGATCTGGTCCTTCCACCGGGCCGCGACCTCCAGGTCGCTGGCCATCGCCTCGTGGATCGCGGGCAGCAGCGCCGCCTGGCTCTCCCACCAGGACAGCGCCCCGTCGAGCCAGGCGCGCACGCTCGCCGCCCGGCCCTCGGCGAGCGCCCGCCCGAGCAGCGACCAGTACTGCGCGCTCTGGTCCTCCCGTACCGCGCGGTAGACCTCGGTGAACACCTCGGCCTTGTTGGTGAAATGCAGGTAGAACGTGGCGCGGTTGACCTTCGCCGCCTTGGCGATGTCGCCGATCGACGCCTGTCCGTACCCCCGCTCCTCGAACACCTGCCGCGCCGCGGTGATGATCCGCTGCCGCGTCATCCTCCGCTGCTCCTCGCGTACCGAAAGCAGCTCCGTCGATTCATTCGACACGTTGTCGCCCACGCGCAGATGGTAACGCCGGGAGCTTTCCGGGAAGGTCCGCCGTCTCAGATGCGTGACTGGCGCACAGGACCGCCGCACTCGCGGCGACGATGACTCACAGCCGGGTCAGCAGCAAGAAGGCGCGATCCAGCGGGACGGCTGTCACCTGTTCTAGAGCGCGTACTCCGACGACGAGAACATTGGGTCTCAACGAACAGGAATTCCGTCAGCCACGTCCACATGCCTTGTCAGCCAGCCATTTTCACGGCGAACTGCGCGGTTCCGGTCGCGCTGTCGGCGACTTTCCGGCCGGGCGGACACTCTCCCGGCACGGAAGTTCGCGAAACCGCCTGCCGCCGCGGCGGAGCACTCGCCCTCACCGAACCCGGACTCGACCCCGACCAACTCCTCATCCTTCTGCACGAAAAAGGAGGCACCAGCCGCTGGCAACCCGTCTCCCCCACTCTCATGCACGCCCTCCTCGACCACTTCGTGTGGCCGGCGAGGTACCCCGGCACGGGCCTGGCACGGCATGTCGCCCATACCACCCGAACGGCCTGGCCTCCGGCTCATCGCGATCGGGGATTGCCCGCATATCCGACTTCATCGGACAGCACACCTGGTCGGCCAAGCCGTTCCGGTGATAGAAGATCAGGTATGCGAAGCACAGTTCATCCGGCCACCGAGCGGGACCTGCGATCCGTCGCCGGACTGCTGACCGCCGTACGTGGCGCGGCCGATTCCGGCGCTGCGCTGCTCGGCCATGTCGCCGCGCCCGCAGCTGACTTCGCCACCCAGCCATGGCGAATCGGAGACCTGGCCAACGACTGGGTGTGTGCCCCCGGCACCGGTAGTGCCGGAGTGGTGCTTTACCTGCACGGCCGGCGGTTCCAGTACGACGAGCCCGCCGAGGTGTTCGCGGCGCCGCTGTCCGCCGCGACCGGCCTTCCGGTGCTGCTGACGCACTACCGGCTGGCCCCGCGACACCCGTACCCAGCGGCGCTGGATGACGTGGTCGCCGCCTACCGCGCCTTGCTTGCGCAGGGCTTTTCGCCGCACGAGATCGTGATCGTCGGTCACTCGGCGGGCGCCACCCTGGCGTTGTCCGCCTTGCTGCGCCTGCGCGAGTCCGGTGATCCCATGCCGGCGTGCGCGGTCGCGTTGTCCCCGATCACCGACTTCACTCTCACCAGCACAACACTGACCAGCAACGCCGACACCGACGTCATCACCAGGGACGAGACCCGCCAAGTTCGCGGCACCTATCTCGCCGACGCCGACCCGGCGGGTGCTCCGCAGTCACCGCTGCACGGCGCCGCCGAGGGGCTGCCGCCGCTCCTGATCGGCTGCGGCGACGCGGAGGTGTTCCGCGAGGACGCGACCCGCTTCGCGGAGAAGGCCGACGCGGCGGGAGTCGATGTCACCCTCGAGATCTACCAGGGGATGCCGCATGGATTCCCCCTGCTGCCCACCGATTCCGGCGCCGACCTGCTGCGGCGTGTGCGTGGATTCGTCACGGAATGGCTGGGCGGCGGCACGCCCGACGCAGTGGCACAGCCGCTGACCATCCGGCGGCTCGGCTGGGCGTCTTATGAGATCACCACCGAACGCGGCACGCGGCTGGTGATCGATCCGTACTTGGCCGGCAGCGAAGGGTTCCACACCGGGCTCCCGGAAAGCCCGATACGGCCCGCGGAGCTGGCCGGGGCGGACATCGTCGCGGTCACGCACGCCGGCTACGACCATCGCGGCCAGGCACTGGAGATCGCGCACGCCGGAGAAGCGATCCTGGTCAGCGGCACGGCGACCTATCAGGCCGCCCTGAAGGCGGGCATCCCGGCCGAAAGGCTCGCGCCCACCGTCTCCGGGGTGGAATTTCGCTTCCGCGACATCACCATCAAGGCGTTGCCCGCCCAGCATGAATCAACCATGCGCATCGACGGGCAGATCGTGGCCGACCAGCCCCAGAGCTTCCTGGTCACCACGGACGGCGGCAGCAAAATCCTCTGCGGAGGCGACTTCTCACTGTCGGAGCAGGTCCGCACCTGGGGCGACGTCTACCGGCCGGAGATCGCGGTTCTCGGCATCGGCGGCATCCGGGTCGGCGCGGTGCGGGTCACCGAACTTCCACCCGCGGAGGCAGCGATCGCGGCCCGCTGGCTCGGCGTGTCCACCGTGATCCCCGTGCACTACACACCAGGGGATCCGGCCCCGGCGCAACTTGCCGCCGAACTCGGCGATACCGCGCGAGTAGCCGTGCTCGAATTCGGCGAAACCTGGACAGCGCCGGCTAGTCTCACGCGCGCTTCATGAACGAAGCCGAAGTGAAGCCGCCCGTGAGAAAATGAAGTCAGCCGTGAGATCCTGCAAGGGCAGCGCGCTGAACCAGCCCGGCTCGGTGAACCGGATCTTCGCCCGCGACTACCACGAGGTCACCAGCATCGCGGACCCCGGCAGGACGGCGTCGGTGATGATCTGCGGACGCTGGATTCAGGACGAGGACAACAAGTCACCTGGACCTGCCCACCGGCTGCTGCGTCCCGGTGCAGCGCGATCCTGTCGAGCAGGAGCGGCTCCGTGCCCGGATGTACCGGATCAACCCGCAGCACGCCGCGGCCTAGCTGTTCGTTCGGCCGACGGGCCGTTGCGGGGCGGTCGTGGTGCGTCTCGCAACGTCGCCGAAGGCAGGGGGCCGAGGGCGACCGTTGCTGCGCGCTGGGAGCGTTCGTCGAGCTGGGTGAGTTTGTCCTCGGCAGCGGGGCGGCTCCTTTCGAGACCCGGTTTCCCTTGTGGGTCAAGGACTGCGCTCAGGATCCATCCTCCCCCGCCGACCGGGCCAGTGCCTGTCCCACCAGCTCGTTGAGCACCCGCGTCGGCTGGTGGCCGGGCAGGTCGGGCAGCGGGACCGGCCGGTGGTCCGGCCATTCGGCGGCCAGCGTCGCCGGGCCGGGTACCGGGCCGAGGGCGGACAGCAGGGCGGGCAGGGCCGGGTAGAAGTCCGTCCGGCCGGCTGATCGCAGCGACCAGCCAGCCGGTCCGGCGGTTACGCGGACGCCGGGCCGCAGCGTCGACAGCCGGGCCGCGACGACGGTGCGGGCGTAGCTTCCGGACAGCACGCCGGTGAGCCAGTCCGTCCGGGTGACGCCGCAGCTGCCGCACATCAGGGCATCACGTCGCCGCTGTTCGGGCCCAGCACCTGCCCGACATAGAGATTGCCGCCGGGGTCGGAGGCGAGCAGGACGGCGGTCGGTGCGATTTCGTCGACGGTGCCGAAGCGGCCCAGCGGCAGTTCGGCCGCCTTCGCCGACCGCCAGTCGTCGCTGATCCCGGCCAGCAGCGGCGTTTCCACCGGGCCGGGCGCGATGGCGTTGACCAGGACGCCTCGGCTCGCTGCTTCCAGGGCGATCGACTTGGTCATCGCGATCACCCCGGCTTTCGCGGCGGCGTAGTGCGCGAGACCGACGCCGCCCTTGATGCCCAGTTGCGAGGCGACGTTGACGATCCGGCCGTCGCCGCGTTCGAGCATCGGGCCCAGCACTGCCCGGTTGAGCAGGAAGACGCTGGTCAGGTCGATGTCGATGGTCTGTTGCCAGGTCGCGAGCGGCATGGTGTCGGCAGGGGCTTCGGTCAGCAGTCCGTGCGAGGTGACCAGGACGTCGATCCGGCCGAGCAGGCGGGTCGCTTCGGCGACGCCGTCCGCGACTGCTTGTTCGTCGGACGCGTCCATGACCACGGCGCCGGTCGCGCCGAGTTCTGCCGCTCGTTCGGTGACCCGCGGCTGGACGTCGGCCAGCACGACGGCCGCGCCGGCGGCGAAGAAGTGCTCGGCGATCGCGCGGCCGATGCCGCTCGCCGCGCCGGTGACCAAGGCGGTCCGGCCGGCGAGCGGACGGGAGTCGGTCATGGGCGGGTTCCTTCCGGTTTCGGTGGTGTGCAAGCGATTCTCAATCCCGCATCGCGACGGTGAGCGCGCCGTCCACGGTGATCGCCTGGCCGCTGACGTAGGAGGCCGCCTCGGAGCTGAGGAAGTCGATCACGCTGGCGATCTCCTCCGGTTTGCCGACCCGGCCCCACGGGATCGTGGCTCCGGCGCGTCGGAGTCCCTCGGGGCCGAGCGAGTTGGCTGCGTCCAAGGACTGCGGCGTCTCGATCAGGCCGGGGACGATCGCGTTCGCCCGGATGCCGCGCGGGCCGAGTTCGACCGCGAGGCTGCGGATCAAGCCCAGCACGCCTGCCTTCGCGGTGGCGTAGTGCGCGTGCTCCGCCCAGCCGTACACGCCGCCCGCGATGGAGGAAATGGCGACGATCGAGCCGCCCGTCGGCAGGTGCGGGGTCGCCGCCCGGGCCAGCCGCATCACGCCGTGGAGGTCGACTTGCAGGACTTCGTCCCACTGGTCGTCCGTCATCCCGTCGAAGGCGGCGCGGCGAAGGATTCCGGCGTTGGCGATCACGTGGTCGACCCGTCCGAACGCCTCCAGGGCCGCGGCGACGAAGGCTTGCGCCGACGCGGTCTTGCTGACGTCCAAGTCGACGATCAGCCCGGTGCCGCCCGCCTGCTTCACCCCGGCGAGCGTCTCCTCCGGATCGTGCGGGTCGCCGGGGAAACTGCCGATCACGACCCGGTCGCCCCGCGCCGCCAGCCGGATCGCGGCGGCCCGGCCGATGCCGGACGCCGCGCCGCTGATCGCCGAAACCGCTGTCATGCCGCCTCCGCTTTCGTTCCGGCCGGGCGCGCCGCGGCCCCGGCGTCCGCGGTCACTGTCTTGGTGCCCAGCATGATCAGGCCGGACGCGAACGTCCCGAGCGCGCCGACCAGCAGGGCGGCCGTGGAGAACGACATCGCGTCCGCGACCAGGCCGGTCAGGATCAGGCCGCCGACGATCGCGCCGGGCTGGCTCATCGCGCCGATGAAGGTGCTGCCGGTGGCGCGGCAATCGGTGTCGTAGCACTCGGCCTGGAAGAACATGATCGCCGCGTACGGGCCGAGCAGGAAGAACAGCCCCAGCATGTACGTGACCAGCACGTAGGCCGGGTTCTCCGGGCCCACCAGCATCGCGGCGAAGAAGACACCCGCCAGCAGCCAGCCGGTCACGATCACCTTCTTGCGGCCGAACCGGTCGCCCAGCCAGCCGTGCGTCAGGTATCCGAGGGCACCGACCAGATTCGACACCACGACCAGCACCAGCGCGTTGCCCGCCGAGATGTGCTTGCCGGACTCCAGCACGGTGGTGCCGAGCACCGAGAAGGTCTGGATGCCGAACCAGTTCACCAGCCAGGCCAGCGACAGCATGATCGTGTTGCGCAGGTGCTTGCCGGTGAAGATCCGCTTGAACGGCGCCGCGTGCTGCTCCTCCAGCCCGACCCGCGCCGCGAACGCCGCCGCCTCGTCGCCGCGGCCGTCCTTGCGCAGCCGCCGCAGCGTCTGCTGGGCCACGAACTGCGGGCTTTCCTTCAGCCGCAGGCACAGCAGCGCCACCACGAACGCCGGGATCGTGGCCAGCAGGAACGCGATCCGCCAACTGCCGGGGCCGAAGACCGCGGTGATCAGGCCGACGAACGCGGCCGCCAGCAGCGCGCCCAGCGGCCAGCCGGTCTGCACGATCGAATAGACGAAACCCTGATGCCGCTTGATCTTGCGGTCCTCGGTCAGCGCGTACAGCTCGTTGAGGTAGGTCGCGTTCACCGACTGCTCGGCGAGCCCGAGACCGCTGATCCCGCGGACGCCGACCAGGCTCGCGGCACCCGCGGTCGCGGCCGTCGCGGCGGAGGACAACGCGGTGCCGCCCACCGAAATGATCATGCCCTTCCGCCGGCCGAGCCGGTCGACCAGCGGGCCGACCGCCAGCACCACGACGAAGGTGCCGACGCTGACCAAAGTGGACACCAGCAGCGCGAAACTCGCGTCCCAGTGGAAGCTGTCGGAGATCCGGGGCAGCAGCGTGCCGAACATGATGAAGTCGTAGACCGCGACGGCCCAGGCGAAAAAGGCGATCTTGGTCGCCCGTCTGGTCTCCTTGACCGAGACGGCGGGCAGCCCGCTCCCGGGTGCTGGGGTGGTCATCTGGGTGCTCCTGTCGTGAGCCGGGTCAGGCGGTGCGCGGGAAGCGCGCCTGGAAGTCCTGCGCGATCTGGTCGAAGGTCGCCCAGCGGACGCCCTCGTGCCCGTTGATGTGCTCGATCAGGCGCTCCAGCATCAGCAGCACCTGCGGGCGGCCGGACACGTCCGGGTGCACGGTGAAGGTGAAGACCGCGTAGTCGAGTTCGCGGTAGACCCAGTCGAACTGGTCGCGCCAGATCTCCTCGAGGTGGCGCGGGTTGACGAAGCCGTGGCTGTTCGGGCTGGACTTGACGAACATCATCGGCGGCAGGTCGTCGAGGTACCAGCTGGCCGGGATCTCGACCAGATCGGTCTCGGCGCCGCGGACGAGCGGCTTCATCCAGGTCGAGGCGGGCTTGTCGTAGTCGATCTTGCTCCAGGAATCGCCGACCCGGACGTAGTACGGCGTGAAGTCGCGGTGCATCAGCGAGTGGTCGTAGCGGATCTTCCGTTCGACCAGCAGCTCGTTGGTGACCGGCGAGAACTCCCACCACGGCGCGACGTACCCGGTGGGCCGCGTCCCGGTGCGCCCCTGGATCAGCTCCAGGCAGTAGTCGAGGATCTCCGACTCCTGCGCGCGGGTCATCGCGATCGGGTTCTCGTGGCTGTAGCCGTGCAGGCCGATCTCGTGGCCCGCGGCGACCACCTGCTCGAACTGCTCGGGGAAGGTTTCGATCGAGTGGCCGGGCCAGAACCAGGTCGCGGGAAGGCCGTAGCGGTCCAGCAGCCGGTTCAGCCGCGGCACGCCGACCTCGCCGGCGAAGATGCCGCGCGAGATGTCGCCCGGCGAGTCCTCGCCGCCGTACGACCCGAGCCAGCCGCCGACGGCGTCCACGTCGATGCCGAAGGCGACGAAAATTTCCTTGGCCATGCTCAGATTCCTTTCTCACGGTTTGCGCACTGCCGCAGCCGGTCGGCGGCGACGTCGGCGGGAAAACGGGACAGCAGCAGCGCGAGCAGGATCCGCGTCTGCGGGAACGGGAGCGCGGTCGCCGGGACGGCCCCGGCGCGGATCGCGTCGACCGCGCCGCCGCTGCCGTAAATGGCCGCGCCCGGCCCGAACGGGACGCGGCTGGAGAGGGCCACGACGATTCCGGCGTCGACGGCCGCGCGCAGCGACCGCAGGTAGCCGCGATTGAGGTTCCCGGAACCGGTTCCGGCCAGCACGATCCCGGGCACTCGCTGCTCGGCGAGGTGGTCGAGCAGCTCCGGCGTCGCGCCGGGCGACAGGGTGAGCGTTTCGACGCGGAGCGCGCCGAACCCGGGGCCGGGCAACGGAAGCGGTCCAGGACGGACCGGCCGGGCGGTGAGCAGCGGGCCGTCGTCGAGCACCTGCCCGATCGGTCCGCCGGACTGGGCGGCGAACGGCTGCGGCAGCAGGGTGTGCGCCTTGCGCAGGCCGCGGGCGGCGAAGAGCTGGCCGGCGAACGCGACCAGCACGCCGAGCCCGCGGGCCGCCGGGGCGGCTGCGACGCCGATCGCCTGCCGCAGGTTCCGCGGCCCGTCGGCGCCGTCCCGGTCGGCCGGGATCTGCGCGCCGGTGAGCACGACCGGCCGGTCGTCGGCGTGGACCAGGTCGAGCAGGAACGCCGTCTCTTCGATCGTGTCGGTGCCGTGGGTGAGGACGATCCCGTCCACCTCGGGACGGGCCAGCTGGGCGTGCACCGCTTCGGCGATCGAGGCCAGGTTCCCCAGGGTCAGGTTGAACGAGTTCTCCCGCAGCACGTCGACCGGCTCGACGGTGACCGCGGCGTCCGGGCCGGCCGCTTCGAGCAGCGCACGGGCCCCGTCGGCGGCGACCGAGGCCCCGCCGGAGCCCGTGCGGGAGGCGATCGTGCCTCCGGTGGCCAAGACCACGATGTGCGTCATGGGCGTTGAGTCTGAGCTACACAAACGTTTGAGTCAATCGTTTGTGTCAATCGATTGTGGCGAGGTGCGCGCGGGCCGGGCATACTGAAGCCCGACGACAGGAGGCAGATGCCCGCGACCGTGCGGCCCTTCACCCAGCGGATGATCGCCGAGGACGTGGGCGTCAGCGTGACGACGGTGTCCCGGGTGCTCAATCCGGCCGAGGAGCATCCGGAGCGCTGGGCGTCGCCGGAGAAGGTCGCGGCGATCCTCGACTCGGCCGAGCGCAACGGCTACCGCCGCAATCCGCACGCGGCGAGCCTGCGCACCGCGCGGTCGAACGTGATCGGCGTGCTGGTCCCCCGGCTGCAGGACTTCGTGCTGGCGACGATCTACGAGGGCATCGACGAGGCGGCGACCGAGGCCGGGATCTCCACCTACGTCACCAACTCGCTCGACAACCCGGAACTGCAGCGCCAGCGCACCCAGCAGATGCTGGACCGCCGGGTGGACGGGCTGATCTTCGGCGACGCCCACTCCGACGACCCGTTCCTCGACAGCCTCGCCGAAACCGGCGTCCCGTTCGTGCTGACCTCGCGCCGGCTCGGCGAGCACGTCTCGATCACCTGCGACGACCCGGCGGGCGGACGGCTGATCGCCGACCACCTGCTGGAGACCGGCCGCCGCGACGTCGCGATCGTCGCCGGGCTCCCCTTCGCCTCCACCGCGCAGGAACGGACCCAGGGCCTGGTCGACCGGTTCGTCGAAGCCGGGATCGACATCCCCGCGCACCGCATCGTCTACAACGGATTCGACGCGGCGGCCGGGCGGGAGGCCGCCGATCAGCTGCTGGCGCGCAAGCCCTATCCGGACGCGATCTTCGCGACCAACGACTTCGCCGCGATCGGCGCGATGGGTTCCTTGCGGGACAAGGGACTGCAGATCCCCGACGACGTGGCACTGGTCGGCTACAACGACACTCCCCTGGCCGCGTCGATCTCCATCCCGCTGACCACGATCCGGTCGCCGATGCACGAGATGGGCCGCCGGGCGCTGGAGACGCTGCTGCGCAAGCTCGCCGGGCAGGACGTGGAATCGCAGCGGCTCCAGCCGGAACTGATCGTGCGGGCCTCGACGGCCGGCTGACACAGAGGTCTGACGCCGGGGCCGCCGCGGAATTCCTCGCCGGAGCACAGGTCCGCGTCCGGGCCGCGCGACCACCGCACGTACAGGTCGTCCTCCCCGGCCCGGCGGAACGCCGTGACCAGCTCGTCGAGGTCGCGCACGAAATGTGCAGGGCAGCAGACACGGTTGTGGTCACCCAGGGGGCGGATCGAGGCGGGGAGTTCAGCGAGTGCGCACGCGGCGGCAGCGAGTGTACGAAGTGGACCGAAGCGGGCAGGCCGGCGCGATGGAGGCCGTGCACCGCTTGGCGGCGCACGGCCGTTTCCGGTTCGTCGCACAGCGCGCCGTCTCGCAGGAGCACGTCTGGGCCGAGAAGTTCTTCGACGGTCGCGCCCGCAGGCACGGCGGTTCGGGACCGCCCAGCAGTTCCTCTCGGCGAAGCTCGGCGGGTTCGTGGTCGAGCGGGACGAGCGCGCCGATCCGGCGCGGGGCGCCGCGGCAGTCGACGAGGCGGAATTGCCTTGCCTCATCCCGGTTTCGGGTCACCTCGGGTCGATGGGCCGGGCCGAAGTTCCGCCGCGACAAGCGGACGCAGCTGACCGACGTCGCGCTGGTCCGGTCTTCCTGGAGAGAAGTCGATCACGCGCCTGAAACGGTGGCCACGTCCGATCCGAACAATGCGGGCGGCGCGGCCGGAGTCTCAAGAAGCGCGCCGATTCTCGGGACCTGATCGGCGATGCGGGCACTGTGCGCCTCGAACGCCGCCCTCGACTCGAATTCCATCAAGATCAGCACCGTCGGGTGATCGGCATCATGCGTCAGGTGCGCCGAGTAGCGCAGGCAACCCGGCTCGGCGCGGATCTGCGCGGCCAGTTCGCGCAGCAGGTCCAACAGCTCGCTTTCCCGGCCCCGTTTCGGGCGCATGGTGGACATCGTGACCACGGCCTCGGCGCGCGATGTACCGTCCCGGAGCAGGGCGATCGCCCGGCGGACGTCCCCTTGGTCACGCAGCTGAATCTCTCGCCCCGGCAGGCTTCCCGCCGACGCTGCGACAGCGACGTCGCCAACCTCGTCGGCGCTGACGGAGCCCGAGCCGGTGTCGGTCGCGAAACGGGTGCGGACCGGACCGAGCACCAAGGCGAACACGCGGCTTTGACCGCCGCGCTCGGCCGTCAGCACTCGCTGCATCATCAGCAGCGCCGACTGTTCCATGCCGACCAAGCCGGCCGTCGGCACCGGTGTCACCGCGGACTCCCCGACGATCAGGCAGTAGGCGCCCGAGGAACTCAAGTGCGGCAGGCATGCCCGCATGACTGCCGCGTGCGCGGTCGCCAGCTCGACGAACGCCGCTTGCCAATCGGACTCGCCGATCTCCCACAGGCGGCGACCCGACCAGAAGCCGCCGATCGGGGCGACGACGTCGTCGATGCCGCCGAGGTTGCGCTTCATCTCCGCGGCCAGCCTCTCGGCGCCGGTGAAGGTCGAGTAGTCGTGCACGACCAGGTGCAGGCGGGCCGTCGCCGCGTCGCCGAGCACCGTGCGGAACTCTTCGGCTCGCTGTTCGGTCCGGGTCGGCACGACCACGTCGGCGCCTGCGGCCAGGTAACTGCGGACCACGCCTTCTCCCACTCCGCCGGTTCCGCCCGGGACCAGCACCCGCCGGCCGGACAGGTCGAGACCGCCGAGCCGGCTGTGATTCGTGGACACCACGCGTCCTCCTCGCGTTAATTCGTTGGGCTTCCCAACGAGTATGAGCCGACCATACACGAACCGTTGGGGAGCCCAACGGATATGCTGGCGGGGTGGATGAGACGAACGACGGCACGCGAGTTCCGGCGAGGCTGCAAGCGCTGGTCAGCTGGCAGGTGAGCAAGGTGTCGACACTGGGTGCGCGGCTGTTCGCCCGAGGGCTGCCACTGACCGCACGAGCCGACTACTCCGTCCTGGCCGCCCTCGACGACCGCGGGCCGCTGAGCCAGGCCGACATCGGCCGCCAGCTGAGCATGGACCGCAACGACGTCAACGGCATCGTCAACCGTCTCGACAGGACCGGCCGGATCCGGCGGGAGGCCGACCCCGCCGACCGGCGCCGGAACATCGTGGTCCTCACCGACGCCGGTCTGGCGTACCTGGCCGAGATCCAGCAGCACACAGACGCCGTTCAGGACGAGCTGCTGAGCGCCTTGACCGCATCCGAACGCCGGCAGCTGCAGGCGTTGCTCGCCAAGCTCCTGGACGGTCACGCACAGCAACCAGCGTGACCTGACCGGCCGTCACCCCCGAGGTGTCAGTGCAGCGGCAGACTCCGGACGGCGAATACCCGGCCATTCAACGGATTGCCGTAAAGGTAGGTGTCCATCGGGAGGTCGTCACCAGCAGCCGATCTCCGCCAACGGCGACGCCGGTGGTCGTATCGGCGCCCCTGCAGGTGCGTTCGGAGACGACAGCGGCCCGGACGTCGTCGCAGGAGAGCCGGACCATGGTGATCTTGTTGTTCACGGAACGAGCGACACAGAGGGTGTTTCCTCGCAACGCGATGCCGTCGGCGCTGGGCAGCGGCGGTGCGTCGATCTTGCGGACCTCGCCGATGGTGGGGCGTTGACCTCCGCGGCCGCGATCCGGTAGACCACCGCGCGCAAGGAGCCGGTCAATGTCGACGTCCCCGTCGCGGGTGACGGCGGCGTCGTTGAGGAGGATCGGCTCGCCGGTGCCGGGGACGGTGTAGCTGGACACGAGGTGCCGGTGTCGGTGTAGACGAAGAAGCGTCCGGTGAAGGCGCCGGCGACGAGCAGGCAGTTTCCGATGATCTTGATGCCGGTGACCTGGGTGCGGCCATCTCGGCCGCCCGGCAGGAAGGACTCCAGCTTCTTCGCTCGGGGCGGCCCGCAGCAGACCGTACCGTCGCCGATGCTGGCGGTGTAGACGTGGTGGTTGTCGGTCGCGACGCTTTCGGAATGGATCGACTCCGATCAGCTGTTAGCCATTGACAACCGGAAGACCTGCACCGCCACGGACCACGCCGACGGCTTCGGCAAACGAGACGCCACTTATCTCAGCGCGATGCGAAACCGGAGCCGGTGGGATGTCGCGAGAGATTTCCGGCACCGGTTCAGCCTTCTCGTGGCGATCGCGGCACTAGTCTTCAACATTCGCCGCTGAGTCGCAGCTCAAGCGGGGCAGCGGGGTGCGAAATGAACGTCGCGCCCGGTGCGATCTTCCGCCGTACCCCGGCAGCCGGATCACCGTGCCGGTCGCCGGACTGTCCGGTTAGGGCGCGACCTCGCCCACGGCGCACTGCGCGCACGAGCTGCCGCTCGCCCGGGCGCTGTTCGGCGGCCGACCCGATAAAGCGACGACGTGTCAGACGGCGAACTCGAACCGCGCCGTGGCGCAGCAGCACGCGGGAATCAGCGTGCGTCCGACGCCGACCGCGACCGTGCGGTGGAACTGCTCAGGCAGGCCGTCGGTGACGGCCTGCTCGGTCTCGACGAGTTCAGCGACCGGGTCGACGTCGTGCTCGCGGCGGTGACCCGGGGCGAGGTGGAATCGGTGCTGGCCGATTTCCCCGGGATGCCGCTGTTTCCGCCCGAACCGCCGTTCTCCGAACCGCCCGCGCTCGCGCTCCGCACCGCCAACGGTTCGGTCAAGCAGGAGGGCAAGTGGGTCGTTCCGCGGCGGATACTGACGCAATGCGGCTCTGGCCGCGTCCGGATCGACTTCACCCGCGCCGTGTGCCGGCACACGGAAATCCAGCTGAAAGTGGTCTGCACCGGCTCGGGGCAGGTGCATCTGACCGTGCCGCGCGGATGGTCGATCCGCATCGAGGAGCTGAGCACGACCAGCGGCAGGGTCATCGACAAGGCGGCGGACCCGTATGTGCCGGGTTCCCCGTTCATCCGGGTGTCCGGCGAGCTGGCCAGCGGACGGCTCAAGGTGAAGCACCCGCGCGACGCCTGAACGGTAGACGCGACGAGAGCGGTCCGCTCGGTCGATGTCCGGCTCGTCGCCGGGCACGCGCTGGCGCGGTTGTCGCGGTGCCTGGGCCGCGTCGTCTCTTCGTCCGGTCGCTGATCCCGCTGCCGTCCTCGAGTGCGCCAGCTGCGCGAATCCGGGCATGCGCATCGGCCGATGCCGCTTTAACGCCAGCCGCACCGGCCGTGTCATCGGACCGGGCCGCGCTCGGCTGCAGCCGGAACGTCCGTTATCGCCGAGCGGGACGCTGACGACGGTCGTGGGCCGCGCACCGGTCGGCCTGCGAAGGTCAGCGGGGATACGGGCTGGCCAGAACAGTGGCGGGGAGGAGGGCTTTGCGGGCGATGCGGTCGGCGGTGGTGCTGAGTCGCTGGCCGTGGGAGCGAACGTAGCGGCGCATGCGGTCGAATGCTTCGTCCATGGGGATGGCTCCGGCTTGTGCGAGCACGTCTTTGGCTTGTTCGATGGTGACGCGGCTGTCGAGAGCGTGCTGGAGTTGCTCGGTGACGACTTCGCCGCGGCGGATGGCGCGTTCCTGGAGGATGCCGACGGTGGCGGTGTCGGCGAGCGCGCGGGCGATGTCCAGGTTCTCCGGTCGCAACGGGGTGGCGTTGTCTCCGAAGAGGGTGAGCGCTCCGATGACCTTGCGGCGCAGCCGCAGCGGCACGGCCTGCACCGAACGGAACCCCTCGGCGATCGCTTCGGCGGCGAACGCTGGCCATCGACCGGCCACGGTGTTCAGATCGCGGACGGTCACGACGTCGCCGGTGCGGCATGCCTCCAGGCACGGTCCTTGGTCGGACTGGAGCTGGAACAGTTCCAGCAACCGGGTGCGTTCGTCGGAGGAAGCGACGACCTGCAGGCCGCCGCATTGGTCCAGGAGACAGGTTTGGTTCCGTGGGGGTGACGGCAGGGTGACGGCGGGACCGGACACTCGGCTGATGACCCACGCCCACCAACCGCCGCCGCGCAGCGCTCGGCAGGAGCAAGGTCCGGTGCCGTCCGTCGTGTCGGAGGTGGTGAGATCGCCCGGCGAGCCGTTGGACAAGCCGACCAGCGCCGTCATGAGCGCTCGCCTGGGTCAGGACTTCAGCACCGTCCGGGTGCATGCTGACTCGCGCGCCGCCGAATCGGCGCGGGCACTGGGCGCGCGCGCTTACACGATCGGCTCGCACATCGCGTTCGGTGCCGGCCAGTACGCACCCGCGACGGCCTCTGGGCAGCAACTGCTCGCCCACGAACTGACCCACGTCGTGCAGCAACACGGACTCTCCGGCGCGCCGGAGGCGATCAGCCGGCCCAGCGACCCGGCGGAGCAGGAAGCTCGGACTATCGCGGCCGGCAGCCGCGGTCTCCCGGCCCAGGCAACCGGCCCGATGGTGCACCGGGATTCCCCCGACGAGGAACCGAGGGACGCGTCCTTGCCCGGCGGTGCTCCCCTGCCCGCGGACGCGGGCGCACCGGCAACGAACACCGGCGTCCCGGCACCGGTCCAGGACGCGGGCCCGCCCACGCAAGATGCGGCCGCACCAACCGGCCCGGTCGCCCCGGAACTGGGCGCGGGCGTAACCATCGACGCGGCGACCAGTGCCGCCCTGTGCGCCCGCTTCGGCACGCAGATCGGGTTCGTGCTGCACTTCCGCGACCAAGCGATCGAAGTGCAGCGCAGCAGCGGCGTGCCGGCCGCGTTCATCCTCGGCCAGATGGCCCTCGAACTGGGCTGGACAGCACGCGGCGCGACCGGCAACAACCTGTTCAACGTGGAAGCGGGCCCGAACGACCCGCCGGACCGGCGCCACACCGTGGTCACCACCGAAGTGTTCCCCACCCGGCACGAGAACGATCCGCGCCTGACCGGCCCGGAACCGAGGATCTGGCCGAACGAGTCAGGATCCGGATTCCGGCACCGCATGCGCCGGGACTTCCGCACCTACCCGGCCGAAGCGGACGCGATCGCCGAGCATTCCACCCGGCTGACCCAGCCTCGATTCGCGGCGGCCTGGCAACACGTGGACAACCCAGCGGAGTTCGCCCGGCTGGTAGCGACCGCCCGGCCGCCGTACGCGACCGATCCCCGCTATCCGACCGACCTGCCCAGCACCACGTCCCTGGCCAACCGCCTGGCCGCACTGATCCGCGACTATCCAGACGCCGCCCAGCAGGCCGCCGACCACGCCGACCAGCAACGACAGCAAGCCCGCCGCGCACAACACCGCTAGCACACCGGCCTCGCACGAACCCGGCGCGCGCCCGACAACTCCCCGCGACAAGTACCCGACATCCTCGATATCCCGGATCCTGGACGACGCGAGTCGCCCAGGATCCGCGCTCGCGGACGATGTCACGCACAAACGTCGGCTCAACCTGCTCGCCGTCCCGGCCGGCGAGGGGCGAAGACGGACGAGTACGGCCTGATTCCGCACCGGCAACCAATGGCCCTCGGCAACAACATCGACAGTGTCGATATCGGCCAGCAACCCCGAGCGCCACCGGTGAACAGCGCCGTGTCGTTGTCGCGCATTGATTTCCGATCAGCCGGAAACCAGCAACGCCCCTCGCGACTCGCCTGCCGCCCGCACGGCGGCCATCCCGCGGAAGCGACGCAAGCGCACGGAGCCGGTCAACCAGACCGTCACGCAGACGACCTGCTCGGCCCCACGGCGTAGCTCAAGCACTGCGCCGCACCATCCCGTCCCGCAACACAAGTCTCGCCAGCCTGACGGCCCGGGCCCGTCGCGCCACCACATCCACATCGAGCGGATCCGTCTCCACACCGATATCCAGCTTCCCTGGCGGAATACACACGACCACACGCGGGGGTCGGCACGAGCCGCTCACTGCGGCGCGCAGCTCGACCGCATCCAAGAATTCGTCTCTCTCCCAGCTCAGAAGACCGGCGGCATTGGCGACCAACAACGCCCTTTCACGCACCCGCATGCAGTTCTGCTGACGTACGAGAACGAGCGAATCGCAGATATGAAAAACGGCACCACCAGTTCAGCGAACGCAAAGGATCTCGACAAACGCACGAACGAGAGCAAGAAACCCGCACGATCCGGCAAAACTGACGAAGCGTTGAATCGCATGGGCATGCGGGCACTGAAGAAGACCGTGAAGCGAGACCTGAAATGCATCGCAGCATCCACCGACCAGGTACGCGACTTCTTCCTCTGCACCCCATGCATGTCACTTCGACCGGATGCGTCTGGCCGTCGGCGACACCGCAGGGAATTCCGCAGTCATCTCCGTGGCGTGGACCAGTTTCGCGAACCGCACCGACGCAGACGCCTTCTGAAAACCTCGAAGCGGTTCAGGGCAGCGGCGACATCACTCCACTCGCTAGCTCGCTCCTCGGCCTCGCCGGGATTCACTTCACCGGCCACCACTATCAATCTCACCGCGACGGCACCAAGGTCGTCATCGCTGAAACGGAGACCTTGCCGAACTCGCTGGATGGCTCCCCAAACCATAATCGGCAGATCTACCCGGCCCGTACCTCAAATCCCGGTACAGGGGCGCAGGGTCGTCGTGCCCCGCACAAGCACCCAGCGAGAAGAACGGCTTCCTCGGCCGACCAGGTTTCGACTTACCAAGCCGCAGCGCCCGCAGGCGCGCCGATCGCGATGTGCAGCGCACACTAGGCACCAGAGAATGGGGAGTCACTGAACACGGATTTCCCGCTGAACCGCGCGTTCGCGAAGGACGTCTTGCCCTCGCCGAACTGGCAATGGGCAAAATCTACGAGGTCATCGATCCAGGTTCCGGAGAAATCAATACTCTCCACCGACGCGCCTACCAGGTTGAACACGCACCGGGGCCACCATTGAGTCTGGACGCGATGAGGTCCACCACATGGTGCCGGAATTCGGGCGACCGGCCCAAGCTCCGCCCGGAAAAGTGGGCAGAAGCAGCCCCGCTGACCGGTCTCGGAGCTGGACCGCGCGCCATGCGAACACGGTTCCCCGCCCGGCCGCGTTGCGCGAAGGCACCAACGGGACCCGGTGGGATACAGCACGCAGATCACACGATCGGATCAAGGTAAAAGAGGACAACCGGACTAACCTGATTATGCGCTGTGCGTGTCCGGAGGGGGAAACGCGATGCCGTTCGCACACAGGTCGACGGTGGACCGGCACTGGACCGAGGCGGTGGACGCGGTGGTGACGGCGGCCGCGGCGAACCTCGGCTGCCCGCCGTCGGTCGACGAGATGGCGCGGATCGCCTGCTTGAGCAAATACCATTTCGTCAGGGTGTTCCACGAGGTGACCGGTCTTACCCCGGCGCGATTCGTCACCGCGTTGCGGCTGCGTGAGGCCAGCCGACTCTTGCTGCTTTCCGAAATGGCAGTCATGGACGTCGGCACGGCTGTCGGTTACAGCAGCGCGGCGACATTCACCAACCAGTACCGCAGGTACACCGGCTTTGCTCCGCGGGACCTGCGCCGCCTCGCTTCCGCGGCCAGCCAAGACGCGTTGCGGGGAATGATTTCCGTCGCGATGCGCGCGACGACCGGAAGGAGCGAGGACTGCGGCACGGTACCGGGCACAGTGACGGTGCCGGCGCGTTTTTCCGGGATAGTCGTGATCGGCCTTTTTCCGGCACGGCTCGCATCAGGGCTGCCGCTGATGTGTACGGCTTGCCGCGGCAGCGGACCGTTCCGGCTCGAGCCGGTTCCCGACGGACAGTATTGGCTCATGGCGATCGGACTGCCGTCGGGTGCCGACGTTTCGAGCTGCCTGACGCCGGTGCCCGAGACTCTCCTCGTCGGCGCCGCGCCAGTCCGCGCCGCGGGAAGCATGTCCGCACCGGTCGACCTGACGCTGCGCTGGGCCCGCCCGAGCGATCCGCCGGTGCTGAGCCCTTTGCCCGCGCTGCTGCTGACCCGGCAATAGCAGAGCGGTCAGGGCTTCTCTCCGGCCAGGCCGAGCAGGTACAGCGCGTCCTGCCGGTGGTTGCCGTCCGGCTCGGCGGCCAGGTACTCGCGCAGGCTGGCCGCCCCCTCCGGACCTCGCCGGAGCGCGGTGATCAGGATGGCACCGCGGAAGTACTTCGCCTCGGCGTACCCGGGTGCCGACCGCAATGCCTCGTCCACCGCCCACAGCCCGTCCTCCGGCCGCCCGGCGAGGTACAGCAGATACCCCATCGACGACAGCGCTTCGGCATTGCCGCTGTCGACCCGCAACACCGTCACGTATTCGTCGATCGCCTTGTCCGCCAGGCCTTCCTGGGCATAGCGGCGGGCACGGTCCAAGCTCGCGCCCACGTCAGCGTGTGGGGCGGCGGGCGACTGCACCGCCGCAGGCTCGGCAGCGTCCGGCGGGTTCATCGCAGTGACGAACAAGGGAACCGTGCAGAGCACGGCACCAGCCGCGAGGACGAGGCGACGGCGGCGGGCCGCCCAGAAACCCGACCGCCGTCCGGCCGGTTTCGCGGCGAGCAGCGGACGGACGACACCGAACAGCACTCCGAAGGCCAGTACCGACACGCCGGCCGCGATCCACCAGTTCACTCCAGCCGTCCTCTCGCGCCGTCGTCGCGCCCGATCCACCGGCGAGCCGCCAGCGCCCACCGGATCCCTCCCGCGACGAGCACCGCGGCCGGGATCGCCCACGGCAGCAAGCCAAGGCCGCGCGGAGGAGGCTCCAGGAGAACCCAGTCTCCGTACGCGGCGACGAACTCGCGCCGGATGTCGTCCGGCGTGCGGCCCGCCCGCAGCTCCGACACGATCCGGTCGCGCATGTCCCTGGCCACCGGAGAAGGCGAGTCCGCGACGGAAACGCCCTGGCAGGTAGGACATCTCAACGCCGAGCCGAGTTGCCGTGCGGTCTCGTCGACCGACGGGGAGCGTTCGGTCAGCAGCGCGATCGCGCCCAGTGCGACGACCGCCGCGGCCACGACCAGGAAGCGCCAGCGCCGCGTCATCCGCGCTCCAGCGAGGACAGCCGGGCGGACAGGGTCAACCGGGTGAGCGGTCCGCGCTCGACGTGGTCGATCCGGCCGTCGCGGTCGAGGAAATAAGTCTGCGGAATGCCGCGCACGCCGAAGCTCAGCGCGACCCGGGACTTCTCGTCGACCACCACGGGCCAGTCCGCGCCCGCCGTCCGCAGAAATTCCGCCGCCGCGGCCGTCGTGTCGTCGAAGACGACCGCGACGAACACGAAGCCCCGCTGCCGGTAGCGCGGCCACGCGTCGCGCAGCACCGCGAACTCGTCCTTGCACGGAGCGCACCAGGACGCCCAGAAGTTGAGTACCGCCGGATGGCCGCGGAGGTCGGCCAGCCGGAGAGGCCCGCTTCCGTCGAGCTTCGGCAGGACGAAGTCCGGAGCGGGGCGCTTCGCCGGCTCCGCGTCCCCGGACGGCCGCAGCGCCGCCACCACCAGCACCGTCAGCACCGCGGCGAGCAGAGCGGAGACAGGGGCCGCGATCCGCCAGTACCGGCCGTTCACGGCGTCGCTCCGGCCGTGGCGACGCGCCTGGCGCGAGACGGCGAGCGGCGCCGGACCGGCCAGCCGCAGAGGAACCCGCCGACGACGACCAGCGCTCCCCCAGCCCAGAACCAGGGCACGCCCGGGTTGACGTACAGCCGGACGGTCGCCTGGTTGCCGGGCTGCTGGACCGCGAGGAGGGTCGCGTAAAGGTCGGTCCAGACGCCGCGCCGCAGCGCCGGTTCGCCGATCGGGTCCGTGGTGCCCCGGTAGGAAGCGATCGACGGTGACAACTCCGCTGCCGAGCCGTCTCCGGTGCTGAGCGTGAACCGGGCGGACAAGGTCGTGCGTTCGGGATCGGCGTGCTGCTCCGCTCCCGCGTAGGAGAGTTCGTAGCCAGCGAGCACGGCGGACTGTCCGGGCACCAAGGTCGCTTCGGCCTCCCGGGACAGTCCCGCGCTCGCCGCGATGCCCGCGGCAGCGAGCGCCAGGCCGAGATGCGCGAGCAGCGCACCGTGCGAGCGCCGCACCGCATGGCCGGCGAACGCGGTCCACAGCGACCGGAGAACGGCGGTCCCGCGGGGATACCGTGCGCGCGCTGAACGGGCGAGTTCGCTCAGCGCGCCCGCCGCGGCGAACGCGGCGAGGCCGAACCCGAGCGGCACGGCGATGCCTGGCGCTCCGGCGAGCCGGATGCCGACGGCCGCGACGACTGCCGCGGCGGCCGGCAGCGCAAGGCGGCGGAGAAGCTGGCCCGGCTGTCCTTTCCGCCACGGCAGCAGCGGTGCGATCCCTGCCAACAGAAGGACGAGCAGCAACAGCGGCGTGGTCGTCTGCGTGTAGAACGGCTTGCCGACCGTGACTTCCGTGCCCGAACTGGCCTCCACTGCCAGCGGGTACAGCATGCCGGCGCCGATGGTTGCCGCCAGCGCGGAGAGCACCAGATTGTTGCCGAGAAAGAACGTCTCCCGGGACAGCGCCGCGTCCAGCTTTCCGTGCGAACGCAACCGGCTCGCCCGACGCAGCACGAGAACAACAGCCGCGACTGCCACCGCCCCGAGGAAGACCAGGAAGAACGGCCCGATCGCGGAGTCCGCGAAGGCGTGCACGGACACCAGGAGGCTGCCTCTGGTCAGGAAGGTGCCGAGAACGGTGAGCACGAAGGTGGCGAGGATCAGTCCGATGTTCCAGATCTTGAGGATCCCGCGCCGTTGCTGAAGCCGCGCGGAATGCAGGTATGCCGTCGCGGTGAGCCACGGCAGCAGGGCGGCGTTCTCCACCGGATCCCACCCCCAGAACCCGCCCCAGCCGAGCACGGTGTAAGCCCACAACGCACCGAGGCACAGGCCGGCGGCGAGGAAACACCAGGCGGCCAGCACCCAGCGGCGCGCGGCCTGCACCCACCAGTCGGCGGCGTCGCGTTCGGCCAGCGCGGCGACGGCGAACCCGAACGGCACCGCGAACCCGATCAGCCCGAGATAGAGCACCGGCGGGTGCACCGCCATGAGCACGTTGCTCCGCAGCAGCGGCTGCAACCCGGCACCGTCAGCGGGGACCGGATTGGAGCGAGCGAACGGGTCGGTCGCGACGACGACCAGCGACAGGAAGAAAACCTGCACCCCGGCGACCGTCGCGAACACCCACCGCAGCGCCGGATGCGGATGGCGGCGGGCCCAGCAGGCGAGTGCCGCGCCGTACCCGGCGAGGACGAGGTTCCACAGCAGGAGCGAACCGCCGGCCCCGCCCCACAACGCCAGCACCTTGTACAGCACCGGAGCCGCGCGGCTGGAACTCTCGGCGACGTACCGGACCGCGAAGTCGTCGGACAGCAAGGCGGCCAGCATCGCCGCGTTCGCCGCCGCGGTCGCCAGAGCGACGGCGAAGCAGCTGGTGCGGGCGCTTTCGGCGAGGGCCGGACGCTGGCGGCCGAACAGCGCGGCGAACAATCCCCAGGCCGCGGCGGCGAAAGCGAGCAGCAGCGAGGTCCGGCCGAAGACATCCATCGGCTACCCCCGCGTGTCCGGTGGCGGGGTGTACCGGTTGCCGTGCTTGACCAGGAGAGTGTCCGCTCGGACCACTCCGTCGGGGCCGTAGCTGCCCTCGACGATCGCGCCTTGCCCGTCTTTGAACGTCGCCGGCGTCGTGCCCGTGTACACGACCGCGACCTGTGCCCCGGAGTCGCGCAGCAGGAACCGGATCGCCCGGCCGTCCTGCACGATCGAACGCGGGATCACCTGTCCGCCGACGCGGACTCGCGCCGTGCTCGGGCCGGCGTGCAACTCGCCCGGTGTCTGGTAGTACACGAGGTTGTCGCCGGCTCCCGCCGTCACCACCCAGGCAAGCGCGCCGACGATCAACCCCGCCGGCACCAAAGCGACGGCCTTTCTCATTTCCTCGGCCCCAGCCGTGAAGCCCGGCGCAGCCGGTGCCGCAACGCCGTCGCGTAGCCGGCTACGACGACGAAGGTGAGGAGATACCCGGCCACTGCGTAGCTCAATTCGGCGCCTCCTTCCCCACCCGCGCCACCGGCTCGCGCAGCAGGTCCGAGCGCGCCCGCTCCTCGACCCGGCGCAAGTGCATGCGCGTCGCCAGCAGCCAGAGGTAAGCGAGAGTGAACGCGGCGACCGCGAACCCGAGAGCGAACAGCATCGACGGCGCGACGACCGGCCCTTGCACCCGGAGCACCGACGGCGGCTGGTGCAGCCCGCGCCACCACAGCACGGACAGGTGCACGACGGGCACGTCCAGAAAGCTCAGCACCCCGATCACCGCCGCCCAGCGGTAGGCGCGCGCGGGGTTTTCCGGCAGCCGCCGCACCGCGAGGTAGCCGAGGTAGATCAGGAACAGGATCGCGGTGGTGGTCAGCCGCGGATCCCAGGTCCACCACACGCCCCAGGTCGGACGGCCCCAGATCGCGCCGAGGACGATGGTCAGCGCGGTGAACACGACGCCGATCTCAGCCGATGCCTCGGCGAGGCGGTCCCAGCGCGTCCGCCTGGTCCGCAGATAGGCCACGCTCGCGGCGAACACGACCGCGAACGCCAGATAGGCGATCCAGGCAGTGGGCACGTGCACGTACATCAGCCGCTGAACCACGCCCTGCTCGGCATCGGCGGGCACGACCACCAGCGAGAGCACGGCACTGAGCACCAGGCAGACGGCCGCCGTCCAGCCGAGCACGCGGCGCCCGCGTTCGCTCGTCAGCCTTCCGACGGCCCGGCGCGCCCTCCGCATCTCAGTCCTCCACCATGTAGTCGAACAGCAGAGTGCCCGCCGCCCAGAACACCAAGGCCACGACGAACAGCAATCCCAGCCAGCGGCCGAGTTCGCCGGTCGGGCCGTACAACGCGAGCGCGGTCGCCTTCGCGCCCGCGATCAGCATCGGAACCGACAGCGGGAAGACGAGCAGCGGCAGCACTGACTCGCGGGTCCGCGCCGCGCCCGACACCGCTCCGAGGAGCGCGCCCAGTCCGCCCATCCCGAGGGCGCCGAGCAGCAACGCCGCGGCCAGCCCACCCGGCGAAGACGCGGCGGGCAACCCGTACAGCACCGCGACGAGTCCGAAAACTCCGGACTCCAGCACCGCGAGCTGAATTGCGATGGCGATCGCCTTGCCGAGGTAGAGCACCGAATTCGGCCTGGGGGAAAGCAGCAGGCCCAGTATCGCGTCGTCGTCGAACTCGGCTTCGTACGCGCGGCGGCACAGCAGCACCGCGCCGAACAGCGCAGCGAGCCACAGCAGGCCGGGAGCCAGCCGCTCCACGGCCGCCCCGCCAGGCCCGAGCGACAGTCCGAAAGAGACCACCAGCGTCGCCACGAACGGTCCGACGAGCACGGTCGCGTGCCGTGCCCGCAGTTCGACGCGCAGATCCTTGGCCGCGATCACCGCGACGGCCGACGGCGCGCCCATCGTCACCGTCCCTCCGTCGCCGCGGTAACCGGCGTGCCCGCCGAGTCGTTCACGCTGCCAGCGGCCAACCGCAGGACTCGGTCAGGCAACAACGGACGCTCACTGTCGTGAGTGGCCAGCACGACGGTCCGCCCGGCGAGCCGAGCCTCGCCCACGATGTCCTCGACCAGTTGCTTCGCTTCCTGATCGCACGCCGCGAAAGGCTCGTCGAGCAGCAGCAGCTCCGGAGCACGCACCAGCAGCCGCGCCAGCGCGAGCCGCTGCCGCATGCCCGGAGAGAAGCCGTGCACCCGCTCGCCGGCTGTCCTCGCCATCCCGACCCGTTCGAGCGCGGCGGTGACTTTCGCGGAGCTGATGCCGTGGAGCCGGCACACGAACCGGAGGTTCTCCTCCGCGGTCAGCTCGTCGTACAGCCGCGCCCGATGCCCGAGCAGCTCGGTGCGGGCGCGGATCGCGGGCCGCTCCCGCACCAGGTCGAACCCCAGCACGGCACCGGTGCCGAAAGTCGGCGAGATGGCCGTGCCCAGCAGCCGCAGCAAGGTGCTCTTCCCCGCCCCGTTCGGGCCGCGCAGCAAGACGAACTCGCCCCGCTCGATGCGCAACCCGACGCGAAGCAGGGCCGGGACCGGCCCGAACAAGCGGGTGACCCCGGCAAGCGAAACCGCGGGAGGGCTAGTCACCGGCGGAACCGGAGCGCGCGATACCCCTCTCGACGAACTGGAACGCCTCGGTGCCGGAAACCTGCATGGGCACGTCGATCGGGTGGGACAACGCGATCAGCCGCGCGAACGGCTCGATGGACTCGTGCGCGGTGCGCGGCACACCTGCCCGGCGGACGTCCTCGACGTTCTCCAGCGGGATGCAGTCCCGGATGCTGACCGGAGTGCCGACCGGCGGGAAGTCGGTGACGCGGCCGTACGCCAGCGTTCCGTGGATCGCCCGGAACGCCCCGAACTGGGTTTCGATCAGCGCGTAGGGGTTGAAGAACAGCGAGGCGGGGAACCCGCCGCGGCGCCCGAGCGCCTGCGCGATCCCGAGCGAGGGCTGGAAAACGTCGGGGTACTCGCGCTTGAGCGTCTCCCCGAGAATGATCCGGACCGGGCCCAGCACCTCGTGCTCCACCCGTGCGTCCAGGTTCAGGATCTGCATCCAGACGACTTGGCGGCCCGGGTCGAAGTAGCCTTCGGGCCGGGTGAGGAAGTCCTCCTCCCGGATGACCGAGGGCAGGGTGCATCCCTCCGGCAGCGGGATGTCGGCCCGGTTTTCCCCGCCGGGCCGGTACACGAACGGCTCGGACCTCGAGACCGTCTGCGTCGCGGGCGGCATCGTGAAATTGACGGCCTGACCGGCCAGATCGCCCTGCTGGATCTCCAGCGAAATGATGAAGTGGCTGAGGAAACCGTCGATTCCCGCCGCGGGAAAAGGCTTGATCTGGTCCCCCATCTGGCGGACGAGTTCGTCGTGTTCCTCGCTCAGCGCGTGGTACCGCGAAACGAGTTCCGCGTACGATCCGCCGCCGGTCGCTGCGGAATCTGCCATGATTCCCCCTTCTGGATTGTCTTCTGTCGGCGGTTTCTTCCGCGTTTCCCGGACGGCGCGTTTCCGCGCCGGCTCCGAAATTGCTGCCCTGAACGCTTATTTGGGCAGCGTCTTGCCGAAGATCTCCGCGTCGTGCTGAGACGGTTCGGTGCCGTACACCTGCTTGAAGGCCGCGCGCCAGTCCTCGCCGAAACGGATCGGGCCCTGCGGAACGTCGTGCGGGACGTAATGCAATCGCTTGACCAGCGCCGCGATGGAATAGGCGTCGGAGGCGCTCATCTGAGAGTAGAACTGCCAGAGCATGATGTGCTCGAGCGGGCGCGGCCTGCCGTACTGGTCCGGCTCCACCGCGATCCCGCGGCGCATCGCGCGCATCAGCTCGAACACCGACGTGTCACGGCTCGGGCCGTCCACTCCGAACTTCGTGAGGTTTCCCCGTACAGCACCGCGTTCCCCGGGTAGGGGAAGGCGGCCAGCCCCTTCTCGCTGGTCCGCAGCGGCAGATCGGACCCGAGCCGGAACACGCCGACGAAGGCGTCCTTGGGGTCGCCGCCCGTGAACTCCTGCAGAACGCCGTTTTCGTGGTGCGAATGGCATTCTTTGCAGCCGACGACCGCGGCGAGCAAGTACTCGGCACGGGCGGGCGACGGTCCGGTGGGCGGGTCCGCCGGATGGGGCACCGGAGCGGCGGGCTGGGGAGGGAACGGCAACTGCCGGTCCGGGATCCGGTTGTTCACCGGCGGCAAGCTCTTGAGGTAGACCGCCAGCGCCCTGGCGTCGGAATCGGCGAGATTCGCGAAGAACGTGTGCGGAGCGAACAGGAACAGCACGCGGCCGTCCGGCGTCTCGCCGGTGCGCAGCGCCTTCACGATGTCGTCGACCGACCATCGGCCGATCCCGGTCGCGACGTCCGGCGTGATGTTGCGGCTGTACACGACTCCGCTGCTGGTCGGGGAGAACCGGAGGATGAACGGAACGCCGCCCGCGTCGACCCTGGTCTCGTCGAGGTACTTCTTCCAGTCGGGATTCGTCCGGAACTCGCGCTCCCGGGCGATCCCCTGCTCGTCGCCGGGCGGCGGAGGCTGAGCGGGCACCTTCGGCGGAGTGTGGCAGGCTTCGCACACGCCGATGGTCGCCAGATACCGACCGCGGGCGAGCAGGTCCGCGGCCGCGGGGCGCGCACCCGAAGCCGGATCCGGGCGCTCAGCCCGCACCGAACCCGCACTGCCGGCCAGCAGCCCGGCACCGAGGGCGGCCAGACCCGTGAGCGTGACCATGAACGCGGCGCGACGAGATGCCATTTCCCCTCCCCTGGCGTTCGGACGTGGCTGTCTGGTTCAGCTCCTCGGCCCGTGCAGGGCGAAGGGAGCGCCGGTGGGATCGGCGAGGACGGCGTACCAGCTGTGGTCAGGCAGTTCGGCGGGTTCCCGGAGCACCGCGCCGCCCAGCTTCCGGGCCTGGGCGACGAACGGCTCGACTCCGGCCACCTGGACATAGGGAACCCACATCGGCGGCGCCTGCGGCGCGGACGGCATGATGCCGCCGATCGGAGGGCCTTCGCCGCTCTGGATCTCGACGTAGGGATGGTCGTCGTCGCCGGTCGGCGTGAGCTGCCAGTCGAACAGCTCGCCGTAGAACTGCCGGGACTTCTCGATGTCCGTCGTCGCCAGCTGCATGTACCCGAACGGGTGTGGCATCGCCGCTCAGCCCTCCCTGTGTGGCGCCCTCGACCACGACGAGTGTGACAGTTCGGCCCTCGCGAAACCTGTCAGGGATTGCGGTGTTGCCCGGCGCTCACCCGCCGACGTGTTCCAGAGCCTGCAGTGCCAATTCCGGCCATTTTTTCGCGTGCCGCACCGGAATTTGCACCCATTCCTTCATCGGGCGTCCCTTTCCTGAAGGATCGAACAGTTCCGCACCGGTCAGCTTCAGCGCGGCCGCGTGCGGATCCGGCGGAAGCTTGAAGGCGACGCCGTCCCGGAATTGGCACGCGTAGGCCTTGGTGCCGACCTTGAGGCACGGTTTGCCGAACAGAGTGCCGCGCACGCTCCCGTGCTGCGACATCCTCTCCTCGAGATCGTCGAATTCGGCGCGCGCCGCGGTGATCCGGTCTTCGTCTGTGGCCATGGGGAAACTGTGTCACTTCGCACCGGGGTGCGCCACCGGCGGCACCGGCGATCGACGGCGCTGCTTCAGCGGCTGATCGCGAGGTAGCCGTGATTGACGATTTTCCTCGCCTGGTCCGCGTACGGGGCCGGATCACTCGGCGCGAACGTCGCAAGGCCGTCGACGTAGCGGTTGAACATGCAGAAGGCCGCGGCGATCAGCACCGTGTCGTGGATCTCCAGGTCTGTCGCGCCAGCAGTCCTCTCGGCGACGACGGCAGCCAGTTCTCCGACGCCCATGCGCTCAAGACCTGCGCCGGACCCGTCACCCGCGCGTCCGGACGACCGATCTCCGTCGCCCACCTGCGCATCAAGAACGACCGCCGTCGGCTGGCTCTGGGCCTTCATCGCCGCCACCCCACCACCCTGCGACACCTGTTCAACCGCACGCTCGGTCAGCTCTGACCATTGCCTCCAAACAGGACAGACCTACGACGAAACCCGAGCCTTACGCCAACCCGCCACACTGCCTGCAGAACCGCTAGCAAAATCGGAGGTCTGTCAGCGGTCCTTTGTCACCGCCAGGCCCGGTGACACGGCGCTCGAATTATCGGTTCGACTGGGGGTGCCAGTCATGCCGGGCCTGGCGGCCACGAACTCCCTGGCCAGGAGCAACCTCACGGCTCGTGCTGTCTGCACACCTGCCGCGACCAGACAGCCGGACCGTGCGGAGGGGCCAGCTCGTGGCTGGCATCCCCCACCGCGCGGCCCGGCATCTCCGGACGGCCCGTGGCTCCCGGTGACGGTCCTGGGGCCGATGGCGTTCGCCCTCGTCGGCTATTCCGCTGATGGCTTCGTGAAGACGAGCCGGACCGTGACAGTGCCGCCATCGAGCGCTTCACCAGCCAGTGTGATGCTCGTGCCGGTGTCCGGCACCTTCACCGCGGTTCCCGGCAGCTTCTTCGCTGCCCAGAGGCGATCGTCGAAGGCCGGTTGCGCGGGAGCCGACGGTGCGGAAATTTTGGCTTGATACTTGATGTTGTCCTCGTTTCGGTTCGACCACCGCAGGTCCAGCGCGGGCGTTGGGGTCAACGTGAAGGTGGCGTCGTACATCTGCACGCCGACGCTGGCCTCACGGCCGTCGTCCGACGAGATCTGGTCGGGGTGGGCGTCGATGGGGATCACCTGCCCGGCCCCTGGATGCTCAGCCATCCTGTTGTCGGTGTAGGACCGGTTCCAATACCACAACAGCATCCCGGGCTGGTAGCCGAAGCGCTGCACGATTGAGCTGTCGGGATCGCTGCGGAAATATGCTCTGCGCAGGTCGGAATTGTATCCGGCATAACGCCGGTTCTCCGCCAGGTAATAGCGACCCTTGCCGTCCGGGCCTTTCGGCAGGATGACGACCAGTGCCTGCGAGTTGTCGCCCTGTTTCGCGTTCGATGCGTCCAAGGAGACATCGCCTCCCTCCCCGTAGCGGACGGCCGTGTAGTCGACCCAGCCGAGCATGAGCTTCTCCTATGGCCCGAATCCGGCCGGTGCCGTGCCCGTGGCGTTGTCCGAATCGGAGAGCCACGATCCTTTGTCCATGACGGACCAGAAGCCCGCGGTGTTGTTGGTCTCGCCAACTGTGTCGTAGAGGTCGGGCAGACCGAGGTCATGGCCGAATTCGTGCGCGATGACACCGACCCCGGCGTTCTCCGGCTCGATGGTGTAGTCGGCGACGCTGAGCCCGGTGTTGCCGACGTCCACCGGATCCAGCGGACTCGAGCGGTGCGACCAGATGTTGTCGCGGAGCCGGGGGTCGTCCGTCTGATCGGGTTTGGCTCCGGTCGCCTCGGCTCCGATCCCGGCGTGGATGATCGTCAGGTGGTCGATCTGGCCGTCCGGCTTGTCCTTGCGGGAAGCGCGACTCCACGTGTCGAACGTGGCCAGCTCGGCCTTGATCTGGGAGTCGGACCACTTGGCGGCCTTGCGGTTGGCGATCCATCCATTCATGCCGTCGGCGATGAGTTCGTCCAGCATTCCGCCGTCGACGTTGTTGTAATAGGCCTCGCTGTGCGGGAGCTTGATCCAATCGGTCACCGAACCGGTCACGTCGAAACGGCCCTGCGACTGCTGGCGGTAGAAATCCTTGAAGGAAGGAGTCCGGTCGCCGAAGAACAGGTCCTGGTAGTGCTGCCGATTGAAATCCGGGACCCAGTAAGTCGAGTTGTCCTTCTTCGGGTCCGGGCGGGGAATCTGGTTGTGCACCGGGCCGGCCGGGCCGCCGATGGCGGGGCTCGTGTCGTCGCCGAACTCGACGGCCAGCACGAACACCTTCTGTGTCCCGACAGCCTTCAACGAGTCCGCCGTACCGGGAGCCGCATCGGCCGAGCCGGACGGAGCGGACCGGTGCCCCGCGGGGTTGTCGGCGAGTGCCGACAGCTCGTGTTCCACATTGTCGGCGGCGGCCTGACGTCGCACCTGTTCGGCAGGCGATGGCCGGTCGTCCATTGCGGCATAGTCTGCCGTGCTGCTCACCCCCGTCGCGGTGGTCTCGTGCCTCGTGGACGGTCTCGGGATGTCAGGCTTTCTCGGTATCGCAGTCGGTTCCGGCAGGACCGACCGGCCGTCCTGCTGCCGCGGCGTTTCCGCACTGTGCGGCACCGGGCCATCAGCACGGGCCGCACCCGGCTGCCCGCCGGCCTGGGGTACGACCCGATCGATCAGAACCCCGTCGCCGACCAGCATCCCGACTGCCAGCAGTCCCGCTACACCAGCGGTGATCTTGACCCCAAACCGTCTCTTGCTCACGTTCATCCGCTCTCCTCTGTCGGAGTACCCGCCGTTAGGTCGCGACCGGCCGTGAAACTACGCGTGCAATTCCGGAATAAGCCGGTCCGCCTTGTCGAGTGAATTCCTTCCGGAGAAGGTGGCGAAATAACCGGCGAAGCATTCCGTCCGCGAAAGTTCAGCTTCCTTGCCGAACAGCTTCAGCAGCCAGGATGCCTGCGACGTCGAACAAATCTTGCACTACTGGAGGAATCCGGAAACCTTGAGCAACGCCGACTGTCAAGGTCCGGGACGCTGGCCGGGCAAGCAGGTGCAATTGTTCATTCGACGGTCATGGCATGCGGACGATTGCCTGATGATTTATTCAGGGTGCTCGGCTCGTGCCAGCTGACAACCCGGAGTCGAGCGCCAATGGACCGCCGCGGGACCCCTTCGGTCGACTGCCGCGAACGGCAGCGCGGCACGGGTGCTCAGCGACGCAACAGGTCCGGACGGGGTGTCGTGACCGAAGCGGGGTGAGGCACTCAAAGCCGCGCCGCCTCCAGCAGCCGAGAACGTCACTCTTGGCCATCCGCCAAGACTCCCGGATGGCACTCGACATGGCCCAGATTGAATGCCTTGCCCGCCACGCTGACCGAGGCCGCATCGGCCGAGATGCCCCCATCGGGGAGGTTGTTCACCACACTTGTACCAACGGTAATAATTCCCGGCACGTCGAAACCCTTGCCGGCCAGGGGCTGATTAATATGCACCGGCGAGAACGGGGGCCACCCCGCGATGGAGATTTCGGCATCGACCTTCAGGCGGGACACTTCGGCGGCAGCCGGCGTACCGGCCGGACCCGACTGACAGCTCGCGCCAAGTCCAGACAAAGAGAATTTCGCACTTGCTTCAACATCGTACGCAGCAGCCTTCGCCGCCAACAACAATCTCTTGCCCACGCCGTCAGGGACCCCGCCGATAATCGAATCGATGATCTTTCCCGCCGTCAGCTTCACGTCAATTCGCGCGGTCAAGGCGGCCGCCTTCGCGGTCGACACGCCCGTGGCCGGGTTTGCCGTGGTGTCGACCGCCAGCGCACCCCCGCCGACGCCGTCGCCTTCCAGCAGAAGGTTGATGTCGCCGACGGGGATCGACACTGACTTTATCGCGTTCCCAGGAACCTTGGCGCCAGGATCGGACTCCGGTGCCGCTGGCGCCGCGGCGGACAGGATGTTCGCCCCGCTCGGCCAGTACCCCAAAGGAAGACTTCCAGACGCGCCGGCGATGTATCCGTAGGCACTGGGAGTGGCCTGCGCGGCGGCCGCCACGCCCGCGGTTCCCGCTACCAGTCCGGCTCCCATCAGACCCGCTGTCGCGGAGAGCGCGACGATCTGTCTCAATCGCATGAACATCATCCTTAAGGTCACCCGGTCGACGATTGACGAACCGCGACGCGCGAATCCACTCCGTTACGGTCGGAAAACATCGTGACCGACCTCCCGCGCAATGAGCAATATATTCCCCGAAGATCACCCATCGAACAATGAATAAGTAAGATCACCGACATGAAATAATCATGCAATTATAGTGAGCTAGAAACACCTTTAACGTCGTCGGCGAAGATCAATGTCTGCAGCCAAGTCAGTACGAGGCACCAGACGGACTGGGTTATGTCATCGGTTTCGTCCAGGACCTTCGCCCGCCCTCCTGCCGTGCCGGGCTTCCGCCAGTACCGGCCGCGCGGGAAGCTCCCCCTTCTCTCGCCTGACCGAGACCGCTCAACCAGCGGGGATGATCTGACTCCAGGTTCGGGTCGAGATCGCCATCAGCAGCGCATTGACATATTGCGCCGCATTGGGCACCCGGCTGCTGTCCACGGCTGGCTGAGCATCCGCCAGCTGTGGTCCTGCTTCGTACACGCGGTCCTCGTTCACCATGGGCGTGCCCTGGCAGACCACGTCGTTCCCGGGGAGCACCCCTTGTTGCAGGTATCGATTTACCGCGGCATCAGCGCATGTGTTACTTCCGGCCACGCCGTGGTCTCCCGCGTTGATCACGGTCACCATGCGGGTCGCGGGGTTGCTCCGGTGCGCGGCGACGGCTCCCTCGTAGGCGGTCGCGGGGTCGAGCGTGTCTTGCAGCATGAGCGCGCCTGGCGCGGTTCGGCCGGTCACCGGCGTCAGGCCGACCGGCTGGTACGGCCAGTAATTACAGGGCTGAACGGCGAATCCGGAACCGAGCAGCGAATTGCTGCCGGCCTGCTTCCTGGCGAAATCGACCCAGTAGTCCTCGCCGCGCCAGGCGGTGTCGTTGCAGGTGATCGCAGTGAACACGGTATCGGACTTGGCCGGTGGGTCGTTTTCGGGGAAGAACTTCTTCACGGTGTCGAAGATCCAGGAAAGCAAGGAACCGCCGTCGTCCACCGGCTTTCCGCTCCGCACTGCCTGATCCAGCTCATGCAGTTTCCCCGCCACCTCCGTAAAGGACGACGAGCTGTACAGCGAGGCCGCCACGGCCGCGTCAAGCTGATCTGGCGTCAGGCGGCCGAGCTTGCCGCTTCCGGAGGCCGCGCGAATCGCCTCATAGGTTTCGTTGACCTTTTCCGGTGTATCGCCGAGATGATACTTCGAGTCATGCCGGGACAGCCACGGAAGGAGCTGCTTTTCCCACCGCCGCTGCATCGCCATCGGCTGCAGCTCGAAGGTGGTTTGCCAGCCGTCAGAGAACTGGGCGTTGGAATCCAGGACGAACCGGCCCGCTCGCTCCGGGAAGAATTTCTGATATTGGGCGCCGAGCCACGTTCCGGCAGAGGTGCCCTGGTAGTCGATGGTTCGCGCGCCCAGCAGCGCTCTCCCCAGATCCATATCCCGGACCGTCTGCTCAGTGGTCAGATAGGGCAAGAGGTCGCCGTGCTTCGCCGCGCAGCCGGCGACCCACTTCTTCACGTTCGCACGCGCTTTGGCGATCGCCGCGTCGGACAGGTCTCGCGAGTCGGCCGACGGCTCCCTCCATCGCAATCGACCCGCGTACCCAACCCGGTCCCCCGTGGATCCACCGCCACGAAATCATGGTCGAGCAGCAACTGCGGTTGCTTGATCGCGGTACTCGCCGGGAAAGGGAAGCCGGCCGCGCCCGGTCCCCCAGGGTTGAGGAACAGCTCCCGCTTCGGGCCGAAATCATCGTCGCGGGCAACCTGGGTAATTCCGACCTTAATATCGCCCAGATCCTGATGAAAGTAATCTTTGGGCGCGGTGAAAGTCCCGCATTTCTGCCGGATCGGCGTCGGAGCCATCGCCGCCAATGTCTTACTCAGCCCAGGGCAATCACCCCAAGCGATCTGCTGGTCGAGATATCTTTCCGCCAGGACGGGGACGTCTCCGTCGGCACTGGCCGGAGTATTCGAAACGAAAGTCAGCGAACCCGATAATACGCTGACTGCCAGGGCGCCGAGGAATGTTCTCGCAGAGATCTTCACATACGCTCCCAAATTGGCGAAACGGACTCCTTGCCCGTTGCCGACAGGGTGTAGCCGACAGGCGGATCACCGAGGATTCACGAGACAATACCTAGACCGCGTGCCGTCTGTCATGTGCGGTATGCAACGAATAGTGCATGAATTATTCACACCGTCGCCGCCTTCGAAATCACTGCCACCAAGATTCTCTCGCGTTGAAGTGGTTTCTTTCCTTTAGTTCGAGGCCGCTGCGCTCACGCCGGCTTCGGTCTTCCGGCTCCGGCGTTCCGGCGCGGTGGCCAGGGCGACGCCGATGACCAGGACGGCCAGGATCGCGGCCGCGGGACCCAGCCACAGCGGGCCCGCGTTCGCGAGCACGACTCCGCCGATCCCCGCGCCGATCGCGGTGCCGACGTAATTCATCGACCCGTTGAGGCTCAGCGCGACCGCCGCGACGTCTCCGCCCGCCACGAACACCCGGTTCTGCTGCGGGATGAACAACGACGAACCCATCACGCCGAGCACGAACAGCGCGACCAGCGTGGGCACGAACCAGTGCTGGACCGCCGCGAGCAGCGCCGCGGCCACCGCGACGACGACCAGTCCGGCCACGATCACCGACAGCGCGGCGAACCGGTCGGCGAACCTGCCGACGAGCCGGTTGCCGAGGAAGAATCCCGCGCCGTAGACCAGCAACGCGACCAGGATCGCGTTCGCGCTGCCCGGCGAACTGATCCCGACCACCGCGGAGGCGTACGCCGTCAGCAGGAACGACGGCGCCAGCACCAGCGCGCTCACCGCGAGAAGCGTGACGATGCGCGGATTCACCAGCACCGCCAACCGATCGCGCATCGTGGTGGCGGGCAGCGTCATCGACGGGACGAACAGCCCCGCCAGCACCGCGGCGATCGCGGCGAGCGCCACAATCGTCCACAACGTGCCGCGCCATCCCCAGAACTGGCCGATCAGCAGGCCGAACGGCACCCCGAGGACAGCGGCGAGGCTGGAGCCCGCGCCGATCACCGCGAACGCCCGGGACCGGCGTTCGGGCGGAGCGAGCACCCCCGCCACGGCGAAAGCGTTGGCCTGGAACGCAGCCGCCCCCAGCGCGGCGACGACGCGGCCCGCCAGCACGATCCCGTAGGTCGGCCCAGCGGCCTGCAGCACCATGCCGGCCAGGAACGCGACCATGCCCGCGCCGATCACAATCCGGCGGTCCGCACGTCCGGCAAGGGTGGCGATGACCGGGGATCCCACCGCATACGCGACGGCGAACACGGTCGTGAGCTGTCCCGCGCTGGCCACGCTCACCGACAGGCTCGCGGAGATCTCGGGCAACAGACCAGGCAGCACGAACCCGTCGACGCCGAGCACGAACGTGCCCACGGCGAGGATCACCAGCCGCCAGGTCAGTGCAGAATTCGATGATTGTCGAATCGTCACATCGCGGAGCGTAGACTATGATTTGATGACGGTCAAAACATGAAGGAGCCCCAACCCGTGCCGCGCACCCTGCCCGAGCCGTCCGTCGACTCGTTCGATCTCACGGTCATCCTCAGCGCCCTCGCCGATCCGGGCAGGCGCGCGCTGCTGAGGGCGATGCACCAAGCCCCGGAACCGATCGACTGCGCGATCCTGGTGGAGCGAACCGGTCTCGGCCTGAGCAACCCGACAATCTCCCACCACTACCGGGTCCTGCGCGAAGCCGGTCTCACCCGGACCGTCGTCGAAGGCCGCCGCCGCGTCGTCCGGGTCCGCCGCGACGACATCGAATCCCGGTTCCCGGGTCTGCTGGACGCCATCCTCCTCGCCCCTGACCGCGCCCCGCTTCTTCAGGACTGAAGCCGGATCCATCGGGTGCTGCCCGCAACCGTGGCGGCACCGATACCCAGCACGTCTGCAGGCACGACAACCCCAATAGGCGTGATTCGGCGCGCTGGGCCGAACATTGATGACCTGGCTGGCATGGCGCTACTGCGCAGGATTACTGTCGCTTCGCCTCTGCGAGCAGTGTCCAAGCGCCGCTACAACGAGGCTCACCCCCGCCCGCGGCGCGTCTCCTCCAGGTCGTCCGCTATTGCGGCCGAGGTGCGCCGGAGCGGGGCGAGGAAGCGGTCCACGATGTCCGCCCTCGACAACGAACTCGCCGAGGTGGACACGTTGACCGCTGCGATCACGGTCCGGGGCGGTGTGTCCGAGTTGCGACTCATCGAATGCTGGCGGCGGCCGAAAATCGGCACCGCGATCGATCGCAACCCCTCTTGGACTTCTTGGTCGATAAGAGAGAAGCCCTGCTCTCGCACCAGGTTCAGCTCGGCACGGAACGCTTCCGGGTCGGTGATCGCCCGTTCGGTCGGGGCGTCGGACGGAAGTGTCTCGAGGTAGTCGTTGAGGTCCTCGGGGGCTTGCGCCGCCAGCAGGACGCGTCCCATCGCCGTCCAGTGCGCGGGAAGGCGGGTGCCGATGTTGATGGTCACGCTCATGATGCGACGGATCGTGGCGCGCGCGACGTACACGATTTCGGCCCCGTCGAGCACGGAAACCGAACTCGATTCTTCGATTTCCTGGGACAGCTGCTCGAGATAAGGCTGCGCGACTTCGGGCAGGCTCAGCGACGAGAGGTAGCTGAAGCCCAACTCGAGAACACGCGGCGTGAGCGAGTACCAGCGACCGTGCGACTTCATGTAGCCGACCTCGACGAGGGTCGAGAGGAAGCGGCGCGCGGTCGCCCGCGTCAGCGACGTCGCCGCGGCGATCTCGCTCAGCGTCATTTCCGGGTGGTCCTCGTCGAACGCCCGGATGACGCTCAGCCCGCGTACCAGCGACTGAACGTACTGATCGCTGGGACCCGGACCGCCGCCCGCGCTCCTCGTAGCCGTCACGGCAGCGGATCCTACCGGAGGCCACCGGTCTCATTTTGTATCGCTATACGAACAGAAGTTCGCTGGTTGACACTTTTAGGCCTCGCGCATAGTCTTCACACCACCCGCCACCCGGAGCGGCTAGTCACTCTCCGCATCCGCCGCGACTGAGCATTCTCAAGCCGGGCAACCGTTCCGGCTGTTCCGCAGCGCTCCCGTTTCGACCGGTCAGACCTCGACGAGCATCGGAGTCACCATGTCCGAGACAGCACTTCAGGATCTGCTCCTGAGCGGGTCCTTCCGAGTCGGCCGCACGCTCGTCACGCACCTCAGCGACGGTGTCGTCGTGGAGCCGCGAGCGAGTTGGTTCCACGGTGTCGATCCCGCCTGCTGGATGCCCGTCGTCGGAGTCGACTCCCCCGACACGCCGTTTCCGGTGACCTTCGGCGGGTTTTTGGTCCAGACACCGGACACCACGACGATGTTCGACTGCGGGCTAGGGCCGCGGGCTCGGTCGATGTCCCCCGGCATCCGCGAAGGCGGGAACCTGCTGCGCCGGCTCGAAGAGGCCGGCGTGGATCCCAGCGAAGTCGACCGGGTGGTCATCAGCCATCTGCACATCGACCACTGCGGGCACCTGCTCAAGCCGGACGGAAGCCTGACCTTCGAGTCCGCCGAGGTCTGGCTGCACCGCCGGGAGCTGGAGTACTGGCAGTCCGGGTCGGCAGCGGGAAACATCGAGCCCGCGCTGATCAGGCGCTACCTTGAGGCGCTCGAGTCGGCGGGCGTTCTGCGCACCTACGTCGACGAGTTCGAACTCTCCCCCGGGATCCGCCTGATCCCGTCACCGGGGCACACCCCGGCCACACGGTGATGCTGCTGAGTTCTACCGGCGCGCACGCCATGCTGCTCGGCGACGTCGTGCACCACACCGCGCATTTCACGCATCCGCAGTGGCTGCAGAGCTACGACGTGGCACCGGAATCGTCGTTCGCCACGCGGCGCGAGCTATTCGATCGCGCAGCCCGGCTCGGCGCCGTCGTCACGGCGGTGCACATGCCGATCCTCACGCTGGGGACTGTCGAGACGACGGAGTCCGGCGGACACGTTTATCACCCGCACAGGTAAGGAGCGATCAATGCAGTACCGCACGCTCGGCCACACGGGACTCCTTGTCTCGCAGGCATTCTTCGGCGGCACGTTCATCGGCGAGTTCGAGGACGAGACGTCGACGCGGCGTCTCGTCGACGCGGCGTGGGACGCCGGGATCAACACGTTCTACTCGGCGGACGCCTACCACAACGGGCGGGCCGAGGAACTGCTCGGGCAGGCGATCCGGCCGCGCCGCGACGAGGTGAACCTGCTGATCAAGGCCGGCATGCGGGTCGGGACGGCGGACGCGCCGACCACGATGCAGGACTGGAACGCGACGCCGCGCCGGGTCGAGGTCGACCACGCCTTCTACATGAAACGCGGGATCGGGCCGACGTCGCGTGGTCTCACCCGCAAGCACCTGATCTCCGCGGTCGAGGCGTCGCTGAAACGGCTGGGAACCGACTATATCGATATCTACGTCGCGCATTTCTTCGATCCGTCGACTCCGGTGGAGGAGACCCTGCACGCCATGGACGACCTCGTCCGCCAGGGCAAGATCCTCTACGTCGGCTGCTCGCAGACCGCGGCCTGGCAGCTGTACCGGGCACTGTGGGCCAGCGAGGTCAACAATCTCGTTTCCTATCAGTCACAACAGATCCACTACAACATCTTCGAGCGCGACGCGCGGCGCGAGCAGCTGGCAGCCGCCGAGGCGGCCGGGGTCAGCGTGCTCGCCTTCAACGCACTGGCGGGAGAACTGCTGGCGGGCGCCCATACACGCGGTGACGACTCGCTGCGGGACACGATGGGCTTCCGCCGCCGCTACGCCGACATGTACTGGACCGACGAGAATTTCGACCTGATCGAAGAGTTCGTCTCGATCGCCGGGGCCTTCGGTCGCACGCCCAGCGCCCTGGCCTACGCATGGACGCTGGCCCAGCCCGCGGTGACGGCACTCAACATCGGTCCCCGCGTCGTCGACGGCTTCGCTCCCGCGGTGAACGCGATCGACACGCCACTGCTCCCAGAGGAAGACCGCGCGATCCAGCACCTCCTGGAGCGGTACCCGACCGCGCCTCCAACCCGGGAGCGCCTCACGGTCGAGAGCCTGTAGTGCCTGGTCGCTTCGAGTACTGGGTCGGAATGGACACCCCGGCGATCGAGGACTCCGCGTTGCGCGAGTTCAATCGCTTCTATTCGACCGTCCATGTACCCGAAGTAATGGCCTATTACCCGGGCATGATCTCGTGTGCGCGGTACCGGCTGACCGAACAAGACGAGCGCGGCGACCGCGGTCCGATGTGGCTGGCGCGGTACACAATGGACGAGCACGCGGCCACCCATTACCGCACCGTCAACTCGGACCCCGAATTCGTCATGCCGTTCACCCCGATGCCGTTGCGCCGGCGAGATTTCGCCGTTCGCTGGCGCTTCCTCTGGCGCTCGCTCGCTTCCTACGGAGACGACACCGGAACCAGCCGGGGCGTGCGGCTCATCGGGATGGACCCCGCAGCGGGTACCCGGGCGGAAGAGCTGACGGCGTTCAACACGTTCTACGACAAGACACATCTTCGCGAGGCACGCGGCGCTCTCCAGTCCCACTTCGTCACACGTTACGAGCTGTGCCAGACGTTCCCCTCATCCGCACCCGCCGCGCCCCGGTACGCGGCGATCTACGAGCTAGACCACACCACCGTGACAAACCTGCCCGTACCTCCGGTGACGGAAGGCCCGCCGTCCTGGCAGAACCGGAACACGCACTGGCGGCTGACGTACGCGCTTATTGAGCGGATCGACAGAGGCTGAGAGCAGACCCGAGAAATTCCGTCGGACCAAGGGAGCAACGATGCCCCACACCGCCAACGAAAAGCGCACGAAAACGTCCGCCAGGCGAGCCGCAATCGCGGCGTTTCTCGGGAGCACATTGGAGTACTACGACTTCTACCTGTACGCCGTCGCGGCAGCGCTTATCTTCGACCGGCTGTTCTTCCCCTCCGGCAATGCCGCCGTCGGGCTCGCCCTGTCCTTCGCCACCTTCGGAGTCGCTTACGTCGCACGGCCCGTCGGCGGAATTGTGATGTCGCACTTCGGCGATCGGATCGGCCGCCGGCGGGTGCTGATGATCGCCCTCGCGATCATGGGCACCTCGTCGTTCGCAGTGGGACTCCTGCCGACGTATGGCTCGGTAGGAATTTGGGCGCCGATCTTGCTGGTAGCGGCCCGGCTGGCGCAGGGTTTCTCCGCCGGCGCCGAACTGGCCGGCGCGACGACCCTGACCCTGGAGCACGCGCCGGCCCGTCATCGGTCCTTCTTCACCAGCTGGGCCTCGACGGGCTGCTCCGCGGGTTTGCTCCTCGCGACGCTCGTGTTCATCCCTGTCGCAGCGCTTCCCGACGCTCAGATGCTTGCCTGGGGCTGGCGGATCCCGTTCCTGTCGTCGGTCGTGGTCTTCGCGATCGCGTACTGGGTCCGCACCCGCCTCGACGAGCCGCCGGAGTTCGAGAAACAGCAGGAGACCGACTCCGTCGTGCGCGTTCCGGGCGTCGAAGTCCTGCGCACCCAGCCGACGGCGGTGTTACGGGTCGTCCTGATGACGCTCATGGCTTCCTCGCAAACAATCTTCAGCTTTTTCAGCCTGTCCTACGCCAGCACGACGGCCGGCGTGGGCAAATCGCCAATGCTGGTCGTCAACGCCGTCACGCTCGGGTTGTCGCTCGCGGTTCTGCCACTCGCTGCGTCGCTGTCCGACCGGATCGGCCGGAAACCGACACTCCTGATCGGTGCCGTCGGCAGCCTCTTGTCGCTCTTCTTGTTCTTCTGGTTCATCACGACCGGCAGCATCGTGTTGATCTCGCTGGGCGCATTCCTGTTCATGTCGGTGCTGTATTCGTTCTGGAGCGCCGTCTATCCGGTCTACTTCGCGGAACTGTTCGCGACCCCGGTGCGCTATTCCGGAATGGCTATCGGGCAGCAGATCGGCCTCGTCCTCGTCGGGTTCGCCCCGGTCATCGGAGCGCTCCTGCAGCGACCGGGGACGTACGGGTGGCTCCCGGTCGCGGCGTTCACCGGAGTGTGCATCGGCATCGCGGCCATTGCCGTCTGGACGGGACCGGAGACGTACCGCGTGCCGGTGGACCGGCTCGGCCGGGCGAACATGCTTGCTGATGCAGCCGAGTCGCCGAGCAGCGATGCACGAACGCGGTCCGCGGCGTCGCCTGAGTAAAGGCCGCGGGGTTGCGACAACGCCTGACACGGCTTGAGCCCGGCCGGACCGCCGTCCCGAACGCGCACCGCCCCTCTGTCAAGCACTGTGTCAAGCAGTTCAGCCAGGGCAAAAAGGATGTGCTCCGCACCTCAGCTCCGCAATGCTTACGGCCAGACAAACGGAAGGGTCGAATTGACATGTTCCGAAATCCTTGGCGAAGCATCAGGTCAGCGGTGGCGGTTTCCACAGTATTGTGCCCGCTGGCGGCGGCCCCTTCCGCGAACGCGGCCCCAGCTGCAAGTTGCCCCGGCAACACGCACGCGATCTACAGCGGCCACTACCTGGGGTGCGAGATGAACGGCCAGCACCACAGCCCCTGGCAGATCTGGAGCCCCGGGTCCAGAGGCGAGACGATCGCCGTAGTCGGTGTCGACTACTTGACGTACTACGCCGCGTGGAACGGCGGACCATGGCACCGGCTTGGCAACGGGCAGGCCAGTCCAAGCGGTACCGGCATTTACTTCGATACCGATCTCTATGATGCTCAGGGACTCCCGCTGCAGGGGCATTACTACGTGCTCGGCACTGACGGCCACACGCGGTGGTGCATTAATTTCGACACGACGCAGGACGCGCCGACCTCGGACTGGTACTGGAAGGGATGCCGCGCGGGCTGACGCATGAAGGGTGTTCAAGACCAGTGTGCGATTACTGGTCTTGAACACCCTGGTTGAGGACCTGCGCACCGCTCCGGCCATGCACAGTCGCCAGTCACTGACATCGATCATGCTCAACAGCGCGAACCACGGTCGCAAACGACGAACATCCGCGGACGGCGGTCACCGGCACACCTCACCGGGCGCGAGAAGCCCGGAGGGCGACATCCCAGCGCAACCACCAGCTGCGCACTCCGCTTCTGCTCGAAACAGCCGCCCGGCACCACACCCCCATCCGCGGCACCGAACGGCGCGGCCAGAAAAGCGTGGCACGCTCATCGCGCAGCCGCGGCGAATTCGTCGTACGTGCTCTGATCGAACAACACCATCCGCACCGAAGTGATCCCCGGTGTCTCCTTCGCGGTCTCGGCGACCGTCGTCAAGGCGATCTCCGCGGCGGACGCGACCGGCCAGCGGTAGATCCCGGTGGAAATCGCCGGAAACGCGATGCTGCGTGCGTCAAGGTCCGCCGCGACGTGCATCGCGTTGCGGTAGCAGTCGGCCAGCAGGCGGGACCGGTCCTCCGTCGGCGACCAGACCGGGCCGACGGTGTGGATCACCCATCGAGCGGGCAGAAGCCCCGCGGTCGTCGCGACGGCCTGCCCTGTCTTGAGTCCGCGGCCGTAGTGCCCGGCGCGCAGCTTCCGGCATTCCGCCAGGATGTCCGGGCCGCCCTTGCGGTGGATGGCGCCGTCCACGCCCCCGCCGCCCAGCAGGGACGAGTTCGCAGCGTTCACCACCGCGTCGACCTCGTGCTCAGTGATGTCGCCCAGGACGAGTTCGATGAGGCTCACCAACGGCATTCTCCCAGCAGCGCGGCGCGTCGTCGAGCGAGTTAGCCGCCGGTGACTCCCTTCGCCGGAATTCCGGCCCGACCTTCGCCAGGCAACGTCGCTGGTTCACGTGACTGCGCAGCACTGCCCGCCCCTGCCTACGGTCGACCCAGCGGCAGAAGGGGGTCGGCGGTGGACGGCGGTACGGTCGTGGCATTCCTGCTCGCTCTTGTCGTGATCGTCGTGGTCGCGCGGCTGCTGGGCTTGCTCTGCCGACGGCTCGGGCAGCCCGAGGTGATCGGGGAGATCGCCGGCGGCATTCTGCTTGGCCCGACGCTGTTCCACGGTGCGCTCACCCGCGAACTGTTTCCCGCTGACATCCGCCCGGCGCTCACCGCGCTGTCCACTGTCGGGATCTGCGTCTTCATGTTCCTGGTGGGCCTGCACCTGGCCGACGGCGGGCTGCGCGGTCAGGGCCGGATCGCGGTGGTGCTGTCGCTGGGCTCGACGGTCGTGCCGTTCGTGGCCGGCACTGTGCTCGCGATCGGGCTGGTGGGCGACCGGTCGGGCCGGAGTGCGATTCTGTTCTGCCTCTACGTCGGGATCGCGATGTCGATCACCGCGTTTCCGGTGCTGGCCCGGATTTTGACCGACCGCGACCTCATCGACACGCCCATCGGCGGGCTGGCGCTCGCGACGGCGGCGGTCGGCGACGTGCTCGCCTGGTCGATGCTCGCGGTTCTGGTGGCGTTCTCCCACGGGGACACGCTGCCGTGGCGCGTTCTGCTCGTGTTGCCGTTCGTGGGGCTCCTCACCGGGGTGGTGCGGCCGCTGCTGGCGAAGCTGGCGGCCCGTCCGCCCGCGGTCCGCGGAACGGGCGCTCGGGCGATCGTCGGCGGCGGGCTGCTGGTCGCGATCGCCGCCGCGCTGGCGTTGTCGTCCTACGCGACCGCGTGGATGGGGCTGCACAACATCTTCGGGGCGTTCCTGCTCGGCGCGGTCATGCCCCGCGAGGGCGCCGTCGCGCTCCGGGCGCGGGTGCTGCCTTGGGTCGAGCGGATCGACCGGATCGTGTTGCTGCCCCCGTTTTTCGTGGTGGCCGGTTTCTCGGTCGATCTGTCCGGAATGGACGGCCGGGCGTTCGGCCTGCTGCTGGTGATCCTCCTGGTCGCGAACTGCGGCAAGCTGTTCGGCGCGTTCGGGGCCGCCCGGCTGTCGCGGATGCCGGTCCGGCACAGCGCCACGCTCGCCCTGCTGGTCAACACCCGCGGGCTCACCGAGCTGATCGTCCTGGCGGTCGGGCTCCAGATCGGGCTGCTCGACCAGCGGCTGTACTCGCTGATGGTCGTGATGGCGGTGGTCACCACGCTCACGCCGGGACTGCTGCTGCCCTTCGTCTACCCGCGGTGGCGGGCGCGCCGCGACCGCGAGCCCCGGGCCGTCGCCGAGTCCGCACCACTACCGAACAAGGAGTCGATGCCGTGAACCCGTTCGCCGAGACCGACGGCCGTTTCCTGGTGCTCGTCAACGACGAGGAGCAGTACTCGCTGTGGCCGAGCCGCCGGAAGGTGCCCGACGGCTGGGAGGTCGTGCATCCCGAGAACAGCCGGGAGGCGTGCCTGGACTACGTCGAGAGCCGCTGGACCGACCTGCGCCCGCTCAGCGCCCGCTGAACGCGTCGGGAACGGGCAGCCCGTGCTTGCTATTCAGGATTTCCTGGAAGAACTGCGCCTGGCCGGCGTGCAGCTGTGGCTGCAGGACGGCAAGCTGCGCTACCGGCCGGCCGGCGGCATCGACGGGGACCGGCTGGCGGTGCTGCGCGAACGGCGTGCCGAGGTGATCGCCGCGATCCGCGCCGACCAGCCGCCCGCGGCGCGGCCGGACACGATCCCGTTGTCCGAGCACCAGCAGGGCATGTGGTTCCTCGACCGGATGGACCTGCTCGGGCCCGCCTACAACCACACCGCGATCTACCGGCTCGCCGGCGCGCTGGACGTGCCGGCGCTGCGCTCGGCGATCGCGGAGATCGTGCGGCGCCACGAGATCCTGCGGACCGCCTTTCCCGCGCGCGACGGAGTCGGCGTCCAGGTGGTGGAGCCCGCGGGCGATCCCCGCTTCACGACCCACGACCTGACCGGCCTCTCCGCCGACGAACAGGCCCGGTGGCTGGAAGACCGGAAGCAGCGCTACCGCGAGCACCGGTTCGACATTTCCGTGGCCCGCAACTTCGGCACCGAGCTGGTCCGCCTCGGCCCGGAAGAGCACGTGCTCGTGTTCCGCGCGTACCACCTGGTGATCGACGGGTCCTCGTTCTCGATCCTCTTCCACGAGCTGCGCACGCTCTACGCGGCTTACCGCAGCGGCGCCCCGTCCCCGCTGCCCGAGCTGACCATGCAGTACGCGGACTACGCCCTGTGGCAGCAGGCCCGGGACGGCGCCGAGGCCAAACGACACCTGCAGTACTGGAAGGACCGGCTGGCCGGCGCGCCGCATTCCCTCGGCCTGCCGACCGACCGGCCGCGGCCCGCCGTCGCCGAACTCGCGGGCGACCTCGTCCAGGTTCCGGTGCCCGCCGAAGTCGCCGACGGGCTGCGCCGGCTGGCCCGGCGGGAGAACGTCACGATGTTCACGGTGCTGCTCGCGGCGTTCCACACGCTGCTGTACCGGTGGAGCGGGCAGACCGACGTCAGCATCGGGATGATCGTCGACGGGCGGGCGCATCCGGACGTCGCGGACGGCATCGGCCACTTCGTCAATCCGGTGGTGCTGCGGGCGGATCTGGCCGGGCGGCCGACGTTCGCGGGACTGCTCGGCCAGATCCGGCCGCGGCTGCTCGAGGCTCTGGAGCACCGGCACGTGCCGTTCGACCGGCTGGTGGCCGAGCTGCGGCCGCAGCGGGACCTGTCGGTGCACCCGCTGTTCCAGGTGCTGTTCACGCACCTGGTGATCAACGAGTTCGACCTTCTCGACGGGCTGGCCGTCACGCCGATCGAGGCGGCCGGGCACAAGGCGATGTTCGACCTCACGCTCGGCGCCTCGGAGACCGAGGCGGGCGAGCTGAGCGTCGACCTGGACTACCAGACCACGCTGTTCGACCGGGCCACTATCGAGCGCTTGGCCGGGTATCTGGTGACGCTGCTGGCCGGGGTGGTCGCCGCGCCCGACGCACCAGTCGACGACCTGCCGCTCATGTCGGCCGAGCAACGGCACGAGATGCTCGAGGTCTGGAACGACACGGCCCGCCCGTTCGACGACGGCACCTGTCTGCACGAGCTGATCGAGCGGCAGGCGGCCGCCACGCCGGACGCCGTCGCGGCGGTGTTCGAGGGCCGGGCGCTGACCTACCGCCAGCTGGACGAGCGGGCGAACGCGCTGGCCTGGCATCTGCGAGAACGAGGCGTCGGCCCGGACGAACGGGTCGGCATCGGTCTCCCCGCTCGCTCGATCTGCTGGTCGCCAACCTGGCCGTGCTCAAGGCAGGCGGGGCCTGCGTCCCGATCGACCCGACCTACCCGGCCGCCCGCCAGCAGCTGATCGCCGAGGACGCGGCGCCGCGGCTGCTGATCCGGCCGACCGCCGGCAAGGACGAGGCCGCCCCGGTGCTGGCGCTCGACGCGTTCGGCGCCCCCGCCAGCGCCGCCGGGCCGCCGAATCTCGCCGACCCAGCCAATATCGCCTGGGTGCTGTACACCTCCGGCTCCACCGGGCGGCCCAAGGGCGTGGCCATGCCGCACCGAGCCCTGCACAACCAGGTGCAGTGGCAGCGGCGGCAAGGCCCCGGCGGCCGCGGCCGCACGCTGCAGTGGGCCGCGCTCAGCTTCGACATCTTCTACCAGGAGATGATCACCACACTGTCCGCCGGCGACACGCTCGTCCTGGTCGGCGAGGACGTGCGACACGACTTCGAACGGCTGCTCGACGTCATCGAGGAGCAGCGGATCGAGCGGATCTTCATGCCGTTCGTCGCCCTGCGCGGGCTGGCGGAGCTGGCCGTGCGCCTCGGCCGGATCCCGCGTTCGCTGCGCGCGGTGCTCACGGCGGGCGAGCAGCTTCAGGCGACCCCGGCGGTCCGGGCCTTCTTCGAGGGACTGCCGGATTGCACGCTGTACAACCAGTACGGGCCCATCGAGGTGCACCTGGCCACCTCCCACCAGCTCGACCGCGACCCCGCCGGATGGCCCGCGCTGCCGCCCATCGGCCTGCCCTTCGACAACGTGCGGGCCTATGTGCTCGACGCCGGGCTGAGGCCGGTGCCGCCCGGGGTGGCCGGCGAGCTGTTCGTCGGCGGGATCGCGCTGGCGCGCGGCTACCTCGGCCGCCCGGACCTGACCGCGGAGCGGTTCCTGCCCGACCCGTTCGGCGACGGCGCCCGGATGTACCGCACCGGCGACCAGGTCCGCTGGAACTCCGCCGGACGGCTGGAATTCCTCGGCCGGGCCGACGACCAGGTGAAGATCCGCGGGTTCCGGGTCGAGGTCGCCGAGATCGAGGCGGTCCTCACCGGCTGCCCCGGGGTGCGCGAATGCGCCGTCGGCGTCCACCGGTACGGGGAGGGCGACCGGCGGCTGGTCGCCTACGTCGTGCCGGATCCGGACGTCCCGCCCGCCGCCGCCGAGCTTCGCGCTTTCCTGGCCGCCCGCTTGCCGGACTACATGGTGCCTGCCGCCTACCAGACGGTGCCGGAGCTGCCGCGGACGCCGAGCGGGAAGCTGAGCCGTCGCCTGCTGCCGCAGCCGGACGACGAGGCCGAGTGGGCCGGTGCGGCCGAGTACGAGGCGCCGGGAACGCCGCTGGAGAAGGAGATCGCCGCGGTCTGGGCCGAGGTGCTGGCCGTGCCCCGGGTCGGACGGCGGGACAACTTCTTCGAACTGGGCGGCCATTCGCTGCTGGCGGTCGCCGTCGTCACCCGGCTGGCCGAGGTCACCGGGCGGACGGTCACGGTGCGCACCCTGTTCGAGGCTCCGACTGTGGCCGACCTCGCGGGCCGGATGGGCGACGCCGAGCCGTGCTGACCGATGCCGCCCGGACCTTGCAGGTCCGGGCGGGCGCGCCCTCAAGCCCGAGCGCGAGCTGGATCCACGCAGCCTCGCAAGCGCGCCGAGATTGATCCGGCAGTGCGGCGGGATGCGGTGCAGCGGCAGCGAACGGGCACGGTCAGCCGGTCTGGTCGACGTCCTCGAGCCCGAGGGCGAGCTGGATCCACGCAGCCGCACACAGCCTCGCAAGCGCGCCGAGATTGATCCGGCAGTGCGGCGGGATGCGGTGCAGCGGCAGCAAAGGAGCACGGTCAGCCGGTCTGGTCGACCTCCTCGAGCCCGAGGGCGAGCTGGATCCAGGCGGCCGCGCAGAACCTCGCGAGCGCGGCGAGGTTGATCTGCGAGTGGGGCGGGATGCGTTGCAGCGGTACCGGAATCTCGTCGCGCACCAGCACCCGCGGGCCGAGCCAGCGCAGCAGCGCGCGGCCGGATTCGGTGCAGCGCAAGGCAGGATCCTGCTGGAGTGCTTCGAGCAGCGACCGCAGTTCTTCGGAGGGGTCGTCCTGCGCCAGCTTCACCGTCAGCAGCTGTCGGCTCGCCGTCTGGTCGTCGCGCGCGGGCCGGGTGCGCCGGTCCAGGACCGGGTCTTCGCCGGCCTGCAGGCGTCTGCGGACACTCCGCGCGGTCTCGACCGAGATGCCCGCCTCCCGCGCGATGCGGCGCAGCGTCGCGTCCGGATGCCGGGCGATCAGCTCGGCCGCCGCCTGCCGGCCGGCCGCGCCGTTGACCGGCCGGACCCGGCCGTCGCGGCCGACGCGCGCCGGCTCCGGCGGGCCGTCGAGCTTGCGGCGCAGCGATCCGACGGTTTTCGCGGACAGGCCGGCGGAGACGGCGACGGCCCGGTCGGATAGCCGCGGATGGGTGCGGATGATCCGGGCCGCCGCGGCGCGCCGGTCGGCGATCGTGAGGGGCATGCCGTGCGACACGTTGAGCCGGACGGCGAGCAGGAACGCCTCGTTCTCGTCGCCGTCGAACAGCTGGGCGGAGATCTCCGGCTCGCCGCGCAGCCGGGCGGCGGTGAGGCGGTGCATGCCGTCGATGACGCGGCCCGTCGCCCGGTGCACCAGGATCGGCGGCAGGTCCGCCTCGGTCTCCGCCAGCGATCTCGCATGTGCCATGTCCACTCCGGCGGACCGCGGCGAGTCGGCCTCGCGGACCGACGAGACGGCCAGCCGGACGACAGTGCTGTCCCAGGGACGCGATTCCACTGTGGAGCGAGAGGTGTCGACTGGCACTGGGTCAGCCCCGTTCTTGGTCACAGCCTCGGATTCCGGGCGAAGACATGGTCTTAGGACCATCCTGACCGGGCGGCCGGACATGCGGGACTCACCTGTTTACGGGGCAACCTCCGGACGCCGCAGGAATCCGAGGCGGCGCGCCTCCGCCACGCCGCCGGCCACCGGGACCGGATCGCTGCTGCGGCCCAGAATCGCGAGGAATTCGTTGCGCGGCATCGGTCCGGCCCCGAGCCGCTGGCTCGGCTTGCTGTCCCATTCGACGTCCAGCAGCGTCACGCCGGTGCCGGCCAGCCGGTGCTCCAGGTCGAGCAGCGCCACCTTCGACGCGTCGGTTCTCCGGTGAAAGCAGGTTTCCATGGCGAACACCCTGCCGATGCCGACTCCGACGGCGCCGCCCACCAGCTCGTCGCCCTCCCACACTTCGACGCTGTGCGCCCAGCCCAGCTTGTGCAGCTCCGTCATGCACTCGCACAGCTCGTCGGTGAGCCACTCCGGCGTGCGGTCGCGGCGGCATTCGGCGAGCACCTGGCCGAAGCTCTCGTTCGCCGTGGTGGTCCAGGGGAACCGGTTGCGCAGTTTCTGCATGAGGGTGCGCGGTTTGGCCAGCCACCCGTACGGGATGACCGGCCGCGGGTCCGGGGACCACCAGGTCAGCGCGTAGGGATCGGGCAGCGGCGAGTCGAGCAGCACGGTCGTCCCGGCGGCGACCGCGTCCTCGTACAGGAAATGGTTCGCCTCGACCTCGGCCGGCGAGCCGGCCGGCATCGGGAACGCGCCGTGCCGGTACGCGCCCAGCAGGGTGGCCGGGTCGAGCCGGCCACCGATCGCGACCGGCTCCCCGGCCGGGGCAGTATTCAACGGGAGTCCGTCCCAGACGCATCCCTCGCAGCGAAGCACAGCTGGATTCTGGCCCCAAACCGGCGATCGACGGGAGCCTTCGATGACCGTATCCACGACACCCGGCGCGGCGGCGCGCTGGCTGCGCCGGCCGCGCCCGCGCCACTATCCGGAGGCCCGCCTCGTCTGCCTGCCGCACGCCGGCGGCACGGCGGGCGAATACCTTCCCTGGGCCGCCCGGCTGCCCGCCCAGGTCGAGCTGATCGCCGTGCAGTACCCCGGCAGGCAGGACCGGCTGGACGAGCCCTGCGCGCAGTCGGTGCCCGAGATCGCGGACGCGCTCGTCCCCGCGCTCGCGCCCTACGCCGACCGGCCGCTGTATCTGTTCGGGCACAGCATGGGCGGCCTCGTCGCCTACGAAGTCGCGGTCCGCCTGGAGGCAGGCGCCGGGCCGGATCCGGCGGGCCTGTTCGCCTCCGACTCGCTGGCCCCGCACCAGGCCAAGCCGCCCCGGGAAACACTCGACGACGCCGCCGTCGAGGCGGACATCCGCGCGTCCGGCTGGAGCGATCCCGCGGTGTTCGAGCACCCGGAACTGCGGGAACTCATCCTCCCCGCGCTGCTGGCTGACGTCCGGGCGGTGCTGTCGTACTCCCGCCGCGACCCGGTGCGGCTGCGGTGCCCGATCGTCGCTTACGCGGGCAACGAGGGCGCGGCCGAGGCGGCCGCCTGGGGCGAGCTGACCTCCGGACCGGCCGACTGGCGGCAGTTCGACGGCGATCACTTCTACCTTCGGTCCCACCAGGCCGAACTGGTCGCCGACGTGGCGGCCCGGATGTCTAAGTGGGGAAATTCGCCGGTTGGACAACGGTAAGACCAGTGAGACCGCCGGCCGATGCCAGGGATTTAAGCGGCGTCGCCGCGGGCCGCCGACCGTCCATAAAGGACTTCAACGCCGCCGAAATGCCCCATTGGGGCACTAGCCCTCCCCGCCGAGCCGCCTTAAGCCCCCGCGCATGGGAACAGTGGTCCGTGAAGGACTCCTTGAGGGAATCTAATTCCCTCAAGGAGTCCTTCACGGACCACGCGGACCACACGGAACACGCGGCTTAAGTCCCTGGTGCACCGACGTCAGCTGTCCGAGCGCTGCCAGTAGCTGTCGCTCCCCCGCTTCCAGGACCGGCGCATCGGATCGCGCAGCACCCGGATCACCAGGCCGGCCGGGACCACGAACAGGACGTAGACGAGCGTGAGCATCGCTTTGCGCATCAGAGACCCTTCGGTGCGGGAGGCGGCGCCGTCAGTCGAGGGGCACCTCGGTGCGCCAGTCCAGTTCCTCTTTCCACTCGGGCTGATCGGCCTTGGACAGCAGGAATCCGCCGATCGCGAGCAGGTCGATGTCGGTCCGCATGAAGCAGGTGTAGGCCTCGTGCGGCGTGTTCACGATCGGTTCGCCGCGGACGTTGAACGAGGTGTTCACCACGACGCTGCTGCCGGTTTCCTCTTTCAGGGCAAGGAGAAGCTGGTGGTAGGCGGGGTTGTCCCGCTCCCGGACGGTCTGCACGCGCGCGGAGTAGTCCACGTGCGTGACCGCCGGGATCACCGACCGGGGCACCTTCAGCAGATCGAGGCCGGTGAGCCCGGAGTCCGCCGCGACCGTCCGGCGGGCCGCCTCGGCGACCGGAGCGACCACGAGCATGTACGGGCTGTCCTGCGGGAGGTCGAAGAAGTCCTTCGCCTCGTCGGCGAGCACCGACGGCGCGAACGGGCGGAACGACTCCCGGAACTTGATCTTCAGGTTCATCACCGACTGAGTCCGCGGATCGCGCGCGTCGCCGAGGATCGACCGGGCGCCGAGCGCGCGCGGGCCGAACTCCATGCGGCCCTGGAACCAGCCCACGACCTTGCCCGCGGCGATCGCCTTCGCGACCTCGGCGGCCAGCGCCGCCGGCTCCAGCCGACGGTGCGGGATCCCGCCCGCCGTCAGGTATTCGGCGATCCGGTCGTCGTCGTAGGCGGGTCCCAGGAGCGCTCCGGACATGGCGTCGCGGCCGGTGCCGACGTGGGCGCGCCCGGAGCCCCGGTCCATCGCGACCGCGAGCGCGGCGCCCAGCGCACCGCCGGCGTCGCCGGCCGCGGGCTGGACCCAGAGGTCGTCGAAAATCGAGTCTGCGACGACTTTCCCGTTGGCGACACAGTTCAAAGCCACCCCGCCGGCCATGCACAGCCGTGCCTCGCCGGTCAGCTCCCGCGCGGTCCGCGCGAGCTTGAGCACGGCTTCCTCGGTCACCAGCTGCACGGACGCGGCCAGGTCGAACTCGCGCCGGGTCAGCTCCCCTCGGGCTCGCGGCGCGGGCCGCCGAACAGCTTCTCGAAGCCGCGGCCGGTCATCACCTGGCCGCGCAGGTACTCGAAATAGCGCATGTTCAGGCGGAACGAGCCGTCCGGCTTGAGGTCGATCAGCCGTTCGCGGATCAGGTCGGCGTACCGGGGTTCGCCGTACGGCGCGAGGCCCATCAGCTTGTATTCGCCGGAGTCGACCTTGAACCCGCAGAAGTAGGTGAAGGCCGAGTAGAGCAGTCCCAGCGAGTGGGGGAACTGGATCTCGACGACGGGCTTGAGGCGGGTCCCCTGCCCGTGCCAGATCGTGGTGGTCGCCCACTCGCCGACGCCGTCGACGCAGAGCACCGCGGCCGATTCGTACGGACTGGCGAAAAACGCCGACGCCGCATGCGATTCGTGGTGGCGCCGGTGGCTGATCTCCGGCACGGGACCGAGGTTCAACCCCTCCAGCTCGCGGCGTACGACGTCGACGGTGCGCCGCTTCGACGTCCACCAGGAGGGCAGCGTGTCCCGGAACGAGGCCAGCCCGTACGGGGCCGCGCCGAGATAGGTCGCCAGGACGCGGCGGAACTTCAGCTCCGGATCCTCGTAGTAGGCGATCGCCGACACGTCCGCCAGCGTCGCGCCGACCTCGTCGAGCGTGTAGGCCACCGCGTTCGCCGGGAAACCCGAATCGTGGCGGCGGCGGGTGAAGCGCTCCTCTTGGGCCGCCGCGACCGGACGCCCGTCGCGGACGAGCGCCGCCGCGCTGTCGTGGTAGTAGGCGGAGATGCCCAGGATCAGGTCAGGCATGGGACCGCCTCTCGGATTGCGCCCGGCGGGCCCCTTTGCGGGACAGCAGACCGGGCGGCGGGTTCAGCGACCGGTAGCCGGCCCGGATCCGGTCCCACACGTCCGGGCGCGCCTGCGGCGTCTGCTGGGCCAGGTAGTCGTCGATGGCGTCGGCCGCCCAGGCCGAGTGCCCGGTGGCGACGTTGTCGATGGTGTTGTGGATGTCGAGGAACGCCGTGCTGAAGCCGTATTTCTCGAGCGACTGGCGGCCGCGGCGGTAGCTGCCGCCGACGCCGGACAGTTCCATCGCCAGGTTCAGGCCGAGGATCTCCGCCTCGAACGTGCGCGGGAACCGGCCGATCGACAGCCAGTAGACCGGCGTTTCGAACGACTTGTCCCGGAACCCGGGCCAGGCCGCGAACTCCGGCGACCGGGTCGGCGGGAGGTCGATGCCCATCTCCCGCAGCATCGCGCGGTAGATCAGCGGATGGTTCAGGCTCAGGTCGCCGTTGCCGAGTTCGTCCCAGTAGGTCTCGAACAGGAAGTGGCCGCGCTCGGACGAGGCGAGCTGGTAGTCGGTGGACCCGGCCAGCCAGGAACCGTCGATGAGGGTGAGCGGCGCCAGCTGCAGGGTCGAGTCGATCAGGTCGGCGCGGTCGGGAAGGGGATCGTCCATGCCGTCGTGGAACTCGTCGTTGTGCAGGTCGTGCTGGTCGAGCAGCCACGGCCGCAGTCCGTCCGGCGGCTGCTCGGCCGGCAGCGTCCGGGGGAGGGCTCCATGTCGCTGCGGCACCGGGCGAGCCGCTTTTCCACGTAGCGCTGCGCGTACTGGCGGACCGCGGGCGTGGTCTTGCGCTGCAGCAGGGCGGTGTACGCCTGCCGGATGTCCCCGGGAGCATCGCCGTCGCCGCTGTCCGGGGCCGGCCGGAGCGTGATCCGGCGGGGCTGATGGGCGGGCGGACGCCACTCCGCCCGCTGCGCGGGATCCGTTGGCAGCGCGTCGATCCAGCGCCTGATCGTGTCCAGGTCCTGGTCCGGGAACACGCGGAACATCCGGCCCTTCTCCGACACCAGGGCTCCGGTCAGGCGGCTGGCCTCGGACCGGCCCGGCCGGACGAGGCGGCTGTTCGCCAGCGCGCCCAGGAACGGGATCGGGTCGGTGCGCGCCTCGACGAGCCAGTCCTTCAGCAGCCGGCCTTGGACGTTGAACCGGTCGTGGTAGGCGGACGCCTCCCGTGCCCGGGACTGCACCAGCTCCGCCATCTCGAAGCCCGGGTCGCGAGCGGCGTCCAGCTCGTCGTACACCTCGTCGCACCACTCTCGCAGCGCGGCGAACGCCCACGCGAAGCCGCGCTCGACCGCCGCCGCGCCGGACGCCCCGGCCGATTCGGCGAACGCGGCCGCCAGCGCCCGGGCATCGTCGACCGCCGACGGCCCGTCCGGCGTGCGCGCGAGACTCGGATCCAGTGCGTCCCAGCCGATCCCGTGCGGATGCCGGGCCTGAACACCGTCGAGCGGCGGGAGCAGCCCGGCCTCGCGCAGGCAAAGATCGAGGCCGATGATCTCGCCCCGGTACGCGTTCGGGTGCCGGCTCATCGTCAACGCGAAGGCCGGCAGGGAGAAAGACCGGTCGGCGATCCGGCGGTCCTGCGCCAGCTGGCTCGCCGGATGCGCGTGCACCGCGACCCGGAGGTGTTGCAGGAGCGAGAGGTAGGCGCTCCCCCGCGACGCCCGCGGATGCCCGGCGCCGACGTCGCCCGCATACAGGGCGAGCACCCGCATGGTGACCGCTTCCTCGGCGTTGCCCGGCTCGCTCATCCATTGCAGCCACGCACCGGACACCGAAGCCAGGGGCGCGCACGCGAGCGCCGCCCGGCGGACGAGCACGTCGGCACAGCCCTCGCTGTCCGCAGTCGCGAAGAGGGCGGCAAAGCGTTCCCGTTGCGCGGCGGCCCATTCCGACACGGCCGCGGCGTCCCGCGGGCCGCCGTCCGCACGGCTCAGCTCGGCGACGATCTCGGACCGCAGCGCGTCGGGCAGCGAAGCGCACTCCGGCTCGCACGCCCGCGCGAACACCGTCCGCACCGACAACGCCGCGGGATCGTCGTCGGCCGCCTGGTCAGAACTTCGGGTGAATGGACGCATCGCGCGTCTTCCTCCTCCTCCGTCGAAGAGCTTGGCGACCGCTCGGCGCGGACGGGCCATGTGCCCTCGCTTCCCTGTCGCAGCCGACGCAAGTGCGGTGCCCGCGGCCAGCGGGTCCACCTCTGCTGCCGAGCACACTAATGCCGGGCCGAAGCGGTGCCGCGTCCCGTAAAACGGCTCCGCGGGGCCGTCCCCGGTTCAGGCGACTGCGCCCGTCCCGGCCGCGTTGCGTACGTTCGTGGTCGTGGCGAACACCAGGTATGCCCCCGCTGTGGTTTTCGACCGGACGGCCGCACCGGAGGATTCCGCCGAGCCGCCTTCGAGTCCAGGTGGCTTCGGCAGCGTCTTCACCGACCACATGGTCACCGTCCGGTACCGGCCGGACGAGGGGTGGCACGACGCGAAAGTGGAGCGGTTCGGGCCGACGGCGCTGTCGCCCGCGGCCGCCGGACTCCACTATGGACAGACGATTTTCGAGGGCCTCAAAGCGTATCGCGCTCCGGACGACCGCGTCCTGCTGTTCCGGCCGGACGCGAACGCCGCGCGGTTCCAGCGGTCGGCCCGCCGGCTGGCCATGCCCGAGCTTCCCGGCGAACTCTTCGTCCAGGCGCTGGAGGAACTGGTCGCCGCGGATCGGCGATGGGTGCCCTCGGCCGACGGCGGCAGCCTCTACCTCCGTCCCTTCCTGGTCGCCACCGAGCCCTTTCTCGGCATGCGGCCGGCCGAGGAGTACCTCTTCTGTGTGATCGCCTCCCCCGTCGGCGGGGTCTTCGCGGGCGGGCCGGACGCCATCTCGGTGGACGTCGCCCACGACTACGCGCGGGCCGCGCCGGGCGGCACCGGCTCCGCCAAATGCGGCGGCAACTACGCCGCGGCTTTGCCCGCACTGCGACGCGCCGTCTCGGAGGGGTACGACCAGGTCGTGTTCCTGGACGCCGCGCAGCACCGCTACGTGGAAGAACTCGGCGGCATGAACATCTTCTTCGTCTTCCGCGACGGCCGGATCACGACCCCGCCGCTGTTGGACACGGTTCTCGCCGGCGTGACCAGAGACTCGGTCATCACGCTGGCCGAGGAGGCCGGCCATCAGGTCGCCGAAGCCCCGTACTCAGTCGAACAGTGGCGGGCCGACGCGGCTTCCGGCCAGTTGCGCGAGGTGTTCGCCTGCGGGACCGCCGCGACGATCGCCGGGATCGGCCGCGCCCGGTATCTCGGCGAGGAGTTCGCCATCGGGGACGGCGGCGTCGGCCCGGTCACCGCCGGCTTGCGCACCCGGCTGCTCGACCTGCAGTACGGACGCGCGGAAGACGTCCACGGCTGGGTCCGGGTCGTCCCGCGTCCGTACCGGTAACCGGGATGCCCTACGTCCGGATCGGCGACGCCGACCTGTACACGGAAGCCTCCGGCGACGGAGATCCGGTTTTGTTGCTGCACGGCGGACTCTGCTCGCTCGAAACGATGCGGCCCCAGGCCGACGCGCTCGCGCGCCACTACCGCGTGTTCGCGTTCGAGCGTCCTGGACACGGCCGTTCGGCCGACGTGGACGGGGATTACCAGTACGCGCACGGGGTCGCCCAGGCCCTCGCCTACCTCGACGCCGTCGGCCTCGAATCGGCGCACGTCGTCGGCTACAGCGACGGCGGGATCATCGGGCTGCTGCTCGCGCTCGAGCATCCGGCGAGGGTGCGATCGCTGGTCTCGATCAGCGCGAACCTCGACCAGTCCGCGTTCACGACCAGCCCGGAGGCGGACTCCGCCACCTTCCTCGTCAAGTCCGAAGTGGACGGACCCAGCCCGGGAGCGGACGCCGAACGGCTGCACTACGAGCGGCTTTCGCCGGACGGCCCGGAGCATCTGGACATCGTGCTGCGCAAGCTTGTCCGGATGTGGTCGCGGCAGCCACGGATCGACCCTGGCGACCTTGGCCGGATCACCGCGCCCGTCCTGGTGATGTCGGGCGACCACGACACGGTCCGGCCCGACCACAGCCTGCTCATCGCCGCGTCGATTCCCGGCGCGCAGCTGTGCGTCGTCCCGGGAACCACGCACGACCTCGTCAGCGAGCGGCCCGGCCTCGTCAGCCTGCTCATCCAGCAGTTCCTGCCCGCCAGCCGATAACGCCCGTTCACCAGTCGATCACATCGCGCTCGCCGTAGAACGACCCGTCGGCCCGTCGTCGGGCAAGCCACACCCATTCCCGGCGCTCAGCTGTGCGTCGTCCCGGGGACCACGCACGACCTCGTCAGCGAGCGGCCCGGCCTCGTCAGCCTCCTCATCGAGCAGTTCCTGCCCGCCGGCCGATAGCGCCCGTTCACCAGTCGATCACATCGCGCTCACCGTAGAACGACCCAGTCGGTCCGTCGTCGGGCAAGCTCGCCAGCCACACCGGGACCGCGGGCGACGCGGACGGTCCGATCTCGTCGCTGTCGTCCTCGGCCGGGCCGGGGCCGCAGGCGTTGACCAGGATGCCGGAGCAGGCCAGTTCGTCGGCGAGCACGCGAGTCAGCGCGTTGACCGCGCACTTCGAAACGCGGTAGGCGGGCAGGTCCGCCCGCATCGAGGCGAGGCTGCCCAGTTCGCTGGAGATGTTGACGATCCGGCCGTAGCGGTGGATGCGCATCAGCGGCACGACGGCCTGGGTCAGCTGCCAGGCACCGACGAGGTTCGTCTCGACCGTGCGCCGGACCAGCTGCGGGTCGACCGCGCTCGCCCCCTCGTCCTCGTCGAGGAGCACCGCCTCGTTGTTCACCAGCACGTCGCACCGGCCGAGGGCGCGGAACAGCCAGGCGGCCAGCCGGGCGATCGAGTCCGCGTCGTTCACGTCGAGCTGGCGGACCGCGACCCGGTCCGCCAGGTCGCCCAGCAGATCGACCGCGGCCCGGCCGCCCGCGATCGAGCGGCTGGCCAGCACGACCCGCATGCCGTTCGCCGCCAGCATCCGGACGATCTTCAGCCCGAGGCCGCCGCTGGCGCCGCTGACGAGCGCGACCCGGTCTTCGGACGGCCCGCCCGAAGACGGCTCCGGCAAACTGGCGAAACAGCCCGCCGCGGCGGGCAAGGACGGCGGCTTCGCGCCGTTCACGGCCCCGGGCAGCAACGCTAGACGTGGCGCATCGGCGGGAAAACCAGGTTGACACGACACATGAGTGCCATCCTCTCGTCTCGACAGCTGCGTCCCCCGTGCTGGTGTCCCGGCGAAACCGGTGCGGAACGGGCACCCTTCGTTCAAGCCTTGGGCCAGCGCACGCGACGGACGGACACACGACTTCCGACGATGTCTCCTGAAGCTTCGATCGATATTCACACACAGGCTTCGACAGGGCAACAGTTCATTTGCCGTAACGTCCATTGTGGACGATGCGGCGGAGGCGGGTCCGGCAGACGTGCGGAGAGACCGGTTCCGGTGACAAGACGTCCCGGCCGGCGGTCGTTACGTTGGCTCTGGGAGGCCTCGCATTCCTCATTCCAGGCATGTCCGGCCGCAGGCGTCTCATCGAAGAAGGGAATCCAAGGTGGCGGAAAGCATGAGCGATACCGTGACCCGAGGGCTGACGGCCGAAGAGGTGGAGTCGTTCAAGGAGAACGGATTCCTCGGGCCGTTCGACCTCTACGCCGAGGACGAGGCTCCGCTGGTCTGGAGCCAGGCCATGATCGACATGGTCACCTCGGAGAACAAGCCGCACGACTCCACCATCATCAACTACGACCGGCACCTCGACTGCGACACGCTGTCGCGCCACATCGCCCAGCCCGCGATCGTCCACAAGCTCCGCAGCCTCATGGACGACGACATCATGTGCTGGAAGACGCACATCTTCGAGAAGGAGCCCGGCGACTCGGGAACGGGCTGGCACCAGGTCGAAGCGTTCACCGTGTTCGAATCGGAAGACGTCTCCTACCCCTCGCTGCGCTACACCGAGGAGACCACCGCCGCCACGCAGGAACTCACTGTCTGGACGGCTTTCTCCCCGGCGGACAAGGAGCACGGCTGCCTGCGCTTCCTGCCCGGCAGCCACAAGCAGTGGTACTACGACGAGACGAAGCCGATGTCCTACAACGTGGAGAACAAGTCCCACGACTTCTTCGGCTACGACTACGCGGAACTCAAGCTCGACAAGAACTGGGACCCGAACAAGCAAGAGATCGTCGACATGGAGCTGAAAGCGGGCCAGTTCGTCATCTTCCTCGCCAAGTGCGTGCACGGCTCCAACCCGAACATCAGCAGCGACAAGCGGGTCGGGCTGGCATCCCGGTACGTCTCGCCGTCCGTGCGGGTCTACGAGCACATCAACCGGCTCAGCGGGTTCGGCGACGCGATCGACCTCGACTACCACGGCGGCGTGATGGTCTCCGGCGAGGACAAGTACGGCTACAACCGGATGCACGAGAACAACCTCAACGGCTTCCCCTTCCCGAAGGTCGAGAGCAATGGGCGCTGACGACTACCGGCACAAGTTCGCCGAATTCCTTTCGACGCAGCCCGCCGGCGCGGACCTGACCTACGAGCAGGTCGTCCGGGCGCAGTCGCGCCAAGAGCTGGGCATCAGCTCGCTCACCATGATCGTCGTGCTGATGAGCTACATCAAGAAGTACACGAACGGCGGCGTCTCCGTCCGGCCCGAGTGGGTGCCGCGGCTCAACGACCTCGACGGCATCGCCTCCGTGCTGCGGGAGATCGACGCCAGCGCGGCCGATCCGGTCCGGCACTGACGCCGTCGCCCCGCTGGGCCCGGCATTTCCGTTGTCCCCTCGGCCGGTGGAAGGAAGCATGATCCCGGATCACGAAGACATAGGCATCGGCTCGTTCGCGTGCGCCTTCGGCGACGTGGAGTGCAAGCCGGAGAACATCCCCGATTTCGAGGCGCTCTGGGAGACCGTGTCGTTCGGAACCGACTTCGCCGAGATGGGATGCACGACCTACCGGAAGATGTCGGGCCCCGCGGAGGACTATGTCGTCGACTCCGTGCGCCGGACCCTGCGCCTCGCGGGGGTCTCGGCCGGCGAGGTCGACCACCTCGTGTTCGCGACCAGCGACCCAGCCCTCGCCCTGGTGCCTCCGGACTTCGCGAGCCGCGTGCTGCTCGCACTGGGCATGGAAGGCTGTGTCCCGCACGTCGTGTCCTTCCAGCGGTGCTGCAGCTCGCTGACCGCGCTGCAGCACGGCGAGCGGCTGTTCGCCGACCCGGACGTGACGAACGTGGCAGTGGTCGCCTTCGACTTCATGCCCGAGGACCGCGACCGGGTGCGCTCCTACGCCGTCTTCGGCGACGCGGCCGCCAGCTGCCTGCTGAGCAGGACCGGATCGGGGCTGGTGCGGCTGCTCTCGTCCGCGATCAAGACGGACCCGGAGGGGCTGCGCGGCCGCGACACGTTCGTTTCGCGGAAGGACGTCGCTGAACGGACGCTGTCGGCGGTGCTGCGCGCCGGCGGCCGACGGCCGGAACAGCTCGCGAAGGTGTTCGCGGCGAACCTGCACAAGCCGCTGACGCTGTTCAACGCGACGTCCGTCGGGCTGCAGCCGGACACTGTGCACTTCGCCGACACGCTCGCTTTGTACGGACACTGCGGAAACGCCGACTGGATGATCAATCTGCTCGACTATCACGAGCGGTTCGGCATCCAGTCCGGGGAAACGTATTTGGCGCAGTCTCTCGCCCCCGGGTTCTACGCCTGCGGGCTCCTCGAAGGACTCGCGCAATGAGCGGGGATCTGTCCACAACGGACTGCATCGGGCCGATCCCCGTGCCGTACGGCGTGATGGGCTCCTTGCACTGTCTCGCCGAGGAAGCCGGGGCGGACGACTTCGTCGCGTTGTCGGTCTGCGCCGGCGTTCTGGCGCAACGGCTTCCGCGCCCGGGCGCCGGCTGCCGGGTCCGGGTCACCCGGGGACCGCTGGAGGCGATCGTCCCGCAGGGCGGCGCTCCGGACGCCTCCCTCAGCTTCCGCGAGGCGCTCCGGCTGGCTCTCCCGTCCGGGCCCGCCATCGCGCCCGGCTCCGACGACCCGCTGGTCGCGGTGACGATCCTGATCGCCCGGGCGGGCCGGCATCTGTACGTCGAGACCGTGCCGGGCTCCGCCGACCTGCCCACTGCTCAGGCCTGGGCCAGTTCCTTTCTGCAGCTGCTGGTTTCCCTCGCGAAGGACCCCGATCTCCCGATGCTCGACCATCCGCTGGTCGGCGACGAGGAGCGGGCGCGGATCCTGCACGGCCTCAACCCGCAGCGCGACCCGGAGATCCGGTACCGCACCCTGGCGGAGCCGTTCGAGGAGCAGGCGGAACGCACTCCGGACGACATCGCGCTACAGGACGAGGACGGGACCACAGTCACATACCGGGAGCTGAACGAGCGCTCGAACCGGCTGGCCCACTATCTGCGCGAGCGCGGCGCCGGCCCCGGCACCCGGCTCGGCATCTGCCTCCAGCGCAGCATCCATCTGGTCGTCGCGACCTACGCCGCGGCCAAGGCAGGCGTCACCTACGTTCCCCTCGACGCCGACTTGCCGGACCAGCGCATCGCGCTGATCCTGGCCGACTCCGCGCCGCAGCACGTGCTGACCGACCCGGAGTGCCGCGCCCGCATCCCGGACGGAGACTGGGAGGTCTTCGACGCCCGCGCGGAGCGGGACTGGATGCACTGTCCCGCAACGAATCCGCCCGACGACGGCACCACCCGCGGCCCGGTGCACCTGCTGTACACGTCGGGAACGACGGGCCGCCCCAAGGGGGTGGTGTCCCGGACAGCCGCGGCGCTGGCCAACGTCTTCTGGATGCAGCGGCAGTACCCGTTCCAGCCTGGCGAGACGGCGCTGTTCAAATCCTTCGCCGGCTTCGACATCCACATCTGGGAGATCTTCTGGCCGCTGTATCACGGTGCGCGCGTGGTGATCTGCCGTCCCGGCGGCGAGCGCGACCCGAGGCATCTCGCCCGGGTCGTCCACGACCACGAGGTGACGCAGGTCTTCATGGTGACGACCATGCTGCCGGCTTTCCTCGACGAGATCTCCGCAGTGGGCGCCGACGCGCTGCGGTGGGTCGTCTGCGGCGGCGAGTCGATGAGCCCGCGGCTCCCGGCGGAGTTCTACGCCGCGCTGCCCGCGAGCACTCTCGTCAACGCCTTCGGCCCGACCGAGGCCGGTCCGGTCACCGACAACGTCATCAAGCCCGGCTGGGACGGGATGTCCGTGCCGATCGGCAGGCCCGCCGACAACTTCCGGGTGACCGTGCTGGACGCCAACCTCGACCTGGTGCCGGTCGGCACGCCCGGGGAGGCCTACATCAGCGGCCCCGTCGGCCTGGCGGACGGCTACTGGCGCCAGCCCGCCCGGACCGCGGAACGGTTCGTCGCCGATCCCTACGGGCCGCCGGGGTCGCGGATGTACCGCACCGGCGACCTCTGCCGGCTTCGCGAGGACGGCGCGCTGGAGCACCTCGGCCGGATCGACCGGCAGGTCAAGATCCGCGGGCTGCGGGTCGAACCGGGCGAGATCGAGTCGGCGCTGGCCGCGCACCCCGCGGTCGGCGACTGCGCCGCGATCGCCCACGGGCAGCCGCTGCGCCTCCTCGCCTTCGTCGTGCCCGCCGGACAGGGCCCCGGCCCGGACCCGGACGCGCTGCTGGACTACCTGGCCGGGCTCCTGCCCAGCCAGATGCGGCCCGAGCGGGTCGTGCCCGTCGACCGCCTGCCCGCGACGGTCAACGGCAAGCTCGACCACGACGCGCTGATCAAGACCTGGCAGGAGCTGACCGAACGCGAACGCGCGGTCGTGCCCCCCGCCGACGAGCTGGAGGCCCGCCTGGTCGAGATCTACCGGCGGGTCCTCGGCCCGAAGCCGATCAGCGCGCTGGACACGTTCGTCGCGCTCGGCGGCCATTCGATGCTGACGTTCCTGCTGCGGGACGAATGCGAGGCGGCGCTGCGGACCGCGCCCGACCTCACGCAGCTCCTGCACGGGACGTTGCGCGAAGTGGCCGCGACGATCCGCGGCGGAGGGCAGCCACCCGAAACGAAGAGTTCCGTCACTGCCGGAACCGCACGACAACCGGAGGACGGTTTTGGACACGCTGACGACCGGTGACACCGAAAAGCTCGCCGACACGCTGCGCGGCGAGCTGATCACCCCGGCAGACCCGCGCTACGACCGGGCCCGCCAGGTCTGGAACGGCGACATCGACCGGCATCCGCCGCTGATCGCGCGCTGCGCCGACGCGGCGGACGTGGCCGCGGCCGTCACGTTCGCCGCCGGACGGGGACTGCCCGTCGCGGTGCGCGGCGGCGGCCACAGCGTGGCCGGGCAAGGGCTGTGCGACGACGGCGTGGTCGTCGACCTGTCCTTGATGCGCGCGGTCGACGTGGATCCGACACGCCGGCTGGCCCACGTCCAGGGCGGCGCGCTGTGGCAGGACGTCGATCCGGCGACCCAGGCGCACGGCCTGGCCACGACCGGCGGGATCGTCAGCGAGACCGGCGTCGGCGGGCTCACGCTCGGCGGCGGCATCGGGCACCTGATGCGCCGCTGCGGGCTGGCCACGGACAACCTGGTCGAAGCCGACCTGGTGACCGCCGACGGCCGCCTCGTCACCGTGGACGCGGAGCGCGATCCGGAGCTGCTGTGGGGATTGCGCGGCGGCGGCGGCAACTTCGGAACCGTGGTGCGATTCGGTCTCCGGCTCCACGAGGTGGATCCGACCGTCCTGGCCGGGATGCTCATCCATCCGCTCGACGACGCGCCCGCGGTGCTGGCCCGCTACCGCGACCTGATCGCGGAAGCCCCCGACGCGCTCGGGACGATCCTCAACCTCCGGCTCTGCCCCGCCGTTGCGGCCATTCCCGAGCGGCTGCACGGAACTCCCGTCGTGGCCATCATCGTGTGCTGGTCCGGCGATCACGAGCAGGGACAGGAATTCCTGCGCCCGCTGCGCGAGTTCGGGCGCCCGGTGCTGGACACCGTCGCCCCCATGCCGTACGTGGTCCTGCAGCGCATGCTCGACGACACCTCGCGCGCCGGCGACCACTACTACTGGCGTTCGGTGGACTTCGGGCCGCTCACCGACGAGATCATCTCGATCATCGTCGAGCACGTCGCCCGGATCACCTCACCGCTGTCGGCGGTGCCGGTCTACCACCTCGGCGGCGCGATCGGCCGGGTCCCTCCCGAGGACACCGCCTTCGGCTCGCGCCACGCCACGCACGACATCAACATGTTCGGCCACTGGTCGCCCGACCGCGACGACCGGGACCGCCACGTCGCCTGGGTCCGCGACTTCAGCGAGGCGATGGCGCCGCACGCCGTCGGGAAGTACGTCAACTTCCTCAACGACGAGGGAACCGACGGCGTGCGGGAGGCGTACGGCAGGCGGTGGCAGCGCCTGGTCGCGCTCAAACGGCGCCTCGATCCGGAGAACGTCTTCCGGTACAACTTCAACATCGACCCGGGCTCTCCGGACGAGCAGGACGCATGAAGTTCGGCATCCAGATCGTCCCGGAGGACCCGTGGCAGACCGCGCGGGAGAAGTGGCACCGGGCCGAGCAGCTGGGATTCGACCACGCCTGGACCTACGACCACCTGAACTGGCGGGCGTTCCGCGCGAAGGACTGGGCCACCGCCGTCCCGACGCTGACCGCGGCGGCGGTGGAGACCACCCGCATCAAGCTCGGCGTCCTGGTCGCGTCACCCAACCTGCGCGATCCGGCGTACCTGGCCAAAGAAGTCACCACCCTCGACGACATCGCCGACGGCCGCCTCGTCCTCGGCCTCGGCTCCGGCGCCGAGGGCTACGACGCCAAGATGACGCGCCGCGTCCCGTGGAGCCGGCGCGAGCGCACCGAGCGGTTCGACGAATACGTGCGGCTCACCGATCTGCTTCTGCGGCAACCGGTCACCACGTTCGACGGCCGCTACTACGTGGCCGACGAGGTGCATTCGCATCCGCTGTGCCGCCAGGTCCCCCGCGTCCCGTTCGCCATCGCGGCCGGCGGGCCTCGCGGCATGCGCCTGGCGGCCGAGTACGGCTCGTACTGGGTGACCACGGGCGTGCCCAGCCGGGTCGAGAGCGCGCCATACGAACAGGCGCTGCCCATTGTCCGGCAACAGGTCGAGGCTTTTGAAAAGGCTTGCGGGGAAGTCGGCCGCGACCCGGATTCCGTGGCCCGGCTGCTGATCTGCGGCCCGAGCGTGGGCGGTGTCCTCGCTTCGCCGGAGGCGTTCTTCGACGCGGCCGGCCGATTCGCCGAAGCGGGCATCACCGATTTCGTCGTGCAATGGCCGAGGACGAGCGAGCCGTTTTTAGGAAAGGTCGAGATCTTGGAGAAAGTGGCCGCGGAGCTGAATCGCCCCCGAAACACGTGACGCGGCGACGGAACGACCGTCGCTTACGCTCTGAAGGAGAGTGCAAAATTCGACTGAACGGAATGGCGTGATCCGATGCGAACCCACTATGTGGCGGACGCCCCGCTCGACGACGCCCGGCTCGCCAAAGACCTCGCGCAGGCCGAGTTGTTCCCGTGGTCCGAGGCGCACAGCGATTACCTTTCCCAAGGCGCGTACAAAAGCTGCATGCTCTGGACCCGCGGCGGGCAGGTCGGCGACGGAGTGGTCACCTCGTACGATCACCGCCGGCCGTCGGCGTTCACCGAGTACGCCGACCAGATGCCCTATCTGCGCGAGCTGATCAGCACCGTGGTCGACCTGGAGCGGCTGAACTTCGTGCGGCTGGCGAAGGTGCAGAACAGCGTGATCATCCCGCACCGGGACCTGCTCGAATTCACCGAGATCCCGGACGACTCGCGCAGCGTCCACCGCCTGCACATCCCGCTGGTCACCAACGGGGACTGTTTCTTCAACGAGGGCAACACCGTATTCCAGATGCGCAAGGGCGAGGTCTGGTTCCTCGACGCCTCGCAGATCCACTCGGCGGCGGTGCTCTCCACCGAGCAGCGCATCCACATGATGCTCGACTTCGTGGACACGCCGTCGGACAAACCGCTGGTGAACATCGAGGGCCGAGGTCCGGAAACCGGCATCCCGGAAAACCGCAAGGTGAACCGGCCGCCGCTTTCCGACGCCGACCGGGCCGCCCTGCGGAAACTGTCCGGCGTCATCACGATGGACACGGTCGACGAAATATTCAGCATCGTCATCAAGAAACACTACCGCTATCACGGCGGCGACGATTTCGTGTGGACCACGATGACCGCCATCGCCCGCGATTCCGGGAATCCGGAAATAGTCCGGCACATCGACGAACTGCACCGTTACTTCACCATCGAACGGTCCGCCGACGACTAACGGCGCGAGCCGGTTCCCGACGGCTGCCGAATCAGGAGAGCACCTTGGCCACCACCACATCCGACGTGGTCCGCCCGGCGCCGCTGGCCGGGGCGATCGACCACGTGGGCATCCAGACGATGGACCTGGAGAACGCGGTCGCCTGGTACCAGGAGTTCCTGGGCGGCACGGTTTCCTGGGAGATGAACGACGGTTTCTCCGCACTGAGCCGGCAGCGGCTGCCCGGGCTGGCCCGCGTGGTCGAGGTGGCCGCGGGCGGCATCCGGCTGCACCTGTTCACCCGGACCGCCGGGACGCACGCGCCGCCGGCCAGCGAAGCGAACCAGTTCCAGCACCTGTGCATCCGGGTCGGCACGGCCGAGCAGTTGCGGCTGTGGCGGCTCCGGTGGATGCAGCTGTACGAGTCGGGCCGCTACACCTTCGTCCGCGACGAGCCGGCCACCGAGATCGACATCGACGCGCAGGGCATGCAGAGCTTCTACGCCTACGACGTCAACGGCCTGGAGGTCGAGTTCACCTACCAGCCGGACGCCGCTGAGGGACGGGACAGCGCCGATGGATCCGACTGAGACCCCGGCCGTCGTCACGGACTTCCCTGCCGGGGCGGAGTGGGAGTTCGGCGGTCATCCCTACGGGCTCGAACCGCTGGCCCTGCCCGCGCAGTGGCTGCCGCGCACCGCGGTCCTCGACCCGGTGCGGCTCGGAGCGCTGCGGAGCCAGCTGGCCCAGGCCTCCCCCGCGGCTCTCGACCGCCTGCGCCCGGACGGCGACGAAGAGATCGACCGGCTGTTCTGGTTCCGGTGGATCACCGCCCACCAGACCACTTTCCTGATCTGGCAGCAGCTCGCGGCGATCGTCGAGGAGATCGAGGCCGCCCCGGGCGAAGTCCCGGAGCTTGCCGAACAGGCGCGCGTGCTGGTGTGCGGCTACTCGCTGCTGCTGCTCTACGCCAGCTCCGCGCCCCGCGAGATCTACGGGCGGGTCATCCGGATGCCGATGGCGCGCCAGCACGTCAATCTCAGCGGCGCGTGGGCCCGGGACTACGCGCCGGTGCGGCCGTTGATCGTGGGCAAGGCGGCGTTCGCCCCCGGCGCCGCGACGGACGCCCTTCGCCGCGAGTGCGAACTCAACGAGCAGGTCCACGAAGGCATCCCGGACAAGGTTCTGCCCACGGGCGTGTCTTCGCTGCTGCGGAGCCCACGGCCGAAGGGCGGCAAGCAGTTGCACCGCACCACGTTGCGGTGGCTGTACGACGGCATCTTCCTGACCACCCGCGCGGCCGTGTCGCAACACACGCTCGCCTGCCAGCTGGTTCGCCGGCTGCACGCCGTTTTCCTCGACGTCACCGCGAACGGCCTGTACCCCTCCTTCGCGTCGAGCGCACACGACGAACCGCCGCTGCTGCGCACGCCGGAACTGATGGAGCGCAAGGCGGCTTTGGCCGACTGCGTCCTGGAACTCCTGTGCCTCGCGGGCGCGCCGGCGAGCCAGGCCCACCCACCGACGACCGTCCGGGCTAGCTCCCGATCCGAGAGTTGAGGTTTACATGACCGTCGTGCCGAACACCTCGCCCGAGGAATCGCGATATTGCGCGGACACGTTCAACGGCGCCGTGGCCGCGGCCGCCCTCAGCGCGGCCTGGGACATCGGCCTGCTGGACGAACTCGCCGGCCGCGACGCGGTCGAGGTGCCCGAGTTCACCGCCCGCACCAGCACCCACCCGGACGGGGTCCGCCAGGTCCTGGCCGCTCTGTCCAGCCGCCGGATCGTCGTCTTCGAAGCCGGCGGAGAAGTAGTCCGGCGCGGCCCGGGATTCGACGAGGCGTTCCGGACCAGGGGCTTTTTCTACTGGCTGACCCGGGGCTGCGGCGAGCTGTTCACCGATCTGACCTCACTGGTCCGCGTCGAGGAAGGCGCCGACCGCCAGATGCGCCGGGACGCGCGGGCGATCAGCGTGGCCTGCCGCAGCATCGCCCGCAACTTCTTCGACCCGCCGCTGCGGGAGGTCCTCGACGGCCTCGACTTCTCCACCGTCGCCGACCTCGGCTGCGGCAGCGGCGACCGGATCATCATGCTGGCGCGGGAGCGGCCCGGCGTCCGGGCGATCGGCGTCGACATCGCGCGGGGCGCGCTGGCGGTCGCCGGCGAGGCCGTCCGGGAGGCGAAGCTCGAAGACCGCATCACGCTGACCCAGGACGACGTCCTGGACATGCTGCCGCGGCCGGAGTACGCCGACGTCGACCTGGTCACCTGCTTCCTGATGGGCCACGACTTCTGGCCGCGCGACGCCTGCGCGAAGACCCTGCAGCGGCTGCGCGAGATCTTCCCCAACCTGCGCGGCCTCATCCTCGGCGACACGTGCCGGTCGGTCGGGGTCGAAGGCCCGGACCTGCCCATGTTCACGGTCGGGTTCGAGACCGTGCACGCGATCATGGACCAGTACCTGCCGACGCTCGACGAGTGGTACTCGGTCATCGCCGAAAGCGGCTGGCATCTCGCCGACCAGCGGCTCATCGACCTTCCCGCGTCCAGCTTCATCTTCCACCTGACGCCCGCCTGATCCGCGCCGTACCCGGAGGAACGTCCATGGACTCCCGTCCCGCACCAGCCGCACCAGCCGAACCGGCCTCCCGGACCGATCTCCCGCTGTTCAAGGAGGTTCCGGGGCATCACGCGCCGACGCCCTTCTACCTGACCGACGACATGTACGGCGGGCTGGCGTTCGAACTGGCCGGCGGCGAGCTGAGCGACAAGGTGGACAAGCCGGTCGCCGCCCCGCACACCCACGAGGTTCCCGAGATCTACCTGCTGCTGTCCCCGAATCCGGGCGGCGGCGTCATCGAGGTGGTCGCCGACGGCGAGCATCACCTGCTCAGCTCCCCGGCGACCTTCTTCATCCCGGCCGGGACGGTGCACCACTTCGTCACGCGCAAGGCCGAGCCCGGCACGTACTGTCTCGGCCTGCTGCTGACCGGGACGGCCCAGCGATGACCGTGATGCGCCCCCAGCTCACCGGGACCTTCGGCGCCGTGGCCGCGACGCACTGGCTCGCGTCCGGCGTCGGCATGGACATCCTCGACCGCGGCGGCAACGCCTTCGACGCGGCCGCCGCCGCTGGCTTCGCCCTCCAGCTGGTCGAGCCGCACTCGAACGGCCCCGGCGGCGACGTCGTCATCTCCGTCTACGAGCGCGCGACCGGCAAGGTCCGCGTCATCTGCGGCCAGGGCCCCATGCCGCAAGCAGCGACCATCGACCGGTTCGCCGCGCTCGGCATCAAGCAGATGCCCGCGGCGGGCCTGCTCCCCGCGACCGTGCCGGGCGCGTTCGGGGCGTGGACGCGCCTGCTCGCCGAGTTCGGGTCGATGCCGCTGGACACCGTCCTCGAACCGGCGATCGGCTACGCCGCCAGCGGCTACCCGCTGCTGCCCGCCGCCGCGTCGACGATCGCGACCATGGCCCCGCTGTTCTCCACCGAGTGGACCGCGTCGGGCCGCACCTGGCTGCCCGGCGGCGAGGCTCCGCTGCCCGGCTCCCGGATGCGCAACACGACGCTGGCCGAGACCTACGAGCGGCTGATCCGCGAGGCGCGGGCCGCGTCGAGCGACCGGGTGGCCCAGCTCGAGGCGGCGCACCGCGTCTTCTACGAGGGTTTCGTCGCCGAGGCGATCGACCGCTTCTCGCGCACCACCGACGTGTTCGACTCGACCGGCGGCCCGCACCGCGGCCTGCTCACCGGCGAGGACCTGGCAGCCTGGCAGCCAAGCGTCGAGGAGCCGTACTCCTTGGCGTACGGCGATTACACCGTCCACAAGCCGGGGCCGTGGTCGCAGGGGCCGGTCTTCCTTCAGCAGCTGGCCCTCCTCTCCGGCTGCGATCTGCGCGGCATGGGGCTGGGCAGCGTCGAGTACATCCACACTCTCGCGGAGGCGGCCAAGCTCGCGTTCGCCGACCGCGAGGCCTGGTACGGGGACCCGCTGCAGACGCCGGTTCCGCTGGACGAACTCCTGGCACCCGAGTACACCGCGCAGCGGCGCGCGCTGATCGGCGACCGCGCGAACCTCGACCCCGAGCCCGGCCGGGTGGGCAGCGGCGAGCCGTGGATCCCGCAGGCCGAACCGCCGGAGGAGCCGGGAGCCGACGAGCCGGACTGGCTGACCCAGCTGCGCAGCGGCCTGCCCACGGTGACCGCCGCCGCGCCCCGCGCCGGCGCCGGGAACACCTGCACCGTCGCGGTCGTGGACCGCTGGGGCAACCTGGCGGTCGCCGTGCCCAGCGGCGGCTGGCTCAAGAGTTCGCCGGTGATCCCGGAACTCGGCTTCGCGCTGGGCACCCGCGGCCAAACGGCCTGGCTCGCCGAGGGCCACCCGAATTCGCTGGCGCCCGGACGGCGTCCCCGCACCACGCTGAGCCCCACGGTCGTGCTGCGGGACGGCGAGCCGTTCCTGGCGTTCGGCACGCCGGGCGGCGACCAGCAGGACCAGTGGACCCTCCACGCGTTCCTCGCGATCGCGGAGTTCGGGGTCGAACCGCAGGAGGCGACCGAGATTCCGGCCTGCAACATCGACCACTTCGCGCAGTCGTTCGCGCCGCGCCTGTCGAATCCGGGCTCGGTGATCGCGGAGCGCTCGTTCGGCCCGGAGGTGCTCGCCGGGCTGGAACAGCGGGGCCATCGGATCGCCGCGGTGCCCCCGGGAACCCTCAGCAAGGTCTGTGCCGCCGGCGTCGACCCCGCCACCGGCTTCGTCCGGGTCGCGGCGGGCCCGCGCGGCCGTCAGGCCTACGCGGTCTGTCGCTAGTGAGGCGGTAAGCCATGTTCGTCCCCAGCCACTACCGGATCGAAGACGAGGTGTGGCACCGCCGGATCATCGACGGCCACCCCCTGGCGACGTTCACGACCAACGGCGAGCACGCGCCGCTGGCCACCCGCCTGCCCGCGCTCGTCGCGCCGGGCGAACCCGAGTCCGGCCCGCTGCCGGGCACCGAGCTGGTCGGCCACCTCAACCGCGCCAACCCGCACTGGAAGGCGCTCGAGGACGGCATGCACGCCCGGCTGATGTTCGACGGGCCGGGCGGCTTCGTCACGCCCGCGGTCTACCCCGGCGACCCGGCCGCGCCGACGTGGAACTTCGCCGCCGTGCACGTCTGCGGCCGCATCCGGCTGGTCGACGGGCTGGAGGAGACGCTGGACGTCGTCCGGTGGACGGCCGCGCGGCTGGAGGGCCGCTTCGGGGCGGGCTGGGACCAGACCGCGTCGGTCGCCTACTTCCGCCGGATCGTGCCCGCCGTCGGCGCGTTCCGGATGACGATCGACTCGGTGGAGGCCCTGTTCAAGCTCAGCCAGGAGCAGCCGCCGTCGGTCCGGGAGTCGGTGATCCGCCGCTACGAGGCCGACGCCACCGGCACGGGCTGGCCGCTCGCGCGGCTGATGCGCGAGACCGGGATGGGGCAGGCCGAAGGATCGCCCGCCTGCCCCTGCTGAACCCGGCTCGGACGCGGTCCGCTGACTGTCCACAAAGGACACCTTCTCCGCCGGAATGCCCGGCCGTTTCCGAGAGTCCGTGAAGGACTCCTTGAAGGAATCAGATTCCTTCAAGGAGTCCTTCACGGACGACTATCCCGGTCCGGCGGGGCCGTCGATCCGTGCGAATGCGCCCATACCGCCGTCTTGCGTTCCTGGCATTGACCTCGTTCGGCGAGGCTTCCGGCTTCCCGAAGCCGCGGCAGGGTCGTGCCCGGCCGCCCAACCGGGCGGCCGGGCAAGGTTCAGATCTCCTCGGAGCCCGCCCGCCGGGCGATCGCGGCGCTGATCGCCTCGGCCAGCTGGTCGGCGTGTTCCTCGTCGAAGATGCTCAGATGGTTTCCCTGGATCTCGGCGGTCGTCACGTCGGCGACGGCGGACCAGCCGCGGTCGCCGTCCAGGTAGCCGGGCGGGAACGGCGGCGCGTCGGCGGGCAGCGGGTCGCTCGCGCGCAGCAGGTCCACCTCGGCCGGGTAAGGCTTCGGCCGGTAGTCGAGGAACGCCGCGCGGTTGCGCTCGACCGTCGCGGTCAGCTCGTCCAGGCGGGCGGTGGCGGCGTCGGCTCCTTCCAAGCGCAGCACGTCGAGTTCCAGTACCGAACGGCGGACCTGCTCGGCGTCCCCGGCCGCGGACATGAACGCGGGCGGCGCCCAGGTGTCCAGCAGCAGGGTCGCGGCGACCTGGTCGCCGCGGTCCAGCCAGCGGCGGGACATCTCCAGCGCGACGCCGCCGCCCATCGACCAGCCGGCGACCACGACCGGGGCGACGCCGCGCACCGCGTCGACCTCGGCCACGTAGCGGGCGGCGATCTCCTCGATCGACTCCGGCGGAGCGTCGGGCGGCGACTGGAGCGCGTACACCGCGAACTCCCGCCCGAGCCGCTTGGCCACCTGGTAGAACGGCAGCACGGAACCGCTCGCGGCGTGCACGAAGACCACCAGCAGCGCGCCCGGGTGCTCGACCAGTTTCACCAGCGGCTCCACGTCCGCCGCGGTGCGCATCGCGCCCAGCGTCGCGGCCAGCGCGCGGACTGTCGGGCCGGTGAACACGTCCTGCACGCTCGGCTCCAGCCCGAGTTCCTTCGTGCATTCCTCGATCAGCTTGAAGACCAGCAACGAGTGGCCGCCCATGTCGAAGAAGCTCTCGGTGACCGAGACCGTGTCGCGGCGCAGGATGCGGCTGAAGATCGCGGCCAGCCGCGCCTCCAGTTCGGTCTCCGGCGCGTCGGTGCGGTCGGCATCCGCGGCGTCCGCCTCGCGGTCCCGGAGGTCGAGCAGCGCGGCCAAATCGATCTCGCCGCCGCCCCTCCGAGGGATCTCCTCCACCACCGTGACGGTCTCCGGCATCAGGTACTCCGGCAGTCGCGCAGCGGCGCCGTCGACGAGTTTCTTCCCGGACAGCTCGCGTTCCCCGTCCGGCACCACGAAGGCGGCGAGACCGCCCTCCGGTGCCGGAGCGACGACGGCGCGCCATACCTCGTCCTGGTCGGCGAAGGCCGCCTCGATCTCGGCCAGCACGACGCGCAGACCGTGGACCCGGACCTGCCGATCGATCTGGCCGAGGTGCTCCAGCACGCCGTCCTCCCGGCGGCGGCACAGCTCGCCGGTACGGAACATGCGGGAGCCGGGGGCGCCGAACGGATCTGCCAGGAACCGGTCCGCGGTCAGCGCCGGCCGCCGGTGGTATCCGCGGGCGAGGCCGATCTCGCCGCCGACGTAAAGCTCACCCGCCACGCCGATCGGCACCGGAGCCAGCGCCTCGTCCAGCACGTAAAGAGCGCGGTGCGCGACCGGCCTGCCCTGCTCGGTGATCCGTCCGGTCTCGGGAGGCCCGTAGCCGGCGACCAGAGTGCCCGGGAACCCTGCCAGATCCGGTGCCATCGACGGCACGACCGACAGCGTCGTCACTCCGTACGTCTCCACGTAATCCGGCAGCAGCCGCGGATCGCGGAGCACCTCCGGCGGAGCCACCGCGACCGCCGCACCCTGCGACAGCGGCCAGAAGCAGTCCTCGGGGTTCGCCAGGAGCGCCACGTCGCCGGTGCCGAGAGGATGGTCTTGCTGAAGCTGCACCAGCTCGGCAAGTGCCGCTTCGACCGGGTAGGCGATCGCGGCGTCCGCCGTGTACCGCAGGCAGAACAGGTCCTGTCCGGTCCCTTCGACCGGCAGGTCGTCAGCGGACGCGTCGGCCCACCGGCCAGGCTCCTCGAACGAGAACACCTGCCAGGGTCCGGCCGGTACGCGGCCCGCCGTCGCTCCGTCGACGAGCACCACCGCCGGGGCGGCCTCGTCCAGCATCGCCCCGAGCCGGGCGTCCTCCGGATCGAGTGTTGCGTACGTGGTGCCAGCCTTGGCCGCGGCGATCAACGCGACCGTCTGGTCTGTCCCTGGCGAAAGGCAAAGCGCCACAACGGGATCCACGTCGCGAAGGAACCGCGCCAGCCGGTTGGCCCGCGCGTTCAGCTCGGCGTAGGTGAGCTGGCCCGCCGCACCGCGCACCGCGATCGCGTCCGGAGCGCGTCGGACCTGTTCCTCGAACGGCTGCGCCAACGTGCGGTACGGGATCTCTGGGACGGGCCTGTGCTCTCGCTCTGCCAGCGGCAGCAACGGAAGCTCGAACGCCCGCGCGTCCGGCCGCTCGACGGCTTCGGCCAGCAGGTGCTCGAGGACGCCGGCGAACCGGAGCGCGGTCTCCCGGTCGAACAGGTCGGCCGCGTACACCAGCAGCCCGCCCAGCGCGTCGCCGTCCGGGAACAGGCTCAGGGCCAGGTCCCACATCACGGAGTTCGTGTTCAGCCCGACGCTCTTCCCGGCCGCCCCGCCCGCGCCGCCGACCGGGTGCGCCAGCGTGATCATGGTCTGGAACACCTGGTGCACGCCGGAAAGCCGGGGCAGCCCCAGTTCGGCCACCACCCGGTCGTACGGCACGGCCTGGTGGTCGTGGGCCTCCAGGAGTCCTTCGTGCACCCGGCGGACGACCTCGCGGAACGTCGGGTCGCCGGACAGGTCGGTGCGCAGCGGCACCGACCGCACGAAGCAGCCCACGATCGACTCGGCGACCTCCTCGTCCCGGCCGGCCAGCGGGACGCCGACGTGGATGTCCCGCTGGCCCGCCATCCGGGCCAGGAACAGCTTGTACGCGGCCAGGACGACGACGAACAGGGTGACCCCGTCGTCGGCCGCCAGCCGCTGCAGCCGCGTCAGCAGCGGAGCGGGGATCGTGACCGGCACGGTGTAGCCGGCGCGGCTGGCCCTGGCCGGGCGGGGACGGTCCCGCGGCAGGTCCAGCACCGGCAGGTCGCCGGACAGCTTGCCGGTCCAGTAAGCCAGGTCGCGCTCGATCCTCGCCTCGTCGGTGTTCTCGCGTTCCCAGGCCGCGTAGTCGAGGAAGCCGACCGGCGGCGGCGGGTCGAGCGCCCGGCCGGCCAGCAGCGCTTCCAGCTCCGCCATGACGTGCTGCCGGGACAGCCCGTCGGCGACCAGGTGGTGGAAGTTGGCCGCCAGCATCGTGCGCTCGCCGGGCAGCGCGAAGCCGATGATCGCGAAGAAACACGGCTCGTCGAGCGGGATCGGGCGCTCGACCGCGCGGCCAGCGATCCCGGCGGCCTGCTCCGCCGCCTCGTCCGCGGGCAGGTGCCGCAGGTCGTGCCAGGTCACCGGCGGCTCGAGCGGCCCGCAGTCCTGCTGCATCGGCACCCCGTCGCGCTCGAACATCCGCACCCGCAGGATGTCGTGCCGGGCCATCAGCTCCGCCGTGGCGGCGCGCAAGGTCTCGAAGTCCAGCGGCCGTTCCAGGGTCCGCAGGTCCGGGATGCTGTACTCGCTGCTGTCCGGGTACTGCCGGCAGGAGAACCAGATCCGCGCCTGCGACGGGTTGAGCGGAACGGCGGTGCCGCGCGGCACCGGGGCGATGCGCGGGGCTTCGGCCGCGCCGCCGCGTTCGCGCAGCATCTTCAGGAGCAGGCGCTGTTTGTTCGTGTCCAAAGGTGCCATCAGAGTGCTCCGTCCGCGTCGCCGAGCCGCTCGGCGACGTCGTCGTCGGACAGCGTGGCCACTTCGGCGGCCAGCGCCGTCTCCAGGCAGGAGGCGACGCCCGCGATCGTCGGTGCGTCGAAGAACTGCCGGACGGAGATCGCCACCCCGAACCGGGTCTTGATGCGCTGCAGCAGCTGCAGGGCCGACAGCGAGGTGCCGCCGACGGTGAAGAAGTTCTGGTTGCGCCCGAGCTGGCTGACCTGCAGCAGATCGCACCACACCTCGGCGACCTCCGCCTCGATCAGCGAGGCGACCTCCGAGGCGCTGGTGCGGGCCTCCCGGTCCCGGATGGTCGGCGCGGGCAGCGCCCGCCGGTCCACCTTGCCGGACGGGGTCAGCGGCAGGGCGTCCACTTTCACGTACACCGCGGGCAGCAGGTACTGGGACAGGTACCCGGCCACGTACTCCGCCACGTCGGGGACGAACGCGTCCGGGGCGACCAGGTAGGCCACGATCTCCTTGACCCCGGGCTCGTCCTCGCGGACCGTCACGACCGCCCGCTCGACCGCCGGATGGCGCTGCGCCACCGCCTCGATCTCGCCCGGCTCGACCCGCACTCCCCTGACCTTGGCCTGGCCGTCCGCGCGCCCGGCGTAGTGCAGCACGCCCTCGTCGTCGAGCCACGAGAGGTCGCCGGTGCGGTACAGCCGCTCGCCCGGCACCACCGGGCAGGGATGCGGCAGGAACCGTTGCGCCGTCAGCTCCGGCTGGCCGAGGTAGCCGCGGGCCAGGCCGTTCACCCCGGCGACGTACAGCTCGCCGACCACGCCCAGCGGCACCGGAGCCAGCGCCCCGTCGAGGACGTACAGCCGATAGCCGTTCACCGCACGGCCCATCGGGACGCCGCCGTCCGGACAGGAGCGCCCGGTCCAGAGCGCGACTTCCGAGGTCTCCGTCTGGCCGTAGGCGTTGTGCAGGTCGACGTCGAAGTGGGCGGCGAAGCGCTCCAGAAGCGCCGACGGCACCGCCTCGCCGGAAGTCTGCACGCAGGCGAGGTCCGGGTACTTGGCGGCCGGAACGGTGGCCAAGTACATGTCGAGCATCGACGGGACGAAGTGGGCCAGCACCGTGCCCGGCTCGGCGAGCAGTTCGGCCAGGTACGGCACGTCGGTCTCCGAGCCCGCTTCGGCCAGCTCGATGGTGGCTCCGGCGGAGAGCGTCGAGAAAATCTCCCAGATCGCCACGTCGAAGATCAACGGCGTCTTGTGCGCCACGTGCTTGCCGGGCTCAAGCTCGTACCGCCGGGCGATCCACTCCACCCGGGACGCCGCACAGCCGTGGTCGATGACGACGCCCTTGGGCCGGCCCGTGGACCCTGACGTGTAGTAGACGAACGCCGTGTTCCGCGGGTGGATCCGGACCGCGCCACGGCCTTCTCCCGCGTTCGGCGCGCCCGGGTCGACGACCGGCAGGCCCTCCAGCCCGGCCGGCGGCGTCCCCGCCGCGACGACCGCCGCCATCTCGCAGTCGGCGGCCATCCACCGGAGGCGTTCGGCCGGGTAGCCGGCGTCCAGCGGCACGAAACCGGCACCCGCGCGGAGCACCCCGAGAACCGCGGCGATCGACTCCACCGAGCGCGGGACGCACACTCCGACCACGGACTCCGGCCCGGCGCCCACCGCCGCGAGCGCGGTCGCGATCGCCTCGGCGCGGGCGTCCAGTTCGGCGTAGCTGACCGAACTCGTCCACGCCTGCACCGCCACCGCGTCCGGGTCCCGGGCCAGCGCGGCGGCGAAACCGTCGTGCAGGAGCGTTTCGGCGGCAGCGCGGTCCTCGTGGCCGGCGTTGATCGCGGCCAGCTGGGCGGCGGCCGACTCGGCGGGCAGCAGCGGCAGTTCGTCCAGCGGCGCCGACGGGTCCGTCAGCGCGGCTTCGAGGAGCGTCACCATGCCGTCCTGCCAGCGCTCGGCGGACGGGCGGTCGAACCGGCGGTCGGCGTACTCCACCTCGCCGGCGAGCGTCCCGCCGTCCGTCCGCAGCGTGCAGGTCAGCGCGACCTTGGCGGTACCGGAGTGGAGCTGCTGCTCGGCGATCTCCAGTCCGGCGATGTCGCCGCCGCCGTCCATCGGGGTCGACTCGAAGACGAACATGGTCTGGAAGACGGGGTTGCCCGCGGCGTCCCCGCCGCGGTCGAGGCCGCCGACCATCTCGGCGAACGGCAGGTCCTGGCGGGACAGCGCCTCGGCCAGCGCCGCGTCCGTGCGCTCCACCAGCTCCGAAAACCGCATGCCGGGCGTGAACCGCATCCGCAGCGGCACGGTGTTGACCAGGTAGCCGACCAGGTCCTCGGTCCCGGGCCGGACCCGGCCCGCCATCGGGACGCCGACCACCACGTCGTCGGCGGCGCCCGCCATCCGGTGCAGCGCGGCGAGGAAACCGGCCAGCAGCACGCCGAACCGGGTGGACCCGCACGCGCCCGCCACCCGCTCCACCGCGTCCAGTTCGACGCCGGCGAGCCCGAGCGGGATCGCGAACCCGGTCTGTCCCTCGGCTCCGGTCGGCTTGCCAGGCTCCGGTGCCGGCGCGCCGCCGTCGAGCTGCTCCGTCCAGTACCGGCGCTGGGCGTCCGCTTCCTCCGAGCCCAGCCAGTTCTCCTGCCAGGCCACGTAGTCGGCGAACCGCACGGAAAGCTCCGGCAGCGGGCGGTCCTGGTACAGCGCGGCGAATTCCCGCCAGAACACTCCCAGCGACCAGGCGTCGAAGGCGCTGTGGTGCACGTCGAGCAGCCACAGGTGCTCCTCGTCGCCGACCCGGTAGCAGGAGGACCGCAGCAGCGGCCCGGCGGACAGGTCGAACGGCCGCGCCGCCTCCGCCTCGGCCAGGCGCACCGCGTCCGCGTGGTCGGCGGCGGAGACCACCGCGGTGCGGACCGGTTCCGGCGGCCGGAGCCGGGACCAGACCCGGCCGTCCCGGTCCGCGAGCGTGGTTCGCAACGCTTCGTGCCGCTCCACCAGCGCGGTGAGCGCGGCATCCATCCGCTCGAAGTCGAGCGGTCCGGCAATCCAGTAGCCGAGGGGGACGGCGTAGGTCGCGGCACCCTGCTGCAGCTGGTCCAGGTACCACAATGCGGCCTGGCCGCGCGAGGCCGGACGCCACTCGCCGTGCTCTCCGGCCGCCGCGACGACCCCGCCGCTGGCGTCTCGCTTCCGGGTCCCCTTGACCAGCGCGGCGAGGGCGGTCACGGTCGGCGCGGAGCGCAGCTGGTTGAACGTCAGCGCGGCACCGGTGGCTTGGGCGATGCCGCTGAGCAGTTGCAGTCCGCGCAGCGAATCGCCGCCGGCCGCGAAGAAGTCCTCGTCGGCACCGGCCGGACGGCCGAGCACGTCGGCGACGAGCCGCGCGACGACGCCTTCCAGACCGGGCGACGTGGCCGCCTCGGCGCCGACCGGGGCGGGCGCTGGCGGCAGCTCGCTCGGCACCACCTTGCCGTTCAGCGGGGATCGCGGCATCCGGTCCAGCCAGATGATGGTCTGCGGCACCATGACGGCGGGCAGCCGCTCGGCCAGCTCAGCGCGGAGCGCGGCGTCGGCCTCCGGCGTGTGCTCCCCCTCGGCGTAGGCGATCAACCGGTAACCGGACACCGGGTCGTCGGCCGTGACCACGACGGCGTCGCGCACGCCGGCACAGTCCCGCACCGCGTTCTCCACCTGGCCGGGCTCGACCCGGAAGCCGCGGATCTTGACCTGGCGGTCGGACCGGCCGAGGAACTGGATGTTCCCGTCCGGCAGCAGGCTGGCCCGGTCGCCGGTCTGGTACATCCGCGAGCCCGGCGGCCCGAAGGGGTTGGGCCAGAACCGGTCCGCGGTGGTGGACGGCGCGCCGAGATAGCCGCGGGCCAGCCCGGAGCCGGCGATCCACACGTCCCCGGGTTCGCCGTCGGGCACCGGCCGCAGGTCGTCGTCGAGCAGGTGCAGGGTCACCCCGGGCAGCGGCCGCCCGATCGGCACGAGCCCGATGTCGGGCAGATCCGCCGGGTCCGGCCGGTAGGTGGTGCAGCTGATCGTGGTCTCGGTAGGCCCGTAGTCGGCGACGAAGTCCACCGGCCGCGGGCCGACGACCTCCAGCCACGCGGCGAGCCGGTCCATCCGCATCTTGTCGCCGCCGGCGAAGACCGTGCGCAGGCTGGCGGGCAGCGACACGATCCCGGCGGCGAGGTCATCGGTCCACTGGTGCCAGTAGTTGCTCGGGAGGCTCACCATCGTCGCCTCGCGGGCGGCGATGAGGTCGGTCAGCTCGACGCTGGTCGGCCGGGCCATGTCCGGCAGCACGACGGCGGCCCCGGCCAGCCACGCCGGCAGGACCTCCTCCAGCGAGGCGTCGATGTGCATCGAGGTGAACTGCAGGAACCGGTCGTCGGACCGCAGGCCCAGCTCCGCGCGGATCGCGGTGGCGTGCCCGATCAAGCTGGCGTGCGAGACCCCGACGGCCTTCGGCCTGCCGGTGGAGCCGGAGGTGAAGAAGCAGTACGCGAGGTTGGCCGGCCACAGCACCGGAGCCGCGGGCGGCTCGGCCGGGCCGGTGAGGTCGGCCAGGTCGACCACCTCGAAGCCGGAACCCTCGAACTCGCGCTCGGGTCCGTCGCGGAGCACCAGCTCGGCGTCCGCGTCCGCCAGCATCCCCGCCACGACCTTCGCCGGCAGTGAGGGGTCCAGCGGAACGTAGACGCCGCCTGCCTTCCACACCGCCAGCACCGTCACGAGCCAGCGGGCAGCCCGCTGCTCGACGGCGACCCCGACCCGGACCTCCGGCCGCACCCCGCGCGCGGCGAGCCGGGCGGCGAGCGCGTTCGCCCGGTTGTCGAGCTGGCGGAAGCTCAGGACGCCTTCCGCGGAAAAATCGCCGGCGCGTCCGGGGTCCGCGCCGCTTGAGCCTCGATCAACTGATGTACGCAGAGATCGGACATCGATCGCCTACCTCCAACCGTGCCGTAGGGACGAATTGCGTTCAGACGGCCGCGCCTCCCGCCGTAGCCCGCCGCCAGCTGTCGTACAAACCCGCATACACACCGCCCGCCGCGAACCGGGCGGCCCAGCGCGCTCGCCCGGTCATCGAGCCGAGAGATCGGACATCGACCGCCTACCTCCATCCGTGCCGTAGAAACGAACCTGCGCTCAGGCGGCCGCGCCTCCCGCCGTCGCCCGCCGCCAGCTGTCGTACAAACCCGCGTAAACCCCGCCCGCCGCGAACAGTTCGTCGTGGCGGCCGCGTTCGACCAGCCGGCCGCCGTCGAGGACGATCACCTCGTCGGCCCGTTCGGCGGTGGCGAGCCGGTGCGCGACGGTCAGCGACGTGCGGCCCGCGGTGAGCCGGCGCAGCGCCTCGATGAGCGTCAGCTCGATCCGCGGGTCGACGGCCGAGGTCGCCTCGTCGAGGATCAGGAAGGCCGGGTCGGCCAGGTGCGCGCGGGCCAGCGCGACCAGCTGCCGCTCGCCCGCCGACAGGCTCTCGCCGCGCTGCCCGACCGGGGTGTCCAGGCCGCGCGGCAGGCCGTCGAGGAACCCGCCCGCGCCCAGGTCGCGGAAGGCTCGCTCGATGTCGGCGCGAGTTGCCGAAGGCCGCCCGTACCGGACGTTCTCCTCGATCGTGGTGTCGAAGAGGAACGGGTCCTGCGGCACGACCACCACGCGCGAGCGCAGCGACGCGGTCGCGATCTCCCGGACGTCCACGCCGCCGATCAGGACGGCGCCCTGGTCGGGGTCGGCCAGCCGGGCGATCAGCTTCGTCAGCGTCGTCTTGCCCGAGCCGGTGGCGCCGACCAGCACCACCTGCCGCCCGGCCGGCACCTCGAACGACACGTCGGTCAGGGCCGGGGCCGCGTCCGGATAGCCGAAGGTGACCTCCCGCACCGTCACCGCGGGCGGGCCGGACGGAAGCTGCCGTCCCTCGGCGGGCTCGGCGACGTCCTCGACGATGTCCAGCAGCGCCAGCACCCGCCGCCAGCCCGCGGCGGCGTTCTGCGTGTAGTCGATGACCTGGGTGAACTGCGCGACCGGCCCGAGGAACACGGTCACCAGCAGGAGGAACGCGACCAGCTCGCCCGCGGTGTGCCCGCCCGACGGGCCGATCGCCAGCCCCACCGCGACGACGCCGACCACCACGATCGCGGCGAACAGCTCGGCGAGCGAGAACAGCACGCCGCCCAGATAGCCGGCGCGGGTCTTCGTGTCCCGCCACCGGTGGATGGTCGACCGGGTCCGCCGCAGGCTCGGCGCCGCGATGCCGTAGGCGCGGATGACGGCCGCGCCCTGGATCGTCTCGGAGATCACCGTGAGGAGATCGGCGACGCGGCCGCGGACCGCGGAATGCGCGACGCCGAGGCGCTTGGTCAGCACGACGATGAGGACGACCAGCGGCACGATCAGCACCACCACGACCAGCGTCAGCCAGAGGTCGTAGTACGCCATGCCGACGAGGGCGGCCAGCATCGCGGCGCCGTTCACCACCCAGGCGACGCCGCCCCACTGCAGGAACTGGCTGAGGGTCTCGACGTCCGAGGTCACCCGGGACACCAGCTTCCCGCGCGTCTCGGCCGAGTGGAAGGCCACGCTGAGCCGGTGCACATGGGCGAAGGCGCCGACCCGCAGCCCGCACAGCGCGCGTTCGCTGGCGCTCGCGAGCCGCACCAGGCTTAGCCAGTTGATCAGGGTGGTGCCCACCACGACCACCGCCACCAACGCGCCCAGGCGAAGCAGCAGGCCGGTGTCGAGGTGCCCGGAGCTGAGCCCCCGGTCGAAAAGCAGCTGGATGAGGACCGGGATGGCCAGCTTGCCGAACCCGCCCACCATGGCGAGGGCGAGTGTCAGGCCCAGGCCTTCGCGGATCTCCGGCATGGCGGCGAAGCCCCGGCGGAGCACCGCCCACGTCGACCCGGCGAGGCTGTCGGAGTCGGCGGGCACCGCGCTCATGACGCCACCCGCTCTCGCTCGTAGGCCCGGGTCAGCCGGTCGTAGCCGTCGAGCCGCAGCAACTCCGCGTGGGTGCCGATGCCCGCGATCCGGCCGCCGTCGAGGTATACGACCGAGTCGGCCAGCGCCAGCGTCGCGGCGCTGCTGGTGACCACGATCGTGGTGGTGGACGGCAGGCTTTCCGCGAGCCCGCTCATGATCTCCTGGCGGGTCGTGGCGTCGACGGCGGACGTCGCCTCGTCCAGCAAGAGCACTCGCGGCCGCCGGACCAGCGCGCGGGCCAGGGCGACGCGTTGCTGTTCGCCGCCCGACAGCGTCATCCCGCGCTCGCCGACCCGGGTTTCCAGCCCGTCCGGCTGGCTGTCCACCAGCGTCTTGATCCGGGCCAGCCGGAGCGCTTCGTCCAGCCGTTCCCGGTCGGCCTCGGAGAGACCTTCCGTCGAGTCGGTGCCGAAGTCGAGCAGGACGTTCTGCGCGAGCGTGCCGGCGAACAGGAACGGCTGCTGGAAGACCGCCGCGCAGGCCGCCGCCCGGTCGGCCTCGGCGACCCGGTACAGGTCGACCCCGTTCAGCAGCACCGTGCCGCCGGTCGGGGGCAGCAGGCCGGCCAGCGCCAGCAGCAGCGTGCTCTTGCCCGACCCGGTGCTCCCGGCGATCGCGACGGTCGTGCCCGCCGGGACGTCGAAGCTCACGTCGGAAAGGACCGCCGGGCTGTCCGGGTAGGAGAAGCCGAGACCGCGGACGCTCAGGCCGAGCGGGCCGTCCGGCAGCGGCTGCGGATCCGGCACCTCCGGCGGCGGAATCTCGCGGAGCACCGTCTGGACCCGGCCGTACCCGGCGAGCACGCTCGGGACGTGGGCCAGGACGTTGCCGATGAAGCTCAGCGGCACCCCCAGTACCGCGAACAAGGTGACGAAGCTGACCAGCGGGCCGACCGTGAGCGCGCCGCTGTTCACCCGCCACGCCCCGACCACCAGGATGACCAGCGTCGTGGCGTTCGGGATCAGGTCGACCAGCGAGTCCATCAGCCATTCCCGGACGGCCAGCTTGATCTTCGCGTCCCGCAGCCGGACCGATTCGGCGGCGAACCGGTCCCGCTCGGCGCCGTCCCGGCCGAGCGTCTTCACCAGGAACGCGCCGTCGAAGCTCTCGTGGGCGACCGCGGCCACGCGCCCCAGCTGTTCCTGGGCCTGTTCGGCGGGCCCGGCGCACCGTTTCTGGTACGCGGAGTTGACCAGCGTCAGCGCCGGGACCATGGCGACGCCGATCACGGCCAGGAGCGGGTCCACGGTCAGCATCCAGCCCGCGGTGACCAGGAAGACCAGGGCCATGCCGAGCGCCTGCGGCAACCGGGCGGGCAGGTCCGAGGCCGCCTCGGGATCGGTGGTGGCGCGCGCGAGCTTCTCGCCGGTCGGATGGGCCCGGTGATACGCCATCGGCAGCGCGTCGTACTTCTCGGTCACCGCTTCGCGCAGCGTGGCGTCGAACCGCGTCCGCGTCGCGACAGTGGTGCAGCGCAAGACAATCCCCGCGGCACCCCGGACCAAGCCGATCGTGAGCACGGCCAGCACCACGGCGACGGCGGCGCCAGCGGCCACGTCGCCGGTCTCGAATCTCGGTATCACCACTCCGCTGACCAGCTTGCCGAGCGCGACGGACCAGACGGCCAGCCCCGTTCCGTGCAGGATCGAGGCGGTCAGTCCCAAGCTCATCGAACCCGGGTGAGCCCGGAAAGCGAAGAGCAGCAACGCGCACGAGCGGCGCAGGAGCCGAGGCCGTTCAGCCATCGCGTCTCCCCTGTCTTTCGCCGTCGTCATCGCTGCTCGGAAATACGAAATGAGCCGGCGGGGGTCCGGAGCGGACCCAGGACGCAGGACCCGGCTGCGTCCCGGCGCTCAGCCACTGTGTGTCCGTTGCTCTTCGGCGGACGCGCTCATCGCGGCCCGGAGGCTGGCCGGGCGCATGTCCGTCCACAGCTCGGCGATGCGCGACAGGCAGTCGTCCCGCGGCGCCGGCTCGTCGACCGGCTCCCACCCGGCGGGCACCGGACGGTCCGACCGCCAGATCGAGTACTGCTCCTCGTCGTTGCGGACGATCAGGTAGGTCTCGTCGCTTTCAGCCATCACTCGCTCTCGCTTTCGGCACGGGCCGCGCGCGGCTCCGGGGACAGGGGGAACCGGCCGGAAAGGGCCTCGATCTCGATCTCGATCCCGACCGAACCGCCGGGGCGCGGCACCGGGCCGACCCGGGCTTCGTGCGCCACCAGCCGGTCCCGGTCGGTCACCAGCCGGGCGCAGCCGCGGACGTCGATCGACAGCGGCTCGGCGGCGGAAGCTCCGTCCGGCTGGAACACCGCCAGCACCTTGCCCCCGTCGAGCAGCGGCAGCTGCGGGTCGGTCCGGTCGAGCACGCCGAACAGGACGCCGCTGCGCCCGCGGTCGCGGTCGAGCACCAGCGGCAGCCGCGTCGCGACCGGGAACTCCCGCGGACCGGCGCTCACCAGCGTGCCGGAGCCGCACCGGTCGATCAGCTCCGCCAGCGTCGCCGCGTCCGGCCCGCCGTCGCGCCGAGCCGGCGAAAACGCGCGCGCCAGCGACCCGCCGTCCTTGGCGATCGCCGTGATGATCTGCTTGGAGCGGAAGGGAAGCAGCGACAGCAGCGTGTCGCCGAGCCCGTGCGTCGCCTCGGCGAAGCCCTGCACGTACAGGCCGCAAGTCAGCTCCGCGGTGGCGCGCACCCGGTGCTCCCGGGAAACCACCGGCCGGCTGTCGCCGTCGGTCTTCAGGTACGGCAGGACATCGCGGTACATGTCCGGGTCCAGCCGGCGCCGGTACCCGGTGGCCAGCACCATGCCGTCGGCGCGAAGGACGCCCGACTCGCCGCCGAAGCGGCTTTCGATCCCGATCCGGACGCCCTCGCCCTCGGCTTCGGAACTGGTCACCCGGGAGCCGCCGTGCACCAGGAGCCGGGTGCGGCCGCGCACCTCGTCGGCGTACGCCAGCCGGTACAGGTCGTCGAGGAAGCCTTCCTCCACCACGCCGTAGTTGGTGTTGCGCAGGCTGGCGCCGGACACGCGCCGGTCCTCCTCGCCGCGGGAGTAGAACTCGTCGGCGTTGGCCTCGAAGTACTGCTCGTTCGCGAACGGGTTGTTGTCGGTGGCCCGCAACGAATATCCCGGCAGGATCAGGTGGACGCGGGCGTTGCGGTAGCGGTCCAGGAAGTAGTGCGCGATCTCGCCCGCGCTCTGCCCGTCGCCGACGACGGCGAACTCCCACTCGCGGTCGTGGTCGGTGTAGGTCCGGGGAACCGTCGGCAGGAAAGCGCTGGAGTGCACCACGTTCGGGCCGAGCGTCACCGCTTCCGGCACGCGGGGCACTCCGCCGAGCGCGTGCACTACGTTGCGCGCGTGGTATTCGACGGCTTCGCCCGTCGCGGTGTCGGTCGCGCTCACCCGGAACAGCGACAGCGCGCCGTCGTCGTCGCGGACCGGAGTCACCGCGCGGACCGCGGAGCGGTAGCGCACCATGTCGGCGAACTGCGCCGCGACCCACTGCAGGTAGTCCTGGAACTCGAGCCGGCTCGGCCGGAACTCGGCGAGGTTCACGAACTTTTCCAGCCGCCCCTTGGCTTTCTCGTACTGCAGGAAGGTGAAGGGGCTGGCCAGGTTCCGCAGGGACACCAGGTCCTTGAGGAACGAGATCTGCATCCGCGTGCCGTCGATGAGCATGCCCTCGTGCCAGCGCGTGTCCGGGGAGCGCTCCAGGAACAGGCAGCGGCGGTCCGGCGCGATCTCCTGCGCGGCGATCGCGAGTGCGACGTTCGACGGGCCGAAGCCCAGTCCGATCAGGTCGTAGGGCTCGTCCGGCGTGCCGAGTGCGTTCACGTGCCGCTCCTTCCCCGACGTCCGCCCGGCCTCATTGGGTCGCTCGGGTCGCTGCGGAGCGTTCGGCGACACGGCTGACGCGGCCGGTGTCCAGGAAGCCGATCACGGGCGGCACCGGCGAAACGACCCGGCCTGCCTCCTCGAGCTGCTCCTGGTACTGCTCCGCGACCTTCGGCAGCCGGGTCCAGTGCGTCGTGGGGCGCAGATGGTGCTCCTGGTGGTAGCCGTCGTTGAAGGTCAGCCGGTTGTAGAGCCGGCCGTAGTAGCTCACCGAGTTCGCGTAGCGGCTTTCCGGCTCCGCGCCGAAGTGCCGGTAGTAGTTCTGCACGTTGACCAAAGTGAACGCGACGGCCACCGACGGCAGGTAGCACATCACCAGCCACTGCCAGGAAAGAACGCCGATCAGCGCGGTGAAAGCCAGCTGTGCCAAGCGGTCGTAGCGGACCTGGGACAGCTCGGACGCGCGCCGGACCGGATGCCGGGTGGCCAGCGCGCGGAGCGTGGTCTCCCGGGGTCCGACGCCGCACAGCCGGCGCAGGGACGCCACGGTGCCGGCGAACTCGCGGATCGAGGCGGCGAGACTGTAGGCCAGGTACCGGAACAGCGGGGCGTGGTCGTCGTCGCGGCTGTAGCGGTAGGTGGAGCTGAAGTCCGCGGTGACCCCGTCGTGCTTGCGGTCGTTGTTGTACCGGTGGTGGTTGCGGACGTGGCTCAGGTGATACGCCATCGCCGACTGCGCGATGTTCGCCGAGATCATCAGCGACACGACCTTGTTCAGCCGGTCGTCGGCGAACCAGGGCTGGTGCACGAACATGTGATTGACGATCAGCACCGAGTACGTGATCATGGCGACGACCAGCGCCGCCGAGCCCAGCCGCCACCACAGCCCGTCCGGCGTCAGCGCGGCCAGCGCGATCGTCACGGCGAACTGCGCGATGCTGAGCCCGAGCAGAATGGCGTCGGCCGGGCTGTTGCGCCATAGTCGTCGCTCGCGCTCGATCATTTCACCATCACCTTTCGTGGGTATTCTTCGACGCGGCGGGGCCCGGTCCGGGCGGGGTGAATGCCGCTCGTGAAGACAGACCGACCGTACGCAGCGCCGACTGGGGCGGCGCAGTCACGTGAACCGGCGACACGCGGGGCGGGGGCCGTTTTACGGGACGCGGACGGCGAAGGAGACGGGGCTAGGTTTCTGGGCAGGAGGTCCGGCCGGTTCCTGCCGCACTGCCTTTTCCGCTTGCGATGCCGGCGTCGAGCCGAACGGTGACCAGCGAAGGAGACGATGTGGTACGGCCGAGCGAGCAATTGACTCCCCAGACCTCCGACTATCTCGATTTCCTCGACCGGGGGAAAACGAATTACCTGCCTTATCTCATGTACTTCAACCGGCCGAATTTCCGCTCGGCCGTGATCAACACCGACGAGTTCGGCTTCCGGATCTCCCACGGCCTCGACGGCACAGCGTCGGTGGGCGGGCAGCATCCCGGCGGGCCGGTGCGCCTGCTGGTGGGTGGTTCGGGAGTGCTGAGCTACGGCGCCACGAGCGACGCGACGACTCTCTCCTCCCGGCTCTGGACGAAGCACGCGCCGAGCAAGCCCTGGCTCAACTTCGGCGCCCCGTACTTCAACTCCACCCAGGAGCTGATGCTGTTCATGCTCTACCGGCACTTGCTTCCGCCGGTCGAGGAGATCGTCCTCTTCAGCGGTTTCAACACTCTCGTCATGGCGCAGCTCGCCGGGCTGCCGCTGCAGGGACAGGGCCCGTTCTTCTTCTGCAACGAGTACTTCGAGAAAATGGAAGAATTGCGGAAGCGGTACGCGAAGCCGGCCAAGGGGCTGCGGTGGCGGACCGGGGCGAAACAACCGGAGCCCGAGCCCGTCGCCCCGCAGGCGTCGACCATGATCGAGGCCGCCGTCGACCTGACCATGCGGCACCTCGACAGCTGGCTCGTGGTGGCGGGCGCGACCGGAGCCCGGGTGAGCTTCGTCCTGCAGCCGCTGGCCACCTGGCTGAGCAAACCGCCGTCCCGCGAGGAGAAACTGCTGTTCGACGAGTTCGACGAGTTCTCCGAATTCGGGGCGTGGGAGGAGCGCTACGGCGAGGTCGGCAGCATCGAGACCGGCGCCGCCTACGCCGCCGCCCTCGGCGCGGCCTGCGCCTCCAAGGGCGTCCGGTTCGTCGACATCAACTCCCGGATGTCCGCGACGGCGGCCCCGTCGGACTGGCTCTTCGTCGATCGGGGGCACTGCACCGACGACGGCTACGATCTTTCGGCGGCGTTGCTCGCCGAAAGCCTCGAACTGTCGTGAGGCACGGACGTCGACTCGCGGGCGAGGGGAGGTGACGTCGCCGTGGCGCTTCTGCGGGCGATAGCCAAGTTTTTCCGGCGCAAGAAGAAGAAAAAGAAGAACGACGCGTCCATCTACCCGATGTTCTGATCAGACGCACGATCCGCCTGACGCTTGCCTCTCCCCCAGCGGGAGAGGCAAGCGTCAGTTCATACCGGATCGGGCTGGCCGAGCGGAATCGCGGCGAGCGCCCGCCGGTCGATCTTTCCCGAACGGTTGAGCGGCATTTCCTCCAGCCACACGAAGAAACGCGGAATCATCGGCGTGGGCAGCCAGTCGTTCAGCTGGCTCGTGAGCGCCTCGTCGGGCAACCGCTCGCCGACCAGATAGGCGACGATCGCGGCGGCGCCGGGAAGGTCCTCGCGCAGCAGGGCCGCCGCGTCGAGCACGCCCCGGCAGGCGCGCAGCCGGTGTTCCACCTCGCCGATCTCGACCCGGTATCCGCTGATCTTGACCTGGTCGTCGATGCGGCCGACGTACACGAAATTCCCGTCCGGTTGAAGCCGCACGTTGTCCCCGGTGGCGTACATGCGTTCGCCCGGCGTGCTGGAGAACGGATCCGGGAGGAAGGCGGCCGCCGTGCGTGCGGGACGGCCGAGATAGCCCCGGGCGAGACCGGCCCCGGCGAGGTACAGCTGCCCGATCTCGCCGGCGGGGACCGCGTTCAGCTCCCCGTCGAGGACATAGGTCCGGACGTTGCGGATCGGGCGTCCGATCGGGACCCACCGCGGAGTCGTTCTGTCGCAGGGATACCACGTCGCGGCCACCGACGCTTCGGTCGGGCCGTATCCATTGTGGACGACCAGCGAGTCGTTGCTGCCCAGGCCCGGCCCGTCGAGCTGGGACCCGCCGGTGATGACGAGCCGGACGCCCTCGGCCGCCAGCCGGGGAAGCAGCGCCTGTCCGTACGGCCCGAGCACGGCGGCCGGGACTTCCAGCGCTGTCACGCCAAGCGCGCGGACGGCGTGCAGGATGCGGTTGGCGGGCAGGTCGCCGCCGTCGTCGACCGCGACGCAGGCTCCGAAACAGAGCGGCATCAGGCAGTCGTGCATCGTGCTGTCCACCGTGAGCGCTGTCGTCCACAGCATCACGTCGTCGGTCCGGATCAGGTCCATGTCCTCGAACGAGGCGACGATCAGGTTCAGGAGCCCCTCGTGCGGAACGCCGACGATCTTGGGCCGCCCGGTCGACCCGGACGTGGTGAGCGCGTAGGCCAGGTCAAGCGGCCTTGGCGAAGGAAGCGGCGCCGTGGCGCGGCCGTCATCGCCCGGATCCACGCCGTCCTCGTCGACGAACTGGGCGTCGGGCAGCCATTCCACCGGCTCGGTGGCGAGAACCCGCTTGCAGCCGACCTCGTCGAGCACCCCGCTGTTGCGCAGCGGCGGATCGTCGGGGTTCATCGGCAGGCACGCCGCCCCGCTGCGCAGGATGGCGACGATGCAGATCAGCGCGGCCGGGCAGCGGCGCGAGAGCAGGCCGACGATCGATCCGGCGTCTTCGGCGACCAGCCGCCGCACCAGCCGCGCCGAAAGCCGATCGAGTTCCGCGTAGGTCCACGAGCGCGCCGCGGTCCGGATGGCCGTAGCCGCGGGCCGCTCGCGGAACTGGCGCTCCAAGAGATCGACCAAGGTCTGCGCGCCCGCGGTCCGGGCCGACCGCCGAGAATCCTGCACCGCAACTCCCTCGTGTTTTCGCCCCGCCTCGCGGTTCGCCGCTCCCCTACTCTCCGGCGAGCTGTGCTGCTTCGACCGCCGCGGAGATCGAGTCGATGCTGCGGAACGTCGCCTGCTGGAGCGCGTCCTCCGGCAGTTCGATCCCGAAAGTGTCCTCAATGGACAGCATCAGGCCCAGGCAGGTCAAGGAGGTCATGCCCCACCGCCGGAGATCCTCGTCCGGGCGGGGTTCGGGGCCGGTGATGTCGAGCTGAGCGAGCACGAGCCGGCGGACGTTGTCCCCGAGAGACGGTTGAGTGACGGTCATGGCTACTGCTTCCCCCGGCGCCCGTCCCGACCCCGGCCCGCCGGGCCGCTTCGCCCGCGCTCCCGGCGGTCCGCAAATAGCGCGCGACCCGACGAGCGCCGTGCAGATTCCCCTGTGCGTACAAGAGAATATCGGGGCCGAGGGCGTAATCGGTGCCGAGTTGCTCGTAGATCCGCACGGCCATGGTCCGGTAGTAATCGGCGATCTGCGAGGTCGTCATCTGCGGCGCTGCCTGCGCGCCGGTCTCGAACCAGGCGGCGAGGCTGTGCTCGACGTACTCGTCGATCGACCCTTCGACGGTCCGGGTCGCCACCGGCTTGCGCATCGGCTGGAAAATCGGGTCGATGATCCCGGACTTCCCCTGCAGCTCGTTGGCCACGTGCTCGGCGAGCAGGGGCGCGCAGTGGAAGCCGTCGCGGTAGGTCCCGGTCATCAGATACAGCCCGGAGACCGGCATCCAGCCGATCGTGGGGAATCCGTCGAGCGTGACGGGGCGGTTGCCGCTGCACCAGTTCACGACCTCGTGGGTGGCCACCGCCTCGTCGAGCTGGTGCATCGAGTACTGGGCCAGGAAACGGACGTCGGCCATCCAGGTGACGCTGGAAATGGTGTGCACCAAGCGGTTGGTCGCGCCGTAGTACTCCAGCCCGTCGCCTTGGGGCACCACGTGCAGCCCGCAGGCGAACCCCCGGTTCGGCGTCCGGACCACGCTGGTGAACGGTTCGCCCTCGGTCCGCCGGGCGATCATGGCGAAGCCGAGCCCCGGGAAGATCGGCATCAGTTCGGGCACGTCGAGGACGGTTCGCACCAGCGATTCACTGTGGACACCGGCGGCCACCACGACGTTGCCGGCTTCGATGCGGTGACCGTCGTCCAATTCGACCGCGGTCACCTCCTCGTCGCTGCCGATCAGCTTCCGCACCGTCTGATCGATGAAGATCGCTCCGCGTTGCCGCAGCCGTCGTTCCAGTGCTGCCAGCACTCCACGGGCGTCCACCGCCCCCTCGGTCGGCAGGTGAATGGCACGCAAGGCCCGCTGTTCGGTGCGGGGGCGGTAACCGGGAATGTCGTTCGGATCGATTTCCGTCCACGGTTTTTCGTACTGGTCGAGGGCGTCGATCATCGCCGCGAAGTTCACATTGTCCAGTTCGGCGCCGATGGAGTTCAAAATGATGTGCGATTCCGTCGCAGTCTGCAGTGGACGGTTCGACGGCGCGAATTCCTGGAGCCGGCGCAGCGCCTCCGGCCATTTGTCGTGGGCGGTGACGCCCAGCTCGAACCTCGTCCGCGCGGCTTCGGTGCGCAGCGATTCGGCGGTGGTCTCGCCGAAACAGCCGAGCATCGCACCGGCCGCGTGGCTCGCGCCCGTGTCGCGATGGCTGGGGCCGACCACCACCACTGATCCCGCCTGGCGCTCGAGCAACTCGTCGGCGAGAAACAGGCCGAGGGCGCCGTTCCCGACGATCACCACGTCAGCATCGGCCGGCCTTGCGGCACCGGCGGCGAATTCGGGTTCAGTGAACTTCGAGGTCGGATCAGACACACCAGACTCCCAGTTTTAGACGATGCCGCTCAGTGCGCGATCAGATGTCGAAGAGATAGAGGCCGAAATTCCGGTCGGCGACCAGTACATAGTTCTTCTCACCGATCTTGTGGATTGTGACGCCGAGGAAATCGGTGCCGGGCTCGCGGAACGCGCCGACCTCCCGCAGGCCGTCCTCGCCGTAGCTCAGCACCCGGAGGCCGCCGTCGAAGAAGGTCGCGTACACCAGCGGCCGATCGGGGTCCATCGCCACGTGCGACGCCGAGAAGTCGCCGAAACCGGTGGCGTAGCGCGGATCCTGCGCCTCGGGGATGGCGTAGGTGTCGAGTTGGGTGGCCCGGCCGCCGTCGAGGTCCGTCTTGAACAGCCGGAGGTAGCCCCAGCCGACGAACTCCGACCGGACGTCGGTCGCGCAGACCGCCGGATCGGCCGGGGTCGGGGTGGTTCCGGCGGTCTCCGCGGTCACGCCCGGCACGCCGAGAAGCCGCAGGCCGGTCAGGCGGTTGACGAACATCAGCGGGATTTTTCCCTTGGACGCCGTAGGAAACTGCTGCATCGCGTCCGGGCCCTGATGGTTGAAGATGATGCCCGCGTCGTAGCCGGCCGCGATGACCGCGTCCAGCTTCTCCTGGAACGCGCACCCCTTGGCCGACCCGCCGGTCAGAATCGAGGCGTCCCGTTCGATGAGCGCGATCCCGCGTCCGGGCGGCACGGTGCCCGGGCAGCCGGAGCCGACGAACGTCAGCGTGCCGGACACCGGGTGATCGGCATCGACCGGTGCCGTGCCCGGGCTCCAGGCCGCGACGTACTCGGCGCCCGCGTGCGGACCCGACGTGATCGTGCCGATCAGGCGGTAGGACTCGATGCTCTCGTCGGCGCCGACGAGGTACTCGGCGTCGGGCGAGAGAGCGCAGTGCTCGGCGTTGCCCTCCGGCGAGACCTGCTGCCCGCGCTTGGCGCGCTCCTCGTCGAATTCGGCGTACTCGGTCCGGGCGATCAGCGAGACGTTGCCCGGCGTCGGGTCGGTGACGTCGAGCAGAACGTACCCGCCGTCCCAGTACGTCGCGGTCATCACGTACCGGCCGCCGGCCCGGCGCACCTCGACGGCGTGCCCGAACATCGAGGCGAGGCCGCGCGAAGGCGCGCCGGTCACGTCGAACGGCGACACCCTCAGGTCGAGAGCGTTGACCAGCACCGGATCGCGGGGATCGGTGATCTCCATGATGACGATGTCGGTGGTGGGCTTGTCGGTCACGAAGCTGACGTAGGTGCGGCCGGTGGAACTGTCCGTCCAGGCACAGGTGTAGTACGCCGCCAGGGCCTGGTCCGCGGGTTCGCCGTCCGCGTCCGTGTAGTCGCCGGCGTGGGCGACGAGGAGACGGGCGTGCTCCGGGTCGGAGACGTCCCAGATGTTGATGCCGCCCCGCTGGCGCGGCCCGGTCGGGTCGGGCGCGTCGGCCTTGGCATACATTTCGTTGGGGTGAATGAACAACGCGCCGGTGAAGTGCTCGTTGGCCATCTCGATCACGCACGGACCCTCGCCGACGTAGTTGCCCGCGGTGGTCTCGATGAACGCGCTCTCGACCTCGAACGGCGCCTTCGGGTCGCTGATGTTCATGACGTAGGCGCCGGTCCGCTCGCACGTCGGCTCCCGGTAAACCGTGAGGAACGCGTAGTCGCCGTACGCGGCCACGTCCGCGATGTGCCGCCGGAGACCGGCGCCCGACGGGTTGGTGACCTGCGCCTTGCCCAGCAGCGTCACGCCATACGAGACGGAGGGAAGCGGTGTCTGGTCAAGCCCGTGCCGGTCGCCGTTGGCCACATCCGTGCCGACCATGCGTACCTCCTCAGCAATGCGTCCCGTCCGGACAGAAGCGACTGGCCGGCGCCGTGACCCTGGGCGCCGCTCTTCGCCGATGCTACGGGGGAGGCTGTACTGCGAGATGTCACGCAAATCGGGGATGGTGGCTGACGGCTCCGGGCGAAAACCGGCTCCGGATCACCGAGAGGCCAGGCGGGTTCGCCGCTGAACGGGCAGTCCCGCTCAGCGGTCCCTTTCCGGTTTCAGGAACCGGCTTCGAGCACGGCGAGGTCGCGCACCGCGTAACGGTGGTGTTCGGCTTCTTCCTTGAGCACCACCGTGAGGCAGCCGCGCACGACGTACTCCCGGTCGGGATAGGACTCCCCCGGCTTGCGGCCGCACACCCGGTCCAGTTCGGCGTCGGTGAGCCCGTCGACGACCCGCCGCATCGCGGCCATCCGGGCCAGCCGCGGCACGAGCACCTCGTCGAGCGTCGGGGTGGCGTCGAGGGTGACGCCGAGCTTCTCCGTTGCCTCGCGCGGCATCCCGCTGTACGGAAGGCCGAGCGGGTGATACGGCGAGTCCTCTTCGAGCACGGCGCGGCCGAGCCAGGAATCGCTGGCCATCAGCAGATGCCGCTGGGTTTCGACGAACGACCACTCGTCGTCGACCCGCTCGTGCAGCTTGGCCTCGGGCAGGAGCCGGGCGCGGTCGAGCGTCGCCTTCCATTGCGCCTCGATGGCGTCCCAGGCCGCGCGGTATTCGTCGGCGGACTTGGCTTCGCGCGCCAGCACCCGCGTCGGATTGTTCCGGTCAAGCTCCGCCTCGACATAGGCGGTGACGTCGATGTCGTTGACCAGCACGCGTTTGAAGGCGCCGGCGAGAGAGACGTCGCCGCCGTAGCAATCCACGATCTTCAGACCGCTGACCTCGCAATCGCGGATCTCAAGGCCGGCAAGGTCGCAGAGGTGGATGCGGGCATCACGGAATTGGTCAGTTTCGACGAACGCAGCAGGCATCGGCACAGTGTTCTGGATCCGCCCATGCGCGTCAATGGCTGACAGTTCTGTCATACGTCGGGGTACGGGCCGGTGCAAGGAAAAGATTCGGAGTCGTTGCCGCCACTCTAAGACGCGCCGCGTACTCTCGACACCGCCGAAAGGCGGCAGAACCGGCAGTTGCCCAGTCCTGGAAGGACAAAGCCAGCATCACTCCGACGGAGCCGTGTTCCCGTGCCGGGCGCGAAGATCTCTACTAGCGGTAGCGCAAAGACGAGTTCATGTCCCTCGTTAACGGGACCGGCAAGCTACCCGGAGGTGTTAGAGGATGCCTCAGGGGGCAGTTTCCACCGGAGAGGGGGGCAGTTTCTCATGTAGGGGGTGCAGTTCGAACTGAGGGGGTGCAGTTTCGAACAAGCGGCCATCGCAGCGGCGAGTCGGCGCAGCGACGGACGCCACGTCAGAGTTAGCGGCCTCTGGGGGGTATCGGTGATCAGGATCGACGCTCTGAGCAGCTGCCCTATCTACCTCGTCGGGCTCGTCCAGATTCTCCACAAGGAAGGCATGACAGTGGTCTCGGCCCGGACCACGCCGGACGAGAAACTGTCCTGGCTCGCGGACGCCGCCGTGCTGGACGTCGACTCCCTGCCCCGGCTCGAAAGCCTGGAGTACATCGCCGAGACCGCCCGCACGACCACGGTCCTGGTCCTGCTCGGCGACCCGTGCCTTCCCGTCGAGGAGTACCTGCGGGCCGGCACCACCGGAGTCATCGACAAGCGCGAGACCGGCGAAAACGTCATCGCGGCGTTGCGGGCCGTGATCGCCGGCACGAAGGTGATCCCCGACGGCCACCTGGCCCCGCCCCCCGCGGAATGCTCCGAAGCGGAGGGGCCCAACCTTTCCGAACGCGAGGAGCAGGTGCTCCGGCAGATCTCGCACGGGCTGACCCACGGGCAGATCGCCACCCGGCTCCGCATCAGCCCGCACACCGTCGACACCTACGTCAAACGCATCCGCGCCAAGCTCGGCGTCGGGAACAAGGCCGAACTCACCCGGCTCGCGCTGCTCGGCAGGCTTCCCGGCCTCCGGCACCGGAGCGGCCAGCCGAGCCACCTGCCCTGTCACGGGCACGCCGGGACCCCCACGGAGACCACTGCTCGACCACCGCGAGGTAAGGAGAACGCGGAAACCCGCTGCTGAAGACCACGTCCAAGGCGTTGCGCAACGTCAGCTATTGCCCTGGAGGATCACGCTGTATGTCAAAGACCAGTCCATCCGTGCACGAGATCAGCGACGCCTTCGTCGACGACTACGCCGCCCATGACCCGACCACCGCGACCTTCGTCGGCATTTCCGGCTTCGAGCACGAGTTGACTGACCTGTCCCCCGAGGGCTGCCAAGAACGGGCGGACCTGACCGCGCGCGCGGTGCGGGAGGTGGAAGCGAGCACCCCCGCCGACGACTCCGAACACGCCGCGAAGGCAGTGTTCCTGGAGCGCAACAGAATCTCGCTCGAACTGCACGACGCCGGGCTCGACTTGTCCTTGCTCAACGGCATCTCCAGTCCGGTGCAGGAGCTGCGCGTGTTGTTCGACCTGATGCCGACCGAGACCGCCGAGCACTGGCAGGCCGTCGCCGCCCGGCTGGCCAAGGTGCCCGCCTCGCTGGCCGGGCTGCGCGCTTCGCTGGCCAAGGCCGCCGTCGACGGCAACATCGCGGCGGTGCGCCAGGTCGAGAAGGCGATCGGGCAATGCGAGAACTGGTCGGGCGGCACCGGCAACGAGCCGTTCTTCGCCGCGCTCGTCGCCGGAGCCGAGGTGAGCGACGGGCTGCGCGCCGAACTCGCGGCTGGCGCGGAGGCCGCCAGCCAGGGCTACGCCGACTTCGCCGCTTTCCTGCGCGCCGAACTCGCCCCCAAGGCACCGGTCAGGGACGCCGTCGGCGAAGACGAGTACCGGATCAAGTCGCGCTACTTCACCGGTGCCGCACTGGACCTCGCCGAGTGCTACGAGTGGGGCTGGGCCGAGTTCCTTCGCATCGAGGCGGAGATGAAAGAGGTGGCCAACCGGATCAAGCCCGGTGCCACTCCTGCCGAGGCCGCCGCCCTGCTCGACGCGGATCCGCGCTACCAGCTGCACGGCCAGGACGCGCTGCGCGACTGGATGCAGACCCTCTCGGACAAGGCGCTGTCGGACATGCGCGGGGCGCACTTCGACATCCCGGACGCGCTGATGACGCTGGACTGCAAGATCGCCCCGCCCGGCGGCAGCGTCGGCGCCTACTACATCGGCCCGAGCGACGACCAGTCCCGCGCCGGGACGATGTGGTGGTCGGTGGCCGCCGACCGCGAAACGTTCTCCACCTGGCGGGAAACCACCACCATCTACCACGAGGGAGTGCCGGGCCACCACCTGCAGATGGGCACCGCGGTGACCAGCGCCGCCCGGCTCAACCGGTTCCAGCGGCTGTTGTGCTGGGTACCCGGGCACGCCGAGGGCTGGGCGCTCTACGCCGAGCGGCTGGTGCGCGAGCTGGGCTACCTCGACGACGACGGCGACCTGCTCGGCATGCTCGACGCCCAGCTGTTCCGCGCCGCCCGCGTCGTGCTGGACATCGGCATGCACCTGGAGCTGCCGATCCCGTCCGGCACGGGATTCCACGAAGGCGAGCGCTGGACGGCCGAACTGGGCCTGGAATTCCTGTCGACCAGGACACTCGCCGACCCGGACCACATCCCGGACGAGATCGACCGCTACCTCGGCTGGCCCGGGCAGGCGCCCTCGTACAAGCTGGGCGAGCAGCAATGGCTCGCGGCGAGGGCCGACGCGCAGGCACGGTACGGGGATTCCTTCGATATCAAGGCATTCCACCGGCAGGCGCTCGAACTCGGCTCGATGGGACTGGACACGCTGCGGGAGTGCCTGGCCCAGCTCTGAGAGGTCATGTCGGAATCCTGCTCGGCGAAAGCGTTGCGTGATTCGGCTTGCTCTCGCGGATTAATCGGCGTCCGCGGGGCCGATGACTCGGGCGGCGAGGAATTTCGGGGCCATCTCGCAGTAGCTGTCGGTGACGAGTTCGGCGATCTCGGTCCAGTCGGTGTGGTCGCCGAGGACGACGGCGAGGACGTTGTCCCCCCAGGGCGCCCGGAAAAACGGGAAGCCGCGGGCGGTCAGGCCGAACAGGTCCTCGACGGGCACCCGGACCGTCATTACCGTAGGAGCCTCGCCGTCGACCGTGTGCGAGGCGTAGACCGCGGCACTGTCCGGGTCCGGGGTGTAGACGTGGGCGACCGTCCGGGCCCGGATCCGCCAGCGGACGCCGATCCAGGACGGTTCCTCGTACGCCTCGGGAAGCTCCCGGCAGATCCGGCGCAACTGGTCCAGGATCTCCGGGGGCACGTCTCCAGGGCTCGGCATGACCCGACAATAGCGCTTTGGCCGGGCCGGAACCCGGAGGCGATCAGGCACTCGGACAACGCCGTGAGGAGCACACCATGCAGAACCCGTCCGTCGCCGACCTCGCGGAGCGTTTGCGGACCGCCGCCCGCACCGGCGTTCCGGCCGAGCCCGCCGACGTTTCCGGCCTCGCCGAGGCGTACGCCGTCGCCCGCGCCCAGCGGCAGCTGTCCGAGGCGGACGGCGACCGGGTGATCGGGTACAAGATCGGCCTGACGTCGGGCCCGGCCCGCGAGGCCTTCGCCGCGTCCGAGCCGGCCGCCGGGCACCTCCTCGCGAGCCGCCTGCTCGAACCGGGCAAGGCGGTCGCCGCCACCGGCCTTTTCCGGCCGAAAGCCGAGGTGGAAATCGCGTTCGTGCTGGCGTCGCCGGTCGGCGGCCCGGACGTCACCGCCGCCGAAGTCCGCGCCGCCACCGCCGCGGTGGCCCCCGCGTTCGAAATCGTGGACACCCGCTGGCGCGGCGGCCCGGCGAACCTGCCGATGCTGGTCGCCGACAACACGAACGCGGCCGCCGCGATCGTCGGCACCCAGGTCCCGCTGCCCGCCGACCTGCCCTCGCTGACGAGCATCCTGCGGCTCGGGGCGCGGACGATCCCGGGTGCCGCGACCGCCGTCATGGGCGACCCCGCCGAAGCGGTCGCGTGGCTGGCCCGCCACCTGGCCCGCTCGGGAAACCGCCTGGAGGCGGGCGACATCGTGCTCAGCGGAACGCTCAGCACCCCCACCCCGATCCAGCCCGGCGACCGGCTGGAGGCGGAGATCAGCGGAGTGGGCGGACTCTCGGTCGACGTGGCCTGATCCCGGAACGTCCAGTATGGACACTGGACGTTCCGGGTTCCCCGAGTCCAATGTGGACACTCGGGCGCGGCCCTCCGTGCTCCACTGCCCACAGTGCGCGGACACCCTTCCTTACGCCTCGGGATTTTTCCAATACACTTGACATAATACAGCTGACCCATAATCCTGAGGTCTGCACGAGGGGAAGGAAACGTCATGTCCGAAGAGCCGAAGGTGCGGACCACGGAAGGCGTGGTGCAGGGAAGCTGGCGACAGGGGCACGCGGTGTTCCGCGGCATCCCCTACGCCCTGCCCCCGGTCGGAGCGCTCCGCTTCGCCGCGCCCGCACCGCCGCAGCCATGGGAGGGGACGAGGCAGGCGGTCGAGTTCGGCCCCGTCGTGCCGCTGTCCCTGCCGATCGACGTGCCCCCGCAGGGCTCCGACTGGCTCACGCTCAACATCGGCACTCCGGATCCCGGCGCGGCGGGACTGCCGGTGCTGGTGTGGATCCCGGTGGGCGGCTACCTGTCGGCGGCGTCGAGCGATCCGATGTGCGACCCGGCGGCGCTGGCCGAGGCAGGAGTCGTCGTGGTGACGATCAACTGCCGCGTGGGCGCGGAGGGCTTCGCGTTCCTCGACGACGTGCCGCCCAACCGCGGATTCCTCGACCAGATCGCGGCGCTGGAGTGGGTGCAGCGCAACATCGCCGCCTTCGGAGGCGACCCCGGCCGGGTCACCATCGGCGGAGTGTCCGCCGGGGCGGGCTCGGTCGCCGCCCTGCTGACGATGAAGTCCGCGCGCGACCTGTTCCGGCGGGCCATCGCCCATTCGGTGCCGGGGCTGCACAGCACCCCCGCACTGGCACGGCAGGTCACCGCCGCGTTCGCGGACCGGCTCGGCGCGGCGGCCCCCACCGCCGAGGCCCTGCGCGACATCGACCCATGGCGCCTGGCCGCCGCGCTCACCTCCTTCAACGCCGGCATCCACGCGCACCGCGAAAACTGGGGCCGCCTCACGGAGACCGGCACCGCGCTGTGCCCCGTCGTCGACGGCGAGGTCCTCCCGGAAACCCCCTGGCCCGCACTGACCAGCGCCCGAGCGAGCGGGACCGAACTGCTCGTCGGCCACACCCGGGACGAATTCCGGTACTTCAGCGTCGTGAGCGGAAAGTACGGCACTTTCACCGAGGACGACGCCCGCGCAGCCTTAGACCTGCACGCCCCGCCACCGGACGGCGCGCGGGCCTACCGTGCTGCGTTCCCGCAAGCAGGCCCGGAGGAGCTGGTGGAGACGGTGTACTCCGACGCACTCTTCCGCATGCCGTCACAGAAGCTGGCCGAGGCGAACGCCGCCGCCGGCGGCACCTCGTACCTGTTCGAACTGCGCTGGGCCGCCCCGGCCCTCGGCGGCATCCTGGGCGCCTGCCACAGCCTCGACGTGCCCCTGGCGTTCGGCACGCTGGACAGCCCTGTCGGCACCCAGCTCATCGGCGAGGAGCCCACTCCCGAGGCCGTCGCGCTCTCCCGCGAATTCCGGGAGGCCTGGGTCCGCTTCGTCACCACTGGCGACGCGGGCTGGCCCGCCTACCGTCCCGGCGAGCGCCTCACCCGCGTCCTGGACACCGAGTCGAAGACGCCGCCCTATCCAGAAGAGGCGTCTCGCCAGATCTGGGAAGGCCACTCCCCCGCCCCCTTCGATCTCCCGTAATCGCGCCCGTTCCCCTTCGCGCGGTGAGCGTGGTAGAAATCCGACCCAGCTGTCGGCCGCGAGGAGGTGCGTGTGACGGCGGTGCTCGCGGCAGTGCTCGGGGCCACGCTCGGCGCAATCGGTGCGCTGGTGGTCAGCCGCGCCAATTCCCGGCGTTCCGAGCGAGTCACGATGACGAGCGCACTCATCGCGGAGTACTTCTCGACGGAATTTCTGCATCATCGAATATCGATCGGGAATACGTCGGAAAAGGTGCGGAACGGAGAACTCTCCTTTGAGGAAATCGCGACCGGATACTGGTACCCGGGCGCGCACGACACCTTCACCGGAGACGACTTCAACGGACTGAACGAACATCAGCACATCGAGGCCTACATAGGATTCATCGTCCGGATCGACTACCTTCTCGACGCAGGGCGGGTATACGCCACCGAGTTGCGCGGAGCGCTGGGGATGAAATTGATGTGGGAAGACTTTCTGCTGACCGGGCTCGCCAGCGCATGTCTCGAGCAAACCCGGCGGGCGAACGTGCAACCACCAGACTGGACAAGAAGCATTTCAAGAGTACACGACGAAATAACGATAGCCCCTCGTGCACTGTAACGCCGCTACGACGCGATCGCCGCCCCGAGGACCGAATCCGCCATTCCGTAGTACAGGAACCAGCGGTCCCGAAACCGCACCAGGCCCTCGCTGAAGGTCACGCGGTTCACCTGGCCGTTCTGTTCGTCGTCCGCGGTCGGATAAATGAACGGCCGCTCCAGCCTGGCTACCGCCTTGGTCGGGTCGGCCGGGTCGATCAGCAGCTGGCCCCCGGAGTACTGGCCCTTCGGGTAGCCGCCCTTGCCGTCCGACCGTCCATTGTAGACCAACACGAGCCGGCCGTCGGCCGTGCGGATCGGCGGCGGTCCCGGTTCGATGAGCGATCCTTCCCAGGGGAACACCGGTTTGGCGACCGGATCGTCGTTTCCGGGCGTCTCCCACGTGATCAGGTCCTTCGACCGCGCCCAGAAGATGTTCGACTCGCCGAAGTACATCCAGTACCAGCCGTTCATCGGCGTCGCCGCGATCGCGCCGGACTTGTTCCACGGCTTCGCGCCGTGTCCCGGATCGCGCAGGTCCGGGAACAGCGGCGGATGTTTGGTCCAGTTCCGCAAGTCCTTCGACGTGGCAAGGCACAGCAGCGCGCTGGTGCGGTCGTACGCGGTGTAGGTCAGGTAATAGGTGTCCCCGACGCGCACCACCCGCGGATCCTCGCAGCCGCCCGGCTTCTCCCACGGCTCGGTCGGCGTCAGCACCGGCTCGGGCAACCGGGTGAAATTGATGCCGTCGTCGCTGAACGCCAGCCCGATACTGGAGGTCTTCGCCGCGTCCTGCGCCCGGTAGAACAATGCGACGCGGTTGCCGACCACGATCGCGCAAGGGTTGTACAGGTAGGCGGACTCCCAGGGGTGCGCGGGATCCGGGCGCAGGATCGGGTTGCGCTGGCTTTTCGTGAACGGTCCAAGCGGGAAGGTCCCCTTGCGCGCGGCCGGTGCAGCGGCCGCCGTACCGGCGGTGCCTAACGTGGCGACCGCCGCTGGCCCGGCGATTCCGGCCAGCAGCGCCCGGCGGCGGCCGATCGAGAATCCGGTTGCATCGTCCACGATTGTCCTCCATGACAACGTCGTCGGTCTTACGCGACCTTCCGTGCTGTCGTCCGGCACAGTCAACCGCTGTCGCGAGAACTGGCCGGACAGAAAAACCGGACAATGTGCCGCCCCGGCCAAGTTCAACCGTGGCTTGCACCATCTTCGCGAGAGTCAGCCGAGCTTGCCTCGGCCGCGAGGGATTCACGCAAGCTCAGGTGCCGGAATTGGTAAGTAGCGCCGACTTGGCGCAACACCCGCCGTTGATGGGCATCGTCGAGGAATGCCATGACGCGCCACGGCAATGCACGCCGGAACAGGCTCAGCCAGATCCGGGCCAGGGCGAATCGGCCCCATGCGGTCACGGCGACCGAGCTGAGCCCTTGATCGAGCCCGCTGACCAGGCACCGGGTGATCGCGGCGGCGAGCCCGGCCGCGAAGCCGGCCGCCGGTCCCCGCATGAGCCCGAATGCCAGGCCGAAGGCAAGTCCGCCAGCCGCTCCCTGGGCGAAAGTGGCGATGCGATCGGCCTTGAGCACGGAGGCTGGGCTCGCGGCACGCAGGATGTCGGCCCGCGCTGCCAGCCACATGTCCAGCGTCCGGGCGAACGTGACGGCCATCGCGACCGCCAGCGCCACGGTGACTCCAGCGGCAATCCCGACAGACATGCCGCGCGCGATGGTGACGGTGAGCGCCACGATCAATCCGGCGCCCGTTCCGCTGGCCGAGCCGACGGCGAACCCCTCGCCCGCGTGGCGCCACCGAAGCCGGCTCATCCGGGGCCACTGCAACCGCATGGCGGCCGGCGTGCATTCGCGTGAGGCGCTCAGCAACCCGGCCGTGAGCCCGCCTGCCGTTCCCGCGGCGACCGCGGCGATCAGTCCGTCGAGCAGCGCGTGCGCGCCGTCTGAGGTGAGCGCGACGGGGAGTGCGACGGCGAGCCCGACCGAGAGGCCGAAAATCACCCCGGCGAGCAGCCCCATCACCGGCCGGGGAACCGCGCGTTCGAGGCGCCACCATGCCAGCTCGACGGTGTCGGTGGCGCGGAGGTGCTGGGCCAGGAAGCCCAGCCATCGCCGTATGTCCGGCAGCCGAGTCCCCTCGGCATCGCGGTCACCGTCGTAGACGGCGGGAACCAGGGACTCGAGCAGATGCTGTTCGATCCCCGCCCGGTCGAGCCGCAGCAGCTCGCCAGGGTCGGCCGAGCCGTCGCCATAGATCGTGCGTGCCAGCCACACCATCAGCGGCGTCGACAGGGCCGAAGCCAGGTCGCCGTCCGGGTGCTCGGCAAGATGGCGTGCGACCGGCTCCCAGGCCGAGGCGCGGTGGGGCGGGATGGCAACGCGCAGGTAGTCGGCGACGTCGGCGTGGCCGATCGGATGCAGTTCGATGACGGCGGCCGCGGTGAGCACGTCGCCGTTCTCGTGGTGGACGGCTTCGGCATAGTCCTCGCTGCGGGCGGTGAGCACGAGCGGTTCATCGGCGTACAACGCCGCGTTGAGCCGCCGCAGCACGGTAGGCCGCAGCGCGGCGGGCAGCTCGTCGAAGCCGTCGAGAACCGCCACGATCGAACCAGGGCGGACGAGGTCAGCCGCCTCCAGGCGCACGTCGGGAACGGCGAGCCGCACCTGGTCGGCCAGCCACTGGCGGAACGGCTGCTCGGGATTCCAGCCGCCCACCGGCAGCACCACCGGCACCGGATCGTCGGGACCACGCCGGGCGTGCAGCGCCAGCGCGACGCGGGTCGCCGCGACGGTCTTGCCCGCACCGGCCTCGCCGAGGATGACCAGCCGCCGGGCGCGCAGGCCCTGGAACAGGGTGACGATCTCGTCGATGCCGCCGCCGTCGACGTCCGGGCGGCCGCCGCCCGGGCCGAGAATCACCTCCCAGTGATCGGCGACCGGCTGCCGGGCGAACGACCAGCGCACCGCCATCGGCCAGGGATCGAAGATCCGCCACGCGAGTTCCTCGTCCCGGTACCGCGCGGCCAGGACTTCGGCGATCGCGTCGAGCCGCGTCGTCGGAGCGCGCCGCGCGGCGGGCGGCTCGGGCGCGAGCTGACGCTGCAGTTCGTGCCAGCGTCGTTCGAAGTCGGCGACGTCTCCCCCGCAAGCCGTCACGTAGGCCCGCGCGACCCCGAGGGTGGGCGAGGTCTTGCCGCTGGCCGCGGCCGACAGGGCCGCATACGAGTAGTTCACCTTCCGGGCCATCGCCCGGTAGGTCGGATTGCCTGCCTGCGTGCGCAGCAGGCGCAGCTCGTGGGCGAACTTCTCCACCGGTCCCGCCGCGGGATCGAGCGGCAGTTCTCGACGCCCCATACCTCACGAACTCCTTCGTTCCCTCGGCGCGGCCCGGAAGACATCGTGGCACGCGGGTGGGCCGGACGGGGCGGCGGCGTTGCGCCGATGGGGTTGTTGCGGATTGTTCAGACCGGCTGCCAGTCAACAAAACGGCCGCTACACCGGACTCGTCGAGCCCGCGTCGGGCGGGTCGCGGAACAACAGGAGCTGAGAATGCCTGGTCTTGTCCCCCGGTTGGCGGCAGTGGCCGCCGCCGCTGCAGCATGCGGCGCCCTCGCGGCGGCGCAGCCGACCTCCGCATCCGCCGGTGAATACGGTCCGGACACGTGCCGCCAGGGTTACGTGTGGCGAGAGGCCGTGCCCGGCGACCACGTATGCGTCACCCCGCAGACCCGCGCCCAAGCATGGGCCGACAACTCCCAAGCAGCAGCCAGACGCAACCCGGGCGGCGGCGCGTACGGCCCGGACACGTGCCGGCAGGGTTTCGTGTGGCGGGAAGCCGTGCCCGGCGACCACGTATGCGTCACCCCGCAAACCCGCGCCCAAGCATGGGCCGACAACGCCCAAGCAGCGTCCCGGGTCGCGCCGGACATTCCGCCGAACTGCCAGGACTACGGCGGCCTGCCGACCGACCGGGTCACGTCCAAGCAGGCAGTACGCTGCTCCGCCGGCGGCTACTGGCGTGCCACCATCACCGCCTTCGTGCACGACTACTGGGTCTTCGGCTCGGACGCGGGCTCGTCGATCAAGGTCGAGCACTTCGAAGACGGCCGGTGGGCAGAACGCAGCGCCCGGGTGATCACCGCGCACAACGACTACAGCCCGCGTCGTGCCGGCGACGCCGGGAACACTGACTGCCCGGCCTACGGCGGGATGACCGGCCGCTGCTGGGTCCCGCCGGCCCCGCGCGACTGCCGCCAGGCGAACGCCAGCAGCATCGACTGCCGGGACTACGCGAACGGCCTGCCGTGGACCGGAATCAGGCTCAACGCGCAGTCCGTGCGCAGCAGCGGCATGGTGACCTTCGGCAACGGGCAGCTCGTCACCCTGCCGGTTGTCGCCGACTCCTTCTGAGCATCAGGTCCGGCGTGAGCACGTGGCTGTGCCTGGGCGTGCTGATCGCAGCACTCCTGGCCCGGCCGCGTGCGAACGCCGTTCCGCTCGCCGTCCTGGCGGCGGTTCTCGCTGTCATCTTCTTCCTCTGACAAACAGCCGCGCGGTTTACGCACGGCCTCGCCGGGCGATCGCCACGACCACCGCCGTGCCCGCCACACCTGCGGCGGCGATCAGATAACAGCAGCCGGCGAACCCGGCGACCGTGCTGTAAACGTCGGCCGTGCGCTGGGACACCGCGTCGTGCGTCCCGAACAGCGCGACTGCCGGAACGAAGTACGCGTCGGCCTGGTCGCCGTAGTCGGGGACAGTGAGCGCGAACGTGAGCAACGCCAGATCCATGACCGCGAGCACCGCCGCCGTGGCGGTGCGCAGCCTTCGGGTTCCTCGCCGCAGCAGGCGCGCCCCCGCGACCGAGGCGACGATCAAGGGCAGGAGCACGACCACGCACCCGCCCATCATGACGATCACCAGCAGCCACCCCGGCGCGGCGAAACGCACGGCGACGGCGGCGAGCGCCACCACCACCTGCACCACCACCAGCACCGTCCGGGCAGTGTGGTTCCCCGGGGCGATGTCCTCCGCCAAGAAGGGACCATTCGCTCGCGGCGCGGCGGGTCCGGGTCCAGTCATGGTCCTGAGCCTTCCAGCCCCCGGCCCGGCCGCGGATGCGCAGGACTACTCAAATCGGCCACGGGAATCTGCCCGGACGGCCGAGATCGAACCAGGGACCGGCAACTGCTCCCGTGCCGATTCCAGGAGATGACCCATCCGGAGCCGTTTGGCAGCCAAGTAGCGGACGTTCTCCGGCGTCTCCCCGACAGCGAGCGGCAACCGGCGCACGACGGAAACCCCGCCCGACTCCAGGTCCCGGAGCTTCGCCGGGTTGTTCGTCAGGACCTGCGCGCGCGAGACGCCCAGGTCGAGCAGGATCGCCGCAGCGGCGCCGTATTCGCGGGCGTCCGCCGGTTCGCCCAAGCCGAGGTTGGCGTCCACTGTGTCCAGTCCGCGGTCCTGAAGTGCATAGGCAGCAAGCTTTTTCGCCAATCCGATGCCCCGGCCCTCCTGCCCGCGCAGGTACACCAGCACGCCGCCCTCGCGGCCGATCCGCGCGAGAGCGGCGTCGAGCTGGGGACCGCAGTCGCAGCGGGTCGAAGACAGCGACTCGCCGGTGAGGCATTCGGAGTGCACTCGCACGATCGACCCGTCGCCGGGTTCGCCGCGGAGCAGCGCGACGTGCTCCGCGCCGGTACGCAGGTCCAGGTAGCCCACGGCACGGAAATGGCCGTACCGGGTCGGGAGTGCGGTCTCCGCGGTTCGGACCACGCGCGGCTGCTCGACGACGGGAAGCGGATTCCGACGGCGATAACCGATCAGCTCCGCGATGGTGAGCGCGGGCAGCTCGAACCGGCGCGCCAGGTCGGCGACGCCGGGGCCGCGGAGCATCGAACCGTCGTCCGCCACCAGTTCCGCGATGGCCGCGACAGGCGGCACGCCGGCGAACCGGCACAGGTCGACCGCGGCTTCGGTGTGTCCTGGTCGTTCGAGGACGCCTCCTGGCCGGGCACGCAAGGGCAGGACGTGTCCGGGGCGGACGAAATCCGCCGCGGCGGCCGCGGGATCGGCCAGCTGCCGCAGGGTGCGAGCACGGTCAGCCGCGCTGATCCCGGTGGTCACGCCGGTTTTCGCGTCCACAGTCACGGTGTAGGCGGTGCCGCGCGGGTCTTCGTTGTGCGCCGCCATCAGAGGCAGCCGGAGGTCCGCCGCACGGTCTGGAGTCATGGGCGCGCACAGCAATCCCGAGGTGTGCCGGACGGTCCACCCGACCCAGTGCGCGGTCGCGGCGTGCGCGGCCAGCACGACGTCGCCCTCGTTCTCGCGGTCGGCGGCGTCGGTGACCAGCACCGGCCTGCCCTCGCGCAGCGCGTCCAGCGCCATGGTCATTCGGTCCATGACGCCAGTATAAGCATGCTTACGTTAAACCAGCATACTTACTCTTCGCCGCGCTCCATCTCCCGGAGTTCGCCTTCGACGACGAGCGCCGCCTGGCGCAGCTGACGGTCGGCGGCGACGATCTCGTCCCGGCCGAGGACCGACCCCAGGGTGTCGCTGATCCGGAGCACCTCCGCGCCCATCTCCTCGAGCGCCGCGAGCCCGGCGGCCGTGACCTGCAGCGACAGCGCCCGCTCGCTCTCCGGATGCGCGCTGCGGGCGACGAACCCGCGCTTCTCCATCTGGGTCACGATGCGGGTCATCGTCTGCGGGCGCGCGTAGCACCGCCGGGACAGCTGAGCCAGCGTGAGATGCGGCTGGTTGGCCAGGATCCGCAGCGCGGTGTAGCTCGACAGCGTCATGCTCCACGGCCGCAGCCGCGCGTTCCCGATCCGCGAGACCGCGCGCTCGAACCGGAACACGGCGTCGATCAGGGAGGACGCCTCGTCCATGCCGGTCTCCGCGCGCGCGGGCGAACGGCCGTCGTCGAACGGATCTACGTAAGGCAAGGGATCGGTCACCCCCGCAGCGTAGAGCGCCGCGAGCGAAGCCGCATAAGCATGCTTGCATTCGTATCCGCACGCTTATATTGTCTAAGCATGCTTACATCATCCCGGTTCCGCTCCACCCTGGGGCACTTCCCCAGCGGCGTCGTGGCGATCACCGGGCGGGACGCGGACGGCCGCCCGGCGGGGCTGGCGGTTTCGTCGTTCACGTCGGTCTCGCTCGACCCGCCGCTGGTGGCTTTCCTGCCCGGCAAGACGTCCTCGACGTTCCCGGTGCTCGCCCGGCGCGGCACGTTCTGCGCCAACGTCCTCGCCGCCGGGCAGCAGGACGTCTGCCGCGCGCTTTCGGTCTCCGGCGGGGACAAGTTCGCCGGCGTCGGCTGGAGTCCCGGGCCGCACGGCGATCCCGTGCTCGACGGGGCCGTCGCCTGGATCGCCTGCACGATCGAGGCCGTGCACGACGCGGGCGACCACCACCTCGTCCTCGGCCGCGTCGACGATCTCGCCGCCGACACCACGGCGGAGCCGCTGCTGTTCTTCCGCAGCCAGTACCACCACCTCGCAGCCTGATCCCCAGCCGGACCTCAACGGAGAGGCACGTCATGACCACACCGGCAGAAGCAAGACGAACGACGCTCGCGGCTTCCATCGGCAACACGGTGGAGACCTACGACTACGCCGTCTACGGGTTCCTGTCCGCCGTGCTGGCGAAGGTGTTCTTCCCGGCCGCGAGCACCGGCGCGGGCCTGCTGTCGTCGTTCGCGGTGTTCGGCTCGGCGTTCCTGGCCCGGCCCGCGGGAGCCCTGGTGTTCGGCCCGATCGCGGACCGGCACGGCAGGCGTCCCGCGCTCGTGGCGTCGCTGCTGCTGATGGCGGGAGGCAGCACGCTGATCGGCCTGCTGCCGTCGACCGGGACGATCGGCATCGCCGCGCCGATCCTGCTGGTGCTGCTGCGGTTCACCCAGGGATTGGCCGGCGGCGGCGAGTTCACCACGGCGATCATCTACGTCGCCGAGTTCGCCCCGCCGCACCGGCGCGGCGCGCTCTCGAGCCGGGTGCAGGCCGGCAGCCTCGCCGGGTTCCTGCTGGGCGCGGTCGTCGTGCTGTCGCTGAGCGCCGCGCTGACCCCGGCGCAAATGCTCGCGTGGGGCTGGCGGGTGCCGTTCCTGCTGGCTTTCCCCATCGGCGGGATCGGCCTCTATCTGCGCAGCCGGTTCGGCGAGACGCCGGAGTTCCTCGACGCCCGCACCCGGCCGTCCGCTTCGGACTCGGCGCAGGATCGGCAGTGGTCCTCGGTGCTGCTGCTCGTCGGCGTGTCCGTGCTGCACATCGTCGGCATCTACATGGTCTACACCTATGTGCAGAGCTACCTCATCCAGCTGCGCCTGTCCGCCGTCGCCGCGACCGCCGTGATCGCGTTCGCGTTGCTGGCCGGGATCCTTCTCGTGCTCGCCGGCGGTCGCGCCGCGGACCGGGCCGGACGGCCGAAAGCGCTGCTGGCGTCCTCGCTCGTCGTGCTCGTGGCGAGCTATCCGCTGTTCGCCGCGCTGGCCAGTGCCCCTCCGCTGTGGCTGATCATCGCGTGCACGGTGGCGCTGTCGGCCGGACCGGCGTTCTACTCGGGCGTCGCCCCGATCACCTACGTCCAGCTCGTTCCGGTGCACCGGCGCGGCAGTCTCGTCGGCATCTCCTACAACGTCACCGTCGGCCTTCTCGGCGGTTCGGCGGTGTTCATCTGCCAGGCGCTGGTCGAGCTGACCGGCGACCGCCGCTCCCCCGCTTACCTGCTGGTGGCCGCGGCCGCCGCCAGCGCGCTCGCCGCGTTCGCGCTGACCCGCCGCACGGCGCGCAACCCCTCCCCGTCCGCCCTTCCCCAAACCGCGGAGTCCGGCTCATGACCACCCTGCCCCTGACCGATGCGCGCCACCTCCTCCTGTCCGCCCTGACCAACGCCGGGCACACCCCGGACGAGGCCGCCGTCATCGCCGAGCACCTGCTCGACTGCGAACTGCGCGGGCTGACGTTCGGCGGGCTCGCCCGCGCACTGTCCATTGTGGAGCGAATCCGGGCCGCCGCCGAGGCGCCGCAGCCGATCCGGGTCGTCGCGGAGACCTCGGTGTCGGCGACCGTCGACGGCGGCGACCAGGTGGGCTATCTGGTCGGGATACGCGCGCTGGACCTGGCGATGGAGAAGGCCCGCGCGCACGGCATGGCCGTCGTCGGCGCGCGCAACACCTGGTACACCGGGATGTTCTCGTACTACCTGGAGAAGGCCGCCGCGGCCGGGCTCGCCGGGATGATCGCGGGCAGCGGGCCCGCGGTCGTCGCCCCGGAGGGCGGCACGGAGGGACGCTTCGGCACGAACCCGATCGCGTTCGGCTTCCCCGCCGATCCGACGCCGGTCATCTGGGACATCGGCACCTCCGCGGTGATGTACGGCGACGTCGTGCTGAAGGTGCGGCTCGGCGAAAAACTCGCCGACGGGCAAGCCTTCGACGCCGCTGGGAGGCCCACCCTCGACCCGGCGGCGGCACTGGGCGGCGCGTTCGGCGTATGGGGCGGGCACAAGGGTTCCGGGCTCGCCATGGTGGTGCAACTGCTCGGCATGATGAGCGGCGCGTCCGCGGCCCCGCCGGGAATCTCCGACTGCGGGTTCTTCGTGCTGCTGGTCGATCCGGCCTCGCTCACCGACTCCGGCGACTACCGCCGCCGGGTCAGCGAGTACGCCGCGTCGATTCGCGCGACCCGGCCTGTCGAAGGCGGTCCGGCCGTTCGCGTGCCGTTCGACCGGTCCGTCGCCTGTCGCGAGGAAGCCTTGCGGCGCGGCACTATCGACGTACCGGACGCGGTCGTCGCGGCCCTGCGGAAGGCCGCGGATGAGTGATCGCGCGGACGACTTCCGGATCGTCCCGTCGCCGTCGGGACGGCTGCTGTGCGGCGGCTGCGCGCCAGACGGCCGGTGTCGGCTCGGTGTCGAACCGGCCGAAGCCGACGAGGACGCGATGACGTTCGACGTCGTCTGCCCTCGGCACTGGCACGGCGGCCCCGAGGTCGCGCACGGCGGCTGGACCGCGGCGGTGTTCGACGACGTGCTGAACATCGTCGCTCTGCGCCGCGAAGCCCGGCTGGTCACGAAGTCCCTGCACGTCGTCTACCACCGCCCGGTTCCCGTCGAACGGCCGCTGAAGGCGACAGCGCGGATCGACAGCCACGCAGACCGGCGATGGGAAGTCTCCGCGCGGTTGACCCTCGCCGGCGACACCGTCGCACTGGCCGCCGCGAGCGCGGAACTCCGCACCCGGCGGCCCGACCACTTCGCCAGGCACCAGGCCTGGCTGGCACACGAATGAGGAGGACCTGATGGTCGAATTCTTCACCGGGCTGCAGCCCCTCGAAGCGGGCGAGACCAGCCCGGACGCACTGCTCGCGCGGGTCCGGGAGCTGGACCGTTCCGAGGTGATCGACCGCGTTCTGGTCGGGTATTCCTCGACCTGGCCGCACAACCACGCGACCGCGCCGTTCGCTCTCGCGCACACCGAGAAGTTCTCGCCGATCGTCGCGCACCGCCCCGGCGTCATGCCGCCGGTCGCCGCCGCCCGGTACTTCGCGACGCTCGACGTGCTCGCCCGTGGACGGCTCGCCATCAACGTGGTGGTGGGCGGCTCGGACAAGGACTTGCGCCGCGAATCCGACGACCTGCCCAAGGCGCAGCGGTACCGGCGCGCGGTCGAGTACCTCGACGTGGTCCGGCGCACCTGGACCTCGTCCGAGCAGTTCGACCACCACGGCGAGTACTACACCGCCGAGGCGGTGAAGATCCTCACCAAGCCGGTGCAGGGCGAGGTGCCGATCTTCATGGGCGGCGAAAGCGACGACGCGGTCGACTTCGGCGCCCGCCACGCCGACCTGTACATGCTGTGGGGCGAACCGTTCGCGGGAACAAAGGAACGCATCGACCGCGTCCGCGCCGCCGCCGAGGGATACGGCCGGAAGATGCGGTTTTCCCTGAGCCTGCGCCTGTTCCTCGGCGACACCGACGACGACGCCTGGGCCAAGGCCCGTTCGGCGGAGCGGCAGATCGCCGAAGCCTCCGGGAAATTCCTGCGCTCATCGTCCGGCGACACGTCCGTCGGCAGGCAGCGGGCGCTCGCGCTGACCGACGAGGAACTGCACGACGACTGCTTCTGGACCGGCCTCACCAAGCTGCTGGGCGGCTTCGCCAACTCGCAGGCGCTGGTCGGCACCGAGGAGCGCATCCTGAACACGTTGGGCACCTATCGTGATCTCGGGGTCGACGCGTTCCTCGTGACCACCGGCGCCGAAGCGGCGTGGGACCCGGCCCTGGAAGGGTTCCTCGCCCGGGCGAAGAAGGAGCTGGCATGAGCGAAGATCTCGCGACGGAGACCGTCAGCGGGCTGATCGCCGAGCGAGCCCGGCAGCACCCGGACAAACCGGCGCTCGTCTTCGACAGCACCGCGCTGACTTACCGCGAACTGGACCGGGCGGTGTCCGAGGTCGCGCGCGGTCTGCTCGCCACCGGTGCCGAGCCGGGCGATTCCGTCGGCATTCTCCTGCCCAACCGCGTCGAATACCTGCTCGCCTGGTTCGGCGCCGCCCGCGCCGGGCTCGTCGAGGTCCCGGTCAACACCGCCTACAAAGGACAGTTCCTCGACCACGCGCTGCGCAGCACCGACGTCCGGATCCTTGTCACCGAGCCCGCGCTGCTCGGCCTCGTCGCCGACCTGCCCGAGCTGCCGCACACGCTGACCACCCTCGTACTACTCGACGACGCCGCGTCCAGGCCCGCCCCGCATGGGGTGCGGGTGCTGGGCTGGCCCGAACTGCTCGCCTCCGGGGACCCAGCCCGCGAGCTGCCGCGGGTCGGCCCGGCCGACCCGGTGGCCGTCATGCTCACCTCCGGCACCACCGGCCGCAGCAAGGGAGTCGTGTACCCGAACCGGATGCAGGTCGTCGCCGCGAAGGAATGCGCGCAGCAGATGGGCACGACCGCCGACGAACGGCTGTACACCTGCCTTCCGCTGTTCCACGGCGCTGCCCAGGTCAACATCACCCTGCACGGCCTGTTCGCCGGGGCCACCGCGGTCCTCGGCCGCCGGTTCTCCGCCAGCCGGTTCTGGGACGAGATCCGCGCCGGCGAGGTCACCCAGTTCAACGCGCTGGGCTCGATCCTGCCGGTCCTGCTGGCCCAGCCGCCGTCCGGACGCGACCGCGACCACCGGGTGAAGCGCGTGTTCGCCGCGCCCGCGCCGGCTCAGGTGCTGGAACCGTTCGAAGAACGGTTCGGGGTCCGCATCGTGGAGGGCTACGGGCTGACCGAAATCAAGAACGTCCTCTACAACCCGTTGTCCGCGCGCAAAATCGGCTCGATCGGCCTGCCCACCGAGTCGTCGATCCTCGAAGTCCACGACGAGTCCGGGAACCGCGCCGCGCCCGGCCAGGCCGGGGAGATCGTGTACCGGCCGCGCGAGGCGGACATCATGTTCTCCGGCTACCGCGGCGAGCCCGAGGCCACCCTCGCGACCATGAAAGACCTCTGGTGGCACACCGGGGACCTCGGCTACACCGACGAGGACGGGTACTTCTACTTCATCGACCGCAAGAAGGACGCCCTGCGCCGGCGCGGCGAAAACATCTCGTCGCACGAGGTCGAGTCGGTCCTGCTCGCCTACCCCGGCGTGGTCGCCGCGGCGGCGGTCGCCACCCCGTCCGAACTGGGCGAGGACGAGGTGCTCGCCGTGCTGCAGCTGGAATCCAGGCAGCAGCCGGACTTCGCCGATCTGTTCGCGCACTGCGACCGCTCCCTGCCGCACTTCATGGTCCCCCGTTACTACCGGGTGCTCGAGCAGCTGCCGGTCACCCCGACCGGCAAGGTCCGCAAGACCGACCTGCGCGACCAGGGCCGGGGCGAGGCGTGGGACGCCCAGACCGCCGGGTTCGCCCCGACCCGCCATGTCTGAGCGGAAAGCGGTGCGCCTCCGCGAAATCGCGCCCCGCCTGACGTTCCAGGACCACGTCGTGCCGACCGAGGCGAAGGTCGAACTCGTGCACCGCCTGGTCGACGCCGGGGTCCGCGCGTTCGAGCTGTCGTCGTTCGTGCGGCCCGATCTGATCAAGGGGCTCGCCGACGCCGAGGAAGTGTTCGCTGCCGTCCGCCGCTTGCCGGATCTGCACCTCGGCTGCTGTGTCGGCAACGTCCGCGGCCTGGCCCGCGCGATCGACTCGGGCGCGGACAGCGCGTCGTTTCTCTTGTCGGCAGACGAAGATTTCGCCCGCGCCAACATCGGACGCTCCACAGTGGACTCGCTCGCCGAACTCGAACGCATGGCCGCGTATGCCGCCGACCACCGCATCGAACTCGGCACGTACGTGATCTTCGCTTGGGGCGGACCGACCGGGCCTGCTCGCGGCGTCGAAGACCTGGAACCGCTGGCCCGACGGCTCCTGGACATCGGCGTGGACCGGTGGATTCTCGCCGACTCGTCCGGATACGCGGCCCCGCCGCAGATCCGCGAACTCGTCGCCGCGGCGCTCGCGCACATCCCGGCGGAAAACCTCACCGTGCAGATCCACGACGCCCGCGGCATGGGCCTCGCCGCCCTGCTCCCCCTGCTCGACCTGGGCGTCCGGCACATCGACACCGCGCTCGCCGGGAGCGGCGGCCATCCGGCCATGCCGGGAGCAGCGGGCGGCGGCGTGTGCACCGAGGACGCCGTCCAGCTGCTCGAACTGTCCGAAGTGGACACCGGAATCGACCTGCCGCGCCTCGTCGAGGCCGCGAACTGGCTGACGAGCGAACTCGGCGTGCCCGGCAAGGGGTTCGTCCGGCACACCGGGCCGGTGCCGGACGCCCCCGGGCAACCGCTCGCCTTCCGCTGGTGAAACCCCCGCAACTGATGGTCAAGGAGGACCAGTGCCGAATATTGTCGTCGCCGGAGCGGGCCTGACGGGCCTCTCCGCCGCGATCGCCGCCCGCGAAGCCGGGGCGGACGTCGTCCTGCTGGAGAAGGGCAGCCGTGCCGACGTCGGCGGGAACGCCGCGTTTTCCGGCGGACTGTTCCTGTTCTGCTACGACGGACCGGACGACCTCACCTCGATCACCCAGGACTTCGAGCCCGGCATGCACGCCGAGAAAATCGACGCACCGCCCTACACTCGCGAGGCTTACGCAGCCGAGTTGACAGCGATGAGCGACGGCCAGGCCGATCCGAAACTGGTGGAAGCGCTCGCGGAACGCTCGCTGGACACCGTGCGGTGGCTCGCCGCGAAAGGCGTGCGCTTCACGTTCAACCGGACAGTCGGCGCGGGTGTGCGCGACGGTGTGCTGCACATCCCGCCCGGGCAGGTCCTGACCTGCGCCGGCGAAGGGATGTCGCGCGGGTTCGAGGTGATCAAGCCGCTGCTGCGGCATGCCGAGCAGATCGGCGTCGAGGTCCGCTGGTCCACGCCGCTCGTCGACGTCGTCCGCGAAGGCGAGCGAGTCACCGGAGTGCGCACCGGCGACGGCGTGCTTCCGGCCGACGCAGTGGTGATCGCCAGCGGAGGATTCCAGGCCAGTCGCGAGTTGCGGCTGCGGCATCTGGGCCCGCACTGGGAAAACGTGAAACTGCGCGGCACCCGCCAGGCGACCGGCGACGGGCTGACAGCGGCGCTGCGGGCCGGAGCCGATTCGTCCGGGACCTGGTCGAACTGCCATTCGGCCGCCGTGGACCCGACCATGCCCGCGCCGGAGCGCAGCGAGGCGTCGCCGCCGTTCCCGCTGCACGGGTTCTGGCTCGGAGTGCTCGTCAACCGGAACGGCGAGCGGTTCGTCGACGAGGGACCCGGGCCGTGGGTGAAGAACTATTCGAAGATGGGCAAGGCAATCATGGGCCAGCCCGGCCGCGAGGCGTACGAGATCTTCGACCAGCACACCGCCGCGCGCGTGGCCGACGAATTCGCCGGCGCCGCGGTCCCGGTCACCGCGCCGACTCTGCCCGCGCTCGCCGAGCGGATCGGAGTCCCGGCCGAGGCGCTGGTCCGCACGGTGGAGGAATTCAACCGCGCCTGCCGCGCCGACGGGAGCACGGACGGCATCACCCCGGCGAAATCGCACTGGGCCGTCCCGCTCGACCGGCCGCCTTTCGTGGCCTACCACGCGGTGGCCGGACTGACCTTCACGTTCGGCGGCGTACGAATCGACCCAGACGGACGTGCGCTGGCTTCCGACGGCACGCCCGTACCCGGCCTGTACGCGGCGGGCGAGGCTACGGGCGGGCTGTTCTACGGCGACTATCCCGGAGGCGCCGCGCTGATGCGAGCGGCGGTGTTCGGACGATCGGCTGGGCGCACTGCTGTGGCTGAGGCTCATCGGCGGGAGTGAAGGGCCTCCAGCAACTCCGCCGTGGACGGTGCCCCATCGAGCCGCTCAATGCACCCGAGGATCGCTTCGCTGCCGGCGTGGCCGTAAACCGGATCCGCGGCCGAGCGGAACCGCTGGACGATCTCGTCGGCAGTCATCGAGGGAAAGGTTTCCTGCTCGGCGACGAGGACGCGTCCGTCGTCGAGCAGGACTCGCACCTGGGATCCGTTGCGGGCCGACAACTCCGGATCCGCGACCAGCCGGGACCGGGCAGCTAGGCGGTTCACACCGGGGTCGGCCGGGTTCTGCCAGTTCCGGTCGTGGATTCCGCCGGACGCGAGCACGGAAGCCACGCTGAACTGCACGCTCAACTGCGCGGCCACCACATCGGCGATCGGGCCGCTGTTGTCGCAGCCGGGGTACCGGACCGCCTGCTCGGCGAGTTCGACGACGACGGAGTCGATGCGGGCCGGATCGGGACGGTGCCGCCGCACGATCTCCTCCGCGAGCTGGCAAGGGCCCTGCACGTAGATGCAGGCTGGCGCGGGCTTGTGCACGATGTCGAGAATCGCGAACCGAAGTCCCCCGGCGAGCAGATGAGCCCGGTTCCGTGCGCCGAAGGCCGCGAGCAACCCCGCCTCGCCGTCGATCGCGCCGCCGGACGCGGTCAGCCCGGCGGCCGCCAGCAGCGCGGATTCGACCCCGGTCCGCGCGGCCGACGCCGAATGCAGCACATGCTCCTGCGTCGCGTCCCGCGCCCATTGGTTGAGTCCGCAAGCCGCGTTGGCCGCCATGCCGAGCGCGGCCCGGGTCGCGGTCTCGTCGAGAGCGAGCAGGTGGGCGCACGCGGCAGCAGCCGCGACGGGGCCGAGCACGCCGGTCGGCCGGAAGACCGCCGACACTTCGGGCGTGATCATCGCCGTGCCGAGGCGGCACATCACCTCGTAACCGACCACCGCCGCGGCCAGCAATCGCCCGCCCGGCACCGGGTTTCGCTCCGCCAGGGCCAACAGTGCGGGGAAGACCACCATGCCGGGATGCGACGAACTCCGGACGTGCGTGTCGGTGCGTCCGGTCGCCGCGGCGGGCACGCTGTTCAGGTAGGCCGCCGTCGGTGCCGATCCCGGTTTTCCCAGCGCGCGCAGGGCGCTCCGCGCCTCGGCCGAGGGCACCAGAGCCGCGGACAGGAAGTCCACCAGGCACAGTTCGGCTTTGCCGACGACGTCGTCCGGCAGTCGCGGCGCGGTGGTTCCCGCGCAGAAGCCCGCCAGTTCGCCCACGAGGTCGTCACCCATGGCTGGTATTATAAGCATGCTTACGCTTAATATGCATGCTTACGGAGGTATCGCGATGCTGTACGAACTGGCCCATCTCGCGCTGAAGCTCTACACGGTGCCGAAATCGTTGCCAGCGCTGGAAAAGTACGTCGCGAACCCGTCGGCGCGCGGCAGGCTGCTCGGCTGTTGGGAGACCGAACACGGAGAGATCGTCGGCCGTGTGCTGCTGCTCCGCGAGTTCGAGGACGCAGACGCCCTCGCCGCCGAACGGCAACGCGTCCTCGCCAACTCCGACCCGTTCGGGATCGGCGAACACCTGGACTCGTTCACCGTCAGCAGCTACGCGCCCTTCCCCTTCGTCCCGCCGGTCCAAACGGGACACTTCGGCGACGTCTACGAATTCCGGACGTACGAACTCAAAATCGGCGGCCTGCGGCCCACCATGGCGGGCTGGGAAGCCGCGCTCCCCGAACGCACCAAGCTTTTCCCGCTCACCACGGCGATGTACGGACTGGACGGGGCACCGCGCATCACGCACATCTGGCCGTTCCCCAGCCTCGACGAACGCCTCGCCATCCGCCGCGAGTCCTACGAGCGCGGGATCTGGCCGCCGGAGAACGGTCCCGAGAACATCGCCCGCGCTACGTCCAGCATCGCCATTCCGACCGCTTTCTCACCGCTGCATTGAGCAGGTCGCGCCGCAGCCGCCCAGCGACCGAAACCGGCACGCGAATCGAGGAGGCAGAACCCCTCGCTGACGAGATCGTCTCTTCGCCGGTCCGTGGGCGAAGCCGCGGAACCGCTCGAACCGGCCAAGATCGAGTCCGGTCCGGACGTGCCGGAAGCCAGGCGATATCGTGCCCCGTTGCGGCTGACCGCTGCCGTCCGAGGCACAGCTCAGGAAGGTGTTCATGTTCCGTTGGCGCACAGCTCTCGCGGCGGCCACCGTCGGCGCCGCTCTCCTTCTCCCGCCGCCCGCGGTCGCGGCTGAGGCAGCGTCCTACGCGGACGTCCTCGATCTGCAGGGCGTGCCCACGTCGGCGCTGCCCGGCTCGGCCGGCGGCGATGTCAGCGACATCAACGTGTTCGCCGACCGCGGCGCGTGGCACGCCTACGCGCTGCCCAAGGCCGGCGACACCTCGTCCTACGGTGCGTTCACCGGGCCGCTGTACCTCGCCCAGGAGTACCCGTGGTGGCTGAGCACCGGGTTCAGCCGGCTCAACCTGAGCGAAGCCGGGCGCCCGATCAACCTCGCCGACGCTCGCGACCCGGCATTCAGCTCCCTGCCCGGCGCGCTGCGGCAGAGCTTCGAGGTCGACGGTCTGCGCGTCGTCATGGAGCTGCGCTACGCCAGCAACCGCACCGCGCTGGTCCAGGCCACCGTGGAGAACACCGAGCACCGGTGGCGGTCGGTCGGCGCGGGCTGGAGCGGCACGCTGCTGCGGCCGGACACCGGACCCGAGCACGGCGCTCCCCGCCTCTCCGCGACCGAGGACGGCGTCGCGGTCGGCTTCGCCAAGGTGCGCGAAGCGAACGACTACCTCACTGACGGCACCGAACGCTTCCAGGTCACGCACGCCGACCCGGTGACCACAACGGTCGACGGCGACGCGTACACCACCACCCGCGACGCGCCCCTGGTGCTCGGCCCGCACGGCCGGCGAACGCTGAACTGGACCGAGTCCTACACCTTCACCCCCGCCGAGGCCGCCGCCGACGCGCCGGCAGCGAAGCGCGCGTTGACTCAGCCGTGGCGCACCGTCGCCGAGGACAACGCACGCTGGCGCGACTACGTCGCAGCGGCCACTCGCGGGGTGCCGCCGGAGCGGCGCCGGCTGGCGGTGAAGTCGGTCGAAACGCTGATCACCAACTGGCGCAGCCCGGCGGGCGCGTTGAAACACGACGGCATCACCCCCGCGATCTCCAACAAATGGTTCAACGGCCTGTGGGCATGGGACACCTGGAAACAGGCCGTCGGCACCGCCGTCTTCGACCCGGCGCTGGCCGAATCCCAGATCCGATCCATGTTCGACTACCAGGTGACGACCGCGTCAGCGACCCGGCCGCAGGACGCCGGAATGATCCCGGACGCCGTCTTCTACAACGACCCCGCGCACGGCGGCGGCAACTGGAACGAGCGCAACTCCAAGCCGCCGCTCGCCGCCTGGGCCGTCTGGTCGGTCTACCAGCGCAACGGCGATCTCGCGTTCCTGCGCGAGATGTACCCGAAGCTGGCCGCCTACCACGCCTGGTGGTACCGCAACCGCGACCACGACCACAACGGCCTCGCCGAGTACGGCGCCACCGTCGACCCGGCCAACGCCACCGCCGAGGACAAGCGCCTGGCGGCAGCGTGGGAAAGCGGGATGGACAACGCACCCCGCTTCGACGCGAAGCTCGGCGCAGGCGTCGTGGACAACACCTCGCCGACCGGACAGGTCGTCGGTTCGTCGCTCGCCCAGGAGTCGGTGGACCTCAACTCCTACCTGGTGACGGACAAGAACACCCTGGCACTGATCGCCGACCGGCTCGGCGACCGCCGGGACGCCGCGTCCTACCGCGCCTCGGAGGCCAGCGTCGCGGCCGCCGTCCAGCGCACCATGTTCGACCCGGCCACCGGCTGGTTCTACGACACGGAACTGGGCACCGGCCGACGGCTGACGGCACGCGGCAAGGGAATCGAAGGCGCGATCCCCCTGTGGGCCGGCGTCGCCACGCCCGGTCAGGCAGCGGCCGCGCGGAAGAACCTCCTGTCCCCCAACGACTTCGACACCCGCATGCCGTTCCCGACCACCTCGGCGAGTTCCCCGTACTACCAGCCGACCGGCTACTGGCGCGGCGCGGTGTGGCTCGACCACGCGTACTTCGCCTTGACCGGCTTGCAGCGCTACGGATACCGCGCCGACTCGGCGGCACTCGCCGACCAGCTGCGCTCCAACGCGGCCGGCCTGCTGGGCAACGGACCGCTGATGGAGAACTACAACCCCGCCACCGGCGCCCCGATGAACTCCCGCGGCTTCAGCTGGTCGGCGGCGATGCTGCTCGCACTCGACCACCCGCAGCGCCCCTGACGCCGGGCCCTCAGCGGTGCGGCCACGCGGGGTTCACCCGGATCTCGATGTCGCCGGATTCCGTCTCCGGAGCCGGGTCGGCGGTCACGCGCACGCGCACGGCACGATCGGTCCCAGCCTCGACGAACGACAGCGGCGGGCGGCCGTCCTGCAGGTACTTGTCGCCCCATTGCATGAGCGACAGGAACACGGGCAGCAGGTCCTCGCCGGCCTCGGTCAGCCGGTACTCGTCGCGGGACCGCCTGCCCGGTTCCCGATACGGGACGCGCTCGACGATCCGGGCCGACTCCAGCTGCTTGAGCGCCCGTGACACCGCGGGCGCGGAGGTCCCGATCCGCGTCGCGAAGTCTTCGAACCTCGTTGTGCCGTAAAAGCATTCGCGGACCACCAGGAACACCGTCTTCGTGCTCAGCAGGCCGAGTACCCGTTCCGCCGAGCATCCGTCGCCGATCGACCAGGCGTCCCGGTCGCGCAGCCGCTCCTCGAACTCCATCGCCACTCCGCCAGTGTAACTAATGCTTGCGTTAGCCAGCACGCGCGTGGTTTAGTCTCACTAACGTCATCGTTAGTCAGATGGAGGAACGCAGTGGTCGCAGTAGCGGGCAAGGTGGCCGTGGTGACCGGAGGCCGGCGCGGGCTCGGCGCGGCATTGGTGGACGAGTTGCTGGCGCGCGGAGCACGAAAGGTGTACTCCACCGCACGCTCGACGTTCGTCGACGCACGCGCGGAGGTGGTCTCCGCCGAACTGGAAGTTCGCTCGGAAGGGTCGGTCGCCGCCCTCGCAGCGGTCGCCGCCGACGCTGAGATCGTGTTCAACAACGCCGGTGTCCTGCTGCCGTCCCCGCTGCTGACCGGCGCCCTCGAGAAGACCGCAGAAACGTTCGACGTCAACGTCTTCGGGCCGCTGCGAGTGGCACGGGCGTTCGCGCCGATCCTGGCCGCGAACGGCGGCGGCGCACTCGTGAACATGCACTCTGTGTTGTCGTGGCTGGCGGGCAGCGGCGCCTACGGTGCGTCCAAAGCGGCGGCGTGGTCCGTCACGAACTCGCTCCGGCTCGAACTGGCGCCCCAGAACACCCTGGTCGTCGGCGTGCACGCGGGATTCATCGACACCGACATGGTCGCCGCGATCGAGCGGCCGAAGGCCACGCCCGCCGAGACAGCCGCGCGGATCGTCGACGGGCTCGAAGCCGGGAACACGGAAGTACTCGCCGACGACGTCACCGCGACCGTCAAAGCAGCGCTTTCCGGCCCGGTGGAAAACCTGACCTTCGCCGCCGCCAGCTGACCCCCATTCCCCAGGAGAACCCAACCGCCATGCCGCTGTGGACGATCTACCACACCCCTGACCTCTTCACCGACGACGACAAACACCAGCTCGCCGCCCGCGTCGCGGACCACTACGAAAACGTTGGGCTGCCCAGGTTCTACGTGGTCACGCTGTTCCGCGAAACCCGGCCCGAGGACTTCTACGTCGGCGGAGAACCCGCCGCGGCCGCTGTCCGCATCACCATCGACCACATCGCCCGGCGCAACCCCGACCAGGAGTCCCGCCGCCGGAGCGCGCGGTGGATCAAGGGCATGCTGCAAGACCAGCTCGGGCAGCGCGAAGGGCTGCACTGGGAGTTCCACGTGGACGAAACCAGCGAGGACCTCTGGATGATCAACGGAATCGTGCCGCCACCCGGAGGCTCCGACGCGGAGAAGAACTGGGCGAAGCAGAACTCAGCGTCCCCCTACTGACCGCCGACCGGTTCAGGAGGGAGGCACATCGGCGTAACCACGGGAAAGAAAATTCCCTTCTTCCGCACCAAAGGAATTCGCTCCATGCTCGGAAGCGACTCCGAAAGCGAAGGATGGGGAAGACATGACGAAAATCGCCGTGATCGCCGGAAGCACCCGGCCCGGCCGGGTCGCCGGGATCGTCGCGGAATGGGTGCATCAGGTCGCCTCGAAGCGGCCGGAAGCCGAGTACGAGATCGTCGATCTCGCCGAATGGAACCTGCCGCTCTACGACGAGGAGATCCCCGCGGCGGTCGGGCGCTACGCGGGCGAGCACACCAAACGGTGGGCGGAAAAAGTCGCGTCTTTCGACGGTTTCATTGTGGTGACGCCGGAATACAACCACGCTCCCTCCGCAGCGGTGAAGAACGCTTTCGATTTCGTTTACGCCGAGTGGCGCGACAAGGCGATCGGTTTCGTCAGCTACGGAGGGGCGGGCGGCGTCCGCGCCGTCGAACACCTGAAACTGGTGGCGGTCGAGGTCGGCCTCGCGCCCGTGTCCGCGCAACTGGCGCTGCCGATCGGATCGGACTTCCCGGGCTACCCCGAGTTCGCGCCGCAGCCGTCCCGCGCGGACGAACTCGCCCGCGTGCTGGACCAGGTCGAGTCCTGGTCGCGGGCGCTGGCGACAGTACGGGCCTGACCAGTGCGTGAGACGCCTTGTCCCCGCGGCGGGGCCGTGTGAAGCTGCCTGCTCCCCCGGGGAAAGGGAGCGCGATGGCAGCAGCGGCCCGTCTGCCCGACGACGTCGATCCCGGCACGTGCGCGGCGTTCCGCACCGCGCTCGACCGGGTCGGCAGCAAGTGGGGCATCGCGATCATCGCGGTCACCAGCAGCGGGCCGGTCCGGTTCGCGGACCTTCACCGCGCCGTGCCCGGGATCAGCAGGCGCATGCTGGCCCTCACCCTGCGCACGCTGGAACGCGACGGCCTGCTGGCGCGCACCGTGTACCCGACGGTCCCGCCACAGGTCGAGTACGCGGCGACCGACCTGGCGAAGGACCTGTTCGCCTCGACCCGCGCCCTTTCCGACTGGGCCGAGCACAACCACGAACGCCTCGAAGCCGCACGGCAGGCCTACGACACCGGCGAAACCGCGCGCCAGCACCAATAACCTCCTTCAGGTCCCGGAGAAGGCCGTCCCGCTGACCCGAGCGTCGAACTCCGGTACGCCGGGACGGCTCAGGCGGGAATCGCGTTGAGCTGCCGTTCCCAGTCCGGGTATTTCGCGAGCTTCGCGAGGTGCAGGGCGACGATCTTCGCGCCGGTCTCGGGGTCGGCGTCGTCGGTGAACCGCACCGCGGAAAGCCGCGCCAGGGCGGGCAGGACGATGTCGTCGCCGGCGAGGTGGACGGGGTCGTGCATGTACCGCTCCAGCGCGGCGAGGTCTTCGACGCCGACGCAGTAGGCATGCGTGTACCCCTCAGCGGGATCGCCGAGGTCGCGGCCGACCGTGCCGAACGCGGCGGACTCGACGCTCGCGGTCCGCCGCATGGCACCGAGAACGGCTTCTCGGTCGGCCTCCGCGACGTCGTCGCGGAACCGGAAACGCAACAGATTGACGATCAAGACGTCCTCCTTAGAATGAACTCGCGAGTTCAACTTAGCGAACTGCTCGGTCAGTTGTAAACTACGTCCATGACCAAGGCACGCGGCCGGATCGACAAGCGCGAGGCGATCCTCGAGGCGGCGTTCACGGTGTTCGCGAGATCGGGCTACGACGCGGCGAACGTCCAGGAGATCGCGGACGAAGCGGGCGTCGCGAAACCGACGGTGTACAACCACTTCCACGACAAGGACACCCTGTTCCGAGCGGCGCTGGCCGCGGCGGCCGAGCAAGTCGCGGCGGCCAACCTGGCGGCCGTGGAGGCGATCACCCCGCAAGGCGCCCCGGGCCGGACCCTGCCGCGCGCGGCCCGGGCGCTGGCCCGCCGGTGCTGCGACGAGCAGTCCCGCGCCTTGCGGGCGTTGACTTTCGCTCAGCTGAGCCGTTTCCCGGAGTTGCTGACCGAGGTCCACGCGGTCACGGCCGGGCGGCTGGCCGAAGCACTGGCGAACCGGCTAGCCCGGCTGGTGGTGGGCGGCCAGCTCCGCCACTGCGACCCGGACCTGGCGGCGGAGCAGTTCCTGGCACTGTTGACCGGCCCGCTGGAACGCCACTCGCAGCTGGGAACGCGCCGCCTGCCGACTGCGGAGGTCGACCGGATCGCCGACAACGCCGCGGAGACGATCCTGCGGGCTTTCGGCGCCTGAGCCCGCACCGGCAGACCTCCGCTTCCGCTGTCGCGCAACGCCGACCTGTCGCCGCAGGCGCGCGACCTGGCCGCCGTCAGCACGGGCGAGACGACCTATCAGCGCATCCCGGCGGCACGAAGCTCCGCGAATTCGTCGACCCGGGGCAGGATCCGCGAAGACCTCCACCCTCGTCGCCCGGCTCCGCAAACACTGAAACATCGACCACGACCCGCATGCGATCAGCGACCGCCGCCAGCATGGACGAGACCACTTCCAGCGCATCCCGGCGACACAATTCATCGCCCGTGGCGGGATCCGCGAGGACCTCGAACGGCCAGCTCAACCACCGAGCAGGCTGACCGCTCCCTCCGCACCAGGCGCGGCGGCGATTACCGCGGCGATGGCGGCAGCTGCGTCCCGGTAACCGTTGTCCCCCAGCACTTTCTCGACGGCGGCGCGGATGTCCGCCGGGGTGGCTCGTTCGCCGTCGAGCGCGATTCCGGCGCCTCGCTCGGCGAGGTGTGCGGCCAGGGCCGGTTGGTCGGCGGCTTGGTTGGGCAGCGCGACCACGGGCACGGCGTGTCGCATGGCCTCGGCCACGGTGCCGTGGCCGGCGTGCGTGACCACGGCGGCCGCGTCCGGGAGGACCTCGGCGTGGGGGACGAACGGAACGACAGCGGCGTCCCCCGGAACGCAAATCCGTTGCGGGTCAACCATTCCGGCGGTGACCAGCACCCGGTGCGAGCCGTCGTCGAGTGCGTCGATCGTGCGTTGCACGCGGGTGGTCTGGTCCCATGCCGGGCCGGTGGAGAAGCTGGCCACGATCAGCGGGCGCGGGTCGTCGGCCGGCCACGGCGGCGTCCAGCCGGACGGCTCGTGCGGCTCGTCGACGGGGCCGACAAAGGTGAACTCCGCCGGCAGCCGCCCGGCCAGCGGATCCAGCTCCGGCACGCTGGTGCACAGCGTGCGGAAAGGAGTCCAGGCGTCCCACAGCCGATCGAGGTGCGCGCGACCCCCAGCCGCGCGCACCTTGTTGACGGCGGTCAGAAGCGACTGATCCCCCGGGCCGTCCGGCGGCAGCAACGCACCTGGGCAGCTGTGCACCAGCACCGCCGTCGGGATGTCGGCGCGTTCGGCGGCCGTGAGCGCACCGAACATCAGGCAGTCGACGACCAGCAGGTCAGCCGGTTCGTCGGCGAGCAGTTGCTCGAGGTCGTCCAGGTGCCCATGGCACGCCCACACCGCGTCGACCAGGACCGGCATCCAGTCGCGAGGCGGCCGCTCCGGCCACCCCCGCTGGGCCGCGGGCAGCACGCGGAACGGGAACCCGAGCGAGGCGAACCGTTCGCGCTGCGGCGCGTACCCGGCGAAGGACACGTGATGCCCGGCCGCGCGCAGTGCGGCGGCGACGCCGATTGCGGGCACCTGGTTGCCCGCGCCGGGCCAGGTCAGGAAAAGGAATCGGGTCATTCTTGGCTCCCCGCGATCGATTCGATCATCAGCCGCATCGCCGCTTCGGCGTCGGCGCGCGAGCGGCCGAAGTCACGCCGCAGCAGCTTCCAGGTGTAGACGTCGGCGGCGCAGACCAGGGCGTCGAGGACACGGACCCGCTCGCCAGCCGGCCGGGCAGCCAGCAGCGGCCCCAGCACGTGCTCGACCCGCTGCCGGTGTTTGACCCTGCCGACCTCGACGATCGGGCCGACCGCCGGATCCGCCTCCTCGGCCAGGGTGCGGACGACCACGTCGCCGAACTGCTCGTAGTGGTCGAACCACGTCCGCACCGCGGCGTCGACATCCCCCGGCTCGACGCCCTGCAACTGCCCGGCGATCTCCGCGAGGATCTGCTCGAAAGCCACCCGGAACAGCTCGGTCTTGCTGCCCGCCACCCGCAGCACGGTCTGCACTGTCACCCCCGCGCCGGCCGCGACGTCCTCCAGCCGGATGTCGGCGCGCAACCGCTGCCGCAGCAGACCGGCCGCTGCGTCGAACACCCGCCGCCGGGTGTCCTCGGCCGCTTCCGCCCTCGCCCGCATCCGGTACGGCCGCCCAGAATTCATGTTAGTGACCTTAACATGAAATTGGCTGCCCTCGCCTTCAATGATTGAAGATGACGTAAATCGCGCACTTCAAGCACAAACGATCGTCTACACTGAGGCCTGCGCTCACTGTGCTGCTCACGGACCGAAGGGCCTTCATGACAGAGCCGTCCTCCCCCGAGTCCCTCTCGTCCGAGTCCTCCGCGCCCAGTACGGCCGAGGCACCGGAGTCCTTCGTATCCGCCGAACTGGCTTCCCAGCCGCAGATGTGGCTCGCCGCGGCGGACTGTGCCGCACCGGCGGCCGATGCGCTGCCGCAGCCGGGCGAGCGGGTGGCTGTCGTCGGCTGCGGCACCAGCTGGTTCGTCGCGATGAGCTACGCCGCCGCGCGGGAGCAGCGGGGCCTCGGCGTCACTGATGCGTTCGCCGGTTCTGAGTACCCGGCCGGCCGCGAGTACGACCGCGTCGTCGCGATCTCCCGGTCCGGCACCACCACGGAAATCATCGAGCTGCTGTCCGCGCTCGCCGGGCAGCCCACCACGCTGATCACTGCGGTGGGCGACGGACCCGCCGCTTCGGCAGCCGCCGAAGTGGTCGAGCTGCCCTTCGCCGACGAGCGCTCAGTGGTCCAGACCCGCTTCGCGACGAGCACGCTCGCGCTGCTGCGCGCCGGCCTCGGCGACGACATCGGCGAGCTGGCACGGCAGGCCGAGCGCGCGCTGCGGGAACCGGTCGACGATCTGCTCGACGCCGAACAGGTCACCTTCATCGGGCGCGGGGCCGCGGTCGGCATCAGTTGCGAGGCCGCGCTGAAAACCCGGGAGGCGGCGCAGTTCTGGGCCGAGGCCTACCCCGCGATGGACTACCGGCACGGCCCGATCGCCATCGCGCAGCCCGGCCGGCTCGTGTGGTCGTTCGGCGAAACCCCGGACGGGCTGACTGGCGAGATCGCCCGCACCGGAGCCCGGTTCGTGCACCACGACCTCGACCCGCTCGCCGGGCTGGTCGTGGCGCAGCGGTTCGCGGTCGCGCTCGCGCGGCGGCGCGGGCTCGATCCCGATCGGCCGCGGTCCCTGTCCCGCTCGGTCATCCTCGCCTGATGGCCGTCCTCGGCGTCGACGTCGGCGGCACGACAGTCAAGATGTGCGTGACCGACGGCCGTTCCGTTCTCGCCGAATGGCGCGAACCGACTCCCTTCGGCGATCCCGCGGCGCTCGCCGACCTGGTGGCCCGCGCCGTCGCGCGGCATCCGGTCGACGCGGCGGGGCTGGTCGTCCCGGGGATCGTGGACGAGCGCGCCGGGCGGTGCGTCCTGGCGGTCAACCTCGGCTGGGAAGACGTGCCCGTCCGCGACCTCGTCGCCGCCCGCCTCGACGTCCCGCTCGCTTTCGGGCAGGACGTCCGCGCCGGCGCGCTCGCCGAAGCCCGCACCGGAGCGGCGGCAGGCGCGGCAGGACCAATGCTGTTCGCGCCGGTCGGCACCGGGTTCGCGACCGCGCTCGTGGTGCGCGGCGAGGTGCTCGACGCGGGCCCGTGGGCGGGCGAAGTGGGCCAGCTCCGGCTGCCCGGCGGCCGCCGCGTCGAAGAGGTCGCGTCGGCGTCCGGGCTCGCGCGCCGCGCCGGGGCCCCGGACGCGGCCGCCGTCGCCGCGCGGGTTCGCGACGGAGATCCGGCCGCGGTCGAGGCGTGGGACGAGTGCGTCCGCGCGCTCGCGGAGCCGATCGCGTGGGCCACCGCCGTGGCCGGATGTTCCACCGTGGTCGTTGGTGGCGGCCTCGCCGAGGCGGGAGCCCTGCTGCTCGACCCGCTCGTCCGCGAGGTCGCGCATCGGCTCGGGGCGCTGCGGGCGCCCGCGATTGTCCAGGCGCACCACGGGGATCGGGCCGCCGTGGTGGGCGCGACGCTGCTGGCGCTGCGCTGATCGGCGGGCTGTTCTTCGACGAGCAGCCCGAGGTGGCCGAACCGCGCAAGCGCGTGCGGCTCGGCCGCGCCGGAGCGGGACGGCGGAAGACGACGCCGCCCGCCGGATCCAGCCCAGCGCGCCCGCGATCGGATCCCGATACCGACGGAAGTCTGCTCCCCCGGCTCAGCCGGTGACTTCGCCGCCCGAGTGCGCTATACAGAAGCGCCCTGTGCATTTTAATGCGCACGAAAGGTATGCAATGAGCAGATTTATGCATCCTCTCCGCAGTCTGGCCGCAGTGCTGGTCCTGCTGGCCGTCGCGACCCCCGCCACCGCCCAGGCCGCCACCGCGCCCGCCGGGCAGCTCGGCGACCTGACCGGACTCTCCGCCGACGGCCCGGTGACCACCCTGACCGCAGGCGCCGCGGCCGTCCGCGTCAGCTTCCCCACGGCGGCCGCGGTCCGGGTCTGGCTCGCTCCGGACGGGACCTTCACCGATCCGGCGGGCAGCAAGATCGTGCTGCCGAACGGAAAAGCCCCGGCCGTGCCGAAGCGCACCGACCGAGGCGCCTACTGGGCCATCAGCACCGGCAAGGCCACGCTCCGGGCCTACAAGCACCCGCTGAAGTTCGCCCTCTACGACGGCGCGGACCTCAAGCAGCTCTGGGCCGAGTCCGCCCCGCTGTCCTGGACCGCGGACACCACCACGCAGACGCTCGCCCGCGGCGCCACCGAACAGTACGTCGGCGGCGGGGAGCAGAACGGCCGCTTCAGCCACCGCGGCCAGACGATCAAGATTTTCGCCGACGACAACTGGAACGACGGCGGCGCGCCCAACTCCCAGCCGTTCTACGCCTCGACGGCCGGGTACGGCGTGCTGCGCAACACCTTCGCGCCCGGCAGCTACTCGTTCACCGATCCGGTCCGCACGACCCACGACGAACGCCGCTTCGACGCGACCTACGTCGTCGGCGACGGGCTCAAGGACGTCATCTCCGGCTACACCGACCTGGTCGGCAAACCCTTCCTCCCGCCCCTTTACGGCCTGGAGACCGGCGATTCCGACTGCTACCTGCACAACGCCAACCGCGGCGAACGGCACACCCTCGACGCGGTGAAGGTCGCCGAGGGCTATCCCGAACACGGCATGCCCAACGGCTGGATGCTGGTCAACGACGGCTACGGCTGCGGTTACGAAGACCTGCAGCAGACCGGCGAAGGCTTGCGGGACAACAACATGCAGCTCGGCCTGTGGACCGAGAACGGCGTGCCCAACCAGGCCGAAGAGGTCAAGGCGGGCGTCCGCGTGCGCAAACTGGACGTCGCCTGGGTCGGCCCCGGCTACCAGTTCGCCCTCGACGCCTGCGACACCGCGCACAAGGGCATCGAGGACAACAGCGACGCGCGTGGCTTCGTCTGGCAGCCGGTGAGCTGGGCCGGCGCGCAGCGATGCGGCGTGCTCTGGAGCGGCGACCAATCCGGCTCCTACGACTACATCAAATGGCAGATCCCGACCTACGCGGGCTCGACGCTGTCCGGCATCGCCTACAACACCGGCGACATCGACGGCATCTTCGGCGGCAGCCCGCAGACCTACGTCCGCGACCTGCAGTGGAAGTCCTTCCTCCCGGTCGCGATGACCATGGACGGCTGGGCGAAGGCGGACAAGCAGCCCTGGCGCCAGGGCGAGCCCTACACCTCCATCAACCGCAAGTACCTGCTGCTCAAGGAACGGCTGCTGCCCTACACCTACAGCTACTCGGTCCAGGCGCACCAGACCGGCGTCGGCCAGGTCCGGCCGCTGGCGCTGGAGTACCCCGGCGACCCGAACGCCTGGACGGACAAGGCCAAGTACGAGTTCCTGTCCGGCACCGACTTCCTGGTCGCGCCGGTCTACGACAGCTCGTCCGTGCGCAATGGCATCTACCTGCCCAAGGGCACCTGGGTGGACTACTGGAGCGGCAAGACCTACACCGGTCCGACCACAGTGGACGGTTACGACGCGCCGCTGGACAAGCTGCCGCTGTTCGTCCGCGGCGGCGCGGTGGTGCCGATGTGGGCGGAGGGCACGACTTCCTGGCAGACCCGCGACAAGGGACAGCTCGACGTCGACGTGTACCCGCAGGGCAAGGGCAGCTTCACCCTCACCGAGGACGACGGCGTCACGCGCGGCTACCAGCGCGGCGAGCAGGCGCGGCAGACGTTCACAGTGGACGCGCCGCAGTCCGGCCCGGGCACGGTGACCGTCGGGATCGGCGCGAGCACCGGGTCCTATCCCGGAAAACCGGCGGCGCGGAACTACCAGCTGTCCGTCCACACGGGAACGAAGCCGGCGGCGGTCCTCGGCGGCCACGGCATCCTGCCGCAGTACGCCAGCAAGGCGGAGCTGGACAAGGCTCAGTCCGGTTGGTGGTACGACCCGGCCGCGCGAGGTGTCGTGCGGGTGAAGACCGGCTCGGTCGATTCCGGTGCCGCGCAGGACATCCGGCTGCTCGGGGCGAGCGCGGTCGGCGGCTTCTTCCCCGCCGACGACAACGCCTCGGTGCGGCTTTCCGCCCCCGCGACAGCCACTCCCGGCCAGGCTGCGCCGGCCACCGTGAGCTTCACCAACAGCACTCCGCTGCCGGTGCGGAGTGTGGCGTTGTCGGTGCAGGCCAACGGGTTCCACGCGGAGGTGCCGCAGGCTCCGGCGTTCGTGCGGCCGGGCCAGACGGTGCGGGTGCCGGTGCGGCTCACGCCGGACGCGGGGCTGAAGCCTGCGGACTACGAAGTGACCGCCACCGTGAGATACCAAGCCCGGCTGGGCGTTCACGAAGCGGCTGGGTCGGCGATGGTGACGGTTCCGTACGCGACAATGGGTGCGGCATACGGAAATGTCGGGGTCACTGATGCGGCCCACGTCGCGAACGGCGACCTCGACGGTGGCGGCAGCAGCTTCCGCGCGGAAGGTCTAGCCGAAGCGGGGTTGAAACCAGGCGCGCCGTTCACCGCGAACGGCGCCGAGGCGACGTGGCCCGAGGCAGGCACCGGGAAGCCGGACAACGTCGTGGCCAGCGGCCAGACCGTCGCGGTGGAAGGCAGCGGCGCCAAGCTGGTCCTGACCGGAACCGGGACCGGCTCGGCCGCGAACGGCGAGGTCGTCGTCCGGTACGCCGACGGCAGCACGAGCCGGGCCGCGCTCGGCTTCCCGAACTGGTGCTGCTCCGACCCGGCCCAGTACGGCGCTACCACGGTCGCCTCGGTGTCCGGCAAGAACACGAAGTCCGGTCCGGCCTATCCGACGGTGGCCTACCGGGTGTTCGCGAACTCCGTGCCGCTGACGCCGGGCAAGCGGGTCGTCGCGATCACCCTCCCGGCGAATCCGGCGCTGCACGTCTTCACCGCCGCGATCGGCTGACCCGGGGCCGGGGTCTCAAGCCGCGCGACCCCGCCCGCCTTCCGTCCACAAAGGACCTGGTGCGCAGGTCCGTGAGGGGAACCCTGAGGGAATCTGTTTCCTTCAGGGTTCCCCTCACGGACGATCCCGCTCGCGCCGGGTCAGCGGAGCGGGGCGAGCCGCAGGATCTGCTCTCCCGCGGTGCGCCCGTCGCCGACCCGGCTTCCGCTCTGGTCGGTCCAGGCGCGCACCGGCGTGGTCTCGCTCTGCCGTCCCGGCTTCGCCGAGAGCGCCAGCACCAGTCCGCTGTAGCGGTTGACCAGCCGCGTCCCGCCGTCCGCCGGGACCAGGAACCATCGCTGGGCGACCCCCGATCCGGCGCTCAGGGTCGGCGCGGTCCCCCAGGCCCGGCCCGACGGCACCGCCGGTACGCCCAATGCCAAACCGCTCGCGGCGTTGGTGATGCGGTAAGAGCCGTCCGCGGCCGGGGTGAACCGCCAGTTCGCCTGATCGCCCGCCAGCCACGAGGGCACCGACGTCGTGCCGGTGCGGCCGGACGCGGCGAGCACGCGGCCGGAGCCGATCCGGTAGACGCGGCCGGGGTCGACCGGGGACGCGGCCGGCGCGGCGGACGTGACGGTCACGTCCGCGTAGACGCCGTCGCGGCCGTCCACGCACGAGATCGAGCAATAGGACCGGAAGGTCTTGCCCACGATCGTCCCGCCGGTCCGGCTGGCCGAGTCGACGAACCAGCGGTACCACGACTGGTCCCGGTAGGAGCCGGTGTCGCCGATCAGCCGCCACTTCGGGTTCGCCAGGTCCTCGGTCGCGTAGAACCGCTGCGGGCCCACTGAATCGACCGCCTCCGGCTCGCCGAGGTACAGGCCGAGGTGCGCGTCGTAGGCGATGTTCATGACGAACAGGTCGGATTTGCGCGGCAGCGTGCCGGCGGCCACCTGCTGGGCGGCGGTGCCGGTGCGCGCCGGGTCGTAGTCCTTCTCCGGCGGGGTGTAGCCGAGGGGGTCGACGTCGGTGGGCACGAGGTTGCTTTCCTTGCCGCCGACGCCCGGCTGCGACCAGCGGCCGTCGTACCACTTCTGCCAGGTTCCGGTGCCCAGCTTCCCGGACATCGGCGCGCGGGCCACGTGGGCGAGGCCGCTGAACCCGCCGCCGCCCGCTCCGGCCTTCGTCACGACGCGGGAGCCGTAGTAGACGTAGAAGTACCCGGACTTCGGATCGGCGAACAGCCGCGGATCGCCGTCGCCGTAGTCGAAGGTCTGGTTCGGGAACGCCGCCGTGTCGCCGCGTTTCGTCGAGTACGGCGAGGTGATGGCGTGCCCGCCGATCCGCCACGTGTGGCCCTGGTCGGTCGATACCGCCCAGTCGATCGCGTCGTAGTGCGAAAACGAGTAGGCGCCGAACGGTTCGGGGGTGAATTCGTTGTGCACCAGGCCGTACCAGTCACCGGTATCTGGATCGACCCAGGTGCCGACGAGATCGCAGAAGTTCTTCTGGGTGTAGCTCGACCCGGCGGGCGGGTCGGTCGCCTCGCGGCCGGTCGGGCTGGTGTTGCACCGCCACGTCGTGTCGTTGTTGCGATCGCGCGGTTCCGCCGGGTTCACCGCGTCGCTCAGCCCCGCGTCGCGCTGTGCCGAATCGAAGTCGGCGCCGGTGTAGAAGTCCCAGACGCGCGGGCCTTCCTTGCCGTAGAGGGCGGCGGACTGCTGGAAGTGGAAGGTCCCGTCCCGGTCGAGGAACGGGGCGGCGGGCGTGTCCGTCGGGAACGGGTACTCGGCGACGGCCCCGACCGACACGGAATAGCCGGGTCCGGCGTGCGCGGCCGGGGCTGCGAGCCCGGTGCAGGTCAGGGCAAGAGCCGCACCGGCGGCGACGGGAAGGCGGAAGCGTGGCATGGCTCGGTCCCTCGCAGGCGATCAGCAACCGACAAGAACGAACAAGTTCACACAGTCTTGGTGATCGATTTTGCACTGTCAACCCGCCGTTCGACCCCCTTCGCGCAGGCCATTGCCCCGCGCCCGCAGATCACGATGCCGGAGCGAACCGGGGCGCGAATGTTGACAGGTGATTGTTCAGGGCCAAAAATGCGCAGCAACACGCACTCAGTGTGTGGGCTTTCGACCTCGATCAGGTGGTGGCTGATGCGGTTTCACAAGCTCGTGGGCTCGACCTTAGCGGCGGCGCTGCTGCTCGCCGGGTGCGGCGGCGGCGACGCGGCGGGCGGCGGCACTGGGGAGAACGCGCTCCCCGGGGCCGCCGAATTCCTTTCGTCGGCCTGTCCGGAACCGGCCGTGAAGCCGGCGGGCGGCGGGCAGCTCGTCTACTGGTCCATGTGGACCGCGGACGAGCCGCAGGGCAAGGTGCTGCAACGAGCGCTGAAGTGCTTCCAGGACAAGACCGGCGTGAAGGTCGACGTGCAGTGGCTGGGCCGCAAGGCCTACACCCAGAACCTGGTCCCGGCGCTCAACACCAGCACCGTGCCCGACCTGTTCGACCAGGACGTCAGCAAGGTCGGCGCGGCGATCATGACGCCGGGCGGCACGCAGAGCCTCGACGACGTGTTCGGCATGAAGATCGGCGAGGGCGACAAGACGGTCAAGGATGTCCTCTCCCCCACCTCGTACGACTTCCCGCAGAACAAAGACCGCGAGGGGCACAGCTTCCTCGTGCCGTACGAGATCCAGTCCAGCGCCTGGTGGTACGACAAGGCCGCGGGCGCGCTGGGCCAGCCGAAGACCGTGGACGAGCTGGTCGGCCTGTTCGACAAGGCGAAGGCGGACGGCAAGGCGGCGGTCAGCCAGGACGGCGACATCCCGTTCTACAACATGTACTACTTCACCCAGCTGGCCGAACGCTACGTCGGCGCGGGAGGGCTGGCGAAGGCGGCGCAGGACCCGACCGGACGCGCCTGGACCGACGTTCCCGGCTTCCGCGAGGCGGCCGCGCAGACCGCGCGGATCTCGAAGTACTTCATCGACGGCTGGGACGCGGCCAAGTTCCCGCAGATCCAGCAGCGCTGGGCGGACGGCGACGCCCGTTTCCTCTACGTCGGCACCTGGGCTCCCAGCGAAACCCGCGAATACCTGGACAAGCAGGGCGCGGGCACGAAGATCGACTACGGCTCCTTCCAGTTCCCGATGCCGCCCGGCGCCACGCACGACACCGTCGAGCAGATGTCGATCGGCTTCGCCGTGCCCAAGAAGGCCAAGAACGCCGACGCGGCCAAGGCGTTCATCGCCTACTTCCTCAACAAGGGCAACCTCGCCGGCATCCCCGCCGTGGCCGACAACCTGGTGCCCCGGCCCGACCTCGCGGTGCCGGACGACCTGAAGCCGGTCAAGACCGTCATGGACGACCAGAAGAAGGAGCACGTGCTGCAGTACGACGGCATCGACGCGATCGCGGGCGGCAAATGGCAGACCGACGTGTTCGACCCCGCCGACACCGCGCTGCTCAAGGGACAGCTGACTCCGGAGGCGTTCGTGGCGCAGCTCGCGCAGAAGTCAGCCACCTTCTGGAAAAACCAGCACTGATGGCCACGATCGCCGAGAAGGCCCGGGCCGGGCGGCGGCCCGCGCTCGGGCCGCACCTGAGCCGCAAACGCAAGCTGTTCTGGCCCTTCGCCGCCCCCGCGCTGGCGCTCTACCTGGCGTTCCTCGTGCTGCCGACGGTCGCGACCGTGGTGCTCAGCTTCACCAGCTGGTCCGGCGCGGGCGACACGCCGCGGCCGCAGGGCGTCGGGAACTACGTGCGGATGTGGCAGAGCGACGCGTTCCGCTACGCCTTCGGCAACACGCTGGTCTACGTGTTCCTCGGCGGCATCGGCACCTTCCTGCTCGCGTTCCTGTTCACCATGGTGCTGCGGGACATGCGCGGCGGGAAGGTCGTGCGGGCGATCCTGTTCTTCCCGAACATCGTCGCCCCGGTCGCGCTCGGCATGTTCCTCGGCTTCGTGTTCAAGTACCAGCCGGGCAAACAGGGGCTCGCCAACTACGTGCTCGAGCACCTCGGCGCGGACGCGGCGAAGTTCCTCGCGCCGGAGAACGTGACCGGGGTGGTGACCGCGTCGCTGATCTGGGCCAGCTCGGGCTTCTACATCACCATCCTGATGGCCGCGGTGGACCAGATCCCGCCGCACCTCTACGAGGACGCGGACCTCGGCGGCGCCTCGCCGTGGCAGAAGTTCCGCTCCATCACGCTGCCGCTCACCTGGGACGTGGTGGGCGTGGCCGGGGTGCTGTGGACGATCAACGCGCTCAAGATCTTCGAACTCGTCTTCGTGCTCGCCGGGCCCGGCACCTACGCCCCGCCGAACCGGGCGTGGACGCTCGGCATCTACGTGTTCGACCGGACCTTCGGCTCGAACGGCACGCCGGACTTCGGCGCGGCCTGCGCCTGCGCGGTCGCGATGATCGCCCTCGTCTCGGTCCTCGTCGTGCTGCTGCGGCGGCTGATGCGCCGTGACGCCATCCAGTTCTGAAGGAGATCCCGTGACCGTCACGGAAGCGCCGCCGCGCGGCCCCGCTCCGGGCAAGCCCCGGCGCACCCCGCCGCGCCGGCCCCGCCCGGCTCCCGGCAGCCGCAGGCTCAGCCCGCTGCGGCTGCTCGGCTCAGCGATCGTGTGGCTGTTCACCGCGGGCAACCTGCTGGTGCTGTACTGGCTGGTCACCGCGGCGTTCAAGACCCCGGTGGAGATCTTCACCAAGCCGTTCGCCCTGCCGTACCAATGGTTCCACGTCGGCAAGCCGTTCCGGAACTTCGTCTACGCCTGGAACAACGCCGGATTCGGCGACGCCGTGCTGTCCACAGTGGTCTTGGTCGGGCTGGCGACGATCGCCACCGTCGCGGTCTCCGCGCCGTGCGCGTACGCCCTCACCCGGCTCGGCGTGCGCGGTTCGGGCGTGCTGACCAACGGCGTCGCGATCGGCATGGGAGTGCCGTTCCAGACCGTGATCATCCCGCTGTTCGTCGCGTTCAGCGAGATCCACCTCGACAACCAGTACGGGCTGTTCGTGCTCTACGTGGCGCTGTCCATCCCGTTCACGGTGTTCCTGCTGACCGGGTTCTTCCGCTCGCTGCCCGACGAGATCGAGGAGGCCGCGGCGCTCGACGGAGCCTCGCCGGTGCGGGTGTTCGTCTCGGTCGTCCTGCCGCTGGCCCGCGGCGGCGTGATCACCGCGCTCACACTCAACGCGATCGGGCTGTGGAACGAAACCCTGCTGGCGATCGTGTTCCTCAAGGACCAGGCCCATTTCACGCTGTCGCGCGCGCTGTTCACCTTCTACGGCGCGGCCAGCTACCAGTCCGAGTACGGCGGGTTGATCGCCGGGGTGGCGATCGTCGTGCTCCCGATGCTGCTCCTCTACGTCGTGCTCGCCCGCCGGATCATCACCGGCCTGACCCTCGGCGCCGGAAAGTAGGACTCTGATGGCCACCGTGAGTTTCACCGACACCACCCGCTACTACGCCGGGGTCGAGCGCCCCGCGGTCGACGGGCTCGACCTGGAGGTCGCCGACGGCGAGTTCCTGGTGCTGGTCGGCCCTTCCGGCTGCGGCAAGTCGACCACCCTGCGGATGCTCGCCGGGCTGGAGGGCGTGGACGAGGGCACGATCCGCATCGGCGAGAAGGACGTCACCGCACTGCCGCCGAAGGAGCGGGACATCGCGATGGTGTTCCAGAACTACGCGCTCTACCCGCACATGACCGTCGCGGAGAACATCGGCTTCCACCTCAAGCTCGCGCGGATGCCGAAGGCCGAACGGGAGCGCCGGGTCCGCGAAGCCGCGGCCACCCTCGACCTGACCGAGTACCTCGACCGGCGACCGGCGAAGCTGTCGGGCGGGCAGCGGCAGCGGGTGGCGATGGGCCGCGCGATCGTGCGCGAGCCGAGCGTGTTCCTGATGGACGAGCCGCTGTCCAATCTGGACGCCAAACTGCGGGTGCAGACCCGCACGCAGATCGCGTCGCTGCAGCGGCGGCTCGGCACCACCACGCTGTACGTCACGCACGACCAAATCGAAGCGATGACCATGGGCGACCGGGTGGCCGTGCTGCGCGACGGCGTACTGCAGCAATGCGACACCCCGGTCGGGCTGTTCGAGCGCCCGTGCAACGTGTTCGTCGCGGGCTTCATCGGCTCGCCCGCGATGAACCTCATCGAGACCACAGTGGACAGTTCCGGCGCGGCGGCGGGCGACGGCACACTCCCGCTCACCCCCGCGCAGCGGTCCGCGCTGACCGGGCCGGGGATCGTCGTCGGCGTGCGTCCGGAAGGCTGGGACATCGGCGCCGCCGGATACCGCGCGGTCGTCGAAGTCGTCGAGGAACTCGGCAGCGACCAGTACCTCTACTGCCGGACCGGGGACCGGGTGCTGACCGTGCGCACGCCCGGTATGGCGCCGTGGCGGCGCGGAGAGGAGATCTCGCTGGCGCCGCGGACCGGCGCGGCGCACCTGTTCGACGCCGCGTCCGGCGAACGGCTGCCGGACGCATGACCACGATCACGAGCACCGGGCTCGTGCTTCCCGCAGCCGAACTGGGCCCGGAGAACCCGTTGCCGCCGCTGGTCCGCACCGAACCGGCCGCGTCCGTGGTCAACGCGGGCGAGCTTCCCGCGGACCTCGCGGCGAACCTGTCCTACGGCCGGCTCGACACAGTGCTGCCGTACCGGCTGCAGGACGGGTACGGCCGCGAGCGGACCGAGCAGCGGCTGCCCGCGCTGGTGCTGGAGAACGACCTGCTGCGCGCGACCGTCCTTCCCGGACTCGGCGGCCGGCTGCATTCCCTGCTGGACAAGGAAACCGGCCGGGACCTGGTGTACCGCAACCCGGTGTTCCAGCCGGCGAACCTGGCGCTGCGCGACGCGTGGTTCGCCGGCGGCGTCGAATGGAACCTCGGCAGCACCGGGCACACGACGCTGACCTGCGCGCCGATGTTCGCCGCCGAGGCGGCCGGGCCGGGCGGCGAACCGGTGCTGCGGCTGTGGGAATGGGAACGCACCCGCGATCTGCCGTACCAGCTGGATTTCTGGCTTCCCGAAGGGTCACGGCAGCTGTTCGTCGGGGTGCGGATCCGCAATCCGCACACCCATGACGTGCCGGTCTACTGGTGGTCCAACACCGCGGTGGCGCAGACGGCCGGGACCCGCGTGCTCGCCCCCGCCGACCAGGCCTGGCACTACGGCTATTCCGGCAGGCTGGACCTCGTCGACGTGACGGGCGACCTGACCTACCCTGCCCGGGCGACGGCGGCGGCCGACTATTTCTTCGAGGTCGGCGGTCCGCCGTGGATCGCCGCCGTGGACGCGGACGGACACGGGCTCGGCCAGGCGTCCACGGCGCGGCTGCGCGGGCGGAAACTGTTCGTGTGGGGCGAATCCGCGGGCGGACGCCGCTGGCAGGACTGGCTCGCGCCCGGGACGGGCGGATACCTCGAAATCCAGGCCGGGCTCGCCCGGACGCAGCTCGAACACCTGCGGCTGCCCGCCGGAGCCTCGTGGGACTGGCTCGAAAGCTACGGCCCCGTCGCGGCCGACCCGGCGATCGTGCACGGGCCCGACTGGCCCGCCGCGCTCGCCTCGGTCGCCGGACTGCCCGCCGCCGGGGAACTGGACCGGCGGTGGCGCGAATGGCGCGCGACCGCCGACGCCGCGCCCGGGGAACTCCTGGCGGCGGGATCCGGCTGGGGCGCACTGGAAACCCGCCGGATGCTGGTGGAACTGCCCGGCACGCCGTTTCCCGACAGCAGCCTCGACGCCGCCCAGCAGCCATGGCTGGACCTGCTCGACGGCGTGGCGCCCCGGGCCGAGCCCGCCGCCGAACCGCCGGACACACTCGTCAACCGCCACTGGACCGAGCTGATCGAGGCCGTGCCCGACGAGGGCTGGCTCACCTGGTACCACCGGGGAATCGCCCGGTGGGCGGCAGGCGACCGCGACGGCGCGGCGGCCGCGTGGCACCGGTCGGCCGAGGCGGAGCCGAACGGCTGGGCGTGGCGCAATCTCGCCGTCGCCCAGGACGATCCGGTGCGCGCCGCGGAGTACTACCGGCGGGCCCTGGACCTGCTGCCGAAGCTGGCTCCGCTGGCGTTGGAGGCCATCGCCGCGCAGCTCGCCGCCGGAGATCCCGGCACCGCACGGGAATTGCTCGAACCGTGGCCGGTCGAAGGCCGGTTCGCGTTGCTGCGGGCGCGGATCTCGCTCGCGCTCGGCGATCTCGACGAAGCACGCGAGGTGTACGAGCGCGGTTTCACCGTGCCCGGGATCCGCGAGGGCGAGACGACGCTGAGCGACGTGTGGCACGCGATCTCCCCTGGCCCGCTGCCCGCCGAATACGACTTCCGGATGAAAACCGGCGGCGGGGCCGGATGAGCGCGATCGGCCGCCGGGGTGAACAATGACGCCGCGGCGGGAAAGCAGGCACGGGGACCGGCCCGAAGGGAGCACAAGCCGATGGCTCGGCACGAACGGTTGAGCACACTGTTGGACCTCTTGGCGAAACGGGAGAAACTCGACGTCGAAGAGGTGGCCGCGGAGCTGAACGTCTCCGCCGCCACGATCCGCCGCGACCTGGACCACCTCGCCGAACAGCAGCTGCTCACCCGCACCCACGGCGGAGCCGTCGCGAACGACCTGGCCTACGATCTGCCGCTGCGCTACAAAACCGCCCGCCACGCCCCGGAAAAACAGCGGATCAGCGCCGCGGCGGCGGCACTGGTGTCCAACGGGATGGTCATCGGCCTCAACGGCGGCACCACGACCGCGGGCGTCGCCAGGGCGCTGGCGATGCGCGCGGACCTCGCCGACGCCCCCGGCCTCACCATCGTGACCAACGCGCTCAACATCGCCCACGAGCTGGCCGTGCGGCCGAACATGAAGATCGTCGTCACCGGAGGCGTCGCCCGCCCGCAGTCGTTCGAGCTGAGCGGGCCGCTGGCCACCCTGGTGCTCAGCCAGCTCAGCCTGGACCTCTTGTTCCTCGGCGTGGACGCGTTGCATCCCACGGCGGGCGCGTTCGCCTGCCACGAGGGCGAGGCGGACATCAACCGGCTCATGGTGCAGAACGCCGCCCGGGTGGTGGCGGTGACGGACAGTTCGAAACTCGGCCGCCGCGCCTTCGCCCGCATCTGCGACATCACCGACGTCCACGAGGTCGTGACCGACGGCGACGCCGACCCCGACGTCGCCGCCGCTCTCAAAGCCGCCGGGATCCCCGTCCAGATCGCCTGAACGCCGGTCCCCGCCCGCCGTCCGCCGCGTCTCCCGCGGACGGCGGCCGAAGCACGTCTCCGTCCATTCCGGACACCCCGCTCAGCGTTCCCGGCTGCCGGGCACGGGCCTTGACAAAGCCGCTGCGTGACGTGCTTACTACTGCAGGTTCGAGCGTCACATTGAGCATATTCACGCAGAATGGGAGGCTCCAGTGCCTCGACGACTCGCGTACGCGGCGGCCGGGCTCATCCTCACCGCTTCCGTCGCGACCCCCGCCTCAGCGGAACCGCTCTCTTCGATTTCAGTGCCGCGCGGTCCCGATTCTCCCGGCTATCAGCTGCGCATCGACACCGCTCGCCTGGGCATCAGCCTTTCGCGCGGCGGCGAACAACTGCTGCGCACCGCGTCAGACGCGTTCACCTTCGACGGCGGCGTGGCGACGCGCGTGCGTTCGGTGTCGCGCGAGGGCGCGACCGTCGTCGCCCGCGCCGACAGCACTGCGGGGCGAACAGTGACCCTGCGGATCACCCCGCGCCCGGACCGGTTCGAGCTGAAGTGGACGGTCGACGGACTCGCCGCCGGACAGCGCGCGACCCACTTCGACCTGACGTCGTCCGGCCACTGGTACGGCGGCGGCGAAACCAGCGAAGGGAAAACCCAGCCGTACCCGCTTTCGGCAGGCACGGTGGACGAACCGGAGTTCTCCCCCGCCAGCTACATGATGCAGGAGCCCTACTTCTTCACCTCGAAATCGGTCGGGCTCTTCGTCCGCACCGCACAGCCGATGAAGGTCGCGCTGGCCGCCGGGCGCGCCGACCTGACCGTGACGAACTCCGCCGAATACTCGAGCACGGTGTTCGTGGAATCGAGCCGCCGCGCGGTGTACGACGACTACCTTGGCGAGGTCGGCAAGCCGGCCAAGAGCGACGCGTCCGACAGCGAGTACGCGAGTCCACTGTGGAATTCCTGGGCGCAGTACTACCGCGACATCGACCAGGACAAGGTGCTTTCGTGGGCACGGGACCTGAAAGCGGCGGGCGTCGCCGGGCACACCGTGCAACTCGACGACAAATGGGAATCCAACTACGGCAACCTGACCTTCGACCCGAAGACGTTCCCGGACCCGAAGAAGCTGGCTGACAGCATCCACGCCATGGGCCAGAAGTTCGGCCTGTGGACCACCTTCTGGATCAACCTGGACTCGGCGAACTACGCCTACGCCCGCGACCACGGCTATCTGGTGCGCGCCAAGGAAACCCGGCCCAGCCGTGCACGGTGACCTGGTGGAACGGGACCGCCGGCATCATCGACCTCGGCAACCCGCAGGCCCGCGACTGGTACACCGGCAACCTGCGGAAGCTGATGGCGGACTACGGCGTCGACGGCTTCAAGTTCGACACCCGCTTCTTCGACGACCGCTGCGCCACCACCGGGACGCTGACCCCGCAGGACTACCAGAAGCTCGGCGCGGACATGACCGACGCGTTCGACCAGCAGGGCGCGGGTATCCGCACGCACTGGGGCAGCCAGCGCTACGGCTTCGTGATCCGGGCGGTCGACGCGGACACCACGTGGGACGGCCTGCGCACGTCGCTGCGCCGCGCGTCGGCGATCTCGGCCAACGGCTACCCGTTCGTGGAGACGGACATGATCGGCGGCTCGAACAGCATGCCGCCGCCGTCGCGCGAGGTGCTGGTGCGCTGGGCGCAGGCCGCGTCGCTGATGCCGCTCATGTACGCCTCGACCTCCCCGGTGACGACGGTCGACACCACGACGGGCAAGCCGGTCGCCTATCCGGCCGACACCGCGAAGCTGTACGCCGACGCGGTCCGCACCCACGCGAAGCTGGCGGGGTACCTGAAAACCCAGGTGCAGCAGGCAGTCAAGGACGGCACGCCGATCATGCGGCCAGTGTACTTCGATTTCCCCGCCGACCACCGCTTCGACACCGTCGACGACGAGTGGATGCTCGGCCCGGCCCTGCTGGCGGCCCCGATGATCAAGGCGGGCACCGCACGCGACATCGCGCTGCCGTCGGGACTGTGGTTCGACCCGCACACCAAGCGCGTCGAACTGGGCGGCCGGACACTGCACGACTACGCGGCCCCGCTGGACACGACGCCGATGTTCGTCCGGATCGGCGCCCCGGGCTGGACGGATCTCGCGGCACGCCTCTGAGCCGCGGCTGCCCGGGACGGACGTTCGTCCCGGGCAGTTCCGGCCCGCGCTCAAGGCAGCTCAGCGGCACGCGAGTCCGAAACCGGCGTACTGGAGGACACGGTCCCGCCGCCCTCGCGAGGGCGAGGGATCACCGGGCTGAACGCGCGCCAAAGCCCGCGCGTGAGGCCCGCGCTCGCGGTGGCGCCGAGGGTGTTCAACAGAACGTCGTCGGTCGCGCTGACCCGGCCCGCGTGCACCAGGTACTGCACGGCTTCGATCCCGATCGAAACCAGCGCCGCGGCCGCCGCTACCCGGGCGATCGACCGCAGCCAGGGCACCCGCAACGGAACCAGCGCCGCGAGCGGCGCCAGCAGCACCAGGTTCCCCGCGATCTGCCAGCCCCCGCCGTCCCCCAGCTCGGCGATGTCCTGCCCCGGAACCAGATGCACGGTGCGGCCCACGCCGTCCCCGGCGGGTGCCATGACCAGGACGGCGACCAGCCCGCCCCAGAGCAGGATCACGGTGTCGAGCGCCGCGGTGAACGCCGCCGCCAGCGCCGGGACGCGACGGCTCCGGCGCACCGCCACCACGACCCACAGGACTTGCGACACCGGCAGCGCGACGATCATCACCGGAATGACGCGTTCGACCACAGTGCCCATCCCGCACCCTCTCCCCTGGAACACCCGTTGCAAGATCACCTTCGCACCGGCCGGAGAGAGTGTCCTGTCGTCGTGATCACCCGACCCGGTGGCGGCCGCGCAGCCGAATGTCCTTTCTCGCAGCGATTTCGGCCGGTCGCGGACTACCCGGGTGGAGGACGCGGTTACGCCAGTCGTGTAGCGGGAACGACCGCGGCTACCCGATCGGGGCGCGGGCGAGCACCGCGGCGAGGCCGAACGCCGCGCCCATCACGGTCAGCTCGGCGGCCGCCCAGCGCAGCAGTGCGGTCGGTTTGCGCCGGACGATCGCTGGCAGCAGCCGGAACCGGATGTTCCCGCCCAGTGCGGCCAGCCCGAGCAGGCACAGCATCTTGCCGATGAGCAGCCGTCCGTAGCCGGTGCCGAACAGGCCGCTGAGCAGATCCCGCGTGACGACCACCTCGGTGATGCCGTTGGCCAATCCGGTGGCGGCCACCACGACCAGGCAGACCGTGGCCAGCTTCGAGAACCGCGGCAGCACTTCGGCGAGCAGCGCGCGATTGCTCGCGACCAGCGCGAGCACCGCGAACAGTCCGCCGGCCCACGCGGTCGCGCCGAGGATGTGCAGTTCCATCGACACCATGGTCACGTCGTGCCAGCTCGAGTCCATGGCGTGGCCGGTCACCGGCAGCGGCAGCAGCGCGAAGAGCGCCACCGCGGCGCGCAGTTCGGCCGAAAGCGGCTCGCCGGTGCGCGCCGCCAGGACCGCCAGCGCGGCGCACGCCAGCGCGCTGACGATCACCACCAGCAACGCTTTGCCCGCGCCGAGTTCGTCGACATAACGGCGGATCGCAGCGAACGACACGGCGCGATCCGGGTGCAGCTCCGCCGTCTGGAGCACCAGCAAGACCAGCGCGCAAGCGGCCCACACCAGCGAGCCGGCCGCGGCCCACACCCGGCTGGCGGCCAGCGCCGGCTCGGGCCGGTCGCCGATCAGCAGCGGCAGCACGCACAAACCGACTGTGGTCAACGCGGCCAGGTCCAGCAGCACCCGCACGATCGGCAGGCTGGCCTCGATCGCCGCACCCGGATCCGGCAAACCGGGAGCCGGCCGGACCGCGACGATCGCGGTGCCAAGCAGCGCCCCGGCGATGCCCGCCGCGGTGAGGACGGCGGTCAACCGGACTCGGGGCGAGGCGGTCAGGGCCGGCCCGCCGACGGTCACGGCCGTTTGCCGATCCTCAGCACGACGATCAGCCCGACGCCGAGCAGCGCCGCCGCGCCGACAATCCATACCCAAACCGGCAGGCCGGTACGGTCCGTCTCGGCAGGGGCGGCGACGGCGGGTTGCGGTGCGGAGGCAGCCGTGGCGGAGGTGCTGGTGCTCGGCTTGCTCAGGGTGAAGGTGATTGAGCCGTGGACGGGATGGCCGTCCTCGGAGACGATCCGGTAGTCGACGGTGTATCCGCCCGCGGCGCCCAGCGTGCGCAGCGGGACTGTCACCGTGCTGCCCGCCGCGGTTGCGGGCCCGCTCTCCCAGTGGTTGCGCTGCGCGTCGGTGACGACCACGGTGTTCAGGTCCGCGCCCTGCTGCACCGGTTCGTCGAACTTCAGTTCAATGGTGCGCGGCGAGGTGTCCACAGTGGACTTGTCCGCGGGCGTGGACCCGACCAGGGTGTCGTGTGCCAACGCGGGCGTAGCCAGCCCGAGCAAGGGCAGGCCGGCCAGTGCAAGGGTGATCAGCGCGCGTTTCATGACTGTTCGCTCCTGTGCTTCGGTTGGCTCGCTAAGAAAGGAAGCCGACCCGAAAGCCGACGGCGACCGCTTCGGCGCGGTCGTGGACGCCCATTTTGCGGAAGATCCGCTTGCAATGGGTTTTGACGCCGTCCTCGGAGAGCGCGAGATCGGCGGCGATCTGCGTGTTCCGCTTGCCGTGGGCCATGCCCCAGAGGACCTGGAGTTCGCGCTCGGACAGCCGTGGCCGTCCCGCTTCGAGCAGTGTGCTATCGCGCGACGCGGCGGCCGGCTCGGGGTAAAGGCCGTCGCATTTCCGGAGGAAGCCGCCGACGCCGGGCACCAGGACGCTGGTCGCCACCGTGACTGTGCCGGAAGATCCGAACATGATCACCGAGGCGCCGGGGTCGATCGACAGCAGCTTCGCCGCCGCGGAGGGACCGGAGGGCTCGCCCTGCTGGACCGCGATGAGCACTACGTCCGCGGGCGACCGGGTGTACCTGGTGACGAGTTCGTCCGCAGTCGCGGCGCATTCGACGCGCCCGATTCCTGGCGCGCCCTGCAGCAATCGCGCGATCCCGTGGCGCGTATTCAGCCGGTCCGCGTAGACCGCCACGGCCACCGCGACCGCCATTTCCGAAGATTTGTCGCGATCGCGCTCGTTTCGGGGATTGACCACGGTCTCCATGCCCCCGGAACGCCGAATCCCGCATTCTCTTACGCGAGGTGACCGAAATGTTATCCACCAGGACGGCCGCGCGGATTCACCGGGAACCATCGGGCGCAGGAGTGGTGCCGCACCCCCGTCGTGCTCCTGCCAGCAACGATGCCGCCTTCGTTATCGAACCGTGACCATACTGCCAGTGTGCCTTCGGATCCGGATCGCGACGAGCAGTTGATCGCCCCCGCCCCGTTTCACCCGATCGAGCAAAAATGGTCGAGCTTCCGCATTTTTTACCGACTGAGAGTGGTTCAGGCGGGCGCCGGAGACTGCAAGGGGTGGCGGAGACGGGTCCCGGGAGTGGCAGTTCCCTATTTTCCGGCGGGTCCTTACTGTCAGCTTTCGGGGCAACCCCTTCGACCAAGCCGGAAATGGTGGAGTGCGATGGCGTGGCTGCAGACGATCTGCCGTGAGACGGGCACAGCGCCCGTTTCACGCGGTCGTCGCGGGCGCGCCTTGCTCCGTTTCGGCCTGCTCGGCGGGCTGGCGATCGCCGGTTTCGCCGGTGCCGCGGCGCTCGCGGATTCCGCTGGCGCGGAGGAGATTTCCCCGCCTCCGGCGGCGGCCGAGTCGTCCGGACACCCGGACTCGATCCCGTCGTTGGCGGGCGTGGCGAACCTCGCGCGAGCGACGGTCACTACGGCCGTCTCCAACACGGCACCGGTTGCCGTCCCCGTAGCACATCAAGCGCTCAGCACGGCGACCACCGCGGCCCGCAGTGCTGTCGCCGCAGTGGAACAACCGGTGGCGCGAGTAGCGAACACCGCCTCGGCCGTGGTCAGCACTGCCAGCAAGACGGTCGCCACGGTGGCACAACCGGTGCTGGACACGACGACGCGGACTGTTCGCGCGGTGACCGGCACTGGTTCGGCTTTGGTCTCACCCGCGGTCCGGACCGTGTCCCAGGTGGCCGCTCCCCTGACCGTGACAGAGTCGGCAGCGCAACGGACGGTCGGCTGGGTCACGATCACGGTCACCTCGGCGACCTCGGCGACCTCGCCGAACACCTCCGTCTCCCCCGCCACGCCGCCAGTTCCGGCGACGCCCAGCGCTGCCCCGGCCGCCGTGCCAGCAACGCCCGCGCCCGCGGCTCCGGCCGTTTGCGTGGCCGGCGCGGCGCCTCTGGCGCAGGGTCCTGCCGTCGCTCCTGGGCAGCACCTCCGCGCCTCGTCCAGCCCTGCCGCCCCGTCGCCGCTGTCGCCGATCTCCCCGATCGCGCCGGCGATGCTGCCCGGCAGTGCCCCTTCGCCGGGCACGTCGGCCGCGCAGGGCGGTTCTTCGGCTTCCGCCGCGATCTTCGACGGCGGACAGACCGGCTCGCAGTTCTCTGCTGGCGAGCCGGTCTCGGATCAGCTTCTCCCGCTCCGCATGCGTGCGGACGATCCTTCGGTTTCGCCTGACTGACGTGTCGGCTGCCACCGCGAATAACGCATCAGCGATCACCATAAATGATCATCGTGAATCGCAGTGCGAATCCATTGAGCGGTAGCGACAGCAGGACCGTCGAGGGACAAGCTCGACGGCTGGCTCGCGAACTCATGGGCTGAAATCGCAAGCCAGCAGCTCCCGCTGCCACTACCTCCGTCAACGGCTGGTGTCCAGGGCTCTCGGCAACCGCAAACCCGTTTCACAGCAGACACGTCAACCGCCGCGCCGATTTTATCGGCGGGCGCTCGCGAACTGGAGCATTTCCATGAAACTCACAGATTGGGCACGGCGCCGTCGCGCCGCTGTCCCGGGCGGAGGGGCCCCTATCGGCCTTCCTCCAGGAAAAGATTCGTGCTTCCGCCGGTCGAACCGCGCATTGCGCGGCGCGGCCGCGGTGTCGGTCACCGCGACCTTCGCGCTGGCCGGCCTGGTGATGAACGCCGCCGCTTCCCCGCTGCCGGGTCTTGACGGCCTGGCGCTTTCCGGAACGGACACCACCTCGTCCGCGAGCCTTCAGCCCGGCTCGTCGGCGAGTGTTTCCGGAACGAGCGGCACCACCAGCACCCAGAGCCAGCCGCCGACCAGCCTGTTGCTCCCGGCCCCGGCACCCGGCGGGGACCTCCCGACCGCGCAGATCCCGACCGTGGGCAAGTTCCTCAGCGGCGACGTCCTCAGCGGCGGCGTCTTCACCGGCGGCCTGTTCGGCGGCGAGACGAAGCAGACGTCCGTCGACCCGAACCAGTCCGGCGGCGCCCACTCCACCGGGGACACCACCCACCAGGGCGGCGGCGACGCGTGCGACTTCTTCCTGCAGCACATGTGGAAGAACGAGGACGGCATCCCGCTGATCGGCAGCAGCTCGCACGCCCTGACCTACCACACGGACCCGTCGTACAAGAACCTGATCCTGTCCATGGCCAGCGGCGCGATCGGCAACTCGCAAATGCCGGTCGTCGACATCTACGGCGGCCCGCTGGGCTGGATCCCGATCTTCAACCCCTCGCACGTGCGGGGCCACGGCACCGACTACCTGACCATGGCCACCGGCTGCGGCGGCATGGGCCTGCCCATCAACACCAAGACCATGGCCGTCGACCTGTCCCGGCTGCCGACGCCGGACAAGGTCGCCACCTTCGTCCAGAAGGGACTGCCCAGCATCCCCGACCCGGCGAAGGTCCTCAAGCCGGACTACCTCTACAACACCCTCCAGGCCGCCGAGATCATGAACCGCCTCGGACCGTCCACAGTGTTCACCCCGAACGAGTACGTGTCGTTCGCGGGCAAGAACTTCGACGCGATGCGCCTGCTGTGGCAAACCGCGTTCGAGAAGGTGCAGAGCGGCAACCCGGCCGCGGTCCTGGACGTCCTGAAGGTCACCGACAACGTCAAGACTCTCCAGTCGCTCGGCCTGCCGGGACTGCCCAGCCTGGGCAGCGACACGCTGGGCACGCCGGGTCAGCCGGGCACACCGGGTCAGCCGGGCACGCCGAATCCCGGCACGCCGGGCACGCCCAACCCGGGCACACCGGGTCTGCCGGGACTGCCCGGGCTGCCGGGTCTCTCCGGCTCTGGCCAACCGGGCCTCGGCGGTCTCCTCTCGCAGCTGACCGGCGGGCTCGGCAACGCGGCCCCGCAACCGGCACCTGCACCGGCACCACAGCCGCAACCGGCGCCAGCACCGCAACCGGCACCCGCGCCGCAGCCGGGCACGCCTGACCCGGGCACGCCGGGTCTGCCGGGTCTCCCCGGCGCCAGCCAGCCGGGCGGCTCACCGCTTCCCGGTCTGCCGGGCGCCAGCGGGATCCTCGCCCCGGTGACCGGTCTGCTGGGCACCGTGGCATCAGGCTCGGCCACGCAGCCGGCTCCGGCACCGCAACCGCAACCCGGTCCCGCACCGCAGCCCGCTCCGATGCCGCAGCCCGGTCCCGCACCGCAACCGGTTCCGGCGCCGCAACCGCAGCCGGGTCCGGCACCGCAGCCTGGTCCCGCGCCGCAGCCGCAGCCGGTGCCCATGCCGCAGCCGCAACCCGCTCCGGCACCGCAACCCGCTCCGGTCCCGCAGCCGGTTCCGGCTCCGCACCCGCTGCCCGCGCCGGTTCCGGCCCCGCAGCCGAAGCCCGCTCCGGCTCCGCAGCCGTCGGCGAGCATCTCTGTCGGCACTCCGACGGTGAACGGGAAGGCCGCGAGCACCGCCCCCGGCCCGAACGTCCCGTCGGGCAGCACGGCCACCATCACGGTTCCGGTGACCAACACCGGCAGCGTCCCGGTGTCCGGACTGCGCGGCCGCACCTCGCTCGGCACCTTGAACTGCGGCTCGGGCCAGCTGGCTCCGGGCAGCACCGCCCGCTGCACGGTCGTCACGACCGCGCGGCCGGGCTCGAACACCGCGAGGTTCAACTTCACCGTGTCGGGTCCGAACGGCACCCAGCAGAGCAAGGCCTGCCGGGTCTTCTACACCGGCACGACCGCGGGCACTGGCACCGGCACTAGCACTCCCACCGGCACCGGCAAGCTGACGATCACCGGCACGCCCTCGGTCAACGGCGCCGCGGCCGGGTCCAACCGGACTGTTGCCGTGCCGGCCGGGCGCGCGTCGACCGTCAAGGTGAAGGTGACCAACACCGGCACCGCGCCGATCACCAGTCTGCGAGGCACCTCGCCGAGCGGCCGGGTCACCTGCGCCAGCACCTCGCTGGCCCCCGGAGCCAGCACCTACTGCACGACGCAGTTCACCGCCGGCCCCGGCACCCAGAAAGTGACGACGACCTTCACCGGCAAGGACGCCGCGGGCAACACCTCCACCGTCGGGTTCTCGCAGAACTACGCCACCACCGGTGCGTGCACGTGCGACCCGGCCGCCGCGTCCGCGACCCAGCCGCCGCTGACCTTGGCCACCGGAACGCCCGTCCGCTGATCGGCCTTCGCCGACGGCCGGACACCGCCGGAACCACTAGACCTTAGAGAGGTTTCTCATGCACACCTGGGTAAAACGGTCTCTCCAGACCGGGTTGCTCGCAGGTGGCTTGATGCTCCTCGGCGTGGGTGTCGCCCACGCCGAGGAGGCCACCGGGCCAACGAGCAACCAGGCGACCGACACGACCGCGGGCACCAGCCCGCTGGCCCCCGTGACGTCGCTGGTGTCGGGAATCGTGCAGCCGAACCAAGCGGCAGCAACCAGCACGACCTCGCCATCCGCGTCGGCACACACCACTTCAACGACCACAACCGGCACCGGATCGACCACCTCGACCGCTTCGGCGGGCCGCGGCTCGACCAGTGCGACCGCTTCGGCGGGCCACCGTTCGACCGCCTCGACGAGCCGCAGCTCGACCAGTGCGACTGCTTCGACAGGCACCGGATCGACCAGCCCGACCGCTTCGGCGGGCCACCGTTCGACCGGCGCGACCGCCTCGTCGAGCCGCGGCTCGACCAGTGCGACCGCTTCGACAGGCACCGGATCGGCGACCCGCCGACCGGCCTCGTCCGTGACGCAAGCCCTCGCGCCGGTCAGCTCCGCGCAATCCGGCTCGTCCAGCCCGGTGACCGCGGCTGCCTCGACGTTGCCCACCGCGCTGCCGAAAACATCCGCCAGCGGCACCGGTGACAGCACGACCAGCCCGGTCACGTCGACGTCGGCGGACACCGGGTGCTCCTGCGACCTGACCATGGGCACCCCCACGGTCAACGGCGCCAACGCCGGATCACCCGACAACGCCGCGCCAGTCATCGCCGACCAGCCGGCAACCGTCTCGGTCCCGGTCACCAACACCGGCCGCGACACCGTGTCCGACCTCAACGGCACCACCCCCAGCGGTGCGATGAGCTGCGACGCGAACACGCTGGACTCCAGTGCCAGCACCACCTGCGCCGGGACTTTCACGCCGACCGCGGACACCACCGCGGCACCGGTCACCGTCACCGGCACCACGACGGACGGCGAACAGGCCAGCACCACCGGCACCGCATACCTCGCCCCCGCCGGCAGCCCGGCATCTGTTCCGGTGCCAGCGCCTGTCCCGGCTCCAGTGCCTGCTCCGCCGGGTGCTGGCAGTGACGCCGGGTGCTCGTGCCAGCTGACCATGGGCACTCCGACGGTCAACGGCGCCAACGCCGGATCACCGTCCGACGCCGTGCCAGTCGCCGCCAACCAGCCGGCGACCGTCACCGTCCCGGTCACCAACACCGGTGCCAGCAGTCTCAGCAACGTCGGCGGCACTGCCTCCAGCGGTGCGATGACTTGCGACGACACCACACTGGCCACCGGTAGCAGCACCACGTGCACCGGAACGTTCACGCCGACCGCGGACACCACCGCGACACCGGTCACCGTCACCGGCACCACGACCGACGGCGAACAGGCCAGCACCACCGGCACCGCATACCTCGCGCCCGCCGACAGTCCGGCACCAGCTCCGGCACCCGGCACCGGCGACCCGAACGGCGGCTCCGGCGCCCCGTCCGGATCCGTCCCGGGCGGAACCCTTCCTGGGTTGCCGGACCTGACCGGCGGCGTCCTCCCCGGCTTGCCGGGTGGCGCCACCGGCGGGACCACCACTGGCGGCACCGCAGATGGCGACCTCCCTGGCTCGTCCAGCGGAACCCTGCCGAGCGTGCCAGGCGACAACACCGGCGGAACCCTCCCGGGCCTGCCGGACCTGACCGGCGGCATCCTTCCGGGCCTGCCCGGCGGCACCACCGATGGGACCACCACCGGCGGCACCGCGGACGGCACCCTCCCAGGATCGCCCAGCGGAACCCTGCCAAGCCTGCCAGGCGACAACACCGGCGGGACCATCCCAGGCCTTCCCGGCGGAACCACCGGCGGGACCGTCCCGGGGATGCCGGGCGACACCACCACGGGCGGGACCACCGACGGCAGCGCCCCGAGCGACCCCTCGGGCAGCACCGCTACCGATGGCACTACCACGGGTGGAACCACCGCAGGCGGCGACACCGCTGGTGCCCCGTCCAACGGCAGCATCGGCAGCACCGACGGAACCGTTGTCACGGCTGGAAATCACCAGACCGGCGGCTCCGTGCAAGGCACTTCCGGTGCCAGCGATGGGATGGCCACCGCGGGCAGCTACCCGGAGGGCAGCTACCTCGACAGCCTCGCGTCTCCGGCAGGCGGCATCGCCGCCCCCGCCGGGATGTACGGCGGTCCGGCAGCAGCGTCCATGCACGGGACCGCCAGCGAGCATATCGATGCCGGGTTCCCGGTACCGGCCGGCGCAGTCGAGGCCGGCGCCGGCGGCACCGCTGACGATCGCGAGCCGCCCGGCGGCGGGGTCGTCGGCGGCGGGCTGGCGGTTCTGGCGATCGCCCTGCTCCTGGTGACGGCGGCAGCCGCGCGCCGTCGTCATCACCGATAGGGGGAACGGTGTGGTGTGGCCCATGCCCCGGCCACACCACACCACTCCTCCCCGTTCACGATCCGGAGTGGGCCATGTCTGCGGTCGAGAACGTCCCGACGGTGAGCCGCATCCAGACCCAGCTCGCGCTGGGCGGTCTGTCGTGGGCCTTGCTGGCCGACACCTTCCTGCCGGGCAACGCTAATCACGCCATCGCGGTCGCGTCCCTCGTGATCGTCGGCGCGGTCGGCTGGGAACCGCTCCACCACACCGGTCAGCGACTGCGGCGTAAGAAGAACTGGCAGGTCCTGTCCGGTCTGCTCGCCGCGGCCGTGCTGGCCTGCCTGGTGCTGCGCGCGCTCGGCACGGCCGGTGTTTCGCCGCTCCGCTATCTCGTCTACTTCAGCTCCGCCTGGTTGCTGATCTGGCTGATCATCAGAGAGGCGACACGAGTGCCACGCCAGCATTACCAGAGCACCCGTCCGGCACTCGCCCCGTATCGCCGTGTCGCGATCACCGCTGTCGCGGCCGCCGCGGCATTGGGGCTGGTACTCGTCCTGACCACGGACCCCGCACCGTCGCCGGGCATGGCCCACGACGCCCCGGCCTCACGGTCTGCCCCACCGCCGCGCCAACCGGTCGTGGCGGTCAACAACCCTGCGGTGCGGGTGATCCCGACCGCAGTGCACATCCCCAAACTCGACGCCAACTCGTCACTGATCAAGCTCGGCTTGGACGCGAACCAGCACATGCAAACCCCGCCGGTGGCCACCCCGATGCAAGCCGGCTGGTACGAACCGGGACCGGCGCCCGGCCAGACCGGACCCGCGGTCATCGTCGGCCACATCGACGGTGCCAGCCAGCCCGGCATCTTCTACCGGCTGCGCGAACTCGCACCGGGCGATCGCATCACCGTCGAGCGCGCCGACAGTTCCGTCGTCACCTTCGTGGTGCGCCAGATCATCCACGCGCCCAAGGACCGCTTCCCCACCCGGGAGGTCTACGGCCGCACCCCCGGCCCAGAACTACGGCTGATCACCTGCGGCGGTTCCTTCGACCGGACCGTCCGTTCCTACCGGGACAACGTCATAGTTTTCGCTCAGCTCGAAGGAGGACAACAGCCATAGCGAGCACGCCGAAGTCGGTAAGATCCCTGCATGAGCATCCTCAGGAGGGTTGGAACTCTTTCTGCCGCAGCCACCGTCATCACCGGGATTACCGCCATCCAAATGACACTGGTCACCGTCGGCAACATCACGGACTTCGGAACAAATCAAGAATTCGTCCGGCACGTGCTGGCAATGGACACCACATTCCAGTCGCCGAACATGATGTGGCGCGCCATAACGAGCCCCGGACTCGCCGATGCCATTTACGTCGCCATCATCGCCTGGGAGCTGCTCACCGCACTGGCGCTCATCGCCGGATTCATCGCATGGATACGGGCACATCTGACCGGTCGCCCGCTGTCGACAGCCAAGCACCTGTCCAACCTCGGCTGGGTAATGCAGCTGATCCTCTTCGGGGTCGGCTTCATCGCAATAGGCGGGGAATGGTTTCAAATGTGGCAATCCAGCAAGTGGAACGGCCTCCAGGCAGCCCTTCAGAACCTCATCATCGCCTCATTCGGCCTCGTATTCACCGCTCTCGCCACGAAAGATTCAAGGCGTGCGGCGGACAGCAAACCCGTCGAGTAGAAGGAGAATTCGACAGAAGAACCCGCCGAACGCCGCGCGGCCGGTGTTCAGCGAAACAGCGTCCGCGATGTGAGACCCGCATACGGAACGAAGAACAGCCCCTAGGCTGCGGACGTGACCACGTTTGACAGGCAGGCTTTGCCGCTGCTCGACCTCTCGCGCTTCCGCCGCCCCGGCCGGGCCGCGTTCCTGGCGGAACTGCGTGCCGCCGCGCACGACGTCGGCTTCTTCTACGTGGTGGGGCACGGGGTTTCCGGCGAACTGGCCCGCGGGATCTTCGCGGCGGCCAAGGAGTTCTTCGCCTTGCCGGTCGAGCAGCGGCTGGCGATCGAGAACGTCCGGTCGCCGCAGTTCCGCGGGTACACGCGGACCGGGCACGAGCGCACCGGCGGCGCTCCCGACTGGCGGGAGCAGATCGACATCGGCCCGGAGCGCGAGCCGGTCGCGGGCTCCGGACCCGCCTGGCAGCGCCTGATCGGCCCCAACCAGTGGCCGGAAACCCTTCCCGCGCTGCGGGAGACGGCCCTCGCGTGGCAGGCGGAGGCATTGCGCGTCAGCCGGGAAGTGCTTCGCGCGCTCGCCGCCGCGCTGGGCCAGGACGAAGAGTACTTCGACGCGTGGTTCGACGAGGAAGCGAACACGCACCTGAAGATCGTGCGGTACCCGGGGCGGCAGTCGGCGGAACAGGAGCAGGGCGTCGGCGCGCACAAGGACTACGGCTATCTCGCTTTGCTACACCAGGACGAGGTCGGCGGCTTGCAGGTGCAGGCGTCCGATGGCGGCTGGATCGACGCCGCTCCAGTCCCGGGCAGCTTCGTGGTCAACATCGGCGAGATGCTGGAGATCGCGACCCAGGGCTACCTGACCGCGACGCGGCATCGCGTGGTCAGCCCGCCCGCCGGGACCGAGCGGTTCTCCGTGCCGTTCTTTCTGGGGCCGCGGCTCGATGCCGTCGTGGAACCTCTCGTGCTGCCGCCGGAGCTGGCGGCGGAAGCCAAGGGAGTCAGCCAGGACCCGGACAACCCGCTGCACGCGGCGTTCGGCGAGAACGCGCTGATCGGCTGGCTGCGCTCGCATCCGAAGGTCGCGCAGCGCTGGTGGAGCGACGTCCTCGCGGATCGTCAGCGATGAGCGACCCCGGCCTGATCCTGCTCGGCGGGCTTCCCGGCACCGGCAAGTCGACCGTCGCCGCTCCGGTGGCCCGCGAGCTTCGCGCGGCGTATCTGCGCATCGACCGGATCGAACAGACCCTCGCGGACTCCGGGGAATTGCCGGAACGCCCTCTCGCGGTCGGCTACCTGGTCGGGTACGCGCTGGCCCGCGACCAGCTCGACCTCGGGGTCACCGTGGTCGCCGAATGCGTGAATCCGTTGAAAATCACCCGGGACGCGTGGAAAAACGTCGGCGACCGGCACGGCGGGTGGACCCTCGAAGTCGAACTCGTCTGCTCCCTGCCCGCCGAACACCGCGCCCGGGTGGAAAACCGGACCGTCGACATCCCCGGCCTGGTGCTTCCCACCTGGCAGCAGGTCGTCGACCGCGAGTACGAGACCTGGGACCGCGACCACCTGGTCATCGACACCGCCGTGACGAGCGCGGCGGAAACCGTCGAACTCGTTCTGCGGCACGCACGCGCGTTGTCCGGTTGACGGGAATATCCTTTCGCCGGAGCGAAATCGGCTCTCCTCCGTGTCGGAAGCCGCGCCCAGCCATTCGTCCACTGTGGACGGTGCACGCTACCGGTCCTCGCCGAACCGGAAACGTTCCTGCGCCGCAGGCAAACCCAGTCCCTCGACGAGTTCCCGGAGCAGCGCGGCATGATCCGCGCGGGACGGGTCCAGCGGTTCCTCGGTCGGGGCGAGCAGCAGGCCCTGCCCGGCCGGCCGCAGCCGGGCCCAGCGGGCCGCGTGCACCCGGTTCTCGCCCAGCGTGCGCACCTGGCGCGCGTCCCAGTAGTTCGCCCACCACACGCCGGGCGGCACTCGGCGGGTGTCGTACTCCTGCGGCACCAGCAGCGACGGCACCGCACCGGAACCGGCTTGTCCTGGCGGGTCCGGAATGAGGTGTCGGTACTCCTCCGGCGCGGCCGCACGGGCCCGTTCGGTGGCGCGGACCGCCTGGTAGAGCATCAGCAGCCGATCGTTTTCGACGTGAGCGTGATACGCGCCCAGCGCGGTGACGACGTCGCCGAGGAGGTCGAGCAGGCCGTCGATCGCGGGACGGCTCAGCAGCGGGAACCACACGTTCGCCGGGCCGTCCGGCGGGAAGTCCGCCACCAGCACGAGGTCGCCCGAGGCGAGCAGGCACGGGCTGGGCACGCCGTTCGCCCAGTCCGTCTCGACGGCCGTCAGGTATCCGGCGAGGGTTTCCGCGTCCAGGGCGATCGGATCGCCCTCTGGGCCGCCCGCCCGCCAGGGCTGCGCGCTGAGCAGCCCGGCCAGTTCGGCCAGCCCGGCGGCCAGCTCCGGCGGACCGGACGCCGGGACGTAGGCCGTGACCCGATCATTCTCCGGCATTCGCCCGGCTCACTCCCGGATCCACGCCACCGGCGGGATGCCGCCCCACCGCACCAGCAGCATTTGCGCGATGTACCGGTCGTGGTGCGCCCACAAATGCAGATAGCCGCACCGCTGGGCCACCAGCAGGCCGAGATTCTTCTGCACGTCCCAGCGGGCCAGGGTCGTCGCGGTCAGGGAGGCGTAAGTCGGGCAGAAGAACCAGCCGAAACCGGTCTTGACCTCCCACACGTTGACGGTGCCGGTTTGCAGGCCGTCGTAGTTGATCGCGGCGACCGGCCGCGGGGTGCGCACGAAATAGTCGTGCGGGGAACCCGTCACCTTCGTGGCGTAGGCGTCGTGCCGGGCGTGGCCGCCCCGGCGGGGCACCGCGGCGGAGAAACAACCCGGCCGGCGCCGCCGCGGCTCGGGCTGGGGTTCCGGCTGGGGCAGGACGTCGGGCGCGGTGTCGCCGTCGGCGGCCGGGCTGGGCGTGATTCGCCGGGCGCGCTGCAGGTACCGCAGGTATTCCCGTTGCTGCGCGCTGAGCCGCCGCGTCCACTGGTACTCCTCCGGGCTGCCGTACGGGCCGCCGCTGACCGGGCTGACCTCGTCCATCCAGGGCGGCGCGGTCGGCGACGGATACAGCAGGACCAGGATGAACGCGGCGATCCCGGCACCCAGCGGCGTGACGACCGGTTCCGGCACCGGTTCAGCCGCCGGAACCGGCGAGGGAGCGGGTGCCGGGGCTGGGGCTGGCGCTGGGGCGGGTGCGGGAGCAGGGGCCGGAACCGGCGCGGGTGCGGGCGGGGCGGGCACCGGCAATCTCACGGGCGGCATCGGGGGCGCGAGGGCCGGTGCCGCCCGCCCGACCGAGGCAGACGCGGGCGGCGCGGCCGAAGCGGACGGTGCACCCGATTCGGAGCCGGGGGCGGGCAGGTCTGGGATTTCGGCCGTGTCAGGTGGCCGGAACGGCGGATCCAGCAGCCCCGCGGCCCGCCATTCCCGCAGCATCGGGCCCATCAGCTGGGGCACCAGCGCTGGCGTCCCGGCGGACGGAGGCGCGGCGGCCGGTTGCGTGGCTGGCGGCGCGGTCTGGCGGCGCAGCACCGGACCATCACTGCCAACCGGTTGTGCGGCGGGCGGCACGATCTGACGGCGCAGCACCGGACCATCACTGCCAACCGGTTGTGCGGCGGGCGGCACGATCTGACGGCGCAACACCGGACCATCACTGCCAACCGGCTGCGCGGCAGACGGCACAGGCTGACGGCGCAACACCGCACCATCGCTGCCAGCCGGTTGCGCGGCAGGCACCGCAGTCTGACGACGCAACACCGGACCATCGCTCCCAACCGGCTGCGCGGCAGACGGCACGATCTGGCGACGCAACGCCGGACTGTCACTGCCAGCCGGGCCCGCTGCCATCCGGTCGGCGGCCCTCTCGGCTGGGCTGTGCGGGTCCCCGATCGGCAGCCGGGACTCCGGGATCCGGGTGACGGCGCGCTGTTGCACCACATGGGTGAGTTCGTGCGCCAGCAGCCGCTGCCCGGCGGGGGTGTGCGGCCGGTAGCCGTTCGGGCCGAAAACGATGTGCGAGCCCACCGTGTACGCCTGGGCCGCGACCGCGGCGGCGGATTTCGCCGCGCGCCCGTCGGAGTGCACACGGACCCGGCTGAAGTCCTGGTGGAACTCCGAGTTCATTGCGACGAGCGTCGTGGGATCCAACGGCTGGCCGGGGCTGTTCAGCACCTCGTGCACGATGGGCGGCGCGGTCTGGGGGCCGTCGCCGGCGGGCTGCCGGTGCAGCACCGGCCGGTCCTCGTCGGGGCACTCTCCGCTCGGGCAGGGCCTGGCGCCGCATCGCTGGAGCACGGCCGCCGAAGGGCTGGCACCGGCTGGTGCGGGCCGGGATCGGTGCGCGAACATGGCACCTCCTTCCGCCGCCCGACATCGTCCTCGGCGACCGTCACCGGTCCGTCACGCACCTCGAGAAGAAACGAGGCTAGCTCCGGACATTGAGCACCGGGCGCAGCATGAGGTGGTGCGCCGGACGGCCGGGGTCGTCGAGCCTCCGGACGAGCAGTTCGACCGCTTCCGCGCCGACCGCGTGCCGGGGCGGGGCCACCGCGGTGAGCGGCGGATCGGCCAGTTCGGCCAGCTCGTCGTCGTAGGTGACCACGGCGAGGTCGTCCGGGATCCGGATACCGGACGTCTGCAGCCTGCTCACCAGCGGCAGGGCGATCAAGTCGTTGTGGACCAGGACCGCGTCCAGCTGGCCGGTCTTCACGCAGCGCACCAGCTGGTCGCATTTCTCGTCCAGGTCCGCCGGATCGTCCTCCGACAGAATGCTCGGCACCTCCGGCGAACACGGCTTCAGATCCAACGCGGTCAGCGCCCGCTGATAGCCGATCTGCAGCATCGGCGCGGTCATCGTGTCGAACTGCAGCAACGCGATCCGGCTGCGCCCGGCCTCCGCCAGATGACGCACGGCCAGATGCGCGCCGTACTCGTGGTCGGTCGCCACGTGCTCGACCGCACCGCTGTCCAACCCGACCCGGCGCTCGGCCAAGACCACCGGAACGGGGAGGCTCCGCAGCCAGGCCTCGGCGTCCGGGGATGTGCGCGGGTCTTCGGCCGTCGTGACGACCAGCCCGTCGACACCAGCGTCCAGCATCTTCGCCGTCAGCGCCTTCTCCTCGGCGAAGGCGTTGCGCGACACCCCCAGCGCCAGCCTCACGCCCAGCGCCTCCGCCGCCGCCTTCGCCCCGCCGACCACCTCGGGGTAGTAGTACGACGAATGCGGCACGACCATGCCCAGGTGATACCCGCGACCGGACTCCGGGGCGGGGCGCTTGGCCGGGACCGGTTCCCCTTCCGCCGCAGGCCAGACCACACCGCCGTGCACCCGCGCGACCTCGCCGCGCCGGGCCAGCTCGCGCACGTCGCCCCGAATCGTCACAGCGGCGACCGACAGCTCCTCGGCCAGCTCGCGGATCGTGACCGACCCCCGCGCCCGCACCGCCTCGACGATCGCGCGCTGCCTGTCCTCCGCCAGCATCAGTCCCCTTCTCGCCAGTGACGGCAAACGATATCACTTTTGCGCTCGCCATCGGCCTTGACAGCCGCGAGGTGATATCGGAATATCATGTGACATCACTTCGAAGGGAATGCGGATGCCGCACCGGAGTTCCAGCACGCCCAGCCGACGTCCGCGCGCCCGGCTCGCCATGCGCCGTTCCGTCCGGGCCGAGCTGTTCGGCCCGGCCGCGACCGGCCGGCTGATCCAGCTCGCGGACGTCGACCCCGACGACGTCATCGAGGATTTCGCCGCCGCGTCCGACCTCGGTGCGGTCGAGGTCCTGATCACCGGGTGGGGATGCCCGCCGATCGACCAGAGCGTCCTGGACCGCGCGCCCCGGCTGCGGGCGGTGATCCACACCGGCGGCTCGGTCAAGGACCACGTCACCCCCGCCTGCTGGGAACGCGGCATCGAGGTGACCTCCGCCGCCGAGGCCAACGCGATCCCGGTCGCCGAATTCACGCTGGCGTCGATCCTGTTCGCGCACAAGCGGGTCTGGCAGATCAGCGCCCTCTACCGGAAACACCGGACGCTCGATCCGGTCACCGGCGTCGGCAACTACCGGCGGACCGTCGGCATCGTCGGCGCCTCCCGCGTCGGCAAGCGAGTGCTGGACCTGTTGCGGCCCTTCGACTTCGACGTGCTCCTCGCCGACCCCTACCTCACCGCCGCCGACGCCGAAACGCTCGGAGCCACCCTCGTCCACCTCGACACGCTGCTAGCGCAGTCCGACACCGTGTCGCTGCACGCACCGAGCCTGCCCGAAACCGAGCACATGATCGACCGCCGCAGACTGGGAATGCTCCGCGACGGCGCAACCCTGATCAACACCGCCCGAGGCGCGCTCATCGACACCCCGGCACTCACCGACGAGATCGCCTCCGGCCGGATCCACGCCGTCATCGACGTGACCGACCCGGAACCGCTCCCGCGCACCTCGCCGCTCTACGACCTGCCCGGCGTACTGCTGACCCCGCACATCGCCGGTTCGCTCGGCGGAGAACTCGAGCGCCTCGCGCAGGACGCGCTCGACGAACTCGCCCGGTTCGCCGACGGCGTTCCCTTCGCGCATCGCGTCCAGCCGGACCACCTGACCAGATCGGCCTGAAACAACAGCCCTCGAAAGAAGGCCGCACCGTGCGCCTCGCCCTCTCCACCCTCGGCCTGCCCGGCCAGCCGCTGATCGACGTGCTCCGGCTCGCCAGCGACCACGGCTGGCACGGCCTCGAACTCCGGTGCGCCCCAGGCGAAGCCGTACACGTCGGCATGTCCGCCGCGCAACGTCGAGCCGCCGCGCGCGCCTGCGCTGCCAGCGGCCTGACCCCGCTCGCGGTCGCCGGGTACACCGGAGTCGCCGCTCCCGGACCCGACGAACCCATCCTCGCCACCCTCCGCGACGAACTCCGGCTCGCCGCCGACCTCGGCGCACCACACCTGCGCGTCTTCCCACGAGGCGGCAACACCCCGGACGCCGACACCCGCGCGGTATGCCGGTTGCGCTCCGTAGCCGACGAAGCTCAGGCATTGGGTGTGCGGATCCTCTTGGAGACACACGATTCCCACGCCCGCGGCACCGACGCCGCACGCGTAGTACGCGCGGTCGGACGCCCGGAAGTCGGCGTGCTGTGGGATGTCCTGCACACCGTCCGGTCCGGGGAAAGCCCAGCCCAGTCCTTCGCCGCGCTCGCACCGCACCTCGGCTACCTCCAGGTCAAGGACGTCGCAAGCCTGACCGACCTCACCCCGATCGCCCTGGGCGCGGGCGTACTCCCGCTCAAGGAAAGCCTCGACCTCATGCCGGACCAGTCCTGGGCCGTCTGGGAGTACGAAGCCGCCTGGCACCCCACCGCCGCACCCTTGCCCGGGCTCCTCGCCGCGGGAGCGAAGTACCTGACCGGCTCGATACGATCAGCACCGTGCCCGCCGAGCCGACTGCCCGCGAACTGATCGACCGCTTCGGCCGGATGACCGCCGACGAGCGTTTCCAGGCACTGCGGCTGCTGGTCCCCAGCGCGGAAGACTCGCCGGTGCTCGGACCGTTCCTGATCTCGACCGCGGACGACGTCGCCGAGGACGACCTTGTCCGGGTCGAGGCCGTCCGGGCGATCCCGTTGCTGGACTTCGCCGAACCGGGCCTCGCCGACCGATGCCGCGAGACGCTGTTCCGGCTCGCGCGCGAAGACGACGACTGGGACGTCCGCAACGCCGCCGGCTGCGCGGTCTTCGATCTGCCCGGCGCCGAACACAGCGTCGAGCCCATGCGGGCCGTGCTGGCCGCCGAGCCCGAGGAGTTCGTGCGCGACAACGTGTCCGCCGCGCTCAACCTGTTCCTCCGCCGCTCCTGAACTGTCACAGCAGCGACAAGAGATACCAACCGCACATTGTCAGCCCCGCAGTGCACGGAATCGTCAGCACCGCGGCCACGGCCCGTGGTTTGTCGCCCCGCCACAAGTAACCGGCGGCTATGCACGTCACCAGTGCCAGCAATACCGGCAGCATGAGCGCCCACACGTACACCATCACCAGCAGGAATGCCGAGAACGCCGCGGACAACAGCACGCACAGCAGCGCCGGCCCGGCGAAACCCGCCCAGCCGCGCCCCCTCGAACCAGCCTGCATCGCCGCCTCCTTACCGTCGCGGATCGGCGGCACCCTCATCACGACGGTGCATTGCGCGATAACGACCGGGGGCGTGCCCGACGACCCGTTTGAAAGCGCGCGCGAACGCGAATTCCGAGTCGTACCCCACCTTCCGGGCGATCTGACGCAGAGGCGCTTGGCCTTCGCGCAGCAGGCCGGCGGCCACGGTCATCCGCCAGATGCCGAGGTACTCCATGGGGGTATGTCCGGTCGTCGACGTGAACCGGCGGCTGAACCGGGCGCGCGGGACGCCGACGGCGTGCGCGAGCGCCTCCACGGTCCAGGGTTTGCCGGGGTCGTCGTGCAGGAGCGCGAGCGCGGGGCCCACCGCGGGGTCGTGGAGCGCGTGGGCCCACCCGGCCGGCTGGTCGGGCTGGCCGAGGAACCACGACCGCAGGGTGTAGGTGAACAGCAGGTCGAGCAGCGAGGCCACTACGGCGGGCGTGCCGCGGCCGGCCTGGTCGACCTCGGTGGCGAGCAAGTGGACGGCGGCGGCGAGGCTGGTGCCGCGCATCTGGCCCGCCGTCACGTGCACGACGTCCGGCAACGAGGCGATGAACGGGTGCTGCGGCGCCGGTTCGAGCAGATACGCGCCGCAGACCAGAACGGCCTCGGGGCCGTCGCCCTCGATGACGAGGTCGGTGGCCGACAGTTCCTCCAGGTCGGCGTCGAACAGCTCTCGCACGGTGGGCGCCGGACGGCCCGGCGTGTCGGCGACCACGTGCCCGGCGCCGGACGGCAGCAGCGCGACATCCCCCTGGGCGAGATGCAGAGCCTGCCCGCCGTCAGGGACGAGCACGCAGGAACCCGCGATCACGACGTAGATGTTGGCGATCGACCGCGACTCGAACGTGAGGCCCCACGGGCCGCGCAACAGCAACCTGCCGTAGACGACACCGCCGCGCCGGAGGGCGGCGACGATGTTGCCCACGATGTCGGCCACATGGTCGCGCTCGCGGCCGACCGCTTTCACCGCCCTACCCGATTCGCTCCGCCGCGGCGCCGATCGGATATGAATCTGTCGAGAGCTGTCATGGCGCGCGTCGGTAACCCATTCCTAAGGTGATGTCGTTACCGATTCGACTTTACCTTGTGAGGAATGGGTGCCGACCACGGTTCTTGCTCTCGGCGCGACCGGACGCACCGGACGCCGCGTGGTGTCCTTGCTCGCCAGACAGGGGCACACGATCCGGGCAGCGAGCCGGAATCCGGGGATCCCGGAGGGCGCGGTGACGCCGGTCCGCTTCGACTGGAGCGACCCGGCGACCTACCCGCCCGCACTGGAGGGCGTGGACGCGATCTACCAGTGGCTGTCGATCAGCTCCGACCCCACGTCGGAGGTGGCCGCGCTGCTGGACGACGCCAAGGCCGCCGGGGTTCGCCGCGTTGTCCACCTGTCCAATACGACGGCGCGTCTGTCCGGCGAAGACTGCCCGACGCGGTGGATCGAGCGATTCCTCGAAACCGGGCCGGTGCCCGCGACGATCCTGCGCCCCAACGTCTTCGCCGAGAACTTCTCCGAACACCCCGCGATCCTGCAAGGCATCCGCACCGGCGTCGTCGCGGTTCCCGCGGGCAACGGCCGGGTGGCACCGATCTCCGTCGAGGACATCGCCGCCGTCGCCGCGGCAGCCCTGACCCAGGACGGGCATCAGCACCGGACCTACTCCCTGACCGGACCCGATTCACTGTCCTTTTCGGACATGGCCGCGATCGTGGGCGAGGCCGCCGGAAAACCGGTGCGGTACCGGGCGATGGACCCGGACGAATTCCGCGAAGCCATGCTCGGCGGAGGCACTCCCGGCCACGTCGCCGACCTCTACGCCGCCATGTACGAAGGCATCCGCAACGACCTGGCCGCCGACGTGACCGACGACGTCCAGCGGATCACCGGCCGCCCGCCGGTCTCCTTCGCCGACTACGCCCGCGCCGCGGCCGCCCTGTGGCGCTGAGCGGCTGAGCGCGAGCGAATCAGCGACCCAGGTGCCGCCGGGAGGACCGGCTCCTCCCGGCGGCACGCGCGGGTCAGGACTGGGGCAGCGTCACGCCGTACCTCTTGGCCGACAGCGTGGCCGGGAAGAAGCACGAGGTCTGGGTGTCTCCGCCGGAGAGGGTGCCGAGCCCCTTGCCCCCGTCGTAGGCCGGACCGCCGGAGTCGCCGTGGTCGGAGTGCGCGGTCGTGCAGAACTCGTGGTAGACCGTGTAGCCCTCCGCTTCGAAGGTGTAGTCGACCTTGGTGACCTCGCCCGACGTCACGCCCGAGGTGATCCCGGCGCGCTTGATCTGCTCGCCCACCGTCGCGTCGGCGAACTCGGTGATCTTGGTGCCGTCGTTGATCTCGCTCGGGCCCTCGCCCGAAGCGTTCTCGACGAGCATGTTGTCCTCGTCGGGGAACACCGCGTCGACGGTCTTCCCGTCGTTCCACGGACCGCCGCCGCCGAGTTTCTCGCAGTGGCCCGCGGAAAGCAGCAGCTTCTTGCCGTCCTTCTCCACGTTGAACCCGTTGGAGCAGGACGCTTGGCCGTTGCTGATCTTGTCGCCGCCCTTGATGAACAACGACATGGCGCCGGGATGGTGGTCGACGCGGACCATGTCGCCGTGCTGGCGGGCGGTCTCGAGCAGCTTGGCCTTCTCCGCCTGCGGGGTGGCGTCGTAAACGTCGACGACGACCTGGTTGTGGGCGAGGTCGAGGCCCCAGCCGGCGCTTGGCACGCCGCCGGTGGCGTCCAGCTGCTGTTTCACCGCGCCGAGCTGGCCCAGGCTGTACCGCACCACCTCCGCCTTCAGGCCGGAAGCGCGCACCTTGGCCGCGTCGGTGTCGTTCAGCACCGTGACGACCGAGGCGCCGCTGTCGTCGAGATAGTGCCCGCCGGTGGCGGAACCGAGGCTGTGCATGACCGCGGCCGGTGTCGCGGCCGCGGACGCGGCGGGCACCGCGGTCATGGCGAGGGCCAGCGTGCCGAACGAGCCGACGGCGAGGGCGCTGAGCCTGAAACGTGTCGATCGCATGTGTTTCCTCCTGCGCGGAACGGGAGAGAAAGGACGTGCACCGGATCCGGTGCCGGGCTCGGCTAGGTGCGGAGGCAGCTCCTCCCCTGGGGCGTCGGTGCGTCTCGTCGTTGAAACAGAACGTGATCAACCTCAGGTTCGTGATTCTCGAACAGTTCCGGTCGAGCGCGACACCGACGAAGGTAGGTTCACGTTTGTCGCAATCCCCGCGCCCGAACGGCGCAACGGCGGCGACCGGGGCGCGGCCGAGTGTCCACTTGGGACGGTCAGGCGAAGGGTTCGTAGCAGTCGAAGGTCTCGATCGAGGCGATCAGGCCGTCGGCGGTCTCGACGAACTGCGCGATGTGCGCGACGAGTTCGTCGCCGCGGCGGAACGGGCCCGCGTCACGCGCGATCACCCCGCTCCAGGTGAGCCGGAGGATCGCGGTGTTGCCCGCCGCCACGGCCGAGCGCACGTCAAACCGCTGGCTGGCCATCAACCCGGCACCGGCCACCGACGCCGCGAGCATCTGGTCCAGATTGACGCGGGCACCCTCGGGCTTGAGCCGGTTCGGATGCTCGACGGTCGACGCCGTCGGCGCGAAGTACTTCCGGAGGTCCTCGCCGCACTGCCCGGCCTCGAGCGCCCGCAGCAGGGACGTCGCGACAGCGACCGGCTCACCCATAAGCACAACTTAAGTTGTACAACTTAGGTTGTCAATTGCAGGGTGGACACCGTGACTCCACTGGACCTCGACCTTCCCACTCTCGCCTGGCTGGCGGGCAGTTCCGCGAACAGGGCGATCCTGGCGGAACTGCACGAGGCGGGCCACCCCGGCGTGCGCAACTCCCACGGCTACGTCGTCCAGCACCTGATCGACCGGGCGCCCACGGTCTCCGAACTCGCCGGCCTTCTCGGCGTCACCCAGCAGGCCGCCTCGAAGCACCTGCGCGAACTGGAGCGTCTCGGCTACGTCGCGCGGGTGCCAGACCCCGCCGACAGCCGGGTGCGACGCGCCCAGCTCACCGACCACGGCTGGCAGCTTGTCGAAGACAGCCGCCGGATACGGCAACAGCTGGACAAGCGGCTGACGAGGCTGGCGGGCAAGGACTCCGCCGAGGCGGCCCGGCGAGTACTGGTGTGTCTGCTCGACGCGACCGGGGGAACCGAGGAGGTGATCGGGCGTCGCGCCGCCTTGCCCAGCGAATAAGTGCCGACTTCGTCCTAAGAGGACTGCGTCGCGGCCAGATGTGCTTACCTGGCGGGGCGTGGCCGCGTTCGTGTCCGAGTGTCCACTTGGGACGATCACTTCCGGCCGCGGATTCGGTTCGAGTACAGCCAGCGGTCTGATCTACAGGTACCGTCCGCTCACGACGACATCCCGGCGAGGAGGTCGACAGCCGCCCGTTCCTGCAGCCGGTATCCGTGTTCGCCCGCCAGTGCCCGGGCCTCGGCGGCCGCAGCCCGCGCCTGGTCCGTCTGGTCGCAGCCGCGGTGGGCCGAGGCAAGGGCGAGCAGCGCCTCCACCACCGTCCACCGGTCGTGGGCCTGTCTCGCCACGGCGAGAGCCCGTCGGTGCAGGGCGACGGCCGGGCGGTAGCGGCGCTGGCCGCACCGGATCATCCCGAGCTGGTGGAAGGCAGCTGCCTGATTCACCTCGTGCCGCAGCGTGATCGCCAGGCGCAGGGCGTCGTGCGCATGCCGTTCGGCCGCGTCCAGGTCGCCTGCGGCACGTTCGGCCGCGGCGGTCAGGCACAGGATGTTCGCCTCGCCGAAGCGGTCTCGCTGGTCGCGGTATGCGGTCAATGCCTCGGCGGCGTGCGCGATGGCCTCCGGGGCGCGCCCGCACCGGGTGAGCACGTCGACCAGCACTGTCAGCGCGATCGCCGCGTAGGCGTCGATCCGCAGCCGGCGGCTCAGCGCGAGTGCGGCGGTCAGTTCCGGCACTGCTTCAGCCAGGTCGCCCCGCCGCGCGGCCAGCCCGCCGCGGAAGGAACGGGCAAGTGCCAGCACTGGTTCGAGGCCGATGTCCGCAGCGAGCCGGATGGCGGCCTCCACGTGCGCCGCGGCCAGGCCGGAGCTTCCGTGGTCCATCTCGACGCTGCCGAGCTGCAGCCGGATGGCGGCTTCGCCGTCGCGCCAACCAGCCTGGCGTGCCTCCTCGGCCGCCGTGACGAGCAGGGCGCTTCCCTCCGCCACCTGGCCTTGCACGACACCGGCCATGCCCCGGGCACGCAGCACCGCGGCCCGGCTCGCGAGGTCGCCGGCCGCCCGCACCGCGCGGTCCGCCGCGACTCCGACGGACCACCACTCCGCCACCCAGCCGCTGGTCCAGAAACGCAGCGGGATAGCGGTTGCCAGCAACCAGGCCGGGTGGTGGGGCGGATGTGCCGCGGCGTGGTCGGCGGCCGCCACCACATTGGCCAGTTCTCCTTCCAGCCAGGCGATCGCGCTCTGCCGGTCGAAGGCCGGGACGGCCCGCACCGGCGGAAGGCTGGGCAGCGGCAGCCGGACCCAGTACGGGTACAGCACATCGGTTGCCGCATAGGTGCAACGCACGTACCAGGACAGCAGTCGCTCGAGGGCGGCCTGCGCCTCCGGGTCCTCCGCGGCCAGCCGCCGGGCGTAGCTGCGCAGCAGATCGTGAAACCCGTACCGGCCCCGGCCGACCTGGCTGATCAGGTTGGCGTTGGCCAGGCAGCGCAGGTCCGCCTCGGCCGCCCGCACCTCAGCCTCGGCCAGCGCGGCCACGGCGGGCGTGCTGGCGTCGGCGCCGGGCAGCACGCCGAGGAGGCGGAACACCCGCCTGCTGGATTCGGGCAACCGGCGATAGGACTGGGCGAACGCGGCGAGCACGCCGCCGGATTCGCCCTCGCCGAGCCGCAGGGCGCCGAACACGTCGGTGTCCAGCCGCGTGACGTGGTCGGCCAGCGGATCACGGGGCGCGGCGACGAGGTGCGCGCCCGCGATGCGCAAGGCCAGCGGCAGATGGCCGCACCGATCGGCCAGCTCACCGGCGGCCTCGGGCTCGGTGGCAGTCCGGGCGCCTCCGACGATCCGCCGCAGCAGGGCAAACGACTCCTCGGCGGCCAGCACGTCCAGGTTCAGCAAACGGGCATCGGTGCGCCCGATCAGCCCGACGAGCCGATCGCGGCTGATCACGATCGCCGCGCTGCCCGACGTCGCGGGCAGCAGCGGCATGACCTGTCCCGCGGAGACCACGTCGTCGAGCACCACGAGGACCGCGCGGTCGGCGAGCCGGGTCCGGTACAGCGCGGCGGCGGCATCCGTCTCGGCCGGGAGCTGGCCGGCCGGCACGCCGAGGGCGCGCAACGCCTGGCGCAGCACCGCGGGCGCCTCGGCGGGCCGGGTGCCGTCGTAGCCGTGCAAAGTCAGGAACAGCTGGCCATCGGGAAACCGGCGCCGGCGGCGGTGCGCCCATTCCACCGCCAGCGCTGTCTTGCCGACGCCCGGCGGACCGGCCAGCACGATGACCGGGGCGGGGCCCGGGGCGAAGATCAGTTCGTCGAGTTCCCGCATCCGGTCTTCGCGGCCGACGAAGTCGCCGACGGTCGCGGGAAGCTGGGCCGGCGGCGCCGGGCCAGGAGGGGACACCGGTTCCGGCTCGTCGGCGGTGAGCAGTTCCTGGTGCAATCGCCGCAGCCTCGCGCCCGGTTCGATGCCGCAGTCCCGCACGAGCCGCCGGCGAGCGGTCCGGTAGGCGGCCAGCGCCTCAGCCCGCCGTCCGGTGCGGTGCAGCGCGCGCATGTGCAGTTCGGTGAACCGTTCCCGCAGCGGGTGCTCGGCGGCGAGGACTACCGTCTCGGCGACCACCTGCTGCGCCCGTCCGGCGTCGATGTCGGCGGCGACGCGGTCAGCGACGGTCTGCAGCCGAAGATCGCCGAGCCGGGCGGCCTCGCTCCGCAGCGGTTCGACCTCGCCGAGGCCGGCGTACGCGGTGTCGCCCCGCCAGCCGCCCAGCGCGACGCGCAGCGCACCGGACCGGCGGCCGGGATCTGGGTCCGCCGCGGCCTCGCGCACTCGTCGTTCGAAGAGGCGCGCGTCGTAGCGGTCCGGTTCCACCGTGATCCGATACCCGGCGGCGGTCCGCTCGATGAGGCCGGGGCCGAGCACCGCGCGCAGCCGCCAGACCGCCGTCTGGATCTGCTCGCGCGCCGTGCTCGGCGGATCGGCGGCCCACACGGCGTCGACCAGGCCGTCGACGCTGACCGCCCGGTTGGCCCCGGCCAGCAGCATCGCCAGCACTACCCGCTGCCTGCGGCCGCCGACGGGCAGCTCGCGGCCGTTCCGGCAGACCCGCACCGCTCCGAGCACCCCGAACTCGATCCCCACCCGCCCATTTTGCCCGAGGACCGGGTCCCGCACCGCCCCCGGAACGGTGCGGAACCCGAGGTCAGGTCATTCGCACAGGACGATCCCGTCCGCCTTGTCGTCGACGCTCGGATCCATCTGCGGCTCGTAAGCCTGCGCCGTCGAATAGGCGAACTCCTCGTATCCCCCGACGCCCGAGTCGCTGTAGAGCCACCCGCTGGTTCCGGGAGTCTGGTCGTTGATCCAGGACGACGTCCGGTCTTCGAACGCGTAAGGCTTGAACGAGTACCTCCCGCACTCGTAGTACTGCAGCCACGCCCCCTGATAGAAGTAGTCGTCGTAGACGCACATCCAGCCGCTGCCCGCCCCGGGGTGCGTTCCGCCGACCGGGCAGTAGGTGTTCGCGATCCCCGGGACCGCGAATCCCATGACCACCGCGCCGTTCTCGAAGGCGATGGTGCTCTGGCTGTTCTGCTTGCCCGGCGCCGTGGCCCTCCGGAGCCCGTCGTCGATGCGGCCCTGCAGCTCCGCCGCCCGGGACGTGCTCAGCCCCAGCGGATTGCCGAACGGCAGTCGATGTTCTTGCCCGGCCGCGCCTGCCGCGGGCATCGTGACCGCCAGCACCGCGACGGCTCCGGCCGCAAGCACGACGGACCGGCGCAACCAGCCGCGTCCCCGCCCAGTTCGACGCATAGCGTCCTCCTCTCGGTCGACCAGCGAGCGCTGATCGACACCGAGGTTCGGCCTGCCCGCTCTCCATTCGCTCTTCGTCGCTCTCCGTCGCGTCCGCCCTAAGAGGACTGCGCCGCGGGCCGACCGGCCACAGCGGGATCTGCCTCGGAAGGAGCGCGACCCCGGAGCAGCACGAGAGCACCAACCAACGTGAGCAGCTGCGTCGCGGCCAGCAGTGCGTACCCGGCGGCGAATCCGTGGTCCCCGCCCGCCGCGATCGCTACGCCCATCAACGTGGGAAGCAGCGCGGACACGAGGTTGCCGACTCCGTTGACCAGGCCGTAGGCGCTGCCGACGGTGCCCGCCGGCGCGTATTGCTGCACCAGCGTCGGGATCGCCGGTCCCTGCAGGCCCCAGAACGCGTTGGCGAGGATGAGCGCCGCCGCGGCGAGCCAGCGTGAATCGGCGAAGGTCGCGGTCGTCGCGCACAGCGCGGTGCCGACGCTGCCGACCACCAGCACGAGCGGTGCCCGGCGGGCTGGCATCCGGTCGATCAGGTATCCGCCGAGGAATCCGGAACCGAGGCTGACCACGAACGGCAGTGCCGACAGCGCGCTCATCTGCGCGAGCGAGAAGTGCCTTGCCTGCAGCAAATACGACGGCAACCACGAGGTGCTGCCCCACAGGTAGCCGAGCGTGGCCACCTCGATCAGCAGGATCCAGCCGAGCTTGGGCGTGCGCAGCGCTCCGGCGAAGCGCCGCAACGCCGGCTGTCGCGCGGCTGTCCGGTGCCGCGAGGCTCGGACGAACACGGCGACCAGCGGCAGCCCGACCACCAGGTTGAGGGCCGCGAGCAGCAGGAATGAGCCGTGCCAGCCGAAGTGCACCAGGGCGAAGGTGATCACCGGGATGCCCAGAGCCGTGCCGAGGGAAACGCCCATCGAGCTGACCGCGTTGGGCTTGCCCCACGCGCCTTCGGCGAAATTGTCCTTGACGTACATGGTTTTCAGCGAGAACAGCGGCCCCTCGCTGGCCCCGAGCAGGAACCGCAGCGTCAGCAGCAGCATCGCGCTTCCGGCGTACGGCGACACCAGAGTGAACAGCGCCCAGCACCCCAGGCTGACGAGCAGCCCGCGCCGCACCCCGAAAACCGCTTCGTACCACGGGGTGATCAGCATGGCCGCGATTCCGTAGCCAGCCAGGAAAAGCGTCATGAGGGCGCCTTGCGCGGCCCGGTTGCCCGCGATCCCGAAGTGCTGCGCGAAGGCGGGATCGGTGATGAGCACGGACACGTTGACCCGGTCGATGTAGGAGATCGCCACGACCGCCAGCAAGGCCAGCACGCCCAGCCACGCGGTCAGCGGCGAGGCGGGCAGCCGCTCTTCCCTCGGCACAGCGGTTCCTTTCCGGGCCGGACCATCGCGAGGCGGCCCGGACCGCGCGGACCCGGACCGGCCGCCTCGGCCGGCGGGGTCGCCGGGAAGTATCTTTGTCCTAAGATGCTTATGTCAAGGCTTTCTCGGCACGGTTCTCCCGGCAGGCCAGTTCCCGGGGCGGGGCAGGACGATCCGGCGGCACGACAGAAGAAGAGCTGAGCCCGCTCCCGGAGCCGGTGCGCGCCGCGGAAGGTCTGTGAGGGGAACCCTGGGGGAATCAGAGTCCCCCAGGGTTCCCCTCACAGACGAAAAGCCCCGTCGCTCGAGCTGGTCCGCGCCAGCCTCGTCGGCCTAGGCCAACGCGCCCCCAACGACGCTGTCCGTGAAGGTTCCCCTCACGGACAGCGAGACCACCCGGCCCCTCGCACAAGCCCGCATAAAAGAAGGGCTGAGCCCGCAGGCCCAGCCCTTCCCTTACGCCACTAGACAGCCCGGCGTCAGCCCCACACCGGTTCCCTCTCCGGAGCGAGCAGATCGCTGACATCGCCGGAGACGTCCTCGCCAGGCACGCCACGCCGGAACAGCCTGCCGGGTGCCCCGCCGATCGTGGAGACCCCGGCCAGTTCCGCCCAGTCGCCGCGCACGCGCAGCCACGTGCCCTCGCGCAGGCCCAGGACCGGGATGTCGTTGCACTCGTGGAATTCCGCGAGCCGCTTCTCCCGGGTCTCCCCCATGTGCGTGCTGGCCGGGTCGGGGTCGACGTAGTGCGGGTTGAGCTGGAACGGCACCAGGCCCAGCGACGTCAGGCTCGGCGGCTCCACGATCGGCATGTCGTTGGTGGTGCGCACGGTGGGCCCGGCGATGTTGGTTCCCGCGCTGGCGCCGAGGTAGGGCATGCCCTCGGACACCCTGTCCCGCAACGGTTCCAGCAAGCCGCGGCGGTACAGCTCGGCCAGCAGGCGGAACGTGTTGCCGCCGCCGGTGAACACCGCTGGCGCCGAACGCACCGCCGCGGTTGGGTCGGCGAAGGTGTGCAGCCCGCGCACCCGCACGCCGAGCGGCGCCACCGCGGCCGCGATGCGCTCGGTGTAGCCGTCGTGGTCGGCGAGCGCGAACGGCACGAACACCAGGTCGGTGCGTCCGGCCAGCACCTCGGCCACCGCGTCCAGCGCGTGGTCCAGCGGCTCGTGGCCGTGGTTGGTCGAGTTGGACAGCAACAGCAAGTCAGTCACGCGATTCTCCTTGGTTCGCCCGCCATTGTTCAGCACGTGCGCAGCAGCCGGTCCAGGACCCGGACAGAGAACCGCAGCGACTCCAGCGGCACCCGTTCGTCGACGCCGTGGAACAGCCGGTTGTAGGGCAGTTCCGGCGGGACGCGCAGCGCCTTGAACCCGAAACCGCGGATGCCGAGCGCGGACAGCGCCTTGTTGTCGGTGCCGCCCGCGTTGCAGTACGGGGCGGGGTGGCCGTCCGGGTCCTCCGCGGTGATGGCCGCGCACATGGCGTCCACCAAGGGACCGTCGAAACCGCTTTCCATCGCGATGTCCCGGTGGATGAACTCGCGGCGCACCGACGGCAGCAGCAGTTCGTCGATCGTCTCCAGCAGTTCCTGCTCGTACCCGGGCAGGAACCGGCCGTCCACCGCCGCGGTGGCCCGGCCGGGGATGACGTTGACCTGGTAGCCGCCGGAGATCATGGTGGGGTTCGCCGAATTGCGCAGGATCACGTTCACCAGGTCGGCCACCGGGCCCATCTTCGCCAGGCTTCCGTCCACATCGGACGGATCGAACGGGACGCCGAGCAGGTCCGCCGCGCGTTCCAGCAGCGCCCGCACCGGTTCGATGAGCCGGACCGGGAAGCGGTGCCGCCCGATCCGCGCCAGCGATTCGGCGAGATCGGTGACCGCGTTCTCGTCGTTCGGCGAGGAGCCGTGCCCGGCTCGGCCGGTGGCGACCAGCCGCAGCCACGCCTGCCCGCGCTGCGCGCACTCGATCGGGTACAGCCGGCTGCCGTTGCCGAGGTCGAACGACACTCCGCCGCCCTCGGTGATCGCCTCCCCCACGCCGTCGAACAGGTCCGGGCGGTGCTCGGCCAGCCAGTGCGAGCCGAACTTCCCGCCGCCCTCCTCGTCGGCGAGGAAGCCGAACACGATGTCCCGCGGCGGTTTCTCGCCGGTGCGGCCGAATTGCCTCGCCAGCGCGAGAATCGCCGCGTCGAAGTCCTTCATGTCGATCGCGCCGCGGCCCCAGAGCAGGCCGTCGGCGATCTCGCCGGAGAACGGCGGGACGCTCCACTCGTCGGCGTCCGCGGGCACCACGTCCAGATGCCCGTGCAGCAGCAGCGCCGGCCGCGAAGAGTCCACTCCGGACAGTCGGGCGAACACGCTGGCCCGGCCGGGCTCGCTTTCCACGAGCGTCGGTTCCAGCCCGGCATCGGAGAGTTTCTCCGCGACGTACTCGGCGGCGGGCCGTTCGGACGCGCCCGGATTGGACGTGTCGATCCGGATCAGGTCCTGGCAGAGGCCGACCACCTCGTCCTGTGCGCTCGTCACGCGGCCACCTCCTCCAGTTCCGCCGAGCCCAGCGGCCGGATCAGCCCGGCCTTGCCCAGCACCGTGTACAGGATCGCGGCGGTCAGCAGCGAGTTCAGCGCCGGAATGCCCCAGTGCACGAACTCGCCGACGCAGAACGCCACCGCCCACACCGCGATCGTCGCGGGCACCCACACCGGCATCGTCGCCGGGACCCGTCCGGCGGCCCGCGTCTCCCGCAGCGGCGTGGAAAGCCGGCGCACCAGGAAGTACTCGGCCACGATGATCCCGCCCACCGGCGGGATCGCGACGCCCAGCACCGACAGGAACGCGGTGAAGTGCTGCAGGAACCCGATCGCGGACAGCACCGTCCCGGCGATCCCGATCACCAGCGTGACGACGCCGCGGTGCAGCGGGCGGCCGAACACGGTCCGCACGAAGTTCACCACGCCCAGCGAAGAGCCGTACAGGTTCCAGTCGTTGATCTTCGCGGTCGCCAGCACCACCACGATCAGCCCGACGAAGCCCGAAGTGGACAGCACGATGTGCGTGACGTCGGAACTGCCGACGAGGTGCCCGAGCAGCACCCCGGTCATCCCGACGATGTACTCCGACAGCACGATCGACGCCGAACTCTGCAGCAGGACGTGCCAGCCCTTGCGGTTGAACCGGGTCATGTCCGGGGCGACCACAGCTCCGGTCATGTAGCCGCCGGCGATGATCGTCGCCGCGGCCGGGATCGAGATGGCCGTCGCGGTCGGCGCGGCCGACACCAGCGCGCCCACCGAGTGATCCGACAGGGTCGAGATGACGCTCCACGCGACGAGCCCGAAGAACAGCGGCACCGCGATCTTCGCCAGCCACATCATGTACTTGAACCCGTAGATCACCAGCAGCGTCAAGACCACGCCGGACACCGCGCACCACAGCCACGGCGGACCGCCGACGAGCGCGTGCATGCTCTTGCCGAAGATGCCGTTCTGCACGCCGAACCAGCCCACCAGGCTGATCGCGATCACCAGGCTCACCAGCGCGGACCCGTTGCGGCCGAAGCCGGTGAACCGGGTCAGCATGGTCATCGTGAGACCCTCCCGCTGACCGGCCAGGCCGATCAGGAAGATCACCACCTCCAGGATCACCGCGCCGAGCGTGAACGCCCAGAACGCGTCGGAGAACCGCATCCCCACGCCGAGCGTCGCGCCGAGCACGAACTGCGACAGCGAACCAGACTGCGCGAGCCACTGCAGCAGCATCGAACCGAACCCGTACCGGGCCTCTTCGGGGACGCGGCGCAGCGAGTAGTCGTCGTTGCCGATCCGTTTCCGGGTCTGCTTCGCGGTTTTCGTCGCGGTGCTCATCCGGCCACCTCCGTGCCCAGCGTCTGCAGGTGCGCCATCGAGCCGTAGCGGGCCTGCAGGTTGGCGAATTCCGCCTCGTCGTGGAACTGCAGCGTGCCTGCGCCGAACTGCTTGGCGACCTCGACCGCATAGCGCGCGGCGGCCGCGATGTCGGTCTCGTGGCTCGCGCCGGTCGCACAGCCCGCCACGGTCGCCGCCGAGGTGATCGCCAGCCCGACGACCGGCGCGTCGGTCGCGGTCGCCGGCTGCAGGATCGAGTTCAGGTGGTAGACGCCGTTGCCGTAGGGCGTGATGTCCTGCGTCGTGATCGGGTAGGTGACCAGCGGCGCGCCGGTCACCGCCTCCAGCAGTTCGCCGAGGCCTTCGGAGACCCGCAGGATGTAGCCGCTGCGCACGGTCGGCGAAAGGGCGAGCCCGCGGTGGTTGATCACCCGGTTGCCTTTGGTGGTGTCGATCGACAGCACGGCGGCCATCTCGTCGGACAGCTCGTAGCTGTTCATCGTGGCGATGTCGACCGGCGAGTTCATGAACGGAACCGGATCGTGCGGCAGGGTGGGCGCGTCCGGGCAGATGTGCGTGCCGATCAGCACGTCGCCGGCCAGCACGTCCCCGCGAGCGCGCATGGACAGCAGCTTGGCGGCCGCAGCGAGCGCCGCGGCGGCGCCGTCCCCGTCGGACACGAAGCCGGTCACCTCCGGCCGGGCGCCGACCCCGCCGAGCCGCCCCACCACGCCGAGGGTGGGCGCGTCGCCGCCCGCGGCGCGGCCGCGGCTGCCGGCCACCCGGACCCGGACGAAGTCGGTCTTCCCGGCCGGGCCGGGCACCGTCGTGATCTCCGCGCCGCTGCCGTCCGCACCGGCGACGGCGTCGAGGTAGGCGACGGCCTCTTTCCCGGTCACCGCCGGGTCGTCGAGGATTTCGAGCAGTTCCAGGACGTGTTTGAGCATGTGGTTCCTCTGAAGAAGTCAAAGCCGCCGGGGATTGGTCCGACCAGACTCCGTCCGGGCTCCCCCGCTTTACAAACATTTCCCGTTATTCGCACAATGGCCGGATGCCGGACCCCGACGACCGCGCCACCCCGCCCGGCCTGCCGCAGACCGCGGACCGCGCGCTGCAGGTGCTGCTCGCGTTCGACCGCGCCCGCCCGGAATGGGGAGTCACCGCGGTCGCGCGCGAGTTCGGGCTGCACACGTCGATCGCCCAGCGGATCCTGGCGGTGCTGGCCCACCGCGGTTTTCTCGTCCGCGACGACAGCACCCGCAAGTACCGGATCGGCCCGGCCGCCCTGCACCTCGGCCGGTTGTGGGACCGGGCCGGCGCGCTGGACCTGCTGGTAGTCCCGGTCCTGTCCGACCTCGCCGCCCAGACCGGGCACGCCGCCCTGCTGTCCCTGCCCGACGGTGCGCACACGCGGTGCGTGCTGGCCGCGGAAGGCGCGGACGGGCGGCTGCGCGGCTACTCCCTGGTCGGCGAGCTGTACCCGGCACACGCGGGCGCGACCAGCAAGGCGTACTTCGCGTTCCTGTCCGAAGAGGAACGCGACCGGCTGTTCGCCGACCGCCCGATGGCGCGGTTCACCCCGGACACGGTCACCGACCTCGCCGTCCTGCGCGAGCAGCTGGCCGAGGTCGCCGCCCGGGGCTGGGCGTTCACCACCGGCGAATACGACACGGGTGTGGCGACCCTCGCGGTGCCGGTCTTCCTGCGCGGCGAACCGTACGGCAGCCTGTCCGTCGGCTGGTCCGCCTCCCGCTTCGACCACGACCCGGAGCAGTGGGTGGACCTGCTGCGGCGGGGCGCGGAGCTGATCGAACTGCGGCTTTCCCGGCCGGTGAACCGCCTCAGCGGAGGTCTTCCAGGTCCGCGGCGAACCGAGTAAGCGACGGCAGGGCGAGGATTCTCCGTTGAAACCCGCGCGCGGCCAGCCGGTAGGACGGTTCTTCCAGGACCTGCTTGAGCGCGGCGGTCAGCTTGCCCGGCGTCAGCCCCGCAGCGTCCACCTGAACGCCCACTCCCAACTCCTCGATGCGGGCGGCGTTCGCGGGTTGATCGGCGAACAGCGGCAGCGCTGCCATCGGCACCCCGTGGTCGAGCGCTTCTCGGACGCCGCTGTAGCCGGCATGGGTGAGGAAGGCGTCGCACGCGCCCAGCAGCAGACGCTGCTGCACGAACGACGCGAAATGCACGTTCGCCGGACGCGGGCCGGTCCAGGCGGCCGGGTCGTGGCCGAGCGCGACGACCGCGCGGATCGGCAACGCGCCCAAAGCCTCGACCGCGATCGTCAGCAGCCGCGATTCGGCGGACAGCAGCATGCGCACGTTCGAGCCGAGGCTCATCAGCACCAGCGGCGCGTCGGCGGGCAGCTCCGGGACGGTGCCGGGCTCGTCGGGCACGCGGTAGTAACGGTGTTGAGGCGTGCGCAGCACCGGCGGGTACCACGATTCGGGTAGCAGTCCCGCGGCGAGCTTCCCGTACGCAGGCGTCAGGGACTCGATCGCAGCGAGACCGAACTTCGCGCGCACGACGTTGAGCCGCTCGACGAGATCCGGCACCAGCCGCACGATCAGCGGCGCGATGTCGATCATCGCCAGCTCGACGCCGAGCGCCTCCGCGGCCAGGAACCCGCCGTACTCGTTGGTCTCCCGGACGATCAGGTCCGGTTGCCACGGCTTCGCGACGTCGAGCAGGTTCGCGGCGAAGGCGGCGGTCATCCGTTCGTCGAACAGCGGAACGCTGATCGGGCCGGACACCTCCGGCCGCCATCCGCGCATCGGTGCGGGCCTTGCCGGATGGATCTCTTCGGGAGCCAGGACGTCCGGCAGCACGAGCACCGGCACGCCAAGCCGCTCCAGCTCGCCGCGCATCGCACCGCCGGTGGCGATCGCGACCTCGTGCCCGGCCCGCCGCAGCGCGTTCGCCACCGGGACCACGGCCGGTACGAGATGCGAGCGAATCGGCAACCCGGTCAGCAGCACCCGCATCGAGAGACACCCCCAGAATTCCGTATTGCCATGTCCGCCTCTCGATGTCCCGCGCTGTTCTCAGGCTCGCATGCTTCCGGCGGGCCGGACATACCGAGAATTAGGGGGAATGTCGTTGCCGGTCCGGTGCGGGGCGGCCATGCTTGGTCGCATGGGCGGGACGGCGGGGTGTTCGCTGGACGACGTGCACGAGGCAGTCGGACAGGGTGCCGGCTCGGACGCCGCGGGAGAAGCGCTGTCCCGCGCACTGGCGCCGTTGGTGGCGCACGACGCGCTGCGTCTCGCGGCGACGAGCCCCTCCGCCGAGTTCGGACCGGCCGCCTTCAGCTTCTGGCACCACTTCGACCCCGGCCTCGGGCTGGCTCTGCTGCACCGCTCGTACTCCGATGGCAGTGAATGTTCGCCGTTGGTGCGGGCGAGGCCGGCCGTCGTGCTGAGCGGCGACCTGTACCGCGCGCATGGCGTCGGCAGCGCGCTGCTGGCTCTGCTGCGCGACCGCCGCGGCACGTGGGGAGCATTGGAATTGCTGCGCTCCCCCGGCGGCAAGCAGTTCAACGACGAGGACGCCCGCCGCGCGGCGCAGCTGGGCCCGGCGTTGGCCGCCGTTCTGCGTCAGTACGTCACTTCGGGCCCGCTGACGCCGCAGACGCCGATGCTGGCCCCGGGGGTGCTCATCGTGGGGCCGGACCACCGGATGCGGGCCGCGACACGGCAGGCACACGCGTGGCGGGAACACCTGCGAGCCAGCCACCGCACCCCGGACTTCACTGACGCCGCCCACTTGGCCGGTTTGTCGCTGCAGACACGTCGGTGCCTGAAGGACCCGCGTGCCCGCCCGCCAGTGCTGACCGCGCCGCCAGCCAGCCACGGCCGCTGGGTCGGCTGCCACACCCAACCCCTCGACGACGGCTCCGGTGACGTGGCCGTGGTCATCGAAGCGATCACCGGCAAGCGGCTGCTGCCGTCGTTCTGCGACTGGTACGGCATCACTCCCCGCGAACGCCAGGTCGTCTCGCAGCTATGCGACGGAGCGGCGGCCAAGCACATCGCGCGTCGACTCGACCTGTCGGTGCACACCGTCAACGAGCACCTGAAAGCTGTCTTCCGCAAGACCGCGGCGAGCGGCCGGGACGAACTCGTCGCCGCGCTCACCGGCTGAGCGGCCGCGGAAACTGTCGGTGTCGCGTGCGAAGCTGTCGGCGTGGAAGTGCACTTCGACGCTGAACTGTGGATCTGGGAAGCGCGGCGGACCGACGCCTGGACCTTCGTCACCCTGCCCGGCGACATCTCCGACGAAATCCGCGAACTGGGCGGGCCGCGCCGAGGGTTCGGATCGATGCGCGTGCAGGTGCGGATCGGGGCCACCACCTGGCGCACGTCGATCTTCCCGGACAGCACGCGCGGCTACGTGCTGCCGGTCAAACGCGCGGTACGCAAGGCTGAAAGCCTCGATCCTGGAGATACCGCGCGGGTGACCGTGGCTGTCCTCGACCTCTGACCTTGGCGGAGCAGAATCACCGGCCGGGCCTCGTGCCGCGGTGACAGAGCGGATCCGCCGGGGCATGGCTGTGAAGTGCGCGAATCCGGGTCGCTGCTTCGAGTAGAGCCTCGTCGAGGGGCGGACAGGCGGAGGTAGCCCGGGGCACCTCGGCTTCGTCCAGTCTCCGGCCGCGGATCTGCTCGCCGCAGCACACCCTTCGCCGACGGGGTACGCGTAGAGCGCTCCTTCTGGCTTAGGACAATGCTTTCCGCATTTTCGCGATTTCTTCGGCCTTCTTGCGCTAAACGAATATCTGCGCGGGCTCGGAGCGCACGGACGGGACGAGGCGAACAGGCCCTGACATCCGTCGAGCCGCACAAAGCGGTTCAGTGCTCCGGCACGAGCGCGGTCACCTCGTCGATGACGACGTCGAAGGCGTCCGGAGCCGGGCGTTCCGGGACAGTGGCGCCGCCGAACTCGCCAGGCCGGTGGATGTACGCGGTCCGCATTCCGGCTTCCGCGGCCGCCGCGAGGTCGTACGGATGCGAGGCGACCAGGGCACAGCGAGCGGGATCGGCCGCCACTGAGGCGATCGCGGTCCGATACATATCCGGGTGCGCTTTGAAATGCCCGACCAGTTCCGCGGTCAGGACAAGGTCCCAATGCCAGTCGTGGCGGCGGGCGACGTCGACCATGACGGAGGTGTCGGCGTTGGAGAATGCCGCCACGACTACCCCGTGCTCGCGCAATCGGGAGAGCCCTTCCCCGGTGTCCGGCCAGGGCCGCAGCTGTGTCCAGGCATCCACGAGCCGTTCATGCGCGTCGGCGTCGACCGTGATTCCCAGTTGGCGAGCCACCTCGGCCAGGCCGTCCGAGTACACCGACCGCGACGAACGCCATCGCCGGTCCGGGCTGCCGGAGGTGTTCGCGGTCCAGAACTGCCGCCACCGCACCAGCAGCTCCGCCCGTTGCTCCGCCGTCGTGCGCGGCAGCTCCGTCGCGAGCGCCTCCGACACCGGCGTCGCGAAATCGGTCAACGTGCCCTGGACGTCGAAGAACACCGCGTCGACGTCGCCGAGTCCCGTCAGTTTCCCCATCCGCCCAAGCTACCCGGCCGGTCCCTCGCCCACACCGCGGCGAACGCGAAAACCGCTGCCTCGTAAATCATCGCGTGCCACAACGCCTCCCCCGCCGTCGCGGCCGGTGCGGCGTACGCGATGCCCGCGAACGTGACACCCAACGTCCCGCCCAGCTGTTGCGCGGTCGGAAGCAGGCCGGAAACCGAGGTCGCCTCTTCAGCGCGTGCCCTGGCGATCACCTGGGTAAACGCCGACGCGGTGAAAACCCCGAAGGCAACTCCGCCGGCACCCAATGCGAGCCAATACAACCAGAGCAGGTCTTGGTCGAGAAGCACCGGGACGGCAACCGACACCAGCCCCATCACCAGCGCGGAGACGGCGAGCGCGCGGGGGCCGAATCGTCTGTTCGCGATGCGGCTTCCGGCCAAAGCTCCGATCGCGTACGGAGTGAGGCTCAGACCTGTCTGAAGTGGACTCCAGCCCTTGGCGCCCTGCAGGTGCATCGAGAGCAGCAGGGTGAAGGACGGGACGCCCGCGTTGAAGACCAGTACGGCGACCAGCCCCCGCCTGGTCGCCGGTTCGGCCAATGTGGACGGTCGGACCAGCGGTTCCGCCGCCCTGCGCTGGGAAATCACGAAACCGGTCAGCGCCACCGCGGCCAGTGCCAGGCTGGCCCAGGTCCACAGTGGCCAGCCGGTTTCGCGTCCCATGCTCAGCGGGAACACCAGCAGTGCGAAACCCAGCAGGCTCAGCGCCGCGCCGATCGGATCGACGCGCTGGGCTTTGTCTTCGTCGCGAACGGACGGCAGCGTGGGCGAGAGCGCGAGGGCGGCGATCCCGACGGGGACGACCAGCAGCATCGCCGCCCGCCAGCCCAGTCCCAGCGGATTGAGCTGGGTCAGCACGCCGCCGAGTACCGGACCGGCGAGCGAGGCTGCCGCCATCGTGGCGCCGAAGGCGCTCAGCGCGGCGGGTCGGCGGCTCGCGGGCACCGCCGACTGGATGATCGACAGGATCTGGGGTGCCATCAGGCCGCTGCCGAAACCTTGCAGGGCGCGTCCGGCGATCAGCACCCACGCGTCCGGCGCGGCGGCCGCCCCGATCGAGGCGGCGGTGAACAACGCCATCCCGGTGACGAACATCCCGCGATAGCCGTACTTGTCCCCCAGCCGCGCGGAGACGATCAGTGAGCAGGCGTAGGTGAGCGTGTAGGCGGCGAGAACCAGCTGGGTCTCCGCCGTCCCGGCGCGCAGGTCCCGCTGGACGTCGACTACGCCCACCTGCATGACCGTGACGCTGAACAACTGGACGAACGTGCCGGACAGGAGGATCGGCAGCAGAAGTCGTTGGGATGGCGGCGAAAGACGCACCAAGCTCATCGGCCGGGCCGGTCCAGGGCGGCCGCGGCGAGCGTCTTCGCCAGCTCGCCGGGCCGGGTCACGAACGGAGAATGGCCTCCCGGCAGGGAGTGCACGCGGAACGGGTTCTCCGGCGTCAGCCGATCCGCCTCGGCGATGATCAGGTCCTGGGTCGCGGGCGGCAGGGCGAGGTCGTCGGCGAGCCGCACGTAGGAGCGGGAGATCCGGCCCCAGCGCGCCGCAGTGAGCGAGATCGGCGTGGTGAAGTTCGCGAACGGGAGGTCGGGGTGCAGGAACTGCCGCCACGAGTCCGGGCTGCCCTCGGGGAGATCGTCGAGGAACGCCCGGCGGATGACGTCGGTGACGGCCGGGTCGGGGGAAAGCGGGTTGATCCGGATCGCGCCGAGTTCGGCCGGATCGCCGACCGGCGGGATCTGGACCGCGTCCGCGTTCTCCTTCGCTCCGACGTAGTCGGCGAACCGGGGGCGGCCCGCGGGCACGAACGCGGACAGGTAGACGAGCCGGTCGACGAGTTCCGGCGCCTGCTCCGCGGCGGCGGACGCGGCCCCGCCGCCGGCGCTGTGGGCGACCAGGACGACGTTCCGGTACCGGGTGCGGGCGCTGATGAGCGCGTTGAGCACGACGTCGGTGCTGTCCTGGAGGGTGACGCCGTGCAGGGCCGACCGTTCGCTGGCGAAACCGGGTTGGCCAGGCAAGAAATACCCGCTGGGGACAGGCGCGCCGAGTCCGCTCCCCGGCAGGTCCACGGCGACGCTGGCGAGGCCGTGCAGCGCGAGCGCGCGCTGCGTCGACGTCCAGTGCAGGGCGGAATGCCAGGCACCGTGCACGAGCAGGATGACGGTCTCGGACGAGGAGGGTCGGGTCACGGGAGGGTCCTTCGGAAGCGTCGGTCACGGACCTCCCCAGAGCACACCCGCCGACCCGCGTTATCCACCGCCATATCTCACGACTGCTTGCGTGATACTTCAGACGTATCATGACGCCGTGGAAGCTCGTCACCTCCGTTATGCCTTGGCCCTCGCCGAGCACCAGCACTTCGGTCGCGCCGCCGCGGCACTGGGCATTGCCCAGCCGCCGTTGTCGACGCAGATCGCCGCGCTTGAACGCGAAGTCGGCGAGCGGCTTTTCGACCGCACCGCGCGCGGCGTTTTCCCCACTGCCGCAGGGGATGCGTTCCTCGTCCGGGCACGCGGCGCACTCGCCGAGATGAGCCTCGCACTCGTCGACGCGGGCCGCGCGGCACGCGGGGAGACCGGCAGGCTGCGGCTCGGGTTCATCGGGTCCGCGCTGCTCGACCCGCTGCCGGGGGTGATCGGCCGGTTCCGGAAGACCCATCCCGAGGTGCGGATGACCCTGCAGGAGCTGGACAGTTCCGCCGGGTCCGCGGCGTTGCTCGCGGGCGAGCTGGACGTGGCGGTGGGGCGGGGCAGCCCCGCGGCGCGGGCGCGGAGCAGCTCGTCACCGTGCCCATCGGCGCCGACCACCTGGTGGCTGCGGTTTCGGCGGGACATCCCTTCGCTGGGAGCAAGTCGGTCGACGTCGCGCAACTCTCCCGCGAACCCCTCGTGGTCAGCGCGGACGCAGCGGGCTCCTATCTCCGCTCGGTGTTCGAGCCCGCCGTCCTCGACAGTGCCACGCTGGCGCGCGACATCCACACGATCGCCGGGCTCGCCGCCTGCTCCGCGGGAGTCGGCCTCGGCCCGGAACGGATGCGGCTGATCGCGCGCAAGGACATCTGGTTCTGCGCCGTCGAACCGCGGTTCCGGCTGCCGGATCTGCAGATGTCTTTCCGCGTGACCGATTCCTCGCCGGTGCTGGCCGCTTTCCTTTCGGTGGTCCGGAACAACTGCACCGACGTCGGCAGCCGCCTCGACGAACTCCTCGCCCGCCATCCGGCGCTGGGCGTCTCGTGACCACGCTCGAGCCGCTCAGCCATGGCCGCACCGTCGTCGCCCCGGACCTGCGTGGTTACGGCGCCTCCGGACATTACGTTCCGGAGGAAGCACCGGAGGCGGTCGCGTGATGGCGGGCAACGGGGCGTCGCCGGGACGAAGCGTCTCCAGCAAACTGCTGGCGGTGCTCGGCTGTTTCGACCTAGGCCGCCCGGCCTTGACGCTCACCGAGATCGCTGAACTGTCGGGGCTGCCGCTGTCGACGGCCCGGCGGCTCATCGGCGAACTCGTCGACTGGGGCGGCCTGGAACGAACGCCTGACCAGCGATATCGGGTCGGGATCCGGTTGTGGCAGGTGGGATCCCTGGCACCGCGACAGCGCGTGCTGAGCGAGGCCGCGCTGCCGTTCATGCAGGACCTCTGTGCGGCCACCGGCGAAAACGTGCAGCTGGCGGTGCTCGACGGCCACGAAGCCATGTGCATCGAGAAGATCTCCAGCCGACGCGCGGTGCCCACCGCGACCCGGATCGGCGGACGGCTGCCGCTGCACGCGACTGGGGTCGGCAAGGTGCTGCTCGCCTTCTCCCCGCCCACGCTGCGCAAGGAGATCATCGACCACGGCCTGACCGCACGCACGCCCCACACGATCGTCGCGCCCGGCCGCCTCGCCGCGGCCCTGGATGTCGTGCGCGAGCACGGCCTCGGGTACTCCTATCAGGAGATGACGCTGGGGGCCGTGTCCGTGGCCGCGCCGGTCCTCGACGCCGCCGGTGCGGTCTGCGGCGCGCTCGGCATCGTGACCCACTCCCGCGCCACCTTGCGCCAGCTCGCTCCCGCGGTGCGCACCGCGGCGCTCGGGGTTTCCCGCCGCTGCGGCTGACCAGTGCGCTGCCATCCAGTGGCAGCCGTTGCTGGGCCGCCGCTCCGGTCCGGGCCACGATGAAAGTCCACTGAGGAATGGCGATCGGGAGGAACAACCATGGCCGCGCACCGCGAAGACCGGCTGGCGATCCGCGAACTCGTCGAGAACTGGGCGATCTGGCGCGACGCGGGGAACTGGGAGCGGTTCGCCACGGTCTGGCACCCCGTCGACGGGTGGATGACCGCGACCTGGTTCCAGGGCCCGGCGGCCGAGTTCGTCGCGGCGAGCCGGGAGGGTTTCGAGCGCGGGGTTTCGATCCTGCACTTCCTGGGCGGGCATTCCGCGGACATCGCGGGAGACCGGGCGGTGGCGCAGACGAAGATGACCATCAACCAGCGAGTGGTGATCGACGGCGTTGAAGCGGACGTGGTGTGCACGGGTCGCTTCTACGATTTCTGCGCCCGATACGAGGGGGCGTGGAAGATCGTCCGGCGGCAGCCGATTTACGAGAAGGACCGGCTGGATGTCGTTGACCCGGCATCGCGACTGGAGCTGGAGCCGGAGCTGCTCGCGCGGTTCCCGGTCGGCTACCGCCATCTCGGCTACGCGCAGACCAAAGCGGGCTTCACCGTGAAGACCGGCTTGCCGGGGCTGACCGGCCCTGCCGTCGAACGGCTCTACGAGGAGGGCGCGAACTGGCTCGCCGAGCCGTTGAACTCGTAAGTGGGATCGTCCCGGTACTGCCGGGCGGTTTCCCGCAGACAGCCCAGCAACACGTCGCCCTGCTTCAGGTCGCTGCCCACCCAGGCGGCCCACGTCCGCATCCAGTGCTCGGGACGGTCCGCGTGCAACGGAATCCATCGCCAGGCGGGGAACCACTTCCGCGCGGACGTCGCCCCGATGAGCACCGTGTCGACCTGTGAGCTGGTGGCGATCAGTTCGCTGTGCTCCGAGAACGCGCGGAACAGCCAGTCCACGTCGGTGCCGGTCGCGGTCGCCGCCGCGCGCAGGCTGACCTCTTCGCCCTTGGCCGAATGGGCCATGACGCGCAGTCCGTCGAGATCGGTGACGTCGAGCTGCTCCCGGTCGCCGGGCCCGGTTCCCTCGCGGAAGACGCAGCCGAGCCGTTGCCGGAAAAGGAGTTCCTTGTGCAGCTCCGGCGGTTGGGTGTGCACGAGGCTCAGGTCCAGCAGGCCGTTCAGCAGCAGCCGGCGCTGTTCCTCGCTGGTGGCTTCGACGATCGCGAAATGGATCTCCGGCGCGGCTTCGCGCACCGCGTTCAGGTAGGCCTCGATCCAGCCCGCCGGGATCCCCGACGGGACTCCCAAGTGGACGAGACGCCGGGCGCCGGCCGCGGCCTGGAGCACCTCGGGCACCCGGTCGACCAGCTCGAAGATGGACAACAGGTGCTCGCGCAGGCCCTCGCCGGCCGCCGTCAGCTCGGTGCCGGCCGCGGTGCGCCTCAGAAGCTGATGCCCCAGCGACTTCTCCAGCTGGGCGATCTGCCTGCTCAGCGTCGGCTGGGTGATGTGCAGCGCCGCCGCGGCGCGCGAGATGGAGCCGTACTCGGCGACGGCGCGGAAGTAGTCGAGTTGGCGCAGCTCCAGCATGAACCGATCATATGCCTGTCGGGCATGGCGGGGTCGAACGATAGGCATTTGATCTATAACCGCTGGTCACGCAGGATCGTCCCAGCGAACAGACCAGCGGAAAGGAAGCGATGACCGTCGACTTGGCTTGCGAGCGGCTGCCCGGGCCGGTCGGGGCTCCGTTCACGTTCGTGCTCGTCCACGGCTGGGCGCGCTCGCGTTCGGACTGGCGCCCCGTTCTGCCAGGCCTGCAACGGATCGCGCCGGTCGTGCTCGTCGATCTGCGCGGGCACGGCGAGTCCGAGCCAGGGCCGGACATGCGGCTGTCGCGGGTGGCGGCCGACGTACGTGCGCTGGTGAACCGGCTCGGGCTCGGCCGCGTGGTGCTGGTCGCCCATTCCGCGGGCAGCGAGGTGGCCGCGTTCCTCGCCCGGCAGGAACCGGAATCGGTGGCCGGACTGGTCGCGATCGACCCGGCGTTCGGGCTTCCCGACGAGGATCGCGCCCGGATCGAGGCGATCGCCGAACGGCTCCGGCGCGAGGATCCCGTGGCGGTCGCCCGCGAACACTTCGCCAGCCACGGGCCGAGCCCAGTGCTTTCCGGCGACCTGGTCTCCGCTACACCGGCGGCCATCCGCGAGTTGTTCATCGACTTCGCTTTCGGCACGGAAGCGCTGCATTTCCTGTCGCAGGCGAAGGAGTTCTTCGCCGTTTTTCCCGTACCGCTGCTCGCGATCTACCGCAACGACGAACGCGCCCGTCTGGCCCGCGAATTCCTCGCCGACGCCACGATCAAGGTCCTGCCAGGCGGCCATTGGACACACCACGAGCACCCCGGCGACGTCGTAGCCGCGATCGCCGAGTTCCTGTCCTGTTGGGAAAAGAAAGAAGCACACCATGACTGAACCCCGCCGCGTCGCGATTGTCACCGGAGGCGCGGGAAAACTGGGCACCGCCATCACCGAACGCCTGCTCGAAGACGGAGTCACCGTCGTAGTGGCCGACGTCAAGGCGGACGCCGCCGACGCGACTGCCGCCGACCTGCGCGCCCGGTTCGCCTCGCCCGCGGTCGGCATCGCCGCCGACCTCGGATCCGTCGAGTCGATCGAGGCTCTGGTCGCGGACGTGGGCAGGCGCTTCGGCCGGATCGACGTCATCGTCAACAACGCGGCGGTGAACCGGCGCTCCACGCTCTCCGAGCTGTCCCCGGACGCCTGGAACCTCATGAGCGACGTGAACCTGCGCGGTCCGGCGTTCCTCGTCAGCAGGGCACTGGAATTCTTCAAGGCGCAACGCAGCGGTGCGGTGGTCAACCTCGCCTCGCGCAACTGGGTTTCCGGCGGTCCGGTCGCCTACACCACCATGAAAGCCGGGATCGTCGGGATGACGCGCTCCTTCGCCACCGAACTCGGGAAGTACAACGTCACGGCGAATGCGGTCGCGCCCAGCTTCATCCGGTCCGACTTCACCGCCTACGACCGCGACGAAGAGCAGATCCGCCGCCTCACTGCGGAATACCGGGCCATCACGCCGATGCCGCGGATGGCGGAACCCCGTGACGTCGCCGAAGCGGTCGCTTTCCTGGCCTCGCCCGCGGCGTCGTTCATCACCGGCGAGGTCCTGCACGTCTGCGGCGGCGCGCAACTCGCCCCGCTCCCCCAGACCCCGCTCGCCGTCGAACACGCGGCCCAGCCGTGAAGTTCGGCGTCGCGACGATCTGCCTGCCCACAGTGGACACCGCCGAATGCATCGCCCAGGTCCGCGCCGCGGGGTTCGGCGGGATCGAATGGCGGGTCGAGCCGCGCCCCGGCAGCATCCGCGACCCGAAGCCCGCGCACCCGTACCTGGTCGACCACCGCGCCACCCTCCCGCTGGACGTCCCAGCCACGGAGGCGGTCGCGGACGACACCCGCGCGGCAGGACTCGACGTAATCGGCCTCGCGCCCTACATCGAGGTCGGCGACACCGAGATGCTTCACCTCGCGTGCGACCTGGCGAAGGCGGCCAGTGCTCCGCAATTTCGGCTGCAGGCACCGCGAATCTCTCGAACGGGAAAGTCCTATTCGGACTTGTTCGAGCACACCGTCGCGTTTTTCGGGGAAGTCGAGACCGCCGCGCGCGCCGCCGGAATCCGCGCGCTGCTGGAGATCCACCACAACACCATCTGCCCCAGCGCCTCACTCGCGCACCGAGTTGTCGCGCATTTCGACCCCGCGTACGTCGGTGTCATCTACGACGTCGGCAATCTCGTCTTCGAAGGCTACGAGGCGCACGAGATCGCGCTCGACCTGCTCGGCGACTATCTCGGACACGTGCACCTGAAGAACGCCGCGCACTTCCGCTCCCCAGGCGGCGGCTGGCGAGCCGGCTGGACCCCGCTCGAGGACGGCGAAGTCGCTGTCCCCCAGGTACTCAGTCTCATCGACCAACGCGGCTACTCCGGCTGGGTCTCGGTCGAAGACCTGAGCCTCGACCGCCCGCCCGTCGCGACCCTGCACCACAACGCGGCCCAGCTCCGCGAATGGGGCCTGCTGCGCTGAGCTTCCCGTTACTGGACAAGGAGGTCCACAATGGATGCCACGAAGTCTTCCTCGGACACTACGGTGCACTTGGCCGCGAAAGCATCCCGCTACCGATGGGTGATCCTCGCCGTGTGCTGGCTCGCCTACACCCTCATCTACCTCAACCGCACCGCGTGGTCGGTGGTCGCGGTCGACGCCTCGCACTCCATCGGCCTGTCGGTGGCCCAGCTGGGGATCTTCGCCACCGCGATGTCCATCGGGTACGTGGTCACCAACATCCCCGGCGGAATCGTCGCGGACCTGATCGGCGGCCGCCTCGCCGTGGGGATTTCCCTTGTCCTGGCGGGAATCCTGACGTTCGCCTTCGGCACGGTGCACAACCTCGGCGTGGGGATCGCGATCCAGGTCCTCATCGGCTTGGTCAGCGGCGCCGATGTCGCGTCCTTCACCAAACTGCTCAGCCGCTGGTTCCCGCCGCGCGAGCGCGGGACCGCGTTCGGGCTGTACATCACCGCGACCGCGTTCGGCAGCGTGATCGCCAACGCCTCCATTCCCGCGCTGATGGCGCGGCTGGACTGGAACGGGGTCTACTACCTGTTCGGCGTACTCACCGTCGTGGTCGGTGTGGTCTGCTGGGCCCTGCTGCGCAACGACCCGCCCGTCCCAGTCTCCCCCGTCCCGGCCTCGCCCGGCTCGGGCGGACGCCTCGGCTTCGCGGCAATGCTGAAGAACCGCAACCTCCTGTCGCTCGCGGCCGCCGGACTCGGCATGCAGTGGGCCACCCTGGGGTTCCTGGCCTGGGGCAACTCGCTGATGGTCAAGTCGCTCGGGCTCTCGGCGGGAAAGGCCGCGCTGGTCATGGTCATCGTCAGCACCACGGCGATCGGCGTCAAACCCCTGGTCGGCTTCCTGTCCGACCGCCTGCGCGGCACCCGCAAGGCACACCTGATGATCCTCAGCGGGTATTTCGCGCTCATCCTGATCGTCTTCGGGCTGGTGCGTGATTACACCGTCCTGCTGATCCTCGCTCCGCTCCTCGGTTTGGGCGTGTACGGCTACACGGTGCTGACCAACTCGACCGTCCCGCAATACGCCGACCCGCGCTTCGTCGGCGGTGCCTTCGGTTTCGCCAACACGGCGTGGCAACTCGGCGGGGTGTTCGCACCGGTCGCGGTGGGCGCGGTGTTCAGCGCTACTGGGTCGTTGTTCCTCTCCTTTGGGGTGTTGGCGGTCGGTCCGCTGCTGGGGGTGCTGCTGCTGCTGCCGATCCGGGAACGGGCGGTGCCAGCGGCTGTGGGGTGATCGTTGGCGAGCGCGGAGCGGCCGTCATGGCCGCCCCGCACTCTTCCCAGTGCCGCGGAAGGACAGGTCAGCTTTCCGGGGTGACCGAGACGACCTTGATAGTCCACGGGCAGTATTGCTGGACCTTCCATTCGTCGGCGTTGCTGACCTCGTGCGGCTGGCCGTCGCATGCTTCGGCCGTGATGTCGGCCCAGTGGAACGTGGCGGGGTCGATGTGCCAGTCGTATCCGGTGTTGACGCCGGACGAACCCCGGACAATGTCGCCGATCGGAATTCCCGGATGCGTGACCTCGCCGTTCATGAGCCGGACGGCCTGGTCCGCGTCGGCCTGTCTCAGCAGTTCGACCCGGTACGTCTCTCCGCTGGAGAATACCTGGATCGTGGCGACGTAAGCACCTTCGCGCAGGGTCTCCGCCGTCGCCGACGCGGGTCCCAGCAGCAGCGCGCTCGTGGCCGCCGCACCGGCCACAACCGCAGTGAGCGTACGCATATGCAGTTCCTCCCTTTTCGTTCCTCCAGGGCGGTTCTCGCCCCAGTCCGACGTTAGCGGCGGATCTCCGGGGAAGAATCGGAATTCCGTGCACATTGAGTGCATATTCGTCCCGACAGCGACAGCACTCTGATCTGCATACGCAATTCTCAATCAACAGCCAGAAAACACCTCAAAGGCAACGTCACTACCCTGCTTTCCGGCGGAAATCGCAATAATTACCCGCGGCGGCCTCTGGCGGCAGAGTAGCCCGTATCAAGGATGTTGCGTCATCGCCTGCAACGCCTGAATCCGCGCCACGTTCTCCGCATTAGCCGGGCCGTTCCACTGCGGATTAAGCAGCCCGTACCAATCCAGCGCGCCGTGGCTGCGAGGCTTTCCCGCGCCGTGGTCGAGGGAATCGGACTGGGTCCCGTTCAGTTGCCAGTACGCCCAATCGATGTCCCCGTCGCGCAGATAGCGTTGGATCCCTTGCGAAAAGGCGGTGTCGTCAGCATCGCAGCCCCAGGCGACCCAGGTGATGCACGTGCCGAACTCGCTGACCCACACCGGCGCGGTGTACGGCTGATGCTGGGTCAGGAGGTATCCCCATTGCGCGCCGAGTTGGGTGGCGAAGCGCTCGTAGCCGTGGCGGACGTCGGCGAACCACTTGTACGCGTGGGGCGCGTACACCAGTTTGTCGGCGTGCGAGAGGCGGATCGGGCGGTGATACGGGCCGGTGAGGTCGGCCTGGTAGTTGATGCCGCCGACGATGACGAGCAGGTTCGGGTTGGCTGACAGCACGGCGTTGCCGGCGCGTTCGGCCGCCGCTGCCCAGTCGGTTTTCGGGTCGCCGCCGCCCCAGACTGGCGTTTTCGTTGTGCTGGGGCGCACTTCGTTGCGGAGTTCGGCACCGACCACGTGCGGTTTCGTCCGGTAGCGCGCGGCCATTCCCTTCCAGTGGGCGATCCAGACCGGCTCCGGGTAGTCGTCGGTGTACCAGAACGCGTTGCCGTCGCTCGGCGAACAGCACCAGTCCGCGACGCTCACGTGGTTGTCCAGGACGACCATCAGCCCTTCCCGTCCCAGCGCGTCGATCACCCGGTCGAAGATCTCCAGCGCGTGCTTGCCTTTCAGACCGGGGTTGGCGGCGAGGTAGGCGTCGTTGACCGCCGGATCGCGCTGGTACATCTCGTTCGACCACGGCAGCCGCACCGAGTTGAAGCCGGCGGTCTTGATCCAGCGCGCGATGTCGGCGAGCCTCGCGCGGTCGAGGCCCGCGACGACGTGTTCGGGCGACTCGGCGCCGGACCAGTTCGCGCTGGCCAGTTTGACCCGGGTGTGGTCCGGTTTGAGGATCCACCGTCCGCTGGTGTGCAGCGGGTAGCCGGTGTCCGCCGGGTGGGCGGAAAGCGTGCTGACGATCGCCAGCGCCGTCAGGAGTATGCGTCCGGCGGCCAAGCGGCTCATTTCCGACTCCTCCGCACCCGGGTGTCGCGCCGGTGGCGTGCGTGCCACCGGCGCGATCCCCGAAAATACTCAGGTGATGTAGATCGAGCTGGCCTTGTCGTTGTCGCCGCCGAGCGAACTCGAACGCGATCCGGCGGGCATCCGCCTGGTGGTTCCCTTGCCGTTGATGTCGTAGTACCAGAAGGCGTCATGCGCGGTTCTGTTCCACCACGACGACATCTTGTCGTTGAAGTCGTACGTGGTCAGGTTCTGCACCTTCTTGCGGTCCTTGAACTGGAGATGCCGTCCCCGGCCGCCCGAGTCCTGGTAGAGGCACAGGTAGCCGTTGTCGCACGCCCACGCGGCGGGGGCGGCGGGGAAGAGCTGCACGGCGCCGCCGTCCCAGCTTTGAACGGCCTCGGGGGAACTCGGTGCGGCTTCGGCCGTACCGACCCCGAGTGCACTGGCCATCGCCGCGCCGGCGATCGCCACGAGAATCCGTGACCTTGCGGTCCTCATCGATAACTCCCTCTTAAGACGAAACAATTTCGGAAAATGGCGCGGGTTCTCCCCGGCCGGCCCCCGCACGATTCCCGGCGGAATCGGGAGATCGTTCACTGTAAACACTGCCCGCCGGTCCGTGTCGTGCCTGGCAGCCCCTGTTCGATCCCGGCCGTCGCCGACTTTTCCCGCGATCGGCTTCGGCGGCAAGGGTTCCCGCATCCCCGGGGACGTGCTGAGATGAACCGGGAAGCCACGCGCTCCGAGGGGACGTCGAGGGCTATGAGAGACACCGATTCCAACGCACCGGACAAACCGCGGCAAGGGCATCGCGCGGCTCGGCCGAAACGGGCGCCCGCCGCGCAACGACTCGCCGCCGAACTGCACCGGGTCAAGCAGGCCTCCGGGCTGAGTTACGCCGAACTGCAGGCCCGCACGCCGTACAGCAGGTCGTCGCTGGAGCGGTACGTCAACGGAAAGGCCTGGCCTGCCAAGGATGCCGTGCGGGCGATCGCGGAGGCGTGCGGCAGCGACCCGGGTCATCTCACCGAGCTGTGGGACGAGGCGGACCGCGCCCGCGGGGCTGGGAGCGCGCCCCGGCGGCGGTCGTTCCGGCGCTTGGCTGTCGGCGTCGCCGCGGGTGCCGCCTTGATCCTCGCGCTGCTCGTGGCCCCGCGGCTCACCGGGTCCGAGCCGGCGCCACCGGGCACCACCACCCCGTTTCCCACCGGCTACACGACCTCCCGCCTGCCGGAAAGCGGCTGGTCCCGCACGGTCGACGCGGAAACCTCGGACACCGAGCCACACGGCGGCGTGCTGACCGCGACGATCGAGTGGATCGGCCCGAGCATCGGCCCGTACCGGGGACGGATCACCGGTTCAGTGCGCAGCCAGGGCGCGGCCGGCGTCTGCGCGAGCGCCGACGCCTGGTACGACGGCGCGATCTCGCCCATCGGGCAAGCATGCGGTCCGGGCGCCGTGAGCGCGGTCGCGAGCAGTTTCGAACGCACGCAACGCGCGTTGGTGCGGGTGTGCCTGCGTCAGGCCACCACGAATGCGGTCCGGCACTGCAGCGACTGGGCCTAGGTGCGCCCAGCTGGCAAGGAAGTCGCCGTGAGCTGGCTGGCGAGGGAGATGGTGCGCTATGGCCGCGTTCCTGGACGACCGCTCAGCGGCATAGCGGGCGGGTTGCCCCCTGCAAAACCATTAGTGGATCGGCTTGCTCCGCTGATGTACTGACGTGCCACCGTGAGTCTTCCGCGTGACGGAGGTAGCAGTTGTGACTGGTTATGCCGCGCTTGCCGAGGTGTACGAGTGGCTCATTTCCGATGCGAAGCTGGCTCCGGCCGAGTTCGTCGCGTCGTTCGATGACGTCCTCAGCCTCCTGCCGTCGAACGCCCACGTCCTCGATTGTTCGTGCGGAACCGGGCAGCTGGCGGTTGGCCTCGCCGGTCGTGGCATCCAGGTTTCCGCAACGGACGCCAGCGCCGCGATGGTCCGTCGGACTGCGGAGTTGTCCGAGGAATTCGGGGCATCCGTCCGGGCCGTGCGGGCGAGCTGGGAAGAGTTGCCCGACCATTTCGAGGACGCCACCTTCGACATGGTGTTCTGCGTAGGCAACTCGCTGCACCATGCCGAGGGCGCGCGAGGCAGGGGTGCTGCTCTGGAGTCGATGTCCCGGCTGAGGAACACCGCATCGAGATCGCGATCGCGATCGCCCAGGTTGACGCGACTGGATCGGTTGTCGTCCGCTCGGAACTGCTGTCCTGCTGGCCCTACCGGCACGAGGAACTCGAAGCCGAACTGCACCGGGCCGGACTGCGGACGGAAGTGAGCACGTTCGATATCGAGGCCGAGAACTACCTGGTGGTGGCGGGCAAGGCATAGACACCGGGCTCTCAGCAGGGAATCCCGGCTGGCCGCTGACAGCAGGCGAGTCCGCAGGTTCGCGGCGCAGCAGCCTCCATTCTTCGGCGAGATTTGGCGGGATCGCGTCCTCACAACTGTACCTGCTCCACACGATCATCCCGGTTCCGCCCGGACAACCACACTGCGCCGGAACGCCACCAACGCCAGCACCCCGACCAACGGACCAGCCGCCAGCACCAGCAGCGCCGCGCTCCACGACGCCGATTCGGCCAGCACCGGGACCAGATAGATAGTCACCGCCGTGGTGAGATAGCCCAGCGCCAGCTGCAGCGACACCGCGCTGCCGACATAGCGGGGATCCGCGGTTTCGGTCACCAGCGCGGAGAACTGGGCCGAGTCGGCGATCACCCAGAACCCCCAGAAAGCGCTCAGCACCACCACGATCGGCGTCGGCACCTCCCGCACCGCGGCGAGCACCACCGCGGTCGAGCCGGACAGCGCGAGGCTGATCAGCGCCGACTGCGCGCGCCCCACCCGGTCGCCGATCCAGCCGCCGACCAGGCAGCCTGCCGCGCCGGCTCCGATGCACGCGAACGCGGCCAGCGCGGCGTGCCGGGGGCCGTCCGGGCCGGAGAAGCCCCGGAGCCCGGCCAGGAAGGTCCCGATCCAGGCCCACATCGCGTACAGCTCCCACATGTGCCCGGCGTAGCCGAGGTTGGCCAGCAGCACGGGGCGGCTGCGGACCGCCCGGATCGCGGACCGCAGCTCGAAAACCGAGCGAGGGAACGGGTACGGCCCGGTGCCGCGGACCGTCAGCACCAGCAGGCCGCCGAAGGCGGTGAGCACGGACGTCGCCGCGATCACCGACTGCCAGCCGAGCCCGCCGGACGCCTTTACCAGCTGCGGTGCGGCGGAGCCGAGCGTCAGCGCGCCGATGATCACACCAAGCGCGGTTCCGCGGCCCTTGCGGAACCACGACGACACTTCTTTCAGCGCGGGCGGGTAGACCGCGGCGAGACAAGCGCCGGTGAGCGCCCGCAACAGCAGGGCGGTCCCGAAGCCGGGGGCCCACAACAGCAGCAGGTTCGCCACTGCCGCGCACAGTGCGCCGGCGCTCATCAGCCGCCGGGGCGGGACGGCGTCCGCGAGGCCAGAAGCGGCGGCGACGAGTGCGCCGACGACGAACCCGAGCTGCACCGCGATCGTCAGCAACGCGGATTCCCCGCTGGTCAACTGCCACAGCTGCTGCAGCTGCGGCACCACGAACGACGCCGAGAACCAGACGCTCATCGACGCGAACGTCGCGGCCGCGATCACCACCAGCGCTCGCCGGTCCGCGGTCAACCCCGCCATGCGGTCACCTCCTCCGGGATACGTTGGCTTCGCGAACCCGCCCGAGAGCCGCGACCGCGCGTTCGACCGAGTCCAGCATCGGTACGCCGTGCTCGCTCGCGACTTGTCTCAACCGGCGGACCAGCGCGTCCTGTTCGGCGCTCAAACTGCTCCGCAGCACCAGGACCAGCGGGACGTCGCCGCGGTCGGCGGCCAGCAGATCGACGGTGAGCGCGGTGACCAGGTCAGCGGCTTCCTCGCGCTCCTTCAGGTCGTAGACGGTCCCGAGATCGAGATACGCGCACAGGCTGTCCACGCCCGGGTCGCGCGCGAGCGCGGCGGCCAGTGCGCCGGTGAAGCAGCGCGCGCCGTCGAACAGCGACCAGATCGGGATGTCGACCGGGTTGTGCAGGCTGCTGCCCGGAGCGGCATACGGCGCAAGGGATTCCGCCGTTTCCGCCGAAACCGGGGACAGCACGAGACCGTGCTCGTGGGCGACGTCCGAGCCGACGACCGCGACCCCGCCGCCGCTGCCCACCAGTCCCAGACCGGTGCCGGTCAGCGCGGGCGCGTACTGCGCGACCAGCAGCGTGTCGAGCAGTTCGTCCAGGTTCTCGACCAAGACCACCCCGGCGGCCGCCGCCGCGTCCCGCAGCAGCTGCGGATCGCTCGCCAGGGCGCCGGTGTGGGAGGCAGCAGCCGCGCCGCCCGCGGCGCTCCGGCCGCCCTTGAACAGCACGACGGGGATCGACACCCGCGCGGCGAGGGTGAAGAACCGTTGCGCGTCGCTGTCGTCTTCGAGGTAGAACGCAGCGAGCGACGTGCGGGAATCCGCCTCGCAGAACGCCAAGAACTCCGACGGCGACACGTCGTCGCAGTTGCCGACCGAGCTGACGAAACTGAACCGCAGCCCCAGTTCGTTGCCTCGGCGCACCACGTCGCCGGCGTAGGTGCCCGACTGCGAGACGAACGCGATGCTGCCGGTTTCGTCCGAGGACGCGGACCGGCCGATCATCGTCATCCGCGAGTAAGGCGTGTAGTGGCCGATGCAGTTGGGGCCCACCACGCGCAGCCGCGTTCCGGCGACTGCCTCGGCGAGGTCGTCGGTGTCGGCGGTGTAGACGTGCGCGGTTTTCGTGCCCTTCGCGGCGAGTGCGCGCAGGGCATCCGGGACCGCCGGTGCTGGAAGCGCGATCACCGCCCGGTCAAGTCCGTCGGGCAGTTCGCTGATCTCGCGGACCGCCGGGTACCCGAGGATCTCGGACGCCGACCGGCTGACCGGGTGCACCGCCCCGGCGAAGCCCTGCTCGACGACCGCGCGCACCGCCCGGTGTCCCATCTTCGCCGGATCGGCCGAGGCGCCGAGCACGGCGATGTTCTCGGGATAGACGGCGGGGCGGAGCTGCTCGAACGCCGTCGCCGGGTCCGGGGTGTCGACCGGCAGCTCCGGAGCCCGGGCGACGGCGCGAGCGTCGACGGCGACGATCCCGTCCGGCCCGACGACGACTGGGTTGAAGTCGATCTGGTCGACCGGTTCGGACAGCAGCAGCCCGTCCGCGCCGCCGACCCGTACGAGCAGGTCGGCCAGCGCCGCGTGCGCGGCCGGGAACCGGCGGCGCAGCACCGCACCGATCCTGGTCCGGCCGATCAGCGCGGCGGCTCCGGCGAGATCGAGCGGGGCGAGCGCGAACGCGATGTCGCCGAGGGTTTCGACGTCCACTCCCCGGACCCGACCATGACCACCGGGCCGAACCCCGGATCGTGCAGGGCGCCGACGACCGCCTCCGGCCCGGGTTCGACCATCGCCTCGACCGTCACGCCGCGCACCGTGACCCCGCGCGCTTCCTGTGCGGCGAACAGCTTTTCGACCGCGGCGGCCACGTCCGGCGGCTCGACGCCGAGCAGCACACCGCCCGCCTTGCTCTTGTGCACGACGCCGTCCGCGACGAGCTTGAGTGCGACCGGGCGGCCGATCCGCTCCGCCGCCCTTCCGGCTTCGGCGGGCGAAGCGGCGAACACGACCGGATTGGCCGGTACGCCGTACCGGATGGCCAGCTCGCGGATCTCGTCCTCGCGCAGCCGTTCGCCGGACAGGGAAACCGTCGTCACGACAGCACCTCGGCAATGCGGTCGTGGTGGTCGCGCGGGTGGTCCGGATAGGCGGGCGGGCGGCGTTCGAGGAAGGAGGACACGCCTTCGTCGCCGTCGGGCAACTCCCGGACCAGCGCGGCGAGCGCCGGTTCGGCGGCGAGACCGGCCTCCGTGCCGTGCCGCAGGCTGTGCTTGAGCCCGGCCTTCACCGCGGCGACCACCGCGGGCGAGACCGCGGCGACGGATTCGGCGAGTTCGAGCGCTCCGTCGAGAGCTTCCGGACCGTCGTGGACGTGGGTGACAAAGCCGTGCCGCTGGGCTTCCTCGGCGCCGAACGGGGCGGCGGTGGCGAGCCAGCGGTAGGCGACCGGGTAACCGACCAGGTCGAGAAGCCTGCTCAGCTGGCCGCCGACCGGCACCAGGCCGATCGCCGCGCCCACCGCGCAGAACCGGGCGTCCCGGCTCGCGACCCGCAGATCGCAGTTGAGCGCCAGGATGAACCCCGCCGCGTACGCCGCGCCGTCGACCGCCGCGATCACCGGGGTCAGGATCTCGGCGGGCCTGCCGAACGCGGCGTTGGCGGCCGGGTCGCCCGCGGTTTCCGGCTTCTCCAGCACTTCCCGCAGGTCGTGCCCGGAGGAGAAGCAGCCGCCGGTCCCGGTGACGACGATGGCGCGCACCGCCGGATCGGCGTCCGCGCGGTCGAGTTCGCGCAGCAGGGCCGGAGCCATGTCTCCGGAGAACGCACCGCGTTTGGCGGGGTTGTGGATGGTCAGGACGCGCACGGCGCCCCGGTCGGACACGCGGATGCCGGGTGTCATCGGGAATGCTCCTCCTACAGGGGGACGACAGGTCAGTTCGAGGCGGCGACCGGCTCTTCGGCCACGCCGGCGGCCCGCGGGTGCGCGCCCAGCGCCCGGGCGAGGACGCTGCCCAGCACGACCACCGCGAAGTTCAAGGCCAGTGCGGAGATCGCGATGTAGATGGGGCTGTCGAGGAAGAACGGCTTCGCGGTCGACCCGCCGAACGGGCCGCCGGTCGCCGACTTCACCTGGTAGGCGGCCCAGGTGCCGTAGACCACCGACACCAGCAGGCCGGCCAGCAGCGCGCGGCGGTCGGCGAACCGCTTGGTGAAGAGTCCGAAAAGGACGGTAGGCAGGGTCTGCAGGATCCAGATCCCGCCCAGCAGCTGGAAGTTCAGCGCGAACTTCGCGTCGAGGGTGAGCACGAACACCAGCGCGCCGACCTTCACCAGCACCGAGACGACCTTCGACACCAGTGTCTCCGACTTCGCGCTGACCGGCTTCGTCCGGTACTGGCGGTACAGGTTGCGGCTCACCAGGTTGCCCGCCGCGATGGCCATGATCGCCGCCGGGACCAGCGCGCTCATCGCGATCGCGGCGTAGGCGACCCCGGTGAGCCACGGCGGGAAGACCGCCGACAGCAGCTGCGGCACCGCGTACTGCGGGTTGCCGTCGTGCGGTTTGACGCCCATCGCGAGCGCCATCATGCCCAGCAGCGCGACGAATCCGAGCAGCACGGTGTAGATCGGCAGCACGGACATGTTGCGGCGCACGGTTTTCGCGCCCCGCGAAGCGAACACGCCGGTGATCGCGTGCGGGTAGAGGAAGAACGCCATCCCGGAACCGAGTGCGAGGGTGAGGTAGACGCTCGGGTTCACCGCGATGGCCGGATCGAGCGTCGAGGTGGTCTTGCCCGCGAGCGCCGCGCCGCCCTTGCGGAAGATCTCGCCGAACCCGCCGAGCTTGATCGGCACCCAGATCACCGCCGCGATGACGACGAGATAGGTGAGGCCGTCCTTGACGAAAGCGATCAGCGCGGGCGCGCGCAGCCCGGCGGAGTAGGTGTAGGCGGCCAGCACGCCGAAGGCGATCAGCAGCGGCAGGTCCCGGACGAACCACGACCCGGAGCCGCCGATGCCGAGCGCGCCGAACACGACCTCGAGGCCGACCAGCTGCAGCGCCAGGTACGGCAGGGTCGCGAGCAGCCCGGTGATCGTGATCGCGAGGCTGAGCGCCTTCGACCCGAAGCGGTCGTTGACGAAATCGGTGAGGGTGACGTAGCCCTTCTTGTGCGCCAGCGACACCAGCTTGGGCAGGAACAGGAAACCGAGCGCGTACAGCACGATCGCGTTCGGCACGGCGTAGAAGCCGAACGCGCCCATGCTGAAGATCGCCGCGGGGACCGCGATGAGGGTGTAGGCGCTGTAGAGGTCACCGCCGAGCAGGAACCAGGTGACGAACGGGCCGAACGTGCGGCCGCCGAGCGCCCACTCGTCGAGCCGGTCGGCCTGTTTGGCACGCCGCCACCGGCTGGCGACGAAGCCCATGACGGTGACGACGGCGATCAGGACGAGGAAAACGGTGAAGGTGACAGCGTTGAAGGTCATACCTCGCCCTCCTCGTCCCGCTCCCCGGCGAACAGCAGCCGGTACACGGCGGTCGTGCACAAGGCCGTGAGCACGGCGGCGGCCATCTGGAACCAGTAGAAGAACGGGATCCCGCCCAGCGCGGGGCCGGTCCGCTGGTAGAGCGGCACGGCCAGGCCCAGTGCGACCGGAGCGAGGATCAGGAACGCGGAGAGGACAACGCGCCCGGTGCGCCGGGGGGACGGCGCGATGGTGTCGCCCATCGTGGACTCTCCTTTGAGCCGAGGTGGGGTGGACTGACGGCGCGCAGCCGAGGTGGGGACCGGTACCGCCGCAGGGAGACGCTAAGCGGCGCGAGTAACCCACGTCATGAGAGGAACTGAGAAGTTTCTTGCCGCTTTGTCTCGGTTCCTACGAAAGCTCCGCCGCACCCGAGTCGTATAGCCGCAGGCCGAGCGACAACAGCAGCAGGTCGTCCACCTGCAGCGGGTCACGCCGGGTGAGCGCGTGAATCCGCCGCAGCCGGTAGACCACCGTGTTCGGGTTGACCGACAACTCGGCGGCGGCCTTGGTCAGGCTGAAGTTCGCGCCGACGTACGCGCGCAGCGTCGGCAGGAGCGGCGCCCCTTGCGGGCGTCGTAGTCCAACAGCCGTCGCTTTGTCTCGGTTTTTACGAAAGCTCTGCGGCACCCGAGTCGTACAACCGCAGGCCCAGCGACAACAACAGCAGGTCGTCCACCTGCAGCGGGTCACGCCGGGTGAGCGCGTGAATGCGCCGCAGCCGGTAGACCACCGTGTTCGGGTTGACCGACAACTCGGCGGCGGCCTTGGTCAGGCTGAAGTTCGCGCCGACGTACGCGCGCAGCGTCGGCAGGAGCGGCGCCCCTTGCGGGCGTCGTAGTCCAGCAGCGGCTGGACGGTCTCCTCCAGCAGCGCGTCGGTGTGCCCCGGCGCGCGCAGGAGCCGGTCGAGCAGCACGTCGCCGAACCGGACCGCTCGTGTCCGTCCGCCGAGGTCGGCAGCCTCGCGCGCCTCCGCGTACGACTGGCGTACGCCGGGCAGGCCCTCCGCCGCGCGTCCGACTCCGACCGCCCAGCCGCGCTCCGGGTCGGCGAGCCGGTCGCACGCGGGCTCGATCTCGCGGACGTCCTCGGCCGCGTCCAGGCAGCAGATCGCGACGACCTCGGACTCCCGCGCGCCCACCAGGAACTCCCTCGCCAGCGGCGCGAGCTGGTTGCGCACCGCGCGGATCGCGGACTGCACGCCGATGGTCGAATCGACCCCGGGCGGCAGCTGCACGACCACCACCAGCACCGGCCCGCGCAGAGTCATCCGCAGCACCGCGCTCTGCCTGCGGGCCTGTTCGCTCACCGCTTCGCCGGTCAGCAGCGTCTCCAGGACGTCGGTGCGCAGCGCGGTGCGGTCCGCCGGAACCGCGGCGGATTCCCGGACGTACGCCGAGGTCACCGCGGTCGAGACGCGGTCGACGTGCACCATCGTCGCCTCGGCCAGTTCGATCGAGAGCAGCCTGCCCGCCTTGCCCGACCCGGCCAGCTTGTCCATGGCCTGCCACAGCCGGATGCCCCAGATCCGGAAGCTGCGCAGCAAGGACGGCAGGCTGACCCGCTGGTGCACGCGCCGCGCGGCGCTGCGCCGGAGCCATTCGTGCGCGCCGTCGGCCACGGGCGCGTCGTCGGCGAGGCTGCGCACGAGGAACTCGATGTTGAGCACGGCCGCCTCGGTCACGTCCCGCACGAGCACCGGTTCGGGCAGCTCGCCGTACTCGGGGATCTCGCGGCGGTACTCCGCCACCAGGTCCTCGGCCAGCTCGTGCCTGCGCGCGAAAACCTTGTCCAGTACTGCCTGCCGCCGGGACGCGTCCGCTGCCATGCCGCCACCGCCGTTCGCGATTTTTTCGAGGACCTTTCGCCAAACTTAGCGTTTCTTCTCATGACTCGCGTCCCCTGGAGCCTCTAGCGTCGCCTGCATCGTTCCCGGCGCGCAGAACGGCAGACCCGGTGCGCACTCCCCGGATCCCGTTGCGGCGGCGGAAAACCGCGAGCCCGTTCAGGAAGGAAAGCACCGATGGACGACGAAGAGCGCACGAGCGTCGCGACCCCGGGGGCGGAGCCGGTCCCGATCGGCGAACTGCCGCCGCCGGGGGTCGTGCCCGCCCGGATGCACGCCCAGGTCGTGCGCCAGGACCGCTTCGGCGACCCGGCGGAGGCGTTCCGGCCAGAGGTGGTCGACACCCCGCGGATCGGGCCGGGCGAGGTCCTGATCGGGGTGATGGCCGCCGGGATCAACTACAACAACGTCTGGGCCGCCCGCGGCTACCCGGTCGACCAGATCGCGGTGCGGCGCAAGCGCGGCGAGCCGGAGGACTTCCACATCGGCGGATCGGACGCCTCGGGCATCGTCTACGCGGTCGGCGAAGGCGTGACCGGCGTCGAGATCGGCCAGCACGTGATCGTGCACCCCGGCGTCTGGGACGCGGACGACCCGTGGATCGCGGCCGGCCGGGACCCGATGATCGCGCCCAGCGCGAAAATCTGGGGCTACGACACGAACTACGGCGCGTTCGGCCAGTTCGCCCGGGTGCAGGCGCACCAGCTGCTGCCCAAGGCCGAGCACCTGTCGTGGGAGGAAGCCGCCGCGCCGACGCTGGTCGGCACCACGGCTTACCGGATGCTGTACGGCTGGGCCGGCAACACGCTCCAGTCCGGCGACCTCGTCCTGGTCTGGGGCGGTTCCGGCGGGCTCGGCACCCAGGCGTGCCAGATGGTGCGGGCAGCGGGCGGCCGGGCTGTCGCGGTCGTCTCCGACGACGAACGCGGCGCCTTCGCGATGAAGCACGGGGCGATCGGGTATATCAACCGCCGCGAGTTCGGGCACTGGGGCGTGCCGCCGCTGGTCGACGACACCGCCGGGCAGAAGGAATGGTCGAAGGACGCACGGGCCTTCGGCAAGAAGCTGTGGGAGATCGCCGGTGCGCGCGAAGACCCGGCGATCGTCTTCGAACATCCCGGCGGCGCCACGATCCCGACGAGCGTGTTCCTGTGCCGCCCCGGCGGGATGGTCGTGATCTGCGCGGGCACGACCGGTTTCGACGCGATGGTGGACCTGCGCTACCACTGGACCCGGCAGAAGCGGCTGCAAGGTTCGCACGGCACCAACGACGAGCAGGCCCGGGCGTACAACGACCTGGTCCGCGCGGGAACGATCGACCCGGTGCTCGGCCGGACGGTCCCGTTCTCGGAAGTCCCGGCCGCACACGCGGCGATGGGCCGGGGCGAGGACGTGTTCGGCAATGTCGCGGTGCTGGTCGGGGCTGCTTCGCCGGGGCAGGGCCGCACCTGCTGACCGTGCTTTCAAGTCCGTGAGGGGATCGGAGTCCGTGAAGGTTCCCCTCACGGACTCTCCTCCCCGCCTCCGGAACCCCGCCGGGAGGTACCTCGATGATCTCCGCCGACGACCTGGGCATCTTCCTCGAAGTCGCCCGCCGCGGGCGGCTGACCGAGGCGGCGAAGCACCTCGGCCTGAACCACACCACCGTGGGCAGGCACATCGCGCACCTCGAACGCACCGCGGAGCAACGGCTGTTCCACCGCGAACCCTCCGGCTGGACCCTCACCGCGGCCGGAACCCGGCTGCTCGAACACGCCGAAGCCGTCGAAGCCGCGGTGCTCGCCGCCCGCGAGGACTGCCTGCAAACGGGCCGCTACCTGACCGGAACCGTCCGCGTCATCGCGCCCGACGGCTTCGGCACCTTCCTGCTGGCTCCGGGCCTGCACCGGCTGGCCGGCGAATTTCCCGCGCTGTCGTTGGAATTCGTGATCGCGAACGTGCACGCGTCGCTCAGCACGCGGGAGTTCGACCTCGCGATCACCATCGAACGCCCGATCACCCGCGCCGTCGACGCACGGCTCCTGGCGAACTACGAACTGCGCCTTTACGCCGCGCCCGCACTGCTCGAAAGCCACGGCCCTCTCGCGTCGGCGGACGACCTCGCCGACGCACCGTTCCTCTGGTACACCGAAGACGCCCTGTGCGCCCCGACGCTAGAAACCCTGTTCCGGGCGGTGCCCGCGGCCCGTCCGGTGTATCGCACCAACACCATCTCCGGCCAGATCTGCGCCGCGCGGCAAGGCTTGGGGTTCGCCTTCCTTCCGTCGTGGATCGGGGACCATACCGACGGACTCCGGCCGATCGAGACCTTCCCGCACGCCGTACCGCACAGCTACTGGCTCCTCATCCCACACGCCCTCGCCCGGCTGGCCCGCGTCCGCGCCGTCTCCGCCGCGATCGACGGGCTCGTCCGCGAACGCCCACTCCTCCACCGTCCACAATGAACCCACGAACCGAACCGCGCCGAACGACACCGCACTGAAACCCTCTTCCAGACAGCGCCCGCAGCCCGGCCGGTGTACCGGAGCCGCACCATCTCCGGCCAGATCCGCGCGGCCCGCCAAAGCCTCGGGTTCGCCTTTCTTCCGTCGCGGATCGGCGACCGCACCGACGGAGTCCGGCCGATCCCGCACGCACTCGCCCGACTGGCCCGCGTCCGCGCCGTCTCCGCCGCGATCGACGGGCTCGTCCGCGAACGCCCGCTCCTCCACCGTCCACAGTGAACCCACGACCCGAGCTGTGCAGAACTGCACAGCACTGTGGAGAGCTGGTCGTTGTCCGCCGCTAGCCCCGATGTTTTCCTTGTGGCACAGCACTTCCACCGACACAGAACGGTGAGAACCATGGCGCAGGCAACGACGCGGCGCACTCCATCGGCACGCATGGTCGCGCTCGGCAGTTTCATCGGAACCACCATCGAGTGGTACGACTTCTTCCTCTACGGCAGCGCGGCGGCACTCGTGTTCGGCCCGCTCTTCTACCCCGGCGTCTCCCCCGCGCTCGGGCTGATCGCCGCGTTCGGCACCTATGCCGTGGGGTTTCTCGCCCGGCCGCTCGGCGCGCTCGTCGGCGGGCACTTCGGCGACCGGATCGGGCGCAAGGCGATGCTTGTCGCCTCGCTGCTCATCATGGGCTTCGCCACGACGCTCGTCGGGCTCCTGCCGACGTACGCCTCGATCGGCGTAGCAGCCCCGCTGCTGCTGGTGTTTCTCCGGCTCGCGCAGGGCTTCGGCGTCGGCGGCGAATGGGGCGGCGCGGCATTGGTCTCGGTCGAGAGCGCGCCGGCGGGCAAACGCGGTTTCTACGGCAGCTTCACCCAGATCGGCGTCTCGGCGGGCATGCTCATGGCGGCCGGCGCGTTCACCCTCGGACGCACGCTGCTCACCACCGAGCAGTTCCTCGCCTGGGGCTGGCGCGTCCCGTTTCTGGCCAGCGGCGTGCTCGTCGCCGTCGGGCTGCTGATCCGGGCGAAGCTGGCCGAGCCCGAGTCGTTCGCGCGGATGAAGGCGGAGAACCGGCTTCCCGAGCGCCCGCTCGCTGAACTCATGCGGACTCAGCGCCGCCCGGTGTGGCTGACCGCTGGCATGCGCCTGTCCCAGAACGCGCTCTACTACCTCTACACGACCTTCGGCATCGCCTACATCGCCCGCTCCGCCAGCGACGAGGTCGGCCTCCGGGCGGTGCTCGTGGCGTCGGCGCTCAGCCTCGCCACGGTCCCGGCCTGGGCCTGGCTCTCCGACCGCTGGGGACGGCGCCCGCTGTACCTCTTCGGCACCATCGCCAGCGCGGTGTTCATCGCGCCGTTCTTTCTCTTGGCGGACAACGGAAACCCGGTGCTCATCACCCTCGCCATGGTCGTCGGGATCAACCTGTTCCACGACGCCATGTACGGGCCGCAGGCCGCTTTCTTCGCCGAGCTGTTCCCGCCCGGCGTGCGCTACAGCGGCGCGTCGATCGGCTACCAGTTCGGCTCCGTGCTGTCCGGCGGCCTCGCGCCGCTGATCGCCAGCAGCCTGCTCGTCGCGAACAACGGCAGGCCGTGGCTCGTCGTCGGCTACTGCCTGCTGCTGAGCGTCATCACCGGCATTTGCGCGTACCTCGCCCCCGAAACCTTCCGGCGCAGCACGGAAGACCCAGCGCACAACCGCACGATCGAAATGGGAGAACTCCGATGACCCAGACCGCCACCGCCCCCAACGGCATCGACCGCGACGCACTCGCCGCCACCGTAGAAGCGGTCCGGCAGCAACCAGAACTCGCCCAGGTCACCTTCGCCCTCGACGCCGACTGGCAGGGCGGCTGCCACCAGCGCGCCACCACCGGCGAACTGCGGCAGGCCGGTGCGGCCGTGGACAGCCGCACCTCCCGCTACATCCTGGAATCCGACGAACCCGCGGCCCTGCTCGGCACCGACCGCGCCGCCAGCCCGGCCGAGTACATCCTGCAGGCGCTGGCCGGCTGCTACTCGGTCACCTTCGCCGCCAACGCGACCGCCCGCGGCATCGAACTCTCGTCGCTGCGCCTGGAACTGGAAGCGGACTTCGACCTCCAGGCGTTCCTCGGCCTCGACGACGACGCCCGGCCCGGCGCGCGCCAGATCCGCGTGACCGTGCACGCCGCCTCGCCGACCGCGAGCCGGGAGGAATTAGCCGACCTGACCGCCGCGGTCCAGCGCCGGTCCCCGATCCGCGACACCCTCGCCGGCCCGGTCGAGGTCACCACGACCCTGGCGGAAGCATGAGCGTCCCGCTCACTCTCGACCGGCTCGTCTGGCGGATGAAACACGTCCACCCCGGCTCCGAAGTCGTCGCGAACGACACCCGGATCCGGTTCGCGGACCTGGCCGACGCCATCGCCCGGACGGCCGCCGGACTGCACAGCCGCTACGGGATCCGCGCGGGCGACCGCGTCGCGGTCCTGGCGTTCAACACCCTCGAACACCTCGAACTGCTGTACGCGGTCCCGCTGCTCGGGGCGACGCTTACCAGCCTCAACCTCCGGCTCGACAGCACGGCCATGGTCGCGCAGGCCGGGCGGCTCGATCTCCTTGTGGTAGACCAGGAAGCGCTCAGCCACCGCGCGACCGGACCGGCCGTCCGGGCGGCGGCCGCCGAACTCGCCGGGCGCGGGATCACGGTCGCCTCGGCCGCGGACCTCGCCGCCGAGGCCGACATCGAACTGCCGCGCCTGCACGAGGACGTCGCGGCGTTCCGCTTCCACACCAGCGGGACGACCGGTCCGGCCAAGAGCTACGAGGTGACGCACCGGGACGTCGTGCTGCACGCGCTCAGCCAGGGCGCCGCCGACGCCTCCGGGCTGCGAGCCGAGGACCGGGTGCTGCCGCTGGTGCCGTTCTGTCACGTCAACGGATGGGGCTTGCCGTTCGTCGCCGCACTCACCGGCGCGTCGCTGGTACTGCCCGGCGGCGACTTCGGACCGGCGCGGATCGCTGAACTGCTGAGCGCGGAACGGATCACGGTGGCCGCGGCGGTACCCGCCGTGTGGTTCGACGTGTGCCGCCACGTCGCCGAACTGGACACCGTTCCGCCGTTCGTGGTGCGCGAGATCCTCACCGGGGGCAGCGCGGTCCCGTGCTCGGTCGTCGACCTCGTCCGGGACGTGCTCGGTGCCGGGGTCGCGTCCGCCTGGGGCATGACCGAAACGCTCGCGGTGAGCACCTGCGAGCGGGCCGACCCGAGCGTCCGCGCCGGAAGGTTCGTGCCGCTGGTCGAGGCCCGGATCGCCCGCGGCGACGGGTCGTGCGCACCTGCCGGCGAGCAGGGCGCGCTGCAGGTGCGCGGACCGTTCGTCGTCGGCGACCGGGACGGCTGGTTCGACACCGGCGACGTCGCATCGCTCGACGAAGCGGGCCGGCTGGCGGTGCACGACCGGGCCAAGGACCTCATCAAGTCCGGCGGCGAATGGATCGTTTCCGCCCAGCTGGAACAACATCTCTGCACACATCCGTCGGTGTCCGCCGCGGCCGTCGTGGCGCGCGCCGATCCTAAGTGGACAGAACGACCCGTCGCCGTGCTGGTGCCCCGCCAAGGCCGCCAGGTCGACGAAACCGAACTGCGCGCCCACATCGCCCAGAGATTCCCCTCCTTCTGGGTGCCCGACGCCTTCACCTGCGTCGAACACCTGCCGCTGACCCCCGTCGGCAAAGTCGACAAACGCGCACTCCGCGCCACCCTCACCCCCGAAACCCCCGGAGGCACCCGATGACCGAATACATCCGCACCGAACACCGCGACGACACCGCCTGGCTCACCATCGACCGGCCCAAGAAGCTCAATGCCCTTTCCGTCGAAGTCATGCGGGAGCTGACCGCGGCGCTGGACGAGGCCGAGCGGGACGACGCGGTCAAGGTCGTCGTCCTGCGCGGCGGCGACCGGGCGTTCAGCGTCGGCTACGACATCTCGCAGGAGGTCGAAGCCGGGATCTCGACCGCCGAGCAATGGCACGCGGGGCTGGAGAACAACATCGGGCTCACGATGAAGGTGTGGGGCCTCGCGAAGCCGGTCGTCGGCGCCGTGTCGGGCTGGTGCCTGGCGGGCGGCTGCGAACTCGCGATGGCCTGCGACCTGCTCGTGGCCGCCGACGACGCGCAGTTCGGCGAGCCCGAGATCCGCTTCGGTTCCGGCCCGGTGACCCTGCTGATGCCGTTCCTGCTCGGGCAGAAAGCCACCAACGAACTGCTGTACACCGGCGACGTCGTGGATGCCCGGCGCGCACTCGAACTGGGCCTGGTGAACCGGGTCGTGCCCGCCGCGGACCTGGAGTCCACTGTGGACAGCCTGGCCCGCAAGATCGCGCTGACCCCGCTGTCCATCCTGCGCTACACCAAACGCGCCCTCACTCGCGCCTACGAAGCGATGGGACTGCGCGACGCCGTGGCGGCCAACCACGACATCGCCGCGGTCCTCAACTCGGCCGCGACCCCGGAACGAGCCGAGTTCACCGAACTCGTCGCGACCAAGGGACTGGGCGCGGCGCTGGCCTGGCGCGACCGCCGCTACGCGGACTTCGGCTGAGCCGTCCGGACGGTGTCGCGAGCCGGCACCCACGACACCGTCCGGTCTCAGCGCGGAAGCGGCTGGCCCTTGGTCTCGGGACCCACGAACCAGATCACCCCCAGCGCGATGACATACGACGCCAGGCCGACCGTGGTCGCCGCCGTCGAGATGCCGCCCAGCAGGCTGATCAACACGCCCGTGAAGAGCGTGACCGCCGAGCCCGCGATCCGGGCGGAATTGAACACCGCCGAGATCGCGGTCGCGCGGCCCGTGGTCGGGAACAGTTCGGGCATGTAGATCGGCATCCAGGCGAACTGTCCCAGGATGAAGAACCCGGCGACCCCGGCCGCGATCAGGGCGGTTTCCGGCGTCTTCACCGCGAAGAAGAAGACCGGAAGGATCACCGCGGACCCGACGTAGTACAGGACCATCGTGGGTTTTCGGCCCCACCGGTCCGCCAGGTAGCCCAGCACGAGGTAGCCGGGCACCGAGGCCGCGTTGAAGACCAGCCCGGCGGTCGCGGACCAGGCGGGTCCGGCCACTTGTGCGGTGTACTGCGGGATCCACGCCGACACCCCGTAGAGACCGATCACCGACACCACGGTGACCACCAGCAGCCGGACCGCACGGCGGCGGAGGTGGGGCTGGCTGAACACCGAGGCGAACGGCGAACGCAACAGCTCACGGTCCTGCTCGGAGACCTGCCCGCCGTTGGCCACCGTCGCTTTGACCTGGCGCCGTCGGTCGCGAATCGTCGTCCAGATTTCCGGATCGCGAACCGCCCGGCGCACGTAAAGCACGACCAGCGCCGGAAGCGTGCCGACGAGGAAGAGGTACCGCCAGGCCTGGCCCCCGACCGGCTGCAGCAGGAACCACGCGACCGCGGCGAGCACCGCGCCGACGCCGAAACCGGATTGCAGCACCGCCGCCGCACGCCCGCGGCTGCGATCGGGCCACAGCTCGCCGATGAGCGTCGTCGCGCTGCCCCACTCGGCGCCCAGCCCCATGCCGGTGATGAAACGCAGGGCCAGCAACCACCAGTAGTTGGGCGCCAGGGCGGTCAGGCCGGTGAACAACGCGTACCAGAGGATCGAAATGATGAGGGTGCGCCGCCGGCCGAGGTAGTCCGCCGCGAACCCGGCGACGATCCCTCCCAAGGCCCACCCCGCGAGGGTCGCGGCCACCAGCGCGCCGACATAGGCGGGAAGCCGTTCCAGCTGGGCGCTGGTGCCCAGGCCGGCGACGGCGGCCGAACCCGCCAGCACGAGCGCGTAAGTCTCGAATCCGTCGAACGTCCATCCGAGCCAGGACGCCAGCAGCGCGCGGCGGCTGGTCTTGTCGATCCTGCGGACGGTCCGGGGTTGAGCAAGGGTTTTGCGCGGTGGCAGGCCGCTTTCCAGGTCGGACACAGTGCTCTCCTTTGAGCTGCTCTCCGTTGAGCTGTCAGCACGACGCCGGGGATGGGTGCCGCAGTCAGTCGAGCACGTCGACCGGCGCGAGAACAGTGACCTCGATCGGTTTGGCCAGCATCTCCGGCAGCTGGGCCCGGTAGTTCTTGTAGTGCGCCGACGCGCGATGCGCCTCGAGCGCGGGCGTGTCCTCATAGCGCTCGATCAGCACGAACTCGGGGTCGTCTCCCCGAGAGGTGAACAGGTTGTAGAGAAGGCAGCCCGGCTCGGAGCGGGTCGGCGCGACCATCCCTTCGAGCAGCGCCCGCAATTGCGCGGCGCGCTCGGGCGTCGGGGCGAAGCGGGCGATCACGGTCACGGGGTTCTCGTCGGACACGGGGGTTTTGTCGGACACGGTGTCTCCAGTCTGCGAGCAATGCCGGGGAGCCTCTTGCATCCCCTTCGATAAGACGTTATAAAACGTCTTATGCACAGTGTCAAGGCTCGGCGGCCGGCGGCGAACCCGCTGACCTGCCTTCCGCGCCGGTCGGCGTGCGGTTCCGGGCCGCCGACCGGTTCAATACGACTTATGACATCCCATCCGGATTCCGAGTCCCGCCTGGACCTGTCGGCCGCCGACCTGCGGATCGAACGGGGCCGCACGCCGGCCACGGTGCAATTGGCGGAGCAGATCAAGGCCCAGATCATCAAGCAGCAGCTGCCGCCCGGCGCGCGGATGCCCACCGAGAAGGAGCTGATCGCGGAGTCCGGGCTGAGCCGGATCACCGTGCGGGCCGCGGTGGGCGTCCTCGAATCCCAGGGCTGGGTGGTGCGCAAGCAGGGGCTGGGCACGTTCGTGTCCGAACCGCTGGACCAGGAGCTGTCCTCCGGCGTCCGCACGATCACCGAGGTCCTGCTCGACCGCGGCGTCACCCCGCACATCGACGTCCTGAGCTTCGGGATCGAACCGGCGCCGGCGCACGTCGCCCAGGTCATGGGCGAGCCGGAAGCGCTCGTCATCCGCCGTCGCTACGGCGACGGGGAGCAGCCGGTCGCGCTGGTGACGATCCACCTCCCGGCCCGGGTGCTCGACGCCGCGGAACCCCTGCGGTCGGCCGAACCCGCGACCGAAACCACCTACACGATGTGGGAACAGCGCCTGGGCACCCGCATCGCCGAAGCCCGGCACGAAATCCACGCGGCCGGCGCGTCCGCGGAAGTCGCGGCGGCGCTGGACCTCGACGAGGGCGCCCCGGTCCTCGTCCTCGACCGGATCAGCTTCGACCACCGGAACCGGCCGCTGGAGGTCGTGGTCTTCCACTACCGGCCGGACCGCTACGGCTTCGCCGTGACCCTCCCCCGCGTCCTCTCCGGCGGCCCGGCCGGGATGACCGAACGAACAGAAAGGCAGTACCCATGACCGATCCGGTTCCTCCGGACCGCCCGCACGCCGGGCTGATCCTCGCCCTGACCATCCGCGGCCTGTCCGTGGGCAGCTACCCGGACATGGCCCGCGTGGCCAAAACCGCGGAGTCCCACGGGTTCGGCTCGGTGTGGCTGTGCGACCACTTCCTGACCCTCAGCCCGGACGACTACGTCCGGGACGCCGGGATCGCCGGCGGCGGCGAAGCGGACGCGCCCGCCGAGGGTTCCTCGTCGATCCCCTTGCTCGAATGCTGGACGGCCCTGTCCGCGCTGTCCCGGGACACCAGCACGCTGCGGCTGGGCACCAGCGTGCTGTGCAACTCCTACCGCTACCCCGCCGTCCTCGCCAAGATGGCCGCCACCCTCGACGTGATCTCGGACGGACGGGTGGACCTCGGCCTCGGCGCGGGCTGGTTCCAGCAGGAGTTCGAAGCGTACGGGATTCCGTTCCCCTCGACCGGCGACCGGGTTTCCGCGCTCGCCGAGTCGCTGCAGGTGCTGCGCAGCGTCTGGACCGAGCCGAACCCCCAGTTCCACGGCAAGTTCTACGAGATCGACGGCGCGATCTGCGACCCGCCGCCGGTGCAGCGGCCGCACCCTCCACTGTGGATCGGCGGCGAGGGCTTGCGGGTCAGCCGCATCGCCGTCCAGCACGCGAACGGCATCAACGTCCGGTGGTGGCCGGCCGCGAAATGCGCCGAACGCCGGGCGCTGCTCGACCGCGAGTGCGAGGCGATCGACCGCGACCCGGCCACTCTCCAGCTGTCGCTGACGACGCTGCTCGCCCCCACTGAATCGCCTGAGGCGCAACGACAACTGCGCGCGCGGTTCAAGTCGATCCCGGAAAGCGGCCTCATCACCGGCTCCCCCGAAGCGTGTCTCGAACGCCTTCGCGAATACCAGGACGCGGGAATCAACCACTTCCTCTTCACCATCCCGGACGTGGCGGATTCAGACCACCTCGACGTCGTCGGCGAGCAGATCCTGCCGCACCTCGACGCCCTGTCCGCCTGAACCGCCTCCGCAGCGCAGAAAGCGAGCCCCGCCATGCCTTCCGAGGACTACCTCCGCCCGACCGCGTACCTCGACTCGGACCACCCGCTCGTCGTCTCCACCGCCCGCGACCTCACCGCGGGCGCGGCCACCGACGTCGAACGACTCGGCCGCATCTACCACTACGTCCGCGACCTGCCCTACGACATCCTCGCCTCGTTCCGCTACCTCGCACAGGGCGAGACCGCCGCGAGCGCGGTGCTCGAGCACGGTGTCGCCTTCTGCATGGGCAAAGCAAGCTCTTTCGTCGCCCTGTCCCGCGCGGCGGGAATCCCGGCCCGCGTCGCCTTCCAGGCACTGGACGCGCCGAAAATGGAATTCCTCTCCCCCGAGGTCCGCGTGCTGTGGGGCGGACCGGCCGGACGCCCGCTGCCGTGGCACTCGCTCGGCGAAGCCTTCGTCGACGGCCGCTGGATCAAGCTCGACGCCACGATCGACGCCCCCACCGCGTCCCGGCTCGGGAAGCCCTACACCGTCGATTACGACGGCCGCACCGACATCCCGACCGTCGAAGGGCCGGTGCTGCGCGAAAACGGCAGCTACGCGGACTACCCCGCCGAGGTCGCGGACTGGTACCTGCGGGTCTCGCGCGAGGTCCTCGACGCACTCAGCTCGCCGGCCGCGCACGACCGGGTCGCCGCCGACGACGTCCTCTGGAGCGGCCCGGATCCGGAATCGGTCAGCAGGCAGGCCGTCGCCTGACCTTCTCTCCGCAAGGAGCGACACCGGGGCGACCCCCGACCCGGAATCAGTCACGCCTGCCCCGTTCATTTCCCTCTCAACCCCGGGAGCAACACCATGCCCGCTCGCCAGATCACCTCCGTCAACCCTGCGACCGAGCAAGTGCTAGCTCGGTTCGACCCGCACGGCCCGGCCCAGATCGAGACCGCGCTCGCCCGGGCTACCGCCGCGGCCGCCCAGTGGCGGTCGACGCCGGTCGAGGACCGCGCCCAGCACCTCCAGCGCGCCGCCGCGTTGCTGCGCGCCGACCGGGACCGGCTTGCCGCGCTAATCACCGAGGAGATGGGCAAGCCCATCGCCGAAGCGGAAGCCGAGGTCGAGAAGTCCGCGTGGTGCTGCGAGTACTACGCGTCCGAAGGTCCGGCGCTGCTGGCCAGCCAGCCGGTCGAGACCACGGCCGCGCGAAGCCACATCGCCTACGACCCGCTCGGCCTGGTGCTCGCCGTGATGCCGTGGAATTTCCCGCTCTGGCAAGTGTTCCGCTTCGCTCCGCCAGCGCTGCTCGCGGGCAACGGCGCGGTCCTGAAGCACGCGTCGAACGTCCCGCGCTGCGCACTCGCGATCGCCGACATCTGGGACCGCGCCGGCTGTCCGACGGGCCTGTTCACCACTCTGCTCGCCGGCCCCGACGCGGTGCCCGGCCTCATCGCCGACGACCGCGTCCACGCGCTGACCCTCACCGGTTCCACCGAGGTCGGTGCCAAGGTCGCCGCGCTGGCCGCACAGCACCTCAAACCGCAGGTGCTCGAACTCGGCGGCTCCGACCCGTTCATCGTCCTCGCCGACGCCGACGTGCCAGCGGCCGCCGCGGCAGCGGTCACCGCGCGCATGCTCAACTCCGGGCAGAGTTGCATCTCCGCCAAGCGTTTCATCGTCGAAGACGCCGTCGCCGACGAGTTCACCGAAGCGTTCGCGGCCGGGGTCGCCGCGCTCGCCGTCGGCGATCCCTTCGATCGCGGCACCCAAGTCGGCCCGCTCGCCCGGGCCAGCATCCGCGCCGATCTGGTCGACCAGGTCGCCCGCAGCGTCTCCGCCGGCGCCCGCGTCGTCACCGGCGGCACCGTCCCGGACGGGCCCGGATTCTATTTCCAGCCAGCCGTCCTCGATCAGGTCACTCCGGCGATGGCAGTCGCGGCTGAAGAGACCTTCGGCCCCGTCGCCGCTGTCGTGCGCGCAAAGGATTCGGCCGAAGCCGTCGATCTCGCCAACGCCACCGAGTTCGGTCTCGGCGCCGCACTGTGGACGACCGATCTCGACCGGGCCGACCGCATCGTCCCCCGCCTCGACGTTGGAGCCGTCTTCGTCAACGGGATCGTCGCCTCCGACCCCCGTCTGCCGTTCGGCGGCGTCAAGCGCAGTGGCTACGGGCGGGAACTCGGCGCCTTCGGGCTCCGACAGTTCACCAACGTCAAGAGCGTCTGGGTCGGGCCCGCACGGGACGGGCAGGCGCACCCGCTCAGCGAATGACCTCATTCAGAAGCGAACGAAAGCGATCTCCCATGCACCCCAATCCGCCCTACAGCGAAACCGTCGCCATCGTCGGCGGCACCGGAGCGCTCGGCCTCGGGCTCGCGACCCGCTGGGCACACGCTGGCGTCCACGTCAGAATCGGTTCCCGCCGCGCCGACGCCGCGAAGGCCGCAGCGGCACCACTTCCCGGGGCGTCCGGCGGCGAAAACGCCGAAATGATCAAAGACGCACCCGTGGTCGTCGTCGCGGTGCCGTTCAGCGCGCACATCGAGACGGTCCGTTCGATCGCGAACGTCATTCAGCCGGGCCAGCTGCTGATCGACACCACCGCGCCGATGGTGCCCGGCCGCCGCGGCCTCCGGCCCATCACCCCCTGGGCGGGTTCAGCGGCGGAGCAGGCGCAAGACCTGTTGCCGCGCGGCGTTTCCGTCGTCTCCGCGCTGCAGACCGTCAGCGCCGCCACGTTGCGGGACACCGCACAGCACCTGGACGAGGACGTGTTGCTCTGCGGCGACCAGAAGGCGGACAAGGAGGCCGCGGCCGCGCTGATCACCCGGATTCCCGGACTGCGGGCGATCGATTGCGGCCCGCTGGACCTGAGCGGGGTCTGCGAACGGATGACCGCCTTGCTGATCGGGGTCAACCGCCGCTACCAGACCCACGCCGGCATCCGGCTCACCGGGCTGTCCCAGCTCGGACAGCCCGCGTGACCCGGGCGTCAATGCGGCCTGAAGCCCCGCTTTTGACGCTGAAGTACCCGGCCGCCACGAACTCCGCGAGGTGGCCGACGACGTCCAGCAACCGGATCGGGCCGAGCGGGTCGCCGCAGGCGAGAGTCATCACCTCGTCGATCTCGTCCGCGGTGGCCTGCCGGTCCTGGAGCAGTTTCACGGCGCGGTTGAGGTACGGGAACAACAGCGCGTTGACGATGAACCCGGACGTCGTGGTCACGAAGACGGCGTCCGGGTTCGCCGTGCGCATGTCGAGCACTTCCGGAACCGCCTCGACGACCAGATCGGCCGGTGGCAGCGGGCCCGGGTCGAGGAGAAAAGTCCGCCGGGTAGGTGCAGAGGCTGAACTCGCCGACGGTGTGGTCCCGCCACGCCTGTGCCTCGTCGACGGACACCTTCGGGTCCGTCTATCCGATGTGGACATGGATCGGCGTGCGCAGCGGAGCCGCGAAGAACGTGTCGCGACTGGACACAACTCTCTCTCCCCCCGGATCTCCGTTATCGAGCAGGACAGGCACATCGCCGCGCAGGAACGGGCACACCTGACGGACGGCGCGGAAACAGTCCGCCAGCATTGTTCCGGCCGGAAATAATTGTCGTCGCCGATCGAGGCGCTCGACGTGACGGACGCGAACCTGATCCGGGTCGACGGCCGGGGCGCTGACCTGCGGCGCGGTTCCATGGTGCGCGCGGTGGCCCGAAACGCGCGGTTCGACGGCGCCGACCTGTCGTGGTCGGACTTGAGGTCCGCGGCGTTCGTGCTGACCAGCATGCGCAACTGCAGCCTGGTCGGCTGCGAGCTGGACAGCGCGCTGTTCGTCGGGGCCGATCTGCGCGGAACGATCCTGCGCAGCACCGACCTGTCGGGAGCCGATCTGTCCGGTGCGGACTTGCGCGGGGCGAAGATCGATCACGAAACCCGGTGGCCCGCCGGTTTCGACGCCGAAGCGGCAGGCGCCGAACTCGGCAACTGACCCGAAGCGACGGTCTCCTTGCCCGCTACGGCAAGGAGACCGTCGTCCATCCACAATGGACCCTGCCGCTAGGTCAACGGCACTTCGTCGCGGTGTCGACGATCGCCACTCCCCCGACGGCGCCGTCGGCAGTGGGCGTGAACTCGAAGCTCCAGCCCGGCTTTTCCGCGATCGGCAGCTCGAACCGCCCGGCCTTGCCAGCCTTCAGGCCGCGCGCGTCGTACGCCTTGTGCAGATCCGCCAGCGAGGATCCGGCGCCGATGCCCTCCGCGGTCTTGGCCCCGGGCGGCGCGCCCAGTTCGTGCAAGCCGTTCTTGCCGAACGAGGCCCCACCGGCGGCGGCGAACGCCTTGTCCCGCTCTTCCCGCTTGCCTGCCAGATCGGCGCTCGCCATCGCGGCGTCCGCCGCCAGCTGGGCCGCCTCCGCGTCCTTGGCCGCGGCTTTGGCCGAATCCGCGGCGGACCCGCCCGTGCTCTGCTTCGCGGCCTGGTCCGCGGCGTCCGCCTTGGAGTTGAGATCGACGGCTTTCCGCTCCGCCTCGGCCTCGGCGGCCAGCTTCGCCTGGTCCGGCGCGGGGCCGCCCTGCCAGCTCAGGACCGTGCAGCCGTCCAGCACGGAAACCGGGGCGTTGGCGAGTTTCCCGGTGGCCAGCGCCGCTTCCTTGGCCATCCCCGGTGCGATGCCGCGGTAACCGGCCGCGCCGAAGACCTCAGGCCGAGCGGCTTCCGGCGGGGCCGTGGTGGCCTCCGACGAACACGCCGCCAGCGCGGTCACCGCGCCGATCGCCACGGCCGCACGGCCGATGGACATGACAAAACCCTTGTGCATGTGATTCCCCTCGTTGCAGACCCAATCTCACGGGGTCGTTTCCCGGTGGACCGGGACAACGATCAATCTACTCGCGAGGGCCACCGCAATTTCACCCGCTCCGCGGAAAACCCACAGCCGTGACGCGGTTTCTGCACTGGGTGGATTCCAACGAGACGCTGCTAACGACCGGCACCGGTCCTCAGGCCTTCGGCGAAGATGCGCGCCGCCGCCAGGTCAGCGGCGCCGGGCCGTCCTTTCCTGATGCCGCCGATCGGTTTGAACGGAAGATAGGTGTCCCACGCACGGCACGAGAAGGTGTCGACCACCTCGAAACCCTTCTGCCCGAGCATCCGCACCAGAGGACGGAAGAAGGGCTGGAACCGCGCTTCCGGGAAGCCGCTGGTGGCGAACACGAACGCGGTGCCTCGCCGCTCTTGCGGCAGCGACTGGACGAACTCGCGCAACTGCGAGTGAAAGGAACCCAGGAAGATCCCCGAACCGAAACCCACGAGGTCACACCCGGCGAGCGCAGCCGGGTCGACCTGCTCCGGGGTGACCACCCGGGCGTCGAGGACCTCGCCCATGACGTCGGCGATCTTCCTGGTGTTGCCGTGCGACACGGAGGTGCACACGATGACGGACTTCATGACGCTCTCCCCCTCCCTGACTTCCCTCACGACTCCAGGACGGGGCGTAAGCGGGGAATGTGACATCAGGGAATGTGGTCGCGGTCACTGCCCGATCCCGGCCCCCCGCTTCGACCACCAGTACACGACAGGCGGAATTCCGGCCAGCAAGGCGGCACCGGAAATGCCGAGGCCGACCAGGAATACCGGAATGTCACGTTCAAAGCCGGTACCCGGCTCCCCGCGGAAAAAGAGCGGACCCGCACCCAATACGACGGCCCCGAGGGTGCTCAAGCCAAGCGCAACTGTGGTAAATCGCTTCCGCCGCTGTTCCCAGGGCAGGAGCCGCGCGGACGGAGGCCGGTCGCCGCTCCCCCGCAGCCGGGCCAGTACTGCCGCGATGCCGAGCAGCAGGCCCGCCCCGGTCACGCACAGACCGAGGATGAAGGACCCGCCCGCACCGAAATTGACGCCGGGCCCGGACGGCTCGGCGATCGCCATCAGGGCTCCCATGCTGAGCAGCACGTCCCCGGCGACGATCAGCCGGATCGCGATGACCGGCAGCCGCTGAGCGATGGTTTTCATGGTTCCTTCCTGGTGGTGTGGGCACGGTCAGACCGCCGATACAGCGCGGGCGGAATTCCCGCCAGCAAGGCGGCGCCGGAAATGCCGAGGCCAACCACGAACATCGCATAGGTATCGCTCCAGTCCGAGTCCGCGGTTTCGTGGGCGAAACTCACTGCTCCCGCGCTCTGCACGACAGTCCCGGCAGCGATCAAGCCCGCCGCGAAGAACCTGAGGCGTTTCTCCCAAGCCGACAAAGGGGCAGTGACGCGCGGCTCGCTCTTCCGGCCCCGCAGCCAGGACACGGCCGCCGCTAGGCCAGCGACAAGGCCCAACCCGGTGCAGCCCAGACCGAAAAAGAGGGCGCCGCCGGCACCGATGTTGGGCGACTGAGTGATGATCATGACGAATCCCGCCGCCAGCAGCACGCCCCCCGGCCGCCATGAACCGGACCGCGATGGTGGACCAGCGCTGAGCAACGGTTCTCATGGTTCCTTCCTGCTGGCTCGCAGAGCTGGGCCGCAACCGGAGGTGTGGACAAAGTCAGCGGTCAACCCTGGTCCTCCGCTTCGACCACCAATAGACCGTCGGCGGAACTCCGGCCAGGAAACCGGCGGCAACGATGCAGACGCCGGTCACGAGAGCCGGAACAGCACTCCTGGTGCCGCCGTCCGCGTATCCGGTGGCGAAGACGACGGCTCCCCCGCTCTGCACGACCGCCCCGGCAGCGATCAGGCCCACCGCGGCCGCGGTCAAGGACCGGAGGCGCTTTTCCCAAGCCAGCAAAGGGGTAGCGACGCGCGGCTCGCGCTTCCGGGCTCGCAGCCAGGCCACTGCCGCCGCCGCGCCGATCAGCAGGCCCCCCGCGGTGGCGCCCAGACCGAAAAAGAACGCACCGTCGCCACCGAAGTTGACACCGGCATGGGGCCGCTGGGTGATGACCATGACGAATCCCGCCGCCAGCAGCACGGCCCCGGCCGCCATGAGCCCGACTGCGATGGTGGTCATGAGCCGCGCGGCGGTTCTGATGGGTCCTTCCGGCCAACTGGCGTCGGTGCGCCGCGGGGGCGGAACCAGGTCAGCGTGCGACATCGTTCATCGGCCTCGACCAGTAACGCACCGTCGGCGGAAGCCCGGCCAGGAGACCGGCGCCCGCGATGCAGAGGCCGCTCACGAAAATCGGGAAGGCCTTTTCCATCCCGATAATCCCGCTCGCCACGCCGGCGGGCGCGGTTTGGTTGGCGAGGACGAGAGTCGCCCAGCTCAGCACGACGGCCGCGACGGCGAACAGGCCGATCGAGGACCTGGTCAACCATCTGAGGCGCTTCTCCCAGGCCAGGAGTTCGACATCGGGGCCCCTGCCCGCCAGCAGCCGGACGAACGCCGCCGCCACGCCGAGCAGCAGGGCCAGCCCGGTAGCACCCAGGCCGAGGGTGAAGCAGCCGGCGGCGCCGATGTTGGCGCCGCTGTTGGGCGGAGCGGTGATCACGAAAACGAATCCCGTGCCCAGCAATACGGCCCCGGCGACGACCAGCCACGCCGCGTTGGCGGTCAGAATCCGGACGGCGGTTCTCATGGCTGTTTCCCGCCTGCCGCGCCCGCCCGCGCCGAATGCGGACGCCCAAGCCAGGCTCGCGGCACCAGCTTCACTTCGAACTCCCCCTCTTGCTCTCCCCGCACTGACCGGCGCCCCCAGGCACACCCGCAGTGAACAGAAGATAGATATCAGATTCCGGTCGAAACTACGAGGAATGTGACCTACGGCGACAAAAACCGAAATCGGTAACATTTTCCGGCCCCGTGCGACGTCTGCCGGTGAAGCTGGCAACCGGGGGGACAGCCACGCGACGCGACAGCGCGCCCTCCCGGGGCCGGGCGACCCCGAACGAGCACAATCAGAGAGGAATTGGCCGTTGCGCATGCGTTATCAGCTGCCGGCCCTCGGCGCGGCAGCAGGCATGGTCCTGTGCGGCATTCCCGGCCTCGCGGCCGCGGCGGCCGCCGGCCAGAGTCCCGCGATCGAGGACTACGCCTATCCTGGCGCCGACAAGATCCTGGCGGAGCAAGGCATTCGGCTGAAAGCCGGGGACGGGAACATCCGGTTGGCCGTATGCGGCGACCGGACCGACGTCATCAGGATCGTGTCCAATCGCAACAACACCCGGGAAACGTTCTGCTTCGAGTCCACCGGGCCGAAGGGCTACCTCTCGCTGGAGGTCCCCGCGACGTTCCTGGCCAAGGGCGACGGAAACGCCGTCGAAATGACCCTGACCCACAAGGGCACAACGCAGACCGTGCCGGTCGGCAAGGACACCTGGACCAAGCTGGGCGAGTCCGCCGATCCCGACAACGGCCCGGCGACTCTGGTGGAAATCAAGACCTCCGGTCCGGCGCCCGCCCCCGGTCCGGTCGACGCCGCGCCGTACGCGGCCAAGATCACCGTCGGCCAGCCCGGCGTCGACGGACGGGGCTGCAGCGGCGTGCTGGTCGCGCCGCAGTGGGTGGCCACCGCCGCCCGGTGTTTCGCCGACGACCCGAGCCAGGGCTTCGCCATCCCGGCCGGCGCGCCCAAGCAGAAGACCACGGCCGTCGTCGGCCGTCCTGATCTCGGACAGACCGACCGCGGCGCCGTCGTGGACGTCGTCTATCTGGTGCCCCGTCCCGACCGCGATCTGGTGCTGGCCAAGCTTTCCGCGCCGGTCAACGGCGTAACCCCGGTCGCGCTGAGCACCACCGCCCCGGTCGCTGGCGAGACACTGAAGGTCACCGGCTACGGCCGCACCGCCGACACCTGGGTCCCCACCAAGGCCCACACCGCATCCTTCACCGCAGGCACGACCACCGACACCACGGCGGAAATCACCGGCACTGTCGGCCCGTGCAAGGGCGACGCGGGCGGTCCAGTCGTCCGCGAACGCGACGGACGCACCGAACTCGTCGGGCTCACCAGCACCTCCGCCCAGAACGGGTGCCTGACCGAAGCCCCGACCACGCCCGGCGCCACGCAGGCACGCACGGACAACATCGCCGCCTGGATCAAGGGCCAGATCCCCGCGCTGTCCATCGCGTGCACTGGCAGCGTCTCGATCTTCGCGGTCAAGGACGACCTCGTCCTCTACAACCACCCCGACCCCGTTGCCGGCGGGGCTATGTCCCCCAACCAGAGCGTCATCGGCAACGGCGGCTGGTCCGGCTTCGCCCGCGTGCTGGCCGGCCCGAACGGCGTGATCTACGGCATCCGGCCCAACGGCGACGTCTACCGCTACCAGTGGACCGGCACCGGCTGGAGCGACAACTCCCGCGAGGTCATCGCCACCGGCTGGTGGGGATGGAACGACCCGGCCACCCGCCCGAAGCTGACCGTCGACGCGCGCGGGGACTTCTACTCCACCGGCTCCGACGGAATCCTCTGGCGGATGACCTACACCGAGTCGACCAAGACCTGGAACACCGTCAAGGTCGACACCGGCTGGGACTCCTACGACCTGATCACCGCGGCGGGAGACGGCGTCCTCTACGCCCGCACCCGCGACGGTCAGCTCTACCGCTACGCCTACGACCACGCCGCGGGACGCTGGGCACAGCACAAGAAACTGGTCGGCAACGGCGGCTGGGGCATCTACCAAACCCTCTCCTCCCCGGGCGGCGACGTCCTGTACGGGGTGACCGCCGGCGGCGATCTGCGGTGGTACCGCTACTCGTCCTACACCGACACCTGGGCCGAAGGCCCCACCACCATCGGCCACGGCGGCTGGCAGCAGTTCACGGATGTCGCGGTGCAGTCGAACACCTGCGTGCTGCCTAAGTAGAAGTCGCAGCTGGGGCAAGTCAGTGAGAGGCTCCTTGTGTTTCCTTCAAGGGCCCCTCACTGATTTCAGCCCCGCCCGAGCCTGCGCATTCGACGCGAGCGCAGTCCGGTTGATTCCCTCGGCTCGTTCACAGGATTGGTAGCAGCAGCGGTCGGACAACGGCACGGCCCCGTGTTCGGCCGCCTGCCGGGACGCCGAGGTCGTGGAACGAGAGATGGTCGGAGCCGACCGCTTCGAAGAGCACGCCCGCGTCTTGCAGCCGCGCGAACAGCGCCCGCGGCGCGATGAACAACTTCAGCTCAGCTCCGCAGATTGCAGCCTGGCAAGCAATCGACGACATTCGTCAAGAGTTTCCGTATCCGTCTTCCGTTGCTTCCGGATCGCTTCTTGTTCGACGTCGATCGCCTCGGTCACCGCGGCAACGGCTTCCGCCTCTCTGCCTAGCCCGGCCAGCCGGACCGCGCATTCATAAAGGAACTCCGCAAAAGGAAGATCCTCGTCACTGCCGTTGTCCTTGGCTTGGCGCATGAGTTCGACTGCTTCCGTGACCGCCGCGAGGCTCTCCTGCTCACGGCCCAGGCCGGTGAGCACGAGAGCCCGTATGCCCAGGCTCATCGCCAACGCCCGAGTGCAGGCCCCTTTCCGCTGGTCATTGAGCGTGCGCCACACCTCGCCTGCTTCAGCCGCCCTGGCCTGTGCGTCCTCGAGCCGACCCGCATCGGCCAAGGCTTCGGACAGCAAGAGCAGCCTGGAACCGAGCTCGTCCGAGCGGGCGGGTGATTCATCCGGGCCGAGCCGGCGCAGGATGTCGACCGCCTCCGAAGCGGCCAAGATCTCCTCTTCATACCTGCGCAGCTCATGGAGAAGGTTCACCCGGTTGCCCAGCAGCTTGACAAGCAGCACCGAGTACGACTTCGCTTCGAGATCATCGAGCCGGCGGCATGCGGCGATGGCCTCGACGATCGCCTCAAGCGCTTCTTCGGTCCGCCCCTGGCCAGCCAGGCCGTTCGACAGGCCGACCAGGCTCGGAATCAGCGAGCGGAGATGAACGGGATCGCGTTCCGCCAACCGACGTCGGACCCCGACCTCCTCGAAACGCGCCGAAAGCTCGTCATCGAGGCGACCGAGGTCGTGCGAGATGCTCGAGAGGCTGGCCAGGCTGCTCGCCAGGTCGGGCAAGTGCATCCCTCGCCTGTCCTCCGCGAGCCGCCGTCGTATGCCGACGGCCTCCGCGAGGCAAGCGCGTCCGTCGTCGAGGCGGTCCAGAACACGGTGGAAGTCCGACATCACGTGCAAGCTCTCCGCGAGGCGAGCCTCGTAGACCGCGGGTCTGCGCTCGGCCAGCCGGCGCTCGATGCCGACCGCTTCGGCGATCGCCTCAAGCGCTTGCTCACCTCGTCCGAGATCGCCCAGCCGCAACGCGAGATTGTACAACGACGCTGCGAGATTCGGGAGGTAGGCGTCAGGACGTTCCGCCACCAGGCTTCGCCGCATCTCGACGGACTCGATGGACGCGGTCAGCGCATCCGCGTGCCGGCCAAGCGCGGCCAGGGCATTCGACTGGCTGTTGAGGCCGAGCGCGAGATCGGCGAGATCGGAACTGGACTCGTGCCCGGCCAACGCCCGACGGATCTCGACCGCCTCGTTCACCGCCTCGATCGCTTCGTCGTATCGGCCGACTATCCCGAGCACGTTGCCGAGATTGTTCAAGTTCGTCGCGTAGTTGCGGATCTCGAAATCGTCCAGCCCTGCGATATCACCGCTATCGCGTTGGAGCATAACGGATTCAGTGAGCAGCTCCAGGGCCTCGTCGTAGCGGCCAAGGTCCCTCAGATCGTTAGACAGCGAGTTGAGAGCCGAACAAAGCAGTACGGGCGACGCTCCCGGATAGGATTTTTGCAACCGGCGCAGAATATCGACCGACTCGGTGATCGCGTCCAGCGAATCATAGTACCGTCCCACCGCGCCGAAGCACCCCGCCAAACGTTGAAGGAGCACCGCGAGGTACGCCTCTTCCGCCGCGTTTTCCAGGGTCTGGCCACGCCACCACTGCACCGCCGCCCCGGTAATGGCGACAGCGACATCCGCCAGCACCTCGCTGTCGTCGGGAAACGCGAACGTCAATAGGTCCAACATCGGACTACCCGCTTCGGCATCGTCGGCGAAGCGGGCAAGAGCGTCGAGCAGCGGAGTCGAGTCCTCCACTCTGGGCGCGGTGTCGACAGCCGCCGGGAGCAACTTGTGGTGGCGCAAGCACAGTTCAGTGACGGCCGCAGAAACCGCCGACCCGAACGCTCGGTGTGCGGCGGCCCTCGTGGCCACCGTGAGAATCTTCCGAGCGTCTTCCTCTGACGCCGAAACCGCGAGCGTTTCGAGCACACACTGCCGACTCCGATCCAGCATCAGACGCCCGGCCAGCCGCTCGGCCAGCCGATCAGGCACCAGCCCTTCGAACTTCCCGTCATCGACCGTGGGATAAAGGGAGACCAGCCACCCGCGAACTGCCTCGCGCAGCCCCAACGGAAGCTCGGCGACCGCGGGAATCATCGTCAGAAGCTCGTCGAGTTCCTCTCCGCTGCTTGGTCCGACGATCGTCGCCGCGGCAACGACGTCGTCCACCATCGCCGTCGTAACTATCGGCAGCAGTCTCGAAGCCTGCGCGGCCATCAGCCAGTAGCCGCGTTCGTGATCCAGCACGCGATCCTCGGGGCCCCGCCGGACACCGGCCATGGGCTGAGCGGCCTCTGTAACCGCGTCGAGCAGATCAGCGAGCGCAGTCATATGCACCGCTAGCACTGTCCCGTCCCAGGCCTGGCGGAGCGGCCGAGCATTGATCGCCGCTGCCGCGGCACTCCAGATGTTTGCTTCCGCCCCGCGGATACGGCGTGCTGCAAGGCTAAACGCGGCGACCGCTTCCTGATAGCTTTGCTCGCGGCTTTCGTTGTCGCCATCCAGCGCCGGCAGAGCGGAGATCTCCGCGATATCGACCAGATCCCGGATGGCTTCGCCCGTCGACGGCAGTTCGCGCCACCACGCACCCGCTGTTCGAGCGAGCAGCAACAGCTTGACCGGTACCGAGGAACGGCGTCGCACCAGGACTTCGGCGAGCGCGGCCAACTGCTCGCTTCTGCCTTCGGCATAGTCCACCACGACGAGCGTCGGCGCTCTGACGTCGGCCAACACGTCCAGCGATTGCTTCGGCGCGTCCCGGTCGAGCCACAACACCGCCCAGCCGGCCCGAACTCGGCTCGCGCCGAATTGGTGGGCCAGCCGCGTCTTGCCCTGCCCTCCCGGCGCGTGCAGCAGCCACACGCCGAGACCGTCCTCCTCCGACCAAGCTTCCAACGTTGAGAGAGTCTCTTCACGGCCGTGAAACGGAACCACGGCCCGGCGGGGAGCGAGCAGCCCTGCCGGCGATAGCAGCGCATTGCCCGACGAACCTCGTGCCTGAGGATCCGCCAGGTCATGCAACTCGACAGCCTCGCTGGCTGCAGCCTCGGCACCGGCGTGACGAGCGACAATCGCCCTGAAGTCCGGTTCTCGCAGCAACACGAACGCTGGTATCGCCTCCAGCGCAGCGTGTTCGCGGTCAGCTGGCTCGGCCGCTACGACACCGGTCAGCAGCCCTTCGCACAGCACCGCCGCGCCTGACATGCCGCCCCACGGCGCCCGTCCCGACGGAGGATGCGCGTCGAGGTTCACCACGTATCTTTCTCCGACCGCGCGATCGCCCGGATTGACAGACCCGGTGAGTTGCAGAACGTCGATCGCACGGTCTGCACGCTGAACAAGATCAGGGACGCCGCAGCATTCGCACCGGACCTTGGGCCGATGGGTCACCAGTCGTCCCCAGCCGACCGCGCCGGACAGCCCTCGTCCCGCAACCGCGTCATCGACTTCGACCAAGGCTGCGTCGTCCCCGCCGCCTGGCGTGCCGCGCCAGACGACCACCCCGGCGTGCACCTCCTGCCGGCCGAGAAAGAAAACCGTCGCCGAAGTTCCCACCGGGCCGACCACGTGCGCCGACGTCAGCACCAGCGACGACGCGACCGCGTAACCCGAGCCAGGGGCCGTCCCGGTCACGGCTGCTACCCGTTCCCACTCCACTGCGCGTCACGGCCCCTTTTCAGCGCGCGCTGCCGGACGAAGCGGCCCCTCTGGACGCGCGCGCTCCCCTGCTACCAGCAAGTCGCCACCGCCCGCCGGACGAGGAGCCAGTGTCACCTTCACTTTGTGCGTACGTCCGCGCACCGCGGAATCCTCGGTGTCGGCAGACACGACCCAGGCTTTGAAACCCGCTTTCTGCTTGGCATCCCGACGCAATTCGAATCCGAACTCAAGTTCAACGGGACCGACGACGAACTCCACCCTTTCGCCTGAACCCCTGGCCGCCGCCTCGACAAGTTCGTCCCGCAAGGCGGCAACCGCGTCCCCTAGCTCGATGTCCATGGCCACAGAATGGCACACGCCTCCGCGCTCGCTCCCGAGACCTGAATCTCCTTTCGTTGGCAGGGCGTCAAATCAAGTCCCTGAACATGAGCATCGTTCGCTTTCGAAACAACCGTCGAGCACGGACTAGTCGTCTGAATTCCAGGAAATCACCACGGCAGCATCAGTGCGCACAGCGGCAACTCGCGGTCCCGTTTTAACAATAGCGGCGAATTGCGCAGACCAGCTGGCGACTCGGAGGCGGCCAGTCAGCCCGCGGCGGGGACCACCGCAGGCTTGCCCGCGCAGAAGGAAAACGGCGCTCCGAGGGCAGGCGGGTTCGGGTCAAAGTGTTCTGCCCAACAATACGGCCGAGCGGGCTCACAACCATGCGGGCATTCGCCCGGTGCGGCCATTTCTCAGTACAGGTCCCGGGAAAAGTTCCAGAACGGCGCTGACAAGGCTCCCGGCAAGGGCTGGCCTCGGACGGCAACTTGTCCGATGGCGGCGCGCGGGCGACGAGGCGAGCACTGCGATCGGCTCAGCGGCAGGTGGAACAGTGTCCAGACCAAGCGCCAGCAGCGGGCCAAGACCGGCGTCGCCGCAACGACGGGTCGGGCCCCCACTGGACACCCGTTGAACATCCGCTGGACCGCCCGCTTCGGCGTCTTGCGGCCCCCGCCCCGAGACAACACATTGGGGGGGACACGGAAACGAGGGGGTTGCCATGCGAAGAGCCCGGAGAGCCAGCGCGCTCACGGCTGTCACGGCGGGGCTGCTCGCCACGGTCCCGTTCGTCACGGGCGCTGCGGAAGGAGGTAACGAGTGCTGGTCCACCGTCCCGATCGAGCTGGCCAACGAAGGAGTGTGGAAGTACTTCAACCGGATCTCGTGGTGTGCGCGGGGATCCAAGGTCACCTCGGTCGAGATGGTGGTCACGCACCAGGTGCTCAATGACGCCTGCCGGTGGCTGGGCCGGGTCGAAAAGTCCGACACGCCCGCGAAATACGGCCGGACGGTCTACGAGCAGAGCCGGTTCGAGTGTTCGGGCACCGCTGGCTCCGACGGCGTGAACCCGTGGGTGGTCGCCACCGTCCGGCCGGACGGCACCTACACGGTGGACCGGAGCGGCATCCGCTGGTGAATCACGGCCGCAGCCGGGAAAGCAGCGCCAGCGTCCGCGCCTCTCCCGGTCCGTGCCCGGTCTCCCGGTGCACGGCGAGCGCGCTCCGGGCGTGCTCGGCGGCGGCTCCGGGGTCGCCGCGGGCGAGCAGGGCTCCTGCCAGTGCCGTCAGGGCCTGGCCCCGCAGCGCCCGGTAGCCGGCCCGCTCGGCGAGCGCGAGAGCTTGCCGAGCGGGCCCCGGGTCGGCGGTGACCGTCGTGAGGCCGATGAGCGCGTCGGCCTCCGGGTAGCGGTCGCCGGTTTCGCGGATGAGGTCCAAGGCCTGCTCGTACCGGCGGATCGCTTCCGGCCGGTCGCCGAAGCGGGCCAGTACGGACGCCAGCGCGGCGAGGGCCTCCGCCTCGGTGCGCGGGTCGCCCGCTTCCCGAGCGAGCGCGAGCCCGGTGCTGGCGCATTCCAGCGCCATCGCCCGATGGCCGCGATCGCTGTGCGCCAGGGCCAGCCTGCTGCGGGTTTCCGCTTCGCCGGCCCGGTTTCCCGCCTCGCACTGCAAATCGAGGGACCGGCATAGCAGTTCTACGGCCTCGGCCGTCCGGCCGCGAGCGTGCTGTGTCTGCCCGAGGTTGGCGAGGTTGATCGCTTCGCCGTACCGCGACCCGATCCGGCGGTACCGGCGCAGCGCCTGGGTGTAGTGCTCGGCGGCTTCGGCGAGCCTGCCCATTTCCCAGTGGACGAGCCCGAGATTGCCGAACGCGACCGCCTCCCCCGCCGGCTGGCCGATCCTTCTGCTCAGTGCCAGCCCGCGACCGAACCGGAACGCGGCGGCGGCGAGCCGTCCGGACTGCCAGTACACACACCCCAGGTTCCCCAGCACCGCGGCCTGCGCCTCGGTCCAGCCCGCCTGCCGCGCGAGCAGCAACGACGCCGTGTAGTGCCGGACCGCCTGCTGGTATCGGCCCTGGCGGAAGTGCAGGTCGGCGAGGCTGAGCCGAGCGGCGGCCTGTTCGCGGGGACCGCCCTCGGCATCGGCGGCGCTCAGGCCCGCCTCGGCGACCGCGAGCCACTCGACCCGGCGCATGCACATCCAGAAGTACCCGCGCAGCGCGTCGGCGAGCTGCCACGCCATTGGACGCGGGCTATCACTGGCCGCGAACCGCACGGCGGCGACGAGGTTTCCGCGTTCGGTGTCCAGCCACGCCAACGCCTCGCCCAGCCCGGCGAACGCAGACGGGACGCCGGACACCGGCAGCCGCAGCATGTGCGGGTAAAGGAGGCGGGCGGCACCGTCCACTCCCGCCAAGTACCAGTCGTACAGGCGGCGCAGCGCCCGCTCGCGCTCCTCGGCAGGCTCCAGCCGTCCGGCTTGCTCAGCGGCGTATTGCCGGAGCAGGTCGTGGAAGCGGTACCGGCCCGGCGCGTGGTGTTCGACCAGGTGCGCGGCGGCCAGCCGATCGAGAAGGGCGACCGCGCGCGTCGTCTCGACGCCGGACAGCGCGGCCACGGCCTCGGCGTCGAAGTCCGCGCCGGGAACCAGGCTCAGCAACCGGAACAGCCGCTGGGCCTCGGCGGACCGGGCGGCGTGGGACAGGTCGAAGGCGACCCGCACCGCCGCCTGCTGGTCGCCCGGCACCGCGAGGGCGGCGAGCAGGTTGCCCTCGCGCAGTTCCGCGACGTAGTCCCCGATGCCGGAGCCGGGCCGGTCGGCGAGGTTGGCGGCGGCGATCCGCAGCGCGAGCGGGAGGTGGACGCACAGTTTGGCGAACTCGGCCGCCGCCTCCGGCTCGGCGCCGACGCGCGCGCGGCCCAAGACCTCCGCGAGCAGTTCGACGGCTTCGTCGGGGCTCAGCACGTCGATCGTGAACTGGCGCGCGCCGTTCACGGCGACGAGACCGGTCAGGCTGCCACGTCCGGTCACCACCGTCAGGCACCCCGGCCCGGACGGCAGCAGCGGCCGCACCTGATCCGGATTGACGGCGTTGTCCAGCAGCACCAGGAGCCGCCGGTCGGTCGTCAGGGTCCGGTACAGGGCGGCCGCGGTCTCCGCGTCCGAAGGTACGCGTTGCGGCGGAATCCCCAGCGCGGCAAGGAACTGCGCAAGGATTTCGGCAGGGGTAGCCGGGGTGCCCGGTGCGTGGCCGCGCAGGTTCGCATACAGCTGCCCGCCGGGAAAGCGGTCCCGGACGCGGTGCGCCCAGTGCACGGCCAGCGCCGTCTTGCCGACGCCCGCCGTGCCGGAGACGACGGCGAGGTCGCCGGTCGCCAGACTGTCCAAAAGCGACAGTTCCGCCGTCCGGCCGGTGAAGCCGCGCGGTTCGGCGGGCAGCTGCTTCGGAACCCGGTGCGCCGGCTGCGGTTCGGCGTGGACCGCAGCCCCGGGTTCGCGCAGCACGGCCGCGTGCGCGGCGCGCAGTTCGGGCCCCGGGTCGATCCCGAGTTCGTCGGCGAGGCGCGTCCGCACCTGCCCGTAGAGCCGGAACGCCTCGCCCCGCTGCCCGAGCGCGTGGTGGGCGCGGATCAGAAGTGCTTGTGCGGCTTCGTCAAGCGGCCGTTCCGCCGCGGCTTCGGCGATGCCAGGCAGGACCTCCGCGGCGGCGCCGGTGTCGATCATCGCTCCGGCGTACCGGCAAAACGCTTCCCGGCGCTCGGCGACCAGCGAAACGACCTTCGGGTGGCCGGAGAGCGGCGGCAGGTCGGCCAGCGGCCTGCCGTGCCACAGCCGGAGCGCTTCGCCGAGCGAAGCCACGACACGGGCGGCGTCGGAATCGCGGTGCGCGTCGTTGGCCTCGGCGATGAGTTCGCGGAACCGCCACAGGTCGACGTCCACCGCGTCCTGCCGCACGGCGTAGCCGCCGCCGACGTGCGGCAGCACTCCGCTCCCCGCCCGCGGCGCCCGGCCGGGTTCCAGCAGCCGCCGCAGGTGCTTGACGTGCGTCTGGACGACGTTCACCGCGCTCGGCGGCGGACGGTCGCCCCACAGCGCGTCCACGAGGTCCCGCCGGGTCACCGCGTCCCCGCCGGCGAGCGCGAGCAGCCCGAGAACCGCGCGCCTTCCGGGCGGGCCGAGATCGAGTTCCGTGCCGTCGTGCCAAGCCCGCAGCGATCCCAGTACCTGGATGCGTACCGACCTCGTTGCCACGCTGGCCCCCAGCTATCGGCTGCCCAACGTAATGGGCCCGGCGGCCGGTGCACAAGGAAGTGGCTCCGCCCGGGCTAACCGGGCCGGGGCCGTCCGCCGCAACCCCCGTCCTCGGACTGTCCGTTGTGGACGGACGGCGGAGTCCAATCCTCGTCCAGCAGCCGTCCAGTACCCCCTGGTGAGCTGTTCGGAGTCGGCGCGAGCCGCCGAATGCCCCCTCCCGAACCATTGCCCCGCACAGAAAGAGACGGACATGACCAATCGTGCCTGGAAGGCATGCACCAGAGCGGCCCTGGCGGCCGCGGTCAGCTTCATGGCCCTCGCCGCGGTGGCGACGTCGGCCTCCGCCGCCCCGCCCCGCGCCGTCAGCGCGGCGCATTCGCCCGCGATCGCCGTGTCCCACGGCCGGTTCGACCTCGTCGGGGCGAACCGCGCCGTCGCGGCCGACGACCAGGTCACCGCGTTCCACGGCTTCAGCACCTTCCGGACCCTGGTGATCCAGTCGCAGGGGTTCGACCTCGAGGGACGGATCCAGGGCAAGCTCCGCAGCTACGATTTCAGAGCCATTTACCAGGTCTACCAGCTTCCCTCGTCGTCCGGCTGGAAGGTGTGGGCGCTGAGCTTCAAGCGCGACAAGACCCAGAGCGTGCTGAAGGAAACGTTCCGCAGCGAACAGCTGATCGACGTCGACGTGGACATCAAGTTCAAGGTCTCGTCCGCGAACCTGCGCGGCGTGTCCACCCTGCGGATCGGTTTCGAGACGCTGCGGCTGTCCCTCGACGGCACGACCAAGGACTTCACGGTCGTCAACGGGGCCTCCGGCGGCGGCAAGGACCAGAACAACAACGACGTCCCCGTGGACTTCGAGCCGGTCTGACCGGGGGTGCGCATGCTTTTCGAGAGGACACTGCGCACTGCTGCGGCGACCGTGGCGTTCCTGGCCTCCGGCTCCGCCACCGCGCGGGCGGACGAGGCGCGCTTCGTCCCCGAAGCCACCGAAGTCAGCTGGGACGGCACGGTCGCCACGATTTCGTTCCAGGAGGTGGATGTGGTGGTCGAAGGCACCGCGACGACGATTTCCGTCAAGGTGACCGTCGACGTGGACGTCGTCTGCACGAAGGGCGAATCGACTCTCGACATCCACCGGTCCGCGACCGCGCTGGCCGCTACGGACTATCCGGTCCAGGACGGCACTGTCACCGGGACCGCCAAGCTGCCGCTCAAGGTGAAAGGGCCGCAGCCACCCGGTTACGCGTGCGCGGTGCGCCACCGGTCGGTCACCGCGGCCCTCGAGGACTTCCTGACCGGGGCGACCTTGGTCCGCCAGTCCTGACCGCCCCCCGATCGGCCCCTGGCCAAGAGCCCCCCACCAGGGGTCGCGACGCGCCCGAACCCCCAGGGGTTCGGGCGCGTCCGCACGGCTATGACCTGGGTCACGTTGCTCTCATGCAACCCGGCGGCCGCCACGAGGCCTGTACCCAGTGCGGAGCGAAGCGGGCCGTCCATGCGTCGCGGCTGCTTCAGGGACGGGCATGAAGCCACGCGCGGTGCGCCTGCTCGCCGGACCGCACCACGACCACCACTGACCACCCCCGGGAAGAACCGTCTTGACCACACTTGCCGCCCCCGCCCCGCCGGCGATCCGCTGGCACCAGCGCCCGGATGTCCGGGCGATCGGCGGGTACCTGTTCGTCCGCGTGTTCAGCGTCGCCCTGCTCGCGCTGTTCACCGCGCGGACCGGCCAGCCGCTGATCGGCCGCCTCACCGCCTGGGACGGCCAGTTCTACCTCGACATCGCCGACTACGGCTACTTCGGCACCACGCGCGGCCTGTACGACGCGGCCGGGAACTACGCGCCCGACACGCCGCTCGCGTTCTTCCCGGCGTACCCGATGCTGCTCCGGGTCGTCGCACCGGTGACGCTGGGGAGCACGATCCTGGCCGGGCTGCTGGTGAGCACGGTCGCTGGATGCGTGGCCGCGGCCGCGATCTTCCGGCTGGCACAACGGATCGACGGCCGGGCGCGCACCGGGTTTCTGCTGGTCGTGCTCTGGGCCGGGGCACCGATCGCCATCACGCAGTCCATGGTCTTCACCGAGGCGCTGTTCACCGCGTTCGCCGCCTGGACGCTGGTCGGGGTGGTCGAACGCCGCTGGCTGCTGGCGGCCGCGTGCTGCGTCGGCGCGGGCCTGACCCGTTCGACCGCCGCGGTGCTCGTCGCCGTCGTCGGGGTCGCCGCGGTGATCGCCTTCGTCCGCACCCGCGACCGCTGGCCGACCATGATCTGCGCGGTGCTGTGCCCGCTCGGGCTGCTCGGCTGGTGGGTCTTCGTCGCGGTCCGGACCGGCAGCCCGACCGGCTGGTTCGACCTCGAATGGGACAACTGGCGAACCCGCTTCGACTACGGCCGCGAGGCAGCGGAATTCTCTTGGCAGAAGCTGGTTTCCGGCTCTTCGGTGATGGAGACGCTGACCGTCTTCCTCCTGCTCGGCGCGGCCGTGCTCGCTGTCCTGCTGTGCACGACGCTCCGCCCGTTGTCGCGATGGTGGCCGCTCGCCGCCTACGGCACCGGGATGGTGGTGCTGGTCGTCGGCACCGCCGGACTCCCGACGGCCAAACCGCGATTCCTGGTCCCCGGTTTCATCCTGCTGTTCCCGATCGCCCGCGGTCTCGCCGCCCGCCGCCCCGGGACCGCGGTTGCCGCGACGGCCGCCTTTGTCCTCATTGGATGTTGGTTCAGCGCTTACTCACTTACCGGCTGGCGTTATGTCATCTAACGAGTGCCATCCACCCAGCGTAGGTAAGTGCGTTGGTTCCGGGTCGCGGACGGGCAGGTCAGTTGGCGTCGATGTCCAGCACGATCCGGCCGCGGGTGCGGCCCTCCTCCTGGAGAGCCCGCCAGGCGTCGGCCGCCTGCTCCAGCGGGAAGGAGCGGTTCACGGTGACGGACAATTTCCCGGACTCGGCGAGATCGACCAGCTCGGCCAGGTCGTCGGCGTTCGGGCGCGCCCACACCAGCTGCCCGCCCTGGTCGGTGACGGTGAGGTCGGCTACGGAGACGACCCGCGCTGGGTCCTTCAAGACCTTCTGCGAGACGGCCACCGCGTCGCTGCCGTAGCAGTCGAGCGCCGCATCGATACCCCCGGGCGCCAGCTGGCGCACCCGCTCGGCCAGGCCCTCGCCGTAGGCGACTGGTGTGGCTCCGAGCCCGCGCAGGAAGTCGTGGTTGCGCTTGCTGGCGGTGCCGATGACCCTGGCGCCGCGGGCGACGGCGATCTGCACACCGAGCGAGCCGACCCCGCCGGCGGCCCCGTGGACCAGGACGGTGTCGCCCTCGCCGATGTTGATGCGCTTGACGGCCTGGTAGGCCGTCAGCCCGGGCAGCGGCAGGCACGCCGCGTGCGCCCAGTCCCAGGACGCCGGCTTGCGCGCCAAGGTGCGAGCCGGGGCGGAGACCAGTTCGGCATAGCCGCCGTTCTGCGCCCAGTCCTTGTTGATGTAGCCGACGACCTCGTCGCCGACCTCGAACTCGGTGGCATCGAAGCCGCGGGTCTCGATGACACCGGCCACCTCCCACCCCGGGATCAGGGGGAAACGAGCCTCCATGACGCCGTCGAGACTGCCGGCGCTGACCTTCCAGTCGGCCGGGTTCACGCCCGCCGCCTTCACCCGGACCAGGAACTCACCAGGCGCGACCGCCGGCGTCGGCCGCTCCGTGAGCTGCAGGTCGTCTGCGCCGCCGTAGTGCTGCAGTGCCATTGCCTTCATGATCAGCACCAACATTCAGATCCAGATTCATGTTCCCCGGCCGGGTTGACGGCCGAACTTGCTTCTGTCGCAAGAGGAATCATCGAACAAGGGCTGCACCCATGATCAACTGCGGGCAGCCCTCACCAGCCCGTGGTTAAACGACAAGCTAAGACGTCCTCAGCGGCGGAACAAGCAGCCGGGTCTGCAGCTCGATCGTGAAGCGCTGCACGGGATCATCCAGATCGACCGCGCACAAGGCTTCGATCCGCTGCAGCCGGTAGCGGAAGGTGTTGCGGTGAATGCGAAGTGCGGCCGCGGCTCGGGTGGCGTCGCCGCCGGCGTCGAACCAGCAGCGGAGCGTGGCTAGGTACTCGGCGCCGCGTGGGGAGTCGTCGCGGCGCAGGACGTCCAGTGCGCCGTCGAGGAGGCCGGGGTGTTCGTCGGCGAGGCCCGCCAGTTCGGAGATCAGGACGTGCGGGCGCAAGTCCGCCAGGTGGACGGTGGCCGGGGTCGGCCGCGCCGCCAGCACGCCCGTCGCGTGCCTGAGCGGGTTCAGTTCGGCGCGGATCTCCTCGCCGGTGCCGCAAGGGCGGCCGAGGCAGGACACCATCGGCCCGCCCGCGGCCGCCGACACGCGCCGTCGGAGTCGCTCAGCGAAATCGGCGGGCCCGCTGCCGGGGGTGGAGGGGAATGCCACGAACAGGACCGAGCCCAGCACCGCCGTGGCCGCGCCGGGGTCGAGCATCCGCGCGCAGCGGGCCATGGCCGCCTCGTGCTCGGAGGTGATTGCTGGCGTGTCGGCGTGCGCGGCCAGAGCGGCCAGCCGCCACCGCCGCGCGGGGCCGAGCCGCTCGGTCAGCGCTTCCAGGGAACCGGAACCGGTCAGCAGCCCGCGCAGCAGCTCGGCACGGATCGCGTCCTCGTCGTCCCGTCCGGCGGGTTCGTCAATGAACCAGGCCGCGGCCGCTGTCGAGACCTCGTTCAGGGCTCTCGGCGCGGACTCGGGCGCGCCGTGACCAGGTGCCCAGAGGACGTAACCGCTGATTGAGCTGCCGACGCGGATCGGAGCTGCCCACCACGAGCCTGCCCGCGTGGCACTCCGCATCCGGCTGAGGCGCTCCCGGATCGCGTCCGGAACGCGCCGGGAGAGGATCGTTTCGCTGGTGAGCGCATCCACCGTTCCCGCGCAACCGAAAGCGAGCACACGGAAGCCGGCGTCGGTGATCACGACGGCGCCGTCCAGCGCGAGCGCGGCGCTCTCGGCGAGTTCGTAGAGGCCGCCCGCAGTCGGCGTGCCGCCGCGCGCGCCGGACAACAGAGCCCGCACCAGCGTTTCGATCGCCGCCCAGCTGACCTGCTTCTCCGCCACGAGCACCGGCACCGCGGCGGTCAGGCCGAAGTCCGGCGGCAGCTCGCGCACGACGAGAGCCGCCGCTTGCGCGCGACCGGCGGCGGCCAGGGCTTGCTCCAGTTCGGCCGCGGCCGGCACCGTCACCAGCTCATTCCGGCCGGGCAGGCGCGAAGGGTCCCACCGCGTCACCCCGGCCAGCGGCCGGTCGAGGCCGGAAGCCGGGGCGGCCACGCTGAACCAGCCGCGGCGCGCGCTCACGAGCTGGGAAAGCCGGACGGCCCCGGAGAGCCCGGCTGTTCCCGGCCGCTCGTCGACTGCTGTCACCGGACCGCTCCTTCCGTCCACGCCACGATGCGTAGGGGGAAGGCTAAGCAGCGCCTGGACCGCCGTCAGTGGGCGCAGCGCACCGTGATCTTCGCCCGGCAGGGCGCTCAGCCCAGGGTCCGCAGCCGGGGCAGGAGGTCTTTCCCGGCCAGTTTGAGGAAACGGGCTTGATCGTCGCCGGGCGCGTGCAGCACGAGGTCGGTGAACCCGGCGTCGACGTACGGGCGGATCCGCTCGACGACCTCGTCCGGATCGGCGGACACGATCCACCGGGAAGCGACCTGGGCCATCGGCAGCTCGTCGGCGACCTGCTCCATGGCGACGGGATCGGAGATGCCGTGTTTCTGTTCGGCGGTCAGCGAAAGCGGCGCCCAGAACCGGGTGTTCGCGACCGCTGCCTCGGCGTCGGCGTCATACGACAGCTTGATCTCGATCGAACGCACGACGTCCGAACGCGCACGGCCCGCCTGCTCGGCTCCGGCGTCGACCGCGGGCTGCAGCTTCTCCGTGTAGAGGTCCATGCCCTTGCCGCTGGTGCAGATGAAGCCGTCCGCCGCCCGGCCGGCGTATTTCGCCACCACCGGACCGCCTGCCGCGACATAGATCGGCACCGGCCGGGGCGGGCGGTCGTAGACGGTCGCGTTCTCTGTTTGGTAGTACTCGCCGGCGAAATTCACTCGCTCCTCCGTCCACAAGCGACGGATGAGGTCGATCGCCTCCCGCAGGCGGGCGAACCGTTCCTTGAACCCGGGCCACTCCATGCGGGAGACCGCGACCTCGTTGAGCGCTTCGCCGGTGCCGAGGCCGAGCACGATCCGTCCGGGATAGAGCGCGCCGAGAGTGCCGAAGGCCTGCGCGACCACGGCCGGGTGGTAGCGGAAGGTCGCGGTCAGCACGCTGGTGCCGAGCTGGACCCGTTCGGTTCGCTCCCCGCCGCGGCGAGCCAGGCCATCGAGAACGGCGCGTGCCCGTGCCGGTGCCGCCAGGGCTGGTAGTGGTCGCTGACCATGACCGAGTCGAAGCCCCGCTGTTCGGCGAGGACGGCAAGATCGACCAGGTGCCGAGGCCCGAACTGTTCGGCGGATGCCTTGTAGCCGATGGTGATTCCCGCAGTGTCCATTCCGGACACTCAACCGGCCGCACGGGGCTTCGTCATCGTGCACGGTGGCCGAACGCGGGCCTGCTGACCTGTGCACGCTGTTAGCCGGGCTCGCCCCAGTCGATGCCGACAGCGCGCGGCAAGGCGATCGTCCGGGTCGGCGGGCAACTCGGCGATCCGCACCGTGCACGATGGCCGAACCCTGCTGTCCCGTGCACGCTGTCAGCCGGGCTCCTCCCAATCGACCCCGGTCGCGCGCGTGGCCAAGTGCACGGCCAGACGGTCGTCCGGATCGGCGAGGTCGGCGGGCAGCAGCTCGGCGATCCGTTCCATGCGCTGCATAACCGTGTTCCGGTGGACGCCGAGGACGACGCCAGCTGCCTTCGCGGAGGACTGCGAGTCCAGGTAGCACCGCAGGGTGCGCACCAGGACGCCGGACGGGTCCGCCTCGGTGAGCGGAGCGAGCAGGTCGGCCGCGGCGCCGCGCAAAGGAGCGGATTCGTACCAGCCCGCGATGAGCCGTCGAGTGCTGCCAGCGTCGATGTGCTCGACGACCGCCCGGCGGTGCGAGGTGTGGGCGAGCATGGCGGCGCGGCGAGCTTGTTCGGCGGAGTGGCCGATGCCCGCCGTGCCCTCGTGCGCGCGGCCCACGCCCGCGCAGAGCCGGAGCCCGGGATGCTCCGCTTCGACGGCGGCGAGCGTCCGGGTGAGCCGTTCGATCAGCGGGCCGGGGTCCGCCGCGTCGGACGGCGCGTCGGCGGTTTGCCAGAAGAGCCATCCTTCGCCGCGTTCGACGAGTCTCGCGGGCACGCCGTGTTCGGCCAGCTGCGCCTCCAGTTCCGTGCCCAGCGCGGACGTCCGGAGCGCGGCCGGGGCGGCCGAAACCTGCAGCTGCACCGCGGTGTGCCGTCCGGCGAGCCGCCAGCCGAGCGCGGTCGCCCGCTCGACGGTGCGGCGTCCCGGCTCGTCCGGCTGTTCGAGAATCTCGTTCAGCAGCAGCGAACGGCGCCGGTGCTCCCGTTCGGCGAGGATCGCTTCGCCCGCGACGTGCACCGCGAACGACAGCGCCGCGATCGCGATCGCCCGCCGGACCGGTTCGAGCAGCGCACCAGCCGCGAAGCGGGGCCGCCGCACGACGATCCAGTACACCGCCGGCCCGGTCGCGCCGACCTGGACCGGTTGCAGCATCAGGTCGCCGTCGGGTCCGACGGTGAGCGCGGCGGGTCGCGCGTCGGCCAGTCTCGCCGGGTCGGCGCAGGTCCCGAGCAGCGTGTGCACCGTCGGATCACCGGCTACGAAACGGGATTCCGCGTCGACGAGCGCGACCGGGGCGCCGAGCGTTTCCCCGAGCTGCGTCGCGAGCGCGTCCGCGTCGGCGGGCGGCCGCTGAAACCGGCGGGAGGCGTCGCCGAGCACGCGCAGGCCCGCGATTTCGGGCGCACGGACGTACGGATCGAACGCGGTGACCACGCGCGCGGGCACGATGTCCTCGACGCCGATGAGCGGCAACGCCAGCCGATCGGCGAGGCGACGGGCCGCGAGGGGAACCGGCCGGGGTGTGCGGGCGGCGATGATCCCGGACAGGCCCGCGCCGCCGGCCAGCCGGATCGCGAGGTCCGCCGCGAGGTCGTCGAGGGCGAGCTGCTCGCGGCCGAACACGACGACGCTGCGCGGGGCTAGTTCGGAAATCTCCCGCACGGTGGAGCCCGCGACGACCGTCCCGACCGGCCTTCGCAGGCCCGCCTCCCCGGCGAGCACCTCGCAGTGTTCGAGCAGGCCCAAGTCCAGCAACTGGGCAAGGGTGACGGTCATGGCACCACCGGTTCCAGAAGCGGCAACGCCAGCCGGATCGCGCGGTCGTCGAGGGCGAGCTGCTCACGGCCGGACACCACCACGCTGCGCGGGGCTAGTTCGGAAATCTCACGCACCGCAGAACCCGCGAGCACCTCGCAGTGTTCGAGCACGCCCAAGTCCAGCAGCTGGGCAAGAGTCACCGTCATGGCACCACCGGTTCCAGAAGCGGCCCCACCGCGATCGCCCGCAGGCGCGCGGCCGGGACCGGAACGTAGGTCATCAGCGCCTCCTTCACCGGGGTTTCCCGCAGGGTGCGGGGATCGGCGCCGGCGCGGATCGCGGCGTCCCTGGCCAGCTGCCGGGCGCGGGCCGCCGAGTCTTCCCGGCCGCCGGTGCCCTGCCAGAAGATCCGGTCGACCACACCCACCGCCTCCGCGGTGGCTGCCCCTACAGCGGCCGCGAGATCGCCGTCCGGCGGCCGGATCACCGAGACACCAGGAGCATCTGCGGAGCCGACGAGCACGACCGGGAGGTCGTCATACCCGTATCGCGCGCGGGCGACCGCTGCGGCAAACGACCTCTCTCGATCGACCACGGTCAGCCTCGGGAGGCGCGAGCCGATCCGGACTCCGCCGAATTCTCGGTGTGCGCCTGATTCGGGGAGCAAGCCGCCGTAGGTCGTCCCGACGACAGTCCGGTCGTCGTTCGCGTCCGCCACCACGGCCGCGGGCACTCCGGCCAGCCGGGCGGCCCCGTGCAGCAGCGCCGCGCGGGCCGCGCCGAGGCAGGCCGTGGCGTGGCGCTGTGCGTCCAATTCGGACAGTACTGCTCCGTCGCCGCGGACCAGGTACAGCTCGGCCTCCGGGTTGTGCTTCCGGACCGCAGTGCCCAGCTCGTCGATCCGCGCGCGGGCGAACTCGGCCAGAGCCGCGTCGAGCACGGCGGTGTTCTCCCGCTCCAGCAGCCCGATCGCCTCGGTCTCGCCGCCGGTGAGTACCGGTACGTCCGGCCCGAGCACGTCGGCGAGCACTGCGGCGGCCTGCTGTTCGTGGTCGGGATTCTCCAGCCCGTGGACGCCGGACACCGCGACCGCGCGGACGGTTCCGGCGCATCGCCGGGCGAATTCCGCCACCGCGGCGAGGTCCAGCGGCGCTGATTCGGTGCCGTCGTACTCGTGACCGCCGCGCACCATCGCGACGGGCCCGGACGTCCGGTCCGGCCACCCCGCGAGCGGCGGCAGCGCCGTGGCGCCGCCGATGCGCAGGACCCCGACGCCCCGCACCTCGGCGGGCACGTGCTCCGGCAGGATCGCCACGACCCGGTCGACCGTCCTGGCGTCGACGCCCTCGGCGATCAGCGCGTCGAGCAGCCGCGACGGTTCGGTCCCGGGAAGCCCGCGATGGGACGCCACGATCCGGCTTCCCTCGTCCAGGGCCACGGCACGGGCGGCGACGGCGTCGATGCCCACCCTCCTCATCGGGCACCGGCCAAGGGCGTCGAACCGTCGAACCGCACGGGGTCGACGTGGTAACCGAACGCACGCGGACCAGCCGCCGCGTGTCCGTCGGGCGTGTGCCACCGATCGTCGACCGGACTGGCGATCACGTGCACTTCCTGGCCGACGGCGAGGTCGACCGTCTGCGTCAAGGCGCCCGTGTCCGCGTCCGCGACACCGATGAGGTCCGGGACCGTGGCCAGCACCGTGCCTTCCCGGCTGACCACCAGGTTCTCGTTCTGGAAGTCGATCCGCACGAAACCCTCTGGCGTATCAAGGGAAACCACGCCGCGCGGCCAGCCGTCGGAGGAATGCTGGAGGACTTCGGCGACCGTTCCGGCGCACACCAGGTGTCCGCCGCAGGCCCGCAGGTACGGGTCGTAACCGTCCGGCGAGACCTCGGCGAGCGCCGCCCCGATCCTGGCGCACTCGCTGATCGACCCGATGTCGCCGAGCCGCGCACAGTCCCCCGCGGTCACCCGGTACGCGCTGATCAGCGCCACGAGCCCCAGCGGCGGCAGCACGGCCCGCACCAGCTCGCCGAGCACCGCGTCGGCGCCCTGGCTGAACTCGGCGACCACCCCGGCGCCGCCGACGACGGTGATGGGCGAGACGGAAAACCCGGCCAGCCGCAGCAGGGTCAGGTCGATCGACGGCAGGGTGCGGCGCATCAGGTCGAGGTCGAGGCACGGCAGCCCGAGTTCGGCCGCGACGACCAGCGGGACGGCCACGTTGACGCTGCCGAGCTGGATCGGCAGGACCGCCGCGCACTCGCGTCCGGCGCGTGCTTCCACTGCCGCCCGGAGCGTCTCCGCCTCGGCCCTGCTGTGCGCCTTCTCGACGAGGGTGTGCGGGGTCCCGCCGGACACCACCGGCAGCACGAGCGCGTCCGGGGCAAGGTCGTCCGCCTTCACGAGCGGGATCGGCCCGTGCCGCCGGACCGCCGCGAGCAGAAGCTGCTGGCCGAGGTACGGGTCGCCGCCGCCTCCGCTGCCGAAGTGCACGGCACCGCGCACCACGTCGTCGATCGAGGCTTCGGCGACCTGCTCCATGCGACGACCTTAACTGGCGTCGTGGCTGCTCACACCGTCGAAGGAGACGTACAGCCGGGCGAACGTCCGCGCGGCAGTGACCAGGTCACCGACCGGCACGTACTCGTCAGCAGTGTGCGCGACAGTCATCGAGCCGGGCCCGTACACCACTGTCGGAATGCCCAACGCATTGCGGAGAAACCGCGCGTCCGTGCCGAGCTTCAACCCCCGCACCGGCGCACCGTCCGCCGCGCGCCGGACCTCGGCGACGAACGGGTGTCCGGAGTCCACTTCGGAGCCCTCGGCGAACGCGACGACCTCGGCGGTGTAGTCGAACTCGCCCGCGGCGTCGATCAGCCCGGTCACCTCGGCCAGCGCCTCATCGCGGGTCCGGCCGGGCAGCACGCGCCGGTCGACCCGGAGCCTGCACTCGGCCGCCACGATGTTGGCCGCGGTGCCGCCCGCGATGGTCCCGACGTTGGCGGTGGGCGTGCCGAGGAGCGGATGCTCGCCGTCGCCGAAGTCGGCGAGGTGGAGCGCGGAAACGATGCGCGCCGCGTCCGCGATCGCGGAGTGCCCGGCCGCCGGGTCGCTGCCGTGGCCCGCCCGGCCCCGCACCGCGATCTCCGCCATCAGCGAACCTCGCTCGGCCACTCCGACGCGCAGTTCGCTCGGTTCGGGGACGACAGCCGCGTCGGCGTGCACCAGCCCGGCGGCGACCAGCGCTTCCGTCCCGGCCCGGCCGCCGGTCTCCTCGTCGGCCACGAAGTGGAAGACGATGTCGGCAGGCGGCTCGATCCCGGCGTCTCGGCAGGCGCGCAGCCCTTCGAGCGCGGCCGCGATCCCGCCTTTCATGTCGCAGGCGCCCCGGCCGTAGAGCAGCCCGTCCCGGACCAGCCCGCCGAACGGCGGCACCGACCAGTCCGCTTCGGACACCGGGACGACGTCGATGTGCCCGTTGACCAGCAGCGTGGGTCCCTCGCCGTTCCCGACGCGGGCCAGGACCGACGGGCGGCCCGGTTCGGGTTCGAAGATCTCCACCTCCGCGCCCAGTTCGCGCAGGACCTCCGAAAGCGGTTCGACCACGGGCTGCTCGCCGCCGGGAGGATTCCGCGTGTCGCACCGGATCAGGCTCGCGGCCAGGTCGGTCACCCGGTCGGCTCGGACCGCGGCGTCGGCGCTCATGCTGGCTCCTCAAGGTGTGCGGTGATCGCGGCGAGCGCTTCGTCGTCGAGAAAGCCAAGCGGAGCAAGGCCTTTCGCGAACTCCAGCAACGCGGGCCGGAATCTCACGACCTCGGCGAAGAGGTCCGCGGCTTCCCGGTGGCGTCCGGCGCGGGCGAGCAGGACCGCGCGCCAGAAGTCCGCCTCGCGGTTGTCCGGCCCGATGACCTCCGCTGCCGACGCGAGGGCGGCCAGCCGTTCGTCCAGTTCGCCCGGGGAGACTCCGTCGAACGGCCCGAGCGTCAGCCCGCGCGTGAACATCACCCCGCCGACCGCGCCGAACGCCCGCGAACGCGGCAGCAGCCGCGCCAGCTCGGCGAGCGGATCCGGGTGGTCGTCGACGCGCAGGTCGACGACCACCTCGTTCCACGGTGTCGGCCCGCGTCGGCCCGACACCACCCGCAACGCCGCCGACTGCGAACCGCGCACGTCTCCCCCGGCAGCCTCCGCGGCCCGGAGCCCGGCGACGATCCGGTCGGCGAGATCCCCTTCCGCGGTCTCGAAAGCGGCGAGCGCGGCCTGGCAGACCTCGGGGCCGGCCAGCATGTTCCCTTGCACCGCCACCTGATGCCCGCGCGCGAAGCCGGTGTGCGGCGCGCAGGACCCGCCGGTGTACATCCCGACCGAGCCCCGCGCGTCGACCACTCCCAGCTGGCGGTACGCGGCCTCCGGGTCCTCGGCCACCAGGAGGTCCACAGTGGACGGTGCGGGCACGCCCGCGCGCAACAGCTCCAGGCCGCGAGGACCGTAGTCCACGTTGACGAACGCCTGGGTGGCCACCGCTCCCACCCCCGCCTCGGCCCAGGGCAGCAGCGTGCCGACTCCGAAGAAGTGAGTCTGCGCACCGACACCGAGCCATCCGGTTTCCGGATCGCGCGCGACGATCGAGTACGTCACGACTTTCCTGCCTCCGCACTCGCGAGGTGTTCCCTCAGCAGCTCGGCCACCACGCCGGCCTCCTCGAGCATCGGCAGGTGGCCCGTCCCGTCCAGCACCTTCGCCGTGCCGCCAGTGACTTCGGACAGTTCACGCGACATCGCGGGCGGGCACGTCGGATCCTCCGTCCCGGCGACCGCGAGCACCGGAATCCCCGACGTAGCCACCCTTCCGGCCAGATGCCGGATGTCCGCGCCGAAGGCCCCGTACAGGATCTCGGCGACCACCGCGGTCGGCCGGGTCCCGACCGCCTCCGCCATCACCTCCTGGATCCGCGCGGAGTCCCGGTGCGCGCGGCCCACGATTTCCGGCACCTGCCCGGCGAAATACCCAGCGGTGCCAGCGGCCTCGAGTTCGCGCACCATCGCGGCGATCGCCTCGTCCGGAACGCCAGTGCCCAGCGTCGAACCGAACGTCGCGACGCTGCGCACCCGCCGAGGATGCAGCGCGGCCAGCGCGACGCTGATCGTGCCGCCGAGCGACCCTCCGGCCAGATGCACCTCGTCGAGCCCAAGCGCGTCGAGGACCGCGAGCACGTCGGGAACGTAGCCCTCCTCGACAGTGAACGGACCGGTCTGCCCGGAGTTTCCGTGCCCGCGCAGGTCCGGTGCCACGACCGGCCGGTCCAGCCGCGCGGCGACGTCCGCCCAGACCACCGCCGCGGAGTTGATCGGATGGAGGAGCACGAGCGGGGTGCCGGACCGGTCGTCCGCCGTGCGCAGCACCGACAGCTTCCCGGTCCGCCCCTCGACGGTGACGCGGTTCAAACCCGTCCTCATTCCGTTCCGTGCTTGGGCATCTGCGGGTCCTGGACACTCACGTGCATGTGCCAGATCCGCCAGTCCTGGCCGCCCTCGCCGTCGTCGCGGCGGAAGAACTCGGTCGTGCGGAACGGCGTCGTCACCGCGTTCTCCTGGCCAGGAGACAGCACGTCCGCGGTCCCTTCGGCGGTGAGCAGCGCGACGTCGCCGAAGACCTGGATGTCCGGGCCGACGGTGTCCTTGATCGCGGTGATGCTCAGCCCGATCTTCGCGGCGTTGACCCACAGCCGGTGCTTGTCCAGCACGCCGTGGTAGGTGTGGCCGTTGAGGTTGAACTGGTGGTAGCCGTCGCCCTTCGGGAAGTACTGCAGCATCCGGTCGGCGACGAGACCGATGTTCGCCTCGTACCAGCCTTCGTGCACTTCGAGGATCCGCTCGAGGTCAGTGCTCATGGTCGTGCCCTTTCAGTGAGTGAATTCGCCGGTCAGTTCTCCGACTGCGGCAAGGGTTTCTTCCGCACCGTCCGCGACGACGGTGGCGATGGCGACGTTGTCCGCGCCAGCGTCGAGGTAGTCCTTGAGGCGAGCCCGCGCGGCGTCCTGATCGCCCGCGACCGCGAAGACGTCGAGCCAGGCGTCCGGCATCTCGGCCGCGACCACCTCGGGACCGCCGCGAGACAGCATGTCCGCCAGCTGCTCGTTCGCCCCGACCGCGCCGAACAGCGGCCCCGGCCCGGTCGCAGCAAGGTAAAACGCGAGGACCGCCTTGAGCGCCTCCCGCGTCGCAGCCACCTGCCCCGGGTCCCGCGTGACATTCGCGGCGGCAAGGACAGTGATCGCGACCCGCTCCTCGCGCCCGGCGGCACGAGCGGCCTCGTCCAGCTTGCGCCGCGCACTCCGCACGTATTCGACCGGCGCGAGCGCGCTGACGAGCAACCCGTCGGCCAAGGCCCCCGTCAGCTCCAGCCCTTTGTCGCCCAGCACCCCGGTGAACAACGGCACCCGCTCCGGGACCGGATGCGTGATCGCGACGTCCCGGAACACGGCGAACCGGCCTTCGTCGTTGATCGTCTCCCCGCCCAGCAGCCCCCGGACGGCGGTGAGCGTCTCGCGCAGCGCGCTCATCGGAGACCGCTGGGTCAAGCCCATCTGCGCGGTCCAGGCGGGAACGCCGTGCCCGATGCCCGGCATCAGCCGCCCCGGATAGGCCCGCGCGAGAGTGCCGATCTCCATGGCCAGCAACGCCGGATGCCGCACGACCGACGACACGACCCCGATGCCGACCGGAACCCGCGACGTAGCCCCGAGCGCGAGCGCGGCGCCCGCGATGCCGCCGAGGAAGAAGTAGTCCTCGGGCAACCACACCTCCCCGAACCCGGCGGCCTCCGCGGCCGCGGCCTGCCTGCCGATCTGCTCGGGCGGAGTGGTGCTGCCGAGCAGCACTCCCAGGCGGCTGCGAGAGGGATCAGTCATCGGCGGGCTCCTGTCGTACGGACCGGATCACAACGTTGTGGCCGACGTTAGGAAGTCCAGTGGGGTGCGCGATTCGGGCGGGGAGACGAAACGGAGGGCAGGCGGCTGTGCACGGTGCACGACTGGCTGTTGTCACGGATGCAGACGAGCCGACACTTCCTCGAAGTTCAGCTCCCAGGGGCGCGCGGTGGCATCCAGTCCCGCGCTGAGCAGACGGTAGGTCACCGCCGGGATCACGGAGGTGTGCCCGGTCAGAGCCGCTTCGAGACGCGGGTGGCGCACGTCGGTCAGGTCGCCCGACATACGGCGCGTTGCCGGTTGGTTCCCGGCTCCCGGCGTTTTCGGCGGCCAGTTCCGCTGCGAGCGCGCGCCAATCCTTTCCCACGCGGCGACGTCGCCCTCGCAAGCCCGGACATACGCGAGCGCCACTGCGAGGGTCGGCAGCTTGCGGCCGCCCGCCGCGTCGGACAGCGTGCCCCCCGGCCCATTGTTCGGGCAACGATGTTCGGAGTCCAGGCACCGACACAGAACAATCCCGGCGGGCTATGCCTGGTTCCGGCGAGACCGCCCAGCGTGACCGGCTGGCCGCCGCCCACAAGCAGAGCCGACGAAGGGAATCGACCCCATGATCGCGAAACACACCATCGTGTCCGGCATCGCAGCGGTGTCGCTGGCGCTAGGCCTGAGCCTGGTGTCCAGCGGCGCGGCGAACGCGTCCGTCCGGGAAACCGGCCCGTGCAACGGCGCATCGCAACCGATCACCGACAACTTCGAGCACCCCGGGGCGAAACTGTGCGGTTCCCGCGCGGTAGTCGTCGATTTCGGCGGGGGCAACATCATCAACGTCGTGATCGGAGTCGTCGGCGACTCCCGCCCGGTCTACGCCGACGGCGGGAGCGGATGGCACCAGGTCGGCAACGGCCTGGCCTATCACGAGAACAGCTGTCACCGCCCGATCGAGATCGGCGTCGATCTGGACCCGGCCCAGCACGTGATCAGAGTGATCGGCACCGACAATCACTACTACACGGCCAAAGCCAAGCCCGACAACACCTTCGAACCGTGGAACAGGGGGCGGTACGAGGTAGCGTGCCACGGGTAAAGCGTCGATCGCCTCGCCGTCGCAGGCACAGCAGTGCGGCGGCGAGCCCGCTCTCCCGTGCCGGAGCCATTACGGGGAAGAGCCGGTCGGCTATCGGACCGTATCGTTCGCCTGGCCACGATTTCCGCTGCCAGCACAAGTTCTCAATGGTGATCTCGCGGGCAGCGAGCTGAGCGACCAGGTCCGGCGAGCAGTGGATTTGTCTCGCTAGCTGCTCACCTCAATCCGCGGAAACAACGGCTCCGGCGCCCCAAGCCGATCCCCGCCATCACCCAACTGCGCCGCCACCCGCGCCGCCGCAGCGGGCAAGAAAGGCGTCAACTCCTCCGCCACCACCCGCGCGGCATGGATCAGCAAAGCCAGCGCGTCGCTGAGCCGTTGCCCAGACTCGGCGTCCCCTGCCTTCTCCTCCCGAGCGAGCGTCCAAGGCTGGACCTCGACGACGTACCGGTTGGCCTCCTCGACGATCTTCCACACCGCAGCCGTCGCGGTGCGGAGGTCGAAGCGGGCCAGTGCGGCGTCCACCGCCTTCGGGGCCGCGGAGATCACGTCGGTCAGCGGGATTTCCGGCAGTGCCGTCAGCGGCGGGACGGTGCCGCCGCGGTACTTGTGGACCATGCTGACCGTCCGGTTGACCAGGTTGCCGAGGCCGTTCGCCAGGTCCTCGTGGTAGCGCCCGAGCAGCCGCTCGGTCGTGTAATCGGCGTCGCCGACCCTCGGCACGTCGCGGACCAGCCACCAGCGCAGCGCGTCGGCGCCGAAGTCGTTGACGATCGCGACCGGGTCGATCGCGTTGCCCAGGCTCTTGCCCAGTTTGCGGCCTTCGACGGTCAGGTAGTCGTGCACGAAGATCGTCGTCGGCAGCGGCTGGCCCGCGCTGAGCAGCATCGCCGGCCAGTACACGGCGTGGAACCGGATGATGCCCTTGCCGATCACGTGCGTGCGCTCGTCGGATTCGGCCCACCAGTGCCGGTAGTTCTCGCCGTTCGTGCCGTAGTCGAGCGCGGTGATGTAGTTGCCGAGCGCGTCCCACCACACGTACACGACCTGGCCCGGGTCGCCGGGCACCTCGATGCCCCAGCCGCGCGCGCGTTCGGTCGAGCGGGAGATCGAGAAGTCCTGCAGGCCGGTGTTGATGAAGCCGAGCACCTCGTTACGGCGGCTTTCCGGTTCGATCCGCAGCGTGCCCGACTCGATCAGCTCGCGCAGTTTGTCCTCGTACCGCGACAGTTTGAAGAACCAGTTCTCTTCGCTCACCTGGGCCGGCGGCGTGAAATGCTCCGGGCAGTTCCCGTCGGCCAGCTCCGCCTCGGTGTAGAACTGCTCGCAGCCGACGCAGTACAAACCCTGGAAATCCTTGCGGTACAAGTCTCCTTGCGCATCGGCGGCCCGCCAGAGCCGGTCGACGCCCGCCCGGTGCCGCGGGTCCGCGCTGGTGCGGATGAAGTCGTCGAAGCTGATCTGCAGCGGCTCGCGCAAAGCCTCGAACGCGGCGGCGTTGCGGTCGACGAAGTCCTTCGTCGGCACGCCTTCCGCTTCCGCGGCGATCGCGTTCTTCAGCGAGTTGTCGTCGGTGCCGGTGAGAAAGCGGACCTCGTGGCCGCGGTGCCGCCAGTGCCGCGCCATCACGTCCGTCTGCACCAGTTCCATCGCGAAGCCAAGGTGTGGCTTGGAGTTCACGTATGGAATGGCGGTCGTGAGGTAGTGGCGTGACATTGCGCCTCTCCGGCTTGAGAAGGGTTGAGCGGCCGATGTTATCGGGCGGACCGGGATCGCGCGAAGGAAAATCAGTCGCCACGACCGGCGTCAGTGCTTTACCGTGGCCTTCGTGCTCAACCGGACGCAGATGCGGGAGTTCGCCGAACGTGGTTTCATCGTGATTCCGCAAGCTATCCCTGAACATCTGGTGGCATCGGCAACGGACGCCATCGACACGCTGACAAAGCGCGACCCGCCGCCCGCCGCCGTTCGCGGGCCGCATTTCTATTTCCCAGAGTCGGCGGAAGTTCCGGCGCTGCTGGAATTGTTCACCCGGAGCCCGGCGTGGTCGTGCGCGGAATCGCTGATCGGCGAAGGCGCGCTGGAGGTGCCGGGCCAGGTGCAGGTGGCGCTCAACATCCCTCCGTTTTCGCATCGGCCAGGCGGGCACCACATCGACGGTTTCCCGCCGGAGCCGGACGGCCGTCCGGGCACGTTCACGCTGCTGGCCGGGGTGCTGCTGTCCGACCAGCTCGACCAGGACGCCGGCAATCTGTGGGTCTGGCCGGGCACCCACCTGACGCACGCGGAGCATTTCCGCGAACACGGACCGGACGCGTTCTTCGCCGCGGGCGGCTATCCGCCGATCCCCCTGCCCGAACCCGAGCAGATCCGGGGCCGGGCCGGGGATCTGCTGCTGGCGCATTACCTGCTGGGCCACAACATCGGCGGGAACACCTCCGGGCGGACCCGGCGGGCCGCGTACTTCCGGGTCAAGCGCACCGGCCACGATCCGCGATGGCGCGAATTCCTCCAGGATCCGTGGCTGGACTACCCGCCGCTGCGCTGAGATCAGCGGCAGGCGAGCACCCCGCCGTCGACCGGCAGGATCTGGCCGGTGGTCTGGGAAGCGGCGCGGCTGCCGAGGTAGGCGATGGCCGGGGCGATCTCGGCGGGCGTCGCGAACGAGCGGCTGAGCACGCGGGCGAGCATGCGCTGCTCGTACTCCGGGTCGGCCGCGGCGGCGTGGCCCATCGCGGTCGCGACCGGGCCGGGCGCTACGCCGTTCACGCGGATTCCGTACGGGGCAAGGGAAACCGCGAGACCGCGAGTCAACGCCTCGACCGCGCCCTTCGTCGCGGAGTAGACGACATTTTCCGAAGTCGACTGCCGGGCGGCGACCGACGAAACGGTAACGATCGCGCCGCCCGTTTCGGTCATGACCGCCGCGAACAGTTGAGACACCAGGAAGGTGCCGCGGACGTTCACCGCGAACGACACCTCGAAGTCCTCGTCGGTGATGTCGAGCGCTTCCGCGGGCCGGTAGATCCCGGCGGAATTCACGATCAGCTCGGGCACTCCGAGCGTGCCGACGACCTCGTCCACGGCCTGCTGCACGGAGGCTCGCGCGGTGACGTCGCAGTGGATGGACCGGACGCCAGCGATCTCGGCGCGCACCAGGTCCAGTACGGCGACTCGATAACCGGTTCCGGCAAGCAGTTCGGCGGTGGCCTTGCCGATGCCGCTGGCACCGCCGGTCACCACGGCGACGGGCACGCTGTTCATGTCAGCTCTCCTCCGGCAGCCAATGCACGGGTCACGGCCGCGATGTCGGTGTCGTCGTTGAAGTAGTGGAAGCCGAAACGCACCCGGTCGCCCAGAGCGGTAGCGCGGATGCCGTGCGCGGCAAGGGCTTGAGCGATCCGGTCGGCGTGGTCGGTGCGCAGGACCACGATGTGGGACTGGGGACCGTCGTGCACCGGCCGCAAGCCGAGCGCTTCGGCTTCGCTGGTCAGGCGAGCGGCCAAGCCGAGTACGTGGCGCTCAACGGCGGCGGGGTCCAGCGCGGCGAGCAGCCGCAACGCCGCGCAGGCGCCGATCCACGAGAACCAGGCCGGGGACGCGTCGCATCGCCCGGCGTCGGGCGCGAGGTCGAGTGCGCCGCCGAAGTAGCCGTGCGGGGCGGCGGTCGACTTCCAGCCGGGCGCCAGCGGGCGCAGTTCGTCCACCCGGTCCGGGCGCGCGACCAGCCACGCCGCTCCGCGCGGGCACAGCAGCCATTTGTAGCCGTGGACCGCGAAATAGTCCGGTCGGACGACGGCCGGATCGAACCGCAGCACGCCCAGCGACTGGGTGAGGTTGACGAACAGCCGCGCGCCGACGCGGTCGGTCGCCGCCCGCAGCGCGGCGAGGTCGAGCCGGTAGCCGTCGCGGCTGGTCACCTCGCTCACCGCGAGCAGCGCGACGTCGTCGTCGAGCGCGGCGATCAGGTCCTCGGTCCGGCGCGCGGGGACGCTGACCACGTCGTGCCGGGCCAGCCAGGGGAAGCGGTTGCTGCGAAACTCCGGTTCCGCCACCACAACGCGGCCGCGCGGCAACGACCCGGCGACCGTGGCGGCGGCCTCGGAAAGCGACGACACCGTGGCGACCGTCCCCGCTGGCACGCCGAGCAGCCCAGCGAACAGTTCCCGAGCCTGAGCGGCGGCACCGTCCCACGCCTGCCATGCGAAACGGCCTGACGACCACGCGTCGATTGTCTCCCGCATCGCCGCGATCACCGGCGCTGCTCCGGGCGGCGCGCCGGGAGTGTCCAGCCAGGTCAGCTCGCGCAAAGCCGGAAACAGCGCCCGGAACTCGGCTGGCGTCACCGCGGCACCGCGATCGTCGCCTCGACCTCCGCCAGGATCTCCGGCTTCGCCAGCGCCGCCGCCACGATCAGCGACTGGGCGGGCCAGTCGCCGCGCGGGTACCAGCGCTCGAACGCTTCCCGCAGCGCGGTGCGGTACCCGGCGAGGTGCTCGGTGCCCGCCACCATGCTGAACACCCGCACCAGCTGGTCCGGCCCCGCGCCGGCGGCTTCCAGCAGCCGCTCGATGTTCGCGAACACGGCCCGGCCCTGCGACTCCGCGTCGTCGCCCGCGAGAGTTCCGTCGGGCAGCACGCCGACCTGTCCGGAGACCAGCACGAGTTCGTACTCCGCAGGCACGTGCGCGAGATGGCTGTAGGTCCCGATCGGGGCAGCCAGGGTTTCCGGGTTCCAGCGGCGGATCATGCGTTCTCCTTCTGCTCCACAATGGACACTTCAGCCAAGACCTCGCGCAGCACGGCCAGCGCTTCGTCCGCCTCGGCCGCCGTCACCGTCATCGGCGGCGTGACGCGCAGGACGTTGCCGAGCAGGCCGCCGCGGCCGATGAGCAGCCCCCGCTCGCGCAGCCTCCAGCACCCCGCGCGGCCTGTCCGGAGACCAGCACGAATTCTTACCCGGCAGGCGTGCGCGAGATGGCTGTAGGTCCCGATCGGGGCGGCCAGGGTTTCCGGGTTCCAGCGGCGGATCATGCGTACTCCTTCTGCTCCACAATGGACACTTCAGTCAAAACCTCGCGCAGCACGGCCAGCGCTTCGTCCGCCTCGGCGGCCGTCACCGTCATCGGCGGCGTGACGCGCAAGACGTTGCCGAGCAGGCCACCGCGGCCGATGAGCAGCCCCCGCTCGCGCAGCCTCCAGCACCCGCGCGGCCTGTCCGGAGACCAGCACGAGTTCGTACTCGGCAGGCACGTGGGCCAGATGGCTGTAGGTGCCGATCGGGGCGGCCAGGGTTTCCGGGTTCCAGCGGCGGATCATGCGTTCTCCTTCTGCTCCACAATGGACACTTCAGTCAAGACCTCGCGCAGCACGGCCAGCGCTTCGTCCGCCTCGGCGGCCGTCACCGTCATCGGCGGCGTGACGCGCAAGACGTTGCCGAGCAGGCCGCCGCGGCCGATGAGCAGCCCCCGCTGGCGCGCGGCTTCCAGCACCCGTGCGGTCGCGGCGACGGCCGGGTCGCGGGTGCCGGGCACGACGAGTTCCACGCCGATCATCAGGCCCATCCCGCGCACCTCGCCGACCAGCGGGCAGCTGTCCGCGATGTCCCGCAGGCCCGCGACGAGACGCTCGCCGATGCGGTCGGCGTTGGCCTGCAGATCGTGCGAAAGCAGGTAGTCCAGCGTCGCCACCCCGGCCGTCGTGGCCAGCGGGTTGCCGCCCGCGGTGGAGATCGAATGCGCACCGAGGCAGTCCATCAGCTCCGGAGAGGCGACCACCCCGCCGATCGCGACGCCGTTGCCGAGTCCCTTGGCGAAGGTGATCGCATCCGGGGTTGCGCCGAACCCGTTCATCGCGAAGAACGACCGGCCGGTGCGGCCCCATCCGGACTGGACCTCGTCCGACACGAGCAGGATCCCGTAGTCGTCCAGCACCTCCTTCATCGCCGGGAAGAACCCGTCGGGCGGCACGGCGAATCCGCCCGCGCCCTGCACAGGTTCGGCCAGCAGGCACGCGACGTCGCCCGCGGTCGAGGTCTCGATGATCGTGCGCAGCTCCTCCGCACACGCGGCGATAAACCCGGCGTCGTCCAGGTGCCCGAACGGGCTGCGATAGCGGTAGCCGTTGTGCACGTAGGTGACGGCGAGCGGGCTGAGCGCGGTCGCCGACCAGCCGCGGATGCCCGTCGCGGCGACCGTGCCGAACGACCGGCCGTGGTAGCTGCCGCGCAAGGCCAGCACCTGGTGGGAGCGCCGCCGCTGGGTGGCCAGCAGCAGCGCGGTCTCCACCGCCTCGGTGCCGGAGTTGGCGAAGAAGACCTTCGCGTTCTTGATGCCGGACAGCCGCGCGATCCGCTCGGCGAGTTCGATCTGGCTGCGGATCAGGTACAGCGTCGAGGAGTGCAGCAGCCGGCCCGCCTGCGCCTGGATCGCCTCGGTGATCTCCGCGACGTCGTGGCCGACCATCGTGGCGAGCAGGCCGCCGAAGAAGTCGAGGTATTCCCGGCCCTCGCCGTCGGTCACCCGGCGGCCCTTTCCGCGCACCAGTTCGATCGGCTCGTCGTAGTAGAGGTCCAGCCAGGCGGGCATGACCCGCCGGTGCCGCTGCGCCAGCTCGGCATGGGACACGGGCTTCTCCTTCGGGCTCGGGGATGCCCGCCGCACGCTAGGCGGGCTGCCGCGGATCGCCCAGCCGCGCGGCGGGCAAATTTCAGATAGTCGAAAAACGGGTTCACTCTGATGCAATGAGCACGGCCGAGGTCGCACAGTGTGCGTCCCGACAGAGCAGGAGGTGCCCCATGCCAGTACCGAGTGACGGACAGGTGCTCGCCCAGGTCGACACCCTCGCCGAGGAGATGCTGACGCTGCTGGCCGACACCGTCCGCGCGCCGAGCGAGAGCGGCTGGGAGGACCGGGTCGCCGGCCGCTACGCCGACTGGTTCGCCGCGCGGGGCTGGCCGGTGACGCGCCAGCCGATCGCGTCGTCCGGGCTGGCCGGCGACGAGCCGCGCGCAGCCGAGCGGGAGAACCTGATCGCCTGGTACCCCGGCCGCCGCGGCAAGCCCTGTCTCGTCCTGAACGGGCACATCGACGTGGTGCCCGCCGGCGACGAGGACTCCTGGTCGCGTCCGCCGTACTCGGGAGCCCGCGAGGACGGCCGGGTGCACGGACGGGGTTCGGTCGACATGAAGGGCGGCATCGCGGCCGGGCTGTACGCGCTGGCCGCGCTGCAGGACTGCGGGGCTGACCTGCCGTTCGACGTCGCGGTGCAGCTGGTCGTCGCCGAGGAGACCACCGGGGTCGGCACGCGCGCGGCGGCGCTGGAGGTCCCGGATCCGGCGGCCGCGCTGGTGCTGGAGCCGACCGGCGGCGCGATCGTGCCGGTCAGCACCGGCCTGCTGTTCTTCACCGTCGACGTCACCGGGGTCGCCGCGCACACCTCGGCGCCGTGGCGAGGCGTGGACGCGTTCGAGCGGCTTATCCGGGTGCGCGAGACGCTGGCCGAGCTGGCCCGCGAACGGGGCGCGGCCTACCGGCATCCGCTGTTCGCCGACGTGCCCACCGCGATCCCGTTCGCGATCGGCACCGCCCGCGCCGGCAGCTGGCGCGCGGCCGTGCCCGACCACGCGACGATGTCCGGCCGGATCGGCCTGATGCCCGGCGAGCACCCGGACGACCTGCGCCGCGCGATCGAGAAAGCGCTCGCCGCGCTCAGCGCGACCGACGACTGGCTGCGCGAACATCCGCCGACCGTGCGTTGGGACCACGAAGGGCTCCCCGGCTGGGAAACCCCGGCCGACCACGAGCTGCTCACCGCGCTGCGCTCGGCACAGCGGAGCTGCACCGGCTCGGAGGTGCTCACGGGCTTCACCGCGGGCTCCGACGCCGCGTTCTTCGGCGCACAAGGCATCCCCACCGCGATTTTCGGGCCCGGCGAAGTGCCTCGGGCGCACGCGCCGGACGAGTCCGTCGCCGAGGCCGACGTCGTGCAGGCCGCGAAGGTGCTCGCGCTGACGCTGAGCAGGCTGGTGCTCCGCGATGAATGAGCCGCGCTCCACCCTGCTGCACACCCTGGAGCGCGGCCTTCAGGTGCTGGAAGCCGTCGCGGCCGCGGACGGAACTGCCACCGCGAAGGTGCTCAGCCGGCAGCTCGGCATCAAGATCGGCACCTGCTACCACCTGCTGCGCACCTTGGTCGCCAGCGGGCATGTGGTGCGGTTGTCCGGCGGACGCTACGACGTCGGGCCCAAGGCGGCGTCGCTGAGCCGGCACCTGCAACGGCGGTCCGGGCCCTCCCCGAGCTGGCCGTGATCCTCACCCGGCTGCACAACAAGACGCACGAGACGTCCTATATCTCGGGCTGGCACCACGGCACCCTGATCCTGCAGCACTACATTTCGGGCCTGCACACGCTGTCCGTCGGCAATCTCGACGTCGGCTACACCGGCCAGCTGCACGCGCGCGCCTCCTGCAAGGCGGTGCTGGCCTTCCTGCCCGAAGAGCAGGTCGCCACGATGTTCGACGGGGTACCGCTGGAAGCGGTCACCGCCAACACCATCACCGATTTCGACGCGCTCACGGTGGACCTTGCCGCCGTCCGCCGCCGCGGCTACGCACTCGACCTCGAAGAATTCAGCGACGGCGTCTGCTGCGTTTCCGCGCCGTTCTTCGGTGAAAACGGACTGCCTGCGGGCGCGTTCACCGTGTCCGTGCCGCTGCCGCGTTTCACCGAACGGCAGACCTGGCTGAGCACCGAAGTGCGGGAAGCGGCGGCGATGGCGACCGGCCTGCTGCGCACCGGAAGGCTCGCCGTGCCCTCCCGGGAGGTCTCATGACGACGCTGGCAGGCGCCCGGGTCCTGGTCACTGGGGCGGGGCGAGGCATCGGACGCGCGATCGCCCTGCGCTTCGCGGCCGCCGGTGCCGCGGTCGCGGCCGTCGACCGGGACTTCCACGCCGAGTTTCCCGGCGAGGCAACGGATTCGGTGCTGCAGCAGCTCGCCGCCTACGACGTGGACGCGCTCGGCCTGCAGTGCGACGTGACCGATCCGTCCGCAGTGGACGCGACCGTGGACGCCGTGCTCGCCGCGTGGGGCGGGGTGGACGTCCTGGTCTGCAACGCGGGCGGCGGGACCGGGCCGATCCACGGGAACAAAGCGTCCGAAGTGGACCTCGCCGAACTGGAAAGCGTGTTGCGGCTGAACCTGTTCGGCACGATCCACTTCTGCCGGGCGGTCGCGAAGCCGATGCGGGCGCAGCGACGCGGCAGCATCGTCACGATAGGTTCGATCAACGGGCTTGAGTCCACTGAGGACGGCGGCTACGCGCACTACGGCGTCGCCAAAGCAGCCGTTGCGCAGTACACCCGTTATCTGGCACGGGATCTCGGCCCGTACGGGATCCGGGTCAACGCGGTCGCACCGGGGCCGATCTCCACCGGACGGCTGCGCGCCCGTTACGCCGAAGCCGGGGAGGAGATCGCCGCACCCGGCTCCGCGCTGCGCCGCGCGGGCGACCCCGACGACGTCGCCGCGGTCGTCGAATTCCTCGCCGGTCCGCATTCCCGGCACGTCACCGGGCAGATCGTCACCGTGGACGGCGGACTGCTCCGCTCCTGAACCACCCCTGTCGAACAAGGAAAGTGGGTACCCCCATGCCCGAAACAGCCACGCTGCTGCGTCATCTGGAGTCGATGTGGCGCATCCGCCTCTTCGAGGAGGAGGTGACGCGGCTGCGGTCCACCGGCGACGTCGTCGGCTCCGTACACCTGTGCAACGGCCAGGAGGCGATCTACGTCGGCGCCTGCGCGGCGCTCGACCTTGCCCGCGACGCGGTGTTCCCCACCTATCGCGGACACGGCTGGACCCTCGCCTGCGGCGCGCCGCCGCACGCGCTGTTCGCCGAACTGCTCGGCCGAGCCACCGGAATCAACGGCGGACGCGGCGGTTCGGCCTACCTCACCGCGCCCGGGCACGGCATGTACGGCGAGAACTCGATCGTGGGCGCGGGCGCGCCGATCGCCGCCGGAGCCGCCCTGGCGGCCACCTTCGACGGATCCGGCCGCGTCGCGCTGGCCGCCTTCGGCGACGGAGCGCTGAACCAGGGCGCCGTGCACGAGGCGATGAACTTCGCCGCAGTGCGCTCGCTGCCGGTGATCTTCCTGGTCGAGAACAACCACTACTCCGAACTCACCCCGATCTCCGACATGGTCCGCGTCGACCGCCTGTTCAAACGCGCCTCCGCCTACGGAGTCCCCGGCGCCCGCGTCGACGGCAACGACCCCGAGGCGATGCGCAAAGCCGTCGCGGAGGCAGTCCGCCGCGCCCGGGCCGGAGACGGACCGGTGGTGCTGGAGGCGATGACGCAGCGGATCGTCGGCCACTACATCGGCGACGCCCAGCACTACCGGCCCGCCGGAGACCTCGACGCGGCGCTGGCCGCCGAGCCGATCGGCAGGCTGGCAGCGCACCTACGCGAACTCGGGGTTGATCAGTCCACATTGGACGCACTGCGGGACCGGGTGGCGGGCGAGATCGCCGAAGCCTCCGCCCGCGCACTGACCGACCCCCTCGCCGACCCCACCACTGTCCTGGAGCACCTCTATGCCTGAAACCAAAAAACTCACCTACGCCGAATCCGTCAACGCCGCCCTCCGACGCGCCCTCGACGAACTGCCCGAGACCCTCCTGTTCGGCGAAGACGTCGGCACCCCCGGCGGGGTCTTCGGCGTGACCAAGGGCTTGCGCAAACAGTTCGGCGAACGGGTCTTCGACACCCCTATCTCGGAATCCGCCATCCTCGGCGGCGCAGTCGGGGCAGCGATGTTCGGCCGCCGTCCGATCGCCGAGATCATGTGGGCGGATTTCTCGCTCGTGGCGCTGGACCAGCTGGTCAACCAGGCCGCCAACGTCCGGTACATCTCGCGCGGCACGGTGTCCGCGCCGTTGACCGTCCGCACGCAGCAGGGCAACGCGCCGGGTGCGTGCGCGCAGCATTCCCAGTCGCTGGAAGCGTTCTTCGCGCACGTCCCGGGCCTGCGGGTGTGCCTGCCCGCCACCCACCAGGACGCCTACGACCTCCTGCTGTCCGCCGTCTGGTGCGACGACCCGGTGATCGTGATCGAGAACCGCACGCTGTACCACGCGGGCAAGCAGGAGGTGAGCGTCGGCGGCGAAATCCAGCCGGTCGGCGGGGCCGCGGTCCGCCGTCCCGGCCACGACGTCACCGTGCTGACCTGGGGCGCGCTGCAGCACCGGGTGCTGGAGGCCGCGGACCGGCTCGCCGCGGACGGCATCGAGGCCGAGGTCCTCGACGCACGCTGGGTCCGCCCGCTCGACCTGGACGCCGTCCTGGCGAGCGTGCGCCGCACCGGCAAACTCGTGGTCGCGCACGAGGCGCACACCGTCGGAGGGGTCGGCGGCGAGGTGCTCGCCGCGGTCGCCGAATCGGGGGTCCCGCTGCGCTGCCCGCCGGTCCGGATCGGCACGCCCGCCACCCGGATCCCGGCCGCACCGGGTCTCGCCGCGGCCGTCATCCCCTCGACCGACGTGATCGCCGAAGCGATCACCAAGACCGCGCGCGCCTAGGAGCCGTCATGCGACCGCACGACCACATCTTCACGGACCACAGCCCCGCTGCCTCGTAGGAGACCTGATGCCCGACCTCGTCGCCATGCCCCCGTTCGCGCCGCTGTTCGGCGTCGGCACCGAATCCGTGCGGCTGCGATGGCTCACCGTCGAGTACCGCACCGACCCCGCAGTGCTCGCCGGGCTGCTGCCCGCGCCGCTGGCCCCGACGGCCGATCCGCTCGTCGGGATCTGGGTCGCCGAATTCCTCGGGGCGGAGTTCCACCTGCCGAACGGGAGCGTCGAACAGCGGCCGCCCTACCTCCAGGCGGGCATCAGCGTCCGCTGCCAGCGGCACGGCGAGGTCGGCGCGTACCCGCTCACCTTCTTCATCGAGGGCCTCAACCACGGGACCCTCGGCAGGGAGATCTTCGGGCTGCCCAAGAAGCAGGCCCGCCGGGTCACCCTCGACGAGGACGGGCAGACGGCGACCGGACGCATCGTGACCGCCAACGACATCGAGATCGTCACCGTGCGCGCCGAGTCCCGGGGGCCGGAGTCCGCGCTCGACCCGATCCCCGAGTGGTTCGGACGGCATTTCGCCCTGAAACTGATCCCGAGCGCGGAAGGGACCGGCTACGACGTCAGCCGGCTCGTCCGCATCCCGTTCCGCACCTCCGAACCCGCCGGAGGCTGGGACGGCACGGCCGAGGTGACCCTTCGACCGTCCACAGCGGACCCGATCCATCTGCTGCCGTGCCGGGAGGTGGTGTCCGCGCGCTACGGCGGAATCCGCCTCGACATCGGCTTCGGCACGTATCTCGACCAGGTCGACCGCGTCCCCGTAGCGGGGACACCCGGCTGGGGCAGCGCCGCCCCGACAGGAAGGTGACACCGCCATGACCGCCACGACACCCGCGCGAGCCGCCACCGGCTCGCTCATCAGCCCCGCGCAACGCAAGTCCATTGTGGCCGCGTGCGTCGGCAACTTCATCGAGTGGTACGAGTTCGTCCTGTACGGCTACTTCGCGTCCACGATCGCGAAGCTGTTCTTCCCCGCCGGCGACGCGACGGCCGCGCTGCTGCTGACCTTCGCTTTGTTCGGGGTGAGCTTCGTGGTGCGCCCGCTCGGCGGGGTCGTGTTCGGCTACATCGGCGACCGCCACGGCAGGCGGGGCGCGCTGGCCGCGATCATCCTGATGATCTCCGCCGGCACCGCGCTGATGGCCGTCGTCCCGCCCTACGCCTCGATCGGCGTGGCGGCCCCGATCCTGATCCTCGTGCTGCGGCTGGTGCAAGGCCTGTCCGCGGGCGGCGAGTGGACCGGCGCCGTCGCGTACGTGATCGAGACCGCGCCAGCCGGGCGGCGGGCGTACTACGGCAGCTGGCAGACGATCACGATCGTGCTCGGCATGATGGCCGCCAGCCTGTCCGCGCTGCTGTTCACCGAGGTGCTCTCCCCCGCCGCGCTGCTGTCCTGGGGCTGGCGGATCCCGTTCCTGATCGCGCTGCCGATCGGGCTGGTCGGGCTGTACCTGCGGCTGAAACTGGACGAGACGCCGGAGTTCGCCCGGATCGCCGCCGCCGACGCGCACGAACGCACCCCGCTGCGCGCGACCCTGCGGCACGACTGGCGTTCGATCCTGCGCGTCGCCGGGCTGGTGTGCTCGCCGACGATGTGCACCTACGTCCTGCTGGTGTACGGCCCGACGTTCCTCGTCACCGACCTCGAAGTGCCGCCAGCGCAGGCGAAACTGGCCGGGTTCGCGGCCATGGCGGTGCTGATGGCGGTGACTGTCGTGTTCGCCCGGTGGTGCGACCGCGTCGGCCGCAAGCCGTTCCTCGTCGCCGGGGCGATCTGGGTACTGGTCACCGCGCCGCTCGGGTTCTTGCTGCTGCACCAGACGTCGTTCGGCTTCCTGATCGCCGGCCTCGGCATCGTGGTGATCGGCGAAGCGCTGATGCTGGCCCCGCAACCGGCGGTCTTCGCGGAGCTGTTCCCGACCGAACGCCGCTACAGCGGGCTCGGCATCGGCTACAACCTCGGCGTCGTCCTCTTCGGCGGCGCCGGTCCGCTCGTCGCCACCGCGATCGTCGAGGCGACGCACAGCACCTACGCGCCTGCTGGGTACCTGGCGTTCGGCGCACTGGTCAGCCTCATCGCGGCGATCTTCACCCCGGAAACCCTGCCGTCCGCCCGGAAACGCTAACGGCCGCTCGCCGGACTGGCCGCCGAGCGGTCAGTCCGGTAAGTCCGCCGATACTCCGTGGACGTCATGCCGACCTCGCGGAAGTTGGCCGCCGTGCCGAATCCGGTGGCGGCGATCCGCTCGGCGAAGCGACGCACAACACCTACGCGCCCGCCGGATACCTCGCGTTCGGCGCACTGGTCAGCCTGACCGCGGCGATCCTCACCCCGGAAACCCTGCCATCCGCCCGGAAACGCTAGGCGCTGCTTGCCGGACTGGCCGCCGAGCGGTCAGTCCGGTAAGTCCGCCGATACTCCGTCGGCGTCGCACCGACCTCCCGACGGAAAACGGAACGAAAGTTAGCCGCCGTCCCGAATCCCGTAGCGGCGGCGATCCGCTCGACGGCCCAGTCGGAGGTCTCGAGAAGCCGCCGCGCGCTGAGGACGCGGTGGTTCACGACCCAGCGCATCGGCGACATGCCGGTCTCGCGTTCGAAGCGCCGGATGAAAGTCCGGCGCGAGAGATTGGCGTGCTCTGCCATGCGCTGCACCGTGATCGGGTCGCCGAGGTGCTCCATCAGCCAGCTGCGCGTGTCCGCCAGGCTCGCGCGCGGCGCGGCGAGAACGTCCACGTACTGCGGCTGGATGCCGTCGCGGGCGGGCGCGGCGACGATCTCCTTGCCCGCCTCGTACGCGGCGGCCTCGCCGAAGTCGGTGCGGATGAGATGCAGGCACGCGTCGATGCCGGCACCCGCGCCGGCGGAGGTGAGGATCTTCCCGTCCTCCACGAACAGCCGGTTCTCCAGCACCCGCACCCTCGGGTAGTGCTCGCGCAGCGACCGTACGAACCGCCAGTGGGTCGTGGCCTCGCGTTCGTCGAGGATCCCGGCCTGGGCTAGGGCGAACGCGCCGGTGCAGATCGCGACCAGCCGCGCGCCGAGGTCCGCGGCTTCGCGGACCGGTGCCAGGTAGTCCGCGGGCAGCGGCGCTTCCGGTTCGTCGTAGCCCGGCAGAATCACGATGTCGGCCTCGGCGATCGAGGCCAACGGCCGGTCCGGGACGATGCCCGGCCCGGTGCCGCGCTCGTCGCCGCACACGAGCACGCGGTAGCCGGGGTGCCCGCCGAGAAGGTGCGCGGGAATGCTGAAGTCGAGCCCGATGACGCGGGGCACGGCGACGAGCGCCACTGTCAGCTGGGACATGGGCTCTCCTCCGGATCCGGCTGAGGCCAGGCTACCGGCGCTGGCACGATCCTTGCCCAAACTGGCATCGGCACGTCTGGTGAGACCGGAGAGCCGCTCGTAGCGTTCGGCCTGATGATCATTCGGCAGGAGGGCTGACCATGAGCAAGGCAGCGGAGTATTTCGGGGTCCCGTGGGAAAGCAATTTCGGTTACGCGCAGGCGGTGCGGCACGGGGACACCATCTACCTGTCGGGCCAGCTGTCGCACGACGGTGACCAGCTCATCGCGCCAGCGCCGGTGAACAGCGACGGCACCGTCACGGACTTCTCGGCGATGGAGGCGCAGATGCGCCGCACGTACGAGAACACAGCCGACCTGCTGAAGCGCTACGGCGCGACGCTGGACAACGTCGTCGAAGAGGTGCTGTACGTGCTCGACGTGGACGCCGCCTTCGCCGTGGCGGGACCGGTGCGCAAAGCGGCGTACGGCCGAGAGGACCCGCAAGTCGCCAGCACGATGCTCGCGACGCCGCGGCTCGCGTTCCCGGAGCAGCTGATCGAGATCAAATTCATCGCCCGGGTCTGACCTGGCTTACCCTTGATCATCGGCGAGAGAGGAACCGCAGTGGGCGACGCATCCGGTCCGGACCTGCTGGGCTGGGAAACCCACCGGCCCGCGGTGTTCGGCGTCGCCTACCGGCTGCTGGGCAGCGTCGCCGACGCCGAGGACGTCACCCAGGACGTCTGGCTCCGCGCCGCCGCGGCGGACCTGTCCGCGGTGACCGACCTGCGGGCCTGGCTGGTCACGGTCTCCGCCCGGCGCGCCTACGACGTCCTCAAGAGCGCGCGGGTGCGCCGCGAAAGCTACGTCGGCCCGTGGCTGCCCGAACCGCTGCTGACCGGTCCGGACGCCGCCGAGCCGGTGCTCGTCGACGATTCGGTCAGCTCGGCGATGCTGCTGGTGATGGAGGAACTCAGCCCGCCGGAGCGGGTCGCCTTCGTGCTGCACGACGTCTTCGAGATCCCGTTCCCGAGAATCGCCGAAATCCTTGACACGACAGCGGCGGCCGCGCGTCAGCTCGCCTCGCGCGCCCGCCGCCGCATCTCGCGGGCGGACCGGCCGACGCCAGCGTCCAAGGCCGAGCGCGAGCGGCTGCTGACCCTGTTCCGGGCGGCGTACGAGGCCGGCGACTTCGAAGCCCTGGTCCAGCTGCTGCACCCCGACACCACCTATGTCACCGACGGCGGCGGCAACGCCTTCGCCGCCCGCAAAACCATCCGCGGCGGAACGCGGGTCGCCGAGGTTATGGTGCGCGTGAGCGGGCAATGGCGGCCGGACCGGATCGACCTGACCGAGGTCGGCGGCGAACCGGCGCTGGTGCACCGGCGCGCCGGGACGGTGTTCTCCGTGGACACCTTCGAGTTTTCCGGCGGGCGGATCGTCGCCTACCGGCGGGTGATGAACCCGGACAAACTCACCCGCGTCCGACGGTCACACCCGCACCGGCTGTCTCGTCTCCCTGACGCAGCGACCGACGAACGAACGAGGAACTGATGCGCGCGATCATCGCCCCCGACCGCGAGGCCGGAGCCGAAGGACTGGCCCTGACCGACCTTCCGCACCCGCACGCCGCGGAAAGCGACGTCGTGGTCCAGGTCCGCGCCGCCGGCTTCACCCCCGGCGAACTGGACTGGCCCGGCACCTGGACCGACCGCGCCGGCCGCGACCGGACGCCGAGCGTGCCCGGCCACGAACTGTCCGGCGTCGTGACCGGACTCGGCTACGGCACCACCGGGCTGACCATCGGCCAGCGCGTCTTCGGCCTCGCCGACTGGACCCGCGACGGCACCCTCGCCGACTACGTCGCGGTAGAGGCCCGCAACCTCGCCCCGCTCCCCGCCGACGTCGACTACCCGGTGGCCGCCGCGCTGCCGATCTCCGGGCTCACCGCTTGGCAGGCCCTCTTCGACCACGGCCGCCTCGCCACCGGGCAAACCGTCCTGATCCACGGCGCAGCCGGCGGCGTCGGTTCCCTCGCGGTGCAACTCGCTCGCGAGGCCGGCGCGCACGTCATCGGCACCGGACGCGCGCGTGATCGGTCTCGCGCGCTTTCCCTTGGCGCGCAGAAGTTCCTCGATCTGGAGTCGGAACGTCTCGAAGACGCCGGTGAAGCTGACTTGGTCGTCGACGTCCTCGGCGGGGAGATCCTCGACCGGTCCGCCGCTGTGGTCCGCGCGGGCGGGACGTTGGTGACCATCGCGCATCCGCCGACCGTCCGGCCACGCGACGGACGCGCCGTGTTCTTCGTGGTGGAACCGGACCGGGCCCGGTTGAGCGACTTGGTGGCACGGGTCCGCGACGGGCGGCTGGAAGTGACGGTCGGTGCGATCCTTTCGCTGGAGGAGGCTCCTGGTGCGTTTTTGCCGGGGAAGCGGGTTCCGGGGAAGACGATCATCCGGGTCTCCGAGGGTTGAGATGATCGTGGACGGGGAACGGATCGCCGCCGTGTTGCCGGCGGCGATCAGCCTGTCGCGACCTGTCGCCAGGGCGAGAACTGGACGGAGACTGACGATCCGCCTCCGTGACCGGACCACGCGCACCTGACCGTTCCCCAGCATCAGCGACGCCCGGGCAGCTCATTGCCCCGGGGAGGGCACGGCAAAGTCCAGGTCACGCCGATCCCGGGCACGGAGTCCTCCGACACGTCCGGCGTTTCGGGCCCGCCGTAGGCGCGACTGTGATATGGATTGGGTGGTGGGGGAACCGAGATCGAACTTGCGCAAGCGGTGGCCGCCGTCCGGGACGAGTTCCGGTTCGGGACGTCGGCGCCGAGGTCAAGCACGTTGTGGAACCTCGCCGGCGAACAACGGTGAGGGCGGGGGTTCGAGGCGTGTGCCTCGCCAGGCAGATACCTGGAGCGGCGACCGACTCCAAGGCGGAGGCGACGGGACGGACCGAGCCGGTCCCGAAGCCCGGCAGAAGCGTCGAGGTTGCCGGCAATCTCCGCTAGCCGGTCCAGTCCCGTGATGAGAGTTCACGCGCAGCAGCAGACGTTGCTCGACCCCAAGACTTGAGGCTTACCGCATGGTCGAATCTCCTGGCATCGCGTTCGGCACACCGGATTGCGACGTCTTCGCGCGCTACCCGGAACGGGTTCCCTGGAGTTCGGAGACCGTACCTGGACAAGATCAAAACCAGTTCCGAAGTGTGCGCAACCGTCTGAAGAAGCTTGCCGGGTGGCTGGCCGAAACGATACAGACGGAAGTGCGGTTGAGGAGTTTTGTCAGCACCCTGCAGCCGAACGGGCTCACCCCGGAGGATATGTGGTGCTGCATCTACCCCGCCGACGTGCCGAACAAATCGTACGCTCTCCAGGTCGCTCTCATCGTCTCCGAGGACGGTGCCGAGTTGTGCCTGTGCCTCGGCGCGGGCCGGTCCCAGCTCTCCGGACCGCAAAGGGCAATTGCGGAAGACTATCTGGAGCGCTTGCAAAGTGCCCTCCGGAACACTCCGCCATCAGTTGTCCAGGCCGTCGAGAAGGCATTGCCCTCCAACGCGAAATACCTGAACGCATGGCGGCAGCCGACCAAGAACAGCGATTTCGCCGGGCTCGGCGAATGGCTGGCCCACGCAAGCGGTCCGAACGGCCCCTCGTCCAGCATCTCGGTCTACCTGCCGGTCGAGGAACTGGATGCCCTGGGAGACCAGGTCTCGGATTCCTTCCTGGAGCTTGCCGAAGCCGCCGTCCCGCTGCTCGAGTACTGCTACCTCACCCCCGCGTCCGAACCAGAACCGAGCGAAGGTCGGGACGAGGAGGACAACGTGATTGACGACAGTCACTGGTCCAAGTTCACCGTCGAAGCCCTGCGAGACATCGCGCAGGCCGACCCTTACCGGCTGGAACTCGACCTCGATGTTTACCGCGCTGCCGTCGCTGCGCTGCACAGCGGGAAACACATCATTCTCACCGGGCCGCCGGGAACCGCGAAGACCACTCTTGCCGAGGCCCTGTGCCGGCTGGCTGAAGATGCCGGACTGTCGCGAGGGCACACCCTGACCACGGCTACGGCCGACTGGACGACGTACGAAACCATCGGCGGGCTTCGGCCCGCCAAGTCCGGAAGCCAGCTTGAGTTCCGGCCCGGCCCCTTCCTCGAAGCAGCGTCAGGGGCGCAATGGCTGATCGTCGACGAACTCAACAGGTCGAACTTCGACCGGGCGTTCGGGCAACTGTTCACCCTCCTTTCCGGCCAATCCGTGGTGCTGCCGTACGAGGACCGGAAAGACGGCAAGAGGATCGCCCTGGTCCTGGAAGGGGCTGCCAGCAGCTACAGCGCGCAGGACTACTCGATCATCCGGATCCCGCGGGCCTGGCGCATGCTGGCGACCATCAACGTCTTCGACAAGTCGTTGCTCTTCGAAATGTCGTACGCTCTCATGCGCCGGTTTGCGTTCATCGAGGTCGCATCGCCTGACACCGATGTCTTCCGGCGGCTTTGGAACCGCGAACTCGAAGGCATGGCCGACCAAGAAGCTCAGCGCATCGATTCGGTCCTCTCGGAACTGCTGAATCTGCGATCGATCAAAGACATCGGCCCCGCAGTCTTTGTGGACATGGCCCGGTTTGCGCGGTCGTACACTGTGGACGGAACTGCCACCTGGCAGAACAGCGACCTGCTTTACCAGCTGTTCTTCAGCTATCTGATGCCGCAGTACGAGGGCATCGACGATCGCAGCGGCCAGGATTTGCTCAGCCGATTGTCCAAGCTCGTCAGAAACCGCCACCTGGATAAGCTGAAATCTTCTTTCGCCGACGTCCTGGGCATTGTCGACCGGTCTAACGGTTCCGGTTCGAGCGAAGGCGAGCCTGCCTTGTGATGCACGATCTTGACTGGAACCGCAAAGCACTCGTCGGGCAAATCCGGGACCGGATCTGGTCCTATGTCTCGCCCGCCTCCCGGTTCGAGGTCCCCGGCCTGCTGACCGCGGCGGCGCTGCTGGGATGGCCGGAGCACCAGGTCAAGCGACTCGGCGAGCTGCATTTCCTGCTGTGCCGGGAAGTGCAGGACTTCATGACCTCGCTGCCGCTGCTGGCCAGGCGGCTGACCACCAGTTCGGCGCAGAACGAGCAGATCAGCCACGAGCGGCTCCACGGACCGGTTCGGTGGGATCGCACGCTGACCGGCCGTGCCGCGAGCGGATCGCAGCACAGCTACGTGACCGCGCCTGCCGAGCGCGTGTACCAGACCCCGGAGAACGAGCTGCTCGTGCACGTGCTCGACGGAGTCGTCAACGCCGCGAAGCTCCGGGACTGGGCGACCAGCAAATCCCGGGAAGAACCCGCAAAGCTCGTCCGAAAGCACCTGAATGATGCACAGCACTGGCAACAGAACAGAATGCTCCGCGACATCGACCGCGTCGCGCCGAGCCCGCGGTCCCTCGCGCGGATCCGGGCGGGTCGCACCAGCGAACGGTACACACCGGTTCTTCGCGCATACGAAAAACTCGTGTCCTTCGTGGAAACTCCTGAGCGCGAGGCGATCCAGGCAGCCATCGAAGGCGCCGGCCTCGTCACCGCACTCGACTCCATCCTTTTCGAACTAGCCACCACTTTCCGGGTAATCGACGCCTTGAACAGCCATGGCTGGAACGTGCAGCCGCTGTACTTGTTCAAGGGACGCGTGCATACGGACGGCCAGCAACCAGACGGACGGAAGATCGACGTGTGGTACCAGTCGCTTCCGCCAGACGTTCATTCTCCCTCGAAGTACAAAGAAATACTCACTAAGCATGGATTTTCCCAGCAACCTGATTTGCGTCCGGACCTTTGGCTCAGATGGACTGATCGGGGCGGGCGCACCCGATGGCTCCTTGTCGAATGCAAGCTGAGCCAGAGCAAAGGCGTCCAGACGGCCGCGCGGCATGCCCTGTCGGAACTCATTGGCTACCGAGAGGCATTCCGGACCACACTAGCGACCAGCGAGCCGCCGTACGGGCTCGGCGTCGCCTGGGGCGCGGGACTGGAACCCCAACTGGACAGCGATGTCGCGCTGTGCACTCCCGACATGCTCGACAAGGCGATGGCGGTTACCACGGGCTGAGGTCGCGCGCGGTGGCCATTCGGGCAGCCCGCCAGGAGCGCGAACCCTGCCTCAGCACCCCTCCCGACTCACGCGAACGCCCACCAATTCTGCGAATAATTCCCCCAACACCGCAACTATTTGCGATATTCGATAAGAAAAGAAAGCCGCACAACGATTCTCGAAGATCCCCCGCGCCGAGCCGAAGCTGACGGCAACCCTGCCCTGTCCGGAGCAATCGCATTGCTTTAGACAGGTTGCGGCTGGCAGGCTGGAAATCTGGTGGGCGCACTGAGAACTGGGGGACTCCGTGAGCGGAACCGCGCGCAATGTCGCCGTTTTGGGTACTGCGTCCGGAGTGGGCAAAACCTTGACGACCGTGGCGATCTGCCGGTGGCTGCGCCAGCGCGGGATCGACGTCGCGCCGTTCAAGGCGATGTCCATGCAGGACGGCGATTCGTTCTACCGCACCGAAACCGGCAGCGTGATCCACCATCACCAGGTGTACCAGGCGTCCGGCGCGAGGCTGTCCCCCGAGGCGACGATGAACCCGGTCGCGGTGTGGCGGCACGCCGGCCAGGTGAGGACGGCGGTCAACGGCAGGCGGGACGACCGCGTGCTCGGCCTCGCGCCCCGCCGGCGGACCGCGTTCCTGCGCGAGGCGATCATGGATTCCTACCGGGAGCTGTCGCGGCGGCACGAGTTCATCGTCATCGAGGGCTGCGGCAGCCCGGTCGAGCTGAACCTGCGCAGGCGGGACGTCTCGAATCTCTGGCTCACCAACCTCATCAAGGCGCCGTGCCTGCTGGTCGGCAGCGTCACCCACACCGGCGTGTTCGCCGCGATGATCGGCACGCTCAGCCTGATGCGGCCGTTCGAACGGGAGCGGGTGATCGGGCTCGTGGTGAACCGCTACATGGGCGACCCGCGCGATTTTATCTCCGGGATGCAGATCCTCGAGTCCCGCAGCGGCGTGCCGTGCTGGGGGACGATCCCCGACTACGACGGGCTCGGCCAGCTCGAGCGGACCCCGGACGATCCGGAGCAGACCCGCAAGCTCCTCGAAACCCCGGAACTGGACGAGGAAATCGACCGCTGGACCGCGCACGTCGCGAAACATCTGAGCCTGGATCGGCTCCTGCGGTGAGACTGGCCTCCGCACGCGGACGGTCCTGGGATCCGGTGCCGTTCGCCGTGCTGTGGGCGGGGCAGTTCGCGTCGGTGCTCGGCACGCTGATGACCAACTTCGGCATCGTACTGTGGGCCTGGCAGCGCACCGGGCAGACGACGCCGGTCGCGATGGTCGAGTTCTGTTCCTTCGGGGCGGTAGTCGTGTTCGGCCCGCTCGCCGGCGCGCTCTGCGACCGCTGGGGCAGGCTCCGGACGCTGGTGGCCAGCAACGCCGCCGCCGCGCTGCTGCTGGCCGGGCTGGCGACGGCGTCCGCGCTCGGTTCCCTTTCCACCGCAACGGTTTACGCCACTCTCGTGGCGCTCGGGATCGTGCTGGCCTTCCAGTACCCGGCGCTGCTGGCGTCGGTGTCCTTTTGGTGCCTCAACGCCACTACTCGCGCGCGAGCGGTCTGCTGTCGCTGGCGCTGTCCGTCGCGGGCGTCGTGGGGCCCGCGACAGCCACCCTCGTGCTTTCCCACGGCGGGTTGAGCACCGTGTTCGCCATCGATCTGGCCACTTACGCCTTCTGCGCGCTCGCGCTGACCGCGGTGGCGAAGCGGGTGCGCGAACCAGCTCCCACCGCCCGACGGCGGGGCTTGCGACACGACGTCGCCCACGGGTTCCACTACATCGCTTCCTGGCCCGGCCTTCGCGCCCTGCAGACCCTGTTCTTCCTGGCCTATTTCGCCACCATGTTCGGGGTGCTGATCTCGCCGATGGTCCTGGCCAGGTCGGGTGCCGCCGGAACCGCCGCGCTCGCCGCGGTGCTCGGCGCGGCCGGTGCCGGCGGCATCGTCGGCGGGGCGGTGACCGCGCTGTGGGGCAGGCGGCGCGGGCATCTGAAGGTGATCCTGCCCGGGTTCGTGCTCATCGGCCTGCTCGGTCAGATACCGCTCGGTGCCAGCGCGTCCCCGGCGGTCTGGATGGCGGCGTCGTTCGTCGGCGCGTTCCTCTATCCGCTGGTCGAGGCCGCCAACCAGGCACTGTGGCAGTCCTCGACGCCGCTGTCCGAGCAGGGCCGGATCTTCGCCGCGCGAAGGGTGCTCACCGAATCCGCCGGGGTGACCGTGCTGCTCATCGCGGGCCCGCTCGCCGACGGCGTGTTCGAGCCAGGCATGCGCGAACCCGGCCGGCTGCGCTCGGCTTTCGGGTGGCTGACCGGTACCGGGCCGGGCAGCGGAATGGCCGTCCTCCTGCTGCTGAGCGGCGTGCTGACCGCGCTCGCCGGATTGTGGGGGCTCACCGTCCGGGCGCTGCGCGACCTCGACCGCTTGCCGCCCACCCAAGAACACCGACCGGAGAACTCGATGACGATCAAGGAGCGATGAGACGCTGAGTCCGAGACCCGAACTGGTCTGGCAGGGACGCATTCACCTCGGCGACGAACCGGGAATCTACGGCGACTCAGCCTACGCGGGCCTCGCCGCGGAGCTGCCGCTGACGCTGGAGAAAAGCCCGCAGGCCACCACCGATAGCACCGGTGTCCCGCCGCAGGCGGCCGTCCCGAACAGGATCAACGCGGCGGCAAGCGCTCTTCGGATTGCCACAGATCCTCCCCCAGTCCGAAGACGATGCGGCGATTATCCCCGGCCGGGCTCCGGAAACGGGACCGTTGAAGACCAAGTCAGACCAATCATCGGAAATCGTCGTAAGCCTGCTATTTTTACTCACCAATACGCACTTGCCTCCGGTAAAGACAGCGATAACCGCAGCACAAAGGGTGGAACTTCTCGCTCTCGGCGACCACGGGTAATGTCCGGAGCATAGGGGGAAACGTGATCGATCCACGCAGCGAAGCGGTGCTGATCCGCAATCGCCAGACCGGTGTCTTCGAGGACAAGACCCGGGAGGTAGCGCGATACGAGTTCCAGCCCGCGCATCAGCGCATTCACCTCACCTTCACCGGCAAGGGCAAGACCTTTCCGTACGGCCCGGACCGCGTGCAGATCCTGCGTACCGCGGGGCGGCGCGTCCTGACGGGCGACGACCGGGTCGAAGTCAACGGAACCTTGTGGGAGAGCGCGACCGAAACCGCCGTGTTCCCGGGTGCCCAAGGCGCATGGTGCCGAGTCTTCTACCGTTCCGGCAGCGGAGAGAAATACCAGACCTACCCCGAGGCCCAGGTACGCGTCGTCACGTCGGGAACCGCGATACCGCTCGTCAATGACGTATTGCGCTATTGGCGGACGATCGTGTCCCGGCTCAGCTCCGACGATCCGTTGCGCACCCCGTACGACCGGCTCGCCTTCGTCCACCCGGAGAGCGTGCTCGCTTCGTATCTGACCGGAGCGCCGATCGCGACGCGGCCGCCGGACGCCGCTCCGATTTTCCCCTTCCGCTGCAATCTCAGTCAGCGCAAGGCGGTCGAAAACGGCCTGACCAGGTCGGTCTCGGTCATCGAGGGACCTCCGGGGACCGGGAAAACCGAGACCATCCTCAACCTGATCGCCAACATCACGGCCGTACAGCACAAGACCGTCGGCATCGTCTCGTTCGGCAACGCGGCGGTCGACAACGTCCGGGACAAACTCGGCGAACTCGGCTTCGGGCACATCCTCGGCAACCTCGGCCGCAAACAAAAGCGGGAGGAATTCTTCGCGCAGCAGCCGGCTCGCAACGCGGCGGTCGCGCAATTCGTGTCCAGCGCACCGCAACGCCCTGATCCGGGACAGCTGGCTGATCTGGACCGGCGGCTGCGGAAGCTGCAGGAGCACGAGCGCGTCCTTGCCGACCGCCGCCAGGCGCTCGACGCCCACCGTCTCGAACTACGGCACTTCGAACGCCATCTCGACCAGGAAGAGCTGCCTGACCTGGAAAAACTCCCGCTGCTGAAGAAGTCCGCGGACCGGGTCATGGACTACCTGGCCGAGAGCCAGCTCGAACTGACCGGCTCCCGTCCCCGGCTGCTGCGGCGGATCGGCAACTACTTCAAGTACGGTTCGCTGCGCATGCTCGACCCGGCGGACACCGATGTCGTGCTCCGCCTTCAGCTGGCGTACTACACCAAGCGGATCGCCGAGCTGGAACAGGAAGTCGAGCTGGCCGACAGCAGACTGCAACGGGCCGAATTCGAGCAGCTCGCCGAAGACCACAAGGACCTGTCCGTTCGCATTCTCCACGCCGGACTCGCGGACCGCTACCGAAAGCTGTCTCGCACCGTCTACGACGCGGACTCGTACCGGAGGGGTCGCACGTTCGAGACGTTCCTGGAGGACTACCCGGCGCTGCTCAGCACCTGTCATTCGCTGCGGGCCAGCATCGCCGAGGGATACCTGCTCGACTACCTGATCATCGACGAGGCTTCTCAGGTCAACTTGCTCCTAGCGGGCCTGGCGATGTCGTGTGCCCGCAACGTCATCGTCGTCGGCGACCAAAAGCAGCTCCCGCCCATCCCAGTCGAGGCCGCGGCCGATCTCGAGCCGCCGATGCCCGCTTACGACTGCCGGCGGCACAGCCTCCTGTCCTCTTTGGCGGAACAGTACGGCGCGGAACTGCCCAGCGCGCTGCTGCGCGAACACTACCGATGCGACCCGGCCATCATCGGCTTCTGCAACAAGAAGTTCTACGACGGCGAACTGATCCCGTACACCGTCAACAAGATCGAACAGCCGATGATCGTGGTGCGCACCGTCGAAGGCAACCACATGCGCCAGCACCACACCGGAGGGCGCTCGAACCAGCGCGAGGTGGACGTCATCAGCCAGGAGGTGATCCGGGACCACTGCCGGGGCTTCGCCGACGCGGACATCGGGATCACCACCCCGTACCGGCTGCAGGCCGACAAGACCCGCGACGTGCTCGACCAGATCCAGGCCGACACCGTGCACCGGTTCCAGGGCCGCCAGAAGCAGGTGGTCATCCTGACCACCGTCCTGGACGAGACGTGGCGCGGCCGCACCGGACTCCCGTTCGTCGACGATCCGCAGATGATCAACGTCGCGGTGTCGCGCGCGGTCCGGCGGTTCATCCTCGTGACCAACCACGACCTGATGCCGACCAGCAGGCACATCCAGGACCTGGTCGGCTACATCCGCTACCACAACCCTGGCGACGAGGTCGTCGACAGCACGGTGGTCTCCGTGTTCGACCTGCTCTACTCCGCCTATGCGCAGCGGTTGCGACCGCTGGCCGCGCGGCTCAAGAAGGAACTCAAGTACCCGTCGGAAGACATCATCTGGACTGTCCTGCACGACATCTTCGCCGAGCCGCGCTACGCGCATCTGACAGCCGTTCCGCAGGTGCTCCTGAAGAACCTCCTGCCGGATTTCGACCGGCTCACTCCGGAGCAAACCGCGTACGCGAAGCGGCGGGCATCGCTCGATTTCGTGGTCTACAACCGAGTGACCAACCAACCGCTGCTGGCCATCGAGGTCGACGGATTCGCCTTCCACGAGAACAAACCAGCCCAGCTGGCCCGCGACGCGCTCAAGAACGAGATCTTGCGCGCGCACGACTTTCCGCTGTTGCGGCTGCCCACCACCGGCAGCGGCGAGCAGCAACGGATTCTCGACGCCCTCGCCAGCGCCGAAGACCACTGGGCTCAACGCACCGCACAGTGACCGCCCGTCCGTTCACTCCATCCGCAGCACGACCTTCCCCAGCTTCCCCGCCGACCCCAGCCGCTCATACGCCTTCAACGCCTCTTCCAGTGGAAAAACACTGTCGACCGGCACCGAGACCCGACCCTCCGCGAGGGCATCGAGCAGCCCCGCCCGCACCCGCCTCGCCAGCACCGCTTTCTCGACCGTGCTGCGGGAGCGGATCGTCGAGCCGAGCACGCGGCCGCGGACCCGCATGAGGTCGAACAGCCGCAGCGGCGACTCCTGCCCCGCGCCGACGCCGATGACGAGTATCCGGCCGTACGGGTTGAGCCACTGCACGCGGCGCAGGCAGTCCTCGCCGCCGACCAGTTCGACGACCACGTCGTAGGGGCCGTTTTCCTCTTCCTGGTCCGGTGTCACGACTTTCGCGCCCGGAACCAGCTCGCGCACCGCGGCGTGCGACTCCGCGCGCCGTACGCTCGCGACGACTTCGGCCCCGGCGAATCCGGCGACCTGGACCATCGCGGTGCCGACCCCGCCCGCCGCCCCGGTGACCAGCACGCGCTCGCCGGGACGCACCCCGGCTTGCTCGACCAGCCCGTCCCAGGCAGTGCTGAACGCCTCCGGGAACCCGGCGGCCCGGACGTCGTCGACCTGATCCGGGATCGGCAGCAGAAGGCTTGCCGGGACCGCGATCCGTTCGGCGTGCCCGCCACCGCCCACCACGGCCATGACCCGGTCGCCCACGGCCCAGGTCCCGTCGCGGTCAGCCTGTTCCACCACTCCGGCGACCTCCAAGCCAGGGATGTCTTCCGGCCAGCCCGGCGGGGCGGGGTACGTGCCTTGGGCCTGTTGCAGGTCCGCCGCGTTCAGCCCGGCGGCGTGGATCCGGACGATCACCTGGTCGCCGTGTGCGACGGGGTCGGGTGCCTCGCCGAGTTCGAACTTGCCGTCCCTGATGGTTACCGCGCGCATGCGCGTTCGCCCCTTCCGCCGTTGCTGCTTCTGATCTTGGCAACAGCGGAAGCGACCGTGCGTGTTCCCGGCGGCTACCCGGATTCTCCGGACAGTTCCGCGAGCTTGCCCAGGATCTCGGCGCCGTCGCCCAGCCTGGGACAGTTCAGCGGCGAGATCCGCCACCACACCACCCCCGCGACGACCCTGCTCGGCGGGAGAACGACGAGCGCTCCCTGCGAAACGCACTCGACCCCGCACACCGTCCCGCAGTCGCGGCACGTGCCGGGTTCGACGAAGAACAGCGCACCGCGCGGCGAGATCGCTACCGGGCCTATCGGAGCGCCTCCGTCGAAGGCGGCCAGGGTTCGCCAGCCCAGGTAGGTCGGGGTGCGCAGCACGTCGAACTGGCCTCCCGCCGGCGCGAGGATCGACTGGCGGTGCACGGACCACCATTGCGAGATGACGCGGTGGTCGACGGTGGCGGCGGAACGGGGCACCGTCGGTTCTCGCGGGCCGAGCGGTGCGTGGCTGACCGGGTGCCAGGTCGTCAGCCCGTCGCACACCGGGCCTGGCAGGACCGGCCAGCCCAGCGCGGCGTAATGCTGGGCCGCCGTGCGCAGCGCGACTCCGTGGTGTCCGGTCAAGCAGGTGCCGCGCGCGGCAACGGTCATCGCAACGATTCCTTCCGTGGCTGGAGTCAGCGCCGCTGCTTTCGCGGCACGCCCGATTCGGCCGTCCTCGGCGGACGTGCGGCCGCGATCAGCCGCAGCACGAGCGAACGCGGCCACCGGAGGTCGGGCTCTCGTTTGCGCGGGGGCATCCGGCTCATCTCCTTTCCGCACGGACCCGACCACCATGAAGCGGCGGCCGTCGGCGGACCAGCCAGCGAACCGGCGCCTAACCGGCAGCAAACCGGAACCGGGCGCGGCTCGCGGTGCGCCGGAAATGCGCACTGACCAGGCGAGGAAGGAAAGCCGCCGCACGCCGGAGGTGCCGAGCGCCGTCGACGAGACGTACGGGGCGTTCAGGACGGGGCAGCGGCGAGAGCCAGCGCGTCACCGCGTCGGAGGTCGCTTGATCGAGCCTAGCTCCGAAGATCAGCCGCGCGTGAGAAGCGTCCATTCCGCGGTGGCCTCGACCACCTGGAAGTGCTGCGCCAGGTAGCCGCCGTAGACGCGGGTCATCGCCTCGACGGTGTCCTGGCAGCAGCCCTGCCCTGGCCGCAGCTTGGGCACCATGACCCATTGCGCCGCACCGAAAACCTCTTCCGCCGGCGGGTGGGTGCGCTCGTCGAAACTGATCGCCAGGTCCCACCAGAGCGGGCCGCCGGTGACCGGGGTCAGGTCGAGCGCGAAGGCGAAGGGGTTGGCCAAGGACATGCTGAGCACGCGGTCGCCGGGCCGGATGTGGCGGCGTAGCAAGGCAAGACCGTCGTTGAGCATCGCGGGGACGGCCGCGGAGTTGCGGTACGCGGTCGTCCAGGTCGCGTCCGCGGGGACGACGAAGTCGCGCAGGTGCGGGCTGGCGATTTGCTGCGACGACGGGGGTGTCGCGACGAGATCCCGGCGGCCGGCGCTGATGCCGAGCGCCAGCGCGTCCTTCCCGGCGATCGGCGCTGTCGTCGCGACGAGCAGCAGGACGAGCCCGGCGAGCAGAGGCGCCGGAATCCGGCGCTGGCCGTCGCCGCCGGTCCAGCGCGGCAGATCCGGTTTCAGGACCGCTACCAGCACGAGCGGGATGACGACGAGCGCGGCGAGGTCGGACTTCTCCGGGCTGTTGGCGGCGGAGATCACGACGCTGGAGCCGAGTACGAACAGCGTGATCACGAGCAGTCGCCACGGCCGGGCCGCCTCGCCGTGCCGCCGGGCCAGGACAAACAGACCGGCCACGACGAGCAACGCGAGCACGCCGACCGGTGCGTTGTAGGCCGCGCTGTGCAGCAGCATGTCCAGCCGTTTTCCGCTTCCCTGCGCGGCGAACGCGGTGGCGACGTCTCGTGCGTAGGCGCCGGGGTTGATCCCGAAACCCAGCCAGAACACCACGACGAGCAGCCCGAACCCGCCGAGCACGCCGGGGATCGCCCGCGCGGCGAGGGTGCGCAGGAGCAGACCGAGGACTACGGCGACCACGCCCAGCAGGAAGAAATTCGCCTTGTCGTAGGCGAGCAGGCCGAGCAGCAGCCCGATGACCGCGCCGTCGGCGAGCGGCCGGGGTGTGCGCGGCCGGATCAGCACGGCGAGCAGCAGCGCGGAGTAAAGCAGCCAGCCGAACTTGTTGTAAAGCATCGCGTATGTCGTCGTTCCCGGTGAATAACCCGGCGGCCGTACGGAAATAACCAGTAATGCGGCGAAAACGGTGAAGCCTGTCGCATACCCGCCGGGCAGGCGCCGATGCGCGACATATCCGGCGAGCACCGTCGCGATGGGGAGAAACAGCAGGATGCCGTAAGTGACCGCGGCGAGCGACGGCACTGCCTGCATCTTCATGCCGAGCGAGGTGAGCACGTAGACGAGCGGGCCGATGGCGTTCGAGAAGTCGGCGCCGGGCACCTGTCCTTGTGCGATGCGGTAGCCGCCGTCCAGCAGGATGAAGTTGTCCCAGGGCGCCACGAGCGCGACCGGGCCGAGCCACCAGGAGAACACGCCCAGCAGGACGACGGCGGTCACGGTCAGCAGCGGCCAGCGCACCCGGCGGCGCGGGAAAGCGGACAATTCCCCGACGCGGACGTCATTTTCGGCAGACATGCGCTTCCCATCCCCAGAATTCGTTCGGCTGATCATTTCTCGATAGCGGAAAAGGGCACCGATGCGGCGTCGCACCGTCATCGGGAAGGAAATGCCGGGCGTTACACGCTACGCCGTTCGGCGGCACGCGGGAAAGTTATAGACGAACACATTTCTTTTATGGTTCAGACCATCCCGTGACCGACCGCAATTATCGACTCGCACACCGCAATCTCCGACATTGAAGCAGTACCCGCCCGGCCCTACGGTTCGTTTCGTGGCTGATTTTTTCGCGGACGAGACCCCGTCCGGTCCCGAACCCTTCCCCGTGCAGGTCGCCGACGCGGACCTCGCCGACCTGCGGGCCAGGCTGGACCGCGTGCGGCTGCCCGAACCCGAGACCGTGCCGGACGAGACGCAGGGCATCCGGCTGGCCGACCTGTCGATGCTGCTGACCGCCTGGCGCGAGCACGACTGGCCCGCGCGGCAGGCGCGGTGGAACGCCATTCCCCACTACCGGGCGGTGCTCGACGGCCTCGGCATCGCGTTCTGGCACGTCCGCTCCCCCGAGCCGGACGCGCTGCCGCTGGTGCTGACGCACGGCTGGCCCGGTTCGATCCTCGAGTTCGAGGACGTCGCCGGGCCGCTGAGCGATCCGGTCGCGCACGGCGGTTCCGCGCGCGACGCCTTCCACCTGGTGATCCCGTCGCTGCCCGGGTTCGGGTTCAGCGACCGTCCCCGCAGGCGCGGCTGGGATCCCGGGCGCACCGCGCGGGCGTGGGCGGAGCTGATGACCGTGCTCGGCTACGACCGGTTCGGCGCGCACGGCGGGGACTGGGGCGCGTTCGTGAGCACCGAACTCGCGCGCATCGCCCCCGAGCGCGTCACGGGCCTGCACCTGACGATGCCGCTGGCCTCCCCGCTGCCCGAGGACCTGATCGCGCCCGCCCCGGACGAACAGCGGATCCTCGACCGGCGGAACCTGCACATGATCGACGGCTACGGTTTCGGCCTGCAGATGAGCACCCGCCCGCAGACCCTCGGCTACTCGCTGCTCGACTCCCCCGCCGGGCTGGCCGCGTGGCTGGGCGAGAAATTCATCGCCTACGGCGACAACCGGCCCGGATCCGGCGGCGGCGTGCGCATTTCGCAGCAGGTCGACAACATCGCGCTGTACTGGCTGACCGGCACCGGCGCCTCGTCTTCCCGGTGGTACTGGGAGGCGATGCGCTGGGTGCCGCGCGGCGCGGAGGCGGAGAACGCGCAGCCGATCACCACGCCGACCGCCTGCTCGCTCTTCCCGGCCGACCCGTGGCCGACCGCCCGCCGCTGGGCCGAACGCCGCTACCTCGACCTGCGCTCCTGGAACGACCTCGACCGCGGCGGCCACTTCCCCGGCCTGGAGCAGCCGGAGCTGCTGGTGTCCGAGATCAGGAACGCGTTCCAGCACGCGCGGCTCGTATCCGCTTGAGGCCGCGGTGTCAGGAATCGCGGTACGCCGAAGGCCGCACCCCGGTCTCCCGGAGGAAGGCCTTCGACAGCACGGCCGGGTCCGCGAAGCCGCATCGGGCGGCGATTTGGGAGAGCGTCAGGTCGGTGTCGCGCAGCAGCCGTTTCGCCTCGTCGATCCGCAACCGGGTCAGATACCGGTACGGCGTCACTCCCGTCGCCTCCTTGAAGACCCGGACGAGGTGGTAGACGCTCAGATGCACCTCGTCGGCGAGGTCGGCCAGCGTGACCGGCTCGGCGAGCCGCTCCCGCATCGCCGTGACCACCGCGCGCATCCGCTCGTTCTCCCGCTTCGGCACCGCCTCGGCGGAGCGCCGGGTGTGGCGGGTGAGCAGGTGCATCGCCAGGAACGCCGCCGCGGACTCGGCATACAGATCGTCGCCCGCGCCGCCGACCGTCCGGACGATCTCCTCGGCAAGCGGATCACCCGCATTCACCGACGCGGCCAGCGCCTCGAAGTCCACCGCTGGACCGCCGAGCTGCCCCGCCGCCGAATCGAACGCGGCACGCGGAAGGTGGACCTGCACACTGGCCAGCGACTCGTCCGCCCGGTAACGGCGCTCGGCGGGCTGATCCGGGATCATCAGCTCGAGCCGCCCCGGCTCCCACGGAGCGCGCACCCACCGGCCGCCTCGGCGCGTCTCCATCACCGCGCGTCCCGCGACCGGCAGCACCAGATGCAGATCCGCCGCGGCGGGCAGCGTCATGTCCTCGGCCACCGGGACGTGCTCGAACCGCTGCACCAGCAAGGACTGCCAGCCGGAATCCTCCCAGCTGCAGTACGTCCGCCGGACGTAACGGTCCATCTCGAAACCGGCGTACGGCTGGAGATCAAGGCGCTTGGAGTCGAACACCATGCGACCCAGGCTATCGACGGATCCTTCGCCCCGAAACGCTCGACCACAGGAGGTTCGATGACCACACCCCATCCCGCGCGCACCGCCAGCCAGGCCTTGCACGCCGCCGTCCGGAAGCGGGACAAGGACGCTTGGCTTGCGCTGTTCGCCGCCGATGCCCTTGTCGAGGACCCGGTCGGGCCTTCGCAGTTCGACCCTTCCGGCGAAGGGCATCGGGGGCTCGACGCTATCTCGGCGTTCTGGGATCTGGCTATCGCGCCCAATGAGTCGATCGATTTCCAGTTCGAGGACTCTTTCGCGTGCGGGAACGAGGTCGCCTTCACCGGGCGGGTGCACAGCCGTCATGACGGGCGGGTGCTTGACGCTGAGGGGGTGTTCGTTTACCGGGTCGACGAAGTGGGGAAGATCGTTGCGGTGCGGGCTTTTTGGGAGGTGGAGCGGACTATGCGGACAATGCGGCCTGCTTGACCGCGACCGCTTCTGCGGCCAGCCTGGTGCGCAATCCGGAGGTCCGTGAAGGACTCTTTGAGGGAATCAGAGTTCCCCTGCCAGGGACTCGAGGCGGCGCTGTGGATGCCGTCGAGGCCCGTCTGCCCGGATCGAAGAGGCGAGCCAGGACCAGTGCGGCTCTTGGCGTGCCGGCGGGTGGCGGGCGCGGGATTGGGTCGTCCGTGAGGGCCGCCTTCACGGAATCTGATTCCCTCAGGGGTCCCTTCACGGACCCGTCGGACATGGTCATACGGGCATCAATCGGGCAATTCAGCAGCTCCAGTGTCCTTTATGGACGGTCCAGCAGGCATGCGGCTACGCAGCTCAGTCCCTGGCATGGAGACTCCGATTCCCTCAAGGAGTCCTTCACGGACTTCCGCGAGCGCGGAGTGCCGCATCGCCGCGGCACGAAGACAACCGGAAGCCCTCGGCCGATACCGCGAATATCGCGACGCGAGGCCCCAGCGAGCCCAAGAGAAAGTGTCCTCGCTGCAGATCAATCCAGCGACTTCCGTTTCACCGGCTCCGCCAGCCGACCCGGACGACAGAACGGCGACGGAACGGTGACACCGCCGCCACGCCTCGGATGCCACTCTTCGGTGTTCGCCCGCCTGCCGTGGAAAGGGTTCGAGGCCGATGCCGTCGAAGGCTCTCGCGCTGCGGACGAGAACGCCGACGACGCGCCCAGCTCCGGTGACCACGACCAAGGCTCCAGTCAACCGGCCAGACACCCGTGACCAGGCCGTTCCCTCAACACGGACGCCGTCGAACGCGGCGACCAGCGTCGAGCTGGCACGGCGTCCAGGAGCGCTGCCGCCCGCGCTGCGGCCGGTCCCGCCTGCCGGGCAGAACACTCTCGGCAACGCCGCCGTCGCCGCGGTCAAGCTGGCCAATCAGCCTGCTCCGGCCCAGCAACCGGCGGCACCCGCATCGGCTGGAAAGCCGGAAACCGCGCCGGAAAAGCAAAAACGGCCCGGTCCCAACGCGGATCCGAAGTTTCTCAGCCTCAAGAAAGAAGTCCAGCACAAGAAGCGCACCGTCGCCGCGTCCCATCCCCCGCCGCGCACCGAAGCCGCATCGGCGCAGGACGCGGCATTGCCGCCGAAGGACGACGCGGAGGCTCAGGGCAAGACCGCCAATGCCGAGAAGATGAACGCGGCCCAGCCGAAGGAATTCGACCGGGAAGCGTTCATCAAGGCGGTCGAAAAGGCGATCGCCGACAAGGCGCCGAAGAACCTCGACGAGGCCGACAAGTTCGCCGGTTCCGGGAAAGCCGGCGAGATCCGGACGCAGGTGCAGGGCAAAGTCGGCGAGGGCAAAACAGACTCCGCCGCGCAGGTGGCGGCGACGACCGAGGCACCGCCCGACACGTCGGCGGCAGTGCCCAAGAAGGTCGTCCCGATGGCCGCCGACCGTCCGCCCGCGACGCCGGGAGCGCCCGACGCGGCGAACGCGCTGCCGGACAAGCTGCCGCCCTCGGCGACCGATCTGTCGGCGGGTCCGGCGCGCGTCAATCAGCAGATGGCGGACGCCCACGTCACCGAAACGCAGCTGAAGAAGTCCAACGAACCGTCCTTCGCCAACGCGCTCGCGGCCAAGAAGACCGCCGAGCACCACTCCGACGTCACGCCGGGCAAGCTGCGCAAGAACGAGGCCGGCCAGCTGCAAGAGTCCACAATGGACGCCAAACGCACGGGCGCCGCGGCGATGAACGCGATGGGCGCGCAGCGGATCCGCACCGGGCAACAGGTCGGGTCGGGCAAGGCCGGGGCCAAGGGCCGCGACGAGGACAAGCGCGCCAAGGTCACCGCGATCCTGCAGGGCGTCTTCGACACGATGAAGCAGGACGTCGAGGGCATCCTGAACGGCCTCGACAAGCTCGTCGACGACCAGTTCGGCCGGGGCGAGCAGGCGGCGCGGGACGCGTTCACCGCCGAGCACCGGCAGAAGATGGACGAGTACAAGGACCGGCGGTACTCCGGCATCCTCGGCAAGGCGCGCTGGGTCAAGGACCTCTTCGCCGGTCTCCCCGACGAGGCGAACAAGATCTTCGACGAGGCGCGCGACCACTACCTCCAGCGGATGCGCCAGGTCATCTCGGACGTCGCCACCACGGTCGCCACGGAGCTGAACCGCGCGAAACGCCGCATCGCCCAGGGCCGGGCGGATCTGCAGAACGAGGTCAAGAAGCTGCCCGCCGACCTGCAGGCGATCGGCAAGGAGGCCGCGGCCGGTTTCTCGGACCAGTTCGACGAACTCAGCCAATCCGTCGACGACAAGGGCACCGAACTCGTCGACACCCTGGCCACGAAGTACACCGACGCGCTGAAGGCGGTCGACTCCGAGATCGCCGAGGAGAAGGAGAAGAACAAGGGCCTGGTCGACAAGGCGGTCGACGCGGTCAAGGGCGTCATCCAGACGATCCTGGAACTCGGTCGGCTGCTGCTGTCGGTGCTGGCGAAGGCGGCGTCGGCGGTGCCGCTGATCCTGGCCAACCCGATCGGGTTCCTGGGCAACCTGGTCACGGCGGTCGGTGCTGGGCTGCGCCAGTTCCTGCGCAACATCGGCACGCATCTGCAGCAGGGCGTCCTGTCGTGGCTGCTCGGCAAGGCGACCGAAGCCGGGCTGGAACTGCCCGCGAAGTTCGACGCCGAAGGCGTGCTGAAACTGCTGGCGAGCCTGCTCGGCCTGACCTGGCAGGCGCTCCGCGCCCGCATCGTCCGCCGCGTCCCGGAACCTGCCGTCGCGGCGGCGGAGACGGCTGTGCCGCTGGTAGCCGAGGTGCGCAAGCGCGGGGTCGCCGGGATGTGGAACGACCTGAAGGGCCGGGTCGGGGATCTCAAACGGGATCTGGTCAGCAAGGTCATCGAGTACGTGACGCCGACCATCGTCATCGCCGGGATCACGTGGGTGATCTCGCTGCTGAACCCGGCGTCGGCGTTCGTGCGCGCGGTGAAGCTGATCATCGACATCGTCCGGTTCGTCGTCACCCAGGCGCGGCAGATCATCGACTTCGTGAACGCCGTCCTGGACGCGGTGATCGCCATCGCGCGCGGGGGTTCGGGCGGGGTGCCGTCGCTGGTGGAACGCGCGCTGGCCCGGTCGATTCCGGTGCTGCTGGGGTTCCTCGCGTCGCTGCTGGGGCTGGGCGGGGTCGCGGCGAAGGTGAAGCAGATCGTCCAGGCGATGGCGAAACCCGTTGGGCGGGCTATTGATTGGGTGATCGACAAGATCGTCGGGCTGGTCAAGAAGCTGTGGGCGAAGCTCAAGGCGAAGGTCGGGAGGAAGAAGCCCCGGAAGGACCGGCCGAGGCTCGGCAAGCCAGCGCCGCGCCGCCGGACTCCGAGGCCAGGAAAGCCCCGACCGAAACACGATCGGCGGCCGCCGGGCAAGAAGGCGACTCCACAGGACTTCGAGCGCATCCTGAACGCCGCATTGCGCGAAGCGCGCGCCCTGGTCAAGGCGCGGATGCCGGTCGGCAAGATCAAGGCCCGGCTGCCCGGGATCCGCGCCCGGCACGGACTCAGCAAACTGGTCGTGGTCGTCGAGCGCATTCAGGGCACCCGCCACATCGTCCATTTCGTGGCGGCCGTCAACCCCGAGAAGGCGAGCCCGCCGGAGGGAACGCCGCTCGACGAGGAAACGGTCCGCGCGGACTACGGCATGCTCATCAAGAACCAGCGCATGTTCCAGCGCACCGCCGACCAGCGCGGAGTGGTCATCGACGTCCGGCCGACCAACAAGGACTCGGTGCCGCACCTCGAACGCGGCGCCTTCTACAAGCCGGTCGACATCAAGGCCAAGACGGTCAACACCGCCGACACCTACCTCGGCGTCGAGCCGGAGAAGAAGGGCCTGGTCGGCTTTTTCCTCAGCCATCCGCCGCGGCCGAAGCGGGCGGGGCTGACGAAGGAACAACGGGCGGCGGGGCGCGACCGGTACCGGATGCGGACCGAGGAACGGCAGACCTACCTGGAGAAGATGAAGAAACTCGGCCGGAAAGAGCTGGGGCCCGGCCGGTTCGACGTGTCCGGCTACATCGTGCACGGCTACGACAAGCACCGCGCCCGGCGGCCGATCGCCGGCGACCACGACCTGTACGACATCCGCAGGCCGGACGGGTCCGAGCTGTCCAAGCCGGAGTACGACCAGCTGATCACGGACATGATCCGGGACGAGTTCGGGGTGATGCACGGCGCGGTCGTCCAGTGGGAGCCGAAGGATCCGACCGAGCGGGCGATGAAGGACAAGCTGGTGGCGCAGCATCGCCGGGACGGCAGCGAGGGCCTGGTCCGGTTCGTTCCCGGCCGCGCGCAGCCCCTGTTCGTCTACGCTGAAACACCACTGTGAACCGGGCTGCGGGCGAGAGAGGCTGATCGCGGATGACCGAGGATCCCGCCGCCGAACGGGCCCGGCTGATGGCCGAAGGCACCGCGCTCCGGGCGCGGGCGCGCGAACTTTACGACGCCGACCGGGTCGAGGAGTCGTTCCCGCTGCGGGACCGCGTCCACGAGATCAACCGGCGGTACGAGGAACTGCTGCCCGAGGTGACCGTCGCCCGGTGCCCGCACACCGGGACGGCGGTGCGCTGGCCGATCGACACCGCCGGTCTCGACGGGTGGTTCTGGGACTACCTGGCCGCGATCCGCCGCTCGCCCGAGTCGCTGCCGCCGACGTGGCTCGCGATGACCGGTGCGATGCGGCTGGCCGAACCGGTGGAAACCGCTCCGTTCGCCGCGGTCCCGGGCCCCGGTGCGCCGTTCGTGGTGCCGCGGATCCTCGGCAGCCCCGGCGTCCGGGCGGTCCTCGCCGAAGTCCCGGTCGGCGCGCACACCGGCTGGACGATCAGCTACTTCGGACCGGAGCCCGAGGATGTCCGGCTGGTCAACCTGTGGGGAGCCAACACCTATCCGGTCTACCGGGACGGGGTCTGGCAGGGCTGGGACTGGGACCGCCCCGCCGTGTCGCAGTACGACTTCGACCTCGCCGGCTGGCTCCGTTCGGGCGCGCTGCTGTGGATCGCGCCCGGAGACGAGTCGGCGACCCTGCGGGAAGGAGCCGACGACTGCCCCTTCACGGACCTGCCAGGCGAACACCGGATCGCGGTCGTGACCGACGGCCGGGTCAAACGGCTGTCCTCCTTCGCCGGGCACGGCGCGGGATAACGCCGCCTACTGCTTCCCGACCGAGACGACCAGAACCGGAACATGAGCGGCCGCCGCGCGGTCCTGCGCGCCGCACCCCGGCACCTGCCCCGGGGCCCGCCCCCGCGGCGCCGCCTACGGCTTCCGAACCGGCGTCACCAGAACAGGAACCGGCACATGGGCAACCGCCTTCGCCACCGCCGCGTTCCCGGTCTGGTCCTGCGCCGCCACCGGATGCGTAAACGGCGTGCGCGCGGCATGAGCGGCCTGCGCGTTCCCCGCCGCCCCCGGTGCCAGCTCCGGAGTCCGCCCCTCGTGTGTTTCCACCGCACGCCGGGCCTCCTGGGCCATCACCGGCGTCGTCGGCACCGCTACGCGGGCCAGGGACAAAGGCAAATCCGTCGGCTGCATCAAGGATCACCCCGGGGTGCGTCGTCGGCGAGCAGGTGGGCGAACGGGCCCAGCTCCGCCGGGCGGAGGAGGCGGGCTTCGCGCTGGAACTGGCGGGCCACGCCGCGCACCACGTGCCGCATGGCGATCGTCTCGCCGGCGTCGTCGGCGGCGGTCAGGGCGGCGGTGCGGGCGGCGGCGGCGATTCCCGCGCCGGTCAGGTCCAAACGCGACAGTGCGGTCAGGTCGACGTCCGGGGCCAGCGGCGCTTCCGGCGGGAACGCCTGCTGCCACAGGCGGTGCCGCTCGGCCATGCCGGGGCGCGGGAAGTGCACGACGAAGTGGAACCGCCGGGTGAAGGCCGGGTCGATGTTCTCCTTCAGGTTGCTCGTGAGGATGATCAGCCCGTCGCTGGCCTCCAGCCGCTGCAGGAGGTAGCCGACCTCCAGGTTCGCGTAGCGGTCGCTGCCGTGGCGGACCTCGCCGCGTTTGCCGAACAGGGCGTCGGCCTCGTCGAAGAGCAGGACCGCGTGGCTTTCCTCCGCCCGGCGGAACGCGATCTCCATGTTCTTCTCCGTCTCGCCCACCCACTTCGAGACAATCTGGCCCAGGTCCACCTTCAGCAGTTCCAGTCCCAGCATGCCGGTGACGATCTCCGCGGACATCGTCTTCCCGGTCCCCGGTTCGCCGGTGAACAGCGCTTTCACCCCTCCGTGCGCCGAGCGCCGGGCGAAGCCCCACGTTTCGGCGACGCGCGGCCACGCCCGGAACGCCGCCGCCATCTCCCGGATCTGGTTCAGCTGGGCCTCGGGCAGGACCAGGTCGCCGACCGTCCGGCGGGGCACGATCGACTGGACGGAGCCGCCGCTGCGGCCGCGGGTCACCGTGGCGATCGCGGGCCCGACGTGGTCGGCGACCGGTTCCGGGCGGCCGTTCCCGGCCAGGCGCGCGCCCGCGTCCGCGACCGACGCGACCGCGCGCAGTTCGCCGCCGGTCATCCGGTAGCGGGCGGCGAGGTCTTCCAGGAGCTTGCCGTCCAGCGCGGGGAGCGCGGCCGACCACATCGCGCGCCGGTCGAGGAAACCCGGTGCGGGGACGGTCACTTCGGCGTACGCGCGTGCGGCGAGCAGGCCGGGCGGACGCCACGGTTCGACCCCGGTGAGGCACACCGGAACCCGCGAGCGCAGGAGCGCCGCCGACACCGCCTCGGCCTGGAGGCGGTTCGGTTCGTCGTGCAGGTCGTCGGTCGGGATCCACAGCACCGCGTCCAGCGCGGCGGTGGTGCGCAAGGCGTCCTCGGGGTCGGAAGTCAAGGCCCGCAACGGTTTTCCGGCCGCCCGCGCCAGCTCCTGGACGGCGTCGAGCTGACCGTCCGGCGGGCAGCCCCACAAGCCGGCGAGGTCGATCGCGCCGGCGCCGAGCGCGCGGCCCAGGCGGGCGAGCTGGTCCGAAGACCGGGCGGGCAGCACCTGCGGCAGCCGGGATTCGACCTCACCGGGGTCGTAGCCGAGCAGCCCGGCGTCGCCGCCCCAGCCGAGCAGGAACTCGAACATTCCGGGGCCCAGCACCAGTTCCTGGGCGAGTTCGACCGGGGATTCGCCGTGCGCGCGCAGCAGTCCGTACCGGCGCAGCGGGCCCGCCGGGGCGAGTGCGCGGCGGCGGGCCAGCCGGGCCGCTGGGGTGTCGGCGCCGACCGTCGCCAGCAGTTCCACGCAGGGCAGCCGCCGGTTGAGGTTGTCCACGATGTAGGCGTAGATCCGTTCGTAGCCGCGGTCCAGTTCGGGCGCGGCGACCAGCAGCACCATGTCCTGGTCCGCCCGCGTCAGGCCGAATCGCGCCGCCAGCGCGTCCAGCGGCAAGGTCACGCCCGCCGCGGCCGCCTGGCGGCGCAGCTCTCGCTCGGCCTCCGGTTCCGCTTCGCGCCCGGCGTCCGGTTCAGTCATCGCGTCGGCGAACGCGCCCACCTCGTCCAGCAGGACCCCGACCTGCTCGTCGGTCACGCAGTACGGCGTCAGGTCCGGCCGGGTGAGCAGCGCCGCGACCCGCGCCTGGTTCTCCACCGCGACGCGCAGCGCCCGGTGCAGCCCGGCCAGCCGGAGCCGCAGGTGTTCCGCCGCCAGTTCCGTCATCGCCGGATCACCCACCAGAGAACGAAGGTCACGCCCTCGGCAGCCGCCCAACGGCGCAGGTCCCGCCCGGCACCCGGTTCGGTCATCGCGTCGGCGAACGCGCCCACCTCGTCCAGCAGGACCCCGACGCAGTACGGCGTCAGGTTCGGCCGAGTGAGCAGCGCCGCGACGCGCAGCGCCCGGTGCAGCCCGGCCAGCCGGAGCCGCAGGTGTTCCGCCGCCAGGTCGGTCATCGCCGGATCACCCGCCGGAGAACGTCAGGGTCCGGCCGCCCAGCCAGCCGACGCCCGGGACGTCGGACAGCAGGCCCGCGCGGAGCAGATCGGCATGGCGGCGGCCCAGCGGGACCCGCACCCGCACCGCGCGGCGTTCGAACCGGACGGTCGCTTCGAGGTCGGCGAACCGCCGCAGGGCCAGCACCGGATCGGGGCTTTCGCGGTCGCGCCACAGCAGCCAGGCCATCGTGCCGAGGCCCAGCGCCGCCGCGAGCGTGACGCTGCGTTCCAGGTCGTCGTCCGCGGCGAGCGGGATCGCGCGGCGTTCGACGACCAGCGACTCCACCAGTTCGCCGAGCCGCTCAGCATGGCCGGGCAGCCCCGCGGCCAGTCGCGGGTCGACGCCGCCGGAAGTCCACAAAGGACTCCGCAGGGGCAGCCGGGTGACCGGATCGCCGCGCACCGGCCGTACGTCGGTCGCGAACCGCACTCCGGCCGTGGCCAGTTCGCGGAGACAGCCGGGCGGCAGCGGGCTGTCGCGGACCAGCATCGGCGGGCTGCCGGACGCCCGCCAGTGCGGCAGCAGCCCGGCGACCGTCGGAGCCCACGCGATCGGGAACAGGCCCTGCGCGTCGACCAGCAGCAACTGATCGGCCGCACCGACGATCAGGAGCGGTTCGGCGGGGTCGTGTCCTCGGCACAGCGAGAGCGCCAGTATCCCGTCCAGCACCGGCAATGCGGGACGGACCCGGCGCGCGAAACCGGTCAGGGCTTCCTCGGGGACGTCGTATCCGGCGAAGGCGGCTGCGGCCGCGGTGTCCCGTTCAGCACGCCGCCAGCCGCGTTCCGTCGTGCCGAGCACTTTGTACGCGAGCGCGGCCGCGAACAGGGGCGCCTCGTCGGCCAGGTCGAGACCGTCCAGCGCGGGGCCGATCGCGTCGAGGTAACCGACCCTGGCCAGCGGGCCGGTGAGCAGGAACGGGAGCACGGACCATACCCGGACCTCCCCGGTCTCCCGCCGCGGGATGTCCACAGTGGACGAAAGAACCGGGGTCGCCGGTGAGGCATCCGGTTCGGGCGGGGAAACCTCCGGGGCCGGGCCCAGGCCCCGGCGGGCGAGTTCGGCGGCCAGCAGACCAGCCACAGTGGACGGTCGCACGGCCTCGTCCGGCACCGAGCTAAGCCCGGCCCGGGTCTGCAGGTAGCGGCGCAGCGACTCGTCCGGCAGCAACGCCAGCAACGCTTCCAGTTCTCCCCGCTCGGCGAGTTCCGCGAGCAACGACGCGAACGACGGCGCCGACCAACCCTCGCCCACCGGCTCCGGCGCGAAAGATTCTTCGAGAGACACCGCCTCAGGTTCAGCGACCCCGCCCGCGACAGCGACCGGTTCCGGCCGGTGGAGAACAACAGCACGCTCCCCGGCGGCGGAACCCCGGCCGAGGCGGACGGTCAGGGTCACCGGCGCGGTGATCTCGACGTCCGGGCCGTCCTGGGCGAGCTGGTCGGCGAATTCCGCCGCCAGCAGGTCCGGGAGCGCGTCCAGGGCCCGCTTCACCAGGCCCCGCGGATCGGGGCCCCAGCTCCACCCGCCGCGCCGGACCACGGTCACCGCGCAGTGGTGCACGGTGACCGTCGCGGCGGGCGCGCTCATGAGACGGCCAGCGCTTCCAGGCGGCCCGCCCAGCCGGGGACCAGGGCCAGCACGCCGTGTTTGCCGGTGCCGGTCAGGACGACCGGCAGCTGCGCCTGCCTCCCGCTGGCCGGGATTTCCCCGGCGAGCACGTGCGTCTGCTCGCCGTCGGAGATCAGCGCGCGGACCGGGGTGAGCCGGGTGGTCTCGACCGGGAGGGCGATCGTGCACGCCGACGCGGTCAGCGTGATGCCGCCGGACCACGACCGCAGCTGGGCCAGCGCGGGTTTGGGTTTGGCGTCGGGAGTCAGCTCGACCCCGAAGCCGAGCGGGTCGTCGAGGGCGCCGGGCTCGTCGTCCACGGCCGCCACCGCGAGTTGCCGGGCGGTCAGCGCGATGGTCGCGGTCTTGCCCGCGTCGAGGGAGATCCGCAGCGGCAGTTCCGTGCCCACGAGCGAGGCGACCGCGTTCGGCGGGCTCGCGCCGGTGACGGCCAGCGCGCCCACGACGTGACCGGTGTCGGCCACGTACACCGCTGAGAAGCTCATTTCCCACCTCCGCCGTTCGCCGCCGCGACCGCGGCCAGCACCAGGAAGTCGACCGCGCCGGGCTTTTCAGTCACCACCGCCGGCGTCGCGGCCGCGTCGAACAGCCGCACCCGGCAGCGCACCCGCCGGTCACCGTCCACAGTGGCCTCCACCGGGCTGTACAGCGCCGACGGAGCCGGGAGCGGCGGGATCCGGGGCGTCAGCTGGACGTGCAGCACCACCTGTCCCCCGGCGACCTGCTCCGGCGTGATCCCCGACGGCAGCGGCAGCAGCATCCCGTCGGTCGCCGTCCCGGACGTCACGAGCGTGCTGCCCACCGAGATCCGTCCGGAGAAACTGCCCTGGATGGACAGATTCCCGTTGGCCGCCACCGTCATCAGCGGGCTGACCGAGCCGTTTCCCTGGTACAGCCCGAAAACCAGGCTCGGCGGATCCTCGCCGGACAGCACCACGGCGGGCTGGCCCTGTTTGACCGCCGGGCTAGTCCGCAGGGTCAGCGTGCCCGACCGCGCGGTCACCGTGTCGGCGCGGACCCCGGCGTACCGGGGCGCGACGCCGCGCGCCTTCGCCTCGACGCCCGCGAAATGCCCGGCCGTCCACCGGACGTAGCCGAGCAGGACGAGCCAGCGGACCGGCGGATCGGCCGGTGCCGAACCGGCGGCGGGCGGCTGCTGGTCGGCGGCCAGCCGTTCGTCGCCGAGCCGTCCGAAAAGGACCTGGTACGACTCCTCGACCCGGCTCTGCCCGGCGGTCGCCCCGCAGGAATCCAGCCGCGTGGACTGCGCGGGCGTCCGGTCCACCGCGCTCAGGAACACCGGATACGGCTCGGTGGTCGGCAGGTCCGCCCCGTTCACCGCCTCGAAGTCGCTTTCCCGGAGCACGACCGCCTCCGGGACGACCAGCTCGCGGCCGGTCCCGTCGACGGCGAACCCCGGCGACACCCGCACCTCGACGTACCGGGTGTTGGTCGCCGGGTCGGTCCGCGGCTGGGTCGTCAGCCCCAGCCCGTCGGCGATGCCCCAGTCGTGCAGGTAACGCGAGTGCCGCGCGGCCGCCCCGCGCGCGTGTTCGACGGTGGCCGCCAGGTCCGCGGCCGCCAGGACCTGGCCCTCGTGGAACACGGGACGCAGCGGGCCCGTCACGAGGACTCACCGGACTTCGGGCCTCGGGTGCGCTTCGCCGGAGGCGTGGCGTCTTCCTCGCTCGGCGTGCTTTCGAGTTCCGCCAGCCGGGGCCCGAGCCGTTCCGGCAGTTCGCCCAGCTGTGCCTCCGCGCCGGCCAGCTGCGCGCGGACGCCTTCGAGCGCGGCGGTCAGATCGCTCACCTGGGTCCGCAGAACAGCCAGCTCCTGCAGACTGTCGGTGACCTCGCTCGGAGTGGTGTAGACCTGCTCGTGCAACGCCTTCGGCGGGGTCTCCCCGGCGCCGGGGTGAGCAGCAGCGACAGCATCGACTCCAGATCGCCCGTGCGCGGCCAGTCCTCCAGCAGCTTTTCCGGGTACGGGCGCGGGATCGGCCCTTCGGTCGGCAGAGAAGGCTTTTCGTACCGGGGAACCGGCTGGCAGCACACGCGTTCCGCCAGCTCGCGCAGCCGGTAGAGCTTCGGCAGCCATTCGCCGTAGGCCGAGCCGCCCGGCAGCACCTGTTCCCTGGTGGCGGAACAGACTCGCGTGACGTCGCAGCCGTCCAGCTCGAGGTGGGCGAGCAGGACCTCCGAGTCGGTGCAGTCGCTGCACGGCGGGTTCAGCGTCGAACAGGCCGCGTCGGTCACGAAACGCCGCACCGCGACCGAAAGGTCGGCGGCGGCTTCGGCGATCTGCCGCAGTTCGGCGATCGTCGTCTTCTCCGCGCTGTCCGCGGCGGGTGGCGGGAGCTGCGGTGGAAGGTCGATCTTCGCCACCGTGCCGCGCAGGCCGCAGTCCGCGAGATCGCTCGCGTGCTCGAGCCGGTCGAGCAGCCATTCCCGGAGCACGCCGAGGTCCGCGCGGAACTCGACCCGCAGCGCGTGGTTCAGCGGCAGGCCTTGCGCCAGCATCCGAAGTTCCAGCGGGGCATCGGGATCCGGCTGTTCCGGGGCGACGCGGAGGTTCGTCTCGGTGACGACCGCGACCGCGATCGAACGGTGCACCGGGTCCGGCCAGACCGCTTCCGTGCCGGTGCCGGCCAGCCGCCCGCACGCGGTCCGCAGCAGGCCGCGCGCGTCCTGGACCCCGGCGAGATCCGGGTAGTCCTTCTTGAGCTGCTCCTGTCCGGCCTTGTCGTAGGTGTCATACCGCGCGACGGCGCTCGCCAGGGCCCGGACGTGCTCGGTCATCTCGCGGGCCACCGGCGGTGGAGGCGCGTCTCCGGTACCGCTTCCCTTCAGCCAGGCGGAACTGTCGGCGTACCGCTTGGCGTCCGCGGCGTCGAACCGCAGCGTCCGCCCCGAACCCAGTGCCGCGACGAACATGGCGTCGGCGTACTTGCCCAGCCGCTGGTCGCGCAGCCGGGCGTGGTCGGCCGTCGCCAGGTTGCCAAGGCTCCGCAACAGCCGGGTGCCGGGGTTGTGGCGGTGGTCGTCGAAGCCGCCGGTCTTGACGACGAACCGGAACGCCTCCCGGATCCGGGACGGCACGCAGCCCGGCGCCGGGCACGGCTCCTCGGTGGCGTACGGGGCCACCGGCTCGACCGCAAGCTCCTCGTACCGCACGAAAAGCCCATAGCGGCGGTTGCCGTCGTCGTCGCACGGGTCGCCGCAGTCCACGCCGAGCGAGCGGACGCGCATCTCCCGCACCAGCGCCGCCACGTCGACCTGTTCGCGGCAGCTCAACACGATGTCGTTGCCCTCGCAGTCCAGCGCGTGCCCGGGGTGCACCACGACCTTCCCGCCGCCGCACGGGTCGCAGGACACTTCCAGGCCGCACACGACGCCCGGCCCGGACAGGGTCCGGTTGCGCAGCTTCGCCTTGCCCGTCACGTAGTCGCCCAGCAGACCGAGGTCGTCCTCGGTGAGCAGCTGGCCGGCGAAGAAGCGGGGCCGGACGAAAGCGGACGGCCAGCCGGTGGTCCCTCCGCAGCCGCATCCGCAGTCTGTTCCCATGATCAGCGCTCCTTAACGAAGAACCAGCTCTCGAAAACGTCCCCGCCGGCGCCGGTGCCCGACGTCCACGGGCCGATGCCCGAGGGCGGGACCACGCAGCCGTGCGCCTCGGCGGGCTCGGCGCCGATGGTCGGGACGCGCCCGCCGACGTTGGTCCCGTCGACCGGGCGGCAGCAACGGTCGAGAATGAACGCGGCCCGGACGGTGACCAGCACGCGGTCCCCGTCCTGCAGCGTCTCGCGGGTCGTCTGCCGGAAGCGGAACTCGCGGGCGAACTCCGCGCCCGCCGCCGGTTCCGCGAACTGCCCGCCCATGTACCAGGTGGCGGCGCTGCGGCCGGAGCCGCCCTCGATCACCTGGATCTCCACGACGCCGGGCCGCAGGGTGTCCGCCCGGACGTCGCCGGAGAACCGGACTCGCAGGCCGCCGTCCTCGTTCTGCGTGCCGAGCAGCGTCTTGGCCTCGTCGATGGTGTAGGTGTGCCCGTGGATCCAGTTGATCCCGGTGATCACCGTGGGGACGTGCCGACCGAACGGACGCCGGATGTTCAGGTGGATCTGCTCCTCGCGCAGCGGCTTGTCGAAGTCGACGTCAGTGATTTTCGCCAGCCACAGCACTTTATGCGTACATCGGGAGCAGCAGGTGTCGCAGCGTTCGTCCGCGGGCGGCTCGCACCCGGTCACGCGGATGGCGTAGGACTCTTCGGTGTACCCGAACTGGCAGTCGTCCCCATCGGCGCAGCCGTCGTCGTAGACGGTGCGGGTGGGCTCGACCGGGCGCTCGCAGTACTCGACGCCGACCCACACGGTCTTCTTGTCGCGGTCGGCTTCCGGCAGTGCCTTCCGCAGGTCGATCGCGCAGCTGCCGCCGACGACGACCTCATTGCCGTCGCAGTCCACCGCGAGGCCGGGCGTGATCCGCACCGCGGCCGCCCCGGTCTCAGGTGGACAGTCGTCGTCCGGCGGCAGCGGTTCCACGAACAGCCCGCACACCACGCCGTAGCCGAGCAGGCAGCGCATGCGGAGCTTCAGCTTCTCGCGGAAATATGCCTGTTCGTTGCGGAAATCCCGGGCGCCGAGCAGCTGGCCGTGGAAGTACCGCAGTCTGCGCAATGGCTGGACGTCGAATCCCTCAGACGTCCCTTCTGTCTCTGTCATCTTCTCGGCCCTCTCGAATGCCCTCTCAGAACACCTGTGTGTGCACGCCGACCGCCGCGGTCACGCCTGGACGCACCGCGTGGCGCGGACCCGCGCGCCCCGGCCGCAGCACGCCGTCGTGGTTCAAGCGCAGTCCCCGGCCCAACACCGGCGGAGGCAGCGGGACGAACGCGGTGTCCACGCCGACGGCGGACTGCGCGCCCACCACGAACCCCCGCCCGCCGATCCGGACTGACGCCCTCGTGTGCGCCGGCGCCTGCCGCTCGACCAGCCGCCGCACCGCTTCCTCGTCCGCGGCTCCGGCGGGCAGGAGCACCCGGAACCGGTGCGCGTGCGCCGTGAGCGGGTCGTCGTCCGGGTCGCCGAACGCCCGCAGCGGCGCGCCGCCCAGCGCCGACCCGCCGATCCGGAACCGGCTCGACGACCGGCCGAACAGCCGCACCGAACCCAGCCCCGGCCCGGACCCGGTGGCCGCCGCGCGGACCTGCGCCCAGCGGCGGTCCTTCGCCAGCTCGTCGAGCACCGGTTCGGCCCCGAAGACGATGGTCACCGCTTTCTTGAGCGCCCACGGGGTTCCGCGCCGCCGGTACAGCTCCGGGGCCGCGGCGACCAGCTCGCGGCGGGTCCGCGCGTCCCAGCCCGCCTCGAACGACAGGCCGAGCAGCCCGGCCAGCCACGGCAGCACGCGGTCCGGCACGCCCGCGTGGTCCAGCAGCGCCGGGTACCGCTCGATGACCCGGTCGATCTCGGCCAGCGAAGCGTCGAACAGGGACAGGAACCGCTCGGTGAAATCGTCCGCGGCGGGGTCCTGCCGGAACGCGGGCGGCAGCAGGTCCGCGCTGGTCGACCGGGGGAAATCGAGCCGCACGCGGCGGACGACCGGGGTTTTCCGCCCGTCGCCGGACAAGCGCAGCCGGAGCTTGAGGTAGCGGCCGGGCGGCTGCTGGACCAGGAAGTCGGTGACGCCCGGCGGCGCGGTCTGCCAGTCGCTGTCGGCGAACTGGCCGTCCTCGGTGACGACGAGATCGAGCGAAACCGCTGTGCCGACAGGAATCTCAGCCTCGACGCGCACGCCGTGCCATCGGCAGCGCGAGATTCCGCTGTCGATCAGGGCACTGACGTACGACCCGGCGGTCAGGTACTGGACGGCTTCGGGCGGCGGCTCGGTGCGGAGTTCGCCCTGCCAGGTCCAGCACGTGGTCTGGACGCCGTCCTCGCCGTTCTCCCGCAGGCAGAAGCCGACGTCGTCCGCCGCGATCAGCGTGCTCGGCCGGAGCGCGGCTAGTTTGTCTATTGTGGACGTCTCAAAAGGACGGTGCGCTCCCCCGCGATAGATCTGGAGTCCGTCGCTGTCCTCGGCGAGCAGCCAGATCGTCCGGTGCGGGCCGGTCCGCAGGCCGATGATCCGGCCGGGCACGCCGGTCTGGAGGACGCCGCGCGGCGAGCCGTCCGAGCCGAACCGCCACAGGTCCGTGCTGTCTTCGCGGGCCACGAGGACCTCGTCGCGGGGGCCGAGCGCGGCCAGCGAGGGCCGGGAAATCTCAATCACCCCGGCCAGCTGCTCGCCCTCGCGCCGCCACACACGGACGCGGCCGTCGTCCACCACGGCGAGCCGATGTGCCCGTGCCGCAACGGATACCGGCGTACGATCGCAACCAAGCCGGACCGGCGTCCAGGCGCCGCAGGTGTCGCGGCGCAGCAGTTCCCGGCGTTCGGGCAGTAGCAGGTACCACGAGCACGGCTGGCATCCGGGGGCCAGGCGAGAGTCCGGGAACCAGGGCAGCAGCTCGGCCCTCGACGGCCCCGGGCGGGGGCGGGCGAGGCGGACTCCGGCCGGGTCGGCGAATCCGGCGAGGTCGTGGACTTCCTGCTCGTCCCACCCGGAGTAGGCGTCGAGCAGGCGGAACGTCGCGGGTGCTTGTCCGCAGGTCACGATCGGCCTCCCACCGGGATCAGCAACGGCCGTTCCGGCCAGACGAGGGTGTGCGGCGGGAGCGCGTGATCGGTGCACGGCGGCAGCCGCAGCCCGTCGACGACCAGCGAAAGCTGGGACACCGCGCGGATTCCGTCGCTGGCGAGGACGCGGCGCACCAGCGACGTGTGCCGCAGCGCGCCGCCGAACGGCCAGCCCGCGCCGTCCTCGCCGCCGCGCACCGGATCCAGGTACGTCGTCAGCGCGTCGCTCGCCCGGGCGAGCACGGCGGCCCGCTCCTGATCCGGATCGAGGCTGACCCATGCCTCCACCGCCACCCGGTGGAACCGGGCCGGTGCCGCCACCACGGTGACCCCGGCGGGCGCGACCTCGCGCGTCAAGAAGCCAGCCACCGCGCGCAGGGTCGCGGCCGTGGGCACCGGCGGTTCCCCGGAATCGTCCAGCGGCGGCACCACGAGCACTCCGACCACGCCGGGGATCGGCGCACCGGGAAAGTCTGGATGCAGCCCGGCTACGCCGTGCGCGCGGGCCACCGACGCGCCGGGCGCGCGGGTGGCGAGCAGACCGTAGTCAGCCGGTGCCACAGCCCGTCCGCGGGCGCGCAGCTCCGCGGTCCCACGGCGGATCGCGTCGGCGTCGGGCTCGGGATCCGTGCCGCCGGACGCGGGAAACGGGTTGCTGACCCGGCTCACGAACGGCAACGCCGTCACGACGCCGTTGACCGCGCCCGCGCGCACCGGCACCGCACCAGCGCTGCCGCCGCCCACGCGGTACCGCACCGCCCGGACGTTGCGGAACCCGGGTGGGACGGCCGCACCGTGCACGCCGTCGCCGAAGCTCACCTCGCCGGTCTCGTGGTCCACCGCGAAGACCCGGTCGTCCGCGCCGGCCGATGCCAGGCTTTCCACCTCGGTCCACCGTGCCCCGGAACCCTTCGTGGTGCCGAAAACGTCGCCGCCGGGATCGTCGTCGACCTCGATCACCACCGAGCCCGCGAGAATCGGCACCTGGCTCAACCGCATCCGCCGGCGGCCGGAGTCGGCCGGGTCCTGGATCGGCATCAGCGGCTCGTCCCGGATCGTGCGCGCCGCGGTCGCCGCGACCATGTTCAACCGGCTCCCGGCCAGTACCGGGGCGGGACCGCCGAACTCGCCGTGCGCGATCTGCAGCCGCAGCCAGCGCAACGCCGGGCCCGGCCGAGCCCCCGGCGGAACGCCCGGAGCCCAGGTGCGGGGAATCCGCAGCTCCACCGTCCCGCTCGTCCGCAGCCCGCGAGTCTCGTCGCGCACCACCTCGGCGGGCACGTAGCGAGTGCCGTCCAGGATGTCCCAGCGCAGCAGCGGCGCGGTGTCAGCGGTTGCCGCGTCGACGACGAAACCCAGCGACAGCAAGGGATACGGGCTCGCCGCGCCGCTCAGCCCAAGCCACAACGCGTTGCCCGGCCGCGGTTCGCGGCCGAACGGCGGAAACGGCCTGCCCGGCCCGGCGGGCCCGAGCGGGATCGACTCCAGCCCCGCTGTGTCCTGCGCCGCGATGGCCCCGAGCGCGGCCGGAGTGGCGTACAGGTCTTGGTCGGTCTCGTAGATCACCTGTCCGCCCGCAGCGGTCGCGACGGCCTGGAAGCCGGCCGGGATCAGCACCGACGCGCCGTCCGGCGGATTCACCGTGAACTCCAGCAGCGCGGCCGCCGCCCCAGCGGGCCGCCGCCGGACGCCCGCCGTGGCAAGCTGCTCGGCCAGCACTTTCTCGGGCAGCCGGTTCACCCGGGCGAGCACCGGTTCGGCCAGCGTGCCGAACAGCCGCACGAGCGCGACCCCGGCGTCCTGACGGTCCGGACCGGTCCAGTCCGGGGTGTAGCCGGCGATCCGGCCGCGGACGGCCGCGCGTACGGACTCCCGGGTCGGGTCGAGCAGTTCGGGCTGGACCCCGGTCGGACCTGGGCCGGGGACGATCCGGCCCTCGCCGGACGTCTCGCGTTCCCACCACACCGCGCCGGTCACGACAACCCCTCCCTCACCCCGGCCACCGGAACAACCCGCACCCGCACCGCGCCCAGCACCGGCAGGTCGCCCGGGCGCAACGGAACCTCGCGGCAGTCCTGCACCGGCTCCGCCCCGTCGAGGCCGATCGCCACCGCGTCTACATCGGCCAGATCTCCCAGCGCCCGCTGCGCGGCCCGCAGCAGCGCCGACTGCCGCAGCGGTTCCCCGAACGGCCAGCCGCTCCCCTCGTCTCCGCCGAGGAGCGGGTCGAGGTACCGGCGCAAGGCGGCACTGGCCACAGTGGACACCCGGGCCCGGTCGGCCGGGTCGCCCGAGAGATCGACGCGCAGCGAAACCCGCCGATAGACCGGGCCGCGGACGAAAACCTCCGAGGTCACCAGCCGCGCTTCGGCGAGGCGGCGAGCGACCGCGCACACCATGCCGGGATCCGGTTCGGGCGCGGCGACGAAATCCTCGCGGGCGAAATCGGCGCGCGGCACCGACGGGACAATGTGGACAGTCACCGCGCCCGGCACCTGCGAGCACGGGAAGCCCGGATGCTCGCCGAGCGCGGCGTACGCGCGGGCGACCGCCACTCCCGGGGTAGTCCGGGCGAGTGTCACGAAGTCCTCGGCGGTGACCGCGCGGGTCACCTCGCCCAGCGATCCGGCCGCCCGGCGGCGGGCGTCGGCGATGGTTTCCGGCTCCTCGCCGTCCTCGGCCCGCACGACGTTGGCGGCCGCCAGCGCGCCCTCGAAATCGCCGACGGGCAGCCAGTTCGCCGTCATCCCGCCGTTTCCGGCCCGGCCGCCGCCGATGGTGTAGCGGACCTCGACGTCGCCGGAAGGCCACGGGACGCGTCCAGTGAGACCGTCGCCGAAGACCAGCGCGCCGTCCGCCCGGTCGGTGACGAAGATCCGGTCCGCCGACGCGCCGAAGGTGAAGTCCGGCACCGCCTGCCATTCGTCACCCGCGAGCCGCAGCGTCGCGTCGAGCAGCCGGTCCGCCGCGTCGGGCAGGACGAGCCGCGAACCGGGCAGCTTCAGCCACTTCGCGATCTGCTCGCCCAGCTCGGCCCCGGTCGCGACCCGGTCCTCGCGGTGGCGCGCGGCGGAGACGTTCACCGCCACCTGAAGCAGCCGCGGCGGCGCGGCGAAGGTGGCGGCCGAGGTCGAGACCAGCAACCCGGTGTCCATAGTGGACCAGCGAGCGGGCGGGCGGAGGCGGACGACGCCGGAGCGCCGGAGTCCGGCGGTGCCGTCCTTGACCGCTTCGAAAGCCCCGGAGATCCCGGTGCCCGGGCGGAACCACGACCAGACCAGCTCGGCGGGCGGCGCCACCTCGGGGACCGCGCGGGGCGACCACGACGGCGGCGACGCGGCGGGCGTTTCCAGTTCGACCAGCAGGGAAAGCCAGCCGGGAGCGGGCCACGCGCCGGTGAACGGCAGCGTGAACCGGGCCGCTGAACCGTCGCTTGTCAGCAGCGGAACCCCGCGCCGGGCGCGGAGATCCGCGGTGCGGTCGCGATCGGTCCACACGGTCACCTCGCCGTCCAGCGGGAAGACCGCGACGTCGTCGTCGAGCGAGAAAGCGACCGCCCCGGACGGATCCCGGGACAACACCGTTCCGGCGGGCACGACGGGCACCGGCCTTCCGGGCTGTTCCGCATTCAGCCGCAGGACGGTGGCAGCGGCGACAGCCGGGCGCGGCGGGTCGAGCCCGAGCAGCCGCAGCAGGGCCAGCACCAGCGCGTCCGGCACCTGGTCCAGCCAGTACAGGCGCTGTTCCAGCAGATACGCGAACAGCTCCAGCAGGGTGAGGCCGGGATCCGACGGTGCGTGGAGGGTCCACGTGCCGCCGGATTCCGCCGGGATGCGGCGGCGGACGGCCGCCATCATGTCGGCCCAGGTGAGATCGTCCAGCTTCGGCGCGGGCAGGGTCACGGCGTGCTCCCGGCGAGGCCGACGTAGAACGGGAACACCAGGTTCGCCTTGGTGTTGCTGCTCCGGATCCGGTACACCACCGAGACGGTGACGCGGGATTCCTCGGCCGGGTCCGTTTCCGCGCGGACCTCGTCCAGTTCCACCCGCGGCTCGTACGTGCGCACCGCCGCGGCAATCGAATGTTCGAGATCGCGCAGGCTCTGCACACTGCCCGGCGCGAACACCGATTCCTGCGCGCGGGTGCCGAAATCGGGCCGCATCACCCGCTCGCCGGTGGCGGTGAGCAGCAAAGCGCGCAGGCAGTGTTCGACGCTCTGCTCCCCGACGGCGTAACCGAGCCGCCCGGCCTCGTCCGGCAGGATCGGGAACCGCCAGCCGGTACCCAGGAATTCGGGACTGGTCATAGCGTTTTCGCCTTCTTCGACAGCACATCCGGGGTGAGCGGCGGAGCCGGCGGCGCTCCCGCCGTCGGATGGGTGTGCGTGTTGAACGCCCGCAGCAGCGCGTTGCCGAGCACGAGCGGTTCGGTGGCCCCGCCGCCGAGATCGATGGCGGACGAATCGATGGTCACCTTCGGGGCCTTGAGCGTGACCTCGCCGTCCGCCGACACCGTCACGCTCCCGCCGGCCGCGGCGGTGATCCGGATGGCCTTGCCCTCGTCGTCGAGTTCCACGACGTGCCCGGCGGCCGATTTCACCCGCACCGCGGCCTTTCCGCCGGTGTCGTCCAGCAGGACCTCGTGGCCGTGTTTGGTCCGGATCAGCTTCTGGTCGCGACCCTCCGTACGCGCCGACGGCGGCTTGTCTACGCCGTTATACAGTCCGCCGAGCACGATCGGGAACCGCATGTCCCCGTGCACGAACGCGACCAGCACCTCGTCGCCCTTCTCCGGTACGAAGAGCGAGCCGTAGCCGTTGCCCGCGTACAGCTGCGAGACCCGGCACCAGTCGGTGACCGTGGTCCCGTCGAACCACGGGAACTTCAGCTTCACCCGACCCTCGTCGTCGCCCTCGTTCTCCTCGACGATGGCCTCGACGACGCCGTAGAAACGCCGGTCCGTGGTGCGCGCGCGGGGCGCGGTCCTGGTCACTTGTCCCCCTGGTGGATCCGCCGTGCGGTGAACGAGGTGAAAAACCCGCTGGTGTTGAGCGTGTGCTCGACGCGCTTGACGAAGTACGTGCCGGAGAACCGCTTCCCGAGGCCGTAGACCTCCAGGTTGTCGCCGGGCCGCAGTTCGGGCAGGCCGGCCACCCGGCCGGTCGCGGTGATGAACTCGTACGCCCGTTCCCGCAGCAGGCTGATCGCCAGCTCGCGCGCCTCCTGATCGCTGGTGACCGGCGCGTCGACCACGACGTCCTGCCGCCCGCCCAGCGTGGCGTCCGCGGTCTCCGGCCCGCTCTGCCCGTCGGCCGAGTTCTGGCCCGCCGGAAGGTTTTCCGCGGTCGCGGTGAACGCGAACGGCTGTTTGGTGCGCGGATCCCAGCCCCGCACGGTGAGCTTGCCGACCTGCTTCGACAGCGTGAGCGTCGGGGTGAACTCGAGCAGATTGGGCACCAGTCCCTCGGGCAGCGCGGCCGGGCCGGTGGTCAGGCCGGGCGCGTAGGCCAGCCGGAACACGCGGATCGGGCGGCTGTCGCGGCCGTCGGTCGGCTTGACGAAGTAGAGCGTGTCCTCGCCGGAGTCCGGGTCCGGCAGGAGATAGCAGTCGAAGTCCAGCCGTTTCGCGCGCTCCATGAGGAAACTCGCGTCGTCCTGGTTCTTCTGGACCACGACGTCGTGCACCGGCCCCTCCTGGGTCGCCACGATCCGCAGGTGGTTGCGCTGGGCGATCTGCTCGGCGATCCGCCAGTCCGGCAGGTTGCGGTAGATCTTCACCTCGTTCTCGGCGGGCTTGCGGTCCTTGAGCCGCAGCATCCCGTCCACGCCGCTCACGCCCACCGTCGGCGACGCGGCGTCGGCGAACTTCGGGCTGAGCGTGCTGATCGTCCCGGTGGCGACGGTCAGCACCTGGTCGGCGTACCCGAGGCGGACGGAAACCCGGCTGCCCAGCCTGAACTGCGGCGAGTCGCTGTGCTTGAACTTCAGGTGCACGTCGTCCCAGTTGTTCAGCGTCAGGTCGAAGCCGGACATCTCCTCGAGGTCGCGGTTCACCTTGATGTCGATGATGTCGTTCTTCGTGGACGGATCCAGTTCCAGGCCCTCGATCCGCACCTCGAACTCGGGCGCGTACCGGTCGGGCGAGGCGACCTCCGGTGCCGGACTGCTCATCGCGCGCTCCTCACGCCAGCCGGGGCACGGTCAGCACGCGCCCCGGCCGCAGGTCGCGCGGATCGCCGATCCCGTTGGCGCGCGCCAGTTCCCGCCACGCGCCGGGCCGCCGGTACACCGCGGCGGAGATGCTGCTGAGCGTGTCGCCCCGGCGCACCACGTACGTCTTCTCCACCGTCGGCGACGACCGCGGCGAGTCCGCGACCTGCGCGGCGGCCGGGCGGAACTCCTTCAGCGAAAGGTCGAGCATCGCGCGCAGCGGCACCCCGTCCGGCCGGAACAGCTGGTAGCCGACCTCCAGCTTGTCCACGACCCCGGTGAAGACCGCCTCGTCCCACACGAACCGGACCACCGGCGGCGCGTGCTCCCGGCTGTCCGGGCGCAGCAGGTTCCGCACCGCGTCCACGTAGGCGGTCCGGACGTTCTCCAGCGTGTCGGAGGTGTCCACCAGCGCCTGCACGGCGAGCGTCTCGGTCTCGCCGCGGACGTACTGCAACGGCGGCGTTTCCAGCCCGGGGATGGTGATCTCGGCGAAGGTGCTGGTCTTGCTCAGCTTGTAGTCGGTCGGGTTGAACCGCAGCGGGATCCGCCGGGCCCGCTCGTCGGCGATCTCCGGCCGGACGATCTCCAGCCGGGCGAGCGCGGAACCCTGCCCGGCGAACGGCACCGGGGCGGTCACTGGTGCTCCTCCCGGTCGCCGATCCGGCGTTCGGCCGCGGTGTGGCCCGCCCGGGCGCATTCCCGCTCGTACAGCCAGGACCAGGCCTGGATGTGCTTGTTGAACAGGCGGGTGAACACGGCCCCGTCGTCGCCGTCCACCTGGAACCGGACTTCGAGGTTGTGGATGACCACGTTCGGCATGCCGTTCTCCTCCCCATGTGCTCGCGCTGTGTCAAAGGACCTTCGTCAGTCCCTCGTGCGTGATTTCCAGTGCCTCCACGGCGATCGCGTTCTGCTCGGCGTGCAGGTCCGGCCCGGTCCACTTCGACGCGAGCCCGCCGTGGAACGCCCACGCCGCGGCCGGGACCCCGTCCGGGCCGAGCAGGATCGCCGCGCCGTCGCGGCGGGCGCCGAGCGAATCGGCCAGCCCGGCCTGGTACCACGCCCACAGCCCGGGATCGCGCACCACACCGCGCTTCAGCGTGATCGGGTTCCACTTGTGCCGCACCGGGAGCTGGTGCGTGGTCTCGTTGCGCCCGCCTTCGGCGTAGCTCGTCACCTCCAGTTGTGCGCCGAGCCCGGTGACCTCCTGGAACGCGCCCGCCGCGACCAGCGGCAGCAGCAGCGCCTGCGCCGGCGGCAGATACGCGTCCCCCGGGTCGAGGGTGACGACGAAGCTGTACTTGGGCAGCGGATCCGGCGACGTCATGCCTCGATCACCTCCAGGCTGCGGTCCTGGCCGAGCACGAGGCGCAGCCGGATGAACTCCATCGGCACCGCGGGCGCGACCTCGATCTCGCAGATCACCTGTCCCGGATCCCGCTCCGGCGGATTGGTCACGTCGTCGCACGCCACGCGGAACGCCTGCTCCGGCCGCGAACCGGCGAGCGCGCCCGCGCGGAAAGCCGACAGCAGCACGGAAGTCAGCGCGCGCACCAGGGTCAGCCGCAGCTCCGGCGAGTCCACGTCGAACACCAGCGGGCTCGCCACCCGCCGGATTGCCCGGACGAGCAGGTGCACCAGGCGGCGGTGTGCGACGTACCGCGTGCGCGGGTCCGCCGAGAGCGTCCGCCCGCCCCACACCTGCAGCCCTCGGCCCCGGGTGCAGCGGATCAGGTCGACGCCCGCGTCGAACAGCCGAAGCTGTTGCGGCTCAGGGAACTCGACCGCGAGATCGACCGCGTCCAGCACCACCGCGTTGGCCGGGGTGTGATGCGCTCCGCGTTCGGCGTCGAGCCGGGCGATCACCCCGAGCACATGCCCCGACGCCGGGACGATGCGCGGATTCAGCCCGTCCGGCACGCGCAGCGGCGGATGGTAGACCGCCGCCGTGCTGAGCAGCGCGTTGTCGCCGGCCAGCGATTCCGTCCAGGCCACCGCGTCGTCCACAGAGGACAGCTGCGGCGGGATGTCCAGTACCGCCAAGCGATCCAGCGAAGCCTGCGCGCTGCTCATCAGCTCCAGCACGGTGTCGGTGTGGGCGGGTCCGGCGAGATCGGCACCGAGGTCCGGCAGCGCCACCAGCGCCGGTTCGGGCAGGTCCGCCTGCGCGGCCACTGCGACGGAGTACTCGGCTCGGCCCGGCGGCGTGTCGGCACCGCCGGTCAGGGTGAGGTCCCACGACCGCGAAATCGGGCCCCGCGGACCGGGTTCCGGCTCGCCGCCGTCCGGCACCAGCCGGATCAGCCGCGACGACGCGAGCCGCCCGGCCACCTCAGCGGGCGGGATGCCGGCGAACGCCTCGGGCGGCTCCCCCGGCACGAGCACCCGGACGCCGACCGTCGGCAGCCCGGCGACCGTGCTGGACTGGAAGCGGATCGCGACGCGGGTCCCGTTCGCCCACGCCCCGGGACTGGCGGCGACCACACGGTAGCGCCGGTGCGCGAACCCGGCGAGGTCCCCGACCGTCCACAGTGCACTCGCGGGCTCCGCCGGGCCGGAGACCCGCAGCACCCACGCCGTCCGGCCGCCGTTCTCGAAGAAGCCGCGCAGCGCGTACGGCGTCGCCGCCGAGCCGTCCGGCGGCCCGAACGCGCCCACGACGTCGTTCCAGCTCTCCACCCGCACGGGCGCGCCCACCGGCCCGCGGCGGAGCCGGCCGAGGAACGCCGCCACGTCGGTGCGCAGCGGTTCCTCGACCGCGCCGCGCGGCGCGAACGTCAGTGATACGCCCGGAAGGGCTTCGGCAGGCATGTCAGACGTCGATTTCCAGTTTCTCGACGGCGAGCACGAGCGTTTCCATCGCGATCTCGTTCTTCGCCGCGCTCAGCGTCGGTCCGGTGTACTTGGTCGGCCAGCCCCGGTCGAAGTTCCAGCGCATCGACTCCTGGCGGTTCTCGTCCAGCAGCACGATCGAACCCGACGTGCGCCGGACCTTGCCGTTCAGCGCCTCGACCACCCAGTTCCAGAACCCGACGTGGCCGGTGATGCCGCGTTTGAGGGTGATGTTGGTGAACTTCTTCAGCCCGGGGATCTTCCGGACGGTGATGTCCTCGCTGCCGGTGCGGTACTCGATCGGCGGGATCTCCAGTTCCAGCCCGCTCGCCTCGGCGAAGGACCCGCTCACCGCCACCCCGTCGTCGCTGACGTTGGTCACGATGACCTGGAAGTTATAGGACGCATACGGATCGTCCCTGATCACGGGCGGCATGGCTTCTCCTTGCTTGCTGGGCTGCTTGCTGGGGGCCGGTTCAGGCGAGCTGGGTTTCGCGGGTCTTCTGCTGGATCCGGAAGATCACGAACTCGGCCGGGTACACCGGCGCGACGCCGACGACGCAGACGAGCCTGCCGTTGGCCAGGTCGTCCTCGGTCATCGTGGAACGGTCACAGGCGACGAAAAACGCTTCGGCGGCTGTCGTGCCGGCGAGCGCGCCGCTGCGCCAGACCGTGGTGAGGAAGTTCGTGACGGTCTGCCGGACCAGCGCCCAAAGCGCTTCGTCGTTCGGCTCGAACACCACCCATTGCGTGCCCTCGTCGATCGACTCCTCCAGGAACAGGAACAGCCGCCGGACGTTGATGTACTTCCACGAACTGTCCGAGGACAGCGTCCGCGCGCCCCACACCCGCTGCCCGAGGCCGGGGAAGAAGCGCAGCGCGTTGATTCCCTTGGGGTTCAACACGTCCTGCTGCCGTTTGGTGACGTCCTGGGCGAGGCCGTCGGTGAGTTTCACGCCGCGAAGGACGACGTTGGCTGGCGCCTTGTGCACGCCGCGCTCGGCGTCCACGCGCGCGTAGATGCCCGCGAGGTGGCCGGACGGCGGCACCTGGACGTCCTGGTTCGTCGAGGGATCGCGGGTGACCAGCCACGGGTAGTAGAGCGCGGCGTACTTGGTGTCGAACGGCTCGCGGAACGCCTGTATCCCCTCGATGTCGAGGCCGTCCTGCGGGTCGAGGATCGCGAACCGGTCCTTGAGCAGTTCGCAGTGCGTGACGAGCGCGGATTCGACCGTCCCCGACCACACGCCGGGCACCGCGCAGACGGCGATCTCGTCGATGTCCTCCAGCGCGACGATCCCGGTGCGGGCCCCGCTGCCGCCGTCCTCGCCGACGAAGTCGGCCACGCTCAGCGAGCCGTGCGCGTCGTCGCCGCCGGTCAGGCTCAGCCACGACCCGACAGCCGGCAACGGGAACTTCGCCGGGTCGAGCGACAGTCCGGGCAGCGCCGTCGCGTTCACCAGCCGGGAGCGGCTGGCGAGCGTCGCGGCCACGCTCGACGGATGGTCGCCGGCGAGGCGCAGATTGCCGAACGCCTCGGTCTCCGGAGCCCCGCCCGCGCTGGCGAACCGGGTGTTGACCTGGGCTTCGACCAGGGTGATCCGGTCGGTCTCGAACAGCAGCGGCGTGTTCCCGTCGAACGTAACGACGTCCGCGTCGATCGCGGTGGCCCGCAGGACGCTCAGGTGCTCGCCGTCGTCGAACTGGACCACGGCGCCCTGGTACAGCCTGCTCGCCCCGCCGATGCGCAGCTTCGGTCCCGCTTCGGTGTTCGCCCGCCGCACACGGCGCACCGCGAGCCCGGTCCGCCAGGCGGGGTGCGCGGTCCCGGCGGCGAAGGTCAGCGTGACCTTGCCGTCCGCGGGTTCGCTCGCGTCAGCCTTGAAGCGGCGAGGCCCGATCTGCACCCAGAGTTCACCGGCGGCGAGCCCGGAGACCGCCGCGACCTCGACCGTCGCGCTGTCCGCGGCGGCGTCCGCGACGAGCCGGGTCACGAACTGCGCGCCCTCCTGCGGGTCCGCCAGCACCGGAAGCGCGGCTCCGGCGACCGGCTGGATCCGGACCTGGACGTCGCCGCCCCACGCGCCCGGGCTGATCGCCGAGAACTCGATCGTCCCGTCGTCGCTGCGCGGTCCGGCCTGGACGTAGTCGCCCCGGGAGGCGCGAACCTCGGCGGGCAGCGGCGGGTCGATCTCGATCCGCCGGGCGGCGACGTCGTAGCCGGTCACGGTCGCCGGGCCGATCGGCCGCTGGTCGTCGCCGCGGACGATCGAGAGCTGCTGGCCGACCCCGGAGAAGCCGATCAGGTGGCCGAGGCGCAGGCTCGTCGCGCCCTTCGCGGCGTCCGCGTCGACCGGGCTCGCCAAGCCCTTTCCCAGCACGCCCGAAGCGGGCTTCGCCTGTTTGCTCACCACTCGCTTGACGTAGAGGCGCTGTCCGCCGTTGTCGAAGAATCCCTTGACTGCCAAGGGGAACAGCCACCAGCGGCCGCCCTCGGTCGGGTTGTTCGCCCAGGCGTCCCGCACAGCGGCGGACGGCTCCGGCACGAAACCGCCGAAGAGGCGCTGGTACTCCAGGAAATTCGTGACCAGCTTGGGCTTTCCGGCGTACGGGCCGCGAGCGGTGACCCCGGCCATGCCCGCCGTGCTGGTGCTCACCCCCGCGATCGGCCGGGGCCCCGCGTCGATCTCCTCGACGTAGACCCCGGGGCTCAGATACTCGGGCATGGCTGGCTCCTCACTTCTTCCTCACTGCTCGCGGATCTCGATGACTTGCCGGGTCCCGGCGTCCCGGGGCAGCCGGACCACCAGCGCCCCGGTCCGGCCCGGCCGCTGGACGGCTTCCAGCCGGAAGGTCTCCTCGACGGCGTGCTCCTCGGCCTTCTCGCCTTCCCAGCGCAGGGCCAGCCGGAAAGCGCCCCGCGCGCCGGACAACGTGCGCTCGTGCCAGGAAACGGGATCCCGGCTCGCCCGGCCCCGCGCCTCGACGAGCACGTTCTCCAGCGGGGCCCGCGTCCTCGCGTCGAGGACCACGCCGTGCACCGTCCGAACGCCCGGCGGATACGGGAACGTGACCGCGGGCAGCAGCCGGACCAGTCTCGGTGCGGCCGTGTCTTCTTCGGACCGCACGACGAACTCGATGCCGACAACGTCTGACGAGAACGGCTGGCCGTCCGCCGGATACAGCGGCTGGTACCCGGCAGCGACGAAGCGGACCCGGTGGCGGCGCGGTTCTCCAGCGCTGTGCCTGCCCAGTCCGGGATACGCCAGAGCCGCGCTGGGCGTGCGCACGGCGGCGGTGTCCTGCGGGACCCAGACACCCTCGTGCCAACGGTCCAGCAGCACCGAAACGCCCGCGGTACGCACGTGCCGGCGGTAGTCGTCGAACGGCACGAACCAGGCCGGGCTGGACAGCGTCGACCGTTCCAGCGGCAGGAAACGGCTCATGGCGTCGGCACCCCGTCGATGACGCGGGTGAGCACCGGCCGGACCGCCAGTTCCGTGGCGACGTCCAGGTTCACCACCCGGATTTCGTAGTTCAGCGACAGCCGGTACGGCTTCTGGATCGCGTACCAGACCCAGGATTTCTGGTCCAGCGTCAGCGAAGTCAGCGTGACGTGCAGCGAATCCGCCGTCCCCGCCAGGCTTCCGGACAGTTCGGAACCGTCCAGGATCGCGTCGTCGTAGAGCACCTGCAGCGCGCGGCCGATCATCCGCTGCTGGGTCGCCTGGTCGCCGCCCCACGGCGTGATCAGGTAGCGCAGCAGCAGCGCCATCGGCGGCTTGCGCGTGGTCGGCGGGTCCGGCGGCAGCGACCGCACCGGCGGCCGGTTGCGCGACGCCGGGTCCTCCGCGATCTCGTACAGGAAAACCGTGAGCTTCGGCGGCTGCGGGCTCACCGGATCGGACAGGTCGTGCAGGACCGCGGTCGGCGGCGGGCTGCCGCCGAGGGGGAGCAACGCCCGCGTCAGCGACCCCACGATGGTCGTCGAGACGTCGGCGATGACGCCGAAGTCGCCCATCCGAATCCTCCCCCGGTTCCGTGCTGCCGACCCGCTGGGGAAAGGATGCCGCCGCCCGCGTAGCCGCACCGCGATCCGGCTGTCACGCGGGCGTCACCGGAGCGTTCCCGGCTTTCCCGACGACGGCGGCGGACACGGGACGGCAACGCCGGAGTGACAGCGGCACGGCATCCTGCTTGCTGTGGAGGCACCCTTCGAGCACTCCGGCACGCTGATCCTCCGCGTGTGGGCGGAAGGCGAGCCGGGCGCTTTCCGGGCGCGCATCCTCCGGACGACCGGCGCGGAAGCGGCCCCGCCGCTCGCCGCGAGCACCGCCGACGAGGTGCACGCCGCGGTGCAGGCGTGGCTGGACACGCTGCTCGAACCGGACAGGTGACGCGGCTGAGACGGCCCGGTGACGCTGGCGCTCATAGGATCCCCGGGCAATCCGGAGGCGGCCACACGATCATGGATTGCTCCGTAATATGGACTTGGGGGTCCTCAGCTGTCGAAAAAGGGCGCCAAGGCCACAAAAACATCGTCCGGGGTGGGTGCGATGATCGCGGAAACGGCCCATGACATCAGACACGGCATCACCTTGCGGCTGCTCAAAGGCTTCGCGTTGTCCGCGGGCCCGAGCCGCATCTCGATTTCGTCCAGCGCTCAACGGCTGGTCGCGTTTCTCGCGCTGCAGGACATGCCGCGCAGCCGCACCTACGTGGCCGGGATGCTGTGGCCGGACACGACTGTCACGCGCGCGAACGCCAATCTCCGCTCTTCGCTGTGGCGCGCGATGCGCACCGGGCATCAAGTGATCGACGCGTCCGCGCAGGAAGTCGCGATAGCCAAGCACATCCACGTGGACATCCACGGCGCGGTCCTGCGCGCCCACCGCCTCCTCGACGGCTCGCGCCCGTGCGACGACATCCTGACCACGCAGACGCGCGCCGAGCTTTCCGCGGATCTGCTGCCGGACTGGTCGGAAAGCGAATGGGTGCTGATCGAACAGGAGCAGTACCACCAGCTCCGCCTGCACGCGCTGGAAGCGATGGCCGAACGGCTGACCGCGGCGGAACGGCACGGGGAAGCGGTCGCCGCCGGCCTCGCCGCGGTGCGCGCGGAGCCGTTGCGGGAAAGCGCGCATCGGGTGCTCGTGAAGGCCCACCTGGCCGCCGGAAACCGCGGCGCGGCCCTGCGGCAGTACGAACAATGCCGCCGCGTCCTGCACGACGAACTCGGCCTCGCCCCGTCCCCGACGCTGAGCAACCTCCTGCCGGAACACTTCGAACGGCCCACCTTCGCGGCGGGATGATCGCGGGACCGCCACCCAGCCCCTCGGCCAGGTCCGTGAAGGACTCCTTGCGGGAATCTAATTCCCTCAAGGAGTCCTTCACGGACAGAAACTGCCGTGAGGCCGCCGCCTCGAGAATCGCGAGTGCGCGCAGCGGAATCCGCCGTCGCCGAATCCCTCGTGCGCTATTTCCTCATTCTTCGACGCGCGGAGCGGGAATCGCCGACCGGTTGCCGCGATAACGGGCCACCACGACCCGCACTCCGTTGCGGAACGCGTCCGGCATCGCCGCCAGCACCGTGCTGCGCGGCACCGGATGCGGCACGTCCAGCCCGGTCATCGGCCGCGCGAGCCCGATTCCCCGGACCGTCCACCGCAGCCGTCCTTCCTTGTCCCGGTCGGTGAATTCCAGCGAAACCGGACGCAGCGCCGCGACGCGGACGAGGCCGCTGTCCGGTCCGGTCGGGATCAGCACGTCGCCCGCGTCGAGGAGGAGGCAGGCGCGCGGCACCGGCGTCAGGCCGTCGAACGCGACGATGGCCTGACGGCCCCGTTCGGGGGAACGGAGCAGCCGGACGCATTCGCGGTGCGTCAGCTCCACGTCGTCCATGTCAGCTCCTCCCTCCGCCGTCAGCCCAGCATCCCGATTCCGCCCGGCCGCGCGCAAGCACGCGCACAACTCGACTATTCGCCGCGAAACGCGGTCGCGCCAGCCGGGTTCACCGGGTCGTGGCTCACCGGTGGCAGACCGCGCCCCGGATGGCCTGCGGTTCGCTGCGGTAGACGGCCTGGCTGTCGGTCGCCTGCACCTCGAAGCAGTAGCGGCGCAACGGGTCGACCTGGACGGTCAGGGTGTGTTGGCGTTGTGCCAGCACGGCCTTGTTGGGCTCGCCCTCCGGCGCGACGATCACCGCGTAGTCGACCGCGCCGGAGCTGCTGGTCCAGGTGAGCGTGACCTGGGTGCCGCGGTCCGCGGGCTGGTCCAGCCGGACGTCGACGGAAGGCGCGGCCGCGGCGGGCGCGGGTGCGGGCGGCGGGGTGCGGGCGACCGTGGTGAGGTCGTCGGAACCGCTGGTCAGCACCATGACGAGCCCCACGCCCGCCACCGCCGCCGCGACCAGTCCCCCGGCGACGAAATCCAGCCGGATCCGCCGGGCGGGGCGGACCTCCCCGGCCGCGCGCGGGGCGGAGGGCGGCGGTTCCGGGAAGTCGTCCGCGGCGGGCGGGGGTTCCGGTGCCGGGACGTCGTCGGCGGCGGGCTGGACTTCCGGCAGCTCGGCGACCGCCGACGCGGGCAGCCGCACCGGAGGAGCCGCACCGAAGTCGTCGAAAGCCGGTCCGGCACTCGACGGCGGGGCACCAGGCGGCACCGTGCTGGGCGGCGCGGTGCTAGACGGCGCAGCACCAGGCTGCGCGGCGTTAGACGGCGCGGCACCAGGCGCTTCAACCACCGGCCCCGGCGAGGAAAGCCGGGCGATCATCTCCCCCAGCCGGTCCGCGACCCAGCCCGCGTCGGCCGGGCGGTTCGCCGGGTCCGGCGCGAGCAGCCGTCCGACCACTGTGGACAGTTCGACCGGCACGCCCGGTTCGTGGATCGCCGGCACCGGAGTGCGCAGCAGCCGCAGGACGCGCTCCCCCACCGGTTCGCCCAGCCGGCCCGGCAGCGGCGGACGGCCGGTCAGCGCGAGGTGCAGCAGGGCGCCCAATCCGTAGAGATCGGTGCGTTCGTCCAAGGTTTCCGTGCGCAGCGTCTCCGGGGCCAGGAATTCCAGCGACTCCACCGGATCGCGCGGGAACGCCTGGCGCAGCGCGACGCCGAAGTCCGCGAGCACCGGCTCCCCGGACGCGCGGAACAGCACGTTCGACGGCTTCACCCCGCCGTGCACGACGCCCGCCGCGTGCGCGCCCGCCAACGCCGTGGCGACGCCGTGGCCCAGCACCGCCGCGTCGGCCGGGCCGAGCCTGCCCACCCTGTCCAGCAGCGCGGCCAGCGACTGCGGGCACAGCTCCATCCGCAGCGCGTGCCGTCCGTCGGGCAACTGGTCGACCGCGTGCACCGGCAGCACCGAAGCGACCGCGCTCAGCTTGCCGCGTTCTTTCTCCACTGTGGACAGTGTGGCGCGGTCGAACCGGGCCGGGAACACCTTCAGCGCCACCGGGACACCGCCGGGGAGCCCCGAGTACACGGCGGCGACCGGCCCGTTGGCCAGCGGGGTCCAGCCGCTGCCCGCTGCCTCGCTTCGCACCGCTGACCTCCGTGTCCGCTAGCTGCCGAGCCGGTTCCGCCGTCGCGGCCGGGTCTTCATGGTAGGAGCGATCCCAGCCGTGCGCGGCCGCTCCGGCAGGTTGCTGCCGCCCGCTCCGAAAGGAAGATCCGCGATGCCCACCATCGGCCTCGTCCGGGTGACCGTGGCGGCCCCGGCCCGCCGCGTCGACCTGACCCTGCCGGAGCGGTCCCCGATCGCCGAGCTGATGCCCGGCCTGCTGCAGCACGCCGGCGAGCACCTGGCCGACCAGGGCGTGCCGGACGGCGGATGGGTGCTGCGCCGTTCGGACGGCACCCCGCTCGACGGCTCCGGAACGCTGTCCTCGCACCGCGTTCTCGACGGCGAGGTGCTCAACCTCGTGCCCGCCCGCACCGAATGGCCGGAACTGGAATATGACGACCTGGTCGCCGCGATCGCCGCCGGGGCCGAACGCGCCAGCAGCGCCTGGGAACCCGCGCACACCCGCCGGGCCGGGCTCGGCGCGGGAATGGCCGCCGCGCTGCTCGCGCTGGTCGCGGTCCTGGCCGCCGGACCGCCGTGGCCGGGTCCAGCGGCGGGGGCGCTCGGCGGGGCGGCGCTGCTGCTCGCGGCGGGGGTCGCGCTGGCGCGCGCAGCCGGTGACGCCGGGGCGGGCGCGGTGCTCGGCGCGGCCGCGTTGCCGTTCGCCTTCGCCGGCGGCGGGCTGCTGTTCGCCGGCGACCGTCCGCTGACCGGGCTCGGCGCGCCGCATCTGATCGCGGCCGGCGCGGCCCTGCTGCTCGCCGCGGTTCTCGGCCTGCTCGGCATCGTCGAACGACCGGCGTTGTTCATCGCCGGCGCGACGGCCGGACTCCTCGAAATGCTGAGCGGCTGGCTGGCGACGACCGGACCGATCGGCACAACCGGAGCCGCGGCGATCGTCGCGGGCACCGGGCTCGCGTTCTCCCCGTTGCTCGCCCCGCTGTCGATCCGCGCCGCGCGGATGCCGATCCCAGTCCTCCCGCGCGGAACGGCCGACCTCCTGCGCGACGAACCACAGCCGCCGCGACCCGCCGTATACGCGACCGTCGTGCGCGCCGACGGCCTGCTCACCGGCATGGTCTGCGGGGTGGTGCTCGCCGTCGTCCCGGCGATTTTCGTCTTGGTGCGCGACGGAGAGCCGTCAGCGTTGGCGGTCACCGGCCTGCTCACCGCCGGTTTCACCTTGCGCGCCCGGCTGCATCCGGTGCTGGCCCAGCGGCTCGCGCTGCTGCTGGCGGCCGCGTTCGGTGCCGGTTCGCTCGCGTTGGGCCCGCTGCTGGCCGTCGGCCCGTTGCGCGCCGCCGCTCCGGTCCTGTTAGGACTTTGCGCCGCGACTGTCCTCATCGGACTTCTGCCGGAGCACCAGGGATTCCAGCCCGCGCTGGGGCCGCTACGCCGAACTGCTCGAGGCCGTCGTGGTGCTAGCGATTGTCCCGACGGTGTGCGCAGTGCTCGGCCTGTACGGCTACTTGTGCGGACTGGGCGGCTGAGATGGCAACCGCACGCGATCGGCTGCAAGCCCACCAATTCCTGCTGCAGCGCACGGTTTCGGCGCTGGTGACCCGGGAGACCGATCCGGAGCAGCCGCCGTTCCGGCTGCCGTCGGCCTCGGCCGTCGCCGGAATCGTGCTGGCGGTGCTCGCCCTCGGCGCGTCCGGGGTGTACGGCCTGCTCTCCCCCGGCGGCGACCGCAGCTGGCAGGACGGCAAATCCGTCATCGTGGAAAAGGAAACCGGCACCCGCTATGTTTATCTCAACGGCAAACTCGATCCAGTCGCGAACTACTCCTCCGCGCTGCTAGCCCTCGGTTCGCCCGCGCAAACCCAGTCAGTGTCGGCGAAATCGCTCGCCGGCGTCCCGCGCGGACCGCGAATCGGAATCCAAGACGCGCCGGACGCACTGCCCACCGCCGACCGGGTACTCGGCCAAGGCTGGACGCTGTGCTCCCAGCCCGGCACCGACCTCGCCGGAGCCACCGCGTACCGCTCGACCCTGTTCGTCGGCCACGAACCGCCCGGCGGAACCCCGCTCGGCACCAGGGAACTGCTGGTGCGAACCCCGGAAAGCGGCGACGAATACCTGGTCTCCGGCGGATACCGGCACCGGATCGCCGCCGAGGACGCCGTCGCCGTCGGCCTGGCCCTCGGCTCGGCCCCGGTCACCCGAGTGGGCGCGGCCGTCGTCGACGTCCTGCCCGAAGGCGCCCCGGTCGCGCCGATCGCCTTGCCGGACAAGGGCAAACCGTCACAAGCAGTGCCCGGCCGTGCGGACCTGCTGACCGGGCAACTCCTGGCCATGGACACCCAGTTCTACCTCGCCGAACCCGCGCAACTGCGGCCGATCACCCCGCTGGAGTACGAAATCCAGCGCGCCTACCGCCCGACGACCGCCGCCTACGGCGGAGCCGAACCCTTCCCGGTACGGCTGAGCCCGATCGACCTGAGCGGCGCGAAGGTCGCCGACCGCCCCGCCGCGACCGCCCGCGACCTGCCACCCGCCCGTCCCGACTTCGCCCCCGCCGCTTCCGGCCGGGTGTGCCTGTCCTTCGCCCCCGCGTCGTTCGTGCCGTCGGTGAGCGTGGACAACCTCCTGCCCCCGCCCGCGACGACCACCGCAGGCCGCACCGAAGGCGGCGTCGCACTGGCGGACCAAGTCGTGGTCCCGCCCGGCACAGCGGCGGTAGTGGAGGCGATGGCCAGCGACCGCGCCCCCGCCGGAACCTACGCGGTGGTGACCGACCTGGGCCGCACCTATCCCCTGGGGCGGCCGGATGTGCTGGAAACCCTCGGCTACGCCGGAATCCGCCCAGTCCGTGTCCCGGCGGCGTTGGTGGCCAGGGTGCCCCAGGGGCCGGGGCTGGACCGGGATGCGGCGCTGAAGCAGTGGTGAGCTTAGTGGGGTCGTGAGTGGCTATGCCGGTTCTAACCGGGATTGCCACTCACGACCCCCACCCGCATGAAGCAGTGGTGAGGGGCCGGACATCCCCGCCGCGCCCAGCATTACGGCCGCGCCCTCCGCTACGGCACCGCCCTCAACTCCGGCCGCGCGCGCTGGAAGGGTGCCGCTCCTCGCCCGGCACCGCCCTGCACTCCGCCCACAACTCCGGCCGCGCCCTCCGGCCATAACGCCGCTCTCCGTTCCGGCACCGCCCCCGCCACCCCCTTCAGCTCCAGCCGAGCCCTCCGCCGCAACGCCGCCCTCCACTCCGCACGCCGGAACCGCCCTCGGCTCTGCCGAGCCCTGCGCTCGGGCACCGCAGCGAACAAACCCCGCCTGCCGACCCCATGCCCGGACCTCAAGCAGCGCGGCCCCATCAAACGACCGTCCACAAAGGACCACATCGGCGCGAAATGCCCGCTTGCCCCCCTATGACCGGATTACGAAGTCCGTGAAGGACTCCTTGCGGGAACCAGATTCCCTCAAGGAGTCCTTCACGGACGAACCATCCCGCACAAGGCACCCGGCATGGTCAGCGGGCGCGAAAAAGGCGGTGCCGCCAAGCCAACCGACGGCACCGCCCCTCTCCCGGTCAGCGGGCCAGCCTCCCCGGAGGCGTCGGCTGACCGGCCCCCGAGCCGGTTACCTGCCACAGGTCGTCGTCCAGGACCTCGACTGTCGTGCGGTCGTCCGCTCGTTCTCGGCGGGACGGGCGTGCCAGCGGGGCGAACGCGGACGGGTCGGTCCGGCCGGATTTTCCGCGCAGTGCCGCGGGCAGCCCGGGCGGGTTCGTGCGGCGCGGGCCTCGGCCGGAGGGCGGGCGTTGTGCCGCGCCGGATCCCGGCGTCCCGCCGCCGCCGGACAGGCCGCCGAGGCCGGACATCGGCGCTATCGGCATCCCGCCGCCGCCGTTGCCGCCGGGCGGCGGGGGCGGTCCGGCTTCCGGGAGCTTCGGGGCCTGGCCGCTGGAGAGCGTCGCGGCCTGCTGCGACACCGGGAACGCGGGCTGCGGCGGCTTCGGGCCGCCCCCGCCCAGTTTCACCCCGGGGACCCCGCCGCCGAAGCCGCCCAGACCGCCCATCGGCAGCGGCATTCCGCCGGGCAAGGACGGCGGCACGGACAACGGCGGCAGCGGCGGGAGGGCAGGCGGCGCGACCGGCGCGGCAGCCCCGCCGAGCCCGGACAGCGACGGACCCTCGCCCGGGTACGGGACCTGAGGATCGCCGGGCTGCCGCGGCTGGTCACCAGGCAGGCCGCCGGACTGGTCACCGGGCAGGCCACCGGACTGGTCGCCGGGTTGCCCGCCGGGTTGGTCACCGGACTGGCCCTCGCCTTGCGCCCCGCCGCCCTGCCCGGCGCCGGAGGACGAACCGCTCTGCCCTTGCTGTCCGCCCCCGGCCGCACCGCCGGCCGAACCCGAACCGCCGCCGGAGCTGCCAGAACCGCCCCCGCCGGAGCCGAGCGGGCCGCTCCAGTCGTTGCCTTTGGTGCTCCTGACCGCTTGGGTCGCCCCCTCGAACTGCTTGGCGAGAGTGTCGAGCTGTTGCCCGCCCAGCGGCGCCAGCTGCTGCTTGAGCAGCTCGGCGAGCGGGTTGCCCTCCAGCAGCTTCGCCATGTCCTCGAACCAGGCCCCGGTCCTGGTGATCGCCCCGGCCAGCTCGCCCAGTGCGGACACCGCCTGGTCGATCCCGGTGGTCCACGAATCGATGTCCGCGGCGCTCCGCCCGCCGCGCTGCTGCATCCGGCCGCCAGCCTCGTCGGTCCAGTCCGGCTCGAGCGCCTTGAGCTGCTGCTGCAGCGAGGCCGACGCTCCGGTCAGCTGGGTCTTCGCCTTCTGCCACATCTCCGCGGCCTGCTTGGCGACGTCGGCGAGCGGCACCGTCGCCTTCATGATCGCCGCCTGCTGGTCGAATTTCATCCCGCCGTACGCGCTCATCGGGTCGCCCCCGGCAGGAAGGGCCCGAGCAGCCCCGGTCCGATCGGCATTCCCGGCTTCAGCGGGGACAGGTTGTTCGGGAAAGCCTCCTTGCCCGCGCGGTCCGCCTTCAGGTACTCCTCCGCGGACGCGCGGGCGATCGAAGCGTAAGCCCCGAACCCCTGCTTCACCTGTTCCAGGAACTTCTGCAGCTGCTGCGCGGACTGCCGTTCCGCCTGCGCGAACGCGACGCCCTCCGCCATCCCGCCGCCGCTCCCGGACGCACCCCCGCCGCCGAGACCCCCTGCCGGGGGCTGCGGGCTGAACTTCATCATCGCGTCGGGAACCCCGTTCAGTTCTGATGCCATTTTTCGCCTCCTTGCGCCGATCTCGTCACTTCGCCTCACTCGCGCGGCGGCAGCCAGGCCAGCTGGAGCAGCCGGGCACCCTCGCGACGGGTGATCAGCCTGCCGCGCCCAGGCGGCAGGGACTCGGGTTTCAGCCCGCCGAGCAGCGGGCCCTCCTCGCGGTCGCCGGACAGCATCAGCCCGGGCGAACCGACGTCGCGCACCCGCGCGAGGAACTGTTCGAACAGCGCGCGCCCGGCACCGCCGGTGCGGCGGGTCAGCACCACGTGCAGCCCGATGTCGCGGCCCTGCGCCAGGTAGTCCATCAACGGCAGGAACGGGTTCTCCATCACCGACGCGACCAGGTCGTAGTCGTCCACGAGCACGAACAGTTCCGGGCCCTGCCACCAGCTTCGGGCGCGCAACTGCTCCGGCGTCACGTCCTGGCCGGGCAGCCGTTCGGCCATTGCGCGGGCCGCTTCGTTCATCAGGCGGGCGGTGGTGGCCAGGTCGGTGCCGTAGCCGAGGAGGTGGTCTCCCTCGACCTCGCCGAGCAGGCCGCGGCGGTGGTCCACGAGCAGGATCCGGGCCTGGTCCGGGGAGTACGACGTGGTGATCCGCCGCGCCAGCGTGCGCAGGAAGGCGGTCTTGCCCGAGTCCGCGTCGCCGAGCAGCAGCAGGTGCGCGTCGGCGGCGAAGTCGAGCCGCACCGGGGCCAGGTCCTGTTCCGCGATCCCGACGGCGAGCTGGTGCTTCGCCGGATCGTCGCGCGGCGGCAGCGCCTCGTAGGCGAGTTTCGCCGGCAGCAGCCGGACGTTCGGCGCCGGTTCCCCTTGCCACGCCCCGGCGACCGCACTGACCAAATCGGACACTCCGGCCGCGAGATCGTCGGCGGTGTCCCGGCCGTCCAGCCGGGGCAGCGCCATCAGCAGCTGGTGCCCGGTGCTCGCGATGCCGCGGCCGGGCGCGTTCTCCGGCACGTTCAGCGCGCTCATCCGGTCCACCGTCGTGTCGACCGGATCGCCGAGCCGCAGTTCGATCCGGCTGCCGAACAGGTCCCGCACGTTGGGCCGCAGATCGAACGACCGCGAGCACGACACCACCAGGTGCACGCCGTAGGCGAGGCCGCGCGCGGCGATCGCGGCGACCACGTCCTCCAGGTCCTCGAAGTCCTTGCGCAGCGTGGGCCAGCCGTCCACGACCAGGAAGACGTCGCCGTAACGGTCGTCTTCCGGACGGAGTTCCCGGTAGGCCGCCATCCCGTCGATCTCGTCCTCGGCGAACCGGCGTTCCCGCTCGGAGAGCACAGTGGACACTTCGGCCACCGTGCGCCGGACCGCGCCCGCGTTCTGCCGTCCGGCGACCCCGCCGACGTGCGGCAGCCCGCGCAGCGAAGCCAGCGAGCCGCCGCCGAAGTCCAGGCAGTAGAACTGCACTTCCCGGGGCGTATGGGTGAGGGCGAGCGACGCGATGATCGAACGCAGTGCGGTGCTCTTGCCCGAGCGCGGCGCCCCGGTGACGACCACGTGCCCGGCCGCCGCGGACAGATCGAGCACCAGCGGGTCCCGTCGCTGGTCCAGCGGCCGGTCGACGACCCCGGCCACTGCCTTGAGCGCACCGCGCAAACCAGGGTCGCCCGCCTGGAGACCGCGTTCGGGGTCCACTGTGGCCGGTCCGAGCAGACTGTCCACTGTGGGCGGTTCGGCCAGCGGCGGCAGCCAGATCTGGTGGGCGGGCGAGCCGCGGCCGGCGAACCGGTCGACCAGGATGTCCATCAGGCTCTCGCCGATCGCCTCGTCCGGGTCCTCGCCCGGCTGCTCGGTTTCGGCGTCCTCGGCGGGCGGCGCGACGTAGGCGGTCGAGTAGACCTGCATACCGGGCAGCTGCACCGGTCCGGAACCGACCGGGGCGGCCCCGGCGGCGTGCACGCCGGACACATACGCCGAGCGGAACCGGATCATCGGCTCGTCGCCGAACTTCAGGAAGCCGTGTCCGGGCGCGCGGGGCAGCGTGAACGCGTCGGTCACGCCGAGCACGACCCGGCTGTCGATCTCGGAGAACGTGCGCAGCCCGATCCGGTACGACAGATGGGTGTCGAGCCCGCGCAGCCTGCCCTCCTCCAGCCGCTGCGAGGCGAGCAGCAGGTGCACGCCGAGCGAGCGGCCGACCCGTCCGATTTGGACGAACATGTCGATGAAATCCGGGCGGGCGGACAGCAGTTCGCTGAACTCATCGCAGACCACCAGCAGCGTCGGCACCTCGGGCAGCGGCGCGCCGGAGGTGCGGGCCTTCTCGTAGTCCCGCAGCGACGAGAAGTTCCCGGCCGCGCGCAGCAGTTCCTGGCGCCGGATCAGCTCGCCGTTGATCGCCTCGGTCATCCGGTCGACCAGCGGCAGCTCCTCGGCGAGGTTCGTGATCACCGCGCTGGTGTGCGGGAGCTTGTCGAGCCGGGTGAAGGTCGCGCCGCCCTTGAAGTCGATGAGCGCGAAGTTCAGCGTGTTCGGCGGATGCGTGATCGCCAGCGCGAGCACGAGCGTGCGCAGCAGTTCGCTCTTGCCCGAGCCGGTGGCCCCGATCAGCAGCCCGTGCGGGCCCATCCCGTCCTGCGCGGACTCCTTGAGGTCCAGCTCGATCGGCGTGCCGTCCGGCCGGATGCCGAACCGCACGCGCAGCCGGTCGCGGCTCGGCCGGGGCAGCCAGGTGTCGGCGGGGTCGAAGGCAAACGGATTCCCCAGTTCCAGCAGGCTTTCCAGGCCCAGCTCCGCGCTCAGCGGCTGTTCGCCGCGCGCGGCCGCGGTCAGCCGCAGCGGGGCCAGTTGCCGCGCCAGCGCCTCCGCCGCCGGGATCGGCAGCTGATCTGCTTGCCCCAGCACGGTTTCCGCTTCCCCGGTGTCGTTCGTCAGCGTGCCGTCCGCCGCGACGTCGAGCACCAGCACGGTCGGTTCCGGCGTGTTCGGCGGCGCGGTGGTCAGGTCGAACAGGGTGACGCCCTCGACACCCCCGGCCGTCATCAGGTGGTCCGAGCCGGCGAACGACCCGCCGTCGAGCACGACCACCAGATGCGGCCCGGACACCCGGGCCGAGGACTGCGGATCGAACCGGGGCCGGTCGGCGAGCACGTCCTCCAGCATCGCTTCGAGCGTCGTGATCGAGTTCGCGACCAGCCGGAGCGGGCCGAGCGCGTCGGTGCGCTCCGGGTGCAGCGCGTGCGGCAGCCACTTGACCCATTCCCAGCCGGGAGCCTGGTCCGGTCCGGCGCAGATCGCGATCCGCAGGTCGTCCGGCGACTGCAGCACGGCGAGCTGGGCGAGCATCGCGCGCACCAAAGCCGCCGCCCGCCGCTGGTCGCCGTCGAGGTGGATCCGGGCGAACCCGTCGACGGCGAGCGCGAGCGGCAGCCCGCCGATCGCCGAGTACGTCGTGATGAACCGGCGCAACGCCAGCGCGGACAACGGTTCCAGCTGTTCCAGCGGCTTCGTGTCCGGCGCGATCAGCGCGGTCGCCAGGCTCTGCTCGCCGAGGCCGATCCGGACCGCGCCGAAGTCGGGATCGGTGCGGCGGCGTTCCCACAGCCGGTGGCTCGCCGCGACCGACCACAGCGCGTCCGGCTCAGGATGCAAGTACCACAACGCTTCCCGCTGACGGCGGGCCGTGCGCGCGACGCGCATCCGGTGCTGCGCGAGCCCCCGCAGGTACAGCCGGCGCGCGTGCCCCATCTCGCGTTTCGACGCGCCGCCGCCGTTCAGGAAGGACAGCACCAGCATGCCGACGATCGCGACGCCGAACAGCCCGAGCACCACGTACCGGATCGTGCCGCTGGTCCCGGTGCCGCTGAACATCAGCACCATCGCGGCCATCATCGCCACCATCGGCAGGACCATCAGCACCTGCGCCCAGCCGCGGCCGGGCGCGGCGGGCAGCTCCGGCGGCGCGTCCAGCACCAGTTCGCCCGACGGCATCTCCGGCGCCGGGCGGCGGATCGGCCTGCGCACCACGACTGTCGCCACGGCGGTCTCCTCTCTCCTGCCGCGATCATCACGCCCCGGCGGCGCGCCAGGGCGTCCGTGGCAGGAAGAGGCCTCGCCGGTCCGGCGGCCGCGGGTGCGGATCTAGCGTCGGTTCGCGGGCGCGACGCGCCCGGGCATGCACACCAACGGAAACCGGGAAAGGAGCGAGCCCATGCCGAACGGCGATCAGCTGCACGGCGTGACCGAGAGCCTGCAGCGCGGCGCGCAGATGGCGGGCACCGTGTCCACGAACATCCAGTCCCACCAGGCTCAGTTGCGGCCGACCGTGGAAGCGCTGAAGGGCCAGTGGGAGGGCACCGCGCGGCCCGCGTTCGACGCCGCGCACGCGAACTGGGAACAGGGCATCACCCGGCTCGTCGCGGCGCTCAACCACCTCGGCGAGAACACGAAGTACTCCTCGCACACCTACGACATGGCCGACCAGGCCAGCGCGTCCGGCCTGCACGCGGCGGGCGGGATGTCGCCGTTCGGCGGCGCGCTCAACACGGCAGGAGGATGACATGCTGATCAAGGGCAACTTCGGGCAGCTGGACCACCTTTCGTCGCAGATCATGGCGACGGTCGGCAAGGTGCAGCAGGAGATGGACACCTGGCGCACCGCGTCCGGGGCCACCGCGAACGACTGGCTCGACCAGGCGGGCGGCCAGTTCAGCGAGGTGAACCAGGCCTGGCAGCAGGTTTCGACCGCACAGCAGGACATGCTGCAGGCACTGCGCGGCGGCGTGGTCAAGGCGAACGGCGAGCTGCAGCAGGCGCTCGCCTCGGCCAAGGCGCGGGTCGGCAGCGTCACCATTTGACGCCTCGTGAGCGGCTATGCCCCGGCATAGCCGCTCACGAGCGCCTAACCGCGGATCAGCCGGAGCACCCCGCTGCCCGGACGGGCCGCCGCCAGCACGAACTTCACGTCGTTGATCGAGGCGAACTCGCCCGCCGTGGGCCCGGACGAGATCTGCCCGCTGATGCCCGCGGACACGCCCAGCACGATCCCCTCCGGCCCGACGCTGGCCACGACCGCCGCCCCGGGACCGTTGCTCGTCGCGAAACTCAGCTCGCTGCCCGCGTGCACCAGGACCTCGCACGACCGGCGCCGGCAGGCGGAGACGTTCTTCCCGTCCGCGGCGGTCATCGGCTGCGAGTCCAGCGCGGGCCCGGCGGGCGTGGCCGGGCTGCTCGACGTTGGCGGGGCGGCCGAGGTCGAAGACGGGGTCGAGGTCGGCGCGGGCAGTGTGACCGGCCGCTGGTCCGGCGGTTCCGCCGAGCACCCGCCCAGCGCCAGGACCAGCGCCGCTCCGGCGATCGGACGTTTCATGGTTTCCTCCACGAGGGATCAGGCCGCTCGACCGCGGGCGGCGGGAAAAGGAACATCTCCTCGGGCGGCTCCTCGCGCCCGAGGGCGCGGGGTTTCGCCGCCGACCGCCCCGCCCGCCACCGCCGGCGGCTCCCCCGCACGGCGACCGCCGCGCCGAGCACCGCCAGCAGAATCGCCAGAACCAGCGCCCCGGCAACGAGTTTCGCCGAGGCACCGGCCCGCGCCCACCACGCGTGCTCCCGCTGCGCGGCGACGTCGACGGCTTGCGGCGGCACCGCCGGAAGCGCTTTCGGGGCACCGGAAAGTCCTTCGGTGACCGCACGGTACGGGTCGACCACCCCCGCGCCGTAGCCCTGGCTCCCCGCACCGCCGCGCGCGACGTCGGCGGTGGCGATCAATCGTTGTGCCACCTGCTGCGCGGTCAGCGACGGCCAGGCCGCCCGCACCAGCGCGGCGGTTCCCGCGACGAACGGCGCGGCGAAGCTGGTGCCCTCCCAGTAGTCGTGCCCGCCGACGCGCGTCGCGCCGACCACGCCTTTGCCTGGGGCGACGAGGTCGACGTACGGACCGGTCTGGGAACTGTCGTCCCGCGCCCCGGCGATGTCGATCGAGCCGACCCCCACCACGCCCGGATAGCCCGCCGGAAACGACGCGGAACCGGCGGCGCGCTCCTGCCGGTTGCCCGCCGCCGCGACTATCAGCGCGTCCTTCGACTGGGCGTAAGCGACCGCGTCCCGGATCGGCGGCAGGTCGCCGTAGCCCGACAGCGACAGGTTGATCACCTTCGCACCCTGGTCGGCGGCGTAGCGGAGGCCCGCAGCGACCGCGTCCGGCGCGATCGGCTGCGGTTCGCCGCTGTCGTTGAGCGAACGGTCGGTGACCCGCACCGGCAGGATCCGCGCGCCGGGCGCGATCCCGGAGAACCCGATGCCGGACGCGGGATCGGCCGCGATGATCGAGGCGACCGCGGTGCCGTGCGACGCGCAGTCGAAGTTGCCGGGCAGCTCGCCCGCGAAGAAGAAGTCCCGGCCGGGCAGCACTTTGCCCGGCGCGCTGAGCTGCGGGTGATCCGAGTCGACCCCGGAATCGACGACCGCGACGAGCACCCCGGCGCCAGTGCTCGACGGCCACACCCGCTTCGGGTTGAGCAGCTGTTGCGCCCACGGCTCCTGGACGACCGGGGAATGCGCGGGATCAGCGTGCGCACACACCCCGGCCGGCGGCGCCGCTTCCGCGAGCGGCGCCGCCGAGACCAGCAGCACTGGCACGAGCAGAACGAGGATTCGGTTCATGGTGCGGCCATGGTCCCCGCGCGGCGGGGCCCGCGGAGGCGGGTGGCCGGAAGCGGTCACCGCGCTCCGTTCCGGCGCGAATCCGGCGACGCTGTGCGGAAAAGGGAGGACATCATGGACGATCACGCGTACTGGCAAGGAATCGCCGACGGCCTGCGGGCGTTGCGCGACGGCCTGCCCGACATCCGCGGCGAGGCCGGTTCGCCGGACGGGCTGGTCCACGCGACCGTCGGCGGGCGCGGCGAACTGCTCGCCCTCGACCTGGACCCGCGGATCTACCGGCTCGGCGACTCGCGCGCGGTCGCGCACACGATCACCGAGGCCGTCCGGGCCGCAGGCGTCGCGGCGGCGGGGCGGGTCGGCGAGCTGACCACGCGGCTGCTGCCCGGAGACCCGGCATGACCGGCGTGCACCTCGACACCGACGCCCTGCGGGAACAACTCAACCACCTCAACCAAACCGGGCAACAAGTCTCGACCGCCTGGCAAAGCAGCGCACAAACGATCACCGCCGGCGAAGCAGCCATCGGCACCGGCCCCCTCGCCGACGCCTTCCGCGGGCCCTACACGGCGGCAACCCAAGCCGTCCGGACCGCCGCGGAGCGGATTCCCGCGCTCTACCGGCAGCTCGCCGAGGTCGGCGCGAGCTGCGCGGCGGACTACGCCCGGCGGGACGCGGACGCGGCGGGTGCGATGTCCGCCGTGCGACGGTGAGGGGCCACGATGCCGATCGCCGAACCCTCCGCCGAATTCGGCTTCTGGCCGCGGGTCAAGGCGTTGTCCGGATGGCCGCAGACCGACGAGGACGCGGTCGCGAAGCTGGCCGACAACTGGACGAAAGCCGCTGAAGGATTCGCCGCCGCGGGCAGCAAGGACACTAGCGGCGTCGGCCAGGCCTGGGGCGATCCGGCGGGCACCGCGTTCGCCGGCAAGACCGCGCAGGTCGGCAAGGCAGCGGCCGAGGCCGGACAGGCGATGCGGAAGATGGCGGCCGTCGTCACCGGCTTCGCCAACGAGGTCAAGACGACGAAGGCGAACATCGCCAACGCGGTGACGCCGAACATCAGCGTCTACTCCTCGTACCTGCACCTCCCGCGCGGCGCCGGGCAGGCCGCGGCGGAGAACCTCGTCAAGCAGGTCGCCGCCGAGGTGAAGAAGCTGCTGGACCAAGCCGTTGCCCGGGTGTCGGCGCTCGCCAGCGGCCAGCAGGCCGCGCCGCCCCCGCCCACCGCCGCCCCGGACAAGGGCCTGGACTACCAGAAGGTCGGCGACATCGCGTCGATCGTGGCCGGCCTCGGCGGCGCCCTGTCGCTCACCCCGGCCGCACCGGTCGCCGTGCCGATCACGGTCGCGGCGAGCCTGGTGGCGTTTCTCGCGCACGGCAAGGCGGTCGCCGACAAAATGCAGGATCCGAACCAATCCGTGTCGGTCTGGGACTGGGTCGCCCTCGCCGGGGACGCGGCGGGCGGTTACGGAGCGGCCAAGGTGCTCGGTGCCGGAGCCAAGGGCGCCTTCGAGGCGTTGTCCGCGCGAAACGGGCTCAGCCAGCCCGGCGCCGCGGAGATGTTCCAGTCCGGAGTGGACGCGGCCACCCGGAAAGGCTCGGAGGTCGCCAGCGGCTGGCAGTACACCGGGCAGCAGGTGGCGGACAAACTCGGCAAAAGCGCGGAGTTCGGCCAAGGCGTCGCGACAGCGGGGCATCAGGCGGCCAGCGCGCTGCCGCAGGCACCGGGGATCGCCGAGCAGTTCGGCGGCAAACCGTCCGACGAGGAGAAGAACGCCAGCTCGACGCTCAACACCGCCGCGAGCATCTACCACGCGCTGTGACGAGCACCGGGCCGGACGCAAGACCGACCCGGTGCCCGCCGTCACCGGGCGAAGTTCGACCAAGGCACCGCCACGACGGGACACCAGGCGGCCAGCGCGCTGCCGCAGGCACCGGGGATCGCCGAACAATTCGGCGGCAAACCGCCCGACGACGAGAAACCCACCAGCTCCACACGCAAGCATCTACTACGCGCCATGACAGGCACCGGGCCGCCCAGCCGTCACCCGCCCTGCCGCGCGCGACGCTCCACCTCCGCCAGCACCGGATCGAACGCGAGGTCCACGTCCTCAAACCCCGTGCCCGGCGGCAAAAACGGCTGCGCGACCGCGAACGCACGACGGTCGGCGTCGTCCGTCGCGGCGCGCACGGTGTCGAGGACACGCGCGGCCAGCGCCGCCGCGTCCCGGTCGCGGAGCGCACGTGGATCGAGCCACAGTTCGCGGAGGTCGTGGTCGTAGCCCACGATCGCGGCGACGAAGCGGTCGTCCGATTCGGCGGAGCCCTCGAGTTCGGCGAACGCCCGGTAGGCCGCGCGGATGGAGTCAGGTTCAGCAGTCATGCCCTTAAGTCTCCGCAGTCCGGCCGGAGGCGGGAGGCCGCTGACACCAACCGGTCACGCCGGAACCGGCAGCAGGCTGCGCACCTCGAACGAAGCCCGCAACCGGACCCGCCACGGCTCGCCCGCCAGGCCCTTCCGCAGGGCCCGCACCGCGGTCCAGGCATGGGAAACCGCGCTGTCGTCAGTGGCCGCTCCGGACCACAGCGCCGTATCGACCTGCCGGGCCAGCCATTCCAGTCCTTCCGCCGCCGATCTGTCCGCTGTGGACGGAAGGAGGCCGGCCATCTCGCGTACGGTCGCCCCCGGCGGCACCGCGATCCCGCGTGCCCGCAACAGATCCCGAGCTTCCCGCCACGCCGCGACAACGCCGTCCGCGCCCGTGCGTCGACGCCGGCGGGCCGTGCGGAGCGTTCGCACCATCGGGATCGCGGCGACCAGCAGCAGTGACAATCCGGCGGCTCCAGCCAGCAGCCACTGCGGCGGGAACGGGAACGCGGGGCCCTCCGCAGCATCCTCGCCGACAGCCGGATCGTCCTTCGGCGTGTCCGGGTCGTGCAGCTGCGGCGGGGGCGGCAGCTCGGCGCGTGCCTGTGCGGTCACCTGTGCCAGCGCCCCGGCGGGCTGCCCGGTGCCGCTGCTCGCCGCGCCCGCCGGGTCGAGCGGGACCCAGCCGACGCCGGCCACCGCGACCTCCGGCCAGGCCAGCACGTCTCCATTGTGGACAGTCACCGGGCCGGAACCGGGTGCCGGGGCGTGGAAGCCGACCGCGATCCGGGCCGGGATGCCGGTGACTCTGGCGAGCGCGACGTACGCGGCGGCGAACTGTTCGCTGGTGCCCGCTTTGGTGCTGAAGAGGAAGGTGCGCAGCTGTGCCCAGCCGCTTCCGGTGGGCAGGCGCGGGCCGGTCGCGAGCCGGTAGTGCTCGCTGAAGTAGCGCTCCAGCTGCAGCGCCGAACGGAACGACGGCCGCAGCCCGCCAGTGGCGGTCCGGGCCAGCTCGGCGACCCCGGGCGGGACCTGGCCGAGCCCGCCGGTCACCGCGGCCGGGTCGATCCCGGCGTCGAGCAGCGCGGCGGGGGCCGGTTCCCGCCAGCCAAGGTCGTAGCTCACCGGACCGGTCCGGCCGGGCAGCAGGAGCACGCCGGTGCCCGGGTCGACGAGCGGCGCGATCCCGGTCACCGCCGCGGGTTCGGCCTGGCTCGGCAGCCACGGGCCGTCCGTCGAGGCGGGCACGGTGATCCGCGCGTGGTGCCTGGCCTCGCCGAGCGAAGCGCCCAACCGCCGGTAGCCGTCGCCGGCCCGCCAGGTGACGCCGTCGAAGTCTTCGAGCACCGCCATCCGCCAGCGGTCGACCTGAGCCGCGCCCGAGTAGCTGAACACCGGTGCCGCCGGATGCGAGAGCCGTTCGGCGATCTGGCCAAGCGGGTCTTCGACGCGCATCGGCGGCAGCGGAACCGCTTCGTGCTGAAGCGCCAACGGCGGTTGCGCACCCTGATCGAACGCGGTGATCCCCACCGAAACGGCCACCGCCAGCATGGCCGTCGGCACCAGCAACACCACGCGGCTGCCCTGCCGACGGGTCACCGCCAGCAGCGCGCCCGCCACGACGACGTAAGCCAGCCCGGCCGCAGTGGCCACCGGACCGGACAACGCGACGTACGCCTGGCTCAAGCCCATGACCGCCAGCCCAGGCAGCAGCGCGACCGCCGGACGCCGCAGCAGTTCCACGCCCAGCACCGACGCGAACAGCACCGCCAGCGGGACGAACAGCAGCAGCTCCGGATCCGGCCGCGCCGGCCAGGTCGACTGCAGGGTCAGCTGCCAGGACTGGACGACGCCGTCGAGCAGGCCGCCCAGCATCCGCGGCCCGGGCAGGTCCGGGCCGAACTCCAGCTCCCCCAGCGTCAGCAGCCCGGCCGCGAGCGCGAGGACCGGCCGCCACGGCCCGAGCGCGGACACCGCCGCGCAGAGTTCGGCGACCGCGAAGCACACCGCCAGCGTCAGGCCGACCGGCAACGCCAGTGCCCCGGCCCCGAACACCGGTGCCCAGCCCATCCCGGCCAGGCCGGTGGCGAGCAGCAGGAGCGCGGTCGAGGACCTCCTGGTCCATTGTGGACTCATCGGGGAATCGCATTCCAGCGGCGGACGGCCTCGGCAGCGTCCGGAGCGGAAAGCACTGTCGCACCGGGAATTCCCGCGCACGACGCGCCCAGCACGAACACAAAGACCGGCGCGTACCGGCCGCGCAGCGCGGCCAGCGCGGCGCGATCGTCCGGAGCGGCGCCAGCGGTGACCACCGCCAGTCCGCCGACCCCGGATCGGATCAGCTCGTCCGGCACCAGCGGTGCGTCCTCGGCGGACGGGCCGACCTCGCACAGCGCGTCGAGCAGCCGCCGCAACGCCGTCGTGCCGCCGCCGGTGTCGAGGTCGAGCCCGCCCGGGGTCGCCAGCCGCACCGGCTGTTCGTCGCTCGCCGCCGACGCGGCCAGCGACGCCGCGAGGTCCACCGCCTCCTCCAGAAGAGGCCCGCGCAGCCGCGTGTCCAGCACCGCGGTGAAACGCGGCTGGTCGGGATCGACGTAGTCGCGGACCATCAGCTGCCCGGTCCGCGCGGTCGCCTTCCAGTGCAGGTGCCGGACCTCGTCGCCAGGCACGTATTCGCGGACCTCGCGCAGGTCGAACGAACCGCGCAGCCGCTCGTCGACCGCCGCGCCCTCGTGGTGGTGCCGGGGACGGCCGCCCTTCGGCGCCCGCATCGCGTGCACCCGCGGATACACCCGCAGCGTCGCGGTTTCCCCGGTGGCGAGCGTGCGGTGGCCGAGCCCGAGCGGATCGCCGCGGTCGAGCGTGAGCGGGCCGACCCGGTGCTTGCCGCGGACGGCGGTGGGCAGTTCGTAGTGCTGCACCGCCTCGGCGTTCGGCGCGAGCGCCCGCACGCTGACCACCTTCGCGGCCAGGCCGACCCGGTCCACCGCGCTGAACGCGGCGTGGCGGCGTCCGGTCGGGTTGTGCACGCGCAGCCGCGCGAACGCCGGACAGCCGCGTTCCACCCGATCCGGGTACAGCTCGCGGGCCACCTCGACGCGCGGCCGCCGTCCGGTCGCCACGACCGCCGAACCCACCGCGCCCGCGGCGGCGCCCGCGATCGCGAGGAACACCGGATAGCCGGCGAACTGGCCGAATCCACCGAGGACCGCAGCGGCCGCCAGCACCCCGATGCCGCGTCCGGTCAGCCTGCCCATCAGGCCCCCGCCCCGCTCACGGCAGGCACCGGAGTCGCCTTCAGCACCTCGTCGACGACGCTCGCCGGGCTCCGGCCGTGCAGTTCCGCGTCGGTGGTGAGGATCAGCCGGTGCGCCAGAACCGGATGCGCCACCTCCTTGATGTCGTCCGGGGTCACGAACGCGCGGCCGTAGGTGGCCGAAAGCCCTTGCGCGGCACGGATCAGCGCGATGCTGCCGCGCGGGCTCGCCCCGTAGCGCAGCGCGTCGTGCCCGCGCGTCGCGGCGGCGAGCCGGGCCGCGTACTCGCAGATCGCCCGGTCGACGTGCGCCGAGCGGACCTGGGCGATGGTGTTCCGCAGCGCGGGCAGGTCGACGACCGGCGACAGCTCGTCCGGGCTGACCCCGGCGCACTCCCCCATGATCGCCATGACCTCGCTCGCGAGATCGGGGTAGCCGATCTCCAGCCGCATCAGGAACCGGTCCAGCTGCGCCTCCGGCAGCCGGTAGGTGCCCGCCATCTCGATCGGGTTCTGCGTCGCGACGACCAGGAACGGCCGGGGCACCTCGTGCCGCACCGCGTCCGCGGTCACCGTCCGCTCCGCCATCACCTCCAGCAGCGCCGACTGCGTTTTCGGCGTGCCGCGGTTGATTTCGTCCGCCACCACGACGTTCGCGAACACCCCGCCGGGGCGGAACTCGAACCGCTCGGTGCGCTGGCGGTATACCGGCACCCCGGTGATGTCGCCGGGCAGCAGGTCGGGGGTGAACTGGATGCGGTTCCACGAGCCGCCGACGCTGCGCGCGAGACAGCGGGCCAGCGTCGTCTTGCCGACCCCCGGCACGTCCTCGACGAGCAGGTGCCCCTCGGCGAACAGCGCGGCCACCGCGAGCCGCACCGCGTGCGGTTTGCCGCGCAGTACACTGTGGACACTCGCGGCGATGCGCTCGTAGACGGTGCCGGGCGAAAGTGCTTGCGTCATCTGCCTATTCCCAGGTGATCGTATTGGATGTGGTGCTGGTGCCGTCCGAGGCGGTCACGGTGACCCAGATTTTCTGGCCGGGCCGGTCGTAGTCGAGCTTGTCGTAGAACACCGAACCGCTGGCGTTCGTCCGGGTGCGCTCGGTCTGGACGTTCTCGGTGCTGTCCGAGGTGAGCTGGATCGACACTTCGCTGTCGGGCGGGAACCCGGAAACCGTCACGTTCACCTTCGCGCAGTTCTCGTGGCACTTGTCGCTGGTGGTCGGCCCGCCCTGGCTGATCTTGACGCTCCGCGCCGGAATCCTCAGCGTCTTCGACGACGCGGCTCCGGTGCGGGTTTCGCCGTCCGGCGTCCTGGTCACCGCGCGCACCGTGAAGGTGTACGACCGGCCCGCGGCCAGCCCGGAGTATTCGGTACTGGTGCCGCCGACGTTCTTCGTGCCCAGCCCGGTGCCGGAAACCTCGTAGTGCACCAGCGATCCGCCGCCGAGATCCGGCTGCGTCCAGGACAGCGAGGCACCGTCGCCGCCGCTGCGCGTCACGGTCAGCCCCGGCGCGGACGCCGCGGAAGCCGGGGTCGCCGAGGCCGACGCACCCGGTCCGGTGCCTGCCTTGTTCGACGCGGTGACGGTGAAGGTGTAGCGGGTTCCGTTGCGCAGGCCCGAAATCGTGGCCTGCCGGGTGCCGCCGCCGACGGTCTTCGACCCGCCCGCCCACTTGATCTCGTACGAGGTCACGGCGGCACGGTTGCTCGCCGCGGCACCCCAGGAGACGGTCGCCGAGCCTTCGCCGCCGGACGCGGACACGTTGGACGGCGCTCCCGGCGGGCTCGCCGGAACTGCGGGCGGCTGCGGTTTCTCCTTCGGCGGCGGCTTCTGGCTCTGCGGTTCGTGGCGGGGACCGTTGCCCGCGTTGCGATCCGGCGGCGCGGACCGTCCGTCGGTCACGCCGCGCTGTTCCACCGGCGGCGCGTTCGGCTGCGGCGGGGCATTCGGCTGCGGCGGCACGGGCTGGTTCGGGACGGGCTGGTTCGGCACCGGCTGGTCCGGTTTCCCGGCCGGGGGCGGGACGACCGGGACGTCGGCGACCTTGCCGTCCTTCCCGACCGCGAGCACGTGCGTGCCCTGGCCGCCGTCGACGTAGATGCGCGCGTCCTCGCCGCGGGACAGCCGGGAGGGGCCGGGCGGAACGGGTTTGGCGTCGGACTGCTTGCCGGTGGCGTCGAAGGTGTACAGGGTCCCGGCGGCGCGATCGACCAGCGCGACGACGGAACCGCCCGCCACCGGCCCGTCGTACTGTCCGGCGGGCAACGGCACGGTGACCGGTTTGGCCGGCTTCGGCGACGGATCGACGAGGTACAGCCGGTGCGCCTGCGGGTCGAGCAGCGGCACGCGCCCGGACACGTCGTTCGCCGCCGCGCGCAGTTCCTTCGCCGGCGGCAGGCCCATCGCCACCCCGTCGCCGAGCCGTCCGCCCGCGACGCTGTGCACGGTGCTGTCCGTGGTGTCGACGAAATGCGGCTGGTCGCCGACCAGGGTCAGCCCGCCGCCGTGCCCGGAAGGCAGCGCCACCGGACAGGAAGACACCCGGTCCGCGCCCTTGTCGAGCCGGCAGAGCAGCCCGGAACCGGTGCGGAACAGCCACACGGTGCCGTCCGGCGTGGCGACCGGAGTGCCGACCGGCCCGCCCGCGGAGATCGTCGCGGGCGGTTCGCCGAGCCGCACGATCTGCCCGGCCTGGCGGTACACGAGATACGGCCCGCCCGCGGTCTCGACCCCGGCCGGGATCTCCCCGGACGGCGGCCGCACCGAGGGCCCGGCGCTCAGGTCCGATTTGCCGAACCGGGTGATCCGCTGGTCGCCGACGACGTAACCGCTGGTGTCGCCCTGCACGACCTGGCTGCCCTGGTCGCCGGGCACCGGGGCCTGCGCGTCGATCGCCGCGGTGCCCCCGTCGAGGTGGAAAGCCGCCTGCAGCACCGAGTTGTAGACCCAGTGCCCGCCGGGCAGCACCCGCATCCCGGGCAGCGACCGCGCCGCGCCGGTGACCGCCGCGAGCACCGCCGCGACCACGACGGCCGCTAGCAGCGCCGCTGGTGCCCGGCGGTGCCATCTTCCCTTGCGCCGACTGCGTTTGTTCACAGCGGCGGAAAGTAGTCGAGGGGGCAGGGAGGGGTCCCGGGGTTGGCCGCAACGGGCCATCGTCGGCGGGGGGCACCCCGAAGCCAAGTGTGCTGACGGTCTGGTGGTGCTTGTCAAGGCGGGAAAGATGCCTTGACAAGCACCACCAGACCGCAGGGAGGCTTCGTATCGGGGTGCAGGGCCAGGGCTGGGTGCCTCGATGGGTGGGGGTGCGGGTGGCTGTTGGGGGGTGGGCCGGGAAGGTGGCCCTCACGGACAGCCCGGCCCGGCCACCCGTCGGCCCGCAGAGCGGCCCGGGCCCCGGGGGTCAGCCGCTAGTGGCGTCTACTGGCAGCGAAAGGTCGAAAATCGCTCCGCCCTCCTCCGCGTTGTACACCGCCAGCGTGCCGCCGTGCGCTTGCGCCACCCAGCGCACGATCGACAATCCCAGCCCGGTCGATCCGCTTCCGCTGGCGAACCGGTCCAGCGACCCCTCCGCGACCGAGGGCTCGACCCCGGGGCCGTGGTCGGCCACCACGACCCGGCCGCCCGCCACGGTGATGTGCACGATCGCCGGCTGACCGGGCTGCCTGCCGTAGCGCAGGGCGTTGTCCAGCAGGTTCCCGATCGCCCGCTGCACCAGCCCGGGGTCGACCAGCACCCGCGACGGCGCGGCGGTCACCGTGACGCTGGCGCCGTCGGAGGGAGTGTCCTCGACCAGCCCGGTCACCAGCTGGTCCAGCCACACCGGCTGGACCGCCAGCTCGTCCACCCCGGCCGCGAGCCGCGCGCGCACGAGCAGGCTGTCGATGATCCCGCCCATCCGCGAGGCCAGCTGCACGGTGCGCGGCAGCAGCTCCGTGGTCTGCTCGGGGTGCCGCAGCGACGTTTCGGCCAGCGCGCGCAACGCCGCCACCGGGGTGCGGAGGTCGTGCGCGGTCTCGGCGAGCAGGATCTCCTGCTGTTCCAGCGCCGCCGCGGCGGGCCGGATCGCGCGGCCGGCGAGGAAGTGCCCGGCCAGGCCCAGCCCGCCGATCAGCACCAGGCAGCCGCCGAACACCGCCAGCGTGTAGCGGAGATGGGCCTCGTAGACGGGCTGGGCGTCGTTCACCGCCACCACCGCGCCGATGTACTGCCCGGACTTGCCGCGCACCGGCTCGGCCCGCAGCCGCAGCCGCCGGTCGTCCGTTCCGCGGAACTGGCCGTACTCGATCTTCCCGTCGCGGGCCGCGTCGGCCGCGAACCCGCCGAGCGTCGCCAGATCGGCCGAAACGCATTGGCGCGCACTGGAATACGGCCGGAACTGGCCCGAAGCGCCGGGCAGCACATAGAACTGCGGGCACTGGTCGTTCAGCTCGTCCTTGGACACGAATCCGGTGATCAGCGTGCCGCTGGCGGAGTCGTACTGCAGCAGCCGCGCCACGACCGCGGTCGTGCGTTGCAGGTCGGCGTCCAGCTGGCGGTCGCCGCGCTGTTCGTCGTCGTGGACCAGCAGCCAGGCGAACACGATCAGGCCCGCCGCGTTGATCCCGGTGAAGACCAGCGTGAGCAGCCGGCGCAGGCCGCGCAGCCGTCCGGCCGCGGTGCGCGTCACGACGCCGGGCCGAGCCGGTAGCCGTGCCCGCGCACGGCGTGGACCAGGTTCGGCTCCCGCAGCTTGCGCCGCAGCCGGGTGACCACCGCGTCGACCACATTGGACATCGGATCGGCGCTTTCGTCCCAGCAGTGCTCGATCAGGTCGGTGCGCGACACCGCCCGCCCCGCGTGCACGGCCAGGTATTCCAGCACCGAGAACTCCCTTCCGGACAGCGTGAGCAGCACCCCGCCGCGCCGGGTTTCGCGGCGGGCGCAGTCGATTTCCAGGTCCGCCACGCGCAGCACCGGCGGCCGGATCCCGCCCGGCCGGTGCAGCGACCGCACCCGCGCGGTCAGCTCGGCCATCGCGAACGGCTTGACCACGTAGTCGTCCCCGCCGTGGGCGAAGCCGGCCACCCGGTCGGCGGCCCGGTCGCGGGCGGTCAGGAACAGCACCCGCCCGTCCCAGCCGGCGAGGCGGCGCCGCCGGACGTAGTCGAGCGCGTCGCCGTCCGGGAGCATCCGGTCGAACACCACGCAGCCGAAGCCGCCCGCGGCCAGCTGGGCGTCGGCTCCGGCCAGGTCGGCGGCCTCGGCCACCTCGAACCCGCCCGCGGCCAGCTCCGCCCGGATCGCCGCCCGCAGGTTCTCGTCGTCCTCGACGAGAAGCACTCGCTGCCGCGTCATGTCATCGAAACCTCATGTTCGGGGTGGTCGTATCCGGGTCACGGCGGATCCGCCCGACGGCGACGAGGAGGCGCCCGAGTGACTTTCCCAGGACCGGTCCCGGCGGAACGCCGTCACACTAGCGCGCCGGCTCCCGCGAAACACCCGTTCGCGGCGAGCTGGCCGCAACCGGCCATCCCCGACCAGGGAGTGCACTGTGGACAGTCGTGACCAGGCGGCGCGGATCGCCCGCCCAGCCGCGGTGCCGCGCGCGGCGGGCACTCCGACGCTCGTCGTCTCGGCGGCAGCCACCGCCGCGCCTGCTTACGCCCGGACCCCGGTGCCGCCGCCCACTTTCGCGAGACCGGCACCGCCCCCGGTCCCTGCTCCTCCCCCGCGTCCGGCGCCGCCGATGCCGCCGCCCGCTCCGGCTCCGATCGCACGGAGCCAGCCGGTCCCGCGATCCGTGCGGATCGAGCTGCCGCAGGTCGTCTGCTGGCAGCTGTCCGTGGTGGCGGTGCTGGCGACGCTGGACCGGCCGTGGCCAGTGCTCGCCGCGACCTCGGCCGGAGCCGCGATCCTGCTGGCGCTGACCGGGATCCGCGTGCGCGGCAAGTGGCTCGGCGAGCTGGCCGGACTCGGCTGCCGTTTCCTTCTCCGGCAACGGCGGCACGATCTGCCGGCGTCGGCCGCGAAAGCGACCGCGCTGCTCGGCCTGCTGCTGCCCGGTTCGACCGTGCGTCCTTTCGAGACCGCGCAGGGCACGACCTCCGCGATCAGCCACGCCCACGGCCTGACCGCGTTGCTCGCGCCCGCGAACCCGGCGGACCCGCGGACATTCCCAGACCCGGCCGCGCTGCTTCCGCCGCCGGCCGGAGAGGACCCCGAGTTCGCCGTGCAAGCGGCTTTCCACGCCGGTACCCGGCCGAACGCGCCAGCCCGGATCTGGCTCGCCGCGGGCGCACTCCGTTCCGCGGACCACCCCGGCGACGCCGAACTGGAACTCGCGCTGCGCAACGCACTCCGGCGTATCCGGCGAGCGCTGGCCCGCGCGGGCATCCCGGCCGACCCGCCCGCCGAGGACGCCGTCGCGGCCGCGTTCACCGCGCTCGCACACGTGAACGGAGGCCGCGACGAACTGCGCGAAGACTGGCGGTTTTGGCGCACCGGACCGGTTTCCCAGGCATGTTTCGCGCTGGAGGGCTGGGCCACGCTGCCCGGGCCGACGGCCGCCGCGCTCACCGCCCGGCTGCTGGTCCCGGTCGCCGGAGTCGCGGTTTCGCTCACCGTCAGCGCCCGAAGCGGCGGCGGCCGGTCCGCCGTGCTGCGCCTCGCCGCGACCACCGAGGCAGCGGTCGACGCGACTGCGGCCCGGTTCGCCCGCGGCCTCGCCTCGGGCGGAGTCCGGCTCTCCCGTCTTGACGGCAGCCATTTCCCGGCAGTGGCCGCGTCGCTGCCGATCGGAGGTTTTCCGCGATGACCCTCCAGCAGCCGTTCCCCGCCCTGACCACATCGCACCCGATCGGAGGATTCCCGCGATGACCCTCGCATTCGAACGGCCCCGCCCGCTCCCGGGCACCCCGGCCAACGCCGTCACCCGGCTGCTCGCCGGCGCCTCGTTCGAGGTCCTCGTGATGAGCACGCAGTCCACGCTCGGCCCGGACCCGATCGGTCTCGTCCGGCCGGGCGATCAGGAAAACCTGCGCCGCGGCGTGCGCTACCGCATGCTCGCCCCGGACGCCGCGCGGACCGCGCCACGGCTGTCGACCCGGCTGGCCGCGCTGAGCCTGGCCGGAGCGTCGACGCGGACCGTCCCGCGCGTGCCGCTCGACGCGTTGGTCATCGACGGCACCGCGGTCGTCCTGCCCGCCGAGGGTTCCGGCGCGGCGGCGTTCCACCTGCCCGGCGTCGTCACCTCGGTCGTGGAGCTGTTCGAGCGCGTCTGGCCGACCGCCGTTCCGCTGCAGACCGCCGCCGACCGCGAAGAAAGCACTGAGCGGGAACGGGAATTGCTGAAACTGCTGTCCGCGGGCTACACCGACGCGGCGGCCGCGGAGAACCTCGGCATTTCGGTCCGCACGGTCCGGCGGACGGTCGCCGACGTGATGAACCGGCTCGGCGCGCGCAGCCGGTTCCAGGCCGGGGCCAAAGCCGCCGACCGCGGCTGGCTGAGCGAGCGGGCGGGCTGATGGCCGCCGCCGCGCCCCGGACGCTGCTGGTGGCTCCCGGGCAGCAAGGGGCTTGTCCGACGATCGGCGACGCGGTGCGCGCCGCCCCCGACGGCGCCACGATCTCCGTCGCCGACGGCACCTACGCGGAGACGTTCGAACTCGTCGGCCGGAAGCTGACTCTCCGGGCCGCGGCCGGTGCGACGGTCAAGCTCGACGGCTCCGGCGCGGACTGGACGGCGCTGAGCGTGCGCACGGGTTTCCTTGCCCTGCACGGGATCGAGGTGGCCGGGGCCAGCAGCGCGGTCCAAGCCGACGCCGCCGAACTCATCCTGGAACGCTGCACGCTCACCGCGAGCGGCGGCCCGGCGGTCAGCGTGCGCGGCTCCCGCCGGTTCCACCTCAGCCGCTGCACGATCAGTGGCGCGGAACAGGGTGTAGTCGTGGAAAGCTCCTCCGGGCGGATCGAAAACTGCGAAATCCGCGACATCACTGGAGACGGGCTCGTGATCGGGCTCGGTGCCGATCCGACGGTGACCGGCTGCACCGTCGCCGGATGCGGCTATCGCGGCGTGTACCTCTACCAGTACGCCCGCCCGGTGATCGAGGGCTGCGACATTTCCCGCGCCGCCGGACCGGGCATCGCGGTAGCGCACCGGAGCGTGCCGACCATCCGGCGGACCACCGTGCACGACGTCACCGGAGCCGGGATCTCCTTCGGCGCCGACTGCGCCGGCCTGGTCGAGGCGTGCCGCTTGGAAAACACCGCAGAACCGGCGCTCGGCCTCGCCGAAGGAGCGGTCCCGACGGTAGTCGAACCCGCTCCGGCGACCGCCGACGCCGAGGGACTCGACGGCCTGCTCGCCCAGCTTGACGGAATGGTCGGTCTGCGTGGGGTCAAGGCCGAAGTGCGCGCGGTGGTCGACGAAATCCAGGTCGACGAATGGCGGCGGAATGCCGGGCTGGCGGTCGGCGCGGTCAGCCATCATCTGATTTTCACCGGCGCTCCCGGAACCGGCAAAACGACGGTCGCGCGGACGTACGGCAGGCTGCTGCGGGAACTCGGCGTGCTTTCCGGCGGGCAATTCCGCGAGGTGTCGCGGCGGGACCTGGTCGGGCAATACATCGGCCATACCGCGGAAAAAACCTCCGTGGTGTTCGAGGAATGCCTAGGCGGCGTGCTGTTCATCGACGAGGCATACACGCTTTCGCGCCAGGCTGGCGGCGACTTCGGCCAGGAAGCGATCGACACGCTGGTCAAGCTGATGGAGGACCACCGGGACGAGGTCGCGGTGATCGTCGCGGGCTACACCGGGGAAATGGCCGGATTCCTCGCCGCGAATCCCGGACTGGCGTCGCGGTTCGCGAAGACCGTCGAATTCGAGGACTACACGCCGGAGGAATTGCTGCAGATCGTCCGCCGAATGGCCGAGGACGGCGACTACGTGCTCGCCCCCGACACCGAACCGGTGCTGCTGAACCATTTCGCCCGGATCGCGGGAGAGCCGGGTTTCGGCAACGCCCGGGACGCACGCCGGTCGTTCGAAGGTGCCCGCAAGGCACAATCGCAACGCCTGCGCGGCCTCGGCCGGATGCCCGAAACGAGCGAACTGCGCACGCTCACCGCCGAAGACGTCAGTTCCGCGACGGGATAGCCGGTACGCTCGTCGTCCGTGCGGGTACTTCTCACCGAGGACGACACCGATCTCCTGCTCGCGGTAAGCACTTCGCTGCGCGGCGCGGGCCTCGCCGTGGACACCGCCGCCGACCTGCCCGCCGCCGACCTCGCGCTCGCCGTCAATTCCTACGACTGCGCGGTTTTCGACCGCATGCTGCCCGCCGGCGACGCACTGGGCTACGTGCGCGAGCGCCGCCAGTCGGGCTGGCCGGTGCCAGTGCTGTTCCTGACCGCCCGCGACACCCCCGCGGACGTCGTCGCCGGGCTCGGCATCGCCGACGACTACCTGGTCAAACCCTTCGACATGGCCGAACTGGTCGGCCGGGTGCACAGCCTGTGCCGCCGGACCCCGGCCGCCGCCGCGCCGGCCGTGCTGCGCTGCGGAGACCTGGAACTGGACCCGGGCCGCCGCGAGGCCCGCCGGGCCGGCGTCCTGCTCACCCTGACCCGCCGCGAATTCGCCGTGCTGCGGCTGCTGATGGAACGCCATCCGGCCGCCGCCGGCCGCGCCGAACTGCTCCAGCAGGTCTGGGACGAGCTGGTCAGCCCGGCGTCCAACACGCTGGAGGTGCACATCCGCCAGCTGCGCCGCAAACTCCGGGAGCCGCCGATGATCCACACCGTGCGCGGAACCGGATACCGCATCGCCCCGGCCGCTCCAGGTCCGTGAAGGACTCCTTGAAGGAATCAGGTTCCCTCAAGGAGTCCTTCACGGACAGCAAACCCCGGGCTCACCCGGCACTGTCCCGCTCCTGCTCATAACGCTTCGTCATGGTGTCGACCGCATCCAGCTGGCTCTGCGCGAGCGCGGGCCGGGACCGCGCCGCCCGGTCCTTGGCCGCGACCGTGCTCTCAGCCTGCCCCTGGAACTCCGGGAACACGTGCTGCGCAAGCAGTTCATAGGACCGTTTCGTCGCCTCGGGATTCGCCCACTCGTGCCCCAGCAGCAGGAAAGCCCCGAACCCGCCCGACTGGTCGACAAGCCGCTGCACCTGGGCCCGCGCGTCCTCGACCGTGCCGATCGCGCCGATGCCCGCCTCGTTCACGAAGTCGATCATGCCCTGTACGTCAGCGCTGTCACCGACCGCCATCTGCGGGAACGCGGCGACCTTCTGGAAGTACTCGAACCAGTGCCGCATGCCGTACTCGACGTCCTGGTACGCCTGTTTCCGCGTCTCGGCGATGTGCATCAGCCCGACCAGCCGCCATGAACCGCGGTCCGGTGCCGGGCGTCCGTAGTGCCGCGCCCGCTCCTCGACGACGTTCCAATGGTGGGCGAGCGCGTCGAATCCGTCCTTGGTCAGCGTCGCGCCGATGGACAGCAGGCCGGCCCCGTGCTGCCCGGCCATCCGCGGCCCGGTCGGCGAGGCCACCGCCGCGACGGCCACCTCGAGATGCGGATCGGTGTAGGGCCGCAGCTGCAGCTGGGCGTCGACGAGATTGTGCGTCCGGGTCCGCTGCGTGACCGACTCGCCGCGCAACAGCCGCATGATGATGTCGAGATTCTCTTCGAGCAGCTCGCGCGTCTCGGTGGGGTTCAGCCCGATCATGGACGAGTCGGTCGGCAGCGACCCCGGCCCGCAGCCGAGCATCACGCGGCCGCGGGTCAGGTGGTCCAGCAGCACCATCCGGTCGGCCACCCACAGCGGATTGTGATACGAAATCGACGTGACGCCGGTGCCGAGCCGGATCCGCCGGGTCCGCTCCGCCGCCGTGGCGATGAAGATCTCCGGCGACGCGATGATCTCCGAACCGGCCGAATGGTGCTCGCCGATCCACGCCTCGTCGTAGCCCAGGCGGTCGAGGTGCTCCACCAGTTCGAGGTCGCGCTGCAGGGCCAGCGTCGGATTCTGCCCGGGCTTGTGGAAGGGCGCGAGAAAGGCGCCGAAACGCAGACGGCTCACAGAGGCTCCAACGGTCGCGGTCATCTGTTCGCCCACCAGCTTGACCGTCCGGGCGGTCCGAATTCATCGGCCAGCCGCGTGGTCTTCCCTCGCTAACCGCGCCGCGCCCGCTCGCGGGCTTCGAGAATCTCCGGCACGTGCGTCTCCGCCCACTCCCGCACCGCCCGCAGCGGCACCAGCAGCGACCGGCCCAGATCGGTCAGCCCGTACTCGACACGCGGCGGCTGTTCCGCGTACTCGACGCGCGCGAGCAGGCCGTCCTCCTCCATCGCGCGCAGCGTCTCGGTCAGGACTTTCGGGGTGACGCCCTGGATTTTCTCCGCCAGGACGGTGAAGCGCAGCGGGCCGTCCTCCAGCGCGGTGGTGACGAAGACCGTCCACCGCGCCCCGATCCGGTGCAGCACCACCCGGGACGGGCAGCTGGCGGACATGACGTTGTAGCCCACGGCGATTCCTCCGGGTCCGGTTACGTTGAAGTACCTGGTTACTTTTCCATAGCCTACTTCCGCACCCCGACGGAACGGAGAAGGACCATGAGCAACCGGCTGACCGGGCAAACAGTGCTGGTGCTGGGCGGACGGCACCTGGGCACCGCGATCGCGGCGGCCGCGACCGCCGAGGGCGCCCAGGCGCACGTCGCGTCCCACCGACCCGGCGGACTCCACATCGACCTGCGCGACGAAGCGACCATCGCCGCCGCGGCCGCCGAACTCGGAGCGGTCGATCACATCGTCAACACAGCCGCCGCACCCCACGCGACCCCGGTCCGCGAGCTTGACCGGGACAAAACCGTGGATGCCTTCACCGCCAAGGTGATCGGGCCGTTGCTGCTCGCGAAGCACTTCACGATCCGGCGATCGCTGCTGCTGTTCTCCGGCCAGGTCGGCTGGCGTCCGGCGCGCGGAAACGTCGTGACAGGCGTGACGAACGGCGCCGCGTCCTTCGCGGCACAGCACCTCGCCGCCGAACTCGCACCGGTCCGGGTCAACGCCCTTTCGCCCGGAATCATCGACTCCGGCGTCTGGGACGCCAAGGGAGCCGCCAAACCGGACTTCCTCGCGACCGCGGCCCAGCGAACCCTCGTCGGCCGCACCGGCACCGTCGCCGACGTAACCGACGCGGTGTTGTGGTTGCTACAGGCCGAATTCCTGACCGGCGAGACCATCCACCTCGAGGGCGGACGGCCCTGATCGCTCAGCCGCCGCAGACCCCGTCGCACAATTCCGTCCACAGAATTCCGCAGTTGTTACAGTAATTCTTGAGACAGTTGATGGTGTCCCCGCAGCTGGTGCAGCCGCTGTGCCCCTGGTGGCAGTCGCACCACATCGTGTAAGGCTCAGGACCAGCCGCCGGCTCGGCCGGCCCGAGAGTGCTGAACACGGAGACCGTCTCGCGGTGGCCGAACGCCGCGACGGCCTCGTCCCACAGCGGGTCCGTCACCGAACTGACGTCCGCCGGGGCGAGCTGGCCGGTCGTGAACAGCACCGGCAGCGCCGCCACCGCCCGGTCCAGCACCGCGTTCTGCGCCGCCGAAAGGCCGGGATTCGCGTGCCGGTACCGCTGGAAATGCGCCCGCCACAGGTCGGCCATCACGTCCGAGGGCAGGTCGCAGCTGAGGACGCGGCGCATGGCCATCGGCAACGCGGCGAACTCCCGATAACCGGTGGGCACCGGATCGAGCCGGGCCACCAGTTCCCGGGCCTCCGCCTGCGTCATCCGGCGGCCGGGCCCGGCCATCGCCGTCCCGGCCAGGCCGCCGGTGAGGACGAACGCACCCAGCGCCGCGGCGGGCACCAGCTTCAGGAACCGGCGGCGATCGCCGTGCACGGTCAGGTCGGCCTGGTTCAGCGCACGCACCACCGCGACGGACCGGGCCGGCCCGAGCACCCGCGCCAGCCGGAGCGACAGCGCCGGCCCGGTCCAGCCGCGCACCCGGTCCCCGTCGACCGCGAGCAGCGTCGGCGCGAACGGCGGATGCTCGCCCAGCGCCCGCTGCCGGAGCGCCCGGATCCGGTCCTCGCCCAGCCCCGCGACGGCCAGCCGGCCACCGGCCGCGGCACTGATCCGATCGACGATTCCGGTGCAGGTCCCGCACCCCGCGTCGAACGCCAAAATCCATTCAGACATGACAGTTCCCTCGGCTTCACGTCGCACTCGATTGATTCCCCGGACCGGCTTTCGAGTATGCCGCGATCTTTTGCCAGTGGGGGCTTTCGGAGAGAAACAGGAGAATATTTGAAGGAGAATGCGACGGCTGCGTTGTTGACCAAGCAGTCAATAACTCGTATGCTGTGCGCATGGCACGTCCGCGATCATTCGACGAGAAGCAGGTGCTGAACGCCGTCCGCGACCAGTTCTGGAACGCCGGCTACGCCGCGACCTCGCTGGAAGACCTGATGCGAGTCAGCGGGCTCGGCAAGGGCAGCCTGTATGCGGCGTTCGGCGACAAGCATCAGCTCTTCCTCCGCGCGCTGCACAGCTACACCGACGACAGCCACGCCGCGCTCCGGCAAGCCCTGGCCGAGCCGCCGCGGGCCCTGGACGCGCTTCGCCTGCTCATCGAAGCTCCGGTCGACCCCGCCACCCCGCGGCGCGGCTGCCTGCTGGCCAACAGCACCAGCGAACTCGGCAATGCCGATCCGGAAGTCCTCGAGCACGCCCACCGCGCCTACGAGACGTCGACCGCACTCATCGGCGAGTGCGTCGCCAGGGCCCAGCGCGAGGGCGACCTGCCCGCCGAAGCGGATCCAGTCGCGATGGCACGGGCTCTCCTTGCCGCACAACAAGGACTCGTGTTCATGAGCCGGACCGGACTGGACCAGGCCACGCTCACCGCCACCGCACGCGCCCTCGCGGCCCAACTCCTGCCGGAACCTAGCGATTCGCGAGGTTGACCATCCAGCTGATCCCGAACTTGTCCAGGAGCGAGCCCGCCTCGTCGCCCCACGACTGTTTCGCCAGCGGCAACGTCACAGTGCCTCCGACGGACAGTTTCTCGAAGCGGTCCCTAAGCACGAGATCGTCGCCCCCGAGAAAGAGCGCGACATTGTTGCCCGGATTGAACGGCACCCTTTCCGGGACGTCCCACGCCATTATCGTGTAGCCGTCCGGAGTGGAAAGAACGGAGTGCATGATCTTGGTGTCATCGCCGTCCGGCGCCTCCGGAGACCCGAAATCGCCGTACGTGCCCAGATCCAGCTCGCCGCCGAGGACTTCCCGGTAAAACTCCATCGCCTCCCGCGCGTTCCCGGCGAAGGCGAGGCACGGGTTGAGCTGAGATCCCATCTGATGCTCCTTGTCGTGAGGGGTCGCTGCGCCCAGCTTCCCAGCGAAATCACGACATCCTCTGTCGGGTATTCCGCACGGGTTTCCCTCACCACCGCACCTGGATCTCGACCCGCTGCCGCAGATAGCTGTCGGGATGAGCGCGGGCGATGTGCACCGCCTCGGCGATCAGGTCACGCGCGCCGTCCGGATGCCCCGAGGGGTGCAACGGCAGTCCGGGAAGGATGCAGCGGCGCACGTCGAGGTCCTCGTTGGAAACGAATTCCCGGAGCGCGGCGGCGTTCCACCGCGCCCGCAGGTCCGCGTGCGCGTCGTACTCCGCCTGGCTCTCCGGCGTCGCGACCAGATCCTTGCCCCGGTAGTCGAGGTTCGGTTCCGCCCAGTACCAGGCGCGAGCCGCCCCGGCCCGCTCGGGATCGGTGCCCGTCGCCAGGTAGTCCAGGAGCGCTTCCTGCACCCGCCGCCGCCCGAAAGCGGCCACCGCGGGCTCGACGAACTGACGGTTGAAGCTCGGATCCGGGTCATACACCGCTGCCCTGAGCAGCGCGTCGAACAGCTCCTCTGACAACTGGCTTCGCCCGTCGAGCGCCTCCCGGATCCCGATCCGCAGGTGCTGCTCCGTCGAACCGTCCGGCGGAGCGGCACCGGCCAGCCGGGCGACCTCGACCAGGCATTCGCGGAACTGCTCCGCCGCCCGGTGAACCGGCTCCGGCAACGGCGCCAACGGCTCAGCCTCGTCCTGACTCACGCATCCACCCCCGTGCGAGACAACCTCTCGAACCTACTGTGTCCGTCCCCGCGAGACATCGCCCGATAAGACCAAGAACCCCCTGAATCCAAAGTAGACAGTCGCTAGACCACCCGCCGCTCACCCGAAGAACCGCAGCAGCGCCTCCGCGACATCACCGGGATTGTCCTCAGGTGCGAAATGCCCCGCCCTCGCGATGTTCTCCCGCCGCGCGCCGGGAATCGCCGCCGCGAGCCGGTCGCCGGTGGTCAGGTTTAGCCACTCGTCGCGTTCGCCCCAGAGGACCAGTGTCGGCGCGGCGATCTGGTCGAGCTGGTCCGTCACCTCGCGCACGTCGCCGAAATGGACGGCCGCGACCTGGTCGATCCAGCGTTGCTGCCCTTCGGGGCCGGCCCAGGGCGCGAGGTAGGCGGCGGCGACTTCATCGGACATGGCGTGATGCGTGGCGGTGCGCATCCGCGGCGCGATGATGTCCGCGAAAACGTGGTGCGGCATCGTGCGATACGCGTCCGCGTGCTGCTGCATGTGCTCAGTGAACGGCGTATTCCACGGCCCGAGGACGGCCGCGTCGACCAGTGCCAGCCGACTGGCAGGCACCTTCTCGAGCAGGTGCGCCCGCAGGACGATCCCGCCCCCGATGTCGTGGCCGACCAGCGCTGGGTTCTCCAGTCCCCAGTGCGCCACCAGTTCCGCGAGCGTCGCGGCCTGCCGGGCGATCGACGGCGCGACACCCGGACTGGGCCGCGAATCGCCGAAGCCGAGCAGGTCCCAGACGTACACGGTGCGCCGACGCGCCAGAATCGGGACCACCTCGCGCCACAGATAGGACGACGCCGGGGTTCCGTGCGTCAGGACCACCGGCGGGCCTTCGCCGAAGACCCCGGTCGCGACCTCTCCGCCGGACACCGGGATCCGGTCGGTCAGCAGTCCACGCGCGTGCATAACTCTCCTCAGTAAGGGGTAAAGTCGTCTTGCAACGGTTACCCTAGCAGGGAGTAAGGCGTGAAGATACCGTTTAAGGGTTACATGGCCGGGGCTGGCGCGGCGACCGACTTGGTCAACACGTCTCCCCGGGTGCGCAGCGCCGGTGATGCGCTCCCGGATTCGGCGGCCTTGGAACGGTTTCTCGCCGAGCACGGCCTTCTTCCCGACGCACCCCGGAGCGCCGATGATCTGGCGCGGGTACACGCGCTCCGCGACGAGGTCCGGACGGTGCTGGAGGCGGACGAGGACGAAGCCGCCCGCCTCGCCGGGGATCTGGTCGCCCGGGCGGGCAGAGGGCCCCGGCTGCACCGCGATGGCGACGGCCGGTGGCAATGGCACATCGAGACCGCAGCGGGCGCGTCGCTCGCCGACGAGTTGGCTGTGGTCATCGGGGCTGGACTGCTCGGTGTGCTGCAGGCCCTCGGGCACGACCGGTTCCGCCCGTGCGCCGCCCCGGATTGCGACGGGGTGTTCGTCGACACCAGCCGGGCGGGACGGCGGCGTTACTGCATGCCCGACCTGTGCGGCAACCGGGTCAGCGTCGCCAACCACCGGGCGCGCAACCGTGAGCGGGCGTGACCCGTCCCTCACCGCCCACGCACCCAATGTGGCGTTGGGTGCGCCACATGCACCCAACGCCACATTGGTGCGCTAGCCCGCCCAAGACGAACCGCCGCCACCCCACCCCCATCACCCAGGCGCTCAGCCCTGCCCCTGCACCCCGATCCGAAGCTCACATGCCGTCATCGCAATCGCCTTCGGGGTGCTCGCCGAGGCGCAATGCCGCCGCCAGCCAGCGAGCCCCGCCGCCAAGATCGACAGCCGTGTCCGGAAACCGCCAGCGCGGGCGGCCGGGCCCGGGCAGGGTCGGTGCCGTGGCTGTCGAACTCTCCCCGGAGAAAAAGCTCCCGCGGCGGGAGCTGCTGCTCGCGGTCCTGCTCTCCGGCCAGTTCATGGCCAATGTGGACAGTGCGGTGGCCAACCTCGCCGCCCCGTCGATCCGGAGCGGGTTCGGCACCGGCGAAGGGCCAGTCACGCTGGTCGTGTCCGGCTATCTCATCGCCTACGCCGTCCTCCTCGTCCCCGGCGCCCGGCTCGGCGCGACCCACGGCCACCGCCGGATCTTCATCGCCGGGCTGGCCGGATTCACCGCCGCGTCCCTGGCCTGTGGGCTCGCACCGGGCATCGGCTGGCTGATCGTCGCGCGGTTCGCGCAGGGCGCGGCCGGGGCGCTGATGGTGCCGCAAGTCCTCAGCGGAATCCAAGCCCACTTCACCGGCACGAACCGAAGCCGCGCACTCGGTTACTACGCCGTCGCGCTGTCCGGCGGCGCCGTAGCCGGACAACTCCTCGGCGGCCTCCTCATCTCCGCCGACGTGTTCGGCACTGGCTGGCGGTCGGTCTTCCTGATCAACGTCCCGATCGGCGTCGTGCTCCTCCTGGCCGCGCGCCGGGCGTTGCCCGCAGACACCCGCGCCGAGCGGGGCGGGCTGGATTTGCGAGGCGCGGCGGTGCTGTCGACTGCGGTGCTGCTCGCGATCGTGCCGCTGGCGCTCGGACGCGAACACGGCTGGCCGACGTGGATGTGGCTGTGTCTCGCCGTGAGCGCCGCCGTGTTCGTCTGGTTCGTACGGCTCGGCAAAGCGGCAGCCGCACAAGGCAAGCGCCCCCTGCTCGCACCGGATGTCTTCGCCGACCCGTTGGTGCGCAAAGGATTGATCGCCCACGGGCTCACCACCGCGACGTACGTCGGCCTGCTCTTCGTCCTCGCCCTCTACCTCCAGCAGGGCCTAGGCGCCGGACCAGCCGAGACGGGACTGGCCATGGTGTCCTGGGTCGCCGCCTTCGGCGTGGCCGGGCTGCTGCTCCCCCGCTTCCCCGCCCGCTGGCGGAAATTCGCGCCGACGGCCGGCTGCCTCATCCTCGCCGCCGCCTACGCCTCGCTAAGCCTCCACTTGCTGGCCGCCGGTCGCCCGGGGCCGCCGTTGGTTCCGTTGCTCGGGCTTGGCGGGTTCGGTCTCGGAATCAGCGCGAACTCGCTCATCGGCCGCCTCACCTCGACGGCCCGCCCGGACCGCGCCGCGGACCTCTCCGGGGTGATCAACACCAACGCGCAGTTGTGCGCGGCGCTCGGAGTCGCGGGCGCGAGCACCGCTTACCTCGGACTCCCCTGGGCGCCGACCGCGTCCTTCGCGACGGTACTGGGAGGTTTTACTGTGCTCGCCCTGATCGCCGCCGCCGTCTCCCTTGGCACGGAAAGGAAATGACATGTTCTCCGCAGCTTTGTTCGACCTCGACGGGACGCTCGTCGACACCGAACCCCGGAGCCAGGCCGCGTGGCGCCGGTTGTTCCGCGAACACGGCGTCGACCTGCCCGAGCCACTGCTCGCGTCGTTCTCCGGACGCCCTGGCAAGACCGTCCTGGCCGAAAACCGCCACCGCTTCCCCGGCGAGCCGACCGTGGACGACCTGTTCGCCGAAGCGATGTCCTACGCGACCAGCGTGGCCGAGCCGATGCCCGGAGCCGTCGACCTGGTGCGCGCGCTGCACGAACTCGGCTGGCCGATCGGCGTCGTCACGTCGGGCACCCGCGACTACGCCAACGCCGAACTGACCGCGCTCGGCGTGCGGCCGCTGTTCGACACGGTCATCACCGCCGAAGACGTCTCGCGCGGCAAACCCGATCCGGAGGGGTATCTCCTCGGCTGCACCCGGCTGGCCGTCGAGCCCGCCCGGACAGTCGTGTTCGAGGACGCCCCCGCCGGAATCGAAGCCGCGAAAGCGGCGGGGACGTTCTGCGTCGCCATCGGCGCCGACAGCTCAGCCGCCGATCTCGTGGTCACCGACTTGACCGAGGTACAACCGCCGTTCTCGCTCAGTCAGTCACGGTGAGCACGAGCTTGCCGCGAGTACGCCCCGTCTCGCCCCGGGCATGGGCGGCGGCTGCCTGCTCGAGCGGAAAGGTTTCCGCCACCTCGACGGCGACCTCGCCGTTGTCGATCAAGCCCGCGATCGTGGCCAGCGCGGGACCGTCCGGCTCGACCAGGAACGGAGTCGCCCGCACGCCAGCCGCCTCGGCCGCACGCGCCAGTTCCGGGGAGACTCCGGACGGGACGGCGACCAGCAAACCGCCAGGGCGCAGGACTTTCAGCGAACGGGTGCTGGTCCGGTCGTGCTCGTCGCCCACCAGATCGATGACCACGTCGACCTCGGCCGCGGCCTCCTCGAACCGGGTGGCGGTGTAGTCGATCGTCTCGTCGGCGCCGAGTTCCTTCAGCCACTGGTGCCGCGCCGCGCTGGCGGTAGCGATCACCTGGGCGCCGAGGTGCCGGGCGAACTGGACCGCGAAGTGGCCCACCCCGCCGGCCGCGGCCGTGATCAGAACGCGCTGGCCAGCCTGTACGCGGGCGGTGTCGACCAGGGCCTGCCAAGCGGTCAACGCCGCCAGCGGCACAGCGGCCGCGTGAACGTGGTCGAGGGTGTCGGGCTTGCGGACCCACTGCCGAGCCGGTGCCGTGACGTACTCGGCGTAGCCGCCGGCCGCACGCGGGAACCAGGGCATCGAGTACACCTCGTCGCCGGGCGCGAGCGTGGTCACGCCGAAGCCGACCTCCTCGACCACGCCGGAGACGTCCCAGCCCAGGATCAGCGGAAACGTCTGCAGCCCAGCCATTCCGCGGCCCTCGCGGGTCTTCCAGTCCACCGGGTTGACCCCGGCGGCGCGGACGCGCACCAGCACCTCGGTCGGCAGCGGCTCCGGGCGCGCGACCTCCTCGGCGGTCAGCACCTCCGGTCCGCCGAATTCCCGGACAGTGACCGCCCGCATCGTGTGCTCGCTCATGCTCTCCTCGTTCCGGTTGCTCGACCACCAGCGTGGCGGACGCGCGCGGCGACGAGTGAGTGGCCGGAAGGACACCTATCGTACTATTCCGGCCATGCCGCATCGTGTCGCCGTACTCGCCCTCGACGGGGTCCTTCCGCTGGACCTCGGCATCCCGGCCCGGGTGTTCAACGAGGCGTGCGCACCGGACGGCACCCGGTTCTACTCCGTCCGCACCTGCTCGCTCGGCGGCCGTCCGGTGCGCACGCACGAGGACTACCGGATCGTCGTCGAGCACGACGAGTCGGCGCTGGAGACCGCGGACACCGTCGTGCTCGCCACCCAAGAGCCGACCAAAACCCTGCTGGAGACCGGCGTTCTGCCCGAGGAAGTCGCCGCCGCACTGGACCGGATCGGCCCGGAGACGCGCATCGTCAGCCTGTGCACCTCGGCTTTCCTGCTCGCGGCGGCCGGCCTGCTGGACGGCCTGCGAGCCACCACGCACTGGGCGCTGTGCGACGCGCTGGCGCGGCGGTTCCCGAGCGTCGAAGTCGATCCGGACGTGCTGTTCGTCGACAACGGCCGCATCCTGACCTCCGCCGGCGGGGCGGCCGGGATGGACCTGTGCCTGCACCTGGTCCGCCTCGACCACGGAGCGGCAGTGGCGTCTGGCTGCCGCGCGGCGTTGCGTGGTGGCGCCGTGGCGCGAAGGCGGCCAGGCGCAGTTCATCGAGCACCCGGTTCCGCAGGACACCGACCGGTCCACCTCGGCGACCCGGCAGTGGGCGCTGGACCGGCTGGCCGAGCCGCTCACCCTCGACGAAATGGCGCGGCACGCACACATGAGCGCGCGCACGTTCACCCGTCGGTTCCGCGGCGAGGTCGGCAGCAGTCCGCTGAAATGGCTGGCGCAGCAACGGCTCGCCCACGCGCGGCTGCTGCTGGAATCCACCGGACTGCCCGTCGCACGGATCGCCACGGCGTGCGGTTTCGGGGATCCGGTCGCGCTGCGCAAACACTTCCACGCACAGTTGGGCATGTCGCCGCTTGCGTACCGCCGCGCGCACAATGCGCCGGATCCCATGCCAGCGCAGTGAATCAGGAAAGCTCCGCCGTCAGCAGCCGCAACCCCTGCTCGAACAACTCCGCCAAGTCCGTACCGGTCAACTGATCCTGAGCCTCGGCGAGATGCGGATACTCGCCGCCCCGGATCGCCTCGCGGAGGTTTTCGATGTCGGCGGGCAGGTCCGGACCGGACTGGAGCGCTGCCTGTTCCTCCAGGACGTGCCCCGTCGCGAAGTGCAGGATCAACAGCCCGGTCCGCGTCGCCGCAGTGGCATCGAGCCCGGCCTCGCGCAAAGCGCCGTTGAGAGCCTCGGCGAAGCCCAGCGTGTTCGGTCCCATCGAGTGCGTGCCCGCGTACACCCGCGCTCCGTCCCGATAGGACAGAAGCGCGGTACGCAGGCTCCGAGCCAGCGCCAGCACCCGTTCCCTCGGCCGCGCAACTCCTTCGGCCGCGTCCCGGCAGCCCTTCAGCATCTCCTCGGCCATGGCGGTCAGCAGCGCCCGCTTGGTCGGGAAGTAGCCGTAGAGCGTGCCCACCTGGACGCCGACCGCGGTGGCCAGCTTCCGCATGGTGAGCGCGTCCAGGCCGGTTTCGCCGAGCAGCCGGAGCGCGGCGGCGGTGACGTCGGCCCGGTCGGCGGCGGGCGGCCGTCCTCGGGTGCGGGGCTGGTGCGCGGTCATGTCCACCCGAGCCTATCAGCGTGTTTGACAGCTTCGCGCTTCGTCAGGACACTGGCCTCAAGGATTAAATGAACGTTGTTCGAAAATCAAGGAGGCACCTGTGGACACCGACGTGGTGATCAGCGGAGCGGGCCCGACGGGCTTGCTGCTCGGCACCGAACTCGCGCTCGCCGGAGTGCGCGTGCGGATCCTCGAACGGCAGCAGACGCGGCACGAGCAGTCCCGCGCGCTCACCTTGCATCCCCGCAGCATCGAGATCCTCGAGCTGCGCGGCATCGCCGACCGGTTCCTCGCGCTCGGCCGCACCGTCCCGAGCTGGCATTTCGCCGGGCTGCCCCGGCAGCTGGACTTCTCCGCGCTGGAAACCCGCCACGGCTACACGCTTTTCCTGGAGCAGGCCCGCACCGAGCGGCTGCTGGAAGAACGCGCACGGGAACTCGGCGTCGAGATCTCCTACGGGCACGAAGTCGTTTCGCTGACCCAAAACAGCGACGGAGTGGACGTCGAAGGCACCGGACCCGACGGCGAGTTCCGGCTTCGCGCCGCGTATCTCGTCGGCTGCGACGGCGGGCGGAGCAGGGTCCGGGAGGCGGCGGGCATCGGGTTCCCGGGCTCGGACGGCACGATGAGCGCGATGCTCGGCGACTTCGCCGTCGTCGACCAGGACGCGATCGCCGAGGCCGGGCGCGGGTCCGTGCTGATCGCCCCGCTGACCGGCGGCCTGACCCGGTTCGTGCTCACCGATCCGGAGCGCATGCGCGTCCCGGCGACGGAACCGGTGACCTTCGCCGAGTTCCGCGAAGCGTTGACGGACGCGGCGGGCACGTCCTTCGGCGTCGCGGAACCCCGCTGGCTGTCGCGATTCGGGAACGCGACCCGGCTGGCGGAGACTTACCGCAACGGCCGGGTCTTCCTCGCGGGCGACGCGGCGCACATCCACTTCCCGGCGGCGGGCCAGGGCCTTAACACCGGCCTGCAGGACGCGATGAACCTCGGCTGGAAGCTCGCCGCCGAGATCAACGGCTGGGCGCCGCCGGGCCTGCTCGACACCTACCACGCGGAGCGGCATCCGGTGGGACAGCTGGTCACCGACAACACCCAGGCCCAGACCCTGCTGCTCGAACTCACGCTGGTGCCCGACTATCAGCGTCCGGTGCACGCACTGCGCGAACTGCTGAACTCCCTCCTGGACATCCCCGAGGCCAACGCCCGGCTGGCCGGCATCGTGTCCGCGCTGTCGACGTCCTACCCGGCACCAGGCGACCCGCTCCTCGGCACCCGCATGCCCGACCTGCCGCTCGGCTCGGCGAGGGTCTCGGAATTGGTGCACAGCGGCACCTTCGGCTACGTCGACTTCGCTGGCGACGGTGCGGCGCAGGTCGCCGACGCCTGGCAGAACCGCATCACGACGGCCACCAGCAGCAAAGACTCCTGGACCGAAGACGTCGCCGAGGTGCTCGTCCGGCCGGACGGCCACATCGCGTGGGTCCGCCGCGAAAGCGAGCCGCCGGACGCCGCGGCCAGGGAAGCCGCGATCACCGCCTGGGCCGGAGCGGCGCGATGACCGACTACCTGACTCCCGCCGGTCTCCACCACATCCCGGGCGCGTTCACGCCCGCCGTGCTCCTCCCCGACACCGGCCTCGTTTTCCTTTCCGGCCAAGTGGCTTGGGACGAACACGGAAACCTGCGCGGAACCGATCCGGTGACCCAGACGCGGCAGATCGCGCGGAACCTCGACATCGCGCTCGCGGCCGCCGGATGCGAACGCGAGGACATCGTCAAGGAAACCGTCTACGTCGTGGACTACCGGCCCGAGCTGATCTCCGACCTCTTCGCCGCTCTGCGCGAAGGAGTTCCCGCGCCGCCCGCGAGCACGCTGGTCGGGGTCGCCGCGCTGTTCGATCCGCGGGTGCTGGTCGAGGTCGACGTCGTCGCGAAAGTCCCCGACCGGTGAGCCAGTACGTCCTGGTGCACGGCTCGTGGTGCGGCGGCTGGGTGTGGGACCGGGTCGCGGCGCGGTTGTCCCGGCAGGGGCACACCGTCGTCGCGCCCACCCTCGCCGTCGCCGGCCTGCGGCAGCACATCGACGAAGTCGGCCGGCTGCTCGAACCCGGGACGATCCTGGCCGGGCACAGCTACGGCGGCATGGTCGTCGCCGGGGTCGCGGACGCGTGCCCGGGGCAGGTCCGCGAAACGATCTACCTCGACGCTTTCCTCCCCTTCCCCGGCGAATCCGCGTTCGACCTGATGCCGATGCTCCGTCAGCCGTTCGCCGCAGCGGCGTCCTCCGATCCGGCGGGCCGGACGGTTCCGCCGTTCGGCCTCCACGCACTCGGCTTCGCCGATCCCGACGTGGTTTCCCGGCTGCGGCCGATCAGCATCGCCACCCACGAGGAACCCTTGCCCCCGGCCAGGATCGACGAGCGGCCGCCGAGCCGGTGCGTCCTCTTCGGCGACCGCTCCCCGTTCGCCTCGATGGCGGCCCGGGCCCGGGAGCGCCGGACGGTCCGGACTGGCCACTTAGGACTGTGGACCGCGGCCGCCGAGGTGTGCGCGGCCGTCACCGGGAGCTGACGTCCGGGAGCCACGACCGGCGCCGCGACCATCCGACATTCGGACTGCACCCGGGACATTCCCTACGAAAGTCGCTCCGGCGCCGAACACGCACAGATTCCCAGCACTGGCAGGACTTACACGAATTGCCCGGCGAATCCGGAACGTTCCGTTGGTCCGTTCGGAGCATTGACGCCCCGAACCGCTGATCCTTTACTCGGACGTGTTCGGCCGCCTACCCACCGTGAGCGGCCGGGCAGTTTCCCCTCCCCGATCCCCATCGTCCTGCCTTCAGGGAAGGAACACCTCGATGCCCCCTCGCGGATTCACGACGGGCCTGGCGGCCGCCGCCGGGCTCGCCATGACGCTCACGCTCCCGGCGGCCCCGGCCGGAGCGGCCCCGACGGCACCACCCGCGTCCCCGGAGGTCGCCGCGGCGAAAGCCGCCGACCAGGCGGTCGCCTCCGGGCTCGCCGCGTTCGGCCGCGGCCCCGCCGAGTCCTTCCGGCGCGTCGGCCTGACCGCGGGCGGCGGCGGGCTTTTCTACGGTGCCTACGAACGCACCTACCAGGGCCTGCGCGTCGTCGGCGGAGACGCGGTCGTCGTCGCGGACGGGGCCGGGAACGTCCGCGGCACGAGCGCCGCGGAGACCTCGCCGATCACCGTCGGGACGCAAGCCGTTCTCGACGCCGCGAAAGCCGCCGAAACCGCGCGCGCCCAGCTGTCCACTGTGGACAGCGTGAGCGCGCCGGAGAAGGTGGTGCTGGCCGGGGCGAACCCGAGGCTGGCCTACGAGGTCGTCGTGGCCGGGCGCAGCGCGACCGCGCCGAGCAGGCTGCACGTGTTCGTCGACGCCGCCACCGGCGCGGTGCTCGACAAGCGGGACGACATCAAGACCTTCGGCACCGGGGCCAAGACCCAGGCCCAGCCGGGCACGGCGAACACGGTGAACGCGGCGGGCACCGGCAACAGCTACTACGTCGGCACCGTCTCCATCGACACGACGCAGTCCGGTTCCACCTACAGCATGCGCGACCCCGGCCGCCCGGGCCTCAGCTGCGGCCGCGAGGGCGGCTCCGTCTACAGTGGACCGGACAACAGCTGGGGCAACGGTTCGGGCACGAACCTCGAAACCGGCTGCGTCGACACGCTCTTCAGCGTCCAGACCGAATGGAAGATGCTGAAGGACTGGCTGGGCCGCAACGGCATCAACGGCAGCGGCCGCGGGTTCCCGGCGTCGGTCGGGCTGAACGACGTCAACGCCTACTGGGACGGCTCCTCGACGCACTTCGGGCACTCGCAGGACAACCGCCGCCAGGCCACCTCGATGGACGTCGTGGGCCACGAGTTCGGCCACGGCATCTTCCAGACCACCCCGGGCGGCGCGGGTTCGGGCAACGAGAACGGCGGCTTGAACGAGTCGACCGGCGACATCTTCGGGGCGCTGACCGAGGCCTACGCGAACAACGCGAAGGACACGCCGGACTACGAGGTCGGCGAGGGCGTCAACCTGGTCGGCCAGGGCCCGATCCGCTACATGTACAACCCGTCGAAGGTCGGCGACCCGAACTGCTACTCCTCGTCGATCCCCAGCACCGAGGTGCACGCCGCGGCCGGCCCGCAGAACCACTGGTTCTACCTGCTCGCCGAGGGCTCGAACCCGGGCGGCGGCAAACCGTCCAGCCCGACCTGCAACAACAGCAGCGTCACCGGGGTCGGCATCCAGAAGGCCGCCAAGATCTTCTACAACGGCCTGCTGAAGAAGACCTCGTCGTGGAACCACAAGGCGGCCCGCAAGGCGACGCTGCAGGCGGCGATCGCGCTCTTCCCGGGCAGCTGCACCGAATTCAACGCCACCAAGGCCGCGTGGAACGCCGTCTCGGTGCCGGCTGTCTCCGGTGAACCGACCTGCACCACCCGCTGATCCGACCGCGGCCGGGCCCCAGGCGGGGCCCGGCCGCACTCCCCTCCCCACCCCCGATTCAGAGGAACACACCGCCATGACATGGAAGACCAGACTCGGCGCCGGGGTCACCGCCCTGGTCGCAGTCCTGAGCGTCGTCAACGGGCCCGCGGCCACCGCCGCGCCCTCGTCGGCGCTCGCCGCGCCGGACATCTCGCTGGCGAACATCAAGACGCACCTGAACCAGTTCCAGACCATCGCCCGCAACAACGGCGGCACGCGCTCCCCGCGCGGCGGCGGTTACGCGGCTTCGGTGTCCTATGTGGAGGGTCTGCTCAAGGCCGCCGGCTACACCACGACGCGCCAGACCTGCACGAGCTGCCTCGGCCGGTCGCAGAACCTGATCGCCGAATGGCCGCAGGGCGACGCGAACCAGGTCCTCATGCTGGGCGCGCACCTCGACTCGGTGAGCGCGGGCCCCGGCATCAACGACAACGGCTCCGGCAGCGCGTCGATCCTCGAGGTCGCGCTGACGCTGGCCCGCACCAACCCGGCGATGGCCAAGCGCGTGCGGTTCGCCTGGTGGGCCGACGAGGAGTCCGGCCTGGTCGGCTCGCGGTACTACGTGAGCACGCTGTCGAGCACCGCGCGGTCGAAGATCAAGACCTACCTGAACTTCGACATGATCGGCTCGAAGAACTGGGGCTACTTCGTCTACGACGACGTCGCTTCGGTCAAGGCCGTCTTCGACGAGTACTTCGCCTCGATCGGCATCCAGACCGAGGGCGACACCGAGGGCGACGGCCGGTCCGACCACGCGTCGTTCAAGCGCGCGGGCATCCCGGTCGGCGGCCTCGCGACCGGAGCGGGCGACATCAAGAGCTACGAACAGGCCCAGATGTGGGGCGGCACCGCGGGCGCGCCGTTCGACAACTGCTACCACCGGGCCTGCGACACGACCGCGAACATCCCGGACACCCCGCTGGAGAAGAACTCCGACGCGATCGGGTACGCGGTGTGGAAGCTGGCCGTCGCCAACCCGGCCGCGGCGGCGCGCAACTGAACCTGAGCCCGGCTGAACGCTCCAGGCCGTCCGGTACGGCGGCCTGGAGCGTTTGCCTTGTCCCGCCCCGATTCCAGCCTGCGTTCCCGCTGGCTCCGTCCAGGTGGTGGACGCGCTTGCCTCCCGGGACGGGGAGCGGTCCACTCGGCCAGTCCACTCCTCTCGCGGAAGGATCATCATGTCCGTCACCGATGAGCTTCTGGCCAACAACGCCGAATACGCCGCGAGTTTCACCGGGCCGCTCCCCTTGCCGCCCGCCAAGCACGTCGCCGTGCTCGCCTGCATGGACGCCCGCCTCAACGTCTACGGGGTCCTCGGCCTCGCGGAAGGCGACGCGCACGTCATCCGCAACGCGGGCGGCGTCGTCACCGAGGACGAGATCCGTTCCCTGGCCATCAGCCAACGACTGCTCGGCACCACGGAAATCATCCTGATCCACCACACCGACTGCGGCATGCTCACGTTCACCGACGACGAATTCCGGAACTCGATCCTCCGGGACACCGGCGTGAAGCCCGCCTGGGCGTCCGAAGCGTTCCCGGACGTCGAGGAGGACGTCCGCCAGTCCCTCGCCCGGATCCGCACCAGCCCGTTCATTCCGCACCGGGATTCCGTCCGCGGCTTCGTTTTCGACGTCGCCACCGGCAAACTCGGCGAGGTCCGCTAACCGGCGAGCCGGCCGGCCAGCGCGTGCGGGTCGGCGTAGAGCGCGTCCAGCTGCACCGCCCCGGCCGCGACGCCGAGCAGGTCCCGGCCGGGGAAGCTCGTCGGCAGGACTCGCGTCGCCGCCTCGACCCGTCCCCGCGACCGGGCCGAAACCTCCGCGCGCACGGCGGCCAGGCAGGCGGGCAGTTCGGCGACCCCCGGCTCCGCGACCACCAGCACCTCGGGGTTGACCACGTCGAACAGCAACGCCGCCGCCCGGCCGATCGTGCGGGCGCGGGCGAGCAGCACGTCGAGCGCGACCGGATCCCCGGCCCCGGCCGCGCCGACCACGTCCACAATGGACTCCCGCCCGGCGCGAGCGGTGACCGCCCGCTCGGCCGTGTCCGCTTCGAAGCACCCGGACCGGCCGCAGGCGCACCGCGTGCCCGGCGCGCCGAGCGGAAGATGCGCGACGGTGCCCGCGGCCGACCCCGGCCCCCGGTGCAACCGGCCGCCGGACACGATCGCCGCGTCCACCACGTTGCCGACGAACAGCTGCGCCAGCGACCCGCACCCGCGCGCGGCGCCGAACATCGCCTCCGCCGAGGCCAGCGCGCGAGCGTGCCCGTCGACCCGGGTGGGCAGCCCGGACAGCTCCGCCAGCACCGCCCCGGCGGGCACGTCGTACCAGCCGAGCGAGGAATGCTCGACGATCACGCCGGCGTCCGGGTCGACCCAGCCGCCGCAGGCGACCCCGAGCCCGACCGGGATCCGCGCCCGGTGCCGCTGCCGGAACTCCCGCAGCCGAACCGCCGCCCCGGCCAGGACCTTCTCCGGCCCGCCGCCCGGATGCGGCACGCGCTCTGACGCGAGGACGCGGCCGCGCAGGTCCAGCACGGCCAAGGTCGCGAACTCGTGGGCGATGTGCACGCCGAACACCGCGTGCCGGTCGGCGGCGATGGCGAGTTCGGTCCGGGGCCGCCCGGCCGTGCGGCGATCCAGCGGCCTTTCCGCCGGACGGGCGGAGAGCAGGCCGAGATCGGCGAGGCTCGCGCACTGACGGCTGACCCCGGCCGGGCTGATCCCGGTGAGTTCGGCGATCGCGTCGCGGGCCAGGGGGCCGTGCGCGAGAACGGCGCGGAGGACGGCCGCGGCGGGGGTGAGGCTTGCCGTGAGAACACTCGTTGTTATCGCTCAGCTCCCGCCTCTTCAGGTCCGTGAAGGACTCCTTGAGGGAATCTGATTCCCTCAAGGCCCCCTTCACGGACAGCAACCCGGTGCCGGGGGCTTGAGGTGCGTGGTCCCGCGTCTGCTGGATGTCCGCCTGGCCGGATCCCAAGGTCCGTGAGGGGAACCCCGAGGGAATCAGGGGCGGTGAGGGTGGCCCTCACGGACGACCAAACCCGCTCCCGCCTCGACGGCATCCGGGGCACCGCCGCAAGTTCCTGGGCCGGGGAACCCAAGTCCGTGAAGGGGCCCTTCACGGACCGCATCAGCTGGTGATCGGGTCCGCGCCGGGGCGCAGCGGCGGACCGATCGCCCGGCTGGACGCCGGTACCCGCCCCTTCCCCCACCCGATCCGCTCCCGGTAACTGCCCAGCAATCCGCCGACCGCCAGCAGATCGGCGTCCTTCGCCGAAGCACCGTCCGGTTCCGGGGTGGTGCGGGGCGACACGAACAGCGCGTCGACCGGGCAGTTCGCCTCGCACTGGAAACACGTCTGGCAGTCGTCGTGCCTGCTGATCACCGGGATGCCGTCCGCGCCGCGCTCGAAGACGTTGGTCGGGCACACCGTGATGCATTTGTCGCAGGCGATGCAACGCTGCGCGGACACCAGTTCGATCATGACGCCGCCTCGACCTCGGCGACCGTCCTTTCCGGACGGACCCAGACCGTGTCCAGGCCGCCGGTGTGCAGCCGATGCCGCTGGGCCGGGTCCGGAGAAGGGAAGTCGAGCCGTTTCGCCATGCCCCGGGTCTCGGTGCGAGCGAGCGCCGAGCGGTACATCCACCGGGCGTGCGCGGCCATCGCCGCCGCCTGGCGGGTGCGGACGGACAGCTCGCCGGTGCCGCCCAGCGACGCGCGCAGTTCGGTCCAGACGTCGTCGAGCGCGGCTAGCGCCGGGGTCAGCACCTTGCCGTGCCGCAGGTAGTTCTTGTCGTAGGGCAAGACTTCGCGCTGGACCGCAGCGATCACCTCGCGGTGGTCGCCGCCGCCGGGGCCGCTCGGCCGGAGTCCGGCCTCGCCGAGCGCGAGCGTCCGGCGAGTGCCGGCGCGGGAGCCCAGCGACCGCGCGTAGCGGGCGGCGCCCCGTCCGGCCCAGGTGCCCGACGAGATCGCCCAGGCCGCGTTGTGGCTGCCCCCGCCGGTGAAGCCGCCGCAGATCAGTTCGCGCGTGGCCGCGTCGCCCGCCGCGTACAGGCCGGGGACGGTGGTGGCGCAGTCGTCCGAGACGATCCGGATGCCGCCCGTTCCGCGGACCGTGCCCTCGGCGATCAGGGTGATCGGGAACTTCTCGGCGAACGGGTCGATCCCCATCCGGTCGAAGGCTAGGAAGAAGTTCGGCTGCGCCAGCCGCATCGCCGCGCGGGCCTGTTCGTCGGCCCGGTCGAGGCGGCAGAACACCCTGCCGCGCAACAGTTCCCGTGCGATCGGCGAACGCCGGACTCCGCTGGCGCCCTCGAGCACGCTGCCGTCGGCCCGGAAGAAGGTGGCGAAGTGGTAGAACGCGGTCTTGGTGACCGAGGTGCCTTCCGGCGCGATGCCGTAGGCGTTCGAGAACTCCATCCCGGACAGCTCGGCCCCGGCTTCGGCGGCGAACAGCGCGCCGTCGCCGGTGTTGACGTCGCAGCCCAGCGCCTTCGACAGGAACGCGCACCCGCCGGTGGCCAGCACGACCGCGCCGGCCCGCACCCGGTAATTCTGCCGGCCCTGCCGCTGGTAGCCGGCCGCGCCCGCCACCGCCCCGGACGGATCGGCGAGCAATTCGGTCACCGGGCTGTGGTCGAGCACCCGCACCCCGGCGCGGCGGACCAGGATCCGCATCCGCCGCAGGTACTCCGGGCCGTGCAGCCCGTTGCGGAGCTGGCGGCCGTCCGGACCGGTGGGAAACGGGAACCGGGCGGCGACCGCGAGTTCGTTGACCCGCTCGTAGGTCTCGTCCAGCACCCTGGCCGCCCAGCGCCGGTCGGCGAGCCTGCCGCCGAGTTCCTCGCGGGAGTCCATCGCCGCCTCGCGCGCGGCCGGGTCCGGCGGCACGTACCAGACGCCGGTGCCCGCCGCGGCCGTCGCGCCGCTGGTGCCGCAGTAGCCCTTGTCCGCCAGGACGACGTCCGCGCCGTCCCGGGCCGCGTGCAGCGCCGCCCACGTCGCGGCCGGGCCGCCGCCCGCCACGAACACGTCGGCCGTCAACTCGAGCGTATCCATCAGGCGGTCCCTTCCGTGCGCCAGGACGTGAAGCGCCGTTCGACGGTCACGAGCAGCTGGTTGAACGCGACGCCCAGAACGGAGATCGCGACGATTCCCGCGTACATCTGCGGAATGGCGAAGTTGTACTGCGAGAAGTTGATCAGGTAGCCGAGCCCGGCCTTCGCGCCGACCATCTCCGCCGCGATCACGACGACGATCGCCGCCGCCCCGGCCAGCCGGATCCCGGTGAAGATCGTGGGCACCGACGCCGGCAGCACCACCTTGGCGAACAGCGCCAGCGGCGGCAGGTCCAGCGAGCGGGCCAGCTTCAGCAGGGTCGGGTCGACCGACCGCACCGCGCTGATCGTGTTGAGCAGGATCGGCCAGGTGCAGGCGTAGAAGACGATGGCGATCTTCGAGGTCTCGCCGATGCCGAGGATCAGCACGAACACCGGCAGCAGCGCCAGCGCCGCGGTGTTGAGAAAGACCTGCACCAGCGGGGTCAGCACGTCCGAAACCGGTTTGTACCAGCCGATCAGCACGCCGAGCGGCACCGCGGCGGCGACCGCGAGGGCGAACCCCGCCAGCGAGCGCGTCAGACTGGCCCCGGCGTTGGCGGCGAGCTGCCCGTTGCCCGCCAGGTCCGCCAGCGCGCCGAGGACGGTGTGGAACGGCGGCAGGAACACCGGATCCACCAGACCCACCAGCGGGGCGATCTCCCACAGCGCGAGCAGCAGGATCAGCGCGATGCTCTTCACGAAGACCGCTTGGACCCGGACCCGCCCGGCGCGCGGCCGGGCCGCGGCGGGTTCGGCCCGCGCAGTCCTCGCGGTGTCCGGAACAGTGGTGACGCTCATGCTCCGACAGCCTCCTTCTCCAGTTCGTGCGCCCGGGCCACCTCGTCGTGCAGCAGTTCCCAGATCGCGTGCCGGTACCGGGCGAACTCGCCGGTCGAGCGGACGTCCGCCACGTCGTCGCGCCGCGGCAGGCCGATGTCGACCACGCTTTTCACCCGGCCCGGCCGCGACGTCAGCACCACGACGCGCTCGCCCAGATAGACCGCCTCGTCGATGCTGTGAGTGATGAACAAGACGGTTTTGCCGGTGCGCCGCCAGATGCGCAGCAGCTCGTCCTGGAGCGATTCCCGGGTCTGCGCGTCCAGCGCCGCGAACGGCTCGTCCATCAGCAGCACGTCCGGGTCGTAGGCGAGGCTGCGGGCGATCGCGACGCGCTGCTTCATGCCGCCGGACAGCTCGTGCGGATGCCGGTCGGCGAACTCCAGCAGGCCGACGAGATCGAGGTACTCGCGCGCCCGCCGCGCCCGGTCTGCCCGGCGCACGCCGGTCGCCTCCAGCCCGAATTCGACGTTGCCCTGCGCGGTGCGCCACGGCAGCAGCGCGTACTGCTGGAACACGATCCCGCGGTCCCGGCCGGGGCCGCGCACCGGAACGCCGTCGAGTTCGATCCGGCCGGCGTCCGGTTCGGCGAGCCCGCCGAGGAGGTCGAGCAGGGTGGATTTCCCGCAGCCGCTCGGGCCGACGATCACCGCGAACTCGCCCGCCCGGATGTCCAGGTCGATCCCCGAGAGCGCGGTCACCCCGCCGCCGGAACCCCGGACCGGGAAGGTCTTGCCGACTCCGGCGAACCGGATCCCGCTGTGCGCCGCGCTCATCACTGGCCCTTCGCGTACGAGTTGAACTTGTTGGCATACAGGTCGCCCGCCTTGACCGAGCCCGGCCGGATGTCCCCGCGCCCGCCCAGCCAGTCGATCCACAGCTGCAGTTCCTTGTCGGTGATCACGCCGCCCTGGTCGGCGACGCCCCACGACTTCCAGTACTTCAGCGGGTCGGGGTTCTCGTTGCGGTTGCGGCCCTTGACGATCTTCGTGAACCGCTCGACCACCTGCTCGCGCGGCGTGGTCTTGGTCCACTCGATGGCTTTGGCGACACCGCTGACGAACGTGCGCACGGTTTCCGGATTGCGTTCGATGAAGTCCTTTCGCAGCACGTAGGTCCCGGCGGTGAACGCGCCGAGCAGCTGGTAATCGGTGAACAGCGGGCGGATGCCGCCGCGCGCGAGCGCCTTGTCGCGCAGGATGCCGCTCAGCACGGCCACGTCGATGTTCCCCTGGCGCAGCGACTGTTCGGTGTTGACCGGGGGCAGCGCGACCGGTTCCGCCTTGGCGATGTCCTCTTTGGACAGACCGCTGCGCTGGAGGTAGATGTCGAGCATCGCCTCGGAATGCGCGCCGAGGGTGTTCATCCCGATCTTCTTGCCCGCCAGGTCGCGCGGGCCGCGAATCGGGCTGTTCTCCAGCACGTAAAAGCCGTTGAATTCCAGTTTGTCCACCCCGTAATAACCGAGCACCGAGGTGATCGGCGCCCCGGCCGCGGCGAGTTTGACGACCGCTCCGTTGAACGCGCCGCCGAAGTCCACCTGCCCGGTCGCCGCGGACTGGATGTCCTGCGGCCCGCTGATCGTGTCGCCCACCCACTGCAGCGTGACGTCGTTGAGATAGCCCAGGTCGGCGGCGAGTTCGGGCGGCGTCACCTGGCCCGCCCAGCCCTGGTAGCGCAGGGTTTTCGTGGTGCCGCCGCTCGCCGTGCCGCAGCCGACCGCGGTCGCCGCTACCCCCGCGAGGGTCAGTCCAAGAAATCGCCTTCGGCTCGTGGTCACGGTGGCACGTCCTTTTTCTAAACGGGGAAAGGGGAGCGTCGAATTCGCGCACGCGGAGGACGGCGGACGCGTTTCGCCCGCCGGGGAAGATCAGCGGGAACCGGAACAGACCGCGCTGGCCTGACGCCGGAGATCGACGTGCAGGCGGGCGGTCAGGGCCGGGTCCGGGGACATGCGGATCAGGCTGTCAGCGGGAAATGCGCCGGGCAACGACGTCCCACATCCCGGACTCCGGCCCGCTGCCCGGAATCTGGGACGAATTTGGTTCACCGTGAACGCAATCTTGCCCCGCGGGTTCGCGGGCGCCCAGTCTGGAAACCAGCCGAGCACACCGAACGGGAGCAACCGATGACCCTCACGGACACAGTCCAGCCCACGCGCATCGCCGTGCACCAGACCGGCGCCCACATCGGCGCCCGGATCGACGGAGTCCGGCTCGGCGGGGACCTGCCCGCCGAGACCGTCGCGCAGATCCGCGAAGCCCTGCTGGCGCACAAGGTGATCTTCTTCCGCGAGCAGCACCACCTCGACGACGAGGGGCAGCAGGCGTTCGCGCGGCGGCTCGGCGGGCTCACCCAGCCGCATCCGACCGTCCGCAGCACCGGGCTGGGGAACATCCTGCCGATCGACGCCCAGCACGGAAAGGCCAACAGCTGGCATTCCGACGTCACGTTCGTCGACCGGATCCCGGCGATCAGCCTGCTGCGCGCCGTCACCATCCCCGCCTACGGCGGCAGCACGACGTGGGCGAACACCGCGGCCGCGTACGCCAAGCTGCCCCCGTCGCTGCAGGCGCTGGCGGACCGGCTCTGGGCGGTGCACACCAACGCGCACGACTACGCCGGCCGCGCCGACGAATACCGCGTCGGCGGGGTCGACGTGAAAGAACAGTCCTATCGCGACGAATTCCGGTCCGAGGTATACGAAACGGAACATCCGGTGGTCCGGGTCCACCCGGAGACCGGCGAACGCGTGCTGCTTCTCGGGCATTTCGTCAAACGCCTGGTCGGGTTGCCGAGCACCGAATCGGCGGCGATTTTCGAACTGCTCCAGTCGCGCGTCACCCGGCTGGAGAACACCGTGCGCTGGCAATGGGCTCCCGGCGACCTCGCGATCTGGGACAACCGGGCCACCCAGCATTACGGCGTCGCCGATTACGACGAGCTTCCGCGCCGCCTGCACCGGGTGACCGTCGCCGGGGACGTGCCGGTCAGCGTGGACGGGGTGCGCAGCACCGCGCGAGCAGGCGACGCGGCGGAGTACTCGCCGCTGCCCTAGCCAGCGATTTTCAGGCGCGGGAAAAGCGCGCTGGCATTGCCGGAGTCGATAGCACGGCTCTGTTCGTGAGTGAGTCCGCTTTCGGTGTCGAGGATCTCGGTGAACCGGGTGCCCACTTGTGCTGGCGCGTAAGGGAAATCGCTGCCGTACAGGATCCGCGCCGGGTCGGCGAACCGGGCGAGCGCACCGAAGGCGTACTCCCCGGACGACAACGCCGTGTCCCAGTAGAAACTGCGGAACCGGGCCAGCAGTTCGTCCGCAGTGGGTCCGGCAGGCTCCAGCGCCGCCTGCACCTGGCAGAACCGCAGTGCCGCGTAGGGCACGAAACCGCCCGCGTGCGAAAGGATGATGCGCACGTTCGGGTACCGTTCGGTGATCCCGTGGATCACCATGTGCACCGCGTTGCGGGTGGTGTCGAAGGGATAATCGACCAGCGGTCCCGGCACGTCCGGCAGCAGCGGGAGAAGCGGGTGCGCGGGGTGGATGAACACCACCGCGCGACGGCGGTCCAGCGTCTCCCACAGCAGGGTGTAGCGGTCGTCGCCCAGGTAGACGCCGTCGTAGTTCGAGAGCAGCACCACGCCGTCGGCGCGCAGCTGATCGAAGGCGTAGTCGACTTCGGCGACCGCGCCTTCGACGTCAGGCAGCGGGAGGGTCGCGAAGTTCCCGAACCGGTCCGGCCGTTCCCGCACCAGTTCGGCGGTGTACTCGTTGATCCGGCGCGCCATCTCCCGGCGCGCCGCGCCCTGCCAGCCCGCCACGCCGGGCGCGGTCAGCGACAGTACGCTCGTGACGATGCCGTTGGCGTCCATGAACTTCAGGTGGTCGTCCGGCGTCCACGGCGGCAGCGTCCAGCCCGACGGGTCGCCGCCGTGCTGTGCGAGAGCCTCGCCCCAGAACGGAGGGACCAGGTGGGTGTGGACGTCGATGCGTTCGTGATCGGTCATGCCTCCACCGTCCCGCGCCGGTTCCGGGCGCGGGAGGGAAGGATCCGATCCCCCTCCCCCGGAGCCCGCGCTGATGGCGCGCGACCCCCGGCTCACGCAGCTCGGCGCCTTCCTGCACGCCCGTCGCGACGAGGTCCCGCCGCCCGCCGGCGCGGACCCGGGACGCCGCCAGGTGCCCGGCCTCCGGCGCGGCGAGGTGGCGGCGCGGGCCTTCATCAGCGACGAGTACTACACGAGGATCGAGCAGGGCCGCGTCCTGCCGAGCACCGACGTGGTCCGCCGCGTCGCCGCCGCGCTCGGGCTCGACGCCGACCAGACCCGCTACGCGCTGGATCTCCTCGCCGCCCCCGACGCCCCTCCGGAGCACCCCGAGCCGAGCGATCCGCTGCGCCGCCTCGTCGACCGGATGGGCGAGGTGCCCGCGGTCCTGGTCGGACCGGCCACCTTGGTCCTGGCCTGGAACCCCGCCGCCGCCCGGCTGCTGACCGACTTCGGCGCGGTCCCGCCGCAGCGGCGCCGGTACGTGCAGCTGCTGTTCGCCGATCCCGTGCTGCAGAGCCGTTTCCCGGACCTGGAAGCCATGCGGCGCACGGTGATCGGCATCGTGCGCGCAAGCACCCCGGGCGCGCCCGGCGGAGACTGGCTCGACGACCTGCTCCGCACGAACCCCGAGTTCGCGACCCTGTGGGAACGCAACGACGTCGTGCGGCCGCACACCTGCCTCCGGATCCGGCTCCGGCTGCCGGACGGGACCGAGGAGACGGTGGACCAGGTGGTGCTGCAGGTGGTGGACGATCCCCATCAGCGGCTGATCACGTTCGTCCCGGCCGGGTAGCTTCGTCAGCGGATCCGGTCGCTCACCCGGCGAAACGCCCGCCGGGCGCCCGCCACCGCCTCCCCCGGCGTCAGTTCCCGCTTCAGCCCCAGCAGATACCCCGTCGGATGGCCCTCCACGAGCTTCCCCCGCTGCGAAAACGCCCGGGCAGCCGCCCCAACGAAACACCCGGCCGCGGCGCCGGCGACCGTGATCGAGCCGGGCACCCCCGCCGCCGTCAGCAGAGACGCGAGCAATGCCGGCGGGGTAAGCGTCTGCGCGCTGAGCACCGCGCGAACCGGTTGCAGGCCCAAGCGGCGGATCTCCCGTTCGGTGGCCGCGGTCCGCCGGTTCACCTCCGCTTCGACCAGCGAACTCAGGCGAGCCGCCCGGACTTCCGGATCCGGCGCGGCGGCGACTTCGGCGAAGGTCTCGGACAGCGAGTCGAGGAATTCCCGGTACGCGATCAGTTCCGGGAGGAGCCGCTCGCGGGCCTCGACGACGCGGGACACCGGCACGTGCTCCAGCCCGCCCGGGAGCACGGTCGCCAGGGCCAGGATGGTGAAGGCCTGTTCGACGTCGAGATCGTCCCGCGGCGGCTCCGGGCTGTCGTCGAGCAGCACCTCCGCCAGCGCGTCGATGGTCCAGCCGGTGACCGCGACCTGAGCGGCCGGCCGGTCGGTCACGGTGGCCATCCGGTTCCGCTCGGCGATGTCTCCGGCGAGCACGGCCAGGTAGACCGCCGAAAGGGTGCGGTGCATGGCCATCACGGCGGCGGCCTGCTCCTGGCCGTCGCTCGGTCGGCGCCAGACGTACTCGTACACGACGAGCAGCCCCGCGTCGCGAAGCCGGCGGGTCAGGTCCCAGGACATCTTGGACGGCGCGACCTTCGTCAGCTTCGGGTGCAGGTCCCTTGGCTCGATCGGCTCGGCGGTCACCTGCCCGTCCGGCGGGAGTTCGATCCCCGCCGCGCGCAGGCCGTAGCGGGGCAGCAGTTCGTCGAGGTGGGCGTCGAGGAACCGGTACATCAGGTCGTCGATGCGCTGGTACCCGCCGCGGTACAGCCCGGGATCGATGTCGACGATGAAGTCCGTGCTGTCCCGCAGCGCCTGCTCGGTTTCCGAAGTCTCCTGGAAGTACGGGGAGGCGGCCGGGAGCAACCGCGCGATCTTCGGCCAGTGCAGGGCGGCGGCCTTCAACCACGTCTCGTCGCGGAAGTGGATGTACGGGTGATACAACGCGATGTCGCTCACCGGGACAGTGTGCTCCATCCGCCGCTTGATCGGGCCGATTATCCGCCTTGGCAGCCGGGCGGAACACAGTCGTCGGGATGGTTGCCGGAGATGGTGTCGTGGTCCAGCGTCACCGTGTTGCCGGAGCCGAGATGCAGCCCGCCGCCGCTGGCCGCCGTGTTCCCGGTGATGACGCTGTCGGCCAGGGTGTGCGCCACCGTGTCCTGGACGCTGGACACCGCGAGGCCGCCGCCGTTGCCGCCCGCGACGTTGTCGGCGATCCGGACCCCGGTGATCCGGAAGTGCGCGGGCGGGCGCTTCCGCATGCTGTGCAGCCCGACGCCGCCGCCGTCCTGCCCGCTGACGTTGCGGGTGATCAGGCCGCCGGTGACGGTCAGTTCGCCGATGTGGTCGTAGACCCCGCCGCCCGATCCGGGGGTCCCCGGCCGGACGGTCCCGGGCGAGCCGGTGCGGTTGTCGGCGATCTCGGTGCCGTTGAGGGCCGTCGCGCCCGCGCCGGTCCAGATCCCGCCGCCGTTGCCGGCGTTTCCGTCGTAGCCGCGAGTGGTGCCGGAGCCGCCCGCGCCCGCGCCGCCGGAACTGTTGCGGCACACCGTGCTGGTGGCGAACGTGGTGTCGCCCGCGACGTATGCGCCGCCGCCGCTTCCGCCCGGACCGCCATGACCAGCGGATCCGCTCGGAGAGCCGCCGACCGGCCCGCCGACCCCGCCGTCGCCCGCAGTGTTGCGGCACACGGTGCTGTCGAGGACCGTCGTGCTGCGGGTGCTCCAGATCCCGCCGCCGTCGCCGCCGTGCGCCCAGTTGTCCCCTTCGGTGCCCGGGGCCGCCGTGCTGTCCCCGCCGCGGCCGGTCCGGTTACCGCTGACGTCGGTGTGCTTGACCGTCAAGGTGCCTTGGCGGACCGCGATTCCCCCGCCATTGCCGCCGGAGCCGGGGAAACCGCCCGTGCCGACCCTGGCCCAGGGACCGCCGCTGCCGGTGACGTTGCCGCTGACCGTGCTGTCGGTGATCGACACCGTGCCGCCCTGGCTGAACACCCCGCCCCCGGAGCCGCCGTCGGTACCGGGCGGACCGTCTCCGGTGGAATTGCCGGTGACCGTCACGCGGGTCAGGGCCAGTGCGCCGGTATTGAGAATGCCGCCGCCGTCTTCTCCCGGTCCGGTGTGCCCGCCGGTTACGGAAAGATCGGAGATCGACACTCCGGCCGCCTCGGTGCGCAGAATCCGGAATGGCGCGGCGGTCAGGGAGCGGGAAAGGGTGGCGTGACGGCCGTTGACCGTCGTTGGCGCGGTAATCGCGGGAAGTGCGGTGGTGAGCTGGTAGGTGCAGCTTTCGGCGAGGTCGAGCGAAGTGCCTGGATGCGCGTTGGCGGCCTTGATAGCGGCGGTGAGGCTGGCTTCGCTGCACGGAACCGGGGTGGCGGTCGACACTGACAGAACTCCGGCGGCGAGCACAGTCGAACTCAGCATGACCATCAGCACGGCTTGTCCCCTTTGCCCGGTGAAACCGACGGCGTCGATTTCACCGGGCAAAGGCGGAATGACGAAAGGGTTCGGCAGGGAATTGGGCCAAGTGGCGCAGGTAAACTGTCGCGAGTTGCTGGGGTTTTTATTGTTCGCGATCAGGTTCGCTAATGACCGGCCGTTGCCGCACGGCCCGGTCCAGCAGCCGCTGAAGCCAAGCCTCCCGGGCCGCCACGCAAGCCTCGGCCAGCGCCGATCCCGGTGCCAGGTCGTAGAACCCGTGGAACGCCCCGCCCCACACGTGCAGTTCGGCCTCGCCGCCCGCGGCCCAGATCGCGCTCGCGAACGCGACGTCCTCGTCCCGGAACACCTCCGCCGCGCCGACGTCGACGAAGGTCGGCGGCAGCCCGCTCAGGTCCGTCGCCCGCGCCGCCGCCGCGTAGGGCGAGACGTCGGCGGTTCCCCGGCGGTCGCCGAGGACTGCCGTCCAGGCCGTGCGGTTGCTGGTCCGGTCCCAGACTCCGACGCCGTCGTACTGGCGCGACGACACCGTTTCGTCGCGATCGTCGATCATCGGGCACTGCAGCAGCAGTCCGAGCAGCGCCGGGCCGCCGCGGTCGCGGGCCAGCAACGCGGTTCCGGCGGCGAGGCCTCCCCCGCCGCTGCCGCCGAACAGCACCAGGCGAGCGGGGTCGAACCGCAGGGCGCCGGCGTTGGCGGCCATCCACCGCAGGCCCGCGTAGCAGTCCTCGACCGGCACGGGATCCGGATGTTCCGGCGCCAGCCGGAACTCGGCGGTGACGGCGACCGCGTCGTGCTTCAGGACCCAGTCGATCAGCGGGCCCGCGGCGGCGAACCGGTCTCCCATGACCATTCCGCCGCCGTGGAGGTGGTAGATCCCGGGGCCCGGCGTCTCGTGGTCCCGGTGCGAAAGGACCGAGACCTCGATCTCCGCGCCTCCGTAACCAGCGATCGTGTGGTGTGCACAGTGGACCGGACGGTCGCCGATTTGTTCTTCGATACTCGGGAAAGGCAGCTTCCGGTACCGCTCCAGCTGGTCGGCCGTCATGCCGAGCGGTACCCGGCCGTCGAGGGTCGACAGTGCTTCGGCGAGTTCCGGGTCGAACGGGGGACGCGGCAAGTCCTGCGTCATGAATGCTCCTGGAAGTCATCGTCCCCTTTCGCGCGCGAAAGGGGAAAGCGGTGGGAGAAAAGCGAAAGCCAGGGCATTCGTCGGCCGGTACGCCGCCGAAACCCGGCGGCTAGCTTCTGTCCACCTCGATGAGCATGTCGCGAGATTAGCACGCTCCCGGAGCGGTCAGCGACCACAAGGCAGCCTCGTCCAGCGGCACCGCGTCCGCGCCGTCGTCGCCCCACCGCGCGCCCTCGTCGCAGTCCGCCCACAGCAGCCTGGTCCGCCAGTGCAGCGCGGCCTCGTAGGTCACGCCCATCGCGCCGTGCAGCTGGTGCGCGGTTTGGGCGATCCCGGGGACCACCGTCGCGGCCACCTCGCGGGCGGTGGCCAGTGCGAAGGCGAGCGCGTCGTCGCCGCCAAAGAGACGGTTCCTGGCCTCGCGGGTGATCGTTTCCAGTTGCCGGACATCGACTTTCAGCTGTCCCAGCATGGTCCGCACCGCCGGAATGGCGGTCAACGGCTTCCCGAACTGGACGCGCTCAGCGACGTAGCGGCGGGCCTCGGCGACCGCGCCCTGGGCCGCGCCGAGCATCTCCTGGAACCGCAGGATTTCGGACAACGCGGTGAGCCGCAACGGGATCTCCGTCGGCGATACCAGAGCATACGGCCGGTCCGCGAAGTCCCGTCCGGCTTCGGCGGGTGCGCTGCCGTCCGCGATCGGCGCCCAGATTCCCTGTGCGGCCGGGTGCACGAGGATAGCGTCCACTGTGGACGAAGGACCTCCCGCGACGCGGGCGACCAGCGTCTGGCGAAGCGGGAGCGCGAACCCGCCGCGGCCGAGAGCCGTCACCGCCCCGCAAGCAGCGTCCACCAGGTCCGGCGTGTCGGGACGGAGGTCGTCCAGGATGGTAGTCCAGCCGAGCCCGGCGGCGGTCCGCCAGTGCTCGCGCAGGTCGCCGGGCCGTTCCCAGCCCGCGATCACCTCGCTGACCGAGGCGTCCAGGTCGGCTTCCAGAGTGGGTACGGTCATCAGTTGTCCCTAGCGATCATCGACAGCATGACTTGGGCGGCTCCGCCCCGGATGCCCGAGGCGGGCGAGGCGGCGAGCGCCTGGTCGTAGAGCGCGCGGACGGCCGGGGCGGCTCGCGGCATGAGCGGCCGCGCCCACTCGATGACGCTCTGCTCGAACTGGTGGCCGAGGTACTTGCTCGTCGCGGCGGGCACGACCGGGGAGCCGCCCGCGTCGAGCACCTGTGCGGTTTCCAGCACCCAGGCGCGCAGGATCTGCAGCCGCGCGGCCAGTGCGCGCAGCTCGCGCCGCGCGGTCTCGTCCGCGAGTCCGGCCGCGAGCACCGCCGACAGCAGCGGATAGGTCGAGAGGAACCGCTCCGGGCCGCCCCGTTCGAACGCGAGCTGCCCGACGACCTGCCGCCAGCCCTCGCCGACCCGGCCGATCGCCCATCGGCCCGGAACCGGCACCTCGTCCAGGACGACCTCGTTGAAGTGGTGCTCGCCGCGCAGGTCCAGGATCGGCGTGACGGTGATGCCCGGCGAGTCCATGGCGACGACGAACTCCGTCAGCCCGTCGTGGCGGTCGGCTTCGCGGGACGTGCGGGCCAAGACGTACAGGTGGCTGGCCCGGTGCGCGCCGCTGGTCCAGATCTTGCGACCGGTGATGCGCCAGCCGTCGCCGTCCCGGACGGCCGATGTGCGCAGCGAAGCCAGGTCCGAACCGGCGTCCGGTTCGCTCATGCCCAGCGCGAAGGTGTACTCCGCGCGCGCCAGCGGCGGGCAGAATTCCTCTTGCAGCGCAGGGGTTCCGTGCCGGAGCAGGGTCGGGCCGATCTGTCGTTCGCCCACCCAGTGCGCGGCCAGCGGCGCCCCGGCGCGCAGCAGTTCCTCGGTCACGACGAGCCGGTCGACGGCGGTTCCGCCACCGCCGCCGAGCCGCTTCGGCCAGGAAACCGCCAGCAGCCCGGCCTCGCCGAGTGCACGGCTGAAGCTCAAGTCGTAGGAGCCCGCCCAGGAATCGCAGCGCGGGGTGAACGGGTGGGCGGCGAGGAAATCTCGCACCCGGCGACGAAGGTCTTCGGTCATCTGGCTCACTCTCCGGTGTAGTGCGGCGGACGCTTGCCGACGAACGCCGCGAGCGCCTCGGCGGAATCGGCGGTCGCCTGAACGACAGCTTGGTGCGAAGCGATCAGATCCAGGGACGTCCGCAGATCCGCATGCTCGCCCGCCTGCACCGCGCGCTTGATCAACCCGACCGCGACCGGCGGCTGCGACGCCAGCGTCCCGGCGAATTCCCGGGCCCGCGCCACCAGTTGGTCAGGCGGGCAGATCTCGTCCGCCAGCCCCCAGGCCAGCGCCTGGTCCGCGTCGACGAACTCGCCGGTCCACAGCAGCCGCAGCGCCCGCGACCGGCCCACGATCCGCGGCAGGTAATGACAGCCGCCGTCGCCTGGGACGAGGCCGACCCGCACGTACCCTTCGGAAAACCGCGCGCGTTCGGAGGCGATCCGGTAGTCGCACATCAGGGCCATGTCCATGCCCGCGCCGACCGCCGCTCCGTTGACCGCGGCGATCAGCGGTTTGGCGAGGTCTTCAGCGGCTCTGGCCACCGGGTGCACGTGCTCGGTCATCAGCCGCCGGCTGCCCAGCGGAGTCCGCTTCTCGCCAAGGTCGCCGAGGTCGGCACCCGCGCAGAAGGCGTCGCCGGTGCCGGTGACGACAACGGCGCGTACCTGGTCGTCGTCCTGGAAAGCGCGGTACGCCTCGGCCCAGGCGCGCAGCATTTCGCCGGTGAAGGCGTTCTTCCGCTGCGGCCGGTCCAAGACAAGCCAGCCGACGTGGTCCTCGACGCGGACGTCGAGGCCGGGGGTAGAGGTCATAGGGACTCCTTCTTGGTGGTGAAACGGCGGTCCAGAAAGGACGCGATCCCTTCCCTCGCCTCGGCACTCTCGCCAAGCCGCCCGGCGAGCGCGGTCAACTCGCCCGCGTGGGCGTCGAAGAACTCCCGCGCAGCCATCGTGGTCAGGCGCTTGGCGGCGGCGAGTGCACCGGGCGCTGCAGAACGCAGCCCGGCGAGAATCGGCTCGAGCGCCTCGTCAACGTCGTCGGCCGCGAGCGTGATCAGCCCGATGCGGGCGGCCTCAGCGCTGTCGAACCGCTCCCCGGTGAGGTAGTACCGAGACACAGCCCGCGAATCGAGGCGAGGAAGCACGGTAGTCGACAAAACCGCCGGAGCGAGTCCGATGCGCACCTCGGTGAACGCGAAGCTCGCGGCCGGGCCTGCGACGACGATGTCGCACGCGCCGAGCAACCCGAGCCCGCCCGCCCGGACGTGACCGGTCACGCGAGCGACCACCGGTTTCGGCGTCTCGACGACGGTGCGCAGCAAGCTGGCCAACTGCGAGGCGGAGAGGCCGGTGCCCGCACGGGCTTCGGCCAGATCGATGCCGGAACAGAACGTCTCGCCGGTGTGCGTGAGCAGCACCGCCCGGACGGACGGGTCCTCGGCGGCACGGCCCAGGTGCGCGGCGAGTTCGTTGGCCAGCCCGACCGACAACGCATTGCGGTTGTGCGGCGAATCAAGAGTGAAGGCGGCGATTCCGGCGGTCATGCGACGCTCTCCGCGACCGGGGCGAACGCGGGCAGCCGCCGCCGGTCTCGTTCCGGGTTGATCAGCGCGGTGCCCACGACCGCCCCGACCAGCAACAGCGCGCCGCACACTCCGAACCCCGCCGCATAGCCGTTTTCCGCGGTCAGGAAGCCGCCCATCACCAACGGCGCGAACACTCCGGCCGAGGTGGCGACGGCGGTCGTCGCGGCGGTCACGGCGAGGCGGCGTTCCGGCGGCACCAGCTCGCCGATGAGCAGCCACACCATCGGATAGAACGCGCTCGGCAGGCCGAATGCGACCGTGATCAGCACGAGCGCCGCGACCTTTCCCGTGTGCGGGAAGAGAATCATCGCGGCACCGGAGACGGCGAGCAGCGCCATCCCGGGCAGGCAGTACGCGCGGCGGCTGCTCACTCCCCGACGGCGGCACCTCGTGGCGACGGCACCCATCACCACGATCACGACGGTCGCGAACAAGGACGGCAGCGCGGAGAGCGTGCCCGCTTGCTGATGCCCGATCCCGAGGCCGGAAGCCAGGTAACGGGGCAGGAAACCCAAGGCGGTGGTGGTCGCCCAGAAGGCGACGAAACCGGCGAGGACCGCGCCGAGCGCTGTGCCGGACCGGAAGAACACCCGGTACGGCACCGGGTTAGAGCGGACGGACGGCACGGCGGACTTCGCGTACGGGCCGTCGTTCGCGAACAGCAGCCACGCCCCCGCCCACACCACCGAAAGCGCGAACAGGACGCCGAACGCCGTCCGGTAGCCGAAATCCGCGATGATCCAGCTGAGCAACGGCGCGCTCGCCACGACGCCGAGCGTCGGTCCAATGTGGACCAACGCGTTGGGAAGAGCCCGGTCGCGCGTCGGGAACCAGCCGTAGACGGTGTGCGTCGCGGCGGGCACCGCGGGCCCTTCGGCCGCACCGAGCGTGATCCGCGACGCGAGCAACGCGCCGAAGCCGAGCCCGGCCGCCATCGGCAACGCGGTCAACCCCCAGATCAGGGCGAGCACGACCATGACCCGCGTCGTCCGGCGCTTGGCGGCGGCGAACCCGACGGCGATGCCGGAAACGCTGAACAGGAAATAGAAACTGGACTGGACGAGGGCGTACTTCTCCTCGCCGAGGCCGAGATCCTTCATGATCGGCTCGGCGGCGAGCCCGACCACGGTCTTGTCCGCGTAGTTGATCAGCAGGAACAGCAGCACGAGCGCGGTGACGGTCCACGCCCGCCCGGCGCTCGGACGGGGCGGGGCGAGAGGTCCGGACATGGGTTCTCCTCGGGACGACGACGTTGTCGCTGGGACGGGACTGGTCAGCCGAGCCGGGCCGGGTCGAAACCCGCCTCGGCCAGCACCTCCGCGGTGTCCGCGCCGACCGGCGGGAACTGCCGGTAGATCCCGGGCGGGGTGCGGGAGTAGCGCACCGGCGGGGCCACGAGACGGCACGCGCCCTCGGTCGGATGCTGGACCGTCCGGACGAGACCGCCTTCCCGCGCGTACTCGCTCTCGGCCGCTTCCTGCAGGCTGTACACGGGATGCGCGGGGATGCTGACGCGGTCGCAGAACTCCTGCCACTGCGCGGAAGTGAACTGCGGCGTGAGTTCCCGGACCTGGCCGTACAGCTCGTCGGCGTGCGCGACGCGGGCCGGCATGGTCGCGAAGCGCGGGTCGGCCGAGAGTTCGGGACGGCCCGTGTGGGCGAAGAAATCGCGCCAGTTCCGGTCGTTGTAGGGCAGGATGCACATCCACCCGTCGGCGGTGCGGCACGCGCGGCGCTGTTTGCTCAGAACGCGCGGGTAGCCGTAGCCGGGCGCCTCCGCCGGTTCCAGCGAGGCGCCGGCGAGGTGCTCGACGAGGTTGAACGCGATCATGGTGTCGGCCATCGGCACCTCGACGTGCTGGCCCTCGCCGGTGCGGTCGCGATGGCGCAGCGCGGCCAGCACGGACTGGACGATGAACAGGCCGCACACCTTGTCCGCCAGCACGGTCGGCACGTAGTACGCCTCGCCGGTGACCTGCTCGTTCAGCCAGACCAGGCCGGAGGCGGCCTGGAGGATGTCGTCGTAGGCGGCGTTGCCGCCGAGCGCGGAATCGCTGCGGAAACCCTGCGCGCTCGCGTAGACGAGCCGGGGGTAGGCGGCGGCCAGGTCCTCGTAGCCCAGCCCGAGCCTGCGCAGCGCGCCGGGCCGGATGTTGGTGATGAACGCGTCCGCGGTGGCCAGCAGCGCGAGCAGCGCGTCCCGTCCGGCCGGGGTCTTGAGGTCGAGGCACACGCTGCGCTTGTTGCGGTTGAAGTTCAGCGCCGCGCCCGCCATCCCGGGGTGCCGGCGCGGTTCGAAGTGCCGGGTCGGGTCGCCGCCCGGCGCCTCGACCTTGACGACGTCCGCGCCGAGGTCGGCCAGCTGCGCGCCCGCGTACGGGCCCATGATCACCGTCGCCAGCTCGACGACCCGCACCCCGGTCAGCGGGCCAGTGGGGGTCCCGTCCACCTCGCACCTCCTGTTGTCCTCGGCTGTCCCCCAGTCAAATCGAGGTCATTCATCTGCCGCCAATACTTCTTGGGCCGTTATCCATATGCTGTGGGATATGGATCTGACGACTCGCCTGCTGGAGCAGTTCGTCGTGCTGGCCGAGGAGGAGCACTTCGGACGCGCCGCCGAACGCCTTTCGATGAGCCAGCCGCCGCTGAGCCAGGCGATCCAGCGCCTCGAACGCGCCCTCGGCGTGCGGCTGCTGGAGCGCAGCACCCGCGCCGTGCGGCTGACCGCGGCCGGCTCCGCGTTCGCCCTCGACGCGCGGCACCTGCTCGAAGCTCAAGAGGCCGCTGTCGGCCGCGCGCGGCGCATCGCCGACGGCACCGAGGGCGAGCTGCACCTCGGCTTCATCAGCGGCATCTCCTACACGTTCCTGCCGCGCGTGCTCCGGCTGGCCCGGGACCGGTTTCCCGGGCTTCGCCTGCACCTGCACCAGAACACGTCGGTGGAACTGGCCTCGATGGTCCGCTCCGGCAGGCTCGACCTCGCCTTCGTGCGCGGCCCGCTCGCCGACCCGGACGGCCTCGACCTCCGCACGGTCGCGGACGAACGGCTCGCCGTCGCCCTGCCCGCCGGACATCCGCTCGCGGACCGCCCTTCCCTGCGACTGGCCGACCTAGCCGCGGAGAACTTCGCGCTGCCCTCGCTGAGCGCGCTGGCCGGACTCGCCGAACAAGTCGCCGCCGCCTGCCGCGCCGCCGGTTTCGCCCCGCGCGACGGCGCCCGCGCGGACAGCCTGCCCGGCCTGATCAGCCACGTCGCCGCCGGGACGTGCGTATGCCTGGTGCCCGAACAGGTGCCTTCCGGGGCGCTGCCCGGGGTGGAGTTCCGGACGCTCGAAACCCCGCCGCGGTCCGGCGAGGACGCGGACAACCTGACGCTGACCGTCGTCGCCGCCACCCGCGCCGGGCAACGGGATCCGGCCGTGGAGCGAGTCCTGTCCCTGGTGCACGGTCCGTGAAGGACTCCTTGAGGGAATCTGTTTCCCGCAAGGAGTCCTTCACGGACTTGCGGGTCAGAAGAGGGTCGCGGGCTCGACAGGTTCCGGTTCGGGGAGCGGTTCGAGCCCGGGCACCAGGGCCCGCACCTCGTCGTGGAACCGCCGGCCGAGCGCCGGGGCCTCGTCGTTGTCCGGGGTGTGCAGGAAGACCGTCGGCGTCCGGCCCTCGCGCAGCCACTCCGCGACCACCGCCGTCCACGGCCGCCAGCCGGCCACCGTCTCCTCGACCGAATCGCGGCCCAGGTACCGGACGACCGGCCGTCCGGTCAGCGCCCGAGTCCGCCGGGGCAGCCGGGGTTTCTTGGCCCAGGCGTCCTGCTCGGCCTTGCTGGTCGGCGGGCTTTGGAAGAAGACGGTGGTGTCGAACGGCACCCACTCCGCGTCCGCGCCGGAGAGCGTTCCCTCCAGCAGCGACGTCGCGCGCGCGTCGGTGAAGAACTCGGGGTGCCGCACCTCGACCGCACGCTGGCGGTCGGCGGGGAGCCGGCGCAGGAAGCGGCCGAGCACCTCGACGTCCGAGGGCCCGAACGAGCCGGGCAGCTGCGTCCACAGGACCGCCCGCTCGCCGAGGGGTTCGATCGCGTCCAGGAACGCCCGCATCTCGGTCTCGACCCCGGCGAAGCGCCGCTCGTGCGTGACGGCCTTGGGCACCTTGACCACGAACCGGAAATCGGGGCCGGTCTGCTCCGCCCACGTCTCGACGGTGCTCCGGGACGGAGTCGCGTAGAAGGTGGTGTTGCCCTCGACCGCGTTGCACCAGGCGGCGTAGGCGCGCAGGCGTTCTTTCGCCGGCAGCGACTGCGGCAGGAACCGCCCGGGCCACGCTTTGTGGGTCCACATCGCGCAGCCGACGTGAAGATGTGCCATTCCGTCAGCTCCCCTCGGTCGCGAACGAGTCTCGCACAGGGCCCGCCGCGACTGGCTTCGCCGCCGCCTGGATGGTTTCGTGGCGGGAGACCACCCGGGGAAGGGAGCGGCAGTGGCCGACGACGATCTGCAGTCCATAGTGGACGAACTCGCCGAGCGGCTGGAGCAGTCGGTCGCCATCGACGATCCGGCGATCCGGCTGCTGGCCGCCAGCAGGCACTTCGGCGACGAGGACCCGGTGCGGGTGAGTTCGGTGCTCAACCGCTCGATCCCGGCGGAAATCTCCGATCCGATTTTCGCGCAGGGCATCGCGAGCTGGACCGAGCCGGGCGTCGTCGACCTCGCCGGGACCGCGGGCGCGCTGCCGCGGCTGTGCGCGCCGGTGCGGTGCGAGGGGCTGCTGCTCGGCTATCTGTGGCTGATCGACAAGGACGGCGAGTTCCGCGAGGAGGAGTTCGCCGCGGCTGCCGAGGCAGCGCGACGGGCGGGCACGATCCTGTACCGGCGGCTGCTGCTGCACCAGCGGTCGCAGGCCCGGCACGAGGCGATCCTGCGGGAACTGGTGTCGCCGGACCCGCTGATCCGGGCACAGGCCGTCGAAGACCTTCGCTCCGAGGAGCTGTTTCCCGAGGCGGCCGTGCGGTTCACCGTGGTGGCGGTGCACTGCCGCACCGGCGGGGCCACTCCCCCGCCACAGGAAGTCGCGCTCGAAGCGGCGGTGGAGGACGGCCTGCGCGCGGTGTCGCCGGACGTCGCGCTGATGGCCGCGAACCGCGCCCGGGCATGGATCCTGCTCGCGCAACACCAACCGCCGGCGCGGCAGTCCCTCGCTGCCCTGGCCGACCGGATCCGCGCCCGCTTCGCCCGGCTCGCGCCCGCCGGACCGGCCCCGGTGTTCGGCATCGGCACAACCGTCGAGCGGCTGGACGAGGTCACCGAGTCCTACCGGCACGCGTCGCTGGCCGCCCGCGCGGCGCTGCTCGTGCCGAGTGTCGGCGAGGTCGCGCACTGGAACGAACTGGGACCGTACGGCCTGCTGCTGAAGCTTTCCGCCGACGACCTCGCCGGCGCGGCCGAGGTGCCCGCGCTCGCCGCGCTGGAGCGCGAGGACGGCCACCACGTGCTCGCGGAAACCCTGGAGACGTTCTTCGACCACGGCGGCAACATCCGCCGCACGGCAGAGATCCTGAAGATCCACCGGGCGACGCTCTACCAGCGGCTGAAGCGGATCGAGCAGGTGACCGGCCGGACTCTGGACAACGGCGACGACCGGCTGACCCTCCACCTCGGCCTCAAACTCCGCGCACTGTCGGCGGCGTTGCGGGAGCATCTGGACGGTCCGCCCGCGGCAAGTCCGTGAAGGACTCCTTGAGGGAATTTACCTCCGAGGCCGGGGGTTGAGCCGGGCGGTCTCGGCCTGCCGACTGTCCACAAAGGACGCCAACCCTGGCGAAATGCCCCGTTTCATGACCACATGACCATATCTGCCCGTCTGTGAGGACGACAAACCCCGCCACCACGCTGGCCTGGACAGGAGCCGGTCGTCGACCCGCCTCAACCTCGCCCATGGCACCGCCTCACGCGCAGGCAGCGGAATCACATTCCCGCAAGGAGTCCTTCACGGACCGCACCCTCAGCCCATCACCGTGCCAGAACTGCCGGTATTCGGGCTGCGACGCCGAGAAAACGCACCCAGGTCGATCTTCGCCCCCGTATGCGGAGCGAGAAACCGCACCGGCTCCGCGTCATGGTCCGCACCGTTTTCCACGTGCTCGATCAGCGTAGTCAGGAGACGCCCCACCACCGGCGCGTTCTTGAACTGGTTGCCGCTCGTGCCGATCGCCACGTAGAAGCCCGGCAGGTCGGTGCGGTCGTAGATCGGGGTCCAGTCGTCGGCGACGTCGTACACCCCGGCCACGCCGCGGGCGCGGTTCGGCACCGTCAGGTCGGGCAGCCGCCGGGCGGCGCGGGTGACCTGGGCTTCGAACACCGCCATCGTCGGGTGCGGGGCGGCGTCGTCCGGGTCGTCGAGCCACTGGAACGGGTCGCATTCCGGTTCCGTGCCGCCGATCAGCAGGCCGCCGCCGACCTCGCCGCGGAAGTAGGTGCCGAGGTCCATGTCGGCGATCGCCAGGCCCGCGTAGCCCTCCGGGGCGGCCACGTGCGCGACCTCCTGGCGCATCGGCCGCACGTTCACCGCGAAGTCCGCGCCCACGCCCGCTAACCGGTTCAGCGCGCCGGACCACGGGCCGGCCGCGTTCACGACCACGTCGCACGCGATCCGGGTCCCGTCGGCCAGCCCCACCGAGGCGACGCGCCCGCCCTTCGCCGACACCGACGTCACCTGGCTGCGGAAGCGGAACTCCGCGCCGTACGCGGCCGCGGCGTTCGCGAGGTTCACCGCGGCGAGCGCGGGATCGGTGACGTAGCCCGCGTCTGGGGTGTACACCGCGCCGAGGGTGGTTTCGGCGTCGTCCCAGAAACGGCTGTCGGCGATCGGCTTCGGCGGCCAGTAGCGGCCGGTGTCGATGCCCGGGACGCGGGCGGCGAGGGTCGCGCTGTCCCATTCTTCGTACGGCACCCCGGCTTCGTCGAACAGCGGCAGCCACGCCGCGCGCGGGGCCGCCTCGACGTCCAGCATCACCAGCCCGCTCTTCTCGAACCGCGCCAGCTCGCCGACGTCCTGGCCGAGGTGCCCGGCCCAGTCCAGCCAGCCGTAGTGCGCCTCCCACGCCGCCGCGACCCCGGACGCGGTCGAGAAGTTGTACCGGACCACCGCGCTCGACGCCGAGGTCGAGCCCTGCCCCGGCCCGGCGGCGCGGTCCAGCACGGTCACCCGGTACCCCCGCGAGCCAGTTCCAGCGCGATCGACGATCCGATCACCCCGGCCCCGACCACCACGATTTCCGTGCCCATGCAATGCCTTTCTCCCGTGTTTCCCCAGTTTTCCGGCTGCCCGGCGCTTCCGGCATCAGGCAGCCGTCACCATTTCCCCGCGCTAGCAACGACATCTGTCGCCTCAGGCGCGCAGATCGGATCCGCGCGTCTCCGGGATCCGCAGCAGCAGCGGCAGGGCGAGCAACGCCACCACGCTGGCGTAAAACGCCGGAGCGAGCAGGCTTCCGGTTCCTTCCACCAGCAACTGGCTCACCAGCGGCGCGGTGCCGCCGAAGACCGCGTACGCCAGGTTGTAGGGCAACGCCATGCCGCTGAACCGGACCTGCGTCGGGTACATCTCCAGCACCGACAGCGCGCCCATGCTCAGCAACGACACCGCGAACAGGAACACGAGCAGGGCGCCCAGCACCGCGACCACATTCCCGGTGCCGATCAGCAGATACGCCGGGACGACGAGCAGCACCGCGGCCAGCGCGCCGATCCGGATCTGGATCCGGCGGCCGTGCCGGTCGGCGAGGACGGCCAGCCACAGCCCGGCCGGGATGGTGAGGATGTTCAGCGCGGTCGTGAGCCAGAGCACCGCCGACGGCGAGAAGCCGGTTGCCTCGCTGAGGTAAGTCGGCAGGTACCCGAGGAAGGTGTGGGTGAAGAGACCGAGCACGGCGAAGTAAGCGAACAGGATGCCCAGCGTGCGCCAGTGCCCGCGCAGCAGCTCCCGGAACGGCCGGGCCGGCTGCTGCGTCCGCTCCATCGCCTGGAACACCGGCGTTTCGTCCACGCGCAGGCGCAGGAGCAGCCCGGCAACCGCGATCACGCCGCCGATCAGGAACGGCCAGCGCCAGCCGCCGGTCTGGAACCCGTCGCCGGTCAGGGAACGGAACAGCAGCACGACGCCGGTCGCCCCGATCGCGCCGATCCAGGTCGACGACCCGACCAGCGCCAGGTACCAGGCGCGGCGGTGGTCCGGCGCGTGCTCGACGCTGAACGTCATCGCGCCGGTGTACTCGCCGCCGGCGGAAAACCCTTGCACCAGACGGCAGACCAGCAGCAGGACCGGCGCCAGGATGCCGACCGACGACCAGCCGGGCAGCAGCCCGATCGCGGCGGTCGCGCCGCCCATGACGAGGATCGACAGCCCGAGCGCCGTGCGCCGCCCGCGCCGGTCCCCGATCCGGCCGAACACCACCGCGCCGAGCGGCCGGGCGACGAACGCGACGCCGTACACCGCGAACGCGCCCAGCAGGGCGACGACCTGGTTGCCGGCGGGGAAGAACGTCGCGGCGATCGCCGAGGCGGCGTAGCCGTAGAGGGTGAAGTCGAACCATTCGACGAAGTTGCCGACGGACGAAGCGAACAGGACGGACCGGGCGGACGAGCGGTTCTTCGTCCGCCCGGCGGGCACTGCCGGTGCGGGATGGTTCATGACGCCTCCTTGGACTCCGGCCAGGCCAACGAGTGTCACCGACCGCCCCGGCCCGCCCCTATCGACGAATGTCGCGTCGTCCGGCGTCCCGCCTTCGACGATTGCTGGTGGTCTTCGCCGCCCGGGCGCAGCACAGTGAAGGGTCCAGGCCCTTTACCGGAGGTGACAGTGTCGTCCCAGCCATCCCAGTCCGAGCTGTCTGAGCGGTACCAGAAGGCACACGCCCTCGTCCCCGAGCGGCTGCCCGGGCTGATGCGCAACCACTCGGTCGTGCCGCAGTGGACCGGCGACGGCGACCAGTTCTGGTACCGCCGGGACGCGGACGGCGGCGGTCACGAGTACGTCCTCGTCGATCCCGACGGCCCGCGCCGCGAACCGCTCTTCGACCCGGCCGACGTCACCACCCGGCTGTCCGCGGTCTTCACGGACTCAGTCGATCTCGAAGCCACTCCGGTCGTGCTCCATCAGCGCGAAGGAGACAGTGTCCGAATCGGACTGATCGACGGCCGCACGGCGGTGCTCAGCCCTTCCGGCGACACCGCCGTCCCCGGCCCGGACCCCGCCGCGTTGCCAGGACCGGACGGCAAGGCGGCGTTGTTCCTGCGCGAACACAATCTCTGGTGCCGCGAGATCGCCACCGGCATGGAACATCCGCTCACCACCGACGGAGAGCCGTTCTTCGCCTGGGGCGCGATGCCGGACTACACCCGCGCGATCCTGCCGCTCGCGATCGCCGGCCGTCCGCTGCCGCCCGCGCTGGCGTGCTTCTCCCCGTCCGGCCGGTTCGTGCTGGCCGTCCGGCTGGACGAACGCGCCATGCCGGAACACCCGTTCGTCGACCAGCTGCCGGAAGACCAGGCGCGGCCCCGGTTACGGCCGTTCCGCTACCACCACGAGGACGAAACCCCCACCGGCACCCCGGAATTGGCGTTCATCGACCGGGAAACCGGATCGCGCACCGTGGTCGCCGCCGACGACGGCCTGCTCGCGAGCTTCGTCAGCAACGGCCCCAGCACCGTCGCCTGGGCCCCCGGCGAGACGGCGGTGTACCTGTTCTCGCACACCACCGGGGCGCGCACCGCCTCGCTGGTCCGCATCGACGTCCAGACCGGTGACCGAACCGTCGTGCTGTCCGAGACCGCCGAGCCGATCTACGAACCCAACACCCACCTCTACAGTCTGCCGCTCATCCGGGTCCTGCCCGAATCGAACGAGGTCGTCTGGTTCTCCCAGTCCGACGGCTGGGGGCATCTCTACCGGCACGACCTCGCCACCGGCGCCCGGCTGAACGCGATCACGACCGGCAACCTCGCGCTCCGGGACATCCTGCGTGTGGACCCGCAGCGCCGCGAGATCGTGTTCGTCGCGGGGTGCGGGGACGACGGCGAAAACCCGTACTGGCGCAAGGTCTACCGAGCCGACCTCGATGGCGGCGGCCAGACCCTGCTCACCTCCGAGCCCGCCGACCACGAGCTGCTCGCACCCGCCCCGCAGTTCTTCACCGCGGTCTTCGGCGGCGCCGAGACCAGCTCGATCAGCCCCAGCGGACGCTGGTTCGTCGACCGGATGTCCACTGTGGACACCCCGCCGGAGATCCTGCTGCGCGACGCCCGCACCGGAGCGGTCGCCGAAACCCTGGAACGCACCGACGTCCGCGACCTGCTCGACGCCGGATTCGCCGTCCCGCAGCAGTTCCGGGTCACCACCGGCGAAACCGACCTCTGGGGCCTCATCACGCTCCCCGAAGACATCCAGCCGGGCGAGCGGGTCCCGGTGATCGACCTGATGTACGCGGGCTTCCAGGTGGTCCTGCAGCCCTCGGGCTGGCTGAGCGGAGGTGGCAACGCCGCTTGGTCCCAGATAGGCGCGGCGTACGCCGCACTCGGGTTCGCCACGATCGTGATGGACGGCCGAGGCACCCCCGGCCGCGACCGTTCCTTCCGCCAGTGGACGCACAACGCGCCCGCCGAACCACGCGGCCTCGACGACCACGTGACCGCACTGCGCAAGCTGGCCGAGCAGTACCCGCTGGACCTCGACCGCGTCGGCGTCACCGGGCATTCCTACGGCGGCTACAACTCCGTCCGGTCGATGCTGTACTTCCCCGATTTCTTCAAGGTCGCCGTCAGCTCCTGCGGCGTGCACGACGCGCTCAAGATGCCGAAGGGCAGCTGGGACTGGTTCCTCGGCAGCGGCCCGCACGACCCCGGCGCGCTGCGCGACCTCGGCAACCTCCACCTCGCCGACCGGCTCCGGGGCAAACTGCTGCTGATCACCGCCGACCACGACTCGAACGCCACGATGGACCACACCTTCGCGCTGATCCGCGCGCTGATCGAGGCGGACCGCCAGTTCGACCTGAAAGTCTGGCCCGGCGGCGACCACTACAACGGGACGAACCGCTACGCCCGCACCGTCATGTGGGACTACTTCATCGAGCACCTGCCGAACCGCACCGACCGAGGAGGAGCATGACCGCCAACGCAGCCACCGGCGAACTGGGCCGGGTAGGCCCGAAAACGCCGGTCACCGGCAACCGCGCCGTCGCGTCGAGCCAGCACACCGTCGTCACCGAAACGATGCTCGACACCATGCGCGCCGGAGGAAACGCCGTCGACGCGGCCATCGCGGGCTGCCTCGTGCAGGCGGTCGTCCAGCAGGACATGACGAACCACACCGGCACCGTGACCGCGCTCGTGTACGACGCCGAGTCCGGCCAGATCGCCGAACTCAACAGCATGGGCACGATCGTTCCCGGGCTCGCGCCGTTCGCCCCGATCCCCGCGGGCAAAGGCTTTTACGCGCAGGTGCCCGGCTCGCCGCGGGCGGTCGTGCCCGGGTTCATGCCCGGGATGAAGGCGCTCTACGAACGGTTCGCCACGCAGCCGTGGGAAAAGCTGTGCGCGCCCGCGGTCCGATGGGCCGAGGAAGGCCACATCGTCACGTCGTTCGAGCATCTGGTGATGGCGCAGACGGTGGACTTCTTCCTGTTCACCGAGTCCGGCCGCAAGCACTTCACGCCGGGCGGGCACCTTCCGCAGGTTGGCGACCGCTGGGCGTCCGCCGAACTCGCCGAGACCATGCGCAACCTCGCCGCCGAGGGACCGGACTACTTCCTCGCCGGCAAATGGGCCCAGGACTTCGTGGCGCGCGGGAACGAACTCGGCTGGCCGGTCAAACTCGAGCACCTGACCGCGATCGCGCCGCGCTGGTCGTCCGGGCATCGCTGGGAGCACAAGGGAAACACCGTCGTCCAGCAGTCCGCGCCGGAGCGCCAGGGCATCTTCTGCCAGATCGTGCTCGGCATCCTGGAAGAACTGGACGTCTCGTCGCTCGGCCACTGGTCGGAGAACGCGGAGTCGCTGTACTACCTCGCGCACGCCCTCCGCCGCGCCGCGCACGAAACCGGGCTGCTCAACGATCCGCTGGTGTTCGAGGACCCGACCGAAGCGCTGACCGCGAAGGAACTCATCAAGGGTTTCGCGGCGATTCTCCGCAACGCCAAGGCGAAAATCGACCTGACCGAACATGTAAAGCTCACCCGCGGCGTGCCCGCGATGGCCGCCTCCGGTGCGGCGAAGCAGCCAGCGGGCAGCTGCGAACTGGCGATCGTCGACGAGCGGGGCAACTGGGTGCAGATGATGAACACCCTGCAGAGCGGCGGCATCCCGGGCGAGGTCGTCGGCGGCATCCCGATGGTCGGCAGCCACTGGACGAACGGCCTCGACTCGCCGTTCGAAGGCTGGGTCACCGGCGGCGGCCGGATGCGGTCGACACTGTCGAACACCATGGTCCTGCGCGACGGGAAACCGTGGCTGTCGCTGGGTTCCCCGGGCAACGTGCACTGCACGGTGCCGCAGGTGCTGTCGAACATCCTCGACTTCGGCATGGACCCGTACTCGGCCGACGACGCGCCCCGCTGCCTCCCGTACCAGCCGGACCACACGATCTCGGTGGAAGCACGGCTCGCCCCCGGCGTGAGCGAGGGCCTGGCGAAACTCGGCGTCCTGACGAACCCGTTGCCGGAGTACGACTATCACATGGGCACTTACCAAACGGCCTGGCGGGAGACGGACGGGACACTCAGCGCGTGCACCGGTCCGCGCCGCGAAGGGCGGGCCAGCGGGTACTGACGCCAGTGGTCCGTGAAGGGCCCCTTGGGGGAATCTGATTCCCTTAAGGAGTCCTTCACGGACCTTGCCCCGCCACCGTTATGCCGCAATGGTTGCGTCATATGCACCCAACGCCACATTGGGGCGCTAGCCCTGGCTCGGCCGCGAGCACCCGCCCCCAGTCCTTCCCTTCCCCCAAGGAATCCGCTCAATCCAGCGCCGAGTAGACCGCGTTCAGCACCGCAGTCTGGCGCGGATCGAACGCAGCGGTCCCGTACCGCGTAGCCATCCAGCACAAGGCGAACCCGGCATCAGGATCGGCCATCGCGAGCGAACCGCCCGCTCCCCCATGCCCGAAACCGCGGGGACTGCGCGCGAGCGGATAAGTCGTGCTGGGCTTCTGGAAAGCCAGCGCGAACGCCGTCTCAAGCGAGAGCACCGCGTCGGTGCCGCGCGCGATTTCGGTCGTCGCCAATTCGACTGCCTCGCGAGACCACAGCGGCGACGGCCCGCCGAGCAACGCGGTGTTCAACGCGTTGTACAGACGCGCGAAATCCCGTGCGCTGCCGAACATATTCGCGGCAGGCATAAACGCGTCGCGAATCGCGTCGCCGTTGACCGCTGGCATCGGGTCGGGCAGCGTTTCCGGAATGTTGTGCAAGATGCGCGCGAACAGGCTGTCCTGATCGGCGAGCAGCGCGGCCAACGCCTCTTCCGAGAGCGCGCCGCCCTCGGCAGCGAGCACTCGTGCGGCACGGTGCCGCCGCTCGACCGGGAGGCCGACGGACAACTCAGTCCCGAGCGCGTCGTTGACTTCCTCCAGAAGTTCGGCGAAGCCCTTTCCGGAAGCCCGCTCGAACAGGAAATCCGCGTAGTTCCCGACGGTCTGCGGGCTGTACCCGATCTTGGCCCCCGCCTCCCACGCGGGAGCCTGCGCGACCAGAGCCGCGGCGAGCTTCTCCCGGTCGGTGGTGAGCGCGAAGGGCATCGTGTCGTCCAGATAAAGCAAACCGGCCTGATGCGAAAGCAGTTGGGACACCGTGATGTCCCGCTTGTCCGGCGTGCCGAACTCGGGCCAGTACGCCGCGACGCGCTCGTCCAGATCGAGCTGACCCCGCGCGACCAAGAGCGCGGCCACGGCCCCGACCACGCCTTTTCCCATGCTCTGGGCGATCTGCAGGGTGTCCGAGGCATAGGGAGTATCGGCGTCCGCGAGCCCCCACGTTTCGTTCAGCGCCTCCGCGCCGTCGACGAAGACGCACAGCGCGGCCCCGCCCTCCGGGTCTCCTTCCAGCTGCGCTGCAGCGACATCGCGGACCTTCTGGACATCGAACGTCATGCGGACTCCCGGGCGTGGTGGCTACGGAGGAACGGGCGAAGCGGCTCGTGGCCGTGCCCGTCATATTAACAGTGTCAATTTAAAGGGCAAGGGCCACTGTGGACTGAACGCGAACGGCAGCGGCCGCTCACTCACCCGGGACGCGCAGCTCCTGCAAGACGAGATCCAGCTGCTTGTCGAAGCCGTCGTCGTTCGTCGGCTCCGCGGCGCGGCGCAGATAGCCGCGGAGCACGCCGTACCGCTCGGTGTTCAGATGGCGGTCGATCCGGTCGGCAAGCGGCATCGTGCGCGGGCGGGCGTAGTTCGCGTACGCGATCGCGTCGCCGACGCACAGCATCACCACGGCGCGATACAGCACGATCACCCGATCCGGCGCGGCCCCCGCCTCAAGCAGGTCCGAGATAATCAGCTCGGCGCAGTCCATCTGCGCGGACGGCGATTGTTCGGGGATATAACCGACGATCGCGGACAGCAGCCCCGGATGTTCGATCCCGGCCCGGCGAAGCCGCTTCGCGATCACCCGCACCCGCTCGAGCGGCTCCGCCGTGCGCGGCAGCCGGCGCAGCACCTTCCGGAACACGAACGCGTCCGCGACCGCGTCCAGCAGCTCGTCCCGGTCCCGGACATGGTGGTAGATCGCGGTCGGGCTGACCCCCAGCTCCGCCGCCACCGCGCGCAAGGACAGCTTGGCGACACCCGCCCGTTCGGCGACGGCCTCCGCGGCAGCGATGACGGCTTCGCGGGTAAGCCCGGCCGATTCGCCCCTCGTGCGGCGCGCTGATGCTTCCACTGCGTCCCCCGATGTCCTGCGCTGGCGAGTATCCCCGACACCTTAGTTCCGACCTTGACGCAATCAACTGGTTGCCATACCGTCGCAACCGTTCAGTTGCTACATGGAGGATTACATGACCACGGACTTCACCACCGGGTTCACCGTCGACCGCTCGCCGGACGAGGTGTTCGCCGCGGTCAACGACGTCCGCGCCTGGTTCAGCGAGACGATCACCGGCGCATCCGCCCAGGTGGGAGACGTTTTCTCGTTCACCGACAAAGCCATCACGTCAGGCCGGATCCGCGTCACCGGCCTCGTTCCCGGCCGCCAGGTGACCTGGCATGTCGAGGATGCCGACGACGAGTGGGACGACACCGAGATGACCTTCGAGATCGCCCGCGGCGAGGACGGGACCACGCTGCGCTTCACCCACGACGGCCTGACCCCGGCCAGCACGTGCTACCAGCTCTGCGTGCGAGGCTGGACCGCCTGCGTCAACACCAGCCTGCACGCCTTGATCACCACCGGCGCCGGCCGTCCCTTCCCCGCGTCGGTCGCCCCGTGAGCGCTGTGTCCGCCGGCCGCGCCAAGGTGATTCTGGCCGTGCTGTTCCTCGGCTCGTTCGTCCTCGGCACCGCCGAACTGATCGTGCCCGGGGTGCTGAATCTGGTCGCCGCGGATCTGGCCGTACCGATCCCAGCGGCCGGGATGCTGGTCACCGCGAACGCACTGGGGCTCGCGCTGGGCGGACCGCTCCTGACCGCCGTGACCATCAGGCTCCCCCGGCGCGCGATCCTGACCGGAGTGCTCGGCCTGTTCGCCGCGGCGAATCTGGCGCTGGTACTCACCGACGACTACAGCTTGATCCTCGCCGCGCGCGTGCTTTCCGGTGCGGCGCAAGGATTGTTCATCGCCGTCGCCCTCGAAGCCGGCACCTCGATCGTGCCGCCGGAGCGGATGGGACGGGCGATCTCCGCAGTCGTCTCCGGATTCACCGTAGCGGCCGCGCTCGGCGTGCCGCTGGGCACGACGGCGGGCCAGGCCCTGGGCTGGCGGGGGACGTTCGCCGCGATCGTGGTGCTCGCCGCGCTGACGCTCGTCGCCATCGCCGTGATCGTTCCGCCCGTGCCCGCCAGCACCGGAGGCATCGGCAGCCAGGCCAGATACGCCCTCGCGCCACGGGTGCTGGCGGTGCTCGGCTTCGGAGTCCTGCTGTGCGCGGCGATCTTCGCCACGCTGACCTATCTCGCCCCGTTCCTGGAACAGGTCACCGGGGTCTCCGGCACGTCGATCAGCGTCTTCCTGCTGGTCTACGGCGTGGCGACGGCGTTCGGCTCGTTCGGCGGCGGACGGTTCGCCGACCGCGACGCCTCGCGCACGCTGATCGTCGGATCCTGCGGTCTCGCGCTTTCCCTGCTGACGCTGTTTCTCGCGGGCTCGATCGCCGCTCTGGTCGTGGTAGCGCTGCTCGCGCTGGGCATCTTCGGCATGGCGATGGTGCCGGCGATGCAGTACCGGGTGGTGCGCCTCGCCGGTCCCGGCGCCCAGTTCGCCCAGTCGCTGCCCGCTTCGTTCACCAACCTCGGGGTCGCGTTCGGCTCGGCCGCGGGCGGGATGGCGCTCAGCGGATTCTCCCCCGCCGCGACGGTGCTCACCGGATTCGTCTTCGCGTGCGCCGCCGCGGTCGTCGCCTGGGCCACCGCTTTTCTGCGGCCGCCGCCGGTTCGCGAACTCCCGCACGCCGGGGAAGCCGCCCGCATACGGTAAGCAAGACCGCTGCCAGTCGCCGGAGGACGGCGGCTGCCGGAAACGGAGGATTCGCATGGCCATTCCCGACCGCATCGAGCGGACCGTCGAGTTCGCGCACCCGCCGGCGAAAGTGTGGGCCGCGCTCACCACCGCCGAAGGCCTCGGCTCGTGGTTCGGCGATTCCGCGGCCATCGACCTGCGGCCGGGCGGCCCGGCCGAGGTGCGGTGGGACGGCGGCTACCTGATCGACCTGACCGTCGAACGGGTCGAGGAGCCGACCGTGTTCGGCTTCGCCTGGAAAATGCCCGGCCTGCCGGAAGACGAGCCGTATCACACGCACGTCGAGTTCACCCTGGAACCGATCGCCGCTGGCACCCGGCTGCACGTGGTGGAAACCGGGTTCGCGCGGATGCCCGCGCCGATCGCGGACAACGAATTCACCGGGCACACTCAGGGCTGGCCGAAGGAACTCGACGACCTGGCCGGGTACCTCGACGCCGCCTGACCGCACCGCCGAAGAGAAAGGCAGCCCCGTGTCGTTCACCGAGGACGAGATCGCCTACCTGCGCTCGCAGCCCGCCGGACGGCTGGCCACCGTCGACAGCGACGGCCAGCCCGACGTCGTGCCGGTCGCGGCGGAATACGACGGGACGCACTTCTGGGTCGGCGGCGGCGCGACCGTGACCCGCACCCGCAAGTTCCGCAACATCGCGGCGGGCAACCAGAACGTCTCCCTCGTGTTCGACGATCTGCCCTCGCTCGACCCGTTCGTGGCGCGCGGGATCCGGATCTACGGCTACGCGGAACAGCCCTTCGAGCGCACCGGCATGGTCGGCCCGGGTACCTTCCTGCGCATCACGCCGACCGAGTCCTGGAGCTGGAACCTGGCCGGGGAACCCGTCGGCGAGGACTGGTACCCGGCCAAGCACACCACACACTGAAGCGCCGCCGTTCCGAATGGACCTGGGCCGCCGGTGCGCTCCGGTGCCTTAGAGTGGCATCGTGCCAGCCGAAACCGAGGAAACCCCGCGCCCCGCGCGCAAGCCGGTCCTTTCCGACGTCGCGCGGCTGGCCGGCACCTCCACGGCGGTAGTCAGCTACGTCGTCAACGACGGTCCCCGCCCAGTGGCCGAGAAGACTCGCCGCAAGGTCGAGGACGCCATCCGGATGCTCGGCTACCGGCGCAACCCGCTCGCCGGGGCGCTGAGCGGCGGACGGTCCAATCTGGTCGGACTGCTGGTGCCGGACACGGCGAACGCCTTCTACGGCGAGATGTCGCGCTGCCTCGAAGCGGAAGGCCGCCGCCGGGGACTGCTCACCCTGCTCGGCAACACCGGCTACCGCCCGGGCCTCGCGGACGAGTACGGCGAGGCGTTCTCCGAGCTGCGGCCGCGCGGGATTTTCGTGACCACCGGCGAAAAACCGCGGCTGTCGGCCGAAACGCCGTGCGTGTTCCTGCAGTGGACCGCACCGGACGACTCCCCCAGCGTCACCTTCAACGACTTCGACGGCGCACGGCTGGTCACCGAGCACCTGCTCGGACACGGTTATACGGACATTCTCTGCGTGGCAGGCGAAATCGCGGTAGGACCGGCCGAAGGACGCGAAGGCGGCTGGCGGCAAGCGATGGCGGACGCCGGTCTGTCCACCAAGGGCAGGCTCGTCCGGACGTCCTTCGACAAGGTCGAGGCCGGCCGCGCCATCCGCGAGGTGCTGACGAGCGGCAAACGGATCCGCGCGGTCTACGCCACCACCGACGAGCAGGCGCTGGTGACCATCCGCATCGCGCACAGCCTCGGGTTGCGCGTGCCGGAGGACCTCGCGGTCGTCGGCTTCGACGGGACCAGGGAAGCCCGCCTCGGCAACGTCCCGCTCACCACGGTCCACGTCCCGCTGGACGAATTCGCCGTCCGCGCCTTCGACGCCTTGGCGGGCAACGGTTCCTCGGCGGTGCTGGACGGAACGCTCAGCATCGGCGTCACCTGCGGCTGCGCTCCAGGCGCCGCCAAGGAAACCGCGCACGCCGGAGCCGCCGCGAGCGGATGACCGCCCCGCCGCGGCGAACGCGCGACGGGGCAATCCGTCACCGCGTGGGAAGTGTGTGCTCGTCCGAGGCGTAGACCGAGTTGAGCGACAGCGCGCTGAACCGGAACGGCCGGTCCACGCGCGTGAACCCGAGCGGGCAATGCCGGGTGCCCGCGGGCAGGTAGACCGACCCGCTCGTGGTGATCACGTGCCGGACGCCCTCGACGTCGAGGTAGATCTCCGCGCCGAGGTCGTCCGGGTCCGCCGGGTTGTTCCCGTGCCAGATCAGGACCTCGTCGTAGTCGTGCTGATGCTCCTTCACCCATTGCACGGGCGTGTCGCATTCGCTGATCCACGTGTAGGTGAGGTGGATCTTGCTCTCCGGAACCTCCTTCGCGCGCATGAGGGCGAGCGATTCGCCGACGTTGGGCGGTTCGACGACGCCCGCCGCGGCTCCCTCGTTGACGAGGTCGTCGAGGCAGTTCGGCATCTTCCTCACGAACAGGTGCTCGTACGGACTGGTCATGCGGCCCCTTCCTCCTGCTGGTCCACGACAGCTGCACGGCACACTCTAAACGATTAGCTTCTCCACTTGTAGACTCTTCCGCCGAGCCGGAACTGGCCGTACCCTGTGGCGAAGCTCGCGGTATCTAAAGGCTTAGATTTCCGGTTCCCACCTGGAGGTCCCCAGTGTCGCGCAGAGCCCGATGCCTGACCACCCTGCTGCTCGGCGCCGCGCTGCTCGCCGGCTGCGGCCGCCCGGACGACGCGGCGGCAAGCGGCGACACGCTTCGCGTCTCCGTCTCCGCCGACGCGGGCGAAAGCCTCAACCCGTACGTCGGCACGCAGAGCCCGATCCAGGAACTGCGCAGCTCGCTGCTCTTCGAGGGGCTGACCTCGCTGGACCCGGCGGGCAAAACCGAATGGCGGCTCGCCACCGGCATGACGCCGAACGCCGACCGGACACAGTGGACGATCACGTTGCGCCCCGGCGTGAAGTTCACCGACGGCACGGATTTCACCTCCGCCGACGCCGTGTCCAGCATCAAGTACCTGCGCGATCCCGCGCACGCGGCGCAGGGCCTGTCGCTGATCCAGATGATCGACCCGGCCGCCATCCAGGCGGTCGACAAGCTCACCGTCCGGATCGGACTGACCGAGCCGTTCAGCCCGTTCAAGGACATCTGGGCGAGCGTGCTGCTGCCGATGACGAAAACCGGGTCGGCACCGGCGAAACCGGTCGGCACCGGGCCGTTCGCGGTGAAGTCGTTCGCGCCCGGCCGTCAGTCCACAGTAGAGCGTTTCGACGGCTACTGGGGCAAGAAACCCAAACTGCGCGCTGTCGAGCTGATCGAGTACCAAAGCCAGCAGGCGCAGGCGAACGCGCTGCTGTCCGGCCGGGTCGACATCGCGTCCAACACGACCCCGACGATCGCGAAATCGCTCGTCGGCCGGGGCGGGATCCAGCTGCTGGACAGCAAGGGGAACTTCAGCCTGCGGATCGGGCTCAACACGGCGGCCCCACCGTTCAGCGACGTCCGGGTGCGCCAGGCGCTGCGGCTGCTGGTCGACCGGCAGCAGATCGTGTCCAACGTCTTCAGCGGATACGCCCGGATCGCCAACGACTACGAGACCACCGCGCCGCCGTGCGCGCCGCCGGACATCCCGCAGCGCGCCCCGGACGTCGCGGCGGCGAAACGGCTGCTGGCCGAGGCCGGGCACAGCGATCTGTCGTTCGCGATCACCACCGACGGCTTGCTGCCCGGCATGTCGGAGCTGGCGCAGGTCTTCGCGCAGAACGCCGCGCAGGCCGGAGTGAAGGTGACCGTCAACGTGGTCCCGACGCCGGAACTGCTGGCGAAATGGGGCCAGTGGCCGGCGTTCGTCGACTACAACCCGGTCCCCTACCTGCCGTCCGTGCTCGGCTCCCTGCTGCCGGACCGGATCGGCAACGGCTCGCACTGGAACGAGCCCGCTTTCGTGCGGCTCGCCGGGAAGCTGTTCTCCTCGCCCGAACCGGATCTGTGCCCGCTGATGAACCAGATGCACGAAATCGAGTACACGAGCGGCCCGAACATCACGCCCGCGTTCTCCGACGTGCTCATGCCGCACCGGGCGGCAGTGCGCGGGCTCGTGCCGGACGTGAACGGCCGCCCGCTGTCGTTCCTGACCGAGGTGACCGTCGGATGAGCGCGCGCTGGCTCGCACGCCGACTCGCGCTGGGCGTGCTCGTGCTGTTCCTGGTCTCGGTCCTGGTCTTCCTGGTGACACAGGCGTTGCCGGGCGACGTGGCCCGGATCGTCCTCGGCAAGGACGCCACCGCAGAGCAGGTGGCGGGGCTGCGTCATCAGCTCGGGCTCGACCAGCCGCTCGTGACGCAGTACGGCCGCTGGCTCGGCGGCCTGCTCAGCGGGGATCCGGGCGTGTCGCTGCAGAACAAGGAACCGGTCGCGGACATCCTCGGGCCGCGGATCGTGAACTCGTTCACCCTCGGCTTCGTCTCGATGCTGCTGATCCTGCCGCTCTCGGTGATCGCCGGGGTGCTGAGCGCGGCGCGCCGGGACAGCTACGCGGACAAGGCGTTCGTCGCCGTCTCGTCGCTGAGCATGGCGCTGCCGCCGTTCGTCGTCGGCATGCTGCTGATCGCGCTCTTCGCCACGTCGCTGCTCGGGGTGCTGCCGGGCGTCTCGGACATCCCGCCCGGCGACCTGCCGTGGTGGCATCCGGCGGAACTCGTGCTGCCGGTCGCCACACTCACCTTCATGGGGGTGATGTACTTGGGACGCATGGTCCGCGCTTCGGTCATCGACGCGCTCGACAGCGAGTACGTGCAGATGGCCGTCCTCAAAGGACTCAGCCGTCGCCGCATCCTGTTCCGGCACGCGCTGCCCAACGCCATCGCGGCGAGCCTGCCGGCGGCCGGGCTGGTCGCGGCCGTCACGATCACCGGCGTCGTAGTGGTCGAATACGTCTACTCCTACCCCGGGCTCGGCACGGCCCTGGTCAGCGCGGTGAACTCGCACGATCTGCCGGTCCTGCAGGCGTGCGTGCTCATCCTCGCGGCCACGTACTACCTGTGCAATCTCCTCTCCGACGTCCTTTCCGCCCCGGGGCGCACCCGATGACCGTCTCAGTGGTGCGCCGCGCGGCCCGCACTGGCCGCGCCCGGCTCGGGCTCGGACTGCTCGCCGCGATCGCCTTCATCGTCGTCTTCGGACCGCTGCTCGCGCCGTGGCCGCCGACCGCCATCGTCGCGCCGCCGCTGTCCGGCCCGAGCGCGCAATTCCCGCTGGGCACCGACCTTCTCGGCCGCGACGTACTGAGCCGCGTGCTCTCCGGCGGCGGCAGCCTGACCTGGATGACACTCCTCGCCGCCGCACTGGGCGTGGCGCTCGGCGCACTCGTCGGCCTGACCGCTGCCTACCGGGGCGGTGCCGCCGACACCGTGCTCATGCGGGCGATGGACGTCGTGCTGAGCTTCCCGGAAACCATCTTCGTGCTGGTGTTCGTGGCCGCGTTCGGCCGGCACACCCTCCTCACCGCCGCGCTCGTCGGGGTCGCGTTCGTCCCCGGAGTCTCGCGGGTGCTGCGCGGCGCGGCCCTGCCCGTGCTGGACAGTGAATACGTGTTGTGGGCCAAGGCAAACGGCCTGCCCGCCCGCCAGATCGTCCTCGGCGAGGTACTGCCCGGCGTCACCTCGCCGTTGATGGTGGAGACCGGAATGCGGCTGGTGTGGGCGATCACGGCGATCGCTTCGCTGAACTATCTCGGCTTCGGCATCACACCGCCCGCCCCGGACTGGGGACTCATGGTCAGCGAGAACCAGGACGGCCTGGCGGTCGCCCCGCTGGCCGTGCTCGCGCCGATCACGCTGATCCTCATGATGGCGCTCGGCGGCAACCTGGTGGCCGAGTCGGTCGCCAGGACAGTCAGCCGCACGGAAGGAAAGAGCTGACGTGGCCAAGGAAGTGGCAGTGTCGGGCGTGACTGTCCAGGCCGCCGGGAGCCCGATCGTCCAGGACATCGGCTTCGAACTCGGCAGCGGCGAGGTCCTGGGCGTCGTCGGCGAATCCGGCTCCGGCAAGAGCACCCTCGCCCTCGCGCTGCTGGGTTTCGCCCGCACCGGCGCGGCCATCACCGGCGGACAGGTCTCCGTCGACGGCGTGGACCTGCTGGCTCTGCCTCCCGCCGACCTGCGCCGCGCCCGAGGCCGGAAAGTCGCTTACGTGCCACAGGATCCGGCCACCGCCCTCAACCCCGGCCTGCGCATCGCCACCCAACTGACCGAGGGCCTGGACGCACCCGCGCTATCCCGAGTACGGCAACTCCTCGACACGGTCGGCCTGCCCAGCGACGACGCCTTCCTGCGCCGCCGCCCGCGCCAACTCTCCGGCGGACAGCAGCAACGCGTCGCCATCGCCATGGCGATCGCCGCCGGACCACGGCTGATCGTGCTAGACGAACCGACGACCGGACTGGACGTCGCCACCCAGTCCCGCGTCCTGGACCTGGTGCGAGAACTCTGTCGAACCCGCGACCTGGCGGCGATCTACGTCTCGCACGACCTCGCGGTGATCGCCGACGTCGCCGACCAGGTAGTCGTCATGTACGGCGGCGAGATCGTCGAACACGGCGCCACCCGCGACGTGCTGACCCGCGCCGCGCATCCCTACACCCGAGCCCTGCTGGCAGCCGTACCGTCCGCGACCCACCGGCACCGCCTGGTCCCCATCCGCGGCCGAGCCCCCGGCATCACCGATGCCCGACCTGGCTGCGCCTTCGCCCCACGCTGCGACCACGCCGTATCTGCCTGCCGCACAACACATCCGCCTCTGGTGCGCGTCCCTTCCGGGACTCTCGCCCGCTGCCTCCGCATCGAGGAGGTCGCCCACACCACCCGAACCGCACCCCGCGCGGAACCTCACCAGCCAGCCGATCACCAGACGCCCCTGCTGTCCGTCTCCGGCCTCACCGCGGCCTACCACGGCCGACAGGTCGTCTTCGACGTCTCCTTCGACCTGCGGCACGGCGAATGCCTGGCCGTAGTCGGCGAATCCGGCAGCGGCAAAACCACCATGTCCCGGTGCCTGGCGGGCCTCCACCCCGAACACCAAGGCTCGATCACCTTCGACGGCAAGCCCGTCCCCGCCACAGCCGCCCGGCGAGACGCCCGCACCCGGCGTGAACTGCAGTACGTCTTCCAGAATCCCTACGGCTCGCTCAGTCCACATCGGACGATCGAAAGCAGCCTGCTGGTGCCTCTGCGGCATTACTTCGGCGTAACCACCCGCGAAGGCCGCCGCCGAGCCCGCGCCGCACTGGACCGCGTCGAACTCCCCGCCCACCTGGCCGACCGCTACCCCGCCGAACTGTCCGGCGGCCAACGCCAGCGAGTAGCGATCGCGCGCGCCCTGGTGTGCGAGCCGAAGCTGATCATCTGCGACGAGGTGACGTCGGCGCTGGATGTTTCGGTGCAGGCGTCGGTGGTGGAACTACTGCGCTCGCTGATGAGCGACGGTCCGTCGATGATCTTCGTAACCCACAACCTGGCGGTAGTACGCAGCATTTCGGACGGGGTCGTCGTGCTGAGCCAGGGAAGGGCTGTCGAGACTGGGCGGACGGAGCGGGTGTTGGGGGCGCCTGCGCATGCTTATACGCGGAGTTTGCTCGCTGCGACGTTGGAGGTGCCCCAGGGTTAGGCGCTCGGACGGCGCGGATCTGGGCGGTCAGCGGCGAGTGAAGCACCTCTGCAGGCTCGAAGCCGGGTGATTCGAGCCCGGCTGCCAGTGCCTTCCGGGCTGCCGAGGCACCGACGGCGACGAAGCAGAACGCCCCGTCCATCCGGACCGGACCGCGACGGTGATAGGTCAGCACGACAACCGGTGCCTGATACGGCGATTCAGCGCCCCGCCAGCCCGACCAATCCTCGTCCCGTTCCGCGCCGCCCGCTTCCCGAGCGGGTCCTCCCAGCCCCGCCCCGGCACGGCGGCGAATCCAGCCCCGCGCTGCTCAGCCGTCTCGCCGCGGGCCGTCCTCTCATTCGCTGGCGAGCAACTCCCGGAGCGCCTCAACAGAGAGTCGCTGCGCCGGGTCGGCCACGCCGTCCACGAACCGCACGCCTTCCCGGCGCAGCACATCCGTGACGGTCTCTTCTCGGCCGTCCTCCCAGCGGAAGTGGGGCGAGGGACTCCCGTCCGCCGAAAGCACCCGCCACGCGTTCTCGCATTCCCGGCAGGTGCTCAGGTGCCGGCCCAGCGGCTGCCCGGCAGTGCCGATCACGGTGGCGACGGCACCATAGGCCGTCCAGCGCCCGGCGGGAATCTTGGCGAGCAAACGGTGCAGTTCCGACCAGTCGAAGGGGCCGCCTCCGGCACCCGTGCCCGCCAGCGCGGCGAGACTCTCCCCATCGGGAGTGGCGACCAACTGCGTGGCGGCACCGGCGGGTACCGCCGACTGGGCCTCTTTGTAGAGGTATTTCACGAGTCCGGTGACGGTGAAACTGCCAGTCGCGCCCCACTCCGCGGCCTCCGTGCCAGCCCAGCGCAACGGCTTGACGGGGGTGCCGGTCCAGATCGCGCGGTCACGGTCCGCGGACGCGGCCCACTCCGCGAACCGCGCCGCGTCCGGCCCTCCCGCCAGCACGCGCAGTTCCGTGCCAGGCTGGAGAGTGTCGCTGGCGATCAACTGGCGCACTGCGGGTTCCTGCCGAGCCGCACGGCGCACGTCCTCGTCTCGCTGACGTTGGGCAAGCAACGGTGACACGGTGAACTCTTCGACCTCCGGCATCGGGTAGAGGGCACCGACGGACACGACAGGCCCGCCGGCGGTCTGGTAAGCGTTGATCGTGCGCAGGCTGATGTCGATACCCATTTCCCGCAACCACACCGCGACCGCAGTGGTCGACGCGGTGAAACCGCCTGCCAGCAACACGATCCGCGGCTGACCCAGCGGCGCGGCGGCCATCCCGCCGACGTCCTCTCCGAGGTGTGCCTCCAGCCGGGCGAGCGCGTCCTCCTCGCTGAGGGTCTCGCCTCGGCTCGCCCGCCAGGCGCGGTACTCGCGCGCCAGCGTTCCCGGGGTGAACCGGCTGCAGTACGCCGCGTATTTCAGCGCCTGCGTCTCCACGGTCTCCGGGGCGGCGTCGCGCTTGAGTTCGGCCACGACAAGATGCCCGTCCGTGTCGATCGCCAGGACGTCAAGCCGGTCCCGCTCCCGGCCACGCGCAGAGGTCCACCGGTCGCATTCGCTGGTGACGACCAGCAGTCCGTCACCAAGCATCTCCGGGTGCTCGAGCACCCACTCCTGCAAGTGGTCGCGCTCCCGCAACCCGGCTTGGGCCAACGTGATCGGAGCCGCGCGCTCGGCGGCCGCACCGGTGACCTGATAGACCAACTCGTCCATGATCCGACCCTACTGCGCCTCCGGGCGCGACCCGATTCGGACGGCGCGCCCGAGCGCACCGCTCAATCTTCGACGATCTCGGCGAAGCCGTCGCTTCCCTCGGCGGGCGGAAGCGCCCGCCATCCGGCGGGCCATCGGTGTTCCTCCCGAGCCGACGCCATCGCCCCGTCCAGCTCCACCCCGTGCGGGCTGGACACGTTCCCGAAATTCGACGAGCCCGTGAACGTGGCTTTCCGGAACAGCGCGCCGGACACGAAGGTCGCGTTCCGGAAATCCGCCTTCCCCAGGAACACCGCGCCGTTGAACCAGGTGGGACCGCTGATCACCGTTCCGGCGAAATTCAGGTCGCCGACGAAACGCGCGCCGGTGAACCTGGTGTTCGGATGCAGCCGGAGGCCGTCCAGGGTCAGATTCATCAACGTCGCTCCGACCAGCGAGACATCGAGCGCGTCTCCCCAGTACTCGGCGCTCGGCGGCTCTCCCCCGACCGGACCGCTGTGCACATGCCGGCGCAGCAGGCCCTGAACGGCGAAGCGGACTTCGACTTCCTGACGACCCTCGTTAGCGAGCGGGGTTTCGGCCGGATCAGCGGAAACGCCAGTGTCACCGTCCGCAGACGGAGGCATGCGCAAGTACGCGCAGAAGAGGTTGACGACCGGGCGCCGCTGCGACGGCTGGTCTTGGGCAAGGCGTTCGAGCGCGTAGAGCCCGGCCATGCGGACCGCCGCGCGGTCGGCCCCCAGCATCTCGGCCGCTTTCGCGTAAAGCTCGGTGACGCGCCGTTGTTCGGCGTCGTGGCGGGTGTCCGCCGCGGCTTGTTCGGTCGAACGTTGCCGTCGCCACGCCAGGTACAGCCCGATCGCCGCGCCGGCTCCTGCACCGAGGCTCAACGCGATCTTGACGGAATCGAATCGCGCCCTCGCCAAGTCGGCGCCCGACAGCCCCCGCGTTCCCGCCCACCAGAGAACGGCACCCGCGGCAGCAGTCGCGACGAGCACCGACGCCGCCAAGACCCACCACACACGCGACGTCAACTGCGCCGAACGCGATCTCGAGCCGGGCATGCTCCCTTACATCGGCGCGCCCGCCATCCGTGTTTCACCTCGCCGCCCGAACACGGTCAGAACAACGACCCCACCGCCACCGCCGCGCACACCGACAGGAACAGGCCGCCCACCGCGAACCCCAGTGGTTTCTGCCGCCAAGCCGTGTGCCGGTCCAGCGCGTACCACCCCGGTCCGGTCAGCAGCAACGCCAGTGCCATCGCCGCCAGGGTCAGCTCCAGCTCGAACCCCGGCCCGTCGCTGCCGAACAGGCCGCCCGCCCACTTCACCCGCACCGCGCTGATCGCCACGCCCAGCAGTCCGGCGGCCGCCAGCGGGGTCAGCAGGCCCAGTGCCAGCAGCGCCCCGCCGGCGACCTCGGTGATTCCGGTCAGCCAGGTGAGGAACTCGATGTTGTGGCTGAACCCGTAGCCGCGCAACAGGTTCCCGAAATGCGCCATGCCCGCGCCGCCGAACAGGCCGAAGACCTGCATCAAACCGTGCGCGCCCATCGCGACCGCCAGCATCGCCCGCAGTATCAGCAGGCCGAAGTCCAAGCCGCCGTTCTCATCCGACCATCGGGACATGTTCGCCACGCCGAACACCCTAGCCACCCGGCCCTGCCGGCCCGGGGACCCACCGGACGTGTCACGGGGCAGAAGCGGCGCCTTCGGGCAAATAGCTGTCCCGGAAACCGAACGCGCGCGGCGAGGGGCCTTGCTCCCGCAGCAGTTCCAAGCGCTCGACGGCCTCCTCGACCGTGGGGATGTGCCCGGCGGGAACCCACCACAGCACCTGGAACGGCGTCTTCGGCAGCTCGAACCACTCCGACCGGCGGCGCAGCATGTCCAGGTGCCCGCTGCGGTAGACGTAGTCCCACAAGGCGTCGCGGCTTTCCCACACCGACATGTTCACCAGGACGTCCGTCCCCAGCGACGTCCGGATCGCGGTGGCGTCGTTGCCGCCGTCCTCGACGAGGCGCCACACGAAACCGGGCGCGCGGTCGGCGACGTCGTTCAGCGGGTCGAGCATGGAGGTGAAGCCGTCCATGCGCGGGTCGTCGATCGGGTATTTCAGGATGCCCACGTTGAGCTGGGCGAGGTGATGTCCGGTCACGTCCTCACCTCACCATCGCCGGTCTTCTATGTCAACTCTCATTATTTTTAGAAGATTCGACCACCACGCAGCACAGCCCGGGACGCGGGTCCATCCGGGCTCGCACCCCGTCGGCGCCTTCCAGCAGCCCCTCCAGCAACGCCAGGTTCATGCCGCACACCAACCCCGGATGCCGTTGCGACAGGACATGAAACGGGCAGTTCGCCAGGCGCACGACGTCGCCGTCCGGGCGTGGTTCGTAGCCGCGCGCGGCCAGCGCGGCTTCCGCCCCGGCGAGGTCCGAGACCGGTCCGGCGGCGCGACCCTCCCGCCGGGCGGCGGCTTGCAGCTCGACGTCCAAACGCGCGGTCTCGGCGACCTCGGCCAGCAGGTCGGCGGCGACGCGGTAGTCGCGCGCGGGGACCGAGAACTGACGCTCGACGCCCGAGCGGCGGTAGAGCTTCGCCGGGCGGCCGGCACCGGGGCCCGAACGGCCGCTCAGCCGCTTGCTTTCCGTCTCCAGCAAACCCGCGTCCACGAGCTTGTCGAGATGGAAGGCCGCGAGGGTGCGCTGGATCCCGGCGCCCTCGGCCGCCTCGTTCCGGCTCACGTCGTGATCCTGACCGGCCACGTAGTCATACAGCCGCCGCCGGACCGGGTCCTGCAGCACGGCGATCGCCTCGATGTCCTCCACCCGGCCAGTCTAAGAACAACGACGGTGCGCGTTAGAGAACCCGGCCCCGGCGCGTGGCAGCCGACCGCGGCGGCTCGGCGCGCATGTGGTCGCGGACGCGGGCCATGATGCCGCCCAATGCGTCCAAGTCCTCAGTGGACAGTGGGGCGACCAGCAACCGGCGCACGACCTCGACGTGCCCAGGCAGCACTTTCGCGACCAGCTCCCGACCGGCCTCGGTAATCGAGACGACGGTGGCCCGCTGATCCTCCGCACTCGGCGCGCGCACGACCAGGCCCGCCTTCTCGAGCAGACCCGCCTGATGAGTCAGGCCGCTTCGGCTGTAGACGACACCGTCGGCCAGCTCCGTCATCGTCAACGGCGCACCGGAATCGGCAAGCCGCGCGAGGAGTTCGAACTGCACATAGCTCAGGCCGCCCTCCGCCTGCAGCTGCTGCGTGACGGCGTGCTGCAGCAGGCTCACGGCCTCCATCAGCGCGAAGTACGTCGTGAGCTGCTTCGGTTCCAGCGCGTCCGCCATGCCCGCCAGCTTAGATGCTTCGAAGTCGAATCATTGTGGCGACCCTCACATCTTCGAGACTTTGCTTCAACATCGAAGCATACTCAAGTTACTTCGACATTGAAGCAGTTACGGAGGACTGTCATGAAAGCAGTGCGCTATCACCGTTACGGCGGCAGCGAAGTACTCGCCTACGAAGACGCCGAGCGGCCGGTCCCCGGCGCGGGACAGGTGCTGGTCAAGGTGGCCGCCACCTCGTTCAACCCGGTCGACCTCGGGATCCGCGCGGGCGGTCTGCAGGAGGTGTTCCCGCTGGAATTCCCGCACGTGCCGGGCATCGAGGTCGCCGGGACGATCGCCGAACTGGGCCCCGGAGTCGACGGCCATCAGGTCGGCGACGCGGTCGTGGCCTTCCTGCCGATGAACGCCGACGGCGCGGCCGCCGAGTACGCCATCGCCCCGGCCGAGGCACTGGCCGCCGCGCCGCGAACGGTCGAGCTGACCGACGCCGCCGCACTCCCGGTCGGCGGGCTGACCGCCTGGCAGGCGCTGTTCGACGACGCTCACCTCAAGGCAGGCCAAACCGTCCTGATCAACGGTGCCAGCGGAGCGGTCGGCAGCTACGCGGTCCAGCTCGCCCACGAGGCAGGCGCGACGGTCACCGCCACGTCGAGCCCACGCCACGAAGAACGTCTCCGCGGCTACGGAGCCGACCGGATCATCGGGCACCTCGACTTCACCGCCAGCCCGTTGACGGCCGGACAGTTCGACGTCGTGGTCAACCTCGTGCCCACCACGCCGGAGGAAACCGCGGCGCTGACCGGCCTGGTCGCCGACGGCGGCGCGCTGGTCAGCACCACGACTCCCCCGCCGGACAACCCCGGACGCGGGATCCGCACCGCTCGCGTGTTCGTCGTCAGCGACGCCGGTCAGCTGGCCGGTCTCGTGTCGCGGGTCGACGCGGGAACGCTGCGGATCACCGTCGCCGACCGCCGGCCGTTGGCGGATCTCCCGGCCGTCCACGACGAAGCGGCTTCGGGGCGGCTAGTCGGCAAGACCGTCCTCATCCCCTGAAGGAGCGACCGTCCGTGAAGGACTCCTTGGGGGAATCAGATTCCCTCAAGGAGTCCTTCACGGACCGTCGCCAGACCGGCCGGAGCCGCGCCGAGCCACCAGCGCGGGTCGGCCGATCCCTCGGTCGTGCGGCCGTCGCGGTGGACGAAGAACCGCTCGTCCCGGCCCGGCGCGTCGAACTCGCCGTCCAGCCCGCGCGTCAGCCACTCCGCGCCGAACGCGAACACCTCCGCCGCCGTGCCGCCCAGCGGGTGGAACTCGTCCTCGTAGACGCGCATTTCCTTGGGGGCACGGATCTTTTCGTAGGTTTCGAGCGCGTTCTCCACCGGCGTCAGCTCGTCGAATTCGCCGATGCCCAGCAGGACCGGGCATTCGATGCCGCCGACCAGATCGCCCAGCGGCATCTTGTCCTTGAGGTCGCGGTCGAACGCGGCCTCGTCGGTGTAGCCCGCCATGTAGAGGTAGTTGTTCTTGAAGCTCGGCTGCGCCCGTTCGAAGATCGTCTCGAAATCGCCGGACACCGCCTCGAACGCCGCCACCGCGCGCAGCCGGGTGCCCGGCGCCGCCGCCGCGCGCAGCGCCCAGTAGCCGCTCATGCTGATGCCGAACAGGCCGATCCGGTTCTCGTCCACCTCGGGGAGACCGGCGAGATACCCGGCATACGTTTCGAGAGCGCGCTCGTAGTTGTCCAGCGTCACCGTCAGCCCGCGCGCCCGCGTTTCGCCCTGCCCCGGCCCCTCGACGGACAGCGCCACCACGCCGCGCGAGGTGTAGTAGCGCTCGGCCGCGAAGATGTAGTCCTCCTTGATCATGTCCATGCCGGGCCCGAGAATCACCGCCGGGGCACCGGAAACCGGGTGCGCGGGCAGGTGCAGGAGCCCGAAGATCTTGCCGCCCTCGAAGTCCAGTTCCACCCGGCGCACGGTGTTTCCGCGCAGTTCCCCCAGCCGCGCCACGCAGAAATCGCAGCGTTCGCGGAACTTCGCCTTGCGCCCGTCGGCGGAATCGAAGATCGAGTACTGCGCGCGGCCGTACATCACCGCCGCCCGCAGGTACAGGTCCGAAGCCGTCCGGCGGTACCCGAGCCGCTCGTGGTGCGCGGCCCGCTCTTCGGCCTGCCCCGCGACGACGGCCCACGCCTTCGGCAGCATCGCCCCGGCGCGCACCATCGCGAACACCTTGTCGAAATCGGCGTGATCGTGCCCGAGCTGTTCGAGCGTGCCCTTGCCCTCCGGGTGCAACGCGTCGAACCCGCCTTGGGCCAGCGCGATGTCCAAAGCCCAGCTCTGCCCGGCCGAACGTGCCGTCATGATCGCCTCCTCAATTAACTAAGTACTTAGCTAATGTGCCACGGCTAGACTCCGCGCGGCAAGGAATGCGGCCGGCGACACAGGAGAGACGAACCGATGGGCGACGACGCGATCACCCGGCTGGCGCGAGCCGCCTACCGGCTCAGCGCGGCGGATTCCCGGCTCCGCGGCCGCGCGACCCGCGACGCCGAAGCCCTTTCGCTCGCACACGCCCGCGCCCTCAAAAGCCTGGCCGAACACGGGCCGATGACAGTCAACCAGCTGGCCGGGCACGTCGAGACGACCGGGGCCGCGGTCACCCAGCTGGTCAACGGACTGGCCAACGCGGGGTACGTCACGCGCGAACGCGCCGCTTCCGGCGACCGCCGCACCTCGATCGTCGCCTTGACCGACGCGGGCCGCCGCCGCCATGAGGAACGGGAGCAGATCCTCGCCGCCGGGCTGCAAGAGCTGACCGAGGACCTCGACGAGCACGCGATCGACGCCGCGGGCACGGTCCTCACCCGGCTCGCCTCGCTGTACGACCGGCTCTGACCGCCCACGCGGGCTCTATCAACTGATTGAATCGGCTGATAGAGTCCGCGCCATGGGCACCGAAGCCGCGCGGATCCCCGGCAGCCGGGGAACGGCGACCGAGCAGCGGCTCATCGCCGCGGCGGAACGGCTTTTCGCCGAGCACGGCGTCGGCGCGGTGTCCCTGCGCACCGTGATGCAAGCGGCGCAGACGAACGTGGCGGCGGTCCACTACCACTTCGGTTCGAAAGAGGGATTGGTCGACGCAGTCCTGCGCAGCCGCCTCGACCAGGTGACCGGCGAGCGGAACGCGGTGCTGCGGGAGTTCCCCGAAAACGGCGTCACCGCAAGGGAATTGGCCCGCGCGTTCGTACAGCCGGTGGTGGCGGTGCTCGAATCCGGCGGCGAATGCTGGATCCGGCTGGTCGGCAGGCTGCTGGCGACCGGCGGCGACGGGCTGGGCGCGGTCGCCGAGTCGTTCTTCGAGCGCAACGCCGTGTTCGTCGAACTGCTGGACCGGCTGAGCCCGGGCGTCCCCCGCCGGACGCTCGATTTCCGGCTGTCCCAAGCGATGACCGTGACCCTGAACGTCCTCGGCGACGTCGGCCGCGCCCGCCGCCTGCACGGCCCGGACGCGGCGGACTGGACCACCGGGGAGATCGTCGAAGACCTCGTCGACGTCGTGACATCCGTACTCGCTGGCCCGCCGGGGCCCGACGCATGAAGTGAGGGATCGATGGGAGCCAACCAGCGCGCGCAGATCGAGATGACCCCCGAGGAGGTCTCGGCCTACCTCGCGTCCCAGCGCACCGCGACGCTCGTGTCGCTCGGCGCCAGCGGGCATCCGCACGCGGTCGCGATGTGGTACGCGGTCCTCGACGGCGTACTCTGGTTCGAAACGAAAGCCAAGGCGCAGAAGGCAGTCAACCTGCGCCGCGATCCGCGCGTCACGGTCCTGATCGAGGACGGCCTGACCTACGACGTCCTGCGCGGCGTCTCGCTGGAAGGGCGGGCCGAGGTCGTCGACGACCCCGAAGCGCTCTGGGCGGTCGGCGTCGGCATTTGGGAGCGCTACCACGGCGAGTACACCGACGAGGTGAAACCGATGGTGGAATTCATGCTCCGCAAACGCGTCGCGGTCCGCGTCGACGTCGACCGCGTCCGCTCGTGGGACCACCGCAAACTCGGCCTCGACCCGATGCCGCTGGCCGGATCGACCGCTCCCCGCTGACGCACCGCCAGGAGGCCACAGATGGGACGCTTTTCCCTTCCCGCCCAAGCACCGAAGGGCCTGGACTCGCCGGTGACGGCGGCGCTCATGAAGTACATGGCCAAAATCCAGGTCAAGGTCTTCACCGCCACCAACGGCCGGGTCGGCGCCAAATGGCGCGTCGGGGCCGGTTTCCGCCACCCCGTGCCGACGCTGCTGCTGGAACACCGCGGCCGCAAGTCCGGCCGCCTGTTCACCACCCCGCTGCTGTACCTGCGCTCCGGCGACGACCTGATCCTGGTGGCCTCCCAGGGCGGCCTGCCGAAGCACCCGCAGTGGTACTTCAACCTGCTCGCGCACCCGGAAGCCCGCGTCCACCTCAAGGGCCGCCGGGACCTCCCGGTCACCGCTCGAGTCGCGGCGGCGGACGAACGCCGCGAACTCTGGCCGAGGATGGTCGCGCTGTACGCGGATTTCGCCAAGTACCAGGACTGGACGGACCGCGAGATCCCGGTGGTGGTGCTGACTCCGCGCTGAGCCGCTGCCTAACGGACCTCGACGCGAGAAGCGGCACGCCGGGCGAACCGGAACTCGATCGCGACCGGAATGTCGTCCAGCCCCAACGTTTCCTTGAGCCGCGGAAGGCTTTCGGCGGTGATGCGGCCGCGGATCTCGCTGAGGTCCGCGTCCGGTGCGCACGTCACGACCAGCGCCAGGAACGGATTCTCCCGCGACCCGGCCAGCGACGCACGGGCCTGCTCCACGCCGGGATGCGCGCGCAGCTCTTCGACGAAGGGGGCGACTGCGGTGTCGGCGTGCAGTTCAGTACGCCCCTGTGCGGGATCCGTCTCGAAGCGCCAGATCCCCGTGCGCGGCCGGCGCGCGAGCTGGGCGATCAGCCAGCGGAGTGCGAGCAGCCCCGCCACTACCGCCGCCGCGGCGATCGCGTAGAGCGCCCAGCCGGGCGGCTCGGCCGTGCCCGGGACGAGCGGCACCGCCGGGTCCACGAACGGCAGCACGCGAAAGTGCGCGGCCAGGCCGAATCCGCCCGCCGCGAGCAGGACGAGGCCAATCGCCCCGAGCAGGAACCGGTTGAGCGCGGCCGGACGGTTGACACCGGTCATGACGCCTCCCTCGTCGCACGGACCCGCACCGACACGGCGGGCCGCCGGACCGGCGCGATGCGGTCCAAACGGGACTCGACCGCGGCGCGGACCGCGTCAGCCAGCCCGTCGGTCCGGGTGCGCGCGGTCTGCACCCGCACCTTGACTTTGCGCTGACCGGCCGAAAGCCGGACTCGCCCGACCCCGTCCACGCCGGCCGCCGCCGCGCGCAACGCGGCCCGGCAGCTCGTCGCGTCGGCACCGGAATCCGGGTCTCCCGCCAGCGGCAGGATCCGGCGCTTGCCGGGCAGGACCGCGGCCGCCAGCAGCACCAGCCCGGCGAACGCGACCGCGGCCGAGATCAGCGCCGGAACGAGATCACTCCAGCGCGCGTCGTGCGCGGCCGCGGCGACCGCGCGGTAGTCCAGCCACGGCTGATGGCCGGTGATCCGCTGGATCGCGGCGACCGCGGTCAGGACGCCCGCCGCCAGCAGCACACCAGCAGTCAAGCTCGCCGGAACCGACCGGCGCGTTCGGCGTTTCATCCTGTCCTCCTTCGCCGTTAGTCCCGTCCACGGCCCCCGAGCCGGGACAGGTCGAGCTTCCCGTCCAGCACGCGGCCGACCAGCAGCCCGGCCACGCCAAGGACAAGCACAAGCAGAAACGCGCCGAACCCGCCGACCACCGCGGCAATGCCTAGCGCGAGACCAGCGATCAGACCCAAACCAGTCGCATTCACGACCCCGTCTCCTTCCCGTCTTCCGAATCCCGCCCCGACGGAACCGGCCCTTCGACGTCCGCGATGAGCACATGCACCGGACGGCCGGGCGACGCGGCGGCCGCGCGCACCGCGGCCGCCACCTCGCCGGACGAGAACGGCATCCGGACCGTCACGCCGACGGTGATGTCCTTTTCGGTCACCCGCACCCCGGCCACCCGGCGGCCCGCGCCGAGCGTCGCGACGCCCCCGAACCGGCCGCCGTGCACGTCCGCCACCCCGGTCGCTTCCCGTACCGCGGCGGCGATCCGGCCCGCTTCCTCGACCGGGTTCACTGCACGCGGCCGCTGTCGCCGGACGCGTCCTCCTCGTCGTCGGACGGCAGGTGCAGGTCGCCCACGTTGATGTTGGCCTCGACCACCTCGAGCCCGGTCATGCCTTCGACCGCGCTGATCACGTTGCGCCGGATCGAACGGGCGACCTCCGCGATCGCGACGCCGTACTCGACCACGATCTGCAGGTCCACCGCGGCCTGCTTCTCCCCCACCTCGACCGAAACGCCCTGTCCGGCCGACGCCGTGGCACCGGGGATCCGCTCCCGCAGCGCCGAAAACGCCCGCGCCGCGCCGCCGCCGAGGTCGTGCACCCCGGGGATCTCCCGCGTCGCCAGTCCGGCGATCTTCTGCACCACCACGTCGGCGACCGTGGTCGTCCCCTGCGAACTGGTCAGCTGTCCGGTGCCGGCCTTCTCCACGTCCTGGGACTTGGCCGCGGTGTCGTTCGTCGAAGCCATCGGTTCTCCTCCGGTCGTCTCCGGTTGTTTCCGTTCACCGGTTCGACTCCGGAACCGCGCGAAACTCACTCCCCGAACGAGTGACGACGATCACAGGATCGAGTGAGTGACGATTCGGAATCCGCGCTGTCTTCCCCGGTGACGCATTCTGGAGTTCGTTGTTCGCGATGAAGGAGGAGAAGCCATGTCGATGGGCGACAAGATCGGCGCCAAGGCAGACGACTTCGGCGGCAAGGCCAAGGAGGCCGCCGGTTCCCTGACCGGCGACGAAAAACTGGAAAACGAAGGCAAAGCGGATCAGGCGAAAGCCGGGATCAAGGAAGCCGCGGAAAACGTGAAAGACGCTCTTGGCGACGCCGCGGGCAAAGTCAAGAACGCACTGAAGAAAGACTGATTGCTTCTCGCGCGCACGCGGGGTCCCGCCGCCACGGCGGGACCCCGCGCTTGCGTCAGGACCGGGAGGCAGCAGCGGCGGCCCGGCGTTCGGCCAGTTCCTTCTCCACCTTCGGGTAGATCCGCTCCAGCCGGTAGGCCCAGAATAGCACGATCAACAGCACGAACAAGGCCATCGGGACGTACACGAACAACGCGTTGATCGCCGACAGCGCCGAATCCGGCTGGGTGTGGTTCAAGCCGTTGTAGCCCGCCGCGCCCATGACCCAGCCGAGCACCGCCGCGCCGAGGCCGTAGCCGAGCTTCTGCCCCATGCTGCCCGCGCTGTAGAGCACGCCTTCCAGCCTGCGGCCGTTCTTCCATTCGCCGTACTCGATGGTGTCGGGCAGCATGCCCCAGATCGCGCCGAAAATCGGGATCCGGCCGATGCCGCGCAGGATCGAACCGGTGACCGCCAGGCTTATGTCCGTCGGGTCGATGGCGATGATCAGCGATCCCGCCACGAAGATCGCCGCACCGACGATCATCGGGGCGATTTTGCCGAAACGGTTGTAGACCGGCTGCATGAAAAGCATGCCGAGCAGGGCTGGGATGTAGAGCATGAATGACATCAGCGCGGCGAACCCGGCATTGCCGAGGAAGTACTGCGCGAAGTACGCGGTCGCTCCGGTGTAAAGCGATTCCGCGACGCTGAACACGATGAAGATCGCGAACAGCAGCAGCCAATAACGGTTGCGCACCGCGAGCTTCAGCGATTCGCCGATACCCGGCTGATCCTTCGGCGCCGCGGTGTCGACGAGGCGTTCCCGCGTATTGCGGAAGGTCACGAAGAACAAAACGGCCGCGAGCGCGCCAAAGAGACAGAACGTGATGATCCACGCGCGCTGGTCGTCGCCGAGCGCGCTCACCAGCGGCAGCGTGAGCACGGTGACGACCAGCGAGCCGAGGGTCGCGCCGAACATCCGGGTGACGTTGAGCCGGGAGCGTTCGGTGAAGTCCCGCGTCATCCGGGTGTTCAGCGTTCCGTACGGGATCACCGCGGCGCTCAGCGCGATGTTCATCAGCGCGTAGGTGATCGCGATGTACACCAGCGTCGGCGTCGGTTCCATGCCCGGCACGGTGAACACCAGGATCAACGCGATGGCGAACGGGGCGGCGGCCCACAGCACCCAGGGACGCGCTTTGCCCCAGCGGGTCGAGGTCCGGTCGACGATCGCGCCCATCCCGACGTCGACCACTCCGTCGAACAGCCGCGCGATGAGCACGATCGTGCCGACCGCCGAGGCCGCCGCCCCGATCACGTTGGTATAGAAGAAAACCACGTAGGTCGCCAGCGCACCCCAGGCGATGTTCGTGGCCAGATCACCGCCGCCGAAGGAAAGCCGTTCCTTCCAAGTCACCGTGGCGAATTCGTCGCTTCGTTCGCTCATCGTCGAGCGTCCCTTCGGATCGGGGGTGGGGAGGGTCAGCGCTGGGTCGCGGCCAGCAGTTCGCCGGCGAGGCCGGCGAGGTCGAGGTCGTTCGCGCGCTCGACCTCGGCGACCGCGGCCGCGTCGATCGCTTCGATCCCCCGGTAAGCGCCGGCGATCGCGGCCGCCATGCAGCCGATCGTGTCGCTGTCCCCGCCCGCGTTGGCCGCCAGCCGCGCGACCCGCACCGGGTCGCCGCCCGCGGCGACGAAGAACCCCAGCGCGGCGGGCACCGCCTCCGCGGCGGGCAGGCCGACCCCGATCTCCCCCTCGATCAGGTCGATCGCGTGCTCGTCGTCGCGAGCCGTGATCGCCAGCGCGACCGCGCGCTCGATCCGCCGTTCGACCGACGCGCCCGGCACGTCGCGACCCTCGGTCCGGCCGAGTTCGGCGCCGGCCCGCGCTCCGTCGGTCGCCGCGCGGACGATGTCGACGATCTCCGCCCCCGGCGTGCAAGCCCGGGCGACTGCGGCGGCGATGGCTGCGGCACCGGCGACCCCGGGCGGCGTGTTGTGGCTGGGCACGCAGGTGGTGAACGCGGTCCGGACCGCCGCTTCCGGGTCGCCGTGGTGGAACAGCCCGACCGGCCCGACCCGCATCGCCGCGCCGTTGCTGGCCCCCTGGGTCATGATCGTCCCAGTGCGGCCGACCTCGCGCGGGTCCTCGCCGCGCTCCAGCCGCGCGATGGCCTCGCGAGTGGTCGGCCCGGCGAAATGCGGGAAGTAGTTCTCGTTCTTGGACCATTCGATCAGCAGCTTCGCCATGTCGTCCGGGCTCAGCGCGGCACCGGTCCGGGCGAGCAGGCGGGCGAGCATGATCATCTGGCTGGAGTCGTCGGTGATCTGCGCGGCGGCGCGGCCTTTCGCGTACGGGGCGCCGGGCAGCGGGGCGTGGAACTCGGTGACGTAGCCGCCGAACGCCGCCCGGATCTGGCCCCGGCTCAGCTCCTCGGTCGGCGCGCCGAGCGCGTCGGCCAGGCAGGCCGCGGCGAGACTGCCGTGGATTTTGGAACGCAGCACAGAATTCAACTCGGGTACCTCTCAGTCGTGATGGTGATCAACTCGTCCGGCCACTCGCCGCGCTGCGAGCCGGACAGATAGGTGCGGCCGCCGACGGCGGTGACGCACCGGGTCGCCTGAGCGACCGCTCGGCGAAGGCTTTCGCGCACCTCGGCCCCGGCCAGCAGTGCGCCAAGGAACGCCCCCGCCAGCGCGTCGCCGGCACCAGTCGTGTCGACGGCCGTCACCTCGCCGCGCAAGCGCGCCCGGTGCACGACACCGTCCCGGTCCAAAGTGGACGCGCCATGCGCGCCTTCGCTGATGACAACGAGTTCCGCGCCGAGCTGGATCAGCCGACAGGCAGCGTCGCGTGGCTCGGCCGCGAGCTTCGTCGCCGACGCGGCGTTGAGGAAGACAATGTCGCTGAGCCCGAGCAGCCGCGCGAACTCCGGCTGATCCGGCTCGAACGCGTCCGGCTCCAGGTCAACGGCAACGCGCGCACCGCGTTCCCGGGCGAGTTCCGCCACCGCCGAGGCCCACTCCAGATCGTCCGCCAGCGGCGCGACGAGGTCCGCGCCCGTCATGACCGACGCGTCGATCTCCTCGATCGCCGGAACCTTGATCCCGGTGTCCGCGCCGGTCAGCGCCTTCTCGCCACTCGCGTCGAGCTGGACGAAGCACATCCAGGTCGGATGCGCGAGGTCCCGGAGGGAATGCTCGATCGACACCCCGAGCCGGCGAAGCTCGGCCAGCGCGGCATCCGTGTCCGGACCGGCCCCGGTCTTCGTGATCAGGTCCACCGCGATCCCGTGCTGTGCGGCCGCCGCCGCGAGGTTCGCGCTCATCCCGCCGCCGTACACGCCGGTCAGGGAGCCGATGGCCTTATTGTCGTTGCCCGCGATGTGCGGCACCTGGACGAAGTAGTCGATGCTCGCGTCCCCGACGACGACCAGCCGCGGCACGGCGTTCAACGCTCGCTCCGGAGGTCGATGTCGAGGTGGTAGCGATCGCCGCGCAGGATGTAGCGGGTGAACTCCACCGGCCGCTGATCGACGCCGAACGACGTGCGCTCGCGCAGCATCGCCGCCGCGCCGGGCTCGACCTGGAGCCGCTCCGCCTCCGCCGCGGAAAGATTCACCGCGCTGACCCGCTCGCGGGCGTGCGTGGGCTGCGCGTCGCGGCCGGAGAGGAAGGCGTAGAGCGAATCCCCGGTGAACTCGGCGAAATCGATCCCCGGCTGCGGAACGAGATAGTGGTCGAGGAAGACGAACGGATCGTCCTCGATCCAGTAGCGCCGCTCGATGTGGCTCACCGTGTCGCCGGCTTCGAGGTCAAGCGCCTCGGCTACGTCTTTGTCAGCGGCTTCCTCGGCGTTGCTGAGCAACTCCGGCCGAATCGCGAACCCGCGCTGGCGAAGCTCGCGCCCCAGGCCGAGCATCGGGCTCATCGCCCGGATCTCGTTCGACGCGACGATGCTGCCCCGCCCGTGGAACCGCTCCACGAGACCGAGCCGCTGCAGCTCCTGAAAGGCCCGCCGCACCGACGTCTGGGACACCCCGTACTGCGCCCGCAACTGACTCTCCGACGGCAGCCAGTCCCCCGGCTTCAGCTTGCCGCTCAGGATGTCGCGCTGGATCTCGCTTTGGATCGTGCGATAGAGCGGCGCACGGCTCGGTCGGGTGCTCATACAACTTAGTGTACTAAGTGCGTCAACTAGCCGCCACTGCTGCCTTCCCCTGGAGGACCCCGAGGACTCTGATTCCCATGCCGAGAACTCGGGCGGTGCCCTGGGTGCCGCTGAGGCTCGCCTACCCAGCCGAAGGGCCGTTGGCAGACCGACGAGAGCGACGCTGGGTTTGTCCGTGAGGGGAACCTTCACGGACTCTGATTCCGTGAAGGTTCCCCTCACGACCACCCGCCGCCGATGCACCCAACTCAGCGAGGCACCCAGCCCCTCCCCCGCACCCCGATACGAAGCCTCCCTGCGGGCGGCGGGGGTTTGTCAAGGCATCTTTCCCGCCTTGACAAACCCCCGCCGCCCGTCAGCACAATCGGGCTTCGGGGTGCCCCACGCAACAAACTCATTCAGCCGCCACCCCACCCCCGAGAGTCCATTTCGGAACACCCCCGCTCCGGTATAGTCGGGCCAATGCGCACCCCTCCCTCCCCCGATTCCGGATCCGCCCCGGATCCGGCGCGGATACTCGGGGCGCGGGTGCGCGAACTGCGGCGGGGCCGCGGCCTGACGCTGAAGCAGGTCGGCCAGGTTTCCCGGCTGTCGCATGCTTTTCTGAGCCAGTTCGAGCGCGGGCTGGCCGCCGCGAGCGTCAGCACGCTGCAGCGGATCGCGGTCGCGCTGGACACCACCGTCTCGGCCCTTCTCGCCGGTCCGGCGGAACAGGGCGTGGGCGTGCTGCGGGCGCACGAAGGAATGGTCATGCCCGGAGCCGAGGTCCCGACCGGATCGACGGCACGGGCGTTGTCCCGGGCGGGTTTTCCGGTGCAGCCCATCGAATACACCGGCGGCCCGGCGGAGTTCGGCGAGTATTTCGAGCACGTCGGGCAGGAGATGCTCTACGTCGTCGCCGGGCGGATCGAGCTGGACTTCGAGGACGGCCGCCGCGAGGAGCTGGGCGAGGCCGACGTCGCGACCTATCCCGGGTCGCGGCCGCATCGCTGGCGCAGGCTCGGCGACGAACCGGTCCGGGTGCTGCTGATCAACACCGGGGAATGACCGCGGCCGCGCGGCCGGGAAGCCGCGCGGCCGCAGGAATCACCGCAGCAGCGGCACGACCTGTTCGGTGAACCGCCGCATCTGCTCGGCGGCCATGTCGTAGGTGTGCCCGGGGAAATGCGGGAACACCACGAGATGTTCGAGGCCGAGCGTGTCCTTGTGGTGCTGCACGATCTCGGCCACCTCCTCCGGAGTGCCGACCGCCCAGCACTTCTGCTTCGTCGACTGCTCCAGGGTCGGCACCAGCCCGGCCGGCGCGCGGTTGCCGTCGTCGCCGCGGTAGCCGCTGCTCCAGCCGAACGGGGCGAGCAGGTTCCAGAACTCGTCGTGCCCGATCCGGCCGGTGCGCCACGCCTCTTCGTGCGTGTCGGCGATGTGAATCGGCAGGACCAGGATCCGGTTCTGCCCCGGGGCCAACCGTCCGTGCCGCCGCTCGTACAGCTCGGCGTAGCGCTCCCACTGCTCGCGGATGTACCCGTGATACTGGTTCCACCACACGCATCCGTGCCCGACTTCGGCCGCATAGTCCAGGGTCGGCGGGCTGGTGACCGCCTGCCAGATCTCCACCGGGTGCAGCGGGCCGGGCACCAGCGTCAGCGTGTCGGCCTCGTGGTCGGGGTCGCGGGAGTCCGGCGGCGGAAGCTCGAAGAACTTTCCGTTGTACGAGAACGTTTCCTGACTCAGCGCTGTCCGCACGATGTCCATGTACTCGGCGAACACCTCGCGGTTGTGCGCGTCGATGACCTTGCGCTCCTCGTTGGACGACAGCACGCCGATGTCGGCCTGATGCGCGGTCAGGCTGCGCAGCTCCCGAGACACCGTGCCCCGGCCGACGCCGAGCACTGCCCGTCCGCCGGACAGGTTCAGCAGGCTGGCGAAGTCCTCGGCCAGCCGCAGCGGATTCCACTGCGGCACGATGCTGAACATCGACCCCAGCTGGATCCGCTGCGTCTTCGCGGCCAGATGTGCTTCGAGCATCATCGCGTTCGGCACGACCTCGTAGCCCTCGTGCTGGAAATGGTGCTCCGCGAGCCAATAGCTGTCGTACCCCAGTTCCTCGGCGAGCACGCCCATCCCGACCAGCCGCTCGTGCGCGTGCCACACCTGCTGCCGCGTGGCCCGGCGGCGCGCGGCCGGCACCGGGTTCCCGGCCAGCACGTCCGGCATCTCGACCGAGCCGAAGAAGAACACTCCGTGCCGCACAGGGCCTCCATCCCACCCGGGCGAGGCCGGGCCGCAGTCAGACGCAAAATGTAAGTAATACCAACACTGTGCGGGCTGACCTGCGGAGTGTCAAGACGCAAACAGACTCTTGACATCTGCCGACGGCGCAGCGCAGGCTGTGGCGGCGATGTTACCTATATCAACATGACGGCCGGTGCATTCGCCGCAGGGGGTTCATCCGCTGGAGGACAGATGGTCAAAGACGCCCGCACAGTCCGCGCTCCCGCCGTTTCCGTCGAGCACCACGGCATCGAAAGGATCCCCGACGACCAACGGCACGGCTCGCCGCGTTCGGCCTTTTCCCTGTGGTTCGCGGGAAATCTGCAGTACTCGGCGCTCGCCGTCGGGGCCATTCCCACCGCGTTCCTCGGGCTGAGCTTCGGCGAGGCCATCGTTTCCCTCGCCATCGGCATCCTGATCGGCAGCGTCCTGCTGGGCTTCGCCGCCTCGATGGGACCCCGCGCGGGCGTGCCGCAGATGATCCAGTCGCGCATTCCGTTCGGCTACTACGGCAATTTCCTGCCGGTGCTGCTGCTGTGCCTGACTGGCCTCGGCTACTTCGCGGTGAACACCGTCCTCGGCGCCTACATCGTCCGCGAACTGTTCGGCCTGCCGTTCCTCGTCTCGCTCGTCGCGGTGGCCGCGGTGCAGATCGTCATCGCGATCGTCGGGCACGATCTGGTGCACCAGGCGGAACGCTTCCTCGCCGTCGTCGCGTCCGTGCTGTTCCTGATCCTCACCTGGTACGGCCTGGCGAAAGGCGATCTCGCCGCGCCCGGCGACGTCCTGCACCGCGGGGCGGGCGGGGTCGCCGGCGGGATGCTGACCACCGTCGCGCTCGCTTCGACGAGGACGTTCGGCTGGTCGATCGGCGGTTCTGACTACACGCGCTACCTGCCGCGCGGCACCTCGCGGCGGCGGGTGCTGCTCTCGGCGTTCTCCGGGGCCGCGCTGGCCGGGCTGTGGATGGCGGTGGTCGGGGCGGCGATCGGCACCGTGATCTCCGTCGACAGCCCGACCGACCTGGTGGCGAAGCTGATTCCGTCCGGGCTGGCTGCGGTGATCCTGGTGGCACTGCTGGCGGCCTCGATCTCCGGCAGCGTGCTCGACATCTACACCGCTTCGCTGGGCCTGCTGATGGTCGGCGTCTCGGTGCGCCGCTGGATCTCCGCCGTCATCATCGGCGTGCTGGGCACCGCAGTGGGGTTCGTGGCCGGGCACGACGCGGGGTCGGTGTTCGGCACCTTCCAGAACTTCCTGTTCCTGATGGGCTACTGGATCGGCCCGTGGCTGGGCATCGTCGTCGTGGACGCCGTGGTCTTCGGCCGCGACGAGATCGACCCGCGCCGGTATTTCGACCGCGCCCGGCGGATCCGCCCCGGACTGGCCGCCTTCGTGATCGCGGTCGCCGTCTCGGTGCCGTTCATGGACCAAAGCCTTTACACCGGCCCGTTCGCGGCCCATTTCCCGCAGTTCGGCGACATCACGCCGTGGGTCGGCGGCGCGGTGGCCGCCCTCGCCTACTACCTCATCCGACGCTACCGGAAGGCCGCTCAGTGACGAAACAAGCGCTTGGCCCGTTGAAGTACGGGACCACGGTCCAGCCGTGGGGACGAGGAGCCGCGGCGGGCGGTTTCGTTTTCCTCAGCGGAATCGACGGCGTGACCGACGAGCACGGACAGCCCGCCGACGGCGTCGCCGCGCAGACCCTCGTCACGCTGAACCGCGTGCACCGGCTGCTCGCCGACGCGGGCGCGGAGTTCGAGGACATCGTGCAGTTCGACCAGTTCCTCGCCGATCCCGCCGACCGCGCGGAGTACATGGGCGTGCGCGACCACTGGCTGGCCGAGCACGCGCCGAAGCTGCTGACCGATCGTTCGTACGCGTCGCTGCTGATCTACCCCGCGTTGGCCACCCCCGAGATGCGGGTGGAAATCCGCGCCGTCGCCTACCTCGGCTCCTGAACCCTCGAAGGAGAATTCCCTGATGGCTTCCCGGTTTTTCGCCGATCTGCGCGCCTCCCAAGTCAGCGCGGCCTGCGGGCCGTCGTCGGTCGCGGTGCTGCCGGTCGGCGCGATCGAACAGCACGGCCCGCACCTTCCGCTGGCCACCGACGCGGTGGTAGCGGAAGCGGTGTCGAGGGAGGCGGTGGCGGCGCGCGGCGAAGACCTGGACCTGTGGCTGCTGCCGACGATCACCTACGGCCGGTCGGTGGAACACACCTGGGCGGCGGGAACACTGTCCTTGTCCACCGCGACTTTCGCCGCCGTACTCGACGACATCGGACGTTCGGTGGCCGCCGCCGGCATCCGCCGTCTCGCGCTCGTGAACGGACACGGCGGGAACGTGTCCGAAATCCAGACCGCGCTGCGCGATCTGCGCCTTGCCTACGGGCTCCTTACGTTCGGCATCAACGTCTTCCTCGCCGAAGAGCACGACCCGGCCTGGGCAGCCAGCGAAAACGGCCTCGGCATCCACGGCGGGGCCGCGGAAACGTCCCTGATGCTGCACCTGCGCCCCGACCTGGTCGACCTCGGCGCTGCGGAACGGCGAATTCCCGCGCAGATGGCCGACAACGTACACGCCCGCTTCGGCGGCAGCGTCAGTTTCGGCTGGCTGGCCAACGATTTCGGCGCCGAGGGCTACCTCGGCGACCCCACGCTGGCCAGCGCCGAGGCAGGCGCGGACGGCTTCAAGTCGCTCGTCGGCACCCTGGGCGACCAGCTCGCGGAGGTCGCCCGCTTCGACTTCCCCGATTCCGCCCGCACGCGCTAAAGGAAGCCGGTCCACCATGCACCCCTTGATTGTCGGCATCGGCGGCACTGTCCGCCCCGATTCCTCTTCCGAACGGGCACTGCGCGCCGTGCTCGACAACGTCCGGTCGCACGGCGCGCGCACCGAACTGTTCACCGCACGAGACCTCGGCTTCGCCATGTACGAACCGGATCTCGCGCAGCGTTCCCCGTCCGCGACCGCGTTCCTCGACGCTGTCCGCCGCGCCGACGGCGTGCTGATCTCGACGCCCGGCTACCACGGCGGTTTGTCCGGCCTGCTCAAGAACGCCCTGGACTACCTCCAGGATCTCGCCGGCGACGAGCGGCCTTACCTCCACGGCCGTGCCGTCGGCTGCCTCGTCAGCGCCTACGGACCGCAGGCCGGGGTGACGACCCTGACCTCCCTCCGCTCGACCGTGCACGCATTGCGCGGCTGGCCAACCCCTCTCGGCGTCGTAGTCGACTCAACCGCCCAGCCCTTCACCGACGACGGCCGCGTCGCCGACCGGAAACTCGCCGCACAACTCGCGACCGTCGCCGAACAGGTGGCGAGGTTCGCGACCGCGGAAATCCGGACCGTCGCGTGAATTCGCGCCGGACGATGACCTCACTAGCCGCACACCCGGTCGACGCCGCGCTCTCCGCGCTCGCGACCGGCCAGCCGGTAGTGCTCTCCGCTCCTGACGCCGCCTTGATCCTGCCCGCAGCGGCGGTTTCCACGGCCGGGCTGGCCTTCGTCGTCCGGCATTCCTCCGGACTGGTGGGCGTCGCACTGCCCGGCGACCGGTGCGACGCCCTCGAACTGCCGCCCATGCGGCCAACCTTCCGCGACGACGGCGGCTGGTGCGTCGCGGTCGACGCCGCGACCGGTGTCACCACGGGGATCTCCGCCGCGGACCGGGCGGAAACGATCCGCCGCCTCGCCGATCCCGGCACGCGCCCGGAAGACCTGCACCGGCCAGGACACGTGCTGCCCTACGCGACGCACCCGCTGGGCATCGCCGGCAGACTCGCGATCCCCGAGGCAGCAGTCGAACTGTGCCTGCGCGCCGGACAGTCCGCCGCCGCGGTCTTCGCCGGGCTGGTCAGCCCGGAAGATCCGCGCCGGATGGCCACTCTGGACGAATCCGCGTCCTTCGCCGCCGAACACGGCTTGGCGGTGCTCGATCTTCTCGACGTGGCAGGGAATCGCTAGACAGCCCGCACTGGAGTCCTTTGCGGACCGTCGCGCTGATCCGGTGGGCGACCGCCGATCTGATGACCGGCGCCGCCTGTCCGGCCGGCCCGGTCGCCGTGCGTCATCGGGACCGGACACGACCGGGTCGATCTTGCTGCCGCCCCTGGCCGCCCGGCCGGGCACTATCTTAAATTCAAGCGAGCAAGAGTCTTCGAAACGCACCTGCGGAGGTAGAGGATGCCTGCTCCGAACGACGAAAATCCCGGGGAACCCGGCTCCGGCCAGGACCGGCGGAAGTTCCTGAAGGGGCCGCCGCCGCGGCCGCGCTGGGGGTCGGCGGGGTCGCGGCCGGCGGGCTGCTGGGCGGTCAGCAGGCCCAGGCGCTGCCGCAGCAGAGCGGCCTGCCGCCGATCGGGGCGGAGATCCCGTGCAGCTGCCTGGCGATCAACACCCCGCTGCAGATCCGGACGTCCCTGGTGAGCGTCGATTTCCGGGGCGGGATCAAGGTCCGGGTCGACGTCAACCCGGACGACCCGGTCAACTCGGTGCGCCTGCGCGTCGTCGGCCACCGCGTGTCGGGCGAACTGCCCGGCGGCGACAGCGCGAACCAGGGCGGCGGCACGATCACGATCGAACAGAACGACATCGACGTCGACGCCAAGAGCCTGCTCAAGCTGACCCAGCGGTTCCCGCCGCGCTACGAGCAGATCATGGTGCTGAGCTTCACCATGACGATCGACCAGCCCGGCGACCTGCTGCGCCGCGCGGGCGTCCAGTCGCGGAAGGCCTACGAACCCCTGGTGCTGACCACGAAGGACCCGGCGCTGCTGGTGGGCAAACTGACCCAGTTCCCGCCGCGCGGCGACCTCTATCAGCTGCAGAACCCGGTCGACCTGGTGCTGCCGGACGACCCGGACACGACGATCGCGACGATCCAGAAGTTCCCGGTGAAGGTCGGGGGCCTCTGACCCGCTGCGCCGGTGGGCTCGCGGCCCGGTTCGCCTGTGGGGGGCGGAGTGGGGGCACCCCGAAGCCTGATTGTGATGACGGTCTGAGGGTGCTTGTCAAGGCGGGAAAGATGCCTTGACAAGCACCCTCAGACCGCATTGTGGCTTCGTATCGGGGTGCGGGGGTGGTGTGGATGCCCGGGCCGGGCCGCTCCAGGCCGTCGCGCGGGCCGGAGCGGGGTCTTAGCGATGCCGCCAGCACGGCACTGGGCGGAGGTAGATTGTTCGCTCGGCAGGGCTCGAACCGGGCTGCGCCAGTGGTTGGCCAGCCGCCGTGTCACCGGCAACCGCGTGACCTCGGCAGCTCGAACAACCCCGCACCCCGCCGGGAGCCCAGGCGACGTCGGCAATCCCCCAGGTCACCCGGCCGGGCTCCCCAGTAACCCGAGCACCGCGAAACTACTTGATTTTCAAGTATGGAGTCAGCGCGCTCCGGAGCTGCTCCGGGACCGGGACGGGTTCCAGCCCCGTCGGGCCGCGCGTCATGCAGGCGACGGCTTGGTGTCCCCTGGCCACGAGTTGCGGCACCGCGACGTCGGTCCGGTAGTAGTCGAACGCCATCGCGACTCGGTGGCCCTCGAGTCCGGTCAGGGTCATGCGCAGTTCGACGACGTCGCCCGCGGTCAGTTCGCCGAAGTATTCGCAGCCGCAGCCGGTGGTGACCACGGCGAAGCCGTCGGTGAGCGAGGCCAGGACGTCCGGGGCGTGCTCGGCGAGGAACCGCTCCCGGCAATGTCCTTGCCAGCGAACGTAATGCGCGAAGTACACGTTGCCGACGAGGTTCGTCTCCTCCAGCGTGACGGGGTGGCGGTAGCGGTAGGCCGGGGTCATGCGGACCCGCTCGTGAGCAGGGCGATCGCGACGGGCAGGCGGCAGCCGTCCACGGTGAACACGGCGGAGGCGATCCGTGCGCGGCCGGCGGAGAGGACCAGCCAGCCTCCATCGTAGGCTCCGGAAAACCTTGCTTCCGAAGGATTTGCGCCCATCTCGGCCAGGCAGCGCGCCACTGTCGAGGCTCGTGCGGACAGGCGATCCGGTGGCTCGGCGCAGGGGCCGGAAATCACGCGAAGCAGTCCGGGATCCGGTGGTTCCTGCGGTTCGACGAACTCCCAGGCGCAGGCGGCGGGACGGGAACTGTCGACAGCCACAGTGAACGGTTCGCCGAGCGACACGCGCAGCGACGGATCGAGTCCGAGCGCGACCGCCGTGCGGGTGATCGCGACGGACAGCAGATGCGGCGGCCACGGCTGGTCGTCCGGCAGTGGGCCGGTGTCGGCCAGTCGCAGGCCGGTCCAGCGGACGGCGGTCCGGCCGTTCGCGTCCGTGGCCGCGACGTTCCAGGTGTAGCGGCCGTCGGCGGCGTGCTGTTCGGTGCCGCGGAGGTGCCACGGGCCTGCCGCGCGCGGATCGAAGTCGACGCGATCGCAGCCGACGGGCAGCAGTCTGCGCGTCGGGACGCAGGACTGCAGGACGTGCACGGTGGCGTCGTGGGCGGCTGGGTCGCCGAGTACGGAGGTGAACCAGGGATCGTCCGGGGTGATCACGGCCCGGCAGGACCACGGGTCCGGCACGGCGACCTCGGCGACCCGGCGGAACTGTCCATTGTGGAACAACAGGTGGTCGTACAGGTCGCCGGGTTCGATCCGGCCACCCTCCGCGGCCACCGGCGGTTCTGCAGTGCTTTCCACAGCGGACAACGGGAAAGCGGCGCTGAAGTGGTCGACCAGGAAGTCGGATCCGGCGCAGCGGAGCACGGTGGTGACGGCGTCGTCCTCCCGCAGCGCGCACACTCGGACGAGGGTCTCGCCGGTGTCGGGAACGATGATCGGCCGCTCGAACTTGACGTCGCGCGCGGTCGTCAGGGCCCGGCCCGCGACGGTGGAAGCGGCCTGCGCCATGGCTTCCAGCCCGACCACCGCGGGCAGCAGCGCGGTGCCGTCGACCCGGTGGCCGTCCAGCCAGGGGTCCGCGCGCAAGGACAGCGTCGCGTCGGCGACGAGTTCGACGGCTGGATGCCGCGCTCGGATGCGCTGCAGGAAGCGGCCCGTTCCCTGCGAGGGCTCGTCCCCGAGCCGTCCGTGCACGGACACGTCGGCGGGCGTTGCCGGGGTGCGCAGCAGGCGCAGGAACAGTTCGGTTCCTTCCTCGACCGGGATCGGTGTCGCGCCGGTGCGGGCGAGGGCTTGCGCCGCGCCCATGCGTTCGGCCATGCCCGCGCCCGACCACGCGGACCAGGCGATGTCGAGCACCCGGCACGTCGGCAGCTGCCGCGCGAGGCGCCGGGCTTCCGCGCGCAGGATGCCGTTGGCCAGCGCGTAGTGGCACTCCCCCGGCATTCCCGCGGACCCGATCACCGAGCCGAACGTGACCAGCAGCCGCAGCGATTCGAGCGGAACGGCGGCGAGCAGCGCACGGAGCCCGGCGACCTTGGGGCGCAGGTGCGCGCGGAGCTGGTCCGCGGTCAGGTCGGCGAACCGGGCGGGCTCGTTGATGCCGCTCGCGTGCAGCAGCGCGGTCACCGGACCGGTTTCGGCGGTGAGCTTTTCCACAGCGAGCGCGACGGCGTCCGGGTCACCGACATCGGCGGCTTCATAGGCGACGCGGATGCCGTCCGCCCTGAGCTGGTCCAGATTGGACTGGAGGAGTTCGTCGGTCTCGGGGTGGGCACGGCCGATGATCGCGAGCGCGAGGCCGATCGAGGCGGCTAGCGCATGCGCGCACGCGTAGCCGATGCCCTTGCCGCCGCCGCTGACCAGCAGCACGTCTTGATCGTCGAGCGGTGTTTCGCCGGTCGCCGTGGGTACCAGCTGCTCGCACGGTTCGTACCAGACGCCGTCCTCGCCGAGGATCAGTTCGCGGAATCGGCCGGGCTCGGCGTGGAGTGCCGAGAAGTCCTTGGCACCAGCCGGAACCTGGGCGAGAGTGATGCCGACGTCGGGATGTTCGCGGTGCAGCGAGCGGAGAAATCCGCCGAGCGCGCAGTCGTGCGTGATCACGACGAGGGCCTTATGGTGCAAGGCTTTCCGCCCAAGATCAAGCAGCGCCTCGACGTCTTCGGCGTCGGTGACATGCACGGTTTCAGTGGGACGCCACGGTTCCGGCCGGGCCGGGACCAAGGCCTCACTGAAGCAGGCGAGCCACGGCCGCACGCCGGGAACGGGTGCTCCCGCATCGGGTTCGGCGGTTTCCGGGAGCCGTTCGATCTCCGCGATCACCTCGCCGACCGAGCTGTCCGCGAACGCCATCGACACCGACGGCAGTGTCCGGCCGAGCGCCGAGGCCGCCTCGACGACGAGCTGGGTAGCCCGCAGCGAACTCAGGTTGAGATCAGCGAGCAGGCGGGTCTCGGCGCCGATGAGCGCCGCGTCGAGTTCGGTGGCCTCGGCGAGCAGGCCGGTGACCGTCGCGGCGGCGTCGAGGGCCGGAGTGGTGTCCGGCGCCGCTCTGGGGGCCGGGATCACCGACGGGGCCGCCGCACACGGATTGGTCAGGAACTCCGGTTCGCGGCCAAGGTCGATGGGCCGCCCGGCGCGTCCAGCGAACCACGGGACGAGGTTCGCGGCAGCACCAGCGGCGAACAGCGCTGCCGCGGAATCAGCCGCCGCGCGGTCGCCGATGTCCAGGCTGACCGTCGGGGTCTCCGAACCGGCTAGGGCGCTCAGAGCCCGGCCGGGGCCCGCTTCGCAGAACAAGTCCGCTTCGACGGCCTGTACAGCGGCCCGGAACTGCACCGGCGCGCACAGTTGCGTGACGAGCAGTTCGACGAGATCGTCTTCCTCAGTGAGCCGCCGACCGTACACAGTGGACATCACGGTGCGCCGCACTGGAGAGATGTCGATACCGTCGAGGAACGCGCGCCACGGTGCGGCACAGGCGGCCATCGCGGGACTGTGGAAGCCGTGGGACACGGGAAGCCACCGGACGCGGAACCCGCGCCGCTCGGCCGATTCCGCCACCGAGCGAAGCTCCTCCATCGAGCCCGAGAGCACCTGGGACACGGCCGAGTTGTCGGCGGCCAGCCCCACCTCCGTGCCCGCGCACAACGTCCGGGCCTCCGCCGCGCTCGCCGCGAGAGTGAGCATCCCGGTGCCGAGCGTCCCGTACTCGCCCATGATCCGGCCGCGTTCGACGGCCAGCCGTTCACCGTCCTCCGGCGACAGGCAGCCCGCCCAGACCAGCGCCGTCAGTTCGCCGAGGCTGTGGCCAATCGCCGCGCTGGCGGTCACGCCCAGGTCCTCGAGCCGGGAGAGCGCGGCGCGGGATGCGCGGTAGATCGCGGGCTGGGCCAGCGCGGTGTCGGCCGGTTCAGCACCGCTCGCGCCCTGTCCGGGAAACAGCAGCGCGACCCGGCCCGGAACGGTGTGTCCGAGCCATAAGCCGGGTGTCGTCGCTAGCTCACCCTGCGGCACCAACCCGACCTCGGCAGCCGCGCGGGTGGCGAGCGAGGCGAGTTCGGCGGGGGTTCGCACGACCAGAGCGGCCCGGACTGGTCCGGCCGCGTCCCGGCGGCCGTACTGGCAGGCGAGGTCGTGCAGTTCGCCCCGCGACAACCGTGGCGCGGCCTCGGCGATCCGGGACAGCTCGGCGGCGACCTGGCCAGGGTCCGGCCCGCTGACGGCGAGGACGTCGAACTCCGGGGTCGGCCGGGCGACCACCGGGGACGGGATCGATCGGGGCCGGACCGGTGCACCCAGTACGACGTGCGTGTTGATACCGCCGAACCCCATCGCGCTCACCCCGGCGAACCGCGGGCCGTCCGGCCACGGCTCTGGGGCGGACAGCACCCGCAGGCTCTCGCCGAGCGCCGGATGCGGTGCCGCGCAACCGGTGGTCGGCGGCAGGAGCCCGGACGACAGGCTCAACGCGGCCTTGACCACGCCCGCGGCACCGGCGGCCGCCTTCGTGTGCCCGATGTTCGCCTTGACCGAGCCGAGCGCGGCCGGCCTGGCTCCGGGCCGGACCCGGTTCAGCGCGGTCAGCTCGACCAGGTCGCCGACCGCGGTTCCGGTGCCGTGCCCCTCGTACAGGCCGATCTCGGCGTGCTCGATCCCGGCCATCTCGCCCGCCCGGCGCAGCGCGAGCAGCTGCCCGTCCGCCTCGGGCCGGGTGATGCCGCCGCGACCGTCCGACGAGACGCCCCAGCCGAGGATCTCCGCGTAGACCGGCCATCCCGCCGCGCACGCGTCCTCGGCGCGGGCGAGCGCGAGCATCCCGCAGCCCTCGCCCGGCCAGAATCCCGCCGAACGCTCGTCGTAGATCCGCATCTCCTCGGCCGCGAGAGCGCCGGCCTTGGCGAACCCGACCAGCTCGAACGGGTCGAGGGACAGGTCCACTCCCCGGCCAGCGCGAAGTCGGCACCACCGTCCCGCAGCGCGCGGCAGGCGGTGATGACGGCGAGCATCGACGAAGCGCAGGCACCGTCCACTGTGTACCCGCCGCCGTGGAAGCCGAAGTGGTTGCAGATCCGCCCGGCGATGGTGTTGGCGAGGCTTCCGGCCAGCGTCTCGTCCCCGACCTCGGGAAAGGCCGCCAGGTACCGCTTCTCGGCCTCCGCCAGGTCCGCCTCGGGCAGGGTGGCGCGCAGGACGTCGCGGACGTACGGCCAGCGCAGCCGCAGGGTCCGGGCGCGGGTCACCTCGCCGGTCAGGCTGTTGCCGACCACGACCGCCACCCGGTCGGCGTCCAGGCCCGCACCCGCCGGATGGCCCGCGTCGGCGAGCGCGCGGTCCGCGGTTTCCAGCGCCAGCCAGTGCGCGGGGTCCGCCGCGCGGAAGGCCGGGCCGGGGATCCGGAAGGACTCCCGGTCGAACTGCCAGTCCGCCAGGACCGCCGCCTGGGTGCTGTAGGTGCGGTCCGGGGCGCTCGCGTCCGCGCTCCAGTGATCGGCGAGATTCAGCCGTCCGGGAGGAAGCTGCCGGAACGCGCGACGCTGGTGGAGCACGGTTTCCCACAGCTCGGCCGGATCGCCCGCGTCCGGATAGCGGCAGGCCATCCCGACGATCGCGACCGGCTCGCCGGATTCGCGGCGGGTCATGCGGGCTCCCGCGCCGGTTCCGGCTCGGCGGCAGTGCGCTGCGCCGGGACCAGGACTGTCCACTGTGTACTCCGACGCGCGGCGACCGCGAGCACGACCGCGCGCAGCGCACAGGTGATCGTCAGCGCGAAGAACAGGCCGAACACCACGTGCAACTGCACCAGCACGCCGTAGGCCGCCGCCGTGGCGAGCCCGAAGACGACCTGGTTCCGTCGCGACGACGGCGTGGTGCCGGGGTCGGTGATCATGTAGTTGGTGAACAGCACGAACGCCGTCCCGGTGATCGGCAGCACCGCGCTCACCAGCGAGATGTCGGTGAACAGCGCGCGCAGCAGGGCTTGGGCGAGGAAGCCGCCGACCCAGCCGAGGATCAGCGGCACCTTGCCGGTGAGCTGGGCGTTGAGCATGGTCCCGGCGATCAGCAGCAGCGCGGGCACGACCGCGCCCCACCCGCCGGTGACCCATTCGGTGAACTCGTACGGCGGCGCGATGCCGACCCAGCCGAACAGCAGCAGGACCGCCACGATCCCGACGTTGCTCGGGTTGAGCACGTGCCTGCTCTTGCCGCCGATCCGCACCCGGACGACGTATTTCGAGGCGACGCCGACGACCGAGGCGAGCACCGTCGGCATGAACCGGTCGTTGGCGTACAGGAGCATCGCGCAGGCCATGCCGGTGATGTAGGCGGGCAGCAGGAAATCGACGACCGCCCCGGCCTTGCCGAGATACCGCGGCCGCCGCCCGGCCGCCGCGGCTTCCACCGATTCCAGCACGATCTCCGCGATGAGCGCGGCGACGACCGCGACCACCGGGGCGAGGTAGGCCTGCTCGAAGCCGAGCACGGTGTGCCCGAGCACGGTCAGCACGGTGATCGACGCACCGAACCGGCGCAGGGCGGCGGAACGGCATTCGCTCGGGGATTTGGTCACCGGTGCTCCTCGATGGTGCGGTTGGGGCGGTGTCTTCGGCTGTCCCGGCAGGCGGGGCGGAGCATCGTTGGTGGCTGGAGGGTCGGGCCGAGGTGCGGGTCGGGGGTGTTGTGCGCCCGCGCCAGCCTCTTCCCGCTGCTCGGCGCGACGACCACGGCGGCGCGACCGGGTTCGCTTGGGGTCACCGGTCCTCCTCAACGGTCCTGTCGGAGCGATGTCCTCGGCTAGCACGCCACACCGGGCGGACCACCGCTGTGCCCGGGCCGGAGTGCACGCCGCGGACGTCGGCCGGAAACGCCTGCTGGAGCCGCTTCCCACCACCCGGCGCGGCGACCACAGCGGCGGAACGGCGTGCGCTCGGAGTCACCGGTCCTCCTCAATGGTTCCGTCGGGGTTGAGCCGCAGCTGGTGCCAGCCGGGCGGGAGGGAGACCGAACCGGTGTGGCGGTGGCCGCAGCTGTCTCGCCAGGCCAGGCGGACCGGCACCGCGGGCGGGGGCTGGCTGCCCAGGCCGAAGTGCAGGTCGGGGGCGTTGACGCCGTTGTGGCCGTTCGCCGGGTACACCTGCTGCAGCCGCTTTCCGCCGCCGGGTGCGGGGACCTCGGCTTCGGCGCCGATCGCGGGTGACGTCGGTCCTGGAGAGCCCGTCTGGCAGGCGTGGTCGCCGACGGGCTTGCGCAAGCGCAGGCCGAGGAACGCACCGGCTGGTAAGGTGTTGCGGTACAAAGTGGACGGTGCCCACTGGTTGGCGACGACGAAGTCGAGCCGTCCGTCGCCGTCCACGTCGCCGACCGCGAACGCGCGGCTGACCGTGTCGGTGCCGACTCCGACTTGCTCGGCGACGTTCACGTAGCGGCCGTCCGCGCCCCTGGCGAAGAAGGTGTTGCGGTCGTGCCCGGACAGGTCGGTTCCCTCGGTGAACCGCGGCCACAGCGCGGGATGGCTCAGCACGAGGTCGTTCGACATCGCGGTCTCCTGCAGTTGCGCCCACCGGTTCACCGTTCCGGCGACGAAACCGGTCGCGTGCATGACCTCGTCGGAACCGGAGTTGGCGAAGTCGGCCGCCTTGACGTCCCACGACCAGCCGGTACGGGACAGGCCGAGGTTCTCGCTGTGGTCGTCATACGGAGCCACGCCGTCGCGGAGCTGGTTGGCGGTGGCGGCGCGATCCACTGTGGATTGGTAGGCGAAGTTGCTTTCCTGCAACGCATATGGCTCGGTGATATTGCTGACCAGGATGTCCGGGACGCCCTTCGCGTCGAGATCCGCGAAGGCCACGCCCATGCCCTTGAACGAATCGTTGCCTAGCACTTTCGACTTCGGTGTCGTCGCGTGCCGTGTCCCGGTCGCCGTGCGGAACGCGAAGCGGCCTGGGGTGGACTCGTTCACCAGCAGATGATCGGGGCCGAAGTCGTTGGCGACGTAGAGGTCTGGCAGTCCCCGGCCGCCGATGTCCTGGGCTCCCAGGGCGAGGGCCCAGCCGGTTCGCACGTCCGGTGGGAAGGCTTCGGGGGCTTCGGTGAACCGGCCGCCGCCAGCGGAGCGGAACAGGCGGAGCGTGCCGCCGTTCGTGGCGTGGGACAGCGAATCGTTCATTACCAGTTCGGACTGGTGCGCGGTCGGGTCGAGCACGCGCGCGCCGTCGGGGAAGTAATTGCCGAACACGAGATCGGGGTGCCCGTCGCCGTCGAAGTCGCCGATCGTGGCGGCGTTGGTGTTCCAGACCTGCCACGGGCTGACCAGTTCGCGTGGACGGTACGCGGCCGCAGACGGAGTGGCCCCGGGCAGTCGTTCGAAGATCACGGGTGAACGGCCCCAGTAGTAGACGACGACGTCCTGGCGGCCCGTCTCGCCGACGTCCGCGGGCAGGCAGCCCATCGGGGCGGCGAAGGACGGCATCTCCAGCTCGGACGGAACCAGCGTGAACGGCTGGTATCGCGCGCCGGTGCCGGGTGCGGGTTCGACCGTGACGGTGTCCGTGCGCGGATCGACCAGGCACACGTCATGCGAGGCCGGGCCGCCGTCCGCGGCGAACAGGGCGGTCGCCGCGCCGACCGAGGAGATCCAGGACCGGATCGGCTCGTAGGCCGAGGCGACGGTGCGGACGCGCCGTCCGTCGGGGGCGTTCTCCGGGCTGACCGAGGACGCGGCGAACGAAAACTGCTGCGCCAGTTCGGTTTCCTCCGCCGAGGACGGCTGCGGGACGACCGTGAACGCGAACACCGCCGCGCAGCCGAACAACGCGACCACGCGGGCAAGATGCCGGCGCAGAAAGGTTTTCATCGGCTCTTCCTTTCCCACAGATGCCGGATTTCCGCGCGCCAGCGCTGGTAATGCGCGAGGGTGGACGGGTGCGCACCGAGCGCCGCCAGCGCCCGGTCGGTCCATTCCGCGGCCACGTCGGTGCCAGCCCCGGCCAGCACCTCGGCGGCCTTGTCGGTGTGTGCGGGCACGATCCCGCTGACCCGCCGCGCGGCGCAGGCGAACGCGCACCCCTGGGCCAGATGCGCGCGGAACGGGCCGGACAGATCGGCGAGCCGGGCGAGTTCGCCTGCGTCGGCGCCGCCCGCGTAAGTCGCGGCTAGGCCGATTCCGCTCCACAGGTCCGCGTGCCGTTCGGCGGGAAACTCGGCGATCCGCAGCGCGACGCCATCGGGATCGGCGCATTCGCAGAACCACAGCGCCCTGCCGAGCCCCTGGTCGCGGATCCCCCGGGCCCCATCGCTGAGCCCGGGTTCGACCCGATGCCGTCCGACTACCCGATCCGTATGGAAGAAGCCTTGGTGGAAGCCGAATCCGTCCCAGGCCAGCCAGCGCAGCAACGGATCCACCGCCGGGGCACGGAAAAACGGACGCAGTCGCAGCCGCGCGTAGGCCCAGCCGATGCCGACGTGCACGAGGTGCGGATAGTCGGCCGCCGGACCGCGCAGCAGCGCCGCGACTCGGCCGCGCCGGACCGGGAGGAGCAGGTCAAGCAGCGCGCAGCCCATTCCCGCGCCCTCGAACGCGAACCCGCGCAGCTCCGGTTCGAGCGCGGACACCTGCCGACCGAGCGCGTCGCTCGCAGGCTCGACCGAGGCGTTCAGTCCGATCAGGAACGCTCGCCCGGACGCTTCCAGGACCTCGCGCGCGGGGCCGGGCCGCAGCCGGAACCGGCGTCGGCCGAAGTCGGCCTGCCGCAGGTCCTGACGCAGCGCCCTGGCCACGATCCCGGGTCTCACCGCGCTTCCCGCGGCGCGGCCACGACGCGTTCCATCAGCGCGGTGACCAGCGCGGGCCGTGCCTCCCGCTGGAAATCGACGTCCGGATGGAATTCCCGCACGGTGCCCTCCAGCACCAGCAGGGACAGAATCGGGAACACGAACTGCGGATCGGCGTGCAGGCCGTGCGCGCGCTGGAGGTCGAACAGCTTCGCGGCAAAGGAAACCAGGTCGAATTCCGCCGCGCTGCGTCCGGTGTGCTCGGCCACCAGCGCGGCCAATTCAGTGCGGAACCGCACCGTGTCCGCACCGGGTGACACCGCCGCGGTCGACAGGACGATGTCCGCGCACGCTTCGCCGTCGCCCTCGCTCATGCAGTAGAAGAACGCGGCGAACTTCTCCCGCGCGGAGTCGGACAGCTGGACGGTGAAACCCGCGTCCAGCACGACAATCGAACCGTCCGCGCGGAAGTAGAGATTGCCGGGGTGCAGGTCGCAGTGCACCACTCCGTCCAGGAAAAGCATCCGGTACACCGCACGCAACGCCGCGACGACCGCGGTCCGCCGCTCCTCCTCGCCGAGATCCTCCGGACGGCGGCGGGCCAGTCCGTCGACGAAGTCCATCACCAGAATGTCCTCTGTGGACAGTGCGCGGCAGACCCCGGGCACGGTCACTCCGTCAACCTCGCTGAGCGCTTTCCGGAAGCCTTCGAGCGAATCCGCTTCCCGCGCGAAATCCAGCTGCGCGCGAATGCTCGCGGTGAGCTGCTCAGCGACCGCAGTGACCGGCACACCGCGCAGCATCGGCAGCCGCGCCAGCAGCCGCGCGCCCTGTTCCAGCATCGCGAGATCGGCGGTGAGCGACCGGACGATTCCCGGCCTGCGCACCTTCGCCGCGACTGTCCGGCCGGCCGGGAGCACCAGCCGGTACACACAGGCGATGCTGCCCGCCCCGACCAGCCGAGGCACCCCGGTCCCGAACCGCAGCGCGGGCGGCATCGCGCTCGGCGGAAGGGGGCGAACCTGGTCGTGCAAACGGGAAAGCGCCCGGCACACCCGTGGCGGCAGGAGATCCGCGCGAGTGCTCAGGAGCTGGGCCGCTTTCACGAACGCCGGCCCCAGCGCCACTACCGTGTCCGCCAGCCAGACGTCGCGCGCGAGCGGCCGCCCGCGCAGCCATGCCGCCGCCGTCGCCGGCCCCAGCAGCAGCATCCGTACGGCGAGAACTGCGAACGCCCGTGCCGTCCGCAACGCCACCGCGCCGCCACCGATCCTCCCCACCGTCATCGCTCCCCTTCGCCGTGCGGCCTGACTGCCGCCCCTTCGACGTTACAAGCGGTAGCGCGACGGATGCTTCGAGTGACCGGAAGACCATCCGTTTCAGCGAAACTGGAGCGGAAACACCCGGCCGGGCCCCAATTCTCCCTATCGGGGCCCGGAAGCCGGGCTGGCCGGGCGCACGGACCCGGCTGCGGTCACGGGCGATGACTCGGTAGAGGCAGGTCGCGGCTTGATCCAGACCGCACGGTGCACCCTGCGTAGCCGTCGCCCGGCCGCGAACCCGCGTATTTCCCTTGCGCTGCGCGATTCCTACTCGACAGCGGCGGGGCGTTGGGCTTCCTGGCTGGACCTGGCCGCTGGGAAACCGACCCCGAGCTGCTCCGCCGCGAGCGCGGTGCCCTCCAGCCGGGCACGGATCTTCGCGAACGCCGTGCGCCGCGAGGTCGACTGGTCGTCGGCGAACGGGGAGAACCCGCAGTCGTCGCACGTTCCCAGCCGATCCGCCGGAAGGTATTGCGCCGCACGCAAAACCCGGTCGCGCACCTCTTCGGCGGACTCCACCCTCGGGTCGATCGGGTCGGTCACCCCGACGAACACCCGGGCTCCCGGCGGCAGGTGGTCGGCGATCACGCGCAGGACGCGATCCGGATCGGTTTCGCTGGCGAGCTGGACATAGAAATTTCCGGCAGTGTGCCGGAACAGCACGGGAAGCAGCTCCGCGTAGTCGACGTCGAGGCTGTGCGTCGAGTCCTGGTCGCCGCCGGGACAGGTGTGCACGCCGATGCGCGCCCGCTCGGATTCGCTGAACCGGGCCAGCACGCGGTTGTTCAGCTCGACGAAATCGCGCAGCACCTGTCCGCTGGGGTCGAGCTTCAGCGACAGGCGTCCTTCGGTGAAGTCCAGCTGGACGACGTGCGCGCCCGCGTCGAGGCAGCCGCGGATGTCGGCCTCGGCCTCGTTGACCAGGTCTTCAAGGAAATTCTCGCGCGAATAACCGTCGATCCCGGACGACGGGTAAAGCAGCGACAACGCCGAAGGCGCAATTACCGCTTGTTTCACCGGAAGGCTCGTGCACTCCCGCGCGGCGCGCAGATAGCTCTCGGCGTGCGTCTGGTAGCGGAACGGGCCGGAGGTCAGACACGGCAGCTGCCGTTGATGCCCGTCCGCGAACGGGATGACCACCCCGTCCGGGGAAAGGTTCTCCGCACCCGCGATCGGATAGGTGACGAAGCTGGGCTTGCGCTGCTCTCCGTCGGTGACGACGTTCGCACCGATGGCTGCTTGCTGCTCGATGGTCTCGCGGACAGCCCGGGTGAGGACCGCCTCGAAGGCTTGGTCGCCGAGCTGTCCGCTTTCGTGCGCGGCGAGGGCGCCGAGCAATTCGGGCGAACGGGGGATGCTGCCGATGGATTCGGAAGGAATCGTCATGCGGCCGAGCCTAGAAGCGACGGCGTGGGGCGGCCGGAAATGGGTACGGGAGAACATCCCTTTCCCGCTTTCGGACCATCCCCGGCCGGGAAATGGTGAGCAGCGCGTAGCGGTCCGAAGGCCGCGTTACCCAGTTCAGTCGCTGTGACGGTCAGAGCGGGAACGATTTTGCCTACACGCTCACGAATTCGTTGTGCTGACGGGTGAATTCTTCGGTTTCCGCGCCGCGCGCTAGCCGGGAATGCCCGCGGCCGCGGCGATAATGCGGTCGAGGCTCAGGCTGTAGTCCAGGTTCAGGTGGTTGGCGTCGTAGTAGACGCTGACCTTTCCGATCACCGCGTAGCAGCGCCGCTGGTCGCAGAAGTAGTCGGTCAGGTCGAGCAGCCGGACCTTCGGGTCGGTGCTCGCCCTGGCCGCGGCCGTCAGCGGGTCGGCGGGCTGCGCGATGGACCGGTCGACCGCGCATTGCCGAGGGTCGTCCGGATTCAGCACTACGCAGTCCGTCGCGCGGACGAGTCCATTGAGCGGTGGGTCTGCTAGTACGAATACCGTAGCTCCGGCTGCGGTCCACTTTGACCAGTACGCGTTGAGGCCGTCCTGGTACTGCTCCTCCTGCGACCGTCCGCTGTGGTCCGCGGCGGGCTCGTGTCGGCTGTAGAACGAGGTGAACACGTACGCGGGGCGCGTTTTCGCGATCTCGCCGACCATCGATTTCGTCCAGGACATGCACCGCTGGTCGACGGTGTCGCGGCCGTACTGCAGGGCCCGGATGTCGGCGAACGGGCAGCCGCCCAGATAGCTCGTGTAGAGCAGCCAGTGGTTCTTGCGCGCGATGCTCAGCAGCGGACCCTGCCACTGCTGGGCGTGCGAGTCGCCGACCAGCCAGACCACTGTCGGATTGGCCGCGCCCTGGGTGAAGTCGCATTTGGTGGTCGTCTTCGTGCCGTCGCTCGCCGAGTACCGGGACATCGGCGGCGGGCAGTCGGCGGGCGCGGTGTAGTACCGGTTGGCCGGGCCCATTTCGACGGTTTTGGCCGGGCCGAACGGGTCCGCGCACCCGCTGCCCGGCATCAGCGCCCTGGCGCCGTGGCAGGGGCTCTCCCGCTCGGCCGTCAGCTCGCGGGCCGCCTGGTCGACGTGCCGCTGGTAGGTCCAGGTCAAGCCGCCCGCGGCGGCGCACACCACGAGCATCCCGGCCGCCATGCTCGCGAACGTCATCCCGGTGGCTCGGCTCAGCGGCCGCCAGGTCCGGACCGGGTCCTCGACAAGCCGCTTCGACGCGTACGCCGCGAGCAGGGACGCGGCTACGATGCCGAGCTTGACCTGCCAGGTCAGCGCACCCGCGGCCAGCGCGTCCGGGAAGGCGAACGGGGCCAGCATGATCAGCGGCCAGTGCCACAGGTAGAGCGAGTAGCTGACGTTCCCCAGCCACTGCACCGGCGGCGACGAGGACAGCGGCGTGTGCCATTGCCGTCCCTCGCGGGCGCCGGCGAGGATGACCAGCCCGGTGCCGACGGCGGGCAGCAGGGCGGTCGCCCCGGGGAACGCGGTCTGGTCGTCGAACAGCACGGCGGCGACGGCGATGGCGGCGAAACCGGCGAACGAGGCCAGGTTCGCGGCGATCCTGGGCAGCACGAATTTCGCGCCGCCGAAAGCGAGCACCGCGCCGAGCGCGAATTCCCAGACCCGCACCGGAGTCACGAAATACGCCTGGCTCTTGGACACGTCGGTGAACCAGATGCTGAATCCCAGCGAGGCCGCGCCGACGACCGCGACGCCGGCCAGCCGCGCCCACCGCGCCCGGATCTTGAACAGCAGCAGGAGCAGCAGCGGCCAGAACAGGTAGAACTGCTCCTCGACCGACAGCGACCAGTAGTGCTGGGACAGGCTCGCCGAGTCGGTCAGATGGGAATAGTCGACCGAATGCGCGGCGAGCAGCCAGTTTTCCCAATACAGCGCGCTCGCGACCACTTCCTGGGCGTTGGACTCCCAGCGCGGGAAGGGCATCAGGAAATACGCGGCGACGAGCACGAAGGCCAGCACGAGAAACGCCGCGGGCAGGAGGCGGCGCACGCGGCGCGCGTAAAACTTCGCCAGCCGGATCCGCCCGGTGCTCGCGACCTCGCGGATCAGGTGCGAATTGATCAGGAAGCCGGAAATGACGAAGAAAACGTCCACGCCGACGTACCCGCCGCTCAGGCGCGCGGGCCACAGGTGGTTGAGCACGACGAGGCCGACGGCCACCGCGCGCAGGGCCTGGATGTCCGGCCGGAACGCCGGTCTTCGCTCCCCGCCCGGCGACTGCGAGGGCCGGACCGGCCCGCTCAACGTCCCCGTGTCCACTTCCGCCTCTTTTCCCGCCGCGCTGAAAACTCAGTGATGTTAGCGGGAGCGGCCGGTGCGCCCGGAACGGGAGGGCGCAGTCGCGAGGCCAGAGCGGAAAACCGGCCGCAAGGGACAAGCGGGAGTCCCTTGTGGCCGGTCGCGGTCAGCGCCAGCCGAGTTCCGGCGCGACGTGCGTCAGGATGCTTTCCAGCACGTGCGCGTTGTAATCGACGCCGAGCTGGTTCGGGACGGTGAGCAGCAGGGTGTCCGCGGCCTGCACGGCCTCGTCCTCCTTCAGCTCCCGGACCAGCTGGTCCGGTTCGGCGGCGTACGAGCGGCCGAAGATCGCCCGGGTGTTCTCGTCGATCATGCCGACCTGGTCGCGCGAGTTGCGGTCGCGGCCGAAGTACGCGCGGTCCAGGTCGGTGGTCAGCGCGAAAATGCTGCGGCTGACCGACACGCGCGGCTCGCGCTCGTGCCCGGCCTCCTTCCACGCCTCGCGGTAGGCCTCGATCTGCTTGCGCTGCTGGACGTGCAGCGGTTCGCCCGTTTCGTCGTCTTTGAGCGTGGAGCTTTGCAGGTTCATGCCCAGCTTGGCCGCCCAGACGGCCGTCGCGTTCGAGCCCGAACCCCACCAGATGCGGTCGCGCAGGCCTTCGGAATGCGGTTCGAGGCGCAGCAGCCCGGGCGGATTGGGGAACATCGGACGCGGGTTCGGCTGCGCGAAGCCCTCGCCCTCGAGCAGCTTGAGGAAGACCTCGACCCGCTCGCGGGCCATGTCCGCCTCGGTCTCGCCCTCCGCCGGGGCATAGCCGAAGTACCGCCAGCCGTCGATCACCTGCTCGGGGGACCCCGGCTGACGCCGAGCTGGAGCCTGCCCCGGGAGATGAGGTCGGCGGCGCCGGCGTCCTCGACCATGTACAGCGGGTTCTCGTAGCGCATGTCGATCACGCCGGTGCCGATCTCGATCTTCGACGTCCGCGCGCCGATCGCCGCGAGCAGCGGGAACGGGCTGCCCGCCTGCCGCGCGAAGTGGTGCACGCGGAAGTACGCGCCGTCGACGCCCAGCTCCTCGGCCGCGACCGCGAGGTCGATCGACTGGTGCAGGAAGTCGGCGGCCGAGCGGGTCTCGGAGTGCGCGCTCGCCGACCAGTGGCCGAACGAAAGGAAGCCAATGTTCTTCACGGATGCTCAAACGTTCAACTACCTCTCCGCATTCCCCGGCGGCCCGCCGGATCAAGATGGCCCCGCACCCGCGTCGAATGGCGCTCGGCGGGTCGGGATGAGCGCGGCGGGGTTGTCCGTGAGGGGAACCTTCACGGACTCTGACTCCGTCAGGGTTCCCCTCACGGACCGTGATCACGAGCTTGCCGGAGCGGGTCGGCTGAGTGCCCGGTCGAATACGTTCCGCAACAGCTTCCGCACTGCCGGGTCCACTCGGATGGCGCCGTTGAAGGTCATCGACGACGCGCTGAACGCGAAACCGCCGCCCGGCAGCTCCTTGCACACCATCGCGGCGCCCGCGCGGTCGGTCGGGTTCGTGCCCTGGGCGATGACCTCGTCCGGCCGGACCTCGCCGTCGAAGCCCTGGAGGGTGTCGAATTCCCAGGCGCTCGCCGCTCCGTTGCGGCCGTGCGCGCCGAACTCGCTGCCCACGGTCAGGCCGGTTCCGGCCAGGAACGGGTGGCCGCGCAGCACGCGGTACGGCGCGAACGTCATCCAGCCCTGGTACTCGAAGTTCACCCCGAGCAGCTGGGACTCCGGCAGGTTGTAGTGCTCGAGGAACAGGTCTCGGCTACCGTCGGCGGCGCGGAACGTCAGGGTGGTGCCGTCGGTGTTGAACTCCGCGCGTTCGTAGATCTGGTTGCCGCCGGTGCCGATGACGCTGCCCCCGGCCGCGAGGTAGTTCGCCAGGTTGGTGCGCATGGCCATCGAGAAGTACTCCGGGTGCGAGCCGAGCACGATCGCGCGGTACGCCGCGAGCCAGCCGCCGGTGTGCAGGTCGTGGTCGGTGTAGCAGTCGAAGCCGATCTGCTCGCCGCTCAGCCAGCGCAGGAGTTCGAGGTCGCTGTACAGCTCCAGGTCGTACTGGCCTTTCGGCGCGATCAGCCAGTTGTAGCTCGGCCGCAGGAACGAGATCGTGCGCCGGACGCCGTCCTGGCCCTCGGAGTACTGGTCGTGGCCGCTCCAGCCGTTGTACGCGTGGTAGGTGTTGGTCGGCAGCACCACGGCGATCTTCTGCGCGGGCGTCGCGGGCCGCACGACGAACGGGACGTGCTGCACCCGGTCGAACCGGCCGGTCAGCCGCGCGGCGTAGACCCCGGAGGGCCAGTTCGCCGGGATGTCGGCGGCGTAGCGCTCGGCCCAGCCGCATCCGGCGGAGCGGTAATCCGCCGCCACCGGCTGGATACCCCCGGTGACGGCGGTGGTCCCGGTGACCGCGACGGGCGTGTCCCCGCCGGGCGCGACGCGCACGAGCTGCGCGGTGACCGAGGCGAACGCCGTCGACAGCGCGATCGACACGCGGCCGCCCGCGGGCACGCTTTGCCGCTGCGGATACCCCTGGAGCCCGGCGCTGCGTTCGACGGTGAAGCCCTGTCCGACGACCACGCCGGTCGCGTTGTTGATCCACCGCGCCCCGCCGTCGGTGTCGACGGTCTCGTGGTTGGTGAGCCGCAGTTCGACGAGGTCGCCGTCGTCGCCCGGGACCGTCGAATGGTCGATCCGGATCAGGTAGATCGCGCCGTTGCCGCCGCCGGCGAACAGGTCGCGGCGGAACAGCTCGAACCAGTCGTTGTCGCCGATCGCGATGGGCTGCCCTCCGTTCGCCCATCCGATGCCGTCGCGGTAGCGGAACCAGGTGAGCGCGCCGGTGCCGCTGACGGCGTAAATGACATTTCCGGTCTCGGCGAAAAGATAACGCGGGATATTGAATCCGTTGCCGATCGGTTGAGGCGTTTCGAAAGTGCCGTTGATTCGCCGTGATCGGTACAGGATTCCGTCGGCGTCCACGCACCAGATCACGCCGCCCGGTCCGCCGAAAATCCGCGGGAAGGCGTTGAATCCGGTTCCGACGACGACGCCGGTGCCGTTGTTCGCCCAGGTGCCCGCGCCGGTGTCCAGATTGGACACGATCCGCTGGTAGTACAGCACGGTTCCGTCCCCGCGCACTCCGTAGAGGACGCCGTTCAGGTCGCCGAGCACGGTGACGAAGTCCTGCCATCCGGACCCGATCTGCACCCCGGAGCCCTGGTTGGCCCAGTCGAACGCGGCGGTGGCCCAGCCCCGGTGGCGGTACCAGTAAAGGGCGCCGTCCGCCTGTACCGCGTAGACGACGCCGTCGCCTCCGCCGACAAGCCGGCTCCACCGCTGGTGCGGATCGAACGTTTCCGCCGCTAGCGCCGTCGGCGCGTATTCCTCGGGTACTTGGGCTTCGATAATGGGCAGTTCTGGACGGCCGCTGATAATCCCCATGTCTCCCCCATGAGTTCCGTGTGCGTCCCCTCGCACACTTCTCCCTGGGTAACGCGCGGGAGGCGGCCCGGCGTTCGCCGGCGGCCGGGACGACCACCCGAAGGGCCCAACGCGCGGCTCAGCGGGCGAGCCGTTCCAGCAGGACGACCGTCACGGTGTCGCCGGCTTCCTTGCCGATCGCCTTCCGGACCGCGGCGTTGACCGGGAGCTTGTGGGTGCCGTCCCCGAGCGCCATGAAGGAGCTGCGGAACGGCTCGCCGTCGACCGTCCCGCGCACCTTCACCAGGCCGCGGGTGCCGAAGAACTCGGCCGAGCCCGGCCAGATCAGGTAGGTGTGGCCGCCCTTGGCCGGGCTCTTGCGCAGGGTCGCGGTGAACTCTTCGTTGATCTCGCCGGCGTTCGTCATGGTCTCGTTCTCCTCTGTCTCGGGGCGTTCGTCCGGAGGTACGAACCCGGCGGCGGGATTTCGACATCCGGGCCCGGGGGAATCTCACCCGTGGGTGCGCCGCCCGTTCAGGTAGGTGGCCTGGACGGCGATGCCGCGGATCGCGGCCGGGTCGGCGAGGTGCGGGTTCTCCGCGAGGACGACCAGGTCGGCGGCCTTGCCCACGGCCAGGCTGCCGACGTGCTTGTCCAGGTGGAGCTGCCAGGCGGGGTCGATGGTCTGCGCGCGGATCGCGGCGGTCACGGCGATCCGCTGCGACGGGGCCAGCACGCGGCCGGACCCGCGGGCGGTGCGGGTGACGGCGGTGGCGATGTTGCCGAGCGGGCTGGGCGGGGTGACGGTGCCGTCGTTGTGGAAGGACACGCGCAGCCCGGCGTCGAGCGCGGACTTGGCCGACATCCACTGGCCGCCGCGGTCAGGGCCGAACAGGTCGTCGAGGAGCACGTCGCCCCAGTAGTACAGGTGCTCGATGAACAGGCTGACGGTGACGCCGAGCTTCGCCGCGCGCGCGAACTGGTCGGGACGCATGGCGCCCGCGTGCTCGAGGCGCAGCCGCCAATCGCCGGGACGGGCGGCGAGGGCGGCTTCGTAGGCGTCGAGGACGTCGTCGACCGCGCTGTCGCCGTGGACGTGGCAGGCCACCTGGAACCCTTGGCCGACAAAGGAAACGGCGAGTTCGCGAAGCTGGTCGGCCGTCCAGTTCGCATCGCCGTGGTGGTGCGGTTCGAGGCCCATCCGGCGGGTGGCGCCGGTGTCGAGGTAGCCGAAGGTGGTTTTGATGTTGCCCTGCCACGGTGAACCGTCGGCCCAGATCTTCATGCCGAGGCGGCCGAACAGGTCGGTGTCGGCGGGAAGGGCCCGGCCCGGCGGGCGGGGTCGCGGGCCAGATCGAGGGTGCCCATCTCGTAGGCGCGCAGGCGGACGAGCGCGTCCGGGCCCGCCGCGCCGGACAGCAGCCGGTGCTGCGCGGCGGAATAGGCGAGTTCGCTGACCGTCGTCGTGCCCGCCGCGGCGTGCTGGCGGCAGGCCCAGACCAGGTTCTCCGGCATGTTCGCGGCGGCGGCTTCGATCGCGGGCCCGCCGAGCCGCTGGACCGCGGCGGCCTCGAGGACCTCGCCGGTGAGGTCGCCCGAGCCGTCGCGGACGAAGGACGCCCCGGGCGGGTCCGGAGTGTCGCGCGTGATGCCCGCGGCGGCGAACGCGGCGTGGTTGCCGTAGGCGGCGTGGCCGCTGTTGGCGACGATCAGCACGGGATTGCGCGGGGCGAGCGCGTCCAGCTGATCGGCGGTCGGCAGTTCCAGGCCGGGCTGCAGCAGGATGTCGATGCCGTAGAACAGCAGCGGAACGCCCGGCCGTGCCGCGGCGGCGGTTTCGGAAACGGCCCGCAGCACGCCCGCGCCGTCCGGGACCGAGAAGGGCCGCACGTCCACCGAGGGCGGCGCGAGCGACATCGCCATCTGCGCGGGATGGCCGTGCGCCTCGACGAAGCCGGGCAGCAGCGCCGCGCCGCCCAGGTCGACGACCTCGGTGGCGGGCGTCCGGAGCGGCAGGACTTCGGCCCGGTCCCCGACGGCGGTGATGATCCCGTCCCGCACCGCGATCGCCTCGGCCTCGGGCCGCCCGTCGTCGACGGTCAGGATCGGGCCGCCGGTGAAGATCAGGTCGGTCATGCCCGACAGTCGACCACGGATCGGTCCGGGCCGCTCGGGCCGCGGTTCGCCGGCCCGCCGCTCGCCAGACCGCCGCCCGGCCCGCGGTTCGCCGGTGCCGGGGACGCGGCTCGTCCCCGGCACCGCTCCCCGCTACCGCGCCCCGCGCCGCACTACCGCCGGGACCGGCCCGCCGGTGATCGTGAACTGCGAGCCCGGTTCCCGGACGATGTCGCCCGCCGCCGAGTTCGTGATCGTCACGTTCGTCAGCGTCGCGCTGCCGCGGGCGCCGCTCATCGCGAGGATGCCCGCGCCCTTGTTCGATTTGTCGATCTTGACGTTGCTGATCGCCACCTCAGGCATCGCTCCGCCGCCGGTTTTGAACTGGATGCCGTCGTAGGTGGAGTCGTGGATCTCCGTGTCCCGCAGCGTCACCCCGGGGATGTCCTTGCCCTGCGCGAAGAGCGTGATCGCGCCGAACTTCTGCTGTTCGCCCCAGAACACGCCGCCGCAGCGGTACAGGGCGTTGTTCGCGATCAGCGTCTGCCCGGAGAACGGCAGCGGGTCGTGGTCGGTCGCCAGCATGATGCCGGGGTAGTTCATCGTGTCCGACACCAGGTTGTTCTCTATCTTGTTGCCGTACCCGCCGTAGATCGCGAGCCCGTTCGCGCGCCACGGCAGCTGGATCGTGTTGTTGGCGAACGCGTTGTCGTGCGCGATGTCCACCGCCGGGTCCTTCACGTACTGGTTCGCCCACACCGCGAGCGAATCGTCGCCGGTGGTGCGGAACGACGAGTTCGTCACCCGCGAGTTCCGGGTGCCGTTGGTGAAGTTGATGCCGTCGGCGTAGGTGTCGCGGATCCGCATGCCGCTGAACTCCAGTCCGTCGGCCGGACCCCACAGCGCCGGGATGTTGCTGTAGTCCCGGCCGACCCACACGCCCACGTTCGCGTGTTCGATCCACACGTTCGAGATCTTCGTGCCGGTGCCGAACCGGCCGTTCAGCCCGACGCCGCCCTCCGCGCCGCCGTCCCCGCCGCGGATCCGGCCGGAGCCGAAGATCGCGAGGTCGGAGATCTGGACGTTCTTGTCGATGTCGAAGCCGAAGTTCCCCTCGTGCGGATGGTTGATGCCGCCCGCGTCCTGCGGCTGGATGAGCGAGTACAGCTGCGAATGCCACATCCCGGCGCCGCGGACGGTGACGTTCGAGATGCCGATCTGGTTGTACTGGCCGCCGCCGTTGGGCACGTTCGGGTCGTCGGTCAGGATCTTGCGTTCCTGCCGCCACTGGCCCGGCGGGATCCAGACACAGCTGATCACGCCGTTCTGGTCGTCGGTGACCGCGCGCTGGATCGCCTCGGAATCGTCCTTGCCGTCGTCGGGCACCGCGCCGTACTCGGTGATCGACGTGCATTCGGCCGGTTTCTGCGCGGGCGGCGCGACCTGTTCGAGGTCGATCAGGTCGATGACGTAGAACGCCGCGTTGTCGCCGCTGTCGCGCTGCAGCTTGAACTTCGTGCCCGCCGGGTACGACTGCGACAGCAGCGCGTGCGACTCGTCGAACAGCCGGCGCGCGTCGGCTCCTGGCGTGTTCGTCAGGCCCTCAGGGTCGTCCGTGGTGCCGTAGAGCCAGCTGTGTTTCGACGACAGGTTCAGCTTCTGTGCGAAGGTTCCGTTGACGTACAGGCTGATCGTCGCGTCTTGTCCCCCACCGCCGGGTGCGTCGGGGATCGAGTTGCGGACCACGATCGAGTTCGACTGGTTGGTCGAGGTGAACTCCACGTACTGGCCCTGGTTCGCCAGCCGCACGGACTTGCGGCCGGAGGATTCGGTCGCGAAGTTCGTGTGCCCGAAGGTGCGGAGCGGGTCGGTCTCCAGCAGCTGGCCCTGGTACTGCGCGGCTTCCGCCTCGTACTCGACGTACGGGACCGCCGCGCCGCGGCCTACCACCATGGCCCGCGAGAGGCCGTTGTTGGCTTCGTTGGTCTCCTCGACGGTGTCGTTCGCGTCCGCCGTCGCGGTGAGCGTGGCGTTGGCGGCGGTCCAGGTGCCGGGCATCGCGACGTTCTCCGTGGCACCGGCGGCGATCGCCGGGGTCTCGGCGTTCAGTGTGGTCGCGCCGGCGGTCAGCCGGGTCGTCGAGGCTCCCGCGCCGCTCGTGCCGCGGTTGTGCACGGCGACGGTGAAGGTCACCGCCGCGCCGACGGCCGGGTTCGGCGGGTTCGACGTGATGCCGGTGACCTCGAGGTCTGGTCCCGGTGCCTGCGCTATCACCAGCTGGGTCGGCGCGGTGTAGGTGTTGTTGGTTTCGTCCTGTTCGAGCACCGTGTTGGCCGGGTCGACGGTGGCGGCCACGCGGTAGCTGCCTTGCGGCCGCTTGCCCGCCTTCACTGTCACCGTGGTGGAAGCTCCAGCGGCGAGCGGACCCACTGGCGCGTTTCCGACGACGGTGCCGCCGAGGCTGACGTTGACCGTCGTGGCGGCCGCAGCGGCGGTGCCCGCGTTCCGCACCGTCGCCGCTACGGAGAGGTCGCTGGTTTCGGTCGGGTTTGCCGGGGTCCACTCGGTGCCGGTGACGACCAGGTCCGGGTTCGGCGCGGGGGTGCCGAAGACCTGGAACTCGGCGGCCTGCCCGCCTGGTGCGCCGGAGTTGGCGAAGTACCGCAGCCGCACGTCCGCGGCGCGGCCGGTGACCGGGATGGTCACGGTGTTCTGGTTGGCGGCCGGGTCGAAGCGGTAATCGGCCCGCGCCGACAGCGTGGTGAAGTCCGTGGAGCCCTGGGCGCGGCCGAGGATCTCGAAGTTCTGCGTCCGCGCGGCCCAGATCGGGTCCGGGTTGAGCTTCACGACGATCGAGTCGAGGTCGGCGTCGGAGCCGAGCTTCGCTGTCAGGGTGTTCGGGTAGCCTGCGGAAGACTCCCAATAAGTACCGAGGTTGTTGTCGTTCGCGTTGGCGGCCGCGAACGCACCGACCGTCGAGGACGCCTCGATCGGCTTGCCCGCGGCGAGGTTCTGGCCGGTCTGCGTCCCGGCGCGGACGACGTGGTTACTGTCCGCGGACTCGTTCCCGGCGGCGTCCTTGGCGCGCACGAAATACTCGATCCGCGTGCCCGCGGGCCGATTCTCGGTGAAGCTGGTGCCGGTGACCGTGGTGACGGGCGTGCCGTCGCGGTAGACGGTGTAGCCGGTCACGCCGACGTCGTCCGTCGACGGCGACCAGGTCAGCTTGACCTGCCCGGAGCCGGGTTCGGTCAGCGCGACGTTCGTCGGCGCGGTCGGCGCTTGCGTGTCGCCGGTGTCCGGTCCGTACAGCTCGAACTCCGAGAGCTGCGCGGCGGGCCATTGCGTGTTCGCGGTGACGTCCAGCCGCACGTAACGAGCGGACGCGGTCACCGGGATCGTGACCGTGCCGGAGGTGAAGGTGTACCCGGCCGACCGGACCAGGTCAGTGAACGACGTGCCGTCGGTGCTGCCGCGCACGGTGAGGGTCTGGGTGCGGGATTCCCACGAGGAAGGCAGTTTCAGCACGAGCCGCGACAAGGGCTTGGTTGAGCCGAGGTCGGCCTGGATCCACTGGGGAAACGCGTTGTTGGCCGATTCCCAGTAGGTGGCCTGATTCCCGTCGAAGGCATTGGCGACGGGATAGCCGGGCTGGACGCTGCTCGCCGACACCGTGCGGGTCAACTGCACATCAGCAGCAGCGGGTCCAGGCGACGGGCCGCCAGCGGCGGAAGCGGGATAAAGACCCGCGGTGAACAGTCCTGCGGCGACGAAACCCGCGACGAGGCGGGGCAAACGCAGACGTGTCATGGCCTCTTCTCTTCTTTGAGACGGCGGAGGAAGGGGCGAGTGCCCGCCGGGGAGACCGGCGGGCACTCGCGGTCAGTTCCGGGTGATGGCGAACGTGGTCGTCGTGTTCCGGATGTCCTGGTCGTTGTCGCTCAACGTCAGCCCGGTGAAGGTCGCCGAGCCGACCGCCGGGCCCTGGCCGGGTTCCGGCAGCTCGTTGGCCCAGATCCCGATCCCGGACTTCGCGTCGAACTCGTCGCCGCTGCGGTGCGCCCCGCTGATCGACACGTTCGTCAGCACGGTGTCCTGGACCGGGTTCTCCGGCTGGTTGCCGGTGTACTTGGTCTGGAACATGACGCCGCTGTAGGTCGGGCTCTGGATGTCCACATCGGACACCCGGATGCCGCGGAACTCCTTGGACGCGGAGAACATCCAGATCGCCGGGAACGTCTGCTTGCCCCAGAAATGGCCGCCGGTGCGGACGAGCGACGCGTTCTGGACAGTCGTCGGCTGCGGCCCGAACCCGAGGAACGGGTAGCCGAAGTCGAGCGAGCTGAGCGTGATCCCGGAGTACGTCAACGTGTCCGCGATGTAGAGGTTCCGGAAGGTGTTGTTGTACCCGCCGTACACCGCGAGGCCCGCCGCGCGCCACGGAAGCAGCACGGTGAGGTTCTCGAACACGTTGTCGTACTGGTTGCCCTGGTTGAGGTCCGTAGCGGCGAACAGCGCGAAGCTGTCGTCACCGGTAGAGCGCGCCTCGTTGTTGGCGACGTGGTTGCCCGTGCTGCCGTTGGTGAAGTTGACGCCGTCGGCGAACGTGTCGCGGATGCGGGAGTTCTTCACCGTCGAGTTGTCCACATTGGTCGCCCAGAGCAGGCACATCTGGTGCTCCACCCAGATGTTGTCGATGGTCATGTTCGTGACGCCGGTGAAGTTGAAAACCTTGCCCGGTCCGTCGATCCGGGAGGTGTAGTTCCCGAACACGGCGAACCCGCTGAAGGTCGACCCGCTCGCGCTGGCCTGCGCGTCGAACCCGATGTCGGTGTTCTCCTGCCCGGCGGGCGCGGTGAACCTGGTGAACCACGGACCGGCGCCGAGCACCGTGACCGGCTTTCCGTACACGGTGAGCTTGCCGGACACCGGGTACTGCCCGGCGGGAAGGTAGACGCCGGTGAGGTTCGGGTCCTGGCGGACCTTGTCCAGTGCGGCCTGCACGTCCTGCTGGGTGAATCCGGCCGGGACCGCGTAGTGCGCCGGGTCCGGGTTCGCCGCCGCGGCGGCCAGTTCGAAGTTCACGAAGTCGATCGCGTAGTTCGCGCTGTTCGCCGCGTCCTTCTGCAGTTTGATCTTGTGCCCGGCGGGCACGGTCGTGCCGAGCAGGAGGCTGGCCTCGTCGTAGATGTGGCGCGCCGGCCCGGCTCCCGGCGAGTTGCCCGGGGACGCTTCGGGGCCGTAGAGCCACGCGTAGTGCGAGGTCAGGTCGATGGCCTTGAGGAACGTGCCGTCGACGTACACGTTCAGCGTCGAGTTCTGCCCGCCGCCGCCCGCGGCGTCCGGCATCGAGAACCGCGTGACGAGCGTGTTGGTCGCCGCCCGCGTGGTGAACTCGACCGACGAGCCGGTCGCGTTCAGGGTCACGGCCTTGCGGCCCGACGCTTCGCCCGCGAGGTCGCCGATCGTCCGGTTTGGACCGATCACCGCCGCGCCGCCCGCGACGACACCGTCCTCGGCCTCGTACATGTCGTACGGCATGTTGGCGCCGCGGCCGACGAACAACGATTGGGTGCTGCTGTTGTTGCCCTGCTTGACCGGCAGCTCGTTGGCGTCGTTCGCGACGACCGTCTTCACGGTGTACCGGCCGTTGGCCGCCGTCCAGCCGCCGACGGTCACCGGTTCGGTGGCTCCAGGGGCGATGGCTCCCGAGTAGGAACCGTTCAACGTCTTGACCACCGTCCCGTTCTGGTCGGCGATCGTGACCGTGACGGCGTGGGCACCGTCCGAGGAAGCGACCGTGCCCTGATTGCGCAGGGTCGCGGTGAAGGCGACAGAGTTGCCCGCAGACGGGTTGTTCGGCGACCACGACGTGGCCGCGACGAGGTCGGAACTCTGCACCGGACTGACCACCAGCGGCGTCGAACTGGTGTAGGAGTTGTTGTCCTCGTTCTGTTCGACGACGGTGTTGGCCTCGTCGACCTTCGCGGTCACGTCGTAGCTGCCCGCGTCCCGGACGCCGAGGTTCACCGACACCGTCGTGGACGCTCCGGCCGCGAGCGCGCCGACTGCGGCCGTGCCGACCTTTGTCTTGCCCAGGTAGAGGTTCACGTCGGTCGCGGCGGACGCCGCCGTCCCGGCGTTGCGGACAGTCGCCGACGCGGTGATCGCGTCGTTCTCCACCGGCTTCTCCGGCGACCAGGACACGCCGGAAACGGTGAGGTCCGGGTTCGGCGCGGGGACGCCGAAGACCTGGAATTCCGCGGCCTGGCCGCCGCCCGCGCCGGAGTTGGCGGTGAAACGCAGGCGGACGTCACTGGCCCGGCCGCTGACCGGGATCGTCACCGTGTTGCCGCTCGCTGGGTCGAACCGGTACGTCTGCGCCGCCACGAGCGTGGCGAAGTCCGTCGCACCCTGGTCCCGGCCCTCGACGGCGATCGTCTGGGTCCGCGCGCTCCACGCCTGGTCCGGGTTGAGCTTCACGACGACCCGGTCCAGGTCTGCGTGCGAACCGAGCGCGACGGTCAGCAGGTTCGGGTAGGCCCCGCTCCCCTCCCAGTACGTGGTCACGGAGTCGTCGTTGGCGTTGGCCGCGACGTAGGTCTGCTGGGTCGACGAAGCCGTAATTGGCTTGCGCAGCGCGAGATTCGTGCCGCTCTGAGTGCCGTTGCGGGTCACCGTGGCGCTGTTCGCCGACTGGTTGCCCGCTGCGTCATGGGCGCGCACGAAGTAGGCGACGCTCGCGCTGGCGGGCTGATTGTCGGTGTAGGTCAGCACATCCCCGGCGACGCTGCCGCGGAGCTGGCCGTTGGCGTAGACGTCGTAGCCGGTGACGCCGAGGTTGTCCGTCGAGGCCGACCAGGTCAGCCGGATCTGTCCGCTCGCCGGCTCGGTGTAGGCGAGGTTGCCGGGCGCGGACGGCGGCTGCGTGTCGCCTCCGGCCGGGCCGTGCACTTCGAACTCCGACAGCTGTGCGGCGGGCCAGCCGGTGTTGGCCGTGATGTTCAGCCGGACGTAGCGGGTGCTGGCGGTGAGGTTCACCGTGACGGTGTTGCCGGTCGCCGGGTCGAACCGGTAGCCGGCCGAGGGCACGAGATCGCTGAAGCTCGCGCCGTTCGCACTGCCCTGCACGGCGAAGGTTTCGGTGCGGGCCTCCCAGTTCGCGGGCAGTTTGAGCACCAGCTGGGCGACGTTCGCCGTCGTGCCGAGATCAGCCTGAATCCATTGGGGGAACTGGTTGTTCGCGCTTTCCCAGTAGGTCGCCTGGTTGCCGTCGCCGACGTTGGCGACCGGATAGCCGGGGAGCTGGCTGCTGGCGGTGTACGTCGCGGTGGCGGCTTGCGCGGCGGGCTGGACGGGAGCTTCGGCGGACGCGCTGGTGGCTGGCCAGGCGGAAGCGGCCACCAGCAAGGACAGGGCGCAGGTCGCGACGCGAAGGAGAAGTCGCTTCGTTCTCATGGGTTTCCTCTGATCCAAGGAGGAGGGAGACGACGTGCTCGAGAACGCCCCGCGCGGCGCGGGACGACGGGGACCGGGGAGCGGACAGGCGGCGGACCCGTCCGGGGGCGCACGAGAACAACGCGGAACAGTCGGCATGGCACCTCTTCGTTGAGGGGCGGCTCGGATCTAGTCAGGGATTTTCACTGATTCGTTCAAGAATTACAACCGAATGACGGCGGGAAGTCAACGACGTTTCCTCGTGCGCACCGTCCACGACCTGCACTTTCGCCGCGCTTGCACCGCTCGTGCGGGTCCAGTCGGAAACTTGCGCTGATTTGCGGTAACTTTCACCCATGACACGTCGTCTTGCCGAAGTCGCCCGCCAGGTCGGGGTCAGCGAAGCCACGGTCAGCCGGGTGCTCAACGGCAAGGCCGGGGTGTCCGCGAGCACCAGGGCCGCCGTGCTCACCGCGCTGGACGTGCTGGGCTACGAACGCCCGACCCAGCTGCGCGGCGAGCGCGCCCGGCTGGTCGGGCTCGTGCTGCCGGAGCTGCAGAACCCGATTTTCCCGGCGCTGGCCGAGGTCATGGGCAACGCGCTGGCCCAGCAGGGCTTCACCCCGGTGCTGTGCACGCGGACCGCGGGCGGGGTGTCGGAGGCGGAGTACGTCGAGATGCTGCTGCAGCAGCAGGTGTCCGGCGTGGTGTTCGCCGGCGGGATGTACGCGCAGGCCGACGCCGTGCACACGCATTACCACCACCTCGCGGAACGCCGGCTGCCGACGGTGCTGATCAACGCGGCGGTCGGCCACCTCGGTTTGCCGCAGGTCTCGTGCGACGACGCGGTCGCCGTCGAGCAGGCCGTCGGGCACCTGAGTTCGCTCGGCCACGAGAAGATCGGCCTGGTGCTCGGGCCGAGCGACCACGTGCCGTCGCGCCGCAAGCTCGAGGCGTTCCGGGTGCACGCCGCGAAACTCGGGCTCCCGGTGCTGGACGAACTGGTGGAGCACGGGATGTTCTCCATCAGAAGGCGGGCACGCGGCGGCGGCGCGGCTGTACCCGCGCGGCGCCACGGCGGTGCTGTGCGCGAGCGATCCGCTGGCGCTGGGCGCGATCCGCGCGGCCCGGCGGCAGGGCTTGTCCGTGCCGGGCGACATTTCCGTGGTCGGCTACGACGATTCGGCGCTGATGAACTGCACCGACCCGCCGCTGACCACCACGCGCCAGCCGATCGAGGCGATGGGCCGCGCGGTGGTCGAACTGCTGGTGAAACGCATCAACGGCGGCGAGGTGGCGGTGGAGGAACTGCTGTTCGCCCCGGAGCTGGTGGTGCGCGGCTCCACTGCCCGCCGGGTCTCCTGACCTTCGCTCCGCCTGCTGTTCACAAGTTGCAGATTCTCGTCGAGTTCTTGCGCATCCGTCGCTCGCGGCCTTAGGGTGACCGCCGTCACCTGCTGTCCCCGCGAGATGAGGCTTGAGATGAGCAGACCCTGGTCCCCCGCCGCTCCCCGCCGGATGTTCGCGCTGCTCGCCGCGGCGGGTCTGGTTCTGGGAACAACCGCCTGCGGGAGCGGCGCGGATCCGGGAAGCTCCGCCGGGGGCAAGGTCACGATCACCGTCACCGGCCAGCCGCCGACCAGCCAGCCGTTCGAGCGCGGAGTGTTCGACGCCGACGTCAAGGAATTCGAGGCGGCGCACCCGAACGTCAAGATCGAGCCGCACGAAGGGTTCATGGACCCGAAGACGTTCGGCGCGAAGCTGGCCGGCGGGCAGCTCGAAGACGTCTACTACGTCTATTTCACCGACCCCGCCCAGATCATCGCCCGGCACCAGGCCGCGGACATCACCGAGGCGGTCAAGAAAGTCCCGCACGTCAACGACCTGAAGCCGGAGCTGCTCGACAACTTCCGCGGCCCGAACGGGAAGCTCTACGGCCTGCCGACGATGAACTACACGATGGGCCTGCTCTACAGCCGCCCGCTGTTCCAGAAAGCCGGGCTCGACCCGGACAAGCCGCCGCGGACGTGGGACGAGGTGCGCGCCGCCGCGAAGAAGATTTCCGCGCTGGGCAACGGAATCGTCGGCTACGCCGACTACAGCAAGAACAACCAGGGCGGCTGGCACCTCACCGGCTGGCTCGCCTCGATGGGCGGCTCCGTCGCGCGCAAGGACGGCAGCAAGTGGGTCGCCGACTTCGACAACGAGAAGGGCAAGGCCGCCCTCACGATGCTCCACGACCTGCGCTGGACCGACGACGCCATGGGCAGCAAGCAGTTGCTGGAGGCCCAGGACGTCCAGCGGATGATGGGCGCGGGCCAGCTCGGCATGTACATGGCGGCCCCGGACAACGTTCCCGTGCTGGTCAAGCAGTTCAACGGCAAGTACGAGGACTACGGCATCGCCGGGATGCCGGACGGCAAGGGCACGCTGCTCGGCGGCGAGGGCTACATGATCAACCCGAAGGCGTCGCCGGAGAAGATCAAGGCGGGCCTCGAATGGATCCAGTGGAAGTACCTCAACCCGGACCGGTTCGAGAAGCACATCAAGCAGTACGTCGACGGCAAGCAGCCGGTCGGCCTGCCCGCCGAGCCGACGCCCGACGTCTGGCAGGGCGCGGTGCGCGAGCAGCAGCTGGCGCTGAAGGCCAAGTACGCCAACGTTCCCGCCAAGAACTACCAGTCCTATGTAGACACCACGGGCACGATCAAGGGCAGCGTCGAACCGCCGAACGCACAGCAGGTCTACGCGATCCTGGACAGCGTGATGCAGGCGGTGCTCACCGATCGGAACGCGAATATCGACCAGCAGCTCTCGTCCGCCGCGGCGAAGGTCACCAGTGTCCTCGCCCAGGTCAAGTAGCCTGCTCGCCTGGCCGGCGACGTCCTCGTCGCCGGCCAGGCGACCGGCCGCCTCCCCCGCCGCGCGCCGCCGGGCCCGGCTGCGCCGCGCGATCAAGGAAAACCTCACCGCGTACGGTCTGCTCTGCGCCGCGCTGCTCGTGTTCGCGCTGTTCTCCTGGTACCCGATCGTGCGCGGCGTGCTGCTGAGCTTCCAGCAGGTCGACTTCGTCAACCCGCCCACGTGGGTCGGCATCGACAACTTCGCCCGGCTGTTCGCGGACCCGCTTTTCGGCGTCGCCTGGCGGAACACGCTGCTGTTCACCGGTCTCGCGCTGGTGTTCGGCTTCGCGGTGCCGTTTCTGACCGCGGTGCTGCTCAACGAGATGCGGCATGCCCGGGCGTTCTTCCGGCTCGCGGTGTACCTGCCGGTGATGCTGCCGCCGGTGGTCACCGCGCTGATGTGGAAGTGGTTCTACGACCCGGGTTCCGGCCTGTTCAACTCGGCGCTCGGCACGGTGGGCCTGTCCGGTCCGCAGTGGCTCGATTCGAGCGGCACCGCGATGCTGTCGCTGGTGTTCGTCTCGACGTGGGCGAACATGGGCAGCACCACGCTGATCTACCTGGCCGCGCTCGGCACCATCCCCGGCGAGCTGTACGAGGCCGCCGAACTCGACGGGGCCGGGATGTGGAAGCGGCTGCGGCACGTGACGTTCCCGCAGACCCGGTTCGTTCTGCTGATGCTCCTGCTGCTGCAGGTCGTCGCGACCATGCAGGTGTTCACCGAACCGTACGTGATGACCGGCGGCGGCCCGGACGATTCCACGGTGACCGTGCTCCTCCTGCTTTACCGCTATGCCTTCGTCTACAACGACTTCGGCTCGGCGAGCGCGATGAGCCTGCTGCTGTTCGTGGCGCTCGGCGCGTTCTCGGCCCTGTACGTCCGGCTGACCAGGAAGGCGGACCAGGCATGAGGACGCTCGTCTCCCCCGGCGCGCTCCGCAGCCGTCGCGGCAAGGCGGTGTACGGCATCGTCTTCGCCTGCACGCTCCTGGTGTTCGTGCTCGCCTTCCTGTTTCCGCTGTACTGGGCGGTGACCGGGGCGATGAAGACGCCGCAGGAGCTGGCGCAGACTCCGGCGACGCTCGTCCCGCACGAGTGGCATCCGGAAACGTTCGGCGAGGCCTGGGATCAGCTCAGCCTCGGGAAGTACTTCCTCAACACCCTGGTCGTCGCGGGCGGGGCGTGGCTGGCACAGCTCGCCATCGACGTCCCCGCCGCCTTCGCGCTGTCGAAGCTGCGGCCGAAGTTCGGCAACGTCGTCCTCGGGCTCATGCTCGCCACCCTGATGCTGCCCGCTGCCGCGCTGCTGGTGCCGACCTACGTCACCATCAGCGATCTGCCGCTGGTGCACCTGAACCTGATCGACAACCCGGCCGCGGTGTGGCTGCCCGCCGCCGCGAACGCGTTCAACGTCTATGTGCTGAAACGGTTTTTCGACCGGATCCCGGACGAGCTGATCGAAGCGGCGCGGCTCGACGGCGCCGGGCCAGTGCGCACGCTGTGGCGGATCGTCCTGCCGATCTCGCGGCCGATCCTGGCCGTGGTGTCGATCCTCGCGATCGTCACCGCGTGGAAGGACTTCATCTGGCCGCTGCTGGTGTTCCCGGACACCGGCAAGCAGACCCTTTCGGTGATGCTGCAGCGCGTCGCGATCGACATGCCGCTCAACGTGCTCACCGCCGGGATGGTGCTGGCCAGCCTGCCGATGGTGGCGCTGTTCCTGGTGTTCCAGCGCCAGATCCTGGCCGGGCTCACCGCGGGCGGGCTCAAGGGCTGACCAGGCCCGCGTTTTCCGGCTTTCCCCCACCACGAGGAAGGTTCTTTTCCGTGACCGCATCCGAAAGACACGCTGCCGGCTGGTGGCGCACCGCGGCGATCTACCAGATCTACGTCCGCAGTTTCGCCGACGGCAACGGCGACGGCATCGGCGACCTCGCCGGGGTCCGCGCCCGGCTGGACCACCTGGCCGCGCTCGGCGTCGACACGCTCTGGTTCACCCCGTGGTACCCGTCGCCGATGGACGACGGCGGCTACGACGTCGCCGATTTCCGGGACATCGACCCGCTTTTCGGCACGCTGGCCGAGGCGGAGGCGCTGATCGCCGAGGCGCACGGTCGGGGTCTGCGCGTGATCATCGACATCGTGCCGAACCACTGCTCCGACGAGCACCGCTGGTTCCGCGAGGCGCTGGCCGCCGGCCCGGGTTCGGTCGAGCGGCAACGGTTCTGGTTCCGCCCCGGCCGAGGGCCGGACGGCGCTGAACCGCCGAACAACTGGAAGTCGCGCTTCGGCGGGTCCGCCTGGACGCGGGTGCCGGACGGCGAGTGGTACCTGCACCTCTACAGCTCGCGCCAGCCGGACTTCAACTGGGACAACCAGGACGTCCGCGCCGAATTCGAGGACATCCTGCGGTTCTGGTTCGACCGGGGCGCGGACGGGTTCCGCATCGACGTCGCCGACGGGCTGGTGAAGGACGCGCGGCTGCCGGACGTCGAGGACGGCGACGAGACACCGTTCTCCGATCAGGAGGGGCTGCACGAGATCTACCGGTCGTGGCGCAAGATCGCCGACAGCTACCCGGGCGAGCGGGTGCTGGTCGGCGAGATGTGGCTGCCTGATCTGTCCCGCACCGCGCGGTACCTCCGCCGGGACGAACTGCACTCGGCGTTCAACTTCGATTTCCTCGTCTGCCCATGGGATTACGCGCGCTTCCGGGAGGTGATCGAGCGGACGCTGCGCGCGCACGACGCCGTCGGGGCGCCGCCGGCGTGGGTGCTGTCGAACCACGACGTCACCCGGCATGTCACGCGGTACGGGCGCTCGGGCGGCACCGGGTTTTCGTTCGCCGACCGGCTGCACGGCACGTCGGTGGACCTGCTGCTCGGCACCCGGCGGGCCCGCGCGGCGGCGCTGCTGACCATGGCGCTGCCCGGCGGAATGTACGTGTACCAGGGCGAAGAGCTGGGCTTGTGGGAGGTCGAGGACCTCCCGGACGAGCTGCGGCAGGACCCGGTGTGGGCACGCACGAACGGCACCGACCCCGGCCGCGACGGCTGCCGGGTGCCGCTGCCGTGGTCCGGCGGCGAACCGCCGTTCGGCTTCGGCCCCGGCGGCACCTGGCTGCCGCAGCCCGCGGAATGGCGGGCGTACACGGCGGAAGCGCAGGCGGCGGATCCAGCGTCGATGCTCGGTCTCTATCGCGCCGGGCTGCGGCTGCGCCCGGTGAGCGCCGGGAGCCTGGAGTGGCTTTCGCTCGGCGACGACGTGCTGGCCTTCCGCCGGGAACCCGGGTTCACGTTCGTGCTCAACTTCTCCGCCGCCCCGGTCCCGCTGCCGCCGCACACGGAGATCCTGCTGGCCAGCGACCCGGTGACCGACGAACTGCCGACCGATACGGCGGTCTGGCTCCGCTCCTGAACGCTCACGAAAAGCCGATCACCCGGATGCCGGGTGGTCGGCTTTTCCGTTGCTCCGCTGAGCGGGATCTCCTTGACAGCATCCGAGCGCACGCCGACGATGATTCATCAGATGTATCGACCGGATGCTCGCTCAATCTCCCGGACGATCAAGGAATTCCCCGCCAGGCATCGGACCACTGGACTTCACCGTGGAGGTTCCATGACGACCTATCCTCGCCGGCACGCGCTCGGCATGGCGCTCGGCGGCGCGGTGCTGCTCGGGCTGCCGGGCACCGCGACGGCCGGGCCAGCGCAGCCGGTGGTCACGGACGGAACGGGCGCGCCGGTCGTGCCGCCGCCTCCCCCGGTGCCCGTCCCCCTCGAAACGTGGTTCGACAACGACGGCATCGACTCCGCGAACGCGCACGACGGGAACTTCGACGGCTCCGGCTACACCTTCCCGGCCGAGCAAATCCCGGCCGGCAGCACGGTTACGACGGGTGGCGTGCCGTATCTGCTCGGATCCGCCGCCGCTGGGGCGAAGAACAATGTCATCGCCCTCGGCCAGCGGATCGACCTGCCCAAGGGCCGGTACTACAGCGCCGCGTTCCTCGTCGCGTGCAGCTACGGCAGTACCGGAGGCGACGCGACGGTCCACTACGCCGACGGCAGCACGACAACCGCCGCCCTGTCCGGTTCCGACTGGTACGGCTCCGGCGGCGCCCTCTCCTCGACCTTCCGCTACGGACCGGGCGGCGTCGCCGACCAGAACCCGGTGTCGATCGGCACCGCGCAGGTCTGGATCGACCCGGCGCGCGACGCGGTCGCGGTGACCCTGCCCAAAACCGCCCAGCCCGCCGCGAATGTGGCGAGCCTGCACGTGTTCGCGCTGACGCTGCTGCCGGTCGCGCAGGGCCGTTCGGCCGCCGTGCTCGACGCCCGCGCCACCGCGAACCTCCTGCAGGACGGCGGACCGCAGGCCGTCGAGGCGACGATCGTCAACACCGGCACCGTGTGGCTCACCGCGCGCGACCGGATCACCGTCACCCTCGACGTCCCGGGCGGCCGGGTGCGCACGCCCGCCCCGATCACCCGGCTGGCCCCCGGCGAACAGACCGCGGTGCGGCTCGGCCTGACCGCCGATCGCGGTCTTCCGCCGGGAACCCCCGCGACCGGCCGGATCCGCGTGCTCGCCGACCGGTCGACGATCGCGACCCGGACGCTGCCGGTCCCGCTCGGCATCCCCGACTTCCGGCCGACCGACGCGTCCCTGTCCACGCACCGCGCGCCGTATTGGTTCAACGACGCCAAATTCGGCATCTTCATCCACTGGGGCGTGTACTCGGTGCCCGCGTGGGCTCCGGTCGGGCAGCAGTACGCCGAGTGGTACTGGAACAACCAGCAAGACCCCAACGGCGCCACCTACGCCTACCACGCCAAAACCTACGGAGAATCGTTCGTCTACGACGACTTCATCCCGAAGTTCACCGCCGCGAAGTTCGATCCGCGCTCGTGGGTGCGCCTGATCGAGGACGCGGGCGCGCAGTACTACGTGCTCACGTCCAAGCACCACGACGGTTTCGCCTTGTGGGACACCAAAGTCAGCGGCCGCAACGCCAAGAAGCTCGGGCCGCGCCGCGACCTCGTCGCCGAACTGTTCGCCGCCTCGCGCAGGTACACGCCGAACCTGCGCAACGGCCTGTACTTCTCCCTGCCGGAGTGGTTCAACCCGGACAACCCGTGGATGGGCCACGCGCCGCGCAACCCGTACACCGGCGCGCCGCTCCCCTACACCGGCTACACCGCCGGACGCGATTTCGTGAAGGATCTCCAGGCGCCGCAGGTGCTGGAGCTGATCTCCGGCTTCGACCCGGACGTGCTCTGGTTCGACATCGGCGGCGTGAACGACAGCCGCGAGGTGCTCACCGAGTACTTCAACCGGGCGAAAAACCGGCGCAGGCCCAAGGACGTCACGTACAACGACCGCGGCGGCATCCCGGACCACGACTTCACCACGCCCGAGTACACGACGTACCCGAACACCGTCGTCGCGAAGTGGGAATCGAGCCGGGGCCTCGACCCGTTCTCCTACGGCTACAACCGCGCGACGCCGGACGACAAGTACATGACCACCGCCGACGTGGTGCACACGCTGGTCGACGTCGTGTCGAAGAACGGCAACTTCCTGCTGGACATCGGCCCCGACTTCGACGGCACGATCCCCGCCGTGATGCAGCAGCGGCTGCGCGAGACCGGGGAATGGCTGCGCACCAACGGGGAAGCCATCTACAACACCACGTATTGGTCGCGGATGGCGCAGCTCGGCGACCTGCGGTTCACCGTGCGGCCGGGTTCGGCGTTCTACCTCACGTCGCTCGTCGCGCCCGGCTCGCAGCTCGTCGTCGACGCCCCGATCCCGATCCAGCGCGGCGACCGCGTGACGATGCTCGGCCACGGCGGACCGCTGCACTGGACCCAGAACGACGGCCGTCTGGTCATCGACGTTCCAGCGGCGGCGCGTGCGGCGGGGCGGCACGCGTGGGTGTTCAAAGTGGACTGGCGCTGACGGAGGTGGCGGCCCGTGCGCGGGCCGCCACCTCAGCGTCCGAACAGAACCCCCGCCCGCTGCGCTTCAAGCACAGCAACCCCAGCAACTCGCCGTCCTCGTCCACCACCGCCAGCCTGCGGCGAGACATCCCCAGCCACGTCGAGGACAGATCCGCCTCCGGACTGATCACCCGGCCCGCCAGCCGGCCCGCCCGGTACGCCGGAAGCGCGTCCGGCAGCCCGGCAAGATCCGCCCGCTCCACCACGCCCAGCAGCGTCCGCTCGGCGACCACCAGCGCGGCATGGACATGGTCGTCCTCGAAAAGCGCGCGCACCTCGCCGACGGTCGCCGTCGCGTCGAGGACCTTCGGCGCGCGGAGCATCGCCTCGCCGACTGTTGCCGCGCCACGGAAATCCGGGGTGGTCACTGCGGGTTGTTCCACTCCGCGTCGGCCTGGTCCTCCGCCGCGGTGCGTTCGCGCGCCAGCTCCAGTGCCCGGCGCGCGGTGGCTTCGTCGGGGTACGGGCCGAGGCGGTCCACGCCGCGCGACTGAGGACCGCGTTCGACTTCATGGGTGCGGGTGTTGTAGTACCACTGCTCGGACATCGTTATCTCCCCATGGGATCATCGAGGAATTCGGCTGGCGGAACGAAGAACAGGCTGCCGGTCACCGCGGTGGACACGTCGAGGAGGCGATCCGGCTGGTCCGCCAGGAACATCCGTTCCAGCATCCGCTCGGTCACTGCCGGATCGGCCGCGTAGCCGCAGAAATACGTGCCGTACTCGCCGCGCGCGATCGAGCCGAACGGCATGTTGTCGCGCAGGATCTTGTGTTCCGTCCCGTCGGCGTCCTCGATCGTCGTGCGCGCGACATGCGAGTCCGGCGCCTTCTGCGCGTCCGGGATCTCCACGTCGTCGGCGAGATGCCGGCCGACGGACCGGTCGCGCTCCTCGACCGGCATCGACGTCCACTTCGCCAGGTCGTGCAGGTATTTCTGCACGATCAGGTAAGAACCGCCGGAGAACGGGCCGTCCCCGACGAGTGCCGCCGCTCCGGCCGCCGCGTCCGTCGGGTTCTCCGTGCCGTCGACGTAGCCGAGCAGGTCTCGCCGGTCGAAGTAGCGGAACCCGACCGTCTCGTCGTACACCGACACCGCGTCGCCGAGCCGGGTCGCGATCCGCCGGGCCAGTTCGAAACACGGGTACAGCCGGGTGGCCCGGAGGTGCAGGAACAGATCGCCCGGAGTCGCCGGTGCGTGGTGCCGCGGACCGGCCAGTGCGCGGAAGGGATGCAGGCCGGGCGGGCGCGGGCCGCCGAACAGCCGGTCCCACGCCGCCGAGCCGAAGCCGGTCACCGCGGTCAAGTGCTCGCCGGGCAGCGGGAAAGCGACCGAGCGGACCATCCCGGCGAGGTCCGGCAGCAGGTCGCGCACGGCGGCCTCTCCCCCGGGTTCGACGGTCAGGGTCAGGAACATCGCGCTCTCGCTCAACGGCGCGAGGACCGCTTGCGGGGTCATCGCAGCTCCGCGTCGTCCGGCGTCACGTCGCAGGTCCGCTCGGGCCCGGGAGCGCCGCTCACCTCCACGACGGTGCCGGTCCCGCAGCCGCGCCACGCGACCGTGATCCCCTGCGGTTCGTCGCGGCTGGTCCCGATCGGGCCCCACGCCGCCGTTTCCACCGGGGCGACGTGATAGCTCCGCAGGTCCTCAGCGGCGCCGTCCACCTCCGTCACCTCGTAGGCGAAGATCGCGACCCGCTGCCCGACGGCCGGGAAATCGGGCGGCCACGGGTTGTCGAAGAGCCCGCCGCCGGGATTCCCGACGGCGGCGGCCGCGATGCGGTGTGGTTCGGTCATGATGGTCCCCAAAAGTCTTGTGCGCGAACGGGTTTCAGTCGCGGCGCGCGGAATCGGCGCGCAGCGCTTGCATCGCGGCGACCAGTTCGGCGACGTCGCGCGGCTCGGTCAGCGACCGGTCGGTGAGTTCCCGGATCCGGCGCAGCCGGTACCGGACGGTGTTGGCGTGGCAGTGCAGGGCCTGTCCGGCGCGTTCGGCCGAACCGCCGCGGGCGAAGTACGCGTCCAGCGTTTCCAGCAGCACTTCGCGTTCCTCGGCGGGCAGTTCCAGCACCGCGCCGAGCACCTGCTCGCCCAGCCGGCGGCCCTCGTCCGGGTCGTAGGCGACGAACGCGGCCAGCGGGCTCGGATCGAACGCGCGGACCTCGCCCCGTTCCGGCGGGATGCCGGACAGCGCGGTCCGCGCCAGATGGGCCGCGCGCGGGGTGTCGGCCAGGGAGCGGAACAGCGGGCTGACGCCGGTGCGGGCCAGCGCCAGCTCGCGCAGCAGGGCGAGCAGCTGGTCGTACTGCTCCTCGCGCAGCGACACCACGCCCGCCTGCAGCGTCGGCGAGAGATGCCACGCCGACACGATGCCGAGCTGCCCGAGCCGCCGTTCGACGCCGACCAGGCTCTCCTCGGCCAGCCCGCGCGTTTCGGCGGCGACCACGGCCAGCTTCCCGTCCAGCGACAGGCCGAGCAGCCGCCCGGCCTCCCACGGCCCGGCGTCGGACACGCGCTGGCCGGTCAGCAGCGCCTCGGCCAGCGCGGACCGCCGCCGCTGCTGCGCGACGAGCAGTTCCGCGCTCGCCGTCCGGTACGCCTCGGTGACGCGCACCGCGTGCTCGTCGGTGACCTGCCACAGCAGGCTGGCGACCTCGATCAGCACGTCGGTGTTGCCGATCTCCCGGGCGCGGGCGGCCAGCAGGTCCCACAGCATCGCCCAGGCGATCCGGTACACCTGCAGCACCTCGGGCAGCGGCGCGCCCTGGTGCGCCCGGCGCCGTCCGGTCTCCTTCGGCGCGCGCTGGTCCGGGGGCTCGCTGCTGGCCAGCGCGTCCACCATGAACCGGAGGTTCACCGAGACCGACCGGTGCAGGTCCGCTCGCGGCACGATCTTCTCGTCGCGGTACAGCGCGATCCGCTCGCAGCTCGCCGCGCAGACGTCGTCGATCAGCCGGGGCAGCCGTTCGTCGGCCCAGGCGACGAGTTCGGTCAGAGCAGCGGTCCGCACAGCGCTGTCCTCCCGATCGGCGACGCTCGGGATGCTACCTCCGTTCACGCGGTTTCCCCGGGTTGACGACACGTCACGGCGAGCGCGCCGTCTTCGAGCCGCACGTCGATCTCGGCCCCGTCGCCCGCCTCGCCGCCGAGCAGCGCCCGCCCGATCCGGGTCTCGACCTCGCGGGAGAGGAACCGGCGCAGCGGCCGCGCCCCGTACACCGGGTCGTAGCCCTGTTCGGCGATGAAGGCCACCGCTTCGGGCGACACGGACAGCGTCAGCTGCTGCTCGGCCATCCGCTCGCGCAGACCGGCCAGCATCAGCCCGACGATCCGCTCGATCTCGGGTTCGGTGAGCGGTTTGAAGAGCACGATGTCGTCGATCCGGTTGAGGAATTCCGGCCGGAAGTGCCCGCGCAGCGCGGCGGTCACCGCTTCGCGCGCGTCGGCCTTGATCTCTCCGTCCGAGGTCACGCCGTCCATCAGGAACTGCGCGCCGATGTTGGAGGTCATGATGATGACGGTGTTGCGGAAGTCGACGGTGCGGCCTTGCGCGTCGGTCAGCCTGCCGTCGTCGAGCACCTGCAGCAGCGTGTTGAACACGTCCGCGTGCGCCTTCTCGATCTCGTCGAACAGCACCACCGAATACGGCTTGCGCCGCACGGCCTCGGTCAGCTGCCCGCCCTCGTCGTAGCCGACGTACCCGGGCGGAGCGCCGACCAGCCGCGACACCGTGTGCCGCTCCTGGTACTCGCTCATGTCGATCCGGACGATGTTGTCCTCGGTGTCGAACAGATCCGCCGCGAGCGCCTTCGCCAGTTCCGTCTTGCCGACGCCGGTCGGGCCGAGGAACAGAAAAGACCCGATCGGGCGACGCGGGTCCTTGATCCGGGACCGCGCGCGGATGATCGCGTCGGCGACCAGCTGCACCGCCTCGTCCTGGCCGATCACCCGCTCGTGCAGCAGCTCGTCCAGGCGCAGCAGCTTCGACCGCTCGCCCTCCTGCAACCGGCTGACCGGAATCCCCGTCCACCGCGCCACGACCGCCGCGATCTCCTCCTCCGTCACCACCTCGCGCAGCAACCGCGTGCCCGCCTGCCGCGTCGCGAGCAGTTCCTCCTCGCCTTCCAGGCGACGCTCCAGCTCCGGGAGCTTGCCGTGGCGCAATTCGGCGGCCTTGTTCAAGTCGTAGGCCCGCTCGGCCGCGTCGGCATCCCGGCTGACCTGCTCGATCTCCTCCCGCAGCGCCTGCACCTTGTGCAACGCCGACCGTTCGGCCTCCCACTGCGTCCGCATCCCGCCCGCCTCCGCGCGCAGATCGACCAGCTCCCGCCGCAACTCCGCCAGCCGAGCGCCGCTCGCCGCGTCGGTTTCCTTCGCCAGCGCGGCTTCCTCGATCTCCGCACGGGTCAACCGCCGGCTCAGCTCGTCCAGTTCGGCGGGCATCGAGTCGATCTCCGTGCGCAGCATCGCGCACGCCTCGTCCACCAGGTCGATCGCCTTGTCCGGCAGGAACCGGTCCGAAATGTAGCGATGGCTCAGCACCACCGCCGCGACCAGCGCGCTGTCCTGGATCTTCACGCCGTGGAACACTTCCAGCCGCTCACGCAGCCCGCGCAGGATCGAGACAGCGTCTTCGACCGACGGCTCGTCCACCAGCACCGGCTGGAACCGCCGCTCCAGCGCCGCGTCCTTCTCGATGTACTTGCGATACTCGTCCGCCGTCGTCGCACCGATCAAATGCAGCTCGCCGCGCGCCAGCATCGGCTTGAGCATGTTGCCCGCGTCCATCGCACCCTCGGTGGCGCCCGCGCCGACGACGGTGTGCAGCTCGTCGACGAACAGCAGGATCCGGCCTTCCGCGGCCTTCACCTCGTTCAGCACCGCCTTGAAGCGCTCCTCGAACTCGCCCCGGTACTTCGCGCCCGCGACCAGCGCGCCCAGATCGAGCGAGAACACCGTCTTGCCCTTGAGCCCCTCCGGCACGTCGCCGCGGTCGATGCGCTGCGCCAGCCCCTCCACGATCGCGGTCTTGCCCACGCCCGGATCACCGGTCAGCACCGGATTGTTCTTCGTCTTGCGCGACAGGATCTGGATCACCCGGCGGATCTCCGCGTCCCGCCCGATCACCGGGTCCAGCTTGCCCGCCGCCGCGTCCGCGACCAGATCGCGGCCGTACTTTTCCAAAGCCTCGTAAGCCGATTCCGGCGTCGCCGACGTCACGCGCTGATTCCCCCGCACCTTCCGCAGCACCTCCAGGAACTTGTCCCGCGTCAGCCCCGCACCGCGCAGCAACCGCCCCGCCGCGCTCGAACTGCCCTCCTCCAGCAACGCCGCGACCAGGTGCTCGACGGACACGTAGTCGTCCTTCAGCCGCCCCGCCTCGCGGTCCGCCGCGTCCAGCACCCGCGCCAGCCGGGCGGTCACCCGGGTTTCACCGGGCGCGGCACCGGGGCCGCTCACCTTCGGACGACGGGACAGCTCCGCTTCCAGCTCTTGCCGGAGCCGGGCCGGGTCCGCGCCCGCCTCGTCGAGGAGCCGGGACGCGAGCCCGTCCGGCTGGTCGAGCAACGCGAGCAGCAGATGTTCGCCGTCGACCTCCGGCTGGCCGTACCGCAGCGCGGCGGTCTGCGCGTCGTGCAGCGCTTCCTGGGACTTCTGGGTGAGCCGATTCGGATCCATGGTCAGTCTCCGCTGCGTCGTGGTCGGGTACGGAGGTCCGCTTCGAGGTCCGCGATCCGGTCCAGCAGGTCCGCGACCAGGCCGACCGCCGCGTAGTTCAGCGAGAACCCGGCCCGCAGTCGCTGGATCCGCGCCGCCACGGACACCTGCGCGACCGGGAACCACCATTCGCCGCGCGCGTCCGCGACCGGTTCCAGCAGGCCCAGCACCGCGAACCGGCGGACCAGCTCCGGATGCAGGCCGCTCGCGTGCGCGAACGTGGGCAGATCGAGGTGTGCGGTGCTGGGGTCGAGGCGCACGAGCGCGTAGGTCATCCCGGCCTCCTCGGGTCGAAATCGGACACTGCCGCCAGCTTTTCGAACAGCTCGCGCTCCTCGGCGGAGAGTTCGGCGGGCACGGCCACGCGGGCTTCGGCATAGAGATCGCCCGCAGTGCCGCGAGGATGCGGCAAACCCTTGCCGCGCAAGCGCAATCGTCGTCCGGTCGACGTACCCGGCGGCACCTTCAACTTCGCCTCGCCGCCGGGGATTTCGAGCGTGACGGTGGTGCCCAGCGCCGCTTCCCACGGGCTCAGCGGCAGGTCGACCGACAGATCGCGGCCGTCCACGCGATAGCGCGGGTGCGGCGTGAGGTGCACGAGCAGGTACAGATCGCCGGCCGGAGCGCCGTCCGTGCCCCGGCCGCCCTGTCCGGCGAGGCGGATCCGCTGGCCGTCGGTCACGCCCGCCGGGATGTTGACATCGATCGTGCGCGAACCGGGCAGCGTCAGCGTGCGACGGCCGCCGCTGTGCGCGTCCTCGACGGTCAGCTCCAGCTCTGCTTCCTGGTCGGCGCCCGGGACCGGGCCGCGGCGGCGGGCACGGCCGCCGAAGAGGCCGCCCAGCAGGTCGTCGAGGTCAATGTCCTCAGTGCCGAAGCTTGAGTAGCCCTCGTACGCGCTGCCTGCCCGGGGCGCGCCTTGTGCCTTGGCCCAGGTCTCGGGGTCCACGTCCGGCGGGACCTGCCGGAACTCCGGGCCGAACGCGTCGTAGCGCCGCCGGGTCTCCGGCTCCGACAGCACCGCGTAGGCCTCGGAGATCTCCTTGAACCGGTCCTCCGCGCCCGGGTCCTTGTTGATGTCCGGATGGTATTGCCGGGCGAGTTTCCGGTACGCCCGCTGGATTTCCGCCTGGTCGGCGGTGCGGTCCACACCCAGCACCGCGTAGAAGTCGGCCATCAGCCCCGCCTCGCCACCACGACCGCGGCCGGGCGCAGCTGCCGCTCGCCCGAGCCGTAGCCGGGCCGGACGACCTGGACAACCGTGCCCGGATCGCCGCCCGGAACCGTGCTCACCGCCTCGTGCACGGCCGGGTCGAACGGGACCCCCGGCTCGTCGTCGCGGCGCGCGAACCCGAGCCGGGCCATCACCGCGTCCGCCTGCTCGCGCACCGCGCGCAGGCCTTCGGCGAGCGAGACCGGGTCGGCGTCCGCGTGCGCCAGCGCGATGTCGAGGTTGTCCAGCACCGGCAGCCATTGGCCGGCGACCCGCGCCCGTTCGAGGTCGCCGAGCTGCTCGGCGTCGCGCGCGGTGCGCTTGCGGAAGTTGTCGAAATCGGCCGCGGTGGCGCGCCACTGGTTCTCCAGCTCGGCGACGCGCGCCTTCAGCTCCGCGACCTCGCCGTCCGGCAGTTCGGATTCGGTCATGGCGATCAGGAGGTGGTGAATTCGGCGTCGATCACGTCCCCGTCATCGCCGCCGCCGCTGCTGCCGCCGGTGGGAGATTCCGGTGCCGCGGCGGAAAGACCGTGGTAGATCTGCTGCAGCTCGGCGGTCAGCGACCGCAGCCGGTCGAGTGCCACGTCGTCGCTCTTCAGCAGCTCGCGGGCGTCGCCGATCAGCATCTCGGCGCGGGCCTTGTCGTGCACCGCCGCGGTCTCGCCGAGTTCGGCCAGCCGCCGTTCCGCCTGATAGGCCGCCGTGTCGAGGGTGTTGCGGGCGTCGACCAGCTCGCGAAGGCGGCTGTCCTCGGCGCGGTGCCGCTCGGCGTCGGCGACCATCCGGTCCACCTCGGCACTGTCCAAATTGGAGCTTTCGCTGATCGTGATCCGCTGCTCCGCGCCGGTTTCCTTGTCCTGCGCGGACACGTTCAGGATGCCGTTGGCGTCGATGTCGTAGACGACCTCGATCTGCGGCAGCCCGCGCGCGGCCGGGCGGATGTTCTCCAGCCGGAACCGGCCGAGCACCCGGTTGTCCGCGGCCTGCTCGCGTTCGCCTTGCAGCACCACGATGTCCACCGCGGACTGGTTGTCTTCGGCCGTGCTGAACGTTTCCTTGCGCCGGGCCGGGATCGTCGTGTTCCGCTCGATCACCTTGGTCATCACGCCGCCGAGCGTCTCGATGCCCAGCGAAAGCGGGGTGACGTCGAGCAGCAGGACGTCCTTCGCCTCGCCCTTGATGATCCCGGCCTGCACCGCGGCGCCGAGCGCGACGACCTCGTCCGGGTTCACCGTCATGTTCGGGTCCTTGCCGCCGGCCAGCCTGCGCACCAGCGCCTGCACGGCCGGGATGCGCGTGGACCCGCCGACGAGGATGACCTCGTCGATGTCGTGCGGGGTGAGCTTCGCGTCGGCGATCGCCTGCCGCACCGGGCCCTGGCAGCGTTCGACGAGACCGGCGGTGAGCTGGTCGAAGGTGGACCGCATCAGCGTGGTGTTGAGATGCTTCGGGCCCGAGGCGTCCGCGGTGACGAACGGCAGGTTGATGGTGGTCTGGGTGACCGAGGACAACTCTTCCTTCGCCTTGGCCGCCGCCTCGAACAACCGTTGCAGCGCTTGGGGATCCGCGCGCAGGTCGATGCCGTTCTCCCGCTCGAACTCGTCGGCGAGGTAGTCGACGATCCGGCGGTCGAAGTCGTCGCCGCCCAGGTGCGTGTCGCCCGCCGTGGAGCGCACCTCGACCACGCCGTCGCCGATGTCCAGCACGCTCACGTCGAACGTGCCGCCGCCGAGGTCGAACACCAGCACCGTCTCGTGCTGCTTCTTGTCCAGCCCGTAGGCCAGCGCGGCCGCGGTCGGCTCGTTGACGATCCGCAGCACCTCCAGCCCGGCGATCCGGCCCGCGTCCTTGGTCGCCTGCCGCTGCGCGTCGTTGAAGTACGCCGGGACGGTGATGACCGCCTCGGTGACCTTCTCGCCGAGGAACTTCGACGCGTCGTCCACCAGCTTGCGCAGCACCAGCGCCGACACCTCCTCCGGCGCGTATTTCTTGCCGTGGACGTCGAACCGCACCGCGTCGTCCGGGCCCGGCACGACGTCGTAGGACACCGCGTCGATCTCGCTGGCCACCTCGTCGTAGCGGCGGCCGATGAACCGCTTCGCCGACGAGATCGTGCCCTTCGGGTTCAAGATCGCCTGCCGCCTCGCGAGCTGGCCCACCAGGCGCTCGCCCGAATCGGTGTACGCGACCACCGACGGCGTCGTCCGCGCCCCGTCGGCGTTCGCGATCACCTCGGGCTGTCCGCCCTCCAGCACCGCGATGACCGAGTTGGTCGTACCCAGGTCGATGCCCACCGCTTTCGCCACGGCACACTCCTTCCGGCACAGGTGCCGACGCGGATTTCCGGCCCCGGAAACGGGGCCCGATTCGCAATCCGGTTTACTCAGGCGAATCGGGAGCGTCAACCCGCGATGATCTTCTCGGCGATTGTTTCCTGCGCCATTGTGGAGCGGAACAGAAATGTTTGTCGCCGCCCACAACGGAGCGGTTCGCATTCCGCTTCCGGATGCCCTTGCCGGGTCGTTGTGCTTGAATCGGGGAGAGAAGCACAGCAGCGGGCCGAGAGGGTTACGGTGGACGAGCAGCAGCGCGAGGACCAGCCGGAGTTCAAGCCTTACCACCATCCGGCCGCGGGCTGGGGCGCGGCGAAAAGCGTGACCCAGTTCCTCGTCCGGGAACGGGAACTGCTCGCCGGCCCGCGCGCCATCGTGAAGATGAACCACGAGAACGGCGGGTTCGACTGCCCGGGCTGCGCGTGGCCGGACGACACCAAGGGCCTGCATCTCGACATTTGCGAAAACGGCATCAAGCACGTCACGTGGGAGATGACGCGCAAACGCGTCGGCGCGGAATTCTTCGCCGCGCACACCGTGTCCGAACTGGACGGCTGGAGCGACACCGCGCTCGAGGCGCAGGGCAGGCTCACCGAACCGCTGCGCTACGACGAGAAGACCGACCGGTACGTGCCGATCTCGTGGGACAAGGCGTTCGAGCTGGTCGGCGCCACGCTGTGTGGCCTCGACTCCCCCGATCAGGCGGCGTTCTACACGTCCGGGCGGCTCGGCAACGAGGCGACGTTCCTGTACCAGCTGTGGGCGCGCGAGTTCGGCACGAACAACCTGCCGGACTGCTCGAACATGTGCCACGAGGCCAGCGGCCGCGCGCTGCAGGCCGCCATCGGGACCGGCAAGGGCACCGCGGACATCCACGACTGGGAGCAGGCGGACGCGCTGTTCGTCATGGGCGTCAACGCGGCGTCGAACGCGCCCCGGATGCTCACCGCGCTCGCCGAGGCGCACCGGCGCGGCGCGCAGATCGTGCACGTCAACCCGCTGGTCGAGGCCGGGGCCACGCGCACGATCATCCCGCACGACTTCGCCCGGATGGCCACCTTCCGCGCCACCCCGACGTCCACGCTCAACCTGCAGCCGCGCATCGGCGGCGACCTGGCGCTGATCCGCGGCATGGCGAAAGCGCTGCTCGAAATGGCGGAAACCGACCCGGGCGCGATCAACGCGGAATTCCTCGAGACCTACACCTCCGGGCTCGAGAAATACCGCGTCGTCTGCGAAACCACGTCCTGGGCCGAGCTGGAACGGCAATCCGGGCTGACCGAGGCCGAAATCCGGGCGGCGGCGGAAATCTACCGCGCGGCCGAGAAGTCGATCATCAGCTGGTGCCTCGGCGTGACCCAGCACGAGCACGGCGTCGACACCGTCCGCGAGATCGTGAACCTGTTGCTGCTGCGCGGAAACATCGGCCGCCCCGGGACCGGTCCGTCGCCGGTGCGCGGGCACAGCAACGTGCAGGGCAACCGCACCTGCGGCATCGACCACCGCCCCGCCCCGGAGTTCCTCGACAAGCTCGCCGAGGTGTGCGGCATCGACCCGCCGCGCCACCACGGGCTCGACACCGTCGGCACCATCGAAGCGATGCACCGCGGCGACGTGCGCGTGTTCGTCGGCATGGGCGGCAACTTCGCCCTCGCCGCGCCGGACACGCCCTACACCGCGGCCGGGCTGCGCAAGTGCGAGCTGACCGTGCAGGTGAGCACGAAACTCAACCGCAGCCATCTCGAACACGGGAAGCAGGCGCTGATCCTGCCCTGCCTCGGCCGCACCGAAAAGGACTTCCAGACGGGCGGGATCCAGGCGACGTCGGTCGAGGACGCGATGAGCATGGTCCACCTGTCCACCGGCATGAAGAAGCCCGCCTCGCCGCACCTGCGCTCCGAACCCGCGATCATCGCCGGAATGGCCAGCGCGACCCTGCCCGGCAGCACGACGCCGTGGGCGGACTACGTCGGCGACTACGACCGGATCCGCGACACGATGGCGCGGGTACTGGACGGTTTCGAAGACTTCAACACCCGCGTCCGGCAGCCATTGGGCTTCCGCATCCACCAGCCCGCGCGCGAACGGGTCTTCCACACGCCGACCCAGCGGGCCGAGTTCTCCACCGCGGACCTGCCCGACGTCGTCCCCGCCGCCGGCACGCTCGCGCTGGGCACGATGCGCTCGCACGACCAGTGGAACACCACGATCTACTCGGACGACGACCGGTACCGCGGGATCAAAAACCTGCGCACGCTGGTGTTCCTGAACGCCGAGGACATGCGCGACCGCGGTGTCGGCGAGTTCGACGAGGTCGACATCACCGCCACCGCGAAGGACGGAACGACGCGATCGCTGCACCGGTATCGCGCGGTGCCGTACGACATCCCGCGCGGTTGTGCGGCGGGGTACATGCCGGAGATGAACGTGCTGTGCGCGATCGGCGACTACAGCACGCAGAGCGATCAGCCGATCATGAAGCATTTGAAGGTTACTGTGGAGCGCTCCGCGTAGCCGCCTGGGTTTGCGGTCCGTGAGGGGAACCGTCACGGATTTGGATTCCCATGCCAGGACTTGAGCCGGGCGGCCTCGGCCCGTCGACTGTCCACACAGGACGCGACCCCATGTGAAATGCCCGATTGATGCTCGTCTCACTGTTTCCGCAAGTCCGTGAAGGACTCCTTGAGGGAATCTGATTCCCTCAAGGAGTCCTTCACGGACGGCGAACCCCGCTGGCCCCGGGGCAAACGCACCTCAACCGCACCCCCATAGCCGCCTTAAGCATCTGAGTCTCTCGGCGTTCCCCTCACGGACGTGAAGCTTGAGTCCCGGCGGTCCGGCACGGGGCGCGCACCAGCACCGCCGCCCCGATCCCCGCTGCCACGCCGACGAGGGTGTCCGCCACCCGCGCCGTGAGCAGGGTGGTCGGGGCGGCGGGGGCGGCCAGTTCCGTCATCACCAGGATCAGCGGGGTGAAGAACCCCAGCGCGACGCCGTAGTGCCGGGACATGAACAGCTCCGTCGGGAACAGCAGCGCGATCACCGCCAGCGCCAGCGGCTCGGGCGCGAATCCCGGCAGGAGCAGCAGAGCCGTGACGACCAGCCCGGCCAGTGTGCCGACGACCCGGTGCGCGCTGCGGTCCAGCACGCGGCGCAGTCCCGGATGCAGCCTGCTGCGCGGGTCGGCCGCCGCGAGCGGGACCGCGGCCGAGGCCATCGCCCAGTTCGCGTGGTCCACGCCGAGCAGCAAGCCGACCGCGCCCGCGGCGGCGATCGCCAGCGCGTAGCGGGCCGCGTGCACGAGAGCGCAGGCTAGGCCGCAGTCCGGTGCGCAGGTCGCGGTCGCCGGTGCGGCTGAGCGGTCCGGGCCGGTTAGTCCAATGAGGACACATCCGGCGATCGTGCCCGCGCACAACGCAATTCCCGCCCACGGTTCGACCCGGCCGGCCGGAACCAACGCGATCGCGCCTAGGGCGAAGATGCCGAAGAACGGGCCGCGCGGGCTCAGGTCCAGGCGGTTCGTCACCAGCGCGCAGCCGAACGAGAACCCGGCTTCAGTGACCACCAGCAGCCACGGCGGCGCGTGACAGGCCGACAGCAGCACGCCCAGCGCGACCCCGCTCAGCAGCACCGCGCCCGCCTGGAGCTGGTGCCGGAAGCGGAGCGCCCGCGTCTCGGCGCGGCCGTACATCCCGGCGAACGAGCCGAACGCGGCGAAAATGATCAAGTCGGGACGGCCCGCCGCGAGCAGCGCCAGGCCGGGGATCAGCAGTCCGGCCGCCACGCGGCTGGCGTGCCACCAATCGCCGTCGAACGAGCGCGCGGGCGCGGCCGAGGTCGCCACCGGCACCAGTCCTCCGGGTGATCGTCGCATTTCTTAGTCGTCCGACGATACCTGCACCAAAAGCGGCGATGGCGGTATTTGTGGCGCGCCACAAGGAAATCTGCGCGGGAGGCCAATCAGGCGAGCTGGCCGGGCCCGACCGCAGCGGCGGCCAAGTCCAGGGTACCGGTCGTTTCCCGCACCCTGCCGACCGAAAACACGGCCGCCGCATGTCACTCTTGACGGCAAACGTGGTACTCCCTGCCGCTGGCCCGGCGGTCCCGGGCGGTTCCGGCGCACACTCTCCCCTCGAAAGGACAAGAGACCACCAGCAGCCCGGGAGCTTCCAGTGAGACGCACCAGAATCGCTCTCTTCGCCCTGCTCGTCCTCTGCGCCGCCGGCCTCAGCCCCGCCGCCGCGTCGGCGAGCGCAGGCCGGGACGCGTTCGCGCTGTCCAGCACCGCGTTCGCCGACGGCGGCCTGATCCCCAAGACCCACGACTGCGCCAGCAGCGGCGACGGCGACCCGGAGAAGAAGAACGAGTCCCCGCCGCTCGAGTGGTCCGGGGCTCCGGGCACGGCCCAGAGCTTCGCGATCGTCATGCACGACCTCGACAACGGCATCATCCACTGGGTCATCTACGACATCCCGGCGGGCGCGGCCGGGCTGCCGCAGAACGTCGACCACGCCTACCAGCCCTCGGTTCCGGCCGGTTCCCGGCAGGCCTACTACCGCGGCAGCGCGAACTTCTTCGGCTACCAGGGCCCGTGCACGACGAACCACACCTACGAATGGACCGTCCACGCGCTGAACCGGGCGACGCTGTCCGAACTAGGCTCCAGCTCCTCCACCCGCACCGCCGAGAACGCGGTCAACGCGGCCACCATCTCGACCGCCTCCCTGCGCGGCGACTCCTAACCGGGCCGGGCGCGGTCTCAGAAGGTGATCACCTGACGGACCGCGCCCCCGTCCCGCAACCGCTCGAAACCGGCGTTGATCTCCTCCAGCGCGATCGAATGCGTCAGCAACGCCTCCACCGGCAACAGCCCAGCCTGGTACAGCGCGATGAACCGGGGCACGTCCCGTCGCGGCACGCAGGAGCCCAGGTAGCTGCCCCGCAGGGTTTTCTCCTCGGCTACCAGGCTTTGCGCGGGCAAGGTGAGCCCGGCCGACGGGTCCGGCAGGCCCACGGTGACCGTCGTCCCGCCCGGCCGGGTCGCCTCGTACGCCTGGCTCAGCGCGGCGACCACGCCGGTGGTGTCGACGGCGTAGTCCACGCCGCCGCCGGTCCGCTCGCGGATCTCCGCGACGTCGCCGGTCAGCACCGTGGCGCCTAGCGAACGCGCCAGTTCCCGTTTGCTGGCAACGGGATCGATCGCGAGCAGCGTGCTGGCACCGGCGGCCTTCGCGGCGAGCAGCGCGGACAGGCCGACGCCGCCGAGACCGAACACGGCCACGCTGTCGCCGGGACGCACGTCCGCCGCGTTGAACACCGCACCGGCACCGGTCAGCACCGCGCAGCCGAACAGCGCCGCGATCTCGAACGGCAGCGCTTTGTCGATCCGCACCGCCGAACGCTCGGACACGACCACGTGCGAGGCGAACGCCGAAACGCCGAGGTGGTGCAACGGCCGCCCGACCGGCGACGACCACCGGACGTTCCCGCTGAGCAGCGTGCCCTCGCGGTTGGCCGCCGCGGCCGGGCCGCACAGCGCGGGACGGCCCGCCGTGCACGGGGCGCAGTCGCCGCAGGAGGGCACGAACGTCAGGACGACGTGCTCACCGGGCTGGAAGTCGCTGCCCGGGCCCGCTTCGACGACCTCGCCAGCCGCCTCGTGGCCGAGCACCATCGGCACCGGACGAGGGCGGGACCCGTCGATCACCGACAGGTCCGAATGGCACAGCCCGGCCGCGCGCACCCGCACCAGCAGCTCGCCGGGTCCGGGCGGGGCCAGCGTCAGCGTCTCGATCTCCAGCGGTTTCCCGACCTCGCGCAGGACCGCGCCGCGAACCTCCATCACGCACCGACCGGGACGCAGCGAGTGACCTGCCGGTCGGACAGCAGCGGCACGACCTCGCCGAGCACGATCCGGGTGAAGTGCTCCGACGCGCAGTGCGCGGTGAAGTCCGCCTCGCTCTCGTACTCCTCGACGATCACCACGACCCCGTCCTCGGTTCCCGTGTGGACGGTGTAACTCAGGCATCCGGGCTCGCGCCGCGACGCTTCCGCCATCGGGCCGAGCAGTCCGACGACCCGGTCCCGCTCCGCGGTCACATACCGGGCCACCACTACGAAACTCATTCTTCTCCTGTACGCAGCCGGGACCGGGTCAGCGACCACAGTCCCGGATCGGAGGACGCGGCAGCCGCCGCGCCCATCGCCAACGAATGCGCCACCCCGTCGCGGTCGGTGACGAAACCGGCCGCGACGAACGGCGACATGACCTCCCGCGCCGCCGCCGACATCCACGGGATGATCGGGGCGGGCATCAGCTCCACCAGGTCCGGCCCGCTGCGCTTGACCGCCTCCAGGCTCCGGTTCAGGTTCGACCGGTCGGTGACGAACACCTTGTGCATCGTCAGCATCGACAGCGCGCGAGCCCGCTCGATCGGCGCGACCCGGGTGCTGACCACCCCGGCCGCCCCGATCTCCTGCAGGAAGTCGACGCCCGCCCGGTCGGTGGCGAGGCCGGGGCACGAATCGATGTTGACGAACACGAGCTTGTCCCGCCCGGCCAGCGCCGCCACGATCTTCGGCAGCTGCCCGACCGGAACCGACGCCAGGATCCCGACCCGGGACGCCGCGGCCACGAAATCCGGCACCTTCGCGACGCCGACGACCGACGCGCACACCGGGACGTCCTCGAACGCCGCCGTGATCTTCTCGTTCATGCCGTCCACCGTTTCATGCCTCCTGCGACTGTCCCCGTCCCGCCGCACCGGGTGGGGCCCGCACCCCCGTCCCGGGTTAAGGCCCGCACCCCGAAGCCCGATTGTGCTGACGGTTCGGGGTTGCTTGTCAAGGCGGGAAAGATGCCTTGACAAGCAACCCCGAACCGCAGGGAGGCTTCGTATCGGGGTGCAGGGCGGGGGCTGGGTGCCTCGGTTGTTGGGTGCGCCTGTGTCCGTGAAGGACTCCTTCCGGGAATCTGATTCCCTCAAGGAGTCCTTCACGGGCCTCAAGGCGGGGTCAGCGGGCCGAGTCCAGTGGGTTCGGGCCCAGGTCGGTGGGCAGGCCGAGCTTCCCGGGGTTGAGCAGCCCGGCGGGGTCCAGAGCGCGCTTGACCTCGACGAACGTCCCGAATCCGGTCCCGAGCGAGTCCGCCAGGTACGGCCCGCGCAGCAGCCCCGACCCGTGGTGGTGGCTCAGCGCCGCGCCGTGCCGGACCAGCACCGCGTTCGCCGCGTCCCACGCCGAGCGGTACCAGTGCCGCCGCTTCTCCGGCTCGACGTCGCCGCGCAGCGAGAAGTACAGGCACGCGCCGTCGGTGTAGGCGTGCGACTGGTGCGCGGAGGCGGCCAGCGTGCCCGGCACCGCCTCGATCGCGGCCACCACCTCGTCGTAGATCGCCGGGAGCGCGGACCACGAACCGGCCATCTCCAGGGTGTCGGCGACGAATCCCGGGCCGGGCGTGAAGCCGTCGGCGGACTTGCCGACCAGCATCCGCTCGTCCAGCCAGCGCTCGAACACCGGCTGACCGTCCAATTCAGACCCGGTCGCGGCGCATTCCTCGGCGCTGACCTTGATCATGGCGTCGACCAGCACCGGGTCGCCCTCGTCGGCGATCAGCAGCAGGTTGGTGTCCGGCTGCCCGAAGTGCGTGCCGCTCTCGTGCTTGTCGTACAGCCGCATCGCGGCCGGGGTCGCGCCGCGCTGCATGATGCGGCGGCAGGCGTCGAGGCCGGCGGCGAACGTCTCGAAGCCGTACGCGATGGCCTTCGCGTACGTCGGCAGCGGGTGCGTGCGCAGCCGGACCGCGGTGATCACGCCGAGCGTGCCCTCCGAGCCGACGAACAGCTGCCGCAGGTCCGGGCCGGTCGCGGCGCGCGGGTAGTCGCCGAAGCGGGCCAGCGTGCCGTCGGCGAGAACGACGTCGAGGCCGACGACCATGTCCTCGATTTTCCCGTAGCGGGTGGACAGCTGGCCCGCGCCGCGGCAGGCCACCCAGCCGCCGACGGTGGAGATCGCGAACGCGGACGGCCAGTGGCCGGTCGTCGCGCCGTGCGTCTCCTGCAGTTCCTTCTCGAAGAGGTCGCCGAACATGCCTGCCTGCACTTCGACGATCTGCGATTCGGCGTCGAACGAGACGATCTGGTCGAGCCCGCACACGTCCAGCACCACGCCGCCGTACACCGGCAGCGCGGCGCCGGTGACGTTGCTGCGTCCCGCCGAAACGGTCAGCGGCACCCGGTGCTCGCCGCACAGCCGGACCGCGGCCTGGATCTGCTCGACGGTGCTGACCTCGGCGATCACCGCGTCCGGGGTCGCCGGGGCGCCCGCGGTCTCGCCGATCATCGAGCCGGCCCACCAGTCGCGGGTGCGCAGCACGACCTCGTCGCGTTCGGTGTGCACCGCGTCCGCGATTCCGCGCAGCGCGTCGGTCAGCTCGGCGGGCACGGGCACCGCGGCCGTCTGCAGCGACGCGTCGCCCGCGCCCACCTCGGTACGGGCGCCCCAGCGCGGCGGAGTCGGCGCGCCGACCACGTAGTTGCCCCGGTTGAACGGGTGCGTGACGGTCTGGCGGCTGATCATGCGTTGGCTCCCAACAGGTTGTCTCCGAACAGGATCGACTTCTCCCGGGCGACGTCCGCCCGGTATTGCTCCACTTGCGCGGTCACGGTTTCCGGGCTCAGCCCGAGTTCCGCGCCGAGCAGTTCGCCGACGAGCGGCGCGGCCTCGACCGAGGCGTCCCGGGCGAACAGCCGCAGCCGGGTCCGCCGCGACAGCACGTCGTCCACCGAACGCGCCATCTCCGAACGGGCCGCGAACACGACCTCGGCCTTGAGGAACGGCTGCCCGTCGATGAGCGGCTCCCCCAGCTCCGGGTTCTCGTCGACCAGCGCGCTCACGAACCGCGCCTCGGTGCCGTAGCGGCCGCCGAGGTGCGCGGCGACGCCGCCGGTCGCGGCGGTCGCCTCCGCGTCGTATCCGGCGCCGCCGATCAGCGGCAGGTTCTTGGTGCGGCACTTGGCTTTCCGGCCCAGCAGGCCGAGCGCCTTGTCCACCACCAGCTCGCCCATGTGCCGGCTCGTGGTGAGCTTGCCGCCGGTCACCGTGACCATGCCCGCGGACACCGTGATGTGGTGGTCGCGGCGCATGTCCAGCGTCGCGCCCTCCTTGCCGCCGACCAGCGGGCGCAGCCCCGCGTAGCTGCCCAGCACGTCGCTGGCGTCCAGCTTGGTGTCGAAGGCGATCTGGGCCCCTTCGAGGAGGAAGTCCATCTCCTCGCGGGTGCAGTGCACGTCGTCGGTCGAGCCGGTGTAGTCGGTGTCGGTGGTGCCGACCACGACGACGTCGCCCCAGCGGGTGCAGGTGGCCCGCCGCGCGCGGCCCGGGATTGGCACGGTGACCGTGCAGTCGTTGCGGATCTTCGCCCACGGCAGCACGATGTGCACGCCCTTCGCCGGACGGACCTGCGGCTGGTGCCCGCGGTCGGCCATGCCCTCGACCCGGTCCGCCCACACGCCGGTCGCGTTCACCACGACGCGGGCGCGGACGTCGATCTGCTCGCCGTCTGCCTGCACAGTCGCGCCGTTGACCCGTCCGCCGGCGGTACGCAAGCCGGTCACCTCGGCCCCGTTCACCACCACCGCGCCGAGCCGTGCCGCGCTGCGCACGATCGCCAGCGTGAGGCGGGCGTCGTCCGCGCGGCTGTCGTAGTACATCAGGCCGCCCTTGAGGTTCTCCGCGCGCAGCGTCGGGGCGTGCGCGAGCACCTCGTCCACGGTCAATCGCTGGTGCAGCTTGCCGATCCGCCAGCCGCCCGCGAGGTCGTATGTCCACAAGAGACTCTCGAACGCCTTCGCGATGCGGGCGTCGAACACGCCGTCCTTGGCGAGGATCGGGAACAGGAAAGGCAGCCGCTGCACCAGATGCGGGGCGTTACGGCGGAACCGCTGCCGCTCCAGCAGCGAATGCCGGACCAGGTCGAGGTTGCCCTGTTCGATGTAGCGCAGCCCGCCGTGCACCATCTTGGACGACTTGGACGAGGTGCCGGACGCGAAGTCGTCGCGTTCGACCAGCGCCACTTTCAGGCCGCGGGAGGCGGCGTCCAGCGCGGTGTAGGCGCCGGTGACCCCGCCGCCGATCACCAGCACGTCGAACGTGCCGGTCTCGAGGTCGGTCAGCGCGGTGCGGCGGTCCAGCCGCAACGGCGCGGACAGCGTCGCCTTCGCGGCGGCGGCGTTCGGCCGTCGGGACGGCAGTGTGAACATGAGCTTGTCTCTCCACTCAAAAGTTTGAAAACGTCCACTGAGGACGGTCAGGACAGCGAGACCGCGAGCACGTCCTGCCAGCGGTCCCGCAGTTCGCGCCGTGCGTCCTCGGGCAGCCGAGGCTCGAAGACCTCGCCTTTGCCCTGGTGCGCAACGGCTTCGGCCAGCGACGGCCACACGCCCAGCCGGACGCCCGCGAGATACGCGGCGCCCCTCAGGCTGGCGGTCGCCGAATCGGCCACTCGTTCGATCTCGACACCCGCGAAATCGGCCTGGCTCTGCAGCAGCACGTCGCTGGCGGCCAGCCCGCCGCCGGCGCGCAGCCGGGTCACCGGCCGGTTCATCGTCGTCCGCAGCGCGTCGACCGTGTCGCTCACCGCGTGCGCGATCCCGTCAAGCACCGCGCGCGCCACCACGTCGCGAGTGGTGGCCAGGCTCAGCCCGGTCAGCAGCCCGCGGGCACCGGGCCGCTGCACCGGCGTGCGCAGCCCGGCCAGGGTCGGCACGAACCAGGTCGACGTGCTCCTCGGCTGGGCCGCGGCCAGTTCGCTGATCTCGGCGGCGGAACGGAACAGCCCGAGATCCTCGGTGAGCCACCGCAGGGCGGACCCCGTGGTCGAGGTGTAGGCCTCCAGGCTGAACCGGCTGTGTCCCGCGCTGCGCCACCCGACCAGGCAGAGCACGCCGTCCACCTTGCCGAGCCCGTCCGGCGGTTCGTCCCCGGCCAGCGCGCCGACGAACGTGCCGGTGCCGTGCACGCAGGTGCCCTGGCCCGGGGTCAGCGCGCCGAGCGCGATCAACGACGCGTGCTGGTCGCCCATCACCGCGGCGATCGGCACCTCGATGCCGAGCAGTTTCGGGTCGGTGTACCCGAAATCGCCGTCGTCGTCGACCGGTGGCGGGGCCAGCGAGGCCGGGAAACCCAGTGCTGCCAGCCATTCCTGGTCCCACTCGTGCTCGCGCAGCCGGTAGCCGCCGAACGCGACGGCGTTGGTCGCCGACATGACGTAACGCGTGCGGCCGCTGAGATGCCACACGAGCCAGGTGTCCACCGAGCCGAACAGCACGCGGTCTGCGGGCACGTCGAGCTGGTCGAGCTGCCGCGCGGCCCACAGGAACGGCGCGCGGGTGCCGACCGGACGGCCAGTTCTCGCCCACAGCACCGGATCCCATTCCGGGGCGAGCTTCGCCAGCTCGTCCGCGTACCGGGTGTCCTGCCAGACCACGGCCGGGGCCAGCGGCCGCCCGGTCTCGCGGTCCCACAGGATCGCGGTGGCCCGCTGCGTGCACACCGACATCCCGACGATCTCGACGCCGTTCTCCCCCGCCCACGCGATCGCCTGGCGGGCGACGTCGACGGTGCGCTCCAGCAGCTGCGCCGCGTCCTGCTCCACTCGCGACGGTTCCGGATGGACGACGTCGACCGCGGTGTAGAACGACGGCCCGCAGACCCCGTCCTCGCCGACCACGGCCGCCCGGGTGCCGGTCGAACCCTCGTCGACGGCCAGGATTCCGCGCCGCGTCATGCCGTCCTCCCCGGCAGCGAGATCTCCTCGTCGTCCGGGTCGACGCCGCTGCGGGTCGGGTCCCAGCGCACGATCAGGCAGGACACCAGGCCGAGCGCCGGCACCACCGCGAGCAGCGCGATCGTCGGGCCGAGGCCCATCGCCTCCTTGATCTGCGGGAACACGTACAGCCCGACGACGCTGCCGAAGCTCCCGAGCATGCCGGTCACGCCGGTGCCGAGGGTGCGCACGTCACTGCGGTAGGACAGCGCCGCGATCGACTTGCCGTTCGCGCCCGGGCCCGCCGAATGGAAGAAGATGAACAGGAACGGCAGCAGGAACCCGATCGCGATCGGCAGCTTCCCGAAGCCGAGCCCCATCACCAGCAGGATGGCGAACGCGAACGCGTAGCCGATCGCCGAGCTGACCCGCAGCCCGATCTTCCGGCCGAAGTACGCCGACAGCGCGCCGCCGACGATCCCGGCGACGTTGAAGATCATCGACCCGAGCGTGGCCGTTTCGAACTTGTCGCCGAAGATCGCGAGGCTGATCACCGGGAGGTACCAGCCGACCGCGAAGTACTGCATCGCCTGGGTCAGCGAGATCGCCGTGGACAGGAACGTGCGCGGCAGGTAGGGCTTGCGGAACAGCACGCCCGCCTGCCGGAACCCGACCTTGCGCTCCTCGGCCGCTTCGCCGCTCGGCGTGCCCGGCGTCACCTGGAAACCGTAAATCCGGCGGAGGCTGCGCGCCGCTTCGGGCAGCCGTCCCTTCGACGCGAGCCACGACGGGCTTTCGGCGAGGAACGCGATCTGCAGCACCAGCAGCGCGAGCGCGAAGACCCCGGCCGAGCCGACCGACCAGCGCCAGATCTCCACGGACACGCCGGCTTTGTAGAACACCAGCGTCAGCGCGAGGTTGACCGTGGTGGCCACGTACCAGACCGACTGCCACAGGTTCAGCCGTCCGCGCAGCTTCGCCGGCGTGTACTCGGCGAGCAGCGCCATCGCCACCGCGAAGTCGATGCCGTAGGCGACGCCGACCAGCCCGCGCCCGGCCCAGACCGCCTCGAAGCTGCCGCCGGTGGCGGTGAGGACCGCGCCGAGCCCGGCGATCGCCTTGGCCGCGATCAGCGGCTTGACCCGGCCGATCCGCGCGGCCAGCCAGCCGCCCGCCGGGTTGAACAGGATCGCGACCGCGGGCGCGGTCGCGGTGAGCAGGCCGACCTGTCCCGCACTGAGCCCCAGCTCCTTGGTCATCGGCGCGAGGCCGGCGCCGAGCGCGGCGTTCGAGTAGGCGTCCAGGAACAGTCCGCCCAGCACCAGGTACCACAGCAGGTTCGCCTTGCGCGGCAACTTCGACAACGTGTTGATCAGCGCGCTGACCTGCGAAACGTTCGCGATCGATCGCGGCGTTGCGACCGTGGGTGAACTCATGGACCGCCAACTTTCTGCGCTGGCTGTCAGCGATCCCGGCAATGAAAAACAGACACGACGAAGACCGCTGACAGTGGCTCTTCGTCTGTGCCTGTCTGTGAACGCAACATTAAGCGGCGTCCTCGCGGGCGTCAAGCCACCCGCGAGGACGCGTCCGTCAGAGCACCTTCTGCAGGAACGCCTGGGCGCGCGGATTCGCGTTCCCGTCCGAGAAGAACTCCGCCGGCGGCAGGTCCGCGGCGATCTTCCCGCCGTCCACGAACACCACCCGATCGGCGACCTTGCGCGCAAACCCCATCTCATGGGTCACCACGAGCATCGTCATCCCGTCCTTGGCCAGCTCGGACATGATATCGAGAACGTCCTGCACGACCTCCGGATCCAGCGCCGAAGTCGGCTCGTCGAACAGCATCAGCTTCGGGTCCATCGCCGCCGCCCGGACGATCGCGACGCGCTGCTTCTGCCCGCCCGAGAGCCGGTTCGGGTACGCGCCGGCGCGTTCGAGCATGCCGACGCGCTCCAGCAGGGCGCGCGCCTTCGCCTCGGCCTCTTCCTTGGTCCGCTTGAGCACGTTCATCTGCGGCAGCACGACATTGCGCAGCACCGTCATGTTCGGGAACAGGTTGAAGTGCTGGAACACCATGCCCATCCGGGACCGCAGTCGGTCGAGGTCGACGCCGCGGCCGGTCAGTTCCTCGCCGTCGAACGAGACGCTGCCCGACGTCGGAGTCTCCAGCAGGTTGAGGCAGCGCAGAAAGGTCGACTTCCCGCCGCCGCTGGGCCCGATCACCGCGACCACCTGGCCGGGCTCGATCGCGAAGTCGATCCCGTCGAGCACCTTCACGTCGCCGTAGGACTTCGTCAGGCCGTGGACTTCCAACAGTGCCATCAGATGTACACCGCCATCTTCTTCTCGAGGGTGCGCGTCGTGACGCTGATCAGGTTGGTGAGCAGGTAGTAGAGCAGGCCGATGAACAGGTACACGGTCAGCGCGTCGAAGGTGCGGGAGATGATGGTCTGCCCCACCAGGAACAGCTCGTGAATGGTCACGAAGGACACCAGCGCGGAGTTCTTCGTCAGCGACACGAATTCGTTGCCCAGCGGCGGAAGCATCCGGAGGAACGCCTGCGGGATGATCACGTGCCGCATCGCCGACACCTGCGACATGCCGCACGACCGCGCCGCTTCCAGCTGTCCGCGGTCGATGGACTGCACCGCGCCGCGGAAGATCTCGGTCACGTACGAGCCGCTGTAGAGGCCGAGCGAGATGATGCCCGCGGTCATCGGCGGCAGCTGCAGGCCGAGCTGCGGGAGTCCGAAGTAGATGAAGAACAGCTGCACCACGAACGGCGTCCCGCGGATCACCGACACGTAGACGTTGCCGATCCACCTGATCGGCGCGATCTTGCTGAGCTTCGCGAACCCGCCGAGCGTGCCCAGCAGCAGGCTCAGCGCCAGCGCCAGCAGGATCACCTGGAGGCTGACCAGCAGGCCCTGCCACAGCTGTCCCGACGAATCGACGATGGTGGAGAAGTTGAACAGCGAGTGCCCGCCGGATTTGGCCGCGGTGCTTTCCGCGCCGAACCACTTTTCGGTGGCCTGCTTGTACGAACCGTCGTCGTGCATCTGCTTGAGCGCGGTGTTGAACGCGGTCCGCAGCTCGGTGTCGGGCTTCTGGAAGGCGTAGCCGTAGTTCTCCTCGGTCAGCCGGTCGCCGACCTGTTTGAGGCCGCCCTGCTGCGCGATAAAGTACTTCCCGGCTGGTGCCCCGGTTACGACCGCGTCGGCCTGGCCCAGCTTGACCGACGAGAACATCTGCTCGTTGGTCTGCGCGGTGATCAGCTGCGCGGCGGGCTGGTGCTGGGTGAGCCAGTCGACGGACTTGGTGCCCACCTGGACCGCGACCCGCTTGCCGGCCAGGTCCTTGAGCGAGGCGACGGAGTTGTCCTTGTCGGAGACGAAAACCGCGAGGCCGCCCGGGTAGTAGATGTCCGAGAAGTCGACGGCTTTCTGCCGCGCCGGGCTGATGTAGATGGCCGACGCGCCGACGTCGATCTGGTTCGCCTGCAGCGCCGGGACGATGTTGCCGAACGGCATCTGGACGAAGTCGACCTTCTTGATGCCCGCGCGCTCGGCGAGCGCCCGGACGAGGTCGATGTCGAAGCCGAGCTGGCCGCCCTTGGCGTCGGTGAACTCGAACGGCGGGAACGTCGCGTCGGTGCCGACCCGGAGCGCGGTCTGCCCGGACCGCAACGCGGCGAGCTTCCCGCCCTGCGGTTCGGCCGCGCTCGCCGCGCTCACGGGCAGGAACGCAAGCAGGCAGGCCAGCAGCACGGCGCCGAGCCGCGGCCAAATTCGCTGAGGGGGCATGGTCAGTGTCCTTCCGGGACCGGACGGCCGGTCGCGAGCGTGTGCGCGAGGCGGGCCGCGATCCGGGCTGTGCGGTTGTCGACGTCGAAGACGGGGTTCAGTTCGGTGATGTCGGCCATGGCGAGCTTCGGGTCGCTCGCGGCCAGCCGGCACACCTCGAGGACGACGCCGGCGGGTACGCCGAGCGTCGAAGGAGCGCTGACCCCGGGCGCCTGCGCGGCGGGGAGCACGTCGAGATCGATCGACAGGTACAGCGCGTCGACGTCCGCGATGAAGCCCCGGACGAAGTCGAGAACTTGGTCGAGATGGCGTTCCTGGCAGTCGAGGTCCAGGAGGTGGCGGACGTTGAGTTCTACCGCTGTCTCGAACAAAGCGGTGGTGTTGCCGGGTTCGCTGATGCCGACCACGGCGTAGGCGAATTCCGCGCCGCGCTCGGCTTCCCGGGCGGCGATCTGCCAGAACGGGGTGCCCGAGGACGCGCGGTCCGCCGTCCGCAGGTCGAAATGCGCGTCGAGGTTGAGCACGCCGAGGCGCCGGCCGTCCAGCAGCCCGCTCCGGGCGAGCCCGAGGTAGGAGCCGTACGCCGTCTCGTGCCCGCCGCCGAGCACGATCGGGAGGTGCCCGTCGCTGAGCTGCTTCGCGACCAGCTCGCCGAGGTTCTCCTGCCCCGCTTCCAGCGCGTCACCTTCGACGACGACGTCCCCCGCGTCTCTGATGACGAACTCGGGCTGGATCGCGAACGACGCCAGCGCCTGCCGGATCGCGTCCGGCCCGGCCTGCGCCCCCGGACGTCCGCCGTTGCGCCGGACCCCGGCGTCGCTGGCGAACCCGATCAGCGAAACGCCTGGGCCGCTGGAGAATTCGTTGACGGCGTGGTGCCATCGGCGATGTTCCGGACCGCGGCCGTCGTCGCGTCCGGTCCACTTGGCTGTGCTCACACGTGCTCCTGCAATCTGCTGATGTCCTGCGCGGCGGCGTGGGTGAGCGTGACGAGGGAATCGCGGCGCGGACGCACGCGGAAATCCGGGGCCATCGTGCTCACCGTGCCGACGAGATTCCGGTGCCGGTCCAGCACCGGGACGCTCACACCCCACACCCCCGGATCGACCTGGCCGACGCTTTCGGCGAACCCCTGGTCCCGCACGCGGCGCAGCTCGCTCTCCAGCTTCCCGACCTGCTCCCCGCTCAGCCCGTGTGCCTCGGCGGTAGCCGCGACCCGGTCTTCCGGCAGGTACGCCAGCAACGCCTGCGCGCTCGCGCCGAAGACGAGCGGTTTGCTCAGCCCCGGCGAGAAACTGCACCGGATGACCCGGGTCCCCTCGGCCGCCTCGACGCACAGGACGTCGTTGTCCCGGGCGATGAGGAAGGCGGCGAGTTCGTCGGTGTCCGCCGCGAGCTGCCGCAACCGCCGCTTGACGCCGCCCTGGCCAAGCACCTCGCGGCGGTAGTTTTCGGCCATCTGCACCGTCAGCGAGCCCGCGCAGTACCGGCCGCGGGTGCGCGCCTGGTGCACCAGCCCGATCTCGACGAACGTCGTGAGGTACCGGTACACGGCGCTGGAGGGAATGCCCGTGCCGACGGAGATCTCCTCCGCCGTGGCGCTCTCCCGCTCGGCGAACACCGCCAGGATCCGCGCCGCCCTCGTCCCGGCTCTCCGGTTCGCGTCCGCGCTTGTCATGGCGGGCACGCTACGTCCCGTTCGGACGGCTGCCCAGCGCGTTTTCCCAGTTAATGGGAAGTTTATTCCCGGTGATTGGCTGTGTGCGGAGCGAAGCGATCAGGTGCTCGCCGGACAGCCCGCAGCACCGGCCGGGGCGAGGTCAGCAGGTCCGTGAAGGACTCCTTGAGGGACTCTGATTCCCCTATGGAGTCCTTCACGGACGGCACTCGCCCCGGGCCAGAGCCAACCATCCACATAGGACGCGAATCGCGGCGAAATGCCCGGTTCACGCCTATATGACCGTTCCTGCGGGTCCGTGAGGGCAAACCCGGCCCCGCTACTCGCGCTGGTCGTACGGGACCGCGCTGGCCTCGTCGACCCGGGCCGACCCGCCTCGACCGCGCCCATGAGGCCGCCTCGAGTCCCTGGCCCGGATTCCCTCAAGGAGTCCTTCACGGACCTCGCCACCGATCCACCGCACGCCAAGCCCGCCCGCGCGGAAACTCCCGCGACACCGGGCAAACCGGTCCGGAATACTCCTCCCGTGTTCCTGACAGTCACCACGACCCACCGCCCCGCGTCCGACTTGGGATTCCTGTTGCACAAGCACCCAGGCCGGGTGCAGTCGTTCGCTCTCTCCGCCGGGCAGGCGCACGTCTTCTACCCGGAGGCGTCCGACGAGCAGTGCACGGCCGCGCTGCTGATGGAGGTCGACCCAGTCGCGCTGGTGCGCGGCAAGACGGGCGCCGGTGACGGGTTCACGCTGGGCCAGTACGTGAACGACCGGCCCTACGCCGCGTCGAGCCTGCTGTCGGTGGCGTTGAAGGAGGTCTTCCGGACCGCGCTCACCGGACGGTGCAAGGCGCGTCCGGAACTGGCGGCCAGCCCGATTCCGCTGGAGATCCGCGTGCCCGCCTGTCCGGGCGGGGCCGACCTGGTCCGGCGGTTGTTCGAGCCGCTCGGCTGGGCGGTCGAGGCGACGGCGCTCCCGCTGGATCCGCAGTTCCCGCAGTGGGGCGAATCGCGGTACTCCGACCTGCGGCTCACCGGCGAACTCCGGCTTGCCGACGCCCTCAACCACCTCTACGTCCTCCTGCCGGTCCTGGACAACGCCAAGCACTACTGGGTCAGCGAGGACGAGATCGACAAGCTGATCCGGGCCGGCGGCAACTGGCTCGCCGCGCATCCGGACAAGGAGCTGATCACCCGCCGGTACCTCGCGCACCGCCGGACGCTGACCGCCGCCGCGCTGACCCGGCTGGCCGAAGTGGACGACGCGGAGCCCGAGGAGATCGACAACGCGCTCGCCGCGCCCGTCGTCCTCGACGAGCCGGACCGTCCGGTGCCGCTGGCCCAGCAGCGGCGCGGCACGATCATGGCCGTGCTCCGCTCGCTGGACGCGCACACGGTCGGCGACTTCGGCTGCGGCGAGGGCGCGCTGGTGCGCGATCTGCTGGCCGAGCGGTCCGTCGAGCGGATCGTGGCGACCGACGTGTCCGCGCACGCGCTGCAGGTCGCGGCGCGGAAGCTGCGGCTGGAGCGGATGTCCGAAAGGGAGCGGGCCAGGCTGGAGCTGTTCCAGTCCTCGCTCACCTATCGCGACGACCGGCTCGCGGGCCTCGACGCGGCGGTGCTGATGGAGGTCGTCGAGCACGTCGATCCGCCGCGGCTGGAGGCGCTGGAGCGCACCGTGTTCCGGTTCGCCGCACCGCGCGCGGTCGTCGTGACCACGCCCAACCGCGAGTACAACGTGCGGTTCGAGTCGCTGCCCGCGGGCAAGCTGCGGCACCGGGACCACCGTTTCGAGTGGACTCGCGCCGAGTTCCGCGCGTGGACGGACCGGGTCGCGAGCAGCTACGGCTACGCGGTCCGGATGCTGCCGGTCGGCGCGGACGATCCCGAGGTAGGCCCGGCCACGCAGCTGGCCCTGTTCACGAAAGGCGGCGAAGCATGAGCGAGCTGGAAATCCCTGACCTGTGCCTCGTCGTGCTGGTCGGCGCGAGCGGATCGGGAAAATCGACGTTCGGCCGGACGCATTTCAAGGCGACCGAGGTGATTTCGTCGGACTTCTGCCGCGGGCTGGTGTCCGACGACGAGAACGACCAGTCGGCGACCCCGGACGCTTTCGACGTCCTGAACTACATCGTGGGCAAGCGCCTGGCCGCGGGACGGCTGACCGTCGTCGACGCGACCAACGTGCAGCCCGACGCGCGCAAACCGCTGGTCGCGCTCGCCAGGGAGCACGACGTGCTGCCGGTGGCGATCGTGCTGGACATGCCGGAATCCCTCTGCGCCGCCCGCAACGAAGACCGGGCGGACCGGAATTTCGGCGCGCAGGTGATCCGGCGGCAGCGAGACCAGCTGCGGCGCGGGTTGCGGAGCCTGCAGAAGGAAGGCTTCCGGACGGTGCATGTGCTGCGCACCCCGGAAGAAGCCGCCGAAGCGACGATCACGCGTGTCCCGCTGTACAACGACTTGCGGCACGAGACCGGGCCGTTCGACATCGTCGGCGACATCCACGGCTGCCGCGCCGAACTCGAAGCGCTGCTCACCCAACTCGGCTACGTCCTCGAACGCGACGACCAAGGCCGGGCCATCGGGGCGCAGCATCCGGAACGGCGGGCGGTCTTCGTCGGCGACCTCGTCGACCGCGGTCCGGACACCCCCGGCGTGCTGCGGCTCGTCATGGGCATGGTGCGCACGGGGAATGCCTTCTGTGTCACCGGAAACCACGAGCACAAGCTCCTGCGCGCGCTGCGCGGCCGGAATGTGCAAGTCACCCACGGACTCGCCGAGTCGCTGGAGCAGCTCGCCGCTGAACCGGCTGAATTCCGTGCCGCGGCGCAGGAGTTCATGGACGGCCTGATCAGCCATTACGTCCTGGACGGCGGACGGCTGGTCGTCGCGCACGCGGGGATCACCGAACGCTTCCAGGGCCGGGCCTCCGGGCGCGTGCGGAGCTTCTGCATGTACGGGCAGAGCACCGGCGAGACCGACGAATTCGGCCTGCCGGTGCGGTATCCGTGGGCCAACGAGTACCGGGGCCGCGCCATGGTCGTGTACGGCCACACCCCGGTGCCCTCGCCGGAATGGGTGAACAACACCCTGTGCCTGGACACCGGATGCGTGTTCGGCGGGACGCTCACCGCGTTGCGGTATCCGGAAAAGGAGATCGTCTCCGTCCCGGCGGCCGAGGTCTACTACGAGCCGGCCAAGCCGTTCCCCGCCAACCCGGACGCCGCTGAGCCGGTCGCGCAGCGCGACCCGGGCGTCCTCGACGTCACCGACGTGCTGGGCCGCCGGGTGCTCGAAACCGCTTACCAGAAGCGGATCGGTGTCCGCGAGGAGAACGCTGCCGCCGCGCTGGAGGTGATGTCGCGGTTCGCGATCGACCCGCGCTGGCTGGTCTACCTGCCGCCGACCATGTCCCCGGTGGCCACCGCCACCGCGGAGGGGTTGCTGGAACACCCGGACCAGGCGTTCGACTACTTCCGCGCGGAGGGCGTGGATTCCGTGGTGTGCGAGGAAAAGCACATGGGTTCGCGCGCGGTCGCGCTCGTGTGCCGCTCGCTCGACGCGGCCCGCGCCCGCTTCGGCGCACCCGGCGACGCGCTCGGTGCCGTGTGGACGCGGACTGGACGGCCCTTCTTCGGCGAAACGCTCACCGCAGAAGTGGTCGACCGCATCCGTGCGGCGGCGGAGAAAGCCGGCCTGTTCGACGAACTCGGCTCGGACTGGCTGCTGCTCGACGGTGAACTGCTGCCGTGGAGCGTGAAGGCGGAGCAGTTGCTGCGCGACCAGTACGCGGCGGTCGGCACCGCAGCGCGGTCCGCTCTTCCCGCTGCGGCAACGGCGTTGGCCGCCGCGCACGAGTCCGGGCTCGACGTGTCCGCCTTGCTGGAGCGCACGCGTTCCCGCGCAGACAACGCGGACGCGTTCGCTGAGGCCTACCGGCGCTATTGCTGGCCGACCGATGGCCTAGACGGCGTCCGCTTCGCGCCCTTCCAGGTGCTGGCGTCGGCTGGCCACGCCCACCACAAGCAACCGCACGACTGGCACCTGTCGCTGGCCGACCGGCTCGTGGAAAGCAGCGACGGTTTCCTCGCCCCGACCGGCCGGCTGCCGGTCCACACCACGGATCCCGTCTCGGTCGCGGCGGCAGTCGAGTGGTGGACCGAACTCACCGCGCGCGGCGGCGAGGGCATGGTGGTGAAACCGGCCGCCAACCTGGTCCGCGGCTCGCGCGGGCTCGTGCAGCCGGGCCTGAAAGTCCGGGGCCGCGAGTACCTGCGGATCATCTACGGCCCCGACTACACGGAGGAGCATCACCTGTCCCGCCTGCGGCAACGAGGCCTCGGCCACAAGCGCTCGCTCGCGCTGCGCGAGTACAGCCTCGGCCTGGAAGCCCTGGACCGGCTCGCCCGCGACGAGCCGATGTGGCGCGTGCACGAGTGCGTTTTCGCAGTGCTGGCACTGGAATCCGAGCCGGTGGACCCTCGCTTGTAGACAGTCGAATCAAGCCGAACCTGCTCGACCACCTCACCCGCGAGGTGGTCGAGCAGGCAGGTACACGAGTGCTCGCACCGGAATCCGAACCAGTCGACACTCCCTTGTAGACAGTCAGGTCAAGCCGTGCAAGGAGAACGCTGCTCCAACGACGGACTCACGTCCGGACGCCGACCCTCCTGACCAGGCACCGGCGTCACCGTCGGAGCCTGCAAGTCCTGCTGCGCCCGACGCGCCGCCCGGGTGTCGCGATAGCCGATCGCCTCAACCTCGAACCGCTCGACCACCTCACCCCCTACGAGCCAACGCGGTGAATGCGTCTTCCCAGCGCCAGCGCCAGCGCCCGCACCGGAATCCGAACCAGCCGCCCCTCGCCGCTAAACCCTCGAATCAAGCCGTGTAAGGAGAACGCTGCTCCAACGACGGACTCACGTCCGGACGCCGACCCTCCTGACCAGGCACCGGCGTCACCGTCGGAGCCTGCAAGTCCTGCTGCGCCCGACGCGCCGCCCGGGTGTCGCGGTGGGCGATCGCGTCGGCCACGTCCTGTTCGCCGCGGATGCGGGCCAGTGCGCCGAGCGTCGCGGCGTGGGCCAGTGCCAGGATCAGCAGCAGCACGCCCAGCCTGCCGACGACGCCGGGCAGGTCGCTGCCGCCGATGTCGACGGTCGAGATCAGGGCCAGGATGCCCAGTGTCCCGAGGTGGAAGAGCACAGTGACCAGCCGCGTCATCGAGGCACCCGCCCCCGGGTCTCCGTAGGCGTCCGCGAGGTAGCGGCGGCCGCTGCGGTAGATGATCTGGCCGTCCACCAGGACCAGCGCAATCCCGATCGCCAGGAACGAGAGGTACGCGTTGGTGCTCATGCCGGATGCTCCTTTCGCTGCCGTGCTTGGCGATCGGGTACCCGGCCTGGCTCGCGGGAAACGGCGCTCCGGCGGCGATGATTGGCGCCGCGCCGCCTCGGGTAACCCGGCACGCATGGTTCAGCGCAGTGCAGACAGAGGGAGTGTGCTGACCGCGGCGGCGCCCGTGGTCGAACTGCGCCTGCCCGCGAACGGAAATCTCCTGTTCCTGGCCAGGCTCGTGGCCGAAGACCTCGCCGTCTCGGCGGAATGCACGCTCGACGAGGCCGCGGATCTCCGGCTCGCGGTGGAAGAGGCGGTCGCGGCGTTGTCGGTCCGAGCGGACGACGGCGCGGTGCTGCATTGCTCGTTCCGCTGCGGCGGCACGATTACCGTCACCGTGTCGACGACGTCGTCGGTCGCTTTCCCGCCCGGACCGGACGAGATCGGGTGGCACATCCTGCGCGCGCTGACCGATTCGCTCGCCGCCTGGACCGAACCCGCGCCCGGCGAGGACGGCTGGCGGCTGTGCGTCGAATTCGCCAAGGAGCCGCTGCACCAGGAGCCCAGGACAGGAGGATCATGACCACCTCCGCTCGATCCCACACCGACGGCTACGAGCACTGCGCCGGGTGGTTCGACGAGCTGAGCGCCCTGCCCGGAGCCGGCGAGCGCCGGGACCGCTTGCGCCGTAAGCTGATCGAGGAGCATCTCCCGCTGGCCGAGCACATCGCGCAGCGGTTCGGCGGGCGTGGCGAACCCCGCGACGATCTCGTCCAGGTGGCCCGGCTCGGCCTGGTCAAGGCGGTGGACCGGTTCGACCCCGAACGCGGCGCGGACTTCCTGTCCTTCGCCGTGCCGACGGTCATGGGCGAGGTCCGCCGCTACTTCCGCGACGCGGGCTGGTCGGTCCGCGTCCCGCGGCAGCTGAAGGACCGGCACCTGGCCGTGAGCCGGGCCGCCGCCGCGCTGTCGCAACGGCTCGGCCGCTCCCCGACCGCACGCGAACTCGCCGAGCACGTGGACCTCGACCTGGACGAGGTGACCGAAACCCTCGTCGCCGGGCACGCGTACCAGACCAATTCCCTCGACTGGACCCTGCTCGACGAACCCGACGCCGGCACGCTGGGCGACACGCTCGGCGAGGACGACGTCGAATTCGAACGGGCCGAGATCCACGAAGCCCTGAAACCCATGCTGCGCGAACTGCCCGCCCGCGAGCGGTCCATCATCGCGATGCGGTTCTTCGGGAACATGACGCAGTCGAAGATCGCCGAGCGGATCGGGCTGTCCCAGATGCACGTGTCCCGGCTGCTCGCGCAGACGCTGGAAAAACTGCGCGGCATGCTGGAGGAGGAACCGGAGTAACCGATGCGCCGAGCCGACGAACTGCTGGCCGAACACGGCACGACCTACGCCGAGGAAGCCGGGATCAAGCTGGCCGACAAACCGCAGCCGCTGTACCGGTTGCTGGTCCTCGCCACCTTGCTGTCGACGCGGATCAGCGCCGACATCGCCGTCAACGCCGCGCGCGAACTGTCGCGCTCCGGCTGGCGTTCCCCGGCCGCGATGCGGGATTCGACGTGGCAGCAACGGGTTGACGCACTCGGCCGCGCCCACTACGTCCGCTACGACGAAAGCACCTCGCACTACCTAGGCGAAGCCGCCGACTTCATCCGCGACCGCTACCGCGACGACCTGCGCCGGATGGCCGACACCGCCGACGGCGATCCCCAACGGCTGGAGAAACTGCTCACCGAGTTCCCTCGCATCGGCCCGACCGGCGCGCAGATCTTCTGCCGTGAAGCCCAAGCCGTCTGGACGTGGCTGCGCCCGTACTTCGACCGAAAAGCCCTGGACGGCGCGAAAAAAGCCGGTCTCCCCGCCAACCTGGACCGCTTGGCCGAGCTAGTCCCCGGCAACGACCTGGCCCGGCTGGCCGCCGCCCTGGTCCGGCGGGGCCTGCAACGCTAACCGGGATGCTCCTCGACGCCCTCGCGCACGATCGCGACCGGGCACGGCGCGTGATACGCCATCGCATGACTCACCGACCCGAGAAACGCACCCCGCAACGCACCGCGCCCGTGCCCGCCGACCACCAGCAGCGTCGCCGCCTCCGCCTGGTCCAGCAGCACCTCGGCCACCCGCCCGAGCGCGACCTCCCGGCGCACCACCACGTCCGGATGCAACTCACCGAGCCCGGTCAGCGCCTCGGCAAGCACCCGCTCCCCCTGGTCGCACGGATCCGGCTGCCCCTCGCCACCGGACCGGGCCGGCCCGAAAACGTCCTCCGGCGGATCCGACCACACGTGCACCGCATGCAGGACACAATCGTGCCGATCAGCGAAATCGTACGCATACCGCACCGCCGCGACACTCGCCGCCGACCCGTCCACCCCCACGACAACCCGCCGCTGCCCCTCGACCGCCGCCCGGACCACGACAACCGGCCGCGCACTCGTATGCACCACCTGCGCGGCGGTCGACCCGAGCAGCAACCGGGCCACCCCGCTCCGCCCGGACGCACCGACCACGATCAACTCGGCCTGCCGCCCGATGTCCGCCAGCTCCCAGCTGGCCCGCCCGAGCCGCACCCGAGTACGCACCGAAAGCCCAGGCCGCTTCCGCCCGATCGCGGCCGCCGTCTCGGCCAGCTCCTGCTCCGCGTAGTCCACAAAGGACTGATCAGCAACAATTTCCCCGGCCACCGGCGTGATGACACCAGGCACGAAGTCCACGTTAGGCAACGGCAATGTCATCGTCCGCACGACGACCAAGCACGTCCCGAGCGCCTCCGCCTCGGCGGCCGCCCAGTCCACCGCCAGCCGAGCCCCGTCGGACCCGTCGTCCCCGACCACAACCCCCGGCTCGGCCCGGTTCGCTTCATCCACCGCTGGCCTCCCTTCGCCAAGGGCGTTTGCCGCGGAATACCCGATCGCCCCTAAAGGCAATCCCCCCTTCACCGCGGCTCAGGCGGCACCGGCGGCTCAGGCGGCGGCAAGGGCCCAGGCCCAGGCCGCGGCGGCGGCGCAGGCTCCGGCGGAAACGGCGGCACCGGCTCCGGCGGCTCCGGAACAGGCTCCGGCCCAGGCGGCACAGGATGCACCATGACAGCCTCCTTCCTCAGCCCGCACTTCCTCCCACCCGACTACCCACCACACCCCAAACACACACCCGACAGACACCAACGCACCCACGAACAAGACACTCAACCGCCACCCGCGCACCCACGACCGAGACACCCAACCGCCGCCGGTGCACCCACGACCGAGACACCCAGCCCGCCGCCCCCGCGCACGCACGCTCCGCGGACAAGACCACTAACGAGACACCCAACCGCCACCTATGCACCCAACCAGCGAGGCACCCAGCCCCTCCCCCGCACCCCGATACGAAGCCTCCCTGCGGTCGGTGGGTGCTTGTCAAGGCATCTTTCCCGCCTTGACAAGCACCCACCGACCGTCAGCACAATCAAGCTTCGGGGTGCCCCACGCAGCAAAGAACCGCAATGTCGCCGCCAGGCGACGAGCCCCCACCTCAAACAGGATCCGGCTCCCCCACCCCGTCCCCGTCCAGCTCCACATGCCGAGCCGCCAACGTCCCCGCCAAATGCACCAGCTTCACATTCAACTGCTGAGAAGTCCGCCGCAGCAAATCGAACGCCTCCTCCGCATCCAACCCCCGCCGCGCCATAATGATCCCCTTAGCCTGCCCAATAACATCCCGGCTATCCAACGCCCGCCGCATCTGCGCCCGATGCAACTCCCCCGAGTCACCGCATCCGTCTCCGCCACCGCAAGCGTCGCATGACTGGCCAGCAACAACACGACATCCCGATCAACATCCGCCAGCCCACCAGGCACCCGCGAATAAAGATTCAACGCCCCGGAAAACCGCGAAACAGCATCATCAGCCAACGCAGTAGCCAACACCGCCCGCCACCCCAACCCAGCCGCCGCAGGCGACCACCGCTCCCACTGCCGGTCACGAGTCAAATCCGGGCATTCAAGAAACTCCGGCCGGCCAGGGACCGCAGCGTCATGACAAGGCCCCTCCCCCAATTTGTACTGCAGCACATCCAAATCGGCAGCCTTAGGATCCGTATACGCAGCAGTATGGAAATTCCCGTCCGGCGCCCGCAACGTAATCGACACCAGCTCGGCGGAAGGCACCAGCGAAGCAGTCGCGTCCACGATCAGCTGAAGCACCTCGCCGACCGACCGCGCCGCCAGCAGCATCTCGGTCAGCGACCGGAACCGCTCCCCCGACGGCCCCCGCGACTCGTCCTCGAACGCCAGCGCCGCGGACGCGGTGTCCGAGACCGGCACGCCCTCCTCCTCAAGGACCTGCCGCGCCACCCCGCCTTCCCGGCACGCGAACACCGCCTCGCTCGCCCCAGCCGTTTCCCGCAACGCCGCCAGATCCTGGCGCGAGAACGCGGTCAGCTCGCTCAGCTCGAAGACCACCAGCCGAGGCTCCGCGGACAGCACATCGCCCACTTCGGCGCGCAACTCGCCCGGATCGCCGCTCAGCCGCACCACCGCCGAGTAGTCGACCGCCGCCCTGTTCTCAGCTTCCACGTGTCCGACCGTACCGGCAGCCGAGCAGGACGGGCACCGCGAGACGGTCAACCGGCGACCACGTCCCCCACAGCGTCGGCGAGGCGTCCGACCACCCGGAGTTCCCGGTCGAACCCGAGCACCCGCAACGGACGCAGCACCGCGTGCTGCCCGGCCACGAGGACGAACGGGACGCCCGCCGCCTCAGCCGCCCGGGCAGCACTGGTCAGCACTTCCAGACCGCTCACTGAACAGAACGTCAGACCGCTGACGTCGAGAATCAACCTGCGCGGACGCAATGCGGTCTCGTCAGCCAGCGCTTCGCACAGCCGCGCGGTGGAACGCAGATCCAGGTCCGCGGACACCGTGACCACGGTTTCCGCCGCGGTGGCGGTGATCAGGGTTCTCGCCGGTGTCCCCGGCAGATAATCGTGCACCATCAAGCCCTCCTCGCCGATGCGAGGCCGGACCGCCGTGCGCGGCCCGGCCCAGGGCCCGCGACTGCGGGCCGCGATGGGTCAGGCGACGGCACGTGGGCTGAACCGCTCCCAGCCCGACCGTACCGCAGGACCAAGCCCGGCGCACTGACCGAGCGCGAGAACTGTTCAGTACCAGGACCGCTCCCGCCGGATGGACAGTCCATCCCGGACACCGGATCTCTCCGCCCGGCCGGGTTTCGCCCGCGCCGGGCCGGGTATCCGCGCGACATGGCGACCACCCGCGCAGCCGCGAGCCCGGATCTGTCCGAACTGCCCCCGGTCGACGTCCGCCCGCAACGGGCGTCGGTCCGTGACACCGGGCGCATCGCCGCGCGGGTGGTCGCCCCCACCGTCGGCATCGGACTGATCAGACGCCGCCCCCGCGCGCTGGCGGCGGCGCAAAAACTGCAGCTCGACCGGTCGGCGATCAGCCTGCTCCGCGACCTGCGCGAGCGCTACGGGCCCGGCCCGCTGGAGCTGCCGCTTCCCGGCCGGTCCATCCGAATGCCGCTCGACCCCGGCCAGGTCGGCGAGCTGCTGGCCGGCGCGCCCACCCCGTTCAGCCCGGACACCGCCGAGAAAGCCGCCGCACTGCGCCATTTCCAGCCGCACGGTGTGCTGATCTCCACCGGTGCCGCCCGGGCGCAGCGCCGGAAGCTGAACGAGACCGTTCTCGAACCGGGCCGCGCCGCGCACGAACTCGCCGGATCCTGGGCGGAGACCATCCGGACCGAAGCGCACGAAATGCTCTCCGGATTCCCCGATCTCGACGCGACCCAGTTCACCGAGCACTTCTGGACGATCATCCGCCAGCTGGTGCTCGGCGGGGACACGACCGCCGACCGGCGCGTCACCGATCTCCTCGACCAGCTGCGGCTCGACGCGAACTGGGCGTTCGCGCATCCGCGACAGAAGGAAACCCGCCGCCAGTTCCAGTCCCTGCTCGACCGGCAGCTCGGCCTGGACCGTCCGGGCAGCCTCGGCGCGGCGATGAAGAAACAACCGGCCGACCCCGGCGTCGACCCGGTCGGGCAGGTGCCGCACTGGCTGTTCGCCTTCGATGCTGCCGCGATCGCCACCCTTCGCGCGCTCGACCTGCTCGCCACACATCCCGACGAGCTGACCGCAGCCCGCAACGAGGCCGCCGAAGCGGATCTCTCGAAGCCACAAGAACTTCCCTATCTCCGCGCGTGCGTCCTGGAGTCCATCCGGCTCTGGCCCACCACGCCAGCGCTGCTGCGCGAAAGCACCGAGGACACCGCGTGGGGCCCGGCCGGAACGGCGTTCCTGGTGTACACGCCGTTCTTCCACCGCGACCCGGAAACGTTGCCGTACGCGGATTCCTTCGTCCCGGACATCTGGCTGGACGGCCGCGCCGAGGCCAATCCCGCGCTGGTGCCGTTCAGCGCCGGGCCCGCCGTGTGCCCCGGCCGCGACGTCGTGCTCTTCACCGCCTCGACACTGCTCGCGAACCTCCTGCGGCAAGCCGGTTTCGCACCCCGAGGAACCGCCGCCGACCTCCAACCGGGACGGCTCCCCGCGACACTGAACCACTTCGGCATCCGCTTCGCGCTGTCCTGAGCCCTACTTCAACCGCTCAAGCAACGCATCACAGAACGCGGGAAGATCCTGCGGATTCCGCGACGTGATCACCCCGCCATCGGCCACCACCTCACGGTCCACCCACTCCGCGCCCGCGTTGCGCAAGTCCGTTTTCAGCGACGGCCACGAGGTCACCGTCCGGCCGCGCGCCAGCCCGGACTCGGCCAGCAGCCAAGGGCCGTGGCACACGGCCGCGACCGGTTTGCCCGCGGCGGCCGTCTCCCGGACCAGCGCGACCATCGGCTCGCTGCCGCGGATCTTGTCCGGCGAGTAGCCGCCGGGCACCACGACCGCGTCGAAGTCGGCCGCGCCCACGTCGTCCACGGCCTGATCGGTGGTGATTTCGGTGCCGTGCAACGCGGTGAGCTTCTTGCCCCGCGCCAATCCGACGACCACCGGGTCGTGCCCGGCCGAACGCAGCCGTTCGACCGGCACCCGGAACTCGTCGTCCTCGACCATTTCGTCCACGAGCACTGCCACTCGGGCCATGCTGGTCTCCTTTCCGCGAAGATTTACCGCTTACCCAGGACGCTCGACGTCACCGCGCCACGAGCCGGTTTCGCGCCCGCGCTGCTCGATGAACTCCTTGAACCGCAGCATGTCCCCCTTGACCCGCCGGTCCAGGATGCCGAGCTTGTCGGCGGCGTTCTCGGCGAAACCCTCGGGGTCGATCTCCATCTGCGCGGTGACCCGGGTCTTGGAGTCGGCCAGCCGGTGGAAGGTGATCACCCCGGCGTGGTCCGGCCCGGAGTCCGAACGCCACGCGACGCGCTCGTCCGGATGCTGTTCGGTGATGGTCGCGTCGAACTCCCGTCCGACGCCGCCGAAGCGGGTGACCCAGTGCGTGTGCGTCGCGTCGAGCTGGCGGATTTCCTCCACGCCCTCCATGAACTCGGGGAACGATTCGAACTGCGTCCACTGGTTGTACGCGGTGGCCACCGGTACTTCGACGTCGACGATCTCGGTGATCGTGCTGGTCATGCCCTCCTCCTCGCTGGACGGGTACCGGGCCCGGATTCCCGGGGCGCGGCGGGGCGAAACCGGCGCGATTGCCCGGCCGCGCTGCGGGTACCCGTTCAGCGGAAAGGAGGCCGCCCATGCGAGTCGTGATCGTCGGCGGAGGATTCGCCGGGTACCACGCGGCGAAGGAACTGCTGCGGACCCTCGGCGACCGCGCCGAGATCGTCGTGCTGAACCCCACCGACTATTTCCTGTACCTGCCGTTGCTGCCCGAGGTGGCGAGCGGCATCGTCGACCCCCGCCACGTCGCGGTGTCCATTCCGGACACTCTGCGCGGCGTGCGCTTAGTGCTGGGCACCGCCGGGTCGGTCGACTTCGACGCCCGCACGGTGACCTACGTCGACCCGGAAGACCGCGAACGCACGCTGGACTACGACCGGCTGATCCTCGCCGCGGGCAGCGTCAACAAGCTGCTGCCGATCCCCGGCGTCGCCGAATGCGCGCACGGTTTCCGCGGCCTGCCCGAAGCGCTATACCTGCGCGACCACGTCACCCGGCAGATCGAGCTGGCCGCCGCGACCGACGACCCGGCCGAACGCGACGCCCGGTGCACGTTCGTGGTGGTCGGCGCGGGCTACACCGGGACGGAGGTCGCCGCGCAGGGCCCGGAGTTCACCGCGGCGCTCGCGCGGCGGCACCCGGAACTCGCCGGGCAGCCGATTCGCTGGCTGCTGCTGGACATCGCCGATCGCGTACTGCCCGAATTGGACCCCCGGCTCGGCGCCACGGCGGACCGGGTCCTGCGGGAGCGCGGCGTCGAAGTCCGGATGAAGACCTCGGTGGACCGGGCGGAACGCGAAGGCGTGACGCTGACCACCGGCGACGCCGTGCCGACGCACACCCTCGTGTGGTGCGTGGGCGTCCGTCCCGATCCCCTGGTCTCCGACCTGGGCTTGGAAACCGTGCGGGGCCGGCTGGTCGTCGCGGCCGGAGCTGAACGTCCCCGGCCGCGACGAGGTGTTCGCCTGCGGCGACGCGGCCGCGGTGCCCGATCTGACCCGCCCCGGCGAGACGACCCCGATGACCGCGCAACACGCGCAGCGGCAAGGGAAACTGGCCGGGAACAACGTCGCCGCGTCGCTCGGCGTCGGCCGTGCGCGCCGGTACCGGCACCACGATCTCGGCTTCGCCGTCGACCTCGGCTCCGGCGAAGGCGCGGCCAATCCGCTGCACGTGCCGCTGGCCGGGCTCCCCGCCCGCGTCGTGACCCGCGGCTACCACCTGCTTTCCCTGCCGGGCAACCGCCTGCGCACCGCCGCCGACTGGGCGCTGGAAAAGGTCGGCCGGCGCCAGACGGTGCAGCTGGGGCTCGTCCGGTCCGGTTCGGTGCCGCTGGACACCGCCTCGCCGGAACTGCCCCGGACCCGGTGACGCCCACGAGGGAGGAATCCGAAATGGACACACTCGAACTGCGCGCGCTGCTGACCGACGGACCGTTCGTCTCGGTGCACCTCGACGAATCGCACGACACCGAAGACGCGGCCAAGCAACTACGGTTGCGGCTCAAGGAAATCGAGGCCGCCTTGGAGGACCAGGGCGCTGACCGGCCGACGGTCGAAGCAGTCCTCCGCGCCGTCGAAGAAAGCCCGCCGCCGGTGGGCCGGGCCGGGCGCACGATCGTCGCGGCCCACGGCACGATCCTGCTCGACCGGCGGCTCGCCGCACCGCCGCCGGCGCAAGTAGCGCGGTTCTCGGAGCTGCCGTACTTCCTGCCGACCGTAAGCCACGTCGAGGACGTCCCCGCGCATCTGGTGGTGCTCGTCGACCGGACCGGCGCGGACATCGAGGTGCACCGGCCGGACGGCAGCGTGGAAACCGAGACGGTGCACGGGCAGGAGCACCCGGTGCACAAGGTCCGCGGCGGCGGTCCGGCGCACCGGGACATCCAGTCGCACGCCGAACAGACCGCCCACCGCAACCTCGCGGAAGTCGCCGACCACGTCGCGAAGGCCGCCGAACGCGTCAGCCCGCGGGCGATCGTCCTGGCCGGCGAAGTCCAGGCCCGCACCGAACTGCACGACCGGCTGCCCGAACCGGCCCGCTCGCTCACCGCGGAGGTCGACGCGGGCAGCCGAGCCTCCGGCGCGGATCGGTCCGAACTGGACCGGGCCGTGCACGAACTGCTTACCGGGCAACGGTTGCGCGAGCTGGACGACCTCGCCGAACGCTTCCGCGCCGAAGCGGCCCGCGAATCGGCGCTGGCGGTCAGCGGGTTGTCCGCGGTGACCGCCGCGCTGGCGGAGGCGAACGTGGCCACGCTGCTCGTCGGGGATTCCGGCGAGGCCAGCGTGTACACCGGCCCGGAACCGACGCAGGTCGGAGTCGCCCGGCCCCGGCTGAACGCGCTCGGGGCGCAGGACCCGGCCTTGCGCCGGGCGGACGAGGCGCTCCCGTACGCGGCGGTGGCGGTCGGCGCGGACGTCGTGGTGATGGACGAACGGCTTGACCTGGCAGACGGGTTCGGGGCCCTGCTGCGTCATCCGTGAGCATGACTGGGCCCGGGTGCCGCGACACCCGGGCCCAGCTCCGCTCACCGCAACGCTGGCAACAACTCCTGCCTCGCGAACTCCAAAAACCCTGGCTGGTGTTCGGCCCCGCCGATCTGCACCAGCGCCAGATCGGTGAACCCCGCCTGCGCGAACCGCTTCGCCGCGTCCACGATCGGCCCCGCCTCCGGACCGCACGGGATCCCGGCCGCCACATCCTCCTCGCGCACATACTGGGTAGCCGCGTCGAATGCCTGTGTTCCCGGCAGTTCCGCGTTCACCGGCCACCCGGAGCCGAACCACCGGAACTGCTCGTGTGCCCGCCGGATCGCCGCCCCGCGGTCCGGGTCCCAGCAGACCGGCAGCTGGCCGATCTTGCGCGACTGCGGCCCGAGCCGTTCGTGGTCCCATTCCGCGCACAGGTCCGCGTCCGGTTCGACCGCCACCATCGCGTCGGCCACCGGCGCGAACCGCTGCACCGACTTCGGGCCGGACACCGCGATCGCGATCGGCACCCGCGTCGGCGAAAGGTCCCACAGCTTCGCCGAGTCGGCCCGGAAATGCTGTCCGGTGTAGGTGAACTCGCCGCCGTCGAACAGGCCGCCGATGATCTGCACGGCCTCGGCGAGCCGGTCGTGCCGCACCGACGCCGACGGCCAGCCGACGCCCACGACGTGCTCGTTCAGGTTCTCCCCCGCGCCGAGCCCGAGGGTGAACCGGCCGTCGGACAGCAGCTGCACGGTCGCCGCCTTCTGCGCGACCACCACCGGGTGGTATCGCATCGTCGGGCAGGTCACGAGCGTCATGAGTTCGATCCGCTCGGTCGCCTGGGCCACCGCGCCGAACACGCTCCACGCGTAGGGCGCGTGCCCCTGTTCGGCCAGCCACGGCGAATAGTGGTCGCTGCAGGCCGCGAAGTCGAACCCGGCCTCCTCCGCGCCGGTCGCGCAGCCGACCAGCTCGCGCGGCCCGGTCTGTTCAGTCATCAAGGTGTAGCCGATGCGCATGTTCTCCCCGTTCGACTGGTTCCCTCCCGGGAACCTCTTCCGCCGCCCGGTTACCCTGCGCCGCCCGGCTTCACCCGTGCTGTCGGCCGGGCGGGTGCAGCGCAGCCTCGACCGTGGGGTACAGCGGAAGGCTCCGCTCCAGCCCGGTGAGCTGGATGGGCCGCATCGTCGCCCGGCCGGCCGCGACGATCCGCAGGACGGCGGACGCCCGGTCCTGCGTGATGGTCACCAGCGCGGTCAGCCCGGCCGAGGCCAGGAACTCCACCTCGGCCAGATCCACCACCAGCACCGGCGGATTCTCGGCGAGCACCTCGTCGACCGACGCGGTCAGCAACGGCGCGGTGAGCATGTCGACGTCGCCGTGCACCGTCAGCACCACGGCCGGAGGGCGATCGGCGCGCTCGACGCGAAACGCGCGTGCCGGGTCGGTCGGCTCGTTCATCGCCACAGTCCCCTCGTCGGCCGCTCGGGGCCGGGGCTCCGGCCGCCGCTTCCATGATGCCCGTCCGGCGACGACGGCGCAGCCGCCTGTTTCCGCCTCCCATTTCGAGGGTTTCACTCTTCCGAGGGAGGGTATCCGGAAGCGAGCACGACGAACGCCTTCATTCCCCACCGAGAGAAGGAAAGACGAGGTTCTCCCCGTGATTGTTCTCGGCGTCATTCTGCTCGTGGTCGGATTCGTCACCTCGATCCAGATTCTGTGGACGATCGGCATCGCCCTCGTGGTGATCGGCGCGATCCTGGCGGTGCTCGGCGGGACCGGGCGCCGGATCGGCGGCCGCGCGCATTGGTACTGACAGCGCGAGAAATCCGGGCCGCGGTTCCGTGGCCCGGATTTTCGCTCAGCGGGCCGCGTATTCCCGTGCGGCCCGCGACATCGGCAATCCCCGTTCCCGGGCGAGCGCCAGAACCGCACTCACGGTGTCCGCGATCGCGTCGATTTTCGCGTTCGCCGCCGTTTCGTCCATTCCGAGTTCCTCGCGGCCTACCGCGTGGATGATCCCGCCCGCACTCGCGACGACGTCCGGAATCCACGTGATCCCCCTGTCCCGCAACACTGTCTCAGCCTTCTCGTCGGCGAGCTGATTATTCGCCGGCCCGACGATCAGCCCCGCGCCGCACGCGGCCGCCGATTCGACGGTCAGCAGTCCGCCGGTCGCCGCGGGTACGAGCACGTCCAGCGGTTCTCGCAGCAGATCGGCCGTCGTCCAAGTGGCCCCGAGGCGCTCCGCGACCGGCCGGAGCCCGCTGTCGACGTCCGTCACCACCACCTCCGCACCGCGCTCGATCAGTGCCTCGCAGATCAGCCGTCCGACACTCCCGAACCCGATCACGCCCACGCGCAATCCCGCGACCGAACCCGGCGCGACACCGGCCTGAAGTGCGGCCAGCACACCCCGCGCGGTCGCCGCGCTCGACGTTCCGCTGCCGCCCTGGTCCGGCGGACGGCAGAACGCCCAGCCGTGCGCGAGCCGGTGGATGACCGCCATGTCCTCGGACGACGACCCGATGTCCGGCCCGGTGCGATACCGCCCGCCCAGCGCGGAAATCGCGTCGGCGATGTCGGCGATCAGCTCGGGCCGACGCGCCTTCCCGATGCCTTCCGGCGGCAGCGCCGCGACGGTTTTGCCGCCCCCGTAAGGAAGCCCGGCCAGCGCGCACTTCACCGTCATCGCCGCCGACAACCGCAGCGCGTCGTCCGCCCCGTCCCGCCACGACGGATAGGGCTTGATCCGGCACCCGCCGATCGCAGGCCCGCGCTCCGTCGAATGGACCGCGACCGCGATCGCCACCCCCGACCGCGCGCCCCGGACCACCTGCAATGCCTCGCCAGCGAAACTCTCTGTTCGATTCACCGGCCCAGCTTGCCTCTGATGTTTCGCTAGTCGCGCTAGTGGCGGTGATATGTTCGGAAAATGACCGAAACTCCGAACCTGGATCGGATCGACAGCCGGATCGTCCGCGAACTCCAGCAGGACGCCCGGATCCCGATGCGCGACCTCGCCGACCGCGTCGGCGTCGCGGCCTCCACCTGCTCGGACCGGATCGGCAGGCTGCAGGCCCGCCAGGTCCTGACCGGATTCCACGCCGAGGTCGACCTGCCCGCGCTGGGCCGGTCGGTGCAGGCCATGGTGTTCGCCCAGATCCGGCCGCTCAGCCAGCCGATCATCGACCGGTTCCGCCGCGACGCGCTCGCGATGCCGGAGGTGATGGCCGTCTTCGTCCTGGCAGGCGGCGACGATTTCCTGCTGCACGTCGCGGTCCCGGACGTCTCGCGGCTGCACACGTTCCTCGTCGAGGACCTGAGCAGCCGCAAGGAGGTCGTCCAGTTCCGCAGTTCGATCGTGTTCGACCACAGCCGGAAGCGGGCGATCGAGAACCTCGCCGGGGAGCAGTGAGCCCCGGCGCTGGGACTCCGCTTCAGCCCAGGTCCGCCTCTGGCGCCAGGACCGCCGCTATGCCGCCTGGCCCGCCCCGGCCCTCTTGCCCGCGGACCCGGCGCTGGAAGGTCCGTGAAGGACTCCTTGACGGAATCTGATTCCCTCAAGGAGTCCTTCACGGACCGCTGTGCGCGTTGGCGGGTGCCCCGGCCCAGCGCAAGCCGCCGCCCGCCCGGGTCAGCCCAGGTCCGCCTCCGGCCGGATCTCGATCGTCGCCGCGGGCCGGTGCAGTTCCAGCACCACCAGCTCGTTCCGCCCCTTCCGCCACAACGACTTCGGCGCGTACAGCGTCTTCTGCGGCCCGATCTTCCAGTACCGGCCCAGGTTGAAGCCGTTCAGCCACACGACGCCCTTCTCCCAGCCGGGCAGGGCCACGAAACCGTCGGCCGGGTCGGCGATCTCGGCGGTCGCGCGGTGGAACGCCGGGCCGGGGCCGGGTTTCGCGGACGAGAACCGGAGCCGGGACAGGTCGTCCAGCGGCAGCGGGCGGATTTCCCAGCCGAAGAGTTTCTGCTGGGTGTTCATCGCGACCCAACCGTCGATGCCCTTCCGATCGGCGAGGTACGGACCATAGTTCACCCGGCCCATCGTGTCGACCAGGATGTCCAGCCGCGTCCGCGAGTTCTCCAGCTTCAGGTCCAGCGTCGCGTCCGGATGGTTGCGGTCCAGCACGCCCAACGGCACGCCGTCGACGAAGACCAGCGCCCGGTCCGCCAGGCCGTGAATGCTCAGCGGTCCGGAGTGCGGGCCTTGCACGGTCGTGCGGTAGTGGATCAGGCCGGTCGATTGGCCAAGGCGTTCCATCGAAACCGGCTGCGCCGATCGGACCACAGTGGACAGTGCGGGCAATGAATCCACAAGGGACACCGACTCGGCGGGCGTCAAGGTTTGAGCGGGCAACCGCGGCGAGCGAGCGGGCGGCGGGACGGCCGGGAGCTTGGTGTATTTGGTGATGACGGATTGCAGCGCGGTGAATTTCGCACCGACGTCCCCGGCCTCGCCGACCGGAGAATCGTAGTCGTAACTGGTCACGGTGGGCTGGTATTGCGAGCCGGAAGTGTTGGCACCGGCGGTGAATCCGTAGTTGGTGCCGCCGCAGGCCATGTACAGGTTGACCGACGCGCCGGTGGCCAGCAACTGGTCGATATGGGCGGCGGTTTGCCCGGGGTCGGTCGTGTGGTGCGATTCGCCCCAGTGGTCAAACCAGCCGTCCCAGTACTCGGCCATCATCACCGGCGCCCCGGGACGGAATGCCTTCAGCGCGGCGATGCTCGGCGCTGGATCGCCGTCGCCGGTTCCGACTTCCAAAGTGCCGGGCAGCTCGCCGAAGCGCATGAAGAATTCGGAAGCGCCGTCCGCGACGAAAAGCAGGCTCGTTATCCCACGAGAACGCAGGCTGTCCCGCAGGTGCGCGAGATAGCTTGTGTCATTGCCGTAGCTGCCGTATTCGTTTTCGATCTGCACGGCGACGATCGGGCCGCCGTGCTGCGCTTCCAGCGGGGCGAGCTGCGGGATCAGCTGGTCGTACCACGCGTCGACGGCCCGCAGATACGCCGGATCGGCGCAGCGCAGTTCCATGTTCCGGTCCGCGAGCAGCCAGGCGGGCAGGCCGCCGAACTCCCATTCCGCGCAGATATACGGGCTCGGCCGGACAATCACCTGGAAACCGAGTTCCCCGGCGAGGCGGATGAACGCCCCGAGATCGCGCGGACCGCGGAAATCGGCCCGGCCGGGCGTCGGCTGATGGAAATTCCAGGCGACATAGGTTTCGACGGTGTTGAGGCCCAGTGCTTTCAACCGGGTCAGCCGGTCGCGCCACTGGTCCGGACGCAGCCGGAAATAGTGGATCGCACCGGACACGATCTGGAATGGCTTGCCGTCCAACAAAAAACGGTCGCCGGACACGCTCAGCCCACGGCGGCCGGCCGCGCCCGCCGGTCCGGCGAACACCGTGCTCGCGGCGACCGCGGCCGCGCCGCCGAGGAAGCTCCTCCTGCTCACGTCCATCCCTCCCCCGTTCATCCGGCCGTCGCCGCGCGGACCTGGACGAGGAACGCGTCGAGCACACCGTCGCCGACGAGTGCCTGCCGCACGCCCCACCGGTTGCTGTTGCCCGTCTTTACCGCCTCCGCCCGCTTGACCAGCGCGTCCGCGGCGGCGGTCAGGCGTTCGGCCTGGGCGTCGTCCCCGCGCGTGGCCGCCGCGAGCGCGTCCAGCCGGGTCACCATCGCGTCGCCCCACAACGCGGTCGCATCCAGCCACGGACCGGCCTCGCGGACGAACGCGCCCTGCACCTGCCCACCGCGGATTACGGTGGGAGCGTTGCGGATCTGTTCGGCATACGAACGCATTTTGCCCAGCGCACTGTGATCGCCCGCGTTCCAGCGCTGCCAGAAATCGGCGACGTGTGCGGCGAGCGCCGGCGCCTGCGGCTGCCACGGCGTGGGCCCGAAAACCGGGGCCAGGTGTTCGAGATCCGCGAACACCTTGAGCGCCGCAGTCACGCGCTGATCGCCGCCCGCGAGCCGACCCAACGCCTGCGGCCACGACCGTTCCGGCGAGTATCCGGCGTCGTTCCAGGAGAAGTCCGCGACGCCGAACTCGGCGATCTCGCTGGCCGCTTCCTGGTTCATCGGATTCGAGACGATCCCGTTCAGGTACTTCGACAGCCCCGCTTCGCGATGCGCGTACGGCGCGAGCAATAGCCGTCCGGCAGACTGGTCAAAGTCGTTGACCGGGTAGTTGTCCCAGAGGAACACCTTTCGTCCGTACACAGTGGACACCTGCTGGGCTTCGTCGTTCTTCACGCTCGGCGGCACCACCGCGGTGCCGGTCCATTGCACGACCACGGACGGGTCAAGGTTCTCCCGCAGCTCTGTCTTGTACGGCGAATCTTCGAGATCGCTGTACTCAGTCGGCACTGTCTGCAAAGGACGGACACCGTCGTGCGTCCGCACGAAGTTCTTGGCGACCTCATTCAGCAGCGAGACCTGCGCCTTGCCCGCAGCGGCCTGTCCGGGCGCTCCGAACGCCTTCTGGTCGGCAGCGCAATTCCACTTGGTGTACGAGATGTCGTCGAACGGCAGCGAGAACGACCGCACGCCGAGGTCGTAGACGGACTGGAATTTCGCTTTCACCGCCGCGATGTCCTGCGGCGACGAGAAGCAGATCGACACTCCGGGCGACAACGCATAGGTGAAGTCGACGTGGTTCGCATTCGCCGCCTGGACAAGCTTTCCAAGGGTGTCCAGCTCCTGCTGCGGATACGGATCCCGCCATTGCGCGCGGAGGTACGCGTCGTCTTTCGCGCTGTAGATGTAGGTGTTCGCCTTGGTCTCACCGAGGAACTTGATCTGCCGCAACCGGTCCTCGTTCGTCCACGGTGGACCGTAGAACCCTTCGATCGATCCGCGCAGCGCCATGTTCGGCCAGTCCCGCACCCCGACGCCGCTCACGGCCCAGCCTTGTCCATTTCGGACGAAAAGCTGCCGCAGTGTCTGTACGCCATAGTATTGCCCGGCACCGTCCCGGCCGTTGATCGTCACACCGTCGCGCCGCACGGCAAGGGAATAACCCTCGGCCTGTGTCGGCGCATCCCCGCTGTTAGCAAGCCGGATGACAAAACCGCGCTCCGGGCCGTTGCTGATCTTCTTCACCCCGTGCTGTTTCAACAGGGAAATCAGCAGGTCCTTCGCCGGACCGTCAGTGGTTCCATCGGTGACCAGCACGACCGACGACGGCAACGCGACGTCCGCAGTGTCGCGATTGATCTGTTGCGGAGTAGGAGAAACGACGGGCACTGAGCCCGGCCGCGCGGCAGCGGGCTGGACAATCGTGAGGGCACTCGTCGCGACGACAGCGGCGAGCCAAGCTCTGCGGCGTACAGTCATGGCTTCCTCTCAGGCGGCGGGAACAGTGCGGTACAACGCGAAAGTAGCCAAATACGGCGTCGCCCGCGATTGTGTGACGATCACGCGCAAGTGGCTGGCGGTGACCGGCATTGGGAGGGTGACGAGCCGATTCGCGCCGATGGTGGTGACAGTCGCGATCGTGCGCCAGGAACCGTCCACTTCGGCCTGGACCGTCGCACCCTCGACGTGCTGGCCGCGCGTGATGTCCTCGCCCAGGCGAAGCTGATCGAACGTGACAGCCTTCGGCAGCACGACGTCCATCGTCCCGGCGAGCGCACCGCGCGGCGGCGACCAGGACGTGGTGAGCGAGGAGTCCGTGACCGCGTTCAATCCCCGTGCACCGGCGGCGAGGTTCTGCGCCTGCGTCTTGGCGATGGCCTGCCCGAAAGACGCCAACGCGGTGACATCGGCCGGGGCGACCCGGCCGTCCGGACCTGGGGGAACGTTCAACAGCAGCGACGCGTTGCGGCCCACCGAGGCGCGGTAGAGATCGACGAGCTGCGCAGGCGTCTTCGGCTGTTCGTCCGGGTGATAGAACCAGCCCGGCCGGATCGACACATCAGCTTCGGCCGGGGCCCATTCCAGATACCGCACGGACGGGTCGGCGAGCACCTGCCGGGAGCCGAGGTCAGCGCCCTCCGCGCCGCCGACGAACAACTCCTCGTTGTGCGCGGCGTTCGGATCCCCGGTGGTCGGCAGCGCGCTCCACTCGGTCTGACGGGCCTGGCCGTTCTCGTTGCCGACCCAGCGCACGCCCGCCGGCCCGGCGAACGTGACCGTGTCCGGTGACAGCGCGTGGATCATCCGGAACCAGGTCGCGAAGTCGTAGTTTTCGCTGATTCCGTTGCCGCGCCAGGGATTGGCCCCGTCCAGCCACAGCTCGTCGATGGGCCCGTACTGCGTGAACAACTCGTAGATCTGGTTCAGGTAGTAGGCGTTGTAGTCGTCCTCGGTGACGGTGAACTTCGGCAGCTTCCCGGCCGCGAGCGCCGCGGCCCGGTCGTCGTTCGGGACCAGCGACGGAATCGTGCGCACCTTCGCCGCGCTCCCCGTGCCGTACCGGCCCTGACCGGCAGGCGTGTTCGCCCGGTCGTCGTAGGTGGCCTGCTCCTCGATGCTCAACGGCTGCCCTGCGGCGACCTTCGCCTCGACCCGTTTCACCTGGTCAGCGAAGAACTGCGCGGGCAGCTCGGCACCGTCCGCCGGCGACAGGTACACACCGACCTTCAGCCCGGCTTTCCGAGCGGAATCGACGTAGTCGCGCAGGATGTCCCCGCGCGGATTGGCGCACCCGGCGGCGCGGACCTGCCAATATGCGGACGGATCCTGCGCACGGCCGTTCTGCGCCGCCGCGCGCGCTTTCGCTACGGCGTCGTCGGCGCACCCAGGCGTGACCCACCACGGGCTCGCGACGACCGAGTGGTTCGTGTAGCGCGTCGGATAGAGGACGAACCCGTCGTGGTGCTTCGCGGTCAGCATCACCTGCGTCACGCCAGCGGCTTTCATCGACCGCATCCACTGCTCGGTGTCGACCGCCGGCGGCGCGAACGTCGACTCTTTCTCCGCGCCGGATCCCCATTCCCGGTCGGTGAAGGTGTTCATGCCGAAGTGCGTGAACGCGGTGACCGGCCGCTGCTGCCAGGCGATCTGCCCGGAACGCGGCACAGTCGCGGCGGCCTTGGCGAGAATCCGGTCCATGCCGTCGCACGTCTGCACGGTCTGGATCGCCGCGGGCCGGATGGGCCCGTGACAACCCGCTGGCTCGGCGGCGGCCGCTGCCGTTCCCCCAGCCGTCAGTACCGCGGCTAACGCCAGACTCGCGGGAATCGACACGGCGGCCCCCTCCTGTCGGATCCGTGACCGAACGGTGACGGCGGGGAGCGTAAGACGGGCATCCATCGGATGTCTAGACCTGATCGGCGGAGGCCTTCCCGCTTTCACCCGAGCGCCAGGTCTTGGATCACACCTGTTCCAAGCTCTGGCTTCCTCCCTGGCTAGCCCGGTGGCCGATGGTCAGTGATCTGATGGGTCGCGATGTAGTACCAAGGTCAGGTGGGACATCCAGCCACCCCGGTTCCGGCCGCGCTGACCAGCACCGTCCAGCGCTGGCGGGAGGAAGGCGAACCGGCCCAGCCAGCTGTCCGCTGGTCGCGCGACGCCTGGCGCAAGCACTTCCCGCACCGTCACGCATTCCTCGACGCCCTCCCCGACCTAGTCGACCGCGCAGAAGCCACCCGCCACGCCGCACACGCAGCGACCCCGGAAGGCGCGGAGCAGGCGTTCCTGGCCGCGATGATCTGGGGATACGGCCGCGTCGGCTACGGCCCCTGGCGCACCGCTCGTGTGCTCACGGAAAACCCATCCGCGCCCGAGCGGCTGGCGGAAGTCGCGCTCGTCGCGCGAGAACACGGCGGGCTGGCGGCGTTCCGCGATCTGGCGCGTGCTCCGCTGCGCTACCTAGGGGTCGCTTTCGGCACAAAGTACCTGCGCTTTGTCACGGCCGCCGCTGACCATGCGAACGCCCCGATCCTGGACGCTGTCGTGCGCCGCTGGCTCGCGACGCACACCGGCCTGCGCCTGACCATCGACGAATGGCGGCCCGCCAGTTACGAAAAGTACGTCGCGTTGCTGACGTCCTGGTCCGCGCAACTCGGCCTGGCCGCGGACACTGTGGAGGAACTGATCTTCCGGTCAGCAGTCAGCCGGGCGGGGTCGGGCCAGTGGAGCGAGGAGTGGGCAGGTGCCGAGGAGCCTGCGGACAAAGCGCAAGCCACGCTGCTCGAACTGGAGCGGCTGTTCGACACCGCAGAGGCCGGGTCGGCGCGAGCGGCGAGGCCCCACTTGGACGAACTACACCGAATCATCCAGCACGGCTGGCCCCGCCCGTCGGCTCGGTGAGCACGGACCGCCAGTGCCGGGCCCGCTCGATGATGTCGTCGGTGAGCTGCTGATGAAACCGGCTCAACGCATGCAGCCGCGCGCCAGCCGGAGTTGACCGGCCCAGCCGCACCGCTCCTCGGCGCGCGGCGTCGGCGAGCTGATGGTTCCGCTGCGCGCTGGCAAGAAACGCCTGAAACCACGCATCCGGCCCTACGCCGTAGCGCTCCGCGCGGCTTTTCGCCGTCCGCTCCCGGCGAAGCAAGCCCTCGGCTTCGAGGTACCGGACTGATTTCGAGACCGACGCCGGGCTGACCCGCAAGTGCCGAACCAGCTCGGCGGCGCTCATCGCAGCGTCGTCGGTGGTGAGCAGGGCGGCGAGCACTCTCCCGGCCATCCTGGGCACTCCGGTGCCGATCAGGGTGGCCGCCAGCTGCTGTTCGACGCTGCGGGCAGCCTCGGTGCCCTTGACCGCGCCGACGCTGGGTTTTCGGTGGTGCGCCCGTCGTTTCGCGGCCTGGTGGGCCGAGTCCGGCGCGTAGCCGGAGCGGCCGCCATTGCGCGTGACCTCGCGGCTGACCGTGGACGTGGGCCGGGCGAGCCGGCGCGCGATCTCGGCGTAGCCGAGCCCGTCGGCCAGGCCGGCGGCGATGACCCGCCGGTCGCGGCGAGTGAGTCGGGATCCGGGCACAGCAGACCTCCTCGTTGCAATAACCCTATTCCTGATGCACCGAAGAGTCGATCCTGACCTGCGCAGATACCTCCGCACGGCGCATTCCGGAGTTTCCGGCGAACGGAAGACCACGGATAGGTTGTGGCCGTTATCGGTGCTGAGGAAGGAAAGTTCGCATGCCCACGACCTCCGAACCGGCGATCCGGGTGCGGGGCCTGGAAAAATCGTACAAAGCATTGCCCGTGCTGCGCGGCGTCGACTTCGACGTGGCGCGCGGCAGCATCTTCGCTCTGCTCGGCTCCAACGGCGCGGGCAAGACGACGGTCGTGCGGATCCTCGCCACGCTGCTCAAGGCCGACGCGGGCACGGCGGCCGTCAACGGGTTCGACGTCGCCGCGCAGTCCTCGGACGTGCGGGAGTCCATCAGCCTCACCGGACAGTTCGCCGCGGTGGACGAAATCCTTACCGGGCGCGAAAACCTGGTGCTCGTCGCGAGGCTGCGGCACCTGAAAGATCCCGGTGGGATCGCGGACAGCCTGCTCGCCCGGTTCTCCCTGCGGGAAGCGGCCGCGCGGCAGGCGTCCACCTACTCGGGCGGGCTGCGCCGTCGTCTCGACCTCGCGATGAGCCTGGTCGGGAACCCGCCGGTCGTTTTCCTCGACGAGCCGACGACCGGCCTAGACCCGCGGGCGCGCGCCGAAGTGTGGGAGGCCGTGCAGGAACTCGCCGGACGCGGCGCGACCGTGCTGCTCACGACGCAGTACCTGGACGAAGCCGAGCACCTCGCCGACCAGATCGCGATCCTGCACCAGGGCCGGATCATCGTGAACGGCACCCTCGCCGAACTCAAGCGGCTGCTCCCGCCCGCCAAAGTCGAATACGTCGAGAAGCTGCCGACGCTCGAAGACGTCTTCTTCGCCGTCGTCAGCGAGGACCGCCGATGACCAAACACTTCGCCTCCGACACCGCAGTCCTTTTAGGACGCTCACTGCGCCGGATCGCACGCAGCCCGGACACCGTCGTCACCACCGCCGTCCTGCCGATCGCGTTCATGCTGCTGTTCGTTTACGTCTTCGGCGGCGCGATCCAGCACGGGTCCGGCAGCTACGTGGCCTATCTGCTGCCCGGCATCCTGCTCATCACCATCGCCTCCGGCATCTCCTACACCGCTTTCCGGCTGTTCCAAGACCTGCAGAGCGGCCTTTTCGAACGCTTCCGGTCCATGCCGATCGCCCGGTCCGCCGTGCTGTGGGGGCACGTGCTGACCTCGCTGGTCGCCAACCTCGTCTCGGTCGCCGTCGTGGTGGGCGTCGCCGTGCTGACGGGATTCCGTTCCGGAGCGGGATTGCCGGCGTGGCTCGCGGTCGCCGGCATCCTGCTCCTGTTCACGCTGGCGCTGACCTGGATCGCGGTCATCCCGGGCCTGCTCGCGAGGTCGGGCGACGGAGCGAGCGCGTTCTCCTATCCGCTCATCTTCCTGCCGTTCGTCAGCTCAGCCTTCGTCCCGACCGCCAGCATGCCCGGACCAGTACGCGCCTTCGCCGAGCACCAGCCTGTGACGGCCATCGTCAACGCCATCCGCGGCCTGCTGACCCAGCAGCCCGTCGGCGCGGAGATCTGGACCGCCCTCGCCTGGTGCGCCGGCGTCCTCGTTGCCGCCTACGGCCTCGCGATGCTGATCTATCGCAGGATCAGCCGTTGAGGAAACGCTCCAACTCCCCCGTCACAAACTGTGGATTTTCCTCCACCAGCCAATGCCCCGCCCGCGGCACGTCGGCTGCCTGGACGATGTCCGTCAACCGCGGGGCCACAGTGGACCGAATGGCAGCAAGCTGCCCTTGCGCTGCCAGGAGCAAGGTAGGCACCTTCACCGGCACCGCAGCCACCCCGTCGCGGACATCCTTGTCCAGTGCGCGGTAAAGCTCGAACCCGCCGGACAGCACCGATGGGCGGCTGTACGTTCGCGCATATTCGGTGATCTCGGCATCGGTGAACGGCGAACGGTCCGAAGTCCCGCCGAATGCAGTGCCGCCAAAGGAAACCTGCGGGTAGAACAGCGCGAGGTATTCGCGAACATCGTCCCCCACAACCGCCTCCGGGACCCGGCGTTGGGAATGGAAAGCGATGTGCCAGCTCAACGTCCGATAAACAGCCGCGTTGATCGCGGGTCCGGGCAACGGCAGGTCGAAATATCCGAGCCGGGATGTGTCGTCAGGAAATTGGCTGGCGTACTGAAAAGCCACCGCAGCACCGAAATCGTGCCCTACGACGGCCGCGTTCCGGACCTTGAGTCGCTCGGCGATCAAGGTATGCACGTAGCGCGCCAGGGTGGCTTTGTCGTAGCCAGTCGGGGTGCCGGTGCTGTCGCCCAGACCGGGCAGGTCGATCGCGTACACGGTGTGGTGTTTCGCGAGGGCTGGCATGACCGGCCACCAGCCGTACCAGGTCTGGGGCCAGCCGTGGATCAGGACGACCGGGCTGCCGCTTCCGCCGGTGACGTAGTGCATGCGGACGCCGTTGACGTCGGCGAACTCGTGCCGGAACGTTCCCTGGAACGCGGGGTCGTCCTGGGTGGCGGCCGCGTAGGGCTCGAGTGGGGTCGAGCAGGCCGCGCTGCCGATCGCGAGCAAGACGGAGAGCGCGAGCGCCGCGACTGCGCGGGGCCACGGCCGGGATGTGGTGATCATGCGGCCAGTCTCGCCAGCTCGGCTCGGCCGTGGCACGCGAAATTGCCGTTCCGGCAAGGTGGCGTCCGATGCCCGATCGTTCAGAACTGGCATGGACTGGTTCGCTGCTGCCGGGCCCGACGGTCGACGGCACCCAGTGCATTCCCATGAACAGCAAGGCTGCCGAAGCGGGTTCCCCCGGCTCCGAAAAGGGCCGGGGAAGCCCGTCAGTTCACGCCGCCGGACCCTCCACTGTGGCCGGTGCTCCTCAGCGCGGATTCGCCTTCCGCCACGTCGCGTAGTCCGCCACCGCCGCTCGCACGTCGAACTCCGGCGCGAAGCCCGTTTCCTCGCTGAGCCGCGAAATATCCAGGTGCGGCCGGGTTTCTCCGCCAGGCCGCAGGTGTTCCGGCAAGCCTGGCACGATCTCCGCCAGCGCCTCGGCGAACTCCCGGTTCGTCACCGGTCGCCCGCTCGACACGTTGTAGGTGTCGTACTTCAGCGAAGGCGCGGTGGTCAGCAACGCGATCGCGCGGCCGGCGTCCGGGGCGTAGCAGCAGTCGAACCCCTCGTCGGCGACCAGCGGGGGCGGCGTTTCCCCGCGCAGGCCCGCGTTGAGATAGGACGGGATCGGGAAGAACGGCGATTCCGGGTCGACCAGCGGACCCCAGACAGTCCCGATCCGCAGCACCACCGGTTCGACGCCGCTGCCCTGCAGGCTGTGCGTCGTCAGGGGTTCGACGGCCTTCTTGAACGCCACGATCAGATGCGGCAGATCCGCGGTCGGCAGCGGCAGCTCCTCGTGCCAGCGCGGTTCTTCGCGTCCGATGTAGACACCGAGGCTGCTCGCCACCGCGAACCGGCGCACCCGCCACGTCCGGGCCGCGTCCAGGGCGTTGGTCAGCCCGGCGAGGTCCGTCCGGAAGAACGCGACCGGATCGTCGCCGGGAATGCTGCCCGCCAGGTGGACGATGGCGGTGATGTCGTAGCGGTCGCCGAGCGCGAGGAACGCGTCCCGGTCCGTCACGTCGAGCGGTTCGACGGCGACCCGGCCCGCCAGGAACGACGGGACGTCCGTCCGCCGGTGCCCGGTGACGAGCACGTCTTGTCCGGCGTCGGCGAGCGCCCGCGCGGTGTGCGCCCCGATCATGCCGAGGCCGCCGGTCACGAGGATTGTCATGCCGCGACGCTACGGCGCGGCCGCCCGCCGGTTCTTGAACAAATCGCGCATCAGAAGTGCGTGCCGCCGTCGATGCGGACCTCGGTGCCGGTGATGAACGCGGCGTCCTCGCTGGCGAGCATCGCGACCACCGACGCGACCGTCTCCGGACCGGCGAAACCCTGGCCCAGCGCGGGAAGCAGCTTGCCGAGCAGGGTGAAATCGGCGTCCTCCGGGAAGCCGGGGCCGACGCTCTGCTTGCTCTGTCCGCTGCCGTCGGTCATGCCCGACGAGATCGAACCCGGCTGCACGGCGGTGAACCGGATGCCGTCCTTCGCGTACTCAGACGCGAGCGCGTGCGTCATCGACTGGATGCCGCCCTTGCTCGCCGCGTACGCCGCCATGTACGGATGCGCGAACATCGCCGAGGTCGAGCTGAAGTTCACCACCGCGGGCGCGGAACCCTCGCGCAGCGCCGGGATCGACTCGCGGATCACCAGGAACGTGCCGACCAGGTTGACCCGCAGCACCTGCTCGAACGCCTCGAGCGGCATCTCGTGGGTGTGCGCCGACCGCAGGATGCCCGCGGCGTTGACCAGTGCGTCCAGCCCGCCGAGCCGCTCGACCACCGACGCGACCCCGGCCTTGACCGACGCTTCGTCGGCGACGTTCACGACCACGGTGCCCAGCCGGTCCCCCACGTCGCCCGCCTTCTCGACGGTGTCCGCGAGACCCGCTTCGCTCACGTCGGCGGCGATGACGTGCCCACCCTCGGCCAGCATCCGCAGCACGGTCGCCTGCCCAATGCCCGAGCCGCCCCCGGTGACCAGCACGCGGCGTCCTTCGTAACGGTTCATGTCCGCTCCTTTCCTTCACTGGTCACGTTACGCCTACGTGGCAGTTTGTGCCACCTTGACTCTGCATGCAGAGCTGGCAGATGTCCGGTATCGTTGTCCGGTGAGCGGAAAGCCCCTGACCCTGACCGAACGGCGCAAAGCGGCGACGCAACTCGACATCGCCCGCGCCGCCGCCCGGCTGTTCACCGAGCACGGCGCGCAGGGAACGACCGCGGAAGCGATCGCCGACGCGGCGGGCGTCGCGCCGCGCACCTTCTACCGCTACTTCCGCACGAAAGAGGACGCGGTCGCTCCGCTGCTGGTCGTCGGAGCCGATTCGTGGCGCGAGCACCTCGCCGCCACCGCCGAAGGAACGCCGCTGCTGAAGGCGGTCGAGGACGCGATCCGCAAGACAATCTCCGCCGCCGACGCCGCCCCGGAATTCAGCTGGACGCGCGGCCTGCTGCGCGCCGCGAGCGGGGACGATTCGGCGCTGGCGGCCGTGTGGCACCGGGTGAACGGCGAATCCGAGACGCGGCTGCGTCCGGTGTTGGCCCGGCTGGCTCCGGAGACGGACGAGGTGATCGTGCATCTCGTTGCGGCAGCGGCGACGGACGCGATCCGGATTTCGCTGGAGATCTGGGCGGGGACCGAGGAAAAGGCGGCACCGGTGGAGCTGGCGGTCCAGTGTTTTCGCCGGTTGTCGGGCGGGCTCGGCGGCTCGTGAGTCAGGCCGCGACGAGCGGCGTTTCCCCTCATGCCTTCTGACCGGCGATGCCCGCGCTCGACCGCTCGCCGCTGAACGGTGCTGGCCGTCCTCGTCCGGACGGAACCGGCCGTCGGCTGGCCGGGGATGCTGCGCGGCAACGGATCCTCGGTGACCCGGCACCATGCCCGAAGGTTCGCCGGTTCGGTCCATCCCGGTACAGCCTCGGCGACCTGCTGGTGGACGTAGCGCGCGTGGCTGCACGTCTCGTGCCAGGCGCTCCGGCGCTGCTCCGCGGTCAGCCGCCGCCCGAACAGCTCGTCTCGCAGTGCCAGCTGACGATCGAGATCGTGTTGCACGGCCAAAGAGCTGTCGAGGCCAGCCGGGGTCCGCTCGGCGCAGACCGGACACGGGCAGGCCCACAGCTGTTCGATCTCCGGCGTCCGGCTGAACACCTTCTCGCAGGTGTCGATCCGGTGATAGCTGAGCAGGCGAGGCACGAACACCGACGGCCCGCCGCCACCGGAATAACCGCGAGAGACCGGGTACAGATGCCGCAGCGAACTCCTCGTGCCCACTGCCGCCGCGTGCCCGCCGTGGCACAGCAGGCCGACGGACGAGATGTCGCAGCGCAACACCAGCACGGGAACCATGCAGGCGGCCAGAAGATGCAGAAACTCGCGCAGCACCCGCTGGACCCCGAACGGGTCGGCCTTGTGCTCGAGAACGACCGCGACCGGCACCCCGTGCCGGTTGATCTCCGCCGCCAGGGCGACCGTGATCGGGTGGCTGCCGAACCACCACGGAGAAAGCGGCAACACCGCGACCGCGGACGGCTCCCTGGCGGCGGCGAGCAGGCTCCCGCGAAGGCCCGTCCAGTCGCGAGCCGCGAGGTAGCCGGAATCCGTCAGCGGCAGCAGGCCGAGCTTCCGCTGCTTCCGGCACCACGCCGGATGCGTCCCGGCTCCGGCCGGCACTCGCCGCTTTCCGGTGTAGCGCTCGGCATCGCACAGAATCGGCCCGGCAAACCCCTCGTCGCGGAGAGACTTCACCGAATCCGTCGCCGACCTTCCCGTCAGGACAACCCCGGCGTCGTGTGTCGCGCAGACCTCGAGCAGCGTCCTGGCCTGCGCGGGCCGGCACTGGACCAGGAGCCTTCCAGCGAGGCCTGCCAGCGCCGAGTCCATACGGTCCACGGTGACGCAAGCTCGCCCGTGCGGTCACTGAACGTCGCCTGCCTGCCGACATCAACCACACCGGAGGCGGACACCGTCCTCACCCAGTGCAGACCCGTGCCGCCCTGTGGGTGATCCGCGTGCCCGTCATCCGGTCAGCGGAACTCGTGCACGACCTCGATCTCGCCGACCAGGTGCGCGTTGAACTCCGGCAGCTCCTCCGCGGGCACCCACAGCTCCAGGATCGTTTCGCCGCCCGCCTGCCGCACCGGGTAGCGGTCGAGGAACGCTGTCTCGACCTGGAACCGGGTCACGTAGCCGGCGCCGTCGAACCGGACGTTCCAGTCCCGCGCGATCTTCACCGCGTAGTCCTCGTTCAGCACCGGGTAGAAGATCGGCTGGTCCGGCAGCCGCGGCGGCCACGCGCGCCAGCCGGACCGGCGCACCAGCTCCAGCTCGGCCGGACCGGTCGGCCGCCACAGCTCCGTCGTCTCCATTGCGTCCCCCTTTCGACGGCACGGTAGCCGTCGGCGGCGGACGCGGGCGACCGGTTTTGGTCCGGTCTACCAAAGTACGGCCCCAGCACCACCGGCACGCCCGCTGTGTCCAAACCGGACAAAGCGTGCTTTCCGCTGCCCGCCAGAAGATCCAGCAGCACTGCGAGCCCGCATCGTTCCCGTCCGCACCCTTGACAACCAGCCACCAGCCGCGCTTATGGTATACCAAACAACGAAGGGTGTGCGCGATGAAGCGTTCCGCAGTGGTGGCCGCGGTGGCCTTCACCCCTTACGTGGCGATGATCGCCGGCCTGCCGTGGTTCAGCGGCGGCGGCCGGGTCTGGTTCCTGCCCGAGATCGGGTTCTGGATCCTGCTCTGGGTGGCGCTCACGCCCCTGTTCCTCGCCGTCGCCGACCGCATCCGGCGCGCCGGCGCCGCCGAAACCGGGCAGGAGCAGCGATGAACGCGGGCACGATCGTCGCGCTGGCCGTGGTGGCGCTGGCGGTGGTCATCGGGCTGGCCGCGCGCGGCCGGAAGCAGATGGACCTCGAACAGTGGACGGTCGCCGGCCGGTCCTACGGGACGCTGCTGTTCTGGGTGCTCGCCGCGGGCGAGACCTACTCGACCTTCACCTATCTCGGCGCCTCCGGATTCGCCTACGCCAACGGCGGCGCGGCGTTCTACATCGCCGGCTACGGCACGTGCGCCTTCATCCTGTCCTACTTCTTCCTCCCTCCATTGTGGAGGTACGCGAAGAAGCACAACCTCGTCACGCAGGCGGATTTCTTCACCCACCGGTTCCGCAGCCCGTGGTTCGGCGCGCTGACCGCGATCGTCGGCGTGGCGTTCATGATCCCCTACATCGAGGCGCAGCTGCTCGGGCTCGGCCAGATCGTCGAGACGACGACCGGCATCAACCGGGTCACCAGCATGGTGCTCGCGGTGGTGCTGATCGCGGTGTTCGTCTACGCGTCCGGCATGAAGGCGGCCGCGTGGGTGTCGGTGCTGAAGGACATCCTGCTGATCGGCACCGTGCTGATCGTCGGCATCGCGATCCCGGTGCACTACTTCGGCGGCTTCGGGCACCTCATCGACACCGTCCAGGCACAACATCCCGGCTTCCTCAGCGTGCCGGCCCCGGGCAGCCCGCTCGGCGTGCCGTGGATGATGTCGACCCTGCTCGTCACGAGCGCGGCGTTCTTCATGTTCCCGCACGCGCTGGCCGCGATGTACACCGCGAAGTCCGAGCAGACGATCCGCCGCAACGCGATTTACCTTCCGCTGTACCAGATTCTCATCGCGTTGACGCTGTTCGTCGGCTTCGCCGCGGTGCTCGTCGTGCCCGGGCTGAAGGGCAGCGCCACCAACGGCGCGCTGCTGTCGCTGACCTTGAAGACCATGCCGTCGTGGGTGGTCGGGCTCGTCGGCGGCGCGGGCGCGCTGGCCGCGATCGTGCCGATCAGCCTGCTGCTTCTGCAGTCCGCAACGCTGCTGGCCCGCAACGTCTACCAGGGCGTCCTGCGGCCGAAAACGAGCGAGCTGGGCGTGTTCCGGCTCTCGCGCGGGCTGGTCGTGGTCGTGACCGCGGTGGCGCTGGTGTTCGCGGTCTTCCAGCCGGCGCTGCTGGTGAACCTGCTGCTGACCGGCCAGAACGGCGTTTCCCAGTTCTTCCCGGCGATCGTGCTGGGGCTGGTGTGGCGGCGGCTGACCAAGGCGGGCGCGGCGACCGGGCTCGTGGTCGGCGTCGCGATCGTCGCGTGGACGGTGCTGGCGTCGAAGAACACCTTGTGGGGCCTCAATCCCGGACTGCTCGCGATCATCGTCAACGTCGTGCTCACGGTCGGCGTCAGCCTCGCCACCTCCGAGCGGCGCGCGCCGACAGTCCGGGCCGAAGCGGTGGAGGGTGTCGCGTGAACCTGTTGCTGCGCAACGTCCGGCCCGGTGGCGGCGAGCCGACGGACGTGCTGGTACGCGACGGCCGGATCGCCGGATTCGGCCCGGCCGCCGCTGACGTACCGGTCGAGGACGGCGGCGGCGCGTTGCTGCTGCCCGGCCTCGTCGACGCCCACTGCCACCTCGACAAGACCCTGTGGGGCCTCCCCTGGGTGCCGAACACCTCGGGCTCGGTGCTCGCCGATCGGATCTCGAACGAACAGCGCCGCCGCAAGGAATTCGGGCTCCCCTCGCCCGAACCGGCGGCCGCGCTGCTCGGCGAGATGATCGCGAACGGCACCTCGTTCGTCCGCACGCACACCGATGTCGACCCCGAACTCGGGCTGTCCGGCATCGAGGCGGTGCGGGAGGCGGCGGCGCGGCATCGCGGCCGGGTCACCGTCGAGCAGGTCGCCTTCCCCCAGGGCGGCCTGCTCACCCGGCCCGGCACGCTGGAGCTGCTGGAGCGCGCCGTGGCGTCCGGGGTGGAGAACGTCGGCGGCATCGACCCGGCAGGCTACGACCGCGATCCGCGCGGGCACCTCGACGCGATCTTCGACATCGCCGCGCGGCACGGCTGCGGCGTCGACCTGCACCTGCACGACGAAGGTCCGCTCGGGGCCTGGGAAATCGAGCTGATCATCGAACGGACGAAGGCGCTCGGGCTCGCCGGGAGGGTCGCGATCGGGCACGCGTTCGGCATCTGCGGCATCCCGGACGCGCAGCAGGACCGGCTGATCGCGGACCTCGCGGAGCAGCAGATCACGCTGACCACCGCGGCGGTGTACGACCGGCCGGTGCCGCCGCTGGCCAAGATGCGGGCCGCGGGCGCGAACGTCGCCTGCGGCAACGACGGCATCCGCGACCTGTGGGGCCCCTACGGCGACGGGGACATGCTGACGCGCACGATGCACCTGGCGTACCGCAGCTCGTTCCGGACCGACCCCGAGATCGACCTCGCGCTGCACGCGGCGACGTACGGCGGCGCGAAGGCATTGGGGCTCAAGGACTACGGCCTGCGGATCGGCGACCACGCCGATTTCTTTCTCGTAGACACAGTGTACCCGGCCGAAGCCGTCGTGTCCCGTCCCCCGCGACGGCTGGTGGTGAAGGGCGGGGCCGTCGTCTCGCGGCGATAGCCCCGCAGTCGGCGGGGGCTCTGGTTCCCCTGCCAGGGACTAGGGCGGCCTCAGCCTGTCGACAGTCGGCAGGCTGAGGCCGCCCCGCTTAAGGGACCACAAGTCCGTGAAGGGGCCCTTCACGGACGGCGGCCGCGTCACTCCTGGAACGCCGGGAAGGTCGGCGGGAACAACTCCCCCGCCTCCCGGCGTTCGACATCCCGTTCCGAGTACGCGGCGCGCATCTTCTCGAACAACGCCTGCGCACGACGGCGCAAGTCCTGTTCGTCGACGCCCGGCACGTGCCCGTCCACCAGCACCGGCTGGCCGGCGACGACGGAATGCGTTGCCTGGCGGGCGGTTCCGCTGAGCAGGAACGTCCGGATCGGATCGTCGCGCACGCCGTCGCGCAGGTCGCCGACGTGGAACGCGACGAGGTCCGCCTGCGCGCCCGGGGCGAGCTTGCCGAGGTCGTCGCGGCGGAGCGCGTGGGCACCGCCGAGTGTCGCGGCTTCGACGTACCACTCGGCCGGAGCCGCGTCGGCGCGTCCGTCCAGCACCTTCGCCAGCTGCACGCCGACGTCCATGCCGCGCACGAGGTCCGGCGGGAAGGAATCCGTGCCCAGACACAGGTTCAGGCCCGCCTCGCGGTAGTCGCGGAACGAGCGGAGCGCGTGACCGTAGCGGAAGGACGTGAGCGGGCAGTGGATCACCGACGCGCCCGCGGCAGCCAATTCAGCGACGTCGCCCCGGTCCTCGCCGTAGACGTCAGGGTGGCGATCGAGGACTTGGCCGTGCGGGATCAGCAGCCGGTCGGTGAGCAGGCCGGTGCGCTTGAGCATCTCCAAGGGCGTTACGCCGTAACGGTCCAGGATCAGTTCCCGCTCCAGCACCCCTTGCAGACAGTGGAGCCGCACGAGGACATCCCGTTGGCGCGCCGCGTCGGCGGTGGCGCGCATGAGGTCTTCGGTGAGCGTTTCGATGCGGCACGGCAAGAGGACTCCGGTGACGAGCGGATCGTCCAGTTGCTTCACATGGTCGAGGAACCGCAACGCATCAGCCAGTCCCTTCTCGCCGAGCGGCTCGTCGAAGGCAACCGTTCGGGAACCGTCCACAGTGGCCACATTGACGCCGGAACGGTAAGCCGGGCCGAGGTATCCGCGCAGCCCGAGGTTCCTCGAGAAGTCCGCCATCGCGACGAGGTCCTCGTACGGCTCCGCCCAGGACGAGTGGACCTCCGACGCGATCGGCATGTACGTGGTGATTCCGTGCAGCGCCAGTTGAACGAGCGCGTACTCGCGAATGGTCTGCCGTTCCTCCGGGGTGAACACGTCGTGGCGGCGGTTCGCGAAGTAGTCCTCGGACCACTGCAATCCGGCCGCGCGGTCCGCGCTCGCCCAGGAATCGAGGACGAGATGGTCCACATCGGTCAGCGCGTCGAGGTCGATCAGGCCGGGAAGGACGAGCGCGTCGCCGAGGTCGACGTCCAGGTCGACAGTTCCGGCATACCGCGGGCCGACGTAGGCGACGACGTCGTCCTCCCAGACGACCTCGCCGTTTTCCAGCAGGGCGTGCCGCCCGTTCTGGTGGGCGAGGACGTGGCGGGCACGCCAGCGAGTGCGCATCGGGTTCCTTCCGCTCGGGGCATTTAGGTATACCAAACGGCGGAACCTGGCGGCCAGACCTTGCCGGAGGCGGGTTTTTCCGGGAACCTGGGAGGAGGATCGCCGCTACTGCCGGTGACAGCGAGAGGGGATCGGATGGAGCCGGGTTTCGCGTCGGAGTCGGAGCGCGTCACGGACCAGCTGCGCGACGAAATCCTCGACGGCGCCCGGGCTCCCGGCAGCAAGCTGGTCGAACGGGACCTCGCCGCGGAGATGGGCGTGAGCCGCGTGCCGGTGCGGGATGCATTGCGGGCGCTGGGAAACGAGGGCCTGGTGACGCCGCGGCCGCGGTCGTGGTCGGTGGTGCGGGAGTTCACCGCGTCGGATGTCGCGGACCTCAACGAGGTGCGCGCGGCCTTCGAGGGCTTGACCTTCCGGCTCGCCGCGCAACGCCGCACCCGCGAGGGCCTGGCGCGGCTGCGGGAAGTGCTGGACGTGGAACTGCAAGCCGCCCGGGCCGGAGACGCAGTCACGGCGCGCCGTGCGGCGGCAGACTTTCACGAGGTCGTCACGTCGCTTTCGGCGAACGAGCTGCTTTGCGAGCTGGAACGGACGCTGCGCAGCCGCATGCGCTGGCTGCTCGGCCAGCACGACGATCTGACGGCCATGGCGGCAGAACACGAACTCCTGTACGAGGCGATCGTGGACCGCGACGTCGAGCGGGTGGAACGGCTGGTGCTGGCGCATCTGGCGACGGGAACCAGCGAGGCGGCGCGGCGGCATCCGGCGGGGAAGCCGCTTCGGCCGGCTGAGCCCGCGCCGCGCTTCTGGGCGCATCCCCCTGGTCCGGAAGTCCGTGAGGGAAACAGATTCCCTCACGGACTTCTGCGGGAGCAGAGCGCGCGGCCCCGGTCAGAGGTCGACGACCGCCAGCCCGTCCGCCACCACGACTCCGTTGTGCAGCACCGTCCGGTCCTTGCCGCGGTCCATCACCGCGCTGGTCGGGGTCTCGCCGTCCACCAGCACCAGGTCCGCGCGATCGCCGGCGGCCACGCCGGGCCGGTCGGCGATGCCGGACAGCCGGGGGACGTCGTGGCTCATGATCGACGCCCCGCCCATCGTCGCGACCGCCAGGGCCATCTCGATCAGCTCGTCGCGGCGGAAGCCGTGGGTGAAGGCCAGTTGCCAGGTGCGGTCGAGGAGGTCGCAGTTGCCGTACGGGCTCCAGTAGTCCCGCTGCCCGTCCTCCCCCAGGCCGACGCGCACGCCCGCGGTCGTCAGGTCCGCCAGCGACAACTGCCGGTCGACCGACGGCGCGACGGTCGCCATCGCGATGTCCAGTTCGGCGAACGTGTCGATCAGGCGGCGGCTCACCGCTTCCGAAACCGAGCCCAGTTCGTACGCGTGCGACATGGTCACCTTGCCGCGCATGTCCAGCGCGCGCACCCGCTCGATCACCAGGTCAGTCGAGAACACGCCGAGATGCCCCGGCTCGTGCAGGTGGATGTCGACCTCGACGCCGTACTTCTCGGCCAGCCCGAACACGACGTCCAAGTGCCCCTTGGGATCCTTGTCCAGCGAGCACGGATCGATCCCGCCGACCACCGACGCGCCCGAGCGCAGCGCGGCCTCCAGCACGTCGGCCGTGCCGGGTTCGCGCAGGATCCCGGCCTGCGGGAATGCCATCACCTCGACATCGGCGTGCTCGGCGAACCGCTCCTTGGCCGCGAGGACGGCGTCGAGTTTCTCGAGCTGGCAGTCCACGTCGATCTGCGCGTAGGTGCGCACCCGGGTGGTGCCGTTCGCGATCATCCGCTCCAGCGTGCCCGCGACGCGCTCGGGCAGCGGGACCTCGGCGTTCCGCCAGTTCTCGCGGTCGTTCAGCATCATCGCCCAGACGCCCGGCGCCCCGGTGTGCGGCCGGAACGGCAGGCCGATCCGCGTCGAGTCGAGGTGGACGTGCACGTCGCTGAACGACGGGAACAGCAGCCGCCCGCGCCCCTCGACCGCGTCCGGACCGGGCGCGGCCGCCGGATCGTGCGGGCGGACCCCGGCGATCCGGTCGCCGGCCACCTCGACGTCGCTGCGCTGGCCGCCCCACGGACGGACGTCACGGATCAACACGGAGAGCACCTTTCTCGACGGGACCACTTTGGTATACCAAGGGTACCGGACGTGAGAAAGACACAGGTGCCGTGCCGCCTGGCCCCGGACACAGGCACCGGCCGCCGAAAACTCAACCAGCGAGCAACCGCAGCAGCCGGGCCGTCTCCGAAGCCACCGCCGACCTCCCCAGCCGGACGTACTTCCTGGGGTCCACCGCCTCCGGCTGTTCCGCCAAGAACTGCCGCACCGCCCGCGTGAACAGGCCGTTCAGGTGCGTCGAGATGTTCACCTTCGCCATCCCGCTGGCCACCGCGCCGCTCAGTTCCTCGTCGGACAGTCCGGACGAGCCGTGCAAGACCAGCGGGACCGGGACAGCGTCGCGCAGCCGGGTCACGAGCGAACGGTCCACCTGGGCGGTCCGTTCCACCATCGCGTGCGACGTCCCCACCGCGACCGCCAAGGCATCGACGCCGGTGGCGGAGACGAAGTCCGCGGCTTCAGCAGGATCGGTGCGCGCGCCGGGAGCGTGCACGCCGTCCTTCCCGCCGACCTCGCCCAGTTCCGCCTCCACCGCTACCCCCGCCGAGTGGCACAGGTCGGCGATTTCCCGGGTCGTGCGCAGGTTTTCCGCATAGGGCAGCCGCGATCCGTCGTACATGACGCTGTCGACGCCCAGCGCGATGCCTTCCCGAATCAGCGAAGGGTCTTCGATGTGGTCCAGGTGCACCAGCACGTCGACGGACGCGCGACGGGCGATCTCCCGCGACGCCACGGTAATCGGGGCGAGACCACCGTGGTAGCGGACGCAGTTTTCGCTGATCTGCAGCACCACCGGCAATCCTGCCTGTTCCGCACCCTCGGCGATGGCCTCGGCGTGTTCCAGCATGATCACGTTGAACGCGCCCACCGCGGAGCCGCGCGAGCGGGCGGCGGCCAGCAGCCGGGGCAGGTCGGGGCGGGTGATCATGGGGTGGCTCCGTTCAGGAATCGGTGGTAGGCGGGCAGATCCACCTCGCCGGCGACGGGGCGCAGGACGGCTGCGGCGCCCAGCGCGGCGGCGGCGCGGAGGGCTTCGATCAACGGCCGACCGGCGGCGAGGGCGGCGGCGAGCCCGGCGGTCGCGGCGTCGCCGGCGCCGGTGGGGTTGCCGTGTACGCCGGGGATGGCGGGGACGGTCAAGACGCTGTGCCCGGTGTAGGCGGCGATACCGTCGGCTCCGCGAGAGACGACGACTTGCCGGGCACCCAGGCGGAGAAGTGTTGCGGCACCGGCAGCCTCGTCCCCGGCGGACGTCGCGGCGAGCAGTTCGGACTGGTTCGGCTTCACGACGGCGCCGGCCCGGGCGGCGGCCAGCAGAGCCGGGCCGGACGCGTCGACCAGCGTCGGCACGCCGGCGTTCCGGGCGATGCGGACCCACTCGGCGACCAGGTCCGGAGATGCCCCGCGCGGCAGCGAGCCGGAAACCACCAGGAAACCGGAGACGCATTCGGCCAGGCGCTCGCCGAAAGCCGTCCATTCCTCTTCGGACACTTCCGGGCCGGGTTCGGTGTAGACGGTCGGGTGGCCGTCGCCGGTGATCGTGACGGTGGTGCGGTTTTCGCCGGAAATCGGGACTGCGTCGAAGGGCACGTCCAGTGCGTTGCCGAGCCACCGGCCCGCGTCGCCGCCCAGCGGGAGCACCGCGCGGACCGGGACGTCCAGAGCGGCGAGCACGCGCGCGACGTTCACGCCCTTGCCGCCAGGGCGGCGCTGCACCTCGCGCACCCGGTTCGTCTCGCCGAGCAGGTGGGCGGCGACCCGGTAGGTGACGTCGACGGCCGGGTTCGGGGTCAGGGTGACGATCATCGGGAATCAGGCGAGGATGACTGAGCGCGTCAGCGAGCGCGGGCGGTCGGGGTCCAGGCCGCGCCGGGCGGCCAGCGCGACCGCGAAACGCTGCGCCACCACGAGCGCGGCGAGCGGGTCGAGGTCGTGGTGCACGAAGCGCGCGCCGGTGCGGGCGACGTCCTCGGCCAGTCCGGCGGGGGCCGGGCCCAGCGACCACACGAGACGCCCTGGTTGCGCGATCGCGATCGGGCCGTGCCGGTAGTCCATGGCGGGATAGGACTCGGCCCAGAACTGCGCGGCCTCGCGGGTTTTCAGCGCGGCCTCGTAAGCGAGCCCGACAGCGGGGCCGCGGCCGACGAAGGTGACCTGTTCCGCGTCGAGGAGGTCGTCGATCGGCTCGGCCAGCGCTTCGGCACAGGCTGCCGCCAGCTGCTCGACGTCATCGCCCAGGCCGGCGCGCAGCAGGGCGAGCGCCGAGGTGGCGAATCGGGTCTGCACAACGGATTTCTCGTCGGCGAAGGGCAGTTCGACGACCTCGTCCGCGAGCGCGGCAGCGGGACTGTCGCCGACCGCGGTGATCAGCACGGTGCGCTGCTCGGGCATCGCGGCGAGCAGGTCGATGATCTCCGTCGTGGTGCCAGACCGGGAGATCGCCACGACGCGGTCGTACTCGCGCGACGCCGGGTATTCGGAGCCGGCAAAGGCATCGGTGACCCCGTAGCCGCCTTGTTCGCGGGCGACGGCGTAGCTCATCGCGATGAACCAACTCGTGCCGCAGCCGACAACCGCCACCCGTTCGCCCGGCTGGGGCAGGGCGGCGGACGGGGCGAGCGCGGCGGCCGCGCGCCACATCTCGGGCTGGGACGCCAGCTCGGCGGCCACGAAGGGGGCATCCGGAAGGGAGGACACGGGATGGAGGCCTTTCGATCCAAGGGGATGTGCTCGCATCCGTCACCATACTTGAGCATTTTTGATCAGTCTATGACTGATAATGCAGTTTCAATCACCAGAACGCGCGGTCCCGGCCTCTAGGATGAGCAGCGGACCGCCTCCGACCAGGAACGAGAGACCCGGCATGACGCCTCAGCAACGCCTGAACGCCCTGCTCGAATTGGTGAGCGAACGGGGCAACGTCACGATCTCGGAGATCGGCGAGGCGCTCGGCATCTCCCCCGCGACCGCGCGGCGGGACCTTTCGATCCTCGGCGACCAGCGGCTGATCACCCGCACCCACGGCGGGGCCGCCGCGCTGGGCGCCGGCTACGAACTGCCGCTGCAGTACAAGATCGCCCGGCAGGCCGAGGCGAAGACCGCGATCGCCGCCCGCGCCGCGGACCTGGTGCAGCCGGGAGAAACCGTCGGGCTCAACGGCGGCACCACGACCACCGAGGTCGCCCGCGCGCTGGGCAAGAGCGAGAGGTTCGCCCGCGCCGACGGCGACACCGGGCTGACCGTCGTCACCAACGCGCTCAACATCGCTTACGAGCTGTCCGTGCGCGCGCACGTCAAAATCGTCGTGACCGGCGGCGTCGCCCGGCGCCAGTCCTACGAACTGGTCGGCTCGCTCGTCTCGGACGCGCTCTCGGCGTTCGCGCTGGACACGGTCATCCTCGGCGTCGACGGGCTGAGCGCCCAGTACGGCGCGACCACGCTGCACGAGGGGAAGCCGAGGTCAGCAAGCGGTTCAGCCAGGTCGCCCGGCGCGTGATCGTGGTGGCGGACGGGACCAAGCTGACGAAGGCGACCTTCGCCCGCATCTGCCGGCTGGACGCGATCGACGTGCTGGTCACCGACGCCGAGGTGCCCGCTCCGTTCGCCGCCGACCTCACCGCGGCCTCAGTGGACCTGATCGTGGCCCGGTAAGCCATCCCGTCGTTGCGCATTTCTGATTGATTTGCCATGATGCAGATCAATATCACGCAGAGGTGAGGTGGCGACGTGGTGAACCCCGGGGTGCTGCGGGTCGGCGTGGTCGGCGTCGGCCTTCGAGCCGGGATCGCGCGGCACGTAACGAAATCCGGGATCGCGGCCGAGATCGTCGCCGCTTCGGATCCGCACGAGCGGGGCCGGGCGCGGGCGCGCGACCTGTTCGGCGCGGTCGACGTCGTGGCCGGGCACGCGGAGCTGGCGAAGCTGGTCGACGCCGCGATCGTCACCTCCCCGGACTGGACGCACGCCGAGATCGCTGTCGACCTGCTGCGCGCCGGAGTGGCGGTATACCTCGAAAAGCCGCTCGCCACCACGCTTCCGGACGCCGACGCGGTCCTCGCCGCCGCGCAGGAGACCGGCACCCCGCTCTACATCGGACACAACTTCCGGCACTCCGGAGTCGTCCGCGCGCTGCACGACGTGGTCGAGCGCGGCGAGATCGGCGAGGTGAAAGCCGTGTGGTGCCGCCATTTCGTCGGCAACGGCGGCGACTACTACTTCAAGGACTGGCACGCCGACCGGCGCAAAGTGAACTCGCTGCTGCTGCAGAAAGCCAGCCACGACCTCGACGTCATCCACTACCTCGCCGGCGGCTTCACCCGCCGCGTCACCGCGATGGGCGACCTGACCGTCTACGGCGGCATCACCGACCGAAGCGGCCAGGGCGACCGGCTCGCCGACGACTGGTTCTCCTTCGACAACTGGCCGCCCGCCGCGCAAACCGGCCTCAACCCGGTCGTCGACGTCGAAGACCTGTCGATGGTCCACATGCGACTCGACAACGGCGTGCTCGCCAGCTACGAGCAGTGCCACTTCACCCCCGACTACTGGCGCAACTACACCGTGATCGGCACCGAAGGCCGCGCGGAGAACTTCGGCGACACCGGCGGCGGCGTGGTGAAGGTGTGGAACCGCCGCCGCGAGTGGTCCTCCGAGGGCGACCGCGAGTACCCGATCGACGGTGTCACCTCCGGCCACTCGGACGCGGATCTCCTGACCATGACGGAGTTTCTGCGCTACGTCACCCGCGGCGACCCGCCGGAGCTGTCGCCGGTCGCCGCCCGCGAGGCCGTCGCCGCGGGCGCGCTCGCCACGCAATCCCTGCGCTCCGGCTCCGTGCCGATCGATGTCCCGCCGCTGCCCGCCGCGGTCGCCGCCCACTTCTCCCCGCCGGAAGGAACCCGCAGATGACGTCCCCAGCCCGCCAGCACCGCTAGGAAGGAATCCCATGCGCGTGCGCACTCTGACCCGGCGCGGGTTTCTCCGCGGCGCGGCGGCCATGGCGCTGGTGCCCGCCGCCGCGGCCTGCGCCGAAGCCCCCGCCGCCACCTCGGGGCCGGTCACCGTCGAAATGTGGCACGGCCAGAACGACACCGGTCTCAAGGTCCTCAAGCAGCTGGTCGCCGCGTTCCAGCGCGAGCACCCCGACATCCGGATCGACCTCGGCGGCGGCGTGCTCGCCGACGCCATGCTGCAGAAGGTGACCGCGGCGCTCGCGTCCGGCTCCTACCCCGACATCGCCTACATCTTCGGCTCCGATCTGTCCAGCATCGCCCGCAGCCCGCGGGTGGCGGACGTGGACGACGTCGTGCACAGCGGCACGGAGTTCTGGAAGCCCGCGCTCGAAGCGGTCACCGTGAACGGCCGCGTCCGCGCGGTGCCCGCGATGCTCGACTCGCTGGCCGTCGCGTGCAACAAGACACTCTTCGAGCAGCACGGCGTCCCGCTGCCGGACGATTCCTGGCGCTGGCCGGATTTCGTGGCCGCCGCGAAGAAACTGACCGACCGGAACAAGGGGCAGTTCGGCACGGCGTGGCCCGGCGCGGGCGACGAGGACACCGTCTGGCGGCTGTGGCCGATGATCTGGGACCTTGGCGGCACCATCGTCGGACAGGACGGCCGCAGCATCGGCTTCGCGGACAGCGGGGTGCAGGCGCTCGAAGTCATCCGGAACCTGGCCGCCGACCGCAGTGTCTACATCGACCCGAAACCGGGCTCCGAGCAGATGTACCAGGCGTTCGCCTCCGGCCGGATCGCGATGGTGCCGACCGGGCCGTGGCAGCTGCCCGACATCGTCGACGCGGGCCTCGACTACCACATCGTCCCGCTCCCCACGTTCACCGGAAACCCGATCACCATCTCCGGTCCGGACACCTGGACGGTGTTCGACAACGGCGACCGCCGCCTCGCCGCGGCCAAGACCTTCCTGCGGTGGCTCACCGCCCCGGCCCAGGACGTCGTCTGGGACGTCGGAGCGGGCAGCCTCCCGCTGAGCACGCAGTCGCAGCGCCTTCCGGACTGGCAGCGGAAATCGCGGGACACCGCCGGGATTTCCGTGTTCGTCAAGTCGCTCGAAAACTCGCACGTCCGCGCCAACCACCCCGCCTACCCGCAGGTTTCGCAGGCCGTCGCCGCCGCGATCGTGTCCGTGCTGCTCGGGCGCGCCACGCCCGCCGACGCCATGCGCGACTGCGCCTCCGCGGCCAACGCCGCCCTCGTCATCCCCCGTTAGGACCCCGCACATGTCCGTACATCCCGGCCCGATCACAGTCGCTCCGGCCGCCAAGACCCGCCGGCGGCGCGAGACCGCCGCCGCCTGGGCCTACCTGAGCCCCTCGGTCGTCGTCATCATCGGCCTCGGGCTGGTGCCCGTGGTGTGGTCGCTGATCCTGTCGTTCCAGGCCGACGACCTCGTCACCCCGTCCCGGTTCGTCGGCGTCGACAACTACGCGGCGCTCGCCCAGGACCCGCACTTCGGCCAGGCGGTCGGCAACACGCTGGTGTACACGGCGTTATACGTTCCGCTGAGCATCGTGCTCGGCCTCGCGCTGGCGCTCGCGCTGAACCGGCGGGTGCGGTTCATCGGCGCGTACCGGACGCTGATGTTCGTCCCGTTCGTGCTGTCGGCCACCGCGCAGGGTGTGTTGTTCTCGTTCATCCTCGACCCGGAATTCGGCGTCGCGAACTCGCTGCTGCACCGGATCGGGCTGAGCCCGCAAGGGTTTCTGACCGATCCGTCGCAGGCGCTGCTGGTGCTGGTGGCCATCACGCTGTGGAGCGGCACCGGCTTCTGCATGGTGGTTTTCCTGGCCGCGCTGCAGGATGTGCCGCCTTCGCTCATCGAAGCCGCGCGGCTGGACGGCGCCGGCCCGTTCCGGATCCTGCGGCACGTGACGCTGCCCGCCGTGCTGCCGGTGACCACCTTCCTGACGCTGTGGCAGCTGATCCAATCGCTGCAGGTGTTCGACCTGACGTACGTCACCACCAAGGGCGGACCGCTCGGGTCGACCACGGTGATCGTCTACTTCATCTGGCAACAGGCCTTCCAGAACTTCACCGCCGGATACGGCGCCGCCGCCGCGTATGTGCTCGCCGTCGTGCTGCTGGCGCTCGGGCTGGGCGTCCGGTTGCTGCGCCGCAACAAGGAGGCTCAATGACGACGCGCGCGCACGCTGCCCCCGTGTCCGCTGCTCAGCTGCCCGACGTGCTCCGCTCCCGCCGGCGCTGGCGGCTGCCGTTCAGCCCGTGGCATCTGCTGCTGGCCCCGCTGGCGTTGCTGTTCGCCGCGCCGCTGGTGTGGCTGCTGCTCAGTTCGGTGATGAGCAACGCGGAGATCAACCGGTTCCCGCCGTCGCTGTGGCCGTCCGGGATCGATTTCTCCGGCTACCGGTACGTGCTGGAGAACGCGCTGTTCCTGCGCTGGTTCACCAACTCGCTCATCGTGTCGGTCGTGACCGTGGCGGCCAACCTCGTCTTCGGCTCGCTCGGCGGCTACGCGTTCGCGCGCATGCGGTTCCGCGGGTCGAAGGTGATGCTCGGGCTGATGATGGCGACCATGGCGGTGCCGTTCCAGCTCACCATGATCCCGACGTTCCTGGTCATGAAGAAGCTCGGCCTGATCGACTCGCTCGGCGCGCTGATCGTCCCGTCGCTGGTCACGCCGTTCGCGGTGTTCCTGCTGCGGCAGTTCTTCCTGTCGCTGCCGCGCGAACTGGAGGAGGCGGCCTGGATCGACGGCTGTTCGCGGCTGCGGGTGCTGGTCCGGATCGTGCTGCCGCTGTCGCGGCCGGCGTTGAGCACGGTCGCGGTGCTGACCTTCCTCAGCACCTGGAACGACCTGACCTGGCCGCTGATCGCGATCAACCACGACACCCAGTACACGCTGCAGCTCGGCCTCACCACTTTCCAGGGACAGCACCACACCAACTGGGCGGCGGTGATGGCCGGGAACGTGATCACCGTGCTGCCGGTGCTGCTGGCGTTCCTTGGCGCGCAGAAGACGTTCATCCAGTCCATCACCTCCAGCGGTCTCAAAGGCTGAACCGCACTCCTCCAGAGGAACCACGCATGCCGCACCCCTTCGACCTGCTCGTGCTGGGCGACGTCAACCCCGACGTCGTCCTCGGGCCGCTGACCGGCGATCTCGACTTCCGGCAACGGGAGAACCTCGTCGGCCACGGCTCGCTCACGCTCGGCGGGTCCGCCGCGATCACCGCCGCCGGAGCCGCCCGGCTGGGATTGAAGGTCGCCTTCGCCGGCCGGATCGGCGACGACGCCGCCGGTCGCTTCGTTCGCGACATCCTCGCCGAGCGCGGCGTCGATACCCAGGCCCTCACGGTGGATCCCGCCCTGCCGACGCCCCTCACCGCGATCCTGACCCGCGACGACAGCCGGGCCATCGTCACGAGTTCCGGCGTGCTGGGCGCGGTGTCGGCCGCGGATGTCCCGGAACGCCTGCTGGCGAGCGCCCGGCACGTCCACGCGTCGTCCTATTTCCTGCTGCCCCAACTGGCCGCCGGGCTGCCCGAACTGTTCCGCATCGCCCGGGCGCACGGCGCGACGACCTCGCTGGACACCAACGACGATCCGGCACGGCAGTGGGATCCGGCCGGAATCCCGCTGGTGCTCAAGGAAACCGACTTCCTCCTGCCCAACGCCGCCGAAGCACGGCAGCTGTCCGGGAAATCCGCGCTGCTCGACGCCGCCGCGCAGCTCGCCGGGCACGGTCCGACGGTCGTCGTCAAGAACGGCGCCGACGGCGCGATCGCCCACCACCGCGGCGAAATCGTCACGGTTCCCGCGTCCCCGATCACCCCGCTCGACACCGTCGGCGCCGGAGACAGCTTCAACGCCGCGTTCCTCGCCGCGACGCTGCGCGGCCTGCCGCTCCCCGACGCGCTGCGGGCCGGCGTCGAAGGCGGCGGCCGGTCGACGCTCGCGCGCGGCGGGATCGACGGCCAACCGACCTGGAACGAACTTTTCCCCCTCACCGAAACGGAAAGCGCATGACCACCAAGATCACCTTCGTCGGCGCCGGCAGCGTCGTGTTCACCCAGGGCCTGCTCGCGGATCTGTTCGCCTATCCCGAACTGGCCGAGGTGCACGTCGCGCTGCACGACATCGACCCGGAACGCCTGCGCGTCGCGCACGCGGCGGCCGGGCGGATCGCCGAAGCCCGCGGCGCCAAGCCCGTCCTCACCGCGCACACCGACCGCCGCGAAGCCCTCGAGGGCGCGGACTTCGTCGTCAACATGGTCCAAATCGGAATGGGCGAGGCCACCCGCGTCGACTTCGACATTCCCGCCCGGTTCGGCGTGAAGCAGACCATCGGCGACACGCTCGGCGTCGGCGGGATTTTCCGCGCCCTGCGCACTTTCCCGTTCCTGCGCGACCTCGGCGCGGACATCGCCGAGGTGTGCCCGCGGGCGTGGCTGCTGAACTACACCAACCCGATGGCGATGAACGTGCAGTACCTGTCCGAAACGCTCGGCTCGGACCGCGTGGTCGGCCTGTGCCATTCGGTGTACTGGACGGTGCACGACCTGGCGAAACTGCTGGAGGTGCCGCTGTCCGAGGTCACTTACCACGCCGCGGGGATCAATCACCAGGCCTGGATCCTGCGGCTGGAACACCAGGGCGCCGACCTGTACCCGCGGCTCGCCGAACTCGCCGAGGACCCGCAGCTGCGGCGGCGCGTCCGGTTCGACATGTTCCGGCGGCTCGGCTACTACCCCACCGAAACCAGCGAGCATTCCTCCGAATACGTGCCCTGGTATCTCGGCCACGCCAGCGAAATCGAACGGCTGCGGCTGCCGATCGGCGCGTATCTCGACGTGGTGGCGGAGAACGAAGCCGAATACGAACGCACTCGCCAGGCCATCGAGCGCGACGAACCGCTCACTGTCGAAGGCACCAACGAATACGCGCCGCAGATCATCCACAGCGTGGTCACCGGCACGCCGCGCACCGTTTACGGCAATGTGCTCAACCGCGGGCTGATCCCGAATCTCCCGGCGACCGGAGCCGTCGAAGTGCCGTGCCTCGCCGATGCCACCGGAATCCGGCCCACCCGCGTCGACGCGCTCCCGCCGCAGCTGGCCGCGCTCAACCGCACCTACCTGAGCACCACGGAACTCGTGGTGCGCGCGGCGATCGAGGACGATCCGCGGCACATCCGGCACGCGGCGATGACCGATCCGGCCACCGCGGCCGCGCTTCCGGTGGAACGGATCTGGGAACTGTGCGACGAAATGGTGCGCGCGCACGGCGACGCGCTTCAGCCGGGATTGCGCGCGACTCTAGGCAGCTAATGAGCCTTGACGGCGCGTCGCGGTGATCCGCTAAACTTCTGGTGCCTGCCGGACGGGCAGGCACCAGAAGTACGCCCAGCCGGTAATGCGGATTTCCCCGCGAGCCCGGACCCAGTCGCCAGGATGTCTTCGGAACCTCCGAGGCGGGGCCGTACTCACCACTCGCTGGAGTCACCAGATGCATTCGCTCCCTGGTCGGATTTCTCGCGCGACCGCAGCGGCCGCGCTGCTCATCGGCAGTTCGGCGTGCGCGCTCGGAACCGCGGGCACGGCGGAAAGCGCGCCGCTGCCCTCGACCCAAGGCATTACGCTGCCCGCCCCGCACGCCGGATTCGATTACCAGATCGGCGGCCCCTACGCTCCGCCGGCGGGCGTCCAGGTGGTCAGCCGCGACCACAGCGCGCCGGCGGCCGCCGGGCTCTACAACATCTGCTACGTCAACGCTTTCCAGGCCCAGCCTGACGCCGAAGAAGAATGGGGCGACCTGGTCCTGCGCGACGCCGACGGCAACGTCGTGAAGGATCCCGACTGGAACGAGGCGCTGCTCGACCTGCGCACCGAGGACAAGCGAGGCCGGATCGCGGACAAGGTCGGCGGCTGGATCGACGAGTGCGCGGGCAAGGGCTACCAGGCCGTCGAGCCGGACAACTACGACAGCTTCACCCGGTCCCAGGGCTTGCTCAGCGCGCAGAACGCGCAGGACCTGGCCAAGCTGCTTTCCGCGCACGCACACGGAAAAGGCCTCGCGATCGCGCAGAAGAACACCTCGGAGCTGGCCTCTTCGCGCGCGGCCAACGGTCTCGACTTCGCCGTCGCCGAGGAATGCGGCGAACAGGACAATTGCGCGGAGTACACGCAATACTTCGACAACCACGTGATCGTCATCGAATACACCGAAGCCGGTTTGCGGAACGCATGTGCCAAGTGGGGCAACACCCTCAGCGTCGTCCGCCGCGACCGGGACGTGACGCCGAAGGGCAATTCCGCCTACGTCCGCGAAACCTGCTGAGACTTCCGCCACCCTGCCAGCGCCGTCTCGCGGACGCTGGCAGGGTGAGGGAATGGACGACGATTACCCGTTCGACAACGCGAGCGCTCCGGCGAACGACCGGATGTCCGCCCTCCAAGCGAGTTACGACGCGGCGACGGTCCAGCACCTGGAGAAACTGGGCGTCGGCTCCGGGTGGTCGTGCTGGGAAATCGGCGCGGGCGGCGGGTCGATCGCCCGGTGGCTGGCCGAGCGGGCCGGTCACGTGCTGGCCACCGACGTAGACACCCGGCTGCTCACCGATCTGCCCGCGAATACCTCGGTGGTGCACCACGACGTGCGCGAGGAACCGGTGCCGGACCGGAAATTCGACCTGATCCACGCCCGGCTGGTGCTGATCCACTTCCCGGAACGCGACGAACTGGTCGCCAAGCTCGCCACCGCGCTCGCCCCCGGCGGCTGGCTGGTCCTCGAAGAGATCGAAGCGCGCGGGCAGACGGTCCTGGAGACGCCCGACGAGGCGAGCGCGGCGATTTTCCGTTCGGTGCAAGGCCGGATCATCGACCTGCTCGAACGAGCGGGCAGCGACGTCGAATGGGCCGGACGGCTGCCGGAGGTCCTGGCCGAGGCCGGGTTACGCGAGATCGGCAGCGGGCGGGTGACGACCCGGTGGCCGGGCGGCGGCACGGAAATCCGGGTGCTGGCGGCGAATTCGCTGGAACTGGCGGACAAGCTGGCCGCGGAGGGCGTGCGGGCGGAGGAACTGGAGCAGTTCCGCACGGTGCTTGCCGATCCGCGGTTCACGGTGTCGTCCTATCCCCTGGTCTCGGCTTGGGGGCGCGGCTGAGGTCGCTGCGGGCCCGGAGGAGCTTGAATGCTCGCCGACCCGCAGTTCACGGCGTCGGCCTACCCCCTGGCCCCGGCCCTGGACGCCGCAGGCCCGGAAAACTTGAACAGTCCCGCGCAGTGCTCGCTGACCCGCGGTCCCGTCCTACCTCCTGGTCTCCGCCTGGGGACGCCGCTGACCTCGCCGCAGGCCCGGAGGAATGCACCGAAGCTGACCGGCGAACCGACCACGGAGGGCGCGAGCCCCAACCGAACTGGAGAAAATCCCGCCGAGCGCTCACCAGTCCACTCTCCGCGGAATCGGCTTGCTGCCAGCGATTCCGCCGGTGTCGATCGGCACGGCTGGTTCCCTCAGACAAACCAGGCCCGGCACACGGTCGGCCTATCCACCATCCGATGCCTCGATCAGGTCGAGGTCGCGGACGCAGAAGCCGTGGTGCTCGAAGGTCTCGCTGAGCACCGTGCCGAGGCACCGCCGCACCGTGCGGCCGCGGGCGTACGGCGGCCAGACGTCGTCGTCGGGCACCGGCGCCGGCGCGGCCAGCTGGTCCGCGGTGACCTGATCAAGCCAGGCCTCCAACTCGGCAGCCTGCGCCTCCCGCACGCGCACGATCTCGTCGAGGGCCGGATCGAGCGAGAGGTCGAGCCCGTGCGCTTCGCGGTAGGGCTCGACATCCGGCCCGATGCCCATCGGCGTGAACAGCTCCGTCGAGCCCAGGCAGGAGCGGCGGAACCACGAATCGTGGACGAAGACCAGATGGCGCAGCGTCTGCACCGCCGACCACTCGTCGTTCACGCTGCGGCGTTCGATGCCGGGCGCACGGCGGATCCGCTCGATCGTGGCGGCCCAGTCAGCACGGAGCTGCCGCGCCGCCTCGCGCAGGTCGGCCAGGTCGTCGGAGCGGATCAGCACGCGCACCGGATGCCGCCGGTCCAGTTCCGCCTCGACGTACCCGGCGACCTCGACCCCGTTCACCACGAGGTTGGTGACGAGCCCGTCGATCACCGCGTCCTGCATGACGACGCCGATCAGGCGTGCGCCGGTCAGATCGCACTCACGGAACTCCGCGCCGTTCAGGTCCTCGCCGACATATCGGGTCATGCTCCGCATGTTAGGCCCGGCCACCGACAAAACCTGGTCAACGCCGGCGCGAGATAGCCACGCCCGCCAGGCACAGCGCCCCGCCGACGAGTCCGTACGCGGTCGGGGTTTCCGCGAGCAGCAGCCATGACAGCAGCACCGCCACCGCCGGAACGGCGTAGGTCACCATGGTCAGCCGTCCGGCGTCCGTGCGACGCAGGGCGTAGGCCCACGCGGTGAAGCCGATGGCAGTGGGGAACACTCCCAAGTAGACACTGCCGAGCACCGCTCCCGCCGGCGCCACCTGCAGTTCGCCGACCAGCTGCGGCGTCCACGGCAGCAGCACCACGGTGCCGACGACACAGCCCAGCCAGATCGCGGTCAGCCCGTCGACGTGGCGCAGCGTGATCTTCTGGACCATGACTCCGGCCGCGTAGAGCACGGCGGCCAGCAAGCACAGGAGAACGCCCGCCCAGTCGTTGCTTCCGGTGGCTCCGGTCGCGATCAGCGCGGCCCCGCCCAGCGCGACGAGCGAGCCGACGATGAGCGAGCGCGAGAAGCCCTCGCCGAGGAACTTGCCCGCCGCGACGGCGACCATCAGCGGCGCGAGGTTCACCAGCAACGCCGCCGTGCCCGCGTCGACGTGCCGCTCCCCCGCATTGAGGACGACGGTATAGGCGGCCAGCCAGAGCACGGCGTACGCCGCGACCAGCAGGAACGCCTTGCGCGACAACCGGACCCGGAACGCGCCCTTGGCGACGACGAGCACGGTGAGCGTGACGGCCGCGACGGCGAGCCGCAGCAGCGCGAGCGGCGCCGGCGACAGTGCGTGCCCGACGCTCCGGATAGCGACGAACGACGAGGCCCACAGCACCACGGCGAGCCCGGCGGCTGCCGCGATCTTGCCGAAGTCGGTCTTGCGGGCGGGCTGGACGGTTTCCACGAGATCGGTCACCTGGCCATCGTCGCCTCGCCCCTATGTACAGCACAAGCGATTAGTTCTGTACGTCCGTTAAGAAGGGCTGTACATTCGCAGCATGCTGGACATCTCCCGGCTCCGCGTTCTGCGCGCAGTCGTCGCGTCAGGGTCGATCCGCGCGAGCGCCGTCGCACTCGGCTACACACCGTCCGCAGTGAGCCAGCAAATCACCACGCTGCAACGGGAGACCGGGCTGCAACTGTTCGAACGGTCCGGCCGTGGCATCGAGCCGACCGAAGCCGGACGCACGCTCGCCGCCGAGGCCGAGGCGCTGTTCGAGGCGTCGAGCCGGATCGAGCAGGTCGTCAGCGAACTGCGCGCCGGACGCGTCGGGCGGCTGTCGATCGGCTACTTCGGCTCGGCCGGATCGACGTGGCTGGCCCCGACGGTCGCCGCGCTGCGCGCCGAGTTCCCCGGCCTTCGGCTGGACCTGATGCTGACCGAGTTCACGCCGGGCGACCCGGACATCGACATCTTCGTGGAGGAGACCGGGGCCGAGCATCCCGGATCGGTCGTCGTGCACCGGCTGGCCGAGGACCCGTACCTGGTGGTCGTCCGCCGCGACGACCCGCTCGCCGCGCTGCCGGAGGTGCCGCTGGCCGCGCTCGCCGAGCGGCACTGGGTCGACAACGACCTCCGCGACGGACCGTGCCGCCAGGTGCTCCTCAACGCCTGCACGCAAGCCGGGTTCTCGCCGGGTTTCGTGGTCGAGACGCACGACTACCGGACCGCGATGTCTTTCGTGGCAACGGGAATCGGGCTGACCGTGGTGCCGGAACTCGGCATCGGCGACCTGCCCGAGGGCCTCGCGACCGTCCCGATCGCCGCCCCCGCGCCGGTCCGGCACCTCAGCCTCGCGGTGAAGAAGCCGATCGCCGCGCACCCCGCCGCCCGGCGCGCGGTGGAACTGCTGGAAAACCTGGTGTGCGGCGGAAAAACCCTCGCCAGCTGAGCACGCACGGTCCGTGAAGGACTCCTTGCGGGAATCTGATTCCGTGAGGGGCCCCTTCACGGGCAAGCAAGCTCGCCAAGCCCGGGATTGCCGCGGCTTCGCATCGCGGCCGCCCGGGTAACCTCTACCCAGGCCCGGAGTCCGTGAAGGACTCCTTGGAGGAACCTGGTTCCCTCAAGGAGTCCTTCACGGCACGACGGCCGAGGAGCGCGAAAGGGCGTTCTCCGGTAACGAATCCGCCACATTCCCGACGCGAATGCGCGGCCGCCGCCCCGAACGGACCAGCCGGGTCCGGGTCCGTGCCGGACGCCAGGTGGACGGCGGCTCACCGGAACGGGTTGATGGCCTTCCGCCAATTTCCCTGGCCCTTTCCGCGCCGACCTGGGAGGTCGACCGGAAACCCGGGATCGTTACACCCCGATCGGGTAGGGCCGACTCACGCACGGTCCCCGTCCCCGGGCGCGAAACCGGTCTCCGTCACCCTGACGAGGAGCGGCGAACCCCCGGGTTGGCGGATTGGCCGGGGCACCCCCTCCGTGCGGGAATGGTGTCACCGTCCGACATCGGGGTCGCCCGGTTTTTCCCAGGAAAGGGAAGGGTTCGTTTTCATGGACGTCCGGTACGAGGCTTTTTGCTTCGCCGATCCGCTGTTCTTCGACGAACCGCGGGAAACCCCGGGCGCGGCCGGCGACCTGGCCGCGGGGCTGTCCCGGCCGGGACCCGAGTGGACGGTCGAGGCGCGCGGGATCTGGCGTTCGCTGCGCCCGGCCGGGCATCGACTTCCCGCGCAGGGCTGGAAAATCCACGTCTCCGCCGGTCTGGACAACGCCGAGGGCGTGCTGGCCACCGTGCATCAGTACTGTGTGGACCATCGGGTGGCGTACAAGCATCTGCGGTCCCGCGCGATCCTGCAGAGCCGGAATTCGAAATACGCGCCGCGCGAGGGAAGCGGCAAGCTCGTCACGATTTACCCGGAGTCCGAGGAGAGCCTCGCCCGGATACTGCACGACCTTTCCGCCGAGCTGGAAGGCGAGCCCGGCCCTTATATTCTGAGCGATCTCCGGTACCGCGAAGGACCGCTTTACGTCCGGTACGGCGGATTCGCCGAACAGTGGACCGAACACGCCGGGACGCGGGTGCTCGCGATCCGCCGTCCGGACGGCGCGCTCGTGCCCGACCGGCGGGAACCTTCCTTTTCGGCGCCGGAGTGGGCGCCGATCCCGGACTGCCTGTCCGAAAGCGTGGCCGCGCGCAAGAACGGGGCCCGGTTCCCGTACCGGGTCGCCGGTTCCTTGCACTTCTCCAACGGCGGCGGCGTGTATCTGGCCGAACGAGGGGCCGGCCAGAAAACGCTGGTGCTGAAGGAGGCGCGGCCACACGCCGGGCTGGACCGCGACGGCGCCGACGCGGTCGCCCGGCTGAACCACGAGCGCGAGGTGCTCGAACGGCTCGCGGACGTCCCCGGCGTCCCGAGGGTCTACGAGCAGTTCACCGTGTGGGAGCACCATTACCTGGCGATGGAGCATCTGCCCGGCATTACGCTGAGCAGCTGGCTGGCCCGGCATTACCCGCTCACCAGCGGTTCCCGCGCCGAAGCCGATCTGACCGCCTACCGCGACCGCGCGCTGGCCGTGCTCGCGCAGGTCGAGCGCATCGTCGCCGACATCCACCGGCACGGGATCGTCTTCGGCGACCTGCACGGGAAGAACATCCTGGTGGACGAGCACGACCGGGTCTCGCTGATCGATTTCGAACTGGCCGTCGAGGCGGATTCCGGCGACCGGCCGGGGCTCGGCGCCCCGGGCTTCCGCGCGCCCGCCGACCGGCACGGGTTCGAGATCGACGAGCACGCGCTGGCCGCGCTGCGGCTCTGGCTCTTCCTGCCGCTGGTGATGCTGCTGGAACTCGCGCCGGGAAAGCTGCGCGGGATCGCGGATTTCGCCGAACAGCGGTTCCGCCTGCCCGAGGGATACGCCGATCGCGTGGTCGCCGTGCTCTCCCCGCGCCGCACCCCGCCCATCGCGACGCACACCGCGCTGGACGAGCAGCGGCCCGACTGGACGCTGGTGCGCAAGCAGATCGCGGAAGCCATCCTCGCGAGCGCGACTCCGGAGCGCACCGACCGGCTGTTCCCCGGCGACATCGAACAGTTCCGCTCGGGCGGCGCGGGTTTCGGCGTGGGCGCCGCGGGCGTGCTGCATTCGCTGCACGTCGCCGGGGCGGGCCGTTATCCCGAATACGAACAGTGGCTGCTGGCCGCGGCGCGACGGCAACCGCCCACGCGGCCCGGCTTCTTCGACGGCAGCCACGGCATCGCGTACGTGCTCGAGGAATTCGGCTACTCCGACGCGGCCGACGAACTGTTCGGTGCGTCGCAGGCGCTGGTCGAGCAGACCGTCGACCACGGTCTGGAAAGCGGGCTGGCCGGGATCGGCCTCACCCGCCTGCATTTCGCGAACACCCGCGGCGACAAGGAATTCGCCCGGCAAGCCCGTGACACCGCGGTCCGGCTGGCGACCGCGCTGGACACCGCCGAGCCGCCGGGCCGCTTCGCCCGGGCCGGGCTCCTGAGCGGGTGGTCCGGACCGGCCCTGCTGTTCCTGCGCCTGCACGAGCACACCGGCGAACCGTCCTGGCTGGCCCTCGCCGAGCGAGCCGTCGGCCGTGACCTGGAGGAATGCGTTCCGGCCTCCGACGGGTCGCTGCAGGTCCGCGACGGCGCCCTGCGCACCCTCCCCTACGCCGCGATCGGCAGCGCCGGAATCCTGATGGTCGCCGAACAGGTCGCCCGGCATCTCCCCGAGTCGGCGACAGCCCGGAGCCTGCCCGGGTTGCGCGCGGCGTGCCGCGGGGAGTTCGTGATCCATCCCGGCCTGCTGTACGGCCGGTGCGGGCTGGCCGCCGCGCTGTCCTTCGCCCCCGAGCCGGACCGGGAAGCTATCGACCTGCACCTGGCCCGGCTGTCCTGGCACGCCGTCGCGTACCGCGGCGGGCTGGCCTTCCCCGGCAATCAGCTGCTTCGCCTGTCGACCGACGTCAGCACCGGCGGCGCGGGGGTCCTCCGCACGCTCGCCGCACTACTGGACGGCGCGGAACCGCTGCCTTTCCTGGGCTCCGCACCGTCCCCGCACACCTCCGGCCGATGAGCGCCGGCGGACCCCGAGAGAAGGGAACACCCATGGAAAACGTCCTGGAGCTGCAGGCGCTCGAGGCCCCCGAAGCCCTCGAGGGCCAGGGACTCGACCACCACGGCCACAGCCACTACAGCGCGTGGTGCGGAGACAGCACGCTCAGCCTGCTTCTCTGCTACTGACCGCGGGCGAGGGCGGGAACGGCGCAGGCCAAGTGCGCCGTTCCCGCCCCGTTCATTCTGCCCCGCCGGCCCGCCCCGGTCGCGACGGGGCGGACGACCACCAGAAGGAAGCGCCATGGCTGGATCCGCGGACCGCCTGCTGATGTCGGCCGTCCGGCTGGACCTGCCCCGGCTGGCCGCGCTGATCGTGCTGTCGCTGGTCTCCGCCGCTGCCGGGCTGCTGCTGCCCGGCGCTCTCGCCGCCGCCACCGACGCGGTGCTCAGCGGCCGCGGCAGCACTGGCGCGGTGGTGTGGCTGCTCGTCGTGGGCGTCGCGGAGATCGCCGCCGACGCCGTCCTCATCGTCCTGCCCGCCCGGCTGACCAGCGACGCGAGCGCGTGGCTGCGCCGCAAGGTCACCGACCGGCTGCTCGCCTTGGGGACCGGCTCGCCGTTCTCCTCCGGCGACGCGGTGAGCCGGGTGAGCGGCGACTGCGCGGCGGCGGGCGGGATCGCCGCAGTCCTGGTGCGGCTGGTCGCGACCGGGCTGATGTCCCTGGGCGCGGTGGTCCTGCTCGCGCTGCTGGACTGGCGGCTCGCGCTGGTGTTCCTGGGCAGCCTGCCGTTCGCCTTGCTGCTGGCGCGGTCGCATCTGCGCGGCACCGCGGAGGACGTGCTTGCCTACCAACGGGTTTCCGGCGAACTGTCCGCCCGGCTGCTCGACGCCGTCACCGGCCTGCGGACCATCGCCGCGTCCGGCACCGCCGACGCCGAAGCCGCGCGGGTGCTGCGCCCGCTGCCCCGGCTGCACCTCGCCGGGCAAGGCATGTGGCGCACGCAGGCGCGGATGGTGTGGCGCGCCGGTCTCCTGCTCCCGACGGTGGAAATCCTCACGCTCGCCGCCGCCGGGTTCGGCGTCCTGGCCGGACGGCTCAGCGCCGGCGACGTCCTCGCCGCCCTCGGCTACGTCGCGCTCGGGCTCGGCCTGGTCACGCAAATCCCGTTGCTCACCACGCTTTCCCGGGCCCGCTCGGCGGCGCACCGGATCACCGAGGTCCTCGACACCGAGCCGCCGCCGCGCGGCACATTGGGTTTGCTGCCCGGAAACGGCACTCTGGAACTGCGCGGCGCGACGGTGCACGGCGCGCTCGCCGACGTCAGCCTCACCATTCCCGGCGGGTGTTTCGCCGCGCTGGTAGGCAGTTCCGGCTCCGGAAAGTCCACTGTGGTCAGTCTGCTGGCCGGGCTGCGCCGTCCCGATTCCGGACAGGCCCTTTTGGACGGTCGCGACCTCGCCGTCCTGCGCCCCGACGAGCTTCGGGCTGTCGTCGGATACGCCGCCGCCGAGCCCGCGCTGCTGGGCGGGACCATCGCGGACGCTGTCGGCTACGGTTCCTGGGCCAGCGTCCCGGCGGTCGACGAGGCTTGCCGGACCGCGCGGATTCACGACGTCCTCGTGCGGCTGCCGCACGGTTACGACACGCCGCTCGCCGAAACTCCGTTGTCCGGCGGGGAAAGCGCCCGGGTCGGGCTCGCCCGCGCGCTCGCGCGCAACCCTCGGGTGCTGCTGCTCGACGACGCGACCGCGAGCCTGGACACAGTCACCGAACGCGCGGTGACGGCCGAGCTGGGCCGCCGGACGCGGGTGGTCGTCACGCACCGGGCCGCGATGGCCGCGCGGGCGGACGTGGTGGTGTGGCTGGCGGCGGGCCAGGTCCGGGCGGTCGGGCCGCACGCGCGGCTGTGGCAGATGCCGGGGTATCGCGCGGTGTTCACGGAGGAGACGTGACCGTCGGCCGCCTCTACGGGAATGCCCTCGCCGGGCAGTGGCGCGGCGGGCTGGTCCTGCTGGCCTGCTCCGTCCTCGAAGGACTGCCCGCGTTTTTCTCCGGACGGCTCGTCGAGCTGGCCGTCGACAAGGGATTCTCCGCCGGGCGGCCCGGCATCGGCCTGGCCTGGCTCGGCGTGTTCGGCATCGCCGCGCTCGCGGGCGCGTTCGGCTCCCGCCTGGTGTGGCGGCAACTGGGCAAGGTCGTCGAGCCGTTGCGCGACGCACTGGTGACCGCAGTCGTCCGCGGAGTACTGCACGACCCCGCTCCTCCGCGAAGCGGACCGGACGCGAGCGGCGTCGCCCGGATCACCCAGCACGTCGAGGTCGTCCGCGACGCCACCGGCGGGCTCCTGGTGCAGGCCCGCGGCATGATCGTGACCACGGTAGCGGCGATCGCGGGCTTGCTCGCTGTCGCGGGTTCGCTAGCGCTGCCGGTCGTCGTGCCAGTAGTGCTCGCGCTGGCCGGTTTCGCCGCACTGCTCCCGTCACTCGCGCGGCGACAACGCGCGCTCACCCTCGCCGACGAAGGCACCGCCGCGACCACCGGCTCGATCTTCGCCGGAATGCGGGACGTCGTCGCCTGCGGAGCCGAACCAGTCGCCGCCCTGACCGCCGACCAAGCGATAGACCGCCAGGCGTCCGCCGCGATCCGCGTAGCCCGCTCGGGAGCGCTGCGGTCCCTGATCGTGGCCCTCGGCGGTTTCATCCCGCTCGTGCTCGCACTCGCCCTGGCCCCCTCGATGGTCGCGCGCGGCGAACTGACCGCCGGTGCCGCGCTGGGCGCGCTCGTCTACCTGGCCACCACCCTGCAACCCGCGCTGCGCGGCCTCGCCGCCACCGCGTCCACAGTCGTGCTGCGCCTGCTGGTTGCGCTGCGCCGGCTAGCCGAAACCACCGCTCCGCCCAACGTCCACCCCGGAACCGAGAGCCCAGCGGGACTAGGACTGGCCGTGCGCGATTTGACCTTCCGCTGGGGAGCGGCCCCGGAACCCGTCGTCCGCAACCTGAACCTCGACCTCCGCCCGGGCGAGCACCTGGCCGTAGTGGGCCCGAGCGGAATCGGAAAATCGACCCTGGCCAACCTGCTCACCGGCCTTTTGCCCCCGCAGCACGGCGAAGTCCGCCTAGGCGGCGTGCGAGTCAGCGAGCTGGCCAACCGGCCCCGGCACGTAGTCCTGGTCCCGCAACAGGCCTACGTGTTCGCCGGAACTGTCCGCGAAAACCTGTCCCTTTTCTGCCCCGAAGCCACCGACCACCGCCTGATCGCAGCCGCCAGCGCAGTAGGCGCCGCCCCGCTGTTGGCCCGCCTGGGCGGCCTGGACGCCGAACTGCCCCACGGCCCCGCGACCCTCTCCGCCGGTGAAGCCCAGCTCCTCGCCCTGGCCAGGGCTTATGCCGCACCGGCCGGGATCGTCGTGCTGGACGAAGCGACATCCGCTTTGGATCCGGCGGCCGAGGTCCACGCCGAACGCGCCTTCGCCGCCAGGGGAGGCACCCTGGTGGTCATCGCGCACCGCTTGTCGTCCGCGGCCCGGGCGCGCAGCGTGCTCCTGATGGACGGACAGGCCACGCTGCACGGCCGGCACGAAGACCTCCTGGCCGTCTCGCCCCGGTACGCCGAAATGATGCAGGCGTGGCTGCCCGCACGGCGAGCGGCCAGCTGAACTGCGAACCGGAACCGTCCCCGCTCCGCTTGGTTCCTCTTTCTCCCCCGGCTCAGACCTTGCGCGGCACCGAGGCGATGAGGATCTTGCTGGTGCCGTGCCCGAGGTAGATGTCCACCTTGCTGAACCCGCCGGACGGTCCGGGCTCGGTCCAGCCGAAGGTCTTGTAGTCGTCCGACGCCGTGCGGGTCTGGACGTCGAGCAGCGTGCCCGCCTGCCGGAACTCGAAGGTGACGGTGGTGCTCCCGGACCCGGCGTCGTCGCGGACATAGCCGCTGACCCCGACCGCGCGGTTGTACCAGGTCAGCGTGCCCCCGGCGGCGCCGCCGCTGATGTGGTCGCCGAAGTCCGACGTCGGGTAGCTGGCGGCATTCGCGATCCCGGCGCTGCCGAGCGCGGCGAGCGCGGACACGACGAGACTGACGGCGATGCGTTTCATGGCGTTTCCCCCAGGGATGGTCGATTCTGGGCGGAATCGTACTGTGCCGGACGGTGCGGCGCGGAATTATGCGTGAACTCCCCTAGCGGGGTCGCAATCCGTCCAGCATGAGGGTGACGACGCCGTCCGCTTCGGCGCGCCAGCCGGGGCGGTCGTGGGCCGCGCCGATGCCGTGCAGTGCCATCAGGACGGTGCCGGCGCCGACGTCGTCGCGGATCGCTCCGGCCTTCGCCGCCGCGGAGACCAGGTCGGTGACCGCCTCCTCCAGCGCCCGGCTGCCCTCGGCGAGCGCGTCCGATCTCGTGGCCATGAGCGTGGCCAGCGTTTGGGCGAGGCCTTGGTGGGCGTCGAGGTAGTCGATCATGCCGCGCAGGAAGGCGGCCAGCGCTTCTTCGGCGGGCAGGGTGGCCAGCGCTTCGCGGGCGCGGTCGCACAGGGTGGCGACTTCCCCGTGGTAGACCGCCTCGGCGAGCGCTTCGCGGGTGGGGAAATGGCGGTACAGCGTGCCGGTGCCCACGCCGGCCAGGCTGGCGAAATCGTCGAAGCGCAGGTCGAAGAATTCGCCGGCGGCGAAGAGTTCCCGGGCCTTGCCGACCAGGGCGTCGCGGTTGCGCCGGGCGTCGGCGCGCAGGGGTTTGGCGTCGGTCATGCGGGGCCTCTCGTTGACAACTGGAGATTGTCTCCATATTTTGGCAAGTGGAGACAATCTCCAGTTCTAGGGTATCCCACTGAGGTGCGGCATGAGAATCCTGATGTTCGGCCGCGGCACGATCGCCGCGATGTACGGCTGGGCCTTCGCCCGGGCCGGGCACGAGGTCGAGTTCTACGTCCGCCCGGGCCGCGCGGCCGCGTACGGGGATTCGATCAGCTTCGATCTCCGTGACCTGCGGAAGCGGGGACGGCGGGTGGTCGAGGACTGGCCGGTGCGCTATCGCGAGGAACTGGAGCCGGACCACGGCTTCGACCTGATCGTGCTGAGCGTGCAGCATTACCGGCTCGAGGAGGCAGCGGCGTTCCTGGCGCCTCGGGTCGGCGACGCCACGGTGCTGGTCTTCGGCAACATCTGGTCCGAACCGCTGGCCGCGATCGGGGCTCTTCCGGTCGGCCAGGTCGCGTGGGGCTTCCCGCAAGGAGGCGGCGGCTTCGGCGAGGACGGGGTGCTGCGCGGGATGCTGATGCCGCTCGCGGTGTTCGGCACGCTCGGCGAGCCCCCGGGCGAACGCGCCCAGGCGGTCCGCCGGGTCTTTCGCGACGCCGGGTTCCGGGTCCGGGAACGACCGGACTTCCGGGGCTGGCTGTGGGTCCATTTCGCTTCGGACGCGGGGTTGCACTCGCAAGGCGTGCGGGTGGGATCGTTGAGTTTGCTGGCCGGAGCCCGGCATGACTTGCGGGAGGGATTGCTGGCGGGGCGGGAGCTTCTGCCGCTCCTCGAAGCCCGCGGCGTCGACTTGCGGCGACATCGGGGTGCGGTGCTGCCGTTCCGAGCGCCGACCTGGCTGACGGTCCCGGTGCTTTCCTGGCTGCTGACCCATTCCGCGGCCGCGCGGACCAGTTTCGCGGCGCATTCCGACCCGGACGCCCGCGAACCGCGGGAGGTCTGCCGGGACACGTTGACGGAGGCCCGGCGGCTGGGCGTGCGGGTGCCTCGGTTGGAGGCGGCGGAGCGGTATTTTGCGCTGGAGGGGAGGGAGTGAGGCGGGTTGCCGCGTTGGTGCGCCGTTGCGGGTGGTTGCGGGTTGTCTGGCGGGCCTTCGCAGACGGCTACGGATGGCGCACCGGTGCGCTTCCGCAGATGGCAATAGATTGCAGCGCTGGAGCGCCTCAGCGGGCGACCGCAGATCGCCGAGCTAGCGCGCCTCTCGCCGGTGACTGCGGATCGCCGCGCCAGCACGCCTCCGAAGGCGGCCGCGATAGCGCACCCTCGCAGACGGCCGCAGACCGCCGCGCCAGCGCGACCTCGCCGGTGACCGCGGATCGCCTGATGTGGCAGGGAATGCTGTCGCCCGGCAGGACCGGGCACCGGCTGCCGATGCAAGGTTGCCGCATCGGCACCGGCCGTCCTCGTCCTGGCGCGGTCGGGTTCTGGGCGGCCAGTGCCCGATCCGCAGCCCGGCACCAGTCGCTTGCCCACTCCCCTTGCGGGGCAAGAGATCCGTGGCCCTCCCGCCCGGTCCGCATCGCCGCCGTCCGGCCGAGCCAGCGCAGCGCTCGCCGCAGTCCGGTTCCGCGGCCTTCGCGCGGGTTCTTCTTGGCAGGCAAGCGAACCCAGGCTCAGACCACCCCGGCGGCGATCAGCTGGTCCCAGATCACCCCCTGGTCGACGACCTCGACGCCCAGTTTCTCCGCCTTCGTGAGTTTGCTCGCGCCGACGTCGGCTCCGGTGATCAGGAGGTCCGTGCTTGCCGACACCGAGGAGGCGGTGGTCGCGCCCGCTGTTTCGCACAGGCGCTGGAAGGTGGGGCGCGGCACCTTCTCGCCGGAGCGCGGGTCGCTGATCGCGCCGGTGACCACGACCGTCTTGCCCTCCAGCGGGGCGCCTGCGACGACCGCGGGCGGGAGGTCTTCCTCCAGGACGTCCAGGGACACCCCGCGTTCGCGCAGGCGTTCCAGTTCCGGGCGCAGCCGGGTGAGGTGTTCGACCAGCGAGGCGGCCACCTTCGGGCCGATGTCCTCCACCGCGACGAGACCGTCCTCGCCCGCGTCCAGCACCGCTTCCAGCGAAGCGAAACCGGCCCGGCACAGGCGGGCGGCGGTGCCTTCCGACGCCATCGGGATCGCGAGCCCGATCAGCGCGCGGCGCAGGCCTACCTGGCGGCTCGCGTCGATCGACTCGATCATCCGCGTCGCGGAGACCTCGCCGATGCGGTCGAATTCCAGGAGGCGTTCCTTGGTCAGCCGGTAGAAGTCCGACGGGTGTTCCAGGATTCCGGCCTCGGCCAGCCGTTCGATCCACACGCCGCCGATCGCGTCGATGTCCGCGGCCGCGCGGGACGCCCAGTGGATCAGCCGGCGCACGGTCTGGGCCGGGCAGGAAACGTTGGTGCAGAACAGTTCCCGGCTGTTGCCCTGTTCGGTGAGCGGCTGTTCGCACGACGGGCACACCGACGGCGGCACGATCTCCCGCTCCGCCCCGGTGCGTTTCGACTCGTCCAGCACCCCGGCGACGAACGGGATCACGTCGCCCGCCCGGCGCACCAGGACCGTGTCGCCGATCTTGATGCCGCGGGCGCGGATGACCTCCTGGTTGGCCAGCGTCGCGCGGGTGACCGTGGTGCCGCCCACGAACACCGGCTCCAGCCACGCGACCGGCGCGATCTTGCCGGTCTTGCCGACGTCCCAGACCACATCGGACAGCAGGGTCGTCTTCTCCTCGGCGGCGAACTTGTACGCCAGCGCCCCGCGCGGCGAACTCGACCGGGTGCCCGCGGCGGCGTACGCACCGCGGTCGGCCAGCCGCAGGACGGCGCCGTCGATGTCGTAGTCCAGGTCGTTGCGCTGCTGTTCGATGGTGGTGATCACCTCCTGCGCGGTCTCCGCGTCCTCGCAGCGGCGCATGTCCGCCGCGGTGAACCCGAGCGCCAGCAGGCCGCTGCCGAGGTCGGTTTCCGCGCTGCCGGGCTCGGTGTCCAGGTCGAAGGCGAAAAACCGCAGCCGTCGCTCGGCGACCGCGGCCGGGTCTTTCGCGCGCAGTGTGCCCGCCGCCGCGTTGCGCGGGTTGATCAGCGGTTTGTCCGGGTGCGCGGTGTTGTAGGCGGCGAACGTCGAGCGCAGCATCACCGCCTCGCCGCGCACCTCGACCCGCCCCGGCGCGCCGACCTGGTGCGGGATCCCGTCCGCGAGCGCGCGCACCAGCATCGTCACGTCGTCCCCGGTGGTGCCGTCGCCTCGGGTGACCGCCCTGGCCAGGCGGCCGTCCTCGTACACCAGCGCCAGCGACAGCCCGTCGAGCTTCGGCATCACCACCACCGGCTGGCCGGGGAACCGCGCGAAGAACGCCTCGACCTGCTCGGGCCGCGTCGCCTTCTCCAGCGACAGCATCGGCCGCGAATGCCGGATCGGCGCGTGCAGCACCGCCGGCCCGCCCACCTGGTCCAGCGGGTTCGGGTCGGGAGCCAGCTCCGGGTTCTCCTCGACCAGCCGGCGCAGCTCGTCCTCGATCGCGTCGTACTCCGCGTCCGCCACCGTCGGCGAGCCCCGGTAGTACGCGTCGCGCAGCGCCACGACCTGATCGGCGAGTTCCTGAATGCGTTCCCGAACGTCCACGGACCGGAACGCTACCTTCCCGCACCGACAAAACCGGGGTGCGACGCAAACCGGGGCGATCAGGACGGCGGCGACCACCCGGCTGACACCGCTCCGAAAGACAAGACTGTTCTTTCGCTAGCTCCCCGCGCACCCTCCAGGGGTGCCAGCGGAAAAGGACGTCGAGCGCGAGCTTGTCCTCGAGCAGGAGTACGTGACCGCCCTGTACGACCGGCTCGACGCGATGCGGGAGGAGGCCGCGAGGGGGCGCGAAAGTCCCGATCGGGAGGCGGCGGCGCTCTGGCGGGCGGAAGCGGCCCGGCTGGAAAGCGTCGAGGACGGGCTGTGCTTCGGGCGGCTCGACCTGCGCGACGGGAGCCGGCGGTACATCGGCCGGTTGGGGTTGTTCCAGGACGGCCAGGACGGCACTGACGAGCCGTTGCTGCTCGATTGGCGGGCTCCGGCGGCGCAGCCGTTCTACACCGCGACGATGGCGGAAGCGCACGGAGTCCGGCGGCGGCGACGGATCGCCACCCGGGGCCGGAGGGTGCTCGCGCTGGACGACGAGCTGCTTGATCCGGATGCCGCCGACACGGGGGCTCTGGTCGGCGAAGCCGCGTTGATGGCGGCGCTGACCGCGGACCGGACCGGGCGGATGGGAGACATCGTCACCACGCTGCAGGCCGAGCAGGACCGGATCGTCCGCGACGGGTACGCGGGGGTGCTGGTGGTGCAGGGCGGCCCGGGGACCGGCAAGACGGCGGTGGCGCTTCATCGGCTGGCGTATCTGCTGTACACGCGGCCGCAGTTGCGCACGCGAGGGGTGCTGGTGATCGGGCCCAGCGACGTCTTCCTCGACTACATCGGGCAGGTGCTGCCCGGGCTGGGCGAACGGGCCGTGGTGACCGGGACGATCGCCCGGCTGCGGCCGGACGTCGAGGTCAGCCGGGAGGATCCGGCCGAGGTCGCGGAGGCGAAGGGGCAGGCGGAGGCGGCTGGCCGGATCGCGGACGCGGTGTGGGCGCGGCCGCGCGGCGAGGCGGTCGAGGCGGAGTTCGAGCAGCAGACCCTGCGGCTGGAACCGGACGAGTGCCGGGAAGCGGTGGAATGGGCTTCTGGCAAGGGATTGCCCTACCGCCAGGCACGGTTGGCCTTTCAGCACCGGATGGTGGACCTGTTCGCGCGGCGGCTGGCCGATCGGCTGGAGAGCGTGGTGTTCACCGAGAGCGGTGAGGCCCTCGACGGCGGCAGTGCGGACGGGCGGCTCAGCGCGGCCGATCTGCGGGCGCTGGCCGCGGCGGGGGTGGTGCTCGGACCGGATCAGGAGGACGGGCCTCGGCGGCTGCTGGACGAGGACGACGTCGCTGAACTGCGCAAGGCGTTGCTGGCCGACGCGGCGGTATGCGCGGTGCTGGACGAGGTGTGGCCTTCGCTGACTGCGGAGGACGTGGTGGCCGAGGTGTTCGGCAACCCGGGCCGGAGCTGGAGTGCGGCGGACATTCCGTTGCTCGACGAGGCGGCCGCGGTGCTCGGCGAGACCACGCCGACGTTCGGGCATGTGGTGGTCGACGAGGCACAGGAACTGTCCGCGATGGCGTGGCGGATGGTGCTGCGGCGCTGTCCGGCCAAGTCGATGACAGTCGTCGGCGATCTCGCGCAGACCAGCGATCCGGCGGGGGCCACGACGTGGGATTCGGTGCTGGGGCCGCACGTGGCGGACCGCTGGCGGCTGGCCGAGCTGACGGTCAACTACCGGACTCCGGCCGAGATCATGGCGGCGGCCGGCGAGGTGTTCGCCGCGCAGCATCCGGATCTCCGGCCGCCCCAGTCGGTGCGGTCGGCGGGCGAAACACCTTGGCGGCGGCAAACCACGCGCGCGGAGCTGGTGCGGGTGGTGGTCGGGCTTGCCAAGGGACACAGTGGACAGTTGGCGATTGTCGCTCCGGAAGGGTATCTCGCGTCTTTGCGTGACGCGTTGGGGCTGGCGACGACGGCGATCATCGACCCGGTCGTGGTGCTGACGCCCGTGCGGGCCAAGGGGCTGGAGTTCGATTCGGTGCTGATCGTGGATCCGGCCGCGATTCTCCGCGCTCCCCTGGGCCGCAACGACCTCTACGTCGCGATGACGCGCGCGACCCGGCGGCTGGGAATTGTCCATTGTGGACCGGCACCGGCCGAGATCCGCGCGGTCAGGACGTTTCGAGTTCCTTGAGCGCGCGAGCGAGCCGCTTGATCAACGACCGACCGTCCTCGACCTGCAGCCGCGCGAACTCGTAGCCGAGGACACCCTCCCCGGTAACGCCGATCTCGCCCCGGAGCGCCTGCGCCACCCCGGAATGCAATGCGGGTTCCGACACCCAGGCCAGCCGCTCAAGCGGCCACGAATGCAGCAGTTTCCCCGGCGCGGCCCGGACGACACCGCCGACCGTGAACAGCACGACGCGGTGCGAGGTCAGCGAAAAGACGAGCCGGGCGCGGTCAGGACGTTTCGAGTTCCTCGAGCGCACGAGCGAGCCGCTTGATCAACGACCGTCCGTCCTCGACCTGCAGCCGAGCGAACTCGTAGCCGAGGACACCCTCCCCGGTGACACCGATCTCGCCCCGAAGCGCCTGCGCCACCCCGGAAATCAGTGTCGGCTCCGACACCCAAGCGAGCTGATCGAGAGGCCACGAATGCAGCAGCTTCCCCGGCGCGGCCCGCACGACACCGCCAACGGTGAACAGCACGACGCGGTGCGAGGTCAGCGAAAAGACGAACCGGCCGGACGTGGCGATCGACACTTGCGGGGCCTGGCCGCGGCGCGCGGCCAGGGCCATTCCGGCCGCGCCCGCGAGACCGGCGATGCCCGCCGCGCCGCCGATCATCGTCTTGCGCACGCCTCCGGTGCGAAACGCGATCAGCGCGTCCAGCACGCGCTCGTCCGGCACGAGGTCTCCGGCGAGGCGGGCCTCGACCTTTTCCCGCAGCGTCACGATCCGCCGCCCTTTCTCACTCCGTCACGATTCCCGGAGGCTATGCGGACCGGGCCGCGGCGGGTGACGGGATTTTCGCCGACGGCGGCGGGTCCGGACAAACCGAACCCGCCGCCGGACAAGAACCTCCTGTTCTACCGGGGTGCGGCGAACGGGGCCAGCGGGTTCCAGAGCCCGTTGCAGTGGTGCTGGCGCGGGATCTCGGTGGTGAGCTGGCTGTCCCCCGCCGCGTTGAGCGACATGACGACCGGGTTGCTCTCGGTGTACGGCTCCCAGAGCGGAGTGCCGTCCACGGTGGGGTTGCCGGTCCGGGCGAACCCGGTCCACTGCGCCACCAGCTGGTCGGACAGCACCTTCTGGTTGGGGGTGAGTTCGACCCCGGGCGGCGGGGTCAGCAGCATCCCCTCGGCGACGTGGTAGGCGCCGTTCGGTTTGGTGCGGTCGAGGAAGAACGCCGGCGGGACGTCGGTGTCGTCCATCTCGTAGGCGAACACCGGGATGTGCCGCGACAGCCGCTCGTCGTTCAGCAGCGCGGGGCAGACCGAGTTGGAGTCGGCCACGATGGTGCGGAAGGCCAGGAAGGGAGCCGGTTTCGGGAAGCGCTTCAGCGGATAGACCTGGCTGACCTCCTTGGCGTGCTCGCCGTACTGCTGCGCCACCAGCTTCCGGTAGTCCTCCGGGGTCGAGGCGGCCGGCAGCTGGACCTCGTCGCGGGCCACGCCGTGCATCAGCGTCACCCGGTTGACCCGCCCCTTGGCGAACGCCTCCCCCGGCGACATCGTCAGCGTGGTGCCGTTGACGATCGGCGCGATCGTGCCGCTGTCCGGCTTCATCCCGTTGCCCGCCTGTTTCAGCAGGGCCGCCACCGGGGCCTTGCGCAAGCAGGCTCCCGCGTTGTCCTGGCAGCCCAGCGCTTTGGCGAACCGCGCCCCGGCCTGCTGCGCCTGTTCCTCGTCCGGCAGATCCGCTTTGCAGTCCTGCGGCTGCCACTGGACGTCCTTGCCCAGCAACGAGTTGTACTCGCCGTTCTGGCTGATGCCGCGCTGGAACAACCCGGCCGCGGTCGGCGACACGACGTGGTCGCACACGCTCGAACCGCCCGCGGACGCGCCGTAGATCGTGACGTTGTGCGGATCGCCGCCGAACTTCGCGATGTTGCGCTGCACCCACCGCAGCGCGGCCTGCTGGTCCTGCAGCCCGTAGTCGCCCGCGTGCGCGCCGAACGCCTGATGGGCGAGGAACCCGAAAATCCCGAGCCGGTAGTTGACCTCGACGCTGATCACGCGGCCCTCGGTCACCAGGCGGCTCGCGTTCTGCGCCTGCAGGATCAGGAATCCGCCGCCGTGCAACTGCACCATCACCGGCAGCTTCCCGTGCCCGGGGTTGGCCGGCACGCGGACGTTCAGGTTCAGGCAGTCCTCGGTCTCCGAGCCGGGGCCGAGGCCGGCCAGCTGGGGACACGCGTTGCCGGGCGCGGTCGCGGCGAACGGCTCGGTCCACTTGGCCGGCCGTTTCGGCGACGCCCAGCGCAGGTCGCCGACCGGCGGCGCGCCGAAGCGGATTCCCTCCCACGACCGGACGTCCGGTCCCGCGATGCCGCACACCGGGCCGTCGTCGGTCGCGACCGTAGTGCCCGGCGAGCACGCCGGCGGCGCGGCCCCGGCCCGGTCGCTCGCCAGCGACGCCGAACCGGCCAGCGACGTCGCCACCAGCGCGACCGCCGCCAGCGCGACGGCTGCCTTCCCGTCAAGTCTCATCCGTCCTCCTTCGCTTCCGCCTCGCCGGGACGGCCGGAGGGGAAGACGCGGGACATCCACGCGTCGAACAGGCGGCCTTCCGGCATGGACTCGACCTCGCTACGGGAACGCCCGCTGATCGCTCGTTCCCGCCTCCTTCCAGTCTGGCCGCCGCCGGAAAAGGCACAACCTCCGTTCGGTCGCGCGGAAACTGTCAAATTCCCGGGCAGAATGGTCTTTGTCGGGGATCGGCCGAATACGACTATTCCGTCTCGGCGCCGGGGACGGAATAACGCCGGAAATGCACGGGTGTCCGATTCGGGCCCCATGTCCTCCCGGTCGGGTCCTCCGGCCCTGCCCGCCGGACCGGGCCGTACCTACCGTGGTCGGCACCTCGAAGAAAAGAACCGGCGAACCGAGGTGTCCCGTGCGCGCTCGAACCGAATGGCGACTGGTCTGCGGCTGCGTTTTCCTGCTCGGCACGCTCAGCCCGGGACTGCCCGTCCGGCTGTTCGCGCTGGTCGCGACCCTCGCCGCCGCCGCGGTCGCGGTGTGCGCGGTCCGCCCGGGGAGCCGGCTGCGGAGAAGATTGCTCACCGCGGCCGCCGCCGGAATGCTCGGCATGCTTCTCGGCTGGCTTGTCCGCGCCGGCGGGCTCGTGGCGTCCGCCGCCGGTCTTTTGGTTGTTCTGTTGCTGTGCAGCTGGGCGATCCGGTACGCCAAGGTGCGAAAACAGCCGCGGGCAATTCCGAAGCCGCGCGAATACGTTCCCGTGCTCCCCCGGTACGACCTGATCCGGGCACGGCGAATCGGCTCTCCGCCCAGCCGGCCGCGTTATCCGGACGACCGCGGAAAGCGCGCGAGCTGAACCGTCAGCAGGGTTGCCCGCCCGGCAGGCGGCGCAGCGGATGCGGGGAGGCGGCGTTCCACGCCAGCGCCGCGTCGACCTGGGCCTCCGACAGCCGGGCCTGGCGGGCGAGTTCGGCCAGCGGCGCCTGCCCCGCCGACCGGCTGGCCTGGCACAGCAGGCCGAACCACCACTGCGCGTCGACCCAGTCGCGGCGGGCCCGCTCCACGAGCTGGGCCATGTGCTCGTCGCCGCAGGCGTAGACGAGCCGCTGGCCGTGCCGGGCGAAATCGTGCGGATCGACGCGCGAGGAATCGGGAACGAGCGCGGTCTGCAGTTTCCCGGGCGGGATCTGCTCGCCGCACCGCTCGCACGATTTCCGCCGGCGGGTGCGGAAAGCTGCTTCGGGGGACGATAGCGACATCAGACACTCCGGACTGTCTGTACGGGTTCCATGTCGCAGATGTCAGAAGCCAGGGGCTGGGGCCGCGCGGCATCTGCATGTTCCCAGGACGGAGCCCTTTCGGGATTCCGGCCCGGGAAACCCACAGTAACCGCGGCCGTGTGGCCTTGCCAAGACGTCCGTTAGGGCTGCCGCGCCCCGTCCCGGTGCACGGAGCGGGGCCGTTACGGTGATTCCGGGTGGATTCCCGCGCACCGCGGGGTGACGCTTCGCTCAGGCCTCGCCGCCCTCGCCGAGAATCCGCTCCGGCCGGAGTTCGCTGCGCGCCACCGCTTCGGCCACCTCGCTGAGCCGCGCGTTGTGCGCGCGGCTGTAGGCACGCAGCCGGTCGAACGCCACCTCCATCTCCAGCCCGCCCGCGTGCGCCAGCACGCCCTTCGCCTGTTCGATCACGACCCGGCTGTTCAGCGCGTGCTGCAGCTGCTCGGTCAGCAGCTCGCCCTTCCGGATGGCGCGCTCCTGCAGGATGCCGATCGTGGCGATGTCGGCCAGCGCGCGGACCACGTTCACCGCGGACCCGGTCACCGGGTCCGGCCCGCGGCCGAACAGGTTCAGCGTGCCGATCACCTGCCTGCGCAACCGCATCGGCACCGCGTGCACGGAACGGAACCCCGTCGCCATCGCCTCCCGCGTGAACTGCGGCCACCGGGCCTGCTCAGCGGGGATGTCCCCGACGCGCACCGGCTCTCCGCGGCGGTAGGCGTCCAGGCACGGCCCCTCCTCGGTCTGCAGCTGCAGCAGTTCCAGCATCCGGCTGCTCTCGTCCGACGAAGCGGCCACGTCCAGCCCGCCGCGCTGGTCCGCGAGCAGCAGCCCGGCGGCCGAGGCCCCGAGCAGCGTGACGCAGTACCTCGCGAGCCGGTGCAGCATGTCCGCCACGTCGTATTCGTCCACCAGCGTGTCGGCCATGTCCACGAACGCGCGCAACAGCTCGTTCTCGCTGGACGACGTGACCGCGCCGGCGAATCCGTCGCTCATCGGTCTCTCTCCCTCCCACTGGCGGGGTTTCCGCGTGCTGCCCGCGGGAACCCGGCGGTCCGACAGCTTGTCATGCTTCGATCTCCCGCGGATGCAGCCGCCGGGCGACGAGGTCCCGCGCCACCTCGTCCAGCAGCCTTCCCCGGGAATACGCGTACGCCCGCAGCCGGGCAAGCGCCTGTTCCGCGGGAATCTCGAACTCCGCGATCACGATCCCGGTGGCCTGGTGCACCACGGCGCTGTCCTTGGCCAGCACGCCGACTGTCCCGCCGTCGGTTTCCCCCGCGAGGCTCGCGGTAACCACGGCCAGCAACGCGCTGGTGACGAGGTCAGCTCCGCGCAGGACCGTCGCCAGTTCCTCGTCCGAGAGCCACCCCGCGGCCCGCCGGTAGGTGTCCATCGAGCCGAGCGTGGCGGCCCCGCGCCGCAGCGGAAACGCGAATATTCCGCCGATCCCGGCCATTCCGGCCTCGGTGGCGAACACCGGCCACGCCGCGGGAAGGTGCTGGGACAGGCTCGGCACCAGCACCGGGCGTCCGGTCTCGAACGCCTCGAAAGACGGGCCCTCGCCCAGGCTGAACTGCACCGCGTCCAGGTGCTCGACGACCGGATCGCTGGCCAGCACGAGCGTGCGGTCCCTTCCGTCGGCCATCAGCGAGACGGCCGCCCCGTCGACCGGCAGCAGGTCCACGACCGCCCGGCACACCCCGGCGAGCGGGACGCCGGCGTCCCGGCCTTCACGCAGCGCCGCCAGCAGTTCCGAGAGCAGGGGCGACACCGCATCGGCGAAGTCTCCGACTCCCGTCACTGCCTGTTTCACCGCCTTCCCAGATCCGGAACCAGCCGAGTTCCGCAGCAGCGTCGGACGGCTTTCCCAGCCTACCCCGGGGCGGCTTCCCGCCGAAGCTGCCGCGCCGGTGCCGGAGCCGTCCGCAAGGGATGGTCCACAGTGGACTCACGGCGGCCGGAAGCGGGCTCTTCGCTTGTGGTGCGGACGCCCGTGCGGGCGGGTCCCGGCAACGCGGACGCCCGCCGGGCCCGCGCGCCGGAAGGAGTCTGAGGCGCGCAGAGGACTTCCGGCCCTTTCCCTCCCCGGCCGGGCCTGCGACGGTGAACCCGGAACGGAGCTGACATGACCGAGACCCCAGAACAGTGGACGCTCGCGATCGCGTTCGACCGGACCGCGCACTACACCCGCGCCCAAGCGGTGCTGCGGACCGCCGACGGGGACGAGTTCTCCGGCGTCGGCCTCGCGCACAGCGCGGCCGAGGGACGCGGGCTGACCCACGTGGCCGGCTATCTCGCCGCCGGGCGCGCCCTGTGCGACCTCTCCCAGGAACTGCTGGAGGCGGTCGTCGTCGACGTCGACGCCGAGCTGAACCAGCTCAGCGCAGCGGTGCCGACCACTCGAGCCGGAGGCCGCCGCCCGGACCCGCTCCGAGCGTGAACTCCCCGCCCGCCGATTCCGCCCGCTCGCGCAGATTGCCCAGCCCGCTCGGCGAAACGTCCGGCGGCAGCCCCGATCCGTCGTCGATCACCGAGATCCGCACCGTCTCGTCGCGGACCGACACCGAAACCGACAGCGTCGCCGCGCCCGCGTGCCGGACCGCGTTGCTGACCGCTTCGCGCACGACCGCTTCCACGTGTTCGGCCAGCTGCGCGGGCACCGCGTCGAGCGGACCGGCCATGCTGACCGTCGGGTGCAGCGGCGCGTCGTCGGTGAGTTCCGCGATCGCGTCGTGCAGCCGGTGCCGCAGCCGGACCCCGCCCGCCGCGCCGCCGTGCAGGTCGAAGATCGCGGTGCGGATCTCGCGCACGATCTCGTGCATCTGGTCGATGCTTTCCTGCAGCCGCCGCTGCAGCTCCGGGGTTTTCGTGCGGCGCTGCGTGCTCTGCATCGACAGGCCCACCGCGAACAGCCGCTGGATCACGTGATCGTGCAGATCCCGCGCGATCCGGTCCCGATCGGACAGCACGTCCCGCTCGCGGGCCGCCCGCTGCTGCGCCGCCAGCTGCAGCGCCAGCGCCGCCTGGTCCGCGAACGAAGCCAGCACCGGCAGCTGCGCCGTCTCGAACGGAGCCGACCCCGCATCCCGCACCGCGATCAGCACGCCCGACGTGTGGTCGCCCGCCCGCAGCGGCACCACCAGCGCCGGCCCGCGGCCGCGGTCGTGCAGCAGCTGCAATTCGGCGATCCGGCGCGGAGTCCGGTCCCGGTAGACCGCACCCGGCACCGTCCCCTCGACCGGCAGCCGCAGCCCGGTCAGGTCGCCGGCGTCGCCGCCCGCGCACACCGTGACCGTCAGCTCGCCCGGTTCGCTGTCCCACTCCTCGTCCACGTCCAGCCGTCCCGTGCCCGGCAGCGCGAGCAACGTGACGTCCGAGCCGGTCAGCTCCAGCGCACGGCTCGCGATCAGCTCCAGCGCGTCGACCGGGTCCGTGCCGCCCAGCAGCTCCGTAGTCACCTCGCTGGTCGCGCCGAGCCACCGCTGCCGCAGCCGGGTCTGCTCGTAGAGGTGCGCGTTCTCGATCGCGATCCCCGCCGCAGCGGCCAGCGCCTGCACGACCACCTCGTCGTCGTCGGTGAACTCCGCCCCGTCCTTCTTCTCGGTGAGGTAGAGATTGCCGAACACCTCGTCGCGGACCCGCACCGGCACGCCGAGGAACGAATGCATCGGCGGATGGTTCGCCGGGAACCCGACCGACGCCGGATGCGCCGAGATCTCGGTCAGCCGCAACGGTTTCGCGTCGTCGATCACGAGCCCGAGCAGCCCGTGCCCCTCGGGGAGGTGCCCGATCCGATCCCGGGTCTCCGCGTCGATGCCCAGGTACACGAACTCGGCCAGCGCGCCGTCGTCGCCGAGCACGCCCAGCGCGCCGTAGTGCGCCTCGCCCAGTTCCACCGCCGCCTGCACGATCCGGCGGAGCGTTGCGTCCAGTTCCAGGCCCGACGCGACCGCGAGCACCGCCTCGAGCAGGCCGTCCATCTTGTCCCGGGTGCCGATCAGCAGCTCGATCCGCTCCTGCAGATCGCGCAGCGTCTCCCGCAGCCGCAGCTGCGACAGCGTCCCGGACAGCTTCCGGCCGCCCTCTCCGGTTTCCGGCATCAGACCCGCTTTCGCCCCTCGGCGTTCTCAGACAGATGACTTTCGCCCCTGTGCGCCCCCGTCCGGCGGACGCATGCTGAAGCGAACGACTACGCACGACAGTGTCCCGCGTTTCGCGGTTCCAGGGGGAAGGATGACCCTACAGGTGGCGCCGTCCGGCCGGCTCAGCGCCGAACAGGTGACGGCGGTGCTGCATTCGGCCATCCTGGCGCCTTCCACACACAACACTCAGCCCTGGCTGTTCAGCGTCGGACCGGCCGGGATCGAGCTGTACGCCGACCCCGACCGCACGCTGCCCGTCTCCGACCCGGACCGGCGCGAACTGCTGCTGTCCTGCGGGGCCGCGTTGTTCAACCTGCGCACCGCCATCCACGCGACCGGCGTCCACCCGGCCACCAGCTTCTTTCCCCGCCGCGGCGACCCCGACCTGCTCGCCCTCGTCAGACCGCGGGGAACCGCCGCGACCGACCGCAAGCTCGCCTCGCTCGCCGCCGCCATTTCCCGGCGGCACACCAACCGCACGCCGTTCACCGCGAAACCGGTCCCCGCCGGGGCGATGGGGGCGCTGCGGCACGCGGCCGAGGTCGAGCACGCCTGGCTGCCGCGGCTCGGCCCGGAGCAGCTCGCCGGGCTCAAGGAGCTGATCCGCGAAAGCCACCGCCTCCAGACCGCCGACCCCGCCTTCCTCGCCGAATGGCAGCGCTGGACCGGACGCGGCCGCGGCAAGCGCGACGGGGTGCCCTTCGCTGCTGGAGGAGCCGTCACCGCCGACGACACCTGGGTGCTGCGCGACTACGGCGGCGGCACCCGCGCGCCGGGGGCCGCGCCGATGGTCGTGGTGATCGGGACGTTCGCCGACCAGCCGATCGACCGGCTCCGCGCCGGGCAGGCCATGCAACGCGTCCTGCTGACCGCCACCGCGCGCGGCATCGACGCCTCCTTCATCTCCCAGCCGGTCGAGGTGCCCGCGACCCGCGCCCGGCTCCGCGACCTGCTCGGCGGCGGGCTCTGGCCGCAGATCGTGCTGCGGCTCGGCTACGGCGCGCCGGTTCCGCGGACGCCGCGCCGGGCGTTGGAGGACATCCTCGTCACCCCTTCGCCGCTCAGCGTCTAGCCGCCCGGCCGATGCGGACGGCCGCGCAATTCCGTCGCGAGCACCGCCGCCTGCGTGCGCCGTTCCATGCCCAGTTTGGTCAGCAGCCGCGACACGTAGTTTTTCACCGTTTTCTCCGCGAGAAACATTCGCTCGGAAATCTGCCGGTTCGTCAATCCTTCCCCGATCAGCGCCAGCAGGGTGCGTTCCTGCTCGGAAAGCTGCGACAACGGGCCGCGCTGTTTTTCCGCGCTGTCGCGCAATTTCGCCATCAACGCGGCCGCCGCGTGCGCGTCCAGCAGCGACTTCCCCGCTCCGACATCGCGGACCGCGGAAATCAGGTCGAGGCCCTTGATGTCCTTGATGACATATCCGGCCGCACCCGCCAGCACCGCGTCCAGCATCGCCTGTTCGTCCGTATAGGACGTCAGCATGAGGCATTTCAGCTCGGGAGAACGGGACCGCAGTTCGCGGGCCAGCTCGATGCCGTTGCCGTCGGGCAGGCGCACGTCCAGCACCGCGACGTCCGGACGCAGCGCCGGAATCCGCGCCAGCGCCTGCGAAACGTCGCCCGCCTGGCCCACCACCGTGAGTTCGTCGTCCTCTTCCAGCAGGTCGGCGACCCCGCGCCGGACCACCTCGTGATCGTCCACCAGGAAAACCCGCAGCATCGGTCGTTCCCCACTTCCGGATCCGTTCGGGTGTCGAGCCTACGGCGCGCCGCCCCGGTCCGGCGGCGGGCGAAAGTCCTCAATCCTCGGGCGGAGGTCGCGTCAGCACCGGAATCGACCAGCTCAGCCGCGAACCGGCCACGGTCAGCGTCCCGCCCCGGCGGTTCGCCTGCTCCCCCAGCGCGGCCAGTTCGGGCGCGGCTGCCGCGGCCAGGTCCCCGGCTCCCGGGCATCGGACGGTCACCGTCGTCCGCTCCGGTTCCGCGTGGATCTCGACCTCCGCCGACTCGGCCGAAAGCCGCCGGGCGACGAGCCGCAGCGCGTCGGCGAGCAACGGCACCACGACGTCGGACGGCACCGGTTCGAGCTTGCCGGTGAGCTGGGTGGACACCGCGAGCCCGAATTCCTCGCGCGCCCGCGCCAGCACCCGCAGCACCTGGTCCCGGATCGGTTCCGGCGCGGGCGGCAGGGCGTCGTCCAGCTGGAACACCGTCTGCTGCACGTGGTTGATGACGTCGTCGAGGTCGGCGATCGTCTCGCGCAGCCGGGCGGCGACCACGGCCGATTTGGCCAGCCCCGCCGTGGTCTGCAGCGACAGCCCGGCGGCGTAAAGGCGTTGCAGGATCTCGCTGTGCAGCCGCGCCGCGATCCGGTCGCGTTCGTCGTGCAGCGCGGCGTCCTCGCGTTCGGCCCGTGCCTGCGCCAGTTCGAGCGCCACCGCGGCCTGGTCGGCGAACCAGGCCGCCATCTCCAGGTCGTCCGGCGTGAACGCGGGGCGGCCGGCCAGCCGCGCGACGGTGAGCACCCCGGCCACCGTCCCGTTCCCGGCGAGCGGCACCAGCAGGACCGCGTCGAGGTTCAGGGTCAGCACCGACGGCACCGCCAGCCGCGCCAGCTCGTCCGGCCACGACCCGATTTTCGGCTCGCCGCTGGCGAACACCGTGCCGGCCACAGTGGACGCGGCGAGCAGCTCCCGTCCCCGCAGCTCCGCCGCGCCGGCGCCGACCGCGCGTTCGACGCGGAGGTAGCCCTCCCGCTCCGCCGGGCGGGTGACCGAGACCAGGTCCGCCGACGCGAGCGCCCGCGCGTAGTCCACGACGCGGGCCAGCGGGTCGCCGAGGTCGGCCGACAGCAGTTCCCTGGTCACCGCGGCGGAAGCGCGCAGCCACTCCTGCTGGTTCCGCGCGGTCTCGTACAGCCGCGCGTTCTCGATCGCGCTGCCCGCCGCCGCGGCCAGCGCGAGCGCCAGCTGTTCGTCCTCCTCGCTGAACTGGCCCTGTTCCGCGTCGGCGAGGTAGAGGTCGCCGAAAACCTCGCCGCGCACCCGGACCGGGACCCCGAGAAAGCTCGTCATCGGCGGATGCCCCTCGGGGAACCCGGTCGACCGCGGGTCGTCCTGCAGCCGGGCCAGCCGGACCGGGCGCGGGTCCTCGACGACCGCGCCGAGCAGGCCCTTGCCCTCGGGCAGCCTGCCGATCCGCTTGACCGACTCCGCGTCCATGCCGGTGTGCACGAATTCGGTGAGCCGCCCGTCCGGCCCGATCACGCCCAGCGCCGCGTACCGCGCGCCGACCAGCTCGCACGCGGCCTCCACCAGCCGCCGCAGCAGCGCGGGAAGCGCGAGGCTGCCGGTGATGGACTGGGTCGCGCGCAGCAGCCCGCGCAGCCTGCCCTGCGTGCTGATGACCTCCTGGGCGCGTTCCACCAGCTCGCCGAGCAGCTGGTCCAGTTCCATCCTCGGCTGATCGGGAAACGTCAGCTTCGCGTCTTCGGGTGTGTCCCGCTGGTTCACCCCGGCTCCCTGCCCGTCGGATCCGCTTCCGGTCGCGCGGCACCACTGGGAAATCAGTCTTGCGGGTCGCGCGGCGAACCGTCAAGCGCTCGAAAAGGGGCCTCGTCGCGATTTTCGGCACTGCACGCGAAAACGCGCGTGCCGGGGTCGTTGCACGGCGGGCGAATCGCGGGGGAAACCGGCGTTACCGCCGGGCGCGGAACAGGTCCATCCGGTTGTGCGCCAGCGGGTCGAACGGGCCAGTCTTCGCGGCGGGCGCCGCCCCGGAATGGTACTTCCGGCGGAATTTCCGGCCATTCCCGGATTCCCGGAGCCGGCGCCCTTTTCGCCCGAGGTCCGCGACCGTTCCGTGACCTTTCCGGTCCATTTCGGACGGTCAGCGGCGCGCCTCCGGCCGCACCACGAGCACCGGGCACGAGGAGTGGTGGATCAGCGCCTGGCTCGTCGAGCCCAGCAGCATCCCGGCGAATCCGCCGCGGCCGCGGCTGCCGACGACGATCAGCTGCGCCCGCTCCGACTCCTCCAGCAGCACCTGCCGCGGCCGGTCGCGGACCAGCTTCCGGTGCACCTCGACGTCCGGGTACTTCTCCTGCCAGCCGTCGAGCCGGTTCGCCAGCAGCCGTTCCTCGACCGGCTGGCGGCGCGGTTCCCGCTCCGGGACTGGGCGCGCGGAGCGCTCGATCGCGTCGCAGACGACGTCGGCCCACGCGTGCACCGCGACGAGCGGGACCTTCCGGAAACTCGCCTCCTCGAATGCCGCCGCGATGGCCGCCTCGCTGTTCGGGCTGGTGTCGACGCCGACCGCCACCGGGCCGTCGAGCGGGACCGGGCCGTCGCCCCGGCGGCCGCGGACCACCGCCACCGGGCAGCCCGCGTTGCTCACCACCGCCGCGGCCGTCGCGCCCGCGAGCATGCCGGAGACGCCGTCGGTCCCGGTGCGGCCGAGCACGACCATCCGGGCGTCCCGGGACCGGTCGATCAGCAGGGCGGGCGCGGAATCGGTGTACACCTCGGTGCGGACCGGCGGCGCGTCCTCGACCGAAACCGCCAGGTCGCGGTCTACGGGCGCGAGGCAGCCGCTGTCGGCGGGCGAATCCGGGAAAAGCACGTCGGGCCCGGCGAAACCGGCCGGCGCCGCGGTCTGCAGGCAGTGCACGAGTTCCAGTTCGAGGTCGCGTCCCTCGGCGAGCCGGGCGGCCCAGCGGACCGCCTCGGCGGCCCCGTCCCATCCGCCGATGCCCACGAGCACCGTGCGGTCGCGGCCGGTCATCTCCCCGCCCCGTCGTCCGCCGGGCCCGCGCCGACGACGCCGGGCACCGCGAGCGCCAGCAGGGTCGCGACGTCCCGGTCGGTCTCGTCGTCGTACCGGTCGGTGATGCGCACGATCCCCTCGTGCACCTCGACCTTCCAGCGGCCGGTCCCGCCGTAGACCTCGAGCCGGTGCCGCACGTCCGCCGCGATCGCGGTGTCGGCGCGGGCGAGGACGCGGACCACGTCGCCGCGCGTCACGATGCCGACCACCCGGGAGTCCTCGACGATCGGCATCGCCTGGCTCTTCCCGTCCACCAGCGCCCGGCAGAGGTCGGCGAGGTCGCATCCGGGCGGCATGCCGGCGGCGGGCGAGGCCATCACCGCGCCGACGGTCGTCTCGATCGCGCCGGGGTGGCAAGGACGGCGCGGTTCCGGCGGGGTCCGGACGCGGGCCAGTTCGGCGCTGGTGACGATGCCGACCAGCCGCCCGTCGTCGTCCACCACCGGCAGCGCCGGGAACCCGCGTTCGGCCAGAATCTCGGCGGCCTCGTCGGCGGAGGTCCACGGGCGGACCGTCTCCGCGGGCGAGGACATCAGATCGCGTGCGCGCATCACACTCGTCCTTTCCCCTGTGCTGACCCGAAAGTAAGTCACGGAACCGGCCGCGCACGCCGGTCCGGAGTCACCGGCGCGAAGGACCAACGTCCTCACCACCGTCCCGTGCCGTTGCGCCGTTCGGCGGTACGGCTCTCCGGCCGGCCTCGGCGGGCACGGCCGAGGGCGTCACCGGGGCGGCGAAAGCCGCACCGCGACAACGCCTTCCGCGGTCAGCGCGAGCGCCTTGACGAGCCGGTGCTCGGCTTCGTCGGCGAAAACGCCGCGGATCGTGACGACCCCGCCCGCCACCGACACCTCCCACTCGTTCCGGTGCCCGGCGTAGTCGTTCAGCAGCGCGCGCAGCCGGGACGCGATGGCGTCGTCCCGGCACACCAGCCGGGCAAGGAGATCGCGCCGGCTCACGATCCCGGCCAGCTCGCCGCGGTCGGTCACCGGGACGCTGCGGAGCCGGTCGGCGAGCATGCGGACGGCCACGGCCCCGATGCCCGCTTCGACGTCCACCGGGTCGACCGGTTTCGTCATGACGGCGTGCACCCGCAGTCCCGGTTCGCCCGTCCGGACGCCCGCCAGCGCGTCCGCCTCGGTGAACATGCCCACGACCCGGTTCGCCTCGCCGACCACCGGCAGCGCCGCGACCGCGTGTCCGGCCAGCACCGCGACCGCGTCGAGGACCAGCTCGCCCGGTCCGACGCTGACCACCGGCCACGTCATGATGTCCCGTGCCCGCACCGTTTTCTCCCGCCTCTTCACCGGAGCGCCCGGACGACCGCGACCGGGCACGCCGCGCGCGCGAGCAGCCGGTTGCCGGTCGACCCGAGCCCTCCCCCGACCGGTCTCCGGCCGCCGATCACGACGAGCTGCGCGCCTTCGACCGCCATCAGCGCCCGCCCCGCCGAACGTTCCCGCACCGCCCGGGTCCGCACCGGGACGTCCGGATGCTTGTCCGCCAGCGCGGCGACGCACTCGCGCAGCGCGCGGTCCTCCGCGTCGGCCCGGCCCGGCTGGTCGGACCGCCAGGCCCGCACCGCGACGAGGGGCACCTGCCTGCTCGCCGCGGCCTCGAACGCGAACTCGCCGACGCGCTCGTCGCCGTCCACCCCGACCACGACCGCCCCGCCCGCCGCCGCGCGGCCGCGCACGACGACCACCGGGCAGTGCGCGCACGCCGCGGTCCGCAGGGCGACCGAGCCGATCGCCGCGCCGCGCAGCCCGCCGAGCCCGTGGGCGCCCAGCGCCACCAGCGAAACCGACCGCGACATCTCGACGAGCAGCTCGACCGCGAGCCCGGCCCGGACGAGCGGCTGGGTCGCCACGCCCGGTGCCGCCTCCTCGGCGACCTGCGCGGCGCGGCTCAGCCACCGGTGCGCCCGCCCCTCGCGGACACCGGCCTGGAACAGCCGCAGCCGGCCGTCGCGGCGCACCGCCTCCGCGGCCGCCCAGCGGACCGCCGCCAGCGAAGCCTCCGACTCGTCCACCCCGACCAGCACCGTGCTGTCGGGTTTCCTCCCGGCCACCGCCTCGCCTCCCGTCCCGCCGCCGCTTCCGGCGGCCGTGATCCACGGTGGACCACCGGGAAGCACTCGGGTCAGGGCCCGAAGTCCCTTCCGGAAGGGACGAAAGCGCGTCGCCGGAGAAAGCAAGCGGCCACCGTCCGGTGCGGACGGTGGCCGTTCTTCCCGTCCGGAGACGGGGAACCGGGGGTCACCCTGGCAGACCGCCCCCGGCCGGTTCGTCGGCCAGGACGATCCGGGCGTCCACTCCCACCCGCAAATGCTCTTTCACCGCCAGCACGCCGTCCACCCGGGCGACCAGGGCCAGGATCACCGGGATCACCGGCACCATGCTGTGCCGTTCGACCGTCCCGCTGAGCGACACCACCCCGTCGCGCACCGCGACGTCCAGCGACGCCGGGTCGATGCACATCTCCCGGTCGAGGACCTCGTCGCGCACCTCGTCGCGGATGTCGCTGTCCGGCCGCAGGAACACCCGCCCGAGGTCCGCGCGCGCCACGATGCCGGCGAGGATGCGGCCGGCATCGAGCACGGGCAGGCGGTGCACCCGGCGGTCGTTCATCAGCTGGACCGCGCACACGACGTCGTCGTCCGCCCGCACGGTGACCGGCGGCGTGCTCATCACCTCGGCCACCGACAGCGCCCCGGCCTTGCGCCAGCCGAATCCGCCCCGCCGCCGGGGTTTCCGCGCCGCCAGATCGCCGCGCGTGACGACGCCCAGCACCTTGCCGTCCTCGTCGGCTACCGGCGCGCCGCCCACGCCTCGCCGCTCCAGCAGCGCGGCGGCCGCTTTGACTGGCATGCCCGGCGCGACCGCGACGACCTCGGCCGTCATCACCGCGCGGACCTGACGGGTCCTCTTCATCCCGCACTCCTCACGACAACGGATCCGCACCCGCCGCCCTCGCGTCCGGCAACGGACCCCGCTCCTCCCGCGACCGGACCGGGATCGGGCAGCGCGCCCCCACCCCGGCAACACCGCCCGTCATCACCGCACCGACCCGACAGGGCCACTTCATCCCGCACTCCTCACCCCAACGGATCCGCACCCGCTGCCCTCGCGTCCGGCAACGAACCCCGCTCCTCCCGCGACCGGACCGGGATCCGGCAGCACGCCCCCACCCCGGCAACACCGGCCGCCATCACCGCACCGACCCGACAGGGCCACTTCATCCCGCACTCCTCACCCCAACGGATCCGCACCCGCTGCCCTCGCGTCCGGCAACGAACCCCGCTCCTCCCGCGACCGGACCGGGACCGGGCAGCACGCCCCCACCCCGGCAACACCGCCCGCCATCACCGCACCGACCCGACAGGGCCACCTCATCCCACACTCCTCACGACAACGGATCCGCACCCGCCGCCCTCGCGTCCGGCAACGGACCCCGCTCCTCCCGCGACCGGACCGGGACGATGACCACCGGGCAGCGCGCGTGCCGCAGGCAGTACTCCGACACCGAGCCGACCAGCATCCGCAGCATCCGGCCGTGCCCGTGGCTGCCGAGCACCAGCATCGCCGCGCCCGCCGACGCGCGGACCAGCGCGGGACCGGGCGCGCCGTCGATCGCGGCGGTCCGCATCCGCGCCAGGTCCGCGCCGGGGCACGCCCTCGCGACCACGGCGTCCAGCTCGCGCCGGTACCGGGCCGCGATCTCCTCGTACGAGCGGGCGACCGCCGATTCCAGGTCGGCGAGCGGGTCGAAGGTCCAGGCCCGCAGGACGGCGACCGTCCGGTCGCTCGCCTCCGCCTCGGCCAGCGCCCAGCGCACCGCCGCCGCGCTGCCCGCCGATCCGTCGGCGCCGACGACGATGTCCTGTTCGCTCGCCGCGGTCATGGCCCGCTCCTTCCGGTCGCGAGGGGCGTTCAGTCCACAGTGGACTTCTGGGCTACCCGATCTCGATCTTGACCTGCTTCTCGTGCGGCTGTCCGGCCAGCGGCATGGAGATCTCGAGGATGCCGTCGGCGTAGCGGGCGGTCACCTCGGCGGTCACCGCTCCGGCGGGAAGGGTGATCGTGCGGCTGAACTTGCCGTAGGAGAACTCGCTGTGGCCGTCGGCGTGCTTGCGTTCCTCTCGGTCCGCCTCGACGGTCAGCAGCCCGTCGTGCGTGGTCACGGAAATGTGCTTCTCGGGGTCGAAGCCCGGCAGCTCGGCGCGGACGGTGTAGGTCCCGCCGTCGGTGGATTCCTCGATGCGCACCGGGTTGTGGTCGGCGAACGGCCACGGACGGTCGAGCCAGGCCGCGATGTTCGGCAGCGCCATCCGGGAACCGGGCAACAGCGACGTCATTGCGCACTCCTCTCTTCGGGAACTGGGTCGCCCCTCTAGGAAACCGCGAACGCCCGCCGCCGCGACGCGGCCGGACTGCCCGAAGCCGAAGGCAGAAAGTCCCCGAATCCGCCACTTGTCCACTGTGGACGGACGGGTCAGCGGGCCACCGCGACCGGGCAGGCCGCGTGCGCCAGCAGCCAGTACCCGGTCGAGCCGAGCAGGCCGCCCGCGACCGGGCCGCGCGCCCTGGCTCCCGCGACGATCAGCTGCGCACCAGCGGAAATCCCGGACAGCGCCCGCGCCGCCGAGCGCACCCGCACCACGTGCACGCGAACCGGCACGAGCGGATGCTTGCGCGACCACGCGGCCACCTGTTCCCGCAGCCTGCTTTCCCGCCCCGGACGTCCGTCGTGCCACGCGTGCACCGCTTCCAGCCCGGTCCCGCGCGCGACGGCGGCCTCGAACCCGAAGGCCAGCGCGCGCTCGCCGCCGTCGGAATCGTCGAGGCCGACCACCACCGGGCCGTCCGCCGCCGCGCTGCCCCGGACGACCACCACCGGGCACCGCGCCGACGCCGCCGCCCGCAGCGCCACCGACCCGATCACCCCTCCGCGCGCGCCGCCAGAGCCCGTGCGATCCCAGCACCAGCAACCCGGCTTCGTCGGACAGCGCCGCCAGCAGATCGGCTGCGGTGCCAAGCCGGACGCACCTCCGCACCGGAACCGCCGGCGCGGCCAGCCGGGCGGTTTCGGCCGCCTGGCGGAGCAGCCGGTGCGCCGGTTCGAGCAGTGCTTCCGCGTCTCCGGGCGGTTTCCCGTGCGGCAGGAGATCCGGGTCGTCGCACAGTTCGGCGTGGAAGACCACGAGCCCGATGCCGCGCCGCCCGGCCTCGGCCGCCGCCCAGCGCACCGCGGCGAGCGCGGCGGCGGACCCGTCGACCCCGACGACCACCGGCCGGCTCACCGCCATGGCCCGTTTTCGCCGTTCGCACCCCGTTTTCCGTCCCGCCCGCGTCCCGCGGCCCCGTGCTTGCCGCGTCCGGCGGGCTGGCGGGCGGTCCCCTCGATCGGGGCCGTTCCCTCCTCGTCCATCACGTGCCTCCTCCGGCCGGGTCCTTGTCGTGACCCGGCAGAGGCTAGGCGGACGCACCCGCGCGCCACTGCGGGCGGACGTCCGCGGCGCGGGAGTCTTTGGTCCCGGTTCGAGAGGCGCTGCGGCCCTTCGCACGGGTTCGGCGGACAGAAACCCGGCTCGCGCTGGCGCTTTTCCTGCAGTGTGCCCCGCACTGGGCCGGATGCGCCGCCTGCGCCCGATGCGGCATTCGGTGCGGCACAACGGAAACCGGTACCGGCCGGTTCCGGCTACTGGACCGGCCGTCCGGCGCCGGGGCTGCGCTGCCGCCAGTCGGCCGCCACCGTTTCGCGCAGGATGCGCTGTGCGGTCATCCTGGTCGCCTGCAGCGATGCCTGCGCTTCCCGGCAGTTGAACACCCGGCGCGGGGCCGCGACGCTCAGTGCGGCCACCGCCGTCCCGGTCACGTTGAAGACCGGGACCGCCGCCGCGATCAGGGTGCCTGGGACTCGCGGGTTGAACGACAGCTCCTGCCGCCGGATGTCGCGCAGTTCCGCGCTCAGCCAGGCCGGGAGCCCGTCGTTCTCGTCCTCGCCGCGGTAGCCGGCGAACACCGCGAAGCGCGCCGCGAGGCCGGGGTCGAACGCCATCAGCACGCGGCCCGCCGCGCTGCCCGCCAGCTGCGAATCGTTCTCGATCCGCTCGGCGAGCGAACAGTAGCCGCTGCTGTAGATCAGGTGCACGAAATCGACCAGGTTGCCGCTGGCCACGCCGAGGCCGACCAGATAGCCGGTCCGCCAGTGGATGTCGATCAGCGAAGGGAGAATGCCCCGGCGCAGCCGTTGCAGTTCCTGGGTCGAACCGGGCCGGGCGAGCCGGCACACGGCTTCCCCGTGCCGGTAATGGTATCCGGCGCGCACGACCATTCCGTATCCCTGCATCTCCGCCAGGAGCCGGTGCACCGTGCTCTTCGGCAGCCGGGTCGACCGCGATATCTCGCTCAGCGTTTCGATCCCGCCCGATTCGCGAATGGCGCTCAGTATCGAAAGCGCCCGGGGAATGGGTCTGCGCGGCGCCACGCTCGGACAATCCCATTGCCCGTTTTCGTCGCTCGTAGTCACGACTGCAACCTCCACCGAATCCACGATTCCTCTCTCGCGCGCGCCGTCCTGCCGCCGGGGACCCCGCCCGGCGCGGCCGCGCGACCGCTGCCCTGAGCGGTCTCAGACGCCCTCTCCTTGCCGCGTCCGGCACCGCGCCCCGCTGCCGTCCGCTTCTCGCCACCGGCGTCTTTCCGAAGGATTCCTGTTCTCCCGCCGGATGCCCTGCGCCTTCATGCTTGCCCAGTACCGCCTCCGGCACAACCGGACGCACCCGTTCACTGAAAGAGATCGCCCCAGTGGCGCAGCGTCGTGGCCCGGTCGCCTCGTCGCGCGACAGAACTGCCCCGGAACGCGGCCGCGACCGATCACGCTGCGTCGCCGCAACGCATTCGCGCGCCTGCCGCGCCGGCCCGGTCGCCGGCCGTGACAATGGCCCGCTTAGTCGTTTCCCGCCCGCCGCGGAAAACGGGGCGAAACGTCGTGCGAATAGGGGACGGAGAATATTCCCGGCGGCCCGCGTTTCCGCCGCGGGAGCGGGTCAGGCCGTCGCCGCTCCGGGCCGGAATCCCCGCGATCGGCGGGCGGATGCCGGTTCCGGGGCCACGGCGGCGGGGATGGCGCCGTCCGTGCCGGCAGGAGGGCGGGCGGAGCCGATTGCGGCCGCCGTCGCACCTCCGCCGCCAGACGATACCAGCACTCAGTCGACAGCGAGCGACAACTTGGGGACGCAGAGCGATGTTCCGGGGCGCGGAACAACCCCTTGATTTTCGCGCGACGAACGGGAAGGACTCAAGCCCGGCTGCGTAATCCGTCGCGTTGCCGTTGTATCGCAACGTAATGCGCTCAGCGACCGGGTGTTGCCTTCGAGAATCCGGAGTACGCGGACGGACAGACCAAGCATGGATCTTCCCGCCGGGCAAGCCTTTCGGTCACGCGGCTTCCGCGCCGCCGACCACTCGCGCGCAGACGCGCAGGATCGTGCGCCGGTCGGCCACCTGCCAGTTCCGCTCGGCGGCGAGCCGCCGAAGCTCCGCGTCCGGTTCGAAGGCGATCGCGTTGCCCAGGCACGGGAAGATCTCCGCGTCCGAGCGCGAGTTCCCGATCGCGAGGGAGTTCCCCGCGTCGAGCCCGGCCGCTTCGGCGAGGCAGCGCACGAACGCGAGCTTGCCGCCCGGCGTGCCGGGCGCGGACAGGAGGCGTCCGGTGAACGTGCCGCCGACGACCTCCACGACGGCGCCGTGCCCGCCGGACAGGCCGAGGTCGAGCGCCGCCGCCTGCACCGGGAAATCGTGATTGCCGGAAAGCAGATGGATCCGGTATCCGCCCGAGCGCAGCAGCGAAAGCAGTTCCGGCACGAAGGAAAACAGCTTTCCCCGGCTCGCCCGCCACGTTTTCGCGGCGGCGAACCGGGTTTGCGCGACGGACGCGCCCTTCATCGCGGCCGCGTACCGCCGGTAGATCTCGGCCCGCAGCTCCGGCGTTTTCTCCCCGGACTCGAACCGCTCGACCGCTTCCAGGCAGGACAGCCCGGCCCGCCGGTCGCAGGTTCCGTCGTCGACGAGCACTCGCAGGTAATGCGTCGACGTGTGCCCGGGAAGCAGCGTCCCGTCCAAGTTCAGAATGGCGTATTTCGGCGCGCGGTTCATTCTTCGCGCGCTTTCTGATCCGGCGCAGTCACGAAACAGCCCTCCGCGCGCTTGAGGCATTCTCCTTTTCCGCGCTGACAGTACAACGGCGGGCAGCCCGGTCCGGCGGTTTGTTCCATGCCCCGGGACACCGCTGCCCGGCCCGTCCGGAACGGGAATAATCGCGAATTGGTTCAGCCGATCAGCCTGCGCGCGATCCCCGCGCGGGTGGTGAGGTCGAGTTTGTTCAGCACCCGAGCTACATGCGCGTCCACCGTGCGCGGGCTGAGGAACAGCTCCGCCGCGATTTCCTTCGTCGTCAGCCCGCGCACCACCATTTCCGCCACTTGGCGTTCCCGACGTGAAAGGGCCCGCCCACCGGTCGGCGACTCCAGCTTGCGCTGGCCCGCCAAGCGCCGCTGCACCTTCGTCGTCTCCCGAAGCAGCGCGCCGGCACCCGCGCTGTGGAACACCTCCCGCGCCTCGCCGATCCGCTGGGTCGCGGCGTCGAAGTTTCCCTGCCTGCCGAGCACTTCCGCGACCAGCAGCACCGCACGGCCGCGGTGCAGCACCATCGCCGCCCGGCCGAACGCGACGGCCGCCGCGGTCGCGTCGGTCAGCGCGGCGGCGAGGTCGTTGTCCGCCGCCAAAACCGTCGCGCGAGCCAGCAGCGCGAGGCCGAGGTCGCTGTTCAGCCCGGTCGCCGCCGCGCGTTCCTTCGCCGCCGCAGCACACCGGCGCGCTTCCGCGGGCATCCCCTCGGCGAGGGCGACCCGGCAGTCCTGTGCCAATCTGGCCACCAGCAACGGATTCTCCGTATGCCGCGCCGGCTGTTCGACCGCGCCGGGAAACATCCCGAGTTCGAAACCGGCCTCGGCGAGGATGTGCTCCACCGTCCGCCGCCACCATTCGACGGTGGGCCGCGGCAGTTTCTCCACCGTCCGCCACTGCTGTTCGGCGGCCGTCCGGTCCCCGGTCGCGAGCAGGACCCGCAGGCGGATCGCGGCGGCCATCGGCACGACGTCGTGGTGGCCGGAGCGGGTCGCGGCGGCTTCCGCCTCGGCGGCGGCCTCCGCGGCTTCGGCGAGCCTGCCCAGTTTCCAGAGCACGTAGCCGCGCGCCGAATACAAGAACGGCAGGCCGTGGCGCGATCCGGCGGCGCTGAGGTGCAGCGCCCGGTCCAGCAGGGCGAGCGCGCGCCGGTCGTCGTCGAGGAAACACGAGGCCCAGCACAGCGCGGGCACGGTGTCGAGCACCGAACGCGCCTGGCTGTCGTCGAGCAGGTCGAAGCCGTCGGCCGCCGCCTGCTGGGCGTGCCGGGCCTCGGCGGTCCGCCCGGCGCAGGCCAGCCCGATGGCGGCGAGCGCCGCGATCGCCGCCTGCACCGCCGGTCCGGCACTCGGGTCCGCGGCGGTCCGGCGGAGCCGTTCCTGCGCGCCGGCCGTGTCGCCGTCGAGCAATTCCAGGTGCGCCAGTTCGAGTTGCGCCCGCGCGTCGGCCTTGCCCGAGGCGGCGATGGCGGCCTCGGCGATCGCCCGCGCCCGCCGGGTCCGGCCGAGTGCGTGCTCGCACCGGGAAAGCAGGGCCAGCACGCGAGGCGAGTCCGGCAGCGCCACCAGCAGCGCGCGGGCCTCGGCCGGCCGCCCGGACGTCAGCAGAGCTTCGGCCCGCAGCACCGACAGGCGGCAGTGTTCGTGCCCGCCGCGCATCCGTTCCGGCAGGTTCGCCACCGCCGCCCCGAGCCACCGCGCGCCCGCCGCCGGATCAGTGCCCAGCACCTCCTCCCCCGCCGACGCCAACTCGCCGACCGCGACCAGATCGTGGCGGTACAACGACTTCTCGAGGTGATAGGCGCGCAAGGTGAGCGGCGCGTCGAGTTCGCGCAGGTACTCCGCCGCCCGGTGATGCGCGCCCGCCGCCCAGCCGCGCCCGGCCAGCCGCGCGGCGGCGGCGCGGACCAGCGGATGCCGGAAGCGCAGCCCAGCGGCTCCGCCCGCCAGCACGCCGCGGTACAGCAGCCGTTCGATCGCCAGGCCGACCTCGGCCCGGGGCAGCACGGTCATCGCCTGGACGAGATCCGCGTCGATCGTCGCGCCGCCGCACGCCGCGGCCTGGGCAACCAGCCGTTCGGGTTCCGGCAGCGCCGAGACTTCGGCGAACAGCACGCGTTCCGCCGGCAGCATCGGGCGGTCTCCGGCGGTCGCGCCGCCGTCGGGCCCCGGCCACTCGTGCGGCGGCAAATCGGCCAGCAGCAACAGATAGAGCGGGACGCGCTCGGCCGCGGCGGCGATCCGCGCGCGCTCGACGTCGTCGTGCCCCGGCAGGAGCCGGGCGACCTCGTCGTCGGTGAACGCGGGCAGCGGCACGTAGCGGGCGGGCACGCGTCCGGCGCGCAGCAGGCGGGCCAGCGCGGGCTGCTGCTGCCCGTCGCGCACCGACAGCACCAGCCGCCGGTCGCTGCCCGGTCTCGCGACCAGCGACATCAGCAGCCGCAAGGACGGTTCGTCGGCCCATTGCGCGTCGTCGACGACCACGAGCGCTTCCCGCGTTTCCGTGCCGAGAGCCGCGGCGAGGCGGCGGGCGAACCCCAGCGGCCCCTCGCCGCCGTGCTCGGCCGCGGGCACCGCGCACACCGGATCCGGCGCGCGCCGGGCGACCTCGGCCAGCAGCCGGGTTTTCCCGATCCCCGGCCGGCCTTCCACCACCGTCACCGCGGCCGCGCGGTCCAGGCACGCGGCCAGTTCCGCCGACCGGCCGACAAACTCCTTCTCGACCACGCTTCTCCCCCTTCGCCGGACCGGCGAATTTTCGGTAATTCTACGGATGCTGCCACCCGATATCTTCCGGTTTATTTGGTGCTCGAGACGAACGCCGGTAAATCAGCCGGGCAAGCGGGAACAGGCTAGTGCCCGCGCCCCGGCCCGGGCTATCGGCCAACAGGGAGAACCTCGGCCGCGCGTGCGATCGGCCACGAATCTCGCAGGAGGATCGGTGAGCAGCAGCGGACCTGGGCGTTTACCGCGGCCGGGACGAAGGCCGGGCAGGCAATCGGATCTCCCGTGCGAAACGTTACCGGAATGGTCCCGACACTTTCCGCAGCCGACCGGATACCGTTCGACTGCGATTACTCCGGCGTTCTTCGGTGTCACCATTGGTGAGCGCCGCGGGCGAGCCGCGCGCATTACTGCTCCGATCGGCCGGATTGCGCGTCCGATCGGCAATAACCGCTCAACGGAAAAGCGCGCCGAACGGCGACGGCACAATTGCCCTCACGCGCCCGCCCGGCGGCCGGAATGAGCGGCAGGCGGGTTCTCGTCGCCGGGGCCGGGCTGGCCGGTTCGCTCGCCGCGATCCACTTCGCCCAGCTCGGGCACCGGGTGGAGATCCACGAACGCCGCCCGGACCCGCGCGGGGCCGGCGCGGGCGGCGGCCGCTCCATCAACCTCGGCCTTTCCCAGCGCGGAATCCGCGCGCTGGACCAGGTCGGCCTGCTCGACCCGGTGCTGGCCGCGGCGGCCCCGATGCGCGGGCGGGTCATCCACCAGCGCGACGGAGAGCTGGACTTCCAGCCCTACGGCAGCCACGAGGACCAGATCCTGCGCTCGGTGCTGCGCGACGACCTCAACCGGATCCTGCTCGCCAAAGCCCTGGAGTACCCGAACGTCAGCGCCCGCTTCGGCGTGACGCTCACCGATCTCGACCGCGGGTCGGCGGCGACGGAACCGGTCTGCACGTTCGACAGCGCCAGTGGTCCATACCACGCCTCCGCAGACCTGGTCGTCGGCGCGGACGGCGCGTTCTCGGCGGTGCGCACCCGGCTGCTGCGCGGCCTGCCCGCCGACTTCCGGCAGCGGGTCCTGCCCTGGGGCTACAAGGAATTCGCGATCGCCGCCGGCCGCTCCGGCGAGGTGCGCAGCAGCCCGGACGCACTGCACGTCTGGCCGGGCGACGACGGCCTGATCGTCGCGCACCCCAACGTCAACGGCTCACTCACCGCGACGGTGTTCCTGCCGCTCTCGGGCGAGCGGAGCTTCGCCACGCTCACCACCGCAAGTCTCGTGCGGGAGCTGTTCGACACCCGGTTCCCGGACGTGCGGCGGCTGGTGCCCGACATCGTCGAGCAGTTCCTCGCGCATCCGACCGGACACCTGGTGACCGTCCGGAGTTCGCCGTGGCAGCACGAGGGCCGCGTGGTGCTGATCGGCGACGCCGCGCACGCCGTGTACCCCTTCTACGGCCAGGGCATGAACTCGGCGCTGGAGGACTGCGCGGTGCTGCGCGACTGCCTCGCCGACGACGACTGGGCCGAAGCGCTGCGCACCTTCGAGCGACGCCGCAAGCCGCACACCGACGTCCTCGCCGACCTCTCCGAGCAGAACTTCGACGAACTGCGCACCCGGGTCGCCTCACCGCTGTTCCTGGCCCGCAAGAAGGCGGACCTGGTGCTCAGCCGCGTCTTCCCGAAGCGCTGGATGCCGCTCTACACCATGGTTTCGCACACCACGATCCCGTACGCGGACGCCTTGCGCCGCTCCCGCCGCCAGCACGCCGCGCTGGCCTGGGCCGGCGGTGCTCTCGCCGCCGCGCTGGCCGGCGGCGCGCTCGCCCGGCGCCGCGCCGCCGGACCGCACTCGCCTGGAGACCGAAGCTGATGCTCATCCATCCGACCGATCCCGGCCGCGTCCTGGTGGAGCGGCACGACCTCGACCCGCTCGCCCTGCCCGAACGCCTGCTGCGGTACGAGATCCACCTGCGGGCGATCTTCGACTGGGGACGCGGGTACCTGTCCGGCCCGCATCCGGACCTCGGGCGCGGCGGCAACGTCTGCCCGTTCGCCCAGCCGTCCCTGGAGCGCGGCCGGTTCTACCTCGCCGTCGAACCGGGCGTCCCGGCCGCGGGCCCGCGCCTGACCGAAACCCTGCACTGCTACCGCGACTGGTTCCTCGACCTCGCGCCGCGCGGTGCCCCGGGCGCGCAGCTGACCACGATCCTGCTGCTGTTCCCGGACGCGCCCGCCGACGACCGCTCCGGCGTGGTCGACACCGTGCAGCACGCGCTGAAGTCGGAGTACGTCGCCGAGGGGCTGATGATCGGCGAGTTCCACAACGGGCCGCCGGACAAGGGCGGCCTGTGGAACCCCGCGTTCCGCCCGCTGCGCAGCCCGGTGCCGATGCTGGTGGTGCGGCACATGGTGCCGACCGACTATCCGTTCCTGCGCGCCGATCCGGACCAGGCGCGCGCGTACCTGCGGCTGTTCGGCGACCAGGTGCCGGTCCAGCTGCGCGAACTGGTCGAGCACGACCGGCTCGCGCGCGAACTCGACGAGACCGGGATCGGGGCGCCGTGAACGTCTTCCCGTGCTCCCCCGGCCAGGAGCGGCTGTGGTTCCTCGACCGGCTCGACCCGGGTTCGCCGGTCTACCACGTGCCCACCGTGCTGCGGCTGTCCGGACCGCTCGACGTCGAAGCCCTGCGCCGCGCCTTCGCCCGGATCTCGGCCCGGCACGACGCCCTGCGCACGGTTTTCCGTGAGCGGGACGGCGTTCCGGAGCAGGTCGTCACCGAGAACGACTTCTCTTTCACCGTCCGCGAGAGCCAGGACGAGGCGGCCGCCGAAGCCGAGATCCGGACCCCGTTCGACCTGACCGCCGGACCGCTCGCCCGGGTCCTGCTGCTGCGTCAGGCCGAGGACCAGCACGTCCTGGTGCTCACGCTGCACCACGCGATCGCCGACGGCTGGTCGGTCTCGCTGCTGCTGGACGAGCTGGCCGAGAGCTACCGCGCCGAACTGTCCGGCACCGAACCGGACCTGCCGCCGCTTCCGATGCAGTACGCGGATTTCGTGCAGTGGCAACGGGAATACCTCGGCGGCCCGGAAGGCGTGGACCTCCTGCAGGAGTGGGCCGACCGGCTGCGCGGCGCGCCCGAGCTGATCACCCTGCCGACCGACCGTCCCCGGCCGGCGACCGCGACCTACGCGGGCGGCATCCACGAGTTCCGGTTCCCGCCCGCGCTCACCGAGGCCGTGCGCGCGCTCGCGAACGCTTCCGGCGCAACGGTTTTCATGACCGTGCTAGCCGCCTATCACGCACTGCTCGCCCGGCACAGCGGTCAGGACGACGTGGTCGTCGGCACCGTCGTCGGGCAACGCTCGCAGGTCGACACCGAGCACCTGATCGGCTTCTTCGTCAACACCGTCCCGGTCCGGATCTCGACCGCCGACGACCCCACCTTCGACGAGCTGCTGCTCGACGTCTGCGACAGCCTGGTCGACGCGCTCGGCGGTGCCGAGATCCCGTTCGAGCGTGTCGTCGAGGCGGTCCGTCCCGAACGCAGTCTCGGCCATTCGCCGATCTACCAGGTCGGTTTCAACGGCCACGGCGACGGCGGGCTGCCGCAGCTGGCCGGGCTGACGGTCACCGACGTCGCCGGTCCGCACACCGGCACCGCGAAGCTCGACCTGATGCTCGGCGTCCGCGACGAAGGCGACACCCTGCACGGCTACCTCGAGTACCGCACCGATCTCTTCGACGAAGCCACGGTCGTCCGCTTCGCCGAGCACCTGTGCACCTTCCTGACCTCCGTCACCGCCGACCCGGCCCAGCGGATCGGCGCGGTCGCCCTGCTGGAAAGCCGCCCGGTGCTCGCCAGCGTCCCGGCCCTGCCCGCCGCGGCGACCGCGCTGGACCTGATCGCGCCGCACGTCCGCGAGCGCGGTTCGGCGACCGCGATCGCCGGTTCGCTGAGCTACCGCGAACTGGACACCCGCGCGAACCGGCTCGCCCACGCCCTGCGCCGCCGCGGCGTCGGCCCGGACGTCCCGGTCGGCCTCTGCGTCCGCCGTTCGGCCGAGATGGTGGTCGCGCTGCTCGCGGTCTGGAAAGCCGGTGGCGCCTACGTTCCGCTCGACCCGGAGTGGCCGCTGGAACGGCACGCTTACGTCGTCGAGGAGGCCGGCGTCCGGATCGCCGTGGTCGACCGCGAAAACGCCGGACGGCTGCCCCGGTTCGACACGGTGCTGGACGTCGACCTGGACTACGCCGAACCGGACACCGCGCCGGAGGTGGCGCACGACCCGGCCGACCTGGCGTACCTCATCTACACCTCCGGCTCGACCGGACGGCCCAAGGGCGTCGCGGTCCCGCACCGCGGCGTGGTCAACCTGCTCACCGGCTTCGCCGACCGGCTCGGCGTCACCAGGACCGACGTCTGGGCGTCCGTCACCACGCTGGCGTTCGACATGTCGGTGCGGGAGCTGCTGATCCCGCTGATCCGCGGCGCCGCCGTCGCGGTGATCAGCACCGAGGACTCAGCCGAGCCGGTCGCGCTGGCGCGGCGGCTGGCCGACTGCGGCGCGACGATCCTGCAGGCCACGCCGACGCGCTGGCGGATGCTGCTGGCGTCCGGCGGAGTGCCCGCGAACGTCCGGGAACGGCTGTGCGGCGGCGAAGCGCTCGACCGCGAACTCGTCGGCGCACTGTCCTCCGGCGGCGCGCGAGTGTGGAACCTTTACGGCCCAACGGAAGTCACGATGATCGTCTCGGCGGGCACCGTGACCGCCGACGGCCCGGTCGTGCCGCTGGGACCGCCGCTGCCCAACACCCGGCTGCACGTGCTCGACGCCGGCCTGAACCCGGTCCCGTCCGGCGTCGCGGGCGAGATCTACGTCGGCGGCGCGGGGGTCAGCCGGGGCTACCGGAGCCGTCCCGGGCTCACCGCGGAGCGCTTCGTTCCGGATCCGTTCGCCGCCGGCGGAAGCCGTCTCTACGCCACCGGCGACCTCGCGCGACAGCGGGCCGACGGGACGCTGGAGTTCCTCGGCCGGACCGACCACCAGGTGAAAATCCGCGGCCTGCGCATCGAACTCGGCGAGATCGAGGCCCGGCTGCGCGCGGATCCGCAGGTCTCGGACGCGGTCGTGCTGGCCCGCCGGGCCGGTCCGGACGACGTGCGGCTAGTCGCCTATGTCGTGTCCGACGATAACGAGTGGCCGCCGCTGCGGGAGCGGCTGTCCGGCCAGCTGCCCGCGTACCTGGTCCCGCAGACCGCGGTGTTCCTGCCCGCGCTGCCGCTGACCAAGAACGGCAAGACCGACCGGACCGCGCTGCCGGAACCCGTCTGGGAATCCCGCAAGGCAGACCGAGTCGCCCCGCGCGACGCTGTCGAACGGGAGCTGGCCGGGCTGTGGCGGGAGGTGCTGGCCGTCGAGGAGATCGGTGTGTACGACGATTTCTTCCATCTCGGCGGCCATTCGCTGCTCGCCGCGCGGCTGCTGGCGAAGGTGCGCGAGCACTTCCAGTCCAGCGTCGGCCTGCGCACGCTGTTCGCCGCCCGCACCATCGCCGCCTTCGCCACCGCGCTGCGGGCGGCGGAGGCCGAACCCGGGGCCACCGACGAGGTCGCGCTCCTGCGGGAACGGATCGCCGCACTGCCCGACGCCGAGGTCCTCGCCCTGCTGCGAGCCGATTCCCCTCCAGGAGCGCATCGATGACGCACAACGAGCGTGAGCGGCTGTTCCGGCTGCTGGCCGCGCGCGACGGGCTCGGCACCGCGACCGGCTCGATCCCCCGCCGGACCGGCGACGCCCCCGTCCCGCTGCTGCCCGCGCAACGGCAGCTGTGGTTCCTGGACCGGCTCGGCGCGCGCGACGGCGTGTACACGATCTCCCAGTCCTGGCGGCTTTCCGGTGCCCTCGACGTCGAAGCGCTGCGCCGCGCGCTGGCCACGGTGGTCGATCGGCACGAGGCGCTGCGGGCCGGGTTTGCTGAATCTGACGGCGAACCAGTCCAGGTGCCAGCCTTGCCGGGCACCGCACCCGAACTGTCCTATGTAGACCTCCGGGACGCGCCGGAGTCCGCGGACTCGGTCCTCGCCGCCGAACGAGCCCGCCCGTTCGACCTGACCAGACCGCCGCTGGTGCGCGGCCTCCTGGTCGCGGTCGCCGACGACGTGCACCTGTTCGTGCTGACGCTGCACCACATCGTCGCCGACGCCGCGTCCGTCGGAATCCTGCTGCGCGAGCTGTCCGCGCTTTACCCAGCGAACGCTCCGGCGCTGCCCGAACCGCCGGTGCGCTACGGCGACTACGCGGCCTGGCAAGCGACCAAGCCGCTCGAAGCGGGCGAACGGTACTGGCGCTCGCAGCTCCACGACGCGCCAGCCCTGCTCGAACTGCCGACCGACCGTCCGCGACCGCCCGCGGAATCCTTCCGCGGCAACGGCCATTCCTTCCACCTGTCCGCCGATCTCACCGAGTTCTGCCACCGGCACGGCGTCACGGCCAACACCGTGCTGCTTACCGCCTACGTCCTCCTGCTGTCCCGCCACGCCGGCCAGGACGACGTGGTGGTCGGCATGCCGATGCGCGACGAGACCGCGCCGGGGATCGAGCAGTCCGTCGGGATGTTCGCCAACACCGTCGCCGTCCGGACCCGGCTGACCGGCGACCCGACGGTCACCGAGGTGCTCGCGCAGGTGCAGGACGCCTGCCTCGGCGCGCTGGAGCACCAGAGCTATCCGTGGGAACGGGTGGCGCAAGACCTGCGGCCGGCCCGCGATCTCAGCCACAACCCGGTGTTCCAGGTGATGTTCGTGCTCAACTCCACCGGCGCCGGGCTGGAACTGCCCGGGATCCGCGCGGACTGGCTCGACCTGCCGGTGACCACCGCGCGATTCGACCTGACGCTGGCGCTCGCCACCACCCCCGACGGTATCGAAGGACGGCTCGACTACGCGACCGACCTCTTCGACGCCGCCACCGTCGCCCGGTTCGCCGACCAGTACGAACACCTGCTGCGCGCGCTGCTGGCCGCCCCGGATGCTCCAGTGTCCACAGTGGACGCCTTACCGCTTGCCGACCGGACCCGGCTACGCAACGGCGGACACTCGGCCCCGCCAGTAAGCACCGACGGAACCCTGGTCACCACGCTCATCGCCCGCCAGGCCGCGCGGACTCCCACCGCGGTAGCGGTAGCGGACGACCTCACCTACGCCGAACTCCTCGCCCGCGCGCAGCGAGTCGCCGGGGCCCTGCACGCGTCCGGAGTGCGGCGCGGCGACGTGGTCGCACTCGGCCTGCCAGCGGGTCCGGACGCGATCACCGGCCTGCTCGGCATCCTGCTGGCAGGCGCCGCGTACCTGCCGCTCGACCCCGGACACCCGCCCGCCCGGTTGGCCGAACTGCTGTCCGACGCCGCGCCCGCCGCCATGGTCACCAACCACGAGCACACCTTCGCGTTCGACGGCCCGGTGCTGCACACCGACGACCTCCCCGACGCCCCGACGCCGGACGTCGACCTCGGACCGGACGACCTCGCGTACGTCATCTACACCTCCGGCTCGACCGGTGCCGCGAAGCCAGTCGCCGTCCGCCACGGCGCGCTCGCCGAACTGGCCGAATCCTTCGGTCAGCTGCACGGTTTCGGCCCCGGCGAACGGGTGCTGATGATCCCGCCGCTGACCTTCGACGCCGCCGCCGGCGACATCTTCCCCGCGCTGATCTCCGGCGCGGCTGTCCTGCCGTGGCAGGACCCGGCGGCGCTCACCGGCCCTGGTCTGGTCCAGCTCTGCCGGGAGCGCGGGATCACCATGGTCGACACCGCGTCCGCACTGTGGCAGAAGTGGGTCGCCGAGCTGGACACCGTTCCCGCCGACTGTCCATTGCGGACAATGATGGTCGGCGGCGAAGCTGTCCCGACGACCGCGGTCAAGCGGTGGGCAGCGCTCACCGGCGGCCGCGTCGAACTGCACAACCACTACGGCCCGACCGAAGCGACCGTCTGCGCGACCAGCTACCGCACCCTCGACGCCGCCGAACTCGACGGCCGGGTGCAGCTGCCGATCGGCGTTCCGCTCCCCCATGCCCGCGTCTACGTCGTCGACGACCTGCTGCGTCCGGTGCTCCCGGGCGTCCCCGGCGAACTGTGCATCGGCGGCGACGCGCCTGCCCGCGGCTACCGGGACCGGCCCGGCGCCACGGCGGAAAAGTTCGTCCCGGACCCGTTCTCCCCGGTGCCCGGCGCGCGGATGTACCGCACCGGCGACCTGGCCCGCCTCGACGGCGAGGGACGGCTGGAGTTCCTCGGCCGGGTGGACCGGCAGCTGAAAGTCCGCGGCCACCGCATCGAACCGGCCGAGGTCGAAGCGGCCTGCCGACGCCAGCCCGACGTCCAGGACGTCCTGGTCACCGCCCGCGACGGACGGCTCGTGGCCTACCTCGTCGGAGACGTCGATCCGCTGGCCCTCCGCTCCGCCCTGCGCGCCACCCTGCCTGGCTACCTGGTCCCCGACGCCTTCGCCGTGCTCCCCGCGCTGCCGCTCAACGCGCACGGCAAGGTCGACCACCACGCGCTCCCCGAACCGGCGGATACTGCGCCGACCGCGTTCGCCGAGCCCGAAGGAGAGCTGGAACAACGGCTGGCCGCGATCTGGGCAGCGGTGCTGGACGTCGACCGCGTCGGCCGAGACGACGACTTCTTCCTGCGCGGCGGGCATTCCCTGCTCGCCGGGACACTGATCGCCAAGGTGCGCGCGGAACTGGACGTCGAGGTCCCGGTGCGCACCCTCTTCGAGGCCAGCACGCTCGCCGCGTTCGCCGACGCCGTCCGTGCCCCGGGATATCGCGAAAACGACCACCTCGCCGAGGTCTTGGCCGACAGCGTGCTGCCCGCCGACCTCGACCCGCGCTGCTCGCCCGCCGAAGCCGAGGCCGCGATCCAGCGCGCGATGGCACCCCGGATCGCGCTGCTCACCGGCGCGTCCGGGTTCCTCGGCCCGCACCTGCTCGCCGACCTGCTGCGGCACACCGACGCCGTGGTGCGCTGTCTGGTCCGGGCCGCCGACGCCGCCGAGGGCGCCGCCCGGATCGAACAGGTGCTCCGCGACCATCTGCTGTGGGACGAGACCTTCCGCCCCCGGATCGTCGCCGTCCCCGGCGACCTCGGCGCGCCTCGCCTGGGTCTGGCCGCCGGCTTCGATGCGGTCGCCGAAGACCTCGACGTGATCTTCCACTGCGGCGGCGAAGCGAACTTCCTGCGCCCGTACGCGCAACTGCGGCCGGGCAACGTCCTGGGCACCGTCGAACTCCTCCGGCTGGCCTGCCGGGGCGGCGGAACCCCGGTGCACCTGGTGTCGTCGCTGGGCGTCTACCCGCTGGACCGGGACGCGGTGATCACCGAGGACGTCCCGCCCGACGACCCGGCCGGCCTCGGCCGCGGGTACGAGCTGAGCAAATGGGCCGCCGACCGGCTGGCCAGGGCCGCCCGCGAACGCGGCCTGCCGGTGACCGTGCACCGCCCGGCCCGGGTCACCGGGCACAGCCGGACCGGCATCGGCCCGCTCGGCGACCGGTTCGCCAACCTGCTGCGCTGCCTCGTGCTGCTCGGCTCCGCGCCGGAGGAGGACTTCGAGATCGAGGAGGACATGGCCCCGGTCGACCACGTGGCCGCCGCCATCGGCCACCTGTCGCGGCGGCGCACCGGATACGGCCAGGACTTCCACTTCCACAACCAGCGCACCATCCGGTTCGGCGAGGTAGTCGCCGGGCTGCGCGAGTTCGGCTACCCGATCGGCGCGATCCCGTTCGACGAGTGGCACTCCGCGCTGGCCGCGGCCGCCGCGGCGACGGCGGACCCGGCGCTGAGCGCGATCACCGCGATGGTCGAACGCACGTCGCCGCCGCGGCGGACGGTCTTCGACTGCTCGCACACCGAGGTCGTGGTCGCCGCGGGCGGGCTGGTGTGCCCGCCCGCGGACCGCGCGCTGCTGCAACGGTATCTGGCCCACTACGTCCACATCGGACACTTGCCCGCCCCGGCCCGGTCCGTGAAGGACTCCTTGGGGGAATCAGATTCCTTCAAGGAGTCCTTCACGGACCGCCCGGCTCGAGAGGAGCACCGTTGACCACGATGGGAACCCGGGGCTTCTTCCTGCTCTGGTCGGCACAGCTGGTCTCGATCGTCGGCTCCGCGCTGACCGGGTTCGTGCTCGGCGTGTGGACCTACGAGCGTTCCGGCTCGGCCACCCAGTTCGCGCTGATCATGCTGTCCGGCGCGATCCCGGCGCTGCTGATCGCCCCGTTCGCGGGCGCGCTCGCCGACCGCCTGCACCGCCGCCGGATCCTCGTCGCCGCCGACTGCGTCGCCCTTGTTTCGGTCGGCGCGCTGGCGTTGCTGATCAACGCGGACCAGCTGCAGACCTGGCACGTCTACGTCGTGACCGCGCTGACCGCGATGTGCGGAACCCTGCAGCAGGTCACCTTCAGCGCGATGATCCCCCTCCTGGTGCCGAAACAGCACCTCAGCCGGGCGAACGGCCTGTCCCAGGTCGTGTTCAGCGCCCAGATCGCCGCCCCGGTCGTCGCCGGGACGCTGCTGGCGCTGGCCGGACTGCGCGGCGTCGTGCTGATCGACCTCGTCACCTTCGCCGCGTCCCTGCTGGTCGTTCTGTTGGTCCCGTTGCCCCGCAACGCAGTGCGCACCGCCGCGCCGGAACCGGGCGCGCCCTCGATCTGGCGGCAGGTACCGGCGGGCTGGGCGGAACTGCGACGGCGTCCCGGATTGACCGGCCTGCTCGGTGTGCTGGCCGGGTTCTACTTCTGCTTCGGCATCGCCGGGACGCTCGTCCGTCCGCTGGTGCTGTCGTTCGCGAGCCCCACCGGGCTGGGCTTCCAGGTGTTCGCGGGCGGCTGCGGGCTGTTCGCCGGGAGTCTGGTGATGGGCGTCTGGGGCGGGCCGAAGAAGCGGATGCGCGGGATCGCGGCGTTCATGGCGTTCGGCGGCGTCGCGCTGGCGATCCACGCGCTGGCCCCGTCGCTGGCGCTGGTGATCGCGATCGGGCCGTTCTTCCTGTTCACCCTGCCGGTGATCACCGGGACCGCGCAGACCGTGCTGCAGAGCAAGGTCGACCCGGCGAACCTCGGCAAGGTCATGGCGACCTCGCGCGCCGTGTCGCAGGCCGCGAGCCCCGTGGCCTACCTCGTCGCCGGCCCGCTCGCCGACGGCGTGTTCGAACCGCTGATGCGACCCGGCGGCGCGCTCGCCGGCTCGGTCGGCCAGCTGATCGGCACCGGCCCCGGCCGCGGCATGGCGCTGATGTTCCTGCTCGCCGGGCTGCTGCTGGTCGTGCTGGGCGCGCTGGCCGCCCGTCCGTCGCTGCGGCGCGTGGAAGACCTGCCGGACCTGCTCGAAGAGCCCGAACCCGCCGCGGTGGCGGCGACCGGAAAGGAGAAGGGGAAATGACGACCCTCGAACAGACCGTCCCGGTGCGAGTGGTCTCCGCCGACCCGTTCCTGCGCGCCGGCCTGGAGAGCGCGCTGTTCGGCTGCGCCGAGTTCACCGGGGACGACGGCGGGGTCGCCGTGCTGGCGGTCGACGAGGTCGACGACGCGGCCGTCGAGGCGATCCGGACCGCGAAGGAACGCAGCGCCACCGTGCTGCTGGTAACCGGCAAAGTCGACGCGGCACGGGCAGCGCGCGCCATCGAGGCCGGAGCCTGCGGAGTGTTGCGGCGGGAACAGGCGTGCGCGCAGACGCTGGTCTCCGCCGTCCGCGCGGCCGCGACCGGACACGGCACGATGCCGCCGGACTTGCTCAGCGACCTGTTCGAGTCCCGGCAGTCCCCCGCCCCCGCCGCGCCGACCCTGGACGCCCGCGAGCGCGACGTCCTGCGCATGGTCGCCGACGGCCACGAGACCGCCGAAATCGCTTCCGCACTGGCCTATTCGGCCCGCACGGTGACGACGATCGTGCACGACATCACGCACCGGCTGCGCCTGCGCAACCGCGCGCACGCTGTCGCTTTCGCGCTGCGCCAAGGCCTCATCTAAACCGCGCCGCGGGGTTCGCCGTCCGTGAAGGACTCCTTGAGGGAATCTGATTCCCGCAAGGAGTCCTTCACGGATCCGCGGGTACGGACACCGGGCTAGATCAGGCCGTTCCGCACCGCGTAAGCCGCCGCGTGCGCCCGGTTGCGGACGCCCAGCGTCGCCATCAGGTCGTACAGCGCGTTCTTCACCGTGTGCTCCGACCAGCCGAGTTCGGCCGCGATCTCGCTGTTGCTGTACCCGTCGGCGACCAGCCGCAGCACCCGCAGCTCGCGTTCGCCGAGCTGCGGCCGGTATGCCGTCTCGCCGTCCACCCGCCCAGTGTACGGGCGGCCGCGCTCACCCCGGCAGCTCCGAGCCGCGGGTGCCCGGCGCGGCCGCGACCGTCTCGACGACCTGCACGAACCGGTCCGCCATCGTCTTGGCCGCTGCCTCGGCGAACAGCGCCCGGTCGTAATGCAGCGTGCCGGCCAGCCCGTCCGGATGCTCGCGGACGGTCACCAGCACGTCGAACGGATTCCCGCCCTGCCCCGCCCGCCACGGCTCCGCCCGGACCCCGTCGAGCCGGAGCCGGTCCGCGAGCGGCCCGAGCGACTGGAACGCCACCTGCGCCACCGGGTTCCGGCTCAGATCGCGCGGCGGCCGCACCGCCGTCACCACCTGGTCGAACGGCACGTCCTGATGCCGGAAACCCCCGAGCACCGCCTCCCGCACCGCGTCGAGCACCTCCCGATACGCCGGATCGCCCGGCAGGCGCACCCGCAGCGCGAGCGTGTTCACGAACAGCCCGATCAGGTCCTCGGCCTCGACCGACGGCCGGTTGCCGGCGAAAGTGCCGACCACCAGATCGTCCTGCCCGGTCGCCCGGCGCAGATCGAGCACGAACGCGGCGAGCAACGCCATGAACCCCGTCGCGCCCGCCTCGGTGGCGACCGTGTCCAGCGCGCTGATGACGTGCTGTGGCACGGAAAACTCGACCGTGCCTTCCAGCTGCGCCTGACGAGCCGGTCGCGGAAGACTGTCCGGCAGCTCGATCGCCGGGGGCGCACCCCTCAACGCCGACCTCCAGTATTCGAGCCCGGACTGATCCGGTGCCGTGTGGGACACGGTCAGCTCCGGCAAGGCGGCAGCCCGCCCGGCGTAGCATTCGGCGAGGTCGCGCCAGAAGACCTCCATCGAGGTGTCGTCGGCGATGATGTGGTGGATCACCGCGAGCAGCGTGAACCGCCCAGGCTCGCCGCGGATCACCGTGCACCGCAGCAACGGCCCGCGCGCCAGATCGAACGGCTTGCCGATCTCCGCGTCGACGATCTCCTCCGCCGAGCCGTCCACGACCGTCAACGGCACGTCCGCTTCCGCGGAAACGACCAGTTCAGGCTCGCCGCGACGGCTCCGGAACGTCGTGCGCAAGCTCTCGTGCCGCCGGACCACCTGCGCCAACGCTTCCCGCAACGCCTCGACGTCCAGCTCTCCGGTGCACCGGTACGCCTCATACATGGTGTACGTCGCGGACGGCCCGGACAGCTGATCGAGAAACCACATCCGGTGCTGCGCCGCCGAAATCGCCCTCTGTCCACTCTGGACCTCCGCCGTACGCGGCGCTGCGGCCACTACCTCGGCCAGCTCCGCGACGGTCGGCGCGGTGAACAGATCCGCGACCGACAGCCGCCGCCCGGCCGCGCGGCAGATCCGGGCGCAGATCCGGGTAGCGGCCAGCGACCGACCGCCCAGCTCGAGGAACGGGTCGTGGACGCCGACCGGGCTGACCCCGAGCGCGTCCGCCCAGATCTCCGCGATCTCTTGCTCTGCCCCGTTCCTCGGTGCCACGTAAGCGACTCCGAGCGCCGGACGTCCACCGTCGGGCGCGGGCAGGGCGTTGCGATCGATCTTGCCGCTCGAGGTGAGCGGCAGCGCGGCCAGCGAAGTCCACACCGCCGGAAGCATCGGCTCCGGCAGGGTGCGGGCCAGATGCGCCCGCAACTCAGCCGTCGAAGGCTCCGCTCCCGCCCGGTAAACGCAGTACGCGACCAGCCGGTCGTCGTGCACCGCAGCAGCCGCCGCCGCGATCGCCGGGTGCGAATGCAGAGCAGCCTCAACCTCGCCGAGTTCGATCCGGTTCCCATGGATCTTGACCTGATGGTCGAACCGGCCCAGGTATTCGAACGCGCCGTCCTCGCGCTGCCGGGCTCGATCGCCAGTGCGGTACAACCGTTCCCCGGGCGTCTGCGCGAAGGGGTTAGGCACGAATTTCTCCGCGGTCAGCGACGGCCGGTTCAGGTACCCGCGCGCCAGCTGCACCCCCGCGATCGTCAGCTCGCCGTCGAGGAGGTGGACGCGGGTGTTCGCGATCGGATAGCCGATCGTGACTGTCTCCCCCGGCAAGCATTGTGTCGCCGTAACGTCGACTGATGCTTCCGTTGGCCCGTAAAGATTATGCAGCTCAGCGCCGATCACCCGGTGGAACTTTTCCGCCAGCTCGTCCGGCAACGCCTCGCCACTGCACAACACCCGCCGCAGCGGCAGCGACGGCACCGGCCCGGCCAGAAACGCCCGCAGCATCGACGGCACGAAATGCACCGTCGTGATCCCGTCGGCCAGCACCTCGGCGAGATACTGCGGATCACGATGCCCGCCCGGCCGCGCCATCACCAGCGTCGCACCGGCAGAGAGCGTCCAGAAAAACTCCCACACCGACACGTCAAACCCGAACGGCGTCTTCTGCAACACCCGATCTTGCGGCGTCAGACCGTACTCCGCCTGCATCCACCGCAGCCGGTTCACAATCCCGCGATGCTCGATCACCACACCCTTGGGCCGCCCAGTCGACCCCGACGTGTAAATCACATACGCCGCGTTCTCCGGCCGCACCACCACATCCACCGGCTGTCGCGATTCGTCAAGATCCGTCAGGTCACCCGGCTCAATCACTAACTCAGCACCCGAATCCTCGACCATGAACCGCAGCCGATCCTCAGGATAATCCGGATCCAACGGCAAATACGCCGCCCCCGCCTTGAGAACCCCCAGCAGCGCGACCACCATCTCCAGGCCACGCTCCAGCCGAACCCCCACCACCGACTCCAGCCCCACCCCACGCGACCTCAGCCAATGCGCCGCCTGATTAGACAACGCATCCAACTCCACATAGGACACCTCGATGCCCTCAGCAACCACGCGAGCAGTCACGCCCTCGGCAACGAGCGACAGCAACGTCTCGTTCATACGTCCTCGCTCACCCTCGCACGCGGCCGGATCGTCGCCCGAGCCGCCGGTTCCGACGCGAGCCGCGGATACCCGGCGACCGCCGCGGCGAGCGCCTCGACCGTCGGGTGATCGAACAACGCCCGCACCGGAACGTCGGCATCGAGCGCCGCCCGAAGCCGGACCGAGATCCGAGTAGCGGCAACAGAATGCCCGCCGAGATCGAAGAAATCGTCACGCGCGCCGATCCGCTCGATCCCGAGCACCTCGGCCCACACACCCGCGACCATCTCCTCCACCGGCCCGCGCGGCGCGACATGCGAACGCTCCCGCACCGCCGGTTCAGGCGCAGGCAACGCGGCCCGGTCGAGCTTCCCCGCCGGAGTCCGCGGCAGTTCCGGCAGCAGCACGAACCCGCTGGGCACCAGGTAATCCGGCAGGGTGCCCGACAGTCCTTTCCGGACGTCCGCAATGGACAGTTCCCCCCGCGCGACCACATACGCGGTCAACTCCACGCCGTCCAAGGTCGCGCTCGGCTGGACCACCGCGTCCCGCACCCGCGGATCCGCCCGCAACACCGCCTCGACCTCGCCCGGCTCGACCCGATGCCCGCGGACCTTCACCTGATCGTCGGCGCGACCGAGGATCTCCACCGATCCGTCCGGCCGCCGGCGCGCCAGATCCCCGGTCCGATAAAGCCGCCCGCCAGGCCGAACCCCGTGCGGATCCGGCGCGAACCGCTCCGCCGTCAGCCCCGGCCGCCCGGCGTACCCGCGCGCGAGCCCGTCCCCGCCGATCCAGACCTCCCCGACGACCCCCAGCGGAACCGGCTCCAGATCGTCGCCGAGCAGGTAAACGTCGGTATTCGCGACCGGCTCCCACGCCACGACGGCATCCCGGCCGAGTTCGGCGACGGTAGACCAGATCGTCGTTTCGGTAGGACCGTAGAGATCCCACAGCCGAGCCCCGCCCGCGGTAAGCCGCCGCGCGAGGTCCCCCGGCAGCTTCTCGCCGCCCGAGAACACGGCGAGCCCCGCCGGCGGCGTCCACCCCGAATCGACGAGCAACCGCAGGCCCGACGGAGTCGCCTGCACCACCGACGGCCCAGTCCGCTCGATCAACGCCGCCTGCCGCTGCGGATCAACGCACTCCTCGGCGCTCGCGAGGATCACCTGCCCGCCGACCAGGAGAGGCAGATACAACTCAAGCGCGGAAATGTCGAACGACACGGTGGTCAGGGCGAGCACTGCCGCTCCAGGCGCGAGGCCTGGACGGTCCCGCATGGAGAGGAGAAAGTTCGCGAGGGCGGCGTGGGTGATCTGGACGCCCTTGGGCTGGCCGGTGGAACCGGAGGTGTAGATGGCGTAGGCGAGTTCGTCCCCGTGTGGTCGCGGCACCGGAATATTCGGCGTGTCGACGGCCGCAGAGCCTTCCCGGCCCGGTACGCGGACTTCTATGGCCGCCGCATCGCGACCTGGTGGCGCCGGGGAAACGTCAGCCCTCGCCGCGTCGCTGCCCGACGGCACCGTCGGGCGGACACCGACCGCCACGGCATCCGGACCCGACGGCAGCGCTGAGCCAGCCGCCACCGCATCCCGACCCGACGGCAGCAGCGGGCCAGCCGCGACCACCCCGCCATCCCGCTCGAACGGGACGGGCGAAGCAGGCTCCACCGCAACCGGATCCTTGCTTGGCTGCACCGTGCGGCCAGGCTCGATCGCCGCCTCAGCCCCGCCCGACGACACCACCGGACCGGCCGCAACCACAGCAGTGCCTGGCTCGGACCGCACCGCCGAGTCGGCCGCAGCCACCGCTTCCCGGTCCGGCGACACAGCCAAGCCAGCTACAACCGAGGCCGGATCCTGACCTGGCCGCACCGTCGGGCCAGGCTCGATCGCCGCCGCAGCTCCACGCGACGGCACCGCCCCGCCGACCGCAACCACAGCAGCATCCGGACCCGGCAGCACCACTCCGCCAGCCGCAGCATCTCGGCCCGACGGCACCGCCACGCCAGCCGCAACTACAGCAGCATCCCGACCCGACGACACCACCGGACCGCCCTCGATCGCCGCCGCGTCCCGGTCCACCAGCACCGTCGAGCAAGCCGTTTCCGCAAGCAGTCCGGCCAGCGGCTCCTCGCTGATCACCACCTCCACACCCGAATCAGCCAGCACGTAACCCACGCGCTTAGCCGGATAACGCGGATCGATCGGCACATACGCCGCACCCGCCCGGTGCACGGCCAGCAGCGCGACAAGCAGCGCCGGACCGCGATCGAGCAGCACGCCGACCAACGACCCGCGCCGCACTCCGCTGTCCCTCAGATACCCCGCCAGTTTACCGACCCGCACCGACAATTCCTGATAGGTGAGCGTCACGTCGCCGCATCGCAGGGCCACTGCGGCGGGACACCCTGCCGCAGTGACGGCGAAGAGTTCCGGCAGGGTCTGGTCGAAGACAGGAGTCCGTGCCGGGTTTCGCAGCAGGGCGGCCCGATCCGCCGAGGGCAGACCGCTGCGGCGCGGGTTCGAGGTCGGCGCGGTTACGATCCGTTCCAGTACATGCCGGTAGAGCCGCGCCAGGAAGTCCATATGCACCAAGGAAATCCGGTGGGTGAACGCCTCCAACACAAAGGCACCGGGCACGGTCGAGACGGATAGGCCGAACTCGTTGGGCGTGCTGTCGGCGACCTCGGCAAGATCAACCAGTGCTTCCGCGAGCACGTGCATGTCCGTATGATTGAAGAAAACGTCGACGAGCGGAATCTGCCCACCCCAAGCCGCCTGCATCGCGGGCAGCGGGAAGTGCCGGTGCGGCCACATCGCGGTCTCCTCCGCGAAGACCGCGCGAGCCAGTTCCGGCCAGTCCCGCGCGTCCGAGGGCACCGCGAACGGCACGGTGTTCAGGAACATTCCCCGAACCTCGTCGCCGCCCGCGCGTTCGAGCCGGCTGTTGGTCACCACGCCGGTCTGAAACGGCCGGTCGTGTCCGGCGACCGTGCGCAGTACGGTGAGGTGCGCGGCCAGTAGCAAGCTCTTCAACGGCACCCCGGCCGACGAGGCGACGGAACGCAATTGCGGTGCCAGATCATCGAACGGTACCCGCACCGTGCGATAGATTCCGTCGTCCTCACCTGCCCAGCCGGACGGTACGGTGAATCGCTCGGCGGCACGCACGCGGTCCGACCAGAACTCGCGGTCCACAGTGGACTCCAGTGCGACGCGTTCCCGGGCGACCGTGTCGGCGAACCGCACTGGAGGCGGCGAGACCGGGCCTGCCGCGCCGGAGCGGTAGTCCGAGATCAGCTCGGCGACCAGCGAGTTCTGGCTCCAGCCGTCGAGAATGGCGTGCACATAGCTGAACGACAACCGCCATTCGCGATCGCCGAGCCAGTGGACGTGCAGGCGCAGCAGCGGCGGGCGGAGCAGGTCGAAACCGCGCGCTCGGTCCTCCAAAGGGAAGCGCCGCACTCGTTCGGCTTGGTCATCGGCGGATAGCGCACGGAGGTCGTCGCAGGTCACCGTCAGGCGAGCGGTCTCATGGACCCGTTGCAAGGCGGGGACCGCAGCGAAGTCGATGGAGGTGCGCAGGATTTCGTGCCGGGCGACCAGCCGGTTCGCGGCCTGCTGCAACGCGTCCAGGCGGAACTCCTCGTGCACGGGGTAGCCGAGGTGGTTCAGGTAGAGGCCGCGGTCGGCTCCGGCGAGCATTTCGTGCACCATGCCCGCCTGGGCGAGGGACAGCGGGTAGGCGTCGGTCACGTCGTCCGGCAGCCCGCGGCGCTGGTCTTCGGTAAGCTGGGCGAAGGGCTCGACCACCTCCACCGCACCTGCCGGACCGCCCAGTCCGGCGGCGAAATCGGCCACTCGCGGCTGTCGGAAGAGGTCCGCGACGTTCGCCTCGATCCCCTCCGCCCGCAGCAGTCCCACCGCCCGGATGGCGCGCAGGGAATCGCCGCCCAGGGCGAAAAAGCTGTCCTCCGCACCGACCCGGTCGACGTCGGTCGCTGCGGCGAACGCGCGCGCCACCGACGCTTCGGCCGGGGTCCGGGGCGCGACGTAACCCTGGGTCGTGCGTTCGCCCTCGGGGGCGGGCAGGGCGTTGCGGTCGGTCTTGCCGCTGGCGGTCAGCGGCAGCTCGGCCAGCTCGACCCACACCGACGGCAGCATCGGTTCGGGCAGCGTGCGGGCCAGATGCGCGCGCAACGCGGCCGGGTCCGGGGTCCAGCCTGGCTCGGGCACGAAGTAGCCGATCAGCCGGTCGTCGTGCACCGCGGCCGCTGCCGCGCGCAGGTCGGGATGGGTCAGCAGGGTCGTCTCGACCTCGCCGAGTTCGATCCGGTTGCCGTGGATCTTGACCTGGTGGTCGAGCCGTCCCCGGTACTCGATCCGCCCGTCCGGCAACCGGCGGGCGAGGTCGCCGGTGCGGTACAGCCGTTCACCGGGCGTCCGCGCGAACGGGTCGGGCACGAACTTCTCGGCGGTCAGCGACGGCCGGTTCAAGTACCCACGCGCCAGCTGCACCCCAGCGATGACCAGTTCGCCGGGGACGCCCACTGGCACCTCGCGCAACTCGGCATCCACGACGAACACCCGGGTGTTCGCGATCGCGCGGCCGATCGTGACGGGCTCTCCCGGCAGGCATCGATCCGCCGTGACATCGACCGATGCTTCCGTTGGCCCGTAAAGATTATGCAGCTCAGCGCCGATCACCCGGTGGAACCGCTCCGCCAGTTCATCCGGCAATGCCTCACCGCTGCACAACACCCGGCGCAACGACGGCACCGGCTCGGCCAGGAACGCCCGCAGCATTGACGGCACGAAGTGCGCGGTCGTAATCCCCTCCGCCATGACTTCAGCGAGATAGGCCGGATCACGATGCCCGCCCGGGCGAGCCATCACCAATGTCGCACCAGCGGAAAGCGTCCAGAAAAACTCCCACACCGACACGTCAAACCCGAACGGCGTCTTCTGCAACACCCGATCATCCGGAGCCAGGCCGTATTCCGCCTGCATCCACCGCAGCCGATTCACAATCCCGCGATGCTCGACCACCACGCCCTTAGGCCTGCCGGTCGACCCCGACGTGTAAATCACATACGCCGCATTCTCCGGCCGCACCAGCACATCCACCGGCGAGACCGGCTCATTCAACCCAGTCAGATCACCCGGCTCAATCACCAACTCGGTGCCCGAATCCTCGACCATGAAACGCAGCCGATCCTCAGGATAATCCGGATCCAACGGCAAATACGCCGCCCCAGCCTTCAGAATCCCCACCAACGCGACCACCATCTCCAGGCCACGCTCCAGCCGAACCCCCACCACCGACTCCAGCCCCACCCCACGCGACCTCAGCCAATGCGCCGCCTGATTCGACAACGCATCCAGCTCCACATAGGACACCGAGACACCGTCAGCAACCACGCGGGCAGTCACGCCCTCCGCGACGAGCGACAGCAAAGTCCCGGACGGATACGCGACATCAGTCTCATTCCACCGCGCCAGTTCGGCATCACGCAGCCAGGGCAGCTCCGCCAGCCGCGCACCGGGATCCGCGACAATCCCGCGCAGCAGCTCAGTGAAATGCCCGGCCATTCGCGCGATGGTATCCCGGTCGAACAGGGCGACCGGATACTCCAGCACCCCGTCCAGGCTCCCGTCCGGACGCTCGGTCAATTCCAGCGTCAGGTCGAATTTCGCACTGTGCCAAGGAGAATGTACCTGTTCGCCGCTGACGCCAGCCGCCTCGAACCCGGCGGAAGCGGTGTTCTGCAGCACGAGCATGGCCTGGAAAAGCGGATTCCTCGAAAGATCTCGTTCCGGTGCCAACTCGTCGGCCAGCCGCTCGAACGGGGCGTCTTGATTGGCGTAAGCGTCAAGGGTATCCCGACGCACGCGGTCCAGGAAGTCCTGGAACGACAAGGAACCGTCCACCGAAGCCCGCAGCACCAGGGTATTCAGGAACAGTCCGATCAAATCCTGCGATTCGGCCCGCGTACGTCCGGCAACCGGCGTGCCGACCGTGACGTCGGACTGGCCCGAATACCGGCTCAGCAGAATCTGATACGCCGCCAGCAGCACCATAAACGTGGTCGCCCGATGCGCCCGGCCGAGCGCGGCAACCGCCGCCCCCAGTTCGGCGTCCACGGTGAACCGCAGGGTTTCCCCGCGCGGATCGTGCACCGGCGGGCGCGGGCGGTCCGTCGGCAGGGTCAGCGGCACCACTCCGTCGAGACGGCGTCGCCAGAACTCGACCTGCTCCGAAACCCGATCGCTGACCGCGTGGGTCCGGTGCCAGGAAGCGAAATCGGCGTACTGGACCGGCAGCTCCGGCAGGGTTTCCCCGCTGTACAACGCCCCAAGTTCCCGCGCGACGACCGACGTCGACCAGCCGTCGTAAGCGATGTGATGCACGACGAGCAGCAGCACATGCTCGGTGGCGGACTGCCGCAGCACCCGGATCCGCAACGGCCGGTCCCGCGACAGATCGAACGGCACCGACGCCGCTTCCCGGGTGACCGACTCGACGTCCTCCGCCGCGACGTCCCGCACTGTCAGGTCGACCCCGGGCTCGCCGACGAGTTGCTCCGGCACCCCGTCGCGTTCCGCATACGTGGTGCGCAGGATCTCGTGCCGCGACACGATCGTCTGCCAGCATGCGCGCAGCCGCGCCACGTCGAGCGGGCCGCGCAGGCGCCACGCCGCGGTCACCACGTATTCGGTCCCGCCGGGCCGGAGCCGGTCCAGCACCCAGACCCGCTGCTGCGCCGGGGAAAGCGGCAGCGGACGGCCGCGATCGGCCCGCATCGCAGCCGCCGGACGGGCCGGGGCCGCGTTCGCCAGATAGCGCTGCAGCAGCTCCGCGCGCCGGGACTGTTCGGTGGTCATCGCTCCCCCTGCGGGTCGATCGGGGCCGGGGCTGGCCGGCGGACGGTCCGTGAAGGACTCCTTGACGGAATCCGATTCCCTCAAGGAGTCCTTCACGGACAGCGGACAGCGGACAGCGGGCGGTGGTCGGCGGGCTGCGGAACCGGCGGGAACTAGGCGGAGGCGCGCATCCGGTCGCGCAGGCTCTTCGGCCGCATGTCCGTCCAGACCTCGTCGATGTGGTCGAGGCACTCCTGCTTCGGACCGCGTTTCCCCTCGTAGCGCCAGCCCGCCGGCAGCTCCCGGCCGACCAGCCAGATCGAGTACTGCTCCTCGTCGTTGAGCACGACGCCGTAGGTGCGTTCGTCCTCGCTCATCCGGTCCTCCTCGTCCTCGCGCCGGGCACACCCGTCCCGTCGCGAGCCGAGCCTTCCCGCGCGGGCGGCGGCGCGGCAGAGAAGAAAGCGCAGCAACGCGCGCACCGTCCCGGCTCTGGGCCGATCGGCGGGAAGCCGCCACCCTGGCGCCATGACCATGCCCGGCGACCTGCCGCTGTCCTTCTCGCAGGAAAGACTGTGGTTCCTCGACGCGCTGCGGCCCGGCGGGACCGAGTACCTCCTCCCGCTGACGCTGCGGGTGCGCGGAAAACTGGACGTCCCCGCGCTGAGCTGCTCGATCGACGCGTTCGTCGCCCGGCACGAGGTGCTGCGGACGCGGTATCGCAGCCGCGAAGGGGTGCCGATCCAGGCCGTCGGGAAGCCGCAGCAGGTGCCGTTGCCGATCGAAGGCGTCACCGAGGACGAGGTGGACACCGTCGTCGCCGCCGAGCTGACCGTGCCCTTCGACCTCGCCACCGACCTGCCGCTGCGCGCCCGGCTGCTGCGCCTCGACGCGCGCGACCACGTGCTGCTGATCGTCGTGCACCACATCGCCTTCGACGGCGCGTCCTGGGACGTCCTCGCCGCCGAACTCGCCGAGCTGTACCGCGCGTTCCACGCCGGAGCCCTGCCCGAGCTGCCCGCCTTGCCGATCCAATACGCGGATTTCGCTCTATGGCAACGGGAAGACGCCCAAACCCGGCTCGGCGGCCAGCTCGCCTACTGGCGCGAACGGCTCGCCGGGCTGACCCCGCTGGAGCTGCCCGCTGACCGTCCGCGCGGACCGGTGTGGGATCCGGCGGGCGCCGCCGTCCGGGTCGAGGTGCCCGCCGCGCTCGCCGAACGGCTCACCGCGCTCGGCCGGTCCCGCCGGGCCACGCCGTTCATGGTCCTGCTCGCGGCCTACCAGGTCTTTCTCGCCCGGCACACCGGCGGCACGGACATCGCCGTCGGCTGCCCGGTCGCCGGCCGCACCCCCGCCGAGGTCGAGGGGCTGGCCGGGTTCTTCGTCAACACGCTGGTGCTGCGCGCCGACCTCGGCGGCGACCCGGCCTTCACCGCCTTCCTCGACCAGGTCGCCGGAACCGCGCTGGACGCCTTCGGCAACCAGGACGTCCCGTTCGACTGGCTCGTCGGCGAATTCGAACCGGACCGCGACCTCTCCCGCAACCCCCTGGTGCAAGCGTTCTTCGGCCTGCACGAGGTGCCCGCGCAGCGGTTCCGGCTCCCCGGCCTCGACGTCGAAGAGTCCGATGTGGACTGGACGGCCGCGTCGTTCGACCTCGGACTGCAGTTCGAGCACCGGCCGGACGGCTCGCTGACCGGGACCCTGACCTACCCGACCGCCCTCTTCGAACCCGCCACCGCGCACCGGCTGGCCGCCCGTTTCCAGCGCCTGCTGGAAAGCATCGCCGACAATCCGGCCCGGCGCGTGAGCGAACTCGACCTGACCCCGGCCGCCGAACTGGACCTGCTGTCCAGCTGGGCACTGGCCCCGAGCTACGCGGCGCCGCCCGCCTGCTTCCCCGACCTGTTCGCCCAGCGAGCCGCCGAAACCCCGGACCGCCTCGCCGTCCACTGCGGCGGCCAGGAACTCACCTACGCGCAGCTCGACGCGGCCGCCAACCGGCTCGCCCGGTACCTGCGCGCGAGCGGACTCGGCCCGGAATCGACCGTCGGCGTCTGTCTAGAACGCAGCGTCGACGCTGTGATCGCGCTGGTCGGCGTGCTGAAATCCGGCGCGGCCTACGTCCCGTTCGACCCGGCGAACCCGCCCGATCGGCTGGCCTACCTCGTCGAAGACGCCCGCACCGCCGCCGTGGTCACCGAGGAACGCTACGCCAGCCTGTTCGCCGACTCAGGCTGCCCAGTAGTCACCCTCGACCAGATCGCCGAGACCTCTTCGGACAGTCCGGAATGGACGATCGAGCCGGATCATCTCGCCTACGTCATCTACACGTCCGGCTCGACCGGTCGGCCGAAGGGCGTCCAGATCCAGCACGGCTCCTACGCCGAACACGCGCTGGTCATCGCGCGCGAGTACGGAATCACCGCGGCCGACCGGGTCCTGTCGCTCGCCTCGCTGGCGTTCGACGGTTCGCTGGAACAGATCGGCGCGCCGCTGCTGGCCGGAGCGTCGGTGGTGCTGAGCGATCCGCTGTTCTGGGAGCCCGAGGAGCTGGCCGACCAGCTCGGCAGGCACCGGATCACCAGCGTCAACCTCACCCCGGCCTACTATCGCGAACTGCTCGGCGTGCTCGCGCCGCGCGATCCGCGGGTCGCGCACCTGAAGATGGTGAACGTCGGCGCGGACGTCGTGACCACCGAAGATGCCCGACGCTGGCGCGAGCTGGGCCTGCCCGGCCGGTTCGTGGCCTGCTACGGCCCGACCGAGGCGACGATCTCCAGCCTCCTGCAGTGGGCCGACGACGCCGATCTCGGCGCGGCGAGCCTGCCGATCGGCCGCCCGGTCGCCGCGACCAGCGTCTACGTGCTCGACCCCCTCGGACGGCCAACGCCGGTCGGCGTCCCCGGCGAACTGCACCTCGGCGGGCTCCGCGTCGCGCGCGGCTACCTCCGCCGCCCCGGGCTCACCGCGGACAAGTTCGTGCCGGACCCGTATTCGCCCGGCGCGCGGCTGTATCGCACCGGCGACCTCGCCCGCTTCCGCTCGGACGGGACGATCGAGTTCCTCGGCAGGCTCGACCGTCAAGTGAAGATCCGCGGCTTCCGGATCGAACTCGGCGAAATCGAAGCCGCCCTCGACGCCCATCCCGCGGTCCGCGCGGCCGCCGTGGTGGTGAAGGACCTGCCGGAGCGGACACTCGTGGCCTATGTCGTTGCGGCCGAAGGAGAACCGGACTTCGCCGCACTGCGGGCGAGCCTGCGTTCGCAGCTGCCGGATTACCTGGTGCCCGGGCAGTGGGTCGCCCTGGAGGAGCTGCCCTTGACGCCAAGCAAGAAGGTGGACCGCGCGGCACTGCCGGACCCCTCGCCCGACAGTGCCGCGCGGGCCGAGCCGATCACCCAGCCGTCGTCCGCCGTGGAGCACGCGCTGGCCGGCATCTGGCGGGAGGTGCTGCGGGTCGAGGAGATCAGCGTGCACGACGATTTCTTCCGCATCGGCGGCCATTCGCTGCTGGCCACCCGGGTACTCGCCCGGATCCGGAAGCAGCTCGGCGTCCGGGTCTCCCTGCGCGACCTCTTCGCCGCCCGGACCGTCGCCGAACTGGCCACCGTCATCGAAAAAGCATGAACAAAGGCCGCGTCCGAGAACGCCCGGACGCGGCCTATCCCTCAGCCCAACGCGTGCTCGACGTCTACATCGGACAGTGTCGCGACATACTCCGCCACCGCCCGCTGCACCTCGGCCGCCAACTGCTCCACTGTGGACGCTTCAAACACGGCGCTCACCGGCAGCTCCACCGGAAACCGCTCCCCCAGCAACGCCACCACCCGGGTCGCCAGCAGCGAATGTCCGCCCAGATCCGCGAAGAAATCGTCGTGGACGCCCACGCGTTCGAGGTCCAGCAGCTCCCGCCACACCTCGGCGACCGCCTCCTCCACCGGCGTCCGCGGCGCGACGAACTCCTGGATCGGCCCGCTCTCCGCCGGCTCCGGCAGCGCCGCGCGGTCCACCTTGCCGTTCGGCGTGATCGGCAGCTCCGCCAGCCAGGACCACAGCGACGGCACCAGATGCGCGGGCAACCGGGCAGCCAGGAATTCGCGCAGCTCAGCCGCGTCCGCCCCGGGTGCCACCACATGTGCCGCGAGGACCCGGTCGCCGTCGCGCTCGTACGGCACCACCACGGCCGACCGCACCAGCGGATGCGCCGTCAGCACCGCTTCCACCTCGCCCGGCTCGACCCGGAAACCCCGGATCTTGACCTGCTGGTCGAGCCGTCCGAAGAAGGCGAACGCGCCGTCCGGCCGCAGCGCGACCTCGTCGCCGGTGCGGTAAACCCGCCCGCCGCCGCCAGCCGGGTCGGGGACGAACCGTTCCGCCGTCAGCGCCGGACGCCGGAAATACCCGCGCGCGACACCAGGCCCGCCCAGCAGCAGTTCCCCTCGTTCCCCCGCTTCGACCGGCACTCCATCGGCATCCGCGACATACGCGTGGGTGTTCGCGATCGGCTTCCCGATCGGAATCGGCCCGGCGGTGTCGGCGACGGTCATGCCCCGGTGCACGCAAGCGAACGTCGTGCACTCGGTCGGCCCGTACCCGTTGCTCATCTCCGCGCCGAGTTCCTCGATCACCCGCCGCGCCTGCACCGGCGGCACGACGTCGCCGCCCGCGATGACGTGCCGCACCCCGGCGAGCGCGGTCACCCGGTCGTCCACCACGTGCCCGAACAGCCCGGAACTGAGCCACACCGTCGTCACCCCGAACCGGCGCACCGCCTCCTCGACCGACGCCGCAGTCGGCACCCCCGGCGGCAGCACCGCCAGCGTCGCGCCGGTCGCGAGCGCTCCCCACAGCTCGAACGTCGAGACGTCGAAGCACAGGGAGGTAAGCAGCAGGAACACTTCGCCCGGCCCGAAATCGGCGAACCCGGAACCGTGCACCAGCCGGACCACCCCGCGGTGCGTCACCTGCACGCCCTTCGGCAGGCCGGTCGAGCCGGAGGTGTACATCTGGTAGATCAGGTTGTCCGGCACCAGATTCGCGACCGGCGGGGTGTCCGGCCAGCCGCTGAGGTCGGCCTCGTCGGCGAAAACCACCGCTGGTGCGGCCTGCACCCGGTCCTCCAGCGCCCGCTCGGTCACCGCGACCGCCGCGCCGGAATCGCCGAGCATGAACGCGAGCCGCTCCGGCGGATAACCCGGATCGAGCGGGACGTAGTAACCGCCCGCCTTGAGGATCCCGAGCATCGCGACCAGCAGCGTCGTGCCGCGCTCCAGGCACAGCGCCACCGGCGTTTCCGGCCCGATTCCCTGTGCCCGCAACAGATGCGCGAACCGGTTGGCACGCCGGTCCAGCTCTCCGTAGTCCAGCCGTTCGTCCCCGTACCGCACCGCCGCGGCCCCCGGCGCCTCGGCGGCGTGCCGGGCGAACAGCTCGTGCACGCACAGATCGGGCAGCGGCACGTCCGCGCCGCGTTGCATGGTCATGAAGGCGTCCTCCCGCGTCGAACGGTTCCGACTGGAGCATGACCAGGCGTTCGGGCGGGGACCAGAGACGAACGAGCAGACATTCCCGCAGGGCAGCCCGCCGCGATCGCGGGCACCGGATCACCGGCTCACCGGCGAGCGTGGTGTCCTTCGGCCGAAGCGCGGAAGAACGCCCGCACCGGCACCAGCAACCCCGCCGCCGACAGCGCCAGGAACACCGCCTGATGCACCCGGTCCGTCCCCGGCGGCAGCCGGAACACCAGATGCGCCAGCCAGAACACGGGATAGAACCAGAGCGCCCACCACGCCCACCGCTCCCCCGCGCGGAACGGGATCGCCGCGGTCAGCCCGCCGAACAGCCCGAGCCCAGCGGTGGCGAGCGCGTCGGCGCGGTAGAGCGGCGCGTCCCCGGCGGGCGGCGCGACGAGCACCACGATCCCGAACCCCAGGATCCCGGCGCTGACCGCCGCGAGGCAGATCCAGCCGATCCGCATCGGCGTGCCGCTGCTCATCCGGCGAATCTACTCCGCCCGGCCAGCGCCCGGCTTAGTCCGACGGCAACGCGTACGCCAGCCGATGCAGCGCCTTCTTCACCGCCGCCACCGACAGCCCCCGCTCGTGCCGCTGGTTCTGATACAGATCAGGCGCCAACGGAGCCAGCAGCACATCCGGCAACGCGTCGTCGCGCAATCCGGATTCGCGCACCTGCGTCGCCACGAAAACGCGCCAAAACCCGTACGCACCGGTCTGATACCGCCGCGCTCCGGTCTCCGCGCCGAGGGCCAGGGGCAGGTGCTGTTCCAGCAGATCGATCATCGCGTCGTAGAACGCGATCAGCCGTTCCCGGGGCGCGGCTCCCGGACCGAGCGGCGGCGGGCCGGACAGCATTGCCTCCTGCAGGCGGCGTTCGTGTTCGTCCAGCAGCGCGACCGCCACCGCGGCGACGCTCTCGTAGCGCCGGTACAGCGTGCCGCGGCCGACCCCCGCCGCGGCGGCCAGGTCGCCCATCGTGATGTCCGGGCCGCGCGTGGCGAACAGCTCCTCGGCCGCGGCCAGGATCCGCCGCCGGTTCGCCGCGGCGTCCGCTCGCTCGGTGACTGGTTCGCTGTTCACCCCGTCACTGTATCTGGACATTATGTCCGGATCGAGTACGGTCGTAAGTGGACACAGTGTCCACATGAACGGATGGGGAGAACCATGCCACTCGAGACCGCCGGCCGGATCGGATACGGGACCATGCAGCTCGCCGGGCCGAAAGCGATGGGCGAGCCCGCCGATCCGGAGCGGGCCAAGGCAGCTGTCCGCGCCGCCGTCGACGCGGGGATCCGGCTGATCGACACGTCCGGCTACTACGGGCCCGAGGTCGCCAACCGCCTGCTTGCCGAGGCGCTCCGGCCCTACCCGGACGACCTGCTGATCGCCACCAAGGTCGGCGCGCGCCGCACCCCGGACGGCGGGTTCGCCGCCGATGCCGCGCCGGACGCGGTCAAGGCGGCCGTCCGGGACAATCTCGCGCAGCTCGGCGTCGAACGGCTTCCGTTGGTGCACGCCAGATTCATGCCGGACAGCACCGTCCCGTGGGCGGACACCGTCGGTGCCCTCGCCGAACTGCGCGACGAAGGACTGCTTGAGCACGTCGGCGTCTCGAACGTCACGGTCGACTTGCTGAACCAGGCCCGCGCGATCACGCCGATCGCGTCCGTCGAGAACGAGTACCACGTCGGACACTCCGGCGGACGCGACGTCCTGGACGCCACCACCGCCGCCGGAATCCCGTATCTGGCGTTCCGCCCGCTCGGCAACGGGGCACTCGCCGGAGACGCTTCTCCGCTGGCCGAACCCGCACGGCAGCTGGGGGTTCCGGCGGCGACGCTGGCTCTCGCCTGGCTCCTGGACCTCGCCGACAACGTCGTGGTCATCCCCGGCACGAGCAACCCGGCGCACCTCGCCGACCTCGTCGCCGCCCGAGACCTCGCCCTGCCGTCCGAGGTCCGCACCGCGCTCGACGAGATCTAGCGATGGGCTGGATCGCCGTGGTCGCGGCCGGGCTGCTCGAAATCGCCTGGGCGCACAGCATTCGCCTCACCGACGGCTTCACCAGGCTCGTGCCGACGCTGATCTGCGGAGCGCTCACCGTCCTCGTCCTATACGTGCTGAACCTCGGCATGAAAACCGTTCCGGTCGGGACGGCGTACGCGGTGTTCGTCGGAATCGGCGCGGTCGGCACGGCTGTCGTCGGCATCTTCTGGCTGCACGAACCCGTCAGCCTCCCGCGAATCCTCGCACTGGCGCTGATCGTGGGAGGTGTCGTTCTTCTCCAGCTGACCTCGCGCACCGCGTGAGTGCCGGGCCGCCCCGGGTTCCGTGCTCCGGAACCGCTTCGGCCCATCGGGCGTCACCCGTACGCCAGGGCCGTCCACAGCCTGTTGCGCGCCGTCATCCGCTCGTGTCTCCGGCGGCATCGATCGTGCCCCGGGGACCGGCGCGCGAACACCCCGCACGAGTGTCCTCCTAGGCCAGAAGAGGCACGGAATCGCGGGCCCGCCAGCCCGCGAGTGAATTACCGCGAATCGTCTTGTCCGGGCAAAAGAATCCTCGCTAGCCTCGGTCCCGGATCGAGGAAAAGCCGGCCGCTCCGGCCCAGCCCGGGGCGCGCCGGCGCAGTTCGCCGCGTGCAGATCGGGAATTGCGACCCGAAAAGGGAGTTCGTCATGACATCTGTTGCCCGTCCGGTTGCCCGCACCGCGTATCAGCAGTCGGTCGCCGACTACTGGAACGCCGAAAAGGACCCGGTGAACCTGCGCCTCGGCGACGTCGACGGGCTTTACCACCACCACTACGGGATCGGCGACTACGATCCGTCCGTTCTGGACGGTCGCGGGGACAGCCGCGACGAGGCGATCATCGCCGAAATGCACCGGCTGGAGACCGCGCAGTCGGAATTCCTGCTGCAGCACCTCGCCCCGATCAAGCCGACCGACCGGCTGCTCGACGCGGGCTGCGGGCGCGGCGGCACGAGCGTGCAGGCGCACCAGCGGTTCGGCGCCCGGGTGGACGGGATCTCCATTTCCGAGCAGCAGGTCGAATTCGCCAACGAACAGGCCCGGCTGCGCGGAATAGACGGCGCGGTGCAATTCCATCTGCGGAACATGCTGGACACCGGATTCGAAAGCGGCGATTTCGCCGGAATCTGGAACAACGAAAGCACGATGTACGTGGATCTGCGCGAACTGTTCGCCGAACACGCGCGGCAGCTGCGGCCGGGCGGGCGATTCGTCACGATCACCGGATGCTACAACGACCTGACCGGCGGCCGTTCGCGCGCGGTGAGCCAGATCGACCAGCATTACATCTGCAATATCCACGCCCGCAGCGATTATTTCGCCGCGCTCGCCGCCAACGGGTTCGTGCCGATCAACGTCGTGGACCTGACCGCGGCGACGATCCCCTACTGGGAGCTGCGGGAGCAGTCGTCCGTGGCGACCGGGATCGAGCAGCCGTTCCTGACCGCCTATCGCGAGGGCAGCTTCCAGTACCTGCTCATCGCCGCCGACCGCGTCTGAGCGGGGCCGCCGTCATGTCCGGAACCGCAGCGGACCTCGCGTGCCCGACCGGCTGGCTGAGCGGGCCGCTCGGGCTCGGCACCTCCGCGGCCCGGATCGCCGAGCAGTTCGCGCCTGCCGGCGGGCACGATCCGGCGTACGCGGAGCGGGAATGGGGCGACGGCAGCGCGTCGCCGCTGTACTGCCCGGCGGTGCGGCGGGAGAACGAAGCGCTCGCCGCCGAAGTCGACCGGCGGCTGGTCGAGTGGGCGGCCGAGTGCGGGTTCGAGGGCGAGGGGCTGGACCAGATCGCGCGGGCCACGCTCGGCAGGCTCGTGATGCTCGCCCACCCCGACTGCGACGATCCTGACCGGCTGCTGATCGCCGCTCAGCTCAACGCGGTGTGGTGGGCCGCCGACGACTACTACGCCGACGACAGTTCCCTCGGCGCCTCGCCGACCAAGCTCCCGCCGCGGCTGGCGCTGGTCATGCCCGCGATGGACCCGGTCGCTCCGGCGGGCGAGTTCACCGCGCCGCTCGAGGAGGCGCTGGCGGCCGATCCGATCCGGGTCGGGTTCCGCTCCGCGGTCGACCATCTCGGCAGGCACGGTTCGCCGGTGGTGGTCCAGCGGGTCTGCTATTCGACCTTCGCGATGTTCGTCAGCTGGGACGCCTACGCCGCGTGGCGCCACACCGGCCGCTATCCCCCGGCGTGGGAGTACCTGGCCGCCCGCCAGCACGACAGCTTCTACACCTCGATGACCCTCATCGACGCGGTCGGCGGGTACGAACTGCCCGCCCCGTTCTACTACGACCCGCGCGTGCGGGAGGCGATGATGCGCGCGGGCACCGCGACCGTGCTGGTCAACGACCTCCATTCGGTGGCCAAGGACGCCGCCGACGAGAACCCGGTCTGCAACATGGTGCTCCAGATCGCCGCCGACCGGAACTGCCCGGTCTCCGAGGCGGTCGAGGCCACCGTCGCGCTGCACAACCGGATCGTGCGCGAGTTCGAGGAGGGGCACCGCGCCCTGCTCTCGATCCCGTCGCCGGAACTGCAGCGCTTCCTCGCCGGCGTCCGCGACTGGATGGGCGGCGGCTTCGAATGGCACGCCACGAACCCGCGCTACCGGTCCTGATCCCGCACTCCTGATTCCGAGACAAGCCTTCCCACACACGCTTCCCCAGACAAGGTGGTTTCGCTGTGACTGTCACCGATCCGGTCGACTCCGCGGACGTGGAGGACCACGAACCCTTGAGCCTAGGCCGGGCAGCGGCGCGGCAACTGGCCACGACCACGAAGTCCGTGCCGCAGATGCAGGGCATCAGCTCGCGGTGGCTGCTGAAGGTGCTGCCGTGGGTCGAGGTGTCCGCGGGCACCTACCGCGTCAACCGGCGGCTCAGCTACACCGTCGGCGACGGCCGGGTCACGTTCGTGACCAGCGGGTCCGAGGTCCGGGTCATCCCGCCCGAACTCGGGGAACTGGCGGCGCTGCGCGGTTTCGACGACGAGGAGGTGCTCGCCGAACTGGCCGGGCGGTTCGAACAGCGCGAGTACCAGCCGGGCGACGTGCTGGCCGAGTTCGGCAGCCGGGCCGACCAGGTGTTCCTCGTCGCGCACGGCAAGATCACGAAGGCGGGCGTCGGCGCGTACGGCGACCAGACCGTGCTCGGCACGCTCGTGGACGGCGATTACTTCGGCGAGAACGCGCTCACCAGTTCGGACGCGATCTGGGAGTTCACCGCGAAGGCGGTCACCTCCGTGACGGTGCTCGTGTTGTCGCGCCAGGAATTCGAAGGCGTGCTGAACCGCTCCGACGCGTTGCGCGCGCATCTCGATGCCTTTATCGAGGGCGGATCCGCGGCACGCAACGAACACGGCGAAGCCGAGATCGCCCTGTCCGCCGGGCACGACGGCGAACCGCAGCTGCCCGGTACCTTTGTCGACTACGACACCTCGCCGCGCGAGTACGAGCTGAGCGTCGCGCAGACCGTGCTGCGGGTGCACAGCCGGGTCGCCGACCTCTACAGCGAGCCGATGAACCAGACCGAGCAGCAGTTGCGGCTCACCGTCGAGGCGCTGCGGGAGCGGCAAGAGCACGAGCTGGTCAACAACCCCGACTTCGGCCTGCTGAACAACGCCGACTTCGAGCAGCGGGTGCCCACCCGCACCGGCCCGCCGACGCCGGACGACTTCGACGAGCTGCTTTCGCTGGTGTGGAAGGACCCCGGGTTCTTCCTCGCGCACCCGAAGACGATCGCCGCGTTCGGGCGGGAATGCAGCAAGGCGGGGATCTACCCGGGCTCGGTCGACCTCGGCGGGCACCAGGTGCCGTCGTGGCGCGGCGTGCCGATCCTGCCGTGCAACAAGATCCCGGTCACCGAGACCCGCACCAGCTCGGTCCTGCTGATGCGCACCGGCGAACAGGCCCAGGGCGTGGTCGGGCTGCACCAGACCGGGCTGCCCGACGAGTACCAGCCGGGCCTGAACGTCCGGTTCATGGGCATCAGCGAGCAGGCCATCCTGTCCTACCTGGTTTCGGCCTACTACTCCGCCGCCGTGCTCGTGCCCGACGCCCTCGCCGTGCTGGAAGCCGCCGAAATCGGCCGGGAGGGCTGAGCCCGGTGCCGATCACGCAAGAAGAGCAGCAGCTTTCCCTCGGCGTCAAGGCGGCCCGCACCCTCGCCACGACGACCAAGACGCTGCCGCAGATGCGCTCGATCACCCCGCGGTGGCTGCTCTCGCAGCTGCCGTGGGTCGAGGTGCCCGGCGGCAGCTACCGGGTCAACCGGCGGCTCACCTACACCGTCGGCGACGGCAAGGTGAGCTTCTTCCAGACCGGCGCGCGGGTGCAGGTCGTCCCCGCCGAACTCGGCGAACTGGAGCTGCTGCGCGGGTTCGCCGACGAAACGGCGCTCGGCGCGCTGGCCGACGCGTTCGAACAGCGCGAGTACGAAGCGGGCAGCACGCTCGTGTCCGCCGGCGACGCGCTGGACCAGCTCGTCCTCGTCGTCCACGGGAAGGTCACCCGGCACCGCCCCGGGGAGTACGGGGCGGAAACCCACCTCGGCACCTCCACCGACGGCGACCACTTCGGCGGCGAGCTGCTCGCCGGGGGCGACGCGGCCTGGGGGTTCACCGCCCGTGCCGCGACCAGGGTGGTCGCCATGGTGCTGCCGGCGGGCTCGTACGCCCGGCTCAACGGCAGGCTCGACTCGCTGCGCGCGCACGTCGCCCAGGTCGCGTCCCGGCCGCGGAAACCGCAGAACCACAAGGGCGAGGCGGAAATCGACCTGTCCGCGGGCCACGACGGCGAACCGGTCCTCGCCGGCACGTACGTCGACTACGAACCCTCGCCGCGCGAGTACGACCTCTCGGTGGCGCAAACGGTTCTGCGGGTGCACAACCGCGTCACCGATCTGTACAACGACCCGATGAACCAGTTCGAGCAGCAAATGCGGCTCACCGTGGAAGCGCTGCGGGAACGGCAGGAACACGAACTGGTCAACAACCCGGATTTCGGCCTGCTGCACAATGCCGACCTGAAATCCCGGATCACCACGCGCACCGGTCCGCCGACGCCCGGCGATCTGGACGAACTGCTGTGCCGGCGGCGCAAAACGCGGCTGTTCCTCGCCCATCCGCGGGCGATCGCCGCGATCGGGCGCGAATGCACGCGGGCGGGCATTTACCCGGAGCCGGTCGTGGTCGACGGGAAACGCGTCACCGCGTGGCGCGGCGTCCCGATCCTGCCCTGCGACAAAATCCCGGTCACCGAGGCGGGCACCACTTCGGTGCTCGCGATGCGCACCGGGGAAGACGACGCGGGCGTCATCGGATTGCGGCCGAAATCCCTCGCCGACGAATACCGGCCGGGAGTGAACGTGCGGTTCATGGGCATCAGCGACCGCGCGGTGTCGTCCTATTTGGTCAGTGCTTACCACTCCGTCGCGGTGCTCGTGCCCGACGCGCTGGGGATCCTCGACGACGTCGAGGTCGCCCGCTCCTGAAGCACGGCGGTGCTCGCCGGAAGCCGTGCGCTTCCGGCGAGCATCGTCGGATCAGCGGTAGACGTGCTTCTCGGGAAGGCGGACCGTCGCGAAGCCGTTGGCGAAGTTGGCTTCCACCTGTGCCGATTCCTGAGCGTCGGGCATCGCGTTCTTGCACGAGATCCCCGGGCCGTGGCCGGACATCAGTTCCGAGCACGGGCCCTCGTAGTGGTCGGGAAGACCGAGGTTGTGGCCGATCTCGTGGGCGATGATCCTCGTCGGGTCGTTGCCCTCGGCGACCTGCTGGGTGTCGATGTAGATGTCGCCGCTGCCGTGCCCGTCGGTCGTGGTGTAGGAACCGCCGCCGGTGGTTTCGTGCAGGATGATGGTCGCGGCGCCGCCGCTGTTGAGGTGGACGTTGTGCACCGAGGTGTTCCAGTTCGCCGCGGCCTGGGTGGCTTCGGCCTGGTAGTCGGGCAAACCGCTGGCGTCGTAGTATAGTTCCACCGCGTCCAGCGGGGCCGCGGCGGCGGTGCCGGCTCCGGCCAGCGGCAGCACGACCGCGGCGGCCGCTCCGGCGGCCAGCCGGGCAAAGCGTTGCAGGGTCATGGTTTTTCCTCTCCGCACGAGGGTTTCCGGGTCAGCTTCCGATCTGCTGCTGGATCCACGACGAGTACTGGGCGATGCCGGTGTAGAGCGTGCTGGTGGCGCATTCGCCGCCGTTGTCGCCGGGGCCGTGGGTTTCGCCGACCAGCGTCCAGTTCCCGGTGGTGCCGACGATCGCGGGCCCGCCCGAATCGCCGTGGCACGCGGAATGCCCGTAGTCGCCGGAAATGCAGACGTCGCCCGCTCCGCCGCCGCCCGCCGCGCAGTCGCCGCTGTCGAGCACCTGCAGGTCGATCTGCTGCAGGGTCTGCGCCGTCTGGCAGTTCGGCCAGCTCGTGCAGCCCCAGCCGAGCAGCCGCGCGCTCGTGCCCGGCGCCGGGTTGCTCTGCGCCATCGCGACCGGAGCCGACTGGGCGGGCTGGCTCAGGTGCATCATGGTGAGATCGGTGCCCGGGTTGGTGGTCACGTTGTCGATCTGGCCGACCTCGCCCGCGTTGATGTCGATGGCGCCGATCCGCGCCGTCGAGGCGTAGCCGCAGTGGTGCGCCGTGATGATCCACTGCGGCGCGACCAGGCTGCCGCCGCAGCCGTTGTCCAGCGACACCATGAACGAGTACGTTTCGGTGGCGTCGCCGCCTCCGATGATGGCCGGCTGCGCCGCGACCGCCGGTGCGGCGACCCCGAACAGCAGAGCCGCCGCGCCCATCACCGCCAGCATTATTTTCCGCATCGCTTTCCCTTCCATCGCAACCCATCCCGCCGACCGCGGGAGAGTTCGGCCTGATCTGCGGCCGGGGGACAACTTTCGTGGGCGCCGGGCCCACGCCGGAAACCACAGAGTCCCAGGGCCGCCGGAGTCCGAACACCGTCGAAAGGAGGGAGCCGAACCGTGCGGGGCGGCACGAACCTCGATTACCGGGATGAACCGAACGCCGAATAAGGCGTTCGAGTTCGGTGTCCGCGCAGTTCAACGAGCCGCTAATGGATCGGATACGGACTTCCGTTGAGCGGACGGCGGACGTCACTGGGCAGCAAAACCGAACGTGATTCGGAACTTTCGTGGGTATAAGCGATTGCCGAGCTTCTCTAAACTCGCAAATTGCGCCGCATTCGCTGACCGCGGCGCGCCATCGTCCTATTCGCAAGAAACGGAGATGTGCATGATCCCAGCACTCAGTCAAAGACACGGCGGACGCGGCGGTATCGCCTTCGCCGCGGCGGTTCTGGCCGCTGGATCAGTTTTCGCCGCCTCAGGCGTCGCGGCTGCCCAGCCTTCCCCGGCGCCGCTGAACGCGAGAGCCGCGACCGCCATGTCCGCCAGCATCGCGAAGTCCCTCGGCGACCGCACCGTCGGCTCGTACTACGACCAGGCCAGTAAGCAGCTGACGGTCACCGTCACCGACCAGGCTGCCGCCGACCAGGTCCGCGCCGCGGGCGCGACGCCGAAGTTCGTCAAGTACCGCGCGTCCCAGCTGAAGGCCGTCACCGCGGACCTCGCCCGCACGGCCAGCGTCCCCGGCACCGCGTGGCGGGTCGACCCGCGAACCGGCCAGGTGCTCGTCACCGCCGATTCGACGGTCTCCGGGGCCAAGCTGACCCAGGTGACCAGCGCCGTGCACCGCTTCGGCGACAAGGCCCGGTTCGCTCAGACGAAGGGCAAGCTGCGCCCGCTGATCAGCGGCGGCGACGCGATCTGGGGCCAGGGCCTGCGGTGCTCGCTGGGCTTCAACGTGCACACCTCGAGCGGCCAGCCCGCGCTCCTGACCGCCGGGCACTGCGGCGTGGCCACCAACGACTGGTGGGCCGACCAGGGCAACTCGCAGCACATCGCCAGCACGGCCGGGGCCAACTTCCCCGGCACGGATTACTCTTACGCCACCTACGATTCCGGCGTCGACGCCCCCAGCGCCGTCAACACCGGCCAAGAGATCACCGCCGCGGGCGAAGCGACCGTCGGCGAAACCGTCACCCGCAGCGGCTCGACCACCGGCGTGCACGACGGCCAGGTCACCGCGCTGGACGCCACGGTGAACTACCAGGAAGGCAGCGTCAGCGGCCTGATCGACACCACCGTCTGCGCCGAACCGGGCGACAGCGGCGGCGCACTGTTCGACGGAGCCACCGCACTGGGCCTCACCTCCGGCGGCAGCGGCGACTGCACCTCCGGCGGCGAGACCTTCTTCCAGCCAGTACCCGCAGCACTCAGCGCGTACGGCCTCGTCCTGCCGTAATTTTTCCCGAGATCGCCTGTGAAGGACTCCTTGAGGGAATCTAATTCCCTCAAGGAGTCCTTCACAGCCCTAACCCGCCGCCGATGCACCCAACTCATCGGTGCACCCAGCCCCTCCCCCGCACCCCGATACGAAGCCTCCCTGCGGTCTGGTGGTGCTTGTCAAGGCATCTTTCCCGCCTTGACAAGCACCACCAGACCGTCAGCACAATCGGGCTTCGGGGTGCCCACCCGCAACAACTCATTCCGCAGCCATCCGCTCCCGAAGCGACCGAGGCCGCATATCCGTCCACACCTCGTCGACATGCCGCATGCACTCCTCCCGCGACCCCCGCGCCCCGTCCGGCCGCCACCCCGCCGGAACCTCCTTGTCCGCGGGCCACAACGAGTACTGCTCCTCGTCATTCACCAAAACCTGAAACACAGCGTCGTCCTCCATCAAACCTCTCCCTTCGTTTCCTCAAGTTCCGGAACCTTCGGCGCGGCAGGCAAACCACGCAGAGTCCCGCTGAACGTCGTCAAAAGCGTGACCGCGGCAATCGACCCGGTACACGTCAGCACCGCCGTCACCGCAGGCAACACCTCCACCAGCCACCCACCCAACGCGGGCCCGGCAGCCGCAGCCAGCCCGCCAGTCACCCCGAGCACCCCGCCAAGCCGCCCCCGCAATTCGTCCGGAGTGGACAGCAGCTGATAAGTAGCGATAGCCGTATTAGCCGCAGGCGGCAAAAACGCGATCCCCGCGAACAGCACGCCCATCAAATATCCATTGTGGACGAACACGGCGAGCGGCGTCAGCACCGTCAGTGCCCAGAACACCCCGATGACCAACCAGTAAGCACTAAGCCACCGATGCAGATACGGCGCGGCCAGCGACCCGAGAATCCCGCCCGCCCCCAGCATCGCGGCCATCACGCCGATCTCCCCGGACGGCACCCCGCGCTCGGTCGCCAGCACGATGATCACCAGGTAATATGCGGAGAAGAACAGATTCAGGCTGACCACGCACAGGACAGTCGCCCGCAACGGCGGCCGCGTCCACACCCAGCGCAGCCCCTCGACGATCTCGCGGCCGAGGTGCCTCGGCGGACGGCCGGCCCGCTCCGGATGCCCAGGCAACCGGACGAACAGCAGCGACACGAACGCGAAGACATGCGCGACCACGTCGAAGAGGAACGGAACCGCCCTCCCCACCGCGAAGAGAAACCCGCCGAGCGCGGTCCCGGACAGCTGCCCCGCGCTGGTCCGCGCGGCGTTCATCGCGACCGCCGAAGGCACCTGCTCCTCCGCCACGAGCCGCGGCAGGCTCGCCTCCTCGGCCGGTTCGAACAACGCCCGGCTCAACCCCATCACGACGGCCACCACGACGAGCATCCAGACCTCCGCGACGCCCGAGTACAACGCGAGCACCAGCCCGCCCGCCGCGACGGCTTGGGCCGCTTCGCAGCCGAGCATGATCCGCTTGCGGTGCCAGCGATCCGCCAGCGCCCCCGCCGGCAGCCCGGCGACGAGCTGACTGATGGCGACGGCCCCGAGCACCAGCCCGGACTGCGCGGCCGACCCGGTGAGCGCCAGCACCAGCAGGGGGAAGGCGATGGTGGTCGTGCTGAACCCGGCCTCGGACACGACCTGACCGGTCCAGAGGAGCCGGTAGTCGCGGTTGCCGGTGATGCCGCTCATGCGCTGCCTCCCCTGCTGGCACCCCGCGCTGCTCGGGGAGGGTGGCTGCGGAAGGGGATGCTGCCGGGTCGCGGCCGAGCATCGCGGTTGTCGGCCACGCCGGGCCTCGCCGTTTGCGGACGGGCCGCGAGGCATCCGCGAGGCGGGATGCCACCGAAACCCAGCCCAGAACCGCGGTCGTCGGCCACGCCAGGCCCCGCCGCCAGCCGACGGGCCATGAGGCATCCGCGGAACGGGATGCTGCCGGAACCCGGCCGAGAACCGCGGTGGTCAGCCACACCGAGCCCCGCCGCCAGCCGACGGGCCGCAAGACATCCACGAGCCGGGGTGCCGCCAGAACTCGCCGCAATCCCGCGCCTGCCCGAGCGAGGGGCGGCGGCTCGCAACTCGCCGCTCCGCCATCGAGCGTCGCGACCACTGACCGCCCCGCTCACGCGCCGCGACCCCGGGCCATCAGCAGCAACACGCAACCCGCCACCAGCTCCCAAGGTGCCGCGAGCATCAGCCGCCCCGTCCACGCCGCACCTGCCCCGGACAATCGCCGCCAGACCCTGGAGCGCCGCCACGAATCCGCAACCAGCCTCCGCGATCCCCCGGCGAAACCAGGCGCACCCGGCACTCTCCTGGCCGACCAGCGGCCAACACCGGCAGTTACCGGCAGCCCCGCTCGCGCTCCGCCCCGGGCAATCGACGGCGGTCCGCAAGCCACGGCCAGCCTCCGGCGCGCCACGGCACATCCGCGGCCGACAGCTACGACACCCGGCACCCCCGCTCATGACTCGTCCCCCCGGCAATCCGCCGCGATCGCTCGCAGCGCGTCCGCGAACCCCGCCGCGACCCCGGTCACCGTTGTTCTCCGGTGCAGGTCCGGCAGGTAGTACCAGGAGAACTCCAGCTGCCCCTCCCGCACCCCGCCGACCACCTCGAGTGCGTGTGGCGAGCGGTTCGCCGGGTCCTGGTCGCGGCCCAGCGGCGGGAGGGAGCGCAGGAACAAGCCGTCCCCGGCGGCGGTGTGTTCGCCTTGGCCCAGGTAGTTGAATGCGACCCGCGGGGTGTCCCCGCCCAGGTCTGGGAAGCGGTAGCACCGCAGCGCTCCGTGGCCGAAACCGTTGCCCGGCACCGCTCGCAGCTGTTTGCGGACCGATTTGACCAACGCACGCCAGCTCGTCGCCGGATCGATTTCCAAGGCGACCGGGAAGAGCGTCGTGAACCAGCCGACGGTGCGGGTCAGGTCGACGTCGTCCAGGATTTCCTCGCGGCCGTGGCCTTCCAGGTCGATCGCTACCGACGGCTCGCCGGTCCAGCGGGTCAGGGTCCAGGCCAGTGCGGTCAGCAGGACGTCGTTGATCCGCGTGCGGTAGGCGCCGGGGGCGAGGTGCAGCAGCGCGTCGGTGTCTCGTTCTCCGGCGCGGATCGTCACCAGTTCCTGTGGTTCTGCAGCGGCGTCCGACCGGTCCACGGGGATCTCGCAGCCGGGCAGGGCGCGGGCCCAATGCGCGCGTTCGCCGTCCAGTGCGCCGGATTCGGCGAACTCGCGCAGGCGGCGCGCCCAGTCGCGGAACGACGTCGTCTTCGGGCCCAGGTCGGGCTTTTCCCCGGCTTCGATCTGCCGGTAGGCCCGTTCCAGGTCTTCCAGCAGAATGCCCCAGGAAACCGCGTCTACGACCAGATGGTGCGCGACCAGGAAGAGGCGCGGGTTCTCCGCGGAGTCCTCCAGGAGGGCACGCAGGTGCGGCGGCCGGGCCAGGTCGAAGCTGGCTTGTGCGTCGTCGGCAGACCGTTCCAAGTCCACAGTGGACACGGTGCGCAGCAGGGAACCCGACTCTACGGGGTCGTTGTGCTGGGTCCATCCGTCCGCAGTGTGTTCGAAGCGCAGGCGCAGGGCGTCGTGCTGGGCGACCAGGGCGTCGATCGCTTGCCGCAGGACCTCTTCGTCCACCGGGCCGTTCAGTTCGATCAGCACGGACTGGTTGAAGTGCGCGGGGTTCACCGGCTCGGAGTCCAGGAACCAGCGCTGGATCGGGGTCAGCGGAGCGGGTCCGACCACGGCTTCGCGGTCGTCCGCCGCCGCGTCGGCGGGCTGGACCACGCTGGCCAGTTCCGCGACCGTCTGGTGGGTGAACAGGTCCTTCGAGCGCATCGCCAGCCCGGCCTGCCGCGCGCGATGCACGACCTGGATGCTGAGCAGCGAATCGCCGCCGAGTTCGAAGAAGTTGTCGCCCGTGCCGACGCGCGGGATCCCGAGCACCTCGGCCCACACGCTCGCCAGCAGTTCCTCCAGTTCTGTACTGGGGGCGACGTATTCGGCGGTCTGCAGCGTCGAGAGATCCGGGGTCGGCAGAGCGGAGCGGTCGATTTTTCCGTTGCGGCTCACCGGAATCTCGTCGAGCGGCACGAACACCGACGGGACGAGGTAGTCCGGGAGCGTTTCGCCGAGGAACGAACGCAGCTCCGCCGTTTCGCCGACGACGTAGGCGACCAAGCGCTTGTGCCCGTTGGCTTCCCGGGCCACCACCACGGCCTCGCGCACCGCCGGATGCCGCCGCAGCGCCGCCTCGATCTCGCCCAGTTCGACGCGGAACCCGCGGATCTTGACCTGGTCGTCCGCGCGTCCGGCGAACTCCAGCTCGCCCGACGCGGTCTGCCGGACCACGTCGCCGGTGCGGTACATCCGGGACCCGGGCGGGCCGTAGGGGTTCGCGACGAACCGGTCGGCGGTCAGGCCGGGCCGGGACAGGTAGCCGCGCGCCAGGCCCGCGCCGCGGACGCACAGTTCGCCGGTCGACCCGATCGGGACCTGACGCAGCCCGGCGTCCAGCACGTACGTTTCGGTGTTCTGGATCGGCCTGCCGATCGGCGGCGGGCCGCCCGGCGACAGCGGTTCGCTCCACGAGGTCGCGACAGTGCACTCGGTGGGCCCGTACGCGTTGATCATCCGCCGCCCCGGTGCCCACCGGGCGACCAGCTCCGCCGGGCACACGTCGCCGCCGACGACGATCGTGCGCAGCGACGGGAGCGGCACGTCGGGCACGGTTGCCAGCGCGACCGGCGGGAGCAGCACGTGGGTGATCCGAGTCAGCGCTTCGGCCAGCTGCGCGCCCAGCAACGGTCCTTCCAGCGGGACCACGAGTGCGGCTCCGGCGGGCAGCGTCAGGCAGAGTTCCATGACCGAGGCGTCGAAGCTGGGCGAGCTGAACGCCAGCGTCCGGTCGCCGGGGCGGACCTGGAAGTCGCGGATCATGGCCGCGGAGAAGGAGGCCAGCCCGGCGTTCGGCACCACGACGCCCTTGGGCCGCCCGGTCGAACCGGACGTGTAGATCACGTACGCCGGTTGGTCCGGGTCGACCGGGACGCCGAGGTTCGTGTCCGTGTACTCCGCCGCGTCGAGTTCCCCGTCCACCACGAAGACCGGGTCGGCGTCGCGCAGCATGAACTCGATGCGCTCGGCGGGATAGCCCGGGTCGACGGGGAGGAACGCGGCGCCGGTCTTCGCGATCGCCAGCTCCGTGACGACGAGCGCGGTCGAGCGCGGCAGCCGGACGGCGACGATCCGTTCCCTGGTAGCACCCCGCTCGACGAGCAGCCGGGCCAGCCGGTTCGCCCGCGCGTTCAGCTCGGCGAAGGTGATTTCCCCGGTGTCCGACACCAGCGCGGGAGCGTCCGGCGTCCGCGCCGCCTGTGCTTCGATCAGCTGCGCCAGGGACGCCGGCTGGACCGGGGCGGCGGTGTCGTTCCAGGCCCGCAGCTGGTCCAGTTCCGCCGGAGGCAGCAGCGGCAACGACGACATCGGCTGGTCCGGCTGGGCAGCGAGCACGGTCAGCGCCGTGACCAGCCGTTCGGCGAGGCGCTGGATGGTCGAGACGTCGAACAGGCCGGTGGAGTAGTTGATCGCGCCGTGCAGCGCGCCGCCGTCCTCCTCGAACTGCATGAGCAGGTCGAAAGTCGCGGTCGTCGCGGGCAGGGCGACCTCCTCGGCGACCAGCGCGCCGCCGCCCGGGCGGTCGCCGGTGTTCTGCAGCACCACCATCGCCTGGAACAGCGGCGTCCGGCTCGGGTCGCGGACCGGCTGGGCGGCGTCCACGACGCGGTCGAAGGGCACGTCCTGGTGGGCGAACGCGTCGAGCACCGTGTCGCGCACCTGGGCGAGGAACTCCCGGAACGTCCCGCGCGAGTCCACTGTGGACCGCAGGACGAGGGTGTTGACGAAGAAGCCGATCAGCCGTTCCAGCTCGGCCCGCTCGCGTCCGGCGGCCACCGTGCCGACCGACACGTCCTCCTGTCCGCACCACCGCGCGAGCACCACCTGGCAAGCGGCCACCAGCGTCATGAACAGGGTGCCGTGCTGCGCGCCCGCGAGGTCGCGGAGGCGCGCGGCGACCTCGGCGGGGATCTCGAAACCGAGCCAGTCCCCCTCGCTCGTGCGCACGGCGGGCCGCGGCCGGTCGGTCGGCAGTTCGAGCGGCGCGAGGCCGGCGAGGCAGTCCTGCCAGTGGTCGAGCTGCTCGGCGAAGCTCGGGCTGTCGAGGAAATCCCGTTGCCAGGCAGCGAAATCCGCGTACTGCACCGGCAACGCGGGCAGTCGCGGCTCTTCGCCGCGGACGTAGGCCGAGTAGCAGGCGTCCAGTTCGGCGGCCAGCACTCCGGCCGACCAGCCGTCGGTGACGATGTGGTGCAGGGCCAGCAGCAGGACGTGGTCGCCGGACTTCTCCCGGAACAACCGCGCGCGCAGGAGCGGCCCGGTGCGCAGGTCGAACGGCCGGAGCGCCTCGCGGACCAATGTCGCCTCGTCGAACTCCTCGACCGGAAGCTCGACTGGCCGGGGTTCGTGGATGATCTGCACGGCCCGGCCCTCGATCGCGTCGAAGGTGGTGCGGAGCGATTCGTGCCGGGCGACGACGGTGTCCAGCGCGCGCCGCAAGGCGTCGATGTCGAGGTCACCGCGCAAGCGCAAGGCCGTCGGCGACAGGTACTCGCGGCCGCCGGGCTCGAACTCGTCCAGGAACCACAAGCGTTGCTGCGCGAACGACAGCGGCAGCGCACCGTCCCGCGCGACGACCGGGATCGGTTGCGCGCCAGCCGGTTCGACGGGCAGTTCGGCGGCGAACTGGCTGAGCGTCGGCGCGGAGAACAGCATCCGCGGCGACACCTCCACGCCGAATTCCGCGCGCACCCGCGACGTGATCCGCATGCTGAGGATCGAATCGCCGCCGAGTTCGAAGAAGCTGTCGTCGGCGCCCACGCGGTCGATTCCGAGCACGTCGGCCCAGATCGCGGCGAGCCGCTGTTCGGCGGCCGTCCGCGGCGCGACGTACTCGGCGGTTCCGGCACGGCCGGGGGCGGGCAGCTCACGGCGGTCGAGTTTGCCGTTCCGGTTGAGCGGCAACGCGTCCAGCGACACGAACGCCGACGGGACCAGGTGCTCCGGCAGCCGGTCGCGCACCCACTCCCGCAGACCGCGCGCTTCGCCGACGACGTAAGCGACGAGCCGTCCTTCGCGGGCGACCACGGTGACGTCGGCAACCGCCGGATGCCGCCGCAGGACCGTCTCGATCTCCCCCGGCTCGACCCGGAACCCGCGGATCTTGACCTGGTCGTCGACGCGGCCGAGGTAGTCGAGCGAGCCCTCCGCGGTCCAGCGGACCTGGTCTCCGGTGCGGTACATCCGCGATCCCGGCGGGCCGAAGGGGTCGGCGACGAACCGGTCCGCGGTCAGTCCCGGCCGGCCGAGGTAGCCGCGCGCGAGCTGCGGCCCGGCGAGGAACAGCTCGCCGGGCAGGCCGGGCGGCACGGGTTCGCCGGTGTCGCCGAGGACGTACGCGCGGAAGTTGGTCAGCGGACGGCCGATCAGCGGCTGGTCCCCGGTCACCGGTGCGTGGATCGCGTCGACGGTCGCTTCCGTCGGGCCGTAGTAGTTGTGGCCGGTGACGTCCGCGGCGGCCAGCTGCCGCCACAGCGTTTCAGTGGCCGCCTCGCCGCCGGTGATCACCGTGCGCGGCCGGACTTCGCCGGTCGCCAGCCCGGCGTCCAGCAGCTGCTGGAGGTAGGCCGGGGTGAGGTCGAGCAGGTTGAGCCCGTGCGCGCGGACGGCGCGGACCAGGGCACGCGGGTCGAGCCGGGTGTCGTCGTCCAGCACGTGCAGCTCGTGGCCGTCGATCATGGCCAGCAGCGGTTCCCAGGACGCGTCGAAGGCCAGCGACGCGGTGAGCGCCGCCCGTTCCCGGCCGCGGTCGAGGAAGATCGCGCGGTGCGCGACCAGCAGGTTCACCAGCGCGCGGTGCTCCACGACGACGCCTTTCGGCGTGCCGGTCGAGCCGGAGGTGTAGATGACGTACGCGGCGGTGTCCGCGTCCGGCCGCTTCGAGAGCAGAGCTGGCGGCCCGTAGCTCTCGTCCGGCCTGCCCAGCACGACGACCGGGCGCGCGTCGTTCAGCAGGAAGCGGACGCGTTCGTCCGGCAGCTCCGGATCGATCGGCAGATACACCGCGCCGGCTTTGAAAATCGCCAGGACCGCGATGACCGCCTCGGCCGAGCGCGGCAGCAGCACGGCCACCACTCGTTCCGGCCCGGCGCCGCGCTGGACCAGTTCCTCCGCCAGCCGGGTGGCACGGGCGTCGACCTCCGCGTAGTCCAGGACGGTGTCGTGCCAGATCAGCGCGGTTTCGTGCGGGATCCGGGCGACGGTCGCCTCGAACACGTCCAAGACCGTCTCCGCCGGGAGGTCAGCCGAATCGCCGTGGCCGAGGGCCAGTACGCGGCTTCGCTCCTCGTCGGTGAGCGGCGAGAGCGAGCCGACGCGCCGGTCCGGGTCGGCGGCGATCGCCCGCACCAGCTGGGCGAGGTGCCCGGCCAGCCGCTGGGCGGTCGTTTCGTCGAAGAGCTTCGGGTCGTACGAGAGTTCGAGCCCGAGGCGGTCGTGCAGATAGGCGGTGAGGTTCAGCGGATAGCTCGTGGTGTCCAGCGATTCCACGTCCAGCACCCGGACGCCGTCCTGCCCGCTGTCTTCGATCGGGTAGTTCTCGAAGACCACCACGCTGTCGAACAACGACGCGCCCGCCGGCACCCCGGTGAAGGTCTGCAGTTGCGAGAGCGCCAGGAAGTCGTACCGGCGCGCCTCGGCCTGCTCGGCCTGGATCCCGCGCAGCCATTCCGAAGTAGACTGTCCATTCCGGACTTCGACCCGCGTCGGCACGGTGTTGATGAACATCCCGATCATCGCTTCCACGCCGGGCAGTTCGGCGGGACGGCCGGAAACCGTGGTGCCGAACAAGACGTCCGGCTCGCCGCTGTAGCGCGCGAGCAGCAGCGCCCACGCTCCCTGCACCACCGAATTGACCGTCAGCGCGGCGGTTTTCGCCATCTCGCGTAGCGCCGCCGATTCCTCTGTGGACATCTCGACCAGCACGGTCGCTCCGGATTCCGCCTGGTGCGCTTCGCGGGGGCGGCGGTCGTACGGCAGCGGGGTCGGCGCGGCGAAGCCGTCGAGCGCTTCGCGCCAGTGCTCCTCCGCCGCGGCCCGATCCTGCCCGGCCAGCCAGGAGAGGTAGTCGCGGAACGGCCGCCGAGGCGTCAGTTTCGCTGGCGTGCCTTCGACAATCGCCGTGTATTGCTCGCACACCTCGCCGAAGACCTGGGCGGTGCTCCAGCCGTCGAGCAGGACGTGGTGCGAGGTCCAGAGCAGTTGCACCTCGTCGTCGGTGAGCCGGGCGATCTCCAGACGCATCAACGGCGGCGTCGTCAGATCCATGCCCGCCGCCTGGTCGGCTTCGATCAGCTTCGCCAGCTCGGCCCGCTGCCGCTCCGGAGCGAGGCCGCGCCAGTCGTGCTGCCCGACCGGCACCAGGACCCCGCGATGGACGCGCTGCACCGGCTCGTCGACGCCGTCCCACACCGTGCTGCTGCGCAGGATCGGCGTCCGGTCCACCACACGCTGCCAGGCCTCGGCCAGCGCTCCCGGGTCGCGGACTCCGGCCAGCCGCAGGCGGAACTGGTCGAAGTACGCGCTCGACCCGCTGTCGACCAGACTGTGGAACACCATGCCCGCCTGCAGCGACGTCAGCGGGTAGATGTCCTCGACGTCCTGCCCGTCCACCAGTCGGTCCACAGTGGCCTGGTCCAGCGCGGCGAGCGGGAAGTCCGAAGGCGTGCGGCCACTGGCGGTGGCGCAGTGCGCGATGATCTCCCGCAGCGCCTCGACGGTCGCCTCGGCTAGGTCGCGGACAGTCGCTTCCTCGTGCACTTCGCTGGAGTACTCCCAGGTCAGGTGCAGTTCGCCGGATTCGACCACGCCGACGACGTCCAGCAGATACGGGCGGAGGCTGTCCGGCGCGGAATCGTGGCCGAGGCCTTCCGCTCGGCCCCGGTAGAGCCCGTCCTCGGCGGTCCCGACGTCCCAGCGGCCGTGGTAGTTGAATGAGATCTGCGGGGTCGGGTCGTCCTTGAGCGGTGACTCGCTCAGGTAGCGCAGGGCTTCGTAGCCGACGCCCTTGTTCGGGATGGCCCGCAGTTGTTCCTTGACCGACTTCAGAATCGCGTCCCAGCCGTCGCCGGGCACGGTCAGCGCGACCGGGTACTGCGCGGTGAACCAGCCGATCGTGCGGGACAGGTCGAGCGGCGCGGCGATGTCCTCGCGGCCGTGGCCTTCCATCTCGAGCACGACCCGGGACCGGCCGGTCCAGCGCGCCAGCACCCGGGCGAGCGCGCTCAGCAGGACGTCGTTGACCTCGGTCCGGTACGCGCCGGGAACCTCCTGCAGGAGCGCGGAAGTCTCGGCCCGGCCAAGGGAAACCGACACCGACCGCGCCGAGGACGCGGTGTTGCGCCCGGAGCGGTCGACCGGGAGTTCGGTCTCCGCGTCGCGCAGGACACTCCCCCAGTACTCCGCCTCGCCGTCCAGCCCGCCGGAGCGGACGTGCTCGGCGAGCGTCCGGGCCCAATGGGTGAACGAACTGCCCGCCGGTTCCAGGTGCTCGCCCCGGTAGGCGTGGTCGAGGTCGTCCAGCAGGACGCGCCAGGACACGCCGTCCAGCACGAGGTGGTGCGCGGTCAGGAACAGCTGCGGCGAACGGTCCCGGAAGGTGAACAGGACCGCGCGCCACACCGGGCCGTCGATGATGTCCAAAGAGGTCTGCGCCCGCACGGCCTCGTCGTGCATGGCGGCCAGCACGTCGTCTACTTCGGACAGATCGGCGTGCCGGAGAATGTCCGCCGTTTCGGCAGCGGCCGGTTCCTGCTGCCAGGTTCCGTCCACTTGGGAGAACCGCATCCGCAGGGCGGCATGACGATCGGCCACCTGCATGAGCGCGTCGGTCAGCCGCGGAACGTCCACTGCGGACAGTACAAGATGGACGGACATGGCGAGCCGCCACGGCCGTTCCAGATGCTCGAACAGCCACGACTGGATCGGGCCGAGCGGCGCGGGTCCGTGCTGTTCCGGCGTTGAAACGGCTGGTCCGTCGGTGGTGACCACCCGGGCCAGTTCCGCGATGGTCTGGTGCTGGAAGAGATCCTTGGACGACAGCGTCAGCCCGGCCTGGCGGGCCCGGGAGACGACCTGGATGCTGAGGATCGAGTCGCCGCCGAGGCCGAAGAAGTTGTCCTCGACGCCCACTTGGTCGACGCCGAGCACCGCCGACCACACCTCGGCGAGCGTGGTCTCGATCTCGGTCCGCGGTGCCACATAACGGTTTTCGACGCTAGCGCCGGGCGCGGGCAAGGCGCGGTGGTCGAGCTTCCCGTTGGCGTTGAGCGGCAGCTCGTCCAGCGCGACGAACACCGCCGGGATCATGTGCGCGGGCAGCGAGCGGGCGAGGAATTCGCGCAGCACGGTCGTTCCGGGCACTGTCCCGGTCAGGTAGGCGACCAGCCGGCGGGCGTCGCCGGCGCCGTGCGTGACGACCACCGCGCCCGTCACGTCCGGATGCGCGGACAACGCCGCTTCGACCTCGCCCAGCTCGATCCGGAACCCGCGGATCTTGACCTGGTGGTCGGCCCGGCCCCGGTAGGCGAGTTCGCCGTCCGCGGTCCAGCACAACAGGTCTCCGGTGCGGTACATCCGCGTCCCCGGCGCGCCGAACGGGTCCGCCACGAACCGCGAGGAGGTCAGGCCGGGCCGGTTCAGATAGCCGCGAGCCAGGCCCGCGCCCGCCACGTACAGCTCTCCGGTGACGCCGGGCGGCACCGGTTCTAGGCAGTCGTCGAGGACATAGGCGCGCAGGTCCGGGATCGGCACGCCCACCGTCGCGCGGTCATCGAGCACTCGGTACGTCACGTGCACGGTCGTCTCGGTGATGCCGTACATGTTGATCAGCCGCGGTCCGTCCGGATGCCGCCGTCGCCATTCCTCCAGGCGCACCGGGTCCAGCGCCTCGCCGCCGAAGATCACGTACCGCAGGCTCAGCGGCGGCGACGGCAGCGAGCCGAGCCGGTAGAAGGCCGACGGCGTCTGGTTCAGCACGGTCACGCTCTGTTCGGCCAGCAGGGCCAGGAACTCCTCCGGCGAGCGGACCGTGTCCGACGGAACCACGACCAGGCGGCCGCCGTGCAGCAGCGCGCCCCACAGCTCCCACACCGAGAAGTCGAACGCGTAGGAGTGGAAGAGCGTCCAGACGTCCTGGTCGCCGAAGCCGAACCAGTGCTCAGTCGAGGAGAACAGCCTGGTCACGTTCGCGTGCGGGACGAGCACGCCCTTGGGCACGCCGGTGGAGCCGGAGGTGTAGATGACGTACGCGGTGTTCTCCGGGCGGACCCGCACACCGGGATCAGTCTCCGGGTAGCCGTCCGCCGCGATCGAGTCGACCACGCACACCGGTCGCGCGTCGGCCAGCATCGCCTCGATCCGCGCGGGCGGGTAGTCCGGGTCGATCGGCAGGTATCCCGCGCCGGACTTCAGCACGGCGAGGATCGCGACGACCAGGTCCGCCGAGCGCGGCAGCCGCAGCGCCACCAGCCGTTCCGGCCCGGCCCCCTCGGCGATCAGCCGGTGGGCCAGGCGGTTCGCCCGCCGGTCCAGCTCGCGGTAGGTCAGCTCGGTGCCTTCGCAGGTCACCGCGACGGCACGCGGGGTGCGGGCCGCTTGCGCGGCGAACAGCCGGTGCAGCGTCGGCTCCGGGCTCGCGACCGCGACGGGGTTCCACTCCCGCAGCACGCGGTCGCGTTCGGCGGCGGTGATCCACGGCAGCCGGCAGAGCGGCTGCTCCGGGGCCACTGCGATCCCGGCCAGGAGGGTCCGCACCCAGCCGGCCAGCCGTTCGATGGTGGCCGGGTCGAACAGGTCGGTGTTGTAGTTGACCACCGCGTCGAGGCGGCCGGCGGTCTGCTGGAAGTGCAGGGCCAGGTCGAATCCGGCGGTCACGATCGGCGGGGCGACCTCCTCGGCGGAGAGGCCGGGCAGGGCGGGCCGGGCGTCCGGGGTGTTGTGCAGCACCACCATGACCTGGCACAACGGGGTGCGGCTCGGGTCGCGTTCGGGCTGGACGTCGTCCACGACACGGTCGAACGGGACGTCCTGGTGCGCGAACGCGTCCAGGACGGTCTCGCGGACTTCGCCGAGGAAGGCATCGAAGCCGCGGGTCAAGTCCACTGTGGACCGCAGGACGAGGGTGTTGGCGAAGAAACCGATCAGGCCTTCCAGTTCGGTGCGTTCGCGGCCGGACACAACGGTGCCGACCGCGACATCGTCTTGTCCGGACCAGCGGGCGAACACCAGCTGGCAAGCGGCAAGCAGGGTCATGAAGAGGGTGCTGCCCTGCTGCCGGGACAGCTCCGTGAGCCGCGCGGTGGTACCGGCCGGGACGCTGAACTCGTGCAGCGCGCCGTTTTTCGTGCGGACGGCCGGGCGCGGGCGGTCAGTGGGCAGTTCCAGCGGTTCCAGACCGGCGAGCCGGTGCCGCCAGTAGCTGAGCTGACCGTCGAAAGCGGCGCGGTTTCGTTGCCAGACCGCGTAATCGGCGTACTGCAGGGGCAGCGGCGGCAGGTCCGGCACCGCGCCGCGGGTGAACGCGGCGTAGCAGGCGGCGAGTTCGTTCAGGAGCACGCCCGAGGACCAGCCGTCGGTGACGATGTGGTGCAGCACGAGGGTGAGCACGTGGTCGCCGGGGCCGAGCCGGGTGAGCGCGGCGCGCAGCAGCGGGCCGGTGTGCAGGTCGACCGGTTCGGTCGCGGCGGCGAGCGCGCTGTCCAGGCTGCCGTCGACCGCGCGGAGATCGACGGCGTGCGGCGGGTGGACGATCTGCACGCCGCGGCCGTCGACCGTCGCGAAGGTCGTGCGCAGCGATTCGTGCCGGGCCACGAGCGCGGTGAGTGCCTGGTTCAGCGCGCGGACGTCCAGTTCGCCGCGCAGCCGCAGCGCGGTCGGCGAGACGTACTCGGTGCTGCCGGGGTCGAACTCGTCGAGGAACCAGAGTCGTTGCTGGGCAAAGGAAAGCGGAGCTTCGAACGGTCCGTCGCCGCGCGGCAGCAGCGGGATCGCCTCCTGCGGCGCGGACGCGGCGGGCAGCTGCGCGGCCAGCAGCGCCGGGGTCGGCGCGGTGAAGACCAGCCGGGCGGGGACGTCGGCGCCCAGTTCGGCGCGCAGCCGCGCGACCACCCGGATGCCGAGCAGCGAATCGCCGCCGAGGGCGAAGAAATCGTCGTCGACGCCGACGCGCTCCAGGCCAAGCACCTCGGCCCAGACGTCAGTGACCAGCTGCTCGCGCTCGTCTCGCGGAGCGGTGTACTGCGCGGACGCGGCGATCTCCGGCTCCGGCAGCGCACGGCGGTCCAGTTTGCCGTGCCGGGTCAGCGGAAGCTGGTCGAGGCGGACGAACGCCGACGGGATCAGGTGCGCCGGCAGTGTCTCGGCCAGCCCGCTCCGCAGGTCCGCGGTCTCGCCGACGACGTAGGCGACGAGTCTTCCGTCGCGGGCGGCGACCGCGGCGTCGACCACGCCCGGCTGGGCACGCAGTGCGGCCTCGACCTCGCCGGGCTCGATCCGGAAGCCGCGGACCTTGACCTGGTCGTCGATGCGGCCGAGGTGTTCCAGCCGTCCGTCCGCGGTCCAGCGGGCGCGGTCGCCGGTGCGGTACAGCCGGGTGCCGGGCGCGTCGAACGGGTTGGCCACGAACCGGTCGGCGGTCAGGCCCGGGCGGCCGAGGTAGCCGCGCGCGAGCTGGGCTCCGGCGAGGCAGAGTTCCCCGGGCACCCCAGCAGGGACGAGCCGAAGGTCTTCGTCGAGGACGTACGCGCCGACGTTGCCCAGCGGACGGCCGATCGACGGCCGGTCCCCGGTCACCAGAGCCCATGTGGCGTCCACAGTGGACTCGGTCGGGCCGTAGTAGTTCCCGGCGGCGACCCCGGATCCGGCCAGTTCGCGCCACAGGCTCTCGCCGATGGCCTCGCCGCCGACCATCAGGAACTCCGGACGCTGGGCGCCCGCGAGCAGTCCGGCGGGCAGCAGCTGCCGCAGGTAGGACGGGGTCACGTCGAGGAAGCCGATGCGCTCGTCGCGGACGTAGCGGATCAGCGCGGCCGGGTCCAGCCGGGTTTCGTCGCTGATCAGGTGCAGTTCGTGGCCGTCCGCGAGCAGCAGCGGCCCTTCCCACGACGTGTCGAACGACAGCGACGCGGTCAGCGCCACGCGCAATCGTTCTTGGCCGAAGACCGCGCGGTGGTTGGCCAGGAGATTGGCCAACGCCGCGTGCTCGACCACGACCCCCTTGGGCGTGCCGGTCGAACCCGAGGTGTGGATGACGTAAGCGGCGTCCGGCGGCTTTGGCCCGGCCGGGCGTGGGCCGCTGGCGGGCGTGCCGAGGCTGTCCAGCACCACAACGGGCCGGGTGTCGGCCAGCAGCAGCTCGATCCGCTCCGCGGGCAGGCCGGGATCGATCGACTGGTGCACCGCACCGGCCTTGAGCACCGCGAACAGCGCGATGATCGCCTCGGCCGAGCGCGGGAGCAGCACGGCCACCACCCGGTCCGGTCCCGCGCCCCGGGCGACGAGGTCCGCGGCGAGCGCGTCGGTGCGGGCGGCGAGTTCGGCGAAGCTCAGCCGGACCTTTCCGCAGACCAGCGCGGTCGCATTCGGCTGGGTTCGGGCCTGGCGGTCGAGGAGGTCCACGATCGTGCCCGGCGGGACGTCGGCCGCCGGGCCGCTCCAGCCGAGCAGCTGGGCTTCCTCGGTCTCGGTGATCAGCGGCAGGTCGGCGATCCGGCGGCCCGGGTCGGCGGCGATCCCGGCCAGCAGGCGCAGCAGGTGCGCGATGAGCCGGTCGATCGTCCCGACGTCGAACAGTTCGGTGCTGTACTCCACGAGACCGGCCAGCCGTCCGGCGGATTCCTCGAACTCGACAGTGAGGTCGAAGTTCGAGGAATCCCGCCCCACGCCGACCGGTTCGGCGGCCAGGCCCGGGACGACGGTTCCCGTATTGCGGTGGAGGAGCACCATGACGTCGAACAGCGGGTTGCGGCCGGGGTCCCGGCCCGCGCGCACGGCGTCGACCACTTCCTCGAACGGCACGTCGTCGTGCGCGAAGGCGTCCAGGACGGTCTGCCGCGCGGTGGCCAGGTGGTCGGCGAACGAGGCCGACAGGTCCACCGCCGAGCGCAGGACGACGGTGTTGACGAAGAACCCGACCACCCGTTCCAGCTCGGGCCGGTCCCGGCCGGACACGACGGTGCCGAGCGCGATGTCGTCCTGCCCGGTATAGCGCGCGAACAACGCCTGGCACGCCGCGAGCAGCACGGTGAACAGCGTGGTTTCCGACGTGCGGGCCAGTTCGGCGAGCCGGCGAGCCACGTCAGCGGGGACAGCGAACTCGCGCACCGCCCCGGCGGTGCTGCGGGCGGCCGGGCGCGGGCGGTCGGTCGGCAGGTCGAGCGGAGTCACGCCGGTCAGCTGCCGGGTCCAGTGCTCCAGCCCGGCCGCGCGGGTCGGGCGATTCCGTTGCCACACCGAGAAATCCGCGTACTGCAACGGCTGCGGCGGCAGGCCCGCGCGCTCGCCGTCGCGGTAGAAGAGGCCGAGTTCTTCGGTCAGCACGCCCATCGACGCGCCGTCGGTGGCGATGTGGTGCACGCACACCAGCAGCACGTGCTCGGTCCGGCCGAGCCGCACGAGCACCGCACGCAGCAGCGGCCCGTGCGCGAGGTCGAACGGCCGCGAGTACTCGGCCCGCAGGACGGCGTCGAGGTCCTCCGGCGCGGCATCCACCGTCGGGAGCGCAACCGCGCCGGGCGGCCGGACGATCTGCACCGGTTCGCCGTCGACCTCCTCGAAGGTCGTGCGCAGCGGTTCGTGCCGGGCCACGAGCAGCCGCAGCGCGGCCGCCAGCGCCACCACGTCCAGTTCGCCGGTCAGGCGCAGGGCGAACGCGCTGTTGTATTCGGGATCGTCCGGGCGGAGCCTGCTGAAAAACCACAGCCTGCGCTGCGCGGACGACAGCGGCACGGGGCCGGAGCGGTCGGCGGCGGCCGGGATCTCCGGCGCGCGGCCGGCCGCTCCGGCCATCCGGCGGCGCAGCGCTTCCTGCAGGTGAGCGGGCAGCGCCGCGATGCGGTCCTCACGGGACGACGTCATGGGGAGTCCTCACGATTCCAGTTCCGCGGCAAGCCTTTCCAGCTCGCTGAGAACGAGGTCTTCGACGGTGTGGGCCAGCGCCGCGACAGTGCGCGCGGTCAGCACGTCGGCCGGGGTGAGCCGGACGTCGAACAGTGCGCTGGCTTTGGCGGAAATGTGCAGGCTGCGCAGCGAATCGCCGCCGAGGGCGAAGAAACTGTCCTGCGTGCCCACCCGGTCCGCGCCGAGGACCTCGGCCCAGATCGCGGCGAGCGCGCGCTCGGTCTCCGTCTCCGGCTCGACGTGCCGGGTCTCCGCCGCCCGCGGCGCGGGCAGCGCGTGCCGGTCGAGTTTTCCGTTGGCGCTGACCGGAAACCGGTCGAGCGCGACGAACACCGACGGCATCAGGTAGTCCGGCAGGGACCGGGCCAGGAACTCCCTGAGCTGGTTTTCTTGCACGGCCGCAACGACGTAGGCGACCAGCTGCTTGGTCCCCGGCTGGTCCTCGCGGACCACGACCGCGGCCTGCGCGACGTCCGGATGCTTCGCCAGCACGGCCTCGACCTCGCCCGGCTCGACCCGGAACCCGCGCAGTTTGACCTGGTCGTCCCGGCGGCCGAGGAACTCCAGCGTGCCGTCGGGCCGCCAGCGGACCAGGTCGCCGGTGCGGTACATCCGCGCCCCCGGCGGGCCGTCCGGGTCGGCGACGAACCGGTCCGCGGTCAGCCCGGGCCGGTCCCGGTAGCCCCGGGCGAGGCCCGCGCCGGCCAGGCACAGCTCGCCGGGCACGCCGGGCGGCACCGGGCGCAGGTCCGCGCCGAGCACCCGGACGCGCGTGCCGTCCAGCGGGCGGCCGATCGGGATCCGGTCCGGAACCGTGTCGTCCATCGGATGCGCGGTGGCGAACACGGTCGTCTCGGTCGGGCCGTAGCCGTCGACGATCCGCAGGCCCGGGCACGCCGCCAGCACCCGCCGCACCGCCTCGGCCGGGACGACGTCGCCGCCGGTCCAGACCTCGCGCAGGCCGGTGAAGCACTCCGGCGTTTCCTGGGCCAGTACTCGGAACAGCCCGGCGGTGACCCACACGGCGGTCAGGCCGTGCTCGCGGACGAGGCCGCGCAGCAGCGGCGCGTCGAGGCCGGTCTCCGGGCCGGTGACGACCCAGCCGCCGGTGAGCAGCGGCACCCACAGCTCGTAGGTCGAGGCGTCGAACGCCAGCGGCGAGTGCAGCAGGATCCGTTCGTGGGCCCCGCCGCGGAACCGGTGGTCGCCGGCCAGCGCCGTGATGTCGCGGTGGCGCACCACCACGCCCTTCGGGATTCCGGCCGAGCCGGACGTGTACATCACGCAGGCCGCCTGATCCGGGTCGACCGCGATCTCCGGATCGGTGTCCGGCTCATCGTCCACAGAGGACAGCAGCACGGTCTGGCCGAGCGGGTGCTCTTCCCGCGAGACGACGAACCGGACGCCGTCGAGCAGGATCCGCTGCCGTTCCAGCGGGGCGCGCGGGTCGAGCGGCAGATACGCGCCGCCCGCCTTGGCCACGGCCAGTTCGGCGACCACCGCGTCCGCGTGGTCCACCGCGAGCCCGACCGGTTCCTCCGGCCGCAGCCCGAGCCCGGCCAGCCGGTTCGCGAGCCGGTTGGCCCGCCGGTTCAGCTCGGCGTAGGTCACCGGCGCGCCGCCGAGGACCGCCGCCAGCGCGTTCGGCCGGCGGCGCACCTGGTCGCCGAACACCTCGGGCAGCGACCGCGGCTCCGGTTCGCCGCCGGTCTCGGCCCGTTCGGCGAGGAGCTGGGTTTCGGCCGGGGTGAGGACCGGGACCGCGCCGAGCGCGCGGGCGCCGTCCTCGGTCAGGCCGCGGAGGATTTCCAGCAGCCGGGCGGTCAGGCCGGTCACCGTCGCGGGGTCGAAGAGCGCCGGGTCGTAGCCGACGTCCACCGTCAGCTCCGGGCCGGGCGAGGCCACGACGGTGACCGGGAAGTTCGTCGTCTCCCTGGCGGACAGGTCGCGCACGGTCAGGCCGTGCCCGGCGGACGCGCCGGTGATCGGGTAGTTCTCGAAGACCACCAGGCTGTCGCACAGGTTCACCCCGCCCGGCAGTCCCGCCCAGCCCTGCACCCGCGCGAGCGGGACGTGCCCGTGTCCGCGCGCTTCGGCCTGCGCCGCCTGCACCGCGCCGAGCCAGTCCGCGACCGGAGCGCCCCGGTCCACCGCGACCCGCACCGGCAGGGTGTTGATGAAGATGCCGGGAATGTCGTCCACGCCGGGCACCTCGGCCGGGCGGCCGGACGCGGTCGCGCCGAACACGACGTCGTTCTGTCCACTGTAGACCGACAACAGCAGCGCCCAGGCTCCCTGCAGCACGACGTTGTGGGTGAGGCCGTGGCGTTTGACGAACGCGTCGAGCCGCGCGGTGGCGGACCGGTCCAGCCGGACGGGCAGCCATTCGGCCGAGCACGGGGCGTGGCCGGACGGCGGGGTCCGGTCGCCCGGCAGCTGCGTCGGGCCCTCGATCCCGGCGAGCGCCGTGCGCCAGAACTGTTCGGCGGCGGCCTGGTCGTGCTGGCCGAGCCAGGCGAGGTAGTCGCGGAACGGCGGCCGCGACGGCAGCGGCTGCCCGGCGTAGGCGGTGCAGACGTCCGAGAGCACCTGGAACACGCTCCAGCCGTCGAGCAGGACGTGGTGGAACGTCCAGAGCACCTGGACTTCGGTCGCCGACAGCCGGGCGACCGCGACGCGGGCCAGCGGCGCGACGGCGAGGTCCAGCCCCTGTGCCCGGTCTTCGGCCAGCAGCCGCGCCAGCTCCGCTTCGCGATCGTCCACAGTGGTCCAGTCGAGGTGCCGGACCGGCAGTTCGGCCGCGCGGTGCACGACCTGGACCGGCTCGGCCACGCCGGTCCACACGAACGACGTGCGCAGCACCGGGGTGCGGTCGACGACCTGCTGCCACGCCTGGCCGAGCCGCTGCAGATCAGTGACTCCTTCGAGCACGAAGGTGGCCTGTTCGAAGTACATGCCCTGGGCGGTCTGGGAGAGCCCGTGGAAGACCATCCCGCCCTGCATCGGGGTCAGCGGGTAGATGTCCTCGACGGCCCGCCCCGCCACCAGGCTGTCTACAGTGGACTGGTCGAGCGCGGCCAGCGGGAAGTCGGACGGGGTGCGTCCGCCCGCGCCCGGCTCGGCGCAGTGCGCGATGATTTCCCTTAGTGCGGCCAGCATTTGCTCAGCCAGGGCTTCGACCCCGGTGGTGGCGTGCGACCAGGTCAGCTCCAGCACGCCGCCTTCGACCCGGCCGACGACGTCCAGCACGTGGGTCCGGGGCGCGTCCGGGTCGACGTCGGCGTCCAGGCTGCCGACGCGGAACAGTCCGCCTTCCGACTCGCTGAACTGGCCGAGGTAGTTGAAGCTCACCTGCGGCTCGATCACCGGCGCGGTGCCGGTCAGGTAGCACAGTGCGCCGTAACCGATGCCTCGCCGCGGGATCGCGCGCAGCTGTTCCTTGACCGACTTCAGCGCAGCGCCCCAGTCGTCCGGAACGTCCAGCGCGACCGGGAACATGGTGGTGAACCAGCCGACCGTCCGCGACAGGTCGACGCCGTCGAACAGCTCCTCGCGGCCGTGGCCTTCGAGGTCGATCACCGGCGTTTCGCCGGTCCAGTCCCGGAGAACGCGGCCCAGCGCGGTCAGCAGCACGTCGTTGACCTGCGTGCGATACACCTCGGGGACGTCCTGCAGCAGCGCGCGGGTTTCCTCGGCGGTGAGCCGGACGGTGACCTCGCGGGTGTCGGCGATGACGCCCGGGTCGCGCGGGGGCACCGGCGGGAGGGATTGCCAGTGCGCGAGTTCGTCGTCGAAACCGCCGGAGTCGGCGTGTTCGGCGAGCCGCCGGGACCAGGCGAGGAACGAGGTCGTCTTCGGTTCGAGGTCTTCGCCGCGGTAGGCGGTTTCCAGGTCCTCCAGGAGGATCCGCCACGAGACGCCGTCGACGACCAGGTGGTGCGCGGCCAGCAGCAGCCGTCGTCCGTCGAGGACCGCGTTCAGCAGCGGGCCGCGTTTGACGTCGAAGGCGGGCTCGGCGACGAGCAGCTCCGCCTCGCCGACCGGTTCGCCGTGCTGCGTCCCGTCGAACCGCAGGCGCAGGGCGTCGTGGTGCGCCCAGACCGCGGCGAGCGCGCGCCGCAGGGCTGCCTCGTCGATGTCCTCGGCGAACTCCAGCACCACCCGCTGGTCGAAGCGTTCGGGCTGGGTCTCGAAGTACCAGCGCTGGATCGGCGTGAGCGGCGCGTCGCCGACGACCGGGCCCTGTTCGGCGCTCGGCCCGTGGCCGCCGCCGGCGTGCGCGGCCAGCGCGGCCAGCGTCGGATGCCGGAACACTTCGTGCGGCAAGAGAATCAGCCCGGCGCGGCGGGCGCGGGACACGACCTGGATGCTGAGGATCGAGTCCCCGCCGAGTTCGAAGAAGTTCGCCTCGGCGCCGACGTCCTCGACGCCGAGCACCTCGGACCAGATCCCGGCCAGGACCCGTTCGGCCTCCGTCGCCGGGGCCGTGCGGGTGCCTGCCGAGCCGAAATCGGGGGCGGGCAGCGCGGTGCGGTCGAGTTTTCCGTTGACGTTCAACGGCAATCGGTCCAGCCGGACGAACGCGGCCGGGACCATGTAGTCCGGCAGGGTCCGGCCGAGGAACGCGGGCAGCTCGTCCGCGTCGCCGGTGTAGTAGGCGACGAGCCGTTTGACGCCGTGGTCCTCGCGCGCCAGCACGGCGGCCTGGGCGATCCCGGGGTGCGCGGCCAGCGCGGCCTCGACCTCGCCGGGTTCGATCCGGAACCCGCGGATCTTGACCTGCTCGTCCACCCGGCCGGCGAAGTCCAGCTCGCCGTTCGCGGTCCAGCGGACCAGGTCGCCGGTGCGGTACATCCGCTCCCCCGGCGGCCCGAACGGATCGGGCAGGAACCGTTCGGCGGTCAGCCCGGGCGCGCCGTGGTAGCCGCGCGCCAGGCCCGCCCCGGCGAGGTGCAGTTCGCCCAGCGCGCCCGGCGGCACCGGCCGCAGATCCGGGCCGAGGACGTACGCCCGGGTGTTGGCCAGCGGTTTCCCGATCGGCACGACGTCCGGCACCGGGCCGAGCACCGGATGCGCGAGCGCGAACGTCGTGGTCTCGGTCGGGCCGTAGACGTCCACGACGGTCGTGTCCGGGCAGGCTTCCCGCACCCGCCGCACCGCCGCCGACGGGACCGCGTCACCGCCCGTCCAGACCTCGCGCAGGCCGCGGAAGATCTCCGGCGCTTCCCGCGCGGCGAGCCGGAACAGGCCCGTGGTGAGGAACGCGCAGCCGACGCGGTACTCGGCGAGGAGGCGGCCCATGGTGTCCAGATCGAGGTCACCGGGCGGGGCGACGACGACCGTGCCGCCGTTGAGCAGCGGCACCCACAGCTCGTAGGTCGAGGCGTCGAAGGCTTGCGACGCGTGCAGCAGCACCCGGTGGTGCTGGGCGAAACGCCGGTCGGCCGCGAGAGCCACGATGTCTCGGCGGGTCGGGGCCACGCCCTTCGGCTTGCCGGTCGAGCCCGAGGTGTACATGACGTACGCGAGGTTGCCCGGATCCGCCTTCGGGAGCTGGACGTCCGCGGTGTGGTCGCCGGGGATCACGATGGGTCCACTGTGGACGCCCTCGGCGGTGTCGCGCCACACGTCGTCGGTGACCAGGATCGGCACCCCAGACAGCAGGGTCTTGAGCCGGGGCGCGGGCGCACGGGTGTCCAGCGGCAGGTAGGCCGCACCGGCCTTGACGATCGCGAGTTCGGCGATGATCAGCCCGGGCGAGCGGTCCATCAGCACGCCGACGAGCGTTTCCGGCCTGGCCCCGAGGGAGACCAGGTACCGGGCGAGCCGGTCGGAACGCTGGTCCAGCTCCGCGTAGGTCAGGCTGATCCCGTCCCCGGCCACCGCGATCGCGTCCGGCGCGCGGCGGACCTGCGCGGCGAACAGTTCGGTCAGGTCTTCTCGCGGGAGCGGCTGGGCGGTGTCGTTCCAGTCGACCAGCACCCGCCGCCGTTCGTCCTCGGTGAGCAGGTCGATGTCCTCCAGCGACTGGTGCGTGCCGAAGGCCTCGAGGACGGCCGTGAGCTGCCGGGTGATCCGCTCGGCGGTCTCGGCGTCGAACAGGTCGGGGTCGTAGCCGACGTCGAGGGTCAATTGCTCCCCCGGCGACGCGACGACGCTGATCGGGTAGTTCGTCGTCTCGGCCGCGTCGACATCACGCAACCGCAATCCGCGCGTCGACGCCTTGTCGATCGGGTAGTTCTCGAACACCACGATGCTGTCGAAAAGGCTTCCGCCGCAACCGCTCCAGGCTTGCAGCTTCGTCAGCGGGAGGTGACCGTACCGGCGAGACTCGACCTGCGCGGCCTGCAGTTCGGCGAGCCACTCCGTCACCGAGGCCCCGGAGACTGTGACCCGCACCGGCAGGGTGTTGATGAAGATGCCGGTGATGTCGTCCGCACCGGGCAGATCGACCGGACGGCCGGACACGGTCGTACCGAAGCAGACGTCGCGTTCGCCGCTGAGCCGGGCCAGCACCAGCGCCCACGCGCCCTGCAGAACAGTGTTCAGCGTGAGCCCAGCTCCCCGCGCGAAGTCGCGCAGCCGCTTGGAGTTCTCCACCGGCACACGCAGCCATTGAGACGACCGGGTGGTGTGCGCCTGCGCGGGCGCACGGTCGTACGGCAGCCGGGCGGGCGCGGCGAGACTACCGAGTTCGCGCCGCCAATGCGCCTCGGCCGCCGCGTCGTCCTGCCGGTCCAGCCAGGCGACATAGTCCCGGAAGGGCGGGCGTTCGGGAAGCTCGGCGCCGGAGTACGCGGCGAAGACGTCCGACAGCACGCCGAAGACGCTCCAGCCGTCGAGCAGGACGTGATGGAACGTCCACAGCACCCGGACTTCGGTGTCGGACAGCCGTGCGAAAGCCAGGCGCAGCAACGGCATTTCGGTGAGATCGAGCCCCTGGGCCCGGTCGGCGGCGAGCAGGTCCCGCCACGCCTGGTCGCGTTCGTCCGCAGCGAGATCCCGCCAGTCGTGCCGGGTGATCGGGACCGGCACCTGCCGCTGAACGACCTGGACCGGCTCCGGCACGCCCTCCCAGGCGATCCGCGTCCGCAGCACCGGCGTCCGGTCGACCACCCGCTGCCACGCCTTTTCCAGAGCAGCCAAGTCTTTGACACCGTCGAGCACGAACCCGACCTGCTGGAAGTAGACCCGCTCCCCGGGCTGGGACAGCGCGTGGAACACCATCCCGGACTGCATCGGCGTCAGCGGGTAGACGTCCTCGACCGCCGAGCCGGTGCCGACCAGTTCGTCCACTTCTGCTTGACCAAGGGCGGCCAGCGGGAAGTCCGACGGCGTACGGCCGCCCGCCTCGGGGCCGGCGCAGTGCCGGATGATCTCGCGCAGCGCGGTGGTCATCGCGGCGGCCAGGGTGTCCATAGTGGACCGGCTGTGGACGCCTTCGGCGTAGTACCAGGTCAATTCCAGCTCGCCGGTTTCGACGCGGCCGACGACGTCGAGCAGATGCGCGCGAGCCGAGCGCGGGCTTTCGTCGGACTCGATGCGGCCGGAGCCGAACTGGCCGAGATAGTTGAAGCTCACCTGCGGGTCGATCTCCGGCGCGGTGCCGGTCAAGTACCGCAGCGCGCCGTAACCGATGCCGCGCCGGGGCACCGCGCGAAGCTGCTCCTTCACGGACTTGAGCGCAGCACCCCAGTCGTCCGGGACGTCCAGCGCCACCGGGAAGACCGTGGTGAACCAGCCGACCGTCCGGGACAGGTCGACGTCGTCGAACAGCTCCTCGCGGCCGTGGCCTTCCAGATCGACCACGGGCGTGCCGCCGGTCCAGTCCCGCAGAACCCGGCCGAGTGCGGTCAGCAGCACGTCGTTGACCTGTGTGCGATAGACCTTCGGGACGTCGCGCAGCAGCGCCCCGGTCTCCGCCGCGGACAGGCGCGCGGTCACCGAGCGCATCGAGGCGACCGTCCTCTCCCCTGAGCCGTCGACCGGCAGCACGGTCCGGCCGGACACGCCGCGCCAGTAGTCGAGTTCGTCGTCGAACCCGCCGTCGGCGGCGTGCTCGGCGAGCCGGATCGCCCAGTCGCGGAAGGACGTCGTGCGGGGGCCGAGATCGATCGGTTTGCCTTGCAAGACCTGGTTGTAGGCGCGTTCAAAGTCCTCGACGAGGACGCGCCACGACACGCCGTCGACCACGAGGTGGTGGATGGCGAGCCGGTCTCCGTCGAACCGGACCAGCGGGGTCTCGGCGCCGACCGGGCCGTTCTCCTGCAGCCAGTGGGTTTCTCCGCGAGCAAAGCGCATCCGGAGTGCGTCGTGGTGCGTGAGCAGCGCCTCGACGGCCGCCTGCGCTGCCACCGGGTCGACGGTGCCCAGGCGGACGAACTGGTGGAAGTGGTCCGGTTCGGCGGTCTGCGTCGCGAAGAACCAGTGCTGGATCGGGGTGAGCGGCACCGGGCCGTGGACCGGGCCGCGTTCGACCGCCTCCGTCGCGGTGCGGGCCGCCGTCGCGAGCGCGGCCGGGGTCCGGTGCGCGAACAGGTCGCCGGGCTGCAGGTCCAGCCCGGCCCGGCGGGCGCGCGAAACCACCTGCATGCTGAGGATCGAGTCGCCGCCCAGCTCGAAGAAGTCGTCGGTCGCGCCGACCCGGGCGACGCCGAGGACGTCGGCCCAGATCCCGGCGATCGTGTGCTCGCGTTCGGTGCGCGGCGGAACGTGATCCCGCGCGCCGAAGTCCGGCGTCGGCAGCGCCTGCCGGTCGAGCTTCCCGTTGACGTTCACCGGGAACTTCTCCAGCCGGACGAACGCGGCGGGCACCATGTAGTCCGGCAGCGTCCGGCCGAGGAATTCCGCCAGGTCGCGGGTCTCGCCGACCACGTACGCGACCAGCCGCTTCACACCGCCGTCCGACCGCGCCAGCACAGCCGCCTGCTCGACGCCGGGGTGCTCGCCGAGCGCGGCTTCGATCTCGCTCGGCTCGACCCGGAAGCCGCGGATCTTGACCTGCTCGTCGGCCCGGCCGACGAATTCGAGCGCGCCGTCCTCGTTCCAGCGCACCAGGTCGCCGGTGCGGTACATCCGCTCCCCCGGCGGTCCGAACGGGTCCGCGACGAACCGCTCGGCGGTCAGCCCGGGCCGACTCAGATAGCCGCGGGCCAGTCCGGCACCGGCAATGTGCAGTTCGCCGGGCGCGCCGGGCGGGACGAGCCGGAGGTCGCCGTCGAGGACGTAAACCCGGGTGTGGTCGAGCGGTCCGCCGATCGGGACGACGTCCGGCACCTCGCCGGGCAGCGGGTGCACGGTCGCGAAGGTGGTGGTTTCGGTAGGGCCGTACACGTCCGCGACCAGCGTGTCCGGGCAGGCCGCCTGGACCCGGCGCAGCGCCGCGGCGGGGACGGCGTCGCCGCCGGTCCAGACTTCCCGCACGCCCGCGAAGACCTCCGGCGACTCCTGCGCGACCAGCCGGAACAGCCCGGTCGTCAGGAACGCGCCGGTCACGCCGTGCGTGGTGAGCGAGCGGCCGAGCGTCTCGACGTCCACGTCGCCCGGCGGGGCCAGCACGACGGTGCCGCCGTTGAGCAGCGGCACCCACAGCTCGTAGGTCGCGGCGTCGAAGGCCTGTTGCGAGTGCAGCAGAATCCGGTCGTGCCGGGCGAACCGCTGGTCGGCGGTGAGCGCCACGACGTCGCAATGCCGCGCCGCGACGCCCTTCGGCCGGCCGGTCGAACCGGACGTGTAGATGACGTACGCGAGCTGTTCGGGATCGACGTGGATGCCCGGCGGCGTGTCCGGGGCACTGCTCTCTCCGCTGAGGATGGTGCCGGAGTGGACTTCCTCGGCGGTCTTGCGCCACGCTTCGTCGGCGACCAGCACGCTCGCGTCGGCCTCGCTGAGGAGCAGCCGCAGCCGGTCGGCTGGAGCGCGCAGGTCGAGCGGCAGGTACGCGCCGCCGGCCTTGACGATCGCGAGTTCCGCGACGACGAGTTCGGGCGAACGGTCCATCAGGACGGCGACCCGGTCCTCCGCCCGCACCCCCGCCTCGATCAGCCGATGGGCCAGCCGGTTCGCGCGTGCCTCGAGTTCGCCGTAGGTGATCTGCTCGTGGTCGGTCACCAGGGCGACGGCGTCCGGGGTGCGGCGGGCCTGGGCCTCGAACAGCTCCGGCACGGCGGCGGACGGCACCGGACGGGCGGTCTCGTTCCGCTCGGCGAGCAGCTCCTTGGTCTCCGCGTCGGACAGCATCGGCACCCGGGACACCGGCTCGTGCGGGGCGGCGACCATGCCCCGGACCAGCGCTTCAAGGTGCGCTGCGAGCCGGGCCGGATCACCGATCCGCGCCGGGTCGTACGTGAGGACCATCGACAGCCGGCGTCCCGGGTAGGCGACGACGCCCAGCGGGTAGCTGGTCCGCTCGGCCGCGCGGACGTCCCGCAGCTCGGACACCTCGTCGATCGGATAGTTCTCGAACACGACAATGCTGTCGAAAAGGCTCCCGTCGCTGCCGCTCCACGCCTGCAACGTGGTGAGGCCGACGTGCCCAAACCGGCGCGATTCCGCTTGCGCCACTTGGAGATCGCGCAGCCAGTCCGCGACTCCTCGGGCACCGTCGAGCCGGACGCGCACCGGCAGGGTGTTGATGAAGATGCCGTGAATGTCGTCCGCGCCGGGCAGTTCCGCCGGGCGGCCGGACACTGTCGCGCCGAAGCACACCTCGGTTTCGCCGCTGTAGCGCGACAACAGCGCGGCCCACGCGCCCTGGACGACGGTGTTGACCGTCAACCGGTGCCGCCGCGCGAAGGCGTACACGGCGGCCGACGTCTCGTCGTCCAGCTCCACCGGGATCCGGCCGGTCGAACTCGCCGTGTGCGTACGGGCTGCGGGACGCTCGAGCGGCAGCGGCGTCGGCGTCACCCCGGCGAGTTCGACCCGCCAGTGCGCCTCGGCCCGCTCGTCGTCCTGCGCCGCGAGCCAGGCCGCGTAAGCGCCGAACGGCGGCCGGACGGGCGGTTCTTCCCCGCGCAGCAGCGCGACGACGTCGGACAGGATGCCGAAGACGCTCCAGCCGTCGAGCAGGACGTGATGGAACGTCCAGAGCACCCGCACCCGGGTGGCGGATTCCCGGGCGATGGCAAGCCGGGCCAGCGGTGCCTGGTCGAGGTCGAATCCCTCGGCCAGGTCCTCTTGGAGCAGCTGCTCCAACGCTTTCTCCGCGTCCACAGCGGACCAGTCCAGATAGGACACCGGAAGCCCGGCCGTGCGCTGGACGATCTGCAGGGGCCGGGGCACGCCGTCCCACACGATCCGGCTGCGCAGAATCGGGGTCCGCTCGACGATCCGCTGCCAGGCCTCGCCGAGCCGCCGGGGATCGGGCACATCGTCCACCGTGAACGAAACCTGCTCGAAGTAGACGCGGTCGCCGGGCTGGGCGAGGTCGTGGAACACCATCCCCGCTTGCATGGGCGTCAGCGGATAGATGTCCTCGACGGTTTGCCCTTGGACTATTGTGTCCACAGTGGACTGATCGAGCCCGGCCAGCGGGAAGTCCGACGGCGTCCGTCCGCCCGCGCCCGGCTCCGCGCAGTGCCGGACGATCTCGCGCAGCGCTTCCGCCATGGCAGCGGCCAGCCGGTCCACAGTGGACTTCTCGTGCACGCCCTCGGCGTAATGCCAGGCCAGCTCCAGCTCGCCGCCCTCGACCCGGCCGACGACCTCCAGCAGATGCGGCCGGACCGTATCGGGCGCGACGTCCAGCGCGAGTTCACGGTGCAGGGCAAAGCCGCCGGGCAGGTCGAACTGGCCCAGATAGTTGAAGCTCACCTGCGGCTCGATCACCGGTGCGGTGCCAGCGAGATACCGCAGCGCGCCGTAACCGATCCCCCGTCGCGGGACCGCGCGCAGCCGCTCCTTGACCGCTTTCAGCGCGTGGCCCCACCCGTCCGGGACGTCCAGCGCGACCGGGAACATGCTGGTGAACCAACCGACCGTCCGCGACAGATCGACGCCGTCGAACAGCTCCTCGCGGCCGTGGCCTTCGAGATCGATCACCGGCAGCTCGCCGGTCCAGTCCCCCAGCACCCGGCCGAGCGCGGTCAGCAGCACGTCGTTGACCTGCGTCCGGTACGCCTGCGGCACCTCACGCAGCAGCGCGCGCGTCTCGTCCGCGGTGAGCCGAGCCGTGACGACGCGGGCTCGGCCGAAGGTGTTTTCTCCCTTCCCGTCGACCGGCAGCGGCGTCGGGGCGGGCAGCTCCCACCAGTGCGCGAGTTCGTCGTCGAAACCGCCGGTCTGCGCGTGCTCGGCCAGCCGGGCGGCCCACTCGCGGAACGACGTCGTCCTCGGGCCCAGGTCGATCGGCTTCCCGCGCACGGCCTGCTGGTAGGCGCGGTCGAGGTCTTCGAGCAGCAGCCGCCACGACACGCCGTCGACCACCAGGTGAGGCGCGGACAGGTGCAGGATGCGCGGCTCGCCGGTCAGCGACCAGTTCAGCAGCGAATGGCCCTCGCTGACGGCGGTGTTGTACTGATGCCAAGCGTCGCGGTCGTGCACGAACCGCATCCGCAGCGCGTCGTGCCGCTCGGAGAGCGCGGCCAGTGCGGGGACCAGGGCGCTCAGCCGCACGTCGTCGGGGAGCCGGACGGCGATGGTCTGGTCGAACCGGTCCGCGCCCAGGCCGAAGAACCAGTGCTGGATCGGGGTCAGGACGACGTCGCCAATTTCCGGGCCGCGGGCCGGGACCGCCTCAGCCTCGCCGACCGTCGGCGCGAGCGCGGCGATGGTCTGGTGGCGGAACAGATCGGCGGTGGTCACGCTGAGCCCCGCGCGCCGGGCCTGCGCGCTGACCTGGATGCTCAGGATCGAATCGCCGCCGAGGGCGAAGAAGTTGTCCTCCACGCCGACGCGTTCGAGACCGAGCACATCGGCCCAGATCCCGGCGAGGACGGCCTCCCGTTCGGTGCGCGGCGCGACCGTCCGCTCGCTGGCCGCCCGCGGTTCCGGCAGGGCGCGCCGGTCGACCTTGCCGTTGACGGTGAGCGGCAGCTCGGCCAGCTCGACGAGCACCGACGGCACCATGTAGTCCGGCATCGTGCGGCCGACCGCGCGGCGGAGCGCTTCGGTGTCCACAGTGGAGTCTTCGGCCGGGACCACGTAGCCGACCAGCTGTTTGCGCCCGTCGGCCGCCCGAATCGTCACGAACGCCCGCGCCACCTCGGGTTCGGCGGCCAGCGCGCGTTCGATCTCGGCCGGTTCGACCCGGAACCCGCGGATCTTGACCTGATCGTCCACCCGGCCGAGGAATTCGAGCGTCCCGTCGGTGCGCCACCGGCCCCGGTCGCCGGTCCGGTACATCCGCCCGCCGGCGCTGAACGGGCAGGCGGCGAACCGGTCCGCGGTCAGGCCGGGCTGGCCGAAGTACCCGCGCGCGAGCCCGGCCCCGGCGATGCAGATCTCGCCGGCCGCGCCGCGCGGCAGCAGGCGGAACCGGTCGTCGACCACGTACACCCGGACGTCCCGCAGCGGGGTGCCGATCGGGACGACGTCGGGTGCGTCGGCGGTCATCCGGAACGAGGTGGCGAAGGTGGTGGTCTCGGTCGGGCCGTAACCGTCCACGACGGCGATCCCCTGGTCGAGGACCCGGCGGACGGCGGCGGGCGGCACGACGTCGCCGCCGGTCCAGACCTCGCGCAGCCCGGCGAAGCACTCCGGCGTCTCCTCGGCGAAGAGCCGGAAGAGCCCGGCGGTCAGCCACAGCGCGGTGATCTGGTGCTCCGCGATCAGCCCGTGGAGCACGTCAGCGTCCAGGTCTCCGGGCGGCGCGACCACGACGGTGCCGCCGTTGAGCAGCGGCACCCACAGTTCGTAGGTGGACGCGTCGAAGGCCAGCGGGGAATGCAGCAGCACGCGGTCGTGGCGCGCGAAGCGCGGGTCGGTTGCGAGCGCGGTGACGTCCGCGTGCCGCACCGCCACGCCCTTCGGAACCCCTGTGGACCCGGACGTGTACTCGACGTACGCCAGGTTTTCTGGGCTCAGCGTCGTTTCCGGTGCGCTGGAGGGCTCGTCGACGTCCGTCACGACCAGTGACAGTCCCTGGTGGACGGTGGCGGCGGTGTCGTGCCAGGTGTCGTCGGTCAGCACCAGTGACACGCCGTCGAGGACCCGCCGGAGCCGGTCGGCCGGGGCGCGCAGGTCGAGCGGCAGGTACGCCGCGCCTGCCTTGAGGATCGCCAGCACGGCCACGACGAGATCGGCCGAGCGGTCCATCAGCACGCCGACCCGCTCTTCCGGCTGGACACCCCTGCGGCGGAGGTGTCGCGCGAGCCGGTTCGCCCGGTCCTGCAGCTCGCCGTAGCTCAGCCGGACGTCGCCGCACACCACCGCGGTGCGGTCCCGGCGACGGTCGGCGCACCGGTCGAAGAGGTCCGGCACCGTTTCGGCAGGAGTGTCCGAGATCGGGCAGTCCTCTGCGGAGCGCAGGGGAAGGTCGCCCAGCGGCCGCGCCGGATCGGCGGCGATCCCGGTGAGCAAGACTTCCAAGCTCCGCGCGAGGCCTTCGACGGTGGCGGCGTCGAAGAGCGCGGTGGCGTACTCGACGGTGATGCGCAGACCGTCCGGACGCGGCCAGAACTCCACCACGAGGTCGAACCGCGCCGACGGCCGGGGCAGCGCGTACTCGCTCACCGCCAGCCCGGCGACCGTGCGCTCCGCCACCAACGGACGCTGCAGGACGACCACCGCCTGCACCAACGGCGTCCGCGACGGGTCGCGTTCGGGCTGGACCTCCTCCACCACGCGATCGAACGGGACGTCCCCGTGCGCGAACGCGGCCAGCGCGGTTTCGCGGAACTCCGCCAGGAAACGGTCGAACGGCCGCGCACCATCCACAGTGGACCGAAGCACGAGGGTGTTGACGAAGAATCCGGTCAGCGGCTCCAGTTCGGCCCGATCGCGTCCGGACACCGCCGTGCCGACCGCGACGTCCCGCTGCCCGCTGTAAGCGGCCAGGACGACCTGCACGGCCGCGGTCAGGGTCATGAACAACGTGGCGCCCTGTGCGCGGCCCGCTTCCGCGACGCGGTGCACCAGGTCGGCAGGCAGGTCGTGCCGGTGCACCGCGCCTTCGGTGGTGCGCTGCGGCGGCCGGGGACGGTCGGTCGGCAGGGCGAGCGGTTCGAGCCCGTCGAGCGCTTCGCGCCAGTACGCGAGCTGGTCCAGCCGTTCGGACGCCAGGCGCCACTGGGTGTAGTCCTGATAACCGAGCGGCAGCGGGGGCAGCGTCGCGCCGGAGTACAAGGCGAAAAGCTCGTCGGTGAGCACGGCGATCGACCGGCCGTCAGTGACGATGTGGTGCTGGCACAGGAGAAGCAGGTGCTCGTCCGGCGCGAGCGGGAACAGCACGGCCCGGGTCAGCGGTCCGGTCCGCAGGTCGAACGGTTCGCTCAGCTCGGCCTTCAGCACGTCGTCGTCCGGGGCCTGCTCCGCGATGCGCAGCGGGATCTCTCCGGTCGGCGCGATCCGCTGCGTCCCTTCTCCGAACGTCGTGCGCAGCGATTCGTGCCGGGCGCAGAGCGCGGCCAGCGCAGTGCGCAGAGCAGAGAGATCCAGCGGGCCGGACAGGCGGATCCCGACGCCGGTGTTGTATTCGGTGCTTCCGCCGGTCAGCTCGTCGAGGAACCACAATCGCCGCTGGGCCGGGGAAAGCGGCAGCACCTCCCGGGCCGGCGCGACCGGGATCGCCTGCTCGGTCCGCGGACGGTTCTCGAGGAGCTGCGCGAGATCCGCCACGCTGGGCGCGTCGAACAGCGCCCGCGCCGAGAGGTCCGCGCCGAACGTCCGGCGCAATCGGGACAACGCCTGCACCGCCAGGATCGAATCGCCGCCCAGCGCGAAGAAATCGTCGTCCGTCCCGATCCGGTCCAGGCCCAGCACTTCGGCCAGGATTTCGGCGACGGCGCGTTCGGTGTCCGTTCTCGGCTCGCTGCGGTCCGCCGGTCCGGCCGAGGGCGCGGGCAGCGCGTTCCGGTCGACCTTTCCGTTGGCGCTCAAGGGAAGCTCGTCCAGCACGACCACTGTGGACGGAACCAGGTAGCTCGGCAATACCGCCGCCGCAACGGCTTTCAAGTCCTTCTGCGGCGCGCCGGGCGCCAGCACGACGTAGGCCACCAGCCGTTTGCCGCGAACGCCGTCCTCCCGCGCGACGACCACGGCTTCCGCGACCGTGTTATCGGCAGCCAGCACGGCCTCGATCTCGCCGAGTTCCACCCGGAAACCGCGGATCTTGACCTGGTCGTCGGCGCGGCCGAGGAAGTCCAGCTCGCCCTGGTCGTTCCAGCGGACGAGGTCGCCGGTGCGGTACATCCGCTCGCCGGGCACGGCGGGATCGGCGATGAACCGCTCCGCCGTCGCACCGGGACGCGCCCAATAGCCGCGCGCCAGCCCGGCTCCGGCCAGGTACAGCTCGCCGGACGCGGCCGGGTTCAGGTCGTCGTCCAGGACATACGCGCGCACGTCGTCCAGCGGGCGGCCGATCGGCACCGCCGTGACGTCCGCCGACTGGACCGCGTGGGCCGTCGCGAAGGTGGTGGTCTCGGTCGGGCCGTAGCCGTCGACCACGGTGACGCCGGGGCAGGCGCGCAGCACCCGCCGCACCGCCCCGGCCGGGACGACGTCGCCACCGGTCCAGACCTCTCGCACGCCCTGGAAGCAGTCCGGCGCCTCCTGCGCGACGACCCGGAACAGGCCCGCCGTCAGCCAGATCGCGCCCACGTCAAACCGCGAAAGGACCTCGCGCAGGCTCTCCACGTCGAGGTCGCCCGGCGGCGCGACCACGACCGTGCCGCCGGTGAGCAGCGGCACCCACATTTCGTAGGTGGAAGCGTCGAAGGCGGCCGGCGAGTGCAGCAGCACGCGCCGATGCGCGTCCCCGGCGAACCTCCGGTCCGCCGCGAGCGCCGCCACGTCCCCGTGCCGGACCGCGACCCCCTTGGGCGTCCCGGTCGAACCCGACGTGTGCATCAGGTACGCCAGGTTGTCCGGATGCACTGCCGCCGAGGGGAATTCCGCCGACGGCAGCGGCTGTCCGAGCGCGACGATCTGTCCACTGTGGATCTCCGTGGCACGCGCCGGATCGTCGGTCAGCAGCACCGAAACCCCGGCCTCGACCAGCAGCGTCCGCAACCGGCTGTCCGGCGCGCGCCGGTCGAGCGGCACGTACGCGCCCCCGGCGGCGACGACCGCCAGCTCCGCGACCACCAGCCCGGCCGACCGTTCCGCCAGTATCCCGACCCGGTCCTCCGCGCGCAGCCCCAGCCGCCCGAGGTACGCGGCGAGCCGGCCCGCCTCCCCGGCCAGTTCGGCGTACGTCAGGGTCTTCGCGCCGTCCACGGCCAGCGCGTCCGGGGCCGAGCGCACCTGCGCGGCGAACAGCTCCGGCAGGCCGGCGGGTCGCGGCGCGGCGTCCGTTCCGGCCGGAATGTCTTGGGCGGTCATCGTTTTCGCCACCTTCCGGGCACACCAAGGGATCCCGCCGAGCGGGAACGAGGGGTTGTCACAGGCGGCGGCTCAGCACCGCCGCGCGAGCCGTCCGCCGATCTCGACCGCGACCGCCGCGCCGGGCTCGCCGCGGAACCGGCCGCAGGGCGTGGCGCGGCCGGTCGCCGGATCTCGGACGGTGAAGGCGCCGCCGGCGTACCGGACCAGCTCGGGGAAGACGTCGCCGTCCACGTCGAGACACGCGCCGCCGGCGCCGTCCGGCCGGACCGTGTACTCGAGGGAGCCGTTGCGGTAACTGCCGAAATCGCCGTCCGGCATGGGAACCGCGACGGAATCCGCAGTGAGCGAGCGCTGGCGTGGCAGGTCGAATTCCGGCAGCTCGCCGACCAGGTCGTGCCAGAGGTCGGTGCCCCCGGCCCCGTTGGCGGTCAGCGCGAGCACGCACGCGCCGGACTGGTCGATCCGCAGGTGGCAGGAGGCGCCGTCGGCCGTGCCGTCGTGCCCGAGCCAGCGGGAATCCTCGTCGCCGAAACAGGCCAGCCCGAGCCCCCAGCCGTCGGCGAGGCCGAACGGTTCCGCACTCGGCACCGGCCGGTGCAGATCGCTCGCGGTCACGACGTCGAGCAGCCCCGGTTTGCCGAGGTGGACCCGCCCCAGCGCGACGAGGTCGCGGGCGCTCAGCGCGAGCGCGCCCGCCGGGTCCAGCATCGGCGGCAGCAGCTGTTCGAGCGGGCGCTCGCCGTCGCGGGCATGCCCGGTCGCGACGCCAGGACTGTCCACGTAGACCGGCTCGATCTCCAAGGGCCGCAACAGGATCGACTCGACCGCCTCGCGCCAGCCCATCCCGGTGACCTCCTCGATCAGCGAGCCGGCCAGCGCGTACCCGAGATTGGAATAGGAAAACGCGGTCCCCGGCTCGCACACGAACTCCGCGGACCGCACCTCTTTCCGGCAAGAGCCCGCCGCGTCGGCCGGATCCGACGGCAGCCCGCTGGTGTGGCTCAGCAGCCGCCGCAGGGTCAGCGCGCCGGGAATCCGGGCGTCGCCCAGGATCTCGCCGGCCGGCTGGTCCAGCTCGAGATCGCCGTCGGCGACGAGCATCATCGCCAGCGTCGCGGTCGCGACCTTGGTGACCGAGCCGATCGGCACCCGCGTGTCCGCGCGCATCGCCCGGCCGCGGCCCGCCCAACCGGTCTGGACCATTGCCGTTTCGCCGCCGGACCAGACCGCGACCTGCGCCCCCGGCACCCGATGCCGGACGGCCAGCCGCGAAAGCGCTTCGGCCAGCCGGTCCGCGCCCACGACGCCAGGGACCGGGCGCCGTCTCGGGGCTTCTGGTCTTTCTTTCCGGGAGTGCATGACCATGCCTTTCGAATACTCGTCGGAACCGCGCGGGGAATTGCCCCCGCCCGCACGGCGCTGGCCCCAGCAGAGCGCGGACGCCATCGAGTCCAGGCCCGCGCCGGAATCCATACCCTGCCTAGATCGCTTGCGCTCCAGCAACCGCCAAACGAAGGACTCCGGCATATACCCGATCGCACCCAGCGTCACACATTGCCGCGACCATTCTAAAATATGAACAACCGGCTCACACCTCGGGGCGACTCGCGGATAACCGAACCGGATCTTGCGCATTCGGCGGACCGCCCGCCCGCGCACCGCACCGATTACCGCTGCGCCGACCAGCGTAAACCGCCCTTTCCCGAGCCCGCCGGATCCGCGCGCACGACTGAAGAAGTGGCGCCAACGGAGGTCGGCATTGGCCCGAACGCAGCAACTTCGCGGCCGCGCCCCGCATTCCGTTAAAGGATCACCTTCCGGATCGGGCGAAAACGTCCCCGGACTGCTGGCGCGACAAGTCGATCTCGCGGAATCCCGCGAGTCGTCCCGTTAAACCTCACCCGATCACCGGAAGATTCCGCCGGATCCGGAAGCGGAATTCGTTCCTCCCGGATCGCCGTGCGAATGCCCGGCGGCGAAACCGCCCGGCGTTCCCGCCCCGATCCGGTTTCTTACCGCCGGGTAACCGGCCGTCGCCGCATCGCGGTCCCGCCCGGGCTTCCTCCGTCGATTCCGTCACAGGCACCTCCGAACGCACAGTCGCACCCGCCCGCCGAAACGTTGCAGGCCCTCCGCGACCAATAGCCGAACAGCGGAACGGGCTTCTCGCCCCGAACTCCGGAAATGCCCACTGTCGGCAAACTGCCAATAACAGGTCAATTCGGCGTCCGTCAGCCGAACCTGCCGTTAAAGGAGACTGTCCGTCCGGTTGCCCGCGAATTGACGGCCTTGTCGCGGCCGGACCGAATACGTCCACTGCGGACATTCGGAACCGACACGCGTCACTCGACGTCCCTGTCCGCGCGCATCGCGGAAAGCAGCACCGGCAATGCGACCGCCAGCGCGATCCCCCGCACCGCACCGGCGACCGGATACGCGGCCCGGATACCGAATCCGTCCGCGACGAGTCCGCCCGCCAGCGATCCCAGCGGCATCAATCCCCAGCCCAGCATCCGGTAAACGCTGTGCACCCGCCCGCGCAAATCCGCCGGCACCACAAGCTGTCGCAAGCTGACCGTGACCACGCTCCAGACTGTCGTGGCGAATCCGTTAATCCCCAGCAGCACCCCGAGAACGACCGCATTCGGACTGAGCCCGATCAAGCCGAAGATCACGACATTGGCGATCAACGCACTCGCCAACGCCGGAACCGCGCCGATTCTCGCCACGATCCGCGCGTTGACCATCCCGCCGAGCACGCTCCCGGCCGCCGCCCCGGCAAGCAGCACCCCGCACCCGCGCCCGCCGACGTGCAGGGTCTGCGTCGCGAGCAGCACGACCGTGACGTTCCCGAGCTGATAGCAAAACGTGTTCACCGCCAGCAGCGCGGCCAGCGTCCGCAACAGCCGATGCCGCCCGAGCCAGCGCACCCCCTCCGCCACCGCGACCCGGATCGGCGGCTGCACGGTCCGCGGCAACGGACGACGCGGCAAAGTCGCCAGCAATACGGCGGACACCGCGAACGAGGCCGCGTCCACCCCGAACGGCACCGCCGCCGCCACCGCGAACAGCACACTGCCGATCGGCGGCCCGATGAACAACTGCCCGGCGTTGGCGATCGCATACTGACTGCCGTTCGCCCGATGCAACTGCGCTTCGGAGACAAGATCCGGCAAGACCGCGAGCGACGCACTGGAGAACACGACCTCGCACGCGCTGAGCCCGAACCCCATGACCGCGAGCCCCGCGATGTCGATCCGCCCGAGCCAGATCAGCACCGCGACCGCCCCGACGATCGCCGCCTGAACGACCTGCGACCGCCACAGCAACCCGACCCGCTCGCACCGGTCCACCACGGCGCCCGCCGGCAACGAGAGCAGGAGCCAGGGCAGATAGGTCGCCGCGGAGACGACCGAGACCAGCACCGGATCGCGCGTGAGCGTGACAGTGAGCAGCGGAACGGCCGCCGAGAAGACCCCGTCGCCGACGTTGTCCACCGCCGAAGCCCACCACAGCCGCCAATACGCGGCCGGGAGCTTGGAGTCGCGTTTCATCATAACGGGGACAGTGCCGGAGTCGAACATGTGTTCGCCACCATGTAGCATGGAGCTACAAAGAGCGAGGCGCAACTGAACGCTTCCGTTGGCCAGTCGGGGTGGCGACTGGCCAACTGCTGCCGCCAGCCGGAAGCCTCCGGCTCGGAGGCCAGGTATTGCCGTCGACGATCCTGGAAACGCGACCACCGGCGATCAGACGCCGATAACCTCGACACGGTGAAGGTTTCGCACGGTATCGTGCTGCTCGGCTGCGCGGCCTTGGTCGCATCCTTCTGGTTCGCAACCTCGGACGCGGGCGACGCCGAGACAGACCGGCAGTCAGCCACACTCGCCGACGCGATCAGCTATCCGCGCCAAGCGGACGCTGCCGGATTCGCCCGCGCCGCACTCGCCACGCCGCTGGGGCACAGCAACGGCTTCGGCGTCCTGGAGGCCACGGATCTGCCCCACGACGGCCCCCGGGATCCGATGGCCCGGCTGGTCTGGCGGATCCATCACGAGGCGCCGAACACGGGCTGGAACCTCGGCGCGGAGACCTTCGACGCCTGCTACCGCGTCGAGTTCGACTACTACGGGACGTCGTCGGGACCCTCGCGGATCACCTGCCCGGCGAACGCCGCCGCGATCACCCCACCGCCGTTGCCGAGGCGGGACATCCCGCCCGGGTTCGCCCCGGCGCTCGAGGCCGTCCTCAAGCACCTGCCAGCCACAGTCGGCCCGCCCGAGGTCCGCGCGGCGCTGACCTCCGGGATGCCCGCGCCCCCAGTGGATCCCCAGACCCACCTGGCCGGAATCCCGCCGGAGGTCTTCGTCCAGGTCCACGGATCCGACGTCGGCGTGGCCCTGTTCGCCCGGACAGGCGCCGGGACCACGGACTGCATGCTGGGCCACCGGGTCGGCGGCAAGGTGCGAGTGTGGTCGCTCAGCGCCCGGGATCAGCGGATGGAGCTTCCGTGCAGCGCCGAAGCCGCTCTGTCCGCTCCCTAGCGGGCACCGAGCAATGAAGGCGTGCGGATATCGCTTGCCGCAAGATCCAAGGCGCCGCACACTGACCCGCCGTTGTCCGACCCGAGAACAGGTGGTTCATGACCGACGTGATCATCGCCGGATGCGGCCCCGCCGGCGCGGTGCTCGCCGCCGAGCTGAGGCTGCACGGCGTGCGGGTCCTGGTGCTGGAGAGGGAAACCGAGCCCATTCCGCTCGCGCGCATCGTCAGTCTGCATATCCGGACTCTCGAGCTGCTCGCGATGCGCGGGCTGGCCGAGCGCGTCCTCGAACGCGGACGGCGGCGTCCGGTCGGCGGTGTCTTCGCCGGGATCGCCAAACCCGCGCCCGCGGGCCTCGATTCGGCTTATCTGCTGGGCATCCCGCAGCCAGTCGTCGTCGGCCTGCTGGAGGACCACGCGACCGAACTGGGCGCGGAAGTCCGGCACGGCCGCGCGTTAGCCGGGTTCGAGCAAGACGACAGCGGCGTGACCGTCGAGCTGACCGACGGCGAGCGGCTGCGCGCGCAGTACCTCGTCGGCTGCGATGGCGCGCGCAGCACGGTGCGCAAACTGCTCGGCGTCGGCTTCCCCGGCGAGCCGTCGCGGAACGAGACGTTGATGGGCGAGATGGCGGTCGGTGCGTCGCAGGAAGAAATCGCCGCCAAGGTCGCGAAGATTCGCGAGACGGACAAACGGTTCATGCTCAGCCCGGTCGGCGAAGGCAGCTACCGCGTCGTGGTCCCGGCGGCGGGGGTCAGCGCTGAGCCGCCCGTGCTCGAGGACTTCAAGGACCGGCTGCGCGCCATCGCCGGAACCGATTTCGGTGTGCACTCCCCGCGCTGGCTGTCCCGCTTCGGCGACGCGACGCGGTTGGCCGAGCAGTACCGGGTCGGCCGCGTGCTGCTGGCCGGCGACGCCGCGCACATCCACCCGCCCACCGGCGGCCAGGGGCTCAACCTCGGCGTGCAGGACGCGTTCAACCTCGGCTGGAAGCTGGCCGCGCAGATCCGTGGCTGGGCTCCGGATTCCCTGCTGGACACTTACGAGACCGAACGCCGCCCAGTCGCCGCGGACGTCCTCGACAACACTCGCGCGCAGGTGGAGCTGACGTCCGCCGTCCGGAAGCTGCTCGCCGAACTGATGGACATCGACGAGGTGAACCGCCGCCTGATCGGGAAAATCACCGCGATCGACCTCCGCTACGACCTCGGCGAAGGGCCCGCCCTGCTGGGCAGCCGCCTGCCCGACCTCGACCTGGAGCAGGGCCGCCTCTTCGACCGGCTGCGTCAGGGCCGCGGACTGGTGCTCGACCGGACCGGACAGCTGAGCTCCGAAGGCTGGACGGACCGGGTCGACCTGATCGCGGATTCCACTGTGGCGCTGGAGCATCCGGCTGTCCTGCTGCGACCGGACGGATACGTCGCCTGGATCGGCGAAGACCAGCGGGACCTCGAACGCCATCTCGCCCGCTGGTTCGGCGAACCCCGATAATCGCGAACGTGGCGCTGACCCTGGAACTGAGCACCGGCGACCTGGCCGACACCAGGTTCGCCGTTTCGCCGCTGTCCGAAACCGTCTCCGGGCTGCAAACGCTGGGCGGCTGCTGGGGCCCGGGCCGCACGCCTTGGGCGCGCTGGGCCGAGGCCGAACTCGCCGCCCGTCCGCTGGACCTGTCCTGGACGTGGCCGCTGCTCGTCACCGGCCGGACCAGCTGGCCCCAGTTCCTGCTGCCCGCCCCGGCGCGGGCGGCGAGCACGATCGACGAGGCGCTGGACGCGATGCGCCGGACCACCGCGAGCCAGGTCCGGCGCAGCCTGCGCGGAGTCTTCGGCGAAGACCTGCCCGCCCCGGCCCGGGCGCTCGCGGCCGACCCCGCGTCCGGGCTCCGCGCCGTCGCCGCCGAACTGCGCCAGGCGCACGACCGGCTGATCGCGCCGCACTGGGCCCGGCTGCGCGCCGTGCTCGACGCCGACATCGCCTACCGCGCCCGGCGATGGGCCGACGGCGGCGCGAGCCGGCTGTTCTCCGGCCTGCACGCCGAACTGAACTGGCGCGACGGACGGCTCACCCTCGACGGCGACCACCGCCCCTCGCCCGGCCGCCCCGCCGGCGGGCTGGTGCTGTCGCCCGTCGTGCTCGGCCCGCCGTGGGTCATGATCAAACTGCACACCACCACCCAGACCACGATCCGCTACCCGGCCCGCGGCAGCGGTGCATTGTGGACAGCCGGACGCCGTTCCCCCGCCGCGCACGCGGTCCGCTTGCTGGGCCGACGCCGCGCCGAACTGCTGGAGACCCTGCGCTCCCCCGCCACGACGACCAGCCTCGCCCAGGCCCTGCGCGTGTCGCCGAGCGCGGTGTCCCAGCACCTCCGGGTCCTGCGGGACAGCGGACTGGTGACCGGCCGCCGATCCGGCCGCGCCGTCCTCTACCGCACCACCGAACAGGGACTGCGCCTGCTGACCGGCCCGGACGGCTCCGTTCCCTCGACCGGAGCACAAATGTGACAACTCCACTCCGGATGCCACAGTTCCGGAGTACGATCTCGCCGACCGCGACCGGCCTCGCGGAGAGGGGAAGCGGCGGGGATGAGCGACACCTGGCAGGTGCCCGGGTACACCGAGGTCGACGTGCTCGGCGTCGGCGGTTTCGGGCGCGTGGTGCTGGCCAAGCACCAGGAATCCGGCCGCATGGTGGCCATCAAGTACCTGCTCGCCGAGTACCTCGCCGACCCGGACATCGCGGCGAGCTTCCGCCGGGAGGCGTGGCTGCTGTCCGGCGTCCGGAGCCCGCATGTCGTGCGATTGTTCGACTTCGTCGAAACTCCGCAGGGTGCCGCGCTGGTGATGGAAGCCGTGCCCGGCGTGTCCCTGCGCGCGCTGCTGGCCACGGAAAACGTTCTCGCGCCCGAATCCGCGCTGGCCATCCTCAAGGGTTCGCTGCTCGGCCTCGCCGACGCGCACGCGGCCGGAGTCGTCCACCGGGACTACAAGCCGGGAAACGTCCTCGTGTCCCGGGAAGGCCAGTCCAAGCTGGTCGACTTCGGACTGGCCACTTTGGACGGACACAACGGACTGACCGCCGGTTCCCCGTCCTACATGGCTCCCGAGCAGTGGGCCGGGCAGCCCGGCCAGCCCGCCACCGACGTCTACGCCGCCACGTGTGTGTTCTATCAGTGCATCACCGGGCACCAGCCGTTCGAGGGCGCGACCACGAACGAACTGCGCTCGCTGCACCAGATGGCGCCCGTGCCGCTGGAGGCCGTGCCCGAGGAACTGCGTCCGCTGATCGCGCGCGGGATGGCGAAGAACCCGGCGTGGCGACCGTCCACAGCCGACGCCTTCGTGACCGAACTGGAAACGATCGCCCGCAAGGCCTACGGAAAGGACTGGGAGAAACGCGGCTGGAAGCGCCTGGCCGCCTCCGCCGCCGCGCTGACCGCGCTCACCCCGCTGGCCCTGCTGACCACCGCCGGCACCGCCGCCGCACCGATCGGCGCCGGCGCGGCCGCCGCCGGGGTGCCCGCCGCGGGCACCGGAGCCGGCGCGACCACGGTGATCGTCGGCAAGGTGATCGCCGTGCTGGTGGTCGTCGGCGCGCTGGTCACCGGCGGAATCCTCGTCTTCAACCGCCACGACGATCCACCGGCCCCGACCCCGCTCACCGTCGCGATGCAAACCGATTCCGGACGCGACCAAGCCCATCCGGTCGCCTACAATCTCCAGTACCCGCAGGCGTCCGGCGGCGTTCCGGCCGTCCGGAAACGCATTAATGACGCTCTGCGCGCCCCGATCGACAAACGGCTGAAGGCCATCCGCGACGCCGTCGCCAATCCGGACTGGCAGCAACAGTTCGCCGCTGCCGGAGAAACGCCCACCGCGCGGACGACCGCGCAGATCCTGCTGCAAACGCCGAGCCTGCTTTCCGTCCGCTACGACCACGATCTCGATTCGAATGTGCTGTCGCATACGACGTGGCGTTTCCCGGAAACCGTCACCGTCGACCTCGCCACCGGCAATCAGCTGGGCCCCAAGGACATGTTCCGCCCAGAAATCCTGACCGCCGCCGGAATGCGCACGCTGACCGCCCGCATCGAACCGCACACCAAGTACGGTTTCTGCCGGGTGGTCTCAGTCGGCGAACCAGGCCCGAAGACCACCATCGACGCGGCGGAACGGGACCCCGCCCGCGAGCACGTTCCCGGCGCGGCGATGGGCTTCACCAAAACCGGCGTCGAGTTCGAAATCCTTTGGTACGAACTGGGTTGCGACAACGCGTCCGGAAAAGAAACCGCGACCGTGCCGTACGCGGAGATCAGCGATCTGCTGCAACCGAAGTTCCTGGCAATGCTCGGCACCACCGCACCTTCCTCGTCACCGGCTCCCCCGTCGTCCTCGGCGGTTGGCACCACCTACACCAACCCCCGGTTCGGCTTCACCACCCGCGTGCCCCAGGGCTACGCCGCGGCCCCGTACAGCCCGGAAAACGGCGACGGAATGACGTTCACCAACCCGGAACTCGGCGCGACCCTGACCGTATGGGGCACCAATTCGGGCGGCCGAACCACCGCGGCAGCCCTGGCCGACGCAGCCGCCGAAGCCGAATCAGCGGGCGGACGGGTGACGTATCGCAAGGACGAAGGCGACCATTACTCGATTTCCGGCTATCAAAGCGACGGAAAGATCTTCTACGAGCGCGGCTACCCGGGAACCGGGTCGACCGCCTCGTTGCGCTGGGTTTACCCGCGCGAGCACAAGGCCGAACTCGACACTCCGGTGAGCACCACAGTGGACGCTTTCCGGCCGGGAGATCTCACCCAGCCGCACTGACGCCGGGAATCAGCCGAGGCCGAGCAAAGCGTCGGCATTGCCGTGCGCGATTTTTTCCTGGTCCTCCGCGGAAAGATGCGATTCGGTCAGGAAGGACACGGTGCCCTCGTTGCCGAGCATCGGGAAGTCCACGGAATGGATGATCCGGCCGGCGCCGACGGTGTCCGCGCAATACCGCAGCTGGGCTTGGCTGAACATGCCGCTCGGGGTGATGAACACGTTGTCCCGGAAGTACTCGCGGAAGGTCCGGTCGAGCCCGGTCATCCGCTTCGGCAGGGCGTCGTCGAGCCGGTCGAGGTAGAACGGGATGAACTCGCCCCAGTGGCCGAGGACGAACTGCAGGTCCGGATAGCGGTCGAACACTCCGGTCAGCACCAGGTGCAGGAAATGCACGGCGGTCTCCTGATGCCAGCCCCACGCGGGCAGCCGGAGGGCCGCCGACACCGCGGGCGACAGCCCGCCCGCGTAACTGGCTTCGCTGACCGCCACCGGCGGCGGGGCCGGATGCAGGTAGATCGGCACGGACAGCTCGTTCGCGGCGCGCAGGATCGGGTCGAACCGCGGCCGGTCCAGGAACTCGTCGTCGGTGCGTCCCATGATCATCGTGCCGACGAAGCCCAGTTCGCCGACGCACCGGCGCAATTCGTCGGCGGCGGCTTCAGGCACGGCCGTGGGCAGAGCGGCGAACGCGGCGAACCGGCCGGGAAACGCCGCGACCGCCTCGGCCATGGCGCCGTTGGCCGCGGCGGTCAGCTCCGGGGCGACGTCCGCCGGCAGGAACGTGTTGACCAGCGAGAGGACCTGCGTGGTGATGCCGTTGCGGTCCATGTCGGCGATCCGGGCGGCGCCGAGGTCCGCCAGCAGCTCCGGGTGCCGCGGGTAGGGCATCCCGGTGTCCGGGTCGAACGCGGCCGCGTAGCCGGGCACGTGCTCGAGCAGCCGCGGCATGCTCGCGGCGTTCACCGCCGGGTCGGTCCAGTGTTCTTCGAGCGTGACAATCCGCATCGCTGCTCCTTGTTCCGTCGTCCTTCCTCCACGATCGCCCCGGCGAGCGATAAGCTCAAACACTTGTTTCTGATTCATCGATCAGTACCGCTGATAGGAGCTGGAGATGGAACTGCGGCATCTGCGCTATTTCGTCGCGGTGGCCGAGGAGGGCGGGTTCAGCGCGGCCGCGCGTCGGCTGCACGTCGTCCAGCCCACGCTGAGCATGCAGATCCGCGACCTGGAACACGAACTCGGCGGACCGCTGTTCGACCGCGCCGGCCGCCAGCCCCGGCTCACCCCGGCGGGCGCCGCGTTCCTCGCCGAAGCCCGGCAGACGCTCGCCCAGGCCGAACGGGCACGGGACACCGCGCGGTCGGCACTGCGCGGGGAGACCGGAACCGTCCGGATCGGCGTGGCGGGTGCCGCGGTGTTCGGCGGCCTCCTCACCGGCCTGATCCGCGATTTCCACCAGGCACGGCCGCGCGTCGGAATCGAATTGCGGGAAGCGGGCCCGCTGACGCAACACGCCGCGGTCCTCGCCGGCGAACTGGACGTCGGCTTCAGCGCACTCGCCGCTCCGCCCGGCGAACCGCGCCTGTCGTCCATCCGGGCCGGTTCGGTGTCCTTCCTGGTCGCGCTTCCCGCCGGGCACCGCCTCACCGGGCACGAAACCCTGACCGCCGACCAGATCGACGGCGAGGAACTGATCGAATACATGGTCGGCGACGGCGACCTCGCACCGCACGGAGTGCCCCGCCACGTCACACTCCCGCCAGGCCGGTTCCGCGCCGACAGCACCCTGAGCGTCCTCGCGCTGGTCGCCGCGAAGGTCGGAATCGCCGTCGTCCCATCGGGCGTGGACCGGGCCGCGGTCCCGGAGGTGGTGTACCGGCCGCTGGCCGAACCCGGGCCCTCCACCGAGTTCCATGTGCTGCACCGAAGCGACGAACCGGCACCGGCCGTGGCGGCGTTCATCCGAGCCTGCGGTTGAACTGGAAGCCTGGACGATCCGACAGAAGCCTCGGCTGCCCCTGCCCGGCGAGTTGCCCGCACATCCGGCTGCACCGCTGTTCCATCACGAGCGAGGTTTCCGGGAACCGGTTCGACGGGTCTCGCCGCACTGGGCCTGTCCACGCGAGCACAAGGCCGAACTCGCCACACCGGCGAACACCACGGTGGACGCTTTCCAGCCGGGAGGCCTTACCCAGCCGAATGCAGCGCCACCCGGACATGCCCTGCGACAAGCTCTTCGCCGAGAGCAACCGTCTTCCGCGCCTGCACCACCACCTCCCCGACGAACCGTCCTTCGCACGGTCTTATCAATACCTCCCGGAACTCAGCTCACGATCCGCTGGCGGCGTCTCCGAAGTCCAGTGATCGTTCAGCGCTGCTTAGAAGCTCGGCATAGGTCACGACATCGATCCTGCTGAGATGGCTGGCATAGGTGCGCAGCGCTTCCCCGATCCGCCGCGCGTCAGCGCCGGGCTGGAACAGCGGATGCCCAATCACTACGGTCGAGGACGCTCGCCTGGTCTCCACCCCGAACGCCTCCGCTACCTCGCTGCGCCCTTCGTCGAGTTCCCGCAGGTAATTCGCGGCCTGCATCACGGCGTCGTGCACAGCCGAGGTGGGAATCCACCTGTTCCGATAGCGTTTGACAATCTCGACGTTCGCCTTCTTGAGTTCCACGACGTGCAGGACCCCGTCCGGCCGGAGCAGCGGGATGTCCGCCTCCATGCCGAGCATCAGCCGTCGCCGCGCCAGTTCGCCGACATACTTGCCGCCGAAGATCCACCATGAGTTCGACAGTGCTCTCCGGATGTGTTCTTCAGAGCTGTAGCGGCTTTCGACAACCCTGGTGATCTCCGCAAGCTCAGTTCGACGCCGCGTGACCTGAGCTGCTGCCAGAAGTTCCGCTACGCCGGGCAGTTCAGCCAGTCCTTCGAGCGAGTTGCTCTCGGGATCGAAAGGGCGGACGTAGTCGACTCGATCAGCTAGGACGTCGATAATCCAGGCAGCAGCGTCTGAGCGGATCCGGTAAGCGCCGTAGTGACCCGCGCGCCTCGCCCGAGCGAAGCGCAACGCCCTGCTCCCGTGCTGAGCGAAGTAGTTCTTGACATCTTCGCCCGAAGCTCCCGGGTTTTCCTCCAGGTATCCGGCGATCTCCCGCGCCGCCATCCCTTTACTCGCGCTGACGGTCAGTTCAAGCATCCGCACATCGTCTTGGCCCGTCCCCTCGTAGAGCTGGTACCTGCCCTCCAGGTCCTGCTCAAGCACCGTGCCGGTCGCATAGCCGAGAGCGTCGGCCAACCCTCGCACGGTGTGCTCGTCGTCGTGCTCCTGAGCTGTCCGGCGGGCGAACTCCAAGAGTTCAAGGAGCTGCCGTCCTCCTTTGTACGGGCTCCTCGGGCCCAGGTGTTCAAGCACGTCCATCATCGGCTGCGCGACCTCGTCGCCGTTCGCGTGCTCGTGAAGCGTGAGCATCAAAGACTTGAGCGTCGAGTCCGACCTGATGTGCATGGGTTCCCCCGCAGGAGTATCGAGCCGATCCGGTTCATCGTATGCGTGGCCCAAACTTGACAAGAACGGATTTATCCGACATCAGCCCACACAAAACCGGCGCGCGCCGCTGCTCCATTCGGATGATCGACAACTCCCCCGCCCGGCATCCGCCCCTTCACACACCTAGCCTCGACGGACCCGGCGGCCGCACCCGCGAAGCCCAGCCCCGCGGCCGTTTCCGACATCGTTGTCGGCCGGGGGCAGCGGGACGGCACGGACGAGAGGAACCTCGGTCAATGGCTGATCGGACCACCGAACAGGGCGAAGCGACCGCCGGCCAGGCGAGCAAGGCCAAGAAGCTCCGTTCCCGGCACATCACGATGATCGCGCTCGGCGGGATCATCGGGGCCAGCCTCTTCGTCGGTTCGGGCAACGTCGTGCGCGCGGTCGGGCCCGCCGCCGTGCTGTCCTACCTGATCGGCGGGCTGCTTGTCTTCCTCGCGATGCGGATGCTCGGCGAGATGGCCGCCGCGCGCCCGGCGATCGGCTCGTTCATGGAGTACGCGCGGGTCGGGCTCGGCGAATGGGCGGGCTATCTCGTCGGCTGGCTGTACTGGTACTACTGGATCGGCGTCATCGCGTTCGAGGCGGTCGTCGGCGGTTCGGTGCTCGGCGGCTGGTTCCCGGCGGTGCCGCAGTGGGTGTTTTCCGTGGTGCTGCTGCTGTTCTTCACCGCGACGAACCTGGTGTCGGCGCGGTCGTTCGGCGAGGTCGAGTACTGGCTGGCGAGCATCAAGGTCGCCGCGATCGTCGTGTTCCTCGCGGTCGGCACGCTGTTCGCGTTCGGGCTCTGGCCGAAGGCGAGCTTCTCGGTCCCGAACCTCTGGCAGCACGGCGGGTTCGCGCCGAACGGCTGGTGGCCGATCCTCAGCGGCGTCGCGATCGTGATCTTCTCCTACTTCGGCACCGAGATCGCGGTGATGGCGGCGGCCGAATCCGAGGACCCGGCCAAGGGCGTGCGGAAGGCCGTCGTCACGGTGATCTGGCGGATCCTGCTGTTCTTCGTCGGCGGCGTGCTGCTGATCGTCACCATCGTCCCGTGGAACCAGCTGCCCAATCCCAAACAGGAGGGGCCGTTCGCCCACGCCTTCACGCTGTTCGGGCTGCCCGGGGCCGGTCTGGTGATGAACGCGGTCGTGCTCACCGCGGCGTGTTCGGTGCTCAACTCCGGGCTCTACTCGGCGGGCCGGATGTTCTCCGCGCTCGCCGAGAAGCGGCTCGCCCCGCGCGTGGTGGCGAAGAAGAACAAGGCAGGCGTCCCGGCCGTCGCGGTGGTGGCCTGCACGATCGGCGGGTACATCGCGGTACTGGTCAACTTCGTCGCGCCGGACTCGGGCATCTTCGACTTCATCATGAACTCCGCCGGGCTGGTCGCGCTGTTCGTGTACTCGTTCATCGCGTTCACCCAGATGCGGATGCGGCAGAAGATGACGCCGGAGGAGCGCGCCGGGCTCAAGCTCAAGATGTGGCTGCACCCGTGGCTCGGCATCCTGACCGTCGCCGGCGTCGTGGCGATCGTCGTGGTCATGCTGCTCACCGACGACTCCGCCCGCACCCAGGTGTGGACGAGCATCGTGTCGCTGGCCGTGATCGCCGCGTTCTGGCCGCTGGTGCGGCGGAGCCTGCGGAAGAACCGCTGAGCTACCGCCCCGGGTGCAGGAGCAGTTCGGCGATCTCCTGCACCCGGGCTCGGTCGATGCCGTTCCGCTGCTCGAGCGCGAGCGGATGGTCGGTCGGCTCCAGTTCCACGAGCGGCCGGACGCCGACCGGCTGGCTGTGCAGGTTGGTCTTCAGGTTGATCGTGGTCGGCTCGTAGCCGGGCAGTTCGGTCGACAGCCAGCCGAAGTACGGCGGTTCGTCGACCCGCGCGGGGTCGTCCCACAGCTCGGTGACGCGGGTGAAATTGGCTTCGCTGAGCGAAACCCAGACGCCCCACTCGAAGTCCTCGCCGTCCGGCATCGGCAGCACGAGGCGGCCCCGGACGAAGAAATGCTCCCCGCCGAGCACGCACTGTTCTTCGCCGAGGACGAAGCCGGGCTGGCCGGCCAAGCCGTCGTGCCAGTACGCGGGGGCGGGCGCGCCGTAGGCGAGCGGAAGTTCGTCGTGGCGTCTGCCGCAGCAGGAACAGTCGAACCCCAGGTCAGTCGTCATGATCGAGAGGATAATGGAGGAACCGGGGCGCGGTCCGGGAAACGCGCCTTAAGCTGTCGCGGTGAACGTGGTCGCCGGGCGGTACCGGCTCGAGGAACGCCTCGGAGCCGGCGGGATGGGTGTCGTCTGGCGGGCGAGCGACCTCGAACTGCGGCGGACGGTCGCGCTCAAACGGTCGCTCGACGGCGACGAACCGCAGATCCGCCGCGAAGCCCGGCTCGGCGCGGCTGTGCAGCATCCGAACATCGTCGCGGTGTACGACTCCATTTCGGACGGTGCCGACCGGTGGCTCGTGATGGAGTACCTCCCGGCGCGCAGCCTGGCCGAAATCGTGCGCACCGACGGCGTCCTGACCCCCGAGCGAGCCGCGGCGATCGGCGGGCAGATCGCGTCCGCGCTCGCCGCGATGCACGCCCGCGGCATGGTGCACCGGGACCTGACCCCGGGCAACGTCCTGGTCGCCGACGACGGCACCGCCAAGCTCGCCGACCTCGGCCTTTCGCGCGGACACGAGGTCACGATCACCGACAGCGCCCGCGTCGGCGGCACCGCCGGGTACCTCGCGCCGGAAGTCGCGAACGGCGAAGCGGCCACCGCGGCGTCGGACGTCTTCTCGCTCGGCGCGACGCTGTTCGCCGCCGTAGAGGGCAGCTCTCCTTGGGGCAGCGGGGAAAACGGTCCGTTCGCGCAGCTGCGCCGGGCTGCGGACGGGACACCCGAACCGCTGCGCAACGCTGGAGCACTTGGGCCTGCGTTGGAGGCGATGCTCCGCCGTCAGCCGGAAACCCGCCCTACCGCAGTCGAAGCCGAAGCTTTCCTGCGCGGCGCTCCGGTCCCCCAAGCTGCGAAGAAATCCAAGCGCCCCTTGCTGATCGGCGCGGCACTGGGCGCGGTCGTCCTGCTGACCGCCGGATTCCTCGTCCTCCCTCGCGAGGACGCGCCACCCGCGAACGCCGGACCGCCCGCCGACCTCGTGGGCGACCCGCACACCGCCGATCCGTGCTCGCTGCTTTCGGTGAATTCCCTGGGCCAGTACGGCAAAGTCTTCCTCGAACCGAACCTCGGCACGTTCGCGCGCTGCGACCTGAACACGACCCTGCCCGGCGGCAGCGGCACGATCGTGACCAGCCTGGAGCTGGCCGAGCCGGAGCAGTACCCGCAGGTGCCGCCGGTCCGCGGGAAGCTCGGCGAGATCCGGCGGCCGAACCCCGACGCCGGGAAGTGCCGCCGCTCCTTCACCCTGCCGGACTTGAGCGTCGTCACGGTGAGTTCGGTCCGCTCCGACGGCGCGCCCGCCCCGCAACTGTGCGCGATGGCGGACGCGGTCGTCGGCGACGCCTATGCACGCGTCGCAAGGGGCCCGATCGCCCGCCGCGCCCAGCCGTTCCAGCCGGGTTCACTGGCGCGGACGGACGGCTGCACGCTGGTCGACGACGCGACGCTCCGCCGGACCGTCGGGCCGGATTACCCGCTCGACCGGCATTTCGCCAACTGGGCCTGTTCGTGGGGCCACGACGCGAAATCGGTCGACTTGTATTACGACCGCCAGTGGCCGCTGGCCGAGGACCCGCCGGACGGCCAGACCCGCACGACCGTCGGCGGACGCCTCGCGTACGTCGATCCGCACGACAGCGAGGGCGACGTGTGCGACGTGACTGTCGTGTATCGCACGTATTCGCCGTCGCTGCCGACGCTGGAGGGGACGCCCGGCAAGCGGGACGAGGTGGTGCTGGTCGAGGTCACCGACGAGGCGAACAAAGGGAACCTGGCCGCCATCTGCGCCACCGCACAATCAGTCGCCGGGGTCGTCGCGGCCCGGCTGCCCTAGGCCGCGCGGCACGTCAGCGACCGCCGCCAAACCGGGAAATCGAAATACGTGTCCGGGAAGGTCTCCGGCTTGAATGTGTAATGCCACCATTCCTCCGGCAGGTTCTTGAACCCGGCCCGCTCCAGCCCGTGCAGCAGGAGCATCCGGTTCTCCCGCTGCTTCCCGACAATCCGCGGATCCAGCGTGTGCGCGAGGGTGTCGAAGCAGTCGAAACCGGTACCCATGTCGATCGAATTGTCCGGGAATCGTTCGGCTTTCGGGCCGTAGCACGGCTTCAGCGGCTCCCCCGGACGGTACGGCCGCGTCGGGAACGCCGGGAGGCGGACGAGCGTCAGGTCCACCGTGCTCCCCCGGCTGTACCCGGATTTCGCCGCGATATAGCCGTCCGCGAAGAGCCGGTCCTTCTCCACGCGCGGGTAGAACTCGGCCTTCATCCGAAGGTCGGCAAGATCCTCGGCCCAGCGCACGAAGTTGTCGACCGCGCGCTGCGGGCGGTAGCAGTCGTAGACCTTCAGCGTGTAGCCCTGGCGCAGGAACGACAGCTGCGCCTTGTGCAGGGCGACGGCGGCGTCCCGGGTCAGGATGCACATCGGCTGCCGGTAGCCGTCGACCGGCGCGCCGGTGAAGTTGTGCGGCGTGATGTACCGGATTTCCTGCACGATGGTCGGATCGACGTCGCGCAGGGCGACGAACTCGGGCGGTGCCTTCGGCTCCGGGGCGGCCGGCGCCGGCGGTGCGGCGACGAGACAGGTCAGCAGGCTCATCGCGGCGACCACCAGGCCGCGCATCATCTTTCCGCGCATAGCCCGTTTGCTTACCACAAGATCACGCGTAGGCGTTATAAACCTGGCGGTGCGCGGCCAAGGCGGTGGTCATCATCCGCGGCACGTCGGCGATGACGTTGCCGTGCGCGGGGGCGATCAGCTCCGCCGGATGGGCGGCCAGGAATTCGCCGATCCGGCCGAACGTGCCGGTGACGTCGACATAGCGCGTCCAGTACAGCGCGCGGCCGGTGCCGTAGGCGGCCTGGTCGACGGTCGGCGCGGCGGGCATTTCCGTGGACAGCAAACGGCATTCGCCCGGACGGTGGCCCGGCTCGTCGTCCCCCATCGAGGGGAGCGCCGGAACGTCGTGGACGAAGGAGAAGCCGTCCGACACGTAGAGGACGCGGTCGCCCGGGTCGTAGGCCCACACGGTGTTCGGCAGGTCCTGGATGTAGGCCTCGGCCAGTTCCAGCTGCCGGTCGCCGAGGTCCAAGCGGTCGCCGGGGGCGAGCGGGCGCAAGCGGTGCGCGTACTCCGGGTAGTGCAGGTGGTAGTCGCGCACGTCGCCGACCACCTCGGCACCCGGGTAGCGCGCCAGGAGCGCCGGGAGGTTTCCGGCGTGCGGGAGTTCGGGGTGAGTCGGCAGGAGGTAGTCGAGGGGACGTCCGGCGAGCGCCTCGTCGAGCTGGGTTTCGATCAGCGGCCAGTGTCGCGGGTCGCCGGTGTCGATCAGGACGGTGTGCGCCGAGCCGGAGATCAGGTACGCGGACACGTGGTAGTGGACCGGGCCGTCGCTGGCCATCGCTTGCATGCAGCCGCCCAGCCAATGCGTGGTGGCGGCGATCCGGCGAGCGGTCATCGGGCGATCTCCTTCAGCGTGGCCTCGACGTGCGCGGCGACGGTTTCCTTACCCCGCAACGGGAAACCGTGTCCTGGTGCGAGGGCGTGCACGGGGTCCGCGGCGAAGACGGTGCGGAGATCGTCCAGCACCGGCGTGGGGTCCGCGTGGTCCAGCCAGGAGAACTTCACCCGCAGCTGCGCCGCGACCGCCTCCGGGTCTAGCACGGTGTCGGTCTCGGTTCTGGCGTGGCAGAAGGAATCGGAGGTGAACAGCGTCTGGCTCAGCGGGTCGTACGGCCACAGTGTCGGCAGCAATCGCAGGCGCGGCGCGTGGATGCGCAGCGGGATGCCCGGGATCGGCTCCAGGTCCACCGGCCGGCCTTCTTCGACGGTGATGCGCTCGCGAGCCGCGTCCACGACCGGGACGGTGATGCCGCCGGTGTAGTGCACGGCGGTCACCGGGAACGCGGCCTCGATCTCCGGGAGGTTGAGGCAGCAGTCCATTTCGGTCCGGGTCAGCACCACCGCCAGCGGGGTGTTTTCGGCCAGCAATCCGCGCAGCCGCGCGACAATCGGCGCCGCGTGCGCGCGGACGCCGGTGTCGATCAGCACCGCGCCCGCCGCCGAGCGGATGAGGTAGCAGTTCAGCGGCTGCGTCCCGCGGACGCCGGCGGGAGCCCAGCTCACCCGGCCGTCCAGCAGGATCGAGCCGCCCAGCCGGGACACCCGGCCCTCGTGCGGTGCGGTCATGCTCTTCAGTTTGTTGAAGTCACATCACTATGTCAACGCCCTGTCCGGTTCCGGTCGCAACATACTGAAGAGCTTTTGATAAGATGACGCCGTCCGCAAGCCCGGCCCAGCGCCGCGACCGGCTCCCGGAGGAGACAGCAGAGATGGGATCCGCCTCACCCGAACCGCCCGCCGCGGAGGACAACCGCGACTACTGGGTCAACCACCTCGGCGCCACGCTCCGGGCGCGCCGCAGCGGCCGGTTCACCGTCGAGGAACTGTCCGCGCGCTCGGGCGTCAGCGCCGGGCTGATCAGCCAGATCGAGCGCGGGATCGGCAATCCGTCGTTCGCCACGCTGCTGCGGCTGGCCAACGCGCTCGAGGTGCCGATGGCCGACATGTTCCTCGGCCAGCAGTCGCACGAGACGAAGGTGCTCGTGCGCCGCGAGGAGCGGCTGCGGATGGAACTGCCCGGCGACGGGATCGTGCAGGAGATGCTCGTCCCCAACACCGACCGCAAGCTCGGCGTGCTGGAAATGACCATCCCGCCCGGGTTCCGCGGCGAGGACGTGCCGCATTCGCACCCCGGCGAGGAGGTCGTGGTGGTGCTGTCCGGATCGCTGCGCGCCACCATCGGCGGGCAGTCGTTCGTGCTCGGCGAGGGCGACACGATGAGCTACGACTCGTCCACGCCGCACTGGTGGAGCAACGAACAGGACGAGCCCGCGGTCATCCTGGCGATCTCCACGCCCCCGTCGCTCGGCCGCGTGCACTGATGCACCCCGGCGAAACGCGGCTCGGCCTGATCGTGCCGTCGTCGAACACGAACGCCGAACCGCTCACCGCGGCGATGCTGGCCGGCACCAGGGCGACCGCGTTCGCGAGCCGGTTCCCGCTGCCCGCGGACCTGGCCGCGGTGATCGACGCGGCGCTGGTCGGCCCGGCCGCCGACCTCCTCGCCGAGGCCGGGATCTCGGCGCTCGCGTTCCACGGGACGTCCGGTTCATGGCTCGGCCTGGACCACGACCGGGCACTCGCCGCCGGGCTGGTGGAGCGGACCGGGGCGGCCGCCACGACCGCGTCGCTGGCGCTCGTGGCGGCGGTGGAAGCGTTGGGGGCCAAGAAGATCGGGCTGGTTTTCCCCGGGCCGGTGTCGATCGCGGACACGATCGCGACGGAGTACGGCGCGGCCGGGATCGAGGTGGTGTCGCGATCGATCCCGGAGCGGCCGATGACGAATCCGGAGATTTCCGGACTGCCGTTCGCGGAGATCTCCTCCCTGGTCTCGGCCGCGGCTTCGGACGAGGCCGAGGCGATCGTGTGCGTCGGGACGAATCTCCGGGCGGCGTATCTGGTGCCGCAGCTGGAATCCCGGCTGGGAATCCCGGTCGTAGACAGCGCGGCGGCCACCGTGTGGCAACTGCTCGCGCTCGCCGGGATGCCGGAACCGCTTCAGGGCTGGGGACAGCTGTTCACCCACTGACGCGCGATCTCGTCCCCGCGAGGTGTTCTCCGTTTTCACGTACCGCAGGAACACCTGTGAACCGTTCACACACCAGGCCGCCCGATCAGCGACAGCTGCTCACCCAGTGACGGGCGATCTCACCCCGGCGCGCCAGCCACACGTTCTGCGTTTTCACATACCGCAGGAACGTCTGTAAACCGTTCACATACCCGGGCCGCCCGATCAAGCGCGGGTGCAGCCCCACGCTCAGCACCGTCGCTCCCGGACGGGGGTCGTCCAGCAGCATCGCGAGCGAGTCGCACAGGTACGCGCCGAACGCGCGGCCGGTCCGGAATTGGCGCAACAGGCCGGAATCGTTCGTGTCCCCGGCATACGGGACCACCGGCAGCACGTCCGCGTAGGGCAGGTCGTCGGAGAAGCTGTTGGAGTCGTACGAGTAGCCTTCCGCAGCCGCCGAGGCACGCGTCCACGGGGTGATTCCGTCACGCGAGTACCAGCAGGCCGGGTGTTCGCCGGTCAGCTCTCGCAGCAGCGCCGTCGAGGACCGGATCTTTTCGGCTTCCTCGGCCGGGCTGAGATCGGTGTGCGTGTCCCAGCGCAGGCCGTGATTGGCGATCTCATGTCCGTCGGCGACCAGCGCGGCGGCGATCGGCGGGGTGAGCGCGTGGGCGCAGCAGAACGCGGTCACCGGAGCGTCGAACTCCCGCAACACGCGCAGGACCCGCCAGAAACCGGCTCGCGCACCGTAGTCGAAGGCTGACTCCAGGCTGAGATTCCGCTGCCCGGGCACGACTCGATGCCGTTCCCAGTGCGCGCCCAGATCGTCGACGCGGTCGCCGCGCGCGGTCTGTCGTTCTGCGCCGTCCTCGATGTTGAGCACAATGGACACCGCGACCTTCCGGCCGCCCGGCCACGTGCTCGCGGGCGGCTCCGCCCCGTACCCGATGAAGTCGCGTTCGCTCACAGGGCCATATTGAATACTCTTCTATTTGTTGAAGCAAGCTCGTAGACTCGGGCGGCATGCGGACCGTCATCACCGGGGGAACAGTCATCGCGGGGCCGGACGCGCTTCCGGCCACCGCCGTCACGCTCGACAGCGGCCACATCCAGTCCATCGATCCCCGCCCGCCCGAGGACGCCGACGTCCGGCTCGACGCCGCCGGATGCGTTGTCCTGCCTGGGTTGATCAACTGCCACACGCACGGCGTCACGCCCGGTCCGCTCTTCCCGAGCGGCGCCGCCGCGCTGCCCGACGACGGCTGGCTCGGCAACCTCGACCGGCATCTGCTCGCGGGCACCACCACCGTCCTCAATCTGTGCGGACTGGCCACAATGGACGAAGTACGGACCGCGGACCGGGCGCACGCAGTGAAAGTCCGCGGCGCGACCACGCATACGCCAGCAGCCATCGCCGCCGCCCAAGCCGCGGACGGCGCGGGGCTGACCGAGGCACACCTGACCACGTCGGTCGAGAAGCAGCTGGCGGACGGCGCGATCGCGATCGGCGAACTCGGCGGCGGGCAAACGATGGGAGGCGGCGGTCAGGACCTGCAGTACCTCCCGGCCGCGATCCACCGCGAGACCGGCGTGACCATCTCCGCCGAGCAGGCCCGGACGCTCAAGGAAGCCGTTCTCGGTCCGCACCTCGACCGCGACCCGGACGAACCCGCGTTGAAGACCGCCCTCGCCGCAGCAGGTCTGGCGAGGCTGAGCACGCAGACGGCGACGAAGCTGGTCCGCGATTCCGTGCTGCCGTCCTTCCGCGCCGCGCTTGACGGGCTCAGGGAAGGCGTCGAGGCGGCGGCGAAGTACGGAGTGCCCGCGTTGGTGCACAGTGCGGCGGCCAGCGGAAAGCCGCTGCGCGAACTCGCGCGGAGACAGCTGGGCGCGCAAGTGATCGCCACGCACAGCAACCATCCGTCCTACTCCCCCGACGAGGCCGTCGAAACCGCCTTGGCGTTAGAGGACGCTGGCTGGCTGCTCGAGTGCTGCACGTTCGACCTGCTCCACCGGCAGCACACGGTGCGCACCCGCGAGCACTGGGACCGGCTGTTCTCCGAAACCCCAGTGCGCCTCCTCGCCACCGATTACGGGTACCTCGGCCAGCACGATCCGCTCCTCTCCGGCGTCGCGGACCTGGTCGCGCACGGGCACCGCAGCCTGCCCGACGCCGTCGCCCTGGCGAGCGCGAACGTCGCCGACGCCATCCCCGGCCTCGCCCCGAACTCCGGACGGCTGCAACCCGGAATGGCCGCCGACGTGGTGGTCGCCAGCGCGGATCTGCGCGAGGTGCGGCACGTGTTCGTAGACGGCATCCAGGTCGTCCGCGACGGCCGGCTCACCCTGGCGGCCCGCCGATGAACGAGGACGAACTCGCCGCCGTCGCCAAGCTTGTCGGGGAAGACATCCTGGCCGAGGACCGCGCCGCGCTGGAAGCCGCGCACGCCAACCTCGCCGGCGCGATCGAGCAGCTGCGCGCGGTCCCAGACAACCAGCCCGACGACTTCGAGGTCAGGTGGACACAGTGAAGTGGCAGTACGGGATCGAAGAAGCCGCGAGCCACATCGCCGCGCGCGAGCTGAGCGTCGTCGAGTACGTCAGCAGCGTGCTCGACCGCCTCGCCGAGACCGAACCTGACGTCTCCGCCTGGACCTATGTGGACCGGGAAGGCGCGCTGGCCGCCGCCCAGCAGGCGGACGAGGAGATCTCAGCCGGACGCTATCGCGGGCCACTGCACGGAATTCCGCTCGGCGTCAAGGACGTCATCGACACCGCGGGCATGCCGACCGAGGGCGGATCGAAGGCGTATGCCGGTCGGGTTCCCGCACAGGACGCGGCGGTGGTTCGCACGCTGCGCGAGAAGGGCGCGATCGTGCTCGGCAAGACTGTCACGCACGAAATCGCTTACGGGCAAAACTTTCCGCCCACCCGCAATCCGTGGGATCCGACCCGATACCAAGGCGGGTCGAGCGCCGGTTCCGGGGTCGCCGTCGCGGTCGGGTCGGCACCGGGCAGCCTCGGCACCGACACGTCCGGCTCGGTGCGCAATCCCGCGTCCGTGAACGGGATCGTCGGAATGCGGCCGACAACCGGCCTCATCGACGGTGCCGGCGTGCTCAACCTGAGCGAGCAGCTCGACCAGATCGGCCCGCTCGCACGCACCACTGTGGACTGTGCACTTCTGTTGCAGGGCATGGCAAAACGCTTCGGACCGGACGACATCGCCACCGCGGTGCGACGGCCGTTGAACCGGCCCCGCGCCGGTGTCGACCTCGCCGCGTGGCACGACTGGGGTGTCTCCGCCGAAGTACAGGCGACGATCAAAGAAGCGGTGAACGTCCTGGCCGCCGTCGGCGTCGAAATCGTGGACATCCGTCTCCCGGAATTGAGTCTCGCACTGCCGACCACGCTCGTATTGTGTTTGGCGGACGCATTACGCCTGCACGGTTCGACACTTTCCGACCGGCCGGCCGACTTCGAACCCGGCACCCGCGTGATGCTCGAACTAGGTTGCGCGGTAACCGAAGAACACCTCGCATTGGCCCGCCGCGCGCGAGCGCATCTCCGGGACCGCATCCGCACGACATTCCTGGAAAACGATCTCACCGCGCTCGTCTCCCCCACGCTCTCCGGAATTCCGCCGCGGCTGAGCGAGATGTCGACCGATCTGACCCGCGAAAGCGACGAAGCCGACCTGTCGAGCGCGCTTCTGCTGCTGGCCCCGTCCAACGTGTGCGGACTGCCCGCGCTGAGCGTGCCGGGCGGATTCGCCGGCGGACTCCCGATCGGACTGCACCTGCTCGGCCGCCCGTACGAGGACCTGGCGCTTTTGCGCCTGGCGCAGCACTATGAATCCGCCGTGGCCCGCCCCGCGCAGGCCACGCTCCGAAGTGGACGGTGAACCCCTCGTGACCTCGCTTCCGCCCTGGACACAGGCTTCTTCACTATGTAACAGTGACCCAATGCATAATGAAGGAGCGGAATGACCGCCGCGGCGGTCGGCACCGGCCGGGTCCGGTCCGCGCGACGGCGGGCCGGACGCCGGTTCCGCGACGCGGGTGTCCTCGCCGCGCTCGTCTTCCTCGCCGGCCTGTGGGCTGTCGCGGCGTTCGTGCCGCTCCCCCACAGCGCCACGGTGCCGGACGTGTCGGTCATCGCCGCCGCGCCGAGCGCGGCCCATCCGTTCGGCGTCGACATCAGCGGATTCGACGTCTTCTCCCGCACCATCACCGCCGCCGCGAGCGACCTGCCGATCGCGGTGTTCGGGTCGCTGCTGTCGCTCGCTATCGGAGTCCCGATCGGCCTGTTCACCACGACCGGCCGGATCGGCGAGGCGTGCATGCGCGTGGTGGACGCGTTTTCCGCGCTGCCGGTGATCGTGCTCGCCGTGGTGGCCATCCAGCTGCTCGGCGGCGGGCTGCTCGACGTCGTCGGCGCGATCGCGGTGGTGAACATCCCGCGGTTCGCCCGGCTCACCCGGGCCGAGGCGGTGGCGCTGCGGCAAGCCCGGTTCGTGGAGGCCGCGGTGGCGATCGGCTGTTCCCCGCTGCGCGTCGCGCTCAACCACGTGTTCCGCAACGCTTACGGCGTCGTGCTGGTACAGGCGATTCTGGCCGCTGCCAACGCGATCGGCGTGATCGCGGCGCTGAACTTCCTCGGCGTCGGCGTGCACCCGCCGCAGCCGACGTGGGGTTCGATGATCCACGACGGCGCGTCGATGCTGGTCGAAGGCCAGTGGTGGGCCGCGATCTTCCCGACGGTCGCGATCTTCCTCGTCGTCTCGTCCCTGACCGTCATCGCCGACTGGTTCGAAAACCGCGTCGAAGGAGGGACGAAAGCATGAGCGAACTGCTCTCAGTCCGCGGGCTGGAAGTCGAATTCCCGGTGCCCGGCGGCGCGTTCCGGGTGCTCGACGACGTGTCGTTCTCGGTGCGGGACAACGAGATCGTCGGCGTCGTCGGCGAATCCGGGTCCGGAAAGTCCACCACCGTCCGGTCGGTGATCCAGCTGCACAAACCAGCGCGGATCACCGGCGGGAGCGTAGTGTTCAACGGCCAGGAACTGCATCGAGCCAAGCCGAAAGAACTGCGCCGGATCCGCGGCCGCGAGATCGGTTTCGTGGCACAGAGCCCCTTCGACGCGCTGAATCCGGTCCTGCGGATCGGCAAGCAGTTCGAGAACGTCATCCGGGCGCACGAACGCGCGAGCCGAAGCGAAATCCGCGCCCGCGCGCTCGAACTCCTCGCCTCCACCGGAATTCCCGACCCGGCACGGACACTCGACGGCTTCCCGCACGAACTCAGCGGCGGCATGGCGCAGCGCACCGTGATCGCGCTGGCGCTCAGCCTCGGCCCGCGGCTGCTCATCGCCGACGAACCGACGACCGCGCTCGACCTGACCGTGCAACGCCAGGTGCTCGACCTGATCCGCGGCCTGGTCCGGGAAAGCCAGCGGTCGATGCTGCTGGTCACGCACGATCTCGGCGTCGTGGCCAACTACTGCGACCGCGTCGTCGTGATGTACTCCGGGCGGGTCGTGGAAGTCGGCGACGTCACCACGGTGTTCAGCGACCCGCGCCATCCCTACACCCGCACGCTGCTGGACGCCGCGACCACCGACATCCGCTCCGCCACCCCGAAATCCGCGCCGGCGAAGCGGGAAACCGCGCCCGGCTGCAATTTCGCCCACCGCTGCCCGCGCGCCGACGGCGTGTGCGCCGAGGAACGTCCCCCGCTCACCGTGACGGACCCGGGCCACGGCTTCGGGTGCCACCACCCGCTTTCGATCGAGGTGACCACCAGTGCCGGTACTCGTCGCTGAAGACCTGCGGCGCACGTTCCCCGGTCCCGGCGGCAGCCAGGTCTGCGCCGTGGACGGCGTCGATCTGGCCGTCGCCGAGGGCGAAACCCTCGGCCTGATCGGCGAAAGCGGTTCGGGAAAGTCCACTTTGGGCAGACTGCTCGTGCGCCTGCTCGACGCCGACCGCGGCACCGTCACGCTCGACGGCCGCGAGCTGACCGGCCTGCGCGGGTCCGCCCTGCGCCGCAGCCGGCGCGACTTCCAGATCGTGTTCCAGGAGCCGTTCGCCTCGCTCAACCCGCGCCTGAAGGTCGGCGCGATCGTCGAGGAACCGTTGCTGGTCAACGGAAAATCCGGCAGCAAAGCCGAACGGCGGCAACGCGTGCTGGACACCCTCGCCGACGTCGGCCTATCCGAGGAGCACTACGACCGCCGCCCGGCCGACCTCAGCGGCGGCCAGCAGCAACGCGTCGGCATCGCCCGCGCTCTCGTCACCGGCCCGCGTTTCGTGGTGCTGGACGAGCCGACGTCCTCTTTGGACCTCACCGTCCGCGCCGAGGTTTTGCAACTGCTCGCCCGGCTGCAACGCGACCGCGGCCTGACGTTCCTGTTCATCTCCCACGACATCCACACCGTCCGGCGGCTGTGCTCACGCACGGCGGTGATGTACCTGGGCCGGATCGTGGAAATCGGCCCCACCGAGTCCGTGCTCGCTCATCCGCAGCACCCGTACACCAAGGCATTGCTGTCCGCGGCGCTGCCGGTCGACCCCGGGCACCGCCTGCCGCATCTGCCGTTGGCCGGCGACCCGCCGAAACCGACCGCACACCGCGTCGGCTGCGCCCTCGTGGGCCGCTGTCCTATCGCGACTGACGAATGCGCCACCGCCGAAGTCCCGCTGCGCCCGGTCGCCGCCGCCCACGAGGTGGCCTGCCTGCACGCGGGCCAGGATCTCGGCCTCGACGCGAAGGAGACAGAGGCATGATCGTCTTCGTACTCCGCAGGCTGGCGGCCGGGGTCGGCATGCTGGTCCTGCTCATCGCACTGAGTTTCGGGCTGGTGTCGATGATCCCCGGCGACCCAGCCGTCACCATGCTCGGCGACGCGGCCACCCCGGACCAGATCGCCCGCGTCCACGAACAGCTCGGCCTCGACAAGCCGCTGCCGGTGCGTTTCTGGGACTACCTGGTCCGGGTGCTGCACGGCGACCTCGGCACGTCGTACTTCACCGGCGCGCCGATCACGCACGAACTGCTCACCCGCCTGCCGAACACCCTGGTGATCCTGGTGCCGGGCCTGCTGCTGGCGGTCGTGCTCGGCACCGCGATGGGCACCGCCGCCGCGTACCTGCGCGGCCGTCCGGCCGACCGCGGGCTGAGCTGGGCGTCTTCGCTGATCCTCGCGGTGCCGGAGTTCGCGCTGGGACTCGTGCTGGTGTACGTCTTCTACCAGCTCCTGCACCTGGCCCCGGCCCCGCTCGGCATGGTCGACCCGACCGCGCCGGTCCCGCCCGTCCAAACCGGCTCGGTCACCCTCGACGCGTTCCTTTCCGGTTCGTGGCCGACGCTCAGCTCGATTTTCTCGCACGCCGCGCTGCCGATCCTGACCCTCGGGATCTTCTTCGCCGCGTACTTCGCGAAAACCGTGCGCACCGGGCTGAGCCAGTCGCTGCGCAGCGCACAGGTGGAGTTCGCGCGAGCGTGCGGGCTCAGCGAATTCCGCGTGTACCGCTACGCGATGGCCGACATCCGGCGCTCGCTGCTGACCTATCTGGTGATCCTGTTCGGCGCTTCGCTGAGCGGGGCGGCGATCCTGGAGAGCGTGTTCGCGTGGCCGGGCATCGGCGGCTGGTCGCTGGACGGGGTGCTGAAGGGCGACATCCCGGTGATCCAGGGGTTCGTCCTGGTGCTCGGGACGGCGACGCTCGGCGCGTACCTGGTGCTCGACATCGTGACCATGCTGATGGACCCCCGGGTGCGGAGCAAAGCCCGCACCCGGGCGGTCAAACCGGCCACTGCCTGATCAGTAGTCCCACACCGCGGGCACGAACCGGAACGCGTTGCCCGCCACCGCGACGTGGCACACCGACGGGAACGGCAGATGCGTGGCCACCAGCTGCTCCCCGCTGGCCGCCAGCTCCTTCAGCAGCCGGACCCGCACGCGCGCCGATTCCTCCGGATCGTGCTCGAATCCGTTGTACCAGTCCGGATTGTCGAATCCGGGCTGGAACACCGCGTCGCCGGCGAAGGTGAGCCGGTCGCCGCCCGATTCCAGGCGGACGATGCTGTGGCCGGGGGTGTGCCCGCCGGTCCGGCAGATCCGCACTCCCGGCGCCACCTCGTGCTCGGTTTCGAACGGCCGCAGCTGGCCGCGGTACACGTCGAGGAACTTGGCCGCGGTCGTGCGCAGCACCTCCGGGATCGGCTCCGGCATGACGGTGCGCGAGAAGTCCGGCGCCTGCCAGAACTCGGCCTCGGCCGACGCCAGGTGCACCCGCAGGTCCTGGCGCAGCCTCCCCGCAGGCCCTCCACCAGCAGTCCGCCGATGTGGTCCATGTGCAGGTGGGTGAGCACCACGTCGGTCACCGACGCCGGGTCGATCCCGGCCGCCTCCAGCCGCATGGCGAGCTGCCCGGCGCGCGGGAAGCCCGGGAATTCGGTGCCCAGCCCGGAATCGATCAGAATCGTCCGGCCGCCGCTGCGCACGACGGCGACGTTCAGCGGCCAGTCGATCATCTCCGGCGGCAGGAACATTTCGCGCAGCCACGCCGACAACTCGGCGCGGTCGACGTTGGTGGCCAGCGTTTCGGCGGTGATCGGCAGCACCCCGTCGCTGATCACCAGCACCTCGATGTCGCCGACCCGCAGCGCGTAACGCGACGGCACCAGCTCGTCGAGGCGGGTGGAATCGGCCAAGCTCATGGGTTCTCCTCGGGAAAAACGGCCAGGTCGACGGCTAAGACCGGACGGCGTCCCGGTTTGTGACAAGCGCACGCGGAAAAGGCGCGACCCGGGCGGGCCGCGCCTTTTCCGAGGGAGGGGGTCAGCAGGCCGGACGGCTCGCCACGTCCGAGGACAGCGACTGCCGCAGCAGCCGTCCGCCCGGGGACGGGGAACGCAGCGCGCCGTCCTCGACCAGGATCTGCCCGCGCAGGACGGTCACCCGGTTGCGCGCCGCCGCCTCGTAGCCCTCCCACGGCGTGTAGTCCGCTTCGTGCAGGTCAGCCGCGGTGATCCGCCACTTCAGGCCCGTTTCCAGCACCGCGAAATCCGCGTCGCTGCCGATCGCGATCGCGCCCTTGTGCGGGTACAGGCCCATGATCTTGGCCGCGTTGGCCGACGTGAAGTCGACGAACCGGTTCAGCGGAAGCCCCCGCCGCACCACGGCTTCGGTGTACGCCACCGCCATCCGGACTTCCACCCCGGCGTGCCCGCCGGTCGCGTCGAGGATCGTCTGCCCGCGCGTCTTCACGTCGAGGTCGGTGCACACGCCGTCGGTCGCCAGCGTGCTGAGCGTGCCGGCGGCCAGCGAATGCCACATCGCGTCCCGGTCCGCGGCGGTCTTCAGCGACGGATAGGTGTGGTAGATGACGCCGTTCTCGCGCTTGTAGTCCTCGGCGGTGTAGTACGCGTAGTGCGGCAAAACCTCGCCGTACACCGGTTGTTCCCGCCCGCGCGCCTCGCGGATCGCCTCGATGCCTTCCGCCGCGCTGACGTGCATCAGGTAGATCGGCGCACCGACATGCCGCGCGAGCGTGATGACCCGCTGGAACGACAGCTGCTCCGAGAGCGCGTTGTGCGCGTCGGGCATGTACGGCACCGCTGTGCGCTGCTCACGCTGAAGCCGCTTGTACGCGTACATGACGATGTCGTCGTCTTCGCCGTGTACGCACAGCATCGCGCCCGCCTCAGCGGTCTTCTCCATCAACGCCCAGATGTGCCCGACGTCCGTCTTCTGCTTCGGCCGCGTCGGCGTCGTGTTCGTCATCCAGACCTTGAAGCTGCCGTGCCCGGCCGCGACCACCTCCGGCACCTGGTCGAGGACCTCGAACGGGATCTCCGGCTGGGCGAACGTGCCGTGCAGCGCGTAGTCGGTGTACGAGCTGCCGGACCATTCCTTGCCCTTGCGCTCGAACGACTGCCACAGCTCCTCCCCCGGCTTCCAGTGCGCGAAGTCGATGAGGGTGGTGGTGCCGCCGTGCACCGCGCCCTCGCTGACGCGGTCCGGGCCGAAGCATTTGATCCCGGACTCGGCGGCGGTCGGCAGCACCGAGTTGGTGTGCACGTGCGGATCGATGCCGCCGGGAACGACGAGCAGCCCGGCGGCGTCGACCGTCCGCGCCGCCTCCGGCGAGTCGCCGCGCCCGGACTGGTGCAGGCCGACGACGATGCCGTCAGCCACCGCGATGTCGACGCGTTCCACCCCGGCCGGGGTGACCACGGTGCCGTTGCGCACGATGAGATCGAGCATGGGTTCCTCCGCTACCGTTGAGCACGCGCCAGCAGCGACGCATGCGGAGTGCCAGCGAAATACGCGACATCCACCGCCGCCTTCGCCGACAACCGGGCATTCACGAGCTGACAGATCCCGACATCCGCCGCGACGCTCAAGAACATCGCCGCACGCTCGCGAGTCCAGCCGAACGCATCGACGGTCAACGCGAGCAGGTCATCGAGCGCCGCCTGGACGGCCTCGGCCAGCGTGTCGCCGTCGCCAATGGTCAGGAGCCGGCCGTCCGCGCTGAGCACCAGCGGACGGTCGGAGCCGGTCGGTGCCGCGCGATGCCAGGACAGCGTCACCGACCCTTCGACCTCCACTCCGGTCAGCGACGATTCGCCGTCGCCCTGGCAGGCGTGCAGATCTCCCAGGTACAGCGCGGCACCGTCGGTCTGCGCGGTCAGGAAGATCGACGCGCCCGCGGTGAGTTCCTTGCAGTCGAGGTTGCCGCCGTGCACGCCGACGGTGCTGCTGCCGGGCGCCTCGCCGGGGACGCCGACGCCGATCTTGCCGACCATCGGCCGCACCGGGATCCGGACGTCGTCGCCGAACTCGACGAACCCGTCCGCGATCGCCACCGAATGCCCGGACGTGCGCAAGCCCCGGACCGCGCCGCGCCCGGGCAGCGTGACGAGCGCGCCTCGGTCGGCGACGTCGATGCTGTGCAGGTCAACGCGAATCCGGTCGCCCGCGCGGACTCCCGGCAGCCGCACCGGGCCGGTGAGCGGGATGGACAGGTCGGTGTAATCGCGCGACCGGTCGAAGCCGCCGCCGGTGTGCAGGCTGCGGGTGCTGAGGACGAACCGTTCGTGCTCCGGCACTTCGCACCGCGGCGTGACCTCCGCGCCGAACTCCTGCTCGACCCGGTCCGCGCTCACCACCCTCACCGGCCCGCCTCCGTCAATTCGTGCAACACGCTGAGCAGGCACTTCTCCCAATACACCGAGCATGCGTCCGCGCCCCGCGCGAACGCCGCGGCGACCCCGGCCGCGTCCGCCGCGGGCAGCCCGACCGGCACCCCGTGCGCCCGGAAAACCCCGAGCGCCTGGTCGATCAGCTGCTGCGCCTGGGATTCCGAACCGGGCCGGGCGATCCGCAGGTCGTCCGCCAGGTCGGTCGGGCCGAACCACGCCGCGTCCACGAGCCCGGACGCGGCGAACGCAGCCGCCTGCTCGATCGCGTCGGCGGTCTCCACCAGCACCGCGATCCTCGGCGCGGCACCGAAATCCGTCCCGTACCGGCTGGCGTACGACACCTGCCGCGACCGCGTGCCCTCCGGCGGAAACCGCGTCGCCAGATGTGCGGCTTCGATCTCGGCGAGCGTCCGGACCTGCGGCAACAGCAGTTCGGCCACCCCGGTATTGGCGTATGCGACGAGCGTCTGCGGCGACAGATCCGGCACCCGCACCGAGACGTCGACGCCGCTGCCCGCGAGCGCCAGCACCACGTCCGCGCACCGGCCGACCGAAAGCGCGGTCTGCTCGGCGTCGAGGACGACGAAACCGAGCCCCGCCTGCGCGATCTGGCTGATCAGCAGGCGGTCCGGCTCCGCCGTCAGGACACCGACCCGCCCGGTCACCGCACCGCCGCGGGCGCGTACACCGGCTGTGCCCACCCGCGGTCGGCGGCGACCCGGTTGCGGACCGCGCGCCGGTAGAGGTCTTGCAGCTGCCGCGTCAGCTCGCCGGGTTCGCCGTCGGCGACCGGGATCCGGTCGACCGAACTCACCGGGCTGACCTCGGCCGCGCTGCCGCAGACGAACACCTCCTCGGCGGAGTACAGCTCGGTGCGGTCGATCGGCCGTTCGGTCACCTCGACGCCCAGTTCGGTCCGCGCCAGCTGCAGCACCGAGTCCCGCGTGATGCCTTCGAGGATGCTTTCGGTCACCGGCGGCGTGCACAGTTGGCCGTCGCGCACCATGAACACGTTGTAGCCCGCGCCTTCCGACACATGACCGTCCACAGTGGGCAGCAGCGCGGCGTCGTACCCGTTGCGGCGCGCCTCGAGCAGCGCGAGCCGTCCGTTCTGGTAGTTCGCGATCGACTTGACCCGGGGCGGCATGGACCGGTCGGAAATCCGGGCCCAGCTGGAAATCTGGACGTTCAGGCCGGGCCGGTCGAAGTACCGGCCCATCGGGATCGCGGCCATGAACACCGTCGCCGGGCCGGTGTCGTCCGGTTTGCCGTCCGGCGAGTCCACGAACACCTGCGCCCGCATGTGCAGGTCCTCGTGCAGGTCGTTCGCCCGGATCAGGCCGAGCAGCTGCTCCTCGAGCCGTCCGGTGTCCTCCGGCCCGTCGATCCCGACCACCCGCATCGACGCGACCAGCCGCCGCATGTGGTCGGCCACGCGGAAGGCGTACAGCTCGCCGGACTCGTCGTCGAGGTACGCGCGGAAGCCCTCGAAGACGCCGACGCCGTACTTGGTCGAGGTCGACAGCACGTGGAGCCGGGCGTCGGCGTAGGGCACGAGTTCGCCGTCGTGCAGCAGATAGGTGGGGTTGGCTCCCATCGGGATCGCCTCCTACTCGTCGGGGATGAATGTCCAGTTCGCCGCGACGCTCATGCCCACGACCAGGTCGACGTCCTCGCCGGTGTCGTTGGTGAGCCCGTGGACGACGGACTTCGGGATGTAGACGGCGTCGCCCGGCCGCGCGCGGAAGTCCTGGTCGCCCAGGTGGATCAGCGGTTCGCCGCCGACCACCACGTAGAACTCCGAGGCGTCCGGATGGTGGTGGCGCAGGTGGTGCTGCCCGGGCCGGATCCGCCCCCAGCTGACGTTCAGGTCGTCCGACCCGCTCAGCTCCGGGTTGATCAGCGGGCACACCAGTCCCTCGTCGCGCTGGCCCCGCAGCCCGGTCTTGTCGAGTTCGGTGAACCCCTGCTGCGCGACGCTGTGCACCAGGCGGCTGAGATCGAGCGTCACCGGGCACCCCTCGGCGCGTGGTCGATCCACCATTGCGCGATATCGGCCCGGGTGGCGAACCAGACGCCCTCCTGCGCGAGCGCGTACTGCAGGAACCGGCGCAGCGCGATCGCGACGCCCGGCCGTCCGCCGATCCGGCAGTGCAGGCCGACCGACATCAGCTTCGGCACGGTGTTTCCCTCGTGCAGCAACATGTCCAGGCTGTCCGACAGCACCGCGACGAAATCGTCCGCGGTGCCGAGGCTGCCGGGGCCCCAGAACCGCGCGTCATTGGTGTCGCCCGCATAAGGGACGATGAGATGTTCCGCCTCGCCCGCCGGCACGAAGTACGGCAGGTCGTCACAATAGGCGTTGGAGTCGTAGCGGAATCCTTCCTCGACCAGGATTTCCCGCGTCTTTTCCGTGATCCCGTCGCGCAGGTAGAACCCGACCGGCCGGACGCCGGTGGTCTTCTCGACCGACTCGCGGGCGCGGCGGATCTCCTCGCGTTCGTCCTCCTCCGGCATTCCGACGGTGCCCTGCCAGCGGTAACCGTGGCAGGCGACCTCGTGTCCTTCGCGGATCAGCGCCTCGGCGACCTGCGGGTTGCGTTCCAGCGCCATGCCGCAGGCGAAAACCGTGGACGGCACCGCGAATTCCCGCAGAATCCCCAGCAGCCGCCATACGCCGGCGCGGCTGCCGTATTCGAAGAACGATTCCTTCATCATGCTGCGCCGTTCGGGCGGGCTGCTCCAGCCGCCGAAGACGGAAATGTCCTCGTCGGCTTCATCGCCGTGCGCGATCGAGCTTTCCGCGCCTTCCTCGTAATTCAGCACCACCGAAACGGCGACCTTCGCGCCGCCCGGCCACGGCACCGCGGGCGGGTGCTCCCCGTAGCCGATCAGATCGCGCTCGCTCACGACGCCACCCGGCGGCGCGCGCCCGCCTTCCACGCGGCGATCGCCTCGTCGAGCGTGCAGGTGTCGTGCCGGGCGCGCATCACGGTCATCGCCGCGTTGTGCACCTCGGTGTCGTACGCGCCAACGCAATCCTCGACGAGCACGGCGTAAAAGTCGTGGTGCGTCGCGTCCCGCAGCGTCGCTTCGACGCAACCGCCGGTCGAAATGCCGATCACGGTCACCGACTCGATTCCCTGGCTGCGCAACAGCAATTCGAGTTCGGTGCTGATGAACGCGCTCGGCCGCCGTTTGGTGACGACCGCTTCGCCCGGCTCCGGCTGACACTCGGCGCAGAAGTCCGTCGCCGGATCGCCGGCCAGGCTGAGCCGCCCGAGATCCACCGAGCGTCCGTTGGCGATGGTGTACAGCGACCGCAGCCAGGCCGGCGGCGAGCTGTGCGCGTCCGGCAGATTCTCCACGCGGACGTGGAAAACCGGGACGCCGTTCTCGCGCGCCGCCGCGATCGCCTGGCCGCAGCGGCCGGAAACGCCGCTCATCATGGACAGGTCGTGGTCCTCGCCGATGGTGCCGCCCTTGGCGACCGCGCCCTGCTGCATGTCGATGACGAGCAGGGCGTTCACCGCCGGGTCGAGCAGTTCTTCCAGGGTGTCGCGGACTTGTTTGCCGCAGATTTCGATCATGTGCGTTGTCCCCTTGTCTGGTGCGGCCGGGTCAGCTGTGAATGCCGGACCAGCGGATCGGCCCGTTCGGCAGCGGCGCCGAGACGGCTTTGCCGCCCGCCGTCACGACCAGGTTGGGCGTTTCGACCAGCTCGATCACCGGCGCCTGGGTGTCGCCGATCTGGGCCAGCTTCTTGAGCAGGTCGGTGCGCTGGGCCGACTGGTCGACCGGAGTCCCGGCGAGCTGCTGCCGCACGCTGTCGTAGGCCGGGTCGGAGAACCCGGTGGTGTTGTTGGGAGAGTTGGAGAATTTGATCCAGGCCAGGTACGCCGGGTCGGCGATGACGACCGGTTCGCCGTACAGCACGGCCTGGTAGGAGCCGCTGAGGACCGCGGTGGAGAAGTCGGTCGGGCTGGCCATCGGCCGCAGGGTGACGTTGATGCCGACGTTCTTCAGCATCGACTGCACGAGCACCGCGGTGCGCTGCGAAACCGGGCCCGGCCGGGTCGGGCTGTAGGTCAGGGTGAGGTTGAACCCGTTGGGATAACCCGCTTCCGCCAGCAGCGCTTTCGCCTTGGCCGCGTCGAAACTGTACGCACTGCCGAACGCACCGAGGCCGAAGGCGGCGTTGAAAGACGATTTCGCCGGTTTCGCGTAACCGAAATAGGCGCCGGTGACGATCTGCTGCCGATCGATGGCCATCGAAACCGCCTGCCGCACGCGCACGTCGTTGAACGGCGGTTTCTGGGCCGACAGCATCAGGTTGTCCATGTTCAGCCCGGGACAGTCGTGCACCTTGACGTTCGGCTTCGTGGACAGCGCCTTGTACTGGTCGTACTGGAAACCGCTGGCGACCTGCGCCTGCCCTGAGGTGACGATCTGGCTCCGGGTCGCGTCCGTCGGCACCGCCTGCACGGAAAGCGAGTCGATGCCCGGTTTCGGCCCGCCGTAACCGGCCACTGTGGACACGCTGAGGGCCTGGCCGGGCGTGAAGGAATCGAGCTTCCACCCGCTGTAGTCGGCGATGTTCTTGGCCAGCCAGTCGTGCCCGATCGGATCCGCGCCGGTGACGTGTTTCTTCGCCTCGGTGCTGTCGTACACGTACGCCAGCGGGTTCTGCAGCATTTCCTCGGTGTAGGAGTTCCACTTCTTGATGTTCAGCGAAACGGTGTGCGGATCGACGACGGTCACCAGCTTCGCCGTGTCGTATCCGGCGATCTCGAAGGTCTTCTTCAGCACCGGCTGCGCTTTGAAGCCGTAGTTCTCGAACGACCATTTGACGTCGTCGGCGGACAGCGTGTTCCCGGTCTGGCTCTTGAGCGGCCGCAGTTTCACCGTGATCGCCGTGCGCGCCGGATTCACCTCGATCGCCTCGGCGAGCAGCCCGGTCACGCCGTTGGGCGTCGACCCGCAGCCGTTCGCGGTGTCGCCTTGCTGGTAGGTCGCGAGCTGGGAACCCAGCCCGGACAGGACGAGCTGCGACGCCGCCCCGCCCCACGGGGCGATGGTCAGCGTGTCGGGCAGGCTCTGGACCGCCATCACGACGTGGCGGCCGCCGCCGGACTGCTGGGCTCCGCCGCCGCAGGCGGTGATCCCGGCCGCCAGGAGCAGAACCGCTCCGGCGGCCGCACCGTGCACAGGCCTCATTGTTCGCTCCTTGCTGACGAGCGCGATCAGGGCAGGGTCCGGTAAGAGAACCCTGAAGGAATCGAGAGTCCGTGAAGGTTCCCCTCACGGCGGTTGCGCGGCGTTTCAGGCGCGGTAAGCCTGTTTGTGCCCGGCGCGGACGATCGGCAGCACGTCGAGCAGATCGGTGATGACGTTGCCGTGCGTGGGGCACACCAGTTCCGCGCCCAGTTCCCGGGCGAGGTCGGCGACCCCCGCGTACCGTTCGTCGGCGTCGTCGACGAAACGGGAGAAATACAGTGCGCTGCCGGTGAAGAACGCGGCGTTCTCCACGGCGATCGGCCGGCGCAGTTCGCCGGTCGTGAGCCCGCATTCGCCCGGCAGGTGCGCCGGGTCCTCGTCGTCCAGCTCCGGCCGGTGCATGTAGCAGAACCCGTCGGCGGTGAAGAGGCTCTTCGCGCGCGGCGCGTATCCCCACTGCGTGTTCGGCAGATCGCGGATCATGGCTTCCACCACCAGGAATTCGTGCCCGCCGCCGAGGTCGAACCGGTCGCCGGGCCGGGTCGCGCGCAGGTTCGGCACGACCTCCGGATAGAACAGGTGGTAGTCCCGGACGTCGCCGATCACCTGGATTTCCGGGTATTTCTCGACGAAGCGCGGGAGATTGCCGGTGTGCGGCAGTTCCGGATGCGTCACGAACAGATAGGTGAGGTCCCGGCCGCCGAGCACCCGCTCGACCACCTCCTCGATCGCCCACCAGCTCGACGGAGCCCCGGTGTCGACCAGCACCGAACCTTCGGTGCCCTGCACCAGGTACGCGGAGTTGTGCCCGTGGATGAGCCGTCCGTCCACTTCGAACGGAAGACAGGCCCCGATCCACGTCACCCCGTCCGCGACGAGCCGGGGCAGATCGCTGCTCAGCTCGTGCGCCATCGCGTCCAGGTCGAGGTCTTCGATCTTGCTCATGCGCCCACCGTCCTCAGTGCCTGGATCATCAACCGCACATGCCGTTCGACCACCGGGCGGCCGCGCAGCACGCAACCGCGCGCGGGCGCGATGATTTCCGGCTGCAGCGTGGAAAACCGGTCTTCCAGCCATTCGCACAGCCGGTTGGTGGTCGCCTTGCGAAGCCATTCGTACTTCGCCACGAGATGGCCCACCACATCGTCCACAGTGGTCGAGTCCTCAGTAGACGGATCGATCACCCGCGACGCAGCCGGATCGCTCACCACCCCGTGCGTGAAGACGTCCGAGGTGAAGATCGCGCCGGTTTCCTCGTCCCAGCCCCAAAAAGTCGGCAGCAGTCGCAGCAACGGGGACTCGATCTCCAGCGCCCGTCCGCCGTCGCCGACCTCGAGCCGCGGCGCACGGGGCATCGAATCTCCGCCCTCGCTGCGCGTGTCGATCTGCTTGCGCCGCCCTTGATACCGCATCCGGTGCACGTCGTCGAAGGCGTCGAAGGGATTCACCACGCCGCCGGTGAACAGCGCGGAAATGTCGAATTCCCGGGAAATCGGTTCCAGATTGGACACACAGTCCATCTCGCCGCGGGTGAAGAAAACCGCGAGTTCGCCGAGCCCGCCGAGCGAGGCGCGCAGCCCGTCCAGCACCGCGTCCCGGTGCACGGCCAGCCCGGAATCGACCAGCAGCGCCCCGGACGCCTCGGTGAGCAGATAGCAATTCGACGGCTGCCAGCCCTCCGCCGTCGAAGGCACCCAGCTGACCCGACTGTCGATCGGGATCATCCCGCCGAGGGCGGTGAGCTTGCCGGGAATCAGCGTTGTGGTCACGTCTTCATCGTGATGAAGGCTCATCAATATGTCAAGGATCGCGTGCGCCGCCGAGTAGCCCGATCCTTGTCCGGCCGCAGGTGGAAGGGAAGAGTCCGGAGTGGACGGTAGTTTTCGCCCGGCACGAGGCCGACGGCGTCGAAGAATCACCGATCCGGCGCTGGGCCTGCGCGAACGCCCGTCAGGCCTGCGGCGCGGCCTTCGACGCCTTGCGCACCACTCGCCGGCGACCGTCCGCGCGCAGCATCGGCCCGAACCGCACTCGCGCCTCCTCCGCCAGCTCGGCCCCGAGGTCCACCTCGTGCTTGCTCGCCGACGTCACGATCCGCAGCCGATCGCCCCGGCCCGCCAGACCGGTGATCCGATCCCGCGCCACCGCGAGCAGCTGCACGCCGTGCGCCAGCGGCCGCCGTCCCTGCACGTGTTGCGCGACGACCAGCTCCTGCCGCGTCAAAACGACGAACGCGGCGGGCCGCGACTGCTGCCACACCCAACGCCGCGGCAGCTCCGGTTCCGCGCCGAGATAACGCGTATGCCGGGTATGTCCGAGCGCCACCAGCGGCGACGCCGGAAGCCGGTCCCAGCCGAGCGTCGGCGGACCCGCGTGCGCCGGCTCCGGCGCGCCCGGCCGATGCGCGCGGGCCCGCGCGTGCGTCAGCAGATCCGCCACCGCCGGCCACGCCCAGGAGCGATACCGGAAAACCAGCGTCGCGCGAACACCGGTTAGCACCAGACAGGCGTGCTTGCCCGCCATGGCGTGCTCGACCGCGATCAGCTCGGGGTACGGGATCGCGCCGACGACGCGCGGATACGGCAGGTCGTCGACCCACAGCGCCACGCCGCGCGTTCCCGCGCTCAGCGCCTGCTCCGGCGTCCACACCACGCCGTCGCCGGACGGCCGGGTCGCCGACGGGGCCAGCACCACCTCGCCCGGCCCGACCAGGTCCGCGAGGTCCTCGTTCGCCGCGCCCGGCCGTGCCCGGCTGGACGGCGGTTTGGTGTCGAGCCGGTCCGCGAGGTCGCGGCCGACCTGGATCTCCCACGGCTCGGCCGCCGCGGTGAGCGCGGCCCGCGCCGCGGTGATGCCGGACATGCGAGCCTCCTCCCGCTTCGGGAGCCGGGCCGGGTGCCCTGTGCTTCCAGCGTATACACCGCCGGGGAGCCGGTTCTCATTCCGCAGTTCCGGACGCTGGGACCTAGATCACCCGATTGCCGCAACCCCGCTTCGGCGATGCGCCCGGGCCCGCGCCGCCCCTAGAATCGGCGGTGCGGCACCGTGGCCACACTGTCCTTTGTGGACACCGCGCCGCGCGGCAGCCCGCCTCGACCCTGGAGGGAACCTCGTGTCCGCACCGGAATCCGTGCAGATCGTCACCGCCCGGCGCATCGTGACCATGGCCGGAGCCGAACCGCCCGCACTGGCGATCCGCGGCGAACGGGTCGCGGCGCACGGCAGCGTCGCGGACCTGCGCGGCGAGTTCCCCTCGGCCGAGGTGCACGATTTCGGCGACGCCACCGTCGTCCCCGGCTTCAACGACGCGCACCAGCACCCGACCGTCGTCGCCGCCCAGTCCCTGCAGGTAGACCTCTCGCCGGCCCGGATCCGCTCGACCGCCGACCTCACCGCCGCCCTGCGCGCCCGGGCCGCCGACACCCCGCCCGGCGAATGGATCATCGGCTGCGGCTACGACTCCTTCCGCAGCAACGGCGGCCGCGAACTCACCCGCGCCGAACTGGACGAAGCCTGCCCCGACCACCCCGTCCTGGTCGTGCACGTGACACTCCACGCCGGCGTCCTCAACTCCCCCGGCCTCGCCTTGGCCGGACTCACCGACGCCAGCGAACCGCCGCACGGCGGCCACCTTGGCCGCGACGCCGCCGGCCGCCTGGACGGCGTCATCCACGACCAGGCCCTCTACGACTTGGCCTTCCCCGCCTTCACCCCGCGCCCGACCATCGTGAAGGACCCGTCCACCGCCGTCCTCGCCGCCGCCTTCACCCGCCACGCGGCCGACCTGCACGCCGCCGGCATCACCTCGGTCGGCGACGCACTCGTCGGCCCCACCGAATGGCAGGTCCTCCGGCATCTGGCCGACCAGGGCCAGCTCACCCTGCGCGTCAACGCCCTCGCCGCCTACGACCACTTCGACTACTTCCGCGCGCTCCCCGACGCCCCGCTCACCCCGGAAACCCGGCTGCGCCTAGGCGGCGTGAAGACCTTCGCCGACGGTGCCGTCAACGGCGGAACCTGCCTGGTCGAACAGCCCATCGAAGGCACCGACAGCTACGGCCTGGAACGAGTCAGCGCCGCCGAACTGGCCGACACCGTGCGGCACGTACACGACGCAGGCTGGCGAGTCTGCGTACACGCCAACGGCGACCGCGCGATCCGCCGCGTACTGGACGCCGTCGACCAAGCCCAAGCCGCCAACCCGCGCCCCGACCCGCGACACCGCATCGAACACTGTTCCATCATCGACGACGAGATCCTGAAACGAATGCGCGACCACGGCATGGTCGCGGTCCCGTTCGCGAACTACGCCGCCGCGCACGGGGACAAGCTGACCCAGTACTACGGCCTGGAGCGGGTGGAGCGCATGTTCGCCCACCGGTCGATGCTCGACGCCGGAGTCGCCGTGGCCGGTTCGTCCGACCATCCATGCGGGCCGTATGCGCCACTGTTCGCGCTGCGCAGCTGCGTTTCGCGCCGGGCTCCGGACGGGGAGCTGTTCGGGGCCTCGCAGCGGATCAGCGTGGAGGCCGCGCTCGGGGTTTACACCACGGGGTCGGCTTATGCCTCTGGCGAGGAGACGACGAAGGGGCAGCTGGCACCGGGATTCCTGGCCGATTTCGCGGTACTGGCGGAGGATCCGTTCGAGGTTGACCCGGACGCACTGGACCGGGTGGCGGTGCGCGAGACGTGGGTCGGCGGGGAGCGGGTCTGGTCGGCGTAGGGCGGAAGTTCGATATTTTCAAGATAAATCGCGGCGGTTACTGTTTTTGAGATGACCGCTGTCGTCGTCCGCGCCACTCCGGAATCCGTCCCGCAGCTCGTCGCCTCGGCAACGTCCCTATTCGCCGAAGACGGCGGCCAGCGCGATCCGTGGATGGACGTCACCTGGCCACGCCGCGAAGGCCCCGGCTACTACACGGATCTGGTGCGCGGCAACGACTCCCTGTGTTTACTGGCGTACCCGGCCGCGGATTCGACCACCGCGATCGGACACCTGACCGGCCGAATCCGCCAAGCCGACCCACTCCGCCCGGCAGCGGTGGTCGGCGTGCTAGAGAGCATGCGCGTCGACGCCTCGCACCGCGGGGTTGGTGTCGGAACGGCCTTGGCGGAGGAATTCTTCGCCTGGGCCAGGCAATCCGGCGCGAACCAGGTCAGCGTCACGGCCTATTCGGCCAACGAATCCGCGGTCAGCTTCTACCGCGGGCTCGGGTTCACGCCGTTCGAACTCACCCTCCACGCACCGATCGGTCGATCCCCCGATCAACCCAGATGAACCGCCTCCGCCCCCACCGCCGGTTCCACATGCACCGCTGCCGCGGTCAACCGGGGCACCGTTTCGATCAACCGGTGTTCCAGGCTGTGCGCCAGCTCGTGCGCTTGCTCGACGGTGAGCGCGTTGTCCACCTGCACAGCGAGTTCCGCGCGCAGGCTGTGGCCGATCCAGCGCATCCGCACCTCCCGGACGCCCTCCACTCCAGGCACCGCCGCGGCTGTGCGCTCGGCCAGTTCTACGGTCGCCGGGTCGACGGCGTCCATCAGCCGCCGGAAGACTTCCTTTGCCGCGTCTCGCAAGACGAACAGGATCGCGACCGTGATCAGCAACCCGATCACCGGGTCGGCCGCCGGGAAGCCCAGTGCGACGCCGATCGCGCCCAGCACGACCGCCAGCGAGGTGAAGCCGTCGGTGCGGGCGTGCAGGCCGTCGGCGACCAAGGCGGCTGAGCCGATTTCCCGGCCGACCGTGATCCGGTACCGGGCGACCAGTTCGTTTCCGGCGAAGCCGACTACGCCCGCCGCGGCCAGCACCCACAGCTGCTGCACGGGGTGCGGGTGCAGGAGCCGGTCGATCGCCTCGTACGCGGCCAGTGCGGCGGATCCGGCGATGATCAGCACCACCACGACTCCGGCGAGGTCTTCGGCGCGGCCGAGGCCGTAGGTGTAGCGGCGGGTCGCGGCGCGGCGGCCCAGGGCGAAGGCGATGCCGAGCGGCAGGGCGGTGAGTGCGTCGGCGAAGTTGTGGATGGTGTCGCCCAGCAGGGCGACTGATCCGGTGACGGCCACCAGCGCCAGCTGGATCGCGGCGGTGCCGAAGAGGGCGGCGAACGACCAGGTCAGCGCCCGGATGCCGCGCCGGGAGGTTTCCAGGGCGGTGTCGAGGCGGTCGGCGCTGTCGTGGCTGTGCGGGGTGAGCAGGTGCTTGATCCGGTGCCGCCAGCCCGCGCCGTGCCCATGACCGTGTCCATGACCATGACCGTGGCCGTGGCCGTGGCCATGACCGTGACCGTGGCCGTGGCCATGCCCGTGGCCGGTCTCCGGCTGCCGTCGGTCGCGGCGCGGCTCTGCCATCAAGAACTCCCGGGGACGCTCGAAATGCTCGGAAGCAGCCGGACGAGGCCGCTCGGCTGTCAGCATACCTGCGCAGATGCGCAGGTAGTCGAGAACGGTACCATCGAGCGCATGCACTCCTCCCTGCCGGACTTCGACATGCCCGCCGACGAGCAGGTCCATCTCGCCGCGGAGAGCTTCCGCCTGCTCTCCGACCCGACGCGGATCAAGGTGCTCTGGGCGCTGCTGCAGGGGGAATCGTCCGTCGCGTGTCTCGCCGAGCTGGCGGGTGCCGCGCCGACCGCGGTCAGTCAGCATCTGGCCAAGCTCCGGCTCGCGGGGCTGGTGAAGGGCCGCCGCGAGGGGACGTTCGTGTACTACTCCGCCGCGGACGAGCACGTCCGCGGGCTGCTGGCCCAGGCGCTGCACCACGCCGACCACGTGGACCGCGATATCCCGAGCGAACCAGGCGGGCACGCCCAGCCGCACCGGCCGCGGATGCGGGACGCCTGACCCGCGACGGCAAAGGGCCGGGCACCCTGAATTCGCCCACGACCGCAGGATGCCCGGCGTCCGGAAAACACAGAAACCCTCAGGCGACCCGGACCCGGACCCGGACCCCCTCCACGAGGTGCCGCAACGGTTTCGGCAACGCGGCCCACACCTCGTCCGCCACGTGCACCGTCTCCCGGCCGAGGACGTCCAGCACCACGCCGGTCCGGTGCACCGCTTCCGGATCGGTCAGGTTCTCCCGGTCCGCGATCCGCCCGACGAACTCCGCCAGCTCGAAACCCGCCGCGGCGCCGCCCGGGCGCACGTCTTCGGCCAGGTCCGGCGGCAGCTGCACAGCCAGGCTGGCCGCCGCTTCCGGCGAGATCCGTTCCGACAGCGTCTGGAGCACCGCGTGCGCGACGCGCTCGGCGTCGCGGGATTCCGCGAGGCAAGCCCGTCTGCGGATCAGTTCGACGATCTCGTTCATCCCGTCCGGATACCCGCGCCGGCCGGGCGCAATCAGGTTAGCCGCACCACCACCGGGTATCAGCGGGACATGGACCATCCAGCGACGTCTCCCGCACCGGCCGAGCAGGCGCAGACCGCGCTGCGCCGGCTCCGTCGCGAAGCCGGTGCCGGCGGCTACGAATCCCCCGCGGACCTGTACCGGACGTTCGGCTCGCTGAGCCTCCTCGCCGACGACCTCTCCGAACTGCTCCCCGACCTCTGCGGCCAGCTCGAGGACGCACTGCTCGCCGGGCGAGTGCGGCATCAGTCCGCCGACGCGCAGGAAGCCTGCGACGCGGTCGCCTCGGCGGCGCACAGCATTTCGATCGCCCGCTTCACCGCGCTCCTGGTCGGGCAGGAAATCCAGAAAGCCCAGACCGCGATCCGCGATCTCACCGCTGCCTGACGCTGTTTTGCCCCGTTCCGGCCGGGTACCCGGCGAGCAAAGCACGGAGAAGGGAGCACGATGGCCGACCGCGATCCGGCTGAGCCCGAAACGCTCGATCCGTCCGAGTCCCTCGACGAGGACGAACTGCGGGTCGACCCGCTGGAAGGCGGCGTCGAGCCCGCCGAACGCTGGAGCCCGGCGACCCGGCAAGCCACGACACCGGCCGAAGCGCGCGAAGGCGAGCCGCTCGCGAACAGGCTGGCCGAGGAACGGCCGGACGTCCAGCCCGCGCCAGGCCCGCCGGACGAAGAAGCCCGCGCGGAAGCGGCCCGGGCGGTGGCCCCGGACGAGGATCTCCCGCAGTACCGGGCAGATCCGGACCCTGCCGAACAGGCGGACGAAGCCGGCGGTTCCGTCGCGAAATCGCTGCGCGAGGAGTAAACCCGCGAAAGGAGTCCCCCATGCCGACGGTCACCGTTCGTTCCTGGGCCCGTCCGGCGGTCGCCGCGCTCGGGCTGATCTACCTGGTCCTCGGCGTCGCGGGGTTCTTCCTGCCGCAGACCGCGCACGCCGGGCACGACACCTCGCGCGTCATCTGGCTGTTCAGCTCCAGCACGGTGCTGAACATCGTGCACACCGCGATCGGGCTGCTCGGCCTTCTCGCCGCGCGCAAGGTTTCCGGCGCGGTCGGGTACTGCTGGGTGCTGTTCGTGGCGTTCGCCGGGCTGACTGCGTACGGGATACTGGCGACGGCGTTCAGCACCGTTCCGCAGGACCCGGTGAACCTCAACTGGGCGGACAACTGGCTGCACGGCCTCACCGCGCTCGTCGCCTTGGTCGTCGCGCTCAGCGGCAGCCGCGAAGAACGGGCTTAACGCCTCGGCGAACACGTCCAGCACAGTCCTTTGTGGACAGAACCGCGACCGCCTACCAGGAGGTTAGATTGACCACGCTCGACGACCGAGCCGAGCCAGTCCGCGCGTGACGCCCAAACTCGACCGCACGCCCCTCGGCTGGGCGGCGCGCGCCGTCCGCGTGCCCGGCAGCGAGCGGCGGACCGCGCTGCAGGCGGCGAAAGCAACCATCGCGGCGGTAGCGGCCTGGCTGCTGGCCACCGTCGTACTCGGCCTGCCGCAACCGTTTCTTGCTCCGTACGCGGCGATCTTCCTGGTCGAAGCCACTGTGTACCGAAGCCTGCTCGGCTGGGCGCAGCAGGTCGGTTCGGTGACGGCCGGGGTGCTGCTCGCCGCCGGGGTGGCGCAGCTGGTGCCGGAACAGACGGTGACGCTGGCGCTGGTCGTCTTCGTAGGCTTGCTGCTCGGTTCGTGGCGGCGGTTCGGCGGTTCCGGCGTGTGGGTCGGGGTGACCGGGATGCTGCTGGTCACCTACGGCACCGCCCGGAGTTCGGAACTGCTCGGCGACCGGCTGCTGGAAACCGCTCTCGGCGCCGCGATCGGACTGGCCGTGAACGTGCTGATTTTCCCGCCGCTGTACGGCGAACGCGTCGCCACCGCGGCCGACCGGCTCGCCGCCGCGCTGGCCGGGCTGTTGGAGGACACCGCCGAACTGGTGCGTGCCGACGAGCTGCCGGAGGACCTGGACTGGTGGCTCGGCCGAATCAGCGACGTGCGCAGCCTCGCCCGCGCCGCCGAGGACGCCTCCGGGCTCACCCGGGAAGGCCGCTTTCTCAACCTGCGCCAGCGAAGCCGGCACGCCGGGGTCCAGCACGAACGTCCACTTCAGACACTGGGGGCGCTGTGGCCGCCGGTCGAACAGCTCGTCGAGGCGGTGCGCACCACGTCGGAGGGCCGGGAGCCGTTCGTCTACCCCTGGCCGCAGGCCCGCGACGCGCTCGCCAACCTGCTGCTGGAACTCGCGGCCGCGGTGCGCGAGACCGCCGTCCCTGGGCGGAACCCGGACCTGGAGCGCTGCCGGTCGCTGGTCTGCCAGGTCGAGGACCGGCTGGTCTCGTCGCAGGACGGGGTGACCGCGACGCTCGGGCTGGGCGCGATGGCGCTGCCTGCCCGCCGCCTGCTGCGGCAGCTGGACGAGCACTGATACCGACCAGCCGGTCCCGAGCGTTCGCCGACGCGAAAAGGCTTACGCACGCCGGTAAATCCGTCCGCCCGAGGCTGCCTCACCAGGCTCGTCCGGAGTGGTTTCCGGGACAGACTCAGCTCTTCCGCCCGGCCAGCGCGTCGCGGATCTTGTCGACGATCGCCGTCCCCGGCGCGAGGATCAGGTTCGCCGGCGGCCTGCTCGGCGCGGCGGGATGCGGCCTGGTCGGCGCGATTTTCTTCGCCGCCAGCACCCGTTCGCCCAGCTGGTCCAGCTCCTCGGCCGAACACGCCTCGCGCAGCCGCGGCAGCAGGTCGTGCTCCTCGTCCTTGATGTGGTGCCGGATGTCCGCGATCAGCTTGCCGAGCAGTTCCTCGAACTCCGGCTCGCCAGGCTTTTTGCGCTCCAGCTGCTTCATGATCTTCTCGGCTTCGCCGTGCTCCTCGATCTCGTGATCGGCGATCTTGTCGCCGTCCTCGAGATACCGGCGCGCGGCGGGGTACATGAGCTGCTCCTCCGCGACCGAATGCCGGACCAGCTCGGCGATCACGTGGTCTACCACGTCTTTCCGGTTGCCCGCCGCCGGCTCGCTTTCGAGTTCGGCGAACACCCGCTCCACGTCGCGGTGGTCGTCGGTGATCACGGTGATGAGGTCAGTTCGGGTACGGGTGGCCATGTGCCGCCTCCTCGGGTGTCGGGAAACCCCCGGTTACCCGTTGTGCCGCAGCGCAACCACCGATTCTCCGTCCCGCGCCCGGTCGTCCGCGACGACCACCCGCCGCAGCAACGAGACCAGCGTCTCTCGTTCCTTTTCGGACAGTTCGGCGAGAAACACGTCCTGCGACCGCCTCGCCTCGTCCTTCAGCTTCCGCGTCAACGCTTTCCCCGGTTCGGTGAGCGCGACGCGCTGACGGCGCCGGTCGTCCGGATCGCGTTCGCGGCCGACGAGGTCCTGGCGCACCAGCTCGTCCAGGTAGCCCACGAGATGGCTGCGGTTGAGCCCGAGCCGGTCGGCGAGCGCGTGCTGCGCGAGCGGACCGAAGTCGGAAAGCCCGGCCAGCACGGCGAAATGCGGCAGCCGGAGGCCGTGCTCCTCGAGCGCGCTGACCAGCTCCCGGCGCCCGATCCGCGCGACGTGCCCGGCCAGGTACGAGGGCAGCGCGAGCAGGGTCGGCGGGCGCAGTTCGTCCATGCCGCGATCCTACCCGCTGGACGCATATCGTTCCGTCATGTAATCATGTCGCCATGACACGATTCTCCGGCATCGGCCGGTGACCCCATGCCCGACTACGGACACGACCTCCGGTTCGGCGTCATCCTCCTGCCCGAAACCGCCCGACCCGACGCGGTAATCAGGCTCGCCGAAGCCGCCGACACCGCCGGGCTCGACCTGCTCAGCGTGCCGGACCACCCGTACCGCCCGGATCTGCTCGACGCGTGGACCGTCCTCAGCGTCGTCGCGGCGCGCACCGAGCGGGTGCGCGTGTTCCCCAACGTCGCCAACCTGCCACTGCGCCCGCCCGCGGTGCTCGCCCGCTCGGCCGCGAGCCTCGACCTCCTCAGCGGCGGCCGCGCGGAACTCGCCCTCGGCGCCGGCGCGTACTGGGACGACATCGCCGCACAAGGCGGCCCGCGCTACACCCCGGGCGAGGCCTTCGACGCACTCGCCGAGGCGATCGACGTCGTCCGTGCACTGTGGACACCCGGGCCACCGGTCAGCGGCACCCACCACCGGATCACCGGCACCCCGCCGGGCCCATTCCCCGCACACCGCATGGAAATCTGGCTCGGCGCCCTCGGCCCGCGAATGCTGCGCCTGATCGGCCGAACCGCCGACGGCTGGCTGCCCAGCATGACCCGCATCCCACCGGACCGGCTGCCCGCCGCGAACGCGCTCATCGACGAGGCCGCGCGAAAGGCAGGCCGCTCCCCCAGCGAAATCCGGCGGTTGTACAACCTGCCGGGGGTTCCGTCCGGAAGTGCGGGCGAATGGGCGGAACAGCTTGCCGGGCTGGCACTGACGCACGGGGTGAGTGCGTTTCTGCTGTCGGTCGATTCCGCTGATGCGGTGCGGGTGTTCGCGCGGGAGGTCGCGCCGCGAGTGCGGGAGTTAGTGGCCAGCCGCCGCTAGTCAGTGGTCGACCCCGACTGCGGCAGCCGAACCACCGCCAACGCACCCCGTCCAGACGGCGGGTCCTCAAACCGCGCACACCCGCCGTGCGCAGCAGCGACGTCCGCGACGATCGCCAGTCCCAGCCCCGACCCAGGAAGCGACCGGGCCTCCGGCGACCGCCAGAACCGGTCGAACGCCGGAGCCCGGTCCGCCGGGGCGATCCCCGGTCCCTCGTCGCCCACCGACACCAGCCCCGGAGCCGAACGCACCGTCACGACCGAACCGGCGGGCGAGAACTTGAGCGCGTTGTCCAGCAGGTTCAGCACCATCCGCTCCAGCGCGCCTTCGTCGCCGGTGACGGACCATTCAGCGCTGTCCACGTCGAACGTGTGCCGGCGCGCCCGGCTCGCCGCCCGGCGGACCGCGTGCCGGACGACCGTGTCCATGGCGACCTCGGCGTGGTCGAACTCGTGCTCGTCGCGGGCGAGCACGACCAGTTCGGTGACGAGGTCGCCGAGTTCGCCCGCCTGCACCTGCAGCCGGTCGAGCAGACGGCCGCGGTCGGCCAGCGCGCGGCCGGTGCGTTCGCTGCGGGCCAGTAGGTCGATGTTGGTGCGCAGGCTGGTCAGCGGCGTCCGCAGTTCGTGCGCCGCGTCGGTGACCAGTGCGCGCTGCCGCCGTCGCGAATCGGCCAGCGCGCCGGTCATCGCGGCGAACGCGCGGCCGAGACGGCCCACCTCGTCGCGGCCGGACACGGTGACCGGGAGGTCGAGGTCGTGCGTGCGGGCGATCTCCTCGGCGGCCCCGGTCAGCCGCGCCATCGGCCGCAGCGTCCGCCGGGTCAGCAGCAGCCCGGCCGCGGCGGCGAGCAGCGCGCCGAGCACGGACACCGCGATCAGGATGGTGCGGAGCCCGGCCAGCGTGCTGTCGACCTCGGCGAGGCTGCGCGAGATGGCCAGCACGTTCCCGTCGCCGAGCGGACCGAGCAGGACCCGGACCGGTTTGCCGGACTGCGTGGAGCCGTCCCGCAAGGTCACCGTGCGCACGGTCCGGTCCGCCGGATCGAGGACGACCGAGTCCACGCCCGGCGGCGAGCAGACCGTCCCGTCCGCCTTCAGCAGCTGGATGCCTTCCACGAACCGCTGCAGCGGACGGCCAGGCGGCCCCGGGCGGCAGAGGTCCGCCGGGCCCGGTTTCGGCTGGTCCGGCGGGCGGGCTCCGGGCGGCGGCCAGCCGCCGAGCAGGGTTTCGTCCAGCTGCGCGCGGAGACTGTGCTCAGTGGACAGATACGTGACGGTGCTGATCGCCGCGATCGCCACCGCGACGATCGCCGCGGTGATCAGCGCGACCCGGCTGCGCAGCAGCATCCGGGGCTCCCGCCGCCGCCTCACGGCGCCCGCAGCACGAATCCGACACCGCGCACGGTGTGCAGCAACCGGCTCGCCCCGCCCGCTTCGGTCTTGCGTCGCAGGTACCCGACGTACACGTCGAGATTGTTGGTGCGGCTCGGTTCCCGCCCCCACACCGCCTGCCGCAGCCGGTTCTTGGTCAGCACCTTCTCCGGCGCCCGCAGGAACTCCGCGAGCAGGTCGAACTCGGTCGGCGTGAGGTCGAGGCTCCGCCCGGCGCGGGTCACCTCGCGCGTCTCCAGGTCGAGTTCCAGATCCGCGAACCGGTGCACCGCCGACCCCGGGCGGCGACGGTTCTGCTTCAGCAGCGCGCGCACCCTGGCCAGCAGTTCCTCCAGCGCGAACGGCTTCACGAGGTAGTCGTCGGCTCCGGAGTCGAGACCGGTGACCCGGTCGCCCAGCGCGTCCCGCGCGGTCAGCATGAGCACCGGCAGCCGCTCCCCGCCGCCCGGATCCGCCGGCACGTCTCCAGGCCGTCGACGCCGGGCATCATCACGTCCAAGATCACCAGATCGGGTCTGCCCGCCCCGGCGATCGCGGCCACCGCCGCGGTGCCATTGTCGGCCACCGCGACGTCGTAACCCTCGAAGGCGAGGCCGCGCTGGAGGCTTTCCCGCACGTCGGGGTCGTCGTCCACCACCAGCAGCCGCATCCGCCCGGTCCTTCCTCCGCGCCGTTGATCACCCCGGATCGGGCCGAGGCTACGCGGCGAATCTGTGCGGCGGCTGTTCGTCCCACGACGGGAGAAAGCCAGGAACTCACGCTGTGCGGCCTCGTCCGGCTGGCCATCCACAAAGGACACAACCGCAGCCGGAATGCCCGGTTGATGCCCGCATCGCCGTTTCCGAAGGTCTGTGAGGGGAACCCGCACAGACGACCCAGCCCCGCTCCCGCCGTCCGCCACCAGCCGCACCGGCACGCATAGCGCCGCCTTGAGGACTCTGATTCCCGCAAGGAGTCCTTCACGGGCCGCGGACCCGTCTCCCCCGACCGGGGAAAGATCGGCTTCTCACGATCCTCTCAGGAAATTTCCAGGTCTTTCTCACGACCGGCGCGCGACGGTGAGACGCGAGGCGGTCACACAGCGTCGTGCACGGCCGGAACCCATCCCCGAACGGAGGAAGCATGTCGGTCGGCGCGACCAGAGGGTTGACCACGTCCCCCGAGCCCGGGGCGGCGACCGCGACCGTGGACATCGTCATCCCGGTCTACAACGAGGAACGCGCCCTGCCCGGCTGCGTTCAGGTGCTGCGCGAGTTCCTGCGCCGCGAGTTCCCGTTCGACTGGACCATCGTGATCGCGGACAACGCGAGCACCGACCGGACGCCGGAGGTCGCCGAGGCGCTCGCCCGCGCCGACCAGGCGCTGCGGGTCCGCCGGCTCGACCGGAAGGGCCGCGGCCTCGCGCTGCGCGAAACCTGGCGCGCGAGCACCGCCGACGTCGTGGTCTACATGGACGTCGACCTCTCCACCGGGCTCGACGCCCTGCTTCCGCTGGTCGCTCCCCTGGTCAACGGGCATTCCGACCTGGCCATCGGATCCCGGCTGGCGCCAGGGGCGCGCACGGTGCGCGGGCCGAAGCGCGAGTTCGTTTCGCGGTGCTACAACAAGATGATCCGGCTGAGCCACGGCGCGCGGTTCTCCGACGCGCAATGCGGGTTCAAGGCCGCGCGCACCGACGTGCTCCGGCCGCTGCTGGACCACGTGCGGGACGACGCCTGGTTCTTCGACACCGAACTCCTGCTGCTGGCCGAGCACAACGGGCTGCGCGTGCACGAGGTGCCGGTCGACTGGGTCGAGGACGCCGACAGCCGCGTCGACGTCGCCAAGACCGCGCTCGACGACATCCGCGGGCTGATCCGGGTCGCCAGGGCCAAGGCGGCGGGCACGGCGAAGGTGCCGGACCTGCCCCGCCGTCCCGCGCCGAGGGCCGCGCATCCGGACGCCGTGTTGAGCCCGCCCGGCGGCGGCCGGTTCTGGGAGATCCTGTCGTTCGCGGTGATCGGCGTGCTCTCCACGGTCGCGAATCTCGCGCTGTACGGGCTTTTCCGGCTCTGGTGGCCAGTGCTCGCGGCCAACCTGGCCGCGCTCGTGCTCACCACGCTGTTCAACACCGAGGCCAACCGCCGCTTCACCTTCTCCGGCGCGGGCACCCCGCGTCGCAAGGCGCATCTGCAAGGATTCGTCGTGTTCGGCCTCTATTACGCCTTCACCTCGGCCGCGCTGCTCCTGCTCCACGCGCTCGTCGCCGAACCCGGCCGGGCGCTGGAACTGACCGTGCTGCTCGCCGCCTCGGTGCTCGGCACCGCGGGCCGGTTCGTGCTGCTGCGCACCTGGGTCTTCCGCAAGGACAACGGAAAGGACGAAGAATGACAGTGGCCGCCCCCTCCGCGGCACCGGCCGGAACCGCCGCCCCGGCAGCCCGCGTGCGCTGGCGGCCGTGGGCGCTCGCCGCGATCTGCGCGGCCGCCGGTGCGCTCTACGCGTGGCGGATCGGCGGCGGGCAACTGGGCAACAGTTACTACTCCGCAGCCGTGAAATCCATGACCGGCAGCTTTTCCAACTTCCTTTTCGGCTCGTTCGACCCGTACGGCGTGTTCACTGTGGACAAACCGCCGATGTCCCTGTGGCCGCAAGCGTTTTCGGTGCTGATCTTCGGCTTCCACGGCTGGTCTCTGCTGCTTCCGCAGGTGCTCGAAGGCGTCGCGGCGGTTTTCCTGCTGCATCGCACAGTGCGTCTGTGGGCCGGGGAAAACGCCGCGCTGCTGGCCGCGCTGTTCCTCACCTTGACCCCGATCACCGTGGCCATCAACCGGGACAACAACCCGGACACGCTGCTCGTGCTGCTGCTCATCGCCGCGGCGTACGCGTTCACGCGCTCGGTCCAGGCGGACGCGAGCCGCACGCGGTGGCTGCTGTGGTGCGCGTTCTTGGTCGGCTGCGGGTTCGTCACCAAGATGATGCAGGCGTGGATCGTGCTCCCCGGCTTCGCGCTCGCTTACTTCGTCGGCACCTCCGCCCCGGTCAAGCGGCGGCTGCTGGACCTGTTCGGCGCGGCCGTCGTGCTGCTCGTGTCGTCGTTCTGGTGGACGGCGCTGCACGACCTGTGGCCGGGCTCGAAACCGTACATGGGCGGCAGCACCGACGGCACCGCGCTCAACCTGATCTTCGGCTACAACGGATTCGGCCGGATCTTCGGCGGCGAGGGCAACTTCGGCCCCGGCCATCGACCAGGCGGTGCCGTGCCCGGCGGCCTTGACCTGCCCGCCGGCATGGCACCGCCCTCCGGCGGACCCGGCGGCATGGAGCTGCCACCCGGCGGCGGCGGAATGTTCGGCGGCGAAACCGGGCTCGGCCGGATGTTCAGCGCTTCGGTAGGCGGGCAGATCTCCTGGCTGCTGCCGCTCGCCCTGCTGGTGCTGGCCGCCGTCGCGGTGCGCGGCCTCCGGCGGAAGCAGCCGGGCGACCCGGCACGGCGGGCAGGCTGGTTCGCCTGGGGCGGCTGGCTGCTGGTGACCGGCGTGGTGTTCAGCTACGCACAGGGAATCTGGCATCCCTACTACACGACCATGCTGGCCCCGGCGATCGCGGCGATCTGCGCGGCCGGGCTCGTCGGCTTCTGGCGCGAGTACCGGCACGGCTCCGCCTGGCTGCTGCTCCCGGCGGCCGTCGCCCTCACCGCGGGCTGGGCCTTCGTCCTGGCGAACCGCGATCCTTCGTGGCACGGCTGGACCCGGTGGGCGGTGCTGGCGGTCGGCGTGGTCACGGTCGTCGCACTCGTGCTGGGGAAACTCGCTTCGGTGCGCAAGGCGGTCTTCACCCGGGCATCGCTAGTGCTCGCGGTGATCACGCTGCTGCTCGTGCCCGCGGTGTGGTCCACCGCGACCGCGGCCACCGGCGAGAGCATGGGCGGCATGCCTTCGGCCGGGCCCAGCGAGTTCGGCGGGATGCGATTCCCCGGCGGCACGCACAAACCCGGCCGAGACATGGCGGACCTCATGAACGGCAAGCTCTCCGCCGAACAGCAACGCATCCTCAGCTACGCCAAGCAGCACAGCGGCGGAACCGCGATCACCCTCGCCGTCGCCGGACCGGCCATGACCGCGTCGAGTTTCGTCATCGGCACCGACGAAATCGTGATCGGCATGGGCGGTTTCCTCGGCAGCGACGATTCGCCGTCGGTCGGCCAGCTCCAGCAATGGACCGCCGAGGGCAAGCTGAAGTTCGTCCTCGGCACCACCGGCATGCGCGGAATGGGCGGCGGTGCCGAAGAAAAGCGGCAGGACTGGATCAAGCAGCACTGCACCGCGGTCGATCCGGCCGCCTACGGCGGGCAAACACAAGAACCCGGTCCGATGGGCGGAGCACAGACGCTTTACCAGTGCCACGCCTGAAAACCCGCGGGGGCAGAACGGAATCTGCCCCCGCGGGCGGCTAGCCGGAAACCTTCCCGCTCAGCAAATGCCCCGCGTCCGGCACCTCCTGCGGCAACCCCAGCTCGCTGAGAATCTTGAACGTCGTAGCCGTGGCCGCGGACAGCACCGGGATCCCCACCGCGTCCTGGACCGGCTGGATCGACGGCAGCGACGGCATCTGCACGCACGCCGACAGCACCAGCGCGTCCGCCCGCGACAGGTCCAGTTTCCGGTAGTGCGCAAGCAGATCCGCCGGGTCGAGCCGCGCCACCGCCAGGTTGTCGGGCACTTCCAGCGACAGCGAATCGACCACCTCGACGCCCGCGTCCTCGAGATAATCAATCACAGCCTGCGTCAACGGCTTCAGATAAGGAGTCACAATCGCGACCCGCTTCGCCTCCAGCGCGGCGATGCCCGATAACAGCGCGCCCGCCGACGAGACCACCGGCGCGTCCGAGCCCTCCGCGCGCAGCGCTGACGTGATCGACTCCTCGGCGGTGCAGTGATATCCCGGCCCCTGCGCCATGATCGCGACCAGGCACGCGGTCGCCACGACGCCGGGCCGGGCGTCGGCCAGTTCGGTCGCCGCGCGTTCCGCCTGTGCGTTCATCGCGCGCAGCTGCTCCGGTGTCACGTGCTGCATCCGCGCGCGGGCGGAGTGGAAGACGAACCGGTCCTCCGGGTAAAGCTCCTCGCGGGCGCGCAGCATCCGCGGCAGCTCGGTTTCCATTGTGAGATTTGAACTCGGGACGATCATCCCGATGTGATGATTTTTCATCGCTTCGCCGCCGGGCGCATTTCCTTCACGGTCAGCTCGCCCGCGTCGACGATCAGCTCGTCGTCGAGGTACAGGCTGTTGCCGCGCATCGGGATGTCGAAGTGGCACGCCGTGTCGTTCGGGCCGCCGAGTTCGTTGTTCGGGCCGATGGAGAACATCACGTTGCCGTAGAAGCTGCGCAGTTCCATCCCCATGCCGCCGGGGAACTGCGTCAGGCCGTGCCAGTGCGCCCGCTCGTCGAGGCCCCAGCCGACGTGCGACATGCCGTAGCCGCGCGGGTCGTGGAAGGACTCGATGTAGCTGCGCAGCAGGTCCGCGTCGAGTCCGGACGAGCCGGCGCCGCCGCGGATGTCCTGGATGAAGCCCTTTTCGATGGTCAGCTCGACCGGCGTCTGCACGTAGGTGTTGAACGGCAGCAGCACGTCGCCGGGCGCGAGCACGATCTTGCCGTCCACGCCGTCGTCGGAACCGCCAGTGAACACGAACGCGGCGGGCCAGTGGTCCCAGCGGCCCGGCTGGTCGGTGTAGCCGTATTCGCTGAGCGTCGGGTACACGCCGAGCTGGTAGGTGACGTCTGTCCCGTGTGGACTGGTGATCCGCATCGTCTTGGCCTTGGCCAGCAGCTCCGCGCCGATCTCGACGCGCTCGCGCAGTTCCTTCGTCGGCATCAGCCGGGCCAGCAGCTCCGGCGGCTCGACGGCGGTCAGGATCCGGGTGCCCGCGGCCTGGATCGCGAACTGCTCCTCGCTGAACAGCAGGAACGTGCAGTCCACGACCATGTCCGCGGCCTTCAGCGCCTCCACCGCGAGCGGCAGCTGGTCAAGACCAGAATCGCCGACGGCCCACGCGCCGGACGCGCTCGCCGGCGACGGCAGCCGCATGTGATAGGTCGCCGCGCCGAGCTGCTGGGCGGCCCAGAGGAAGGCGTCCGCGTACTCCGCGCGCTCGGCCCCGCGCGTCAGCACGACGACCGTCTCCCCCTCGTGCACCCCCGAAAAAGTCAGCTGGCGCAAGCAGATGTCGTTGAACAGGTTCTGGTCCATGGCGACCTCCTTTATTGTCCGAATACGGATTATCCGAGTACACGAAAAGCGGCGGGGTCAGAGCAGGTCTTTCAGCACCGAGCGCAGGGCCCTCAGCGCAGCCTGTGGTTCGTCCCAGAAGATCATGTGCCCGGCGTTCTCGACGCCGATCAGCGGATGCGCCGGGTTCGCCTCCGCCAGCGCGGCGACGTCCGCCGACGTCACGACCGGACTGTCCGAACCGAACAGCAGCGCGGCCGGTCCGGCCAGTTTCTCCCACAGCGGAAGGAATTCCTCGGACTCGAACCCGGCGTGCGTCGCGGCGATCGCGGTCCGCGAGCACGACGCCAGCCATCCGGCGCGCAGCTCCTGCTCCCGGCGCGGCCACCGGGGCCAGGACGCGGCGACCTCGTCCGCGTCCGTGCCCCGCTGGGCCTGGTCCAGCTGAGCCGAGAAAGTGTCCAAAGTGGTCGGATACGGCCGGTCCGCATGGCTCATCGGCGGGTCGACCAGAACCGTGCCCCGACCTGCATGCGCGGCCTTGGCGGCGATCCGGGCACCCATCGAATGGCCGAGCAGCAACGGTTTGGCCAGCTGGAGCTGATCGACGACCGCTTCGACGTCGGCGGCGTAGGCATCGAGGTCGTAGCCGTGCAGCGGTCCGGCGTCGGGGGCGTCGTCAGACAGGCCGCGGCCGCGGATGTCCAGTACCAGCGGGCGGACCAGGTCGGTCAGCTCGCGGGCGACGAAGTCCATGGTGATCGCCGGGCTGGTGATCCCGGGCAACACCACGAGCGGAACGCCGTCGGCCGGACCGTAGTCGAGCACGTGCAGCCGGACGGAACCGGAACGCACCCAGACGCTGGCCGCCGGGACATCGGCCAGTTCGGCGAGCGCGGGCTGGGTCAGCACCCGGTCGGTGTTCGCGGACATGCGGGAACTCCTAACGGGCTTTGGCGAGCAGCTCGACGCCCTCGCCCAGGCCGACCACATCGGCGTATTTGGCTTGCAGGTCAAAGAGAGCGGCGTCGTGCGGCCCCCGCGCGCGGTCGCCGCAGGCGTCCCGGACGACGAGCGTGTTGAAGCCGGATTGGACCGCGTCGACCGCCGTCGCCCGCACGCAGCCGGAGGTCGTCGCGCCGCACACGAGCACGGTGTCCGCGCCCAGGCCGGCGAGCAGCGCGGCGAGGCCCGTTCCGTGAAACGCGGACGCGCCCTTCTTGACGATCAGGTGGTCGTCGTCGCGCCGCTCCAGTCTCGGGTCGAGCGCTACTTCGGCGCTTCCGTCGCGCAGGCTGCGCATGCCGGGAGCCTTGCGCAGCCACGCGATCGCGTCGCCGTCCGCCTCGGCCGGGGTGTAGCTGATCGCGGTGTACACGACCGGCGCACCGCTTTCGCGCGCGGCCCGAACCAGCTTGCCGGCGGCCTCGACTTCGGCGGAAAGGTCTGCGCCAGAAGGGAAAGCCGGCTCGGTGAAGCCGCGGGTCAGGTCGACCACGACCAGCACCGGCGCGGTTCCCCTCGGCACCGCGGCGCCGAAACCCGCGCGGGCGTAGGTCTGGTCGGTCTCGGTGCCGTGCAATCCGTTCTCAGGCGCGTTCACGCAGCAGCTCCTTGATCAGTTTGTGCTGCGACCGGACCCGGCCGAGCAGCCAGCCCTGGACCAGCCCGAGCGCGCCCGCCGCGACGAGCGGGAGATACCGCTTCGTCCCCGGCGGGAGCAGCATCGCCAGGCCGTCCAGCGACTCAGCGGAAACGGGAGCGGCCGTCGCCGTGGCCGCCGGGGCCGGTGTGCCGCCGTTTTCCAGCAGCGCACCGAGATTCCCCGCGAACTGCTGCAGGATCCGGTTCGACACGGTGCTGATCGCGCCCTTGCCGAACTGCGCGATCTTGCCCCGCACCACCAGATCGGTGTGCAGGTTCAGCTGCGATCCCTTCGGGCCGGGCACCAGGGTCAGCGTGACGTCCGCTTCGGCGTCGCCGTTGCCGTGGCTGTCCGCGCCCCTGGCCGACAGCCGCAGCCGCCGCTCGCCCTCGGCGATCTCGGTGAACCGCACCTTGCCCGCGTACGCGGCGCTGACCGGGCCGACCTTGAACTTGACCCGGCCGAGGTAGGACTCGCCCTCCCGGCCGTCCAGCACCGCGCCGGGAAGACAGCCCGCGACCCGCTCGACGTCGTTGAGCAGCGCGAACACCGTGTCCGGGTCGCCGGGAAGGTCAAGGGTGTTCTCGAGAATCATCGGACGGCGTCCTCTTTCCTGCCTGCTTCGGACCGCTGGGCGGCGGTCGCCTCGATCGCGTCCACAATGGTCTGGTAGCCGGTGCAGCGGCACAGGTTCGACGACACGGCTTCCCGGATCTCCTCCCGCGTCGGCTCCGGCTCCTGGGCCAGGAACCCTTCGGCGAGCATCAGGAAGCCGGGCGTGCAGAAGCCGCACTGCAGCCCGTGGTGCTCGGAAAACGCCTGCTGCAGGTCGTTCGGCTCCTCCGGGGTGCCGAGGTCCTCGACGGTCCGGATCGCGCAGCCCTCCGCCTGCACGGCGTACATCAGGCACGCGCGCACCGGTTCGCCGTCGACGAGAATCGTGCACGCCCCGCACACGCCGTGCTCGCAGCCGGCGTGCGTGCCGGTGAGCCCGACGTCGTGCCGGAGCACGTCGAGCAGGGTCCACCGGGGTTCGACGAGCAGTTCGTGCTCCTCGCCGTTGACGGTCAGGACGATCAGCTGTTTGTCGGTCACGCGCCGGTACCCGCTTTCTCCCGGTCGGCCGCGCTCAGCGCGGCGAGGACGGCCTCGGGGTGGATCGGGGTCTGCTCCAGCTGGACCCCGGTGTGCCAGAGGAGGTCGTTGACCGCGTTCAGCACCGCCGCGGGCGCGCCGATCGTGCCGCCCTCCCCCGCGCCCTTCGCGCCGCTTTCGGTGAAGGCGCAAGGGGTTTCGAGGTGGTCGACGGTGATGTCGGGGATCTCCGCGGCGGTCGGGACGAGGTAGTCGATGAAGCTCGCCGCCGACGGTTCGCCGTTCTCGGCGTAGGTGACCTCCTCGAACAGCGCGCCCGCGATGCCCTGTGCGATGCCGCCGCGCGCCTGTCCGTCGACCACCTTGGGATTGATCACCACGCCGCAGTCCTCGACGCAGGCGTAGCGGAGGATTTTCACCTGCCCGGTGCCCGGATCGGCCTCCACGACGACCGCGTGGGTCGCGTTCGAGAACGTGCCGTCGCCGGGGACGTCGAACGCCGCGGTGGCGGTGAGCGTCGGCTCGGCTTCCTTCGGCAGCAGGTGGCTGCGCAGATACGCGACGTCGGCGATCTCCTCGAACGAAAGCCGCCGGCTGGGGTCGTCCAGCTGGATCACACCGCCGTCGCCGTCGAGTTCAACATTCTCAACGCGGGTGTCCAGCAGGTGTGCGGCGATCACACAAAGCTGCTCCCCCAGCCGGGTCGCCGCCGTGGCCACCGCGGACCCGCCGATGGTCACCGACCGCGACGCGAACGTGCCCCAGCCGTAGGAGATCCGCTCGGTGTCGCCCTGGCGCAGCTTGACCTTGGCGAGGTCGACGCCGAGCCGGTCCGCGACGATCTGCGCGAACGTCGTTTCGTGCGACTGCCCGTGGTTGATCGTGCCGCTGGTGACCACGACCGATCCGGTGAGGTCCATCCGGATCTCGCTCACGTCGAACCCCGGGACGACGGTCATCTTCCGCTTCGCGAACGCCTCGGAGCCGTAGCCGGTGCGCTCGGAGAAACAGCTGTAGCCGATGCCGATGTGCGGATTTTTCTCGCGCCGGGCGTACCAGCCCTCGTCGCGTAAAATTTTCTCACCGAGTTCCAGCGATTCGAGATAGCTGCCCGGATCGTAGGTGACCTTGTTGACGCCGGCGTACGGGAACTCGGTGATCACGTTGCGGCGGCGGATCTCCACCGGGTCGAGCCCGAGCCGGCGCGCGGCCAGGTCCATGATCCGCTCCATCACCATCACGTACTGCGGACGGCTGACCCCGCGATACGGCGCGGTCGGCGCCTTGTTGCTGGTGATCGCCCGCGCCCGGACGCGGTAAGCCGGCACCCGGTACACCGACGGCATCTCGGCCGCCGCCATCAGCGGTTCGATGCCGACTGTGAACGGATAACACGAGTACGCGCCCATGTCGCACACGATGTCCGACTCCAGCGCGGTCAGCTCGCCGTCCTCGGTGAAGGCGGCACGCGTGCGATACCGCTGCTCACGCGCGAGGAAGCCGGACGTGAGCGCTTCACTGCGGTCCTCGATCCACTTCACCGGACGCCGCAACCGCTTCGCCGCCGCCGCGACCGCGATCTCCTCCCGCCCGACCACGCACTTCTGCCCGAACCCGCCGCCCATGTCCGGCACCACCACGCGCACCGAACGCTCCGGAATCCGCAACGAACGCGCCAGCACGGTACGAACCTGATGCGGCACCTGGCTGCACGTCTGCACGAGAAGCTGGTCGTCGCGGTCGTCCCAGGACGCCACCGCTCCGCGCGTCTCCAGGGGCAAGGCGTTCTGCCGTCCGCTGCGAGTGACGAGTTCGATCACGCACCCGTCCGCGAACGCCTCGTCCACGCCCGGGGTGTCGAACGACGTCACGTCGAGCAGCACGTTGCTCGCCGTGTCCTCGTGCACCAACGGCGCGTCCTCGGCGAGCGCGGTTTCCTCGGACACGACCGCGTCGAGCACCTCGTAACTCACCTGCGCGGCCTCGATCCCGTCCTCCACCGAGTACGGATCCTTCGCGACCACCAGCGCGATCGGCTCGCCGACGAACCGGACCTTGCCTCGCGCGAGGATCGGCATCGTGGTCGGCGTGAACTCCTCCGGCGGACGGTCCAGCAGCGCGACCATGTCGCCGAGCTGGAGGTCTTCGGCCGAGTACGCGGCCACGACCCCGTCCACCTCGCGAGCGGCGCTGAGGTCGAGCCCGGTGATCTTGCCGTGCGCGACGGTCGCGCGCACGAACCCGGCGTGCAGCATGCCGTGCAGGTGGATGTCGTCGACGAACCGTCCCCGTCCGGTGACCAGCCGAGGATCCTCGCGACGGCGCACGGACGCACCGACCCACTTGCCGCCCCGGCCGTCGAAGCGGGGCTCTTCGGGTGCGCTGGCCATCAGCGGTCGCCCCTTTCCCCGGCGCTGCGAGCCTCCACTCGAGACACTCCGCACGAACTCCCCATCACCAGCCGCCCATCCGTTCCACGACTGTCCAACCAGGACACTTCGCGCGGCCCCGCCACCGGCGTCACCCGAGCGCCACGTCCGTCCAACCAGGACACACCGCACAAACTCCCCGTCACCAGCCGCCCATCCCCCATACCACGACTGTCCAACCGGGACACTCCGCACGAACCCATCATCACCGGCCTCCCCTTTCCCAAGCCTGGCCCAGACTCCTCGCCACCAACGTCCGCGTAAGCGCCCGCCGGTAGTCCGCGCTGCCCTGCACGTCGCCCGGCGGATCGATCGCCTCCGCCGCCGCCCGGCCGCACGCGGCGAACAGCTCCGGCCCCGGCGTCCCGTCGGCCAGCACCTCCTCCGCCTCCGGCACCCGCAGCGGCGCGGGCGCTACCCCGCCGAGCACCACCCGGCCGCCCGCCAGCGACCCGTCCGGACGCGGTTCGAGCGAAACCGCCGCCGCGACCGTCGCGAAATCCCCGGCACGACGGGAAAACTCGGTCAGCGCGGCCTGCGGAGCCGCTCGCGTGAACCGGATCTCGGTGACGATCTCGTCCGCCTCCACCGCCGTGGCGTAGAAGCCGTAGAACATCTCCGCCGCCGGGATCTCGCGGCGGCCGTCCGGGCCCTCGGCGACGATCACCGCGTCCAGCAGCAGCGCGAGCATGCACCACTCCGCGGTGGCGTCGCCGTGCACGAGGCTGCCCCCGACCGTGCCGCGCGACCGGATCGGCAGGTGCCCGACGTACCGCATCGCCTCCGCCAGCACGGCGAACCCCGGGCCAAGCTCGCGCGCGGCAAGCTCGACCCGGCGGTGCGTCGTCATCGCGCCGACGCGCAGCACCGGACCGGCGTGCCCGAGTTCCGCCATCCCGGGCAGCTCCCGCAGCCGCCCGAGGTCGACCAGGTCGCTCGGGCGGGCCAGCCGGAAGCTCATCATCGGCATCAGGCTCTGCCCGCCCGCGATCGCTTTCGGCTCCCGTCCTCGCCCGGCAAGCTCGGCAAGCAGGCCGACGGCGTCGGCGACGTCGTGCGCCCGGTGGTAGGCGAACGCGGCGGGCTTCATGGGACTCCTTCACTCAGACTGCGTCCACTTCGGACGGTTGCGGTGCGGGCGCGGTGTCGTCGTCGATCCGGTCCAGCTCCCGGCCCCGGGTCTCCGGCGCGCAGAAAACCATGAACACCACGGCCCCGACGACGAGCAGGCCGAGCAGCGTGAACGTCAGCGGCAGCCCGAGCACCGGCCACAGCACGCTGCCGAACAGCAACGGCGCGAACCCGGTCACCGCCCGGCTGGACGACGACGCCCAGCCGAAGCCCGACGCCCGCAGTTCGGTCGGGTACAACTCGGAAACGAAGGCGTACATCACCGGGATGACGATCAGCGAGAACAGCCCGAACGCGCCGATCGCGACCACCGCGGCCCCGGCCGAGCCGAGCACCAGCGAGAAGATCACGAGCGTGACCGCGGCCAGCGGCCCGGCCGCGGCGATCACCCGCTTGCGGCCGATCCGGTCCACCAGCAGCACCGCCACGACGACCCCGACGATGCCGAGCGCGTTCATCAGGGTGGTCGACGCGAACGCGGCGATCTCCCCGAACCCCTGCGCCTTGAGAATCGAGGGCATCCAGCTCAGCGCGGCGTAGTAAACCAGCATCACGGTGATGAACAGCGCCCACGCGACCCCGGTGACCTTCGGGTGGTACGCCCACACCCGGCGCAACTGGTCGACCGCCGCGAACAGCCCGCCGCCGCGCTTGTCCTCCTTGACCGCCGGCGGAATCCGATACGTTTCCTTCGGCGCGCCAGTGCGTTCGACGAGATCGTCGATCACCAGCCGGGCTTCCGCCTCCCGCCCCTTGCGCACCAGATACAACGGCGATTCCGGAACCCCGCGACGCGCCCAGAACAACAGCACCGCGGGCAGAATCATCAGCACCAGCATCCACCGCCAGTTCCCGGAAACCGGAACCAGCAAGGTCGCCGACGCACCAGCGAGCGTCGTGCCGACCGGCCACCAACCGTCCATTGCGGACAGTACGCGACCACGTTGCTTGCGCGGCGAAAACTCGCTGACAATGGCGTAATCGACGGGAATGCACCCGCCAAGCCCGACCCCGGCAAGGAACCGCAGCAGCAGAAACACCTCGATATTCGGCGACAACGCCGCGAACACCGAGAAGAACGCGAAGAGCAGCAACGTAATACTGAACGCCCGCTTGCGCCCGATCCGGTCCGCGACCGTCCCCCAGGCGACGGCCCCCACCGCCATGCCGATCAGGTTGGCGGTGGCGACGAACCCCCGCTGCGTGGCCGACAGCCCGAATTCCGTGCCCACCAGCGGGGTGAGGAATCCGTTCAGCGCCACGTCCCAGGCGTCGAACATGTAGCCGAGCCCGCCGATGAGGAAGATCTTGCCCTGGACGCGCCAGCGCCACGGCAAGTCCTGGACCACCTGGTCTCCGGTACGCATAGCCTTGCTCCTTTGCGAAGTCTGCGTGGGCCGTTCAGTGCTATCGGGCGAACTGGTAGTGAATCGATTCGTTGTCGGGGTCGTTCAGCGGAGTGCCGTTCCAGAGCCAGTCGTAGGACACGTCGGACTCCCCGTCGAAGCTTCGCAGCTTTTCGTCACGTTCGCGCTGCTCCGGGCCGTCCGGAAGGTGATAGAAACTCATGTTCCGCAGGGACGCGTCCTGAACCATCCCCGCGTGCTTGGCGCGCCGGTGCACATACCGGGTCAACGCACTGTCGATCCCCTCGCGGGTGGCCTGGCCCAGCTCCTCCGCGAGAACCGCCCCGTCCTCCATCGCCTGCGACGCCCCTTGCGCCTGGTACGGCAGCATCGCGTGACAAGCGTCCCCAAGCAACGCCACCCGCCCGTCAACCCACACCGGATCGCGCCGCCGCCGGTACATCGCCCAGACCGAAACGTCGTCCTTGGCCTTCGACAACATCGTCGGCACGCGATCGTCCCAATCGGCATACTCAGCCGCAAGCTGCTCCGCACTGGCCGGCGCACTCCAGTTTTTCTCGACGTCCTCCGTGCACGGCACAATAGCCACCACATTCAGATACTCGCCGCCGCGGATCATGTAGTGCACCAGATGCTTGTCCGGCCCGTACCAAATCGTAGAATGGTACCGGTCGACGAGAAATCGAGTAGCCGGATCCGCCGCTATCGAATCCCCCGGAATCAACGCCCGATAAGCCATCTCACCAGAAAACGCGAGCGTATCGTCAAACCCGGCAAGATCCCGCACCGCCGATCGAATCCCGTCCGCCCCAACGACAACGTCCCCCTCGAACCGCCGCCCGTCCTCAGTGACAACCGCAGGCCGCTCCGGATTCCCCCGGTCAAGATCGACGACCTTCGCCGCAGTAGCCACCTTCACCACGGGCCCCGCCCCATCGGGATCAACACACGCCCGCAACAGCACCGAATGCAAATCCGCACGGTGATAATGCCAATAAGGCGCCCCATACTGCTCAACCACCCGCTGCCCGAGCGGTAATTGCGCGATAATGCTGCCATCAGCCCACCGCCGCCGAACCTGATCCTGCGGCTCGCACCGAACCTTCTGCAACTCAGCCCGCAACCCAAGCCCAATCAAAATCCGGCTAGCGTTAGGCGCAGTCTGAATCCCCGCCCCAATCTCCCCCAACTGCGGCGCCGCCTCGACGACGGTGACCCGCAGCCCGCGCTGCCGCAACGACAACGCAGCACACAACCCGCCCAACCCGCCCCCGGCGACCACTACCTCGAAAGACTGACTCGCCGCCACTTGCTGACCTCCTAGCGCTCCACGCCTCTCCGCTTCACCCGGACGGAGTTAATCCGAACACGGATTATCCGAACACGCAATAGTCGGCGGAGGATTTTGTGCGAGCGGGATGATTCGGGTGCACTGAGTGCTGATGTGGTCACCGAACGAGGCAGGACGGACCGACGGACAGCCTTGGCCGCCCGGGCAAGTCGACGGACATCCTCAGCAGCCCTGGCACCTCGCCGGGCAGCTTTGGCCGCACTGACAGCTTGCCGGGCAGCCTCAGCCGCACCGGCACCTCACCGGGCCGCCCCGCCACACCGACACCTCACCGGGCAGCCCTGCCACACCGGCAACTCGCCGGGCAGCCTCAGCCACGCCGGCCGCTCGCCGAGCAGCCTTAGCAAGACTGGTGACCTGACCGGGCAGCCTCAGCCACACTGGCGACCTGACCGGGCAGCGCCAGTCAGACTGGCGACCTGGCCTACCAGGCCACCGCAACGGCAGCAGAGTCACCAGGGAGCCAATTAGCCGCGCCGCCCCACCACGCCAGCGAGCCGAGCCTCACAAACCGCGTGCAGCGAGGGAACCTTCGCGAACTCAGAGTCCCCCCACCCCCACCAGGTCCGTGAGGGCCACCTTCACAGCCCCTGATTCCCTCAGGGTTCCCCTCACAGACCTTCAGATACGGCCACGCGGGCATCAATCGGGCAATCCGGCAGCTCTAGAGTCCTTTGTGGATGGTCCAGCAAGCATGAGACCACGCCCTGGCATTGGACTCAGATTCCCCCAAGGAGCCCTTCACGACCCGACCCGCACCACCCGCCGATACACCCCGATGTGGCATTGGGTGCGTCAGATGCACCCAATGCGGCACTGGTTGCGCAGGATGCACCCAACGCCACATTGGGGCGCAAGCCCCACCCCCACCACAACCCGCAGCCAACGCACCCAACCCAGCGAGGCACCCAGCCCCTCCCCCGCACCCCGATACGAAGCCCCCTGCGGTTCGGGGGTGCTTGTCAAGGCATCTTTCCCGCCTTGACAAGCACCCCCGAACCGTCAGCACACTCGGGCTTCGGGGTGCCCCACGCAACCCGGGAAACCCAAGCCGAACCGTCAAATCTCCCGACGCTCAGCAACCGCCTCCCACAACGCCCCCAGTTCGTTCAACATCCCCGCGACCTCAGCCCGCCGCTCCTCCGGGCAGTCCGCGAGCAAAGCCTGATCCAGCTTCCGGGTCCGCCGAGTCACTTCGCGAAACGCAGCCAACCCGTCCTCAGTCAGCGTCAGCACCTTCGCCCGGGCATCATGCGGCGCAGGCCCCGGACGATCAGCCCCCGGTTCTCCAACCGCCGGCACACATCAGCCATCGTCGAGGTATCCAGCGCCACCGCCTTGGCCAGCGCGGTCTGGTCGAACCCCGGATAAGCCCGCACCGCCGACAGCACCGCGAACTGCGGCCCGGTCAGCACCGAATCGACATGCCGATTCCAAGCCGCCAGGTACGCCTGATACAGCCGCCGAGCCCCGTACCCGGGCGCAGCGGCCAGATCCGCGGGCGCCTCCAGACTGACCCGGCGTCCCGCCCTCGAGCCGCCTTTCGCTGACCCGCCCACTGCTGTCGACATCCCTCGACCTTAACTACGCGCCCGCGCCCCGGCAGGCCGTCCGGCCCGCCGCGGCCTGTCCCCGCATCCCTGCGCACCGATAATAGTACGTCCTCGGACAAAATCCGGCGCGGGCAGGGGACGGGCGCGGTGCCGCTCAGCGCACGGGTTTCCGCTGATCCCGGTCGAACAAAGCCGCCCCGCCCATCAGGAAGAGCTGCGCGACCGCCCGGTCGAGCCGACGCTGCTTCCACGCGGTGGCGAGCAACCCGCGATGGGCGGCGAGGTGATCGGCCAGCACGTCGTGGCCAAGGTTGTGCGCACGCCCGAAATGCCGGTAGGCAGCGCGGAAATCCTTAGCGGTCAAGGCGGCTCTGCCCTTGTCCATTTCGCTTTCGTACTCAGCGTCGGCCATCAAGTGCCCCATTCGCCCCGCGATCCCGTCCCCTGCGTTCAGGGTACTCAAAATCGCGCGCGGCCGGTCACCACTCCGGGCGGGAACTCCCCAGCCGAGGCGTGGTCCCCGACCAAGCAGGCGGCGTCTCGCTCATCCGGATCACCGGACCGAGGCTCTTGAGATCCCCATAGATCGTCCCGTCATCTGTCACCGCGTAACGTTCGAACTCCTCCGGTGACAGACGGCCCGGCGCATCGGTGTGATCCGTTAACAACCCCTGCCGCTGCAGCAGCATCGACGACTGACACAGCGAAACCTGCACGTGGTACGAACCCCCTTCCCGCGCCCGGCGGGCCAGGGCCAGCATCGCGCCGTAGCTGCCGAGGAAGCCGGTGAGAAAATCGCACAGGTACACCGGCGTCAGCTGTGGACGGTTCCCACCCTGAATCACACAAGCACCGGTGACGGCCTGCGCGACCTGGTCCCACCCGGCGCGCATGCCGAACGGGCCGCCGGAGCCGAAGCAGTTCACGCTTACGTACACGATTCCGGGGCGAAGCGCCGCAACGTCTTCCGGGCCGAAGCCGTGGGCCGACATCCGGCCTGGGCGGTAGCCCTCGACGAACACATCGGCGGTGCTGGCCAGCGAGCGCAGCCGGGCGGCATCGTCCACTGTGGAGTAGTCGAGGTAGGTGCTTCGCTTGCCATGACTGGTATCCCGGACGAACGGCGCGACCTGCGGCAGCTGCGGCGCGGTCACCATCAGCACGTTGGCGCCGTGTTCGGCAAGACTCAGCGCGGCGGTGGGGCCCGCCAGGATGCGGGTCAGGTCCAGGACTCGGACGTCGGAGAGCGGCGAAGTGGCACCGTCCGGCAGCGGAGCGGGGGCGCTGTCAGCGATTTTGGTGATCTCGACAACCGGACGCGAAGCCAGGTAGGCGCCGTGCGGGTGCGCGAGCCATTCTTCGGGCGTCCGGACGACTCCCCCGCACGCGCCCGCGACGGCAATGGCGTCTTCCAGGTCGTCCGCCTTCCACTTGGCGACGGCGGCCGCCACTGAGGACGGGGTCGGCGAGCAGTCGAGGACGTCCAGGACTCGGCGTTCCAGGTGCGGCAGGTTGAAGTGCGGCAGGAACCAGCGTCCGTCGGCGGTCGGCCAAGGCTGGGTGAGGGCGACCATGTGCTCGACGGCCGGTGACAGCGGTGCGGGGCGATAGTCGCCGTCCGCGGAGCGGATGAGCGTCATGTCTTCGCCGCCGAGGGCGGTGGCTGCAGCGGCGCGGACGTCGACGGCGATCTTCTGCCGACGTCCAGTGCGCAGTTCCCACAGGTCGTTCGCGGCGACCGCGCGGGCGGCGAGTGCGTCGGCGAGGGTTTCGCCGATCCGGAACGGTGACGCGAAAAGCGGGTCCGCGCCGGTGATCGTCACCTCGTCGGAGGCGGGGCGAGGGCCGTCGCGCAGGGTCATGAGTTCGTCGAAGGCGTGCATTTTTCTTTCCTTTCAGGCCGACGCGACGTCGACCACGATGCGGCCGGTACCGGTGCCGGCGAGGAGCGAAGCGGAGGCGTCCTTGGCCTCCGCGAGCGGGACGACGCGCGTCAGGGAGTCCAGGAGCTCGGGGTCGAGCAGCTGGGCCAGGCGCTGCCAGGCGGCTTCGCGGCGGAGCGGCGGCGTGCGGACCGAGTCGATCCCGAGCAGGGAGACGCCGCGCAGGATGAACGGCAGGACGTTGCCCGGGAACTCGGCGCCACCAGCCAATCCGCAGGTCGTCGCGACGCCGGAGTGCTGCAGCCCGGCCAGCGCACCGGCGAGGACCGGGCCGCCGACCGCGTCGGCCACGCCCGCCCAGCGTTGTTTGCCGAGCGGTTTGCCAGACGACGTCAGCTCACTGCGGTCGAGGACGCGCGCGGCACCCAGTGCGGCGAGCCGTTCGGACAGTTCGGCGGGACGGCCGGTGGCGGCGATCACCTCGTAGCGAGCCGCTGCCAGCAGGGCGACCGCGATCGAGCCGACGCCGCCGCCCGCGCCGGTGACCAGGACCGGACCGGTTTCCGGGGCGAGGCCGTGGCGTTCGAGCGCGAGCAGGCTCAGCGCCGCGGTGAACCCAGCGGTGCCGATCGCCGCCGCGCGCAGCGGGCCGAGCCGCTCGGGGACGCGGACCAGGTCGTCGCCGTTGACGGCGGCGAGCCCGGCCAGCCCGCCGTGCAGGTCTTCGCCGAGCCCCGCGCCATTCAGCGTGACGACGTCCCCCGCCCGCCATCGCGGATGCCGGGACGCGAGCACCTCGCCGGTCAGGTCGATCCCGGCGACGAGCGGATGCCGCCGGACCACACCAGGGCGGCCGTGCAGCGCGAGCGCGTCCTTGTAGTTGATGCTGGAGTAGCGCACGCGGACCGTCGTGTCGAGGTCGTCCAGCATCGCGGGGTCAAGCTGTTCGAGCGTCACACCGTCGCGCAAGATCCAGCCGGGAAAAGCCGTTGTCTCCATGCTTCCCACGGTAGAAATCTGGAACCTGGCGGGGAAATGCTCGTCACGGCGACGCCATGCACGGCGGGCATAGCTGGGTAGGCTGCCGGTCATGGAGGTCGAACTGCGGCATCTGCGCGCGTTCGTGACGGTCGCGACGTGCGGCACGTTCACGGCCGCGAGCCGCGAACTGCTGATCACCCAGCCGGCGCTCACGCGCACGATCCAGCAGCTCGAGGAGACGGTCGGGACGCGGCTGCTGGAACGCACTCCGCACGGCGCCGAACCGACCGAGGCGGGCGGCGAACTGCTCGGACGGCTGCGCGTCCTGCTGCGCGATCTCGACACCGCGCTCGCCGCGGCAGGCGGGAATGCCGGGCTGCGCATCGGTTTCCAGTGGGCGCTGCCGGATCCGTGGGCGAGCGATCTGCTATCCGCCTTCGAAACCGCGACCGGCGCGACCGCCACTCTCCTGCGCCGCGACGACATCGTGGCCGCTTTGCATTCCGGCGACGTCGACGCGGCGTTGGTGCGCGGGGAAATCGACGCGTCCGGAATCAGCGGGACGGTGCTGTTCGAGGAAGACCGGCTGGCCGCCGTCGCCGCTAGTTCGGAACTGGCGACCCGCGCCGAGCTGGACTGGGCTGAGCTAGCGGCGCATCCGGTGGTCGTGAACACGGTCAGCGGCGCGACCAGCCCCCACGACTGGCCGCCGGAAAACCGTCCCGCACAAGTGATTCAGTGCGGCAGCTACGACGAATGGCTCACCATCATCGCGTCCGGCCGGGCGGTCGGCTCGACCACCACCTCGGCCGCGGAAGCGCACACCCACGCCCGGGTCGCGCACCTCCCGCTGCGGAACGCGCCCCGGGTGGCGCTGCGCCTGCTGTGGCCGACGCGCCGGTCAAGCGATCCGCTGCTGCGCAGGTTCAGCGAACTCGCCCATTCCGTTCAGCGCGCGTCGTAATCCGCGCGAGCCTGCTCGATGCGGGCCAGATGCTCGACGCTCCATTCCAACAGCGGCGCGGCCGCCTCGCGCAGCGTCCGGCCCATCGGCGTCAGCTCGTAGGAAACGTGCGGCGGCATGACATTGCGGACAGTCCGGGTGAGAATCCCGTCGCGTTCCAGATCCCGCAGCGTGACGGTGAGCATCCGCTGGCTGATCCCCTCGATTTCCCGTTTGAGTTCGGTGAACCGCCGCGGGCCGTCGCGGAGCATGCGGACGATCAGCAGCGCCCACTTGTCCCCCACGATCTCCAGGACCACGCGGGTCCGGCACACGTCGTCGGCCATGGTTACCTCCGGAGAACCGGGGCACTAATTAGTGCCTTATTGCCCGCCGCGGCGCGGACGATCACGATGGTTCTCGAACAGTACCGGGTTACTTCCGGTAACCGTCAATCCGTGCACGAGGAATCCTTGCGATGACGACATTTCTGCTGGTCCACGGCGCTTGGCACAGCGGTGCGGCCTGGGACCGGGTGGTCCCGCTGCTCGAATCGGCCGGGCACCGGGTGCTCGCGCCCTCGCTGACCGGCTACGGCGACAAGAAGCACCTGCTCAGCCCCGAAACCGGGCTCGACACGCATGTCCAGGACATCGTCGACCTGCTGCGCGACGAGAAGGACGTCGTCCTGGTCGGGCACAGCTACGCCGGGCTGGTCATCTCGTCGGCCGCCAACGAACTGCCGGACCGGGTCGCCGAACTGGTGTATCTCGACGCGATGGTGCCCGAGCACGGCGAAACCGCGGTCGACGTCCAGCCGATCTCCCAGAACCTGATCGACCTCGCCGCGCGGCAGGGTGACGGCTGGCGCGTCCCGCCGATGCCGGAGCAGCCCGCGCCGTTCGGGCTGTTCGGCGTCACCGATCCCGCCGACGTCGAGTGGCTGCGCGGAATGCTGTCCGACCAGCCGGTGCGCTGCCTGCAACAGCCGGTGCGGCTCGACAACCCGGCGGCGCGCGCGATCCCGCGGACGCACATCCACTGCGTCGGCACGACCCCGAAGGGCATCATCCGCCGCCCCGTCCCCGCGCTCCAGCCCAACGGGACGCCCTCGCAGGTCTGGGAGCTGCCGACCGGGCACGACTGCATGATCACGATGCCGGTCGAACTGAGCGAGCTGCTGCTGAAGCTGGCCTAGCTACAAAGTGCCCACCAGGCAAAGTTGCCTAGTGGGCACTTTTGTGGCTACCTTGGGAGCACATTCCCGGGGGAAGGACGTCCAGCCATGCCGAGCACAGCCGTGCCGAGAACCGGCGCGCCCGAAGAAACCAGCCCGTTCACCCGGCGCGTCAAGGTCGGCATCGCCGGCGCGCTGTCCGGCATGGCGCTGGGCATGCTGGACAGCTACATCGTGGCCACCGCACTGCCCAGCATCGCCGGGGATCTCGGCGGGCCGGGCGCGATGACCTGGATCATCACCGCCTACGCGCTGGCGATCGCGGCGTCCACCCAGGTCTGGGGCAAGCTCAGCGACCAGTTCGACCGCAAGGCGATGTTCCTGCTGTCGGTGGCGGTCTTCCTGGCCGGTTCGATGCTGTGCGGCCTCGCCCCGACGATGGGCGCGCTGATCGGTTTCCGCGCCCTGCAAGGGATCGGGGCCGGCGGGCTGCTCGTCGGGGCGATGGCGATGGTCCAGGTTCTGGTGCCGCCCAAGGAATCCACCCGGATCTCCAGCTGGACCGGGCTGCTGCTGGGGCTCTCGCTCGTCGGCGGCCCGCTGGCCGGCGGATTCCTCACCGACGCGCTCGGCTGGCGCTGGATCTTCTACATCAACGTCCCGTTCGGGCTGCTGTGCCTCGCCGGGACGATCGTCGGGGTCCGGATCCCGCCGAAGACCGGGAAGGCGCGGATCGATTACGGCGGAACGGTTTTGCTGGTCGCCGCGGTCGTCAGCCTCACCCTCGTCACCAGCTGGGCGGGCACGCGCTACCCGTGGGGCTCGACGGTGATCCTCGGGCTGTGCGCGGTGGCGGTCGCCGCGCTGACCGCGTTCGTCTTCGTGGAACGCCGTTGTCCCGAACCGCTCGTCCCGTTCCGGATGTTCCGCACCCGCAATTTCGCGCTCGCCCAGGTGCTCGGCTTCGCCTTCAACGTCACCATGGTCGCGACGGTCACCTTCCTCCCGCTGTACTTCCAGAACGCGCGAGGCGTTCCGCCGTCGCTGAGCGGATTGCTGCTGATCCCGATGACCGCGGGAATGGTCGCGGTGATGCACCGAAGCTCGGCCTACATCCGCCGCACCGGCCGGTACCGGATCCTGCCGATCGCCGGCAGCGCGTGCGTCGTCGTCGGCATGGCCGGGGTCTTCTTCCTCGGGCCGGACACCGACCCGCTGCTCGCGTCGCTGGTCGGGCTCCCGCTCGGCGCCGGGCTCGGCTGCCTGATCCAGAACACGATCCTGATCACCCGGCTGAGCGTCGAACCCCGCGACCTCGGCGCGGCGCTCGGCATGGGCTCGCTGACCCGGACCCTCGGCAGCGGCATCGGCGCGGCCCTGTTCGGCTCGCTCTACGTCGGCGCGCTGACCCGCGGCGGCGCCGAACCGGCCCCGGCAGCGGTGGCCGGCGGGCTGCACGCGGTCGCCGCCGGAACGCTCGTCGTCGCGGCACTCGCGCTGGCGGCCGCGTGCCTGCTCCGCGAGATCCCGCTGGCGAAACCGGCCTGACCTGCGGATTCCAGCGGTGTTCCAGGACCGCTTCATACCGTCCGGGCAGCGTCCTCCTCGGTGCGTCGAGTCCGCCCGGAGGGTGGCGCCGGCGCCAAGGGGGACGAACCGGCCGGGCCAGACCCTCCCGGCCGGTTCGGGCAAGGGCGGTCGCAACCCCAGGCTCCGCCCTTGCCCGCTTCCCGGCGGCCCGCGTCAGGCCTTCGCCGCCCGCAGCGCCGCCAGCCCCTCCAGCAGATATTTCCGGAACACCGCGTGGTTTTCGCTCATCGGGAAGTGCCCGATGCCCGGCATCTCGATGAACGTCCCGTTCTTGATCGCCGCCGCGGTGCGCGCGCTGTCGGCGGGCGTCGTCAGGTAGTCGTACTCGCCGGTCAGCATGACCACCGGGCACTGGTCCCCGTCGATGTCGCCGAGGCGGCCGCGCAGGTCGTGGTCGACCGAGTAGAAATGCAGGTCTCCCTTGAACGACTCCGAGCCCTGCGAGTAGTAGAACCAGGTCTTCCACCGGTCCGCGTCCGGCGACTGCGGGGCCATCAGGTCCCACACCCCGCTCGCGCACACCTGTGCCGCGTTCGCGTGCGGATGCTGCCACCAGTCGAGGTAGAAGCCCGGCGAGTAGTCCGCGCCCTCGACGGCCAGCACGCCCGCGAAGCGGTCCGGGCGGCGCAGCGCCAGCTGGAGCGCGATGTTCCCGCCGAAGGACGAGCCCATGAAGATCGGATCGCGCAGGTCGAGCGCGTCGCACAGGGCGATCACGAAATTCGCGTAGTGGTCGGCGGTGAGCCGGTATTCCTCCTTCCACCATTCGGCGTTCTCCGGCGGGTCGGATTTGCCGTGCCGGGGCAGGTCGTAGGCGATCACGCGGTAGTCCGCGGTGATCTCGTCGTCCTCCAGCAGGCCGCGCCACTGGTGGTTGTGGCAGCCCGCGGTGTGCTGGCACACGAGCGGCTGGCCGGTGCCGTTCTCCAGGTAGAAGACCTTGTATTCGAGGCCGTCGACCTCAAGCGTGACGTAGTGCCCGGTCACGGGCGAAATCGTGCTCATCGGGGAGGTCCTTTCTCAGACGGGGGCGCCGACGGTGCGCAGCAGCTCGATCTGGCGGGTCACGCAGCGGAGGTTCTGCATGAGGACGAGCACGTCGCCCTCCAGCCGCATGTCGCGCTGGAAGCTCGCGGCCCAGATGCCGTGGTACATCGGGGCGGGCACCGGCTCGCCGAAGTTCCGCCACGTGTCCGCGCTCGCCCGGATCGCGAACTGGTATGGCTCGTCCAGCGGCCCGGGGTCCACCGCCACGCCGGCGACCCGGCCGGATTCGACCTTCACGACGAACGTGTGCTCGACGGCGTCGATCAGGTACGAACAGGTGAAGTACTTGCCGTGGGCCTGGATTTCGGGGTCGGCATTGCTGGCCGAAGCGAACGCCTCGGCCCAGGCTCGTGCCGACGGGGAGCGGGTGGCCGCGGTCATCGTCGGGCTCCTCTCTGAGCGTGAACGGGTTGCCCTTCCGATCTCAGCGCGCGCCATCGCCGCAGGTCCAATACTTGCCGAGGGCACTTTCGATAGGCCGGAACAATTGGTTTCCGGCGCGGCCGCCGCCTACCATGCGGACGTGGCCGAACCCCCGGAACTGCGCGTGCTTCGCTACTTCGTCGCGGTCGCCGAGGAGCTTCACTTCGGGCGGGCGGCGGCGCGGCTGCACATCACGCAGCCCTCGCTCAGCGTGCAGATCCGCAAGCTCGAGCACTCCCTCGGCGCGCGGCTGCTGGAGCGCACGAGCAGGCACGTCGAGCTGACCCCGGCCGGCGAAGTGCTGCTCGACGAGGCGCGCCGGCTGCTCGTCAACGCCGAACGGCTCGCCGCCGCCACCCGCGAAGCCGCCAACGGGGTCCGGGGTTCGCTGATCGTCGGCTTCCAGGCCAACGCCGCCGCCGAACTCACGCCGAAAATCCTGGCCGCGTTCCAGAGCCGCTACCCGCGGGTGCAGGTCGAGATGCGCTCGCACGACTTCACCGACCCGTACGTCGGGCTGAGCAACGGCAGCGTCGACGTCGCGTTCGTCCGGCTGCCCGTGCTCATGCAGAGCTGGCTTTCGGTCGAGCCGCTGTTCGCGGAGCCGCGGATGCTCGTGACGTCCAGCGAATCGCCGTTGGCCTGCCGGGAAAAGGTGACCGTGGCGGACGTCGTCGACGAGCGGTTCGTCGGCAGGCGCGCGCCCGAGTACTGGCGCGATTTCTGGCTCGCCGCCGACTGCCGCGGCCCGCATCCGGTGCGGCTCGGCGCCGAGGTGAGCAGCGTCGACGAATGCTTCGAGGCGATCCTGTCCCGGCGCGGCATCGCCTTCACCCAGGCCTCGACGCAACGGTTCTACGACCGGCCCGGCCTCGCGTTCGTCCCGGTCGACGGCCTGCCGCCGTCCACCGTCGCCATCGCCTGGCGCAACGACCTCGACGCCCAGCCGGTCCGCGATTTCGTCGACGCGGCAAGGATGCTGGCCGGGCTCGACCTCGTCCCGGCGACACTCCCCGCCTCGTGAACGCTCAGCCGAGCGCGTGCTCCAGCAGCACCTCGGCCGCCGCCCGGGCATGGCGGCCATAACTCGGATCGCCGAGGACCATCGCCCGGCTCGCGGCTCCGTCGGCCAGGGTGACCAGCTGTTCCGCGAGCGCTGAGGGATCGGCGGCGCCCAGTTCGGCGACCAGGTCGGTGACCAGCCGGAGCATCAGCAGCTTCTGCTCCCGCGCGTAGGCGTGCACCGCGCTTTCCGGGTCCGGGTACTCCGCCGCCGCGTCGACGAACAGGCAGCCGCGCACCGGCTCGGACTCCGGCAGGTCGAACATCGCCAGGATCCGTTGCCGCGGCGGCAGATCCGCGCGGGTCAGCACGTCGTGCAGGGTCTCGCCGGAGCGGACCAGGTCCCGCAGATACGCGACGACCAGTTCGTCCTTGACCGGGAAATGCAGGTACAGCGTCCGTTTCGACACCGGGGCGGCGGCCGCGACCTGCTCCATCGTCGTGCCGGTGATGCCGTGGCGGGCGAACAGGTCCGCGGCGGCGGCCAGCACCCGCTCGCGTCCGCCGCGACCGGCTCGCCTCGCCTTGTCCTCGACCATGAGCCCAAGTGTACAGAAACGTTTACTTAAGCCGCCGGAGCCTGCTACCGTACTTAGGTACACGTTCTCGTTTACCTAAGGACCTGAGGAGTACTCCGATGCCCGAACTCGCCGACGCCGCCGCGACCCTGATCCGCGGGCGGCGCGCGACCCGGTCGTTCCGGCCCGACCCGGTCCCGGACCGCACGCTCCGCGAGATCTTCGACCTCGCCGCCGCGGCGCCGTCGAACTCCAACGCGCAGCCGTGGCGGGTCGAGGTCGTCAGCGGGGCCAAGCGGGACCAGCTCGCCGACGCGCTGGTCGCCGCGCACGAGGAAGGTCGCCGGTCGGTCGATTTCCCCTACAGCGAAGCGATTTACGAAGCGGTGCACCAAGAACGCCGGGCAGCGGCGGGCGGCGCGTTGTACGGCGCGCTGCGGATCGGCTTCGACGACCACGAAGCCCGAGCCGCCTACGACGCCGAAAGCCTCCGCTTCTACGGCGCCCCGCACGTCGCGCTGCTGTTCGCGCCGGACACCGCCGAGGCACGGCTCGCGGCGGACGTCGGGATGTACGGCCAGACCCTGCTGCTGGCCATGCAGGCGCACGGAGTTTCCAGCTGCCCGCAAGGATTGCTGAGCTTCTACGCGGACACGGTCCGGGAAACGCTCGGACTGGACGGCGGGAAGCTGCTGTTCGGGATCTCGTTCGGCTACGCCGATCACGCCGCGCCGGTCAACCGGTTCACGGTCGGACGCGCACCGCTCGACGAGACGACGCGATTCCACTCCTGAACCCGGATTTCCTTGCCGCGGCGCGGGTATTCCGGAGCAGGTGGACGTGCCGACTTTCGGGGTCGAGGAGGAATTCCTGCTCGCCGCGCCGGACAACGGCCGCCCGATGCCCGCCGCGGACGAGGTCCTCGGCGCCATCGGGCGGCTCGCGGACGGCGCGGCCGTCCACCGGGAGCTGCGCGCGACGCAGGTGGAACACGCGACCGGCATCTGCACCACCGCCGCGCAGCTCCGCGACCAGCTGAACCGCGGCCGGCGGGCGCTTTCCCGCGCCGCGGCCGACGCCGGGTGCGCGCTGCTGGCGACGGGAAGCCCGGTCGGCGTCCTCCGCTCCCCCGCCGAGCCGCAACGGGCGGCCCGGTACGCGCGGATCGACGCCCACTACGGCGACCTGGCCGCGGATTACGAGGCCTGCGGCTGCCATGTGCACGTGGGAGTCCCGGACGCGGACACCGCGGTAGCCGTCGTGAACCATCTCGCCCGGTGGCTCCCGGCCTGTCCCGTGCGCTCGTGGCTACCGCGCTGGCCGATCTGGAGCGCGGCGTCGCCGCTCCCCCGGTCGACCCGCAGATCGGTTCGGCAGCGGTGTGGGCGGCCACGCGGCACGGCCTCACCGGCGCGCTCGTCGACCTGGTGCGCGCACAGCCATTGCCCGCCGCCGACGCTCTCGCCGCGCTGCTCCGTCACGCCGGACCCGCCCTTCGCGCGACTGGGGACCACGACCTCGCCCGCAGACTCGTCCGCACCGCCCTGCGCGAAGGCACCGGATCAGCCGCCCAGCGAAAAGCCGGACCGGACCGAGTGGTCGCGATGCTCGCCGCACGCACATCCCACGCGTGACACCGCGCCCGCCGGGTACCCGGCCACAATGACGACCTCCCTCACCACGCTGCCGGCCGCACGCGGTCCGATCTCCGCCGCCGTGCTGGAAACCCTGCGGGAACGGCCGGCCGCGCCCGATCTCCGCGACGCCGATCCGTTCGGCGACGATCTCCACCTCGCCCTGCACCTCTGCTACGAACTGCACTACCGGGGGCTGCCCGGCGTCGCCGCGGACCGGGAATGGGACACCGCGCTGCTGGAAATCCGCACACAGCTGGAAACCGCCTTCCGCACCGCGCTGCGCGAGTCGGTTCCCGGCGGGTCCGATGTGGACACCGAACTCGACGCGCTGCTCACCGAGTCCGCCCCCGACGGGGCGGTCGGCTTCCTGCTGGCCGAGGGCGAATGGTGGCACGTAAGGGAGTTGTTCGCGCACCGTTCGATCTACCACCTCAAGGAAGCCGATCCGCACGCGTGGGTCATCCCCCGGCTGTCCGGCCCGGCGAAGGCCGGACTGGTGGCGGTCGAGTTCGACGAGTTCGGCGGCGGGCGCGCCGACCGGGTGCACGCCACGCTGTTCGCGGACCTGCTCGCGGCAGCCGGACTTCCCGACGGCTACCTTGCCCTTCTGGAGCACGTCCCCGGCCCGATGTTCGCGCTGGTCAACATGATGTCGATGTTCGGGCTGCACCGGGCTTCGCGCGGGTCGCTGATCGGGCACTTCGCCGCCGCGGAGATCACCACCGCCCCGGCGGCGCGGCGGATGGACCGCATCCTGCGCCGGCTGGACGCGCCCGCCGCCTGCCGTTTCTTCTACACCGAACACATCGAAGCCGACGCGGTGCACGAACAGGTCATGCGGCACGAGGTCGTCGGCGGCCTGCTGGCCGCGGAACCGGACCTGGCGACCGACGTCGTGTTCGGCGTCCAAGCCACCGCGCTGCTGGAAGGACAACTGGACCAGCACCTGCTCGCCTGCTGGCAAGCCGGGCTCTCGTCACTGCGTCAACCCCTGCCCTGACCGCGCTTCCGGTGGCTCGTATCGCACCACGGAAACCGCTTGCTCCGCCGGCACGCGCACACCGCCACCACAAACCGGTCCGATCGCACCGTCCGGCCGTCCGAAGTGGACACTTCCACCGGACCCTCGACCAGCACCGGCCCGCCCGGCACCACCCGCACCCGGCGTTCATCGCGCGGCACGGAGCACCACCAGTTCCTCCGCGCGGTCGCCGGGCCGCACGAATCCTCGCTCCGTCAGGTACTTCAGCCGCCCGGACGCCACCGGCCCGAACGGCACTTCCGCCCGCGCCAGCACCTCGCTGCGCAACCCGCCCGCGGCCAGCGCATACCGGGTTTTGTCCACATCGGACATCGTCGACTGCACCAGGTAGAGCGCGCCGGCCCGGGTCAGCAGCGAAGGCGCGGCCGCGCACAACGGGTCCAGCATCGCGCGCCCGTCCGGACCGGCGTCCCAAGCGCGCGTCGAACGGACCGCCGGTGCCGGGGAAGGCACGTAAGGCGGATTGGCGACCACGACGTCATACGGCCCGGCCTCGGCCGCTTCGCGCAGCCCGCCCCGGAGCAGGCCGATCAGCAACGCTCGCAGCACGGTGTTCACCCACGCGGAAGCCAACGCCCGCACCGAAATATCCGCCGCGACGACCACGGCACCCGTCCGCGCCAAGGCGATCGCCAGCGCACCGCTGCCGGTGCCCAGGTCCGCGCATCGCGCTCCAGGCCCGATGCGCGGGTCTCCCGCCAGCACGCCGGACAGCAAAGCGGTGTCCTCCTGCGGGCGGTACACCCCGGGCAGCCGGAACAATCTGCCCGGCGGCCGGGCCTCCGGTTCGGTGCGCACGGACGTCGTCATCGCGGTCCTCCATCGTGGTCGGACCGCGCGGATACCCCTGTCCGGTCAGGACAAACAGCCGGATTGCCACCGGCGCCACCGGGTACCCGGGCCGGGAACGAAAGGAGCCGAACGATGACCGAACCGCGCCGATCCGACGACGTCTACGGCGACACCCCGGAAGAGGAACGCGAGACTGTCCGCGGCGAACAGGGCACTTCCGGCGACGAGCACGACGACGCCGACCCGCAGCAGGGCCGGTGAAGCTCAGCCGGACGAATCGCAGGCTTCCCGCGCCGGCACCCCGCATCCCAGCCGGGCCCAGACCGTCTTCCCGGCGGAATGCTCGTGCACGCCCCAGTCGTCGGCCAGCCGGTCGACCAGCAGCATTCCCCGGCCGCGCGCCCGTGCAGAAGTCCGGCGGGCGGACCCGCGGGCGGCCGGGTTCCGGATCGTCCACTTCGATCACCACCACGCACGGGCTGGAGAGCACGGTCAGCCGCGCGTAGTACGGACCCGGCGTGTGCTCGTACGCGTTCGAGGCCAGTTCTTCGATCACCATCAGCACGTCCGCGAGGTGATCGGGCGACAAATGCCCCAGCGACCGGCCCGCCCACGCGCGGACCCGGGGCAGCGCCGACACGCCGGTCCCCCGCAGGTCCAAGGTCCAGGGCAGGTCTCCCGCCTCGGGATCCGGGCCGGTCACCGGCGGCCCTCGCCCGCCCGGCCGGGCCGAGCGGGACGATCCGTGCCGCTGAACGCCGTCCCCTCGCCGCAGCCGCTTGACATCACGATGGTGAAGTCCCTTTCCCGTTCCTGACTTCGCCGTTGCCCCCACCGGACGTACCCGGACAGAGCCGACTTCACACCTCCTGCCGCGCATCTCTGGACCGCGGCGCCGGTTCGGTTACTGTCGCTGCATGCCGCCTCACGCGCCGGAGCCCGAATCGCGCACCCGCCTCGCCGAAATCCTCGGCGCCGGCGCGAGCAACGCCGACCTCGGCGAGGATCTGCCGAAGATCCTCGCCAGGGCGTGCACCGTCCTCGGCGTCGACACGGCCACCGTGCTGCGGCACGAGTCCCGGTGGCAGCGCCTCGTCGCGATCGCGGCCGCCGGGCTCGAAGAGGAGGTCTACCAAGGGGTCCAGATGCCGGTCGGCGCGGGCTTCGCCGGGGCCGTCGCCGAGCGCCGGGAGCCGGTGGTCGTCGATCGCGTCGACCGGACCACGGCGCTCAACGAACTGCTGGCCGACCGCGGCCTGCACACCATGCTCGGCGTCCCGATGCTGGCCGGCACCGAACTGGTCGGCGTGCTGCACGTCGGGGCCGTCCGGGAGCACCGCTTCTCCACCGACGACGTCGAAACCCTGCGGCTGCTCGCCGACCGGCTGGCCGCGGTGCTCCAGGCCGAAATCATGCACCAGAACCAGGCCGCGACCATCGCCCTGCAGCGCAGCCTGCTGCCCGGCGTCCTGCCCGTCATCGAGGGCCTTCGCCTCGCCGCCCGCTACGTGCCGGGCGCGGAGGCCGGGCTCGGCGGCGACTGGTACGACGTCTTCCGGCTCCCCGGCGGCCAGACCGGCATCGTGATGGGCGACGTCTCGGGGCACGGTCTCGAAGCGGCGGTCATCATGGGACGGCTCCGCAGCGCACTGCGGGCCTACGCACTCGACTGCGACGACCCCGCCGAAGTCCTCGCGAAACTGGACCGCAAGGCGAACCACTTCGAGCACGGCGTGATGGCGACCGTCGCGTACGGCGTGCTGAGACCCGGCCACGGAAGCATGGCGCTGTCGCTCGCCGGGCATCTGCCGCCCGTCGTGGCCTCGCCCGGCAAACCGGCAGAACTCGTGCCCGCGCCGCCCGATCCGCCGGTCGGCCTCACCGTCGGGTCCACCGCGCGGCGGCGCACCACCGCCGTGGAACTGCCGCCGGGCGCGGTCGCCGCCTTCTACACCGACGGCCTCGTCGAACGGCGGGACCGGCTCGTCGACCTGGGGATGGACCAGCTCGCCGCCCTGGTCCGGCCGGAGGACCCGGAACGGGCCTGCGCCCGGATCATGGCCGCGATGGTGGGGTCCCGGCCCCCGCAGGACGACGTCGCACTCGTCGTGCTCCACCGCACCGCCGGGGCCGGGACTCGCTGACCGCCTCAGCTCACCCGGCCAGCGCCGCGTCGAGCGTGCGGTACAGCGGCAAGCTCTGCTCCAGCCCGGTCAGCTGGATGGGCCGCAGGGTCGCGCGGCCGGACGCCACGATCCGCACCTCGGTCCCTTCCGGAGCCTCGCGGCACGCGGCCAGCAGCGCGGTCAGCCCCGCCGAGGCGAGGAAGTCCACCTCCGTCAGGTCCAGGACCAGCACCGGAGGCTTCCCGGAGACCGTTTCGGCGACCGCGGCCGTCAATTTCGGGGCGGTCCCGAGGTCCAGGTCCCCGCGCAGGACCAGCACCGCCGCGGGCGAGCGGTCGGCCCGGTCGATCGACAGCGAACCCGGCGGATCGAGCACCGGGTCGGTCAGCTCACTCATCGCTCTTTCCCTCCTCAGGAAGCCCGGCCTCGGCGACCGGGCAGGAAAAGGACGCGGCTGGCTGCTCAACCGCGAATAGCATGCCTCACTGCGGCGGCCTCACGCGAATGCCGCCGCCGAAATGATCTCGGACCGGAGGGGAACCGGCAGCGCGGGGGCGCCCGGGGGCTGGCGCGGCGGGCGGGCGGCGGGTTCGCCGGGCCGGGGCGCGGGTGGCGGCACGGGGGCTTCCGGGGCAGGTCAGGGGTTGCGTTGCGCTGGCTCGGTCGCCCGGCTTGCCGACCTCGATCCGGCAGCGTCCGGGCCGGTTCACGCGCTGCGCCGCCGTCCGGCCGGGGCACGGCGGTGCCGAGCGGCGCACCCGCCGCCCTGATCCGCCCCGCCTCACCGAGGACGATTCCGCCGCCGCCCAGCGACCTGCTGCCACAACCGGTCCACCTGCTCGCCACCCAGGCCAACGCACCGGCCACACCGCCGTCCGGCCGAGCCCCAGCGACCCCGGACGCCCGAATCCCGGCACGGCCGACTGGCACTCCCGCCTCACCGCGGACGATTCCGCCACCGCCCAACCACCTGCTGCCACAACCAGTCCACCCGCTCGCCACCCAGGCCCACTCACCGGCCGCACCACCGCCCGGCCGAGCCCCACTGACCCCGAACAGCCGAGTCCCGCCGCGGCCAACCGGCGAACCCGCCGACCCGGCCCGCCCCGCCTCACCGAGGACGATTCCGCCGCCGCCCAGCCACCTGCTGCCGCAGCCGGTCCGCGTGTTCGCCGACCTCGCCGACCCGGTCGGCCAGCACGGAATGCCGCGGTTCGAGATGCACGCGCACCTCCGCCAGCGGGGGCAGCAGCCTCGTGACATCGTCCTCTCCCAGGGCCATCCCGAGCCGTTCGGCGCTTTTCCGGCCCGCCTCGTCCAGGTCGGCCGCGGAGCTGGCCTCGGCGGCCAGCCGGCGCAGCACCGCCGCGTTGCGCCGGGCCCAGTCCGCGACGGCGCGGTCTCCGGCGCGGCGGTCCCGTTCGGCGTCGACGCGGGCCTCGCCGGTGGTCTCCCCGGTCGCCGACGGCTGCAGCCGCAGGTAGCGGCGCTCCGCCGCCTGTCTGCTCGCCACGCCCAGCGCCGGGGCGAGCGCCGCCCAGCTCGCGCCCGCCGTGCGCGCGGCCGCGATCAGCTCCGGTTCCCAGGCGCCGAGCTGGTCGCGCAGCGTCCGCAACGCCGACAGCGCGGCCAGCGACCGGTCCGCCGGCACGTCTCCGGCCCGGGCGGCCAGCACCGCGTCGCGGACGCCCTCGAGCAGCAGGGCGGGATCCGCCTCCGTCATCGCGTCATCCTCTCGACGACTTGGCAGTTGTCATCGTTTCGATGACATGCTAGAAGAAAAGAGCGTCCCCTGTCGAGCGGCGGAGGTGATTCCGGATGACCTGCCTGCCCTGCGCGCCGATCGGCCGCGCCCCGCGGGTTTTCCGGCCGCGGTCACCGGGAATCCGGTGCGAGCCGCCCGGCCGCTAGCCGGAGCACCTCCGCCGCGCCGCCGGGCGCGGCCTCTTCGCATCCGTCCTTCTCACGAGAAAGGCGTTGTCCCCGTGTCCCTTCCGCTGCCGACCGCCCAGACCGGCCCGTCGCGTCCCGCCCTCACCCGGCTGTGGAGCTACCTCGCCGACGTCACCCGCGCACTGGGCATCGGGCTCGAGTCCTGCACCGTCGACCACGACACCCCGGTGTCCGCCTACGTCGCCCTCGACGGCCACCTGCCCGCCTATCCCGACCGCGACGTCGCCCTGCTCTGGGACGAGATCCACGGCTGGGCCGCCGCCATCGAAACCCACTCCGGCGAGGACCTCATCGTCATCCGCTACCTCGGCGGGCCTTCCGTCGCGCCGCCCGCGCCCCGGGTCGCCGAGTTCGCGGCGGCGGTGCGCGACGACGACCACCGCATCGGCTGCCTCGCGCCGCCGGAGATCCGGACCCTCGGCACGCGCGCCGACCTCGACGCCGTGCTCCGCGACTACGCGTGAGTCCACTGTGGACCAACCGGGATTAGGGCCGCCGCGAACCGGGTAGCCAGTGCCATGACCGAGTTCGAAGCCGGACGGAGGATGCCCGCGACCGCGGAGCACGTGTATGCCGTCGCGGCGCGCCGGAACGACTGGCTGCCCGGTCCCGGTTCCGCGGAACCGCCCCGCCGCCCCGGCCGGCTGCGGCTCGAATGGGACGCCGGCTGGCTCCAGGTCGAGCCCGGCGCCGCCGGAACCAGCCACGCGACGCTGCATCTGTCGTTCCCCGACGAGCCCGGCGCACCAGGGCGGATTCGCGCCGCGCTCGACCGGCTCGCCGTGCTGTCCGGTTCTCCCGGCTGAACCGTACCGTCCACAGTGGACGGACCGGAATGGTTTTCCGTCGCACGGAACCGCGCGGCCACGCCGCGCGGCGGATCGGCTACTCTGCGCGCAGGAGTTGATGGTCCATGCTGGTGCGGAAGGAAATTCTGCCCGGGCCTCCCCACCCCGCACGGAACGGAACCGGCTCGCGATCGACGGCGTGGTCGACAGCCTGCTGCGATGCCTCCCCCTGGCCGAGCAAACCCGGCTGGGCATCGTCGCGCCGAGCCGCGGCCGCACGTGCGATCCGGAGGCCCTTCTGCTGGAGGTCTCGGTGCGCACCAGGCGTTCCCCGCGCGCGGCGAGATGCCTGGTCCGCGCGGTCTACTCGGCACTCGGGCAGACCGCGCCCGAACTCGCCTCCCGGGTGCGCGCGGGCGTGAGCCCGGACGTGCTGGTCCTGCTGGGCGGGACGCGGCAGCCGTGCGCCTGGTCGCGGGAAACCCCGCCGCGGCGCGGCCCGGGATGAGCGGTCAGGCCCAGGCGAACCGCCGGAGCCCGTCCTCGGAGATCAGCCGCCCGAAGGCGAGTTCCGGGAAGTGCGCGGGCGCGAAAACGTCGCCGGAGGCCTCGAGTTCGGCCGCGAGCCGCTGCCGGATCGCGGTCGCCGCGACCCGGTCCACATCGAACATGCCCTCCCATTCGGGGTCGGTCAGCTCGCCGACCGTGTGCAGGACGTCGCCGAGCAGCAGGGCGCGTTCGCCCGCGTCGCTGACCACGAACACCGTGGAACCGGGGGTGTGGCCGGGCGCGGGACGGGCGATCAGGCCGGGAACCAGTTCGGTCTCCTCGTCGAAAGTCTCGATCCGGCCGGCGATCGGCTCGAACGTCTCGCGCACCGCCGGATCCGCGGTCTCGCCGGTGGTGAAGTACGCCCGATCGGCGGCATGCATGCGGAACGTCGCCTTCGGGAAGACCGCTTCGCCGCGCACGGTCGACCAGCCGACGTGGTCCGCGTGCAGATGGGTGAAGACCACGTCGGTGATCTCCTCGGGCGCGACCCCGGTGCGGCGCAGATTGTCGAGCAAACCGCCGGTGGCGAAGCCGTCGTGCTCGAAACCCGGCCCGGTTCCCGCGTCGACCAGCACCGTCCGGCCGCCCAGCCGGACGAGGAAAGATCCGACGTCCATGCGGATCCGGCCGTCCGCGCCGACCGGCTGGTGGTGACACTCCCAGCGCGCGCCGCGAGCGTGGACCACGGTGCTGGCCAGCGGCAGCCGGGCGATCCCGTCGAGGACGCCGACGATGTCGACGGTCCCGATTTTCATGGGCGCTCCTCGCTTTCCGGCCGTTCGGACCCGACGGTACCGGCGAAACGATCTTGCCCGGCGCGCTTCCCACGAGGTGGGAGTTGCCGTTCCGGCAAGATCGCGTGCGCTCCGGCCGCGGCGGCGGCGACCCTGGGCGCACACCGACCCGAGGAGCCCCGATGACCACCGACGCGACCCAGTTCTGGGACGAAGTGCACGCCGCCCGGCCCGCGACGGCGCCGCGGCCGAACGCCCGGCTCGTGGAGATCGCCGCCGACCTGACCCCCGGCGACGCCCTCGACCTGGGCTGCGGCAACGGCGGCGACGCGCGCTGGCTCGCCGAACGCGGCTGGCGCGTGACCGCCACCGACATCTCCGCCGTCGCCGTCCAGCGCCTCGCCGGGCCGCGGATCACCGCGGTGCGGCACGACCTCCGGGTCAGCTTCCCGGCCGGCGAGTTCGATCTCGTGACCGCGCACTACCTGCAGTCGCCCTTCGAACTGGACCGGACCGGCGTCCTGCGCACCGCCGCGCACGCCCTGCGCCCGGGCGGCCGGCTGCTGATCGTGGACCACGGTTCGAGCGCGCCGTGGTCGTGGAACCAGGACCCGGACGCGCACTTCCCCGGCCCGGCGGAGATCGCCGCCGACCTCGCCCTCGACCCGTCCGGCTGGACTGTCGAACGCGCCGATTCCCCCACCCGCCTCGCGACCGGGCCGGACGGCCAGACCGCCGAGGTCGTCGACCACGTCCTGCTGATCCGCCGCACCGCCTGATACGGCAGAGGAGACCACTGTGGCCCGCCGCCGCGACACCCCGCCGCCCCGCACCGGAAGCAGCGAAACCGAAGTCCTGCGCGGATTTCTCGACTATCTCCGCACGTCAGCCGCCGCCAAGGTCGACGGCGCGCCGGAACCCGAGGCACACGCCGCCGCGGTGCCATCCGGCACGAATCTGGTCGGTCTGCTCAACCATCTGACTTTCGTGGAGCGGTCGTTGTTCCTCGGCGAGAAGGTCACCAGCTGGCCGTCGACCTTTCGCACCAAGGACAGCGTCGCCGACGTCGTCGCCCGCTACCGGGAAGCGGTCAAGCAGGCCAACGAAATCCTCGACGGCTGCACGGATCTCGCCGAGCCGCTGCCGGGCCGCGAAGGGCCGAGCGTCCGCTGGGCGCTGACCCACATGATCGAGGAAACCGGACGGCACGCGGGCCACGCCGACATCCTCCGCGAGCTGATCGACGGCTCGACCGGGCGCTGACTACGCGCCCGACGGCACCAGACGGGGCACGAGCCGGACGTAGCAGACCATGCCCACCACCTCGACCAACGTCTGCGTCACCACCACGACCGGCGCGACCGCGAACTCGTCCGGCAGCGCGAGCGCCAGCGGAAGCACCACGAGCGAATTCCGCGTCGCCCCGGAGAAAACGATCGCGCGCGCGGCCGGAGTGTCCACTCGGAACAGTCGCGCGACGCCGAGTCCGGCGAAGGCCATCGCCACCAGGAAAACCACGTAGAATGGCACGACCGAAGCGACTGGACCGAGTCCACTGTGGAGCTTCGGGGTTTGCGACGCGACCACGGTGACGAGCGTCGCGGCCATCAGCGGCACCATTGCGGTACCGGCCGCGTCGGCGAACCGGCGTCCGGTCGCGTGCCGGGCCGCCCAGGCCTGGGTGAGCCACGCCAGCGCCAGCGGTACCACGATCAGCACGAGAAACGCTTCGAGGAACGGTCCGATCCGGACGACGTGCGCCAGATCCGCGCCAAGGAAGAGAAACAGGAACCCGGGCAGCAGGATCATCTGCGCGAGCAACAGCAACGGCGTCGCCGCGAGCAGGCGCTGATTGCTGCCGCCGGCCAAGCCGCTGAAGACGATCACGTAGTCCACGCACGGGGCCAGCAGCACGAGCAGCATTCCCAGCCGCACCGCCTGTCCGGCCGGGAAGAAACTGACCATCGCCGCGACAACCAGTGGCACCACGACGAAATTCACCGCCAGCGCGGCGCCGAGGAACCGGCCGTCGCGGAAGGACCGGCCCAGTTCAGCGGAGGGGACCTGGAGAAAGGTGACGTAGAGCAGAGCGGCCAGCACAGGGTTGATCGCGGGCTCCAGCACCGGCCCGGCCGCCGGAGCGAGCCAGCCGACGAGCGCTCCGGCGGCCAGCGCGGCGAGATAGATGGCGACCTGATGGCGTTCCATGGTTCACACTGTCTCAACCGGACAGTCCACTGAGGATCGCGTCGATGCCGAACCCGAACGCCTCGTCCGAATCCCCGCTGTGCGCCGGGTCTTCCTCGACGATCCCGGCGCGCACCAGTTCGGCGTGGTTCTGTTCTTCCGCGACGAAGCCGAGTACATAGTGGACAACCGTCCGCGCCGCCCACTCCGCGCGCCGGTCGTCGAACCTCCCGGTGAACAGCTGACGCAGCGCGTGCGTGGGCACCAGCAGATCCGGCCGGTACGCCTGCACGAACGACACCACCTCGGCGCCGTCGCGGACCTTCAGCAGCGCCGCGCGGAAGTCCCCGGCCGCCTCGCGCGGATCCTTCGCCACCTCCGGCAGTCCTTTCAGGATCCGCGCCGCGACGACCGCGAGCAGCTCCTGTTTGTTGGCGACGTGGTAGTACAGCGCGCCCGGCTGGACCCCCAGGTCGAGGGCCACCCGCCGCATCGACAAACTGCTCAGCCCCGCCTCCCGCAGCAGCTCGTACGCCCGGTCGACGATCTGGTCTCGCGTCACCTTCACCCCTCTCATTCTGCCTGCCGCTTGCTTCCGGCCGATCGGCCGCCTAGGATTTGATAGGTGTTCAAAACCTTCGACGACCTGGCCGACCGGCAGCTGGCCGGCGGCGTACTCGACCGCACCGACGCCCGTGCGGTGCTGGAAGCGCCGGACGAGGACGTGCTCGGCCTGGTCGCGGCGGCCGGGCGGCTGCGCCGCGCGCACTTCGGCAACCGGGTCAAGGTCAACTACCTCGTCAACCTGAAATCGGGCCTGTGCCCCGAGGACTGCGGGTACTGCTCGCAGCGGCTCGGGTCGTCCGCGCAGATCCTCAAGTACTCCTGGCTGTCCGCCGAGGAAACGGCGCGCCAGGCCAGCGCCGGCGTCCAGGGCGGCGCGTCGCGGGTGTGCCTGGTCGCGAGCGGGCGCGGGCCGAGCGATCGCGACGTCGACCGCGTCGCCAAGGCCGTCGAGGCGGTGAAGTCCGCGCACGCCGACGTGGAGGTGTGCGCGTGCCTCGGGCTGCTCAAGGACGGGCAGGCCGAGAAGCTGCGCGAGGCCGGGGTCGACGCCTACAACCACAACCTCAACACGAGCGAGTCGCGGTACTCCGAGATCTGCACGACGCACGGGTACGACGACCGCGTGGACACGGTCGAAAAGGCCAAGTCCGCCGGGCTTTCCGCGTGTTCCGGCCTGATCGTCGGAATGGGCGAGACCGACGACGAGCTGATCGACGCGATCTTCGCATTGCGCGACATCGACAGCGATTCGATCCCGGTCAACTTCCTGATGCCGTTCGAGGGCACGCCGCTCGAAGGGACGTGGGAGCTGAGCCCGCTGCGCGCGCTGCGCATCCTCGCGCTGGCGCGCTTCGCCTGCCCGGCAAAGGAAGTCCGGATGGCCGGCGGCCGCGAAATGCACCTGCGGTCGTTGCAGCCGCTCGCGCTGCACGTGGTGAACTCGCTGTTCCTCGGCGACTACCTGACCAGCGAGGGCCAGGCCGCGAAGGCCGACCTGGAGATGATCGCCGACGCCGGGTTCGAGGTGCTCGGCGCGGGCGAACAGCAGCAGGCCGGGCACTCCGCCCCGGCGCTGCGGGAACGCGGAGCGGGCACCGCCGCCGCGCCCAACGCGTGACCGCCATGGTGTCGATGCACGACTGGCTCACCGCCGCCGACCGGGACCGGCACGTCGCCGGTCTCGTCCGGCGGGCCGACGACCGGCGGCATCCGCGGTCGTCCACATTGGACCTCGCGTCGAACGATTACCTGAGCCTCAGCACCGATCCGCGGCTGCGCGCGGCCGCCGTCCAAGCCATCGAACGGTACGGCGCGGGCGCGGGCGCTTCGCGAGTCGTCACCGGCACCACGCCGTGTCACACGGAGCTGGAACGCGAGCTGACTGTCCTCACTGGACAACCGGCCGCGCTCGGGTTCTCCAGTGGCTACACGGCGAACATCGGCGTCATCACCGCACTCGGTTCGCCGGACACGCTGCTGATCACCGACGCGCACATCCACGCGTCGCTGATCGACGGCGCGCGGCTGTCCCGCTCCCCCGTCGCGATCTGCCCGCACGGCGATCTGCACGCCCTCGAGCGATTGCTGCGCGACCGCTCGCAGGAACGGGCGATCGTAGCGGTCGAGTCGATCTATTCGGTGCTCGGCGACGCGACGGATCTTGTTAGTACAGCGGCATTGTGCGCTAAGTACAACGCCTTTCTGGTAGTGGACGAAGCACACGGCATCGGCGTCGCGGGCAACGGACGAGGTGCGGTGCACGCGGCCGGGCTCGCGGGCGCGCCGCACGTCGCGGTCACCGCCACGTTGTCGAAAGCGCTGGGCGCACAGGGCGGCGCGGTGCTGGGATCGCCGCTGCTGCGCGAACATCTGGTCAATACCGCGCGAACGTTCATCTTCGACACCGGTCTCGCGCCGGCCGCAGCCGCGAGCGCGGCGGAAGCGTGCCGGATCATCGCGGCCGAACCGTCGCGAGTGGAGGATCTGCACCGCGCGGCCGTCGCGATCGCCGACGCCGCAGGGGTTTCGCGCGCGCCCGGCGCGGTGCAGTCGATCCCCGCCGACTCTCCGGAACAGGCCGTCGCGGCCGCGAACCGGCTGTACGAAAGGGATATCGTCGTCGGCTGCTTCCGGCCGCCGAGCGTCCCGGACGGCGTTTCCCGGCTCCGGCTAGTCGCGCGCGCCGGGGTTGACCTGGACCGCGCTCAGGATGCCGCGCGGCTCGCCGCCCAGTGGTCGCGCGCCGCGAGCGTCGTCTGACCGTTTCCGCAGCAGCGAACCGAAAGCCAGCGCACCGGGTCCGGTGAAGACCAGCAGCAGGAAGGCCCAGCAGAACATCGCCGCGGGTTCGCCGTGGTTCTGCAGCGGCAGCAGGCCGTCCGGCTGGTGCACGACGAAGTAGGCGTACGCCATCGAGCCGGACGCGAGCACGGCCGCGATCCGGGTGCCGAGACCGAGCGCGACCAGCAGGCCGCAGCCGAGCTGGATCACCGCCGCGTACCAGGACGGCCAGGCGCCCACGGCGACCGTGCCGACAGTGCCGCTTTTGGGGCCGCCGCCGAAAATCCCGAACAGCGCCGCCGCACCGTGCGCGGCGAACAGCAGCCCGACGACGATCCGGAACAGCCCGAGCACGAACGGGGCGGCCCGGTCGAGCGCACGCTCTGGCATGGGTCCTCCTCGAAAATTAGGTTAGCCTTGCCATACCGTACGGGGGCGGACGCCTTCCCGTCTAGCTCCCATCTGCCGCGGTAACGCCTTCCTGGGTAGGCGCAGCCTCGATGGGGTACTCCTGATCAGGGAATCTTGACCGAGGCGGCGAATAAGACCAAACTTCGCTAGTGATATAAGTACTCCCCTCGTCCCCGCATCGAAGGAGTTCACCCGTGACCTCGTCGTTCGTCATCATCGGCGCCGGGCTGGCCGGAGCCAAGGCCGCGGAAGCGTTGCGCGACAAGGGGTTCGAGGGCACGATCACCCTCGTCGGCGACGAGCGGCACCTGCCCTACGAGCGTCCGCCGCTGTCGAAGGACTACCTCGCGGGCAACGCCGAGGCCGAGAGCTTCCAGGTGCACGACGCCGCGTGGTACGCCGAAAAGCGCGTGGACCTGCGCCAGGGCGTGCGAGCCACCGCGATCGCGCGGGACGAGCACCAGGTGACGCTCGACGACGGCACCAGCCTCGGGTACGACAAGCTCCTGCTGGCCACCGGCGCGAGCCCGCGCACGCTGCCGGACGCCGCGGGGATCCACTACCTGCGCCGGATCGAGGACTCCGACCGGCTCAAGGAGCTGTTCGGCGCCGCGGCCAAGCTGGTGGTCGTCGGCGGCGGATGGATCGGCCTCGAAGCCACCGCCGCCGCGCGCCAGGCCGGGGTGGAGGTCACCGTCGTCGAGGCGCTCGAACTCCCGCTGATCACCGCGCTCGGCCCCGACGTCGCCCCGGTGTTCGCCGACCTGCACCGCGCGCACGGCGTCGACCTGCGGCTCGGCGTCCAGGTCGAGCACATCAGCAACGGCGGGCAGGCCAAGCGCGTCCGCCTGAGCGACGGCAGCGTCCTGGAGGCGGACGCCGTCCTGGCCGGAATCGGCGCGAAGCCGAACGTCGAACTGGCCGAAGCGGCCGGCCTCCGCGTCGACAACGGCGTGGTGACCGACGCGAGCCTGCGCACGAGCGACCCGGACATCTTCGCCGCGGGCGACGTCGCGAACGCCTACCACCCGTTCCTGGGCAAGCACGTGCGCGTCGAACACTGGGCGAACGCGCTCAACCAGCCCGCCGTGGCCGCGGCCGGGATGCTCGGCAAGGAGGAGGAGTACGACGAGCTGCCGTACTTCTTCACCGACCAGTACGACCTCGGCATGGAATACCTGGGGACCATCGAAGGCCACGACCGGGTCGTCTTCCGCGGCGATGTGCCCGGCCGGGAGTTCATCGCCTTCTGGCTGAAGGACAACCGCGTGCTGGCGGGGATGAACGTCAACGTCTGGGATGTCACGGACCCGATCAAGGCGCTGATCCGTTCCGGAAAGACGGTGGACCCGGAGCGGCTGGGCGACACGGAGGTCCCGCTGGAGGACCTCGCCTGACCCGACCGCGCGAGCCGTTGCGGTCTGTTCGGCGGAACGGCTCGCGCTCCGGTCCCGCTAAGCTCGTTCGCCGTGGCGACCGAAATCCTCTCCCGCGGCTGGGACGAGCCGTACTACGTCGTCCGGACCTCGGCGTTCGACGCGTTCTTCCTGGTCGGCGAGGAGGATCCGGACGAGGTGGCCAACGTCGACTTCCGGGTCCAGTACCCGGACAGCGCCCGCTGGGGCGCGACGATGTTCACCCTCGACGAGGTCGACCGCCTGATGCGCCGCTGGGAACGCACCGGCGAATACGCCGACGGCCGCTATTTTCCCGTTTCCCGCGACCTCATCGTCCGCGAACCCGGCGTGGCGAAGATGGCCGCCGTGCTGATCGCGATGCACGACAGCGACGACCTCACTTCGGTGCTGGAGCGGTACGGCACCGCTTAGCGCGGCAGCAACCCCTCCATCGCCAATTCCACAAACCGCCGCCAGTCGCCGCTTTTCGTGCGGACCACTGACGACAGGCAGCCCACCAGCAGGTACACGTCGCCCACCGTGCAGTCCGCGCGGAGCACGCCCGCTTTCTGGTCCGCCGCGATCGCCTGTGCCACCACGGTTTCCAGCTCAGCCAGGGCGGCACCGCGGGGTTCGCTCCCCGCCGAACCCCGTGCTGTCTCGATCGCGGACGACAGGGCCCGGTCGCCGGACAGCACCTCGCCGACGTGGCGCAGGTAGCGCTTCACCCCGGATTTCCCGTCGAGGCACCGCTTCCGCGCGTACTCGGCGATCTCGGCGAACCGCTGTTCCGCCAGCGCTTCCACCAGCGCCTGCCGGTCCGGGAAGTTCCGGTACACCGTGCCGACGCCGACCCCGGCCGCGCGGGCGATCTCCGGCAGCTGGACGTCCTCGTCGCCGGCCAGCAGCGTGCGGGCGGCCTCCAGCACCCGCGTCCGGTTGCGTTCCGCGTCCGCCCTCGGTTTGCGCTCCGTTGACAACCGATGCCCTCCTCTGGTTAATCTGGAAACGGACTCCGCTTCCGATACGTTTGCGAGGATACCCCATGACCAAGGACCGCTTCCTGCTGCTCCAGCCCGGCGAGGCGCGCCCGGGCCGGGTGCCGCTGCCGCCCGCTTTCGCGGTGAAGGCGATGACCGGCGACACCGAGAGCCGGTTCTCCCTGCTGGAAGTGACGCTGGCCCGCGATATCCCGCGCCACGTCCACCACGAGGCCGACGAATGCATCTACGTCCTCGACGGCGAACTCGGCATCGACTTCGCCGACGAGTCCCACGTCGCGACGAAGGGGATGTTCGTGCTGCTGCCGCACGGGGTTCCGCACGCGCTGCGGGCGGTGTCGGATCCCGCGCCGCGGCTGCTGCAGATCTCGTCGCCGGGCGGCTGGGAGCACTATCTGGAGGATCTGTTCGAGGCCGGTCCCGCGGTGCTGACGGACGGTGCGGTGGATCCGGTGAAGATCAACCCGGTGGCGGCGCGGTATGCGATCACGTACGAGGAAAACTGACGCCGGTCAGTGCTGCAGCACCGGCCAGACCGCCGCTGGTCGGGAAACCGATGTCCTCCGGAAGCCCGCACAGGAACACCATCTCGGCACCGCACGCGCACTGGCGGGCCACCGGATCCTGAAGCCAGCACGGCAGTCCGCCGACCTTGAACTGGTTCCGGCCGACGCCCTCGGCGGCGAACATCTCGTCGTCGGTGGCGTACCGGGCACGCGTCTCGTCCAGCCACATGGTCACCGTTTCGTACTCCGGACGGAGCACCAGCTCGCAGCCGAGAAGATGCGGTTCCTCCGCGTCGGCCGGACCGGTCGGGTCGCGGTGCAGCATGATCCGCCAGAACGGGCTGGGATGGCCCCGGACCATCGGGGTTTCCCACTGGAAGAAGAGCACCATCCGCGCGCCGCAGCAGCACTCCGGCCAGTCCTCGCCCGCGGGCAGGATCGGCCTCCCGCCGATGGTGTCCCGCGAACCGGGTCCCGCCGTGTCGCGCAGGTTTTCCACCACGTACATCGGCGCTTCGGACCGGCGAACCAGTGAGGGCGGCTCAAAGTTGCTCACCCGGCCCAGCTTAGGACGGAACAGCGGGCACCAGCCGGAAACCGATGCCCGCCAACCGATCACGCTGTCCGCAACCGCCGCCACTCCCATGCGGCCAGTCCGGTGAACAGCACCGTCGCCACGCAAGCGACCGCCGTCAGCAGCCACTCCGCTTCCCCGCCTCCGCCGTCCGGGGAAGCGCCGGTGGTGCGTTCGATCCAGTCCGGGACAGTCAGCGTCAGCACCAAGGCGACAGCGCTGAGCACAGCGAGCACGGCCTCCGCCGCGATGCGAAGCTTTTGTGCGGTGTTCATGACGACCTCCTCAGTACTTCGCCGCGTTGAGCCGGGTCCGCCAGGTGTTGCCCGCGCCCGCGTATTCGCCGTAGCTCCAGACGGTCCGCGAATCGGACGGGTCGCGGCCGACGCCGAAATAGTCGCCCCATCGGCCGCCGGTGTAAGCGCTCTGGCCGGCGATCACCGACGCGCTGCCCTGCAGCGTGCCCGGCGCGTCGGTGGCGAGGCGGCCGGTCTGGCGGAAGTGCCCGTACTCGTCGGACGCGGACCGGCCGAACGCCACGTGGGCGTTGCGGGAAATGTCGGTTTGGATGACCGGGAAGAAATAGTGCCTGCCGGGCGCGCCGAAAGCGCCTTGCTGCGTGACCGTGCGGCTGGGCACGTCGATCTCGTACCACTGCACCACCGAGCGCGCCTCGGTGTCGCCTCGCCAGCTGTACGCGGACGTGTGCGTCGTCCACACGCGCTGGGTGCGGCCCGCCGACTGGAAGACCGCGTTGAGCAGCCGGGTGTCGTTCGTGGCGATCCGGGTTGCGCCGCCGTCTTTTTGCACCGCGCCGGGCGGCAGGCTGTAGCTGCGGCAGGCCACCGCGGCCGAGGCTAACGACGGCGCGCCGCCGGACCACAGGGCCAGCGGGTTCGACAGGGTCCAGAGGGTGAGTTTCGAGCCGGACGGGAACAGCGAGTTCACCAGGTAAGCGCGCGGATTCCCGCCCACGCCCTGGAAATGGCAGCACGGCTGCACGGAGAACGCCGCGCTTCCGTCCGGGTTCTTCAGGCCCCAGAAGTCCCACCAGCGAATCGTGTGCGCCGCGCCGACACCGCCGCCGTACAGCTCGGCCTTGTTGAAGATGCGCAGTTTCGCGTGGGCGAACCCGCCGCCGAAGGCGAATTGGTTGGTGGAGACGTAAATCGCCTGGGTGTCGAAGCCCAGCATCGGGTAGTCCGACCAGTTGCCGGTGGCGGTGGCCCCGTTCGCCGACGCGTCGGTGCTCCAGATCCAGTAGCCGCCGGCCGGGTCGCCGGTCTGCGAGACGCCGAGCAGGATCCACGAGCCCTGCGGGTTCGCGCGCCGGGCGGCGATGCAGACGATCCACCGGCCGCTGTAGTGGTCGTAGGCCAGTTTCGGGTCGAACAGCTGCGCGCCGGCCGGCAGCACCGGGTTGAACATCGCGGTGAAATTCGCCCAGCGGAACTGCTGCAGCCCGGTCTTGTCGTAGCCGACCAGGTCCACGTTGACCGCGGCGAGCACGTGCCTCGGGCCGACCGCGACCGTGCAGTCCGGCGGCCGGAACGCGGTCTGGGAAATCCCCTCGAAACTCGCCGACGCCGCCGGGGCCAGTCCTTCGGCGATCTCGTCCTCCGGCGGATTCTCCTCCGGCGCCTCCGCCGCCGTTTCCTCGTCGAGCTGCGCATCGAGCGCGTCCTCGGCGGCCAGCGCCTCCGCGGCGTGCTCCCGCGCGCCGGTCTTCAGCTGGTCGTACTCCTCGACCGGCACCGGAAACCGTTGCGCGAACAACGGCGACCGGACCGGCGACGGCGGTTCGGCCAGCAGTTCGCCGACCGTCAGATCCGCCATTTCCCGCGACACGCCGCCGGCGGTTCCGCCGGCTTGCCCTTCCGGCACTGGTGCTTCAGGCATCACGGTGCTCACCCTCTTCCTCCTCGGCCGCGTCGCCGGCCCGTGCCGGGGCGTCGGCCTCCTCCCGATCGCGGTGCCGCTCGGCGGCCGCCTTCAGCCGCTCCATTTCCGCGGCCGGAACCGGCATCCCGATCGGAATCTCGTACCCCGCCTCCGGCTCGGCGGGCGCGTTTTCTCCCGCCGGGCCGCTTTCGGCTCCCTCGCCGCCGCCCGGCCCTTCCCGCTCGACCATCGCGCACCTCCGGGAATTCCGCCCGAAAAGATCAATTCCGGCAGCGTTCACGAAAAAGGTCGCACCGGAGCCGGGAACGGATACCGGCGCGGTCGCACCTTCAGCCGAACGGCCCAGCGGAAATCGATTGCAGTATTTTCTCGCCGGCTCGCGCGGAAGGCGCATAAAAACCGACCAGGAAGAACGTTTCCGGCAGCCGCCCAGGACGACCGGATCTTGCCGGATCAGGCGTTTCACCCGGGTTTACCCAGCTCGGCCGCATTTCTCCGATTGCCGGTCAATGTCCTGAACCGCCCTCGGAAAGGTGCACGCCCGGTTAATTCTTCACGCCTTCCTTCGAAGGTAGGTAGTGCGATTCCCCGTTCTCGGAAGACGCTGACGCGACCGTGCCCGAGGAGGAGATTTCCATGTCCCGACTTGCCCGTTTCGCCGCGCCCGCCGCCATTTTGGCCGGTTCGCTGATCGTTCTCGCGCCCGCCGCGCACGCCAGCGCCCCGCAGTCACTTGCAGCCAAATGCTCGCAGTCCTACCTTCCGCTGCCCGACCCCGCCTGCACGCCCGGCGCCACCAACCCGGACGTCACCCAGGACACCATCGACGACACGATCTGCACCCCCGGCTGGACCGCCACCATCCGCCCGCCGACGAGCTACACGAACAAGCTCAAGAAGCAGGGCATCATCGACTACGGCTACTCCGACACCTCGCTCAGCTCCTACGAGGAGGACCACTTCCTGCCGCTGGAACTGGGCGGCGCGCCGAAGGACCCGAAGAACCTCTGGCCCGAACCGCACGACGGCGACCAGAACTCCTACAGCAAGGATTCCGTCGAGAACGCGGTGAAGAAGGCCGTCTGCGCGGGCAAGGCCACCCTCGCCGACGCGCAGCACGCCATGCTCGACAACTGGACCACCGCGGAGTCCGTGCTCGGGATCGACTAGCGGAAAGCTCCCGGGCCGGACCGAGCCGGTCCGGGAGCGCTCCGGCTCACTCCGGCCGGGAAACCACCGCCAGCCGGGGCCGCCGGGTCTCCCCCAGCCCGGGCCCCGGGCGATGCGCGCGGCAGACCGTGCACACCACCGCGTGGCTGACCGGCGTCCCGTCCTCCTGGACCAGCCTGCCCACGTGCACCGCTTCGCGTCCGCACTGTCCACAGGGGACAGTCGCGCTTTCCGGGTCGATCAGCAGCCTGCTCATCTCGTGCTCCTTCCGGCGAGTGCGGTCGCCCGCCGGGTTACCCCGCGCTTTCCCGGGCAAACCGGACGCTTTCCCGGCGCCGGTTTGGCCCGGCCGGGAGCGGGTACGCGGGGGAACAGGGCGGAAGGGAGCAGGCCATGGCCACGGATCCCCGCCTGCGGGCAATGGAACGAGGGCTTCTCGCCACGGACGCCCAGTGGGTGCGGCGCGCCTTCTGGCCAGTCGGCGTGGCCGCTGCGCCGGACGTGGCGGGCGGCGTGCTGGGCCCTCACGGCAGTGGCGGCGGGCCTCGTGGTCTGCGGAATCGTCTTTCCGCCGGAGGTGCCGCTCGCGCTGCTCGGCTTCGTGCTGGGCGCGGTCGCGCTGTGCGGGCACGTCGCGCGCCAGGAATGCCTGCGCCCGCCGACCCGCCGGACTCCCGGTCCGGGGAAAGGATTTCCATGCCGCCCGTCGTAGTCGTGACCGGGGCCAGCGCCGGAGTGGGCCGGGCCGTCGCGCGCGCTTACGGGGGCCGCGGCGCGAAGGTCGCCTTGCTTGCCCGTGGCGAGAAGGGGCTCGCCGCAGCGGCGGACGACGTGCGGAACGCTGGCGGCACCCCGTTGGAGCAGCCGACGGACGTGGCCGATTTCGAGCAGGTCGACACCGCCGCGCGCCGTGCCGAAGCGGAACTCGGGCCGATCGATGTCTGGGTCAATGTCGCGTTCAGCTCGGTGTTCGCCCGGTTCGCCGACATCGAACCCGAGGAGTACCGCCGGGCCACCGAGGTCACGTATCTCGGTTTCGTGCACGGGACGATGGCCGCGCTCCACCGCATGCGGACACGGGACCAGGGCACGATCGTCCAGGTCGGTTCGGCGCTCGCGTATCGCGGGATCCCGTTGCAGAGCGCCTACTGCGGGGCCAAACACGCTGTACAGGGCTTCACCGAAGCGCTTCGCTGCGAACTTCTCCACGAGCACAGCGGAATCCGCACGACGATGGTGCAACTGCCCGCGGTCAACACGCCGCAGTTCACCTGGCTGCTGTCCCGGCTGCCCGAACACGCGCAGCCGGTGCCGCCGATCTACCAGCCCGAACTCGCCGCCCGCGCCGTGCTGCACGCCGCCGATCACCCGCGCCGCCGCGAATACTGGGTCGGCACGAGCACCGTCGCGACTCTGCTGGCCAACGCCGTCGCACCCGGGCTGCTCGACCGATACCTCGCCCGCACCGGCTTCGGCGCACAGCAGACCGGTCGTCCGCGTCCGCCGCGCCAGCCCGCGAACCTGTGGGAACCGGCGGACGGCCCGAGCGGGTTCGACTATGGCGCACACGGGGAATTCGACCGGCTGGCGAAAGCGCGAGACGTCCAGCCGATGCTGAGCCGTCACCACGGTGCGGCGGCTGCCGGGCTGGCCGTAGCCGTTCTCGCCGCCGGGCAGCTGGTGCGCCGCGCGAAGGGCCGCCGATGAAGCCGTTCCGGAACCGTGCCGACGCGGGTGCCCGGCTCGCCGCCGAACTGGCCTGCCGGGACTGGGCCGACCCGGTCGTCTTCGGGCTCGCCCGCGGCGGTCTGCCGGTCGCCGCCCCCGTCGCCCGTGAACTGGACGCGCCGCTGGAACTCCTGGTCGCCCGCAAGATCGGCGCACCGGGACAGCCGGAACTCGGCCTCGGCGCCGTCGCGGCGGACGGGCCGCCGTTCTTCGACCGCGCCGGGCTCCACGCGCTCGGGCTGACGACCGACGACGTCACCCGCCAGGTCGAAGCCGCCCGCACCGAGGCCCGCGACCAGGTCCACCGCTATCTGGGCAACCGGGTCCCGCACTCGCCGGCCGGCCACGACGTCGTGGTGGTCGACGACGGCGTCGCCACCGGCGGGACGGCGATCGCCGCGCTGCGGTCGCTTCGGTCGCACGCGCCGCTGCGGCTGGTCTTCGCCGCTCCAGTCGACGCGCCGCCCGCGTTGGACAAGCTCGCCCGCGAGGCCGACGAAGTGGTCTGCCTCCGCGAGCCGACCGAGTTCCGCGCAGTCGGCGAGTTCTACTCGGACTTCAGCCCTACCACCGACGAGGAAGTCCTCGCCCTGGTGCCCCAGTGATCAGCCGAACGCCGACAGAATCCAGAACGCCAGCGCGGAAACCGCCGCCGCAGCAGGAAAAGTGAGCACCCAGCCCAAGACGATGTCCCGCGCGATTCCCCACCGCACCGCAGAAAGCCGCCGCGTCGCCCCCACTCCCATGACCGCGGCGGTGATGACATGCGTGGTCGAAATCGGGGCCTTCACGGCGAAAGCCGTCAGGTACAGCACCGACGCTCCGACCGATTCCGCGACAAAACCGTGCGGCGGATCGAGCGGGAACACGCGACGGCCGAGCGTCCGCATGATCCGCAGGCCGCCCGAGCAGGTGCCGAGCGACAGCGCCCCGGCGCACACGAGAGTCACCCACAGCGGCACCGAAAACGTGTCCTGTTTGCCCGCCGCGATCAGCGCCAGGACGATGATTCCCATCCCCTTCTGCGCGTCCTGCAGGCCATGGCCGAGCGCGAGCGCCGAGGCCGACACGATCTGCAGCCGCCGGAACACCCGGCCGCTGCGGTGCGGATTCCGCCGGCGCAGCAGCCACAGCGCCGCCACCATCGCCAGGTAGCCGAGCACGAGCCCGAGCAGCGGCGACGCGACCATCGGGATCAGCACCTTCTCCGCGATGCCCGCCCAGTGCACCGTGCTCGCCGCGGCCAGCGCCGCGCCGACCATGCCGCCGATCAGCGAATGCGACGACGAGGACGGCAGCCCGAAATACCAGGTCACCAGGTTCCAGGCGATCGCGCCGACCAGCGCGGCGAGCACCACGGTCAGCGCGCCGGGGCCGGCCGGGACGTCGATGATGCCTTTCGCGACCGTCGCGGCGATGCCGGTCGACAGCAGGGCTCCGGCCAGGTTCATCACCGCGGCCAGCACGAGCGCGGCGCGCAGCCGGAGCGCCCGCGTCGAAACCGCGCTGGCGATCGCGTTGGCTGCGTCGTGGAAACCGTTGGTGTAGTCGAAAAAGACCGTCAGCACCACGACGGCGACCAGCGCGGCGGTGCCGTCCACTCAGGATTCCTTGACCGCGATCGTCTGCACCACGTCCGCGACGTGCTCGAATCCGTCGGCGGCCAGTTCGAACTGTTCGACGACCTCCTTCGCCTTGAGCACCTCTAGCGCGTCCGCGCCCGGCTGGAAGAGGTCGGCGAGCATGCGGCGGTAGGTGTGGTCCGCCTCGTTCTCCAAGGCGTTGATCTCGATCCAGTACGGCTCCAGATCGCTGACTTTCGCCAGCCCCGGCATCGATTCCGCGGTCAGCTCCGCGGCGCGGCACAGCACGCGCAGCATCGCGTCGGTGCCTGGCGGGAACTGCTCGAGCCGGTACAGCACGGCGAGGTCGGCGGCAGTGTCCAGGAAGTCCAGGACGTCGTCGATCCGCGCGGCCAGCGCCTGGATGTCCTCGCGGTCGAACGGCGTGACGAACGTGCTGTTCAGCTCGACCATGATGGTGTGCGTCAGGTCGTCGCCGGCGTGCTCGACCTCATGCAGCCGGGCCGCGACGGCCGCGCGGTCCGGCGGCGCGGCCGCGGTGAGGTCCCGCAGCAGCGCGGTGGCGGTCACGAGGTTCGCGGCGGCGTCCGCGAGCAGCTGGAAGAACTTGCTTCCCTGGGGTTTCAGGCGCATCGGAAGATCACTTACCCCGAATCCCCCGCGCTTACACGGCCGCCGTGTGCCGGGCGCCCGCACGGGGTACCCAGCGGGCAATCAGGACGGAAGGAGGGGCAGATGCGTCCGGTCTGGCAGGGTGCGCTGTCGTTCGGGCTGGTCAACGTCCCGGTGCGGCTGTACAAAGCGGTCGAGGACCACGCGGTGCACTTCACGCAGTTCCAGCGCGGCACGCGGGACCGCATCCGCTACCGGCGGGTGAACGAGCGGACCGGCGACGAGGTGCGCTACGACGACATCGTCCGCGGCCGCGAGGTCGGCGACGACGAGTACGTGCTGGTCGAGCAGGAGGAACTGGACGAGATCGCACCGGGCCGGTCGAGGTCGCTCGAGGTGGAGAGCTTCGTCGACCTCGCCGAGGTGGACCCGGTGTACTTCGACCGCGCCTACTGGCTCGCCCCCACCAACGAGGAAGCCCAGCGGCCGTACGTGCTGCTGCTCGACGCACTGTCCAGCCGGGACAAGGCAGCGGTCGCGAAGTTCGTCTTCCACGGCCGCGAACACCTCGCGCTCGCCCGTGCGGGTGACGGGGTGATCGTGCTCAACACGCTGCATTACGCCGCCGAGGTGCGCACCGCGGACGACGTGCCGCAGCTGCCCGCCAAGGCCAAGACCAACAAGAAGGAACTGGACCTGGCGGTGAAGCTGATCGACGCGATGACCGAACCGTGGCGGCCGGAGGACTTCCACGACACCTACCGCGAGCGGGTGGACGAGCTGATCGAGGCCAAGAAGGCCGGGAACACCGTCACGCCCGCCGCCGAGCCGGAGCAGCCGACGAAGGTGGTCGACCTCATGGAGGCGCTGGCCAAGAGCGTCCGCGGCAACCGGCGGCCGCGTACCCCGGATCTATCCGAGCTGTCCAAGGCGGACCTGCAGAAACTGGCGAAGGAACGGGATGTGAAGGGCCGTTCGAAGATGTCGCGTGCCGATCTGGAGGCTGCGCTGAAGGCCTCTTGAGCGGCTTAGTGTGCGGGACGGTCCGTGAAGGACTCCTTGAGGGAATCATCCCGTGCCAGGGACTTTAAACCGGCCAGCGGGAGCGAGGTTGGCGGGTCTGTGAGGGACCCCTTGAGGGAATCTGATTCCCTCAGGGAGTCCCTCACGGACCCGCAAATACGGTCAGACGGATATCAATCGGTCATTTCGGCCGAGCTGACGTCCCGTATGGACAGTCGGCAGGCAGATTCCCTCAAGGAGTCCTTCACGGACCTCCGCGGAAGAGCCGAACCGCCAGCACTCCCGGGAACCGCTTAGTGCAACGCCCGCGCCAGCTGCGGAATCCGCCCACCGGCCAGCAGCACGTCCACCTGACGTGGCGACAGCTGATGCCGGGCCCGGTACTCCTCGTCCCGGCTCTGGTTCCGGACGACGAACTCCGCCGTCTCCGCCAGCCGGTGCAGCCCGGACACCGACAGCACGTCGTCGCGCCGGACCTTCTCGCTGTCCCCCGGGTCGGCGAATTCCAGCGGCAGCACGCCGAAGTTGACCAGGTTCTGCCAGTGGATCCGGGCGAACGACCGGGCCAGCACCACCCGCAGACCGAGATACCGGGCGGTGATCGCGGCGTGCTCGCGCGAGGAGCCCTGGCCGTAGTTCTCCCCCGCCACCACGAAATGCGCCGGGCTGTCCGCCGCGCGCTTCGGGTAGTCCTCGTCGATCCGGGTGAACGTGAACTCGGCCAGTTTCGGGATGTTCGACCGGTACGGCAGCGCGCGTGCGCCCGCCGGCGAGATCTCGTCGGTCGACACGTCGTCCCCGGCCTTGAGCAGGACCGGTCCCTCGATCTCGTCCGGCAGCGGATCGAAGTCCGGCAGGCCGGCCACGTTCGGGCCCTTCACCAGCTCCTCCCGCACGGCCTCCTCCTCGGGCAGCGGTGCGGCGAACACGCGCGGGTCAGCGGCCGACCGGGCCGGGGCGAAGACGCGCGGATGCGCCAGGTGGTGGGCGGTGGCGTAGTCGCGCGGGTCGGTCAGCACGCCGGTCAGCGCCGACACGGCCGCGGTCTCCGGCGAGCACAGCCAGACCGCGTCGTCCTCGGCGCCGGACCGGCCGGGGAAGTTCCGCGGGAACGTGCGCAGCGAGTTCGTGCCCGGCGCGGGCGCCTGGCCCATCCCGATGCAGCCGAGGCAGCCCGCCTGGTGCACCCGGGCACCGGCGGCGACGAGGTCGGTGAGATGGCCGCTGCGGGCCAGTTCCACGAGGATCTGCCGCGAGGTCGGGTTGACGTCGAAGCTGACCGAATCGGCCGTCTGCCTGCCCCGGACGGTCGCGGCGGCGACGGCGAAGTCCCGGAACCCGGGGTTCGCCGACGAACCGATCACGACCTGCGCCACCGGCGTGCCCGAAACCTCGCGCACCGGCACCACGTTGCCCGGCGACGACGGTTTCGCGACCAGTGGCTCCACAGTGGACAGATCGATCTCGTCCTCGACGTCGTAGACCGCGTCGCGTCCGGCGCGCAGGTCGCGGAAGTCGTGTTCGCGTCCCTCCGCCCGCAGGAACGCGCGGACGGCTTCGTCGGCGGGGAACACCGTCGCGGTCGCGCCCAGCTCGGCGCCCATGTTCGCGATCACGTGCCGGTCCATCGCGCTCAGGCAGGCCAGCCCCGGGCCGTGGTACTCGACGATCCGGTGCCGCCCGCCGCTCACCCCGTGCCGGCGCAGCATCTCCAGCACGACGTCCTTCGCCGACACCCACGGCGGCAGCTCGCCCTCCAGCCGGACGCCCCAGATCTCCGGCATCCGCAGGTAGAGCGGCTCCCCGGCGATGGCGAGCGCCACTTCGAGGCCGCCGACGCCGACCGCGAGCATGCCCAGCGCCCCGGCCGCGCAGGTGTGCGAATCGGACCCGGCGAGGCTCTTGCCGGGCGCGCCGAAACGCTCCATGTGCGTCGGATGCGAAACGCCGTTGCCCGCCTTGGAGAACCACAGGCCGAACCGGCGGCAGGCCGAGCGCAGATAGGCGTGGTCCTCGGCGTTCTTCTCGTCCGCCTGCAGCAGGTTGTGGTCGACGTACTGGACGCTCAGCTCGGTCCGCGCGCGGTCCAGTCCGAGCGCCTCCAGCTCCTGCATCACGAGCGTGCCGGTGGCGTCCTGCGTCAGCGTCTGGTCGGCCCGCAGGCCGATCTCGGTCCCCGGTTCGAGCCGCCCGGCGACCAGGTGCTCGGCCAGCAGCCGCCCGGCGAGAGTCTGTTCGCGTCCCACGCGCGGCCGGGTACCCGTTTCCGGCGCGCCGAACCGCGATGTTTCCGGCTCCGCGGTCGGGGCAATCCGGGGATCAAGAACGGCGGAAAGGAGACGGGGATGCCGCAGCAGGCTTGGAATTCGAAGCGCGAACGGCAGTACCAGCACATCGAAGAGTCCCAGGAGGAGCGCGGCGCGAGCAAGAAGCGCGCGAAGGAGATCGCCGCGCGCACGGTGAACAAGAACCGGGCGCAGTCGGGCGAATCGGACCGCGCGAGCCGGACCTCGGTACGGGACAAATCGCCGCAGGAACGCGGCGGGCACCGGTCGGGCAAACGGCTCGGCCCCGGCGGCCCGACGCGCGACCAGCTCTACAACGAAGCCCGGCAGCGCAACATCCACGGCCGGTCCACGATGACGAAGAAGGAGCTGGCGAAGGCGCTCGGCCGGGCCTGACGGCTCCGCCGCCCGCACCCGGCCATGGCTGCTGCCGGTGAAACGGTGATGAGCCGCCCGATCGAGGACTACGCCCTGCTCGGCGACCTGCACACCGCCGCGCTGGTGTCGCGGGAAGGCTCGATCGACTGGCTGTGCCTGCCGCGGTTCGACTCCCCCGCGTGCTTCGCCGCGCTTCTGCACGACGAAAGCGCGGGCAGCTGGCAGCTCGCGCCGAAGGGCGGCGGACCGGCGACGCGCCGCGGCTACCTCGGCGATTCCCTGATCCTGGCGACCGAATGGGAGACCGCCGACGGTGCCGTGCGCGTGCTCGATTTCCTGCCGCCGCGCGACGGTGCCGCGGACGTGGTCCGGATCGTCGAAGGGCTTCGCGGCCAGGTCCCGATGCGGACGAGTCTGCGGCCGCGCTTCGACTACGGCTCGGTCCGGCCGTGGGTCCGGCACGTCGGCGGCCGGTTCGACGCGGTCGCGGGGCCGGACGCGATCCGGCTGACGACGCCGGTCCCGGTGCCGGTCGAGGGCGTCGCCGAGTTCACCGTCGCCGAGGGCGAGCGGGTGCCGTTCGTGCTGACCTATCACGCGTCCTACCGGAACCGTCCCGATCCGCCGGACGCCGAGAAGGCGCTGGCGCACACCGAACGCTTCTGGACGGACTGGATCGGCCGCTGCCAGTACGACGGCCGGTGGCCCGCCGCCGTGCGCCGTGCGCTGATCACCTTGAAAGCGCTGACCTACGAACCGACCGGCGGCATTCTCGCCGCGCCGACGACGTCGCTGCCCGAACAGCTCGGCGGCGAACGCAACTGGGACTACCGCTACTGCTGGCTGCGCGACGCCACCTTCACCCTGCAGGCGCTCGTCGGCACCGGCTATCCCGGCGAGGCACGCGCGTGGCGGGAATGGCTGGTCCGGGCCGCCGCCGGGGATCCGGCCGAACTCCAGGTCCTTTATGGACTCGACGGAGCCCGCAGGGTGCCCGAGTCCACTCTGGACTGGCTGGCCGGCTACGCCGGTTCGGCCCCGGTGCGGATCGGCAATGCCGCCGCGGGCCAGCTCCAGCTCGACGTGTGGGGCGAAGCGCTCGACGGCCTCCACCTCGTGCGCGAGGCCGGGCTGCCGGTGACGCATCCGGCGTGGGACCTGCAGCGCGGACTGCTCGATTTCCTCGAAGGCCATTGGGAAGAACCCGACCGGAGCCTCTGGGAAGTCCGCGGCGAGCCACGGCACTTCGTGCACTCGAAGGTGATGGCGTGGGCGGGTGTCGACCGCGCCGTGCGGACAGTCGAACGCCACCGGCTCGACGGACCGGTCGACCGCTGGCGCGCGCTGCGCGACCGCATTCACGCGGAGGTCTGCCGCGAGGGTTACGACCCGGAGCGCAACACGTTCACCCAGTTCTACGGATCTCGCGCCCTCGACGCGGCCTTGCTGCTCATTCCGCGCGTCGGTTTCCTGCCCTGGAGCGACTCCCGCGTGCGCGGAACCGTCGACGCGGTGCGGAAAGAGCTGTCTCGGGACGGATTCGTCCGGCGCTACGACACCGGGTCGGGCGAAGGTGCCTTCCTACCGTGCAGCTTCTGGCTCGCCGACGCCCTGCACGGCACCGGCCGGACCGCCGAAGCCGTCGAGGTTTTCGAGCGGATGCTGGCCGTGCGCAACGACGTCGGGCTGCTGAGCGAGGAGTACGACGTCGCCGCCGGACGGCAGCTCGGGAACATGCCGCAGGCCTTCAGCATGGTGGGGCTCGTCAACACCGCGCGCCGCCTCGACGGCGCGGAAACCGCCACCAACGCCACTGGCGCCCGGCAAGGGCTGCGCGACGACGTGTAACGCCCGGCAGGCCCGGGTAGCCGGGGAGAACTCAACGCACGGGAGGACTTGTCATGACCGAGACCGTCGGCGATTACCTGCTTTCACGGCTGCGCGACTGGGGCGTCGAGCAGGTCTTCGCCTACCCCGGGGACGGGATCAACGGTCTCGTCGCGTCCTTCGGCAAGGCGGACAACCAGCCGCGGTTCGTGCAGGCCCGGCACGAGGAGATGGCCGCCTTCTCCGCGGTCGGCTACGCGAAGTTCAGCGGGGCCGTCGGCGTGTGCATGGCGACGTCCGGGCCTGGCGCGATCCACCTGCTGAACGGGCTTTACGACGCGAAACTCGACCACGTCCCGGTCGTCGCGATCGTCGGGCAGACCGCGCGCACCGCGATGGGCGGCAGCTACCAGCAGGAGGTCGAACTCCAGACGCTGTACCGGGACGTCGCGAACGAGTACTGCATCGAGGTGAATGTCGCCGAGCAGCTGCCCAACGCGCTCGACCGCGCGTTCCGGGTCGCGCAGGCGTCCCGCACGCCGACCGCGCTGATCATCCCGGCGGACCTGCAGGAAGAGGAGTACGAACCGCCGCGGCACGCGTTCAAGCAGATGCCGTCGAGCCCGCCGGGGACCGCGTGGCCGAATCCGGTGCCGCCCGAACCCGCCCTCGGCGAAGCGGCCGACGTGCTCAACGCCGGGGAGAAGGTCGCCATCCTCGTCGGGCAGGGCGCCCGCGGCGCGGCCGAGGAGGTGCGCGAGGTCGCCGACCGCACCGGGGCCGGAGTGGCGAAAGCCTTGCTGGGCAAGGACGTTCTCGCCGACGACCTGCCCTACGTGACCGGCGCGATCGGACTGCTCGGCACCCGGCCGAGCTACGAGATGATGCGCGACTGCGACACCCTGCTGATCGTCGGCTCCAACTTCCCCTACAGCCAGTTCCTGCCGGAGTACGGCCAGGCCCGCGCGGTCCAGATCGACCTCGACGGCCGGTTCATCGGCATGCGCTACCCCACCGAGGTCAACCTGGTCGGCGACGCCGCGGCGACCCTGCGCGCGCTGCTGCCGAAGCTGCACCGGACGGAAAACCGTTCGTGGCGCGAGAAAATCGAGAAGAACGTCGCCGACTGGTGGGAGACCATGGACCAGCAGGCGGCGGTCGACGCGAAACCGGTCAACCCGATGCGGATCGTGCACGAGCTGTCCCGGCAGATCCCGGGCAACGCGATGGTGACCGCCGATTCCGGCTCGTCGACCAACTGGTACGCGCGCAACCTCCGGATCCGCGACGGCATCCGCGCCACACTGTCCGGCACGCTCGCGACGATGGGCCCCGGCGTGCCCTACGCGATCGGCGCGAAGTTCGCCCATCCCGACCGGCCGGCGATCGCGCTGGTCGGCGACGGCGCGATGCAGATGAACGGCCTCGCCGAGCTGATCACCATCGCCCGCTACCAAGGGCTGTGGACCGATCCGCGGTGCATCGTCTGCGTGTTCCACAACAATGACCTCAACCAGGTCACCTGGGAGCTGCGCGCGATGGGCGGCGCGCCGAAGTTCGAGGAATCGCAGTCGCTGCCGGACGTCGACTACGCCGGGTTCGCGCGCAGCATCGGCCTCGAGGGGATCAACGTCGAGGAACCGGGCGACCTCCGCTCGGCCTGGCAGTCCGCGTTCGCCGCGGACCGGCCGGCGGTGCTGGACGTGCGCTGCGACGCCGAGGTCCCGCCGATTCCGCCGCACGCGACGTTCGAGCAGATGAAGTCGGTCACCGAATCGGTGCTCAAGGGCGATCCGGAAGCGTTCCACCTGATGTTCCAGGGCGCGAAGACGAAGCTGCAGGAGTTCCTGCCCGGACGGTCGCGGTGACCGTCGCCGCCCCGCGCATCGAACGGATCGACGCGCGCGCCTACCGGGTGCCGACCCCTTCGCCGGAGGCCGACGGCACGCTCGCCTGGGACTCCACCACGCTCGTCGTGGCCAGGGTGCGCGCCGGCGACGCGGACGGGCTCGGCTGGACGTACGCCGATTTCTCGTGCGCCCCGCTGATCGAAGGCAGACTCGCCGCCGCGGTCGTGGGACGGCCGGTCCTCGACCCGCCCGCGTGCTGGACCGCGATGCAGCAGGCGATCCGGAACCTCGGCCGCGCCGGTTTGGTCTCTTGTGCACTGTCCGCTGTGGACATCGCGATCTGGGATGCCGCCGCCCGGCTGCTCGACGTCCCGCTGAGCCGCCTGCTCGGCCGCGTGCACGACGAGGTCGACGTCTACGCCAGCGGCGGCCTCACCTCGCAGGACGACGACGAGCTGGCCGCGCAGCTCGACGGCTGGGTCCGCGAGCAGCGCATTCCGCGGGTGAAGATCAAGATCGGCGAGTCCTGGGGAAACGCGGTCGCCCGCGACATCGGCCGGGTCCGGCTCGCCCGGGAGACGATCGGGGACGACGCGGCGCTGTACGTCGACGCGAACGGCGGCTACTCGGTCGGCCGCGCCCGCCGGATCGCCGGGCCGCTGCGGGAGTTCGGCGTGACCTGGTTCGAGGAGCCGGTGTCCAGCGACGATCTCCCCGGTTTGGCGCAGCTGCGCAGCCCGGACGGCCCGGACATCGCGGCCGGCGAGTACGGCTACGACCTGCCGTATTTCGCCCGGATGCTGCCCTCCGTCGACTGCCTCCAGATCGACGTGACGCGATGCGGCGGCTACACCGAATGGCGCCGGGCCGCCGCGCTGGCCGCCGCCGCGAACCGCGAGGTTTCCGCGCACTGCGCCCCGAATCTGTCCGCGCACGCGGCCGCGGCGACCCCGAACTTCCGGCATCTCGAATGGTTCGCCGACCACGATCGGATCGAACGGGAGCTGTTCTACGGCGGCCTCGACCCCCACGGCGGCCGGGTCGCTCCGTCGATGACCACCGCCGGGCACGGGCTGCGGCTGCACACCGACGCGGCCGCCGAGTACGCGGTCAAGGAGAGCCGATGAGCACCGCCGAACTCCCCAACCCCATCGCCCGCCTCCCCGAACCCGCCGAAATCGACCTCGAAGCCCTCGCCGCCGCCCTGCGCGACCGGGTCCAGGGCGAGGTCCGCTTCGACGACGGCAGCCGCGCCGCCTACTCGACCGACGCGTCCAATTTCCGCCAGGTTCCGCTCGGCGTCGTCGTGCCGCGTTCCCCTGACGACGCCGTCGAAGCACTTGCCGTGGCAAGGGAATTCGGTGCGCCGGTGCTCTCGCGCGGCGGCGGGACGAGCCTCGCCGGGCAGTGCACCAACACCGCCGTCGTGCTCGATTGGTCCAAGTACTGCGCCGAGCTGGAATCCGTGGACACCGAGCGTCGCACGTGCGTCGTGCAGCCAGGAATCGTGCTGGACGACCTCAACCGGCAGCTCGCCGGCACCGGACTGCGGTTCGGCCCCGAACCCGCCACGCACATGAACTGCACGCTCGGCGGCATGATCGGCAACAACTCCTGCGGCGCGACTGCCCAGCGCACCGGCAAGGTGGTGGACAACGTCGTGGCCCTGGAAGTGCTGCTCGCCGACGGAACCCGGTTCTGGTGCAGAAAAACCAGCGACGCCGAGTACGCCGAGATCGAGCATCACGGCGACCGTCGCGCCGCGGTCTACCGGCAGCTGCGCCGGCTGCGCGACGAGTACGCCGGCGAGATCCGCCGCCGCTTCCCGGACATCCCGCGCCGGGTGTCCGGCTACAACCTCGACTCACTGCTGCCCGAACACGGCTTCGACGTCGCTGGTCTGCTCGTCGGCAGCGAATCGACGCTGGTCACCGTCCTGCGCGCGGAACTCAAGCTGGTGCCGGTGCTGCCGGAGCGCGCGCTGGTCGTGCTCGGCTACCCGGACATCGCGACCGCCGCCGACGCGGTGCCGGACATCTTGCCGCACGAACCGATCGCCCTCGAAGGCGTCGACCACCGGCTGCTCTACGACGAACGGCTCAAGCACCTCAACGAAAAAGCCCGCGAGAAGCTTCCGCGCGGGCGGGCGTTCCTGATGGTCCAGTTCGGCGGGCAAACCCGGGAGGAGGCCGACGACCAGGCGCGCGGATTGCTGGACTCCGTCGAGGGCGCCGAGGTCGCGTTCCTCGACGATCCGGCTCGCGAGGCCGAACTCTGGCAGGTCCGCGAAGCCGGGCTCGGCGCGACCGCGCACGTCCCCGGCGAGGCGGACACCTTCGAGGGCTGGGAAGACTCCGCCGTCCCGCCCGCGCGGCTGGGCGACTACCTCCGGCGGCTGGACGCGCTGTACGCCGAATTCGGCTACGCCAGCGAAACCGGGCCGAGCCTGTACGGCCACTTCGGACAGGGCTGCGTGCACACGCGGATCCCGTTCGACCTCTACACCGCGTCCGGCGTCGCGGCCTACCGCCGGTTCATGGAACGAGCCGCCGACCTCGTCGCGGAGTTCGGCGGCTCGTTCTCCGGCGAGCACGGCGACGGCCAGAGCCGCGGCGAACTGCTGCCGCGCATGTTCGGCGACACCCTGGTCACCGCGTTCGGCCAGCTCAAGGCGATCTTCGACCCGGCGGACCGGATGAACCCCGGCAAGGTCGTCGCACCGTGCTCGCTGGACGAGAACCTGCGCCTCGGCGGTTCGTGGTCCCCCGCCGAACCGCGCCGCCTGCACTTCCGCTTCCCGCACGACGGCGGCTCGTTCTCCCAGGCCGCCAACCGCTGCGTCGGCGTCGGCCGCTGCCGCCAGTCCACTTCGGACAGCGGCGACGTGATGTGCCCGTCCTACCAGGTCACCGGCGAGGAAGAACACTCCACGCGCGGCCGGGCCCGGCTGCTGTTCGAAATGCTGAACGGACACCGCGACGGCCCGATCGCCGACGGCTGGCGCTCCACCGCGGTCCGCGACGCGCTCGACCTGTGCCTTTCCTGCAAGGGCTGCAAATCCGACTGCCCGGCCGACGTGGACATGGCCACCTACAAGGCCGAATTCCTGGCGCACCACTACGCGGGCCGCCCCTGGAAGCGCCCGCGCTCGGACTTCAGCATGGGCTGGCTGCCGCTCTTCGCCCGCCTCGTCGGGAAAACCCGCACCGCCCGGCTGGTGAACCTGCTGGGCAAAACCCGGCTCGCCACCCGCGCCGCCGGGGTCGAGGACCGCGAAATCCCCCGCTTCGCCCCGAAAACGCTGCCCCAGTGGTTCGCCCGGCACCACCCCACCGGCACCGGCGCACGCGGCACCGTAATGCTCTGGCCAGACACCTTCACTGCCTATTTCCACCCGCACGTCGCGGTCGACGCAGTCCGGGTACTGGAGGACGCGGGCTGGCGGGTGACGCTGCCCGAACCGTCGACGTGCTGCGGCCTGACCTGGATTTCCACCGGCCAGCTGGGAATCGCGAAGCGGGTGCTGACCCGCACCGTCCGCACCCTGGCCCCGCACCTGCGCGAGGGCGGCTTGGTGCTCGTCCTGGAACCCAGCTGCACCGCGGTCTTCCGCTCCGACGCGGCCGAGTTGTTCCCGGGCGACCAGGACGTCCGGCGGCTGCGGGACCAAACCGTGACGCTCGCGGAACTGCTGACCCAGCACTCGCCCGGCTACCGGCCACCGCAGGTCCCCGGGCACGCGCTCGCGCAGGTCCATTGCCATCAGCACGCCGTGCTGGGCTGGGACGCCGACCGGAAACTCTTGCAGGCGGCCGGAGTGGACGTCGAACGACTCGCGTCAGGATGCTGCGGGCTCGCCGGGAACTTCGGCTTCGAGCGCGGTCACCTGGAAGTCAGCCGCGCCTGCGCGGAACGGGTCCTGCTGCCCCGGGTACGCGAGGCCGACCAGCGGACGGCCGTGCTCGCCGACGGATTCAGCTGCCGCACCCAGCTCCACGAACTCGACAGCGGCGGCCGGGAGGGCATCCACCTCGCCGAACTGCTCGCCACCGGGCTCGGCTAGCCGGGGACCGTCTCGCCGCCCAACGCCGCCTATAAGCCGCAGCGCCCTTTGGGCACGCCACGCCCAGGGGCATTACCACCCGCACGCAATGCTGAGCTAGACACTGACCGGAATCTGTTACAAGCAGCCGGAATCGACGTCGAGCGCGGTGACCTGGAGGTCAGCCGCGCCTGCGCGGAACGCGTCCTGCTGCCCCGGGTACGCGAAGCCGACCAGCGGACGGCCGTGCTCGCCGACGGATTCAGCTTCCGCACCCAGCTCCACGAACTCCGTGAAGGACTCCTTGAGGGAATTAGATTCCCTCAAGGAGTCCTTCACGGACCGAACCGCGGCTAGCCGCCGGGAACCGTCTCCCCGCCGAGTGCCGCCAACACCTCACCGCTGTAGTAAGACGACATCCGATTCGACGCAAGAAACACATACGACGGCGCGAGATCGTCCGGATGCGCCGCACGCTGCAACGGCACCTGCAGGCCGAACTTCTCCACCTTCTCCGGCGGGAACGTCGACGGGATCAGCGGCGTCCACACCGGACCCGGCGCGACGCAGTTGACCCGGATCCCCCGGTCGGCCAATGCCTGCGCCATCGCGTAGGTCCAGGCGTGGATCGCGCCCTTCGTCGCCGAGTAGTCGATCAGGGATTTGTTGCCGCGCAAGCCGTTCACCGAGCCGGTGTTGATGATCACGTCACCGTCGCCCAGATGCGGCAGCGCGGCCGCGGTCACGCGGAAGTAGCTGTGCAGGTTCACGTCGAAGGTGTGTAGCCACTGCTCTTCGGTCAGGTCCTCGGGACGGTCGACCGGCCACTGGGTCGCCGCGTTGTTCACCAGGATGTCGAGTCCGTCCAATTCGGACAGAGTGTGCTCGACGATCTCCCGGCAATGCGCGGCCTCGGCCAGATCGCCGGGGAGCAGCAGGCATTCCCGGCCCTCGGCGCGCACCCGGTCGGCGGTGTACTCGGCGTCCTCGTCCTCCTTCACGTAGGAGATCGCGACGTCCGCGCCTTCTTTCGCGAAGGCGATCGCGACCGCGCGGCCGATCCCGGAGTCGCCGCCGGTGATCAGCGCCCGCTGTCCGGCGAGCAGGCCGCGGCCCTCGTAACCGTCCATCGAATCACGCGGACGCGGGTCCATGTCCTCGGTCGAGCCCGGCGGTTCCTGCCGCTGCGGCGGGCGGATCCGGTCAGCCATGCGTGTCCTCCCCGAAAGGCCTGATACGGCCGCGCAACCGTCCCCCTGCGACGGTCGCGCGGCCTCTCCTCGCACCAGCGGTTACCCCGGCCGGCGATCAGCAAACCTCCGCGCCGGTCAGTAGTCGTGGGACAGCGCCTCGACCAGCACCCCGGTGTCCGGATTCGGCATCGCGCGGGCGACGTCCGCCTGCGCGACGACGCCGATCAGGTCGTGGCCGTCGATCACCGGCAGCCGGCGCACCCGGTGCTGCGACATGGTTTGCAGGATCTCGGACACGTCGTCGTCCGCGCCGATCGTCACCGCTTCGCCTTGCGCCAGCTCGCCGGCGTGCACCGCGCGCGGATCCTTGCCTTCGGCGAGCACCTTCACCACGATGTCCCGGTCGGTCAGCATTCCCTTGAGCCGGTTGTCCTCGCCGCACACCGGCAGCGAGCCCAGCTGCTCGCGCGCCATCGTCTGCGCGGCGTCGTTCACCGTGTCCGACGCACGCACGCAGACGGCGTTCGGCGTCATCAAATCGCGGGCTGTGGTCATGAGAACCTCCTTCCTCCGTTCGCTCCCCGGCTACCCGGCGTCGCGGGCCTTTACGCCTGCCGCGCGGTTTCCCTTGCGGGGCCACGGGTATCCGGATGCTCGAGGAAGGAGCCGACATGCCAGAACCGTTCCCGTCCGACCCCGTCCGCGCGGAAGGCCCGCCGCTCGTCGCCGCGGGCCGGTCCGGCGCGCACCGGCTGATCGTGCTCGACCCGGCGGGCGCGGCCAAACACGAGGGCCTGCCCGCCACCTGGCGTCCGCTCGCCGAGGACCACGAGATCCTCTGGTACCGGACCCCGGTCGAGGGCGCGTGGCGCGAAACCGCCGAAGCCCTTGCCACGCCTCAGCGAAGCGATCTCGTCACGAGCGGCCCGCTCGCCGCCGATGCCCTGCGGCTCGCCGCCGAACATCCGGACGCGCTGCGCTCCGTCCTTCTCGTCGACCCGGCCGCCGAAGGCGTGGTCAGCCCCGGCGACGCCACCGCCGCCGACGAAGCCTGGCTGGCCCGGCACGACGCCGAGATCGCCGCCCTGCGCGACACCGGCGTCGAGGTCGAAGTGCTCGCCCACAGCTCCGACGACCTCGACGACCAGGTGCCGAGCCCGCTGCCGCTCGGCCACGGCCGGGTCGTCGACGCGCTCCGCGAAACGCTCGCCGCCTGGGAATCCCGCTGACCCGTTTCGCCGCACCCAAGCCGGGTAAGCCCGGAGGACGAAGGGAGGCAAACCGTGCTGGAGGAAATGAACCGGACGCCCGCGCACGAGAAGTCCACCGCGGACCTCGCGGCCGATCTGACCACCGCCATCAAACGCCTGCTCCAGGACGAATTCCGGCTGGCCATGGCCGAACTCCAGACGAAGGGGAAGCGCTTCGGGTTCGGCGCCGGGCTCGTCGGATTCGCCGGCGTGCTGGCGCTGTTCGGCGGGGCGGCCCTGGTCGCCGCGGCCGTGCTCGGCCTCGCGCTCGTGCTGCCCGGCTGGCTGGCCGCGCTGGTCGTCGGAGGGGCGTTGCTGCTGGTGGCGGGCCTGGCCGCGCTGGTCGGCGGCAAGGAAGCCAGCCGCGCGGCCCCGCCGGTGCCGGAGGAATCCGTCGAGAGGGTGCGTGAAGACGTCGAGACGATGAAGCAGGTGCGGTCATGACCGAACGCAAGGTCGAGGAAGCCAAGGCGGACCGGGACGTCACCCGCGAGGAGCTGGCCGAAACGCTGGACGCGCTGGGACACAAGCTGGACGTCCGGACGCGGGCCGCGGACAAGGTCGACGACACGATCGACCGGGCGGCCGGACAGGTGGAGAAAAGGTCTCGGCCCCGGCCGCGCAGAAGTTCCGGTCGGGTGCCGAGGCGGTCCGGAGCAACCCGCTCCCGCTGTTCGCGACGGTGCTCGGCGGGGTGCTCGCCGTCCGGTTCCTCGCTCGCCGCCGGAAGCAGGGCGGCGCATGCTGACCGACCGGGAACAGCGCGCGCTGAACGAAATCGAACGAGAGTTGTGCACCACGGATCCGCGGCTCAGCGCCAAGCTGGACCGCGGATCCGGCCGACGGCGCCGGTCCGCGTTCGAGGTGCTGGCGACGATCACCGGCGTGGTGCTGGCCGCCACCGGCGTGTTCGACTCGCGGCCGGGCATGATCGTGGCGGGGGTCGTCACGCTCGCCGTCTTCCTGGGCGGGCCGTTCGCGGTGCGGCACTGGAAGTCCGGCGGTCGCTAGATCGTTCGCTAGATCACTGTCAGGAAACCGTCAACGCCCGCCCTCGAACCGCGGTCCCGGCCCCACCCTGACTGGGTGACCGCAACTTTGTCCCGCCCGGAAACGCCGCGCACCGCCGATCGGCACCGGCTTTCCGTCGTCGGCGGCCTCGCCGCTCTCTCCCTCGACGCGATGGCGTCGGTCGCCTACGGGCCCGAGGCGATCGTGCTCGTCCTGGCCGTCGCCGGAGGAACCGGGCTCGGCTTCACGCTGCCCGTCACGCTCGCGATCGCCGTGCTGCTCGCCGTGCTGACGCTGTCGTACCGGCAGGTCATCGCCGCGTTTCCGGACGGCGGCGGGGCCTACGGCGTCAGCCGCACCCACCTCGGCCGGCGCGCCTCGCTCGTCGCGGCCGCCTCGCTGATCGTCGATTACGTCCTGAACGTCGCGGTGTCGGTCGCCGCCGGGGTCGCCGCGCTGACCTCGGCGTTCCCCGCCCTGCTCCCCTACAAGCTGTGGCTCTGCCTCGGCGTCCTCGCGCTGATCACCGGCATCAACCTGCGCGGCATCGCCGAAAGCGCGCGGGCGTTCATCGTGCCGACCGCGGTGTTCGTCGGGTCGATCCTCACCGTCGTCGTGGTCGGGCTCTTCCGCGGCGCGCCGGCCGCCACGGTCGCGGCTGGGCACGTCGAGAACCTCCAGACGGTCGGAATCCTGTTGCTGCTCAAGGCTTTCGCGAACGGCTGCGCGGCGCTGACCGGGGTCGAGGCGATCGCCAACGCCGTCCCGTCGTTCCGCAAGCCGCGCGTGCGCCGGGCGCAGCGGGCGGAGGTCGCGCTCGGCGGGCTGCTCGCGGTGATGCTGCTCGGGATCGCCGTGCTGATCGGGAAGTTCTCGATCCACCCGGTCGACGGCGTGACCGTGCTGTCGCAGGTGACCGCCGCGTCGCTCGGGAACGGTTTCGGGTACTACCTGGTGCAATTCTCCACCGTGGTCCTGCTGGCGCTGGCCGCCAACACGTCCTTCGGCGGGCTTCCGGTGCTGGCCCAGCTGCTTGCGAAGCACAACAACCTGCCGCACGTTTTCGCGCTGCGCGCCGAACGCCAGGTGTACCGCTACGGCGTCGGTTTCCTCGCCGTCGCCTCGGCCCTGCTGCTGATTCTCGCGAATGGCGACATGAACACGCTGGTGCCATTGTTCGCGATCGGGGTGTTTGTCGGTTTCACGCTGTCGCAGATCGGAATGGTGCGGCATTGGTTCACCGCCCGTCCGCGCGGCTGGCGGGGAAAAGCCGCGCTCAACGGTTTCGGCGCCCTGCTCACCGGACTCGCCGCGATCGTGGTCACCGCGACGAAATTCGGCGAAGGCGGCTGGCTGATCGTCGTCGCGCTGCCGCTGCTCGTGCTGCTGATGGAATGGGTCCACCGCAATTACCGGCACATCGGCGACCGCCTCGAACTCGGCCGCACCCCGGCCCCGCCGCGGCCCAACCGGTCGCTGGTGGTCGTCCCGGTGCACACGGTCTCCCGGCTGACCCGCGACGCGCTCGCCGCGGCGCTGTCCCTCGGCGACCACGTGGAAGCGGTCCACGTGACGCATCCCGAGGAAGAAGCCACGGCGCGTGAGTTCGTCCAAGCGTGGGAACGCTGGCATCCGGACGTCACGCTGGTCCAGCTGCACGACGAGCACCGCCGCCTCGGCGAGCCGATCGTCGAACACCTCCGCCGGCACGCCGGATGCCACGTCTTCGTCCTGGTCGCCGAGGTCGAACCGGAGCACTTCTGGCAGCGGATCCTGCAGAACCGGCGCGGCGCGGTGCTGGCGAGGGCGCTGCGCCGGCGCTCGGACGCGGTCGTCTGCCGGATGCGGTTCCGGGTCGGCGGTTAGCGCTTTCCGCCCCGGACGCCCGGTTGCCCGATAGTACTTTCGGCCGATGTCCGCAGGGCGAAAACCCGCCGAAAGTGCTGAGCCATTCCGGGGTACTTTTTCGCGCCCCGGTTTCCGGCCTCAAGATCGTCTTAGGGTTGCGGTACTTCGTGATCTTGAAACCGGAATGAGGGGCCCATGCGAAAACGGACCAGGATTCTCGGCAGAACGCTCGCCGCGGCGGGCACCCTCGCGGCGCTGGCGGTCGCCACGGCCGTCCCCGCCGCCGCCGCGCCGCGAGCGGCCGAGCCGACGTCGGTCGACCAGGACATCGCGCAGCTGTACCAGGACGTCCAAGACCTCTACAACGGGCTGCCCGCGAACGCGCTGCGCGGCGTCGACCCGCTGTTCGACTCGCCGGTGAAGCGGCCGGGCCAGCAGGCCCACGCCGCGCAGGGCCCGATCCCGGGCTGCACCCCGGGCGCGCTGCTCACCTACGCGAACGGCCTCGCCGCGAAGCTGACCCCGACCGAGGGCAAGGCGCTCAGCGCGCTGAGCGGGATCGGCCAGCTCTACACCCAGGCCATCGCCTCCGACAAGACGCCGCAGGTCTTCGGCACCGACGGCCAGTACACGCCGCGCGCCGGCTCGACGATCGACAAGCTGCGCGGGTTCTGGGACATCGAGAGCTGGAACATCCAGCTGGTCGCCTGGAAGGGCACCGACCTCGGCAGCCAGGAGCGCGTGACGCAGACGTTCAAGCTCGGCCTCGACCCGAAGCGGGCCGCCGAGGCGGGCGCGCTCGCGGTCAAGGTGCTCTACGAGGTCCCGGGCCTGCAGGGCGGCCGTCACCCGCTGCTGACCCTGAACGCGTTCTCCGCCCCGGCCGAAAGCCTCGGCGGCAAGCGCATCATGCTCGGCGACGGCCTGCTCGACGTGGTCAACCACCTCGGCTTCGACGATGTCTCGGTGGAAGCGGTCGTCGGCCACGAGTACGGCCACCAGGTCGACTTCGCGCACAAGAACTACCCGGAGAACGAGTCCAGCGAAATGGGCCCGGACGCGTACGGCGGCTACTTCGGCGCCCACGCCAAGGGCGAGGCGTGGAACGCGCGCACGCAGCAGGAAGTGACGTACCTGGACGCCTCCATCGGCGACTGCCAGCACAGCCACGGCACCCCCGACCAGCGCAAGGCCGCCGGTGCCTGGGGCGAGAAGCAGGCCGTGAGCCAGAACAACCCGAACCGGATCGTCCCGTCCGCGAAGATGATCGAGCAGTTCCAGAAGGTGTACCCGAAGCTGATGCAGCCGAAGCCGGCCGCACTGGCCGCGGCGCACTGATCCCGGCCTGAACGGGCCCCGTCTTCCGCTTCCGGGAGACGGGGCCCGTTCGCGCGTCAGGTGGCGATGGTGGCCAACGGGTCCAGGCCATACGTGCGGGCGTACCCGTTCTCGACGCCGACGAGCAGGTCGACGACCTCGAAATATCGGTCCCAGAACGGAGTTTCCCGCAGCGCGTCGATCAGGAGCTGGTAGGCACGGTGGTCGTCGGCCTCCCACACCCAGACGTCGGTGACGCGCGCGGAGTAGAACTCGGTGTCGTAGAACCGCGACCGGACGCCGGTGGTTTTCGCCTCGATCGCCGGGACGACCTGGGTGGCGAAGGCGTCCGCGCGCTCATGGGGAGTCAGCGCGAGCCATTCCGGCGTGGTCTTCACCAGCAGGAACGCGGTCACCGGTGTTTCAGACATTGGTGTGTTCCTTCCGGGTCAGGATTCGAAGGCAGGCTTGAGGATTTCGGCGCACCACTGTTCGAAAGTGGTGGGAGACGCCGTGTCCACCGTGCGCGTGACGCCCGCGTCGAGGCCGTTGTCCTTGGCGTGCTTCATGTCCGCGATGCCGTGGACGAACGCTTCGTTGAGGCCGTAGCCGAGGAGCGTGCTGCGCAGATCGTCCAGCGACTCGCGTTCGTAACGGACCGGAATGCCCAGCTGCTCGGTCATGATGCGGGCCAAGTCGTTGGGAGACAGGTCCTCCGGCCCGAGCACCGGGACGTCGGCGAAGCCGGTCCAGGTCCGGTCCAGCAGCAGGCGCGCGGCGACCGCGGCGATGTCCGCGACGGCGACGAGCGGGGCCTTGCGGTCTGGCTCCAGGACGTCGGTGTAGACGCCTTTCTCCCGGATCGAGTCGACCTCCTCCAGCAGATTCTCGAAGAACGACGGATTGGCCAGCGCCCGGTACGCGACGCCGGTTTCCGCGATGAGTTCGTCCATCGCGAGAGAGGCGGTGACCAGCCCGGCGCGATCGGCGACCGCGGTGCCGCGGCCGAGTGCGGAAACGCCGACGACGTGCCCGACCCCGTGCGCGGCAAGGGCTTTCGCGGCCGGACGGGTGAAGCCGCTCCAGCCCTCCGCCGGGGTACGCGTCGAATCCGGTGGGACGAGCCAGAAAACGGCGTCCGCACCCTCGAAGGCGCGGTCGACCACCTCGGCGTCGCCGTGTGAACCGACGACGACCTCGACGCGCTCGCGCACCGCGTCCGGCAGCCTGGCCGGATCGCGGACGATCACCCGCAGGTCCTCGCCGGAGTCCAGCAGCCGAGCCAGCAAGCCGCTGCCGATGTTGCCCGTGGGGGCGGTGATGACGATCATGAAAACCTCGTGGATAGGACCGACTGGATACGTCCTCGATCCTGCTGAGCGCTCCGGTGCTGCCACAATGGGAACTTCAGCACGCAATCATTGCCTGAAGTGGAATGACCCTGGTGAACAGCCTGAACCCGGCGATCGACGCCAACCTCGCGGTCGCGCTCGACGCCCTGCTGACCGAGCAGAGCGTCACCCGCGCCGCCGCGCGCCTGCACACCTCCCCGGCCGCGATGAGCCGCACCCTCGCCCGGTTGCGCCGCATCCTGCAAGACCCGCTGCTGGTCCGGGCGGGGCAGGCCATGGTGCCGACTCCACGCGCCCAGGCCCTGCGCGACGAGGCCGCCGCGGTGGTGCAAAGCCTGGGCGCGCTGCTCAGCCCCGGCACGGTGGTCGACCCCGCGGCCCTGCGCAGCACCTTCACCATCCAGGCCGCCGATCTCGTCGGCGCGGCTTTGGCTGTCGGCCTGCTGCGGCTCACCCGCGACGAGGCCCCCGGAATCTCGCTGCGCGTCCGAGCCGAGGAACTGGAAGCCGGTTCAGCGCTGCGCGACGGCCGGCTGGACCTGGAAGTCGGTTCGATCGACCACGTCGACCCCGAAACACAGGTCGAAAAACTGTTCACCCTGCGCATGATGGCGGGCGTCCGGCCCGGGCACCCCTCGCCGAAGAACCGCTGACCCCGGCCCGGCTCGCCTCCGCCGACCACGTCGCGGTCAGCCGCCGCGGCCGCTTCACCGGCCCCCTCGACACCGCGCTGGCCGAACACGACCTCCGCCGCCGCGTCGCGATCGTCCTCCCGAGCCACCTGGCCGCGATGACCCTCGCCGCCCGCAGCGACGTTGTCTGTCTGGTCCCCGCCGCGCTCCCCGGCGATCTCCCGTCGCCGCTCACCGCCGACGCGACCGCGCTCGGCCTGCGGCTGCTCGACATCCCGGTTCCGTTGCCGCCCTTGACGATCGGGATGGCGTGGCATCCGCGCCAGTCGGCCGACGGGGCTCATCGCTGGCTGCGCGACGCGGTGCGGCGGAGTCTTCGCCGCAGTTCCTGAGCGGCCTTTGTCATTCCGGCCAGGCACTGCCCTTGATGATCTCCACGAAGTCCTTCCGCTCGAACTCCGGATCGAAATACGCAAGCACGTCGTCGTTCATCGTTCCGAACGTCGTCTCCGGACGCCCGGCCATGCCGTCGCGAAACGCCCGCAGGATGCGGTTCTTGAAATCCACCCGAGGATGCGCCGCGACCACTTCCGCGCGCTGCTCCTCGCCGATCTCGGCCAGGTCGAGGCCGAGCACGTCGGTCTCCACCCCCAGCGTCACCACCGCCACTTCCGGAGCCAGGTGCAGCGGAATCTCCGGGGTGGTGTGCAAAGCGATCGCCAGCCAGACGTTCCGGGCGTCTTCCTCCGGGCGGCCGTGGTCGAGGAGGAACGTCCGGGCCGCCTCGGCGCCGTCGAGTTCGAAGCGGCGGTCGGCGGTCGCGTAGGACTTGGTGAGCCCGAGGTCGTGGAACAGCCCGCCGACGTACGCCAGTTCCGGATCCACCGGCAGCCCGCGCGCGGCGGCTTTCAGCGAGCCCCACAGGAACACTCGCCGCGAATGATGGAACAGCGTTTCGTCGGCGGCGCTGCGCACCAGCGCGGTCGCCTGGCGCACCAGTGCTGTTTCGGGGATCTCGATCCCGGCGATGACCTCGGACACCACGAACCTCCTCGCGAAATGGGCTGAGCCGAGTCTCGCCCGGCGAGTTTCCCGGTCCCACCGCGAAAACCGACCGCCTGCCCACAGATCAGGACACGTCCGCCCGCGTGGTCTCGAACCGTGCGCGGTACTGGCTCGGCGACGCCCCGAGCCGCGCCACGAAGACGCGCCGCATCGTCTCGGAGCTGCCGAATCCGGCTCGGCGCGCGGTTTCCGCGACGCCGTGGCCCGCGTCGAGAAGTGCTTTCGCGTGGTCCAGCCGCACTTGCTCGACATACTTCGCCGGCGTCGTGTCCAGTTCGCTCGCGAACAGCCGCGCGAGATGCCGTGCGCTGACTCCGGCCCGCGACGCCAGCGTGCTCGCACTGTGGTCGAGCGCGGGCTGCGCCGAAACCAGGTCGAGCACCTCCCGCAACGTCGGCGTGTTCGGCCGCGGGACCCGCAGCGGCGCGGAGAATTGCGACTGGCCGCCTGGCCGCTGCATGAACATCACGAGACCGCGGGCGACGGTGCGCGCGAGATCGGGACCGTGGTCGTCTTCGACCAGCGCGAGCGCCAGATCGATGCCCGCCGACACTCCGGCGGAGGTGAAGATTTCGCCGTCCCGCACGAAAAGCGCGTCGGGCAGCACCTGGACGTCCGGGTACGCCCTGGCCAGCCGGGCCGCGTGCCGCCAGTGCGTGGTGGCCCGCCGTCCGGACAGCACGCCCGCGGCAGCCAGCGCGAAGGAACCGGTGCAGATCGATACCAGCCGGCGGGCGCGCGGCGCGATCTCCCGGATCGCGCCGGTCAGGTCGGCCGGCACGCCGTGCTCCACCAGCGTGTCCCCGCCGCACACCACGACGAGGTCCGGGTCCGGCGTTTCGGCGACCGGTCCGTCCACCGGCAGCCGGATCCCGACCGACGTCGCCGCCGGAGCCCCGGACGGCGACCGGTAGCCGATCGAATACCCGGCCCCGGACAGGTTCGCCTCGGCGAACACCTCGGCGGGCCCGGTCACGTCGAGCATCTTCACGCCGTCGAACACGACGAAAACCACGCTCGCGCCCATGATCCCGACCTCCGGGGAGCAGCATAGGGTCAGGCGGAGTCCAGCCGGAGCACCGCGGCGTCGTACTGGGCGCGGGCGAACCGGAACGGCCCGAACCCGCGGTAGTCCCGCTTCGGGCGATGCGGCTGCGCGAACGCATCCCAGACGACCTCGTCGCCGGTCACCGTGATGCGCGCCAGCAGCGGCCAGCAACCCCAATCCCCGCACGAACAGCCGAGCAGCGGCGTCGCGCCGTCCGCCTGGCCGTGGAAGTGCTCGGTCGGCGTCCCCTCGAAAGCGCGGAGACTCAAGCCGCCGTAGGCATCCCCGGCCGGGGACATGCCCGCGGCGAGTTCGAACCGGTCGATCAGCTCGGTGAGCGCGACGTCGTCGACGAACGGCACCGCGGCGAGTTCACCGGGTGGACGGAATTCGAAGCGAAGGGTGGCCACGACCTAGATTATCCGCGCGCAGATCTCAGCGACCCGCTCGGCGGGCAACGTGCGCCCCGCTACCAGGCCGCGCGGAGAATCCCCGTTACGTCTGCCGCCGAGACCTCCCGAGGCGTGTTCGCCAGCACCCCGTCGGCGAGCGTGTCCGCCGCCAGCTCCGGCAGATCCCCTTCGCCGATCCCGAAGTCCCGTAACCGGCCGGCCAGCTCCACCTCCGCGACCAGGCGTTCCACCGCCGCGATCGCCGCGTCCGCATTGTGCGCGGCCGATTTCCGGGCATCGGCGACGCCCAGCGGTTCGGCCAAGCGCGCCAAGCGTTCCTCCCGGACCGCGCGGTTGAACCGCAGGCACTCGCCGAGCACCAAAGCCAGCGCCTGACCGTGCGGAAGGTCGAACCGGCCGCCGAGCGCGTGCCCGATCCCGTGCACCACCCCGAGTCCGGTGGTCCGCATCGCCAGGCCCGCCGTGTGCGCGGCCACCATCAGATTGGCCCGCGCCGCCAAATCCCCGCCGACGGAAACGGCGCGGCGCAGATTCGCCGCGACCAGCCGCACGGCTTGCAGGTCCAGACCATCCGCCCAGGGATTCGGCCGGGCGGACAGGAACGACTCCACGGCGTGGGTCAGGCAGTCGATTCCGGCGGCCGCCGTCGCGCGCGGCGGCAGGCTCAGGGTGAGGGCCGGGTCGAGAAGTGCGTACCGGGCAAGGCAAGTCGGGCCGCCGAGGTAACACTTGCGCTGCTGCGCCGGATCGGTGATGACGCCGAGGTCGTTGCACTCCGAACCGGTGCCGGAGGTGGTCGGGATCGCGACGATCGGCAACGCGGGCACGAGATCCGCAGCCGCTTCGGTGCTCCAGCTCAGTTCGGCCGCCGGACGGTCGTTGACGGCGGCGAGCGCGATCCCCTTCGCAGCGTCCAAAGCAGACCCTCCGCCGAGCGAAATCACTGCCTGCGCACCGATTTCGCGCACGAAGGCACCGCCAGCGTCGACGTCGTCGGTGGTCGGGTTCGGCTGCACCTCGGCGAAAACCTCGACCGTCAGGCCTTCTTGCCGCACCAGCCGCATCGCCTGTTCCGGCAGTGGGGTCGCGACGAGGCCGCGATCGCTGACCAGCACGACGTTTCGCGCGCCAATGTTCTGTACCAAGCGCGGCAGCTGTTCGATGGCGCCGTCGGCGAACGTGGCGGCCGGGTAAGGGCCGATCTCCATGGCTGGGATCTGGTTGTCCGTCATGGCTTCCTCCCGAACCGTTCCTCGTCGATGCCGACACCCAGCCCCGGCGCGGACGGCACGTGCAACAGGCCGTCCGCGTCGATGTCGAGCGGGGCGGCCAGCAGGAAGTCGCGCCGCCGCGGCGTCCACACCGGCGGGTCGTAAGGGAATTCGAGGTACGGCCCGCCGCCGACGCCCGCGGTGACGTGCAGGTTCGCGAGCAGGCCGAGGCCGTTCGACCAGGTGTGCGGCGTGAAGAGCCGGTTGCGCGCCAGCACCAGTTCGGCGAGGGTGCGGGCGCGCAGCATCCCGGCGGCGAGCGCGACGTCCGGCTGGTAGACGTCGAGGGCGTCGGATTCCACCAGGTCCAGCAGCTCGCTGAAGGTCCGGACCATCTCTCCCCGGCGACGCGGACCCCGGCCGCCCGCACCGCGCGCAGGCCGGGCCGGTCGTCCAGCGGCAGGGGTTCCTCGAGCCAGAACACGTCCAGTTCGCGCAGCGCCTCCGCGAACCGGCGGACCGCCGCCGGGTCGAGCGAGGGGCGCACGTCGCCGGGCATCCGCCACGCCTGGTTCAGGTCGGCCATCAGCGTCATCTCCGGGCCGACCGCCTCCCGGACCGCCCGCATCGTGGCGATGCTCCCGGCGAAATCGTCCGCGGCGAGCCGGATTTTCGCCGCCTGGAAGCCCCGGCCCCGGATCTCGGCCAGCACCTCCGCGCGCTGTCCGGCGGGCAGGATCCGGCCAGTCGACGCGTACGCCGGGATCTCGCGAGCCGCACCGCCGAACAACGTCGCGACCGGAACGCCGAGCACTTTCCCGATGACGTCCCACAGCGCGATCTCCAGCGGCCAGTACCGCCCGGCGTGGAACGCGATGGTCTCCAGCGCCCGCACGTGCCGGCTGATCGCCATCGGGTCCTGGCCGAGGAACAGCTCCGCGTACGGCTCGAACCCGGCCATCGTGTCGCCGGAGCCGTAGCCGACCACGCCCTCGTCGGTCACGACCTTGACCACCGTCGCGTCGAACCGCGTGCGCGGCACCGGATCCCACGCGGCGTCGAACGGCGGATCGAGCGGCAGCGTCCCGGGCAGCAGCTGGATGTCGGCGATCTTCACTCCCCGGACGGTAACCGCCGATTGACTGGTGCCCAATCGTTGTTGCACAGTCCTCAACATGGCGACCCAGCGCACCTACGGTTCGGGTCTCGTCCGCGACGTCGACCTGCTCGAAGTCCTCGCCCTGCCGGAAGCGCGCGACGGGCTGGGCGTGTCCCGCGTCGCCGAACTGTCCGGCCGGGACAAGGCGCAGGTCTCCCGCGCCCTCGCGACCCTCGCCGACGCGGGCCTGGTGTCGCGCGACGAGCACACCCGCGCGTACCGGCCGGGCTGGCGGCTGTTCGCCTTGGCCACGCACGCCACCGAAACACATCTCGCCCACCTCGCCGCGCCGTTCCTGCGCACGATCGTGGCCCGGCTGAACGAAACGACCCATTTGTGCGTCCTGCGCGCGGGTCAGGTGTTCACCCTCCGCAGCGAACTCGCGTCGCACGCTTTTCGCGGCCTCGGATGGGAAGGCGTCGGCGTCGACCCGTTCACCACCTCACCCGGACGGGTGTTATTGAGCGAATGGGACGAGGAAACCGTCGAACAATGGTGGCGGACCTTCGCCGGCGCCGCCGCACCCCCGCTCCCGGACCTCCCCGGCTCCACAGTGGACCCTCCGCCGCTCACCCTCGGCCAGCTGACCGCAAAGCTCGCGCGGATCCGGAAACGCGGCTACGAGACCGTGGACGAGGAGTTCGAACCGGGACTCGTCGGCGTGTCCGCCCCGGTGTACGGCTTCCGCGGCGACATCGTCGCCGCCGTGAACGTGTCCGCGCCGAAATCGCGCCTCGGCGAACGGCTGCCCGCCGCGGGCCGCTTCACCCGCACCGTCGCCGACCGGATCTCCGCCGCACTCGGCGCACCGGGGTGACCCTTGTTCATTTATGCTTCGCCGAACCGTCATTTTTCCCGACCGGCCGGCAGGAGGTCGCCATGTACGAAATCCCGCCCACCGCGGCCATGCAACGCTGGTCGGTCTCGGTCGACGGCTCCCGCGCGATCTTCGCCTGCGCACCCTGGTTGGAGGACCACACCGCCGACCGAGTGCTGCCCCGCCTGTGGCCAGGCCGCGGCCTGGGCGTCAGCGACACCGACGCCGCCGGATTCGCTGCCGCGATCGCCGAAACCATGAAGGCCCCGAACTACTGGATCGCCAGTCACGCCGCCGCACGCGCCTGGCAAGACCAGCCGTGGTCCCCCGCCCGCCGCGACCACGACGACGGTTTCGTCTACTTCGCCGGCCCATGCGGGGACGCCGGGATTACAGTGGGTTACCGCCCGGCGTACCACCTGCCACTCGCTTTGCGCGACCTGCGCGGACTGAGGATCCGACTCGCGTCTTACCTGCGGGGCGCGCGGGTGCACTCGTGAGCGTTTACGCCAGTTAGCCACTCACGACCGCCACGCCGTCGGGGGCTCAGCGGAGATACGGTGCCAGCACTGCCCCGACCAACCGGCGCGCGGTCGCCGCCGCGTGTTCGGCATCGCCTTGCGCCAGACCGAGAAGCGGGTCCAGTCCCTCGACGTGCGGGGCCAGCGCCACATGCGGCAGGACCAGCAGCAACAAGGACAACACGATCTCCACCTCGGCGTCCGCCCGCAACTGCCCGGCCGCCACCGCGCGCTCGACCAGCGGCCGCAGCACCGCCAGGTAATGGCGGTTCACCGCCTCGCGAACCGGAGTGCGGGCGACCGGATCGGGTTCCAGATTGGCCGCCGCAGTCATCGCGCGTTCGAGCGGGTGGTCGTAGAAGTACCGCACCCACGCGTCGAGCAGCCGATCGAGCGAGCCGGGGAAGTCCTCGTCCCACGGAAGCTTCGCTATCTCAGCCTCCATGGCCGTACGGATCCGCGCACTCGCCAACTCGGCGAGGTGGACGTACATGTCGGCTTTGTCGGTGAAGTACTGGAAGAGACTGCCCTTCGACACCCCGGCCTCGCGGCAGATCGTGTTCAGACTGCCGCCACTGAACCCGCGCGCGGCAAACTCCGCCTCCGCCGCGGCCAGCACAGCTGAGCGGCGTTTCTCGGACAGCCGCTGCCAGGTCCCCGTCGGCACCGCCGACCTCCCTCGGTTGGCTCTCCCCCGGGTTCGATCGTACTGTCCGCGAATCCCTCCCCGGCCTGCGTCGCCGGACGGCGACTGGACGCGGGGAACCGCCACCGGCGCGGACTGAATTCCGTGCGATTTCGGTGATTCCGCCACCTATTACGCAGGACAGGTCACTTGAGCACGCGGTGATGGCGGGCGCATACTTCGTGAGTGCGTTGGCAGGCCATGCTGAACTACTGGTCGCAGCAAACCCCGCACAGACAAGACGGAGAAATGCCCGCAGAAAGCAATCCCGTCCCGCCTGCTTCCGCCGATCTGCTGAGCACAGCGAAGAGGCTGGCTGCCGCGAACGACGAAAACCGCCCCGCCACTATTCGATACGTAAAGACCGACCGCAATACGCTCAGGCACATCGACGGAACGCAGCCCAAGACCAACGATCCGGTCTACCTGATTCAAATGACCGGAAACTTCGTCGGGCACGCCGCCAAGATTCCCCCGGGAAGCAAAGCGCCCAGGGGAAACGTCCTGACAGTCACCGTCGATGCGAACTCCGGGAACGTGCTGGGCTGGTCGATCCTGCTGGAGCCGCACGACCTCGCGAAGTTCGGCGAGGTGTCGGCACTCCGGTAAACCGCCGGGGCGGAGCGAGTCAGGCGGCCCCACCACGCCGTGAAGGGCCCCTCGAGGGAATTCCCCCAGGAGCCCTTCACCGACCATCCAGACTTACTCCGAGCGAAGCGTGTCCAGCCGAGTCACCTGGCGCAGCAGCGGCAACGTCAACGCCGTCACCAGCAGCACCGCGGCTACCGCGGCGGCGGCCAGCCCGGCGAGTACCCCGCCGTCGACCATCATCGGCATTTTCGCCAGTCGCAGGATCGGGGCGGTCAGCCCCAGTCCGGCGCCGACCGCCAGCACCACGCCGACGACCACCGGGACCGCCGTCTGCCACAGGGATCCTCGGGCCAGTACGCCGATCGGGACGCCGGACGCGGACAGTGCGGCCAGCGGGCGGCGGCGTTCGCTGATCTGCTCGATCGACAGCATCAGCAGGCTCATCGCGGCGACCGCGAGCACGAACAGCGACGCGGTCAGCAGCACCGCGCGGAAGCTCGCGACCATCCGCTCGTCGCGGCCGGCGTAGTCGGACATGTAGTCCGTCTTGCCGACTTCGGCCTTCCACGCCAGCGGGCCCACCGCGGCCGCGACCCGGTCGATCAGCGCGTCCACGCCGCCGGGGCCTTCCACGTACAGCACCGTGTGCTCGCCCGGTGGCTTGAGGTCGCCGAGCGCGGCGGGGGTGACCAGCAGGTAGCTGGACGACGCCTTCGCGGTGTTGCCCGAGGGCACTACCCGGACGTTGTCCGGGACTGTCCACTTCGGACCCTCGACCGTCTTGCCCCGGACGTAGTCGCTCAGGTGGTAGTCGCCCTTCGGGAGCGCCGGGGAGGACGAACCCGCCACGTAGAAGACGTCGCCGTCGGCGCAGTCGCCGATGTTCGCCTCCGTCTTCAGCGCCACGCAGTCCCCGACAGTGCCGTAGACCTCCCGGTCCCCGGCGCTGAGCTGCAGGGACTTGGAGCTGTGCACCCCGGTCACCCCGGCCACGCCGGACAGCCGCTGGCGCACCTCGGCCTCGTGCTGGCTCGTCGTCTGCACCCGCACCGGAGCGGCGGCGGCGCCGGCCGCCGCCTCGAACGACCGGGTGCTGTTGCGGTTGGTCATCGACGTGAGCACGCCCTGGATCAGGATCGTGCCGGCCAGCACGACGACCAGGCCGGACACCACCCGGCTGGCGGTGCCGCTGTCGAGCTGCAGCCTGCGCACCGCGAGCTGCCACGACGGCGGGCCGCCCTGCAGCCGCTCCACGATCCGTTCCACCAGCCACGGCAGCAGCGCCGCGACGCCGATCAGCAGGAACACGCTGCCCACCGCGAGCGCCAGCGCCGCGGCCTGGTCCCCCGACCCCGGCGAGACGACGAGCGTGCCGAGCAGGAACACCGCGCCGATCCCGGTGATCGTCCAGCGCCACCACATCCGCCGCCGCACCGGTTTGCCCTGCCGGACCACGCCGAGCGGTTCGACGATCGTCCGGCGCAGGCCGAACAGCGCCGAGCCGACCGCGAGCCCCGGCACCAGCAGCACGATCACCAGCAGCGAAATCCACGACGGCGTGAAGTCGTCCGCGAACACGCGGAGGCCGAACGGGAGCCAGTCCCCGATGAACGGCCGCAGCGCGTAGAACAGCGCACCGCCCGCCACCAGGCCGATCACCGCGCCGACCAGCGATTCCGCCGCCGCGACGCGTTTGATCTGCCGGGCGTCCACCCCGATCAGCCGCAGCGCGGCGAGCCGCCGTTCGCGTTGCGCCGCGCCCATCCGCGACGCAGTGGTCACGAAGATCAGCAACGGCAGCAGCAGCACCGCGGCGATCGGCGCGACGACCATCCACATCACCAAAGGCAAGGTGAACCCGTCGCCGGGCTTGCCGTAGGAGTAAACGCTGCTCGCGCTCTCCCCCTCGGCCTTGATCTCCTCGGCCGTCGACCCGAAGTACGCCGTCAGGTCCGCGGCGTCGCTGACCCCCGGCTCGGCGATCTGGCCGGTCACGTGCCCGGGCAGCCGCGCCTTGAACGACTCGCCCTCCTTCGAGGCCAGCTTCTCGGCCAAGGCGGGCGACACGATCAGCTCGCCCGGCGCGGGCAGCCGGTCGAGCCCCGGCGGCACCGGCGAGTTCGGCCCGGTCGGCGCGACCGCGGTCAGCTTGACGAAGTCTTCGCCGACCGACGGGTACCAGCGGTAGGTCGCCAGCGGCGCGATCCCCTCGCGCGGCGCGGTGTCCTGCGTGATCGCCGCCGCGCGGTCCGCCCGCGCGTTCACCAGGTGGCTCACCGAGGCGGCGGGCAGGAGCACGGCGACCGCGAGCGCGATCCCGAACGCGGTCATCGCGAGCCGCAGGAGCGCCGAACCGGACATCCGGCCGCCCCCGACGGCCAGCCGGAGTCCCAGCAGCAGATCCCGCATCATGCGACCAGCTCCCGGTCGACCGTGCGCCCGTCCCGCACCACGATCTCGCGGTCGGAGTACGCCGCGACCCGCGGTTCGTGGGTCACCAGCACCACCGCGGCGTGCGTTTCCCGCGCCGCCTGGGTGAGCATCTGCATGACCTTCTCGCCGTTGAGCGAGTCCAGCGCGCCGGTCGGCTCGTCGGCGAAGACCACCTTCGGCCCGGTGACCAGCGCCCGCGCCACCGCGACCCGCTGGGCCTGCCCGCCGGAGACGTCGCCCGGGCGGCGCTTCGCCAGGTTGTCGACCTCCAGCCGGGCGAGCCATTCGGTCGCCTTGGCCTCGGCGGGCCCCCGCTTCGCCCCGGTCAGCCGCAGCGGCAGCGCGACGTTTTCCAGGCAGGTCAGCTCAGGCACGAGCTGGCCGAACTGGAACACGAAGCCGAACTCGGTGCGCCGCAGCGCGCTCCGGCCCTTGTCGTCCATGGCGACCAGGTCCTGGCCGTTGTAGTGGATGGCCCCCGCGTCCGGCCGGACGATCCCGGCGAGACAGTGCAGCAGCGTCGACTTGCCCGAACCGGACGAGCCCATGATCGCGAGCACTTCCCCCGCCGAGACGGCCAGCGCCGCCCCGTCGAGCGCCCGCGTCTGCCCGAACGATTTGTGCAGCCCGTTGCCCGCGAGCAACGGAGTTCCCGGCCTGGTCATCAGCGCACCGCCTTCTCGAGTTCGCCGAGCCGGGCCGCGGTGAGTTCGAGCCACCGCAGATCCGCCTCGAGGTGGAAGAGCGCGTGGTCGCAGATCAGCTGATCGGCGAGGTCGCCCTCGTATTTCCGCTTGGTGAGCGAGCGCATCACCTTGAGGTGCTCGCTTCGCTGGACGTCGAGCACGTCGGTGGCGTCGCGCCCGGACAGCAGCGCGAGGACCACCTTCGTGTACAGCGTGTTCTGCAGATACGGCTCCGGGCTTTCCGGAGTGCTCAGCCACGTCTCGACGTCGGTGATCCCGGCGTCGGTGATCGTGTAGCGCTTCCGTTCCGGCCCCTCGCCGCTCTCGACGCCAGCCACCTCGACCATGCCGTTGCGCAGCAACCGCGACAGCGTCGAGTAGACCTGGCCGTACGCGAGCGGACGGTCTTGCCCGAACTGCTCGTCGTACGCCCGTTTCAGGTCGTACCCGTGTCTCGGACCCGACTCGAGCAACGCGAGCAGGGTGTGTGAAACCGACATTCCCCTGTTCCTCCCTTGACCCCGGAATCCCGGGGGTGAAGATCACTATACAGCAGAGGTATACGCGCCGTGTATACCACCATAGAGTAGTGCGTTTCAGCAGGTCAGGGGGTTGCGAGCGGCAACGTCGACACTCGCCGGGATCGCCGCATGCTGGCGGGCAGCAGGAGGCAGAAGAAGCTTGCTACGGCTCCTGCGGCTGGACGGAGGCCAGGAGGTTGAGGGCAGTGAGAACCGGCATCAACCCTCCCGAGGCCGAGGGCGGCGCATGGGCGGGGCCGCGCGGATGTCGTGGCGCGGAGGAAGGCAGGGACGGAGGGCCGCGAGGGCCGGGTTGGGTTAGGCGGGCGTCGTGAGTGGCGATCCCGGTGCTAACCGGGATCGCCACTCACGAGCGGCTACTTTCGCTCGCCGAGGTCCGCCCGGAGGCGGGTCAGCAGGTCCGCCGTCGTCTTCGCGCGGTCGGGTTCGCGGCTCGCGATGGTGTGCGCGAGGATGTCGGTCACGATCGAGGCGGTGAGCGTCTCGCCGGTGAACTTCGTCGGGGAATCCGGCGCCGGCAGCACCACGCGGACCCGGGACGAGAGGTCCGCCGACAGCTGGCTCGTCACGAGCACTACCGCCGCGCCGACGTCCTCGGCGTAGCGCAGGATCAACTCGACGTCGCGGTTCTGCCGGGCCGGGACGTACACCAGCACCGCGTCGTCGGCGCCCAGTGGCAGCAGCGCGTCGGCGAGCCGGAAGCCGGTGTCGTCGCAGTGGCGCGTCACCAGGCCGCGGCGGGCGAGCCGGAACGCGGCGTACTCGGCGCACACCGACGACAGCCCGAGGCCCCAGGTGAATACCATCCGGGCGTCGACCAGCAGCCGCGCCGCTTCCTCGACCGCTTCGGGCGCTAGCTGCCGCTGCATTTCCTGCAGCCGCTCCGCGCTGTCGGCCATCACGCGGTCGATCTGGCGCGAGCCGGTGGACCCGATGTTCTCCATCGCCGCGCTCAGCCGGACGGTCGGCTCGGTGCGTGCGGTGAACGTCTGGCCGAGGTGGCGTTTCAGCTCCGGCAGTCCCGAATAGCCGAGCGCTTTCGCGGTGCGGACCACGGTCGCGTCGCTGGTCCCGGCCGCCGCGCCGAGGTCGCCCGCCGAGGAGAACAGCACCTCGTTCGGGTTGGCCAGCATGAACCGGGCGACCTGGCGTTCCGCGGGCTTGAGGTCGTCGAGCCGGGCGCGGACGTGGTCGTCGAAGTGATCGCCGTCGAGATAAGTAGTGGACATGACACCCTTGACGAGACGTAGTGGCTACTACAAGATGCCGGAGGGTTCTCCGTTGTGTAGTGAACCCTACCCGCCGGCTCGACGAGGAGCACTCATGAGCACAGATCAGCCCCTGGTACGGCTGCGCGGCGTCGGGAAGTCGTTCGGATCGGCCCGGGTGCTGTCCGGAATCGACCTCGACGTGCGGCGCGGCGAGGTCGTCGTGGTCATCGGCCCGTCCGGGTCCGGGAAGTCGACGCTGTGCCGCTGCGTCAACCGGCTCGAGACCGCGGACGAGGGCACCATCGAGATCGAGGGCCGCCCGCTGCCCGCCGAGGGCGCGGACCTCGCCCGGCTGCGCGCCGACGTCGGCATGGTGTTCCAGTCCTTCAATCTCTTCGCGCACAAAACCGTGCGGGAGAACGTGATGCTCGGCCCGGTCCGGGTGCGCGGGCTCAGCCGCGCCGAGGCGCACAAGCGAGCCGACGAGCTGCTGGAACGCGTGGGTGTCGGCGCGCACGGGGACAAGTACCCGGCGCAGCTGTCCGGCGGTCAGCAGCAGCGGGTCGCGATCGCCCGCGCGCTGGCGATGGAGCCGCGCGTGCTGCTGTTCGACGAACCGACCAGCGCGCTCGACCCGGAGATGATCCACGAGGTGCTCGACGTGATGACCGCGCTCGCCGCCGACGGCATGACCATGATCGTGGTGACCCACGAGATGGGCTTCGCCCGCAAGGCCGCCGACCGCGTCGTGTTCATGGCCGACGGCCGGATCGCCGAATCCGCCGCGCCGGACGTTTTCTTCGGCTCTCCGCAGACCGAACGCGCGCGCGACTTCCTCGCCCGCGTGCTCAGCCACTGAGCCGGGAGGTCCTCATGTCCGTTCTTTTCTCCCGCCGGACCGCGTTGCTCGCCGCCGGCACGGTCCCCCTGCTCGCGTCCTGCAGCGGCGGAACGACCCGCACGGCGGGCAATCCCGCCTACGCCACGCTCGACCAAGCCGACGCCGTCGCGCGCGGACCGGTCGGCGCCGACCTGCCGGAAACGCCGACGCTGCGCCGGATCCGCGAGCAGGGCGTCCTGCGCCAGTCCGGTTCGGTGACCACGCCAGGGTTCGGCATGATGAACCCGGCGACCGGCAAGATCACCGGGTTCGACATCGGGATCGCCCAGCTGCTGGCCAAGTACCTGCTCGGCACGCCGGAGGTGGACACCATCACCGGCGGCGCCGACACGCGCGAAGCGATCCTGCAGAACCAATCGGTCGATGTCGCCGTCTGTACTTACACGATCAGCAAAAGCCGGGCACGGCTCGTCTCGTTCGCCGGGCCGTACTACGTCGCGCGCTCGGGCATCGTCACCGCGGCGGACGGTCCCCGGATCACCGCCGTGCGCGATCTGGCGGGCAAGGACGTCGCGGTGCAACCGGGTGCGGCGCAGGAAGCGCTGCAGAAGGCGTGTCCGCAGGCGCGCGCGGTGGTGTTCGAGGAATCGAGCCAGTGCGCGGCCGCGGTCCGGCAGGGCCGGGTGCAGGCGTGGTCGGCGAACACCGCGATCCTGCTCGGCAAAGCGGCGGTCGACGCGCGGCTGCGGATGACGCCCGCGACGTACGGCAGCAGCCCGTTCGGCATCGGGCTGCCGAAGGAAGACCCGGCGTTCAAGCAGATCGTCGTCGGGTTCCTGCGGCGCATCGCCGCCGACGGGAGCTGGCGGCGGCTGTGGGAGCAGACCGTCGGCCCGCTCGTGTCCGGTCCCGCCCCCGAGCCGCCCGCGCCCGGCTCCGTCCCCGGCTCCTGAAGGGAGATCGCCCGTGCTTTCCGGTCACGCCGGGGAAATCCTCGGCGGCTTCACCACCACGTTGCTGCTCACCGCGTGCGCCTTTCCGCTCGCGCTCGTCCTCGGCTGTCTCGTCGCGATCTGCCGGATCAGCCCGGTGCGGCCGCTGCGCGTCGCCGGGCGGCTGTATGTCGACCTGGTCCGCAACTCGCCGCTGCTGCTGATCGCCGTGCTGCTCATCTTCGGGCTGCCGGACGCCGGGGTGCTGATTCCGCTGTTCTGGTGCCTGGTGCTCGCGCTGGGCATCTACTTCGGCGCGTACGTCTGCGAAACCGTCCGCTCGGGCATCCGCGCGGTGGATCGCGGCCAGGTCGAGGCGGCCAGGGCGATCGGGCTGCCGTTCCGCCGGGTCGTGCTGGACGTCCTGCTGCCGCAAGCGTTCCGCGCGATGGTGCAGCCGCTGGGCACGATCCTGATCAACGTCGCGCTCGGGTCGGCGCTCGGCGCGGCCGTCGGCGTGGACGAGCTGACGCTGGAAACCCGCTCGTTCAATCTGGAGACCGCCGAGCCGATCCTCGCCTTCGCCGTCGCGGCCTGCGGTTACCTGGTGATCAACCTGGCGGTCAGCGGGGTCGTGCGGCTCATCGAGCGAAAGGTCCGGGTGCTCCGGTGAACGACGACATTCTCTTCGACGCCCTCGGCCCGAAGGCCAAGGCCCGGCTGCGCACCGTGTCGATCCTTTGTGGACTCGTGCTGCTCGGCCTGCTGACCCTCGTGCTGATCCGGCTCGGCGCCTCCGGCCAGCTCGACCCGGCCCGCTGGGCGATTCTCGTCGACGGCGCGATGCTGCGCTTCCTCTTGCAGGGCCTGGCAATGACCCTGCTGGTCGGCGTGGTGTCCACGGTGCTGTCCGTCGCGATCGGCGTGCTGCTCGCGCTCGGCAGGCTGAGCCGGAAGCGGTGGCTGAGCTGGCCGTCCGCGACCGTGATCGAGTTCTTCCGCGCGATGCCGCTGCTGCTGATCCTGTTCTTCTTCATGTTCGGGCTGCCGATCCTCGGGGTCCGGGTGCCGATCTTCTGGCAGCTGGTGCTGGCGATCGTCGCGCACGCCGGCGCGATCTTCGCCGAGATCGTGCGGGCCGGGATCCTCGCGGTGGGGCGCGGCCAGAGCGAGGCCGGGCACGCGATCGGGCTGCGGCACTGGGAGGTCATGACGTTCGTCGTGCTCCCGCAGGCCGCCCGCGCGCTCGCGCCCGCGCTGATCAGCCAGACCGTGCGGGTCATCAAGGAATCCAGCCTCGGCTACGTCGTCGGCATCGCCGAACTGCTGAACAACGGCAAGGTGCTCGGCGAGTTCAGCGGCGACTTCATCCAGGCGTACGTCGGGGCCGGGCTGCTTTACATCGTCGTCAACATCCTCCTCTCGCGGGTCGCCGAACGGCTCGCGAACCGCAAGAAAACACTCGTCCGGGAGCCTTCGTGACCTCTGCTTTCCCCTCCGCCGCCCCGTCCGAAGCGGGCCTCGACGCCGACGGCGTGCGCGGGTTCCTGCACCGCCTGGCCGCCGACGGGATCTCGCTCGACAGCCTGCTCGTCTACCGGTCGGGCAAGCTGGCCTTCGAGCAGTACTGGTGGCCCTACCGCGCGGACCGTCCACACACGACACACTCGGCGACGAAGTCCTTTGTGGGCACGGCAGTCGGGCTCGCGCTGGACGAAGGACTGTTCCGGTTGGACGACCGGCTGGTGTCGTTCTTCCCGGAACTCGTGCCGGAGGACGCCTCGGAACACCTGCGCGCGATCACCGTCGAAGACCTGCTGACCATGCGGACCGGACACCGCGTCGGCCTGTCCGGGAAGACCTGGCGGCTGCTGAAGACGAGCTGGGTCCGGGAATACCTGCGCACTCCGGTGGATTTGCCGCCGGGCAAGGCATTCACCTACTCCAGCGCGACGTCGCACATGCTGTCCGCGATCGTGCAGCGCACGTCCGGCCAGCCGGTTTTCGACTACCTCCAGCCGCGGCTGTTCGAGCCGCTCGGTTTCTCCGGCCACAGCTGGGACACCGACCCGGAAGGCATCTGCTCCGGCGGGAACGGCCTCAGCCTGCGCAGCATCGACTTCCTGAAGTGGGGCGTGCTGCACCTGCACGACGGAATCTGGCAGGGCGAACGGATCCTGCCCGCGGGCTGGGTGCGCGAGGCCACCGCGTGGCACGTCGAGAACGCCGACGCCGGAAGCTGGAACGGGACCGAGTTCGTCCCCGCTTCCACCGACTCCGACGAGCGGCCGGAGGGCTACGGATACCAGCTGTGGCTCGACGCCGACGGCGGGTACCGAGCGTCCGGGATGTTCGGCCAGGACGTCTTCGTGCTCCCCCAGCACGACGCGGTGGTCGTCACGACCGGCAGCATCGCGCACGGCAAACACCGGCTGCTGTCCGGCCTGGTGCACGACCTGCTGGTGCCCGCGTTCGACGGCGCCCCGTCCGCTGCGGCCGATGCCTCGCTGGCGGCTGATCTCGCTGAGACCTCGGTTGCTCCGGGGCTTTCGCCGACTGTTGCTGAGCTGGATGGCCAGCGGTATCGGTGCGAGTCCAATGAGGACTCCCTGACGGAGATCTCGTTCGCGGTGGAGGATGATGTTCTTGTCGTGACGCTGGAGGATGGGCGCGGTCGTCATTCCGTCCGTTGTGGACTGTCCACTTGGGTCGAGTCGAAGACTGGCGTCTCGACTTGGCAGCTGCACCACTCGTACCAGTCCGAATCGACGCGTGTTCTCGCTGCTGCGCAATGGCGGTCGTCTCGGGAGCTGGTGCTGGAGTGGTACTTCGTGGAGTCGCCGTTCCACGACACCGTCACGGTGGAATTCGCGGACGGGCAGCTGCGCTGGCACCGGCGGACGAATGTCAACAGTGGGCCGACGGAACGTCCGGTGGTGATCGCCAGCCGGTGAGGTGGGGTCGTGAGTGGCAATCCCGGTTAGAACCGGGATTGCCACTCACGACACCGGCGCGCGCACCTCCTCCGCCTCGACCACGCCCTTCCGCCCCAGCGTCACCGTCACCGCCAGCCCGGCCACGATCACTGCCGCCATGATCAGCAGCACCGTGCGCGGGTTCCCGCCCCCGGCCAGCAGCAGGCCGGCCACTGCGGGCCCGCCGATTGAGCCGACGCGGCCGATGCCCAGGGTCCAGCCGATGCCGGCGGTGCGGCGGTCGCCGTCGTAGATGCGGGTGGCCAGGCCGACCTGGCCGACGCACGCGCCGATCAGCCCGGCGCCCATCCCGCCGACCAGGGCGAGCAGGGCGGTGGTCCCGATCGGCACGAGACCGGCGACGCCGAGGCACACCGCGGCGAGGGCGAGGAAGAAGAGCATCATCCGGCGGGCGCCGAAGGCCATCGTGCCGAACACGAGCACCGCTCCCCCGGCCAGTCCGCCGATGCCCTTCACCGCGCTGCTCACCGGGGCCTGCGCGGGCGTCATGCCGTAGTCCACCGCGAAGGTCGGCAGCCAGGCGTCCAGCGAGTACATCGTCGCGAACACCAGGAAAGCCAAGCCCCACATGGCGATGGTCGTCAACCGCAGGCCGGGCGCGAACAGGTCCCGGACCGTCGCGCGCGAGCCGTCCGAGACCGTCGCGGCCGATTCGACCGACGGCAGCCGCCAGAACAGGATCGCGACCAGTGCGAGCCCGAAGATCCCGGGCAGCCAGAACACCGACGTCCAGCCGAGCGTCGCGAGCACCTGGCTGCCGACGAAGCCGGCCGCGCTGCCGCCGAAGCTCAGGCCCAGCGGCACGACGATGCTCGCCGTTTCCCGCCAGCGGTCCGGAACGATGTCGGCGGCCAGCGAGGTGGCGGCGGTCAGCACCGCGCCGAAGCCGAGGCCGGTCAGTCCCCGGATCACGGTCAGCAGCGCGACGTTCCCGGCCAGGGCGGTGGCGAACGCGCCGAGGGTGAACACGAGGGTCGCCAGGCAGATCACCGTGCGCCGGTTCAGCAAGCGGCACAACCGGTTCGCCGCCAGCAGGCCGATGACGACGCCCACGTTGGTCGCCACCAGCGGCGCGGTGAACGCCGACGGCGGGAGGTGCCAGTCCCGGCTGAGGGTGGGCACCACGATGCTCATCGCGACGGCGTCGAATCCGTCGAAGATCAGCGTCAGGAACAGCAGGCCGATCGTGCCGTAGCGCGCCGGGGCGGTCATCGCGGGTCCCCGGGGTCGCGGCGGAGCCGGATCGCGCGCATCGGGCAGTCGTCGACCGCCTCCGCCACCGCGGTGACGTCCTCGGGGGTCGGTCTCCCCGGGCGGACGACGGCGTAGTCCTCGTCGTCGAGGTCGAACACGTCCGGCGCGGCCAGGACGCAGTTCCCGTATCCGTTGCAGATCTCCCGGTCGATTTCGACGGCGTACCGCATCAGGCCACCCCGCTTTCTTCCGTCTCGAACCGGACCGGCAGCACCACCGGCCCGAGATGGTGCCCGCCGTGCAGCGGGCTCCACTTCGCCTCCCCGGCCGCGCGGACCGGAGGCTGTGCGGCGAGCGTTTCGAGCAGCACGGTCAGCTCGGCCCTGGCCAGCACGGATCCGAGGCACTGGTGGATCCCCCAGCCGAACCCGAGGTGGCCGCGCGTGTCGCGGTCCGGGTCGAACCGGTCCGGGTCCGGGAATTTCGCCGGGTCCCGGTTCGCCGCCGCGTACGACAGCAGCACCGCGTCGCCCTCCGGGATCGTGACGCCGCCGATCTCGACCTCGCGGGTGGTCTTCCGGGCGAAGTTCTGCGCCGGGGTCCGCAGGCGCAGCATTTCGTCGACGTAGTGCGGAGCGAGTTCGGGCCGCGCGCGCATCCGCTGCTGCAGCGCGGGATCGGACACGAGGAGGAACACGAGCGTGCTCATCGAGTTCATCGTCGTCTCGTGCCCGGCGACGGCCAGCGCGGACAGCATCCGGCACTGCTCGTCCTCGGTGAGCGGGCGGTCGTCGACCGTCGCGTCGAGCAGCGACGTCACGAAATCGTCGCGGCGGCTCGTCCGGTGCTCGGCCAGTTCCTTGCGCATCAGGGCGAAGATGTCCTGCATCGCGTCGGCGTAGTCGAAATCGGCGACCTTCGCCCACAGCCCCTCGGTCAGCTCCCGCAGCCCGGAGACGGTGTCCTCGGAGAAGCCCAGCAGTTCCACAAGGACCTGCAACGGGAACGGCAGCGCCACCGCACTGACGAAATCGCCGCCGCCGTCCCGCCGGAACCGGCCGATCATCTCGGCCATCACCTCCGCCAGCCGCGGCCGCAGCTCCCGTACCCGGCTGGGTGTGAAGAACGGCGTCATCAGCTTCCGGTACTGCGTGTGCAGCGGCGGGTCGAAGTTGATCGGGATCGATCCGTGCTCGACCGTGGTCGGCACCCGGTGGCCCCAAGCCGACGAGAACGTCTCCGGGTCCTTCAGCGCGGCGCGCACGTCGTCGAAGCGGCTCACCATCCAGAATCCGCCGCGTTCCGGCGAATGCGCGACCGGGCAGCGGGCTTGGAGATCCGCGTAGACCGACCACACCTCCGGTTCGGTGAGGGTCTCGGCGTAGGGGTCGAACGAACATTCAGGCATGATTCTCCTTCAGGATCCGGTGTATTCGGCGCGCAGCAGCGCCTTCGCGACCTTCCCGGTCGCGTTCCTCGGCAGCTCCGGCGCGACCTCGACGCGGCGCGGATGCTTGTACCCGGCGATCCGCGGCTCACACCACGCGCGGATTTCCTCCAGTGTCGGCGCCGGCTGCCCGGCGGACGCGGTGATCACCGCCAGCGGCACCTCTCCCCAGTGCGGATCGGGAACCCCGATCACCGCCACCTCGCCGATCCCCGGATGTCCGGCGAGCGCGTTCTCCACCTCGGCGCTGTAGACGTTCTCCCCGCCGGACACGATCAGGCCGGCCATCCGGTCGACCAGCCAGCAGCATCCGTCGTCGTCCATGCGCACGAGATCCCCGGAATGGAACCAGCCGCCGCGGAACGCCTCGGCGGTTTCCTCCGGCCGGTTCCAGTACTCCCGCATCACCGACGGGCCGCGGTAGACGATCTCGCCGACCGTGCCGGGCGGCACGTCGCGCATCTCGCGGTCCACCACCCGGGCTTCGACGGCGAACATCGGCCGCCCCACCGAGCCGATCTTGCGCAGCAGCTCGGGACCGCGCGCGACCGTGGTGATCGGGCCGCATTCGGTCTGCGCGAGGCCGGTCGTCAGCTCGGCGTGCGGGAAGGTCTCGGCGAGCGTCCGGACCAGGCTGTCCGGCGCGGCCGCGGCGCCCCAGACGACGCGGCGCAGCGCGGGCAGGCTGACCTCCGGCAGCGCGCAGATCTCCTGCCACTGCGTCGGAACCAGGAAGCAGGCGGTGACCCGTTCGCGAGCCATCACGTCGACTACCTCGGCGGCGTCGAATTTTCCCGGCGGGGCAAGCACGATCCGGCCGCCGCGAAGGAACGTCGGCAGCAGCCCGGCCAGCGCGGCGATGTGGAACAGCGGGGTCGCCGCCAGCCACACCGCGTCGTCCTCCGGGCCGCCGCCCAGCTCGCACCGGTAGGCGAGCGTGTTGGCCAGGAGGTTGCGGTGGGTCAGCACCGCTCCCTTCGGCCGGCCAGTGGTACCGGAGGTGTACATCAGGAACGCAGCGTCCACATCGGACACTTCGGCTTCGGCCGCGCGGACGGGTGCGTAGCAGTCCGCGCCGAACACCAGCCGCTCGGTACCCTCCACTTTGGACGCAAGGGATTCGTGCACCAGCACGACTTCGGCCCCGCTGTCGGCGAGAAGAAAGCCGATTTCCGCAGTGGTCAGCCGGAAATTCAGCGGCACCGACAGCGCACCGAGCCGCGCGACGGCCAGGTACGTTTCGAGCACCTCCGGCAGATTCGGGCTCAGCACCGCCACCCGGCTGCCGTGCCGGACCCCGCGGGCTCGCAGCGTCGCCGCCAGCCGGCCGACCCGGTCGTCCAGCTCGCGGTAGGTCAGCTGCCGGGAGCCTTGCCCCAGCGCGACCCGCTCGCCGTGCATCCGCGCGTGCCGGGCCAGCTGGCTGCTGATCGTCAGGTCCCGCATCGGGCATTCCCCCGCAGCGCGGCCTTGTCCGGCTGTCCCGAGGCGAGGCGGGGAATCGACGCGACGAACTCGACCGTCTTCGGCGCCCGCACCCGGCCCAGCCGCTCCGCCGTCCACGCGGTCAGGTCCGCGCCGCTCACCGCGCTCCCGGGATCGGCCACGACGACCGCGGCGACCCGCTCGCCCCAGAGGTCGTCCGGAATGCCGATCACCGCCGCCTGCCGGACGGCCGGATGCGCGGCCAGCGCCTCCTCCACCGGCGCGGCGAACACCGGATAGCCGCCGGAGACGATCAGGTCCTTCTTCCGGCCGACCGGGTGCAGGAACCCTTGGTCGTCCTCTTCGACCAGGTCTCCGGTGTGCAGCCAGCCGCCGGGATCGCGGTCCGGACGCCGCCAGTACCCCGGCGAGACGTGCGGCCCGCGGACCAGGAGTTCGCCGTCGCCGGCCAGCCGGGTCTCGGCGATCGTGACCGGACGGCCGAGCGCATCCGACGCCCGGTCCGTTTTCGCCAGCGTGGTGATCAGGTTCGGCGCTTCCGCGAGCCCGTAAAGGCAGGTGACGACCGGGCCGAACAGCTCGCGCGCGGCCAGCAGCAGCGAAGCCCGCGCCGGCGCCACTCCGCAGACCACTGTGGACAGTGCGGCCGGCCGCCCGTGCTCCACCAGCCGATGCAGCGTGGTCGGCACCAACATCGTCGCGGTGACCGGTTCGGCGGTCCGGGCGAACAGGTCCGGATCGAACCGGTCGAGGAGCACGTTCGTGCCGCCGCGCAGCCAGGTCGGGAGGACGAACATCCCGCTGGCGTGGGTGATCGGGGCGACGTGGGCGAACCGGTCGCGCTCGCCGAGCCCGCTGTCGGCCAGATGCCCCAGCACCGCGGCGAGATAGGTGCCGTGCGTGTGCACCGCGCCGATCGGATGGCCGTTCTCGTCGCCGGTGTAGTAAATGCCGAACAGGTCCGTGCTGGCGACGTCGGGCATTCCCGGGCCGTCCGGCTGCGCGGCGGCCAGCCGCGACAGCCGCTCGGTGTCGAGGGTGTGCTCGGCGGTCACGGCGCCGGCATGCACCGGATCGTGCACGACCGCGCGGGCGCCGGAATCCCCTATCCGGAAGGCGTGGTCCGGCGGTCCGCCGACCGGGTCCAGCGGCACGACGGCAAGCCCGGCCCACGCCAGCCCGAACCACACGTCGACCAGTTCCGGGGAGTTGCCCATCAGCAGCGCGACCCGGTCCCCCGGCCGCAGTCCCAGCGCGAGCAGCGCCCGGCCGGTCCGGCGGATCCGGCCGATCTGCTCGTGATGGGTGATCTTCCGGCCGCCGCACTCGACCGCGACCTCCTGGCCGTAGCGTCGCGCACACCGCTCGACCAGCGCGCCGACCGACCCCGTCATGCCCGCACCACTTCGAGCATGCTCTGCCCCACGTGCGGCGGCAGCGCCTCGACCCCGGCGATCCGCAGGCCCGCCTGCGCGCACAGCCGGTCGAAGTCCGCGCGCGTGCGCTCCTGCCCGCCGAGGAGCACGAGCATCTGCAGGTCCTTGATGTACGGGTTCAGCCCGGCCGGGTCCGGCTGGACGCGGTCCGGCAGCAGCACGTCGACGATCAGCAGCTTTCCGTTGTCCCCCAAGGCGGTCCGGCAGCTGCGCAGGATGCGGACGGCGTGCTCGTCGTCCCAGTTGTGGATCGTGCTCTTGATCAGGAACAGGTCCGCCCCGGTCGGCACCGCGGTGAAGAAGTCCCCGGTGACGATCGAACAGCGGTCCGCCAGCCCCTCCGCCCGCAGCCGCTCGACCGCGGGGGCCGCGCCCTCCTCGGTGTCGAAGATCGTGCCCTGCAGCCCCGGGTTCCCGCGCAGGATCGCGGTGATCAGCGTGCCGTCGCCGCCGCCTATGTCGGTCACCATCCGGCAGCCGGAGAAATCGTGCTGCGCCGCGATCGCCTCGGCGGCGGCCCGGCTTTCGTCCCCCATCGCCGCCCCGAACCGGGCGGACATCTCCGGATGCGCGCCGAGATGGTCGTACAGCGGGCTGCCGAATACCTCGTCGAAAGCCGGTTTCCCGGTGCGCAGGCTGTGTTCGAGGCGCTGCCACGGCCGCGTGGTCTCGGCGGCGGTGTGAAACCGCGCGAACTCGTACATCGAACCCGGGCAATCCTTGCGCAGCAAGGCGCCGGTCTCGCTGAGCGACACCTTGCCCGGACCCGCTTCGACGCACATGCCCAGGCTGACCAGCGCCCGCAGCAAGCGGTGCAACTGCGGTGCCGGGATGTCGCACGCGCGGGCCAGATCGCCGACGTCGGCGACGCCGTCCCCGATCGCGTCGGCGAGGTCCAGTTTCGCCATCAGCGCGACCACCTCGGTGATCCGCGAGCCGAACAGCCGCCGCAGCAGCGTGCCGCGCGCCTTCGCCTGATCGGCGCCGATTCCGGTCATGTTCTCCTCCGTTCCAGCGGCCGGTTTCAGCCGAGTTCGAGACTGCCGATGGCGTAGACGCGGTCCGCGGACGTGTCCGGCGCCTTGGTGTACATCCGCACGACCCGGAATTCCTCCGCGAGCCCGAGACTGGTGGCGAACGGGCCTTGCTCGCCCGGCGCGAACAGGGACACCTCGGCGCCGGGGTCGAGCGAGTCGACGAGCGCGGCGAACACGGCTTCGGCGTCCGCGGCGGAATCCGCGATCAGCGGGCCGATCCGGTGCCGTCCCCGCGCCGGGCGGAGGACGCCGTACCCGGCGAGCGCGCCGTCGACGACCCGGAGGAACGTCACGTGCCCGGGCGCGGTGAGCCAGTGCCGCAGGAATTCCGGCCTTCCGCCGGGAAAACTCCGCCGGTCGTACTCGACGACCCGGTCCAGCCAACCGGGATCGAACGGCACCGCCCAGTTCGCTCCGGACCGCCTCGGCGTTCCGGCGTAGTGCACCGTGTCGTGCGCGCGGACCAGCCCGGACCTGGTGTAGTTCTCGACCTGCTCCGGCATGGCGTCGGACGCCAGGATCCGGTCGCCCGCGTGCTTGCGGGCCACCCGGCAGGTCGCCCGGCCGTACCCGCGGTTCCGGAACTCCGGATGGACCAGGTAATGGCCCCACACGGCGTAGCGGTCGTTGTGGTTGACCAGGGACACCGCCGCCACCGGACGGTCGCCGAGGCTCCCGACGAAGAACCCGCCCGGATCGGTGACGAGAAAGCATTCCGCGTCGCGCAGCCCGGGGTTCCAGCCCTCCCGGTGCGCCCAGTCAGTCACCTGCCGCCAGTCGTCCGCGGTGGCGGTGCTCACGGTGAACCCGGGCAGCGCCGTCGGGACTCGGTGCGAAGTCGTGCTCATGGCGGGAACCTTCTGTGTCGTCGGGAATCGGGGTCTCGTCCGGCGGTGCGGCGCGCACCAGTTCGGCCAGCGCGACGCGGCTGACCTTCGCCGACGCTGTGCGCGGCAGCGCGTCGACCAGCACCACCCGCTCGGGCAGTTCGTAGGGCAGCAATTCCTTGCGGCACCAGGCGATCAGCTCCTCGGCGGCGGGCGGGGGTTGCCCCCGTTCCAGCTCGACCGCGGCGACCGGGACCGCGCCCAGCCGTTCGTCGGGCACCCCGGTCACCGCCGCCTCGCGGACCGCCGGATGCCGTTCCAGCGCGCGCTCGACGGTGTCCGGCCGGACGGTGAAGCCGCCGCGGCTGATCACGTCGTCCGCGCGGCCCATGCTCCACAGGAAGCCGTCCTCGTCGATCCGCGCCAGATCGCTGGTGCGGACCCAGTCCTGTGCGCCGTGAGAGGACTGCGCCGTGCGCACTTCCAGCCTGCCCGCGCAGTTCGGCGGTACTTCCCGGCCCAGGTCGTCGGTCACGCGCAGCTGCACGCCCGGGTACGCCCGCCCGGCGCTGCCCGCTTTGCGGTCCCACCACTGCTCGTGCAGCGCGTAAGTCCACCCGGCGACCGCACCGGCGAACTCGGTCGCGCCGTAGGTCATCAGCACCCGGACGCCATACCGCCGGAAGAACCGGTCCGCCAGTTCGGCGGGCAGCACGGTGGAGCCGGACGTGACGAGCTTCAGCGACCGCAGCCGCTCCGGCGGCACCTCCGAAGCAAGGATGTCGCGGAGCGCGGCGGGAACCAGGAACGCGGCGCGGACCCGGTGCCGTTCCACCGCCGCGACCCACGGCTCCACCGCGAACTTCGTCATCAGCACGATCCGGCGGCCGGTGTGCAGCGCGTGGACCAAGCCCCAGAGCCCGCCGATGTGCGCGAGCGGGCTGGCGATCACCGACGCGGACGGCAGCAGCAGCGCGTCCGTCCCGGACGGCCGCGAGGCCGACGCGAGCGCCCGGTCCACCTGCCGGTGCCGGATCGCGATCCGTTTGGGCGTCCCGGTGGTGCCGGAGGTCGACATCTCGAACGCCGCGTCGGAGTCCTCGGCTTTCGTCTCGGCCGGGGCGCCGCGCAGCCGGGCCGAACCGTCCCGGCCGAGCGCGATCACGCCCGGTGCGTCGGCCAGCCGTTCGGCCGCTCCGATGACCACCGGAACCTCGGCGCGTTCGAGGTCTTCGCGCAGCCGTCTGGCGGGCTGCAACGGATCGACCACGACCGCGCACCATCCGCCGGCGAGCAAGGCAGCGAACGCGGCGACGTGTTCGGGCCGGTTCTCCAGGACCAGCCCGACCCGGGCACCCGGCTCGATCCCGGCGCCGCGCACCGCGTCGCCGACCGCTTCCGCGCACCGGCGCAGCCGCCCCCACGTCCACTGCGTCCCGTCGTGTTCGACCGCGACCGCCTCGTCCGGGGCCTCGCGAAGCAGGCGGGCCGCCCGTTCGCCGATGCCCACCTCACTCGCCTCCCGGCCGCGCCTCGCCCCAGCCCCACAGCTTCAGCGTTTCGCGCTCGCCGGGAACCGCGCCCGGCGCCGAGTTCGCCATCGCCCGTCGCGACCCGAATTCGAGGTAGGACACGAAGGCCGCGCGGAACTCCGCGTCCTGCGGAAGACCGGTTTCGTCGGCGGACTCGAGCATCAACTCGACCCACCGCGCCCGCTGGGCGGGCTGGATGTCCCGGTTGCGGTGCCGCCGGACCAGCCGCGGGTAGCCGCCGAACTCCTCGGTGTAGACCGGCGGTCCGCCGAACACCTCGCCGAGCATCATCGCGACGTGTTTCGGATGGTCCGGCTGCATGTGCTCGAACAGCGGCTTCAGCAGATCGTCCTCGACGACCTTTTTGTAGAAGACTTCGGTCAGCCGGTGCCAGGCTTCCTCCCCGCCCGCCCATTCGTAGACGGTCGGCTGGTGGTCCCCCATCGCGGTCTCCCTTCGTTGCCGGGCCGTCACAGGCCCAGTGCGGTGCCGACGATCTCTTTCATGATTTCCGTGGTGCCGCCGTAAATCGTCTGGACTCGGCTGTTCGCCCAGTCTCGGGCGATCTCCGATTCCTTCAGGTAGCCGTATCCGCCGTGCAATTGCAGGCACCGGTCGGCGACCGTGTTCTGCAGTTCGGTCGTCCACCATTTGAGCTTCGCCGCGTCGGCGACGGTCAGCCGCCCGGCGTTGAGTTCCGCCGTGCAGTGGTTGAGGAACACCCGCGCCAGCGTCACCTCGGTGTCCAAAGTGGCCAGCAGGAATTTGTTGTGCTGGAAACTGCCGATCGGTTTGCCGAAGGCGGCGCGTTCGCGGGCGTAGTCGAGAGTGGCGGCGAGCATTTTCTCCGCGGTCGCCACCGCGACGGTCGCGATGCAGAGCCGTTCCCTCGGCAGGCCGCGCATCAGGCAGCCCATTCCGCCGTTCTCCCGGCCGAGCAGATTCGCGGCCGGGATCCGGCAGTCGTCGAAGAACAGTTCGCTGGTGTCGCTGGCCCGCCAGCCCAGTTTGTCGAGCCGCCGTCCGCGCGAAAAGCCCGGCATTCCGCGTTCGGCCACCAGCAGGGTCATGCCGGAGCCGCCCCGGGCGGACGGGGTCTTCGCCGCGACGATGACCAGGTCCGCGTTCTCGCCGTTGGTGATGAACGTCTTCTGTCCATTGAGGACGTAGCAGTCGCCGTCGCGCGTCGCGGTCGTCCGGATCCCGGACAGGTCGGACCCGGCGTCCGGTTCGGTGAGCGCGAGCGCGGCGATCAATTCCCCGGAGCAGAGGCCGGGCAGCCACCGGGCCCGCTGTTCCGGGGTGGTCCTGGTCGCGAAATAGGAGGAGATCAGGTCGTTGTGCGCGACGAAACCGGGCGCGCTCACCCCGGCGCGGACCAGTTCCTCGATGAACACCCCGGAGTAGCGGAAATCCGGCTCGCCCGCCCCGCCGTCTTCCTCGGGCGCGTCCAGCCCCAGCAGCCCGGCTTTCCCGGCGGCGAGCCACAATTCGCGGCCGATGATGCCTTCCTGCTCCCACCGCGGATGGTTCGGCACCGCTTCGCGCTCCAGGAAAGTCCGGCACAGCGCGCGGAAGTCCTCGTGGTCGGGTTCGTAGGCGTTGAGGTCCATGTCAGCACACCACTTCCCGGAACAACGGCGCGAGAGCTTCGCGCGGACGCTGCAGCACCGCGAAATGCCCGCCGGGTATCTCGACGCACCGGACGGACGCGGTGCTGTGCTCGGCCCACGCCCACATCTGCTCCGGCGGGACGTACGCGTCTTCTTGGGCGGCGACGAGCACCAAGGGGAAATCGACCCGCAACGAGGCGTGTTCGCGGAACTCCGGCCGGATCGTCAGGTCCTGCCGCAACAGGCGGAGCAGATACCCGGCCATCGCGCCGGACGACAGCAGTTCCGGCGCGGTTCCGCCGTCCGCGGCCATTTTCGCCAGCAGTTCCTCGTCGCCGAGGGTGGCGAGTTCGTCCGGAACCGGAAGCAGGCGGGGCGGCAGCGACGCGGAGAGCACCGCTCCGGCCGGGGCCGTGCCGGTCGTCTCCGCCGCACGGGCGGCGACGGCCAACGCGAGCATCGCGCCGAAGCTGTGCCCGAACGTCGCGTACGCCGGGCAGCCCGTTCGCTCCAGATCGGCGATCACCTGGGACGCAAGGGCTTCCACCAGCGTCGAGTAGTCCGCTGCCGGTCTCTCCCGGGCTTTCGCGCCGCGGCCGGGCGGGTCGAGGCCGACGACCTCGACGCCTGGTGGCAGCTGATCCGGCCAGGAGCGGTACACCGACGAGGTCGCGCCGGCGTGGGGAATGCAGTACAGCCGCACGGAAGTCACTCCCTTGCCTCGCCCGCGATCTTTTCGGCGAGCATCGAAGTAGTCAGATGGGTCGGCGCGCTCGGCATCGTCGGGAACACCGACGCGTCCACCACCCGGAGCCGTTCGACACCGTGCACACGGCAGTCCTGGCCGACCACGGCCTGCGGGTCCGCGGCCGGGCCCATCCGGGCGGAGCCGACGGCGTGCCAGCCGGGGCTCATCACGTTGCGCACCGCGCCGCGCAGCAGCTGGTCGTCCTCGACCATCCGGTCGCTCCAGAGCTGGATTTTCTCCAGCCGCCCGCGGAACCCCTCGGACCGCAGGATCCGCCACGCCAGCCGGACGCCGCGCATGAGGCGTTCCACGTCGTCGGCGTCGGTGCCGAAGCCGAGCCGGATGTCCGGCGGGGCCGCCGGGTCCGCGCCCGTCGCGTGCACGCTGCCCCGGCACCGCGGGCGCAGCAGCATCACCGAGATCCCGATGACCATCGGCCAGCCGAGCCGGTCGGCGAAACTGGGGATCGCCTGGCTCGGGACGTTGTTGAGCAGCCACACCTGCAGGTCCGCGCCGTCGTCGGACAGCCCGCTCGCCACCCGCGCCGCGACCTGGCGCCACGGCAGCCCCGGACGGCACAGCCCGTCGGCCGGCTTCGCCCAGATCATCACCGACGGATGATCAGCGAGGTTCTCGCCGACCCCGGGCAGATCGGCGACCGGCTCGACGCCCAGCGCGGCGCACCGGGCCGCCGACCCGATGCCGGAGCGCTCCAGCACCAGCGGCGAACCGATCGCGCCGGCCGAAAGCACGATGTCCCGCGCCCGGAAGACTTCGCCGCCCGCTTCCACGCCGACCGCGCGCCGTCCGTCCAGGACCACCCGCGAGACCGGCATGCCGGTCCGCAGCGCAAAGCCCGGGCACTCGCGCGCGGCGGCCAGATAGGTGGCGGCGGCGTCCATTCTGACCCCGTCGACGGCGTTGGCCGGCACCGCGCCGACGCCGATCTCGGTGCCGCCGTTGAGATCCGTCAGCTCGGGCAGCCCGGCCGCGCGGCACTCGGCCCAGAACGCGGCGTCGAGCGGGTGCAGGTCGTCCCGGCGCGGACGGCGGACCGGGATCAGGCCGTCGTCGCCGTGCCGTCCGTCGCGCGGGAAATCGGCGTCCCGCTCGATCTTCCGGTACCACGGCAGCACCCGGTCCCACGCCCAGTCCGGGTTGCCCAGCTTGACCCAGTCGTCGAAATCCCGGGGCAGGGCGCGCAGCGCGACCGCGCCGTTGACCGCGGAGGAACCGCCGGCGACCTTGCCGAGCCGGTACGGGAACCGCTCCCACAACGCCCGCCGCGCGCCCTTTCCGCCGCCGGAACGCAGGTTGGCCGTGTAATCCCAGTTGAAGCCCTGCAGGATCAGCCGGGTGCCGTCGCTCAGCGGATTCGGATCGCGCGGCTGGTCCGGCCCGGCCTCGAGCAGCAGGACCCGGCGGCCCGCCTGCGCCGCCCGCGCGGCCACGACCGAACCCGCCGAACCGGCCCCGGCCACGATCAGGTCGTACTCCGGGCCGGTCATCGCCGCCCGTCCACGAGCGACCGGATCACGTCGGCGAACTCCGCGATGGTGGCGTTGGTGAACAGCCCCTCGATCACCTCCTGTTCGGCGGCGTCGCCGATGCCGAACTCGGCGCGCAGCCGCCGGACGATGGCCATCGCGTGCAGCGAATCCCCGCCGACGTCGAAAAACCCTTCCTCGACGCCGATTTCGGAGTGCCCGAGCTGCTCGGCCCAGATCCGCACGAGACCGCTTTCGACCTCGTCGTCCGGGGCTGGATCCCGCTGCGGTTCGCCGGTCGCGTGCCACGGCCGGGGCAGCGCGGCCCGGTCGATCTTGCCGTTGCCGGTCAGCGGAAACGCGTCCACCGCGACGAAATGGTGCGGCACCATGTAGCCGGGCAGGGTCTCCGCCAGCGCCGGCCGGAGCTTCGCCGGGTCGGCCGCGCCGGGGTCGTCGACGATCAGGTACGCGGCGAGCTGCCGCTGTCCGGCCGCGGAGACCGGCGCGTCCACCAGCACCTGCCGGACACCGGGCCGCGCCGCCAGCGCGGCCTCGATCTCGCCCAGTTCAACCCGGTAGCCGTTGATCTTCACCTGGAAGTCGGTCCGGCCGAGGATCTCGATGTCCCCGCCGGGCAGGTACCGGCCGAGGTCCCCGGTGCGGTACAGCCGCTCGCCGGTGCGCGGATGCGTGACGAACCGTTCCGCGGTGCGCTCCGGATCGCCCCAGTACCCGATCGCGACGCCGACGCCCCCGATGTGGATCTCGCCGGTCACCCAGGTCGGGCACGGTTCGAAGTTCTCGTCGTGGATGTAGAGCGTCTGGTTCGCCAGCGGCTTGCCGTACGGGATGCTCGGCCGGTCGAGCGCCACCTCGCGAATCCGGTGGAACACCGACCAGATCGACGCCTCGGTCGCGCCGCCGAGGCTGACCACCTCCATCCCGGGCAGCCGGTCCCGGATCCGTCCCGGCAGGGTCACCGGGATCCAGTCGCCGGACAGCAGTGCGAGCCGGAGGCTGGAGCCCGCGCCGGGCGGGGCGTCGTCGAGCGAGTCCGTCCAGAGCCGCATCGGGGCGGGCACGCTGTTCCAGATCGTCACGCGGTGCCGGTCGATCAGCTCGGTCCAGTGCCCGGCGTCGCCCGCCTTCCCCGGTTCCGGCACGACCATCGCGCCGCCGGCCCCGAGCACCCCGAAGACGTCGTAGACCGACAGATCGAACCCGGTCGGGGCCATCGCGAGCACCCGGTCCGCGGCCGTCACGCCGAACCGCTGGTTGATGTCCTGCACCGTGTTCGCCGCCGAGCGGTGTGAAATCATCACACCCTTCGGCTCGCCGGTCGAACCCGAAGTGAAAATCACGTACGCCAGGTCGTCCCATCCCTGTCGGAGGTCCAGCGGGCCGTCGTCCTGGGCGAGCACCTCCGCGTCGGCCGCGGTCACCACGGTGATCCCGGACGGCCAGGCAAGCCCGTCCCGCAGCTCCGGATCGGTGATCACCGCCGTCGCCGCGCACCGGCTCAGCAGTTTGCGGCGGCGCTGTTCGGGCAGGTCCGGGTCGATCGAAACGTAGGCGGCCCCGGAGTGCAGGACTCCGAGCAACGCGGCGATCAGGCCCGCACCCGGCCGCATGGACACCGCGACGACCGTGTTCGGCTTCCCCTCGCCAGCGTCCCGCAGCCGCCGGGCGAGACGGTGCGCGTTCGAGGTCAGCTCGCGGTAAGTGGTCTCGGTGCCGTCGGCGATCACGGCCACCGCGTCCGGCGTGCGGTTGGCCGTCCTGGCCACGAGTTCGTGCAGCGCCGCCGGAGGCAGATCAGCGGCCGTCCGGTTGGCGGCTGCCTGCTCGGCCGCGGCTTCCGGCGGGAGCTGCACGATCCGGCCGGGCTGGTCCCAGGCTTCGGGTTCGTCGGCCAAGCGCGCCAGCACGGACCGGTACGCAGCGAGCATCGCGTCGAGCATGCCGTCCGGGAACAGCCCGGACACCGCGTTCCAGGCGATCACGAGTCCGCCGTCGCGCCGCAGAACCTGGTTCTCCAGCCAGATCTGCGGCGTCTGGCTCGCGCCGTGCACCGGCTCGCCGAACGCCCGCAGCACGTCCGCGCCGGATTCCTCTTCCACCAGGCTGGAAAACACCACCGGCACCGCGACCGCCCGGCTGTCGTGGCGCCGCCGCACCAGCTCCCGCAGCACCCGGATCCCGCTGAACGCGGTGTGCCGCCGGTCCTCGGCGAGCCGGTGCTGCACGGCGGCCGCCCGCTCGGCGAACGTCGCACAGTCCACATCGGACACCGCGAACAGGCTGGGCGACACGAAGTTGCCGACCTCGCTGTCCTTCCGCCCGCACCGGTCGAGCAAGGTCAGCGTGACGGTGAAGTCCGGCCGGTTCGACCACGCCCGCACCACCTCGCGGTAAGCGGCGAGCAGCACCGCGTCCGGGCTCAGCCCCCGGCTCGCCGCGGCGGCCTCCAGCGCGCTCCAGCGGGGGCTCTCCAGCGAAGAGCCGAGCCGGACGAACTCCGGCGTTCCCAGCTGCTCCGGCGCTACGGCGAGCGGGAGTTCAGGGCCCGGCGGCAGCTCGTCGAGCCGGGAGAGCCAGTACTGCCGGGCCCGCTCGCCCTCCTCGCCCTCGGCCGCCCGCTGCCGGTCGAGAACGTAGGCACGGAACGGAAGTTCCGGCGGGTCGGCCTCGAGGTACTCGTTCTCGTAGTGCCGCTGCCAATCGGCGAACATCGCGAGGAAACCGCGCAGGTCGACGAAAAGATGGTCGAGGCTCAGGTGCAGCCGCGTCCGGCCGCCGGGCAGCACTGTCGCGCGAATGTCGAACAGCGGCCAGGCGCCCGCGTCCCGGATCTGCGCGCCGAGTTCGGCGCGGACGGCGGCCAGCTCCGCGGCCTGCGCTTCCGCCAACCGCTCGCTGACGTCCCGCACGGCGATCTCGTAAGCGGGAACCCGGTCCAGCACCCGCTGCCGGTCCGCGCCGTCGACCACCGTGCGGAGCGCGTCGTGCCGTTCGATCACCTTGTCCAGCGCGCGCGAGAGCCGCGGCAGGTCGAGGTCCGTGCAGTCGAACTCGAAGTAGGAGTGCGCCGCGCCGCCGCCGAGTTCGAGCCCGGGATGCCGTCCGGCCAGATAGGCCTGCTGGATGTCGGTGAGCGGGAACGGTTCGCCCGGCCGGGCGCCGGCACTGCTGAAAAGAAAATCCATCAGTTCTACATTCGGGTCGGCCATCCTGCCCCCAGACATCACGATGGAATAGGAAACACACCGAAAAACCGGAACAATGCGGTCCGGCCGAGGAAATGCGACGAGGGGCAGATGACATCACCCACAAGTGGAGACTGTCAAGAACGGGAGGTTGCACACGCGTGCAATAGCGTATTGCGCTCGTCCCCGGATTCCGGGCACGATCGCGCCCATGACTCAGGATTCCGCCGGCGCCCGGCCGCCCCGACTGCTGATAGGCGCCACCGGTTCGATCGCCGTGACCGCCCTCCCGGCCTATCTGAGTGAATTCCGCAGCCATTTCGGCGGACCGGTGACCGTGCTCATGACGCACACCGCGGAACAATTCCTGCCGGCCGCGACCGTGCGCCTGCACGCCGACCGCGTCGTGCACGGCGAATCGCCGGACGACTGGCCCGCCGACAAACCGTCCCGGCTCGCCGCCGACCACGATGTGGTGATCGTGCTGCCGGCGACGGCGAACTTCCTCGCCGCGGCCGCGACCGGAGCGGCTCCCAACCGCCTGGCGACCGTCGTGCTGTCGGTGCCGTACCCGGTGGTCTATTTCCCGTCGATGGGCGCGGCGATGTGGGAAAAGCCTTCTGTGCGCCGCAATGTCGCCACGATCCGCGCCGACGGCGGGCACCTGCCGGAACCGGTGTGGCACGACACGTACGACGTGGGCCTCGGCCGGATCTCCCGGCATCCGACGATGCCGCCGCCCGCGGAAGCGGTCAAGATCGTCGCCGACATCCTGTCGTCCGCGTCCTCGGAATGAGGACTTGACCGCGCCACAACGGTTTTCCGGTCAGCTCAGGCGTGCTCCACCAGTTTCTCCGCCAGCTCCTGCCACGCCTGGGCGCACGCCGCCGCGAGTTCCGCCACCGTCCGGCGGCAGTGCGGCGGCACCGTCCCCAGCAGTTCCTGCTGCTCGCGCCCGTTGATCGCGGACACGCTCAGCAGCGAGATCAGCCGCCTGCCGTTTTCGGTCAGCCGCAGCGAAGGATCCTTGCGCAGCAACGCCATCAGCTCGCCGGTCTCGCAGCGGGCGGGCTCCGGGCGGCTCGTCAGCTGCGCGCGCGGGCCGGTCCGCTGCGCGGGCGGGACCGGGTCCTCACCGCGGGCCATGCGGTCGCGCACGTCGCGGACCGTGCCCGGGGAAATCCCGCATTCCATCGCGATCTGGCGCAGCGAAGCGTCCGGTTTCTCCTGCAGCAGCTTGCTCGCGCGCAGCCTTCCGGGCGCGGTGCTGAGCGGGCGCACCCTTCCGTCGCGGCCCAGCCGGACGCGCAACTGCGGATTGTCCTCGCTTGCGCACCGGCGCACGGCCGCGACGGTCTTCGCCGACATTCCGGTCGCCGCCGCGATCGCCCGGTCCGACCATCGCGGATGCGAGGCCACGATCCGCATCGCCGCGGCCCGCCGGTCCGAAATGGACAGTGGGAGGCCGTGCGCGACGTTCAGCCGGACGCCGAGCACGAAAGCGTTCGCCGCCGAACCGTCGAAGAACCGGACCAGCACGGTTTCCGCGCCGCGCAGCTGCGCCGCCTGCAGCCGGTGCATTCCGTCGATCACCCGCATGCTGGGCCGGTGCACCAGCACCGGCGGCAATTCGGCGGGAGCCGAGGCGAGCAGCCGCGCGTGCGCGCAGTCCTCGCCGGCCAGCCGGGGCGAATCCGACGGCCGCAGCGCGGCGATCGGCACCGGAACCGCCTGTTCTCCTTCGATCCATTCGTCTACTGCCTGCCAGGCGAGCCGTTCGTCCGCCCAGTCCTCGGGCAGGCTTCCGGCTGCGGAATCCCGGCACCGCAACACCTGAACCATTGTCCCCCCAGACATGTAGTTGTTCGAATCACACAGTAATTGCCTGCCGCCATTGCGTAAGCCACCAAACGGTGGCGCCCGCGCCGCCGGAAGAACCTCCGGCGGCGCGGCGCCCGGACGCGGCGCGAAACCCCATTCCGCCCGTGCCGCGAAAAACCGTTCCTGCTGTTCCTACTGTTCCGCCACGGCCGAAACCGCTCCTTCCGGCACGGCAGGGCTGCGGTGCAGCCTGCTGTCCGCGAACGCCGCGATTCCGGACACGACCGCGATCGCCGCGCCGACCCAGCAGACCGAGGCGAGGCCGAATCCCGCGCCGATGGCCAGCCCGCCCGCCAGCGGGGCCAGCGTGATGCCCAGCTGGAACGCCGACACGTTCGTCGCCCCGGCCAGCGTCGGCGCGCCCGCCGCGATGGTGTACACGCGGCCGATCACCGCCGGGTTGACCAGGAACGCCGCGACGCCGAGCAGGAACACCAGCGGGATCGCGGCGGCGGGCTGCGCGGCGAGCGCCGCCAGCGCGACCGAGAACACGATCATCCCGGCGATGCCGGCCGCCAGCACGCGGAACGGGAACCGGTCCGCGACCCGGCCGCCGATGGTGAGGCCGACGAACGCGCCGATGCCGAACAGCGACAGCACCGCCGGAACCCAGGACTCCGAGAGCCCGCTCGTCTCGGTGACCATCGCGCCCAGGTACCCGAAGGTCACCATGTACGCCGCGGTGGTCGCGATCGTGGTGCCGAAGGCGACCCACAGCCGCGGCTGTTTCATCGTCCGCAGCTCCGCTTTGAGGTCCGGCTCGGGCCCGCCGTCCTGTCCCGGCTGGCGCAGCGTCAGCCACACCGCGACCGCCGTCGCCGCCGTGGCGATCGCGACCGCCCAGAACCCGGCGCGCCAGCCGGCCAGTCCGCTGATCACCGTGCCCGCCGGGCCGCCGACGACCATCGCCAGGCTCAGCCCGCTGACCACCACCGACAGCGCACGCGCCGTGCGGTCCGGCGGCACCAGGCTGACCGCGGTGGTCATCGCGACCGCCCAGAACCCGGCGTAGGCGACCCCGCTGATGACGCGGGCCACCATCAGGATCCAGTAGCTCGAGGTGAGCATGCCGAGCGCGATCGCGGCCACGAACAGCGCCTGGCTGGCCAGCAGCGTCGCGCGCCGCGGCCAGTGCAGCGTGAGCACCGCGAGCGGCGGCGCGCCCGCCAGCACCCCGACCGCGAACGCGGAGATCAGCGCGCCCGCCGAGGGCAGCGAGACCCGCAGGTCCGACGCGATCCCGGGCAGCACGCCGGAAATCAGGAACTCGGAGCTGCCCATCGCGAACAGGCTGAGCCCGAGCAGGTACACGGCCGCGGGCAGCGCGCCCTTCCGGTTGTCCGCCGAGGTCATCGGAGTCCCCTCCGTCCTTCGGGCCCGCCGTCGTCGGCACGCCGGTTGAGCAGGGTCACCCTCGGTCTCCCTTCCCCTTGATCTTTGCCGGATGGCACATTACGGTATTCCATGGAATTATGGAATATAGCCGCACCCTCGGGTACCACCTTCGGAGCATCGATTGACCGACCCCTCGCCTCCGCGATCAGCCCTGTTCGGGGAACTGGCGCGCGTCGCCAAAGCACTGGGCAACGACAAGCGGCTCGAACTCGTCGACCTGCTCGTCCAGCGTCCGCGCGGAGTGGTCGAACTGGCCGAGGCCGCGGGGCTGAACGTCACGACCGCGTCCGCCCACCTGCAGGTCCTCAAGCAGGTCGGGCTCGTCGCCGCGGTCCGCGACGGCACGACCGTCCGCCACCACATCGCGAGCCCCGACGTCGCCTCGCTGTACGGCAGGCTGCTGGCGGTCGCCGCCGCGCAGTCGCCCGCGGTCGACGCCGCCGCGCGCCGCTACCTCGGCTCGGACGACACCGAGGCCGTCGACCGCGACGAGCTGATGCGCCGCGTCGAGGCGGGCCAGGCGATCGTCGTCGACGTGCGCCCCGCCGAGGAGTACGCCGCAGGCCACATCCCCGGCGCGATCTCGATCCCGATGGCGGAACTGGCCGACCGGATCGGCGAACTCCCCGCCGACCTCGACGTGGTGGCCTACTGCCGCGGCGTGTACTGCGCGTTCTCCCACGACGCCGTCCGGCTGCTGACCGCACACGGCTTCCGCGCGTTCCGCCTCTCCGACGGCATCCTCGAGTGGAAAGTGAACGGCCACCCGCTCGCCGGCGACCCGTCCTGACTTTCGTTTCCCGGTCCCCTACCCCGAACCTGAGGAGCACCATGTTCTCGACCCTCGCGCGCACCGTCGCCATCGGCGTCGGCGCCACCGCCATCATGGACCTCGGCGGCGAAGTCGTCCGCCGCACCACCGGCGTGCAACCGCTGGACTACCGCCTCCTCGGCCGATGGATCGGCCACCTGCCGGAGGGCACCGTCCGCCACGAGAGCATCGCGAAGGCGGAACCGGTCCCGCACGAACGCGAAATCGGCTGGGCAGCGCACTATTCGATCGGCACAGCCTTCGCCGGCTTGCTCGTCGCGACCCGCCCTGGCTGGGCGAACAAGCCGACGCCGCTGCCAGCGTTGCTGACCGGCCTCGCGACGACTGCGGCGCCGTGGTTCATCATGCAGCCTGCGTTCGGCCTGGGTGTGGCGGCGGCGAAGACCCCGAAGCCGGCGGTGGCTCGGTTGCGCAGCTTGCGGACGCATGCGATTTACGGGCTGGGGCTTTACCTTGCGGGGAGCGCGGTTGCGCAGGTGACTTCCAAGCGGGCTAAGGGGTAGCGCGGCTTCGGGTGAGACGGTGGTGTCGGGGGCTCGGGTGGGGCCGGGCCTGCGGTCGCTCGGGTGAGCTGGTGGTGCGCGAAGCAGTCTCGACGGCCCCGCGCGACGCGGTGACGGCCCACGCGAAGCAGCAGTGGAGCTTGCGCGAAGCAGTGGCGCGATAGCCACGCGAAACGCAACGCAGCCTCGCGAAGCCGCGACGCACCAGCTCTCGCGAAGCAGCAACGCAGCCTGCACGATGCAGTAGCGCGACGGTTCGCGCGAAGCAGCAGCTCGCGCGAAACGGGAGCGCGCAGCCCCACGCGAAACCGCAACGAGACGACCTGCACGCAGCCGTAGCGCAGCAAGCCATGAAGCGGCAACGCAAAGCCGCAACGCAGCAGCTCGCACGAAGCGGGTGCGCAGCAGCCCCACGCGAAACCACAACACGACAACCCGCACGCAGCCGTAGCGCAGCAAGCCGCGAGCGGCAACGCAGCACAGGCCGCGCGAAGCAGCAACACAGCAATTCCGAGGCTGCGGCTGTCCCACACGTCGGGGGGAACAGCCGCAGCCCGACCGCGCCCCGCGCACCGACCGCCATCCGGTGCGCGGGGTGCCGTCGGCAGGATGGGTCGTGAGCGGCTATGCCGGTTAGAACCGGGATAGCCACTCACGAGACCGGCACCGACACAGCCCCCTCACCGGACAGGCCACGCCCTCGCCCGGCAGCATGGCGCAACGGCGGGCAGCGGGCAGCGGGCAGCGGGCAGCGGGCAGCGGGCAGCGGGCAGCGGGCAGCGGGCAGCGGGACCTTGCCGCGCCCGCCGCGGCTGAACAAGGGTCGTGAGTGCCAATCCCGGTTAGAACTGGCATAAACACTCACAACCCCCTACCTCCCCACCAACCACCGCCGGTAAGCCGCCACCACATCCTCCGTGCGGAGCTGCGGCCCGTCCGGGTCTTTGGCGGCGTCGTCCCATCGCCGGACTCGCACCGCGTCCTCCCAGCGTGGGTGGCGGCGGAACTCCTCGACCTCCACTGTGGACATCGGCCCGCCCTGACGGGCCAGCGACTCCACCGAAGCCGGGCTCAGTTGGGCCGCGTAGGCGTCGTCCGTCGCGACCAAGAAGCGTTTCGCTGGCACGTGTTGCGCGATGATCCACGCCGCCGCCTCGCTCAGCTGCGCCCGGGCGAACTCCGCGCCCGACAGCTCGTGCGGCAACCCCGGGTACTGCGCGCGCACCGGCTCCGCGCGGCCGACGTCATGCAGGACGGCGGCCAGCAGCAGCTCGTCATCAGCACCGGCCTCGGCGGCGAACCAGCCCGTCTGCAGGGCGTGCGTCCGCTGGTCGACCACTTCTCCGCCGTAGGGCAAGCCTGCCAGGCCGTCGACCAGCGACGCGAGTTCCGTTTCGTTCACAACGCCTCCTTGATCGTGGAAGCCAGTTCCTCGGCCAGCTCCCGGGTCGCGGCGACGACGCCGGACCAGCGGCGGGTCAGGTCCGGGTCGATCTCCAGCGGGCGGCCGTGCACGTCCAGGACCGCGCCGCCCGCGGCGGGGACGGTGATCATCGCGGCGGCCAGGTCCATGATGCGGTGGGTGTCGGAGCCGGCGTCGGCGAAGGCGTCGGTCGAGCCTTCCGCCACCAGCGCGGCTTCGATGCACGAACTGGAAAGGATTCTCACCCGCGCGGCACGTTTTGTGATCCGCCACCACGCGTCGTCGTCCGGCCCGTGAGGACGTAACAGACTGACGGCGGCACCGTCTAACTCGCGACGGCCGCTGGTGCGGTACGGCGTGGGCCGACCGGCGACAGCGTGCCAGCAGCGGCCGGTGTCCAGCCAGCAGGTCAAGGCTTCCTTCGGGACTCCGTCCACCGCGATCACCCCGGCGAACGCCGACAGCGGCACCCCGGCGGCGGCGTTGGCGGTGCCGTCCACTGGGTCGACGACGAGGGTCAACGCGGAGCCGTTGTCGATCGAACCGATTTCCTCGCTGAGGAGGTTTACCTTGTGTGCGTTGGCTGTCTCGGCGACTGCGGTGTCGACGAGGATGTCTAGCCGCATCGTCGGGGTGCCGTCGGCGCCGATCTGCACCTTTTCCGCCAGCGCGGCACGGTCGTGGATGCGCCGGGCTTCCGCGAAAGCGCTGGCAGCGGCGCGGGTCGCATGAGCCAGGACCGGGTCCACATCGGACGGCAGCACGGGTTCTGGTACTGGCCAATGAATGTGGCTCACGTGCGGCCTCCGGTGAGTACAGAGTGGACGACCGGCCACCGGGTGCCGGGCGAGATCAACGCCAGGTCGGCGCGCAGGCCGGGGGCCAGGCGTCCGCGGTCGGGCAGTCCGGCTACCTCGGCGGCACCGGCGGTGACCAGGGAAATTGCCGACGGGAGGCCGATTTCCTCAGCCAGGGTGAAGGCGGCGGCCAGCAAGCCCGAAGGCAGGTAGTCCGACGCCAGAGCCGTAACCAGGCCGCGTGAGACCAGGTCTCGGCCGGAGGCGTTGCCGTTGTGCGAGCTGCCGCGCAGGACGTTCGGCGCGCCCATCACTACCGGCAGTCCGCGGTCACGGGCGGCTTCGGCGGCGTCCACAGTGGTCGGGAATTCGGCGACCGCGCCGCCGCGTTCCACCAGGGTTTCGATTTCTTCCGCCGAGCTGGGATCGTGTCCCAGTAAGCGGATCCGGCCCGCCCGAGCTTGTTCGCCGAGCCAGGCCATGGCTTCCTCTCGGACGTCCAGCCGTCCGTCGCGGTCGGCGATCAGCCGGTCTACGTGATCAGATGCCTCCACTTCGGACATTCCGCGCGTGCCCCGCAGGTAACGCTCGTAATAGGCGCGGTCGGCGTACTGGCCCTGCCCGGGTGTGTGGTCCTCATGCGACACCACCGGCGTACCGTCGACTGTGGACAGTCGTTCCCGGAGGGCACGCAAGCCTTCTGGGCAGCGTACGTCCAATCGGTACAGGATCCGGTGGCCCACCAGTCCGTCCGGGCGGCCGTCGATGACCTCGCACAGGCTGCGGGCTCGCGCCACCGACCGGTCCAAGCCGCGGCCGAAGCTTTCCTCGAAGCCAGCGCCGTGGAACACGGTGGTCACGCCCGCCGCGCGGAGTTTTCCTTCAAAGGACAACAGCGCGAACTCCGCGGGCAGCTCGGCACCGGGACGCGGCAGCCGTTCCTTTTCCAGGCCGTCGCTGTGCACGTCTACCAGACCGGGCACGCACAGCAGGCCTTGACCATCCACATCGGACACCACGCCAGGCGGATGCGGCGCGACCTCGGCGATCCGGCCGTCTCGCACGGCTACCAGCGCGTTGTCCACGACCCGGTCGGCCAGCACAGCGCGGACGTGGCCGAGCACGTAGTCGGCGGGCGGTGCGCCAAGCGTCCAGCGTTCCTCCAGTCCGGTCGTCATGCCGCCGCCAGGATCTCGGCCGGGGCGCCTTCGGCGGCGATCTGCCCGTCCCGCATCAGGACGACTCGCGAGGCCAGCCGGTGCATCGCGTCGAGGTCGTGGAACACGGCCAGGACCGCGACTCCCTGCGCGGTCAAGCCCGCGACCAGTTCCAAGGCGGCCTCCCGGTTCTCTGGGTCCAATGCGGACACTGGCTCGTCGAGAAGCAACAGCCGAGGCGGCCGGACCGTGCCCGCGGCCAGGTTCACCCGCTGCCGCTCGCCGCCGGACAGAACCGAGCAGTCGACGTCCCAGAGCGCTTCGTCCAAGTTCAGGCGCTGCAACGCTTCGGCGGCCGCGTCGCGAGCCTCCGCCCGGTCGAGGCCGCGGCGGCGGGCGGTCGCGGAGACCACGGCCATCGGTCCGCTGCGCGGCGGGGCGGCGAGAAACTGCGACACATAGCCGAATTCTCGGCCGCGCAGCCGGGCCATCGCGCGGTCGGCGAGGTCGGTCAGCTCGACGTCGTCGGCGCCGGTGCGCAGCCGGACCGAGCCGGAATCCGGCAGGTAGGTCCGGTTGACGCAGCGCAGCAGCGAGGACTTCCCGGCCCCGCTGGGCCCGGCGAGCGCGACGTGCTCGCCGGCGTGCACGTCGAGATCGACACCGTGCAACGAATGGACGGTGCGGCCGTCAATCGTGTGCAAGGTGAAGGATTTGCGGAGGTCGCGAACGGAAAGCACGGGCAACACGGGGATCACCTCCTGGCCGCGGCGACGAGCCGCTGGGTGTAGGGATGGTGCGGATCGTGGAACAGCTGGTCGGTCAGGCCGTGCTCGACCACGCGGCCGAGCTGCATGACCAGGGTCCGATCGGTGAGCGCGTCGATCACCGAGAAGTCGTGGCTGACCACGACGGCCGCGACGTCCCGTTCGGCGAGCAGGCCGCGCAGCAGGTCGAGCACCCCGGCGGCGACCGAGGCGTCGAGCCCCGTGGTGGGCTCGTCGAGCAGCACCACCGGCGGTTCGGTGGCCAGTGCCTTGGCGATCTGGACGCGCTGGCGCATGCCGCCGGAGAACGTGCCGACCGGATCGTCCATCCGGGACAGCGGCACCTCGACGCGGTCGAGCAGTTCCGCGGCCCGGCGGCGGATCGCGTGGTAGCCCCGCCAGCCCGCCGCGGTGAGCCGTTCGGCGATGTTGCCGCCCGCGCTCACCCGCAAGTCCAGTCCGTCGGCCGGATTCTGGTGCACCACAGCCATCGTGCCGATGCGCAGCTTGCGCCGGTCCTGATCGGACAGTCCAAGCAGGTCGGTTTCCCCGCTGTCCACAGTGGCCAGCCGGACGCTGCCTGCGGTGGCCCGCTCGTCGCCGATCACGCAAGCGAGCACAGTGGACTTTCCGGACCCGGATTCGCCGATCACCCCGAGCGCCTCCCCCGGAGCCACGTCGAACGACACGTCCCAGGCCGCCACGATCGCGCCAGTCGAGGGGCTCACCGCGGTGCCGTGCTCCGGGCCGGTGCCGGGAACCGCGTCTGCGCCGCCGATGCCGTGCACCTTGCCGATTCCGTCGACTCGCAGCGCCCATTCCGGACCGCCGACCACTCGGATCGGCTCGATGCGCGGAGAGTCCACTGTAGACGAGAGACGAGCCGCGGAGGGAATCAAATCCAAGGGCGCACGATCCCGATGTGCCCCGGCATCAACGTCACCGGCCAGAACCCGGGCACACCATTCGGTGTCACTGCACGCATAACCGCCGCGAGGTCCGGCTTCCACCAAGAAAACATCGTCGCTGCCACAGCGTTTGCACACCGCGCCCGGCGTGTACTCGACCTCGAAAGGAACGTCGTCGAAGGTCAGCGGCCGGACGTCGGTGTGCGGCGGGATGGCGTAGATCCGCTTCTCCCGGCCCGCGCCGAACAGGTTCAGCTGGTCGCTCTGGTGCAAACGCGGCACGTCCCAGCGCGGGATCGGCGTAGTGGCCAGGACGTAACGGCCGTCGACCAGCACCGGGTAGCCGGTGGTGCGGGTGATCATGCCGTTGCGCACGATGTCCTCGTACAGGCTGACCCACATCGCCGCGTAGTCGCCCTCGGCGTGCATCCGCGCGCATTCCTCGACCGATTTCTGCACGCCGCGCAACGGTTCCGGCACCGGCACCTGCAACACCAGCACATCTCCCGGAGCCATCGCCTCCTCCGGAATGCGGTGCCGCGACTGCACGATGGTCGCCTCGCGCGTGTCGGCGGTCTCCTCGCTGCCGGTGGTCGCGGCGATCATCCGGCGGAGGTTGGTCGCGTTCACCCCGGCGTCATCGCCTTGGTCAATGACCTTCACTGTGTCCTGTGAACCGATCACGGCGAGGGTCACTTGCAGGCCGCCGGAACCCCAGCCGCGCGCGACCGGCATCTCCCGCGAGCCGAAGGGCACCTGGTAGCCGGGCACGCACACCGCGGTCAGCGCGGCGCGGCGGACCTCGCGTTTGCCGCCCTCGTCGAGCAATCCGGCCGGCCCGGGGTCCAGTTCGGCCAGCAGATCGGTGGTGACGCTCATCAGCATTCCTTTCCGGCGGGCTCGGTCGGACGGGGAGCGGGCCCCTCCCCGCGGCCGCCGCGGCGCGCATCGCCTGTTTGCGCTCGACCATCGAGCGGAAGGTGACGTAGTGGGGCAGCTTCAGGTGTTCCAGGAAGCCGCCGGAGTCGAGGCCGTCGGTCGTGAGCAGCAGCAGCTGCTCCAGCGGGCCCTGGCGGCCGAACCGGCGGTTCGCGACGTCGAGATTGGCCATCGCGATCGCCTTGCGTTCGTTGTGCCCGAAGCACAGGCCGTAGCCGACGTCGAAGCAGGTCCGATCCTCGTCGGCTCCGTCGAGATCTTCGATCGCCTCGGCCTCGGTGACCCGGAATTCCCCCACGGCGACCGGGTTTCCGGTGTGCGGATGCCGGACTCGCAACGGCAGCCGCCCGTGCCGGACCTCGCCGAGCGTCACCTCGTGGATGTTGCCGTCCGGGCCGAGGATCGAGCGGTACCAGAGCGCGACGAGCGCCCCGGTTTCCGCCCGCGCCATCGCCGCCAGCGCGGCCGAACGCGGGGCGGGCGGCCGGGCCGGTTTGCGGGTCAGGTCGAACGGTTCCGGGTCCTCGCCGGTGCGGTGCTCGACGACCAGGTCCAGCTCACGCAGCAGGTCGAGGAAGCGGCGCGGGCGCTTCTGCTCGTCCGTGCGCGGTTTCGGCGTGCCGGGCTCGTGCTCGACGGGCTCCGGCGGTGCGGCCGGACGCTCCAGCAGCCGTCCGGTGTAGTCGGTGGTGCGGCCGAGCAGCTGCGGACCGTCCGGTTCGCGGAACGCGGGCACGATGCGGCGCAGGATCAGCAGCTCGTCCGGGTCCACCGGGTCGGCGACGGCGAGCCGCGGCAAGGTGGACCGGTAAGCGCGGACCAGGTGCGAGGCTTCCAGCGGGTCGCCTTCGGCCTGGCGCAGCGCGGCGGCGGAGGTGCCCTCGTCGAACAGCCCGGCCTCGCCCATCACCCGGTCGACGGCCAGGCGGAACCGGGCGACGATCTGCTCGTCCGGCGCCCACGGCACCGGTGCGTGGTCGCGGGCCCGGCGCACCAGGTCCTCCGCGGCGAGAATGGCTTCCAGCCCGCCGCGCGCTCCCGAGTACCCCATTCAGCTCTCCTCTTCGATCGTCGTCGTGCGCGGCAGCCCGGCGATCCGGCCGTCCGGGCAGACCAGCAGGAAGTCGGCTCCGGCCGGGAATCCGGCGACCAGCTCCGCCCGCGCCGCGACGAATCCGGCGGGCAAACCCTGTGGTGCCAACGTCTTCTCGCCCGGAACGCCCGGTCCAGTCAGCCGCCAGGCGGGACCACCGTCCACATCTGACACCGCGAGCGTGACCAGCGCACCGTCCTCCGGCGCGAGCGCAGTACCCCGGTGAAGTTCAGCGATCTCCTCGACAGTCATCGCACGCAACGCGGTCACGAGCCGTGCTTTGTTCAAATCGGACAACGGCGCGGAGGTCGCGGAGACAACCGTTTCCACCCAGTCCGTTTCCTCCTCCAGCAAGCACACCGCGGTGCCGAGATCGGCCAGCGCGAGCGTCGGAAGGACCGCCGGGGGAACCGCGGTGTCCGGCAGCCGGTACGTCGCGCCGGGGTGCGCGAGAGCGTTTAACACGGTCCGGAACGCCAGCTGTGATTCATTCACAGGCAGAGTGATCACGTCAGCTCCTCGAATTCCACGACGGTCGGGGCCAGTTCCGCCCACTCCTGCTCGTCCCGCTCCGCCAGCCGCCGCGCGACCCGGCCGCACAGTTCGTCCACTTCGGCCGCCAGCGGACGGCCCGCCTCGGCCTCGGCGTCCAGCACCGCGGCGGCGAGCGTCGCGGCCCGGTCGCCGCCGAGCCGCATGGCCCAGCCGCGCTGTCCGGCGATCTCCACCTCGGCCCGGCAGGCGAGCACGTCGCCGAGCAGAAACCGTTGTGCCGCCACGGGTTCGCGCACCTGGGTGGAGATGGTGCCTACCTCCGGGGCCAGCACCACCGTCACCTCGGCGCCGTCGGCGAGACAGGCGTCGGCCAGTTCCCGCAGCTCGTCCGGTTCCGCCGCGGCGAGCAGGCCGCAGCGTTCTTCCCTCGCTATTCGCACGTCTTCTCCTCGGGGTAGACCGTGTCCGAAAGTTCGACCACGACGCGGACCGCGTCGGCGCGCGTCCACGCGCTGCTGGCCATCAGGACCTGCCCGGTATCGGCGTCCCGGCTGACGCTGTCCACCAGCCACACCGGCACGCTCGCCTCGATGCCGAGCCCGCGCAGCACCTCCGGCGGCGGCAGGTCGACGCTCGCCCGGCACCACGCCCGCACCGGGCGGACCCGGCCCATCTGGCGCAGCACCAGGTCGATCGATTCGACGCTGTGCAGCGCCAGGTCCAGGTCAGGGGCCACCTCGACCGGGATCCACTCCTCGATCCAGGTGGCGGGCAGGTCGTCGATGAAAAACGTCCGCACGACCCGGTGCATCAGCGCGCCGGCCGGACGGTCGAGGTGCGCCGCGCGGACGGCGGGCAGCGGCAACCGGTCCACCGACTTGATCTGCGAGCGCGGCGTCGCGCCCGCCGCCTCCACCGTGGCGTGCCACGACGGCGGCCTGCTGTGCGAGATGACGTAGTCGATGCGGCGGTTCACGAACGTTCCCGCGCCGCGCACCCGCCGCACCAGCAGCCGGCGTTCCAGCTCCTGCAGGGCCGAGCGGGCCGCCGCCCGCCCCACGCCGAACCGGGCGGCCAGCTCCGGTTCGCTGGAGACCCGCGTGCCGGGCGCGCTCCCGGCGATCTCCACAGCCAGCTTCTCCGCGATGTCCAGGTACCTCGTCGAGGTCATGGCACCGACGATGCGCTCCCGGCTTGTCCGGACAACTGCGCCGCGGCCAACGCGCCCGCCCCCGAAAGTGAATTCCCGGAACAGTTGTCAGCCGTTCGCTGTTAACCGTTCACGCCGTGACCCGGCGCAGCCACACGGCCAGCAGTTCCACCAGCAGCACGGTCGCGAACACGAGCAGCAGGATCGTGGTGACCATGCCGAATTCGAGGATCCGCGACGCGCTGAGCAGGTCGAATCCGATCCCGCCCGCCCCGACGATGCCGAGCAGCGTCGCCGAGCGGATGTTCACGTCGAGCTGGTACAGCACGTGCGCGGCGAACGCCGGGGCCGCCTGCGGAAGCGTCGCGGAGGTGAACACCTGCCAGCGGGTCGCGCCGGTGGCCCGCACCGCCTGTTCGACGTCCGGGTCGACCTCCTCCAGAGAATCCGCGACGAGCTTGCCCAGCAGTCCCACCGCGCCGACCGCCAGCGCCAGCGTGCCCGCGACCGGACCGAGCCCGGTGATCACCACGAAAACGATCGCCAGCACCAATTCCGGCACCCCGCGCACCAGCACTACGAAAACGCGGAACACTCGCGCCACCCACGGCCTCGGTGCGACGTTCCGCGCGGCCAGCGCACCGACTGGCAACGCGAAAAGCGCGCCGAGAACCGTTGCGGCCAAAGCGATCTTCACTGTCTCACCGAGATCGGCGAGCAGTGTCGGGAAAACCCCGCCAGTGTCCGGCGGCCAGAACAAACCCAGCGAATGGCCGATGTCACCGAGCCCATGAAAGAACTGCACCGGCGACAATTCCGCGCCCCACAACGAAACCGCCACCACCAGTACTGTCGCGGCGGCGTAACAAGTGCGGCGCACCCGCGCGAAGGTCCACTGTGGAGCGATCCCTCGCTGAGCCGGGAGGTGCACGGCCGGTCCGCCGCCGCGCAACAGCTGCCGGCGGATCGCGCCCGACCCGAGTTCGACCAGCACGCACAGGATCAGCACGACGAGCGCGAGCGCCATCCCGCGCCGGTAGTCGAGCCGCTGGAAGGACGTCGCGATCGCGTAGCCGAGGCCGTCGACGCCGACGAACCCGAGCACCACCGAGATCCGCAGGTTGATGTCCAGCCGGTGCAGCGCGGTCGCCACGAAGGCGGGCATGACCTGCGGCAACACGCCGGTGACCAGCTCCTGCCCGCGCGCCGCGCCGCCCGCGCGCACCGCGGACCGGACACCCTCGTCGATCTGCTCGACCGCGTCCGCGTACAGCTTCGCGACCATCCCGACCGAGTGCAGGCCCATCGCGAGCACGCCGGTCATCGCACCGAGGCCGAAGATCCGGAAGAACACGATGGCCAGCACGACGTCCGGGATCGCGCGGGCCAGCACGATCACCGTGCGCGCGGCCAGCCGGGACCCCGGCCCCGGCGTGGTGTTGGCCGCCGCGAAGATCGCCAACGGCACGCTGAGCAGCACCGACAGCAGCGTCGCCGAGATGACGATCGCGAGCGTCTGGCCCGCCAGCTCCAGCAGCTCGGCGAGCGGCGGGAAGTCGAGCGGGAACATCCGGCGCGCGAAGGCCACCGCGTTGCCCGCGCTGTCGGCGAGCGTCGCGAAGTTGATCCGCAGGTCGGTCAGCGCCCAGACGCCCGCGGCCAGCAGGCCGAGGACCACCAGCACCGCGGCGGTGCCGGAGCGGGTCGGGCGGGCCAGGGTGCCCGCGGTCATCCGACCGCCGCCGGCTCGGCCGCGACCCCGGCGTACAGCTCCATCGCGCGCTCGCGGTCTAGCCCGGCTGCCGGAGCGTCGAGCACCGTGCGGCCCGCGCGCAGGCCGACGATCCGGTCTCCCCAGCTCAGCGCCAGGTCGAGCTGGTGGAGGCTGCACAGCACGGTCAGCCGGCGTTCCGAGCTGATCTCCCTGATCAGCCGCATCACCTGCGCCGAGGACTCCGGATCGAGCGACGCGACCGGTTCGTCGGCGAGCAGGATGTCCGGCCGCTGCAGCAGCGCCCTCGCCACCGCGACCCGCTGCTGCTGACCGCCGGACAGCGTGTCCGCACGCTGCAAGGCCCGGTCAGCGAGGCCGACCCGGTCCAGTTCGTCGAGCGCCTCGTGACGGAGCCGTTTCGGGTAGCTGAGCAGGCCCAGCCGCGGGCCGCGCAACCGGCCGAGCGCGCCGGAACAGACGTTTTCCAGCACGGTCAGGCTGCCGATGAGGTGGAACTGCTGGAACACGAACCCGACCCGCCGCCGCAACCGGCGCAGTTCGCCGCCGCTGGCCCGGCCGACGTCCGTGCCGAGCACCGTGACGGTGCCCGACGTCGGCCGCTGCAGGCCGTCGACGTGCCGGAGCAACGTGGATTTCCCGGAACCGGACCGCCCGAGCAGCACCACGACCTCGCCGGGCTCGACGGTAAGCGAAACGTCGTCCAGCGCGAGCGTGCCGAAGCTCTTGCTCACCCGGTCGAACCGGACCGCCTCGCTCACGCGGCCGTGCATTGCTTGTCCTTGGTGGTGGCGCAGACCTTGCGGACGCCGTCGTACAGCTGGTCGTCCACCTTCGCGTAGCCCCAGTCGCCCGCGTCGTCGGCGGCCTTGCACGTGGTGGCACAGAATCCGTTGGCGTTCAAGTAGTCCACATTGGCCTTCTGCTGGAAAGCGTTGGCGATCTTGGCCTTCAGGTCCTCGGAGACGCTGTCGGAGATCGCGACCGGCGAACCGGCGATCACGTCGGACTTCCACACCGTGGTCAGCTGACCCGGTTTTAGCTGGCCCTTGTTGATGAGCGCGGTGTCCACAATGGCGTCATACGCGAACCCGGCGTCACACTGTCCACTTGCGACAGCCAACGCGGACGCGTCGTGCCCGCCCGCCATCACCGGACTCACGCCGGACTGCGGGTCGACCCCCGCGTCGATCAATCCCGCCTTCGGATACAGATATCCGGAGGTGGAGTTCGGGTCGACGAAGCACACTTTCTTGCCCTTGAACCCGGCAAGATCCTTGATCGGCGACCCCGCGGGCACGATGCCGTAAGACCGGTAGCCAGGCTGCTCGCCCTTCTTCTTGACCTGCGCCGCGACCGGCGTCGCCTTGACGCCGGTGTTGCGCGCGAGCACGTAGGAAAGCGGCCCGTACTGGGCGATCTGCACCTTGCCGGTGCGCTGCGCCTCGATCACCGCGGCGTAGTCGGTGGCACTCTGGAACTGCACCTTCTTGCCGGTTTCCTTCTCCAGCATCTTGATCACCGGCTGGTAGGCTTGCTGCAATGTCTGCGCGTTCTCGGACGGGATCGCGGCGAAGACCAGGGTATCGGGATCGCCGGACTGCGTGCCGCCCGCCGCGCTCTGGCCGCAAGCGGCGAGGACCAGCGCGGCACTCGCCAGCGAGGCGGCGACGGCGGTATGACGGACCATGGCGGGCTCCTTCGGGTCGGCTCCGCTCGCAGCGTCCTTCCGCCCGATGCCGCCGCGCGAACGCCTCGGTTAAGCCGAACCGAACACGAAAAGTCACTTGCCGCCACCTGATCGGACTACTCCGACGTTTCACGCCCGGCGCGGCGAGGTATCGCTCCGGGCGAAGCCGCTGGCGAGAGGAGGAACCATGCACGCACAGCGCGGAGATTGGCTGGTCGTGAAGGGAATCCGGGTAGACGTGCCGGAGCACCGGGGCCGCATCGTAGCCGTGGGTTCGCCGGACGGAGGCCCGCCGTTCACCGTCCGCTGGCAAGGCGCGGACCACGACTCGACGATCTTCCCGGGCCCGGACGCGATCGTGCTGACCGACGCGGAAATGGCCGAACAAGACGCCCACGACCGGGAACGGGCCGAGGGACTAGGGGCGTTGCAGCACCACCTGTCGTCGCCAGGCACCTGACTCTCACCCGCCCCCTGGACCCCCGCCGTGAGGGGAACCCTGACAGACTCTGATTCCCGCAGGGTTCCCCTCACGACCCCTCTGCGGCTCCCGCCGATCCGTGAAGGGCTCCTTCACGGAATTAGATTCCCTCAAGGAGTCCTTCACGACCCGCCCCGACCCGACCTGCGCCACCCGTCCGCCGATGCGCCCCAATGTGGCATTGGGTGCGTCCCACGCACCGAACGCCACATTGGGTGCGTCACATGCACCCAATGCCACATTGGGGCGCTAGCCCCACCCCCACCGAAACCGCAGCACGCCACCCAACCGAGCGAGGCACCCAGCCCCTCCCCCGCACCCCGATACGAAGCCTCCCTGCGGGCGGCGGGTGTTTGTCAAGGCATCTTTCCCGCCTTGACAAACACCCGCCGCCCGTCAGCACAATCAGGCTTCGGGGTGCCCCACGCAACCAAGCAAACCCAACGGACCACTACTTCCCGATCCGATTCCCCACCCACCGACCAATCTCAATCAACACAACCCCCACCCCAGCACAAACCACCGCCGTCAGCGTGTACCCCGCATTACTAGGATCCAACTGAAAAATCCCCCGAGTAAACGGCAGCAAAAACATCAACGCCGAAACAACCGCCATAGTCGCAACCAGCGCACCCTTCCACCAGTTATAAGGCCGCGCCACCACCGCAAGCACCCACAACGCCAACGCCATCAACGTAATCAACGCCGTAGTACTAGCCTGCACCTGCGCCGCATCGGTAGTAGCCCCGCCAGGATGCACCAGAATATAAGAAACAAACGACGCAGCCCCAATAACCACCCCAGCAGGAACCGCCATCCGCAGCACCCGCCCCACAAACCCGCTGCGCGCACGATCATTATTAGGCGCCAGCGACAACACAAACGCAGGCAAACCGATCGTGAACCACCCGACAATCGTGACATGCCGAGGCAGGAACGGATACGGCATCGCATCCAGCCCAATCAGCCCAGGCACGCCCACGATCAACGCCAGCAGCACCGAATACACAGTCTTAGTAAGGAACAAATTCGCGACACGCTCGATATTGCCGATCACCCGACGCCCCTCGCCGACAACATGCGGCAGGGTGGCGAAAGCATTGTCCAGCAACACGATCTGCGCGACCGACCGGGTAGCCGGGCTGCCCGCACCCATCGCCACACCAACGTCGGCATCCTTCAACGCAAGCACGTCGTTGACACCATCACCGGTCATCGCCACGGTATGCCCGCGCGCCTGCAGCGCCGCGACCATCGCCCGTTTCTGTGCGGGCGTCGCGCGGCCGAACACCGCAGTGCCTTCCAGCTCCTCGGCCAGCTTGCCGGGGTCCTCGGACAACGTCCGCGCGTCGACCGGAGCCTCGCCGCCGGGCAGCGCCAGCGCGCGGGCCACGCCGCCGACCGACACCGCGTTGTCGCCCGAAATCAGCTTCACCGCGACGCCTTGCGCGGCGAAGTAGTCCAGCGTCTCGCGGGCGTCGCCGCGGATCTTCTGTTCCAGCACGGCCAGCGCGACCGGCGTGACCTCGCCCGGGCCGTCCGGCGCGTCGACCGCGTTTGCGGCGCGGCCGAGCAGCAGCACCCGCAAGCCCTGCGCGCCGATCCGTTCCGCCTCCGCACGCTCCGCCGACTCGGCGGGCAGCAGCACGTCAGGCGCGCCGAGCACCCAGTCGCCGTGTTCGCCGAAGGCCGCGCCGCTCCACTTCCGCGCCGACGAGAACGGCACCACGGCGGTCGCCGGCCAGTCCGGTGCGGCCGGGCAGCCCTCGGCGATCGCGACCAGGCTGGCGTTCGGGCGCGGGTCCGCGGCGGCGAGCGCGGCCAGCACCGTCTCCGGTTCCTCACCCGCATCGTGCAGCCGCCGCAGCTCGGACAGCCGCATGGTGTTCTCGGTGAGCGTGCCGGTCTTGTCCGCGCAGACCACGTCCACGCGGGCCAGGCCCTCGATCGCGGGCAGCTCGTTGACCAGGCATTGCCGGCGGCCCAGCCGGATCACGCCGACCGCGAACGCGACCGACGTCAGCAGGATCAGGCCTTCCGGCACCATCGGGACGAGCGCCGCGACCATCCCGCGCAGCGCGGCGGGCAGCGCCTGCGAACCGGAAAGCTGGTTGTAGATCGACAGCGCGCCGGCCGGGATGAGCAGGTACGTGATGACCTTCAGGATCTTGTTGATCCCGTTCCGCAGCTCCGAATCGACCAGCGTGAACCGGCCCGCCTCCTCGGCCAGCTTCGCCGCGTACGCCTCCGAGCCGACCTTCGTCGCCCGGTACGCGCCATTCCCGGCGACCACGAAGCTGCCGGACATGATCGGGTCGCCCGCGCGCTTCACCACCGGGTCCGATTCGCCGGTGAGCAGCGATTCGTCGACCTCGAGCGCTTCGGCGGCCAGCACCTCGCCGTCGACCACCACCTGGTCGCCCGCCCCGACCTCGATGACGTCGTCGGCCACGACCTCCTCCGGGGCCAGCTCGCTGCTGGTCCCGTCGCGCCGCACGCGCGGGCGCACCTGGCCGACGATCGCGAGCCGGTCCAGCGTCCGCTTGGCGCGCAGCTCCTGCACGATGCCGACGACGCTGTTGGCCACGATCACCCCGGCGAACAGCCCGTCCAGCAGGTAGCCGGTGGAGAAGATGATGACCGCGAGCACCGCGAAGATCGCGTTGATCCGGGTGAAGACGTTGGACCGGACGATCTCCCACGCGCTGCGGCTCGTGCGCGAAGGAACGTCGTTGGTCCGCCCCGCGGCGACCCGCTCGGCCACCTCGGCCGCGGTGAGCCCGCGCGTGCTGTCGTGCGTGAGCAAGGCCTCGTCCCCTGACATGGTTTCGACCTTACGCAGTTTCCGGGCAAACCGGTCGCCCCGCCGCCCCTGCCGGGTCCGCCCGTTCGGGTGACTCCGCGCAGGTCACCGGCCCAGGCGGGACGCGCGAACCTCCCGGGTTTCGATCAGATCCAGGTGCACCTCGCGGCGCGCGAACCGCCATTGGCCCTCTATCCGGGCGTAACGGTCGAGGTAGCGGAGATGCCACACGGCGTCGGCGAACCGTCCGTCGCGCGGGCTCACGTGGTGGGCGACGCAGCCGATCCGCCCGCGCGCGGTCGCTGGGTTACCGCCAGGATCGAAGACCATGCCAGTGATGCCGTGCGCGGTCAGCGGCACGTCCTCCAGCACCGACAGGGCCGCCGTGACGCCCTCCGGGCCGCGATGCTCCAGGACCGGGTCGAACTCGCGCGGCGGATCCGGCAGCACGAGCACCCCGTCTTCGCCGAACAGCCGGGCGACCCCGGCGAAATCCCGCTCGTCGACGCAGGCGGCGTAGCGATGCGCCAGATCGTGCAGGGCGGCCCAGTCCTCAACGGGGATCACCGGGCCAGCGTACGAACCAGAGCCCAGCACCGGCGGCTGTCGTCCCACCGAACGGGAGTTCAGGCCAGAACGCAGTCCCCGCATTTAGGGCCGTCGCGATCCGGCGTCGCGCGATAAAACAGGCAGCAGCTGCGACGGCGGAACCGCCCGCCGACCCGGGTCGCGGTACCGGCGAGTTCCGGCAGTTCCTCCAATGCACCAACGATTCCGGCCACCCGTTGAGTCCACTCCGGACGTTCGGACCGCAACACCGTCACCGCCCCGTTCAAGGCCGACGCCACATTCCCCCGCCGGACGTTCTCCGCCAGCGAGAACTGGGCCATCGCCTTGTCCAGGCGCGCCAGCGGACCGCGCAGCACGCGTTCGGCGAACGCACTGACCACATCGGACTCGACCGCCGGATTTTCCTTCAGCGACAACGGGAACGCTCCGCCGAGCTTCGGCTGCCACCAAGCCGCCGAATAGTCCGGCACCGCTCCCGCGCCGACGGCGAGGCCCAAAGCGGGCGAGATGATCCGGGCCGCCAGCCCGAGATGCGCGATCGACGCCGCGACCCGCACTTCCACGAAATCGCCGCCGAGAACGGCCCGGTTCTGCGCGATTCGTTCGCGCAGAACCGGACCGTCGTCGAGGACTTCGGACAGCGGATGCCACGGCCGCGCCGGTTCGTCCGCCGAATGCGTGTCGACGGCGAAGAACGGGCCCAGTCCGGTCAGCGGGTTCACGCCTCGACGGTAACCGCGCGCCCGCGGTCCAGCACGCGTTCGGCGAGCGGGCCGAACACGAGCGCGATGGTCGTCCACAGGATGGCCATCGCCAGCACCGAGTAGAGCCGGAACTCGACGAGCGTGTCGGCGGGGAATCCGGGGTACACGATCTGGCCGTCCGGACCCTTGAGCGGCAGCGGGATCTCGCTGGCCTGCGGGCCGTATTCGGCGACGTTGACGGCCAGCGACCCGAGCGACGGGAGCAGCGCCATCAGCAGCCCGGACAGCACGACGAAGCCGGCGCCCGCGACGAGCGTCGCGTTCCAGTTGCCCAGCCGCGGCGCGAGCCGTTTGCCCACGACCACGGCCGCCACCAGGAAGATCACCGAAGCGACGACCATCGTCAGGTACAGCCCGGTGCGCGCGCCGATGGTGGCCTCGTGCCCGACCGCCGGCGGGTTGGCCGGGTATTTCAGGAACGGCACGAGGTACAGGGTCAGGAATCCGGCCCCGGCCACGAGCACCGCCAGCACCCGCGCGCGGATCCGGCCGACGCGGCCGAGCAGCACCGTGTAGGTCACCGCGAAGAGCAGGCCCATCGCGACCCCGAAGAGCACCATGCCGAGCCCAATGCCGAGGTTGCCTTGCACGGCACGGCTGAACACTTCGTGACCCTCGTGCTCGGCGTGCGCTCCGGCGGCCTTGTCGAGCGCCATCTGCGCCTCTTCGCGGCCGGATTCGTAGTCGATGGCCGACTGGGTCAGCGGTTCGGCGAAGACCCGGGCGAAGACGAATGCCAGCAATCCGCCCAGCGCTCCGGCGAGGAGGCCGCGCAGAATCAGCTTGTTCTGCATTGTTCGGTTGTCCGTTCCGCGCGCGTCAGTGGCAGGGGAAGCCGAGGAAATGCCGCGCGTCGTGGACGAACTCGTGCACGTGCGTGTCACTGCCGAAGATCGAGACCGCGCCCTGGTCGACGCCGATGAAGTAGTACAGCAGCAGCGCGCCGACGATCGTCGCGCCGAGCAGCAAAGCGGCTTTCGACACGGGCAAGACGACCGGGGTGGACCGGTCGGCCGGAATGGTGGCCATGGCTCTCCTTCGGGATGACGCGTCCCTTGCGGGTGGACCTGACGACGGCTCCTCGACCTGACTCGCCCGCTCCGTCTGGATGGGGCACACAGTGGCGCGACCGTGCCGGAATCCCACCGGCTTCGGGAAGCCGTCGCGCGAGCAGCACGGTACGGCGGTGTCCGGCCGCCCGTCAATCGCCCGGGCGCCCGGGACGTCCGCTATCGCCCGGTTTGCGCAGCCGGTGTGCCCGGGGTCGCACCGAACGGAGCAAGGCCGCTCACGCCGGGTCGCGGTAGAACGCCAGGTGCTCCGGGCACAGATACAGCGTGAGGCCCTCCGGCGTGTCGTAGCGCGACAGCCCGCCCCACTCCTCGTCCGGATCGAGTTTGCCCAGCATCGCCTTCAGCGCGCGGAAGTCCGCGTCGGTCTTCGCGTGCGCCTCCGGGACGTCCTCCTCCGGCCGGTCAGTCCCGGGCAGCAGGCGCTCGCGGTTCAGCTCCTTCGGCAGCTGCGCGGCCAGCTCCTTCATCAGGTCGCAGTCGGACTTCAGCTGTTCGTTCAGCACGCCCGCGGCCACCCCGAGCACCGGACCGGCCAGCGGCGCGGCGTGTTTCAGCGCCCGGATGAGGTGCTCCAGGTACGGCCCGAGCCGGACGAACCATTCCCGCGGCTGCGACACCGAGTACACGCCCTTGTCGCCGTCCAGCCGATGCCAGGCTCCGGGTTCCTCGCAGTAGAGGTGGATCTCGTACGGCGAGCCGGTGATCCGCCGCCGCCCGGCCGGGACGACCGCGAACACGCTGGGGCAGCGCGCTTCCTGCTGGTGCTGCGCGAGCCGCTGCAGGCGCAGGAACATCCGCTGGTGGTAGTCGCTCTGCTCCTCCAGCTGCTCGCCGAACTGCTCGACGGTCCTGGTCAGCCGCTCCATCGACGCGCGGGTGGCGTCGCGTTCGGCCGGAGCGAGGCCGAACAGCAGTTCCGGCACCGACACCTGCTCGCCGGAGCGGTGGCATTCGATCTCGTGCCTCGGCGGCGTGCGCTCCAGCCGGGCGCGCAGGTTCTCGTAGTCGAACAGCTCCGGGCAGTCCGGCTCGCACCGGCACGGCACGCGGCGCGTGATGTCCAGACCGGGGAACCGTTCCAGGGTCAGGTTGAGGCCCTCGTCGAGCACCATGAAGAACCCGGCCGGCGAGGGCCCGCGCACGGTCAGCTCGACGGTGTTGTGCTGCCGGTCGGCGTTGACCAGCGCGAGGTGCCTGCCGTCGCGGTGGCCGAGCAGCGCGCCGGTGCGCCAATGCACGTCGCGGCTGAACCGGTGCGACCGCGCGATGAACCAGGTCGGAATGCCTGGCGGCATGGTGTTGAGCTGATAGATCACCTTGATCTGCCGCGAGTTCTCCCGCGCGGCCGCCCATTGCTCCGCGTAGTCCGGCGGGTTCCACTGCAGCCGCTCGACGACCAGGCTGAGATCTCCCCCGCCGCTCGACTCGACGCGGTAGGACAGGTCGTACTTGTCCATCATGCCGAGGAAATGGTCGCGGATCCCCTTGTCGAGGTCGTGCCAGAGCGCGGTCAGGTGCTCCCGCGTGAGCAGCCCGTGCTTTTCGGCGACCTCGTCGCTGTCGAGCACCCGGCTGATGTAGTCATTGACCCACGACGGGCGCAGCACGACCGTTTCCTGCAGTTCGGGATCGTCCGGGTAGTAGAGGATGTCGCCGAGTTCGTGCAGCGCCCGCGCGATGAACCGGCTCGGCTCCGCACCGGTGACCCCCGCGTCGGCGATGATCCGCCACATCCGGCTCACCGTGATGTGGTTCTCCGGCACCGCCCGCACCGCGTCCGCGGCGGTCAGCCACGAGGTCGGCCACTCCGAACCCATCAGCGGAAGCTCCGCCGCGTGCTGCGCGAGAAGGTCGCGAAGATCGCTGACGCCGTCCCGCGTCGCGTTGTCCACGTGCACGCTGGCGACGATTCTCGGATATTTCGACCGCAATTCCGCGAGCGGCAGGTCGACCGGACGGCCGTGAATGTGCGTGGCGACGAGAACGATCGGCGATTCCGGCGCACGGGCGGTGATGATGTCGAGCCAGTAGTGCAGTTTCCCCTGTTCCCAGCCGAGCCGCGAATTCCACAGCAGGACGAACAGGGAACGATTGGTGAGGAAGAACTGGTGCGTGGCGTGGTAGATCTGCTGGCCGCCGAAATCCCAGGTGCTGAGCCGCATCCGGACGTCCCGGCCCGGATGGCCGAGTTCGAGGTCCCGGATGAGCAGCCCGTGCGTGGACGGTTCGTCCGGATCGTGCTCATCCGCGGCGAGGGCGCGGACGAGCGAGGTTTTCCCGACGCCGCCTTCGCCGACGACGAGGAGTTTGGACACCCATTGGGCGGTGCTGCCGCGTTCCCGTTCGCGGAGGAATTCGAGAACGGATTCGGACCCGCTGGCGGTGATTTCCGGGGGTGGGCTGATGAACGGGTTTCCGGCGACGCTGAGAGTGGTGAGGTTGGGCAGTTCGACGAGGGCGGCGGGGAGGCTGCGGAGTTCGTTGTCGGAGAGGAGGAGGGTGTCGAGACGTTCCAGACGCGGGAGGCTGTCCGGAAGGGCGGCGAGCAGATTTCCCCGGACGTCCAGGCTGCGGAGGCTGGTGAGGTCTCCGAGGGAGGCTGGCAGCTCGGCGAGGACGTTCTCGGCCAGGGACAGATTTTCCAGCGAGACGAGGCCGGCCAGGTCGTCCGGCAGGCTCCGCAGATCGTTGGCCATCAGGTTGAGTGTCTGGAGACCGCCCAGGTCGGCCAGGCTGTCCGGCACGTCCGCAAGATAGTTGCGCTCCGCGCGCAGCCGGCGGAGTTTGGCCAGGTCGCCGATGTTCTCCGGCAGCGCGGTGAGCTGGTTCCCGTCCACGTGCAGAGTGAGCAGGCCGGTCAGCCCGGTCAGCCAGCCCGGCAGCTCGGCGAGCTGGTTGTGGCTGAGCATGAGGTAGCGCAAGCCGGTGAGCTGCCCGAGCGTGTCCGGCAGCTCGCTCAGCGAGCACCGGGCCAGGTACACCGTGCGCAGCCCGGCCAGCCCGCTGAAGTCGAAGCCGGCCAGGTCGAGCGGGTTGCCGTCCGCCGACAGGTAGCGCAGCCCGGTGCAGCGGCCCAGCCACGCGGGCAGTTCGGTGATCCCGATGTCGTCCAGTTCCAGCATGGCGAGGCCGGTCAGGCCGCCCGCCTCGTCCGGCAGGCGGCCGAGCGGGTTCGAGCTGACCCACAGGTCGCTCAGCGCCGGGAACGAGCCGAGCCAGTCCGGCAGCTCGGCGATCTCGTTGTTCCGCACGGACAGCGACACCAGGCGGGTCAGTCCGGCCAGCTCCACAGGGAGGACGGCCAGCTTGTTGCTGTCCAGGCGCACGTCGCTCAGGCTGGCGAGTTCCGGGAACCAGGCGGGCAGCTTCGCGATCCGGTTGTGGCTCAGGTCGAGGCCTTCGAGACGACGCAGGCCGCGCACGCACTCGGGCACCGCGCCGAGGTCGCTGCGGGCCAGGTCCAGCCTCGTCAGCGCGGCGAGATCGCCCAGCCATTCCGGTGCCCCGCCGAGCCGGTTGTCCCCGATCGACAGTTCCTGCAGTCCGGTGAACCGGCGAACCCAGCCCGGCACCTCCGCGATCTGGTTGCCTGCCAGGGAAAGGACGCGCAGACCGGCCAGCGGCGCGAGCTGAGCGGGCACCTCGGCGAGCCGGTTGCGGTCCATCCGCAGCTCGGTCAGCCCGGTGAGCCGGTCGAACGAACCGGGCAGCTCCGTCACCCGGTTCGAGGACGCCTGGAGGACTTGCAGCGACGTCAAGTCCCCGAACCATTCCGGCAGGGACTCCAGCCCGCAATTGCTGATGCTCAGCTCGGTTAGCTCGGTCCGCCGCAACCACGACGGCAGTTCGGCCAGCGGCACGAGGTCGAGGTACAGCGAGGTCAGCTGGGCCAGCTCGCCCAGCTGGTCCGGAAGTTCGGCGAGCAGGGTGTTGTCGAGCCGGAGCTGCGCCAGGTTCTCCAGCCGGGCAAACCAGTCCGGCAGCTCGCGCAGCGGATTGTTGTTGAGCCACAGGATGTCGAGCCCGGTCAGCCCGCTCAGCCACTCCGGCAGCTCGGCCAGGCCGCATCCGCCGATGCCGAGCGTGGTCAGGCCGGTCAGCTCGCCGAGCCATCCGGGCAGCCCGTGCAGCACGTTGCCGCCGATGTGCAGGCGGCGGAGACCGCGCAGGCCGCGCAGCGACTCCGGCAGCTCGGCCAGCCGGTTGTCGTTGAGCCACAAGGCTTCCAGCTCAGTCAGCTCGCCGATCCACTCCGGGACCTCGGTCAGCTCGTTCTGGTCGGCGTAGAACAGGGTCAGCCCGGAGCAGCCGCGGACCCACCCGGGGATCTCGGCCAGGCCGCAGTCGCTGAGCGTCAGCGACGTCAGGCCGGTCAGGTCCGCCAGCTGCGCGGGAAGCTCCTGGAGCGGGTTCGACGCGAGATTCAGCCCGCGGAGCCCGGACGGCAGCCGCGGCAGCGTGCGCAGCCGGTTCCGCGCGACGTCCAGCATCCGCAGGTTTTCCCGGCCGCCGATCCAGTCCGGCAAGGCGGTCAGCCGGTTGCCGTCCAGATCGAGTTCGGCCAGGAGGTCCAGTCCGGCGAGCCATTCCGGCGCCTCGGTCAGGTGCAGGCGGGCGAGGCCGAGTTCGGTCAGCCCGGTCAGTTCGCCCAGCCAGGGCGGCAGCGCGGCCAGCGGATTGTCGTCGAGGTACAGCTCGTCCAGCGGCAAGCCGCGCAGCCAGTCCGGCAGCTCGGCCAGCAGATTGCCGTGCAGGAACAGCTTCGCCAGGCCGGGGATGTCGCCGAGCCAGTCCGGGAGCGCTTCGAGCCGGTTGCCGTCCAGATCGAGCCGGGTCAGGTTCGCCAGGCCGCGCACCCACTCCGGGACCGCCGTCAGCCGGCAGGAGCCGAGGTCGAGGGCTTCCAGGCTGGTCATCCCGCCGATCCACTCCGGCGGAGCCGCCAGCCGGTTCACCGAGACGCACAGTTCGGTCAGGTCCAGCCCGGCCAGCGTCCGAGGCAGTTCAGCGAGGCGGTTCCGGTCGACTTCCAGGCTCCGGAGCGCGGACATCTCCCCCAGCCGCTCCGGCAGCCGCACGAGCCGGTTCCGCCGGGCGTTCAGCTCCCGCAGCGGCAGGTCCGCGAGCCATTCCGGCAGCTCGCGCAGGAAGTTGTCCTCCAGCACCAGCTTCTCGAGGCCGCCGATCTCCGCCACCCGCGACGGGACCTCGGTCAGGTGCAGGCCCCGCAGATCGAGCGTCGTCTCCCCGGCGGCGAGCGCGGCGTCGACGCGGCGGTTCGCTTCCTCGGTCCCCATGGGGGCAAGTCAATCAGGTTCGCGCGCAGGGCGTTGCGCGCCCGGCGGGAAAGCTATACCGTGCCTGAACTAGAACAGGTTATAGTTTCGGCGGGGCGCGGGACGAGGAGCGGACATGGCAGCCAGGGTGGCCCGGAGCAACGAAGCCGACTACGTGGTCGTCGGGTCGGGCAGCTCGGGGGCTGCCGTCGCCGGACGGCTCGCGGAGTCCGGGGCCAGCGTGATCGTGCTCGAAGCGGGCAAGAGCGACGAGCAGCTGCTGCTGCGCAAGCCGGGGCTGGTCGCCCCGCTGCACGCGGTGCCGCAGCTGAAGAAGATGAGCGACTGGGGGTTCTACTCGGTCCCGCAGAAACACGTTCTCGATCGGCGCATGCCGGTGCCCCGGGGCAAGGTGCTCGGCGGGTCCAGTTCGGTCAACGGGATGGTCTACGTCCGCGGCAACCGGGCGAATTTCGACTCCTGGGCGGCCGAGGGCAACACCGGCTGGGACGCGGACGGCGTCAACGCCGCGTACAAGCGCATGGAGGACTTCGAGGACGGCGAGAACGCCTACCGCGGCGCGGGCGGGCCGATCAAGATCACCCGCAACAAGATCCCGCAGGAAGGCACGCTGCAGTTCCTCGACGCGACGGCGGACGCGATCGGCTGCGAGATCATCGACGACTACAACGGCGAGTCGCAGGAAGGCGTCAGCCGGATGCAGCAGAACGCCGCCGGCGGCCTCCGCTACAGCGCCTCGCGCGGCTACCTGCACCACCTCGCTCCGCGGACGCTTGAGATTCAGTCACGCGTGTTCGTGCGGAAGGTGTTAATCGAGAACGGCCGCGCGACCGGCGTCGAGGTGACCGACGCGAACGGCAAGCGCCGCACCGTCCGGGCGGGCAAGGAGGTCATCCTCTCCGCCGGGTTCGTCGGGTCGCCGCAGCTGCTGATGCTGTCCGGGATCGGGCACGCCGAGCACCTCAAGGAGCACGGCATCGACGTGCTCGCCGATCTGCCGGTCGGCGACAACCTGCACGACCACATGTTCCACGCGCTCACGTTCCAGGTGTCGTCGTGCAAGAACAAGGGCACCGCGCCGTATTTCGCCCGCGGGATGGCACGCGAACTGCTCAAGCCGGGCTCGACGTTCCTGGCGAACTCGGTGTTCGAGGCGCTCGCGTTCCTCAAGACCTCGCAGGCCACCACGGTGCCGGACCTGCAGCTGCACCTGCTGCCGTGGGCGTACGTGTCGCCGAACCAGGACGCCCCGGTGCGGCATCCGGTCGACAAGCGGCCAGCGCTGACCGTGCTGACCACGCTGATCTACCCGAAGAGCCGCGGCACGATCCGGCTCGCCTCCGCCGATCCGGCCGCCGCGCCGCTCATCGATCCCCAGTACCTCTCCGACCCGGCCGACCTCGAAGTGCTCGGCGAGGGCTCCGAGATGGTGCGCGAGATCTTCGCTTCGAAGGCGTTCAAGGGCTCGATCAACGAAGAAATCCACCCGGGCAAGCAGGTGCGCGGCCAGGAACTGCGCGACGCGATCCTCAACCGCGCGACCTCGGTGTACCACGGCGTCGGCACCTGCCGGATGGGCGTGGACGACCTGGCGGTCGTCGGGCCGGACCTGAAGGTCCGCGGCGTCGACGGGCTGCGGGTCTGCGACGCCTCGATCATGCCGTCGATCACCGGCGGCAACACCAACGCGCCCTGCATCATGATCGGCGAAATGGGCGCGCAGCTGGTTCTTTCCGGCAACTGACGAGGAGCGGAAGACCATGACCCTCACCCCGGTCCGGCCCACCCGCCCGGCCTCGGCGACCGACGACTTCCTCCGCGGGCTCGTCGCGCGCGTGCCGGGCTCGGGCGGCGCGGTGTGGCCGCTCACCGAGGTCTACACCGGCGACGTGCTGGTGGACCTGCCGCAGTCGACGCCGGCCGACATCGAGCAGGCGTTCGCCACCGCGCGGAAGGCACAGGCGAAATGGGCCGCGACGCCGCTCAAACAGCGGCTCGCGGTGTTCCGGCGGGCGCATTCGCTGTTCATCGACCGCGCGCGCACGATCGCCGACCTGATCCAGGTCGAAAGCGGCAAGAACCGGCGGATGGCGATCGAGGAAACGTGCGATCCGCCGATGATCATGAGCCACTATCTCCGCCGGGCGCCCAAATTGCTGGTCCCGACCCGGCGCGGCGGACCCGTTCCGGTGGTGTCGTCGTCGACCGAGATCCGCGTGCCGAAAGGCGTGGTCGGCATCATCGCGCCGTGGAATTTCCCGTTCGCCACCGGCATTTCCGACGCGATTCCGGCATTGATGGCCGGGAACGCGGTCGTATTGAAGCCGGACAACAAGACCGCGTTGTCGCCGCTGTACGGCGTGCAGCTGCTCGAAGAAGCTGGGTTGCCGAAGGGCCTGTTCCAGGTCGTGTGCGGCGAGGGTCCCGATGTCGGCCCGACGCTCATCGACCAGGCCAATTACGTGATGTTCACCGGTTCCACCGCCACCGGCAAGGTGATCGGCGAACGGGCGGGCCGGAATTTGATCGGCTGCTGTCTCGAACTCGGCGGCAAGAACCCGATGATCGTGCTGCCGGACGCCGATTTCGCCGAGGTCGTGCCGGGCGCGGTGTTCGGCGCGTTCGGCAACACCGGGCAGATCTGCATGCACATCGAGCGGATCTACCTTCCGGAATCGCGGTACGAGGAGTTCAAGGAAGCCTTCGTGGCCAAGGCTTCCGCGCTTGACGTACGGGCGGCTTACGATTTCGGCCCGGAAATGGGTTCGCTGGTTTCGGTGGACCACATGAACCGGGTCAAGTCCCATGTGGACGATGCGGTGGCGAAGGGAGCCACCGTATTGTGCGGCGGCAGTCCCCGGCCGGACCTCGGCCCGGCGTTCTTCGAGCCGACCATTCTGGAAGGCGTCACGAAGGACATGCTGTGCGGGGTCACCGAAACCTTCGGCCCGGTGGTGGCCCTGCACCGGTACCGGACGGTCGACGAGGCCGTCGAACTGGCGAACGACACCGACTACGGGCTGAACGCGTCGGTGTGGGGCAAGGACATCCGCGCGGCTTCCGCGGTAGCCGCCCGGCTGGAGACGGGCAACGTCAACGTGAACGACAGCCTGGCGACCGCTTATGCCGCCAAGGGGACGCCTTCCGGCGGGGTGAAGACGTCCGGGGTCGGCGCGCGGCACGGCGACCAGGGATTGCTGAAGTACACCGACGTGCAGAACCTGGCAGTGCTGAAGAAGCCGGTGATGAGCCCGCGGCCGGGGCAGAAGTACGAGAAGTACGTGGAAGGAATGCTGTCCGGGCTGAAGATGATGCGGCGGCTCAGGATCCGGTAGCGTCCGCAATGGACTGACGCACGGCCCGGACCACCCTTCCGTCCACATCGGTCAGTCCATTGAGCCGGGTGCGGCGCGTCAGCAGTCCACTGAGGACCAACTCGACCAGCTGCGCGCCCACCTGCTCCGCCGAAACCGGACCGGCGGGGTCGAACCACGTCCACGCCCACTGCGCCGAGCCGAAGATCAGCAGGCTCCGCACGTCCACGTCGCACGCCCGGAACTCCCCTGCCGCGATCCCCGCGGACAGCACGCCACGCACCAGGTCAAGGTATTCCGCCCGCATCCGGCGTCCCTCGGCCATCGCCTCGTGGTCGGCGAGCCGGACGACCTCGCGCTGGAACGCGACAGTCGCCTCCCGGTCCACCACCTGGTACAGCACGAACGCGTACAGCAGCCCGGCCAGCTGCTGCGTCGGCGTCGCGAGACGGTCGCGGATCAGCGCGGCCTCGGCGAGCCTGCGGCGCATGTACGACTCGTGCAGCGCGGCGAGCAGCCGGTCCTTCGTGCCGAAGTGGTGCACGATGGTGCCCTTCGACAATCCCAGCTCGCCGGCGATGTCGGAGAAGTTCGTGGCGTCGTAGCCGCGTTCGGCGACATAGCGGGTGAACGTCGCCAGGATGTCGTCTGCGCGGCCGGTGCGTGCCATCGGGCCACTGTAGCCGAGGTTTGACCACTGACCGTCCGTACGGTTACCTTCGTCGTGGTCCCCGCGGACGAAGGAGTCTCGGCATGGCATCGAGCTTGGCGCACTGGATTGCCCGGCGCAGCACCGTCACGCCCGAGTCGGTGGCGCTGGTGGCCGCCGAGACCGGCGAGCGGATCACGTACGCCGAACTCGAACACCGGGTCGCGCGGCGAGCGGCGGCGTTGCGCGAGCTGGGCGTGCGCAAGGGCGATCGGGTCGCGTTGCTGGCCTTGAATTCCACCGGATACCTCGAAACGCTCTTCGCGGTCGCCTGGCTCGGCGCGATCACGCTGCCGGTCAATTTCCGGCTCGCGGCAGCGGAAGTCCAGTACCTTTTCGACGACGCCCGGCCCGTGGTCGTGGTGCACGACGACGCCTTCGCCGCCCTCGCCCGGGAAGCGGCTGGCGACCGAACGCTGGTCAACAACAGCGAACTCCTCCGAGAGGACCGCGTCGAACTCGAGCCGACCGGGGCGGACGAGGTCGCGGTGCTGATGTACACCTCCGGCACCACCGGCCGGCCCAAGGGAGCCATGCTCACCCACGGCAACCTGGAGGCGAACGCGATCAATGTGCTCACCTCCGGGGAAGGCGTGCTCCCCTTGGACATCACGCTGACCGTCGCGCCGCTTTTCCACATCGGCGGGCTGGCGCTGTTCACGCTTCCCTTGCTGTACGCGGGCGGCACGGTGGTGGTCGCGGGCAAGTTCGATCCACAAGAGACTCTTTCGCTGATCCAGCGGGAGAAAGTCACTGTGCACTTCATGGTGCCCGCGATGTGGGCGGCGATGACGCAGGTCCCGGATTTCGATTCCTACGACCTGTCGCGACTGCGGTACCTCCTGTGCGGCGGCGCGCCGTGCCCGCTGCCGGTGATCGAGTTCTACGAGGGCAAAGGACTGACCTTTGTGGAGGGTTTCGGGATGACCGAACTCTCCCCCGCCGCGCTGGTGCTGGAATCGGCCTTCGTCCGCTCGCACGCCGGATCCGTCGGACGGCCGTTCCTGCACGTCGAGGCGCGGATCGTGGACGAACGCGACGACGACGTCCCCACCGGGACGGTCGGCGAGCTGGTGCTGCGCGGCCCGAACGTCTTCGCCGGATACTGGGGCCTGCCGGAAGCGAGCGCCGAAACCATGCGCGGCGGCTGGTTCCACTCCGGCGACCTCGCCCGCCGCGACGCCGACGGTTTCGTCACTTTGGTGGACCGCAAGAAAGACATGATCATTTCCGGCGGCGAGAACGTCTACCCCATCGAGGTCGAGCAGGTGCTGCACCGGCATCCGGACATCGCCGACGTCGCGGTCATCGGCGCGCCGGACCCGCAATGGGGAGAAACGGTGGTCGCGGTGGTCGTGCCGGCCGCCGGCTCGCTCGACGGGGACGCGGTGATCGCCTACTGCCGCGAACGGATCGCCGCGTTCAAATGTCCCCGCCGGGTCGAGATCGTCGCCGAGCTTCCCCGCAATGCCACGGGGAAACTGCTGAAACGCGAATTGCGCGCCCGCTACACCGGTTCCGCCGAATCGGTTGCCCGGTGAAAGTGAAGGCCCCATTCACGGCGCTCCGGCGGCTCAGATAATCCGGCGTTCCCCGCTATGTCCGGAAAGCGCGGATCACCGCCCAGCGGCATACCCTTGCGCGCCACGCGAATTCGCCGCCGCCGACACCACCCCGGTCTCCGGATCCTTCGCCACCGCGCACAACCGCCCCTCCGACCACGGCTCGCCGACGGTCACGTCGTGGCCCCGGCTTTCCAGTGCGGCGATGACGTCCGCGCCGATCCGCGATTCCACCGTCACGCTGCCCGCCGCCATGCCGCGCGGGTAGAACGAGCTGGGGAAGCTGTCGGTGTGCCAGTTCGGCGCGTCGATCGCACCCTGCAGGTCGAGCCCGCCGCGGACCTTCTCGCGCAACGCCACGGCGAGGAAGAAGTGGAAGTTCCACTGGTCCTGCTGGTCGCCGCCGGGCGTGCCGAACGCCATCACCGGCACACCGTCGCGCAGCGCGAGCGAGGGCGTGAGCGTGGTGCGCGGCCGTTTGCCCGGGGCCAGCGAGTTCGGCAGACCCTCGTCGAGCCACGCCATCTGCAGCCGGGTGCCCAGCGGGAAACCCAGCTCCGGCACCACCGGATTCGACTGCAGCCAGCCGCCGCTCGGCGTCGCGGCGATCATGTTGCCCCAGCGGTCGACCACGTCCAGATGACAGGTGTCGCCCCGGGTCACGCCGTCCTTCGCGACGGTCGGCTCCCCCGCCCCGATCGCGGACGCGGTGACCCCGCCGCCCGCGACGTACTGCGCGTGCCGGCTCAGTTTCGGCGTACGGTCTTCCGGACTGCCCGGCCGCAGGTCGAAAGACGCGCGTTCGCCGATCAGTTTGCGGCGAATGTCGTTGTAATCGCGGGAAAGCAGCGCATCGACGGACAGTTCCGCGCTGTCGCCGTACCAGGCTTCGCGGTCGGCCATCGCGAGCTTCGTGCCCTCGATGAGCTGGTGGTAGTAGTCCGGCGTCGCGTAGTCCAGTTCTTCCGGCAGGAGCGCGAGCTGCTGCAGGAACACCGGGCCTTGGCTCCACAGCCCGGGTTTCGCGACGGTCCAGCCGTTCCAGGTGTGGGTGACCGGGTCCTCGTAGGTCGCGCGGAACCCGGCGAGGTCGTCGGCGGTGAGGGTGCCAGCGTGCCGTTCGCCGGACGAGTCCATGGCCGGTTTCGCGGCGGACGCGGCGAGTGCTTCGGCGACGAATCCTTCGCGCCACGCCTTCCGCGCCGCCTCGATCTGTGCTTCCCGATTGCTCCCGGCCGCCTCCGCCTCTGTGATCAGGCGACGCCACGTCTCGGCGAGCTTGGGATTTTTTAACAACGCCCCGGGCTTCGGCGCGACACCGCCGGGCAGGTACACCTCGGCCGAGGTGGTCCATTCGTTCTCGAACAGCTCCCGGACGGTCTCGACCGTCGCGCCGACGCGCTCGACCGCCGGGTGCCCGTCCGCCGCGTAGTGAATGGCGTACTTGAGAACCTCGCGCAACGACTTGGTGCCGTGGTCGTGCAACAGCAACAGCCACGCTTCGACCGCGCCCGGCACCGCGGCGGCGAGCGGACCCGTGCCGGGGACGAGGTCCAGCCCGAGCGACGTGTAATGCCCGATCGTCGCCCCGGCCGGCGCGGGCCCCTGCCCGCACAGCACCTTCGGCGCGCCGCCCGCCGGAGCGAGGATCATCGGCACCTCGCCGCCGGGACCGTTGAGATGCGGCTCGACGACGTGCAGCACGAACGCACCCGCGACCGCGGCGTCGTAGGCGTTGCCGCCGTCCTCGAGAACCGCCATCGCGGCCGCCGAAGCGAGCCAGTGGGTGGACGACACCATGCCGAAGGTGCCCTGCAACGTCGGGCGCGTCTGGACCATGGCCTTATCGTCGCGCGCGAGCTGGCGGTACGTCAAAGACATCTGAGGCACCAGTCCGATAGCGTATCGCTATGGAACGCCGTCAGCTGGAGTACTTCGTCGCGATCGCCGAGCACGGCGGGTTCACGCACGCGGCGCGGGCGTTGCGGGTGGCGCAGCCGTCGTTGTCGCGAGCGATTGCGAAACTTGAACAGGACCTCGGCGTCGAGCTGTTTCACCGCGTCGGGCGCAACGCGGTGCTGTCGAACGCCGGCGAACTGCTGGCCGGCCGCGCCCGCCTGGTGCTGCGCGACCTCGACGCCCTGCGCGCCGCCGCCCGGATGGCGGGCGACGGACCGGCCGGGCGGATCGACGTCGCGGCCACGTCGTCGTCCGCGCTGGAGCCGGTGATCAGCATCATCGCCGAGATGCGCACGCGCTACCCGGGCGTCCTGGTGAGCACGTCGGCGGCGCTGTCGGCGGCCGAGGTGGTCGCGATGGTGGTGCAGGGCCGGTGCGAGGCCGGGGTGTGCGGGAGCGCCGAACGACCGGTCGGACCGGGATTGCTCGCGCACCACCTGCGGGACGAGGAAGTATTGCTGGTCGCCCCGCCGGGCACTGTGATCGGTTCACACGGCGTGGTCGAGCGGTCTGAACTCACCGGCATGCAGTTCGTGGTCACCAGCTCGGCGACCGCGGTCCGCGGCTTCTTCGACCGGCTCGCGGCGAGCGTGCCCGGCCTGTCGATCGCGGCCGAGGTGGGCGACCGCAGCGTGGTGCTCCCGATGGTGCTGCGCGGCATCGGCGCGAGCCTGATGCCGGACGGCTGGGCCGGCCTGGCCCGCCGGGCCGGCGCCGAGGTGCTCCGGTTCTCGCCGCCGGAGAAACTCCCCCAGTGGCTGGTGTACCGCTCCGGGCCGATTACCGCGGCGACGCAAGCGTTTCTGGACATCACCCGCGCCGGGACCGGCAGCAGCGGCGAGCAGTGACCGTCCGGATCCGGCTCCCGCCCTCGTCCGCACAGCCGTCGGCCTCGATCCACGCGTGCGCGGCGAACAGGCTCGTCCGCACACCGGTAAATCCCGAGCTGATACAAGAGCGCGGCGGCGATCAACCTCGCCCGGCACAACGGAGGCCGACCGCCCGCCGCCCCGAATGGACTAGACCGCTTTCATCCGATGCCGAGCCCGCGCCGCCCGGTCTCGTTCAGCTGTTCCGGGACGAACCGGTCCGGCCATGACCGCTCGTAATGCTCGGGCGGAAAGTCCGACGGGCTGGAGCCGGACTCGAACGCCTCCCGCACCGAACCGGCGTACGCCTCGTTCCGCGGGCACCACGGCGCGGCCGGGATGTACATCACGTTGCCCCAGCCCTGTTGATTTTTCACCGGCGCGACGCTGTGCACGAGATCGCAGTGCCACCACACGGAATCGCCGGCCCGCACGTCCGGAATCGCGGCGGAAGCCCGCAGCAGCAAGGAATGCCACCGCTCGCTGACCGAGTACACCTTGCTCACCATGACGCCGCACATGTCGTCCTCGGGCACGTCGGCCAGCAACGGCCGCAGCATCAGGTAGCCCATCGCCTCCGGGATCGGCACCGCGTGCAGCACGCCCTGGTCGTGATTCATGTCCGACAGCGCGGTCCAGCCCTGAAAAGTGCGGAACACCGAGCACATCGTCGAACCCTCGAACTGCGGCCCGGCCGTGCGGTGCGCGGCGTCCCACGGATCGTAGGACTCGACGGTGCCGTCGAACAGATGCCGGAACGCCCGCTGGTACTCCTCAGTCATCCAGAGGTCCAGCGTGCCCGGGTCGAGATGACTGCCGAGGCCGCCGGAATCCGCGCCCGGCGGACGGCGGCGGATGCGGTCCGGGTACAGCGAATCCCGGCCCGGATCGAACCACTTCACACCCTCGGATTCGGACTCCCACCGCGCGTTGAGAAATTTTTGCACGCACGCCATCCGGTCGCTTTGCCGCGCTTCCATTTGCGCCGCCGACCAGTAGACCGGGTAGATCCCGGCCCGGGAAACGAGGCTGCCGAAGAAATTGTCGCCCGGCCCGCGATACTGCTCGAAGAACCCGTTGCCCTCGACGTAGCCGACGATCCCCGCATCCCAGTCCAGTGCCTGCTCGCGCGGGAAGTGACCGCGCACCACCAGGCAGCCGCGCCGCCGGATCCGGGCCAGGTCCTCGTCGGAGACCCGGCCCGCCTCGATGTCGGCGTACTCCAGCTCCGGCCAGATCGCCTCGCCGCGCGCTTTCGCCGCCTCGATCTCCTCGACCGCGGCGGCGACCCGAGCCTCGATCACCGCGAAAACCTCTTCCACGGTGCGCCCGGACGCCTCGATCCGCGCCCGCAGCGCGGCTTTGATCTCGCGAATCGCCGCCGGCGGATCGTCCGGCGCGGTCTCCCAGTGCGGCAACGGGGGCAGCTGCATAGCGCTCGCTCCATTCAGGAAGGGCTCCTTACTGAACCGACGGTAGGGCGCCCGCGCGGATTCAGGCAACACTCCTGACCAAATCGGCTACACTCCCGCCGGTGACCCCGGCCAAGCCCTCCCTCGACCTGCTCCGGTCGCTGACCGACGAGCACGTCCTGCGGGCACTGCTCGCCGAACGGCAGCTCACGCGCGCGCAAATCGCCGCTCGCACCGGCATTTCCAAGCCCGCGGTCGGCGACAGCGTCGCCCGGCTGGCCGAGTCCGGTCTGCTGCGCGACACCGGCGAACGCACCACCGGGCGCGGCCGCGTCGGCACCTACTACGCGCTGGCCGACGACCTCGGCACCGCCCTGGTCGTCAGCATCGCCCACGACGGCGCGGTCGCCGAGGCCGTCGACGTCTACGGCGAGGTGCGCGCCCGGCACGGCGAAAACCTCGGCCGCCCAGTGCGTCCGCGGAAGGTCGCGAACGCACTGCGCAAGGCCGCCGCGAAGGTCGCCGAAGCCGGACCGCTCCGGCTCGCCGTCGTCAGCGCCGCCGACCCGGTCGACCGCGCCACCGGGAAACTGGTCCACCTGCCCGATTCCCCGTTCCTCCTCGGAGAACTCTCCCCCGCCGACGTCCTCGCGCCGCTCGTCGCGGGGCCGGTCACCGTGGACAACGACGTGAACTGGGCCGCTCGCACCGAGCAGGCCGCTGACGATTTCGCCTATCTCTTCCTCGGCGAAGGACTCGGCTGCGCGGTAGTCGCCGACGGCGAGGTGCGGCGCGGGCACGCCGGTTTCGCCGGGGAAATCGCGCACGTCCTCACCCGCGGCCCGGACGGGCAGGCGACCGCGTTCATCGACGTCTTCGCGGATCTCGGGGTGCGCCAACCGGATTCGACCACGATCGACGTCGCCGCCCTGCTGACCGCGATCAAATCCGACGACGTCCTCGACATCCTCGCCGAGGCGATCTGCGGCGTCCTGCTGGCGCTGGTGACCGTGGCCGACCCGGAACTCATCGTCCTGGGCGGCCCGTGGGGTTCCGAACCCGCCGTGCTCGACGCGGTGTCCGGCCGCTTCGCGCGGCTGCCGCGCAACGTCCCCCTCCGCGCCCCGCGCGCCACCAGCTCCCCCGCCCTGACCGGCGCGCGCGACGAGGCCGTGCGGCTCCTCCGGACCGCTGTCCTCAGCCCTTGATGGTCTGCTTGATCCACTCCAGCTGACCGAACACGTCGCCGTCGGCCGCGACGCTGCTGCGATCGGATTTGCTGGTGACCCCGACGAGCACGTCCCGATCGACGGTCGACATGACCGGCCCGCCGGAATCGCCGCCCGCGGTGACGCCGGTCGTGCTCAGCGCACAGAAATCCGTGCCCCCTGAGACCGTCATGCCTTCGCAGCGCCGGTCATCGGGGTCGATGACCTTGGCGTCCACCTGCTTGAGCACGTCGGACTGGCAGCTGTTCTCGTCGCCGGTGCAGGTCGCGCCCCAGCCGAGCTGGCGGACCGTCTCACCCGGACGCACCCGCCCGGCACTCGGCAGCTTCGCCGGGGTGATGTCCATCGGGGTCACCTTGATCAGCATGAGGTCGGCCAGCGTGTGGTTGTTGCGGCTGCCCGCCACCGGCCGGACGACAGTGCCGAGCCGCTGATCGAGATTGCCGACCCGGAACTCGATCCGGGAATCGGCGATGGGCTCGGCGGCCTCGGCGAAGCAATGGTCGGCGCTGATAATCCACTCGCGGCTGATCGCGGTGCCGGTGCATTCGGGCTTGCCGTCGACCAGCATCCGCACCGCCCACGGGCCGTAGCCGCTGACCGACCCGCCGATCACCGCCGACGCCGGAGCCGCCACGCCGATCGCGGCCAGCGCGGCGACTGGGGCCAGGACGGCCAGCCTGCGGAGAATCATGGTCGAGAGATCCCTTCGGCAGCCGGGCGGTTACAACATCAAGACGCGGCGGCTGGCGTGGGGTTGCCCACGACCGGAAATCCTTTGCAGCGGCCGCGCAGGTTCTCGTACGTTTGTCCCTCATGACGGCTGCCGACGAGGATTTCCGGAAGTTCGACGAGATCGTCCGGACAGCCGACCCCGGACGCGGCGACGACCTGAGCTTTCTCGGGAAGTTCCCCGCCGTCGAAGGCCTGATTTCCCAAGGCTTGCGCACCTCTCTGGCGGTCTCCGACTGGTACCTGTTCCAGACCTACCTTTTCCTGGCTGGCCGCCGACCTACAACACAGTACGTACCGATCTTCGCCGAAGCCCTCGACTCGCGGAACGGCGACTTCAATCTCGGCGACATTCTGGCCTACCTGCGCGACATCAAGGACCCGTCCTCGGTTCCCGCCATCGAACGCGCACTGCACTGGCGGCCCGACTGGGACGAGTTCCACGACCTGGGTTTCAAAGCGCTCGACGCACTGCTCGCCATCGACGACGACCACGCTTGGCGCGTCATCGAGTCGGTGCGGGACGACGACCGGGAACGCGTCCGCGAAATCGCCAGGCGAGTCCTGGCCGAACGAAACAAGTAATGCGGCGGGACACCCCCGCCCCGCCGCATCGGCCTCAGGACTTGTCCGCCGCCTGCGCGACGAAAATCCCCGTCTCCAGGAACGCCCGCCACTCAGCCGGCGACTGGCTCTCCATCGCCCGCCGAGCCGCCGCCTGCACCTGGCTTCCCGGCTTGGACCGGGTCCAGATCTCCCGGACCAGCGGCCCCTCCTCGAGATACCGCGCGTACCCGGCCTCGATCCCGACCACGGCCGCCGCGCGCACCTTGATCGTGTCCACTTTGTCCTTGGCCGCGGCCGCGAAAATGCCGGTGTCGATGAACGCTCGCCACTGCTCCGGCGTCCGGCTGCTGAAGGCCTGGTGCCACACCTCGGAATCCTCCGGTGCGAGGTTGCGGTACCAGATGTCCTGCACGAACTGCTCGTCGGTCAGCACCGCGGCCAGCGCCGGGTCCATGCCCACGACCGCGGCGGCCTTGACCCGGGCGTCGCGGAGTTTCTTCTCCGCCGCTTCCTTCTCGGCCGCCTCCTTCGCCGCGTCCACGTCGCGCTGGTGCTCGACGAAGATGCCGCGCAGGATGAATTCCTTCTGCGCCTCCGGAGTTCCGCTGAAAACCGCGCCCGCGGCGGACTTCACGAACGAACCGCTGGCGGCGTGTTCCCACAGCGCGAAGACGAAGTTCTTGTCGTCCTGAGCCAGCAGAACGGTGGTCAGCTCGAAACCGAGCAGCGCGGCGGCGGGCTGCCGTTCGGTCCGCCGGACCTGGTACAACGCCTCGCGGTCCAGATCCCGTTGGTGTGCCTGGTAAATCCAGGTGGTGAGGAAGAGCGACGTCGACCCCTTGGAGTAGGCGTAGTACGCCTCCCACTGCACTTCCTGCGCGACGTCGCCCTGGCGCTTCGCGGCCAGGTAGATCTGGTAGACGAAGTCGCTTTCGCTGAGCCGCAGCAGTTCCGGCGTGATCGCGAGCCCGACGACGGCGGCGGCGTTGGTGCGCACCTCCTCCGGCGTCTGCGCCACGACGGCGGCAGCCGGAGCCGCGGTCGCCGCCGGAGCGAGAGCCCCGGTCGCCACGGTCAGCGCGGCGAGAACGGCGACCGAGGAAACTGTCAACTTTCGAACTCTGGAATTCCCCATACGTGTCATAGTGTCCGGATATCCCGCCCGGATCGGCGGACGTTACCGATCACGGCCCGGGGTCCCACTGGTTGACATGTCGGAAACTTCCGACGTAACGTAGCGTCATGCCCGACGACGTCTTCCTCGCTCTCGCCAGTCCCGTCCGGCGGCGCCTGCTGGAGATCCTGGCGGACGGCCCGCGCACGGCGGGCGACCTCGCGGCGCGGTTCGAGCTGAGCCGCCCGGCGGTGGCCGAACATCTCAAGGTGCTGCGGGACGCCGCCCTGGTCCGCGACGAACCCGTGGGGCGGCAACGTGTTTACCACCTGGAAAGCGATCCGCTGGAGCAGGTCGGCGTCTGGCTGCACCCATTCGAACGATTCTGGCGCGGCCGCCTGCGCGACATGGCCGACCTGCTGGAAAACGAGGAGGAAACCCCATGACCTACGCCCGGACCGGCAGCATCTCGGTCGACCAGTTCATCGCCGCCGCGCCGGAAAAGGTCTGGCGCGCGCTCACCGATCCCGAACTGCACGCCAAGTGGTGGGCGCCCGGCGACATCGGCCCGGAGGTCGGCCGCGAGTTCCACCTCGAGATGCCCGGGTTCGGCTCAATCCCTTGCCGCGTCATCGAATCCGAGCCGCCGTCCCGGTTCGTCTACACCTTCAACGGCGACTGGACCCTCACCTGGACGCTCGTCGCCGAAGGCCAGGGCACCCGCCTGCTGCTGAACCACTCCGGCTTCGACCTCGACGACAAACGCCAGTCCGACGCGTGCGAGCGGATGGGCCCCGGCTGGCGCGACGGCGTGCTGCCGCGGCTGGCGAAACTCGACTTCAGCTGACCCGGCAAGCTGGACGGCGGGAGTAGACCACCGCTTGCGGCACCTCGCTGTCCAGCTCCTCCACCCATTCCGCCTCGACGGCGAACCCGGCCTCGCGCAACCACTCCGACACCCGCGCCGGCCGGCGGCGGTGGACGTGCACCCGCATCGGATGCCCGCCGTAACCCTGCGTCTTCAACCGGGCGACGTCGCCGACGTGAAACCCGATCGCGACCGGTCCGCCAGGCCGCAGCACCCGATGGAACTCCGCGAGCGCGGTGGGCACCGCGTCGTCCGGCAGGTGGATCAGCGACCACCACGACAGCAACCCGGCCACCGACGCGTCCGGCAGCGGAAGCGCGGTCATCGAGCCGACCGCGAACCGCACCTCCGGGTAGTCCCGGCGGGCCACCTCGACCATCCCCGGCGACAGGTCGAGGCCGAACGCGTCGAGGCCGAGGCCGTTCAGGTGCGCGGTGACGTGCCCGGTGCCGCAGCCGACGTCGGCCACCGGGCCGTTTCCGTGCACGAGCGAAGCGAACAGCCCCAACGTCATGCGCAGCGAAGGGCTTTCGGCGATCGAATCGCGCAACCGGTCGGCGTAGCTGACGGCGACGGTGTCGTACGAGGTCCGGGTGTCGGTCAGCCAGGTCTGCACGACGGTCACGCTAGTTCACCGGCGCGCCGAACCACTGGCGAATCGCGGGTTCCAGACCGGCCAGATCACCGGCCCACGCCACGTATCCGTCCGGACGGACCAGCCTCGCCTCGGCACCCGTCTCAACGTGGTGCACCCGGTCCGCCCACCGTGCCGCGATCTCCCCGAACCGTCCTTCCGGATCCGCGAGGACGCCGCGTCCGGACCGCAGTTCCGGACCGAGATCGTGCGCCGGAAGCCCGACCAGCGGATGACTCCCCGGCATCGCGTAGCGAAACCCCATGCCGGACAGCAGGTCGTCCAGCTGGTACTGGACCTCGGGCAGCTCCACCAGCTCCGCGAACAACGTACGGGCCGCGGCCGAATCCGGCCCGTCGTCCAGGAGCAGCGCCTGCGCCTGGACGTTGCGCAGCACCGCCGCGCCGACCGGATGCCGTTCCGCGTGATAGCTGTCGAGCAGCCCCTCGGGCGCGGTGCCGCGGACCGCCGCGGCGAGCTTCCAGCCGAGGTTCAGCGCGTCCTGGATGCCGGTGTTCATGCCCTGCGCGCCGAGCGGAAGGTGCACGTGCGCCGCGTCGCCGGCCAGGAAGACGCGACCGTGCCGGTACTGCGCGGCCTGCCGGGCGGCGTTCGTGATCCGCCGCGCGTACCGGAGTTCGACCAGGTCCACGCGGTCGCCGAAGACCGTCTTCAGCCCGGTGCGGATCTCGTCCTCGGTGACCGGGACGTCCCGCTCCAGCGACCACCCTGGCCCGCCGAGCGCGAGCCGGTGCAGCGGCCTGCCTTCGGCGTCGGTGCCGAGCGGAAACACTTGCGCGCGATAGCCGTCCGGGGTGATCGTGTGCATCGGGACCTCGGCGCTCAACCGGACGTCGGCGGCCACCGTGGTCGCGGTTCCGGGACGCCCCGGGAACTCCGCGCCCAGCAGCTTCCGGACCGTGCTGCGCCCGCCGTCCGCGGCGACCAGGTACTGCGACCGGAGCACAGTGCCGTTCGCGAACGTCGCGGTGACGCCGTCCGCATCCTGCTCCAGCGCGACCAGCTCGTGGTTCCGGCGGACGTGGATGCCTTGCGCGGCAAGGTGTTTCTCCAGGAAACTCTCGACCGCCACCTGCGGGACCGACCGCCACGGGAACCGGTGCCGCTCGCGGACCAGCGGCAGCAGATTCCCGGCGAAATGCGCGGTGGTGACCGGATAGTCCCCGGTGGCCAGCAACGGTTCGAGCAGGCCGCGCTGGTCGAGCGCCTCCTGCGTGCGGGACTGCAGTCCGCCCGCCTTGGACAGTTCGCTCGCCCTCGGCAGCCGGTCCGCCAGCACCCCGGACACCCCGGCGAGCCGCAGTTCGTTCGCCACTGTCATCCCGGTCGGACCGGCTCCGACGACGAGCACCTCGGCAGTCATGGTCGTCTCCTCTCGCTTCGGGACCGACTCTCCACCCGGCCGCCGCGCCCTTGCCAGAAAGCGACACGATTGCGGCGGATTCCGACATATGTAACCTCAAGCAGGTGGATTCCGACTACGACGACCTCGACCGGCAGCTCGTGCACGCCCTGCAAGTCGACCCCAGGGCTCCGTTCAGCGCGATCGCCGAGGTGCTCGGCGTGTCGGATCGCACCGTCGCACGCCGCTACGCCCGGCTGCGGTCGACCGGCGCGGTCCGGGTCTTCGGCGGGGTGAACGAGACCGCTTTCGGCGCGGTGCAATGGTTCCTGCGAGTCCGCTGCGCCCCCACCGCGGCCAGCGCGGTCGCCGAAGCGCTCGCCCGGCGGCCGGACACCGCCTGGGTGAGCCTGACGTCCGGCGGCACCGAAATCGCCTGCACAGTCCGCACCAAGAACGAGGCCGACAGCGAAGCGCTGCTGCTGGCCAAACTCCCCCGCACCCCACGGGTCGAGGGCGTCACCGCCCATTCGGTGCTGCACGCTTTCTACGGCGGCTCGGACAACATGGTCGCCAAACTCGGCACGCTGGACGACGCCGCGGTCGCCCGGCTGCGCCCGCCACCGCTCCCCCATCGCCCCGGCCCAGCGACACTCGACGACGGCGACCGCGCACTCCTCGCCGCACTGGCCGCCGACGGCCGCACCGGGTTCGAACACCTCGCCGCCGCCACCGGCTGGTCCCCCACCACCGTCCGCCGCCGCATGGCGGAACTGCGCGAACGGGACGTCCTGTACTTCGACCTCGATCTCGACTGGCGCTTGTACGGCAAGGGAATCCGGACCCTGCTGTGGCTTTCCGTCGCCCCTTCGGCACTGGAGGAAACCGGCACCGCGCTGGCCGCGCACCCGGAAGTCGCGTACGCGGCGGCGACGACCGGCCCGACCAACCTGTACGCGACGGTGGTGTGCGCCAGCCAGCACGAGCTGTACCGCTACCTCACCACCAGCGTCGCCGCTCTCCCGGCGATCACCCACGTGGAAACCGCGCCGGTGATCAAAACGGTGAAACAGGCAGCAAACCGGCTGTGACCCGGTAAGAACGGGCGCCATCCCAGCTGGCGGTTGACAGCGCGCGGAGGGTCCGTCGATGATTCCTTCGGCTTTTCCGGGTGGGAAATTCCCGAACGCGTCCGCGAACTGTCCCCGACTTTTCCAGGAGACATCGATGTCATCGGTCAGCCGTCGCCGATTCATGCACCTCGCCGCGGCCACCGCCGCCGGCACCGCCTTGCCCGCGAGCATCGCGCGGGCGGCCTCGGTGCCCGCCGCGGTGCGCACCGGCACCCTCGCGGACGTCGAGCACGTTGTCGTGCTGATGCAGGAAAACCGGTCGTTCGACCACTATTTCGGGACCCTCAACGGCGTCCGCGGCTTCGGCGACCCGCGCCCGGTCTCCCTGCCGAACGGAAAACCGGTGTGGCACCAGGCCGACGCCGGCGGCGCCGAGACACTGCCGTTCCGGCCCGCCGAGGACAATCTCGGCCTGACCTTCATCGAGGACCTCAACCACGACTGGAACGGCACGCACACCGCGTGGAGCACCGGCCGGTGGGACCAGTGGATCCCGGCGAAAACCCGCACCACGATGGCGTATCTGACGCGCAAGGACATCCCGTTCCACTACGCGCTGGCCGACGCGTTCACCGTCTGCGACGCCTACCACTGCTCGATGCTCTCCTCCACCGACCCGAACCGGTACTACATGTACACCGGCTGGACCGGAAACGACGGCTCAGGCAACGGACCGGTACTGGGCAATGAAGAATCCGGCTACGGCTGGACGAGTTTCCCGGAAATCCTGGAAAAGGCCGGGGTATCGTGGAAAATCTACCAGGACACCGGCGACGGCCTCGACAAGGAACACGGCTGGGGCTGGACCAAGGACCCGTATATCGGAAATTACGGCGACAACTCGCTGCTTTACCTGACCCAGTACCAGAAATCCACTCAGGGCACGCCGCTCTACGACAAAGCGCGCACCGGCACCCGAGCGACCGCCGGCGACGGTTTCTTCGACCACCTCACCGCCGACGTCAAAGCGAACCGCCTGCCGCAGGTTTCCTGGATCGTCGCCCCCGAAGCCTATTGCGAACATCCGGCCTGGCCCGCGAATTACGGCGCCTGGTACGTCTCCGGCGTGCTGGACGCCCTCACGTCGAACCCGGATGTGTGGAGCAAAACGGTCCTGCTCATCACCTACGACGAGAACGACGGTTTCTTCGACCACGTCGTACCGCCGTATCCCCCGCGCGACGCAAACTGGGGCAAGTCGACGGTGAGCGTCAACGGAGAATGGTACGAGGGCGGTGCCGCAGCGTCCTACTCCACCGGAATGCCGTACGGACTGGGCCCCCGAGTCCCCCTGCTGGCTATTTCGCCCTGGAGCACCGGCGGCTGGGTTTGCTCGCAGACCTTCGACCACACTTCGCTGATCCAGTTCGTGGAGAAGCGCTTCGGAGTGCACAACCCGAACATTTCACCATGGCGCCGGGCAGTATGCGGAGATCTCACCTCAGCATTCGACTTCACCGGAGCCAACAGCGGCGTCCCGCCCCTGCCCGGCACCGACGACTACCAACCGCCCGCCGATCACAGCACCCCGCCGACGTATCACCCCGTGCCCCCGTCGAACGGCTCGCTCCCGAAACAGGAACCAGGCACCCGAAAAGCCAGCCCGCTGCCCTACGACCTGGCCGCCGACACCCAGGCAAGGGACGGACGAATGTACTTCACGTTCACCAACCTGGGCTCCGCCGGTGCTGGTTTTCACGTGACGTCCCGAATGCGCTCCGACGGCCCGTGGCCGTACACAGTAGAGGGACACAAATCGGTCACCGACAGCTGGCGCCTGCCAACCGGCGCAGGCGATTGGTACCAGTACTCGGTCTTCGGCCCCAACGGCTGGCTTCGAGAGCAAGCAGGAACAATCGGCGGACTAGGCCCAGAGGTAACCGCCCGCCACGACGCCGGATACGTGACAATCACCTTCACCAACCCCAGCACCCGAACGGTCACCTTCACCGGAACCGATGCCTACGCCCCCACAGAGTCCTACCGCTACACAATCGCCCCCGGCGGCTCGCGAACAGTCCCGAAGTGGGGCGTAGCCAACGGCTGGTACGACATCACGGTAAAAGCGGATCACGACGCCAAATACGTCCGCCGCTTCGCAGGCCACGCAGAAACCGGCCAAGCCTCAACCAGCGACCCAGCCATCGCCACCACCTGACCACACCCGACCGTGAAGGACTCCTTGAGGGAATCTAATTCCCTCAAGGAGTCCTTCACGGCCCAAACCCGCCGCCAATGCACCCAACAATCGAGGCACCCAGCCCCTCCCCCGCACCCCGATACGAAGCCGCCCTGCGGTCTGGGGGTGCTTGTCAAGGCATCTTTCCCGCCTTGACAAGCACCCCCAGACCGTCAGCACACTCGGGCTTCGGGGTGCCCCACGCACTCACCGGCCCGCAATGTCGCCGCCAGGCGACGAGCCAACACCCCGCACCACCACCAGCCCAACAACCACCAACACCACCGCCACCCCGCCAAACCCCACCCCCAACGTCACCGCCGACGCAAGCACCCCGACGAGCAACGGCCCCCCAGCATCCCCCAACTCCCGCCCCACCTCAGCCGCCCCCATCATCTGCCCCAGCCTCTCCTCCGGCACCACCCCAGCCAAATGCGCGAACCCCACCGGCGTAGCCACCCCCACCCCAACCCCAACCACCACAGCCGCAACCACAACCCCCACAACCCCCGGCACCAAGGCACCCACCCCGAGCCCGGCACCAGTCAGCAACAACCCCCCACCCATCCCCCACCCGTCCGAAACCCGCCCAGCGTCCCGAACCCGACCAGCCCACGGCTGCACCAACGCCGAACACAACGCCAGCACCGACACCACCGCACCAGTAGCAACCGTGCCCAACCCGCTCTCCGCCCCCACCACCGGCAGAAACCCAATCCCCACCGCCAGCGCCGCCGTCGTCCCAGCCAACACCGCAGTCGGCCGCAGAAACCCAGGCTCAGCAAGCCGCCGAACAAGATCGAGCACGGTCTGCCGCTCCCGAGGCAACGGCTCCGGCGACGGAACCACCACGACCGCCCAAACCCCGACGGCAAACGCCAACCCCGCAAGTGTCCCGAACAGCAACGAAAACCCGCCCAGCGAGATCAGCACCCCGCCGAGCAACGGACCGAGCGTGTACCCGACGCTCTTCCAAGCGCCGTAACCCCCAAATGCCCGCCCCTGCCTCTTCTTCGGCGACAACCGCGCGACAAGCGCCCCCGCCGCGGGCGAAAAGGCCGCCGCAGCCGCCCCTTGGCCAAACCGGGCCAGCCCGACCGCAGCCGGATCCCCCGCGACGACAAACGCCGCCGACGCGAGCGCGAACGCCAGCAACCCGCCCAGCAACACCGGCCGCGGCCCGATCCGGTCAGCCAGCGAACCAAACACCGGCTTCAGCACGACCTCGGCCCCGTCGTACACCGCGAGCAGCAACCCCAAGGTCAGCAACGAATCCCCGTGCGTGAACGCACCCAGGCTGGCGGCGATGCTGTGCGCCCCGAACGCCGTGACGAAACCAGCCGCATACAACGGACGCAGTTCAGCAGAACGCATGTGAAACCTTCACATCCGATGCCAGGCCCGGAGAATCCGCCCGGCATAGTCGACAAACCGCTTCACAGCCCTCAGCACAACGCCTGTGAATCCCTCACACACCCGAGACAAAGCCAGCCGAGCCCATGTGAATCCCTCACACCCGATCGCCGCCCGCAGTGTCAACAACCATCAACCAGAAGGCGCAGCCTCTGTGAAGCCTTCACATCTGGTGCAGCGCCTGGAAAACCCGCTCGGTGTACTCGCCGAGCCGTTCCGTGCAGTGCTTGAGCCGCAGCTCAGCCTCCGCGGCCGACGGCGCCCCGAACACGTCCCGGGCTTTCAGGTCGCGATACCAGCGCCGCAACCGTTCGAGGCTTTGCTCTTCCTCTTCCAGCTCCGCCATCGTGAACTTGCGGATGCGGATTTCCTTGTCGATCTCGGTGTCGAACTTCCCGCAGTCGGCGAGAAACTCCGTCCACTCCTCTTCGCGCTCGGCCGTGAACAGCTCGACCAGCCGCGAACCGTCCCGCTCGGCGGCGTCGAGCGCGATCACCTCGCCGCCGCCGCGTTCGGCCAGTTCGCCGACCCGGGCGACCCCGCCGGCGAACCCGGGCACGTCCGGCACCGCCCAGGCACCCTGCCCGAGCGACAGCGCACCGACCCGCTTCAGCTCACGCCACACCGCGACCCGGTGCCGCGACGGCCCGGACGGCACCCGCACCACGAGCACCAGCCATCTGTCCTCTGCCACACCGCAGAATGTAGCACGTGTTACATCGAGCCAGGTACTGCCAGCTTCGCGAGGAAGGCGCCGACCGTCCGGTCAACCAGCGCCCGGCGCTCCGCCAGCGGCAATGAAAGACACTGCAGCGTCGCCCCGTCGATCATCGCGAACAGCTGCGCCGCCACGTCCTCGGTGAGCCCGGCGTCGACATACCACTGCCGCAGCTCGCGATCGAGCTTCGCGTTTTCCTTCTGCAGCACCGGATCCACTACGGCCGCCGCCGCGTACGCGAGCCACACCCGGGCGCGCCGGGACCGAGGTTCGTCCAGCGGCAGCCACAGCTCGACAACCCCGGCGATCGATTTCGGTTGCGCCGCTTCGATTTCCGCCAGAAACTGCTCTCCAGCGTACTCGAAACCGGCCCGCACCAGGTCGTTCTTCGTCCGGTAGTAGTACTGCACCTGTGCCGGGGAAACACCCGCCGCCGCGGCCACCGTCCGGACACTCAGCGCACCGATTCCCTGCTCCGCCAGTACATCCAGCACCGCGTCGAGCACATGGGTGGCGCGCTTCACCGCCGCGACGCCCGTGCCCCCGCTCGCGCTCGCCAGGCGACCGCGAGCAGCTCGAGAACCCCGATCACCCCGACCACCACACCGACCTGCCGCAACCCGACCACCGGCGTCTCGACGTCGTGGAACACGAAGTACAGCACCGCACCCACGACCACCATCAGCACGCCCGCCGCGACGTGCCCCCAGTTCCCGTTCATCCCCAACCTCCTATACGAACGTACAATACGACCGTACAGGACTAGGCCGCCTTCCGCGCGGCCACCCGCTCGACGATCCCGGCCTTGCTCCGCTCCGACCGCTCCACCGCGAACCCGGCCGCGGCGAGCAACGGCAGCGGACGGCGGGTCAGATAGTCCCCCAGCCGCGACACCGTCAGCTTCTCCAGCAGCCGCTGACCAGCGAGAACGAACCGGCGGTGGCTGCCGACGTGGTCCAGCAGCAGAAGCCGCCCGCCCGGCCGCAGCACCCGGTGCATCTCCGCGATCGCGGCGCGTTCGTCCGGGACGCCGCACAGGCCCAGCGTGCAGACGACCGTGTCGAACGCGGCGTCCGGGAACGGGAGCGACTGCGCGTCGGCCTCGGTCAGCGTCACCTCGCGTCCGCTCCCGGCGGCCCGGCGGCGGGCGAGGTCCAGCATCGACGGGCTGAGGTCGACGCCGGTCAGCCGCACGTCCGGCGGATACCACGGCAGGTTCCGGCCGGTCCCGACGGCGACCTCCAGCACCTCCCCCTCGGCCTGCGCGCACACCCACTCGCGGCCGTCGGCGAGCAGCGCCCGCTCGAACCAGGCGATGTCGCGGTCGTACTGCGGCGCGGCCTCGTCCCACGTCCGGCGCAGCCAGTCCGGTCCCCGTTCCGCCATCGTCGCGAACTCCTCTCCGTCGAGGTCGTCTCCCAGTACTCTCGCATCCCGTGGGGGAGCCCGGACCGCGCACGGGAGCCGCCGCGAAAACCGCGATGTCACAAACTCGCGGCGGCCGGCGTCCTAAGGGCGATCGACCCGAGAACCCGAAGGAGCCACCCATGACAGCGCCCGGCGAAGCGAGCCCGGACCTCGCCACCGAGACCTTCCTCGCCCACCGGAACCTGCTGTTCACCGTCGCGTACGAGATGCTCGGCTCGGCCGCCGACGCCGAGGACGTGCTGCAGGAAACCTGGCTGAAGTGGGCAGGCGTCGACCTCGCCGAGATCCGCGAGCACCGCGCGTACCTGGTCCGGATCACCACCCGCCAGGCGCTGACCCGGCTGCGCACCCTGGGCAGGCGGAAGGAGTCCTACGTCGGCACCTGGCTGCCCGAGCCGCTGCTCACCGCGCCGGACGTCGCCGAGGACGTCGAACTGGCCGACCACGTCTCGATGGCGATGCTCCTGGTGCTCGAGACGCTGCGGCCCACCGAGCGCGCGGTTTTCGTCCTGCGCGAGGTCTTCGACATGCCCTACGACGAAATCGCCGAGGCAGTCGGCAAAACCCCGGCGGCGGTGCGCCAGATCGGACACCGAGCGCGGTCGCACGTGTCCGCCCGCCGTCCGCGCGGCGACGTCACGCCCGCCGAAACCCGCGGCGCGATCGACGCGTTCCAGAAGGCCATCGAGACCGGCGACCTGCAGGGACTGCTCGACATGCTGGCCCCGGACGTCGTCTTCCTCGGCGACGGCGGCGGCGTCAAGCAGGCAGTGCTGCGGCCGATCGTCGGCGCGGACAAGGTCGCACGGCTGCTGGCCGCCGGACACGTCCAGATCCCCGCCCAGTCGCTGCGCCCGAGGCACGTCAACGGCCACCCGGCCCTGGTGCTGCAACTCGACGGCGAGGTCGACACGGTGATCACGCTCCGCATCGACGAGGGCAAGATCACCGGACTGTACGCGGTGCGGAATCCGGCAAAGCTGTCGCACATGGAAGAGGAAACCGCCCTCCGCCGCTGACTCGGCCCGGTGCTACGCAGAGTAGCGCCGACGGTGCCGCGCGCCACCCGGACGGAGCATGCCATCCTGGTGGCGACAGGGGCGGCCCCACCGGCCGCCGCCGTACCGAGGAGAGGACCGACGTGGGCGTTGTCAGCTGGATCGTGCTGGGCCTGATCGCCGGATTGATCGCCAAGGCCCTCATGCCGGGCAAGGACCCGGGCGGCTGCATCATCACCATCCTGCTCGGGATCGGGGGCGCGTTCGTGGGCGGCTGGATCGGCAAAACGCTGTTCCACACCCAGCTCGGGACGTTCTTCGACCTGCGCACGTGGGGCCTCGCGATCCTCGGAGCCCTCGTCATCCTGACCGGCTACCGCCTCATCGTGGGCGGCCGCCGCCGAGACTGACCCAACGGGCGGCCCGCTGCGGCTGGTCGGTCACCGGCTGATCGCGGGCCGCTGCGGGAACCGACCTGCGCGGGCGGCCCGCTTCTGCTGACTGGCACACAGCAGCCGCCTCGACTGGCGCGTCTGGCGGGCCGCTCCCAGCTGACCGGCCAGTGGCTTGCCGCGGGCAGCTGTCACCGCAACGCCGCACGCCTCGGCCGAGCGGCCATCGCAAGCAACTGCCGCGACCAGCCGCAGGCAACCGCCTCACCGGCCCACCAGGCAGGCCGCTTCGGCCGACACCGGCTTGCCACACGCGCCACCACTGCCACACCGCACAGCCTCGGCTGAGCAGCTGCCGCGACCAGCCCGCTTAGGCTGACCCACATACCGCAAGCAGCCGCCACGACCGGCAGGCGACGCGGCCCGCTCCGCCAGGCCCAGCCACCTGCCCGCCACCCGCCGCCGCGACCGCGCACCGCACCACCCGCTTCGAGCGGCACCGTGGAGGCGGCCCTCGGCACGGTCCACGCGCCGCCTCGCCGGAATCTGCGCAGCCGACGTCGCCCCGGCGATCGCGCTGGTCTCGCCGCGGAGCAGGACCAGCGGTCGTCACCCGGGATGCGTCGTCGCCGAGGCCGGTCCCTCCGCACAGCGCTGATTCGCCGATTACGAAAGACTTTCGTCTCCTCAGCCGCCGATCTCGCGGACTCACCCGGACGGGGCCTCGGATTGAACTCGGCTCCGGATTCCGGCCGTGTTTCGTGGCAGAATCAGCGGACGAAATCCCGGCCAGGTCGACGGGCGGAGCGGACGATGGCGCTGCGCGACCACGAACAACACCAGCTGGACGAGATCGAACGCCGCCTCGCCCAGGAGAATCCGCGCCTTGCCCGCCGGTTCGAGAAATTCCGTCCGGTGCCGGTCGTGACCTTCGCCGCGGCCGCGCTCGGCGTGCTCAGCGTGTTCCTCACCGGGCTCGTCACGCTGGTGGTCGGCTTCGGGATGGGCTCCGCCCCGCCGATCGCGGTGGGCGCGGTGCTCACGACCGCGATCCCGCTCGCGCTCGTGTGGTTCTACCGCTGCCACTGGCGATGAACCCGCCGCGGCAGCACGGCTTTCGCTGTCCCGGACAGATCCGCCGCGCCGAGAGTGCCGCGAGGTCGTGACCCGGCCGGCCGATTGTGGCTGACCGCCGGGAAATCCGCGACGAGATCGTGCGCGCGTCAGGCGACGCGCGCACGCCCGAAACGCCGGTACAGCGCGAATCCCGCGATCGCGGTGACCAGTTCCCAGGCGACCGTCGTGATGACCGACATCGACAGCACGTCGATCCGGTCCGGGGACGACGGCTGGAGCTGCCCCCTGCTGTCGACGCGCACGCGGGTCCGGCCGCGCGCCGCCGGGTCGGAGCGCAGCGGGATGTTCGCCTCCTCGGTGCCGCCGTCCGGGGCGGTCCAGGTGACCCGCCGGGTGTCGGGCATCGCGGTGCCCTCGCTGCCGCGCAGCGCGCCGGAGCCGGGATGGACGGCGGCGACCACGGACCGGCCGGGCGCGCGGTCGATCGCCGCCGCGCCCTGCCGGTGGATCCACAGGCCCAGCCAGATCCCGGCCGCCGCCGAGACCGCGACGGCCGCGGCGAGCATCGGCAGCAGGAACACGCGACCGCGCACCGCGGACGCGCGAAAACCACCAGGAGCCATGCCTCGAGAATGCCGTGAAAACCCGGAGAACGGCAGGGTTCGCGGGCCGAATGTGCCCCTCGTCGCGGGGGAAGATGCCCGCCGCGGGCAAGCGACCGCGCGGACTCGCCCGATTTCACCCGTTGTTTTCACTCATTCGTGAGTAACGCCACCCGAAGCAACCTGGACGCCGCGGCCGACTGGGAGCGCCCCATTCCCGGCTGGCCAGCGTAAACGCGCGCGGTACCGCGTCGTCTGACCGGTCGTTTATTCCCGCCGTCTTCCGCCAGTACGTGGAATTCTTCCAGCCCGCACAACCATTCCCGGCTTACCCGTTCGACGCGCTCAGCAATGCCTGCCCGGTGGGCGTCACCGCATGCCGGACTGTGCTTCCGTCCTGACGGCTTTCCACCAATCCGGCGCGGCGGAGGACTCCCGCGTGCTTGCTCGCCGCCCCCGGGGTCACGCCGATCTCGCCGGCCAGCTCGGCGGTGGACCGCGGGACCGCCAGCGCGTGCAGCGCACGGGCGCGGGTCGCGCCGAGCAGGTCGGGCAGCGGATCGGGCGCGGCGTCGATCGCCGGACGGCCCGGCAGCTCCGGCCGGACGTCCGGATCCGGCTCCACAACCCGGAAATAGGCCGGGATCACGAGCAAACCGCCGAAGTAGACACTGCGGTCGGCGGGCGGCTCCTCCGGGTTCTCCCAGCGGACCGGGGGCACGCCGGGATCCCGATTATTGTTGGCAGAAGGCCAGATCGGCGCGCGCCGCGCGGCGCCGGACGAGGCGAGCATCGCGCGGGGTCCGTCCGCGAGGTCCCCGGCCCACGGAGGCACGACCCCGTGCACGAAGAACGTCTGGAGTTCGGCGCGCAGGCTCGTTTTCGGGACGTGCACGACGCCGCTTCCCGCGACCGGGCCGATCTCGCGCCCGCCGAACGGCCGCGGGTCCGCCTGCCGCAGCACGCTCGCGTGCCGGGCCCGCGCTTCGCCGCCGGGCGGCAGCGCCTTCACCGCCCGAGCGCGGAAGTCCAGCGCGGCGACCGGACGGGACGGCGGAAGCAGCCCCTCCCGGCGAAGCTGCTTGCGGGCCCGCGCGGACCAGACCCGCAGCCCTCCGGCGGGACGGCGGCTCTGCAGCGCGGTGAGGCTCAGCACCAGTTCCCACAGCGGATCGGGGCCGGTGCGCCGCCTCGTCCGGCCGAAATCGTCGTCGGTGAAATGAATGCGCAACGCCATGTGCTCCCCCTGCCCCCCGACATGGTTGCGCTTCCAGGGTGCCGCGCCGATCCGCCGCTGTCCAGGCGCTTTTTCCGTTCGGGGAAAGAACCCACCGAATGCCAGCGAATCTCGCTGAATCAGGTGGTCGCCCGGAGGCCGTTCGCGCGCGAACCGCGGATTCGAGACAAATCGTCTCGCCGAAGCCGCCGAGCGCATTCGCCGGGCGGGCCGTGCACGCCCGGATGCCGCTTGCCCCGTACTGTGCGCCCGGCGCGGACCGCGCTTCCCGCCGGGTGCCAGACTGCCCGCGGCCCGGCAGTTCCCGACATTTGTCGCAACGATTTCCGCCACCCGGGCGACTATTGCGGGCCGGAATGCGAAACGGGGCCCGGCCGCGTGGGCCGGACCCCGTTTCGGGTGCCGCAGTGCGCGCCGCTGCTCAGCCGAGCAGGAGGCCGTTGCCGCCGGCGACGGCGTTGTCGAAGCGCTTGCTGATCTCGGCCCAGTTGAAGATGTTCCACAGGGCGTTGACGTAGTCCGGCTTCACGTTCTTGTAGTCCAGGTAGAACGCGTGCTCCCACACGTCGACCAGCAGGATCGGCGTGGTCGGCAGGATCAGGTTGTTGTGGTGGTCGCGCAGCTGCTGGGTGATCAGCGTCTTGCCGATCGGGTCCCACGACAGCGCGCCCCACCCGTTGCCCTGGATCGTCGTCGACACCGCGGTGAACTGGGCCTTGAACTTGTCGAACGACCCGAACGCCTCGTCGATCGCCGCCGCCAGCTCCCCGGTCGGCTTGTCCCCGCCCTCCGGCGACAGGATCTTCCACCACACCACGTGGTTGGCGTGCCCGGCCAGGTTGAACGCCAGCGTCGTCTCCAGGCCCACGATCGAACCGAAGTCGCCCGCCTCGCGCGCGGCGGCGATCTTCTCCAGCGTGTCGTTCGCGCCCTTCACGTACGTCGCGTGGTGCTTGCTGTGGTGCAGCTCGTTGATCTCACCCGAAATGGACGGCGCGAGGGCACCGTAGTCGTAATCGAGTTCGGGCAGCTCGTACCGGGCCATGGGGCCCTCCTTCTGTTTCCGACATCAAGTCTTGCCCCCTCGAACCTAGTAGCACACCCCGGTCCCGGGCGAGCGGGGGCGGCCTCCGCTCCACAGGCTGGAACCTGGTTGAGTGAACGTTCAACTTCCAGTACCGGGCAGGTCGCGCGGGATCCTCGCGGCCACGGACGGTGACCGGTCCGTCGGAAATATCACCCTCGTGCCACCTGCTCGCCCGGATGCCGCGCGGACCCCGGTACGGTTGGCTCATGGCGGCGTCCCGGCTCGGCAGCGTGCAGCGGGTTCTGCTGCTGTTCGCCCTGGCCCTGGGCATCGCCGTGATGCACCACGTGCCCTCTCCCGCGCACGGTGCCGCGCACGTCATGTCGAGCCAGATGTCGGTCGTCGAGAGCCATGACGCCGCCGCTGCCGTGGACTCCGGCATGCCCGCCGGCGAGCACTCGATGCTGCACCTCTGCCTGGCCGTCCTGTATGCCGCCGGCGCGCTCATCCTCGGGCTGCTGGCTTTCCGCCGCTACACCGCCGTCGCCGCAGCGCCCGACGGCACGCGCGGCTCCCCCGCCGTCGACCGGCCGCCGGACAGACGCGGCCGGACTGTCCTGACTTCTCTCTGCGTGTTGCGCACCTGACCGGCCTTCGCTGTTCCGGTCCTCTTCGCAATTTTTCCTTTTGAGAGAAGGTTTTCTCGTGCGCAAAATCTTTTTCAGCGGTGCCGTCCTTGCGGCTTCGCTCCTGCTCGGCGCGTGCAGCAGCACCGATTCCCCGCTCCCGCGCCGAGTGCGCAGGCGGGTCACAATGCCGCTGACGCGACGTTCGCGCAGCAGATGATCCCGCACCACCAGCAGGCGCTGGAGATGGCGAAAATGGTGCCGTCGCGCAGCAGCAACCCGAAGGTCGTCGACCTGGCCGGCCGGATCGACCGGGCGCAGGACCCGGAAATCCGGCAGATGCAGGGCTGGCTGAGCGCCTGGGGCGTCGCGGCCGCCAGCCACTCCATGCCCGGCGGCCACGAGATGTCCGGCGACCACAACATGACCGGCATGATGTCCGACGCCGACATGAAGAGCCTGGACGCCGCGAAGGGCCCGGAGTTCGACCGGGCGTGGCTGGACATGATGATCAAGCACCACCAGGGCGCGGTCGAGATGGCGAAGACCGAACTGGCCCAGGGCGCCGATGCCGGGGCGAAGGCGCTCGCGCAGCGGATCATCGACGCGCAGCAGGCGGAGATCGCCGAGATGCAGGGGTTGCTGAAGCAGGGCTGATCCTTGCCGGGTTCGGGGCCCTTTGGCAGCACCAGTCCGGGGCTCTTGGCAGCACCGGGGCCGGTGCCCTTTGGGGTCCCGGACCTGGTCCCTGGCGACGGCAAAGTCCGTGCCTCGCTGCCGACCGCCCCAATGTGGCATTGGGTGCATCTGACACACCCAATATGGCGTTGGTTGCGTCGAGCGCACCCAATGTGGCGTTCGGTGCGTGGGACGCACCCAATGCCACATTGGGGTTCTCACCAGCGCGGCGTGACGGTGGGTTCGTCGTGACGAGGCCCCGGCGGGCGATGCTGACCATCGGCCGAACCAACGCCGACCATCCGGCTTTGGTTCGCAGATGTACGTGAAGGACTCCTTGGGGGAATCTGATTCCCTCAAGGAGTCCTTCACGGACGGCGGAACCTCGCACCGATGGCCTCGCAGCGGGCGAAGCGGGTCAGCGACCGCTTTCCCCGTGCGCGAGAACGGTTCACCGGCTGCGCCCTGCCCGCCACCGCATCAGGCGGTCATCGCTGGGACCTGCGGCGGCGCGAGATCAGCAGCAGCGCACCGCCGCCGGCGAGGAGGGCGAGGGCTGCGATTCCGACCGGGATCAGCACCACCCCGGTGGACGCCAGCGGCGGGTTCGGCGGCTGGACCGGCGGAGTCGGCGGGACCGTTGGCGGCGTGGGCGGAGTCGGCGGGGTCTTGGTGAGTGGGGTGGTCGTCTTGCACCTCGGGTCGGTGGAGGGGTCTGGGCAGTTGGTGCCTGGCGTTGTCGAGGAAATGACGTTGCGCAGGCTCTGCCCGTCGCCGACCGGGGTCTTGACCTTCACGCTGTACGTGACCGTCGCGACGGCGCCGACCGCCAAATCACCGGTCCAGGTCAGCTTCGGGGCCGCATAGGTGACTGCGCCGGTCGAGGCTGTCGCGTCATTGTTGTAGGCGGCGTTGCCCAGGACGCCGGTCAGGTCGTCGGTGAAGGTCGCGCCCTTCAGCTCGGTCTGGCCGGTGTTCGTCGCGGTGACGGTGTAGGTGACCTGGTCGCCCGCCTTGGCCTCGGTGACGTTCGCCTTCTTGGCGAGGATCAGGCCCGCGACCGGGGTCGTGGTCCCGCACCGCGGATCCTTCGAGCCCGGCGGGCAGTTCGTGCCCGGGGTGTCCGACGTGACGGCGTTCGCCAGCGTGTGGTCGCCCTTGACCGGGTTGTTCACCGTCACGCTGTACGTCACCGTCGCGGTCCCGCCGATCGGCACGTCTCCGGTCCACGTCAGTTTCGGGGCCGCGTAGGTGACTGCGCCGGTCGTGGCTGTTGCGTCGCCGTCGTAAGTGGCGTCGTCGAGGACCTTCGAGAGATCGTCCGTGAAGGTCGCTCCTGTTTGGACGGTCTGGCCGGTGTTCTTGACTGTCACCGTGTAGGTGATCTTGTCGCCTGGCTTGACGTCCTTCTTGTCCGCGACCTTGGTGATGTCCAGGCCCGCGATCGGAGTCGTGGTCCCGCACCGCGGATCCTTCGAGCCCGGCGGGCAGTTACCGCCGGGAGTGTCCGAAGTGACCACGTTCGTCAACTGGTGGTCGCCCTTGACGGGGTTGTTCACGGTGATGCTGTAGGTGATTGTCGCTGTGGCACCGACCGGGAGGTCGCCCAGCCATGTCAGCTTCGGTTCCGCATAGGTGACGTCGCCGATGGATGCTGTTGCGTCGTTGTCGTAGGCGGCATCGTCGAGGATCTTCGAGAGGTCATCGGTGAACGTCGCTCCCTTGTAGACGGTCTCGCCGGTGTTCTTCACCGTCACCGTGTAAGTGACCTTGTCGCCCGGTTTCGCGTCCTTTTTGTCCACGGTCTTGGCGATCTCCAAACCGGCGACCGGAGTCGTAGTCCCGCAACGGGGATCCTTCGAACCCGGCGGACAGTTACCGCCCGGAGTGTCCGAAGTGACCACGTTCGTCAAGCGATGGTCGCCCTTCACCGGGTTTGCCACCGTGACGCTGTAGGTCACCGTCGCGGACGCGCCGATCGCCAGGTCTCCGGTCCAGGTCAGTCGCGGTGCCGTGTAAGTCACCGAGCCGAGGGAGGCTGCCGCATCGCCATCGTACGTGGCGTCGTCGAGGACCTTCGACAGGTCGTCCGTGAAGGTCGCTCCTGTTTGGACGGTCTGGCCGGTGTTCTTCACCGTCACCGTATAAGTGACCTTGTCCCCTGGCTTCGCGTCCTTCTTGTCCACGGTCTTGGCGATCTCCAAGCCCGCGACCGGAGTCGTCGTCCCGCAACGAGGATCCTTCGAACCCGGCGGGCAGTTACCACCCGGAGTGTCCGAAGTGACCACGTTCGTCAAACGATGATCGCCGCCAGCCGGATTGTTCACCGTCACGCTGTAGGTGACCGTCGCCGTGGCACCGATTGGCAGATCGCCGGTCCACGTCAAACGCGGCGCGGCATAGGTCGTACTGCCGATCGACGCCGAAGCATCGTTTCCATAGATCGCATCGTCCAGCACCTTCGACAGGTCGTCCGTGAACGTCGCTCCCGTTTGGACAGTCTGACCGGTGTTCTTCACCGTCACCGTATAGGTGACCTTGTCGCCCGGCTTCGCGTCCTTCTTGTCCACAGTCTTGACGATCTCCAAGCCCGCGACCGGAGTTGTTGTCCCGCACCGTGGATCGGTGGATCCCGGCGGGCAGTTCGCGCCCGGGGTGTCCGACGTGACGACGTTCGTCAACCGGTGATCGCCCTTCACCGGGTTCGCGATCGTGACGCTGTAGGTCACCGTCGCCGAAGCACCGACGGCCAAATCGCCGGTCCACGTCAGCTTCGGCGACGCATAGGTCACCACCCCGGCGGAGGCCGCGCCGTCTCCGTTGTAGGCGGCGTCGTCCAGGACCTTGGACAGGTCGTCGGTGAACGTCGCGCCGGACAACGGGGTTTGGCCGGTGTTCGCGACGGTCACGGTGTAGGTGACCTTGTCCCCTGGCTTCGCGTCCTTCTTGTCCGCCACCTTGCTGATCGCGATGCCGGACACCGGCGTCGTGGTGCCACAGCGCGGATCCTTCGAGCCCGGCGGGCAGTTCCCGCCTGGAGTGTCCGACGTGACGACGTTCGTCAGCCGGTGGTCGCCGCCGGCGGGGTTGTTCACGGTGACGCTGTAGGTGACCGTCGCCGAAGCGCCGATCGGCAGGTCGCCGGTCCAGGTCAGGCGCGGGGCGGCGTACGCGGTCGAGCCCGTTGACGACTTGGCATCGGCGTTGTAGGCGGCATCGTCCAGGACCTTGGACAGGTCGTCGGTGAATGTCGCGCCAGGCAACGGGGTCTTGCCGGTGTTCGTCACGGTCACCGTGTACGTGACCTTGTCGCCGGGGTTCGCCGACTGCTTGTCGGCCTTCTTTTCGATCGTCAGGCCGGGCAGCGGCGTCACGGTCGAGCACTTCGGGTCCGTCGACCCTGGCTCGCAGTTGCCGGGCACGGGGGTGCTGACCGTGTTGCGCAGCTGGTGGTCGCCGGTGATCGGGTTGTGCACCGTGACGCTGTAGGTGACCGTCGCCGAGGCACCGACTGGCAGGTCTCCCGTCCAGGTCAGGCGTGGGGCGGCGTAGGCCGTCGAGCCCGTTGAGGCCGCGGCGTCGCCGTTGTACGAAGCGTCGTCCAGGACCTGCGACAGGTCGTCGGTGAAATTCGCGTCCGGCAGCGGGACCTGGCCGGTGTTAGTGATTTTCACCGTGTAGGTGACCTTGTCGCCCGGGTTCGCGGTTTGCTTGTCCACGGTCTTGGCGACCGTCAGCTCCTTGCCCGGCGTCGTGGTCGAGCAGGACGGGTCGGTGGAGCCCGGCGGGCAGTTGGTGCCGGGGGTCGAGGACGTGACGACGTTGGCGAGCTTCTTGTCCCCCGGATCCGGGTTCTTGACCGTGACGCTGTACTTCACGGTCGCCGATCCGCCGATCGGGAGGTCGCCGGTCCACGTCAGTTTCGGTGCGGTGTAAGAAATTTGCGCGGCCGGGGTGGCGTCGTTGTTGTAGACGGCGTCGTCCAGCACCTGGGACAAGTCATCGGTGAAGGTCGCGCCGGGCAAGGGGGTTTGGCCGGTGTTGGTGACGGTGATCGTGTAGGTCACCTTGTCGCCGGGCACGACCTGTTCGCGGTCGGCGGACTTGGCGATCCGCATCCCGGACACCGGCGTGGCCGTCGTGCACTTCGGGTCGCCGGAGCCTGCGACGCAGTTGCTGCCCGGTGTCGTGGACGTGATGACGTTGATCAGCTTGTGATCGCCGGTGTTGGGATTTTTCACAGTCACGCTGTAGGTCACCGTCGCCGAGCCGCCGACCGGGAGATCGCCGGCCCACGTCAGCTTGGGCGCGGTGTAAGAGACTTGCGCGGCCGGGGTGGCGTCGTTGTTGTAGACCGCATCGTCCAGCACCTGGGACAGGTCATCGGTGAACGTCGCGCCGGACAACGGGGTTTGGCCGGTGTTAATGATTCTCACCGTGTAAGTGACCTTGTCGCCGGGATTCACACTGGTCTTGTCGACGGTCTTGGCGAACTCGATCCCGGACACCGGAGTGGTGGTCGAGCACGCGGGGTCGGCCGAGCCCGCGACGCAGTTGTTGCCCGGGGTCGTCGAGGTGATCGTGTTGACCAGTTTGTGGTCGCCGGGCACGGGGTTCTTCACCGTGACGCGGTAAGTGATCGTCGCGGACGCGCCGACCGCCAGGTCGCCCGTCCAGGTCAGCCGGGGCGCGGCGTAAGCCACCGAACCCACCGACGCTGACGCATCGCCGTCGTAGGAAGCGTCGTCGAGCACTTTGGACAGATCGTCGGTGAAAGTCGCGCCCGGCAACGGGGTTTGGCCGGTGTTGGTGACGACGACGGTGTACGTCACCTGGTCGCCGGGGTTTGCGGACTGCTTGTCGGCCTTCTTCTCGATCCGCAGGCCGGACACGGGGGTCGTGGTCGAGCACGCCGGATCGGTCGAACCCGCGACGCAGTTGTTGCCGGGGGTCGTCGAAGTAATCGCGTTGACCAGCTTGTGGTCACCGGTGTCGGGGTTGTTGACCTTCACCGAATACGTCACGGTCGCCGTGCCACCGACGGGGATATCGCCGGTCCAAGTCAGCTTCGGTGCCGCGTAGCTCACCGAGCCGGTCGACGCTGAGGCGTCGCCGTTGTAGGCAGCGTCGTCCAGGACCTTCGACAAGTCGTCGGTGAAAGTCGCGCCGGACAACGGGGTTTGACCGGTGTTCGCGACGGTCACGGTGTACTTCACGGTGTCGCCGGGCTTCGCGCTGGCCGGAGCGGCGGTCTTGCTGATCCGGATTCCCGAGACCGGAGTCGTTGTGCCGCAACGAGGATCGGTGGATCCGGCGGCGCAGTTGCTGCCCGGCGTCGTGGACGTGATGACGTTGATCAGCCTGTGGTCACCGGTGTTGGGATTTTTCACAGTCACGCTGTAGGTGATCGTCGCCGAAGCGCCGACGGCCAGATCGCCAGTCCACGTCAACCGGGGTGCGGTGTAAGAGATTTGCGCGGCAGGCGAGGCGTCGTTGTTGTAGACGGCGTCGTCCAGGACTTTCGACAGGTCGTCCGTGAACGTCGCGCCACGCGCCGCGACCTGGCCGGTGTTGCGCACGACCACGGTGTACTTCACGGTGTCGCCGGGGTTCGCGCTGGCTGGCGAGGCGGTCTTGGCGATCTCGATTTTCGTGCCGGGCACGACGGTCTCCGCGCAGGAGGCCGTGGCGTCGTCCTTGCACTGCCGGTCCGGCGGGACGGTAGGCGGCGGGCCTTCGGTCACCTTGGCGCGGTTGATCAGTGTGGTGCCGATGGTCGCGTCGTCGATGCGGGTGTGAACGGTTAACGTGACGCGGCCGCCGACTGGGATCGCGGCGGGATGCCATTGCAGCGGGCCGGTGCCGGAGACGGTCCCGCTGGTGGTGTCCGCGCTGACGAACGTCGTGCCGGGCGGGAGCGTGTCGGTGACCGTGACCGGCGGAACCGGGATGTTGCCGGTGTTCTCCAGGGTGACGGTGTAGGTCAGCTGGTCGCCGGGCAGCGCGTTCACCTTGTCCACGACCTTGCTCAGCGTGTACTCCGGCACCGCGACGACGTTGCGGACGGTGTTGCTCTCCCGCGTCTGTTCGCGGCCGGTCTGTTTGCCCCGGAAGACCACTGACGCGGTGTTGTCGAGCCGGGTGCCCGCGGCGACCGTCGGCGAGACGGTGACGCGGAAGCCGACGTGCGTGCTCTGTCCCGGGGCCAGGTCGGGCAAGGTGCAGGTGACTACTTGGCCCGCCGCCGAGCAGCGCGGGTTCGAACCGGCCACATAGGACACTCCGGCGGGCAGGGTGTCGGTGACGACCACGCCGGTCGCGGTGTCGAGGTTCGTGATGCTGCCGTCGGGGTTGCGGTTGGCCACGTCGAGCCCGTAGGAGATCTCGCCGCCGCGCCCGACCCAGCCGGGCGGGCGCTCCTGGAGGTTGCCCTCGGGGTCGTTGGTCTTGACGATCTGCAGGTTCGGCTCGTTGGCCTCGGCCATCAGCCAGACGACCTGCGGGTAGAGCGCGTCCCCGGTGGTGCCGACCTTCAGCTGGGCCCGGTCCGCGCCGGCGGGCAGCTTGCCGGTGACGTCGACCGTGCGCGCGTCGTAGCCGAAGTTGTTCGCCGGATTCGGGGTGCGGTCGGTGACATTGCTGCCGGTGCCGCTCGCGGTGACGCGGTCGATCCGGCTGCTGAACGCGTTGGTCGTGCTGGAGCCGCCGGGCGCGGGCAGGGTCAGCCGCCGCAGCGACGCGGCGTCCTGGCCGAATTCGAGGTAGTCGCCGGAGATGTTGGCGTCGCCGTCGCCGAGGACGACGCCGAGGGTCGCCGTCGGCGGGTGGTCGGCCGGGGTGCGGATGCCGTTCAGGTCGATGGTCGTGGCGGTCGGGCTGCCGCCGCCGCGGACCCAGTCGAAACCGTCCCAGACCTGCAGATAGCGCAGCGGTTCGGTGTCCAGCGCGTAGGCCACGACCAGCGACCAGCCGCCCCAGCAGCCGAGGTTGCTGGCGCTGTTGGCCGAGTTGCCGCGGCACGCCTGGAGGTCGGCGACGGTGTAGGAGCCGCCGCCGGCCTGTTTGACCAGATCGGTGACGTCCTTGACGCCCGCGTGCGCGGTGATCTGCGGGTATCCGCCGCCGAGCGCGTCGAACCAGTCGTAGGTGTCGGCGGTCAGGCGCTGGTAGGAGCCGGAGCCCGGGGCCTTGAACGCGACCTGGTTCGCGCGGGACGGGTCGCCGGAGTCGGCGTTCGAGGAGATGGGGTTGGACTGCCAGTACAGCCGGGCGGACAGCACCGTCGCGCCGGGCGGGATGGTGAGGTTCGCGCTCGATGCCGTGTTGCCTGGCGCGGCCGGATCGCTCTTGACCCAGTAGCCGTAGGTCGAGTTGTTCGCCGTCTCCCCGCACGACGTCGGCACGGTGCTGCAGCTGACGACGGAGTTCGAAGCCATCGTGATCGCGCCGTGGGCGACCGTCGAGAAGGCCGGGTCGGGGCCGATTTTGCGCGGCGTGCCCAGGCCTCTCGGTTCCACCGCTCTCGGCTGCGGCGCGGCGGACGGGGCGGGGCTCGCGGGTGCTGGGCTGGCCGGGGCGGGGCTGGCCGGGGCCGGGGTGGCTGCGCTGGACGGCGCGGCCGCCGCCGGACTGGCCGGTGCGGAGGCGGACGGGGCCGCCGGGCTGAGGCTGGGCGGCAGGGTCGCGCCCATCGCCGGCGTGGCGCTGGCGACGCCGACGGCGAAAACCACCGCGAAAGCGGCGGCGGCGCGCTTCCCGCGGGAGCGCATGAATCCGGAACGACGGGCCATCACGAAAGCTCCCGAGGGGATGGACGGAATTGTCGAGCTGCTACCCGCGTTCATCGACAATGGACAGGGGAATTCGTACCGCGCCCTCCCCCGCGGCGGGGAGGCGAACGGCCAGGAATCACCGCATAGGGGGAACCCGACCAGGTAAAACCGCCACGGCCGCCTGGACACCGGCCAATTCCCCGGGGCAGACCGTGACGCCCTGAAGGGGTGTTGCCATTCCGGCTTGATTCGCCGCGAATTTTTCTCGCGAAAAGCCAGCCGGAATCGACGGCCCGGACGTGTCCGACAGCGAGGATCCGGTCCGCGGGCTGGTGCCAGTCCGGCCACAGTGGACAAAGCCCGCGTGGCGCCAGCCGATCACCTGATCCGCGTCGCCGGCGTTTCTGGTTCACTCGAAGACATGGCCGAGACTTTCGGAGTCCCCAGACCGGACAAACTCGATTACTACGCCCGCGTCGCCGAGGCCGGACGCGACTACAAGCGCCAGGTGCTGGCCGCGCTCGACCTCCGGCCCGGGCTGACCGTGCTGGACGTCGGGTGCGGGCCGGGCACCGATCTGCCCGCCATGGCGGAGGCGGTGACGTCCTCGGGCTCGGTCATCGGGGTGGACGCGGAACCGCGCATGGTCGAGGCGGCGGCTTCCGTGTCGCGGGCATCGGTCCGGCTGGGCGACGCGCACGCGCTGCCGCTGGCGGACGCGAGCGTCGACCGGGCTCGCGCGGACCGGATGGTGCAGCACGTCGCCGATCCCGCCGCGGTTTTCGCCGAACTGCACCGGGTGCTGCGGCCGGGCGGGCTGGCGTGCGTGGCCGAACCGGACTGGGACAGCCTGGTGGTCGATCCCGGGGAGCGTGCGACGAACCGCGCGTTCAACCGTTTCGTGTGCTCGACGATGGTCCGGAACGCGACGGTCGGCCGCTCCTTGCCGCGGCTGGCGCTGGCCGCCGGGCTGGAAGTGCGCGACGTCTCGGTGGCGACGCCGGTGTTCCGCGATTTCGAGACAGCGGACAAAATTCTCGGCCTGAGCCGGAACACCGAACGCGCGGTGCGGGCGGGTCAGCTGGACCGGGCGGAGGGAGACCGGTGGCTGGCGGCGCTGGCCGCGGGGCCGTTTCTGGCCGCGAGCATGGTGTTCGTCGGGGTGTTCGTCAAGCCTGCCGCTTGACCATCTCGGCGATCCAGACCGGCGCGTACGGCGAGGTGCAGTTCGGCGGAGTCGGGTAGTCCTTGAGGACGCCCAGCCGCTCGCCGATGCCGATCGCGCGGGCGCGGAGGCCCGGGTTCTCGATGCCGATCTGCGCGAGACAGTGGTTCATCGCCCACTGCAACCGGTCCGGGGCGGCTTTCATCTCGGCTTCGATGACGTCGAGCAGCCCGGAAAGGTCGAGCCCGTCCGGCTTCTTCGCGACGCGGCCGACGGTCAGCGTCCAGCCCGCGCTCGCCACCACCGGGTCCGGGTCGTCGAGCCAGGCCACGCGGAGGTCCTCGGCGTGGCGGGACTTCTTGACGAGGTTGACGAGGAGCCAATCGTGGACCTTGGGAGTGCCCGCCTCGCGCAGCATCCGGTCGAGGTCGTCGCGGCCGAACTGCTTGGGCCGCGCGAGGAGGAGGGCGAGCAGGCGGGCGTTGGTGTCGCCGGTGCGCCACAGCTCGAGGGCGAGGTCGGGCTGGGCTTTGAGGTCCTTGGCGAGGGCGCGGAGCTTGCCGAGGTTGACGCTGTGGTCGTCGCCGTGCTTCTCGTTGACGGCCCGGATCTTGGGGTCGTCGAGGTCCGCGAGCCGGGCTCGGACGCTGGCGAGGGTCGCGTCGGCCACCGGGAACCTCCCTGGTCAGGTGTGGGCAGGGCCGAGGATACGGGATCTGCCGGGCGCGTTGTCGACGGTAACGCGGGCGAGGCGGGGCGCGTCTTCCGGACATGACCCGGACCTGCCTCGCACTCGCCGCCATCACGCTGGCCTTGGCGCTGGCCGGGTGCGCCGTGGATCCGCCTGCCCCGCGCCCCGCCGCGGTGCCATCGGCGACGAGCCAGCCGAGCCCGGAACCCGCTCCGTCCACGACGGCGACCCCGCCACCGCCTGCGACGTCCACCGCGACGAGCCCGCCGAAGCCACGGGCCGCGCCGAAAACCACCGCCAAGCGAAGCGACCCGGCGACCAGCCCGGGGTGCGGCCAGCGGGCGGTCACCGCGGGCAAGTTCAACCCGCGCTGCAAGGAATACCAGGGCTATCTCGACCCCGGCGGGCCCGGCCGTCCGAAAACGTCCGGCGAAATCCAGCACGACTACCTATGTCAGCAGGGCTACCTGGCCGAACCCGACTGCTGACCCCCGGCCAGGAACTCCTCCGGCGCCGGGATCGGGACCCGCACCCAGTTGTCCACGCGGGTGAACGTCGCGCCGCCCATGCGGCCGACCGGGTGGTACCTGTCCTGGTCCAGGCGGCCGTCCGGGCGGAGCAGGCGGTCGTCCACCGCTACGCCGACCACCTCGCCGAACACCAGGTGCGCGCCCTTGAACTCGTCGATCTTCACCAGCGTGCACTCCAGGCTCGGGCCGGCGCCGGCCGGATGCGGGACCGCGATCCGCACCCCGGGCGACCACGACAGGCCGACGTGTTCCGCCTCGTCCACCGAAGAGTCCACTGTGGACGCGGTGCGCGCGACTAGCTCCTCCTGACCGCTCAGTGCCATCGTGATCGCGAACTCGCCGCGCGCGGTGATGTTGTCCAGCGTGTCCTTCGGCGCGTCGGAGATCGAGAAGAGCACCGTCGGCGGGTCCATCGTCAGCGGGGCGAAGTAGCTGAACGGCGCGAGGTTCCGCACGCCCGCGCCGTCCACCGTGCTCACCCACGCGATCGGCCTCGGGACGACCGCGTTCTTCACCATCCACACGAAAGCGCCGCGGTCAGCGTCGGTATTGCTGCTGTACACAAACCCTCACTCTGTCACTACACGTCCCCCGAGCACGGTCAATTCCGACCGTACGCTCAGCAGTTCCGGGCCGGCAGCGGTGACCGGATCGTGGGCGAAAACCGCTAGGTCGGCGAGGGCGCCGACACCGAGCGTGCCCTTGACGTCCTCCGCGTGTTCGAGCCAGGCCGGGCCGGTCGTCCACAAGCGCAGCGCTTCCTCCCTGGTCAGCGGACTGTCCATCCTCGAGAACTCGTTCGGGCCGGGTGAGCCGGTGAAGGTCGCGACGCCGCGTCGCCAGTCCGGGACGGTCACCGGGGCGTCCGAGCTGTCGGCGACGACCACGCCGTGGTCCAGCAAAGCCCGGGCGGGGAACGCGTCGGCCCACCGGGGCTCGCCCAGCACGCGGACCATCGACGGGCCGCTGTAGGTCCGCATCAGCGAGCTGGTGATCACCCCGATTCCGGACCGTGCCAGCCGGGACAGCACCGCGGCGGACAGGAAGGTGCCGTGGATCAGCGCGTGCCGGGCGTCCGGCCACGGGTCGGCCGCCTGCGCCGCCTCGATCGCGTCGACCACCGCGTCCGCCGCGCGGTCGCCGGTCACGTGGACCTGCACGCGCACCCGCCGCACGTGGGCGGCCAGGATCAGTTCGTGCAGTTCTCGCACGCGCGCGTCGTCGTCGGGTCCGAAGGTCACGAGGCTGCCGTGGTCGCCCGACGGGTACGGCGAATGCATCCACGCGGTGCAATGCGTCGGCACGCCGTCGGCGAACAGTTTGATGCCGCCGATCCGGAGCAGGTCGTCGCCGACGGAGAAGTCCGTTTCGTCCAGCAACCGTGCCAGCGACGAGGCGGACGTGGTCGGCGACGGCCAGTTCCAGTGCAGCAGCGCGGTGATCCGCATCCGCAGGCGGCCGGCGGCGTGCAGGTCCCGGTAGTCCTGCCACAGGCCGGGCGGGACGATCGGGTCGGTCACGCTCGTCATCCCGAGCGCGTTCAACCGCTCCATGGTGCGCACGATCGAGTCCAGCCGCACTTCCCGGCTCGGCTGCGGCACCAGCGACGCGACCAGCTCCTGCGCGCTCTCCACGAGCACGCCGGTCGGCTCGCCGGCCGCGTCCCGCACGATCTCCCCGGCCTCAGGATCCGGCGTCGACGCTGTGATTCCCGCACACTTCAGCGCCGCGCTGTTCGCCCACACCTCGTGGGACGACGCATGATGCAGCACCGTCGGCTGTGAACCAGTCACACCGTCCAGCCAGGCACGTGTGGGAACTTCACAGCCGTCCGCGAACTCGGCGATCGTCGTTTCCCGCCAGCCCCGGCCGACGATCCACTCCCCCGGCGGCGCGTCGGCCAGCGCGCGGGCTACCGCGTCCAACGTCGAGGCAGCGGACAGGTCCACACAGAACTCCGGACCGGCGGCGGCGTAGAACGCCAGGTGCAGATGCGCGTCGTTCAGTCCAGGCAGGACAGTCCGCCCGGCCAGCTCGATCACGCGCGCATCCGGGGCTGCCGCGGCGGAAACCGTCTGGTCGTCGCCGACCGCGGCGATCCGGCCGTCCGACACCAGCACCGCGGAGGCAGTGCCGACCGCCGGGTCGAAAGTCCGGACCACGCCGCCGCGCAGCAGCAGATCCTCAGTCATACCGCCGCCAATTCCGGGACATCGCCGCTCGGCACCACGGCCTGATGCTCCGGATGCCAAGCCACTGTCACCTCGTCTCCTGGCCGATGCTCGTGCACGGCACCGGCTGACAACACCGCACAACCGCGCGCGCCGTCGGAGTAGCGCAGCCAGATCCGCGTGTGATCGCCCACGTACACGATGTCGGTCACCTGCGCGCTCATCCGCTGGTGTCCACTGGGGACTGACTCCGAAGGAGCGTGCAGCGTCAATCGTTCCGGCCGCACGATCGTCACCTCCCCCGGCGTGAGCGACAGCGCATTCGACTCGCCGATGAACTGCGCGACGAACAACGTCTCCGGCCGCTCGTACAGTTCCTCCGGCGTGCCGACCTGTTCGATCCGGCCGTCGTTGAATACCGCGATCCGGTCCGACAGCGTGAGCGCTTCCTGCTGATCATGCGTCACGAAGAGAAACGTCATCCCCAATTCCCGGTGCATCCGCGCGATTTCGCGTTGCAGCTGATCACGCAGCTTCTTGTCCAACGCGCCCAAAGGCTCGTCCATCAGCAGCGCGCGCGGTTCGTACACCACCGCCCGGGCCAGCGCGACCCGCTGCTGCTGACCGCCGGAAAGCTGACGCGGCAGCCGATCCCGCACCGCCGACAGCCCGACCAGCTCCAGCACCTCGTCGACCCGCCGCGCGATCTCCGGCTTCGGCACCTTGCGCTGGGTCAGTCCAAACGCGACATTCCGCGCCACCGACATGTGCGGGAACAGCGCGTACTGCTGGAAAACCACGCCGAGATTCCGCCGGTGCGGTTTGAGCCGCGAGATCTCCTGACCGTCCACAGTGATCGATCCGGACGTCAGCGGCGTGAACCCGGCGATCATCGACAGCATCGTCGTCTTGCCCGAACCGGACGGGCCGAGGAAGGTCATGAACTCGCCGTCGGCGATGTGCAGCGAAACGTCGTCCACGGCGGGCCGGTCGACGCCGGGGTACGCCTTCGTCACGCGGGCGGTCGCGATTCCGTCATTCATGATTGCTCTTTTCGGCGCGAAAGGGCGGGGACGAACAGCAGAACGGTGGTGAACACGACGATCAGGCTCGACGCGGCGGCGATCGTCGGGTCGATTTCCAGCACGATCGATTCGTACATTTTCACCGGCAGCGTCTTGATCGCGGGCGTTTGCAGGAACAGCGCGACCACGACCTCGTCGAACGAAGTGGCGAAGGCGAACACGAAACCGGACAGCACGCCGGGCGCGATGATCGGGAGCACGACCTTGCGCAGCGTCGTGAATCGCGGCGCGCCGAGGCTGGCCGCGGCTTTCTCCATGGTCGGGTCGTAGCCGGCGAGACTCGTCTGCACCGACGTGAGCACGAACGGCAGGCCCAAAACCGCGTGTGCCAGCACGAAACCGAGCATCGTGCCGTTGAGCTGCCAGCGCAGGAACACCCCGTAGATCGCCACCGCGACGACGATGCCGGGCAGGATCATCGGAGCCATCAGGAGCTGCCGGACGACTCCCGCGCCCCGGCGCATCCGGTCCAGCGCCAGCGCGGCCGCCACGCCGAGCACGGTGGCCAGCGCGGCCGCGAGCAGGCCGACCTGCAGCGAATTCGCCAGTGCGGCCAGCCATTGCTTGCTGGTGAAGAACTCCGCGTACCAGTGCCACGACCAGTCCTTCGGCGGGAACTCGAACGTCGAGCCCGCGCCGAAGCTCATCGGGATCACCACGAGCGTCGGTGCCACAAGCACGAACGCGACGAGGACGACCCACACGCGCAGGCCCCAGCCGAGGCTCCGCTGCCGCACCGCCGCGGCCCTGCTGATGGACGGATTGTCAGCCACGGCCAGCACCTCCTGCCGCACTGGTGCCCAGCGGCGCGGCCACGCGGCTGAGCACGGCGAGCACCACGAGCGTGACGACCAGCAGGATCGTCCCGAGCGCACCGGCGCCCGCGAAGTCGAGCAGGTCGTTGACCTGGGTGCCGATCACCTGCGCGACCAGCGCCTGCTGCGGCGTGCCGAGCAGCGCCGGGGTGATGTAGAAGCCCAGCGACATGATGAACACCACCGAAACGCCGGCCAGCACGCCCGGCATCGACAACGGCACATACACCCGCAGGAACGCCACCGGACGCCGCGCGCCGAGGCTGCCCGCCGCGTGCAGCAGGCTGCGATCGATGCTCAGCATCGAACTTTGCAGCGGCAGCACCATGAACGGCAGCATCACCTGCACCATCGCGACCGTCACGCCGGCCACCGAACCCAGCAGCACGACCCCGTCGATGCCGATCCCCGCCAGCGCCCTTTCGATGACGCCGCCGCGCTGTTCGAGCACGTACCAGGCGAAGTTGCGCGCCATCAGGCTGGTCCAGAACGGCATCAGGACCAGCAGCGTCAGCACCGACCGGGCGCGGCGGCCGACGAGCGTCATCGCGTAGGCGTAGGGATACGCGATGACGAGCGTCGCCGCGGTGATGATCAACGCGGTCCGCAGCGTCCGCAGCACCACGCGGATTTGCACCTCGTCGCCGAGCACCGCGAGATAATTGCTCACGCCGAACGAAGGCTCGGTGAAACTGCGCCACAGAATCACGGCCAGCGGGTAGAAGAAGAACACCAGCACTACCGCCGCCGCGGGAAGCAGCAGCCACGAGGTCCGCCGTCTTTCGGACCCGGCCCGCGCCGCGGCGGCGGGGCGGGCCGCCACGGCGGTCATCCGGTCGTCCAATCCGACCACGCCTTCACCAGCTCGGGCCGGTTCGCCGCCCAATAACGCACGTTGCTGAGCACTCGCAAGTCCTCCTTGCCCTCGCCCCAGATGTCGAGCTGGCGGCCGATCTCCGAACGGGCGGCGGGGGCGGCCGTGTTGGCCGGTCCCACGCCCGCCCGCGCGGCGAAGTCCGCCGCTTGCGCCGGTTGCGAGGCGAAGCGGATGAGCTTCTTCGCCTCCTCGGCGCGTGCCGTCCCCTTCGGCACCACGAGTACGTCCCAGGTCACCGGCACCGGGATGTCCGGCACCACCTTCCAGTGCGTCGCCCCTGCCTTGAGCAGCGAAAACGCCCGCGCGCTGACGATCAGCGCCATGTCCGCCTGCCCGCCGGCCATGCGTTGCTGCTGGTCGCCGTACGTGCTGCTGATGGACAGCTGCGGCCGGATCCGGTCGTACATCCGGAGCGCGCGGCGCATGTCGAGCGGGTACAGCTTGTCCCGCGGCACGCCGTCGGCCAGCAACGCGGCCTCGATGGTGCCGACGCTCGGGTCGCCGCCGTAGATGATGCGGCGGCCGGGGAACTGCTTCGGGTCGAAGAAGTCGGCGAGTTTCGTCGGCGGATGCTGGCCGTAGACCTTCGAGTTGTACATCAGCATCATGCCGAAGAAGGCGTCCGGCACCCCGCAATCGGTGAGCGAGCCCTCCGGGAACCCGGCGGCCTGCGGGCCCATGTCGACGCGTTCGAGCAGGCTCCCGCACACCGCGGCGGCCGCGGACGCGTCGGTGTCGACGACGTCCCAGGTCACCTTCCCGGCCTCGACCATCGCCTTGAGTTTGGCGTTGCTCGACGGGCCGTCGATGGTGACCGTAGTCCCGGTTTGCTTCTCGTACGGGTCGAGCCACGCGGCGCGCTGGCCCGCCTGGTACGCGCCTTGGCCGTAGGAGGCGAACACGAGCGAATTCGGGCCGCCCTCGGAAATCGCGCAGCCGGTGGTGGTGAGCAGAAGCGCGGCGGACAACAGCGTCGGTATCCGGCGTCTCATGGCTTCTCCGTTCAGCTCGCCGCGGCCGCGACGTGCTTGCACAGCACGTCGGCCAGCGTGTCGATCTGTCCCTCGGTGATCACCAGCGGCGGCGAGAGCACGATGCTGGTCCCGGACGCGCGGACCACCACGCCGTCCGCGCGGCAGCCCGCCTGCACCGGCGCGGTCGGCCGGTCGGCGAACTCGATGCCGAGCATCAGGCCGACGCCGCGGACCTCGCGCACGTGCGGCAGTTCGGCGAGCGGGTCGAGCCGCGCGCGCAGCCGGGCGCCGAGGACCGTGGCGCGTTCGAGCAGGTTCTCCTTTTCGATGATGTCCAGGTTGGCCAGCGCGACCGCGGAGCCGACCGGATGGCCGTTGTAGGTGAAACCGTGCAGGAACGTCGCGCCCTCGGCGAGTTCGAGCACGCTGCGTCCAATGAGGACCGCACCCATCGGAATGTACCCGCTGGTGAGCCCCTTCGCGGTGACGATCATGTCCGGTTCGACGCCGAAGTGCGCGCTGCCGAACCAGTGCCCGGTGCGGCCGAACGCGGTCACGATCTCGTCCATGATCAAGAGAATCCCGTGCCGGCGCAGCACTTCCTGCACGCGCGGCCAGTAGCCCTCCGGCGGCGGCACCATCCCGCCGACGCCGAGCACCGGTTCTCCGATGAACGCGGCGATCCGATGTGGACCGATCTCCTCGATGCGCTTTTCCAGCTCCGCCACCAGAAGATCAGTCGCTTGTGGACCGTGCTCGAGACCGTGCGGTTTGCCGAGCCATTCGACGTCCGGCAGCAGCGGTCCGTACCCGGCGCGCAGGCCCTCGATCCCGGTCGCGGCCAGCGAAGCGCCGCCCATGCCGTGGTAACCGCCGTGGCGCGCCAGCACGACCGTGCGCTCCGGCGAACCGGCGTGGTGGAAGGCGAGCCGGGCGAGTTTGATCGCGGTTTCGTTGCCCTCCGACCCGCCGTTGGTGAGGAAAACGCGTTCCATTCCGGCCGGGGCGAGCGACAGCAGGCGTTCGGCGAGGCGGATCGACGGGGCGTTGGAGTAGTCGCCGAAGGACGAGTAGAACTCCAGCTTGCGGATCTGCTCGGCGGCGACGTCGGCGAGTTCGGCGCGGCCGTGGCCGACCGGGCACTGCCACAGGCCGCAGGTGCCGTCGAGGTACTGGTTGCCGTCGGTGTCCCACAGCAGCGCGCCCTCGCCGCGGTCGAGGACGAGCGGTTCGGCCGGGGCGCCGATCACGGTGTGCGGATGGATGAGGGTGCGCTGGTCGACGGAGGCGAGGTCAGTCAATGCGGATTCCTTTCGGGGAGCGGTTCAGAACCGCAGGGCGACGGCTTTGGTCTCGGTGTAGGCGTCGATGCCTTCGGCCCCGCCTTCGCGTTCCTGGCCGGAGTTCTTCTGGCCGCCGAACGGCAGTTCCGGCCGCACCGGAGCCGGGTCGTTGACACCGAACACGCCGAAGTCGAGCCGGTCGAGCGTGCGCCAGATGCGGCGCAGATCGGTGCCGAACACGTAGGCGGCGAGGCCGTAATCGGTGGCGTTGGCCAGTTCGACGGCTTCTTCGTCGGTGCGGAAGGTCGCTACGGCGAGGACCGGGCCGAACGTTTCCTCGTGGCTGATGAGCATGTCGGGCGTGACGTCGACCAGGACGGTGGGTTCGAAGAAATGGCCCGGCAGCGCGGAATCCGTCCACCGGTTGCCGCCGACGAGCACGCGCGCGCCCTTGCCGACCGCGTCGGCGACCTGGTTCTCCACCTTCGCCAGCCCGGCCGCGTCGATCAGCGGGCCGACGTTGGTGCCCTCGGCGTCGCCCCGGCCGACCTTCAGCGCGGCGGTTTTCTTCTCGATCAAGGAAAGCAGGTCGTCGCGGACGCTTTCGTGGACGAACAGCCGGTTCACCGCCGTGCAGCTCTGCCCGGCGTTGAAGAACTTCCCGATGACGACGCCCGCCGCGGCCGCTTCGAGATCGGCGTCCTCGAACACGATCGCCGGCGAATGCCCGCCCATTTCCAGCGACGTGCGGCGCAGGATGTCGCCGGTCTGGCGCAGCAGGCCCAGCCCGACCTCGGTGGACCCGGTGAAGCTGACCTTGCGCAGCCGCCGGTCGGCCAGCAGCGCGCCGACGAGTTCGGCGGGCCGGGTCGTGGTCAGCGACTGCAGGACCCCGGCGGGCAGTCCGGTGTCCTGCACGATTTCCAGCAGCGCGGTGGCGATCAGCGGGGTCTGCTCGGCCGGTTTCGCGATGACCGGGCAGCCCGCCGCGAGCGCGAGCCCGACCTTGCGGATCAGCATGCTGGCCGGGAAGTTCCACGGCGTGATCGCCAGCACCGGGCCGACCGGCGCGCGCAGCACGAGCCCGGGGCCGGCCGCGTTCGCCGGGGTGACCCGCCCGTACGCGCGGCGGCCCTCCTCGGCCGCCCACTCGAGCATCCGGGCGGCCCCGGCCAGTTCGCCGTTCGCCTCGGCCAGCGGCTTTCCGTTCTCGCGGCTCAGCAGCGCGGCGAGTTCGCCTTGCCGGGCGCGGATTCCGGCGGCCGCGGCGCGGAGGTGGCCGCCGCGGGTTTCCGGGTCGGTGTCCGCCCAGCCGCGGGCGGTGCGCGCGGCCGCGGCGAGTGCGTCCCGCGCCTGGTCTGGTCCCGCGTCGGCGGCCTGGCCGAGGACGGCGAGGCTCGCGGGGTCGACGACGTCGAACGTCGCCGGGGCGGACTGCCAGCGGCCGTCGATCAGCAAGGTCGCGGCGGCGGTGTCGGGCATCGGAGGTGCCTTTCGGGTCGGCGGGTCCGGGGATGCGCCGAGTCTGACCCCAAGGTGTTGATTAAGTCAACACCTGAGCGGCGGCGAAATTCCGCAAAGGACAGTGGGAAGTTCTTGGCGCGCAACGGTATCCGGCAGCACTTCCGCCCCGGCGGCGTCGGGCGCGGCCGGGGTGCGGGAGGGTTCGGTTTACCGCGCGGCCGCGAGCAGGCCGCGCAGGGCTTCGAGCGCCGGGCCCGGATCGACGTCCGGGTCCGCCGCCTGGTGCAGGAACATTCCGTCGAGGGCGTAGAACACGATCTGGGCCAGCCCGCCGCCCGCCGACAGTTCCTTGCCGACCGCGGCGAGATAACCGTCGTAGAGGCGGCGGACGACCGGCCGCAATTCCGGCCGCCGCGCCGCTTCCACGACCAGCTGATACTGGAACACTTGCAGGTCCGCGCTGTCCCGGAACCGCTGGCGCACCTCGGGACCGTCCGCGTAGACGCCGGTGCGGGCTCCGATCAGCCCGTTCTCCGCGCTCTCCTCCAGCACGAGGTCCAAAGAGGACTGGAGGAGGTCGTCGATCGAGTCGAAGTGATGCTGGACCGCACCGGTGGTGCAGCCCGCCGCACGGGCGACCGCGCGGTAGGTGAGGCCGCGCAGCCCTTCGGAGGCGACCACGCCGATCGCCGCCCGGCGCAGGGCGAGCTTCATCCCGGTGGGGTCGTCCATGGTTCCGCACCTCCTCCGCTCAGGCTACATTACGTTTGTAATGCAGACCAGACCCGCGGCGGAAATCGGCCCTTGACAATCCGGTTCCGGAAAAAGCTAGGCTGGCCCAGGACGTCGAAAGCCACGGCCCGGTAGGTAGTCCGGGCGGCGCTGAGCGCTCGTACCCGCACCGCTCCGGTGCGTCCAGCACGTCCCCGGTATCCCGTGTCCAGAAGGGGAATTCGCTGTGCCTGGAAAACCTCGCGTCCTGATCATCGGTGCCGGCGTCGGCGGGCTCGCGCTCGCGCAGGGGCTGCGGCGCGCCGGGATCGCCGTCACTGTCTGCGAACGCGACAGCTCAGCTGCCGGCCGGCTGCAGGGATACCGCCTGCGGATCGACCCGAACGGCCTCGACGCGCTCGACCGGTTGCTGCCGGAAAAACTCAGCCAGGCGGTGTGGGAGGCCAGTTCCTCACCTTCCCGCAGCGGCTACCTCAACGGAACGCCGCCGGCCGAGCCCGTCGAACGGAACGTCTCGATCAACCGGCTCACCCTCCGCGAGATCCTCCTGCACGGCCTGGAGGACGTCGTCGAGTTCGGCCGCGAGTGCACCGGATACCACCGGGACGACGCCGTCACCGCGACCTTCGCCGACGGCTCCACCGCGTCCGCCGACGTCCTGATCGCCGCCGACGGCGTGAATTCCGTGGTACGAAAGCAATACCTGCCGCACGCACCCGTCGTGGACACCGGTGTGCGCATCCTGTACGGCCGTTTCCCGCTCACCCGCGAGACGGCCGAACTCATCCCCGACGAGTGGTTCGGCATCTACACCGGGCTCGTCGGCCCGGACAACCAGCACATCGGCATCGCCCCGGTCCACTCCCGGCGGCCCGCTCCGCTGCCGGATCTCACCGACCCCGGCGACTACGTGATGTGCCTGTTCGCCGCCCGCACGGAACTGCTCCCCTGCCCCGACGGCGAACTCCGCGCCGCGACCGGCGAACAGCTCCGGGATCTGACGGTTTCCCTGGCCCGCCAATGGAATCCGAAGGCGAGCGAGCTGCTGGCGCTCGCCGATCCCGCGACGCTGTTCCCGATCTTCATGCGAACCAGCGTGCCGATCGACCCGTGGCCGACCACCTCGGTGACGCTGCTCGGCGACGCGATCCACGCGATGAGCCCGGCGGTCGGCGTCGGAGCGAACATCGCGCTGCGCGACGCGGACCTGCTCGCCGCGAAGCTCGCCGAGGTCGCCGCCGGAGCCGACCTCATTCCGGCGCTGCGGGAATACGAGACGGCGATGATCGGCTACGGGTTCGACGCGGTCCGGAGGTCCGCGAAGTTCGGCGCGCTGCGGATGGGCCAGCCCCCGCTCACGCGGGTTTGAGCAGCGGCACGTCGCGGCAAACCTCGCGGAACCCGACGCTGTAGTACAGCCCGCGCGCCGACGGATGTCCAGGCGCGCCAAGGCAAGCGACGGTCGCGTGCGTGGCCCCGGCCGCCCGCGCGCGGTCCATGCCGTGCAGCAGCATCGCCCGGCCCAGCCCGAGCCGCCGGTACCCCGGATGGGTGCCGACCGGCTCGAACTCGGCGGTCTGGTTCGCCTCGTCGAGCCACAGGATCGTGGACGCCGCCATGGTCCCGTCCGGCGCTTCGACCAGGATGTGCAGATCGCCGCGGTACGCCGGGGTCGCGCGGACGCCCTCGTAGCTTTCCAGCGAGTACGCGACCGCGCCCCAGGCGTCGAGGTGAGCCTGGACGGCCGCCTCCGGTCCGGCCTCGGCCGCGGTGCGGAAGCGGAATCCCTCCGGCAGCACCGGCTTTTCCAGGTCGGCGAGGTCGCGTTCGTTCAGCTGCGTCCAGGATCCGGTGTCGCCGAGCCCGTCTGGATCGGGCCGGTAGCCGTGCGCCGCCCAGCGTTCCAAGCCGAACTTGTCGGCCTCGCCGGGCAAGACGGTGCGTTCGAGGCCGTCCGCGGTGGCGTCGAACCAGTCGATCACCTCGTCGACCAGCGCGGCGTGGTCGGGATGGACCTGAAAGGCCAGGTAGGCGCCGGTAATGTCCTTGACCGACCCGTCGCTGCGCCGGACGCTCCGGGGCAACGACGCCCAGCCCCACGCGACGAGGTCGTCGCCGTCGAACCACAGCCGGCGGACCCAGCTCTGCCCTTGCGCGGCGTGCCCCTTGCCCCAGTTCCAGGACAGCTCACCGTAGGCCGCGTCGCTGTTGACGAGGTCCTGGCGCACGGCGGTGATCCGCTGCGCGAGGCCCTGCATGAGCTGGACGTCCGCGGCGGTCAGCAGATCAGTCATAGTCGGCCACTCTTTCAGGCAGCCAGCCAGGCGTCGAGCGGTTTTCCCGAACGCGGCCGTCCATTAAGGATTCAGCTCGGCCCGGATCACCTGCGCCGCCTGCTCGAGCCGTGCCCCGATCGCCGGGACATCGGCCGGTCCGGTCAAATACACCACCGCCAGCGCCGCCGGATGCTGTCCGGGCACCGCGAGCGGCACCGCGATCGACGACAGCCCGGGGATCACCTCGTCGTGGCTCGTTTCGTACGGTGCCTTTTCCCCGCGCAGCTGCTGCAGAATCGCCCGCCCTGGAGCACCGTCGGTAATCGGATGCCGGCTGCCCGGCCGTTGCGCCACCGCCGCCGTCGCCTGCCTCGGTTCGACGCTGGCCAGCGTGACCACGGAATCCTCGCCGTCGAGCGTCGCGAGGAACGCCGTCATGCCCAGTTCGTTCGCGAGCACGGTCAGCTCCGGCAGCGCGATCGACTGCAGATCGCGGGAAACGTTGCGCGCCAGCGCCGCCAGCCGCGCGCCCAGTTCCAGCTCTCCGTTCGCGCCGCGCACCACCAGGCCGTGGTCTTCGAGCGTGCGCACGATGCGGTAGGTGATCGACCGGTGCAGCCCGAGCCGCGCCGCCAGTTCGCCGATCGACAGCGGCGCGTCGGCTTCGGCGAGGACTTCCAGCGCGGTGAGCCCGCGCGACAACGTCTGCGACCCGGCCGCTTGCTTGGCTTCCGTCACGACTCGGTCCTTCCCCGCGGGGTCTTGTGCACCGGAGCGGCCCACCTTAGCATCGATGTACTCAATAATTGAACAGGCAGTTCGATTATCGAACACGGTCCCCCTGGGCGCTTCACAGTGAGGTGAGGAAATCCATGCAGTTCCACCACCACGGCTACGTTTCCGGCGAACCGCGCGTCCTGCCCGCCGCCGGAACCGGGATCGACCGGCCCGCGGAACTGCCGGACGAGGTCGACGTGCTGATCGTGGGCACCGGCCCGGCGGGCATGATCACCGCCGCGCAGCTTTCGCGGTTCCCGCACGTCACCACGCGCATCGTCGAACGCCGCGGCGGGCGGCTCGAGGTCGGCCAGGCCGACGGCATCCAGGCCCGCAGCGTCGAAACGTTCCAGGCCTTCGGTTTCGCGAACCGGATCGTCGAGGAGGCGTACCGGATCACCACGATGTCGTTCTGGAAGCCCGATCCCGCCGACCCGAAGCGCATCGTCCGCTCGTCGCGCGTGCCCGACGACCCCACCGGGATCAGCGAATTCCCGCACCTCATCGTGAACCAGGCCCGCGTGCAGGACTATTTCGCCGAGTACATGGCCAACTCGCCCAGCCGGATGACGCCCGATTTCGGCCTGGAATTCCAGTCCCTGACCGTCACCGAGGGCGACGAATACCCCGTCACCGTCACGCTGCGGCACACCACCGGCCCGCGCACCGGCGAGGATCGCGTCGTGCGGGCGAAATACGTGGTCGGCTGCGACGGCGCCCGCAGCGCGGTGCGCGAGTCGATCGGCCGGGAACTCGTCGGCGACCAGGCGCTGCACGCGTGGGGCGTGATGGACGTCCTCGCCGTCACCGATTTCCCGGACATCCGCACGAAATGCGCCATCCAGTCCCACGACGGCGGCAACATCCTGCTGATCCCGCGCGAGGGCGGCGCGCTGTTCCGGATGTACGTGGACCTCGGCGAGGTCTCCGCGGACGACCACGGCGAGGTGCGGAAGACGACCATCGACCAGATCATCGCGCGCGCCAACGCGATCATGCATCCGTACACTGTGGACGTTAAGAACGTGGCGTGGCACAGCGTGTACGAGGTCGGCCACCGCCTCACCGACAAGTTCGACGACGTCCCCGTCGGCGACTCCCGGCTGCCCCGCGTGTTCATCACCGGCGACGCCTGCCACACGCACAGCGCGAAAGCCGGGCAGGGCATGAACGTTTCGATGCAGGACGGGTTCAACCTCGGCTGGAAACTCGGCCACGTGCTGGACGGCCGAGGTCCCGCGTCGCTGCTGTCGACGTACTCCTCCGAACGCCAGCTGATCGCGAAGAACCTCATCGACTTCGACAAGGAATGGTCGACCCTCATGGCGACCCGCCCCGAGGACCTGGCCGATCCGGCGGAGCTGGAAGAGTTCTACGTGAAGACCTTCGAGTTCCCGTCCGGGTTCATGACGTGCTACCAGCCCTCGGTGCTCATCGCGACGCCGGAGCACCAGGACCTCGCGACCGGCTTCCCGATCGGCAAACGCTTCAAATCGGCCCCCGTCATGCGGGTGTGCGACGCGAACCCGGTCCAGCTCGGCCACCACGCCCAGGCCGACGGCCGTTGGCGCATCTACGTTTTCGCCGCGCCTGCTCCGGTCGCGGAATTCGCGGACTGGCTGGGCAACTCCCCCGAGTCGCCGGTCGTCGCGCACACGCCGGAGAACCTCGACATCGACGCCTGGTTCGACGTCAAGGTGATCTATCCGCAGCCGTACGAGGAGGTCGATCTCGGCGAGGTCCCGGAGGTCTTCCTGCCCCGGACCGGACCGTTCGGGCTGATCGACTACGAGAAGGTCTACGCGGCCGACCCGGCGGACGACATCTTCGCCGCCCGAGGCATCTCGCCCGGCGGAGCGGTGGTCGTGGTCCGCCCGGACCAGTACGTCGCGAACGTCCTTCCGCTCACCGCCACCGCCGAACTGGCCGCCTTCTTCGCGCCGATCTTCGGTCCGTGAGGGGACTCTGATTCCTCAGAGGGTGTTGTGGAACCTGGTTTTGGTGCGGTGTGTCGGTGGTGGTATCGGGTCGGGTGTGCGTGTGTTCGTGTAAGCCGGTGTATGGCTCGTCGTTGACGGATGCGCAGTGGGCAGTGGTCGAGCCGTTGCTGCCGAGAACCCATCCAGGACTGGGCGGGCGCCCGGGCTGCTGCTGGCCGGGATCCGGGCACGGTTTCCGCTGCTCGGCCTGGTGTGGGTGGTGGAACGAACCTTCGGCTGGCTCACGAGGCGGGAGACGCTTGACCCGCGGCGACGAACGAAAAACCGCCCACGCCGAGGCGATGATCCGGTTGATGGCCGCCCGCCGCCTGACAGAAGACACCAACGACTAACTACCCAGGTTCCACAACACCCTCAGGGTTCCCCTCACGGACATTGGTCAGGAACGCTCGGCCGGGCAGAACCTGTCCCGCGCCGGGAACTTCCCGTCGACCAGGTAGGCCGTCGCCGCGTCGTTCAGGCAGGCGTTCGCGCCCGCGCCGTACGCGACGTGGCCGCCCTGGTCGGCGGTGACCATCCGGGCCCGGCCGCCGAACGCCCACCGCGTGCGCAACGCTCCGGGCAACGGCGTCGCCGGGTCGCGGAGGTTCTGCACCATGAGCACGTCGGCCGGTCCGCCGCCGGTGATCCGCACCTTCGGCTCCGCCGGCGCGGGCCAGTACGCGCACGCCCGGATGTTGGCCGCGAAGGCACCGTACATCGGGTACCGGACCCCGTCGGTCTCGACGTTGCGCTGATAGGTCCGCACCGACGTCGGCCACCGCGAATCGCCGCAGATCACGCCGAGGTAGCCGACCGGGAAGGTGCCGCGGTCGCTGGCATCCTTCGCCGCGGCGGCGCCGGGAAGCGGCTGGTGCGTGTCGAGCAGATGCCAGTACGTGGCAAGCTCCTTGAAACTGGCGTCGTTGCGAAGCTCCCCGGACGTGAAGCCGCGGAAAGCCGTGCCGTCGAAGCCGGATTCCGGCTTCCGTTCCAGCCGGTCGGCCAGCTCGTAGTACTTCGCGGTGACGGCCGCCGGAGTGGACCCGAGGTGATACTGCTGGTCCTTCTCCGCGGCGTACTTCGCGAAGTCCGGGAACCGCAGCTGGAAGCCGAGTCCTTGCGCCCGCAGCGCTTCGACGTCGTAACCCTCCGGCGGCAAGCTGCTGTCGAGCACGACGCGGTCGCTTCGCTCCGGGAACAGCGTCGTGTACACCGCACCGAGGTAGGTGCCATAGGACTCGCCGTAGTAAGAAACCTTCGGCACCCCCAGCGCTTCGCGGATGCGGTCCATGTCGCGTGCGGTGTTCGCGGTGGTGATGAACGGCAGCAGGTCAGCAGTGTCCGAAGTGATGCACTGCTTGGCGATCTGCTTCGCCAGCTCGGCGGACTTCGCCACGTCCGCCGGATTGTGCGGGTACGGCGGGTTGGCCGCGACTGCCCTCTGCTCATCGGTGAGATTGCAGGTCAGCCCCGCGCTCGCACCGATCCCTCGCGGATCGAAGCCGACGATGTCGTAGCTGTCGCGCACCGCCTGCGGAAACGGCTGGGCGACCGGGGCGCGCAGCCCAGCGACACCGGGTCCGCCGGGGTTCATCAGCAGCACCCCGCGCCGCTTCTCCGGCTTCGCGGCGGGCAACCGGGAAACGGCGACGTCGATCTTCCGCCCGTCCGGATGCCGGTAGTCCAGCGGAACAGGCACCGTCGAACACTGCAGTCGGGGCGTGCCGGGACAGGCACTCCACCGCAACGGCGCGGCCGACACTGGCGCGGCCGACACCAGCCCCGCCAGCGCCGTGGCGACAAGCGCGATTTTCAGCATCAGGGTCTCCTCATCGGATCTGGTTGCCCCTTCACCACATCAGCCGGGAACCGGCCGGACCCCTGCCGTTTGTCACCCCCGTGCGGGCCCGGAATGCGAGCACCCGGCGCGGCCGGACCCCGCTGCGGCAGCGGTGAACACCGGGTTCGCGCGGCGGCGAAAAGCGAGTAGCCGAATACCCGAGCTAATGCTCACAATAGAGTCATGACCAGCGAAAACCTGGCGACCGAACCTCGCCGGCTGACCACCGTCGACGAGCTGGAAGCCGCCATCGGCCGCCCCAGCTCGGCGATCATGCTGAAGCAAATCGACCGGCTCGACGAAGGCTGCGAAACGATCCTCGCGCACTCCCCGTTCGCCGGATGCGGCTACCGGACCGCCAGCGGCACCCGGCACAGCACCTTCGTCGGCGGCGCACCCGGCTTCCTGCGCGTCCGGTCCCCCACGCGGCTCTCGTTCGCGTTGCCCGCCACCGCCCCGGAACCCGCGCTTGACCATGGCATCTCCTTCGTGATCCTGCTGCCCGGCGTCGGCGAGACCCTGCGGATCAACGGAACCGTCGTCGCCGCGGACGGGCCCGAGACCGTGGTGGATCTCCTGGAGGCGTACGTCCACTGCGGACGGTGCGTCTTCCGCTCCAAGCTCTGGCAACCGCGACCAGTGTCCGCCACGCAACCGGCCCCCGTCGTCGACGGTCCGCTGAGCCGGCCCGGCGTCGCCGATTTCCTCGCCCGCGCCCCGTTCCTGGTCCTCACGACCGGCGACGCGACCGGCGGAAGCGACACGAGCCCGCGCGGTGACCAGCCTGGCTTCGCGCAGGTCGTCGACGGCCGTACGATCCTGATCCCGGACCGCAACGGCAACAAACGCGCCGATACCGACCGGAACCTGTTGCAAGACCCGAATCTCGCGCTCGCCGCGCTCGTTCCCGGCCGCACCGACGTCCTGCAACTGCACGGCACTGCCTCGCTCACTACCGAGCCAGCTCTGCTGGAAACCCTGTCGCTGCGCGGAAATCTCCCTCAGGCGGCCCTGCTGATCGACGTGGCGCACGCCGAACTGGTCCCCAGCGCAGCGATCGAGCGGTCGCGTCTGTGGCATCCGGAGGCGCACGTCGACCGCGCCGAGGTGCCGGATCTGATGGCGCTGGCGGTAAAACAGGCGGCGCGCAGCAGCGTCGCCGGCGCTCCGTCGGGATTCCTGATCAAGCTGGCCGCGAGGTTCCCGAAACTGATCAGATTCGCCATCAATCAGGGATACCGCAGCCAGCTGCACAACGAAGGCTACGTCGATTCCGCGCCGGAACTCGAACGCCCGCTGCGCACCGTGCGCGTCGCGGAGATCCGCCGGGAAACGCCGCGAACGGTGACCGTCGCGCTGGAAGACGGGGCTGCCTTCGATTTCCGCCCCGGCCAGTTCTTCACCTTGATCGCCGACCTCGGCGGCCGGTCGGTGCGCCGGGCCTATTCCGCTTCGTCGGTCCCCGGAACAAAGCGGCTCGAAGTGACCGTGAAGCGCGTCGAAGGCGGCCGTTTCTCGTCCTATGTCCACGAACGATTGCGGGTCGGCGATCGCCTCTCGGTGCGCGGGCCGTCCGGCTCGTTCCACCCGGACCCGCGCGCCGATCTGGTGCTGATCGCCGCGGGCAGCGGGATCACGCCGATGATGAGCGTCCTGCGCACGCGGCTTTCCCGGCCAGGCCGCAGCCGGATCTCGCTGCTGTACGCGAGCCGGTCCTCGGAGGAAACGATTTTCGCTGCTCAGCTGGCCCGGCTGCAGCGCCGCCACCCTCGCCGGCTGCGGGTCACGCACGTGCAGTCCCGCCCGGACGAAGGGTGGACCGGCGAACGCGGCCGGATCGACGCGGACCTGCTGCGCCGGTGGCTCGGCGACGCTTCCCCGTCGGCGGAGTACTGCGCCTGCGGTCCCGAACCGGTGATGGCGGCGGCCAGGACCGTGGCCGCCGAACTGGGCGTGCCGGACGAGCGATTCCACGAAGAGCGCTACACCAGCGGCGCTTTCGACCCGGCGGAAATGAGCGCCGAACCGCAGGAAATGATCGTCGAGAACGTCGGCTCCGCGGTCGTGGAACCCGGCGACACGCTGCTCGACGCCGGCCTCGCCGCCGGGTTGCCGATGCCGTACTCGTGCACCGTCGGAAACTGCGGCGAATGCCTGGTCCGGCTGCGCTCGGGCGAGGTGTCGATGAAGCAGCCGAATTGCCTCACCGAGCGGCAGCTCGCCGGCGGCTACGTGCTCGCCTGCGTCGGCTGCCCGCGCTCGGCGGTCGTGCTCGACCTGGAAGACGGCTGATTCCCGGAATTGTCGGTGGGCGGATTTACCATGGCGGCACATCCGAGGAGGTGTGCACATGCGGGACGCCGTGCTCGAGGCGGCGAGGTTCCTCGCCGCCGGGCGGACCCGGCCGCTCACGCTCGAGGACGTGGCCGACCACGTCCGGTACAGCCCGTTCCACCTGGCGCGCGCGTTCGAGCGGGAGATCGGCCTGCCGCCGGGCAAATTCCTTGCCGCGCAACGGTTCCAGCTCGCCAAGGAGCTGCTGCTGGACACCGGCGAGAAGGTGGTCGACATCTGCCACGAGGTCGGCTTCTCCGCGCCGGGCACGTTCACCACGCGGTTCACCGCGGCGGTCGGGGTGAGCCCGCACCAGTTCCGGCAGCTGCCCGGCCTGCTCGCCGAGCATCCGCCGGAACCGGTGCGGGTCGCGGGGCCGGACCGCGCGGGCGGCGCCGTCACCGGCCGCGCGCTGCTGAGCCCGGCCGCGGTCGCCGCGCTCGACGGCGCGCCCGCGGTCTACGTCGGGCTGTTCGCCGGATCGTCGGCGCGCGGCATCCCGGTCAGCGGCTCGCTGCTCGGGCCGGATCTGGAGTTCGCGCTCGTGGGCGTGCCGCCGGGCACGTACCGGCTGCTGGCCTGCGCGCTGCCGTCGGCCGCGGGCCCGCGCGGGCAGCTCGCGCCGAGCGTGCGGGCGGTCGGCGGGGCGGCCCGCCCGGTGCGGGTCCGGGCCGGGCCGGAGCCGCTGCGCCAGGACGTCCGGCTCGACGTCGCGCCCGCGTGGTCGCCCCCGGTGCTCGTCGCGCTGCCGCCGCTGGCGTCGGCGGGAGCGCAAGAATGGAGAGGCGGCTCCCGTCTCGCGCGATTAGGTTGAGCCTGGTCAGGGGCTGGCAGTCAGGGAGAAGGCATGCCTGGAGTTCGCGTTTTGGTCGGCACGCGCAAGGGCGCGTTCATCCTCACCTCGGACGAGGGCCGCACCCGCTGGGAGGTGGACGGCCCGCACTTCGGCGGCTGGGAGGTCTACCACCTGGCCGGGTCGCCCGCGGACCCGGACCGGCTGTACGCCTCGCAGTCCACGTCGTGGTTCGGCCAGCTGATCCAGCGCTCCGACGACGGCGGGAAGACCTGGAACCAGGTCGACCACGACTTCGCCTACGAGGGCGGGGCGGGCGAGCACCTCTGGTACGACGGCACGCTGAAACCGTGGGAGTTCACCCGGATCTGGCATCTGGAACCGTCGCTCACCGACCCGGACACGGTGTACGCCGGGGCGCAGGACGCGGCGCTGTACCGCAGCACCGACGGCGGGAAGAGCTGGAACGAGCTGACCGGGCTGCGCAAGCACACGTCCGGGCCGGGCTGGCAGCCGGGCGCGGGCGGGCTGTGCCTGCACACGATCATCCTCGACCCGGGCAATTCGAAACGGATGTTCGCCGCGATCTCCGCCGCGGGCGCGTTCCGCAGCGACGACAGCGGCGAAACCTGGCAGCCGATCAACCGCGGCCTGCGCTCCGACGGCATCCCCGACCCGGACGCCGAGGTCGGCCACTGCGTGCACCGGATCGCCCAGCACCCGTCGCGGCCCGACGTGCTGTACATGCAGAAACACTGGGACGTGATGCGCTCGGACGACGCGGGCGGCCACTGGCGGGAGATCAGCGGCAACCTGCCGAGCGACTTCGGTTTCCCGATCGCGGTCCACCCGCACGAACCGGAAACGGTGTACGTGGTCCCGATCCGCAGCGATTCCGAGCACTACCCGCCGGAAGGCAAGCTGCGCGTGTACCGCAGCCGCACCGGCGGCGACGAATGGGAACCGCTCACCGCGGGCCTGCCGCAGCAGGACTGCTACGTGAACATCCTGCGCGACGCGATGGCCGTCGACACCCTCGACGAGGCAGGCGTCTACTTCGGCACCACCGGCGGCCAGGTCTACGCGTCGAACGACGCGGGCGAAAGCTGGACCCCGATCGTGCGCGACCTGCCCGCGGTGTGCTCGGTAGAGGTGCAGACCCTGCGATGACCGCCGTCGTCCGCGTCAAACTGCCCACCCACCTGCGCCGCCTGGCGAAGGTCGAGGGCGAAATCCAGCTGCCGGTCGGCGACCCGCCCACCCGGGACACCCTGCTGGACGCACTGGAACGCGCCTACCCCCAACTGCGCGGCACGGTCCGCGACACGACCACCGGCAAACGCCGCGCGTTCGTCCGGTTCTTCGCCTGCGAGGAAGACCTCTCGAACACCGCCCCGGACACCGCCCTGCCCGCCCCGGTCCTCTCCGGAGCCGAACCGTTCCTCATCATCGGAGCCATGGCAGGCGGCTGACCCCCGAACCACCGGCCGAGGGGAAGAACCCCGGGCCCCGGCCCGTCCCAGCGACGCGCCGGGGCCCGGGGCTGATTCGAGAGGCAGGATTCATGCAGTTCCGGGCGGACTGGGCGCTCGAGCTACAACTCGAAGAGACCGAGCGCCGAGCTGAGCAGGAGAACGTGCGGACCGCGATCGGGGCAGTACTGCGGCATCTGCGGAGCGGAAAGGGCCGCAACCGCAGGGGAGGGCAGGCGCTCGCCGATCGTCTGACCGAGGCCCGCCAATGCGCTGCCGACGAGGGCGAATGGCACGTCGTCCGCCTCCTGCAGGACGCCTTGGACTACTGCGAGGGGCGAACGACCAAGCCGGAGTTCGAGGAGCGGTTCCGGCTGTTCCAAGACGGGACGCGGAACAAGACCAACCTTCACTTTTTGCGACGCACCCTCGCAAGCATGGAACAGTTCGTCAAAGGCCGGGGGCAGGAATTTCTTGAAGAGCGCCCTGAAGCCACCGCTGCCGAACTGCTCGCCGAAATCTCCGCGGTGACTGCGGACGGCGCATTCGCTGAGGCACCCGACGACCGGCCCGGCAGATACCGGATCGTCCGCGGCCAGGCCGAAACCGCCCTCTGGCTCGAACGCATCCTCCGCAACCGCGTCGACATCGTGAACCCAGCCGAGGCCGCTCGCGCCATCGCCACCTCGCCGGAGGCGCTCGCCGTCCTGGCCGACGAAGACAGCAGCCGACTGATTCTCCGCGCCGCCGAGCTGAAACGGCAGGAACACGGCCTGGCGACAGTACGGCGCATCTCGGAGGACCCGTCCGCCTCCGAGGAAGACCTGCACCGGGCGTTGCTGGCGAACACCTGGATCTTCGGCGGCCGCTACCTGGGAGCCGCCGCCCGGCGAAGGTTCGCCACGGGCACCGAACTGGACATCCCGCTGCTCAGAGCGGATGGGGTTCTCCACGTCGTCGAACTGAAACGGTCCATCCAAGCTGGCACCGTCATCAGGCGCCACCGCAATGCCTGGATCCCCGCCGACGAAGTGCACAAGGCGGTCGGGCAAGCGATCAACTACCTCGTCGCGCTAGACGAGGAACGCCACGCTATCCGCGCCCAGTACGGCATCGAAACCCGCCGGGCAAGCGCACTGGTCCTGATCGGACATCCGGGCTTACACCCCGATCTCCCCGAAGAAACCGTCAACGACACCCTCCGCACGCTCAACGCACACACCAGCCGCGTCGAAGTCCTCACCTACAAGGAACTCCTCGACAGTGCCGAACGGACCCTCCGGGGCACCACTGAATGACCGCTCAGGCACCCAGTTCGTCCACATAGGACCGGCCCCGTGCCGCAATCCTCCCCAGCGCCGCACACCCCGGCCCCGGATCTCCCGCCCGGACCCCCTCCGCGATCGCCCGGTGGTCCTCCCACGACCGGGTCAGGTCCCCGTGCTCGACGAGTTCCGCCAGCAGCCGATCGGCCATCAAGCGGCGCAAAGGGAGCCGGATCGCGAGCATGCTGCGCAGCAGGATCCGGTTGTGCGCGGCCTCCGCCAGTGCCACGTGGAATTCCGCGTCCGCCTCCAGGAAGCGGTCCCGGTCGGTGCGAGCGGCGGCCATCCGGTCGACCAGGCCCGTCAAGGCCGTCAGTTGCGCGGCGGTCCGGCGGCGGGCGGCCAGTGCGATGATGGTCGACTCGATCGCTTCCCTGGCCTCGACCAGTTCGCGATACTCCTCGACATCCGAAGCGCCCAGCTGCCACGGCACGAACCGGGACGTCTCCGGCTCCAGCACGAACGTCCCGACGCCCTGGCGCGTCTCGACCCAGCCGCGTGCCTGCAGGGTCCGGACTGCCTCGCGGACGGTCAGCATCGACACCCCCGCCGAGGCCGCGAAGTGACGCAGCGACGGCAGCGCGGTCCCGGCCGGCCATTCGCCGCCGAGGATCTTGCGGGTCATTTCTTCGACCAGCGAGTCCACCACGCTCACCCGGCGCACCCGCGCCAGCTCCGGCTGCGGGCCCCTCCGTCCCGAGGTCATCGGCACAGCGTACGGATTGACGGCACTGTTTCAAACACCTAAATTCAGCACCGGGATGCCCATCGAAACCGATCTGCTCGCCGACCTCCGCGCGAACGTCCGCGGCGAGGTGCACGCCGACGTCCGCCGTCGCGCCGAGTACTCCACCGACGCGTCCAACTACCGTGTCGTGCCGCAGGTCGTCGTGCTGCCGAGGGAGACCGGGGACGTTCTCGCGACGCTCGAGATCGCCCGCCGCCACGGGGTTCCGCTGACCAGTCGCGGCGGGGGCACGTCGGTCGCGGGCAACGCGATCGGGCCGGGCGTGGTCCTCGATTTTTCGCGGCATCTCAACGGCATCGTCGATCTGGACCCGAAGGCCCGGACCGCGGTCGTGCAGCCTGGCGTCGTCCTCGCCGATCTTCAGCGCGCCGCCGCGCCGCACGGGTTGCGCTTCGGTCCCGACCCGTCCACGCACGCCCGCGCGACGCTCGGCGGCATGATCGGCAACAACGCCTGTGGTCCGCACGCGATCGCCTACGGCCGGACCGCCGACAACGTCCGCGAACTGCGCGCGGTCGACGGCACCGGACGCCGGTTCACCGCGGGTCCCTCCGACGCCGTGCCCGGCCTCGCCGAGCTGATCGAGACCCGGCTCAGTCTGCTGCGCACGGAATTCGGCCGGTTCAGCCGTCAGGTGTCCGGCTATTCGCTGGAACATCTGCTGCCGGAGAACGGCCGGTCGCTCGCCCGCGCGCTGGTCGGTGCCGAGGGGACGCTGGCCGTCACGCTGGAGGCGACCGTCGATCTGGTCGACATCTCTCCCGCGCGGCTGCTCGTCGTGCTCGGCTATCCGGACATGGCGACCGCCGGCGACGTGGTGCCCGGGCTGCTGCCGCACCGGCCGCTGGCGGTCGAAGGGCTCGACGCCCGGCTGGTCGATCTGGTCCGCAACCATCGCGGCGCCGTGCCCGCGCTCCCGGACGGCGGCGGCTGGCTGATGATCGAGGTCGGCGGCGAGACGGAAGCCGAGGCACGGCACAACGCCGAACGCCTTGTGAAAGATTCCCACGCGCTCGACCACGTCGTGTTATCGCAAGGCCCCGAGGCCACCGCGATGTGGCGGATCCGCGAGGACGGCGCCGGGCTGGCCGGCCGCACCCCGTCCGGCGAGCAGGCGTGGCCGGGCTGGGAGGATGCCGCGGTCCCGCCCGAACGGCTCGGCGCGTATCTGCGGGATTTCGACGCTCTCCTCGACGAATTCGGCCTCGAAGGACTCCCGTACGGCCACTTCGGCGACGGCTGCGTGCACGTCCGGCTCGGCCTGCCGCTGGAACGCGACGCGTCGGTGTTCCGCGCGTTCATGACCGCCGCGGCGAAGCTGGTCGTCGGTTACGGCGGCTCGTTTTCCGGCGAGCACGGCGACGGCCGGGCGCGCGGCGAACTGCTGCCGCAGATGTACTCGGCCGAAACGATCGAACTGTTCGGCGCGGTCAAGAATCTCTTCGATCCCGACGACCTGCTCAACCCGGGCGTCGTCGTCCGGCCGCAGCCGCTCGACGCCGATCTCCGGCGCCCGCAAGCACATCCGCTTCCGGTCGTCGCAGGCGGTTTCTCCTTCGCCCACGACGGCGGCGATTTCACCCGCGCCGTGCACCGTTGCGTCGGAGTCGGGAAATGCCGTGCGGACAACCGTTCCGCCGGCGGTTTCATGTGTCCGTCCTATCTCGCCACTCGCGACGAGAAGGACAGCACACGCGGCCGCGCCCGGGTGCTCCAGGAGGTCGCGAACGGATCGCTAGTGTCCGGTTGGGCCGACGACGCGGTGCACGAATCGCTTGATCTTTGCTTGTCCTGCAAGGCATGCAGCAGCGACTGTCCAGCCGGAGTGGACCTGGCGCAGTACAAATCCGAAGCCCTGCACCGAAAGTACCGGCACCGGATCCGTCCCGTGTCGCATTACACACTCGGCCGGTTGCCGGATTGGATCCGCCTGCTGCACCGGATCCCAGTGCTCGGCCCAGCCGTCGTCAACGCACTGATGTCTATCCGGCCGATCGAGAAATTCCTTTTAGCACTGTCCGGAGTGGACACCCGACGCCGAGCGCCGAAGTTCGCCCGCCGCCCCTTCACCCGGTCCCGGCGCAGGATCCGCGACCAGGGACCGGAAGTGGTGCTGTGGGCGGATTCCTTTTCGGACGGAATGGACACCGAGGTCGCCGAGGCGGTCGCGGCCGTGCTCGCCGACGCCGGGTACCGCGTGCTCGTCCCGCCGCACCGGCCGTGCTGCGGGCTCACCTGGATCACCACCGGCCAGCTCGACACCGCCCGCCGGAAACTCCGCGATCTCGTGCACACACTGCGGCCCTACGCGCGGGCCGGGCTCCCGATCGTCGGCGTCGAACCGTCGTGCACCGCCGTCCTGAGGTCCGATCTGCTCGACCTGTTCCCCGACGACCCGGACGCCAAGGCGGTTTCCGGCGCGGTCACGACACTCGCCGAACTCCTCGCCAAGACAGAAGGCTGGCAAGCACCCGATCTGTCCGGCGTCACGGTGGTCGCGCAGCCGCATTGCCACCACCACTCGGTGATGGGCTTCGAGACCGACCGCAAGCTGCTCGAAGCATCCGGTGCGGAACTGCGGACCCTCGCCGGATGTTGCGGCCTGGCCGGAAACTTCGGCATGGAACGCGGTCACTACGACGTTTCCGTCGCGGTAGCGGAGAACGCGCTCCTTCCGGCGCTCCGGGAAAACCCGGACGCGGTGTTCCTCGCCGACGGTTTCTCCTGCCGCACCCAGGCCGATCACCTCGCCGGAGTACGCGGTGTCCACTTGGCACAGTTGCTGAAGCGGCGCTGACGTCAGTGGTCCCAGAACCCTTGCCGCTCCAGCAAAGCGACCGCCCGTTCGCCGCCGTCGGAGAAGTGTTTCTCCACGACCGCTCGTGCCCGCGAAGCCGACCGGGCGCTGAGCGCGTTCAGGATCTTCCGGTGGTCGCCGTGCGCTTTCTCCGGCCAGTCCTCGTGCGCCTCGTAGAACCCGTGCGTCACCGTTTTCACCAGGATGCCGAGAATCGAGGTCAACCGGCGGGAATCGGCGGCGTAGTTGATCCGGCGATGGAACTCGAAGTTGAGCCGTTCCTGTTCCGCCCGGTCCACTTCGGACTCCATCCGGTCCGCGAGATCGTGCAGCGCCTGCAGGCTTTCCAGCGAGAGATTCTTCGCCGCCCGTTCCGCCGCCAGCCCCGACACCAGGCCGAACACCCGGTAATGGTCCCGGATGTCGTCACGCGTCATCCGGGCCACGAACGCGCCGCGCCGCGCGATGTGTTCCACCACGCCCTCGTGGTCCAGCGTGATCAGCGCTTCCCGGATCGGCAGCTTGCTGATGCCGAGTTCGGCTGCCAGCGCCTCCTGGTCGATCTTCGCCCCCGCGCGCAGCCGGCCGGAAAAGACCCGTTTGCGGATCTCGTGCGCGGCCAGCGCTTTCAGGTTCGCCGGACCGCCGCGGCGCGGTCCCGCGCCCGTGGTCTCGGGCATCGCCACAGCCTCTCCCCGGTCCGGCGGACTTCGTCCGGGGGAAGTATCGCACGCGGTTCCCCGCGGGCGGCCGCCGTTCGGCCGTGCCGGCCAGCGGATCATTCCTGATAAAGTATTCAGCCGACCGCGCCTCGTGGTCCATAGTGAAGGACGACCTCCGGCGAACTCCCCGCACCGCCCTCGCCGCCCCGACACCAGATCCGAGGAACCCCCATGTCCGGACCGGAAGCCTGGGAACCGCGCGCCGTCGCGGGCGAAGACGTCGTCGAGGCCGGGCCGGTGGCCGCGCTGGCCGCGCTGTTCGACGACGGGATCCCCGCCCCGCGCGAGGGCGACGACCTGCCGCCGCTGTGGCATTGGGTCGCGCTCCCGCACTGGCCGGCGTCGTCCGGGCTCGACCTCGACGGCCATCCGGTGCGCGGCGATTTCCTTCCCCCGGTGGAGCTGCCGCGGCGGATGTTCGCCGGCGGCGAGGTCGTGCTCCACCGCGCGCCGAAGGTCGGCGAGACCGTTCACCGACGCTCCATTGTGGACTCGGTAACCGACAAGTCCGGCCGCTCCGGAAAACTCGTGCTCGTCCAGGTGCGCACCGAACTGTCCGGAATGGACGGAACGCCGTACGTCGAGGAGCGCCAGGACCTGCTGTACCGCGAGGCCGGTTCGCCGTCGCGCGCGGCCGCGGTGCCGGAAGCCGCCGCCGCGCTGGAGCCGGTGGGGTCGCCGTTCCGCCGGACCGACGGGCAGACCTGGGAATTCGCCACCGATCCGACGCTGCTGATGCGGTTTTCCGCGGCCACCGCGAACGCGCACCGCATCCACTACGACTGGCCGTACGCGACGCGCGTCGAGGGCTATCCCGGTCTGGTCGTGCACGGGCCGCTGATGTCGCTGGCGCTGGCCGAGGTGCTGCGCCTCGACTCCCCCGCCGCGCGGGTGCGCCGGATCAGCCACCGCAACCAGGCCCCGCTGTTCTGCGGGCAGCCCGCACAGCTGCGCACCAGCCCGGGTGCCCGCTCGGTCGCGCTCGAACTGCTCGGCCCGTCCGGTCCGAGCACCAGTCTCGCCGTCGAACTCGCCGAGTGAGAACCGATCACACCGAAAGGACTGCTGGATGAGCCGCTACGCACAGTTCGAGAACCTGCGGGTCGACGGCCCGGACGAGGACGGCGTCATCGAGCTGGTCCTCGACGCGCCGCACCTCAACGCGGTCAGCGAAGCCGCGCACGGCGAACTCGCCGACATCTGGCGCGAGTTCGACCGCGATCCCGAGGTGAAGGCCGTCCTGCTGCGCGGCGAGGGCAAGGGGTTCTCCGCAGGCGGCTCGTTCGACCTGGTAGAGCAGCTGGCGAACGACTTCGAGGCCCGTTCCCGCACCATGCGCGAGGCTCGGGACCTGGTCTACAACGTCATCGACTGCTCGAAGCCGACCGTGTCCGCGATTCACGGCCCGGCCGTCGGCGCGGGCCTGGTCGCCGGGCTGCTGTCGGACATCTCCGTGGCCGCCGCCAACGCCAAGATCATCGACGGGCACACCCGGCTCGGCGTCGCGGCGGGCGACCACGCGGCGATCTGCTGGCCGCTGCTGTGCGGCATGGCCAAAGCCAAGTACTACCTGATGACCTGCCGTCCGATGACCGGAGCCGAGGCCGAGCGGATCGGGCTGGTGTCGCTGTGCGTCGAGGAGGAGGACGGCCTGCTCCCCACCGCGCGGGAGATCGCGCACGAGCTGGCAGGCGGCGCGCCGAACGCGATCCGCTGGACCAAACAGAGCCTCAACCTCTGGTACCGCCAGCTCGCCGGCGCCATCTTCGACACCTCGCTGGCGCTGGAGTTCTACGGCTTCGCCGGCCCCGAGGTCCGGGAAGGGCTCGCCTCGCACCGCGAACGCCGCAAGCCCGACTTCACCCGGGAGTCCTAAAAGGACGGTCGGGAGCACCGCTGCACTAGGATCGGCAGTCGACGGCAGGCGGATCGGTGGGGGCTCATGACCGGATCGAAAGCGGACAGTGTCGACCGTTCGGCGGACGGGGAGCGGCTGGAGGCCACCCTGCGCGAGGCGAAGGCCGGGGACCAGTCGGCGGCGCAAGCGCTGGTCGAGGGCATGACGCCGATCGCATGGCACGTCGCGCGGGCGCAGGGGCTGAACCCGCAGGACACCGAGGACGTGGTGCAGACGACGTGGCTCGCCCTGTTCCGGCACTCCGACCGGCTGAAGAACCCCCGTGCGCTGGCCGCCTGGCTGATCACCACCACCCGGCGCGAGGCGGCGCGGCGGCTCTCCCGTCCGGTGCCGCTCAGCGACGAGATCGCCGAAACGCTGGAAAGCGACCTGCCGACCCCCGAGGAGGAAGCCCTCCGCGCGGACCAGGACCGCCAGCTCTGGCAAGCCTTCCGCCGGCTTCCCGACCGCTGCCAGGAACTGCTGCGGCTGACCGTGCTCGCCGGTCGCTCCGACTACAAGCTGGTCGCCGAGGCCATGCACATGCCGCGGGGCAGCGTCGGGCCAACCCGGGGCCGCTGCCTCAAGATGCTGCGCGAACTCCTCGCCGAGGACGACGGGCGCGACGACGACGAGTTGCGCGGCCGGCTGGACGGCGTGCTGGACAAGGCCGACCCCGCCCCCGCCGAGCTGTCCTCCCGTATGGCGGTCGCGGTGACCGCCAAGACCCTCGCACCGTGCTGGACCAGTTCTGTTTCGTGTACGTCGCCGGAGACGACCACGCGGCGGCCGAACGGCTCGCCGACGCCATCACGGAAATGTTCGCGCTGCAGGGCATCGAAGCCGTCCCGGACGGGCCGCCGGTGATCTCCTCCTGGGCGCAGCGGTTCAAGCTCCGGGCCAAACGCGCGCTGAGCCGTTCGGAGGTCAAGGACCGCCTCCGAAAGGTCGAGCACGCGGTCGAAGTCGTGGCCCTGCAGAAACCGATGAGCGAGGTGAACGCCCAGCACGCGGACGCGGCGAACAAACTGCTTTCCGCCGCCGGGGCCTGCGACAATTTCGTCGCCCTCGTCGGTTCGCTCTTGCTGGTGAAGCACACCGACGAAACCGGCCGCGTCCACGCGTACACGCAGACGCTTTCCGTCGCACAGGTCCGGGCGCTGGAGCAGAATCAGCACCTGCTCAAGTCGCCCGTCGAATTGCTGACGCATTTGGAAGAACTGTCCTGCGCCGCCGAAACCGCGGAGATCCCTACTGCGGACCGTGCGTCAGCGGGAGATTGAACGAGTACCGCGACGCCCGGTAAACGTGCCAGCCGTACTCGACCACGCGGCCGGTTTCGTCGTAAGTGGTGCGCTGCATGGTCAACAGCGCCGCGCCGGGCGATTCGTCCAGCAGCGCCGCGTCTTCCTCGGTCGCCAGCCGCGCGCCGATGCTCTGCTGCGCCGAATGCAGCCGGATTCCCGCCCGTCGCAGCAGTTCGTACAGCCCTTGCGAACGCAGTTCGTCGTCGTCCGGGTCGATGATGCCGTCCGGGAGGCAGTTGTTCATGATCGCCAGCGGTTCGCCGCCGGTGCGGCGAATCCGTTTCAGCCGCCGGACCTGCTTCAGCTCGGGAGCTTCCAGCAGCGCCGAGGTCTCGGTGCCGGCCGGTTCCAGCCGGTTGACCAGCACCTCGGACGACGGCTTCTCGCCCAACCCGGCGAGATCGTCGAACAGGCTGCTCAGCCGCAGCGGCCGGGCGACCTTCGTGCGGACCACCTGGGTGCCGACGCCGCGTTTGCGCACCAGCAGCCCCTGATTCACCAGGGACTGGATCGCCTGGCGCACCGTCGGCCGGGACAGCCGCAGGCCCGCCGCTAGGTCCAGTTCGTTCGCCAGCCGCGAGCCCGCGGGGAGACGGCCGTCGTCGATCGCGGCGTGCAGCTGGCGCGCGACCTGGAAGTACAGCGGCTCGGGGCTCGCCGGGTCCACCGCGATCCCGCGGACCGGATCCCAGGCCGGACTGGTGCTCATCCTCGGGAGCCTACCTTGTCCGTATGTCTTGACAAAGTCCTCGGCCGAGGGGCACGGTCGGGGCACAGCCTGCGAGGAGGACGCGATGACCACGGGGTTCGACCTCGTCACGATGGGCCGGATCGGGGTGGACCTCTACCCGCTGCAGACCGGTGTCGGACTGGAAGACGTCACCTCGTTCGGCAAATACCTCGGCGGCAGCGCGACCAACGTCGCGGTCGCCGCCGCCCGGTACGGCCGGCGCAGCGCGGTGATCACCAAAACCGGCGACGATCCGTTCGGCCGGTACCTGCACCGCGCGCTCGCCGGGTTCGGCGTGGACGACCGGTTCGTCGGCACGTCACCGCGACTGCCGACACCGGTGACGTTCTGTGAAGTATTCCCACCGGACGATTTCCCGCTCTACTTCTACCGTTTCCCGAAGGCGCCGGACCTCGACCTCGCGGCCGGCGACCTGGATTTCGACGCGATCCGCGCCGCGCGAGTCTTCTGGGCGACGGTGACCGGGCTGTCGCAGGAACCGAGCCGCTCGGCCACGCTCGCCGCGCTGGAAGCCCGCGGCCGCAACGGAATCACCGTGCTCGACCTCGACTACCGGCCGATGTTCTGGGACTCCCGCGAGCAGGCGCGCGAATGGGTCGGCAAGGCGCTGGAGCACGCGACGGTCGCGGTCGGCAACCTCGACGAATGCGACACCGCGGTGGCCGTTCGCGAACCTCGGGAAGCCGCGAAAGCGTTACGGGACCGGGGGATCTCGCTCGCGGTGGTGAAACAGGGGCCGAAAGGCGTGCTCGCGGTGGACGACACCAGCGAGGTGGAGGTGCCGCCGGTGCCGGTCGAGGTGGTCAACGGCCTCGGCGCGGGCGACGCGTTCGGCGGCGCGCTGGTGCACGGGCTGCTGTCCGGATGGGGCGTCGAGCGGATCATGCGGTTCGCGAACGCCGCGGGCGCGCACGTCGCCGGAGAACTCGCCTGTTCGGACGCGATGCCGACGGAAGACCAGGTACTGCGCAGGCTCGGAGGGACGGAATGAATACGGTCGAGCGGATCGTCGCCAAACGGGTGCGCGATCCGGAGGCGATCGCCGAGGCCGCCGCCGCGCGGGTGCGGGCGAAATCGCCGTTCAACGACAAGGGCGCGGCGATGATCATCGCGGCCGATCACCCCGCGCGCGGCGCGAATGCCGTCGGGGCCGATCCGCTGGCGATGGCCGATCGCGGCGAACTGCTGGAGCGGCTGTGCCTCGCGCTGGAACGCCCCGGCGTCACCGGCGTGCTGGCCACCCCGGACGTGATCGACGATCTGCTGCTGCTCGGCGTGCTCGACGGCAAGACCGTGCTCGGGTCGATGAACCGCACCGGACTGGCCGGGTCGAGTTTCGAAATCGACGACCGGTTCGCCTGCTACGACGCGGAAACCATCGCTCGCATGCGGTTCGACGGCGGAAAGATGCTCACGCGGATCTGCCTGTCCGATCCCGCGACGCCGAGCGTGCTGGAGAACACCGCGAAAGCAGTCAACGAACTGGCCGAGCGGAAGCTGATCGCGATGGTCGAACCGTTCCTCGCGGACTGGACCGACGGGAAAATCACGAACGACCTGTCCCCCGACGCGGTGATCCGCTCGATCACCATCGCCGCCGGACTCGGCCGGTCGTCGGCGTACACCTGGCTGAAGCTGCCGGTGGTCGCCGACATGGAGCGGGTGCTGGCCGCCTCGACTCTGCCCGCCGTGCTGCTCGGCGGCGAGGTGACAGACCCGGACGCGGCGTTCGCGTCCTGGCAGGACGCGCTGGCACTGCCGACGGTGCAAGGCCTGGTGGTCGGCCGCTCGCTGCTCTATCCGCACGACGGCGACGTCGCGAAAGCAGTCGACACGGCGGTGGGGCTGCTGTGAACCGTTCTCAGGAAGGCCCGTTCAGCCTGATCATCACTCCCGAATCCGCCGGGTGGGGGTTCTCCGGCCTGCGCATTCTCGAACTCGACGGCACCGAGACGTTCTCCACAGGCGACGCCGAAACGCTCGTACTCCCGCTGTCCGGCAGCTGCTCGGTGTCGGTCGACGGAGTGACGTTCGAGCTGGCCGGCCGGGCCGGCGTGTTCGACGCGGTCACCGATTTCGCTTACCTGCCAAGGGATGCCGAAGCTACGGTGACCGGCCGAGGAAGGTTCGCGCTGCCGTCGGCGAAGACGTCGAAGCGGCTGCCCGCGCGCTACGGACCCGCGTCCGGCGTGCCGACCGAGCTGCGCGGCGCGGGGAACTGCAGCCGTCAGGTCAACAACTACTGCCTGCCGCACACCTTTCACGCCGACCAGCTGCTCGTCTGTGAAGTTCTCACACCGGGCGGGAACTGGTCGTCCTATCCGCCGCACAAGCACGACGAGGCGCGCGAGGGCGAGAGCGAACTGGAGGAGATCTACTACTTCGAGGTCGCCGGCGGCGGGATGGGCTACCAGCGGGTCTACGGCACCGAGGAGCGGCCGATCGACGTGCTGGAGGAGGTGCGCAACGGCGACGTCGTGCTGATCCCGCACGGCTGGCACGGGCCGTCCATGGCCGCGCCCGGCTACGACCTGTACTACCTGAACGTGATGGCCGGCCCCGGCCCGGAACGGGCGTGGCTGATCTGCGACGACCCCGCGCACGCCTGGGTGCGCCAGGCTTGGGAAACCCAGGACGTCGATCCCCGGCTGCCCTTCGGAGGCCCGCGATGAGGCTCACCACCGCCCAAGCACTGGTGCGGTTTCTCGCCAGCCAATACTCGGAACGCGATGGCGTCGAACACCGGCTGATCCCCGGCGTGTGGGGGATTTTCGGCCACGGCAACGTCGCCGGGCTCGGTCAGGCGCTGCTGCAGACCGCGCACACCGGCACGCTCCCCTACTACCTCGCCCGCAATGAACAGGGCCAGGTCCACGCCGCGACCGCGTTCGCGAAAATGCGCAACCGGCTGCAGACCTTCGCCTGCACCGCCTCCACCGGCCCCGGGTCCACGAACATGATCACCGGTGCCGCGCTGGCGACCACGAACCGGCTCCCGGTCCTGCTGCTGCCCAGCGACGTCTTCGCCGGCCGCGGCCCGGATCCGGTGCTGCAGCAGCTGGAAGACCCGCGCCACGGCGACGTCTCGGTGAACGACGCGTTCCGCCCGGTGTCGAAGTACTTCGACCGGATCACCCGGCCCGAACAGCTGATCCCGGCCGCGCTCGCCGCGATGCGCGTGCTGACCGATCCGGTCGAGACCGGAGCCGTCACGCTCGCGCTGCCGCAGGACGTGCAGGCCGAAGCGTACGACTGGCCGGAGGACTTCTTCCGCCGCCGGGTCTGGCATGTCGACCGTCCGGCACCGGCTCCGGAAGCCGTGGCCCGCGCCGCCGAACTCCTGCGGTCCGCGGCGAAACCGCTGATCGTCGCCGGTGGCGGTGTCGTGTACTCGGAAGCTTGGGCGGAACTGCGCGCTTTCGCCACCGAGACCGGAATCCCGGTCGCGGACACCCACGCGGGCAAGGGCGCGGTGCCGTGGGACCACCCGTGCGCGGTCGGCGGCCTCGGCTCCACCGGCACTTCCGCAGCGAACGCACTGGCTGCGGAAGCCGACGTCGTGCTGGGCATCGGCACCCGCTACAGCGACTTCACCACCGCGTCGCACACCGTGTTCGGCAACCCGGACGTGCGGTTCGTGAACCTCAACGTCGCCCGGTTCGACGCCGCGAAACACTCCGCCGAAATGGTGGTCGCCGACGCCCGGCGCGGCGTGGAAGCGTTGTCGGCCGCGTTGTCCGGCTGGCAGGTCTCCCCTGCCTACCGCGCGCGGACCCGGCAACTCGCCGACGAATGGAACCGCACCGCCGACTCCTGCTTCGACCTCGGCCACGGCCCCCTGCCCGCGCAAACCGAGATCCTCGGCGCGCTGAACCGCTCGCTGGACGACCGCGACGTGGTGATCAACGCCGCCGGTTCGATGCCCGGCGACCTGCAAATGCTGTGGCGGGCAAGGGATCCGAAGTCCTACCACGTGGAATACGCCTACTCCTGCATGGGCTACGAGGTCGCCGCCGGGGTCGGGGCGAAGCTGGCCGCGCCGGACCGCGAGGTGGTCGTGCTCGTCGGCGACGGCTCGTACCTGATGATGGCGCAGGAAATCGTCACGCTGGTCGCGGAACGGCTCAAGGTGATCATCGTGCTGGTGCAGAACCACGGGTTCGCGTCGATCGGCTCGCTGTCGGAATCCCTTGGCTCGCAACGGTTCGGCACGTCCTATCGGTATCGATCGGACAGTGGCCTGCTGGACGGCGACGTGCTGCCGGTCGATCTCGCCGCCAACGCGGCCAGCCTCGGCGCGACGATGCTGCGAGCGTCCACTGTGGAGGAATTCAAGGCGGCACTGAAGCAGGCCAAGGCAAATCCGGTGACCACAGTCGTACACGTGGAGACCGACCCGCTCGCGCCGAATCCGCCCGGGTCGGCGTGGTGGGACGTGCCGGTGAGCGAAGTGTCCGATTTGGACTCGACTCGCACGGCTTACGAAACTTACGCGGACGAGAAGCGGAAGCAGCGGCCTTACCTCTGACACTTCGGCCCATGCCGAACCGTTTCCGCGCCACCATCGCCTGGTGACCACAGCAACCTCCGCACGCAGGCAACGGCTCGCCCTGATCGCGCTGTGCCTGGCCTTTTTCATCGTCCAACTGGACGCGACCGTCGTGAACGTCGCCGTCGAAGCCATCCGGCACGATCTCGGCGGCGGGCTGGGCGGCGAGCAGTGGGTGATCGCGAGCTACACCATCGCCCTCGCCGCCGGGATGCTCACCGCGGGCTCGCTCGGCGACCGTTACGGTTCGCGGCGGGTTTGCGTGCTGGGCACGGTCGTATTCGGCGTCGGATCAGCACTGTGTTCGCTGGCCCCGAGCATCCCGGTGCTGATCGTCGCGCGGACCGTGCAGGGCATCGGCGCGGCGGCGCTGCTGCCGTGTTCCCTCGCGCTGATCGTCCGGCAGTTTCCCGAGCCCCGGGAACGCGCGCACGCGCTCGGCCTGTGGGGCGGTATCGCGGCGATCGGCCTGGCGACCGGTCCGGTCGCGGGCGGCGTGCTCATCGCGCTCGTCGACTGGCGCGCGATCTTCTGGGTCAACGTGCCGTTCGCCGTTCTCGCCGTGGTGCTGACCAGCCGTTACGTCGTCGAATCGCCTGCTCAGCGGAACCGCCGCCTCGACCCATCCGGACTCGTCCTAGGCACCGTCTCGCTGTCGGCGCTCGCCGGCGGGCTGATCCAGGTCGGCCAGTCCGGCTGGGCCCTCCCGCTGATCGCCGCGGGCCTGCTGACCGGACTCGCGTTCGTCCTGGTCGAGCGACGACGGCGCGATCCGATGCTGCCGCTGGAAATCTTCTCGTCCCGGCCGTTCTCGGCCGCGAGCACCGCCGGGCTGATCTTCAACTTCTGCCTCTACGGCACCCTGCTCTGCCTGTCGCTGTACCTCCAGGGCCCGCTGCACCAGTCCGCGTTCGCGACCGGCATGCTGACGCTCCCGCTCACCGTCGCGATCGGCATCGGAGCCACCGCCAGCGGACGGCTCACCGCGCGCTTCGGCCCCCGGGTCCCGATGCTGATCGGCTTCAGCCTCGCCGGGCTCGGCGCCCTCCTGCTCGCGGCGGCCGGTTCCCCGCCGCTGGTGGTGGCGGGCGGCGTGGTGCTGTGCTGCTGCTCGATCGCGATGCCCGCGATGACGTCGGTCGCGATGTCGACGCCTCCCGAAGAGCACACCGGACTGGCCGCCGGAGTGCTGAACACCGCCCGGCAAACCGGCGGCGCGCTCGGCACGGCGGTGCTCGGCACGCTGCTCACCGCCGGCTCGGCGATGTCGCTGACCGTCCCGATGACGATCGTCGCCCTCGGTTACGCCGCGGCGGTCGGCTGCACCTTGCTGGCGACGCGCCGACGGGAAATGGCCGCTCGCTAAGCCGGCAGGAACCTCGCGCTGTCTTGTCTGGCCGCGCAGAAGGCAGCCAGCGAAACGCCCGTCACCCAGCCTCACCGCCCGGCAGGAACCTCGTACTGCCTTGCCTGGCCACACAAACGGCAGACAGCGAAACACCCGGTCACCCAGCCCCACCACCCGGCAGGAACCTCGCCCGCAAATCCGGCCGCAGAAATGCCGCCGGAGAAGCGATCGACAACCCGCCGTCGACCGGCAGCACCACCCCGGTCACGAACGACGCCCGCTCCGAAGCCAGAAACTCCACCGCGTCCGCCACCTCCCGAGGAGTTCCCGTGCGCCCCAGCGGATATCCCTCCGTCACGCGCTCCAGCCCGGTCGCGCCGATCATCCCCGGCGCGACCGCGTTGACCCGGATCCCGCGCGGCCCGTACTCGAGCGCCAGCTGCCGCACCAGACCGTCCACTCCGGACTTGGCCGCCGCGTATCCGGGCAGCCCGGGTGCGGCGAGGAACCCGTTCACCGACGTCACCGCGACGATCGACCCGCCGCGCGGCAGCACCCGCAACGCCGCGCGTGCCGGGTAGAACGCCGCGTCCAGAGTGTTTGCGATCGCCGAATGCCACTGGGCGTCCGTGGTGTCGACGGCCGCCGCGACCGGCTGGGCAGCAGCGGCCAGAACCAGCACGTCCACCGAACCGGCTTGCTGGATAATCGAGTCCGCACCGTCCGAAGTGGACGCATCGGCGACCACGAAGTCCGCGTACGCCAGGTGATCCGTCGCTTGCAAACCGGTGCCGATCACCCGGTCGCCAGGGAATGCCTCGGCAATGGCGATCCCGATCTCCGACCCACCACCGACAATGACGACCGACCGCGCTACCACGCCAGCTCTTCGAGGATCTCGTTCAACGCCTTGCCCGTGACCGCGTCGAGCGGCCGGGCGGGCAGCCGGACGGTCGCCGACGCGATAATCCCCCGCCGCACCAGGATCTCCTTGTGCACGGCCCACGCCTGCCCCGGCCGCACCCCGAGGTGGATCAACGGCAGCAGCCGCGCGAATCCGGCGCGCGCCTCAACCCGGCGGCCCGCCGTGAGATCGGTTAACACGCCCCGCAGCACATCTGTGAACTCGCAGGCAGGCATCGTGCCGACCGCGCCGTTGTCGTACTCCTCGATCAACGCCTGCGCGTTCTGCCCGCCCAGCACCGCGAGCCCGAAATCGCGCACGGCGGCGACCTTGACCGGGGTCGGCGGCGATTCGACCTTGATCGACGTGATGCCCTCGACCCCGGCCAGCGCCGCGACCGCCGCCGGATCGATCGGCACCCCGGTGACGCCGGGGGCGTCCTGGATCATCACCGGCACGTCCGCCCTCGCGGCGACTTCGGCGAAGAACTCCACGACCTGACCCGGCCCGGGCTTCACCAGGAACGGCGGCAGCACCATGATCTGGTCCGCGCCGCCGTCCGCCGCGAGCCGCGCCTGTTCGAGCGCCGGGGCGATGCCGGTCGCGTTGACCCCGGCGACCACCGGCACGTCCGGACCCGCGGCGGCGCGCACCTCGCGCAAAATAATCTCACGCTCTGCGGCGGTCAGTGTGAAACCTTCACTCGCCATGCCGAACACGGCGACCCCGTCCGCGCCCGCAGACAGCTCGAACTCGACCAGCGAGCGCAACGACGCCAGGTCGAGCGCGCCGTCCGGGGAAAACGGGGTGGCCAGGATGGGAATGAGCCCGATCGGCGGGTTCGACACAGTGTCAGCTCTCCTTCGCGAGCGCGGCGACCAAGTCCGCATCGACGTCAATGCCCAGCCCTGGCCCGTCCGGCACCGCGAAGCCGGTCGGGCCCGCGGTCAGCGGAGTGCGCAGAATGCTCTGCGCCACCGGAATCGTGTCGGGCTGGTACTCGAAATACGGCGAGTCCGCGCTCGCCGCCGTCACGTGGATCCCGGCCGCGAGCGAGACGCCGAGGCCGACGGAATGGTGGCAGACCACCGGAACGTGATACGCCGAGGTGAGTTCCACAATGGACATCGCCTCGGTGATGCCGGTGCGCGCGACGTCCGGTTGCGCCAGCCGCAGCGCGCGACGGCCGAGCCAGTCGGCGAACTCGTAGCGGTTGCGCATCGCCTCGCCGACCGCGACCGGCGTGGTGATCCTTGAGGATAATTCACAGTGCCCGTCGACGTCCTCGGGAACCAATGGCGCCTCGAAGAACAACGCGCCCCGGCGGTCCAGTTCTCGGCCCAGCTCGACGGCCTCGCCGATCCGGTACGCCCAGTGCGCGTCGAGCGCGATCTTCATCTCCGGTGCAGCCGCGGCGACCGCGTCGAACGTCGCCAGATCGGCTTCGATTCCCTTGCCCGCGGCCAGTTTCACCCGCCTCGCACCCTGGCGGGCCCAGTCCGCGGCGAGCGCGGCGCGTTCCTCGTCGGTCGAACGGGCGAGGCCGGAGATGTAGATGTCGACGTGGTCGCGGTGCGCGCCGCCGAGCAATCGCGCGACCGACTGCCCGGTCAGCTTGCCGAACAGGTCCCACAGCGCGATGTCGACCGCGGCGAGCGCGTCGGCCTGGTGCCCGACGAGGTGGCCGCGCTCCCGCATCAGGTCGCGCAGCCCGTGCCAGAGCGGACGGGGCCCGGTCAGTTCGCGGCCGCGCAGCCAGCCGGCCAGCAGCCGGTCGACGATCGTCGCCGCCACCTCCGGGCCGACCGGCGCGAGCGCCTCGCCCCAGCCGGTGGTGCCGTCGTCCGCGGTGATCTTCACCAGCATCGTCTCGAACCGGCCGGAGTACAGGCTGCGCCACGGCTCGCGCACGACGTAGCCCTGGTCCGCGCCCAGTTCGCTGCCGTCCTCGAGCGCGCCGAGGTAGGCCTGCCGGCCGGCGGGTTTGAGCACGTAGGTCGTGACGTCGGCAATGCGCATGCAGCCCTCCAACACCAGAATTCAGGAAGTCGGCTCCAACTTTTGCACGCCACTTGCGAAATATGCAACTGCTACCCATACTCAGGACCATGGTTTCCGAGACTGGCGGCAATCAGAGCGTCGAGCGGGCTTCGGCGGTGCTTCGCGCCTTCACGCCCGGCCGTCCCGCGCTGCGCGTGTCCGACGTGGCGGCGGAGGTCGGGCTGGGCGTGTCAACCACCTCGCGGCTGCTCGCGACGCTCGAAGCGGCCGAACTGGTGCAGCGCGATCCGGTGAGCCAGCTGTACGAGCTGGGCCCGGCGGTGCTGACCATGGCGGGCATCGCGCTCAACAACGATCCGATCTACCGGCAGGCCCGGCCGGTCGCCCAGCGGCTGGCGTGGGAACTCGGGCTGGGCGCGAACGTCGCGGTGCGGCGCGGGGCGTCGCTGTTCTACCTGCTGAACGTCGAGGGCCAGCTGGCCCAGAAGTCGTTTTCGCTGATGGGACAGCTCAATCCGCTGCACGCCACCGGCATGGGCAAGAGCCTGCTGCTCGACACCACCGCGGAGCAGCGCGCCGAACTGCTGGGCGCCGAACCGCTTCCCGGGTTCACCTCGCACACCCACACCACCCTCGACGCGCTCGGCGCCGACCTGGCGGCGGCCGCCGGACGCGGCTACACGACCGAGATCGAAGAACTCGCGCTGGGCCGGGCCTGCATCGCGGCCCCGGTGCGCGACCACACCGGCGAGATCGCCGCCGCGATTTCGCTGTCCGGCGCGCTTTCCGCCATCGCGCTGGACGAACGCGAGGCCGAACTCGGCGCGCTCGTCGTCGAGGCGGCCGACACGGTCAGCATCGGGCTCGGCTACCTCGGCCCCGCCCACACTCCCTCCCCGCCCGTCCGTGAGGGGAACCCTGATTCCCTCAGGGTTCCCCTCACGGACCTCGCCGACAGACAACGAGGTCCGTCCATGACTGCATTGGGAACAGGCGCTCCGGCAAGGGTTTCGCCGCGCAAGGTGGTGTTCGCCGCCGGGGCCGGCCACTTCGTGGAGTGGTTCGACGTCGGCCTCTACGGCACGCTGTCGGCCTCCATCGCGGACAACTTCTTCGCCGAAGGCGACGCCACCGCGGCACTGCTGTCGACGTTCGCGGTATTCGCCGCCGGGTTCGTGATCCGGCCGCTGGGCGGGCTGTTCTTCGGCCCGCTCGCCGACCGCATCGGCAGGCAGCGGGTGCTCGCGATCGTCGTGCTGGCCACGTCGCTGTCGACGTTCGCCATCGGCGTGCTGCCGACGCACCAGGCGGTCGGCACGCTCGCCCCGCTGCTGCTCGTGCTCGCCCGCCTGGTGCAAGGCTTCGCGGCGGGCGGCGAAACGTCCAGCGCGGTCACCGTTCTCTACGAGTTCGCGCCGCCGAACCGTCGCGGCTACTACACCAGCTTCTCCAACACTTTCGGCTTCGCCGCCTTCGTCGTCGGCTCCGGGCTTGCGCTGCTGCTCACCGCGACGCTCGGCGACGCGACGATGTCCGCGTGGGGCTGGCGGCTGCCGTTCCTGCTGGCGCTTCCGCTCGGGCTGGCCGGGCTGTACCTGCGGACGCGGCTCACCGACACGCCCGAGTTCCGCGACCTCGAACGCACCGGTCAGGTCGCCGAAAGCCCGCTGCGGGACTCCTTCCGCACCGGCAGCCGGGCGATGCTGGTGCTGGCCGGACTGGTCGTGGTGAAGGGGGTGGCGCACTGGTCGCTGCAGACGTTCATGCCGAGCTACCTGCAGAAAACGCTGCACTTCACGAAAACCGAATCGTTCGTCGCGGCCACTGTGTGCCTCGCCGTCGTGGCCGCGGCCGTCCCGGTCGCCGGCGCGCTGTCCGACCGGGTGGGACGCAAACCGCTGCTCATCGCGAGCACCGTCGGGTTCGTGGTGCTGACCTGGCCGTCGCTGCTGCTGATGTCACTGGGCAATCCGGTCCTCGCGGTCGCCGGGATGGTGCTGCTCGGCCTGCTGATCGCCGCTTACGACGGGGCCGCGGGCGCGGCGATGGCCGAACTGTTCCCGCCGCGCATCCGCTCCGGCGCGATCGCGATTCCGTACAACATCGCGGTTTCGCTCTTCGGCGGCACCGCGCCGTACATCGCGACCTGGCTCGTCGCCGCCACCGGCTACAAGCTGTCCCCCGCGTTCTACATCATGCTGGCCGCCGTGATCACGCTCGTCACGGTGCTGCGCGGGATCCGGGAAACCGCCGGACCCCGCGCCCGCTGAAGGTCAGGGCACGAGCAGGGTCGCCCGATGCACCAGCCATTCCAGCGGCCCGCGCCGCCGCCAGTGCCGCCACGCCACCGACGCGGCCAGCATCACCGCGACGACCGTCACCAGGAACACGAAGGAATACGGCTTCGGCACCAGCTTCAACACCGCGAAATGCGCCGCGTACCAGGTGAAAGCCATCCCGCCGGCGGCGGCGAGCGGCCACAGCGCGCGACGGCCGAGCGGCCGGTCCAGCACGATCAGCAGTCCGCCGAGCAGCACCATCGCGACGCCGATCATGAGCACGATGCCGAGCGGGCTGGTGGCGTACAGCGACCCGTCCGGGGGCATCGCCAGGAGCACCTGCCACGGCATGGCCGGCGGCGGGGTCGTCGCGATCGCGTCGGCTCCGCCGAGCGGGTAGGTGGCGATCCACGACCCGAGGATCGCGGCGCTGGCGAGCACGAACCCGGTGTACAGCAAGCGGATCCGGACCTGATGCGCACGAAGGTCGAGGCGGCCGATCGCCATCCCGGCCAGGGCCAGCGGCAGGCCGTACGCGACCTGGAAACCGCCGCCGGTCAGCACCATCCCCTTGAGGAACTCGCCCCACTGCTCGGGATGCCCGAAGATCGCGAGCCCGTTCGCGGTTTCGGACCGCAGCCAGTCGGAATGGGCGTTGAACACCCAGAACGCGTAAAGCGTCATCACCGGGACGGCGATGCCCGCGAGAATGAATAACATTCGCGCGCGCAGCCGGGCCAGCGGCAACAGGAGGATCAGGATGACCGCGTAGTACGAGATCACCGACGCGCCGTACTCGTCGATCGCCAGGCTGAGCAGGAACAGCACCACCGCCCGGACGGCGAGGCGGCCGCGGGCGCGCCACCGTTCGTTCCCGGCGGCCGGGCTCGTACCGCCGGTCATCAGCGCCGCGGACAGCCCGAACAGCAGCACGAACAGGCTCATCGCCCGGGACGAGGTCTGCACGTCCAGCCAGGTCAGGAAGCCCGGAGCCTGGTCGGGCGGGCCGCCGTGCAGCCAGCCGCTCGCGAAGAAGTGCTCGATGAACACCCCGATGATCGCCAGCGCGCGGACCGCGTCGACGCCCAGCAGCCGTCCCCTCGGCACCCGCGTTTCCACCGGGTCCGGCACCGTTTCCGTCCTCATCGGACTCCTCTCCCTCGTCGGTTCCCCGCCAAGCTAGGAAAGGCGGATCACCGCAGGCCCCGGACCGCGTTGCGGCCGGCCGGAGGAAACCCATCGGTTGTGTAACAGCGCTCCCCGAGCGGCGCGCGGACGGCAAAATGCGTACTGTGCAAAGCATGCGGAGGACTGTGCTGGCGGCGGCCGCCTTGCTGTCGCTCGCCTCTTGCTCCACTGTGGACGGTGTGCGCGTTTCCGGACCTGCTCAACCGGCAGCCGCCACCTCGCCGCCGGCGACCAGCCCGCGCGGCCCGACCGTGGACGCGGTCGCCCTGCTGCGCGCGGACCCGACGGTCAGCGCGCGGACGAAAGCGGCGCTGCGACCGTGTCCGGACGGCGCGATCGCCGGGGAGTATCCGGTCAACACCGCCTACCACGAGCTGACCGGCGAGACCGACGTGGTCGTGAACGTGTACCCGTGCGGCGCGGCCGGAGCCCCGGGAACCGGCAGCAGCGGCGCGACGGGCGTGCCGGTCAGCGCGTATCTCGGCGGCTACGTCTACACCGTCGGCGGCAAGCAGCTGTTCAAACTGGAGAACTCCGGCGCCCTGCTGACCGTGCTCGACGGGCAGCTGGCCACGATGTCGGCGACCGGCCCGCACAACGGGGTGGCCCGGTATCGCTGGACCGGCACCGGTTTCTCGCCGGAGGGACCATGACGCGGGTGCTGTTCGTCGAGGACGACGACGTGATCCGGGAGGCGACGCAGCTCGCGCTCGAACGCGCCGGATTCGAGGTCTCGACCGCCGCGGACGGGCTGGCCGGGCTCGACCGGTTCCGCGCGCAGCCGCCGGACGTGGCCCTGCTCGACGTGATGCTGCCCGGGCTCAACGGCGTCAGCCTGTGCCGCCGGATCCGCGAGGAAAGCCGGATGCCGGTGCTGATGGTCTCCGCCCGCGACGACGCGGTCGACGTCGTGCTCGGGCTCGAAGCGGGCGCCGACGATTACGTCACCAAGCCGTTCGACACCTCGGTGCTGATCGCGCGGATCCAGGCGGTGCTGCGGCGCAGCGGCTGGTCCGGCCCCGAGGAAGACGCGGTCGTCCGGTTCGGCGACGTCGAGATCGACCGCAGCGGTTTGGAGGTGCGCCGAGCCGGCCGTCCCGTCGACCTGACCCCGACCGAACTGCGCCTGCTGCTGCGCTTCGCCGAATCGCCCGGCACCGTGCTCAGCCGGGACACCCTGCTGGCCAGCGTGTGGGACTACGCGTGGGGCGGCGACACGCGAGTGGTCGACGTCCACGTGCAACGGCTGCGGGTGAAAATCGGCCAAGAGCGGCTGCAAACCGTGCGGGGCTTCGGATACAAGCTCCGCGCCGAGCCATGAAACTCTTCCCGGCCACCCTGCGCTGGCGGCTGACCGCGGCGGTGACGCTCGTGTCCGCCGCCGTCGCGGTGACGTTGAGTTTGCTGGTGCACCAGCAATTCGCACGCACCCAAGCCGACCAAGCGCGCCACGCACAGGACGAATGGGTGCAGTTGCTGCTGCGCAACCCCGGCGTCGACGGCCAGCTCGACGATCCGACGCTCCCCGCTCCCCTGCGCGACGCCGTCCGAGGCGGCAATCGAGCGACCTATTTGGACGGTCCAGTCCTCTGGGCAGCCGCGGAAACCGGAGGGCACGTCGTCTCGGTGCGGGCCAGTTACGCGGCGCAAACGCAAGCACTGGCCACTTTGGACCGTGAACTGCTGGTGGGTTCCGCTGTCGTCACTGTCGCCGGGGCTTTGCTGGGCGTCGTGCTCGGCGCCGGAATGGCACGCCGACTCCGGCGAGCCGCCGACGCCGCCCGAGACGTCGCGAACGGCGCTCCCGCCCGCGTGCGCGACGCGATCGGCCCCCGTCCGCGGGACGAAGCCGCCGACCTCGCCCAAGCCGTCGACGCGATGGCGGACGCGCTGCAGGCTCGTTTGGCCGCGGAACAACGGGTCACCGCGGACATCGCGCACGAACTGCGCACGCCCGTGACCGGCTTGGTGACCGCCGCCGGTTTGCTGCCGCCGGGCCGCCCGGCCGAACTGGTCCGCGACCGGGTGGCCGCGCTGCGCTCGCTGGTGGAGGACGTCCTGGAGGTGGCCCGGCTGGACACGGCCGCCGAACGGGCGGATCTGACGGAGATCGACCTGGCCGAGTTCGTCCGCCGCCGGGTGCCGGACGCGGTCGCCCCGACGTCGGTACGGGTCCGGACGGATCCCCGGCGGCTGGAACGGATCCTGGCGAACCTGCTGTCGAACGCGGCGAAACACGGGGCCCCGCCGGTGACGGTGGAGGTGGATGGCCGGTGCGTGGTGGTGAGCGACCGGGGGCCGGGGTATCCGGAGGTGCTGCTGAGGGAGGGACCGGCGCGGTTCCGGACCGGGGCGGATTCACGGGGCGGCGGGCATGGACTGGGGCTGACGATCGCGGTGGCGCAGGCGCGGGTGTTGGGGGCGGAGGTGGAGTTCGGGAACCGGGAGGGAGGCGGGGCGCGGGCGGTGGTGCGGTTGCCGGACGCGGGTGAGGCGGACTTGGGGTGACGGGGCTGGGCTGCAGTCCCGCGGCCGGCGCAGGGCACCGCCGGAAGCCGGGCCTCGCGGGCTAGTCAGGAACTGGCGCCCCGTAGGCGGGCTGGGACCGGACGTCTGCCTGAGGGCGGGCGGAAATAGCCGCCGCCCGGACAGGATTGGCGATGCAGGGTTGGCTGCGGCCGGGACGCGGGCCGACGGTCCGTGAAGGACTCCTTGAGGGAATCAGATTCCCTCAAGGAGTCCTTCACGGACGTCCGAGGGGGCGGAGAGTCGCCTCCGCCAGCCTCGGTCGGCACCGGCGCTCTGGGGTCGCGACAGGGAACCCGCCGCACCTGGCACTACCGAGAAGCCTCAACGCGGCGTCCGTCAGCGATATTCGGGTACATCAGACGCACCGCCGCCGTAGCCGTTCGCCGGGGCCCCGATCACCGTCCGGATCCCCGGCGAGCGGGCCCGAACCTGTCCCGTTGTCGGGCTTCTCAAACCCCCGGCGGGATGACAAGCTGCTCACCAGCCGGACATCTTCGTGCCGGTCCGCGTGATGACAACGTTGTCAGCCTGGAGGTACGCGTCCATGGGGTCGCAGAAGAGACGGATGGCCGCGGTGTTCGTCGCGGCCGGGCTGGTGTCGGGGGTCGTTCACGCCACCGCCGCGAATGCTGCCGCCGCGAGCGCGGCCCCGGCGTCCCCGCCTGATCCGGTTTCGCTGGTCAATCCGTTCGTCGGCACGCAGAACTTCGGCAACACCTTTCCCGGAGCCAGCGCGCCCTTCGGCATGGTCCAGGTCAGCCCGGACACCGGCGGCCAGGGCGGCTACGACTACCAGCAGAACTCCATCTACGGCTTCAGCCAGACCCACCTCTCCGGCGTCGGCTGCGGCGTCATGGGCGAACTGCCGGTCATGCCGACCACCGGCGCGGTCGAGTCGGTGGACAAGAACGTCTACAAATCCGAGTACCGCCACGACGACGAGAAGGCCGAGCCCGGCTACTACCGCGTCGGGTTGAAGAAGTACGGCGTCGACGCTGAGGTGACCGCTACCCCGCGCACCGGATGGCAGCGTTATTCATTTTCATCCGCCGGGCAGGCCAATGTTCTGTTCAACACCGGCCAGGCGAACCAGTCGGTGAAGGATTCCGAAATCCACGTCGTCGGCGACCGGACCCTCGAGGGTCGCGTGCGCGCCGGTGGGTTCTGTGCCGGGCACGACGAGCACACCGTCTACTTCACCGCCACTTTCGACCGTCCCTTCGCCTCCTACGGCACCTGGCGCGGCACCACCCGCACCGCCGGGAGCCGGGACGCTTCGGGGGCCGGCGGCAATGGTGCGTGGGTCAGCTTCGATGCTGCCGCTGATCATGACGTCGTCCTCAAAGTGGGACTGTCTTACACCGGTCTCGCCGGCGCGCGTGAAAATCTCACAGCGGAAACCGGCGACAGTTACGACTTCGACGCCACCCGCGCTGCGTTGCGGAAGCAGTGGGCGGATCGGCTCGGAGCGATCAAGATCAGCGGCGGTACTACCGAACGGCAGACCGCGTTTTACACCTCGCTCTATCACGCGCAGCTGCATCCGAACCTCGCCGGAGACGTCAGCGGCGACTACGCCGGGTTCGACGGCAAGGTGCATCGGGCCAGCGGTTACACGCCGTATCAGAACTTCTCGCTCTGGGACACTTACCGTCCGCAGAACCAGCTGCTCGAGATGCTGGAACCCCAGGTGGCGAGGGACGTCGCGCTGTCGGTGCTCGCGATCGGCCGCGACGGCGGCTGGTTGCCGAGATGGGCGCTGGCGGGCTCCGAGACGAACATCATGACTGGCGACCCGGTGACGCCGTTCCTCGTCGAGGCCTGGTCGAAGGGGTTGTTAACCGGTCACGAGGACGAGGCGTACGGGCTGTTAAAGAAGAACGCGACCAGCACGCCGCCCGCGGACTCGCCGTACAACGGACGCTCGGGCGTGAACTACTACAACGACCGTGGCTATATCCCGAGCGGGCTCACTCTCGGCAAGAATTGCGCGGACAAGGGCGGCGACAACGACTGCGAGCATCCGACCTCCGCGACGATGGAGTACTCCGCCGCCGACGCCGCGCTCGCGTTGATGGCCGAGGGCCTGGGACATCGGGCCGACGCGCGGATGTTCGCCGATCGCGGGCAGTGGTACCGCAATGTGTGGAACGCCGCCGACAAGCAGTTCCGGCCGCGCACCACGGACGGCACCTGGCTCACGCCGTACGACCCGGTCGACGCCGATCACCAGTTCCACGAGGGCGGCGCGTACCAGTACCAGTGGCTCGTCCCGCAGGATCCGGCCGGGCTCACCGAGCTGATGGGCGGCAAGCGAGCCACCGAAAAACGGCTCGATTCCTTCTTCGCCTACGACAACCTGCTCAAGGACCCGGCCGGAACCGCGCGCAAGGACTGGATCGCCAGCCCGTACGACTATTACGCCAAGGCCACCTACAACCCCAACAACGAACCCGACCTCCTCTCCCCCTACATGTACAACTGGGTCGGCGCGCCGGCGAAAACCGCGACCGTCGTCCGCGCGGCGATGACCTTGTTCACCACCGGCCCGGACGGCATGACCGGCAATGACGACCTCGGCACGATGTCCGCCTGGTACGTCTTCTCGTCGCTCGGCCTGTACCCGACGATGAGCGGCGCGAACTTCCTCGCCGTGTCGAGCCCGCAGTTCGAGTCGGCGACTGTCCGGATCGGACAGTACGAGGGCAAGCAGGGCGGCACGCTCACGATCACCGCGCCCGGCGCGAGCGACACGAACCGTTACGTGCAAAGCGTTTCGCTCAACGGCCGGGATGTCCGGCAGAGCTGGCTCGACTGGTCCGCGGTCGCGCACGGCGGGACGCTCGCTTACCAAGTCGGCGCGCAGCCGTCACGCTGGGGTACGCAGCCGGGCACGGAACCGCCGTCGGTGAACAAGGCCGCGGGCGATCTCCGGCGGCATGTGGACGCGACGCTCCGGTCGAGTTCCGTAGTGCTGCCACAGCAATCCGCGGCGCAGACTGTCCACTTGAACCTCGACGTGCTTGGGCAGAATCCCGGCACCCAGCCGGTCTTCGTGACCTCGTCGGCACCGTCCGGCTGGCGAGTGCAGACCGAACCACTGCAGCTGTTGTGGTCCTTCCAGCTGCCGACGCAGAAGACCGCGCCGATCACGGTGACCGTTCCCGGAAACACTCCCGTCGGCACGTATTCGGTTCAGGTCAAGGCATCTGGTCCGGGAGCGAACACCGTCACCCGCACCGCGAGCATCGAGGTCCGCGAACCGACGGTGTGCGCGGCGACGTCCGGGACGCAGTGCGCCGTCGACCTCGCCCACGACCGCAACCACGACGGCACCGCCACCGTCGCCGCGTCCACGGAAGGCAACTTCGACGGCAGCGGCTGGAGCTACGACGCCGCGCTGCTGCCGCCAGCCGGAACCTTCGTCCACAATGGAATTACCTACGCCGCGCCCGATCCTAACGGGACAGCGCCGAATTTCGTGGAAGCACGCGGGCAATCGCTGCTGCTGCCCGCCGGGAAGCACCAGTCGGTCCAGGTGATCGGCTCGTCGCACAACGGCCCGGTGGCTACCGCGTTGACCTTGCACTACAGTGACGGATCCAGCGCGGATCTCCCGATGACGTTCGGCGACTGGGCCGGATCGACCCCGTCCGGGACGGCCGTCGTGCTCGACCTGGCGCATCGCATCAAGGCAGGCAGCGGTGTCGACGGACCGCCGGTGCGGCTGTTCGGCCTGAATTCCACAGTGGACAGCGGCAAGACCGTCCAGTCGGTCAGCCTGCCGAACGACCCGCGAGTCCAGCTTTACGCGATCACTCTCGCGTAAAGCCTGGCCGGGTTCGCCGGATCCCTCCCCTCGTCCGGCGAACCCGGCCACCCCCAGCCCCCGCTCCCCCAAAACCCCAGCCCCAGTCCTCAAAAAGTCTCAGGCAGCCTGGCCCGCGGGCACCGCCGCGACCCGGCCCATCGCCTCGGCGTAGCAAGCCTCGAAAGCATCCAAAGTGGACTCCAGCGCGTGCCCGGCGATCATCTTGCCGCTCGCCGCCCCCATCCGCGCCAGTGTCGCAGGGTCGGCGAGCACCGCGCGCAGCCGCTCGGCCAGCTCCCCCACGTTGCCCGGCTCGAAGAGCCAGCCGTTGTATCCCGGACGGCACAAGTGCGGCAACGCCATCGCGTCCGCGACCACCACCGGCTTCCCGGCCGCCATCGCTTCCATCGTCGCGAGGCTCTGCAGTTCGGCGATGCCTGGCATGCAGAAGAGATCCGTGGCCGCGTAGGCGTCCAGCAAGTCCTCTTCGGACACAAACCCGCGGAACCGCACCCGGTCGGCGATACCGAGATCGGCCGCCAGCTTTTCCCATTCCGCCCGGCAAGAACCGTCGCCGACGATCTCCGCCCTCAGCCCAGGCAGGAGAGCGACTGCGCGCAACAGCTCGTCGACGCGCTTCTCCTCGTCAAGCCGCCCGACGAACAACACCGTCGGATCGTCCGACGACCGCGAAACCGCCCGCGACCGGTAGCGATCGATGTCGATGCCACAGGAGACCGCGATCGCCCGATGCGGGAAACCGTTGTCGTGCAACAGTTCCACCGCACGCGGGGTCGGCGCGGTGACCACCCGGGCCGACGAGAACACTCGCGTGAGGTCGCGCCACGCCCACCGCGAAGCCGCGCCGCGCAGCCAGGTCGGCACGCGCACGTGGCCGAACAGGTTCTCCGGCATGAAGTGGTTCGTCGCCACCCCCGGCACGCCCGTCGCGGCGGCGTGCTTCAAGACGTACCGGCCGACCACGAAATGCGCTTGGACGTGCACGAGATCCGGGCGCAGCTCGTCCAGCAGCGCGGCGACGTCCTTGCTCACCTCCCACGGCAGGCCGATCCGGAAGGTCCGGTGGAACGGGGTGCGATGCGACCGCACGCGGTGCACCGTGACGCCGCCGTCTCTTTCGGTGCGGGCCGGGCCCTCCGGGTCGACGGTGATCACGTGCACCTCGTGCCCCCGGCCGGCGAGGCCGGTGGACAGCCGGTACGCGAACTGCGCCGCGCCGTTGACGTCCGGCGGATAGGTTTCGGCGGCGACCACGATGCGCAAAGCCCGGTCGTCGTTCACAGGGTGCTCCGATCTGGTGGAGTGGACAGAAGAAGTGCCGCGGCTCAGCACCGCGACGCCGCCGACCGCCAGCACCGCGGCGGTCAGCGCGACCGCGGTCGCCGTCGCGTCGAGGTGGGTGGCTTCGCCGAGCACGCCGGCCCCGAGACCCACCGCGACCAGCGGATCCACGACCGTCAGGCAGGCGACGGCGAGATGCGGCGGACCGCACCGGTAGGACAGCTGCACGAGCCAGCCGCCGGCCAGCAGCGCCGCCGCCATCGCGGCGACCGACACCGCGGTGCCGAAGCCGAGAGTGCCCTCGCGCACTTCGAGGGCGACCGCGCGCATCAGTACCGACACGAAGCCGTAGGCAGCGCCGCCGGCCGCGCCGAAACACAGCCCGCGGATCGGCGGGCGAGAGGAAATCGCGCCGATCAAGGTCAGCAGCGCCACGGCCCCCAGCACCAGCAATGCCGCCCGCACCTGGGCGTCGGCACTGACCTCGGTGCTCGTGGTGCTGCCCGCGGCGACGGTCACGAACGTCCCGACGCCGAGCATGGTGACCGCGACCGCGGGCAGATCCCGCCGCCGCCGGTCGAGAATCGCGGTGATCGCGACGGCGATGACTCCGACCGGCTGCACGACGGTCAGCGGAGCCATGCCCAGCGCGATCGCGTGCACGCCCGCCCCCGAACCGAGCAGGGCGAGCCCGCCGAGCCAGCGCGGCGCCCGGATCAGCTCCCCGATCCGCGGCCGGCCGGGCAGCCCGGTGACCACCCGGTGCTGCAGAAGTGCGCCCACGGAAAAGAAAACCGCCCCGAGCGCGGCGAGCAGAATGGCGAAGACCGTCATGCGGGCACCTCGGTTCGCGCCGTCGCGGTGATGGCGAAAAGCTGTGCGTAGAGCAGGGCGTACAACACGCGTTCGAACAACCCCAGGAACTCGGGCACGGACTGCTCCAGCAACGGCAGGTGCGCCAGCAGAAACGCGAGCGAAGCGGCACCCGACGCCAAGGACAGCCAGCGCACCGCCGTCGCCTCCGGCCGCCGGCGCGCCAGCAACCAGCCGGCCAGCGGCAGGCACACGAACATCGCCGCACCCGCGTATCGGTGCACCGCACCGGAAAACGACGTCTCGACCCCGGTCGGATCGGTGGGGAAGAACGTCGCGACGACCAATCCGGCCGCCCACAACGCGATCAGCACCGACTCCGGGCTGCCCTTCGGCAACCCCTGTTTGAGCAGGGCGTGCCGCACCGCCAGCGACGCCGCCGCCAGCCCGAGCGAAGCGGCCGCGAGCAGCACCGCCCCGCCCGGCGGGAAGACGTAATCGCTGATCACGTCGCGGACCGGGTCGATCTCGCCCGCCACCACGTGCAACAGGAGGATCGGCACCAGCGAAAAGGCCAAAGCGAAGCCGGCGAGCATCGGTGCGGTCGCCATGGCCTTCCGCGTCATGAGGGTCACATCGCTCAGCATGCTGGCGGCCGTGAGCGGTCGACATCGGGGAACACCCTGAGATGCACCCCTGGAATCCGCGGCGGGTTTGCCTCCGACCGGACCGGACGCGCGCCTCCGGTTCACCGCTCGGCGAACCGCCCAAGCCGGGCTGAATAGGACGTTATACACCAGCCGACCGACTGTCCATTGTGGACTGATCGGGTCCCTCACCCGGGTGGATGTCGGTTCCGGCGGGCGGCACCGCGAGCCGCCGCCCGCCCTGCTGACGGCGCGAAACCGCGGGACCGCCGGGACGCGCCGCCGGGTGAGCCGCGGTTGCCGCCGCACTGACCCCGTGTTCAGATCCCGGCGAACCCAGCCGAAGGAGCGCAATTCTCATGCAGAGGGCACTCGTCAAAGCGGTCGTCGGGGCCGCAGCTGTCATCGCGCTGGTCAGCGCGTGCGGTTCGGACGGCTCGAAGGACTCGTCCGGGTCCGGCGCGTCCGGGCAGAACACCGCGCAGTCCGGAGCCGCCCAGTCCGGGGACGCCGGGCAGAACGGCGCGTCGGGCCAGAACGGTGCGTCCGGCCAGAACGGGGCGGACGGAGCGAACGGGCAGAACAGCCCGGCCGCACAGCAGGTCACCGCCGCGATCCAGCAGGCAGCGCAGGCCTCGCCGATCAAGTTCGAGCCGGAGAAGGCCGAACTCACCGCCAAGGCCAAGGAAGGCCTCGCCGCGATCGCGAAAGCCATGCAGGGCAACGATGTGAAGCTGAAGGTCGAAACGCACGCCGGGTACCCGGACGCGGAAAAGGCGAAAAAGCTTTCCGAAGAGCGCGCGCAGGCGATCACCACCGCGCTCGAAGGCGACGGCGTAGCCAAGGACCGCGTGCAGGCCGAGCCGAGCGGAAGCGAAAAGGCGCAGGGCGAGCAGGCGTTGGACACGCAGCTCAGCGTCGCTTCGTGACCCGTGCCCCTGTTCCCCGCCGGCACTATCTGGTCGGGCCGAGCGGCTATCCGAACTTCGGCGACGAGCTGATCGCCGCGGCCTGGATCCGCCGCTTGGCCCGCACCGAACCGGATGCCGAGGTCTGGCTCGACACGCATTCGCCGGGACCGGCCCAGCATTTGTTCGGCGATCTGCACCCGCGGCTGCGCTGCACCGACACCTTGTGGCGGCTGTGCGGCGAAGCGCCGTCAGACGATCCGTGGGAAGTCGCGTCCTGGGTGCAAGGCGCGGTGCACGACCCCGGTCGCGCACCGCGCTGGGACGCGGGGATCGAACTGCTCGGCCAGCTCGACGTCGTGCATCTGATCGGCGGCGGGTACGTCAACGCGTTGTGGCCGCGGCACCTCGGCTTGGTCGCCGGGGCCGCCGCGGCCGCACAGCGTTCCGGCGCGCGCTCGGCGATGACCGGACAGGGTTTCGTCCCGTTCCCGCCGGGCGCGGCCGGGCTGCTGCGCGCGCTCGCCGAGCGGTTCGACGTCGTCGACGTCCGCGACGATCCGTCCGCAGAACTCCTTCACGGCGTCGCGGCTGTCGAACGGACCTGCGACGACGTCTTCCTCGACCCGCACCCGCCGACAACGCCGACGACGCGGGAGTTCGTCCTTTGTGTACAGTCCGACATCGGCGCCGAGCCGACGTCCACGCTTGCCGCGCAGGTGCTCGACCTGGTGCGCGCGTGGCGGCTGCCACCGGGAGAACTCGCTGTGGTGGAAGGGATTCCGCGCGTCGACCGCGAGGTTTTCGCGTTGCTGGAACACGAACTTCCGGGCGCGGAGTTCCACCCGTTCCGCGACGTGTGGCACCGCGGCCTGCCGCTCGCGCCGGGGCAGACGTGGCTCTCCAGCCGCTTCCACCTGCACCTGGTCGCCGCGGCGGCGGGCGCGACCGGCGTGGCTTTCGACGTGTCGCCGGAGTACTACACCACGAAACACCGAAGCCTCATCGAACTCGGTTCCGGGTGGACACTCGTGGCCGCCGGGGCCGAGAAACCGCCGGAACGTCCTTCCGGCACTGGGTTTCCGGCGCACGTCCTGCATCACTGCGCGAACCTGAAACGCTCGGTCGCCGAGGCCGTCTACGGTCCGGACACGCCGAAGACGCGTCGGTGGCCCCGGCTCAGTTGAGTGCGCCGCGGCTCTGATCGGCGAGCGCGCCGAGCCCGATGCACAGCGCACCCGCGACGAACAGCAGGGAAACGCCCCAGGTCGCGTGCGTCGCGGACGCTTCCACGATCGCCAGCGCGGCCAGCGGCGCGAGTCCGCCGGACACCGCTCCCCCGACCTCGCGCCCGGTGCCGAGGCCGGTCGAACGGACCTCGGCCGGGAACTGCTTGGCCAGGAACGCGCCCTGCGCCGACAGCATCGCCGGCACCACGATGCCGGTCGCGATCACCAGGCCGAGCCAGATGAACCAGCTGGTGCCGGTGTCGAGCAGCCAGAAGAACGGGAAGGCCAGCAGACCGGTCGCCACCGCTCCGGCGACCACGACCTTTTTCGCCCCGACGCGGTCGCTGATCCACCCGGCGACCGGCACCGTCACGATCGCCATGCCGCTCGCGATGCTGATCCCCAGCGCGCCGATATTCGCTGGAACGCCGCGGAAATTCGTCAGATAAGCGAGCGAGAAAGTCTTGAACACATAGCTGACGCCGTTGTAGCCGATGGTGATCACCATGACCACGGCCAGCGCGCGCCAATCGCTGCGGAACAATTTCACCAGCGGCCGGTTCGCCCAGCCGCGCGGCCGGTTTTCCTTGCGCTGCACCATCTTCTCGAACTCCGGCGTCTCCGGCACCCGGCGGCGCACCCACAGCCCGACGCCGACGAGCAGGAAACTGGCGAGGAATGGGATCCGCCAGCCGAAACCGTGCAGGAATTCCTTGTCCAAAGTGGTCAGTCCGGCGACGGCGAGCGACGAGACGAGCAGCCCCACGTTCACGCCCAGCGCCGGCCAGGAACCCTGCCGCCCGCGTTTGCCCGGATCGGCGTGCTCGTAGGCGACCGCGATCGCGCCGCCGAATTCCGCGCCCGCGCCAAGTCCTTGCAGCAGCCGCAGCACCACGAGCAGCACCGGCGCGAGCAGCCCGGCGCTCGCGTAGCTGGGCAGCAGCCCGATCCCCGCCGAGGAAACGCCCATCAGCACGAACGTCCAGGACAGCACCTTCTTCCGGCCGATCCGGTCGCCGAGAGCACCGAACACGATGCCGCCGATCGGCCGGGCCAGGAACCCGACGGCGAAGGTCGCGACCGAGGCCATCGTCGCGGTCGCGTCGTTGCCCGGCGGGAAGAAGACGTGGCCGAACACCAGCGCGGCCATCGAGGCGTAGAGGTAGAAGTCGAACCACTCGAGCGCGGAGCCGACGACCACCGCCACCCCGACTCCGCGCGGGGCTTTCCGGGTCGTGCCAACGCTGTCGTTCACCACACTGGGCATGGTCCTGCTCTCCGGAACTGGGGCACGGGCGAGCGGAAGCCAGCCTGCGCGCGCCGTTGCGTGCGTATTTGGGAACGCTTGATGCGTATATCCGGATGCTAAGAGACCGCCGACACACCGGTCAAGGGCGTCGTGAGTGTTGATCACGGTTCTGGCCGGGATCGGCGCTCCCGTGACAGGAGCCGGGCGCAGCGGGCCGGGCAGGCCTCGCGCGTGGCGATCAGCCCTGGCGGGAGGCTTCCCAACGCTGGACGACCGCCGCGGTGATGCCGGCCAGTGCGTCGCCGATTTCGGGCAGCCGTTCGGAAATCCGCGTGGTCGGGCCCGCGACCGCGATCGCCGCGACCACCTCGCCGTCGACCAGGATCGGCCGCGCCGCCGCACTCACGTCGGGCAGCGTTTCGCCGCGGTTGAGCGCCACCCCTTCGGCGCGGACGGTCTCGAGTTCGTCCATCGCGGCCCGCACGCAGTCGGCGTCCGGGAGCACGGACTTCAGGTACGCCTCGCGCCGGCGCGCCGACCAGTGCGCGAGGAAGATCTTGCCCGCGCTCGGCGGGTAGAGCGGCCGCCGGGTGCGCAGCGGCGCGGAGTAGCGGATCGGCTGCTCGGACTCGACCGCGTCCACGTAGATCAGCGAATCGCCGACCGCGGCGCCGAGCATCACCGTCTCGCCGAACCGGCGGCGCAGCTCCTCCAGCGCGGGCCGGGCCGCGGTCGCGATGCCGGGCAGGCCGCCGGTGAGCAGGTTCCCCAGCGCCGGGCCGAGCCGGTACGTGCCGTCCGCCTCGATCAGGTATCCGGTCGACACCAGGCCTTTGACCAGGCCGAACACCGAGGATTTCGGCGCGTCGAGGGCGACCGACAGCTCGTGCAGCCGCATCCCGGGCTGGCGCGCGACACACTCCAGGATGCTGGTGACCCGCCCGACCGTCCGATGGGCTTTGGCGGTCGATTCGGTCACGGCGGCCTCCCCTGCGTTCGTAGATGCGAATCCTAACGCGGCGATCACCCCGGACGGCGCTTGACCCGAGCCGCGCGCCGTCCTACGTTGGCCGCATATCCGAACTTAGCGTTCTCATATACGCACGATGGAGAGCAGCACTGTGGACTTCCAGCTGAGCCAAGACCAGGAGGACATCCGGCGCGCCGTGCGCGAGCTGGCCGCCCGGTTCCCCGACGAATACTGGGCCGAACGCGACGAGCGCGGCGAGTTCCCGCGCGAGTTCTACGACGCGTTCGCCTCGGCGGGCTGGCTCGGCATGGCGATCCCGGAGCAGTACGGCGGCGGCGGGCTCGGCATCCTCGAAGCCGCGCTGCTGCTGGAAGAGGTGGCCGCGTCCGGGGCGGGGATGAACGGGTGCAGCACGATGCACCTGACGATTTTCGGGCTCAACACGATCGTCAAGCACGGCAGCGAGGAAATGCGCCAGGAGATCCTGCCCGGTGCGGTCGACGGTTCGCTGCACGTCTGCTTCGGCGTGACCGAACCGGACGCGGGCACGGACACGACGCGGATCTCCACTTTCGCCCGGCGCGACGGCGATTCCTACGTCGTGCACGGCCGGAAGGTCTGGATCACCAAGGCCGGCCAGTCGCAGAAGATGGTGCTGATCGCCCGCACCACCCCGCGCGAGGAGGTGGAGAAGCCGACCGACGGCATGTCCCTGTTCGTCGTGGACATCGAGTCCGACGCGGTGCAGCTGCGCGCGATCCCCAAGCTCGGCCGCAACGCGGTGTCGTCCTACGAGGTGCTGATCGACGGCCTGCGAGTGCCGGAATCGGCGCGCGTCGGCGAGGAGGGCAAGGGCTTCCGGTACCTGCTCGACGGGCTCAACCCGGAACGCATCCTGCTCGCCCACGAAGCGCTCGGCATCGGCCGGGCGGCGCTGCGGCGGGCAGTCCGGTATGCCGGGGAGCGGCAGGTGTTCGGCCGTCCGATCGGGCAGAACCAGGGGCTGGCGTTCCCGCTGGCCGAGGCCGCGACCCGGCTCGACGCGGCGGAGCTGATGGCGCGCAACGCCGCCTGGCGCTACGACCGCGGCTTGCCCGCCGGCAAGGAGGCGAACATGGCGAAATGGCTGTGCGCGGACGCCGGCTTCCAGGCCGCCGACCAGGCGATCCAGACCCACGGCGGGATGGGGTACGCGCGGGAGTACCACGTCGAACGGTACTTCCGGGAGGCACGGCTGCTGCGGCTCGCGCCGATCAGCCAGGAAATGGTGCTGAACTACGTGTCCCAGCACGTGCTCGGGCTGCCGAGGTCGTACTGATGGGAGCGCTCGACGGGCTGCGGGTGCTGGACCTTTCGCGGGTGCTGGCCGGGCCGTACTGCACGCAGATGCTGGCCGACCACGGCGCCGAGGTGGTGAAGGTCGAATCGCCGTCCGGCGACGAGACGCGGGGCTGGGGTCCGCCGTTCCTTTCCGAGGGGACCAGCGCGTACTACGCGAATCTCAACCGGGGCAAGAAGAACATCGTGCTCGATCTGTCCGGTCCGGACGGTCGCGAACTGCTCGGCACGCTGCTGGCCGGCGCGGACGTGGTGGTGGAGAACTTCAAGGCGGGCACGCTCGCGCGCTGGGGCTGGCCGGACGAGACGATCCGGGCGGAGTACCCGGCGCTGATCCATTGCCGGATCACCGGGTTCGGCACCGACGGGCCGCTCGGCGGGCTGCCCGGGTACGACGCGGTGCTGCAGGCGTACGGCGGGCTGATGAGCGTGAACGGCGAGGCCGACGGGCCGCCGTTGCGGATCGGGGTGCCGGTCGTCGACGTAGTGACCGGGGTGCTGGGGTTTTCCGGGATTCTGCTGGCGCTGCACGAGCGGGAACGGTCCGGGCTCGGTCAGCTGGTGGATTGTTCTTTGCTGGACACAGTGATCAGCTTGTTGCATCCGCATTCCGCGGCGTGGCTCGCGGACGGTGCGGTGCCTCGGCGGACAGGTTCAGCGCATCCGTCGATCGCGCCGTACGAGACTTTTTCGACGGCGGACGGACTGTTCTTCGTGGGTGCGGGCAATGACCGGCAGTTCGCGGCGTTGGCCGAAGTACTTGGTGCGCCAGGGCTGGCTGCCGACCCGCGGTTCGCGTCCAATGCCGACCGGGTGAGCAATGTGGACGCGTTGCGGGCCGAGCTGAGTGTACTGATCGGACAGTACAAACGGGACTCGCTGACTCAGCTGTTGCTGGCCAAGGGTGTTCCGGCTTCTCCGGTGCACGACATCGCGGAGGCGATGAACGCTCCGCAGGTGCGGCACCGGGAGATGGTGGTGGAGCGGGACGGGTATCGCGGGGTCGGGGTGCCGGTGAAGCTCGGCCGTACGCCGGGTTGTGCGGCGGAGTCGCCTCGGGAGCCAGGAGCGGATACGCGGGAGGTGCTGGCGGCTGCGGGATTGTCCGAAAAGGAGGTCGATGCCGCGCTCGAAAGCGGAGCGGCGCGCATCGACCTCCCCCGCACCTAGGCCGTCACCGCCAGGGACGGACCGGCGTGCCCCGCCACCGGGTGCGCGCCGGGACTGTCTCCCCCGCCATCACCAGCGACCCCGAACCCACCGTCGCGCCTTCGGAAATCCCGCTGCCGGGCAGCTGGAACGCGCGCGGCCCGAGGGTCGCGCCGGGGCCGAGGCGGACCGGGTCCAGCCGCATGACGCGGTCGTGGAACAGGTGCGTCTGCAGCACGCAACCGCGGTTCACGACCGCACCGTCGCCGAGGTGGACGAGGTCCGTTTCGGGCAGCCAGTAGCTCTCGCACCAGACGCCGCGTCCGATGCGGGCGCCGAGGGTCCTCAGCCACCAGTTCAGCACCGGCGTGCCGAGGAACGATCCGGCGAACCACGGGACGGCGAGCGTCTCGACGAAGGTGTCGTACAGCTCGTTCCGCCACACGAACGCGCTCCACAGTGGATGGCGGCCAGGCCGGAAGCGGCCGACCAGCGTCCATTTCGCCAGCGTCGTCAGCAGTGCGGCGACGAGACCGGCCGACACGAACACGACGGGAGCGAGCGCGGCGGCGACCCAGAAGCCGTCGGCGATGTCCACTCCGGACAGTACCGCGGTCACCGCGAGTCCGAGCAGGCCCGCAATGAGCAGCGGCGCGATCCGGCAGGATTCGACCACTGCGCGCGCTATCTTCAACCGGCGCGGCGGCGCGAAAGTGCGGGCGGGGTCGACAGTGTCGGCGGTTCGACGCAGCTCCAACGCGGGGCGGCCGAGCCAGGAAGTGCCGTCCGGGACGTCCGCCGGGGTGTCGGACAGGACGCCGACCAGCGCGCCGGAGCCGAGTGTCCGATCTGGACCGACGACGGCGGAGTTGCCGACGAAGGCGCGTTCTCCGACTTCTGGAAACGCCTAGCCGGACCCAGCCGCGGTCCAGTTCGTACGGTGCGGCGAGGACGTCGTCGGCGAGAAACGCGCCGTCTCGCACGCGCAGCAGCGACGGCAGACTGAGCACTGTGGACAGTTCGACGTTGCGGCCGATCCGTGCGCCCAGGAGTCGCATCCAGACCGGAGTCGCCAGCGCCGCGTAGAGCGGGAACAGCTGCCGTCGGGCGATTTCGAGCAGTTCGTGCACGAACCAAGCCGCCCAGCCCGCGCGGCTCAGCACCGGATAGGTGCCCGGCCGCACCGCCAGGCTGGCCAACCGGGCGAGCCCGACGATCGTCAAGGCGTACAAGACGATTCCGGCGAAGACGAGCAGCGGCGTCCACGGCAGGATCGCCAGCGCGGCGCTGCCGGGGTTGTCCGCTGCTGGGATCAGCAGCAGCGCGACCACGATCAACGGGATCGCGGACACGAACATGAACACCGACCGCAGCGTCCCGCCGAGCGCGAAAGCCAGCGAGTACCGCTTCGCCCGCGGTGCCGCTTCAGTGGGCCGCGATGGGCGTTCACCGGACGGTCCGGCCGGGGAACCGCCCCAGATCGCGCCGTCCGGCACGCGGGTGTCCAGTGTGGAGCCCGGCAGCAGTACCGACCCGGCACCGAGATCGGTACCCGGCAACAGCGTGCTGCGGCCGCCGACCCGGGCCCCGGCGCCAACTCGGACGCGGCCGATCCGCAGCACCGAGCCGTCCAGCCACCAACCGGCCAGGTCTGCCTCGGGCTCGATCGCGCAGCCGTCGCCGAAGTCGGCGAGTCCGCTGATCGGCGGCGGCGAGTGCAGATCCACGCCGCGGCCGACGCGGTTGCCGAGCAACCGGGCGTATGGCGCGGCGAGTGGGGTCCCGGTGACCCCCGGCGGGCCGACCACGGCAGCGAACCGTTCCGCCGTCCACAGTCGCATGTGGACAATGCCGCCGCGGCGGTACTCCCCTGGCGTAAGCTTCCCGCGCAGCAACCGCACGCCGCCTGCGGCGAGGAGCATCCGTCCGGGCGGGCTCAGCAGCACCAGCCACGCGGGAACCAGGATCCACCACGACATCCGCGGCAGCCAGTGCACCGGCAGCACCAGCGAAACCAGTGCGCCGAGCAGAGAAACCGAAAGCAGCCACCGCATTCCGGAGAGCGCCAGCAAAACCAGCTGCACCCCGGCCTGCCACCATCCGCTGCCGCGCACCGCCGCGACCTGAGGCTCTTCCGCTGCAACCGTTTCGACCGGCGCTCCGGCGAGCCGTTCGTACAGCTCACGTGGCGTCGGGCAGGAGTACACATCGGACACTGCCGCGCCCGGATACCGCTCGCGCAGCACGGAAACGAGCCTCGCGGCTGTCACGCTCGAACCGCCGAGGTCGAAGAAGTCGTCGTCCGGTCCGGCAGCGGTTCCCAGATGTTCGCTCCACACCTGCAACAGCCAAGCCAGCTTCGGATCGGACGGCACCGCCGGCACGGCTGTTGGTTCATCCAGCGGCCACGGCAACGCGTCGCGGTCGAGCTTGCCCGACGCGCGAACCGGCAGATCCGGGACCAACGCCAGCCGTGGCACCAAAGCCGCCGGGAGCCGGTCCCGCAGCAGGCTGCGCGCGGCGGCCCGGTCGAAACTTTCGACCTCCGGCACCACGTAGCCGACCAGCACCTGCGCGCCGCTGTCCGTGCGACGCACCACCGTCGCGGCCGCAGCGACGCCCGGCAGCGCCCGCAGCGCGGCGTCGATCTCGCCCAGCTCGACGCGCCGTCCGCCGATCTTGACCTGACCGTCCGCGCGGCCGACGAATTCCAGTCCTTCCGGCACCGCGCGCACCAGGTCGCCGCTGCGGTACGCGCGGCTCCAGCCGAGCCCCGGCAGCGGCACGAACTTCTGGGCATCCTTCGCCGCGTCGAGGTACCGGGCGAGCCCGGCCCCGCCGATCACCAGCTCGCCGCTGCGGCCCCACGGCACCGGGATGCCAGCCGGGTCCGCCGGGTCGACGACCGCGAGTTCCCAGCCGTCGAGCGGCAGCCCGATCCGCACCGGTTCGCCCGCGCGCAGCCGCTGCGCACACGCGACGACGGTGGTTTCCGTTGGGCCATAAGTGTTCCAGATTTCCCTTTTGCCGTCGTCGAAGCGCGTCACCACCTCCGGCGGGCACGCTTCGCCGCCGAGGATGAGCAGCCGGACCCCGGCCAGAGTGTCCACTGGCCACAGTGCGGCGAGCGTCGGCACCGTCGACACGACCGTCACGCCGCGCTCCACCAGCCACGGCCCGAGGTCAGCGCCCGCGCGGACGAGCGAGCGCGGAGCCGGGACCAGGCACGCGCCGTGCCGCCAGGCCAGCCACATTTCCTCGCACGACGCATCAAACGCGACACTCAGCCCGGCCAGCACACGGTCGCCCGGCCCGAGCGGCTGCGCGGCGCAGAACAACCGGGCCTCAGCGTCCACAAAGGCCGCTGCCGCGCGATGCGTGACGGCGACGCCCTTCGGTTTGCCGGTGGAGCCGGAGGTGAAGATGATCCAGGCGTCGTCCTGCGGTTGCGGACGGACCCGCGGCCACTGTGGTCCGCGCGACGGAGGCAATCCCGCGTCGCTCAGCACCAAGCTCACCTGGGCTTCAGTCCACACTGTCTCGGCGCGGTCGTCTGGATCGTCGGCGTCGACTGGGACGTAAGCCGCACCGGTGGCGAGAACGGCGAGAATGCTGCGGTAAAGCGCCGCCGTGCCGGACGTCATCCGGATGCCGACCCGGTCACCCGGCACGATTCCGGCGGTGCGCAAGCGTCCGGCGAGTTCTTCGACCTGTGCGGCGAAATCGCGGTAGGTCGCTTTTTCGGTTCCGTCGTCAAGGGCGAGCGCGTCCGGGTGCTGGCGCACCGTTTCGGCGAAAATGTCGTAAAGCGTGCGCGCGGCGGGTGCCGGACCTGCCCGGTAAACCGCCGTCGACTCTTCGGCGAGTCCTTCGGGCGCGGCTGTGCGCGCCCGATCCGCGTCCAGCGTCACAGGAAACCTCTTTCCAGGAGAACAGGAGTCACGAAACCGGCCGACCACCACTCAACAATGGGCGGCGTGAGGCCGGGCTGAAGCAGCAGCGCCGTTCCTGGCGCTGAAAACAGGAATAACGGGCAATCAGCGGGCCGCGACTGTGCGACCGGTCACTGGAGCCCGGACATCGGCGGACAAATAGCCGCCGTTCTCACTCGAGCGAGTTAATTTCGGCATTCGTTCTCAACGGGTTCACAGGATCGTTGCGCTACTCCCGTTCACCGCACGCACGGCACCCCGCCTCCGGACAATTCGTCGGCAGGCGAAACCGGGGCGACCGGCACCGGCTCCACCTGGGCGGCCTTTTCCCGGAAATCGGCACCGAGCACCAGCTTCAACTCCCCCGCCGGCAACGCACCGTCGTAGCTGACGGCGTACCCGCCGCCGAGCGCTGCCACGAGCTTCGCCGCCGAGGCGGAATCCCCGCGCCCGTAACGGACCACGGTGTGGTGCGTGTGCTTCGCATTAGCCGCGTGCCCGGCTCGATATCCCCGCGACGGCAGCGTCTTCAGCACGTGAGCAGCCGCACCCTCGCGCCCGCTCGCGTTCACCACGTCCACCGCGGGCCCGGCCGTCGCGGCGGGCGGCGGCGGGACCGTCCGGCCGAGCAGGCGCGCCGCCGCGGCACGGATTTTCTCCGGATCGACGATATTGACGTCTTCGCCCTTGGCGTCTTTTTCGAACCGTTCGACCGGAAGCGACGCCAACGTCAAATCTCCCCCGGCGAATGATTCCGCCTGATGCGCGAGCGCGTTGAGGTCCAGCCCGGAATCGACGGCGACGTTCTGCTTGGCGACCGAAACCAGCTGCCCGAGTTTCTCCGGATCTCCGAACACCCGGCCTTCTTTCAGCTGATGCGCCAGCGAAACGAGAAACGCCTGCTGCCGCCGTTCCCGGTCCAGGTCGGTGAACTCGTGCCGCGGATCGCGCCGTTGCCGCACGAACGCGAGCGCCTGCGCGGCGGAAATCCGCTGCTGGCCGCTCCGGAAATCCGCTCCCGAATAGCTGTCGCGAGTATCGCCGGCCAGGCACACTGTGATCGGCTGCACGACCTCAGCGAGTTGGAAGAATCCGACCAGGGTGACTTCGACGAAATGGTCCACCGCGGCCCCTCCGAGGAACTGGCGCACCGTCGCGACTTCCGCCGCGCGGCCGGCGTCCCGGGACCTCTGTTCGCGAACCGCTTTGTCGGTGACGCCCTGCGCGGCGAGCCGATGGGATTCGGCGGAGAACGCGTACCCGTAAGCCTCCTTGATCCTGCCCTGGCACACCCCGTCCGGACAGCCGGCGAGATCGGTGCGATCGTCGCGCGGAATGGAGATGACCGTCGGATGCCCGCCGTCGGCCGGGACGTGCAGCAGCATCAGCACGTCCGCGTGATAGCCGCCGGCGCGCTGGTCGCCCGCGTGCAGCTGTTCGTACAGCCCGGCGGGCAGCGGTTCGCCCCGCTCGTCGAGCCGCGAGTCGAGCCCGATGACCAGAATGTTCGTGTCCCCGCCGGACCGCGCCTGCCCGTCGAGCGCGGTGGACGTCGTGACCCCGGACAGCAGCGCGCGCAGCTCGGCCCAGCCGTACGCGGCCCCGCCCAGCAGAACCGCGACCAGCACGACGACGCCGATCCGTTCGGCCCAGTGCCCGTTCGCGCGCTTCACCACTCACCGCTCCTCCCTCCGGCGCACCCGGTCTACTCCGGGGTTCCTGTGAGAGCGATGAGAGAGGAGGTCGGCCGGAGGGAACCCCGCACGACCGCTGGCGGCGATGCCGGGAGCGGCAAGCGGCGTGGCCTTATCCGGCCGACCGTCCATACAGGACACCAACGCCGCCGAAATGCCCGATTGGCACCCACGTGACCATCTCCGATGGTCCGTGAAGGGGCCCTTGAGGGTTCAGACGCCACCCGTCCACAAAGGACGCTAATCCTGGCGATATGCGCGGTTTATACCCTTATTACCGTTTCCGCCAGTCCGCGAGGGGCCCCTGAAGGAATCTGATTCCCTCAAGGAGCCCTTCACGGACGACAAGAGCGAAGGGTCAGCGGCGCCGTTCGCGAAGATCCCCCGGCCGGACCCCGACCAGCAGCACCACCACCGCGAGCAGGATGATCCCCGCACTGATCTGCAGCCCCAGCGACAGGCTCCCGGTCGACGACTCGATGAACCCCAGCAACGACGGCGAAGCGGCGGCGGCGAACGAGCCCATCGACGTCACCACCGCGATCCCGGTGGCCGCCGCGCGGTCGGTCAGATAGATCGACGGGATCGAGTAGAACACCGTCAGCCCGGAGTAGTGCGCGGCCGCCATCACCGCGAGCAGCAGGATGATCACCACGACGTTGCCGCCGGACACCGAGATCGCCAGCATCGCGAACGCCGCCACGATCCAGCTCGTCGCCGCGTGCCAGCGCCGCTCCAGGGTGCGGTCGGAATGCCTGCCGACCAGCAGCATCACCACGATGCCGAGCAGCGGCGGGATCGCCGAGAAGAACCCGAGGTTCAGGACGTTCCCGACGCCGGCGTTGGCGATGATCCGCGGCGTCCAGTACGAGACGGCGTTCGCCAGCGTGTACGCACCGCACGCGCAAAGGCCGAGAATCCACACCTTCGGGTCACGAAGGGCGAGCAGCAGTCCGTTGTGCGAAGAGGACGCCGCGCCCTTGTCACGCCGATCCGCCTCGAGGTCCGCGCGCACGGCCGCCTTCTGCTCCGGCGTGAGCCACTTCGCCTGTTCCGGACCGTCGGTGACGAAGAGCAGCACGAGACCGGCCAGCAGGATCGGCGGGAGCCCCTCGATCAGGAACAGCCACTGCCAGTCCGCGAGCCCGCCGACGCCGCCGAGCGAGTGCATGATCCAGCCGGACATCACCGAGCCGAGCGCGCCGGACACCGGGATGCCGATGAAGAACACGGCCGTCATCCGCGTCCGCCGCGACGACGGGAACCACAGCGACAGCAGGTACAGCGCGCCGGGGAAGAACCCGGCCTCGGCGACACCGAGCAGGAAACGCGCAGCGTAGAACATGATTTCGTTGTGCACGAACATGGTCACCACGGTCATCACGCCCCAGGTGGCCATGATCCGGGCGAGCGTCTTGCGCGCGCCGATGCGGGCGAGCAGCGCGTTGCTCGGGACCTCGAAGAGGATGAAGCCGACGAAGAACAGCGTGACGCCGAGCCCGTACACCGCGGGTCCGAAGCCGAGATCCCGTTTCAGGCCCTGCTGCGCGATGCCGATGTTGGTGCGGTCGATGTAGCTGACGACGTAACACAGCACCAGCAGCGGCATGACGCGGCGGGCGATCGTGCGATAGGTCGCTTTGCGGTCGACAGCGGCGGTTGCCGGAGCGCCGGTGACAGCGGATGGTTCGGCCACGGCTGAGACTCCTTCGTCCGGATCGGGCGAGTGGCAGTCTCCGCATCAAGTGTTGAGTTTGTCAACACCGGACGGGTAACGGCTACGATGTCCGGCCATGGCCGAACGCGCAGACGGACACGAACTGGTCCCCATTTCCGGGCTGCTGTCCTACCGGCTCTCGCGCACGTCGTCGGCGATGTCGCGCAGCGCCGCGGTGCGCTACCGCCGCGACTTCGGCGTGAGCCTCGGCGAATGGCGCGCGATCGCGCTCATCGCGGCCGACCCGACGCTCACGCTCAACCGGCTCGCCCGCCGCGCCGGACTGGACAAAGCGCAGATGAGCCGGGTGGTCAGCCGCCTGACCGAGCGCGGGCTGGTGAACCGGACGGCCGGGTCCGGGCGCACGTCGCAGCTGGCGCTGACCGCCGAGGGCACCCGGGTCTACCGCGGCCTGATCACCGCCGCCAACGAGCGCGACGCGGACTTCCTCGCCACCCTCACCGCCGAGGAGGCGCGGGTGCTGGACCGCGCGCTGGACAAGCTCGCCGAGCACGCGCTGGCCGTCGAGGAGAGTGAGCGGGCTCACCCAGCCGCCGAGTAGTGTTGACTTTATCAACACCCTCGCGTACTCCTGGAACCACCGACGAGGAGGTGGGCCCAGGATGTCCGACGCCGTCACGATCTGCGAGTGCTTCGCCCGCGACGGGCTGCAGCACGAGCCGGAGCCCGTGCCGACCGCGACGAAGATCGCGCTGCTGAACTCCTTCGCGCGCACCGGTTTCCGCCGGATCGAGGCGACCAGTTACAGCCATCCCGCGCGGGTGCCCGGGTTCTCCGACGCGTCCGAGGTGCTCGCCGGGATCGACCGGCGCCCCGGCGTGGCGTTCAAGGCGACCTGCCCGAACCCGCGCGCGGTCGAACGCGCGCTCGCCGACCTCGAAGCCGGGCACGGCGCCGAGGAACTGAGCCTGCTGGTGTCGGCCACCGAAGCGCACACCGAACGGAACCTGCGCACCACGCGCGCCGGGCAGTGGGAGCGCGTGACCGAGATGGTCAAGCTCGCCGACGGACGGTTTCGCCTGGTCGGCGTGGTGTCGGTGGCGTTCGGCTGTCCGTTCGAGGGCAAGGTCGACCCGGGCCGGGTGGCCGAGGACGTCGCACGGTTCGCCGAACTCGGCGCGAGCCTGGTGACTTTGGGCGACACCACCGGCGTCGCGACCCCGGGCTCGGTGCGCGCGCTGTACGCCCGGCTGTCCCGCGAGCACCCGGGCCTGCCGCTGGTCGCGCACCTGCACAACACGCGCGGCACCGGGATCGCCAACGCGGTCGCCGCTTTGGACGCCGGGTGCCGGCATTTCGATTCCGCGATGGGCGGCGTCGGCGGGCATCCGGCGAAGATCGGCTACGGCGCCGGGCTCACCGGCAATGTGTGCACAGAGGACTTGGCCAGCCTGTTCGCCGCGATGGGCGTGGACACCGGCCTCGATCTCGACCAGCTCGCCGCGGCGTCCGCGGCCTGCGAAGAAGCGCTCGGCCGCCCGCTGCACAGCATGGTCGCCCGCGCCGGCTTCGCGTCTGTCTGAACTTTTGGGGAGAAAACCAGTGCTGCTGACCGAAAATCACGACGCCGTCCGCGTCCTCACGCTGAACCGGCCGGACAAGCTCAACGCCCTCGACACCGCGCTCACCCGCGCCCTCGACACCGCTTTGGCCGAAGCCGGGCGGGACCCCAGCGTCCGCGCCGTCGTGCTGACCGGCGCGGGACGGGGGTTCTGCGCGGGGGCCGATTTGAATGAGTTCTCGTCGCTCACTCCGGACCAGCCGGAAGCCGTCCTCGAGCGCGCCGCGCTCACCGCCCGGCTCCAGACGCGCATGCAGCAGCTGCCGGTCCCGGTCGTCAGCGCGGTGCGCGGGGCGGCCGTCGGCGGCGGCGCCGGGCTGGCGATCGGGGCGGACCTGGTGGTCGCCGGGTCGGACCTGAAGTTCGGCTACCCCGAGCTGAAGCATTCGATCGTCCCCGCGCTGGTGATGACCGGGCTGGTCCGGCACCTGGGCCGCAAGCTCGCGTTCGAACTGGTCAGCACCGGCCGGCTGCTCACCGCCGCGGAGGCTTCGGCGTACGGGCTGGTGAACCAGGTGGTCGAGCCCGCCGAGATCGTGCCCGCCGCGCTCGCCATCGCGCAGCGCTGGGCCTCGGTCGAGCCGCGCGCGCTCGCCGCCGCGAAGGACCTCTTCTACCGCGTCGCGGACCTGCCGACGGACGCCGCGATGCGCGCCGGCCAGGACGTCAACGCCCTGATGCGCGGGTTCCGCTCGTGACCGGGCCGCTCGCCGGGGTCACCGTGCTGGACCTGTCCCGGGTCCTCGCCGCGCCGCTGGCCACCCAGATCCTCGCCGAACTCGGCGCGACCGTCATCAAGATCGAACGCCCCGGTTCCGGCGACGAGACCCGCGGCTTCGAGCCCCGGCTGCCGCACGGCGAAAGCGCGTACTTCTTCGCCTTCAACCGCGGCAAGCGATCGGTCACTGTGGACTTGAAGGACCCGCGCGGCCGCGACGTCGTCCGGAAACTGGCCGCGCGCGCGGACGTCGTCGTGGAGAACTTCCTGCCCGGCACGCTCGACCGGCTCGGCCTCGGCTACGCCGAGCTGTCCGCGGCGAACCCCGGCCTCGTGCTGGTGTCCGCGACCGGCTTCGGCCAGACCGGGCCGGACGCGCACCGCAAGGGCTACGACACGGTCTTCCAGGCGCTGTCCGGCGTGATGGCGATGACCGGCGATCCCGCTGGTCCGCCCGCGAAAACCGGGGTGCCGGTGGCGGACCTGACGTCCGGGCTGTGGGTGGTGATCGCCGCGCTGACCGGGCTCGCCGGGCGCGCGTCCGACGGCCGCGGCCGGCATCTCGACGTGGCCATGATGGACGTCCAGCTCAGCCTGCACGCCCTCAACGCCGCCCGGCTGTTCGCGCTCGGCGAGGACCCCGTCCGCACCGGGACCGAACATCCCGGCCGGGTGCCGTCGGCAGCGTTCCAGGCCGGGGACGGCGAATGGCTGCACATCAGCGGCAGCGACCAGCACTGGGGCCCGCTGTGCACGGTGCTCGGACTGTCCGCTTTGGGCGCGGACCCTTCGCTGCAGCACAACGCGGGCCGCGTCGAACACCGTGAGCGCGTGATGAAGGCGCTGCGCGGCGCGATCGCCCAGCACGACCGGGACCAGCTGGTCAAGGAACTGCAGGCCGCCGAGGTTCCCGCTGGCGCGGTGCGTTCGGTCCGCGAGGCGCTGGCCGATCCGCACGCGGTGGCGCGCGGGGTCGTCGGCGAGTTCACGCATCCCGTCGAAGGCTCGTTCCCAGCGCTGCGCACGCCGTTGCGCGAGACTGCCGGTGACGCGCCCGCGCCGGGAACACCGCCGGTGCTGGGCGCGGACACCGACGCCGTGCTGCGCGAACTGGCGGGACTGTCGGACAGCGAGATCGAGGGCCTGCGGGCCGCGGGAGTGCTCTGATGAACGAACGCGTGACGCTGGACGTCACCGAAGGGATCGCCCGCGTCGAGCTGGCCCGGCCGTCGGCGCGCAATGCCGTGGATCTCGCGATGTGCCACGCGTTGAAGGAAGCCTTTGACGCCGTTGATGTCTCGGACGCCCGGGTGGTGCTGCTCAGCGGTGCCGGACCGGTCTTCTGCGCCGGTGCGGATCTGAAGGAACGGACCGGCAAGGACGCCGCTTGGGTCCGCCGGCGCCGTGTCGCGTCCTTCGCGGCCTATGCGGCGATCGAGGCCTGCCGCTGTCCCGTTGTCGCGCTGGTGCACGGCACCGTGGTCGGCTCCGGCGGGGAGATCACGCTGGCCGCCGATTTCGCTCTCGCCGCTTCGGACACCGTTTTCCGCTTCCCTGAACCGCATTGGGGCACCGTCGGTGCGACGCAGCGGCTTCAGCGAGCCATTGGCAAACGCCGCGCGAAGGAACTGTTATTCACTAACACGCCGCTGTCCGCTGCGGACGCCGCCGCGCTCGGCCTGGTCAACCGCGTCGTGCCCGACCTGGCCGCCGCCGGCACCGAGGTGGCCACCGCCATCGCCGCCGCCCCGCCCGGTGCGATCGCCCTGACCAAACGCGCCGTCGACCTGGGTTCGGAAACCGACCTGGACCGCGGCATCCGGATCGAAATGTCCGCCATCGAACAGAATCTCGCCGACGGCAGCTGGCGCGACGGCGTCGCCCGGTTCACTGGAGAGGCCCGATGACCGACCTGCGCACCGCCTGCCCGCTCACCGTCCAGGACGCCCTCGCCCGGGCCGCGCTCCTGGCTCCGGACGTCGAGGCCGTCGTCACCGCCGACGCGCGGATCACCTACCGGGAGCTGGATCTCGAGGTCTCTCGGGTACGCGCGGCGCTGACCGCCGCAGGCATCGGAAGGGGCTCCCGGGTCGGGCTGTGCCTGGGCAACACTCCCGAGTGGGTCACGCTGTTCCTTGCATTGGGTTCTCTCGGCGCACTGGTGGTGCCCGTGAACACGCGCTTCACTGCCGACGAAGTGCACTACACGCTCGCCCATGCCGGAGTGAGCACGTTGTTCGCCGCCGACCGGGTGTTGAACGTCGATTTCCCTGCGCTGTTCGCCTCCGCCGGCATCGAGCCCGGCTGCGCGACTTTGCCTTCTTTGAAGCGGATCATCGTCCTAGGCCAAGACAGCTGGACGGATTTCCTGGCTGCGGGTTCCGGAGTGTCCGCCGAACCGGTCGCTTCACCGGACGATCTCCTTCTCGTGCAATACACTTCCGGCACGACTTCGCGCCCCAAAGGCGTCCTCCTGACCCATCGCAGCATGTGCGCCGACGCCTTCTTTTCCGGAGCCCGCTTGGGTTTGCGCCCCGGGGACCGATTCCACTCGGCGCGCCCGTTCTTCCACGTCGCCGGAAGCACTCTGTCGGTTCTGTCGTCGCTGCAACACGCCACCACCTTGGTGACGATGCCGAAATTCGAACCAGCGGAAGCGTTGCGCCTGCTGGAAACCGAACGGTGCACGCACTTCTCCGGCAACGACACCATCGCCCTTCTCCTGCTCAACCACCCGGACCGTCCGCACCGCCGCCTTTCCCTGCGCGGGGCGTGGGTCGCCGCCTCCCCTACCGTCGTGCGCCGTGTCATCGACGAACTCGGCGCGCGCGAATGCGTTGCCGGATACGGGCTTTCCGAAGCCTCGCCCAACGTCGCCCAATCCGCCTGGTGGGAACCGGAAGAAATCCGCGCCTCGGGTGCGATGGCCCCCGAACCCGGGGTGGAAATCCGCATCCGCGCGCTGGACGACACCCGCGACTGCGCCCCCGGCGAACCCGGCTCGGTCCTGGTGCGCGGCTGGAATGTCATGCAAGGTTATCTGGACGATCCCGTCCGCACCGCCGAAACCATCGACGCCGACGGCTGGCTGTCCACCGGGGACGTCGGCCTGCTCGACGAGTCCGGCCGGTTCCATTTCACCGGACGCACCAAGGAAATCATCCGGGTCGGCGGGGAAAACGTCGCGCCCGCGGATGTCGAGGATGTCCTGCACCGTCATCCCGCCGTGCGACAGGCCGCGGTTGTCGGAGTCCCGGACGAGCGGTTGATCGAAGTGCCGTTCGCCTTTGTCGTGCTGGCTTCCCCGGACGTTTCGGAAGCCGATCTGCTTTCGTGGGCGAAAGAACGCTTGGCCGGGTTCAAGGTCCCGCGACATCTGCGCATTGTGGACGGCTTCGAGGAGATCGGCATGACCGCCAGCGCCAAAGTGCAGAAAACCCACCTGGCCCGCTATGCCCGCGCCTTGCTGGAGAACTCATGACGCGGCTGCGCACTTCTGTCACCGATTTGCTGGGCCTGGACCTGCCCATCATCCAAGCCGGAATGTCGTGGGCCTCGTCGTCCTCGGCTCTTCCCTTGGCCGTCAGCAATTCCGGCGGCCTGGGCGTCGTCGCCGCCGGCCCGATGCGTCTGCCCGACTTGACCCGGGTACTGGACGAAATGGCCGCTGGCACCGACCGTCCGTGGGCGGTGAACCTGCCCCTGTACCGGGCCGGCGCGGACGAGGTCATCGACCTGCTGCTCTCCCGCCGCCCACCGGTCCTGATCGCCTCCCAAGGCGGCCCGCGCCGGTACCTGGAACGGTTCCACGCCGTCGGAACGCGGTGTCTGCACGTCGTTGCCGGGGTCTCGCATGCGCTGAAAGCCGCTGACGCGGGAGTCGACGGGTTGGTGGTCGTCGGTGCCGAGGCTGGCGGACATCCGCCGCCCGGGATGGTCACCACACAGGTCCTGGTGCGCGCGGTGGTCTCGGCGGTGCCTTCAATCCCAGTGATCGCTTCGGGCGGGGTTGCCGACGGCGCCGGGTTGGCCGCGATGCTGGCCCTGGGCGCGGGGGCGGCTCAGTTCGGGACCCGGTTCCTGGCGAGTTCCGAGGCGACTGTGCACCGTTCTTACCAGGCAGCGGTGCTCGCCGCGGGTGTTGATGACACTCGAACAGTGGGGCGTGGTTTGGGTGTGATCCGTTCACTGTCGAACGATTTCACCACGCGGATGGCTGAGCTGGAGGAGTCCGGAGTTGAGGAGTCTTTGCGGCGCAAGGTTTTCCAGGCTTCGTCGTTGAAGGACGCCGCTTTGGACGGGGATGTCGTTTCGGGGAAGGTGGAGGCTGGCCAGTCGGCGGGACTGATCGCCGAGGTGCTTCCGGCGGCGGAGATCGTCTCGCGGATCACGGCGGAGTATGCGGCGGTGGTCAGCCGCCTGCCTCGACTCAACGACTCCTGATTGCTCTGTTCAGCGCAATCCGGCCGGTGGCCGAATTGCGATAGGATGCGCAGGTGAGGCACCCTGTCGAGGAAATCGTCGAAGTCACCGGGTGGACCGGCGGCGTCCGGCAGGGCCGGGAATGGGCCGACGTCGAGCGGGACATCGGCACGACGCTCCCGGCCGACTACAAGGAACTGTTCTCCCGGTTCCCGTCCGGCGCTTTCCGCGACTTGATCGTCGTGACCAACCCGGTCGACGCGCGCACGGACTACCCGCGGTTCATCGGGGAAGAAGTCTTCGGAATCCTGGAAATCCTGGCCGACGAAGAGCTGGAATACCTGGAGAACGCCGACTACCGGCTCTTCCCCGACCAGAGCGGGCTCTTGCCGTGGGGCCACGACGGACAAGGTGGCATGCTCTGCTGGATCACCGAACCGGCGGACCCGGACCGCTGGCGGGTCGCCTATTACGCCCAAGGCATGGATCACTGGCGCGAACACCCCGGGCCGATGACCGAGGTCATCCGGGAAGTCCTGACCTCAGCCGGCGACGACAACATCTTCGGCTGGACGCTCGGAGAACTGCCGCGCGTATTCCGGGTTCCGTCGATACACCTCGGAGACGGGCGATGGCTTCCCTCGCCCGAGTACCGATGACCGCACAGCGGCACTCGATCGACTATCTCGCCCGAGCTTCCGGCTGAACCGGCGGCATCCGGAAAGGCCGGGAATGGGCCAATGTCGAGCGAAAACTCGGCACCTCTCTTCCGGCCGACTACAAGGCGCTGCTTTCCCGTTTCCCCTCAGGTTCCTTCCGCGGCGCTGTCTTTCTCCGAGCATCACGGCGAAATACCACAGAGCGTCATGCCCCCGTCTCCGCCGACGCCAACCGCTCGATGATCCGCCGAGGCACCTGAATCAACACCCCGCTAGCCACGCCAAGCGCCCCGAGCATGCACAACGTCACCGTATTCGACAGATCCACCGCATCCGCCAGCCCCGCTTCCGAAGCGCTCACCAGGATCACCGCCCGAACCACCGCCGCAGCCAGCAAGATCGTCCCCGACACCGCGGTCAGCGCGCGCTGCCATCGCCGGTACTGCGGCACGGAACTCCACGCGTGCGCGAACGCCCGTTCCCGCGCCGGGTCGCCGAAGGTGGCTGCCGACGCGACGAAGACGTGTGTCAGCGGAGCCCGCCGGAACAGGGTGGCCAGGCAGAAAACCCCCGCGACCAGGACGTAAGCCGCCTCGCGCAAGGCGGCCACTCGCGGGTTTCGCGTCACCAGCGTCAAGGTGAGCGTCGTGGCCAACTCGACCAGGACCAGCAGCCCGACGAAATCGATCCGTCGCCGCCGGATCGTCGAGGCGACGGCCAGTGCCGCGACCACCAGCGCCGGCGTGGTCAACGACCAGAAGACGCCCGCACCGCACGCGCGCAGCACGTAGTAGCCCCCGACGGAGACCACGACCTCGAGCACCGACACGCCGAGACTCCGGCTCTCCATCGCACCCTCCCAACTTAGTCCGTTACAGACTAGTACGATACAGACTATGCCACCTCGCGGAAACCTGTCCCCCGTCGTCCTCGCGGTTCTCGCCCTGCTGGCCGAGGAGCCGAGGCACGCGTACGGGATGCAGCAGCTGATCAAGGAACGCGGCGTCGACCTGGTCGTGAACGTCCGCACCAGGTCCGGTTTGCACACCGCGCTGGAGCGGCTCGTCCGCGACGGTCTCGTCCGCGTGCACGCTGTAGAACGCGCGGAGCGACGGCCTGAGCGCACGGTTTACGAAATCACTCCGGGAGGGAGGCAAACACTGCTGACCGCGGTCCGATCCGGCATTTCAACCCCGGCCGCCGAATTCCCGCTCTTTCCGGCGGCAGTGTCATTCCTGCACCTGCTCACCCCGGAAGACGCACTGGCCCAATTGCGGCAACGGATCGAAGCACTGCAGGAAAGCCTCAACAGCACCGAAGCCGTACTCCGCGCCTCGCGCGACGCCTACGTCCCGCGGCTGTATCTGCTGGAGCACGAACACCGCACGACTGTCGTCACCGCGGAATTGACCTGGCTCCGCGAAGTATGCGCAGCTCTGGAAACCGGCGAACTCAGCTGGTAATCACCAGCTGTCCGGCTGCCGACCGTCCACATCGGTCACCCCGTACTCCCGCGCCAGCTCCGCCGAGGTCACCGACCGCTGATTCCACCGAGCCCGCAACGGATCCGCCGCCATCGCAGCCACCCCGCGCCCCACGTACCGAGGCGACTCCGATTCCGCGAACCCCGGCGGAGCCCCGTTCTCCAACGCCGAACGCCAGTTTTCCTCGCGTACTCCGTAAGCGTCCAGCATCATCTCCGAACGCAGCCAGCCCGGCGTCACCGCGACCGCCGTCGCACCGTGCGGCGCAAGCTCATGCCCCTGCGAAAAAGCGAGCCGATTCACCGAAGCCTTCGCCAGGTCGTAAAACACCGAAATCCGGTACAGCGAAGCATTGTGCGCCGAAGTCCCGTCCGTGACCTCGACGACCAACCCGCCGGGCTCGCGAATCACCAACGGCAGCAGGAAATGCGACGTCACGAGATGCGTTTCGACCCCAAGCCGGAGAATGCGCAGCCCGGCGTCGAGATCGTGCTCCCACACCGGCGTATTCCAGTCCGCCGGGCCGCCCTTGAGCCGTTCCGCGCCCCAAATGTCGTTGACCAGCACGTGCAGCCGCCCGTACTCGGACTGGACCAGCGCGGCCAGCCGCCGGACGTCCTCGTGGTCCAGATGGTCGGCGACGACCGGGACGCCGACGCCGCCGAGGCTGGTCACCAGCGCGGCGGTCTCCTCGATCGTCTCCGGCCGGTCGTAGTCCGAACGGCGGCGATCGGGGCCGGAGCTGCTGCGTCCGGTGCAGAGCACAGTCGCGCCGGCCTCGCCGAGCGCGGCGGCGATGCCCCGGCCCGCACCGCGGGTCGCCCCCGCGACGAGGGCGACCCGGCCGTGCAGATCAGGCGGCATCGGCCCAGTGTGGCACCGACCGCGGAAAACCTCAGCTCGAAAGCGAGACGGCGCTCAGCTCCCGGCCCCGCAACGCGAACCGCTGGATCTTCCCGCTCGGCGTCTTGGGCAGTTCCGCGACGAAGTGGATCCGGCGCGGGTAAACGTGCGCCGCCAGCCGGGTTTTCACCGTCTGCTGCAGCTCAGCGACCAGCTCGTCCGAACCGTCGACGCCGGGGTTCAGCACGACGTAAGCCACCACCAGCTCCCCGCGCAGTTCGTCCGGCGCGCCGATCACCGCGGCCTCGGCGACGGCTTCGTGCTGCGCCAGCGCGCTTTCCACCTCGAACGGGCCGATCCGGTAGCCCGCCATGAGGATGACGTCGTCGTCGCGGGAACCGAAGGTGAGGTAGCCGTCGCGGTCGCGCGCGGCGATGTCGCCGGTGTAGTACCAGCGGCCGTCGGCGCTGAAGCGTTCCGCGGTCCGCTCGGGCGCGTCGCGGTAACCGGAGAACGGCATCAGCGGGCTGGCCGGCACGTCGATCGCGACGCGCCCCGTCTCGCCGACGTCCGCGATCTCGTCGCTGCCCGCCTTCAGCACCTCGACCGCGAACCCGGGCAGCGGCCGTCCCATCGACCCGGTTTTGACCGGCGCGATCAGGTGCGGATGCCAGGCGTTGCCGACGACCATGCCGGTCTCGGTCTGGCCGTAGTGGTCGCGCACCGGGCAGCCGAGCGCCTCCTCGGCCCAGGTCACGACGTCCGGCGTCAGCGGCTCCCCGGCCGACGAGCAGTGCCGCAGCCGCAGCCCGGCCGGCACCGGCAAGCCCGAGCTGCGCAGCGCGCGATACACCGTGGGACCGGCGGTGAAGTTGGTGACGCCGAAGCGTTCGAGCACCTGCCAGGTCAGTTCCGGGCTGAACCCGGCGTGCAGCAGCAGGCTGCGCCGTCCGGTCGCGAGCGGGCCGAGCAACGCGAAGTACAGCCCGTACGCCCAGCCGGGGTCGGCGGCGTTCCAGAAGACGTCCTCGTCGGTCTGGTCGAGGCCGAACTGCTGGTAGGAGTGGATCCCGGCGAGCCCGCGCAGCGGCACCGGCACCGCCTTCGGGGTGCCGGTCGTGCCGGAGGTGAAGATCTCGACCAGCGTCCCGTCGCCGCCGACCGCGACCGGGTCGGGCAGCGGATGCGGCTCGTCGAGCAGCGCCTCGAACGACAGGTCGCCGCCGGATGCCTCGCCGGTCGTCACGATGATCCGCGACGGGTCGGCGGGCAGGTCTTCACTGGGGTCGAGCTTGGCGCGCTGGCCAGCGTCGACCACCACCACGCGCGTCCCGTTCCCGACGATCCGCTGCGCGATGGCCGGCGGCGCGAACGCGGTGAACAACGGCACATGGACCGCGCCGAGCCGCCAGATCGCGAGCAGTGCGGTGACCAGTTCGGCGGACTTGCCCATCAACGTCGCGACCCGGTCGCCAGGGCGCACCCCGTGCGCGGCGAGCGCGGCGGCGAAACGGGCGGAAGCGGCCTCGAGCTGGCCGTAGGTGAGGTCGCGGCTGCTGAGATCGGCCTCCACGAGAGTGAACGCGACCGCGTCGGCGGGGTGGCGTCCGCACAGCAAACGGGTCGCGTCCGCGTCCGGCGCGGCGTAGGTCTGCAGCAGGTCGAAGGTGGTCCGCTCAGGGCTCACAGCGTGCTCCACGGTCGTCGTTGGCCGGTGTCGGCGGTACTATCTCCGCACGTCAGCAGGCCCACTACCCCCGAAAAGGGGTGACGCCCGATGCCCGTCACCGACCCCGTCCCGGCCGAGGACGTCGCGGAGGTCCGCCGCGCGCTGGTCCGCCTGCGCGGAGCCGCCCAGGTCCCGCTGTCCTTCGGCGGCGCGGTCGCCGACGGCCGCCGGCTGCGCATGACAGAACTGGTCGGCAACTCGACGACGTCGCTGCTCGGCCTGGTCGTAGCGGAGGGCAAGGGCCTGGGCGGCCGCGCGATCGGCTTGCGCAAGCCGGTCGTGCTGCCGGACTACTACAAGAGCGAAGCCATCAGCCACCACTTCGACCGCGCCGTGCAAGCCGAGGGCGTCCGCTCGGTAATGGCGGTGCCGGTGATCGTGTCCCGCACCGTCCGAGCAGTCCTCTACGGCGCGGTCCGGGAACACGTCAGCTTCGGCGACCGCTCGGTTACCGCGATGGTCGAAGTGGCCCGTGATCTTGAGCAGGAGCTGGCGATCCGCGCCGAAGTCCGCCGCCGGCTGGAACTGCTGACCCCGCCCCCGGAAGCGCCCGCCGGAGAGCCAGCGGACCGCGAAACGGTCCGGGAGAGCCACGCCGAACTCCGTCGCATCGCCGCTTCCATAACCGACCCAGACCTGCGAACCCGCCTGGACGCCGTATGCCAATCGCTCGCCGGCAACGCCCCTGACGGCCCGCGACCGACGCTGTCGACGCGCGAACTGGACGTCCTGGCCGGAGCCGCAGCCGGGCACACGAACGCCGACATCGCCGAAGCGCTCGGGCTGGGGCCGGAGACGGTGAAGAGCTACCTGCGCAACGCGATGCGGAAGCTGGACGCGAAGACCCGACTGCAAGCGGTCAACGCTGCCCGCCGGGCGAACCTGCTGCCTTAGCCCTCACGGCCATTCCGCGACGCGCCCGGCTGGCCAGAGCCAGCGACTCCAGCAACGGAACAGTCCGCTCCCACCCGAGGCAAGGGTCCGTCCGGCTCACCGCCGGATCAGCGGGCACTCGCTCCGGATCCTGTGCCCCGTCCCGCAAATACGACTCGATCATCACTCCGGCGACCGCGGCCCCGTCGCGGATCTGCCCCGCCACGTCGGCGACCACCCCTGGCTGCCGGTTGTGGTCCTTCCCGCTGTTCCCGTGCGCGGCATCGACCACCGCTCTTCGCGGCAGCCCCGCCGCCCCCAGCAACCCCATCGCCTCCGCGACCGACGCCGCGTCGTAATTCGGAACCGGACCTCCGCGAAGCACCAGATGCGCATCCGGATTCCCGCTGCTGCGCAAGGTTTTCATCCGCCCGTCGACCCCCAGCCCCGGAAACGCGTGCGGCGCCCCGGCCGCGCGAATCGCGTCCACCGCGGGTCCCAGCCGCCCGGAAACGCAATTTTTCATTCCCACCGGCATCGGCAGCCACGACGCCAACTGCCGATGCGGCTGGCTGGCCACCGTCCGCGCCCCAATGGCTCCCCAGCTCACCGTGTCCGCGACATACGGCGCCAGCACCGGATCCACGAATTCGTACGCCAACGGCAAACCGGTCGCCGACGCGTCGAGCAGAAACTGTCGGCCCAGCCGGACGCCGGTGGCAAGATCCCCTTTGCCGTCCAAAGTAGGATCCGGCAAAAACCCAGTCCAGCCCGTCACCGACCGCGGTTTTTCCAAATAGGCCCGCAAAACGACGACCAGATCATCCGCATACCGCGCGGCCGCCCCGGCGAGCAGCCCGGCATACTCCAGCGCCGCCTCCGGATCGTGCACCGAGCACGGCCCGACGATCACCAGCAACCGGGGATCCCGGCGCGCCAGCACCGCCGAGACAGTCTCCCGATGCCGCGCGACATCCGGCCCCGCACCCGCGGTCACCTCCGCCGGGCTCGGCAATGTGTCCTGCATTTACCGGCTCCTTTCCCTAGGCAGCTTCGCCGCCCCGGCAGCCGCCACCACGACCAGTCCGAGCACCCACCAAAACGTGTCCGCGAAAGCCGCCGCGACGTCCGCGCCCCTCGCGGCCAAACGGTTCTGCAATACCAGAGCGAGAACAGCGGTCCCGATCGAACCGCCCAGCGTGTTCAGCAAGTTAAGCGCACCGGCCGCTTTCGGCAACTGCGCCTTTTCCAGGCTGCGATACACCAGCGCCAGCACCGGCGCACTGATCATCGCCGCCCCGAACCCGCGCAGCAACAAAGAAATGACCAACACAACATCCGGCAATTCCGGGCCTAGCTGAGTAAACGCAGCGGTCCCCAGAGCGACCAGGCCAATCCCGCTCAACACGAGTGTCCGCGGTGCCACCCGGTCCACGATTCGATGCACCAGGACCGATCCGGCAGCCGCGCCAATCCCCTGTGGCACCAAAAGCAATCCGGTATTCCACGCGTCCAGCCCGGCACCGCGTCGCAAGTACAACGGCAGCAGGAACATCGTCCCGAAAACCGACGCCCCCAGCACCACCAACGCCAGCGCGGCCGCCCCGAACGGCGGCCGGGTGAACAACCGCGGATCCAGCAAAGGCGCCCGCACCCGCAACCCGTGCCGGACAAACGCGCCCAGCATCAGCAACCCCACCACAACCGCCGCCGAGGAAAGCAGCTTCGGATACCCGTCAGAAAATCCGGTAAGCCCGAAAACCACCGCCGCCAGCCCGGGAGAAAGCAAAACCGCGCCACGGAAATCGAACGGCTCGCGCGGATCGGCCGGCGCGTCCGCGGCGACGTACCGCAGCCCGAGCAGCACCGCGACCACCCCGACCGGCAGATTGACGTAGAACAGCCACGGCCAGTCCGCGACGCTGAGGATCGCCCCGCTCGCCAGCGGCCCCAGCACCGGCGACAGCAACGGCACCACGCCGACGACGCTGATCAGCCGCCCGATCCGCTCCGGCCCGGCCGCCCGCGCCAGCAACGCCTGTCCGGTCGGCGGCAGCAGACCGCCGGCCAGCCCCTGCAGCACCCGGAACGCCACCAGCATCGGCAGCGAACTCGCGAGCCCGCACAGCAGCGACGCCAGCACGAAGACCGCCACCGCGGTCAGCCACGTCCGCCGTCCGCCGAATCGCGCAGCCAGCCAGCCGGACGCGGGCACGGCGGCCACCACCGCGAGCAGGTAGGCCGTGGTGACCCATTGGACCTCAGTGACCGACGCGTCGAACCGCTGCGCCAGCGTTTCCACGCCGACCGAGACGATCGTGCTGTCGAGCGTCGCCATGAAGGTGCCCAGCACGAGCACGAACGCGGTCCGCCAGAGGTTCACCGCAGCCACTCGCCCGCGTCGTCGTCCAGCCGCGCGGGCAGTTCGGCCAGGAATCGCAGCAGGTCCGCGACCAGTGCCCGGGCCTCCGCCGCGGTGAGAATCCCGGCCTGATAACCGAACACACCGGACCAGCCGCCCGCGTGTTCAGGAATCACAGTCACCGTCATCGGGTAGTGCGTGCGTTCACGGAACCGGGTCCCGGTGATCGCCAGCCCGGGAGCCGGTTCGCGCAGCTTCGCCGGGTCCACCGGATAGTTCTCGAACACGACGAGGCTGTCGAACAGCTGGTCCCGGCCCGTCAGCGCGCCCAGCTCCGCCAGGCCGACGTGCTGATGCGCCAGCAGTTCCTGCTGCCGGGATTGGGTGTGCCGAAGCGCCTCCCCCACGGTGCCGGTGAACCGGACCCGAACCGGCACGGTGTTGGCGAGCAGCCCGAGGATCTCCTCCACACCGTCCACTTCGGACGTACGGCCGGAAACCATCGTGCCGAAAGCAACATCGGCGACACCGGAGCGCGCAGCGAGCACAGCCGCCCACGCACCCTGCAGCAAAGTCCCCGCTGTGATCCCGTGCTGGGCCCCGGCTTGCGTCAACGAAGCAACCAGCGAAGCGTCCACAGTGAACAGTTCCGGCTCCACCGCCGAGCACTGTCCACTCAGGAGCTTCCGCGACGGAAGGCCAGCCAGCTCCGTCCGCCACGCATGCCCGCTGACCGCGTGGTCCCGCGCCGCGAGCCACCGCGTGTACCGCGACACCGGCACCGCGTCCGGCAGCGACTCACCGGCGTACCCGGCGAACAACTCGGCCAGGATCCGCGGTGCCGACCAGCCGTCGGACAGCAGGTGATGGCTGGTGAGCACCAATTCGTGCCGGTCCGGACCGTGCCGGAGCACGGTGACCCGCAGCAGCGGCCCAGCGGCGAGATCGAACGGTTCCGCGAGATCCTCGGCCAGCAGCCGCTCGACATCGTCCTCGACCGGGCGCACCCGGAAACCGACCTGTGGCTCGGCCGGGAGCACCTGCACCTCGTGCCCGTCCGGGAAGACGGCGCCGAGGTTCGGATGCCGCCGCACCAACGCGTGCGCGGCTGCCTCCAGCGCAGCCAAATCCAGCGCGCCCACCAGTAAAAACGCCGCTTGCACCGGATAGGGATCCTCGCTCGCCGCCCGGGATTCGCGCAGGATCAGCTCCTGCAGCGGCGTCAACGGCAGCAGCTCGCCCGTCGGTACCGCAGCGGCCAGCGCGGCGAGTTCGTCCTGGAACAACGTGCCCAACGCGGCGACCTCGTCCGCGGCGAACACCGGGGACGGCCAGGTGAACCGCACCGCCAGCCGGTCGTCGCGCGCCATCGCGTTGACCATCAGCGCGTGTGCCAGCGGGCCGCCGTCCGACCCGAGCGGATCGGCGTCCGGCGGGCGCTGCCACGGAGTCTCCGCCTGCGGGGCCGCCTCGAACCGGCCGAGGTAGTTCCAGCTGACGTCCGCCCCGGTCGAGGTCCCGCCGAGGATCCCGTACCCGAGCCCGTCGCCCGCGGCGCGCAGCTGGTCGCGGACCGCGGCGATCGCGGTCGCCCCGGCGGGCGGCGCGATCCGCGCCGGGTAGACCGCGGTGAACCAGCCGACCGTCCGCGACAGGTCGACCGCTCCGGCGAAGTCCGGCGTGTGATCCGGACGGCCGTGGCTCTCCAGCGCGACGTGCAGCTCCGAACCGCGCCAAGCACGGTAAGCCCGCGCGAACGCGGTGAGCAGCACGGTGTCCGGACCGGTCCGGTACGCGCCCGGCAACGTCGTCAGCACCGTCTGCGTGATGTCCTCCGGCACCTCGATCTCGTGGTGCCGCGCGGTTCCGCTGACCGCACGGGCTTCCCCGGAAACCCGTTGCCAATGCGGGCTTTCCACCTGCCGCGCCGGCTTGGCCGCGGCCAGCGCACGCGCCCAGCCGAGGAACGATGGCCCACGATCCGGCAGCGGATTCCCGAGGTACGCCTGTTCAAGGTCGTCGAGAAGGATCCGCCACGACACCGCGTCCACCACGAGATGGTGCGCGACCAGCGCGAGCCGCCCCGGCCGCGCGGGCCCGGCGTCCACCCACACGGCGCGCAGCAACGGTCCGGTCCGCGGGTCCATGGCGTTCCGGACCGCGGTGATCCGCTCGTCCAGCAGCGCCCGCAGATCCGCGTCCTCGCCCGCCGGGACGACCATCAGCACGTCCGCGCCGGTCACCGTGCCGGGTTCCGGAATTCTCAGCACGTCGCCGGCCAGGTGTGAACGGATCACATCGTGCCGTTCGAGCACCGCGTCGAGCGCCGCCCGCCACCTCGGCACCGCCCCGCCGGACGGCACGCACACCTCGACCCACTGGCAGAACCCGTCCGCGGCCGAACCAGCGCGTTCCAGCAGCTCCCGCATGACGGGCGTCAGCGGCGCGTCCCCGACCGCGGGCGTCAGATCCGGCGAAACCACCACGGTCGTGTCGCTGCACCGGGCCGCAATCCCGGCGATGGTGCCGCCTTCAAAAACGTCCCGCGCGGTCAGGTGCAGGCCCTCCCGCCGGGCGCGCGCGACCAGCCGGAGCGACGCGATGCTGTCACCGCCGGCGTCGAGGAAGCCGTCGTCCACTGTGACGTCCGGCCCGAGCAGTTCCCGAACTACTTGCAGCAGCACGGTTTCCGCTTCAGTCGCGGGCTGGCGGGCAGCGGCGACGTTGCGCGGGCCGGGCGCGGGCAGAGCGGCCCGGTCCAGCTTCCCGCTGGGCCCGAGCGGCAGCCGATCCAGCGTGAGCACCGCCGACGGCACCATGTGCGCGGGCAGTTCGGCGGCCAGGTACTCGCGCAGCGCCGCCGGATCCGGGTCCGCGCCGTCGACCGGCACGACGTACCCGACCAGCCGCCGGTCCCCCGGCCGGTCCTCGCGCACCAGCACGACCGCGGCCCGCACGTCCGGATGCCGCGCCAGCGCCGACTCGATCTCGCCCGGCTCGATCCGGAATCCGCGCAGTTTCACCTGGTGGTCGGCGCGGCCGAGGAACACCAGCTGTCCGTCCGGCCGCCAGCGCACCAGGTCGCCGGTGCGGTACATCCGGTCGCCGGGCGCGCCGAACGGGTCGGCCACGAACCGCTCCGCGGTCTGCCCCGGCCGGTTCACGTAGCCGCGCGCGAGCTTCGGCCCGGCGAGGTACAGCTCGCCGGTGACGCCGGTCCCGACCGGCCGCAGCCCCGCGTCCAGCACATACGCCCGCACCTGCGGGTCCGGCCGCCCGATCGGCAGCGGGCCCGGGTCGTCGGCGGAGTACACCCAGGTGACGGAGTTGATCGTGACCTCGGTTGGGCCGTAAGCGTTGAACAGCGCCCGCCGGTCGCCCCAGCGGCGCGCCAGCTCCGGGTCGAGCCGCTCGGCGCCGACCACGAAGAACACCTCCGGGTCGACCGTCGCGTCGTCCGGCATCGCGGACAGGAACGACGGCAGCAGGTTCAGCCCGGTGACGCGGTGCTCGGCGGCGTAGGCGAGCAGGTCGTCGCCCGACCCGCGGACCTCCTCCGGCGCGATCACCGAGGTGCCGCCGGACAGCAACGGCAGGAAGAACTGCCAGTACGACACATCAAAACTCGTGGACGCGAAGTGCAGGTACCGCTCGCCGTGCCGGATGCCGACGATGTCCTCCTGCAGCGCGACGAGGCTCGGAATGCCCCGGTGGGCAATCGCCACGCCCTTGGGCTTTCCGGTGGTTCCGGACGTGTAGATCACGTACGCCAGCGAGTCCGGATGCGGAAGCACATCGTCCCAAGTAGACGGTCCACTCAGGACCTTCGGGTCAATCACCGGAATGCCGAAACCGGGGTCCGGAGTGGACACCACGGCGGCGGGCGCGCTGTCCTTCACCAGATGCGCCAGTCGTTCCGCGGGATAGGTCGGGTCCATCGGCACGTGCACCGCACCGGCCTTGAGCACCCCGAACAACGCGACCACCAGGTCGATGTCCCGTTCCAGCAGCACCGCGACCGGGTCCTGCTCCTGTACCCCGGCGGCGCGCAACGCATGCGCGAGCTGGTTCGCTTTCCGGTTGAGTTCCGCGTAGGTCAGCCGGCGGTCCCGGCAGACGACGGCCTCGGCATCCGGCGTTTCCCGGACCCAGCGCGCGAATTCGGCCAGGCAGGTGCCCGCTTCCCGACGCGGCTCCGGGCCGGTTCCCTGCCGCAGCAGCGCCGCTTCTTCTTCTGCGGCAAGGGAACGCAGCCGAGCGACCGGTCGCTCCGGGTCGGACACGATCTCGTGCAGCAGCGTCGACAGCCAGCGGCCGTACTCCTGCACGGTCGATTCGTCGAAGGCGTTCGGCTGATAGCCGAGGCCGATCGCGATCTCGTCGCCGGGCAGCACGATCACGGTCAGCGGATAGTGCGTCGCGTCCGTGATGTCGACACCGGCGAGATCGAGCCCGGGGGCGAGCGGTTCGCGTTCCCGGCTGGACAGCGGGAAGTTCTCCATCACCAGCATCGTGTCGAACAGGTCGCCGACGCCCGCCGCGCGCTGGATGTCCGGCAGCCCGAGGTGATGATGGTCGGTGAGCCGCGCGTTCTCGTCCTGCACCCGCGCCAGCAGCGCCGAGGCCGGATCGGACGGGGCGAACGAAACCCGCACCGGGATGGTCGTGCCGAGCTGGCCGATCATCCCTTCCACCCCAGGGACATCCGACGGACGACCGGACACCGGGCAGCCGAACACCACGTCCTGGCGTCCGGTGAGCCGCGCCAGCAGGACGCCCCACGCGGTCTGGAACACCGCCGTCGACGTCACGCCGCGTTCCCGCGCGAAGCCCCGCAACTGCTCGCTGAACTCCGCACCGAGCCCCACCCAGATCCGCTGTGGACGGTCCGAAGTGGACTCCGTGGCGGCCGGGGCGAGCCGGGTTCCTTCTTCCAGGCCGGCCAATGCCTCCCGCCAGGCCTCGACGGCCGCGTCGTGGTCGCGGGCGGCCAGCACCCGGTGGTACTCGGCGAGCGGCGGCGCGACCGGAGCGGCCGGTCCGCCGCCCAGCTCGGCGTAAGTAGCGAGCAGGGCGCGGCCGACGAGTGGCATCGACCAGCCGTCGAGCAGCGCGTGGTGGATCGTCAGCACCAGCCGGTGTTCGGCCGGGCCGAGGGTGAGCAGGAGGAACCGGATCAGCGGCGGCACCGCGGGGTCGAACGGCCTGGCCAGCTCGGCCGCGCATTCGCCCTCGACGCTCGTCGGACGCTCGACCTGCCGCCAATCCAGGTGCACCTCGGCGGGCACGACCTGCACGACCTCGCCCGCCGCCGTCGTGTGCAGGTGGACGCGCAGCGCCGGATGCCGTCGCAGCAGCTCCTCGGCGGCGGCGCGCATCCGGTCCGCGTCGAGCTGCCCTTCCAGATGGGTGACCGCCTGCACGGTGTAAACGTCCGGCCCGCCGCTGGTCAGCGTGTGGAACGACAGCCCGGCCTGCAACGGCGTCGCGGGCAGGACGTCAGCGACCGGACCCTGCTGTTCGAGAGTGTCGATCTCGTCCTGGGTGAGGGTGACCAGCGGAAGGTCCGACGGCGTGAGCCCGCCGGTGTTTTCCCGCGCGTGTGCGGCCAACGCGGCCAGCGCCGTCGCCCACTTTCCCTGCAGGCGTTCGACGTCCTCCGGCGGCAGCACCCGGCTGGCGGCGGTCCACTCGACGGCGATCCGCGGCACGTCGTCCTCGCGGACGAAGCAGTTCAGTGCGAGCACCTGCTCCAACGCCTTGGCTGCCGGCTCGATGACCGCGAACGGATCGTCGTCCGGCAGCTGCCAGCCGCCGGACAGCGGGGTGAACCGGCCGAGGTAGTTGAGCAGCACGTCCGGCATCTCCGGCGTGAACTCAGCTTCGGGGTCCAAGTACCGGAGGACGCCGAAGCCGATCCCGCCGTCCGGCACCGACCGCCGCGCTTCCTTTACCGCGCGCAGCAACCGATCGATACTGTCCACACCAGACAGACCTATGTGGACTGGGTATTCAGCAGTGAACCAGCCGACGGTGCGAGCGAGATCCAAACCTTCGCGGCCGTGGCCTTCCATCGTGACGGTCATGGCGTCCTCGTCGCCGCGCAGGGTCAGCACGAGTGCGGCAAGCAGCACCTCGTCGACACCCGCACGATAGGCCGCAGGCAACGTCGTCAGGACCGCAGTGCTTTCTTCTTCGGAGGCAACCGTGACCGAACGGTGCGCGGTGGCAACGGTGTCGAGCTTCGGATCAAGCTTGCTCTTCCGCGTCGACTGCCAGTACTCCAGTTCCCCGCGCCGTGCGCCGCTCGCGCCTTGTTCGGCAAGCGCCAACGCGTGCCGCCGCCAAGACGCCTTGACTGGCTCGAGAACTCCGCCCGCGCAAGCCGTCTGCAGATCAGGCAGGAGAATGCGCCAGGAAACCCCGTCGATCGCCAAGTGGTGCACGACCACCACCAACTGGTCCCCTACCAGCGCGACCCGCAGCATCGCCCCGGCGCGCGGGTCCAATTCGGACGCCAGCCGCTCCGCCACCTCCGCCGGGCTCCCGACCGCCTCGGTCAGCACCTCCGCCGCATCGACCGCGCCGCGCGGCCGGATCACCAAGGTGCGATCAGGTTCGACGCGAAGCCGCAACACGTCGTGGTGATCGAGAACTGCCTGAACACCTTGAGCCAGCCCCGGAACCGGACCGTCCACGCGGAGCACTGTCCACTGTGCATAGCCGACGATCGCGTCCAGATCAGGGTTCAGGTCGAACAGCGTCCGCACGATCGGCGGCGCGGGAACCTCGCCGATCGGCTCGTCCGGAACACTGTCCGGTTCGGACAGATCCCGGCTAGCCGCCGCCAAGGCCGCGAAACTGCGCCGCGCCAGCAAATCGCGCGGACGGAGGTCTAACCCGTGGGCGCGCAGCCGGCTGCTGACACTGATCGCGGTGATGCTGTCGCCGCCGAGGGCGAAGAAGTCGTCGTCGACCGCGACCCGCTCCACGCCGATCACCTCGGCGATCGCGGCGCACAGCAACCGTTCCCGCTCCGTTTGCGGCTCGCGTCCGCCGTCGGCCGCCGCGGGCGCGGGGAGCGCGTCCCGGTCGAGTTTTCCGTTGCTGGTCACCGGAAGCTCGTCCAGCACCACGACCGCCGCCGGGACCATCGCCTCCGGCAACCGCCGCGCGAGCGTCGCCCGTACGTCTTCCGCGACCAGCCCGGCGCCGACGACGTACCCGATCAGCCGCGGCCCGCGCACCGCCGCCGCAGCGGCCCGCACGCCCGGCACCGCGCCGAGCGCGCCCTCGACCTCGCCCAATTCCACGCGATGGCCCCGGATCTTGACCTGCCCGTCGCGCCGCCCCAGATACTCCAGCCCGCGCCCGGGCACCCAGCGCACGACGTCGCCGGTGCGGTACATCCGCTCCCCCGGCGGCCCGAACGGATCGGCGACGAACCGTTCCGCCGTCCCGCCCGGACGCCCGAGATAACCGCGCGCCAGATGCGGCCCGGCGAGATACAACTCCCCGCGACTGCCGGGCAGCACCGGCCGCAACGCGGCATCGAGCACGTATGCCCGCGTGCCCGGGACCGCGTACCCGATCACCGGTTCGTCCCCGACGATCGCCGCGCTGGCACCGTCCACAGTGGCCTCAGTGGGACCGTAAATGTTGCGCGCCCGGATACCGGACGAAGCAATCCGCTGCCACAACGCGGGAGGCGTCGCTTCTCCGCCGAGCACCAGCAACGCCGGGTCGAGCGAACCCGCGTCCAGCAACGGAGCCGCCATCGACGGCGTGGTGTCGATGACCTCGATCCCGTCCCGAACGAACGCGGCGTGCAGCGCATCGACGTCACGCGCGGTTTCCGTGTCGTAGACGTGCAATTCGTGCCCGCACAGCATCCACAGCAGCTGCTCGATCGCCGAGTCGAAAGCGAAGGAATACGTGTGTGCCACGCGAAGCCGCCGCCCCTGCGCGGTCTCGGCGACCGTGGTGGCACGGTGGTTCCGCAGCAACGTCTCCAGCCCGCCAGACCGGACCAGCACGCCCTTGGGCCGGCCGGTGGAACCGGAGGTGAAGATGACGTACGCGAGGTGTTCCGGATGACGGTCCACATCGGACAACTCTGCGGCCGAGTACCCGGCGATCTCGTTCCGCACCACCGGATCGTCCAGCCGAAGCTGCGGCACTCCGGGCAACGAATCCGAGTCCGTCACCGCGAGCTTCGGAGTCACCTCGGCGACCAGCGAGCGCAAGCGTTCCGCCGGATGCGCCAGATCCAGCGGCAGGAACGCCGCCCCGGCGTCGAGCACCGCCAGCAGCGCCACCACGAGATCGACCGACCGGGGCAGCGCCAGCGCCACCACGTCGTCCGCCCCGACTCCCCGCGCCCGCAACGCCCGCGCCAGCCGGTGCACCCGGTCCAGCACCTCGTCGCCGGTGAGCCGTTCGTCCCCGCACACCAGCGCGGTCTCCCCGCTGAGTCCCGCAAGGAGACCTTCGCCCGCTGAGGCCACCGCGGGCGTCGACCATTCCGCGAGCAAGGCGGCGACGTCCGGCACCAGGTCCACCCCGCCGACGACCGGCGCGTCCTCCCCGGTGAACGCGGCGATCAACGCCTTCAACGCGGCGAGCTGCGCGTCGACCCCGGCCTGGTCCTGGGACCGCGCGTCGACCTCGAAGCCCAGCAGCAGCCCGCCGCCGGACGTCGGCAGCACGCTGAGCCCCATGTCCTCCGGCGGCCCGCCCGCGACGTTCCGCATCGTCCCGCGCGCCTCGCCGAACGCCAGCTCCAGGTCGAACGCCTTGAGGTTGATCCCGCGCCCGTGCAGCAACGCGCCCGCGCCGGGCACCGCCAGGTCCTGAGGAAGATTCTCACCCCGGTACCGCTGGTGTGCGCGCATTTCACGCAGCGCCTCGGCGACCCGCGCGGTCAGCTCCTCCGGCCGGTCTCCCGGCCGCACGCGGACCCGCAGCGGCAGCACGTTGACCGCCATCGCCGGAGTGCGCAACGCCGCGCCCACCCGGCACATCAGCGGCACCGCGAACACGACGTCCGCCGTGCCCAGCACCCGGTGCAGGAACGCGGCGTAACACGCGATCAGCGCGTCGCCCCAGGTCGTCTTCGCCCGTGCGCCCAGTTCGCGGAGCCCGGCGACCTCGGCCGCGGAAAGCTCGGCACGCGCGGTGAACGTCGCTTCCGGCAGCCCGGCCGCACTCGCGTCCTCAGCCAGCTCCGGCATCGGTGTGAACCGTTCACACCAGTACTCGCGGTCCTGTGTGAAGCGCTCACTCGTCCGGTACTCGCGGTCCGCGTCGACGAGGTCGGCGAACCGGCCGAACGTCGACGGCGGCACGTCCTCGCCGCGCACCGCCGCGGTGTACCGGGCAGCGGTGCGCCGGGCGAGCATCGCGGCGGTGTAGCCGTCGAACACCAGGTGGTGGCCGAGCTGGGTAAACCACACCTCGGTCTCGGAAAGCCGCAGGATCAGGTGCGAGAACAACGCCCGGTCCAGCATCCCGCGGCACGCCTCGGCCACCCGCCGCCGTTCCGCCGCGACCCGGGCGTGCGCGGCGGCCAGCGGGTCCGCTTCCCCTTGCAGGTCAACGACTTCCGGCAGCGGCACCGGCTCGGCGGACACCACCTGGCGAGGACCGTCCGGAGTGTCGAGCACCCGCAGCCGCAGGCTTTCGGCCTCCTCGGTGGTCGCGCGGATCGCCTCGGCCAGCGCGGCCAGGTCGACCGGCTCACCGCCAGAAATCTCTACGACATCGCCGACGAGGTAATACGGCGAATCCGGCTCCAGCCGTTGCGCGTTCCAGATGCCCAGCTGGGCGCTGGTCAGTTCGAGGGTGGCGAGTGCGGTGCTCAACAGGTGACTCCCGGGCTCAGAGCGACGGCACGACCATCGGCGTGCCGGTGACCGGATCGGGCACCACGACGCTCGGCAGGTCGAAGACTTCCTTGATCAGCGCGGCGTCCACGACGTCGCCGGGCGCGCCCTCGGCCACGACCCGCCCGTCGCGCATCGCGACCACGTGGTCGGCGTAGCGGCAGGCCTGGTTGATGTCGTGCAGCACCGCGATCACCGTGCGGCCCTCGTCGCGCAACCGTTTCAGCAGCTCCAGCACCTGGTACTGGTGCGCGATGTCGAGGAACGACGTCGGCTCGTCGAGCAGCAGGTACGGCGTGCGCTGCGCGAGCACGACCGCGATCCACACCCGCTGCCGCTGCCCGCCGGACAGCTCCTGCACCGGACGGTCGGCCAGCCCGGCGACCCCGGCCGCGGTCATCGCGCCGACGACCGCGGACTCGTCCTCCTCCGACCACGACGACAGCAGCGACTGGTGCGGGAACCGCCCGCGCGCGACCAGCTGCCGGACCCGGACGTCCTCCGGCGCGGACGGATCCTGCGGCAGGAAGCCGAGTTCCCGCGCCAGCGCCTTGGCCGGGTACGCCCCGACCGCCCGGCCGTCGAAGGCCACCCCGCCCTCGGCCGGGCGGAGCAGCCGGACGAACGCGCGCAGCAATGTCGATTTGCCGCACGCGTTCGGGCCGACCACCGCGGTGAACGCGCGGTCGGGCACGTCGAGCCGCAACCGCGCCGACACGACGCGGTCGCCGTAGCGCAGGGTCAGGTCCCGCGCGGTCAAGCGAGCGGTCACTTCCGCCGCACCTCCTTGGTCAGCAGCCAGATCAGGTAGCAGCCGCCGATCGCCGTGCTGACCACGCCGACCGGCAGCGACACCGGGGCGAGCAGCATCTGCGCGGCGAGATCCGCGCCGGCGAGCAGCACCGCGCCGGTCAGCGCGGCGGGCAGCAGCGGGATGCCGGGCGCGCGGGCGAGCCTGCGGCCGATCTGCGGCGCGGCGAGCGCGACGAAGGCGATCGGCCCGGCCACCGCGGTGACCGTCGCCGTGCAGCCGACGCCGATCAGCACGAGCTGCAGCCGCAGGGCTTCGTGCCGGACCCCCGTCGTCACCGCGAGTTCCGTGCCGAGCGCCGCCTGGTGCAGCGCCGGAGCCCGGGTCAGCAGCACCGCGAACAGCACGGCCAGCACCCCGAACGGCACCGCGACGTCGTTCCAGCCGATCCCGTTGAGCGAACCGGCGCTCCACCCGACCGCCGCGATCGCGACTTCCAGGTCGGCGCGCAGCACGATCCACGAGTTCAACGCGGTCAGCATCGCGTTGATCGCGATCCCGATGACGATCAGCCGCAATCCGGACCGGCTGCCGCCCATCGACAGCAGATAGACCGCGGCCGCGGTGACCAGCCCGCCGAGCACCGACGCGAACGTCAGCTGCGCCGGCGACCCGGACAGCACCGTCATCGCGATCAGCGCGCCGGTGTAGGCACCGGAATCGAGGCCGATGACGTCCGGGCTGCCGAGCGGATTCCGCGTGACATTCTGGAAAATCGCCCCGGCCAGCCCGAGCGCGGCGCCGAAGATCAGCCCGGCCGCCACCCGCGGCAGCCGCCATTCGCGGATCACCACGCCCGGCCCGCCGCCGGACCCGCCGAGCGCGGCGAACACCCGCGCCGGGCTCGCCCAAGCCGCGCCGTAGCACAGCCCCAGCAACGCCAGACCAGCGAGAATGACGGCGAGCACGGCGACGAGGATGACAGCGCGGCGCTCGACCTTGAACGAAAACCGCCCCCGGCGGAGCACGAACGCGGTCACAGCGCGGCCGTCCCGTACTTGCGGACCGCCCAGATCAGCACCGGGCCGCCGATGAACGCGGTCACGATCGCAACCGGCACCTCGCCGGTCGGCAGCAGCACGCGCGAGCCGATGTCCGACAGCAGTAGCAGAATCGGGCCCAGCACCACGGCGAACGCGGTCAGCCACGGCACCGAAGCACCGGCCGCGCGCCGAGCGAGATGCGGCACGATCAGGCCGACGAACAGAATCGGCCCGGCCACCGCGGTCGCGGCTCCGGCCAGCAAGGTGATCAGCAACAGCGTCACCGCGCGGATCCGGGCGACGCGCGCGCCAAGCGTGTGCGCGACGGTGTCCCCCAGCGCGAGCGCGTTCAGCTGACGGCTCAACAGGAACGCGGCGACCACGCTCACCGCGATCACGATCAGCGGCACCGTCAGCGGAGCCTGCTCCCGTCCGGCCAGCGAGCCGACCGCCCAGAACCGGTACCGGTCGAAGGTGTCCGGCAGCAACAGCCGCAGCCCCAGCGAAACGCCGCTGAGCACGAACGTCAGCGCGGTGCCGGTCAGCACCATCCGCAACGGCGACCGCCGCCCGACCGCGTACACCAGCAGCGTCGCCAGCACCGCGCCGAGCACGGCGAACAGCAGTTCACCGGACTCCGAAACGGCGATGCCGAGCGCGGAACCGATCGTGATGGCAAACCCGGCCCCGGCGGTCACGCCGAGCACGCCGGGTTCAGCCAACGGGTTGCGCGACAGCACCTGGACGAGCACCCCGGCCACCGCCAGCGCCGCCCCGACGCCGACCGCCAGCAACGCCCGCGGCGCCCGGACGTCGCGCACCACCGCCTGATCGGCCGGATCGCCCTGCCCGAAAATGGCCCGGAGCACGTCCGCCGGGGCGATGCCGTGCGCCCCGACGCCCACGCTGACCACGGCCACCGCCGCCAGCAGGACGACGGCGGCGGCCAGCAGCACGGTCCGGCTGCGTCCGGTCACTTCTTCAGCAGCGGCGCGAACGCCTGGTCCACCGCGTCCAGCGTCTTCATCGCCGCCCGGTAGGTGGCCGCTTCGGTGTAGCGGAAGGCGAACGTCTTGCCCGCCTTCACCGCCGGAAGTTCCTTCCACAGCGGCGAATCGAGCACGTACTTCACCGCGGGCGGCACCGAACCGTCCGGCTTGACCGAGTAGGTGATCGCGTCCGCCTGCGCGAACGCGGTCGGCAGCTCCTCGATCGACGGGTACTCGCTGACGTCCTTCGAGCCGCCGCCCTTGACCTTCACCTGGCCGAAGTAGTTCGCGCCGATGTCCTGTGCGACGTTGGTGCCCCAGGAATCCTTGAACTCGCGCTGGAAGTTGCCCTTCGCGACCTCGCCGTACGCGCCGACGTGGCCCAGTTTCAGCTGCGGCAGCACGGCTTTGTACTTCTCCTTGAGCTGCTTCGCCTTGGCCTCGTACTCCTGGCGCGCGGCGTCGAACCCGGCCAGCGCGCCCGCCGCGTCGGACTGCTTGCGCGAAAGCTCCCGCCACGCCGAGGGCACCGACGGCCCGATCGCCACGACCGGCGCGATCTCCTGCAGCCGCTTGACGTCGATGTCGGCGAGCACCGGCTTCGGCACGCCGATCACGATCAGGTCCGGATCGGCCTGCGCGATCGCCTCGTAGTTCGTCTCGGCGGCCTGCTCGCCCGCGACCTTCGGCAGCTCGTCGTACTTCTTGCGGTCCTCGGCCGTCATCATCGGCAGGCCGCGCTTCCACGTCGAGATCCCGACGAGCGGGGCCTTCGCCTCGAGCAGCGCCGGCACGGCGTAGCCGGTCGCGATCACGCGCTTCGGCTTGACCGGGATCTTGATCTCGCCGTTGTCGGCGGCGAAGGCGCGGGTCGGGGCGTCGCTTCCGCCGCTCTGCGCGTCGCCGGAGCCGCAGCCGGCGACCACGGTGAGAGCGACCGCGAGCGCGGCGGCGGCGAGACGGGTCTTTCTGGTGACGGTCATGCGAGGGTCCTCAATGTTTCTTGCTGTTCTGACGGATCAGTGGTCGTGCTCGTCGTCGAAGTCCGCGACGCCGCGTTTCCAGTAGCCGGTCACGTCGCAGTCCTCGCGAGCGAGCCCGAGGTCGTCGCGCAGCCACCGGCGCAGCGGCTTGATCGCGCCCGCCTCCCCGGCGATCCACGCGTAAAGCCGTTCGCCTTCGGGCACTTTGACTTGGCGCACGGCGTCGGCGAGAAGCTCGACGCTGCCAGGCGGATTGCCGGGGCCTCGGTGCAGCCAGCGGACTTCGACGCCGTCCGGAGCGTCGAGGTCGATCTCCTCGCTCGCGTCGGCGACCTCGGCGAACGCCCAGCCGACCGCGGTCCGCGGCAGTTCCTCCAGCCAGCGCGCGAGCGCGGGCAACGCGGTGATGTCGCCGGCGAGCAGGTAACGGTCGTAGTTATGCGGCACGATCAGCCCGCCCGGCGGACCCGCGACGTGCACGGCCTCGCCCGGCTGAACCGCGCGCGCCCAGTCCGAGCCGAGGCCGCCGTCGTGCAGTGCGACGTCGAGGTCCAGCTCGCCGGACGCCGGGTCGTAGCGGCGGACGGTGTACTCGCGCGAGACCGGCGAAGGCTTCGGCCAGCGGAGCATGTCGCCGTTCGGCTCGGGAAGCCGCAGCTGGCCGTCCGCGTCCGGGAAGAGGATCTTCACGTGCTCGTCCGGCGAATGCGCCTCGAACCCGGCCGTGCCCGGCCCGCCGAGGGTGACGCGCAGCAGCCCGGCGCCGACCGCGCTGGTCCGCACGACCTCCGCGCGCCGGATCCGGATGGGGTACGGCACTTTCTCGGCCTGGCGGCCCGCGCGGACCTCCGCGATCCGCGCGGTGTGCCGATGCCGGTGGGTGTCCCGGCTCATTGCGCGCCGCCGGCGAGCAGCTTCGTCCAGTGCCCGAGGCGCGGGTCCTCGGCGAGGTCGGCGAACTCCAGCTGCGCCGCGCCCGCGCCGCGCCACTTCTCGACCAGGCTCATGATCCGCATCGAATCGAGGCCGAGGTCGGCGAGATCGGTGTCCGGGGTCAGCTCGTCGACGCCGCAGCCGAGCAGTTCGGCGACGTCGGCGTTGACCTGGTCGGCGGTCAGTCCGGGGGTGCTCATCGAGGTGCTCCTGCGGGAATCGGCGCCGACAGCGCGGCGAGCGCGTCGGCGGTGGTGGTGACGACGCCGCAGCGTTGCGCGACGTACTCGCACGCCTGGTCGTGCCGGGAGCGGTCGAAGTCCGCGACCGCGTCGCTGATCAGGAACGGCCGGACGTCGCGCATGAACGCCTCGACCGCCGTCGCCTGGCAGCCGATGTGCGCGTAGACGCCGGTGATCAGCAGCTGGTCGCGGTCGCCGAGCTGCTCGCGGAACGTGCTGCGCTGGAAGGCGCTGTACCGCCATTTCTCCAGCACCGTGTCGCCCGGCCGCGGGGCCAGCTCGTCGACGATGTCCGCGGCGCGCGGGTCGTCGTCGATCACCGCGCCGATGCCGTCGCCCCAGAACTCGGTGAGCAGCCCCCGATCGGCGGCGGGCTGCTTGCCCGGCTGGGCGGTGTAGAAGACCGGAACGCCGCTGTTGCGCGCCTTCGCCGCCAGCTCCGCGATGTTCGCCACCATCTCCGGAATCGGCGAACCCTCGTACGGAGCAAGGAAATACCGCTGGACATCGTGCACGAGCAGAGCCGCCCGTGCCGGATCAGGCCGCCAGTCGACCCGGCCCTCGGGCAGGTCCGCCGCCGTCGGCAGCGGATACGCCCGGATCTTCGGCAGGGACACGCCTCACCTCTCCTTCGCCAGGGCGGCGAGCGCCGCCCGCAGTTCGCGTTTGCTGGTCTTGCCCACGCCGGTGACCGGGAACGCCCCGACCACCTCCACCAGATCCGGCACCTTGAACGCGGCCACCCCGCGCCCGCGCACGAACCGGCGCAGCTCCGCCGCGGTCGGCTGCTGCCCGTCCGCCGGAACGACATACGCGCAGGTCCGCTCGCCCAGGTACTCGTCGGGCACCGCGACGACGGCCGCGTCGAGCACGCCCGGATGCGCCATCAGGTGGTTCTCGACCTCTTCCGCCGCGACCTTCTCGCCGCCGCGGTTGATCTGCTCCTTCGCCCGCCCGACGACCTCGAGATGCCCGGATTCCCTCCGCCGCACCAGATCGCCGGTACGGTAAAAGCCGTCCTCGGTGAACGCGGTCTTGTTGTGCTCGGCGGCGTTGTAGTAACCGCGGATCGTGTACGGCCCGCGCGTGAGCAGCGCGCCGATTTCGCCCGGTGCTACGAGATCGTCCGACTTCGCCAGCGGATCGTCCGGATTCACCACGCGCACCTCGTCGTCCGGCGAAATCGGCCGTCCCTGGGTGCCGAGGACGAGGTCGTCGGAATCGTCCAGCCGGGTGTAGCAGACGAGTCCTTCGGCCATGCCGAACACCTGCTGCAGCCGGCACCCCAGCGCCGGGCCGATGCGTTCGGCGAGTTCCCGGCCGCACTTCGCCCCGCCGACCAGCAGAACGTCCAAAGAGGACAGATCCCGCCCGGTCCGCGCCGCCGCCTGCACCCAGGCCGCGGCGAGCGGCGGAACCACCCCGCTGATCGTGACCCCTTCGGCCTCGATCAGCCGGAACGCGGTGTCCGCGTCCGGCCGCGGCGCCATCACCGTGGCCGCGCCCGCGTGCAGCGCCCCGAGCATCCCCGGCGAGCTGAGCGGAAAGTTGTGCGCGACGGGCAACGCCGCGAGGTAAACGCTTTCCTTCCGCAGCCCGCAAATCCGCGCGCTTTCCCGGACGCTGTAGAGATAATCGTCGTGAGTACGCGGAATCAGCTTCGGCAGCCCCGTGCTTCCGCCGGAAAGCTGCAGAAACGCCATCCCCTCCGAATCCGGCTCGGGCAACTCCCGCGGCTCCGCGGCCGTCAGCTCCGCGAACTCCGGCTCCCCCACGACGAGGACCTTCCGGTGCTGGGCAACCTCACGCGCCATCTTCGCGTGATCATGCCCCGCGTGCTCCCCGACGGTGACGATCGCTTTCGCTTCGCTCTGCTCGGCGAAATGCCGCAACTCACTGTCCCGATGCGCGGGCAACGCGAACACCGGCACCGCACCGGCCCGCCACAACCCGAAAACGACGGACGCGAACTCCGGAATATTCGGCAACTGCACGACGACCCGGTCGCCCCTGGCGATCCCGCCCGCGGCAAACCCCGCCGCCAGCCGATGCGCCCGCTCGTCCAGCTCCGCGAACGTCCACCGCTCTTGCTCGCCGACCACCGCCGTCCGGTCCGCGTAGGCGTCCTTGAGCGACGTCAGCAGTGCGCCGAACGTCTGCCCGCGCCAGTATCCGCTGGCCCGATACCTCGCTGCGGTCTCCTCCGGCCACCCGCTCACGCGACACCCTCCACCCCGAACGCCCGCCCACGCCAACATTCACTCGCCCGGATCTCCCCCGGCCACCCCTTCACACCCAGCAACGCCCCGAATGTCCGCCCGCGCCAATACCCGCTCGCCCGATACCTCGCCGCGGTCTCCTCCGGCTGCCTCTTCACACCCAACGGTGCCCCGAACGTCCGCCGGCTCCCGCCGACCCGACACCTCGCCGCGGCTTCCGCCGGCCACCCCTTCACGCGACACCCTCCGCACCCAGCGCGCGCAGCAGCGTCCCGAACTTCGCGCTGGTCTCCGCCAATTCCGCCGCCGGATCCGACCCCGCGACCACCCCCGCCCCCGCGAACAGCCGCGCGGTCCGTCCGGAAACCTCGGCGCACCGGATCGTGACCACCCATTCGCCGTCGCCCGCGAGATCGGTCCAGCCGACCAGCCCCGCGTAATACCCGCGGTCCTCGGGCTCCAGCTGCGCAATCGTGTCGCGCGCCAGCCCGACCGGCACCCCGCACACCGCGGGCGTCGGATGCAACGCTTCGGCCAGCTCCAACGACGACGGCCCGCCCGGCCCGACCCGCCCGGTGATCCGGGTCGACAGGTGCCACATCGTCGGCGTACCAATCACGTCCGGCTGCTCCGGAACGTCCAGTTCGGTGCAGTAGCGCCCCAGCACCTCGGCCACCTGCGCGGCGACGAGGGCGTGCTCGTTAAGGTCCTTTTCGGACACTCGCAGCTCCGCAATCGCTTGCGCGTCCCGCGCCGGTTCCCCCGTCCGCCGCCGCGACCCGGCGAGCGGATTCGCCGTCACCACATCGCCCTTGCGCGAAACCAGCAATTCCGGACTGGCCCCGACCAGCGTCCGCGGAGCCGGATCCCCCGGCTCGCTGACGTCAACGGCGAAGGCGTGCGCCGCCGGATCCGCCAGGACGAGGTCGCTGAGCAACTGCTGGACGGAAACGCCTTGCTCCCCAACAAGATCCAGCGCCCGCGCGAGGACGACCTTGCGAAGTTCCCCGTCGGCAATGAGATCGACCGCTCGACGGACACTTTCGGCGTACACCTCAGGAGCCGGCCGCGGCACGACAGTCCAGGACGTTCGGTTGTCGGTACCGCCAGCTCTTCGGGACTCGGCCCCGCCTTTCGCGGAATCGACACTGTCTCGCTCAGCGGTACCCGCGGTCGCACGACCACCCGCGTCGAGACCTGCCGCCAACGCGTCCGGCGCACCGGCCCGGCGCACCACCGCGGGCACGATCAGGCTGCTCCCGGAATCCGGCCGGAACCCGATAGCTCCCACGACGACCGGATTCTCGACCCCCGCCAGCACCGCGGCTTCGAGCGCCTCGGCAGCCGCCGCGGCGCGGTTCCCGGTCGCGCCGCGGACGTGCGAGTGCACCCCGTCGGCGAGCAGCACCCCTCGGGCCGACGAGTAGTAGAACGACCCTGGCAGGTACGCGGCCAGGAGATCCGCCGCCCGATGGACCGGCCGCGGACGGGCCGGAGCAGGTGAGGACACGAGGTGAATTCCCTTTCGCACACGCGCAGGCGGCCGAGCCGCCCCGTCCGTCCCTTGCGCAAGGCACGGATGTTTGACTGTTCGGTTAGCCTAACCTAATGGACACTAACGTACCCGGACGAAAAGGAAAAGCCGCCCGGCGGGTCAACCCGGTCACGCACGGAGCGTGGCGCCGCCGTCGACGTAGAGGTTCTGCATGGTGATGTGCCGGGCCCGGTCGGACGCGAGGAAAAGCACCGCATCCGCGATATCCGCCGGATCGGCGATCCGCCCGAGCGGAATCCCGACGCGGAATTCCTCCGGATTTCCGGCAATCACGCGCGCTTCGCCGGAATCGTCCGTCCACAAGAGACGTTGCATGTCGGTGTCGGTGGACCCCGGCGAGACGATGTTGCACCGGATCCCCGACCCGGCAAGCTCCAGCCCGAGACACCGCGTGAGCATGGTCGCCGCGGCCTTCGAAGCGGCATAAGCGGCCATCCCGGTGCGCGGGACGCCGGCCGCGTTCGACCCGACCGTCACGAGCGCCCCGCTCCCCCGGGGCTGCATCCGCCGCGAAATCTCGCGCAGCACGGTGAACACCCCGGTCGAGTTGACCGCGAACGTCGCCGCCCAGTCCTCGTCACTGGTCTCGCCCACCGTCCCGGGCCGCAACACCCCCGCGACGGACACCCCGATCCCGATCGGTCCCAGCTCACGCTCGACGTCCGCTACGACTCGCGCGACCGCACCTGGATCCCCGACGTCAGCCACGAACGGCACGACCCGCCCGGCGCTGACTGGCCGCTCGACGTCGGCTGACCGCCCGGCGCTGACTGGCCGCTCGACGTCGGCTGACCGCCCGGCGCTGGCTGACTGCTCGACGTTGGCACGACGCCGCGCTTCCTCCGTTGCGCCACCACTGCCCGCGATCGCGTCCACCAGGCGCGCAGCATCGTCTCCCGCGATCGCGTCCACCGGGCGCGGGGCATCGCCTCCCGCGAACACCTCCGCTGGCGCATCGACCGCAGACCGCCGCTCGGCCTCACCGCGTGCTGCGATTGGCGCACTCCCCGAAGGTCCCGCACCATCACGCCCCGCCGAGACGTCCACGCCCGCAGAACCCCGCGCGACATCGCCACCCGCCCCGCGGCCCGACCCGGCCCCGGCATCCCGCTCATCCGCTCCAACCGGCCCCGCCCCGAAGTCCCGCGCGGCGACCGTCCGCAACCCCTCCTCGTCGATGTCCACCGCGGCCACCACGGCACCGGCCCGGGCGAGCGCCTCCACGACCGCCGCCCCGATGCCGCGCGCACCGCCGGTGACCAGCGCGACCCGCCCCTCGATCCCGGCTTCCGCGTCCCGCGTCACCGCGCACCTCGCCTCCGTCACCCGATCTGATTAGGCAAACCTAACCTCATAAGGCGACCGTCGGCCAGGGTGATCCCGCCCACCTCCCGTTCAGCGGCCCGGCGCGAAGTTCCGCAGCCGCAAGCTGTTGGCCACCACCAGCACCGACGACAGCGACATCGCAGCCCCCGCGATCAGCGGGTTCAGCAATCCGCACGCGGCGAGCGGCAGCGCGGCCACGTTGTACCCGAACGCCCAGACGAGGTTGCCGCGAATCGTGCGCAACGTCCGCTGCGCGAGGCGGATCGCGTCCGGCAGCACCGACAGGTCGTCGCGGACCAGGATGATGTCGGCCGAGCGCAAGGCGAGATCGGTTCCCTCGGCAACAGCGAGGCCGAGATCAGCGGTCGCCAGCGCGGGAGCATCGTTCACTCCGTCGCCGACCATCGCGACCCGATGCCCCTTGCGCTGCAACGCGGACACCGCCGCTGCCTTCTCGCTCGGCAACACCCCGGCGAGCACCTCGGCAATCCCCACCTCCGCGGCGACTGCCTTGGCCGTCACCTCGTTGTCGCCCGTCAACAGCACCGTTTTCAATCCCAGCCGATGCAGTTGCGCGACCGCCGCCCGAGCCGAAGGCTTCACCTCGTCCCGCACGACGAGCATGCCCGCGACCTCGCCTCCCTTCGACACGAGCACCACCGTCGCCCCGTCTGCCTCCGCCGACGCCACCGCAGCTTCGACCTCCGGCCCGACCGAAACCCCTTCGTCAACCAGCAATCGCGGCCGCCCGACCACCACGGCCGCACCTTCGACCAAGCCGCGCGCGCCCAGCCCCGGCAAGGCCTGGAACTCCGCGGCCTCCGGCAGGACTTCCGGCCCACCAGCGACAATCGCTGCGGCAATCGGGTGTTCTGACGACGCTTCCACCGCAGCCGCAAGACGAAGCACTTCCGTCGGTGAGAACGAGCGGAAGGCCCGCGTGTCAGCGAGGGTCATCCGTCCCTGAGTCACCGTGCCGGTCTTGTCCAGCACGACGGTGTCGACCGTACGGCTCGCCTCGAGCGCGTCCGGCCCCTTCACCAGAATCCCGAGCTGCGCGCCACGCCCGACGCCGACCATCAACGCCGTCGGCGTCGCGAGCCCCAGCGCACACGGGCACGCGATGATCAGCACGGACACCGCCGCGCCGAACGCGTCCCGCACCGGGTTCCCGGCGAGCAACCATCCGGCCAGCGTGAGCACCGCCAACGCCGAGACCACCGGGACGAACACCGCGCACACCCGGTCGGCCAGCCGCTGCACCGCGGCCTTCCGTTCCTGCGCCCGCTCGGCCAGCGCGCTCATCTGCGCCAGCTGTGAACGCGCCCCGACCGCCTCCGCGCGCACCACCAGCCTGCCGTTCAGGTTGATGCTCCCGCCGATCACCCGGTCGCCCGGCCCGATCTCCGCCGGAACCGGTTCTCCGGTGATGGCACTGACGTCCACCGCGGACAGTCCACTGTCGACAGTCCCGTCCGCGGCGACCTTCTCGCCCGGCCGCACCACGAACCGGTCGCCGACCACCAGCTCGCCGATGCCGACCAGCACCTCGCCGTCCGCGCGCAGGATCCGTACGTCCTTCGCCGCCAGCGCGTCGAGCGCGCCGAGCAGATCCGCCGCGCCGCGCCGGGACCGTGCCTCGAAGTACCTCCCGGCGAGCAGGAACGTCGTCACTCCGGCCGCGACGTCGAGATACACCGAATCCGCGCCCGGCGCGGTGGCGCCGAACCCGATCCAGTAACCCGCCTCGCTGCCCGAGCCGATCAGCACCGAAGCCGCCGACCATAGGTAAGACGCCAGCACGCCCAAAGAAACGAGAGTGTCCATACTGGACGATCGGTGCCGCAGATTGCGCAGCGCGGCACGATGGAACGGGGCCGCCGACCAGAACACGACCGGCGTCGCGAGCAGCAAGCACACCAGCTCCCACAACGGAAATCGCAAGGACGGCACGAGTGCGAGCGTGATCGACAGGTTGCCCAGCGGGACCGCGAGCACAGCGGCCACGATCAGCCTGCGGCGCAGATCGCGTACGCGGGCGTCGCGGTTTTCCGGGCTCGTTTCGCCGCGGACGGTCGCGGTGTAGCCCGCCCGCTCGATCGTCGCGACGAGCACGGCGGGATCGAGGTCGGGCGGATAGTGGACGCTCGCGCGTTCGGTCGCGTAGTTCACTGTGGCGCGGACGCCGTCGAGCTTGCCGAGGGAACGCTCGACGCGCGCCGCGCAAGCGGCACAGGTCATCCCGCCGACGGCGAGATCGAGGTGACGGTTCGGGGTCGCCGCGGGGGCGGCGGTCTGCGTGGACATGATTCTCCGGATTCCAGGACGGGCACTAGGCGGTGGCAGTGCCGGCACCGGGAAGGCGGACTGCTTTCCATCGTACGCCTGGTTTTCCGCCGTTACACCTTCGGGTGACTCGGGAACCTTTTGGCCCGCTGCGACGACTATCCGGATGGTGGCAGTGCCCGGCCCGACCCGATCAGACAGGAGAGACCATGACCAAATCCCTTGCCGCGACAGGAGATATGCAGCACGTGACCACGTTCTGCGGCAACTGCGACTGCGGCTGCCCCGAGCTGTTCGTCGACAACGAGGCCCCGCCGGAACGCCGCGTCGTGCTGACCGACGACTTCGGTCAGCTGGTGCAGATGAGCGTGGCACAGCTGAAGGTTCTCGTCGCGGACGTGAAGTCCGGAGCCTTGGACGAGGTGGTGACCGCCGTGGGTTAGCGACGGAATCGGCTCAGCACAACGAGATCGCTGTCGCTGAGCCGCTTTCAGCGCGTGCTCCCGCCTGATTCTTGGCCAGAGGGCAGACCGCGGCTACTGCCTTCTGGCGGCCAAGGTGGCGAGCATCGCGTTGTAGGCGGCGAAATCGTCGTCCTCGCCTTGGTCGAAGCGACGGTCCAGGCGAGCGGCTTCGCGGTCGTCGTGGCGGCTCCACTGCACCAGCAGCGCCACGACGACCACGATCATCGGGATTTCGCCGGCAGCCCAAGCGATTCCGCCGCCGAGGCGCTGGTCGGAAAGGAGGTCAGACATCCACGGCAGCGACAGGTTGCGGTAGAACGTTTCGGCGATCACCGTCTGCTTGTTCATGAGGATCACGCCGAAGAACGCGTGGAACGGCATCACCGCGAACATCATGCCGAGCCGCGCGAGATGCGGCATCGAACGCGGCGGGCGGTCGACGCCGATCACCAGCCAGAAGAAAACGTAGCCGGACACGAGGAAATGGAGGTTCATGAGCTGGTGTGCCCAGTGGTAGCGCATCGCCTCGCCGAACAGGCCGGAAAAGTACAGCGCGTAGTACGAGCCGACGAACACCACTGAAGCCACCAGTGGGTGGGCGACCAGCCTGGTGAACCGCGAGTGCAGCAGCGCCACCAGCCATTCGCGCGGGCCGTCCGGTCCCTTGCCCGCCACGGGCAAGGCGCGCAGCGCGAGGGTCACCGGGCCGCCGAGCACGAGGAGCACCGGGGCGAGCATGGCCAGCGTCATATGGATGACCATGTGCAGGCTGAAGGTTCCGGACGAGTACTTGCCGAGGCCGGACGACGTCGCGATCAGCACCGTCGCCCAGCCGCAAGTCCACGCCCAGAACCGGCCGCGCGGCCAGCCGTCGCCGCGTTTGCGGAGGCGGCGCGCCGCGACCGCGTAGGCCGCCACGGCGAGCACTGCCACGACACCGAGCAGCAAGTCCGGACGCCAATCCAGGAAAAGCCGGGCGAACGTCGGCGGATCAGGCAGGTCGTAGCCGAGCACGGTCTCGCCGACGGTCGCCGGATCGTTCACGAACGCCGGCGGCACGAGGTGCGCCAACCCGGCCGAGACGCCCATAGCCCCAGCCAGCACCACGACCTCCGCCACGAGAGCCGCAGTCCCGCCGCGCCACCGACGGCGGGTGACCGCGATCAGCGCCGCCAACACCGCTGTCAGCACGACCTTTACCCCGAGGAGCAAGCCATAGCCAGTAACTAATCCAGCCGGACGGGCCAAGGCGAGACCGTCGACTATCCCGGATGCAGCCAGCACGACGAGACAGCACGTCGCCAACCTGCGGTACCGGCGAAGTGCGACCTCGCGCGCCGTGCCCGCACCGCGGACGTGGAGCAGCAACGCGACCAGGGTCCCGGTCCACAGCGCGGCGGCGATCACGTGCCACACCAACGCATTCGTGGCCAGGTCGTGCCACGCGCCGATGGAGACGTGACCGCTGATCGCGCGCGGCAGCAACCCGACGACGGCGAGCCCCAGCCAGAACACCGTGGTCCGCCAGGTCAACGTGCGCCACACGCCGATCGCCACGACTGTCGCCACCGCCAGGACGCAAAGCCACGCCTTGGGTTCCTCCATGGCGTCGACGAGGACGGCGAGGTTTGCCAGGTGCAACGCCTCGGAAACCGGCCGCCCGGACGCGTCGGCGGCGTCGAACGGCACGAGCACCGCGGCGGCGAGCGTCCAGACGACCGCGGCACCCGCCGCGGTGCGGGTCGCCGCGTACCCGTCCGGCGAAAGCCGGCCCGATTCACCCGGCGGGCTCAGAAAAGCCGCGAACGCGAGCGCGCCGACGCAGACCACCCCCGCCGCGTCGGCGATCAACCGGAGCAAGGAGGCGCCAACGGACGTCAACGGACCCGGAGCCGGGTTGCCGAGAGCGGCGTAGACGTCGCCGGCCGCGGCGACCACCGCCACCACGGCCACCGCGGCAATACCCGCCGCGGCAAGCAAAGCGCGCCGGTGCGGGGTCGGAATAGTGCGCACAGGAGAATGGTCGGGAGGAGATCGCCGCGAGTTCCCGCGATCTGGATCACGGCGGGGATCCAGTACCGGGCGCGTCGGACTCCGGGACTGGTCGGTCGCCGGGCGGGGTCGGGCACTCCGGGCGCGCGGTCGAAATCCGGCACCGGGCACACGGTCGGCTCCAACGCCCGGTGCTCACCGGGCGTTCGGATACCGGCACCGGGCGGGCACGAGGCGAAGTCGAACACTGGCAGTCGAGCACTGGCACCGGACGAGGCCGGCCACAGGCACCGTCGAGCACCGGGTGGGGTCGAGCGCCGGGCAGCGGAGGTGTTCCCGGCATGAGCACCTGCTTTGTCACGGGCGCGACAGGCTTCCGCGGGAAGCGCCTGGTCGCTCGGGTTGCTCACGCGGCGGAACACGACCGCCGTCCGCGTGCTCGTCCGCATCACCTCGCGCGACCGCCGCGCTCGCACAGGACCGGCCGAGCCGACCGCCTGGTCCCCGCCGTCGGCGATCTCACCGAACCCAGGCTCCGGGCGAAATGTGGAAACGAGGGACTGGGCAATCCGCCTGGCCGTCGGAGGTTCATGCGTCCGCCTGGCAACCAGACAAAGCCAGAAAGCCAGATAGTCCGCCTGGCTGCCGAACGAGCCCGCTCACCGAGAGCTGTGCTCCAGCACAGGAGAACAACCCGCGTCACATCGCGGTGTCGTTCTCCTCCTGGGCGCGCAGCAAATCGTCGCGGGCGCGGGACACCCGGGAGCGCACGGTGCCGACCGGGCAGCCGCACACCTCGGCCGCTTCCGCGTACGACAGGCCCAGGAACTGGGTCAGCACCAGGGCTTCGCGGCGGTCCTCGTCCAGGGTGTCCAGCAGGAGGCCCAGTTCGATCAGGTCCTCGAAGCCCGCCGTGCGCGTCCGGGCCGATTGTTCTTCGGCCGCGCGTTGCCAGTCGGCCGTCGTGGATTCGCGGGGGCGGGCCGAACGGGCGCGGATGCGGTCGACGACCACGCGGCGAGCGATGGACAGCAGCCACGTCCGCGACGACGACCGGCCCGCGAACCTCGGCAGCGAGCCGAACGCGCGCAGGTACGTTTCCTGGGTGAGGTCGTCCGCGTCGGCCGGGCTGGTGCGGTGGGCCAGGAACCGCCACGCGTCGGCTTGGGTCGCGCGGACCCAGGCTTCCAGGGCGATCCGGTCGCCGCGGCCAGCGGCGAGGGCCAGCGCGGTGACCCGCTCGTCGTCGTTGTCGCGGCCGGTGGACACGGACCTCACGGTAGTCCATGCCGTTCCGGGACGGTTCCGTGACCAGTGCCCGGGAAAAACGCGGAGCCCGCCGGGAACCGAAGCGCGGGTCCGAGCGACTATGACAGACGTGAGCTGTGAAATCTTCCGCGAAGCGCTGTCCGCGCGACTCGACGGCGAAGCGGGTCCGCTGCCCGAATCGCAGGTCGACCAGCACCTGGAGACCTGCGCGTCGTGCCGGAGCTGGTACGAGCGGAGCGCGTCGCTGCGCCGTTCCCTGCTGGTCCGCAGCGCGCCCGCGGTGCCCGACCTCACCGACCGGATCCTCGCCGAAACCCCGGCTCCGCCCCGGGAAAAATGGGGGCTGCGGGTCGCGCTCGGGCTGATCGGGCTGGTCCAGTGCGGGCTCGCCTTCGCGCAACTGCTCGGCATGGACAACGCCCACGGCGGCGCGTTCATGGAAGGCCACCTCATCAACGAGAGCGCGGCCTGGAACCTCGCGGTCGGCGTCGGACTGCTGTGGGCCGCGCTGCGCACGCGCGCCGCGGCCGGGCAGCTGCCGATGATCACCGGATTTGTGATCGTCCTCGCGGTGCTCACGACCAGTGACCTGATCGGCGACCGGGTGACCGTCGCCCGGGTGCTGTCGCACGTCTTCCTCGTCGTCGGGCTGGTGCTGCTCTACGCGGTCCACCGGCAGCACCGGCTCCGCCACCGGCCAGGCCCGGACCTGGCCGACACCGCCGACGACCCGGACCAGACCTCCGTGACGGCCCACGGCGCACTCGCCCTGGTCCGCCCGCACCCGAAGCGCGGCCGCGATTCCCAGCGCCCGACCGGACGGCACCGCGCCGCCTGACTCCCGCCAAGCACGCTCACACAGCCGGACGCAGGAATGCCCGCCACGCTCGGCCGCCGCGACACCGCCGGACGAGGTGCGGTGGTGCGAACCTCACGCCCGTCCGGCGGGGTCCCCCGGCCAAGACGACCTCGCAGCCAAAGCGGCCCGCGCTGGGCAAATCCCGTGGCATCAGCGGAACCAGCCCACGACAACCGCAACCCGCACGGCTCGCCCGCCACCTGACTCCCGCCGAGCACGCTCACACAGCTAGCCGCATGAATGCCCGCCACGCTCGGCCACCGCAACACCGCCGGACGAGGCGCGGTTGCGAACCTCACGCCCGTCCGGCAGGGTCCCCCGGCGACGACCACGCAGCCAAAGCGGCCCGCGCGGACAACTCCCGTGGCGTCAGCGGAGCCAGCCCACGACGACGGCAACCCGCACAGCTCGCGCCCGGACGCCAGCGCGCAGCCCACCACGACCGAACCCGCACAGCTTGAAGCAAACCCCTGGCACGAGCGGGCACAGCCCACCACAGCGGCAACCCGCACAGCTCGCGCCCGGACACCAGCGCACGCAGCCCACCACGACCGAACCCGCACAGCTTGAGGCAAACCCCCGGCACCAGCCAACGCAGCCGCAACCCGCACACCTCAAGGCAAACCCCGCAGTACCGACTGAGGCAACCCGAGGCGGATCAGTCGCCACAGCTCGCCGAGACCTTGACGGCCCAAATCCAAGCCAAGCCCCCAACCCGACCCGCTCAGATCATCGCCACCGCCATCACCGCCATCCCCAAACTCATCACCCCTTCCATCGCCAGCCCAGCCTCCCGCCGCCCAGGACGGGCGACCGTCCGGGCATGGTCGATCGCCCGGGCCAGCCACACCAGCCCCGCCACCAGGAACACCACCGCCAGCGCGACCGCGACCACCACGACATGCACCGGTGCGTGCCCGGTCATCGTCATCCCCGCGTCGCCCATGTCCATTCCGGCGTGCTCGGCACCCATCGACGTCGCGGACATCGTCATGCCCGCCATCGCCGACGGCATCACGAACGCCATCCACGCCATCCCGGCCATCATCAGCGCGTGGTGGGCGCCCGGGAGACGTCCGTGTCCGAGTCCCAGCACGGCCGTCACCGCGAACCATCCGGCGGCGGCCGTGAACAGCACCACCTGGGGCATCCGGGCGAAAGTCATCGTCGCGGGCCACGCCATCGTCACCATTCCGGCGCACATCGCCGCGTGCAAGGCGTCCGCCACTCGGCCGCTCAGGCCGGGGCGCAGCGCGCATCGGTACAGGCAGAACACCCCGGCTGCCGCGAACAGCAGGGTGAGGATCCAGCGCAAACCGAGTCCGGTGATCATCGCGCGACCTCCCCGCGCAAGCCCAGCAGGCAGTCCACCGCCAGGAATCCCAGCAACGTCACCCCGAACACCGGCAGGAACCACGCCACTACCGCTACTCCCACCAGCACCGGAGCCAGCACTCGGCCGGGGATTCGACGCCAGGCTCCCCGCATCGGCAGGCGGCCGAAGCTCGCCCGTCCGCGCAGCCACCACATCCGGTATCCCCAGCCGACGACGCAGATCAACGCCACGCCGAGGACCGTCAGCGCGATCTGGTTGGCGACCCCGAACAGCAGCCCCATGTGCGCGTCGATCCCCCACCGGCTCAGTTTCGCGGCCAGCGGATAGTCGGCGAACCGCAGCGTTCCGGTGATCTGGCCGGTTCCGGGGTCGACCGACATCGAGTCCTGCCGGGACGGCCAGCTCCGGCCGATCTGCTGCACCACATAGCCGCCTTCGGACGGCGGCCGGATTTCCACTGGACCGGACAGTCCGGCCCGGGCCGTCGCGTCGCGCGCGGCTTGCCAGCCGACGTCGCCGGGAGTCCGCACCGAGGCCGAAACCGACGGGGTCGTCCAGTCCAAAGAGGACCGGAGGTCGGTGACGTTCGCGCCCGCGTGCAGCGACCAGGTCAACCCGGTGGCGGACAGGAACAACAGGCCTGCGGCGATCCACAGGCCCGCCGAACCGTGCCACGACCGCAGCCGGCGCCGTCCGGGCTTCCCGGCGGACGGCAGCAGCACGGCACGCAGGCGTCGGCGGCGGCCGAGCCACAACGCCAGTCCGGCCAGGGTGATCACCCACAGCCAGCTTGCCGCGAGTTCGCTGTAGAGGCGGCCGAAGTCGCCGAGATGGAGGTTGCGGTGCAGGTTGTCGATCCAGCCGCGGACCGGCAGCGCCTGCCCGGAACCGTAGGTCTCGAGGGCGCCGCGGACCTGGCCGTCGTGCGGGTTGACGAACACTGTGTACCGATAACTCGGTGCCAGGCCCGGACGGTCGAAGATCACCTGGGTGGTGTCGGTCGCTGACGGTGCCGGGCGGACGCCGATGACCTTCCCGTCCGGAACCTGACCGCGCGCGACCAGAACCTGCTGATCGAGCGGGACCGCGCCGGCCGCGGCCGGGACGTGCAGTTCCTGTGGGTAGACAGCCTGTTCCAGCTGCGGCGTCCACACGTACGCGATCCCGGTCAGCGCGGCGACCAGGAGGAAGGGTCCGACGAACACTCCGGCGTAGAAATGCAGCCGCAGCACGAGCGGGCGGAGCGCCGCCCACCCGGCCGCCGGTTCGGTACGTGGCACGTCGTCGATGCCGATGGCCATCCTGCTCCCTTCGCGTGGTCCGCCTCCTGAGGAGTCGGACCGGCCGGGCCATCGGTTCCCGGCCGCGCAGAACCCCCATTCGGGTGCCCCGCGAGAGCGAGCCATTGCTTCTGGCACTGGGTGACAGTATTCTCGCCGTCACATTCGACACCAGGTGTCAAATATCGCCGGACGAGACAAAGGAGTCACGATGAGCGAGACGACCGCCGCACCCGAGACGCAGCCCGAAGAGGTCGTAGCCGACGAGCTGCTCGTCGAAGAGGTCTCGATCGACGGAATGTGCGGTGTCTACTGACCGCGACGCCGCGGCGTTCGATCTGGACGGTGCTTGGGAACTGGACAGCCGGGTCTCCATCCGGCCGGAGCGGTTCGGCGCGCTGCTGTACCACTTCGGCACCCGCCGGCTGTCCTTTCTCAAGAGCCGCACCATGCTCGCCGCGGTGCAGGCGCTGACCGACCACCCCTCCGCCCGCGCGGCGTGCGCGCGGGCCGGGGTCGCGCAGGCGGAACTGCCCCGTTACCGCGCCGCCCTCGCCGCCCTCGCGGCGTCGGACATGATCCATCCGAGGAGCGTGTGATGTCGCTTGTGGACGAATTCCAGTTCGGGCTCGACGCGCCGATCTGCCTGACCTGGGAACTCACCTACGCCTGCAATCTTTCGTGCGTGCACTGCCTTTCCTCCTCCGGCCGCCGCGACCCGCGCGAGCTGAGCACGCAGGAGTGCAAGGCGCTGATCGACGAATTCGAGCGCATGCAGGTGTTCTACGTGAACATCGGCGGCGGCGAACCGACCGTCCGGCCCGATTTCTGGGAGCTGGTCGACTACGCGACCGAGCACCACGTCGGGGTCAAGTTCTCCACCAACGGCGTCAAGATCACCGAGGACGTCGCGAAACGGCTGGCCGGCAGCGACTACGTCGACGTCCAGATCTCCCTCGACGGCGCCACCGAGGAGGTCAACGACCACGTCCGCGGCCCCGGCTCCTACCGCACCGCGATCCGGGCGATGGAGCACCTCGCCGCCGCCGGGTTCGGGAACTTCAAGATTTCTGTCGTGGTGACCCGGCAGAATGCGGGGCAGCTCGACGACTTCAAAGCAATCGCCGACCGCTACGGCGCCCAGTTGCGGCTCACCCGGCTCCGCCCGTCCGGCCGCGGCGCGGACGTCTGGGACGAGCTGCACCCCACCGCGGCCCAGCAACGGGAACTGTACGACTGGCTGGTGAAACACGGCGAAAACGTGCTCACCGGCGATTCGTTCTTCCACCTCGCGGGCTACGGCGACGGCGGCCTGCCCGGGCTGAACCTGTGCGGCGCGGGCCGGGTGGTGTGCCTGGTCGACCCGGTCGGCGACGTTTACGCGTGCCCGTTCGCCATCCACGACACCTTCCTCGCCGGGAACATCCGCGGCGAGGGCGGATTCGCCGGCGTGTGGCGGGAATCCGCGCTGTTCGCCGAGCTGCGCAGCCCGCAGAGCGGCGGGGCCTGCACGTCGTGTTCGGCGTTCGACGCCTGCCGCGGCGGGTGCATGGCGGCGAAGTTCTTCACCGGGCTCCCGCTCGACGGCCCGGACCCGGAATGCGTGCGCGGCCACGGCGAACGCGCGCTGGCCGGAGTCGCCGCGGGCAGCGTGCCGAAACCGTCGCTGGACCACTCGCACCGCAAGGTGCCGGTCACCATCGGCATGCGCCGTCCGCCGGAACGGGCCTGCGACGAGAACCCGCTCGCCGGCTTCACTCCAGGCCGCTGAGATGCGCCTGGCCGACCTGTCGTCGCCGGACGTCGCCGAATACGCGGCGTCCGGCGCGATCCTCGCCGTGCCGCTCGGGGCCACCGAGCAGCACGGCCCGCACCTGCCGCTGAGCACGGACACCGACGTCGCGTCGGCGTTGTGCGACCGGCTCGCCGCGACCCGGCCGGACGTGCTGGTCGCGCCCGCGGTCCCCTACGGATCGAGCGGCGAGCACGCCGGGTTCGCCGGAACGCTGTCGATCGGGCAAGCGGCCACGGAACTCCTGCTCGTGGAACTGGGCCGGTCGGCCTGCGAGACGTTCCGGCGGCTGCTTTTCGTGTCCGCACACGGCGGCAACGCGGCTTCGGTGACCCGCGCGGTCGCGACACTGCGTGCCGAATCGCGCGACGTCTCGGTCTTCGAGCCGCGCTGGCAAGGCGATCCCCACGCCGGACGGCCGGAAACCGCACTGCAGCTGGCTCTTCGGCCAAACGCGGTGCAGATGGACAAGGCGGTGCCGGGCGATAATCGTCCGTTGAGCGAGCTGCTTCCCGCGCTGCGCAAGGGCGGCGTGCGGGCGGTGACCGACACCGGAATTCTCGGCGATCCCACCGGAGCTACCGCAGACGAAGGCCGCGACCTCCTCGACGACCTCACGACACAGTTGCGCACGCATGTGCGCGACTGGACTTCGGCGGGGACGCTATGAACGTCGCTCTCGTCACCGGCGCGGCGCGCGGCATCGGCGCGGCCACCGCAGTGAAGCTGGCCGAACAGGGCTGGTCCGTGCTCGCCGTGGACGTCGCCGAAGACGATCCAGCCCTCCCCTACCCGATGGGCACCGGCGAAGAACTGTCCACAGTGGTCGCCAAGATCCGCGAAAAAGGCGGCACCGCGGAGGAATTCCGCGCAGACGTCCGAGACCGCGCTCAGCTGGCCGCAGCGGTAACAGCAGCAGAACAACGCTGGGGCGGCCTCGACGCGGCCATCGCGGCAGCCGGAGTGATCGCGGGCGGCGTGCCGCTATGGGAGATGCCGCCGGAGCAGGAAGACGCGGTCCTCGACGTCAACCTCCGCGGCGTCCTCAACCTCGCCCACGTGGCGATTCCCGCGTTGCTGCGCCGTCCGGAACCCCGGTCCGGACGGTTCCTGGCCGTCGCGTCCGCCGCCGCGACGCGCGGGCTGCCGATGCTCGCCGCGTACTGCGCGGCGAAAGCCGGGGTCGCCGGGCTGATTCGCGCGCTGGGCACCGAATTGGCCGACTCCGGCGTCACCGCCAACGCAGTCAGCCCGGGTTCGACCGACACTCCGATCCTCGCCGAAAGCGCCCGGCTGTACGGCCTTCCAGAAGCGCAAGCGTTTGCCGCGCAACAACCCGTGCGGCGGCTGCTCGATCCCGAGGAGGTCGCGGCCGTGCTGGCCTTCCTCGCCGGGCCGGAAAGCAGCGCGATGACCGGCGCGGTCGTCCCGGCGGACGGAGGGCTGGCGCTGTGACGACCCCGCTGCCCGCCGGCTTCCGCCTCGCCAGAGACCCGAGCGTCAAACAGCTCTCCGACGGCCTCCTCTTCGGCGGCTCCCCCGCCCGCGTGCTGCGCCTGACAAAAGCCGGGAGGACGGCGTGGGTGCGGTTGGCGGACCACCCAGTCGAAAGCCCGGCCGAAGGCGTCCTCGCCCGGCTGCTCACCGACGCCGGGTTCGCACATCCGTTGCCACCAGCCAAAACTGCGGACGTCACCGTCGTCATCCCGGTCCGCGACCGCGCCGGACTCCTCGGCCGCTGCCTCGCCGGACTCGACGACCGCTACCCCGTGCTGGTCGTCGACGACGCATCCGCCGACCCGGCCGCCATCGCCGCGGCAGCCTCCGCACGCGGCGCGAAACTCGTCCGCCGCGACGTCAACGGCGGCCCGGGAGCCGCCCGGAACACCGCGCTGGAGCACGTTTCCACCGATCTGATCGCTTTCCTGGACAGCGATTGCGTCCCCTCCCCCGACTGGATCGACCGCCTGGCCGGGCATTTCGCCGATCCGCTCGTCGCCGCCGTCGCGCCGCGCGTGCGTCCGCTCGCCCCCGGCACCTGGGCCGGCCGCTACACCCAAGCCGCCAGCAGCCTCGACCTCGGCACCGCCGCCGCACGCGTCGCACCTGGCACGCGAATGTCCTATGTGCCCACTGCCGCCCTCCTGGTTCGCCTGACAGCACTGGAATCCGTCACCCAAAACGGTGCGGTCTTCGACCCGGCCATGCGCGTCGGCGAGGACGTCGACCTCGGCTGGCGGCTCCACGACGCCGGTTTCCGGATCCGCTACGACCCGTCCGCGCACGTAGACCACCACGAACCGGCCACCTGGCGCACGTTGCTCCGCCGCCGCGCCAGCTACGGCACCTCCGCCGCGCCGCTCGCCCTTCGCCGCCCGGCTGCGATGGCCCCGCTCGTCCTGCACCCGTGGCCGACGCTCACCGTCGCCGCGCTCTTGGCCCGCCGTCCGCTTCCGGCCGCCGCCGCGTTCGCGGGCGCGGTCCTGACCATGACCCGCGTGCTGCGCCGAAGCGACGTACCCGCAGACGGTGTCGTACGTGCGATGGGTACCGCTGTCGGCCAGACCTGGCTCGGTTTCGGCCGTTACAGCACGCAATTCGCCGCTCCCCTGCTCGCCGCGCTCATGCTGCCGGGCGGGCGGAAACGCTGGGGACGGCGAGCCGCGCTCGCGTCCCTGCTCGCCGGACCGCCGTTGACCGCCTGGCTCCGGCAACGACCCGGCCTCGATCCGTTCCGCTACACCGCCGGCGCGGTCGCCGACGACCTCGCGTACGGCGCCGGTGTGTGGGCGGGCTGTCTCCACCATCAGACCGCGGTCCCGCTGCGCCCGCGCGTGACCTGGCGCCCTCTGCGCGTCGACCCGAAGGGAAAACGATGAGCACCACCTGGTTCGAATCGATCGCCGAAGCACAGCGGCGGGCGAAGAAGCGCCTCCCGGCGTCCGTCTACTCGGCACTGATCGCCGGTTCGGAAAAAGGGCTGACGCTGCAGGACAATCTGGCCGCGTACGACGAACTGCGCTTCGCCCCGCGCACCGCCGGGCTGCCCGGCGAACGCGAGCTGAGCACGCACGTGCTCGGCCGCGACGTCGCGCTGCCGGTGCTGATCTCGCCCACCGGCGTGCAGGCCGTGCATCCCGACGGCGAGGTCGCGGTCGCCCGCGCCGCCGCCGCGCGCGGGACGTCGATGGGGCTGTCGTCGTTCGCCAGCAAGCCCGTAGAGGAAGTGGTGGCGGCCAATCCGAACACTTACTTCCAGGTCTACTGGACCGGCAGCCGCGACGACATCCTGCGCCGGCTGGAGCGCGCCCGGTCAGCTGGCGCCGTCGGGATCATCCTGACGCTCGACTGGTCGTTCTCGCACAGCCGCGACTGGGGCAGCCCGCACATCCCGGACAAGCTGTCGCTGCGCGAACTGCTCCGCTTCGCCCCCGAGGGCATGATGCACCCGCGGTGGCTGCTCGCCTATGCCCGCACGCGGAAACTGCCCGACCTGAGCGTCCCGAACATGGCCGAACCGGGCACTCCGGTGCCGACGTTCTTCGGCGCGTACGGCCAGTGGATGCAGACCGCGCCGCCGACCTGGGAAGACGTGCGCTGGCTGCGGAAGCAATGGGACGGGCCGTTCCTGCTGAAGGGCGTGTACCGGGTCGACGAGGCGCGTCGCGCGGTGGACGCCGGGGTCAGCGCGATCTCGGTCTCGAACCACGGCGGCAACAACCTCGACGGCACTCCCGCCACGATCCGCGCGCTGCCCGCTGTCGCGGAAGCAGTCGGGAAGGACGTGGAAGTGTTGCTGGACGGCGGAATCCGGCGCGGCAGCGACGTCGTGAAAGCCCTCGCGCTGGGGGCTCGCGCCGTGCTGATCGGGCGCGCGTACCTGTGGGGCCTCGCGGCGGGCGGGCAGGCCGGCGTGGAGAACGTGCTGGACGTGCTGCGCAACGGCATCGACTCGACGCTGCTCGCGCTCGGGCACCGCAGCGTGCACGACCTGAGCCGGGACGACCTCATCGTCCCGGAAGGCTTTGAACGCAGCATCGGCGCTTAGCTGTCCGTGAAGGACTCCTTGGGGGACATAGATTCCCTCAAGGAGTCCTTCACGGACCTCAGGCGACCAGCTGGCCGTTCAACAGCGAAGCGCCCAGCTCGGTCAGCCCGTGCCGAGCGGTCGAGCCGGAGCGCGTCGTCCGGATCAACCCGTTGTCCCGCAACACCGACGCGTGCTTGCTCGCCGTCGCCGGAGACACGCCGAGGTGCCGGGCCAGCGTCGTCGTCGTGCGCGTGACCCGCAGTGCCGCCAGGCATTCCGCGCGGGTGCGGCCCAGCAGCGACACCAGCGCGCCGTTCAGGCTCCGCTCCGGGCGCAGCGGCGGCGCCTCGGCCGGGTAGACCAGCACCGGGGCCAGATCCGGGTCGATCAGGCTGACCGGCGCGCCCGCGCAGAACGCCGACGGCACCAGCACCAGCCCGCGCCCGGCCAGCTCCACGGTGCGATGGTGCGGATACCGCACCGCCAGCGTGGTCCCGTCCCAGCCGCAGACCCCCGGCAACGTGCTGAGCACCTGGCCCATTCCCCGTTGCGCCACCGTCCTCAGCCGCGCCGCGCGGTCGCCGCCCACGACGTCCTCGACCCGGTCCCGCACCGGCGCGACGAGCAGCCGGTACGCCGTCCGCAGCGCCCCGACCAGGCTGCCGACCTCCCCGCCGGCCAGTTCCCGCAGCCACGGCGACTCGACGCCGCCGGGGAACGCGCGTTCGAGGTCGCCGCGCAGTCTCGAACGGGACGTGCATGCGAGCGCCGCGCAACCAGCGTCCAAGTCGGCCGTGTACGGCGCGGGCGTGAGGAAATCCGGGAAATCCCCGCGCGCGGGCGCGATCGCGGTGAGGTTTTCCACCGCGGCGCGGGCAGGCATCTCGGCCTCGGCGATCCGCCGCGCCGCGTGTGCCCGCCAGGCGTGGCAGCGGGCCGCGGGCTGGCTCGATCTCAGCTGCTGCCCGGCGAGAACCAGTTCCCACAACGGGTCCGCGCCCGTCGCGAAGCGCGTTCGTTCGAGGTCGCGCGGACCGAAGATCATCTGCAATACCATCGACGTCCTCCCCAGGGTCGACGCAATCACCATCTCACACGCGTCCGCCTCAATCCAGCCGTTCGCGTTTTCGCCTCAGGGAAATCTTGTGGACTCGCCTTGCTTCCCTTGTCACTGTCACCCGGACAGGTCCGAAAAGCCATTTCGGAGGGAGAAAAAATGCAGAAGTCGCGTATCTGCGTGGCTGCCCACCGCACTAGGACTCCCGGGCGGCTGCGTCCCGGGGCAGTGCCGGGAAACCGTGAACGAGTTCCGCTGATCAATTCACTGGGGGAATCATGAAGAATTTGCTGCGCATCGCCACCGGCGTCACCGCGGCGGGGGCCGCCGCGGTGCTCACCGCGACCAGCGCGTCCGCGGCGTCCTCGCCGACCTACACCAAGAGCACCACCGGCGCGAAGGCGAGCTGTTCCTTCGTCAGCTGGGGAACGCTCGTCCACGACGACCATTTGCAGATCACCTGCACGCTGTCCGACACGAAGGCGGACGGCGATTCGGTCTACGTCGAATGGTGGGGCGACGGATACGCGCACCGCCTGCTGTACAACCGCGGCGGGAACGGCAGCGCCAAGAAGGTCTCCGAAGCGCGCTCGAACCCGGACGGCTCCTACCAGTACGCGCATTTCCGGGTGTGCCGCGACATCAACTGGTGGCCGGACAACTGTTCCGCCAGCAAGAAATGGACGATCTGACCAGCGACTGGGGGTCGGCGCCGAGGCGGGCAACACCGCCTCGGCGCCGGACGTCACGGAAGCGGACGCGTCCCCGGCACCACCCATTCCCGGTCGACCCGCCCGTCGACCGCGACCAGCACCGCCAGCCCGCCGCGAGCGCCGTCCGACCAGGTCCCGGCGACGGTCTGCCGCACCGGATCGACGGCCAGCTCGCCGTGCCACGGATGCGCCTCCGCCGCCAGCGCCCGCAATCCTTCGCGGTCCAAGCCGCCCTCGCCCGGTCCGTCCGGCAAGGCCGACCGCCCGTCCGGCGAGGGAATCGTCCAGTTCCGCGCGACCTTTCCACCGGACAGCACGCACATGTCGGCCCCGGTGATGACCACGCCGTCGCGGCGGGTGACGTCCCAGGTGAACGCGAGCCGCTCAGTGCCGTCGATGACGAAGGTGCGCGGCACGAACACATTGCCGACCTCGACCTGGTACTTCGCGATGAACTCTTCGGCGTCCGCGGGCCCGATCAGCGGGTCGAGGCCGGGTTTGGTGCCGGACCACTGCCGGCCGTCGGCGGTGAGCAGCCGGTGCGCGAGCGAGGCGTCCTCGTTCCACATGCGACACCAGAGGGCGGGGATTTCTTCGGGGTTCAGTTCGTTTGCCATGCGACGAAGATCGCGGGCGCCGGCGACACCGTCCTGTCGGTGTTTTCCGCCGCGTGGCGCAGGTCACTCGCCGAGCGGACGGGCGGAGATCCGCGCGAGTTCGGCGTCCAGGTCCACCTCGCGGCGCTCGACGCGGTCGCCGGTCAGCTCGATCGAGCGGATCCGGTCCAGCAGAAAACCGCGGACCGCGTCGCGCAGGCGGCACCAGCCGAGCACATACCAGCCCGCCGGACCCCACAACAGTCCCAGCGGCTCGACGTCGCGTTCCGTCGCCTGGCCTTCCGCGTCCACATAGGACAGCCGGAGGACGCGCCGTGCCGCGAGCGCGGTGAGGATCAGTCCGCTGTGGACAGCCGGCGGTTCGGACTCGCCGACCCGGTGCAGCCGCGCCGCGAGGTGCTGTTCGGCGTCGCGGACGTCGGACGGCAGCCGCGCCAGCACCTTGCGCGCCGCTGACTCCGCCGCCCCCGCGAACGGCGAACCGGCGGCCGAACGCAGCGCGACGGTGATCGCGATGGCCTCCTCCGGAGTGAGCGTGAGCGGCGGCAGCGTCCGTTCGCGGTCGAGGCCGTAGCCGCCGGTCCGCCCGGTTTCCGTCCAGATCGGGACGCCCGCCTCGCGCAGCGCGCCGAGGTCGCGTTCGATCGTGCGCACGCTGACCTCGAACCGGGACGCGAGCCACGCCGCGGTCCGGGTGCGCGGCGCGACCGCCCGAAGCTCCTCGACAAGCGCATACAGCCGGTCCGTGCGATTCACCCGGCCAGCCTACGGACCTGCCCATCCTCACCCGATCGGGTGGCTTTGCGGGCGACCGCCGTCACGACGGCGCACCTCCGCTGTTCCGTTCGCGGGAGCCGCGCCCGGCGCCGGTCCGTCCTAGGAGGGCGGCGGACCGCCGCGGTCCCCTCGTTCGTCGGGGGACGAGGGGGCCGCCGGGAGCGGGTCGGCGCAGGGGGCCGGCCCGTTCCCGGTCCGGCGGGGACACTTGACTCTCACACCGTGTCAGAGCGTGTGCTGGGAAGGTCATGTTCACCATCGGAGAATTCGCCCGCCACGGCCGGGTGTCGGTCCGCATGCTGCGGCATTACGACGCGCTCGGCCTGCTCCGGCCCGCCGAGGTCGACCCGCGCACCGGCTACCGGCACTACACCGCCGGGCAGCTGGCGGTGCTGAACCGGATCGTCGCGCTGAAGGATCTCGGCTTCGGTCTCGGCGAGGTGGCCGCCCTGCTGGACGAGCAGGTCACGCCCGAGCAGGTCCGCGGCATGCTGACCCTGCGCCGCGCCGAACTGGCCGAACGGGTCGCGGCCGACCGGCTCCGGCTGGCCGAGGTCGAGGCGAGGCTCCGCACCCTGGAAAGCGAGCACGCCATGCCGGACACCGACATCCTCGTGAAGGACATCCCCGCGACGCGCGTCGTGCGGCTCACCGCCACCGCGGAAAGCTTCTCCCCCGCCGCCATCACCCCCGTCCTGCGCCCGCTGTGCGCGGAACTGGGCCAGCGGCTCGAAGGATCCGACGCCTCCCCGGCTGGGCCGCTGGTCTGCTACTACGAAAAGCCCGCCGGCGAGGACGACCCGGTCGTCGTGCACGCGGCGCTCCCGGTCTCCGGCCCGGTCGCCGAACCGAACGGCCTCGAAGTGGCCGAACTCCCCGCGTCCCGCGCCGCGACGCTGGTCCACCGCGGTCCGGCGGCCGGAATCCTCGTGGGCTACCAGGAACTCGCCCGGTGGACCGACGAACACGGCTACCGCGCGGACGGCTTCCCGTGCGAGGTCTACCTGCACACCTCCGGCGACGAGCGCGAATGGGTAGTCGAACTGCGCGAGCCCTTCGCCGAGACGCCCCGCTGACCGGGGCAAGACCCGACCTTCGGCGGTTGCGCCGCCGCCGGTTCCGGAGGCGAATGGGGGAGGTCGACCCGAGGAGGACGCAGGTGTTCTCGACAGGTCCCGGCACCCAGCCGGACCGGCTCGCCGACGCGCTGGCGGACGGGCCGTTCAGCCGCGCGCTGACGCTGGCCATCGACCGCAGCGGGCTCGGCCTCGACCGGCTCCGGGACCGGCTCGCCGCGGCGGGCGCGGCGGTCAGCACCACCACCCTCAGCTACTGGCGGACCGGCCGCACCGTGCCCGCCCGCGCCCGCTCCCGCGTCGCGGTCCGGATCCTCGAGGGCGTGCTCGACCTGCCGCCGGGCTCGCTGACCGGCCTGCTCGAACGCGATCCGGAACCGCCGCCGGTGCCCGTCGTGCGCTGGGAACGGCTGTGGGGACGGCGAGGCGCGGTGCTGCGCGTGCTGAACTCGTTCGAGGCGGCGTACCGGACGTCGCTGGTGCTGGTCAGCCTCCACGAGGCCGTGCACGTCGGCGCGGACCGGCGGCTGCACCGGCTGGAAGTGCGCGAGGTCGTCCGCGCGACCGAGGACGACACGCACATCCGGCTGGTCACCGCGCACGGCGTCGGGCCGGGCTGCCCGCCCCGGCTGGTGCGCACCCGCTACTGCTCGCCAGGACGCTCCGAAACCCTCGCCGAAGAGGGGTTCACGGTGACCGAACTGGTCCTCGGCCGCGGACTGGACCGGGGCGAGACCGCGATCGCCGAGTACGAGTTCGAGTTCACCGACGACCGCCCGGACTTCTCCTACGAGCGCCGGTTCCGCAACGCCGTGCACGAACACCTGCTGGAAGTGCATTTCGCGCCCGGCTGCGAACCGCGGACCTGCCACGCCTACCGGCTCGACTCCCCCGCCGGGCCGGAGACGCCGGTCGCCGACCTGCCGGTCACCCGGGGCCTGCCGGCGCACGTCGTGTCGGCCGGGGTCACGCCGGGGATCCTCGGCCTGCGCTGGGAATGGGACGGGCCATGATGGACGCATGGAATCGACGCGGATCGACCGCTGGCTCTGGGCGGTCCGGCTGACGAAGACGCGCGCCGACGCGGCGGCCGCCTGCCGCGGCGGGCACGTGCGGGTGAACGACCGTCCGGCGAAGCCGGCGACCTCGGTCGTCCCCGGCGACGAGGTCCGCGCCCGGATCGGGACGACGACGCGCGTGGTCGAGGTCGTGCAGGTGATCCAGAAGCGCGTGGGCGCCGCGGTCGCGGCCACCTGCCTCATCGACCGCACCCCGAAGCCGCCGCCGGAAGCGGCGATCCCGGTCGCCCGCCGCGAACGCGGAGCGGGCCGCCCGACGAAGCGGGAACGCCGCGTGCTGGACGAATTCCGCCGCCAGCAGGGCTGACCACGCACTGAACGCTCGACAGCCGGTTCCGCGCGGGCTAATTTGCGTACCTTGTAAGCTTACCTCGTACGCATACCTGAGGAGACCGCCTTGACCACGATCGCCGTCGCCGTCCCCCTGCTGTGGCTGGCCTGGCTCGCCCTGACCGAATGGGTCCCGATGTTCCCGCTCAACGACCTCGCGCCGGGCAACCTCCGCCCGCGCCTGCTCGCCGCCGCGATCAACTACCCGTTTCCGCTGCTCATCGCCGCCGGCGTCGCCGTGCACCGGCCGTGGTCGTCGATCGCGGCGCTCGCGTTGTGCGGGCTGATCCTCGCCGGGCACGTCGTCAGCTGGTGGCTGCCGTACTTCGGGATCAGCTCGGCCGCCCAGCGCGAGGTCTACGCCCGCGACTACGCGCGCACCTGGAAAATCCTGCCGACTCGCGGGCACGACGTCGTCCCGGACGTCCAGCACCTGGTCGTCGGCCTGCTCACCCTGGTCATGCTCGGCACGACGCTGGCTGCGACGCTGACCGCATGAACGACACGCCGCGCCGCCGGCCGGGCCGCCCGCCGCAGGTCAGCGCCGACCAGATCGTCACGGCCGCGATCGGCCTCATCGACGACGACGGCCTGGACGCCCTGACCATGCGCGCGCTCGGAGCCCGCCTCGGCGTCGCGGCGATGTCGTTGTACCGCCACGTTCCGCACCGCGACGCCGTGCTCGCCGCGGTGGTGAACCGCCTGGTCACCACCGCGCTCGCCGACCTCGAGCCCCAGCCGTCCTGGGCGGAAGCGGCGACCGGCTTCGCGCGGGCGTACCGCGCCATGTTGCTCAGCCACCCGAACGCGGTTCCGCTGCTGGCCACCCATCCGGTCGACGCCGACGCCGTCACGCCGCTGCTCTCGGGCGTGCTCGACCGGTTCGCCGCCGCCGGCATCGGCCAGGAAACCGCGCTGATCGCGTTGCAGTCCATCGGCGTCTACACCCTCGGCCACGCGCTCGCCCAGGTCGGCTCGCCGCCGGAACGGACCGCCGACCCGGCTGCCGCCGAGTACTACGACCAGTGGTTCGCCGCCGGGCTCCGCGCCCTGGTCAAGGGGTTCGAGCCCTGATCAGGTGCGGGATTTCTCCCGCGCCCGCCGTCGCCACTCGACGTGCTGCTCGTCCCGCAGCCGCTCCACCACGTCGGGATAGTGCAGTTCGAACGCGGGCCGCTCGGAGCGGATCCGCGGCAATTCGGTGAAATTGTGCCGCGGCGGCGGGCACGACGTGGCCCATTCCAAGGAATTGCCGAAGCCCCACGGGTCGTCCACTTCGACCCGTTCGCCGTAGCGGTAGCTCTTCACCACGTTCCAGATGAACGGCAGCACCGACGCGCCGAGAATGAACGCGCCAATGGTGGAAATGGTGTTCAGCACCGTGAACCCGTCGCTGTGGAGGTAGTCCGCGTACCGTCGCGGCATCCCTTCCGCGCCGAGCCAGTGCTGTACCAGGAACGTCGTGTGGAAACCGATGAACGTGGTCCAGAAGTGCCATTTGGCGAGCGATTCGTCGAGCATCCTTCCGGTCATCTTCGGGAACCAGAAGTAGATCCCGGCGAACGTGGCGAACACGATCGTGCCGAACAGGACGTAATGGAAGTGCGCGACCACGAAATACGTGTCGGTGATGTGGAAGTCCAGCGCGGGCGCGGCCAGCAGCACCCCGGTCAGTCCGCCGAGCAGGAACGTCACGAGGAAGCCGACTGACCACAGCATCGGCGACTCGAACGACAGCGTCCCCTTCCACATCGTGCCGATCCAGTTGAAGAACTTGAGCCCGGTCGGCACCGCGATGAGGAAAGTCATGATCGAGAAGAACGGCAGCAGCACCGCGCCGGTCGCGTACATGTGGTGCGCCCAGACCGTCGCGGACAGCCCGGTGATGCCGATCGTCGCGAACACCATCATCCGGTACCCGTAAAGCGGTTTCCGGCTGAACACCGGGATGATTTCGGTGACGATCCCGAAATACGGCAGCGCGACGATGTACACCTCGGGATGGCCGAAGAACCAGAACAGGTGCTGCCACAGGATGGCCCCGCCGTTGGCCGGGTCGAAAACGTGCGCACCGAGCCGCCGGTCGGCCTCCAGCGCGAACAGCGCGGCGGTGAGAATCGGGAACGCGATCAGCACGAGAATCCCGGTGAACAGGATGTTCCAGGTGAAAAGCGGCATCCGGAACATCGTCATTCCCGGAGCGCGCAGGCACAGAATCGTCGTGGTCATGTTGACCGCGCCGAGAATGGTGCCGAGACCGGACACGATCAGGCCCATGATCCACAAATCGCCGCCGACGCCGGGGCTGTGCACGCCGTCCGACAACGGCGTGTACGCGGTCCAGCCGAAATCGGGCGCGCCGGCCGGAGTGAGGAACGAACTCAGCACGATCAAGCCGCCGAACAGGTACAGCCAATAGGAAAACGCGTTCAGCCGCGGGAACGCCACGTCCGGTGAACCGATCTGGAGCGGCAGCACGAAATTGGCGAAGCCGAACACGTTCGGCGTCGCGTACAGCAGCAGCATGATCGTGCCGTGCATGGTGAAGAGCTGGTTGTACTGCTCTTGCGAGAGGAATTGCAGGCCCGGCTGGGCCAGTTCGCCGCGCATCAGCAGCGCCATCGCGCCGCCGACGAGGAAGAACGCGAACGAGGTGCCGAGATAGAGGAGCCCGATCTGCTTGTGGTCGGTGGTGCGCAGGATGCCGAGCAGCACCCCGCCTTTCTTGCCGCGCGGCCGCGCGTCGGCGATCACCACCGGCCGGGGCTTCAGCTGCGTCATGACCGTCCTCCCGCGCACCCGACGATCGCCGGGCAGCCGAAAGCCGCCCGGCCTCACCTCGGGCCGGGTAACCGGCCGCGGCCCTCGGCAAACCCCGGCTTTATCCGGGTTTCTCAGCGGGACGGCAGCTCCCCGTTCACCAGCGCCGCACCGAAGACGGCCGCCGCGCCGAAGACCAGGAACACCGCTCCGGCCGCGGGCGCGGACGCCCACCACACCACGCCCGCCGCGGCCACCAGCCAGGCGCCGACGAGCGTCTGCTTCCGGGCCGGCGACGCCGCCTTGAGCGAACGCAACCCCGCGCCGCCCAAGGCGAGCACGCCGAGCGCGAGCACCGCCAGCACCGGCCAGTACATTTCTTTACTCTCGGAAATCGCCGCTGTGCCTGCGATAGGCGACAGTCACCGAGATAGCCGCGAAAATCGCCAGCAGGACGCCGACGATCAACGCGTTCGTGCGGAGAGCGTCGCGATGGCCGTCGACCGGATAGCCGAACGCGAACGGCGCGGCGATCAGCCAGAACCCGATCGCGACGTTGACCAGTCCCAGCCAGCGCGCCCGTTCCGGCAGCCCGAACCGGACCAGCGCGACCACCGCCACGACGATCCCGCACAGCAGGCTGTTCCAGAACCCGGCCGCCTCCGACAGGGTGAACGCGTAGCTGTACGCGAAGGCCGCGATCACCAGCCACGCCCCGGCCAGGAACTCCGCGGCGAGCGGCAGTCTGCTTTCCCGCAGTTTCCGGTCCTGCGGCGTCAGCGCGATGCTCAACTTCATCGGTGCTCACCTCCTCGCCGGGCTACTGCCCGGCCTTGATCCCGGGCTCGCCGTGATCGAACTGGATCGCTTGGTGCCACGGCACTGTCGTGGTGCGGGCGGCCCGCGGAGCGCGCAGGCCCATCGGCAGGACCACCCGGTGGTGCGCCGCTTCGAGCACCATCGCGCTGCACGCGTACCAGGCCAGCACCGCGGACCCGAGCAGGAAGTACGCGGCGATGGTGCGCATGACGCCCGCGTCGGCGATCAGGCCGATCGCCATCAGCGTCGACCCGGCGGCGAGAACCGTGAGCAGCGCGCAGAGCACCAGGCTTTCCGCCAGCGCGGCCAGCGCGCCGGTCCAGGTGATCGCCGCCAGCCCGACGAACCAGAAGCCGATCGCGGCCGCCGCGACCGGGCTCGCCGTCGTCGAAGGCAGCCCGCCGAGGCCGACGAACAGCTGGTAAACGCCGTAGCCGAGCCAGAACGCGCCCCACGTCCCGTGCACGACCGTGGCGAGCGCGTCGCGGGCCCGGTACGACCACATCCCGGCGAGGAACTGCGCGACGCCGCCGAAAGCGAACGCGAACGGGGCCAGCAGCAGCGGCGTCGTCGTCCCGTCGCCGAACCAGCCGGCCAGGTTGGCCGCCACCATGAACGTCGACACCGCGAGCCCGGCGAGGCCGAGAATCGACGGCGCGGCGACCGGGCTCAGGTTGATGTGCGTGTGCTCGCGCCAGAACGAGTACTCCGCGCCGTCGCCGCCGACGGGCGCGGCACGGTCGCCGGCCATCTGCGTTTCGCGGGTCATCTCCGGCTCCTTCCTCTTCTTCTGTGCGCCGCGCGTACCCCGCCGCCGACCTGCGGAACCCTGCCGTGGGTCCGCCAAACGAGTGAATTTCGCGCGGGGTCGCTCGACGGGCAGTGTCCATTTCGGACCCGACACTCCCCCGCGCGGACGGCATCCCCGGCGAGCGGGGGTGCGGTGTGCCAGGGTGTGCGCATGGCGCGCGTCCGCGGTTATCTGTTGTCCTGGACCACTTTGCTGCCCGTGATCTCCCTGGTTCTGCTGGCGCTCACCTGGGGCCGCACGCTGGGCCCGGTGCCGGTCGCGCTGGTGGCGATCGCGCTGGCGGGCACGGTTCTCGCCGCGGTGCACCACGCCGAGGTCGTCGCGCACCGGGTCGGCGAACCGTACGGCTCGCTGGTGCTCGCGGTCGCGGTGACGGTCATCGAGGTCGCGCTGATCGTCACGATGATGGCTTCCGGCGGGGAAAAGGCCGACACCCTGGCGCGCGACACGGTGTTCGCCGCGGTGATGATCACCACCAACGGCATCGTCGGCCTGTCCCTGCTCGTAGGCGCGCGCCGGTACGGGGAAACGCGATTCCACCCCGAAGGCAGCGGCGCGGCGCTGGCGACCGTCGGCACGCTGGCGACGCTGAGCCTCGTGCTGCCGACGTTCACCACCAGCACCCCGGGCCCGGGTTTTTCCGCCCCACAGCTGGCTTTCGCCGCCGGAGCTTCGCTGGTCCTGTACGCCACGTTCGTCGCGACGCAGACCGTCCGCCACCGCGACTTCTTCCTCCCGGTCGATGCCGACGGCGAGACCCGTGAGGAAGAACACGCGGAGCCGCCGAGCCTTCAGAAGACCATGGTGAGCCTCGGCCTGCTGCTGGTCGCACTGGTCACCGTGGTCGGCCTGGCGAAGGTCGAATCCCCGGCCATCGAGGCGGGCGTGCGCGCGGCCGGGCTGCCGCAGTCGTTCGTGGGCGTGGTAATCGCCCTGCTGATCCTGGCCCCGGAAACGCTGGCCGCGGTCCGCGCGGCCCGGCGCGACCGGATGCAGATCAGCCTCAACCTCGCGTACGGATCCGCGATCGCCAGCATCGGCCTGACGATCCCGGTCATCGCGCTCGCGTCGGTGTGGCTGAAGGGCCCGCTGCTGCTGGGCCTCGGGCCGACGCACATCGTGCTGCTCGCGCTCACCGTGGTGGTCAGCGTGCTGACTGTGGTGCCGGGCCGCGCGACCCGGCTTCAGGGCGGGGTGCATCTGGTGTTGCTGGCGGGATTCCTGGTGCTGGCGATGAATCCGTGAGGTGTCGCTGGACGGCAGGCGTTCTGCCTTGGCGGCTCGGGTTTCGCTGACCAGGAGCCCGGTGCTTCCCGAACGGCGGGAGTCTGGCGTGCCTGTCCCGAGTTTCGCCGACCAGAACCCTGGTGCCCGCCAGCATGCGCTTCGGCGACAGCAGCCTCTGGTGGCCCTGTTTCGCCAGCCAAAGCCCGGTGCCAACTCCCGGCGACACCAGCCTCCGGCACCCCTGCTTCACCGGCCAAAGCCCGATGCCAACTCCCGGCGACACCAGCCTCCGGCACCCCTGCTTCGCCGACCAAAGCCCGGTGCCAACTCCCGGCGACACCAGGCAGAAATCCAACCTCCGGGGCCCCCGCCTCGCCGACCAAAGCCCGGCACCAGCTCCCGACGACAGCGAGCCTGAATCCGACCTCCGGTGGCCTTGTCCCGAAGCGCCTTCGCCAACCCCGGTGCCCGCCCCGGCAACGGCAGGCACCCGGCTTCCGGCGACCCGGCCTCAAGGCGCGGCCGAGATCCCCGGCGCCCGGCCGCCCCCTACTCGCCCCCGAACCCGAGCCGATTCCCGCGGTTCGCGATGAACTCTCCGTGAACTGCCCAGCCGCTGGTCGGACCGCCTTTCGCACCGCCCGCGAGCCCGCGGTCAGCGCACCTCCGCGGCCCGCGCGCGGAAAACGACGCCGGTTTTGTCGGTGCTTCTCCGTATCCTGGCCGAGTGAAGATCCAGCAGTCCCCAACCCCGTCCGCTGCGGCTGGTGAAGCCGCGCGCAGAGCCTTCTCGAGGAGCCGTCCGATGTTCGCCGGCCGTCCGTCGGCCGGTGCCCGCTTCGTCCGTGCCGCGGTCCCCGCGGCCGCCGCGTCCGCGAGCGCCCGAGGCAACGCCGCCCGGCTCGCGACCCTTGACATTTCCCGCGAAACGCGCACCGCCGCCGCTCGCACGATCGTCGGCGAGGTGCGCGCATGAGCGGCGTCTCGTCCCCCGCCGAAGCGGCTCCCGGGCGGCCCGCCGCCAAGCCGGGGCTGCTGATCGGCGTGCTCGTGCTGTCGGCGTTCGTGATGATCCTCAACGAGACCATCCTGAGCATCGCGCTGCGCGACCTCACCGTCGACCTCTCCGTGCCGACCACCACGATCCAATGGCTCACCAGCGGATTCCTGCTCACGATGGCCGTGGTGATCCCGACGACCGGGTTCCTGCTCGAACGGTTCACGCCGCGGCAGGTGTTCGTCTTCTCGCTCGCCTCGTTCAGCCTCGGCACGCTGCTGTGCGGCATCGCGCCCGGGTTCGGCTTGCTGATGGCGGGCCGGGTCGTGCAGGCGTGCGGCACCGCGGTGATGATCCCGCTGCTGATGACCACCGTCATGCGGCTCGTGCCCGCCCAGCGCCGCGGCGCGACGATGGGCACGATCAGCATCGTCATCGCGGTCGCGCCCGCGATCGGCCCGACCATCGGCGGCGCGGTGCTGTCGTCGCTCGGCTGGCGGTGGATGTTCTTCATCGTGCTGCCGCTGTCGCTGGCCGCGCTGGTCACCGGGATGCTGCAGCTGCGGATCGACAGCGAAACCCGCGCGGTCCCGCTCGACGTCCTCTCCGTCATCCTGTCCGCGATCGGTTTCGGCGGCGTGCTGTACGGCCTGTCGTCCGCGGGCGAATCGGCCGAGACGGCGCTGGCGCCGCCGTGGCTGCCGATCGTCGTCGGCGTGGTCTCGCTCGCGGTGTTCGGCTGGCGGCAGCTGCGCCTGCAGCAACGCGACCGCGCGCTGCTGGACCTGCGGCCGTTCACCCATCGCAGTTTCGTGGTCGCGCTGGCGCTCAGCGCGCTGCTGTTCATGTGCCTGATCGGGGCGGGCGCGATCCTGCTCCCGCTGTATCTGCAGACGGTCCTGCACAAGTCCACGTTCGTCAGCGGCCTGGCCGTCCTGCCCGGCGGTCTGGTGCTGGGCTTGCTCGGCCGCCCGGTCGGCGCGCTCTTCGACAAGGTCGGCGCGCGTCCGCTGGTCCTGCCCGGCGCCCTCGCGATGACGGTCGCACTGTGGCTGTTCTCGCTGCTCGGCCCGGATTCGCCGCTGATCGCGGTGATCGGCATCCACATCGTCCTGATGGCCGGCCTCGGCCTGATGATGACGCCGCTGATGACCGAATCGCTGGCCGCGCTCCCCGACCACCTCTACTCGCACGGCAGCGCGATCCTCTCCACGCTCCAACAGGTCGCGGGTGCACTGGGCACCGCGGTGTTCGTCAGCGTCGCCACGCTGACCAGCGCCGAGCACGCGGCGGTGAGCCCCGACGCCACCGGCCTCCAGACAGCCTTCGTCGTCGCCGGCTGCATCGGATTGGTCGGACTCGTCGGCGCCTGGTTCGTCCGGTCGACCCGCCCGGAAAGCGCTGAGGAGGCAGCCTGACCCCAGTGGACCCGGAACGGCTCGACGCCGTCGCCCGCACCTACACCGCGGAGATGACCAGCATCCGGGGCCGGCGCGTGCACCGCCTGGTGACGCGCCGGCTGGCAGGCTACGACCACGTCCTGCCCGCCGTCACCGCCGACGGCACCCCGGCACTGCTGGCCCTGTCCGCCGACGGCCGAGCCGCCTTCTGCCACACCGACGGCCGCGGCCCGTCCGCGAACATCGTCACGTGCGGCCCGACGCCCGGCGTCACGGTGACGTCCGCGCACGACCTGACCAAAGACTCGCTGCCGGTGCTGAGCTGGACCGTCCGGCATCCAGGTCTGCTGGACGTCGCGGGCCCGCTGACGATCGTCCCCGGCGACACCGACCAAGCCGAGATCGAGGCGGCCCTGCTGTAGTCCCGGGGTGAGGGCGGGTCGAGGCCGGAGCCTGTGCTGCACAGTTGCGGCCCAGCTTCGAGCCGCTCGCGGGGGTGCCTTCCTGCGCGGGGTAGCCGCCGTCGGCGGCAGTCTCGCCGAATGGCGGCGCGGGCTTGGGCCGCGCCAGCATGCGCAGGCGAATTCGGTGGGCTCTGCCGCCGGGTGCCTGGCGCTCGCCGTTCGCAAGCCAGCCCCGGGCGTTCTCACCAGCGTTCTGCCGCCGCCGGGCCTGCCCAGGCAGACCTCCGGCCGCATCGGGCACCAGCCTCAGCGGCCGAAACTCACCCCGCCGCCCGACATCCCCCGCCTCACCCTCACCGGCCGGAAGCACGCTCCCACCGTCCGACCTCCCGCAACCCGCCTCACCCTCACCAGCCGAAAACCCGCTCCCACCGGCCGACATCCCCCCGCCTCACCCTCACGGGCCGGAAGCACGCTCCCGCGGCCTGACACCCCCAACCCGCCTCACCCTCACCGGCCGAAAACCCGCTCCCACCGTCCAACGTCCCGCAACCCGCCGTCCGGTGCGGACCAGCAGGACTGGAGCAGGTCGTAACCGTCGTGGACCAGGGCTGCGTGGGCGGGCCATCGTCCGGCTGTCCAGCCGGGTTCGTTGTGGGCCGAGTCCACTCCGGCCCGGGTCGCTCCCTCCAGTTCGAACTGCAGGTCCCGGCGCGCGGCCGGGCCCGGCACCGGTGCCCCCGCCAAGACCGCGCGGGCCGCGGCGCGGACGCGGGATCCGGTCCAGTCCAACGTCTTCCGGTGCGCGCGAGGCAGGACCGCGTACTGCACGACCACCGCGACCGCGACCCCGATCGCCGTCTGGGCGAAGCGGTCCGCCACTGCCGGCCACACCGGGCCGGGCAGGCTCGCCACCCCGGCGGCCAGCAGCGCGAGCGGCGTGATGACCACGACTGCCACGGCGTAGTTTCGCGGCACCACCAGTTCCACACAGAACTGCAGCACCGCCAGAATCAAGATCAGCACTATCCCGGACGGCGCGGTCATCATCACCACTCCGAAGAGCACCAGCCCGGCCGCGGTCCCGACAAACCGGTGCAGCGCACGGACATTCGCCCGCCGCCGGTCCAATCCCTGCTGCAGCACCACCAGCGCGCTCAGCACCGCCCAATGCGGACGTCCGAACCCGACGGCCACCGCCAGTTCCCCCGCGAGCACGCAGCCCGCTCCGACGCGGAGCGAAGTCAACGCGGCGTGCGAGCGCAACGGAACCGCGCGGCGCAACCGGTAGCCGATGCTTGGTCGAGGCAGCGGCAGTTGCCCTGGTGGCAGCTCGACGGACTCCCCGGGTGACGCGTCCGCGAACCGACGGTGCGTGGCGAGCAGCTTCGCCACCAGGTCTGGTTCAGTGCCCCTGCGCGGATGTCCCGCGTCGTGCAGCGCAGTCCACGCTGCGGACACCGCGGCACCGGCGGCGTGCCGGGCCTCGGCCGTCTTGCGTTCCGCCGAGACGAACCCCTCGACCGCCCGCACCGCGCGTTCGACGGCAGTCCGCTCCGGTTTGGCCCGATCAGCCAGCACTCCGGCCATCGACACCACCACCGACGACCCGACCCCGGCCGCGGCACAACCCAGCACGACCCACGGCCGCGCACCCGCCTCGACCGCCGCCTGCGCGCCCGCACAAACGAGCGCGAAGAACAACGGCCCCGGCGGTCCGAGGCGCAACGCGTCGACGACGTAGGTCGCCAGCACCGCGACCGCCGAAACCACCAAAACGGACACCGGCCCGGGCGGAACCACCGTCCCGACAGAAGCGCCCAGCGCGGCAGCCGCGAGCAACCCAGCGCCAGCAGCCGCGACGACACCCGCGCGGACCCGGTACGGCCGCCCCTCGCCGTACAAGACCGCGAACGTCCCCAGCGTGACGAACAACGCCGACGCCGACGCCCCCGCCAGCACCAGCGCGATCCCCGGAACCGCCACCGCCGCCGCGGCCCGCAACCCCGCCGACCACCGCCGCCCGACCGGCGGGAGGGCGAACATCAGCGCCCGGAACCCCGCCACGCGAGGCAACTGCTCCACCGGCTCGGGCGACGATCCCATCCGCCCATCCCAGCACGCCCCCACCCGCCCCGGACGCCCGGCCACGGCGGGCAGAGACCGCGAGCACACTCCGGTCCAGCTGCGCCGGGCTTCCGGCGGCAGAGGTTTCTTACGTGGCCGCCCGACCCGGACGGGCTACCGACGACCGCAGCCCGCGTCCCACAACAGCCTCGCCCCGCCAACCCGGGCAGCGATCGACCGAACCCCGGCACCCCTACGACCCGCTCCCCCGTCCCCGCCAGCGGAGATCGGCCATGGCAACCGCGCCGCCGCCCGAACCCTCGCCCCCGCAGTTGCCTCGACGCCCTTGACCGCGGCCCGGCCTCGGCGGGCGCGCGTCCAGTGATGGACGGCCAGTGATCAGCGCACCACGAAACCAGCATTTGCCCGCAATCGCCTCGGCTCGGCTCCCCTCGGCCCAGCCCAGCCCAGCCCGGCTCGGCCCGACTCAGCCCGGCTCGGCTCGGCCCGGCTCAGCTCGGCCCGGCTCAGCTCCCCTCGGCCCGGCTCGGCCCGCCCGGCCCAGCTCGACTCGGCCCAGCCCGGCCCGGCCCGACTCAGCCCGGCTCGGCCCGGCCCGGCTCGGCCCGCCCGGCCCAGCTCGACTCGGCCCAGCCCGGCCCGGCCCGGCTCGGCCCGACTCAGCCCGGCTCGGCCCGGCCCGGCTCGGCCCGCCCGGCTCAGCTCGGCTCGGCTCGGCTCGGCTCGGCCCGGCTCAGCTCCCCTCGGCCCGGCTCGGCCCGACTCAGCCCAGCCCAGCCCAGCCCGGCCCAGCTCGGCTCAGCCCGGCCCGGCCCGGCCCGACCCGGCCCGGCCCGGCCCGGCCCGGAAGGATCGCGATCACGGCTCGAAGCGCCTCGCGAGCGGCCAATCAGGCGATTTCCGCACCGCGACCTCGACGATCACCGTCTCTCCCCGATCGGCCTCCAGCGCGCGAGACTTCCGCAGGACGCCGGGCAAGCCGCGAGATCGCGCAGATCGGACGAGCGGATTTCGCCCAGACCAAGCCGGAGTCCTCAAAGGAACTCGGCGCGCGCGGCTGCCTCCCCGACAGTCACCGGATCAAGCTCGGGATGCGCAGCCTCAGCCCGCCCCCATTGCACAGCAGCATCCGACCCAATCCCTTGCGCCGCAGCGACATTGCCCAACCCCAGGTACGCCCGCGCCGCTTCGTGCGTGCTGCCGCAAGCCTCCGCGCGCGCCGCAGCTTCCCGGTACGCCGACGCGGCCTCGGCGTGATCACCAGCGCGGAATTTGGCCCAGCCCAGGCAATTCAGTCCCATCACGATGTCCAGTTCCAACCCCAAGTCCTCGAACACCGTCAAGGTCTCCTCGATCAGACGGGCGGCTTCCGCGGGGCGTCCCAGCGCGGTCAGGACCAGTGCGACGCCTCGCCTCGTGATGGCTCCGCTGCGGCGGTTGCCGGTCAGGTCGTAGAAGTCCGCGGCGGAATGCAAGTCGCGCAGGGCTTGTTCATGGTTGCCTCGGTAGTGGTCGGCCCAGGCGGAATGCGCGAGGGCGGTCGCTTCGCCGTGGCGGTCGCCGATTTCCCGGTACTCGCGCAGGGCTTGGCTGTAGCACCGCGATGCCTCGTCCAGGTCGCCGCGGTCGACGTAGGCGATGCCCAGGTTCGCGGTGGTCGCGGCGGCGGCCCAGCGGTTGCCGGTGGCTTCGGCGGCGGCGCGGGCCCAGCGGTGCGTCGCGATCCACGGGTCCCACAGCTTGGTCAGGTGGAGGAATCCGCGCAGGAAGAACGCCAGCTGCCAGCATCGCTCGGACTCGCCGGCCCGGCGGCAGAGGGCGACCAGGTTCGGCCATTCCGCGCGGAACCAGGCGATCGCAGCGTCCTGGTCCGGGAAGTCCACTTCGGGCAGCCCCGGCGGATACGCGACTTCCGGCCGGTAGCGCGGGCCGCTGATCGCGCGGTCGGCTCGTTCCGCCGTGGCGACGGAAAAGTCCGCGAGGCGGCCGAAGGCATCGTTGTCAGCGGCTCCGGAGGCGGCGAAAACCCTGACCAGATCATGGAAACCGAACCGGCCCAGCTCCGGCTGGGTGAGCAGGTACGCCTGGTGCAGGCGGTCGAGCAGGCGCTCGGCGGAGAGGGCGTCGAGCGAACCCAGCGCCTGCGCGGCGGTGACGTCGAAATCCGGGCCGGGGTGCAGGGCCAGCAGGCTGAACAGCCGCGCCTCCGGCTCGCCCAGTTGGCGGACGGACAACCGGAACGCGGCGGCCAGGCTTCGTTCGCCGTCGTCGAGTTCGCCCAGTCGCCGGGTTTCGTCGGCCAGTCTGCGCTCCAGTTCGGCGACATCCCACGCCGGGTGCGCGCGCAGGCGGGCCGCGGCGATCCGGATCGCCAGCGGGAGGCGGCCGCAGCGGTCGGCGATCCGCATCGCGGCGGCGGGCGGCGCACCGGTCACCGCGGCGACCAGCGCGGCCGCGGAATTCGAGGACAGGACGCCCAAGGAGACGTGCCTCGCCTCGTCCAGCGCGGGCAGCCGGGAGCGGCTGGTGATCACGACGCGGCATTTCGGTTCGGCGGGCAGCAGCGGGCGCACCTGCCCGGTGCTGCCCGCGTTGTCCAGCACCAGCAGGAAACTCCGGCCGCGCAGGCAGGTCCGGAACAGCGCCGCGCGGTCGTCGGGATCGGCCGGGATGCGGTCGGCGGGCACCTCCAGGATCCGGAGCAGCCGGTCGTGCGCGTCGGCGGGCGTGACCGGCTCGTCGGAGGTGCCGCGCAGATCCAGGAAGAGGCAGCCGTCGGCGAAGGACGCTTCGAGCCGGTACGCGCACCGCACCGCGAGCGCCGTCTTGCCCGCTCCGCCCATCCCCGAAATCACGCAGACGCCGCCGTCGGATTCGAGGATCTCGCGCACGGCTCGGGATTCCTCGTCGCGGCCGGTGAAGTCGGCGGTCACCGGCGGGAGGCCGGACGGGCGGACGTCCGGCCGGGTCCGGCGTTTGCCGGTTTCCGCGGGAATCAGTGAAGTGAGCGCGCCAGGAGTGTGGAATTCGGCTTCACATAGCGCCGCGAGCGTGGAATTCGGGGCCGCGAAGCCGGTTTCGACCTTGCTCAGGTATCCCTTGCTGTAGTGCACCCGGCCGGCCAGTTCGGTGAGCGACAACCCGGCCGAAGTGCGCAGCCTCCGCAATTCCGCCCCGAAAGTCGCGCGCGCTGTCATCCGCCTCCACCTTCTTTTCGCTCCCAGTATGACGATCCGGCAGGCACCGGGCCGCGGTCCGGTCACGGCGCGGTCCGCGCCGGAACCGGCGGCGCGGCCGGTCCCGGCCCGCCGGGATGGCCGAGCGCGAGGCCGGACACGAGTGCGATCCCGGCGAGCCAGAACGCGGCCCGCACCAGCAGAGAAAACGAACAGACGACCTTCACGGCAAGCTCCTTCGGCGGATTTCCGCCCGCCCGGTCGGCGGCTTGCCCCGAGAATGCGGGACTCCCCGCCAATCGGGGAAGGAGTTTCCCGTTTCCGCCTTAATCGCGTGAACGGGAAACCGGAGGCCGGATTGCCCGTGCGCGCCCCGCCGCCGGGAAAGGCATTCGGCGAGCGGGGACGGTCCGCATGGTAGACCCGGACGCGCGGGGACACGGCTTACAAGATTGAAAGCTGCCCGAACGGGATCTGCTGACTGCCCGCCAGCAGCACGGACAGGGCGCGCCACTCGCGTCCCCTCCGCACCGTCCGTCCCCGGAGCCCCGGCGGACGGCAATGGAGAGCAGTCACCCGCCGTTTCCGGAAGGCGCCATCCGAGCGAATTTCGCGCGCGGATAAACCGGATCCCGCCAGCCGTATGCGGGAATGGGAAATCATTACGGTCACAGTCCGTGCGGCGGTGCCGGGCAAGGCTGGACATCGGCGGCCGCATTGCGGAACAGTGGCTGCGGGCGGGGAGACGCGAGGGAGGAACGGGTGGAACCGAACGCGGCGGACTTGGTCGCGGAATTGAAAGTTCTCCGGAAGGGGCGCGGCGTATTCACCACTCCGCTCGGGATTCGGGTCGGGCCGGTCCTGCGCGAGGTGTGCGGGATTCCCGACAACGCGGAAAACGTCGAGATCCGCGACCGGCTCGCGCACGTGCTGGAACCGCTGGCCAAGACCCTCCCGGACGATCTCCGGATCGCCGTGCTCGCCGCGTTCGCGATGCACGAGCCGGCGCGCAAGCCGTTCTATCAGGAACGGGTGCACTGGGCCGCGCGCGAGCTGGACCGCGACGACCGCACGATCCGGCGGCGCATCGACGAGGGCATCCAGCACGTCGCGCAGCTCGCGCTCGCCAGTCCGCGCGAGGGCGGCGGACGGCCGGCTTCGGACGGCAGCTGGCACACCGAGCTGCTGCGCGTCTTCCTTGCGCTGGACCAGGATCGGCCCGAGGTGTTCGAGTTCCGGCGGATCGTCGCCGACGCCGACGAGGTCTCCGAACTGGACCTCGCGCTCACCCTCACCACCACGTCCGCGGCCTCCGGGCCGGTGCGGGAAAGCGATCTGGAGGTCGACGTCTTCCACGGCGGCACGCTGGTCCGCCGCGCGATGGAGTCGAACGACCGGGTCGGGCTGGCGCTGCGGCTGGCCGAACCGCTGCAGCGCGGGAAAACCCACGACCTCGCGCTGCGGTTCCGCGCGGAATTCCGGCATCCGCACTACGTGTGCGTGCCGCGGCATCCGGTCGACCGGTTCGACCTGCACGTGCGCTTTCCGGCCGCGCCGCCGACCGAAATCGTGCGGCTGGACCGCGTATTCCAGGACGACGCACGCGATCCGGGCGCGCGCGGCGACGTAGTGCACCCGGACGGCTCGGGCGAGGCGCACCTGCTGTTCGAACACCTCGCGCCCGGTTTCGCCTACGGCATCCGGTGGTGCCCGGCCGGCTGAACCGGCCGGGCCGGAGCCTCCGGTCAGTGCGTGATCATCGCGATTCCCCTTCCCGATCGGGACAACTCTCCGACCGCACCGGGATCGCGGCCGCGCGCCGCCGCGCTACCGGCGGGCCGAAGCTGTCCAAGATCTGTCCAGGTCCGCGCGGAACACGTTGCCGCGCAACGGACAGAAGCTGGACAACACCCGCGCCCGCGCAACATTCGCGCGCGGGCCCCCGATTCCCGGAGCAAGCGGGCGAAGACCGCCGCGGCCGCCCGTACGAAAGGAACGACCCTGATGCCCACCGCCACCGTGCCCGAACCGGTCGAAGGCTATGTGCCGCTCGCCGCGCTGCCGCGTCCCTCCGGACTGGCGCAGCGACTGGAAACCGTCGTCCGCGCGGCCCGCGACGGCGCCCCCGGCGCGGCTCCGGAACTGCTGGCGCTGCTGAAACCGGTGATCGCGCGCTACTGCCGGGCCCGCATCGGCGGCCGCGACCTGTCGTACCTGTCGGCCGACGACGTCGCGCAGGAAGTGTGCATCGCGGTCCTGCAGGCGGTGCCGGGCTACGAGGACCGCGGCGGCTCGTTCCTGCACCTGGTGCGGGCGATCGCGGCGAACAAGGTGGCCGACGCGTTCCGCGCGGTGTCGCGCGACCGTTCGCGGCCGGTGCCCGACCTCCCGGAGAACCCGGATCTCGGCGACGGCCCGGAATCGCACACGCTGACCGCCGACCTCGGCGCGGCGCTGGGCAGGCTGATGGCCGGGATGCCGAAGCTGCAGCAGGAAATCCTCACCATGCGCGTGGTCGTCGGCCTGACGTCGGCCGAAACGGCGAAGGCGCTGGGGATCTCGCCGGGCAACGTCCGGGTGACGCAATGCCGCGCGCTGGCGAAGCTGCGGGACTCGATCCGGGAGCAGGGGCTGGCCGAGGCGCTGCTCGCGTGAACTTGCCACATCCCGGCACTGGTCCGGACCACCGGCGAAAAAATCCGGGAAGTTCACCCGCTCGGGCCACGGCGGCGGGGCCGTGCGGCCCGGGAAGCCCGGTTCCGGACCGGCCTCAGCCCGCGTCGAGGCGCCGCCGCATCCGGCGCAGGAACGCGATCCGGTCGGTCTCGACGCGGACCGCCGTGCGGTCGGGATAGATGTCGAACACCCCGGTCATCCCGGTCTCGGCGAGCCGGCGGCCCGCCGCGCCGGACGGGTGCGCGAGCAGCCGCAGCACCACGCCCTCGGCGGCCGCGCGGTCCTGCGCGGCCCGCAGGACGTGCACGCCCGCGTCGCTCAGCTCGGTCAGCCCGGTCAGGTCCAGCACCAGCGCCATCGGGCGTTTGGCCAGCGCGAACGTCACCGCGCGCACCACCACCAGCGCGGTGCCGGCGTCGAGTTCGCCCGCCAGCAGCAGCGTGAGCACGTCGAGGTCGTCGTAGCGGTACGACGACTTCAGCCGTGCCGATCCCTGTGAGCCGGCTTCCATCCGCGTGCTGCACTCCCTGTCCAGGCGGGGCCCGTCGCGCCCGCACGTCCACCCGACACCATTCTGGACCTCCGGGCACGGTGACCGCGCTCACAGTCCACGTCCGCGCACCTCGGACGGCCGCTGCTCCGCTTGCCCTACGACGAAAGTCGGGAACTCTGTCAGCCCGACCTTCGGCGGGTTCCGTCATTTACCGACATTCACGACGGTGGGTCAGTACCTGACAGCTCCCCGCACCCACCGGAGATGATCACCAGTGCGAATCGCGCGCACCGCCGCAATCCTGTCCGGCTTCGCCTTCGCCGCCGCGGTCGCGGCCGCCCCGGCGAGCGCCGCTCCCGCCCAGCCCGCCATCATCGACGGCAGCAACGCCGACTCCCTGCACGCCGCGGCCCGGATGTTCGCCGGCGGCCAGGAACTCTGTTCCGCCACGATCGTCGCGCCCGACTGGATCCTGACCGCCCGGCACTGCACGCAGGGCGCGGGCGGCAAGCAGATCACCTTCCACATCGGCAGCCTCGACCAGACCCAGGGCACCGAGGTCTCCGCGACGTCGGTGCACGACTCCCCGACGCCGACATCTCGCTGGTCCAGATCGACCAGAAGGTCGAGACCGAGTACGCGCCGCTCGGCACCGCGAGCGACGTCAACGTCGGCGACACCGTCCAGGTCTACGGCTGGGGCGCGACCTGCACCGACCAGCCCGAGATCAACTGCCAGTCGCAGGTGCTGAAGGTGGCGAACGTCCAGGTCACCTCGGTCGACTGCCCGGACGGCGCGGCCGGCGTGTCGGTGTGCGCCAACCGCGGCGACGGCATCACCGCCGGCGGCGACTCGGGCGGCCCGATGTACGCGAACGGCAAGCAGGTCGGCGTCGCCTCGACCAGCGACCGCCAGTCCTACACCGCCTACATCAACGTCACCCAGTACCGCGACTGGATCAAGTCCGTCGCGGGCGTCTGATCCGCAGCGGCCCGGGCCCGGACGGATCCCCGGGCCCGGGCCGCTGTTTCACCCCTCCCCTCTTCCCTCCCCGTTCCTGGCCCGCGCGAGCACCTCCTCGATCCGCAGCGGGCTCGCCGGATGGTGGCTCAGGCACAGCGGCGTCGACACCCGCCGGAACCCGAACGCCTCCCCGGACACGTAGAACTGGGCCCGCTCCAGCCGCGAGATGTCCGCCACCGGGCTGCCTTTCGCCCGCGCCATCTCGTTCGCCGCGGCGATCTGCGCCGGGCTGTTGAGCCGCCCGAAGAACTGCGTCGTCGCGTTGCCGGCGATCTGGTTGTGCAGGCCTTTCGGCGCCTGCGTCGCGAACAGCAGCCCCAGCCCGTACTTCCTGGCCTGCGCGGCCAGCACGATCGTGCTCCGCGTGCTCGCGGTGAGCGATCCCGACGCCGCGAGCGTCTGCGCCTCGTCCATCACGAACAGCGCCCCCAGCGGCCGGTCCCCCGCCGGATTCCGCTTGATCCACGCGAACAGCTCCATCTGCAGCTGGTTCACGAAACTCTGCCGCTGGGATTCGGACGGCAGCCCGGCGAAGCTGATCACCGAGATCCGCGCGCGTTTGCCGTCCGCGGGGGTCAGCAGCAACGCCGGATCGACCGGGGTCCCAGCTCCGGCGAACAGCGGGTCGTTCACCATCGCCGCCTTGAGCAGCTCGGCGACCTCGGCCGCGATTTTCCTTCCGCCGTTGAGATTCGTGACGCCGTCGGGAAGATCGGCGAGGACCTGGATCAGCTCGGGCAGGCTCCGCGACCCGGTGCGCGCGTGGTGCACGATCGTCTGCCGCAAGACCGCCAGTCCGATGTCCGCCTTCGCGGTGCTGCCGGTGAGCCGGGCCTGCGGCGCGAGCGCGGCCACCGCCACCTCGACCGCCGCGGCGAACTCGTCCTCGTCGTCGAGCACCCCGGCGAAATCCGGCAACGGCTCGAACCCGAGCGGCCGCCCGTTGGCCCGGCCCGGCGTCCACACGACGACGTCGGTGCCGTCCAGATACCGTTCGGCGAGCTGAGCGTCCTCGGGCCCCCACCCGCTCGGCGGGCTCGGCCACGCGTCGCCGAGACGGGCGAGGTCGTTGTTCGGGTCCAGAACTATCGACGACACGCCGAGCAGGGCGCATTCCTCGACGATCCGGCGCAGGAGCACGGTTTTCCCCGAACCGGACCCGGCGAAGACCGCGGCGTGCTTGCGCAGGGCGGACAGTTCGATCCGGATGGGAGCGCCGGAGCCGGTTTCGGTGCCGAGAGTGAGGGTGCCGTCCGGTGGCGGGTGGGTCCCGTCGGAACGAGGGGCCTGCGCGGTTCCGTTGCGGGCGGATCGCTGCGTTTGCGCTGGTACGGCGGCGGGTTGCGGGAAGAGCGGCGGCTGGGTCGGTGAGTGCTGGGGCACGGTGCGCTCGGGGCGCTGCGCGGTGCTCTCGGCGCGTTGCGCGGTGTCGGGCAGGACGCCGGAGAGCAGCTGGGACCGACGCGCGGGACGGCGGTCGATGAGCCATTCGTGGACGTCCGGGCCGCCCTTGACGAACATCTCGTCCAGCGCCCAGAACGTGCGGACGTCCGCTTCGGACATCTTGCGCCGCTTCCCGCCGGCGGCTTCGAAGGCCCGCAGCTCGGCTTGGGTTTTCTCGCCTTTGGACCAGGAGGAATTCCGGATCAGGACGAGGTGGCGGTTGTCCGCGCCGGGCCGCAGCCCGGCGGCCGAACGCGCCTTGCGGAACCGGTTGAGCACCGCCAGCGGATGCCGCACGGAGATCGCCCGGAACGCCCAGTGCTCCTCGAGGTCGGAGTCCTCGTCGAGAGTGTGGGTGAGCCACGCGTGCAGTTCGTCCTCGCTGCCGCGAGCGTCCCACTCCATTTCGTCGTCGCCGACCTCGGTGATCCACCCGCGCAGCGCAGCCGACAGCAGCCGGGGCATCACCTCGTCTTCCACCTTGTGGTCGAGCAGCGCCGCCGGATCCGCCGCCGCGCGAAGCTGCTCGAACCAGGCGTCGAGTTCGGCGAAGCGGTCGGGTTTCGGCTCCGGGCGCGCGGGCAGCACCTGCGGTGCGATGGTGTCGAAGCTGGTCAGCTCCTGCACCCGTTCCGCACGGACGCAGGCGTCGATGTGCGCGCCGATCCGCTTCAGCAGCTCGCGCGGGGTGTACTCCTCCCACGGCCCGTCGAACGCCGAGGGCGCGACCGGCCACGTCGAATGCGGCGGGGTGAAATCCATCGCGGCATAGGCGACCCCGAGCCGCCGTTCCACCAGCCGCCTGCCGACCTCGGCGTCCAGCACCCGGCCGAGCGTCAGGGTTTCGCGGAAGCGGTCGGGCACGGTGTCCGCGGCCTTGTCCTTGATCAGCATCCACGTCGTCGGCAGGCAGGCGAGCACGGTCACCGTCCGCCGGGTGACCTCGCGCAGCTCCATCAGCCCGTCGGCGATCTGGGCGACGAGGAAATCCTCCTCCCCTCGGCTCCCGATCTCCTTTGTCTGCAACGAGGAACGGGCGATGAGCGTGTCGAGCTGGTCGACCCCGATCACGAGCGGGCCGGTGAGCGCGAGCAGCCGCGTGATGTCGTGCACCTGCCCCAGCGCGGATTTCGCCTTCGCCCGGATGCCCCACTTCCGGCGGGCACCCGACTTCGATTCCTCGGAACTGCCGAGGTACTCGTCGCCGATCTCGTTCTGAGTCAGGTCTTCGGCGGCGTACAGCACCAGCGCGCGGGCGGTGTCCGCGCACTCCACGGCGACCTGCCGGTCGAGCTTCCGGAGCCCGAGCACGAACGCGTCGAGGTGCGAACGGGTCAACGCACCCGTGCCCAGGAGGGCCGAGGTGGCCTCCCAGGACACGTCGCCGCGTTCGCAGACCCGGCGCACGAAGCTGCGCAGCTGCGTTTCGCCGGAATCGTCGGCCCGCAGCAGGCCGCGGCGCAGCGCGTCGGCGGTGTTCTCCCAGAACGCGTCGCCCGCGGTGAGGTCGTCGAGGAAGAAATAGCCGCCCGCCCGGTGCGCCGCCCGCCGGACCATGCCCAGCAGATGGGTCTTGCCGACGCCCTTCATGCCCTGCATGACCAGGCCGATCGGGCTCGGCCCGTCGCTCGCCGCCGCGTCGCGGATGCCGACGTCGATCGCCGCCATCACGTCCGCGTGCAGTCCGTCTACGTGGTACGGAGAATCCCGCCATACGTGGTCGGGAGTGTCCGCCCAGTCGAAACGCAAGGTCGCCAGTACGGCCAGGTGCTCGATCATGACGCCTCGATCGAAAGCATATGATTCTCTTCACCGCCGATGCGCACGGCCGCCGCCCGGTCCGCGGCGGTCAGCACCTTGCGGTTGGACTCGGGCACCAGTTTCGCTTGCCCGGTACGGCTCAGCTGCTTGAGCACCGCGTCGACCTCGGCGTCCGCGGCGTCGCCGAGCAGCGAACGGAGATCCGCCAGCCCCACCCAGCCGCGCGGCTCGCGCGCGAGTTTGCGGTAGGCCTGGAGAATCATGTCCTCCAGCTTCACCGCCTCCGGCGCGGTGCCGTCCCCGCCGGTGAAAACGTCCTTGAGGGAGACGTTGTGCAGCCGCAAGTACTCGAAGAACCGGTTCAGCGCCAGGTAAGCCACCACGGTCAGCGTGCTGCGCACCGGCTTCGGCGGGGTCAGCGCGGCTAGTTCCTCCTCGCACCAGACCCAGCCGTCGTCGGTCAGCTGGTGTACGAACGCTCGGCCGGATTTCCGGCTGCTGACGTATTTTTCGTTGAGTTTGTGCCGGTCTTTCCCGTCGAGGGCGAAGCCCGCCTTGGCGCGCAGATCCGGGTTCGACATTTCCTGGCCGTGCACCATCAGCGCCATCATCGCCGCGGACTGCTTGTGGCTCAGTCGTTCGTGCATCCGCCGTCCTTTCTCACCGGGCGGCCCGGCCGCGGGCGCGGCGGGGCGTGGGAATTCGCGGGGCGCGGCTAGCTGCCGGTCACCCGCACGTCGAGCACTCGCCGGGCCCAGTCCAGGACTTTCTGGACCCGGGGCGGCGGCGGGATCGCGTCGTCGTCGTCCCGGCGCGGGCGCAGCAGCACCGCCAGGTCCGCGCCGAGTTCTTGCGCTCGCACGCTGTCTCCGGCGCCGACCGCGGCGGGCATTTCGCTCGCGAGGTCGTCGACGAGGTCCCACAGTCCGGGCCGGAGGCGGGCGTGCACTGCTTGCCGCAGCAGGGAAACGAGGTCGGTTTGGCCGGTGTCGACCAGGGTCCGGCCCGCGCCGATCTCGTCGGCGAGGCTGCGCGCGACCTTCGCCGGGCCGTTCACCGAGCTGAGCCGCAGGTGCCGCAGATTGCCGAGGTATCCGGACAGCTCGCGCGGGTCGGTTCCTTCGGTGAGCACCGGGATCAGCCTGCGGTCCTGGCCCAGCGTGCGGTGCAGGAACAGCTCGACCTCCGCCAGCTGCCACCGGCTCGCCTTGCCGTCGATCACCAGGCACAGGTGCCGGGCGTCGGTCTCCGCGCGGCCGAGCCAGGACCGGTCGCCCGACAGCGACCGGCCGACCCGGATGCCGAGTTTTTCCAGCTCCGCCACCACGTTCTTGGACACCTCGAGGTTCGAGCGGGGCATGCTGACCTGGATGTCGTAGGCGAAGTTCTGCGTCTTGGTGCGCACCGCCGCCACGTAGGCGTCGCGGTTTTCGGCCAGCAGTTCGGTCCGGTCGAAGGAATGCGCGATCACCGCGGCGACCGTCTCCAGGGCGAAGCCGATCTGGTCCGCGCCGGGGCTTTTCTCCAGCAGCACGGGCAACTGCTCGCCGAAGGTCCAGTACGACACGTACGGCAGCGTGAGGTGCCGCGCGATCACCGCGGGCGGGACGTCCTGGTCCAGCCAGCTGTCGAACAGGCTTCGCGTCTCGTCGAGACAGATTTCCCGCCAGTTTTCCGAGCGGTCGTACTCCTCGCGCGTGTCGAACCGCGAGAGCACCGGCAGCACCGGGAGCTGCGGACGGTCGTAGGGCAGGGCGTTCCGTGCGGCATTCGCTCGGCGCGCGACATCGACCGCGCCGCGCAGGCTCTGCATGTTCGCGGTGTAGAGGACGACCAGCCGGTCGGGCAGATGCGCGGTGCAGATGCCGCCGACGTCGGAGATGCCGGTGCGGCTGTCGAGCAGGATGTAGTCGTAGTCCGCGGTCCACGCCTCGCGGCAGCGTTCGAGGTACTCGCCGAACTCGTCGTCGTACAAGCTTTCCCAGTCGATTCCCTGTACCTGCGCCGGGTAATCGGGGCTGTCGGCGCCCGCGGGAAGGAAGTCCAGCGCGCCGGTCACCGTGTCCAGTTCGACCGGGAGGACGTGCCGGTTCGGCTGGACGGAGCCCGCCCGGAAGTCGGCCACGAGGTCGACGACCCCGCCCTTCAGCGCCGGGTTCAGCCGCGGCCGGAAGTACTCGCGCAGGCCCGGCGCTTCGAGGTCCCAGTCGACGCACAGCACGCGATGGCCCCAGCGGGCCAGCAGCACCGCGACATTGGCCAGCGTGAAGCTCCTTCCCACCCCGCCTTTGTAGGAGTAGAACGTGATCACGGTTCCGGCCATCGCGTCAGAGCCTCGGGAAACGGGACGCGGGCGGGACATCCGGCTGCGGAGTGAGCACCGGCCAGTCCGCGCGCCACGCCGGCGCGTCGCTCAGCAGTTCCTCGATCTCGGCCGCGATGCGGTTCATCCGGTCGTGGAAACCGATGTATTTGGGCGAGACCTGGAATTGCTCGTACGGATGATTCCATTCGGTCAGATTCTCCCACCGGCGTTCGTGGGCGTACGGCGGGAAATTCTTCGAATCGCAGTAGATCACCGGGTAGATCAGGGTGGCCGGGCGGTCCCCGCCGGCCAGTTTCTCGCGGCGCTCCATCGAGGCCCACTCGGCGAGGCACCATTCGTCGTAGAAGTACTTCGGGGAGCACACCGGGACCAGGATCCTGGTGTGCCGCAAGGCGGAGCGCACCTCGTCCGGCCAGCGCCCGCCGACCCGGACCGAGCCGTCGAAGAACACCTCGGCCTTCCGGTCGAGGTTGCCGTCGAGCAGTTCGCGCAGCCGGGGCTGGAAATGGTTGCGCACCCATCGGGCGATCGGATCGGCGGTCCGCAGATAACTGATGAAAACATCATAGTGGTACACCTGGGCAGCGCTCCCCGTCGATTTCCGCGGCCGTGGCTGTGCTCGACTCGGCCACCGACGATACCTTCGGCCCCGGCGCGGACAAGGGACAGATTCTGGACACTTTGTGGCCGAAAACCCGCGGCCGCCGGTCGCGCCGGGGACCGGAGCCGAAACTGGACCGGTCGCTGCCGCCGGAATCCGAGGAGACCGATGTCCGCCCCCGCCGCACCGCGGATCTTCATCAGCTACGCCCACGACACCGCCGAGCATTACCAGCGGGTCGGGACCTTCGCCAGCTTCCTGCGCGCCCGGATCGGGCTCGACGTCCGGCTGGACCAGTGGGACGACTCCGCCCGGATCGACTGGTCGGACTGGGCGATCCGGAACATCCTCGCCGCCGATTTCGTCCTGGTGATCGCCTCGCCGGACTACAAACGGCGCGCGAACGGGGAGGCTCCGTCCCACGAGGGCCGCGGTTCCCAGTTCGAGGCCAGGATCATGCGCGACGCGCTCACCCGCGACCTGCACGGCGAGACCCGCCGCATCCTGCCGGTGGTGCTTCCCGGAGGCGCCGTCGAGGACATCCCGTCGTTCCTGACCCCGTATTGCACCACGCATTACCGGATTCCGGAATTCACCGACGACGGCGTCGCCGGGCTGATCTCCGCGATCACCGGCCGCAGCCAGAACGAGCGGCCGGTGCGCGGAATCTGGCGCGGCGCGGCGGATTCCGCGGCCGGGCCGACGCTGGCGACCGAATTGCCGTGGCGCGACAAGAGCGCGGACATCACGGCGGGCTCAGCGTGGATCGACGGAATCAGTTACGAGCACAGCGTCATTTTCCGGACCGCCGGGCCGACTTCCGGATCGTGGGTGTTCGCGGAAATCGACCTCGGCGGCGCGTACGCGCATTTCACCGCGGTCGCCGGAATTCTCGACGACGCCGACGACGCGGCATTCCAGACCGGCCTGTTCTGCGTCCGCCTCGACGGGGAAATCCGCCACCTCGACCATTCCGCGTTCGGCAGCCCGCGGCACACCGAACTCGACGTCACCGGCGTCCGGCTGCTGCGGCTGGAGATCTGCCGCCCGGCGGCGGGCGTCTCCCCGGCGGGCCCAGCTGCCCGCACGACCCGGCCGGCCGCACTGGCCTGGGGCACGCCGACCCTTCGCTGACCAGGTGTTTCCTGCTTTCCAGGAAACAGGAAACCCCTTGTCCGCCCTCGTTCCCGGATCGCATTCTGGGTGCACGCCGCCCGCTGCGGGCGGATCGCCGAGAATCACGGAAATCCCGCGAACCGCGAAAGCACGTCCTTTCGCGGCGGGGATTTTCCGTGCCTGGATCCGGGAGGGAGGTGCGGGAAATGCAGACGCACGGAATCGTTCTCATCCTCACGCTGCTGGGCCTGGTCTGACGAGGGAAGACGAGGCGACCGGCCGGATTCGCCGCGAGGGCGGATCCGGCCGGACCCGGTCAGCCGCGCGCCCGCAGATGGTCCCGCAGGGTCCGCGCGACCCGGGCCATCAGGATCTCCGCCTCCGGCTGGATCGCCGCGGGCACCCGGGATTCGGTGAGCGCGGCGACCGCGAAGCTCTGTCCGTCGGAGTGCTCCACCACCCCGATCTCGTGCCGCAAATTCAGCAGTGTCCCGGTTTTCGAGGACCATTTGGCGGAATCGGACGCGAAATCCGGAGCCAGCCGTTGGCGCAGCAGGTTTCCGCCCATCAGCTCCCGCACCCGCGCGGACACGTCCGGGTCGATCTTCGACGGGGTCCACAACGCGGTCAGCAGGTCGGCGAACGCGCGCGCCGAACCCGAACTCGCCCGCGAAACGTCCAGCTGCCGCACCGGATGCCCCTGTCCCTCGGTGACCGCGCCGATCGCCAGCGAATGCGCGAGGTGCACGTCGGCCTCGGCGAACCGTTCCACCGGCGTATCGCTCAGCTCCCGCACCGAATGCCGCACCGAAATGCCGGCGATCCCCCAGTCGCGCACGGTCCGCGTGACCTCCGCGGGCGAGGTGAGCGCGAACAGTTCGTCGGCCGCGGCGCTGTCGCTGATCGCCGAGGCCAGGTACATCAGGTCGGCGACCGCCACGCGCGCCGGATGCCGGAAGCGCGACAGCCCGGTCGGTCCCGCGGTGTCGATGCGGTCGGGCTCGATCTCCACCTGCCGCGCGCCGTCCAGCTCGCCGCGGCGGATCCGGTCCTCGGTCACCGCCACGAGCGGGACCTTGACCAGCGACGCGGTCGCGAACTGCAGGTCGGGCTCGATCCCGATCTCGCGGCCGGACCCGAGATCCCGGACGAGGAACGAACCGCGCAGCCCGCCTTCGTCGAGTTCGTCCCGCAGCCGCGCCAGCAGCGCCTCAGTGTTCACGGCGTCAGTCTGCCTCAACGCTCGCGCCGAGACAGCGGGCGATCGCGGCCCGCAGCGGCGTCCGCACCCGGTCGATGTCGTCGCCGAGCCCGGCCGCCACGTCGTACCCGCGCGCGAGCCGGACGCCGCCCACCGAACGCCACGCCAGCCCCAGCTCCCGCGCCTGATCCGCCGAGCACAGCAGCAGATCCGCCGAACTGAACACGCTCGCCGCGGCCGTCGTCAGCGTCGCGGCGACCTCCACCTGGGCGGGCAGCAGCCCGGCCGCGTCCCGCGCGCGGAACACCCGGTCGCGGACGTGCGGCACGTCGTCCTCGGGCTGCACCCACACCCGCCGCCGCGCGGCCGCCGACCGGCCCGCGCGCAGGGTTTCCAGGTGCAGCACCGGTTCGCCGGGCTCGGCCTCGCTCGCCAGCCCGAGCGGCACCGTCCACACCCCTCCTCGGGCGGCACCGCGACGAGCGCGGCCCGCACCTCCTGCGTCCGCACCAGTTCGGCACGTTCGGCAGGCCCGGCGACACGGAATTCCAGGAACACCTCGACCGTCCGCGCCTGCGCCTCGAGTTCGGCGAGATCGCGGGTGGTGGACGTGTCCGGGACCGCCAGCCGCAGCGGCCGCCGACGCGCGCGCTCGGCGTCGTGTTCCATCGCTTCGGCGAGCCGGACCAGGCGTTGCGCGGACGGCAGCAGGTCCCGGCCGAACGGCGTGAGCCGCGCCCGCCGCGTCGACCGGTCGAACAGCCGCTCCCCCAGATGCCGCTCGAGCGCCGCAATCCGGCGGCTGGCCACCGGCTGCGGGATGCGCGCGACCGCCGCGCCGCCGGTGAAACTCCCCGCTTCGGTCACGCTCACGAACGCCTTGCAGCAGCCGACCAAGTCCACGACCAGAGCTTATGCCAGATTCGCATCATTTCGCACAGAAGTGTCTTGGACCGCATGAACCGGCCGAGGGCAGGCTTCGGAGGAGTTGATCGACTTCGGAGGGAGAACCCGTGTTCCGCAGGCTGCCCCTGGCCGCGTTCGCATTGGTCGCGCTAGCCTCATGTGCCACACCAGCAACACCGCCCGCCCCGGCGCCGTCCGCCGCGCCTGCCGCGGCCAAGACAGTCGTCCAGCCGGATTTCGCCGCGCTGGAAAAGACTTTCGACGCGCACCTCGGCGTCTACGCGATCGACACCGGCGACGGCCGCGAGGTCGCCTATCACGCCGACGACCGCTTTGCCTACGCTTCCACGCACAAGGTGTTCAACGCGGCAGCCATCCTGCACCGAGGGGATGATCTGGCCCGGACGGTCACGATTCGGCAAAGCGATCTCGTGCCCAATTCCCCGATCACGGAGAAGCACATCGGGGAGCAAATGTCGTTACAGAGCGTCCTCGACGCTGCGCTCCGTTACAGCGACAACACGGCGGATAACCTGATGTTCCGCGAAATCGGCGGTCCGGGCGGGCTGGCTGCCGAGGTCCGCAGGCTGGGGGATACGGTCACCCACGTGGACCGCATCGAGCCCGCTCTCAACGAGACGAGCCCTGGTGACGTCCGGGACACGACCACCCCGCGAGTCTGGGCCAAGGACCTGCGCGCCGTCGCGCTCGACTCGGGACTCCCGGCGGACAAACAGGCCGTGCTCACCAAGATCATGCGCGCCAACACCACCGGTGCCAACGTGATCCGCGCCGGCGTGCCCGCGGACTGGCAGGTCGCGGACAAGACCGGTTCCGCCGATTACGCCACGCGCAACGACATCGCCGTGCTCTGGCCGCCGCACCGGGCCCCGATCGTGCTCGCCGTGCTGTCCGACCGTGCGCAGAAAGACGCGAAGACCGACGACAAACTGATCGCGCAGGCCGCCGCCGCGGTCGTGAAGGCGTTGCCGTGACGGGAATCTACCGAGTGGTCACCCACGTGCTCGCGGTGCTTTTCGTGCCGGTCGCGTGGGTGGTCGCGCGGGGCCGGGCACGGCACGTCGCGTGCCAGTGGGCGCTGGGGGCCCGCTACCCGGCCGAAAACCTCGCCGGGCTCACCCCCGGCACGTACGCCGCGTTCACCGCGGCGCGCACCGAAGCCCTGTGGCGGCACGGAATCCTGCTCGGCCTGACGTCCGGGCACCGCGACGCCGCGACACAGGCCGACTTGTTCCGCAAGGAAGTGCTGCGCGCCGGTTCGCCCGAACTCGCCCTGCAGCTCACGTTGCCGCCCGCGCAATCGCAGCACGTGCAAGGCGTCGCGCTCGACGTACGCCCGTACGAAGGCGCGCAATGGCTCGAAGTCCACGGCGCGCGATTCGGCCTGTATCGCGTGTACGACAACGAATGGTGGCACTTCGAGTACCACCCGGGCGGCCGTCCGCAGCGGCTGCCGCACCCTGGCCACACCGTCACCCGCGCGGCCAGCTAGTCCACTGTGGACCGCAGCGCGAGTCACGAATACGTGACGGAAGCAGAAGAGCCGTAACGGGTCCTCGGACCAGGCGATAACCGGATGTGCTCAGGGGCGTCCTGGGCCTGTCCGAACGGAAATCGCATGACTCGCCCGGTCTCGCACCGTCTCCTTCTGCGCTACGGCACCATCGCGGCCGCTGCCGCGCTCGTGTGCACCTCCTGCTCCGGCTCCGGCTCCGGCGGAACCGCCGCGCCGCCGCCCGCCTCGGCCAGCCCGGCCGCGAGTTCGTCGGCTGTGCCGTCCGCCGACCCGCTCGACCCCGCGGCCATCAAGGCCGCGATGAAGAAGTCGACCGCGGTCCACGTCAAGGGCTCGGCGAGCAAAAAAGACGGCAAGATGAAGGTCGACCTGCAGTTCAACAAGGACAGCGTGAGCGGCTCGATCGAGAAGGACGGCGTCGTGGTGCCGGTGCTGCGCGTCGGCGACAAGGTCTGGATGAAGTTCAGCGACTCGCTCGCCAAGAGTTCCGGAGTGCCCGCCGCGGGCGCCGCGATGCTGCGCGACAAGTGGGTGTCGCTCGACTCCAAGCTCGGCCAGGGTCTCGGCGAGGCGTTCAAGCTGTTCCTGGACTTCGACATCTTCGTCAGTTCCATGGCCTCCGAAGCCGACCAGCCCGGCTACGGCTTCGGCCAGCCCGCCGACGCGGCGGGCACCCTGGCGCTGCGGTACCAGAACGACGACACGACGATCTTCATCGAGGCCGTCGAACCGCACCGCCTGCTGCGGATGGAGTCGCCGAAGGAAGGCACGATGGAGTTCACCGGCTGGGACCAGCCCGTCCCGGCCAAGGCTCCGCCCGCCGAGGAGATCTTCTCCGGCCCCGGCTCCTGACCCGCACGGCCTCGCGTTCCCGTGCCGCTCGGGAACGCGAGGCCGTTCGTCCACTGTGGACCATTCTCCGGTCCCGTCCCGAACGGAAATCGCATGATTCGCCCGGTTCTCCTCCTCGCGGCCGCCGCCGTGCTCGTGTGCACCTCCTGTTCCGGCTCCGGCGGAAACGCCGCCCCGTCGCTGGCCAGCCCGGCCGCGAGTTCGCCGGTCAAGCCGTTCGACGCTCCTCCCGACGGCGCAGTGGTCGGCGAAACCGTCGCAGGCAAGTTGAAGGCCTCGGTCGCGCTCCATGTCAAGGGCGGCGACAGTCGAAAAGTGAAGCTCGACCTGCAGCTCAACCACGACAGTGCGGGCGGCACGATCGAGCAAGACGGCGTGCCGATGCAGCTGCTGCGCGTCGGCGACAAGGTCTGGTTGAAGTTCAGCGCCGAGATGGCCAAGGCGGCCGGGCTGACCGGCGAGGCTCTCTCCGCGGTGGTCGGCAAGTGGGTGCCGACGGACTCCTCGAAGGCCCGGCTGGCCGAGCTTTTCCGCGAGGGACTCAAGCGCGCCCTGAACCGCGACCTCTTCGTCGACAGCATCGTCGACGACCTGGACCAGCCCGGCTACTCCGCGGGCGAACCCGTCGACCTGGCGGGCACTCCGGCGATCCGGTACCGGAACGGCAGCAGGACGATCTACCTCGAGCGATACGGGTCGTCCTACGAGATGGCCCGGTACGAGTCCCCGAAGGAAGGCACGCTGGACTTCGACTGGAACGGAGACACGAAGCCGTTCAAGGCCCCGGCCGCCGAGGAGATCTACTCCGGCCCCGGCTCCTGAAGTTCTGCCGGGCGGGCGAACGAGTGCGACACTGCCCCAGATGATCGGTCTGCTGTACCCCACGCGCGATTGCGCCGAAGACGACTTCACCGCGCTGGCCGGCTGCCTGGACGCCCGGCCGGGGGTGGAGTTCGCCTACGTGCCCTGGGCCCGGCGCACCGTCGAGCGGGAAAACGTCCAGACGGCCGTGCGCGAGCTGAGCGAACCGGACCGCCTGGTCCGGACCGCCAAGACGTTCACGACGTCCCCGCGGGTGGTCAGCTGGGCCTGCACGAGCTGCAGTTTCGTCGACGGCGTCGCCGTGGCCAAGACGCAGACCGCCGCGCTGACGGACGCCCTGGACGTCCCGGCGAGCAGCACGTCGCTGGCGTTCATCGCGGCCGCCCATCGGCTCGGCCTGGACCGCGTCGCGCTCGCCTCGGTGTACGCGCCCGAGATCACCGACAAGTTCGCGGCGTTCCTCGCCGAGGAAAACATCGCCACCGTGCACGCCGTGTCGGCCAACGCCGGATCGGATCGCGACCTGGCCGGCTGGGACAGCGACCGCATCCGCGACCTGGTCCGCTCCGCCGGCTCCCCGGACGCCCAGGCCGTCCTGCTCCCCGAAACCGCCCTGCACACCGCGCCGCTGCTCGCCGAACTCGAAAATCTCGCCGGAAAACCCGTGCTCACCGCGACGCAGGTGACGCTCTGGCACTGTCTCACCCTGCTCGGCCGCCCAGCCGCCGGGCCGGGGCTCGGCGCCCTGCTCGCCCACCCGCATTAGCGTCCACTGTGGACAGATGAGTAACCGGGCCGGATCGCGGGTAGCCGCCGGGCATGAGCAGTCATCTGATCGCCGTCACCGTCGACTGCCGCGACGCCGACGCGCTCGCCGAATTCTGGCGGGAAGCACTGGGCTACCCGCGGACCGAACAGTGGCAGGACAGCCACGGGCTCGGCTACGTCGAGCTGAAGGCGCCGGACCGGCCGTCGCTGCTGTTCCAGCCGGTGCCCGAGGGGAAGACCGGCAAGAACCGGCTGCACCTGGACATCGCGCCGGACACGGTGGAACAGCGCGACGAGGTGTCCCGCCTCGTCACGCTGGGCGCGAGAGTCGTGGAAGATCCGGAAAACGACCACTGGATCGTGCTGAAAGACCCCGAGGACAACGAATTCTGCGTACTCCCCGGCGGTCCTGACCCGCGCCCGGCCGGGGGCTACGATCTCCGCCGTGCCCGATTCCCGCGTGCCCGCCCGTCCCGATCTCGGCATGCTCGCCGGGCGGCTGCTGTTCGCGGTGCAGCGGGAGCTGTTCACCGCGCTGGCCGCCGAGGGCTTCGACGACCTCAGCCCGCGGCACGGCGCGGTGCTCGCCTATCTCGGCCCGGACGGTTCGCGCGCGACCGAGCTGTCCCGCCTGTCCGGGCGGCGCAAGCAGGTCATCGGCACGATGGTCGACGAACTCGAAACCCTCGGCTACGTCGAACGCCGCCCCGACCCGGCCGACCGGCGCGCGAAACTCGTCTGCCCGACCTCCCGCGGGCAGGCCATGATCAGCGCCTCGGCCCGCGTGCTGGCCGGGATCGAGGACCGGCACGCCCGGCGGCTCGGCCGGAACGAGTACGAGGAGTTCAAACGCGTGCTGGCCGAGGTCACCGACCAGCAGCGGCACTTCGCCGGGCAGTGATCACTGGGGCGGCCACCCCTGCGGCGGCTGACTCTGCGGCGGCCACTGCCCCTGCGGCGGCCATTGCCCCGGCATCGGCTGCTGGTGCGGATACGGCTGCGGCGTCCCGTACTGCGGCGGAACCGGCCCCGGCTGCGGATACTGCTGCAACGGATACTGCGGCATGCCCGGACCCGGTGCCCCATAAGGCATCCCGTATCCCACCGGCGGAGGCGTCTTCGCGGACACCGCAGGCAGCCACAGAACCACCGCCAAGACCGTCATCACGCCGTACGCGACACTGTCCCACCAGGAATGGAACTGGATCGCCAGTACGAACGAACACAGCAGCTGCACCGGAGCACCCCAGAGCAGAATCCGGCCGACCCGCTGCCGCCGCGCGAAAATCATCGCCACGCCGACGAGCACTGCGATCGCCAGCAGCAAGGTCACCACCAACAGGCAATCGGAGAGAGTGCCGATGCCGCTCACTAGGTTGTCTACCGACCAGATTCCCCCGTATGCCACGCAGATCTCCAGCAGCGCGAGCATTTCCAGCAGCACCAGCGGCACCGCCACCGCGATGCCGATCCCCGTCACCTTGGGCCGCTCCAGCGGCTGCGTCATCCCGTCCCCCTCCGTCACCCTCCGGAGGGAAGAGTCTACCAACCGCATCCACCGTCCACAGTGGAACAACGCCCCCGGTCCCCGCGACCGGCCCGTACGCCCTCTACGATCGGGCCCGTGACCGCCTACGACGACGTTTTCGACGACCTGGACGCTTCGGCCCTGCCCGAGCGGCAGCAGCGCATCCTCGCCACCATCCGGGACTGGGTGGGCAGGCACGGGTACTCGCCGAGCACGCGCGAGATCGGCGAAGCGGTCGGGCTGCGGTCGACGTCCTCGGTGTCGAAGCATCTCGCCGCGCTGGAGGACAAGGGTTTCCTGCGCCGCAGCTCGACGATGTCGCGGCCGATCGACGTGCGCGCCTTCCTCGGCGACCTCCCCTCCCGCGAAAGCGGCGACTCCGTGCCGGTGCCGGTGGTCGGCGACATCGCGGCCGGCACGCCGATCGCCGCGCAGGAGCACGTGGACGACGTGATGCAGCTGCCGCGCGGGCTCACCGGCCGCGGCACCGTCTTCGGGCTGCGCGTGCGCGGCGATTCGATGGTCGACGCGGCGATCTGCGACGGCGACATCGTGGTGGTGAAGCAGCAGGCCGAGGCGCATTCGGGCCAGATCGTCGCCGCGATGATCGACGAGGAGGCGACGGTGAAGGTCTACCGCCGCCGCGACGGGCACGTGTACCTCGAGCCCCGCAACCCGGCCTACGACGTGATCGACGGAGACCGGGCCACGGTGCTCGGCGTGGTCGTCTCGGTGCTCCGCAGCATGTGACACCGTGAGCGACGGCGCCGGGGAGAACCGGCGCCGCCGCTCACGACCCCCAGCAGCCTCAGTCGACCGCCACCGGCACCCGGGCGCCGGCCAGGGCCGGTTCGGCGGATTCGGCCGCCCGGCCCTGCCACGGCCGCGCGATCAGCCACAGCACCAGCCCGGACACCACCAGTCCGCCGAACATCACCGCGGCCATCGCGACCGCGTTGTTGCCCAGCAGGCCGACCACCGGCGAAACCGCCGCGCCGACGCCGAACTGCACCGCGCCCAGTAGCGACGCCGCCGTCCCCGCGTTGTCGCCGTGCGCGTCCAGCGCGACCGCGGGCGCGTTCGGCAGGATCAGCCCGGCGAAGAACAGCACCACCCACACCGGCACCGCGACGCCGAACATGCCGCCGAAGCCGGTCAGCGCGGTCACCAGCAGCACCGCGGCCGACACCGCCGCGGCGACGCTCGCCACGAGCAGCACCTGGTGCGGTTCGAACCGGTTCATCAGCCGGGCGTTGACCTGCGTCGCGGCGATCAGCCACACCGCGCTCGCCCCGAACATCAGGCCGAACTGCTGCTGGTCCAGCCCGTACTGCTGCTGGAACACGAACGACCCGCCGCTGACGAACGCGAACAGCCCGGCCATCGCGAACCCGGCCACCAGCACCAGCCCGACGAACGAGCGGTCGGTGAACAGGCTCCGGTAAGACCGCACGGTTGCCCGGAACTGGAACGGCTGCCGCCGCGCCGGCGGCAGGGTCTCCGGCAGCGCCAACGCCGCCGCGATCCCGCTCGCCAGGCCGATCGCGGCGAGCACCACGAACACCCCGCGCCAGTGCGTCCACGCCAGCAGCGCGCTGCCGAGCGTCGGAGCCAGTACCGGGGAAACGCCCATCACCAGGATGAGCTTGGACAGCAGTTTCGCCGCGGCGCGATCGGTGTAGAGATCGCGCACGACGGCCAGCGCCAGCACCGCGCCCGCCGACGCCCCGAGCCCCTGCAGCACGCGCGCCGCGCTCAGCAGCTCGACCGTCGGAGCCACCAGGCACAGCAGCGACGCGAGCACGTGGATCGCGCTTCCCGCGACGAGCGGGATCCGCCGCCCCATCGCGTCCGAAAGCGGGCCGGCGATCAGCTGACCGAGCCCGAGCCCCAGCACCGTTCCGGTCAGGGTCAGCTGGATGGTCGACTCCGTCGTCGACAGTTCGCGGGTGATGTCCGGCAGCGCCGGCAGATACATGTCGATGGACAGCGGCCCCAGTGCCACCAGAACGCCCAGCACGAGCACCAGCTTCAGCTGGCTCCCGGCTTTCGGCGCTTCGCGTGTTTCGTTCACGCCACTCCCCTTCGTCGTGAGCACGCCAGTCACTTACGACGAAGGGGGCCGAGAAATTCCGGGACCCCCGAACAGATCACACCCTGGGAATCCCGCTTGACAAACTCAGCCGAGGCCGAGTGCGAAAACGTGGAGGTCCGGATCGGACGGGAGCGTCACCGTCGCGATCTTCTTGCCCGCCGGGATTTCCAGCGGGGCGGTGGCGTAAACCGAGGCGCCGATTCCCTGGCCGCCGGGCTGATTCCGGTAGGCGGTGCGGGCCACGAGCGTATTGCCGAACACTGGTTCGGCATTTCCGCCCGGCAACACCCAGTCACCGAACGAAAGATCGGCGGTCGCCGTCGTGCCGTCGGTGAACGCGACCGTCGCGCTCCCCCGGTGGTCGCCGTTCGCCGCCGAGCCGACGAAAAGCAGCCGGCGCGCTGAAGTTCCACCTAGATCGAGCTTCTGTCCGGACGCCGCCGCGTTGTCCGGACGGCCGGACGGCGCGGCGGGCCAGACGAACGTCGTGCCCGCCGCGTGCCCGGCCGACCCCGGAGCGAGACCGGCGTCGGCCAATGCTTTCCGCGAATAGCTGTTGCCCGCCCCGTCGAAATTCGCCGAACCGGCGTCGCCGTCGTCGGAAATTCCGGTATTGCCCAGCGCGCTCGCGAGACTTCCCTTCGGCGCGACCAGCACGATTACCGAGGACGAAACCGAATGTCCGGCGCCGCGCAATGTCACCGGAACCTCGTAGTAACCCGCGCGAGTTCCAGCCGCGGCCGTCACGGTCAGGTCGGTTTTCCCGCCGCCGGTGCGGTCGTCGAGCCGAACCGAACGCGGGCCGGACACGGTGATCCCCGCCGGGGCCGACGTCGCGATGTTCAGCGAGCGCAGCTGCCCGCCGAGCCGCTGGCCGTGCACCGCGACCGTGCCGGAGCCGCCCGGTTCGACGGTGACCTGGTTGGCCACCGAGCCGACGAACGGCTCCTCACCGTCCCGATAGGACGGTGGCTGCGTGTTCGCGGCCCAGTTCCGGTCCGGCTGCGCCGACAGCGCGAAGTCGAGCCGACCGCCGTTGCGCGCGAGGTCCTGTGGCAAGGACGTCCGGTCCCACCGGTGCCCGTTCAACGTCAGCCCGTGGACGTACTGGTTAGTCGTCGACGCTCCCGGGGCCCGGAGGTCCAACGTGCGACCGCCCGGCAACGTCAGCACCGCCCGCTCGAACAACGGGCTGTGCACGGTGAGATCCGGCGTGCCCGGCGTCGACGGGTAAAGGCCTAGTGCAGCCCAGACGTACCAGGACGATTGCGCGCCGAGGTCGTCGTTGCCGGGTTCGCCGTCCGGCGTCGCGCTGAACAGCGTGGTCGCGATCCGGCGCACCACCTCCTGCGTCTTCCACGGCTGGCCGACGTGGTTGTACAGCCACGGCACGCCGAAGTCGGGTTCGTTGCCCGCCCACATGTACGGTTCGTTCGGGCCGACGTTGAGCTTCTGGAAGAACGTGTCGAGCCGCGCGGACACCGCCGCCGGGCCGCCCATCGCGGTCACCAGCCCGGCCGTGTTCTGCGGCACCAGCCAGGTGTACTGCGCGGCGTTGCCCTCGTCGAAGCCGTCCTGGCCGAAGGTGCCCGGCGCGGGCGGCTTGAACGCCGGGCCGTCCGGGAACCGGCCGTCCTGGCCACGCGGCTGGACGTAGCCGGTAGCCGGGTTGAACAGGTGCTGCCAGTTCTGGCCGCGTTTCGCGAAGTCGCGGGCCACGCCGCGGTCGCCGATCGCGCCCGCGAACTGCGCGATGGCGAAGTCGTCGATCGCCCATTCCAGCGTGATCGAGGCCCCGACCCGCGCGTGGTCGCCGCGGGAAGCGTCGTTGTTCGGCAGGTAGCCGCGGGCGACGTAGTCCGCGATCCCCCGGCGCTCCTGATACGCGCCCGGGGTTTCGTCCACCGAGGTCGCGCCCTTGACCAGGTATTTCAGCGCGGTCTTGACGTCGAAGTCGCGGGCCCCGAAGGCGTAGAGATTGGACAGCAGCGCGACCGAGCTGTCGCCGGTCATCTGCCCGGTGTAGCCGTTGGCCATCGGCCAGCGCGGCCACCAGCCGCCCTGGACCGCGTCGTTGGTCAGCGACTGCGCCATGTCGCTGGCTTCCTTCGGGAACAGCATGCCGTGCAGCGGAGCCAGCGAGCGGTAGGTGTCCCAGTCGGAGAAGTTGGCGTACTGCGCGTGCCCGGCCGGGAGGGTGCGGATCTTGTTGTCGAAGCCGATGTAGCGGCGGTCGACGTCGTTGAACGTGTTGGGGTGCATCAGGCTGTGGTAGAGCGCGGTGTAGAACGTCTTGAGCTGCGCGGAATCCTTGCCCGCCACGCGAATCCGGCCCAGCGCGTCGCTCCAGGCGTCCCGCGTGCTCTTGCGCACCGCGGCGAAGTCCCAGCCCGGCACCTCGGCCGCCATGTTCTTCTTCGCGCCCTCAACGTCCACATAGGACATCGACACCTTGGCGTGGACCACGCCCGCGTCGCCGAACGTCAGGTACGCCCCGGCTTTCGGCGCGTCGACCTGGTCGCTGCCTGGCTGGACGGTCTTGCCGTCCCAGGTGCCGTGCGCGGCGAACGGCCGGTCGAAGGTGATGGCGTAGTAGACGGTGTACTTGTTCGGCTTGCCGCAGAAATGCCCGGTCGTGGCCTGCCCGCTGACCTCCCGGTCGCCGGTGATCCGCAGCCCGGCCGCGGAGTTCCCGGCGAGACTCGCGCCGCCCTTCACGAGCACCTGCGCGTTCTGGCCCGCGGGGAAGGTGAACGCCGCCAGCCCGGTGCGCGTGGTCGCGGTCAGCTCGCTGCGCACGCCCGAATCCGGAAACGTGACCGCGTAATAGCCCGGCTCGGCCTGCTCGCCGTCGTGGGCGAACCGTTCGACCCGGTCCCACGGCTGCGCCCCGACGTCGCCGGTCACCGGCAGAATCGGCACGTCGCCGAACGCGTTGCAGCCGACCGACGCGTGATCGAGGCTGAAGCCACGGATCTTGTCGCTGTGGTACTGATAGCCGGCGTAGGACCCGTCGGTGTCCGGGGAGAACTGCATCATCCCGAACGGCGCGGCAGGCCCGGGAAAGTTGTTGATCTCGCCGACCGACGACCCGCCGCGCCCGGTGCCGATGAGCGGATCGACGTACGCCGCCGGATCGCCGGTCAACGGAACCCCCGGAGCGGCCGCCGCGACCGCCCCCGCCCCGACGACCGCCGCCGTCGCCAACGCTGCCACGACTGAGTACCGCACGGCACCTCCCAGACCTCGTGTTGTCCGACCTTTCCGGCTGCCGGGCGGCGAGGTCAACCGGATGACAGAGATCTGGCCGGTTTCGTCCGGACAGACATCCGACACCTCCGCCGATCGGGCGGTCAGCGGTTGCTCGATCTGATCGGCGCGGCGCGCCTGGACACCCGCGAAGCGCGGACCGCACTCTGGCGGGCGCGGGCCAACGGCACGATCCCCTGAACCACACGAAGCGCGCTAACCTCGACGGACATGACAGAACCCGCCACCCGGGACGTAGAGGGCTACGAGGTCGGCTCCAGCGTTTCCGTCATCCGCGAATACGTCGTCACCCCCGGCGCCGGCCCGCGACTGCACCGGCACCCCTACCGCGAAACCTTCGTCGTCCAGCGCGGCCGCGCGTTGTTCACCATCGGCGGCGAGCAGCGCGAGGGCGGGCCTGGGGACGTGCTCGTCTGCCCGCCGGACACCCCGCACAAGTTCGCCTCGATCGGCCCCGAACCGTACGAGGCCGTGCACATCCACGAGAACGACCGGTTCGTCACCGAGTGGCTGGAGTGAGGTCAGGCCGCATTTGTACGTCCCGTGTATCCCGCTCGGCGATGCTCGGCCCCGGACCGACCAGGACCGGGAGGACACGGATGTTCAGGAAACTCGCAGTGCTCACCGCCGGGGCCGCGGCGGCGGCCACGGTCGCCGTCGCCGCTCCGGGGGTCGCCGCGGCGGTGCCGGCGGCCAACATGGAGGCCGTGCTGCTGGCGGCCCAGATCGACCCGCAGCGCGCGGACAGCACGCAGACGCCGGGCGCGCACGACAGCGTCCTGCTGGTCGAGAAGGCGTTGCAGGCCAAGGGGCTGCTGGACGCCAAGTACGTCGACGGCTACTTCGGCACCACCACGATCGACGCCTACTCGAAGTACCAGAAGTCGCTGGGCTACACCGGGATCGACGCTTCCGGCCTGCCCGGCAAGACCTCGTTGGAGAAGCTCAGCGGGGGCACGTACACCGTCTCCAACGTGGTCTCCGCCGGCAGCCGCGTGACCTACCACGGCGTCACGCTGAACACGCGCACCAAGGCGATGCTGCAGGCGGCCGAGAAGCTGTTCGGCAAGGAGGTCGGCCTCACTCAGGGTTCGTACAACCCGGGCGGCGTCGGCGCGTCGGCCGGGACGCACGACGGCGGCGGCGCGTTCGACGTTTCGGTGGCGAACATGTCCTCGGCGACCCGCACCGAATTCGCCAAGGACCTCCGGAAGGTCGGCTTCGCGGCCTGGGTGCGCACGCCGTCGCAAGGCGACTGGGGCTACCACATCCACGCGATCGCGGTGAACGATCCCGATCTTTCGTCGGGCGCGCAGCACCAGGTCGGCGCCTACTACCTCGGGCAGAACGGCCTCGCCGACCACGGCAAGGACGACGGTCCCGCGGTGAACCCGAAGCTGACCTGGGAGCAGTACCAGCGCGGCTGACCCGCCCGGCCGCCGCACTTGCTGGCGCGAGTGCGGCGGCCGTGGTTTTCTGGTGGCATGGCGGGAAATACTTTTCGGTTCGGGGTGGTCGCGACGGCGCAGGAAGGCGGCGCGAAATGGCGCGAAACCGCCCGCCGCGCGGAGGATCTCGGATATTCGACCCTGCTTTCGCCGGACAACCTGCTCCTGCCCACCCCGACCGCGACGCTGGCCGCCGCGGCGGCGGTGACCACCGAACTGCGGGTCGGCACGTTCGTCTTCGCCAGCCCGCTGCGCACGCCGCGCGCGGCCGCGTGGGAGGCGCACAGCCTCAGCGTGGTCACCGACCGCCGGTTCGAGCTGGGGATCGGCACCGGGCTGCCGGCAATGCGCGAAGCGGCCGCCGAACTCGGGCTGCCGTACGGCACCGGCGCCGAGCGGCTGGCCCAGGTGTCGGACACGATCTCGCACCTGCGCCGGCTCGACGGCGACGAGCACACCCCGGTGATGGTCGCCGCGGGCGGCCCGAAAGCCCGGCAGCTGGCGGGCGAACGCGCGGACATCGTCACCCTCGCCGGCAGCGTGCTCACCAGCCGCGCGGACACCGCGAAGCACACCGCCGAGATCCGCGCCGCGGCCGGCGGCCGGACCATCGAGCTGGCGCTGAACATTTTCGTCATCGGCGAAGAAGTCCCGCCGTGGATCCGCGCCTTCACCGGCCACGACGCGCAAACCCTCATCGAGCACGACTCCCTCACCCTGCTGCGCGGAGGCCCAGCCGCGATGGCCGAGGAACTGCAGCGACGGCGCGAGGAACTCGGCGTGTCGTACTTCAGCGTGAACGGCGCCTTCCTCGAAGACTTCGCCCCGGTGATCGCCCGCCTCAGCGGCCGCTGACCCACCCGCCAGAACACCGAACTCGCGACGAACAATCTCGTCATCGGCGAAGAAGTCCCGCCGTGGATCCGCGCCTTCACCGGCCACGACGCACAAACCCTCATCGAAAACGACTCCCTCACCCTCCTACGCGGCGGCCCAGCCGCCATGGCCGAGGAACTGCAGCGACGACGCGAAGAACTCGGCGTCTCCTACTTCAGCGTCAACGGCGCCTTCCTCGAAGACTTCGCCCCCGTGATCGCCCGCCTCAGCGGCCGCTGACCCGCCCGCCGGGAATAGCCGCGCCCGCCGGTGCATTGCATCGAGGGTGAAAGCTGTGACCTACCGCCGGTTCGGCGGCCCGGAAGTGCTGACGTTGTCCGAACTCGCCGTGCCGGAGCCGGGGCCGGGCGAGGTGCGCGTGCGGATCGTCGTGTCCGCGGTGAATCCGACCGACTGGAAGGCGCGCGCCGGGTCCGGGCTGGTCGCGGAGCCGGAGTTGTCGGTGCCGCACCAGGACGGAGCCGGAGTCGTCGACGCGGTCGGCTCCGGGGTGACCGCGTTCGCCGTCGGCGACCGGGTCTGGACGCTGCTGGCCGCCGCGCACGCGCCGCTGTCCGGGACCGCGCAGGAGTACACCGTGCTCCCGGCGGATCGGCTTGTCCCGCTCCCCGACGAGGCCGGTTTCGACGAGGGTGCCGCGTTCGCGATCCCGGCGCTCACCGCGCACCGAGCGCTCACCGTCGCCGAGGACGGGCCGCGCCGGCTGGCTCCGAATGCGTTGTCCGGCAAGACTGTTCTGGTCAGCGGCGGCGCGGGCGCGGTCGGCAACGCGGCGATCCAGCTGGCCCGCTGGGCCGGCGCGACGGTGATCTCCACCGTCAGCACCGAGGCGAAAGCCGATCTTGCCCGCGCGGCCGGAGCCCACCACGTCGTGCGGTACACCGAGGAAGACGTCGCGGAGGCAGTGCGGAAGATCGCGCCGGACGGTGTCGACCTGATCGTGGAAGTCGCCGCCGGCGTCAACGCTGCCCTGCACACCGCGGTGCTCCGCCCGCGCGGCACTGTCGCGGCCTACGGCGACGACGGCGGCACCGGTTCCGTGACTCTCGACTTCCGCCAGAACGTTCTTCTCAATACCCGCTACCAATTCCTGGTGCTCTACACCGTCGGATTCGACCTCCTGCACGAAGGCGCGGAAGACCTGAACGCCGCCCTGCGCGACGGCGGGCTCCGCCTCGGCCCCGACCACGGGCTGCCGGTGCACCGGTTCCCGCTGGCGGAAACCGCTCGCGCGCACGAAGCGTCCGAGAAGGGCGTCACCGGAAAGGTGCTGATCGAGGTCAGCTGACCGCCGGCTCGACCCCGGTCAGCTCCACACTCGCCGCCCACAACCGGGCAGCGGCTTCGGTGTCCGCGTACGGCCCGCGAACCGGTTCCGGCCGCGGCCGTCCCTTGACACCGAACACCCGCGGCCCCCAAATCTGTCCACTGTGGACCTCCGGACCGACCGCCGCTCGCACCGCGGGCCGCGCGCCGCCGTCCTTGCCCTGCAAGACGATCCGCGCGAGGCTCAGCTTGTGCCGAGTGCTGCGCACGTGCAACGGCGGCCGGTCCGGAGTCAAGCTGTCCAGCGCCCCGCCCGGATGCGCGACGACGCTCAGCTTGCCGCTCCCCGCCGCCCTCAGCCGTCGATCCAGCTCCAGCGCGAAGAGCGTTTGCGCGAGTTTCGACCGTTCGTACGCGGTTTTCGGCGCGTACGAACGCATGCTCTGCAGATCCGTGAAGTCGAGCTGGGCTGATTTCGCCGCGAAGCTGCCGGTGGTCACGATCCTCGCCTCCGGCGCCAGCCGGTCCCAGAGCGCCGCGGTCAGCGCGAAATGGCCGAGATGATTGACCCCGAACGTCATCTCGTGCCCGTCCTTGGTCTCCCGCCGCTCCGGGCCTTCGAGATAGACGCCCGCGTTCAGCACGACCGCGTCGAGCGGCCCGGTCTCGATCCCCTTCACCGAAGCCAGATCGGCGAGATCCAGCCGCGCCCACGACGCCCGCGCCCCCGGCACCCGCTCGCGGAGGACCCGCAACGCCACCTCCGCCTTCGCCTCGTCGCGGCTGCCGAGCACGACCTCCGCCCCCGCCTGCGCCAGCTGCTCCGCGACGAAGTAGCCGATCCCGGCATTGCCCCCGGTCACCAGCACCGCCATGACACCCTCCTAAACCTGAAGTGATTCTGACTTTAGACCCACTTCAGGTTTAGGTACACTCGGGGCCGTGGTCAACACCGGACGACGCGAACGCCGCAAGCTCGAAACCCGGCGCAGGCTGGACGAGGTCGCGCTGCGGCTGTTTCTGGAACACGGCTACGACGGCGTGACCGTCGCGCAGATCGCCGAAGCGGCCGACGTCTCCGTCGCGACCCTCTTCGCCCATGTCCCGGACGGCAAGGACGCCCTGATCTTCGACGACGGCTCCGAACGCCGCGCCGGAATCGTCGCCGCGGTCCGCGAACGCGACGAGCCGATTCTCAAGGCCCTGCACCGGTTTTTCGCCGCCCGCGGCCCCTACTCGAGCGATCTGCCGCCGGAACACGCGCCGAAACGGGACCTCATCGTGCAGACGCCCGCGCTACGCGAGTACGCACGACGGCTGTGGCATTCCTGCGAACCCGAGCTAACCGCGGCGCTGGCCGAGGACAGCGGCCTGCCCCCGGACGATCCGGCGGTGCGGGCGCTGGCCCGCTTCGTGCTGGAAATCCCGGACCTCACCGGCACCGCACCTGACCCGGCGGCCGCGCTGGCGTCAGTGTTCGCTTTGCTGGAATCCGGCTGGCCGCCACGATCATGAGCAGCAGTCGGCGCCGGCCGCCCGCACCTCGGCGAGCGCCTGCCGCGCCAGCGCACCAAACTCGTCGCTCGCGCTGATCCACTGGTCGTAAGCGATCTCCCAGGCAAGTGCGCCCAGCCGCGCCGCCACCCGCGCGGCCAAGCCCGGGACGCCACGGCGTTCGAGCGCCTCGATCATCGAGTCGGCGAGATCCGTCCTCTTCCGGGCTTCGCGTTCCCACAGCCCCGGATTCGCAGCCAGCACAGCCTGCCGCCGGGCGCTGAACTCGCGGCGGTCGCCGGTGAAGAACTCCCGGCCGAGCGCGTCCAGTGCGTGCGCCACCGCGTCGAGCGGCCCAGCCGAGGACGGTGCCGCAGCGATCTCCTCGGCGAGCAGGCCGGCGATCTCGCCGCCGCCGAAGAGCACCTCGCGCTTGTCCGGGAAGTACCGGAAGAACGTGCTCTTCGTGAGCCCGGCGCGCTCCGCGATCTCGATCACGGTGGTGTTCTCGTAGCCGCGTTCCTCGAACAGATCGAGGGCCGCGGCCGCGAGCCGTCCAGGTGCGTCGGGTTGCCAGCGAGCCATGGGGACAGTCTACGGGACTTGGTCCCATCACTTCGGGTACGGTTGATGGGACCAAGTCCCATCACTCAGGAGGCATCCATGAGCAAAGCTGTCGTCTACCGGCGGTTCGGCGGTCCCGAAGCGCTCGAACTGCTGGAGGTGCCCGAACCGCACGCCGGGCCGGACGAGGTCCGCGTCCGGGTCACGGCCGCCGGGCTGAATCCGATGGACTGGCAGATCGCCGCGAGTCCCGCGGCAGCGGCCCGGTTCGGCATCACCCTGCCGGCCGGGTTCGGCACTGACTTCGCCGGAGTCGTCGACGAGGTGGGCGCCGAGGCCGTCGGCTTCGCGGCGGGCGACCGGGTGCACGGGGGTGCGATCGGGCGGGCCGTCGCCGAGTACGTACTGGTCAAGACCCCTGCAACGACACTGTGGCGCACATCGGAAGGCATCAGCGACGAGGTCGCGAGCACCCTCGCGGTGTCCGGCCTGACAGCCTCCGCAGCACTCGCCGCGATCGGGCTCCAGGCCGGAGACACTGTCCTGATCGGCGGGGCGGCGGGCGGCGTGGGCATCTTCGCCGTGCAGCTGGCGAAGCTCGCCGGTGCCCGCGTGCTCGGCACCGCCTCCGAGCGCACGTTCGGCTTCCTGCGCGAACTCGGCGCCGAACCAGTGGCGTACGGCCCCGGCCTGGCGGACCGGGTGCGGGAGCTGGCTCCCGAAGGGATCACCGCGGCGGCCGACCTGTTCGACCGGGACACGGCCGAGACCGCGCTCAAGCTCGGCGTCGCGCCCGAGCGGATCTCCACCGTCGCCGACGGCCCCGCCATTCCCGGCGTGCGCGCGACCGGAGCCTTCGAAGCGGAACCAGGCTCCCTCGAACGGATCGCCGAAGCGGTCCGTTCCGGCGAGATCACCGTGCCGATCGCCGCGACCTTCCCGGTCGGGCAAATCCGCGAAGCCGTGACGACGCAAGCCGGACGGCACGTCCACGGCAAGATCGCGGTCGTGCTCTGAACCGGCGGCGGGCGCGCGCAGAAGCCGGAAACCCCGTTCCCCTCAACGGCCCCGCCCCTTCCCCGAACCGGAGGCCGCCGCGTTCCCCTGCCGTTACCACACCCGGCGAATCGGGCGGAACCTGACTTTCGCAGGTATCGCCGAGACTCCGGTCACCGGTATACCTGACACCGGTCCAGGAAAGGTCTGGACCACTGTGCGGACCGGTACGGGTGTCCGAACGGACGTCGCCGTCCGCCCGAGTCGTCCTATGTGGAGGCATCATGCACCGGCTGGACGCGGCGCAGGATTACGCGCTCGGTTTGTTCCGCATCGTCGTCGGGTTCCTTTTCGCCTGCCACGGCGTGAAAACGCTGTTCGGGGTGCTCGGCGCGCACAGCACCGCGCAGGTGGGCTCCTGGCCGGGCTGGTGGGCCGCGCTCATCCAGCTAGTCGCCGGCGGCCTGGTCCTGCTCGGCGTCGCGACCCGGATCGCGGCGCTGATCGGATCGGGGTCGATGGCGTACGCCTACTTCACCGTCCATGTGCCGCAAGCGCTTTTCCCCATCGAGAACGGCGGCGAAGCGTCCGTGATGTTCTGCTGGACGCTGCTGCTGCTCGTGTTCACCGGCCCCGGCCGGTTCGCGCTCAGCGGCGCGCTTTCGGCGCTCCGGCCGCGGGATTCGCGCGTCGGAGCCGTCCCGCACGCCTGATTCCCGAGCGCAATCCCTTACCCCCGGGTCGATCCGCGCACGATCAGCTCGTACTCCGCCGGCCCGGGGGCAGGGGATTGTTCAATCCCCTCAACACGATCCACGAGCACCGCGACCGCGACGCGCGCCAATTGCACTGGACGCAAGTCCACTGAGGTGATCGGCGGAACCGACGAGCGGGTCTGCTCGGAATCGGAATCCGAACCGCAGGCGATGCGCACGTCGCCCGGCACCGCCAGCCCCTTCGCCCGCGCGGCGGCCAGCACACCGGCCGCGTGCCGCCCGGTCTGGCAGTACACCGCGTCCGGCGGCGAGGCGAGTCCGAACAGCTCCTCCCCCGCCTCGCGCCCGCCCGCTTCCCCGGCGACCTCCGCGCGGCGCACCGCCAGCGGCTCCTGCCCGCGCGCGCGAACCCAAGCGAGATAAGCGGTTTCGGCGTCCAGGTTCCACTCGTTGGGGTCGGTGCCCAGCACCGCCGCGACCCGCGAACCGCCCGCCGCGGCCAGATGGTCGAGCACGTCGGTCACGATCCGCTTGGTGCCGAGGTCGAGGTAGTCCGGCGACGCGGGCCGCGCCGGATCCCGGCCGACGCCGAGGAACGGCACGCACTCCCGGGTCAGCATCGTGATCAGCGGATCGTTCTCGACCGGTTCGGTGATCAGGAACCCGTCGCAGGCGAGCCCGACCGCGGGCGCGTCGGCACGCGTCGGATCGGGCACCAGCATCAGGCCGTACCCGCGTTCCACCGCGGCCAGCGCGGCCGACCCGGCGAACCGCAGGAAGTAGTCGACGCCTTCCAGGAACGCCGTGTCCTGCGGGTCGAGCGGCCGCACCACGAGCCCGAGCACCCCGAGCCTGCTGGACCGCAGCCCGCGCGCGACCGTGTCCGGCCGGTAGCCCAGTTCGCGCGCCGCCTCCCGCACCCGGTCCGCGGTCCCGGCCGCGACCGTCCCGTTCCCGCTGAAGGCGTGCGACACGGTGGTCGGCGAAACCCCGGCGCGGCGGGCGACGTCCTTGATGGTCGCGCGCGTTCTCTTCCCGGCCATGGCGCACGAGCCTAACCTCGTCCAAATCGTTTTGGAACCCAGTCCGGAGCGGCCATTGCCCAAATCGATTTGGGTGCTTACCGTGACCCGGGTCGCGTCCCCGGCCCGGAGGTTCTCGCCATGACCGCTCCCGCCACCCCGCCCGCGTCCCCCGGCACGTCCGCGCCGCCGCCGGCCCGCTCCGGGCGCGGCCCCCGGGTGGAGGCCCACGGCATCGACGTGATCGGCGACGGCGAACGGCACGGCCGCGCCAGGGACCTGTTCGGGGTGTGGGCCGCGCCCAACGTCAGCTACCTCAGCCTGGTGGTCGGCGGTGCGCTGGTGCTCAGCGGATTGAGCCTGCTGCAGGCGCTCGCGGTGATCGTCGTGGGCAACCTGTGCTGGATGCTGGTCGGTCTCGTCGCGGTCAGCGGCCCGGCGGCGGGCGCGCCGAGCGAGGTGATCATGCGCGCGATGTTCGGCACACGCGGCAACCGGTTCGTGATCGGGCTGAACGGCTGGCTCGTTTCGGTCTGTTACGTGGCCTTGAGCTGGTCCGCGGCTTCGGTGACCGCGTTCAGCCTGTGCTCTCGGCTGGGCATCGAACTGAACACCGTCGGCAAGGTCCTCGTGATCGTCGCGATCGCCGCCGCGACGCTGGTGATCAGCGTCTACGGGCACTCCGTGATCGTGCGGCTCTACCTGCCGCTCGCCATCGTGACGGCCGCGGTTTTCCTGGTGCTGGGCGGATTCCTGCTCCCGCACACGAGGTGGAGCTACGAGCCCGCGACGCCGCTGCACGGAGTCGCGCTGTGGGCCGCGCTGACCGGCGGCGTCGCGCTGGTCGCGTCCGCTTCGTTGTCCTACAACACCAGCGCGGACTTCGCCCGGTACTTGCCGCGTGACACGAAGCCGTTCGCCGTCGCCGCCTGGACCGCCGCGGGGGCTTTCCTGCCGAGCATCGTGTTCACCGCGCTCGGCGCGTTCGCCGCGACCACTTTGGACATGAGCGACCCGCAGTCCGCGCTGGAATCCGTGCTGCCGCCGTGGTTCACGCCGATCTTCCTGGTCGCGGTGATCCTCGGCGCGATCGCCAACAACGCGATGACCGTGTACAGCTCCGGCCTCGCGCTGCAGGCGATGGGCGTCCGGCTCCGCCGCTCCCGCAGCGTCCTGCTGGACGGCACGGCCGGAGTCCTGCTCACCCTGTACGCCTTGCTCGTGTCGGATTTCCTCAAGGCAGTCAACGACCTGATGCAGCTGATGGTCGTCGTGCTCGGCCCGATGATGGCGATCTACGCGGCCGATCTCCTCGCGCGCCGCAACCGCTACGACGGCCACGCCCTCGCCGACGAACGCCGCGGCGGCCCGTTCTGGTACGTCGGCGGGGTGCACTGGCCCGGGATCGCCGCCCTCGTCCTCGGCGCGGCCGCCTCGGCCTCCTGCCTGTCCGTTCCCGGCATGTACACCGGATTCGCCGCGAGCGCGGTCGGCGGGATCGACCTGTCGCTGCCCGCCGGAATGCTGATCGCCGCCGCCGTCTACCTGCTCGCCGGCCGCCCCCAGACCCCCGAACGCAAGGAGCTTTCTTGATGGACCTGACCCCAGTGCACTACCGCGGCGGCCGGATCTTCACCGCGAGCCCGTCCGGCTGGGCGGAATCCATGGTCGTGCGCGGCGAAACAATCGAATACGTAGGCAGCACCAGTGAAGCCGACCGGATCGACGCGCGGGTAGTCGATCTGGAGGGTGCGTTCGTGCTGCCCGGTTTCGTCGACGCGCACACCCATCTTGTGTCGATGGGCGAGGCACTCGATCAGGTGGACCTGTTCCCCGCCACCTCCCCCGAGGACATCCAGCACCGGCTCGCCCGCGCCGCCGCGAACGATCCGGCGGCACCGCGGATCCTTGGCCGCAGCTGGCTTTTCGACGCGCTCGGCGACCGCGCCCCGGACCGTCACCTGATCGACGCGGTCGTGCCGGACCGTCCGGTCTACCTCGCCGCGAACGACGTCCACTCCGCTTGGGTCAACAGCGCCGCGCTGCGCGAACTGGGCATCGACCGCGACACCCCCGACCCGCTCGACGGGCGCATCGGCCGCGACGCGTCCGGCGAACCGGACGGCATGCTCTACGAAACCGCCGCCCTGCAACTGATGCGGCATTTCCTCGACGAACAGACCAGCGACGCAGACCGCGACCGCGCCCTGAAGTCCGCCTTCGCGCAATACCGCGCGGACGGCGTCACGACCGCGGTCGACATGGCGCTCAACGAGGTCGACCTCGCCGCGCTGGAACGGGCCCTCGAAGGCGGGCGGCTCCCGATGCGCGTCGCCGGGCACTGGCTGATCGAACGCACCGGCAACACCGAGGACGATCTCCGCCAGGTCGAGCGCGCCGCCGAGTTGAGCGCCCGGCTGTCCGGGCCGTGGCTTCGGGTCGCCGGGATCAAGGTGATGGTCGACGGAGTCATCGACACCTGTACTGCGGCAATGAAAAAGCCGTTCGCCGACGGCAGCCATCCCGGGCCGTTGTGGCCGCTGGAAGCGCTGTCCCCGGTCGTCGCGGCAGCGGACGCGGCTGGCCTGCAGGTCGCGATGCACGCTATCGGCGACGAAGCGTCGGACATCGCGCTGTCGGCGCTGGAGCACGCGATCGAGGTCAACGGCCCGCGCGACCGGCGGCATCGGCTCGAACACCTGGAGACGGTGACCCCGGAAAACGTGCGGCGATTGGCGCGGCTCGGTGCGGTCGCGTCGATGCAACCGGTGCACGCCGACCCGGCGATCCAGGAGAACTGGCGCGCGATGCTCGGCGACGACCGGGTGCAGCGGGGGTACCCGTGGCCGGAAATGACCGCCGCCGGCGCCGTCCTCGCGTTCGGCTCCGACGCCCCGACCGCCCCGCATCCGCCGCTGCCGAACATGTACATCGCGACCACCCGCCGGTCCGCGCTGAACCCGCAGCTCGAACCCAACCTGCCGGACTACGCCCTACCGCTGGCCGAAGCCCTCGGGCACGGCACCCGCGACGCGGCGTACGCCTGCCGGTGGGACGGGCTGACCGGGCAGCTCGCACCGGGCCTGGCCGCGGATTTCGCGGTGCTGGACGTCGATCCGTTCGCCGAAGCGCCGGACGCGCTGCTGCGCGCACGGGTGCGCCAGACGTTCGTGGCGGGCAAATCCGATTGACGCGCCTTCCGGGCCTGGGCAGGGTTGGGGTATGCGTTTTTCGGTCTGCATCCCCAACTTCGGCGATTTCGCGGACCCGCGCACGGTGGCCCGGGTCGCCGCCGCCGCGGAAGAGGCGGGCTGGGACGGGCTGTTCGTCTGGGATCACGTGGTGCTGGACAAGCGCCCCGGCCGCCGGTTCGGCGATCCGTGGCTCCTGCTCGCCGCCGCCGCGCTCGCCACCAGCCGCGTCCGGCTCGGTCCCCTGGTCACGCCCGTCGCCCGCCGCCGCCCGCAGCAGCTCGCCCGCGTGGTGTCCACTTTGGACCACCTCTCCGGCGGCCGGGTGGTGTTCGGCGCCGGGCTGGGCGCTCCGCTCGAAGCGGAGTTCGCGGACTTCGGCGAGCCGGCCGACCCGAAGGTCGTCGCCGGGAAACTCGACGAGGGCCTCGACCTGATCGCCCGCTTCTGGACCGGCGAGCCGGTCACGTTCTCCGGCAAGCACTTCACCGTCCGCGACGTGACGCTGCTGCCCGAGCCGGTGCAGCGGCCGCGCCCGCCGGTCTGGATCGCCGGGCGCTGGCCCAACCGCCGCCCGATGCGCCGAGCGGCGCGCTGGGACGGCGTGGTGCCGATCTTCGAAGCCGATGGTTTGCCGGACTTGGCCGACGTGCGGGACCTGATCGCCTACATCCGGAGCGAACGCGACACCGACGCGCCGTTCGACGTGGTGGTCGGCGGCACGACCCCCGCCGACCCGGCGCAGGCGGGCGGCCTCGTCACGCCGTTCGCCGAGGCCGGCGTCACGTGGTGGGAGGAAAGCCTGCCGTTCGGGAGCCCGGAAGAGGACAAGCTGGACCCGGTGCTGCGCCGCGTCGAAGCCGGTCCGCCCGCGCTCTGAGCCCGCCTCAGGTCCTTCCCGGACAACGACCTCAGTGTGGCTGGCCCGACTCCGCCAGCGCGTCGATCGCCCCGACCAGCTCGTTCAGCGCGGGCACCGCGGCCGCGATCAGATGCCGCCACGCCGGATGCACCCCTTCGAGCGCGGCGGCCAGGATCGCGGCGTTGTGCCCCTGCCACCGCTCGACCGCGGCCCGGCCGGTGTCGGTGAGTTCGAGTGCCACCGTCCGCCGGTCGTCGCCGCCGCTGGTGCGGGTGACCAGGTCGCGCGAACGCAGCCCGGTGACCATCGTGGTGACCGAGTTGGGCGCGAGCTTCAGCAGCTGCGCGATCCGGCTCGGCCGCGCGCCGGGGTTTTCGAACAGGCAGGACAGCAATTCCAGCTGCGCGACCGACAGCGTGTTGTCCGGGTCGGCGGTGCGCGCGGCCCGGCGCATGGCCCGCCGGAGCCGGGCGACGACGTCGGCCAGCGCGGGTTCCGGCGCGGTCACCGTACTGTCTCCGGCCGTGCCGCCAGCCCGGTCGCCGCCGCCAGCACGCCCGCTCCCGCCAGCACCGCGAGCGCGGCCGTCTCCCCGCCGGTGTGCAGGCACAGCGTCACCAGCGCCACGCCGAGCGCCGTCCCCAGTCCGCGCGCCATGTTCACCAGTCCTCCTCCGGTGGCCGACATCCGCGCCGGGATCGCGCTCATGACAGCCGAATTGTTGGCTGGAATGAACACTCCCAGACCGAGCCCGGCCACCACCAGCGACACGCCCGCCTCCCACGGAGCGGACACCGGCCCCAGCCCCGCGCACCCCGCCGCCGCGACGAGCGCGCCCAGCACCGTCCGGCCGCGGGCGCCCAGCCGCCGCGGCAGCACCCGGTCGGCGAGCAGCGCCGCCACCGCGAATCCCGCGGGCAGGCAGGTCAGCACGAGCCCGGTCCCGCCGGCCGCGCCGAGCACCTGCGGCAGCAACGTCAGCGGCCCGAACAACACGAGGTACCCGCACATCGCCCCGGCCAGCCCGAGCGACACCACCGGCGGCCGCAGCACCGAAAGCCGCAGCAACGGGCTGCTCGCCGCCTTTTCCCGCAGCACGAACCCGACCGCCGCGCCGAGTGCTGCCCCGGCCAGCGCCAGCAGCAGCCATCCCGGCATCTCCAGCCCGGAGACCCCGGAAATCACCAGCAGCAACGCGGTCGACGAGGTTGCCAGCAACGCGACGCCCGCCCCGTCGAAGCGGCCGAGCGGCGTGCGCTCGCGAGTGCGCGGCAGCAGGTACCGCCCGGCGATCAGCCCGGCGAGCCCGACCGGCGCGTTGACCAGGAAGACCCACCGCCAGCCGACGGTGTCGACCAGCAGCCCGCCCACCGCGGGCCCGAGCGCGAGCCCCAGCGCCTGCGCCGCCGCCTGCACCCCGAGCGCGGAGCGCATCCGGTCCTCGCGCACGCTGCGCACCACCAGCGCGACGCTGTTGGCCTGCAACATCGCCGCCCCGATCGCCTGCACCGCCCGGAACGCGACCAGCCACCCGAGCGACGGCGCGAGCCCGCAGGCGACCGACGCGACGGTAAACACGCCGAACCCCTGCACGTAGGTGAGCTTCCGCCCCACGGCGTCGGCGACCCGCCCGACCGCGGCCAGCAACCCGACCAGCGCGAGCAGATACGCCAGCGACACCCACTCGACGGCGGCCAGCGGAGCCCCGTACTCGCGCTGCAGCGCGGGAAAGGTGAGCGTGACGATGCTGGCGTCGAGCTGCCCCATGAACGCCCCGAAACACACCGCGCCGACCGCGAACCACCCGGCCTTCGGATGATCCCGCACCACCGCCGGCCGAGCCCGCTCCAGGCCGATCGTCACTGCCGCCTCCCGTTCGATTAGTTCTGCTACAGAACTACTCTACGGGATGTACGTACATATCGCATAGCCGCTGAGGTGACGTTCTCGTGGATGACGGGGTGAGATAGGTCGCCCGACGAGTTAACTACGGGGGACACAGCTGAGTCGAGCCCGGTCCGTCGCCGTACCGGGCTCGACTCGGGGAAGCCAGCTGCCTACTGCTGATACGGAGCCGCCGCCGACTTGGCCGCCGTGATCAGCGCGCCCTTGTTCTTCGGCCAGAACGTGCTGTCCACGCACGAGTACCGCGGCAGGAATCCGCCGCACGTGCCGCTCTGCCCGCCGACCTCGAAGGTGAAGCTCGCGGCTCCCAGCGCGCCGTAGGTGAAATCGTCCGTGGTCCCGCTGGTCGAATAGCCCACGGTCTCCGTGTTGGTCCCCACCAGATACCCGTTCGACTCGCTGAACCTCGCGCCGAGCTTGCGCAGCGCGTCGTTGTTCGGCGCCGGGTCGGAGGTGAAGCCCCACGGAACGATGATGTCGTTGCCGTAGCTGTGCAACGTGATCATCGTGCCGCGGGCATTGTCGGGAGCCGGGTCGTTGTCGCCGCTGCCGCGCTGTTCGGGGTAAATCGAGCGGAACAGCTTTTCCAGCGCCTGGACTTCCGGTTCCGAACCGGCGTCCGGTCCCTGATAGGTCTCCGCGCACGGCGAGTTCGAATCCGCGCCCCAGCGGAAGGTCGAGTTGCGGTTGAGGTCGATGCCGCTCCGCGTCCCGCCGCAATTGCCGTGGCTGGTGTTCGCGTTCTTGCGCTGCAGTTTCGGCGAATTGCCGCCGGAGGCGACGATGTCCACGCCGTCCGGATTCGAGATCGGCACCACCCACACCTCGGTGGAGTCCAAAATGGACGTCGCGGTCGCGTCCTTGCCGTAGCCGTCGGCGAGGTAGTCGATCCAGCGCCAGGCGAGTTCGCCGGTCGCGATCTCCCGCGCGTGGATCTGGGCCATCAGCACGAATTTCGGCTTCGGCGATTTCGTGGACAGCACGCAGTCGCCGTCCTGTTTCTTGGTCAGGCAGATCGCGTTGATGTCGTGGCCGCCCTTGCCCTGGGTCTTGCGCCACGACTGGCCGATCGTGTACTCGGTCGCGAGATCCGGATGAGCCGCAGCCACTTTCGCGAGATGGGCCTCATGCGCCGGGACCGTGCGGTAGCCGCCGTAGTACGTGTCGGCCGCGGCGCGCGTCGTCACTCCTTTGTAGACAGTGTCGAAGAATTCCGGGGCATAGCCGCGATCACGCAAGTGCCGCGCGACCGCCTGGTCCCCGACCACGTACGCCACACCCTGCCCGGATTCGGCGACGTCGAACCCGGCGCGGGCCAGGTCAGCGGCCTGCGCGGGCGTAGCGGGTACGCGCCACGAAACCGGATCGTCCGGCGCGGCAGCGGCTGTCGCGGTCGTGGCGCCGCCGAGAACGGCCAGCACTCCGGCGACGCTGAGAGTGAGCCGGATCGAGAACTTGCCCGCCATCGAAGCTCCTCACGCAGCTTGGAAGGCCACCCCGTGCGGACGGTGACCAATGAGCAGCGCACAGTGTGCTCTTCCGGACGAATCCGGCCCACCTCCGAAAGTCGGGTGTCAGCAGGTGACCGAAACCTTCGCGCCGCGTTCGAACGAAACGTGGACGTGGTCGTAGTGGTTCGCGGTCTCGCCGCCGCGGTCCTCCATCGCCGACCAGCCGCCGCCGTCGTTGTAGCGCTGCTGCCAGATCACGTACTTCACGCCGAAATCGTCCTGGTGCTCGAGAACGTAAGCAGCCACGGCGTTTCCGGTCTTCGTGTCCACCATGAAGTCCAGCGCGAGACCGGCCGGATGGTCGCTCGCCCCGGACCGTCCGGCCCTGCCGCCGACCGACTCCACGCCGAACTTTTCCTTGACATGGTTGCCCACCTGAGCCACCGCGGGCTGCGTTCCGGCCAAAGTGGACGAACACGCTTTCGCCGCGGGAGTTTGCGAAGTGGTGGTCGTCTTGCTCGTCGGCGCGCTCGACGACGTTGTCGGCGCGGCGCTCGAAGACGTCGTCGGCGACGGCGTGTAGGTGGTGGACGGAACGGTGCTCGACGCGCGCGGCGCGGTGAACGCGTGCATTTGCGCGGCGGCGGCCGGGTACTGCTCCGGTTCGACCGAACTGGCGGCCAGCCACACCGGCACCGCCAGCGCGCCGACGGCCAGCGCGCCCGCCGCGGTCGGCAGCCGCCACGATTTCGATCCGTCCCGATGTCTACCGGACACCTCGCACCACCATCTCCTCGTTCGGGTCCGCAAAGCCGCCACGACATTACGAATAGGACACGGCAATGTCACCGGTAAGTGACAGCGGGCACACTCCGAACGAGATCACCGCAGGTCAGCGCCCGATTACCGGGCGAACGGGCGGCGTGGTCAGGACAGCGGAATCTCCGCCGAATCGCTGAGCCGCAGCTTCCGCCGGGCACGCTGGTAGAACGTCGTCATGCCGAGCCGGACCACCCGGGCCGCCCCCGGCCGGGCGTGCAGGTCGAGCGTTTCGCCGGGCCCGACATACCCCGCCACCTGCCCGTCGACCTCCACCGCGAGCCGCCCGCTCGACGGCAGCACCTCCAGCGTCACGGTGTCGTGCACCGACAGCACGACGCCGCGGCTGTACGCCGAATGCGGCGCGGCGGGCGTGACCAGCAGCGCTTCCACCGCCGGGCTCGTGATCGGCCCGCCCGCGGAGAAGCTGTACGCGGTGGAGCCGGTCGGCGTCGCCACCACGACCGCGTCCGCGGCGTAGCTCACGAACTGTTCGCCGTTCACCCGCACCGCGACCACGGCGCTCCCGTCGCCGGGCACGCGCACCACCGCGACGTCGTTGAACGCGGTCTCGATCCGGCCGCCGAACCGCGCGTCCACAGCCAGCCGGGGCTCGACTGTGAATTCTTCACGGTCGATGGCAGACAACGCGCGCGGCAGGTCCGGCACGTCGACCTCGGCGAGGAACCCGAGCTTCCCGAGGTTGACGCCGAGCACCGGCGCGTGCTGCCCGTCGGCGAGCCGCATCGCGCGCAGCATGGTGCCGTCGCCGCCGAGACTGACCACCAGATCCGACCGTTTGCCCAGTTCAGCGGGCTGGACCCCGGTCGCCGAGCAGTCGACCCTGGCGATCTCGTCCACGATGCCGAGGATCTCGATCCCGCGCCCGGCGGCCCAACCCAGCACCGCGTCCACCGCGGCTTTCGAATCGCGGCGCGGGTGCAGCACGAGTCCAGCGGAATGCATGTCGGGTCTCCTCGCTTCAGCCTGTCCCCAGTCTGCCGCGCCGGGGCCGGTTAGGCTCGGCGTCCGTGATCGAAAACTGGGCTGGCAATCTCACCTACCGCGCACGCGAGATCCTCGCCCCGCGCACCCTTTCCGAAGCGCAGGACCTCGTCGCCGGCGCGGCCCGGGTGAAAGCCCTCGGCAGCAGGCACAGCTTCAACACCGTCGCCGACAGCCCCGGCGGCGTCCAGCTCGACCTCTCCGCCCTCGGCATCGCGCCGGAAATCAACGCCGCGAGCCTCACCATCGGCGGCGCGACCCGCTACGGCGACGTGGTCGCGCAGGTGCACGAGGCCGGATACGCCCTGGCCAACCTGGCGTCACTCCCCCACATCACCGTCGCCGGCAGCGTCGCGACCGGCACCCACGGCTCCGGCCAGCGGCTGCCCGGCCTGGCCTCCGCGGTGTCCGCGGTCGAACTCCTCACCGCCGACGGCTCCTTGCGCACCTTTTCCCGCGCCGACGCGGAATTCCCCGGAGTGGTGGTAAACGTCGGCGCACTCGGCGTCCTCACCCGGCTCACTCTCGATCTAGAGCCCACTTTCGAGGTGCGCCAAGACGTTTTCGACGCCCTCCCCTGGTCCGCCGCATTGGAACACTTCGACGAAATCCAAGCGGCGGGCTACAGCGTCAGCATGTTCACGAACTGGGCGCGCGACGCGATCGACCAAGTCCTGCTCAAGAACCGCGTACCAGCCGAGATCCCCGATTCGCTGTTCGGTGCACGCCCCGCCGACGGCCCCCGGCATCCCGCCCACGCAGCGGGCATTTCGGCGGAAAACACCACGGTGCAAGGCGGCGTTCCCGGACCGTGGCACGACCGGCTGCCGCATTTCCGGCTGGAATTCGCGCCCAGCGTCGGAACGGAATTGCAGAGCGAATACTTCGTGCCCCGCGCCCACGCCACAGCGGCCTTCGAGGCGTTGCGCGGCATCGGCGACCGGATCGCCCCGCTGCTGGTGGTGTCGGAAATCCGCACCGTCGCAGCCGACGAGCATTGGCTGAGCCCAGCGTATGGCGGAGACCGGGTGGCGGTGCATTTCACCTGGCAGCAGCGACAGCCGGAAGTGGAAGCGGTGCTGCCGCTGATCGAGGAGAAGCTGGCCCCATTCGGCGTCCGCGCCCACTGGGGAAAACTGTTCCACGGCGCGGCTTTGGACCTGGACCACGACGGGGTGCGACAGTTCCGCCGGCTGGCGGCGGAGCTGGATCCGGCCGGGAAGTTCCGGAACCCGTTCCTGGACCGACACCTGCTCCAATAGTCCACAGTAGACAGTCAGTAACAAAGCCGGTACAAAACCTCCTTCCGTACCACCGCGCTCACCATGTGGGAGTCCCAAGAGGACGCTCGACAGCCGGGAACCCAGCGGGTCACAGTGGCGATCGCCCTCTCCGCGATCCCCAGGAGCCACTGTGAGTTCTCCTCCGACGCTGCGCGCCGTGCCGTCGCCGTCCGCAGGTCCCGAGCCGCCCGGCGAAGCGCGGTTGCGCGAACTGGCCGCGAAGAAAGTCGCCCCGTTGCGCCGTCCTGGCCGGTGGGTCGCCGCGGCCGTCGTGCTCGTGCTGCTCGCCCAGTTGGCGCATGCCCTGATCACGAATCCGGTGTTCCAGTGGGACGTTTTCGGCTATTGGTTCTTCCGTCCGGTGATCCTCGATGGGCTGCTGCTCACCCTTGAGCTGACCGGCCTCGCCGCGGTGTTCGGGCTGGTCGGCGGCATCGTGCTGGCGTTGCTGCGGCTGTCGAAAAATCCGCTCCTCCAAGCGGTTTCGTGGGCGTATGTGTGGATTTTCCGCTCGATTCCGCTGATCGTGCTGCTGCTGTTCCTCGCCAACGTGACCGCGCTGTACAGCACGCTGAGCCTCGGCATCCCGTTCGGTCCCTCGTTCCTGAGTTTCAGCGCCACCGACGTGCTCAGTTTCTTCGTCGTCGCAGTGCTCGGCCTGAGCTTGAACGAGGCAGCGTATGCCGCGGAGATCGTGCGGGCCGGTGTGCTTTCGGTGGACCAGGGCCAGCTCGAAGCGGCGGCCGCGCTCGGGCTGCCGCGCTCCCGGCAGTACCGGCGGATCATCCTGCCGCAGGCCACCCGCGCGATCGTGCCCGCTTACGCGAACCAGCTGATCGGCCTGCTCAAGGGCACTTCGGTCGTCTACATCACGTCGCTGCTGGAGCTGTTCGGCGTGGTGGAAACCCAGGCCAGCACCAACAGCGGGCAGATCATTCCGCTGCTGCTGGTCGGAACGGTCTGGTACATCATCCTCACCAGCATCCTGTCCGTGATCCAGTATTACGTCGAACGTTTCTTCTCTCGCGGCGCACTCCGCACCGTCCCGCCGACGCCGTTCCAACGGTTCCGCGCCCGGCTTCGCGCGCTGGGGGTGGCCCGGTGAGCGTTCAGGTCCGCAGCGCGGTCAAGACCTACGACGGGATCCGCGTCCTGGACGGCATCGATCTCACCGCGCCCGGCGGACAAGTGACTGTCGTGCTCGGGCCGTCCGGTTCCGGCAAATCGACTTTGTTACGGACGATCAACCATCTGGAACGCCTTGACAGCGGCTACGTCAGCATCGACGGCGAACTGATCGGCGTTCGCGTGCACGGCGACCGGTTCAAGGAACTCAGCGAACGCGCCATTCTGCGGCAACGGTCCCGGATCGGGTTCGTGTTCCAGAATTTCAACCTGTTCCCGCATCTCACGATCCTCGATAACATCGTGGAAGCGCCGATCGTCACGCAACGGCTTCCTCGCGCCGACGCCGAGACGCGCGCGAAAGAACTGCTCGACCGCGTAGGTCTCGCGGACAAAGCCGGGGCGTATCCGCGGCAGCTGTCCGGCGGTCAGCAACAGCGCGTCGCCATCGCCAGGGCGCTCGCCCTAGAACCGCGGCTGATCCTGCTGGACGAACCGACATCCGCGCTCGACCCGGAACTGGTCGGCGAAGTGCTGGCAGTGATCCGCGAACTGGCGCACTCCGGCACGACGATGATCGTGGTCACGCACGAGATCGGCTTCGCTCGCGAGATCGCCGACCACGTCGTGTTCCTCGATGACGGCCGCGTCGTCGAAGAGGGACCGCCCGCAGCCGTCCTGGACCGTCCCCGCCACGACCGGACCCGAGCCTTCCTCGGGAAGGTCGCCCGTCTCGAAACCTCGGAGAACGCATGAAAACCCGCACGATCCTGCCCGTCCTCGCCGCGGTCGCCCTCCTCGCCGGCGCGTGCGGCGGCAGCACTCAGGCGTCGACCGGTGTGAACGGTTCACAGACCGTCGAGGTCGCGGCGAACACCGCGGACGCGCACCCGGTTTCGCTGACCGTGCCCGCCGTCGCCGAGATCCGCGCCCAGCTGCCGAAGAAGATCCTCGACCGGGGCAAACTGGTGATCGGCGTCGGCGCGCTGCCGTCCGGATTCCCGCCGCTGGCTTACGTCGGCACCGACCAGCGCACCCTCACCGGAGCCGAACCCGACCTCGGCCGCCTCGTCGCCGCGGTGCTCGGGCTGGAACCGGACGTGCAGAACGCGTCCTGGCAGAACCTGTTCGTCCGGCTGCAAAGCGGCCAGTTCGACACGGGATTCTCCAACATCACCGTGACCGAACAGCGCAAACAGCAGGGCTTCGACTTCGCCGCCTACCGCGAGGACAACCTCGGCTTCGAGACGAACCGCGCGAACGCGTGGACCTTCGCCGGGAATTACGAAGTGCTGGCAGGGAAAACCGTCGCCGTCGACAGCGGGACCAACCAGGAGAAGATCCTCCGGGAATGGCAGCGCAAACTGAACGCCGAAGGCAAGAAACTAGACGTGCGCAATTTCGCCGACAAGAACAGCACGTACCTGGCACTGGCGTCCGGCCGGATCGACGCGTACTTCGCCCCCAACCCGAGCATCGCCTACCACGCCGCGCAGACCGCGAAAACCCCGAACCCGACCCGCAGCGCGGGCACGTACTCCGGAGCCGGCGCCCAACTGCAGGGCCTGATCGCCGCGACGACCAAAAAGGACAACGGCCTCGTGAAGCCAGTGGCGGCCGCGATCGACTACCTGATCCAGCACGGCCAGTACGCCAAATGGCTGGCCGCGTACGGTCTGGACAATGAAGCGGTGAAGAAGGCGGACGTCAACCCGCCGGGCCTCCCGCTGAGCGATTCCTGAACACCGTCGTGAGTGGTGGCGCCGGTTAGAACCGGTGCTACCACTCACGAAGCCAGCCACGACACAGACCCGCCGCGCGGGGCGGGGCGGGGTGACGCAGCACGGCATGGTGAAGCCAACACCAGCCCCTCGTGAGTGTTTATCCCGGTTAGAACCGGCATCAACACTCACGACCCCCTGCTTCAAGCCGCCGCCCGCCAATCACGCGGAATACGCACCTGTCCGAACGCATTCCGCCGCCGCACCCGGAATCCCATCCCCTCATACCGCCGGATCGCGTTCACATTCCGAGCCGCCGCGTGCATGAACGGCGTCTCGCCCCGCTCCCGGATCCCCGCCGCCACCGCGCGCACCAGCCGTCCGGCCAGGCCGCGGTCCCGGTACGCCGGGTCCGTGCACACCGCGCTGATCTCCGTCCATCCCGGCGGATGCAGCCGCTCCCCCGCCATCGCGATCAGCGCGCCCTCGTGCCGGATGCCGAGATACGTGCCCAGCAGGACCGTGCGCGGCAGGAACGGGCCGGGCTTCGTGCGGGCGACCAGGTCCAGCATCTCCGGCACGTCAGCGAGAGTCAGCCGGACCGCCTCCGGCAGCGGCGCGGCCTCGACCCCGTCGTCCACCAGCTGGACCCCGCCCAGCTTCTCCAGGATCTCCCACTCCGGCGGAGGCGGCCCCGCCTGCGGCAGCAGCGGCACCACCGCGCCCGGTCCGGCGAGTGCGGCGATGTCGTCCCACACGCGTTCATCCGGTTCGTCGGGCACCGCGAGAAAGACCGAAACGTCGACCGGGTACCGCACCGCCTGCCCCACCCGCTCCGCGAACACGGCGTGCGGACCGGTCAGCGAAGCCCACGCCGCATTGTCCAAAATGGAACAGTCCACAACAGACATCAAGCCCGCCGCGAAGCCCGGGCGATCATCCGCGCCAGATCGGCCACCAGCGCCGGATCGTCCGGCAGCTGTCCCGTCGCCACCCGGATGTGCGGCGTTCCCGGATTGCCCGCGCGAGTGCCCGACCCGGCGGATACCCCGTTCGCCGCCAGGGTCATGAGCGTCCGCGATTCCTCCGGAACCGGCACCCACAACGTCAGCCCGTCCCGCGCCCGCACCGAAATCCCGTGCTCCCGCAACGCTTCCGTCAACGCCGCCCGGCGGTGCGCGTACCGGTGCCGGGCCCGGTTCAGCAATTCGCCGCTGCCCGGATCGGTCAGCAGAAACGCCTGCGCGTCCTGAAGAATCCGGCTCGACCACACCGATCCCGGCCCGCGCTGCTGCCGCACCCGCTCCACCAGCACCGTCGAACCGCCGATCACGCAACTGCGCAGTTCGAGCCCGAAGGCGGTGCAATAAGACCGCACCAGCAGGACGCGTCCGGGCAGCCGCGCGCCGAGGCTCAGCGACGGAGCCGACGCCAGCGGGCCGAAATCGTCGTCCTCGATCACCGCGATATCCTCTTCGGACAGTACGTCGGCGAGTTCCGCGAGCCGCTCCGCCGGAACCGAATGGCCGAGCGGAATCTGCGCGCGCGGCTGGTACACGAACGCGACCGGGCGATGCTCCAAAGCCGCCGCGAGCGACGACGGCAGCGGCCCGTTCTCGTCGCAGCGCACCGGCACCACGTGGATCCGGGACCGGCGCAGCAGTTCGCGCAGCCACGGCGCGGTCGGCGCTTCGAGCGCGATCACGTCGCCCGGACGCGCGACCGCCTGGCAGGCCAGCAGCATCCCGTCCTGCCCGCCGGCCGCCACCGTCCACGCTTCGGCGGCGAACGGCCACGTCGGCTTCACCGCGGCGCGCAGTTGCGGGGTGATCGAGTTCTTGACCGGACCGCCGAACCGTTCGGTGTGGACTCCGGCCGCGACGGCGTCCTCCAGCGGCGGCAGCAGTCCCGGGTCCGGCAGGCCGTGTTCCAGATCGACCGTCTGCCAGCCGGAAAACGCGCGCTCCGGCGGCGGGCTCGAAGGCGGTTCCAGCACTATCGTGCCGCGGCGGCGCCCGGTGCCGATCAGCCCGGCGGCCCGCAGCTGCGACCACGCCTCGGCGATCGTCGTGGGGCTGACCGAAAGCTCGGCGGCCAGCGCGCGCACCGTCGGCAGCCGCGTGCCGGGCGGCACCTCCCCGTCGCGGATCAGGCCGGACACCGTGCCGGCCACGCCCCGCGCGGTGCGCTCGCCGATGCGGGACCCGAGCCAGCCTGCCCCGACCGGCAGCGTCGTCGTCGCGAGTTCGCCCGTGGCCACGCACCGGCTCCCCTCGTCACCCGGAAATCCGAAAACCTCTGACCCGATCAGAAGCTAGAGCGGCAACGGCACGCGGGAAAGGCGTTTCACATCCTGGCGGACCCGGCCGGTACAAAACGCCCGTGACGTCCGACACCGCCGGTCCGGCCGGTTTCGGAATTTCACTCGATCAGGTTAGGCTAACCTTCATGAGTCACTCCTGGCCGGAAGCACCGGCGCTCGCCGGCACCGGGCTCTCGCTCGGCTACGGCGGAAAGCCAGTGGTCCAGGACGCCGAGATCGTCCTGCGCGCGGGCGCGGTCACCGTCCTCGTCGGCCCCAACGGTTCCGGCAAGTCGACGCTGCTCCGTTCGCTCGCCAGGCTGCATCCGCTCGCCGCCGGCGACGTCACTCTCGCCGGACAGGACGCGCTCGCGTTGTCCCCCAAGGAGTTCGCCCGGCACGTCACGCTGCTGACCCAGTCGCGCCCCACGCCCGGCGGCGTGCGCGTGCGCGACGTCGTGTCTTACGGCCGCCATCCCTACCGCGGCCGCTTCGGCTCCGGCGACCCCGAGGGACCGGAACTGGTCGAACGGGCCATGCGGCACACCGGCGTGGACGGCATGGCCGAGCGCCCGGTCGACGAGCTGTCCGGCGGCGAACTGCAGCGCGTCTGGCTGGCCACCTGCTTCGCCCAGGACACCGGCGTCGTCCTGCTCGACGAGCCGACCACCTTCCTCGACCTGCGCTACCAGATCGAAACGCTCGATCTGGTCCGCGACCTCGCCGACGAACACGGCGTCGCGGTCGGCGTGGTGCTGCACGACCTCGACCAGGCCGCCGCCGTCGCCGACGAGGTGGTGCTGCTGTGCCGGGGCGCCGTGCGCGCCACCGGCCGCCCGGCCGACGTGCTGACCGCGGAGGCGCTCAGCGACGTCTACGGCCTGCGCATCGACGTCCACGTCGACGACGAGGGGCACGTCCGCACGCGCCCGGTCGGACGGCACACCTCCCGGCCGCGGCCGGTCCGCTCAGCTTGACCTTGTCCCTCTAGTCCGAAGGAAAACCCCCGTGTCCAGTGTGTTCTCCCGGCCTGCCCGCAGGCCGTTCCTGAAGACCGCGGCGGCCGTGCTCGCCACGTTCGCGCTCGCCGCGTGCGGCACCACCGAAGCCCCCGCGGACCAGGGCGGAGCCGCCGCCGCGAAGCAGGCGGGCCCGGTCCACCTGACCGACGAACGCGGCAAGGTCGACCTGCCCGCGCCCGCGGCCAAGATCGTGTCGCTAGAATGGGGCCTCACCGAGAACCTGCTGGCGCTGGGCGTGAAGCCGATCGGCGCGGCGGACGTCAAGGGATACAACACCTACGACAAGGTGATGCCGCTCGCCGCGTCCACTCCGGACGTCGGCACCCGGGGCGAGCCGAGCCTCGACGCGATCGCCGCGCTGCACCCGGATCTCGTGGTCACCACCACGGATCTGCCGGAGAACGTCATCGCGCAGCTCTCCAAACAGACGAAGGTGCTCACGCTGCGCGGCTCCGATTCGGCCGACCCGATCGGCTACCTGCGCAAGACCGTGACGACGCTGTCCGAGGCGACCGGAACGCAGGAGAAGGGCCGCGCACTGCTCGGCGAGTTCGACGCCAAGGTCGCCGACGGCAAGAAGAAGCTGGCCGACGCGGGCAAGTCCGGGGCCAAGTTCGTCATGGCCGACGGCTACACCACCTCCGGCACGGTGACCGTCCGGATGTACACGAAGGGCTCGTTCCTCGGCAGCGTCGCCGACCAGCTCGGCGCCGCCAACCAGTGGACCGAGGCAGGCGACAAGGTTTACGGCCTCGCGCCCACCGACGTCGAAGGCCTGACCAAGATCACCGACCCGGCCACGACGTTCGTGTACGCGGCCAACGCCGCCGAATCCGACGTCTTCACCCAGGATCTCGCGGGCAACGCGGTGTGGAAGCAGCTGCCGTTCGTCAAGGCCGCGAAGCTGAAGCGGATCCCGGACGGCATCTGGATGTTCGGCGGCCCGAGGTCGGCGATCGCCTACGTGGACGCGCTCATCGCCGCGCTGACGCGCTGATCCGATGACGACCACCGCCCCCGCCCGGCCGCTCGCCTCGCGCACACCGAGGCGCACCGCGTCCGTTGTCTTCCTTACCGGGATCGTCGCACTGGTCGTGCTGTCCGCCGTGCATCTGCTGCAAGGCACTTCGCACGTCGGGCTCGGCGAACTCCTGCGCGCCGTTTTCCCCGGCACGGACGACGACGCGCGGAGCCAGGCGGTGGCGGTGCTCGTGGCCAGCCGTCTCCCCCGGCTGGCCGCGGCGCTGCTGGTGGGGCTGGCGCTCGGCTTCGCGGGCTGCGTGCTGCAGTCCGTGGCGCGGAACCCGCTCACCTCGCCGGACACGCTCGCGGTGAACGCCGGCGCGTACGTCTCAGTGGTCGGCGTGGCCGCCTTCGGGATCTCACTTCCCTTCTATGTCAACGGAATCGTCGCCTTCGTCGGCGGTCTCGCGGCGGCCGGGCTGGTGTTGCTCGTCGCCCGCAGCAGCAGCGGCGGAGCAGCCCGGCTCGTGCTCGCCGGGTCCGCGATCGCGCTGGCGCTGACCGCGCTCACGTCGGTGCTGCTGATGTTGTTCCAGGAGCGGACCGCCGGCCTGTACGGCTGGGGCAGCGGCACGACTGTCCAATCCGGACTCCGCCAGGTTTCCCTTGCCGCGCCGGTGATCGCGATCGGCATCCTGGCCACGCTGCTGCTCGCGCACCGGCTCGACGTGCTCGGCCTCGGCGACGACCACGCGCGCGTGCTGGGCATCGACGTCCGCCGCACGCGCACGCTGGCCGTCGTCGTGGCGGTGCTGCTTTCGGCGGTCGCGGTCACCGTCGCCGGGCCGATCGGCTTCGTCGGCCTGTGCGCGCCGGTGATCGCGCGGCTGCTGGCCAACCGGGTGCCCGGGCTCGGCAAACATCCGCTGCTGCTGCCGCTTTCCGGGCTGACCGGTGCACTGGTCGTGGTCGCCGCCGACGTCCTGTTGCGCGCTCTCGTCCCCGCGGACAAGGCGGTTTCGGTGCCGACCGGCGTCGTGACGACTCTCGCGGGCGCGGCCGTCCTGGTCTGGCTCGCCCGGCGGCAGCCCTCCGGCACGCCGTCCGCACGCGGGACGCACGGCACGGTCCGGTCCCGCCGCTGGGTGGCCGGGACCGGCGTCGTGCTGGCGGTCGCCCTCGTCGGCGCGGTCATCGCCGCGCTCCTGCTCGGCGACCGGATCGTGCTGCTCGGCGACCTCATGAACTGGCTGCGCGGGGTGTCCGGCACCGAGGTGTCGTTCGCGCTCGACCTGCGCTGGCCGCGGATGCTCGCCGCACTGCTCGGCGGGGCGGCGCTGGCCGTCGCGGGCGCGCTGGTGCAGGCGATCTGCCGCAACCCGCTGGCCGAACCGAGCCTGCTCGGCGTGACACCCGGCGCGAGCGTCGGCGCGATCAGCGTCGTACTGCTGGTGCCCGGCATCGGGGTCTGGCCGATGATGGGCGCGGCGACCGTCGCCGCGTTCGCGACGTTCGCCCTCGTGCACTGGCTCGCCGCCGGACGCGGTTCGACCGGCCGCGGACTGTCGTCGGACCGGCTGGTGCTGGTCGGCATCGGCGTCAGTGCGGGCGCGCAGGCGATCACGACGCTCGTCGTGGTGCTCACCTCGCCGTGGAACGCGCATCTGGCCCTCACCTGGCTCGCCGGATCCACCTACGGCCGCGAGTTCAGCCAGGTCCTGCCGGTGCTGTTGTGCCTGGTCATCGCGCTGCCGATCGCCCTGTCCAGCGCGCGGACGCTCGATCTCGTCTCGCTCGACGAGGACGTGCCGCGCGTGCTCGGCGTCCCGCTGGACCGGTCCCGCCTCGCGTTCGCCGCACTCGCCGCGGTGCTCACCGCCGCTGCCGCGTGCGCGGTCGGCGCGCTCGGTTTCGTCGGGCTCGTGGCCCCGCACGCCGCGCGAGCGCTGGTGGGTTCGCGGCACGCTCGGTCGCTGCCGGTGGCGGCCGCGCTGGGAGCGGTGCTGGTGTGCGTCGCCGACACGCTGGGCCGCACCGTGCTCGCCCCGACCCAGATCGCGGCCGGTCTGGTGACCGCGCTGATCGGGGCGCCGTACTTCGGCTGGCTGTTGTGGCGCAGCCGCGCCAGCTCCTAGCCGAACCAGGTATCCAGCGCCGTTTTCAGGTCCGCTTTTCCGCCCGCCCAGGCAATGACTCCGTCTGGACGCAGCAAGAACGATTCGGTGTTCGTCACCGGCACCGCCTCGACCCGCTTTGGCGCCAGCGCGGCGAGATCGCGGTTCTCCGGATCGAGCACCAGCACGCCCTGCCCGTCGCGAGTGTGGTCCGACAGCCGGGTGACCCGGCCGTCATCGTCCACAAGGGACCGATCGGGACTGTGCAGCCCGACCGGTTCCTCAGCCGGATAAGGGAATTCGTACCGCTGGTCCACACCGGACAGCAGCTCCGAGAAGTACCGGTTCGCCTGCGGAAGATCCATCAGCTCCGCGACAATCTCCCTTAACGCGTCGACATGCGGCCCCGGCGCGAGCAACGCCGACTGCGCCCGCGTATTGCGCAGCACCGCCGCGCCGGCCGGTCCGCGTTCGCGGAAGTAGCTGTCCAGCACCGCTTCCGGCAGGTCCCCGCGCACGACCGCGGCCAGCTTCCAGCCGAGGTTCGCCGCGTCCAGCAGGCCGAGGTTGAGCCCCTGCCCGCCGCTCGGCGAGTGCACGTGCGCGGCGTCGCCCGCCAGCAGGACCCGGCCGCGCCGGTAGTCGTCGGCCTGGCGCGCTTGGTCGGTGAACCGGCGGGACTCGCGCACCTCCGTCACGACGACCTCCTCGCCGGTCACCCGCCGGATCGCCGCCGCCAGTTCCGCCGGAGCGACCGGACCGTCGGGTTCGCCGTCGCGGGCCAGCTCGGTGACGCCAGCCATGCTTCCGCCGTGCATGAACGTCCCGTCGGGATACCGTCCAGCGGGCGGCACCGGCCCAGCAAACCGGACCTGACCCGCGAGCGTCCGCAACAACGGCGGCGTGCCCGGAAACCCAAACCCGGCGAGACTCCGCACCTTTCCCCGGCCGCCGTCGCAGCCCACCAGGTATGCCGCACTGATCCGCTGTTCCCCTTGCGGTGTCTCGACAATCGCCGTCACACCGTCCACAGCGGACTCGATCGCGGTCACCCGATGCGCCCGCCGCACCGGAACGCCGAGCGCGTCCGCGTGCTTCGCGAGCAGCCGTTCCAGCTCCGGCTGCCAGATGTGCGTACGCGGGCGTTCGCCGTCCGGGAGGAGCTTGTGGATGTTCGCGAAATGGCCGAGCGGGCTGCCGTGGTCGCGGGCGAAGTCCCGTTCGCCCGCCTCGTGCGCCTCGGCCAGCTGCGGCCCGAGACCGCGCCGGGTCAGCGCCTCCGTCGCGAGCACGCCGATGCCGCGCGCCTTGCGTTCCGCGGAGGGCTCCGCGAGCCGCTCCACCACCAGCGGCCGGATGCCGCCGAGCCGGAGTTCGGCGGCGAGGAACAGGCCGACCGGCCCCGCTCCGACGATCACTGCGTCCGCGTCCATGACTCTCCTTAACTTGTTAAAGACTAGACTGCCCTGAACTAGTTAAGGAGGCAACCGCGTTGCCGATCGAAATCCCCGCCGCGGTCCGGATCGCGCTCGCCCTCGTCGACGCCGACGGCCTCGACAAGCTGACCGTGCGCCGCCTCGCCACCGAACTCGGCGTCAAGGCACCCGCGCTGTACTGGCATTTCAGCAGCAAACGGGCCCTGCTCGACCACCTCGCCGACGCGCTCGTGGCCCCCGTCCTGGACGACCTCCCGCCACTGGACACCCCGTGGCTGTCATGGCTGGAACAAGCGGGCACTGCCCTGCACACCGCACTCCTCGGCCACCGGGACGGCGCCCGCATCACCCTCGGCGCCGACCTCCGGATCGCCCGCTCGCTGGGCGAGTTCGCCGAGCGAGCGGTGGACGTGCTGCACCGCGCCGGGTTCCCGCTCGCCGACGCGACCCGGTGCACCGGGGTGTTCGTCCACTTCGTCCTCGGCCGCGCCGTCGAGGACCAGACCTGGCCCGACGACGAGGAAGCGGCCATCGCGAGCATCCCGTTTCCGCTGATGGCGCAGGGAATGCGGGAACGGCAGGCGGCCGGGAGCACCGTCGCCGACAGCTTCGCCTACGCGCTCGGGATCGTGCTCGCCGGACTGGCGGCGAAGCGCCCAGTGTAATGACTCACTAAGTTGTACGGTTGCACTTTTTGCATGGTGCCACTTATGCTGGACGCAGACCACCGGCACGAGAGGGGAAAACCATGAAAGAGACACCGCGCATCGCGATCGTCGGCGGCGGCCCCGGCGGGCTGCTCGCCGCCCACGTCCTGCACGGCCACGGCATTGCCGCGACCGTGTACGACGCCGACACCGCCGTGGATTCACGCGATCCCGGCGGCACGCTCGACCTGCACGCCGACAGCGGGCAGATCGCGCTGGAAGACGCCGGGCTGCTGCCCGCCTTCCACGAACTGGCCCGCGCCGAAGGCCAAGCCATGACCCGGCGCGACCACCACGGCACCCTGCTGAAGGAATTCGTCCCCGCCGACGGCGAGGCGTCCGCCCCGGAGATCGACCGCGGCCAGCTGCGCACCATGCTGTACGAGCAGCTCGCCCCCGGCACCGTCCACTGGGGACACAAACTCACTGACCTGACGACCGAAAACGGCGTCCACCGCTTGCACTTCGCCAATGGCTCCACAGTGGACGCCGACGTCGTGATCGGCGCGGACGGCACCTGGTCGAAGGTCCGCCGCCGCCTCACTGACGCGACGCCGGACTACCTCGGAGTGTCCTTTCTGGACGTCCGATTCGACGACGTCGAGAACCGGCACCCCGGCATCGCGGCTTTGGTCGGCACCGGCCAGCTGTTCGCCGCCGACGGCGCGGGCCGCGCGATGATCGTGCAGCGCAACAGCAACGGAATCATCCGCGGCTACGTGGCGTTCCGCGCTGAAGAAGACTGGGCCGCCCAGGCGGGCGTCGACCTGACTGACCGCGAGTCGGTGCGGGAATTCCTGCTCCGCGAGTTCCACGGCTGGGCCCCGGCCATGCGCCCGCTGCTGACCGACAACGACGGCGACTACGTAGCACGCGCGTTCACCGCCCTGCCCGCTCCCCTGACCTGGGAACGGGTCCCCGGCATCACCGTCCTCGGCGACGCCGCGCACGCGATGGCCCCGTTCGGCGGTCACGGCGCGAACCTGGCCCTGCTCGACGGTGCCGAGCTGGCGCACGCGCTGCACGAGGAACCGACCGTCGAAGCCGCGCTGACCCGCTACGAGACGGCCATGTTCGCCCGCACCGGGCACCTCGCCGCCGACTCGAACGAGGCCCTGCGGGGCTTCTTCGCCGACCAGCCGGACGGCGGCCAGCACGAGCCGCCGGACCGGGAAGAGGAACTCCGCGCCTACGAAGCGCGGGCCGCCGAATACCGCGCCTCCCGCACCCCCGCCTGACTGTCCGTGAAGGACTCCTTGAGGGAATCTGATTCCCTCAAGGAGTCCTTCACGGCGTTGGTCAGGAGCGCTTGCGGCGAACTGCCACAGCCGCCACCAGCGCGCCGCCGATGAGCAGGAGCGCACCGCCGCCGATCAGGTAGCCGCGGATGTCCGCGCCGGTCGAGGCGAGCGGGCCCTCGTCCGAAGGACCGGCGCCCGGAGCCACGCCGCCGGAGTTGTCGCTCGTGGTCGTGATCGGGGCCGGGGCCTCCGACGACGAGCTGGACGTCGTCGGGCTCGTGCTGCTCGCCGAGGACGTGGGCTGCGAACTCGAGGATGTCGCCGAACTGCTGCTCGACGTAGTGCTAGACGACGTCGTACTGGACGAGGTGGTGCTCGTCGGCTCGGTCGTCGTGGTCGACGTCGTGGAGGAACTCGTCGTGGTCGGCTCCGTGGCCGAGGGCTCCGTGCTCGACGTCGTGGTGCTGGTCGAGCTGGTCGGCTCCGTCGTGGTGCTGGACGTCGTGGTGCTGGACGTCGTGGTGGAGCTGGTCGTGCTGGACGACGTGGTGCTGGAAGTCGTGCTCGAGGTGGACGTCGTGCTGGTCGGCGTCGTGGGCGTGGTCGTCGGGGCGGCGCAGTCCGGCAGGTCGCCGGTGAACGGGTAGGCGTGGAACTCCTGCCCGCCCGCCGCGCCGTCGGACGTGTGCAGCAGGTTGCCCGCGGTGAAGAACCGGCCGTTCGTGCCCGACGCGGTGACCGTCGTGTCGCTGGCCGGGTTGCCGACCAGCACGCTGCCCTGGAACTGCGCCTGCCCGGCGATCTTCACCTTCGACGCGTCCGGGAAGTTCCACAGCAGCTTCTCGCGGAGCTGGTTGATCGGATCCTGGTCGGCGAGGTCGCCGGTGTAGGTGTTGATCACCCGGTTGCCGCCGACGAGGTTCACCAGGACCGTCGCGCCCGCCGGGATGCCGGCGAACTCGATGCCCTGCATGCCGCCGCCGGGGCCGGTGAGGTCGAAGTCCACATTGAACACCTGCAGCGCGGACTTCCCGTCGCCGGTGAACAGCGTGCGGTAGCCCTCGTTCTTCGCCGTCCCGGTCGCCGATGCCTTGCCGTAGCAGGTGCTGGCCTCCTGCAGCTGCGGCCGGAGCTGCTTGTACGGGTCCGCCGCGTTCGGGTCCTGCTTCAGCGTGCCGACCACGGTCCCGGTGGCGGTGCCGGCGTACCGCACGACGCCGCCCTCCGCGAGCAGCCGCTGGTTCGGCGCGACGGTGACGTCCTTGCCGGTGGTGAGGTAGTCCGCGCCGTCCGGCGGCGGCACGCGCGAGCCGACGCCCGCTTCGCCGACGTTGTAGACCGAGGAGACGCCGGGCCGTTTGTTCATGTCGAAGCCGCCGAGCACGACGACCCGGCCCTCGGCCTCGGCCGCGGCTTCGCGCACGAGGAAATCGCCGCCGGCGAAGACGTTGATGCCGTTGTCCCGCCCCGCGAACGACCCGTTGTTGACCGGCGGGTACTTGCCGCCCGGGCAGGCATCGCCGACGCACGGCCCCAGCCCGCCCGGCAACGGAGCGGCGCTCGCGCCCGGTCCGGCCACGAACGCCACTGCACACACCGCCGCGGCGATCGCCCCGCCGACGACGGCCAATTTCCTGGCACGCATGCGGCCGATCCTTACCCGGCGCGGCCCGAATGGGGTATGCGAAACACCGTAACCCACCCGAACGGGTCAGAAAATACCGCGCTCCTCAGACAAGTAGACTAGTGACGCTCCACACTCGACGGCCCGTTCCGCGAATGTCCCGCAGTAGCATCGCTCCCGTCCGCCCGACCAGAAAGCCGCCCCGATGTCCCCTCTCGTGCAACGGCATCCGCTCGCCGCGCAGGCCGCCGAAGTCCTTCTCGGGCGCATTCGCGGCGGCGAATGGCCGCTCGGCCACAAATTGCCCGGGGAAACGACTTTGGCCGCGCAGCTGGGCGTCGGCCGTTCGACATTGCGCGAAGCGATCCGCGAACTGGCGGGCAAAGGCGTGCTCGATTCCCGCCAGGGCTCCGGGGTATTCGTGACCGCGCTGGACGTCGCCGAGGATTGGGACGCGGTGCTGCGCCGCGCGACCATCGGCGCGGTGATCGAAGCGCGCATCGCCATCGAAGCGGAGGCCGCCGCCCTCGCCGCGCACCGGCGGACGCCGACCGACCTGCGCGCGATCCGCCGTGCCCTCGCCGCCCGCGCGACCGGCGACCCGGACGTCGAGTTCCTGGTGGACACCGACACCGCCTTCCACCGCACGGTGCTCGTCGCCGCGCACAACGACGTGCTGATCGAACTGTTCGACAGTTTCGTCCCGCGCATCCACCGCGCGATGACGGACATGCTGCGCGCCCGGCCGATCACCGCCCCCGAAGAAGACCAAGCCGCGCATCTGGCGCTCGTCGACGCGATCGCGGACAAAGACGCGTCCGCCGCCGCGGAACTGAGCCGGGCGCACCTGACCGCCTTGAAGGAGGCACTTTCGTGAGCGAGGTCGTGCTGCGGCTGACCGACGTCGTGTTCCGTAGGCAGGGCAAGGAAATCCTGCACGGCGTGAACCTGACGGTGCGGGCGGGCGAACACTGGGCGCTGCTCGGCCCGAACGGCGCCGGCAAGAGCACGATCCTCGGCTTCTGCGGCGCCGTCACGCATCCGACCACCGGCACTGTCGAGGTGCTGGGCGGGATGCTCGGCCGGGTCGAACTGCAGGCGCTGCGCCGCCGCATCGGGCACGTCGACCCGCGGCATCCGCTGCGTTCGCCGCTCACCATCCGGGAGGTCGTGCTGACCGGCGTCACCGGGACCATCGACACTCCCCCGCGCTGGCAGCCCACCCCAGCACAGCTCACGCAGGCCGACGAACTCGTCGCTTTGCTGGGCCTGGACGGCAAAGCCGGCGAACGCTGGCCGACTCTGTCCCAGGGCGAACGCGGCCGCGCCCTGATCGCCCGCGCGCTGATCAGCGATCCCCGGCTGCTGCTGCTCGACGAACCGTCCACCGGCCTGGACGTCGCGGCCCGCGAGCAGCTGCTCGAAACGATCGACCTGCTCACCCGGACCCATCCCCGGCTCGCCTCCATCGTGGTCACCCACCACCTCGAGGAACTGCCGGAGACGACCACGCACGCGCTGGTGATCGCGGACGGTTCCGCGGTGTCCTCCGGGCCGATCGAGCACGCCGTCACGACCGCGAGCATCAGCCGGGCGTTCGGCCACCCGATCCGGGTGGACCGGCACGACGGGCGGTGGAGCGCCCGCGCCGCCCGCACCCGGACCACCGAGGTCGCCTGACCCGGGCGCGGCTCTCCGTCGTCCGTGAAGGACTCCTTGAGGGAATCTGGTTCCCTCAAGGAGTCCTTCACGGACTTCCGGCGACTCTGGCTCGGCAGCGGCAGCCGGACGGTCGAAGCCGCTCAAGCAGTCCGCAGCACCCGCCACGCGGAGAACGCCAGCAGCACCATCTCCGCCGCGGAGAACCCGACCAGCGCGAGCGGGCTCGGCACCCACAGCAGCGTCATGCCCACCAGCAGCACCGGCACCACCAGCCCGGCGTAGGCGGCGAGGAAGATCCCCGCCAGCACTTCGCCGCGGGACAGCGGGTCGGCCAGCGCCGCCACCGTCCCGACCGCCGCGCGGAAGCCGAGTCCCATCCCGCTCCCGGCGATCACCGAGCCGACGAGGAACAGCGCCAGCGAAGGCAGCAGCGCGGCGACCGAAAGCACCGCCAGCCCGACCGGCATCAACACAAACCCCAGCCGCAGCTGTGCCCGCGACGCCATCCGCGCGAACACCACCTGCGCCACCGCCGACGCGCCCAGCATCGAGCCCGCGGTGACTCCGGCGAGCATCCGGTTGTGCTCGTGCAGTCCTTCGGCAAGCAGCGTCGGGGCGAGCGACATGAACAGTCCGGTGATCGCGAACGCGGCGAACACCCCGATCGCCGCGCCGACGAACGCCGGCCGCGCCCCGGCGGGCAGCGACACCCGCTGCGGCCGATACGCCGGACGCTCCTCGCGCCGTTCGACAGTCTCCGGCACGAGGCACACCGCGAACGCGGCGATCAGCAGCACGACCAGGAACACGACGAACGTGCTGGTCAGCGGGCTGTCGATGTACTGCGCGAAGACCCCGCCGACCACCGGGCCGAGTCCGAGGCCGCCCATGTTCACCACGGTGGCGATCAGGCCGGAGCGGCCGAGGTCCTCCTCCGGACGGGTCACCGCCCGCAGCTCCGACAGGTGCGCGGTGGCGGTCGCGGTGAGCGCGCCGATGCCCACGCCGCACACGAAGCGCGCGATCAGCAGGCCGGGGACCTCGGGCCAGAGCAGAAACAGGACTGCGGACAGCGCCTCGGCGAGTGTCGAAGCGAGGATCACGCGGCGGCGGCCGAGCCAGTCGCTGACGTGCCCGGCGAAGTAGAGGCTGGCCATCACGCCGACCGCGTAAGCCGCGAAGATGACGGTGACCAGGAACGTCGGAAACCCGTCCCGCTGCTGGTAAAGCGCGTACAGCGGGGTGGGCACGGTGGAGAACGCGAGGCACGCGGCGAACGCGAACGCGATGACCCGGAAACCCCAGCCGTGGCTGACGCGCCAGCCGGCCGGGGCGGAGAGAGCGGGCGGAACTGTGGTGACCATGTCGACCTTCCGGACGGGAACCTGCCCCTCACACGATCCCCGGCTCCACTCATCAAGTCCAACGAAAAGTCTTGGTCATAGTTATCGTGGTACGCGATAATTGGCGGCATGGAGACGCGGCAGCTGGAGTTCTTCGTGGCGGTCGCCGAGGAGCTGAGCTTCACGCGGGCAGCGCAGCGGCTGTTCGCCACTCAGTCCACGGTCTCGGCGACGATCCGCGCGCTGGAGACCGACCTCGGCACGACGCTGTTCGACCGGTCCACCCGGCGGGTCGCGCTGTCGACCGCGGGCGCGCTCTTCCTGCCCGAGGCGAAAGCCGCGCTGGAATCGGTGGAGCGGGCCCGCGAGGTGGTGCAGCAGGCGTCCGCCGGCCTGCGCGGGAGCCTCCGGATCGGCACGCTGACCAGCATGAACGCCTTCGACCTGCCGGTGCTGCTCGGCGCGTTCCACCGCAGGCACCCGCTGGTCGACCTGCATCTGACGGTGTCGCTCACCGGTTCGTCCGGCCTCGCCGGCGACGTCCGCCACGGCCGCCTCGACGTCGCGCTGCTCGGCCTTTCCCGGACGGAACTGGGCGGCCTCGACGCGACGCAACTGGCCAGCGTGCCGTACTACGCCGTGCTCCCGGACAGCCATCCGCTCGCCCGCCGCGAGTCGGTCACGCTGCCGGAACTGGACGGCGAGCTGTTCGTCGACTGCCCGCGCGGCTTCGGGAACCGGCTGGCGGTGGACCGCGAGTTCGCGTCGCTCGGGCTGTCCCGCCGGGTGACCGCCGAGGTCGCCGACCTGCGGACGGTGCCGCGTTACGTCGCCGCCGGACTCGGCGTCGCGGTCCTGCCCGGCACCGCGCGGCTGGACATCCCGGGCGCGCGGGTGGTCCCCCTCGCCGACACCTCGCTGATCTGGCCACTCTCCGTCGTCGTCTCCGCCAAGCGGCCGCCGTCGCAGGCCTTGCGGACGCTGCTCGACCTGTTCGTCGCGGCCGCGGCGGAGGGAGATATTACGGAGTTCTGACCGGGCACCGGGCGACCGGAATAGCGACCGGCGCGCCAGCGTCATCCTGTACACGGATTCCCCGATGGGAGAGAAGGAAATGACGGAAAAAGCGATCCTGGCCGGCGGATGTTTCTGGGGCATGGAGGAGCTGTTCCGCCACCAGCCCGGCGTCACCGCCACCCGCGTCGGCTACAGCGGCGGCGACGTCCCCAACGCCACCTACCGCAACCACGGCACCCACGCCGAAACCATCGAGGTCACCTACGACCCCGCCCAAACCGACTTCCGCACGCTGCTGGAATTCTTCTTCCAGGTCCACGACCCCAGCACGAAGAACCGCCAGGGCAACGACATCGGCACCAGCTACCGCTCCGCGATCTTCTACACCACCGACGAGCAAAAGCAGATCGCTGAAGACACCATCGCCGACGTCGACGCCTCCGGCCTCTGGCCCGGCAAGGTCGTCACTGAGGTCACCGCGGCCGGCGATTTCTGGGAAGCCGAGCCGGAGCACCAGGACTACCTCCAGCGCTACCCGCACGGCTACACCTGCCACTTCCCGCGCCCCGGCTGGAAACTCCCGAAGCGCGGCTGACCGATGACCGATTATCCAGCGGCAGCAGTCCACACCGGACACGTCGAACCGGTCCCCCGGCGAGTGCGCGGCGTGCTCGCCGGGAAGACCATTGTGGACAGCACGCGGGCCAAGTACGTCTGGGAATGGCCGTACTATCCGCAGTTCTATTTCCCGATCGCCGACGTGCTCCCCGATGTCCTGGCACCGGAGCCCGACGGGCGGTACTCGCTGCGGGTCGGCGAGGTCGAAAAGCCTGCTGCCGCTTGGATATCCGACGAAGTCCTATCCGGACACATCCGATTCGCCTGGGACGCCTTGGACGCTTGGTACGAAGAGGACGAACAGGTTTTCGTCCACCCGCGCAGCCCGTACACGCGGGTGGACGCCCTGCGCTCGACCCGGCACGTCCGCGTGCGGCTGGACGGCGTCACCTTGGCGGAATCGTCCTCGCCGGTGCTGCTGTTCGAAACCGGCCTCCCGACGCGGTATTACTTCAACCGCACCGAAGTCGACTTCACGCACCTGGTCGCCGAGCCCGGCATGGTCACCGCCTGTCCGTACAAGGGCGAGACGTCCGGCTACTGGTCCGTCCGCGTCGGCGACGTCCTGCACGAGCATCTCGCGTGGACGTACGCCTATCCGGCCGCGGCAGTCCAGCCGATCGCCGGACTGGTGGCGTTCTACAACGAGATGGTGGACATCGAAGTAGACGGCGAACTTCTCCCCGTCCGCGGACGCACTTCTCGAAGTAGCTCACAACCGCCCGAACGCCTCCACGACCGCCTCCGCCAGCCGGTCCCCGCGCTCCCCTTGTCCGGCGGGCACGGTGATGCAGACGGTGAACCGGTCCGCCCACGTCATGATGCCGACCGCCACTGGGACTCCAGGAGCGAGCGACAACACCGGGTACACCGTGCGCACGAGCGCGCCGTTGAGCACCACCGGCGACCGCGCGCCGGGGAGCACCGAAGCGATGACGCTGAACCACGTGCCGCGGTAGACGAGTTTGGCCGCCCGGCGGTGCAACACCGGCGGGAGAACCCCGAGCACGCGCACGACCGCGTTCCCCGCGCGCGGCGCACCGCGGCCGACCTGCTCCGACAGCATCCGGTCGGTCTCGCGCACCCGCTCGGGCAGCGACATCGCGGCGGTCGGCAGGTCGACCGAGGCCGCGCCGGTGTGGTTGCCGAGCTGGCGGAAGGTCCCGGTGTCGCGGACCGACATCGGGATCAGCACCCGCAGCTGATCCGGCGCGGTGCCGCCGAGTTCGCGGTGCAAGGCCTCGGCGACGAGCGCGAGAACGAGATTGGTAGTCGGCACCCCGGCCCGCCGCGCGGCGGCCCGGACCTCGGGAGCGGAGAGATGAGCACGCGCGAAATGCCGCTGCGGGCCGTCGATGCGCTTGTCCCAGCGCACTCGGGGGGCGGCACCGGCCCGGGCGAGGGTCCAGATGCCACGAGCCAGATCGGCGGCACCGGTTTTGGCGCTTGAACTGGGCTTCGGACGCTCGGACCCGGCGGGGGCAGACCCGCGAGCGGCACCCGCCCGAGGCCAGACGGCACGGGCGAGATCAGCGGCGCGGGTTTTGGCACCTGAACCGGACTCCGGACGCTCGGTGCTAGACCACAACACACCGGCGCGGCCGAGCTTCCAGCCCCCGCTGACCAGACGACTGCTGCCGCCGGAGCTGGGCTTCGAGCGCAAGGGCTGGGCGGCAGTGCCGGAACCACCGGCCGATTCCGTCGACTGTTCAAGTCCGTGCCACACCGGGCCCGCCACACGAGCGAGCACCTCGCGCGCCGGCGCCACCAGCCCGGCAAGCCCCGCCCTCCGCCTGGGCCGCGACCCGTGGCGCCCCAATGTGGCATTGGGTGCATCCTGCGCACCCAAAGCGGCGTTCGGTGCATCCGACGCACCCAATGTGGCGTTCGGTGCGCCAGACGCACCCAATGTGGCATTGGGGCGACTCCACCACCCCCTCCGCCGAGGCACCGCCGCCGGAACCAGCGGCTCCTTCCCCCGAGCCTGCCCCACCAGCGCGCTGATCACCGCGATCCCGTCACTAGCCGCATGGTGCAGCGCGATCAGCAGCGCCCCCTGCTCCCCCTCGATTCCCGTCACCAGCCGCGCGCGCACCGGATGCTCCGGCGACACCGGTTCCGAGAAAAACGCGTCCATCTCCCGGGTCAACGCCGCGTCCAGCGGGGCGTCCGGGCCGACCCGCACCGACGTCAGCACGTCCGCCGACGTCCGGCCCGGGTCCTCCTGCCAGCGTGCCCGCCAGAGCCTGCTGCCCGGCAGCAACCGCGTGCGCAGCCCGGGCGTCGCGGCCAGCAGGTGCTCCGCGTCGGCGTGGGTGACCGGCGCGCCGTCCGCCTTCGGGTCGAACAGCAGCACCGCTCCGACCTGCTGCGGGACTTCGGGAGTGGCCACGTGCACGAACAGCGCGTCCTCCGGGCGGAGCCGCTGCGTCGGCGGGTTCAGCGGCTCGGAAGCGAGCGAGGCCAGCGCGCTCCCGAGCGGGGTCGCGGTTTCGCAATGCCGGGCGACCGCTTCGGCCAGTTTCTTGAGCCGGTCCGGTTCGGCCAGCAGCCCGCGCACCGCCTCGGCCAGCTCTCCGTCCTTTGTGGACACCAGGGCGAGGCCGGCGGCGGCCATCAGGCGGGCGTTGGCCTTGCCGTGCGCGGCGATCGGGCGGTGCATCAGCACCGGGCGGCCGCACGCCAGCGCCTCCAGCGAGGTCGCCCCGCCCGCGTTCGTCACCACAACGTCCGCCGCCTGCGTGTACAGCTCGGGCCGGTCGGTCCAGCCGACGACGTGCAGCCGCGGTTCGCCGAGCGCGCGCAGCCGGGCGGCCGCCGCCTCGTTGCGCCCGCAGATCGCGATCGGCACGACCGCCGGATCCGCGGCCAGCAGCTCGCGCACGGTGGTCTCGATCTCGCCGAAACCCAGCGACCCGCACGAAACCAGCGGCACGAACGCGTCCGGCGGCAGGTCCAGTTCCTGGCGCGCCGCCGGCTGGTCCCCCGGGCGGAACACCGCGCGCACCGGCGGCGCGGATACCCCGACGTGCGCGGACGGCGACGAGCGCAGCGCGGGTTCGACCGCGACGTCGTGCATCACCATGGTGAGGTCGGCAGCGCCGTAAACCCAGAACGGATGCGGCGCGAAGTCGGAAACCCACGCACCGAGCGGCACGGCGAGTTTTCCCTTGCGGCGCAGCCACGCCAGCCCGGCGGTGCCCATCGGATACGTCGACAGCACCAGGTCCGGCGCGAACTCGGCGACCGGTTTCGCGAGCCGCCTGCCGCACCACGCCGCGGTGAACCACCGGGACGCGGCGGCGAACCACGGCATCCGCCAGATCGCGCCGTAGAAGAACTCGTACAGCCACGGCACGCTTTCCACATTGGCGACATAAATTCGCTGGAAAAGCCCCTCGAAACCGGGTCCGAGCCGTTCCAGGGCGTTCAGCCACGAAACGGTCGCGTCCGGCCAGCGCTCCCGCACCGCGTCCTCGAGCGCACGTCCCGTGGCATTGTGCCCCTGGCCCATGTTCGCGGACACGATCAGCACGCGCACCAACGCTGCCCCCTTTTCGCTAACAAGCGGTCCCGGCGAGGCCGTATCCGTCGTCGGGGTCCGAATCGGGCCGTTCGCCCGGTTCGGTTTCCTCGTTCGCCGGCGCGGCCTCCGATTCCGCCGACAAATGCGACGCGCGGGTGGACATCAGCGCGATGCCGACCACGATCACCAGCCCGGCCAGCGCCTCGCCGAACAGCGCGAGCGGCCGCCCGTCGGCCGATTCGCCCATCCACGACAGCCCGATCGCAACCCCGACCAGCGGATCGAGCGCGGTGATCACGGCGAGCGCGGGCGTGAGGAACCGGCCCTGCTGGAACGTGTTCTGGCTCAGCAGGAACCCGAGCGGGCCGACGACGCACACCAGGTAGAGCGTCCAGTGCCGGAACGGCTCGTCGATCCCGGAGCGGAACTGGCCCGCGACCACCTTCATCAGCCCGGCGGTGAGGCCATACAGCACGCCGGTGGCGACCGCGAGCCCGAGCACCCGCCAAGATCCGGAATTCGTTGACGCGGCAACAACAAGCGAGGCCAGGGTGAGCACGGCGAGCGCGATGCCGAGCGGCAGCAGGTCGCCGCCGCTGACGAGCGTCTCGCCGTTGCCGCTCGGCCGGGCGACGACGAGGAACGCGGCGAGCCCGGCGACGCACAGCAGCCCGCCGAGGCTCATCGTGCGGTCCGGGCGGCGGCGTTCCAGCCGCGCCGAGGCGAGCCCGGCGAACATGAGCGACGTCACGAGCAGCGGCTGGACCAGCAGCAACGGCCCGAACGCGAGCGCGACGAGCTGCAGGACGAGACCCAGGATGGTCGCCGCGATGCCGATGAGCCACAATGGGCGTCCGACGAGCCGCTTGAAGAGCGTCAGGTCGAGCGGTTTGCCGGTTTCCACCTCTTTGGTCGCCCTGGCCTGCGCTGCGCTCGCGAGTCCCATGCACGCCGCGCCGGCCACGGCGGCGGGGACAGCCACCACCAGCGACATCCCCGTAACTGTCACGGACTCTTCACCTCACACCGTCCCCATCCGCCGTGCTTATGCTCAAGCCTTGTCCGAGGCCGAGTCGCCCGGTTGGCACCGGAGGCAGCAGAACCCGCATGCGACACCCCCATACGATCGACCTCCCCTCGTTCCGCAACCTCGTGGTGGGCGGGGGCCGGCACCTGCTGGAGTCCGCGCTGGTCCCGGCCGGCCTCTTCTATCTCCTGCTGACCCTGGTGAGCTTCGACAGCGGGGTGATCGCCGCGCTCTGCTGGTCGGTCGCCGTGCTGGGCGCCCGGCTGGCGCTGCGCAAGAAGATCCCCGCGGTGCTGCTGCTGACCACGGCGCTGCTGGTCGCGCGCACCGTGCTGGGACTGGCCACCGGCAGCGCGTTCCTGTACTTCCTCCAGCCGACTTTACAGAATTTCCTCGTCGCCAGCCTGTTCCTGGCGTCCGCGCCGTTCAACAAACCGCTGCTCGCGCGGCTGGCGGGCGATTTCTGCGCATTCCCGGAAACGCTGTCCGGGCACCCCGGAATGCGCCGGTTCTTCCAGCGCGTGTCGGTGCTGTGGGGGCTCGTGTTCGCGGTGAACGGCGGCGTGACGCTGCTGCTGCTCGCGCGGGAAACGGTCGGCAATTTCCTGATGGTGAGCACCGCGGGCTCGTACTCGGTGATCGGGCTGGCCATCGCCGGTTCGCTGTGGTGGTTCCGCCGTTCGCTGCGTTCGGCGGGGATCACGCTGCGCATGGGCCACCGCCCGGCCGCGCTGCCCGCCGCCTGATGGCCCGCACCGCGCTCGTCACCGGCGCGTCGTCCGGCATCGGGGCCGCCACCGCGCGGCGGCTCGCCCGCTCCGGCGTCCAGGTGCTGCTGCACGGCCGCGACGAGGACCGGCTCGCCGCCCTCGCCGGGGAAACCGGCGGCACCGCGCTCGCCGCCGACCTCGCGCACCCCGGCGCCGCGGCGGATCTCGCCGAGCGCGCGCTGAAGATCACCGGATCGGTGGATCTCCTCGTCAACAACGCCGGCCTCGGCTGGGCCGGTCCGCTGCCCGAACTGTCCGGGGACAAGCTGCGGCATCTGGTGGACGTCAACCTCGCCGCGCCGCTCGACCTGACCCGCGCGCTGCTGCCTTCGATGCTGGAGCGCGGCCGCGGGCAGATCGTGTTCGTCTCGTCGATCGCCGGACGCACCGGCGTGGCCGGCGAAGCGGTGTACGCCGCGACGAAGTCCGGTGTGGACGCCTTCGCCGACAGCCTCCGATTCGAGTTGCACGGCACCGGAATTACCGTCGGAATCGTAGTTCCTGGTGTGGTGCGCACAGAATTCTTCGAGCGCCGCGGCCGTCCCTACACCCGCGGCACGCCCCGGCCGGTGAGCGCCGAACGCGTGGCCGCCGCCGTGGTGCGCGCCGCCGCGCGTCCGGGCGACTACTACGTGCCGCGCTGGCTGCGGTTCCCCGTGGCGCTGCGCGGCGCGATGCCCGGCCTGTACCGCGTGCTGGCGACGCGGTTCGGCGCCGAAAGCTGACACGCACACCTCCTCCCCGCGTTCCTCGTTCACGGCAGTGCCGCTCACGAGACCCAAGCATGTCCAACGTGCTGCCGCATCAGGGAAATTCCCCCATCAGGCGATCTCGTCCGCTTCCCCGGGCGGCCCCCAGGCCAGCGCCAGCACCAGCGTCGCCCGTACGGACGGGTCGTCCAGCGACGGCCCGAACAGGTCGTGCAGCCGGCCCAGCCGGTAGGACACCGTCTGCGGGTGGATGTGCAGATCCTCCGCGACGGCCTTGCGGTCCCCCAGATGCAGCAGCCACGACGTGAGCGTGGTGGACAGCCGTTCCCGCGAGGACTCGTTCAGCTCGTCGAGCGGGGCGAGGGCTTGTCTTCGCAGGACGTCGAGCAGCCGGTCGTCGCGGTGCACGATGATCGCGTCGAGATGCTCGTCGGCGAACACCGGATCGTCGCTGAGCAAATGGTCCCGGCGCAATCGCGCGGTCACTTCGGCGATACGCAGGCTGGCCGGGAGCCGGTCCAGCGGCACCGTCGCGCCCACCACCGCGCCGCCGCCGCGCAGCGCGCGGGCCAGCCACGCGCGCCGCCCGGGACCGCCCGGGTCCGGCACGATCGCCACGACCACCCCCGGACGGCGCAGCCGCAGGCAGCTGTCTTCGAGGCGGAACACCAGTTCCCGGCCCAGCTCGTTGTCGTCCTCGACCAGCACCACCGCGGCGTGCTTCGGCAGCCGCCAGTCCGCGCGCAGCGCGGCCGCGCGCACCGCGGCCTTGTCCGCGCGGTCGGACAGCAGCAGCGCGGTCAGTTCGTCGCGCAGCCGTTCCCGCGCGCGCACCGCGTCGGACTGCTCCTGCAGGTATCCGCGCAGCGACGACTCCGAAAGCTGGTCTACCAAAGCGAATACCGTGGTGGCGAGCGAGGCGAACAGTTCGGCGGGCACGTCGAGGTCCAGCGCGGCCTCGGAAACGTGCCGCCACGCCACGCGCGCGCCCACCCGGTAGGCCGACAGCAGGCTGGTCACCCGTCTGCCCTGCTGGTACTGGCTGCGCCCGATTTCCTCGAACACCGCCTGTTCCACGCCGGACCCCAGTTCCGGCAGCCGTTCGTCGGGCTCGGCGGCCATGTCGATGAGCCTGCGGACGAACCCCGCGCTGGCGGTGACGAGGTCGGCCAGTTCCTCGGTGAGGAACTCCGCGTAGTCGGGGTGCTCGTCCGCGAGCTGGTCGCGGACCTCGTTGAGCATGGCGGGCAGCCGGCGGGTCACCACCGTCTCCAGTTCGTCAAGCCGGGTCACCTGATCTGGTCCCATGTGTCCGGGAGTCCTTCCGTCGCAGGCAGCGGTCATCGGGTCGCCTCGGGACATCCTGTCCCCACTTTGGCCTCTCGTGCCAAGTCGAAGCCAGCGAAATTCGTCTTCCGGCGGCAGAAGCCGCCCGTCCGGGGGCGCGACACTGGCGGGGATGAGATCGACGTCGGCTGTCCGTCACGCTCCGGATGCGTCCGGCCTGCGAGCGAAACGGCGCGCGGAAAACTTCCCGGTGGCCCTGCGGGTGCTGCCGGAACAGCTGCGCGCCGACCTGGTCGCGGTCTATTCCGTCGCGCGCACTGTGGACGATCTGGGCGACGAGGCCGCGGGCGACCGGGTCGCGCTGCTCAAGGCTTTCTCCGCCGAACTGTCCGCCGCGTTCGGGAATGGCGAACCCGCCGATCCGGCGGTGCGCGGGCTGCTTCCGGCGATCCGCGCCGGACGGCTGACCGAGGAACCGTTCCAGCGGCTGGTCCAAGCGAATCTCCAGGACCAGGAGGTGCGCCGCTATCCGGCTTTCGCGGATTTGCTGGCGTACTGCCAGCTGTCCGCGGACCCGGTCGGGCGCATCGTGCTCGACCTGCTCGGCGTGACCGATCCGGCGGCCGCCGAGCTGTCCGACCGGATCTGCACCGGGCTGCAATTGGTGGAGCACTGGCAGGACGTCGGCGAGGACTACCGCAACGGGCGGGTGTACCTGCCGCAGGAGGATCTCGCCGAGTTCGGCGTCGCCGAGGAGGAACTGGGCGCCGCGCACGCGTCGCCCCGGATGAAAGCGCTGATGCGCTGGGAAACCGGCCGCGCCGCCGCCTTGCTTGGCGGCGGCGCGGCTTTGCTCGGGCACCTGTCGGGCTGGGGGCGGTTCGCGGTGAGCGGCTTCCTCGCCGGCGGGCTCGCGACGGTGGACGCGCTGCACGCGAGCGGCGGCGACGTGCTGTCCGCACCGGTCCGGCCCAGCCGGACCGGGCTGCTGAGTTGGCTGGGGTGGCTGCAAGTCGGCACGAGGAGGCGGTCCGGATGACGGCGATGGGCACAGTGGACGAGGCCTACGCGCACTGCGCGGAGGTCACCAAGAAACAAGCCCGTAACTTCTACTACGGAATCCGGTTGCTGCCGCCGGACAAACGCGCGGCGCTGTGCGCGGTGTACGCGCTGGCCAGGATCATCGACGACATCGGCGACGACACCGAAGCGTCCGCCGAGACGAAGCTGCAGGGGCTCGCCGGGGTGCGGAAATCGCTCGGCGACCTGTCCGCGACCACGGATCCGGTGTACGTCGCGGTCGCCGATGCCGCGCGCCGGTACCCGATTCCGCTCGGCGCGTTCGAGGAACTGCTCGACGGCGTCGAGATGGACGTGACCGGCCGCGAGTACGTGCGGTTCGAGGAACTGGTCGAGTACTGCCGCTGTGTCGCGGGTTCGGTCGGGCGGCTGTGCCTCGGCGTGTTCGGCAGCAGGCCGGAGCCGAACGCGCCGGTGTACGCCGACGAGCTGGGAATCGCCTTGCAGCAGACCAATATCCTCCGCGACATCCGCGAGGACCTGCTCAACGGCCGGGTGTACCTGCCCAAGGAGGACCTCGACCGGTTCGGCGTCGAACTGTCCGTCGGCCCGGACGGGAGGCTGGCCGACCCCGACGGCGGGCTCACCGCGCTGATCCACGACAGCGCCGCGCGGGCGCGCGACTGGTACTCCCGCGGCCTTCGCCTCGTGCCCTCTTTGGACGGTCGCAGCGCCGCCTGCTGCACCGCGATGTCGGGCATCTACCGCACCCTGCTGGACCGGATCGACGAGCAGCCCGCGCGCGTGTTCGACCGGCGGCTTTCGTTGTCCGGCCGGGAAAAGGCGGTGGTGGCGTTCCGGGCGCTGACCGGGATCGGCCGATGAGCGCCCCGGTCGCGGTGGTCGGCGGCGGGCTCGCGGGCATCGCCGCCGCGCTCGCCTGCGCCGACGCCGGGCGGCCGGTGACGCTGTTCGAGGCGCGGCCGTATCTGGGCGGGCTCACCCATTCCTTCACTCGCGGCGAGCTGCGGGTCGACAATGGACAGCACGTGTTCCTCCGCTGCTGCACCGCTTATCGCGCGCTGCTGGACCGGCTCGGCGTCGCCGACCGGGTGACACTGCAGCCGCGGCTGGAGATTCCGATCCGGCTGCCGGGCGCGCCCGAGCCGACCTGGCTGCGGCGCGGCGATCTGCCCGCGCCGCTGCATCTCGCCGGTTCGCTGCTGCGGTACGACCCGCTGCGCCCGCTCGACCGGGCCCGGTTCGCGATGGCCGCGCTCGCGTTGCGCCGGGTGGACCCGAAGGCGGACCGCACCGATCGGCAGTCCTTCGGGGAATGGCTGCGCCGGCACGGGCAGAGCGCGGCGGCGATCGAGGCGCTGTGGGATCTGGTCGGGGTGGCCACGCTCAACGCGACCGCCGACGACGCGTCGCTCAGTCTCGCCGCGACAGTGTTCCAGGAGGGCCTGCTCACCGATCCGGCCGCCGCGGACATCGGATGGTCGCTGGTGCCGCTGCGGGAACTGCACGGCGACCCCGCGCGCGAACGGCTGCTCGAGGCCGGGGCTGACGTCCGGGTCGGCACGAAGGTGCGCGAGATCAGCGAAGGCTGGCGGGTCGTGACGGATCGCGGCGAGGAAACGTTCAGCCAGGTCGTGCTCGCGACCCCGCCGCCGGTGACCGAACAGCTCGCGCCCGCCGGGGCGATCCGGATGCCGCCGGGCTGGTCCGGCGGGCTCGGCAGCTCGCCGATCGTGAACGTGCACGTGGTGCTCGACCGGAAGGTGCTCGACGTACCGTTCGTCGCGGGCGTGCGGACCCCGGTGCAGTGGGTGTTCGACCGGACAGAACAGTCCGGTTTGGACTCCGGGCAGTACCTCGCGATGTCGTTGTCCGCGGCGGACGCGCAGATCGACCTGCCCACCGCGAAACTGCGCGAACGACTGCTGCCGGAACTGCTGTCGCTGCTTCCCGAGGCGCGCGGCGCGAAGGTGCTCGACTTTTTCGTCACCCGAGAGCGGCACGCGACGTTCCGGCCCGGCCCCGGCACCGCCTCGCTGCGCCCGCCCGCGCGTACCGCCCTGCCCGGGCTGTACCTGGCGGGCGCGTGGACCGCCACCGGATGGCCCGCGACGATGGAGGGCGCCGCGCGCAGCGGTGCGGCCGCGGCCGCCGCCCTCCTTCAGCACAACGGTAAGAGGGAGGGAGTCGGAGCATGACGACCGAGGTATTTTCCGCCGAGAAGGCCACGTCCGTTCGTCCAGCGGCGCCGCCGGTGCTCGGCAGAGCCCGCGACGTCGTGCAGCCAGCGTTGCGCGCCGCCGTCGACCGGCTGGACGACGACAGCCGCGCGATCAGCGCCTATCACCTCGGCTGGACCGACCCGAACGGCGCGCCGGTGCGGGGAAACGGCGGCAAGGCCGTGCGGTCCGCGCTGGCCGTGGTGTCCGCGCAGGCCGCGGGCGCGCCGGTGGAGGCAGGCATTCCCGGCGCGGTCGCGGTGGAACTGGTGCACAACTTCTCGCTCGTCCACGACGACCTGATGGACGGCGACACCGAGCGCAGGCACCGGCCGACGGTGTGGGCGCTGTGGGGGTCCGCGAGCGCGATCCTGACCGGGGACGCGATGCTCGCGCTCGCGCAGGAAGTGGTGCTGGACAGCGGTTCCCCGCACGCGGTCGCGGCCGGACGGCTGCTCACCGAGACCACGCGGCGGCTCATCCATGGCCAGTTCCTGGACGTCGCCTTCGAGCAGCGCGACGACGTCACGCTCGCCGAATGCGTGACGATGGCCGCTGGGAAGACCGGGGCGCTGCTGTCGGGCAGCGCCGCGATCGGGGCGGTGCTCGCCGGCGCGTCCGCCGAGGTGGTCGACGCGCTGGCCCTGTTCGGCGAGGAGATCGGCCTGGCGTTCCAGCTCGTCGACGACGTGCTCGGCATCTGGGGAGATCCGGCGGTCACCGGGAAATCGGTGTACTCCGACCTGCGGGCGCGCAAGAAGTCGCTGCCGATCACCTACGCGACCACGAACGGCGGCGCGGCGGGCCGCCGGCTGGCCGAATGGCTCGCCGGGGACGACGACGCCGACCTCGCGCGGATCGCCGCGCTGGTGGACGACGCGGGCGGTCGCGCGTGGGCCACCGCCGAAGCGGCGCGGCACGTCGCCACGGCCGAAGAGGCGCTGGCCGCGATTCTGCCCGGTCCGCGCGCCGATCTCGTGTCGATCGCCCGTTTCATCGCCGGAAGGGAAGCGTGATGACCCAGACCGTCCCCCGGGCCTCCGCGCCCGCCACCACCCGCTCCGCCGCCGACACGGTCGCCTCGGCCGTCGAGTTCCTGCGCCGCGAACAGGACCGAGCCGGCTGGTGGAAGGGCGAACTCGCCACCAACGTCACGATGGACGCGGAAGACCTGCTGCTCCGGCACTTCCTCGGCATTCTCACGCCGCAGATCGCCGAGGAGTCCGCGCGCTGGATCCGTTCGCAGCAGCGCGCGGACGGCACCTGGGCGAACTTCCCGGACGGCCCGGCCGACCTGTCCACCACGGTCGAGGCGTGGGTCGCGCTCCGGCTGGCGGGCGACCCGGCGGACGCGCCGTGGCTGGCCACCGCCGCCGAGTACATCCGCGAGCACGGCGGGATCGAGGCGACCCGGGTGTTCACCCGGATCTGGCTCGCGATGGTCGGCCAATGGTCGTGGGACGACCTGCCGAGCCTGCCGCCGGAGCTGATCTTCCTGCCGTCGTGGTTCCCGCTCAACGTGTACGACTTCGCCTGCTGGGCCCGGCAGACCGTGGTGCCGCTGACCATCGTCGGCACCCTGCGGCCGGTGCGGAAGCTGCCGTTCGACGTCGCCGAGCTGCGCACCGGCAAGCAGCCGAGGAAAACGCGGACGCCGTGGACGTGGGACGGCGTGTTCCAGAATCTCGACACCGCGCTGCACGCGTACGCGAAGCTGCCGCTCAACCCAGTGCGCAAGCTCGCCATGAAGCAGGCCGCGGAGTGGATCCTGGCCCGGCAGGAGGCCGACGGTTCGTGGGGCGGGATCCAGCCGCCGTGGGTGTACTCGATCCTCGCGCTGCACCTGCTCGGCTACCCGCTCGACCATCCCGCGCTCAAGGCCGGGATCGCCGGGCTGGACGGCTTCACCATCCGCGAGAAGACCGACCAGGGCTGGGTACGGCGGCTCGAAGCCTGCCAGTCGCCGGTGTGGGACACCGCCTTGGCGATGACCGCGCTGCTCGACGCGGGCGTCTCCCCCGGCGACGAAACCCTGGTGCGGGCCGCGGATTGGATGCTGGGCGAGGAAATCCGGGTGCCCGGCGACTGGGCGGTGCGGCGGCCTTCGCTGGCACCGGGCGGGTTCGCGTTCGAGTTCGCCAACGACGGCTATCCGGACACCGACGACACCGCCGAGGTGGTGCTCGCGCTGCGGCGGATGGGCAAACCGGACCACCTGCGGATCCGCGAGGCGGTCGACCGGAGCGTCGCGTGGCTGGAGGGCATGCAGTCCAGCGACGGCGGCTGGGGCGCGTTCGACGCGGACAACACGCAGGAGCTGGTCAACCGCCTGCCGTTCTGCGACTTCGGCGCGGTGATCGACCCGCCGTCGGCGGACGTGACCGCGCACGTGGTCGAAATGCTGGCGGCGGAAGGGAAAACCGAAACCCGCGAATGCCGTCGCGGGGTGCAGTGGCTGCTGGACAACCAGGAGGACGACGGCTCGTGGTTCGGCCGCTGGGGCGCGAACTACGTGTACGGCACGGGCGCGGTGGTGCCCGCGTTGGTGGCCGCCGGAATTCCCGGGACTTCGCCGCGGATCCGGCGTGCGGTGAAGTGGCTGGCCGAGCACCAGAACGACGACGGCGGCTGGGGCGAGGACCTGCGGTCGTACGACGATCCGGCGTGGGCCGGGCGCGGTGATTCGACGCCGTCGCAGACCGCGTGGGCGCTGCTGGCGCTGCTCGCCGCCGGGGAACGGGAGTCCGAAGTGGTCACCCGGGGAGTCGAGTGGCTGTGCGCACGGCAGCGTCCGGACGGCGGCTGGGACGAGGACAAGCACACCGGAACCGGGTTCCCCGGCGACTTCTACCTGTCGTATCACCTGTACCGCGTGGTGTTCCCGTTGTCCGCACTCGGCCGGTACGTGCGGGGCAGCTCATGATGCCGATCGTCTGCACTCCGTTGTGGATCGAGCAGGCCGCGGTGCGCGGTCCGCGAACGGTCCACACCGGACTCGGGCCTCGCCGGGCCGCCGCCGCTGCGGCCCGGCTCCCGCCCGGCCCGCGGATCGTGGCGGGGCTCGGCGGCGGGCTCACTCCCTCCGTACGGCCGGGCGACATCGTCGTCGCGACCGAGGTGCGCGGTCCTTCCGGCGTGGTACCGGTTCCGTCGGCACCGTTGCTGGCCGGCGCGTTGCGGCGGCTGGGGCTCACTGTCCATCTCGGACCGGTGGTCGGCAGTTCGCACGTGGTGCGGGAACGAGAACGGGCCGCACTGGCGTCCAGTGGCGCGTTGGCGGTCGACATGGAATCCGCGTGGCTTGCTTCGGACGGCGAACCGTTCGCGGTCGTGAGGGCCATTGTGGACACTGTCGGCGAACCGCTGCTTCACCCTTCGACTGTCTCGAATGGACTCGCCGGACTGCGGAGCCTGCGCCGGGCCGCTCCCGCGATCACTGCGTGGGCAGAGGCAGTGCGTCCACGCGCGGTGGTGCTGGCTAGCCCGCGATCGTTCTGTGCCGGGGTGGAGCGGGCGATCGAGATCGTCGAGCGCGCCTTGGAGAAGCACGGCGCGCCAGTGTACGTGCGACGTCAGATCGTCCACAACACCCATGTCGTGCACCGGTTGCAGGGTCTCGGCGCGGTGTTCGTGGACGAGGTGGAGGAAGTACCGGAAGGCGCGACGCTGGTGTTCGCCGCGCACGGCGTCTCCCCGGCGGTCCGGCGCGCGGCCGCTGAGCGCGGACTGTCCGTAGTGGACGCGACTTGCCCGTTGGTCACCAAGGTGCACAACGAAGTCCGTCGCTACACCAATCGCGGCGAGACGGTGTTCCTCATTGGACACGCCGAGCACGAGGAAGTCGAAGGCACTGTCGGAGAAGCGCCCGACAATGTCGTGGTCGTCGGCGACGTCGCGGCCGCCCGAGCGGTAACCGTACGCGACCCGTCGCGGACCGCGTACACCATGCAGACCACGCTGGCGCTCGACGAGGCCGAGGAAATCGCGTCCGTGCTGCGCGAACGCTTCCCCGGGCTTTCCGCGCCGCGCAAGGACGACATCTGTTACGCCACCACCAACCGGCAGCGGGCGCTGCGCGCGATCGCCCGCGAAGTGGATCTGGTGCTGGTGGTGGGCTCCGGGAACTCGTCCAACTCGCGCCGGCTCGTGGAGGTGTCCGAACGCGAGGGCACGCCCGCGGTGCTGGTGGACGGGTGCGCCGACGTCGACCTGCGCCGGCTCGCCGGGGCCGGGCGGATCGGGCTCACCGCCGGGGCGTCGGCTCCGCCGCATCTGGTGGCCGAAACGGTCGGGGCGCTGCGCGGACTGGGACCGGTCAGCGTCGCGGAAAACACGCTGACGGAAGAAGAAATGACGTTCACCCTACCTCGGGAGGTGCTCTGAGCGATGGCCATGCCGTTGCGCCAGTCTCTTCGGCTGGGCGGTTATCTCATGAAGCAGAAGCTGCTGCGCAAGGAGAAATTCCCGCTCCTGGTCGAGCTGGAACCGCTGTTCGCGTGCAATCTCAAATGCGGCGGCTGCGGCAAGATCGCGCAGCCGCACACCCTGCTGAAACAGCGGATGCCGGTGGAGCAGGCGGTCGGGGCGATCGAGGAAAGCGGCGCGCCGATGGTGTCGATCGCGGGCGGCGAACCGCTGATGCACCCGCAGATCGACGAGATCACCCGGCAGTTGCTCGACCGCAACAAGATCATTTTCCTGTGCACCAACGCGCTGCTGCTGCCCAAGCACATCCACAAATTCAAGCCGCACCGCAATTTCGCGTGGATGGTGCACATCGACGGCCTTGAAGAACGGCACGACGCGTCGGTCCGCAAGGAGGGCGGTTTCCAGGCGGCGGTCGACGCGATCAAGCTCGCCAAGGAAAAGGGTTTCCGGGTGATGACGAACACGACGTTCTTCACCGGGGACACCCCGCAGGACGTCATCGACGTCCTCGACTACCTCAACGACCTCGGCGTCGACAACATGCAGATCTCGCCGGGATACGCCTACGAAAAGGCGCCGGACCAGGACCACTGGCTCGGCGTGCAGCAGACCCGGGAACTGTTCGCCAAGGCGTTCGGCGGCGGCAACCGGAAACGCTGGCGGCTCAACCATTCCCCGGTGTTCCTCGATTTCCTCGAGGGCAAACGCGACCTGGAATGCACGCCGTGGGGCATCCCGTCGTATTCGCTGCTCGGCTGGCAGCGCCCGTGCTACCTGCTCGACGACGGCTACGCGAAGACGTACAAGGAACTCATCGAAACCACCGAATGGGAGAACTTCGGCCGCGGCAAGGACCCGCGCTGCTCCAACTGCATGGCGCACTGCGGCTACGAACCCACCGCGGTGATCGCGACGCTCGGCTCGCTGAAGGAATCCGTCCGGGCCGCCGTCGGCCACTGACCCGCTGGCCGTGAGGGGGACCTTCGGGGTTCCCCTCACGGCCACGCCACAAGGGGTTTGCGCCTCGCGCGACGGGCGTGCCATGATGGCCGCATGCGTACGCAGCGATTTCTTCGCCCCCGGGGAGTGCCCGGGGGCTGCGCGTGCGCGCCGGGTTCCGCCCGCTGACCACCGCGTTTCCCCTCGCTGCCCGGGGGTGAAGTCCCGTACTTCACGATCCGAAGCGAGGAACCCGTGGACCCCCTTGAACCAGCCTCGACGCTGCGCCGCATCGCCGCGCTGACCGAGGCCGCGCTCTCCGAGCTAGCCCAGGCGAACAGTCCGGCCGCCATCGCCGCGGTACGACGTTCCGCACTCGGCAAGTCCAGCCCACTCGCCGCCGTACGCCGCGAACTCGGCCGCTACGCCCCAGCCTCCCGCAAGCAGCTCGGCATCGCGCTTTCCGAAGCACACCAACGCATTACCGCCCTCCTCGACCAGAAGCTCATCACCGAGCCCGCACTGGAGCACCCGCTCGACCCGACCGTCCCGGGCCTCCCGCCGCCCACCGCCGGGCTGCATCCGGTCACGCAGCTCAGGTACGACCTCGACGACGCCTTCCGCGCACTCAACTTCGAGATCGTCGAAGGCCCGGAAATCAGTTCCGCGGAAATGGAATTCGACCGGCTCAACTTCCCCGCCGACCATCCGGCGCGCGAAAGCATGGACACCTACTGGCTCGCCGACGGCCGTTGCCTGCGCCCGCATCTGACCGGCGCGAGCGTCCGGCACCTGAGCACGCACGAACCGCCGGTCCGGATCGCCTACCCCGGCCGGGTCTACCGCAACGAAAGCACCGACGCCCGGCACGAACGGGCCTTCTTCCAGTACGAGGTGCTGGTGGTGGACGAGGCCGTCCCGCTCGCGACCGCGCGGTTCCTCGTCGACACGATCCTCGGCACGGTCTTCGGCGAACCGGTGCGAACACGCATGCGCGCCGGGTATTTCCCGTTCGTGGAGCCAGGTTTCGAGATCGACATGGCCTGCCGGGTGTGCGCCGGACGCGGCTGCCGCACCTGCGGACGGACCGGCTGGCTCGAACTGATGCCCGGCGGCAGCCCGCATCCGCACGTGCTGCGCGGGGCCGGGCTCGACCCGGCGCGCTGGTCCGGCTGCTATCTGAACGTCGGCTTGGACCGGCTGGCGATGATGCGCTACGGCATCGGCGACGTCCGGCTCATGCACAGCGCCGACCTCCGCTTCCTCTCCCAATTCGCCTGAAAGGCCCGCTGCGGTGAAGATCTCCCTGGAATGGCTGACCGACTACGTGCCCCTGCCCCGCTATTCCCCCGACCGGCTCGCCCACGACCTGACCTTGAAGACCGTCGAAGTCGAGGGCTACGACAAGGTCGAGGGCGACGTCGTCTTCGAGATCGACAACAAATCCCTCACCAACCGCCCCGACCTGTGGGGACACTACGGAATCGCCCGCGAGTTCTCCGTCCTCTATGGACTCCCGCTGACTCCGCTCCCCCGTGTCCCCCGACCGCCTCGCACGACCGGCCTCATTCGCTCGGCAGATCCTGAATGGCACCAACGCATCCTGGCGATCCAGTACACAGTGGATAGTTCCCCCGCTTTCGTCCGCGACCGCCTCCGCCGCATCGGCGAACCGAGTGGGAGCCTGAGCGCCTACGTGATGTACGCAGTCGGCCAGCCAAGCGACGTCCACCCTGCGGATAGCTCGCTCGTGCTGGAAATACCGACGCTCATCCCGAGCCAAGCCCGCCGCAGCGCCCGGACCGAAGCCTCAGTCCGCCAGGAGAAAGGCCTCGACACCCAACGCGCCGACCAAGCCGCCGACCTGTTCCTCCACCTCCTGACCGAAGCCGACCCGTCAGCCGTGGCGATCGGCCAGGAAGACATCGTCCTCGCCGCCACCCACTGCGCCGAAATCGAGGTGGGTTTGGCAGAGATCGAACGCCGGATCGGCCTCCGCCTGCCCGAAGCCGAAATCCTCCACACCCTCCGCGCCCTCGGCTGCACCGCCGAGATCACCGACGACCTGCTGCGAGTCGTCGCTCCGTCATGGCGTTCGACCGGCGACCTCTCGCTGCCGGTAGACATCGTCGAGGAGCTGGCAAGGATCCACGGCTTCGACACGCTTCCCGCACGACGCCCCGTCGTCGAGCTAGCCCCGCGACCGAACCGGCTCCCGCTGGCCCGCCAGGTCCGCGAGACACTGGCCGCGCGCGGCGGCGTCACCGAAGTACTGACCTACCCGTGGTCCGCCGACCACCTGCTGACCGCGTGCGGACTCGACGCCACCCTCGCGATCGACCACCCGCCAGCCCCGGACCGCGCCCAGCTGCGCCCTTCGCTGATCCCGAACCTGCTCGAAGCCTCGGCCGCGAACCTGCGCTACTACAACGAGTTCAGTCTCTTCGAAGTCGGCACCGTCTTCGCCGCGGCCGAACGCACCTCCGCCGGAATCCTGCTGGCCGGACCGGATGGGGTCGCCCTGTTCCGCCGAGCCAAAGGACTGGCCGAACTGCTCCGCCGCCACTGCCACCTCACCGCACTGGACCTGTCCGGCACCCCCGGCCCGGCCTGGACCGACGAGTCGGCCCGCCTGGCAATCCACGCCGACGGCCGCCCCGTCGGCGCACTAGCCCTGGTCCGGCCGTCGATCCTCCGAACCGCGGGCATCGACCGGGGCGCGGTCGCGTGCGTCGAACTGGACCTCGACGCACTGCGCACGCACCCGTCCCGGGAAAACCGCTACGACCCGGTCGGCGACCTGCCGGAATCGGACTTCGACCTGTCCGTCCTCGCGGCCGACACCGTCCCGTGGACCCAGGTCGCCGACGCCGCGGCACAGGCCCATCCCCTGGTGCGGCGGGTGGCTTATGTCGGCGAGTACCGGGGTTCGCCGATCCCTCCCGAGCACCGGTCGCTCACCTTGCGGGTCACCCTCCGCCCGCACTCCGCCACATTGACGACCGGCGAGATAGCCGCGGCCCGCTCCGAAGTGCTGGCAGCACTCGAGCGGGCCGGGGCGCGGCTGCGATGAGACACGAGCGGTCAGCCGAGCCCGGACCAAGCGATGACCTTTGCGATCCTGATCCGCACCGCGGAAAACCCGCCCTGCACAAACGATTCCGCAACGTCCACAGCGGACTGATCGGGATAGTACCGCTCCGCGATCCCCACCCCCACGAGCTTGACCTCCTCAGGATCAGCAGAAACCCGCGCCTCCCCCTCAACGGTCACGAACCCATACGGCTGCCGCTCATCGCTCACGCACACCGCCACTCGCCCGTCCCGCGCCAGGCTTTTGCCCTTCACGCTCCCCGGAGACAAGGCGAACGCGAGTTCGTCCCCGTCGAGGAGGAAGCAGATCGGGGTGACATGCGGGCGTCCGTCGGCGCGGGTGAGCGCGAGGTGCGCGAGCCGGGTTTCCTCGGTGAGGAAGGTGCGCCATTCGCTCTCGGTCATGGTCGTCATCGGTGTTGTCCTTTCCGGTGATTAACTCTGACGTCCGCGCAGGGACCCTGCGACGGCTTGCTGTGCGGCGAAAAGCAGAAGACCGGCGGCGAGGGCCACGACGCCGAGCCATATCCGGCCGGCCTGTTCCAGCAGCGCCGTACCGAGCATCGGGCCGAGAACGGCACCGAGACTCCACGCGCTGGACGCGACCCCCATGTACCTGCTGCGCAGATCGGGCGGCGCAAGAGCGGCGAACGTGGCCCCGAACTGGACCGCGAGTCCGATCTGCCCCAGACTGAGCACCAGAATCGCGACGGCGAAGCCAGCGGTGCTCTGACTCACGGCAGCCAGACCGCCGCCCAAGCCCGCCAGCAACATCGAAACGGCGAGCACCGTCCCCCGGTCGCGATGAGCCAGCACTGCCACACCCAGCGGTTGCAGGATGACGATGGCAAACCCGTTGAGCGCCAACACAGCACCGTACGTGGCGGCATCGAGATGCTGCGCGGTCATCAGCAGCGGCAGAGTCGCGAACGCCTGCATCAGCAACGTGAAGCACCCGACGTGAATCACTGTCATGGTGATCATCAGGCGATCGGCGAGCAAGACTGGCAGCAACGCGCGTCGAGAACGACTCGAGGTCGAACGGGTCTCCGGCACCGCGGCCACCACGATCAGCGCCGCAGCCAGCATCGCGACCGCGTTCAGCCAGAACAGCAGGCCGTAACCGCGGCTCGCCAGCACCCCGGCAACCGTTGCGGCGACGGCGTATCCGAGGTTCGCGGCCCAGTAAAGCAGGCTGTACGCCCGCGTCCGCTGTTCTGCCGGAAGATCCGCGACCGCCGCCGATCCCGCCGGCCGGAAGAGCCCGGCGGCGAGGCCGTAGCCGAGCGCGGCGGCCCAGATGACCGGCGTCGTGGCGGCCGTTCCCAAGGCAGCCAAGGCGATCGAGGTGCCGAGGAACCCCAGGAGCATCGTCCTCCGCCGCCCGATCCGGTCCCCGAGCCAGCCGCCCAGCAACTGCGACCCGAAGTCGCCGATGCCGACCGCGGCGACGATCGCGCCCGCCGCCGTCGGGGTCAGCCGCTGTTCCTGCGTCAGGTACAGCACCAGCATCGGCTGCACGAACGAACCGGCACGGGCGACGAGGTGGCACGCGCCAAGGGCCCAGGCGAGGGCCGGCAGACGGGTTCTCTCGCTGAGGGATGTCGTTGCGACTGTCATGGCTTCGACGCTAAGAGCGCCGAGAGATTAATAAAAGCGATTGTTCACGATCATATCCATCGTGATCTGCTATACATAGCCCATGGCCGACCTCGACCTGCGGCAGCTGACGACGATGATCGCGATCGCCGAGGAGGGCACGTTCTCCCGCGCGGCGAACCGGCTCGGCTACACGCAGTCGAGCGTCAGCCAGCACATCGCAGCCCTGGAGCGCGCGCTCGGCGGCTCAGTTTTCGACCGGCCGGGCGGCCCGCGGCCGGTGCGGATAACGCCGCTCGGCGCGGTGGTGCTCAAACACGGCCGGGAGGTGCTGGCGAAAGCCGAAGCGCTGAGCCGGGCCGTCGACCGGTTCAAGGCCGGAGACGGCCGCATCGACGTCGGCACCCTGCAGAGCGTTTCGCACGCGATCCTGCCGACCGTGCTGCGCCGTCTCCGCGAAGAACACCCCCGCTGCGAAATCCGGCTCTCCGAAGCGGAACCGGACGACGCCCGGCTCGGCGACCTCGACCTGCTGTTCTACGACGGGCTGATCGCCGACGACGCGGACCACGTCCTGCTGATGGAGGACCCTTACCTCGCGGTGGCGCCCCGGGCGACCTGCCGCCCGGCCCGGTGCCCGCGCGGGACCTCGACGGCAAGGCGATGGTGGCCTGGCCGCCGACCTGCGATCAGCCCCGATTGGAACAGTCGCTGGCGGACGCGGGCGCCCGGCCGCGCATCGTGTTCCGCTCCGCCGGGAACGAAACGATCCTGTCGATGGTGCGCGCCGGAATGGGACTCGCCGTGCTGCCCTGGATGGCGATCCACCAGGTCGTCTGCCGTGACTGCGGCGCGATCCACGGCCCGGAAGGCTGGCCGGACCTGCAGGTGCACGAACTCGATCCGGCCCCCGCGCGGGCGATTTACCTGCACTGGCCGCCCGGACGGCCCGGCCAGTCCCCGCTGGCGGCGCGCACCGTCGAGATCGCCGTCGAGGTCGCGCGCGAACTGGCCCGGCAGGCCCCGTCCGCCCGGCATTGACCCGCCGGGCGGACAACCTCGGTCACGCGACCGTCGCGTCCACCGTGACCTCGATGCTGCCGCCCAGCGCCTTCGAATACGGGCAGGTCTGGTGCGCGGCCGCGGCCAGCGCGTCGGCGGTCTCCTGATCGATCCCGGTCAGCTCCAGGTGCAGCGCGGCGCTGAGCCAGAAGTTCGCGTCGTCGTGGTGAAGCGTCACATCAGCGACCACCGCCAGGTCTTCCAGCTTCACTTTCCGCTGCGCCGCGGCGATCCGGACCGCGCCCATGAAACACGACGACCAGCCGGCCGCGAGCAGCTGCTCCGGGTTGGTCGCGCCGCCGTTGCCGCCCAGCTCCTTCGGGATGGCGAAGTTCAGGTCGAGCGCGCCGTCGGACGAAACCGCACGTCCGCCGTTGCGGCCCTCGCCGGTGGTGGTGACGACGGCGGTGTAGGTGGTTTCAGACATGTTTTTTCCTCTCCAGGGTTTCAGAAGCCGCTGAGCGACCAGGAAACCTTCGCACGCTTATTCGTCACCAGTCAAGACGGTTACGCATCACTGTGACCCGCTACTCATAACCCCCTAGACTGGTTAGAGTTCCTTGCGCAGCGATTCATCACCTGTCAGACTGGTGCGCATGGAGCACGCCTTCCCCTGCGGGAACCCGGCACTGGACTTCGTCGGCACGCTGCGCGCCCGCCGCAACGACGAGCCGGCCGAGATGCTGGGTTCGCCGCGCAGCCTGGACGCCTGGTTCCGGGAGTCGGGGGTCACCGACGCCGATCCGGGCAGCACCGCCGACGACCTGGCCGGGGCGATCGCGGTCCGGGAAGCGATCTACGCGCTGGTCGCGGCCCGGCTCGCCGACGAAGAGTACGACCAGGAGGCGCTGACGCTAGTCAACGAGGCGGCCGCGCAGCCCGACGCGGTCCCGCAACTGAGCCGCACCGGGCGGCACGTGCACGCGACGGCCGCGCAAGCGTTGTCGACGGTGGCGCGGATAGCGGTGACAATTCTGGGCGGGCCGGACGCGGATCTGCTGAAGGAATGCGGACGGCCGGAATGCACCCAGGTCTACCTGGACCATTCGCGCGGATCACGACGCGAATGGTGCGCGATGGCGACCTGCGGAAACAAAATGAAAGCGGCGGCGTACCGAGCGCGGCAACGGGGGAACCCGCCGCTCACTCCCTCACGAGGCGAATAACCGGTCCAGCGCCGCCCGGCTTTCGTCGTCCGCCGCGGTAGATCAGCACCCGCTGGTCCGGGTTCTCGATCAGCGCGAGCGTTTCGAACCGCACTGTCAGCTCTCCGGCCACCAGCGCGCGAAAATCCTCGTCCTGGACAAGGAATTCCTCGACGAGGTCGCTCGACGCGGCGTCGTCGGGATGCGTCGCCCGCGATCCCTTGCCGGACAACAGTTTCCCGGTCCGCGCCCGCTCAGGCTCAGGCGCAAGGCTCCGGCCAGCGCCTCCACCACGCCCGCCGACGGACGCAGCCCGCGGGCCCGTTCCAGCCGCACGATGCCGCTCGCCCTCGACACATGCTGGGCCGCACCGGGGCCGCTGGCGCTCGCCACGGCGACCTTCTGGGGCTGAGGCGTCGCCGAGGACAGCGCGCGCCACCGCCGAGCGCATGCTCGGCATGGACGGCCTCGTCCGCCAGGGCGAAATCCACTACGTCGCGATCTCCAACGCCCCCGCCTGGCAGATCTCGCGGACGCAGGCCATCGCCGACCTGCGCGCTCCAGGTCGAGCGCACCGGGAAACGCGACCTGCTCCCAGGCCCGCGAGCTGGGCCAGGGCGTGGTCCCCTACTCGCCGCTGACCCGGCGGGATCGCCACCGGCAAGTACACCCGACGTCCCGACGGAGGACGCTGCGGAACCCCGCCGACCGTCGGAGCGCGTACGCCTGACCAGCCGGAAGACAACCTCTGCGCACAGTCGGCCGAGGAGCAACGGGCCCGGCCCACCGAGGCCAGCGCGATCCAGCTCGGCACGGACCGCGACCCGGGGCGACCTGGCGATCGAGGCCCGGCGCTGACTCTCCTTCCCGAGCGGCGGCAACCCCTATCGCCGAAACGACAGGGGCTGCCGCCCGCGAATACGGAACCGGTTCAGCTCGCGCGAACACCTAAACCTTCCAGTGCACCATTGGTCGTCGATTCCGTTCAACCCGCCGGAAGTCGGTGATTCCGAAAGCCGGGCAGAATCGCTGCACCAGACCGCCCCGCCGCGCCGCTTTGCCTGCGCTCACGCACCTTCGCACTGTCCACAATAGAGAGTCCAGACCGGACGGAATCACGCTGCGTGGCCATAATTCGGGGGAAGCCACCCGTCCAGCGCAATGCCGGAACACCCCTCGGGCAAGCGCCACACGAGACAAACACCTTGCCTGACAACGTTGACGGATCACCCCCTGTCTCCCTTTCTTTGCCAGCTGTTGACCTTCTCCGCGCTCCGGGCGTATGGTCTAGACCAAGAAGCCCACCCCCTTCGCTCCGCACCTTTCGCGGGCCGGCTCCCGGAAAGCCGGTGCGTCGCTTTGTCGTACCCGCGAAAGGAAACGAGCATTCCCCGAAGGAGCAGCCCATGAAAGCGAACCGGAAACTCGTCGCCGCCGCCGTCGGCACGGCGATCGCCCCGGTGCTCGTGCTGATCAGCCCCGCGGGCATCGCCAGCGCGCACGGGTACGTGAACGCGCCGGCGAGCCGGCAGGCCCAGTGCGCGAAGGGGGTCGTGTCCTGCGGCCAGATCAAGTACGAGCCGCAGAGCGTCGAAGGGCCGAAGGGGCTGCACAGCTGCAACGGCGGCAACGCGCAGTTCGCCGAGCTGAACGACAACAACAAGGGCTGGAAGGTCACGCCCACCGGTTCCTCGGTGCAGTTCACCTGGACGTTCACCGCCCGGCACCGCACTTCCAATTACGAGTACTGGATCGGCAACGAGAAGATCGCCACGGTGAACGGCAACGGCCAGCAGCCGCCGTCGACGGTCTCCCACAACGTGGACCTCAAGGGGCACACCGGAAGGCAGACGGTGCTCGCCGTCTGGAACATCGCGGACACCGCGAACGCCTTCTACGCCTGCGTCGACCTGCAGGTCGGCTGACCCGGACAGTCCACATCAGACACTGAGGCACGGGCCGTGGCGGCGGCCCGTGCCTCAGTGCGCGTCCGGGGCCTTTTTCCCGGTCTTTCGGGAATGACAAAACCAGCCAGTTTCCCGCGCATTCGTTGACCCCGTCTCCGGGCCGTGACTAGCGTGCCGGTCACCGGAAAGGGCACGACTCCAGGAGGCGGTTTTCCTTGATTTCCCGGCGGGCTTTCCTCGGCGCATCCGCGGCGGCCGCGACATTTCCACTCTGGAACTCCGCGTTCGCCTCCGCGACCACCCCGGACACCGCGAAGGTCGCCTTCGTCGACCAATCCGGCGCGGGACAGGCGTACGCGTACATCACCGGCACTACGCTCGACAACCGGCTCATCGTCCTGAAAGCCGACGGCACGCCTTACTATCCTCCTTCCCCGGGCAGCGACCACACCCCGCTCGCCGAGGACTGCGCGATCCCGCTGAAGTCGCTTTCCCAGGTCACCGTCCCGAAAATGTACGCGGCCCGGATCTATGTCGCCCTCGACAGCAAGCTCGATTTCTTCGTCAACCAGGGCCCGGCGCTCGTGCACCCCAGCTTCCTCAACGCCGACGACCCGAATTACGGCAAGAACTGGTCGTTCTGCGAATTCACCTTCAACAACGACGTGCTGTTCGCCAACATCAGCTACGTCGATTTCGTCGCGATCCCGATCGGCCTGCACCTGACCACGACCGGTTCCGGCGACCAGACGGTGCCCGGCCTGCCCGCCCGCTCGCTCGACCCGATCTGCGACGCGCTCAACGCCCAGGGCGGCAAATGGGGCTCCCTCATCGAAACCGGCAGCGACGGGAAGCCGTTGCGCGCGCTGTCCGCGCACTACCGTGCCGACCAATTCGGCGGATACCTCGACGGCTACATCGATGAGGCGTGGAAGAAATACTCCAGCGAGACGCTCACCGTCGACACCCAAGTCCCCGGCCTTGGGTCGTTCACCGGCAAGGTCGGCGCGGACGGCGTACTCGCCTTCAACAACGGCGAACGGTTCGACAAGCCCGCGACGCCGGACGTGTGGAGCTGCGACAGCGGGCCGTTCGCGATCAAACAAGGCGACAGCGACGCGCGCAAGGCGATCATTCCCCGGCTGGCAGCGGCGCTGAACCGCACCACCCTGCGTGACAATCCGAAACAGCCGACCGGCGAGGATCCCGCGAAGTTCTATCAGAACGCGGAAACCAACCACTACGCGCGGATCATCCACAGCAAACTTCCGGACAACCGGGGTTACGCGTTCCCGTACGACGACGTCTCCCCCGGCCCCGATTTCAGCGGCGCGGTACAGGCTGGCGACCCGGACACGCTCACCATCACGGTAAACGCCTTACGCTGAGCCGAAGACGATGCCGCGGTCCTTTGTGGACCGCCGGCATCTTCACCCGGTGAGATCGCCTTCCCGCTCGTTCTTCGCCGCGTAGAACGCCAACTTCTCCTCGTCCACTTCCACCCCGAGCCCCGGCCCGGCCGGCACCTGCAACCGGCCGCCGGAAAGCTCCAGCGGTGCCACAATGTCGTCCGCGTGCAGGTAATACATGCTGTCAATCGCGCGCGAAAGCACCGGCGTGCTCGCCACCACCGCGAGATGCGCGGCAGTAGCAATGCCGAGTTCGCCGCCGCTGTGCAGATTCATCCCGAGCCCGAAAGTCTCGCAGTGCGCGGCGAGTGCCTTCGTCGCCGCAATACCGCCCCATTTGTAGACGTCACCGTGGATCACGTCGACCGCACCGAGCCGCACCGCCGGGGCGAACTCCTCGAACCGGACCACGCACATGTTGGTGCACAACGGAATCCGCACCTTCGCGCGCACCTGGCTCATTCCCTCGATACCCGCGCACGGGTCTTCGAGATACTCGAGGTCCAGTTCCTCCAACGCGATCCCGGCCCGAATCGAATCCGGCACCGACCACGCCGCATTGGGATCCACTCGCAACTCGACGTCCGGCAGCGCGCTCCGCAGCTCCCGGAGAATCCGGACATCACCGCGGACATCCCGGGTGCCTTTCAGCTTCATCGCCGAAAAACCGCCCTCGGCAACCACTCTCGCCGCATGCTCGGCCAGCCCCTGCGCGAGTTCCGCGCCTTCCGCACCAGGCGCGTCCGCACGCGTAATCAACGCGGTAATCGGCACTTCGGTCCGCACCGGCCCGCCCAGCAGATCGGTAACCGACTGCCCGGTGACCCGGCCGATCAAATCCCAGCACGCCACGTCCAGCCCGGCCAGCGCGGCGTAACCCAGATAGCCGTGGAAAAACGGCACCATGTGCTGGCGGCGGTGAAAGGCTTCGAGCGCGAACGGGCTGGTCCCGATCATGTCCGCGCCCAGTTTCCGGGTCAGCTCCGCGACCGGGCGGCCCCACATCGTCTCGCCCCAGCCCTCGGCCCCGGTGTCCGTGCGCAGCCGCACCACGGTGCGAGTCTCGCCGGTCTTGGTCTCGAACGAACTGGTGAACGGATTCGTCAACGGCAGATTCACGACCCACACGTCGACCTCGGTGATCTTCACGCCCGCGTCACCAATTCCGCCGCAACAACCCGCCGGATCGGTTCCAGGTCAACGTTTTCCACCGCCGCCTCGGCCCCAGGAAGATCCTCGATCGCCGGTTCTGCCTTCAGCAGCACCCGGAACACCCGCGGCAGCACAGTCCGCCCCACCAAATCCTCCGCGAGCGCCACCGCGGCCGCGCGGTCCATTTTGTACTGTGCCGCGAGATACTCGGCGAGCCGCGTGTACATCACGTCGAACATCGCGTCGTAGTACGCCTTCGCGCTGTCCGGCAGTCGTTCCGCGGCCGAGATGCAAAGCCGGCACGTCCGCGCCTGCGGCTCCCAGGTGAGCAGCTGCTGGAACCGGCCGCAGAAGAGCGCGACCGCCTCGACCGGGTCGGCCGCGTACGCGTCCGGGGTCATGAGCTTGCCGAGGTACAGCTCGCGGACGAGGTCGAGCACCGCGAGGAAGAGCTTGTCCTTGCTCTCGAAGTGCGCGTACAGCGACCGCTTCGACGTCCCCGCCCCGGCCGCGACCGCGTCCATCGACGCGCGCTCGAACCCGGTCTCGAGGAACACGTTCTTCGCCGCCAGCAGGATGTGCTTGCGCAACTCCGCACCCCGCAGCTGCGAACCGCCTTCACGCGCCATCGGCCTTGCCTCCGCCAAAAGTAAACGGTACGGTGGAGTTTACTTCCTGCTCCACCTCTTCGACAGTCTCCTGGAGTACTCGCATGATCGTCGTCACCGCCCCCACCGGGAACATCGGCAGCCGCGTGCTCGCCGAGGTCGCCGACGGCTCGCGCCCCGTCCGCGCGATCGTCCGCGACCCCGCGAAACTGCCCGCTGACCTGCGCGAACGGTGCGAAGTCGTCCCCGGCTCGCACAGTGATCCCGCCGTGCTGGCCCGCGCCTTCGACGGCGCGGACACCGTGTTCTGGCTCGTCCCGCCCGACCCGCGGGCCCCGAGCATCGACGAGGCCTACTCAGGTTTCGCCCGCCCCGCCGTCGAGGCGATCCGCACCCACGGCGTCCGCCGCGTCGTGTCGGTCAGCGCGCTCGGCCGCGGCACCGCGTCCGCCGAGCGGGCCGGGCACGTCACCGCGACGCTGGCCATGGACGACCTGATCGCCGACACCGGCGTCGCCTTCCGCGCGCTGGCGAATCCGACCTTTATGGACAATCTGCTGCGCCAAACGACAGTGATCAAAGAACAAGGCGCGTTCTACGACGTCCTGCCGCCGGACTACGCCGCACCGACCGTCTGCACGGGCGACATCGGCGCAGTCGCCGCACGGCTGCTGCTCGATCCTTTGTGGACCGGCCGGGAAGAGGTCCCGGTGCTCGGCCCGGAAGACCTGACGCCGAACCAGGAGGCTGCCATCGTCAGCGACGTGCTGGGGATTTCGGTGAAATACCAGCAGATCCCGGTCTCGGCGCTCGGCGCGCAGGTCCTCGCGCGCGGCCATTCCGAGGCCATGGCCCAGTCCATGATGGACATGATGACCGCGAAGCTGAACCATCTGGACGAAGGCGTCGTCCGCACGCCGCAGAATGCCGTCGACACTCCGACCACTTTCCGGCAGTGGTGCGAGGAAGTCCTCAAGCCGGCCGTCGAGAAGGCCTGACCGCTCCCCCGCGGTCATAGCGATCATCGGCACGCGGCGTTTCCGCTTCGACCGTGATCCGGCTCAACTGCCGATCACCGCCGCTGCCGATGGTCCGCTCGCCGTACCACCCGGCCCAATGGCACTCAGTGCACTTCACTGGCCGAACGGCAAGCGCGTCACCCGGACTCGTCCTGCCGGAGCGCGGCGCCGATCCGGTTCACGACCTCGTGCAGCGGCGTCTCTGTGCTGAGCACGGCCACGACCGTGCTCGTCCCGCGCTTGCCGGGTGCCTTCCCGTCCGACGTCCGGAACGCGTCCGCGACCAGGGTGAACGCCTCCGTCGCCGCGGCCGCGATGTCGTCCTGGCCGCCGCTGCGCAGCCAGCGCCGCAGCACGTGGTTGTTGGCCGCCGCGATCGCCGCCGCGGCCACCGCCGCCCGGAGCGTCGCCGCCTCGTCGCCGGCGGCCGCGAAGCGGTCCTGCAGATAGCGGGCGAGGACGCGCTGGTACCGGTCGACAGTCGCGACCTCCTTGTCCCGCAACGAGGGCACCGTGCGGGTGAGGGAGAACCGCTTGAGCGAGACGTCCAGCTCCGCCGCGTAGGACTGGAGCACGAGCGACACCGCCGCCGTGGCCACCTCGACCGGGTCGCGCGCCGGATCGGCGGCCTCGAAGACCTGCTCCATCTCGGCGACGATCTCGTCGTGGTTGGCGAAGAGGACGTCGTCCTTGCTGTCGAAGTACCGGAAGAACGTGCGCCGCCCGACCCCCGCCGCCGCGGCGATGTCGTCGATGGTCGTCGCCTCGTACCCGTTGGCGGCGAAGAGATCCACCGCCGCCGTCGCGAGCGCGCGCCGCAACTGCCGCCGCCCGGCGGGCGTGGCCCCGACCCGGGTGCGCGGCGTCTCGGTCATCCCCGAACGGTAGCAGTCGGGTTGCTAGTGGCACTGAGTGCCGTTAGCATGGTCACGCACCCCATGCGAGCGGAAGGCGTCGACGATGACACTCGACCAGCAACTGCGGCCCGACCACCACACGGCCCAAGACCCGGCGGACGCGTATTACGGCGGGGTGTTCGGCTGGTCCGTCCGAAGGCAGGGCGCGAGGCTGTTCCTGGCGCTGGAAAACGGACTGTGCGCGGTCACGCTGCCCAAACTCACCGCAGGCCCGGTGCACACCCACCTGTCCGCCCTGGGCTGCGACGGCCCGTCCCTGATCCTCCCCACCCAGCACGGCCCGCGCCTGGCCATCCTCGCCGAAACCGACGGCGAACTCCTCCTGCGAGGCACCCTCCCGCCCGACGTAACCGTCCTGGACAGCGGCGCGCTCCTCCCCCTGCCCACCGGACAGCAAACCCCCGGCCTGGGCCCGGAATGGGAAACCGCCCCCGACCCGAGGCACCGCTGGCTGCCGAGCGTGAGCGCCGTCCTGGCCGGAGTGCGCCAGCGCCCCTGACACGCCCCCGTTTCGCCGCCCTCACGCCCGCCGCCGCCGTGAGGGCCACCTTCACGGACTTAGATTCCCTCAAGGAGTCCTTCACGGACATCACTTGCGTGAGGCCACCTTCACAGCCCCCAGATTCCCCCAGGGTTCCCCTCACAGACATCGCCTCCGCGCGCCCCCTCGCACCCGGCTTCCCTCGCGTACCCGGCTTCCCCCACACGCCCGGACTTCCCCTCGCACACCTGAATTTCCGCGAAGGCCCTACACAACCCGCCGCCGATACGCCCGCCAACGCACCCCAATGTGGCATTGGGTGCATCCCACGCACCCAATGTGGCGTTCGGTGCATCTGACGCACCCAACGCCACATTGGGGCGCAAGCCCACCCCACCCAAACCGCAGCCGGTGCACCCACCCCATCAAGGCACCCACACCCCCCGCACCCCGATACGAAGCCAAAACACGGCGCGGAGGTGCTTGTCAAGGCATCTTTCCCGCCTTGACAAGCACCTCCGCGCCGTAGTCACAATCAAGCTTCGGGGTGCCCACCACCACACCGAGGAGCAATGTCGCCGCCAGGCGACGAGCCCCTCAAGCAACCCTCAAGAAACCCCGACAACACCCTCGACCACAGCCCAAGCCTCCCCCACCATCCCGTCCACCTCAGCCACCAACCCGTCAATCTCCCCCCACCGCCGCGAATCCCGCGAAGAATCCGGAATCAACGAAGTCCCCACCAGCAACAGCAACGTGTCAATCTCATAAGCCCGATCAGCCAACCGCAACAACGGCACCGGATCCCCACCCGAATTCCCCGCCGCCCACCGGCAAGCCGCATGCCCCAGCCCCCGGCACACCGTCCGCAACCGCTCCCGCACCGCGTCCGCCCGAGGATCCGCTCGCGGACCGCCGGTCCGGATATTCCACGCCACCGAAAGCAAGCAGCGCCCGGCATCGTCCATCGAGGTGTTCGTCACCGGGCGAGTCTGGAAGCACCATCCCCGCCGCGGGTGACCCGACACGCACGGCTCACCGCATCGAGTGAAGCAACCGCACCGTCGCGTCGAGCGGCAGCCGATCGTCCGCCGCACGGGCCAGAAAATCCTTGATCCGCTGCCCGTCCGGCGTCAGCTCGTCCACGTCGTTGACCTCCGCGCTCGCCGCCTCGAGCGTGCCCAGCCCGGCATTGTGGTGCGCGTCGCGAACCGCGTTCCGCAGCACCGCCAGCTCCGCCGGCGAGGGCCCGCGTTTCTCCGCCCGCAACCGCTCGACGATCCGAAGCACCTGCGGCGAATGCGCCGCCAGCGACTGCCGTCCGGCGAACGACGCCACCATCCTCGGCGTCGCGCGCGTTTCGGCGGGCGGCGGTGGCACCTCGACCGCTTCGCCCACCACCCGCAGACTCTCCAGCGCCGCGGCACGCCGCCGTTCACTCTCGCGCACGCGCGCGAGCGGATCCTTCCGCCGCGAAGCCGCGATCGACCGAGCCTCGGCCCGAGCCCGTTCTCCCGCGCCGGTGAGCCGCGAGCGCCGCTGATACGTGCCCTCGTCGGCGACCTGCTTGCGCCGGTTCGCGAGCCAGGCCTCGAACGTCTGCCCTTGCCTCGGCGGCTCGCGCACCTCGGTCATCGCGGCGTCGGACTCGTCGGCGAACCAGCCCTTCATCCGCGAGCGCAGGAAGTCTCCCGGTTTCTCGCCGGACCGGCGCGGCCGCTGGCGCGTGCCGTCCGGCAGCGTGCTCATCGCGATCAGCAGCGCGTCCGGGCAGTAGCCGTGGGAGTACCAGAATTCCAGCTGCCGCTCGACGTCGTCGCGCTCTTCGCGGGTCAGCCGCTCGGAAATCCAGCCCATGCGGCGGACCAGCACGCCGGTCGACTGAGCGCGTTCGCGCGCGTCGGCGGGCACGACCGTGGACGGCCACTCCTGATCCGCGATCCGCACCACGCCACACCTCCTCACCCGCGACACCAGCACCACCTACGTTATCCCGCCGCACCGACAATTACCGCGCCCGCCGCAGCACGGCCACCGTGTTCGCCGCCACGATCACCCCGATCGCGGCCCAGGCGATCGCGTCCAGCCGCTGGTCCAGCACCACGAGCCCGGCCAGCGCGGCCATCACCGGGTTGACGCTCATGAACGCCCCGAAGAACTGCGCCGGGACCCGCCGCAGCGCCATCAGGTCGACGAGGAACGGCACCGCCGAAGCCAGCAGACCGGCGGTGACCGACGCCGCCAGCGCGCCGAACGTCGGCGGGTGGTGCAGCATCGCGACCACCCCGATCGGCACGTACAGCAGACCGGACACCCCGGCCGCGGCCGCCGAACCCGCCGCGCCGGGCACGCGCCGCCCGACGGTCCGGTTCAGCAGGATGTAGCAGGCCCAGCACACTGCGGCGACCAGCGCGAACCCGATCCCGAGATAGTCCGTGGTCGGCTGCGGCCGCATCAGGACGCCCACCGCGACCGCGGCGGCCACCGCGCACACCAGGTCTATCCGACGGCGCGAACCGGCCAGCGCGATCGCGAGCGGGCCGAGGAATTCGAGCGTCACGGCCAGTCCGAGGCCGATCCGGTCGATCGCCGTGTACAGGCACAGATTCACCGTCGCGAACACCGCGGCCAGCCCCAGCACCGGCCACCACTGCCGCGCGGTGAAACTGCGCAGCCGCGGCCGTCCGATCGCCAGCAGCACCACCGCCGCCACCCACTGCCGGACCGCCACCACGCCCGGCGGGCCGAGCACCGGGAACGCGAGCGCCGCCGTCGCCGCGCCGGTCTGGTTGGACAGCGCGCTGCCGAGCAGCATCGCGGCACCGGTCGCCCGGGCCTTGTCGCGCGTTCGCGGAGCCAGTTCCGTAGTCGCCATACGGCCGAGCATGGGACCGCCGGATCCATGCGCATAATGCATTGATTGCACCAGCGATACGCTGGACGCATGGATCTGGAGCTGCGTCAGCTGCGCTGCCTCGTGACGATCGTGGACACCGGGACGTTCACCGACGCCGCGCGGGAACTGGGCGTCTCGCAGGCGGCGGTATCCCGGAATCTGGCGTCGCTGGAACGGGTTCTCGGCGTGCGGCTGCTGCACCGCACCAGCCGGAGCCTCGAACCGACGACAGCGGGCGTCCAGGTGCTCGCCCGTGCCCGGCACCTGCTCGCCGAGGCCGACGACCTCGTCCGCGAAGCGACCACCGGGCACACGCGGCTGCGCATCGGCCACGCGTGGTCGGCGGTGGGCAAGCACACCGCGGAGTTCCAGCGGCGGTGGGCCGCCCGGTACCCGGACATCGAACTCCTGCTCGTGCGCGCCAACACCGCGACCGCCGGGCTGGCCGAGGGGCTGGCCGACCTCGCCGTGGTGCGCCATCAGATGCCGTCGGGGAAGTTCGCGCACGCGACGGTCGGCCGCGAGGACCGCTACTGCGCCATGGCCGTCGACGATCCGCTCGTCCGCCGCCGCACCGTCGTGCTCGCCGATCTCGCGTCCCGGCTGCTGGTGGTCGATCCGCGCACCGGCACCACTTCCGCCGAAATGTGGCCGCCGGAAGCGCGCCCGCGGATCGAGGTGACGCACGACGTCGACGACTGGCTCTCCGCCATCACGACCGGCCGCTGCGTCGGAATCACGCCGCACGCGACGGTGACGCAGTACCGCCGCGACGGAATCGTGTACCGCCGGGTCCGCGACGCCCCGCCAGTGCCGGTGCGGCTCGCCTGGCGTGCCCACGATCCGCATCCGGCCACGCACGCCGCGGTGGCCCTGCTCGGCGAGCTGTACCGCACGCCGCCGAAACGGTGAGGCGCGGTCAGTCCACTGTAGATCTTGAAACCGGGGCGATCATTTTCCGTTGACGCGGCGGCGCGGGGCGGCAATGATGAACTCGTCCAGCCACGAAAGGAACCACGGAATGCCGCACCGCACTGAACGCATGCGCCTGCCGGGCATTCCTGGCTCCACGCCATGACGTGGCCTGCCACGCCGTGAGCGAGGAGCCGCCCGCCGGACCACCGGCCGGGCGGCTTTTGCGTTCGCGGCCCGTTTCGCCCTGGAAGGAGGTGCCCGTCGCCATGGGAGTCCTGGTCCTCAATGCCGGCTACGAGCCCCTGCACACCGTCTCGCTCCCCCATGCCATCCGGATGCTGGTCCGCCAGGTCGCGGTCGTCCACGAAAGCGACGGGCCGGACCTCGGCGTCTTCCCCGGCCGAAGGTGGTGCGGCTGCTGCGCTACGTCGTGATGAAGTGGCGTTATTCCGGGCCGCCGCGCTGGTCCCGAACCGGCGTGCTGCGGCGCGACCGGCACACCTGCGCCTACTGCGGCCGCCGGGCCACCACGGTCGACCACATCACGCCGGTTTCGCGCGGCGGCCCGCGCACGAGCTGGCTCAACACCGTCGCCGCCTGCGGCGGTTCGGCGCGCAGCTGCAACGCGCGCAAGGCCGACCGCACGCCCGCCGAAGCCGGGCTCACGCTCCGGTTCGCGCCGCGCGTCCCGCGCTGGGAGGAGCTGCATCCGCTGACCGGACTGTCCACATGAGACTCGCGCTAAGCTGGACTCCGTGAAGGGCTTGCTGCTGCGGTTGTCGACGGTCGATTCGGGCGCGGAAACGGCGGTGCGCGTCATCGCGTATTTCGACGAGCTGATCGCCCGCCGCGCCACGCTGCCGGATCTGCTGCGCGCCACGGCTTTTCTCGCCGAATGCGTCGCCGGGATCCGCTGTGTCAACGGAACCGTGCTGCGGTTCCGGCCGAACGGCGATCCCGGCGGCGACGGCCCGATTCCGCCCGGGGCCGTCGTCGTGGACCTCGACGGCGCCGGGCGGGTGTGGCTGGAGCGCACCGGCGAACCGGGCCCGCTGGACGTCCTGGTGCTCGAACGGCTCGCGATCTCGGCAAAGGTGCTCAATCCGGTCGAACCGCCGCCCGCCGCCGCACCGCACCTCGCCGACCCGGCGCTGGTCGAACTGGTCCTGGGCGAACAAGCGGCGGACGAGGACCGGGCGCGGGCACTGACCCTGCTCGGCCTGGACACCACACGCCCGCTGCGAGTGGTGGCGGTCGGTTCGGGCGCTGGCCGCGACGCCGGCGCGGACGCGGTCGCCCTCGTCGCCCGCGGCGGACCGCTCGGCGCGCGGGTAGCCGTGGTCGGCGGGGTGGCCGCAGTGGTGCTTCAGCCGCGCGAAGGCCCGGATTCGGTCGTCTCGACGTTGCGCGAAACGCTTGCGCTGCGGGCCAAAGACGGCACGCTGCCGAACACCGTCCGGGTAGGCATCGGCGACGCGGTCGACGGCCTGGAAGCCCGCCGCTCGTGGCTGCAAGCCCGCCTGGCCAAACGATTCGCGGCGCCCGCGCGGCCGTTGATCGTGCACGAGGACCTCGGCGCGGTCACGCTGCTGGCGGAGATCCCGGCGGAACAGCTGCGCGCGCAGCCGGACGTGCTGGCCTTGAACGCGCTCGCTGGGCACGGGGACCTAGAAACGCTGGAAGCCTTCTGCCGCACCGGTTCCCTGCGCCAGGCGGCGATCGCCCTCCACCGCCACCACAGCTCGGTGGCAGCCCGGCTGGCGCACGTGGAGGACGCGCTGGGCTGGTCCCTGGACAGCCCGGAGGGCCGCTTCCGGGCCCGGCTGGCCCTGATGGCGCGGAGGTTGGCGGAATCGGGCTGACCGGGGGCTGGGCGGTGGGGTCCGCTCCGGAACCACGCCGAATGACAACGGCCCCATTCCCGAACCAAACCAAGCAGCAGCGGCCCCGCCCCAGTAGCCCCGAGCCGCAGTTCCGCTTCGGGGTACCCCCGAATTCCACTCTATCGCCCGCCACCGACAGCATCGGCGCCTCAATCCGACTTGTCCACAACGAACACGCGACTTGAGGAAAACCACCGGCCTCAAACACCAGACACCGCCCGAGAAAGCGCCCCCACACTGACCTCAACCACCGCCCGAAGCTGCTCCCGCCCAACCCCCGCCCGGCTCATCACCGCCAGCGACTGGTTCACCGCCGCGAAATGCACAGCGAGGCCATCGGCATCAACCACCCCCGCAGCCTTCAAAGCAGTCCGCAGCCGCGCCTGCTGAACGCCCAAAGCCTCGACGGCACGCGCCGCGATATCAGGGCTCAGCACCGGAATCGCCATCGCAGTCTGGGCGACCAAGCATCCGTCCGGCACCTCAGGATCGGCAATGCGGTTCAGCGTCACCTCGAAAAACTCCCGTACCGCCCGCACCGGATCCTCCGAAGCACCGGACAGCGCTTGGTCGTACCGGCCACCATAGCGCGCGGCATAACGGTCCAGGCAGCGTAAATACAGCGAATCCTTGTCCCCCAGCGAGGAGTAGATCGAACTGCGGTTCAGCCCGGTCGCCCGGGAGAGATCGTCGAGGGACGTGTCGGCGTACCCGGCCCGCCAGAACTGGACCATCGCCGCGTCCAGCGCGGTGTCCACATCGAACTGCTTCTTTCCGGCCATCCCACGCCCCTTGTGCCCGAACCAAGCCGTCGTGACCATCCTAACTCATCTTGAACCAAACAGTTCAAGATGAGTTAGGCTCAAGCCATGACTGACGAACTGCCGGGATTCACCCACCGCTGGGCCGACGCGGACGGCATCCGGCTCCACGCCGTGGAAGGCGGACGGCCGGACGGCCCCGCGGTCGTCCTGCTCGCCGGCTTCCCGCAGACCTGGCGGGCCTGGCGCACCACGATGCCAGGCCTCGCCGAGCGATTCCGTGTGCTCGCGATCGACCTGCCGGGACAGGGAAACTCCGATCGCCCGCACGACAGCTACGACACGCACACTGTCGCCTCGCGCGTCCAGGCCGCGGTGACCGCGCTCGGCGTGCCGAAGTACTGGCTCGTCGCCCACGACATCGGGGCCTGGGTCGCCTTCTCGCTAGCTCTGAAGCACGAAGACCGCCTGCACGGCGTCGCCCTGCTGGACGCCGGCATCCCCGGAATCACCCTCCCCGACAGCATCCCGACCGACCCCGACCGAGCGTGGAAGACCTGGCACTTCGCGTTCCACCTGGTGCCCGAACTGCCCGAGACCCTGCTCGCCGGTCGCGAGCGCGAATACGTCGACTGGTTCCTGAAGGCCAAAGCCTTGTCCCCCACCACGTTCGACAGCGCCGACATCGACCATTACGCCGACGCCATCGCCGCCGAAGGCGGTCTCCGAGCCTCTCTCGCCTACTACCGCGACGCCGCGGAATCGGCGCGCAAGAACCACGAAGCCCTTGAACGACAACACTTGACCGTCCCCGTCCTGGGAATCTCCAGCTCCCACGGCTCGATCCCGGACATGGCCGCGTCCCTCAGCCCGTGGGCGGACAACGTGACCGGCGTCGTCATCCCCGAGGCCGGTCACTTCATCCCAGACGAACAACCCGACGCGGTCGTGGCCGCGCTGACCGCATTCATCGAACGAGCAGCGCAACCAGCCTGAGGACAGCGGCTCAGCTCGGTTCGACCCCCAGCACGCGAGCCAGCACCGCCCGACGCTCCGCGGACTCCCGGCGGCTCACCGTCGCGTGCTGGATCACCCCTGATCCGTGGAACGTACCGGGGAACAGGTGCAGCTCAGTCGGCACTCCGGCGGCCAAAAGCCCCTGTGCGTAAGCGATTCCCTCGTCCCGCAGCGGGTCGAACTCCATCACCGACACGTACGCGGGCGGCAGGCCGGAAAGGTCGGTCGCCCGGGCCGGCGCCGCATAGATCTCGACGTCCGGGCCGCCGCGTTTGCCCGGCCCGCCGAGGTAGTAGTCCCAGCTGGCCTCGGCGGCCCGCGAGTGCCAGATCGGCGTGTCGGCGAACCGGCGCATGCTGCCGGTGTCGAGGCGGTCGTCCAGTTCGGGCACGGAGAGGAACTGGAACGCGATCGCCGGGCCGCCGCGGTCGCGCGCCAGCAGCGCCAGCGCCGCAGCCAGTCCGCCGCCCGCGCTCACGCCGTGGACCACCGTCCGTTCCGGGTCGACTCCCAGTTCGTCCGCGTGCTTCACCGACCATTCGAGCGCCGCGTAGCAGTCCTCCAGCCCGGCCGGATACGGGTTCTCCGGCGCGAGCCGGTACTCGACCGACACGATCACGACCCCGAGTTCCCGCGCCGATTCGAGGTTGGACGCGTGGTCGACTTCCAGATCGCCGAGCGCGAAACCGCCGCCGTGGATGTCGAACAGCAGCGCCTTCGTCGCGACGCGATCCGGGATGTAGACGCGCACCGGAACGTCCGGCGCGCCCTCGGGACCGGGCACTGCAACGTCGCGCGTGGTCACGCCGGTTTCGTCGACTTCGCCTCGCAGCGAGGCGATCAGCTCGGACATGCCCGCCCGCGAAGCGTCGACATCGCGGAAGTCGACCTCGGGCAGCATCGGGATCGCGGCGGCGATCTCGGGATCGAACGGATAACTCATCAACGGCCTCCGTCTTCCAGGGGAAGACTCCATCGTGCCGAAATTCCGCGACCGCCCGGCACCGCCACGTGTCGCGTACCGCGCGGGGCCAGCCCGCCGGATGGCGCGCGCTTCAGCGTCCGACCTTCTTCCAGATCACCACCACGCCGATCACCGCCACCAGCACCGCACCGAGCACGATCAGCCCCTTCACCAGGAAGTCGTGCATGAGGTGCCGCAACATCTCGTCGCCGTCCGCGAGCAGCACCGCGTTCACCGGCCGGACCGCTTCCGGCCCGGGTCCTCGTCCAGCCACCGCGCGGCCTGGCGCACGACCTCGCCGCCGACGCGTCCGCGCACTCCCCGCGCCCCGCGTCCGTCCATGGCCCTCGCCGCGGACTTCGCCAGCGCCGCCGCGCCTTCCCGCACGCGCTCCCCCTTGCCGCGCCGGCGCAGCGAAACGATCAGCGCGAAGCCGGCCAGGCCGACGACCACGACGATCCCGGCGATGATGCCGAACCGGATCAGCAGGATGTTCAGCACCGTCTCCACAGCGCACCCCTTTCTGTCACACCTGTGATACTAAAAGTTCTATCACGGCTGTGATATAAAAGTCCAGTGCCCCGAGTGGTGGATGAGGAAGCGCGGCGAGCGCACATCGCCGACGCCGTGCTGCGGCTGGCGGCGAAAGGCGGGCTGCACGCGGTTTCGCTGCGCGCGGTGGCCGCGGAGTCCGGCCTGAACATCGGGTCGGTGCGGCATTACTTCGACAGTCAGCACGCGCTCATGCGGTTCGCGATGCGCACCACCATCGACCAGACGACCGCGCGGCTCGTCAAACGCCGCGAAGCGATGGGCTCGCTGGCGGAAGTGTCGCCGGAGGAGGCCGTCGACCGGCTCACCGAGTTCCTCTCCGAACTGCTGCCGCTGGACGAGCGGCGGCGCACCGAGATCACCGTGCTGGTCGAGTTCCTGATCGCCGCGCGCGCGAATCCGGGCCTCGACGACCTGGCCAGGGAGGCGGTCCAGGGCACCGTCACGCTGGCCCGGCGCATCGTCGACGCCCAGGCTCGCAGCGGCCGGTACGAGCCGCGCGACCCGGAGATCGAAGCGCCCCGGCTGGCCGCGCTCATCGACGGGATCGCGTTCCGGACCGTCCTGCAGCCGGACCTCACCACGCCCGAGGAGTGCGTCGCCGTCCTCCGCGCCCACCTCGCCGAACTCACCCGTCCGGTGGGCGACACCCAGGTGTAAGCGCCGGGGAGCCCGGGTAACCGGCGGAACTGGAGCGGTTCCAGATCCCCGGGAGGACTCCGATGCCGGACTCGGCGGCCGCGCTGCGCGCGGCGGGCCTGCGCGTCACCAAGCCCCGGCAGGCCGTGCTCGGCTGGCTCGGCGAGCACCCGCACGCGACCGTCGAGGCGATCGTGGCGGGAGTGCGCGCAAGCCTCGGCAGCGTGTCGGTCCAGGCGGTGTACGACGTGCTCGCCGCGTGCGGCGACGCGGGGCTCGTCCGCCGGATCGAGCTGTCCGGGCATCCGGCGCGGTTCGAGCGGCGGACCGGCGACAACCACCACCACGTGGTCTGCCGCCGCTGCGGCCGGGCCGAGGACGTCGACTGCGTGCGCGGCGAGGCCCCTGCCTGACGCCGCACGACCGGCACGGGTTCGCCGTCGACGAGGCCGAGATCGTCTTCTGGGGCCTGTGCCCGGACTGCTCCGGCGTTTCCGACCACCACGAGGAGTTCGCGAGATGACCGAAGAACCGAAACCCCCGGCGACCACCACGGACTCCGGGATCCCGGCGGAGAGCGACGAGCATTCGCTCACCCTGGGCCCGGGCGGCCCGATCCTGCTGCAGGACCACTACCTGATCGAGCAGATGGCGCAGTTCAACCGGGAACGGGTGCCGGAGCGGCAGCCGCACGCCAAGGGCAGCGGCGCGTTCGGGCGCTTCGAGGTGACCAGCGACGTCAGCCGGTTCACCAAGGCCGCGGTGTTCCAGCCGGGGGCGAAAACCGAGATGGCCGCCCGGTTCTCCACCGTGGCCGGCGAACGCGGCAGCCCGGACACCTGGCGCGACCCGCGCGGGTTCGCGCTGAAGTTCTACACCTCCGAGGGCAACTACGACCTCGTCGGCAACAACACCCCGGTGTTCTTCATCAAGGACCCGCTGAAGTTCCAGCACTTCATCCGCTCGCAGAAACGCCGTGCCGACAGCAACCTGCGCGACCACGACATGCAGTGGGACTTCTGGACCCTGTCCCCCGAATCGGCGCACCAGGTCACCTGGCTGATGGGCGACCGCGGGATCCCGCGCACCTGGCGGCACATGAACGGCTACAGCTCGCACACCTACATGTGGGTCAACGCCGCCGGCGAGAAGTTCTGGGTCAAGTACCACTTCAAGACCGACCAGGGCATCGAGTTCTTCACCCAGCACGAGGCCGACCAGATGGCGTCCGCGGACACCGACTACCACACCCGCGACCTGTTCGAGGCCATCGCGCGCGGCGACTACCCGAGCTGGACGCTGCACGTCCAGGTGATGCCGTTCGAGGACGCGAAAACCTACCGGTTCAACCCGTTCGACCTGACGAAGGTGTGGCCGCACGGCGACTACCCGCTGATCGAGGTCGGCCGGATGACGCTGGACCGCAACCCGACCGACCACCACACCGAGATCGAGCAGGCCGCGTTCGAGCCGAACAACCTGGTGCCCGGCATCGGCCCGAGCCCGGACCGGATGCTGCTGGGCAGGCTGTTCGCCTACGCCGACGCACACCGGTACCGGATCGGCGCGAACTACAAGCAGCTGCCGGTGAACGCGCCGGCCGCGCCGGTGCACAGCTACAGCAAGGACGGCGCGATGCGCTACGCCAAGGTCTCCGACCCGGTGTACGCGCCGAACTCCAAGGGCGGCCCGCGCGCCGACACCGAGCGCTACGGCACGCCCGCGGGCTGGCACGCCGACGGCGAGATGGTCCGGTCGGCCTACGTCGACCACGCCGAGGACGACGACTGGGGCCAGGCCGGCACGATGGTGCGCGACGTGCTGGACGACGCCGCGCGCGAACGGCTGGTGGACAACATCGTCGGGCATCTGCTGAACGGGGTCACCGAACCGGTGCTGAAGCGGGCCTTCGAGTACTGGCACAACGTGGACAAGGATCTCGGCGACCGCGTCGAATCCGGCGTGCGCGCGAAGCAGGGCGAGAAGGACCCGAAGGCGGCGGAGCAGGCCAACCCGGCGCGGGAAAGCATGCAGCGCAAGGCATAACTGCTCGTGAGCGGCGATCCCGGTTCTCACTGGGATCGCCGCTCACGACCCCCGAAAACCGTGCGGCCATTCGCGGCGCTCTGGGTAGAGTCCCCGCCATGGGCCATCTGGAAGCCGCGCACCTGCGCTACGTGCTGCCCGACGGGCGTCCGCTGCTCGGCGACGTCTCGTTCCGGGTCGGCGAGGGCGCCGTCGTCGCGCTGGTCGGCCCCAACGGGGCGGGCAAAACCACGCTGCTGCGGCTGCTGTCGGGAGAGCTGAAGCCGGACGAGGGTGCGGTCACCGTGTCCGGCGGGCTGGGCGTGATGGCGCAGTTCGTCGGTTCGGTGCGCGACGAACGCACGGTGCGGGATCTGCTGGTTTCCGTTGCCCCGAAACGGGTTCGCGACGCCGCCGCAGCGGTCGACGCCGCCGAGGAGCGGATGCTCGAGGTCGACGACGAGGCCGCGCAAATGCAGTACGCGCAGGCGCTCAGCGACTGGGCCGAAGCCCGCGGCTACGAGTTCGAGACCACCTGGGACATGTGCACCACCGAGGCGCTCGGCGTGCCGTTCGACCGCGCGCGGTGGCGGCTCGTGCGCACGCTCAGCGGCGGCGAGCAGAAACGGCTGGTGCTGGAAGCGTTGCTGCGCGGGCCGGACGAGGTGCTGCTGCTGGACGAGCCGGACAACTATCTCGACGTGCCCGGCAAACGCTGGCTCGAAGCCCGGCTCAAGGAAACCCGCAAAACCGTCCTGTTCGTCTCGCACGACCGCGAACTGCTCGCCCGGGCGGCGGACAAGATCGTGAGCGTCGAGCCCGGCGGCGACGGCGCGGACGCGTGGGTGCACGGCGGCGGTTTCGGCACCTATCACGAGGCGCGTCAGGAACGGTTCGCCCGCTACGACGAGCTGCGCCGGCGCTGGGACGAGAAACACGCGCAGCTCAAACGGCTTGTCCGCGACATGCAGCAGTACGCCGCGCGCAGCGACGAGATGGCGTCGCGGTACAAGGCGGCGCAGACCCGGCTGCGGAAGTTCGAGGAGGCCGGTCCGCCGCCGGAACCGCCGCGGCCGCAGGACATCCGGATGCGGCTGCGCGGCGGCCGCACCGGCGTGCGCGCGGTGACCTGCGCGAACCTGGAACTCACCGGGCTGATGAAACCGTTCTCGCTGGAGATCTTCTTCGGCGAGCGAGTGGCGGTGCTCGGCTCGAACGGCTCCGGGAAGTCGCATTTCCTGCGGCTGCTCGCGGGCGGCGACGTCGCGCACACCGGCGAGTGGAAGACCGGAGCGCGCGTCGTGCCCGGCCATTTCGCGCAGACGCACGCGCGTCCGGAACTCACTGGCCGCACGCTGACCGACGTGCTGTGGACCGAACACGCGCGCGACCGCGGCGCGGCGATGTCCGCGCTGCGCCGGTACGAGCTGCACCGCCAAGGCGAGCAGACGTTCGACCGGCTGTCCGGCGGTCAGCAGGCGCGGTTCCAGATCCTCCTGCTGGAACTGGAAGGCACCACCGCGCTGCTGCTGGACGAGCCGACGGACAACCTCGACCTGGAATCGGCCGAAGCGCTGCAGGAGGGGCTCGAGTCCTACGAGGGCACGGTGCTCGCGGTCACCCACGACCGCTGGTTCGCGCGCTCGTTCGACCGCTACCTGGTCTTCGGCTCGGACGGCGTGGTGCGCGAAACCCCGGAACCGGTCTGGGACGAACGGCGGGTGGAGCGAGTCCGCTAACCCTTGCGCAGCAAGGCATCCAGCTCGCGCACCAGCTCCCCCGCCCGGCCGCGCCCGCCCGGCGCGTTCGGATACCGCGACAGCACCCGAACGACGACCGGATCGGCCACCGGGCGTTGCACTGGCCTGCCAGCCAGCTCGCACGCATACGCCGCATGCCCAGCCGCGCCCAGGATGTGCCACACCTGCGTCGCTTTCGCGAGCGGATGCAGAAACGCCGCACCCGCAGCGGCGACCGCGGCCCGCGCGGCCTCGCTCGCCGCCGCCTGACCGGCGTCGCAAGTTTCCTGATACGCCCGCTGCGCCGACCACGCGCTGTCCCGGATTGCCTTGCTGCGCTTGGCTCCCTCGGCGAACGCACGGGCCGCTTCGATCGCCCCGTGCGGACGGTGGTCGTCCGGACGAGCTTGCTCGAAGATGGACAACGCGGGTTCCGCACAGGCCACCGCATACGCAGTGACGGAGCGCAGTTCGCCCAGGCTGAGTTCGATCATGTTCTTGAACTGTATCGTTGAACTGCCGGTTGGCACTTCCAGCCGAATCCCGGCAGGGGCAGTGGGCAGAACCCTCAACCGGGGAAGGACGGCGGTGGACGAGCGGAGGACGTGGTCCGAAGCCGACAAGGCGGCCTACCGCCGGCTCGTGCGCACCCACCACCCGGACGTCGGCGGCGACCCGGCCGAGTTCGCCGCCCGGCTCGAGGAGTTCCGGCGCGGCTCGCGAACGGAAAACGCCGCGGAGACCGGGACGGCCTCACACGGCGAATCCATTGTGTTTGTGCGGCGGAACCGAGGTCTCCCCCGGCTCCTCGCGGCGTTGACGGAGCGACGGCGGCGGAAGCGGAATCCGCGCGTGCGCTAGCCCGTCACATCCCGCCGGTCAGCGCCTGCAAGCCGAGGCTCGACGCGGCGACCGCGATCCACAGGATCGCGCCCATCAGCAGCGGCTTGTGTCCTGCCTTGCGGAGGTCGGACGGCTTGAGCGCGAGGCCGATTCCGGCGAGCGCCATGGTGATCAGGAAGGTGCCGAGCGCCGACAGCGGCGCGTGCCACGATTCCGGGATCCAGCCCGCGCTTTCCACCGTGGCCGCGGCGAGGAAGCCGATCAGGAACGGCGGGACCAGCCGGTGCCACGGCATGGCGCGCAGCGAAACCCGGCCGTCGGACTGCTTGCGCGCGGCGAGCACGGCGAGGAACAGCACGATCGGAATCAGCGTGAGCGTGCGGGTGAGCTTCACGACGAGGCCGTACGCACCGGCGTCGCCGCCATACGCATAGGAAGCCGCGACGACGGAAGACGTGTCGTTCACCGCGGTTCCGGCCCACAGGCCGAACGCGTGCGGCGACATCCCGAGCGCGTGCCCGAGCGGCGGGAACAGCAGAACCGCGGCGACGTTGAAGGTGAAGATCGTGCCGAGCGCGTAAGCGATGTCGGCTTCCTTCGGCTTCAGCACGGCACTGGTCGCCGCGATCGCGGACGCACCGCAAATGCCGGTGCCGACGCCGATCAGGGTCTGGGTGTCGCCGCGGACGCCGAGGAGCCGGCCGAGCACCCACGCGCCGCCGAGCGCGATCGCGAGCGTGCCGAGCATCACCGGCAGCGACTGCCCGCCGACGTGCACCACCTGCTGGATCGACAGTCCCGTGCCCAGCACGACGATCGACAGCTGCAGCACCGGCCGCGACGCGATCGCGTAGCCCGGGCTGAACCGCCAGCCGCGCAGCCCCGGCACGACCGCCCCGGCGACCGCGCCGAGCAGGATCGCGAGCACCGGCCCGCCGACCACCGGAACGAGCTTCCCGCCCGCCGTCGCGACCGCCGCGACCAGCAGCGCGACCGCGAGCCCGGGCACCGGACGAGCGAGCTTGGCCCGCCATTCCGCGGTCGCGCGGGTCGCCCCCAGCGTCGCCCCGGTCACCGGTCTGCTCCTGTGCGCACTTCGGCCTCCTCGCTAATGTACGTACATTTAATCTAGGAGCTGTGCGTACATTTGGCAAGCGGTACTGTTCCGGCATGGGCGAGGCGGAGCTGGACCGCGCGGGCGGGCAGCCACTGTGGCGGCAGCTGCAGCAGCGGCTGCTGGTGCGCATCCGCGCTGGCGAGTTCGACAGCGCGTTCCCCGGAGAACTCGCGCTCGCCGAGGAATACAGCGTGAGCCGCCAGACTGTCCGGCAGGCGCTGCGCGAACTGCGCGCGGACGGCACGCTCATCGCCGAACGCGGACGCCAGCCCCGCGTCGCCGCGGCCGCGGAGATCCAGCAGCCGCTCGGCGCGCTCTACAGCCTGTTCGCCGCGGTCGAGGAGGCCGGGCTCGACCAGCACAGCGTCGTGCGCCGCCTCGACATCCGCGCGGACGCGGTGGTCGCCGAACGCCTTTCGCTGGAGGGCTCCACTCCCCTGCTGTACCTGGAACGCTTGCGGCTGGCCGGAAACGACCCGCTGGCCGTCGACCGGGTATGGCTGCCCGCCGACCTCGCGCGCCCGCTGCTGGACGCGGATTTCCAGCACACCAGCCTGTACGGCGAACTGCACCGCCGCACCGGCGTCCGGCTCGACCACGGCGAGGAGCAGATCCGCGCGGTCGTGCCGACGCGCGCCGAACGCACCCTGCTTGGCTGCGGCGAAACCGTCGGCGCGTTCTCCATCGGACGCCTCGGCACCAGCGCGGGCAAACGGATCGAATGGCGGCACACCCTGGTGCGCGGCGACCGGTTCGCGCTGACCGCGGAGTTCTCCGGACGCACCGGCTACCGGCTGGTCACGACCGGCGCACTGGCCGGGATTCGCTGACCCGCGCGCAAAGCCGTGAAGGACTCCTTGTGGGAATTAGATTCCCTCAAGGAGTCCTTCACAGACCCGCGAACACGGTCAGGCGAGCACCAATCAGGTAATTCGTGGGAATCCAAAGTCCGTGAAGGGGCCCCTCACGGAATTAGAGTCCCTCAAGGAGTCCTTCACGGACCCTGCCTGGCTGCTTCAGCCGAGCCGGATTCCGGCCAGCTGCGTGCTGTGCGCGACCAGCGTTCCCTTGCTGTCCCACACGTGGCAGGACTCGTCGACCCGCCCGTCGCCGATGAGGTGGGCGCGGTGCAGCACCCGCACCGGCCCGGGAGCGGGGTGCGCCCGCACGTAGGCGGTCAGTTCCAGCGTCGGAACCCAGCCGGACGGCGCGACGTCGAAGGTCGCCGGCGGCAGCGCGTCGACCGCGAACAGCAGGCTCACCGGGTCGAACGGCTCGCCGCCGGGCAGCGACAGCAGCCCGCGCAGTTCGCCGCGGCCGCTGGGCCCGTCGGCGATCGGGCGGTCGAAGCGCACGTCGATCTCGTCGCGGATCGCGATCGGGAAACTCGCGGACTCCGCGGCCCCGCCCCACGGCTCGTCCGAAAACGTGCCGAACTCCGGCCGCGGCACGCCGTCCTGCCAGAACGGTTCGGCCTCGCCGAGCACGCCGAGCGTCAGCAGGGCCTCGACCTGCGGCACGCCGTCCTTGAGCAGCCGTCCGCGCAGCTGGGTCGCGGTCCGGCCGGTGCGCAGCACCTCGACCTCGATCTCCGCCGGGCCCGGTTCGGGCGAGCGCAGGTAGTGCGCGCTGGCGGCGAGGACGTCCGGATGCCCGGACACGACCGTCGCCGCGCGGGCGACGGTGGCCAGCAGGTACCCGCCGTTGGGGCGGCCGCCGATGGTCCACGCCGGGCTGAGGTCGACGCTGAACCCGGTGTCCGACTGCTGCTTGACCGCGGACACCGCGGCGAAGGTCGTCGTGCTCACGGTCCCTCCAGGTGAGTTGCTTCCCGCAACCTACCTGCTAGACCGCCCTGGCGTCCCGGTCGCTGAGACTCACGCCACCCGAGAAGCCCCCGGCCCGCGGATTTCCCCGGCAAGATGTCCGCGATACGTGTCGAAGATAGCGCGCGGGTTCCGTTCCCTTGGTGAGCCCGCCCGGAAGCGGCGAGCCGGACACTGGAGGAAACGCCATGCCGAAGTACATGCTGCTGCAGACCTACGCCAAGGGCGAGGGCTGCGACGTGCCGCTGCCGGAGTGGGCCCCCGAGGACATCCGCGCGCACATCCAGTTCCAGCACGTGCTCAACGCCGAACTGGCCGAGGCCGGGGAACTCGTCGAGGCGGAGGGGCTGGCCGGGCCGGAGGCGGCCAAGACCGTGGTCTCGGACGGCAACGGCGGCTCGGTCGTCACCGACGGCCCGTTCCCCGAAGGCAAGGAACTGCTGGCCGGATACCGGGTGGTGGACGTCGAATCGGAGGCGCGGGCGCTGGAGATCGCGACCCGGATTTCCGCCGCGCCGGGCCCGGAGGGCGCGCCGCTGCGGGTGCCGATCGAGGTGCGCCAGGTCATGAGCGCGCCGGCCGTCTGATGGCCGAGGCAAAGGTCGAGGACCTGGTGCGCACGCTCGCGCCCCAGGTCCTCGCCGTCCTCGCGCGCCGGTCCGGCGATTTCGGCGCGGCCGAGGACGCGACGCAGGAAGCGTTGCTCGCGGCGGTGCAGCACTGGCCGGTCGAGGGAATTCCGGAGAATCCGCGCGGCTGGCTGCTGCAGACCGCCAGCCGCCGGGTCATCGACAGCTTCCGCAGCGACCAGGCCCGGCGGCGGCGCGAGGACACCGTCGCCGCCGAGCCGCGGGCCGCCGAGGTGCCGGACCGGGACGACACGCTGACGCTGCTGTTCCTGTGCGCGCATCCGTCGCTGACCTCGGCGTCGGCGATCGCGCTGACGCTGCGGGCCGTCGGCGGGCTGACGACCGCGGAGATCGCCAGCGCGTTCCTTGTGCCGGAAACCACGATGGCGCAACGGATCAGCCGGGCTAAGGCGAAAATCAAGAAGTCCGGCCTGCCGTTCCGGATGCCCGCCGACGACGAGCGGCAGGCGCGGCTGCGGTCCGTCCTGCACGTGCTGTACCTGGTGTTCAACGAGGGATACACGAGCAGCGGCGGCGGCCGCCTGCACCGCACCGAACTGTCGGCCGAAGCGATCCGGCTGGCGCGGCTGCTGCACGCCGCACTCCCGGAGGACGGCGAAGCTGCCGGATTGCTCGCGCTGATGCTGCTCACCGACGCCCGCCGACCGGCCCGCACCGGACCGGACGGCGACCTCATCCCGCTCGCCGACCAGGACCGGTCGCGATGGGACCGTTCGCTGATCCGGGAGGGCGTCGCGCTGATCACCGCCGCGCTGGCCCGCGACGGCATCGGCGAGTACCGGCTGCAGGCGGCGATCGCCGCGACGCACGACATCGCGCTGCGGGCCGAGGACACCGATTGGCCGCGCGTGCTCACGCTCTACACGCGGCTCGAGGCGCTGACCGGCAACCCGGTCGTAACGCTCAACCGCGCGATCGCGACTGCGATGGTGCACGGGCCGGACGCCGGGCTCGCGATGCTGGCCGGCCTCGACGACCTGCTCCCCGGCCACCACCGCCTCGCTGCCGCCCGCGCGCACCTGCTGGAGCTGGCTGGCGAACCGGAGGAAGCCATCCGCCACTACACCGCGGCCGCCGCGCGCACCGGGAACACCGCCGAGCAGCGCTATCTGACGCTGCGCGCGGCCCGGCTGCGCGCCGATCATTCCACAGTTCGCTCGCCAATCGGTACCGAGTAGTATCAGGACACTTCACGAGCGGAGCGCACCATGGCGAGCATCGAGGACGCCCGTCGCCGGACCGGATATGACGTCACCGAGGCGACTGTCGACACCGTGCTCTCCGCGCTGCGCGCCGCCGAGCCGCCCACCCCGGACGCCGGGGTCGTGTGGTGGCTGTACGCGGGCCGGAAGCCGCGGACGCCGTATCTGGTCGCGGGCCTGCGCGGCGCCCAGGGAAGCCTGGTGTGGCACGAAAACGGCGAGACTTACCTGCCCGCTGACGGCCGGGGCGAGGAGCCTGTCGACTACTTCAGCCTGCAAGGGGCGCACTTCCCGCAGCCGCCGGGCAGCGAGGTTCCCGCCGAGGACGTCCTGCGCGCGGTGCGGGAACTGTGCGAGTCCCGGCTGCGGCCCGCCGGGATTTCGTGGAAGCTCGCCTAACTGTCCACATCGGACTATGCGGCGAAGTCGTCCTTGTGCGCCCGCGCCCATTCGCGGAATGACGTCGCTCGCCCGGCGAACCGTTCCACCGTGTTGTTCACCGGCGCCACTCGTCCGACGGCCGCCTCCTCGACGGCCATCAGATGCTCCAGGACCGCCTCCGGCATCCACTCCGGCCGCCGGGCCAATGCCTCGCTCCGCGTTTCGGTCACCACTTCGATCGAGCGACCCAATTCCTCCGCGAGGGTCTCCACGACCGCACGCTGCGTCATCGACTCCGGTCCGGTCACCGCCAGCGCCCGCCCCGGATAGCTACGCTCGGTAAGCAGCTTCGCCGCGACCGCGGCCACGTCCGCCTCCGCCGTCGGCGTGCACTGCGACTCCGGCGCGACGAGCCGCACCGGCTCCCCGGCCCGGATGGCCGTACCCCAGTCGCGCCGGGTGTTGCCCGCCAGCCAGCCCGGGTACAGGACCGTGAACGGCAGCCCGGACTCCGCGACAGCCGCCTCCGCGGGCAGATGCCCCCGCCGGATCGGATTGTCCGCAGCCCCCTCGTAGACGTCCGGCGACGACAGCAGCACGACGTACGAAACTCCCGCTTTCCGCGCTGCCGCAAGGAAATCCGCCGCCCCGTTCGGCCGCGTCGGGTAGAGGAAGATCGCCTCCACGCCGCGCAACGCGTCCTCGAACCCGCCATCTGCCGCGAGGTCCAGCGACACCGCGTCCGGCAGATCCAGCACGGTCGCGTCGCGCGCCGACCCCCGCACCGCGTGGCCGCCAGCCCGCAGCGCACGGACGACCTCGCTCCCGACGTTCCCGCGCGCCCCCGTCACCAGGATGGTCATCCCGCACTCCTTTTGCTCTTAAATTAACTTTGCTCGCAAAGCTATCCGCGTGACCCACCGCTGTCAACCTCGCGCCGCCGGTACACGACCGGGCGAGATCGTTGTATGGATCGTGTACGGATCCCTCCGACACTCCCGGCAGTTCGATTCGGACGAGCGAAGGGAGATCCGTCGTGGTCGGGAATGTGCTGGTCCGGCGCGCAGTCGCCGCGCTGCTCGCCGCGGGAGCCGTCACCGCAGCAGCGACCCCCGCGAGCGCCGCCGAGACCTCCGGCACCTGGCGCGCTGACCTGTCCGCAGTGGACGGCGACGACGTCAACGTCGCGACGTCCAGCGGCGCACTCACGCTGCGGGACTCCGCGTGGAGACCCGCCGACCGGGCCGCGGGCAGCGAGGGCTACCTGCTCTCCGCCGAACGGAACCTGTCCGCGCCGGCCAACCGGATAGCCGCGGAGATCTCCGCGGACGCACCGCAGGGCACGTCCGTCGAGGTCGACGTCCGCGGCCGCTCCGGCGCCGACGACTGGACGGAATGGACGCCCGCCGGCACGTCGCTCCCCCGCGCGGTGACCGTCGTGCAGACCAGAATCACCCTGTCCGGCACCACCACCGCGCGTCCGACTGTGCGCGACGTCGAACTCACCAGCTCACTGGCCCCGCAAGCGAACGCCCTCGCCGCGGCCACCCCGCTCACCTACACCATCTACGCCACCCGCGAAGGCCTCACCGGCCACACCACCGCGAACGGCCACGTCATCACGAGCAACGACCACTTCGTCGCGCTTCCGTCCGGGAAAGCCTTGTCGCCCAAGGGAACCGGCAACTACAGCGTGCGCGTGTGCAAGACGGACAACAGCCGCTGCGAATACGCGCCAGTCTGGGATGTCGGCCCGTGGAACACCAAGGACGACTACTGGAACCCGCCCTCGGTGCGCGCGGAGTTCAAGGACCTGCCGCAGGGCCAGCCGGAGGCATACGCCGCCTACCACAACGGCTACAACGGCGGCCGCGACGACCTCGGCTACAAAGTCGGCAACCCCGCGGGGATCGACCTCGCCGACGGCACGTTCAGCTCCGGCGTCGGCCTCGGCGACAACGGGAACGTGAAGGTCACCTACCTGTGGACGGGCTCCGCCGCGGCCACCGGCCTGGTGCAGACGGCGGGCGACCCGGTGAACGTCCGGTCGGGCGCGCACACGTCGTCCTCGGTGAAGGGCCTGGCGGCGAACTACGCCAGGGTGAACATCGAGTGCTACGTCAACGGGGACACGGTGACCGGGAAGTTCGGGACGAGCAAGATCTGGGACCGGATCGGGCCCGGGCACTACATCTCGGACACGTACGTGAAGACCGGTTCGAACGGGCCGGTGGCACCGCTCTGCTGAGGCGGTCGGGGTTGCCGGTGCGGAGCTTTGGGGTGGTTCCGCGCCGGCGACTCCCGGCGGTTTACTGGTTTGCTGCTGCGGCACCGATCCCGAACCGTCCCTCTCCAGCGAGTCCCCCTTTCTCGCTTCCACACACCAATTCAGCTGAAGGATTCCCCTCGCCGAACCGGTTCCCCGTGCTTCCGCCGAACCGGTTCCCCGTGCTTCACGGATCCTGTCGCCGATCCTCGGAGTCCCGCTGGGATCCCCTTGCCCGAACTGCCTTTCCGCAGCCCGCCCTCGCCGCAGGTTCCACCCGGTTCAGCGACGGTTTCCCGCTCAACCGCCGGTTAAAGTGGCTAACGTGCGCTGCCGCAGCCGAGGGGGTCCGCCATGCCACGCCGTTTCGCACTCATCGCCACCATCGTCCTGTTCATCATCTCTCTGAGCACCACCACCGCCGGTGCCACGCCAGCCATCATCGGCGGTGAAAAGGCTTCCCTGGCCCAGCATCCGTACGCAGTGTACTTAGTGGACAGTCACGGAACCCAGTTCTGCGGCGGCGTCATCGTCAGCCGCACCGCCGTCGCGACCGCCGCCCACTGTGCCGCGGAGGTGCCGACCGCCGAACTCAGCGTAGTAGCCGGCCGGGAGGACAAACGCAGCCAGGACGGCATAGTCCGCGCGGTGTCCACCGCCTGGCAACACCCGAATTACCGCACGCCGCAACAAGGTTCGGACATCGCCGTCCTGACCGTCCGAGGCTCGCTCCCCTACCGCCCCGCCGACCTGGCCCGCGACCCCGGCCGCTACCCAGCAGGCACCAACGCCACAGTCCTAGGCTGGGGCCGCACCGCCGACGGCGGCGACCGTTCCGACTACCTCCGCCAAGCCACCGTCCCGATCGCCGACGATTCCGCCTGCCACACCGCCTACCCGGAATACTCCGCACCAGCCATGCTCTGCGCCGGCTACCCCCACGGCGGCATCGACGCCTGCAAAGGCGACTCCGGAGGCCCCCTGATGGTCGGAGACGCGGTAGTCGGCATCGTGTCCTACGGCGACGGATGCGGAAAGCCGGGCAAACCCGGGATGTACACGAGGGTGACGTCCTTCGCCGACGACATCGCCGCCCACTCCGGCCCGAGCTGACCCCCTCGGCTCCAGGCCGAATGATGGCTTCGCGCTACGGCGACGACCGCGTCACGACCATGGCGCCCAGCTGAGCCGGGTTCCCACGCCTGCAGACGCCAAGACGGACGGGAGAACCGAACGCCGTGCCCCGCCTCGGCACCCGGCCGCGAGGCCGCGAGGCCGCGAGGCACGGTAACGAACCGCGCGTCTCCCCAGACGCGTCGAGCCACCACATCAAGCGCGAGTCCCCAAGCACAGCAAACCACCAAATTTCGCGCGACTCCCCGAGCGAGGCAAGGTAAGATCCAGAACATGACGTCGCCGGAGGCCAGCAGACGGTAGCCGCCCAGCCGCAAGCTGGGCGGCGGAGTGACAGGTGCCCGGGTTTCCTCCCGAGCCGCGCTGACCGGCGGAAGCTTCACCGCAGACACCGCACGGTTGAGCCATCGAGCCGTGCCGCGAGCACGTTCTCGTGAGTGTTGGCACCGGTTCTAACCGGCCTCACCACTCACGACAGTCGCCGCAACCGGCACAGCCAGGCCCACCCAGCGGGCCGTCCTCATGCGACTGTGCCGACGGCAAGGTCTGGCCACAGCCAACCGTGCCCAGAGCAAGCCTGCGCACGGCGGCCATGTCACGCTGTAGCGGACGCCCAAGGCAACGCCTGCCTAGGGCCATGTCGTGTGGCAGCAGACGAGCCAAGGCAATGCCTGCGTAGGACGGCCATGTCACGTGGCAACGGACGCCCCGAGGCAAAGCCCGCGTTACAGCGGTCATGTCACGGCGAAGTCTGACGCCACCGGCGAAGGCCGCCTGACGGCGGACACGCCGAGGCGGAGCCTGCCCTCAGTGGTGCCACCGGCGAAGGCCGCAATGGTGCTGCTGGCAGCAGGCCATCCAGCGCAGCCGTGTCCGGGAGAAGCCTGCGTGGCGACCGTGCCACCGGGAAGGCTGGTTCGGCGCAGCAGCGTTGATGCGAAGCCTCCCGACGCAGCCGCGCAACTGGGAATCTGCTCACCGCTGCAGCATCGCAGGCAACGTTCCCAACGCAGCCGCGCCAGGGGAAGTCCGCTCGCTGCGGTGGCGGCGTAGGCAAAGTCCCACAGCGCAGCCGCGCCGGGAGAAGCCTGCTCGCTGCGACAACGCGGCGGGCAAAGCCTCGTCACCGCAGCCGAGCGGCCGTCGCGGTCACGTCGCTGGCGGAGCCTGCTCAGCAGAGCAGCCGGGACGAAGTGCCTGCCGCAGCGCCGATGGAAGAGCCTGCCCGACGCGGCCGCGCCGAAGGCAAGGCCTTCCAACGGCAGTCACGCCACGGCGAAGCCCGGCGCAACGGCAGCCACGCCACGGCAAGGCCCGGCGCAACGCCAACGACGCCAGGCAAAGCCCGTTGCAACGGCAGCCACATCACGGCAACCCAGCGCACCGCCAACGACGCCACGGCAACCGGCGCAACGGCGGTCACCGGCGAGCCCGGCCGATCCAGGCGGCACCTGCGCCAGGCACCCAGCCAACGCCCTGCCAGCCCGGCGGACCCGCCCAACCCGGGCCGACGCGCCCCAAGCGGCACCCCAACTCCGCCCACAAACCGTCCGCACCCCCGGCGTCCCACCGACGCCCCACCTTCCGGAGTCGATTTCCCTTGCCCCCAGTCCTCTTCATCCTCGCCAGCGCGGTCTTCGCGCAAGGCACGTCCGAGTTCGTCCTTTCCGGGCTGCTCCCCCAGATCGCCGCTGACACCGGCGTTTCCCTCGGCACCGCCGGGTTGCTCACGTCCCTCTTCGCGGCCGGGATGGTCGTCGGCGCTCCGCTGCTCGCGATGCTCGGCAGCAAGCTGCCCCGCAAGCTCGCCCTGCTCAGTTTCCTCGGGCTTTTCTGCGCGGCACACGTCATCGGCGCCCTCACCACCGACTTCCCGCTTCTCCTCGTCACCCGGGCCCTCGCGGCGTTCGCCAACGCGGGGTTTCTCGCTGTCTCGCTCGCGGCGTTGGGCTCGCTCGTTCCGGCAGAAGCCGTCGGGCGGGCTACTTCCGTGCTTCTCTCCGGCGTGACGCTCGCGTGCATCGTCGGTGTTCCCGCTGGGACGGTGCTCGGGCAGTACGCCGGGTGGCAGGCCGCGTTCTGGGCGATCGCGGCGATTACCGCGTTGGCTGCCGCGGCGCTCGCGACAGCTTCGTTCGACGATCCGCCGGCGACTACCCCGGTGTACCGCGAGTGGCGAGTGCTGACCCGGCCGAGCACAGCGATTACTGTGGTTAAGGGGATTCTCGTCAACGGCGGGACGTTCGCCGCCTTCACCTATCTCGGCACGATGGCTGCGGCGACACCTGCGTGGGTTCCGGTGGTGCTGGCGGTGTTCGGGGTCGGCTCGTTTGTTGGGGTCACCGTTGCTGGCAAGGCGGATCCCAGGATCCTCAAGGCGGGCACCGTGGTGCTTACCGCTGTGTGGGTGGCGGCGTTCTTCGCGGCGCAGAGTCTTCCGGGGCTTCTCGCCGCCGCGTTGGTCGCTGGGGCGATGGCGTTCGGTGTCGGGTCCGCGTTGATCGCGGCGATTGTCACTGCGGCCAGCGCGGAGGCACCGCGGGTGGCCGGGGCGATCGCGACCACGGCGTTCAATCTCGGGGCGGTGGTCGGGCCCGCGGTAGCCGGGGCCGTTGTCTTCGACGCGGCGCATGCGCGTGCGGCGTTCTGGGTGAGTGCGGCGTTCACGGCCGTGGCGATGGTGCTCAAAGCCAAGAAATAGCGAAAGGCGGCCCGGGCGAAAAAGCCCGGGCCGCCCTGAAAGACAAGCTCAGCGCAGGGTGTCCCAGCCCGCGTAACGAGCTTCGGTGCCCAGCTCCTCCTCGATGCGGATCAGCTGGTTGTACTTCGCCGTGCGGTCGGACCGCGACAGAGAACCGGTCTTGATCTGGCCGCAGCCGGTCGCCACGGCGAGGTCGGCGATCGTGGTGTCCTCGGTTTCGCCCGAGCGGTGCGACATGACCGCCGAGTAGCCCGCCTTGTGCGCGGTGTCGACGGCGGACAGCGTCTCGGTCAGGGTGCCGATCTGGTTGACCTTGATGAGGATCGAGTTGGCGATGCCGCGCTTGATGCCGTCGCGCAGGATCTCGACGTTCGTGCAGAACAGGTCGTCGCCGACGAGCTGCACGCGGTCGCCGATGCCGTCGGTCAGCTGCTTCCAGCCGGCGTAGTCGTCCTGGGCGAGGCCGTCCTCGATCGACACGATCGGGAAGCGCTCGGTCAGCTCGGTCAGGTACGCGACGTGCTCCTCGACGCTGCGCTTGCGGCCCTCGCCGGTGTAGTCGTAGACGCCGTCGCGGTAGAACTCCGACGCCGCCGGGTCCAGCAGCAGCGCGATGTCCTTGCCCGGCTCGTAGCCGGTCTTCTCGATCGCGCGGACCACGAACTCGAGCGCCTCGTCGGCCGACCCCAGCTGCGGCGCGAACCCGCCCTCGTCTCCGACATTCGTGTTGTGTCCCGCCTCGTGCAGCGATTTCCGCAGCGTGTGGAACACCTCCGAGCCCATCCGCACGGCCTCGGCGAACGTCGAGGCGCCGACCGGGCCGATCATGAACTCCTGGAAGTCGATCGGGTTGTCCGCGTGCGCGCCGCCGTTGATGATGTTCATCATCGGCATCGGCAGCAGGTGCGCGTACACCCCGCCGACGTACCGGTACAGCGGCAGCGTGTTCGCCGCGGCGGCCGCCTTCGCCACCGCCAGCGAGACCCCGAGCGTCGCGTTCGCGCCGAGGCGCGCCTTGTTCTCGGTGCCGTCGAGGGCGATCAGCGCGCGGTCGACGTCGGCCTGCGCCTCGGCCTCCATGCCGACGACGGCCTCGGCGATCTCGCCGTTCACCGCGTCGACCGCCTTGCGCACGCCCTTGCCGTGGAACCGCTTCGCGTCGCCGTCCCGCAGCTCAACGGCCTCGCGCGTGCCGGTGGAGGCACCGGACGGCACCGCCGCCCTGCCCACCGACCCGTCCGCCAGCACCACGTCGACCTCGACCGTCGGGTTGCCCCGGCTGTCGAGCACCTCACGGCCCCGGACCCGGACGATGCCTGTCATAACGCTCCTCGGAGGTTCCAGCCGAAGCACTCAGCGAACGCTCCGTGAAGCGCTCCGGACAGCTTGGCGGCACCACGGCGAGCCGCACGTCACAACGGAGGCTAGCAGAAGGGTTCTGAATCGATCCGGCGAAGCCGGGAGAATCCACTTCGGACAGTCCGGAAACCGTTTCCCGGCAAAGGGAACGAACCGGGAACGACCCAGACGACACTTCACGCCCCGGACAGCTCGCGTTCATCGGCGGGCCGCGCGGCCAGCATAGCTTCGCTTCCGCCCGGAGCCGGAGGAGGCCGCCGCCATGTCCAACGCCGTCAGCCGTCGAGGAGCATTAGGCCTAATGGGCGCGAGCGCTGCCGTACCACTGCTCGGCACTGGTCCGGCGGCAGCCGCGCCGCTGTCTCCCGCGCCGGGCGGCGGCGCGACCCCGGTGCAGGGTCTGCATCTCACGTTCGGCCGCGATCCCGCGCGGCAGATGGTGGTTTCGTGGCTCACCGACGGTCCGGTCCGCCACCCGCGCGTCCTCTACGGCACGCTCGACGACGGCTTCGGCTCGTACGCGCCCGCGGTCACGCGCACCTATGTCGACGGCACCTCCAACCGCACGGTCTGGGTGCACCACGCCGAGATCGACCGCCTCTGCCCGAACACCGAGTACCTCTACATCGCCCAGCACGACGGCGCGACGCCCGACGCCGGCACCTTCCGCACCGCGCCCAGCGGCCGGTCCGCGTTCACCTTCACCAGCTTCGGCGACCAGTCCGCGCCGCAGGTCACCTGGGATCTCAAGGGCGCGCCCGCGCTCGACTTCTTCTCCACCCCGGCCACGAAGGACATCGTGACCGGCATCGAGACCGTCGCGCCGCTGTTCCACCTGCTCAACGGCGACCTCTGCTACGCCAACCTCGACGTCGACCGCGTGCGCACCTGGAACAACTTCTTCACCAACAACACCCGTTCGGCGCGGTACCGGCCGTGGATGCCCGCCGCCGGCAACCACGAGATCGAGAAACAGAACGGCGCGATCGGACTCGACGCCTACCAGGCGTACTTCCGGCTGCCCTCCACCGAAACCGACCCGGAACTCGCCGGTCTCTGGTACGGCTTCACCGTCGGCTCGGTGCGGGTCGTCGTGCTGCAGAACGACGACAACTGCCTGCAGGACGGCGGCGACGTCTACGTCAACGGCTACTCCGGCGGCCGCCAGCTGGCCTGGCTGGAGAAGGAACTCGCCGCGGCGCGGGCGGCGCGCGACGTGGACTGGATCGTCGTCGCGATGCACCAGGTCATGATCAGCTCCTCCGACGCGAACGGCGCCGACCTCGGCCTCCGCGAGAAGTACGGCCCGCTGTTCGACCGCTACGGCGTCGACCTGGTGTTGTGCGGGCACGAGCACGACTACGAACGCTCCCTCGCCGTGCGCGGCGTCGTCTCGGAAAGCGAGACGCTCACGCCGAACCCGGTGTCCGACGCGACCGACAACATCGACACGACGCACGGGACCGTGCACATGATCCTCGGCGGAGGCGGCGTCTCGGGCACCACCAACGGCAGTTTCTTCAAGGACGGCACCGGAAAGGTGCTGACCGCCGTCGCGGACAAGCGGGATCCGGCCACCCGCAAGCGGAAACCGACTTACGTGCGCGAGAAAGCGGTGTGGAGCGCGGTCCGCGACCTCGACCACCCCTACGGGTTCGCCGCCTTCACCGTGGACCCCGGACGCCGTCCGGGCGGAACCACGACCCTGCACGTGACCTACTACAACGTGAACAAGCCGACCGGCGAACTGTCGGTTTTCGAGCGGTTCTCGCTGCACCGCAAGCGCGCCGACGGCTGACGTCAACCCCTTCTCCCGGCTGGTCCGGACCACCCCTCAAGCCGGACCGGCAGATCCTTAGCCGCGCTACGCTCTTTCCGGACCCGGCGGCCGCGACGGACACCTCCCCCATCGTCAGTCCTTTGTGGACCGCCGGGCCTCGAGGAGTTCCGATGGACCACGCCGTCACCCCTTTCGTGCTGGACCCGGCGGCGCCGGACGTGCACGGCGAGGGAGCCCGGCTCCGCGCACGCGGGCCGCTGACCGTCGTCGAACTGCCGGGCGGCGTGCTCGCCTGGTCGGTCACCAGCCTGCCGCTGCTGCGCAGCCTGCTCGCCGACCCGCGGGTGTCGAAGGACGCCCGGCGGCACTGGCCCGCGTACCGGGACGGCGAGATCGGCGCCGACTGGCCGCTGGCCATCTGGGTCTCGGTGCAGAACATGTTCACCGCCTACGGCGAGGAGCACCGGCGGCTGCGCTCGCTGGTGTCCAAGGCTTTCGCGCCCGGCCGGATCGCCGCGCTGCGCCCGGTGGTCGCGGAGATCGCCGAGGGCCTGCTCGCCGATCTCGCCGCCGGGCCCAGGGAAACCGACCTGCGCGAGCAGTACTGCTACCGGCTGCCGATCGAGGTGATCTGCCGGCTGGTCGGCGTCCCCGAACAGGCGCGGCCCGGCCTGCGCACCGCGGTGACCGGGATCTTCGCGACGGCCGCGACCGCGGACGAAGCGACCGCCAATGTCGAGCTGCTGTACGGAATCCTGGCCGACCTGGTCTCCGAGCGGCGCGCCGATCCGGGCGACGACCTGGCGACCGCGCTCATCGCCGCCCGCGACACGGACGGCTCCCGGCTCAGCGAAGAAGAACTGGTGGACACGCTGATCCTGGTGATCACCGCCGGGCACGAGACGACGGTCAACCTGCTCGACCAGGCCGTGACCGCGCTGCTGACGCATCCCGCGCAGCTGCGGCAGGTCCTGGACGGGACGCGCACCTGGTCGGACGTGGTGGACGAGACGCTGCGCTGGCAGTCGCCGCTTTCGCACCTGCCGCTGCGGTTCGCGCTGGAGGACATCGAGGTCGAGGGCACGACCATCCGCGAGGGCGACCCGATCCTCGCGTCACTCGGCCCGGCCGGGCGCGACGAGGGCCACCACGGTCCGGACGCGAACGAGTTCGACCTGTCCCGCAAGGACAAGACCACGCTCGCGTTCGGCCACGGGGTGCACTACTGCCTCGGCGCGCAGCTCGCCCGGATGGAAGCGGAACTCGGGCTGCCCGCGTTGTTCGAGCGGTTCCCGGGTCTCGCGCTGGCGCGGCCTGGGGACGAGTTGGAACCGGTGCCGTCGTTCATCACCAACGGGCATCTGACACTGCCGGTGCGGCTGTCGTGAGTGGCGATCCCGGTTCTAACCGGCATAAACACTCACGACTCCCATTCGGCCAGCACCTCTTCCGTGTGCGCGCCCGGCACCGGCGGTGACGACGGCGTTTCCGTAGCACTGCGCGAAAACCGCGGCGCCGGGGCGGGCTGGACGATCCCGTCCAGCGTGATCAGTCCGGACCGCGCGGCGATGTGCGGGTGCTTGGCGGCCTCGTCGGGGGTGAGGACTGGCGTGACGCACGCGTCGGTGCCGTCGAAGGTCTCGGCCCATTCGTCGCGGGTGCGGCTGAGGAAGGCGCGGGTGAACGTGGCGCGGAGCGTCGGCCAGCCGTCGCGGTCCAGCTGCGGCGGGAGGTCTTCCCCGGCGAGGCCGAGGCCGTTCAGGAGCGCCGCGTAGAACTGCGGTTCGAGGGAACCGACGGCGACGTAACGGCCGTCCGCGCAGACGTAGGTGTCGTAGAACGGCGCGCCGCCGTCCAGGAGGTTCGTGCCGCGTTCGTCGGACCAGGAACCTAGGCCGCGCAAGGCCCACATCATCTGGGACAGCACGTTCGCGCCGTCGACCATCGCCGCGTCCACGACCTGTCCGCGCCCGGTCCGGCCGCATTCCCACAACGCCGCGAGCACGCCCGCGATCAGGAACATCGACCCGCCGCCGAAGTCGCCGACCAGGTTCAGCGGCGGCACCGGGCGCTCGCCCGCGCGGCCGATCGCGTGCAGGACGCCGGTGAGGCCGAGATAGTTGATGTCGTGCCCGGCGCGCTGAGCGAGCGGGCCTTCCTGACCCCATCCGGTCATCCGGCCGTAGACGAGCCGGGGATTGCGCGCGAAACAGTCGTCCGGGCCGACGCCGAGCCGTTCGGTGACACCCGGGCGCAGGCCCTCGATCAGCACGTCGGCCTTCGCCGCGAGCCGCAGCACGAGTTCGCGGCCGTCGGCGGTCTTGAGGTCCGCGGCGACCGACCGGCGGCCGCGCAGCAACGGGTCCGGCTTGCCGCCGCTGAGGTCGAGCGACCCGGACGGCCGCTCCACGCGGACGACGTCCGCACCGAGGTCGGCGAGCACCATGCAGGCGTGCGGCCCGGGCCCGATCCCGGCCAGCTCGACGACTTTCAGCCCGCTCAACGGTCCCGCCACGTGCCCTCCTCGGCTCTCGGCGCCTGTGCCGCCGCGACCCTACCGGCCGGTCGGTCCCGCGACCGGGCGTGTGGGGTAACCCACCCGTGGCCCGACCCGGGCAGAACCGGCGCCGCACCTCACCCGAACCGGGGACTGGCGTCTCGCCGCCGCGTCAGCCGGGTACCCGGCTGGTATCCATGTGTCACGAATAGATCAAGGAGGATTTCGATGAGCTTTTTCGACCAGGCCAAGGACAAGATCCAGGAATTCGCGGGCAACAACCAGGACAAGGTCGGCCAGGGCGTCGACAAAGCCGCCGAATTCATCGACGAGAAAACCGGCGGCCAGCACGGCGACCAGATCCGCCAGGGCGCGGACAAGCTGAAGGAAAGCTTCGGCGGAGGGCAGCAGGGAGAACAGGACCAGGGCGGCCAGGGCGGTTTTGACCAAGGCGGCCAAGGCGGTCAAGGCGGGCAGCAGGGCGGATTCGACCAGGGCAGCCAAGGCGGGCAGGGCGGATTCGATCAAGGCGGCCAGGGTGGTTACGACCAAGGTGGCCAGGGCGGTTACGACCAGGGTGGCCAAGGCGGGTTCGACCAGGGCGGCCAGGGCGGCTACCAGCAAGGCGGCCAGCAGAGCTTCGACCAGGGCGGCCAGCAAGAGGGCTTCGGCCAAGGCGGTCAGCAGGGCGGTTACGGCCAAGGCGACCAGGGCGGCTACGACCAGGGCGGCCAGCAGGGTGAGCAGCAGTGGGGCAACCAGCAGTAGCAAGGGCTGAGTTCCGCGCCGCACGCGACGGCCGCACGCCAGCGGCTCCGAGCTGACCGCGCCAGGCCACAACCAGCCGCGGCGAACGGGCTTGCGGCAAGGCGAAACCTTGGCCAGTCGCCACAAGCGGACGCTGCTGAACTGGCAGCTATCGGACCGCCAGGCTCGCTCGGGAACCGCGACGCCGTGGCAAGTGCGGCCAGCGAAACGGCCAGCTGCGGCAGCAAATTCGGCCAGCGGCACTGAACCGGCCAGCTGCAGCGGCAACCGCGGCCAGCGGCGCTGAACTGTCGAAGCAGCCGCAACGGCGAGCGGTGCTCCGCCGGCGAATATCAGGCCGTGGTCAAGCGCAATCCGGCCGGAGCGGAGATCCGGTCGCATCGAACGAACGGGGCGGCATTTTCCGCGCGATTTCCGGTGTGTTCACCCGGACCACGCGAAAATGCCGCCCCGATTTTCGCCAGCGCTTCCCCCAGCCTTCGATTCGCCGAATTTATTTCATGTCCCGGTAGTCCACCGCGCGTTTTCCGGGGCCGGGTCAGGCGGGTTTGCGGGCTGAGATCAGCAGGTGTTCCTCCGGTTCCGCTCCCGATTCGTCCGGGGCGAACGTCTCCGTCCGGGTGCCGGTGATCTCCAGGCCTGCCGCCCGTACCCGATCGACCAGCGCCTCCGCCGGAAAGCTCGTCACCCGGATCGAGTGGCCGAGGAAGTCGATCGGCACGTCCTCGAGGTCGGCGGGCACCGTGACCAGCTCGAACCGCCCGCCCGGCGCCAGCCATCCGGCGATGCGGCCGAGCACCCGCTCGGTCTCCGCGCGCGGCAGCTGCACGAACGAGAAGAACGCGCACACCGCGTCCCACGTCTCCGGTCCCGACTCCCAATCCCGCACGTCGGCCTGCACGAACTCGGCCCCGGGCACCTGCTCGCGCGCGATCCGCACCATCTCCGCCGACACGTCGATCCCGGTCACCCGGTGTCCGGCGGCGGCCAGCTCCGCCGCGGCCGGGCGGCCGGTCCCGCTTCCGACGTCGAGGACCCGCGCCGACGGCGGCAGCGCCTCGATCAGTTCCCGCACCGCGGCGTCCACCACTGGCCGGCGGCCGAACGCCTCCTCGTACCTGGCGCCGATCGCGTCGAACAGCTCCGCGGTGGTCAGCTCTTCCGACATCCCGTTCTCCCCTCGCCGTCGAAGGAATCCAGGCTATCCGCCCCGGGAAGGCAGTTCGACGACGCCGAACCCGGCCAGCGCGGCGACCGCGGCGAGTGCCCCGAGGATCGCCCAGCTGACCGGGTGGCCGAGGTTGAGCGTCCAGGAGACGCCGGATCTCCGGTGCACGAGAACCGCCGGGTCGCCGCGGTTGACGTAGACCATGCCCGCGAGGTGCCAGTACCGGTCGTCGTCGCGCTGCACGCGGCGGGAGTCTTCCTCTTCGGCGGGCAGCCGATGTCCGGCGTCGCCGGCCCGGAACGCGAAAGCCACCCAGGCGACCGAAGCGGCGGCGAGCGGAAGGTAGCTGACCACTGTCGCCCCCGTCGTGGCCGGGACGATCTCCCATACCTCCAGCGACGCCACCAGCAGGCTCGCCGCCGCGCATCCGGCGGTGCCGAACAGCAGCCGCAGCACGCTCGCGAGGTAGGCGCGGTACCGGGCCGCCGAAGCGGACGGCTGCGCGGCATCGAGTTCCGGCCGGGCGCGCGGGAGAGCAATCGCCAGCAGGCCCACGAGAACGATGATCAACAGCTGCGCGGTGACGGTCGCGAACGCGCGGCCGAACGTCGTCGCGCTGCGCCGGGCGGAGTCGACGATGACGCCGTTGGGAGTCGGCAGTGTGTCGGGCAGCGCGCCGTACCGCCACGCCCCGATCGCCGCCGTGATCCCGAACAGCACCACCGCCGGTGCCAGGAAACTCCACTGTGGACGGACGGGATCGGTGCGCAGGGACGTGTCGGTCACGACTGCCTGACGGGTGCCGGAATACCAGTCGCCGGAGCGTTTCGCGGCGGCGATCGTGCGGTGCGCTTGATAGCCGAGCCCGCAGCAAACGGCCGCGAGAGCCGGCGCGGCGAACGCGGCCGCTCGCTCCCAGCGCAGTCCGGCCGAGGCGAAAGCAACCAGGACGAACGCGAGAGTGCCGGCTACCAGCACTCCGCGCGCGTAACGACGGTGCGCGCGGATGATCGCCGGTTCGGCGACGTGCGCCGCCGGAACCCGGACCCCGAACGGGAGCGTCGGCCGGGCCAGCGCGGGTGCGGACCAGAACGCGGCGGCCAGCAGCGCGACCACCGCGAGATCCAGATAGACCGACGAAGTCACGACGGGGTCTTGGCGCGAAAGGATTCGAGCACCGTGGCGCAGCGGACGGTCACCTCGTCCGCGTCCAGCCCGAGCGCGACCGCCTCGGCCAGCAGGGTGCGGAGGCGGTCTTGCCATTCGCCGGCGAACCCGGGCTCGGCCGGGCCGGACCGGGGGTCGCGGCGGATCACCGCGCCGCTCTTGCGGTTGATCCGGATCAGGCCCTGCGCGCGGAGCAGGTCGTAGGCCTTGTTCACGGTGTGGAAGTTGATGCCGAGGTCGGCGCCGAGCTGCCGGGTGGACGGCAGCGGATCGCCCTCGGCGAGGTCGCCGTCGGCGATCGCCTCCACCACCCGGTCGCGGATCTGCAGGTAGATCGGCGTCTCGCTGTCGAGATCCAAAGTCAGCAGCACCCGTCCATGATATCTGCTATACATCTAATAGAACAGATAACGCAGGGGGTGGTGGCGATGGCGACGGCCGAAATCGTCGGCGACGGGCTCCGGGTGCGGTTCGCCCGGTGGGAGCGGCTCGCGGTGTGGCGGGAGGAGGTCACGGTCCCGCTGGCGCGCATCCGGACGGCCGAACCGGTCGGGAACGCGCTGGCCCGCACGCGCGGCGGGCGGATCGGGCTGCTGGTCAGCGGGGTGCTCAAGGTCGGCGTGTGGGGGCTCGGCACCGGGACGCGGCAGCTGGTGTCGGTGCGCCGGTCGGCCCCGGCGCTGCGGATCGCCGTCGACGGCGGGGAGTTCGGCGAACTGCTCCTCAGCCTGCCTGATCCGGCCGGGCTGGCCGACGCGATCAAGGCCCGCGCATGAGCATCGCGGCGGAGAACCTGACCAAGCGGTTCGGCGCGGTGACCGCGGTCGCCGATCTGACGTTTTCCGCGTCCCCCGGCGAAATCACCGGTTTCCTCGGGCCGAACGGTTCGGGGAAGACCACCACGATGCGGATGCTTCTCGGCCTGGTCCGGCCAACCGCCGGAACCGCGACGATCGACGGCGTCCGGTATGCCGACCTGCCGCATCCGGCACGCGCGGTCGGCGCGGTCCTCGACGGGGCCGACCCGCACCCGTCCTGCTCCGCGCGCGAGCACCTGCGCATTTACGCCGCGATGGCCCGGCTGCCGCGCCGACGCGTCGACGAGGTCCTGGAGCAACTGGAGCTGACCGCTTTCGCCGACCGGCCGTCGCGCGATTATTCGACCGGCATGCGGCGGCGGCTCAGCCTCGCGACCGCGTTGCTCGGCGACCCGGGCGTGCTGGTGCTCGACGAACCCGGGAACGGGCTCGATCCGCAAGGCATGGCGTGGCTGCGCGAGGTGCTGACCGGGTTCGCCGCGAGTGGTCGCACGGTCCTGATCTCCAGCCACGTGCTCAGCGAACTGGAGCAGATCGCCGGGCAGGTCGTGGTCGTCCGCGACGGCCGCCTCGTCGCCGCCGGCACTCTCGCGGAGCTGTCCGCCTCGACCGTGCCCGCGGCGCTCGTCCGCTCCCCCGACGCCGACGACCTCGCCCGCGCGCTGGGCGAACCCGCCGACCGGATCGGGCCGGACCTCCTTCGCGTCCGCGGCCTCAGCACCGCCGAGATCGCGGACCGGGCGGCGGCCAGCGGCCTGCGCGTCCACGAGCTGATCCCGGAAAAGCCCGGCCTGGAACAGGTTTTCCTCGCCCTCACCGACGGAGCGCCCCGATGATCGCCGCCGAACTCCGCCGCCTGCGCTCCACCCGGCTGTGGCTGTGGGCGCTGGGCACCGCCGCGGTGTGCGGCGGCGGACTGGTCGGGCTGATCGGCTTGATCGGCCCGGAGCACGTCCAGCCGCCGATGCCCGGCCTCGACACCGCCGCCGGGGTGCGGAACGTGCTCGGCATGGCGACCGTGACCGTCCTGTTCCCCGCCGTTTTCGGCACCGTGGCGATGACGTCGGAATACCGGCACCGCACGATCAGCGTCACCTTCCTTTTCGCACCGCGGCGCTGGCGGATCCTCACCGCGAAACTCGCCGCGTTCGCCGTCGGCGGCCTTTGCTACGGCGTGGTCACCGCTGCCGCCGCCGGGCTCGCGCTCTACTGCAGCGCCGCGTTCCATGGCGTGACAGTCGGTCTCGCGCCCGCGACAGTCGCCGAGCTGCTTCTCCGGACGGCCGCCGCGATGGCGATCTACACAGTGCTGGGCGTCGGAATCGGGGCGCTGCTGCGGAATCAGGTCGCGGCGCTCGCGGTCGTGATCGGGTATCTGTACGTCGTCGAAATCGCCCTCCTCGCTATTCCCGGCGTGAACACGATCTACCCCTATCTGCCCGGCGGAGCGACCGCGGCGCTCACCGAATTCGGCTACCTCACCGACGCGCTGGCACAGCAGACCGGCCACGCGGGCGGGCAACTGCTGCCCACGGCGGGCGGCGCGCTCGTTCTCCTCGGGTACGCGCTGGTCGCCGCCGGGCTGGCGGTCGCGTTCCCACTCCGTCGGGATGTCACGTGACAGCTTCATACGTGGCCGCGGCGACCACCAGATCCTCCCAAGCCATCCCGACGCTCTTGAACAGCCGAGGTCCCGGCGGCACTGTCCGGCCGGAAGCCAGCGCGGCGAGCGATACCAGGGTATCCGCGGCCAGCGCGCCGGATTCCATTGCCAGCATTACATCCCCGGCTTCGCGAGTGGCCGCGCCGATGCCTTCGACGACCACTGTGGACCGTCCAATCAGGACATCGTCGACTTCCCGGGCGGCTGGCTCGTGCGAGCCGACGGCGACCACGGTGGCGTGTTCCGGCACTTTCGCGCCGTCGAACACCGGCGTCCGCGACGAGGTGCAGCAGGCGATCAGGTCGGCTTCAGCCACGTCGTCTGGCGTTCCGGCCCGCGCGAACGGGTACTGCGCGGCGAAGGCTTGCGTCCGTTCCGCGTTCCGGCCGACCACCACTACCTCGCGCACCGGCCGCACGGTCTGGAACGCCTCGATGTGACTCTCGGCTTGCGGGCCGGTTCCGAACACCACCAGGCGTTCTGCGTCTGGCTCGGCCAGCAGGTCCGCTGCCACCGCGGAGACGGCCGCGGTGCGCACCGAGGTGAGGGCGACGCCGTCCAGGAGCGCCATCGGTGTGAGGGTTGGGCCGTCCATCAGCAGGTAGTGGCCTTGGATCCGCGGCAGGCCCCGCGCCGGGTTGTCCGGTGCGACGGACGCGACCTTGACCCCGGCGTAGCGGTCCCAGAACGCGGGCATCAGCAGAAACTGCCCGGTGGGCACGGGGACGACGGACCGCGGCGGGTCCTGATCGGGGTCGAGACCGGCGGCGAGGGCCGCGCGGACGGCTTCAATGGCTTGCTGGACGGTGGGCCGGGCATCGAGGAGCAATCGCACCCCCGCACCCTCGCACAGGGCACCGACAGAACTGTTGAGCCGCAGGTCACAACGCCTTAGATACAAGGTGGCATGCATGTTAGCGTCGCAGCTGTGAACGTCGCGAAACCCGCCGCCGACCGCGCCTACCAGCTCACCAAGGAGCTGATCCTCACCGGCGAACTGCCCGGCGGGCACCTGTTCAGCGAGGGCGAGATAGCCGAGCGCCTCGGGGTCAGCCGGACTCCGGTGCGGGAAGCTTTCCTGCGGCTGCAGGTCGAAGGGCTGCTCAACCTGATCCCGAAGCGCGGCGCGATCGTCGTGCCGATCACTCCCGGCGAAGCCGAGGACGTACTCGAAGCCCGCGAGGCCGTCGAGAGCGCCGCGGTGCATCGGCTGGGCCGTCGTCCGGAGCTGATTCCGGACGCGCTCGAGAAGCTGCGCGCAGTGCTGGACACCCAGCGCAGGCACGCGGAGGCGGGCGACGTACCCGCGTTCGCCGAGGCCGACCAGCTGTTCCACCGCACGATCGTCGAGGCTGGCGGCAACGCGTTGCTGCTCAGCTTCTACTCGACGCTCGCCGACCGGCAGCGGCGGATGAACGTCCACGCGCTCGCGCCGATCCCGGCTCGCCTGCCGCAGGTCGTCGGCGAACACGAAGAACTGCTCACCATCATCGCGCAGGCCGAGACGAAGGCCGACACCTTTGCCCCGGCGCTGCGCGCTCACCTGGATTCGGTGCACCGTCGATGACCACTACCGCTGACCGCGCTCCCCTGCCCGAAACCACTACCCGGCCCGCCTGGTTCCCGGCCGCCGCCGCGGTGTTCGCGGCCGGCTGGGGCGGCAATCAGTTCACCCCGCTGCTCGTGATGTACCACGCCGCGGGCTACTCCGCGTTCACCGTCGACGCCCTGCTCGGCGCGTACGTCGTCGGCCTCGTGCCGGGCCTGCTGCTGTCCGGCGGACTGTCCAATCGGTACGGTCGCCGCCCGGTGATGTTCGCCGGCACCGCGCTTTCCCTGCTGGCGAGCACGCTGCTGGCGCTCGGCCCGCTCGGCGTGGCGTGGATCGCCGCCGGCCGGTTCCTCTCCGGCATCGCGGTCGCGGTCGCGATGGCCGTCGGTTCCACCTGGATCAAGGAACTCGCCGACGCCGACCCGTACAGCGCCGCCGACCTCGGCACCCGCCGCGCCGCGCTGTGCCTGACGCTGGGGCTCGGCATCGGCCCCGGGGTCGCCGGGGTGCTCGCGCAGTGGGGGCCGTGGCCGATGGTGCTGCCCTACCTGGTCCACATCGGACTCGCGCTGGCCGCGCTGGCCGCGATCACGCGCAGTCCGGAAACCCTTGCCGTCCGGACGGACTCGGTCCGCGCCGCGTTGCCCGCCACTGCCCGGCATCCGCGGTTCCGCCGCGTGATCCTGCCCGCCGCGCCGTGGATCTTCGGCTCGTGCGGCGTGGCGTACGCGATCCTGCCGCAGCTCGTCGAGCCGCGGACCGGGTCGTGGTCGCTGGCCTACTCGACCCTGCTCACTGTCTGCGCGATCGGCGCGGGCGTCGGGATTCAGCCGATCGCCAAGCGGGTCGACCGCGCCACCAGCGCGCGGGCCGTGCTCACCGGGATGACGGTGCTGTGCGCCGGACTTGTCCTGAGCGTCTTCGCGGCGGCGAAGGAATCGCCGTGGATCGCGCTCGGCGCGGCGGTGGTGCTCGGCGCCGCTTACGGCATCGTCGTAGTGTCCGGATTGCTGGAATTGCAGCGCCTCGCCCGGCCGGAGGAAATCGCGGAACTGACCGGCGTGTACTACGCGCTGGCCTATGTCGGATTCCTCTTGCCGTCACTTTTGGCGGCGCTGAACGGAGTAGCGGGCTACCCGGTGCTGCTCGCCTGCGTCGCGCTGGTCGCCGTCGCGGGAACCCTTGTGGTGACCCGGCACTCGCGCCGGCACCTGCCGCAGGACTGACCCGGATTCCGGCAAACGGGACCGAAGGCGCGCCCCGCGCGGCAATTCGGTCCCGTTTGCCGGATTTGTTTCCCACTATTGTCTCTTGTGGATCGCGGAGGATTCGGAAAGAGTTCTCGGCATCGGGAAATCGCACGCGGCACGATCGCGCCCGATTTCGTCGGGGCCGGTAACTCACGAACCCTTCTAGCAGGAAGTGGGAACTGCACATGGGGCGTTCCTCGCGATCCGTTCGTGCCCTCGTCATGGCTGCGACCGGCAGCCTGGTGCTGGCCGGGGTCACCCAGCCCGCGCAGGCTGCCGCGGCGACAGCCGGCAGCGCGCCGCAATCGGTGATCGTCGTCCTCGCGGACCAGCTGCCCGGCGCGCCGCCCACCAAGGCAGCCTCGGACACCCGCCGCGCCAAAGCCGCCCAAGAACAGGATTCGGTGCTCGCCAAGCTCACCGGCGCGGCACCGGCCAAGGTCAAGCACTTCGCGCTGGGCAACGCGTTCTCCGCCACCGTCACGCCCGAGCAGGCCGCACAGCTCGCGCACGACCCGGCTGTCGCGCAGGTGCTGCCGGACAGCAAAGTCACGCTGCCGGACGCCAAACCGAGCGCCCCGGCCGCCGCGCCGAAGGCAGGCGGACCGGCCGCGCAGGCCACGCCGAACGCGACCTGCCCGAGCGATCCGGCGAAACCGTTGCTGGAGCCCGAAGCGCTGACGTCGATCCGCGCGTACAGCACCAACGGCGGAAAGAGCGCGTCCGACCTGGCCAACGGAGCCGGGGTGAAGGTCGCGTTCCTCGCCGACAACATGGACCCGAACTACGCCGACTTCATCCGGCCCGACGGCAGCCACGTTTTCTCGGACTACCAGGACTTCTCCGGCGACGGGCCGAACACGACCGACTCCGGTGCCGAGGCGTTCGGGGACGCTTCGTCGATCGCCGCGCAGGGCGTCGTGGTGCACGACCTGTCGAAGTTCGTGAACGAGAAGCATCCGCTCCCGGCGGGCTGCAACATCGTCGTGAAGGGCGTCGCGCCGGGCGCGAGCCTGGTCGGCCTCAACGTGTTCGGCAAGACCGCCACGAACTCCGCGGTGCTGCAGGCGATCGACTACGCGGTGACCGTCGCCCACGTCGACGTGATCAACGAATCGCTCGGCCTCAACCAGTACCCGGATTCCAGCTCCCGCAACCTGTTCCAGGTCTTCAACGACCAGGCCGTGGCCGCGGGCGTCACGGTGACCGCCTCCAGCGGCGACGCGGGCACCACGTCCACGATCGGCAGCCCGGCCACCGACCCGCTGGTGATCTCGACCGGCGCGACGACCGACAACCGGCTGTACGCGCAGACCGGCTACGCGGCTTTCCCGTTCTCCAACGGGAAATGGGTGAGCGACAACATCTCCGCGCTGTCCTCGTCCGGCATCACGCAGAACGGCCGCACCATCGACCTCGTCGCACCCGGTGAGGGCAACTGGGCCGACTGCTCGCCGGCGTACGCGGAATGCCGCAACTTCAACACCGTTCCGCAGCCGACCGACCTCGAATCCTTCGGCGGCACCAGTGAATCCGCTCCGCTGACCGCGGGGGTCGCCGCGCTGGTGATCCAGAGTTACCGCAACGCGCACCGCGGTGCGTCGCCGACGCCCGCACAGGTGAAGCAGATCATCACCAGCACCGCGCGTGACCTCAACCTCCCGGCCGACGAGCAGGGTGCTGGCCTTCTCGACGCGCGCGCGGCGGTCGAAGCAGCGCTCACCGCTCCGGGCTCGACCGGGGCTCCGGCGGGCGTCTCGTCGAACATCACGCTGTCGGCCGACCAGCTGACGCTGGAAGGCGCGCCGGGAAGCACGCAGCAGGCGTCGGTGAACGTCACCAACTCGGGCACGAAGCCGCTCACCGTCAGCACCGGCACGCGGACGTTCGTCCCGATGGGCACGCAGACGCAGACCACCGCGTTCGACTCGACCAAGCTGCCGACTTTCCCGTACTTCAACGGCACGAACTGGGCGTACAAGAAGGTCACCTTCTCCGTGCCGAACGGCGCGCAGCGGCTGCTGGCGCGGATGGCGTGGCAGGGCAGCCCGAAGACGGTCAACGGCCAGTCGGTCACCCCGGTGGTGCGGCTGACGCTGCTCGCGCCGGACGGCACTTTCGTCGCCAACAGCCGTCCGCAAGGCGGGGCCGCGACGGCGAACTACGCCAACGTGGACGTCACGCGACCGGCGGCGGGCACGTGGACCGCTGTGCTGTACTCGGCGTCCGGACCGGTCGGCTACACCGGTGACGTCCAGCTGGCGGCCACCGCGCAACGAGCCGTCCCGTACGGCCAGGTCACGCCGCAGATCCTGCAGCTCAAGCCGGGCCAGACGAAGCCGGTGCACGTCTCGCTGCAGACCCCGGCCAGCGGCGGCGACGCGGACTACTCGATCACCTTCGGCAGCTCCGACGGCCACCAGACCACCGTGTCGGCCGTGCTGCGCGCGCTGATCCCGACGAAGAACGGCCCCGGCACCTTCAGCGGCACGATCACCGGCGGCAACGCCCGCGCGGTGTCTCCCGCGCAGACGTTCTCCTACGAATTCGACGTGCCGCGCGGCAAACGGGACCTCGATGTCGCGGTGAAGCTGCAGGATCCGGGCACGCTGCTCGACGGCGTCCTGGTCGACCCGAACGGCGAACTCGCCGACGTGAACAGCAACGCCTACCTCGATTCGGCCACGACGCTGAAGCAGGGCACCGGCCTGCAGCTCGTCGACGCGAATCCGCTGCCGGGCCGCTGGCACCTGGTGCTGGTGGTGCAGAACCCAGTGACGGGCAAGCAAATCGACCAGCCGTTCACCGGAACCGTCGGCTTCGACCAGGTCTCGGCCAGCGCGCCCGCGCTGCCGCAGTCCGCTTCGCTCGCGGCGGGCAAGGCGGTGACCGTGCCGGTGACGGTGCGCAACACCGGGGTCGAGCCGATCGCGATCGGCATCGACGCACGCACCAACGCCCGGCAAACGCTGCAGCCGCAGCCGATCCAGGGTTCGACCGAGGTCGACCTGCCGGAGCTGAACGCCAACGCGCCGGTGTACTCGATCCCGCCGGAGACGAGCACCTTCACCGTCGCGACGTCCTCGACCGTGCCCGCGCAGGCGGAGATCCAGGGTTCGGCGGCGGGCGTCGACGTGCTCGGCGACCTGAAGTCCGCGCAGAACGGGAGCACGGTGTCGGTCGCGACGATCGGCGAGAAGACCGGGTATGTCACCAAGGGCGTCTGGTTCGCCGACGTGCAGGAGATCGGCCCGTTCGGTCCGGAAGGCGCGCCCGCCGGGCGTTCCAGCTACACGGCGTCGATCCAGACCGCGGGCTTCGACCGCTCGGTGACGTCGTCGACCGGCGACCCGTACGGCCAGTCGGTGGACCCGAACGGCACCGGCGGCACTCCGCAGCTGGTGAAGCCGGGCGAGACCGCGACCATCCTGGTGACGATCACGCCGTCCGGCAAGCGCGGCGACCAGGCGGCCGGGCACCTGAACATCGTGACCGTGCCTTCGCTGCCGACCGGCGTGACCGGTCTGCCGCAGGTCGGAACCGGTGAGGTGCTGGCGACCCTGCCGTACAGCTACCGCATCGGCTGACGTTCCGTGAGGGGAACCCTCAGGGACTCTGATTCCTTCAGGGTTCCCCTCACGGACTTTCCGCGGGCTCAGTGCTGGTCGCGGCGGCGTGGCAGGCGCCGAAGCCCTCGGCACGCAGCAGGATCCGTCCATTGTGGACCCGGATCGCGGTCTCGGTCGCGTCGCTCACCGCCGAAACCCCCGCCGCGGCCGCCACCGCGCCGGTTTCGTCCACGACTACCCGCACGCCCGGCCAGGCCTGCTCCGGGCAGGATTTCTTCAGCAAGCCCCGCAGATCCGCCAGCACCAGGCTGGTCAACGGCACCAGCTCCGCCGGCTGGCCGGTCACCACGACGAGCGTGACGTCCTCGGCCGCGCGCAGGGCTTCTTCCACCGCGGACAGTCGGTGCAGGCCGATCACCGCGACCACCCCGTCGCCGTCGATGCGCGCCGGACGCGCTCGCAGCGCGTCGAAAACCTCTGGCGGGGACCAGGTTTCCCCGGCCGCGCGGGCTTGCGGCACGATCGGCGGCTCCGGCCAGGTGTCGGCCAAACCCAGCGTGGGCAGCGCTTCGCACGCGCGCACGACGTTGAACGGCTCGCCGAACCCGGGCGCCGCGGCGGCGAGCTGGCTCGCCCCGTGCAGCATCGTCAGCGCCGCTTCCGCCACCCGCACCAGGCGTCCGGACGACGGCGAAAGCCGTTCCAGCGCCAGTCCGAGGACGATCGCGTCGAACCGCAGCAGCTGCGCGTACGGCCGGTGGGTGAGTTCGTCGGCGAGGATTTCCGGCAGCAGGTCGACGCCGAGGCGCGCGTCCGGATCGGTGGCCAGCGGCAGCCGGGCGACCCAGGCGCGGGCGAACGCGCCGAGCACCTCCGCCGGCGTCAGGCCGGGGTCCGGGGCGGGCGGCTGGGCGGCGAACCGTTCCGCCTCGGCCGCGAGCACGGCGAAGTAGAGCGCGCGTTTGCCGGGGAAGTTGGAGTAGACCGCGCCGCGGGTCAGCTCGGCGCGTTCGGCGATCACGTCGATTTTGGCGTCGCGGAACCCGCGGTCGGTGAACTCCTCGCGGGCGGCGGCCAGCACCTTCGCCCGGTTGCGCTCCTGCGTCTGCGCCCTGGTCAGCCGCGCCATCGTGCGTCCTTCCGGTCGGCTCCTTGCCAAGATACCGCCACCATTCATATGATGAGATCATCTGAATTGAACATTTGGAGGTCTCTGGTGTCCCCCGTCCCCGAACTCGACCTGACCGATCCGGCCGTCACGAGCGATCCGTTCACCGCCTACGGCGCCGCCCGCGAACAGAGTCCGGTCGCCAAGCTGACCGGTCCGGGCTTCCCGCCGATGTGGGTGCTGACGCGGCACGCCGAGGCGCGCGCGATGCTCACCGACCCGCGCTTCGCCTTGAGCGAAGCCAGCTACCAGCGTCCGGACGTGCCCGAGCACTGCCGTCCGTATCTGCGGACCATGCAGGAGATGGAGGGCGCCGAGCACGCCCGGCTGCGCCGGCTGGCCACGCCCGCGTTCGCGGCCCGGCGGGCGCTGGACTTCCGGCCGGAGATCGAGAAAATCGTCGCCCGGTACCTCGACGCGCTGCCCGCGGAGGGTCCGGTCGATCTGCTGGCCGAGTTCGCCCGGCCGCTGCCGATGGAGGTCATCTGCGCGCTCGTCGGCGTTCCGGAGGCGCAGCGGCCGCGCTGGCACGAATACGGCTCGGCGGTCGTCCAGGTGTCCGGCGACGAATTCGCCACGGCCGTGCCCGGGATCATCGACAGTTCGCGGACCTTGGTCGCGCATCCGGACAGTGCGATGCTGGCGCATCTGACGAATGCGGGCCTGACCGAAACGGAATCCGTCGCGCTGGTCTGGCAGCTCGTATTGGCCGGGCAGACGCCGGCCAACTTCATCGCCAATTCCGTGGAAACGCTGCTCTCGCATCCGGATCAGCTCGCGGTGCTGCGCGCGGAACCGGAATTGTGGCCGGGAGCGGTCGAGGAATTGATGCGCTGGTGCGGTTCGCAGCTGCTGACGATTCCGCGGCGGGCGACTGAGGACCTCGATCTGCACGGCGTGCGGATCAGCGCGGGCGAGCCGGTGACCGCGTCGATCGCGGCGGCGAACCGGGATCCGCGCGTCTTCGCCGATCCGGACCGGTTCGACGTGCGCCGCTCGGCGGGCGCGCATCTCGGTTTCGCGCACGGGCCGCATTTCTGCCTGGGCGCGTCGTTCGCGAGGGTCCAGGCGGAGGTGGCGCTGACCGCGGTGCTGGAGCGGTTCCCCGGATTGCGTGTCCTGGAGGCGAAGCGGGTACCCGACCCCGGGACCTGGCGCCTCGCCGGGCTGACGGTCGCCTGGTAGCGCCCTCGATCGGGTGAGGTCCCGGCGGCGCCGCCCAGGTCCGGCTACCGTTTCGCCAGGTCGGCTCGACACCCCGGGAGGCACCCATGACCACGCCCACTCCGCCCGTCCTCGGCTTCGCGGTGCTCGACCCGCGGCGCGCGTGGCCGCTCGTGCTCACGCGCGGGATCCTGGGCGTCCTGTTCGGCGTGCTGGCGCTGGTGTGGCCCGGGATCACCGTGCTGGCGCTGGCTTTCCTGTTCGGGATCTACGTGCTGATCGACGCGGTCGGCGCGCTCATGCAGGCATTCCGGCCGGGCGACGGCGGGCATCGGATCGCGTACGCGCTGCTCGGCGTGCTCGGCCTGGTCGCCGGGGTGCTGACGCTGGTGTGGCCCGGGGTGACCGTGCTGGTGCTGGCGACGCTCGTCGGGGCGTGGGCGGTGGTCACCGGGATCATGGAAATCGTCGCCGCGATCCGGCTGCGGAAACAGATCACCGGCGAGGCGTTTTTGATCGTGGCGGGCGCGCTTTCGGTGATCGCCGGGGTGCTCGTGCTGTTCCACCCGATCGCGGGCGCGTTCGGCGTCGCGCTGCTGATCGGGATTTACGCGGTGATTTACGGGGTAACCCTGGTGGTCCTGTCGTTCCGGCTGCGCACGCTGGCGAAATCCGCCGACCCGGCGGAACAGCCTGAGTAGCGCGACAATCGGGACGACCGTTTTCCGCGACTTGTGCGACGGAGGAACCGCCGATGGCGCAGCAGTACCCCGGCGATTACGGGGAGGACACCCGGCCAGGAATCGACGCGGCGCGGCTGTGGGCGGGCGGTGTGGCGACCGCGGTGGTCGCGGCGCTCGTGGCGGTGGTCGGCCTGCTGATCGCACGCGGCATCTTCGACGTGCCGGTGCTGGCTCCCAAGGGCGACGGCCTGTGGGGCAAGGCGAGCACGCCGACCTACGCGATCTCCGCGGCGGCCGTCGCCCTGCTCGCGACGGGTCTGATGCACCTGCTGAGCGTGGCGACCCCCGCGCCGGGCCAGTTCTTCGGCTGGATCATGGTGCTGGTGACGGCCATCGCGGTGGTCCTTCCGCTCACCCTGACCGTCGGCATGGAAGCGAAAATCGCGACGGCGGCGATCAACCTGGTGATCGGGCTGGTGATCGCTTCGCTGGTGAGCAGCATGGCGGCGAGCGCGCGGACGTTGCATCGGCGGAAGCGCAGCAGCCGGGCGGAGCCTCCGCCGCCTACCCGGCAGTGGCCGGAGGGGCCGACTACGTATTACGACCGCTGAGCAGTTCCGGTCGAGTCCACCCCGATTGCGGCTTTCTTCCGCCGGCCGAAGGCTGATCATGGAGGAATGGCTGGCTCCTCCCCGGACGATTCCCGCACCGAAGGCGACCGCATCCGGCTGGACGGCATCCGGACGGTGGGTGCCAGCAAACCGCCGAACGCGACCTCGCGACGAAACGTGCGGAACTGCGGTTGCGCGAACAGGCGAACGCCGACGCCCGGCACGACGCGACCGAACGGCGGATCAACGAGCTTTACCTCAAGGCCGTCGAGCAACTCGGGGCCGGACAGGCTCCGGTGCGGCTGGCTGGCCTGTACGCGCTGGACCGCCTCGCCCAGGAGAACCCGCGGCTGCGACCGACCATCGCCAACGTGCTGAGCGCCTACCTTCGGATGCCGTACGACCTGCCCGACGGAACGCGAAGTCCGGCTCACCGCGCAACGGCTGCTGGCCCAGCACCTGATCCCCGACGCCAAGCGGGACCTGTTCTGGAGCGACGTGGAACTCGACCTGTCGGGGGCCGTGCTGTTCGACTTCGTCTTGAACGGTGCCGCGCTCCACAACGCCCGCTTCACCGGGGCGCGGTTCATCGGCGACGCTTGGTTTCACGAGGTCACCTTCACCGGCACGACTCGCTTCGAGGACACGGAATTCGTCGGGACCATCATGTTCCGGCACGCCAAATTCCAGCAAGCCGCACGTTTCGATCAAGCACTCCTGCGCGGCGTCGCCCGGTTCAGCGGCACCGAATTCGAACACAGCGCGAGGTTCGACGGTGCCGGTTTCATGACCGCTGTGGTGTTCGACGACGAGGCTGCGACGCAGAGCGCGTACTTCGACGGGGACGTCGGGTTCGACGGCACCACCCTCAACGGCGCGGCCCCCGCAGCTCCAATCCGATCGGCTGAGCCTCGACGACGAGGTCTAGCACCGTCGAGGAGGCCGCAGCGCCTCCTCGATCGCGTCCAGCACCCGCACCGCCAAATCCGGATCCGACAGTTCCGGCAGCAGTCGATCCACCGGTGTCAGCGTCGTCAACGCGTGCGCGCACGCCCGGTGCACGTCCAGTTGGTACAGCGGGTCGTTCACCGGCCGTGCGACCAACCCCCGGCGCAATGCCGCGAACAGGCCGGGCAGTGGGAGCAGGCCCGCGCTTCGGTCCGGCGCTACCAGCACCGTCCCGCCGAGGTCGCCGGACGCGTCTACTACCACGGTCGCGTTCCGGGCGACTTCGGACAGCGGGTAGCCGGCCGCGTCGTCGCGGCGCCAGGCTACGACCTCCCCTATCCCCGACGCGACCAGCAACGGCACCAGCAGCGGCATCGTGTCCGAGCCCGCCACCACGACCTTCGCCGCGAACGGCGCGACTTGCAGCCGGCGGGTCCTGGTCAGCACGGCGGCGGTCAGCACGATGCCCGAGGTTTCCTCCTCGGTGATCACTGGCACCCCGCCGCCGGAGGCGATGTCTCGTTGTGCCGCACGGGCTTTCGCGGGTTCCGTCCCAGTCAGGTAGACCGCTTCGACCTCGGCGGGCAGGGAGCGCAGCGCGGCGGACAGTTCGCCCGCGTTCCGCGAGCGCACCGCGAAAGCCGATGCCGGTACGCCGGTGTGTTCGCGGATCGCTTGCGCGTCGGAGCGCAGCAGCGCCAATGACGGTTCCGGCTCGTCTGGTGCGCTGTCCCCGACCACCGCCAGCCCGGTTCGCACCTCGTTCACCTGCCGGCCTCGCCTGCGTCCGGGACGTCGAGGTCGACTCCGTTGTGCCGCGCGATTTCCCGCAACTCCGCCAGCCGCGCGCGGTGCGCGTCGGCTTCGTCCTCGCCCGCGGATTCCAGCGCCTGGCGCGCCGCCGCGACGCCCCGCTTCAATTCCCGCACGAATTCACTCGGCATACTGCCTCCGGTCGATGGGTTCACAGATCGTTGCCCGCGTAGGAGAGGTTGAAACTCTTGTTGGCGAGCGGGAAATCCGGGACGATCGTGTCCACGAGCGCCACCGGCAGCGCGGGCCAGTTGAAGAAGCTCGGGTCGACGGCTTTGACGCGGGTCAGCACTCCGCCGGAGAGTTCGACGCGGTGCACGATCGTGCCGCGCCAGCCCTCGGCCACTCCGACCCCGGAACCGGCGGAACCAGCGAGCGCCGACTGGCTGCCCAGCGAACCGGTCAGCCGCTCCACGAGTGCCGCCGAATGGCTGATTTCCTCCGCCCGCACCAGGAAACGGGACAGGACGTCGCCGTCGGTGCGCGTGTGCTCAACTGGTTCGCCCAGGTCGAGGAACGGGTGCTCGTACCGCGCGTCCCGGCGGAGGCCGCTGGCTCGCGCGACGTAGCCGAGGGTGCCGAGGTCCGCCGCTTGCTGTGGCGAAAGCACTGCCGTGCCCGCGAATCGGTCCCGGACTACGGAATGCTCCACTGCCAGCGCGGCGATCTCCCCGGCTTCGGCGGCCAATGCCCGCACTTTCGCCGGGTCCGGCAGCCGGGCAAGCCGGGCTCCGCCGAGCCGCACGCCGCCGCGCAGGAGCCGGTGTCCGGCGACTTCTTCGTTGTGCCGCAACAGTTTTTCTCGCACTACCTGTGCGTGCGAGTTCAGCACCGAGTGCCCGACGTCGTTGCACAGCGCACCGAGATCGGCGACGTGGTTGTGGATCCGTTCCAGCTCAAGCAGGACCGCCCGGACCCGCGCGGCGTCCGCGGACACTTCCAGGCCTAGGGCGTCCTCCACGGCGAGGCAGTAGGCCAGCGCGTGGCCGACCGCGGTGTCTCCGCTGATCCGTTCGGCCAGCTCGATCCCGGCGTCGGGCGCCCGGCCGGCGAACAGGGCTTCCAGTCCTTTGTGGACGAACCACAGCCGGGCCTTGAGGTTCAGGATCGTCTCGCCCGCCACGGAGAACCGGAAGTGCCCCGGCTCGATCATCCCGGCGTGCACCGGGCCGACCGGGATCTCCGACACCCCGGGCCCCTCCACCGCGCGGAACGGATACGGCCCGGCGACCTCGCCGAACTCCGGCGGCGCACCGGCCCCGGCCCGCATCGGGTACCAGCCGCGCGGCCAGTGGAAATGCCGGACCAGCCGGCGCGGCAGCGGATGGTCCTCCGGGACGATGCCGAACAGGTCCCGCATTTCGCGCTCGAACCGGCCCGCCGGGAACGACAACCGGGCCAGGCTCGGCAGCCTCGGGTCGGCTGCCGGGAGCCGCACCTGCAGCTCGGCCCGGCGGTTGCCCTCGGCCAGGAACAGATACACCGCGCGCAGCTGGTCGCCGTCGTCGTGGCCGGAGACGAGCGCGACGCGGAAACCCTCTGCCAGCAACGATTCCGCCGCTGCGGGCAGTTCGGCGGGCGTCACATCCCGGACGTTCACGAGCCTCCTCCCCCAGTCCGCACGGCCGCGTCCAGCAACGACGCCAGCGGACCGGTCCAGAACCCGAGCACCGCGGCCGCAACCAGCGGAACCGCCAACGCGGCGCGCGTCGCCCACGGCATCGCCACCGGAGCGCGCGCGGCGCCGGGCCGCCGGGCGGTTCGCCCAGCAGCATCCGCGTCGTGTGCCCGGCCAGTGCCGCCGCGACGACCAGCACCAGGACCAGGACGATCGCCGTCGCCCAGCCGAGGCCGCCGGCGAAACCGGCGCGAGCGAGCCCTAGCTCGCTGGCGAACAGGCTGAACGGCGGCATTCCGGCCAGCGCCAGCACCCCGGCGCCGAGACACCCGGCGAGCACCGGGCCGCGCACGGCCAGCCCGCGCACCCGGTCGATCCGGCTCGTGCCGGTCCCCTGCGCGACCCGGCCCGCGCCCAGGAACAGCACCGCCTTGACCAGGCCGTGGCCGAGCACGTGCACCAGCACCGCCGCCGTCGCGACCGGACCGCCGACCGCCGCGCCGAACGACACCAGCCCGAGGTGCTCGATGCTGGAATAGGCCAGCATCCGCTTGTAGTCGCGTTGGGCGAGCAGCAAAGTCGCGGCCACCAGCAGCGACGCGAGCGCCATCACGAGCAGCAGGCCGCGGGCGAACCCGGGGCCGAGCGCGGCGTCGGCGACCACCTTCACCCGGAGCACGGCGTAGAACGCGACGGCGAGCAGCACCCCGGACATCAGCGCCGACACCGGTGCGGGCGCTTGCGAATGCGCATCCGGCAGCCAGGCGTGCAGCGGAGCCAGGCCCGCTTTCGCTCCGAAGCCGAGCACCAGCAGGGTGACCGCGATCCGCGTGACGCCGTTGTCGAGGCCGTCCGCCCCGGCCGCCAGGCCAGCCAGGTCGAGGCCGCCCCCGGCGTGTCCGGACGCGTACCCGAGCAGCAGCGTGCCCAGTAGCGCCAGCGCGAGCCCGGCCGAGCAGATCACCACGTACTTCCACGCCGCTTCGACCGCGGTCCGGGTGCGGCTTTGGCCGACGAGGAACGCGGTCACGACCGTCGTCGCTTCGATCGACACCCACAGCAGGCCGAGGTTGGCGGCGAGAACGGCGAGCGTCATCGCGGCGAGGAACAGGTGCACCAGCAGGCCGTGCCTCGCCGCCGTGCGCGCGGTCGCGCGGCCTGCGGCGCGTTCGGCCGCGAAATGCCCTGGCGTGGCCAGCGTCGCCGGAACCGCGACCGCGCTGATCACCACCAGCAGGAACGCCGACAACGCATCGGCCCGCAGCAGCCCGCCCAGCGCGGTGACCGGACCGGCTCGCACCACCGTCGCGGCCAGCGCGATCGCGGCGGCGAGACTCGCGATCGCGCTCGCCGCGCCCGCCCACAGCATTCCGCGCCGCCACGCGGGCACCAGGAAACCCAGCGCCGTCACCACCGGGATCGCCAAGACCAGGATCGCCATCAGTCGCGCAACTCCCGCAGCTCGCCGAGGTCCGTGCCGCCGAACAGCTGCCGCATCCGGCCGGACAGGATCTGCAGCACGAGGACCGCCAGCAGCACGTCCAGCGACACCCCGATCTCCACGAGCAGCCCCGGATCCGCGCCGAGCAGCAGGCCGGTCGCGGTGATTCCGTTGTCCAGCACCAGGAATCCGACGAGCTGGGACACCGCGCGCCGCCGGGTCACCAGCACGAAGAACCCGATCAGGACCACGGTCAGGCCCACCGGAGCGGCCGCCGACGCCGGAGACGGATCGAGTTCCACGAGCGGGCGCGACACGGCGTACGCGACAAGCGCCAGCAAAGCGGCCGACAGCAGGGAAGCCGTCACGTTCACGACTGGACGCGTCTCGCGCCGGTCCGGGCCCTGGCGCGCGGTCATCCGCCGGACCAGCCACGGGAGGACACCGGCGCGCAGGATCAGCAGCCCCGCCGCGGTCAGTCCGGCCTCGACCGAGCCCGCGAGCACCGCGGCCATGCCCGCCAGCGCGCAGCCCTGCACCGCGAGCACCCGCACCAGCACCGAAAGCTCGCGCCGCCACAGCACCAGCACCGCGGTCAGCAGGAAAACGCCGCAGACCAGGTAGAGCAACTGGGTCACGAAACCCCTCCCGGCAGGACGAAGGACGCCGCCACCGCCAGCAACGCGAGCAGGAACGACCCGGCCAGCAGCTCCGGAACCCGGAACAGCCGCAGCTTCGCGAAGAACACCTCGGCCGCCGCGAGCAGCACCCCCAGCAGGCCGACCTTCACCGCGAACGCCGCGACGCCGACGAGCAGCGCGGGCAGCGACGCCGAGGTCGCGATCCCCCACGGCACGAACAGGTTGGCCAGCAGGCCGAGGAACACCGTCAGCCGCATCGAGGACGCCAGTTCGACCAGCGCGAGATCCGGCCCGGCGTACTCCAGCACCATCGCCTCGTGCACCATCGTCAGCTCGAGGTGCGTGGCCGGGTTGTCCACCGGCAGCCGCCCGGTCTCCGCGACCGCCACGATCGCCAGCGCGACCGCGGCCAGCAGGCTCACCGGCGAACCGACCCGCGCCGGATCGTCCACTGTGGACGACACGATCGCGGCGAGGTCGGTGCTGCCCGCCCGCGCGGACAGCGCCAGGATCGCGACCAGCAGCGTCGGCTCGACCAGCGCGATGACGGTGATCTCCCGGCTCGCGCCCATCCCGCCGAACGCGGTGCCGGTGTCGAGCGCGGCGAGCGCGAGCGCGACCGTGCCGAGCGCCAGCAGCGCGACCACCGCGAAGAGGTCGGCCACCGGCGGCAGCGCCGACGCGGTGGTGACGAACGGGGCCGCGAACGCGACGAGCAGCGTCGTCGCCATCAGCAGGACCGGCGCGGTCCGGAAGACCTGGCCGGTGCCGCGCGGCGTCACCGATTCCTTGCGCCGCAACAGCTTCCGGAGGTCACGCCACGGCTGACGCACGCCAGCGCCCGCGCGCCCCTCCAGCCGGGCGCGGACCTGCCGCATCAGGCCGGTCAGCACCGGCGCTCCGGCGACCACGAGCGCGGTCTGCACGACCGCTCCGGCGACGGCGAACCCGGTCATCGCGTCACCGCCAGCAGGATCAGCGCGAGGACCACCGCGGAGAAGCCGTAACCGAGGTACCGGTGCACGCTGCCGGTGGCCAGCCGCCGCCCGGCGCGGCCCCACGTCGCGACCGCGGCGAGGACCGGCCGGTACAGCACCCGTTCGATCCGGTCCGGCACCTCGCGACGGTAGGCGACCTGGCGCACGAGGTAGCGCGCTTCGTCGTAGTGGCCGACGTCCACATCGGTCTCCGGGCGCACCACGTTGTCGAAAACCCGTTGCAGCGGCTCGGCGAACGACGTCGCGGTGTACTCCGCCCTGGCCGTCGCGGGACCGCCGCCGCAGTCCCAGAGCCGCGCTTCCCGGCGCGCCCGGCCCGCCGCGAGCATCCGCACCGCCGCGACCACGAGCAGCGCGCCGCCGAGCAGGCCGACGGTGATCAGCAACGGGGAAACCGTGCCCGAGACACCGTTCAGCCGCAGGGTAAGCAGATCGCGCTCGGCCGGATCGCCGAAGCCCGCCGCCGCGCCTACCGCGGGCAAGACCAGCGTCGGGAGCAGTGCGGGCACCGCGCACGCCACCGCCGCGAGGCCCATGCCGAAGAGCATCGGCTTCGGGCTTTCGTGCGCTCGTTCCGCGGCGGTGCCACGCGGTTTCGCGAGGAAACCGATGCCGAACGCCTTGACGAACGTCGCGACCGCCAGGCCCGCGGTGAGCGCGACGGCGGCCATCGTGAGCGGCATCGCGATCGCGGTCACCATTCCGGCGGCCGGGAGACCGTGCACCAAAGCCTGCAGCAGCAACCATTCCGACACGAAAGCCGTGCCGGGCGGCAGTGCCGAGGCGGCCAGCGCGCCGAGCCCGAACAGGCCGGTGGTCCACGGCATCCGGGTGCGCAGACCGCCGAGCGCGTCGAGGTCGCCGGTGCCGGTCGCGTGGACGACGGATCCGGCGGCGAGGAACAGCAGCGTCTTGAAGGCGGCGTGGCCCACGGTGTGCAGCAGCGCGGCGGCGAGCGCCAGCCCGGCTGCGGCCCTGGCCCCGGAGGACGCGAGCAGCCCGGCCGCCCCGATCCCGGCGAAGACCAGCCCGAGGTTCTCCGTCGTCGAATATCCCAGCAGCCGCTTGAGATCCGAGGCCATGGCCGCCTGGAGGATCCCGTACACGGCAGAGCCCGCGCCCAGCGTAAGGACGACGACCCACCACCAGCGCGGGCCGCCGCCGAGGAGGTCGAACCCGACGCGGAGCACGCCGTACGCGCCGAGATTGACCATCGCCGCCGACATCAGCGCGGACACGTGGCTGGGCGCCTCCGGATGCGCGCGCGGCAGCCAGGCGTGCAGCGGCACGATCCCGGCTTTCGAGCCGAATCCGGCCAGTGCGAGCAGGAAGATCGCGCTCGCCGCAGCTGGCGGCGGCGAAGCGGCGCGCAATCCCGCGAAACTGTCGCCGCCCGCGAGCGCGGCGAACCAGAGCAGTCCGATGAGGACAGTCACGAACCCGAGATGCGTCATCACCGCGTACCAGCGGCCCGCCGACGCGACCGCGGGCCGCAGCCGGTGCTCGGCCAGCAGCAGCACCAGCGACGTGACCGCCATCAGCTCCCAGCACACCAGGAACGTGCCGACCGACGCCGCCGCCGGCACCAGCAGCATCGCGACCACGAACAGCGGCTGCACCGCCTGCACCGTGCGCCCGTATCGCGCGTAACCGATGCCGTACAGGCCCGCCGCGATCGCCACCGCGCCGGTGACGGCGGTGAACAGGCCGCCCATCCGGTCCAGTTCGAGCGAAAACCCGGACAACGGCAGCAGCCACGGAAAACTGGCCTGCGCGGTTTGCCCCGCGAGCGCCGCCGCCCCCGCCGCTACCCCGGCCGCGCCCGTGAGCATCGTGCCGATTCCGGACACGCGCGTCCGGGCCTTGGCGGGAGTCACGAGGCTCACCAGCGCTGCCGCCGCCCCGCTCGCCACCGCCGTCCCGAGCGCTGTCGCCGCGAGGTTCACCGGCCCGTCAGCTTTCGCACCGCCTCGACGATCGCCTCGGGCCGCGGCGGGCAGCCGGGCACTTCGAGGTCGACCGGCACGACGTCGCGCACCGGGCCGGTCACGCCGTAGGCGCCGGCGAACACGCCGCAATTCCGCGCGCAGTCGCCGATCGCCACGACCGTCCGCGGCCTCGGCACGGCCTCGTACGTGCGTTTCAGCGGCTCGGTCATATTGCGCGTGACCGGTCCGGTGACCAGCAGCCCGTCCGCGTGGCGCGGCGACGCGACCAGCCGCGCGCCGTACCGCTCGGCGTCGTAGACCGCGCCGAACGCGGCGCCGATCTCGATCTCGCAGCCATTGCACGATCCCGCGTCGACGTGCCGCAACTGGACCGAACCGCCGAGTTCACCCGCCCGCGGCAACGGCTCCGGCCTCGGCGGAGCGGGTTCGGCGGCCCGCCCGGTCCTCCGGATCGCCCGCCACAGCCTCAGCACCGCGCACCCCCTCGCACGTCAGCGCTCCGCGGGCCGCGTGCTGCCCGCCTGCGCCGTGCGCAGGTCGTCGAGCAGTTCGACCTGGCCGGACAGCACGCCGGTCAGGATCTCGCGCGCCACCGCCATCAGCTCCGCGACCTGCGGGCTGATCAGCGAGTAGTAGACGCTCGACCCTTCCTTGCGCGTGGTGACCAGCCCCATCCGGCGCAGGACCGCCAGCTGCTGCGACAGGTTCGCCGGTTCGATCCCGACCTCGGGCAGCATCTCCGCGACGGCGTGCTCGCGCTGCGACAGCAGCTCCAGCACCCGGATCCGGGCCGGATGGCCGAGCGTCTTGAAGAACTCGGCTTTCAGCTGGTAGAGCGGCTTGCTCACACACGCCTCCTGCGGTCCGGGCCCGCCCGGCGAGCGGGACGGAAGGGTTCAGCAATTGCGAATATTAGCAATTGCTGAACCGTGGATGCGGCGGGGTGCCGCAGCGCCCCTGAGCCCGCCGGCTTCGGCCCGTTCGCCCCCGGGTCAACTCCCCGTGAACTCAGCCGCGTGGTCGGCCACCCACTGGGCGTAGGTCCGCGCCGGAACCCCGGTGACCTCCTCGACCGTGGTCGTCGGCTGGTCGGGTTCGCGGCCGGCCAGGCGGGCGTAGGCGTCGAGCATGGCGTCCGCGTACTTCGCCGGGATCCGTTCGAGGAGCAGCTCGCGCGCGACCTCCCGGGACACCTCCTCCCAGCGGGTCTCGCGGCCGATCACCTCGCCGATCACCCGGACCTGCTCGACCTGCGTGAGCGCGGCGGGACCAGTGAGGTCGTACTTGGCGCCGACGTGCCCGTCAGAGGTCAGCGCGGCCACCGCGACCGCCGCCATATCGGCCTCGTGGATGAGCGTCGAGTGCATCGAACCGTAGGCGCCGCGGACTACGCCGTCCTTGCGGATGTGCGGCGCCCAGCTGAGCGTGTTGGCCGCGAAGCCGTGCGGCTGCAGGAACGTCCACTCCAGACTGGTGCGCTCGATCGCCTTCTCGACCGCGAGATGCACCTGGCCGATCACGTTGCCCGGATCGTCGCCGTACTGCGCCGCGGCCGACGACAGCAGCACCAGACGACGAGCACTGCCGGCGATGGTGTCCGCAATCGCCGCGGCCGGATCGCCGGAAACCAACGGCCACATCAGGAACACTGATTCCACCCCCTTCACCGCGGCACGCAGACTGTCCACATCAGACAGATCGCCGGGAACGACCTCGACGCCGGGCAGATCCGCCCGCTCGGGCCTCCGGACCAACGCACGCACCGGACGGCCGAGTTCGCTCAACCGCACAGCCACGCGGCGGCCGACGTTGCCGGTCGCGCCGATCACCAAACTGGTCACGGGTAGTACCTCCTTGTGTCGCACTGAAGCTCACCGTAGGTTTTGAGCTATCTTTTCGTAAGTACGAACCCTGAGGTAAGCTCCCGGCATGGGAGTAGGCTCCGAGACAGGACGCCGCACCGCGGCGGCGCTGGGTGACGCATTCGACAGCGAATGCCCCGGGCGCGCGGTGCTCAACCACGTGTGCAGCCGCTGGGGCACGCTGATCCTGCTCTCGCTGCGCGAACGACCGGCGCGCTTCTACGAACTGCGCGACACCATCGGCGGAATCAGCGAGAAGATGCTGTCGCAGAACCTGCGCACCCTGACCCGGGACGGCCTGATCAGGCGCGAGGTGGAGCCGGATACGCCGCCTAAGGTGACGTACTCGCTGACCGAGCTGGGGCGGGAGCTGGCCACGCCACTGCAGGGGCTGCTGGACTGGGTCGGCGCGCGGACCGTGGACGTGGTGCGGGCGCAGCGGCGGCATGACCGGCTGCACAAGCCGGAGTCTTGAGCGGTAAACGCGGAAACGGCACCGCCGTTTTGACGGTGCCGTTTCCGACCTAGCTCTTCACCAGCCGCTGGTCCATGCGGGTCCAGCAGGGACTCGCAGGTACCGATCGCGCACCACGCGTGCGAGAACCCCGCTTCGCCGCTTACCCTCGCCGGTTCGGCTTTCGCCTCGGGCGCCCCGCGCGCCTGTTGTCGGGGACTAACCGAAGTATGGCGCGCTGCCCGCTCGTCCTCAACACATTTAGCGCTCGACCGCCGAAGAACCTCAGCCCTTCAGCAGCTGCCGAGCCATCACCAATCGCTGGATCTGGTTCGTGCCCTCATAAATCTGGGTGATCTTCGCGTCCCGCATCATCCGCTCCAGCGGGAAGTCGCGCGTGTACCCGTAACCGCCCAGCAGCTGGACCGCGTCCGTGGTCACGCTCATCGCCACATCCGAGGCATGGCACTTCGCCGCCGCGCCGAAGAACGACAGATCATCGTCGCCTCGTTCGGACTTCGCGGCGGCTGTGTACACCATCTGGCGGGCCGTTTCCACCGCCATCGCCATGTCCGCCAGCATGAACTGGATACCCTGGAAATCGGCGATGTGCTTGCCGAACTGCTTGCGCTCCTTGACATACGCCAATGCGTGGTCCAACGCACCCTGCGCGATGCCGACCGCTTGCGCGGCGATTGTCACGCGGGTGTGGTCCAGGGTGCGCAGGGCGATCTTCAAACCCTGGCCCGGCTCGCCGACCATTCGGTCGCCGGGGATGTGGACCTGGTCGAAGAGCAGTTCACGCGTCGGGGAACCCTTGACGCCCAGTTTCTTTTCCTTGGCGCCGAAAGAGAACCCCGGGTCGGACTTCTCGACCACGAAGGCGCTTACGTTGGCTCCGCGGCGGCCTTCGGGGTCGGTGACGGCCAGGACGGTGTAGTACTCGGAAACACCGGCGTTCGTGATCCACGACTTCTGTCCATTGAGGATCCAGTCGTCGCCGGAAGGGGTGGCGCGGCAACGCATCGAGGCGGTGTCCGAGCCTGCGTCGCGTTCGGACAGTCCATAGGAGAATCCGGCGGCGCCGGACGCCAGCGGGGGCAGGTATTTCGCCTTGAGATCTTCATTGGCGGCCAGAATGAGAGGCAGGCTGCCGAGTTTGTTCACCGCGGGAATGAGCGAGGACGACGCGCACACTCGCGCTACTTCTTCGATCACGATGCAGGTGGCCAGCGCGTCGGCTCCGGCGCCGCCGTACTGTTCCGGTACGTGGGGGGCGTGGAAGTCTGACGCGACCAGGGCGTCGTAGGACGCTTTGGGGAATTCTTCGCGCTCGTCGGCCTCGGCGGCGTGCGGGGCGATTTGTTCTTCGGCGACCGCGCGGACTGCCTCGCGGATCGCTTCGTGGTCTTCGTTGATTTTGAACAGGTCGAAGCTCATGGGGAGATCTCCTAGTAGGTGTAGAAGCCGCGGCCGGTTTTGCGGCCAAGCAGGCCGGCGTCGACCATTCGGGCCAGCAGGGGCGGCGGGGCGTACAGCGGCTCCTTGAATTCCTCGTACAGGGATTCCGCGACGGCCTTCGTGGTGTCCAAGCCGATCAGGTCGGCCAGTGCGAGCGGGCCCTGCGGGTGCGCGGCGCCGCGGACCAGGCCCTCGTCGATCGCTTCCTTCGTGGCGAAACCCGATTCCAGCATGCGCACGGCGGCGAGGATGAACGGGATCAGCAGCGCGTTCACGACGAAACCGGCCCGGTCCTGGCACAGGATGGCGTGCTTGCCGAGCGTTCCCTCGGCGAACTTCCGCGCGCGGCCGGTGGTCTCGTCGCCGGTCAGCAGGCTCGGGACCAGTTCGACCAGCGGCAGCACCGGGACCGGGTTGAAGAAGTGGATGCCGAGCACCTGCGCCGGGCGCTCGGTCGCGGTGCCGAGTTTCATGATCGGGATCGAGGACGTGTTGGAGGCCAGCACCGCGTCCGGCGCGGCGACGATCTTGTCCAGTTTCCCGAACAGTTCCGCCTTGACCGCCTCGTTCTCGACGATCGCTTCGATCACGAGCGTGCGGTCGGCGAGGGAGTCGAGGTCCTCGGTGATCCGGATCCGCTCCAGCACGGCGGCGGCGGACTCGATCTTCCCCTTGCGCTCGGCCCTGCCCAGCGAGGCCTCCAGCCGCGCCCGGCCCGCGTCGGCGGCCGCCCGGTTCGATTCGACCGCCACGACGTCCAGGCCGGCCCGGGCGCACACCTCGGCGATCCCCGCACCCATCTGGCCGCAGCCGACCACGCCGACTCGCTCCACGTGCCTCACCCCATCCTCCGGTACTTGGTTTCATGATGACGGTACTCAGTACCGGCGAGTAGGCGAGACCGGGGTGGCCCACCTCACCCTGCTCGCCGCGGGCCGGGGCCGATTAGGCTGGCCGCAGCGTGTGTGCGAAAGGTGGCCCGATGCCCGAGAAACCGGCCAAGCAACGGCTGACCGAGGCCGCGTTCGCGCTGTTCGAGGAACGCGGCTACGACCAGACGACGGTGGACGACATCACCGAGCGCGCCCGCGTCGGGCGCAGCACGTTCTTCCGCGCGTTCCGGTCCAAAGAGGACGTCATCTTCCCGGACCACGAGGTGCTGCTGAGCGCGATCGAGGCCCGGCTGGCCGGTTCCGACCCGCGCACCGCGCTCGTCGCGGTCACCGAGGCCGCGCGGCTCGTGCTGCGGCATTACGTCGCGGAGGGCGACCTGGCGCTGGCGCGCTACCGGCTCACCCGCAGCGTGCCGGCGCTGCGGGCGCGGGAAATCGCCGGCACGCGGCAGTACCAGCGGCTGTTCCAGGAATTCGTCCACCGCTGGATGGGCGGCGGCGAGGAAACCGCGCTGCGCGCCGAACTCATGGCGGCGGCTGTGGTGACCGCGCACAACCACGTGCTCCGCCGCTGGCTGCGCGGACAGGCGGCGGACCCGGAGGCGGCGTTCGACTCCGCGATGGCCGACACCGTCGCGTTGTTCGGCAGCACCGGCGAGACGGAGACGACGGTCGTCGCTTTCCGTACCGGCAAAGACCTTTCCGCCGTGCTGCCCGGGCTGCGCAAGCTGCTCGGCGACGAGGGCTCGCTCGGCTGAGCGGCTACCAGGCCTCGCCGCTCACCGGGCGGCCCGGTTCCGCCGGACGCTCGGGATCGGCGGAACGGTTGCGCAGGTAGCCGCCTTCCCGAGCACGACGGGATTCAGCCGCGCTTCGACATACCTGCGCAGCCGCCTCGCCCGGCGGCAGATACAGCTATCACGCCTCGTCGAATCGGACACCCGCCTCGTACCAATCCTCGTCGCTCACCGGACGATCCGGCTCCGCCGGGCGCTCGGACCCGGAGGAACGGTTGCGCAGGTAGCTGCCCTCCCCAGCACGACGGGGATCTAGCGGCGCAGTAACGGGTTTCAGGGTCAGCAGGCTGAGCTTCGCCGGGCAGCGCGACCATCCGGCTCGCGGATTCCCGCCGCGCCGCGACATACCTGCGCGGCCAGCTCGCCCGGCGGCAGACGCGGCTACCACGCCTGGTCGAACCGGACCCCTGCCTCGTACCAATCCTCGTCGCTCACCGGGCGATCCGGTTCCGCCGGATGCTCCGGATCAGCGGAACGGTTGCGCAGGTAATCGCCCTCCCCCACTACCGCAGGCACGACCGGTTTCTCCGGCGCAGCAACGGGTTTCGACGGCTCCGGGGCTGCGGGCGGCGCGGGTCGCCGGGGAGCAGCAGGTGGTTCCGGAGCGAACCCGGCCCGCCATTTCAGCCGGTCCATCACATACCCGCGAGTGCCCAGCGGCGCCAGCAGCGCCGCCGTCCGGTTCGCCGACTCCCGCTGCGCTTCGGCATACGTGCGCAGCACCAGCGCGGCCAACTCGTCCGGCGGCAGATTCCGTACCTCGGCGGACAGTTTCAGTCCAGTGAGGACACCGTCGGTGTTGACCGTGGCGGTGACCGCGTTGCCGGGCGAGACCGCCTCGACCGACAACGCGGACAGTGCCTGCACCAGTTCTTCCGGACCGGCCACGTCAGTCCATTGTGGACGGCGACATCGGCTGCGACACCGAACCGTCCGGCGCGATGTCGACGCCCTTGTCCCGGACCCGCTTTTCGGTGCCCTTCGGGGTGTTCGAGGTCTCGAAGTTGGACGGGTCGAACGTGTCGCCGGGGCTCACGTCGGGCGGGTTCGGGATCGGCGGCAGGTCGACCGACTTCTCGTGGATTTTGTCCGCGAGCCGCCCCGCCGACTCCTGCATGTGCGAGCGGATCTTGTCCGCACCGCTGAGGAAGCTCTCGAAGATGTCGTTCGCGTTGTCGCCCTCGACCTTCGCCGACGCCTGCGCAGTCACCTCAGTGAGCCCGGCCCCCGCACCCGCGACCGCGGCCTGCGCGCCGACCGCGCTCATCGTCAGCTCAGCCCCGGCAGCCGCGCCCGCCGCCGGGGTGGCGACTACGGCGAGCATCCCGACCAGCGCACCGGTGAACGCCACCGCCGCCACCTTCGACCAGGAGATCTCGCCCTCCTTGGCCTTCGCCTTCTGATACTTCTCCGCGGTTTCCCGGAAGGTCAGCGCGAGCGAGCTGAGGTCGTCCCGGGCGGCCCACACGCCGTCGCGGCTGGCGACCAGGTCGCTCTCCACGACGGTGATCTCGGCGGCGAGCGCCTCGTAGGTCTCCGACAGCCGGTCGAGATAGGTCTTGACGTCCTCGGCCGCGTTGCCGCGCCACGAGGCCAGCAGTTCCTTCGCCCGGCGCAGTTCGGTGAGCGACCCTCGGCTGAGGTTCTTCCACACCGGTTCGTACGAGTTGATCATCGACTGCAGGCCGCCGCCGGTGTCCTTGAGGTCGGCCTCGGAGAACTCCCGGAAGACCTCGGTGACCTTGTCCTGGTACGCGGCGTACAGCTCCTCCGTCATGGCGAAGTTGAAAAACTCCGCGTAGCGCAGGAATTCCACGCCGTCGAGCGCGTCGTTGGCGCCCTTGTGCAGATCCTCGCTGATGCCTTCGAGCAGCTCCGCCCGCGGACGGCCTTCCCCGCCGCCGCTGAGCCCGAAGTAGTCCTCCTGCTCGCTCACGTCAGCGCACCTCTCCGCCGGCGCGCCGCACCGCGGACTGCGCGTCGGCGTCCGACGCCTCGTACAGCTCAGCCACGCGCTTGAGCGCTTCGCTCGTCTGGTGCGTCGTGTAGGCCAGCTTCGCGAGCGCTTCCTCCACCTTCGCGCGGTGGTTTTCGTACGCCGCAGCGACCTTGGGCATGCCGAGCGAGCCGCCGAACGCGGTGGTCGGGCCGCCGCCGAACGGGTTGATCGAGCCGACGATCGCGGCCGGGCTGACCGCGTCGGGAAGGTCGAGCCGCCGCACTCCGCCGCGCGCGGTCTCGGCCGCGTCCCCGGCAGCCGCGACGAACCCGCTCGCCTTGCGCAGGTCGTCGAGGTCGGTCTCGAAACCGATCATGGAACTACCCCCAGTCGTGTGAACCGTGACCGTACCGGGCGTACGGTATCCCTTCCGACTCACCGGACAACGAGGTGGTTCACGGCATTAACGTGACAGCGGTCACGTACCGGACGCCGCCGCGCGACGGCGCGGGAACCACGGCACGATCGGCGAAACGCGCCGCTGATAGTCCGCGTACTCCGGGTAGCGGCCGAGGGTGATGCTCTCGGTGAAGATCGTGGAGCCGACGAACAGCAGCGTCAGCAGGACCGCGCCGGCGATCGTCCAGGTGACCGCGCCCGCCGCGGACACGCCGAACAGGAACACCAGCCACCACTGCGCTTGTTCGAAGAAGAAGTTGGGGTGCCGGGAAAAACGGAAGAGCCCGGTCTGCGCGAAGCGCGGGTCGGGGGTGCGCCCGGCGGCGGTCTCGCGCTTCTTGCGCTGATGGAAGTTCCACTGCTGCTGATCGGCGATCGTTTCGCCGGCGAGGCAGGCCACGAACGCGGCCGCGAGCACGATGTCGGCGGTGCCCAGCGGGGTCTGGTGATCCAGCGCCGTCCACGCGGGCAGCGTGATGAGCAGCAGGATCGCGTTCTGGTAGAGCGTGATGAAGAAGAGGTTGAACAACTGGAACTGCCACGGGGCCATGCGGCCGCGCAGCACCGCCCAGCGGTAGTCCTCGCCGCCGGGCGCGTAGCCGCCCTTGCGGCCGTAGTTGAACGTCAACCGCGCGCCCCACAGGAAGACCAGCGCGAACAGCAGGTCCAGCCGGGCGTCCGCGAACCCCGCGTGGCCGGCGAAAATCCCGGCGTAGACCACCGGGACCACCGACCAGATCCGGTCCACCCAGGAGTACTCCCTGGTGAGCACCGACAGCAGCCAGCAGCCGGCGGACACGCCCGCGAACACCCAGAGGCACACCTGGAACGCGTTCATGCCCGCGACCCTACTGCCGGAACCGCCGCGGCGAAGCCCGGTGACAGGCGCGCAGGCAGTGATTCTGCCCGCGCCGCCCGGGCAACCGGTTCAGTTCTCCTGAAGGACCGAAAGAATGTTTCCGGCCGGATCCCTGAACCACGCGATCAGCGGGCCGCCGAGCCGGAAGACGCCCTTTTCGTCGACCCCGTCGAACGGCTCGAAGGAAACGCCCGCCGCGCCGAGGCCGGCGACCGCCTGGTCGATGTCGTCCACCGGGAAGTTGAGCACGGTGTACTCGGCGGGAACGTGCTTGTCGCCCTTGGGATAGACGAGCACCTCCCGTCCTTCGGCGAGGTGCAGGCGCAGCATCCCCCAGTTTTCGGTGACCTCGATGCCGAGCGTCCCGGCATAGAATTCCCGCGCGGCCGGGATGTCGTCCACCGAAAACCCGCTGAACGCTTTGCTGGTGTCGAACACGGCTATGCTCCTTCTTCGGCTGATCTGTGCACGGGGGACGTCGGAGCCGGAATCCCGGAGGCGACACCGGCGGCGGAAGAACTTTGAAGGGGGCCGTCGTGCGGTACCTGATCATGATCCACAGCAACCCGCGGTTCCGCGCGCTCTGGGAAGAGCTGCCGGACGAGAAGAAAGCCGAGTTCGGCCGGGCCCACCTCGCGCTCAACCGGGCGCTCGAGGAGTCCGGCGAACTGGTGCTGAGCGACGGGCTGGCCGATCCCGCCGAGGCCAAGTGCGTCACTGTGCGCGACGGCAAGGCGGTGCCGAGCGACGGGCCGTTCGCCGAGGTCAAGGAGCATCTGGTCGGCTTCTACCTGGTCGAATGCGAGAGCATGGACCGGGCGCTGGAGCACGCGGCCCGGGTGCCGGACGCGCTGTACGGCAAGATCGAGGTACGGCCGATCCGCAGCGTGAAAGAGCTGGATCTCTGACTCCCCCGGCCGGCTTCGAACAGCTCCTACGCGACCTCGCGCCGCAGGTGCTCAGCGCGGTCTGCCGCCGGTTCGGCGACTTCGCGCTCTGCGAGGACGCCGTGCAGGAAGCGCTGCTGGCCGCCGCGCTGAAGTGGCCGGAGCAGGGCCTGCCGGACAGCCCCAAGAGCTGGCTGATCACCGCGGCCGCGCGCAGGCGCATCGACATCGAACGCAGCGAGTCCGCCCGCAGGCAGCGCGAGAACACGGCAGCGGCGCTGGCCGTGCCGCAGCCGGAATCGGCACCAGCCGACGACGACACCCTGACCCTGCTGATGCTGTGCTGTCACCCGGAACTCGGGAAAGCGTCCCAGCTCGCGTTGACGCTGCGTGCGGTCGGCGGGCTCACCACGGCGGAAATCGGCCGGGCGTTCCTGGTCCCGGAGAAGACCGTGAGCCAGCGGATCAACCGGGCGAAGAAGCGGCTGGCCGGCGCCCGGTTCCGGATGCCGCCTCCGGAGGAGCGCGCCGAGCGGATGGCCGCGGTGCTGCAGGTGCTGTACCTGATCTTCACCGAGGGGCACACCGCCAGCTCCGGGACCGCCGTCAACCGGGTCGAACTCACCGCCGAGGCCATCCGGCTCACCCGGCAGCTGCACGCACAGGTCCCCGAAGACGGCGAGGTGGCCGGGCTGCTGGCGCTCATGCTGCTCACCGACGCGCGCCGGCCCGCGCGGACCCGGCCCGACGGCAGCGCGGTGCCGCTGGCCGAGCAGGACCGCACCCGGTGGGATTCCGCCGCGATCGCCGAGGGGCTCGAGCTGATCGGGAAAACCCTGTCCACCGCCCGGATCGGGCCGTATCAGATCGAGGCCGCGATCGCCGCCGTGCACGACGAGGCGGCGCGCGCCGAGGACACCGACTGGCCGCAGGTCCTCGCCCTCTACGACCTTCTGCTGGCCGTCGCGCCGAGTCCGGTCGCGGCGCTGAACCGGATCGTCCCGGTCGCCATGGTCCACGGCGCCCGCGAGGGATTGCGGCAGCTGGACGAGATCACCGGGCTGGACGAACACCATCGAGTCGACGTGGTGCGCGCGCACCTGCTCGATCTGGCCGGCGAACACGGGCGAGCGCGGTCCTATTACCGTTCCGCGGCGGAGAAAACGCTCAGCCTTCCGGAACGGCGGTACCTGGAATCCCGTGCCGCATCAGGGAGATCGCCCTAGCCGGCCACCCGGGCCATCCGCGGCGCCCGCAGCGCGTCCGGGTTCGGCAACCGCATCGGCACCGTGTCCGCGTGGTACTCGAAATGCCACCACTCGTTGTCGTAGCGCCGGTACAACCGGTAGCCCGCCCCGTGCCGCTCCAGCCACGCCGCGCCCTCGATCGGCCGCACGTCCATCGCCGTGCCGCGGACGTGCGCCGATTCGTGCGGCGGCAGCACCCGGCGCCGGGCCGCGGCGACCGAGCCGGTGCGGTGCACCTCTTCGGCGAACATCCGGTGCTGGTCGGCCGCGTCGCGGTGGCCGGACGTGAGGCCGATGAGCTGCCCGTCGCGCCAGAACGCCTCGGTGCGCGCCGCGGTGAAAGCCGCGCGGGCCGGTTCGCTGAGCCCCGCCAGGTCCTCGGCCGGGTAGCGCATCGCCAGCGCCCACTGGCAGGCCAGGTACCGGCCGCGGCCGGGCGAACGCAGGAACGCCGCCGGGAGCAGGGCCACGGCCAGGAAGCGGGTGACGGCCGCGAGGACCCGGGGCCGGCTGAGCGACTCGATCATGACGTCCACTTTCGGGCCCCAGTGTGCGCGCACTGCGCACGGAGTTTGACAGCTCTGTAACAGTTCCCCGCGAGCGCGCTGTTACCGAACGATGACACTGCCCGCACCGGGCGGGGACCCGGGCCGGGCAGGCTGGGGCCCGGGTGTCCGCTGTGGACTGTCCGGGCGGCCGGACGGGCGGGCTGGGATAGTGGGAGACATGCCGAGGGTGCTGCTGATCGAAGACGACCAGGCCGTGCGCGACGGCCTGCGGCTGGCCCTGACCTACCAGGGGCACACGGTCGACGCGGTGGAGACCGGCGAGGAGGGGCTCGCCCGGCTCGCCGGCGACCCGGCCGACGTCGTGGTCCTCGATCTCATGCTGCCCGGGATGGACGGCTTCGAGGTGTGCCGGCGCATCCGCGCGGCGGGCGACCTGCCGATCATCATGCTCACCGCGCGCAACGACGACATCGACGTGGTGGCCGGGCTCGAGGCGGGAGCCGACGACTACGTCGTGAAACCCGCGCAGGCCAGGGTGCTGGAGGCGCGCATCCGCGCGGTGCTGCGCCGCACCGGCGGCGAACCGCGCCATCCGGACGCGAAACCGGGCCCGGAACGGCACGGCGACCTCACGATCGACCGCGAGGGTCTCGTGGTGAGCAAGAACGGCGAGGTCATCGGGCTCGCGCCGACCGAACTGCGGCTGCTGCTGGAGCTGTCGGCGTCGCCCGGCCGCGTGCTCAGCCGCCAGCAGCTGCTCGAATCCGTGTGGGACCAGGGATATCTCGGCGATTCCCGGCTCGTCGACGCGTGCGTGCAGCGGCTGCGCTCCAAAATCGAGGACGACGCCGCGAAACCGGTGTACGTCCAGACCCTGCGCGGTTTCGGCTATCGCTTCGGGCCGCTGTGACCGGCTGGCGGTGGCGGGGGCTGCGGGTCCGGCTGCTGGTGGCGTTCGCGCTGCTGAGCGTGTTCACCGCGGTGGCCGTCGCCGGAATCGGCTACGTGCGGGCCCGTGACGGGATCCTGCAGCGCACCCAGGACAACGCCGCCGTCGAGATGACGACGCAGATCAAGCAGCTGTACCCGCTGCCGAGGCAGCCAGTGGAAACGAGCGCGCTGGCGTCGGCCGCCGACCGGCTGAACGGCCGGAAGAACTCCGCGCTGGTGACGAGCGGCGGGCACAGCGCGGGCGACATGCCGGCCTCGGTGATCACGCCGGAGCTGCGTGCGATCGTGCGATCCGGCCGGGTCGCGTGGCAGCGGGTGGACGTCGGCGGCGTGACGCAGCTGCTGCTGGGAGCGCCGCTGCTCATCTCGACCGGCGACCGGTCGAAACCGGCTGTGGCGTCCGGCATCGAGGTCTTCGAACTGCGCAGCCTCGACGCGGAAATCGAGGCGGTGAACCGGCTCGCCAGGGACGCCTGGCTCGCCGGCGGGGCCGCGCTGGTGGTGGCGCTGGTGCTCGCCGTGCTGGCCGCGAGCAGCGTGCTGCGGCCGGTCGGAGAGCTGCAGCGCGCGGCCCGCCGGCTCGGCGCGGGCGACCTCGACGCCCGGATCGTCGTCCGCGGCAGCGACGAGCTGGCCAGCGTCGCCGAGACGTTCAACTCGACCGCCGACTCGCTGCAACGCCACGTCGGCGAACTGCGCCGGATGGAAGCCGACGCGCGGCGATTCGTGGCCGACGTGTCGCACGAACTGCGCACTCCCCTGGCCGCGATGACCGCGGTCACCGACATGCTCGACGACGAGGCGGAACGGCTGCCGGACGCGGCGGGCGAGGCGGTCCGCCTGGTCAGCCAGGAAACGCACAACCTCACCCGGCTGGTGAACGACCTGATCGAGGTCACCCGGTTCGACTCCGGCACCGCGTCGCTGGAGCTGGACGACGTCGACGTCGCCGACGCGGTCCGCGCGACGCTGCGGGCGCGGGGCTTCGAGGTGGAGACGGACCTGCCGTCCGGCATCCGGGCCCGGGTCGACCCCCGCCGGCTCGACGTGATCGTGGCGAATCTCGTCGGAAACGCGTTGCGGCACGGCGCGGAGCCGGTGACCGTCCGGCTGCGGGACGATCCGGCCGGGGTCTGGCTGTCGGTCGAGGATTCCGGGCCGGGCTTGGACGAGGAGGTGCTTCCGCACGTGTTCGCGAGGTTCTACAAGGCGGACACCGCCCGGAGCCGGTCCGAGGGAAGCGGGCTCGGGCTGGCCATCGCCTGGGAGAACGCGCGCCTGCACCACGGGGAACTACGCGCGGGAAACCGGGCGGGCGGCGGTGCGGTGTTCACCTTGTGGCTGCCTCGGGAGGTGCGATGAAGCGGCTGCTCGGACTGATCGCGATCATGCTGCTGGCGGCGGGCTGCGGGGTGCGGCCCAGCGGCGTGATCCCCGGGGAAGAGGCGCCGAGCGGGCCGGCGGTCGGCAGCGTCGGGAACACCGCGACGGTGTACTTCGTGCTGGACGGGAAGCTCGTTCCGGTGGTGCGCAACGGGGTCGGCGAGGTGCCCGCCGACCGGGTCCGGGCGCTGGAGCAGGGGCCGAACGAGGACGAACGGGCCAGCGGGTACACGACGGAGCTGCCGCCGTCGTTCGAACCGATCGCGGTCGGGATCAGCGAGGCGGCGATCGGCGTGAACGTCCGGGACTTGACGCCGAACGCGGTGGGCCAGCTCGTCTGCACGGTGATCGCGGCGGGCGGCGGCGGCCCGGCCAAGACCGTCACCCTTTCCGGCGGCGGCCAGACCCTGCGGCCGCAAGGGTGCGGCGGCTGACTCAGCCCCGTTGCTTCATCACGGGCGCGAACACCACCGCCACCACGCACAACGCCAACGGCAGCAGGAACGCGACGTTCAGCGGCACCCAGTGCGCCAGCCCGCCGATGATCGCGGGCCCGGCCAGCAGCCCGACGTACCCGACGCCGACCACCCGCGCCATCAGCGCACCCGACGCGCGCTTGTCGAGGTTGCCCGCCGCGGTGAACAACTGCGGGACGCCGCCGGAAAGCCCCAGCCCGAACAAAGCCCAGCCGCACAGCGACAACGGGACCCACGGTGCCAGCGAAGCGATCGCCAACCCCAGCGCAGCCAGCCCGCTCCCGTACCGCACCACCGCGACCGGCCCGGCCAGCGCGGCCACCCGGTCCGTCGCGAACCGGCCGACCGTCATCGCCACCGCGAACGAACCGTAGGCGAGGGCGGCGGTGCTTTCGGACGTCCCGAGCCCGTCGCGCAGATACAGCGCGGCCCAGTCGTTCGCGACGCCCTCGGACAGCATCAACGCGAACGCCAGCAGCCCCAGCAGCCAGACCACCCGGGCCGGCGTGCGAGTCGGTTTGGCCTCTTCGGCGGTTTCCTCGACCGCCGTGTCCGACGAATCGAGCAGATACCGGCGGACCGCCAGCGAAATCACGATGCACAGCGCCCCCGTGCCGCCCAGCGACACGATCGCCGGCACCCCTGCCCCCAGCACCGCCGCGCCGACGACCGCGGCGATCGCACCGCCGATCGACCACATCGCGTGAAACGCCGCCATGATCGGCCGCGGATAGGCACGTTCCACGACCACCGCGTGCGCGTTCATCGCGACGTCGAGCGAGCCGTTGAAGAACCCGAACGCCGCGAGCGCCAGCCCGAGCGTCCACCAGTTCGCCGCGAGCCCCGGCAGCACCACCGCGACCCCGACCAGCACCCCCGCGACGCACACCACCCGCGAATGCCCGAACCGGTCCGCGAGCGGCCCGGTGACCTGCATCCCGACCAGCGCCGAGCCGCCGAGCACGAGCAGCAGCGCCCCGAGCGCGGTGTGCGAAACGCCGGTCGCGCGCTCGATCACCGGAATGTGCACCACCCACATGCCGACCGCGAACCCGCAGAGCGCGAACACGATCCAGGTGGCGACGCGGGCCGCGCGGGGCAGCACCGGGGGCGGGGAAAGCTCAGTCATCGGGCTCGGCTCCTCTTCGGGGTCGGGTCCAGGCAGGAACAGTGCGGGCGGGCAGAATGGGACGCGTGGAGTCCGAACCGTGAGCGGCTACGAGAAGGGCCGCATCCGCCGCGACGACCTCGTCTCGGCGGCCGCCAAGGTGTACGGCGAGGCCGGCTACCACGCGTCGTCGCTGCGGGAAATCGCCAAACGAGCAGGCATCACCCACGCCGGGCTGCTGTACCACTTCCCGACGAAGGAAGCGCTGCTCGCCGCGGTACTGGAACGCCGCGACGCCGAGGACTCCGCCCGCGAACAGCTGAGCGCACCCCCAGGCCTGGAGGTGCTGCGGCGATTCATAGCGCTGGCCGAACACAACGTCCGCCACCGAGGCATCGTCGACCTGTACTCGCGCCTGGCCGCCGAAGCGATCTCGGAAGACCACCCCGCCCACGCCTACTTCGCCCGCCACTACCGCGAGGCCCGCGAAGCCATCGCCGAATCCTTCCGCGCGCTCGCCAAAACCGGCGAGCTGCGCCCCGGCGTAAACCCGGACTTGGCGGCGCTCACCTTCATCGCGCTGATGGACGGCCTCCAGGTCCAGTGGCTCACCACCCCCACGCAAGTCGATGTAGTCGCTTCCCTCCGCCTCTCCTTGCAAACTCTCCTGACCGTCCCCCTGTTCCCGTAACCGAGGGAATCCGCAGATCTCGCCCAGATGGCCGCAAAATCCGCCACCAACGAACCCAACTGTCGAGGCACCCAGCCCCTCCCCCGCACCCCGATACGAAGCCTCTCTGCGGTCGGTGGGTGCTTGTCAAGGCATCTTTCCCGCCTTGACAAGCACCCACCGACCGTCAGCACAATCAAGCTTCGGGGTGCCCCACGCCAGCGCCCGGGCGCAATGTCGCCGCCAGGCGACGAGCCCCCTCACAACGTCCGCACAAACGGATCCCACTCAACCGGCAGCAGCTCCGCCACCTCCACCCCGCTCTCCACCCCCACCGAAACCCCGGACTCCATCGACTCCTCGACAGCCAGCACCACATCCAGCACGTGAAAACCCAGCTCCCCAGAAGCCCGCTCCGGCACCCCCGCCCGAACGGCTCGAGCCAACTCCACCACCCCAGTCCCCCGAGACCCCGCATGCCCCACCGCGGCCACCTCCTCCCGCCCCGCCGAATGCACCACAGTCGCCCCATCAAACCGATTAGGATCCGGCAACACCGCAGTACCGAATTCCCCAGTAACCTCAACAACCCCCGTACGCCGCAAGGCTGAATCAAACGTCAAAACAACCTGCGCACTCCCCCGCGCACAAACTCCACCAACGCAGTAACCGTAGTAGGCACCGAAACCGAAAACTCCGTCCCAGCCCGAGGCCCAGCCCCAACCACCCGAGTCCCCCGCACCGTCCCGCCAGCCCCGGTAACCTTCCGAACCGGCCCAAACACCTGCACCAGCTGCGTCAAGTAATAAGGCCCCATATCAAACAACGGCCCACCCCCGGCCTGATACAAAAACTCCGGCGAAGGATGCCACCCCTCCGGCCCAGGCGTCTGAAACAACGCCAACGCCGTAACCGGCGCCCCAATCCGCCCGTCCGCCAAAGCACGAAGCGCGGTCTGATGCCCAGCACCGAGAAGGGTATCCGGCGCACAAGCCACCCGAACCCCCTTCTCCCGCGCCCGATCAAGCAGTTTCCGCGCACTCCCCCGATCCAACCCGAGCGGCTTCTCCGTCCAAACGTGCTTCCCCGCCTCCACCGCCGCGAGACTGACCTCGACATGCACCGCGGGCACAGTCAAATTCACCACGATCTCAACGTCTTGCGAAGCAAGAAGATCCGCCACCCCACCCCACGGCACCCCGTACTTCTCCGCCTGCCCCCGCGCCCGGCCGACGTCGAGATCAGCAACCCCCACCACCCGAAGATCCGGAAACGCCGTCAAATTCTCCAGATAGGTGTCACTGATAAACCCAGCCCCCACGACACCGACCCCGACAGTCACTTCTCCACCTCAGCGAGATAAGCGAAACTCTCCGCAATCCCCTGAAAAACGTCCTCATGCTGATCGAATTCCACCACCCGCAACGCCTCCGGCGCCCGCAGCCAGCACAGCCCGCATCGGCACCGACCCCCTCCCAGCAGGCACCTGCCCACTGGCATCAGTAGCCAACGCCCCGTCCTTCACATGAATCGCGAAAACCCGCTCCCCCAACCGCCGCAACAGCTCAGGTGCGTCCTCGCCGCCCGCGGAAGCCCAGTAAGCATCCACCTCCAACACAATCTCCGGAGAAAGCAGATCCGCGAAAACCTCCAGCGCACTGCGCCCGTCGATCCGCGATTCCAGCTCCCACCAATGATTGTGATACCCCACCCGAACCCCATACCCGGCAGCCACCTCAGCCGCCGCATTAAGCCCCGAAGCAGTAGCCGAAATATCCTCCACCGCCTCCCACTGCGAAGCCGGAATCAACGGCTCGACAACCACCCCGATCCCCAACTCCCGAGCCGCGGCGAAGACCGCATTCTGATCCCGGCCAAGCACCGCCGCATGCGCGGTAGGCGCGCTCAACCCATGCGCCGCCAGCCCAGCCCTCAGCGCCGAGGCGTTCTCCACCACCCCATACGGCTCCACCCGCGTGAACCCGATCGCGGCCAGCCGCCGCAACGTCTCGTCCGGATCAGCCGCGAACGCCTCGCGCACCGAGTACAGCTGCACCGAAGGGACTCCCATGCCAACTCCTAGCGGCTAGACGGCTTTCGCCAATTTCTACCACTTGGTCAGAATTGACACCAGGACAAAACCGGACGGAATCCCGGGACAGCGTCAGCCGAGTTCCTTGTGCCAGATCAGAAAATCGCACGGAGTGGCCAGCAGCGGCGCCAGCTCCGGATGCGGCCCGTCGATCGTCGAGGTCTCCACGACCCGGTACCCGAGCCGCCCGTACCACTGCGCGAGAAACTCCTTCGACGGATGCGTCCACTCGCGCGGCACCAGCAGCTCGAGCTGCATCCGCGTGCACCCGGCGGCCCGGCAATGGCTCTCCGCGAACCGGACCAGCTCCCGCCCGATCCCCGCGCCGCGCACCTCCGGCGAGGCGGCCAGCAGGCCGAACTCCCCCAGCTCCTCGCCCAGCCGCTGGATCCGGACCGAACCCACGACGGCCCCGCCGAGCCGGGCGACCGCGATCTCGCCCGCGCGGACCAGCCCGGCCATCTCCCCGGCGTTCGTCCGATCGGCCGAACCGGCCCACAATCCCGCTTCCGCCTTCGCGTAGACGGTGTTCACCAGCTCAGTCAGCGTGGCCACCAGCTCGGCATCCTCGGCGGCGGACGGCGGCAGGAAGGCGATCTCCGGAGTCGTCACCCGCCCAGCCTAACCGCAGTCAGCTCGCGGCCGAACCGGAAACCGCCGGCCGCGCCTCGCCGAAGCCGCCGTAGCGGCCCGCCTTCGCCCGCTTGCGCACCTCGTCGAAATGCCGGTGCACCGCGTGCGCGGCCTCTTCCGCGTCCCCGTTCACGAGGGCGTCCACGATCGCCTGATGCCGTTTCGCCGTGGCCGGGGCCGACGACACCGGACCGCCCATTTCACCTTCCGCGGCCCGGTAGACGTCCCAGAACAGCCCGGTCAGCTCGCGCGCCAGGTCGAAGCCCGCCTCGGCGCAGATGAGGTCGTGGAACTCGCGGTCGGCGACCGCCGCGTCCGGTCCCTTGCGGCGCATCCGCGCCACGCACGCCTGCAGTTCGCCGATCAGCTCCGGCCGGTGATCGCGCGCGACCCGGCTGGTCAGCTCCGTTTCGATCATCTCGCGGACCTCGAGCAGGTCGCGCAGCCGCCCGGCGTCGGTGCTGCCGCGGCTGCGCGTGCGGAAGAGCAGCCAGGTCTGCAGCGCTTCCGATCCCGCCGAGCCGACGAACGTGCCGTAGCCGTGCCGGACCTCGACGATCCCGAGCGCCTGCAGCGCCTTGACCGCCTCCCGGATCGAATTCCGGCTGACCCCGATGTCCTCGGCGAGGCTCAGCTCGGTGGGCATCGGCGCGCCGGTCGGCAGCTGCCGGTCGACGATCAGGTCGATGATCTGCTTGGTGATCTCTTCACTGCGTTGCGGGCGCGCCACACGTGTCTCCCGGATGTCTTTCTTGCACTGGCACGTCGCCATCGGAGGACATCCTACGTCATGATCGGCTGGTGCCGCTGCACCCGCGCGGGTGGGAACAAGCCTCTTGACCGGGGCGGGAACGAGACTTAGGGTTCCGGCAAGTCATAGGACGTCCCACGTCCTACTTCTCGATGCTTTCTGGGTGGAACACCGCATCAAGTCAGGAGACGCCATGTCCCGAACCGCCATGGGGACTCAGTTCAACCGGCGCGCACTGCTGCGCTACGCCGGCCTCGCCGGGGCTGCCGCAGCGGTTTCGTCGACGCTCGCCGCGTGCGGCGGTCCCGCGTCGACCAACAAGACCGGCAGTTCGTCCGGTTCCGTCACCGCGGTGATCGGGTACGGCAACAACCAGACCTGGGACCCGCTGCAGACCGCGTCGGCGTTCGCGATGGCGGCCATCCTGCACAGCTACGAATCGCTCGTCGAAGGCGATCCGGTCACCCGGGAACCCTTCCCCGGCCTGGCGAAGGCGCTGCCCGCGGACCTCAAGAGCACCAAGCTGCGCTTCGAACTGCGCGACGGCGCGAAGTGGCACGACGGCAAGCCGGTGACCGCCGACGACGTGGTGTTCACCTACGCCCGCGTCCTCGATCCCAAAGAAAACGTTCTCATCCACAGCTTCTTCTCGCAGTGGCTGCAGTCGGTCGCCAAGGTCGACGAGAAGACCGTGGAGTTCACGCTGAAGTTCGCGTTCCCGTACGCGCTGCAGCGGATCCAGATCTGCAAGATCGTGCCCAAGCACGTGTTCGAGAACAACTGGAAGGCCGCCGCCGCGGGCAAGGTCGTCGGCTCCGGGCCGTACAAGATCACCGAACAGGCCCCGCTTTCGCACACCACGTTCGAGAAGTTCGCCGACTACAACGGCCCGCGCCCGGCCGCGTACGACAAGATGCTCTGGAAGTCCATTGTGGATTCTGCGCCGCGAGTAGCGGCGATCTCCGGGGCGAAGCCGGACGCGCAGATCGCGGAGAACATCCCGCCGGCCAACGCCGAGCAGCTGCGCAAGGCGGGCCGCACGGTCGAATTCGCCGACGGCGGCAACAACCTGTTCCTCCTCTTCAACACCAAGCACTCGCCGTTCGCCGACAAACGGGTCCGCCAGGCGCTGCATTACGCGATCGACAAGAAGAAGATGATCGGGATCGGCTTGCGCGGCACCGGAACCGCGGGCACGTCGTTCATCAACCCCAAGCTCCCCGGTTCGCAGCCGGCGTCGCAGAGTTTCGAGTTCAACCCGGAGAAGGCGAAGCAGCTGCTCGCCGAAGCGGGCGTCAGCGGCTTGAAGATCTCACTGTCCACAACGAACACCTCGCTGGTGCTCGACTGCGTGAAGGTGATCAAAGAGGGCTGGGACGCGATCGGCGTGCAGACCACTTTGGACTCCCAGGACACCAAGGCGCTGTTCTCCAAACTGGACAACGGCGACGACTTCCAGGTCGTGGCCACCACGAACAACCCGCTCCAGTTCGGCAACGACCCGGACCTGCTGATCCGCTATTACTACGACGCGCAATCGGTGCTCATGACGAGGTACGCGCGCTGGAGCGGCGACGACACGAACGCGTTGCTGGCGCTGCAGGACAGGGCCGCCGCGGAAACCGACGAGACCAAGCGGAACGGGCTGTACAAGCAGCTGCTCGACCAGATTTCCGAGCAGGCGGTGATCTACCCGGTCGTCTTCACGCAAATGGGCACCGCGTGGGATCCGAAGGCGATCTCCGGCGTGCGCGCCCAGGGCTACCCGGGCATCTACCTCAACCAGGCCAAACCGGTCTGACGGGAGACGCAAGTGACAGTCGTCGTGCGGATGCTGGCCGGTCGCATCCTCGCCCTGATCCCGCTGCTGCTCGGCGTGATCCTGTTCGTGTTCATCGTGATGCGGTTCTCGCCGGTCGACCCGGCGATGGCCGCGTTCAACGGCGCCAACGCCACCGCCGACCAGCTGCAGCAGTTCCGCGAGCAGAACGGCCTGCTCGACCCGTTGCCGCTGCAGTACGTGCACTTCGTGTGGCACCTGCTGCAGGGCGACTTCGGCACGAGCGTGATCACCAAGGAGCCGGTGGGCCAGACCATCGCCACCGCGCTCCCGCTCACCGTGCAGCTGACCCTGCTCGGCCTGGCGCTCGCGCTCGTCGTGTCGGTGGTGCTCGGCGTGACCTCGGCGCTGTTCCGGGGCCGCTGGCCGGACCACCTGATCCGCTTCGTGACGCTCGCCGGGGTCGCCGCGCCCGCGTTCTGGATCGCGCTGCTGCTGGTGCAGTGGCTGGCCGTCGGCAAGGGTCTCTTCCCCACCAGCGGCTACGTCAGCCCGGCGGATTCCTTCTCCGGCTGGCTGAACTCGCTGACGCTGCCCGCGATCGCGCTGTCCGCGCCGGTCGCCGCGCAGCTGACCCGGGTGATCCGGACGTCGATGGTCGAGGAACTCGACAAGGACTACGTGCGCACCGCGCGCGGCGGCGGGCTGCCGCCGGTCGTCGTGGTCGGCCGGAACGTGCTGCGCAACGCACTGGTCAACCCGCTGACCGTGCTCGGCCTGCGGGTCGGCTACCTGCTCGGCGGCGCGGTGGTGATCGAGACGATGTTCGCGCTGCCCGGCATGGGCCAGAACATGATCCAGGCCGTGCAGGACGGCGACACCGCCAAGGTGCAGGGCTTCGTGATCACCATCGCGGCCGGGTTCGTGCTGGTCAACCTCATTGTTGACGTGTTGTACCTCGTCGCCAACCCCCGTCTGCGGAGCCGCTCGTGATGCGCCCAGTCCTCCGCCCCGGCCTCACCGCCCGGCTTTCGCGGCCCGGCGTCCGGTTCCGGCGGCTTCCCCTGTCCTCGTGGATCGCGCTGGGCGTGCTGATCGTGCTCGGGCTCGTCGCGGTCCTCGGCACCGCCGTCGCCACGCACAACCCGGACGTGCTCAGCACCGACACCGGCGGGCCCAGCGCGGCGCACTGGTTCGGCACCGACCAGTCCGGCCGCGACATCTTCTCCCGGCTCGTCGCGGGCACCCGCTGGTCGCTCGCGATCGGCCTCGGCGCGACGCTGCTGGCGCTGGTCGCGGGCGTCCTCGTCGGCTCGTTCGCGGCGACGTCCGGCCGCCGGGTCGACGGCCTGGTCATGCGGGTGCTCGACGTGCTGATGGCCTTCCCCGGCATCGCGCTCGCCGCGGTGCTGGTGGCGGTGTTCGGGCGCGGCATCCTCGTGCTGATCCTCGCCATCGGCTTCCTCAACATGGCCCCGGTGGCGCGGGTGGTGCGGGCGAACGTGCTCGCGCAGTACGGCGAGGACTACGTCGCGGCCGAACGGGTGATCGGCGCGAAACGGCTGTTCATCCTCGCCCGGCACGTCGCGGTGAACTGCGCCGCGCCGATCCTCGTCTACTGCACGGTGACCGTCGCCGACGCGATCGTCTTCGAGGCGTCGCTGTCGTTCATCGGCGCGGGCATCCAGCCGCCCGACCCGTCGTGGGGTTCGGTGCTGTCGGACGGCAAGGACCTGGTGCTGACCGGCGGCTGGTGGGCGACGCTGTTCCCCGGCCTGCTGATCCTGATCACCGTGCTGGCGTTGAACATTCTCTCCGAGGGCATCTCGGACGCGTGGGCCGCGCCGTCGGCTCGCACCGCCAAGGCGGCCGAAGCCGCGCAAGAAATCGAACTGGCCCCGGAGACCGCTCCAGCGGTGCTGCCCCTGCGTGGTCTGCGCGAGGCCGGGCAACGGCTGGCGGCCAAGGCGAGGGATCTGTCCGGCCGGGAAACCGTGCTGGCGGTGAAGAATCTCGCGATCTCGTTCCCGGACCGGCACAACGGCGTCAACGTAGTCGACGGAGTGTCCTTTTCGGTCCGTTCCGGCGAGGTGCTCGGCTTGATCGGCGAATCGGGCTGCGGGAAATCGCTCACCGCGCTGTCGATCATGGGCCTGCAGCCGGACGCCGCGCGGCTCAGCGGCGAGATCCGGTTCGCGGGCGACGACCTGCTCACCATGAAGCCGAGCGCCCGCCGCCGGCATCTCGGGCACGACCTGGCGATGGTGTACCAGGACGCGCTCAGTTCGCTGAACCCGGCGATGACGATCCGCGCGCAGCTCAAGCAGTTCACCCGGCGCGGCGGCACCCGCACGCCGGAAGAGCTGCTGGAACTGGTCAACCTCGATCCGGGCCGGACGCTGCGGGCGTACCCGCACGAGCTGTCCGGCGGGCAGCGGCAGCGCGTGCTGATCGCGATGGCGCTGTCCCGGAGCCCGAAACTGATCGTGGCGGACGAGCCGACGACGGCGCTCGACGTGACCGTGCAGGCGCAGATCATGGCCCTGTTGCTGCGGTTGCAGGAGGAACTGGGCTTCGCGTTGGTGCTGGTTTCGCACGACCTCGCGCTGGTGTCCGACATCGCCGACCGGGTCGTGGTGATGTACGGCGGGCAGGTCGCCGAGACCGGAGCGACCGCGGCCGTCGTCGGCGCGCCGCAGCACCACTACACGCGCGGCCTGCTCAGCGCGGTGCTGTCGCTGGAGGAAAACGAAGCGACGCTCACCCAGATCAAGGGCGTCGTACCCGCTCCGGCGGACTTCCCGCCCGGCTGCCGGTTCGCCAGCCGGTGTCCCGCCGCGCGCGGGCATTGCTTCGAGGTCGCACCCGAACCGTCGGGCAACGGACATCTCGTCGCCTGCCACTACCCCGCCGAGAGCCCGGTCGCGGTCCTGACGGAAGGAGCGCAGGCATGAGCCTCGTCGAAGTCGACGGCGTGCACGTGGTGCACAAGATCCGCGGTTCGAGCCTTTTCGGACACGACAAGGTGTACGCGCTCACCGACGCGACCTTGTCCATCGCGAAGGGCGAAACCGTCGGCGTGGTCGGGGAATCCGGCTGCGGAAAGTCCACTTTGGCCAAAGTGCTGGTCGGGCTGCAGAAGCCGACGGCAGGCACCGTGCGGTACGCGGGGCAGCCGCTGTCCGCGCTGCGCTCGGCCGAGCTGGGCCGCACCGTCGGCATGATCTTCCAGGACCCGTCCACCGCGCTGAACCGGCGGCTCCCGGTCGCGAAGATCCTCCGTGACCCGCTCGACGTGCACCAGGTCGGCACTGCCGAGGAGCGCGCCGAGCGGGTCCGGGAGCTGATGGGCCTCGTCGGCCTTCCGTCCAGTGTGGCCGATGCGCTGCCGTCGCAACTGTCCGGCGGGCAGAGGCAGCGCGTCGCGATCGCCCGTGCGCTCGCCCTGCGGCCAGCCTTGCTGGTGGCCGACGAGCCAACGTCCGCTTTGGACGTTTCGGTGCGCGCGCAGATCCTGAACCTGTTGCTGGAACTGCGCGAACAGCTCGAACTCGCGATGGTGTTCGTGTCGCACGACATCCAGACCGTGCGCCGGATGAGCGACCGCATCGTGACGATGTACCTCGGCCGGATCGTCGAACAGGCCCCGGCCGCCGAACTGCCGCACCACGCGCATCACCCGTACACCCGCGCGTTGTTCTCGGCGACGCCGAGCCTGCTGCACCCGGTGGAACCGATTGTCCTCAGTGGACCCGTGCCGTCGGCCACCGCGCCGCCGCCCGGCTGCCCGTTCCACACGCGCTGCCCCCGAGCCACCGACGAGTGCTCTCTCGCCTTGCCACCGCAGTCCGGGCCGGACGAGCACACCTACCGCTGCATCCACCCAGAAATCGGAGTGACTTCCTCATGACTGCGCCCCAGTTCGCCGGCATCATCCCGCCGCTGTGCACGCCGTTCCACGACGATTTCACGGTGGACACCGCGTCGCTGCGGCGGCACATCGACTTCCAGCTCGACGCCGGCGTGCACGGGATCTTCGTGCTCGGCTCGTCCAGCGAGGTCGCCTTCCTCCCCGACGACCAGCGGCGGATCACCGTCGAAACCGCGGTCGACCAGGTCGCCGGCCGGGTCCCGGTGCTGGCCGGCTGCATCGACATGACGACCCTGCGCGTCGCGGAGCACGTGAAGACCGCCGAAGCGGCCGGCGCGGACGCCATCGTGGTGACCGCGCCGTACTACACCCGCACGCACGTCGCGGAAATCGACCGGCACTTCCGGCTGCTGCACGAGCGGACGTCGCTGCCGATTTTCGCCTACGACATCCCCATGGCCGTGCACACCAAACTCGACCGCGACATGGTGCTGAACCTGGCCGCGGACGGCGTTTTGGCCGGGCTCAAGGACTCCAGCGGCGACGAGGCCGGCTTCCGGATGGTGCTGCAGGCCCGCCGCGAGCGCGGTCTGGAGCAGTTCGCCGTGTTCACCGGCTCCGAACTCCTCGTGGACGCCGCGCTCGCGCAGGGCGCGGACGGCGCGGTGCCGGGCCTCGGCAACGTCGACCCGGTCGGCTATGTGCTGATCTACGACCACTTCCGCGGCGGCAACCCGCAGGCCGCGCGGCGCGAGCAGGAACGGCTGCTGACGCTGTTCAGCATCACCGACGTCGCGCCGCCGCACCGGATGGGCCGCGGTTCGGCCGCGCTCGGCGCGTTCAAGGCGTCGATGAAGATGCGCGGGTTCATCGACAACGCGGTGATGGCACCGCCGCAACTCCCCCTCAACGACGACGAACTCCTGCAGATCAAGGGAAAGCTAGCGGAAGCGGGTCTCCTCTGATGGACCGTCTGTACTACGGCGGGGATTACAACCCCGAGCACTGGTCGCCCGACGTGTGGGCGGAAGACCTGAAACTGATGGCCGAGGCTTCGGTTTCGATGGTGACCGTCGGGATCTTCTCCTGGGCGCAGGTCGAACCGCGGCCGGGCGAATTCAATTTCGGCTGGTTCGACACGGTGATGGACAATCTCGCCGACGGCGGGGTCCGCGCCTGTCTCGCCACCATGACAGCCTCGCCGCCGCCGTGGCTTTCCCACCAGCACCCGGAAATCCTGCCGGTACGCGCGGACGGCACCCGGCTTTCCGCCGGCGCGCGGCAGCAATTCTGCCCGTCCAGCCTGATTTTCCGCGAGCACGCTGCGCGGCTGGTGGAAAAGGTCGCTACGCGGTACGCCGGACATCCGGCGCTGGAAATGTGGCACATCGGGAACGAATTCGGCTGCCACATCCGCGCCTGCTATTGCGACGAGTCCGCTGTGGACTTCCGGCGCTGGCTCACCGAACGCTACGGCAGTATCGAGGCGTTGAACGAAGCCTGGAGCACGACGTTCTGGTCGCAGCGGTATTCCGACTTCGCCGAGGTGCAGCCGCCGCGGGTCGCGCCGACTTTCCCGAACCCGGCGCAGCAGCTGGACTTCCACCGGTTCTCCTCCGACGCGTCGCTCGGCTGCTATCTCAACGAGCGCGAGGTGCTCGCTCGCATTACCCCGGACGTCCCGGTGACCACGAACTTCGTCGGCCGGGTGCAGAAGTCGCTCGACTGGCACCGGTGGGTTCAGCACGAGGACGTGGTGAGCCTCGACTCCTACCCGGACCCGCACGATCCGCGCTCGCACGTGGAAGCGGCGTTCGCCTACGACCTCGTCCGGTCCCTTAAGGACGGTCAGCCGTGGCTGCTGCTCGAACAAGCGCCAAGCGCGGTGAACTGGCGCACCCGCAACGGCCCGAAGCCGCCGGGAACGATGCGACTGGACAGCTGGCAAGCGATCGCGCGCGGAGCCGACGCGGTGCTGTTCTTCCAGTGGCGGCAAACCTCCGGCGGTGCCGAGAAGTTCCACTCCGCGATGGTGCCGCACGGCGGCGCGGAGACCCGTACCTTCCGCGGAGTCCGCGATCTCGGCCAGGAACTGTCCACAGTGCAGCAGATCGCCGGATCCCGGGTACGGGCCGACGTCGCCTTCCTGCACGACTGGAACAACTGGTGGGCGCTGGAGCTGAACTCGCATCCCTCAGATGACCTCGACCAGCTCGAAACGCACCTCGCGCACTACGCGCCGCTCTTCGACGCGAACGTCACCTGCGATGTCCTGCACCCGGCGCAGGATCTGTCCGGATACAAGCTCGTCGTGGTGCCCAATCTGTACCTGATGGACAGTGCGGTCGCCGCCAACCTCCGCTCCTATGTGGAGGGTGGCGGGCACCTGGTGGTGTCGTTCTTCTCCGGCATCGCCGACGAGAACGACCGGGTGTACACCGGCGGCTATCCCGCTCCCTTGCGCGACATTCTCGGCCTGGTCGTCGACGAGTTTTGGCCGCTGCCCGAAGGCGGTTCCACCACCCTCGACCTCGACGGCGCCTCCGTGGGCGCGACGATCTGGTCCGAATGGATCGAGACCGAGGGCGCGGACGTCGTCGCCACCTTCGCCGAAGGCCCGCTGTCGGGCCGCCCCGCGATCACCCGGCACGAGTTCGGCTCCGGCGTCGCGTGGTACCTCGGCACCCGCCCGGACGCGGCCGTCATGCGGACCCTCTTCGACCGGATCACCGCCGACGCCGGAGTCTCCCCGGTGCTCTCCGGCCTTCCGGACGGTGTCCAGGCGATCGTGCGGCACGGCGCGGACGACTACCTGTTCCTGCTCAACCACAACGCGCATCCCGTCACGGTTTCGCTTCCTTCGCCCGGTACAGATTTGCTCACCGATCCCGCCCAGCCATCGTCCGAAGTGGAATTGGCCGCGCACGGCGTGGCCGTCCTTTCCGGACAGTTCGGAACGGAGACCAGATGAGAACCGCCCTCCGCGTGGTGCTGGCATTCGTGCTGCTGGCTTTCCTCGCTCCCGTCGGCGCGGCACAGGCCGCCCCTCAGTTCGACCAGAAAGCGCTCTTCAACCCGCACCAGGAAACAGGATACGCCTGCTTCCGCATCCCGGCGATCGTCCGCAGCACGCACGGCACGCTGCTGGCCTTCGCCGAGGGCCGCAAGGACAACTGCGGCGACACCGGCGACATCGACCTGGTCCTGAAGCGTTCGACCGACGGCGGCACCACCTGGTCGCCGCTGCAGGTGGTGAACCGCGGCGGCGGGGACACCCACGGCAACCCAGTGCCCATTGTGGACGCTAAAACCGGCCGGATCGTCCTGATCACCACGTACAACAAGGGCCGCACCGACGACAAGGGCTGCGACGTGCCGTGCCCGCGCACCCCGCACTCGCAGTACAGCACCGACGACGGCCGTACCTGGTCGGCACCGGTCGACATCAGCGCGCAAGCCAAACTCCCAGCCTGGGATTCGTGGTACGCCTCGGGCCCGGTGCACGGCATCCAGCTCCAGCGCGGCCAGCACGCGGGCCGGCTCGTCTTCGGCGTGAACGCCGAACGCAGCGACGGAACCAACTCCGTCGAAAACTACGCCGGACTCATCTACAGCGACGACAGCGGCTCGACCTGGCACGTCGGCGCGGTCGACAACTACCTGCATCCGGTCGGCGGCACCTTCACGCAGAAACCGTCGGAAGTCAGCGTCGTGGAACTGCCGGACGGCACCATTTACGCCGGCGGCCGCGAACAAAGCGGCACCGACATCGGCAACCGCGACTACGCGCTGAGCCGCGACGGCGGCCAGACCTTCGCCCAGCGCTTCACCACCATCCCCGACCTCGTCACCCCGATGGTGCAGGGTTCCTTGCTGCGCCTCGACCGTCCCGGCGGCAAGCGGATTCTCTTCGCCTCCCCCGCGGACACCGACCGACGGCGCTGGATGACCATCCGTTCGTCCTATGACGACGGTCGCACCTGGGAAACCGCCGAGCAGGGCACCCGAGTCACGACAGACTGGTCGGGCTACTCCGACCTGGTCCAGCTGAGCGGCCCGCAGGACCGAAACGCGAAAATCGGCCTGCTGTACGAAGGCGGTCCCGTAGACGCCCGCGACGAGATCCGCTTCGCCCGCTTCGACGAGAACTACCTAGGCTGGAAGCGCGATCCCGGAGTGTCCACTCCAGACGTCGCAAGTGGACAGCCCGCCCGCATCCTCGGCGACGCCAGTCTGGCTTCCGGCAAGTTCGGCAAAGCGGTCCAGCTCAAGAACGGCTTCGTGCGCGTCCCGTACTCGCCGGCGCAACTGGTGGGCTCCGGCGACTTCACCTTCTCCACCTGGGTCAAGTACGGCGCGGTGAAAGACCCGCAGCCGATCCTGTGGCTCGGCGGCATGGGCTCCACCGCGCCCCAGCTGTGGCTGCGAGCCGAACCCGCGTCGCACCGTCTGATCGCGATGATGACCACCTCGGCCGGAAGCAAATCGGTTACCACACAATCGGCCTACGACGACCAGAAATGGCACCACATCGCCCTCCAGCGATCGGGCGGCCAGCTCCGCATCATCGTCGACGGCACCGTAGCCGCCTCCGGCCCCGACTCCCCCGGTTCGGTCACCCAAACCGTCTCGTTCCAGCTGTGGCTGGGCGAACGCCTGGACGGCGCCCAGCACCTGACCGGCTCGCTCGACGACGCCCGGCTCTACCGGCGGGCACTGTCCACTGCGGACTTGACCACCGTCCGCGCCGGAAAGCCAGTCTCAGGCGCGGTCATGGAACTTCCCTTCGACCGGTAACTCCGTGGCTGAAGCCGGGTGTTCGCCACCCGGCTTCAGCCGTGCAACGCGAGATACGGCGCGATCCCGACGAGCACCGCGACCAGCGCGGCCTTGAGCGTCTTGGTCGGCAGCGCGTGCGCGATCCGCCAGCCGATCAATACTCCGGCCAGCTCCGGAATCCCGACAACCGCTGCCAGCCGCCAGTCGACCGCGCCGTGCAGGACGTACCCGACCGTGCCGACGCTGGCGATCACCACCGACTGCGCCTGCGCCGCCGCGAGCGCCCCGAGCACCGGCATCCCGGCGACGACCAGCAACGGCACCGCCAGCATCGGCCCGCCGACCCCGACCAGCCCCGCCACCACCGCGACCCCGGCCCCGATCGCTCCCGCGAGCGGCAACCCCACCGGCCGCTCCCGGCCCTTCAGCCCGACGAACACCGCGACGATCAAAGCGAACCCGCCGAGCACAATCCCGAAGGCCTTGGCCGACACCCAGGAATTCAGCAGCACTCCCAACGGCGTCCCCACGACGGCGACCGCCGCGAGCACCCCCGCCACCCGCCGCGTGCCCGGCTCTTTCAACTGTCCGGAGTGGACAAAGGCGGCACTACCGAGAATCCCGGTCGCCACATGCGTGACGATCGCCGTCCCCGCGACCTGCGCCGGGGAGAGCGACGTGAAGACGAACAACCCGACCGTCGCCAGCACCCCGCCCGGCCCGACCGCGGTGATCCCGATCCCGGCCAGCAACCCGGTGACCATGAGCGCGACGAGCACAACCACTCCCAACCTTGTTACGAAGTCACCAAACAGCGCGACGGCAACTGCCCGTGCGCCGCGCGGTCGTCAAACCCGCGCAGAATCACCGCACGGCAAGACATCACCGCGTCACAAACCGGCTTCCTCAGCCACAATCACCCGGCACCGCGATGCAACGTAGCCCGCAGCGTCAGCCGATCCGCCCGGATGTGCAGCCACTCCGCGTCCACCGGCCGCCCGTCCGGCAACCGGGTCAACCGGTCCAGCGCGAACACCGCCGTCCCCGGCGCGACGTCCAGCAACGCGGCCGTATCCGGCCCGGCGGACACCGCGTGCACCTCGACTTCCGCCCGCCCCAGCCGGATCCCGTTCGTCTCCTCCAGCAGCGCGAACAGATCCCGGTGCGCCAAGTCCTTCTCCAGCAACGGAATCCCCAGATCCGCCACCAGATACGTCGAGTCCAGCGACAACGGCGCCCCGCCGAGGCGACGGACCCGCTCCAGGTGCACGACCTTCTCCCCCGCCGCGAGCCCAAGCCGTTCCGCCACCGACGGCGGCGCGGCGACGACCTCCGCCGTGCGCACCTCGTTCACGACCTCGCCGTGCCCTTCGAGCGCCTCCGCCAGCCCGGTCAGCTGGTCGAGACCATGCCCGTACTTCGGGCGCACCACCAACGTCCCGACACCCTGCCGACGCTCGACAAGCCCCTCGTCCCGCAGCAACGCCAGCGCTTCCCGCACGACATTCCGCGAAGCGCCGAACCACTCGCCCAGCTCCCGCTCGCTCGGCAACAGTTCGCCGACCTCGCCCGCGACGATCCGCTGCCGCAGTCCGTCCGCCGTCTCGCGGGCCCGCTCCGCCCTCCGCCGCTCAGTCGCCACGCCGGCGACGTTACCCGGATTTTGATTACGCCGAGGTTACGCCACCCACATTGACCTGCGGAAACGCCGTGAGCAGCGCCGATGGCGGCCCGTCCGCGCGTTCCGCCACCCGGAGCCTGCGGCACCCGCGGCAAGCTCGCCGTCAGGGGAGGAATCATGACCGTCTTCGGGGTCCGCGCGGACGGGTTCGCGTTCTTCCCGAACGCCGCACGCGGACGCCGACCTCCTCAGCAAATGCTGCCGAGACTGGACGTCCACCCCCACCACATGCCGTACTCGGCGAGGTTCCCCGCGTCGTTCAGGTGGATGTTGTCCGCCAGCCACGGGCTCGGATTGGGCAGATTCGCCGAACCGGCGGGCGGGATGTACTGCCGCAGGTCCACGAGCGCGGTGCCCTTCGCGACCGCCGTCTGGTAGATCGCCGTGGCGTACTGCGGCCAGAAGTACTTCTGCGTCTGCCCGCCCCACGGGTTGGGCGTCCACTTCAGCTCGGCGTAGATCGACAGCAGGATGTCCACCCCGGGCCGCGCGGCGCGGATGGTGTCGATGACCTTGCCGAGGTTCGCCTTGAACACCGCCGGGTCGATCTGCGCGATCAGCTCGTTGCCGCCGAGGTCGAGGAGCACCAGGTCGGGCTGGCGCTGCGCGATGTCGCCGAGCGCGGCGGTGGTGTCGGGCCAGCGGCCGCCGGGGAGGTAGTCGGCGGCCATCGCGCCGTTGTGCGCGTAGTTCTTCGTCGTGGTGCCCCATTCGGCACGCAGGTCGTTGGCGATTTTCGTGGTCCAGCCGTACGTGGTGGGCGCGTAAGTGTCCGTAGTGGACTGATAGCCCGTGGTCCCGTAGCCGGTGTCGGCCGACGTGCCGATGATCGCGACCTGCTCTTTTTGGTGCACCACGTGCTGGTCTGGCCCGCGTCGGCGGCGACGGCGGGGGACAACGCGATGCCGAAGCCGACCAGGGTCAGCAACGCCGCGATACGGGATCTTCGCATGGGGACCGGGCCTTTCCGGGAGAGACGATCTGCGGATCTGTCGCCGCGGCCGCCCCGCGCGTTACCGGTGTGCGGAAACGGAATCCGGGATGCGGGGACCGATGCGGTTCTGGCAGTCTCGGGGACGTGAAGATCTTGTTCGCCTCCGCGCCCGGCTACGGGCTCACCCTCCCGCTGATCCCGCTCGTCTGGGCGGCCCGCGCCGCCGGGCACGACGTGCTGCTGGCCACCACGTCCGAGATCGCCGAGGTGTCCGCGCGGGCCGGTCTCCCGGTCTGCGACGTCTTCCCCGGCCGCGACATCTGGACCGACCTGCTGGCGGGCGTCAAGGACGGAACCGGCCCGGACCCCGACGAGCCCGAGGAATACCGGATCGCCCGGCAGCACCGGGGCCCGTTCGGGCTGTTCACCGCCGCGATGACCGCGGGCACGATCGAGGCGGGCCGGGCGTTCGGCGCGGACCTGGTCGTGTACCCGTCCGACCACGGGGCGGGCCCGCTCGCCGCGGTCGCGCTCGGCGTGCCCGCGCTCGAGGTCGGCAATCGGATCTCGTGGTCCGCCCGCGACGTCTCCTGGCATTCCGAGCACGAGGACTTCCTGTCCGGCGACCTCATCGCCCTGATGCGCGAGAAACTCGGCCTCGGCGACGCACCGCCGAACGTCCTCGCCCGCATCGACCCGCGCGCGCCGAGCATGGGCGGCCTGCGCGCGGACGAGGAGTACGCCGACGACCGCGACGGCGTGCCCTGGTGGCCGATGCAGTTCGTGCCCTACAACGGCGGTTCGGTGCTTCCGGAATGGGCGCTGCGGAAGGCTGAACGGCCGCGCGTCGCGGTCACGCTGGGCACGGTCGTGCCGGTGATGTCCGGGATCAGCAGCCTGAAGGTGGTGCTGGACGCGCTCGGCGAGATGGACGTCGAGGTCGTCCTCGCGGCCGGGACCACGGACTTGAGCGAGCTGGGCGAATTGCCCGAGAATGTGCGGTCGGTGGGTTATTTGCCGTTGTCGGTGTTCCTGCCCGGGTGTTCCGCGATTGTCCATCACGGCGGGTCCGGGACTACTGCCGCGCCGTTGTTTTACGGGGTGCCGCAGTTGGTTTTGCCGAGTTTCGCGGATAATCCGATGTCGGCGGAGCGGGTGGTCGATCGCGGGGTCGGGGTCAGTCATGATCCGGCCACTGTGGACGTCGACACGGTGCGGAAGCTGGTGCGGCAGTTGCTTGAGGATGAGTCGTTCCGGGTTGCTGCGGCGGAGGTGCGGGATGAGATGGCTGCGCAGCCCAGTCCGGCGGTGGTTGTTGAGAGGGTGATTGCGGCGCTGCGCGCCGGGTAGGGGTTGCGGTGGGGCACCCCGAAGCCCAAGTGTGCTGACGGTTCGGGGGTGTTTGTCAAGGCGGGAAAGATGCCTTGACAAACACCCCCGAACCGCAGGGAGGCTTCGTATCGGGGTGCGGGGGAAGGGCTGGGTGCACCGCTTGTTGGGTGCGTGGGTGGCTGTTTAGATCGCGGTTTCGCCCTTGCCCAGCACCACGATTCCGAAATCGCTGACGTGGTAGTGGCCGCGGTCTCGCGCTAGATCCACGCCGATGTGGGCTCCTGGCGGGACGACGACGTTCTTGTCCAGGATCGCGCGCCGTACTACCGCGCCACGACCCACCCTCGCGCCGTCCAGCAGTACCGAACCCTGTACTACCGCGCCGTTTTCCACGAAAACGTCGGGAGACAGCACCGAATCCACCACCTGTGCCCCGGAAATGATGCAGCCGTTGCTCACGATCGACTGAGTCGCGGTGCCGCCCTCCACGAACTTCGCCGCCGCGCGCTGGCCGGGGTGGGCCAGGATCGGCCATTTCCGATTGTACAGGTTGAAAATCGGCTGGGTGGAAATCAGATCCGTGTGCGCGTCGTAATAGCTGTCGATCGTTCCGACGTCGCGCCAGTAGCCGTGGTCCCGATCCGTCTCGCCGGGCACTACATTGCCGCTGAAGTCGTAGACCGCCGCTTCGGATTTTTCCACCAGGGCCGGGATGATGTCGCGGCCCATGTCGTGTTTGGACGCCGGGTTCTTCGCGTCCGCGTGCAGGGCGTCGAGCATCACCTGCGTGGTGAACACGTAATTGCCCATCGACACATACGATTCGTCCGGCGCATCCGGCAGGCCCGGCGGTTCGTCGGGTTTCTCCAGGAAAGCGTCGATCTTGGTGCCGTCCTCGGTGCGGATCACGCCGAATGACCGGGCTTCGGAGCGCGGCACGCGGATTCCCGCCACCGTCACGCCCGCGCCGGACGCGATGTGCGCGTCGATCATCTGCCGCGGGTCCATCCGGTAAATATTGTCCGCGCCGAATACCGCGATGTACGCGGGCGATTCGTCGTGCACGAGGTTGAGGCTCTGGTGGATGGCGTCCGCGCTGCCCTGGAACCAGCGCGGGCCCAGCCGCTGCTGCGCGGGCACCGGCGTGACGTACTCGCCGGTCAGCGACGACAGCCGCCACGTCGTCGAAATGTGCCGGTCCAGCGAATGCGATTTGTACTGCGTCAGCACGCAAATCCGGCGGATCCCGCCGTGCACCAGATTGGACAGCACGAAGTCGATCAGGCGGTGCACGCCGCCGAACGGGACCGCGGGTTTCGCGCGGTCGGTGGTGAGCGGCATCAGCCGTTTGCCCTCGCCGCCGGCGAGGACGATGCCCAGCACATCGGAACCGTCGATCACGAAACCCTCCCGCACGCCTCGTACACCCCGACCGTCGCGGCGGCGATCGCTGCCCAGCCGAACTCTCCCACCGCGCGCTCCCGTCCGGCGAGGCCCATCCGGGCGGCGCGGGCCCGGTCGGCGGCCAGGTCGTTGATCCCGCGCGCGAGCCCGGCCTCGAAAGCGCCGGGCTCGGTCTCGTCGTAATGCACCAGCACGCCGGTCTCGCCGTCGGCGACCACCTCCGGGATGCCGCCGACGTCGCTGGCCACCACCGCGGTCCCGCACGCCATCGCTTCCAGATTCACGATGCCGAGCGGCTCGTAGACCGACGGGCACACGAACACCAGCGCGTGCGTCAGCAACTGGACGACTTCGCGGCGCGGCAGCATTTCCGGGATCCAGTGCACCCCGGACCGTTTTTCCTGCAGCTGCGCGACAAGCCCGCGGAACTCCGCGTCCAGCTCCGGCGTGTCCGCGCCGCCCGCGCACAGAATCAGCTGTACGTCTTCATCCAGAGCGGCCCCGGCGCGCACCAGATGCGGCACGCCTTTCTGCCGCGTGATCCGTCCGACGAACAGCGCGTACGGCCGGTTCGGGTCGATGCCGTGCTTCGCAAGCACGTCCGTGTCCGGATCAGGCTGGTAAAGCTCGGTGTCGATGCCGTTGCGCACCACGTGCACCCGCGCCGGGTCGACGTTCGGATACGCGGCGAGCACGTCGCGTCGCATGCCGGAGCTGACCGCGATGATCGCGTCCGCCGCCTCGTACGCCTCGCGCTCGATCCACGACGACACGCGATAGCCGCCGCCGAGCTGCTCGGCTTTCCACGGCCGCAGCGGTTCGAGCGAATGCGCGGTGAGCACGTGCGGAATGCCGTGCGCGAGTTTCGCCAGATGGCCGCCGAGGTTCGCGTACCAGGTATGACTGTGCGCGAGGTCGTGGCCGGCGAGCGCGTCGGCCATCGCGACCGCGATGTCCATGGTGGCGAACGCCGGCTGGACGTAGCCGTGCGCGTCGCGGTGCCCGTGCGCGCCGTCCGGCCGGTCCGGACCCCAGCAGTGCACGTCCAGGTCGACCAGCGACCGCAGTTCCCGCGCCAGGAACTCGACGTGCACCCCCGCTCCCCCGTACACGTCCGGCGGGTACTCCCGGGTGAGCAGGCCGACCTTCATGCGTCGACCCTAGACGTCCCGACCGGCCGCACGCAGTACGGAAAGCGGGCGAATCCGGTTAGCCGCTCAGAGTTCGCGCAGTCCCACCACGACGGTCGCGCCGAGTTCGTCATCCTCTTCCACGAACGCGGTCAACCCCGCTCGCCGCACCTCGACGGCCGCGGCTTCGGCTTGGCGTTCGCTGGCTTCGAAAAGCACATGCCCGCCAGGCGCGAGCCATTCCGGAGCCTCGGCGACGACGCGACGGAGCACGTCAAGGCCGTCCGCTCCCCCGTCGAGCGCGACGCGGGGTTCGTGGTCGCGCGCCTCGGGCGGCATGAGCGCGACGTCGCCGGTCGGGACGTACGGGACGTTCGCGATCAGCACGTCCACTCGGCCGCGCAGCTCCGGCGGAAGCGGCGCGTAGAGGTCGCCCTGGTAGACCTCACCAGGCACGTTCCGCCGCGCGCACTCGACCGCGGCGGGCTCGACATCCGCCGCGTGCAGTTCGATCCCGGGCACCTCGGCCGCGACCGTCGCGCCCAGCGCACCGGAACCGCAGCACAGATCGAGCACCACCTTTGTGCCGCGCGCGAACCTGGCGGCCAGCCGCACGAGCAGCTCCGTCCGATGGCGGGGCACGAAGACGCCCGGCGCGACAGCGAACCGACGGCCGGCGAACTCCGCCCAGCCGAGGATGTACTCCAGCGGTTCCCCGGCGGCCCTGCGCTCGACCATCCCGGCCACGTCGCCCGATTGGCCCAGCAGCAGCCGGGCTTCCTCCTCCGCGAACACGCATCCGGCGGCCCGCAAGCGCGCGACGACGTCCTCGAAGGCCCCGTCGCTCACGGCACCACGACGACCGGCCAGGTCGCGGCGCGCACCAGCCGGTTGCCGACCGAGCCGACGAGCCGGTGCCCGCCCTGCTCGGACGCGCCGACCACCACCATGTCGGCGTTCGCCTCCTGCGCGGCCTGGCGCAGTTCGGGGAAGGTCTCGCCGCGGCGGACCACGAACGTGACCGGCACCTGCAGGTCGGCCGCGCGGTCGCGCAGTTCCGCGCGCAGCTGCTCGATCTCCTCCTCGAAGGTCTGCTGCTGCACGTCGACGACCGCGGACGCGGCGAGGCCGGTCCACACCGTCGGCGCGGCCACGTACACCACGACCAGCCGCGCGCGCTGGCGCCGGGCGAGCCCGCCGCCGTAGGACGTCGCCCGCAGCCCGGTCGGCGACGTGTCCGCGCCGACCAGGATCACGCGCGGTCCGTCGGTGCCCCGTTCGTACGGGCCCGGGTCCCAGCTGGGTCCGTATTCCTCGACCAATTGCTCCACCCGGCCCATTATGTCGCCGGCGCCGGAACCCGCCCGGTCGCGTCCGTCACCGGCGGGGGAACGCCGGAAGAAAATTCCCACCCAGTTGGATTTCCCGTCCTTCGGAGTACCCCGGACGACTCTTGCCTGGTAGCGTCCCCGCAACCTGAACACGCGTCCGGGAAGGACCGGGGAGCCCACACGCGTGCGGCGGCGAGGCGGATCGCGATGCGAGACGATGTAGTCGAGGCGAGTGCCGTGGTCGGGCATTCGCCCGAGCAGGTATGGCAGATCGTCGGAAGCCCCGAGCTGTACCCGAGGTTCGTGCCGGCGATCAGCTGGTGCGAGGTCACCGTGCCGGCCGAACGGGGCCGGGGGCCGCACTGCCTGATCCGGCTGGCCCCGGACCGGGAGACCATGGTCGAGGGCACCGTCCACGCGGCGGTGTACCGGCCGGGCGAGCACGTCGTCTGGTGCGGGCTCCCGGACGAGCGGACCTGGGTGTCGGTCGAACTGCGCCCGGTCCCGCGCGGCGGCACCGAGATCGTGCTGCGGATGATGCTCCCGTCGCTGCCCCCGGAACACTCCGGCCTGCTCGCCCGCGGCACGGTGAAAGGCCTGCTCAAACAGCTGGCGAAGCGGATCGGCCAGCAGCTGTCCGGGCTCCCGGGCGACCCGCCGGAGCACGAGCCGGCCACCGCCCTGCGCACGGCGAACACGCTGGTCCGCGCGGGCGTGCTGGCCGCGGGACGGCCGGACAAAGTGGTCAAGCAGCTCAGTTCGTTCGCCCGCTGGGGCGCGACACTGGCCGGCGGCTACCTCGCCGCGACCGCGCGCGGCGCCGACGACATCGCGGTGCACGACGAGCGCAACACCCGCACCTTCGGCGAGATCGACGAGCGCAGCAACCGGCTGGCCAACGCGCTGGCCGCACTGGAGGTCAAGGCCGGTTCGCGGGTCGCGCTGATGTGCCGCAACCACGCGGCGATGGTCGAGGCGTTCGTCGGATGCAGCAAGCTCGGCGCCGACGTCGTGCTGCTCAACACCGGCCTCTCCCCCGCCGCCGTCGAGGAGGTGCTCACCCAGCATCCGCCCGCCGCGGTGCTGACCGACGACGAGTTCGCGCCGATCATCGCGTCGGTGCCCGGCGAATTCCCGCGCGTGAGCACCTGGGACGACGCCGAGGAGGGCTACCGCACGCTCGACGAACTGCTCCAGGACGCGCCGGCGACCCGGCCGAAGCCGAGCGAACGCGAGGGCCGGATCGTCGTGCTGACCTCGGGCACCACCGGGGCCCCGAAGGGCGCGCGCCGTCCGACGCCGAAGGGCGTGAGCACGTCGGCGACCGTGTTGTCGCGGATCCCGTTGCGGGCGAGGGACAAGATCGCCGTGGCCGCCCCGCTGTTCCACAGCTGGGGGCTGGCCGCGATGCAGCTGGGCATGGCGCTGCGGGCGGAGCTGTCGCTGATCCGCCGGTTCGACGCGGAGCAGACGCTGCGCACGATCGCCGAACACCGCTGCGACGCGCTGTTCGCGGTGCCGATCATGCTGCAGCGGATCCTCGACCTTCCCGAACGCGTGCGCAACCGGTACGACCTGTCGTCGCTGCGGATCGTGGCGAGCAGCGGGTCGGCGATGCCGGGCGCGTTCGTCACCTCGTTCATGGACACCTTCGGCGACGTCCTCTACAACTTCTACGGCTCCACCGAGGTCTCGTGGGCGAGCATCGCCGACCCGGCCGACCTGCGCGCCGCCCCGACGTCCGCCGGCCGCTGCCCGCCGGGCACCCAGGTCGCGATCCTGGACGAGGACCGCCGCCCCGTCCCGCCCGGCGACGAGGGCCAGATCTTCGTCGGCAACGACATGCTGTTCGACGGCTACACCAACGGGTCCAGCGTCGCCCGCGCCCACGACCTGATGGCCACCGGCGACGTCGGCTACCAGGACGCGTCCGGCAGGCTGTTCGTCACCGGCCGCGCCGACGAGATGATCGTGTCCGGCGGCGAGAACGTGTTCCCGCGCCCGGTGGAGGAGGCCTTGGCCGCACTGCCGGGCGTCTCGGACGCGGCCGTGGTCGGCGTCCCGGACGACGAGTTCGGCCAGCGCCTCGCCGCATACGTCGTCCTCCGCCACGGCGCGCGCATGCACGCGGAAGACGTCCGGCACTACATCCACCAGAAACTCGCCCGGTTCGCGGTGCCGCGCGACGTGTACTTCGTGCCGGAGCTGCCGCGGAACGCCACCGGGAAGATCGTGAAACGCCTGCTGAACGACGACCTCTGGCCGATCGCGCAGGGCTGAGCCCTACGGCCCGAGCGCCCGTCCAGCCGCCCTCCCCACCGCCTCCGCCACCACAGCCAGCGAAGGCGAGTCGAGCTTCCACTGCTGCCAATACAGCGCCACGTCCACCGCCCGCTCCGGTGCCAGATCGACCAGCTCCCGCCCGGACAACTGCAGTTCCGGCACCATCCCCCAGCCGAGCCCGGCCGCCACCGCGTCCACAAAGGACACTGACGCCGGGATGTAGTGCCGGACCCGGCTCGGCAGCTTGCGCCGGGTCAGCCGGCGCAAGAACCGGTCCTGCAGGTCGTCTTTGCGGTCGAACAACACCGCGGGCGCGCCCGGCAGCCGTTCGGCCAGCGAGCCTCCGTCCAGCCATCGGCGGACGAACTCCGCCGACGCCACCGCCCGGTACCGCATCGTGCCGAGACGGCTGACCGTGCAGCCTTGGACCGGCTGCGGCGTCGCCGTGATCGCGGCCATCACCAGGCCCTCGCGCAGCAGGGCGGTCGTGTGGTCCTGGTCGTCGCTGCGCAGGTCGAACGACACCGGCGGCTCGGCGGGCACCTCCTCGAGCGCGGACAGGAACCAGGTGGCCAGCGAGTCCGCGTTGACCGCGATCGGCAGCGTCGCCGGACGGCCCGGACCGCCGAGGCCCAGTTCCGCGCGGGTGTCCGCTTCGAGCCGGGTCAGCTGCCGCGCGAACCGCACCAGCACCTCGCCGGATTCGGTGAGCCGCACGGGTTTCGACCGCAGCACGAGCACCCGGCCGATCCGCTGTTCCAGCGCCTTCACGCGCTGGCTCACCGCGGGCGGCGTCACGTGCAGCACCGCCGCGGCGCGGTCGAACGACTGCTCGTCCACCACCGCCAGCAGCGTGCGGACCTGGTCGAGCGGAAGATCGGACATCACGATCGCTTATCTTAGTTCATAATCTTTACCTGGAATAATGCTCGCCAGCCCTTCTAACGTCGGCGGCGTGATCGCTGCCCTCACCGCTGGATTCGGCACCGGGATGTCCCTCATCGTCGCCATCGGCGCGCAGAACGCCTTCGTGCTCCGCCAAGGACTGCGCGGCGGTCTGGTCGTGCCGGTGATCCTCGTGTGCACGCTGTCCGACGCGGTCCTCATCGCCGCGGGCGTGAGCGGGATCGGCGCGGTGCTGCAGCGGTGGCCGTCGGCGATCAAGGCGATCGCGATCGTCGGCGGGCTCTTCCTGGTGGGATACGGGATCCTCGCCGCGCGTCGCGCCTTCCGCCCGGGCGCGCTGACCGTCTCCCCCGCCGACCTCACCTCGCCGAAGCGCACTCTCCTCACCTGCCTCGCGCTCACCTGGCTCAACCCGCACGTCTACCTCGACACCGTCCTCCTCGTCGGCTCCGTCGCGGCCGGACACGGCGACGGCCGCTGGCTTTTCGGCATCGGCGCGGTGGTCGCGAGCGCGGTCTGGTTCAGCTCGCTCGGGCTCGGCGCGCGCAAGCTGTCCGGCGTGTTCGCCCGGCCCGCGGCCTGGCGGATCCTGGACGGCGTGATCGCGGCGACCATGATCGCGCTGGGCATCGCTCTTCTCCTCCACCAGGGATAAACCAGCAGGCTTCCGGCGAACAAGACATTTAGCGTTGCTAATGGCTCTGGGTCAGAGCTAAATTGGCGGCATGCCCGCACCCCGGATCGACCTCGCCGAACGCGTCCTCACCACTGTGCTGGGCGTACGCCGCGTCGTACGCCGCCGCGTGCGAGCCGAATTGCCTGGACCGTTGCCGGGCTCGCAAGTGGAACTGCTGCGCGTGGTGCACCGAAACCCAGGCATCGGCGTCGCGGCGGCGGCCCGGGAGCTGAACCTGGCCGGGAATTCGGTGAGCACGCTCGTGAACGCGCTCACCGAGGCCGGTCTGCTGCGTCGCGAAGTCGACCCTGCCGACCGCCGCGCGGCTCGACTGCAGCTCACCGACGCGGCTCGCGAACGGATAGCCACCTGGCGGCGCGCCCGGATCGGGCTGGTTTCCACCGCGCTCGCCCAACTGTCCGAAGAGGACACCTCGGCCATCGTCGCCGCGCTGCCCGCCCTCGAACGGCTCACCGAAGCACTCAAGGAGGACACCGCATGAGCGAACCAGCAGTCCGCTGCACCGGATTGCGCCACGCCTTCGGCACCACTGTCGCGGTCGACAGCGTGGACCTCGCCATCGAGCCCGGCGAAGTCTTCGGCCTCCTCGGCCCGAACGGAGCCGGGAAAACCACCACGATCCGGATGATCACGACGCTGCTGCCCGTCACCGCGGACCACATCACCGTCTTCGGGCTCGACGTCGCCCGCCGCCGGATGGCCGTGCGCCGGCTGATCGGCTATGTCCCGCAACAGCTTTCCGCCGACGGCTCCCTCACCGGCCGCGAGAACGTGGCCCTGTTCGCCCGGCTCTTCGACGTGCCGCGAGCCCAGCGCGCCGCGCAGGTCTGCGAGGCGCTGGAACTGGTCGGGCTGGAGAACGACGCGGACCGCCCGGCCGGCCGCTACTCCGGCGGCATGATCCGCCGGCTGGAACTCGCGCAGGCGCTGGTCAGCTCGCCCCGGCTGCTGATCCTCGACGAGCCGACCATCGGACTCGACCCGGTGGCGCGCTCGACAGTGTGGGAGCGGATCTCCGAAATCCGCGTCAAGACCGGCATGACCGTGCTCGTCACCACCCACTACATGGACGAGGCCGAACAGTACTGCGACCGCGTCGCGCTGATGCACACCGGCCGGATCCGCGCGCTCGGCACGCCCGCCGACCTCGAAGCCGGGCTCGGCCCGGAGTCCACTTTGGACGACGTGTTCCGGGCCGTCACCGGGAACGCGCTCGACGCAGGAGGGATCCGCGATGTCCGCACCGCTCGCCGCACCGCCCGCCGTCTCGGCTGACCCCGGCCCGCTGGGGCAGCTGCGCGTGCTGTTCTCCCGGGCCGGTGCGATGTGCCTGGTGGAACTGCAGAAACTCCGCCGCGACCAGACCGAACTGCTCACCAGGGCGATCCAGCCCGCGCTGTGGCTGCTCATCTTCGGCGAAACGTTCACCCGGCTGCGCGCGATCCCGACCGGTCCGGTGCCCTACCTCGACTATCTCGCGCCCGGCATCCTCGCCCAGTCCGCGTTGTTCATCTCCATCTTCTACGGCATCCAGATCATCTGGGAACGCGACGCGGGCGTCCTCGCGAAGCTTCTCGTCACGCCGACGCCGCGCGCCGCATTGGTGTCGGGCAAGGCATTCGCCGCCGGGATCCGCGCGCTCGTGCAGGCGTTCATCGTGGTGATCCTCGCCGCACTGCTCGGCGTCGGGCTCACCGCGAACCCGTTGCGGCTGCTGGGCGCCGCGGTGGCCGTTGTGCTCGGTTCGGCTTTTTTCTGCTGTTTTTCCATCGTTATCGCCGGTTTGGTGCTTTCGCGCGAACGGCTGATGGGCATCGGCCAGGCGATCACGATGCCGCTGTTTTTCGGGTCCAACGCGCTCTATCCGGTGAACCTGATGCCGTCCTGGCTCAAGGTGCTCAGCCACGTGAACCCGCTGAGTTACCAAGTCGATGCCTTGCGCGGATTATTGATCGGCACCCCGGAGAACCTTTGGGCGGACTTCGGCGTCTTAGGGGGTGCGACCGCAGTGGCGATCGCGGTCGCTTCGGCTCTGCTGGGAAGGTTGGCTCGATGAAACACCCTGACGCACACACCGGTTTCTCACGAGAGCGGGCATAACGTGAGAACCGTGTCTCATCGCAGGGGGATAGCCCCGCTCCTCGGATTGTGCGTGCTGGCCGGGATTCTCGTCGCGGGCGCGTTCGCCCCGGTCGCGATCGGAGCCGGCGTGCTGTCCAACCAGGTCAGCGATTCCGTCGACGCCATCTCCGCGGATCTCGTGCACGCCGAGCCGCCGCTCGTCACCACGGTCACCGATCGCAACGGCGGGACGATCGCGACTTTGTACTCGCAGTACCGCATTCCGGTCACCGCGGCGCAGATCTCCCCGGCGATGAAAGCCGCGATCGTCGACATCGAAGACCGCCGGTTCTACAGCGAGGGCGGCGTCGACCCGCAGGGCATGCTGCGCGCCGCGGTGCACGACAGCTCGGGCGGGAACCTGCAGGGCGCGTCCACGATCACGCAGCAATACGTGAAGAACTACCTCGTGAACGTCGTGGACCGCGACAACAAGACGGCGCAGCAACGGGATCAGGAGGATTCCCTGGCACGCAAACTGCGCGAGGCGAAGATCGCCGTGCAGCTGAGCCAGACCGTGTCCAAGGACGACATCCTCGCCGACTACCTGAACGTGGTCGAATACACCGGCACGGTGTACGGCGTCGGCGCGGCCGCGCAAGCGTATTTCGGGACGACCGCGGACAAACTGACCGTGCCGCAAGCCGCGCTGCTCGCCGGAATGGTGAACAACCCCAACGTCTACAACCCGTACACGCATCCGGACAAGGCGCTCCAACGGCGCAATCTGGTGATCGACTCGATGGTGTCCGCCCGCTCGATCCCGGCCTCCTATGGGGCGGCCGCGAAGGCAACCCCGTTGGGGCTCAGCGGTTCCCGGCCGCAAGCACCGTCGAGCACGTGTCTCGGCGCGGCCCCGGACGCCGGGTTCTTCTGCGCGTACGCGGTGCGCTACCTCGTGCAGTCCGGGCTCACCGCCGACCAGATCGACACCGGTGGCTACACCGTGAAGACCACGATGGACCCGCACGTGAGCCAGGTGACGAAGGACGCGGTCAACGCGAATGTCCCGACCACCCAGGACGGCGTCGCCAACACCTTCGCGGTCGTCCAGCCCGGCACCGACGGGCACCAGGTGCTCGCGATGGTCGCGAACCGCAACTACGGCACCGATCCGGACCAGGGCGAGACGTCCACGAACATCGTGGCCGACGCGAGCAACAAGTTCGGCGCGGGCTCGTCGTTCAAGATCTTCACCTCGGCCGCGGCGATGGTGGCCGGGAAGGCGGGGTTGAACACGCCGCTGCCGAACCCGTTCAGCGACTGCTTCAACCCGCCCAACATGAACAAGTACACGCACTGCTACCCGGTCAGCAACGACGGCACGAGCTACCCGAACCCGATCTCGCTGGCCGCGGGCCTGGCGACGTCGCCGAACGTCGCGTTCGTCGGCCTGGAATCGCAAGTCGGCATGCCCGCCGTGCTGGACATGGCGCGAAAACTGGGCCTGCGCAACACGATGGCCACGAACGACGCAGGCAGCAAACCGATCACCGACCCGTCCGACGCCCGGTCAAAAAACCCGCAATACAACGAACCGCAATCGCAGTACTTCCAAAACCTGCTGTCCTTCACCCTAGGCAACAGCCCGGTCAGCCCACTGGAAATGGCGAACGTCTCCGCCACCCTGATGAGCGGCGGCAAGTGGTGCCCGCCCGACCCGATCCTGTCCGTCACCGACCGCCACGGCCAGCCAGTCGCCCTGCACCAGCAACCGTGCGAACAGGTCATCCCGCCCGGCGTCGCGAACACCCTGGAAGCCGGGCTGAGCCAAGACACCACCATCGGCACATCCGCCCGCGCGGCCCGCTCGGCCGGCTGGACGCACCCCGACATCGGCAAGACCGGGACCACCCAGCAAAGCGAATCGGTCGCGTTCGTAGGCGGAGTCGACCACTACGCCGTCTCGTCCATGGTCTTCGCCGACGGCCCGCACCCCCAGGAAATCTGCCCCGGCACCCCCGTCCACCTAGGCGACTGCGGCCACGGCGCCTTCGGTGGCACAGTCGCCGCGCCGCCGTACTTCGCCGCGATGAACCAACTGCTGGCCGGACAACCAGACGTCCCGATCCCGCCCCCAGACCCGGCCTACCTGGACGCCCACGCCTGACGGGCTCCGTGCGGGGCTCTGGCCCAGGGCCCCGCACGGACTCCCCCGCAATGCCACCCGCTTCCGCCCCGGCCTACCCGGGCACCCCGCCCGAGCCCGCTCCGGTGCAGGACCCCCAAGGCCCCGCACCAACTTCCCGCAACACCGCCCGCGTCCGCCGGAAATGAGGTGACCGCCCCTGGCCCACCGAGCCGACCGCCCCGCCCTGTCGCTGCAGCAGCTCGAAAACTCCGCCCGGGCCGATCCGCCCACCGGCGCGACCCGGCTGATCGAGACCGTGCATCGCTTGCGCCGCAAGCCCATCGCCCTGCTCACCGCCGAGGACGTCCGCCTGCTGCTCGGCCAGCGCGTCGGCGTGCCGTTCCTCGTGCCGCGGGCGCTGGCCATGCTGGAGCAAGACCCGCTCCGGGAAGGCGACCTCTACCCCGGCGATCTCCTCGCGTCGACGCTGCGCGTCCCGCCCTCCCACTGGCAAACCCACCACGACCACCTCGACCGGCTCGAACGCATCCTCTCCACGCTCGACCCCACCGCCGAAAACGTCGACCTCCTCCGCAAGCCGATCGCCTCCTTCCGCGCACAGCTCCGCCCATAACGACTGCGCTCCGTGCCCCCGCGAGCGCCGTCCGATGTTGCGCCTTCCTGACGGTCGCAAAAAGTATTACAGTAGCTGGACGCGTGAATGGCCGTCGTCCGAATTGGGGGCACGTGGTGCAGCTCCAGCCGAGTGCGCATGTCGACACGTTCTGCCGGGACCACCTCCCGCCGTTCGAACAGTGGCCGCGGTTGTGGTTCGACCTGCCCGAACTGCAGTACCCCGACCGGCTCAACGCGGCCACGCGCCTGCTCGACGACACGATCGCGCGCTGGGGAGCCGACCGTCCCGCGCTCCTGTCCCCCACCGAATCCTGGTCCTACCGCGACCTGCTGACCCGCGCGAACCAAATCGCGCACGAACTCACCGCACAGGGCGTCGTACCGGGGAACCGCGTGCTGCTGCGCGGGCCGAACACCCCATGGCTCGCCGCGTGCTGGCTCGGCGTGCTGAAGGCGGGCGCGGTCGCCGTCGCCACCATGCCGATGCTGCGCGCGCACGAGCTGTCGAAGATCGTCGAAGCCAGCACCCCCGTCATCGCCCTCTGCGACCACCGGTACCCGGAGGAACTGCAGTCCTTCGACCTCCCCTTCATCCCCTACGGCGGCGACAGCCCCGACGACCTCGCCGCCCGCTGCGCTACCCGCCCCGAAACGTTCGAGGACGTCGACACCGCCGCGGACGACGTCGCCCTCCTCGCCTTCACCTCGGGCACCACCGGCCGCCCCAAGGCGACCATGCACTTCCACCGCGATCTGCTCGCGATCGCCGACACGTTCTCCCGGCACCTGGTCAAACCCCAGGAAACCGACCTGTTCTGCGGCACTCCGCCGCTCGCGTTCACCTTCGGCCTCGGCGGCCTCCTGGTGTTCCCGCTGCACGCCGGCGCCGCGACGCTGCTCGTCGAGCGCGCCACGCCGACCGAACTGGCCGACCTCGTCGCCGAGCACCGCGTGACAGTCCTGTTCACCGCGCCCACCGCGTACCGGGCGATCCTGGCGTCCGACCGCCGCCCGCTGCTATCCGGCCTGCGCCGCGCGGTGTCGGCGGGCGAGGCGCTGCCCGAGTCCGTCGCGACCGACTTCCACGAGGCCACCGGCCACTGGCTCATCGACGGCATCGGCAGCACCGAAATGCTGCACGTCTTCATCTCCGCCGCCGACGAGGACGCCCGCCCGGGCGCGACCGGCCGCGTCGTACCGGGTTACCGCGCGCAGATCGTCGACGACGAGGGCCGCCCCGTCCCCGACGGCACCCCGGGCCGCCTCGCCGTCCAAGGCCCGACCGGCTGCCGCTACCTGGCCGACGACCGGCAAACCGTCTTCGTCGAGGACGGCTGGAACCTCACCGGCGACACCTACGTCCGCGACTCCGACGGCTACTTCCACTACCGCGCCCGCAGCGACGACATGATCGTCTCGTCCGGCTACAACATCGCCGGCCCCGAGGTGGAAGAGGTGCTGCTGCGCCACCCAGACGTGCTGGAGTGCGCCGTGGTCGCCGCCCCAGACGAGGCTCGCGGCTCGATCGTCGCCGCGTACGTGGTCCTCAACGAGGGCGTCGCCGGTGACGACGCGAAGGTGAAAGAACTCCAGGACTTCGCGAAATCCCTTGCCGCGCCGTACAAATACCCGCGCCGGGTGGAGTTCATCTCGGACCTGCCGCGCAACCCGAGCGGCAAAGTGCAGCGCTACCTGCTCCGCCGCCGCGCCGCCGAACCGGTGAGCTAACCGAGCTGCCAGCTCAACGTGACCACCGTGCCGTCCGCGCTGGTCCGCACGTCCGCGCGGTCAGCCGTCGCCTGCACCAGCAGCAACCCGCGCCCGCGCACGGAAACCGGATCGTCCTCGGCCTCCTTGGGCGGACGCCATTCCCCGTGGTCGGCGATCACGACCTCGACGCTGTCCGGCCGGCACACCGCGTCGAGATCCACCAGCCCGGGTTCCCCCGGATACGCGTGATCGGCGACGTTCGCCAGCGCCTCATACCCGGCGAGCACGATGTCGTGCGCCCGGTCGTCCGGAATGCCCGACTCCAGTGCCCACGCCAGCAGCCGATGCCGCAACGCGCGCAACGCCCCGGGCTCGGCCACGATGCCGTGGCAGCTCAGCGCGCGCGTGTCCTCCTGCACGTCCACGGTCAACCGCCCGCTCCGGCCACCCCGGCCAGCGCCTGGTCGACCGACGGGAAGAGCGAAATCCACTCGTCGAGCCCGGTGGTCGTGAACGGCCGCGAGGTGATCGACGACGTGCTCACCACCCGCAGCGCGCCGGCGTCGAGCTTGCGATGCGCGCCGGCCAGCACCTGCAGCCCGGACGAGCTGAGAAAATCGACCGCCCGCAGATCGACGACCAGCACCCCGGGCTCGCGCTCGAGCACCCCGCCCACGAACTCGCCGAGTTCCGGCGCGGTGACCAGATCGATTTCGCCGCCCACGGTCACGACCGCCGCCGGTCCCCGCCACCGGACGGAAACCTCGAGGTCGCCCACGTCCTGCCCGTCTCCCGAAGCCACGATTGCCGATCGTGCCCGATCAGCGGACGGATCGCCAGTGCACCCCCGGTCGGCCGCACCCCGGCCCCGCCGCTCGGCCGCGCCCCCGCTCCGCCATCAGCCGGTCCGGACCGCACCCGCTCGCGACGACGCCTGCCCGGGACCCGGCATGTCCCACGGCGGACCACACGCCCGGAACGCCGCCGCGCCGCAGCCCTGATCGAGAGCCCACCGCCCACGGCGGACCACACACCCAAAAAGATCCCCTGAAACCCGGCTCCGCGCCCGCACCGGACCACACGTCCAGAACCCCGCTGCCGCCGCAACGCGATCCGGGCCCGCCCCGCCGAAGCGATCGCCCCGCCTTGCCGACGGCTCACTCCGCCCGCAGGCCAACTCGACGCCGCCGCCCTGCCGCGACCCCAATGTGGCGTTGGGTGCATCCCACGCACCCAACGCCGCATCCGGTGCGTCAGATGCGCCCAATGGGTTCTCGGCAGCGCTGCCCGCCAACGCGCACCGGCCGGGCAAGACGGGCCCAGAGGTCCGTGAAGGACTCCTTGAGGGAATCAGATTCCCCCAAGGAGTCCTTCACGGACATCGAGCAAACTGTCCGGACTCAAGCGAACCGGTCCGGATCCGCCGCCGCCCACTCTTTCGCCCACCCGTCAGGCGGTTCCGCCAGCAACTCCCCCGGCTCGAGCCAGTCGAACCACTCCGCATAGGACAGCACCGTCCGCGCATCCACCCGCCGCCGCAGCAAGTCCGGCGTCAACGCTCCTGGTTCCGAAACCCCCATCGCCGCCATGATGCGCATCGCCGAGGCGACCGTCGCCTCCTGGTAGCGCCGCACTCGCTCGGTCTTGTCCGCCACGTCCAGCGCCCGTCCCCGGCGCGGATCCTGCGTCGCGACTCCCACCGGGCACTTATTGGTGTGGCACCGCTGCGCCTGGATGCATCCGACCGCGAACATCATCGCCCGCGCGGCGTTCGTGTAGTCCGCGCCCTGGATCAGCCGCTTCACCACGTCCGCGCCGGTCGCGACTTTTCCGCTCGCTCCGAGCCGGATCCGGTCCCGCAGCCCGGTGCCGACGAGTGCATTGTGGACAGTGTGCAGGCCCTCGGTGAGCGGCGTGCCCAGGTGGTCCGCGAACTCCAGCGGAGCCGCGCCCGTCCCGCCTTCCGCACCGTCGACCACGATGAAGTCCGGCGTCACCCCTTCGGCCAGCATCGCCTTGCACACCGCCAGCACCTGCACCCGCGAACCGACGCACAGCTTGAATCCGGTCGGTTTCCCGCCGGACAGCTCCCGCATCCGCGCGATAAAGAGCACCAGTTCGCGAGGAGTCGAGAAGACCCGGTGATACGGCGGGGAAACCACAGTCTCCCCCATCGGCACTTCGCGTACCCGGGCGATCTCCGCGTTGACCTTCGTGCCCGGCAGCACCCCACCCATTCCGGGCTTAGCACCCTGCGAAAGCTTCAGCGAAACGCATTTCACTGCGTCCTGCGCTGCTTTGTCGGCGAAGGTCGAAGGATCGAAGTCACCCTCCGAAGTCCGGCAACCGAAATAGCCGGTGCCGATTTCCCAGATCAGGTCGCCACCACCGCGCAGGTGGTACTCCGAGAGCCCGCCCTCGCCGGTGTCGTGGGCGAAACCGCCGCGCGCGGCACCTTGGTTCAGCGCGAGGATCGCGTTGCTGGACAAGGAACCGAAGCTCATCGCGGACACATTCAGCAACGCCATGTCATACGGCCGCGTGCAGTCCGGCCCGCCGACCCGGACCCGCGGCGCGGTCTCCGGAACCGGCACGGGCGCAAGCGACGGGACAAGGAATTCGTACCCCTCGGCATACACGTCGCGCTCGGTGCCGAATGGTTCTTCCGCGGCAGTGCCCTTGGCCCGTTGATAGACGATCGACCGGACGTCACGGTCATACGGACGGCCGTCGAAATTGCGTTCCACAAAGTACTGCTGCATCTCCGGCCGGATGCTTTCGAGCAAGAATCGCAGATGTCCGATGACCGGATAGTTCCGCAGGACCGAATGCCGCCGCTGCGTCACGTCGTATCCGCCGGTCGCCGCGAACGCCAGCAACGGCGCCGCCAGGAACCACCACCAGGCTGACGCCGCCACGCTGAGCACCACTGCCCCGGCCGCGAGCACCGCCAGTCCCGCGACCAGTCCGAATCGGACCATACTGAGTCTCGCCACGGCGTCGAAACTAAACCCCGCCGCCAGGCCGCGCAGGCCGGCTAGACCAGCGCCGGCTCCTTGACCGCGGCCAGCCGCTGCGCGCGGCGGGCGAAGACGATCACCATCGCCGGGAACAGCAGGTCGCAGACCAGGACGCCGCCGGTGTTGCCCGGCGCGTGGTCGCCGTTCGCGAACCACTGGTACACGTGGCCGATCAGCGCGCCCCACAGGAACATCCCGGCGCCGAGGCCGATCGTGATGCGCTCCCGCGCGGTAGCCGAGGACGAGGCGGCGCGGAAGCCCATCACCGCGAGCCCGAGGTTGGCGAACGCGATCTCGAACTGGAACGGCGAGCGCGCGAACCCGATCACGTCGGCCATCACGCCCGGCGCGCCGAGGAAGGCGAGGACCATCCACAGGCTGCCGCACCCGAGCGCGGCGACGGCCCACCACCGCTGCCAGATTTCGAGCCGGGCCTGCGGCGAGGGGTTCTTGCGGGTGCGGATCAGCGCACCGACGACCGCGATCAGCGGCCAGACGAGGGGGAACAGGGTCTGAGCGACGTAAGGGATCTCCATGCCGATGAGTCTTGCATAGTTAATATTAACTCGTCAACACTCCTGGTAGGCTCGCTCCCGTGGACGACGGACTTGCCGAAGCGCTGCATCGAGTGGTGTTCCTGTTGGGCGAAGCGGCGCGGAAACGCGCGGACGATTCAGACGGGCTGACCTACAGCCAGCTCCGCCTGCTGGGCACGGTGGAAGACATCGAACCCGCGACACAGCATCAGCTGGCGCAGGCGATGTCGGTGTCCGACCCGGCGATCAGCCGCGCGCTGCGCCCGCTGGAATCGGCCGGGCTCGTGCAGGTGCGCCAAGACCCCGACCACGCCCGACGCCGGCTGGTCACCCTCACCGACGCGGGCCGCACCGCTTTCCACGAGACTGGGAAGCCGCTGCGGGACGAGCTGCGCGAGGCCTTGCTGAAGTCGGGGTTTCCGTACGAGCAGTACTTGCGCGACACCGAACGGCTCGCCGAGTTCCTGTCCTGACGAGACCGCCGCAGAAGTCCGCAAACGGCCGCGGGAATCTGGTTCCCCTGCCAGGGACTTAAGGCGACGCTATCGGTGCGGCTGAGTCCCGCCCGCCCAGGCGAACCCCTTGGCGGGCCGACAGGTGGCGGGCGCGAATCCGGCTGTCCGTGAGGGGCACCTTCACGGAATCTGATTCCCTCAGGGTTCCCCTCACGGACCTTCGGATACGGTCATGCGGGCATCAATCGGGCAATTCGGCGGCCCTGGCGTCCTTTGTGGACGGTCCACAGGCGTGAAGCCACGCCGCTCAAGCCCCGGCACGGGAATCTGATTCCCTCAAGGGGCCCTTCACGGACCTCCGGGCACCGCGCCCCGAAAAGAGGCTCAGTAAGCCAGATTGGGCCGCAGCCACCGCTCCACTTCGGACAGTTCCTCGCCCCGCCGAGCCGCGTAGTCCTCCATCTGGTCGCGGCCCAGCCGGCCGACCGTGAAGTACCGCGAGTCCGGATGCGCGAAGATCAGCCCGCTCACCGCCGCCGCGGGGGTCATCGCGTACGACTCGGTCAGCCCGATCCCCAGCTCCTCCGCGCCCAGCAGCGCGAACAGGTCCTTCTTCTCGCTGTGGTCCGGGCTCGCCGGGTAGCCGAGTGCGGGGCGGATGCCGCGGAAGCGTTCCGCGTGCAGGTCCGCCAGGTCCGGCTGCACGTCCGGCTCGAACCAGCGGCGGCGGGCTTCCAGGTGCAGGAACTCGGCGAACGCCTCGGCCAGCCGGTCGGCCAGTGCCTTCACCATGATCGCCCGGTAGTCGTCGTGTTCGGCCTCGTAGCGCGCGGCCAGGTCCTCCGCGCCGTGGATGGCGACGGCGAACCCGCCGAGGTGGTCGCCGAAACCGGCGGGCGCGATGTAGTCGGCCAGGCACCGGTTCGCGCGGCCGTCCGGCTTCTGCGTCTGCTGGCGCAGCATCGGGAACTTCCAGTCCGAATACTCGCCGTCGAGCAGGATGTCGTCGCCCTCGGAGTGCGCGGGCCAGAACGCGTACGCGCCGCGCGCGGTGAACGAGCCGTTCTCGATGATCTCGTCCAGCAGCTGGTTCGCGTCGTCGAACAGCTCGCGCGCGACCGGCTGGTCGAGGATCGCCGGGTACTTGCCCTTGAGTTCCCAGGCCAGGAACAGGAACTGCCAGTCGATCATCTCCCTCAGTTCGGGAATCGACGGCTCGGCCACGCGCACGCCGGTGAACTCCGGCGTCGGGATCTCGTCGAACGACACCTTCTCGGCGTTCGCCCTGGCCTGTTCGAGCGTCAGCATCGGCGTCGCGTGCCGGTTTTCGTGCTGGACGCGCAGCCGCTGCTGCTCGGCGCGGTTTGCGGTGTCGAGCGCGTCCGCGCGGTCGGTGTCGAGCAGGTCGGACACCACGCCGACCACCCGCGACGCGTCGAGCACGTGCACCGTCGTGTGGTCGTACGCCGGGGCGATCTTCACCGCGGTGTGCTGCTTCGACGTGGTCGCGCCGCCGATCAGCAGCGGCAGCTTCAGCCCGCGCCGCTGCATTTCCTGCGCGACCGACACCATCTCGTCCAGCGACGGCGTGATCAGCCCGGACAGCCCGACGACGTCCGCGTGCTCGGCCACCGCGGTGTCGAGGATCTTCGCCGCGGGCACCATCACGCCGAGGTCGATCACCTCGTAGTTGTTGCAGCCCAGCACGACGCCGACGATGTTCTTGCCGATGTCGTGCACGTCGCCCTTCACCGTGGCGAGCACGACCTTGCCCTGGCCGCGGGAGGTGTCGATGCGGCCCTCGGCCTTCATCTTCTCCTTCTCCGCCTCCATGTACGGCTCGAGATAGGCCACCGACCGCTTCATCACCCGCGCGCTCTTCACGACCTGCGGCAGGAACATCTTCCCGGAGCCGAACAGGTCGCCGACGATCTTCATGCCGTCCATCAGCGGGCCCTCGATGACCTCGAGCGGCCGGTCGAACAGCTGCCGGGCCTCCTCGGTGTCCTCCTCGATGAAGTCCACGATGCCGTGCACCAGCGCGTGCGAGAGCCGCGAGGCCACCGGCGTTTCGCGCCAGGACAGGTCGACGACGCGCTTGGTGCCGCTGCCCTTGACCGTCTCGGCGAACTCGACCAGCCGGTCGGTGGCGTCCGGGCGGCGGTCGAACAGGACGTCCTCGACCAGTTCCAGCAGGTCCTTCGGGATGTCCTCGTACACCGCGAGCTGGCCGGCGTTGACGATGCCCATGTCGAGCCCGGCGCGCACGGCGTGGAACAGGAACGCCGAGTGCATCGCCTCGCGCACGACGTTGTTGCCGCGGAAGGAGAACGACAGGTTCGAGATGCCGCCGGAGGTGTGCGCGCCCGGGCAGCGTTCCTTGATCAGCGGCAGCGCCTCGATGAACGCCTTCGCGTACCCGTTGTGCTCGCTGATGCCGGTGGCGACGGCGAGCACGTTCGGGTCGAAAATGATGTCCTCGCCCGCGAAACCCGCCTCACGGGTGAGCAGATCGTAAGCGCGGGAACAGATTTCGACCTTGCGCTCGACCGTGTCGGCCTGGCCCTTCTCGTCGAAGGCCATCACCACGACGCCGGCGCCGTAGTCGTGGATGCGCCGGGCCTGTTCCAGGAACGGGCCCTCGCCCTCCTTGAGGCTGATCGAGTTGACCACGCCCTTGCCCTGCACGCAGCGCAGCCCGGCCTCCAGCACGCTCCAGCGCGAGCTGTCGATCATCACCGGGATGCGCGCGACCTCGGGCTCGGTGGCGATCAGGTTGAGGAAGGTCGTCATCTCCTGCTCGGATTCGAGCAGGTCGGCGTCGAAGTTGACGTCGAGCAGGTTCGCGCCGCCGCGGACCTGCTCCAGCGCGACGTCCACCGCCGCCTGGTGGTCGCCCGCCTCGATCAGCCTGCGGAACTTCGCCGAACCGGTGACGTTGGTGCGCTCGCCGATCATCACGAACCCGGTGTCCGCGCCGATCTTGAACGGCTCGAGCCCGGAGAACCGGGTGCTCGGCTCGTGCGCGGGCACCGGACGCGGCGGGAGGCCCTTGACCGCCTCGGCGATCTTCGCGATGTGCGCGGGCGAGGTGCCGCAGCAGCCGCCGACGATGTTGACCATCCCGGCCCCGGCGAACTCGCCGAGCATGCCGCCGGTCTCCTCGGGCGTCTGGTCGTAGCCGCCGAACGCGTTGGGCAGGCCCGCGTTCGGGTGGCACGCGGTGTAGGTGTCCGCGAGTTTCGCCAGTTCCTCCACGTGCGGGCGCATTTCGGCGGCGCCGAGCGAACAGTTGACGCCGACGACCATCGGGCGCGCGTGCGCGACCGACGTCCAGAACGCCTCGACGGTCTGGCCGGACAGGGTGCGCCCGGACAGGTCGACGATGGTCACCGAAATCCACAGCGGCAGGTGCGGCGCGACCTCGCGGGCCGCGGTGATGGCGGCCTTGCAGTTCAGGGTGTCGAAGATCGTCTCGATCATCAGCAGGTCGACGCCGCCGTCGGCGAGCGCCTTGATCTGCTCGGCGTACGAGGCTTTGACGTCCTCGTAGGTGACCGCGCGGTACGCCGGGTCTTCGACGCGCGGCGACAGCGACAGCGTGACGTTGAGCGGCCCGATCGACCCGGCGACGAAGCGGTTGTCGAACTCGTTCGCGGCCTGGCGCGCGAGTTCCGCGGCGCGCAGGTTCATCTCGCGCACCCGGTCCTGCAGGCCGTAGTCGGCCTGGCCGATGCTGGTGGCGGTGAACGTGTTGGTGGTGGTGATGTCCGCGCCCGCGGCGAGGTACTGGCGGTGCACGTCGAGCACGACGTCCGGCCGCGTGAGGTTCAGCAGGTCCGGGTCGCCGGTGACGTCCTTCTCGTGCCCTTCGAGCCAGTCCGCCCGGTAGTCCTCGGGAGCGAGCCCGGCGCCCTGCAGCATCGTGCCCCAGGCCCCGTCGAGCACGACGACGCGCTGGTCGAGCAGGTTCCGCAGGTTCTGGGTCATCGCCACCTCCGCATGAGTCCACGGAGGCGCCCTTGGGGATGGTGGTGCCGGCCGAGCGTGGCGGACCACCGGTCCGTTGCAGCGCCTCTCGACCTGGTGGTCAAGACTACCGGATGTGACCATCCCGCGGGCAGCCGTGTTCACTCCTCGGGAATCGAACGGTCCTCGAGCGGGCTGCCTTGCCATTTCCAGCCGGTCCGCCGCGGCCGTCCGGGCAGGTCGATCCGGCCCGCGCACCAGCGCAGCGCTTCCCACGCGTCGGGAATCGGCTCCTGCTCGGGGAAAAGCCGCGCGACGACGCGGGCGCACGTGTCGCGCGGCGGGTCGATCGCGACGCCGAGGCCGCGGGCGATGTCGTCGCCGTGCAGCAGGAGTTCCACGCAGCCCATCGCGGCGAAACCGGCCGGATCGGAGCGTCCGGTCGGGTGGTAGGCGCGTTCGTCCGGCCGGCTGGCCCGGACCGCGGCGGCGAGGAGACGGCCGCCGGTGAGAGCGAATTCGAGCAACTCGGCAGGGGACGCGTCGGCGTCGGCTTTGGCGAGGAAGCGCACGTAACGGTCGGCTGGGCGGCTCACGACCTGCGCGGCGTAGGACAGCAGCGTGTCGCCTAGGTGCTCTGCGGTGTAACGGCAATCCCAGTCCAGATCGCCTGCCGGACGCGTCCAGTCGCCGTCGGTGACGGGCCCGAGAACGGCGGCAACGCAGGCGAGGGCTTCGTCGAGGTCTTCGACACGCACGGTCATGCGGTCAGCGTAGAGAAGCCCAGAAGCCGCAGTGGTGATCTTTCGCGAACCCGGTCAACGGCTGCGCGCCGCCCGGCCGGTACGCCACCGCCTGCCCGGTCGGGCCGCCCCGGACGAACGCCGTCCAGTCGTCCACCATCCGGTCCGCCAGTCGCTGCTGCGCCGGGGTAAAAGCTGTTGGCCGACCGTCAAAATCGAACAGGTACGGCAGTTCCGCGGTGTGCGTGGCCCCGAGCGGGAACGGCGCCCGCAGCGCGGCGGCGGCCGGGGACGTCGGGTCGTTGAACTCGTAGGTCGACACCGACGGCAGCGAACTGCCGAGCCGCGCGGTCGGGCAGGCGAACGCCCAGTCGGTGACAGCCGCCGCGTACGCGAGAGAAGCGTTGCCGCTGAACGCATCCACCGGGTACTCGCGAGCGACGGCGGCGGCGTTCGGGAACACGCTCGCAAGCGCTTGCGGGTAGCTGTGCCGGGTGACTTCGCGGCCAGCCGCCGCCTGTTCGGCGAGGAAGTACGTGAACTCGTCGTGTGTCGTGCCCAGCAGGACCGGCACCGGCGTGGCGGGAACCTTGGCGGGCAGCACGGACCCGCCGGTGACCGGCCCGGGCATCTCGATGCCCGCGATCGAGCCGTACCCCGGGGCGGTCAGCAGTTTCCCGGGCGGCAGTTTCCGCAGGCATGCCGCGGCGGTCCGGCGGTCGGTGCAGCCGCGCGCGGCCGCGTACTCGACGCTCTTGCGTTCGGCGGCGGCCAGCGTCGCCTGCGCCTGGCACGGTCCACTTTGGATGATCGCGGCCCGGAACAGCCCGCGCGAACCGGGGGCGACGAGGTGGTCGCACACCGACATCCCGCCCGCCGACTCCCCCGCGACGGTCACCTGGTTCGGGTCGCCGCCGAAGGATTCGATGTTGTCGCGCACCCACAGCAGCGCCTGCTGCTGGTCGAGGAAGCCGTAGTTCCCCGGCTCCGGGCCGAGCGACGGATCGGCGAGGAAACCGAGCGCGCCGAGCCGGTAGTTGAGCGTGACGACCACCGCGTCGCCGCGCTCGACGAGCCGGGCGGCGCCGTACCGGTCGCCGCCGCCGGTGAGGAACGCGCCGCCGTGCAGCCACACCAGCACCGGCCGCCCGGTGTGCCCGGCCGGCGGCGTCCAGACGTTCAGATAGAGGCAGTCTTCGCTGGTCACAGCTCCGTCGGCGGCCTGCGGACAGCGGGGCCCTGGTTTCGTGGCGTCCCGCTCCCCCGTCCAGGGTTCGACCGGGGCGGGCGGCTGCCAGCGCCGCTCGCCGACCGGAGCGGCCGCGTACGGGATGCCTTGGAAGAGCCGGTGATCGGGAGCGACACTGCCGCGGACGGCGCCGGCGGCGGTGTGCACGACGTCGCCTGCCCGGCTGATCGCCGCGTCCGAAGCCGCACAGGCCGACACGGCCAGAACGGGGACGACGGCCAGCGCCGCGAACCACCGTCGCCGAATCCCCCGAAAAGCCGCCGCCACCGGCCGGACGATACCGGCCGGGCTTGCGGGCCCGGCCGCCGGATCATCCGGCGGAGCACGAGAACCACTCCGCCGGGCAGCGTCGAGACCAGACCGAGCACGCCGTAGCCGACCGCCACCGTCACGCCCTGCTCCGCACCCAGCCCCGCCGCGGCGAAGGAAACCGCCGCGGCGCCCTCGCGCGGACCGAACCCGCCGACGTTCAGCGGCATCCCCATCGCCAGCAGCGCGAGCACCAGAAGCGGCAGCAGAACGCTCAACGGCGCGGTCGCGCCCGCCGCCCGCGCGGCGACCACGAACAGCGTCAGATGCCCCACCACCGTCAGCACGGACCACCCGGTGACGCCGGGCCACGCTTCGAGCACGCCGCTCCGGATGTCGGCGGCCCAGACCTCCCGCAGCCGTCGCCGCAGCACCACCGCCACGACCACCAGCGCCGCAGTCACGATCCCCAGGCAGATGAGCACCTGACGCGGCAGCAGCTCCGGCCGGAAGGCCACGACAGCCAGACCGGCGACCACCACCACGGCCTGCCCGGCGGCACGTTCGAGCACGACCGCCCGCACTCCCCGGCCGACGTCGCCAGACCGTCGGCCGTGTTGCACCGCGCGGTGCACGTCGCCGAGCACGCCAGCGGGCAGGACGCCGTTGAGGAACTGCGCGCCGTAGTAGTCGCCGACAGCCTCACGGAACGGCAGCTGCAAGCCCAGCCGCGCCGCGACCAGCTGCCAGCGCGCGGCACTCGCGAGCGTCGTCACGACCCCGATGACCAGGGCTGTCGCGATCGGCCCCGGCCCCAGCGCACGCAGGCCACCGGCGAACGCACCCGTGCCGAGCCGCCACCACAGCGCGGCGATCAGGGCCGCCCCGGCCAGCAGTCGCAGCCACTTCATCACCGCACCACCTGACCAGCCAAGATCCCGCCTAACCTCGCCGCTGCGGCGGGCCATCCCTCTAGTGTGCGCGCTCGTCCGGCAGCCGCAGCACGCAGCCGTTTCCGCAGGTCCGGGTCGTCGCGCCAGCTTCGAAGCGCTGCCGCCAGCGCTGTAGGGTCGCCGGGCGGGATGAGCATTCCCGGCAGCTCTGGTGCGTAGCCGAGCGCGTCGGGCACGCCGCCGACGTCCGAGGCCAGCACCGGAATCTCGCGCGCGAGCGCTTCGGTGACGACCATGCCGTAGGTCTCCGCGTGCGAGGGCAAAACCAGCAGGTCCGCCCGGTCGTACGCGGCTTCGAGCGCTGGCCCGGACAGCGGGCCGGTGAAGCGGGCTCGCGGATGGCTCAAGCCGTTGGCGTAGGCCGGATTCCGGGTGCGAGAGCCGACGAAATCCACGTTCAGTCCGTCCACTTGGGACAGTGCGCTCAGGAGAATGTCCTGGCCCTTGCGCGGGGTCACCGCGGCGACGCAGATCAGCTGGGACACTCCGTCGGTCCCGGTCGCTCGCGGGGCCGGATCGGTTCCGGGCGGTGCGATGTGGACGGTGCCGAGGCCGTGCCGCTGCTCGACAGCGCGGGCGGCGGCCGGGCTGGTGACGATGACCTGGTGCGCGAGCTGGAGGGCCTTCCGCTCGCGAACGTCGAGGTCAGCCGCCCGGTCTGGGTCCAGTCCGGTCTCGTCGGCCAGCGGCAGGTGCACCAGGACCGCCAGCCCGATCCGGTCCGCGTGCCGGGCGAGGACGTCCGGCACTCCGCAGGCGACCAGGCCGTCGAGCAGCACTTTCTCCCCGTCGGGCACCTCGGCGAGGACCTGGTCCAGCTGGCGCCGGTCGCCGTCCGGCCAGGCCCCGCCGACCGGCCGCAGCGGTATCCGCAGCCGCTCGGCCACCCGGCGGTCGTAGGTGTTGCCGCCGCTGGGCGCGCCGAGGTCGTCGATGTCGCTCGGCACCACGAAACAGGACAGTCGCACGCTGCCTCCTTCCTGCAGGAGACACGGACGACCGGGCGATCTGGTTCAGCCGTCGAAGGTGTCCGGGTCGAAGCCGGTCCGGCGGCCCTCGTCGAGCCCGCTGAGGACGTCCAGGTCGCTGTCGCTGAGGGAGAAGTCGAAGATGTCGATGTTCTCCCGCATCCGCTTCGGCGACGACGACTTCGGGAACACGACGTTGCCGAGCTGGACGTGCCAGCGCAGCACGATCTGCGCGGGAGACTTGCCGTGTTTTCCGGCCAGCTCGGCCAGCAGCGGATCGTCGAGCACCTCGCCCTGGGCGAGCGGGCTCCACGCCTCGGTCACGATGCCGTGCGCCTCGTGGTACGCGCGCAGTTCCGGCTGCTGCAATGCGGGATGCAGCTCGATCTGGTTCACCGCGGGCACCGTCGCCGACTCGGCGGCCAGCCGTTCCAGGTGCGCGATCTGGAAGTTCGACACCCCGATCGCGCGGGCCTTGCCCGCCCGTTGCAGTTCCTCGAAGCCGTGCCAGGTGGCCACGTACTTGTCCTGCTTCGGCAACGGCCAGTGGATCAGGTACAGGTCGACGTACTCCAGCTCCAGCCGCTGCAGGCTGCCCTCCAGCGCGTTGATCGCGTTGTCGTGGCCCTGCGCGTCGTTCGCCAGCTTCGTGGTGACGAAGATTTCCTCGCGCGGCACGCCGGAATCGCGGATGCCCGCCCCGACGCCTTCTTCGTTGCGGTACATCTGCGCCGTGTCGAGGTGCCGGTATCCGGCCTCCAGCGCCTCCCGGACCGCGGCCGCCGTGTCCTCCGGCGGAATCTGGAAGACGCCAAGGCCGAACTGCGGAATCCGGACGCCGTTGTTCAGTTCGAGCTGCGGAACGCGGTTCGTCTCGATCGTCATGTCGGCGGCCTACCCGTGCGCGGCGGCGGCGAAACTCGCTCGATCAGGCGGCGGCGGTCTCGCGCACGCACAGGATTTCGTCCGCGCCGGTCACCGCGAGACACCTCCGGACCGCGTGCGCCGGACCGGGCACGACGGTGAACGACGGGATCCGCTCGTGCGCGTCGAGCAGGGCGCGGACGCCCGCGCAGCTCAGGAACGCGACGCCGGACAGATCGACGACCACCGGTCCGGTCAAGGGCGCGACCGCCGCCGCGAAAACGGGCGCGGTGGCCGCGTCGAGGTCGCCGACCGGGGCGAGGTGGATCGCGTCCGCCTGCCGGGCCGCTCGGACAGTCAGGTCCTCCGGCGTGCTGACCGCCGGGATGTGGAGAGTCATGCGCTGCGCTCCTTTCGCAGAGATCTGCTTGGGGCGCTGACCGCAGTGTGGTTCCGGACAACAGCCAACACTGGAAACCGTACGCGTTCTGCCAGTGCGGTCAACCCGCGTGACGAGGGCGTTCACTCAGGCGGAGGCTGAGTCCGCCTGTTCGGGGGGTGCGCGATGACGGGGTCTTGCCGGGGTTTCGTTCACCGATCGTTCATGCGCGGGCGGCTCGATTCGCCTCATCCGGGGGAGGACGGCGGGGTCTGCCTCTTGTCGCGATCGGTCTCGCCGTGCGGTGCCTTCTCGCGCATTCTCTCGCCGGGCAACGGAATTCGTTCCCGTTCAGCTGAGCCTTTATTCGCGCTGCCGCTGTTCGCCCCCGCCACTGCGGCGAGACGGCGCACGCACGTCGCGCCTCTTCGCCGGTGCCACCGCGACGGAAAAGCGCATCCGCGCCGCGACCGTTCGCCGGTGCCGCCTCGCGCGGCTTCAGTCCACTGTGGACCGTCAGTCGCGCAGGGCGAGCTTCGCCAGTTCCTCGTCGAAGTCGAAGCAGCGGTCCTCGTCGCCGACCGGGACCTCGTCGTAGGTGCGGTCGAGGAAGTCGGCGAGTTCGCTCGCCGCCGCCTCCAGCACGGCGGAGCCGTCCGGGGCGTTCAATTCCACGAGCACGCGGCTGTCGTCGGCGGCGGGGCGCACCTGGACGTCTCCGTCGCCCGCCGGGGCGAGGAGGCCGTCGGCGAGCAGGTCGCGCCCGAAGAGCCAGCGCACGACCCCGCCGCCGGCGTGGTAGCCGACCGACACCGCGAACGGATCCGCCGGGTCGTACTCCAGATCGGCGCGCACCGGCAGCGGGACGGACCCGAACGTGCGCAGCCCGAAGATGATCGTCGCGCGGACGACCTGCGGTTCGGTTTCCACGACGGCGCCTCCTTCGTTACCCGGTCGCGAACCTGTCCGGACCGAAGTGAATGTTTCTCAATAAGTAACGCGCCGTAAGAGCGTAAGCTGCCCGACCGAGCAGATTTCACCCCAACGGTGGAGATCTACGTCTCAGTTGGCTACGCAAGGGCAGCATTGACAGCAGGAACGGGCAAGGCCCCGAGCTGTACCCGGACCGCTTCGACCTGCGAAAACGAAGCTCCACGATCGGGTGGCCGGACAGGCTCGTTCCGCGGGCAACGCCGTTCTCGCCGCTGAAACGTCGAGGCAACGAATCGGGTCATGTCCGAGCGGCGACTCGATTCAGCCCATGCCAGCGAATCGTGCCGCCTCGACGACCAGCAGCAGATACCCGAGCACGAGCGCCGCGGTCGCCCGGCGACGGCCTCCGGATCGGCGCATTCCGAGGTGCCCGAAAACGATCGCGAGCGGCGGCAGGATCAGCGGCCCCAGCACCGTGAACGGCTGGTAGTAGACGGCGTCGCCGAAACTGCCGCCGGGACTTCGGCCGGGGTAGGTCCCGGCGAACACGAGCCAGCCGAGGATGCTGAGTACCAGTGCAGTGGTGGCTGCTCTGGTGGATGGTCGTTCGCCCATGCCGGAAAGCTAGCCAGGACGCGCGGGACCAGTCCCCGACCGCATCGCTCGCCGCCGCCGCGCTGCGGGGTGCCTGCCGCGCCGGAGCGGGGGTGCGGGCTAGGTGTCGTGAGTGGCGGTCCCGGTTCTAACCGGCATAGCCACTCAAGACCCCCTCAGCGACTCCACTCCTCCACCCGCACCCCCATCAACTCCGCCGCCGCCCGCAATTCCCGCCGCCGGTCCCCGGGCACCGCGTGCACGTGGTTCGCCCCGAACCGCGACAGGAACGTCTCCGCAGCGACATCCAGACGAGCGAACGCGTGCGGCCATTCCGGTGTCGACCGGGACACCAGTTCCTCCGTCGTCCGCTCGTCGAAGTTCTCGAACTCCCCCAGCACCACCTGCATCCGGTACTCCCCGGACAACCGGCTCAGGCGCGCCAGCGTCATCCGGCCGGGGGCGGCGATGTGCTGCACCGAAGCACCGCCCGCCGGGAAGAAGAACACCTCCGGATACAGGTGCACCTTCGACAGGTTCTCCGCCGGATCGTCGCTGCGCGCGGCGAACCACGTCGCGTGCTGGCCGGAGTTGCACAGGTCCCACACGTCGCGGTCCGGGTGGTAGTGCCGGACGTCGGCGAACAGCACTGGCGTTCCGGTGATCCGGTGCATCAGCTGCATGGTCAGCGCGCCGTCCATGTCCGACTCGGTGGCGGTGATGTGCACCGCCTTGGGGCCGTTCCAGTCGTAGGGATCGTTGAGCAGCGCCTCGGCCACGTCCGCGGTCGCGAAGTGCTCGGTCAGTTCCGGTTGGGCTTTGATGCCGGAGAAATCCAGGTGCCGTTCGGCCGCGACGTCGCGTACGGCCAGGTACAGGCGCAGTTGCCGTTCCAATAGGTCCGGGGTGAGGCGGTCGCCGTCGTAGTGCACGGTGGCGTGTCGTTCCAGCCATTCGCGGCCGTGCACGGCTTCGTCCGAGTAACCGGATTCCGCGCGGCGCACCAGTTCGTACTGGTCGATTTCCTCGACGTCCACACCGAATTGGCGCATCCACTGATCGGTGTTGGCCACCGTGGTGTTCATGCCCATCGGGCGTCCGCCGAAGCGGCCGAATGTCGAACCGCGCAGCGATCCGACGGCGGCCGCGGCACTGGCGTGTGCGCTGATTTCGGCGATGAGTTCCGGGTCCGACGGCGCGCCCCACAGGCGGGTGTGCGCGCGGCCGATCTGGTCGAGCGCGCCCCCGGCGGCGAGCATGCCGACCAGGCCGGGTTCGGCCGGGTCGATGCTCGCGACCAGCAGCAGCGGGCCCGGCGTCGCGTCCGCGGCCAGCATGGTGAAGTGCGGGAACGCCCACACCGCGTAGTACAGCACCGTCACGTCCACCGAACTCGCGGCGACCGAACGCGCGGCCGCGGTCGCGGTGGTGTTCGTGGCGACCAGTCCTCCGGTGACGACGTCGTGGCCCGCGGCGGTCAGCGCGGCCGCGAACTCGTCCGCTTTGGACCGGATGAAGCCGGTGTTCCGCCGGTGCACGTGGTCGCGCCCGTCGGAAACGGCAAGGACACCGATACGCGCCATAGGTCAGCTCCGGTTCAGTTCGGCGTAGACCTGGGCCGCGTTGTCGCGCGTCACCAGGCGGGTGGGCAGGGTTTGCGTCTTGGGCACGGTCTGGCAGTCGACGAGCAGTTTCTTCGCCGCCGCAACGGCTTCCTTGCCGCCGGTGGGATAGATGAACGTCGCCGACAGCCGCCCGGCCTCCACCGCCTTGATGCCGCCCTCGGGCACCGGCAGGCCGTCGATGCCGACGATCGGCAGGTCCGCGCGGCCCGCGTTCTGCGCCGCGATGCGCGCGCCCTCGGCCATCGGGTCGTTTTCGGAGAACATCGCCTGCGCGTCCGGATGCGCCTTCAGCAGCGCGTCCGCCTGCTGCTGTCCCTTGTCCCGCAACCAATCCGCGTCCGCGCTGGCCACCACGGTGATGTTGCGGTCGGTGATGCCCTGGTTGAATCCGTCGCTGCGCTCCTTCGCGGGCGTCGACCCGGCGAGCCCCTTCAGCTCGACGACTTTCCCGCCATGGGGAAGCAGTTTCTCGGCGAAGAACTTGCCCGCCTGGCGGCCGATGTCCACGTTGTCCGCGCCGATGAACGACGTGTACCCGTCGCCGTCGACCTTCCGGTCCAGCACCAGCACCGGAATCCCCTGGTCGTAGGCCTTCTTCACCACGCTGGTGAGCGGCGTCGCCTCGTTCGGGCTGATGATCAGCAGGTCGATGCCCTGGGTCAGAAAGGTGTTGACCTGCTCGACCTGTTTCGCGTTGTCCTGCGCGGCATCCGCGTAGCTGACGCTGAACTGCGGCACGCCGGCCGCCGCCTTGCGGACGTCGTCGTCCATCCGGACGCGGTACGGTTCGGCCAGATTCGCTTGGCTCATCCCGATTTTGTACTTGCCGCTCGGGCCGTGGCATTGTTTCGCGGTCGGCGCGGTGCCGGACGCCGCTCCCGGCGCGTTTTCGTGGGTGGTGCCGCAGGCGGCGACGAGGGCCAGCCCCGCCAGGACCGCCCCGCCGCGGATGATGCCGGACATCTGCTCCCCTTTTCCCGAACGCCTATGCCGTGGCTGGGCGCAGCCGCTGCAGGCCCGCGGCGAGCACGATCACCACGCCGACCACGATCAGCTGGACGTTCGAATCGATGTCGTTGAGCTGGAGGATGTTGTCGAGCACGCCGACCAGCAGGGCGCCCGCGACGGTGCCGGACACCGACCCGCGCCCGCCGGACAGGCTGGTCCCGCCGATCACGACGGCCGCGATGGCGTTCAGCTCGTAGCCGGTGCCGTCGTTGGGGCCGCCGAAGTTGTACTGTCCCGCGTGGACGATCCCGGCCAGCGCGGCGAGCAGCCCGCACAGCCCGAAGACCAGCACCTTCGTCCGGATCACCGGCACCCCGGACAGCACCGCGGCCTTCTCGTTGCCGCCGATCGCGTAGACGTGCCGGGAAAACGCGCTCGACCGCAGCACCAGCACCGCCAGCACCGCGACGACCACGAAGAACAGCGCCGGGATCGGCACCACGCCGCCGAACGTCCGCTCGCCCAGCAGCGAGAACGGCACCGGAGCCTGGCCGGTACCGTCGCCGTAGGTGATCGAAACGCCCTCGCCGCCGGACCACATCCGGGCGATCCCGCGCGCGATCTGCATCCCGGCGAGCGTCACGATGAACGACTGGATCCGGAACCGCGCGCTCGCGATCCCTTGCAGCAGCCCGAAACCGAACCCGAGCGCGAGGACCAGCAGCACGCCCGGCACCAGGCCCCAGCCGCCGCTGGTGAGCAGCAGCGCGACGCCCACGCTGGCCAGCCCCATCACCGAGCCCACCGACAGGTCGATGCCGCCGACGAGGATCACCAGCGTCATGCCGACCGCGATGATGCCGATCTCGGAGATCGCGCGGACGACGTTGAACAGGTTGCCGCTGCCCAGGAACACCAGTTCCCCGTCGCGATGCGGCGAAAAGACGATCGCGGCGGCGAAGACGAGCACCAGCCCGAAGACGCTCTGGAACCGGAACACCGCGGCCAGCACGGAGCGCCCGTTCACCGGACGTCTCCCATCGACGCGGCGAGCAGTTCCGCCTCGCCGGCATGAGCGGTGTCCAGCTCGTGCACGCTGCGCCCGCCGCGCAGCACCACCACGCGATCGCACACGCCGACCAGCTCCGCCGGTTCCGACGACGCCAGCAGCACGCCGACCCCGCTCCGCGCCGCCTCGCCGAGCAGCCGGTAGATCTCCGCCTTCGCCCCGACGTCCACGCCGCGCGTCGGCTCGTCCAGCAGCAGCAACACCGGTTCGGTGAGCAAAGCCCGGCCCAGCACCACTTTCTGCTGATTCCCGCCGGACAGCGAGCCCACCGGATCCGCGAGCGACCCCAGTTTCACCCCGAGCCGCCCCGCTTCCTCCCCGGCCACCGCCCGCTCGCGCCCGCCCGCCACGATCCCGAACCGGGCCAGCCGGTCCACAATGGACAACACGGTGTTCGCCACGACGGAATGCTCCAGCGCCAGCCCCGCGATCCGCCGGTCCTCGGGCACGAACGCGATCCCGGACCGCATCGACCGGCGCGGCGAACGCGGCCGGAACTCCTTGCCGCGCAGGAAAATCCGCCCGCCGGCCAGTTTGCCGCCGGACGCGCCGTACAGCGTCTCCAGCAGCTCCGTCCGCCCCGCGCCGAGCAGCCCGGCGAGACCGACGATCTCCCCGGCCCGCACGGTGAGGCTGATCCCGTCCGGCTCCCGCCGTCCGGCACGCGGCCGCACCACGAGGTCTTCCACGCGAAGCACATCGTCCTGATTCGGCGAGGACACGCTGTCCGCACGGAACATCAGGTGCACCGGACGCCCCACCATTGCCTCGGCGGCCTGCTCCGCGGTCAGCTCGGCCGCGCTGAACTCCGCGACCACCTCGCCGTTGCGCAGCACCGTCGCGCGGTCCGCGACCCGGCCGATCTCGTCCATCCGGTGCGACACGTAAACGATCGCGGCCCCGTCGGCGCGCAGCTGGTCGATGACCGTGAACAGCCGCTCGACCTCCCGCGGCGACAGCGCCGACGTCGGTTCGTCCATCAGCAGGATCCGCGCGTCCAGCGACAGCGCCTTCGCGATGGTGACGAGCTGCTGTTCGCCGGTCCGCAGCCGTTCGACCGGCGTGCGCGGGTCGAGGTCGACGCCGGAACGCGCCAGCACCTCGCGGGTGGCCGCGACCATCCGCCGCCGGTCGACCGTGCCAGCGCGGGTGTGCGGTTCGCGGCCGAGAAATACGTTCTCCGCCACCGACAGCGCGGGCACGAGGTCCAGTTCCTGGTGGATCATCGCGACCCCGGCGCGCCGCGCGTCGGCCGGACGGGCGAACCGGACCGCCTCCCCCGCGATCCGGATCGCCCCCTCCCCGGCGGCGACCTCCCCGGACAAGATCTTCAGCAGCGTGGACTTGCCTGCCCCGTTCTCGCCGAGCAGCGCGTGCACCTCCCCCTTCGCCGCGGTGAAGTCCACCGCGCCCAGGGCACGCACCCCGCCGTAGGTCTTGCTGACGCCGGCCAGCTCGACCAGCGCGACGCCGCCGTCGCCCATGCCCGCCCTCTCGGCCCGCCCCGTGTCGAGAAATCGATTACCCGAGACCGTACGGGGTACTCCAGAAGAGTGTCAAGGGTCACATTTTCACTGCTCAGGGGAGCCTCAGCTCCGGTTCGGGGAGGCCACTGTCCGCACCCCTGCCTGAACGGCGGGTGACCCCTGTCCGACCCCCTGGAAACGGCCCGCCGTCCAGCTGCCGCCATCCGGGCGTGATTTGTGGCATACCTCGCGATAATTCAGGCCGTGCCGACGTGACAGGAGCCGTTTTTGGCGGGTTCCTACAAACCGGCAGGCGCGGCATGCGCCATCCGCGACATTGGTGTACCCGGCGGTAGAGGAGCAATGTGTACGACGAAGACAGGCGACGTCCCGGCGGGTCCGGCGTCGCCTGCTGTGCGTGGGTGTAGCTGGTTCGCTGGGAGGCCTTGTCCGTGTTCAATCGCGTCGCCATCGTCAATCGCGGGGAGGCCGCGATGCGGCTGATCCACGCCGTCCGGGACCTGTCCGCCGAGACCGGGCGACGGATCGAGACGGTCGCGCTCTACACGGACGCGGACGCCACCGCGACCTTCGTCCGCGAAGCCGACGTCGCGTACCCGCTCGGCCCCGCCTCCGCGCGGCCCTACCTCGACCTCGCCAAACTGGAGAAGGCGCTGGTCGACACGAAGGCCGACGCCGCGTGGGTCGGCTGGGGCTTCGTCGCCGAGGACCCGGCGTTCGCCGAGCTGTGCGAGAAGATCGGGGTCGCCTTCGTCGGCCCGAGCGCGGACGCGATGCGCAAGCTGGGCGACAAGATCGGCGCGAAGCTGATCGCCGAGGAGGTCGGCGTCCCGGTCGCGCCGTGGAGCGGCGGCGAGGTCGCGACGCTGGAGGAAGCGCTCGCCGCGGGCGACAAGATCGGCTACCCGCTCATGCTCAAGGCCACCGCGGGCGGCGGCGGGCGCGGCATCCGCAAAGTCGAGTCGGCCGGCGACCTCACCGAGGCGTACGAGCGCACCAGCCAGGAAGCGCTGCGCGCGTTCGGCAGCGGCGTCGTGTTCCTGGAGCGCCTGGTCACCGGCGCGCGGCACGTCGAGGTCCAGGTGATCTCCGACGGCGCGACCGCGTGGGCGCTCGGCGTCCGCGACTGCTCGGTGCAGCGGCGCAACCAGAAGATCATCGAGGAGTCCGCGTCGCCGGTGCTCGGGGCGGACCAGACCGCCGAGCTGAAGGCGTCGGCCGAACGGCTCGCGGTCGCGGTCGGCTACCGCGGCGCGTGCACCGTCGAGTTCCTCTACCACCCGGGCGACCGGCTGTTCGCGTTCCTCGAGGTGAACACCCGGCTCCAGGTGGAGCACCCGATCACCGAGATCACCACCGGCACCGACCTGGTGCGGCTGCAGCTGCACGTCGCGTCCGGCGGCAAGCTCGAAGGCACGCAGCCGGAGGAGTCCGGGCACGCCGTCGAAGCACGGCTCAACGCCGAAGACCCGGACCGCGACTTCGCGCCGTCGCCGGGCCGCATCGCGCGGCTGCTGCTGCCCGCCGGGCCGGGCATCCGCGTCGACACCGGCGTCAGCGAGGGCGACACCATCCCGGCTGACTTCGACTCGATGATCGCCAAGATCATCGCCTACGGCCGCGACCGCGACCAGGCGCTCGCTCGGCTGCGCCGGGCGATGGCCGAGACGTCCGTGCTCATCGAGGGCGGCGCCACCAACAAGAGCTTCGTGCTCGACCTGCTCGACCAGCCCGAGGTGATCGACGCCAGCGCGGACACCGGCTGGATCGACCGCGTCCGCGCCGAGGGCCGTCTCGTCACCACGCGGCATTCCGCGGTCGCGCTCGCCGCGGCGGCGATCGAGGCGTACGAGGACGACGAGGAGGTCGGCCGGCAGCGGCTGCTGTCCACGGCGTTCGGCGGGCGTCCGCAGGTGCGCCACGAAATCCGTCCGCTGGACCTGAAACTGCGCGGCGCGTCCTACCGGGTCACGGTCGCGCGCACCGGGCCGAAGCGGTTCCGGGTCGGCGTCAGCGGCGGCGGCGACGTGCACCAGGCGGACGCCGAGATCGAGCGGTTCGACGAGCACAGCGGGCAGATCACCGTCAACGGCACGCGGTTCCGGCTCGTCACCGGCACGCACGGGCCGATCCACCTGGTGGAGGTCGACGGCGTCACGCACCGGGTCAGCCGCGACGAGGGCGGCGTCGTCCGCTCCCCCGCGCCCGCGCTGGTGGTCGCCACGCCGGTGGCGGTGGACGACGAGGTCGAATCCGGCGCGCCGGTGCTGGTGCTGGAAAGCATGAAGATGGAAACGGTGCTGCGCGCGCCGTTCCGCGCCAGGGTCAAGGAACTCCCGGTGTCGATCGGCAGCCAGGTGGAGACCGGGGCGCCGCTGCTGCGGCTGGAACCGCTGGCCGACGGGGCCGAGGACGAGGCCGCCGCGCAGACCGAGACCGCCGAGATCGACCTTCCCGGCGAGCAGGACGGCACGAGCGCGGCCGACCGGGCCGAGCGCGGCAGGCAGGACCTGTTCAGCCTGCTGCTCGGCTTCGACGTCGACCCGCACGACCAGGGCCGCGTGCTCAGCGGCTACCTCGCGGCGCGCGCGGAGCTGCCGGTGCGGCCGCTGGAGGGCGAACTCGGGCTGCTGGACGTGTTCGCCGACCTGTCCGAGCTGAGCCGGAACAAGCCGGCCGCGGACGATCTCAGCGCGTCCAGCCCGGTGCACAGCGCCCGCGAGTACTTCCACGCCTACCTGCAGAGCCTCGACGTCGAGCGGGCCGGGCTGCCGGAGAAGTTCCAGGGCAGGCTGCGCCGCGTGCTCGGCCACTACGGCGTCGGCGACCTCGAGCGCACGCCGGAGCTGGAGGAAGCGGTCTTCCGGATTTTCCTTGCCCAGCAACGGGCTTCGAGCGACAGCGCGATCGTGTCCGCGCTGCTGCGGCAGTGGCTCGCCGAGGCCCCGCCGCCGGCCGAGCTGCGCGAAGCGGCCGGTCTCGCGCTGGAGCACCTGGTCGCTGCCACGCAGCTGCGTTTCCCGGCGGTCAGCGACCTCGCCCGCGGCGTGGTGTTCCGCTGGTTCGCGCAGCCGCTGCTGCGCCGGGCGCGGGCCGAGGTGTACGCGGAGATCCGCGGTCACCTGCGCTATCTCGACCGCAACCCGGACGCGCCCGACCGCGCCGAGCGGATCTCCGGCATGGTGTCGAGCAACGAGCCGCTGGTGCGGCTGCTCGGCCAGCGGATCGGGCGGCCGGGCGCGGACCCGGCCCCGATGCTCGAAGTGCTGTCCCGGCGCTACTACGGCAACAAGGCGCTCGCCGACGTGCGCACGCGGGAGGTCGCGGGCTGCACGTTCGTCACCGCTTCGCATCCGGAACCGGCGCGCGTGGTCACCACGGCGGTCGACTTCCCGCAGCTGCCGGACGCGATGCGCGGGGTCGCGGAGCTGTCCGCGGACGCGGGCGCGCCGGTCGCCGCGGACGTGTACCTGAAGTGGGCCGACCAGCCCGACAGCGACGCGATGGCCGAGCAGCTGGGCGAAATCGTGGCGGCGCAACCGCTTCCGGCGGACGTCACCCGGGTCGTCACCACCGTCGCCGGGGGCGGCGGCGCGGTGATGCACCACCACTTCACCTTCCGCCGGACCGAATCCGGCTTCGCCGAGGACCGGGTGATCCGCGGGCTGCACCCGCGCGTCGCCGAGCGGCTGCAGCTGGAGCGGCTGCAGGAATTCGACCTCACGCGGCTGCCGTCGGCGGACGAAGAGGTGTACCTGTTCACCGGCACCGCGCGGGCCAACCCGGCCGACGAGCGGCTGATCGCGATGGCGCAGGTCCGCGACCTGACCCCGCTGCGCGAGGCGGACGGCAGGCTCGTGTCGCTGCCCTCGGCCGAGGACACGCTCAACGCGTGCCTCGACGCGGTCCGCAACGCGCAGGCGCGGCGTCCGGCGCGGAACCGGTTCGACACCAACCGGATCGTCATCTACGTGTGGCCGCCGAGCGACCTGACCATGGACGAGCTGAACCTGCTCGCCCGCCGCATCCTGCCCACCACCGCGGGCGCGGGCCTGGAGGAGATCCAGTTCCTGGCCCGGCAGCGGAACGCCGGAACCGGCGAGCTGACCGACATCGCGGTGACGGTCCGCAACGAGGTCGGCGCGGGCGTGCGGCTGACGGTCGAGGCCCCGAGCACCGAACCGGTGCAGCCGCTGGACGACTACCGCCAGAAGGTGCTGCGCGCGGCCCGGCGCGACACGGTGTACCCGTACGAACTCACCGACCTGCTGGCGGGCGGCGGGTCCTTTGTGGAGCACGACCTCGACGACGCGGGCGCGCTGGTCCCGGTCGACCGGCCGCGCGGGCAGAACAAGGCCGCGATCGTCGCCGGCGTGGTCAGCACGCCGACCGACCGCGTCCCGGAGGGCGTCCAGCGCGTGGTGCTGCTGGGCGACCCGACGAAGTCGCTGGGCGCGCTGTCCGAACCGGAGTGCGCGCGGGTCATCGCGGCGCTGAACCTGGCGCAGGAGATGCGGGTCCCGGTCGAATGGTTCGCGCTGTCGTCCGGCGCGCGGATCTCGATGGACTCCGGCACCGAGAACATGGACTGGGTCGCGGCCGCGCTTAAGCGGATCGTCGAGTTCACCCAGGACGGCGGCGAGATCAACATCGTGGTCGCCGGGATCACCGTGGGCGCCCAGCCGTACTGGAACGCCGAGGCCACGATGCTCATGCACACCAAGGGCATCCTGGTGATGACGCCGGATTCGGCGATGGTGCTCACCGGCAAGCAGGCGCTGGACTTCTCCGGCGGCGTGTCGGCCGAGGACAACTTCGGCATCGGCGGCTACGACCGGGTGATGGGGCCGAACGGGCAGGCGCAGTACTGGGCGCCGAACCTCGCCGGCGCGCGCGACGTGCTGATGGCGCACTACGCGCACACCTACGTCGTGCCGGGCGAAACGGGCCCGCGCCAGGCGGTCACCACCGACCCGGCGGGCCGGGACGTGTCGGACTACCCGCACGCCGTCGTCGGCAGCGACTTCACCACGGTGGGCCAGATCTTCTCCGCCGAGCACAACCCGGACCGCAAGAAGCCGTTCGACATCCGCACGGTGATGCGCGCGCTGTCCGACCAGGACCACCCGGTGCTGGAACGCTGGGCCGGCATGGCGGACGCGGACACCGCGGCGGTGCAGGACGTGCACATCGGCGGCCATCCGGTGTGCTTGCTGGGCATCGAATCCCGTTCGGTGCCCCGCCGCGGCTTCCCGCCCACCGACGGCCCGGACTCGTTCACCGCGGGCACGCTGTTCCCGAAGTCGTCGAAGAAGGCGGCCCGCGCGATCAACGCGGCGAGCGGCAACCGTCCGCTGGTGGTGCTGGCGAACCTGTCCGGCTTCGACGGCTCGCCGGAGTCGATGAAGAAACTGCAGCTGGAGTACGGGGCCGAGATCGGCCGCGCGATCGTGAACTTCGAGGGCCCGATCGTGTTCACGGTGATCTCGCGCTACCACGGCGGAGCGTTCGTGGTGTTCTCGAAGGCGCTGAACCCGAACATGACGGTGCTGGCGCTGGAGGGTTCGTTCGCCTCGGTGCTCGGCGGTGCCCCGGCGGCCGCGGTGGTGTTCGCGGGCGACGTGAACACCCGCACGGCCAACGACCCGCGGGTCGCCGAACTGCAGAAACGGCTTGGCGAGCTGAGCGGGGCCGAGCGGGCTGCGTGTGCGGCCGAGCTGGCCGAGGTGAAGTCCGCGGTGCGGGCCGAGAAGCTGGGCGAAGTGGCGTCGGAGTTCGACCGGGTGCACAGCATCCAGCGGGCGGTCGAGGTCGGGTCGGTGGACGCGATCATCAGCACGGCGCAGCTTCGGCCGCGGATTATCGAGGCGATTGAGCACGGGTTGAAGGGCTGAGTCGTGGGTGCTGGTGCCGGTTCTGGCCGGTGCCAGCACTCACGACGCTCGCGGGGGTCGTGAGTGTTTATCCCGGTTAGAACCGGGATTGCCACTCACGAGGCCACAGTGATCCCCCGGATCGTCTTCACCTCGCCCAGCAGCGCGGACGTCACCTTGACCGAGTACCCGTCCAGCGCGTAACGCTGCTCCCCCACATGCAGGTGCACCGGCGTGTTTCCCTGGTGCGCCAGCAAAGTCTGCTTCAGCTCCAGCACCACCGGCAACGTCACCTTCTCTGCGCGCGTGTGCAGCACCAGCGGTGCGTCCCCGAGTTCCGTCAGGTCGAGCGGCACCAGGTCCGCCCCGAAGACCGACATTTTGTCCTCCCGCCAGTTCACCCGGCCCTTCACCAGCACCGCGTTGTCTTCCACCAGGTCCGCCGCGCACAACGCGTACGACTTGGCGAAGAACAGCACCTCCAGCGACGCGTCCAAATCCTCCACGGTGCAGATCGCCCACGGTTCGCCCTTTTTGTTGACCCGGCGTTCCAGCGAAGTGATCAGTCCGGAAAGAATCAGTTCGCCTTCCTTCGGCGGATTGTCGATGATCGCCGCGATCGGGCGTGGCGCGTGTTTGCGGAGGACGCCTTCAGCACCGTCGAGCGGATGGCCGGAAACGTACAGTCCGAGCATGTCGCGTTCGTGCGCCAGCAATTGTTTGCGCGGCCACTCTTCGGCGATAAACTTCACGTGCGCCAGCGGAGAAGAAGCCGGTTCGTCGTTTCCGCCGCCGAACAGGTCGAACTGGCCCATCGCCTCCTGGCGCTTGAGCGGGACCACGGCTTCCACCGCGTCCTCGTGCACCTGGATCATCGACAGCCGCGTGTGGCCCATCGAATCGAACGCGCCCGCCTTGATCAGCGACTCGATCACCCGCTTGTTGCAGGCCACCAGCTCCGACTTGTCGAGGAAATCGGTGAACGAGGAGTACTTCCCCTTCTCCTCGCGCGTCTTGATGATCGACTCCACCACGTTCGCGCCCACGTTGCGGACCGCGCCCATGCCGAAGCGGATGTCGTTCCCGACGGCCGCGAACCGCAGAGCCGACTCGTTCACATCCGGCGGCAAAACCTTGATCCCCAGCCGGCGGCACTCCGACAGGTAGATCGCCGACTTGTCCTTGTTGTCACCCACCGACGTGAGCAGCGCGGCCATGTACTCCGCGGTGTAATTCGCCTTGAGATACGCCGTCCAATATCCGACCAGCGCATATCCGGCGGCGTGCGACTTGTTGAACGCATAGCCCGCGAACGGGAGAATCGTATCCCACAGTGCTTGCACGGCCTCGGCCGAGAAACCGTTGTCGATCATCCCGGCGCGGAAGCCTTCGAATTCCTTCTCCAGGACTTCTTTCTTCTTCTTGCCCATCGCACGGCGCAGCACGTCCGCGCGACCCATCGAGTAGCCGGCCACCTTTTGCGCGATTTGCATGATCTGTTCCTGGTACACCACCAGACCGTGCGTTTCGGCGAGGATCTCCTGCAGTGGTTCCGCCAGTTCCGGATGGATCGGTTCGATGGCTTGACGCCGGTTCTTGCGGTCGGCGTAGTTGTTGTGCGTGTTCATCGCCATCGGGCCCGGCCGGTAGAGCGCGTTGACGGCCACGATGTCCTCAAAACCCGTGGGACGCATGCGGCGCAACAGATCCCGCATCGCGCCACCGTCCAATTGGAACACTCCGAGACTGTCACCGCGGACCAGCAGGGCGAAGGTTTCCGGGTCGTCGGTGGCCAGCCGGTCGAGGTCGATGTCCTCGCCGCGGTTGGCTTGGATGTTGTCGATCGCGTCGCCGATGACGGTGAGGTTGCGGAGGCCCAGGAAGTCCATCTTCAGCAGGCCGATGGCCTCGCACGACGGATAGTCCCAGCCGGTGATGATCGAACCGTCGTCCCTGCGCCACAACGGAATCGCGTCCACCAAGGGTTCGCTGGACATGATGACGGCGCAGGCGTGGACACCCGCGTTGCGGATCAGGCCCTCGAGGCCGCGGGCGGTCTCGAAGATCGTCTTGCACTCTTCGTCGGTCTCGACCAGCGTGCGGACCTCGGCCGCTTCCGCATAGCGTTCATGCCTGGCATCCACGATCCCCGACAGCGGAATGTCTTTCGCTGCCACTGGCGGCGGGAGGGCTTTGGAGATCCGGTCGGCGATCGAGTAGCCTGGTTGTCCGAAGTGGACTCGGGCGGAGTCCTTGATCGCCGCTTTCGTTTTAATGGTACCAAAAGTGATGACCTGTGCGATCCGGTCCGCACCATACTTTTCGGTGGCGTACCGGATCATCTCGCCGCGCCGGCGGTCGTCGAAGTCCATGTCGATGTCCGGCATGGACACTCGTTCCGGATTCAGGAAGCGTTCGAACAGCAGGCCGTGCCGGATCGGGTCGAGGTTGGTGATCCGGAGCGCGTACGCGACCAGCGATCCCGCCGCCGACCCGCGCCCCGGGCCCACCCGGATTCCCGCCTCGCGGGCATGCCTCATGAGGTCGGCCGTGATGAGGAAGTATCCGGGAAACCCTTTGTCCACAATGACATTGAGTTCGTACTCGGCGCGGTCCCGGTATTCCGCGGGCACCCCGTCCGGCAGGCGATGTTCGAGGCCAGCCATGACCTCGTGGTGCAGCCAGGTCGCTTCGGTGTGGCCTTCGGGGACGTCGAAGACCGGCATCCGGTCCTTGTGCGTGTACACGTCCTCGTACGACTCGACCCGCTCCGCGACCAGCAGCGTGTTGTCCGCCGCCCCCGGGACCTCCTTGTCCCAGTACTCGCGCATCTCGTCCGCCGACTTCAGGAAGTAACCGTCACCGTCGAACTTGAACCGCGTCGGATCGTTCAGCGTCTTGCCCGCCTGCACGCACAGCAACGCCGAATGCGTGTCCGCCTGGTCCTTCGTCACGTAATGCGAATCGTTCGTCGCCAGCGGCGGCAGATCCAGCAGCTTCCCGATCTCCAGCAGACCCTCCCGCACCGACCGCTCGATCGGCAAACCGTGGTCCATCAGCTCCAGGAAGAAATTCCCCGCGCCGAAAATGTCCTTGTAATCCGAGGCCGCCTGGATCGCCGCCTCCCGCTGCCCCAGCCGCAACCGCGTCTGCACCTCGCCCGACGGACACCCCGTCGTCGCGATAATCCCCTCCGCGTTCTCCGCGATCAACTCCCGATCCATCCGCGGCTTCCGGTAATACCCCTGGATCGACGCCAGCGACGACAACTTGAACAGATTCCGCAACCCCGTCGCGTTCCCCGCCACCATCGTCATGTGCGTATACGCACCGCCGCCCGAGACGTCGCCGCCCTCGCCGAACTCGTCCGACCCCCGCTGCGACGCCTGCCCCCAGAACACCGGCTTCTTGTGAAACCGCGACTCCGGCGCGATGTACGCCTCGATCCCGATGATCGGCTTGATCCCGTGCTTCTTCGACGTCTGATAAAACTCGTCCCCGCCGTACATGTTCCCGTGATCGGTCATCCCCACCGCGGGCATCCCCAACCGGGCCGCCTCCGCGAACAAGGGACCGATCTTCGCCGCACCGTCCAGCATCGAGTACTCGGTGTGGACGTGCAGGTGGACAAACGATCGCATGGCCGCATTGGACCCGCCGCACCACGACGGCGTCCAACAACCGACACGCGCGCTCAGACCACTCCCGGTTGTGCACCGAGGTCGCCGCCGGTGGGCGCGTCCACAATGGACTCACCCACCGGCGGGTTTTTATTCTTCGGAGTCGTCCGCGAGCAACGCGTACAATCGGCGGCGGGCTTCGCGCAGCACCTTGCGCGCCTCCGCGAACTGCGCCTCGGTGCCGGCGTGCGCGACCTGCGCCGCCGCCCCGCCCAGCTCGCCGAGCTGCTGATACAGCGCGGCAAACCGGTCCGCGCCAGGCTCTTCGTCGCGCGCCGGAGACTCCCAGAGCGCGGCGAACTCCTCCTCCCGCCCCGCGACGTGCTCGCGCCCGGCCTCGGTCAAATGCGCGACGCGACGGCCGCCCTCTTCCGAAGTACGCACGAGACCTTCGTCCTCGAGCTGCTGGAGGATCGGGTAGATGGAGCCCGGGCTGGGTCGCCATTCGTCGTGAGTGCGGCGGCGGATTTCCTGCATCAACTGGTAGCCGTGCCGGGGTTCCTCGGCCAGCAGCGCGAGCACCGCCGGACGCACCGGACGCGCCGGGGTGCGCCCGCCGCGCGGGGGGCCGCCGAAGAACCCTCCCGGTCCTGGCGGGAACCCGGGGAAACCTGGGAAGCCCGGGAAGCCTGGGCGATGCGGAGGTCCAGGCGGACCGGGAGGAATCGGCGGTCCTGACGGAAAGCCGCCGCGGGCTTGGAAGACGGTGTCGTCCCAGGCCTGCTCGGTGCCCGGGTGCGCGGGGTGCCCGCCAAGATGGGCGGGGTGCCCGCCAAGATGGGCGGGATGCTCGCCCGGGAGGGCGGGGTGCCCGGCCAGGTGTTCGCCAGGCCACCCGTGATGTTCACCCGGGTGCGGCCAGCCGAAGGCCGCTCCTGGCTCGCCGGACCGACCTTGCTCGCCGAAACCCCCGGGCCCGCCCGGCATGCCAGCCGGGTGCTCCCTGTGCCCGGGCCAGCCGGACCCGCTTCCCAGCCCGCCCCTGAAGCCACCGAACGGCCTGGACCCTCCGGACTCGGTGCCCAGCCCACTCCCATCCCGGAGACCGCCGAACGACCCGGGCCAGCCGAACTCGGCTCCCAGCCCACTCCCATCCCGGAAACCGCCGAACGACCCGGGCCAGCCGAACTCGGCTCCCAGCCCACTCCCGTCCCGGAAACCGCCGAACGACCCGGGCCAGCCGCGCTCGTCGTCTCCCCAGGGCCAGCCGTGTCCTTTCCCCGGTCCGCCCGGATGTCGCCCTCTCCCCTCGCCGGGCCCGCCCCGATGCGCGTCCGGCCTGGCGGACGGCACCCCGCGGTCCTCGTCGCCGGGGCGGCCGAAGCCGAACGGCAGGCCGCGGTCGCCGAAGCGTTCTGGGCCGCCGAAGCCTCGGAACAGATGTCCTCCGCCTGCGGTCGTCGTCATGAAGTCCTCCTTCGTCGAACCATCGCCGATATGACCACGATATATCGGCGATGGTTCGACGACAAGGCAGGGCGACTACGAGCGGAGGATCAGCCGGACGTTCCAGCGGGCGCGGTGGTCGCGCCTTCGCCGCCGAAGCGGATCGATTTCGCTTCCTTGCCCAGTGCGGTGAGCACGGCGACCGCGATGAGCACGGGGATCACCGTCCACAGCAGCGCGGCGGTGTAGCCCTGCGACTGGGCGATGCTCTCCTGGATCGGCAGGTTGAGCGCGGCCAGCAGGTTGCCGAGCTGGTAGGTGACGCCGGGGAAGAAGCCGCGGATCGCGTCCGGGGACATTTCCGTCAGGTGCGCGGGGATGACGCCCCACGCGCCCTGCACCATGACCTGCATCAGGAACGAGCCGAGCGCGAGCATCCCGGCCCCGTGGTCGACAGCGAAGATCGGGACAATCGGCAGGCCCAGCACCGCGGCGCCGACGATCGTCATCCGGCGGCCGAAGCGTTCCGACAGCGAGCCGAAGACCAGGCCGCCGACGATCGCGCCCACGTTGTACAGCACGGCGATCCACGTGCTGGTCGCCGCGCTCAATCCCGCGCCGCCGTGGTCGGTCGCCTTGAGGAATGATGGGTAAACGTCCTGCGTACCGTGCGAAAGCCAGTTGAACGCGGTCATCAGCAGCACGAGGTAGCCGAACCGGCGCAGCACCTTCGGGTTGAACAGGACGTCCTTGACCGACGTCCGGGTGACGCGCATTTTCTCCTGCGCCGCCTCCCACACCTCGGATTCCTTGACCCGTGCCCGGATCAGCAGGCTGATGAGCGCCGGGAAGATGCTCAGCACGAAGATCCACCGCCACTCCAGGCCGAGCGCGGTGTGGAACAGCAGGTACGCCAGCGCGGCCAGCAGGTATCCGGCGGAGTAGCCGGCCTGCAGCAGCCCGGAGAAGAACCCGCGCCGCTCCACGGGAATCTTCTCCATCGCGAGCGCCGCGCCCAGCCCCCATTCGCCGCCCATGCCGATGCCGTAGACGAAGCGCAGGATCAGCAGCACGGTGAAGTTCGGCGCGACCGCGCACAGCACGCCCGCCGCCGAGTACAGCAGGACGTCGACCATCAGCGGGATCCGCCGTCCGGACCGGTCCGCCCACAGCCCGAACAGCAGCGCGCCGACCGGGCGCATCACGAGCGTCGCGGTGGTGATGAACGCCAGCTGCGTGGCGGTGGCGCCGAACGACTTGTCCTTCGCGATGTCCGCGATCACGAACACGACCAGGAAATAGTCGAACGCGTCCATGCTCCAGCCGAGCCACGCGGCGAGGAACGAGTTCCGCTGATCGGCGGTCAGCTTGCGTTTTTCCCTGCCCCCGGCTGCGTTTTCGGTCACCGGCCCGGTCTACACCCGGCGCGGCGGCGAGGCAAGAGTCGCATGTGGACTCCGGATGTCCCTGACATACCAAGCGAAAGCGGAGGAATCGGGTCAGCCGGACGTTTTCTCCGATCGAGTCAGCAGGTGCGCCTCGCGCATCCGGCCGTCCGAAGTGAACTGCCCGAAGAAGGACACCTCGATCTCGAGGTCCTTGCCGCGCTGGCGAACGTGCAGCGTGTAGCGCGCGGCGATGCGATCGCCGTTCGCCAGCGCCTCGTGCACCTCGATCCGGCTCTCCGGCCGGTTCTTCCGCACCGGACGGCAATGCGCGATCAGCCGGTCCCGGTCGATCCGCAAGCCGTCGGCGATCTGCACCACGTCTTGCGTGTGATAGCGGTCGACCACCTTCGCCGCGTCCTCGTCGGTGCGCACCAGGTCGTCGGTGAACGCGGTGAAGAAGCGCGCGATGAACTCTTTCGGGTCGGTGCGTTCGAGCGTGTCCATGAAACCTCCCAGTAGAAGTCTGACACACTGTAAGATATCCTTCAGGGACGAACTTTGACAAGGTGTAAGAGATGGCAAAACTCCGTGCCGACGCGCAGCGCAGCCGCGCCGCGATCCTCGACGCGGCGCTCCGCGTGCTGGAGGAGGATCCGGACGCGAGCGTCGAGGGCATCGCCACCGCGGCCGGCGTGACCCGGCAGACCGTGTACGCCCATTTCCCTTCGCGTGAACGGCTTCTGGCCGCGGTGCTGGACCGGCTCACCGAGGAGGCGGTGGACGCGATGGACGCCGCGGGTCCGGACGCTGGGCCAGCAGCCGACGCGGTCCTGCGCGTGCTCAACGCCGCGCGCCGGGCTTCCGCGCGGTATCCGATGCTGCTGCGCCGTTTCGCCGCGACGCAGTCCTCCGCGGAAACCGGACGAGAACAGCACGAGCCAGTCGCGGAACGGCTGCGGCGAATCGTCGAACGCGGTCAGCACGCAGGCGAGTTCGACAGCCAGCCGCCAGCGGATTGGCTGGTCACGGTGATCATCCAGCTCGGCCACGCAGCCGCGGCCGAGTCCGACGCGGGCCGGATCTCGCCGGATGCAGCCGAGGAAGCGTTGTCCACCACGGTGCTGCGAGTACTCGGCGCTTCTTGACGGCGAATGTCCCAGCGCTCAGATCGCCACACGCGACCGCACCCGGCGCCGACCGGATCCCGCCGGACGCGGCCAAGGAAGCGTTATCCACCACGGTCCTGCGAGTACTCGGTGCCTCTTGACGGCGAATGTCCCAGCGTTCAGCCCGCCACACGCGACCGCGTCCGACGCCAGCCGGTTCTCCCGGACGCGGCCGAGGAAGCATTGTCCACCACGGTGTTGCTTCTTGACGGCGGATGTCCTGGCACTCAGATCGCCACGCGCGACCGCACCCTGCGGCCGATGTCCCGCGCCCAGGCCCGAATACGGTGCCAGTCACGGAAATCACCCACCCGGTTCCCTCGCGCCAGCAGTTTCTCCAGCACCCCGTCCGCCAACGCCGGATCAAGACGGCCACCGAACGTCTCGGTACGCCCCGCGTCGATCGCGGCGGCGAGCAGCGTCACCCGCGCGGGCAGACTCACCCGGGCAAGGTTCGCACCGGGGCCGCACGGTCCACTGTGGAATAACCAGACCGGACGCGCCCGCAACGCTTCGGTGTTGCGTTCGAGTAGCCGCACCGCTTCCGGCCGCCACCGCGCGTAGTAGAGCGCACTGCCGACGACCACCGCGCCGTACTCCGCGACGCCATCGACCTCGGCCGCATCACGCACGTCGACAGCGAACTCGGCGGCCCGCAACTCCTCGCCGATGACCTCGGCAATTCCGCGCGTGCCACCGCGCTTGCCCGCATACGCGACCAGGACGGTGATCATCGCCCCATTGTCCACCCCGCCAACGAAACCCGCCCGCCCAACCAGCGGTGCACCCAGCCCCTCCCCCGCACCCCGATACGAAGCCTCCCTGCGGTTCGGGGGTGCTTGTCAAGGCATCTTTCCCGCCTTGACAAGCACCCCCGAACCGTCAGCACACTTGGGCTTCGGGGTGCCCCACCGCAACACTCACCCGATAGTCCGGGGCCGAGAAGCCAACGCCCCAAACACCGTCTGCACCAACGCAAGCGCGATCAGCACCCCCAGCGCAGGCGTCCACGACGACGTAGCGTCATGAATCGCCCCGATCGCGATCGGACCGAGCGCCGCCAGCGTGTACCCCGCCGCCTGCGCCATCCCGGACAGCGCACCCGCGTCGGAATAATGCTTAGTGCGCAACCCAAACAAGGACAACGACAACGCCAGCGTGATGCCGCCCGCAAACCCGGCGAGGATCGCCCACAGCACCCCAAGCCCCGGCGCGATCAAGAGCCCGGCCAGCGCGGCCGCCATCAGCAGGGACCCGGAGATCGCGATCGCACGCTGATCGGGCAGCCGGTGGATGAGTGCGGAGCAGACCAGGCTGCCCGCGAGGCCGGAGAGGTTGAAGAGCAGCTGGTGGAATCCGGCGGTCACCGAGCTGATGCCCGCGGCGTGCTCGATTGAGGACAGCCAGGTCACCAGTACGTAGAAGGCCAGCGACTGCAAGCCCATGAAGACGGTGACCTGCCAGGCGAGGGCGCTCGTCCACGGTCGCGCCGCGCTGGTCGTTCCGGAGAGCGTCGGCGTGGCGGCGGAACGGCGCAGCTGTGGCAGGAAAACCCCGAGCGCGACGAGGGCGAGCCCGGCCCAGATGCCCAGTGACAGCCGCCATCCGCCGGCTTCCTGCCCGGCCAGCGGGACCGCGACCCCGGCGGCGATCGCTGCGACGCCGGACTGGACCGCGGTGTACGTGCCGGTGATCGGCCCGATGCGGGTGGGGAAATCGCGTTTGACGAGTGCGGGGAGCAGGACGTTCAGGATCGCGATGGCGACCCCGAGCAGGACGGTCCCGGCCCACAGCAACAGCTGCGGAGGCGTGGAGCGCAACACGATGCCGACGGCGAGCAGCAGGACCGCCGCGCCGAGCGCCCGCTCGAGCCCCAGTTTCGCGGCGACCTTGGGCGCGATCGGCGAGCACACGGCGAAGGCGATGAGCGGGACGCTGACCAGGACCGACGCCGCTACCGACGAGAGGTGCTGGTCGGCTTGGACGAGGTTCAGGATCGGGCCGAGGGTGGTGATCGCGGCGCGCAGGTTGGTGGCGATCAGCAGGACGCCGATCAGGATGAGCCCGGGGCGCAGCGGGGTGCCGCGTTCGGGGGCCTCGGGCGCGGCGGGGCCGGGACGGGCGGTCATGCGGCGGCCTCCGCGCGGACGGCTGAGGCGAGGGAACTGCCGCCGGTCGGGAGTGGTTCCGGGGGTGATGGGGTTTTCCGCTCGGAAACTACGGGAACGGGGCAGGGCGCGGTCTCGGCAGGGGAAATCCCCGGTGCGCGACGAACAACCCACGAAACTGGCCTGCCGGGTGGGGCTTGCGCGGGACGCAACGCAAATCCCCGCCCCACCGCCGAGGCCGAAAAGCCAGCCTGCCGAGCGAAACCGGCGCGGAACACCACCACCCCGCCAGCAACAGAACAACCGGGCCGGGCAGCCGCAAACCCGCCTCCACTCAGGGAAACCCCGGCGGCCAGCGGAACCGGGTCGTCGATCATCACATCCTCCCCCGGCCGGAGCCCGCGGCCGGAAGCCCGCGGCCGGAGCCCGCACGGCGGCCGGAATATTCCTGTCCCGCCTGCCCGGGGCACCGGGAAATCGCCGAGGCCCGAGGCAGGCGGGAAGTGTCGGTTCCGATCTTGCCCGGCGGCGGCCGGGGTCGGCAAGATCCTTACCGGTACACGGATTCGTAGGCGGCGCTCAATTCCTGGTGCAATTCGGTCGAGTCGGGCAGTTCCTTGCCGTCCAGGGTGTGCACGCGGGTCAGTTTGCGGACTGACGACGCGACGAAAACGGCGTCGCCGGAGAAGAGGTCGTCCGCGGTCAGCGTTTCGATTTTCGCGGTGAAACCGGCGCGCTCGGCTCCCCGGTACACCGCCGCCTGGGTGGTTCCGGGGAGGATGCCGATGATCGGCGGCGGCGTGTACAGCGTGCGGCCGCGCACCATCACCACCGACACCGTCGGGCCTTCCAGCACCGAACCGTCGGTCGCGGTGAAGATGACGTCCGACGCGCCGCGGCGGTTCGCTTCGCGCAGGGCGGCCATGTTGACCGCGTAGGACAGCGTTTTCGCGCCCAGCAGCAGCCACGGCGCGCGTTCGGCGAGGCCCGGTTCGATGCCGCGTTCCAGGGTGATCGCGGCGATGCCCTCGGTGCGCTCGCGCATCATCTTCGGGCTGATCTCCAGGCCCAGCGCGAAAGCCGTCGGCGGGGAGTCGGGTTCGGAGTCCAATCCCCTGGTGTAGATGAGTTTCATCGCGATTTCGCTGTCGTCGGGCCAGTGGTCGATCACCGCGCGGATGGCCCGTTCCCACTGCTTGTCGTCCGGCTCGGGCAGTTCCATCATCCGCGCCGAGCGCGCCAGCCGGTCGAGGTGCAGGTCCAGTTCTCTCGGTTCGCCGTCCTCGATCAAGACCGTTTCGAACACCCCGTCGCCGCGCAGCAGGCCGAGGTCGGCGACCTTGATCTGCGGGTCGTCGGGGTCGGCTACGGAACCGTCCAGGTAGCCAAGAACACGCACGTCGCACAATCCTTTCGTCACTGAGTACAGGGGGGTCAGCCGACCCGGTCGGCGAGAACGGTCGCGAACCGCAGTGCGCTGCCCTCGCCGAAGGGCAGGTTCAGCGACGGTTCGCAGATGTCGAGTTCGAGCACCCTCGGCTGGCCCCGGTCGTCGCGGACCAGGTCGACGCGGCCGTACAGCAGCGGCCGGTCCAGGCCGAGGTGGCTGGCGGCGGCGTCGAGGGCGGCCGAGGCGACCGCGCGTTCGTCGTCGGCGGCGACGCGCGGTTTGCGGAAATCGAGGGTCGGGACGTGCACGGTCCCGTCCGGCATCAGCATCGCGGCCTTGCGGATCGCGTGGCTGTACTGCCGGTCGAAATAGATCAGGTTCGTTTCGCCGTTCTGGTCGACCGACGGGAGATACGGCTGGACCAGCGCGTGCCCGCCTTCGCCGAAGAGTTTCGACAGATGCGCCGCGGCCTCGGCCGCCGCCGGCCGGGTGAACCGGCGGACATTGCGCGAATACGCGCCGATCCCCGGTTTGACGACGATTTCCGTCGCCGAGCGGTGTTCGTCCAGCACTTCCCGCACTACAGCGTCCGGGTCGTCGCCGGGCGAGGCGAACCGGCTCGGCACCACCGGGACGCCGAGTGCGGCCAGGTCGGCCAGATAGGACTTGTCGAGCGCCCACCGGGCGACCGAGAGCGGGTTGAGCAGCAGCGTCGCCTCCTCGACCCGCTCGCACCACGCCAGGAACTCCGGCAGCTGGTCCACGTAGTTCCACGGCGAGCGAAGCACGACCGCGTCGAACGCGGCCCAGTCGACGTCCGGGTCCTCCCACTGGCACACCTCGGCGCCGAGCCCGATCTGCGCGCAGGCCTCGCGCAGCAGCGGCATGTCGTAGTCGATGGGCAGGCTCACCCGGTCGGTCACGAGCGCGACGGTGGTCATCGGAAATTTCCCCCGATCGGGACGGCGCGGGTCACCACGGCAGGACCTTCCCGGCGTGCACGTAGCTGCCGCTCGGGCCGTTTTCGTCGAGCAGCGCGAGTTCGACGCTGGTCACCGCGCCGTCCGGCGGTTCCTGGTCGCCCGCCCCGTCGTTCATGCCGGTCTTGGTGTAGCCGGGATGCGCGGAGTTGACCTTGATCGGCGTGTCGCGCAGTTCGTACGCCAGGTGCACGGTCCACGAGTTCACCGCGCTCTTCGTGGCGCTGTAGGCGGGCAGCGCCTTGAAGGTGTCGCTGTAGGTGTAGGACTCGGGGTCGCTGTGCAGGGTGAGCGAACCGAGCAGGCTCGACACGTTGACGATCCGCCCGGCGGCCGACCGGCGGATCAGCGGCAGCAGCGCCAGCGTCGTCTCGACCATGCCGAACAGGTTGGTGTCGAAGGTTTCCCGCCATTCGGCGAGCGTCTGCTCGGACGGTCTCTTGCCGTACTTCTCGATCCGCACGGCCGCGTTGTTGACCAGGACGTCGAGCCGTCCGTGCCGGGTCTCCAGCTCCGCCGCGGCGGCCGCGATGCTCTTCGGGTCGGTCACGTCGAGCCGGAGCCCTTCGACGGGCAGGCCCGCTTCGCGCAGGCCGGCCACCGCCGTGTCGACCGCCGCCTGGTCGCGGCCGCTCAGCACCGCCCGGACGCCGCGTTCGGCGAGCTGGCGCACGATCTCGAACCCGATGCCGCGGTTGGCTCCGGTGACCAGGGCAATAGTGTCCTCCAAACCGTTCTCGCTCTCTTGTCGTTCCGGCACAAACGCCTCACAGGGTGGACAGGAACTTCGCTACCGGCGGCCCGAAACTGTCGAGGTCCGCCAGGAACGCGTCGTGGCCGAGATCGGACTCCAGCGCGAGGAATTCCACGTCCGCGCCGCCCGCCCGCAGCCCGTCGGCGATCTGGCGCTGCTGGTGCAGCGGGAACAGGATGTCCGTCTCCGTGCCGATCACCAGCGCCTTCTCGACCCGCAGCGCCGCGAGCGCCTCGGCGGTGCCGCCGCCGGACAGCTCGCCGAGGTCGAACCAGTCCATGCTGCGGCTGAGGTAGAGGTAGCTGTTGGGATCGAACCGCCGCACGAACCGGCGCGCGTGGTGGTCCAGATAGAACTCGACGGCGAACTCCGGACCGAACGCGACGTCGCCCGGCCCGGATCTCTCGCGGCCGAACCGCCGTTCCCATTCCCGCGCCGACCGGTAGGTGGTCATGCCGATCTTGCGCGCGGTCAGCATGCCGCGTTCCGGGTAGCGCTCCGGAACGTACCGCCCGTCGTTCCACAGTGGATCCGACCGGATCGCTTCCCGTTGCAGCGAACGGATCGCGATCGAGTACGGCAGCGAATGCGCGGCCGCGGAGATGCTGACGTGGCTGCGCGCCAGCTCCGGATGCCGCGCCAGCACCGCCAGCGCGCTCATCCCGCCCATCGACGCGCCGATCACGCACGCCAGCCGCTCGAACCCGAGTTCCGCCACCGTGTGCGCCGCGGCGTCGGCGATGTCCTCGATGGACAGTTCGGGGAAGCCGAGCCGGTAGGGCTGCCCGGTCGCCGGGTCGCGCGAGGCGGGGCCGGTCGAGCCCTGGCAGCCGCCGAGCGAGTTCACGCAGATCACGTGCCACTGGTCGGTGTCGATCGGCTTGCCCGGCCCCAGCATCTGCTCCCACCAGCCGGGGTTCGGGTCCTCCTTGCTGGACGCGGCGTGCGCGTCCGGCGAGAGGCCGGTGAGCAGCAGCACGGCGTTGTCCCGCGCCGCGCTGGGCTGCCCGAAGGTCTCGTAGGCGACGCGCGCGCCGTGCAGCACGCCGCCGCGCTTCATGGTGAACCGCTCCGGCAGCCGGGCGAACCGGGTGGCCGGGGGAATGAACTCCTGCATCATGCTTTTCCCGTGTGGTCGTGCGAGTTTCCGCGTCACCCGCCGAGCGAGGCCAGCCATTCGTCGTCCGAACCGTCGCTGATGCCTTCGAACCAGAAACTGGACAGATACCGTTCGCCGGTGTCGGGCAGCATCGCGAGCAGCACCGTGCCCTCGGGCGAGTTCTCCGCTTCGCGCAGCGCGGCGGCCAGCGTCGCGCCCGCCGACATGCCGGCGAAGATCCCCTCCTCGGCGGCGAGGCGGCGCGCGGTGTCCCGGGCCAGTTCGTCGTCGATCGTCACCAGCTCGTCGATCACGGTCCGGTCCATCACTCCGGGCACGAAGTTCGGAGCCAAGCCCTGCAGCTGGTGCAGATTCCATGACTGCCCGGCCAGCACCGCCGCCTTTTCCGGTTCCAGCACGACGGTGCGCACCTCGGGGCGGGCGAGCTTCAGCATCTGGCCGACGCCGGTGATCGTGCCGCTCGTGCCGAATCCGGTGACGAAGGTGTCCAGCCGTTTCCCGGCGAAGTCGGCGAGGATCTCCGCCGCCGTGGTCTCCCGGTGGTACGCGGGGTTCGCCGGGTTCTCGAACTGCCGGGCGCGGAACCAGCCGTGCTTCTCGGCCAGGTCGTCGGCGATCCGGTTGCCGCCCGCGCTGCCGAGGTGGCCGGGGAACAGCAGCACCTTGCCGCCGTACGCGCGGATCAGCTTGCGCCGCTCCACCGAGTAGGTGTCGCCGAGGACCGCGACGAACTGGTACCCGCGCGCGGCCGCCACCATCGCCAGCGCGATGCCGACGTTGCCGGACGTGCACTCCACGATCGTGTCGCCGGGCTTGAGTTCGCCCCTCTTCTCGGCGTCGAGGACGATCGCCAGCGCCAGCCGGTCCTTCACCGAGCCGCCCGGGTTGAACGACTCGACCTTGACGTACACCGAGACGTGCTCGGGCGCCATCCGGTTCAGCCGCACGATCGGGGTGCGGCCGATCGTGTCAAGAATGCTGGAGTACAGCGGCATGACGGAATCCTCCTTCGTACACAGTCGTGGCCGGGCCGGCCAGGACGATCGGCTCCCCCTCGGCGGGCCAGCCGATCCGGAGTTCGCCGCCGGGCACCTCGACCGTCACGTCCCGGTCGAGCCGCCCGGCCCGGATCAGCACCGCGGCGGCGGCGCAGGCCCCGCTGCCGCAGGCGAGCGTCTCGCCCGCACCGAATTCGTGGACCCGCAACCGGATCCGGTCGCGCGCCACGACTTCGGCGAATCCGACGTTGACCGTCGGCGGCAGACCGGGCAGCGCGCGCACGGCCGGGCCGAGCCGGGCCACCGGGGCGCTGCCGGCGTCGTCGACTTCGAGCACCACGTGCGGATTTCCGGTGGAGGCCGCGGCGAAGCGAACAGGAGTACCATCCGCCAGCTCGGCCTCGTACCGGTCGTCCCGGCTCGGGAAACCGGACAGCGGGATCCGCTCGGGCTCGAACTCCGGAACGGTGAGCCCGATGCTGAACACGCTGTCTCCCAGCACTTCCACCGGATGCGTGCCGCTCGGGCTGTCGATCTCGAACGACGGCGGGCGCGCCAGCCCGGCCTGGACGAGCCAGGAGGCGACGCAGCGGGCGCCGTTGCCGCACTGCATCGAGCTTTCGCCGTCCCCGGTCCAGATCTCGAACGCGGCGACCGCCGACGCGCTGCGCGGCGGCCGGATCCCGAGGATCAGGTCGCAGCCGACGCCGGTGTGCCGGTCGGCGAGCGCCCGGCACAGCTCCGGCGACGGCGCGGGCGCGTCCCGCAGGTCGAGTACGACGAAATCATTGCCGCACCCGTGCATTTTGGTGAACGGAAGCGAAGGGCTCATCGGGCCGCCGCGGTCGCGAACACCGGCGCGATCATGTCCAGGATGGACTCGGTCGCGCGCGCGTCGGTGCCCTCGTCGCCGGTCGCGGCGAACTCGGCCAGCTCGATGCCCAGTACGTCCGCGGCCGGGATCGCGTCGAGGATCTCTCGGATCTTCTCCGGCAGCAGGCCGTCGGGCACGTGGTAATCGGCTGGGACGGTGCCGGGTTCGAGCACGTCCCAGTCGATGTGCACCCACACCTGCGCGCCGCCGACCGCCGCCGCGACCCGCTGCCCGGTGGCCTCGGCGGGCGCGATGATCCGCACGCCCGCCTTGTCCAGCAGCTCGCGTTCCGGCGGGTCGATGTCGCGCGCGCCGACGAGCACGACCCGGCTCGGGTCGACGCCCGCGCCGTGCCCGCTCTCCCACAGGCCGCACGCGCCGGACAGCGCCATGCCGCCGAGGTAGCCCGATCCGGTGGTGTCCGGGGTGTTGAAATCGCCGTGCGCGTCGATCCACAGCACCACGCAGTCCGGGTACGCGCGGACCGCCGCGGGCAGCGTCGCCAGGCTGGCCGAGCAGGTGTTGACCGCGAGCACCGTGCGCCGTCCGGCCGCGACGCTCGCCGAAACCGCTTGCGCCAGGCCGGAAAGCGTCTCCTCGGCGGCCGGGAGGCTGGCCGTCCAGTCGTCGTCCTCCGGGCCGGAAGGCGTGCCGACGAAACGCGGTTCGAGGCCGTAGCGCTCCGCCAGCGCACGCGCCGTCCGGGCCGCGCCCTCGATCATCCCGGCGCCGCGGTCGCCGATGCGGCCCTGGGAAACGATCACATCCATCATCGCCTGTCTCCGATCAGGTAGGGGCCACGGCCCCGTCCGGCCGCGCCGTTTCGGGCGCCCGGAAGGAAAAGGGGCACTTGTCGGTCCGGTCGACGTCTTCCTCGGGCAGCCCGTACTGCCACCATTCGAGGCTCGCGACGCCGTACGAGCCGAGCTGCCGGGCACGCGGGGCGCGGTCGTAGCGGTCGATCCTCGCCCGGATGTTGCTGCGGACCTTGCGGCCGCTCGGGGTGTCGCCCGCGACGGCGTCGAACCGTTCGCGCGGGTTGACCACCAGCACGAAGTGCTCGCCGAGATTGCGGCTGCGCCGGACCTCGTGCGCGGGGCTGCTCATGTTGAAGAACAACGGCATTCCGTTGAAACACATGGACCACGAGCTTTCGCCGGGGTCGGTGCCGACGTCCTCGGGCCACGGCGCGGGGTCCGCGTGGTGCAGTTTCTGGATGACCTCCCAGCCGAACGCCTGGTACTCGGCGACCGACCCGGCGGACACCGCGTCCGGCGAGAAGACGATCAGCAGCGGGTACGCGGTGTCGAGGTGGCCGTTCCAGTTCCGGGAAAGCTCGACGTAATCGGCGAGCGCCGCGCCGAGTCTCGCGATGCCGTCCGGCCCGACGTCGTCGGCGAAAGCGAACAGCAGCAGCCGCTTCTTGAAGGCGTTTCGCGAGAACACACAAGGGAAACCGGAGTCGGTGAGCCTGGACTCGACGTCGCGGAACGCGGCGGCGCGCCAGCCGGTTCCGGTGGTTTCGGCCTCCTGCTGGGTGATCAGGGTGGTGGTGCGGGATTCGAGCAATCGGTGCATTCCGGCCCCTCCGGGAATATTCTTCCTCGGGATATGTGGTCCTTCCGCCGTCCGGCCGGGCCGCAGTCGCGCGGGAGCCGGTCGAGCAGGAATTTCACCGGCTGTCCCGCTGAACGGATTCCGGCTGGCCGACGGCCGCCCCGGCGCGGCGTCGATCAATCCGGGCATGCGAAGCGCCGCCGCCGGTGCGGACGGTGGCGCGGGTTGTCGTGGTCGTGCTCGGCTGCTTGGTGTTCGGGGTGCTCGGGGTTCAAATGCGGAAATACCGTGCCATTGCTGGCTGTTCGCGCAGCCGGCTCGGTCCGGTGCTTGCCTGCGGCGCGTCCGGGGCTCACCCGCACCCGTCCGTCCCAGCGCGCGGCCGTGTGCGAGCCGCGAAGCGGAGCCGCTGGCGGTTATTCCCCCACTGGACCAGGGCTGCCCTTCAGACTCTATGGACCCCGGCAAACCGGCGCAGCGACCATCCGGGTGAACAACATTCTACGCGAATTCGAGGAATAATAGAGAATCTGTCGAGACAAGACGCGGAACCGGGCAATGCGCCTGCGGCATCCGGCGCAATCGCCGGTCCGGACCGGTCCGGGCCAGCACGACATCGAGAGCGATAACTGGTCCGGACCACTGAATCCGCCTGTCAGTGCGGACAAATCGGTTATGTCCACAATGGACGTACGGTACTCGCGGGTTCCGCGGCGGGCGCGCATGCCGCATGATGAGGGGATGAACCGGTTCAGCTGGCTCGCACCGATGACGCTGTGGCCCTACGCCGAGCCGCTGCTGCCGAATCCGGCCTCGCGGCCGCAGGGCGGCGGCACTCCGCGCATTCAGGACGAGGCGACGTTCGCCGCCATCTGTTACGTGCTCGCCACCGGCTGTGCGTGGCGGGAGCTGCCGAAAACGTTCGGCGTCTCTTGGCAAACCGCTCATCGGCGCTTCACCCACTGGGCGAACGCCGGACTGTGGACCGCGCTAGGGGAACTGTCCGGCGACGAAACCGCCGAGGCGCCGACTCGCGCGTGGGCCGAGGCGTTGTCCGAGGCCGCGGCGACGCGGCTCCGGTCGGCGGGCGCCCGTCCGGCGGCCGCCGCCGAGCGGCCCCGGCCGCGCATCCTGCGCGAGTTCAGCGGGCATTTCGTCGAGCAGCTGTTCGGCAGGCGCAAAGTCGTGAAACCGGACGGCGGAGCAGCTGAGACAGAGCCGCCGGGACCGAATTCCAGCTGAGACAAATTGCCGCCGGGAAAGCGTTCAGAAGCACCCGTACCGGACCGTAGACTCGCTTTTCAGCGGGAGATCTCCTCCTGCCTGACGAAGGGAGCAGCGCATGCGCGAAGCAACCAGCACCGCGACGCAGAGCAGCAACTTCGACCTGAAGACCGAGCTTGTCGAGCTTATTCCTTCGGGCGGCGTCGCCACGCGCGTCGTGATGAGCGTCCGCGAACTCGAGGCCATCCGCGTCGGCGGCACCGCGGTGCCGGCTTCCAAGCACGGCCTGGAGACCATTTGCGGCGCCAGCTGCGAGACCGGCGCGCAGTAAGCAATCGTTTCTCAGCGGACGGGCCGCCGCGGATCGCGGCGGCCCGTCCGCGCGCGCGTGGAAGGCCTTGACGACGCGGTCCGGAAATGGTGGACTGAACGGAATGCCGATCCGGCGACGAGGCCGGACGCGGCATTTCCGGTTCCGGTGCGACAAGGACATCCTGGGGGATGATTCGCATGTCCGCGATCCTGTCCGGCTTCGCGGTTTCGCCGCGGCCGAAATGGACGGCCTCCGATTGTCTCGAGGTGCTCGCCGGGCACGGCGCGCTGCCCTCGGACTGCCTCGCCGCGTGCGCCGTCGGCTCGCTCGCCCGGGGGTGGGCGAACGACCGCAGCGACTACGACTTCAACGTCGTCGCGCGGCGCCAGCCGCGGGCCGCGGGCTCCCGCACGATCCGGGTCCCGCTGCGCACGGCCACGGTCCCGACCAGGGTGCTCGAGGTGCGCGGCCGCCGCTGGGAGCTGAAGTACTGGACCGACGCGCAGGTCGACGAGATGCTGGCCAAGGTCGCCTGGGAGCGGTTCGGCAGCGGCCGTCCCGCCGCGGACGTACTGGCCGTCGACGAGGAGCTGTTCCTCGAACGCCTGCTCACCTGCGTGCCGCTGACCGGGGCGGACTGGGCGGCAAGGCGCACCGCGCAGCTCGGGGCGTCGGCGTTCCGGGCTTTCGTCACCACCCGTTCGCTGACCGCCGCGGACAATTGCGCGGAAGACGCGCTGGGCCAGCTCGCCGCGAACGATCATCTCAGCGCGGTGCTGTCCGCGCACAAAGCGTGGGGGCATACGGTCGACGCGCTGCTCGAAAGCTGCGGGAACTTCGGCTCCCGGATTCCCAAATGGCGCGCCCGCCGTTTCCAGGAGACCGCTCCGCGCGAACTGTCTTTCGAGCAGTACTGGGCGATCGAAACGATGCGCGGCTACGATCCGGCGGAACCGCGTCCGTGGATCGACGAGGTCATCGCGAAATGCCGGACGCTCGCGCTGGAAATCGAGGTCCGCTGATGACCGGCGATTCCGTTCCCCGGCGTTGTGCCGAAGTCCGCACCCGGCGTTATCGCGGCCGGTTGTTCATCGCGAACACCGCGCAGGCCTTCGAGCTGAACGAGCAGGCCGAATTCGCTTTCCGGCTCGTCGACGGCACCGCCACGGTGCGGGAAATCGGCGCACAGCTCGCCGAGCGCTACCGTTACGCGGTGGCCGACGCCGTTTCCGACACCGCCGAACTCATGACGCTGTTCGCCGAGCGCCAGGTCGTCGAATTCGCCGCGGATCACGCGGTCGCGGAATCCTCCGTCCAGTCGTAGACCTCGCCGGAGGCGGTGTAGAGCACCGGCGGGACGCCGCCGGTGATCGTCTCCTCGGTCACCGCCACCCTGGTCACCTCGGTCAGCGACGGAACGTCGTACATGGCCGAGATCAGCACCGCGTCCAGGATCGACCGCAGCCCGCGGGCCCCGGTGCCGCGCTCGATCGCCTGGTCCGCGACCGCCGCCAGCGCTCCCGGCCGGAAATCCAGGTCGATGCCGTCGAACTCGAACAGCCTGCGGTACTGGCGCACCAGCGCGTTCTTCGGTTCGGTGAGCACCCGCAGCAGGGCCGCGCGGTTCAGCTCCCCGACCGAGGTGATCATCGGCACCCGGCCGACGAACTCCGGGATCATCCCGAACGCCACCAGATCCTCCGGGACGACCTCGGCCAGCAGCTCCGACGTCGTGCGCCGGACCGGCCGCGACCGTCCGCCGAGGAAGCCGATCTCCTTGACCCCCAACCGTTTCTCGACCGTCTTCTCGAGCCCGGCGAACGCGCCGGCGACGATGAAGAGGATGTTGCGGGTGTCGATCTGGATGCCCTCCTGCGCGGTCCGGCTGCGGCTGCCGTGCGACAGGTTTCCGCTGCGGTTGCGCGGCATCACGGTCGCCACCGTGCCTTCGAGGATCTTCAGCAGCGCCTGCTGCACGCCCTCGCCGGACACGTCGCGGGCCGCTTGCGAACCGCCGCCGCGGCGCGCGATCTTGTCGATCTCGTCGATGTACACGATGCCGGTTTCCGCCGCCGCGACGTCTCCGTCGGCCGCCTGCAACAGTTTCAGCAGAATTCCGTCCGCGTCCTCCCCCACGTAACCCGCTTCGGTCAGCCCGGTCGCGTCCACGATGGTGAACGGCACGCGCAGGATCCGCGCGAGGGTCTGCGCCAGCAGCGTTTTGCCCGAACCAGTCGGCCCCAGCAGGAGGATGTTCGACTTCGCGATCTCGACGTCGTCCCCCGGCGGGCGGCGGGCACCCGGCTGGATCCGCTTGTAGTGGTTGTAAACCGCGACCGCCAGCGAGCGTTTCGCCCGGCGCTGGTCCACCACGTACTCGTCCAGCAGCGCCCCCATCTCGCGCGGCCGCGGCAGGTGCGCCGGACCGCCGTCGCCCGCCCGTTCCGCACGGACCTCCGCCACCTCGTTCGCGCACTCGTCAACACAACCAGCGCAGATGTGCGTGTCAGCCGCCGAAACCAGATGCTCCGCCTCCGACTTCGGCGTGCCGCAGAACGAACAACTCGGCAACTCGTCGCGGACCATGACTACCATCTCCGCACCTCCCTCACAGCTCGTCCTCGGCCAGCAAACCCGCCGCGAGGAACGCGTCCCGCGTGCACGAATCGTCCAGCGCACCCACTCCGCGAAACCCGCGCACAGTCGCCCGCGCCGGCCGCCGGAGATCGACCGGTGTGTAGGACTCGTCCACCACGGTCGCCGCTTCCTGCGCAGTGAGTCCGGACGCGACAAGGGCCGAGCGCACTGCCGCTAGGTCGTGCTCCAGAAACGCGCGGACAAACGCGGGCACCCGCGGTCCGAGCAATCCGCGGTGTTCGGCCGACAGGCTCGGCCACAGCACCCGCAGCACGCTCTGGAAGTACGAATGGTGCCTGCCTTCGTCGGCCGCGTGGTCGGCGACGGTCTCGCGGACCGGCCGGGCCAGCCGCCGGTCGTTCGGCAGGTCGGCGAGCAACGCCGAGACCAGCGTCTCGCTCACCACCGCGAACACGAGATCGGCCAGCGGCCGGTCCGCCGGATCGAACTCCGCCCGCAGCCGCCGCAGCTCCCCGACGAACGCCGGTTCGACCACCGCCTCGGCCGCAACCCCGGTGGCGGCCACCATTTGCGTGGTCAGGTCGTCGCTGAACTGGGCGTGCCACGCCTCGTCCGTGGTGATCTTGAACGCGTCCGCCCGCATCGCCGGGGGCAGCTCGATCCCGGCCGTGCCCAGCGAAAGGTTCGCCGTCACCGGCAGCACCGCGGTCTGTTCCAGCACGGTCGTGAAGTGCAGATACTGGTAAAGGCTGTGCTGCAGCACCAGATCCGCGGTGCCGGGACCGTGCGCGCGCACGAGCGGATGCGCCAGCGCGGGCACCGATTCCGGCGGGAACAGCAGCAACGCGGTGCCGTTCGCGTCGAACAGCCGCCGCGGTTTCGTGCGCACGCTGGACCGGGTTTCCCAGTTGTGGAACCGGCTTTCGTACTCCGGCCAGGGAGATGCCGTCACGGCCCCAGCTCCAGCACGCCGTTGTCCACCAGCTCTCCCAGGAACCCGGCCGCGTCCTCAGCCGCCTCATCAGCCGGGACGTCGTACTCCTGCGCGAGCATCGCGCCGATGTCCGCGACGCTGCGCGCCCCGTCGACCGCCCGGAACAGGAAGGCGGCGCTCTCGGTCAGCTCCAGCGTCTCGTCCCCGACGGCCACGAGCAGCGCGCCCCGGAACCGCCGCACCTTGGCGTCGAGGCTGAGCCGCGGCACGCTGCTCGGGTCCATCTCAGATCTCCACTTCCATGCTCACCTTTTTGCACAGCGCCACGACGCGGCGGATCCAGTCGCCCGGATCGGCCGGGTCGTAGTCCCGCATGGTTTCCACCGCCCAGTACTCGTCGAAGGTCAGCAGGTCCGGTCCGGCCGCGCGGAACCGCCGGGCCCGCCATTTCACCAGCGCGCCGTGCTCGTCGTGGCCGTGCAGCAGCGTGTCCATCGCCCAGCCGAACGCGTCGCGCGCCGACAGCGTCGCGCTCTCGACGTCGCCCGCGGCCAGCTGCGCGAGCGCGGTCCGGGTTTTGGCGTCGACCTTGGTCAGGCCCTGCATCACCAGCAGCGAGCGGAACGCGGACCCGGACAGCTGCTCGCGCCGGTCCGCGACCCAGTCCGCGCCGCGCACCGGCACGCAGCTGACCAGCCGTTCGAGAAACAGCTGCTCGGCCTCGACCAGCCGGTCGCCGACCTTGCGGTCCGCCTCGAACGCGTCCCAGCCGACCTTCTCGAAGACCTGGTCGACCTGGCTGTCCTGCCAGTAGCGGATCTCCCAGCGCCGTCCGTCGTGGTCGAACGCGACGGTCGGCAGCGAACCGGGCCGGAGCGGGACGTCCAGCGAGAACGCCTTTTCCCCGCCCTCGAACCGCTCCCCGGTCACCACGACCAGGTCGATGTCGCTGGCGTCGTTCGCCCAGCCGCGGGCCATCGACCCGACCACGAACACGCTCAGCGTGTCGTCCGGCAGCAGGTCGCGGTCGTTGAGGACTTCCGGACAATGCTCGAAATTCATCGGGCCACCACCGGGGTCCGAACCAGAACCAGCAACCCAGCATCCAGCGCGTCTCGCAGGGTCGCCTGCACGTCGTCGTACTTCAGCCCCGCCGCTGCCACGACCTCCGCGACCGACCGCCGCGCGTCAACAGCCCGCAGGAACGCCCACCACTCCGGCGACTCCTCCGCATCCACCACGTACTCGAACCGGCCGTCGACCGCCAGGTACATCGTCGAGGGATCATCCGGCGCGTGCACCAGCAGCACGTCCTCGCCGAACTCGACCACCTCGTCCTGCTGCGGCGCGGGCACCCTGCGCAACCGGGCGGCCAGGCGCGCGCCGTCGTCCTCCCAGTCGGCTTCGTCGGCCACCGGCAGGATCTCGTAGCGCGGCGCGTCCACCGGCAGCGCGGGCAGGGACCGGGTCATCTGGTCGAGCAGGCCGAGATTCACCAGCCGCAGCAGGTACTCGACGTCGAACGGGGTGAGGTCGTTCTCCAAGCGGCGCAAGGCATCCCGGGCCTGGTCCGGCCGGAGGATCCCGGCGGCGCCGGGCGCGGCCAGAGCTTCTTCGAGCAGCGCGCCGCCGTCGCGGGCGAGCATCCGCACCATCATCCGGTGCGTGTAGCCCTCGCCTTCGCCGTAGAAGAACGACACCTTCTCCCGGTCGGTGATCGCTGGCGGCAGCACATCCCGTACCGCGTCGCGCAGGATTCGCTTGTCCCACAACAGGCCCGCGCGCCGCTTCGCCGGCAGCCGGCCGAGCAGCTCGATGATCCGGTGGTCGAGGAACGGCACGCGGGCCTCGACGCCGTTGCCCGCCGCGGTGCGGTCCTCGTGCCAGCAGTTGTACTGCTGGATGTGCCGATGCTTCCAAGCCACATAAGCCCGATACGGATCGGTTAACGCGGACCCGCGCAGCAGATCGTCGTTGACCAGCGACGACTGTCCGTCCGGCCACCACGGCGCGAGCGTCGGCCGTTCTCGCAACGCCGACGTGCGCGCCATCTGCCGCAAGCCCGCCTCGAAACCGGCCCAATCAGTGTCACCGGACAGCACCGGCGAGTAGCCGCCGTTGTACTCGTCGCTGGCCTGGCCGAGCAGCATGCCGCGCAGCTCCGGCCGCAACTGCTTGGCGTACCGGTACAACTCGTACTTGAAGTACTGCTCCGCGTTGCACAGCGGCGTCTCCAGCAGCCACAGCAACTGTTTCCACTGGTCGACGCCCGGCGTGCGGTCGACGTCGAACACCAGCTGATGGTTCGGAATCCCGAGCGCGACCGCCGCGTCGTGCGCCGCGCCGCCGTCCCCGTTGAGGAACGTGCTCGCGCCGAGCACGGTGAAGGTGTGGATCTCCGGGCCGTCCAGCCGGGCGGCGAGCGCGGCGACGGCCGCCGAATCGACGCCGCCGCTGAGAAACAGGCCGAGTTCCGCGTCCGCCGAAGCGCAATCGGCGACCGACGCCTCCAGCAGTTCCCGGTACCGCGAGATCAGCTCCGCGTCCGATGCGTCCTCGTCGCCGTCAAAGGAGGGCAGCTGCCAGTACCGGCTGCGCTCGATCCGGCCGGTGTTCAGGTCGATGGCGACCATCCCGCCCGCGGGCACCAGCTCGATGTCGCGGAACCAGGTCGAGGGCGGCTCGTCGGTCAGGTACGCGCCGATGTTCATCGACTGGTCGGCCAGCGACCGCTCCCAGTCGAGTTCGCGGCGGCAGGCCGGATGCTGGAACAGCGCCTTGATCTCCGACCCGAACACCACCTGGCCGCCGGCGATCGTGAAGTACAGCGGTTTGATGCCGAACCGGTCGCGGGCGAACACCAGCCGGTTGCGCCTGCGGTCCCACAGCGCGATGGCGTACATGCCGCATACGTCGTCCAAAAGGACATTCCGTGCCGGGCGTAGAGGTGCGCCAGGACCTCGCAGTCGGACTTCGTGCGCATCCGCACGTCCGGCATCCGCGCTTCCAGCTCGCGGTGGTTGTACACCTCGCCGTTGGCGATCAGCACGGTCTGCTCGTCTTCGCTGAACAGCGGCTGGTCCCCGCTGGTCGGCCCGACCAGCGCGAGCCTGCGGAAGCCGAGCGCGACCGGCCCGTCGGCGAACAGCTGCTCGCCGTCCGGCCCGCGGTGCGCGACCGCCCGGGCCATCGAGGTCAGCACCGCACCGGCGTCCGGCGGCAGGTCCCTGCCGATCGACGCGATACCCGCCAGGCCACACATAGCGCTCTCCTATTCGGTGATCGGGGCCGGTTCGCCGAGGTCGCGCTTGCGCAGCAACCCGGACAGCACGAGCGGGAGCGGCGTCAGCAGCAGCGCGAGGCAGATCGCCCACATCCCGGCGCGGTTGCCGAGCACCTGGCCCAGCAGCCCGCCGGCCAGCGCGCCGAGCGGCAGCACTCCCCAGGACAGGAATTTGATCGAGGCGGTGACCCGCGCCAGCAGCCCGGCCGGCGTGGTCAGCTGCCGGTAGCTGCGGGCGAGCAGGCTGTACACCGCGATGCAGACCTCGCGGCCGATCAGGCCGACGGCGAACAGCACCAGCCCGGTGCCGCCGAACGCCGCGGGCACGAGCAGCGACAACAGCGGGCCGACCAGCGCGGTCACCACCATCGCGCGGGCATCGCCGAACCGGCGCGCGATCGCGGGGCCGAGCGCCGCGCCGAGCACGCCGCCCACTCCGCCGAGCGCGACCAGCACCCCGATCAGCGCCGGCGTCAGCTCCAGCCCGCGAAGCAGGTAGGGCACCAGCAGCGTGTCGAATCCGGCGCCGAGGAAGTTGAGACTGGCCGCGACCATGGTCAGCGGACGCAGCACTGGGTCGCCGAGCACCGCGTGCAGTCCTTCGCGGACCCTCGCGCCGACCGGCCGGGGCGCCGTTTGCTCCGGCGGCTCTTCCCGCTTGCGCACCGCGACCAGGCAAAGCGCGGAAAACACGTAGCTGGCGACGTCGACCAGAATCGTGACCGGCGCACCGATCGCGGACACGAGCGCGCCGCCGACCGCCGGTCCCCCGGTCTTCGCCGCGTTCTCGCTGACCTGCAGTTTGCTGTTGCCCGCCACCAGTTCGTCGCGGCTGACCACGGACGGCAGATAGGTCTGCACGGCGATGTCGAAGAACACCGACCCGACCCCGACCACCAGCGCGACCACGACGAGCTGGGCGATGGTCAGGATCCCGAGGACGTACGCCGCCGGGATCGTCGCCAGCGCGACGGCGCGGACCACGTCGCAGCCGATCAGCAGCGGACGGCGGCGGACGCGCTCGATCCGCGCCCCGGCCACCAGGCCGAGCAGCAGCCAGGCCACCAGCCCGGCCGCGGAGATCACGCCCGCCTCGAAGGTCGACGCGCCGAGCACGCTCAACGCGACCAGCGGCAGCGCGACGGTGCTGACCGCCGTGCCGAAGAAACTGACCGTCCCGGACGCCCACAGCCGGACGAAATCGGCGCTGCCGAACCGGAAACCCTGCCTCATGCCCACTCGTGCCCATTCCCCGCGAACGAAAGGCGAAGGCGGGCCCGCCGCAGCGGACCCCGCCTCCTCCCTGAATCAGACGTTGGAACGCAGAACCGCGCCCGCGTTCACCTTCTTCGCCTGCGGCTTCGTGTACTTCTTCATCGCGCTCACCCCCTTTCCCAGTTTCGCCGAAACCCGCCAACCCCGGTGCGTCACACCGCTTCCGCCCAGCCCGCGTCCTCGAACGCGGACAGCAGGACAGCGGCGGTATCCGGATCCACCGGGCGCAACCGGGCCGACCCGGCCGCTTCGGCCAGCTCCGTCCCGCTGCGGCGGCCGGTGATCCGGATGCCGAGGTTGAAAATCAGGGAGAGATTCGCCTTGTCCGCCGCGACCAGCGCACCGACAGCGTCCTGTGTGGACGGTGAGGCCGCGGCGAGCATTGCCCGCACGTTGAGCGGGCCTTCCCATTTCCGTACGAGCTTGGGCTCGCCGTCCGCGCGCGCTGGCGCGTTCTGCTTGTGGTGCCAGCGTTCCAGGACCTTCGTGAGATCCACGCCCGCGTATCGGCCAGCGGCCAGCCGGGCCACCGCCGCGGCGGCCGCGGTGGAACGGAGCATCTCGACCGGCGCGACCTTGTCGAGCGAATCGGCCGCGGTGTGGTTGAACCGGTCGGCGGGATGGCAGAACTGCACCGCGGGACGACCGATCGCCGGGTCGGCGAACAAGGCGTGGTCCGAAAAGCCCGCGAACTGCGCTGGCTCCCAGGTGCCCGGGTGCTCGGCGGTCTGCGCGAAGGTCTCGGCCACCACCAGTTCCGCGACCGCGGCCAGCTGCGGCGGCAGGTAGTCCGGCGGCCGCTCGACGACGAACGGCGCACCGCACTGCTGCTGGTCCTGCCCGACCATGTCGAGGTTCAGCACCGCTTCCGGCAGCCTTCCGGCCTGGTGCAGCACCGCCGCGGTGCCGGTGAACTCGGGCCCCCAAATGAACCGGATGCCCAGCGCGTTTCGCGTACCGGCCAGCGCTTCCGCGACGCCGAGCAGCGCGGCTACGCCGGACGCGTTGTCGTTCGCGCCCGGTCGCGGATGGCACAGGTGCGCCATCAGCCAGACCTCGCCGTCGCCCTCGCCGGGCAGCAGGCCGCTCACGACCGGCATGCTCGCTTCCGGACCGAGCCGCACGTCGACGTCGACCCGGCCGGGCAGCGTCGCGAACTCCTCGGGCAGCAGGCTGAATCCGGCCAGGCCGGTGTCGGCGGGCAGTTCGATCCGGCCGCGGTATCCGGCTCGCCGGGCCGGGCCGTCCGTCACGAACCCCAGCGCTCCGGCCTGTTCCAGCTCCCGGAAGGTGCTGGGGACCGCGTCGAGCGCCACGATCGAGCCTCGCACGTCTTCGCCGGGGCGTTTCACCGGAAGCGACTTTCCGGTCAGCGCGGCGGAATGCGTCGCCAGCGCGAACGGCTGCCGGGCGTGGTCGACCTCGAAACCGTCCGCCGCGATCCGCGCGACCGTCGGCGTCCACGACGTCGGCGCCTCGAACGTCCACCATTGCGCCTTGCCGTCCGCGCGGAACCGCTGGATGCCGACCTCGGACAATCCGGCCGCTTCCGCGCGCGCGGCAACAAGATCCGCGGCCTGTTCGATCCCCGCGGAAGCCTGGTACCGGTCGAACGCGGCCACCTCGGCCAGCGCGTCGAGCACCCGGTCGGTCTTCACCGTGTCGAGCAGCTCAGCGACCAGTTCCGCGACCATCCGGCTCACCGCCCCACACCGCGAACGGGACCTCGACCTCAGCCTCGGTCCGCGACCCGTGCTCGTACCGGTACCCCTCCGGCGCAAGGAACTTTTCGCCCGCCGCCACCAGAAACAGGTCGCCGACCCGGGCCCGCGCCGGTGAACCCGGCGGGAAGACCTCGTCCGCGTCCTCGACTCCGATGTCCGCCGGAAGCTCCTTGCGCAGCCGCTCCGCCAGCGCTTCCGCCGTGCCCGGCCGCGGATACAGCCACCGCGTGCGGCCCGCGCCGCCCATCGCGAAGCCGTACTCGTCCGCGAGCCCGTCGAGCAGCCGGGCCAGCTCCGGGTCGTACGTGGTCGGCGTGTGCCCGTGGTCGGAATGCGCCGCGACCACGTGCCCGTCGGCCACCAGATCCGTCGCGATCCGCTCGATCATCCGCAGCGCCGCCACCGCGTACTCGTCCTCCCCGCAGTGGTGCAGATGCGTGTCGATCTCCACGAAACACCAGACCAGCGCCCGCTTTCCGCCGCTGAGCCCGGCGGCCACCGCGGCCCGCAGGTCCGCCTCGACGCGGTCGAGCGGTGGCGGCTCGTAAGGCCCCGCGGTGGTGAATAATGGCGTGCCCTCGACGGTCTCCGCGTGGGTGAGCAGGAGGTCCCGCCAAGAGCACGGGTAGTGGGCCAGGTCGCACAGCACGGCGACCGGGCGGATGCCCCGCGCGGCGGCGTCGCTGAACACGTTGTCCGGCGGCGCCGCGACGAGCGGCTGATGATGGTCGTAGATGTTCGTCGGCCTTCCGTCCACAGTGCACACCACGCCGGGAATCCCGTGCTCCGCCACCGGTTTCCCGGTGAGACTGCTCAGCCAGGCGGCCGAGGAGACCGTCGGGAACACCGAGTCGAGCACGGACACCGCGGCCGTCCGCCACGCTCGCGCGGCCAGCGCACGGCCCACCCCGTCGAGGGCGAACACGACCACCGCGCCGCCTTCCCGCCGCCCGGCCCGGCCCGCGACGAGTCCGGCGAGCCGGGCCCGCACGGTCGTCACGGACGGCCGCCGGGCGGCTGCGCTCACCTGCCCGCCGGCGTCAGGCCGAGCATCTTCTGGAACCGGCGGCGCAACGGGAACGGCACCGCGCGTTCGGTGTAGAACCCGAGCTGCTCGTCCAGCGTGTACGTGATCGGGTCGGTCATGCTCATCTTCGACAGCCCGCGGGTGAGCTGCTCGAGGAAGCCGGGGAACTGCGACTGCATCGCGTACACCACGCTGTAGTACATGTTGCGGCCCAAGGAGAAACACGGATAGCGCGCGTCGTAGTTGTCCAGCGAGTACTTCGGGAAGCAGCCGTCGATGATCCGCTTCGGGCACATCCACAGCGGGAAGACGAGCGTGGTCTCGCCGATCTCCCTCGCCGGGAACGGGGCCGGTTTCATCCCCGACGACACCCGGAACATCGCCTCGCACACCACGTCCTCCAGGTTGAGCCCGGTGGCGATGTAGGAGGTGCCGACGTCCTTGGCGCGTTTCGTGAGCGCCAGCCGGATCAGCAGGGTGCCCATGAACTCGAAGTCGTCGCCGGCGAACTCGCGCTCGAACCGGTCGATCAGCGGCGTCGGGTCGTCCACCGGGATGCCGAGCAGGTCCTTGACCTCGTTCTCGTCGATCACCGTGAGGTCGAGCCCGTAGGATTCGCACAGCGCCTGCGCGCGCGGGACGCCGGCGTCCCAGTCCGGGATTCCTTTGAGGATCACCGGATCGATGGTGACGCCGTAGTCGGCGAGCCGGCTCAGGCCCAGCAGCATCGCGTTGCTGTCGCCGCCGCCGCTCACCCCCACCACCAGGGTGGAGCCCTCCGGCACCGCCGCGCGCACGGTCTCGGCGACGCGGTCGGCGATGATCTCCTTGCACTCGTCCGGGCTCAGTTTCTTGAGGAACGCCTCGGCCGTGCCGGACTCGTTGTCGAGCCGCTGGTAGAAGTATTCGGTGCCGAGCGAGGGGTCCGCGCTCTCGATGGTCTTGAAGTCGTCGAGCGCGAACAGGAACGGATTCACGTTGCGGTTGAAGTAAAGCAGGATCTCCGCCGCGTCCTCGAACTCCTCGAGCCGGGTGTCGAGCGAGGGCGACAGCCGCGGTTCGCCGCCGCTGCGCGGCACCACGTAGGCGGCCACCGCCGACCACGGGACCCGGTGCCGGTTGAGCAGGTCGACCAGCCGCTCGTTCCCGTCGCCGGCGAGCACCTGCCTGCCGTGCGCGGTGACGATCGAAATGGTGGGAGCGGGGTGCGAATCCATGCGGCCAGCCGATCCTCTCGAGTCCGGTGCGCCGGGGCGCGGGAGCGGTCGCCGGGCGCGAAATCGCGATCCGGCTCCGGAATACGGGCAGCGCGAAACGGGAGAAAAGACTCGGCGTACGGACAGCCGCGACCCAAGGCGCGCATTATCGCCACCGATTAAAAAAGACTTTCACCCCAGTACCGCCAGTGACTCCGAAGACCGAGTGTACCCATGCTGTGATCTGCGTCAAGGAGGTCTCACCCGCCCCGTTCCCGTCACCCGAACGGCGCATTTCCCGGCTTCGCACCGTCACCGGCGTTACCGGACCAGGCATTCCCGGTGGTATTGGCCCGGCCGGAACCGAGCACATAAACGCAAAAACGGACAACGCTCAACCGGCATACGGTTTCCGTTCTCATACCCGAGAAAAACCACGAATACCTGATCCCTGTTGAGTGCTCGACCACGAGGTTCCGCAGCCGCCGCGACTCGCCGCCGGGCCGTCAACCCGCCGAACGGCCCATTCCCCCGTCGCGGCGAATCCGGTTTTTCCGCTCCCGGCGCAATCCGCTCGGCCCCGATCCGGGATAGCATCGCCGCACCGGATCCGGAATCGACCACGGGGGCGAAGATCGACGACATGGACTGGGCCGCGCTCACGCGAATGCCCGCGAAGCGGACCGCTTACCGCCGCGAAACGTATTTCCGGGAAGGGGCGAGGGACACCTCCCGGATGCTCGGCGAGCGGGCCGCGTCGATCCTGCGCCGGCACGCGCTGCTGATGGTCAAACCGGACGGGGTCGCCGCGGGCAAGGTCCGCCCGGTGCTCGACTGGCTGGCGGGACAGGGGTTCGCCGTCCAGGCCGTGCAGTGCCCCGCGTTCACCGGCTTCCGGTGGCGGGAAATGTGGCGGTACCAGCTGACCTCGGCCACGGTGGACCGGCTCGCGCTGAACGATCTGATCTATGTCGGCTCCGGCCTGCTGCTGCTCCTGCGGGACGAGCGCCCGGGGCCGATGCCCGCGACGATGCGGCTGGCCTCGCTGAAAGGCTCAGCGGATCTGTCGAAGCAGAAACCCGGCACGCTGCGCGCCCTGCTGCGCCAGCACAATCGCAACTTCAGCTACATCCATGTCGCCGACGAGCCCGCCGACCTGGTCCGCGAACTCGGCCTGCTGCTGGACCCGGCGCAGCGGCGAGAGGCGCTGCACGGTCTCGCCTCGGACAGCCCGACCGGTCTCGGCCTGCTCGAAGAAGCGCTCGCCGCCGAAGCCGCGGCCACCCCGCAAACCTTCGACGCCGACGCGGCCGCCGACGCCGTGGCCGACGCGCTCAAGCGGTCCGAGCACGGCAGCCAGGCCCTTCAGCTGCTGGAACGCCTCCGCTTCGGAGAACCAGTGCCCTGGATCGAGGTGGCCGAAGCCGTCGCGGCAAGCGGAGCCGAAGTGGACCGCTGGGACCTCGCCGCGGTCGGGGCAAGCCTGATCGAATGCGACGAACCCGGCGAACCCAAGCAGATCGGCAATCCCGATCCCGCACTCTGGGCCTGACGTCCTCTGTGGACAGTCAGCCGATGTCCGGCACGTATGCCGCACACCGTGCCACCGTCTCCGCCGCCTCCACGCTCACCGCGGCCGCGAAATCCTCGCCCCACCGAGCCAGGAAAGGATCCTCGATCCCGGACTCCCCACCGGACAACGCCTCCAGCACCCGCAGGAAACACAGCGGCAGGTATCCGAGCGCGTACCCGCCTTCCTGGGTCAGCAGCAATCGGCCCCGCGCGTGCCGAGCGGCGATGTCCGCCATCCGTTCCGTCATCCAGCCGTAGTCGCCCGAGTGCAGGCACAGCCGGGCGGACGGATCGAGGTAGCCGCTGTCGAAACCGCACGCCACCAGCACGAAGTCGGGCCGGAACCGGTCCGCCGCCGGGGTCACCACGCGGTCGAACACCTCGCGGTACACCCCTCCGCCCGCGCCCGGCGGCACCGGCACGTTGATCGAGGAGCCGAACCCCGCTCCGGTGCCGCGCGCGTCGAGGCCGCCGGTGCCCGCGGGCCAGCGCCGGTCCTGGTGGATCGAGATCGTGAGCACCGACGGATCGGAGAAGAACGCGGTCTGCTGGCTGTTGCCGTGGTGCGCGTCCCAATCCACCACCAGCACTCGCCGCGCACCGAGCCGGCGCGCTTCCAGCACGGTCAGCACCCCGGTCGCGAACAGGCATCCACCGCCCGGCGACGCCCGCTCGGAGTGGTGACCGGACGGCCGCACCAGCGCGTAGCCGTTGTCCAGCTCCCCCGCCCAGATCCGGCGGCACAGCTCCCGCGCGGCGCCGACTGCCGCCCGGCCAGCGTCGGTCCACGGCCCATCGGGCTGCTCCCGCACATAGCTTTCGTCGTGGAATTCCCGCAGCTCGTCCAGCCGGGCCGGGGCGAAATCCTCGACCCGGACCAGGTCGAGCCCGGCCCGCTCGACGACCGCGTGCAAGCAGCCGACCCGGGCGCCGACGTCCCACGGCGCGTCCGGCACGAAGTCCGGCACCTGGGCGGACGGCAGGAACGCCGCGGCCGGGCCCGGCTCCGCCGCGGCGAACAGCGGCGACCAGGCCAGACCGGTCCTCAGCGGTGGTCCGTTTCGATGACGGGGAACCGGGGGTGGTCCAGCGGCTGGTCGACCTTCAGGCCGAGCCCCTCGGTCCGGTGGTTCGGCGCGCCGGTGTAGCGCGTGCGGACCGGCAGCCACTGCGTCGAGTAGACCCAGCGCGGGGTGTCGGTCGTGTTCGGCGGCGCGTAGTGCGTGATGGCGAGGTTGTGCACGGTGGCGTCGCCCGGGTACAGGTGCAGCGGCGGCGACATCTCGTACTCGTCCAGGATCCACGGATGCTCGTCGACCAGCTGCACCTCGTCGCGCCGGTTGAGGTAGCGGCCGAGCAGCCCGGCCCGGTGCGAACCGCTGAGGAACCGCAGCGAGCCCTTCTCCGGCGGGCATTCCACGAGCGGGACCCAGATGGTCAGCACGCCCTGGCGGTCCAGCGGATGGTGCGGCAGGTCCTGATGCCACGGCGTTTCGGTGCCCTCGGCGGCCTGCGGCACCTTGACGAAGAAATGGTCGAAGTAGAACCGGACCTGGTCGCCCATGAGCCTGCTCGCCGCGGTGGCCAGCGCGCGAGACTGGCCGACGTCGCGGATCCGCGGGTCCTCGTGCGAGCAGCCGTCCCACCGGGCGTACCAGTTGTATTCATTGGGTTCCAGCTGGTCGGCGTCGTCGCGGCGGACGGTCAGCGGGGCCTGCTCACCCATCTTGCTCTTGGCCCGGCGAAGGAGGTCGGCGACCGTCTCGGGCGAGAAGAAGCCGGGCAGCTTCGCCCAGCCCTTTTCCCGGTAATGGGCGATCTCCTCCTCGGTCACCGAACGGATTCCGGCGGTGGACAGGTGCTCGACCGACATCGCGCCTCCTCGTCGTCACGGTTCTTGGGAAAACGCGCGCTGCGGCAGCGCATTTCCCGGATCGCCGCGGGGAATTGTTTCCCGCGCGGGCAGCGCCGCGGAAACCCCCAGTTCGGACGCGCCGATCGCCGACTGTACGGCAGCTTCGAACACCCCGGCAAGGCTGGCCGAAAGCGTTTTGTCTCAGGTGGCGGTGCCCGGCCAGCCGAGACAACGGCGGTGCGGAATTCGCGGCGGCGGGCGGAATTTCTGCGGTAATGTCGGTCCGTGCCGCCACTGCCGCGTCTCTGGGAGGGCTCACGATGGACCGTGCGGAGGATCGTTTCGCCGCCGCGATGAACCGGGCGGGAATGGAAGTCCCGGACGATCTCCGCGAAGGGACTTTCGCCGCTTTCCGGGAACTGACCGCGATGGCGGGCCTGATGCGCCAGCCCCGCGCCGCGGAAAGCGAGCCGGCCGGGCAGTTCCGCCTCGACGTCCTGCTCCCCGGGGCGGACCGGTGACCCGGCAGCTGCACGAGCTGTCGATCAGCGAACTGGGCACCGCGCTGCGCATCGGCGAACTCACCTCGACGGAGCTGACCGAGCACACCCTCGCTCGCATCGACGCCATCGACCGCGAGGTCCACGCGTTCATCCGAGTCACGCCCGAACGCGCACTCGCCGACGCCGCCCGCGCCGACACCGAGCTGGCCGCCGGGGTGGACCGCGGCCCGCTGCACGGAATTCCCTATGCCCTCAAAGACATTTACGCCACCGAAGGCATTCCGACCACGTGCAACTCGCGGCTGCTGCTCGACAACGTGCCCACTGAGGACAGCGACGTGCAAGCCAGGCTCGCGGCCGGCGGCGGAGTGCTCGCCGGCAAGCTCAACACCGGCGAGTTCGCCCTGGGTACCAGCAGCGACCTGCCGTTCCCGGCCGCCCGGAACCCGTGGAACACCGAGCATTTCACCGGCACCTCCTCCACTGGCAGCGGGGCCGCGGTCGGGGCCGGGCTGCTCCGGCTCGCCCTCGGTTCGGACACCGGCGGCTCGATCCGCTCGCCAGCCTGTCATTGCGGCGCGGTAGGCCTGAAACCCACCTATGGCTTGGTTTCCCGGCGCGGCGTGTATCCGCTGTCGTACTCGCTGGACCATTGTGGACCGATCGCCGGGAACGTCCGGGACACCGCGCTCGCGTTGAACGTCATCGCCGGGCACGATCCCCTCGATCCCAGCAGCGCCGACCGTCCGGTGCCGGACTACGCCGCGGATCTCGACCGCGGCGTGGAGGGCCTGCGCATCGGCTACGCGCGGGAAATGTTCACCACGGTCACGGGCGTCTCCCCGGAGGTGGTCGCCGCCGTCGACGCGGCCGCCTCGACGCTGGCCGACCTCGGGGCGATCGTCCACGAGGTCCAGCTGCCCGATTTCGAGCTGCTCAAAGCGTGCGGGCGGCTCATCATGCTGGCCGAAGGATTCGCGGTGCACGAGGAAACTTTGCGCACCCGGCCGAAGGACTACGGCCGCTACACCTACCAGCGCATCGCCGGAGCCGCCGGGCTCACCGCGGCGGATTACGTTCAGGCGCAACGGTTGCGTCGCGAGCTGACCGTTGAGCTGAACACCGGAGCCCTTGCCGCGCACGACATCCTGCTCACCACCACCGGTTTCGCCCCGGCCGCGCGGCTGGACGAGTTCCCGCGCGACTGGCCGCCGCCGAGCCTGGCGGTCGGGGTGCTGACCGCGCCGTTCAACGTCACCGGCAACCCGGCGATGTCCGTCCCTTGTGGATTCAGCGCCTCCGGGCTTCCGCTGGGCCTCCAGCTGATCGGACGGCCGTTCGACGAGCGCACCGTACTGCGCGTCGGTGCCGCTTTCGAGGCCGCGGCGGGCATCAGCGACCGCCGTCCGGAGTTCGGCGCGCTGGAGCGCACGGCATGACCGGACACCGGCTGGTGATCGTCGGCGGCGGTCCGGGCGGGACGTACGCGATGGAACGCCTGGCCGCGTTGCTGTCCGCCGCGCCGCCGAGGATTCCGGTGCACATCACGGTTTTCGAGCTGAACGGCCGGTTCGGCGCCGGTTCGACGCACGACGACCAGCAGGTGTGGACGAGCTATCTCAACCGCGTGGCCAGCCAGATCGCCTTCGCCTCCGACGAGTCCAACCAGACCGACGCCCTGCTGCCCCGGCAGCTGCGCCCGACGTTCGTGGAATGGTCCCAGGACCGCTTCCGCGCCACCGGAGACAGCCGGTTCGACCTCGGACCGCAGGACGTGCCAAGGCGGTATCTGCACGGACACGCCCTGCGCGACATGTTCGGCCGCTACGCGGAACTCCTGCGGGCAATCCCGGACGTGCACGTCGATCTGCGCGCCGACGAGGCCGTCGACATCTCGCCTTCGGCCGAGCACCCGTATCTGGTGCACGGCAAAACCACCGCCCCCGTCCCGGCCGACCACATCCTCCTGGTGACCGGACATTCCCGCAACGCCCCCGCGCCCGGCACCCGGGCCGCCAGGCTTGCCGAACATGCCTCGACCGACCCGCGGGCCCGCTACCTCCCGAGCCCGTACCCGCTGGCGACGCAACTGGACGAAGCCGCTGTTCCGCCCGGCGAGCCGCTCGGCCTGCTCGGGCTCGGCCTGACCGCCATCGACGCGATACTGCACCTCACCGAAGGCCGCGGCGGCCAGTTCGTCGAGGAAGACGACCCCTCGCGTCCGCGCCGGTTGCGCTACGTGCCGAGCGGACGCGAGCCGATGCCGATCATCGCGGTGAGCCCGAGCGGCATGTTCACCTCCAGCCGCGCGGAAAACCGCAAAGCCGCCGACCAGACCGGCCTCGGCCACGCCGCGCTCGAACACCGCCCGGTGTTCCTGACCGTCCCGGTCATCGAACGGCTGCGCGCCGAACACGGCGTGCCCGCGAATCTCCCCACCGGGCCGGTGCGGCAGCTCGACTTCGCCACCCAGCTGTTTCCGTTGGTAGTGCTGGAATTGGCCGAGGTCTACTACCGGACCCTGCTCGGCGACCGCTTCGGCGACCGGCTGCGCGCCGCCGTCGCCGACCGGTACGAGGAGTTCCTCCTGCTCGGCGGCCCCGGCCCGATCGACCGCCTGCTGGAACCAGTGACCCGATGCTTCGACACCGTGCTCGCCGAAGGCCTGGACGAGGACCAAGCGGCAGCGTTCCGGCGGGTCGTGGACAACGCATACGGCCATTCCCGCGACCTCGCCGACCACCGGTTCGTCTGGCGCCGCTGGTTCGAGCCGGTCGAACGGGTCCCGGGAATGACCGGCGACGACTGGCGTTCCGCCTTGATCGTCCACATGCGACAAGACCATGCCGCGGCAGCACAAGGAAACCTCGACAACCCGGTAAAGGCCGCCTGCGACGGCGTCTGGCGCGACTTGCGGTCGGTCTTCTCCGCCGCGATCGACTTCGGCGGCCTCACCGCCCGGTCGCAGCGCGAGTTCGTGCGGCGGCATCTGCGCTACTACACCAGGATGTCCAACGGCACCGGGCTCGAACCGATGCGGCGGATCCTCGCGCTGGTCGAAGCGGGCGTCGTGGACGTCCGGATCGGCCCGGAGCCCGACGTCGCCCCGGTGCCCGGCGGCTTCCGGATCAGCGGCCCGGTCACCGGCGAGACCCGGGAGGTCGCGGTGGTCGCCGAGGGCCGCGCGCATCCCTTCGACGCCGAGCACGACCTGCGTCCGCTCTACCCGAACCTGCTGCGCCGCGGCCTGATCCGCCGCTGGCGCAACCCGCCGGACTTCGAACCCGGCGGGCTGGACGTCACGCGCGAGTTCCATCCGGTCCGCGCCGACGGAACCGTGGACGACCGGCTCACCGTGCTGGGCAACCCGGTCGAGGGCGTCGCGTACTTCCAGCTCAGCGCGGCCCGGCCGCACTCCGGCAGCTCCGTGCTCGACAACATCGCCCGCTGGGCCGGCCACGCGGTGCGGGCGGCGACCGACGAAAGGGAAACGGCGTGACGCAGACCGAAACCTACCGGGGCCTCGCCAAGGGCGAGCCGGTGCTGCGCCTGGCGGAGGCCGACGAGCCGATCGTCTTCCTCGACCGCCCGGTGACCGGCCCGAAAGCGTGGACGCGGGACAGCGTCACCCCCGGCGAATGGGTCGTCTCGCTCACCCCGGCCGCGGTGGCGGAACTGCGCGCCGTCGTGACCCGCCTGCGCGAGGCCCCGCTGCCGCTCCTCCTGCTGACCCCCGATCAGTTCTCCCTGGCCGAATCCGCCCGCTGCATGGCGCGGATCAAGGAGCATCTGGTCGACGGCATGGGCCTGGCCGTCGTGGACGGCCTGCCGATGGACGAATGGACCGACGAGGAAGCCGTCGCGGTGTACTGGCTGCTGGGCCAGTTCCTGGCCACCCCGGTCGCCACGAAGTGGGACGGCACGATGACGTATCACGTGACTGACACCGGCAAACGGTTCGGCTACGGCGTCCGCGGCTCGGCGACGAACGTCGAACTGTCGTTCCACACCGACAACGCGTTCGGCTCGACGCTGCCCGATTACGTCGGCCTGCTCTGCATCCGCCCGGCCGCGACCGGCGGGATCAGCCGGTTCTGCAGCCTGTATTCCGTGCACAACCGGATGCTCGCCGAACACCCGGACCTGCTGCGCCGCCTGTACGAACCGGCCTACTACGACCGGCAAGCCGAGCACGCGCCGGGCGCGCCGAAGGTCATGCGCGCCCGGATGTTCCGCTACGACGGCGAAAAACTGCACGCCCGCCTGGTCCCCGGCCTGATCCGGCGCGGGTACGACATGGTCGACGAGCCGATGGACGCCCGGCTCGCCGAGGCCCTCGACGCATTGGCCCAGACCATTGCCGACCAGAGCCTGTGGGTCGAGTTCACCATCGAACGCGGGCAGCTGCAGTACCTCAACAACCTGGAGTGCGCGCATTTCCGCAGCGCCTTCACCGACCACGAGGACCCGGCGCTCAAACGGCACCTCATCCGCGTGTGGCACCGCGAACACGGCGCCCGCACCTACGACGGGTGACCCACCGCCTGCGCGGTCCACGCCTCCGCGGACACAGCCGGCAGCAACGCATGCGGCACCGGCCGCTCGTTATGCACCACAAACGAGGCCGTCACGATCACGTCCCACCGATCGACCTTGTCGAACGGCACCAGCTCGGCCAGGTCGTCCCACGTGATCCGGTCCGCACCAGCGACCACCGCCCGCAACCGCGCGACTGCGTCGTCCCCGGCCACCGGAGCCAACCGCGCCAACGTCGCCTCGATGTCCAGATCGTGCGCCGGGCAATCCGCCTCGATCGCGGCGATCTCCGCCTGCGCCTGCGCCGTGCGGTCCTCGGCGAGATGGTCCCGCAGCTCCTCCAGGAACCGCAGCCGCTCCGGACGGTCGAGGAAAATGGCCAGCTCGCGCACGATGTCCGACGGCTCGTCCCCGACGTGCACGAAGTTCAGGATCCGGTTGGGCGGGTTCAGCTTCGTGCGCAGATGATGCGGCCCGCGCTTGGCCGGATCGCCGACGCCCTTCAGCTCGCTGAGCCGGACCGTCGCCGGCAATCCCGCCTCCGGCCGGACGTCGCGAGCCAGGAAGATCAGAACGTCGTTGGTGACGTACCAGAACGAGCACAGCTGCAGCCGGTCGACGGTGTAGATGTGCCAGTCGTAGCGCCACACCTCGCGCATCGAATGCCGGGTGTAGCCGAACCGGGTGGTGGCGACCGGCACGAAACCGTTGTCCGCCAGGTACTCCGCGATCGGGCCGAGCCGGCGCCCGACCACCGCGTCCGGCTTGACCACCAGCATCGCCAGCCCGCCGAGCACCTCGGCCGCGTCGTCGCCGAACACCGCGAGCAGGTCCGCCCAGCCCTCGCGGAAATACAGGTCGTAGCCGAACACCTCCCGCTTCTCCGGCACGACCGACAACTGCCGCCATTCCGCGGCCGTCGGCATGCCGTCGACGCGGTCCTCCCTGCCTGGCGTCCAGATCATCCGTTCATCCTGCCACATCGGCGCACTCCGCCAATCCCCTTTACGGAGGCTGCAATGCCGCTCGCGAACTCCTCCTACGAGGCGCTCCCGCTGCGCGACGACCCCGGCTCGCTCAACCTCGCCTGGACCCTCGACGAACGCGAACTGCTCGACGCCGACCTGCCCGCCCTGCTGGCCGCCGAACTTGCCGACGAATCGACAAATCTGTCCGCCGTGGACCGCTACCTGGTCCAGGACCCGCACGGCTCGGCCTGGCTCGGCCCGGTCGTCGCCCGCCTGTTCGGCCAGCCCGGCTGGGACTGCGGCGTCGTCTGCGGCGCCGGCGTGATCTCGTTGCTGCACGCGGTGTCCACGCTCGGCGACGCATGCGTGCTCGGCGATGTGTACCCGGATCTCCCGCACTTCATCCAGCAATCCGGCGGCACGCTCACCTCCCGCTTGCGTGGCTCCCCGCTGATCCTGCTCGACCGACCGTCCGCAGTGGACGATTCGTTCGACCGCCTGGACGCGGTCCGCGAGCTATGCCTCGAAGCAGCCGCACACGGGGGAATCGTGGTGATCGACGAGTCCTACGCCAACTACCGCCCGCTCGAATACAGCGCCGCCACCATCGCGGCTTCGTTGGACAATCTCGCCGTTTTCCGCGGCCTGTCAAAGGGATACTGGCTAGGCGGACTTCGGCTTTCCTACTGCGTCTGCTCCCCCGCACTCACCAAGCGCATGACCGCGCTCATACCGCCGATGCTCGCCTCGTCGCTCTCGCTCCGCCTTGGTGCTGCGGTGCTCTCGCTCGGCGACATCACCGTACGGCTGCGCGCCCGGATCGCTGAAGCCATAACGGAAGCTGTCGCGCTCCTCGCCGCTGCCGGGTTCCCCGCGCCGATCCGGACCCACAGCGGTCTCCCTCATCTGCACTTCGCGCAGGACTTGGCTTCGCGGTTGCGGCCGCTGGGGATCGTCGGGAAACCGCAGCCGTTCTGGTCCGGCCCGCTCGGCGCTCCGGTCGAACGGTTCCGGCTCAGCGTCCCGTTGCGTCCGTCGCGGATGGCCGAACTGGAGCGCCGCCTGCTGGCCGGGTGACGGCGGGTATCGTCGATGGCCCGGACGACAGGAGGGGTGAAGCGTGGCCAGGCAGCGGGTTCCGGTAGTGCTCGTCGCGGGGTTTCTCGGGGCGGGGAAGACCACGATGCTCAACCACCTGCTCGCCAACCGCCAGGGCGTCCGGGTCGGCGTGGTGGTCAACGACTTCGGCCAGGTGAACATCGACGCGCTCGCCGTCGCCGGGCAGGTCGACACGATGGTGTCGCTCGGCAACGGCTGCCTGTGCTGCGCGGTCGACGCCAGCGGGCTGGACGCGATGCTCGGCAAACTGTCGCGGCCCGAGGCCGGGATCGACGTGATCGTGGTGGAAGCCAGCGGGATCGCCGAACCCCGCGACCTGCTGCGGCTGATGATCGCCAGCGAGAACCCCGATATCCGGTACGGCGGGCTGGTCGAGGTCGTCGACGCCGTGGAGTTCGAGGCCGCCCGGACCCGGCATCCGGAACTGACCGAGCACCTTCGGGTCGCTGACCTGGTGGTTCTCAACAAGGCCGATCGGGTCGACGGGGACGCCCTGGCCAAGGTCCGCGCGATCGTCGAGGAGCACGCACCCCGGGTGCCGGTGCTGACGACCGATCACGGGCGGGTCGATCCGGGGCTGTTTTTCGATCCCCGGCCTCGGGAAAGCTACGGACAGTTGTCTTTCGACGATCTGCGCGAGCATGATCATTCCGAGCATCTGCACGAGCAGTTCGAGAGTGTCACGTTCACCGCTTCCCGGCCGCTTTCGCCCCGGCGGCTGCTCGCTTTTCTGGAGAGCCGGCCGGCTGGGCTTTACCGGGTCAAGGGACACGTGGACCTGGCTTCGCCGTCTCGGTTCGGGTTGCATACCGTCGGGGCGTTTGTGCAGGTCGAGCGGTCGTCTTGGGGGCCGGGGCCGCGTCGGACTGAGCTGGTGCTGATCGGTGCCGGGATTGATGCGGACGATCTTGAACGGCAGCTGGCTGCTTGTGTTGCCGAGGATGAGACGCCTGATGAGCGCGGGCTTTTGCGGTTTCTCCGGTATTTGAATGAGGACTCGCGCCACGCCGAGGAAACGTAAACGCGGCGGTTTGCGCGGCGGCAGTCGCAGTATGTCGTGGTAGCTCGAACCCAGCCTCTTTGGAGGACGAGTTCCATGACTGGTGCTGCCCGGTGGTATCTCGTGGGTGCGTTGCCGGAGGATGATCCGGTCGCGCATCTGATGACTCGTGCGGATGATCTTCGGTATCGGCGGTCTGCTTGTGGGGAGCGGGATTCCCGGACCTGGACGGCTGTTGATCTGACTGAGCCGGGGATTACGCCGTGTCCTGGGTGTGCGGCTACGTTGTCCGGTGCGCCTGTGGGGGTTGGGGCGCAGGAGCAGCTGGCGTTTGACTTGCCGTTGGGGTGAATGGCTGCGGTTTCGTTGTGGGGCCGGGGTTGCGTGGGGGCACCCCGAAGCTGAGTGTGACTACGGTCTGTGGGTGCTTGTCAAGGCGGGAAAGATGCCTTGACAAGCACCCACAGACCGTGTTTTCGGCTTCGTATCGGGGTGCGGGGGGTGTGGCTGCCTGGTTGGTTGTGTAGGCGGGTGCGGTTGGGGGTGTGCGGCTGCCTGGCTGAGGTAGGCGGATTCGCTGCCGGTTGGGACGGGGCTTGCGCCCCAATGTGGCATTGGGTGCATGTGACGCACCCAATGCCACATTGGGTGCGCAGTTCGGCGGGGGTTGGTCCGTGAAGGGCTCCTTGAGCGAATCTACGTCCGTGAAGGGGCCCTTCACGGACGGCCAAGGTTCCCGAGGGCGGCCCAAGTCCGTGAAGGCTCCCCTGCGGTGCGGGAATCGGCGTCCGTAAAGGACCCCCCGAGACGGGAATCGGCGTCCGTGAGGGGAACCCTGAGGGAATCAGAGTCCGTGAGGGTTCCCCTCACGGACTTCGGGTGGGCCTGCGGCGGGCTCCCCGACGGCGCGGCGGCTTGAAGCCGCCTTCTCGCGCATTGGCCGCAGTTGCAGCGGCGGATGCAGGGCTTCAGCGATCTTCGGAAGGTCCTCCGGGCGAGCCTTCGCCGCGAGCGTCCGCACCGTGAGCCACTTGCACAACGGGCGGACAATGCCTCCGACAACGGTGCCGACAACCGCGACTATCGCCGCCAACTCGGTGAAGCCCATCGCCATGGTCGCGCTCCCTGCCTGCCTGGCCCGGCAGACAAGGACACGTCAGCCCGACCAATGTTTCCATTGGGCAAGCTAAGGCCCCTTATCCTTAGCGCGGCGATCACTCGCCGTGCCAACCACGATACACCGGAATCACTCCTTCTTCGCCCGGCTAGGCGCAACCCGAGGAGGTTCGTTCGGCATCTTCGGATACACCGGCGGCCAAGGCGCATCCATCAGCCCACCAGCCATGTCCGCCCGAGACATCTCCAGCAGCGCCTCGATCGACTGCGGCCGGTCATTCGCCCCCGCCCACGGGTCTCCCCGCGAAGCGAGCAGCGCGGGAACGGTCGACAACGTCAACGCATCCGGCTCGACCGTGTCCAGCTCGTCCCAGGAAATCGGTGTGGAAACCTGCCCACCGACCCTTGGCCGCACGCACCAAGCCCCGAACACGGTCTTATGCGGCGCATTCTGATTGAAGTCCACGAAAACCCGCGAGCCGCGCTCTTCCTTCCACCATTGCGCGGTGATGAGATCCGGATGCCGCCGTTCCAACGCCCGCGCAAGAGCCACCGCGGCGGCCCGCACTTCGTAACCGTCCCAACGCGGTTCAAGCATGGAATAAAGGTGCAAGCCCCGGGAGCCCGAGGTCTTCACATAAACCTCGATTCCCAGCTCCGTAAGGAATTCCCGCACCAGAACCGCTGCCTCGCGCAGTTGTGGGAAGCCGATCCCGGGCGACGGGTCGAGATCGATGCGCAGTTCGTCCGCGATGTCCAACGCAGCCGCGCGGTTCGGCCACACGTGGAAGCCCAGGCAGCCTTGGTTGACCGCCCACAAGACGTGCGCCAGGTCGGCGGCCACCAACGCATCGCTAGTGGTGCCGTTCGGGGTGGAAACGACGGCGGTGGTCAGCCAAGAAGGTGCGTTCTTCGGCGTGCGTTTTTGGAACCACGATTTCCCGCCCGCGCCGTCCGGATAGCGTTCGAGCAGCAACGGCCGTCCGCCTAGCCGGTCCAGCAAAGGACCAGCCACGGCTTGGTAATAGCGTACGAGATCGAGTTTGGTCTCGCCTCGCTCCGGGAAATAGACCTTGTCCGGGCTGGAAATCGTCAATTCCACGCCGTCGAGTTCCAGCAGTTCGCCGCTCATCGGGCCTCCCCGAAAAGATCCGCCAGTTCGGCAGGCGGGGCCTCGTCCAGTTGTGCGTAGGTGCACGATTCCGGGGTCCGGTCGGGGCGGAAGCGCACTAACCGCCCGCCGTGACGGAAGCGGCCGCCTTGCAGGTGTTCGTAGCGGACCTCGGCGACCTGTTCCGGGCGAAGCGGTTCCCACGACAGGTCCTTGTCCGGCGCCCATCGGCTGTTCGCGCCCGGTCGCCGGACCTCCTCGGCCTGCCATTCCGCCCAGGTGCGCCACGGGTGCCCGTCCAGCGCGTTCTCCCGCCACGGGGCCAGCTCCTCGACCAGCTCCCGCCGCCGCGCCGCGGTGAAGCTGCTCGCGACGCCGACGTGGTGCAGCGCCCCGGCATCGTCGTACAGGCCGAGCAGCAGCGAGCCGACGCCCTTGCCGTCCTTGTGCCACCGGAACCCGGCGACGACACAGTCCGCGGTGCGCTCGTGCTTCACCTTCAGCATCACGCGTTTGTCCTGTTCATACGGCAGATCCGCGGGCTTCGCCATGACCCCGTCGAAGCCCGCGCCCTCGAACCGGGTGAACCAGTCCTGGGCGAGGTCCGGATCCGTCGTGATCGGGGTCAGGTGCACCCGCTGCAGCCCGCTCGAGGGCGCGAAAATCCCCTCCAGCGCCCGCCGCCGCTCCGCGAACGGTTCCTCGGTCAGGTCCCGCTCCCCCAGCGCGAGCAGGTCGAACGCGACGAAGCTGGCCGGCGTCTCCTCGGCCAGCTTCCGGACCCGGCTGGCCGCCGGATGCAACCGCAGCTGCAACGCCCCAGAAGTCCAGGCCGCGCGGCGTGACCAGCACGATTTCGCCGTCGACGACGCACTTGTCCGGCAACGCCTCCCGCAGCAGCTCGACCAGCTCCGGGAAGTACCGGGTGAGCGGCCGGTCGTTGCGCGAGCCGAGTTCGACCTCGTCACCGTCGCGGAAGACCACGCAGCGGAAGCCGTCCCACTTGGGCTCGTACCAGAACCCGCCGTCGCGCGGCACCTCGTGCACGGCTTTGGCGAGCATCGGCCGCACCGGCGGCATCAGAGGTAGCTCCACCCGCGCGATCCTAAGCGGAACAGACGCTGACCTGCACCTTTTTACCGACACTGACCAGCGTTTACCAGCGCGCCAGCACCAGCCCGCCCCGCGGCTTAGGGGTGAAGTACGTGGCCTTCCGCGGCATCCGCCGCCCCGCCGCGTGCACCGCCTGCACCGTCTCGAACGGCACCGGGGCCAGTTGCACCACCGCGTCCGCGTCCGGCGGGACCGGGCTGCCCGGCAGCAGCGGGCGCACGTGCGGGCCGTCCGGGTCGAGCCCGAGCGCCGAGCCGAGGAGCACCTGCTCCACCACCTCGTGGTCGATCACCAGCGGGTCCGAACCCGGCAGCCGCACCAGCAGCACGCGCGATCCGGCCAGCACCACCGCCGTGCCCGGGCACGAGGGCGGGGTCCGGTCGTCCGACCACGCGACCTCCAGCCCTGCCTCCCGCCACAGCTCGAACAGCCGGTCCCCGGCAAGCCCGGTCCCGAGGAGCACCCGGTTGATCGCCCGGATCTCCAGCTGCGAGCCCGCCGTGATCAAGGCCAGCAGCTGCCCGCTCCCGGCCGCGGCCGCGACCCGGTGATTCCCGTCCGCCACCAGCAGATCGCTCGCGGACGCGGCCTCCAGCAGCCGCTCCCGCATCTCGCCGGCCCGCACCACCCACAGCTCGTGCGACAGCCCTGCGCGGTCCACAGTGGACACATCGGGATCAGCCGAACTCGCCGCCTCCTTGACCGCCGCCGTCAGGTCCGAGCCGTCGCCGACCGGCACGAGCAGCGCGGCGCTCGTCGCGCACCCGAGGCCGTCCAGCACGGCCGCGCGCTCCGCGACGACCTCCGGGTAGACCTCCTCGGTGTGCTTCACGTGCGCCCCGGCCGACGTCAGCTCCCGGACGTCGACCAGGCACAGCACGCCCGCGATGGTCTCGCCGATCCGATAAGCCGCGACAAACCCGGTTTCCGGCCGGTAGTGCCCGGCCAGCAGCCGTTCGAGCGTCGCCCGCGCCTCGGGCAGCGCGGCTTCGACGTCCAGCCCGGCCGCGAGCGCCGCCGGGGTGCGCGCCGGATGCTGCGCCGCCAGCAGCGTGTCGCCCTCGGCCGCCGCCAAGGCCCTGGTCACCGCCTCCGGCTCGGCGAACTCGTCGACGTCCGGTCCCGGCACCGCGCCCCGCACGACCCAGCCGCGGTCGATCGGCCGCACCCATCTGTCCATCCCTCCATCATGACGGCCAGGCGAACAGCGGGGCACCGATCGATCGGCTGGGGAATGCTTGCCGAGGCGAAGGAGTTTATTCCCAGCATGGGTAGCACGAGCAGTCCGCCAGCGGCGAAACGCGCCGCAGTAGGCCTTCGTTCCGAACGGGGTCCTGTCCTCGCCGCAGTCATGCTGAGCACCGGCCTCGTGGCCCTCGACAGCACCATCATCGCCACCGCGGTCCCCTCGGTGGTCCACGACCTCGGCGGGTTTTCGCAGTTCCCCTGGCTGTTTTCGATCTACCTGCTCACCCAAGCGGTCACCGTTCCGCTGTACGGCAAGTTCGCCGACGTCCTCGGCCGCCGCCCGGTGATGTTCTTCGGGATCGCCGCGTTCCTGGTCGGCTCGGTCCTGTGCGGGGTCGCGTGGAGCATGCCGGTGCTGATCGCGGCGCGCGCGGTGCAGGGCATCGGCGCGGGCGCGGTGCAGCCGATCAGCATGACGATGGTCGGCGATCTGTACACGGTCGAGGAGCGCGCCCGGGTGCAGGGCTACCTCGCCGGCGTGTGGGCGGTCGCCTCGGTGATCGGGCCGACGCTCGGCGGCGTGTTCGCCGAATACCTCAGCTGGCGGTGGATCTTCTTCGTCAACCTGCCGCTCGGCGCGCTCGCCGCGTGGATGCTCTACCGCAAGTTCACCGAGCAGGTGAAACGCACGCGGCACAAGGTCGACTACGCCGGCGCGACCCTGCTGACGCTCGGCTGCGCGCTGCTGATCCTGGCCCTGCTGGAAGGCGGGGTCGCGTGGAGCTGGACGTCCGCGCCGAGCCTGGCGATCTTCGCCGTCGCCGTCCTGATGCTGGTCACGTTCGTCCTGGTGGAACGGCGCGCGGAGGAACCCGTGCTGCCGCTGTGGGTGTTCACCCGCCGCACGCTGATCGGCGGCAACCTGGTCGCGCTCGTCACCGGCGCGGTGCTGCTGGGCTTCAGCTCGTTCCTGCCCACGTACGCGGAAGGCGTGCTCGGCACGGACGCGCTCACCGCGGGCTTCGCGCTGGCCGCGCTCACGATCGGCTGGCCGATCGCGGCGTCCCTGTCCGGAAGGGTCTACCTGCGGATCGGATTCCGCGACACCGCGTTGATCGGCAGCGGATTCTTGCTCGTCGGGGCGGTCATGGCGACGTTCCTCGGACTGGACTCGGTGGTCTGGATGGCCGCGGCAGCCGTGTTCGTCGTGGGGATCGGGCTCGGGCTTTCGTCGAGCCCGACCGTCGTGGCCGTGCAGTCCACCGTCGGCTGGGAGCGGCGCGGCGTGGTGACCGCGACCAACATGTTCAGCCGCTCGCTGGGCAGCGCGGTCGGCACCGCGATCTTCGGCGCGATCGCCAACGCCACCCTGGCCAGCCGCTTCGCGAACCCGCCCGCGGAGGTCGCCGGACACCTCCCGGCCAGCGTCGACGCCACCAGCCGGATCCTCAGCGGCTCGCACGACAACTCGCCGGCGACGGCATACGTGCGCGAATCGCTCGCGGGGGCCACACACCACGTGTTCCTCGCGATCGTCGCGGTGTCGGTGCTCATGGTCGTCGCGCTGCTGCTCATGCCGCGCAAGACCGAACAGCTGACCTTTTAGTTCTGCAGCGGCACGATTTCCCGCACGAACTCGTCGAGGAACTTCCGGTAGTCGCCGGAGTATCCGGGCCGGACCACGAATTTCGTGAGTCCGGCTTCGACGTGCTGCTCGATCATCCGGCGTGCCTCGGCCCAACTGGTGGGCACAAGTTCGGTGACCGGACGGCCCGGATTGCGCTGCTGCGCCACCGCCCGCAGCCGGTCCGGAATCCCATGCGGCGCAAGGACCATGCTCAATCCGAAGTGATCCGATTCGATCTCCCGGCCGGCTTCGGCGGCAGCCTCCTGGATCGCCAGCCGGGCCGCCCGGGACTGCTCCGGCGTGTGGAAGCTGCCGAGCCATCCGTCCGACAACCTGCCCGCGCGACGCAACGCCGCCGGTGCCGCCCCGCCGACCCAGACGTCGAGCCGCTTCGCCGGACGCGGCCCGATCGTCACGCCGTCGACCTGGAAAAACTCGCCGTCGAAGGACACGTCGTCCTGTTCCAGCAGCAGCCGCAGCAGCGCGAGCGACTCGTCGAACACCGCCGCGCGACGGCCGTCGGGCACCGGGAACAGGCCGCGTTCGGCGGGCTGCGCGGGCAGCAGGCCGAACACCGGGAGCACGCGTTTCGGAGCCAGCCCGGCAAGCGTGACCAGCTGTTTCGCGACCAGCACCGGATTGCGTCCGGGCAGGATCGCCACGCCCGTGCCCAGTTTGAGCCGTTCGGTGCGGGCCAGCGCGTGAGTCATGCCGATCAGCGGGTCGACATCCGGCGAATAGACCACCTCCGACAGCCACAGCGAGTCGACGCCCGCCGCTTCCGTCAGCTCGGCCAAACCGGTGAATTCCGCCGGCCCGGTCCCGAGTCCCGGAGCCACCCCCACCCGGATCTTGTCCACGCTCGCTCCGCTCAGTCGACACGTTCTCCTCGACAGAACCGGATCCCGGCGCGAGTTCTTCCCGCTAGGCAGTCGCTTCGATCACCCGGCCGAGCGCGGCGTGCAACGCCTCCAGCTCCGAAACCTCCATGCCGAGCCGTTCGACGACGCGATACGGGATCTTCTCCGCCTCGGCGCGCAGCTCCCGCCCCTTCTCGGTGAGTTCGACGGTCAGCTGGCGCTCGTCGGCCCGGCTGCGGCCGCGGGTCACGTACCCGACCGCCTCCAGCCGTTTGAGCAGCGGCGACAGCGTCGCGGGCTCGTGCCGCAACGCCGTGCTGAGGTCCTTGACCGACCGCGGCGACTGCTCCCACAGCGCCAGCATCACCAGGTACTGCGGATGGGTCAGCCCGTGCGGCTCCAGCAGCGGCCGGTAAATCGCGATCACGCTGCGCGAGGCGACCGACAGTGCGAAACACACCTGCCGGTCGAGCTTCAGCGGGTCCTCGCCAAGGTCGATCTCGGCCACTCGTCCTCCTCGTGCTCGGGCCCACTCTAGCGCGGGCTGCACCACACTAATAGTTAGTGTGCTAATCATTAGTGTACTGTGACGGCAGGCTGACGAGGAGGCACGATGACCGAACGGCCCGGCGTTCTCCGCTGGTTCTGGTACGCCGTCAGCGGACGGCTCCCCGAGCGCTACCGCGACTGGCTCCTGCACGACGCGACGTCCAAGCACTGGAAGGCGCGGCACGTCCTGCGCGCGTCGGTCGGCATCGCGCCGCTGTGCCTGGTCTGGCTGCTGCTGCCGGCCCCGCTCGGGCTGCGGCTGGCGATCGTGCTGATGGCCGCGCTGGTGTCGTACTTCTACTCGTGCGCCTACATGGAGGAAAGCATCGACCACCGGTTGTCCCGCAACGGTTTCCCGCCCGGCACCGGCAAGCGGATCCGGCGGGAGAAGGCCGCCGAGGCCAACGCCGAGGCGACCGCCCGGTACATCGCGGCGTACCGGCGCGACCCCGCCGACTAGACTCGGGAGCCGATGAGACGCAAGCGCCCGGCCCCGATCCCGCCCCGGCACGGCCTCGACCCCGCCCGGCTGCGGCTGCCGGACGAGGGCCCGTGGACGACCCTGCTGGAGCACCTGGTCGAACGCCTGCCGAGGGTCGCCCCCGCCCGGATCGAGGAAATGCTGCACGAGCAGCGCATCCACGGCGAGGACGGTCCACTGGGGATCGACGCGGCGTACGTCCCCGGCTCGTTCATCTGGTTCCACCGCGACCTGCCGGACGAGGTCCCGGTGCCGTTCGACGTCACCGTCCTGCACCGCGACGAACACCTGCTGGTGGTCGACAAACCCCACTTCCTGGCGACAATCCCGCGCGGACGGCACGTCCTGGAAACCGCGCTGGTGCGCCTCCGCCGCTCACTCGACCTGCCCACGCTGTCCCCCGCCCACCGCCTGGACCGCGTCACAGCGGGCGTGGTGATGTTCGTGATCACCCCGTCCGCGCGCGGGGCGTACCAGACGATGTTCCGCGATCGGTTGGTACACAAGGAATACGAGGCGATCGCGCCCTACGATCCGGCCCTGGAGCTGCCCCGCACCGTGCGCAGCAGGATTGTGAAGGAACGCGGCGTGCTGGCCGCGCAGGAGGTTCCGGGACCGCCGAACGCAGAGTCCACAGTGGAGCTTCTGGAACGCCGGGACGGACTCGGCCGCTACCGCCTCATCCCCGCCACCGGGCGCACGCACCAGCTGCGCGTGCACCTGAGTTCGCTGGGAATCCCCATCCTCGGCGACGATTTCTACCCGGACCTGCACGAGAAACCGCTCGACGACTTCACGAAACCGTTGCAGCTGCTGGCGAAAGTGCTGGAGTTCGACGACCCGCTGACGGGCGAGCACCGCCGGTTCACCAGCCGCCGGACGCTCGCGGCCTGGGACTCCCTCGACGCCTGGGCTAGTTGACGGCGACCGCGAGGAAGTGCGCGCTGGCGTTGATCAGGAGAGGGTCCTGCTCGACCAAGCGGGCGCAGCGAACGGCCGCGTCCACGCGTACGTCGAACTCCTCGATACCGGCGACGTCCAGCGCGGGCCAGGCGGGGCCTTCCACGCCATAGACGGAAATTCCGGACAGGCCAGCGGTTTCCAGCTCGCCGCGAAGCTCGTCCGCGGTGTGGAAATGCGCGGGAACGAAGCCGACGTGGCCGTCGTAGCAGCCAGTCTCTAGGACGGATTCGACCGCCGGGCTCAACCGTTCCGTGAGCTGACCGTTGGTTCCGGTCTCCATCGCGGAGAGGTAGCGGCTGATCGCGGCGGCGAACAACACTCCGCCAGGCCGCAGCACCCGCCGGGCCTCAGCCAGCGCCCGCGCCCGATCGGCGGATTCGGTCAGGTGGTAGAGCGGGCCCATCAACAGCACGACATCCGCGCTGTCGTCCGGCCAGGTCAAGGCTCGGGCATCGCCGACTTCCGCGGTCACGCCGTCGATCTCGGCCGCCTCCGTGACATGGCTGGCCACCGGATCGACGACGTGCACCGAATGTCCGTCCGCGGCCAGCCATCGGGCGTGCACGCCGGTCGCCCCGCCGACGTCGAGCACTCTTCTCCCGGTTCCCGATATCGTTCTGCGCACCAGTTCTTGAGTGCGCCGGAATTCCAGCCTGCCGTGCGGCGATCGGGTCAGCCGGGTGTTTTCGCTCGCACCAGTGTCGTAATGCTCAACCAAAGTCATGACCGCCACGGTGACCGAATTCCCCAGCCGCGGCAACGGAAATACCCGCCGGAAGGATGCCAGGCGGCGGCAGGCACCCGTCCGTCGGGCCAGCGATCACCGAGTCCAGAACTTGATCCCGCTCCACTGCACGGTAATCGGCCCGGCCCCGCTGGCCGTCCGATACGAACCGAACTTGTCGTAATAACTGCCCGACGCGCTGCTTTCGCTCTGCTTCAGCGAACCGTTGATGTAAACCTTGTGCGAACTGCCGACCTGGTTGATCGTATTGACCCGCACCGAAGTCCCGACCGTCGCGCCGGTCGCCACCGTCTGGCCGTTCTCCACGCTGTAAAGCCGGCCGCCCTTCTCCACCGCCAGCAGGAAATACGGCCCGGCGTTCGCACCGTCGCGGAAAGTCTGTTTCAGGCTGATCCGCGAACCGCCCATGCTGGTGATCTTGAAAGAACCCTCGAACTGGTGCGTCCCGCCGGTGTAGGTGTCGTAGCGGCGCTCGGCGCGCTGCTCGCCGCTGCCGTCGGAGCAGGTCAGCTTGAACGTGAGCCCGCTGACCTGGCCGCAGCCCTTCTGCTGCTCCTTGTACCCCGGCGACCACGGCTTCCAGGTGCCGCCGCCGACCTGGGCGTCCGCGGCCGGGGCGAGAATCGCCAGCCCGCACACCGCCGCCGCCAGTGCTCCGCCGATCCGGGTTCTCGTGCGCACGTGCCAACCTCCGTCGAACTCAGGGCGGCGGTAGCGGTACAGGTCCAGACCACTGGGTGATCACTGTAGGTCCCCGCCCGGTCGCGGACAAGGGCCGCTCCCTTGACGACTTTGTTTGTCACTGCTTGGCTCAGGGGATGCAGGACGTCGAAGTAATCGAGGACCCCGCCGTCGCGGCGGCCGCGCTGGACCCGGTGCGCGCCCGTCTGCTGGCGGCACTGACCGAACCGGCGTCCGCCGCGGCGCTGGCCGCCCGAGTGGGCCTGACCAGGCAAAAGGTCAACTACCATCTGCGCGCGCTCGAAGCGCACGGCCTGGTGGAACCCGCCGGAACCCGGCAGTGGGGCGGCCTCACCGAACGCCTCTTCTCCGCCACCGCCGGCGGCTACCTGGTCTCCCCCGCCGCACTCGGCGCGGCGGGCAGCGCCCGGGTCAAACCGGACCGCCTGTCGGTGAGCTACCTCCTGGCCGTCGCGGGCCGGACCCTGCGCGAGGTCGCCGGCCTCGCCCGCCGAGCGGCGCGCGCGGGCAAACCGCTCTCGACGCTGACCCTGGACACGGAAATCGCCTTCGCCTCGGCCCGCGACCGTTCCGCGTTCACCGACGAGCTGACCGTCCTCGTCACCGACCTCGTGTCCCGCTACCACAACGAATCCGCCCCCGACGCCCGCTATCACCGGCTCGTGGTCACCGCGCACCCCAAACCCGCCGAGTAGTTCATCCGAACAGGTGTTCGAACGTCGTGTAGCGTGGAGGCATGGGTCAGGCACTTCAGGGCTCGCTGTTCGGTGCCAGCGGGCCGGCCACACTGGGCTCGCTGTCCGGCGTGCAGCGCACCGAGCTGGGACAAGGCGCGTGGATCGACGTCCTGCCGGGATGGCTCGACGGCTCGGACGAGCTGTACGAGCACCTGGCGGCCGAGGTCCCGTGGTACGCGGAACGCAGGCAGATGTACGACCGCGTGGTCGCCGTGCCGCGGCTGCTGTGCTTCTACCGGGAGCACGCGCCGCTGCCGCATCCGGTGCTGACCGAGGCGAGGGAGGCACTGTCGGCGCATTACGCGGCGGAGCTGGGCGAACCGTTCCGCACGGCCGGGCTCTGTTACTACCGGGACGGCCAGGACAGCGTCGCCTGGCACGGCGACGACCTCGGCCGCGGCCGGACGGAGGACACCATGGTGGCGATCCTGTCCGTCGGAGCGGCCCGGCATCTGGCGTTGCGCCCAAGGGGCGGCGGCGAGTCCGTGCGGTACCCGCTGGGGCACGGGGATCTGATCGTGATGGGCGGGTCCTGCCAGCGGACGTGGGAGCACGCGATCCCGAAGACCTCCCGGGCGGTGGGGCCGCGGATCAGCGTGCAGTTCCGGCCGAGAGGGGTGCGGTGAGGGAACTGGAGTCACCACGGCCGTCGGAGTGAGGGCGGCGGCGTCATTCGCCCCGTTAGCCTCGCCCTGTTAGCCGACGCATGATCCGGCGGCATCGCCGCTTCCGACGACATCGCCGCTCCGCAAGGTCAGGCCCGCGGTTGCCGCACGGCATCGCTGCTTCGCAAGGTCAGGCCGACCCGTTGCCGCATGGCATCGTCGGCATGCACCGCGAGCCCACAGTCAGCATCGCTCCGCGATGTCCGCGCGCCGTCCTTCGGCCGCACCTGATTCCCTCGCACACCGGCCCCGCCGATCGCCTCGCGGGGACCGGCCTCAGTCCACCAGCACCGGCAGCGAATCGAGCCCGTACACGATCGACACCTTCCGGAACGCCAGTTCCTCCGGCTGCACCGCCAACCGCAGGTTCGGGAACCGCCGGACCAGCGCCGGATAAGCCGCGCGCAGCTCCATGCGGCCCAGTTCCGCGCCGATGCACCGGTGGATCCCGTAGCCGAACGCCAGGTGCGAGGACGGCTCCCGGGTCGGGTCGAAGCGGTCCATGTCGCCCTTGCCGAGCACCGGATCGCGGTCCGCGACCGACAGCGACACCAGCACGATGTCGCCCTCGCTGATGTGCACCCCGGCGACGTCCAGGTCCTGCTTCGCGAACCGCGGGAACGCCATCTGCACCACCGTCAGGTACCGCAGCAGCTCCTCGACGAACCGGTGCACCGAGTCGTCGTCGCCCCGGACCGCGTCGAACGCGGCCTCGTCGCGCAGCACCACCAGCGCGCCCAGCGCCAGCATGCTCGCCGTGGTCTCGAGGCCGCCGGTCAGGATGCCGTCGGCGAGGCCGGCGAGTTCCCGGTCGTCGATCTCGTCGCCGTGCTCCTTGATCAGCATGCCGAGCAGGCCGTCGCCGGGCTGCTCGCGCTGTTTGCGCACGATCTCCAGCAGGTAGCCCAGCGACTCCGAGATCGCGCCCAGCGACGCGCCCGCGCCGCTGAACAGGTCGAACCGCGCCGTGCTCAGCCGCTGGAAGTCCGCCCGGTCCTCATAGGACACGCCGAGCAGCTCGCAGATCGTGAGCGACGGGATCGGCAGCGCGAACTGCTCCCACAGGTCCACCGGGCCGTCGGCGGCGGCCATCGCGTCCAGCTGGCCCGCCACGATCTCGTCGATCCGCGGCGTCAGCCGGGAGAGCCTGCGCATCGTGAACTCCGGCGTCAGCAGCTTCCGCAGCCGCGTGTGCACCGGCGGGTCGGCGAACCCGAGTCCGCCCGGGTTCTGGTCCTCGGTGACGCCCGCGTTGCCGACGAGGTTCGTGAAGTCGTTGCTGAACTCCGCGCCCTTCCCGAGGACGGCCTTGGCCTCCTCGTACCCGGTCACGAGCCAGGCGTTCATCCCGAACGGCAGGTCCAGCTTGCTGATCGGCGCCTCGCCGCGCAGCTTCCCGAGGTCCGGCACCGGGTCGAGACCGTGGCGGCGCAACGGCTCCAGCGCCGAATCCGGCAGCAGCGCCATCTTCTCGAGATCGAAACCGCGCTTCTGCTGGCGGGCGATGTAGCGGCGGCCGGCCCAAGCGAGGATGCGCGAACGGAGACTCCCCATGTCGGCGACAGTACCGCAACCACCCCTGGCGCCGGTCCCGGGCGGAGACGCCCGTCACCTTGTGACCAGCGCTAGTCCACAGTGGACTTCCGTCACCCGGGCAGGTGACCGCTTCCGAAAATTGTCAGACCCCTTCGACAGAATGACCCGCATCGACAGCGAGCTGCGTGACCAGCCGGTCGCAGTCGGTGAAAGAACAGGACGGCACGCGAGTCCTCGTGAGAGGCTCGCAGCGAAAGGGAGGAACCGGACATGACTGCGGCGCTGATCGGGCGGGAGCATCCCGCCTCGACCTTGCGTGCGCAGCTTTCGCGCGCCACCGCCAGCCACGGCGGCCTCACCCTGGTCACCGGAGAGGCGGGCATCGGCAAGACCACGCTGGTCAGCGCACTGGCCGACGACGCGCGCGAGGCGGGCGCACTCGTCCTCGGCGGCACCTGCTGGGAGTCCGGGGCCGCACCGGGCTACTGGCCGTGGGTCCAGGTCATGCGCTCGCTGCGCCGGGAAGCCGCCCCGCACGAATGGGCGGCCGCCAGCTCGCCCGCGCTGTCCGCGCTGCTCGGCGAAAGCCCCGAGGCCCCGGCCGACGACGGGTTCCAGCTGCCCGACTCGGTCACCAGAGCACTGGTCACGGTGGCGCAGGAGCGGCCAGTGGTCGTCATCCTGGACGATCTGCACTGGGCCGACCCGGCGTCGCTGCGGCTGCTCGAGTTCGCGGCCAGGCACACGTGGTTCGAGCGGCTGCTGCTCCTCGGCACGTACCGCGACGTCGAGGTGGACGCGCCCAGCCACCCCCTGCACGAGCTGATGCTGCCGCTCGTCGCGAAAGCAACCACGATCACGCTCACCGGCCTGGACGAAAGCGGCGTCGCCGAGCTGATGGGCCGCACCGCGGGCGCCGATCCGGGCGCGGAGCTGGCCACCGACGTGCACCGCCGCACCGGCGGCAACCCGTTCTTCGTGGAGCAGACAGCCCGGTTGTGGCACAGCGGGAGCGCGGTGTCCGCGGTCGCGCCGGGAGTCGCCGACGCACTCCAGCGGCGGCTGTCCCTGCTCCCCGCCCGGTCACCGAACTGCTCACCGACGCCGCGGTGCTCGGTCGTGAGTTCTCGCTTCAACTGCTCGCCGCCACGGTCGGTGCGCCCGCCGCACAGGTCGACCACCTGCTCACGCGCGCCGTAGCAGCCCGGCTGGTCCTCGCCCTCGGCGAAGGACGCTTCGCCTTCGCGCACGATTTGGTGCGGGAGTCGAGATACGCCGAACTGACCCCCGCCGAAGCACAACGTCGGCACGCGGCCGTAGTACGCGCTGGCGAACACGCCTCGTCCCTGGTCGGCGTCGCCGAACGCGCCCGGCACGCCTACCTGGCCGGTCCCGATCTGGAACCGCGGCACGTCGTCCGCCTGCTGCTCACCGCGGCCAAGGACGCCGGCGCGCGGATGGCGTTCGAGGAATCCATCGCACACCTGCGCCGGGCCCGCGAACGAGCCGCGGACGAACGCGGCCAAGCAGTCGTCGCATTGGAATTGGGCACCGCGCTGTGGCGCTTCGAAGACAAAGACGAGGCCTGGCTCCTCTGCGAGGAAGCCGTCGAAGTAGCCCGCAGGCTGGACAACGCGAATCTCCTCGCCCGCGCCGCCCTCACCCTGTCCAAGCTCGCCCCCGGCGGCGCACGGCGCGAGTTCACCGAGCAACTTCTCCGCGAGGCACACGAAAAACTGTGCGGCGGCAACGCATCCGACCCTCTCTCGCTCGACCGCATCCGGCTGGAACTCACCGCCCGCGCCGCGATCCTCGCCCGCGACGACGAGGACGACGACGCGCTGGCGTTCACCTTGTGGGCACGGCACGACGCGATCTGGGGCCTGGGCAGCGGTGCCGAACGCGAGCGGCTCACCGATGAACTCACCGCCATCGCGCGGCGCACCGGCGATCGGGAGAACGAGTTCTTCGCCGCCTCGCTCAAGTGGGTCGCGCTGCTGGAACAGGGAGATCCGCGCTACCTGGACCAGTTCCAGGTGTTCCAGGCGATCGCCGACGAAGGCGTACCAGCCGCACGGCTAGCCGAAGCGATCGACCGCAGCATCCTCTGCACCTTCCGCGGCCGGTTCGCCGAGGCCGACGCAGCGCTCGAAGAAGCACTCTCCGCCCCGGAACTGTTCGGCAGCAACGATTACGGCTACATGCCCGACCAGCTGCGATGGAGCGCCTTGCTCGTCCAAGGCCGATTCGCCGAAGCCGCCGAACTCCCGCCGCGCATGACCGAAGCCGGTTTCCCGCACCCCGCCCTGCTGCGCACCCTCACCGCCGCCCTCGCCGGCGACGTAGCCACCACCCGGCACGAACTGTCCGAAGCAGCCGCGGACGCCCCCTACGCCCGCGTCTTCACCCCGCTATGGCTGCGCTGCCAAGCCCAAGCCGCCGCGGTGCTGGAAGACCGCGCCGCCGCAGAACGCCTGCTGCGCGAACTCACCCCGCACGCCGGAGAATGGCTGGTCTCCATCTACGGCTGCGAATTGAGCGGCCCAGTAGACCTCTGGACCGGCCTGCTGCACAAAACCCTTGGCGAGCACGAAGCAGCCGCCGCCTGTTTCGCCTCCGCCGCCCGCTCCGCAGACCGCCTGCGCGCCCGCCCCTGGGCCGTCGAAGCCCGCAACCACCTGGCAACCACCCTGCTGGCACTAGGCGAAACCGACCGCGCCGCAGCCCTGTCCGAGGCCGTGAAGACCGAAGCAACCGACCTGGGCATGCACCACATCACCGCCCGCCCCAGCTCAACCCCGCCGCCGCCAGCCAACGAATTCCGCCGCACCGACGCGGTCTGGACCCTGCGCTTCGCCAACCGGGAAGTACGCATGCCGGACGCGAAAGGCCTGCGAGACTTGAACTTCCTGCTGAGCAGACCAGGAACCGAAATCCCCGCCGCACAACTGCTCTCCCCCGACGGCGGTGCGGAATCGGAAGCCACCCGAACCTACAGCGGCGACCCCGTCCTGGACGACACCGCGAAAGCCGCGTACCGCCGCCGCCTGGACCACCTAGACGAAGCCATCGACGCCGCCACCCTCCGCGGCGACGACGCCAAAGCCGCCAAGCTGGACACCGAACGCGCCGCCCTGCTCGACGAACTCCGCACCTCCACCGGCCTGTCCGGCCGAACCCGCCGCCTAGGCGACGAAACGGAACGCGCCCGCAAAGCCGTCACCGCCCGAATCCGAGACACCCTCCGCAAACTGACCAGCCTCCACCCGGAACTGGCCGACCACCTCCGCACCACCGTCACCACCGGCTCGTCCTGCAGCTACCAGCCGGAGACGCCGATGACCTGGCGCCTGTAACCGCCAGCGCTCGAAGCACCGCGCCGCCGCGAACGGGCCAGGCGGACAGGCTGGGAGAAGGGAGAACGGGAAAGGAGAAGAGGACCGCACCACCGCACCACCGCACCACCGCACCACCGCACCACCGCACCACCGCACCACCGCACCACCGCACCACCGCACCACCGCACCACCGCACCACCGCACCACCGCACCACCGCACCACCGCACCACCGCACCACCGCACCACCGCACCACCGCACCACCGCACCACCGCACCACCGCACCACCGCACCACCGCACCACCGCACCACCGCACCACCGCACCACCGCACCACCGCAAGGAGGCGACCAAACAGGACCAAGCCGCGCAAGCGAAACCCCGGCGGGCATCGCCACCGCCACGCGCCGGAAAACCCGCTCCCGCGCACCAAATCCCGAGCTGCCCGGCCGGACAAGCTGCCTCGCCGAACACCCGGGCGAGCAGCGCGAGCCGAGCCGAAACAGGCCGCCCGTCTCGGGAGAAGGCGACCGGAAAGGCACCGTCAGCGAAGCGGCGGGCCACCGCGAGGTCGCCGCGACCAGAGACTGCCCCTGCAGCCCGCAGCACCACGCACCCGAAACCGCAGCCAGGCGAAATCGCGCGGTCCGAGCGGCGCGGCGAGGTTGTTGGCTAGGCTGGCCGTCCGCGTCGACCCCGAGGTGCTGGAGGCCGCAGGCCGCTATGGCAGGGACACCGCAACGCAGCGATTCCGGTTACCCAGGCACGGGTGATTCCAGCTATCTCGGTTCGGTGGGCGGGACCTCGTGCCGTCTGGTGCGCACGCACCGTCCGTGGACGGCCGGGATCGACGCCATCGCAGTGTCCGTCGGCGGCATTCTCGGCAGTCTCGGCCGCGCCGTGAGCGAGCGGTTTCCGGACGCGGGCTGGGATTCGGTCGACTACGAGGCGATCGTCCCGGAACGGCCGCTCGTGCTGCGCTTCCGCACCGACGACCGGGACTCGCTGCAGTTCGCCGTGCTCGTGACGCCGCATGAAGGCGGCGGCTCCGGTCCGCCGACCTTGCCTGCCATCGCCACGGCCACGGACGCCGGGATCCGTCTCGCGGCGAGCACGAATTCGGGCTCGTTCGGGTTGCCGCTGCTGGGCACCGGCGATCTCGGGTTCGACGAGGCCGAAGTCGCCGCGGTAGCGATTCCGGCGGCGGTCAAGGCGCTCCAGGAAACCAGCGGGCTGCGCCGCCTGGTCTTCGTCTGCACCTCCGAGGAGGCGGAAGACGCGATCCGCGCGGCCTGGAAAGCGGCGGCGGTCACGAGGTTCTCCTCGGTCGAGCTGGCCGGCGGCGTCTCGAACGACCTGGTCGATCCGACGCTCGGCATCCCGCTCGACCGCGACCGGCTCGGTGTCTCGCCTTACGTGTCGATGCTGGCGACGGTGATCGCCGACCGGAACACGCTGCCGCCGTTGTCGGTCGGGGTGTTCGGCGAATGGGGGTCCGGCAAGAGCTACTTCATGGGGCTGATGCGGAACGAGATCGACCGGCTCGCGGGCTCGGGGAATCCGGCCTACTGCGGCGAGATCGTCCAGATCGGGTTCAACGCGTGGCACTACGCGGACCGCAATCTGTGGGCCAGCCTCGGCGACGAGATCTTCCGACAGCTCGCCGGTCCCGGGCCGAACGCGCAGCAGCGGCGGGTGCAGTTGCGCGAGGAACTGGCCAAACGGCTCGACCAGGTCACCGAACTAGAGGACGCGAAGCGTCAGGCGCAGGCGACCGCCGCGAAGCTCCAGGCGGATGTCGACCAGGCCGCGCGCAATCGAAAAGACACCGCGAAAGTGCTGATCCGGGCGCTGGCCGGCAGCCGGGAAGTGTGGCGGCACCTCGGGATTCAGGACGAGGCCGAGCAGGGGGCGCTGCTGGCCGAGCAGCTGCGCGGCACGTTGTCCGAGGCCGAGGCGCTGCGCAGATCGCCGAAGGGCCGCTGGGGCAAAGCGGCGCTGATCGCGGCCGCGGTCATCCTGATCGTCGGGTTCTTCGCCGCCGCGACCGTGCCGGTGGCGCGGGAATGGCTGGCGGGGGCCGGGGTCGGGTTCGCCGCGATGGCGGGCACCGGGATCGCGTTGCTGAGCCGGGCCCGTTCGGGGATCCGGGAGCTGCGCGAACTCGGCGAAGACCTCCGGCACGGCATCGACAGGGCGGCGAGCCGGACGGTCGAGCCCAAGGTCGCCCGGCTGCTCGAGGCGATCCGGAAAACGGAGACCGACCAGCGGGTCGCCGAGGCGCAGCTGGAAGAGGTGGTGGCGCGGGTCGGCGAACTCGGCAGGCAGCTGACCGAGCTGACGCCGGGCCGCAATCTGTACGCGTTCCTGGCCGACCGCGCGCACGGCGATTCCTACCGGCGCGACCTCGGCCTGATCTCGACGATCCGCAAGGATTTCGAGCAGCTGGTCGACCTCATGGCCGACTGGCGGGCGCATCCCGGCTCGGGCGGCACCCCGATCGACCGGATCGTGCTGTACATCGACGACCTCGACCGCTGCAGCCCGCGTCAGGTCGTCGAGGTGCTGGAGGCGGTGCACCTGCTGCTCGCCCTGGAACTGTTCGTGGTGGTGGTCGGCGTCGACCCGCGGTGGCTGACCCGCTCGTTGTCCAGCCACTACTCCGGGATGCTCGGCGACTCCCCCGGCGACGGCAGGCTCGCGTCGCCGGAGGACTATCTCGCGAAGATCATCAACCTGCCGCTCGTGCTGCCCGCCATGTCGGAGGGGAGCCTGCGCCAGCTGCTGCGGTCGCTCACCGACGACCGCCTGCTGGAGCCCGCGGGAGAGGACCAGCCGCGAACGCAGCGCATCCCGGCTCCGGCCCGGACTTCCTTCGACCTGGCCCCCGGCATCGAGGAAGGGTCCGAAGTGGACAGTCAGAGCCGTCCGGAGCGGGCCGCGGATCCGCCGCGTCCGCTCACGCCGGCGGAGATCGACCTGCTGTCCGAACTGGACTTGCTGATCAGCACCCCGCGCGAGGCGAAACGGCTGTTCAACCTGTACCGGATGCTGCGCGCGACCCGTGACCTCTCCGAGGCGTCCCGTTTCCTCGGCAACGAGACCGAACCCGGCGACTACCAAGCTGTCGTGGCGCTGCTCGGCCTGCTCACCGCACCGGGCCGGGTGCTCGAGAAGGCGCTGGACACCCGGCCCGATCCGGATCGGTCGATCACCGGCGGTCTCATGCACCGTTCACCGGACGCCACCTGGGCGAGCTTCGTCGCCGACTGCGCCCCGCGACGCCACGGAGACACCTGGCAGAACCCGGTCGCCGGCGCGCTCGACGACAAGGAACTGCGGGACTGGCGTCAGCTGCACCGCGGTCTCGCCCACGTGTCGGCCACCCTGCGCGTCGACACGCTTTCCCGGTTCCAGCAGTGGGTGCCCGCGGTCCGCCGGTTCTCCTATGTGCTCTGCCCCGCGACCTGAAGCGGGAGGCCGTCCGACGCTGGACGGCCGCCCGCGTCGGGTCACTTCCGGTTGTACAGCCGCATGGTCAGCGTCCCGAAGACCGCGGTCAGCGCGACCGCCGCGATCAGCGTCCAGCTGATGGCACCTCCGTCCCAGGCTCCGGACATCATCGAGCGCACCGCGGTCACCAGGTGGCTGATCGGGTTGGCCGAGACGAGGCCTTGGAGCCAGCCGGGCATGGTGGACGGGTCGACGTAGATGTTGCTGAGGAACGTCAGCGGCATGATCACCATCATGCTGACGCCCATCACCGATTTCTCGGACCGCAGCAGCAGCCCGAACATCGTCCACACCCACGACAGGCCGAACGAGAACACGAGCAGCAGCAGGACTCCCGCGGCCACGCCGCCTAGCCCGCCGTCCGGGCGGAAGCCGAGGATCAGGCCGACGACCATGATCACCACGGACGCGATCAGATAGCGCAGCACGTCGCCGAGGAGATAGCCGACCATCGGGGCGGGCCGCCAGATCGGGAGCGTGCGGAAGCGGTCGAAGACGCCCTTCTCGATGTCCGTGTTCACCGAGACCCCGGTGTACATCGTGATCATCACGACGCTCGACGCGAGGATGCCCGGCAGGAAGAACTGCAGGTACTGCGTGGGCGAACCGGCCAGCGCGCCGCCGAAGAGGTAGGTGAACATCAACGTCATCATGATCGGGAACGCGGTGACGTCGAACAGCTGCTCCGGCACGTGCTTGATCTTCAGCACCGCCCGCCAGCCGAACGAGAACGACGCGGACAGCGCGCTCGGCCGCGGCGGCCGTTCGGTGGCGAGCAGGACCGCGGCCAGGTCTTCCGGTTTCGGGGCCGCGAGGTCGAGATCGGGTTCCTTGACGGTGGTCACGCCGCCTCCTCGGTGGCTGTGCGAGCGGTGAGGGCCAGGAAAACCTCGTCGAGGCTGGGCTGGCCGAGGGAGAACGTGTCGACGGTGATGCCTGCCTTCGCGAGTTCCGCGAGGGCGCGCGACGCCCGGTCGGCGGCGGGCTCCTGCGCGTCCGACGACAGCCGGGCGGTGAGCGCGACCGGGTCGTGATCCAGCTGCACGACGGCGGACAAAGCGCGTTCCAGAAGTTCGGCGGCGGTGGCGCGCTGGTCGGCCTCCCGCAGGCGCAAGTGGACCGCGCCGACCCCGACCGACGCTTTCAGCTCGCCCTTCGTACCCTCGGCGATGACGCGGCCGTGGTCGATGACCGCGATCCGCGACGCCAGCTGGTCGGCCTCGTCGAGGTACTGCGTGGTGAGCAGGACGGTGGTGCCCTGCGCGACGATCGCGCGGACGATGTCCCACACCTGGTTGCGGCTGCGCGGGTCGAGGCCGGTGGTCGGCTCGTCGAGGAACAGCAGGTCCGGCGTGTTGAGGATGCTCGCGGCGATGTCGAGCCTTCGCCGCATGCCGCCGGAGTAGTTCTTCACCTGCCGCCGCGCGGCGTCGGTGAGCCCGAACGCCGCGAGCAGCTGCGCCGCCCGGTCCCGCGCGGGCCCGCTCCGGTGCCCCAGCAACCGGCCCAGCAGCACCAGGTTCTCTTGTCCGGTCAGGTCTTCGTCGACCGACGCGTACTGGCCGGTGAGGCTCACCCGGCTGCGCACGGTGTCGGCCTCGCGCACCACGTCGTGGCCGAAGACCCGCACTTCGCCGCCGTCCGGGCGGGACAGTGTGGCGAGCATCCGGACGGTGGTGGTTTTGCCCGCGCCGTTGGGCCCGAGGACGCCGTACACCGTTCCGGCGGGCACCACCAGGTCAACGCCGTCGACCGCGCGGGTCTCGCCGAATACTTTGACGAGCCCCGAAGTCTCGATCGCCGGTTGCCCGGCTGCGTTGGTCATGTGCTGTTCCTTCCCCTCAGTGAGTCATCCGCGATACGGCCGCGCACGCCGGCCGTCGCGCAGTGCCAGACCCCACCAGACCAGTTCGTCCAGTAGAGCAGAGACCGCATGGCCTGCGGATTCTCCGTGCGGACCCGCGCTCGGGTCGCCGCATTCGTGCTCGAGCAAGTCGAGACACACCGAATCCCGCACCGGAGCCGTGTGCAGTTCGGTGAAGACATCCCGGAGGTGCTCCACTGCGTACCGGCCGCCCGCGCGGTATCCGTAAGAGACGAAGCCGACCGGTTTGGCCCGCCACTCCTCGTACGCGCAGTCGATCGCCTGCTTCAGCGACGCCGGGAAGCTGCGGTTGTACTCGGGCGTGACCACGACATACGCCTCGGCCACCGCGATCCGCCTCGCGAACCCGGCCATGGCGGCCGTCGGCTCGGCGGGCAGCCGGGCCGGGATCGCGAACGTCGCGAGGTCGAGCACGTCGAGCACCAGCCCGCCGCGCCCGGCGGCCCGCTCGACGAACCATCGCCCGATCTCGCCGCCGACCCGGCCTTCCCGGGTGCTGGCGACGAGCACGGCTACCCGCAGCTCCTCGTCCACACTTCTTGGGCGCCAGATCGGTGCGCGGTGCTGCCAGGTCGGATCTAGCGGGCGCTGGGGCAGGTCAGCGGGCTGGTCCGGGCAGGAAGGAGGCGGCGGGGAGCGTGGCGGAGGGAGGCGCGAGACCGGATCTGGCGCGGCGGGCCGACAGGCTGCGCGGCGAGCAAGCGGATACAGCATGAGGAATCGGGAGCGCCAACCGCGAGACGCCGCGGCAGGAAGCGCGAGACTGGATCCGGCGCGACTCGCCCGACCAGCCCCACGACGAGCGATCGTGCAGGACACAGGACCGCGACACGCTGCGAGGGAAGCGAAACAAGTGCGCCGACAAGCCGCACCACAAACGACCGCACAACACGAAGAGCCGCGAGACACCGCAAAGGAAGCGAACCAAGTACCACCCACCGACAAGCCGCACGGCGAGCAACCGCACAGCATGAAGAACTGCGACAGTCGACCGCGACTGCGCGGTGGCAAGAGGAAACGACACCCGCATCGAGTGCCCGCCGTGCCGTGCCAACCGCGAGACACCGCAAAGGGAAGCGAATCAAGTACGACCCACTGACAAGCCGCACGGCGAGCAACCGCACGGCATGAAGAACCGCGACAGCCGACCGCGACTGCGCGGTGGCAAGAGGAAACGACAACCGCATCGAGTGCCCGCAGTGCCGTGCCAACGCGAGACACCGCTCGGGCGGCACGATCCGGACCGGATGAATGCAGGGGGTACGGACGGATCTGGCACCGCGGACGCGTTCGAGGTGCGACTGGCCCGACGTGCCCGAGCTGATCGTCGGAGGGCCCCGGACGGCGGCGGGAGCAGGTCTGCGGGGCTGTGAGGAACGATCATACGGGTATAGGTCGCTTATACCGCCAGCGATGGAGTCCTTTGTGGACGGTTAGCGGGCGACGCGGTCAGGGCCGGAATCGGTCCGGGGCCAGCTCACGCGACGTGAGTCGAGCGTCGCGGAAATCCGGACGCCAGCCGCACAATCCCGCCGAACAACGTGGTGCCCGTGACCGGCAGAGCGACAGCTCAACCCCGCCGGTCACGGAGTCTCACTCCCCAAAGCCACCGCCACCGCGCCCAGCAACGAAGCGTCCTGGTCGAACCGCGCGGCCACCAGCTCCGGTGGGAACGGCACGGCCGCCGCCAGGCGTTCTCTCAGCGCAGGCAACAACACATCAGCCGACCGCACCAACCCGCCGCCCACGGCGATCCGCGCGGGGTCGAACGCGATCGCCAGGTTGGCCACGTGCATCGAAAGCTCGTCCAGCGCCGAAGCGACCAGTTCCTTCGCTTCCGTGTTCTCCCTGGCCAGCGCGAACAACTCCCCCGCCGTCACCGGGCGGCCGAGCAGCTCCGTCGCGCGCGTGCCCAGCCATCGGCCTCCCACGGCTTCTTCCAGCGGGGCCGCTCCGCCGGCGAATCCGTCGGTGTCTTGCGGGGTCCGCAGGTTGTACCCGATCTCCCCGGCTGCTCCGTTCGCGCCGGTCAGCAGGCGGCCGCCGACCAGGACTGCGGCGGCTATTCCGGTGCCGAGGGACAGGAAGACCGCGGGGTCGGCGCCCTGCAAAGTTCCCCAGGTCCATTCCGCCAGTGCCGCGGCTTTGGCGTCGGTGCCGACTGCGACGGGGACGTCCGGGAACGCTGCCGACACCAGTTCGGCGAGGTGGAGTTTTTCCCAGCCGGGCACGTTCGGGGCCAGCAGGATGCGGTCCGGGAGCACGATTCCCGGGCTGACCACGCCGATCGCGGTGATCCGGGAATCGGCGACCAGCTCGGCGGCGGCTGCGAGCGCCCGGGTGACCACTTGTTCGGCGCCTGCCTCGGCGTCGGTGTCCAGGCGGCGGGTCGCCAGCAGCGTGCCGGTCCGGTCGGACAGGCCCAGCGCCACCTTCGTGCCGCCGAAGTCGATGCCCAGGATCAGGTCTTCCGATGTCACTCGCGGGTCCCCTCGATGACCGGCGGGACAGCCCCGTGGCTGTCCCGGTGCGGACCGGCGGGCACCACGACCCGGCCGGTGTTGAACCCGTCGACGCTGACGGTCGGGGCCGCGCCGTGCAGGTCGGCGGCCCGGTAGCGGACGGTCAGCGTCTGCGACTGGCCCGGCCACAACGTGATGTCGTTGTCGTCCCAGGTCGCGGCCGGCAGCTGCGACCCGTCCGTAGAGCGGCGCAGGTCCGCGCGCAGGAAGAAGCTGACCGCGGAGGTCTTCGACGTGTTGGCGACGGTGACCGTCGTCGCGGTGTCCGTGCCGTCCGGGCCTCGCGACGGGCGGGTCGAAGCGGTGACGTCGACCTGCGACTTCGGCAGGTCGCGCAGGGCGGTCAGGTCGCTGTACTGGCTCATCGTCGCCTGCGGGTTCTGCAGCGTCTTCGCCCAGTCGACGACGTCCTTCTGCGTGGACATCCAGTAGACGTTCCGGTCCACGACCTTCCCCGCCTGGCGCACCTGCAGCTCCACGAAGTACGCCTGCGCCTTCGCGGGTGCCTTCGTCTCCGCCGGGACCTTCGGCTTCAGCAACCCGGTCGCGACGCCTTGGCTGTCCAGCGAAACCGCCGGAGCGGTCTGGTCGTCGAGCACCTTGCCCGCCGCGTCGTACACCTTGGACTGCACGGAAATCCCGTTCTGCCGGGAAGCGCCCAGGTTCGACAGCGCGACTGTGCCGTTGTCGTAGGTGTACAGCGCGTGCAGCGGCTTATTCGCCTTCTGCGCGCCGAAATACGCGCCAGGCTGGTCACCGTCGTTGTTGTACAGCGACCACAGCAGCGTCGGCCAGCCCTTGTTCAGCTGCCAGTACACGACGCCGGTCGACGGGTTCTTCCGGTCGTTGGAGTGCGCGAGGAACGCCTCGAACTGGGAACGGGTGTTCTCGTAGTTCGCGACCTGCGCGGACTCCACATAGGACTCCAGCGAATCCCATTTGCCGTACCGGCGGGCGATCGACTCGTCCAGGGTGTACAGCGTGCCGAACTTGTAGCCGCCGTGCCCGGATTCGTAGTTCGCGTGGTACTGGTTGTACGCCGGGTCCTGCCACAGTTTCGCCTGCTCCTCCGGCGAAAGGAACCGCCGGATCGAGTCCAGCGTCGGCACCGTGTGCCCGGCGCTCTGTTCGCTGGCGAAACCCCAGGCGCCGCCCGCGTTCGTGCGGCTCGGGTCGGTCTTGTCGAAGGTCGAGGAGTCGTACCAATAGGTCGGCGGGACCCAGTCGTAAGGGCCTTCCTTCTCCCCCGACGGGCCGAGCGTCTTGGTGCTCTTGTACTCCGCCGACGCGGTCACCGGCACGTCCCAGTCGGCCGCCTTGAACGCGCTCAGCGTCTCGGTTTCCTGGCTCGGGATCGGCGCGTTGTCGCTCCAGCCGTAGGTGATCACGCTGGGGTGGCTGCGTTCGGCCTGCGCGATCGAGTACGCGGAGTCGTGCATGATCCGGTAGTCGCGCTCGGTCAGTTTCTCCGGATGTTCCGGCTGCCAGGCGTCACAGCACATGAATCCGCCGAGCACCAGCAGTCCGGCGCGGTCGGCCTGCTCGTAGAAGTCCGCGGGCATGTCGTGGCCTTCGAGCCGGACGCCGGAAAGGCCGAGGTTCTTGATCAGCGCCAGCTGATGCGCGATGTCGGCCTTGTTGTAGCGCAGGAACAGATCCGGCGCGAAACCGCCGCCGCGGAACACGAAATCGCGGCCGTTGACCGCGAACTTCCGCGCGCCGTCCGGCAACGCCGGGGACTTCCCGACCAGCTTCGACGTCACCGTCCGGATCCCGAACGTCTCCGACGACGACGTCGACACCACGCCGCCCTGCGAAACTGTCGTACCCAAGGTGTACAACGGCTGTGCACCCATCGAGTACGGCCACCACACCTCAGGCTTCACGATCTTCAACTGCGGGAACTTCGCCGGCGTGAACGTCACGGTTTGCTTGGCATGCGCGGGAATCGTCACGCGCTGCTTCACCACGATCGGCGCGCCGCGGCCCGGCGGCGTCACTGTCGCGGTCACCTCGCCGGTCTGCGGCACGGCCGAGTCGTTCGTGACGTCGACCTTCGCGGTCAGCGAGGACGTCGACAGATCGGCCGCGTTGTCCTGCACCACGTGCGCGTTGTCGCCGCTCAGCGCGTCCGACAGCTGAAGCGTGGGCGGGAACTGCAGACCGGTGTTGTTGTCCGGCACGATCTGTGCCCAGTCGGCCTGGTCGAGCGTGTACATCGAGTTCGGGTCGTTCGGGTACATCTTGACCGCGAGCGTGTTCTTGCCCGGCCGCAGGAGTTTCGTGACGTCGAAGGTGTGGCCAGCGTACGCGCCGCTCACCACGTCCTTGCCCGCGACGAGCGTGCCGTTCACCCACACGTCGCCCTCGCCGACGACGCCCGGGATGGTCAGCTTCGCGTTCTTGCCCGGCCGGAACCCGGGGTCGAAATCGGTGCGGAACCACCACGGGTCCATGAACTGCTTCGTCACGACCGGTCCGCGCTTCGCCTGGTAGCCGAAGCACTTGCGCATGTTGTCCGAATAGAACACGTTGGGGCACTTGCCGTTTTGCACCAGCGCGTTGATTTCGGTGCCCGGCGCGCCCGCGTCGTCCGGCTTCACCTTCAGCCATCCGCCGGTCGGGTAACCCGGCTTCGACACCGCCGTGCCGTCGTCCTTGACCTGCGCGGTCGTCAGCACCTGCCAGCCGCCGAGGCCGATCGTCGACGGTCCCTGCGGACGCGCCGCCTCCGTTTCCGGCTGCTGCGCGGAAGCGGTGGCCGTCACGACGCCGGGAACGAGGACCAGCGCGGCGATCCCGGCGATCAGCGGCTTCCTCACGACTCCACCCCCGCGGTCTGGGACGCGAACGCCTCGCGGATTTCCTTGGGCCCGAACGGCCACACCTTTTCCTTCGCGGCGTACAGAGCGAAGGCGATGAGGCCCAGGGCGATCCAGGCAGCCGTCAGCCACTTCGACAACGGCGTAGCGGAATGGAAGACGTAAATCCAGCCGATGAGCGCGATGATCGTCGGCACCGGATACAGCACCTGCCGGTACGGCCGCCGGAGATTCGGCTGACGGCGGCGCAGCACGACGATCGCCGCGACCTGCGCGAGCGACTGGATGATGACCAGCACGGTGACCGCCGCGTTGATGACGTCGGTCAGCGTGAACAGCGAACCGATCGCGGTGATCAGGCCCATCGCGAGCACGCCCGCGGTCGGGAGGTTCAGCTTCGGGTGCAGTTTGCCGAACACCGGCAGGAACACCTTGTCGCGCGCGGCTTCGAACGGCACCCGCGACCCGCCGAGCAGACCGGCGAACACCGAACCGACCGCGGCGATCACGATGAAGACGGTGACGATCTTCGCGGTCGCCGAACCCCACGCCTGCTCCAGCACCGTCGACGCCACGGACGTCGCGTTCTTGAGTTCCTCCAGCGGCGTCGAGCCGAGAACGCCCACCTGCAGCAGGAAGTAGAGCGTCATGATGCCGAGGATGGAGAAGATGATCGAGCGCGGGAGCGTGCGGCCCGGGTTCCGGACCTCGCCGCCGAGGTACGCGCTGGTGTTGTAGCCGAGGTAGTCGTAGACGGCGATGACCAGGCCCGCGCCGAGGCCGGACCAGAACGAGCCGCCCCAGCTGAAAGCCCCTGGGGTGAAGGCGAACGCCTGGTGCCCGTCGAAGTGCGTGAAGGCCGCGATGATCACCGCGAAGACGGCGAACAGCATGATGAGGAACAGCGCGGTGGTGAGCTTGCTGATCTGGCCGATCCGGCGGAACAGCGCGAGCACGATCAGCACGATGATGCCGATGCCGATGACCTTGCCCAGCGGGGTCACGCCGTCCGCGTCGGTCACGCCGGGCACCAGGTAGCCGAGGTACTGGACCAGCCCGATGATGCCGGTGGACATGATGAGCGGGATGAACAGCACCGCGCTCCAGGCGAAGAGGAACGGCATCAGCCTGCCCGAGCGGTACTGGAACGCCTCCCGCAGGTAGATGTAGGTCCCGCCGGCCCCGGGCAGCGCCGCGCCCAGTTCGGCCCACACGAGCCCGTCGGCGAGGGCGATGATCGCGCCGATGATCCAGCCGAACATCGCCTCCGGGCCGCCCATCGTCGCGACCATCGCCGGGATGGTGACGAACGGGCCGATCCCGCACATCTGCGTCATGTTGATCGCGGTCGCCTGAAGCGGCCCGATCCGGCGTTCGAGACCGGTCCGCGGAAGGGGCGAGGAGTCCCCCGGGCGGGTGGGTGCGCTCACGTCGTGCCTCCGTCCAATAGTTAGTAAAGCTTCTTAACATAGAATGAACGGGGTGCGGAAGGGCTGCGTCCGGAAAGTTGCCGAAACCGGTGCGGGAGTGGGAGATGGGGACGGTGGGGCGCGGGTCCGGAGAGGAGGGCGGGACCCGGCGGCAGCACGGCGGCAGACCGGACCCCGGCGACAGCGCCGCAGCCAACCCGAACCCGGTGGCAGCGCCGCGTCCAGCCCGACCCCAGCGACAGCGCAGCAGACCGGACCCCAGCAGCAGCACCACAGCCAACCCGACCCCAGCGACCGCACCACAGCAGACCCGACCCCAGCGGCAGCGCCGCCACCTGCGAGGACAGCCGGAAAACGAGCTGACGGCCGGCCGCGCGACTGTCAGACTGCTTCCCGTCGTCCGCCGGGCTGGGGAGGGTTCGCCTGATGTCGCAACCGATCTTGCGCACTGAGCGCATCCGGCTGGTCCCGTTGTCCGCCGGACATCTCGAGCACCTCGTCGAACTCTCCGCCGACCCGGAAGTGATGCGGTATCTGGCCGGCGTGCTGACTCGCGAGCAGGCGGCGGAAGAGCTGCGAAAGACCCTCGCGTACGCCGGTCGCGGCCTCGGGTGCTGGGCGGGGTTCGTCGAAGCCGGTTTCGCCGGTCTCTGGTCCCTGCGGCCGGGGGAATCCGCGGGACAGGCCGAACTGGGGTACCGCCTGCACCGCCGGCATTGGCGTCAAGGATTCGGCAAGGAGGGCGCGCGCGAAATGCTCCGGCACGGGTTCCGCGACGTCGGGCTCGACCGCGTCTACGCCCGTACCGCGGCCGCCAACAAAGGGTCCCAGGCGACGATGGCCTCGATCGGGCTCCGGCACGTCCGGGACTTCGTCGCCGACCCGGAGTACTTCGCGCCCGGCGACGACCTCCACGCCGTCGAGTACGCCATCGGCCGCGAGGAGTGGGCGTAGCGGACAGGTTCACTCCGGCGCGCCGCGGAGGCGGATGGCGCGCCGCCTCGGCGACCCCATATCGTTGCGCGGGCAGCCGTCCGGAGGTGGAACCCGAACCGTGCCCGACTACTACGCGGTACTCGGCGTGGGGAAAACCGCGTCCCCCACGGAGATCAAGGCCGCCTACCGTCGGCTGGCCAAGACGCTGCACCCGGACGCGGGCGGCACGGTCGGCACCTTCCAGCTGTTGCGCGAGGCCTACGACACCCTCGCCGACCCCAACGAACGCGCGCGCTACGACGCCGGCGTTCCCGCCGCCTCGATGCCCAAACCCCGGCCGCGGCGGCGGTTCGGCGAGCAGCCCGGCTACCGGCCGGAAGCGCCGGACATCGATCCGGAAAGCCTGGAGTGGTGGTCCTTCGCGGCCGCCGACCCGCGGATGCGGCACGGGCGCAGGCGCGGGCCGGGGCACACGCCGGTGGTCGCGGCGGTCGCCGGCGCGGTGCTCGTGCTGCTGCCGCTGCTCGCCGGGATCGAGTTCACGCCGCCGGTGCTGATCGTCTGGCTCGCGCTCACCGCGGGCACCGCGCTGCTCGTGCACCGGCTCGCCCGTGGCTTCCTGTCCGCACGCCGCGCCCGGCACGCTTTCGCCGAGGAATTCGGCGGCAGCGCGGTGTTCGGCTCCCCTGGCGCCGAGGCCGACGAACTGGCCGAACGGCTCACCGCCGACCTGCTGGAGCGGTATCTGACCCGGTTGCCCGGCGCGCGCATCTTCCACGGTCTCGCGTGGCCCGGTTCGGTGTTCGCCGACGTCGACCACGCGGTGCTGTGCGGGAAACGCCTGGTGCTGGTCGAGTCGAAGCTGTGGCTTCCCGGGCACTACGAGACCGCCGACGACGGACGGCTGCTGCGCAACGGGCGGCCGTTCCGCGGCGGCGGCAGCCAGCTGGAAGAAAGCCTCGACCGCTACCGCGAGCTGCTGCCCGGCGTCGCGCTGCGCGGCGCGATGATCGTGTACCCCAGCCGGGACGGCGAGGTCACCACTGCCGAACCGGACGGCGAACCCGGTCCCCCGATGACGCCGGAGCAGTTCCTGCACGAGATCGGCGGCTGGCTGTCCGCCGAACCGTCCACTGTGGACCACAACGCGCTGCGCACGGTGCGCGCGCAGGTCACCGGGTCCGGCCGGGCGGCCTGACTCACCGGGGACATATCCGGCGCCTGTCACGCTGGGTGCATGACGACCGTGCCCGCGGACCGCCGTCCCGCCCTGCTCGCGCTCGCCGGGATCGCCGCGCTCGCCCTCGGCGCCGTTCTGGTGCTGCTGTTGCAGGTGGTGCCGCCCACCGACGAGATCAGCGTGACCCGGCGGACCATCAGCGAATACGGGCTGTCGGACCACAAATGGGTGTTCAACCTGGCGCTCGTGCTGGTCGCGGCCGGTTCTGCGGTCGCGTTCGCCGTGCTGCGGCTGCAGGGACGGCTGCCGGTCCTCGCGGCGGTGTTCGGGGCATGCTGGACAGCCGGGTTGCTCGTGATCGTCGCGTTCCCCAAGACCGACTGGGCCAACGCCGCGGCCACCGGCGCGGGCGGCACGCTGCACCGGATCGCCAGCGTCATCGCCTTCGTCTGCCTTCCGCTCGCGGTGCTGGTCTCGGCGCGGACGGCCTTTCCGGACTCGCCGCGCCGCCGGTTTCTCGCCCGCGCGCTCGCCGTGGCGTCGCTCGCGTGGTTCGCGGTGATCCTCGGCGCGGTCGCCGTCGCCGCGACGACCGGACAGCACTGGTGGCTGCTCATCCCGCTGGGCCTCGTCGAACGCGGGATGGCGCTCACCGAACTCGTCGCGCTCGCCGCACTGGCCGCCCCGCCCGGACACCGCCCCCGATCGGACGAGGGACTCGCGATCGACGCGTAATAAGCGTACGCTTAGCCGCCAGCGACAGGTGCCGCTCCGTGGCATCCTGCGCAGGCAGTCCGAGCGTGCCCAGCCTGCCCGGACGTGCCGAGCAGGCTTTCCCCGACGATGAGGAGAACCCCGTGACCGCTTCCCGTGTGGCCATCGTGACCGGAGCCGGCCGTGGCATCGGCGCCGCCGTAGCCCGCCGCCTCGCCTCCGACGGGTTCGCCGTCGGCCTGCTGGACCTCGACGAGGCGGGGGTCAAGCAGGGAGCCGAGGCGATCGTCGCCGACGGCGGCCGCGCGGTCGGCGTCGCGCTGGACGTCAGCGACGCCGAGCAGGTCGAGGCCGCGGTGACCCGCGTGGCCGAGGAACTCGGCGCGCCGACCGTGCTGATCAACAACGCCGGCATCACCCGCGACAACCTGCTGTTCAAGATGTCCGAACAGGACTGGGACTCGGTGCTGAACGTGCACCTGCGCGGTTCGTTCCTGATGACCCGCGCGGTGCAGAAGTACCAGACGCAGGAGAAGTGGGGCCGGATCGTCAACCTGTCCAGCACGTCCGCGCTGGGCAACCGCGGGCAGGTCAACTACTCCGCGGCCAAGGCGGGCATGCAGGGCTTCACCAAGACGCTGGCGATCGAACTGGGCAAGTTCGGCGTCACCGCCAACGCGATCGCGCCCGGGTTCATCGCCACCGACATGACCGCGGCGACCGCCGAACGCGTCGGCATGAGCTTCGAGGACTTCAAGGCCGCGGCCGCCTCGCAGATCCCGGTGCAGCGCGTCGGCACGCCCGAGGACATCGCGAACGTCGCGTCGTTCCTGGTCAGCGAGGGCGCGGGATTCGTGTCCGGCCAGGTCATCTACGTCGCCGGCGGACCGAAGGACTGATCTCGATGCGCGTGTTCTCCGACGTCGCCGAACTCGCCGAAGCCGTCGGCGGGTCGCTGGGCACGAGCGAATGGCACACCGTCTCCCAGGAGCAGGTGCAGCTGTTCGCCGACGCCACCGGCGACCACCAGTGGATCCACCTCGACCGGGAAAAGGCGGCTGCGGGCCCGTTCGGCTCGACGATCGCGCACGGGTTCCTCACGCTGTCGCTGATCCCCGCGTTCCTGCCAGAGATCTACCGGGTCGACGGCCTGAAGATGGGCATCAACTACGGCCTCAACAAGGTGCGGTTCCCGCAGCCGGTGAAGGTCGGCTCGCGGGTGCGCGGGAGCGCCGAGCTGGTCGAGCTGACCGACGTGCCCGGCGGCAAGCAGGCCGTGGTGCGCTGGACCGTCGAGATCGAGGGCGAGGACAAGCCCGCCTGCGTCGCCGAGATGGTTTCCCGGCTCATCGTCTGAATTTTCTTGACCTCGTACGAATGGGAGTCCTTCCGATGCCCGAAACCGACCCGCCCGGCCTCGATCTGGCGAGGCTGCGCGCCCATCTCGACCGCGAGCGGCCCGGGCTCGTCGCCGGTCCGCTCACCGCGGACGTGGTGCAGGGCGGGCGGTCCAACCTCACCTATGTCGTGTCGGACGGCGCGCACCGCTGGGTCGTGCGCCGTCCGCCGCTCGGGCACGTCCTGCCCACCGCGCACGACATGCGGCGCGAGTTCCGCGTGATGAGCGGGCTCGCCGGAACTCCGGTGCCGGTGCCGGAAACCGTGCTGCTGTGCGAGGACGCGGACGTGCTCGGCGCGCAGTTCTACGTCATGGAGTTCGTCGAGGGCACCCCGTACCGGACTGCGCGGGAGCTGGAGCAGCTCGGTCCGCAGCGGACGAGGGCGATCGCCGATTCGCTGGTGGACACGCTCGTCGACCTGCACGCGGTCGATCCGGAGGCGGTCGGGCTCGGCGATTTCGGCCGACCGGACGGCTTCCTGGAACGCCAGCTGCGCCGGTGGAAGAAGCAGCTCGACGGTTCGCGCAGCCGCGATCTCCCTGGCGCGGACCGGCTGCACGACCAGCTCGCCGCCGCGATCCCGGCGTCCGGCCCGCCGGCCATCGTGCACGGCGACTACCGGCTGGACAACGTGCTCGTCGACGGCGAGGACCGGATCACCGCGGTGCTGGACTGGGAGATGTCCACCCTCGGCGACCCGCTCACCGACCTCGGCCTGATGATCACCTACGCGCAGCGGGACCAGCTGTCGCTGCCGATGGTGTCCAACGCCAGCAGCGCGCCCGGCTATCCGGACACCGACGAGACGATCGCCCGCTACGCGCAGCGCTCCGGCCGTGATCTGTCGGCGCTGAACTGGTACGTGAGCTTCGCGTACTTCAAGCTCGCGGTGATCCTCGAAGGCATCTACTTCCGTTTCCAGCAAGGCAAAACCGTCGGCGAGGGCTTCGACCAGATCGGCGCCGCGGTCGCCCCGCTGATCGAACAGGGCAGCAAGACGCTCACCAAGGAGAACTGATGGACTTCGCGTTCGACGCCCGCACTGAGGAACTGCGCGGGCAGCTGCTCGAATTCATGGATTCGCACGTCTACCCCGCCGAGGCGGTCTTCCACGACCAGCTCGCCGCGCGCACCGACCCGTGGTCGCCGCCGCCGGTCGTCGACGAGCTGAAGGCGGAGGCGCGCAAGCGCGGCCTGTGGAACTTCTTCCTGCCCGGCGACCACGGTGTTGGTGCCTCCAATGCCGGCGGGCATGGGCGTGGACTCACCAACCTGCAGTACGCGCCGCTGGCCGAGATCACCGGCCGCAGCCCGCATCTCGCGCCCGCCGCGGTGAACTGCGCCGCGCCGGACACCGGGAACATGGAAGTGCTGACCATGTTCGGCAGCGAGCAGCAGAAGAAGCAGTGGCTGGAACCGTTGCTGGCCGGGGAGATCCGCTCCGCGTTCGCGATGACCGAACCCGAGGTGGCCTCCTCCGACGCGCGCAACATCGCGACCAGCATCCGCCGCGAGGGCGACGAGTACGTCATCAACGGGCGCAAGTGGTACATCACCGGCGCGATGAACCCGAACTGCAAGATCTTCATCGTGATGGGCAAGACCGATCCGGACGCGCCCGCGCACAAGCAGCAGAGCATGATCCTGGTCCCGCGCGACACGCCGGGCCTGACCGTCGTGCGCGGCATGCAGGTGTTCGGCTACGCCGACGGCGACCACGGCGGGCACGCCGAGGTGCTGTTCGAAGACGTGCGGGTGCCCGCGGAGAACCTGATCGCCGACGAGGGTTCCGGTTTCGCGATCGCGCAGGCCCGCCTCGGGCCCGGCCGCATCCACCACTGCATGCGCGCGATCGGCATGGCCGAGCGGGCGCTGGAGGCGATGTGCCGCCGTACGCTGTCGCGCGAGACGTTCGGCCGTCCGATCGCCGATTCGGGCGTGGTGCAGGACTGGATCGCCGAGGCGCGCGTGCGGATCGAACAGCAGCGGCTGCTGGTGCTGAAGACCGCGTGGCTGATGGACACCGTCGGCAACCAGGGCGCGCACACCGAGATCCAGGCGATCAAGATCTCCACCCCGCTGGCCGTCGAATGGATCCTGGACAAGGCGATCCAGGCGCACGGCGCGGGCGGCGTCTCGCAGGACTTCCCGCTGGCGGAGATCTGGGCCGGGGTGCGCACGCTGCGGCTGGCCGACGGCCCGGACGAGGTGCACAAGCGGTCGCTGGCGCGGCGCGAGCTGAAGAAGTACCGGACGGAGGCGGCCAAGTGACCGCCGAGGAGCTGCGCGCGCAGGTCGCCGCGTTCCTCGCGGCGCACAACCCTTCTGAAATGTCCACTGTGGACTTCCTGCGGGCGCGGTTCGACGCCGGGCTCGCCTGGGTGCACTTCCCCGAGGGGCTCGGCGGCCAGGGCGCGCCGCGCGAGCTGCAGGGCGAGGTCGAGGCCGCGTTCGCCGAAGCGGGCGCGCCGGACAACAACCCGCGCCGGATCCTGATCGGGCTCGGCATGGCCGCGCCGACCATCCTCGCGTTCGGCACCGAGGAGCAGAAGAAGCGCTACCTCCGTCCATTGTGGACCGGCGAGGAGGTGTGGTGCCAGCTGTTCAGCGAACCGGGAGCCGGCTCCGACCTCGCCGCGCTGGGCACGCGCGCGGTCCGCGACGGCGACGACTGGGTCGTGACCGGGCAGAAGGTGTGGACGTCCAGCGCGCATCTCGCGCAGTGGGCGATCCTCGTCACCCGCACCGACCCGGACGTGCCGAAACACCAGGGCATGACGTACTTCCTGTGCGACATGACCGCGCCCGGCGTCGAGGTGCGGCCGCTGCGCCAGATCACCGGCGAGGCGGAGTTCAACGAGGTCTTCCTCACCGAGGTGCGGATTCCGGACTCGCAGCGGATCGGCGCGGTCGGCGAGGGCTGGAAGGTCGCGCAGACCACGCTGATGAACGAACGCGTCGCGATCGGCGGCAACGCGATGCCGCGCGAGGGCGGGATGATCGGGATCGTCGCGAAGACGTGGCGGGACCGTCCGGACCTGCGCACGCCGGAACTGCGCGACCGGCTCGTGCAGCACTGGGTCGAGGCGGAATCGCTGCGGCTGGCCGGCGCCCGGCTCCGGCAGCAGCTCGCCGTCGGCGCGCCGGGTCCGGAGGGTTCGGCGATGAAGGTGGCGTTCGCCGAGCTGAACCAGGCGCTGTCCGGGCTGGAGCTGGAACTGCTCGGCGAGGAGGGCCTGCGCTACGAGGACTGGACGATGCGCCGCCCGGAGAACGTCGACTTCTTCGGCCGCGACGCCGGGTACCGGTACTTGCGCGCCAAGGGAAACTCGATCGAGGGCGGTACCTCGGAGGTGCTGCGGAACATCATCTCCGAACGCGTGCTGGGGCTGCCGTCCGAGCCGCGGGCGGACAAGGACGTCGCCTGGAAGGACCTGCCGCGATGAGCACGCCGGACCTGCTGTACTCGGATGTCGAAGAGGATCTGCGGTCCTCGGTGCGGTCCCTGCTCGCGGACCGGGCCGGTCCGGTCGAGCTGCTCGCCCGGGTGGAAACGGACACGCCGTACGACCTTTCGCTGTGGAAGACGCTGGCCGCCGATCTCGGCACGGCTGGCTTGATGGTGCCGGAATCCCTTGGCGGGCACGGGGCTTCGACGCGCGAGGTCGCGGTCGTGCTGGAGGAACTGGGCCGGAGCGTCGCGCCGGTGCCGTTCCTGGGCAGTGCGGTGCTCGCGACCGCGGCGCTGCTTCCGACCGGCTCGGACCTGCTCCCCCAGCTCGCTTCGGGCGCGGTGACGGGTGCTTTGGCGGTGCCTTTGTCGACTGCGCCGGGTGCTGACTTCCCTTCCACCGTACGGTCTGCAGGCGGTGTTCTGACCGGCCGAGTGTCCACAGTGGTCGATGCGTCGGTGGCGGATGTGCTGGTGGTCCCGGCGGTCGGCCCGGACGGTCCCGCGCTGTACGCCGTGGACGCCTCCGCGGCGACGGTGACCGAGGCTGTGTCGCTGGACCTGACGCGTCGGATCGCCGATGTGACCTTCGAATCCGCTGCCGCGCAGGAGATCTGCACTGGCTCGGCTGCTTCGGAGGCGTTGGACAACGCGCTGACCACGGCGGCCGGGTTGCTGGCTTCGGAGCAGACCGGGATCGCCGAGTGGGCGCTGACCGAGACCGTCACGTACCTGAAGGGCCGGTACCAGTTCGGCCGTCCGGTCGGCGGTTTCCAGTCGCTGAAGCACCGGTTGGCGAATCTGTACACGGAACTGGTCAATGCGCGGGCGACAGCCCGGTACGCGGCGGACGCGCTGGCGACGGGGAACGACGTGCCGATCGCGGTGGCCGTGGCGCAGGCCCGGGTGTCGCCGATCGCGGTGCACGCGGCGGAGGAAGCCGTTCAGCTGCACGGCGGGATCGGGATGACGTGGGAGCATCCGGCGCATCTTTACCTGAAGCGGGCCAAGAGCGACCAGATCGCGTTCGGCACGCCTGGGCGGCATCGGGCCCGGCTGGCTGATCTGGTGGATCTGCCTGCGTGAGTCGTGAGTGGCAATCCCGGTTCTAAGCGGGATTGCCGCTCACGACCCTCCGGCAGCAGGCGACGAGGCCGCACCCCTCGGAAACGGCGGCCTCGTCGCCAAACTCGCCCCAGCTCGACCCAGTCTCAGCCCAACTGGACCAGGTCAGCCGTGATACCCGGCCACGATCTTCGTGAACGCGTACTTCGGCTGCGAGATCCCGCTGCACTCGCCGCCGCCCGAGCAGTCCCGGTTGGTGGCCCAGAAAGTGAAGCGGCCGAGGTGGTGGCTGGCGGCGTAGTCGCGGATCGCGGTGAAGTCGGCGACCGACACGACCTCGCCGGCGTTGTCCGTCTTGCCGTTCATCGACGAGAGGCCCGCGTGCCGGTACGCCGTGGCGCTGTCCCAGCCGAAGGTGGACTTCAGCTGTGCCACGAGACCGTCCACGGCGGATTTCGTCTTGCCTGCCATGTCGCCGCCGCTGGAGAAGTCGAACGGCATCACCGACCACACGTCCACCGGCGCGCCGATCGCCTTCGCCTGCTTGATCAGCCGCTTGCCCCAGGTGTTCGGGCCGGACGTCTCGGTCCCGATCGTGATCACCACGCGCACGCCGGGGTTCTTCTGCTTGGTGATCTTGACCGCGTTCAGGATCCGGTCCTGCACGGTCGCGTTCTCGAACTCGTCGGTGTTCTCGATGTCGAGGTCGATCGCCTTCAGGCCGTAGGCGTCGATCACCTTCTGGTACGCCCCGGCCAGCGCGGCGGGCGTCGTGCACTTCGCGCCGAGCTTCGTGCCGGACCAGCCGCCGAAGGACGGGATCACGTCGCCGCCCGCGTCGCGGATGCCCTTGATCAGGGTCTTGTCCGAACCGGACAGCGCACGGTCGCCGTCCCATTTCGGGTTGCACGAGCCGTCCGACAGCATGAAGGCGAGCGTGAACGTCTTGATCCCGGTCGCGGACATCGCCGCCGACGCACTGGTCTGTCCCGCCCACTGGTACAGGTACGGCGACGCCAGAACCGGGTCCGGCGCGGCCGCGAGCCGCGGCGCGGGAGCGGCGGAAGCCACCCCGGCCACGACTCCGAGAGCCGCCCCTGCCGCGGCCGCGAGCGCGGCCAGCCGACGCACTGTTCTCATTGTGTTCCTCCCACGAGCACCACGGAACACCTCCGGTTTGAGGCGGCGGGATCAACCCGGGAGGAGTGCACCCGGAGGGTGCCGTCACACACTGGACTAGACCAAAACGGCGTGTCAAGAGCCGCAGCCCGAACGGCGCACCGGACCGGGAACCGCGGGTCAGGGCCGCTCGGTGAGCCCGTCGGCGAAGTCGTGGTCCCGCGTCTCCGGCAGGCCGAGGACGCACAGGAAACTGAGCACCCCGAGCCCGACCAGGACCAGCGCGACCGGCACCGTCGAACCGGTCGAAGCCCACAGGTCGGTCGAGATCAACGGCACGATCCCGCCGCCGATCACCCCGGCGACGCTGTACGCGATCGACGCCCCGGAATACCGGTACCGCACCCGGAACAGCTCCGGCAGGTACGCGCCCATCGGCCCGTACAGCATCGCGAAACACGCCAGTCCGCCGACGAACCCGAGCGTCAGCAGCACCGGATTTCCCGTCTGCAGCAACGCGAACAGCGGAAACGCCCACACCGCAACGGAGATCCCGGCCGCCGCGCTCAGCTTTCGGCGTCCCCACTGGTCGGATTTCATCGCGAACACCAGTGTCGCCACGCCCATCACCGTGGCCGCGACGAGCAGGCCGATCAGCACAGTCGTGCGCGGGATGCCCAGCGTGGTCGTCGCCGTCGAAAGGCAGAACGTGGTGACAGTGTAGAAAAGCGCGTGCGAGAGCACGAAGGACAGCGTCGCCAGCACCAGAACTCGCGGTTGTTTCCGCAGAAGTTCGAACAGCGGGACCTTCGCCTGCTCGGCTTTGTCCAGCGCGGCTTGGAAAACCGGCGTCTCGGCGATCTTGATCCGGACGTAGAAGCCGACCGCCAGCAGCACCGCGGAGAACAGGAACGGCAGCCGCCAGCCCCACGACAGGAACGCCTCGGGCGGCAGCGCCGCGTCCAGCACCAGGAACAGCAGGTTGCCCAGCACGAATCCGATCGCGGGGCCGAGCTGCGGGAACGCCGAGTACAGCCCGCGTTTGCCCGGCGGCGCGTACTCCGTGGACATCAGCACCGCGCCGCCCCATTCGCCGCCGAGGCCGATGCCCTGCACGAACCGCAGCACCACCAGCAGGACCGGCGACCAGATGCCGAGCGTGCCGTACTCCGGCACCAGCCCGACGGCCACTGTGGACAGTCCCATCACCAGCAGCGACGTGACCAGCATCGACTTGCGGCCGATCCGGTCGCCCCAGTGTCCGAAAAGGATCGCGCCGACCGGGCGCGCGACGAAGCCCACCGCGAAGGTGCCGAGCGAGGCCAGCACCCCGGCGGCGGAGGAGAAATTCGGGAAGAAGACCTTCCCGAACACCAGCGCCGCCGCGGTTCCGTAAATGTAGAAATCGTAGAACTCGATAGCCGTGCCAATGAAGCTGGCGGTGGCGATGCGCGAGGTTTCGGCACGCGCGGGTGCGGTCATTCCTGCTCCCTGTTCTCCCCTGCGGCCCGGTGCCGCCACGGGAGACTATCGGGTCACGCGTCGCCGGGCAGCTGCTCCATTTTCCGCTGCAGTTTGTTCATGCCGCCGAGCCAGCGGTCGGTTTCGGTGGCGCGCAAGGCATAGAAGTCCGCGACCTCGGCGTGCGGCAGCACCAGGAACCGGTTCTCGGCCATCGCGGCGAACAGCGCGTCGGCGACCTGCGGCGGGTCGATCGCGGTCGCGCCCATCAGCAGTTTGCCGCGTTCGCCGGTCTCCTCCAGCATCGCGGTGCGCACGCCCTGCGGGCAGATCGCCTGCACGGTGATCCCGCGGTGCCGGTAGGTCGCCGACAGCCATTCCGCGAACGCCAGCGCGCCGTGCTTGGTCACCGAATACGGGGCCGAGCCGAGGCTGGTGAGCACGCCGGCCGCGGACACCGTCGCGACGAACCGTCCTTCGCCGCGCTCCAGCCACGCGGGCAGCAGCAACCGGGCCGCGCGGACGTGCGCCATCACGTTCACGTCCCACGCCAGCGACCACGCGTCCTCGTCCGCGTTGGCGTCGCCGAACGGCGCGACCCCGGCGTTGGCGCAGAAAACGTCGATCTCGCCGAGCGTTTCGCGGGCGGCGGTGATCAGGTCGGCCACGCCGGATTCGCTCGCCACATCACCCGCGAACGCCGTCCCGCCGACCTCCGCCGCGACCTCGGCCGCGCGATCGCCGTCGAGGTCCGCGACGACAATGCGGGCACCGTCCGCGGCGAACCGGCGTGCCAGCGCCGCCCCGATCCCGCCGCCACCACCGGTGACGACGACCCCGGCGCTCACAGACCGCCGCCGAGCGTCACGCCGCCGTCGAGCACGACCGTCTGACCGGTCATCCAGCCCGCCTCGCCGGACAGCAGGAACGCCACCGCACCCGCGATGTCCTCCGGCACTCCGAGCCGCTTCATCGGATACGCCGCCGCGACCTCTTCCTCGCGGCCTTCGTAAAGCGCGGTCGCGAACTGCGTCTTGACCACGGCCGGAGCCACCGCGTTCACCCGGATCTTGGGGCCGAGTTCCGCGCCGAGTTCCTGAGTAAGCCGGATCAGCGCGGCCTTGCTGACGCCGTACATGCCGATGCCCGGCGAGGTGCGGATGCCCGCGATCGAGGCGACGTTGACGACCGCCCCGCCGTGCTCGCCCATCCACACGTCCCGGGCGGCGCGGATCCACGACAACGGCGCGACCACGTTCACCGCGAAGATCTTGCTCGCCGCGGCCGGGTCGACGTCCAGCGTGGGCCCGTAAACGGGGTTGATGCCGGTGTTGTTGACCAGCATGTCGAGACTGCCGAACTTCTCGACCGCGGCGGCGACCGCCTCCTGCTGATGCGCGGCGTCGTCGGCCTTGCCGGGCACCGCGATCGCGACCTCCGACCCGCCAAGCTGCTCAACGGCCTCGGCAAGCGGCTCCGGCTTGCGCGCGGTGATGCACACCTTGGCCCCGCGCTCGACAAGCCCCTTCGCGATAGCCAGCCCGATCCCCCGGCTGGCCCCGGTGACCAGGGCAACCCGATCCTTGAACGACTCCACCACACCGTCTCCTTGTCCGACGCTGGACAGCCACCGCTAAGCGGCCGCTTACCGCAGAATATCGGGGATACATCCCCACGCAACCTCAAAGCCGTACCGCGACCGTCACACCACAGCGGGTTACCACCCCGCAAACCCTGCGTATCCAACGTGGGCCGTCAGGCGGCGCTTGACAGCACCGGCTGGGAACCCCAGCCAGGCCCGCAGGTGGTCGGATGCCTGAGTCACTGCTCGCTCCGCTGATCCCGCCTGCCACCCCACACCGGACCAGTTCCAGGGCAGCTTCTCCGGCACCGTTGCCCACGATCCACCGCCGCCTTCCCGAAGCCGCGTGGAGTTACACGATCGCCCGGATCGACCGGTCCGGGCGCATCGCCGAGCGGAGGCTGCTGCACGCGCTCGACTGGGCTGTGGGCACCAGGCTGTCCGTCACGTCGCGTGACGACACGGCGATAGTTGTCCGCCGGGATCCCGAGGGCGCTTTCGCCGTGATCGGCGGGCCCCGGGTGAAGGTGCCGGCCGGTTTGCGGTCGCGGTGCGAAATACGCACCGGCGACCCGTTGCTGCTGGCTGCCAACGGTTCCGCGGATATCCTCCTGGTTCGATCCTCTGCCCCTTCCCCTGTGGAACCAACCGAATCGGTACGGTCTATCCATGGCATCCAACGTGGACCAGGCCGACGAGACCACCTGCAATAAACTGCAAGAACTCGAACGAAAATCGACTACCTTTACGCTCACTTCGGCGTGGATGACCGCTCGGAAGAACGCGTCGAGCTTCCGCTCTCCGCCGAGATCAAGACCTTGGTCTCCACCGGAAGAAAATGGAGGCCATCCAACGCTACCGAGAGACCTACGATGCCAGCCCGGAGGACGCAGCCAAGGCTATCGAGCGGCTCAGCCGTTAGCGTCAGCAGCCCGCGTTCACCCAACGGCTGACACCTCACCCGGAGCCAATACTCCGTGGCATCGAACAAACTAATTTGTATTTTTGAACAAAGATGAACCGCGGTCGGTCTCCGCGCCTTCGCAGAACGCTCACCGAGTAGCATTCATCAATGCAGTTCAGTTTTCTGGAATCCGTAGGATGTCGGCTCGCGATCACGGCGGCAGCGGGAGTTGCGGTCGGAACCGGGGTAGGCATCGGCGCGGGGGCAGCACTGGGGATCCTGAGTGGCATCGCAGCGGCTGCGGCAGTGTTCGTCGGCACGGGCTGGCTCGTGTTGTAGCCGATGGCTGCGAATACGACTCGCCGGTACGCGCGCCGAGAGGATCTGCGACCAGCGCTTGAGGAACTCATCGTGGTGACAGCTGCGCTCTGTGGTCTCACTGGCATCGTGGTGTTACTAGCGTCTGGGCAGTCGGTCGGCCCCGCGGCCGCAGCCGTTGCGCTGGGAGAGGTGTTCTTCGGCTGGACAGCGTTGCACCTGATGTACGCCACCCGCTATGCCGATTTGTACTACGCGAGGTCATCCGCCGCCATCGACTTCAACTCCGAGGACCCGCCAGCGTATCGGGACTTCTTCTACTTCAGCTACAACCTCGGCATGACCTACCAGGTGTCCGACACAAACGTGTCCAGCGCAACTATTCGCGCGGTCGTGCTGCGACACACCCTGCTGTCGTATGTGTTCGGCACCGTGATCCTGGCAGCCACGATCAATCTTGTCGCCGGCATCGTTACCGCGCATTGAATGTCGGCGCGCATTGACCACTGAGTAAGGACACGGTCATGACCGCACCACTGGCACCGCCCCAACCCGACAAGTCGGGCGAGAGCTTGGTGACCGTCCTCGTTGCGTTGAGCTCCAACGTGCTGATCGCGGCGGCGAAGACTGCGGTCGCCGCGATCACCGGATCGGCGGCGATGCTGACCGAGGCGGCGCACTCCTGGGCAGATACCGGTGACGAGGTGTTTCTGCTCGTCGGTGAACGCAAAGCAGGCAAGAGTCCTGACCAGACCCATCCACTCGGTTACGGCCGGAGTGGCTACGTGTGGTCGATGTTCGCGGCGTTTGGTCTGTTCACCGTGGGCGCGGCAGTCTCCATCTGGCACGGCGTGCCCCTGCACGAGGCAGAGGAATCATCTTCCTATGTGTGGGCTTACGCGGTGCTAGGAGTGTCGTTCGTCCTCGAGGGCACCTCGTTTGCTCAAGCGCTGCGCCAAACCCGGCACGGCGCGATGACCAGACAGCTCAAACCACTGCGATATGTGCGCATTACTTCCAATCCGGTGCTGCGGGCCGTGTTCGCCGAGGACCTTTCGGCGCTGGTCGGTCTTGTGATCGCAGGGTTGAGCATTCTGGCTCACCAACTGACCGGCGACCCCCGCTGGGACGCGTTAGGCTCGATCCTGGTCGGACTCCTGCTCGGCGCGGTTGCGATCTTCCTCATCATGCGCAACATGGACTTCCTCACCGGAGAGAAAGTCACCCCGCTGGCCCGTAACCGGGCTTTACAGGTTCTGCTCGATCATGACGCGATCGAACGGGTCAGCTTTTTGCATATGGAGTGGGTCGGCTCGGACAAGATCTTCCTTGTCGCCGCCGTTGACCTATCCGGCGACGCACCCGAATCCGCTGTCGCCGCCCGGGTCAACGAGATCCAAGACGCGCTCAACGCCCGTCCAGAAATCCAGCGAGCCGTTCTCACTCTGGCGCGCCCCGGTGATCCAACCGATCTGCAGCCCTCCCCGCTGCCCGCATGGTATGTCGAGTAAGACAGCCCGGCATTCAGCAAACCACGAAACAGCCACGCCGCCAAGCGGTTTGGCGAAATACCGAATTACCCAAGCATGAGGTGATCCACCGCCGCGTCAGGCTCGATTCAGCACGTGACCCGCGGCCGATTCGATTCTCCAGTGAGGCCGAGACCGACCTCGGCGGGCCGCCCCTTCCAGCCCGAAGGAACAACCCGCCGACGACCTATCACAGTGCAGCAGCCTCGCTAACGCTGGTACAGCGTCGCCACTCCCATTCCGACCAGCATCAGCAGAAACAGCACCTGTCTCACCGTGACGGTCACTGAACCGGCTACCGTCACGGTGAACCTGTTCTCGCAGCGCCTGGGCACCACGTCACCCCTTTCCGTCTCCCGGATATTCAGCCGCCCCAAGCTGGCTGCCTGGAGGAGCCGGTCACCGTCCGGGCCGCGGCTTTCCCGGCTCGAGCAAGAGAAACCCGCAAGAGGTGTGTTTCGAGAACAAGACGCGCTGAAGGCAGGTAGGAACCGACGCACGCACCGTGCGTCTGCTGGGCCTGTTCCGAGCGCCGTCACCGGCAGCCTCCGCCCAAGCGTGTTCCGGATACGTTCCGCCTCCTTCCCCGAAATCCGCGTCCGGCCGGCCCGCAACTGTTGTCTCCCTGCTCGCACACCCGCCGCGAGGAAGTCCCCTCCCACCGGTCTCCCCAGTATTGGATCGAGCAGCCCGGCAGCATCGGGCGACCGCGACGAACGGTGGTCATGCTGCGCTGAGCGAGGGAAACCGATCGGTTCTACAGGTACCTCCGGATGGTTCACTGCCGCCAACTCGCATAAGGCGCTATATGTTCAGCTTGCGCAGGCCACGCTGGCAGCCGCGAGCAGCGGCCGTCCGTCACGCAGTGATAGGGCGCTCTTCCTTCGCGGCGACCGGGCAGTGGATCCATCCCGGCACCCGCCTGCCGCCGATCCTGACGAGAACGTCGCGTTTGAAGGCGTTCGGGTCGATGCCGGCGAAGTTGTGCCGGATCACCGCCCGGTGGAACGAGTCGGAGACCGCCAGCACCAGCGGACCGGGTGCGCCCCGCAGTGCCCTCCTCAGCACCGAGGAGTCGACCAGGCGGCAGGCGATGTCAAGGCCTTCGCCGAAGGGTCCGCGACGGTCATAGTGGACCTCGTCGGCGTGCACGGCGACGCGCAGCCGGACCTCGGAGCCGAACCAACCGGTGGCATTGAACTCGGCCAGTAGCCTGGCCATCGCCGGGACGACCGAGGTCAACAGCAACGTCTTGGGCACCTCGTCGCCGGGCCGGACGAGCATCACGGCTCCGTCTCCCCGGTCGACGACCCGGTCGTGCTGGCCTTCGCCGATGCCGCTTTCCTCCAAGGCGCCCTCGAGCAGATCGAACACGACGCGCCGCAGCGTGATCCGGGCAGCCTCTGTCAGGGCCGCGCACCCATGAGGGTCGACCACGACGATCGTCCGGTGCCGAGAGGACGCGTTCAGACCCCGCGCGCTACCTGCGACCACGAGGGCCGCAAGGCCCGCACCGTGTCAGGGTCCTGCCGGGCGGCGTCCTCCTCGTTGACGTCCTCGGCCATCCAGTCGGCGAGTTTCTCCAGGCCAGCGTGGACTTCGTAAGGAATCCCGTCGCCGGCATGGCGTTCCAGCAGCGAGTAGAGCTGCGAGAGCGAGATCCGTTCCGGGGTCGGCTCGGAGCCGGTGTTGTTGCTCGTCACGACGCTTCCTCCTTCCCCGCGGGCATGACGGGTTCCTCGGTGAGCAGCAGGTCCGGGCCGAGAGCCGCGGCCAACTCGTCGCGCGAGTACTTGAGATGCACCCGCACCGTAGATGCGGCGATCCCGAGCAGGTCGGCTATCTCGCGGGTGGACCATTGCTCGTACCAGTGCAGATGCGCCACCTCGTATCGGGTCGAAAGCATCCGGTCGAGCACCTTGCGGCAGCACTGCAACGTCAAGTCGCAGACCGCCTTGTCCCAGGTGTCCTCCGGCGCGCTGGCCCTGGCCCGGTGTTCGAGGTGCTCGACGCCGACCTCGACGCGCGCAGCGGCTTTCCAACGGCTGACGACCTTGTTCCTGGCGACGACGAACAGCCAGGCCCGCTGCTGACCGGGTTCGCGGCCGCGCAGGTCGTCCCAGTCGCTCGCGGCGGCGTGGAACGCCTCCTGCACGAGGTCGTCCGAGGCAGTGCGGTCGCCCTGCACCAGCCTCGACGCGTAGCGGTGCAGATCGCGCGCGACGGCGGTGAACAAGTCGGCGATCTCCTCGGCATTGTGCTCAGAAATGTGGCGCGGCATCGCCGCCTCCGCGCGCTCGATGCCGCCGCGGAGAGAAGGCCACGTCCGCGAAGCTCTCCGCCGGGGGCACCCCCGACCGGACGCAACACGAGGCACCGCCAGCGCAGTTCAGCCAGCAGTCGCAAGCCGCGCGGCACCGCGGCCGCACACGTCGTCGCCCGCGTACAGGCACCGACGCTCAACGAGGACGGCATCCGTCCCAAGGACACAGGTTTTACAACCAGTACTACCTCCGAGACCGCACAAACGTTTAACCGTCTGCCGCCGCACAGGCATTGGCCGACCCTGACCGTCGACGGTGCGAGAATTTGGGGGACGCAGGTCCCACTGGGAAGAGCGTGTGGCAGACCGGAGTCCGGGGTGCCCTCGCGCGACCTGCGCGAAGGCACCCCGAGCCGCGAAGCCTCAGCCCCGAATCAGCCCGCCGATCGAGCCGACGATCTGCCCCGCCTCGACCGGGCGCACAACGAACGCCAGCAGCGCCAGCAACATCACGGTCAGGACGAACACACCAGCGGCGACCGCGAACCAGCGGGCTTCCCGCGCAGTGTTCGGCTCGCGCAAAACCTGCAGAGCGAAACCCCACAGGTTGAGCGGGCGACCGCGGCTATTCGCCGGGTCGGGGGAGCGACTTCTACGCCGCGCCCGGGTTACGGTTGCCATGCAAGACCTCATTCTCTCAGTGACGCTGGGTGACAATTGGGGTGTTGCAAACGGGCGTCCGTCGTAGCCGCGGCGGGCGCCCATTTTTCGTCCGATGGACTGGATCAACGCTAGTTCAGCGGAGCCCTTCGCAGTACCCACCTCCCCCGGATTGCACAACGGTTAACGGGTCTCACCCGCATATCTCATCCATTGGAACATTATTCTGACACTGTGTAATCACTTTTGGTATCGAGGGCAGGATCAGACCCGAAGGCATGCTCCGTTCAGGGCATGCCCGGGAGTGCTTTTCGTGACGCCACCTGAGGCTCAGCGGCACCGTGCAATCCGGCGATCGCATACACGCGCGGCGGTGCACGGTGACGGGCGTGCCCGGTGTGCCCCGCCCATCACCGACAGTCGCGGGACTACTCGACAGCTTTCGCCCGTGATGGAACGTCACAATCGAGATGCTGTCCACACGCCTCGAGCGGGCCCCGCACAATCTGACCGCGTACGCCGAGGAACACGGTGCAGGACGGCTGCGCCAGCAGGCCCGCCGCTGGAAACGGGCTGACAAGCGGAGACGTCATGCGCCGTTCTACGCAACCCGGTCACGCACGTAGTCCTGACCAGCACGCTGACCAGTCGAAACCGTCACGCACTATGGTCGTCGCTTTAACCAACCTGCGAATCATCGCCAGTCTGGACCCCGAACGTGGCTGCGTCCTTCTTCCTGAACGACTGCGTCCCGCATCCGGGGCCGTAGCGCCGATGCTCGGTTATTGACGCAAGGAGCACGCTGTGGTGGCGTATGCCCACAAGCTTATCGATGGATCTGACCTGCATCATTTCGCCGACAGGCGGCCGCGAGAGGCGCAAGGACTTTTACCCGACATCATCCGCCGCCTACTGGAAGAGACACCAGGCGTCGAGGGGCTCATGGCCCCGGGAGGGGACGGCGTCATCACCCGGGGCTGGGATATCTGCGTAGACAACGCACCCGGCTCGCCGTACGTACCAGCTAAGCAATCTCGTTGGGAGCTCGGCACTAGTTCCGATCCAAGCGGGAAGGCGACACAGGACTACACCAACCGGACGAGTCGCCCAGACCAACAGGGGGTCAACCCGTCCGAGACCGTGTTGGTATTCGTGTCGATGCGCCGGTGGGTCACCAAGATCACCTGGCGCGACAGACGACGCGCAGAAGGTATCTGGCGTGGCATCGAAGTAAAAGATGCGGACGACATTTTCGATTGGCTGAGCACGAACCCCACCGTGCACCGCTCGGTTACCGAGATGATCCGCCGCAGCATCGACGGAACCGCATACACGCCGCCAGCCCAGATTCCCCGCGACGTCCCCGACTTCGTCGGTAGGCGCGACTCATTAAACGCACTGCTCGATGCTGCTATCCGCGCGAACGCCGTCGTGATCGCGGGGCAGCCTGGCGTCGGAAAGACCGCCTTGGCCGTCCGCTTCGCCCATTCTCGTTGCGCCGATTACCCCGATGGTCAGATCTACGTTGATCTCCGTGGCACCCACGCCGACGCCGCTTCGCCTGACGCCGTGATGGCCGACTTGCTGCGCGCACTTGGCGCGGAAGACTCACTCGATCGTGGAATAGACGAGCAGTTCCGCCTCTATCGCAGCCTCTGCCATGACAAGCGGCTCCTCATTGTCTTGGACAATGCGGCCGATGAAGGACAAGTGCGTCCGCTCCTCCCTGCCGGCTCGGGGTGCCTTGCTCTCGTCACCAGCCGAAGCAGTTTGAGCGGTCTCGACGCCGTAGGGCACATCCAGCTTGACACTCTACGCCCTCGTGAGGCATTGGATATGCTCGCGGCCATCACGAGCCCTGAGCGAATATCTGCGGAATATCCTTCGGCTGCGCTCATCTGCGAGCTCTGCGGATTCCTTCCGCTGGCGCTGCGGATCGCCGGCACCCTCGCAACCAAGCGTCGCGGCTGGTCTCTCAACAACCTCGCTCAGCGCCTATCGGACGAACACCGCAGACTGGACCAACTAACGGCAGGTGACGTCGCGGTTCGGGCCAGCTTCCACCTGTCCTATCGCCGACTGCACCCCGACACTCAACTGGTATTCCGCCGGATCCCCTTGGTGCCTGGTCCGGACTTCAATCTAGACCTGATCAGCATCGCAACGGAGAAAGAGTGCGATACCGATCTAGATGATCAACTGGAACTCCTCGCAGAACTCAATCTTATCAGCTACGGTCGCCGCGACGGACGTTACGCTATCCATGACCTGCTCCGTCTCTACGCTGAGGAAACCCTGAACTCAACCGACTCTCGAATACGTACTGGTGTTGTATCTAAAAAGATCGTTACCTACCTACTGGAAACCGCATCAAAATTATCATTCGACATCAATTCAAATCTTCCTGCACATCGGGACGGAACCTACCTGCAGGAAAGTCTTTTATGACTGGATGACAACATTGGCAATATTGTTCCGGCGCACGTGCTGGCCGTCGAAAAAAGCTCTACAACATCGCTGTTTCCTCTGCATTGACATTAAACGCGTACCTGACCCGCCGTAGCGCGTGGTCAACAGAAAAGGCTCTCATGCAATCCGCCCTGAAGCTTATTCGAGATGCCAGGCAGCTTCCCGGGTTCCAACACGAGACAGCCGCTGGGGCGGAGTTTGTTCTTTTGCAGGCACTGTGTTCAGCGGCAACGGCCTGCCGAGACTATGATCTCGCAACTGACACATGCGATCAGATCGAGAATTTCGGTGCCGGGGAAGGAAATTCCCTGGCACGCGGGAGCGCCCTTAATCACCGTGGCCAAATATGCCAGGAGCGACACCGCTATACGGAAGCTCTCTCCTACTACGAGGATTCTCTGCGCGCTTACCAGGAGGCGGATGCACCGCCCGCCCTGCAAAGTGCTATCCGCCATAACATCGGGATCGCGCGCAGCTATGTTGGGCGCGCCAAAGAAGGACTGTCCGACCTTCAGTACGACCTTGACGAGTGCCGACGCCGCGGCGATATTCAAGGTGAAGCCCATACATTAAACAGTATTGGGCTTGCAAAGTCCCGAGCGGGGGATGTTCACGGCGCGGAGCTGGCACTCCGAGAAGCAATCGACAAGTTCGTCGAGTGCCATGATATTCGAGAGGAAGCCAACGCGCAGAACGACCTGGGCATCATTCTCCGCAACTTCCTAGACAAGCCCCATGAGGCGCTTGAACGCCACCAACGCGATCTTGCAATCTGCTATCAGCTCGAGGATCGCCGAGGAAGTGCGCGTGCACACATTCAGATCGCGGCATGCATCGCAGTGATCGACACGATGAGTTCTGCTCGCGCATTCGAGCATCTGCGTAAAGTGAGGATGCTAGTTTACATCGACACTGACCCCGTGGTCGTTTCGCACGCATGCATGGTCGAGGGCGACATTCATGCCGATGACGGCCAGTTCGAAACCGCCCGGGCGGCCTACGCTGACGCAATCCGCTTGGCAGAAAAAGGCGGAGATGCCGCCGGTCAAGCATTGACGATGGTTAAACTCAGTGGAGTTCTGGAGAAGCTGGGACGACACGAGGAGGCACTATCGTTGCTGACACATGCCACTGAAATAGCCGCCGACGGGCACCTTATTGACGAGAAAACAGCCGCGTTTCTATTGCTCACCGAATCGGATGCCGAAGAGAGGTTTCAAGAGTAATATAGTCGTGGCGCGACCGAACTCTTGCTATATTGTGCCTCTGCGAGAAGAACTCGCGGACAGTGAAGGGATTTTCGGTCCGGCTGCTGCAGCAGATTGTAGTTGTATCGGCCGGACCGCCGCCGCCAGCGCACTAAGCGACTGTGCGCAGGCAGTTGCCGTCTATCGCGGCAGAGACCGGCGGTCGGGCTATCAGCCGGGCCTGAAACAGAGGCCTTGCCCAGGTCATGTAGTTAAGGGCTCCTTCTGGCAACAGCCTTCAGCCCAGTGAACAGAGTTCTACGGTGAACTGGTACCGCCAGGGATGTCCGGCACTCGAGGTGTCAGGTTGCCTGCGGGCCTGCTGTTACGAGCGCGTCGGCGTGCGGACCGGCGCGCTCGCCGACTCCGCACCAACAGTCCGGTGACACCAACGAGCCCGGCACCGCCGAGCACTCCCGCAGAGGTTGTCCATAGGTAAACGGAAACGGCGAGGCAGACAACGACGACACTCAGCCCTGCCGCGCTGCTGTAGATGAGGGTTTTGGCGCGACGCGTACGATCGTCGCAGGACAAGACTCTGTCCAGAAGATCCATCGGTGCAAGCGCGTTCCTGCCGCAGTGTTCTCGGGTCATGGCGTGAGTGGCCGCCGGTCGCGGCTTGCGTGCGAGGAGGCATACTGCCGCAGGACGAGCGCGGGCCGACGCTTGTAGTTGGTTTTGAGCTCGGCGAACGGAGCAGCGTCAGCTGAGGTATCCACAATTCGCGCGAACGAGCCATCGAATCGTTCTAGAACGGTGTCGCCGTGGACGATTCCAAGGATCGGATGTGCGAAAGTGTTGACCACCGCGCGAAATGACGAGCGGCCGTCTGTCTCGACGTGGATCTCGCCAGCAGGCATGCTCGACCATGCATCGACCATGTCCGCGCCAGCGAACGAACCGATCCGACGAAGCAGTGCACTGCCAAGCCCGACAGGTCCACAGTCCCATCGATGGAAGTCCATGCTGCTTCGCTCGCCCGGGTGCGGCGCCGGCGAATGCTCCAGCATGGGGTTGATCAACTCAACGCCGTCAGCATCCTTTTGAGTTCGGTCAAGATCTCTTTCCACTGGGTCTTGTCGATGCCTTCGATGTTGACCGAAGCGTTGGTCATGGCTCCGTTGCGATCCAGAAGCCGCAGGACGAGCCGAGTGTCGGAGTGAGCGACGCGCAGTCCTGGAATGCCGCCTGCTGCGTGCTCCGGGTCAAGCTGCGGCAGTATCGCTCGAAAAAACATGGGTGCGACGCCATCGACCAACTCCACCGCCAGCGTGTACGGGCCAGGGCTAACCGCAGCGAACACCTCGTGCCCGCCCTGGAGGTGCTGGTCGATGGACCAGTTGCCGCGGGCTGCGAGCAGCAGGGACGTCTCGAGCAGTCGTTGGTGCACCGAATGCGCGCTCGGCAATGCCGCTTCGCGAACGAGGCTGAGGGTGTCGCTGCTTGCTGTGTCAAGGGATGACGAGCGCGCCGACGTCATCCGGCGGAGGTCAGGGTGTTTCTCGAACGCCTCCCTGATGCGTCGTTCCGCGCGCTCGAGAGGTTCGCCGGTGCGAAGACACCGGAGGGCAACAAGGTCGTCGAGCAACGCCGGCCGGTGGAAGGACCTCAGCGGGATTCGATGCGGAGAGGAAGCTTTGGTGTGCAGGTAGTCTGGGCCGCCGTGGTAGGGCGGTAACGCACGAAACAGCACTTCGGCCGCCCGCGGCGACCGTGGAGTAGTTGTGGACGCAGGCGAGCCTAGGACGTCGAAGCGCGCGATCTTGGACGTGGGCCAGTGCGCCCCGGAGTAGCGAGTTGCTGCGATGGTGGTCATCGGGTGGCACAGCGTGGCCAGAACTGCCTGCTGCGTTGGCGGCCCGGCCCACTCCACAACGAGTTCAGCGGTGCCTCTGGGGGTGGATTTGATCCACGGCGTGTCTGCGAAGAGGCGGATCCGGCGCAGCAGACCACTGGTGACGTGGACCGGACCGTAGACACGGCGCACCTCGTGCAGCCAGGCCTTCTCCGTCGGGGACAAGGCATCCGGCGAGTTCGCGCACAATCGCAGGACCGACGAGAGGCGGTCCTCAGCAAGATAGGCTTCTGCGTCGCGCAAGATGTTGCGGGTGATCCCGGAGAGCACCACCGTGGCTCGTGGGTCGCTGTCAACCAGGTAGAGCTCAAGCCCGGATCGGTCCATCCGCATCCGGACCCCCGCCGTCCCGTACAGCGCGTCGCCCTCGGCCGGGTCAGCCTCGGTGGGCAGAAGCTCAGCCAACAGCGGCCCGAGGATGACAGGGTTCAGTGTCAGGCGCAGCCGATCCGGTTCCGGTCGGACCTGCCGCACCACCTGCCCGAATCGGTAGCACCAGGCCGTCGGGTGGCTGCCGAGGCGATCCGAGGCGCGCACGAGCGCATGGAATACGGCCGCTTCCAATTCCTGCTGCGCTCTGTCGAGCGCCGAGGGGAGGATCCGATGCTTCAGATCCGGGTCGATGCCGACTTCGTGCTCTCGGCCGTCGGCCGCGCTGTTAGCAGGATGAAGCGCCTCATCGATCGTCGCCTTCTGAGCAGGCGACAGCTCCGCCGCGAGACCTTTCATCGCTTGTTTGAGTTCGCGGCGCGGCTCGCCGGTTTGGCATCGTCGCACGGCGATCAGGCCGCTGACATGAGACTTGCTGGACACAGGGCACCCCTTGCTGCCGCCGCCCGGCTCGGCGAACAAGGACAACATGCACCTGGACACGCGAACAGCTCAACCACTCATGTGTGCGGCGAGTTTTTCAACTCGTGGGCTTGACCTTGCCATCCGAGGCCGGGGATGACGTCAACCTGGCAGGCCGCACCCGCCGAGCAACAGAGTACTACATCGAGCTGACGCCGCGGCGTCGATCACCTCCCTGCGCGTCGCGCGAGGAGAGCGGCACCAACGGCGGGATACTGACGAAGACTTCATCGCCGATCTCCAGGCCCCGGCAGGAGGTTGTCGTTGCCTGACGTGCGCCTGGGTTACGTTGTTCGAGAGCTTCGCGGTGGCTGTCGTTGTTGTCAGCCGGGTGCGTCAATGCCGAGCCATGTACGGTATTCCGCGACCAGCGGGGCCACCTGGTCGGCGTGCTCTTGCAGGAAGGTCTCCAGAGTGTGGAGGCCGTTCCAATTCTCTTTGGCCATGACGCTGGCCGGGTCGGTCATCCATTGCGGCCCGTCGCTGCAGACAGCCAGGAATGTCGCTTCCTTTAGCTGCCCTGACTCATCGGGCCACCCGTCGGTTACTGCGTCGAGTAGGAGATAACGCAAGCCAAGCAGTTCGAGGAGCTCTTGGTCACGCTGCCAAGCGACACCACCGTAGTGAGCAGCCCGCCATTGCACTGGGCCTCGATAGACCATCCGCACCAACTGGCGGAGGTTCGGCACGTGGTGGCCGTCCCAGTACAGCGTGCCCGCCAGGGTGCGGACTGTGTCTTCGTGGGTGTTGCTGCTGGCTCCGAGGACATGCGGCGTGTGATTGATCAACCGATCAGGCCAGCCGAACACCAGAGCTTGCATCACGTCGCACGGGTTGAAAATGCGCAAATTCACGTCGCTGTCCGGACGAGTTCGGGCGATGTCATCGAGCCACAGCCGGATGAGCTGGTGCCATTGATCGTTGCCGGCGAGGCTGGATTCCGTCCGTTCGACGAATGAAGCCCACTGGTTGCGGTTGCGGGGCGTGGCCGAGCTATCCAGCTGGAACTGGGAGTGGCCGTCGTTGCCCACCATTGCCCGTCGAAGGTCTTCGTCTTCGCGCAGACGGTCCTGTTCGAGAGAACCCGAGCGACGCACCTGCTCGGTCTCCCATTTGTCGTAGGCTGCCAGGTGTCGGTAGGTGTCCGGGTTCGCCGACTCGGCATAAGACGCGGACACGTCGCGGCCGATGCGCCTAAGCAGCGCGCGCTCCAGTCGGTGCTCCTCCCCCAGCACCTCGTCATGGCCCAGTGCGTCCGCCTCCGCAGCAAGGTCAGCGTCCGCGTTGTCCGGTGCGATCCGACCGATCGCAACATACAGTGCATACGGTGCCCTCACCACATCATCTGTTCCCGTGTAACGGAGATCGACACCCACGAGGCTGTGGTCTCCGGCGCAGCGGCAGGCTTGCTGCCAACCCAGGTTGCGTTCGGCCGGCGAGGGGAAGAAGTAGACGAAATGGACAGGGGCGACTCCCCGTTCGAGCGGCGGCGAAAGCAACGCGACCGGCTCCGTGCCCACCGGGCGGCCAGATTCGTCGAGTAGAAGACGGTAGCCCGTCACGTCGTGAAACCAGTCGCGCGCGACGCTGCTGAGAGGAACGAGAAGTTCATCCCATTCGGTCGCCACAATGATGGCCCGGACACGGTCCCGCGGCAACCCCTCCTCGCGGCACAACAACTCGACGTACTTGGCGACCTCCTGCACCGCCTCGCGAGTCGTCTTCTTCGAACGCTTGAGCTCGATCACCACCCAGGATCCGTGCAGGTCACGCGCAAGGATGTCGACGCGGCCACGCGTGCCAACCGCATTGTTCAGCAGGTACTCCGTGTCAACCAACTCCAGGCCGGGATCCACTACAGCCAGGTCTGCAGCCAACTGGTCTCGCAGCAAGTTCTCCGAAGGAACGCTCACAACGCAGCAGACTATCGAGCGGCCGGCGCCGAAGTAGCGAGATTGCTCGAACATCCGGCAACCACACGCACCCGCGTGCAGACATTCGTCCGCGCGAACTCAGATATCTGGCAAGTAGAAGAACTCAGCGGCGGCAAGCAAGCCCGGGCGGTTCTGTTCAGCATGCTCCGGCGAGACCGCCCGATGGAAGCACCAAGGCTCCGGAATACCTGCCGGAGGGTGGGTGGTTTTGGGGTGTTCTGACGTTGTAGCGGAATGTCCCCATGCAGGTAAGGGTTCAGCGTGGGGGCGCCAGGACGGCGGTCGTGGCGTTGGGGGTTTGTCTGGTGCTTCGGTGTTCCCGGTGCCGAAGTGGGCGATCGCTCGCAAGAGGGCGTCTCCCGGGCGGAGTGGCTAGCCGCGGTCAACAAATGCGCTCGGCTTTCTTACCAGCTTGAGCACCGACGCGACGCTGGTCACCGCGTTTTTCGCGGCCAGGAGGTATTCCCAGGATCGCGACGAACAGCGCCTGGAGGAAGACGAGTCAGCCAGTTCGACGCGGCGTGGGGTTGACTGGCCTCCGACACGTCGTTGATCTGGGCGAATGCGCTGCGCACGGGGTTCCGCTTGACGTCCGATTCTTCGCGGACCAACCGTCGGTGCTGCGATACCTTCAGGAGGGCGGCCGTGAGAAACGGCGCGAGATCCCGGCGCGAGCAGTGCAAGCGTGGCGCGACCAGGACCAGGCTGCCCCGAAGCGGGATCGGAGATCGCGCGGCGGCGAGGTCCGCGGTGCTTCCTCGGCACGGCAGTCGGCCCGGCGGCTAGCACACAGACCATCACCCGGCCGAACCGGACAGTTTCCGCTGAGACGCCTGGGCTCGGCAATGCGAACTCACGGCAGATCATGCCTGCCGACCCTTCGCCTGTCTGCCGTCCGGCGAGGCGTCCGCGATGTCGCCGAAGTACTTTTCCCACAAAGCTGCCGCGTCGGCCCGTGACGGTTCACCAGCGGCCTTCAATGCCTTCGCCTCCTCCCAGAACCTTTCAAACTCAGGAGGCGGTGTTGCCAGGGAGGTAAGGCCGCCCGAGAAGAGAGCGGCGTGCCGGCGAACCACGGACTCCACCGTTTCGACCTGCTGAATCGCGCTGTCCTCGTCGATCGACTGCGTCGGCGTGAGGACAGCGCCCGTACCGCGGTCGACGTCGACGTAGAAGCCCTTTTGCTTCAGCTTGTCGCTGTCGGCAGCACGTTGCGACCGCGAGTTCCACGCGTTCAACCACTCTGCGTCTCCGGGGCCGCCCACAGGCCCCCAGTCCTGGCTGTCAACGAACTGCCCGATCAGGTTCGTGTACTTCGGCTGGTGACCCCCGAAGTCTTTCCAGAACTTCGTCCAGATTTCTGTAGTGGCGGTCTTCAACTGCAACGCCGTCACCACGCTGAGGTAGAACTTGCCGTACTCCTCGGCGGCCAGGACAGCCAGCGAGCAGGCTCTCGGCCATCGCCGCATCTCCAGCAGAATTCGCGCGTCGTCAAGAAGCCCAACCGCGTTGTCCAGCGCGGCCTGCGCCAGCGCCATGAGTTGCGGCCTAGTCAGCCGTCTCCCGCCCTTCACCATGGAACTCCTTCCTTGCAGACGGACCGCCGGTGGCCTCGGAGAACCAATTATCGCGTGCTGTCCGCGAAAACCGGACCGAAGCCCGTGCACCTTCCCGCGCGCGCCGATACTGGTGCAGTGACCGGACCTAAGCACTACATCGAAGCTGAGAAACTGCTCGTCAAGCCCAAGAGGACACGGCTGCGGGCGAAACAGCGCGCGCGGACCTGCGCCTGCGACAATCCGATGTGCACGCCAAGGTGGGGCTCTCCGGCCCCGGCCGGTGTCAGCGGCTACGAGGCGATGCAGACCCCCGACTCCTCGGATTGGCGGAAGGTGGCAGGGGCCGAAGCGTGACCAGCAGTCTCTCGTCGGTGTCGGCGTCGAACCGGTCGCGCACCTCCCGCGGATCCTCGCCGACGATCGCGATGTTCCTCCTCGTCCCGTGTCCTCCGCTCCGCCGCTTCGAAGGCCATTGGTCGAAGGAATCAGTTATGGGGCACGGTCGACTGTTCTTCTCCGGCGCGAGGCCCGATGTCCGGATTCAGCTGCATTGCCTGCGAACGGTTCGCGTTCAATCTGAAACCCCGTCGTCGGCAGCATCGGGGAGGTCGAAGAAGGGATGCTCGGCGAGGACGTCGACGACGTATTCGACGAGCGCGAGGTGGATCCGGTCGATGCTGCCGCTGCGGACGTCGTAGGTGACCTGGAAGAACAGCAACGCCGGTCTGGTCAAGCGCACACGAAGCTGTCCCGGTGTGGCGGCCGCTTCGAGCACTTGGAGCTCGTCGATATCGTTCGGCACGTAGCGGGCGAAATCCGACTCGGTCATCACGCCCTCGAGCGCAACCGACGCGGACTGCGCCATCTCACGGGTGAGCATGTCGTCGACAATCGGGGTTATCGGGGCACCGGGCCCCGGCTCGTCGATTTCCTCGATGTCTCGGACGAGCACGTCGTCTAGCCCGATCGCAGGCAGTCCGGCTTGATCGAAAGGAGTCGGGATGTCCGCGCTCGGGATGGCGCTGCCGACCAAGCCGTCGCAGATCTTGCCGATCCTGTCCGCGAGCAGGTCGGGATGGGGCGGTGCCGGCGGGTGACGAGGGGGTCGGTTCGAGGGGGTCGCGAGCGCGTTGATGGCCTCGCCGTACGCCTCGTGCAGGTCGCGCAGCGAGGGGACCACGGTGAGGGTGGGCGGTGCCGCAAGCTTCGCCAGGTCCTGTCGCAGCGGCTCGGCGAGGGCGTTGCTGCCGGAATCGCAGAAGTCGCGGCTGTTGCCGGTGACGAACAGGACGTGATCGTCCGCGTCGAGACTGCCGCAGAGATCAAGAATGGAGTACCAGATCAGAGCATCGCGGTAGCCTTCTTTTCCGTTGCTGGTGAACGGTTTCCGGCCCTGCATGGCCCTGGTTACGAGGGCCCCGTGGTCAATGGCTGGCACAGGAAGGAACCTGCCGCCCGCCTGCTCGATGTAGTACTCGAGCTTGTACTGGAAGCCGCGTCGGGTCGCTTCGCAGATCTGGGTGATCTCCCGAGCGTCGATGATGTCGTCGGGTTCCTCGGCGTAGCGGCGGACGATGTTGAGTCCCTTGAGCGCTCCCCGCTCGCCTTCGGAGACCAGCTGATCGTGGTGCCGGATCGCCTCGAGTCGCACGATTACCGGAATCGCGAGCTTGAGCAGGCCGTAGCTACCGGCCGACAGAGTCGCCGTCCAGCGGGTCCCCAGTGTCAGGTCGGCGCGGAACTCGGTGGTGTCCACCACGACATAGGGCGGGCGTGTGAACTCCATCCCCGCGTTGTCACCGCCTTCGGTCGCGAATGTCCCCGGTTCGGCAGCATAGCCAGTCAGCCGTGCTGCGATCGGCACGCTCCATGCGTCACAAGCAAGGCCTCAGCCTGCTGATTCCTGCCAGCAGCAGCCGCAGGCCCGCTGCGCCCGGCTCGCCTTCAAACCGGCGGCGTCGGCCGGTGATCCGCGGCCGTCCAGACCGGCCTGTTAACCGACTCGAACGCCGCCTTCCCGGACTCACCCGTGGCACGAGGCTCCGCGACGTTCAGCGCGAGGGTGACCAAGCTTGCAAACACCAGCAAGTGACGAGCAGGCCGCACCACCTCTAAAACCGCGCCCGCAAGCGCGAGGTGCCGCACAGCAAGAAGAAGCCCCAGAATCGAAAGATCAACCGCAGGAGCTGCCAGCGGTGCGACCCGAGCGGGCACCCCGAGCCGCAGAGCCAGGCTCAGCCTGCTGCCGAACCAAACAGAAATGTCAAGCCGACAACTGTGCCCATGATCGCAGTGACAGCCCTGACAATGATGTCGTAGCCAAGTCCGTGCCTGACACGCGAAGTTGCGCCCATCGGGGGCGATCAGGTACCCCCTCCAGGCTTGCCGACCCGGAAGCTGCGCTCAATCATCAGCATCCCGTTGGAAACCCGATGGTCAGCCCCGGGACCGTCTGCATGTAGCCCTGCCCAGGGCGCATTCCACCCACGAACGCCCTCCAACAACACCATTCGGAGACCGAGGCCTACCTCCTAGGCGGTACGTCGCACCATCCCGTCCCGCAACACAAGTCTCGCCAACCGGACAACCTGGGCTCGTTGCGCCACAACGTCCACGTCGAGCGGATCCGTCTCGAGGTCAATGTCCAGCTTCCCCGACGTAGTACGCACCGGCGCTCGCTGGAGCCGGTATGGCCCACTCACCACAGCGCGCAGGGCCACTGCATCCAAGAACTCATCTCGGTCCCGCCGCAGCAGACCGGCGGCGTCCGCTACCAACGACGCCCTCTCACGCACCCGTCCGCAGTTCCGTTGACGTGCGAGAAGGAGCGAATCATAGATGTCGATGATCTCTCGATCCAGCGCACCACCAGCATGAAGCCGGTCGGTCATCGTCCGCCTGACCGGCTCGACGTAACGCCACAATCGCCGGACGCTCGCATTCTCCAGCTTTCTGCGGACATCCCCGACGAGACCCGCGGCTTCGCCGGATTCCAGACCGGCACCACGCTCACCTACGTCTCGGCAACGATCGAGGAGATCGCCACCGCCCTCGCGGCGCTGACCGGCGAGCCGCATCCGCTCGCAGCCTGAGCCCCTTCTTTCCTTCCAGCATCGAGCGAACCCGCGCAACTCTTCCGGCGGACGATACCCGCAGACATCCGACCTATGGTGCCGGTATTGCGCATCCAGCTCCGCGTAGCCGACGGTGATCCACGGGCGGTCCCGTGGATCACCGTCAGACCCAAAGGTGCTATTTCCAGCCTCGTCAGCCCGGACAGCGATTAGGCTCATCGGTATGACATCCCCAATTCAGGGACACGTCACCGGTTTTCTGCCTAAAGCGGCCGCTTAGTCGCAGGATAACGGGGATGCCGCCGCACGCAACCTCGAGCCGCCGCCGGGACCGTCACACCACAGCGGGTTACTGCCGTCCGGACTCTGCGTATCGACGGAGGGCCGATACCGGTCAGCGGGTGGAACGTCCTGGCTGTTCGGGGTCGGTCGTGATGCCGTCCTGGTCGGCGGGGATGTAGGCGGGCGGGTTGCTGGTGTCGCAGTCGGTCTTCGCGGGCGGGGTGCCGTTGATGAGGTAGTCGTCGACCTGGTTGTCGACGCAGGGGTTGGGCCGGTAGCCGCTTTCCGCGCTGGTGTCGTTCATGCCGTAGAGGCCGTGCACGCCCTCGTTGTGGACGGTGATCAGGGGCTCGTTCAGCAGCTTCGCCATGCGCTGGGCGCTGATCAGCGAGGTCTGGGTGTCGCCGTCGCTGTTGAGCACCAGGCCCTTCGGGTATTTCCGCCCCTCCACCTTGATGTCCGGCTTGCCCTCGTTGGGGTTGAAGGCGCAGACGGTCGGCTCCATGGCCACCGCGGTCCCGCCGTAGGGGAACCGGTCTCGCCACTCGCGCATGTGGCCGTAGTAGGTGTCCATCGACGTCGACCACTGCCAGTCGCAGGTCAGCGCGTTGTACGCGGCGTCCACAGTGGACGCTTGCTCCTCGGCCTGCTGATCCTTCTCGACTGCCGCGTCGGTCTTCTCGTTCTGCTGCGTCAGATCGCTGTCCGCGGTTCCGGTGTCGAGCGCCCTCGCCGTGCGCTCGGTGAGCAGGGCGAACGCGGCCCACCTCGTCCGGTAGCGGGTTTCGATGCCGACCGACTCGTCGTAGACGTTCTGGTCCTTGATACCGGCGAAACCGGGCTTTTCGGCCACCTTCGCGGAGATCCGGTCGATCACCTTCCGGACAGCGTCGGCGGAGGTCCCGAGACCGAAGGAGTCGTTGCGGGCCGCGACCCATTTCGCCCACTCGCCGAAGTTGAACTCCTTCGACTCGTTGTTGTCGACCGTCTGGTCGTACCAGGTCTTCGTCGGGTCCACCGCCGAATCGAGCACGCTGCGGTCGAGGTTGTTCGGGAACAGCTGGCCGTAGACCGCGCCGAGCCAGGTGCCGTACGAGACTCCGAGGTAGTTGATCTTCTTTTCGCCGAGCGCGACCCGGATCCGGTCCATGTCCCGCGCGGTGTTGCGGGTGGTGACGAACTGGCGGTACTCGCCGCCGGCCTTCTCGCACGCCGCTTCGTCGCGCTTGGCCGCCTGGGCGTACTCGTCGAACTGCGCGTCGGCCGGGCGGCTGCGCGAATGCAGGTCGCCGGTGTCCTGGATCGTGCCGCACGACAACGGGGCCGACCGGCCGACCCCGCGCGGGTCCACGCCGATGATGTCGTAGAACCGCGCCATCCGCAGGTCCTTGTAATCATTCGGCAGGGCCAGCCCGTTCCCGCCCGGACCGCCCGGGTTGGTCAGCAGCACCCCGTGGCGCTGGTTCTGGTTGGTGGCCTTGTGCCGGGAGATCGCGATCCCGATCTTCTTCCCGTCCGGACGCGCGTAATCCATCGGAACCTGCACCGTGGCACACTGAAGTCCTTGCAGCGCTTGGTCGTCCCCGCAGGAACCCCACGTCAGCTTGGGGGCGTCCGCCGCCTCCGGTGCGGCCTGCGCGGAGCCGGCGAGGCTCACTGTCAGACAAGCGGCAGCCGATACAGCGGCAGCCGTGGCAAGCCCGGTCGGTTTACGGATCTTTCGCACGCACGCGCTCCTGACGACGCTAGACGGGATTCCTCTGAGCAGAAGGCAGCGTAGCCGGGAAAGATCAACTACTGGCCCGAAAATCCGCTACACGATCCGCTGAAGTGCCGCCCGCAACGCCTGGACGCGCGCTACTGACGGTAGAACCCGCAGCACGCTCCTGCTTCGGAGAGCAATCCGGCGAGACCGCTGCACTCCGGCCGACAACGGCTTGACCTCTGCGGCGTTATCGCTAACATTGCGATACTCACCCCATCGGGTTCAGCAAGGAGGCGCCGATGCCCGCCGAGGGACCTCCGGGAAAACGTCAGCCGGGACTGGCCGAGGTCGCGGCGCTGGCGGGCGTTTCGCACATGACTGTCTCGCGGGTCGTGAACGACAGCGGTCCGGTCCGTGCGGAGACCCGGGCCCGGGTGCTGGCCGCGGTGGACCGTCTGGGGTACCGGCCGAATTCCGTGGCCCGGGCCCTAGCGACCGGACGGTCGAACACCCTGGGCGTGGTGGCGCTGGAGTCCAATTTGTACGGTCCGGCGAGCACGTTGCACGGGATCGAGCACGCCGCCCGCGAGGAGGGGTACGGCATCACCATCTCCAGCGTCAGCCGTCCCCGCCGGTCGTCGATCGCGGACGCGGTGGACAATCTGCGGCGGCAGGCGGTCGGCGGGATCGTCGTGATCGCCCCGCACGTCACCGCGGGCGAGGCGCTGCGGCAGATCCCCGCCGACGTGCCCGTGGTGGCGGTCGGCGGCAGGGAATCGTCGCCGGTGCCGGTGATCTCGGTCGACCACTACGACGGGGCCCGGCGGGTCACCGAGCATCTGCTGTCGCTCGGGCACGAGACGGTGTGGCACGTCGCCGGACCGGACGACTGGCTCGAATCGCTTGACCGGGAACAGGGCTGGCGGGACGCCCTCGACCGGCGCGGCGCGCGGATTCCGCCGGTGCTGCGCGGGGATTGGAGTCCCCGGTCCGGCTACGAAGCGGGTCGCCGGCTGGCCGCCGAAACCGGAGTGGACGCGGTATTCGCGGCGAACGACCAGATGGCGCTCGGCGTGCTGCGCGCCTTCGCCGAAGCGGGAATCCCGGTGCCGGGCCAGGTCCGCGTCGCGGGCTTCGACGACGTGCCCGAGGCGGCCTACTTCAGCCCTCCGCTCACCACCGTCCGGCAGGATTTCATCGAGGTCGGCAGGCGGACCTTCCGGCTGCTCGTCGAACGCATGGAGGGCGGCGCGCCGGACGTCCGCCATCTCGTGGCTCCCGACCTGATTGTCCGGGACAGCACGGGTCCTCGATAACACGGCAGCCCGCGAACGGCCGAGCAGGGGCGCAGCGGCCGAATGTTAGCGCTAACAGAACCTGGAAGGAAACCTGCCAGTGCCAGCAGATTCTCTTGTCGTCGGCGTCGACTTCGGCACGCTGTCCGGGCGCGCGGTGGTGGTCCGGGTGCGCGACGGCGCCGAACTGGGGACCGCCGTGACGGACTACCGGCACGGGGTCGTCGACGACCGGCTCCCCGCCACGGCCGAGGAATTGCCGCCGGGCTGGGCGCTGCAGGTTCCGTCCGACTACGTCGACGTCCTGCGCACCGCCGTGCCCGCCGCGCTGGCCGATGCGGGCGCCGACCCGCGGGACGTGATCGGGATCGGCACGGATTTCACTGCCTGCACGATGATTCCGACCACCGCGGACGGCACTCCGCTGTCCGAGCTGCCGGAGTTCGCGGGCAATCCGCACGCGTATGTGAAGCTGTGGCGGCATCACGCCGCGCAGCCGCAGGCCGATCGCGTCAACGCCGTGGCCCGCGAGCGCGCCGAACCGTGGTTGCCGCGCTACGGCGGGCTGATCTCGTCCGAATGGGAATTCGCCAAGGCGCTGCAGGTCTTCGAGGAAGCGCCTGAGGTCTACCGCGCCATGCGGCATTGGGTCGAAGCCGCAGACTGGATCGTCTGGCAGCTGACCGGGACCTACGTCCGCAATGCCTGCTCGGCCGGGTACAAGGGAATCCTCCAGGACGGCCGTTACCCGGACCGGGGCTTCCTCGGCGCGCTGGCTCCCGGGTTCGAGTCCTTTGTGGACGACAAACTCGAGCACCCGGTCGGACAGCTGGGCTCGCTCGCCGGGAAGCTCACCGCGGCGGCCGCGGCGTGGACCGGGCTGCCCGCCGGGATCGCGGTCGCGGTCGGCAACGTCGACGCGCACGTCACCGCGCCGGCCGCGCAGGCGGTCGAGCCGGGCCAGATGGTCGCGATCATGGGCACGTCGACCTGCCACGTCATGAACGGCGCCGACCTGCGCGAAGTCCCGGGCATGTGCGGGGTCGTCGACGGCGGCATCGTCCCCGGCCTCTGGGGCTACGAAGCGGGACAGAGCGGAGTAGGCGACATCTTCGGCTGGTTCGCCGACCAGTGCGTCCCGAAGTCCTATTCGGACGCCGCGGGGGCAGAAGGGCTCCACGAATTCCTGACCCGCCTCGCGGCTCAGCAGGAGATCGGCGAGCACGGCCTGGTCGCGCTCGACTGGCACAGCGGCAACCGGTCGGTCCTGGTCGACCACGAACTGTCCGGGGTGCTCGCCGGGCAGACCCTGAGCACCCGGCCCGAGCACGTCTACCGGGCGCTGCTGGAGGCGACCGCGTTCGGCACCCGGAAGATCATCGAGACGTTCGAGGCCGCCGGAGTCCCGGTCGCCGAGCTGATCGTCGCGGGCGGGCTGACGAAGAACCCGCTGCTGATGCAGATCTACGCCGACGTCACCGGGCTCCCGCTCTCGGTGATCGGCTCGGCGCAAGGCCCCGCGCTCGGCTCGGCGATCCACGCGGCGGTCGCCGCCGGCGCCTACCCCGACGTACGCGCGGCCGCGGCGGCGATGGGCTCGGTCCAGCGGATGGCGTACCAGCCGGTGCTGGCAAACGTGTCGGCCTACGACGAGCTGTACGCGGAATACACCGCGCTGCACGACTACTTCGGCCGCGGCGGCAACGACGTCCTGCACCGCCTCGCCGCCCGCCGCCGCGAACTGGCCACTGTCGCGAAAGGACAGAACCGATGACGCTGACCGCCCAGACGCGCGGCACCATCGCGGAGCTGAGGGAATCTGTCGCACGACTGCACACCGAACTGACACGCAACGAACTGGTCGTCTGGACCGCAGGAAACATCTCGGCACGAGTCCCCGGCGAAGACCTGATGGTGATCAAACCGTCCGGCGTCTCCTACGACGACCTGACCGCCGACACCATGGTCGTCACCGACCTGCACGGCAAGCTCGTGCACGGCGAACTCGCGCCGTCGTCCGACACCGCCGCGCACGCTTACGTCTACCGGCACCTGCCGGAGATCGGCGGCGTCGTGCACACGCATTCGACCTACGCCACCGCGTGGGCGGCGCGCGGCGAGCCGATTCCGTGCGTGCTCACGATGATCGCCGACGAGTTCGGCGGCGAGATCCCGGTCGGCCCGTTCGCCTTGATCGGCGACGACTCGATCGGCCGCGGCATCGTGGAAACCCTTCGCGCGACCCGCTCCCCCGCGGTCCTGATGCGCAACCACGGCCCGTTCACCGTCGGCGCCAGCGCCAGGGACGCGGTGAAGGCCGCGGTGATGGTCGAGGACGTGGCCCGCACCGTCCACATCGCACACCAGCTCGGCACTCCCGCCCCGCTGTCGCGCACCGACGTCGACCGGCTGCACGCGCGTTACCAGAACGTCTACGGGCAGCGCTGAAACCCCGACCCGGCAAGGAGAAACGATGATTTCCGCGACCAAGCCGCAGGTGTGGTTCCTCACCGGCAGCCAGGCGCTCTACGGCGAGGAGACCCTCGACCAGGTCGCCGGGCAGTCGCTGCGGATCCGGCAGCTGCTGGCCGGCTCCGGCGGGCTGCCGTGCGAGCTGGTCAGCAAGCCGGTGCTGACCGAGTCCGCCGGGATCCGCCGGGTCATGGAAGAGGCCGGCGCCGATCCGGCCTGCGTCGGAGTGATCGCGTGGATGCACACGTTCAGCCCGGCGAAGATGTGGATCAGCGGACTGGACGCGCTGCGCAAACCGTTGCTGCACCTGCACACCCAGCTCGACGCGGCGCTTCCGTGGGCCAGTCTCGACATGGACTACATGAACCTGAACCAGGCCGCGCACGGCGACCGGGAGTTCGGGTTCGTCCAGACCAGGCTCGGGATTCCGCGCAAGACCGTCGCCGGGCACGCCGCCGATCCGGCGGTGGCCGCCCGCATCGGCGCGTGGGCGCGGGCGGCGATCGGCGCGGCGCATCTGCGCACCTTGAAACTGGCCCGGTTCGGCGACAACATGCGCGACGTCGCCGTCACCGAAGGCGACAAGGTCGAGGCGGAGCTGCGGTTCGGCGTCTCGGTCAACACCTACGGCGTCACCGAACTCGCCGAACGGGTCGACGCCGCGTCCACAGTGGACATCGAAACCCTAGTCGCCGAGTATGCCGACGAGTACGCGCTCGCACCGGAACTGGCGCGCGGCGGCGAACGGCACGAGTCGCTGCGGTACGCCGCCCGGATCGAACTCGGCCTGCGGTCTTTCCTCGGCGACGGCGGATTCGGCGCGTTCACCACGAACTTCGAGGATCTCGGCGGTCTGCGCCAGCTGCCGGGATTGGCGGTGCAGCGGCTGATGGCCGACGGCTACGGCTTCGGCGGCGAAGGCGACTGGAAGACCTCCGCGCTGCTGGCCGCGATGAAAGCGATGGGCCGCGACTCCGGCCGCGGAACGTCCTTTATGGAGGATTACACCTACCACTTCGGCCCTGGCGAACCCAAGATCCTCGGCGCGCACATGCTCGAGGTGTGCCCGAGCATCGCTGCGGGCACCCCGTCGTGCGAGATCCACCCGCTGGGCATCGGCGGCCGCGAGGACCCGGTGCGGCTGGTCTTCGACGCCGCGCCCGGCCCTGGCGCGGTCGTGGGCCTGACCGATCTCGGCGACCGGTTCCGGCTGGTGGCCAACGAGATCGAGGTCGTCCCGCCCGACGCACCGCTGCCCAACCTGCCGGTGGCCCGCGCCGTGTGGAAGCCCGCGCCGTCGCTCGCCGCCTCCGCCGAAGCGTGGATCACCGCGGGCGGCCCGCACCACACCGTGCTCACCCAAGCGGTCGGCATCGAGTCCGTGCGCGACTTCGCCCGCATGCTCGACGTCGAACTGCTCGTCATCGACGGGAACACCACCGCCGCGGACTTCGCCGACCGCCTCCGCTGGAACCAGGCCTACCACCGGCTCGCCAAGGGCTTCTAGGAGAAGGAGAACGAACAATGAGGTTCATTCGAGCAATCCGCGCGGCCGGGGTCGCCGTGCTCGCGTTCGGCATCGCCGCCTGCGGGTCGAGCGAGAAGACCGTGGACCGGCAGGCGGGCGGGTCCGCCGGGGCGCTGGTCGGCGTGACGATGCCGACCAAAGCGTCCGAGCGCTGGATCCACGACGGCGACAACATCAAGGCCGCGCTGGAAAAGCTCGGCTACCAGGTCGATCTGCAGTACGCCGAGAACGACATCCCCACCCAGGCCAACCAGATCGAGAACCAGCTGACCAAGGGCGCGAAGCTGCTGGTCGTCGCCCCGATCGACGGCACCGCGCTCACCACCCAGCTGCAGGAGGCCGCCGACCGCAAGGTCCCGGTGATCGCCTACGACCGGCTCATCCTCAACTCGCCCGCCGTCGATTACCACGCCACCTTCGACAATTTCAAGGTCGGGGTCGAACAGGCGAACTCCTTGCTCAAGGGCCTCGGTTCCGGACCGGGACCGTTCAACATCGAGCTGTTCGGCGGATCGCCCGACGACAACAACGCGACCTACTTCTTCAACGGCGCCATGTCCGTGCTCAAACCGCTCATCGACAGCAAGAAGCTGATCGTCAAGAGCGGCCAGACCACCTTCGCCCCCACCGCGATCCTGCGCTGGGACCCCGCGACCGCCCAGCGGCGGATGGAGGACCTGCTCACCAAGACCTACACCGGCGGCGCGAAAGTCCAGGGCGTGCTCTCCCCCTATGACGGTCTGTCGATCGGCATCCTGTCCGCGCTCAAGAGCAACGGCTACGGCACTGCGGGCCAGCCCTATCCGATCGTCACCGGACAGGACGCCGAAGTCGCCTCGGTCAAGTCGATCATCGCGGGCGAGCAGTACACCACCGTGTTCAAGGACACCCGCAAACTCGCCGACGTCACGGTGAAAATGGCCGACTCCGTCCTCAAAGGACAGAAGCCCGCGGTGAACAACACAACCGACTACGACAACGGCAAGAAGATCGTCCCCGCCCAGGTCCTGCAGCCGGTCGTGGTGGACAAGTCCAACTACCGCAAGGAACTGATCGACTCCGGCTACTACACGGCGGGCCAGCTGAAATGACCGAACTGCTCGGCATGCGCGGGATCACCAAGACCTTTCCCGGCGTCACCGCGCTCTCCGACGTGACGCTGTCGGTGCGGCGCGGGGAGATCCACGCGATCTGCGGCGAGAACGGCGCCGGGAAGTCCACCCTGATGAAGGTGCTTTCCGGAGTCCACCCCCGTGGCAGCTACGACGGCGAGATCGCCTTCGACGGCGAGCGGTGCGCGTTCGAGTCGGTCCGCGACAGCGAACGCCGCGGCATCGTGATCATCCACCAGGAACTCGCGCTGTGCCCGCAGCTCTCGATCGCCGAGAACATCTTCCTCGGCAACGAGCGGGCCCGCCGCGGCTGGGTCGACTGGAACCGGACCAACCACGAGGCCGCCCGCCTGCTGCGCCGGGTCGGGCTCCGCGAGAACGCGGTCACGCCGGTCAGCGAACTCGGCGTGGGCAAACAGCAACTGGTCGAGATCGCCAAAGCCCTGTCCAAACGCGTCAAGCTGCTCATCCTCGACGAGCCGACCGCCGCGCTCAACGACGACGATTCGGCGCATCTGCTCGCGCTGCTGCGCGAACTGCGCGACGACGGCGTCACGTGCGTGATCATCTCGCACAAGCTCGGTGAGGTCACCGCGATCGCCGACACCGTCACGATCCTGCGCGACGGCAAGACGGTCGAAACGCTCAGCGCCGCCGGGCTGAGCGAAGAACGCATCATCACCGGCATGGTCGGCCGCGACCTCGAACACCGCTTCCCGCCGCGGGAACCGGACATCGGCGACGAGGTGCTCCGGATCGAGGACTGGACCGTGCACAGCCCGGGCCAGCCCGGCCGGATCGTGGTGGACCGGGCGAATCTGACGCTGCGCCGCGGCGAGATCGTCGGGCTCGCCGGGCTGATGGGAGCGGGGCGCACCGAACTCGCGATGAGCGTGTTCGGCCGCTCCTACGGCACGAACATTTCCGGCAGGCTGGTCAAGGACGGCAAGGAGATCGCCGTCCGGTCCGTGCGCGACGCCATCCGGCACGGCATCGCCTACGCCACCGAAGACCGGAAACGGTACGGGCTCAACCTGATCGACGACATCCAGCGCAACACCTCCGCCGCCGGGCTGCCCGCGCTCTCGCGCCGGGGCTGGGTGAACGAGCACGCCGAACACGACGTCGCGACCCGGTTCCACCGCGACCTCCGGATCAAGGCGCCGTCGGTGCGCAGCGTCACCGGCAAGCTGTCCGGCGGGAACCAGCAGAAAGTCGTGCTGGCCAAGTGGATCTACACCGACCCGGACGTGCTCATCCTCGACGAGCCCACCCGCGGCATCGACGTCGGCGCGAAATACGAGATCTACACGGTGATCAACGAAATGGCCGCGCAGGGGAAAGCGGTCCTCGTCATCTCGTCGGAACTCCCCGAACTGCTCGGCCTCTGCGACCGGATCTACACCCTCTCCGCGGGCCGGATCACCGGCGAGGCCGCCCGCGCCGACGCCACCCAGGAACTGCTCATGCGACACATGACGAAGGAACGGCCATGACCACCACCAATCCCGCGCGGGCCGCGGACCCGGCCGCCCCGCCCGCCGGGCGCAGCCCCCGGCGGATCTCGATCAACCCGCGGCAAAGCGGCATCTACGTCGCCTTCGCGCTGATCGTGGTCCTGTTCGAGGTCGTCACCGGCGGCGCGCTGCTCGAACCGCAGAACATCTCGAACATCATCGTGCAGAACTCCTACGTGCTGATCCTCGCCATCGGCATGATCCTGGTGATCGTCTCCGGGCACATCGACCTGTCCGCGGGCTCGGTCGTGGCGATGACCGGCGCGATCGCCGCGGTCCTCACCGTCGACCTCGGCCTGCCGTGGCCGCTCGCCGTCGTGCTCACCCTGGTCTCCGGCGCGGCGATCGGGGCCTGGCAAGGATATTGGGTCGCGTACTTCGGCATCCCAGCCTTCATTGTGACCCTGGCCGGGATGCTCGCTTTCCGCGCGCTCACCCTGACCGTGCTCGGCAACCAGGGCATCGGCCCGTTCCCGGATGCCATCCGCACCCTGTCCAACGGCTTCACCGGCGGCTACCTCGGCAACATCGGCCTCGGCCCGCTCGGCGGCGCCGACCTCCTCAGCCTGCTCGCCGGAATCGTCGCGGTCGCCGGAATCGCGCTCTCCCAATGGCGCACCCGCGCGGCCCGCCTCGGCTACGGGCAGGAAGTCGACCCGTTCCCGGTCTTCGTCCTCAAAATCGCCGTCGCCGCCGCACTCGTGCTCGCCGTCGTCGTGCAACTGGCCCGCTTCCGGAACCTGCCGTGGGTGCTGGTCCTGCTCGCCGTGCTCGTGCTCGGCTACTCCCTCGTCGCCGGGAAATCCGTCTTCGGCCGCCACATCTACGCCATCGGCGGAAACCGGCAGGCCGCGACCCTGTCCGGCGTCAAGGTCAAATCGGTCACCTTCTGGGTCTTCGTCAACATGGGCGTCCTCGCCGCGCTGGCCGGAATCATCTTCGCCGGCCGCCTCAACCAGGCCGGACCGACCGCGGGGGTCAACTTCGAACTCGACGCCATCGCCGCGGCGTTCATCGGCGGGGCGGCGGTCCAAGGCGGCGTCGGAAAGGTCGCCGGAGCCATCACCGGCGGCCTGATCATGGCGGTCATCAACAACGGCATGTCGCTGATCGGGGCGCCCAGCGAACGCGTCATGCTGGTCAAAGGCGCGGTCCTGCTCGCCGCGGTCGCCTACGACATCTGGACCAAACGCCGGGCGGGCTCGGCCGCGCGCTGACCTTGCCCCGGAACTCGGTGTCCGCGAAGGCGGTCGACGCGGGCTGCGGCACCGGGTCGACCGCCAAGCGGCTCGCGTCGGTGGTCGGGCCTGACTAGCGAGGTCGCCGTCGGCCGCGATCTGGCCGAAGACGGTTTCAGTGTGCAGGGAAACGGATTTGCCGACAAGCGGTCCCAGATCGAGGGGCCGTTCAGATCGATGGCGGCGCCGCTCTGGCGGTCGACGCCAGACGCCACGGCACCGCGTCCCAGGACGAGCACCGACGCGGGCTCGAGGGATATCTCAGCGCCATCACTGAGATGGTGCTTGATCGCGCGGCGCTGGTGGTTTCCCGCGCTGTCACCGAGGCAGACCCGGGCTGTCCGACGAAACCTGGCAGCCAAACGCAAACAGCTCAGACAGCGGTAAACGGTCGCGACGCGTCGACGCCCGCGCAGCGGGGCACGGCACCGCCCGATGGTCCAAGGCCAGCGCCATGCCCCGCTTCCCGATCCCCCGGGGTCTAGTGCGCGGCGAGCACGAGCGCGAAGGTGTTTCCCTCCCCTTGAAAGAACGAACTGAGGGACGCGGTGAAGGCGCCGCAGCCGGTCAGCGGCGGGATGGCGTAAGTCCCGGTCACGGGACCGCCGGTCGCCAGCGCGAACCCGGTGCCAGTGCGCAGCTCGACCGGGAACGCCGCGCTCGTCCGGCAGTTCGGGTCCGCGACCGGCAGGCCGAACAGCGACACCCGCGGCAGCGCCAGAGCGAGCTTCGAGTGCACGGCGAACCCGCCGTCGCCGAGTTCGCCGCTCTGCTCGCCGTCCGGAGCGAACCGCAGCTCCGCAGTACCCGGCACGAAGCCGAAGAGCTTGAACTCCGCACTAGCCGGGTCGAACACCGGTCCGCCGCTGAACGACGGCTGTGCGGCAACGGCGAACGACCCGGTGAGCGGCACCGTCATGCCCAGTGTCTTCAGCGTCGTCGTCCCGGTGACGCGGTAGTCGTATCCGCTCTGCGCCGTCCCGACCTCGAAGCTCAGCAGCACCGCGTCCTGTCCCGGGTCGAGCGTGCAGTCCGAGGTGAACGAGCCGAGGCCGGTGAACGAGCCGTCGGCCTTTTTCGGGGTGAGCCGCGTGCTGAACCCGCCGAGGGTCACCGTTGTCTTGCCGGCGTTCGGCACCACGATCTGCGGTACTGAGCCGGTCGCTCGCGCGGTGAACGGCCCCGACGGCGGCAGCGCCGTCTTCGCCACGGTCAGCGGCACCTGCACCGGTTTGGTCAGCGAGCCGTTGACCAGCGTCACCCCCGCGGACGCCGTCCCTTCGACGCTGGCCGCGCCGACCAGGGCCAGGCCGCGCGTCGCCTTGTCCGGAACGGACACCGAGACCGCGAGGTCCGACGTCGTGAGCGTGCCGCCCGGCGCGGACGGCGTCTCGAACGACGCCTTCACCTCGACGTCCAGCTTCTGCTCCCCGATCAAGGGAAACGGGCAGGTGTAGCTCAGCACCTTGTCGACCGGCGTCCCCGCCGACGCGGGAGGGGCGAGGACGGAGACGGCGAGGCAGGCGAGTCCCGCCGCGAGCGGCAACCGGGCGTTCGGCACGGGTTCCCCCTTTCCGGGGCATGGCGCCTGCCCCGCCGCGCCGCGACGGGGGCAGGCAGATCGGGCTACTGGCGGGCGAGGTTCAGGTCGAGCGTGTTGCCGTCGCTCTTGGCGAACCCGCTGATCCAGTCGTTGAACGAGCCGCAGTTCTGGAACGCCGACAGCGCGTAGGTCCCGGTCAGCTTGCCGCCCTTGAGCAGGTCGAACCCGTCGCCGGTGGTCATCTCGCTGGTCGACGGGCTGACCGTGCCGCACTTCGGGTCGGTGCTGATCGGGACGCCGAACAGGCTGACCGACGGCAGGAAGACGTCGAACTTGATGTGCGCCTTGAACCCGGTGCCCACCAGCTCGCCGCTCTGCGTGCCGTTCTGCACGACCTTGACGTCCGCGCTGCCCGGCAGGAAGCCGAGCAGCTTGAAGTCGTTCTTGGTCGCGTCGAGCTTCAGCGCGCCGGTGAACTTCTTGGCCGCGATGTCCACGTCGGCGTCGAACCCGCCCTTGATCGGCGCGGAGCTGCCCAGCGACTTCAGCGCGGTTTTCCCGTCGATGCCGAACACGAACTTGCTGCCCGCGGGCGGCGGCGTGTCCGACGTCGGCGGCGGGGTGTCCGAACTCGGGGGCGGAGTGTCGGACGTCGGCGGCGGAGTCTCCGAACTCGGCGGCGGCGTCGAAGTCCCGCCGCCGTTGACGGTGATCGTGGCGAGGGTGTTGTCCTGGCCCTGGTCCTGAGTGCACGGCGCGTTGATGGTGCCGTCCGGGGTGATCCCGGTGACCGAGCCGTCCGCCTTGCGCGGGGTGACCTTGAGCGCGAGGTCGCCCACGGTGATCTTCGCCTGGCCGGGCTGGGTGAACGTGAGCGACGGCGTCTTGCCCGTCGCGTTGATGGTCATCTCGCCCGAGGGCGGGATGTTCGTCTTGTCCAGCGCGATCGGAACGCTGACCGGCAGGTCGAGGCCGGGCGCGGCCACCTTCGCACTCGCCGTCGCGGTGCCTTCCAGCGTCGTGGCCCCGATCAGGCCCAGCCCGCTGACGGTGTCCGCGTTGATCGTGGACACGGCCTTGATGTCGAAGGCCCCGGTCGCCTGCCCGGCGTTCACGGTCTTCGGCAGATCGGTGTTGATCACCACCTTCAGCGACTGCGAACCCACCAGCGGGAAGGTGCAGTGGTAGTTCAGCGTCAGCGAGATCGGGTCGGCGGCACTGGCCTGTGCCCCGACCACCAGCGCGGCGGCGACGAGCCCCGCCGCACCCGCGGCCGCGGCGACGGCGGCCGTCTTCTTCTTGCCTCTTGGGTGACTCACGATGGTCCTTCCGTGTATCAACAGTGATACGAAAAGGCGGAGCGTTTTAACCGCTAAATCGCTACCGATCAGCAAGCTAGCGAGCGGGAACAGCGCCGATCAAGAGCTGGACCGGAAATCCCGGAGCCTGCTCCGCAAATTGTCACCCCGGCACGCCGCACGAACCGTTTTCCTAGCAGGCACAGGCGAATTTTCCCGGGTACGGTCCCAGCGGCGAGCCGCTGACGCAGGTGACAAAACCGGATCCGGAAATGTGGATGCGCGTGCCAATCGCGCATTCTATTCTTGCCTGCCCGCGAGCGTGCTGCGTAGCCTCGAAAACCATGAAACGAATGCACAGCGCGGTGCTCGTGACGTCGGCTGCCGTGCTCCTGTCGTGCACTTCCTGCTCCTCGGCCGCACCCGCGAACCCCGGCCGGCACGCCGATCCCGCCGCGCTGGCCTGGGTCGACAAGGTGTGCACCAGCGTGGCCGCGGGCTCTGCGAAGCTCTCGCAGCCGCCGGCCGCCGACAGCGCCGCCCCCGGCAAGACGCGGGACGCCATGGTCGCCTTCCTCGACCGGCTGGGCTCGGCACTCGGCGACATGGCGGGCGGCATCCGCGCGGCCGGGGTGCCGCCGGTCCCGGACGGGCAGTCCGCCGTGGACAAGGCCGCCGCGAACCTGACCGAGACCACGGGCAAAATCGCCGCGACGAAGGCCAAGATGGCACAGGCGAAGGTGCACGACCAGGCGAGCCTGCGCCAGGCGATCGCCGACGCCGACGCGACGATGGGGCAGCTCGCCGACCCGGAGGGGCCGATCAAGGACCTCAAGGCGAACCCTGAGCTGAACCTGGCCTTCGCCGAGTCCGCGACCTGCAAACGCGTCTACGGGACGAGTTCATGACGGCCCGTCGCGCGCTCGCCGCGCTGGTCGTGCTGGTCCTCGCCACCGCACTCGCCCCGGCGGCCGCGGCGGCGGACCCGAGCGGCACCGGCCCTGCCGACGATTCGTTCTACACGCCGCCTTCGCCGCTGCCGGCGGGCAAGCCCGGCGACGTCATCCGCTGGCGGCCGTCGAATGCCGGGCCGCGCAAGGCGTCCGTCGATGCCTGGCAGGTGATGTACTTGTCCACCAACGCACTCGGCAAGCCCGACGCGGTCACCGGCACCGTGCTGGTGCCGAAGAACGCGGACCGGGCCAGCGCGCCGGTCGTCGCGTTCGCCCCGGGGACGCACGGTCCGGCCTTCGCCTGCACTCCGTCGAAGATGATCGACATGGGCGCGTTCTACGAGCAGCCCGGGCTCGACGACCTGCTCGACGCGGGCTACGCCGTCGCCGTCCCGGACTACGAGGGCTACCAAAGCTCCCCTCGGACGACGTATGTCGTGGGACGGTCCGAAGGCCCGGCCGTGATCGACTCGGTCCGCGCGGCGCAGCGGCTCGCCCCGGCCGGGCTCTCCAGCACGTCGAAGGTGGTCTTCCGCGGCTACTCCCAGGGCGGCGGCGCGGCGGTGTGGGCGGGCGAGCTGCAACCGTCGTACGCGCCGGAGCTGAATCTCGCCGGGATCGCCGCCGGCGGGGTGCCCGCCGACCTCGTCCAGGTGACGCTGCAGCTCGACGGCAAGTTCGGCTTCGGAGTCTTCGCCTACGCCCTGCTCGGTCTCGACCAGGCGTACCCGGAGCTGAAACTCGACTCGTTCCTCAGCGACAACGGCCGCGCGAAGTTCGCCGAGATGAAACAGAGCGCGTGCACGTTCGAACTGCTCACGACGTACGCGAATCAGAAGATCGCCGACTACACGACGAGCCCTGGCTACATCCAGCCCGCCTGGACCGCCCGGCTGAGCGAGAACAAGCTCGGCGCCGCCCCGCCGAAGGCTCCGCTGTTCCTCTACCACGCGACCGGCGATCAGCTGGTGCAGTTCGCGCAGGCCGACGCCCTGCACAAAACGTACTGCGCCGCCGGGGTCAAGGAGACGTGGAAGACCTACGACACCGACCACATCACGCTGGTCTACACCGGCAACGCCGACGTACTGGCCTTCGTCAAGGACCGGATCGCCGGAAAACCGGCCGCGTCGAACTGCTGATCCGCGAAACCATGCCCGAACTGTTTCGCTTCGCCGTCGTCGGAGCGGCCGCCTACGGGGTCACCACACTGGTCGACTACAGCCTCAAACTGACTGTGCTGCAGGAGAAACCGGTGACCGCGCTGGCGATCGCGACCGTCGCGTCGACGGCCTTCGCGTACCTCCTGTCCCGCCGATGGTCGTTCGCGGGCAGAGGCGGCCATGGACGGCTGCGGGAAGCAACGCTGTTCTTCGCGGTCAATGCCGGCGCGGTGGCGGTGAATCTGGTGCCGCTGCTGGTATCGCGGTACGTCCTGCGCCTCGAAGAGCCGAACATCGGTTACCTGGGGCAGGAAATCGCGGACTTCGCCGCGGGGATGGTGCTGGGCACGGCGGCGGGAACGGCGTTCCGCTGGTTCGGCTACCGGCGGTGGGTGTTCCCGGGACCGGCTCGCCCGAAGGAAATCCACGGCGAGCCGGTCGCACAGCCGTGTCCGGGGCCGCGAGGCGAACCGGTCGCCGAAGTACCGTGAACACCGGCACCGCAAGGTTTTCCGCCACCGCCCGGAGAATCATTCCCGACTCGGAAGCGCCCGCTCCCGCCAACTCAAACCGCACCCGCCCACCCAGCACAGCAAGAATTCCAGCCACCGCCTGGCGAGCAGGCACCCGCCTCACTCCCGGCCCGGAAGCGCCCGCTCCGCCAGCAACGCCAGCTCGAGCCGCAGCCGCTCGTCGGGGTCGGTCAGGCGTTCCCCGAACAAGCCGGCGAGCGTCTTCAGCCGCGCGCGGACCGTTTGCGGGTGCAGGTCCAGTGCCCGCGCGAGTTCGGGGGCGCTGCCTCTCGTCTGGACCAGCACCAGCAACGTCTCCGCCAGCTGCTCGCGACGCTTCTCCGGAAGCCCGGCGAACGGGGCCAGCGTCGTCTCGGCCAGCTGCGCCGCCAGGAACTCGTCCGCGAGCAGCAGCAGCGCCGGCACGTGGTCGCGGCACCAGACGACCGGGCCCGGCGCGTCCAGCAGTCCCCGGGCCGCCAGGTCGGCCGCGCGGCGCGCGACCCGGAACGACTCGGCCGCCGAGCCGGACGGCACCAGCGGGCCGACCGCGGCGGTCCAGCCCGCGGGCAGCCCGGCGAGTCCCGCCAGATCCGTGTCCGGCGCGCCGGTGAGCGCCGCCGGCGGATCGCCCGCCGGATCCGCGATGACGTGGTCCGGCAGCAGGCCGGGCGGAAGCTCGGGCGCTCCCGGCAGCGCCCGGAACACCACCGCCGCGACGCGCTCGGGCAGCCCGGCCGGACTGTCCTCTTCGGCGCGCTGTCCGCCGTCGAGCAGCGCGCGGAGCACGCGGCGATTCCGTTCGCCGCCGCCCGAAGCCTCCGCCTCGGCCGCGCTGTAGCCCTCCGCGACCGCCGCCATCGACGTCTCGACATCGCCGAGCATGCCTTCGGCCATCCCGTACACGACATCGCCGGACAGACCGGTTTCCTGGGCTATTTCGGCGATCCAGCGCCACATCACCCGGCTCGCGACGCGCACCGACGCCTTCACGGATTCGCGGCTCAGCCCCGCGCGGAACGCCGCCCGCCCGTGGCCGCGGAAATCGGCCAGCCGGTCGCTCTGCCACATCGCCGGGGCCCCGACGCGGTCGATGTCCCGCTCGATCCCCCGCCGGGCCTGCTCGATCGCGGCGGCCCGCCCGGGGCCGCCGAAGCAGCGGGAATATTCCGGGACCTCGGCCGCGATCGCGTCGACGCAGGACCGGGCGATCTCCGGGATCCGCGGGCGCACCGCGTCGCCGAGCCGGCGCGGGAGACGAGCCCACACCGAGCCGTCCGGAACGGCGGAACCGCGCATGGCGTTTTAATCCCCTACTCGGACATAGAAGATTCAGGAATAACCGGCATCGGCCGGCACGGAGCGTAGAACGCACACTCGTCCGTGTCAAAAGGACGGGTCCGCGTCGCTCTTTCAGGTGTGGATCGTTCATTTTTAGTGACGCATGTTTTCCGCTACGCTCGCCTTCGCCCTAGCGCCTCGAAGGGGGATTCGTGGTCGAGTACCGGAGCTTCGATCTGCTGGCCTCGCTTCCGCGCTCGCTCGGCGCGTGCCTGCGCCCGCACGCCGCGCACGCCGCGGCCGCGATGATCCAGGAGACCCAGCGCACGGTCCCGGCCTACGGCCAGCCGCTCAAGGGCGTGTTCGGGAAGGTCCTGATCAAAAGCGTCGAGTACGCGGTGCTGCACTGCGTGGACTCGATGGGAGCCCCGGACCTGCCGCACGAGGAGTGGATCGCGTTCTACCGCGCCCGCGGCGCCGTGGAGTTCGGCGAGGGCCGCAACCTCGACGCGCTGCAGGACACCGCCACGATCGGGGCCAGGGTCGCCTGGCGGGCGATGCACCCCGCCGTGGTGGCCGCCGGCGTCGATCCGGCCGTCATCTCGGTCGGCGCGGAAGCGATCTTCGCCTACGTCGACGAGCTGTGCGCCACCGCGATCGCCGGCTACCAGCAGGCACAGGCCGACGCGGAGGGAGCCGTGCCCGCCCGGCGGCGAAGGCTGCTGGAGCTGATCGTCCAGGCCCCGGAAGGCGCGGCGAGCAGCATCGCCGAACTGGCGGGCGGGGCGGGCTGGCCGCTGCCCGGGACGGCCGCGATGGTCGCCCTCGAACGCGACCCCGGCTCCCGCGAATTCCCGGCCGGGGCGTTCGGCGACGGCGTTCTGGCCGACCTCGACGGTCCCGAGCCGCACCTGCTCGCCAGCGACCCGGACACCGACCTCGCCCCGCTGGCGGCCATGCCCGCCGGCTGGCGGGCCGCGGTGTCGCCGACCGTGCCGCTGGCCGACGCGCCGGCCGCGTTGCGCACCGCGCGCAGGGCACTGCAGCTGTCCGGGCCGGAGACGCCCGGCCCGGTCGTCTGGTGCCGCGACCATCTGGCCACGCTCTGGCTGCTCGCCGAGGACTTCCTGGCCGCCGAGCTGGCCCGGCAAAGCCTCGACCCGTTCGCCTCGCTGAGCGCCAAACAGCGCGAGCGGCTCAGCGAAACCCTGCTGGCCTGGCTGGAAACCCGCGGCGGGGCTCCGGAGATCGCCCAGCGCCTCGGCGTGCACCCGCAGACCGTCCGCAACCGCTTGCGGCAGCTGGAGGGGCTGTTCGGCGACCGGCTCAAGGACGCCGACGACCGGCTCGGCATGCAGCTGGCCCTGCGCGCGCAGCGCCTCATGCGCGCGCATCGGCCGCTGGAGAACTGACCGGCGCGGACGCTCCGCACCGCGGCGGCCGCCAGTACCGGCGGAGCGACTGGCGCAGCGGCCGCGCGATCGCCGCCGGCGGCCACTGCCGCCCGGCCCCGGGCTCCAGCCGGCTCGCGGGCATCGGCAGCACCCTTCGCCACGACCCGCGGGCCTGCCGCGGCGAAGGCGGACTGTGGCATTGATGGGCGGAAAGAATCCTCGCGCGGCACGACATCAGCGCGTCCGGTGCGTCGTTGCGACCATGCGTCGAGGATGACCCGCGAGCCGCCGCGATGTCGACAAGCCGTACGGCGGTCCCCGAAAATCCGCATCCGCGACCGCTTTTCCGCCCCCTTTCCTGTCACGCCCGTTCCGAATTCCCGGAAAGTGGCGCTCGCCACCTCGCGGGAAAGAGAAGAGCTGGCCTAATTTCGGCTTCGCGAGAAAGGGCTGCCGATGACACTCGAGACGTACTCCCTCGTCCTCCACGGCCAGCGGGTCCGGCTGCGCGAATACCGGCCCGCGGCGGACACCTGCGACGAAGCCGTCGTGCTGGTGCACGGAATCGCGGGCAGCGCGGAAACCTGGCAGCCGGTCCTCGACCGCTGCCCGGCGCTCGGCAGGCGCGTGCTGGCGCTGGACCTGCCCGGGCACGGCGGTTCCGACGCGCCCCGCGCGGACTACGGGCTCGGCGCGATGGCGAGCATCGTGCGGGACGTGCTCGCGGTGTCCGGCGTGCGGCACGCCACGGTCGCCGGGCATTCCCTCGGCGGCGGCATCGCGATGCAATTCGCCTATCAATTCCCGGAAATGTGCGACCGGCTGGTCCTGGTCGGCAGCGCGGGGCTCGGCACGGAGGTGAGCCCGGTGCTCCGGGCCGCCTCGCTGCCCGGCGCGTCCGCGGTCCTCGCGCTGGCCGTCAACCGGGCGACCCTCGCGCTGGCCCGGCTCGCGCGCGGGCTCGGCGGGTCGTTGAAAACTGAAACACGGGAACTGGCGCGGCATTTCGGCTCGCTCGCCGACCCCGCGCGGCGGCGGGCCTTCCTGTCCATCGCGGGCAGCCTGATGGACCTGCGCGGCCAGCGCGCGAGCGCCGCGGAAAAGCTGTACCTGGCCGAATCGGTGCCGCTGCTGCTGGTCTGGGGAGCCCGCGACCCGCTCATCCCGGTCGCGCACGGCAGGCGGACCGCCGCACTGCTGCCCGGCAGCAGGCTGGTCGTCCAGGAAAACGCGAAGCACTTTCCCCACGTCGCCGACCCCGACGGGTTTTGCCTGCTGCTCAACGAGTTCCTCACCGGCACCGAACCGGCCCGGCTCACCCTGGACGACGTGGCGGCCCGCCTGGCCGGGGACGCGAAACCGCCCGCCGGAAAATTGTCATCCGGATAGCATCCGGCGGTCCCGGAGGTATCACTCGCACCCACCCCTTTCCACCCGTTCGGGTGTAGTCCGGACGGGCGATGGCCGCGGCGGTCGCCGTCCCGTTGACACTGCCGTTCCGCGGAAATTATGTTGCCTGTGCCGCAAAATCTGGATCGGCTTCGACCGCGAAGAGGCCGGTTTTGTTGCCAGCAAGGATAAAAACATGACCGAAGTGGACTCCGGGTTCGTCCGTCCCGCGCCGCGGGGCCGCAGGCCGCACCCCGGCGAACGCCCTGCCGGGCCTTCCGTCCGCCCGTATCCCGGGACGGCCGGGCCGGTCCCGCCCGCCCCTCGGAGCCCCGCGGAAACCCGGCCGGTGCGCGCGTCCAGCGCGCTCGGGCTGTGGGCGTCGCTGCCGAGGGAGCTGGCGGTCCGCTTCGCCCCGCGGGTCGACCCGCTGGCGAAGGCCATCCTGCGCGAGGTCCAGCTGGCGGTGCCGGAGTACCGGCAGCCGATCGAAGGCGCGTTCGGGCAGGTCATCACCCAGGGTGTCCGGCAGGCGATCGTCCAGTGCCTCGACAGTGTCGGCAAGCCCGCGGCGGCACCGGCCGCCGCCTCGACCGCGGTCTTCCGCGACCTCGGCAAGATCGAGTTCGCGGAGGGCCGCAGCCTCGACTGCCTGCAGACCGCCTACCGCGTCGGCGGGCGGGTGGCGTGGCGGCACATCTCGGAGTTCGGGCAGGCCGCCGGGCTCTCGGCGGAGACGCTCTGCACCGGAGCCGAAGCCATTTTCGCCTACGTCGACGAGATCTCCGCGCTGTCGATCGAGGGGTACACGGCGGCGCAGACCCGGGCGGCCGGGAACCTGGCCCGGCGCCGGCGGCGGCTGCTCGATCTGCTGCTCGCCGATCCGCCGTCCGCGCCGCAGGCGATCGCCGCGCAAGCCGCCGCCGCGCAGTGGGGGCTCCCGGACGAGGTCGCCGTCGTCGCCCTCGAACCGCGCTCCGGCCGGCACCGGCTGACCACCCCCGACCTGCACCCCGACGTTCTCGTCGACCTCGAAGGCGGCGAGCCGTGCCTGGTCGCCGGCACCCCGGACGAGCAGCTGGCCGATCTCGCCGAGCAGCTGCCCGGCTGGCGCGCGGTCGTCGGCCCCGCCGTCCGGCTCACCGACGCGCCCCGGTCGCTGCTCTGGGCGCGCCGCACGCTGAGGCTCGTCCAGCGCGGCGTGCTGCCGGACGTGCCGGTCACGCAGTGCACGGACCACCTCTCGACGCTCTGGCTGCTCGCCGACGAATTCCTCGTCCGCGAACTGTGCGAGCGCAGCCTGGAGCCCTTCCGGGACCTCACGCCCAAACAGCGCGCGCGGCTCGGCGAGACCCTGCTGATCTGGCTGCAGTCCCGCGGCAGCGCCCCGGAGATCGCGAAGATCCTGAAGGTGCATCCGCAGACCGTCCGCTACCGCATGCACCAGCTCACCGAACTGTTCGGCGATCGGCTCGACAACGCCGACGCCCGGCTCGACCTGGAGATCGCCCTGCGCGCGGAAGCGCTGCTGGGCTCCTGAACCGCGTCATCCCAGCGAAGTGGTGAGGCATGTGACAGGACTGTCCGGGCTGTCCGGCGAGACAGCCTTCGGGCCGATGCTGAGCGGCGACGGACGGCCAGGGCGCTTGTGGGCGATGCTCCCCCGCGAGCTGGCCGCGGTGTTCCGGCCGCGGCTGCTGGACGTCGCCGACGACGTGCTGCGCGAAATCCAGCGCACCGTGCCCGGCTACGCGCAGCCGCTCGACGGCCCGTTCGGCAAAGCGCTGCGCGGCGGCGTGCAGACGGCGATCCTGCAGTTCGTCGACCGGATCGCCGCGGCGGGCGCGGTGGCCGACGACCGCCGGAAAGTGTTCGTCGCGCTGGGCGTGCACGAGTTCGAGCAGGGCCGCAGCGTCGACGTTCTCCAAGCGGCGTACCGGGTCGGCGCGCGCGTCACGTGGCGGCGGATGGCCGAGGTGGGTGCGAGGGCCGGGGTGCCGTCGGCGACGTTGTGCCTGCTGGCCGAAGCGATTTTCGCCTACATCGACGAACTTTCGGCATTGTCGGTGGAAGGGCACGCGGCCGCGCGGGCCCGGGCGACGGGCGCGCGGGAACGCCGCCGCCGTCGGTTGCTGGATCTGCTGCTCTCAGGCCCGCCCGCTCCCCTCCAAACGCTCGAGGAAGCTGCCTCGGACGCGGCATGGCCGTTGCCGGGGCGGCTGGTAGCGGTCGCTCTCGACGGACCGGCTGACGTCGTCGGGCTCGACGCTCTCGAAGACCTCGAAGACGCGGCACCGCGGCTGTTGCTGGCGATGCCGGAGGAACGCGGGCCGCTCGCCGCCGCACTGGCGGGTCACCGGGCGGCGGTCGGCCCGGCAGTGCCTCCGCACCGGGCAGGCCGCTCGCTGACGGCGGCGCGCGAGGCGTTGCACCTGGTCGCGGCCAATGTGCTCCCGGACGAGCCGGTGACCTGGTGCGCGGACCATCTCGCGACGCTGTTGCTGCACAAGGACCCATTGCTCCCGGCGAATGTCTCCCGCCGCCGGCTGGCTCCGCTGGCCGCCTTGACCGCGAAGCAGCACAGCCGGCTGGCCAGGACGTTGCTCGCCTGGCTGGAAACGCGCGGCAACGTCCGCGAGGTGGCGGACCGGCTGGCGATCCATCCGCAGACCGTCCGCGCCCGCGCCCAGGAACTGGAAACGATGTTCGAGGGCAGGCTGTGGGACCCGGACGACCGCTTCGAGCTGATCCTCGCCCTCCGCGCCACCCTGGCTTGAGCGGCCTCGTCCGGTGCCGGGCGCGAAGGTCCGTGAAGGACCCCGTGAGGGAATCTGGTTCCCTCAAGGAGGCCCTCACAGACGGCAACCCCGCCCCGCCGCTCGCGCTGATCCGGGCAGGAGCCGCATCGGCACCCCTAGAACCGCGTCAAGCTCCTGGCACTGACGGCGAAGGTCCGTGAAGGAGTCCTTCACGGACCGGAAACGGGAGCGAGCCCGCGCTCAGGCGGCGGACATCCCGGTGATCCGCCACTTCCCGCCGCTCCGCTCGGCGGTGACGCTCAGCTGCGCGGCCCCGGTGCTGCGCTGCCCGTCGCCTCGCGTGCCGGTCTGGTCGAGGAACACCAGCAGGGCCGCGCGGTCGCCGTCGAGGAGTTTCACCCCGGACGCGACGGCCGTCGAGGTCACGACGAGCTTCTGCGCGGCCGCGAGCTGCCGGACCTGGCCGAAAAGCCGGCTGTACTGGGCGAGCGCGGGTCCGGTCAGCAGGTCGTTGGCCGCTCGGTCGTTGCGGGACGGATCGTCGTAGCGGTAGGAGAAAAGCGTGCCGAGCGCGGCGCTGACCTGCTTGCCCGCGTCCGCGGTGCCCGAGACGTCGGACAGCGCGGTGTTGTGTGCGACGACCGCGTTCGTGGTGCGCGCCTCGATGGAGAACCACACTGCCAGTGCGGCCATCACGACCGCCACGGCCGGGAAGACCCATCGGCGTTTCCGCGGTACGACAGGTTCGGCGGCCTCGTCCGGCTCCGGCTCCGGCGGCTCGTGGTGGCGTCCGGCCACTTTGACGGGGCGCTTCTTCGTTCGCGTGGTCACGGTGCCTCCCCTGCCGGGACTTGGCCCAATGCGGTGACGTGCCATCCGTCCGGAGCACGGACCAAGTCGGCCTGGAACCGGGAGCGCTTGGTCACGGCCTCCTGGCCGTCGGGTGTCACGAGCAGTTCGACGGAGGCGAGCAGCTTCGCGGTGCCCGCCCCGGCGTCCGCCTCGGTCACCGCGGCGTCGGTCACCTTGCCGGTGGTGACGGTTTTCGCTTGGGCGATCCGGTCGAGGCTGCTTTGCCGGTCCCGTGCCAGCTCGTCGCGCAGCGCGCCGCCGGACACGTCCAGCCAGTGCTGGTATCCGGCCGCCGCCTGCCGGTAGTCCAAAGTGGTCAGTCCGGCGATCGCGGAACGCCCTGCTCGCAAGGCATCCTCGCGGACGGCCGCGCGCGTGACGCCGTCGTCGTGCGCGGCCTGCCACCAGGTGTACCCGGTCCATCCGGCCGCCGCGGTCGCGAGGACAGCGGCAACCTGAGCCAGGGACGCGAAAATCCTCACGGCCGTCCTCCCGGTGCGTTCTGGGAGCCCCGCACGTTCGTCGGGTCGCCCTTCGGCAGCGCGCAGCGCGCGGCCGTGTTCAGCGGTCTGGTCGAGGTGTCGAGGCCGTCGTGATACGGCGTCGCGTATCCGGTCGTGCACGGGGGCGGATCGAAGAAGGACAGCGACAGCCCGAAATGCGCGCCGTCCGGCCGGACGACCGCGCTGGCCGCGCCGACCGCCCGCGGCGCGGTGATCAGCAGCTGCCGGATCCCGCTTTGCCGGGATTCCAGGACGTCCGCGGTGGTGAGCAGGTTCGCGAGCAGTACGCCCAGCTGCGGCCCGGAGTCGCGGATCAGCGAACCGACTTCGTTCGCGGCGGCGGGCACCGCCGGGATGAGCTTGCGGAGGTCGCCGTCGGATTGCTTCAACGTCGACGCGAGCAGTTTGGCGTTGGCTCCGAAGCTGCGGATCGCGTCCGCCTGCTGCGCTTGGGTGTCGAGGACCGTGTGCGCGTCGGTGACGAGCTGGGTCAAGGGCGCGACGTGCTCGCTCGCGGTTTGCACGAACTCGATGCCGCGGCCGACCAGCTGGTCCAGTGCGGGACCCGCACCGGAGGTCGCGTTGTACAGCTCGTCGACGACGGTGCGCAGCGCGGGCTTCGGCACCGACGCGGCGAAAGAGTCCACAGTAGACAAAACGGTGTCGACTGGGAGCGGGATTTTCGTGTCGTGCTGGGTGATCACCGAACCGTCGTGCAGCACCGGCCCGCTGGCGGTGCGCGGCCGCAGGTCGACGTACTGCTCGCCGACCGCCGACCGGTCGGAGACCACGGCTTCGGTGTCGGCCGGGACGGGCGCGGTGCCGGAGTCGATCTCGAGATCCGCTTCCATCCCGGCGGAGGTGAGCCGCAGCTGGCCGACCCGGCCGATCGGCACTCCCCGGTAAGTCACCTCGGCGTTGGTGAAAATGCCGCCGCCCGTAGGGAACTGGGCCTTCACGGTGTAGCCGCGGCCGAAGAACACCTTGTCGAGACCGGCGTAAGCGGCCCCGACGTAGGCGACGCCGACGACGGCGATGACGACGAACACCGTCACCTGGACCCGCACGAACCTGGTCAGCATCAGTGGCCCGTCTTCAGGAAGCCGTTGAGGTAATCGCCGCGGATCGCGTCCAGCGCGGCATCCGGGAACGGGAAGGTGAAGATCATCTCCATCGCCTTCGGCAGTTTGTCCCCGGAATCGGCCAGCCGCCGCAGCAACGGCGCGAGGGCCTGGAGATCGGCGACCAGGTCGTCCTTGCTGCGGTTGACCGTGCCGACGGCGACCGAGGTCAGCCCGTCGAGCGACTTGAGCATCCCGACCAGCGCCTGCCGCTGCTGGTTGAGAACGCTGATGCCCGGGGTCAGGCCGTTGAGCGTCGTGGTGATCCGGTCGGTGTGCGCGTTGAGCGTTTCGGCGAGCCGGTTGACGCTCTCGATCGCCCGGGTGATCTCGCCGCGCTGTTCGTCGAGCCCCTTGACTAGAGTGTCCAAACTGGACAGCAGACTGCGCGCCGCGGTTTCCTTCCCGCCGAGCGCGGCGTTGAGCTGGTGGCTGATGTTCTGGACCTGTGCGACACCGCCGCCGTTGAGCAGCAACGAAAGCGCGCCGAAGACCTCTTCGATCTGCGGGGTCAGCGCGGAGCGGTCGAGCGGGAGGACCGCCCGGTCGGCCAGCTTGCCCGAGGGCGTCGCGTCCGGCGGCGGGGCCAGTTCGACGAACTTCTCGCCGAGGATGCTGGCCTGCCGCAGCCGCGCGACGGCGTTGGCGGGCAGGTCGACGTCTCCGTTGAGCACCAGGTCCACGACCGCGCTGTGCCCGTCCGCGGCGAGCTGGACCTTGGCGACCTGGCCGACCGGCACGTCGTTGACCTTGACGCCGGACTGCGGCACCAGGTCCAGCACGTCGGCGAAGCTCGCGGTGACGTGGATCGGGTGGTCGCCGAGCGCGGCGCCGCCGGGCAGCGGGAGGTCGTACACGCTGACGCCGGTGCCGCACCCGGTGGTCACCAGGACCAGCGTCAGCACCGCGGCGGCCTTCGCCAGTGATTTCATTTCGGCTCCGGGAATTCGAGGAGGTTGCCTCGGCCGTCGATGACGCGCGCGTCCGGGTCGTAGGCTCCGAGCAGGTTCGTCAGCGCGTTCGGGGCGGCGCTCAGCGCCTCGGCGAGCGAGTCCTTCTGGTTCGCCAGCACCTTCGCGACGCCGGCCAGTTTGTCCACATCGGACTGCACCTTGCCGCGGTTGTCCTTGACGAACCCCTGCACCACGCCCAGCGCCTGGGTCAGCTCGGTCAGCGCGCCGGAGAACTGGTCGCGCTGGTCGGCGAGAACCTTGCTGAGCGAGGAAATCTGCGCGATGGCCTGCTTCACCTGCGCGTCGTTGGCGGCGAGCATCGCGGTGAACTTGCTGATGCGGTCGACCGAGCTGAACAGGTCGTCCTTCGAATCGCTCGCGGCGCGGGCGAATTCGCCGAGGTTCTTGATCGCCTGCCCGATCGTCTGGCCGTTGCCGCCCAGGTATTCGGCCGACTTCGTCAGGACGTCGCTGACCGCGCCGTCCTTGTTCGCGCCCTGCGGGCCGAGCGCCGCCATCAGCTGGTTGAGGCTGCGCAGCAGATCGTCGACCTCGACCGGCGTCGCGGTGCGCTCGCGCGGGATCGACGCGCCGTCGGCCAGCTCGGGGCCGCCGGAGAAGACGGGCGTGAGCTGCACGTACCGATCGGCGACCAGACTGGGCGTGATGACGACCGCGCCGGCGTCGGCGGGCAGCTGCACGTCCGGTTCGATCGTCATGGTCACTTTCACGTCGGTGCCGTTCGGCTCCACTTTGGACACCGAGCCGACGGCGACCCCGAGCACGCGGACGTCCGAGTTCGGGTAGATGCCGACGGCCGCGCTGAAGTACGCGGTCAGCGTGCGATCGCGCGGTGCCGTCGCCAGCCCCCATCCCGCCGTGAGCAGAAGCGCGCACACCACGCCGAGCGCGAGCGCGCGCAGCCTGGCCCGCTGGCGTGCCCGGGCTCCCAGGTCGATGAGCTGGTGCGCCATCAGCGTCCCCCGTTCTTCGGTGGCAGGCAGCTGCCCGGTGCGCCGCCGTTCGGGACGAGCCCGCACAGGTAGGTGTCGATCCACCGGCCGTTGCCGACCGCGTTGCCGAGCAGCCGGTAGAACGGACCGGCCAGGCGGAGGCTGTCCTCGAGCCGCCCCTGATTGCGCTGGAGCACGGTCGCGACGCGGTCGAGCTGGTCGAGCGCGGGCCCGAGGGTTTTCTGGTTCTCCGCGACCAGCGCGCGCAGCTGGATCGACAGGTTCTTGACGCCGCTGAACAGCTTCGCGATCGCGTCCTTGCGGTCGTTCAGCTCTTTGAGCAGCGTGGTGCCGTCGCGGATGAGGGCCTGGATCTGGCCGGAGCGGTCGCCGAGCGTCTTCGACACCTTGCTGGTGTTCTGGAACAGCTTCACCAGCTCGTCGTCGCGGGACGCGAGCGTTCGGGACAGGGCGGCGATCCCGTTGAACGCGGTGCGGACGTCGCTGGGCGCCGACGCGCCGAGCGTCTCCGACAGCGTGCGAAACGCCTGGGCGAGCTGGCCGGTGTCGATGGCGCCGACGGTCCCGGCCAGGTCGTTGAAGACAGCGGTGACGTCATACGGCGAACTCGTCCGCTCGACCGGGATCGGCCGATCCGGGTCCAGCTCGCCGTCGCCGACCGGGTCGAGCACGAGGTTCTTCTGGCCCAGCAAGGTCTTGATCTTGATCGCCGCGGTCGTCCGGTTGCCCACCCAGGCGTCTTTGACGCGGAACCGCACCTCGACGTGACCGCCCGCCAGCCCGACGCCGGTGACCTCTCCGACCTTCACCCCGGCGACCCGGACCTCGTCGTTCGGCTTGAGCCCGGCGGCCTCGCGGAACTCCGCCCGGTAAGCCGTGCCGCCGCCCACGATCGGCAGGTCGTCCGAGAAGAAGGTCGCGGTGCCGACCAGCGCCATCAGCAACGCGGTCACCGCGCCGACGGCGATCGGGTTGCGCAGCCGGAACGGCTTGATCCGCGGCGGCTTCACCGGCACCTCGCAGCGGTCACCGGAATGCCCGGCATCGGCCCGCCGGGTGCGGGCTTCGCGTCGGTCCGCACCGAGCAGAGGTAGAAGTTCGCCCAGGAGCCGTAGGAGAAAATCGTGCCGATGCGGTCGAGTTTCTTCGGCAGGTTGCCGATGAACTGCTCGAACACCGGGGTGTTGTCGGCGAGGTTCTTCGACAGGTCGCCGAGCGCGGCGATGCTGTCCTTGAGCGGCTGGCGGCCGGCCTGCAACAGCCCCGCGGTGGACGTGGTCAGCTCGCCGAGCCCGCCGATGGCCTGCCCGATCGGCTTCGCGTCCGAGGCGAGGCCGGTGACCAGCTGCGCCGTCGTGTCCACGAGCGCGTCGAACTGGTCGCCTTGCGCGTTCACGGTGCCCAGCAGCGTGTTGAGGTTGCCGATCACCTTTCCGATCACGGCGTCCTTGCCGGCCAAGGTGGACGTCAGCGACGCCGTGTGCTGCAGCAGGCTTTCGATCGTGCTGCCTTCGCCCTGCAGGACCTGGATGATCTCGAAGGACAGCTGGTTGACGTCCTTCGGGGACAGGGCTTGGAAGAGCGGTTTGAAGCCGTTGAACAGGGTGGTCAGGTCGAGCGCCGGTTTCGTCTTGTCCGGCGGGATCAGCGCACCGTCGCCGAGCATCGGCGAAGCACTGGAGGCTCCGGGGTCGACCGAGAGATAGCGCTGCCCGACCAGGTTGCGGTAGCGGATGACGACCGAGGCCGCGGTGGTGAGCCGGCGGGCCCGGTCGACGGAGAACGTGACGTCGGCGAGCCGGTGCTCGACGACGCGCACCTCGTCGACCTGGCCGATCCGCACCCCGGCCATGCGGACCTCGTCGCCGGGATTGACCGAGGTCGCGTCGGTGAACCGGGCGGTGTAGCCGATCGTCGTGCCGACGTTCGAGTTGGCGATCGTGATCGCCAGCACCGCGGTCGCGCACACGGTGACGAAGAAGAAGACCAAGCCCTTAAAGGCCGGTCCCGCGACACTCCTCATCGGACAGTCACCTCCGTTCCGCGCAGTGCCGGTCCGATGAGGACACTGCTCCAGTCGGGCACTTCCCCCAGCGAGGGCTCCAAAAGCTCGGCGATCAGCCGCCGCTCCCCCGGCGAGTTCGCCGGACCGAGATCGCCCTCGGCGGCGCCCGGGGCCGCACCTCCGCCATAGCACTGCGGGCCGCCGGTGGCGTCGTAGCGCGGGCTGTCTCGGCCGGGCACGTACTTCTCGCGCGGGTCCTGCACGGTCAGCGTCACGTGCAGGCCCGGTTCGTTCGTTCCCTTGCCGAGAGCCTTCTCCATCAACGGTTTGAGCCGGTTGACGGCGTCGAAGAGACAGGGGAATTCCGGCGAGTACCGCGACAGCAGCTCCAGCGACGGCCGGCTCGCGGCGGACACGCCGATGATGTTGTCCGCGTTCTTCCGCAGGAAGTCGTTCAGGTTCCCGGCGGCGCCGGTCACGCTCGAGTAGAGACTGCCGAGATCGCCGCGAGTGTCCACAATGGTCTTCGCGGTGGTCGACAAATCGCTCAATGCCTGGAGGATGTCCGGTGCCGCGCCGGTGTAGACGTCCGCGGCGTCGGCGAGGCCGGTGATGTCCGCTTTGAACTGCGGCAGCAACGGGTTCAGCTTGGCCAGCAGGTCCCGCAGCCGCACGATGCTGTCGCCGAGCGGTTTCCCGCGATTGTCGAGGGCGAGCGAGATCGCGCCGAGCGAGCTGTTCAGTTTCTCCGGCTGGACCGCCCGCAGCAACGGCAACAAGTCGCCGAGTACGCGCTCCAGCTCGATCGCGTTGGCCGAGCGGTCCTGCGCGATGACGTCGCCCGCGCGCAGCGCACCGACCGGGCGTGCGGGCAGCACGAGGTTCACGTACCGCTCGCCGAACACCGTCTTCGGCAGCAGCCGCGCGGAGACGTTGCCCGGCAGCTGCCCGATCTTCGCCGGGTCGAGCGCCAGGTCGATCTCTGCTCCGGCCGGGGTGCTGCGCACCGCCCTGACCTCGCCGAAAGGCACCCCCTTGACCTTCACCTCGGCCGTCGGCGCGAGCTGGCTGCCGACCCGGTCGGCCTCCAGCGTCACCAGCGCCGAATCGTCGAAGTCCTTGTCGTAGATCGCCACCGCGAGGTATCCGAGCAGGGCGAGCACGCCGAGGAACGCGACCCCGGCCAGCTGCGTGGCCAGCCGGTTCATCCGGACACCTTGACCGTGGTCGTCGCGCCCCAGATCGCGAGCGAGAGGAACAGGTCGAGCACGCTGATCAGCACGATCGACGTCCGCACGGCCCGGCCCACCGCGACCCCGACGCCGGCCGGTCCGCCGCTCGCGCGATAGCCGTAGAAACAGTGCGTGAGGATCACTCCGACGCTGAAGACCAGCACCTTCCCGAAGGACCACAGCACGTCGCCAGGCGGCAGGAACAGCGTGAAGTAATGGTCGTAGGTGCCGCCCGACTGTCCGAAGAAGACCACTGTGGTCAGCCGGGAACCGAGGTAGGAGATCAGCAATCCGATGACGTACAACGGGATGATCGCGATGAACCCGGCGACGATCCGCGTGGTCACGAGGTAGGGCATGCTCCGCACGGCCATCACTTCGAGCGCGTCGATCTCCTCGGAGATCCGCATCGCGCCGAGCTGCGCGGTGAACCCGCTGCCCACAGTGGACGAAAGCGCGAGCCCGGCGACGAGCGGCGCGATCTCGCGGGTGTTGAAGTACGCGGTCAGGAAGCCGGTCATCGCCGAGATGTTGATCTGGTTGAGCGCGCTGAACCCCTGCAGCCCCACCGTCACGCCGGTGAACACGCACAGCCCGACCATCACGCCGATCGTGCCGCCGATCACCGCGAGCGCACCGCTGCCGAACGTCACTTCGGCCAGCAGCCGCACCACTTCGCGGAAGTAGCGGGTCACCGCGAGCGGGACGGCCGCGAGCGCGCGGACGTAGAAAAGCAGCTGGTCGCCGAGGTCGAACAGCTTGTCGCCGGGTTTGCTGAGGTTGACCACTCAGGTCCCCTTCGCTGGAACGAGTTGCAGGTACAGGGCGGTCAGCACGGTGTTGACGAAGAACAGCAGCAGAAAAGTAATGACGACCGATTGGTTGACGACGTCGCCGACCCCCTTCGGCCCGCCCTTCGGGTTCAGGCCGCGGTAGGACGCCACCACGCCGGCGAGGAAGCCGAAGATAACCGCTTTCACCGAGCTGGCAACGAGATCGGACAGCTGTGCGAGGGCGTTGAAGCTGGCCAGATAGGCGCCGGGAGTGCCGCCCTGGACGATGACGTTGAAGAAGTAGCCGCCGAGCACGCCGACCACGCTGACCAGGCCGTTGAGCAGCACGCACGCGAGGACCGCCGCTTGCACCCGCGGCACGACCAGGCGCTGGATCACCGAAACGCCGAGCACCTCCATCGCGTCGATCTCCTCGCGGATGGTGCGCGCGCCGAGGTCCGCGCAGATCGCGCTGCCGCCCGCCCCGGAGATGATCAGCGTCGTGACGATCGGGCTGGCCTGCTGCACGACGGCCAGCACGCTCGCCGCGCCGTTGAACTGCTGCGCGCCGATCTGGCTGGTGAGCGAGCCGAGCTGCAGCGAGATCACCGCGCCGAACGGGATGGAGACGAGGATCGCCGGCGAGATGGACACGCTGGCGATGAACCAGAACTGCTGGACGAACTCCCGTACCTGGTACGGCCTGCGGAACATCGCGAGAATGATGTCCAGCCCCATCGCGCACATGCGGCCGAACTCGCGCAGCCCGCCCGCCGCGCGCCGCGGGATCTGGGCCAGCAGCGTCGTCACGGTGCCGTCCCGCACCCGTGCGGGCCGGAGCTGCTGACGCACCGGAGCACCAGATTGGTCGTCAAAGTGTTGCCGGGACCGGAAACCAGCCCGGTGAACAGGCGGCTGAGGTCCTCGTGGCCGACGCAGCCGGCGAAGGGCGGCGTCGTGAACGTGGTCGTCACCTTCGTCGGCGACGCGGGGAAAGCCAGCGGCAGCAAGGCTTTGAGCGTCACCTCGGCCGGTCGCGCGGTGCGGCAGTCCGGGCCGACGTCGAGCGGCCTGCCGTCCACTTTGATGTTCGACAGCTTGACGAAGACCTTCGCGGTGACCGCGGAGTCGGCGCAGAGGTTGGTCCCCGTCCGCTTGCAGTTGGTGTCCTTGCCGGTCAGCACCTGGGTGGTGCCGGTGACGTCGCCGTCCGGGACGAGTTCGACCGTGCCGGTGGCGGGCATGAACCGGAAAGCGACGAAATAGCTGGCGGTCACCGGAATGCTGAGCTTGCCGGTCAGCGGCACGCGGCCGCTGAGCCCGAGCAGGGCGCCGTCGAACCGGCCCTGCGGGAAGCTGATGTCCGAACCCAGTTTCGCCACGTGGCTGGTGGTCGGCTGCTGTGCGTCGCCGACGTAGAAGCCGACCGGGAAGTTGGCGGCGGCGGGCGCCGGAGCTGGCGCGTCCTCGCCGGGCGCGGCTTGCGCCGAACCGAGCGAGAACGCGGCCAGCACCAGAACCAGCGGCAGCGAGAACCGGGTCAGCGCAGGCATCCGGACTTCCTCATCGAAGACGTTCCTTCCGAAGTTACTGATGATTCTCGTTGCGGCACAAGGATTTCCGCATTCTTGTCACGCCGGTCTGCGTTTTACCCGCTTCGCTTCACCTCCGCGTGAGCGTCACGTCCAGGTTGTTGCCCGGACCGGAGGCGAGATCGGTGATCAGACCGGTCAGGAAGCCGCAGCCGGTGAACGCCGGGATGGTGTAGGTCGCGGTCAGCCTGCCGCCCGCGGCGGGGTCGAACCCGGACGCCGAGGAGAGCGGCACCTCGGCCGGAGTCTTCGTGCGGCAGGAGGACGAGGTCATGATCGGGAAGCCGAGCAGCCGCACCTTGGCGAGCCGGACGTCCACCTTCGCGTTCGCCTTGGCGGCACCGCCGGCGAGCGTGCCGTCGATCGGGCCGGCTTGGCTCAGCTTGACCGTCGCGGAGGCGGGGAGGAAGCCGAACAGCCGGAAGTACACGTCCGATTTCGGCAGGGCGAACCGGGCGTCGAACTTGCCCGCGGCCGCGTCGAGCTTCGCTTCGAGCCTGCCCGGGCCGAGCGGCAGGGTGGCGTGCAGCCGCTTGAGCGTCGTCTTGCCGCGAACCGAGTAGGTGAACGCGGTGGTGCCCGGCGGTGTGGTGGTGGGCTGGGTTGTCGGTTCCGTGGATGGGGTCGGGGACGTGGGCTGGGTGGGTTCAGTCGACGAAGTCGGCGAGGTCGGTGGGGTCGGCTCGGTGGAGGAAGTCGTTGGGGTGGAGGACGTGGGCTGCGTGGGCTCAGTCGAAGACGTCGGCTGGGTTGGCGAGGTCGGTTCCGTCGGCGAGGTGGGCTGGGTCGGCTCGGTGGACGAGGTCGGTTGCGTCGGGGACGTGGGCTGCGTGGGTTCGGTGGACGAGGTCGGCTGGGTTGGAGAGGTGGGATGGGTCGGCTCAGTCGGCGAGGTCGGTTGCGTCGGTGAAGTCGGCTGGGTCGCGGACGTGGGCTCGGTGGGCGACGTCGGCTGCGTCGGCGAGGTGGGCTGGGTCGGCTCAGTCGACGAGGTCGGCGAAGTGGGCTGGGTCGGCACGGTCGACGAGGTGGGGGAAGTCGGCGAGGTCGGCGTCGTGGTGCTGCCGCCGCCCGGCTTGATCTCGAAGGTGCCCAGCTGCTGGTTCTGGCCGGGGACGGCAACGCAGTCCGAGGTGAACGTGCCGAGGTCGGTCGGCTGGCCGGAGGCGTTGCGCGGCGTCATCGTCGTGCTGAAGTTCCCGACGGTCACGGATGCGGTGCCAGGCGCGGGAAACGTCACGGCGGGAGCTTGGCCGCTGGTCTTGACGTGGAACGCGCCGGACGGCGGCACCGGCGTCGACGGGATGGTCAGCGGCAGGCCGAGGTTCAGCGTCTTGTCGACGGGATATTTCAGCTGGGCCGCCGCCTTGGCCGAGCCGTCCAGCGACGTCGCGCCGACCAGGGCGAGGCCTTCCGTCGCGGTCTCCGGGACGGTGACGTCCACGTCGAACTTGATCGGGGTGGACGCCGAACCCGCGACCGCGTTGTCGGGCAGGTTGGTGTCGATCTTCACCGCGAGCACCTGGTCGCCGATCAGCGGGAACGGGCAGCTGTAGTTCAGGGTCAGGCTGGCCGACGCGGCCTGCGACAGCCCGGCCCCGGCCAGCGCGGCGGCCGCGGCGGCCCCCGCGACGGTCACGACGGCCAGCGCGTGCGCCGGTTTTCTCGATTTCCACGGAAACTTCACGGCTCGTCACCTCGGGGAATCGGGACAATGTTTAATGTTTCCGGAAAATACCTCCGCGATTGCCGTCGCAACAACTGCCGGAGAATTTCTTGTCACGCCGGTCGGAATGCCCGGCGGGAAAAGAGTCACCCGCCTCCGCACTTGTCACGCGCATGCTATTCGCCGAACGGAAAACTGTTACGCCCAGGACAGCGGACGGCGAGGTTCTTGCTTTTCCCGGCCGCGCGTCGCTACCTTTCCGGGAAAGGGAAGGAGCGGCCATGCGCCCGCCGGTCATCGCCGTGACGGACCTCGTCAAAAAGTACCGCGAAGTCACCGCGCTCGCGGGCATCAGCCTCACCGTCGCACCCGGAACGGTGCTCGCGGTTCTCGGGCACAACGGCGCCGGAAAGACCACCCTGATCGACATTCTCAGCACGCGCGTCCGGCCGACGGCGGGCACCGCCCGGGTTTGCGGGCACGACGTCGTCCGGCGCGGCCGTGCGATCCGGCGGCGGATCGGGGTCACCGGGCAGTTCGCCGCGGTCGACGAAGCCCTGTCCGGACGCGGGAATCTGCTGCTGATCGCGCGGCTGCTGGGCGCGAACCCGGCGCAGGCGCGGGCGCGGACCGCCGAACTGATCGCGTCGTTCGGGCTCGAGGACGCGGCGGACCGCCCGGCAGGCACCTACTCCGGCGGCATGCGGCGGCGGCTCGACCTGGCCGCGGGACTGGTGGGCGCGCCGGAGGTGCTGTTCCTCGACGAGCCGACCACCGGACTCGACCCGGTGAGCCGGTCCGGGCTGTGGAACGTCGTCGAAGAGCTGGCCGCGCGCGGCACCACGATCGTGCTGACCACCCAATATCTCGAAGAGGCGGACCGGCTGGCCGACCACGTCGTCGTCCTCGGCCTCGGGCGCGTCACCGTCTCCGGAACCCCCGCCCAGCTCAAAGCGCGGCTCGGCAGCCGCACGGCGACGCTGACCCTCGGCAGCGAACTCACGGTGCGGCGCGCGGTGGACGCGGTGTCCCGCCTCGGCCTCTCGGCGGGCTGCGCCGGCCTGACGCTGACCGTCCCGCTGCGCGGCCCCGGCGACCTCACGATGCTGGTGCGCGCGCTCGATGCGGCCGAGGCTCCGCTTCGGGACCTGACGGTGACCGAGCCGACGCTCGACGACGTGTACCTGTCCCTGCACTCGGCGGCGGCAGGCTCGTGACGCAGTCCCGTCACCGTGCACCGGTCGCGGGGCTCGCCGATCCGGCGGCGTGGCCCGAAGCCGGCTTCTGGACACAGGTCCGAGTACTCGCCGCGCGTTCGCTGCGCACCGCGTTCGGCGACTGGCGGCTGATCTTCTTCGGGTTGCTGCAGCCAGTCGTGCTTCTCCTGTTGTTCAGCCAGGTGTTCAGCGGCGTCGGGGCTTTGCCGAGCGTCGCGGCGTACCAGGGATACGTGAACTTCCTGGTGCCCGCGACGCTGGTCAACATCTCGATGACGACCGCGATGAGTTCGGGCGCGGGCCTGCTCGCGGAGATCTACAGCGGGTTCACCGCGCGGCTGCGCTGCCTGCCGATCTCGTTGTTCTCGGTGCTGCTGGCCCGCACCCTCGCCGACTCCGCGCGGCTCTGCGTGCAACTGGTCGTGACTTCGGCCGCGAGCGTGCTGCTGCTCGGCTTCCGCCCGGCGGGCGGGGTGCTGGGCCTCAGCCTGGCATTGGTGCTGACTCTGGTCGTCGGCTGGTGTTTGAGCTGGGTGTTCGTCGCGATCACGACGTGGCTGCGCAAGGCCGAGACTCTCCAGGCCGCGTCGTTCGTGGTGATGTTCCCGCTGATGTTCTCCTCGAGCGCGTACATGCCGCTGGACTCGATGCCGGAATGGGTCCGCGCGGTGTCGGCGGTCAACCCGCTGACGTACGCGATCGACGCGACCCGCGCGCTGGCGCTGAACCGCCCGATCGGCTGGTCGGTCGCCGCGGCACTGGCAATCGCGGCGGCGGCCGCAGCGGTGGGCGGAAGCTTGGCGGCGCGCACGTTTCGCGACCGCCGCTAGGTCCTAGCCGTCAGCGCCCGGCTACATGCGCTCCGAGACGACGGACGCGTGCGAGCCGGAACCTTTGCCGCACAACGCCTAGGCCAGCGCCTCCAAGCGGGCCGCCGCCTCCGGCGCACCCCCGGCCGCGGCGAACGACGCGCCGATCCGCGCCGCGCCCTCGCGGTACTTCGGCGCCGCCTCGACCGCTTCGCGGATGTCCGCGGCCCGGGCGCGGTCGAAGCGCAGCCGGACCCCGGCCTGCGCGGCGACGACCTGCTGGGCCAGCATCGACTGGTCGTCGCGGATCGGGGCGAGCACCAGCGGGAGCCCGGCCGCCAGCGCTTCGCACACCGTGTTGTGCCCGCCGTGGCAGACCACCACCGACGCCTGCGCGAACACCTCGACCTGCGGAATCCGCCACGCCAGCGCGACCTCCTCGCTCTCCAGCGTGCCCGTCGGATCGACGACGAGGCCCTGGACGTGCGGCAATCCGGCCAGCGCGTCGACGCTCTCGGCGAGAAACCGCTCCCCCGCCGCAGCATTGGCCGTTCCGAGAGTCACCACGACCAGCGGCCGAGTGTCCATAAAGGACCGCTTGAATCCGTTGGGGGCGGCCGGAAGCACCGGTCCGACGTAACAGACCGGCGCCGCCACCCGAGCCTGCCCGGCCAAGGCCCGCGTCGTGAACGCCAGCACCAAGTGCGGCGAGAACCGCAGATCGGCGGCAAGGGCTCCGTGCCGCGCGCACAGCCGGGTCTGGAGCCCGGCGACCCAGGACGCGATCCTCGGCATCGACGCGAGCGGATCGGCCAGTTCGGTGGACGTCGAGGCCGACGTCGCCCACCGCAGCCCGCGCCGCGCGGCGACCAGCGCGCCCGCCAGCGCCTGCTGGTCGGCCACGACGACGTCGGGACGGAAAGCGTCGACCGCGAGCTGCACTCCCGGAACCATCGCGTCCGCGAGCGGGACCAGATAGGACTCCCAGAGGTATTTCAGCGCGGCGAACCCGCGCAGCTCCGGCGGCCGCAACGCCACCGAAAACGGCCGGGAGTCGCCCGCCGGAAAGACCCGCCCGGCGACCAGTCCGGACACCGCCGGCGACGGCCCGCACCAAGCCACCTCATGGCCGCGCGCGGAAAGCTCCTCCGCCACTCCGCGCAACGGCGCGATGTGCCCGGCCAGCGGCGGGACGACCAGCAGGAACCTCATGCCGCGTGCCGTCCGATCCATTCGAGCACCAGCTTGCGCACCTCGCGATGCTGTTCCACGAGCACCGAATGCCCCTGCCCCTCGAACACGTGCAGTTCGCCGCGCGGCAGCATCGAGGTCAGCGCTTCGAGGTCGTCGGACTGGTAGCCGTGGCTGCCCAGCACGGACAGCACCGGGCAGCCGATCGCCGCCACCTGCTCCCAGGTGAGCAGCGGGCCGAGCGGGACCTCCTCGGCCATCTTCGTGGACGTGATCCGCTCGGCCGCCAGCCGCGCCAGCCGCCGGTGGTGCGCGCTGAAGTTCGCCTCGATCCAGTCGAAGCTTTCCTCGGCCTGCAGGAAACGCACGGTGTGCGCGAGGATTTCGCTCATCTTCCCGGCCCACGCCTCGGTCGCGGGCTCCGATTCGATGCACACGATGCTGCGGACCCGCGCCGGATTGGCGACCGCGTAGCTGTAGGCGAGGGTCCCGCCGAAACTGTTGCCCACCAGGTGCACCGGCCGCTCGATGCCGAGCTGGCGCAGCAGGTCGTCGAGGTCGGCGACGAAGTCGGCCAGGGTGTATCCCTGGAGCGGCCGCTCGGTTTTGCCGTGGCCCCGCAGGTCGTAGCTGATCACGTCGATCCCCGCGGCCGCGACCGGGGGCGCCAGCGTCAGGTAGAAGCTCGCGAGGCTGTCGGTGCCCATGCCGTGCAGGAACACCACGGTCTCGGTGCCGCCGGCGTGGACGAGCTGCACGTTGGTGCGCAGCCCGTTCACCGTCATCGTGGGCACGTGCGCTCCCCCACGAACCGGGCGATGTCGCCGACCGTCAGCCCGATGACGTCGTCGAGATCCTTCTCCGCCAGGTACTCGGCGAGGTTGACGTCCTCGCCGAAGTGCTCGGCCAGGATGCTCGCGAAGGTCACCAGGTCGATGCTTTCCAGGTGCAGGTCCTCGTGGAACGTCGTGCCGGGCGTGATCTCGACGCCGAGCACCTCGGCGTCTCCGACCAGCTCGCCGAGCAGTTCCGCGACGACGTCGAAGACAGCCGAAGCGTGGTCGATGGTCATGTCGTGCTCCTGAGTCGTGCGATGGCGGTGTCCCCGTTCAGCTCGACGGCGACGGCGAGGTCCGGCAGTTCGCGGCCGCGACCGGACACCCGGCCGTCGGCGTGCACGCGGATCTCGGCCGGGTAGATCTCTTCGGCCAGCTCCGCGCGGACGGCGTCCTTCGCCGCGATCCGGGTCAGCAGCCAGCCGCGCTGCTCGCGCGGCGGGACCGCGGCGAATTCGGCGCGCTCCTCGGCGGCGAGGTAGACGCCGGCGTAGATCTCGCGTGCGGCAACGGTCGGCCAGCGGTCGGTGACGCACACGCGCCCGCCGTCCAGCCGCTCGGAAAGCAGGTGCCGGTCCGGGAAGGCGTAGACGCGATGGGCCGCGCGGTCGCACGGGAACCGGACGTCCCGCCAGCCTTCGACGGTCGCGAGCACCCGGCCGTCGCGCACCAGCTCGGCGTCCATCTCCAGGACGTCGGGCCGGGGCAGCCGGGTCCGCACCAGGCATTCGACCCGGACGCCCGGCGCGGGTTCCGCCTCGTGCCAGGCGATCCGGCCGATCGAACGGGGAAAGGCGAGCAGGCCGTCGGACCGGGTCGCCATCAGCCAGCAGCCGAGCAGCTGGCCCACGGTGTCGAGCAGCCCGCCGGGAGCGGACGGCACCACCAGCTCGCCCCGGATGTGCTGTTCGCCGAGGCCGGTCAACCGGGCCAAGCCTTGGTACGCCGGGCCGTGGAACATCTCGCGGCGCGCGTAGATCTCGGCCGCGGCCAAGGGCGGCGGGGTCTCCGGCGCGGGGATTCCGGCGCGCGGAGGCGCTGGCGGAAACGGCCCCAGCTCGACGGTCAGCAGCGCGTACGGCCCGATCTCGACAGTCACGTGGTCGCCCCGGCGGTTGAGCGACAACGGCACCCGCTGGGCCGGGGCGGCGATCAGCCACCGCGAGAACACCGCGTCGCGCACCGTTGCCGCCGCGGCGCCCGGCCAGGTCCGTTCGACCGCCCGGCAGGCGAGATCCACCAGCGTGGTCGCGGGCACGACCGGCCGGAAGTCGGTCTCGTCAGGCCAGCCGTCGCGCTGCCGGAAGAACCGGTGGTCGCGCAGGTACGGCATCGCGGCCAGCGATACGTCCACAGTGGACTCGACCGGACGCTGGACGGCAGCCGCGACGACGTCCGCCGCAGTCCGGCGGGTCTGGTCGAGCAGCGCGGTGAACTCCGCGGCGACCGCGTCGGGCACTCCCGCGGGCAGCTCCGGCAGGCTCCGGTCGTCGAGCAGCCCGCGGGCCCGCTCCCCCAGCGACAGCAGCGGACGGCCGGTGTTCAACCGGATCCGGCGCGGCTCTGCGGCTGCGAAATCGGGTGCGCCGCCTTCGGTCCACAAGGCCGTCGCGACCCGGCGAAGCTGAGCGAGCCCGGAGCGCGTGCCGGATCCGGCGGCGACGACCAGATGCCGCCGGTCGCCGAGCGTGTCGGTGACGAACGAGCCCAGCTGGCCGGCGCCGACCTGGACGAACACGCGGAACCCGGCGTGGTGCAGCGCCTCGGTCAGCTCGCGGAAGCGGACCGGGCGCACGAGGTGCTCCAGGTACAGCCGGCGGATCGCGTCCGGCTCGGCGGGATAGGGCCGCGCGGAGGTGGCCGACCACACCGGCACCGCGGGCTCGCGCAGGTCCAGCTCCTCCGCGAGCCGGGCGAACGGCGCCAGATGCGGCCGCATCAAGGGGGTGTGGAAGCCGGACCGGAAGGGCAGGGTCCGGGCCACGATCCCCTTGCCGCGGCACGTCTTGGCGAACGCGGCCACCGCGTCCGGCGGACCGCACACGATGGTCTGCCGCGCCGCGTTTTCGTGCGAGATCACGAGATCTCCGGCGAGCAGTTCGGCCGCGCGCCCGGCCGGGCAGCCCAGCACCAGGTAGTCCGCGGCGGGCAGCTCGAATCCTTCCGGCCAGTACCGGTCGAGGAGATCCGGCTCCGGCCGGTACATCCCGGCGGCCTGCATCGCGGTCCACTCGCCCGCACTGTGCCCGGCGAGCGCGTCCGGGCGGATCGCCAGCCGCCGCAACGCCTGGTCGAGCACGAGCCCGGCCGCCGCCACGCTCGCCGCCCTGGCCGGCACGTCCGCCGTCGACCAGCGCGGACGGTCGAGCCCGAAGTGCCGGGCGACGTCGGCCAGCCGCGGTTCGGCGTCCGCCTCCAGCCCCGGGTACAGGAACACGGTTTTCCCGTGCGGCAGCAGCGGATCGGCGGTGCACCAGAGGTCGGCGCTGTGCCACGCCCGGCCGGTGGCCGCCACCTTGCCGATCACCTTGCGGGCCATGGCCAGTTTGCGCTCGTCCGGGCCGACGATCCCGATCCGGCACCGCCCGTCCCCGGCTCCCCCGGCCGGTCGAGCCGTTCCAGCAGTTCCTCCGGAGAGCGCGCGGCCAGCCGCAGCACGCGCTCCGGCTCGGTGACGCGGGCTTTCCGTTTCGGCGCCGGGTCGCCCGCCCCCAGCACCAGGTGCGCGTTCACGCCGCCGAACCCGAACGCGCTGACCGCGGCCACGCGCGGCAGCGCGCCCCACGGCTGCGCTTCGGCCAGCACCCGGAACCGCGTCTTGTCGAGCAACGGGTTCGGGTCGCCGCAGTGCAGCGTCGGCGGAAGCACCTCGTGGTACAGCGCGAGCGCCGCCTTGACCAGCCCGGCGGCCCCGGCCGTCGCCAGCGTGTGCCCGATCATCGACTTGACCGAACCGATCACCGCGCGCGGGCCGCCGGTCGTGCCGAACACCTCGGCGACGGTGGTCAGCTCGGCCGCGTCCCCGGCGGGCGTGGCCGTGCCGTGCGCCTCCAGCAGGCCGATCTCCGCGGGGTCCATGCCGTCCCAGGCCCGGCGCAGCGCGAGGGTCTGGCCCGCGACGGACGGGCTGAGCAAGCTCGCTCCGCGCCCGTCGCTCGACGTGCCGCTGCCCCGGAGCACGGCGTAGACGCGGTCGCCGTCGCGGCGGGCGTCGGCCAGCCGCTTGAGCACGACGATCGCGGTGCCCTCCCCGATCAGCATTCCGTCCGCGGCACGCGAGAGCGGGCTGATCCGCTGGCTCGGCGACAGTGCGCCGAGCTGGGTGAACAGCGACCAGAGCGTGTCGTCGTGCGTTTGGTGCACTCCGCCGGCCAGTACGGCGTCGCAGCGGCCCCGGGCCAGTTCCCCGATCGCCTGGTCGACCGCGACCAGCGACGACGCGCACGCGGCGTCGACGGTGTAGGCGGGGCCGCCGAGGTCGAGCCGGTTGGCGACGCGGGCCGCGGCGAGGCTGGGCACCAGCCCGGCGGCGGTCTCCGGCCGGAACTCGCCCAGGGTTTCCCGCAGCGCGGTGCGCAGCCGGCCGAGCACGTCCGGCCCGGCGGACGGGACCAGCTCGCCGACCGTGCGGGCGATCTGCCGGACGGTGCGGACCCGCTGGTCGAATCCTTGCAGCCCAGGGGAAAGATAGCCGCCCCGGCCGAGCACGACGCCGATCCGTTCGGGGTCGCCGAGCCCGCTGAGACCGCCGGCGTCGTCCACCGCGGCCACGGCGACCGCGAGGGCCGTCAGCTGGTCCGGCTCGATCCCGGCCAGCGACGCCGGCGGCACGCCGTGCGCGGCCGGGTCGAATTCGAGGGTGTCCGGAGCGAACCCGCCTCGCCTGCCGTGAGTCCGGTCCGGCGCGGAGCTGTCTTGCCCGTGGAACGCCGGGTCGCGGCGGTCCTCCGGAATCTCGGTGACGGCGTCGGCGCCCTCGACGAGGTTCCGCCAGTACTGGTCCACAGTGGACGCTCCGGGAAGGAACACGCCCATCCCAACTAGCGCGACCGGTTCCTGCCTCACCACAGTGACGCCGTGTACAGGACCGCGCGATCAGTTCCGTAGGCGAGTTCGCGCACCAGGGCCGCGACGCCTTCCGCGGGATCGAGCAGGGCGACCTCCCGGCGTTCGTATTCGCGGGCCAGCTCCGGCGACACCATCCCGCCGTGGCCGCCGTCCGGGGCCCACGGTCCCCAGTGGACAGTGACTGCCCGGCCGGGCCAGCTCGTGCCCAGCGATTCCAGCGCGTCGTTCGCCGCGGCGTAGTCGGTCTGGCCGCGGTTGCCGAGCACCGCGGCGATGCTGCCGAAGAAGGCGACGAAGCCCGGCTCGACCCCGAATTCCGTCAACGCCGAGAGCACCGCACGTGCACCGTCTACTTTGGTCTCGAAGACGGCGCGGAACGACTGCTCGTCCTTGTCCGCCATGAGCTTGTCGTCGATGACTCCGGCGGCGAAGACGACGCCGTCGATCCGGCCGTGCCGCGCCACCAGGTCTTTGACCAGCTGGTGCACGGCGTTCGCGTCGCACACGTCGAGCGGCTGGTAGGCCGGGTCGCCGCCCGCGGCCCGGACCTCGTCGAGGGTACGTCCGATCTCCCGTTGCGCCAGCACGGTCCGCACTTGGCGTTCGATGCCGGCCACCGAGCCGCCGCGGCCGGCGAGCACGGCCCGCATCGCGGCGGGATCGGCGGGCAGGTCGTCGGGTTCGCCGGGCCACGGGGTGCGGCCGGCGAGTTCGATCCGGCAGCCGGACGCGGCGAACGCGGCCGCCGCGCGGGCAGTGATCCCGCGAGCCCCGCCGACCAGCAGGACCAGGGAATCCGGCCCTAGGTTCAGCGCGGCGAGTTCGCCGCCGCCCGGTCCGGCGCCGGAGTAGGCGATCGATCCGAGATCCTGTGGCCGCGGCTCGATCGTGAAGCGGCCGTCGCGGTCATGGCCGACGACGGACGGCCCGTCCCCGCAGGCTTCGTCGACCAGCACCTTCGCGAGGTCCTGCGCGACCTCGACGAGCCGGGTGGACCCCTCCCGTTCCAGCGCGGCCGAGCGGACCAGGCCGCGAAGCCCGGCGGCATCCGGCTCCGCCGCGATCAGGACGGCTCCGCGCACTTCCTTGAGCCGGGCGAACGCCTCCGGGGCCTCGGCGCCACCGGCGAGCAGCACCGTGAGGTCGGCGTCGCCGGTGACGATTTTCGCTCCCGCACCGGCGAAAGCCTCGCGGACGGACTCGTCCTCGCCCAGCACCGCCACCGACTTTCCGTGCAGCCGCGCGGGATCCGGGTCGAGCGGGACCGGCACTCTGGCCAGCCGGTACCGCTTCGGCGCGGCGGCCGCCGGAGCGGGCGACAACCAGCTCTCCAGCCGGGCGGCGAGGGCATGCGCGGTGCGGTCGCGGCTGAGCTGGTCGGTGCGGTCGTCGGCGGGCAAGCCCAGGCTGCCCAGCAGGGTTCCGGCGATCTCGGTCCGCTTGATCGAGTCGATCGACAGGTCCGCTTCGAGGTCGAGGTCGCCCGCGATCATCTCCGCCGGGTAGCCGGTGCGTTCGCTGATCACGCCGATCACCGTCGTCAGCACGTCGCCGGGCGCGGTCTCTACCGGTTCCGGTGCCGCGGCTGGTTCCTCGATCGTCACTGGCACCAGGGCCGGAGCGGCTGGGACAGCTGGGGCGACCGGGGTTCCCAAGTAGCCGAGCATCACGTCGCGTTGTGCCGCCACGAGTTCGCGGGCGGTGCGCAGGAAGTCGACGACAGCTTGGTCGCGGCCGGGGGCGGGCTCGGTCATCGCGGTGCTCCGGATCCGTCGGGCGGGCGGGAGGGCGGGAACTTCGGCGCCGGGCGCGCGGACGGACCGGCCGTCGACGGTCCAGGCGGTGGCGGCGGGCTCGGGGCGCGGCGGCCGGGCCAGCCGTTCGGTGCGCACGGCGACGCCGGCTTGCGCGAGGCGGGACAGCGCGGTGAGGAACCCCTGGAGACCGGGTCCGCACGCGACCGCGGTGTGCGGGCGGTCGCCGAGGATCTCCGCCACCAGGCCGGTCAGCACCCGGCCGGGTCCGACCTCGACGAACGTCCGCGCGCCGGCCGCGTACATCGATTCGATCTGGTCGAGAAACCGCACGGGCGCGCCGATCTGCGCGGCGAGTTCGCCGCGGACGTCGCCTTCGTAGGCCCGTGCGGTCCGGTTCGACCACACCGGCAGCCGCGGGTCCGAGACGTCCTCGCCGGCGAGCGCCGCGGCGAAGACGTCGCCCGCTCCGGCCACCAGCGGGCTGTGGAACGCGCAGGCGACGGGAATCCGCTTGGCCGCGATCCCGGTCTCCCGCAACCGCCGGACCGCCCGCTCCACCGCGGGGACCGGCCCGGACAGCACGCTCTGGCCGGGCGCGTTGTGGTTGGCCACCACGACGTCCGGGCCGATCAGGGTCGCGGTGAGGACGTCGCGCGACGCCTTGACCGCGGCCATGGTGCCGGGCGCGGCGACGTCGGCGATGGCATTCGCCCGGGCCTGGCTGAGCCGCACGAGCGCCGAGGTGTCGAACGCGCCCGCGACCGACAGCGCGACCAGTTCGCCGTAGCTGTGCCCGCCGAGGAAGTCGGGCCGGACGCCGACTTGGTCCAGCAGCCGCGCCACCGCCGTTTCGACCAGCCCCAGCGCGGGTTGCGCGACGCGAGTGTCGGTCAGCGCGTTCTCTTGCGCCGCAACGGAATCGGGATCGAACGCTTGCGGCGGGAAGGCGACAGCGGCGACCTCCGGGGCGAGCCGCAGGAGGTCGGCCAGTTCGGGGAAGTGCACGAACAGCTCGGCGAGCATGCCGACGCGCTGGCTGCCCTGTCCGGGGAACAGGAACGCGACCTTGCCCGGATCGGTTGCGGCCGTGGTGATTCCGGCCAGGATTTCCTCCGCCTCGGCGGGCCAGTCGCGAAGACCGTGCCGCCGGTCGGGAGCGACCGGGCCCGCGCCGAGCACGGCGTGGAAATTGGTGCCGCCGAAGCCGAACGCGCTCACGCCGGCCAGGCGGGCCGGGTCCGCCCACGGCCGGGCCGAGGTCGTGAACGCGAACGGGCTGGCGGCCGCGTCCCAGGCGGCGTTGGGCTTGGCCAGGTGCAGCGTCGGCGGCACGACCTCGTGCCACAGCGCGAGAACCGCCTTGATCAGCCCGGCCAGCCCGGCCGCGCATTTCGTGTGGCCGATCTGGCTCTTGACGGACCCGAGCGCGCAGGAGCCCGGCCGGGCCCCGGCCTCGGCGAAGAAACTCGTCAGCGTGCGCAGTTCGGTCGCGTCGCCGACGACCGTGCCGGTGCCGTGCGCCTCCACCAGCCCGACCTCCGCCGGGGACACTCCGGCGTCGCGGTAAGCCCGTTCCAGCGCACGGGCCTGTCCTTCCGGACGCGGCGCGGTGAGGCCGAGCGCTTTGCCGTCGCTCGCCGCGCCCACTCCCTTGACCACGGCGTAGATCCGGTCGCCGTCGCGCTGGGCGTCGGCGAGCCGTTTGAGCACCAGGCAGGCGACGCCCTCCCCGAGCGCGATGCCGTCGGCGGAAGCGTCGAACGGGCGGCAGCGTCCGGTGGGCGAGAGCGCGCCGGCGGCGGTGAACATCAGGTAGTCGTGGATGCCGTTGTGCAGATCGACCGCTCCGCACAGGACGACCGAACTGGTGCCGGCGCGCAGTTCCTTCACCGCGAGATCCAGTGCGGCCAGCGAAGATCCGCAGGCGGCGTCCACGGTGTAGTTGGCGCCGCCGAGGTCGAGCCGATTGGCGATCCGGCCGGAGATGACGTTGGCGAGCGTGCCGGGGAACGTGTCCTCGGTCGGTTCGGGCAGCTGGTCCAGCAGTTCGGGCGGGACCTCTTCGAAGTAGCCGTCGAGCAGCGAGCGCAGCGTGCCCGCGTTGGAAAGGTCGCCGCCTGCTTCGGCGCCGAAGACGACGCTCGCGCGTTCCCGGTCGAACTCCCGGTCTTCGTACCCGGCGTCGGCCAGTGCGCGGCGCGCGATCTCCAGCGACACGAGCTGCGCCGGGTCGATGCTGCCCATCGCGGACGGCGGAATGCCGTAGTCGAGCGGGTCGACCGGCAGCGGCGGCAGGAACCCGCCCCACTTCGACGCGGACTGTCCGAAGTAGACTTCCGGATCCCAGCGCCCGGACGGCACCTCGGCGACCGAGTCCTCGCCGCGCAGGATGTTCGACCAGAACGCTTCGACATCGGGCGCGCCCGCGAAGGCACCGGCCATGCCGATGACGGCGATGTCCCTGCTCGAGACCGCCGCTTCTTCGGCGGGCCGCGCGAAGGTCCGTCCCGAGGCGACTTCGGCGTGCAGCTCCGCGATCGTGGTCCGGCGGTCGCGCAGCACCGCGACCTCCCCGGCCAGGTACATCCCGTCAGAGAGCTGGGTCTGCGCGCTCAGCCGCGTCCCGTCGCGGCGCACGCCCTTGCTGGCGATCCGCGAGCGTCCGGTGTTCAGCTCCTCGAGCCGCTGCCAAGCTTCCCGCGCGGGCACGCCGGCCAGGTTCGCCTTGAGCTGTTCGAACTCCGTCGTGTACGGGCTGAGCAGGCAGCGCGTCCGATGGCCCGGCGCGGTTTCCAGGGTGACGGTGGTGTCGGCGGCGAGCACGCATTCCTGGAACAGCCGGGTGATCGCGCCGAGCCGCACGGCTTCCTCGGTGAAGAGATAGGCGGTGCCCAGCAGAACGCCCGCACCGCCGAGCGGCGCCGCCATCGCGGCGACCATCGCGGCCGAACGGGCGTCATGGATCCCGCCGGCGAACAGCACCTCGACGTCCTTCTCCCCCGCGAGGACAGCCAGCTGCTCCTCCCACAGGGCGAAGCTCGGCCGCGGGCCGACGTGGCCGCCGCATTCCGCTCCCTCGAAGACGAACCGGCGCACTCCGGCGTCGAGGTACTGGCGCAGCAGGATCGGCGAGGGAACGTGCAGGAACGTCGCGATGCCCTCGGCCTCCAACGCCTTGGCCTGCCCCGGTTTCCCGCCCGCGATCAGCACGCACCGCGGCCGGGCGGACCGGATCTCGGCCAGCTGCTCGGCGCGCAGATCGTCGGGCACGAAGCCGAGGATGCCCGCGCCCCACGGCCGGTCGCCGAGCCGCTCGGCGGTGCCGCGCAACAACTCTGCCGTGCGCGCGCCGTTCGCGGTGGCGACCGCGACGAAGGGAAAGCCGCCCGCGTCCGCGACCGCGGCGGCGAACGCGGGCTGATCGCTGACGCGCGTCATCGGGCCTTGCACGATCGGCAGTGCGGTGCCCAGCGTGCGGCACAGCCGATCGCCCAACGACGCCGAGGGCAGCTCCGCCCCGACGATCCGGCGGACGTCGGCCTCCGAGGCGGACGGCAGGACCACTCCCGCCGCGCCCCCGGCGAGCGCGCCCACCGCCGTCCTCGGCCCGGCCGCACGGCCCCACACCGGGACGTCAAACCTGCCCAGAAGCTGTTGCAGCAGCACGAAATCGCTCAGCTCGCCGACTCCGGCGACGAGCCCCAGCGCACCGCCGCGGACCGCTTCGGCGGCGGTTTCCGCATCCGTCACCTCGGCGAGCGCGCCCCGCCACGGCGCTTTCGTCCGGATCGCGAAGGCCGCGCCCGCGGGCACCGGACCGTCCGTACGCACGCCGTAGGGCACGCGGACCCGGGCCGCGACCAGTTGCAGCTCCACCGGATCGGTCCCGTCGAGCACGCCCAGCCCTCCGCCGCGCGCGACGGCCGCCACCGTGCCGGGGTCGCCCACACCGAGGCACCGCAGCCGTCGAGCGTGCGACGGCGGGACAAGCTCGACCATCGGCTGACCTCCTGTAGCGGGGTGGGCGGTGATCGCCGCGGAACCGTTTACAGCAATAACGCATCGGCCGCGGAAAACGCAATACCGGCCGTGAATAATTGCCGCGGAGCATACCATCGCCACCGTCAGCGTGCTAATGTCCGAAACCGTGCACCGAACCCATCACAGGCCGCTGACCAGGTCTTTTATCATCCAGCTGACAGTCCGGAAATACAATTTGCTCACCCCCGTAACAATGCCTCAGGAAATAGTGGAGCGCAGGTGGAACTGACCGGACGGGTAGCCGTGCTCACCGGCGCGGCGCACGGAATCGGCGCCGCCATGGCCCGCAGATTCGCCGCCGAGGGCGCGCACGGGGTGGTCGTGTCCGACCTCGACGCTGCCGGTGCCGAGCGCGTCGCGGCCGAGATCAGGGACGCGGGCGGACGGGCCGTCGCGGCGGCGACCGACGCGACGTCCAAAAAGGACTTGAAAGCGCTGGTGGCCGGCGCGCGAGGCGAGTTCGGGCCGGTGGACCTGTTCTGCGCCAACGCCGGCGCCGCGTTCGGCACCGGCGTGCACGCCGCGGACGAACAGTGGGCGAAGTCCTGGGAAATCAACGTGATGCAGCATGTCCACGCCGCGCAGGCGGTGCTGCCCTCGATGCTCGCCCGGGGCGAGGGCTGCCTGCTGCTCACCGCGTCGGCGGGCGGCCTGCTCGGAGTGCCGGGCGACGCGCCGTACTCGGTCACCAAGCACGCGGCCGTCGCGCTGGCGGAATGGCTCGCGATCACCTACCGGCCGCGCGGGGTGCGGGTCAGCGCGCTGTGCCCGCTCGGCGTCCGCACCGCGCTGCTGGAGCCGGGCCTCGCCGCAGGCCACCCGGCCGCGCTGGCCATCGCGGCCGCCGCGCCGCTGCTCGAACCCGAAGACGTCGCCGACGCGGTCGTGCGCGGGCTGTCCCGGGACGAGTTCCTGATCCTGCCGCACGAATCGGTGCGCGAATCGTTCGCCCGCAAGGCCAGCGCGGTGGACGCGTGGATCAACGAGATGACCGCCCAAGGAGGCTGACATGGAGCACCGCAGACTCGGCGCGAGCGGGCTCGCCTACGGCAACCGGCACCACCACACACCCGACCGCGACCAGTTCCTGATCCCGCCGCACGAATCGCTCGCCCGCAAAGCCAGCACGCTCGACGCGTGGATCAACGAGATGACCGCCCAAGGAGGCTGACATGGAGCACCGCAGACTCGGCGCGAGCGGACTCGCCGTGAGCGAAATCGCCTACGGCAACTGGTACAACCACCATGCGCCGGGCTGTGTCGCCGCGGCGCTGGACGCGGGCGTGACCACATTCCACACGGCGGCGGCCTGGGACGGCGGTGCCGCGGAAGCCGCTTTCGGCGCGGCGTTCGCCGGCACGCGCCGTGACGACCTGGTCCTGTGCACCGGGGTGTTCTGGCCCGAAGGCCCCGGGCCCAACGACGCGGGCCTGAGCCGCAAGCACGTGATCGCGTCGTTGGAGGGCTCCCTGCGGCGGCTGCGCACCGACTACATCGACGTCTACCAGCTCTTGAGATTCGACTACAAGACACCGGTCGCGGAGACGTTCCTGACCCTGTCCGACCTGGTGCGGCAAGGCAAAGTGCGTTACGTCGGCACCGCGGAGTGGACGGCGGAGCAGCTGACGCAAGCCGCCGAGGCAGCCGCGCGGTACGACGTGCCGCTGATCTCGAACCAGGCGCATTACTCGATGCTGTGGCGCGTGGCGGAGGCACAGGTGATCCCGGTGTCCGACCGCCTCGGCCTCGGCCAGTTCGCCGCGGTCCCGCTGGCGCAAGGCGTCCTGACCGGCAAGTACGGCAACGGAGCGGTCCCGGCGGGCTCTCGGGCGACCGGACCGGCGTACGCGCGGCCGCTGCGGTACCCGGAGCTGGTGGACCGGGTGGAGCTGCTGCGCGGCGTCGCGGACGACGCGGGGTTGACCATGGCCCAGCTCGCGCTCGCCTGGACCTTGCAGCACGAAACCGTGGCCGCGGCGGTGGTCGGCGCGAGCACACCGGAACAGATCACCGAGAACGCGAAAGCCGCCGGCATCCGCCTCGACCTGGACGTGCTGATGCGGGTCGACCAGCTGCTGGGCAGCTTCGTGCAGACCGACCCGCGGCTGGTGTGGACGCCGCCGCCCCGGGCCGGTTAACTGAATCGTGACAGGTCGTGGCACCAACGGTAAACACCCGCCGCGACGCTGGACGGCATGACAGCATCCGAGAAGCGGCGTACGACCGCCGAGAGCCGGAAGCGTTCGGTCAACCGGGACCTGGTCGAGCTGGCGGCGCTGTTCTTCGCCACCGGGATCGCCGACCTGTTCGTCAGCACCCTCTCCAACAACCGCGTCGGACCCGCCCTGATGTTCGCGCTGGGCGGGCTCTTCATCGTCTCCGCCGCCCTGCGGCACCGCTGGAGCCACCGGCCGCCGCGGCGCACCGCTGCGTCCGAGCCGGCGGACGCGCGCGAATGGCGCCTCCGCGCGACCGTGCGCGACGTGCCGGGAAGCCTGGCCGCCCTCACCGCCACCCTGGCCGCGCACCGCTACGACATCGCGGCCATGCAAGTCCTCGCCGTGCCCGACGGCGCCGTCGACGAATTCCTGCTCCGCACCCCGGACGGCACGACCGGAGCCGACATCGCCGAAGCGGCCCGGTCCGGCGGCGGCGAGAACGTCTGGGTCGTGCGCACGGACGTGCACGACCTCGTCGACCTCCCGACCCGGATGCTCGCCATCGCCGGACAGGCAGCCGGCCCCGGAGCCGATCTCGCTCAACTCATCGGCACGCTGCTCGGCCCGTCCTGCACCGTCCAGCGGAAGACCGGCCGGCGCGGACGGGACGAGCGCTTGGCCGGCACCACCATGCTGCTGCACGGCCGCGCCGGCGAACTCCTCGAAGCGCACCGTCCTCCGCTGCCGTTCACCCCCGCCGAATTCGCCCGGGCGCAGGCCCTCGTCCGCGTACACCGCGAGTCCGTCGCCCACGGCGATCACGCGGCGGAACCCTTGTCGCGCGATCCCGCCTGAGCGCGGGTCGTCCGGGAGGGGAACCTTCACCGACCCAGATTCCGTCAGGGTTCCCCGCACGGACTTTCTTCCGCAGCCAAGCGCCGACGCCGGTTGGCAAGATCCTATCGAACCCTGGCAAAGTTGCCACTCGCCGACCTACCCCCGCCCCGGCAGGCTGAAGCCATGACCGGAACCACTCCCGCCGCGGCGGCCGACGAACTGGTCGCGCTGCCCGGCACGCCGCTCGCGGACGCCGTGGTGCGTCTCGTCCGTCCGGTGGAAACGCCGTCGGTGTTCAACCACAGCATCCGCACCTACTTGTTCGCCCGCCTGGTCGCGCCCCGCCTCGCGCTCGCCGCGGGGCGCGACTACGACGACGATCTGCTGTTCGCCGCGTGCGCCATGCACGACCTCGGCGTCGCGTCGGACGGTCCGCACCGCCAGCGGTTCGAGGTCGAGGGCGCGGACCGGGCCGCGGAATTCCTTGCCTCGCACGGAGTGCCCGCGTCGGACGCCGACGAGGTGTGGCAGGCCATCGCCCTGCACACCTCCCCCGGCATCGCCGAACGACGCGGGACATTGTGCGTGCTCGTCCGCGCAGGCCTCGCCGTCGAATTCGGCGGTCCGATGGGTGCCGGCCAGCTCGACGCCGTCACCGAGGAGCAAGCCGGCACCGTGCACCTCGCCTATCCGCGGCTCGACATGATCGGCTCGCTCACCGACGCGATTGTCGCGCAAGCCGCGAAAAACCCGGGAAACGCGCCCCGTTACTCGATTCCCGGCGAATTCCTGCTCGAACGCCGGGAGTTCGGCCGGACCCGGATGGAACACGCCTGCCGCTCGTCCCGCTGGGGCGACTGACTTTCCCACCCCAGAAAGGAATTCCCATGACCAAGTACACCGTCGAAGTCCCCGAGGGCAACGAAGTCTTCGGCGAGGCGCGGGCCGCCTTCGAGCGGTTCGGCTATTCCGCGGCCGTCCGTTCGCACGGCCAGCTGTTCATCGCGGGCACGATCGGCAGGCGCGCCGACGGGACCATCCCTGAGGACATCGGAGAACAGACCGAGATCGCCATCCGGCGCATCGAGGAGATCCTGCGGCTGGAGAAGCTCAGCCTCAGCGACCTCGTCGACGTCACCAGCTACCACGTCGACATGCACGAGCACATGGCCGGTTTCAGCGCGGCCAAGGCGCGTCTCGTCAAGCCGCCTTACCCCACCTGGTCGCTCATCGGCGTCAGCACGCTCGCCAGTCCCGGCCTGCTCGTGGAGATCCGCGCGACCGCGTCCTATCCCGAAGCGGGGGAATAAGCGCGGCGGGACCGCGAGGCGGACAGCGCCTCGCGGCCCCGGCGAGCTACGCGGCCGTCCACCGCCGGCCCGCCGTCAGCATGATCACGACGGTGACGAGGGCGGCGAGCACAATGTAGGAGGCGAAAGCCAGCGACGACCCGAAGGTCTCGTTGAGGGCGATCGCCACGATCGGCGCGGTGCCGCCCAGCCCCGACGCGGCGACGTTGTACGACAGGCCGCCGGCGCTGACCCGGAAGCGCGCCGGGAAGATCTGGCTCACGGCGAGCAGCGACGGCACGGCCAGGATGCCCTTGGCCGCGCCCAGCAGGACCGCCCCGAGAAACGCGCCCGCCGGGTTCGTGCCTGCCAGCAGGAACCCCGGCACGACGGCCGCGGCTACGAAGAGGCAGGCGACGACGGTGGCCCGGCGCAGCCCGAGCCGGTCGACGAACGGGGCGAAGAGCAGCACGAACACCACGGCCGTCGCCGAGGACGTCGTGTTGGCGGCGTAGGCCTGAGCTTGCGAGAGCGCATGGTTCTGTTTGAGGAACGTCGCCAGGTACGAGGTCACGATCGCCGAGACGATCGACCAGGTGCCGAGGAAGGCGACGAACAGGAGAATCTTGCGCCACGAAGTCCGGATGGCCTCGAGAACCGGCGAGGTGCGCAGCGTGGCCTTCTCCGACCGGGACCGCTGCAGCTGCCGGAATTCCTCGCTGTCCTGGGTGTTGCGGCGCACGTAGAGGCCGATCAACCCCATCGGGAGCGACAGCCAGAACAGCATGCGCCAGCCCCAGCTGCTCCACGCGTCCGCCGGCAGCACGGCGGACAGCCCGGTCGCCAGCAGCGTCCCGGACAGCAGACCGGCGAGGGTCAGTGCGCTCAGCATGCCCACTGCCTTCGCTTTTCCGCCGCGCGGTCCGTGTTCGTAGACGAAAGCGATGGCGGTCGCATGTTCTCCGCCGGTGCCGAGCGACTGGATCAACCGGCAGAGCAGGAGCAGCAGCGGCGCGGCGACGCCGATGGACGCGTAGGTCGGGATGAAGCCGATCAGCGCGGTCGCGCCGCAGGTGAGGACGATGGTGAGCGAAAGGGCTTTCGTCCGGCCGAAACTGTCGGCGATATGTCCGAAGAGGACGGTGCCGAACGGGCGGGTCAGGTACGCGATCGCGAAGATCGCGTAGGCGCCCACGAGAGCCAGGGCGCTGTTGCCTGCCGGGAAGAACCGCTGGGCGATCATGGTGGCGACGACGCCGTAGACGCCCCAGTCGTACCACTCCGCGAAATTGCCCGCCGAGGCCGCGACGATCGTCCGGCGACTGTCCTTCGCGGAGTTCGTGGCAGACAGCTCCTCAGCCGAGTGCGGGGCCGGTTTCTTGCTTGCGTCGGTGTCCATGGTCGGCTCCCTGATCGTCGTTGAAGGGATGGGGAAAGGCGAGCCCGAGTTCGTCCGCGAGAGCCCGGAGGCCATCGGCGGCCGCGGAAGACAGGGGGACCCCGGCCACGGCCGCCTCGGCGAACCGCGCCCGCTCGGGATCGCCCGGGGCGAGGACTTGGTCGACGTCGCGGGCCGGCTCGCTGCGCCGCACGTGCTCCGCGATCTCGGTCGCCCGGCGGCGAACCCCGGGGGCGTCGCCGAAGACCGCCGCGTCGAGAACCAGGAAAGAATTGCCGACAGTGACGTCGGAGGCGAGGTCCGGGGTGCCCGCCGAGGTGAACCCGGCGTGCCGGATGTCGCGGGTGAGCCGGGCGCCAGTCATCCCGGACGCCAGCATCTCGACCATCAGCGACAACGCCGCACCCTTGTGCCCGCCGCTCGGCAGCACCCCGCCGGCCAGCGCGGCCGCCGGATCCCTCGTCGGCAGCCCGTCGCGATCCACCGCCCAGCCCTCGGGCAGCTCGCGGTGCTCGGCCTCGAAAACCTTGATCCGCCCGCGCGAGCTGACCGACTGCGCCATGTCCATGACCAGTTCCGGTTCCCGCACCCCGGGCGCGGCGAACGACATCGGGCTGTTGCCGATCCGGGGTCCGCGCCCGCCGAACGGCACCACGGAAGGCGACGTGCTGCTCATCGCGAAGGCCGCGAACCCCTCCCGGGCGGCACGCCGGGTGAAGAACGCCGCCGCGCCGAAATGCGCCACCCGCGTCACGCCGCCGAAAGCGACTCCGGTCTCGCGGGCTTTCGCCATGAGCCGGTCGAGGGTGCGCACCCCGACCGGAACCCCGAAGCCGCCGTCCGCGTCGACGAGGACCGCGGACGGAGCGTCGGCGAGAACTTCCTCTCGCGGCACGGGATTGACCTGCCCGGCCCGGAGCTGGGCCGCGTAGGCCGGCAGCCGGGTCAGCCCGTGCGTGGCCACTCCCGTCGCGTCCGCCTCGACGAGCGATCGGGCCAGCAGCCCGGCGTCGTCCGGGCGCATTCCGGTGGCGAGCAGGACGTCGCGGGCGAAGCCGTCCAGCGCGTCCAGGTCGTAGCGAAGGGTTGCCGGCGCGTTCACGGGCGCCTCTTGCAGAACAGCCGCTGCCCGGCGTCGAGCAGTTGCACGTCCGAATCGGCGAAGTCCGCGTAGTGCACGATCACCGCCTCCTGGGTCTGCGGGAGCACCGACGAGTGCGGCGTGTGCGCGATGACCGCGTGGACGAGATCCTCGTCCATCCCGGCTTCGAGCATCCAGTGCGCGCCCAGGAAACCGTGCTGGAACCGGCGTCCCACCTCGGACCACTGTCCCCCGCCGCCGGGCGCGGGTTCGAATTCGCGGATCTTGCAGACGTCGTGCAGCAGCGCGATCGCCAGCACCGCGTCGCGGTCCACCGGCACCTCGTGCAGTTCGGCGACCGTGTCGGCCATCTGCGCGGCCATCCGGGCCACCGCCCGGGTGTGCACGGCCAGCGTCCGGCGGCGCGGCAGGTCGACCGACTTCGGGACGTCGGAAAGCCGTTGCCAGGCGCTGGACCGCCAGGCCCGGACCCAGACTTCCAGGACGCTGTCGCGCAGGTCCTTCCGGACGATCTCGCCGACTTCGGGGAGCACCTCGCGGACCAGGTCCGCGGTGCGGGCATCGGGATACATGAAGCGCCAATCTGTCGCCACTTTGATCGAGCGATGGGGACTCTAAGCGTCATCTAGCGAGTTTGGCAAGCAAACTGGCGACAGATTGCGGATTGACTGCTCGGTGTCGCGCCGCCGGGGAGCGGGATACAGTGCGGTCATGCACGCGCAGGAACCGACCGGGATCACCGAAGCCCTGGCGGCTTCGCCCAGCCTCGACGGGCATGGCGACCTGGTGCGGGACATGGCCGCCGCGCTGGCCAGGGAGATCATCGAGGGCGAACTGCCGAGCGGGTACCAGCTCACGTCCGCGGAACTCGGCAGGCGGTTCGGCACCAGCCGGACGCCCGTGCGCGAGGCGCTCGGGGTGCTGCAGCGCGAAGGGCTGGTGGAGATCGAGCCCCGGCGCCGCCCCCGAGTGGCGACACTTTCCCTCAGCGAGGTCCGCGATCTCTACGAGATCCGGGCCGGGCTCTACGCGCTGATCGCGAGTGCGGTGGCCGAGCGGACGCCCGACGCCGAGATCGCCCTGCTCGCCGACCCCCTCGCCCGGCTCCGGCAGGCTCGCGACGACGGCGACGTGCAGGCGTATTTCTATGCCACGGTGGACTTCCGCCGCGTCGAGGCCGCGATCTGCCCCAACCGCCGGGTCGGCCCGCTGATGGACTCGCTCGGCCTGCGGACCTACCGTCTCCGCAGTTTCGGCCTGTCGCTCCCCGGCCGGCTCGAAGTCTCGTGCCGGGACTACGGCTACCTCGTCGACGCCTACCAGGCGCGCGACAGCGGCTTGGCGCAAGCGGTGACCCGGTCGCTGATGTCGAAGGCGCTCGCCGCGATCGAGAAACACTGGAACCGCCTCGCCGAACCGGTTTCCGCCGCACGTCTCGATCCGGTGCCGTCGGACTGAGGCCCTCGGGGCAAGAATCTTGCGAAAACTGGCGCTCCTGCCGCTCGCACACCTGCCGCGCTGCGACCACCCTCAGGCTCAAGTGTGCGTTGAGAACGGAGCATTCCCCTGATTTCACAGTTGACGCCCGCATTCCTGACCTATCTGGCGATGACGGCGAGCCCCGGTCCCGGCACCATGGCGATCGGGGCCGTGGCCGCCCGGCACGGACGCCGGTCCGGGCTTGTTTTCGCCGCTGGGCTGCTGGCGGGCGGCGCGAGCTGGGCCGTGCTGGCCGCGCTCGGCGTATCCACGGTCCTGGCGTCGGTGTCCCAGGCGATGATCGCGTTGAAAGCGGCCTGCGCGGCGTTTCTTTTCTGGCTTTCGTGGCGATCGGCGCGGGCCGCCCTTAACGGGGCGCAGAACATTGCCCCGGGAAATGCGGAGGCCACCCCGCGATGGCACGTTCTCGCGCGCCGCGGGTTCATTCTGCAGATCAGCAACCCCAAGTCGGTCCTCACCTGGATCGCGGTCATGGCCCTGGGCGTGCACGCGGGTTCGAGCCCGGTCGTTCCCTTCGCGGTCATCACGACCTGCGAGGTACTGGGAATGGCCGTTTTCGCCGGCTATGCGTTCGTGTTCTCGATCAGCGCCGTGGCACGCGGTTACCGCCGCGCCTATCGCTGGATCGAAGGCACCCTGGCCGGGTTGTTCGCGGCAGCCGGGATCCGGCTGCTGGTCTCTCCCCGTCTTTAGCCTCAGGAGCCGTACGCCCCTCGCCGATACTGCACCGGATATGGAGCGTCCGCGACGCCGAGTTCGTGGGCCGCGCGCAACGGCCACGCCGGCTCGCGCAACGCCGCCCGTCCCAGCAGGACCACGTCCGCCGCGCCCTCGTCGAGGATGTCCTGGGCCTGCCGGGGCGCGGTGATCAGGCCCACCGCGGCCGTCGCCGTCCCGGTTTTCGCGCGCACGTCACGCGCGAAGGGCACCTGGTAGCCGGGGGCGGCGGGGATCTGCTGCCGATGATCGTTGCCGCCGGAACTGAGGTCGAACAGGTCCACCCCGCGCGCGGCCAACAACGCTGTCAGCTCAAGGGTTTCGTCGAGGGTCCAGCCGCCGTCGACCCAGTCGGTCGCCGACAACCGCACCAGCAAGGGTGTGCTGTCCGGCAGCACCCGCCGCACCGCCTCGACGACTTCGATCAGCGCGCGGGCCCGGTTCGAGAAGGACCCGCCATAGCCGTCGGTGCGGGTATTCGACAGGGGAGACAAGAACTCGTGCAGCAAGTACCCGTGCGCGGCATGCACTTCGACCGCCCCGAATCCCGCAGCCACCGCCCGTCGAGCGGCGTCGGCAAACGCCCGCACCGTCGCGTCGATTTCGCGAACCGTCAGGACGTCCGGGGCAGCGAGACCCCGATACGGCTCGGGCGACGGCCCGACGGGCACCCATCCCCCGTCCGCCGCGGCGACCACTCCCCTGCCCCGCCACGGCGCAGCAGTCGAGGCCTTGCGCCCGGCGTGCGCGAGCTGGATCGCCGGAACCGCGCCGGCCGCTCGCACGAAACCGGTAATCCTGCTCCACGACTCCGCCTGCTCGTCGTTCCAGATGCCGGTGTCCTGCGGCGAGATCCGCCCCTCCGGCGCGACTGCCGTGGCCTCGGTCAGCACCACACCGAACCCGCCCGCGGCACGTGCGCCCAGATGCACCAGATGCCATTCGGCCGGGACACCGTCCTGGGCGTCGACCGAGTACTGGCACATCGGAGCCAGCCAGACGCGGTTGCGAGCGGTCATGCCGCGCAGGGTGATCGGGTCGAAAAGGCTTGCCATCAGATTCCTTTGCCGGTCAGCCGGTTGTTCGCGGGCGGAGGCACCCAGGCTGCCCGAACCCGGCCCCGTTCAGCGAGTGGCAAATTTGCCCCTCTTCGTTAGTATTTTGCCATGACGGTGCATCGAGTCGCGATACTGGCGCTCGACGGGGTCACCCCGCTCGACCTGGCCATCCCGGCGCAAGTCTTCAACACCCGCCCGGAGACGCCTTACGAGATGAGGATCTGCGGACTGGTGCCGAGGATCACCACCTCCGGATTCGCCCTCGTCGTCGACGGAGACCTCGAAGCAGTACGCGCCGCCGACACCGTGATCGTGCCGGGGTTCGAGCCGCTGCTGCGCCCGCCGGAACCCGCGCTCGAGGCGCTGGCCGACGCCCGCGACCGAGGCCAGCGCGTGGTGTCCATCTGCACCGGCGCGTTCGCACTCGCCGCCGCGGGCGTGCTCGACGGGCTACACGCCACCACGCACTGGCGGCACGTCGATCAGCTCGAACGCGACCATCCCCTCGTCGAAGTCGACCGCGACGTGCTGTACGTCGACGAGGGCGAGGTCCTCACCTCCGCGGGCGTGTGCTGCGGCATCGACCTGTGCCTGCACATCGTCCGCCGCGACCTGGGCGCGGTGGTGGCCAACGAGATCGCGCGCGGCCTGGTCGCCGCACCGCACCGCGACGGCGGGCAGGCCCAGTACGTCCCGGCCCCGGTCGCGGAGGCGGGCGACGCGTCCCTCGCCGAAACCCGCGGCTGGGCACTCGAACGCCTCGACCAGCCGCTCACCCTGCGCGCACTCGCCCGGCACGCCGGCGTCTCCCAGCGTTCCTTCATCCGCCGGTTCACCGAAGAAACCGGCACCACCCCGCTGCGCTGGCTGGTCACCGCGCGGCTGAGCCTGGCCAGAGAACTGCTCGAAACGACCGATCATTCAGTGGACCGGGTAGCCCGCGACTGCGGATTGGGCACCGCGGCTAATCTGCGGCTGCATTTCCGCCGGACCCTGGGGACCACTCCGACCGCCTACCGGCGTGCTTTCACCCAATGACACCGCCTCGTCGCGTCGACCCCGTCAAATGGTTGCGGGAACAGGACATCGCCGATTCCGCAGTGCCTGCCGTTCCTCGAAGCCCTACTCGCGCCTGCCGGGGTCGCTCCGGATGTTGCCGGTGCACGCGGCCAGGTGCTTCTCGAGCCGGTGCGCCGGGGCGACCCGGTGCTGGGTTCGGTACAGGTCAAGGGCTTGGTCCCAGATCCGGTGAGCATCGCCGTGCCTGCCGAGTGCGGCATACGCGTGGCCGAGGTGTTCGAGGATGTCGGCTTCGGTGTAAGTGCGGCCGATGTCGCGGCAGAGGGCGATGGCTTGCTGGTAGTGGTCGATCGCTTGGGCGTCGCGGCCGTCGCGGTGGGCTATGTAGCCGAGGCTGTGCAGCGTGACCATCTGCCCTTCGCGATCGCGATGCTGGGTGAAGAGCAGATTCGCGCGTTCGCAGTAGGCTCGGGCGCGGTCTGGTTCGTCGCAGCGGGCGTGGAACCATCCGGCTTGGTTGAGTCCGATGGCTTCCCAGACGGGGCTGCCGGAAAGGCGGAACAGCCGCAACGCGATCGTGGAATGGCTCAATGCCTGGTGGTTGTCGCCGATCTCGCCCCAGGCCTTGGCCAGGAATCGATGGGTGTGCGCCAGGTCGCGCCGGTCCCGGGTCCGCCTGGCGATGGAGAGGGCGCACCGCAGATGGGTGAGTGCCTCGGCGTGCAAGCCCGCCCGCGAGCAGGCGAGTCCGAGACGTTGCCGGGCCAGCGCCTGGGCGGCTGGATCCTTCAGCCGTTGAGCGGCGGCGAGTCCGATCCGCCAGGTGTGCACGTGATCGTGCAGGCGGCCGCGGGCGAGGAGGAAGTTGTCCAGCACCCACGCCAGCTGCCACGCCGGAGCGTGCCAGTCGTTGTCCGCGGCGAGGCGCTGCGCGGCGACGAGCGAGGGGTGCTCTTTGTCGAACCAGGCGAGGGCTGCTGGAATGTCGGGCAGCCGGCAGGGACGGCATCCGTCGCCAGGAGGGTCGAGTTCGACGGTTTGGCTTGGCTCCAGCAGATTGTCGGCGATGTGCGCGGTGTGCAGGTAGTAGTCGACCAGCCGCCGCAAGGCGGCTGAGCGCCCGGCTTCCGGCTGGCGGCGGGCTTGCTCGCCGGCGTAGAGGCGGATCAGGTCGTGCATCCGGTATCGGCCGGGCGCGCACTGCTGCACCAGGTACGCGTTCTCCAGTTCCCGGAACACCGCGCGGACCCGATCGGTCGCCAGACCGGTGAGGTTGGCGGCCGCGGGCAGGCCGATTTCGGGGCCGGGGGCCAGCCCGGTCAGGGCGAACACGGCGGCTGTCGCGGGATCAAGAGTGCGATCCGACCAGGACAGCACCGTGCGTACGCGCGTGGTCAGCTCTCCGGAATCCAGCGCGTCGAGCCGGGTCGAGGCTTCCCGCAGCTCGTCGGCCAGCGCGGCGAGCGGGAATCGAGGGTGGGCGGCGGCACGGACCGCCACGACGCCCAGCGCCAACGGCAGCCCGGCACAGCAGGCGATGAGTTCGAGCAGGGCTTCCGGCTCGGCCGCGGTCCGGTCCCGGCCGACGAGAGCGGCCAGCAGTTCCGCGGCCTCTCCGTCGGGAAGGGCGTCGAGGTCCAGCGGATCGGCCCGGTGCGTGGTCATCAGGCCGGTGAGCCGCCGTCGGCTGATGACCAGCGTCACGCAGCCGCCGGTGCCGGGCAACAGGTCGAGGACGTGGGCGCTGTCCGCGGCGTTGTCCAGCACGACGAGCATCCGTTTGCCTGCCACCAGACTGCGGTACAGCCCGGCTTGGGCCTCCGGTTCCGGCGGGATCGCGGCCGGGCTGACGCCGAGGGCGGCGAGGAACCCGCGTACTGCCGTCTCGGTCGGGACCGGGCCTTGCGCCGGGCTGAAGCCCCGCAAATCCACGTACAGCTGCCCGTCCGGGAAGTGGTCCAGGTGCTGGTGTGCCCAGTGCAGCGCGAGCCAGGTCTTGCCCATGCCGCCCATCCCCGAGATCACGATCGTGCGCAGCGGTTCGCCCTGTCTCCGCAGTGTGGTGTCGAGGCGGGCGAGCGCCTCGGCCCGCCCGGTGAACAACCGCGGCGGGGCGGGCAGCTGGCGCGGCACGACGACCCGCACCGACCGGGACGTCGCGGCGGTCGCCGGCGCGGCCAGTGCCGGATCGGCGGCCAGGATCCGCCGCTGCAGTTCCCGCAACGCCGGGCCGGGGTCGATTCCCAGCTCGCCGGCCAGCCGCCGGCGGATCCGCCGGTAGTGCAGCAACGCCTCGTTCTGGCAGCCGCTGCGGTAGAGGGCGAGCATCAACTGCCCCGCGACGCGTTCGTCCCAGGGATGTTCGGCGGCCCGGGCGGCGAGTTCGGGCACCAGCGCGGCGTGCTGGCCGCGGCGCAGGCGGAGGTCTGTCAGGTCGAGCTGGGCGGCGTGCCGCTGTTTGGCCAGCACGGCCCGGGTCGCGTTGATCCACGGGGTGTCGAGGGCGGCGAACGGCACGCCTCGCCAGAGCGCGAGAGCCTGCTCCAGCAGCGCCGCGGATTTCTCGTCCTCGGCAGCGTGCGCCTGGTCGATCAGGTTCCGGAACCGGTTCAGGTCAACCGTTTGCTCGTCGACGCCGATCCGGTAACCGGCCGGCTGATGAGTGATGGAGACCGCCGCGGGAGCCAACGCGCGCCGCAGCAGCGACACATAGGTCTGCACCGTCTTGAGCGGACGGCCGGGAAGGCGATGCCCGCCCCACACCCGGTCCACCACCTGGCCGACCGGCACCGGGCGGCCCGCTTCCGCCAGCAGCACCGCCAGCACGCACCGCTGGCGGTCATGGCCGACATCGATCGGCTGCCCGCCGACGCGCACCTCGATCTCGCCGAGCAGCCGGAACTGGATCTCCATCACCACTCCCCCGCGCCGAGCCCTCGCACCGGGACGTCTTCGCCCGACCAAGCGGTTTAAGCGCCGCCAAACCGCTGCCAAGGCGCGGCGGCCCAGACTTTTCCCGGACACCGCACCCCGACAGATGCGTTTCACCGGAGAAACAAACCCGGCCGGCGTGAACAATTCCGGCAAGCCGGACATGGACAGCAACCCCGCGAAAATACTGTAACCGGGTCGACGGCGTCGCGGGGCATTGGCTGCTATTCGCCGCGCTTAACGAATCGGCGGTCTCCCCGACAGGAAAGAGGACGAAATGAACAACCGTGCCTGGAAGGCATGCACCCGAACGGCGGCCGCGATCGCGGTCAGCGTCCTGGCCTTGACGACGGGAGCGGCGGCGGCTTCCGCGGCCCCGCCCGGCTCGTCGCCCTCGTCGGGGATCAAGGTGACCCACGGCCGATTCGACCTCGTCGTTCCGGTCGGCCGGGCGAGACCGGCCGCCCCGGCCGGCGAAATCACCGCGTTCCACGGGTTCAGCAGTTTCCAGACCTTCGTGCTCCAGTCGCACGGCGTCGATCTCGACGGAACGATCGAGGGCGATCTCTGGACCTACAACTACAAGGCCCTGTGGCAGGTCTACAACCTTCCGTCGTCGGACAGCTGGAAGGTCTGGGGCTTCCGCTTCTCGCACGACAGCAACCGGAGCGTGCTGAAGAACACCTACCTCAACCAGGAGCAGCACCACTTCCACGTCAGCGCGCATTTCACGATCAAGGCCGCGGATATGCAGGGCGTGTCCTCCCTGCGCATCGGTTTCGAGACGCTGCGGCTGCAACTCGACGGGACGACCAAGGACTTCACCGTCGTCAACAGCTCGTCCGGCGGCGCCAAGGACGACAAAGACCATGACATCCCCATCCATTTCGACCCGATCTCCTAGCTCTGACGACTGACCGGCGGCGCGCGCGTCGCCGGTCAGTCGCGTTCTCTTCGCTCGGATACCGGACAAGGAGCCGATATGCCGTTCCAGAAAGCTCGTGCGCTGCTCACCATTCGTCGGCCGGCCAGGCCGGCCTGGCGGAATCCGGCGAGAATCGCCGCGACCGCCACGATCACCGCGGCGCTCCTGGCCGCCGGCACCGACGCCGCGTCGGCGGCCGAGGCGCACTTCGTGCCGGAGGCCACCACGATCGGCTGGGACGGCGTCGTCGCGACCGTCTCGTTCCGCGAAGTCGACGTGGCGGTGCGGGGCACGACAACGATTTCCACGAAATTGTCCGCCGAAGTGAAGGCTTTCTGCACGAACGGCGAGTCGAGTCTCGACCTCCGCGCGTCCGCGACCGGCTTGGTCACGACGGAATACCCGATCAGCGACGGCGTCGTCGCCGGAATCGCCAAGTTCCCCGTCCAGGTGAGAATTCAGCACGATCCCGGCTATCAGTGCGTGATCCGCGACCGGTCGATCACCGCGTCCCTCAAGGACCTCCGGACCGGCGCGACGCTGGTGCACCACCAATCCTGACCGTGTGGTCCAGTGCGCTCGCGATGAATTCCTCGACAGCGTCTGCGTGCGGGCTTTTCAGCGCGGTGTAGAGGCGCAGCGCGCAGGTTGCGTGGCGGCGGCTGAGGACGAGTTCGCCGAGGCCGTGGTGGAGGCGGGCGAGGGCGTCGTGGGCGCGTGCTTGTTCGAGGGCGGAATGGGTGTCGCGAGCCAGCCGGAGAGCTTCCTGGTGCTGTGCGAGGCTTTCGCGGCGGTCGGGTGCGGCGGCGGCCAGGCAGTTGAGCAGTTCGGCTTCCACGCTGCGGTTTCCCCAGGTGCGGACCAGATCGAGGGCACGGGCATAATAGGTGCGCGCGTCGTGGTGGTGCCCTTGTGCCTGTTCCAGTTCGCCGAGGCCGGTCAATGCGGTGGCGGCGAGGCCGGTCGCGCCAGCTTCCTCGGCGATGGCGAGGCTGCGCCGCAAATGGTCGTCCGCTTCTGCATAGCGGCCGAGTTCGCGGTAGAGGTCGCCCAGGTTGTTGAGGGCGTTCCCGAGATTGACTCGATGGCCGGCGGCCTGGCTGGCCGCGATCGCGTCCAGGTAACAGGCGACCGCCTGGTCGTGCTCGCCCCGGTACTCGTGGATGATGCCGAGATCGGTGCAGCCGCTGTACTTCACGAGGAAGTCCTCAGGCGAATTCCGGAGAGCTTCGTCGGCGTCGTGGATCGCTTCGTCGTAGCGGCCGAGCCGGACGAGGGTGTGCGTGCGCGCGCAGAGTGCGTAAGACCGGTCGACAGAGTCCGGATCGGCGGCGTCCCGGATGGCGGTGTACAGGGTCAGTGCGTCCTGGAAGTGGCCGCCGTTGTCGAAGTATCGGTACAGCGTGAAGGAAAGGTGCATCGCCATTCTCGGCATGCGCTGGGCGGCGGCTCGTGCGGCTGCGACGAGGTTGTCGCGTTCGGCGTCGAGCCAGGCGAGGGCAGCGTGGGCGTCGGGCAGCGCGACTGTGGGTCCCGAAGGAGGGGGATCGGCGGACGCCGGTACCGCTCGCCCGGGGCGAGCAGGTCCGCTGCGACCGCCGCCACGTGGCAGTAGTGGCCGAGCAAGCGGGTCAGTGCCTCGGCGCTGTCGGCATGTGCGAGTTCGGCGGCGTAAAGGCGAGTGAGGTCGTGCATGCGGTAACGGCCGGGGCGAGGCTGATCGACCAGGCTTGCCGTCTCGAGTTCGGCGAGGATCGTTCGTGCGGCCGGGCGAGGCAGTGCGGCGAGCGCGGCGGCGGCGGGAAGCGCGATGTCGGGCCCCGGAGCGAGGCCGAGTGCCCGGAACACAGCCGCGGCCTGGTCGCTGAGCACGCGGTAGGAGGCCGACAGCGCCGTGCGGAGGCTCCACGGCAGTTCACCGGTGCCGAGCGTGTCGAGCCGCTCGTCGGCGGCGCGCAGTTCCGCGGCGAAGCTGGCGAGCGGGAAATCGGGATGGGTCGCGGCCTGGCTGGCGACGATTCCCAACGCCAGCGGCAGGCCGGAGCAGTGCCGCACCAGTTCCTCGGCGGCGCCCGGCTCGGCGTCCACGCGATCGGCACCCAGCCGGCGGAGGAGGATCGCGCGGGAATCGCGTTCCTCGACCGCGCCCACCGGCAACGGCCGGACATTGTGCGCGGCCAGCAGCGCGTCCAGCCTGCGGCGGCTGGTGATCAAGACGGTCGTGCCACGCCCGCCGGGGAGCAACGGCGCGACCTGTGCCGTGTCGCGGGCGTTGTCGAGGACGATGAGCATCCGCCGGTCGGCGATCAGGCTCCGGTACAACCCCGCCCGGGCGTCGGCGTCCGGCGGGATCGACGCGGACGCCACCCCGAGCGCGGTCAGGAACCCGCCCAGGGCCGAAACTGCGGGCACGGGTTCCTCGACCGGGTCGAAACCGCGCAGGTTCACGAAAAGCTGACCGTCCGGGAACTCGGCGAGATGCTCGTGCGCCCAGCGCAACGCCAGCCAGGTCTTCCCGACACCGCCGCCGCCGGACAACGCCCACGCCGCCGGCTCGCGCCGCTCCCCCAGAGTCGCGAGTTCGCGGGCACGGCCGGCGAAGGCTGCCGGGGCCGCGGGCAGCTGGCGGGGCGTCACCGGCGCGGACACCGGCTCAGGCGGGTCGATGTCCGGTGCCGCGGACAGGATCTGCTGGTGCAGCAGTTGCAGGGACGAACCGGGGTCGACGCCCAAATCGGCGGTCAGCCGCAGCCGGACGCGCTGGTACTCCGCCAATGCTTCCGCTTGCCTGCCGCTTCGGTACAACGCCAGCATCGCCTGTGCCGCAGCGCGTTCGTCGAACGGATGCGCCCGCGCCCGATCCCGCAGCGCCGGCAGCAGCTCGGCATGCCGCCCGCAACGCAAACCGCGGTCAGCCAGGTCAAGTTCGGCGGAATACCGTTCCTGCCCAAGCGAATCCCGCACCGAGTCGAGCCACGGACTCTCGAGGCGCGCGAACGGCTCGCCTTGCCACAGCGCGAGCGCCTCCTCGAATCGCTCCGCTGAGTCAACGTCGTCGGCCGCGGACCGCGCCTGCGCGAGCAGGCGATGGAACCGATGCACATCGACGGTCTCGGGGTCGGCGCTGAGCCGATACCCGCCTGTCTGGCCCTGGAACAGCACGCCCTCGGCCGCGGCCAGCGCCCGGCGAAGGCGGGAAACGTAGGTGTGCAGCGTCGCGCGAGCGCGAAGCGGAGGCGACTCGCCCCAGACCCGCGGGATCAGCCGATCCGTCTGCACGACAGTCCCGAGGTCCAGGAGCAGTGCGGCCAGCACGCATTGCTGCCGGGCCCCGCCGACGTCGACCGAGCACCCGTCGAGCCGCACCTCGACCGCACCGAGCAGAACGAACTCGCACCGCATGTCGCCGCCCCTCCCCTCAGGCGTGCGCAGCAGGTCCGACCAGGCGTTTCAAGAAGATCGCAGGAACCTCGCACGCACCGGCGGCCACGGTGGCCAGCATGACCGGGCCCAAGCCGAGCACGAACCGCCACCGGTCATTGTCCGAAGCCAGTCGGCCGTTGTCGAGACGCACCGCGTGCGTTTCCGCTCGCGCGGCCCGGTCCGAAATGAGGGTTCCATGGTTCACGTCGATCGATGCACGAAGGCCGGACTCGCAGTAGTGGTGACCGGCGCCCTCGCGTCAGCGGTCCTGGCGCCAGACACGGCGGCGGCCGCGCCCTGGGCGAAAGCCATCGCGAGCGAAACAGCATCGTCGCCACGAGGATCTTTCCTGTGGTGTGCGCCCTGCGGACCGGATGACGCCTGGGCGGAAACGGCCGCACCGTGCATACGGGACCGGCACCAGGCCGGGACAGCCGAGGTTCCCTGAAGCCCGGCATGTTCACCGAGAAGCGGCCCCAGCCTCGCCAGTGCAGTCCGCCATCCGTTCGGCAAGGCGCAACGTCCGCCGGTCATCGAACCGGGCTCCCTGAACGGTCAACCCGACTGGAAAACCGGTCTCGGGAACGGCCAGCGGGAAGGTGACCATGGGCGCTCCGAGCATCGCGCCTGGCGTCGTGTTCTGGGTGTACAGCTCGAAAGCGTCCACGCGATTGCCCAGATGTTCCACCGTCCCGTCGCAGTCGACGGGCGGGGCCGGTGCGGGCGTGGTGGGGAACGCGAGCGCGGTGAGGGCGTGCTTGTGCAGCAGTTCCGCGTAGCACGCTCTCGCTTGGTCGGTTTGCCGCTGGGCGATCGCGTACGCGTCGGGCGACACCGGGGACTCTGCCTCCGCCCGCAGGATCTGCCGGACATCGTGGCTGCGCACGTCCGCGACCAGCCGGGCGAACGCCTGCTCCGCGTTCATGCCCAGAGCGCGGGCGGCGACGTCTCCGAGCAGCCGGCGGGCTTCCCAGCAGACGATCGGCATGGCCGCCGCGCGGGTCAGCTCCCAGACTTCCCCGAGTTGCACCGGCACCAGTTCGACGGTGTCCGCGAGCGCGTCCAGGGCCGGTTCGATCGCCGCTCGCGTGCTGGGGTGCAGCGCGTGGAACAGTTCGGCGGGCACGCCGATCCTCGGGCGCGGAGGGTCCTGGTCCGCGGTCGCGCCGAGCATCGTCTGGTCGATCTCGGCTAGGCGCCGCACTGAGCGCGCGAAGATTCCGGGGGTGTCGCGGGTCCACGACAGGCCGACGATGCCCGCGGTCGGCCAGCGTCCGGTGCTGGGGCGGAAACCCGCGACCCCGCACAGGCTGGCCGGGATCGAGATCGAGCCGCCGGTGTCCGTGCCGAGAGCGACCTCGGCATGGCCGCGCGCGACGGCCGCGGCGCTGCCGCCCGAGGAGCCCCCTGCCAGGTAGCCCGGACGGTCCGGCAGGCACACCGCACCGTAGGAGGCGTTTTGCGAGGTGATCCCGAAGGCGAGTTCGTGCATGTTCGCCATGCCGACGACCACCGCGCCCGAGCGGCGCAGCAACGTGACGACCGGGGCGTCGGCCTCCTCCGGCGCGATGTCCAGCAGCTCGCATCCCGCCGATCGGCGCAGTCCGCGCACCGCGATGTTCGCCTTCACCGCGAGCGGATACGGTTTCCCGCCCGCTAACGGAAGCTGGGCCGCGATCTCGTCGGCAGTGCAGGTTTGCGTCCAGTCTCCTGGTTCCGGCCGTGCGACCGCGTCCAGGACAGCGGGGTGGGCGGCCGTGGGGGTAAGCGGCATCCGGGGCTCCTTTGCAGCGGAATGAGGCTTATCCGGGAGTCTCGGCATGCCGCGCGGCCTCCGCCATCGTTATTTCTGACGATGCCGGAGGTGGTACGCCGCCAGGGCCGCGCGGTTGGGCGCGCCGGTCTTGGCAAACGCGTTGCTCAGGTGGGTCCGCAACGTCGGCGGCGCGATGCCGAGGGCCGCGGCGATCTGCTTGTCGCTGTAGCCGTCCGCGACCAGCTCCGCGACCTGGGTTTCGCGCCGGGACAACGGCTTCTGACCGGACGGAGCCTCCCGGGGCCAGGTCCGGGCGACCAGGTTCCCGAAGGACTCGAGGACCCGCGCGTCCGCCTCGGTGAACGCGCGGCCGCCGCGTCCCCGCCACAGCCGCAGGTCCACGGAACCGGGGCCGGCGTCGACCGGGAAGTAGTTCATGCCGTGGTACATGCCGCCGCGGTGCAGGAAGTCGTGGACGAACTCAGCGGAGAACCCGGCGGCCGGGGTGACCCGCGAAGCGCGTCCCCGGGCGAAAAGCCTCGGGGTCAGGTCGTCGACGTGCCGGAAATGCCGGTGGTAGGCGCGAAGCGCGTCGTCGCCGAGGTCGAGCTGGACCGGATCGGCGTAGGGGCCGGAGGAATCGCAGACGAAGGAGGCGAAGACGTCCGCCTTCAGGATGCGACGCAGGACATCGCCCAGCAGAAGGCGCTTCGTCTTCTGCGGTGCGTCCGAGAGGACGATGTCGATCGCTTCGCACGTCAGTGCGTACTCCTGGCCCATCAGGACTTCCGTTTCCGCTGGGTCGGCTCGGCACTGGCCCACGACTCGCGTACATGCCCGATGTGGGTGCGCATGAGTTTCTCGACCAGCCCGGGGTTTCCGCCGGAAATCGCGTCGAGGATCGCGTGGTGTTCGCGGGCGGACTCCTCGAGTTCGCCGCGCTCGGACAAGGCGGCGAGCCCGTACAGCCGGGTATGCGCGCGCAGATCGGCGATCAGGGAGGTCGCGCGGGCGTTTCCGGCGTAGTCCAGCAGCCTGAGGTGGAAGGCCCGGTCCGCCTCGGTGTACGCGATCAGGTCGCCCTCGGCCGCGCCGTCGACGATGGCCTGGGCCATCGCGCGCAGTTCGGGCAGGTCGCCGTCGGGGATGTGCGCGCGGGCGACCAGGGACGGTTCGATCAGCAGGCGAAGCTCGGTGATCTGGTCCAGTTCGCTCTCGGCCATCTCCGTGACCCGGTAGCCCTTGTTCGGGACTGTCTCGACCAGCCCCTCGCGGACCAGGTCGAGCATCGCTTCGCGGACGGGGGTCGCCGACACTCCGAACCGCTTGGCCAGCTCCGGCGCGGAGTAGACCGTGCCCGGTTCGAGTTCGCCTGCCACGACTGCCGCGCGGAGGGCGCGCGAGACTCGCTCCCGGAGTGTCGTCTTCTCGAACTCCTGGATGTTCGCGCTCATCGCCTCACCCCTCTTCTTCCCGGACGCTCATCCTAGTGAGGTCGTCCGCCGCGAGGCGTTCCAGCGACACCGGCGTCGCGATCGACCGCTGGGACATCGGCGCGAGATCGTTGACGCCCAAGCGTTTTCCTTGGGCGAGTTTGGCCGAGGCGAATCCGCACACCCGGCCCTGGCACCAGCCCATCCCCGGGCGCGCCAGGAGCTTCGCGGTCCGTGCGTCGACGGCCCCCAGGGACTGGCAGGCGTCGCGGATGTCCTGGACGGTGACCTCTTCGCACCGGCACACCGTGGTGTCCGGTTCGAGCCAGTCCCGCCAACCTGCGGGCAAGGGGTGCGCGCGATGCATGGCGGCCGCGAAGGCTCTCCCCGCCGCACCTGGCGTTGGAGACGCCCGGCGCGTCGGCGGTCCACGGTGCGGCCGTGGTCCATGGCGGCGGCCATGCCCGCGATCTCGCCTTCCGCAAGCGCCAGAAGCGCCCCGCCGACTCCGGTCGCTTCACCGGCGACGTAGACACCGGCGACATCGGTGCGTTGCCAAGCGTCGACCACGGCAACCAGCGACTCGTCCAGATCGACGCGGGTAGCGGCCCCCGCGGCGAGGATCAGCTCAAGGGACGGAGTGAAGCCCCACCCCAGTGCGACCAGGTCGATCCCGTCGAGCGTCTCACCGCGACCAGTACGGTCGACCTTGCGAATCCGCACCGAGTCGACCTTCTCGTCGCCTTCGATGGCAGCCACGACCGTGCGTGCCCGGAAGGGAATGCGGTGCCGCGCAAAGGAAGCAGCGTACGACACGGCTTCGCCCACTTTGGACGGAACGGCCAGTGCGCCGAGCGGCGTCCGCATCCAGCCCACGGGGCTGTTCGCGTCGCAGACGGCAACGACCTCCGCGCCCGCTTCGGCGAGTTGCCGGGCGACCGGAAGCAGAAACGGCCCGGTGCCCGCGACCACGGCTCGCCGGCCGGGGAGGCTGCCGTGCGCCTTCACCAGGGCCTGGACTCCGCCCGCCGCCATGACCCCGGGGAGGTCCCAGCCCGGGATCGGCAGCTGGCGGTCGTAGGCACCTGGACACAGGATCAGGGAACGCGCGCGGAGGACGGGCGGGGCCGCGGTGCGCACGCTTTCGTGGGTCGGGGCCAGGTGCAGGCGGTGGTCTCCGGGAGCGGGTTCGAGGAGCCAGACCTGGTGTTCCGGGTAATGGTCGACGTCCACGAGGCGTCGGCGCAGCGACTCAAAGGTCGTGCCGTGCTGTCCGGGTACTTGGTCACTCGGCCTGCGCCAGTACTGACCGCCGACCTGGGCCGAGGCGTCGACGAGCGCCACGCGCAGGCCGTTCCCGGACGCGGCCGCCGCGGCAGCGAGACCGCTGGGACCGCCGCCGACCACGACCACGTCGTAGCTACTCATCGGAGTCGCTCCGAAGCACCATGCCGTCCCGGACGGGCACCAGGCAGGCCCGTTGGTCCGGCAGGCCGTCCACGGTGATCAGGCAGTCGAAGCAGACGCCGATCCCGCAGAACAGACCCCGCGGCCGGCCCGCGTGACGAGTCGTGCGCCAGGAACGCGCCCCGGCGTCGGTGAGCGCCGCGCCGACGCTCTGCCCTGCCGACGCGGTGAGCGGCCGGCCGTCGAAGGTCAGCGTCACAGTCTTGGTCACGAAGCCTCCATCACGGCGAAACGTTCGGGTGCGAAGGGCGAAAGATCGATGTCGGGTGCCTCGCCGAGAAGCGATTGGACGAGGATCTTCGCGGTTCCGGCGGACAGGCCGATGCCAGCGCCCTCGTGGCCCGCCGCGTGCCACAGGCCGGGCGCCCGCGGGTCCGGGCCGATGACCGGAAGGTGATCGGGACAGTACGGGCGAAAGCCAAGGTAGCTGCGCATCACCTTGGTCCGGCGCAGCGACGGATAGAGCACGAGCGCCTTCGCGGCGATCTCCCGGAGTGCCTGGGGCGAAACGGAACGGTCGAAGCCCACCCGCTCGCGGGAGGAGCCGATGAGCACCGTTCCGGCTTGGGTTCCCTCGACGACCGTTGACGTTTGGAGCCCTTCGTCGGAGCTTTGCGTGCTCGCGACGTACTCCCCCGCGTACACCTTGTGGAACACGGTCGGCGGCAATGGTTGCGTCACGAGAATGAACCCTCGGCGCGGCAGAATAGGGACGTCCACGCCCGCGAGCGTGGCGACTTCGCCTGCCCAGGTTCCCGCGGCGTTGACCACGCATCCGCCGTACAGATTTCCGCGATCGGTTTTGACGCCGAGAATCCGTTCGCCGTCCCGGAGAAAGCCGACAACCCGCGTGCCGGTGCGAACTTCGGCGCCACGCTCCCGTGCCATCCGAAGCAGATGAGCCGCCGCCAGCATGGGCTGAACCTGGCAGTCCTGGGGATAAAACGCCGCCCCGGAAAGATCACGGGTCAAATGCGGCTCGTATTCGGGAATCGCTTCAGGAGCCACGTCGAGCACTTCGACACCCGCGAGACGTTGCCGCTCCGCGAGCTGGGCCAGCGCGGCGGCAGACTCCACTGTGGACGACACCACCAGCCCGCCCTTTTGCTCGAACTCCCAGAGCGCGCCGTGTTCGCCGAGATCCTCACGCCAGGCAGCCAGCGACAAGAGCGCGAGATCGAGTTCTGGCCCGGCTTCTTTGTCGACACCAGCAGGTTCCCTTCGCACCTGCTGGTCGTGCCGCTGGCCACCTGTCCCTGTTCAACGACTGTGACGGAAAGGCCCGCCCGGGTGGCGAACCAAGCCGTCGCGGTGCCGAGTGCGCCGGCGCCGATGATCAGGACGTCCGGCGTAGTCACAGCTCGAACCCGGCGGGGAACGGGTCGGTCGGGTCGAGCATGTACTGCGCGGTGCCGGTGATCCAGGCGCGTCCGGTGATTGTCGGGACCACAGCCGGTATTCCGCCGACCTTCGTTTCTTCGACCAATCTCCCGATGAAAGTGGTGCCGATATACGACTCGTTGACGAAATCCGTGTCGAGGCCCAGTTCTCCGCGTGCGTGCAGCTGAGCCATCCGCGCGCTCGTCCCGGTGCCGCAGGGCGAACGGTCGAACCATCCGGGATGAATGGCCATGGCGTGCCGCGAATGTTTCGCGTCGGAGCCGGGCGCTTTGAGATAAACGTGATGGCAGCCGGAGATGTCGGGACGCTCGGGATGCTGGGGAATGGCGTGCTCATTGATCGCGGCCATGATCTTCAGCCCGGCGTCGAGCAGTTCGTTCTTGGCCTTCCGGTCGAAGGGCAGGCCCAGGTCGTCGAGGTCGACAATCGCGTAGAAATTCCCGCCGAACGCGAGGTCGTACCGCACGTCCCCGAAACCGGGAACCGCGACGCTCGCGTCCAGCGCCAGCGAAAAGGACGGCACGTTGCGGATCGTGACCGACGTGGCTTTCCCGTCCTTGACCGCGACCTCCGCGACCACCAGACCGGCCGGCGTTTCCAGCCGCACGGTGGTCACCGGTTCGACAACGGGGACCATCCCGGTTTCCACCAGGACCGTCGCGGTCCCGATCGTGCCGTGCCCGCACATCGGCAGCAGGCCGGAGACCTCGATGAAGAGCACGCCGTAATCGGCGTCCGGCCGCGTCGGCGGCTGCAGGATGCTCCCGCTCATCGCGGAATGCCCGCGCGGCTCGCACATGAGAAAGGTGCGCAGGTCGTCGGCGTTCTCCTGGAACCACACGCGGCGTTCGGCCATGCTCGCGCCGGGGAACACGCCGACCCCGCCGGTCACGACGCGGGTCGGCATTCCTTCGGTGTGCGAATCGACGGCGTGGATGATCCGGGTCGTCCTCATCGGTGCTCACCTCCTCTTCCGGGAATCAGCAGTAGCCCTTGTCGAGAGCCGCCTTGGTAGCGGCGTGCACCCGGTCCGCGGCCGCGCCGGTCAAGGCGTGGCGGGGCGGACGGCACGCGCCGCCCTTGCGTCCGGCCAGGTCCATCGACGCCTTGATCGCCTGCACGAACTCGGTCTTGGAATCCCAGCGCAGCAACGGATGCAGGTCCCGGTACAGCGGAAGCGCCGCTTGCGCTTGCCCCGACGTCGCCAAGTCGTAGAGCTTCTTGGACGCGACCGGCAGCGCGTTCGGATACCCGGCGATCCAGCCGACCGCCCCCGCGATGCCGAGTTCGAGCACCACGTCGTCGCTGCCGATCAGCACGTCAAGCCCCGGAGCCAGCTCGGCAATCTCGTAGGCGCGCCGGACGTCGCCGGTGAACTCCTTGACCGCCACGATCAATCCTTCGGCGAAGAGCCGCGCGAGCAGGTCGGGGGTCAAGTCGACCTTGGTGTCGTACGGATTGTTGTATGCCACGACCGGAAGACCGACCGCGGCGGCAGCGCGATAGTGCTCGACGACGGCGTCAGCGTCGGCCCGGTAAGCGTTGGGCGGAAGCAGCAGCACCGACTGCGCACCAGCTTGAGCCGCCTGCTCGATCCAGCGGCAGGTCTCGCGCGAGCCATACGCGGCGACACCGGGCATGATCCCGAAACCGTCCGGTGCGGCCTCGACCGCGACCTCGACGACGCGCGCCCGCTCCTCGTCCGTGAGGGTCTGGTACTCCCCCAGCGAACCGTTGGGGGTCACGCCGTCCATGCCGTTTTCGGCGAGCCACCGGACGTGCTCGGCGTAACCGTCGTAGTCCACCGAGAGATCGTCGTTGAACGGCAGGGCGGTCGCGACGTGGATGCCGCGCCAAGGTCGGTCGACGGTGCGCATCGAGTCCCCTCAGGTGTTATGTGACATTGCACTGACTCTGGCATGGCACTTCCCCGCCGCGCAACCCTCGGCCTCGGAGGGTATTTCTCAAGCCGCGGCGGGGATGTGCTGTGTCAGGGGTGTCTGTTCCACCTCGCCCCGGGCTCGCCGGACAGACCTGGACGTGCGGCCGCCGCCGGTGGGTCAGGTGCGTTCGCGGGTGCGGAAGGCGCCGGGCGGGTGGCCGGTTTCGCGGTGGAAGAACTTGCCGAAGTTGGTGGGTTCGGTGAAGCCGAGGCGTCGGCCGATGGCGGCGACGGGCAGGTCGGTGTGGGCCAGGAGGCGTTTGGCTTCGAGGGTGACGCGGGCTTCGATCAGGGTTTTGGCGGTGCGGCCGGTGGCGGCGTGGCAGGCGCGGTTGAGGGTGCGGAGCGTGTAGCCGAGCCGGGTGGCGTAGTCGTTGGCGTTGCGGGTGGTGGCGAAGGAGCGTTCCAGTTCGTGCTGGAAGCGCATGAAGGTGTCGTTCGCGGCGGGGGCGAGGCCGTCTGGCTGAGGGAGCCGGGCGATGCGCAAGATCAGCGCGCTGAGCAGATGCCGCAGGATCTCGATGGCGATCTCGTCGGTGTCGGCGACGGCGTGGGCGTATTCGGCGGCCAGGTCGTCGATCGCGCGGGTGATGCCGGCTCGCTGGCCGGCCGGCAGGCGCAGGACGACGGGGCCGAACGGGCTCAGCAGGGTGCGGGCCGGCTCCAGCCGGGGCAGGAAGGCGGGGGCGAACAGCACCATCCGCACCTGCAGGTCGCCGCCGGGGGTCCTGGGGCGGGGCAGGCGCAGGACGCGTCCGGGCGTGACGTGGAGCAGCGTGCCCGGGGCGCAGGGGTGATCCACGAAATCGACCATGGTGGTGGCCTGGCCCCTGGTGACAAGGAAGATCTGGTGGAAGTCGGTGCGGTGCACGACCGTACGCGTTTCGGGGGAGATTCTGCCTGTCAGGCGGCCGAGGTCGACGACCTCGACGTCAAGCAAGGCGCGGTCCGGGTTGCCGAAGCTGAACTCGGCAACGGCCGCGGCAGCATCGTGTTGTCCACTTTTGACCATAGCGGTTCCTGATCTTACCTCGCCGTTCCGTCCTGTTCGGACGAACCTGGAGTCCATCAACGCCACACCCGCGAACAACGAAACGAGGGCATGATGAACACCAAGGATCTGGTTGTGCGGGCCACCGGCGAGCTGTTCGGCGCGAAGGACCCCGCCGCGGTGGACCGCTGGGTCGCCGCCGGCTACCGGCAGCACAGCTCGTTGGCGGCGGACGGTCCCGAGGCGCTGCGCGAGCTGGTGGCCAGCCTGCCCGAGGGTTTCCGCTACGAGCCCGCACGGGTGATCGCCGACGGTGATCTGGTCGCGCTGCACGGCACCTACCACGGCTTCGGCCCCCAGCCGCTGGTCGCCTTCGACCTGTTCCGCGTCGAGGACGGCAGGCTGGCCGAGCACTGGGACGCACTGACCCCGGTGGTGGCCGACACGGTGTCCGGCCGATCGCAGACCGACGGCCCGACCGCGCCGGGCGACCCGCACAACACCGAGGCCAACCGGAAGCTGGTGACCGAGTTCGCCCAGAAGGTGCTCAAGGACGCCGACTACTCGGCGCTGACCGACTACATCTCCGCCGAGACCTATCGGCAGCACAACCCGGAGGCCGCGGACGGGCTGGACGGCTTCGGCGCGGCCGCCGCCGCCTGGGCCGAGCAGGGCAAGAACCTGGTCTACCGCACGATCCACCGGGTCGTGGCCGAGGGCGAGTTCGTCCTGGTGCAGTCCGAGGGCGAGTTCGGCGTCCCGGTCGCCTACTGGGACCTGTTCCGGGTCGCCGACGGCAAGATCGTCGAGCACTGGGACGTCATCGCCCCCGTTCCCGCCGAACTCCCGCACGGCAACGGCCTGTTCTAGGAAGGCGAGGAACCCGAGATGAGCAATCTGACCTACGCCGGCAAGACCTACCGGTTCACCGTCGACAACGGCACGGTGTTCCGCAACGCCTACGCCGCCGACGGCACCCGGCTGCACTACGAGGTCCTCGCCGGCCCGGCCGCCGGGGCAACCGAGAACGTCGACCTGCACGCCGCCGAGATCGCCCCAGGCGTGTTCCTGGTCGGCTGGACGGAGAAGTCGGGAATGACGGTCACCCACGCGATGAACCTCGGCACCGGCACCGTTCACGCCTTCTGGACCTACTCCACCGCGCACGGCCGGGTGGGCGAACTGCACACCGGCACTCTCACCGAACTCGCTCGCTGATCTTCGTCCCCGCCAACACTCCCAAGGAGCCCACAATGATCAACCGTCCATCCCTCCCCCGAACCGGAACCGCCCGGCTCCGGTCTGCCAGCCCGATCGCGGTGACCGGGGCGACCGGGCAGCTCGGCGGCAGAGTCGCCCGGCGGCTGGAAGCGGCGGACCGCGCCCAGCGGCTGATCGTGCGGGACGCCTCCAGGGCGCCCGTACTGCGTAACGCCGAGGTGGCAGTGGCCGAGTACGCGGACCGCGCGGCGGTCACCGAGGCGTTGCGCGGGGTGGACACCGTGCTGATGGTCTCGGGGCACGAAGACCCGGGCAGGGTCGCCGCGCACACGGCGTTCGTCGACGCGGCGGCCGAGGCCGGTGTCGCTCACCTGGTCTACATCTCTTTCTACGGCGCAAGCCCCTCGGCCACCTTCACCCTGGCCAGGGACCACGCCGCGACCGAGCAGCACATCCGGGCCAGCGGCCTGGCGTACACGTTCCTGCGGGACAACCTCTACGCCGACTTCCTGCCCCTGCTGGCCGGGCCGGACGGCGTGATCCGCGGCCCGGCGAGCGACGGCCGGGTCGCCGCGGTCACCCAGGACGACATCGCCGACGCGGCGACGGCCGTGCTGCGAAACCCCGGTCCGCACGCCGGCCACACCTACAGCCTCACCGGACCGCAGGCGCTGAACCTGTCCGAGATCGCCGAGCTGATCACCAGGATCACCGGCCGGGAAACCCGCTACCACCACGAAACCCTCGACGAGGCCAAGGCATCCCGAGCCGCCTACGACGCCCCTGACTGGCAACAGGAAGCCTGGATCTCCACCTACACCGCGATCGCCGCCGGCGAACTGGCCCAGGTGACCACCGACGTGGCCACCCTCACCGGACACCCCCCGACGTCCCTCGAACACCTCCTGCTCACCGGCCACGACCGCAAGTAGAACCTGCCCGGCTGGCCCCCGAAGCAGGCGGCTGCCGCACCTGGTCGTTCCTCAGCGCACCCGCAGCCGTTTCCGGGCGAAGACCAGTGCGGCGAGGCTCAGCACCGCCAGCGCCATCACGTAATAACTCGGCGCCAGGTTGCTCCCGGTGACCTCGATCAGCCAGATCACCACCAGCGGCGTGAACCCGCCGAACAGCGACGCGGTGATGTTGTAGCTGACCGACAACCCGGTCGCGCGGGTCCGGGTCGGGAAGACGTCGGCCATCATCGTGCCCAGCGGGCCGACGTACCAGACCTTGACCAGTCCGATCGCGGCCATCACCGCCGTCATCACCGCGAACGTCGGCTGGCTGTTCAGCGCGAGGAAAAGCGGGAAGATCGCCAGCAGCATCACCGAACAGGCGGCGGCCATCAGCGGGATCCGGCCGGTCCGGTCGGACAGCCTCCCGGCGACCGGCGCGAGCACGGTCAGCACGAGCTGGGTGACGATCGTCGTGGTGAAGGCCAGCGATTTGGGCAGGCCGAGGTTCCGGATGGCGAAGGTCGGCATGTAGATGATGAGGTAGCTGATCGCCGTCGACACCGCCATCGCGCCCATCGCGACCAGGATCCGGGTCTTCTGCGAGCGCAGCACCTCCCGCAGCGGGGTGCCCGCCGAATCCTCCTCGAACGCCGGGGATTCCTCCACATGCCGCCTGATGTAGTAGCCGATCGGCGCGATGAGCAGGCCGAAGGCGAACGGGATCCGCCAGCCCCACGACCCGAGCTGCTGATCAGTCAGCACCGCGCTGAGCACGGCGGCGAACACGATGCCCAGCAGCGTGCTCAGCCCCTGGCTCGCCGCGCCCCAACTGCCCATGAACCCGCGGCGTTTCCGGTTGCTCTCCACCAGATACGCCGTCGCGCTGCCGAATTCGCCGCCCGCCGAGAATCCCTGCAGCAGGTTGGCGAACACGAGCCCGATCGGAGCCGCGATCCCGATCGTCGCGTAGTTCGGCATGACCGCGATCAGCAGCGAGGCGACCGCCATGATCCGGATCGACCACACCAGCGCGGCTTTGCGGCCCGCGCGGTCGGCGTAGGACCCGAGAATCATCCCGCCGAACGGACGGATCAGATACGCGACCGCGACGCTAGCGAAAGCCAGCATCAGCGAGACCGCCGGGTCCGTCGCGGGGAAGAATTGTTTCGCCAGAACGTCGGCGAACAAGGTGTAGGCACCGAGGCTGAACCATTCCAGGGTGTTGCCGATCGTGGCCGCCAGCACGATCCGGGACGAGCGCGGCGAGGGAAGACTGTCCGCTGGATTGTCTTGGGTGGCAGGGGAATCCGGGGCGGGGATCGACATGGTCGCCTCCGAGGCGATAGCGGTTCGGCGTCATTGGTGAATCGCGGCTCCGGGCACGGCGGCCCGGAACAACCATGTGCGGGAAATCAGCGCTGCTTGCCCAGTTCGAGCAGGACGTTCGCGGCGGCGGTGATTCCGGCGTGGAAACGGGCGAGTTCGAAGTTCTCGTTCGGGCCGTGGTTGTGCTCGTCGACGTTCGCCAGCGGGATTCCGTAGCACGGCAGCCCGAGCCCGTCGGACAGCGCGGCGATCGGCAGGCTTCCGCCCATCGCGGGCACCAGCACCGCCGGACGCCCCGCGGCCGCGCTGACCGCGTCGGTGATCACCGTGGTGTAAGCCGATTCCGGCAACGTCCGCGACGCTTCCATCAGCCCTCCCGGCACGTGCAGCTCGGCGTGCGGAAGGTGTTCGGCGAGGTGCGCGCGCAACGCCTCGATGACTGTCGAAGCGCGCTGGCCGCCGACGGTCCGGATGTCGCACCGGGCGACCGCGACGGCCGGGATGACCGTGCGGTGGTCGCCTTCGTCCAAACAGGACAGCGAGTTGATGCTGAAGGTCGGCAAGGCGAGCCGATCGTTGAAGCCGACGCCGCCGGGCACGTCCATCCGGTCCAGCCCGACCTCGGCGAGCGCGGCGGGCACGTCGACCGGCAGCGCGTCCAGCGCGTCCCGCTCCGACGGGCTCAGCGGAACCATGCCGTCGGCGATGCCCTTGACCAGGATTTCGCCTTCGGGCGAGCGCATCGTCGACAGCAGCCACACCAGTTCCCACGCCGGGTTCGGCCCGACCCCGCCCCAGTTTCCCGAGTGCAGCGCGGCGGGCGCGCCGTGTACCCGGATCTCGAACCGGACGGCGCCGCGCACCCCGAGGCTGACCGTCGGTTCGCCGCTGTCGTGCACCGGACCGTCGCTCCACAGCACGAGATCCGCGTCCCACTCGTCCCGCAGACCGGCGAGCGCGGCTTCCAGATTCGGGCTGCCGATCTCCTCCTCGCCGTCGAGCAAAACCGTTACGCTGCACGGAAGTTCACCGGTCTCGGCAAGCGCGCGCAACGCGAGCAGCTGCGCGAGATGCTGCCCCTTGTTGTCCCCCGTGCCCCGCCCGTACATCCGGCCGTCCCGGATCGTGGCCTCGAACGGCGGACTGTCCCAAGCGGACAGCGGACCGGCCGGCTGGACGTCGTAATGGCCATAGATCACCACGTGCGGGGCGCCCGCCGGGCCTTCGGCGTGCCCCGCCACCAGCGGCCAGCCGCCAGTTTCGACCTGGCGCGCGTCGAGTCCGCTGCGCCGCAGCAATCCGCACGCGAACTCGGCCGCGTCCGCCATGCCCTCGCCGGTCGCGCTCACGCTCGGGACGCCGATCCATTCGGCCAGCTCCGCCTCGTGCCGCTCCCGGTTCCGCTCCACGTACGACTCGATGCGGCGCACCCGTCCTCCAGTGATTTCATTTTCTGATATCGATACCATCGAAGCAAACCGGCTAAGCTGCTGTCAATGGACGACCGTCTCCCGCGCCAGGCGACCGCCGACGACCTGCGCGCGCTCGCCCACCCGCTGAGCTGGCGGATCCTGCGACTGTGCCTGGACTCCGCGTGGACGAACCAGCAGCTGGCGAAGCGGCTCGGCGAGTCCCCGGCCACCGTGCTGCGCCGGGTGCACGCGCTCGCCGAGGCCGGTTTCCTGGTCGCCGAACCGGCCCGCCGCAGCGACCTCGGCGCGTGGGAACGCCCTTACCGGACCACGCGGCGCACCTGGCATCTCGATCTCGACCAGGCGGGCGACCCGGCGCTGACCGCCCGCGTCGAACTGGCGACCCTGGACGCGCACCGCGCCGAGATGCTCGAAAGCGATCCGGAGTCGATCCAGCAGACCCGCCGCGGCGTGGTCCGCCTCAGCGACGAAGCCGCCGCCGAACTACGCAGCCGGCTGGACGCGCTCCTGGACGAGTTCGTCGCCCGCGAAGAACCGACCGGCCGCAAGCACTCGTTCCTCTGGAGCGTGGTCGAACGCCCAGACGAACCCGACGCGACCACAGACTGAACGGGTGCTTTCGGGCAACCCTCCCCGGCGTTCAGGCACCCCGGCTGTGCCGCGACGGCACGGTTGCCGGGGCGAGCGATAACCTCGGCGCATGGCGGGGCAGCTCCGCCAGTTCGTCATGTCCATGCACAGCCAGGAGTGGTACGCCCGATGACCAACCCGTTGATCGCGCCGGTCAAAGATTCGACGACGGCGCTGTCCGGCATTCCGCTGCTGGAGGACGCGGAGACGCTGAAGCAGGGCATCGAGAGCAAGAACTGGGCCTCGGTCGCGATCGGCGCGGTCGGCACCGCGCTCGACGTGCTCACCGCGGTGATGGACCCGTTCGGCGCGATCCTGGCCGCCGGGGTCGGCTGGCTGATGGAGCACGTCGGCCCGCTGAAGGAGGCGCTCAACGCGCTCACCGGCAACGCCGACGAAATCAAATCCCAATCCGAGACCTGGACGAACGTCGCCAAGGAACTCGAGGGCGTCTCCACTGAGCTGAAAGAGCTGATCAAGAAGGACCTGGAGAGCTGGCAGGGCGAGGCCGCCGACGCCTACCGCAAGCGCGCCGAGGACACCTCCGCGCTGATCGCCAGCGCCCAGAAGGGCAGCGAGGGCGCGGCCAGCGGCGTCAAGACCGCGGGCGAGGTGGTGGCCGCGGTCCGGACGCTGGTGCGCGACACGATCGCCGACCTGGTCGGGCACCTGATCTCCTGGGCGCTGCAGGTGGTCTTCACGCTCGGGATCGGCATGGCGTGGGTGGTGCCGCAGGTCGTCACCGCCGTCGCGAAGACCGCTTCGACGATCGCCAAGGTGACCGCGAAGCTGGTCAAGGCCCTCAAGGCGCTGGTCCCGCTGCTGAAGAAGGCCGGGACGCTGTTCGAGGACGCCGCGAAGTCGTTGAAGAACCTCAAAAGCGGCAAGGGCGGCGCGACGCACACGCCCAAGGACATCAACGTCAAGTCCGACAAGCCGAAGGGCGGCTCGAAGGACAACGAGAGCACCTCGGCCTCCGGCGACCACAGCGGCGGCGGGAACGGCGGCAACACGCACACCTCCGGCGACCACAACAACGCGCCGAAGGACCCCAAGAACGAGAACCAGTCCCCAGGCGGCGGAGCGGACCGCGGCGGCGAGCACGGCGGCACCGGCGAGCGCGGCGGCAGCAACAGCGAGAAACGCCCTGACGAGAACAAGACGGACCCGAAGAACAAGAACGACGAAACGAAGTCCGAGGACAAGGAGGGCTGCGGCGACCCGGTCGACGTCGTCAGCGGCGAGGTCATGATGACCGTCGCCGACCTGCTGCTGCCCGGCGTGCCGGAGCAGGCGCTGGAGCGCACCCACCTGTCGTCCTACCGGACCGGCCGGTGGTTCGGTCCCACGTGGACGTCCACAGTGGACCAGCGGCTGGAACTCGGCGGCGACGAGATCCGGTACTACTCCGCCGACGGCATGGTCCTGACCTACCCGCGGACCGCCGGGACCGACGCGGTGTTCCCGGTCGCCGGCCCGCGGCTGCCGCTGACCCGCGACGGCGAGACGTACGTCCTGGAGGACGCGCCGAACCGCCGGACGACGGAATTCGCCCCGGTGGCAGGAGAACGCGCCGGGGTGCTGCCGGTGGTCGCGATCGACGTCGAGCGCGGGCCGCGGATCACCGTCGAGCACGGCCCGGACGGCGCGCCCTCGGTGGTGCGGCATTCGGACGGACCCGTCGTGCGGCTCACCGCCACCGCCACCCGGATCACCGGCATCGAGGTCGTCGACCCGGACGGCGGGCCGGCGGTCAAGGTGGCCTCGTTCGGCTACAACCCGCAGGGCCACCTCGCGCGGGTGGTGAACTCCTCCGGACTGCCCGAAACCTACGACTACGACCTCGAAGGCAGGATCGTCGGCTGGCAGGACCGCACCGGCACCTGGTACCGCTACGGCTACGACCGCACCGGCCGCTGCGTGCGCACCGCCGGGCCGCGCGGCTTCTTCAGCGGCTCGTTCGTCTACGACCTCGAACGCCGGATCACCACGTACACCGACTCGCTCGGCGCGAAGAGCGAGTACCACTACAACGCCAATAAGCAGATCGTGCGGATCGTCGACCAGACCGGCGGCGAGATGACGTCGGTGTGGGACGGCGACGGCCTGCTCGCCCAGCGGACCTTCCCGGACGGCACCACCGCGTCGTTCACCCACGACCGCAACGGCGTCCTCACCGCCGTGACCCGGGGCGACGGATCGGTGGTCCACGTGTGGGACGACGGCGTCGAGCTGACGCTGCGGACCCGGGCGGCGGACGGCTCCTGGGTGACCCGCGTCCACCGCGGCGAGGACCGGCCGAACCCCTACCGCGAGCCGATCGGCGTGTCGGGTTCCCTTTCCTACCAAGGGGAAACTGTCCGCGAGGCGGGGAAGGACGCCTCGGCCGAATCGTCCGCCCGGGTCGAACGGGACATCTTCGGCCGCCCGCGCACGGTGGCGAACCGTTCGGGCGAGCGGATCCGGCTCGGCTGGACCGTCGAGGGCGCCGAGACTCTGCGGATTCTTCCGTCCGGGGCAAGGGAAACGCGGCGCTACGACGCCGACGGCCACGAGATCGGGCGCACCGACCGGGCCGGGTTCAGCTCGTCGTCGGAGTACGGGGTGTTCGGCCTGCTCACCGCGACGACCGACACGACCGGCGCGCGCACCGAGTACGCCTACGACACCGAACTGCGGCTGGCCTCGGTCACCAACTCGGCCGGTCTGAAGTGGACTTACCGCCGCGACGCCGCCGGCCGGGTCGTCGAGGAGACCGACTTCGACGGACGCGTGCTGCGGTTCGCCTACGACCGCGGCGGCCGGCCCGTCAGCACGATCGACGGCAACGGCGAAGAAACCCGGTACGAGTACGACGAACTGGGCAACCTGAAGACCCAGGCCTCGCCGTCGCTGATCATCACCTATCGGCACGACGAACTGGGCAACCTCGTCTACGCCGAGGCGGACGGCGTCGAACTGCACGTCGTCTACGACGAGTACGGCACCGTGGTCAGCGAAACGACGGACGGGCGCACGGTCACCCGCACCCGGGGCGGCGGCGTCGTGACCCGCCGGACGCCCGCCGGGGTCGAGAGCCGATGGGAGTTCGACCGGGCCGGACGGCCGGAAAGCCTTCAGATCGGCGCGCACTCCGTGCAGTTCACCCACGACGACGGCGGCCGCGAGATCCGCCGGGTCGTCGACGGCCAGGTCGTTGTGTCGCAGGTGTTCGACGCGGACGACAACCTGGTCGAGCAAAGCGCGGGAGCGGGCCGCCGCCGGTTCTCCTACCGGCTCGACGGCCTGCTGACCGGGGTCGCCGACGAGACCGGCACGACGCGGATCGAACTCGACGCCGCCGGCCGCGTCGTGCAGCTGCACGGGCCGCGCCGCGGCGAGCAGTACCGGTACGACGCGGCGGGCAACCTGGTCGCGTCCGCCGCCGGTCCGCACACCTACCGGGGCAACACCGTCCGGTCCGCCGGGCCCGCCGTGTTCGAGCACGACCGGCAGGGCCGGATGGTCTCGCGCCGCGAGGGCGACCGGATCTGGCGCTACGTCTGGGGCGGGCAGGACCGGCTGACCTCGCTCACCACGCCCGAGGGCGACGTCTGGCAGTACCGGTACGACCCGCTGGGCCGGCGGGTGAGCAAGCGGCGGCTCGTCGCCGGGAACACGGCCGAGTACTGGGAATTCACCTGGAGCGGCACGAAACTGGTGGAGCAGAGCCACGTCGACGCGGCGGGCAACCGCCGGGTCACGACCTGGGAGCACCACCCCGACGGCGACCGGCCGATCCTGCAGATCGACCAGCCCGCCACGGTGGACGAGGTGTTCCGGACGATCGTCACCGACCTCGTCGGCACCCCGGCCGAACTGCTCGACGAGGCCGGGCGCACGGTGTGGCGCGCGGGCGGCGCGGGCCTGTGGCACTCCGCCGCCGCGGACGCCCCGACGCCGCTGCGCTTCCCCGGCCAGTACGCCGACGCGGAATCCGGGCTGTACTACAACGTCTACCGCTATTACGACCCGTCCACCGGCCGCTACCTCAGCCAGGACCCGCTCGGCCTCGCGCCGGCCGCGAACCCGGTCGCCTACGTCGGCAACCCGCTGGCCGCGTGCGACCCGCTCGGGCTGGCCCCCACCGGATCGGGCACCGGGAAGTGCGGCAAGAACAAGGGCGGCGTCGACGACCGGGCGGGCGGCGGGAACCAGGCGGGCCGCCAGCCGGGCGACCGCACCAAACCGGCGCACTACGACGAGAACGGCCTGTCGTTCCCCGGCGAGAAGTACGGCGACAACATGAAGGTGTACGTCGACTCCCACCAGAACAAGCACCAGACCGACCGGCTCAACATGCCCTTCGACGCGAAGACGGGCACGAAGTACCCGGGCGGGGTCCACGAGGAATGGCACCGGGACGTCTTCTCTCACAAGGCGGCGGAAATCGCCAAGACGAAGACCGATCCGATCGACAAGAAGGTGAACGACGCCAAGGCCGATTACGACGCCAAGAAGGAGGATCACGACGACGCGAAGTGGGGGCACGACGACCGGAAGCGAGAGTGGGACGCCAAGGTCGACAAGGCGTTCGAGAAGCAGAAGAACAACGACAAGGACGCCTGGAACAAGCTCTCCGACGACGAGAAGATTCAGCGGGAGAAAGCGTTCCGCGACCGGGCCGACAAGGCGTTCGAGGACAAGCCGGAAACCAAGGACTTCCGCCAAAAAGAGCAAGAAATGAACGACGCCAAGCAGAAGTGGGACGACGCCGGGCGGGAACGGGACAACACCCCCAGCCTGCAGTACGGCAAGACCGACAAAGACCCGGACATCAAGAACATCGACACCCAGGGTTCGACTTACGACGTCACCACGACGTGGAAGCCCAAGCCCGGCCGGGAACACACGGACGACCCGTACGCGGGCGAGTGGAACGTCACCTACCACTCGAACCCGAATGCCAAGAACTGGTGGGAAACCGACGGGGCCGGGATCCGGAACGACAACCCCGCCCTCGGCCTTCCGAACCGGACGAGGTAGCCCGGCTGTGCAGTGACGCACCTCACGCCCGATTTGCCTGATTACCGGGACTCCCCGCGCGGCCATGCTGCGAGGACAGGCAATCCGACGTGAGGAGCTTCCATGAGCAGCGGCGAAACCTTCCCGATGGCACGGGCGGCGAAGTGTCCCTTCGCCCCCGCGCCCGCGTTGACGAGGCGGCCGCCGGTGTCGCGGGTGCGGCTGTGGGACGGCAGCGAGCCCTGGCTGATCACCGGGTACGCGGAGGTCCGTGCGGTGCTGGCGGATCCGCGGGTCAGCGTCGACGTCGCACAGCCCGGTTTTCCGCACACCAACGCGGTCAGCAAGGCACGCGACGCGCGGATGAAGACGTTGATGCAGATGGATCCGCCGGAACACACCGCGCAGCGGCGGATCCTGGCCCCGGAGTTCACCGTCCGGAAGATGGCGGCGCTGCGGCCGCGCGTCCAGGAGATCGTCGACGACCTCCTCGGCCAGCTGCTCGCCGGACCGAGCCCGGCCGATCTGGTCGAGGCGTTCGCGCTGCCGCTCCCCTCGCTGGTGATCTGCGAACTGCTCGGCGTCCCCTACGCGGACCGCGGCTTCTTCCAGAACGTGGCCCGCACGCTGGTCATGGACGACCCAGACCCGGCGCGCGCGGTGGCTGCCAGCGAAGAGCTGAACGCCTACCTGGAAGACCTCGCCGCCGCTGGACCGGGGTTGCTCGGCAAGCTGTCGGGCTCGATGCCCCCGCGCGAGATCGCCGTACTGGGCCAGCTTCTGCTGGTGGCAGGCCACGACACCACCGCCGCCATGATCGCGCTGGGCACCGCTGTGCTGCTGACGCACCCGGAGCAGTTCCGCGCTTCGTCCGCGGACCCGACCGAGGAACTGTTGCGGTACCTGTCGATCACGCACACCGAGGCACGGCGGGTCGCGTTGGCGGACCTGGAGATCGGCGGCCAGCTGATCCGCGCGGGCGAGGGCATTATCGCGGTGAAAAGCACCGCGAACCGGGACCCGCTGGCCTTCCCGGAGCCCGACCGGTTCGACGTCCGCCGCCCCGCCCGGCACCACGTCGCATTCGGCTACGGACGCCACCTCTGCCTCGGCGCGCCCCTGGCCAGGCTTGAGCTGGAGATCGCGTACTCGACGCTGCGGCGGGTCCCCGGCTTGGCGCTCGCCGTGCCGCTGGATCGCCTGGAGTTCAAGGAGAACGCGATCTTCTACTCAGTGCGCGAACTGCCCGTCACGTGGGCCAGCACATTCACGACCGTGCCGCCCGGATCCTCGACGAAAAACCGCCGCACACCCCACGATTCGTCCGTGAGCGGATAAACGACGCGCAGCCCGCGCCGCACCGCCTCGGCGTGGGCCCGCTCGACTGCCGCCAGCTCGCCGAGGTCGATCCCCCAGCGTGGGACGGGCTCGGTGCTGCCCGGCGGCAGGACGAGCACCTGCCCGGACGGATCGCCGGGGCCGCGGAGGCCGAGAACGGGATCGTCCATGGCGACGTCGAGACCGAGGACGTTGACGTAGAAATCGCGGGTCGCGGCGTCGTCAGTGCCCTCGACGTAGGCGATGATGCGCTTGATCACCCGGCCAGCGTCGCAGACCGGACCGACGCGGGCTTGGAGAAATGGGAGCTACGAGAAGGCGACCCGGCGGTGCCGCCCCGGCCGCTGGACCCGCCAGTGCCGCCCGCGCGACGAACGGCCCTGATCGCGAACCGCGGCGCGCGCCGCGAACTGCTCCGCCGTGATGCTCATCAGCACCGGATACTTGATCTCCCCGCGCAGCAGCTCCGCATCCCGCAGCCGGGCCTCCTCCCGGAAGCCCAATTCGCCGTGCAGCGACAGCGAGGCGAAATTGCTGCCGTTGACGCTGACCTCGCACGCGCGGTACCGGCAGCGCCCGAACATGAACGCCAGCAGCAGCGCGACCGCGTCGGCGGCGTATCCGCAGCGGCGGTGCTGCGGGCCGATCCCGATGCCGTAGCTGAACCGGCCGGAGAACGGGTCCGTTTCGACCCAGACGGAGCCGACCAGCGTGCGATTGTGCAGCGTCTCGATCGCGAAGTGGAACCCGTCCGGGGAGGGGTGGCCGCGGTGGGTCGCCCAGTGCCGGTAGCCGCCGACCTGGGGATCTCCGACGCGCGCGGAGCCCCGGTCGAATCCGGTGAGGGTGCGCTGGTCGCCGGGCCGGACCTCGCGCAGCCGCACCTTCCGCCCGACCTCGTCGACCCGCCACGGGGCGACGGCTCCGGGCCGGACCGGCCGAGACGCATTCGTGATCATCGGGAGTGATGGTACCGGGCGGGCGGCCGCGGCGGTGCCGGACCGCCCGGATCGGGCCGTCAGGGCAGGCAGTTTCCCTTCTCCGGAACGGGTTTGGCCGGGTCGAACTGCCCGGGCTGAGGGGTCAGCGAGGGCCCAGTGAAGGTCGGGTCGTGGAAGGCGGGCCCGAGCCGGCCCGCCTTCTGGTCGTCGCACGAGACGCTGGTGTAGAACCCGCGGAAGTCGCCGAGCCACAGGCCGCGGCTGCCCGGCTCCCACGCATTGCCGCCGCGCACGATGTAGTCGGCTTCGACCCGGACGAACGGCTCCAGGTCGGCGGGCCCCTCGACCCCGCGGTTGCCGGGGTCGAAGGCGTAGGCCACCACGTAGGTGACGTGCAGGACCAGCTCGCCCGCCTCGCCCGGCCGGACCGTCATCGTCCCGGTCATCCTCGGCGGCACGGGCAGCAGCCGGGTGCCGTCGGCCAGGTAGACGACGTAGGCCGTCGGGTTGGCCTGGAGTTCCGCCCTGGCGTCCGGCGCGAAGAGGCCGATATAGGCGTCGGGACGGTGGCCCTCGATGGTGTTCCGGTCGAAGTGCGCGACGGCGATCGCGTGCTTGACCTGCTCCTGCGCGTCGCCGACCTGCTTCGCGGAGAACGAGCCGACCTTCGCCGGGGCCGGGACGGTCAGCCCGGCGATGCCCTCGGCCCAGTTCCGCGCCGGAGTGTTGTCGAACGGCCTGGTCAGGTCGACCTTCGCAGAGGCGGGCAGGTCAGTAGGCGCGGGCGCGGTGGTGGCGGGCGCGGATGCCGGTCCGGCGATCTCCTCCGGCCTGGTCCCCCGCTGCCACACGTAGACCCCCGCCGCGGCCGCGACGACCACCACCGCGGCCCCGATGACCACCCGCCTGCGCCAGCGCGCCCGGCGATGCTGACGGCGCAGGCCGGTCCAGGCTTCCTTCTCGGCGTGCCGCTGCCAGTCCGGATCCATCAGATCCGGATGGCTTTCGATGTCGTGCTCGTCCACTTCCTCCGCCTCGCCCTCGTCGATCTCGCCTCGAAAGATCGACAACCGAGAGCTGGCGTTACGAACGGCCGGTCTTCGCAATCATTTCGGAATCCAGCCGGGGCTCAAATCAATTTGCACGGAATGTCCGCGTTTTCGTCCAGGTGATACGAAGCGCACACGCGGTGGTAACCGTCCGCGATCACCAAGTCTTCGGCCGTCTCGAACCCCGGGTGACCGTGCCCGCGCACGAGCAGCACCGGCGAGAGCGCCTTGCCGTCCTTGACCTTCTCGAGGTCTTTGGCGACGTGCGCGTTGTCCTCGGGCAGGAGCTTCAGCCTGCTGGCCCGCAGGATGTCCTTCGCCTTGCGATGCGTCAGCTCCGCCCGCTTGAGCTGACCGACAAGCCCGGTCGCGGTTTCCTCCGGCGTGATGAGGGTGAGATAGTCGAATGCTGCCGGATAATCGTGTTCGTCCGGTTCGTCTTTCCAGTGTTCTTTCACTGCGCCTCCCTCGGTCCCGGGAGTTAGTGTCGTCCGGTCCGGGCGGGCGGACCACACTTGTCGCCCGTTTGCGGTCAGCGGCGGATCAGCCCCCGCGCCTTCCCCGCCGCCACCGCCGCGGTCCGGGAATCCACTTCCAGTTTCGTGTAAATGTGCACCAAATGCGATTTCACCGTCGCCTGGCTCAAAAACAGCCGTTTGCTGATTTCCAGATTCGACAGGCCGTCCGCGACCAGCCCCAGCACCTCGATCTCCCGGGGCGACAACGCGGCCGCCGGGGTGCGCATGCGGTTCATCAGGCGGTGGGCGACCGCCGGGGCCAGCACGGTTTGCCCGGCGGCGGCGTTGCGCACTGCGGCGGCCAGGTCCTCCGGCGGGGCGTCCTTCAGCAAGTACCCGGTCGCGCCCGCTTCGATCGCGGCCAGGATGTCGCCGTCCGTGTCGTAAGTCGTCAGCACCAGTACTTTCGGCGCGTCCGCGGCGGCGGTGATGTGCGCGGTCGCTTCGGAGCCGTGCATTCCGGACCCGAATTGCAAATCCATCAGCACCACGTCGACCCCGCCCGCCAACCGCACGGCTTCTTCCGCGGACGAAGCCTCGGCGACGACTTCCAGGTCCGGTTCGGTTTCCAGCACGGCGCGCAATCCGGCGCGCACCACGGGATGGTCGTCGGCCAGCAGGAGGCGGATCATCGCGCCTCCACGGGGAAGCTCACGGCCAGCGCGGTGCCGTGGCCGGGCGACGATTCCACTGTCCACGAGCCGCCGAGGGAGCGGGCGCGGGCGCGCATCGCGGGGAGGCCGAAGCCGCTGCCGCCGCGGACGGCTTGCGGGTCGAAGCCGGTGCCGTCGTCCACGGCGTCCAGGGTGACGCTCGTGTCCATGTAGCTCAAGGTCAGTTCGGCCCGGCTCGCCGCGGCGTGCCGGACGGTGTTGGCCAGCGCGGACTGGGCGATGCGCAGCAAGGCCACCTCGTACGCGGTCGGCACGTCGAACGGGGTGCCGCTGAGGTGAAAGTGGACAGTCAGGCCGGAACGCTGTTGCGTGGTCGCGCAGAGGCGTTCCAGCGCGGCGGGCAGGGAGGCGCCTTCCAGTTCCACCGGGGCCAGCGCGTAGACGAGGCGGCGGGCTTCGGTGAGATTGTCCTGTGCGGCCTGCCTGGCCTGCGCGACGTGCGGGACCGCGGCGTCCGGACGGTCGGGCAGGGCGCGTTCGGCGGCGCGGAGCAGCAGGTGGATGCTGGAGAGACCCTGTGCCAGGGTGTCGTGGATTTCCCGGGCGAGGCGTTCGCGTTCGGCCAACACCCCAGCGGAGTGTTCCATCGCGGCGAGGTCGTTGCGGGTCTCGCGCAGTTCCTCGATCAGCCGCCGCCGTTGTTCGCTTTCGCGGTAGAGCGCCTGGTAGCCGAGCACGGTGGCGACCGCGACGGCTGCCCCGAGCGCCGGGCCGATGATGACGCCGACGCTGAATCCGCCTTGGTGGCGCGTGAAACCGGCGATCGCCAGCACGGTGGTCAGCGCGACGACGACCAGGCCCCAGCGGGCGGGCAGCAGGTGCATTTGCAGGAAGAACAGCGGGAAAGCCAGCCACACGCCGTCCGGAGTGAGCCACAGCAGCACGAGCCAGGCGACGCCGAGCACGGCCAGCCAGCCGGCCGTCGCGCCCGGCAGCCTGCCGACGCGCGGCAGCAGCGGGCCCGCGGTGTAGACGCCGCCCATCACCAGCGCGCCCGCCAGCACCGCGGGCGCGTTCGGCAGGCCGTCGGCGAACGCGCGCACGACGGCGAGCACCAGCAGCCCGGCCAGCAGGAGGTGCAGGCAGACGCGCAGCACGCGCAGCGGCCGGTCGAGGGTGTGCGGGTTCACGAAAGCCTCCTCTTCCGATTGTCCGTGCTCCGCCGGGAACTCGCATCAATCGAAAGGTTGACCGGCGAGTGCACCCATCGATTCGCGGGAAGCCGCCCGCGGCGCGATGTCCCCGCGTCCGCTCCGGACGAGGCTGGGAAGCGACCTCGAGAAGGAAGGGACGCACATGTTCGTCGCGTGGCGGGATCTGCGCTTCGCCAAGGGGCGGTTCGCGTTGATGGGGACCGTCGTCGTGCTGATGACGTTGCTGGTCGGGCTGTTGTCCGGGCTCACCGCGGGGCTGGCCGCGCAGAGCACGTCCGCGATCACCGGATTGAAGGCCGACCACCTCGTCTTCGCCGAACCGGGCAGCGGATCCCTCTCCTTTGGACAGTCCATAGTGACCCGAGAGCAGGCCGAGCAGTACGCGCGGGTCCCCGGAGTGACCAAAGTGGACCCGATCGCGATCAGCACCGCCAGCGCCGCGGTCGGCGAGCACACCGCCACGCTGGCGGCGTTCGGAGTCCGGGATCAGCGCCCAGGCACGGCCGTGTTGTCCACCGGCGCGGCTGACGCGTTGAAGGCCCACGAAGGCGACCAGCTCACCCTGCAAGGCCGCAAAGTCACCGTGGCCGCCATCTCCGGAGACGCCTCGTACAGCCATCTCCCGGTGGTATGGACCGAGCTGTCCGGTCCAAACGCGACAGTGCTCGCGATGACCACCAACAACGCCGACCTCGCCGCGACCGACGCCCGCCTAGGCACCCGAACCGTCACAAAGGACGATGCGTTGTCCGCGATCGGTTCCTACTCGGCGGAAAACGGCTCGCTCCAGCTCATGCGCGCGTTCCTGTTCGTGATCTCCGCGCTGGTGATCGGCGCATTCTTCACCGTGTGGACGATCCAGCGCAGCCGCGACATCGCGGTGCTGAAAGCCCTCGGCGCGACCACGAAGTACCTGCTCCGGGACGCGCTCGGCCAGGTCGTGGTGCTGCTCGTCGGCGGGACCGCGCTCGGAACCGGACTGGCCGCCGCGCTCGGCGCGGTCGCGTCGGGAACGGTGCCGTTCGTGCTCAGCGCGGGCACGCTGCTCGGACCCGCCGCGGTGCTGGTGGTGCTCGGCGTGCTCGGCGCCGCGCTGGCAGTCCGCCGCATCACCTCCGTCGACCCGCTGACCGCACTCACCTCCGGAGCGCACTGATGAGCCTGCACCTGTCCGGCATCACCCTCACCTACCCCGACGGCGATTCCCGCCTCACCGCGCTCGACCGCGTCGACCTCCACGTGCCGGCCGGCAGCGTCGCCGCGGTGGTCGGGCCGTCCGGCTCCGGCAAGTCGAGCCTGCTGGCCGTCGCGGCGACGCTCATCCGGCCCGATCACGGACGGGTGGTCGTCGGCGGCACGGACACCACCGGCCTGGACCGGGCCGCGCTGGCGGACCTGCGCCGCACGACGATCGGGATCGTTTTCCAGCAACCGAATCTGCTCGCGTCGCTCACCGCGGCGGAACAGCTGGAAGTCATGGCGCACCTGAGCGGAACGCCGCGCCGCGAGGCGGCGAAACGAGCGCGGGACCTGCTCGACGCGGTCGGGCTCGCCGATCGGGCGGCGCACCGGCCGGGCCGGTTGTCGGGCGGGCAGCAGCAGCGGGTGAACATCGCACGCGCCTTGATGAACGAACCCGCCGTGCTGCTGGTCGACGAACCGACGAGCGCGCTGGACCAGGACCGCGGCGCGGCGGTGATCGATCTGCTCACTACGATCACGCACCAACAGGCGACGGCAACCGTACTGGTCACCCACGACCGCTCCCACCTCGAAGGGGTCGACTCGGTGCACGAGGTCGTCGACGGACGGATCCACCAGCCGGCCCCGGCCGGCGCCGAGGAGAACCGATGACGAAGAAGATCTACTGGGCCGCCGCGATCTACACGATCCTCGGCCTGCTCGCCGGGCTGTACTACCGCGAACTCACCAAGGCCCGCGATTTCACCGGCGAAACCCAGCTGTCAGTGCTGCACACCCACCTGCTCGCGCTCGGGACGCTGGTGTTCCTGATCGTACTGGTGCTGGAGAAGGTGTTCACGCTGTCGGCGACGAGGTCGTTCGCGCCGTTCTTCTGGATCTACCACGCCGGGATGCTGGTCACGGTCGGCGGAATGGTCGTGCACGGCACGCTCACCGTACTGGGCAAGGAATCCGGCGCGGCGATCGCCGGAATCGCCGGGCTGGGCCACATCCTGCTGACTGTCGCATTCGTACTGTTGTTCGTCGGCCTCCACCGCCGCATCGGAAAACCCGCCGCCACCAAAGCCTGACGTGCCGTGAAGGACTCCTTGAGGGAATCTGATTCCCTCAAGGAGTCCTTCACGGATCTACTGGCGGCGGAAGGTGAGAGCGGCCAAGCCAGCCCCGACCAGGGCGATCACCGCGGAGCCGACGAACGCGGTCGAGTAGCTGTTCGTCAGCGCCACCGCGTCATTGCTCGCCGTGGCCGCCAGCGCGGTCATCACGGCCAGCCCCAGCGCCGAGCCCACCTGGTAGCCGGTGTTCACGATTCCCGACGCGAGCCCGCCTTCCTCCGGGCGGGCCGCCGAGATCGCCGTGCTCAGCGACGGGATGAAGGCCAGCGACATCCCCAGCGCCGCGACGAGCGACGCGGGCAGGACGTCCACCCAGAAGCTGCCGTCCGCGCGCACCAGCGCGAGCCAGCCCAGCCCGGCCGCCAGCACCACCAGTCCGGCGACGATCGGCGGCTTCGGCCCGAACCGGCCGATCACCCGCGGGGCCAGTGCGATCATGCCCAGCATGATCAGCGCGGTCATCGGCAGCAGCGCGGCGCCCGCCGGGAAGGCGCGGAAGCCGAGCACCTGCTGCAGGTACAGGTTCAGGAAGAACCACATCGGAATCCAAGCCGCACCGAGGAACACCTGCGCCAGGTTCGCCGCGCCGAGCCGCGGTGCGCGGAAGATCGACAGCCGCATCAACGGAGTGCGGGCTTTCGCTTGCCGGACAACGAAAACCGCCAGCAACACGAGACCGGAGCCGACCGCCGTCAAGGTGGCCGCCCAGCCCGCTTCGGGGGCGCGGACGATCCCGTACACCAGCGTTCCCAGGCCGAGCGTGACGGTCAGCGCGCCGAGAACGTCAACGGTGCCACGGGTTCCGGTCGCTCCCCCAGGCAGCACGGCCCGGGTGGCGACGAGCGCGAGCACCGCGATGGGCACGTTGAGGTAGAACACCCACGGCCACGACAGGTACTCCGTGATCACTCCGCCGAGGAACACGCCAGCGGTGCCGCCCGCCGGAGCCGCCGCGCCGTACAGGGCGAGGGCTTTGGTCAGTTCCTTCGGGTTGCTGCCGAAGAGCATCATCAGCAGCGTCAGCGCGGACGGCGCGATGAGCGCGGCTCCCGCCCCCTGCACGATCCGGCCGGCGAGTTCGACCGGGACGTTCCCGGCGGCGCCGGCGAGCACCGAACCGGCCAGGAGGATTGCCCATCCGGTCGCGAAAAGCTTTCTGGCGCCGAACAAATCCGATAGTCGTCCGCCGAGCAGCAGCAGGCCGCCGAAGGCGATCACGTAAGCGTTGAAGACCCAGGACAGCGTGCTGGGCGTGAAGCCGAGTGCGTCGCGCATGCGCGGCAGGGCGACGCCGATGATCGAGGTGTCCATGATGACCATGAACTGGGCCAGTGCGAGCAGTCCGAGCGCCCACCAGCGGAGCGTGTTCGGCCGGGTTTCTTGTGCGGTAGTCATCGTTTTCTCTTTCTCTTCAAGGTGAACGGCAGCACGGCATAGAGCTGCTCAGGCCGCGTCGAGGACGAAGGCGGCGGTGCGTACGACGCCCTCGGCCTGGAAGTCCAGGTACAGCAGGTAGCGGCCGGTTGTCGGAGCCTCGGCGTGGAACCGGATTTCGCCGGGCTCCCCGTCGCCGAGCGCGTGGATGTGCAGGTAGGCGAGGTCGCCCTGGCGCAGCGCGACCAGGTGGCCGAACGAGCCCAGATACGGCTCCAGGTCGGTGACCGGCCGGCCGTCGCGGGTCACGCGGGCGGTCAGCATCGTTCCGGTGCCCGCCGCGAGCGTGCCGTCGAGGGTCACCTCGTAGCCGTCCACGACGTCCTTCGCGACGGGTTCCGCGGCCTGCGGCTGATAGTCACCGGCGACCTCGACCGTCCGCGACAGCGTCACGCTCTCGCCGCCTGCCGGGGTCAGGTCGGTGAAGACCCGGTAGGTGCCCGCCGCTTCCCACACCCACGGGATCGTCCAGACGCCGGTTTCCGGGTCGAGCACGGGATGACGGTGCCGGAAGTGCGCGCCGTCGTTGCGAACCACGATCAGGTGCAACTGTTTGCCGTGCGCCTCCTCGTATTTGGTTACTGGCTGACCGCCGGCGGTGGCGACGGTGAACAAAAGCTCTCCGTCCTCCCCTGGCCGAGCCGGGGCGTGCACTGCGCCGAGCTGGACCTCGCCGGTCGAAAGTGCGGTGCCGTTCATCGGTTTCTCCTTCGTTCGGTGGCGACGCGCTGAACTTTATACCCCCTGGGGGTATTTGGAAGTGTGTCCTGGGTCTCTTTCCGGGCGGCGGCGGCCCTTGTCTCGGACCTGCGGCCGGGGTTACGCTTCGTCAACGGCGGTGCGCCCGCACCGCCCGTTCCGTTCGCTCTCGAGGAGGTGCGCGATGCTGCTGACGTCCGGACAGCTCGCCGACCTCCGTCAGCGCACGCGCCAGTCCGCCTGGAACAAGGGGCGCGTCGCGCACGGCTGGCCAACGCGGCACTGAGCGGTCTCCCCCGCTCGGTACGCACTAGCGCACGGGCCCGAGTCCCGTTGCCGCTCTTCCCCACGGTCCCCTGACCTGCGCCGATGGCGCGTCGGCGGTCGTGGACCCAGCCGAGCACAGACGAGAGGAACTCCGATGGCCGACCCCGAGGTCACGGTCAACGGGAAACGCACCGCGATCGGCGCGGTTCCCGTGCACACGACAGCGCTGGACTGGCTGCGCGGACAGGGCCTGACCAGCTGCAAGGAGGGCTGCGCCGAAGGCGAATGCGGAGCGTGCGCGATCCTGGTCGCGCGGCCCGGCGTCGAGTCCCCGACGGATCTGGTCGCGATCAACGCCTGCCTCGCCCCGGTCGGTTCGCTGGACGGGCAGGAGGTGTGGACCGCCGAGGGCCTCGGGTCCACAGAGGACCTGCACCCGGTGCAGCACGAAATGGCCGTGCGCGGCGGATCCCAGTGCGGATACTGCACTCCCGGGTTCATCTGCAGCATGGCCGCCGAGTACTACCGCAGCGACCGCGACGCGGACGGCGACGACCACGCGCCGAACGGCTTCGACATCCACGCGCTGAGCGGGAACCTGTGCCGCTGCACCGGATACCGGCCGATCCGCGACGCCGCGCACGCGCTCGGCGCTCCCCCGGCCGAGGATCCGCTGGCCCAGCGGCGAAGCTGCCGCGCACCGGAACCCGTTGCGACGCAACTGCACGACGAGGGACGGGACTACCTCCGACCGTCCACTTGGGCCGAAGCGCTGCAGCTGCGCCACGACCTTCCTAACGCGACCTTCGTGGCCGGATCGACGGACTGGGGCGTTGAGGTGAACATCCGCGGCGTCCGCGCGGACTGTGTCGTCGCCATCGATCGGGTGCCGGAACTGCAGGTGCTGGACCTCGGCGCGGACGTGCTCGAGATCGGGGCCGGGCTGAGCCTCACCGAAATGGACCGCCGCCTCGACGGCCGGGTCCCGCTGCTGAGCCAGCTGATCCCGCAGTTCGCGTCCCGGCTGATCCGGAACGCCGCGACGCTCGGCGGAAACCTCGGCACCGGCTCGCCGATCGGCGACTCCGCGCCAGTGCTGCTCGCCCTTGGCGCGAGCGTCGTGTTGTCCTCTGTGGACGGCGAGCGCGAAGTGCCGCTCGCCGAGTACTTCACCGGCTACCGGCAGAGCGTGCGGCGACCGGACGAACTGATCCGGTCCGTGCGGATTCCCTTGCCGCTGGCCGGAACCACCGCGTTCCACAAGGTCGCCAAACGGCGGTTCGACGATATCTCCAGCGTCGCGGTCGCGTTCGCGCTCGACATCGAGGACGGCCTCGTGCGCACCGCGCGGATCGGGCTCGGCGGGGTCGCCGCGACACCGATCCGCGCCCGGGAAACTGAAGCCGCACTCATCGGACAGCCCTGGAACGAGGAAACCGTCCGCGCCGCCGCGGAAATCCTGCGCGGCGAGGGAACGCCGATGGACGACCACCGCGCGAGCGCCGCGTACCGTGCCGCGACGTTGGGCCGCAGCCTGCTGAAACTGCACGCCGACTCTCTTGAGGGAGCACGAGCATGAGTGCACTGTCCGAACGCCCGGAAAGCCCGTCCATCGGGATCGCCCGGCCGCACGAGGCCGCCGCCGCGCACGTCCGGGGCACCGCGCTGTACACCGACGACCTCGTCGCCCGCACCAAGGACGTCCTGCACGCATACCCCGTACAGGTACCCGAGGCGCACGCGAAGGTGCTCGCGATCCGCACCGAAGCCGCCGAGGCCGTGCCCGGCGTGGTCCGCGTCCTCACCGCGGCGGATGTCCCTGGCGTCAACGATTCCGGCGTGCACCACGACGAACCGCTGTTCCCGTCGGAGGTCATGTTCTTCGGCCACGCGGTGTGCTGGGTGCTCGGCGAGACGCTGGAGGCGGCACGGCTGGGCGCGGCGGCCGTCGAGGTGGACACCGAAGCGCTGCCGTCGCTGGTGACCGTCCGCGAGGCGATCGCCGCGGGCAGCTTCCAGGGCGAGCCGCGAGTGGTGGCGCGCGGCGACGTCGACCCGGCGATGGCCGGTTCGGCACACGTGTTCCGCGGCGAGTTCGACTTCGCCGGTCAGGAGCACTTCTACCTGGAAACCCAGTGCGCGCTGGCCCACGTGGACGAGTCCGACCAGGTTTTCGTGCAGAGCAGCACGCAGCATCCGTCGGAAACCCAGGACATCGTCGCGCACGTGCTGGGCAAGCACAGCCACGAGGTCACCGTGCAAAGCCTGCGGATGGGCGGCGGCTTCGGCGGCAAGGAATGGCAGCCGCACGGGTACGCCGCGGTCGCCGCGCTGGGCGCGACGCTCACCGGGCGTCCGGTGCGGCTGCGGCTCACCCGCACCCAGGACATGACGATGACCGGCAAACGGCACGGTTTCCACGCCGAATGGAGCGTCGGCTTCGACGCCGACGGCAAGCTGCAGGCGCTGGACGTCGTGCTGACCGCGGACGGCGGCTGGAGCCTCGATCTGTCCGAACCGGTGCTCGCCCGCGCGCTGTGCCACGTCGACAACGCGTACTGGATCCCGCATGTCCGCGCGATGGGCCGGATCGCGAAGACGAACAAGACATCGCAGACCGCGTTCCGCGGCTTCGGCGGACCGCAGGGCATGCTGGTGATCGAGGACATCCTCGGCCGCTGCGCCCCACTACTCGGCATCGATCCGACCGAGATGCGGCGACGCAACTTCTACTCCGAAGGCCAGGAGACGCCGTACGGGATGCCAGTGCGGCATCCGGAACGCATCCACCGCATCTGGCAGCAGCTGCTGGAGTCGGGCGACGCCGAGCGCAGGCAGGCCGAGATCGCGGCGTACAACGCGAAGCACGCGCATTCCAAGCGGGGCCTCGCGATCACGCCGGTGAAGTTCGGGATTTCCTTCAACCTCACCGCGTTCAACCAGGCCGGCGCACTGGTGCACGTGTACAAGGACGGCTCGGTGCTGATCAACCACGGCGGCACCGAAATGGGCCAGGGCCTGCACACGAAGATGCTGCAGGTGGCCGCGACCGCGCTGGGCGTGCCGCCGGAGAAGGTGCGGCTGGCCCCGACCCGGACGGACAAGGTGCCGAACACGTCGGCCACCGCGGCGAGTTCGGGGGCGGACCTCAACGGCGGCGCGGTCAAGAACGCCTGCGAGCAGATCCGCGACCGGCTGCTGAGCGTCGCGGCGGGCAAGCTCGGCGTGCCGGAAAGCGACGTCCGGATCGTCCGCGGGGCCGCGCGCACCCCGTCCGGCGAGGAGATCGGCTGGGACGAACTCGTGCACGCGGCTTACTTCGACCGGGTGCACCTGTCGGCCGCCGGGTACTACCGGACCGAGGGCCTGAGCTGGGATTCCGCGACGATGAGCGGGACGCCGTTCAAGTACTTCGCCTACGGCGCGGCGCTGGCCGAGGTCGAGGTGGACGACTTCACCGGCGCGTACCGGACGCGGCGGGTCGACATCGTGCACGACGTCGGCGACAGCCTGTCCCCGCTGATCGACATCGGCCAGATCGAGGGCGGATTCGTGCAGGGCATGGGCTGGCTGACGCTGGAAGACCTGCGCTGGGACGAGTCGGACCGGCCCACGCGCGGGCGGCTCGCGACCCAGGCGGCGAGCACGTACAAGCTGCCGAGCCTGTCGGAGATGCCCGAGGTCTTCAACGTCACGCTGCTGACCGATGCCGCCGAAGAAGGCGCGGTCTACGGGTCGAAGGCGGTCGGCGAGCCGCCGTTGATGCTGGCCTTCGCGGTGCGGGAGGCGTTGCGGCAGGCGGTCGAGGCGTTCGGCGAGCCCGGCCACAGCGTCGACCTCGCTTCCCCGGCGACGCCGGAGGCCGTGTTCTGGGCGATCGAGCGCGCCGTCACCGCTGCTCCGGCGGTCGAGGCGGCGGTACCGGATCTGGTGGGCCAGCCATGAACTGGCTCAGCGCGGTGCAGCACCTGCGGGACGCGGGGCTGCCGGGCGTACTCGTCACGGTGACGTCCTCGCGCGGGCACACCCCGCGCGAGGGCGGCGCGAAAATGGTGGTCAGCGCTTCGGAAAGCCACGGCACGATCGGCGGCGGCAACGCGGAGGCGGTCGCGATCGAGCGGGCCCGGGAACTGTTGCGGGACAACGCGACCGCGCCGGAGCTGCAGACGCTTTCGTTGTCCGACAAGGCTCCTTACCAGCACGGCGTGCAATGCTGCGGAGGGACGATGACGCTGTTGTTCGAGCCGCTGCCGGTGCGTCCCGCGGTGGCCGTCTTCGGCGTCGGGCACGTCGGCCTGGAGCTGGCGCGGGTGCTCGCGCGGCACGAGGTCTCGCTGCACCTGATCGACAGCCGTCCGGAGCAGCTGACCGCGGAACGGCTGGCCGTGCTCGACGACGCCGTGGCGAGCGTGCACGTCCACCAGGTCCCGCTGCTGCCGGAAACGGTGCTGTCGCAGCTGCCCGCGGGCACGCACGTGCTGATCATGACGCACGACCACGCCGAGGACATCGCGCTGTGCGACGCGGCGCTGCGCAGCGGCACCTGCGGGTCGATCGGGCTGATCGGGTCCGCCGGGAAGTGGTCGCGGTTCCGGAAACGCCTGACCGGCCTCGGCCACGACGAGGCGGCGCTGGCCCGGATCACGACTCCGATCGGGCTGCCGGGCCTGACCGGGAAGGAACCGGCGGTGATCGCGGTGAGCGTCGCGGCGGCTTTGCTGCAGAAGTTCCAGGAGCCCGGCGTAAATCGCTTGCCTGCCTCCGGGAGCGCGGCTGGGATACGGTGAGACACCGTCAGCTCCTGGGGGACCCCTGCCATGGAAATCCGGCACGACAACGACTACGACCTGTTCTTCAGCACCGTCCAAGCCGCCTTCGGCCGGTACTGGCCTGAATCGGCGGGCAGCGGCATCCTGGGCGCGTACGAGCGCGAACGGAGCCTGGTCGCCTACACACCGGACGGACGACCGGTCGGGACCGCCGGCGCGTACTCCTTCGACCTCACGCTGCCGGGCGACGTGGTCGTCCCCGCCGCGGGCATCACCGCCGTCGGCGTCCTGCCCACGCACCGGCGGCAAGGCGTGCTCCGCGCGATGATGCAGGAGCAGCTCGCCGACGTGCGCGCTCGCGGGGAGTTCGTGTCCGCACTGCTGTGCAGCGAAGCGGTGATCTACCGGCGATTCGGCTACGGACCGGCGACCCACACGGAGCAGCTGACCGTCGAACGGCACCGCACCGCTTTCGCCGCCCCGCGCGGTGTTGCCCCCGAAAACGGCTCCGTCGAACTCCTGCGCCGCGCCGACTGCACCGATCTGCTGGAAGAGATCTACGACCGCTACCGCCGCACGCAACCCGGTGCCCTCTCCCGGCCGCACCGCTGGTGGTCGCTGGGCGCCGGACACCCGCCGACCGGCCCGGAGCCGCGGTACCTCGCCGTGCACCGGGACGCCGACGGCGTCGCGAACGGCTACGCGAGCTACCTGGTCACCGACACCACCCTGACCGTCGACGAACTCATCGCGACCGACGACGCCGCCTTTACCGCGATCGCCCGGTTCCTGCTGGAGCACGACCTGGTAAAGCAGATCAAGTTCCTGCACCTCCCGCCGGGAAACCCGCTGCGCTGGCAGCTCGCGGACCTCCGCGCGGCCCAGCCGGTCGAAACGGACTGGCTCTGGGTGCGGCTGCTGGACGTCCCGCGCGCACTGACCACCCGCGGCTGGTTCACCGACGGTTCGCTGGTCCTCGACGTGACGGACCCGTTCCTGGAAGAGCACGGCCGGTACCAGCTGACGGTGCGGGACGGGAAGGCGGAGTGCGTGCGGACCGACCTTGCGCCGGACCTGTCGCTGGACGTGAGCGATCTGGGGTCGATCTACCTGGGCGGGACGCTGCCGAGTGTGCTGGCGCGGGCCGGGCATGTCCGGGCGCACCACGGGGAGGCGGCCTCGCGGGCGGATGCGCTGTTCCGATCGAACCGCATTCCGCACTGCGTGCACTGGTTCTAAGCCAGTTCAAGTCCGTGAAGGACTCCTTGAGGGAATCTGATTCCCTCAAGGAGTCCTTCACGGACCGCACACCTCGCTCCCGCAGCGCCCCCGGCGCTGAGTTAAGCCAGCACCCCAGCCACCAGCCGACGGGCGTAGGCGGCGTCGAGACCGTCCGGGCGGAAGGCGGAGTGCGCGCGAACCGACCTTGCGCCGGACCTGTCGCTGGACGTGAGCGATCTCGGGTCGACCTACCTGGGCGGGACCCTGTCGAGCGCGCTGGTGCGAGCCGGGCACGTCCAGGCGCACCACGGGGAGGCGGTCTCCCGGGCGGACGCGCTGTCCCGGTCAGACCGCATCCCGCTCTAAGCCAGCACCTCAGCCACCAGCCGGCGGGCGTAGGCGGCGTCGAGACCGTCCGGACGGAACAGGATCCGGTACATGATCGGCGCCACCACCCGGTCCATCACCGCTTCCGGCTCCGGTGCCGCCTCGCCCCGGGCGACCGCCCTGGCCAGGACCACTTCCACCTGGTCAGCGGCGTACGCCGAGCATTGCCCGGCGTTGCTGCCGTCCGGATCGCCGAGCAGCGCGTCCCGGATGTAGGCCCGGCCGGCCGGCGAGGACATCTCGTCCAGGAACAGTTCGGTCCACGTCGTGAGGTCGGCGGCCAGCGAGCCGTGGTCTTCCGGCGGGGCTTCCGGGCGCAGCCGTTCCACCGCGACGTCCGACAGGAGTTCCTGCAGGTCGCCCCAGCGCCGGTAGATCGTGGACGGCGTGACGCCCGCGCGCGCCGCGACCTGGGGCACGGTCAGCGCGTCCCGGCCTGCTTCGGCGACCAGATCGCGGACCGCGGCGTGCACCGACTCCTGGACTCGCGCACTGCGCCCGCCGGGCCGCACCATCCGCTTCTGGCTCACCGTGCCACTGTAAGCCGCGCCCGTTCCAGTGCGTGTCCGGTCCGCAGCAGCACTGCCTCCTCGTGCGGCCGGGCGAGCAGTTGCAGGCCGATCGGCATCCCGTCGAGGTCGTCCCCGATCGGGAGCGTCAGCGCTGGTACACCGGTGATATTCGCCGGGGCCGACAGCCGGACATAGGCGTCCGAGACCGCTTCGACGGTGCCGTCCGGCCAGGTGACCGTCTCCTGCCCGGCCGGCACCGCGGTCATCGGGACAGTCGGCGCGGCGAGGACGTCGATCCGCTCGAACAGCCGCGCCCACTCCTGCCGCATGAGCGTGCGGGCACGCTGGGCTCGCAGGTAGTCCCCCGCGCTCATCAGTTCACCGGCTTCGAGCAGCACTCGGACGTCCGCGGCGTACTGGTCGGGCACCGAGCGCAGGCTTCGCTCGTGGTACGCCGTGGCCTCCGGGACCATCAAGCCCCACTGCGTCGCCTGGAGGTAACGCGTCATCGGGATCTCGACGTCGACCACCTCGGCGCCCAGCGCGGCCAGCTGGTCGACGGCTTCGCGCACCGCGGCTTCCACCGCCGGATCGACGTGGTCGAAGTAGTAGTTGACCGGTACTCCGACGCGCAATCCATTCGGGCCCCGGTCAATCGCCTGGCTCTGTCCAATGAGGACGGACAGCACGAGCCCGGCGTCCGCGACGGTGCGGGTGATCGGGCCGACGTGGTCCAGCGACCAGGACAGCGAAGTCACGCCGTCGCGCGGGATGAGGCCGTAGGTCGGTTTCAGGCCGACGACCCCGTTCAGCGCGGCGGGCACCCGGATCGAGCCGCCGGTGTCGGTGCCGAGGGCGAACGTCGCCGCGCCCGCCGCCACCGCTACTGCCGAACCGCCGCTGGAGCCGCCGGCGACACGGGACGGGTTGCGGGCGTTGTGCGTCTGCGGAGTGGTGAGCCCGTAGGCGAACTCGTGGGTGTGGGTCTTGCCGAGGAGCACCGCACCGGCGGCCTTGAGCTGGGCGGCGACGGTGCTGTCTTTCTCCGCGCGATGTCCGGCGCGGACCCGGGAACTGGCGGACGTCGCGGTTCCGGCGACGTCGATCAGGTCCTTCAAGCCCATCGGGATGCCGTGCAACGGGCCGCGGATCGGCCCCAGTTCCGCCGCTTCGGCGCGGGCCCGCTCCGCGTCGACCGTGACGTACGCGTGCAGCCGGGGTTCCACCTCGTCGATGCGGGTCAGCACATCGTCGACCAGCTCCACCGGCGACACGCGCCGTTCCCGGATCGCGGCGGAAGCTTCGGTGAGGCTGAGGTCAGCGAGCGACATGGCTCTCCTCCGGACGGTAGAAGGAAGCCGGCGGGGTGTCGCCGAAATCCAGGTCGCGCAGGACAGTCACCACCGAGTGGATGTGGTTGGCGACGGCGGCCACGCTGGTGTGCCGCGCGGCGGCGAGCGGCAGCCCGGCGCGGGCGGCCAGGCGGGCGGCCTCGTCGGGGGCGAGTTCAGTCACGAGGGCTCCTAAAAGCTAAGCATTTGCTTTAAGCGACAGTAGCCCGAGTGTCGCTTAACGCAAACATGTTGCGTTAAGGAGGACCTGTGACCTGGACCATCGGCGACCTCGCCGTGCACCGGATCGACGAGATCGAGTTCCCCGGCGACACCGGCGCGTGGCTGCTGCCCGCCGCGCCGGCCGGGATCCGGCTGCACAGCCACAGTTTCGCGTTCGAGAAGGACGGGAGGAAGATCCTCGTCGACACCGGCGTCGGCAACGGCAAGACCCGCGCCAACCCGGTGTGGCACGGCCTCGAAACCGGCTACCTGGACGCGCTGGCCGCCGCCGGGTTCGCGCCGGACGAGGTCGATCTGGTGCTGCTCACCCACCTGCACACCGACCACGTCGGCTGGAACACCCGCGAGCGGGACGGCGAATGGGTGCCGACGTTCCCCTCCGCCCGGTACGTCACCGCCCGGGCCGAACGGGAGTTCTGGGCCGGGTACGCGATGGACGAACCGCGGCGGCAGATGTTCGAGGATTCCGTGCTACCGGTGGAGCGCGCGGGTCTGCTGGACCTGGTCGACGTTCCCGCCGACGGGGTGGAGATCGTGTCCGGCGTGCGGTTGCTGCCCACGCCCGGCCACACCCCGGGACACGTCTCGGTCGAACTGACCAGCTCCGGCGAAACCGCGCTCATCACCGGGGACGCGGTGCATCATCCGGTGCAGTTCGCGCGTCCGGAGATCGGGGCTTCGGTGGACATCGACCCGGCGGAGTCCGAGAAGACCCGCCGCCGTCTCATGACCGAGCTGGCCGACTCGGGAACCCTGGTGCTGGGCACGCACTTCGCCCCGCCCACCGGCGGCCAGCTCGTGTCACACGGCTCCGGCTACCGGTTCGTGGAAGGTCCGTGAAGGACCCCTTGAAGGAATCTGATTCCCTCATGGAGTCCTTCACGGACGTCAGGACAGGTGACCGGGCAGGCCAGCGACGGCCTCGCTGATCGCCGCGTCGAAGGCGTCCGCCAGCGAGTCCGGCGAGATTTCCGTGCTGTACACGACAATGGACCGGTCCGGGCCGATCTCCAGGACGTCCACGGTGCCCAGATGCTCGGTGACGGGGAGGTCGCCGCCAGTCACCCGGTACTGCAGCCGCCGCCGGGCCGGGTCGTGCGTGACGACGGCTTCCTCCAGGGCCGAGCCGTCGCCCAGGATCACGGTGCGCTGCCGCGTATCGCCGGTGGAGGACTTCATCGACGGGAACCAGCCGGCGACCGCCGCGGCATCGCCGATCACCTGCCAGACCGCGTCGGCGGGAGCGTCGAGCAGGACGTGCGAACGGAGGCTGGCCATCAGCTGTCCGCGAAAAGCTTGCCCGCGCGGGCCCAGTTCGCGGTGTCGACGTCGGTGAACACGATGCCGACCGATTCCGGGGCGCAGTTCCCGATCCGGCAGATCTCGCGGGTCAGCACTTCGGCCAGCTCGCGTTTCTGCTCGACGGTACGGCCGGGAAACCAGTCGATCTGAACGTGCGGCATGAGAACTCCTTGTCAGCTCAGGGACTCAGCGGCGAGCTGAGTGCGGGTGCGGTAGTCGCGGCGGAGGGCCAGAGCCTCGTCCAGATCGACCGCGACGAACCGGGTCTTCGTGTTCGGCGCGGACTGCGCCACCAGGTCCAAGTCTCCACTGAGGACAGTGCCGACCATCATGTACCCGCCGCCGGACACCGCGTCGCGGTGCAGGATGATCGGTTCGACTCCGCCGGGAACCTGGATCGAGCCGATCGGATAGGGCGCGTCCACGATGTTCGACGGATCCTGTCCGGCCCCGAACGGCGGTGTGCGCGGTTTGGTCTCCAATTGCCCGCCCTGGTAACGGAATCCGACGCGATCGGCCACCGGCGTGAGCGTCCAGTCCGTGTCCAGGAAGGTCGCGCGGCCCGCGTCGGTGAGCACGTGGTCGTAAAGCCCCATCACCACCCGGACTTCGATCTCCTTCGCCAAAGCCGGGCGCATGGATTCCGGCAAGGAACGTCCGGGAACGCCGGTGCCGGTGCCAGTCGGAATGACGTCTCCGGCAACCAACGGCGCACCGCTGATCCCGCCGAGTTTGCCCAGTCCGTAAGTGGATCGGCTGCCCAGCACCAAGGGGACATCGATGCCGCCGCTCACTGCGATGTACGCGCGGGCACCGCGTTTGCAGAACCCGAAGGTGAGCACGTCGCCCGCTTGCACCGCGAACGCCTCCCACAGAGGCCGTTCCTCGCCGTTGACTTTCGGCGGAAGTTCCGCTCCGGCGATCGCGATGACAGTGTCCTCAGTGAACTTCAGCTCCGGCCCCATGTAGACACATTCGAGCACCGCTGCACCGGGATCGTTGCCCACCAGGCGGTTCGCGACCGAGTACGAGTACTGGTCGAGCGCGCCCGAGGGCGGGATGCCGACGTCGTAATAACCGTTGCGGCCGGCGTCCTGGATCGTCGTGGCCAGTCCGGGCTGGCGGACCTCAATCGGCACGGAGCACCTCCATCAGTCCCGCGGTGAAGCCGTCCGGGTCGTCGAGGTACTCGCGCAGCCCGAAGTCGACCGGGCGCGAACGGATCCGGAACGTCCCGGCCTCGACCTCCTTGACGTAGTCGTCGTAGGCGTCCCGGTCGATCGGCTTGAAGCGCACGATGTCGCCGGGCCGGAAGAACACCATGAAATCGCCGAAGTCCGGAAGCTCCTGCGCCGGGTCGTAAATCGGCGCGGGCGTGATGCCGAACATCTGGTACCCGCCTGCCCCGCGGACCGAGTAGATACAGCTGAAGCAGCCGCCATAACCGACTGTCTGCTTAGGAGTGTCCGTACGCGGCCGGAGGTATTTCGGCACCACGATCTGCCGTTCCCGGGGCACCATCTGGTACATGAACGGCAGCCCGGCGACGAATCCCACCATCGAAACGAACCACGGCGCACCGCTGTGTGCCGCGATGAACTCCGCCGGACCGGCGTAACCGTTGATCCGCGCCGCATACTCGATGTCGGTCGCGTCCGGATCCTGATGCCGGTCGCGGAACCGCATGAGCGTCTCGGTGGTCCAGGGATCCTGGTACAGCACCGGAATCTCGACCACGCGGGTGGCGAGGCTGAAGTCCGCGGCGTCGCCGACCTTCTCCTCGATCTCGCGCAAATGCGCCATCAGCGTGCGCGGTTCGATGACGTCCGGGTTGTACCGGACCTGATAGGACGCGTTCGCCGGGCAGATCTCCACGACGCCGTCCGGCCGGTTCTCGCGCAGCGACGTGGTGATCGCCATCGCGCGGAAATTGGCCTGCAGGCTCATTTCCTCGGCCAGCTCGACGAAAATGTGCTCGTCTCCGCCCCAGCTGTACCGGGCGGGGTTCGCGCCGCTCATGCGCCCGCCTCCGCTCGCCGGGCCAGCCATTCTTCGAGCGTCCCGGTGGTGAACGCGCCGTCGGCGAACCATTGCTGCCCGAGGAGTTCGACAAGCAGCGTCGTGGTGGTGGGGACGCCTTCGACGACCAATTCGGACAGTGCCCGCTTCGCCCGGCGCAATGCGGTCGGCCGGTCATCGCCCCACACGATCACCTTGGCCACCAAGGAATCGTAGAATGGCGGAACCTGGCTGCCCGGCGCGAGCCACGTGTCGGTGCGGACCCACGGCCCGCCCGGCAACCGCACGTCGCCGATCTTTCCCGGACCAGGAAGGAAATTCCGCTCCGGATCCTCGGCGCACACCCGGAATTCGACGGCGTGGCCGCGTTTGGCGACGTCGGATTGCTGGAACCGCAACGGCTCCCCGGCCGCGATCCGCAATTGCTCGGCCACCAGATCGATGCCGGTGATCAATTCGGTGACCGGATGCTCGACCTGGATCCGGGTGTTCATCTCGATGAAGAAGAACTCGCCGGTGTCGTCGTCCACCAGGAACTCGCAGGTGCCCGCGCTGCGGTAGCCGACCTCCTTGCACAGCCGCACCGCCGCGGCCGTCATCTCGGCGCGGATCCGCTCGTCAATCCCCGGCGACGGAGCCTCCTCGACCACCTTCTGCCGCCGCCGCTGCAGCGAACACTCGCGCTCGAAGACGTGCACCGTCTCGGAACCGTCGCCGAGCACCTGCACCTCGACGTGCCGCGCGGCCCGCACGAACCGTTCCAGATACATCTGCCCGTCGCCGAAAGCGCTCGCCGCCTCGCCGGACGCCTGCGGGAACGCGACCTTCAGCTCGGCCTCGTCCGCGACGACCCGGATACCGCGCCCACCGCCGCCGGCCGCGGCCTTGAGCATGATCGGATACCCGATCTCACCCGCCGCGGCGACCGCTTCGGCCACATCGGACACTCCGCCGGGCGTCCCGGGCACCGTCGGCACTCCGGCCGCCTGTGCGACCTGCCGCGCGCGAACCTTGTCCCCCATCTGCTCGATGACCGAGGCCTCTGGACCGACGAACGTCAGCCCCGCGTCCGCCACCGCCGCCGCGAACGACGCGCGCTCGGACAGGAAGCCGTACCCCGGATGCACCGCGTCCGCGCCGGATTCCTTCGCTGCGGCGAGAATCGCGTCCGCCACCAGGTAGCTCTTCGTCGCCGGAGCCGGGCCGATCGGGACGACCTGGTCGGCGAGCAGCGCGTGCGCGGCGTTCCGGTCCGCCTCGCTGACCACGGCGACCGTCTCGATGCCCAGGTCGTTGGCCGCGCGGATGATCCGGACCGCGATCTCGCCGCGATTGGCGATCAGCAACCGTTTCATGCGTCCACCTCGAGCACTACCAGCGGCTGGCCCGCGTCGACGACCGCCTCGGCGTCGGCGGCGAACTCCACCACGGTCCCGGCGGCGCCCGCCGGCACCGGGTAGAAGGACTTCATCACCTCGACCAGCCCGACCGTGTCGTCCGCGCCGACCTGCTGGCCGGGCTTCACGAAATCCGGGCTGTCCGGATCGGGCTTGCGGTAAAAGACCCCGGGAATGGGCGAAACCACTTCGAGACGGGACATCAGCGTCACCTCGCACTCGGTAGGGACAAATTCGGAGTTCAGGTCAGGTAGGGCGTCAGCGCATCATGCACGCTTTTCGCCAGATCCACCGCGCCAGGAGTGTCCGAATGCACGCAGATGCAATCGGCGCGCATCGGGATGTCCTGACCGTCCACAGAGGTCGCGAGCCCCTCGGTCACCGCCCGCACCGACCGTTCGGCGGCGATCGCCGGATCGTAGGCGACGTGCTCGCGGGTGATGATGAGCGAACCGTCGGCGCGATAGTCGAGATCGGTGTAGTACTCGGCGATGAACCCCTGGCTGCGCTTGCCCCACACTTTTTCGTGCACGGTATTCGCCATGCCCATCAACGGCACGTCGAAGACGTCGGCCGCTTCGGCGATCGCCCGCGCGACCGTCTCGTCCCGCGACGCCAGCCCGTACAGCGCGCCGTGCGGTTTGATGTGGTTGAGCGGCATGCCGTGCTCGGCCAGGAACCCGGTCAGCGCGCCGACCTGGTACACGACCGCGGCGGTGAGTTCCTCGGGCTCCATCTTCAGCTCCCGCCTGCCGAACCCGTCGCGGTCCGGGAACGACGGGTGGGCGCCCACCTTCACCGAATGCTCGTGCGCCAGCGCGACTGTCCGCCGCATGACGACCGGGTCGGCGGCGTGATAGCCGCAGGCGACGTTCGCGACCGTGATGTAGGGCATGATGCCCTCGTCGTCGCCGCAGCGATAAATGCTGTAGGCCTCGCCCATGTCGCAGTTGATGGCAACCATGAGTGCTGTTCCTTGTCTTCTCTCAGGAAATCCGTCAGGAATGCGCGATCTTCGGGGTGTCCCCGTCGGGATCGACGTAGACGTCGTCGCCCTCGAGCCGCACCGGGTACCGGGCGAGCCGCGCGTGGCCGGGGTTGATGCCCTGGCAGGTGGCGAGGTCGAACGTCCACAGGTGGCTTTTGCACATGAGGGTCTTCTTGTCCAGTTCGCCCTCGACCAGTTCGACCTGCTGGTGCGGGCAGATCGCCTGGGTGGCGACGACCTCGCCGCCGTCGAGGTGGGCGATCAGCACCTCCTTGTCCCCCACCTCGAACGACTCCATGTCGCCTTCCCAGACGTCGTCGAGGCTGCACACCCGCACGTAGCCCATGCGGAAGCTCCTTTCTCAGCTGAACCGGTCGAAATGCAGCCGGTCGGCGGCCAGCCCGCCGTCCAGCACCAGCGCGCGGGCGAGCGCGTCGGTCATCGCGGGCGGCCCGGCGGCGTAGTAGGTGAAGTCGGTCAGCGCGTCGCCCAGTTTCGCGACCACGGCCTCGTGGACGAAGCCTTGGTGCGATCCGGAATCCGCCGAGTCCGGTTCGGACACTGCAGTGTGGACATGGAGGGCGCGCAGCCGGCGTTGCGCCATCGCCATTGCTTCCGGGATGTGCAAATCCCGCGGAGCGCGGCCACCGCAGAACAAGTGGACAGTGCGTTCGCCAGCGTTGGCCTGCGCGGCCGCGCCGAGCACGACGCTCGCCATCGCGCCAAGACCGGAGCCCCCTGCGACGCATACGATGTCACGGTCGTCGTCAGCGCGGTAGTACGCCTGGCCGTAGGGTCCGTCCAGTTCGATCTTCTCGCCGATGTCGAGCCCGTCGAACAGGATCGACGTGGCTTTCCCGCCCGGCGACCGTTTGACGACGAATTTCCATTCCCGTTGGCAGTTCCCGAGATTGCTCATCGAGTACGCGCGTTCGATGCCGCTGGGGAAGCCGAGCATCGCGTACTGTCCCGCGCTGAACGCGGCGTGCTTCTCCGCGGTGAACACGAACTCGGCCATGTCGTGGGTGAGCCGGTGCACCTCGCGCAATTCCGCGCGCTGCCGGATCGGCCGGTGCGGCGCGGGTTCCGGCACCGAAGCGAGGTCGACCGCGCAGTCGCTGACCGGTTCGCTCTGGCACGCCAGCCGCCGTCCTTTGCGCCGGTCGCGGGCGCTGAGCCCGGGCGCGTCCGCCCAGCGCGTGCGGACCTCGCCTTCGAGCAGTTCGTACCGGCAGCTGCCGCAGGCTCCGCTGTTGCACTCGTAGCTGAGGCCGACCCCCGCGCGGAGGGCGGCGCGCAGCAGCGTGTCGCCCTCCGCGCAAGGAAAGCGAACGCCGGTCCCCCGCAGGAGGACTTGGTGTTCGGTCGTCATGGCCGGTTCAGCCTCCGATGCCGAGCTGCCGCTGGAACGCCCGGACCGCACCGATCGCGTTCTCCGCCGCTTCGGCGTTTTCCGCCACCTCCGCGCCGTACGCCTCGATCGCGGCGACCGAGAGCGGCTGCCACTTCGCGACCCACTCGCGCAGCTGCGGCACGTTCGAGTCCACTTCGGACATCTGCTTGACCAGCGCTTCGGTCCAGCGACGCGAACGTTCGCTGTCCCGCAACGCCGATTCGGCCAGCAGCGCGTGCAGCACGTCACCGTGCCGCCGGGCACTCACGCCGAGCTGACGCAGCACGATCTCGTCGAGCGCTGGCTTGGCCACCACGTTGAGCGCGACGAACGCCTCGGCCCAGTCGAAAGTGGTCAGCTGCCGTTCCATCAGTTCGCGGAAGCCTTGCCACGCAGGCAGTTCCTCCCACAGCTCACGTTCGCGCTCGCCAAACCCTGCGGTCGGATGCGCCTGCCGCAGTTCCGCGGTGCGATAGGCCACATTGGACAGCCAGCGCAGCGAGTCGGCGGCCTGGAACGCCGCGCAGTTGGCGATTGTGCTGGCCGGGGCCATGTGCACGAGGTACGCGCTGGCCATCTGCACGGTGTGCAGCAGGTACCGGCTCGGCGTGTACAGCTGCGCCAGCACCGCGACCCACTCCGGCGAGAGTCCGCGGTCGTGGCCCTCGGCGTCGTGCTGGTCGAGCAGGCCGTCCACATAGGACTCTTGGCCGTCCTGGAGGATGTTGTACGTGCGGTACACCAGCTCGTCCGGGTCGCGGAAAGCGTTCCAGTCAGGATGCGTGATCGGGCTCTGGTTGCGGTAGCGGCGGTAGTGCTCCGCCATGAAACCGGTGTGCCCGACGTCCCACGGCTGTTCCGGGTCGCGGGTGTGCCACAGCAGGTTCGTGGAGACGATCTCGTACTCGCTCGGCTTGCGCCGGCGGGCGGCGAGGTGCCCCCAGGTCTTGAGCGGTTTGAGCGGGGTGCTCACGACAGGGCCTCCTTGCGGGCAGAGGTGCCAAGGTAGAAGCGGAAGACGTCGCCGCCGGTCTCGATCCGCCCGACGAACGAGGGCATGATCAATTCCAGTTCGGACATCTTGAACGGGCGGCCGAGTTCCTCGGCGATGGTCTCGCGGCGCAGGACGCATTCGCCGCCCTCGACCTCGACCCGCACGTACGAACCGCGGTCGCGGATGTCCACCCGGCGGCCGGGATTGTCGGTCACGGCGGCGTCGGCGACGGCGCGCGCCACCTCGCCGACCTGGAGGACCGGGCCGACCGGGTCGGCGATAGGTTCGGTGCTGCTCATCCGGTCCTCCTCACTCGAAATAGACTTCGACGCATTCGGTCGGCCCGAGACCGGCCGCCGCGACGGTGCTGGACCGCTCGAACGGCTGCGCGTCGCCCTGGCGGCGCACCCGCAGCGTCCGTCCCGGCTGGTCGGGCACGTGGATCCCGACCGAGTTCTCGGCCGCCGCGGCGGCGAGTTCGTCCATCGTGTGCTCGCTGTCCGCGGGGAGCAGCTTGAGCACGAAGTCGCCGTCGAAGTGCACGGCGAGCGGAATGGTGGCCATCAGCGTTCCTTTCAGCCGGCCTTGACGAGCTGCTTGCGGTAGGTGTCGACCCAGGAGAACCCGTGCGCGTCGTCCCCGCCGGGCCCGACCGAGCCGAGCCCCATGTACTCCAGGACGCCGCCGAGGTCCGCGGGCTGGATCTCGCCGCCGAGGAACCGGTCGACCAGGTTCTTGTGGTGCCGGTAGCGTTCCGGGTCGTCCTCGAAGATCCACTTGTCCACTTCGGACGCGAAGTGGTAGCGCCGTCCTTCGTGGACCAGCGAAATGTCGCGCAGCGTCTGCGAAGGCGTGCCGACGATCGGCAGCTGCGAGACGTTGCAGATGATCGGCAGCGTGCCCGGCACCGTCTTTTCCGGACGGTCGTGGGCGAAGTTGTCGATCAGGACGTCCCACACCTTGCCGAAGGTGTCGTTCCAGCCGGGGTACTTCTCCTCCAGCCAGTCGCGCTCCTCCGGGCTGACGCCCGCCGCCGGGTCCCACCACAGCGTCGGCCGCCAGGAGTAGGTGCCGAGGTGCTGGCCGTGGTGATGTTCGGAGATGTCGCGCAGGAAAATGTCCCAGTACCACGGTTTGGAGAGCCCGAGGTCCTCCAGCGAGCGCATGAACTGGGTGACGATCCACTCCTCCATGAACTCCTTGAAGGACGCCTCGCGCACGTCCAGCGGGACGTAGTAGTCCATCGGAATGCCGGAAAGAATGGTGAACAGCCGATACGAGCGCCAGAACGCGATGTCGATCTTCTTCTGCGCCTCGTTTTTCTGGCCGTTCTCGATCAGCATCTGCAGCAGCGGCGTGCCGAGCTGCGCGTGCCGGGCCTCGTCGGACTGGATGCTCTGGATCAGCTTGGAGAACGTGAAGTCGCCCGCCTTCGCCGCGTCCCCGGAAAGCCCGATGAACTGCAGGTTCGTGAAGCCGGTCTCGAAGGAGAAGTTCGCGAAAATCGAGGTCGAGACGGCGTCGCGGGTCATCATCACGTCGTCGAAGAAGTGCCGCGCGCCGAGCGTGACCCAGTTGTCGGTGAACATCGCCGCGTGCGACCACTCGAACTGGCGGTCCTTGTTCACGTACTCGTGCGGGAAGTACAACTGGATCTGCCCGTGCCGGATCTCGTCCAGCATCCCGAAGGTCGCCATGTTGCGCATGCCCGGCGCCTTCGACCAGCGGACAAAGCGAGACTCCTGGAACGACGCCCCGTACTCCACGAGCGCGACCGCCGCGTAATGCTCCTTGAGAATCGAAATCCAGCCCGGGTCGGCCTTATTGTAAAGATCGGCCCGCTCCAGCGCCGCCTTCACCGAATACGCCCCAGCGTCCTTCTGCCGCTGAATATCGACGTACTCGCGATAACTCACCTTGTACGGTTCGTCATAAGTCGCCCACACCTCGTCGGGCAGCCCCTCGCCGCCGGACAGCTCCGGCGGGAACAACTCCGCTTCGCTGACGTAACGCGGAGTCCATTGAGTATCGCGGGCGATGTCGTACCACTGTGCTCGTTCCAGCAGAGCCATTGCGAATTGCTCCTTTAGCTGCCGTGCTCGGAACCCAGCGGCCCCTCGCCGCCGGGGTAGACGAAGGACATGGCCGGGGCGTAGAACCCGAACGTCACCTGCAGCGGATGTGCGGGTCGCAACCGGTAGACAGGATGCTCTTTGTCGAGGAATTCAAAGGATTCGACCTCGAACTCCTCGGCGATGTCAGCGACATAGGCATACCGCCCGCTGACGAATTCACCACCGCGGCTGGTGATATACCTCAACTGCCCGGTAACCCGCTGCGGCGTACCGACCGTGACACGCGCGGTAGTACGAATAACCGGCCGCCCTTCGACGACCGTCGTAGCGACCAGCCGATCCCCGTCCAGATCAAGCGTCGTCTCCCCCGGCGCCCCAGCCGGAACACCGTGCTCCCGCGCGTAACGGATCATCGGCTCGGAACTGTTGTGGTAGTCGGTCCACCACCGCCCCGGAATGCCGGCCTCAGTGTCCAAGCCGGACAGATTCACGCCGAGATACGTCAGCGAGTAAGCACCGAACGCGTCGTCCCCGTCGCTGGCCGACGTCTGCGCATCCCCCTCGACCACGTACTGATTGATGTAGCACGAGCGATCAGCAGCCGGCGTAAGTCCCGCCGGGACAAGCCCGGCGACAGCGTCCGGATCCTCCGGTACCCACACCAGATAGAGAGTCCGAGACCCAGTCACCAGCTGCGGCGGATGCAGCGACGTGCCCATAGGGGTGTGCCTCCAGGTTCACCGTTGAACGTCCCGCCCCGGCACTCCCCGAAGCGGTGTCCCAAAGCCTGCGCGACACACCCCCGGCCAGGTAGTGCGCAAGTTGGACAACGACCCCGCCAGAGATGCCAAACCGGAGCACCCACCCACATCAACGCAGGTCAGCGCGCCGCACCCGGCACCGCAACGATCTACGCAAGCCTTCTGAATCCGTCAAGGAGCCCCCACCGCCGCGCTGCGGATCATCGACGGCGACCGGCGCACCGAGCGCTGCAACCACCCCGAGCCGATCCCACGCAGCAGCCGTCCAGAGTGTCTGGACGGCGTGGCCGACGCGGCATCGAGCCCCGGTGCCTTTGGCAGGCACCGGGGCTCATTGGCATACCCGAGGCAACTCCGACGCGAGGGGCGAGGACGGACGCGAAACCGCTTCGGAAGCGCTACTGGTCGCCACGCTCCGCGTCCCGCATATTCAAAGCTGGCGTTTTATTCAGCTGCAGGATGCCGATCGCTTGATGACTGACCTGCGCCCCGTTCGCAACCGAGTGCAGTATGCCGTTGTACACAAGGTCCCAGATTCGGCGATCTGATTGCAGCTCCTGCGAGCTGCGGGAAAACCCGCCGTCCTTGTTGTAAAGCCAGAGGTGGAAGGTCGTTCCGCCGTACGACGCATCGATCTTGGTCAAGCTGTACAGGTCCAGCCAGACTCGTTTTTTTATTCCCCACCTCGATCGTTCGACCAGAAGCCAGTCGGCTCCCGCGGCATAGGTCAAATACGTGAACGGGCTGGTCGTCAGAAACGTGAATACCGCGATGACGATCCAGAGCTGCCAGTACTTGAATGCGCTCAACCCCATGCCTCGGACCAAGGAAACACCTGCCACCAACGCAAGCATCAGCACCAGGCCGACAACGGCGCTCAGGATCTTCCCGCTGCGGCTCTCTCGATGCCAAGCCAGCACCGGACCCTTGCCGGGGGGCGGCTCAGGCCGGTAAGAAAGCCGCTTCTCACGGGTCGGGTCAGCGTGATGCGGCTGCTGCTCCCCGCCAAAGTAGCTTAGGCCGTGCGGCGGGAACGGTTCACCGGTCTGCGAGTCCGGCCGCGGCGGAAGCCCGGCAGGGCCGTCTGTGCCGCCTGGAGTCGATGCGTGGGTCATGAGTTTTGCTTCCTGCTCATTTCGGCACGAGCCAGTCGGCGACGGCTTGACCGCCGACAGCTCCTGCGATTCCGCCGACTGTGCCGACGACGAAAGATCCAAAAGGGCCCAGCGGCGAACCGAAGACGGCGCCGGCGGCCGCGCTCGCTCCCGCGCTCGCGAGTGCCGCGCCCGCTGCGCCGCCTACAATCAACCCGCCGGAGTCCGCGACAGCCTTGCCCCAAGACTGCTCGCCGCTAGCCGCGCCAATCGACTCGTTTACCACAGTCAGGGCACTGCCGACGTAGGGCATGCCTTTGAGAAGCTTCTGCCCCGCCCTCAAGCCCAGGCTCGCATCCTCCGGAAGGATATGGATACTGCCTTTTCCGGGGTACTTCGCGATCCAATCGCGAACTTTATCCGGAACCTTGTCGACGTACTGCTGGAACTGTTTCGCCCACGCCTCGTACGCTGCCTTGTTGTCGCGGGCCTTGCTGGCCGCCCACGCGAGGTCCTCCTTGTTGAGTGCGGTCAGGTCAATGCGAGTGCCGTGGGCCCAGTCGTCGAAGAACTGTGCGCTGGCCGCGGAACGCTGGGCGTTGAGAAGCGCTTCCTTGCGGGGGTTCTCGAACGAGCTGATGTAGCCGTTGACTCGCGCGATCGTGGTCGTGCCGACCGCATAAGCATCGACGTCGAGCCGTCCGGAGGGCGGCTGGAGAGCGCGGCGAAGCGCTTGGTGCGCGTTGCCCTCGGCAGTGCGCGCCGCGTCGACGATCGCTTTGCACTCGTTGTAAACAGCGATCTTGCCGTTGTACTGGAAGACAAGAGTGTTGTACTGCTTGATGTCGCCCTGATAGACGCCGACCGCTTTGGTCGCACCGCCGGCGGTGCACACGTTCACCGGAGTTCCGGGCTTGTTCGCCGGAATCGGGTCGGGCTCGACGATGAACGGCCCGTCGACCCGCAGCCCGCCCGCGCGGGCTTGGGCCAAGGCCTCGTTCATCCGGGCAGTCACCGCGTCCAGCGACGACGCGAACTCCCGAAGACCGCGCTCGGCAGCCGTCGCCCAGCCGGCCATGTCGTCCGCCGCGACGTCCACGCCTGCGATGGACTCCTGGAAAGCCTGACTCGACGGCCCGTGCCAGCCAGCCTCGGCCCCGCCGCGTGCGGCGCGAACGTTCCCGGCCGCACGATGCCCTGCCTCGGCGACGGCGCGCAGCCAGTCCGCGGCAGCGACACAGGTGCCGGACGAACCGTTCACCGTGGTGTTGAGCGCCTGTCCCATGCTCGCCTCCCGTCAGCCGTGGACGTGAGTTTCCCGCTGTTCATCAGGGTCGTCGGCATGTTTCCCGTCGAGCTTGAGCTGCCCGGCGTGAGTGTTCTCGATGTCGTCGTAAGCCCCGTTGGCCGCGTGCACCTTCTCCGCCGCACCACCGGCCGCGCCAGCCGCACCGACGCCCAGCTTCACCAGGTCGTCCAGCACGGTCCCGACAACCGCGGACGACGCACCCGCATCGACACCCCGCACGACGCTCGACGTGACACCGTCGAGCGCTTTCTCCGCTTCGCGGAGCTGGCCGACGATGCCGACGAGCGCACCTTCGGTGAAGCTGTAGCCGGTCGTGTCCCCATAAGGCGCGGACATGCTCACTCCCCTCCGATAGCCGACCGGGACGCCCAGTCCTGCACGGGCGCGGCGTGCCGGGATTCCTCGGCGAGCACGGGATTGAGCAGCACCCCGCGCGCTCCCGCCTCGTTCGCGACGGCCTCGAGATCGTCACCGTTCACGGCGACCCAGGGCTGATGCGGCCCGCATCCCGCCGCCAACAGTTCCGGCGAGGTATAGGCCAGCAGCACCGGCCGGCCATCCCGGACCGGCTGCAATTCCAGCTCCACCACCCGCTGACCGGCCCGCACCGGCCTCGAAGGCACGTAGAAGCAGCCGTCCGGTTCGTCCAGCGGCTCGGCTGGCTCCAGCGGAGGCTGGTCCCGGCTGTCGACCTCCGGATACCGCGGCAGGCGGTCGAGCACGGCATCGAATACCACGATGCCGATCCCCAATTCCTGGCAAACCTCCGCGAGCCGGTCTCGGGTGACCTGCGCCCACGGCTGCCCGCTCCCACAGGCATCGACCAGCCGATCGATCGACGAGTACGCCGTGACGGCGAACTCGTTCCGCGCGGTACGACGGACCTCAAGCCCGCCCGGCTGACCCTCTGTTCCCAGGGTGACCAGCACAAACACCAGATCCGGCAACCTCACCCGCACGTCATCGAGCCGCACTAGCGCCTGGACGACGTTGGACGCGTCGGCGTGCCCCTCCATTCCCCACCCCCTGCACTGCACGACCGTGTGTGGTCGCGCCGTCACTGTAGTGGCGACTGCAGGTAATTGTCAGCAGATGCAGACAAGCGACGTCGCTCTAACTCGCTCGACCAGCAGATATGTGACGCGACACGCCGCAGAGGTCGCGGCCAAACATTCAAGAGGAAATGACTGTCCGGAGCATGAGCCGTGCCCCCTCACAACTGATCATCCAACTGCAACGCGATCCACAACTCCGCCCGCACAGCCGGATCATCCACCTCCCTCCCCAACGCCTCCGCCACCTTCCCCATCCGATACCGCAACGTATGCCGATGAATCCCCAACGCCGTAGCCGAAGCATCCGACTGCCCGTTATGCGCCAAAAACGTCCGCAGCGTATGCCGCAAATCGATCTTCGCCGCCCCGGTCTTATCCGTAACCGGCTCCAGCAATGCCCGAGCCCACCCCCGCACCTCGTCATTATCCAAAAACCGCATCAACCCACTAGTAGCCACATCCCCAGCACAAGTCAGCACCCCAGCATCCCCAGGCGAACTGGTGAACACCGACCGAACCTGCTCCCAAGCAGCAGCCAACTCCCCAGGCGGAGTCGGATCACTAACCGCCCCTCGAGCCAACGGAATCCGCCGCAGCAGCGCCTCCAACGTCCGCGTATCCCCCTCCGCAGGCGGCATCAACACCACCACCCGCCCCCGCTCCCACTCAGCCACCAACGCCCGCAAACTCCGCAACCCGTGATCCCCCTCGGCATGCTCAAGCAACTCCCGCTCATGCCCAGACGGAACCCCCAAAATCGCGACCCGCAAATCCCCCTCCGGAAAGTCCGTATCCAACGCCTCCCCAATAGAAGTGGCCAATCCGACATCCCCAGCCACCGCGGCCTTGAACACCGCCAACCGATGCCGCCGCTCGCTGTCCAGCACTCCCCGCGCACTGTGCAACTCAGCGCACAACAACGACACCGCGGTAGTAACAATCGCCTGCTCAGCCGTAGTAAGCGGGGTCGACCGCCCCACCACCAAAAACCCCTGCACCCGCCCCCGCACCGCCAACGGCAAAACCACCACGGACTCCCCCGCGATAGTCATGCTCAAACTCGCCGAATTGGCCCGGTCGCGCAGCCGAGGCAACTCGATCCGCACCCGTGCCACATGCATTCGCGCCGCCGGCACCCCCGCTCGAAACCCACCTCCTGCGTCCAGCAGCAACGTCCACCCCCGCACCGCTTTCGCCAGCCGCTCGGCGATCGCCCGCGCCGAGTACGGAGACAACGACGCCCGGGTCAAATCCCGCTGCGCCGAAACCGCGTAATTCAACTCCCGCTGCCGCTCGTCGGACAGGTGTCCGGCGACAAGGCGGCTCAACGCGGCGAACCGGGTCGTCGCAGGCACCGCCAGCACCGGCAACCCCGCCTCGCTGGCTGCTTCGACCAGCGGCCCCGGCACGTTCTGATAGAACGAACTGGCCCCGAACCCCAGCGCCACCGCGCCGCCCGCCACGAGCCGGTCCACGTACTCGCGGCTGGCCGCCTCCCCCAAGGCGAGCCGGGACCCCGTGGTGAGCACGAGTTCGCCGCCCTCGAGATACGGCGACGGATCGGGCAGTTCGCTGATCAGCGCCCAGGTGACCGCGCGGTCGAGCGCGCCCGGCGATCCCTCCGCGGCGAGTTCGAGACCGTGTTCGCCGCGTTCGAGCAGCATCTGGACCGTAAGCGGCATGGTGTCTCCCGGGGACGGATCCGGCGGCCGGAAGTCTAACCGCGACTCCGGTCCGCCGCCGGTCGATCTCCACCCGGAGGAACCAACGCGCTGGACAAACCCCGGCCCCGATGGGTAGAAACCGTCCCCAGTGGACTTCCCCGCCCGCGGATGCCCGGCGGCACAACGGAAAGAGATCTCGATGACCGTACCCGCCCCGGCCCGGCCGGACGTCACGTACCGGACCGCGGGCGATCGCGCGCTGCTCGTCGAGTACGGGCCGCCGCTGCCGGTCGACCTCGGGCTCAACTTCTTCGCGCACGCCTCGGCCCGGCGCCTCGACGAGAATCCCGTGCGCGGCGTCCTGGAAGTCGCGCCGGGACTGCGTTCGCTGCTGGTGCACTACGACCCGGAAACGATTCAGCACGACGCGGTGATCGCCGCGCTGGACCGGCTGCACCGCGAAATCCCCGAGCCCGGTTCGCTCGTGCTGCCGAGCCGGCGGGTGAAACTCCCGATCGCGTTCGACGATTCGACGTCGCGGGAGGCCGTGGAGCGCTACCAGATCACCACGCGCCCGGACGCGCCGAACGTCGTCGACGGCAACAACGTCGACTATCTCGTGCGCTCCAACGGCCTGCCGAACCGCGAGGCGCTGTATGCGCGAATCCTGGAATCCGAGTGGTGGAACGCGTTCACCGGGTTCTACCCCGGCCTGCCGTCGCTGCTGCCGCTCGACCCGCGTTCCGAACTGGTCGCCCCGAAATACAATCCGGCGCGCTCGTGGACGCCGGAAGGAGCGGTCGCGTTCGGCGGGCCGTGTCTCGTGATCCATCCGATCGAATCGCCGGGCTCGTACCAGCTTTTCGGCCGGACGCTGCCGATCTGCGACCTCGTCCGCCGTCCGCGCGCGCACCGGGCGGACCCGATCGTGATCCATCCCGGCGACCGGATTTCCTTCTACCGCGTCGAAGAGGCCGAATTGATCGAACTGCGCAGGCAGGTTTTCGAGGGCCGCTACGATTACGACATCGAACCCGGCCGGTACGCGGTCGCCGACCACCTCGCCGTGCAAGCCGATCCGGCCGTCGCGGCCGAGGCGGCCAAACGCCGCGCGGACCGCGCCGCCGCGCAGGAACTGGTGAAAATCCCGTGAATCAGACCGCGGCACTGGAAGTGCTGGAACCCGGCCTGCAAACGACCGTGCAGGATTTTCCCGGCAGGCGCGGCAGGCAGTCATTGGGTTTCTTCCCTTCCGGCCCTGTCGATTCGCTCGCTTTCCGCCTCGCGAACCTCTTGGTCGGCAACCGTCCCGGCGCGGCAGCCCTGGAAATCCCGCTGGGCCGTTTCCAGGCCGGTGTCCTCGCCCCTGGACGGATCGCTGTCACCGGCCCGGAAACCACGGTCACTCTCAATGGATCGCCTATCCCGCAATGGGAATCGGTCCCGGTGGAAACCGGCGACGTCCTGGCGTGCGAGGTGCTGCGCGGCCCCGGACACCGGCTGTACCTGGCACTGTCCGGCGGCATCGCGGTACCGGAGGTATTCGGTTCCCGCTCGACGTTCCTGCTCGCCGGAATCGGCGGCCTCGACGGCCGGGCACTGGAACGGGCGGACATCCTCGACACTTTCCCGTCCCCTCCTTCCCGGCCGCGCCGCCTTCCGGTTTCCTTGCGCCCGGTGTATCCGACCGCCTGGGAAATCGAAATCCTCCGCGGCCCGCACGCGGACCCGGATTTCCTGACCGCGGAGGATTTCGCCGAGTTCCTCGCCGCGTCGTGGCGCTGCGACCTGAGTTCGGACCGGGTCGGCATCCGGTTCAACCCGCACCGCTTCCGCTGGGCCCGCCCGTCCGGCGACGTGGCGGGCGGGCACCCGTCGAACATCCTGGACTCCAGCTATCCGCCCGGCGGCATCCTCGCCTACGGCGACGTGCTCACCGTGCTCGGCCCGGACAGCAACACCTCCGGCGGATTCGCGGTGATCGCCACCGTCGCCTCGGCGTCCTTGTGGAAGGTCGGGCAGCTCCGGCCGGGCCGGGACACCGTGACCTTCCGGGAAATCGACCTCGACCAGGCGGCGGCGCTCACCGCGCACGTGAATCAGCTGCTGGACGTCAAGGCGCTGTCTTGAGTTTCGCTTCGCGGTGAAGGACGTCCCCTTCGCTCAGCGCGGCCATGATCGCCTGGTGATCCATTACCCGGCCGAAACCACGCCGCATCGTGCGGAGGGTGGCACGGTGCGCTTCGGCATTGTCGGTCGCATTGACGTCTGAGCCGAAGACGATGTGGTAACCGAGGAAGTACCCGGTGCGGGCAGTGGATTCGCAGCAGAAATTAGTGAGCGTCCCGCACACGATCAACGTCCGCACTCCTTGGCACCGCAACGCGTAGTCGAGATCGGTGCCCGCGAAGGAATCGTAGGTGTGCTTCGCGGAAATCACGCGCTCATCGTCACGTGGCTTCAGTCCGTGGTACAGCTTGGCTCCAGGCGTTCCCTCCTCGATCGCGCCGTTCGCGATCGGCGGCCAGAAAGCCGGAAAATCGTGCGCGACATCCGGGGCGATCGTGTGCTCGGTGTACAGCACCGGCACCCCGGCCGTCCGGCACGCCTCGATCAGCGTCTGTACCCGGGGCAGCTGCCGGTACGCCTCCGGCACCCGCATCGGACCGTCCGGGCGGACGAAATCCTCCTGGAGGTCGACCACGATCAGCGCGCATTCCTCGGGCTTGATCTCGAACGCCCAGTGCTTGTCCGTGTCGTAGTCCACGTCCGCGGCGGCGATCTGCTCCCGCTCGCCGTCGAGAAGATCCTCCTCGCCGCGGCCGTAAGCGTTCAGATACTCATTCAACGGGTGCACGAACTTCCTCCTTCTCCGTCGCGATTCCCGCCAGATCCACCGACTTCGTCTCCTTCGAAATCAGCGAGGCCACCAGCGAGATCAACCCCATCGCCGCCAGATACGCCCCGATCGCGTACCCGGTGCCGAACTTCGCGTACAACCCGATCGCGATGATCGGAGCGAGCGAACCGGCCAGCACCGACGCCAGGTTGTAAGCCAGCGAAACCCCGGAATACCGCACTTCAGTGGGGAAAAGCTCCGCGAAGAACGCGCCGATCACCGAACTGTAGGCGGCGAAGATCAGCAATCCGCCGGCTACCGCCACCATGATCAGCCCAGGACTGCGCGTATCGACCAGCGCGAAGAACACGAACGCCCACACGATCGTCGCCACCGACGCCACCAGGTAGATCGGCCGTCGTCCGACCCGGTCGGCCAGCAGGGCGAACAGCGGGATCGTCACCACCGCGCACGCCTGCCCGACCAGCACTGCGGTCAACCCGACCGAACTGTCCATTTTGAGCACAGTCGTGACATAGGTGATCACGAACAACGAGAACAGATAGAACCCGGCGTTCTCGCCGAAACGCGTAGCCGCGGCGAGCAGCACACTGCGCCAATGCTTGCGGACCACCACTCCGGCAGGCAGGCCCTTGGGTTTCGGAGCGTCCTTGAACAACGGAGTTTCCGCGACATAAAGCCGCAGCCACAAGCCGATCAGCACCAGCACCGCGGACAGTCCGAACGCGATCCGCCAGCCCCACGACAGGAACTGCGCCGACGGCATCACCGAACCGAGCACCGCCAGCACACCGGCGGCGAGCAGATTACCCAGCGGAGGCCCGACATTCGGCCACGAGGACCAGAACGCTCGCCGCGCGCTGCCACCGTGTTCGGACACCAGCAACACGGCCCCGCCCCACTCGCCGCCGAGCGCAAACCCTTGCACCAAACGGCAAACGACGAGCAGCAGCGGCGCGAGAACGCCGACCGCTTCGTAAGTAGGCAAAAGCGCGATCAAGAACGTCGACGCACCCATTAACAACAGACTGGCGATCAGCGTTGACCGTCGTCCCTTGCGGTCGCCGAGGTGGCCGAGCACCACCGCGCCGAGCGGCCGGGCGAGGAAGCCCACCGCGTAAGTGGCGAAAGCTAATACCGTGCCGACCAACGGGTCGTGCGACGGGAAGTACAGTTTGTTGAAGACCAAAGTGGACGCGGTGCCGTACAGAAAGAAGTCGTACCATTCGACGGCGGTGCCGGCGAGACTCGACGCCGCCACCACCCCCAGCCGCGTGTGCGGGCGTTTTCTGTTACGTTCGCGAGAGGTATCAGCCATTTCGGCTCCTGTAGTCGGAGGGTCCGTGACGCGGATGCAGTGCTGGTGCCGGAAGCCTCGGTGGCTGTTGGCGCAGCCACCGAGGCGTGTTCCCCCTTGGGAAGACCTCAGAAGAACCAGTGCACGGGCTCGTTGGCCCGGTCGGTGAGGTCGGCGAACCGCCCGCCGTGAAACGCCAGCGGTTCGCCGTCGCGCTCGCACACGCTGCGCACGTGCCCGAACACGACCACGTGGTCGCCGGCGACGAGATGCCGCTCGACGTCGCATTCCAGGTGCGCGAAGGCGTCCGGGATCACCGGCACGCGGTGGCGGCCCTCGGTCACCTCCAGCCCGGCGAAGTGGTCCTCGCCCCGGCGGGCGAAGCGGAGCGCGAGCTGTTCCTGCCGCGCGGACAGGATGTTGACCGCGAACCGGCCCGCGTCGACGACCGCGTCGGTGCTGCGCGCGCCGGTCGTCAGGCACACCAGCAGCAGCGGCGGCTCCAGCGAAACCGACGTCAGCGAGTTGACGGTCATCCCGTGCGGCACCCCCGCCGCCCGGGTGGTGACCACCGCGACCCCGGTGGCGAACCGCCCCATCGTGCGGCGCATCGCCATCGGGTCGACCGTCGACGAAGTGGTGATCATGGCGTTCTCCCTGGATGGGTTCAGGCGGGGTAGCGGACCTCGAACGTGACGACCCCCTCGTCGGTCCGCCACGGGCCGTGCGGCATGCCCGGCGGACGGCAGGCGTACATCCCTGCGGTGAACGTCCGGCCGAGCGTGAGATCGGTGAACGAGCCCTCGAGAATGTAGACCTCCTCCCAGAAATCGTGTTTCTGCACGCCCATCGGCGTCGAATCAGCGCCCGGTTCGTACCGCAGGATCCGCGTCGCCACGCCGGTTTCCGGGTCCTTGGCGAGAATCCGCTCGGTGATCTTCGGGTCGTCGCCGGGGCACACGGTGAAGGCGACGTCGGAGACCGGGAAGAATTCGTGTTCCGGTTTGCTCATCGGGCAACAGCTCCGTCGAGGTCGTAGCTGGACAGGAAGGCGTCGATGTCGCCGAGTGCGGCGTCGAAACCGTAATTGCGGAAGGCGTAACCCTTCACCACGAACGGCGCGCCCGCGTAGAACATCTCGTATTGGTGGTGCCGTCCGGCGAATTCGCTGCCGACGACGTCCCAGGCGAGCTTGAACAGCTTCACCCGTTCCTCGGCGGGCGCGGACGGGCTGTAGATGTACTTGTCGATGTCGGCGCGAGTCTCCGGGTTGGTCAGGTCCGCGACGCTGGACGGCACCTGCAGCACCCCGCCGCCGACCAGGTCGCGCAGGATCGCCAGCAGCCGCGGGTACAGCTCGGCCTGCAGCCCCATCGCGCCGTAGACCGCGCGGGAGCCGGGCCGCCACATGCCGTTCTCGTCCGGTTCCGCGGTGTATTCCGCGGCCAGCACGGCTGACTCCACAATGGACGCGAGGCTCGCCAGTTCACCGAGCTTCTCGACCACGCCAGGGAATTTGTCGACTCCGTTGACGGCAGCGACCTTGCGCGCGAGCCCGGCGATGAACTGCGTCTTCACCATGAACCGGATCTGCGCCTGCCAGTTGCCGAACACGTGCGCGCCGGTGTCGAAGAACTGCCGCCGCAATCCCGCGACATCACGGTAGACGAACACCCGGTCCCACGGAATGAAGACGTCGTCGAAAACCACCAGCGCGTCGGTTTCGTCGTACCGCGAGGTGAGCGGGTAGTCGTATTCGCTCGTCGCGGCCGGCGCGTACGGACGGCGGCAGTACAGCTTCAGCCCTTCCGCGTCAACGGGAACCGCGAAACCGAGCGCGAAGTCCGCGTCCTCCGGGCCGAGCGGCTTGATGCAGGAAACGAAAATCTCGTCAGCCACCGCTCCGCCGGTCGCGAGCATCTGCGCACCGCGGATCACGATGCCGTCCTCGCGCTCCTCCGCGACGCCCGCCTGGATCAAGTCGCCTTCCCAAGCGTGCGCGGTGGTCGCCCGCGACACCTGTGGCGGAATGATCGCGTAGGAGACGTACAGATTCTCCTCCAGCACGCGCTTGTGATACGCCGCGATGTTGGCGGAAAAGTCCCGCTCCCCTTGCGAAAACGCTTCCGGGTGCGCGGAAAACGCCGCGACGAACGCGCCGACGTGGTCCGGGCTGCGGCCGACCCAGCCGTGCGTGTGCCGGGCCCAGGTCGTCGCCGCTTCGCGGTAGGCCTTCAGGTCTTCCCGGCTGCGCGGCGGCGTGAACAGACGGTTCACTGTGGACCCGGTCGCCGGGTCGGTGACCGAGATGCCGGACTCGGGGTCGGCCGCGATGTCGAACAGTTCCGCGATGGTCTTCGCGATCGGCGCGAACGCCGGGTGGTGGGCGACGTCCTCGACCGGCGCGCCGTCGAGGTAGATCCGCCGGGGGCCCTTCAAGGCGGCCAGATAGTCGGCTCCGCTGCGCATCACTCGCTCCTCTGTTTCGTTTCGTACGCGTGGGTCAGGGTCGGGCCGCCGGGCAGTTCCAAGTGGACACGCCAGTACGCGCCGTAGGTGAACTCGCCGCCGAGCAGCGGCAAAGTGCCGCAGTACAGCGCGAAATCGCCGTCGACCGGACCGAGCCGTTCCAGCAGATCCGCCGGATGCCGCAGCGCGGCCAGCTCCCCCTTCTGATACGGGCAACCGTCCACACTGGAGTCCGCGACCACGTGGTCCCAGTCCGGAATGGACACTTCGGTCCCGATCTCGGCGACCACCTCCCCGAGCGGCTTCGGACAGGCCGCTTTGGACAGTGCCACGCCGTCCCGCTCCAGGTCGCGGTCCGTGTGATCGGACCCGACCCCGAGGAAGTACCGTCCCTGATGCCGGATCAGCACCGGCTCGACCTCACCGGACGTCCCCGGCGCGCTCACCCCGACCACCGGCTCGGTGGTCAGCAGTTCCGGCTCCAGGTGGTAAAACGCGGGCACCGATTCCGGCCGAGGCACTCCGATCGCCGCCAGTTCGGCGATGTGCTCCTCGACCGCGGCCTCGTCGCTTCCGGTGTACCCGGCCACCACCAGCCGCGCCGGGGTGAACGCCAGCTCCTCCCCGGTTCCCGCGACGTGCAGGGCAATCGTGTTCATACTCCCGCTCCCGAGTCTGCTGTGGACACCGGCCACCGCCGGTCGGCCAGCACCGGGAACTCCGCCCGCACCGTGTCCACAATGGATTGGTCTACTTCGCAGCGCAGCACTTCCTCGCCGCTGCCCGCCTCGGCGAGCACCGTGCCCCACGGATCGACGATCCGGCTGGCACCGGCCAATTCGACCCCGCCGCGCTGCGTCCCGGCGGCGTTCACCGCGATCACCAGTACCTGCTCTTCCACCGCCCGGCACGAGGTGAACATCCGCCAGTGCTCCCGCCGCGCCGCCGGCCACGCGGCCGGGACCACGACCGTCTTCGCGCCGCGATCCACCAGCCCGCGCCACAATTCGGGAAACCTCAGGTCGTAACAGGTCGTCGCCCCGATCGGCCCGAGTCCCGTTTCCGCGACGCTGAGCGTGTTTCCCGGCGTGAGCAATTCCGCCTCGCGTGAGGCATATCCGAAAACGTGCACCTTGCGATAGGTGTGCGCGATCGTGCCGTCCGGCGCGAGCAACACCGCGGTATTGAACAACCGCCCGGCCGCGTCGCGCTCGACCAAGCTGCCGAGGTGCACGTACGCGCCCAAACTGCGCGCCCACTCCCGCCCCGCCGCAACCGTCGGCCCGTCCAGCGTTTCGGCCTCGTCCGGATACGCGTCGAACGAAAAGTACCCAGCCGCCCACAACTCCGGCAGCACCACCAGGTCAGCCCCGCGCGCCGACTCCACCAGCTGCCCGGCCCGCACCCGGCGATCCGCGGCCGGCTCGTCCGGCGGGCTGGCCAGCTGCACCAACGCGACCTTCACAGCCGCTCCCCGACCCGCAACGCCGTCATCGTGCTGGACAAATGCTTCGCCAGCGCCTCTCCCGCCGCGGCCGGCTCGCCGCCGCGGAGCGCCTCGACGATCGCCGCGTGCTCCGCCAGCACCGTTTCCGCCCGGGTGTCGCTGCCGGCGACCGCGCGCAGCCCCATCCGGACCTGCCGGTCCCGCAACGATTCGTAGAACTCCGCTAGCACCGGATTCCCCGCCCGCCGCACGATCGCCCGATGGAAGGCCCGGTCGAACTCGATGAACCGCACCGGCTCGTCCACCACGTCGCGCTGCTTCGCGAGAATCTCGTCCAGCTCGGCGAGGAAGGATTCGTCGACGCGCTCGGCGAGCTTGCGGACGCACCAGTCCTCGACCAGCTCCCGCGCCTCCATCACCGCCCGCACCTCAGCGTCGGAGATCGGCGGCACGAACGCGCCCTTCTTCGGCACGATCTCGAGAAACCCCTCGGCCTCGAGCCGCAGCAGAGCCTCCCGCACCGGGGTGCGAGACGTCCCGGCCGCCTCGGCGACCTCTGACTCGGTGAGAAAAGTCCCGCCGTCGCGCGGCAGCTCGGCGATCCGCTGCTTGAGGAACCGATAGGTGACGTCCTGCGCGGACCCGGCCCGCCCAGCCTGTCGTACACTGCTCATGGACAAGATGTATACATCACGCATGGCAGGCGGGCAAGGGCCGTTTCCCGAGGTTGAACGGCTGGTGGGGCGGGTTGCCGCTTGAGGATCGCCTTCCGTCCCAGGGGCGGCGCGGCCCTTGTCAAGCCGGTGGACAGCGGGCGCGGGCCGGGTTGTCCGTGAGGGGAACCTTCACAGCCGCAGATTCCCTCAGGGTTCCCCTCACGGACCTCCGGGCCTGGCCATGCGGACCTCAATCGGGCGACCCGGGCGTCCTTGGCGGATGGCCCAGCAGGCGCGGATGCCCTGGTCACCTCGACCTCACCAGCTGTCCGAAAAGTGCCTTCTTGGCACCAAGATCGCCGCCGCTTACGGTCGCCGTAAGCACCGCCGCCAATCCTGCCGGGAGTCTTCCGTGAACCACTTCGTCATCGCCGGCGCGCGCGTTTTCGACGGCGAGAACTCGCTCGGCGTCGTCGACGTCGAGGTCGCCGACGGCCGGATCGCGAGCGTCGGCGGCGACCGGCCCGACGGGGCCGACCTGATCGACGGTGCCGGCGCCACCCTGCTGCCCGGTCTCCTCGACGCGCATACGCACACCGACGCCGAGTCGCTCCGCCAGTCGCTGACCTTCGGGGTCACCACCGAATTCGACATGCTCTCGATGCCGGGCCAGATGATTCCGCTGCGCCGCCAGGCCGCCACCGCGAATGACCTCGCCGACGTGCGCTCCCCGTCCTTCGGGCTCACTCCCGCCGACGGGCACCCGCACCAACTCCGGAAGGGCGAGGGCGACCCGCCGTGGCCGACCGCCGCTCGTCCGGAGGACATCCCGGCCTTCGTCGAGGGGCGAATCGCCGAGGGCGCGGACTACCTCAAGGTGCTGGTGGAGGACGGCGAACTGTTCGGCGCGAACCTGCCTCGGCTCGCTCCCGAACTGGTCTCGGCGACCGTCCGGGAAAGCCACACCCGCGGAAAAATGGTGCTGGCACACGCGATGACCGCCGAGACGGCCGAGCAGGTCGTCGACGCCGGCGTGGACGGGTTCACGCATCTCTTCTTCGATCGGCCGGACCACACCGCGTTGATCGAAAAGATCGCCGCCGCCAACGTTTTCGTGATTCCCACTTTGACCGTGATCGCGTCCATCACCGGCGAGCCCGCCGGTCGCCGGCTCGCCGAGGATCCGCGTGTCCGTCCCAAGTTGACTCCGGAATGGCTCGACAATCTTTCCGGCACGATCGCGACCAGCCCCCGCGAGCACCTCGATTACGCGCGGGGAACCCTTGCCGCCCTGCACGAAGCCGGGGTCGACATCCTCGCCGGCACCGACGCCGCACACTTGGGCGCACCAGGGATGGCCCACGGTGCCAGCCTGCACGACGAGCTGCGCCTGCTGACCACAGCGGGATTCTCCCCAGCGGAAGCGCTGCGGGCAGCAACATCCGTTCCAGCGCAACGCTTCGGCCTCACCGACCGCGGCCGCATCAAACCCGGCCTCCGCGCGGACCTCGTCCTCGTCACCGGCGACCCGACGGTCACCATCGGCGACACCCTCTCGGTGAAGCACGTGTGGCGCAACGGAACCTACTGCGCGGCGGCGATCAGCGCCTCCAGCCCCGACGCCTGAGTCCGCCAATCCACCGCGTTCGGCGAGCCGCCCGCCCACCGCTCGCCGATCCGGTTGAGCGGGTCACGATCCCGCTGCCACAGCGAATCCGCTTGCGTCCGCGCGAAATCTCGGTACTTCTGTTCGCCGGTCGCTGCCGCGAGGTCGCCGAAGTACCGCATGAAGATGCCTTTGAACTGCTTCTGATTATCGTCGCACGAACCGCTATCGCACGATTCTATCAGGATTCCGCCCGACGTGAGGCCGGTCGTCGCCGCGTCCGCCAGCCGCCGGGCGGTGTCCAGATAGGACTGATCGCCAGTCGCCCGCCAGAGTTCGGTGAAACCGCCGATGGCCAGCCCTTGGTTGTACGTCCACACTGTCTGGCCGTTGTTCGCGCAACCCGAGGTGAGACCGTCGTTCACCAGACCGGCCGAGTTGATCAAACCGCTTCGCACATACCAATCCCCGGCCTCGCGAGCGCGCGCCAGCCATGCGGTGTCACCGGCGGTGCGGCGGTGCAGCGCGGCGGAAAGCCGAAGGTACAAGCCGCTGGTGACCGCGTTCTTGTACGTCCGCTCGCGATCCCACCACGCTCCCCCGCCGCAGGTGCTGGGATCCCAGAACCCGTGCACGTAGTCGGCGATTTTCGTGGCTTCGGCGAGGTACCGGGCGTCGTGCGTACGGTCGTACGCCGCGATCCACGCGAGCCCCCACCACGCGGTGTCGTCGATGGCCCGGCCGATGAAGTCGCCGTCGATCGGGTCCGAACTGCGCTCCCCGGCGGGAAACGCGACCCGGTTCACCTCGAAGACCCGTGCCAGCACCGGATCCAGGCCGGACACTCCGGAATCCGCCAGCGCGGTCACCGCTACCGCCGAATTCCACCAGCTCGACGGCCACCAGGCGCGGTAAACATCCTGCGACCACAGCAAGGCATCAGTCGCCGCGGCGATCCGCGAGTGCTGCGGACGAGCCCACGCGGTACAAGCGCCCTCTTGATGAGCCGCTTCCCGACCGCACGCCCGAACGGCGCCGCCATTCATCCGTCCGCGCGGATCTCGCGCGGCGAAAGTCGCAGTGTGTGTCGCATTCGCACCGGCGGGGACACTCGTGCGGCCAAGCGACGAACCGTCCGGCCAGGTCGCACCCGCGTCCCAGGAACGGTCCAGCCAGACCTCGTCCCCCGCGCCGCCCGAGTCGATGCTGCCCCAGGCCATCCCCCGGTCGTCGAAGTGGAGGCGAACAGCCCGGCCGAAGATCGTCGCGGACGGCACCGGCTGACTGTCGCCGGCCCCGGGCGCGTCGCCGTCGCAAGCCGCGTCGCACACGATCGGGTAGACCCAGGCTGTGCACGCGACAGCCTGCGCGTCACCGCAGGCACGGAGCAGGCCGCGCCGGTGGCCGACCGGGTCGGTGAGGTTGTACATGAGCGTGCGGGTGCCGGCCCAGGCGCCCGGGATGCTCGCTTTGCCGAGCAGGCCGTCCCAGGTTCCGCCGCCGTCCCAGGACCGGTCGAGCCACACCGCGTCGCCGGTGCGGCCGTTGTCGATGCTGGCCCAGGCCATCCCGTCCTGGTCGGAGACGTGCAGCCGCAGCACCCGGCCGTTGATCTCCTTGTCCGGCAAGGGAAAACTCTCCTGCGCGGCCCGCGAAGGATCGAGGGTGTCGCAGGAGAGCGCACACACCGCGGAGGTCGTTCGCGGGACGGTCAAGGAAGCGAAAACGAGCAGCAGCACGAGCACGGTCCGCATGGACTCGTCCCCTCACCGGGTGATTTATGTCCAGAATAGAAACCCGCGCGGGGCCCGGTGAAGTCCCGCGCGCGGTTCTGTCCCGTTCCGGACAGTCGGGTTAACCCGATCAGCCGCCGCTGCCCTGGCGCCGCCCGACCGAACGGCCGATGAAGTACCCGAGGACAAGCCCGACGATCAGGCCGATCGCGATGAAGAAAATGATCGTGGCGGCGGCGATCTTGCCGACCGTGCCAAGGAATCCCTTGGCCTCGAGGTCGGCCGCGAGGGCCACGGACTGGGTCAATGCGTAGTGGGTCATGCCTCCCAGGATGGCATCGGCCGCGGACGGGCGCCCGGGCGACGCGCTGCGGGCCAGGATGTCCGTGCGCGGCAAAGCCGGTTAGAACCGGCATCACCACGCACAAGACCCAGGCGCCGCCGCGGGCCGGTCGCGGCAGACGCTGGCCTTCCGCTGGGGTGGTCGTGAGTGGCTATGCCGGTTCTAACTGGCATAGCCACTCACGACTACTCAGTCCTTGACCGGTTTGAGCACGAAGCCTTCGTCGTCGTGGTCGTCGGCGGGAGGCCGTCGCCGCGGGGCGGGCTGGGCTCGGAGCGGCTCCTGCGGGGCGTCCTGCTTCTGGGCTGCGGGTGGTTCCGTGTCCGGGACGTCGCCCAGCTCCAGGGCGTCCTCGACGGCCGCCGCTACTGCCGGAACGCATCCTGCGCGTACGGCGCGCAGGCCCTGGTGCAGCGCTCGGGTGCCAGCCTCGGTGCTGAGGCGGGAGATCTCCGCGGCGAGAGCGTCCGGGCCCAGTTCGAGGGCGGACTCGCCGATGTCCAGGTGGACGAGCATGCCGTGCACGTCGACGGTGACGGACAGTCCTTCGCCGCGGGCGGTCGCGCGGATTCCGGCGAGGCCCTCGGACAGGCCGAGCCGCTCCGGGATTTCCTCGGCGATCTCGATCAGTTCGTCGATCCCTCGCTCGTCCTGATCGCCGGACTCGCCTGCGGCCTCGGGTTCCTCGCTCTCGGACCGATCGACCGCCTCGTCGCCTGGTTCGTGCCCGCCGCCGGATACGGCGGGCCGGTCCTCGGCCGGGGGTCCGGCAGCAGACCCAGCCGGACCCCCGGCTGCCCGCTCGGAATCCGGCCCGGCCGAACCCTCAGCCGCCCGCTCGAAACCGGCTCCAGCCGAAGAACCCCCAGCCACTCGCTCGAAAGACCCAGCTGTCCGCTCGAAACCAGGCCCAGCCGGGTCCGCAGCCGCTCCCTCGAAACTCAGCCCGGCCGCACCTCCGGCCACCTGCTCGAAAGACCCGGCGGAGCCACTGGCCGCCCGCTCGAAACCCGGCCCGGCCGCACCACCTGCCGCCTGCTCGAAAGGCCTGGCGGAGCCACTGGCCGCCCACTCGAAACCAGCCCCTGCCGAAGAACCCCCAGCCGCCTGCTCGAAACCAGCCCCAGCCGGGTCCTCGGCAGCCATGTGCTTCGTCTCCAGACCGCGGTCATCCGGCCCCGCACCGCCGACCCGGCCGCTGTCCGGACGCCAGCCGCCAGCCGGGCCAGAGCCAGCAGCCCCCGGGTACGCCTCCTCCATCACACCCTCCAGGTGTCCGGCGTGGTGTCCTCCGCGCGGGCCGCCAGGTCGTCTTCGCGGGCTAGGCCCAGGCTGCTCAGGTTGTCGCCGCTGAGGCCGTCCAGGTTGCCAAGCTCGGCTTCCAGCGCGCGGCGGGCACGTTCGTTGGCTTCGGCGGCGGCCTCGCGTACTGCGCGCAGGATCGCGTCGGCCAGCCGGGGGCCGCCGCCGCGGAGGGATTCTGCGGTGAGTTCCAGGGTGCGCAGGGCACCGCCGGGGGCGACCTCCACGGTGACCCCGGCGTGCCGGGCGGTGCCGGTGGTGGTCACTTCGGGTGCACTCCGCCGTAGAACTTGTGCAGGTCGCGCGGCAGTGTGTACGTGAGGCGCTCGACCTGGTCGTTCGCGTTGCCCTCGATCGTGGTGATCTTGTTGCCCTCGACCTTTTCGATGATCCCGATGTGGTGGCTCTGCCCCCACGACGGGCCGTCGCCGAACAGGATCGTGTCGCCGGGGCGGGCGTTGTGCGCGAGGGCGCCGCGGTCGTAGGCGAGGTGGTGGCGCTGGCCCCACTTGTAGACGTCGCCGGTGAAGCCGTACTTCGGGATGTCCACCCCGGCCGAACGCCACATCGACGTCGCGAAGTACGCGCACCACGGCTGCCCGGTCGGGCCCCATTTGTTCCGGTTGTTCGGGCCCTCGTGGTAGCCGAGGTTGTGCCGCGCGTGGTCGAGGATCTTGTCGACCTTCTTGCTGTGGCTCGGATGCGTCGACCCGTGGTGCTTCTCGTGTTTCTTGTGCGCCTCGTGCTTCTTGTGCTGCTCGTGCTTGCGGTGGTCGCCGGGCTTGGCGCGGTGCGGGCCGCCCGGGTCGGCGACGCCGTCGTGGTTCAGGTCCTTCTGCAGCGCGCGCAGTTTGCGGGCCGCCTCTTCCATTTCCGCGCGGGCGTTCTTCAGGTGCCCGCCGGATTCCTTGAGGTACTTGCCCGCCAGGTCGGCCACGTCGCCGATCGCCATCAGCAGTGCCGCCGGGCTTCCGTTGCGCGCCAGGACGTATCCGGCGTCGATGATCTTGCGTGCCTTCGCGACGAACTCGTCGATCAGCTTGCCGGTGGCCTGGTGCCGGCCGGCGAGCGCGTCGGTGACCTCGCTGACCACCTTGGCCCCGTGCGTACTCGCCTGCGCGGTGACCTTGAGGTCGCGGCCGAACTTGCCGGTGTCGTGCTCGAAGGCCGGGTTCGCCTTGCTGTGCCAGGTGTTCAGCAGCGCGTGCGCGGCTTTGCGCTGCACGTCGTACTGTTCGGTGATCTCCCGCGCGGCCTGCTGCAGCGCGTGCTGCGCGGCCTGCGAATCCGCGGCCTTGCCCTGGAGCTTGCCGTGGTGCGTTTTCATCTCGTCCGCGAACAGCGTCGCGACCCCTGCGGTGTCCATCGTGGAATCCCCCTCAGCCCAGAATGCCCTTGATGTCGTGTTCGCTGATCGTCGCGCGGGCGTCCGAATCAGCGCCCGCATACGCCTGCCGGGCCCGGAAAACCGACGCGCTCAGCGTGCGCGCGTGCGCCCCGGTGGCCCGCACCTGCGATTCCAGCGAACGGCTGAAATCCCCCAGCGCGTCGGAAAATCCGGTCTCCTGGCCGACTTTCCCGAAGCTGTCCTTGGCGATCCCGGTGACCCGGTGCACCGTCTTCCGGCCGACCGACACCAGTTCGTCCGCGATGTGCTCGGTCTTGCGCTCGTAGGCGAGGAACTGTTCGAGATCGGCCTTGAACCCGCCGTCCTTGCCGCCCTTGCCGTGGTGCGGCTTCGCGGGCTTGTGCGGATGGTGCCCGCCCTTGCCGTGGTGGCGGGTGACGTCCTCGGCGGCCTTGCGCGCGGCGGCCAGATGGCTCTTGTACGCGCCGTTCGTGTAGGTGGACCACGGCTGGAAACTCTTGCCGTGCCCCGAAATCGCCCACGCTGCCTTGGCGTTCTCGTCCGCGTTGAACAGTTCGTCGTTGGAGCGCAGGTGGAACTCGTGGCGGCGGGCGGGACCGAGCGAGCCGAGCATGTTGACCTGCCACAGCCCGTACGAGTTGTCCGGCGGGGTCCCGTTGTGCGCCCGGGTGTTCCCGCCCGATTCCGCCAGGGCCACCGCGACCGCCGTGGTCAGCGCGTGCCCGCGGAACCCGGCCCGGTACGCGTGCTGGGCGATCTCCTCGGCCGACAACTTGCTCATGTCCTGTCCCCTCCAGCTCGGCGCTTCGCTGCTGCCCTAGGTGAGACGGAAGCCTTCGTCTTCTGGTTCCCTAGTCCCCCGAACGGACGACACCCCGCGCGCGAGTTCCTGCATCCGGTCGGCGAGCCACGCGTGGTCCGCGGGCGCGACGGTGACCCATTGCGTGCCCGCGCTTTCCCGCACGACCGCGCCGTACCGCCCGGCTTCCGTGTCGTACCAGGCGACTACCGGCGAACGGCCGCCCGGGCCGTTGACCGCGAACTGGCCGTACGCGACGCGCGGGGTGCCGACGAGCGTCGAGATCGCGCGCAGGTCGCGTCCGGAGAGACCGGCCCGGCCGAGCACCCGCTCGAACGCGGCGTGCCCGTTGTCCGCAAACGCTTGCATCGCCTCGGAAAACGCGCTGCGCGGCAGCCGTACCGGGTCGCCGGGCCCGGGTTCGGCGGCGCCCACCACGCCGGCGGCGAGCTGCGGGACGTCGTCCGGGTAGCAGGGCCGCAGCGCGAGTTCGCCCGCGTCGAGCACGGCCAGCACGCCCAGTTTCCGCCCGGCCGCGGCGAGCGCGCGCAGCGGCGGATCCCGGAACACCAGCAGGTCGACCGAAAACTCCGGTTCGGCCAGCACCGCGAACACCTCGCGCAGCCGGGGATGCGGTTCGTCCTCGTCGTCGAGCAGCCCGGCCTCGGCGAGGCTTTCCGCGACCTGCGCGCCGAGCGCGTCGCGTTCGTCCATCGTCTGGCCGTGCGAGGGCACGTCCAGCGGATACGGCAGGGGGCCGGTGCCGAAATCCGACCACAGCAAGTCGAATTCCAGGTGCGAGAGCGCGAGCCCGTCGATCCCGGGAAGGTGTCTGGCCATCCGCCCTCACTCGCCCAGCACGGGCGGGTACGCGTCGGGAAGGTCTTCGAGGAAGTCGAAAGAACTGCCCTTGGTGTAACGGTTTTGGTGGTCCTCCGAGCCGTCGCCGCGCTGACCGGCCATCGGCGGGAAGAATCCGCCGCCGGACATCGGGCCGCCGCCGCGCGCGCCCGCCGCGGCACCGGCTGCCCCGGCCGCGGCGCCTCCGGCCGGACCGCCGCCCAGCAGCCCGCCCGGCAACGCGCTTCCGCTGCCGCCGCCCGAGCCGGACCCGAGCGCACCGCCCGGTCCGCTGCCGAGCGAACCCGGCATTCCGGCCATTCCGCCCGAAGGGCCGCCCATTCCCGGCAGCTGCCCCGGGTTGACCGCGGCCGAGGAGGCCGTGGTGACCGACGGATCCGCAGTCGAAGAGCCGCCGGACCCGCGCGATCCGCTGCGCGACTGGCCGTGCGGATCGACATTCGTGGCCGCCGGCGCGTCGGTGAAGTGCGGCAGTTTGTCGTGCACGCCTTTGCTGGAGGTCTCGTAGTCCTCCATGACGCGGACCGCCTCGGCCTTGGCCGCCGACGCCTTGCGCTTGGCGGGCAAATGGTCGTCGAGCAACTGGTCGACCATCACCGCGCCGCTGGGACCGCTGGCCGCGTTGACGTCATAGCCTTCGCGGAACTGGTTTTCCGCCGCGTAGAACACCGGCTCCGGCATCTTGTGCTTCGCCGTCTCGACCGCGCTCGTGTAATGGTCGAGCTTCTCCCCGACAGCCCGCATCGTCTCGCTCGCGCCGGCTCCCCAGGAAGTCAGCTTCGAAGCCGACTGCGCCGCGCTCCCGGCCGCGCCGCCGCGCCAGGACAGCAACAGTTTCTGCACCGTCTTGTGGACCGCGGCGGTCGAGGAGTCGACGTCGTAGGCCAGCTTGCCCCACTGGTGCGCCGACGCGCCCATCTCGACCGGGTCCGCGGTCATGATCATGTCGTACAACGTGGTGTGCGCCCAGGCGTTCCAGTTGATCTTGCCGAAGGAGGCGTCCTTCATGTTGGCGCGCTGGGCCAGCTTGGTGCGCCGCAGGATCCGGCGCTGCGCGGCGGTGGGCTTGTGGTCCTCGCTCCACAGCCGGTGCTTGCGGTGCTTCTCGTACGGAAGTTTCTCGTAGCCGTGCGTGCGGCTCATGCCGTTCCCCCGTCCTCGGCCCGGCGGTGCAGCGCGTCCAGCGATTCCTTGGCGTCGCTTTCCTGCTGGACATGCCCCGCGCTCGCCCGCCGGATCGCCTCGCGCAGAGCCGACAGTTCGTCGAGGTACTGCTGCAGGATCGCTTGCGCGCCGCCGTCGGCGGACCCGCGCACGCCGAACGCCTTCCGCAGGTGCGCGGCGACCGGGCTGGTGCCGTCCTTGAGCGGATGCGTGAGCTGTTTGGCCTGTTCGAGGCAGGCGGTCAGCTCCTGCTGGCGTTTCTCCAGTTCCGCGTCGGCCGCCGCGATCTCGGCCGGGTCCAGTTCGATGACGCCGGTGTCGGCGACGATCTCGGCGGTGCCCGCGCCGGAGGGCCCCGGCACGGAATCCGACGTTTCCGGCCGCCCGGACCGATGCGTCTCCTTCGCCTGTTTCCTGTGCAGCGCACGGACGTCTGACCAGTCCGAAACCCGGTGCGAACTCACCCCAGTCCACCTCCCAGCAGGCGTCCTCATCGGACGCGCGCACCAGTATGTCAGCCGTCCCGGCCCAGGGCATCCGGTCCGGCGAAGTCGGCGATGGGACGGTTCCGGCGCGGCGGCGGTTCCGGGAATCACCCGGACGGCGGCTGGTTCGCTCCCCGGACGAGCAACTCGGCCACCGCGCGGGTCGCTGCCTCGACGTCTTCCCCGAGTTCCGCGGGCAGCGCGTGCTGCAGCCACAGCGTCGCGAACCCGTGCACGAGCGACCGCGCCGCCGCGCCGGCCGCCACCGGGTCGGCGCCGCCGTCCCGGAAACCGGCGATCGCCCAGTCCAGCGCCTGGTCGCTGCGCCGTCGCGCGGCGCGCAGGTCCGGGTCGTCCGTCCGGAGCAGCTCCGGACGGAACATCACCTCGAAATGCGCCCGCCGCTCGACCGCGAACGAAACGTACGCGACCCCGGCCTCAAGCAGGTCCGCTGACGGCGGCAGCTCCTCGAGCGCGTCCGCGAGCAGCTCGAATCCCTGCGCGGCCACCGCGGTGAGCAGGCCGGTCCGGTCGCCGAAATGGTGCGCGGGCGCGGCGTGCGAGACGCCGACCCGGCGGGCGAGATCGCGCAGGTTCACCGCGGGCGGACCGGATTCGCGGAGCACCTCGACCGCCGCGGCCAGCACCGCTCGCCGAAGGTCGCCATGGTGGTAACGCCGGGCCATGGCATCGAGTATGCCCACTTGTCAGCGCCTAGATTCCGGGTCACACGGTCGCTACCCCGCTGACCGGCGAGCCCACCGCCCCGGGCAGGCGGAGCGGGGGCGCGGTCAGCAGGAACCGGGACCGGTCGTGCTCCCGCAGCCACTGGTTGAGATCTTCCAGCCACCACAGCTCGCCGAGCGGAATCCCTTGTTTGAAAAGGCAATGCTGGTGGAGCGGGAGCACGGCGCCCGGCGCCTGCCCCGGGTCGAGGCTGAACGATTCGACCGCGTGGTTGTCAGCGACAATCGCGGAGACCCCGCTGTCAGTTATCCACTGAAGCAGACGGTCATCTCGGGAATCGAGCACGGCGCAGCTCGTTTCCATGATCTCCTGGGTCAGGTTGTCCCCGGCCTCGAGGATGATCTTGGTCAGGCCGGTGTGCAGGCAGAGAATGTCCCCGGTTTCGACCGTGACGTCTTGCTGCTCCATGATGTCGACGAGCTGCTCGTAGCCCACTTCGACCCGGTCATGGCCGACCGCGCGGGCCAGGTCGACCATCACGCCGCGGCCTTGCACGGACGTCTGCGCGATGGTCTCGATGCCGAGGGCGTCGGCGTGGGGCGGCACCGAACCCGACGGATCGCCGATGATGTCGGCATCGGCCCGGAAACCGTTGTAATAACAGACGACGGGCTCGCCCGTGCCGTCGAGATCGAACAGGGAACCGCTGTGGGCGAAGGAATCCCACTGCGTCGAGTACTGCGGGTAGAGCACCGCGTAGTCGTCGCAGACGACGTCGGGGAAACCGGGCAGGACCTGCTGGTTGTGCCCGAGCGGAGTGCTGGAGAGCCGCGGCGGCTTCCGGGGTCCGGCGGCGTAGTCGCCTTTCGGGAAATCGAGCGGAATGCTCAGCGGAAAAGCGATTCCTTCGCGGACTTCCGCGACGGCGGCGAGGCGGCGTTCGGCCGTGATCAGGTTGAGCCTGCCGATCTGGTCGTCGTCGCCGAAGTCGCCCCAGTTCGAGCCTTCGGGACGCCGCGTCCAGCGTTTCATGGGTTTCCTCCGGAATCGGTCTGGTGATCACCAGACTGCAAGGTCCGGTATCGGTTGTAAAGAAGGCACCGATTGGATATATAGGTACCCGATGGATACCTACCCGCCGCTGCCCGCTTACCGCGCGGACTGCCCGTCCCGCGTCGTGGTCGACGTGCTCGCCAACAAGTGGGTGCTCTACGTCCTGGCGCTCCTGCAGAAGTCCGCAAGCCCCTTGCGCTTCAACGAATTGCGCCGCCTGGTCGACGGAGTGACGCAGAAGTCGCTGACCAAGACCTTGCGCACGCTCGAGCGCAACGGCCTCGTCGACCGCCGCATCTACGCGGCCGTTCCGCCGCGCGTCGAATACCGGCTCACCGACCTCGGCCGCGACGCCGCGCCCCTGCTCGCCGCGATCGACTCCTGGGCGGCACAGAACGCCTCGGCGATCGTCGAGGCGCGCGCCTCCTTCGACACCGCTTCCGATCGCGCCTGAATCCGGACCGCTCAGCGGACGAACTCGAAGATCTGCTTCTGGATCCCGTTCGAGTAGCTCTCGCTCTCGACCAGCTTCAGCGGCTGCTTCTCCTTGTCCGTCTCGCTGAATAGCCGCTTGCCCGCGCCGAGCAGGACCGGGAAGACCAGCAGGTGCAGCCGGTCGACCAGGCCCGCGTCGGTGAGGTCGCGGACCAGGGTGGCGCTGCCGTTGACGATGATCGGGCCGCCTTCGGTCTCCTTCAGCGCGGCGACGTCGTCGAGCGAGCGCAGGATGGTCGTCTCGCCCCAGTTCGTGACGAGGTCTTCGTCGCGCAGGGTGGTCGACACGACGTACTTCGGCATCACCTTGTACTGCGGGAATTCCTCGGTCATGTCCGGCCAGACCGGAGAGAACGCCTCGTAGCTGACCCGGCCGAGCAGCAGCGCGGTGGCTTCCTCCTGCTCCGCCCCCTTCAGCGCGTAGGCGGCGGGGTCGAACTCGATGTCCTTGAACGTCCAGCCCGCGTTCCGGTAGCCGGGCTCGCCGCCGGGGGCTTCGACGACGCCGTCGAGGGACACGAACGCGGTGGCGATGAGGGTGCGCATGGGATCAGCTCCTGTTCGGGGTTGGTGCATGTTCGCCTACGCGTCGAACGGCAGCCGCCCGATCAGACATGAGTCCGCAGTGATGCCGATCACACTGAAGTGTGCCAAGCGTCGTACCCGTAGATCGCGTCCGCCGCAGCCGAGCTTGTTCCGCTCTGTTTGAGCCAGCTGTTGCTCCGCGAGGCCAGCTGCACCTCGCGCGTGCGGTCCAGCCGGGCGGCCTGGTAGGCCTTCAGCGCGACCTCGGTGTCCGGGTACGCCGCCAGCGCCCGTGCCAGCACCACGCTGTCCTCGATGGCCATTCCCGCGCCCTGCGCCATGAACGGCATCATCGGGTGGCACGCGTCGCCCAGCAGGGTCACCGGGCCGGACGTCCAGGTCGGCAGCGGATCGCGGACGTACAGCGCCGATTTCAGCACCGAATCGCACGCCGCCAGCAGCGCGCGGGCTTCGGGGTGGAAGCCGCGGTACGCCTCGCGCAGTTCGGCCACGTCGCCCGGGGTCGTCCAGGATTCGTGCCGCCACTGGCTTTGCCGGGTCGTGGCGAAGACGAAGACGTCCGCGCCCCGGTTGAGCGGGAACGTCACCAGCTGCGTGTCCGGATCCGGACCCCACCATTTGGTGAAGCAGTCCAGGTTCGGAACGTCCACCGAACCCGCGGGCAGCACCGCGCGGTACGCGACGACGCCGGTGAACTCCGGGTGCTCCGCGCCGAACAACGCGGTACGGACGGCGGAGTGGATGCCGTCCGCGCCGATCACCACGTCCGCGGAAGCACTAGCGTCGCCGAAGTCCAGGGACACGCGATCCGATGTGGACAGTCCAATGAGCTTATGTCCCAAGTGGACTACACCGTCGGGAAGCGCGCGTTCCAAAGCGGCCAGCAGATCGGCACGGTGCATCGTGAGCTGCGGCGAGCCGTAGCGGCGTTCGGCCTCGTCGCCCATCGGCAGTCGCGACGTTTCCTCGCCGGTGTTCCAGGTGCGGCTGATCCGGTACTTCGGCCGCGCGGCGGTTTCGCGCAGTTCGTCCCCGACGCCGAGGCCGTCGAGGGCGCGGACGGCGTTGGGCGTGAGGTTGATGTCCGCGCCGACGCGGCCGAATCCGCCCGCCTGTTCGTGCACGACCGGCGAGAAGCCGGCCTTCCGCAGGGCGACCGCGGCGGCCAGTCCGCCGATCCCGCCGCCGACGATTCCGATTTCCGGCACAGCGAAGGCTCCTTCAGACAGTTTTTTCAGACACTGAGGTCGAGCAGATCGTGGCCCACGACGACCGGGCCGGAATAGTGCGGGCGGACCCGCCGGAGCCAGCCCTCGTCGTCCAGGCGGGCGGGGTCGGCCGGGCCGAGGTGCGACAACGCGACCCGCCGGGCTCCGGCCGCCGCGGCGACCCGGCCGACGTCCGCCGGTGACGTGTGCGAGGCGGTGAGGAAGTCCAGCAGTCGCGGCGAATAGCCGATGCTGCGGTAGAAATCGGGCTCCATCGCTTCGTGCACCAGCAAGTCCGCGCCCGCGGCCAGCTCGCCGACCGCGTCGCTGCGGGCGGTGTCGCCGGAGAACGCGACCACGCCGTGCTCGGTCTCGAACCGGTAGCCCAACGCCAGCCGCAGCGGCGGATGCGGGACCGCCCTGGCCGTCACGCGCACCCGATCGTCTTCGTGCACCACGGTTTCCGTCGCCACCGAGAGGTCGGTAGCGCGGATCAGGCCGGCCAGCGGCGGCCGGTCGCTGGTCCGCTGCCGCACCGCGACGTCCTGCCCGAACGCCGCGAGACTGCTCGCCACCAGCCCCTCCGTGCCGGCGGCGGGCGGACCGGGATCGGTCGGGTCCGGACCGGGGCCGTAGATCCGCACCGGATCGACGACGCCCTGGTTGGCCGGGCCCCAGCCGAGCAGGAAGAGCGTGAACAGTTCGGCGACGTGGTCGGAATGCAGATGCGTCACGAACACCGCGGCCAGATCGCGCAGCGACAGCCCGGCGGAGACGTACTTGCCGAGCGTCCCGTAGCCCGCGTCGACCAGGTACACGCGCCCGCCGACCACCACCGCGTTCGCGCAGCCCTGCCGGCCCGGCGCCGGGTACGGCCCGGCCGCCGTGCCGAGCAGGACCACGCGCAGCGCGTCCGTCACGGGGAAACCTCTTCGAGCGTGCGGCCCTTGGTCTCCTCCGCGAAGAACCCGGCGACCAGGGCGCCGGCCAGGCAGATCCCGCCGAGCACCAGGAACACCGAGGCGAGTCCGCTGCCGCCCGCGTACAGCGCGCCGACCAGGATCGGGCCGAGGATCAGGCCGAACCGGTTCATCACGCCGCCGAGGCTGACGCCCAGCGCGCGGCTGCGCGTCGGGTACAGCTCCGGCGTGTACAGGTACAGGCAGACGTTCACCGCGAAGTTGAACATCGCCGCGAGCGACGACCACACCAGCAGCTGCAACGGCGTCCCGGCACCGAGCGCGCCCAGCACGACCAGCATCGCGGTGGTCCCGCCCAAGCCCGCGGCCAGCACGACCCGGCGGCCCAGCTTGTCCACGACCAGCGCGGCGATCAGGCAGCCGACGAGCCCGGCGACCGACGTGGCGGTGCTGTACCAGAGCGCCTGGCCGATCGAGAGGTGGAACGAGCCCTTGTACAGCGTCGGCAGCCACGAGGTGATGCCGTAGTTGGCGAGGTAGCCGACGAACCAGATCGTCCACACCATCAGCGTGCGCCGCCGGTAGCGTCCGGCGAACAGGTCGCGGAACGAACCGCGCTTCGCGGGCACCGCTGCAGGCACTTCCGCGGCCGCAGCGGGCGGAGGCAGCGGACGGCCGAGCGACGCCTCGACCCGGCGCTCGATCAGCGCCATTGTCGCTTCGGCCTTCTCGGTGTGCCCGTGCGCGGCGAGCCAGCGCGGCGACTCCGGGATCCGCAGCTGCAGCAGCACCGCGGCGAGGCCGGGGATGGCGGCCAGCGCGAACAGCGGACGCCAGCCCCAGTGCGGGATGACCCAGGCCGCGACCAGCGCGCCGACCGCGAGCCCGGCCGGGAAGACGATCTCGTACATCAGCACGAAGCGGCCGCGGCGGCGGGCCCGGCTGATCTCCGCGATGTACGCGGCGGCAGTCGGGACTTCGCCGCCGATCGCGAGCCCTTGGACGAACCGCAGGATCAGGAACGGCAGCAGCGCGGTGCACAGCGTCATCGCGAGGCTGCACAACGCCGTGATCGCGACGCACAGCGTGATCACCTTGACGCGGCCGATCCGGTCGGCCGCCCAGCCGGACGCCAGCGCGCCGAGCAGCATGCCGATCGAGCCGACGGTCAGCGTCGCGGTGCCCGACGCGGTCGTCAAGTGCCATTCGCGGCTGATGACCGGCAGCGTGTAGGCGATCAGCAGCTGGTCGAACGCCTCGAAGAACGTGACGATGCCGATGATCAGGCGAATCGACACCTGCCACCGCGACATCGGGAGCCGTTCCAGCCGGGCGGCGATGTCCCGCTGGGTCACCTCGGGGGTGGCGGCGATACTCATGGGCCCTCCTCGGAGCCGGAGCGTGCAGTCGATCGTAGGGGGTTTCCGGCGCGATGCCGCGGCGCCAGCGGCACGGACCTCAAGCGGCGTCCAGGAACCGGACCAGGTCGTCCGCGGCGGACGGTCCGGCGGGCAGCACGAGCCGATCGGGCGCATGCGGGTCGAATCCGGGCGTACCGGGCCACGGTGGCGGCTCGGGTCCGATGGCGGCGGCGAGGTGCGCGGCGGCCAGTTCCGCGAGGTGCGCGGCGGAGCCGAACCCGGCGACGGCCACGCGGTGGCGCGGCAGTCCCAGGCGGGTGCTGAGGTAGTCGAAGGCGCCGGCGAGGTCGGCTTCGAGGTCGGAAAGTTCGAGCGCGGCGAACGCTTCGCCGGCTTTGTCCGGGCCGAAGGTGGGGCCGCCGGTCTCGTAGTAGAACAGCGGCGCGACCGTCAGGTAACCGCAGCTCGCGAGCGTGCGGCAGCAGTTTTCGACGGGTTCGTCGAGCCCGGCGGCACCGTGCAGCACGAGCACCGCGCCGCGCACGCGCGAGCCGTCGCCGGGTGGATGCCGCACCAGCAGCGGCGCGGACGTCCGCACCACCCGGCGGCGGCGGTTGGCGGGTCCGTGCCCGTGATGGTGGTGGGCTTCGGCAGCTTCGATGATGCCTCCCACGGCTCAGCTCTCCGGGACCGGGACCGGCGGCACGAACGGCCGCGGCGTCGCGGGCAGGGCGGTCACGTCCACCTCGATCACGAACGGCCCTTGCTGGGCCACCGCCTTCGCCAGCGCGTCGGCGAACTGGCCCGGCTTCGACACCAGCGCGTGCGGCAGGTCCAGCGACTGCGCGAGCCGGGCGAAATCTGGCGTGTACAGGTCGACTCCGGCGCGCTGGCCGCGGTGGTGGTCCTGCATGTTGCGCAGCACGCCGTAGCCGCCGTCGTTGAACACCACCAGCGCGAGCCACGGCCGTTCCTGCGCCAGTGTGCACAGTTCGCCGAGGTGTACCGCGAGGCCGCCGTCGCCGACCATGACCACGGTCGGCGCGTCCGGCGTCGCGAGCGCGGCTCCGATGCCGGTGGCCAGGCCCTGTCCGATGCCGCCGCCGACCGGGAACACGTTGGTCCGCGGGTCGTGGATGTCCAGCAGCCGGTTGCCCCACTGGCTGGACGGGATGGTCACGTCGCGGGCGATCACCGACTCGACCGGCAGTCCTTCGCGCAGCGCGGCGCAGATCTCCGCGTACGGGCCGATCGCCTCGTTCAGCTTGTCCCGCACGGCTTTCCGGGTCTCGACGACGCGCTCGCGCCAGCCCTTTTCGACCTGTGGTTCCACAGTGGACAGACCGGTGAGCACCGCCGCCGCGTCGCCTTGCACCCCGACGGTGGCCGGGTAGACGCGGCCCAGCGCCTCGGCGTCGACGTCGATCTGCAGATGCCGCTCGGGCAGTTTCAGGTGGTAGTGCTTGGTTTCGTTCGAGCGGAAGTGGGTGCCGATCGAGACGAGCAGGTCGGCGTCCGCAAGCAGTGCGGCCGCCGACTCGTGCGCGGCGAAGTTCCCGACGACCAGTTCGTGGTCCTCCGGCACCGTGCCCCGGCCGGAGTTGCTGGTGAACACCGCTGCGCCGAACCGTTCCGCGAGCGCACGGACCTCGTCGCGTGCGCCGGTCGCGCCTCCGCCGAGCCAGAACACCGGGCGGCGGGCACCCGCGAGCAATTCCGCGGCTTCCGCGATTGCCGCAGCGGAGGGCGGCGGAACCGGGGTCGGCGCAAGCGTGCCCGGACGGAATTCGTGCCGGGAGTACTGCAGGTCGATCGGCCACTCGACGCTGGCCGGACCGCTCGGCACCGACAGCGCGTGCCGGATCGCCGCGCGCAGCGTCTCCTCGGCGGTCTCGACCGACGTGATCGTGGCCGCGTGCTTGGAAATCGCGGTCAGCATGCCGAGCTGGTCGCGCGTCTCGTGGATCACGCCGCGGCCGCCGCCGAGGAATTCGGAGTCGATCTGGCCGGTCACGTGGAGCACGCGGCTGCCCGCCGTGAGCGCCTCGACCAGCGAACCTGCCGCGTTGCCCGCGCCGGTGCCGGTGCTGGTGATCGCGACGCCGAGGCCGCCGCCGGCCCGGGCGAACCCGTCGGCGGCGTTCACCGCGGCCGCCTCGTGCCGCACCGGGACGAACCGCAGATGCTGCGAAACCGCTTCCACCAGCGGCAGATTGTGCACACTCACCACGCCGAAGGCGGTGTCCACTCCGGCTTCGGACAGCAGGCGAACGAGCAGCTCGCCTCCGTGACCGTGATTCATGGGTCCGTCCCTTCTAGACATAACGGGCGATGCCGCCGCCGACGTCGATCGTCGCGCCGGTCACGTAGGAGGCACGCGGCGAAAGCAGCGTGACGATGGGGAAAGCGACCTCTTCGGCGGTGCCGAGCCTGCCGAGCGGGATCCCGCGCTCGGCGGCCAGTTCCGCCGACCAGTCCACAAAGGACAACGCACTGCCGGAAGCCTCGTACCGCCGCCGCCACTGCCCGGTGTCGACCAGGCCGAGGCAGACGGAGTTGACCCGCACGCCGTCCTCGGCCAGTTCGGCCGCCAACGTCGTGGAGAGATTGAGCAACGCCGCCCGCGCCGCCGAGGTGGCCGCCAGCCGGGGTTCGGGCTGCCGGGCGAGGATCGCGTTCACGTTCACCACGGCCGGTGCCGAAGCCGCGCGCAGCCACGGCAGGGCAGCCCGGACGACGTGCAGCACCGAGAAGATCTTGAGCTGCAGCTCTTCCCGCCACTGGGCGTCGGTGGTCTCGGCGAGCCGCGCCATCAGCGACCGGCCCGCGTTGTTCACCACCCCGGCCAGCCCGCCCAGCTCGCGGGCGGCGTCGGCGACGAACGTTTCCACCTGCTGCTCGTCGAGGACGTCGCAGGACGCGGTGTACAGCCGGACTCCGTCGGCGCGGGGCAGGTCGGCGAGGGCTTTCTCCAGCCGGACGCCGTCGCGAGCGCAGGCGGCGACGTGCGCGCCCTCGGCCAGCAGCGCGGCCGCGGTCGCGAGCCCGACGCCGGAGCTGGCCCCGGTGACGAGCACCGCCCGGCCCTTCAATCCCAAGTCCACGGTTTTCCCTTCAGCTGCAGACGAATCCGCCGTCGACCACGAGGGTCTGGCCGGTGATGTACGAGGCCGCGTCGGACAGCAGGAACGCCACCGAACCGACGACATCCTCCGGCTGTTGCGGCCGGGTCAGCGCGCGGTTCAGCGCGTACAAATCGTGCCGCTCCCGCGGGATGCCCGCCGTGGCCTCGACCTCGGTCAGCCCGGGGGCGACCGCGTTGACGGTCACGCCGTCCGGGCCGCCGTCGCGAGCCATCGCGCGGGTCATCGCGATCACCGCACCCTTGGACGCGACGTACTGGACCAGCCGCGGCGAGCCGTACAGCGCGGCGTCCGAGGCGAGGTTCACGATGCGTCCGCCGGTTTGCGCGAGCTGCGGATACAGCGCCCGGGAGACGAGCCAGGGACCGCGCGCGTTGACGGTCATCAACGTGTCCCACGCTTCGACGTCCAGCTCCGCGAAGTGCTTGCCGCCCACGCCGTCGGCCATCGCCGCGTTGTTCACCAGACCGTGCAACGGCCCGAGCTTCGCGACAGCGTCCGCCAACGCCGCCACCGACGCCGGATCCGCAACATCCGTGTCGATCCGGTGTGCCGCAACGCCTTCCGCCCGCAGCCGGGCGACGCCGTCCGCTGCCCGATCCGGAGAGCGCTCGGCAACGACGACACGACCGCCTTGACGGCCGATCTCGCGGGCGATCGCCCAGCCGAGGCCCCGGCCCGCTCCGGTGACCACGTACAACCGGTCCTTCATCGCGCCACCACCGTGTCCACTTCGGACAGAAAGCCCAGTACCTCGGCGGAAAACCGGCGCGGGGACTCCTGATTCGCCGCGTGCCCGCCAGGGATTACTGCCAGCCGCGCCCCCGGGATCGACGCGGCGAGCCGTCGCGCCTCGGCGACCCCGGTCACCTGGTCATGCTCGCCGACGAGCACCAGCGTCGGCGCCGAAATCCGCGAAAGCCGCGGCCCGTGGTCCGTCTCCGCCATCGATTGCGCCGCCGACGTGTACCCAGGCAGCCGGAGGCCCGCCATGATGTCCTCAACCCGTTGTGCCACCGCAGGATCCGCTCCCGGCGCGAGCAGTCTCGGTGCGCGGCGGCGCGCGAACTCCGCCGCCCCGACCCGGTTCAGCTCACTAGGCCGGGCCCGCATCACCGCGGCACGCTCGGAATCGATGCCGGAACCGCGCGTCGAATCGGCCAGCACCAGCGACCGCACGACCTCCGGGTACTCCAGCGCCACCCGCGTCGCGATCACGCCGCCCCACGACACGCCCACGAGATGAGCGGGCGCTGCGTCCAATGTGGTCAGCAGACGGCCGACCAGCGCCGCGTATCCCGCCATGCCCAACGGCTTCTCCGGATCGGCCGAACCGCCGTACCCCGGTGCGTCCCAAGCCAGCACCCGGTGTTTCGGGGCCAGGCCCGCGATCTGTGCGTCGAACGACGCGCTCGAACCGCCAATGCCGTGGAGCAGCAACACCGGACTGCCGTCGCCAGCCGTCCGTACCCGCACACCGTCCACAATGGAAGTCACCGGAACACCGCCCGTGGCGAGGCCAGCGCTTCCAGGGCGGAAAGCACCGCGTAAGGCACGACCTGACTCGACGTCGGCGTCTGCGGCGACGGCCGGTTCCTGATCTCGAACCGGTACTCCCCCGCCGGGCCCGCCGCGGTGATCACGTGTGAGGTCAACGGCGCGGCCGGATCGGCGATCACCGCCGCCTCCACGACGTCCCAATCCCGCACCGCCAGCGCCACGGACGCAGCCACATTCGCCGACTTCGGGAACGCCGCGGTGATCTCCCGCGCGGGCCCGCGTCGCACCTCGATCGGCTCGGTCGCCTGCCGCAACTCCTCCGCCTCCGCGGCCGACATCCACGGCTGGACCAGCGAAGACGCCTTCTTCGTCGTCTCGATGACCACCCGCTCGAACGGTCCGAGCAGCGCCGCTGAACGCAGCAGGTCAAGCCCGCCGATCGCGCCGGTCGACAAATGGACCGCACCCGGCCCGGCCGCGAGCAGCTTCTCCAGCAACCCGTCCGCCGCCAGCGCGCCGACCGAAACCACCAGCAGGTCACACCCCGCCGACAGCACCTGCGGCCCCGCGTCGGCCAGCGCCCGCTGTCCGGCGGCCTCGACCACCAAGTCCGAAGCGGACAGCAGCTCCGGCAACGCGCACATCGGCAGCCCCGCCGGAGACAGCGCCGGATCGACGACCCCGGCCAGCTGCGCGCCCGGCACCAGCCCGTCGCGTACCGCTTCGGCGACGACAGAGCCGATCGACCCCGCGCCCAGCACTCCTACCTTCACGACTGCCACCACGCCGAGTAGCCCGGATCCGGCACGCCACGCATGTGTGCGCGGACGTCCTTCGACGGCGGACCCGCAGTGCCCCACAGGTCGGACAGCTCCGGCGTGCGCCGCCACACCCGGCACAACCACGCGTCCTCCTCGACCTGCGCGACCTCGGAGGTGTATTCGCACACGAGCCCGGCCGGGTCGGCGAAGTAGCCGAAGGTGTTGCTGCCCGGGCCGTGCCGGCCGGGACCCCACAGCGGCGTGACGCCGTTGTGCTTCAGCCGTCCGATGCCGCGCATGAAGTGGTCGATCGAGTTCATCTCGTACGCGATGTGGTTCACCGACGCGAATTCGGCCTGGTTGAACGCGATCACGTGATGGTCGGCGTTGCAGCGCAGGAACGCCATCTGGTGCTCGGACCAGTCGGAGATCCGCATCCCGAGCACGCGGGTGTAGAACTCGCAGGCCGCGTCGATGTCGACCGTGTTGAGCACGACGTGCGCCAGTTTCCGCGGCACCGCCGCGCGGCCGTACGGATCGCCCGGGACGACCGCGTCGACCTCGGCCGACAACTCCACCAGCCGGCCCTCCGGATCGGCGAAGCGCAGGCCGTACCCGCCGCCGACCTGGTCGAGCTTGCCGGGTTCGGTGACCAGCGGGACGCCGTGCGCGGCCAGCCGGGCGGCGGCCGCGTCGACCTCGCGCGGGGTGCCGAGCGCGAACGCGATCTTGCCCAGCGCGTTCTGGTCGGCCTGTTCGAGCTGGAGCACGTGGTGCTCGTCGCCGGAACCGCGCAGCCACACGGCGCCGCGGTCGGCTTCGACCTGCTGCAGCCCCCAGACTTCGCGGTAGAACTCGCCGGAATCGGCGCACTGCGTCGAACGCAGCGTCACCGCGCGCAGGGCGCGGAGCCGCGCGATGGGTTCGGCGGACATGAAGCCTCCTGAAACGTCAGCGGGTGGGGACGGGCACCGGTGCGGGTTCGGCGGCGGGGGCGGCCAGCGCGGCGGCCTGGCGGCGGGCTTCCGAGCGCAGCAACCGGCGCATCCGGACGAGCGCGATGTCGTGCTGGTACAGGTTTTCCCGGTCCCACGCGTCGAGCGGCATCGCCTCGGCCATCTCGCGGTCCTGTTCCAGCACCGCCCAGTGCCGGGCTTCGAGCCGGTTGCGGTAGAGGATCCGCCAGCTGTCGCGCTCCCAGCCGGAAACCTTGCGGCAGCGCCAGAAAAACGCCGCGTGCTGCGTCTCGTTGATCGCGCACAGCGCGGCGACGATGGTGAACGCGCCGCCCGGACCGGCGGTGTCCGGATACGGGATGTCGAGCGTGACCCACTGCGCGCCCGCGTCGGTGAGCTGCACCCAGTCGAAGTTCACGCCGCGCTGGTCGGTTTTCTCGAAGACGAACCCGTCGTCGACCGCGCGGATCTGGAAGACGGCCTCGCGCTTGCCGCCGAACATGGTGTGGCTGTTGCGGTGCAGGAACGCGCCGTGCATCGGGTCGAGCAGGTTGTCGAGGGAGTAGCCGTAGGGCGCGTCCCATTCGACGTAGCAGAGGAAGTTGTCCCATTCGCCGCCCGCGATCGGGTCCGGCAGCTGCAACGGTGTCGGCTCGGCCGCCTCGTCCAGGCCGAACCAGGCGAAGACGGCACCGGCGTGTTCCTGCGCGGGGAACGTCCGCAGCGCGCGGCGGCCCTCCAGCGCACACCCCGGGCTGCCGGGCACCGACACGACGACGCCTTCGCCGTCCACCTGCACGCCGTGGTAGTTGCAGGCGACCCGATCGCCCATGTGCACGCCGAGCGAAAGCCGCGCGCCGCGGTGCGGACAGCGGTCTTCCTGAACGTGCACGACCCCGGCCGAATCGCGCCAGAGCAGCAGCTGCTCCCCGGCCCGCTCGATGCGGGTCAGCTCGCCGCGCTTGACCGTGCCGGACGGGCACAGCGGGTACCAGCGGTCGCGCAGGCCCAGCGCCAGCAGCTCTTCGGCGGTTTTCGTCGCCATCACGCCTCCCCCGCCAGCCGCGCCAGCTCGGCGGCGAACGTCTCTTCGGTCCAGTCGGAGCCGTCCGCCGGGCGCAGACCGCCCGCGTTGAGCGCGGCGACCACGCCGGGCAGGTCGTGCACGCCCCGGCCGTAGACGGCTTCCAGCTCGTCGGCCAGCGCGTTCTCGTAGCTCGTTGGCGGGGCGGTGCGGCTCTGCACCGGCCGCAGCTGCAGCGGCATCGGGCGTTCCCTTCGCTTCGTGGTGGGTCAGGCGGCGGACGGGGCGAGCACGGCGCGCCCGGCGGCGGTGAGCACCGCGGGCACCCGCAGCCCCGGGCCGCCCGGCGCGGCCGGTTCGGGGGCGAGCAGCCCGGCCAGCTGGTGGCCGAGCGTCGGGTCGCAGCAGGCGAGCCCGTCGACGTAGAGATGGGGTTCGCGGCTGCACGTCATCTCCACGTGCCCCGCGGCGGCGGCGCGCAGCACGGCGAGCTGCCGGTGAGTGTGTCCGGCCATGGCCGGCTCCTAGAGGTCAAGAACGAGTTCGGCGGAGCGGCACCGCGACACGCACAGCATCATGGTGCCGGTGCTCGCCTTCTCGTCGTCGTCGAGCACGAAATCGCGGTGGTCCGGTTCGCCGGAGAGCACCTTTGTCTCACACGTCCCGCACACGCCCTCGCGGCACGAGGTCGGCACGGAAACCCCCGCGCGGCCCAGTGCGTCCACAATGGACTCCTCGGCGGTCACCGCGACCCTGGTCCCGGAACCGGCGCACACGACGTCGAATCCGGTGCCCGGCGCGGCGGCCGGGGCTTCGGGGGCCCGGAAACGTTCGACCCGCAAGGTCGCCGTCTCCGGCAGCGCGGCCTCGACCGCGCGGAGCAGCGGTTCGGGACCGCAGCAGTGCACGACCGTGCCCGGCGCGAGCCCGGCCAGCCGGGCGACCAGATCGGGCGGACCGCCGTGCTCGTCGTCGGCGTGCACTTCCAGCCGGTCCCCGGCGAGCCCGGAAAGCTCGGCCAGGAAAGCCATCCCGCCCCGCGACCGTCCACAGTAGAGCATGGACCACGGCGCGGAACCCTCGGCGAGTTTCCGGGCCATCGCGAGGATCGGGGTCACGCCGATGCCGCCGGCGATGAGCAAGTGCTCCGGAGCGTCGTGCAGTTCAAAGGTGTTGCGCGGGCCCTCGACGGGAATGACGCTCCCGGCGGTGAGCCGCTCGTGCACCCAGGCACTGCCGCCGCGCGAGGACTCCTCCCGCAGCACCGCGACCGTCCAGCTGTGCCGGTCGGCCGGGTCGCCGCAGAGGGAGTACTCGCGCACCAGCCCGTTCGGCAGATGGAGCGAAAGGTGCGCCCCCGGTTCCCAGGCGGGCAGCGGCTTCCCGTCCGGATCGCGCAGTTCCACCTGCGTGACCCGGTCGGCCAGCCACGTCGTCCGGTGCACCCGCAGCATCGTCGGCATCGCGGTCGCTGCTCAGCGGGTGACGCCGTGCATCGGCGAGGTGGGCGGGTAGGTCGGCAGCTGCGGCTTCTGCGCGCCGATGATGACGCAGAACAGCGCGTCGGTGTCGCCGGCGTTGCGCAGACTGCGCGGCACCCCGGCGGGCACCCGGATCAGGTCGCGGTAGCCGAGCACGCGGGTGGCGGTCTTGGTGCCGTCCTCGACGTCGTGCACGGTCACCTCCAGCGTGCCCTCGAGGACGAAGAACGCCTCTTCCACGTCGTGGTGGGTGTGCTCCGGGCCGATCGCGCCGACCGGAAGCCGCATGTTGGAGAAGGTGAAGTGCTCCGAGGGCAGCTGGCGCGCGTCGCCCTCGTGGTTGCCGGTCGCGCCGGAGCCGATATAGCGGATCTGCGCGCGGCGGAACTCGTCGCCCTTGGCCGCGGCCTGGAAACCGAGGGTGTCCCAGTCCTCGTAGCGCGTCTCGCGAGCGGCGATGCACGAGTCGATCAGCGCCTCGAGGTCCTCGTGCTTGCGTTCGGTGGTGGTCATCGCTGGCGACTCCTAATGCCTTAGGTCTAAGAGACTTACCGATAAGGGTTGTACCCCGCGGGCTGTGATCCGCACAACCCCTTAGGCCTAAAATTCTTTCCGGCCGGACCGGGCCTTGACGAAATCTTAGCTCTAAGGTTTCCTCGCTGACACCCCGTCATCCGCGCCGAAAGGACGTCGCCATGCAGCCCTTCCCCGTCCCGCCCGACGAAATCCCGGTCGGCGGGCAGTGGCGGCGCGGCGGCGGCCCCGCGTCCGCGTGCGTGGATCCCGCCGACGGCTCGGCGGTCGCCTCGATTCACGCCGCGGACTCCGCCCAGGTCGACGCCGCCGCCCGCGCCGGTGCCGCGGCGGCCGCGGATCCGGCGTGGCGAGACCTGTTGCCGCACCAGCGTGCCCGCCTGCTCAGCCGGGTCGCCGACGCGATCGAGGACCACACCGAGCAACTGGCCCTGCTGCAAACCCGCAACACCGGCAAGGCCCTCGGCGAAACCCGCGCGCTGGTCGCGAGCGCGGCCGGCACTTTCCGGTACTACGCGGCCGCGCTCGAAACCCTCGAAGGCGAACTCCCGCCGAGCCGCGGCGCGCACCTGACGATGAGCGTGCACGAACCGATCGGCGTCGTCGGCGCGATCACGCCGTGGAACTCCCCGATCGCCAGCGACGCCCAGAAAATCGCCCCCGCGCTGGCCGCCGGGAACGCCGTCCTGCTCAAACCGGCCGAAGCCACTCCCCTGGTCTCCCTGGCGCTGGCCCGCCTCGCGCACGGCGCCGGCGTCCCGCCCGCGCTGCTGTCCGTCCTGCCCGGCCCCGGCTCGGTCGTCGGGGACGCGATCGCCCGCCACCCGCTGGTCGGCAAGCTCGCCTTCACCGGCGGCACCGCCACCGGACGCGTGCTGGGCCGCATCGCCGCGGACCGGATCATCCCGGTCACCATGGAACTGGGCGGCAAGTCCCCGACGATCGTCTGCGAGGATGCCGACGTCGAGGAGACTGTCGCCGGAATCCTGTATGGAATCTTCTCGTCGACCGGACAGAGCTGCATCGCCGGTTCCCGGATCTTCCTGCCCCGCAAGCACTATGCCGACTGGGCGGCCCGGCTGACCGCGGCCGCCACCTCGCTCAGGCTGGGCCCCGGCACCGACCCCGCCACCCAGGTCGGCCCGCTGGCGACCTTCGCCCACCGCGACAAGGTGGCCGCGATGGTCGACCGGGCCCGCGAAGAAGGCGCGCAAGTCCTTTGCGGCGGCCGCATCCCGTCCGACGAACGCCTGTCCCGCGGCGCGTACTATCTGCCCACCCTGCTCGACGGCCTGGCCCCGGACGCGAAGACGTGCCAGGAGGAGATCTTCGGCCCAGTCGGCGTCCTGCTCCCCTACGACGACGAGGACGACCTGGTCGCTCAGGCGAACTCGACCGTCTACGGCCTGGCGTGCGGAATCTGGACCTCCGACTACCGCCGCGCACTCCGCCTGGCCCGCCGCGTCGAGGCGGGCACGGTGTGGATCAACACCTACAAGCAGTTCAGCATCTCGACACCGTTCAGCGGCACCAAGGAAAGCGGCCTCGGCACTGACAAGGGCCGCACTGCGATCCGCAGCTACCAGCGGCAAAAGAGCCTGTACCTGAGCCTGGCCGACGAACCGATCCCCTGGGCCCGGGTCAGCACGTCCTGACCTTGCTCACCGGCGCGGCATAGGGCTCGGCGACATAGCCGGTGATACCGGTGGCGTTGTCGGTCAGCGAGAAATACGCATAGCCACCAGCCTTCGAGGCCAGACAATGCACGGTCGCAGGATGATTCCGGTAGGCAACACCCTTGATCGCGCCGGTCGGGCTGGGTGCGGTGCGGATGCGGATTCCGTCCTCGGCGAAGCGCCCGCCGATGTCGGCCGCGCCGTCGGGCTCAGGGCGTGCGGCGGGGATCGACGGCGCGGCTGCCGGAGGTTGCTGTGCGCCACCAGCAGCGAGCGCGACGGCGACCGCCGCGATAACGGCGGCACCGGACACGCCGACGCCGATGAACTGTCGGGGTGCACTGGCGGCTGCGGCACCCCCGCCGTTGCCCGCGGCGGCACCGGCGGCCACACCCGCGGCCGCTGTCGCCGCAGTGGTTTTCGCCGCGCCGACGGTCGCCAGGTAGCCGAGCGCCGCCCCGCCCAGGACGATCGGGGCGATGATCGCGCGCAATCCGGAGTTGACGTCCGCGAGTTCCGCGGCGAGCGCGCGGCAGTTCTCGCATCCGTCCAAGTGGTTCTCGACCTGCGCGCGTTCCCGTTTGGACAGTCCGTCGCGCGTCCAGGCACCGAGCCGTTCGACGGCCTCCCGGCAGCTTCCGGATTGGTTCTCCGACAAATGAACCTGCAGATAAGCCTGCCGGAGCCCTTCGCGAGCACGGTAGGCGAGCGCCGAGACGCCGTTGGGAGTCAACCCGAGCAGCGGCGCGACCTCGGCCGGGCTCTGTCCTTCGATCTCGGTGTGCCACAGCACTGCCTGCCAGCGTTCCGGCAGCCGCGCGAACGCTTTCGCGGCGAGCGTCCGTTCGAGCCCGGCGACCACGGTGTCCGCGAACGGCACGGCCAGCCGCTCCGCGTCCTTGCCGATCGGCTCGGACAGGTCGTCGGCGAGGTGGATGCCGCGATGCTGCCGGGTCACGTCGTACGCGGTGTGCCGCAGCGCGGTCAGCAGGTACGCGCGGAAGGCCGAGTCGGGTCCCCTGCCCGCGCGCAGGGTGTCGAGCACCTTCGCGAACGCCTCGGACACCAGGTCGTCGGCCTCCGCGCTGGACTTGGCGAGCTGACGGGCCAGGTTGTGCGCCGCCGCGCAGTGCCGTTCGTACAGGATGCCGTACGCGCTGGCCTCCCCGCGCGCACGGCGGCGATCAATTCGGGGTCACTCTGGTCGGCGGGCACGCGAGCCTCCTGGGGTCGGGATGCCCGGAGGACCCGCCGCCGCGAGGGTTATGACGGGGATTCGGGGAACTATTTCCGCGAAACCGCGTCACGTTCTCGACCGGCCCCAGTCCAGTGAGCCCATGACAGCTTTTCCGGCCCTGTTCGGGGACTCGTGATGCCCGCCTACGCCTGGGCCATGCTCGCGACGATCGCGCTGCTCAATCTCGGGCGGCTGGCGGTCTTCTGCCTCGCGCTGCGCGCCCGTCGCGAGTGGAATATTCCCACCGAGGACCTCGAACGGCTCATTCTCGCGTGCTACCAGCGGCGGCCGAGAAAATCCCCTTCTCCCGAGGAGGGAAATTGACGCCTGGTCAGCCCTCAGACTCAGCCTGGTCCAGCGACCGTTCCAACCGTCCCAGCAATTTCGCCAGCTGTGCCCGTTCCGTGGCGCTCAGCCCGGCCAGCATGCGGTTTTCGTTGGGAAAATGCTCGTGCACGATCTTGTCCGTAGCCGCGAGCCCGTCCTCGGTGAGGCCGATGAACACGACCCGCCGGTCGTCCTCGTCGCGTTCGCGCCGGACCAGCCCGGCCTGCACGAGCTTGTCGACCCGCTGCGTGATGCCGCCGGTGGTGAGCAGATTCGTGTCGGCGAGGTCCCCGGCCGTGCGCCGGTAGGGCGCGCCGGCCCGCCGGAGCGCGGCGAGGATCCCGAAGTCCGCCACCGTGATCCCGTGCCGGGCGAACACGCGCGCGAGCTGCCGCTGATACCGGTCGAACGAACGATGCAGCCGCCCGAACACCGCCAGCGGCGACGTGTCGACGTCCGGCGTCTCCGCGCGCCACTGCGCGAGCATCTCGTCGACCTCGTCCGGCTCGGTCCGCTTCGGCATCCGGCACCCCCTGGATAGCTTCGCCCTAAGAATAGCACCGCTAAGGTTTCCTGAAAGGACTACGGTGCTGCGCATGGCAGTCAAGCGGATGGACAACGTCCTCATCGTCGTCGAGGATCTCGAAGCGGTCATCGCCTTTTTCGTCGAACTGGGCCTGGAACTGGAGGGCAGCGGCCCGCTCGACTGGCAGGGCGCGGAACGGGTGGTCGGCCTGACCGGCGTCCGGCAGGACGTCGCCATGCTGCGCGTCCCCGACGGCCCCGGCCGGGTCGAGCTGGCGAAATTCCACCAGCCGAAGGCAGCCGCCCCGGAGCCGTGGAACGCCCCGGCGAACACGCTCGGCATCCGCCGGATGATGTTCGCGGTCGACGACCTCGAGGACACCCTCTCCCGCCTGCGCGCCCGCGGAGCCGAACTGGTCGGCGAGGTGGTGCGGTACGAGGACATCTACCTGCTGTGCTACGTGCGCGGGCCGGAGAACATCGTCGTCGGGCTCGCCGAGGAACTGGGCTGAAACGCGCCGAAAGCGGTGCCGGGCGGCACCGCTTCCAGCGATCATTGGCCCAGTGCTTTTCAGACCACGTCGGCGATGAAGGCCTCCGCCACTCAGGCGGAGTAATCCACAGTGGACACGTCACTTGGGCCTGCGCGGCCTCGGCACAGAGTCGTCATCGCCGATTTCCCGTTCGCGCGCAGGGCCTATCCGCCGTCGGCTCGGCTGTCGCGGGCGAAATCGGACCAGGCAGCGGTGTCCTGGCGCAGAGCGGGGCTCGGGCCGTAGAACACGCTCTTCGCTGTCTGGTCGCCGACCAGGTGGTACTGCAGCCAGGCGGTGACCGCGCCGATGAGGCGGTAACGCGTGTCGCCCTGCAGGAAATGCGTGGCCCCGCGCAGCTGTCCGTAGACGGCAGGCACTTGGTCGCACGCGGCGAAGCGCGCGCGGACGTAGGGCGCTGGGACGACGAGGTCCGCCTGCCCGGACACGAAGAACGCCGGGCCGTGCAGCTGGTGCACGGAGCCCTGCGGCCCCGGCATGATCGGGATCGTGGTCGTGACCAGCGGATCGGCACCGGCCGCGATGGCGCCGCCACCGCCCTGGGAGTGGCCCGCGGCGGCGATCGCCCCGGTGTCGACGCGGTCGTGGAAGACGCTGCCCGGACGGGCGTTCTCGGCGGTCAGCCACTTCGCCCCGTCGAGCATCTCCTTGCCGGAGCCGGACTGCCCGGTGTTCGCCGCGGCGACGAGGTAGCCCCAGGTGGCGAGATGGGCGAACAGGAGTTCGTACTGTTCGACGGTGGCCCCGGTGCCGTTGCCCCAGATCAGCACCGGGTGCTTGGCCGTGCTCGACGCGAGGCCGGCGGGATGGTAGAGGGTGTGCGCACCGTCGCCGGCGGCTTTGACCGGCTGGTGCGGCCCGTCCTTCTCGTAGTCGCGGGCGGTGGCGCCGGACGGAGCCGCCGGGAGTGCGACAGCTGCTCGCGGCGCCAGCGCGACGGCGACCGCCGCCGTTGTCGTCGCGAGGAGGGATCTCCGGCTGAACGAACGCATGTCGGCCCCTGGATCAGTTGTAGAAGTGGATGTAGCGGAACGACGATGCGCTGACGTCGTGGACGAGGTAGTGCCCGTCACCGGTCCAGTTGTAGTCCTCGACCGTCACAGTCCCGCCGTGCACGCTGTCGACGATGGCGACATGGCCGTAGGTGCCGTTGTCGGTCTGGGCGATCGAGCCCTCCGTCGGAGTGTTGTCGACGCGGTAACCGTGGTTGCGCGCGTTGTCGTCCCAGTACTTCGCGTCGCCGTAGTTGTTCGCGCTTTCGCCGTGGCGGGCGATGTTGAAAGCCGCCCACGAGACGCACTCGCGGTTGTACATGTTCCAGTCGTCGACGACGGAGTCCTGCGGGACGTTGCGCCATTTCGCGGGATAGATGTCACCGATAGCGCCTGCCGCCGACGAGGCCGGGACGGTCCCGAAGCGAGCGGCCATCGACGTCGGCTGAGCGGTAGTCGCGTTGGCGACACCGGTTCCGCTGACGACGAAGGCCGCCGCGGCGGCGAGGGCGAGAACGGTGCGGGAGGGTCGGCGCATGGGGATGCCCTTCCTGTTCGGGGAGTGAATGCGCCGTGACGGTAAGTCGCTGATCACATCCGAACCAGACCTTTGTGGACGACTGGTCCGCGGCGGATCGTTTTCCCTGGTCGGACGCGGCTGTTCACAGAATTGACGGCGCCGGTCGTGGTCACCATTGCCATCCGGTGCCGTAAATGCCGGGACGGACGTCACGCAACGCCAGCGTCGTGGTGTGCGTGGCGCCGGCGGACAGCGGACTGCCGGGATGCTCGGGACCGCCGAGGCCGCGCTGTTCGAAGGACCGGACGCGGGGCGGAACCCGCGAACCGAAACTCACCTGGCAGACGTATTCCGCGGCCGGCCGGGTGAACCGGCGGTGGTAATGGTCGATCGGCGAGCCCGGCGGGAACCGGATCTCGTACTCCACGATCGCCACCTCGCCGAGCGCCAGCACGCGCTCCAGCCGCAGTTCGCCCGCGACCATGCCGGTAGCCCGGTCGACGCAGACCCTGCCGACCCGCGCCGAGCGCACGCAGCGGTACGCCGGGTCGGCGGCCAGGACCGAGTCGGCCTGGTAGTAGGTCATCAGGCGGTCCACGCCGTCGACGGCGGCCTCGGCGACCATCCGGACCTGCAGCGCGCGCTCGCCGCCGTGTTCGTCGAGCAGCATGCGGTCGTGGATCGACCAGAACGACAGCTGTCCGTCCGGCGGCGGTTTCAGCTCCGCGGCGAACGCCCGCAGCTGCGGCCACAGCCGGCGGCGTTCGATCCGGCAGGCGGGTTCGCCGAGCCAGCGCCCGCGCGGCGCCTTGGGACCGAGCCGCGAGGTCAACGTCCCGGGTTCGAGGCTCAGCACGGATTCCAGCTGCGCGACGGCGGCCATCGACGTCTCGCGCTCCGGTTGCGACCGTCCGCGGCGCCAGTAGGACAGCGCCGAACGCGAGAGCCGGACCCCGCGCGCGGCGAGGTGATGCTGGAGCCGGTCGAGCGACAGCCCGGATTCCTCGATCGCGGCGTCCAGCGTGACCGCGAACGAGCCCGCGGAAGGCCGAGTCACGCTCCCAGCGTGATCTCCCGCGCGGCGTTCCGGAACCCACGAAAGTCCGCTTTCCCCCGCGCACGCCAGCGGTATCCGACGAACGACGCTGGTCCGGCGGTCCGGTGCGCGCCACAGTGGACGCCGTGCCGTCGTTCGCCAACGCATTGGACGCCGCGATCAGCGGCGCCGGACTGACCTTGGACCGGCTGCGCGAGCACCTGGCCGCCCGCGGGGTGACGGTGTCGCGCAGCGCCTTGGCGTACTGGCGGACGGGGCGGTCCTTGCCGGGACGCGAGGCGTCGCTGCACGCGGTCGTCGAACTCGAGCAGGTGCTCGGGCTGGGCGCGGGCGGGCTCACGTCGTTGCTCGGGCCGCAAGACCGGCAGTGCTCCCGCTCGCCGCGGACACCGCTGCTCGAACGGCGCCGGCTGTGGCCGTCGGTGCGGCCGTCGACGCTCGAATTCGCACTGCCGCCGGAGGACCAGGTGCGGCTGTGGTCGGTGCACGACGAACTCGTCGTGGACGACGACCGCCAGGAACGCCTGCTCAGAGTGCGCGTGGTGGCCGAGGCCGCCGTCGACGGGGTCGTCCGGATGGCGACCTACTATCAGACCGAAGACCGCGACCGCCGTCCTCCGCGCTTCGCCGCCGGGCACTGCTGCCGGGCGGGCCGGACCCGGGTCGACGAGGTCAGCGGGCTGCTCGTCGCCGAGTTGTTCTTCGACCGGGAACTGCGTGCCGGAGAGGTCGCGGCGGCGGAATACGAATTGGCGTTCCCGCCCGGCCGCCCGGTGCGGGGATACCACCGCAGGCTCACCCGGCCCGCTCCGCTGTACACGTGCCGGGTGCGATTCGGTTCCCGCGTCCCGGAAAGCATCCGCCGTTTCGAACAACGGGATCTCGCCGCGCCCCGCCGAAAGGTGGAAGAACTGCGCGCGACCGAGAGCGGCGCGGTGACGCTGGCCGCGAGAGAGGTCGGCTCCGGGATCATCGGCATCGACTGGACCTGGTAGCAATTCTGTGAACACGGCCAGCTGACCAGGCGCGATCCGGGCGGCGCGGCGTGGTTTCCACTTTTCGTGGCAAAGGCCGGAACACAGTTCTTACCGTGCGCAGTGCTGTATTCCTCCTCACCTCTCCGGAGCAGCACATGCGAAATCCAGCTCTCCTCGTGGCCGCTTTCCTGACCACAGCGGCCCTTTCCCCTCCGACAGCCACGGCGGCCCCGCCGCTGGTCCCGCTGAACGCGGCCCCCGCTGTCCCCGCGGGCGCCACCGCGGACAGCTCCGCCCTGCCCGGCCGGATCACCGTGTCCGTCGCGCTCAAGCCGCGCGACGCAGCGGGAGCCGAGCGGTATGTCGCAGGCACGGCCGACCCGGACTCGCCGCTGTACCGCCGCTATCTGAGCGCCGCCGAGTACACCGAGCGGTTCGGGCCGACCGCCGGTGCGGTCGACCAGGTGCGGAAGTACTTGACCGGCAAGGGATTGCACATCGCCGACGTCACCGGCAACCGGCAGGTCGTCACCGCGTCCGGCACCCCGGGCGAGGTGGAAAACGCGTTCGGCACCTCGCTTTCCGGCTTCCGTTCGGCCACGGGCGAGCGGTTCTTCAACGCCACCAAGGCAACCGCGGTTCCGGCGGACCTCGCCGCCGTCGTCCGCGGCGTCACCGGCCTCACGAACCGGCCCGCCGCGCACCGGGCGAGCGCACCGGCGGGCCCGTCCGGTCCCGGCGGCGGCTACACCCCGGCCCAGCTGCGCACCGCCTACAGCATGACCGGCGTCTCCGGCAGCTACGACGGTTCGGGCGAAACGGTCGGGCTGATCGAGTTCGACACGTTCAAGCAGTCCGACATCGACGCCTGGACGCAGTACTTCAAACAGCCCTCGGTCACGCCGGAAGTCGTCAAGGTGGACGGCGGGGTGCCGAACCCGGGCAGCGACCAGATGGAGGTCACCCTCGACGTCCAGGCCGTCGCGGCGACCGCCCCGAAGGCCAAGCAGATCGTCTACTCCGCGCCGAACTCCGACCAGGCGTGGGTGCACGAAATGGCGCGGATCGCCTCCGACAACAAGATCACCGTCCTTTCCGGGTCCTGGCTCAACGGCGAGATCTGCGAATCCAGCCCGATCGCGGCCTCGCACGATTCCTACACCCAGCTCGCCGCGCAGGGCGTCACGATGTTCTCCGCGTCCGGCGACTGGGGCGGCACCGGCTGCGGCTACCAGGGCGACAACACCACCGTCCAGGCCGACTACCCGGCGAGCGACCCGCTGTTCACCGGCGTCGGCGGCACTCAGCTGCGGACGTCCGACAGCGCCGGCTCCTGGCAGTCGGAATCGTGCTGGAACCAGGGCAGCAGCGGCAATACCCGGTCAGGGGGCGGGTATTCGAAGATCTACGAACGGCCGGACTGGCAGCCCGGCACGAACAAGTACCGTTCGGTCCCGGACGTCTCGATGGTGGCCGACTACGGCGCCGGTGCGCTTTCGGTGTACATGAACGGCGGCTGGCTCGACGTCGGCGGCACCAGCCTGTCGTCCCCGCTCTGGGCGGGGTACGCGGCGATGCTGAACCAGAAATCGCTCAGCGGCGGCAAATCCCGGCTCGGACAGCTCAATCCGAGCATCTACCGGATCGCCGGTTCGGCCGACTACGCCTCGACGTTCCACGACGTCACGGCGGGCGGCAACGGCACCTACAACGCGGGCACCGGCTACGACCTGTGCACCGGCTGGGGTTCCCCGAAGGCCGACGCACTGGCCGCGAAGCTGACCGGCGGCGACACTCCGCCTCCGGCACAGGACTTCGCCCTGTCCGCCTCGCCGTCCTCCGGCAGCGTCGCCGCGGGCAGTTCGGCGAGCACGACCGTCACCGCGGTCTCCCCTGCTTCGCCGGCTTCCTCGCCCAACGTCGTGGGCGGTACTCCGACCACGACGACCGAGCACCCGTTCATCATCTCGATGCGGCGCGAAGGTTCGGCGTTCCCCGGGCAGCAGTCCTGCACCGGCACGCTGTTCGGACCGCACACGGTGCTGCTGGCCGCGCACTGCCTGCTGGAGAAACCCGGCCACAAATGGTTCGTCTACGGCGACGACGATCTCACGCAAAACACCGGCACTACCGCCGAAATCGCCTCGCAGTGGGTGCATCCGGACTACACGGACTGGAGCGTCGGCGCCGACGTCGCGGTCGTGACCCTCGACAAGGACATGCCCGTCCCCGCCGGGATCGCGTACCCGAAGCTGAACACCGACCCGAGCCTCGAAGCGCCCGGCACGAAGGGGATTTCGATCGGCTGGGGCAAGACCGGCGCGAACACCTACAGCACCGTGCTGCGCCAGGCCGACGTCCCGGTCGCCGAGGACAGCGCCTGCGAAGGCCGGTTCACCGATCCCCACGGGCAGGAGCAGTACAAAACCCCGGCGATGCTGTGCACCGGATACGCCGACCACCACGCGGGCGCGTGCGTCGGCGACAGCGGCGGCCCGTACCTGGTCGGCAACACCGTCGTCGGGGTGTTCTCGTGGATGTCGACGTCGTGCGACTGGTACGCCGTCTACGCCAGGGTTTCCGCCTACGCCGCGGACCTCGCCCCGCACCTGCCCGGCGGCGACAACCCGCCGCCGTCCGGGGCGATCAGCCTGACCGCCGCCGGACTGCCCTCGGGCGCGACGGCAGCGTTCAGCCCGGCCAGCGTCGACCTCGGCGGCCGTTCGACGCTCACGATCGCCACCAGCGCGAGCACCCCGGCCGGGACGTACGACGTCACGATCTCCGGCAAGAGCGCGAAATCGACGCAGACCACCCGCTATCGGCTGACCGTCACCGGCGGGCAGCCCGCGGCGCTGGCGCTTGCCGGCCCGGGTGACCAGAACAGCTGGGTCGGCAAAGCGGTGAACCTGCCGCTGCAAGCCACCGGCGGCACCACCCCGTACCGGTGGTCGTCGACCGCGCTCGCCCCGGGCCTGACGCTCGACCCGTCGACCGGAGTCGTGTCGGGCACTCCGACGCGCGCCGACAGCAGGCAGGTGACGGTCACAGTCACGGATGCGGCCGGGAAGACGGCCACGACGGCTTTCTTCTGGTTTGTCTTCGGCTGAGTTTCGCCGTCGGTGAGGGCCACCCTGAGGGACTCAGATTCCCTCAGGGTGGCCCTCACCGACCTGTGGACAGGCTGCTGCCGGTCAAGCTTTGCGCGAGGTCAGCAGCAGCAGGCAGCCGATGGCGACGGCCGTGACCAGACCGGCGACCAGCAGTTTCGGGTCGAGGCTGGTCGTCGTCGCTGCCTGCGCGACCGGAGCCGCCGAGGTCGGTGCCGCGGTGGGCTGGCTCGGCGGCGCGACCGAACTGACCACCGAGGACGACGGTGGCGGAGCGGCGGCCGAAGACACCGCAGTACGGCTCGGAGCGGACGCCGGGCGGGAAGCAGGCGGGGCGGCAGACGCCCGGGTCGGCGGCGGCGGAGCGGCAGCGGGCTGGACGATGATCTGCGCACGCATGTCCGGATGCACGGAGCAGTAGTAGGAGTAGGTGCCCGCGGTGCGGAAGGTGTAGTTCCAGCTTTGGCCTTGGGACAACTGCGGGCTGCGGAACGCGACGGGCGCGCTCGTGGTGACAACGTCGTGCGGCGCGGTGTCGTGCTGGATCCAGGTGACGGTGTCGCCGACGTGCACGGTCAGCGACGCGGGCGAGTAGGCGTAGTTCTGCATCATCACGGTCTGCGTGGCCGCGGCGGCTGGCGCGCCAAGCATGCACAGGGCAGCGACAGCGACGGTGAGAAGAGCGAAGAAACGTTTCACTGCACGAACTCCCCAGCGAATTCGATGCGAAGCGGTCGGCGTGCGAGCAGCCGCACCGTCCGGCCGACTGTCCGAAGAGGACGGCGAGGCGGCGGCAATGTCCCTCGCAGCCACAGGATGACGCGGCCCTCCCCCGCCTCGCGGAGTTCGCCGCCGAGCACGAGGTCCCGCGTGGAGTCGCCGAAGTCGAGCCGTCCGGCGAATTCGACCGGCGGCCGTTCGGCGATCTCCTCCCCGGCGAACCGCACCACGCCCAGTTCCCGGGTGACTATTGTGGACATTAGCGGAACGCCGGTGCGGAACGAGCCCCCGTCGATTTCGGCGGTGACGGCGCACCCGTCCGGGCCACGGGTGAATTCGGCGCGGCGCACGGTCAACCGGCCGCGCAGCAACGGGAATCCGAGCAGCCGCAACGTCAGTTCGAGCACGCAGCGATCGGGCCGGATCCGGTACGCGGCGGGGTCCGCGTCGAGGCTGCCCGCCGAGGGCAGGAACCGGGTGTCTGTGGGCACGAAGTCCTCCGGGGATCGAGGTGGTCCGGGGCGGGCGCGGGGCCCGCCCCGGGCCGGGTCGGCACGGCTCAGCAGGACGCCTGGTTCAGCAGCGGCGTCAGGACGCTTTCCAGCCAGACGGTGTGCGTCTTGATGTACTGGTCGAGATTCAGCAGATCGGTGACCTGCTGGCCCGGCGACTCCTCCAGGTGCGCGGCCTTGATGTGCGCGACGATCGGCGCGAGCGTGTCGGTGACGGCCTTGTCGGCCGACCCGTCGAGCACGGGCTTGAGCACGCTTTCGAGCCACACCGTGTGCGTTTTGATGTACTGGTCCAGCTTCAGCAGGTCAGTGACCTGCTGCCCCGGCGACTCCTCCAGGTGCGCGGCCTTGACGTGGTCGATGATCGGCTGCAGCACCCCCTTGGGCACGCAGTTTCCCGGCGGGGCGTCGGTGGGCATCGGCATCGAATGCGTCGGGCTGGACGGCGCGGTCGGCGTCGAGGAGGAGGACGGCGGCGCGGTCGGCGAAGACGGCGGCGTCGCGCCTTGGACGGACACCGTCGCCTTCATGTCGGGGTGGATCGAACAGTAGTAGGAGTAAGTGCCCGCCTTGGTGAAGGTGTGGGAGAAGGTGCCGCCGGTCTGCAGGGTCGGCGACGAGAACTTCTCCGGCCCGTCGGTGACGACGACGTTGTGCGGCGCGGAGTCGTGGTTGGTCCAGGTCACCGTGTCGCCCGCGGCGATCGTCAGGCTGGCCGGGGAAAACTTGTACCCGCTCATGTCGACCGACTTGGCCGAGCCAGCCGCGGCGGGCGCGGCGCCGCCTTGTTGCTGCGTGATTCCTTGGTAGAGCGGAACGGCGAGCGGGCTCTGCTTCGCCAGCGCCGCGAGGTCGACCTGGGCCGTGCTCGGCGCGGCGACCGGAGCCGTCTGCTGCCCCGTGCGCAACGTGCTGAGGCTGACCAGTGCCGCCGCCAGCGCGACGACCGCGACCGCGATCGGCCACCGGCGCCGGCGAGCCGCCGCGGGCGGGGCTTCCGGGCGCGTTCCGGCGGCAGCGGAGGTGGGTTCCGGGTTGTCCATCAAGGAGATTCCTTTCCAGGGTGGAACGTTCACCGGCCGGGACTGGCGGTGACGAGGAGGCTCGCCGCGAACAGCACCACGACGACGAGCGTGGCTTCCGCGGCGACGGAATAGACGAAGGGACGGACCGCGCCGGCGTCGCCGCGCAGCACCACCGCGAAGTCGAGCCGCCGCGCGACCCAGCTCTTGCTCGCCTGGGCGAAGAGCAGGACCACCGCGAGCGCCGCGAGTTTCGTCAGCAGGATCCGGCCGTAGCCGGAGGTGAACAGCCGCCCCGGGCCGCCCAGCGTCCCGGCCGCGAGCAGGACGCCCGCGGCGATCACGACCAGGACCGAGACCAGGGCGAGTTTCGAATAGCGGGGCACGACGGCGGCGAGTTCGCCGGGATCGCGCCGGGACAGCACCCCGAACAGCAGCATCGCGAGCCCGCCGACCCACGCGCACACGCCGGCCAGGTGCCCGAAATCCGCCAGCTGGCTCAGCAGCGGGCGCGCGCTCTCCGCGGAATGCCCGGTCAGGCCGGTCGTGCGCAGCAGCCCCGCGGCGACCACGCCCGCGCCGACCCGCCATCCCGCCGACACCGCGGCCCGCTCGCCGCGCTGCAGCACGTCGGCGAGCACCACTCCGCCAAGCACCCACACCAGCGCCTTGGCGAACCAGATCCGGCCGAACTGGCTGTCGAGCACCTGGCCGAGCAGACCCGGGTCGAACAGGTCCGCCGGGGACCGCTGCGCGACCCACACGCCCTGCAGCCCGAGCCCGGCCACCGTCCCGGCGAAGCCGAGCACCCAGCCGGTCCCGAGCACGCCGCGCGCCCGGCGGCGGTCCGCCCCGGCGGGCCACAGCAGCGCGAGGAAGAGCATTCCCCCGACGAACAAGGCGAGCCCGGCGTAGTCCGCGCAGCGGGCGGCGACGTACCAGAATTTCGCGGAGCCGAGATCCACCGGTTCAGCCCCCGCTCGACGGAACGGGCGTCCCCGAGGGGGCGGGGCAGGAACCGAGGAGGGCGGCGAGAATCCCGTCCGGCCCGGTCAGTCCGGCACCGGCGGTGATGCCGCCGACGAGCGGCAAGCCGCTCACCGTGTCCAGTACCGGCTGGACCGCGCCGGGCTGGCACGTCGGAACCGGGCTCTGCGGCGGCGTCTCCGGCGGGCTGGGCGGGGCCGGCGCTCCGGACGGCGGCGGGATTTCCCCGGTCGGCGCCGGTGTTTCTCCGGTCGGCGAGTCCGGCATCGGCATCTCGGGCGGAGGCGCGTCGGCGGGCGGGAGGCCGCCGTCCGGCACGGGCGGCATCGGCTGCACCGCACCCGCCGGGGGCAGGTTCCCGTTGGGCAGCACCGGTTCCGGCGCGGGCGCGGCCTGCGCCGGAGCCTGCTCGGACGGAGCCGGTCCGCTCGCCGTCGTCGTTTTCAACCCGATTCCCGAGGCGTACCCGACCACGATCACGACCGCGCCCGCCAGACAGGCCGCGACGACGTGATCCCGGCGCAGTCCACGCCCGGCTGAAGCCACCACAATCATTTCCTCCCGATGCGCGGTCCGTGCGGATGAATGAGCACCACACCAGACCGCGCGTTTCCACAGCCGACCGAGGCATGACGGGAACGTAAAATTGATCGCCGAATAACCGGAGCCAAACAGTGAACTCGCACTCGCCCCTGGCAGTGAGAACTATTTAACGCAGTCGTTGCGCGTACGCCGCACTGCCGACAACGAGTTGTCGAGACCATCTCGGTCCGACACTCATTCCCTTTCGGAAGCAGGGTTCATGCGATTGCTCTCCAGTACTTCCGCCTCCCGCCTTCTCGCGACGATTGTTTTCCTCCTCGCCGCGATGCTTTTCCCCGCCGCTCCTGCCGGGGCGCACAGTTTTTGGAATCGAGCGTTCCGGCGAAGGATTCCGCGGTCGCCGCCGGACCCGCCGCGATCGTGCTCACCTTCAACGAACCCCTGGACAGCGGATTCACCGAATTGGCCGTGCGCGGCCCGGACGGCACGACGCATTGGGAGTCCGCCGCGCCCACGGTCTCCGGCGCGACGCTCTCCGCGCCAGTGAAACCCCTCGGCCCGGCCGGGAAGTACACAGTGGACTATCGGGTCGTGTCCGCCGACGGCCATCCGGTGTCCGGCTCCTACTCCTTCACGTTGACCAAGGCAGGCCCAGGCATCGCGGCCGCCGCACCGCCCTCGCCCGCCGTCGCCAAGAGCGAGACGAACGGCGACCTGCCAGTGTGGGTGTGGATCGCCGCGGCCGCGGTGCTGCTGATCGCGGGCGGGATCGTCGCGGCCCGGATCTCGCGGGGCCCGGCGTGAGCGAATGCCCGACATGTCGGTTAACCGCCGTGCCGAGGCAATTCACCGCGAGGGGCGCGAACTGTGCGCACCCGGACACCAGATGCTGATCACCGCGCTACCGGAACGCAGAGTCGGCGGGGTCGGATGCCGGGGTACCCGATCCTCGTCCGAAAGGCCCGCCCCATGCCGATTCCCGTATCCGAAGCACTCGACCTGCAGGCGGACGTCGCCGACGGAAAGATCGGGGAACTGCGCCGCCCCGGCCGGTACCTGGTCGGCTCGATGCTCGCCGGCGCGTTCATCGGCGTCGCGGTCGTGCTGCTGCTCACCGCGACCGGCCCCCTCAACGCGGCGGGTTCGCCGTGGACGAAGACGGTGCAGGGCCTGGTGTTCGGGATCGCGCTGACGGCCGTGGTGTTCGCCGGCGCGGAACTGTCCACCGGCAACATGATGACCATGGTGCAGGGTGTCCTCGTCCGGCGCCGCGGTGTCGGCGCGGCCGCGGCCGTGATCGTGGTGTCCTTTGTGGGCAACCTGCTCGGTTCGATCGTGTTCGCGTGGCTCGTGCACGAAGGCGGAGTGCTGTCCATCGGTGCCTCCGCCGGTCATCCCGGCCCGGCAGCGGCGTTGCTGGCGAGCCTGGTCAAGGCGAAAACCGCGGAATCCGCGAGCGCGCTGTTCTTCCGCGGGGTGCTGTGCAACTTCCTGGTCTGCCTCGCCGTGTGGATGGCCGCGCGCACGAAGTCGGACGGCGCCAAGCTCGCGCTGATCTTCTGGTGCCTGCTCGCGTTCATCAGCTCCGGCTTCGAGCACGTGGTCGCCAACATGACGACCTTCTCCCTCGGCATGCTGGACGGCGTGCCCGGCGCGACGATCGGCGCGTTCGGCCGCAACCTGCTGTTCGTCGGACTGGGCAACCTGGTCGGCGGCGGGATCCTCGTCGGAGCCGCCTACTCCCTGCTGGGCCGCCGGTCCCGCCCCGCCGCTTCCCCGGCGCCCGCCCCGGAGGAACTCGCCACGACCGGCCGCTGAATTTACCGAACCCGAACACGGCTCGAACCGCGTCCGCCGGTCGCGGTTTTAGCCTGCGGGCATGCCGCAACGCGCTCGTATGGTGCTGACCTCGCTGCTGGCCTTCGCATTGGCTTCGACGGCCGTCGCGTGCGGGTCCGCCGATGCTCCCGCCAAACCGAACATCGTCCTCGTGCTCACCGACGATCTCTCGATGAACCTGCTGCCCTATCTGCCGCACGTTCAGGAAATGGCCAGAAACGGCACGTCCTTCGCCAACTACACCGTCACCGATTCCCTGTGCTGCCCGTCGCGGTCGTCGCTGTTCACCGGCATGCTCCCGCACAATACCGGGGTATTCACCAACGGCGGCGAAGACGGCGGCTACAAAGTGTTCCACGGCCGCGGCGACGACAAGTCAACCTTCGCGACGTCGTTGCAGCAGGCCGGATACCGCACCGCGATGATGGGCAAGTACCTCAACGGATACAACCCGAAGTCCGACGGAATCCCGCCGGGCTGGAACGAATGGGACGTCGCCGGCAACGGCTACCGCGAATTCACCTACGACCTCAACGAGAACGGCACAGTCAAGCACTACGGAAAGAAACCGGAGGACTATCTCGTCGACGTCATGGCGGACAAAGCCGCCCAGTTCGTCACCGATTCGGCGGCGCAGCACACCCCGTTCGCCATGGAACTCGCCACCTTCGCCCCGCACGGCCCCTACACCCCCGCACCCCGCGACGCCGACGCGTTCCCCGGGCTCACCGCCCCGCGCGACCCCGCCTTCGACACCCTGCCGTCCTCGCCGCCGCCGTGGCTCGCCTCCCGCACACCGCTGACAGACAAGGAAAAGCAGACCATCGACCAGGACTTCCGCAAGCGAGCACAGGCCGTGCAATCGGTCGACAAGATGATCGGCACCGTGCAAGCGGCACTGGACAAGGCCGGTGTCCGCGACAACACCCACCTCGTCTTCACCTCGGACAACGGCTACCACATGGGCGAGTACCGGCTCACCCCCGGCAAGCAGACCGCTTTCGACACCGACGTGCACGTCCCGCTGGTCGTCACCGGCCCCGGCGTCAAAGCCGGGGCGACGGTGAACCAGCCCGCGGAGAACATCGACCTGCGGCCGACCTTCGAAGCACTGGCCGGAGCCGCGACCCCCGCGCAGGTGGACGGCGAAAGCCTGGTGCCGTTGCTGAACGGCACCAGTCCCCCGGAGTGGCGCACGGTCGGTCTGGTCGAGCACCACGGACCCGACTTCGACCAGACCGACCCGGACAAACCCGCGAAGAACAGCGGCAACCCGCCCACCTACGAAGCGATCCGAAGCACCGGCTACACCTACGTCGAATACGCCAACGGCGCCAAGGAGTACTACGACCGAACCACGGACCCGCAGGAACTGCACAACACCGCCGCCCAGCTGCCGCCGGAGAAAGCACAACAACTGCACGACACGTTGCGGGCGATGGTCGCCTGTCACGGCGCGGCGGGCTGCCGACACTGACCCGCCGCCGCTCACTCCAGCAGCGTGAAGCCCGACTCGTAACGCGTCTTCCCGAGCGCTGCCAACACGATCTGGAGGAATCCCATCGCCTCAAGCTCCCTTGCCCGGGTGAGCGGGCCGACGTCCACCGCGCGCATTCCCGCCGCCTCGATGAACGCCGCGACGGCCATCTTCGCGTCCGCGTAGTCGCCGGCGAACAGGACGGTCGTGCGCGTCGTACCGTTCGTGCCGCTGACGAGGGTGTCTCCAAGATTGACGTTGAACGCCTTGACGACTGCCGTGCCCGCCGGCAGCAGCTTCACGAGTTCGGCCGCGGTGGAGGAATCGGCGGGCGACAGCAACTGATCGTAGGTGGAGAAATCGATAGGGTTGCTGATGTCGATGACGATCTTTTCGCGGAACTGGTCCCGATAATGCTCGACGATGCCCGGGTACGCCCCATAGGGAACGGCGAGCACGACCAGGTCTCCGGTCAGCTTGTCGCCCAGGACGCCGTAGTCGAGGCCAGCACGCGCCGCAGACAGGCTTTCCGCACTGCGCTTGATGATCTGGACACCGGTGCCTGCCCGCGTCGCGACTTCCGCGATCGCCCCGCTCATCTTGCCGCTGCCGATGATGCTGATCGAGGTCATGCGACCGGAACCCCCTGAAATCGGTTGAGCGCCTGTTCGGCCACTTTCTGTGCGTCGTAGTCGAATACCGCGCTTCGCCGGAAGTCGCGCCCGACCCGGAGATCGGCGTCGCGCTTTTTGAGGTCCGCGAATTCGTACTGCGCGTCGAACATGGCGCCGGCCCGGCGAGAGCCGTTCTGCAGGATCGCCGTGCGTTGCATGCGGACTGAGGTGTAGCGCCGGAACGCCTCAGGAATGTCGGCGACGCTGTCGGCCGCCGCAAGGAAGGTCGCGAGCGCCATGCTGTCCTCGATCGCCTGGTTCACCCCCTGCCCCTGGTGCGGCAGCATCGTGTGCGCCGCGTCGCCGAGCAGGGTGATCGGCCCCCGGGACCAGTTGGCGAGCGGTTCGTGGTCGAAGAGGCCCCACCAGAACGTGTGCTCGATGCGCCCGATGAAATCCTGGAGTTTCGGGTCCCACCCCGCGCCCGCGAACTCGGCGGCGAGTTCGCTGACTTCCGCCGGACCGGACCAGACCCCGTGGAGCGGCCGGTCGCTCGGGATGCCGGCGACGAAGTTGAACAGTTTCCGCCGCTGCAGCGGATAGCACATGAAGTGCCTCCGATTGCCCATCCACACCTGGCTGATCATGGGCCAATCGGCGGGCAGGCGGGACGCGTCGACCACTCCGCGGTAGACGAGGTACCCGGAGTAGACCGGCTCGGGGAACTGGCCGACGGCTCCCCGCACCACCGAATGGATGCCGTCCGCGCCGATCACGGCATCGAACACGTCGTCCGCGCCGTTCTCGAACCCGACGCGAACGCCCGAGTCCAGGGTCTCCACCGAAACCAGCCGGTGGCCGAGCCGGATCGTCTCCGGATCGACCTCCTGCGCCAAGGCATCGATCAGGTCCGGGCGGTACATCCCGATGTTCTGGTACTGCTTGGCCGAGTCCTCCCACGCCGCGTCGGTGACCAGGCCGCCCATGGCGTTCTGGTAGACGCCGTGCCCGTCGGGCACCGCTCCGACGCGCCTGATCCGATCGAGCACGCCGAGTCTGTCGAGCACGCGCGCGGCGTTCGGCGCAACCGTGACGCCCGCGCCCACTTCACCCAGTTTGCTGGCCTGCTCGAACACGGTGGCCCGGACTCCGGCGATCTTCCGCAGCGCGATCGCGGCAGTCAGCCCGCCCATCCCTCCGCCGGCGATCGCGATCCGAGTGTCCTGACTTACCACGGATTCTCCTTGCCTGACTTCGCTTCTCCTCGGCTGGCCGGCACGAAGGCGATTCGCCGTTGCGCGGCGGGAAGCGGTTCCCCTCATCATGCGAGGCAATCCTCTGCGTGTAAATCATGGTAATGTGAGGATGTAATTCGGTTAGGCCGAAGAAGTGGGGGCAGCCATCTCCGAGGTGAGCCTGCGGCAGCTCGAACTGTTCGCGGCACTGCCGAACTTCCCCACGCTCAGCGCGGCCGCGGCGCATCTGCACATCTCGGAATCCGCGCTGTCGCAGGCTGTCTCGACCCTGGAGAGCGCGGTGGGCGAGCAGCTGTGCGTGCGGCGCAAGGCAAGAGGGCTCACGCTCACTCCGACCGGTCAGGATTTCGCCCGGCGGGCCCGGCAGATCGTGGCCGACACGCACGAACTCGTCCTGAACGCCGGGCGGGCACAGGAACTGCGGGGGCCGGTGCGGCTCGGCTGCTACTCGAGCTTCGCCGCGAACGTGGTGCCGGAGCTTCTCGAGGGCTTTCCCAAGAGGCATCCCGGCGTGAGCATCGGGATCACGGTGGGCACCAACGAAGAGCTGCTCTCCGCTCTCGAAGCGGGACGTCTCGATGTGGCCCTCGTGTACGACGTGTCGCTGCCGACCGGCTACCTCCGCCGCCGGATCTACGCGACAGAACTCCAGGCGCACCTGCCTCCCGGGCATCCGCTCGCGGCGGCCGAAACGGTGGACCTCGCCGATCTCGCCGACGAGCCCTACATCCAGTACGACGCGACCCCGGGCGTCCGCAACGTGACGGACGCGTTCACCGCGCGCGGCCTGGAGCCCAAGATCGAAGCCAGGGTCTCCCAGATCGGCCTCGTCGAGGCACTGGTGGGCCGCGGACTCGGGTACGGGCTGCTCATGTCCCGGCCCCACGCGCTCCCCATGAGCATCGAGGGGCGGCCGGTCGTCATCCGGCCCCTCGACCCTCCGGTCACGGTCTCGCACGTGGTCGGGATCTGGCCGGCGGACATGAAGCTCACTCCGCGTGCCTCCGCCCTGCTCGACTTCGCGGCGGAACGGCTCGGCGAATACGGGCTCGCCGAGGCGATTCCGGCTCACGACCTCCACTGACCAGCTAGGAGATCCAGCCCCGCGGAGGTGCAGCTGTGCCAGACGGCTTTGCCGTCGCGCCGGCTCGTGACCAGCCCCGCGCGGCGCAGAACGGCGGCGTGCTGCGACGCCGAGGACTTGCTGATCCCCACCTCGGCGGCGATTTCGCTGGTGTTCCTCGGCCTGGTCAGCACCGAAAGCACATAGGCCCGGGTGAAGCCGAGCAACGCCACCAGCGGATCGTCGGCCGGGGCGGCCGCGAGCTGGGGCAGGCTGGCGAGCGCCGGGTAGACGAGCAGGGTCGGGCCCGCGGGCTGGTTCGCGATCAGCGGACGGCCGGTCCAGCACATCGACGGCAGCAGCCGGATCCCCCGCCCCGCGGGCACGATGTCGAAATCGCGCGGGTGCCGGACCTCCAGGACCGTCCCGCGCCAGCGGAGGTCGGGCTCCCAGGCGGCGAGCGTCCCGCGCAGCCCGGCCCGGGACAGCTGGTGCACGCGCCAGGCCCGTTCCAGGTGGAAACCGTTCCGCAAGCCCGGCCAGGAGCGGGACAAAACGCTCCCGTAAGCCGAACGCAGCGACGCGTGCAGGCCCTTCCAGGCCGCGCCCTCCCTGGCCATCAGGCCGCGGGTCCACGAACTCGGCCGCGCCCGCGAATCGAGCACTTTGTGCAGCTCGGACTCGACGAAACCCCGCGGCGTCGTCATGACCCGCTCCAGCCCGTGTTCCAAGTCGGCGACGGGCGGGTCCAGGAACAACGGGCCGTTCGCGGCCGGCGGCACGATTTCCAGCAGCGCCCGGGCGGCGCCGGGGAGTTCGCAGCGCAGACCCCGCCGCCACCGGTGCAGTGCCGGTTCCAGCCCGTCGTCGCGCTGCAGCGTGGCCAGTGCCAGGCCCAATTCCATCAGGGGCGCGGGCTCCTCGGCGAACGTCACGTCAAGCAGGTCCTCGGCGGTGAAATGCACGCGCAGCATGCTGGCCCCCCTTCAAGCCAAGGAATCCATGGTGCCGGGGAGAATGCACGAACGAAGACGAGACAAGTCAGCACCAGCCATTCGGCGGCGCCGCTGCGCGAAAATTTCACGAGGAAATACCGACGAATTTCGCAATGCGACGCTCGCGACGATGCGGCAGCACGGCACGATCATCGGCGGACTGGACGGATTCGAGTCCGGAAACGTCGACCGCGCCGCGCGGCTACCCCGCGTCCCCCGCTACGAAGACGTGCCGCATTTCGCCGATCCCGTCGATGCTGGTGCGGACGACGTCGCCGGCAGCAAGGTACCGAGGCGGAGTGCGCCCCATGCCCACCCCAGCCGGAGTTCCGGTGAAGAGAAGATCGCCGGGGTGCAGCGTGCACACCGCCGAGATCCGCTCGATCAGCGCTCCGACGGGGAGGATCATCTGGCCGGTGTGCCCGTCCTGGACAAGTTCGTCGTTGATCCAGCAGCGCAGCCTGATCGGAGCCGCGAGGTCGATCTCGTCCGGAGTCACCAGCACGGGTCCGGTGGGGCCGAAGCCGGGATAGCTCTTGCCGAGCGAGAACTGCGGTGGTGTGCCGCTCATCTGCACGTCGCGGTCGCTGAAGTCCTGCCCCGCGGTAAGCCCCGCGACGTAGGCCCAGGCATCCGCTTCGGCGACGTCGCGCGCTTCCCGCGCGATCACGACGACCAGTTCGACCTCCCAGTCGACAGACGGCCCGCTGAGCGTGATCCGGCCGTGCGGGCCGGTCAGCGAATCGGCGAACTTCGTGAACACCGAGGGCACGCCGCCAGCGCGCAAGCCCGTCTCCGCCGCGTGCTCGGCGTAGTTGAGACCGACCGCGAACACCTGGCGCGGCCTGGGCATGGGCGCGCGCAGGTCCTCGGTCCGATAGGGCACCGCGGCGTCGGTGCGCGCGGTGCCGGCCCACTCCAGGAATTCCGGCCAGCGGGCGAAGAGGTCCCCCGGTTCCGGTCCGAAGGCCCCGTCACTGGCCTTCGCGATGTCGATCGCGAGGTTCCCGCGCACCAGGTGCGCCCGCCCGCCGAGATTGCCGATCCGCATTGTGGTTCCTCCAACTCAGTCAGGCACCCGGCACCAGGATCGCGCGCCCCCGGATCCGGTTCAGCGCCAGATCGTCGAACGCCTCGGCGGCCGCGTCGAGGGGGTAGCGGCGGGTATGCAGGGTCACCTTCCCGCTTTCCGCGAGCACCATGAGTTCGACCAGGTCGCGATAAGTGCCGACCATGTTGCCGACGACGTTCTTCTCGCCCGCGACGGCGGCCACGGTGGGGATCCGCAGCTCGCCGCCGTACCCGACGAGGTACAGGGAACCGCCTGCCGCGGTCATCTCCCAGGCGTCGTTCTCCGCGCCCTGCTCGGCGACGAAGTCGAACACGACCTCGGCGCCACGCCCGCCCGTGCTGTCCAGAACCGCGCTCACCTGGTCGCCGTCGGCCTGGACGGTGACGTCGGCACCGAGGTCCGCGGCGAGGGCGAGCGCGGCCCGATCCCGGTCCACCACAACGATCTTCGCGGCGGTCAACGCGGCGAGCACCTGGATTCCGATGTGGCCCAGTCCCCCGGCACCTTGCACGACGGCCGTGCTGCCGGGCGGCAGCAGCGGAACCGCTTTGCGCACCGCGTGATAAGCGGTGAGGCCCGCGTCCGCCAGCGCGGCGACGTCGGCGGGATCGGTGGCCGGGCCGAGCTTGACGCACGCCCGCGCGGTCGTGCGCAGGTACTCGGCCATGCCGCCGTCGTGGTCGGACACCCCGGGGAACGCGGCCGCCGCGCACGCCATGTCCCGGCCCTCCCGGCAGGCCGGGCAGAGCCCGCAGGAGGGCTGCGGGTGCAGGATCACCGCGTCGCCGACCTCGAGGCCGGCGACCCCGGCACCGACCTCGTGCACCCAGCCCGCGTTCTCGTGCCCCAGCGTGTAGGGCAGCCGCGGGCCCATCGCGTCCGCCCACTGTCCCTCGATGATGTGCAGGTCGGTCCGGCACACGCCGGCGCCGCCGATCCGCACGATCACGTCCAGCGGCCCGGTCAGGACCGGCTCGGGAACTTCTTCGACCACAGGGGACTTGTGGTAGTCGTGCAAACGCACGGCCTTCATGCTTTTCCTCCTCGGAGAACGGACGGATCAGGTCAGTGCGGCGGGGGTGTCGGCCTTCGCGGCCGTCCGCGCCCTCCTGGGCGCGGTGATCACGAAAACGGCGACGGCGGCCGCCGCCAGGGGCACGACGAGAAGCCCGAAAAGCGAGCGGGGCGACCAGGAATGGTCGAGCAGCAGCCCGGCGAGCATCGGCGCGGTCAAGGCCCCGACCCGGCCGAAGGCCATCGCCCAGCCGACCCCGGTGGCTCGGACCGGCGCGGCGTAGAGACCGGGCGCGACGGCGTTGAGCCCGTTGCCGGCGGCGTTGATGAACATCCCGACCGCGACCGCGGCGGTCAACGCGGCGGCGGCCGAACCGAGGAACAGGCTCATCGCCAGGTACGCCATTCCCGCCGCGAGGAAGCACCCGACGGTCAGCACCCGCAGCCGCGCCTTGAGGGCGAGCAAGCCGAACAGCAGGGTGCCCGCGATCCCGCCGAGGTTGAGCAGGAGCCCGGCGTTCATGCCCTCCTGTGCCGAGAAACCGCTTTGCTGCAACAGGAGCGGTGTCCAGCTCGCGGCGAAGTAGAAGCCCGCCATCATCACGAAGTAGGAGATCCACAGCAGGACGGTGCGCGCCTTGTCCCTGGTCAGCAACGTCGTCACGCGCATCCGGTCTTCGCCGGGCTCGGGCCCGGGCAGGGTGTCGACGGCGGGCAGCCGCATCCTGGCCAGCAGCCGGTTGACCTTGCTCAGCGCGCTTCGGGGCCGGCGGCTGATCAGGTAGTCCAGCGATTCCGGCATCGCGGCGGCGACCGCGAACACCATGGCCAGCGTGAGCACGGCGCCCGCGAAAAACGTTGCGCGCCAGCCGTATTCGGCGACCACGAGCTTGGCGACCGCGCCGCCGAGCACCCCGCCGAGGGGCAGCCCCATCCCGTACAACGCAATCATCGTCCCGCGCAGCCGCCGCGGCGTGTATTCCGAGATGACCACGGGCAGGCTGGCCACCATGCCGCCGATGCCGAGCCCGGTGAGGAGACGGCATCCCGCGAGCACCGCGAAACCGGTGCTGAGCGCGGCCAGCGCCATGCCGGCGGTGCACAAGGCCAGGCAGACCAGCGTGAGCGGTCTCCGGCCGATGCGGTCGGCCAGCGGGGCGAGCACCGCCGAGCCGAGCGCCATCCCCACCAGGCCGCTGCTGAGCAGCACTCCCACCCGGGAATCGGTGAGTGCCCACTCCTGCGCCACGCCGGGAGCGGCGAAAGACATCACGAGGACGTCGAACCCGTCGACGAGATTGATCACGAGACAGATCGCGACGACTCTGATCTGGAACCGGCTCATCCCGGACCGGTCGATGGAATCCCGCACGGACATGCGGCTCACCTCTCCAGCCGGCAGGCGGTCGCGTCGATCTCGACCAGAAGGTCTTCGCGCACCAGTCCCTGGACGATCAGCAGCGTGTTCGGCGGGTACTGCCGCCGCGGATAGTGCCGCGCGAAGTACTCCTCGCGGGCCGCGTAGAAGTCGGCGACATGGGCACGCGAGGTCAGATAGCTCACGAACCGCACGACATCGCGGAGGGTGGCCCCCTGCGATTCGAGAATCGTGCGCACGTTCTCGTAAGCGCGCAGCGTCTGCGTCCGCACATCCGGCCCCGCCACGGAATTGTCCTCGACGATTCCGCACTGGCCGGCGACGAAGATCAGCTCGCCCGCACGGGAAACGTGGGAGTACGCGCTGAACGGCGCCCCGACTCCGGGCGGGTTCTCATAGCTCGGCGCAATGGTCATGGCTTTTCCTTCGAGGTCGATCAGACGGCGGCGGGCGCGCGGGAACCGCCGGCGAGAATCCGGCCGAGCGCGGCGGACAGTTCGGCCCCGTCCCCGGCCTGGCGGGCCCGCCAGGCGACGTGGCCGTCCGGGCGGACGAGCACCGCGCCCTCCCGGCCCATCGACAGCGGCCCGAGCAGATGCGGCAACCGCTTGACCCGCAACGGAACGACGGCCGACGCCGCCAGGTCCTGGCCCGCCCGGTCCCATTCCTCCGCGTCCGGTCCGCAGACCAGCACGAACGTCGTGTCGAACCAGTCGATGCTCGACTCCGTCTTCTCGACGTCGAGCCAGAAGTGCGGGAACCTCGCGCCGGGCCGGTCGGTCGGCCAATAGTGCTGCGAGTCGTACGGCGGGATCGGCGAGCCGTCGTCGACGACAGCGCCGCGGGCGTAGACGTATCCCAGCGTGTGGCCGTCGCTGTGCAGTTGCTTGTTCATCTCGATCAGCAGGTCGCGCCAGCGCTGCGGGTCTTCCTCGCGACGCCGGAAGGCCTCGTCCATCTCGTCCAGCCGCGTCTGGTTGCGCACGGCGAAGTCGGTGTTGGACTGCGCGACCGGGCGGCGCTCGTCCTCGTAGGTGTCGAGCAGGACGTCCCCAGCCCGTCCGGACAGCACGGTCGCGAGTTTCCAGGCGAGGTTGTGCACGTCCTGGACGCCGGAGTTCAGCCCGTTGCCGCCCGCGGTCGGGAACCGGTGGGCGGCGTCCCCGGCGAGGAACACCCTTCCCGCGCGGAACCGCTGCGCGACCTGGGCGCTCATCCGCCAGTTCATGACGTTGATGCGCTCGACCTTCAGATCGGGCATCTCCCACTGCTCGCGCACTTCTTCGACCAGGCGCTCCTCGGAAAGCGGCTCCTCGCCTTCCCGCAGCTTCTGCACCGCGAGCCACCGGTCGCCGTCCGGGCCGGTGGCCAGGACGTTCACGTCGGGACGGCTCCGGTCGCGCGGCCGGACCAGGAACCCGATCGCGCTGCGCACGTGCGGCAAGTGCCCGAGGTCGGCGCGGTAGTAGTGGTTCGCCATCAGCGCCAGGGTTTCCGGGCCGTCCATCGGGATCCCGACGGCTTCGCGCACCCGGCTGTTCGCGCCGTCGCACCCGACGACGTATTGCGCCCGGACGTCGAACTCCTCGCCGCCGGGCACCCGCCGCACCCGCGCCGTCACGCCGTCGGCGTCCTGGACGAGCGACACCAGTTCGGCGGACCGCCGCACCTGTGCCCGCGGCCGGGCGGACAGCGCGTCGTCCAGCGCCTCCTCCACCGCGTCCTGGGGCACGATCGACCTCGGCGCGGGGGTGTGCAGGCTCGGGCACGGGTCGGTGTAGGCCACCAAAGGGCCGTTCAGGCTCTCGCACCAGCAGGCCACGTCCGCCTCCGGCGGGAGGCCCGCCCGACGCACCCGGTCCTCGATCCCCCACTGCCGGAACAGTTCCATCGTCCGCGGGTGACAGCCCCTGGCTTTCGGGTGCGTGGTCGTGGCCGGCCGCCGCTCGACGAGCAGGCTTTCCACCCCGAACCGGTCCAGCAGCAGCGCGAGGCTCATGCCGACCGGCCCTCCCCCGCCACGAGAACAGGTACGTCGATCATCGGGATCTCCTTTCCGGGGGACTCAGTCGACGTAGGACACGCGGGGCTTGCACCGGTCGTCCTCGAGTTCGGGCAACGTCACGACGCGCTCCTGCTCGAACGCGTCGGTGCGGGCGGTGACGAACGCGGCGTCCTCGACGAGACTGCGGTTGTAGGACACGTGGGGGCAGAACGGCGGGATGTACAGGAAATCGCCGACGCCCACGACCAGGTCGTGCTCGAGTTCCTTGCCCCAGAAGAAATGCACGCTGCCGCGGATCCCGTACAGCGCCGACTCGTGCTCGACGTGGTAGTGGACGTTCGACTTTTCGCCGGGCCGCAGCGAAGTCACCAGGAGCGACAGGTGCTTCGAGGGCGTGGTCACCCCGTTCACCCCGAAGAGCGCGTTGACGTCCTGCTTGGCTCGCTGCTCGCGCTCCGGGTGCACGAGGGTGACGTCGCCGTCCCATTCGACCGTGAATTCCATGTGCCGCATTTCCTCCTCGGATCGGCGGCGGACGATCAGCGGGTCCGCCGGTGAAGCTGGGGAAACGGTGCGCCGCGAACGCCGCCCTGGTCGAGGCAGGTGTGCAAAATTTGCACAGCGGACGGCGAGTTTCCCCGCTCTGCCGGGCATAATCGGCCGACGGCGTCGTCCATGGCTCAGCGCGACGCCGGTGGCGAGGAGGCGTGATGCGGTCGACGGAGACGCAGCGGGCTTGGGAACGGTTCCAGTCCGGAGCACCGGCCTCGATCCGCCGGGAGATCGTCGCGTCGTGGCGGCGCTCCCGCAGCAGCGGGGTCGACCCGGACCGGCTGGACCTGGCGCACAGCGAGATCGACCCGCGGTCCCCGTTCGTCCGCGTCGCCGCGCCGGTGCTGCTCGGCATGGCCGATCTGCTGGCGGGCAGCTCCACCTCGCTCGCCCTCGCCGATCCCGACGGCATCCTCACCTGGCGCTGGGAATCCGAGCGGACGCTCACGAGCGAACTGGACCGGATCGAGTTCGAGCCCGGCTCCCAGATCGGCGAGCGGAGCGCGGGCACCAACGGCATCGGGGTCGCCACGACCACGCGTCACCCCTCCGTGGTGATCGGCGCCGAGCACTACAAGCAGCCGTGGCACCCGTGGGCCTGCGTCGCCGCGCCGGTGGTCCACCCGATCACCCGGCGCGTCGCGGGCATGGTGAACGTCGCCTGCCCCGCCGAGGACGCCAACCATCTGCTGCTGGTCGCGGTCCGGGCGCTGGTCGACGGCGTCACCGCCGCGTTGCACGAGGCCGCGACCGTCCGGCAACGGCGCATGCTCGACGCGCACCTGTCGATGCGGTCGGCGGCGGCCGGGCCGGTCGTCACCCTCGACCGCCAGACGATGATCGTCGAGGACGACGCCGCCGAACTGGGCCTGGACCGGCCGGGCCTGTGGGCCGCGGTGACGGAGGCCGGCCCGTCGGCGAACGAGATCGCGCTCGCCGACGGCCTGCGCGCACGCCTGTACCCGGTCGTCCCCGGACGGCTCGAAGACGGCGTCGTCCTCGTGCTCACGCGCGGGACACCGCTGGGCGGAGAACTGTTCGAGCCCGGCGTCGCCGGACGCCTCGGCCCGCTGGAACAGGCCGAAGTACGGGTCATCACCGACACGCTCGCCGAGTGCGGCGGCAACAAATCCGAAGCGGCGGCCCGGCTCGGCATCTCGCGGGGCACGCTGTACCAGCGACTCCGCCGCTATCGCTTGAAGTGAGCCCGGTCCGCTACTCCGCCGGGCGAGTCCCGCCGCGGGCGACCAGCACCGGGCACAGCGCGTACGAGATCAGCGCCTGGCTCGTGGACCCCAGCGCCAGGCCGCTGAACCCGCCCCGGCCCCTGCTGCCGACGACCAGCAGCTGCGCCCGGTCGGCGAGGTCGAGCAGCACCTCGGCCGGACGCCCCGCCCGCACGACCCGCTCGACGAGGACGTCCGGGTACTTCTCCTGCCAGCCGGCCAGCCGCTGGGCGAGCAGCTCGCGCTCGTGTTCCTCGACTGCCTCGCGGTCCATTCCGCGCCGGCCTTCTTCGAAGATCTCGGCCAGGAACGTTTCGTTCCAGCTGTGCACCGCCACCAAGCGCGCGTTCCGCCAGGTCGCCTCTTCGAACGCGGCCGCGATCGCCGCTTCGCCCTTGGGAGTGGCATCGACGCCCAGCACGACCGGCCCCTCGGCCGGAGCCTCGTCCTCACCGACGTGCGGCCGGATCACCGCGACCGGACACGGCGCGTGCGCGGCCAGCGCGACCGACACCGACCCGAGCAAGACCCGGCCCGCCGTGCTGCGCCCCGGACTGCCCAGCACGATCATGCTCGCGCCGTCCGCCTCGGCCAGCAACGCCTCCGCCGGCCCTTCGGCCCGCACCACGGTCGCCACTTCGGCGCCGGGCGCAGCCTGAGCAGCCGCATCGCCCGCCTCGTCCAGCACGCGCGCGCCACGCGCGCCGGCCGCTTCCTGCATCTGCTCGAACGACAGCTCGGCCGCGGGAAAGGACGCTGGCAGCTCAGGCAACGCATGGACCAGGCGAAGACCCCGACGACGCTCCCGCGCGACCCGCGCCGCCCAGCGCACCGCTGTCAGAGCGGCCGCGGAACCGTCGACACCGACCACCACTGCTGACCCCGTCATCGGATCCCTGCTTTCCTGGTACGGACAGGTCGTGCCAGGAAAGCTACCGGCCGAAAGCCGTTCCAGCTCGTCGTCGCACCCCGACGGGGTACGCGGGACGCGTCACCGGCTTCCTCCACAAAGCGGGCGCTTACACTAGTCAGACGACGGGCGGGCTTACCGGCCGGCGCGGGACTAGAGGAGGATCGCCGGATGACCACGCTTTCGGCCGACCTGTGGCCCGACGTGCAGCCCGAGACCGCGCGCCGGCTGATGCTCGCCGGAGTGGAGTCGTTCGCCGAACGCGGCTACCACGCCACCACCACGCGCGACATCGCCGGAGCCGCCGGAATGAGCCCGGCCGCGCTGTACGTCCACTTCCCCTCGAAAGCCGCGCTGCTCTTCGCGATCAGCCGCAACGGCCACGAGCAGACACTTTCCCTCGTCGAGGATGTCATCGGCCGCGTCACCGGCCCCGCCGAACGGATGCGGCTGCTCGTCGAGGACTTCGTCGCCTGGCACGCACGACGGCACACCGTCGCACGCGTCGTCCAATACGAGCTGAACGCGTTGCCGGAGAAGGAATATCAGGTCGTCGCGCAGCTTCGGCGGCAGATCGAGCAGCGCGTGCGCGAGGTGATCGCCGAAGGGGTCGAGTCCGGCGTGTTCACGGTCAGCGACGTCGGGATCGCCGCCAGGGCCGTGCTGTCGCTCGGGGTGGACGTCGCGCGCTGGTACAGCGAACGCACCCGGCAGACGCCCACCGAACTGGGCAAGGAGTACGGCGAACTGGTCCTCCGCATGCTCGGAGCGAGCTAGAGCGCCAGCACCAGTTTGCCCCTGGCCTGCCGCGACTGGCTCAGTTCGAGCGCCGTCCGCCAGTCGTCCAGCGGGAAAATCCGGGACACCGGAACGGAAAACCGCCCCTGCGCGGCGAGCAACGCGAACTCGCCGAGGACGTCGTAGCGCGGCTGGGCGTTTGAACTGACGATCGTCCGCACCCCCGGCACGTCCGAAGCGAGGTCGAGCGTCAGCACGTGTTCGGGCTCCTTGACCGTGCGGACGAGTTCGGCCACCGCCCCGCTGAATGGCGCGGCGTCCAGCACGAGGTCGACCGGTCCCCCGGCCAGCGCCGTCACGCGCTCGGCGATTCCGTCCTGGTAGCTGGTGACTTCCGCGCCAAGCGAGCGGAGCGCCTCGGCGTGCGTCTCACCTGCGGTGACGAGCACGCGCGCCCCACGAAGGAGCGCGATCTGGGCCGCCGCGAACCCGGTTGTGGTGCCCGCGCCGTGCACGAGAAGGGTGCGACCGTCGCCAAGTGCGTCGAGCGCCGCGTAAGCCATGCCCGTCGCCATCGGCAGCGCGGCAGCGTGGACCGCGTCGAGCCCCTCCGGCCTGGGGAACCAAGTGTCGAGCAGTGCCAACTCGGACGCCCCAGCGGCCGGGCCGGTGAAGGGTGCTGGGCCGAACACCGGGTCGCCGACCTCGACGTCCGTCACGCCGTCGCCGAGCGCGTCGACCGTGCCGGACACCTCCAGCCCGACCCCGCGCGGCAGGTCGCCGGGGAACAGGCCCTCGCACAACGCCCAGTCCGCCGGATTCAGCCCGCACGCCTGGACCGCGACGCGGATCTGCCCTGGTCCCGGGTCCGGCGCGACCACGTCCTCGACTCGCAGGACCTCGGCCGCGGGGCCGTTCTCGGCAAAACGAAGGGTGCGCATCAGAAGTCTCCTCGCCAGTGATGACAGAAGCTGTCGTCACCGACGCTACCAGAGTGATGACAGCATCTGCTGTCGCTATAGTGGGCGCATGGCGCGCTGGGAGGGCAACACCCGCAACCGACTGGAACAAGCCGCACTGGCTCTGTTCGAGGAGCAGGGTTACGACCGCACCACGGTCGCGCAGATCGCGCGGCGGGCGAATCTCACCGAGCGGTCGTTCTACCGGTGGTTCGCCGACAAACGGGAAGTGCTGTTCGGCGGCAGCCAGGAATTGGAAGCCGAATTCGTCGCCGCCATCGACACCGTCCCGCCCGAAACCGCCGCGCTGCCGACGTTGCTGGCCGCTTTCGCCACCGCGCCGCGCGTATTCCGTCCGCGCGAATTCCTGCTGCGCCGAGCGGCGGTGATCGCGGCCAATCCCCGCTGCGCGAACGCGAACTGATCAAGCTCGTCACGATTTCGGAAGCGCTCACCCAGGCATTGCGGGAGCGCGGCGTCGACCCCGAAACCGCACGCCTGGCCACAGACCTCGGCCTCTCCGTGCTCCGACTCGCCACCGAACGCTGGATGGCCGAGGACCACCGCGACGAATCCGGCTTCCCCGCGGCATTGTCAGCCGCCGCCGCGGATCTGCTCGCCGTCGCCACCGCCTGAAGCCGCCCGCGCGAACCGTTCCGCGATCTGCCCGAGGCGCTCACCAAGGCATTGCGGGACCGCGGCATCGACCCCGAAACCGCACGCCTGGCCACCGATCTCGGCCTCTCCGTGCTCCGACTCGCCACCGAACGCTGGACGGCCGAGGACCACCGCGACGAATCCGGCTTCCCCGCCGCATTGTCAGCCGCCGCCGCGGATCTGCTCGCCGTCGCCACCGCCTGAAACCGCCCGCGCGAACCGTTCCGCGATCTGCCCGAGGCGCTCCAGCAATTCCGCCGGAGCATCCTCCACCACGAAGTCGAATTCCCATTGCGCAAGGTAAAACGGAATGTAGTCGAACGTTTTCGCGCCAGTGCGCAGCCGGCAGGTGTGGTCGTCAATCGGCTCGACCACCGCTGTCGTCGGCGAAACCCGCGCGGCCAGCACCTCCGCCGGTGCCGCCACCCGCAGCGTCACGACGTGCGGATACGGAGCGGTCGCGATCCGGCTCGACACATACGCGGCAAGGTCCTCGGCCGGTGGTTCCCTTGGCGTGAAACGGAAACTGGTCGTCGGAACACCGTTGATCCGATCCAGCCGGAAGGTGCGCCAGTCGTCGCGGACGAGGTCCCACGCCACGAGATACCAGCGCCAGCCGGTGTGCACGAGCCGCAGCGGCTCCACGTCGCGCTCGGCCACGTCGCCCGCCTGCGTGCCGTACGTGAACCGCAGCCGCTCGTTGTCCCGGCAAGCCGCGGCGACCACGGTGAGCAGTTCCGCGTCGATCGTCGGGCCGCGGCCGGGCATCCGGACCAGCGCCGAATCCATCGCCCGTACCCGGTGCCGCAGCCGTGCGGGCAGCACCTGTTCGAGCTTCGCCAGCGCCCGCACGGACGTCTCCTCGATGCCGGACACGGTGCCGTTCGCCGCCGTGCGCAGGCCGACCGCCACCGCGACGGCCTCGTCGTCGTCCAGCAACAGCGGCGGCAGCGCGGCACCCGAACCGAGCCGGTACCCGCCCGCGACCCCGGGAGTCGCGTGCACCGGATACCCGAGCTGCCGCAGCCGTTCGACGTCGCGGCGGATCGTCCGGACGTCCACCCCGAGCCGGCCCGCGAGGTCCGGACCAGGCCAGTCGCGCCGCGCCTGCAGCAGGGAGAGCAGGCGCAGGAGGCGTTCGGAGGTTCCGTACATGCGGCTCACTCTGCCACGCTCCGCGGACAGCTTCGGTCCTCGATCACCCAGGACTTGCCGTAGTCCGCCGAGACCGGCGAGAGTGACGCATGCTCGACGACCTGCTCGCTGTCGCCCGCGAAGAGGCGGAAGCCGGAAAAGCCGAGGGCGGCGTGCCGATCGGCGCGGCCCTGTTCGACCGCGACGGAAAGCTGCTCGGCCGCGGCCACAACCGCCGCGTCCAGGACGGCGACCCGTCCCTGCACGCCGAAACCGCCGCCTTCCGCAACGCCGGCCGCCGCCCGCACTACCGCGACACGATCATGGTCACCACGCTGTCGCCGTGCTGGTATTGCAGCGGACTGGTCCGCCAGTTCGGCATCCCGCACGTGGTGATCGGCGAATCCCGCACCTTCACCGGCGGCCACGGCTGGCTGGCCGAACACGGCGTCCGCGTCGACCTCCTGGACGACCCGGCGTGCGTCGCGCTGATGACGGATTTCATCGCGCGCGAACCGGCGCTGTGGTTCGAGGACATCGGCGAGCCGACGTGACTCAGGCCAGCGGTGAAAACTCCGTCGGCAGCGCGATGATCGAGTCGGCCTCGACGATCTCCTCCGGCGCACCCGGCGGCGGCCACATCCCGCGCGCGTAAAGATCGCGGCGGATCGCGAGCCGTTCGTCCAGGCTCGCGAACGGCCAGATCTGGATGATCCGGTCCGGACCGTCGAGCGCGTACATCACCACGGTCAGCGGATCGATCAGATGCCGGGCGGGCAAAGCCTCGCGCCAGCCGTCGATCGTGGCGGGCAGCCCGCCGGGCCGGAGGCGGTAATCGCGGATCTCGTACACCGAACCGTGCTTCCCGGGCCGCACCGGCGGGACGAACGGAAACGGCGCGAAACTCTGCAGCGACAGACCGGTCAGGCGGTCACCGCCGAACGGCTTGCGGCTGAGCCGCGCCCGCAGCCGTTCCTCGTCCAGCTCCCGCTGGTTCTCGAACCCGCGCAACACGACCAGCCTGCCGAGCGGACCGTTCTCGGCCTGCCAGCAGCCGAGCAGCTGCCCGTGCCCCTCGACCCAGGGCAACACGCCTTCCGCGACTTTCGGCCCGTCGAGCAGCTGAAAGGACAGAATCGCCAGCTCATAGCGGACGGCCTGCTGCTCCGCGGAGACATCGGCACCACTGATCTCGACCGGTTCGGTCATGACGCTCCGCTCCGTGCTTCGTGACTGCTCCCCCATCGTGACACACCGTTCCGACAGCGCCCGCCGGGCAGCTTCGCCCGCACACGGATTGCCCGCTCGGCCACGACTGGCTTCCCCATCTCCCCGCCAGACCGCCTCACCCACGCACCGATCGCCCGCCAGACCACACCCGACTTCCCGCCAGACCGCTTCGCCCGCGCGCGGACTACCCGCCAGGCCACGCGCGGCTTCCCCACCTCCCCGCCAGACCGCCTCACCCACGCACCAATCGCCCGCCAGACCACACCCGGCTACCGCGCCTCCCCGCCAGACCGCTCCGCCCGCGCACCGATTGCCCGCCAGGCCACGCCCGGCTTCCCGATATTCCCCATGTTCCGATCACCGGCATCCCGGAAACACCCGGCGACCTCGGCACCCCCGGTGGGTGTTTTTCCCACCCCAGCCCGAGTCTTGACACTTCTCAATGGTCTAGTCCATTGTGACTGCGCACACACTCCCCCGAGTGCCTGCGGGGCGCCGCCGCCACGTCCGGCTTCGCCAGGTGCTCCGATGACGCGTGCCGCCGGGCGCGCGTTTCCCCGTTGGAGGACACCGTGAAATCCTTGCGCCGCACCACTTCCCGCCGGAAACTCGCCGGACGGCTCGGCGTGCTGGCCCTCGCCGCCGGGGCCGCGCTGACCACCGCCGCCGGTCCCGCCTCGGCCGCCGGGGACCCCGTTCTCGCCGCGCCGTACCTGTACCAGTGGGGCGGCCAGAGCGATCCCGCCGCCGCGATGGACGCGACCGGCGTCAGCGCGTTCACCCTCGCCTTCATGCTGTCCGGCGGCGGCTGCGCCCCGGCCTGGGACGGCAACCGCCCGCTGGACGGCACCGACGCCGCGATGATCCAGAAGATCCGCGCGGCGGGCGGCGACGTGATCCCGTCCTTCGGCGGCTGGCAGGGCAACAAGCTGGGCCCGAACTGCGGATCGCCGGAGGAGCTGGCCGGCGCGTACCAGAAGGTGATCGACGCCTACGACCTCAAGGCGATCGACCTCGACATCGAGAACACCGACGAGTTCGAGAACGAGGCCGTGCAGGACCGGATCCTGAACGCGGTCAAGATCACCAAGGAGAAGAACCCGAACCTGCGCGTCGTGATCACCATGGGCACCACGCCGCAGGGCCCGAACGACTGGGGCAAGCGGCTGGTCAGCCAGGCGAAGGCGCTGGGCGCGGACGTCGACGTGTGGTCGCTGATGCCGTTCGACTTCTCCGACGGCGGCGACATGGTCGCGATGACGAAGTCCGCGGTGGACGGCCTCGTCGGCGAGCTGAAGTCGACGTTCGGCTGGGACGACGCCACCGCCTACCACCGCGCCGGGCTGTCGTCGATGAACGGCAAGACCGACCGGGCCGGGGAGGTCGTGTCGGTCGCGGACTTCACCGCGATCCGCGACTGGGCCGCCGAACACCACCTCGGCCGCGTCACGTTCTGGGCGACGAACCGCGACTGCGGCGGCTGCAGCGGGATCGACCAGGAGAACTACGCATTCACGAAGGTCGTGGCCGGATACAACGGCTGACCGGGCCGGGTGGCGCAGGGACCACCGCGGACCGGAGGCCCGGCCGCGCCCGCCAGATGGACTGAACCACTCCGGATCAGTCCCGGCTGACCGGGTCGGCGAGGCAGGAGAACGGGGACCTTCCCGCCCGGAAGGTCCCCGTTCCTCCGTCACACACAGTGCGAGAGTACGGCCGAACGGGTGAAAAGATCAGGCAGCGGCGGTGACCGACAGCGCGGCCGCGCCAGCCTCGGTCAGCTCGGCGGGCACCCGGCCGGCGGCAGCCACTCCGGCCCCGGGGCGGACGTAGCCGCCCTTGGCGAGCGCGTGCGCGGTCATCTGGTCGCAGCAAGCGAAACCGTCGACGAACAGGTCGGGCTCGCAGCTGGTGGACATCTCCGCACGCTGCTGCGCGACTGCCTTGAGCATCGCCATCGCGCGATGGGTCAGCTCGACGGTCATCCCCTCTGAACCGGACACCGGAATCGCCTTCTTCCTCGCTGAGCTACTTACTCAACGTTATCGCCCACTGGGCCGAATGTGTTAACAGCCACACTGTAGCGGGTCGGGAATGTGACGATGCCTAGACCTGTTCGGTTCCCGCCAGGCGAGATTCGAGCGTCCGCGCCCACTCGCGCACGATCTGCTCGCGGCGGCGGGTGTCGTCGGTGAGCAGGTTGGCGAGGCCGAGACCGCGGCCGAGGTCGAGCGTGGCCTGGACCAGTTCGCGAACGCCCGGCTGACTTTCGTCGACGCCGAGCAGTTCGACCGCGACCCGGTGCGCCTCCCGGCCGACCCGCGCCTCCAGCGGCACGAGCACTCCGCGCAACTGCTCGTCGGTCGACGCGACGGCCCACAGCTGCAACGCGGCGCGGAACATCGGGCCGGTGTAGAGAGTCAGCAGCATCTCGACGGCCCACTCGACTCGCGACGCGCCGTCCGGTGTCTCGGCCGCGCGCGTGCGCAGCTCGTCCAGCTGAGCCTCGCCGAGCAACTCGACGGCCGCCGCGACCAGCGATTCCCGGGTCGGGAAGTGGTGCTGCGCGGCGCCCCGCGAGACCCCGGCCCGCTCGGCGATGACCGCGACGGTCACCCCGTGCCACCCGCGCTCCCCTATGCAGTCCATCGCGGCCTCGATCAACCGCCGCCGCGTGGTGCGGCTCCGTTCCTGCTGCGGTTCGCGGAGCATCAGGCATCACCTGGCCCAGTCAGGCCGCGCACGGGCGGGGTGCCCGGCCGCACTTCGCGGCCGGGCGCCCGATCGCCGACGCTCCTCATGACTTCACCATTGCTCAGTACGACTTCGGCAGCCCAAGGCTGTGCTGCCCCACGAAATTCAGCACCATCTCCCGGCTCACCGGCGCGATCCGGCCCAGCCGCACGGCGGTCACCAGGCTCCCCAAACCGTATTCGGTCGCCAGGCCGTTCCCGCCGTGGGTCTGCACCGCCTGGTCGACCGCGCGGATCGCCACCTCCGCCGCCGCGTACTTCGCCATGTTCGCGGACTCCCCGAGGCGAAGTCGTCGCCCGCGTCGTACAGCGAGGCCGCTTTCTGGGTCATCAGTTTCGCCAGCTCAAGCTCGATTTTCACCTGCGCCAGCGGATGCGCGAGCCCCTGGTGCGACCCGATCGGCGCGCCCCACACCTGCCGTTCGTTCGCGTAGCCGACCGCCTTGTCCAGCGCGTACCGCGCGGTGCCCAGCGAGAACGACGCGCCCATGATCCGCTCCGGGTTCAGGCCCGCGAACAGCTGCGCGATCGCCGCGTCCTCCTCGCCCACCAGTGCTTCCGCGGGCAGCCGCACGTCGTCCAGGAACAGCGAGAACTGGTTCTCCGGCGCGACGATGTCCATGTCGATCTTCGTGAACTCGAACCCGGGCGTGTCCGTCGGCACCACGAACAGCGCCGGCTTCAGGCGCCCGGTCTTCGCGTCCTCGGTGCGGCCGACGACGAGCACCGCGTCCGCCTCGTCGACACCCGAGATGAACACCTTGCGGCCGGACAGAATCCAGTCGCCGCCGTCGCGGCGGGCGGTCGTCGTGATGCGGTGCGAGTTCGACCCGGCGTCCGGTTCGGTGATCGCGAAGACGATCTTCTTGCTGCCGTCCGCCAGTCCCGGCAGCCACTGCTTTTTCTGGTCCGCCGTGCCGAAGCGCGACAGCACCGTCCCGACGATCGCCGGCGACACCACCATCAGCAGCAGCGGCGAGCCCGCGGCCGCGAATTCCTCCAGCACCGCGGCGAGATCCGCGATCCCCGCGCCCCCGCCGCCGTACTCCTCCGGCAGGTTCACGCCCAGGTAGCCGAGCCGTCCGGCCTCGTTCCACAGTTCGTCGGTTTTCTCGCCCGCACGGGCTTTCTTCGCGTAATAGTCGTGCCCGTACTTGCCCGCCAGATCGGCCGCGGCCTTGCGCAGCGCCACCCGTTCCTCGGGCTCGACGAAGTTCATCGCGTTCATTCGGTCTCTCCCACCACAGCCAGCACCGCGCCTACCTCGACCTGTTGCCCGACCTCGACCGGCAGTTCGGCGACCACGCCGTCCGCCGGGGCCGAAATCCGGTGTTCCATCTTCATCGCTTCCAGCCACAGCAACGGATCGCCCGCCCGCACACTGTCCCCTGCGGACACCGCGAGCCGCACGACTGTGCCCGGCATCGGCGCGACCAGCGACCCCGCGGCCAGCGCCGAATCGGGATCAGCGAAGCGCGGTTCCGCCGTCAACGTCACCGCACCCAGCGGCGAGTCCACATAGGACACAGAACCGTGGCGTGCGACCGCGAAGGTCCGGCGCACTCCGGAGATGTCCAGGACCACCTCGTCCGGAGTGGCGGAAACCAGGGCGACGTCGTCGTAGCCCTCGGCGCGCAAACCGTCCCGGGTCAGCGAGTAGACGACCTCGTAACGGTTGTCGCCCTTGGCAAACACCTTGCGCTGCCCGGCGGAACGGACGTTGCGCCAGCCGCTCGGCAGTCGTGCCAGGGTGGTGGCGGACGCCCGGTTCTCGGCTGCGTCGGCCAAGGCGGCGGCCAGTGCCGACCAGCGTTCGGTGTCCACTGTGGCCAATGGCGCGGCCAAGGTGTCCAGCCCGTGCCGGTCGAAGAACGCGGTATCCGTTTCCCCGGCGAGGAAAGCCTCGTGCCGCAGAATCCGGACCAGCAGGTCGCGGTTGGTCACCACGCCGTGGATCTTCGCTCCGGCCAACGCACCGGCGAGCCGACGCGCGGCTTCCGCCCGCGTGGGAGCCCAGGTGATGACCTTCGCCAGCATCGGGTCGTAGTGGACCCCGATCACCGAACCGGATTCCACCCCGGAGTCCAGGCGCAGCCCGGCACCGTGGGTGAATTCGCGGTCCACTCCGGACACTTCGAAGGTGTGCAGCGTTCCGCTCTGCGGCTGCCAGCCCGCCGACGGATCTTCCGCGTACAGCCGGACCTCGATCGAATGCCCTTGCGCAGCAGGCGGTTCGGCGGGCAACCGAGCCCCCTCGGCCACCGAAAGCTGCAACGACACCAGGTCCAGCCCGGTGACGTTCTCCGTCACCGGATGCTCGACCTGCAGCCGCGTGTTCATCTCCAGGAAGTAGAACCGGCCGTCCGGACCGGCCAGGAATTCGACCGTTCCCGCGCCCACGTAGTCGATCGCCTGCGCGGCCTTGCGTGCCGCGTCGAACAGTTCGGCGCGCATGGCTTCGTCCACAAAGGGCGATGGCGCTTCTTCGACCACCTTCTGGTGCCGGCGCTGGATGGAGCACTCCCGCTCCCCCACCGCCCAGACCGTGCCGTGCGCGTCGGCGAGCACCTGGACCTCGATGTGCCGCCCGGTCTCGAGGTACCGCTCGCAGAACACCGTCGGGTCGCCGAACGCCGATCCCGCCTCGGCACGGGCGCTCTCCACGGCCTCAGCCAGCTCGTCCAGCGAGCGGACCACGCGCATGCCGCGCCCGCCGCCGCCAGCGGAAGCCTTGACCAGCAAGGGAAGATCGGCCTCGGTCACCGACGACGGGTCCAATTCGGACAGTACCGGAACCCCGGCGGCGGCCATCAGCCGCTTCGACTCCACTTTGGAGCCCATGGTCTCGATCGCCGCCGGCGGCGGGCCGACCCAGATCAGCCCGGCGTCGAGCACCGCGCGGGCGAAACCGGCGTTCTCGGACAGGAAACCGTACCCGGGATGGATCGCGTCGGCCCCGGCGTCCGCCGCGGCTTTGACGATCAGTTCACCGCGCAGATACGTCTCGCCCGGCGCGTTGCCCGGCAGCCGGACGGCGACGTCGGCCTCCCGCGCGTGCGGCGCGGCGGCGTCCGCGTCGGAGAACACCGCGACCGTGCCGATTCCGGCGTCCCGGCAGCTGCGGAACACCCGGCGGGCGATTTCGCCCCGGTTGGCGACCAGCAGATTCTGGATCATGGCCCTCACATCCGGAAGACGCCGAAGCCACCCTCGGCGCCCTTCACTGGTCCGTTGTGGATCGCCGACAGGCTCAGCCCGAGCACCGTGCGGGTGTCGCGCGGGTCGATGATGCCGTCGTCGTAAAGCATGCCGGAGAGGAACATCGGCATCGATTCCGCCTCGATCTGGTTCTCCACCATGGTGCGCATCGCGGCGTCGTTTTCCTCGCTGTACTCCTGGCCCCGGCTCGCCGTCGCGGCACGGGCGACAATGGACAGCACCCCGGCCAGCTGCGCCGGCCCCATCACCGCGGACTTCGCGCTCGGCCAGGCGAACAGGAACCGCGGATCGTAAGCCCGGCCGCACATCCCGTAGTGCCCGGCCCCGTAGGACGCTCCCATGAGGACGGACAGATGCGGCACCTTCGAGTTCGACACCGCGTTGATCATCAGCGCGCCGTGCTTGATGATCCCGCTCTGCTCGTATTCCTTGCCGACCATGTAGCCGGTCGTGTTGTGCAGGAACACCAGCGGTGTGTCGATCTGGTTAGCCAGCTGGATGAATTGCGCGGCCTTCTGCGATTCCTCGCCGAACAGCACGCCCTGTGCGTTGGCCAGGATTCCCACCGGATAACCGTGAATGCTGGCCCATCCGGTGACCAGGCTCGGCCCGTACAGCGGTTTGAACTCGTCGAAGTCCGAACCGTCCACGACGCGCGCGATCACCTCGCGCGGGTCGAACGGGATCTTCAGATCCGTCGGCACGATGCCGAGCAGATCCTCGGCGTCGAACAGCGGCTCGGCGTAGTCCGGCTTCGCCGCCGGGCCCTGTTTGGTCCAGTTGAGCCGCTTGATGATGCTGCGGCCGAGGCGGATCGCGTCCTCCTCGTCGACCGCGAGGTAGTCGGCCAGCCCGGACGTGCGCGCGTGCATTTCCGCGCCGCCGAGCGATTCGTCGTCGGATTCCTCGCCGGTCGCCATCTTGACCAGCGGCGGACCGCCGAGGAACACCTTCGCGCGTTCCTTCACCATCACGACGTAGTCGGACATCCCCGGCAGGTACGCGCCGCCCGCGGTCGAGTTGCCGAACACCAGCGCGACAGTCGGCACCTTCGCCGCCGAAGACCGCGTCAGATCACGGAAGATCCGGCCGCCGGGAATGAAGATTTCCTTCTGCGTCGGCAGATCCGCGCCGCCGGATTCCACCAGGTTGATCACCGGCAGCCGGTTCTGCGCCGCGATGTCCGCCGCCCGGAACGATTTCTTCGTCGTCCACGGGTTGCTCGCGCCGCCCTTGACCGTCGGATCGCTGGCCGAGATCAGGCATTCGACGCCTTCCACCACGCCGATCCCGGTGATCACGCTCGCGCCGACCCGGTAGTCCGAGCCCCACGCGGCCAGCGGCGACAGTTCCAGGAACGGCGAATCCGCGTCCAGCAGCAGTTCGATCCGTTCGCGCGCCAGCAGTTTGCCGCGCTTGCGGTGGCGTTCGACGTACTTCTCCCCGCCGCCGGCGACCGCTTTGGCGTGTTCGGCGTCGATCTCCGCGAGCTTCTCCAGCATCGCCTCGCGGTTCGCGGCGAACTCGTCGGCGCGAGTGTCCACGGTGGACCTGATAGTAGTCATGCGGTGTATCCCAATCGCTTCGCGGCCAGTCCGGTCAGGATTTCGGTAGTGCCGCCGCCGATGCCGAGAATGCGGACGTCGCGGTAATGCCGCTCCACTTCGGACTCGCGCATGTAGCCGAGCCCGCCGTGCAGCTGCACCGCCTCGTTCACGACCCATTCGGCGGTCTGCACCGCGGTGTTCTTCGCGAAGCACGCCTCGGCGATCACTTCCTCGCCCGACACGTGCCGGATCGCGACCTGCCGGGCATACGTCCGGGCGACGTCGACCTTGCAAGCCATCTCGGTGAGCTTGTGCTGCACGAGCTGGCGCGAGATCAGCGGACGCCCGAACGTCTCGCGCATCCGGCACCACTCCAGCGTCAAGTCCAGTGCTCGCTGCGCGTGCGCATACGCTTGCACCGCCAGCGAAAGCCGCTCGGTGACGAACTGCGTGGCCACCTGAGCGAACCCGCTGTTCTCCGCGCCGACCAAGTTCTCCGCCGGAACGCGAACGTCCACATAAGACAGTTCGGCGGTATCCGAAGCCGCCCAGCCCATCTTCTCCAGCTTGCGCGACACGGTAAACCCCGGCGTCCCGCGCTCCACCACGATCAGCGAAAGCCCATGCGCACCCGCCTCGCCGGTTCGGACCACAGTGGTCACAAAGTCCGCGCGGCACCCGGAGGTGATGAACGTTTTGGCTCCGTTGACCACATACTCGTCGCCCTCGCGCACCGCGGTGGTGCGAATCCCGGCAACATCCGATCCGCCGTCCGGCTCGGTGACCGCCAGCGAACCGATCTTCTCGCCTTCGAGAGTCGGCCGCACCCAGCGTTCGATCTGCACCGGGTCGCCGGCCTCGACGATGTGCGGCACCGAGATCCCGCAGGTGAACAGCGACGCGAAGAGCCCGCCGGACCCGCCCGCGTAGTGCATTTCCTCGGCGACCACGAGCGCGTCGAGGTAATTGCCGTCGCCGCCGCCCGCGGACTCGGGGAACGCGACCCCGAGCAGACCCAGCTGTCCCGCCTTGCGATGCAGCTCGCGCGGCAGCTCCCCGGCCCGCTCCCAGTCGTCCAGGTGCGGCAGCACATCCTTCTCCACGAACCGGCGCACCGTCGCGCGCAATTCGGTGCGTTCCGGCGTGCGGAACGGATCCACGGTCACAGCAGCGCCTCCGGGACGTCGAGTTCGCGCGCCCGCAACCATTCGCCGAGCGCCTTCGCCTGGGGATCGAACCTGGCCTGCGAGGCGACGCCGTCGCCGAGGATCCCCTCGACCACGAAGTTCATCGCCCACAGGTTCGGCAGCAGATGCCGGGTGACCGGCAGCCCTTCGGTTTCCGGCAGCAGACGGCGGAATTCCCCGACCGTCAGCCGGTGCACGAGCCAGCGCCACGCCTCTTCAGACCGCACCCACACACCGAGGTTCGCGTTGCCGCCCTTGTCGCCGCTGCGCGCCCCGGCGACGAGCCCGAGCGGGACCCGCCGCGCCTTGTCCGCCTGCAACGGTTCCGGCAACGCCGGTTCGTCCACTTCGGACAGCTCAAGCGTCTCGTCCGCGGGCGCGATGTCCACCTTGGACCCATCCGGCAGCACCGCGACATGCGGAACCGCGGCAGCGTCCACATAGGCCGCCGAGTAAACCCCGAACGGCGACGCGTCCGAAGGCGGTGCGGTGACGTGGAATCCCGGATAGCTCGCGAGCGCAAGCTCGATCGCCGCTCCACTGAACGCTCGTCCGGCAATCTTCGGATCGTCGTCCTTCACCGCGACGTGCAGCAGCGCGCTCGCGCGTTCCTCGGTGTCCGCATCCGCGTGATCAGTGCGGGCAAGGGTCCACCGGACCTCAGCGGGAGGACGCTTCGCCAGCGCACCTTCCAGCTGTTCCTTTACCAACGCGGCTTTCTCTTCGATGTCCAGTCCAGTAAGGACGAACGTCGTCTCGTTCCGGAACCCGCCGAGCCGGTTGAGGCACACCTTCAACGTCGGCGGCGGCGCTTCCCCGCGAACCCCGCTGATCCGCACCCGGTCCGGTCCGTCGTCGGACAAGGACAATGCGTCAAACCGGGCTGTCACATCAGGATTCGCATACCGCGCGCCAGTGATCTCGTACAGCAGCTGCGCCGTGACCGTACCGGCGTTGACCACACCACCGGTACCCGGATGCTTCGTGATCACACTGGATCCGTCCGCGTGGATCTCCGCGATCGGAAATCCCGGCACCCCGATCGGCTGTTCGCGGAAGAACGCGTAATTGCCGCCCGTCGCCTGCGCGCCGCACTCGATGACGTGCCCCGCCGCGACCGCCCCGGCCAGCGCGTCGTAGTCGTCGCGAGCCCAGCCGAAGTGCGCCGCCGCCGGCCCGACGATCACCGACGCGTCCGTGACCCGCCCGGTCACCACCACGTCCGCCCCGGCCTTGAGGCATTCCGCGATCCCCCACGCGCCGAGATAAGCGTTGGCAGTCAACGGTTTCTCGAAGCCGAACTCGTCCGCGCGGGAGATCAGGTCGTCGCCCTCGACGTGCGCGACGCGGACCTCGATACCGAGCTTCGCGGCCAGCTCGCGCAGCGCGTCGGCGAGCCCGGCCGGGTTGAGCCCGCCCGCGTTCGCGACGATCCGCACGCCCTTGTCCTTCGCCAGCCCGAGGTTCTCCTCCATCTGCCGGAGGAACGTCTTGGCGTAGCCGCGGGCCGGGTCCTTCATCCGGTCGCGGCCGAGGATGAGCATGGTCAGCTCGGCGAGATAATCGCCGGTCAGGACGTCGAGCGGGCCGCCGGTCAGCATTTCCCGCACGGCGGAGAACCGGTCGCCGTAAAATCCGGACGCGTTCCCGACGCGCAACGCCCCGCTCACGCGAACTGCCCCGGCTCGCGCCCCGCCCCGGGCGGCCCGGCGAACGCCTGCGCGATGCCCAGCCATTCCTCGACATCCGCGCCCGTCGCGACGAGATCGGTGTCCGCCGGATGCCGCCGCTGCGTCGCGACCAGGCAGAAGTCGAGCGCACTTCCGGTGAGCCGCTGCTCCGCGTCCTCCGGCCCGAACGCCCACGTACTGCCGTCCGGCGCGGTCAGCTCGACCCGAAACTCCTCAGCAGGCGGAGCCAGCGAATGGAGCTTGTACGCGAAATCGCGAGTACGCGTGCCGAACCGCGCGATGTGCCACAGCCTTTCGGTGGGCTCGCGCGCAACGCCGAGCGCGTCAGCGATGTCCTGGCCGTGCGCCCAGGTCTCCATCATCCGCGCGGTCGCCATCGACGCCGCACTCATCGGCGGGCCATACCAAGGCAGCTTCTGCCCTTCGGGAACCGCAGCAAGCGCCTCGGCCAGCGCGGCCCGCCCGGCACGCCACTGCGCCAACAGCTCGTCCGGCGGCAGCTGGGCCCCTTCTTCGGCCCCCTGGTCGACGTAGTTCTCGCCGATGCTCAGCAGCTTTTCGACCTCGGACTGCCAGTCCTCCGGCCGGCTCGCGGAGATCAGCGATTTGGCGTCGGTCCACGCGAGATGCGCGACCTGATGCGCGATGCTCCACCCCGGCGCCGGCGTCGGCCGCGCCCACCCGTCGGCGGGCAAGCCGGCGACCAGGTCGTCGACCGCCTGCGATTCGGCCGCGAGATCCCGGAGGATCCCCGCGAGATCAGCCATTCCTGCGCCTCCCTGCGTCCGCCGCACCACCTCGTGCGCGACCAGCGTGACCCCTGGCGACAGAAAAATCAAGCGCGCATGATTGTTTTTATCCCCGCTGACGTTCCGTGAAGGACTCCTTCACGGACAGTAGGTCAGCCGTGCGCGGTGTCGATGACGCAGAACCGGTTGCCTTCCGGATCGGCCAGCACCACGAAGTCCGGATCCGCCGGGTAATGCGGCCAGTCCACCCGCTCAGCCCCCAGCCCCACCAGGCGCTCGACCTCCGCCGCCTGGTCTGCCGAATCCCCCGCGTACAGATCCAGATGCACCCGCGGCACCTCCTGCACCGGTGCCGAACTCCGCTGAAACGCCACCCGCGTCCCGACGCCGCCTTCGGGCACCAGCACGACGAAGTCCGTCGCGTCGTCCCGCCGCACGTACCCCAGCGCCGCGCTCCAGAACGCGACCGCCCGCTCCATGTCCTCGACTCCCAGCACCACCGTGCCCACCGTCAGCATCGCCCCAGCATGCCCGCCCGCGGCACCAAGGCCCGTGAAGGACTCCTTGAAGGAATCAGATTCCCTCAAGGAGTCCTTCACGGACCTTCGCGGGAGCAGAGCCCCAGACGCCAAGCTCTATTGACACCACGAAAACAAGCCCCCTACCGTCACCTGATGGACTCCTACGCGGAGATCACCTACGACGTCGCCGGCAAAGTCGCGACCGTCCTCCTGGACCGCCCCGAAGCCCGCAACGGCTACACGATCCGGATGGCCGACGAACTCGCCCACGCCCTAGACCACGCCGACCGAGACGAGGACATCCGCGCAGTCGTACTAGGCACCACCAGCAAAGACTTCTCCGTAGGAGCCGACCTCTCCTCCGGCGGCTTCGGCTCCGGCGACGACCCGCCAGACGGCTGGCAAGAACCAGCGGGCCGCGTCTCGAAGCGGATCTTCACCATGAACAAACCGGTCCTCGCCGCCCTGCGCGGAGCATCCGTAGGCGCCGGAATCACCATCACCCTCTCCTGCGACTACCGCTTCGCCTCCACCGACTCCAAGTTCGGCTTCGTCTTCACCCGCCGCGGCATCTACCCCGAAGGCGCGTCCGCCTGGTTCCTCCCCCGCCTGGTCGGCATGGGCGCGGCAGTCGACTGGATGGTCAGCGGACGGCTCTTCGGCCCCGACGAAGCGCTGCAAACCGGGCTCGTCCACCAGATCCACGACCCCGAAGAAGTCCTCGCGCAAGCACGAGCCAGGGCACACGAGATCGCCAAGACCACAGCCCCGGTCGCAGTAGCAGTCACGCGACAGCTGCTCTACCGGATGGCTTCGGCCCCGTCGCCGTTCGACGTCCACGAGGTCGACTCGAAGCTCATCTCCCAGCTCGGCTCGAACCCCGACGCCTTCGAAGGCATCGCGTCGTTCTTCCAGAAACGGCCGCCCGAGTTCCCCTTGCGGGTAGACCGCGACCTCCCGCCGTACCTGCCGTGGGTCGGCGAATGACCGAGTACCCGCCCGAACCGTGGCACCTCGCCGCCGACGCGTACCTCTCGATGTGGCGAGTCCCCGTCGACGAACTGCCCCCGCTGCCAGCGAAGCCTCTGCTCCTCGGCAACCAGGCCGCCGTCTTCACCGCCTGGATCGACTACCAGCCGCCCGGCCAGCTGAGCTACCACGAACTCCTCTCCTGCGTCGCCGTGCGCGGCCGCGGGCTCGCCGCGTCGATCACCGACATCTGGGTCGACAGCGAGGTCTCGCGCGCGGGCGGGCGCGAGCTGTGGGGCATCCCGAAGGAACTCGCGTCCTTCACCTTCACCGGCGGGCGCACCTTCACCGCAGCGACCTCCGACGACTGGATCGCCACCGCCGCCTTCACCCCGCGCGCCGGGCTCCCGATCGCACTCCCGGTACGCTTCGAGATCGCTCAAGCCCGAAACGGCAGCCCGCTGCGTACCCCAGTCGAGTGGCGCGCGAAGCCGCGCGCGGCGGCCGCGGACTGGTCGGTCAACCCGGCGGGGCCGCTGGGCTTCCTGGCCCGGAAACGGCCCGTGGCCAGTGCCGCACTGGGTGCCACGAAGCTCCGTTTCGGATCTTGCCCTCGGTGATCGGATAACCCGCCAGGGTGAGACTGACACGCCATACCTTGGGGCGCGTGCGAGCCCTCACCCCAACATGTAGTCTCTGGGAACCGGCAGCCCCCAGCGACGGGGAGACCGCTTGAGGAGGGCGGCCGGGCTGTTTCGACGAAACCGCAGCGCACGGCCTTGACCGGCTGTGTGCCGCTCGAACGCGCCCATTTCGAGGAACTGTTGGAGACACGCATGTCAGTGGAAACCGGTCAGCGGCCGCCGTCGGCGGCGGAGGGGGCCCCGAGCGCGGTCCGCGTCATCCGGCGGGACGGAAGCGTCTCGCCCTTCGACGCGGGCAAGATCTCGGTGGCGCTGACCAAGGCCTTCCTCGCGGTCGAGGGCGGCGACGCCGCCGCGTCCTCCCGCGTGCACCACGTGGTCGCGGAGCTGACCGGGCAGGTCGAGGCGGCGCTGCTGCGCCACACCGGCCCGGAGACCGCGCTGCACATCGAGCAGATCCAGGACCAGGTCGAACTCGCCCTGATGCGCGGCGAGCACCACAAGGTCGCCCGCGCCTACGTCCTCTACCGCGACGAGCGCACGAAGGCCCGCGAGGCCGCCGCGCCGGCTTCGGCCGAGGTCGCGCTCAGCGTCAAGGGCGCCGACGGCACGCTCCGCCCGCTCGACTGGGCCCGCGTCTCGCACGTCGTGGGCGAGGCCGTCGCCGGGCTCGAGGACGTGTCCGCCGAGCCGGTGCTGGCCGAGGCCAAGCGCAACCTCTACGACGGCATCACCGCCGACGAACTGGCGCTCGCGCAGATCATGGCCGCGCGCGTGCTCGTCGAGCAGGAGCCGAACTACTCGTACGTGTCCGCCCGGCTGCTGCTGGACAAGCTGCGCGGCGAGGCGCTGAGCTACCTCGCCGGCACCCCGCGCCAGGCCAGCCAGGACGAGATGGCGGGCGAGTACGCGCCGTACTTCCGCTCCTACCTGCGCCGCGCCGTGCAGCTCGAACTGGTCGACCCCGAGCTGACCCGGTTCGACCTGGACAAGATCACCGCCGCGATCCGCCCCGAGCGCGACCTCGACTTCGGCTTCCTCGGCCTGCAGACCCTGTACGACCGGTACTTCCAGCACCACAACGGCGTCCGGTTCGAGCTGCCGCAGGCGTTCTTCATGCGCGTGGCGATGGGCCTGGCGATCCGCGAGGACGACCGCGAAGCCCGCGCGATCGAGTTCTACGAGCTGCTCTCGACGTTCCACTTCATGGCGTCCACCCCGACGCTGTTCAACAGCGGCACCAACCGCGCGCAGCTGTCGTCCTGCTTCCTGACCACTGTGGACGACGACCTGGACTCGATCTTCCAGGCGTACAAGAACAACGCGCTGCTGGCCAAGTACTCCGGCGGCCTCGGCAACGACTGGACCCCGGTCCGCGGCCTCGGCGCGCACATCAAGGGCACCAACGGCCAGTCCCAGGGCGTCGTGCCGTTCCTGAAGATCGCCAACGACACCGCGGTCGCGGTCAACCAGGGCGGCAAGCGCAAGGGCGCGGCGTGCGCGTACCTGGAGACCTGGCACGTCGACATCGAGGAATTCCTCGACCTGCGCAAGAACACCGGCGACGACCGGCGGCGCACGCACGACATGAACACCGCCAACTGGGTCCCGGACGAGTTCCTGCGCCGCGTCGAGGCGAACGCCGAGTGGACGCTGTTCTCGCCGAACGAGACGCCGGACCTGCACGACCTCTACGGCAACGCGTTCGCGCAGCGCTACCGCGAGTACGAGGCGGCCGCCGCGCGCGGCGAGATCAAGGTGTTCCGCAAGGTCCGCGCGGTCGAGCTGTGGCGGCGGATGCTGACCATGCTGTTCGAGACCGGCCACCCGTGGATCACCTTCAAGGACCCGTGCAACCTGCGTTCGCCGCAGCAGCACGTCGGCGTCGTGCACTCGTCCAACCTGTGCACCGAGATCACGCTGAACACGAACACCGAGGAGGTCGCGGTCTGCAACCTCGGCTCGGTGAACCTGCTCAAGCACGTCACCCCCGAAGGGCTCGACACCGAGCGGCTCGAGAAGACCGTGCGCACCGCGGTCCGGATGCTCGACAACGTGATCGACATCAACTTCTACACGATCCCGGAGGCGCGCCGCTCCAACCTGCGCCACCGTCCGGTCGGCCTCGGCATCATGGGCTTCCAGGACGCGCTGTTCGAGATCGGCGTGCCGTTCGCCTCCGCCGAAGCGGTGAAGTTCGCCGACGTCTCGATGGAGCACCTCTCCTACTACGCGATTTCGGCCTCGACCGACCTCGCCGAGGAGCGCGGCCAGTACCAGTCGTTCGAGGGTTCCTTGTGGAGCAAGGGAATCCTGCCGATCGACTCGATGCAGCTGCTCATCGACGCCCGCCAGGGCGACGGCCTCGACGTCGACACCTCGACGACGCTGGACTGGGCCCCGCTGCGCGAGCGCGTCAAGACCGTCGGCATGCGCAACTCCAACGTGATGGCGATCGCGCCGACCGCGACGATCTCCAACATCTCCGGCGTCGGCCAGTCGATCGAGCCGCTGTTCCAGAACCTGTACGTCAAGTCGAACATGTCCGGCGACTTCACCGTCGTCAACCCGCACCTGGTCAAGAGCCTCAAGGCGCGCGGCCTGTGGGACGAGGTCATGGTCAGCGACCTGAAGTACTTCGACGGCAGCCTCGGCCAGATCGACCGCGTTCCGGACGACCTCAAGGCGCTGTACGCGACCGCCTTCGAGATCGAGTCGAAGTGGATCGTGGACGCCGGTTCGGTGCGGCAGAAGTGGATCGACCAGGCGCAGTCGCTGAACCTGTACATCGCGGCCCCGAGCGGCCGCAAGCTCGACGAGCTGTACCGCTACGCCTGGCACAAGGGCCTCAAGACCACGTACTACCTGCGGGCGCAGTCCGCGACGCACGTGGAGAAGAGCACCCTGCGCGGCACCGACGGCAAGCTGAACGCCGTCTCCGCCACCCCGGCCCCGGCCGCCCCGGCTGCCGCTGCCCCGGCCGCCGCGCCTTCCCCGGCCCCGTCGCCGTCGCCGTCCGCCGCGGTCCCGGCCGCCTCCCCCGCGCCGTCGCCGTCGCCCGCCGCGGCCGTCCCGGCGGAGCCGAAGGAGATGCCGAAGACCGACGTCGACTTCGTCGCCGCCGAGGGCGCTGCCTGCCGGATCGACGACCCCGACTGCGAAGCCTGCCAGTAAGGAATCCCTGAACCATGACCAACGTGGAAACGACCGACGCGACCGGCCTCGGCGAGATCGAGGTCGGCGCGGCCCGGATCAACGTCGACGACAAGCGGATGATCAACGCGCGCGCCGACGTGAACCAGCTGCTGCCGATGAAGTACCGGTGGGCCTGGGACAAGTACCTCGCGGCGTGCAACAACCACTGGATGCCGACCGAGGTCGCGATGCAGGCCGACATCGCGCTGTGGAAGTCGCCGGACGGCCTCACCGAGGACGAGCGGCAGATGCTCAAGCGCAACCTCGGCTTCTTCGCCACGGCGGAGTCCTTGGTGGCCAACAACATCGTGCTCGCGGTGTACCGGCAGATCACCAACCCGGAGTGCCGCCAGTACCTGCTGCGCCAGGCCTTCGAGGAGGCCGTGCACACGCACACATTCCAGTACATCTGCGAAAGCCTCGGCCTGGTCGAGGGCGAGCTGTTCAACATGTACCGCGAGGTCCCGTCCATTTCGGACAAGGACGCGTGGGCGCTGAAGTACACGCAGAACCTGGAGAACCCGGACTTCGAGACCGGCACGCCGGAGGCCGACCAGGCGTTCCTGCGCGACCTCGTGGCGTTCTACGTGATCTTCGAGGGCATGTGGTTCTACACCGGTTTCGCGCAGATCCTGTCGCTCGGCCGGCGGAACAAGATGGTCGGCATCGCCGAGCAGTACCAGTACATCCTGCGCGACGAGTCGATCCACCTGAACTTCGGCATCGACTGCATCAACCAGATCAAGATCGAGAACCCGCACCTGTGGACCGAGGAGTTCCAGGCCGAGGTGCGCGGAATGCTGCAGGACGCGTGCGAACTCGAGGTGAAGTACGCCCGCGACACCATGCCGCGCGGCATGCTCGGCCTGTCGGCGGACCTGTGCGAGCAGTACATGCACTTCATCACCGACCGGCGCGCCCAGCAGATCGGGCTGGCCCCGATCTACGGCGAGAACGAGAACCCGTTCCCGTGGATGTCGGAGGCGATGGACCTGAAGAAGGAGAAGAACTTCTTCGAGACCCGCGTCATCGAATACCAGTCCGGCGGAGCGCTCGACTGGGACTGATCCCGCTCTCCGGGAGCCGCGTCCGGCTTGTGCCGGATCCGCGCCGGAACCGCTAAGCTCGGCCACGCCACTGGTTCGCCAGTGCGTGGCCGAGCTTTTTCGCAAGGTCGCGCAGGGGCGAGGCAACAGGGAACCCGGTGCGAATCCGGGACTGCCCCGCAGCGGTATGTGGGAACGAAAGCCGTCACCGCGAACGCGGTAAAGCACTGGGCGCCCAGCCCGGGAAGCGACGGCCGGTAGGCCGAACGACACGCCCACGAGTCCGAATACCTGCCAATGGCACGCACGCCGACGGCGTGCGTGAGTCCAGGCCTCGCGGGAAAAGGCACGACCGAAGCACGGTTTTCCCCGTGCCCGGACTCTTCCGGCGAGCACGTGAGGATGCATGCTGTGAACACCATCGGCGCCACCGTGACGGGCTACCCGCGCATCGGCCCGTCCCGCGAACTGAAACGGGCCTTAGAGTCCTACTGGGCAGGCACCAGCACCGAGAAAGACCTGCTGGCCACCGGGCGGCGGCTGCGCGAGCAGACCTGGACGACCCTGCGCGACCAGGGCCTCGACTCCATCCCGTCGAGCACTTTCTCCCTCTACGACCAGGTCCTGGACACCGCCGCCCTCTTCGGCGCACTGCCCGGCCGCTTCACCCGCCTGGGCCTGTCCCCGCTGGACACCTACTTCGCCGCCGCCCGCGGAGTCCCAGACGCGCCCGCCCTCGAAATGACGAAGTGGTTCGACACCAACTACCACTACCTAGTCCCGGAATTGGGCCCGGACTCCCGCTTCACCCGCACCGGCACCGCCCCGATCGACGAAGTCCGCGAGGCTAGGACACTCGGCATCACCCCGCGCCCGGTACTCGTCGGCCCAGTCACCTTCCTGCTGCTGGCCAAATCGACCGAGCCCGGCTTCACCCCGCTGGACCTGCTGGACGAACTGCTGCCCGCGTACGCCGAACTCCTGGGCAAACTGGCCGACGAAGGCGTCGAGTGGGTCCAACTGGACGAACCAGCCTTCGCAGCAGACCGGACCACGCCGGAGTTCAACGCGCTCACCCGCGCCTACCACTGGCTGGCCAAGGAAAACCACCGGCCGAAGCTGCTAGCCGCCGGATACTTCGGCGGACTCGGCCGCGCGCTAGGCGTCCTGGCCCGCTCCCCCATCGAAGCTATAGCCGTCGACCTGGTCACCGACGCGTCCTTTGTAGACAAGGTCGCCGCGGAAGGAGCGTTGCGCGACAAGGAAGTACTAGCCGGAGTCGTAGACGGACGTAATGTCTGGCGCACCGACCCCGGCGTCGCGCTTGCCCGCGCGGCACGGCTGAGGGACACCGCAGCACACGTGAGCATCTCGACCTCCTGCTCACTTCTGCACGTGCCCTACGACGTGGAAGCGGAGACAACTCTCGACCCACGCTTGAAGAGCTGGCTCGCGTTCGCCCGCCAAAAGGTGGACGAGGTCGTCCTGCTCGGCCAAGCCTTGCGCGGCGAGAACGTGGACCTCAGCCCAGCACGGGCCGCAGTCGCCGACCGGGCCGGGGCCAAGGAACTGAACGACGCCAACGTCCGAGCCCGCGTCGCGGCACTCCAGCCGGAGGACACCGTCCGCACGCCGTACGCCGAACGTGCTGCAGCACAACAGAAAGCGCTGAACCTGCCGCCGCTGCCGACCACGACGATCGGCTCCTTCCCGCAGACCGGCGAGGTACGCCGAGCCCGAGCCGCACACCGCGCGGGCAAACTCGACGACACCGCCTACCGCGACGCGATGCGCACCGAGATCGAGCGCGTCGTGCGGCTGCAAGAGGATCTCGGGCTCGACGTCCTCGTGCACGGCGAACCCGAACGCAACGACATGGTCCAGTACTTCGCCGAACAGCTGACCGGATTCGCGGCGACCGCGGCCGGCTGGGTCCAGTCGTACGGCTCCCGGTGCGTCCGGCCGCCGATCCTCTTCGGCGACGTCTCGCGGCCGGAGCCGATGACCGTCGAGTGGGCGCGGTACGCGCAAAGCCGCACCGACCGGCCGGTGAAGGGCATGCTGACCGGTCCGGTCACGATTCTGGCCTGGTCGTTCGTGCGCGACGACCAGCCGCTGGCCGACACCGCGCGACAGGTCGCGCTGGCCGTCCGGGACGAGGTCGCGGACCTGGAGGCGGCCGGGATCCGCATCGTGCAGGTCGACGAACCCGCGTTGCGCGAACTGCTGCCGCTGCGCGCGGCGGACCGCGAGGCGTACTTCGGCTGGGCGGTGCCCGCGTTCCGGCTGGCCACCTCCGGCGTCGCGGACACCACGCAGATCCACACGCACATGTGCTACTCGGAGTTCGGCGACGTGCTGCCCGCGATCGACGCCCTCGACGCGGACGTCACCAGCATCGAAGCCGCCCGCTCGAAAATGGAGGTGCTCGCCGACCTGACCGAGGCCGGCTTCGGCCGCGGCGTCGGGCCCGGGGTCTACGACATCCACTCGCCGCGAGTGCCGGACGAGGACGAGGTGACCGGCCTGGTGCGCACGGCGCTCGGCGCGGTTCCGGCGGAGCGGCTGTGGATCAACCCGGACTGCGGCCTCAAGACCCGCGGTTACGCGGAGGTCGAGCCCGCGCTGCGGCATCTGGTCGGCGCGGCCCGGCACCTGCGCTGACCATCCCCGGTGCCGGGCGGCCTCCTCGCCCGGCACCGGTCCGAGGATCACCCGAACGGCGGGGCCCGCAGGTATTGTCATCGCGTCAATAACGCGGGACCGTGGACGCGGCCGATACCCTGGCCGGGAGGTGGTCGCCATGGCGGACGTGACCGGAAAACCGGGATTCCCGACGGCGGGCGGCGCGCTCGGCAAGGTCGCCCACGCCGGGAGCGACGGCGTCACGAAGCTTTCGGAAAACCTGCGCGGCCGGATGCCGCCGCTGACCGCGATCCCGTTGCCGCGCAAGGTGGATGAACGCTGGCTGGGCGCGCGCTGGCCGGTCCGCGAACTCGCCGCTCCCCCGCCGGGCAGCGGCCTGAAGCCGATCCTCGGCGACGACGGTCCACCGCTGATCGGCCACACCCTCGACGGAATGCGGTTCGGCCTCGACTTCAGCCTGCGCCGCTTCGAGCAGTACGGCCCGGTGTCGTGGATGGGCGTGTTCGGCCAGCGGCTCGTGACCCTGTCCGGACCGGAAGCCACCCAGGCCGCGCTGGTGAACAAGGACAAGGCGTTCTCGCAGGACGGCTGGAAGTTCTTCATCGAGCGGTTTTTCGAGCGCGGCCTCATGCTGCTCGACTTCGGCGAGCACCACCTGCACCGGCGGATCATGCAGGAGGCGTTCACCCGCGACCGGCTCCGCGGTTACGTCGCGCAGATGGGCCCGGCGCTGCGCGAAGGCGTCGCCGCGCTGCCGTCCGGCCGCCCCCAGCTGTACTGGGCGTTCAAACAGCTGACGCTGGACGTCGCGACGCAGGTCTTCATGGGCATGCGGTCAGCCGCCGACGCCGAGCGCATCAACCGCGCGTTCGTGGCCGCTGTGCGCGCCGGTACCGCCGTGGTGCGGTATCCGGTGCCAGGCGGCCGCTGGGCCGCGGGTTTGCGCGGCAGGCGGACGCTGGAGCGCTATTTCGGCGAGAACCTGGCGGCGAAGCGCGACGCGGACGGAGACGACCTGTTCTCCGCCCTCTGCCACGCCGCCTCCGAGGACGGCGACCGGTTCAGCGACGCCGACATCGTCAACCACATGATCTTCCTGATGATGGCCGCGCACGACACGACCACCATCACCGCCAGCGCGATGGCCTACTACCTCGCGAAACACCCGGAATGGCAGGACCGCGCCCGCGAGGAGTCGCTGCGCCTCGGCGACGAACTGCCGGACCTCGACGCACTGGAAAGCCTCGAAACGCTGGATCTGGTCATGAAGGAGGCGCTGCGGCTGCGCGCGCCGGTGCCGTCGCTGACGCGGAAGACCACAAAGGACACTGCGGTCCTCGGCCACTATCTGCCGAAGGGCACGCTGGTCGGGGTCTCGCCGACGCTGAACCACTACTCCCCCGAACACTGGACCGACCCGCTGCGCTTCGACCCCGAGCGGTTCGGCCCGGACCGCCGCGAGGACAAGTCGCACCGGTTCGCGTGGATGCCGTTCGGCGGCGGCGCGCACAAGTGCATCGGGCTGCAGTTCGGCGGCCTGGAGGTGAAGGCGCTCATGCACGAGCTGCTGCGGGCGCACCGCTGGTCGGTGCCCGAGGACTACGTCGCCAAGTGGGATTACGTGTCGCTTCCGGTGCCCGCCGACGGACTGCCGGCCCGCCTGGCCTATCGTTGACGGCCGCCGAGCGGGACAGAAAGGTCGACAACTGGAGACAAAACCGCAGTACAGGCCACCTTCGTGTACTCAAGGTGACTTGATGTCACCAGTTGTGTAGTGCCCATCACTCGTTCAGCCGGTAGACACCCTGTTTGGTCCGTGATGCCGTGGCATCACTTGCGGCCAACTCGTACCCAGTGTGGGTCTTCGGACGCCCCGCACCGGTCCTGAGCTGGCCTTTGTCCGCGTATGAAGAGGTGGAGTGTGCCGGAGCCTGGTGCCATGCCAGGGTTGGTCGACGTCGCGCGCAAGTACGCGGCGACGCTGACTGACACCAACGGAGTAACGCTCCCTCCCGCCGAGGTGGAGCGGATGCTGCTCGACTTCGCCGGCGAGGTCGCCGCGCGTCCCGAGGACGCGGGCGCCACGCGGCGTTTCACCGCGCTGTTCGCCTCCGCTCCGCTCGGCATCGCGCTCACCGACCCGCACGGAACCGTCGTCGAGGCGAACGCCGCGCTCGCCAAACTGCTCGGCACGACCGCGGCCGCGCTGCGGGACAAGCACATCGCCGATCTCGCCGCCGGCCCGCAGGACGCCGACCGGCTGCGCGGCGCGCTCGACGGGCTGCCGCTCACCGCCGACGCCCGCCGGACCGTCCAGAGCGTGCAGCTCGGCCACAGCCGCGACGGCGAACTCACCACGAACGTGACGATCGCGTCGCTGCCCGGCGACCGGCCCGGCACGTACTTCCCGGTGTTCATGGCCGCCGATGACGACGACCTGCACCTGCTCGGCGAACGGCTGCGGCACCAGAACCTGCACGATTCGCTCACCGGACTGCCCAACAGCGCCGCGTTCAACGCCCAGCTGGAGGTCGCGCTCGGCTCGGGCGGCTCCGCCGAGATCGCCTTGCTGTACCTGGACATCGACGGCTTCAAGGTGATCAACGACGGCCTCGGCGCCGGCATGGGCGACCTGGTGCTGAAGGCGATCTCGCGGAAGCTGACCTCGGTGTTCGCCGGCCAGCACGACGGCTACGTCGCCCGGCTGTCCGGCGACGGCTTCGCCGTGCTCCTGCGCGGCCCGGAGCTGACCGCGCAGCAGGCGGTCGCGCTGGCCGACCAGGTGCTGGAGGAACTCAGCGAGCCGGTGTACGTCGACGGGCACGGCATCGGCGTGAGCGCGAGCATCGGGATCGTCGTCCGCCCGGCGAACGAAGGCACCCACGGCGACCTGCTGCGCGCGGCCGAACTCGCACTGCACCGCGCGAAAGAAGCGGGCAAGGCGCAGTGGATGCTGTTCGACCCGACGGCCGACGAGCGCGACCGCAACCGCTACCAGCTCGGCGCGGTGATCGCCGGAGCGCTGGAGAACGGCGAGTTCTCGCTGATCTACCAGCCGACAGTCAAGCTCGCGAAGCAGGACGAGATCGCCGCGGTGAACGCCGGTCTGCTGTGGAGCCATCCCGAACGCGGCGAACTCGGCCCCGAGGAGTTCTACCCGCTCGCGCAGACCACCGGCATGACGGTGCCGCTCGGCAAATGGCTCCTGCAGGAGTCGCTCGGCGCGACCGCGCGCTGGCGCGAGCAGTACGGCCCCGCCGCCCCGGACGTCTGCATCCGGCTGCCGAAGCGGCTGGCCACCGACCCGGATCTGGTGCTGCTGGTCAAGAACCAGCTCGACCGCCACCGCCTGCCCGCCCGGGCACTGCGCCTGTGCACCGACCGCGCGTCGATGTTCGACAGCGAGGGCGAGGTGCTGGACTCGTTCACCGTGCTCGCCGAACTCGGCGCGCAACTCGTGCTCACCATCTCCGGTTCGTCCGACCTGGAGCTGATCCCGCAGCACCAGCTCCCGGTCAAGCACGTGATCCTCAGCGGCCCGGTAGTCGACGCCCTCGCCGGAGACGACCCGGCCGAGACCGACGTACGGCACCTGTCGCAGCTCGTCACCCGGGCGAAGGAGCTGGGGCTGCGCATCGGCGCGGAAGGCGTGCGCGACGCCAAGCACGCGGAACGCCTGCGGGAACAGGGCGTGCTGGCGGCCCGGGGTTCGTTCGTGACGGAATCCGCTACGGGCGACGAGGTGGACGAGATGATCGCCCGCCACGCCAGCTGACGGTCGCCCGTCTTCCGGTCCACGTCGTCCTTGGCATGGCCTGCCCGGCAAGCGCTCGGCTCGACGGCCTAGCTGGCATAGAGGAACACCCACGCGTGCATCTCGTCCGACTTCACCGGGCGAACGCCGTGCTCGCCGATCTGGACTCCGTACTGAAGCAGCCCGTCCGGGACGGCGGACACCGTGATCGAGAAGACGCAGGCGCTGCCGATAGGGGTTACTTGAAAGATCCCGTTCGGCAATGCGCCTTGGGCGACCACCTCGCCGTTGCCGTTGTAGACGCGCACCGGGGTGCCAGCTGCCGCATCTGAGTAGGTGCCTGTGCCCTTACAGGCCGTCCCCTGCGCCAGCTTTACGCCGTCGCTTGCGGGGATGTCGAATGCACCCCTCATCGTGAACGTTGGCGCCGACATGCGGGTGGCGGGCGGTGCGATGGTTTGGCCGGCTTGAGTCGCCTCTGGCACGGCGGGTGCCTGGCCAGAGCATGCAGTGAGTGCAGCCACGGCTGCCGTCAACGTAGCCACTGTTGCGGTCGTGCACTTCATGGTTGACGGTCGCGGCCGCCACCCCGCGTGTTACGCCCATCCGTCTCGACCCTCGGCACCCCTTGCCCAGTGGCTCGGGCCGCCGCGCGGCCGACCGGACGCCCGGGCAAGATGATGCCACCGACCCGACTGGAAGGACTCCCATGCAGCCCGGCGACCTCGCCCCCGACTTCACCCTCCCCGACGACCAGGGCGTCGAACGCACCCTGTCGGACTTCCTGTCCGACGGCCCGGTCGTGCTGTTCTTCTACCCGGCCGCGATGACGAGCGGCTGCACCGCGGAAAGCTGCCATTTCCGGGACCTGGCCGCGGAATTCGCCGAAGCGGGCGCACAACGCGTCGGCATCAGCCCGGACGCGGTCGGCAAACAACGCGAGTTCTCCGCGAAGCACGATTTCGACTATCCACTACTGTCCGATGTGGACGGTACGGTGGCCAAGCAGTTCGGCGTGTGGCGCAAAATCCTTCCCCTGCACACGAAACGGCAGACCTTCGTGATCGGGACGGACCGGCGGGTTCTGGACGTGATCAAGAGCGAACTGAACTTCACCGCGCATGCTGATCGGGCACTGAAGGTGCTTCGGGAGCACTCGGAGGCGTGACCGGCGTGCTGAACCCCGTCGCCAGGAGAATGATTCCGGACGGGAGCAGATAAACGAAGAACCAGAAGAAACCGAGCACGGAGAAAGCGACGAGCGCCGTGCCTGCCGCGAGACAGGAAACGCGGAACTGCCGGGGTCCGATCGCGAAAACCGGCACGGCGGCGGCGAGGGTGAAGAACCAGTAGACCCCAGCGGTGCCGTCCGTGACATTCGGCGAGGTGGCGATCACGACGCTCGCCAGGACCGCCAGAACCGCTCCGGCGACCGCCCATCCCCGGCGGGACGCGGAGAGGCGGCCCCGGACCGCCGCGGGCCGGGGAGGCAACCGGCGGGTCAGCAGCCGGGCCGCGGCCACCAGGACCAGCGCCAGCAAGCTCACCCCGGCCATGATCGCGACGCCGGTGACCGCGGGGCCGGACACCGCGGCCTCCTCGGCCAGCAACGGCCCGCCCGCACAGGAAATCGTCGCTCTCACCGCACGTTCGCTGAAAACGGACGCGAGGTAAGCGAACGCGTGGCCGTCGTGGACGACCCGCTGAGGCGGATTGCGAAACCCGGCGACGGATTCCCCGTTGCGTTCCAGTTCCGGCCACGCCTGATTCCCCGCCGAGAACCGGCAAATCCTGCCGATTTGCCGTCCTTGATTATCCTGAAACAGCCGATAAGTGATCCCGGGATCCATCTCCAGGGTGAGCACGGATCCCGGGCCAGCCGCCGGATTCGCCGCGCGCTCGGCGATCCCGGTTCCGTGCGCACGCAGGAAAGGTCCGCACAAAACTGTCAGCGCGACCAAGCCGAACGGCAGCGAATACCACCACGCCGACACCCGTCGACGAATTTTGCCCACATTTTCAGCCTAGCCGCGACCCGCGTGGCACACGATGGTCCGTTCCGGTCACTCCGGCCGATCGAGCCGCCACACCACATTCACCCCGCTGCACCCCGAAGGCAACGGCGGCTCGGCCTTCTCCTCCCCCGCCTGGACAAACCCCAGCCGCGCCGGAACCGCCCCGCTGCGGGCATTCCGCGAATCGTGCTTGATCAGCACGTGCGTAGCACCCAGCTGCCAAGCCAACGACACCAGCAGCGTGCTCGCCCGGGTCACATACCCCTTGCCCGTCTGGGATTTCGCCAGCCAGTACCCGATCTCCCGGCCCTCGCCCCGGCGCATCAGGCCGCTGCTGCCCGCCAGTTCACCGTCCGGGGAGAAAACCGCGTAGTGGTGCGCTTCCCCGCTCTCCCACTGCTCCGCGGCGTGCCGGAGGAACTCGTCTCCCTTGGCCTGGTCGTAGCCGTCGATCGCCCAGGGCAGCCAGGGGCTGATGTGGTCGAGCGATCCTACGACCGTGTCCACAAGCCGGTCCCGGTGCTCCGGGGCCCAGCGCACGAGGGTGACCACGCCGTCGGTGAGAGTGTCCATACCGTCATCCTGACAGCAGAAACGGCGGCGGGCTCGCGAATTTCGCGAAGACCGCCGCCGTTCCAGTGCGGAAATCAGTTCATCACGATGTCCTTCGGCACCTCGGTGTCGTTCTTCAGCGCGTCGAACAGCTGCCCGGACTTCTTCTTGTCCCAGTGCTGCGCCGACGCGTCGGTGAGCGGCACCGTCGTGGTCGTGACGCCGTCGGACGAAATCCCGCGCATCGCGATCGCCAGGCCGGCCAGGTTGTGCACGTGGTCGCCGGTGTCCATGGTCAGCGCGTCCGGCGCGGAGCCGAGCAGCGGGAAGAAGTCGAACGGGTTCAGCAGCGTGCCCGGGCTCGCCACCTGGCTCACCAGCGCGCCGATGAACTTCCGCTGGTTCGCGACCCGGTCGAGGTCCGAGCGCGGCGTCGCCTCGGCGTGGCGCATCCGGACGAAGCCGAGCGCCGAGCGGCCGTCGAGCTTCTGGCAGCCCGCCTTGATGTCGATGCCGGTCATCGGGTCGCTCATGTCCTTTTCGATGCACATGTCGACCCCGCCGATCGCGTCGACGATGTTCGCGAACCCGCCGAAGCCGATCTCCGCGTAGTGGTCCATGCGCAGGCCGGTGGCCTGTTCGACCGTCTGGACCAGCAGTTTCGGCCCGCCGAGCGCGAACGCGGCGTTGATCTTGCTCGTGCCGTGGCCGGGGATCTTCACCTGCGAGTCGCGCGGCAGGCTCAGCAGCGTGGGCTTCGTCGAGTTGTCCGGGAGGTGCGCGATCATGATCGTGTCGGTGCGCTGCCCGCCCGCCTCGCCGGTGTCGCCGGTGGCCAGCCGCTCCTCGTCCTCCGCGGTCAGGCCCTGGCGGCTGTCCGACCCGACGATCAGCCAGTTCGTGCCCGACGCCGCGGCCGGGCGCCCGGCGTAGTCGCCGATCGCGTCCACCCGGTTGATCGAGAACTCCAGGTACGCCCAGACCGCGCCCACGAACAGCACGAACACGATCAGCAGCGTCAGCAGGATCTTGCCCACGCTCCACCGGCGGCGGCGGCGCGGCCGCGGCTGCTGGCCCCCGTACTCCGGCGGGTCCTGGCGCGGCGGCGCCGGCGGCGGGGCCGGAGCCTCGCCACGCGAGCCCATCGGCCGGGTGCGGGCGTCGTAGGGGCTCTGCCCTCTCCCCGGCAGCGGCAGCATCTGCGCCCGCTGCTGCTGGCGCGGGCGTGCGGGGGGCTGCGGTGGCCTGGGCGGCATCCGCCGCCTGCCGTCGTCGCCTCCGTACGTCATGGCCTGTCTCCCCGATCCGGTGTGCGGCCGCGCGGTGTCCCGCGCGGTCTCCTGCGGTGGACGTGCGGGACCCTACGCGGGTTGTCCCGGCGGGGAGAGGTGAGGTCAGCGAGGGTCGGCGAACCCGAACTGGTGGACCTTCAGATGCCCGGACCGGAACCCGGCCTCGGAGTAGGCCAGGTAGAACTCCCACATCCGCCGGAACACGTCGTCGAACCCGAACCCGCGGATGTCGTCCCAGCGCTGCTGGAAGCGGTCCCGCCACAGTTTGAGCGTGCGGGCGTAGTCCTGGCCGAACTCGCGCATCCCGGCCAGCTTCAGCCGGGTGTTCTCGCGCATCCCGTCCTCGATCGCCTGCACCGACGGGATGATGCCGCCGGGGAAGACGTACTTGTGGATCCACGTGTAGGACTTCGCCGAGGCCAGCATCCGGTCGTGGTCCATGGTGATCGCCTGCAGGCCGAACCGGCCGCCCGGGCGCAGCCGCTTGCCGATCGTGGAGAAGAACGTGGGCCAGTAGGACGCGCCGACCGCCTCGATCATCTCCACGCTGACCACCGAGTCGTACTCGCCGGTGGCCTCGCGGTAGTCGCACAGCCGCACGTCGACGCGGTCGGACAGGCCCGCCTCGGCGATCCGCGCGTCGGCGAGCACCTTCTGCTCCTGCGAGATGGTCAGCGACGTGACCTTCGCGCCGCGAGAAGCCGCGCGAATGGACAATTCGCCCCATCCGGTGCCGATCTCCAGCACCTCGCTGCCCTCGCGCACGCCGGCGTAGTCGAGCACGCTGTCGAGCTTGCGGTGCTGCGCCTGGGTGAGCGTGTCCCCGGGCCCGAACAGCGCCGAGGAGTACATCATCGACTCGTCCAGGAACGCGCTGAACAGGTCGTTCGACAGGTCGTAGTGCCGGTGGATGTTCGACCGGGCGCCCTCGATCGTGTTCTCTTCCTCCGACGGCTGCATCCGCTCGGCGAACCGGCGGAACCGCTGCAGGAACGGCGGCACGAGCGTGGACAGCCGCTCGGCGAACGGCGTGAGGACGCCGGCCAGGTCGTCGGCCGTCCAGTCGCCGACCAGGTACGCCTCGCCGAAGCCGATCTTCGCGTCGGCGCCGAGCCGGTGGAAGAACGCCGCCGGCCGGTGGATGCGCATCTCCGGCGCGTCCGGGCCGCCCGCGCCCAGCACCGTCCCGTCCGGGAAGGTGACGCGCACGTCCAGCGTTTTCACCGCGTGCCGGAACAGCGCCTCGGCCGCGCGCGCCCGCAGCGGCGAATGCGGCGGCGTGGCGAGACCGGGCCATCGGGATTCGTCGGGCACCGGCTGCGAGACCACCGTCGGATCGACTCGTGACGTGGACAAGACACTCCCTCCGAACGGGCTTTCGAGCCCTTCCCCATGATATTCCCGCTTCGTCCCCGCTGCCCTCGCGACCTGGCCGCGATCGCCGGTCACCCCGGGATGCGCAGCCGGTCGCCGGAAGGGCGGGACCAGGCCTGGAGAAGAGTCTCGTCCGTTTCCCCCGGTCCGATCCGGTCCAGTGTGAAAGCACACATCAGCCGGGTCCAGACCGCGGGACGGCGGATCATCGAATGGCCCTCCCCGGCGATCTCGAACCGGGCCACCAGCTCGGTGACCTCGCGGGCGCGCGCGGCGAAGGCGTAGGACTCGGCGGGCGAGGTCATCCGGTCGCGGGTGCCGTGCGCGATCAGCACCGCCCGGCCGGCCACCGCGTCCACCGGTTCGCCCGGCGGCGTCCACGGGGCCATCGCGCACACGCCGGTCACCGCCGGATCGTCGGCGACCCGCAGCGCGACGCGGCCGCCCATCGAATGGCCGACGAGGACCACCGGCAGCCCGGGATGGTCGGCGCGGATGCGGTCGAGCGCCCAGCGGGCGTCCGGCACCGGGCTTTCCAGCCGCCCGTTCCAGCCGTACAGCCGGTTGCGCATGAGCCGGACTTCCAGGCCGTGCTGCCGTCCGGCGCGGTGCAGCGACCGCGCGAGCGGCACCATCCGCTGGTACGCCAGCCGCCACGGCCGGACGACCGCGGTGCTGCGTTCGGCCCCGCCGTGCAGCACGAGCGCCACCGCGCGGGTCTGCCCGGGGGCCCGCCACACCCGCACGGCCGGATCCGATTGGCCGCCTTGCCGTTTCCCGTTCACCGGCACCCCCGTTTCGATCAACTCCACGGTAATCCACCACGAAGCGTGTCCACCCGATAGATTCGGTGCCCGGACCCGCGAGGAAGGGCAGGTGTGGTGAGCGCCACGGATCTCGTGAAGAGCACTTCGGACCAGCTCGAGGCAGCCGCGGCGGCCAATGCCGCGCAGATCTCCGCAGCCGCCGACCTGCTGCTGGGGGTGATCCGGGCCGACGCGCTGATCTTCACCGCGGGCGCCGGGCACTCGCTCGCCGCGGTCGCCGAGACGTTCTACCGCGCGGGCGGGCTCGCCTGCGTCTATCCGCTGTACCACCCGGAACTGCTGCCGCTGCACGGCGCGCAGCACAGCACGCGCACCGAGCGCCGCTCCGGCCTCGCCGAGGAGGTGCTGGCCGAACGCGCGCCGGGACCGGACGACGTGCTGGTCGTGTTCTCGACCTCCGGCGTGAATCCGTACCCGGTCGAACTGGCCTCCGGTGCGCGTCGCCGAGGCGCCGCGGTGATCGCCGTGACGTCGCGGGCGTGCGTGGCCGCCGCGCCGCGCCGGTCCGCCACGACGCTGGCCGAGGAAGGCACCGTGGTGCTGGATTCGCTGGTGATTCCCGGCGACGCCAGCTATCCGGCGGACGCCCCGCGTACTGGACCGCTGTCCACTGTGGTCAATGCGTTCCTGTGGAATCTGATTCTGGCTGAGGTTTACGACCGGGGCACCGCCGAGGGGCTCGACGTTCCGTTGTGGCGCAGCTCCAATGTGGAGGGTGGCGACGCGGCGAACGCGGCGCTGCTGGCGAAGTACGAGCCTCGGGTGCCCGCCTTGCGCTGATCGCGTCGTGAGTGTTGATCACGGTTAGAACCGTGATCAACACTCACGACCCCACTACGCTGCCGCAGCCTCCTCCGAGAACTGCGTGTGGTACAGCTCCGCGTACCGCCCTTCCCGCGCCAGCAGTTCGTCGTGCGTGCCGCGTTCCACGATGTCGCCGTTTTCCACCACCAGGATCAGATCCGCCGCCCGCACGGTCGACAGGCGGTGCGCGATCACCAGCGACGTCCGGCCTTCCAGCGCGCCGGTGAGCGCTTCGCCCACCGCGGCCTCGGATTCCGAATCCAGGTGCGCCGTCGCTTCGTCCAGCACGACGACCTTCGGCTGGGCCAGCAAAAGCCGCGCGATGGTGAGCCGCTGTCGTTCCCCGCCGGAGAGCCGGTAGCCGCGTTCGCCGACGGTGGTGTCGAGCCCGTCCGGCAGCGAGTGCACGAGATCGCCCAGCCGGGCTTTCTCCAGCGCGGCCCAGATCTCGTCGTCGGTGACGTCCGGGCGCGCGTAGCTCAGGTTGGCGCGGATCGTGTCGTGGAACAGGTGCCCGTCCTGGGTCACCACGCCGACGGTTTCGCGCAGGGAAGCGAAACTCAGGTCCTTGACGTCCACATCGGACAGTCGGACCGCACCCTCGTCCACGTCGTACAGCCGCGGCAGCAGCGAAGCGATCGTCGACTTGCCCGCGCCGGACGAACCGACCAGCGCGACCATCTGCCCGGCCTCGGCGCGGAAACTCACGCCGTGCAGCACTTCTTCGCCGCCCCGGCTGTCCAAAGTGGCCACGTCCTCCAGCGAGGCGAGCGAGAACTTGTCCGCCGCCGGGTAGCCGAACCGCACGCCGGAGAACTCGACCGAAACCCCGCCCTCGGGCAGCTTCTTCGGCTCGGCCGGCTCCTTGATCATCGGCTCCAGGTCCAGCACCTCGAAGACGCGCTCGAACGACACCAGCGCGGTCATCACGTCCACGCGCACGTTCGCGAGCGCGGTCAGCGGGGTGTACAGGCGGGTCAGCAACAGCGCCAGCGCCACCACGGTGCCCGGTTCGAGCTTCCCGGTGAGCGCGAGGTAGCCGCCGAGTCCGTAGACCAGCGCCTGTGCGAGCGCCGACACGAGCGTCAGGCTCGTCATGAACCAGCGCGTCAGCATCGCGGTGCGCACGCCGATGTCGCGCACCCGTCCGGCGCGGAGGCCGAAGTCGGCGACCTCCTGGCGCGGCCGGCCGAACAGCTTCACCAGGGTCGCGCCCGGCGCGGAGAACCGTTCGGTCATCTGCGTGGTCATCCCGGCGTTGAGCTGGGCGGCCTCGCGCTGCAGCCCGGCCATGCGGCGGCCGAGCCGGCGCGCGGGCAGTACGAAAATCGGCAACAGCACCAGCGCGACGAGCGTCACCTGCCAGGACAGCGACACCATCACGACCAGCGACAGCGCCAACTGGATCACGTTGGTGACCAAACCGGACAAAGTCGCGGTGAACGTGCGCTGCGCGCCGATCACGTCGTTGTTGAGCCTGCTGACCAGCGCGCCGGTGCGAGTGCGGGTGAAGAACGCGATGGGCAGCTTCTGCACGTGCTCGAACACGGCCACGCGCAGGTCGAGGATGATGCCCTCGCCGATCCGCGCGGACTGCCAGCGTTCGGCCAGCCCCATCCCGGCGTCGACGATCGCGAGCACCGCGATCACCACCGACAGCCAGACCACCACGTTCAGCTCGTGCCCGCCGACGATCGCGTCGACCACCTTGCCCGCGAGCACCGGCGTCGTCACCGCCAGCACCGCCGAGATCACGGTGAGCACCAGGAAGGCCAGCAGCCGCTTCCAGTGCGGGCGGGCGAACCGCGCGACGCGCCGGAGCGTGCCTTTGGTCAGCGCTTTCGGCGCGTCGCCGGCCCGCATCGCGGAGCTGAGCAGCGCCCAGGTGTTGTCCATTGGAGTGTCCCCCAGCTCGTGAAAACCTCTAGATTACTTGAACTTTTTTCCGGAGATGACCTGCACAACACCGGGCCGCCCCGCATTCTTCCCGACCGGACCGGGCCGGGGCGCGGGCGGTGCGGCGCGGCTCGGTAGCCTGGCGTTTCGGGGTCGGCGAACGGGGGAGGAAACGCGGGTGGAACTGCTGATGGCCCCTGCGCGCGCCGAGGCGTCCCCTCCGGTGCGCGTCGCCGCCTGGGATCTCGTCTTTTACGCCGGCTGCTTCGCCTTCGCGCTCGGCACCGCGCTCGCCTCGGAGTTCTACGGCTACCGGATCTGGGGCAATTTCGCGGTCGCCGGATACGGATTGGCGGCCGCGCACAGCGGATGGCTGCTGTTTTCCGCGCGGCGCGGAATGCAAACTAACGGCAAATTCGGTTCGCGCTGGATCGGGATCGGCGCGGTAGTCGTGCTCGCTATGTGCGCGCCGTTGCTGATGCTGGTGATCCGGCGGCTGACCGGAACCGACTGGCTGATCACCCCGTTCTCGTGGGCCGCGCAGCCCGAGGTGTGGGTGATCGAGCGCAGCGCGGATCTGTTGCTGCACAGCGGAACCCCGTACGTCGACATCGCCGCGCTCGGCCGCGCGCCGGTGGTGAACGACTACACGCCCTACGGCCCGGTGATGACCGTCTTCGGGCTGCCGCGCGCGTTGTTCGGCGGCACCCCGGTCCTCAATGCACTGACCGACGCGCGCTGGATGTTCGCGCTCGCCGCGGTGCTCTGCGCTTACGCGTCCTGGCGGCTGCTGAACCGGCCCCGGATCCCGGTTTTCGCCGCACAGCTCGCGATCGCCTGTCCGCTCACCGCGCTGACCTGGGCGGTGGCCGGTCCGGACCTCGCGATCGTCGGGCTGCTCGTGCTGGCCTTCGCGCTCGCCGCGTCCGGCCGTCCGGGATGGACCGGGCTCGTGCTGGCGCTGGTGATCAGCGCGAAACTCATCGTCGCGCCGGCGGCCGCGGTGCTCGCGGTATTCGTTTACCGGCGTGCGCGCGGCGAAAATCCTTGGGCGGCAACAGGTCGCTTCGCGGCCGCGCTCGCCGTGACGACGATCGTGCTGCACCTGCCGGTGTATCTGGCGAACCCGGCGGCGTTCACCGAGCACGTGATCCGCTTCCCGCTCGGCATGGGCGCGGTCCGCTCCCCGCGGCGAGCCCGCTGCCCGGGCATCTGATCGCACAGGCCGGACCGGCCGGCACCGCGATTTCGCTGGTGCTGGTGGGCCTTGCGGCGGTGGCGATGCTGGTCTGGCTGGCACGCCGGCCCCCCGCGACGGGATCCGCTGCACTGACGCGAACCGCCGTCGGACTCGGCGCGTTGATCCTTCTCACTCCGGCCACCCGGTACGGCTACCTCGTGTACCCGCTGGTACTCCTCGGCGCCGCGCTGACCTTCCGGGCCTCCGGACCGACCGCGCGCCCCCGCGCAACGGCCGCGCTGACGCTACTTCTTCTTGACTCGCGTGGCCCCGCCGCGCCCCCGCAGCTGGACCCCGGACTCCGACAGCACCCGGTGGACGAACCCGTAGGACCGTCCGGTGGATTCGGCCAGCGCCCGGATGCTCGAGCCCTTCTCGTATTTCTTCTTCAGGTCAGCGGCCAGCTTGTCGCGCGTGTTGCCGGTGATCCGCGCGCCTTTCTTGAGATCAGCCACGTCGATCGCCTTCCCGCCGAGTGGTTGTTCCGGGCCATTCGCGGCCCCTGCCGGGGCAATGATCGAACACTACGCGCCGGATTGCCAGACGACAGCCGTAAAACGATCGAAACCGCGATCACATTGGGCCATTCCAGTGCTTTCGCCGACACGGTAAGCACCCGAACGGACGCACTCGGTCAGGCAAGCTGGACAAGTTCAAGATAATCGGCGGACCAGTGGTCCTCGGTTCCGTCCGGAAGGAGGATCACGCGCTCGGGTTCGAGCGCCTCGACCGCGCCCGGGTCGTGCGTCACCAGCACGACCGCGCCGGCGAAGCTGCGCAGCGCGTCGAGCACCTGCGCGCGGCTGGCCGGGTCGAGGTTGTTCGTCGGTTCGTCCAGCAGCAGCACATTGGCTTGGCTGGACACGAGTCCAGCGAGCGCGAGCCGGGTCTTCTCGCCGCCGGACAGCGTCCCGGCGGGCTGGTCGAGCTGCTCGCCGGTGAACAGGAACGAGCCGAGCAGGTTCCGCAGCTCCTGCGCGCCGGTGTCCGGAGCGAGATGGCGGATGTTTTCCCACACCGACGCTTCGTGGTCGAGAGTTTCGTGTTCCTGTGCGTAATAGCCCAAACGCAATCCGTGACCCGGTTCGACGGATCCGGTGTCCGGGGTTTCCATTCCGCCGAGCAGCCGGAGCAATGTCGTCTTTCCGGCTCCGTTCAATCCGAGCACGACGACCTTCGAGCCGCGGTCGATCGCCAGATCGACGCCGGTGAAGATCTCCAGCGAGCCGTACGACTTGGACAGTCCGTCCGCGGTCAGCGGCGTGCGCCCGCACGAGGCCGGTTCCGGGAACTTGATCCGGGCGACCTTGTCCGCCTGGCGCGTCTCGTCGAGCGAGGACAGCATCTGCTCCGCGCGGCGGGCCATGTTCTTCGCCGCGACGGCCTTGGTCGCCTTCGCGCCGAGCTTCGCGGCCTGCGCCTGCAGCGCGGACGCCTTCTTCTCGGCGTTCGCGCGCTCGCGGCGGCGGCGCTTCTCGTCGGTGGCGCGCGCGTCGAGGTAGCGCTGCCAGCTCATGTTGTAGATGTCGATCTCGCCGCGCGTGGCGTCGAGGAACCACACCTTGTTCACGACGTCGCCGAGCAGTTCGACGTCGTGGCTGATCACCACGAGTCCGCCGTCGTGCTGTTTGAGGAAGCCGCGCAGCCAGTTGATCGAGTCGGCGTCCAGGTGGTTGGTCGGCTCGTCCAGCAGCAGGATCGTCTCGGACTTGCCGCCCGCGCCCGCCTCGGCGGCGGCGAACAGGATGCGCGCCAGCTCGACGCGGCGGCGCTGACCGCCCGAAAGCGTGCTCAGCGTCTGGGAAAGGATGCGGTCGGCGAGGCCGAGGTTCGAGCAGATCCGCGCGGCCTCGCTCTCCGCGGCGTACCCGCCGAGCGAGGAGAACCGCTCTTCGAGCCGCGCGTAGCGGTTGATCGCCTTGTCCCGCTGCTTGTCGTCGACCAGCTCGGACATCGAGGTCTGCGCCTTTTCCATGTCGCGCAGCAGGGTGTCGAGCCCGCGCGCGGACAGCACGCGGTCCTTCGCGGTGACCGACAGGTCGCCCTCGCGCGGGTCCTGCGGCAGGTAGCCGAGTTCGCCGCTGCGCCGGACGTCGCCGGCGTGCGGTTCGCCCTCGCCCGCGAGGACCTTCAGCGAGGTGGTCTTGCCCGCGCCGTTGCGGCCGACGAGGCCGATGCGGTCGCCGGACTGGATGCGGAGGGTGGCGCCGTTGAGCAGGATGCGCGAACCGGCGCGCAGCTCAAGGCCGGTGGCCGTGATCAAGAGAACTCCCGGAGACGGGGGTGGTCGGGTGGACGTGCTGGAGCGCCCCGGCACCGCGCACGATGCGGGGCGGGCGGTTATTCTCTCTGAATCCGCACGAATGCCCTGATGACCACGAACCCAGTGTACGGGTCGGCGTCGAACGGTTTTCGAGGCCGTGTCCGGATTCACTCGGGGCCCGCTGTCGGCTCCCTCACCACCAGCTCCGCCGCGCGCGCCCGCAGCGCCGCCTCGGCCAGCACCTCGCGCCGCGGTCCGGGGATTTCCAGCACGCACGGCTCCACCCGGTCGAACACCGGGGCGAGCCTGCGGTCGGCGCGCAGTTCGTCCAGCGCCCGGCGGTCTCCGCCGAGCACCACAGCGTCCACTTCGGACATTCGCGGGAGCAGAACTTCGTACGCGTCCCGCGCCGCCGAATGCAGCGCCGCGCGCGTCTGACCTTCCCGGCGGCGGGCGAAGCGTTGCTGCGACCAGCCACCTGCCGCGGTTCGGCCTTGTACGTGATGGCGGTCGGTCCGGGAAAGAACTACGCGGCCGTCGTACGCGAGCCCGAGCGAATGTGCGCCCTTGCGGACCAGCAGCAGCGCGATCAGCCGCGGCGTTCGTACGTGCCGGATCAGTGGTTCGACGGCCAGCCCGGGGTATTCGCCTCGCTCGGCCAACGGTCCAAACTGGACAGTCGCGGTGGCCGTGGTGCCGTTGCCGGCTGAGACCCGTACTTCGGTCGCAGCGAGAACTGTAGTCGCCGCGCCGTCGTTGCGTTCCGCGAAGCGCGCGAACCAGCCGTCGAGCCGTTCCGGCGGGACCTCCACCGCCCGTCCGCCGCCCGCGACCTGCCGTGCCATACCGAAAACGGTACGGGACTTAAGCTGCGTGACCCACGGCTGCTGGACCATCCACAAAGGACGCCAGCGGCACCGAACTGCCCGATTGACCCCAGTATGACCGTATCCGAAGGTCCGTGAGGGGACCCCTGAGGGAATCAGATTCCGTGAAGGAGTCCCTCACGAACGACCAACCCGCTCCCGCCACTCGCCACGAGCCGCGCCGACCCTGGCCAGCCCCCTCAACCAGGGCAGACGATCCTCTCAACGGCACCCATAGCGCTGCCTTAAGTCCCTGGCATTGATACCGGAAACGGTACGGGGCCGCCGCGGTTCGCGACGGCCCCGCGTCCGTTAAGCCAGCTGAGGTCCTCTCGTCACCACTTTCTGCACGTCCGCCGGACGTCCGGCCGCGACGTACCCGTTGACGTGCAGCGAAACGCTGCGGATCGAACCGGTGTCGCCGCCGGTGGTGTCGACGACCTTGAACGTCCACGTGCCGTCCGCCGACGTGCCCGGCTGGGCCTGCGGCGTGACCGGACGGTAGGTGCCGGTGTACGGCGCGTCCGGCGACCCGGTCGTGCTGAACAGCTTGGCCGCCGAATCGTCGAACACGACCTGGCAGAGGTTGTTGCCGCTGCCGCCGCCCTTCTGGAACAGCGTCGCCGTCGCGCCGGACGGCGAGGTCAGCGTGCCGACCAGGTCGTTGACGTAGGTGTGGTCGATGCCGACCGTGGTCGCCTTCTCCGCGGCGGTGCAGGTGGTGCCGTCGATCGACAGCGACACCTTCGACGCGGGCCCGACGCCGCTCACCACGAGCGGGACCGAGGCGCCGAGCGACGAGCTGTCCGGGATCGCGACCGCCGGGCCGGCGTAAGCGAACGTCTGCGCGACCGGCGACGGCGTCCCGACCGGCAGCCCGAACGTGCTGGTCCGCGGCGAGTACGAGCCCGCGAACGTCACCCGCGCGTTGAGCACCACCGGCGAACCGAGCTGCTGGCTGGCCGGAACCGTGACGGTGAAGTCGTTGATCCCGGTCTGCCCCGGGCTGATCGTGCCGTACGACTTCGCGCGCGGCTCGATCGTGACGCCCGGAGTCGGCGAGGAGAGCACGACGCTCGTGGACACCGCGGTGCCGTCGCCGTTGTTCTTCACCGGCAGCGTGACCGTCGCGGTCTCACCGGGGTTGAGCGTGCTGCCGCCGCTGGGGCCGCGGACGGTCGGCTGCCCGGCCTCCGCGTACGGCTGCGGGCTGGCTCCGGTGTAGGTCAATACCTTGTCCGCCAACACCACTCCAGCGCCGGTGAGGTTGTCCGGGCCGGGTGCTTCGATGTCCACCGCGGTCTTCAGGAACGCCTCGCGAACGTCCGAATTGGACAGTCCGGGATTGCCGGACAGCACCAGGCTCGCGATCGCGGCCGCGTGCGGTGCCGCGGCCGACGTGCCGAAGAACGGGTCGAACCCGCTCACCGAGGTGTGCACGCCGTCCGCCGCGGTGATTTCCGGCTTCTGCCGGACCTCGCCGCCGGTCGAGGACACGTCGCCCGGCGTGATCGGGGTGCCGTTGGCCTCGTAGAACACGCGCCGCGGACCGTCCGAGCTGAACCGCTCCGCCTTGCTGGCCCCCGAATACGCCGCCGGATACGGTCCGGTCGGGTTGGCCGGGTCGCCCGGTTCGAGCGGCCGCCCGAACGCCGCCTCGGCGGGTGCCGCGGCGACCGCGAACGCCTTGCGCGCCGCCGCGTGGCCCACGACCGCGCCGGGCGTGGAGTACGCCTTGAGCCCGTCCGCGGAGTCGCGGAACCGGCTGCCGAACGCGGTCAGCGAGAGATACCGGTTGGCCCCGGAGAACTTCACCACGGCGAGCCGCAGGCCGCTGCCGCCGAACAGCGGGGTGGCCAGCTGCTCGTACGGGTCCTGGGTGCCGTTCTGGACGTCCTGGCTGAAGCTGACGACGTTGCCGCGCGCGTCGAGGAGGTAAAGGTCGTAGTCGTCGGCGGCCGCGCCGACCGGGTCGGACCAGTGCAACGTCACCGGGACGTTGGCCGACGACGCGTCCGAGATCGGCTCGAACACCTGCTTTCCGGCCGCACCGGCGAAGTTGTGCGCAGTGCCGGCGAATTTGCCGATCGGGACGCCGGAATCGACGAAGTCGCCTTCCCAGTGCGCCGCGGTGCCGTCGGCGACGTTGCCTTCGTTGCCCGCGGACGAGAAGTAGAGCGCGCCGTTGGCCGTCACGTCGTTCACCGCTTGCGCGATGATCCAGTCCTGGAACGGGGATTCCTTGAAGTAGATGACGTCGTCGACGATCACGTCGCAGTGCGCTTCGAAGCGCAGCTTGCGGATGTTGTCGGCGAAACTCGCGTCCGAGGTGAACGCCGTCGCGAAACCGAGCTTCGCGTTCGGGGCGAGGTCGTGGATGATCTCCAGCATCGCGGTGCCTTCGTCACCGGTGCCTGCCTGTCCGGTCAGGACATCGACCGCCGGAAGCTCGCCCTTGGCCCGGGAAACCTCCAGCGAATCGACCCCGTCGGACAGCGCGCACGCCTTCACCCCGGTGCCGGTCACCCCGAACTGCTGGCGCGCCGCGTCCGCGTTGTGCGCCCGGTCCCCCGCGCTGACGACCGGCGCCTTGGCTTGCGTGGCGAGGGCTTCCTTGAGCTGCCGATCGATGCGATCAGCCTTCTGCTGCTTGGTTTCAGTGCTTTCCTTGTTGTCCCGTTGCCGCGCCGTCATCGCCAGGTCCGCGGTCTCGACGTGCTTCACGTCGCCGCGTTTCGCGATCTCCGGCAACGCCCCCAGCGGCACCTCGGCCCGGATGCTCGCCGCCGCGCTCGACACCGCGCGCACCGCGGCACCAGCCTTGACCAGGTCGTTGACGAGCCCGTCGCTGACCTTCGTGACCCGGATGTCGACGAGCGCCTTGTCCCCTGTTTTCGAGAGGCCCGGCAACGCGGCGGCGCTCAGGCTCCGCGTGCGCATCTTCTCCTGGACGAGCAGTTTGCTGTCTATTTTGGACTCAGTCGCGGTCTGCCCGGCTTTGAGCGCCTGCAGCGCGGCGATCTGACTGTTCGCAGTGTCCACAGTGGACTCCTGCGCTTCCGCGAGGGGCGGTGTCGCCAGCCCGGCGGCAAGCACCGCCGCGGCGACCACGCCCGTCCGTCTTCTCGCGGTTTTCGTCGAGGCTCTTGGTGAACGGTTCCGACGCACGTGCGCCTCCGATCTCACACCGCGTGCCCCGACTCACGCTGGCCAACGCCGGTGATCACCGGCTGGATCCAGCTAAGTCCCACTTCTGTCCGGGAAAAACGGCCGTTGGGGTGACGTTGGCGGAGCAATTTTCGCCTCCCGCCGGACGTCGTAGGCCGTTCGGCCGAAGCTGCCCTGCACCGGGCAGCACTGGCTCCTCCCGACCGTGCACCGGATTCGCCGGTCAGCGCAGATCGACTCCGCGGTTGCCGAAGATTTCCGTGACCGCGTCCACGAAGGCATCGCCCAAGACTCGGCGAGACGTCTCGACGGCATTCCAGACCACCGAATAGCGCGGTCCCCGCTCCGATCCGCTCCGGACGCAGTCGTCGAGCGCATCCAAGTTGCTGCCGAAGTACCCGCCTGGACCGTTCGCCGCCTCGCCGATGGCACAGTAGAACGAGTCCTTCGACGACAGGCCCTTCCCGTCGATGACGATGTCGCCCGTGCCGTATCGCATCGCGTGCTTTCCCGAGGTGAACCACGCGTTTTGCACTACGTGCATCCAGTCGCCGTGCTGGGCCGCGGGATACCGAGTCCATTCGCGAGGCTGGACCGATCCTCGGCTCCACCGCGCCCAGATCGCCTGCGCATGGGGAAACGGCTCGCCGCCGCGGGACGGAACTTCGAGGCTGTCGGCCCCGTCCGGAGCCAGGAGAATGTTCTTCGGCTTCAGCGTGAAGCAGCCGAGCCAATACTTGCCGATCGCTTCTCCGGAATCGTCGACCACCTCGAGCACCGCATCGTCCATAGTCGCCGGACGCGCGTCGGCTGCGTTGCGAACGCCCTCGAGGATCATCTGCCCGTCGGTCGTCTCGTCGGCGAAGAACCCGGACAACGACTCGAAGGCGAGTACGAAATCCGGGCAGCTCTCGTCGGAGACGAGCCGGTACAAGGGCATCCCGCTTCCCTCCGTCCGCGGGGACTTGAGTTGCCGCTGTCCGTGACGAGTCACAGCTCCAGCCACATGATCCGCAGCCCGACCCGCCCCTCGACCGGATGCCGGAACGCCCCCGGCGCGACCCCCAACGTCACAAACCCCAGACTCTCGTACAACCGAATCGCCGGAACATTGGTCTCCACCACCGCATTGAACTGCACCGCCATGAACCCAGCCCGCCGAGCCCACTCGATCAGGTCAACAACCAACGCCCGCCCCACCCCGGAACCGCGCGCATCCCGGGCCACCATCAAACTCCCCGACGCGACATGGTTCCCCGGACCCGGCCGGTTGGCATACATGTTCGCCGTGCCCAGCACCCGGTCCCCCTCGGCCGCGACCACCACTCGCGCCGGGGCGGGCACCAGCCAGATTCCCGGGCTTCCGCCTCGGTCATGGCCGGGTCGTAGGGGAACGTCTGCTGCTCGGTCACCACGTCCCGGACGATCGGCCAGATCCCCGGCCAATCCTCGGCGCCGGCTTCCCGGATCGTCAACGGCATCCGTCCACCGTGGCCGTCGAACCCCGGTCGATGCAAGCCGATTACAGCACGAAGGAATCCGACCAGGGCTGGCTCGACCGGCCCGACAGCGCCTCCAGCAACGTCACCGCCTGCTTGTCCGTCAGCGAAGCCACGAAGTCCACCACCGCCCGGCCCCTGGCCAAGCCGCGCACCGCGTCCGCGCCCTCGATCCGTTCCCCGGTCGCGCCGACCAGCAGCTCCGGCGCGGTCCGGGCCAGGCCGGCGTACTCGTCGTGCGCCAGTTCCATCAGGTCGTGCAGCCGGCGCGGCAGCCGGGAAGCCTCGTCGCGGTCCAGGAGCCACGCGTCCAGGGCGTCGACCAGCGTCGTGACCAGGCTCGCCTGACCGCGCTGGTGCAACGCGAGATCGGGGCGCAGCAACACAAACCGCCGGTGGACGAACTTCAGCACCTGCACCTCGTGCCACTGCGCGGGCCGCAGCGAGACGTGTCCGGACCGGGTCGACGGGGACGACAGGACGAACACCCCGTCGACCAGCCGCGCCGTCCAGTTCGCGGAGAACGCGGCGGTCGCTTGTTCGGCTTCGGTCGAGCCGTCGAAGCCGTCCGCGAGGAGGCCGTCGACCAGTTCTCGCTGGACTCTCGCGACGGCCGCGGCGAAGGCGTCGTCGTCCACGATCCAGCTGTCCTTCAGGTGCATCCGCCGGCGCATCCGCTCCAGGGAACGGCCTGGGCGGCGGATCTCGGCACTCAGCCGGGCATCGTCCAAAGAGGCCAGTTCGACGGCGTGCGCCAGCCACTCCCCCAGTTCAGCGGCGACGGGCGCGTGCTGCAGGACGCCGATGCGGTGGAAGTCCTGCAGATCGTGGATCGCGTACGCGATGTCGTCGGCAGTGTCCATTACGGACGCTTCCACGGTCTGCTGCCACGGCTCGATCCGCGCGGCGAACGGGGCGCGCGACTGCTCGAAGTCGTCCAATTCCGTGACATAGGCGGAAAATTTGCTCGCGCCGGTCCCGGGAGCGTCGTCCGGTTCGGCCGCGCCGCGCGGCGGCAACGGCATCTCGGTCGGATGCGGCTGCGGATAATGCAGACGCGCCCACGGGTACTTCAGGACCGCCGCGCGGACCGCCGTCGTGAGGTCGAGGCCGATCGACGACGGGCCGCGCACGTCCGTCGTGGTGAGGATGCGGAACGTCTGCGCGTTGCCTTCGAAACCGTCGGCGAGGCCGAACCGGTGCCGCGCGATCCGGTCGAGGGTCTGCTCGCCGAGGTGCCCGAACGGCGGATGCCCGAGATCGTGCGCCAGCGCGGCGGCCTCGCACGCGTCCGGATCGCAGCCGCCGAGTTTCATCGCCAGTTCGGCCGATTCGCTCGCCCCGGTGATCCGCTCCGCGATCCCGCGCGCGACCTGCGCGACCTTCAGGCTGTGCGTCAGCCGGTTGTGCAGCAGCCCGGCCCCGCCCGCGCTCACCACCTGGGTGACCCCGCCCAGCCGCGCGAAGAACGGCGACGCGGTGATCCGGTCGCGGTCGACGCGGAACGGGCTGGTCGCCAGATCGGTGAACCCGCCCGCCCCGCTCTCCGGGTCCCGGCGCGCTGCCCTCGGATCGGTCTCGTCCATGTGTCTCACCGTATCCGCCCGTACGGCAGGATCGCGGGATGACCGACGTGCTGGTGGCGGGCGGCGGCCCGGCCGGGCGGGCGCTGGCGGCCGCGTGCGCCCGGCGAGGGCTGGAAACAGCCGTCCTCGACCCGGATCCGCACCGAAAGTGGCCGAACACTTACGGACTGTGGGCGGACGAGGTCCCCGAACTGCCGGATCGGGCGATCGCGGCGGCTCCGGCCACGACGCTGGCGTACGGAACTCGCGAGCACCGCGTCGATCGCGCGTATCGGGTGCTCGACAACACCGGGCTGCGCGAGTGGCTGACCGAGCCGAAAGTCCAGGTCATCACAGGCAAGGCGGACGGCGCGGAGCACGGCCCGCACGGTTCGACCGTTCTCCTCGCCGACGGTCGGCGGCTGGCGACGGCGGTGTTCGTCGACGCGTCTGGCGCGCCCAAACTCCGCGGCCCACGCGCCGAGCAGACCGCGTATGGGCTCGTGCTGCCCGCGGACCAGGCCGAACGCCTGGCACCGGCCGAGACCGCGGTCTTCATGGATTGGCGCGACGGCACGGACAGCTTCCGCTACCTCCTCCCGCTCGGCGACGGCTCGGTGCTGGTCGAGGAGACGTCCCTGGCACGCAAGCCCGGACTGCCAGTGTCCGAACTCGCCCAGCGGCTGCACGCACGGCTCACCGCGGCGGGAATCCGTCCGGCGGGCCGGGTCGAGCGGGTGCGGATCGTGCTCGACGTCCCGCTGCCGAAGCGCGGCCAGGCGGTGCCGTTCGGGGTCGCGGGCGCGCTCGTGCACCCGGCGACCGGCTACAGCCTCGCGACCGCGCTGCAGCTCGCGCCCCGCGTCGCGGACGCCCTCGCCAGCGCGTTCGACGCGGGCCCGGCGGCCGCGGCCAGCGCCGCGCGGAAGGCATTGTGGCCGCCGGAAGCCCGCGCGGTGCACGTCTTGCGCCGCCACGGACTCCGTGCATTGTGCGGAATGTCACCCGCGCAGTCAGCGCAATTTTTCGATCTTTTCTTCAGCCTCCCGGTCCCGGCGCAGCGCGCGTTCACCTCGGGCCGCACCGACCTGCCCGGCACTGCCGCGACCATGGCAAACCTGTTCCGCGCGGCCCCGGCCGGGATCCGCCGCCGGCTGCTCGGCTGAGCCGGTGCCGGGAATTTTCCCGCTCCCGATCGAGGGAACGCCGAAAGCATTTCGCTAGTCCGATCCGGTGGCCAAAGTGCCGCGCCGGTGAACATCAGCTGACAACGGTTTCGCAGTCGCCTTCGGCGGTGCGAGTATCGCCTCCGTGACGACGCTGCGTGCGGTCCGATTCGCCTTCCAGCCGATGTACAGCTTGCACACCGGCGGGGTCGTCGCGTACGAGGCACTGGCCCGGCCGGGCCGGGGCACGGCGCACGAACTTCTCGCCGAGGCCCGCCGCGAGGGCAGGCTCACCGAGGTCGACCTCGGGCTGGCCGCCGCCGCGGTGCGGCAGGAAACCGAGCGCCCGAGCGCGCTCCCGCTGCACCTCAACCTCTCCGCGCGCACGCTCGCGTCGCCGGTGGAGGCGTTCGACGAGCTGATCGCCGAACTCGGCGCGGCCGGACGGCGCACCCGCGACGTCGTGCTCGAGGTCGGGCCGCCGTTCACGCACCTGCCCACCGGCCGCCTGCTCGACGGCATGCGCGCGCTCACCGAACTGGGCTTCCGGCTCGCGCTCGACGGGCTCGGCCGCGGCGACCTCCCGCTGGCGCTGCTCGCGCAGTCGCCGGTGGACCTGGTGAAGCTCGACCGCAGCGTGCTGCGCGGGCTGCCCGGCGACCCGGCGTCGACAGCCGTCGTCGAGGCGCTGCTGCACTACACGACGCGCACGAACATCCGGCTAGTCGCGACCGGGATCGAGACCGAGTCGCAGCTCGACGCGGCACAGCAGCTCGGCGTCCGGATCGCGCAGGGCAACCTGCTCGCGCCGCCCGCCGCGCACCGGTCCGCGCCCGCCTCCGGCGCGGTCCTCCCGGAGGACCGGCGCACGCCCGCGCCGCCGCAGGCCCCGCGCGTCGGCGATTTCCTGCGCCCGGCCACGACCCTGCCGGTGGACGCGACCTGCGACGACGTCCGCGAGGTGCTCGCCGCGGCCGACGCGCCGAGCGGCGTGGTCGGCGTCGACGCGGACAACCGTCCACAGTGGTCAGTCGACCGGACGCGTTTCCTCGTCACCATCACCGGTCCGTACGGCCACGCCCTGCACGCGAAACGGTCCGCCGCGCGGCTGGCGGACAAACCGCATCTGATCGAGGCGGGTGCGAGCGCGCTGGAATTCCTCGAACTGGTCACCGACGCCGACTGGGGCCGCACCGGCGACGACGTCGTGGTGGTCGACGCGGCCGGGCACTGCCTCGGCGTGGTGCTGGTGACCGAGGTCGTGCGCGGCGTCGCCGAGGCGAAGGTCGAGGAGGCCGTCACGCTCAGCCCGCTCACCCGGTTGCCGGGCAGCGAGGCGGCGGCCCGCGACGTCGAACGCCGGATCGCGAGCGGCGAGCAGTTCGTGGCGGCGTGGCTGGACGTCGACGCCTTCAAGTCGGTCAACGACAACGCGGGCTTCGCCGCGGGCGACGATTTGATCCGCGCCCTCGGCGAAACGCTCACCGATCTCTCCCGGCGGCTGCCGCGGATGCGCGTGAGCCACGTCGGCGGCGACGATTTCCTGATCGTGTGCGACGTGGACGAAATCGGCACGGTCGCCGCGGCGCTGCTGGACACGCACTGGTCCGCCGAAGGCATGCCGGTCACGGTTTCCCTGGCGACGCTGGTGTGCGGCAGCGGCACCATTCCGTCCTATCGGGACGCTTCCCGGCTGCTGGCCCCGCTGAAGAAACGCGCCAAAGCCGTTCCCGGCTCCAGCTGGGTCCTCAGCCGTCCCGGCAGCGACCGCGTCGAGGTCCTGCGCGGCATCGGCCGGGACGTCGCGATCAGCCGGTCGGCCTGACGAACCCCGACTCGTAGGCCCGGATCACCGCCTGCGTGCGGTCCCGCGCGCCCAGCTTCCCCAGCACGTTCCCCACGTGCGTTTTCACCGTCTGCAGCCCCAGATACAGCTCGGCGGCGATCTCCCCGTTGGACAGTCCGGCCGCCATCAGCCGCAGCACGTCGCGTTCCCGCTCGGTCAGGAAGTCCAGCGGGGCGCCCGTCGCGGGCGCACGCCGCGCGGCCATGCCCCGGATCGCGGCCGGGAACAGCAGCGAATCGCCCGCCAGCACCGTGCGGATCCCGGCGACGATCTCCTCCGGCCGCGCGCGTTTCAGCAGGAATCCGCTGGCCCCGGCGAGCAGCGCGTCGTACACGTAGTCGTCGTTCTCGAAGGTGGTCACCACGATCACCTTCGGCGGATCATCCACAGCGGACAGAAGATGCTCCGTCGCGCGGATCCCGTCCACGGCGGGCATCCGCACGTCCATCAGCACGACGTCCGGCCGCAGCTGCCCGACCAGGCCCGGCACCTCCGCGCCGTCGGCGGCCTCGCCGACCACGGTCAGGTCCGGTTCGCTGTCCACGATCGCGCGCAGCCCGGCCCGGATCAGCCGTTCGTCGTCCACCAGCAGGACTCGCACGCTCACCGGGTCCCCCACGGCACCGTCACCACGACCTCCCAGTTTTCGCCCACCGGTCCCGCGGACAGCTTGCCACCCACCAGCTCCGCCCGTTCCGCCATGCCCCGCAGGCCGCGTCCGCCCCGGGCGCGCGACGGCCGGGCCGAGCCGAGCGGATTCGCGACCTCGGCCCGCAGCTGCCCGTCCGCGACCGCCAGCGCGACGGTGACCGGCACCTTGCCCGCGTACCGGACCGCGTTGGTGAGGCATTCCTGCAGAATCCGGTAAACCTCGCGGGACACCACCGCGGGCACCTTCGCGACATCGCCCTCCACCTCGACGCGGCAATCCGTGCCGGACTGCTGCGTCACGGTGATCAACGCTGGCAGATTGGCGAGACCCGCGTGCGGCGTCCGGTCGCGCGCTTCTTCGCGAAGCAGGCCGAGTACGTGGTCGAGGTCGTCGAGCGCGGTGCGGGCCGACTCCTCGATCGCGGTGAGCGCTTCCTCGGTGAAGCCGGGATCGGTGTGCAGCGTCCGCCGTGCGGCCCCGGCCTGCAGTGTGACGACGGAAAGCGCGTGTCCGACGGAATCGTGGAGTTCACGCGCAAGCCGCGTGCGTTCGGCGAGCTGGTCGGTGCGCCGTTCCAGCTGCGCGATGCGTTCGGCGGCCGACCAGCCGAGCAACCGGGCCGCCGCGCGACGCAGCAATCCGCCGACGCCCCACACGAAGTAGATCAGCAGGACGAAAGCCACCACGAACACGGCGGGCAGCCACGCCGACGCCCAGCCGCGCGGAACCGTCAGCCGGAAATCCGGCGTGTCGACAAGCCGACCGGTGAAGACCGCGTTGATCGCGAACCCGAATCCGGCCGGCAGCGCGAGTGTCGCGAGCCCGGTCACCAGTCCGGCCGCGACGTGCAGGACGAACATCGCCGCACACCGCAGCCGTCCGTGTCCGGGCGCGGGCTGGGCGAGCAGTTCCCGCACCGCCGCCGCCTCCAGCACCCGCACCGCGGGCAGAAACGCGGTCGCGGCCAGCACGGCGACCGTCACGACGAATCCGGCGAGGCTCGCCCAGCCCATCGTCGTGGCGAACGGCATCAGCGACGGCATCGCGATCATCGCGAGCAGCAGGTACGGCACGCTGAGCGCGGCGCCGAGGATCAAGTACACCCACCGGCGATAGGTGACCCCGCTGACCAGCGGACGGAGGAAACGCACCCGCCAATCCTGACAGGCGGTCCGGGCGGGCGCCTCCCTCCAGAGCGGGACCCTCGCAGCGGTTTTCTGGCAGCCTGGATCGCATGCCTTCGGAAGAGAGCGCCGTGATCAACGATTACGACCTGCTGGCCGAGACCTACACCGCCATGTCGGACACCGAGATCCAGAACGCCTACTACGAGCGGCCCGCCGTGCTGGCGCTGGCCGGAGACGTGGCCGGACGGCGGATTCTCGACGCGGGCTGCGGCGCCGGACCGCTGACCGTCGCACTGCGCGAACGCGGCGCCGAGGTGTCCGGATTCGACCTGAGCAGCGGCATGCTCAAAATCGCCCGCCAGCGGCTAGGCCCGGACGTGGACCTGCGCGTCGCCGACGTCGCCGAGCCACTCCCCTACGCCGACAACGCTTTCGACGACGTCGTCGCCTCGCTCGTGCTGCACTACCTGAAGGATTGGGGCCCGACGCTAGCCGAATTCCACCGCGTCCTCCGGCCCGGCGGACGGCTGATCGTGGTGGTCGACCATCCGTACGCGATCCACCTGCTGCAACGCCAGGCCGGGCAGCAGACGGACTACTCGGCCACTTACGAATGGACCGAGGACTGGGAGGTCGACGGCCGGACGACGCCGATGAGCTTCTGGAACCGCCCGCTGCACGCGATGACCGACGCGTTCGCCGAGGCCGGGTTCCGGATCTCGACGATCAGCGAGCCGAAACCGGTGCCGGAGGCGGAAAAGCTGTTCCCGGAGGACTACCGGATGCTGTGCGTCAGCCCGAGTTTCTTGTTCTTCCTGCTGCAGGCGGAGTAGCGGGGTCGTGAGTGGCGATCCCGGTTAGAACCGGCATAGGCACTCACGAGGTCCCCAGCAGCGGGGCACCGAGCGTGTCTCTCACCGTCGTCCCCTTGCTGTCCGCGGCAACAGGTCTGTCCCGCGCGGGTATGCGTCGTGGCCGGGTCTCGTGAGTGGCGATCCCGGTTAGAACCGTGATCGCCACTCACGACGCCCTCAGTAGACGGTCTTCGTAACCCGCGTGCCCTCGATCCGGACCCCGTTGGCCCACAACTGCTGCACCTTCGCCGACTCCTGCGCGTCCGGCTTCGCGTTGGTGCACGACGTGCCCGGCCCGTGGCCGGACATCAGCTCCGTGCACGGTCCCTCGTAGTGGTCCGGCAGGCCGAGGTTGTGGCCGAGTTCGTGCGCGGCGATCCGAGTGGGGTCGTAGCCCTCGGCGACCTGGCTCGTGTCCAGGTAGACGTCGCCGTTGCCGTGCCCGTCGGTCTGCGTGTACGAGCCGCCGCTGTGCACCTCGTGGATGGTGATCGTCGCCTTGCCCTCGTCCTTCACCAGCCGCACGTCGCTGACCGCGGCGTTCCAGTTGGCCGCGCCCTGGTCGATCTGGGAGACGTAGTCGGGCGCGCCGGCCGAGCTGTAGTAGACGGTGGTCGCCGCGGCGGCGGACGCGGCGGGTGCGGTGGCCAGGCCGAAGCCGAGCGGCGCGGCGGCGACCGCGGTCAGTGCGGCGATCCGCCGGAACCCTCGTGCGTGCATCGTGTCCTCCGTAGCTCATCGGGAAAGCAAGCAACCCTTTGTCCGCTGGATGACGTTAGAAGTTCACCACCGGGAGGGACTACGTCCGAAAGTAGGGCGCTCCCCCGCGAGAGGGAGGCCCGTCCCGCCCCGGCTGGATCCGCGCGCGCCGCCGCGCTGGTGTGCTCGTCGGCATGCAAACGATCCTGCTCGGCCTGCTGGCCTACGTCGTGGTGCTGTGGCCGCTCGTCGCCGCGGCCCGCAAAGTGCTCGGGGTGCGCGTCGGTCTCGTCCGGGCGCTCGGCGCGGCGCTCGCCGGCTGGATCGTCGCGGGCACCGTCATCCGGATGTTCCCGGTCGCCGTGCTGAGCAACGCCGGGGTCGCGGTTGGCCTGCTGATCCCGCTGGCGGGCAGCGCGCTCGCGGTGACCCTGCTGGTCCTGTTCGTCGCCGAACTCGCGATTCCGTCCGGCGGACCCGGGTTGTTCGCCCGGCTGCGCTCGCTGCGGTCCCGCGCGGCCCGCGCCCGGCGCTACTCGCGGATCATGCGCATCGCGATCCGGCACGGCCTCGGCTCGTTCCTCACCGGACGCCGCACCGCGGACCCCGACGGCTCGGCGAAACTCGCGCGGTCGCTGCGACTGGCGCTGGAAGAGGCCGGGGTGACGTTCGTGAAACTCGGGCAACTGCTTTCGACCCGCGCAGATCTCCTTCCCCCGGTGTACATCCGCGAACTCAGCCGGCTGCACGACCAGGTGCCGCCCGCGCCCGAGGACGAGGTGCGCGCCTTGCTGCGCGAGGAAATCGACCTCGCCGCGTTCGCGCACATCGACGACGAACCCCTTGCCGCGGCGTCGATCGCGCAGGTTTACGGCGCCCGGCTGCGGTCCGGGGCCGAGGTCGTGGTGAAGGTGCAGCGGCCCGGAATCCGCGAACAGGTCGAACGCGACATCGACATCGTCCGCAGGCTCGCCGCCGTGCTGTACGAACGCGCGGGCTGGGCACGGTCGCTCGGCGTACGGGAACTGGCCGACGGATTCGCCGAATCCCTTGAGGACGAACTGGATTTCCGCACCGAAGCCGCGAACATCGACGCCATCGCCGCGCATCCGGCCCCCGGCGTCACGCTGCCGACTGTCCACAAAGCACTGTCCACGGAGCGCGTTCTGGTGATGCGGCGGCTCGACGGCAAACCGCTCGCCACCAGTTCCGGGCGCTCCCGCGAAGACCTGGCCCGCACCTTCCTGCGCGGCCTGCTCGACCAGGTGCTGCTGGGCGGGGTCTTCCACGCGGATCCGCACCCCGGCAACGTTTTGCTCCTCGAAGACGGCACGCTCGGCCTGCTGGACTTCGGCTCCGTCGGCCGCCTCGACACCGGCCTGCGCGCCGGTCTGCAGGCCCTGCTGCCCGCCATCGACCGCGGCGACCCCGCCGGCGTCCGCGACGGACTGCTGGAAATCGTGCACCGCCCGGACGACCTCGACGAGCAACGCCTGGAACGCGCACTCGGCGTCCTGCTCGCCCGCCACTTCGGACCGGGCCGGACGCCCGGGCTCGACCTGTTCACCGGCCTGTTCCGCGTCGTCGCCGACTTCCGCCTCGCCGTCCCGCCGCCGATCGCCGCGGTCTTCCGCGCGCTGGCCACCATGGAAGGCACCCTCGCGACGCTGGCCCCGGACTTCGACCTGGTCGCCGAGTCCCGCGCGTTCGCCACCGAACGCATCGGCCTGCGCCCGGAAACCCTGCGCCGCACCGTCACCGACGAATTCACCGCCCTGCTGCCGGTGCTGCGCCGCCTGCCCCGCCGCGTCGACCGGATCGGCGCGGCGCTCGAAGAAGGCAGGCTGTCGGTGAACATGCGGCTGTTCTCCGACGAACGCGACCGCGACCTGGTGACCGGCCTCGTGCACGAGGTACTGCTGGCACTGGTCGGCATCGCGACCGGGCTCATGGCCGTGCTGCTGCTGGCCAGTTCGAGCGGACCGCAGCTGGTGCCCGGGCTGACGCTGAACCAGGTATTCGGCTACAACCTGCTGATGATCAGCGCACTGGCGGGGCTGCGGCTGCTTTTCGTCGTTTTCCGGCGCTCCGGACGACGGTCCCGAGCAGACCGGCGAACCCGATGAGGAACAACCCCGCCCCGGCCCCCGCGGTGATCCGGCCGGTCACCGGCCCGGAATCCGGCTCGGTCGTCCCGGGCAATCCGGCGTCGGTGAACGCGGTGGTCGCCGGGAATTGCTTGACCCAGAACAGGTTCCCGGTGGCCGACACGACTCCGTACACCGCGGACAGCGACACCGCCCCGCCGCCGGGTTCGTTGACGCGCCACCGGGAATCGTCCGCGTCGTCCCGCCGGTCTCCCGCCACGAATACCGCACCCGGCGGCACTTTCGCGTAGAAGGTCGTCTGCTCGCCGACCGCGTAAGGCTCGGCGATCGACTTGCCGTTCACCTTGATCCGGCGCTCGATGTCGCAGCACTCGACCTCGTCGCCGCCGACCGCGATCACGCGCTGCAGAAACATCCCGCGCCGTCCGTCGCCGAACGCGCTCGCGTTGAACACGACGAGGTCGCCGCGATGGATCTCCTGCCCCTCGCGCAGCCCGAAGACGACCCGCTCGCCCGGAGCGACGGTGTGCGCCATCGCCCCGCCGGTCACGACCACCGACCGGTAGCTGAACACCTTGAGGAGCCCGGTCGCCGTCACCACGGCACCCGCGGCCATGAGCACGACGAAGATCGCGAGCAGCCAGGGAAACCGGCGCGGCCCGCGCACTGCCGGAGGCGGCGCGGCCGGGAAGTCTTCCGTCACTCAGCGATCATCGAAGCGGCCCGCGCGACCGTTACCGACCCGGAGCCGACCGCACCGGCCGCCGCCGTATAGGTCGTTATACATACCTCACTCGCGGAGGATCGAATTGAGCGGCCGCCCGGCGGGATACAGCGGGGAGACGCCGGGATTCACCGTGAACGCGACCGTCCCGGCCAGCGCCACCACCACGGTCAACCCGCCCAGCAGCGCGCCCTTGCGGGCCAGGTCGCCGCCGTAGCGCCGTGCGCCGCCGAGCAGCCCCAGCACTGTCGCCAGCACCCCGGCCAGCAGCGCCGCGAACCACAGCGCGCCGAGCACCAGGACGAACACCTCGGCCACGATCGGATACATCCCGGTCATCAGCAGCCGGGGCCGGACCAGCAGCCAGGCCAGCCAGGTCAGCACCGCGAGCGCGAAACTCACCGCGGCCACGGACACCGCGCCCACCGCCAGGCCGCGGCTGGGTCTCTCTTCAAGTCTTTCTTCAGGTCTTTCCGGAACGGATTCAGCGCCGTATTCGGTCATCGATCAGTCATAGCACCCGGCCCCGACAGAATCCGGCGTTCCGCCCGGCATGCGCCCGAACGCATCAGCCCCGGATACGCCGAAGGCCGCCCCCGGCGAACCGGAAGCGGCCTCCGCAAGCGATAACCCTCAGACCGTGAAACCGAGCGCCCGCAACTGCTCCCGGCCGTCGTCGGTGATCTTCTCCGGGCCCCACGGCGGCATCCAGACCCAGTTGATCCGGAAGTCGCTCACGAGCCCGCCGGACGTCAGCGCCGCCGACGTCTGGTCCTCGATCACGTCGGTGAGCGGGCAGGCCGCGGACGTGAGCGTCATGTCCAGCGTCGCGGTGTTGTCGGCTTCCACCCGGATGTCGTAGACCAGGCCGAGGTCCACGACGTTGATGCCGAGTTCCGGGTCGACGACGTCGCGCATCGCTTCCTCGACGTCCTCGATCTTGGCGATGTCGGCGGGGACGGCGGCGGCCTGCTCGGGCAGGTCCGCGGCGGTGCGCCCCTCGCGCGGGTCGGTGACCGTCTCTTCGCTCATGCCTTCTCAGCTCCTGTGGTGGTACTGGACACGGCGTCCTTGAACGCCATCCAGCCGAGCAGGGCGCACTTCACGCGCGCCGGGTACTTCGCGACGCCGGCGAACGCGACGCCGTCCTCCAGTACGTCCTCGTCCGGTTCGACTTTGCCCTTGCCCTGCATCAGTTCCACGAAGGCGTCCATGGTCGCGAACGCCTCGTCGACCGTGTGCCCGACGACCAGGTCGGTGAGCACCGACGCGGACGCCTGGCTGATCGAGCAGCCCTGCCCGTCGTAGGACACGTCCTCGACTTTGCCGTCGCTGACCTTCACCCGCAAGGTGATCTCGTCGCCGCAGGTCGGGTTGACCTGGAACGACTCCGCGTCGAACGGATCGCGCAGGCCGCGCCCGTGCGGGTTCTTGTAGTGGTCCAGGATGATCTCCTGGTACATGCTCTCCAGGTTCACTGCGCGGCCCCGTCCTGGGCCACCCCGAAGAACTTCTGCGCCTCGCGGATCCCGGCGACCAGCGCGTCCACTTCGGACAGCGTGTTGTACAGGTAGAAGCTCGCCCGCACGGTCGCGGGCACCGAACAGGCCCGGTGCAGCGGCCACGCGCAGTGGTGGCCCACCCGCACCGCGATGCCGAGGCTGTCGAGCACCTGGCCGGCGTCGTGCGGGTGCACGCCGTCGATCACGAACGCGACGGTCGCGCCCCGGTCTTCGAGATCGGTCGGCCCCACGATGCGCACGCCCGGGATCGCGCCGATGCCGGCGATCGCGGCGGCGGCCAGCTCGTGCTCGTGCGCCGCGACGCGGTCCATCCCGACGGCGGACAGGTAGTCCACCGCCGCGCCGAGACCGATCGCCTGCGACGTCATCGGCACCCCGGCCTCGAACCGCTGCGGCGGCGCGGCGAACGTGGTGCGCTCCATGGTGACCAGCTCGATCATCGAGCCGCCGGTGAGGAACGGCGGCATCGCTTCGAGCAGTTCGGTCCGGCCGTACAGCACGCCGATGCCGGACGGGGCCAGCATCTTGTGCCCGGAGAACACCGCGAAGTCGACGCCCAGCGCGTGGAAGTCCACCGGGAAGTGCGGCACGGACTGGCAGGCGTCGAGGACGGTCAGCGCGCCGACCTCCTTCGCCTTGGCCACCAGCTTGTCCACCGGGTTGACCGTGCCGAGCACGTTGGACTGGTGCGCGAACGCGACCACCTTGGTGCGCGGCGTGATCACACTGTCCATATCGGACAGATCGAGCCTGCCCTCGGCGGTGACCTTGAACCACTTCAGCGTCGCCCCGGTGCGCTGGCACAGCTGCTGCCACGGCACCAGGTTCGCGTGGTGCTCCATCTCGGTGATGACGATCTCGTCGCCCTCGCCGATCCGGAAGCGTTCAGCCTCCGGACCGGCGGTGGCGGCGTTGCTCATCGCGTACGCCACGAGGTTGATGCCCTCGGTGGCGTTCTTGGTGAACACCAGCTCCTCCGGGTCCGCGCCGACGAATTCCGCGGTCTTGGCGCGCGCGGATTCGTAGGCGTCGGTGGCCTCTTCGGACAGCTGGTGGGCACCGCGGTGCACGGCCGAGTTCGACGTGAACACGTACCGCCGTTCCGCGTCGAGCACCTGCACCGGCCGTTGCGAGGTCGCTCCGGAGTCCAGGTACACCAAGGGTTTCCCGTCGCGCACGGTGCGCGTCAGGATCGGGAAGTCGGCACGCAGTGCCGCCACGTCAAGGGGAACAGAGTTGGTCGGGCTGTTCGAAGCCGTGGTGGTCATCGAGCCAACTCCTCTCTCGCGGTGTCGTCGGGAACGGGGCGCGGCAGCGTCAGGCCTTGGCGGGCTCGGCGGAGCCGACGTACTTGACGTAGCCGTTCTCCTCCAGCTCGTCGGCCAGCTCGCGGCCGCCGGACTCGACGATCCTGCCGTCGGCGAAGACGTGCACGAAGTCCGGCGTGATGTGCCGCAGGATGCGGGTGTAGTGCGTGATCAGCATGACGCCGACCTCGTTGCCCGCCTTGTACTCGTTCACGCCGTCGGACACGACGCGCAGCGCGTCGACGTCCAGGCCCGAGTCGGTCTCGTCGAGGATGGCGAACTTCGGCTTGAGCAGCGCCAGCTGCAGGATCTCGTGGCGCTTCTTCTCGCCGCCGGAGAAGCCCTCGTTCACCGAGCGCTCGGCGAACTCCTGCGAGATGCCGAGCTTGCCCATCTCGTCCTTGACCTCCTTGACCCAGTGGCGCAGCTTGGGAGCCTCGCCCCGGACCGCGGTGGCCGCGGTGCGCAGGAAGTTGGACATCGAGACGCCGGGCACCTCGACCGGGTACTGCATGGCGAGGAAGAGGCCGGCGCGGGCGCGCTCGTCGACGCTCATCTCGAGCACGTTCTCGCCGTCCAGCAGCACCTCGCCGGAGGTCACCGTGTACTTCGGGTGGCCGGCGATCGCGTAGGACAGGGTGGACTTGCCGGAGCCGTTCGGGCCCATGATCGCGTGCGTCTCGCCGGACCGGATGGTCAGGTTGACGCCCTTGAGGATCTCCTTGGCGCCTTCGTCGGTGGTCACCGACGCGTGCAGGTCCTTGATTTCCAGGGTAGCCATTCTGCTTTTCCTAAAGAGTCTGAAAGGGACGGACGACGGTCAGGCGCCCACGGCTTCTAGCTCGGCCTCGATCGCGGCTTCGAGGCGCTCGCGCACCTCCGGCACGCCGATCCGGGCCAGGATCTCGTGGAAGAACCCGCGCACGACCAGCCGTCGTGCGGCCTCTTCGCCGATCCCGCGCGACTGGAGGTAGAACAACTGCTCGTCGTCAAACCTTCCCGTCGCGCTCGCGTGGCCCGCGCCCTCGATCTCGCCGGTCTCGATCTCGAGGTTCGGCACCGAGTCGGCGCGCGCGCCGGGGGTGAGCACGAGGTTGCGGTTCAGCTCGTAGGTGTCGGTGGCCTCGGCGGCCGCCCGGATCAGCACGTCGCCGATCCACACCGTGTGCGCGTCGTCGCCCTGCAGGGCGCCCTTGTACATCACGTTGGACTTGCAGTTCGCCACCGCGTGGTCCACGAACAGCCGGTGTTCCTGGTGCTGGCCGGCGTCGGCGAAGTACAGGCCGAGCATCTCGACGTCGCCGCCCTTGTCCGCGAAAGTCGCGGTCGGCGAGACGCGCACCAGGTCGCCGCCGAGGGTGACCACGGTGTGCTTGAGCGTCGCGTCGCGGCCCAGCCGCAGGTGCTGCTCGGACACGTGCACCGCGTCGTCGGCCCAGTCCTGGACGCTGACCACGGTGATCTTGGCCGAGTCGCCGATGACGAACTCGACGTTGTCCGCGTAGGTGCCGGAGCCGACGTGGTCGAGCACGATCACCGCGTTGGCGAACGCCTCGGCGCGCACCTGCAGGTGGCCGTAGGCGACCTTGCCCTCGCCCGGGCCGTGGATGCGCAGCAGCGACGGCTTCGACGCCTCGGTCTCCTTCGGCACCGTGACGATCGTGGCCTTGGCGAACGACGAGTACGCCTGCGCCGCGATGCGGTCGCTCGGCACGCCCGCTTCGCCGAGGCGCGCGTCGTCGCGGCCGACGGTCTCGATCTTCAGCTCGGGCGCGGCCTCGGTCTCCAGCGTGATCTCGCCGGAGGCGACGGCGGAACCGTCGTGCAGGCCGCGCAGGCGCTTCATCGGAGTGAAGCGCCAGTTCTCCTCACGGCCGCCGGGGACCTCGAAGGCCGCGACGTCGTAGGAGGTGAACCGCTCCGCGCGGGAGGCCGCCGGAATGACGGCCCCCTCGCGAAGCGCTTCGGAAACGTTGTTCTCTGCCACGGACATTTAGCCGACGGACCCTTCCATCTGCAGCTCGATCAGGCGGTTCAGCTCGAGCGCGTACTCCATCGGCAGCTCGCGCGCGATGGGCTCGACGAACCCGCGCACGATCATCGCCATGGCCTCGGCCTCGTCGAGGCCGCGCGACATCAGGTAGAACAGCTGCTCTTCGCTGACCTTGGACACCGTGGCCTCGTGGCCCATGGACACCTCGTCGTTGCGGATGTCCACGTACGGGTACGTGTCCGACCGCGAGATCGTGTCCACCAGCAGGGCGTCGCAGACCACGCTGGAGCGCGAGTGGTGCGCCCGCTTGGCGACCTTGACCAGGCCGCGGTAGGACGTGCGGCCGCCGCCGCGCGCGACCGACTTCGACACGATGGTCGAGGACGTGTGCGGCGCGAGGTGCTCCATCTTCGCCCCGGCGTCCTGGTGCTGGCCCTCGCCCGCGAACGCGACCGAGAGGACCTCGCCCTTGGCGTGCTCGCCCATGAGGAAGACCGACGGGTACTTCATGGTCACCTTGGAGCCGATGTTGCCGTCGACCCACTCCATGGTCGCGCCCTCTTCGCACTTGGCGCGCTTGGTGACCAGGTTGTAGACGTTGTTCGACCAGTTCTGGATCGTCGTGTAGCGGCAGCGGGCGCCCTTCTTCACGATGATCTCGACGACCGCGGAGTGCAGCGAGTCCGACTGGTAGATCGGCGCGGTGCAGCCCTCGACGTAGTGGACGTAGGCGTCCTCGTCGACGATGATCAGCGTCCGCTCGAACTGGCCCATGTTCTCGGTGTTGATCCGGAAGTAGGCCTGCAGCGGGATGTCGACGTGCACGCCCTTCGGCACGTAGATGAACGAGCCGCCGGACCACACCGCCGTGTTCAGCGCGGAGAACTTGTTGTCGCCCGCCGGGATCACCGAGCCGAAGTACTCCTGGAAGATCTCCGGGTGCTCCTTGAGCGCGGTGTCGGTGTCCAGGAACAGGACGCCCTGCTCCTCCAGGTCCTCGCGGATCTGGTGGTAGACGACCTCGGACTCGTACTGCGCGGCGACGCCGGCCACGAGGCGCTGCTTCTCCGCCTCGGGGATGCCCAGCTTGTCGTAGGTGTTCTTGATGTCCTCGGGCAGGTCTTCCCAGCTGGCCGCCTGCTTCTCGGTGGACCGCACGAAGTACTTGATGTTGTCGAAGTCGATCCCCGAGAGGTCGGCGCCCCAGTTCGGCATCGGCTTGAGGTCGAACAGCTTGAGCGCCTTCAATCGGGCGTCGCGCATCCACTCGGGCTCGGACTTCTTCGCGGAGATGTCGCGGACGACATCCTCGTTCAGGCCGCGGCGGGCGCTGGCGCCAGCCTCGTCGGAGTCCGCCCAGCCGAAGGCGTAGTTGCCAAGGGACGCGATGGTCTCTTCCTGGCTCAACGGCTCGGTGGTGGGAGTGCGCTGCTCGGCAGCGGCAGTCATGCGGGTTTCCCTCCATTCGGGATCCGTGGTGCGTGCCCTTCCGGCGGCGGGGCCGCTTCTCCGGGCTTCGTCGTGCGGTCCGGCTCGGGATGGGCCGGGATACCCGCCGGTCCGGCGGGTACGTGTGTGGTGCACGCGTTGTCTCCGCGCGCGATCGTCGCCAGCCGCTGGACGTGGGTGCCCAGCAGCTTCGCGAACGCTTCCGTCTCGGCCTCGCACAGCTGCGGGAATTCCGCGGCGACGTGCGCGACCGGGCAGTGGTGCTGGCACAGCTGCGCGCCCGCGTGGGCGACCGGGGTTTCCGCGCCGATCTGGCGGGTCGAGGCAGCGTAGCCCTCCCTGCTCAGCGCGGTCGCGAGGGCCTCGGCGCGCTCGACCGGATCAGCCGATCCGGTGATCGCCTGCCGGTGCGGCCCGACGAGCCCCTCGACCCGGCGCTCGGCGAACGCGCGCACCGCGTCCGGGCCGGCGTGCTCGGCGAGGAAGCGGATCGCCGACACCGCGAGGTCGTCGTAGGCGTGCCCGAACCGGGCCCGGCCCGCCTCGGTGAGCAGGAACAGCTTGGCCGGGCGGCCGCGCCCGCGCGGTCCCTTGCGCGGGGCGTCGCGGGTCTCGGCCTCGCCGTCGGCCTGCAGCGCGTCGAGGTGGCGGCGGATCGCCGTGGGGCTGATGCCGAGCTGCTCGGCGACCACGGCCGCGGTCATCGGGCCCTGCTCCAGCAGCAGCCGGGCGACCTCGTGCCGGGTCCGGCCCTCGGCCACGTTCACCGCGCTGACCTGCACGGGAACGCCGACGGCCGCGGTGCGCGGCTGGTCGCCGCGCCCCTCGCCGGTGGTCCCGTTCTTTTTCACAACACAAGTGTGTCTTATTTCCGGCCAGCGGGCAAAGGCGGGGTGTCGCCCAGTGACCCGACTCACGCGGAACCGGAGCGGAACCGCTCGGCCGCTCGCCGCGCCGGACCCGCCGCCGACCTGCCGGACCGGAGCCCGCCGCGGCTTTCCGGCCGGACTCGCCACGCCGCCGGAACCGGAGTCGATACGCTTCCGGGCGTGGCAGTCGGCGAGCACCCGGATCAGCGGGCACCGGAACCGGACATCTCCGGCGGCTCGAGCGACACCGCGACCGCCGTCCCGCCGTCCCCGGTCGGCCCGCGCCGCACCGATCCGCTGAACGCCGCCGAGACCCGCGGCCTCGACGTGGTCCGCCGCTTCGGCACGGTCGGCTCGCTGTTCCTCGCGCTCGGCTCGCTCGGGGCGGGCGCCGCGCCGGTGATCAACCCGGTGCAGGACCTGCCGGTGCTGCGGCTGTTCGTCCGCATCCCGACGGTATCGCTCGCGATCGCCTTCTCCGGCATGGGCATCCTGGTGCTGAGCTGGCTCATGCTCGCCCGGTTCGCCCGCCCGGCCAGCGCCCGGCTGGCCACCAGCGGCCAGCTCGCCCGCACCGTCGCGATGTGGGTCGCGCCGCTGCTGCTGATCCCGCCGCTGTTCTCCCGCGACGTCTACAGCTACCTCGCCCAGAGCGAGATCGTGCACCGCGGCATGGACCCGTATCAGCTGGGCCCGGCGCAGGCGCTCGGCGTGGCGGACCCGCTCACCGCGGGCGTCACCAACATCTGGCGCGAGACGCCCGCCCCGTACGGCCCGCTGCTGCTGCGGCTCGGCGGCTGGCTGGCCCCGGTCGGTGGCAACAACATCGTCGCCGGCGTGCTGCTGCAGCGCGGTCTGGCGATGGTCGGGGTGCTGCTGATCGTGTGGGCGGTGCCGCGGCTGGCCCGGCGGTTCGGCGTGCAGCCGGCCACCGCGCTGTGGCTCGGCGCGGCGAACCCGTTGCTGATCTTCCACTTCGTCGCGGGCGCGCACAACGATTCGCTGGCCATCGGGCTCATGGTGGCCGGGCTGGAGATCGGCATCCGGCGGCTGCCGGTGCGGGTGAAGGGCGACAGTCCGCCGCCGCTGGCGAAGGGCGAGTTGCTCTTCATCGCGCTCGGCGTCGTCATCATCACCGTCGGGGCCACCGTGAAGATCCCGGCGGTGCTGGCGTTGCCGTTCCTGTCGGTGATGGTGGCGCGGCGATGGCACGGGCGGCTGAAGGACCTGGTGTGGGCGGGCGCGCCGATGGCGCTGCTGTTCGGCGTCGTGCTCACCGCGATCTGCGTCGGCACCGGGCTGGGCTTCGGCTGGATCGGCGCGACGGCGAGCACGCCGGGTCTGGTGCGCTCGTTCATCTCCCCCACCGCGGAGGTGGCGAACCTCGGCGGCGTCCTCGGCATCGCGCTCGGGCTCGGCAACCACACCGACGCGCTGGTGCCGATCCTCGGCACGCTCGGCAACGTGATCACCGCGGCCGTCACGATCAAATTCCTGTGGGCCAGCTTCAAATGGCGGTACCGGCCGATCATCGGGCTCGGCGTCTCGCTGGGCGCGGCGATGATCCTGCAGATCAACCTGCAGCCGTGGTACCTGCTGTGGGCGGTGATCCCGCTCGCCGCCGCGGCCGGGACGTCGCGGTTCCGGGTGGTCGCCACCGTGATCAGCGCCGGGCTGCCCTTCCTGCTGCCGCCCACCGGCGGCACCTTCGACGGCCGTTCGTACGTCCTGCCGTGGGCCTACGGCGCGGCCGCGCTGGTGACCCTCGGCGGGCTCGCGATCGTGTACCGGCTTTCGCCGCTGCTGTTGTCCAGGACACCTCCGGCGTCCCCAGCACCGCGCGCGCCCGCCGACGTCGTATCGTGATTCGTTGTGGACAACCCCGCCGTCGAGATCTCCGGCTTGGCGAAAAGCTACGGCTCCACCACCGCGGTCGACGGCATCGACCTGCGCATGGAGCGTGGTTCCCTGCTGGCCCTGCTCGGGCCGAACGGCGCCGGAAAAACGACCACCGTCGAGATTTGCGAGGGTTTCCGCAGACCTGACGCGGGCCGCGTGCGCGTGCTCGGGCTCGACCCCGTCGCGGACAGCTCCCGGCTCCGCCCGCGCGTCGGCATCATGCCCCAGGGCGGCGGCGCGTACCCGGGCGTGCGCGCGGAGGAAATGCTGCGGCTAGTGGCTTCCTGCGCCGCGCACCCGCACGATCCGGCGTGGCTGCTCGACGTGCTCGGGCTGGCCGGCGCGAAGCGGACCCCGTTCAAACGGCTCTCCGGCGGGCAGCAGCAACGGCTTTCCCTGGCGTGCGCGCTGGTCGGCCGTCCGGAGCTGGTGTTCCTGGACGAGCCCACCGCGGGCATGGACCCGCAGGCGCGGCGGCTGGTCTGGGACCTGCTCGCGGCCCTGCGCGCGGACGGCGTGAGCGTCCTGCTCACCACCCACCTCATGGAGGAAGCGGAAACGCTGGCCGACCAGGTGGTGATCGTGGACCACGGCAAGGTGGTCGTCGAAGGCACGCCGCATTCGCTCACCCTGGAAGCAGGAGAGGCGGCGCAGCTGCGGTTCCGCGCCCGCACCAAGCTCGACACGACGCTGCTCGCCGCCGCGCTGCCGGAGGGTTACCGGGTCACCGAATCCGCGCCCGGTTCGTACCTGGTCGAAGGCGCGGTCGACCCGCAGGTGGTCTCCGCCGTTACCGCGTGGTGCGCGCAGCAGGGTGTGCTGCCCGAACAACTGCAAGTCGGACGGCGGACGCTCGAAGAAGTGTTCCTCGAACTCACCGGACGGGAGCTTCGCGCATGAGTTCTCCGTTCCCCGCGGGCACTTTCGCCCCCGCGCCCGGCCGCGGCTCGCTCGGCAGGATGCTGCGCACGCACGCGCGGGTCGAGGCCGCGCTGACCCTGCGGCACGGCGAGCAGCTGCTGCTCACCCTGATCATCCCGCTCGCCCTGCTGATCGGCCTGAGCCTGCTGGACATCCTGCCCGCGAGCCAGCTCGGTTCGACGTCCAAAGTGGACTGGATGACGCCGAGGATCCTCGCGCTGGCGGTCATGTCGTCGGCCTTCACCGGCCAGGCGATCGCGCTGGGCTTCGACCGCCGCTACGGCGTCCTGAAGCGCCTTTCGGCGACGGCTTTGCCGCGCTGGCTGCTGGTCGCCGGACGGGTCGTCGCGGCCCTGGTCGTGGTCGCACTGCAGTCCGTGGTGCTCGGCGTGGTGGCGGCTTTCCTGGGCTGGTCGCCGTCGGCCGCCGGAATCGGCTCCGCGATCGTGCTGCTGGTACTGGGAACGCTGGCTTTCGGCGCGCTGGGCGTCCTGCTGGGCGGCGCGTTGCGCGCGGAAGCCGTGCTGGCGCTGGCGAACATCGTGTGGTTCGTGCTGCTGCTGGCTGGCGGGATTCTGCTCGCCCCGTCGGCATTGCCGTCCGGAGTCGGCGTGGTGGTGTCACTGCTGCCGTCCGGCGCGCTGGCGGAGGGGATGCGCGCGGCGCTGGTGGACGGCCAGTTCCCGCTGGGACCGGCGGCAGTGCTGGTGGTGTGGGCGGCGGTGGCCGGAGTGCTGGCGACCCGGACCACGAAACTCACCTGAATCGTTTTCCGGCCGCCCGGATGTGACGCCCGCCGCACCCGATTCCTTGCGCACGCTGGCGAATTCGCGCTGGACAATACCGCCGCGTGCACCCGGGAAATCGCGCGCGAGTATTCTTTCCGCGTGTCCCTCAGCAGTTTGATCGCCCGCCTGCCGTATCCGTCCGCCGCGGTTCAGCGGGCGGTCGGGATCGCCGCGGTGGTCGCGCAGGCAGGCATCGGCGTCACCGGGTCCGTGGTGCGGGTGACCGGGTCCGGGCTGGGGTGCCCGACCTGGCCGCAGTGCGTCGCGGGCAGCCTGGTGCCGGTGCAGCATCCCGGCATCGACGCGGTCACGCAGTGGATCGAGTTCTCGAACCGGATGCTGACCGGCGTCGTGATCGTGGTGGCCGCGCTGGCGGTGCTCACCGCGTGGCGGATCCAGATCGACCACCCGGAGCGCAAGCGCCTGGTGAAGCTCGCCTGGACGATGCCCGGCGGCGTGGTGCTGCAGGCGGTCATCGGCGGACTGACCGTGCTGGCGAAGCTGGAATGGTGGACGGTCGCGATCCATTTCCTCGCCTCGACGCCGCTGGTGTGGCTGGCGGTGCTGCTGCTGAAGGCGTTCCGCGAAGGAGACGAACCGGCACGCCCGCTGGTCCCGAAGCTGGGGCGGCAGATGCTGGTGCTGCTGACGGTGCTGATGTGGGCGGTCCTGATCGCCGGCACCACGGTCACCGGCGCGGGCCCGCACGGCGGCGACGTCAACACGCATCGCCTCGACGCCCCGATCGAGACACTGGCGCGCGTCCACAGCGCACTGCTGATCGCGTACTTGGTCGTGCTGGGGGTTTTCGGGCTCACGCTGATGCGCGTCGGCGCGCCGAAGACCGTGTGGCAGCGGTACGCGTGGGCGTGGATTGTCGCGCTGCTGCAGGGAGTTCTGGGCACGGTGCAGTACGCGCTGGGCGTGCCGGAGGCGATGGTGTCGTTCCACGTGCTGGGCTCGGCGCTCGTGATCGTCGTGACGGCGGTGCTGTGGACGGGAACTCGCGACCGGGGTCCGGTGACGTCGCTGGAGCCCGCGGAGAAGCGCGAACTCGCCACCGCGAACTGACGGGCCAAGCAGCCGACACGCTGCTGTCCAGAGACCGCACGAACGACGGCACCCGCTCCATACTCGCGCCCACCGCGCCGCCCTGACAGGCCCAGCCTCTGCGCCGAAACCACCAAACCGCCGACACGAACGCCAAGGCCGCCGAGCATCCGACCGCGATCCCGCGGCACAACCACGAACTCGCCACCGCGAACTGACGGTCATCCAGGCGTAACTGCGCGTCGGCCCGGCGGACAGGTCGGCCGCTTACCGTCGTGGCCGTCCGGCTTTCCGAAAAGCCCGAGGTGCGCCATGCCGACCGCCCCTGCCCGCCCCGCGAAACCGCTTCTCTCCGGCCGGCGCGGGACCGCCGAGATGATCGTGCTCAAGACGTTCCTGCTCGTGCCGTTCGCCGCGCTGATCGCCGCCGTCCCGCTGGTCTGGGGCTGGGGCATCGGCTGGACCGACCTCGTCCTCGCGACCGTCTTCTACGTGCTCGCCACGCTCGGCGTCACCGTCGGGTACCACCGCTACTTCACCCACGGCGCATTCAAAGCGGGCCGCCCGCTGCGGATCGCGCTCGCGATCGCGGGCAGCATGGCCGTGCAGGGGTCGGTGATTTTCTGGGTCGCGAGCCATCGCCGCCACCACGCGTTTTCCGACCGCGAGGGCGATCCGCATTCGCCGTGGCTGTTCGGCACCTCGCCCGCCGCACTGCTGCGCGGGTTCTGGCACGCGCACATGGGCTGGATGTTCCAGCGCGAGGTCACCAACGCCGACCGCTTCGCGCCGGATCTCGTCGGGGACCGCGATCTGCGCCTGGTGAACCGGTTCTTCTGGCTGTGGATCACCCTCAGCCTCGCCCTGCCCGCCGTGCTCGGGTGGGCGTTCAGCGGCACCTGGCAGGGCGCGCTGACGGCGTTCTTCTGGGCCGGTCTGGTCCGGATCGCGTTCCTGCACCACGTGACCTGGTCGGTGAACTCGGTGTGCCACCTGATCGGCGACCGCCCGTTCGCGAGCCGCGACCGCGCGGCGAACTTCTGGCCGCTGGCGCTGCTGTCCATGGGCGAGTCGTGGCACAACTCCCACCACGCCGACCCGACCTGCGCCCGGCACGGCGTGCTGCGCGGGCAGGTGGACGTGTCGGCGCGGGTGATCTGGGCGTTCGAACGGCTCGGCTGGGCGAGCGACGTCCGCTGGCCCCGGGCGGACCGGCTCGCCGCCAAGCGCGTGCAGCAGCCCGGTTGACCTATCGAAAAACGATGCTATCGTCTTTCGATAGGTATCGTTTTTCGATAAGGGGGCGGACATGGAACCGTTGAGCACCCCGGACAAACGCATCGTCACCGCCGTCGGGGCGGGGTCAGTGCTTGCGTTCGTACTGGTCAACTACGGCACCGTCCGCACCGCGCTGCAAGCCTGCGTCGAAGCCGGACACGGCGCGCCGGTCGGGCCCGCCACCGGCGCGGGGATGTCCACCGGGGCCAGCACGTTCGTGATCCCGGCGACCGCACGGGTCTGCCCCGGCGACAACGGCCCGACCGGCGCCGACGTGGCGCTCTCGATGGGCGCGACCCTGCCCACTGTCGTGTTCAGCGCGGTGGCGTTGCTGCTGCTCTGCCGGTTCCTCTGGGGCGCGGCCCGTCCCGGCCTGCACTCGCCGGTCACGCCGGGACGGCTCCGCACGCTCGGCTGGTTCGTGCTCGTCGCCGGGCCGGTCGCCGAAGGGCTGCAGCACTATTTCCAGTACGAGCTGGCCGGGAAGCTGCTCGGCGGCGCCGATTTCAACGGGCAGTACCACGCGTGGCTGCAGGAGCTGCAGATGGATTTCCCGTGGTGGTGCGTGTTCGCCGGGGTCTCCGCGCTGGTGGTCGCGAAGCTGCTGCGCATCGAGGTCCGGATGGCGGAAGACCTGGAAGGCACCGTCTGATGCCGCCCGAAGAACCGCACCGCATCGAGATCCGGCTCGACGAACTGCTCGCCGCGCGCGGGATGACCGTCGCCGAGCTGGCCGACCGGGTCGGGATCACCCCGGTCAACGTGTCGGTGCTGAAAAACGGCCGGGCCAAAGCGATCCGGTTTTCGACGCTGTCCAAGATCTGCGAGGTCCTGGACTGCCAGCCGGGCGACCTGCTGGCCTTCCGGCGGGACTAGGCCAGCTGCTGCCGCACCGCCGACGCGAACCGCAGCGGCGCGCCCGCGTCCGCGTGCCGGAAGCCCAGCGACGGTTCGGTCAGCTCCAGTTCCAGCACCAGCGGACGGCCGTCGTCGCCGCGGACCAGGTCGACCCGCGCGTACAGGAGTTCCGCCCGCAGGATGCCGAGCAGCCCGCACGCGGCGTCCAGCGCGTCCTCCGCCGCCGCCCGCACCTCCGGCGCCGGGACCGCGGCCGCCAGCCGCTCCTCCCGGTACAGCCCGGAAGCGTCCACTTTGGACTCCAGAAGCGCGGCTTTCGTGAAGGCGTGCGAATAAACGCCGCCGAAGAACGTCACCGCGATCTCGCCCTGAGTGTCCACACTGGACTGATACGGCTGCACGAGAGCAGTGCGCCCGTCGTCGTGCAGCGCGCTCAAGTGCTTCTCCGCCTCCGCGCCGGCAGCGTCGAACCGAGCGGCGCCACGGCCTCCCGCGCCCACCAGAAGGCTTCACCACGAACGGTTTCTTCGGCCAGCGCGGCTTCTCCCCCGGCGGCACGATCTCCACCGGAACCGTCGGCACGCCCGCGTCCAGCAGTTCGCCGAGATACGTCTTGTCGGTGTTCCAGCGCACGACCGCGGCCGCGTTGCTCAGGCCCGGAACGTCCTCGCACCAGCTGAGGAATTCGTCGCGGCGCTCCGGGTAGTCCCACGCAGCGCGCAGGACCACGATGTCCGCCGCAGCGAAGTCGGCGTCCGAATCCCAGGCGGCCCAGCGCACGGTGAAACCGAGATCGGCGAGCGCGGGCAGCACCGCGGCCTCGTCGCCGTCGCCTTCGGGCAGCGCGGAGCAGCCGACGAAAATCGCCGAGCGGGTCACCGTCCGGCTCGCGGACCGGCCATCTTGCGGCGGTGCGCGGCACCGATCTTGACCGTCTTCACCGTCTCGCTGTCCCACTCCGCGGCCTCGAGGTCCTCGACCTGCTCGACCAGCGCGGACCCGGTCTCGACCCCGGCGACCAGCACGTCGCCCATCGCCCCGTCCGGGCCCACGAGCACGACCCGCGCCCCGGCGAGCCCGATGTTCTCGACCACGGCGCGCGACGGCTTGCCGTGCTTCGCCACGAACGCGCGGGCGGACGCCAGCTGGCGGGCGGTCGGGGCGGTCGGCGTGTTTTCGGTCTCCTCAGCCACGTCCGGAGCTTAACCCGAGACCCCCGCCCCCGCGGCCCGACCGTGTTCTCGGCCATAGTGGACGGCGGACGCGCACATCTCGAGGAGGAACCATGCCGACCGCAGTGCAGGTGACCCGGACCGGCGGCCCGGAAGTGCTGGAACTGGCCGAAATCGAGCCCGGCCCGCCCGGCGCCGGCGAGCTGCTGGTCGACCTCGCCGCGGCGGGCGTCAACTACATCGACACCTACCAGCGCCAGGGCATCTACCCGATCGACCTGCCGTTCGTCCTCGGCTCCGAGGGCGCCGGGACGGTCGTCGAGACCGGCGAGGGCGTCACCGGCTTCGCGCCTGGCGACCGCGTGACCTGGCAGGGCGTGCTCGGCAGCTACGCCCAGCGCGCGGTGATCCCGGCCGGTGCCGCGGTGAAGGTGCCCGAAGGCATCTCCGACGAGATCGCCGCGGCCACGATGCTGCAGGGCCTGACCGCGCACTACCTGGTGCGCTCGACCTACGAAGTCAAGGCAGGCGACGACATCCTCGTCCACGCGGCGGCCGGCGGCGTCGGCCTGCTGCTGGTGCAGCTGGCGAAGGCACGCGGCGCGCGAGTGCTGGCCACGGTGTCCACCGACGAGAAAGCCGAGCTGGCCCGCGGCGCCGGCGCGGACCACGTGATCCGCTACGACCGCGAGGACTTCGCCGCCGTGACCCGCGAGCTGACCAACGGCGAAGGCGTCGCCGCGGTCTACGACGGGGTCGGCAAGAGCACCATCGACGGCAGTCTCGCGAGCCTGAAGATCCGCGGCACGCTGGCGTTGTTCGGCGCGGCCAGCGGCCCGGTCCCGCCGCTCGACCCGCAGCGGCTCAACTCCGGCGGCTCGCTGTACCTGACCCGCCCGACGCTCGGCCACTACTTGCGCACCCGCGAGGAACTCGACTGGCGCGCCGGCGAACTGTTCGCCGCCGTGCGGGACGGTTCGCTCAACGTCCGCGTCGGCGGCCGCTACCCGCTCGCCGACGCCCGCAAGGCCCACGAGGACCTGCAGGGACGCCGGACGACCGGGAAGCTGCTGCTGATCCCCTGAGTCAGGAAACCGACAGGGCGTCGGTCACGAAGACCAGCGTTTCGTTGGGCGCGATGCCGCGCCCGCCGTCCTTGTAGGCCAGGGCGGGCGGGATGATCATCAGCCGCCGCCCGCCCTGTTTGACGCCGACGAGGCCCTGGTCCCAGCCCTCGATCACCTGCCCGGCGCCGAGGTCGAGCCCGAACGGCTCGCCGCGGTCGAACGAGCTGTCCAGCTTCTTCTTGTTCGACCAGGTCACGACCAGGTAGTTCATGGACAGCTTCGACCCGGCGGCCGCGGCCTTCCCGGAGCCCGCGGACAGGTCCTTGGTGATCAGCTTCTTCGGCGGAGCACAGCCGTCCGGGATGGTGATCTCCGGGACCTGGCCGAAGCTCCCGGTGGTCTTGATGTCGTCCGCGGTGCACTCGCGGCTCGGGGCCGCCGGGGCCGCGCTGCTGTCGTCGCCGCAGGCCGTGAGCCCGAACGCGGCGACCGCCGCGACCGCGCCGACGACGGCTGTCCTGCCGAATTTCTGCATGCTTGACTGTATCCGCACGGCGCAGCCGTTCCGTTGCGGGCGGGTCCGGTCGTCCGTGAGGAAACCTTCACGGACGCTGATTCCCCATGCCAGGAACTTGAGGCTGCGTCATGTGTGCGGCGTGAGGCACGTCCGCCCAGGCCAAAGGGGTCGGCGGGTTCGTGCCGGGCCCAGCGCGAGCGGCGAGAGCAGGATCATCGTCCGTGAGGGGAACCCTGAGGGAATCAGATTCCCTCAGGGTTCCCCTCACGGACTTGAAGGTGCCGTCATGCGGTCGCTGATCCGGGACTAACCAAGCCCGCCGAGAGCAGGCACCGCCGGACCAGTCCGCACCACGCCGAGCCGCTGCGTCGCCCGGGTCAACGCCACGTACAGGTCGTTGAGCCCGCGCGGCGACCCCGCCACGATCTCGTCCGGCGACACCAGCACGACCCCGTCGAACTCCAGCCCCTTGGCCCGGTCGACGGTCAGCACGCTCAGCCGGTCGTCCTCCGGGAGCAGCTTCCGCACCTCGTCGAGCCGGCCGGCCGGCACCAGCACCGCCACGGTCCCACCGTCCACAGCGGACAGTTCGGCGGCCACGAGCGCGGGCAGTTCCTCATCCAGCGAACCGGTTTCCACGCTCCACGGCGGCACCCCGGTCTCCCGCACCGACACCGGTGCGGCCAGGTCCACGTCGAGTTCCGCGAGCACGCCCGCCGCGACCGCCATGATCTCCGCCGGGGTCCGGTAGTTGACCGTCAGCTGCTCCAGCCGCCAGCGGTCGGCGACGTACGGCGACAGCACCTCGTCCCAGGTCCGCGCTCCCCCGGCAGCCCCGGTCTGCGCGACGTCGCCGACCAGCGTCATCGACCGGTTCGGCGTGCGGCGCATGAGCAGCCGCCAGTCCATCGCGGACAGTTCCTGCGCCTCGTCCACGATCACGTGCCCGAACGTCCACGTCCGGTCCTGCGCCGCCCGCTGCGCCGCGGTCAGCTCGCTGCGCGCCTGCTGGCGTTCGGCGAACAGTTCGGCGTCCAGCACGTCGGACACCCGCAGGATCTCCTCGTCCTGGATTTCCTCGTCCTGCTCGAGGATGTCCAGCACGCCTTCGGCGTACGCGCGCTCGACGCGTTCCTGGCGCTTCTGCTCGGCCTGTTCCTCGGAATCGTCGCTGCCGAGCAGTTCGGCCAGTTCGTCGAGCAGCGGCACGTCGGCGGGCGTCCACTTCGCGTCGCGGCCGCTCTCCAGATGCCTCCGGTCCTCTTCGGACAGCAGCTCGCCGGCCGCCCGGTCGAGGTGTTCGCGGTCGGCGAACAGGTCGTCCAGCAGGCCTCCCGGGGTGAGTTTCGGCCACAGCGAGTTCAGCGCGGCGGCCACCGCGGGGCTCGAGGCCAGCTCGGCGCGGATGTCCTGGACGTCCTGCGCGTCCAGCAGATCCTCGCCCAAAGCGCGGGCGGCCTGCCGGGTGAGCGAGTCGAGGACGTCGGAGACGAACAGCCGGCGCGCGAGGTTGTGCGGCCGCCGCGAACGGCGGGCCCGGGTGCGGGCTTGCGCACAGGTCTTCCGGTCGAGCTTGAGGATCTCGCGTTCGTGCTCGATCTCGATCACCGGATCGGGTACACCTTGCCGGTCGCGGACCGCCTTGGCGAGCACGTCGGCCATCACCAGCCGGCCCTTCACCTCAGCCGCTTCCGGCGACTCGACGCCGTCCGCGTCCAGGCCCGGCCACAGCTGCCCGATGGTCGCCAGCAGCACGCCGGTCTCGCCGAGCGACGGCAGGACCTGGCCGATGTAGCGCAGGAAAGTCGGGTTCGGGCCGACGACCAGCACGCCGCGCGTGGTCAGCTGCTGGCGATGCGTGTACAGCAGATATGCCGCGCGGTGCAACGCGACCGCGGTCTTCCCGGTGCCCGGCGCGCCCTGCACCACCATCACCCCGCCGAGCGGCGCGCGGATGATCCGGTCCTGCTCGGCCTGGATGGTGGCGACGATGTCGGCCATCTCGCCGGTCCGGCGACGCTCCAGCGCGGCCAGCAGCGCCGCCTCGCCGGCGAGCCCGAGGTCCTGGCCCTGGTCGGCGGCGGTCAGGTCGAGGATCTCGTCGTCGAACCCGGTGACCCGGCGGCTCAGCGACCGCAGATGCCGGCGGCGGCGCACGCCGTCCGGCGAAGCGGCGGTGGCGAGGTAGAACGGCCGCGCGACCGGCGCGCGCCAGTCGATCAGCAGCGGGCGGTAGTCGTCGTCCTCGTCGAACAGCCCGAGCCGCCCGATGTAGGCGGTCTCCTCGTCGCTGCTGCCGGGCACGAAATCCAGCCGCCCGAAGCACAATCCCTGCTCGACCGACCCGAGCTGGGCGAGCCGGTCGCTGTGCAGGGCCGTGGCGGCTTCGCGTTCGGTGCGCGCCTGCGGCGTCCCGCCGGTCTGGCGCAGGGTCTCGTCCAGCCGGCGCTGGGTCTGGGTGCGTTCGGCGTCGAGCTTCGCGAACAGCGCGTCGGTGTAGGCCTGCTCGCGGCGCAGCTCGGCTTCGTAGGCCGGTTCCTCGGGCAAGGAAAGGTCCTGCTTTCAGGTCGGGATCGGGGCCGGAAGAGTGCAACCGGCGAGGATCCCGGGCCATTCCTGCCCGGTCGCGGAACGGGTCAGAACGGGAGGCCGAGCACCGGCAAGCCGATCGCCGAGTCGACCGCCAGCGCGACGAACACGATCATCAGGTACGTGTTCGACCGGTGGAACAGCGCCATCGGCTTGGTCTCCTCGCCGCGGTGCACGGCGGCCTGCAGCCGGTGCGCGTAGAAGAGGAACCAGCCGCCGGCGAGGATCGCGAAGGTCGCGTACAGCCAGCTCGTGACCGGGAGCAGCAGCAGCGTCCAGGCGACCATCACCCACGAGTAGATGACGATCTGCCGCGCCACGTGCTCGGCGGTCGCGACGACCGGCAGCATCGGGACGCCCGCCCGCTCGTAGTCGTCGCGGTACTTCATGCCCAGCGCCCAGGTGTGCGGCGGGGTCCAGAAGAAGATCACGCCGAACATCACGAACGCGGGCCACTGCACGGTGCCGGTGACCGCGACCCAGCCGATCAGCACGGGCATGCAGCCCGCCGCGCCGCCCCAGACCACGTTCTGCGACGTCCGCCGCTTGAGGCCGAGGGTGTAGACGAAGATGTAGAACAGGATGGTCGCGATCGCGAGGACCGCCGCCAGCAGGTTCACCGTGAAGAACAGGACCGCGAACGAGGCGGCGCCGAGCACGAGGCCGAAGATCAGCGCGTTGCGCCGCGGCACCGCGTCCTTCACCAGCGGCCGCCGCTTGGTGCGGTTCATGACCTTGTCGATGTCGCTGTCGATCACGCAGTTGAGCGCGTTCGCGCTGCCCGCGGCCATCGTGCCGCCGACCAGCGTCGCGACCACCAGCCACGGGTTCGGCACCTCGCGCCCGGCGAGGAACATCGCGGGGATCGTGGTGACGAGGAGAAGCTCGATCACGCGCGGCTTCGCCAGCGCGGCGTACGCGCCGGCCACCTGGCGGAAGCTTCGCCGGGCCCCGTGCGGTCGCCCGCCTTCCGGGGGTACGGCGCTGGTGTCGTCACTGCGTCCGTGCGCAGCGTTCACCAACGACATTTCTCTCCCTGAGTCAGTCCTGGGCCGGGCGGCCCGGAAGAAAAGAGGCGGTGCTCCTGGAGAACTCCCGTGCCTGGCCCGCAATCGATGTTAGACGTGCCGGAACGGCCCGATGCCCGCGGGTCCGGGACACGCCCGGCGATGTCTTCTCCGTCACGTCCGCCGCAACGAGTCGCGAGCGCCCGCGGCGGGTAGCCGGAGACCGGAAGGCGGGCAGGATCACTTCACCCGCAGGGTGCGCGCCCGCGCTCGCGCGCACGCGTACGCACTAGGCTGCAGCCGACGGGCCGTTCGCTCCGCCTGCGCAGCGCCGCCAGCAGGAATATCGTCCCTTCGGGATCGATTGAGATAACTGAGGGCGCACACCGCAGCACTTGAGCGGCACGCACGGAATACAGCCATCACTTCACCGACGCAGGAGTTCGAGTTCAGTGTCCGAAACCTCTAGCAGCGAGACCAACCCCTTGCTCCGGCGCAACGTGCCGGCCGACTGGACCGAAACCGACACCCGCGCCGTGGACACCGCCCGCGTGCTCGCCGCGGACGCCGTCGAAAACTGCGGCAGCGGGCACCCGGGCACTGCGATGAGCCTGGCGCCGCTGGCGTACACGCTGTTCCAGCGCACCATGCGGCACGACCCGGCCGACCCGGAGTGGCCCGCCCGCGACCGGTTCGTGCTCTCCGCCGGGCACTCCAGCCTGACCCTCTACATCCAGCTGTACCTGGCCGGTTTCGGCCTGGAGCTGGAAGACCTCGAGCAGCTGCGCCGCTGGGGCTCCAAGACCCCGGGCCACCCGGAGTACCGGCACACCAAGGGCGTCGAGACCACCACCGGCCCGCTGGGCCAGGGCCTCGCGAACGGCGTCGGCATGGCGATGGCGGCCCGGCGCGAGCGCGGCCTGCTGGACCCGGACGCCGCTCCCGGCGAGAGCATCTTCGACCACCACATCTACGTGATCGCCTCCGACGGCGACATCGAAGAGGGCGTCACCTCCGAGGCCTCGTCCATCGCGGGCCGCCAGGAGCTGGGCAACCTGATCGTCTTCTACGACGACAACAAGATCTCCATCGAGGACGACACCAACATCGCGCTGTCCGAGGACGTCGCGAAGCGGTACGAGGCCTACGGCTGGCACGTGCAGACCGTCGACGGCGGCGAGGACGTCGTCGCGATCGAGGCGGCCATCAAGGCGGCGCAGGCCGAGACCACGCGGCCGTCGTTCATCCAGCTGCGCACGATCATCGGCTACCCGGCCCCGACGAAGATGAACACCGGCAAGGCGCACGGCGCGGCGCTGGGCGCGGAAGAGGTCGCCGGCGTCAAGAAGGCGCTGGGCTTCGACCCGGAGAAGAACTTCGACGTCGACGCGGCCGTGCTCGCGCACACCCGCCAGGCGATCGAGCGCGGCGAGAAGCAGCGCGCCGAGTGGCAGGAGCGCTTCGAGGCGTGGGCCGCGGCGAACCCGGAGCGCAAGAAGCTGGCCGACCGGCTGTCCACCCGCACGCTGCCCGAGGGCTTCGCGGACAACCTGCCGTCGTGGGAGCCCGACGCCAAGGGCATCGCCACCCGCAAGGCCTCCGGCGAGGTGCTGAACGCGCTGGCCGAGCCGCTGCCCGAGCTGTGGGGCGGTTCCGCGGACCTCGCGGAGAGCAACAACACCACCATGAAGGGCGCCGACTCGTTCGGCCCGGCCGCGGCCGGCACCGACATGTGGAAGACCAACCCGTACGGCCGCACGCTGCACTTCGGCATCCGCGAGCACGCGATGGGCTCGATCCTCAACGGCATCGCGCTGCACGGCGGCACCCGCCCGTACGGCGCGACGTTCCTCACCTTCTCCGACTACATGCGCCCGCCGGTCCGGCTCGCCGCGCTGATGAAGGCCCCGGTCATCTACGTGTGGACGCACGACTCGATCGGTCTCGGCGAGGACGGCCCGACGCACCAGCCGATCGAGCAGATCGCCGCGCTGCGCGCCATCCCCGGCCTCAACGTCGTCCGCCCGGCGGACGCCAACGAGACCGCGTACGCGTGGAAGGCCGTGCTGGAGGACGTGCACCACCCGTCCGGCTTCGCGCTGACCCGGCAGAACGTGCCGGTGCTCGAGGGCACGAACGCCGAGGGCGTCAAGAAGGGCGGCTACGTGCTGGCCGAGGCGTCCAACGGCACCCCGGAGGTCGTGCTGATCGCCACCGGTTCCGAGGTCCAGCTGGCCGTCGAGGCGCGCAAGACCCTCGAGGCGGACGGCATCCCGACCAGCGTCGTGTCGATGCCGTGCGTCGAGTGGTTCGACGCGCAGGACCAGGACTACAAGGACGCCGTCCTGCCGCCGACGGTCAAGGCCCGCGTCTCGGTCGAGGCCGGGATCGCGATGCCGTGGCAGCGCTTCACCGGCGACGCCGGCGAGAACGTGTCGATCGAGCACTACGGAGCCTCGGCCGACGCCGCGACGCTGTTCCGCGAGTTCGGCTTCACCGCCGAAGCCGTGGTGGACGCCGCGCGCCGCTCGATCGCCAACACCAAGAACTGAAAGGAGCGCAATCATGACTGACCGACTCGGACAGCTGTCCGAAGCAGGCGTCTCGATCTGGCTGGACGACCTTTCGCGGGAGCGCCTGGAATCGGGCAACCTCGCCGGGCTCATCCGCGACAAGCACGTCGTCGGCGTCACCACCAACCCGACGATCTTCGCGAACGCGCTGTCGAAGGGCGCCGCCTACGACGCGCAGGTCAACGACCTCGCCGCCCGCGGCGCGGACCTCGACGGCACCGTCCGGGAGCTGACCACCACCGACGTGCGCAACGCCGCGGACCTGTTCCGCGACGTGTACAACGCCACGAACGGCGTCGACGGCCGCGTGTCCATCGAGGTGGACCCGCGCCTGGCGAAGGACACCGCGAAGACGGTGGCCGAGGCCAAGGACCTGTGGAAGACCGTCGACCGGCCGAACGTGATGATCAAGATCCCGGCGACCGAAGAGGGTCTGCCGGCGATCACCGCGGTGCTCGCCGAGGGCATCAGCGTCAACGTCACGCTGATCTTCTCCGTCGAGCGCTACGAGGCCGTCATCAAGGCCTTCTTCGCCGGTCTGGAGCAGGCGAAGGCCAACGGCCACGACCTCAAGGGCATCCACTCGGTCGCGTCGTTCTTCGTGTCCCGTGTGGACAGTGAGGTCGACAAGCGGCTGAACGCGATCGGCACCGACGAGGCCAAGGCGCTGCTGGGCGAGGCGGCCATCGCCAACGCGCGGCTCGCGTACGCGGCCTTCGAGAAGCTGTTCGCCACGGACCAGTGGAAGGCGCTCGCCGAGGCGGGCGCGAACGCGCAGCGTCCGCTGTGGGCTTCCACCGGCGTGAAGGACCCGGCCTACTCCGACACCCGCTACGTCGACCAGCTCGTGGTCAAGGACGTCGTGAACACGATGCCCGAGAAGACCATGGACTCGGTCGCCGACCACGCCGAGATCACCGGCGACACGGTTTCCGGAAAGGGCGAGCAGGCGCAGGCGGTCTTCGACAAACTGGCCGCGGCGGGCATCGACGTGCCGGACGTCTTCGTCACGCTGGAGACCGAGGGCGTCGAGAAGTTCGAGAAGTCCTGGCAGGAACTGCTGGACACGGTGACCGGGCAGCTGAACAAAGCGAGGGGCTGAACCAGAGACCATGAGCGGGGACGAAACCGGCGTCGTGATCGTCGACGCCGAACTGGCAGAAAAGGCAGCGCCGCTGGCGCAGCGGCTGGCCGCCGACGGCGCCGCTGCCAAGCTCGCCGCCAAGGACTCCACCCTGTGGGGTCCGGACGCCGAGTCCGAAGCGTCGATCCGATTGTCCTGGACGACGTTGCACAAGTCGTCGCGTCCGTTGATCGGGGAAATCGAAGCGCTGCGCGCGGAACTGCGCAGCGAGGGCGTGGACCGCGTGGTGCTCGCCGGCATGGGCGGCTCGTCGCTCGCGCCGGAGGTCATCACCGCCACCGCCGGCGTCCCGCTCACGGTGCTCGACACGACCGACCCCGGCCAGGTGGCCGACGCGCTCGCGGGCGACCTCGAGCGCACGGTCATCGTGGTGTCGTCGAAGTCCGGCGGCACCGTCGAGACCGACAGCCACCGCCGGATTTTCGCCAAGGCGTTCGCGGACGCCGGGATCGACGCGGCGCGGCGCATCGTCGTCGTCACCGATCCCGGCTCCCCGTTCTCCGAACTGGCGGAGAAAGAGGGCTACCGCAAGACCTTCCTGGCCGACCCGCACGTCGGCGGCCGCTACTCCGCGCTGACCGCGTTCGGCCTCGTGCCGGCCGGTCTCGCGGGCGCGGACGTCGCACGGCTGCTCGACCAGGCCGCGTCGGTGGCGGAAACGCTCGCCGAGGACACCGCCGAGAACCCGGCCGTGCAGCTGGCGGCGGCGTGGGGCGCGGCGCACGAAGCCGGTGCGGAGAAGGTCGTGCTGGCCGACACCGGTTCGGGCATCAAGGGATTCCCGGACTGGGCGGAGCAGCTCATCGCCGAGTCCACCGGCAAGCTCGGCACCGGCCTGCTGCCGGTGGCCGTCGAGGGCCCGGACGCTCCCGGGTTCGCCGGCCACGGCAAGGACGCGACCGCGGTCGCGATCGGCGCCCCGGAAGGCGCGGCGCAGATCTCGGTGACCGGCCCGCTCGGCGCGCAGTTCCTGCTGTGGGAGTTCGCGACCGCGCTCGTCGGACGGCTGATCGGGATCAACCCGTTCGACCAGCCGGACGTCGAGGCGGCCAAGAAGGCGGCTCGTGCGTTGCTGGACGACCCGGAGAAGCTGAAGGGCGGCGAGGCACCGGACACTGTGGACGGTGCGGTCGAAGTCTTTGGCAGCGAAGGAGTTTCCACCGACGGCAAGCTCGCCGACGTGCTGCGCGCGTTCTTCGGTTCGGTGGCGGACGGCGGGTACATCGCCGTGCAGGCCTACCTGGACCGGCTGGACGACGCGTCGACCTCGTTGCTGCGCGCGGAAATCGCCAAGCGCACCGGCGTGCAGACCACGTTCGGCTGGGGCCCGCGCTTCCTGCACTCCACCGGGCAGTACCACAAGGGCGGCCACCAGAACGGCAGCTTCCTGCAGATCACCGGCGCGGTCGAGGACGACCTCGCGGTGCCGGACCGCCCGTACACGCTGGGGCAGCTCCAGCACGCGCAGGCGCTCGGCGACGGACAGGTGCTCGCCGAACACGGGCGTCCGGTGCTGCGGCTGCACCTGACCGACCGCGCCGCCGGGCTCGCCGAACTCGTCCGCGCAGTACAGGAGGCCGCCCAGTGACCTGGCGCAACCCGCTGCGCGACGCCCGCGACAAGCGGCTGCCGCGGATCGCCGGGCCGTCGAGCCTGGTGATCTTCGGCGTCACCGGCGACCTGGCGCGCAAGAAGCTGATGCCGGCCATCTACGACCTCGCGCACCGCGGGCTGCTGCCCGCCGGGTTCTCGCTGGTCGGCTTCGCCCGCCGGGACTGGGAGCACCAGGACTTCGGCGAGCTGGTGCACGATTCGGTGCGGGAGCACGCGCGGACGCCGTTCAAGGAGTCGGTGTGGAACCGGCTCGCCGAAGGAATCCGGTTCGTCCAGGGCACTTTCGACGACGACGACGCCTTCGACCGGCTGGCGAAGACCGTGCGCGAACTGGACGAGGAACGCGGCACCGGCGGCAACACGGCGTTCTACCTGTCGATCCCGCCGGGCGCGTTCCCGGTGGTGACCAAGCAGCTGGCGCGTTCGGGCCTCGCGCAGGCCGACGAGAACACCTGGCGGCGCGTCGTCATCGAGAAGCCGTTCGGGCACGATCTGAAGAGCGCCAAGGAACTCAACGCGATCGTGAACGACGTCTTCCCCGAGGAGTCGGTGTTCCGCATCGACCACTACCTCGGCAAGGAGACGGTGCAGAACATCCTGGCGCTGCGGTTCGCGAACCAGCTGTTCGAGCCGATCTGGAACGCGAACTTCATCGACCACGTGCAGATCACCATGGCCGAGGACATCGGCCTCGGCGGCCGCGCGGGGTACTACGACGGGATCGGCGCCGCGCGCGACGTCATCCAGAACCACCTGCTGCAGCTGCTCGCCTTCACCGCGATGGACGAGCCGCTGTCGTTCGAGCCGAAGGCGCTGCGCTCGGAGAAGGCCAAGGTGCTGGCGGCGACCAAGCCGATGCTGCCGCTGGACCAGACCACCGCGCGCGGGCAGTACGCGGGCGGCTGGCAGGGCGGCACCAAGGTGCCGGGGCTGCTGCAGGAGGCCGGGTTCGCGAAGGACTCGACCACCGAGACCTACGCCGCGGTGACGCTGGAGGTGCAGAACCGCCGCTGGGCGGGCGTGCCGTTCTACCTGCGCACCGGCAAGCGGCTCGGCCGCCGGGTCACCGAGATCGCGGTCGTGTTCAAGCGCGCGCCGCACCTGCCGTTCGACTCCACCTCCACCGAGGAGCTGGGGCAGAACGCGCTGGTCATCCGCGTGCAGCCGGACGAGGGCATCACGCTGCGGTTCGGGTCGAAGGTGCCGGGGACCACGATGGAGGTCCGCGACGTCACGATGGACTTCGGCTACGGCCACGCGTTCACCGAATCGTCGCCGGAGGCCTACGAGCGGCTGATCCTGGACGTGCTGCTGGGCGAGCCGTCGCTGTTCCCGGTGAACGAGGAAGTCGAGCTGTCGTGGGAAATCCTCGACCCGGTGCTGTCGCACTGGGCGAAGCTCGGCACCGCGCCGGAGCAGTACCCGCCGGGCAGCTGGGGCCCGAAGTCGGCTGACGAGATGCTGGAACGTACCGGCAGGCACTGGAGGCGTCCGTGATCATCGACCTGCCGTCGACCACGACGTCGGCGCTGAACAAGAAACTGGTGGAGATCCGCGAGCAGGGCGGCCAGGTCGCGCTCGGCCGGGTGCTGACGCTGGTGATCGTCGCGGACGACGACGCCAAGCTCGAGGACGCCATCGAGGCCGCGAACGACGCCAGCCGCGAGCACCCGTCGCGGGTGATCGTCGTGGCGAAGGGCGCGCGCACGGCCGCGCCGCGCATAGACGGCCAGATCCGCGTCGGCGGCGACGCCGGCGCGAGCGAGGTCATCGTGCTGCGGCTGTACGGCCCGCTGGCCGCGCAGGGGCAGAGCGCGGTCGTGCCGCTGCTGCTGCCGGACGCGCCGATCGTCACCTGGTGGCCGGGAGCCGGTCCGAAGGCCCCCGCGGAGGACCCGCTGGGCCAGCTGGCACAGCGGCGGATCACCGACTCGGCCGCGGAGAAGAACCCGATAAGGTCGCTCACCACGCGCGCGAAGTCCTATGTGGAGGGTGACACCGACCTGGCGTGGACCCGGCTGACCCGCTGGCGGGCGCAGCTGGTGTCGGCGCTGGACCTGCCGCCGTACGAGAAGATCACGAGCGCGACGGTGACCGGCGAGGCCGATTCGCCGTCCACCGAACTGCTCGCCGGCTGGCTCGCCGAGTACCTCAAGGCACCGGTGCACCGGGTCAAAAGCTCGAGTGCGCAGGGCATCATCTCAGTGAAGCTGGAGCGGAAGTCGGGCGCGGTGGAGCTGACGCGGCCGGACGGGCGGGTCGGCACGCTGACCCAGCCGGGCCAGCCGACGCGGCGGATCGCGTTGCAGCGGCGCAGCAATCCGGAGTGCCTCGTGGAGGAACTGCGGCGGCTCGACCCGGACGAGGTGTACGAGGCTTCGCTGCACGGGCTGCACAAGATCGCCGCGTCGAACGGGTCCAAACCGGCCGCGGCCAAGGCTTCGGCCAAGCCCGCCGCCGCGAAAGCACCGGCGAAGGCTCCAGCGAAGGCCACCAGCCGCAAGACGGCGGAAAAGAGCGGCTCATGAGCCGGACCGAGGTCGTCGTCTACGAAAACCCGGACCTGCTCGCCGCGGCCGCCGCGGCCCGGCTGGTGACCCGGATCGTCGACGTGCAGGCAGCCCGGGGCGCGGCGTCGGTGGTGCTCACCGGCGGCGGCACCGGCATCGCCGTGCTGCGCGAGCTGCGGGAGTCGAGCGCGCGCGACGCGATCGACTGGTCGCGGCTGGACGTCTACTGGGGCGACGAGCGGTTCGTCCCGGCAGATTCGGACGAGCGCAACGAGAAGGGCGCGCGCGAAGCCCTGCTCGACCACGTGCCGCTGGCTCCGGAGCGGGTGCACGCGATGGCCCCGTCGGACGGCGAGTTCGGCGACGACGTCGACGCGGCCGCCGAGGCGTACGCGAAGGTCCTGTCCGACGCGGCGGGCCCCGGCGCGGAGGTGCCGGAGTTCGACATCATGCTGCTGGGCCTCGGCGGCGAGGGCCACACGGCATCGCTGTTCCCGGAAACCGCCGAGGTGCGCGAAACGCAGCGCTCGGTGGTTCCGGTGCGCGACTGCCCGAAGCCGCCGCCGACGCGTGTGTCGCTCACGCTGCCGGCCATCCGCCGCGCCCGCGAGGTGTGGCTGATGACGGCGGGCACCGCCAAGGCGGACGCGGTGGCACAGGCGCTGGCCGGGGCTCCGGAAACGCAGATCCCGGTCTCCGGCGCCCGCGGCTACCGGCGGACGCTGTGGCTCCTGGACCGCGAAGCGGCCGGGAAGCTGACGAAGGTGTACCAGCCGCCGGCTGAGTAAACGGCTTTGCGGAAGGGGCTCCTCGTGCGTGGCGCGAGGAGCCTTTTCGTTGCGGAGCAAGGGAAATAGCGAGCGGGCCTCGTGAGTGCCCGCACCGGCTCTATCGCGCGATCGAGGTGGCGGGCTCGGCTCGCGGGTTGTGAGTGCCTGCGCCCGTTCTAACCGGCACCATCCCGCTCCCCCGCGTCCGCCCCGGTGAGCACCGCCGCCGTCGCCGCCAGGTGGCCGGTCAGCAGTCGCGCCGCCACGTCCGGATCCCGGCTCAGCGCCGCCTGCTCCAGCCCCTCGTGCTGGGCGAGCACGTCCTCCACCGGCAGCCGGTGCGCCGGATGCACCGACCACCGCCGGGCCAGCTCGCTCGCCGTCCACATCCGGTCGAAGTTCTCCAGCAGGACCGCGTTCCCGCAGCCGTCGAGCAGCGTGCGGTGGAACAAGCGATGCGCCTCCGCCCAAGCAGCGGAGTAGTAGCTGCCTTCGTCCGGCACATACATCTGCGTCCGGGCGAGCCGATGCCCCGCCGCGCGCACCCGGGCTTCCCATTCCAGGTCCCCGCGCACGACGGACAGCCGCAGCACCTCGGGCTCGACCGTCCGGCGCGCCTCGAGGATCTCCTGCCACCGCTGAGCGGCGAACTCGGGCACGGCGAACCCCCGGTTCGTCAGCCGCTCCGCCAGCCCCTCGCCGACCAGCCGGACCAGCGCCTCCCGCACCACGGCGAGGCTGACCTCGTACCGCGCCGCCAGCTCCTGCGGTTTCAATGCCTGCCCCGGCTCGACCTCGCCGCGCATGATCGCGTCGCGGACCCGGTCGTAGATCTGCTCGGACAGCATCTGCTTCATGGCTTCAGGTTAGACAATCCGCGCGATCGTCGATTATCAACGCCGCTGCTCAGGCAGCTCGCGCGGGCCTTCGACTGCGCAGCGATACTTATACCCCACCCGCACGGGTGATCTCTCCCCTGAACGTGCGGGCTGGACCTGGGCGGCAAACGGAGCAACTGACCCTGCGCCAAAAGGCGGCTCACCAGTATGTGGGAACCGCCGTATGGTGAACATAAGGTGATGTGATCGACACAAGGTGATGTCCCGCGCAGATCCTTCACCCCTATGGAGCAGCTGTGGAGATTACAACACCACAAGAACCACTCTGGGTGAAACTTACCGTCAACACACACATTCCCGTTAGCATCCGCACATTTGTTGACCACCGCGCGTCCCGATCGGGTGGCCGGAGCATCTCATCACCAAGTCCACAAGACGAATGGGGTCGCCGCGATGAGCACTGAGGGACTCTCGATTCCTGGCATCTCGATGAGCAGCTCCGCAGCGGGAGCCGCTCGGCGGGACAGGCGCGCCAGCCTGACCGGGGCGTTCGCCGTGTTCCGGAAACCCCTCGCCGCGACGATCGCCGTCGAAGCGGTGGTCGTGCTGCTGGCGGTGCTCGACGTCTGGCTCGTGGTGCCGCCGAAGGCGCATCCGTATTCGCTGTACCTGTCGGCCGCCGCGTGTCTCGCGGTCGTGGTGCGGCGCCGGTTCCCGTTCCTGGCGGTGCTCGTCGCGGTGCCGGGATTCCTCGCCGGATGGGCGCAGCTGGCGTCGATGCTCAACCTGGGCATGCTCGCGACGCGGCGGCAGCTGCACTGGCAGACCTGGGTCGGCGCGGGACTGGTGTTCACCTGCCGGTTCGTGCGGTGGCCGCTGTCGGAGTTCGCGGAACTGAGCTGGCGCGAGCACGTGCTGGACGGTATCTACGGCGTGCTGGTGGCCGGAATGCCGATCGCGATCGGGCTGCTGATCGGAGCGCGCGCCGAGATTTCGGCGAAACTGCGCGAACTGGCGAAGAGCCGCGACCGCGAACGCCGCTTCCACGCCGACGCCGTCCGCGCCGAGGAACGCGCGCGGCTGGCCCGCGAGATGCACGACGTGGTGTCGCACCAGATCACGCTGATCGCCATGCAGGCCGGCGCGCTGCAGGCGCAGGCCAAGGAAGGCCCGGCCCTGGAAACGGCGCAGGTCATCCGCCAGCTCTCGACGCGAACCCTGGAGGAGCTGCGCTCCCTGGTGAGCGTGCTGCGCTCCGGCGCGGGCGACGACGGCCCGCGGCCCGGGATAGGCGAACTCGACCACCTGATCCGCACGTCCGACGTCCCGGTGCAGCTGACCGTCGAGCAGCTCCCGGACACCCTGCCGAGCCAGGTCTCGGCGGCGGCGTACCGGACGGTGCAGGAATGCCTGACGAACGTCCACAAACACGCCCCCGGCGCGACAGCCACGATCCGCATCCACGCGGCGAGCGGCGCACTGGACATCGAGGTCGAAAACGCCCGCGCCTGCCGCACCGGAGAAGCCTTCCCCTCCGGCGGCCACGGCCTCACCGGCCTCGCCGAACGAGCCCGCCTGCTGGGCGGAAGCTTCGAAACGTCCGGCACCGAGGACGGCGGTTTCCGGGTGCGGGCCCGGTATCCGCTGGACCGCTGAGCCGCCGGAGACGCCGACGGAATTGGTCTGGACCGGTCAAGGTCTCTGCCCGCACCGCATTTTCCAGCACTCCGCGCGGTCCGGCACCAGTCCAGACCACAGGGAAATCGCCGCCGTCCCGCCCAGTCCGGACGGATTGTCGCGGCACCGCGCGGCTCGGCGGCAAACCGCACCGGAGGGCAGCGCAGCTTGGCCGCTGTCACTATCGGACCGGGGCCAAGATTGGTCTGGACCGGTCAAGGTCTCTGCCCGCACCGCATTTTCGAGCACTCCGCGCGGTCCGGTGCCGGTCCAGACCACCGGGAAATCACCGCCGCCCTGCCCTGTCCGGGCGAATTGTCGCGGCACCGCGCGACTCGGCGGCAAACCGCACCGAAGGGCCACCGCAGCCGGACCTCAGTCGCTATCGGACCGAGGCCAAGATTGGTCTGGACCGGTCAAGAATCCGCGAGCCGGGACGGCACCGTCGACCCGGCGTCCGAACCGGACCGGCCGAGATCGCACCCCGCGCCGAGTCCGCGAACGGCCGCGCGGAGGTCCAGACCTCTCCTCACAAGCCGCGACAGTCCGGGCGGCACCCCAGAACCCGCCACCTGAACCCGACCGGCCGGAATCGCCCCTGCGCCGAGCCCGCGAACGGCCGCGCGGAGGTCCAGACCTCTCCTCACAAGCCGCGACCCTCCGGGCGGCCCCCGGGAGCCCGCCGTCCGATCAGGAGCGTCTCCGCCGATCTGAGGCACCCAGGTCCAGACCACCCGGGACCACTGCGGCTCCGGCCTCTCGCCCCGCCCCGGGAACTAAAAAACCACCGGCCCTCGCCCTCGCGGGCGGGAAGCCGGTGGTCCCGGAGAAGCCGTGCCTCAGATCAATTCGCGGCGCTGGCGGAGGCGCTCGAGCGCTTCGGCGAGGATGGCCTCGCCGTCGGCGTCGCTGCGGCGTTCCTTCACGTAAGCCAGATGCGTCTTGTACGGCTCGGTACGAGGCGCGGCGGGCGGGTTCTGCTCGTCCTGACCGCCCGGGAGCCCGCAGCGCGGGCAGTCCCATTCGTCGGGGATTTCCGCGTCCATCGCGAACGACGGGCGAGCTTCGTGCCCGTTCGCGCACCAATACGACACCCGGCGCCGTGGCGCCGATTCACCCCGCTCCGATTCGCCCGAAGGACCGGCACCCACGCGGGTGCCGCGAATCGCGTTACCGCCAACCATGAATCCTCACCCGTTGGAATCGGCGGCGCGCCCCCCAATAGGCACGCCGATCGCAAGTCCCCTTCCGGGGACCCGGTCAGACCTTGAGCAGGAGGCCGAGACCCACGATGCTGATCAGCCAGATGGCTCCGAGCAGCAGCGTGATCCGGTCGAGGTTCTTCTCGGCGACGCTGGACCCCGCGAGACTCGACTGCATCCCCCCGCCGAACAGCGACGACAGGCCGCCGCCCCGGCCGCGGTGCAGCAGCACGGCCACCACCAGCAGAACGCTGGAGGCGATCAACAGGATTTGCAGGAACAGCTTCATGTCATCCTCTGTGCTTGTCGGAGCATGCAGGGGTACGGCCGGACCCGCACCAGCGTGCGGATCTTCACCGTACCCCTGGACTCGTCCACTGCTCTAGTGACGGACCGAACACACAGGCTACCCGGTAGTGCCCACGATCAGGGCAGCGGGCCACCGGCGGCGAGCGCGCAGAGCTTGGTGAACTCCTCGCCGTCCAGGCTCGCACCGCCGACCAGCGCGCCGTCGATGTTGTCCGCGGCCACCAGCTCGGAGACGTTCCCGGACTTCACCGAGCCGCCGTAGAGCACCCGGACCGCCGTGGCGACCTCGTCGCCGTACTTCTCCGACAGCGTCCCGCGCAGGGATTTGCAGACCTCTTCGGCGTCGGCGGCGGTCGCGACCTTGCCGGTGCCGATGGCCCACACCGGCTCGTACGCGATCACGATCGACTGCACCTGCTCGGCCTTGAGGCCCTTGAGCGCCTCGACGAGCTGGTTGCGGGTGTGCTCGAGGTGCTCGCCCGCCTCGCGGATCTCGAGTTCCTCGCCCACGCACAGGATCGGCGTGATCCCGTGCTTGAGCGCGGCCTTGACCTTCTTGTTGACGATCTCGTCGGTCTCGCCGTGGATCGCGCGGCGCTCCGAGTGGCCGACGGTGACGAAGCTGCAGCCCAGCTTCGCCAGCATCGGGCCGGAGATGTCGCCGGTGAAGGCGCCCGAGTCCTGCGGCGACAGGTCCTGCGCGCCGTAGGTGAGGGAGAGCTTGTCGGCGTCGACGAGCGTCTGCACGCTGCGGATGTCGGTGAACGGCGGCAGCACGGCCACGTCCACCTTCGCGTAGTACTTCTCCGGCAGCGCGAAGGCGATCTTCTGCACCAGGGCGATGGCCTCGAGGTGGTTGAGGTTCATCTTCCAGTTGCCTGCCACCAGGGGCTTGCGTGCCACTTAGTTCTTCCCCTCCAGCGCCGCCACGCCGGGCAGCTCCTTGCCTTCCAGGTACTCCAGCGAAGCGCCGCCGCCGGTGGAGATGTGCGAGAAGCCGTCCTCGGGAAGGCCCAGCTGCCGCACCGCGGCGGCCGAATCCCCGCCGCCGACCACGGTGAACGCGTCGCTCTTCACGAGCGCCTCGGCCACCGCGCGGGTGCCGCCGGCGAACGCTTCGAACTCGAAGACGCCCATCGGGCCGTTCCAGAAGACGGTCGCCGCGTCGGCGAGCTTCTGCGCGAACAGCTCGGCGCTGCGCGGGCCGATGTCCAGGCCCATGCGGCCGGCCGGGATGGCGGTGACGTCGACGGCCTCGTGCGCCGCGTCGGCGGCGAAGCCTTCAGCGGCCAGCACGTCGACCGGCAGCACCAGTTCGACGCCGCGCTTCTCCGCCTCGGCGAGGAAGCCCTTGACCTGGTCCAGCTGGTCCTCCTGCAGCAGCGACGTGCCGACCTCGTAGCCCTTGGCCTTGAGGAACGTGTACGCCATGCCGCCGCCGATGAGCAGCCGGTCGACCTTGGTGAGCAGGTTCGCGATGACGCCGAGCTTGTCGGACACCTTCGAGCCGCCGAGCGCGACCACGTACGGCCGCTTGACGTCGTCGGTGAGCTTCTTCAGCACGTCCAGCTCGGCCAGCACGAGGCCGCCCGCGTACGCCGGGAGCACCGCGGCGATCTCGTAGACCGAGGCCTGCTTGCGGTGCACGACGCCGAAGCCGTCGGAGACGAACGCCCCGCCCGGCGTCAGCGCGGCCAGCTCGGCCGCCAGCTCGGACCGGTCGACCGCGTCCTTGCTGGTCTCGCGCGCGTCGAAGCGCACGTTCTCCAGCAAGACGACGCTGCCGTCGGCCAGCCCGGCCGTCAGCGCCTTCGCCGACTCGCCGACGAGGTCGCCGGCCAGCGGGACCTCGGAGCCGAGCAGCTCGCCCAGGCGCTTCGCGACCGGCGCGAGCGTGAACTTCGGGTCCGGCTCGCCCTTGGGGCGGCCGAGGTGCGCGGTGACGACGACCTTCGCGCCCGCGCCGGCGAGCTTCTTGATCGTCGGCAGCGCGGCCCGGACCCGGCCGTCGTCGGTGATGGCCGACCCGTCGAGCGGGACGTTCAGGTCGCTGCGCACCAGCACGTAGCGGCCCTGAACGCCCTCGCCCAGCAGGTCTTCGAGGTTCTTGACGCTCATCCGGCTCAGAGCTTCGAGCCGACGAGCTTGATCAGGTCGGCGAGGCGGTTGGAGTAGCCCCACTCGTTGTCGTACCAGCCGACGACCTTGACCTGGTTGCCGATCACCTTGGTGAGCGGCGAGTCGTAGATGCACGACGCCGGGTCGGTGACGATGTCCGAGGACACGATCGGGTCGACCGAGTACTTCAGGATGCCGGCCAGCGGGCCCTCGGCGGCGGCCTTGTAGGCGGCGTTGATCTCGTCGACCGTGGCGGACTTCTTGAGGGTGACGGTGAGGTCGGTGGCCGAGCCGGTCGGGACCGGGACGCGCAGCGCGTAGCCGTCCAGCTTGCCGAGCAGCTCCGGCAGCACGAGGCCGATCGCCTTGGCCGCGCCGGTCGAGGCCGGGACGACGTTCAGGGCGGCGGCGCGGGCGCGGCGCAGGTCCTTGTGCGGGCCGTCCTGCAGGTTCTGGTCCTGCGTGTAGGCGTGGATCGTGGTCATCAGGCCCTGCTCGATGCCGAAGGCGTCGTTGAGGACCTTGGCCAGCGGGCCGAGGCAGTTGGTGGTGCAGGACGCGTTCGAGATGATCGTCTGCGAGCCGTCGTACTTGTCGTCGTTGACGCCGAGGACGACGGTCAGGTCCTCGCCCTTGGCGGGCGCGGAGATGATGACCTTCTTCGCGCCGCCGGCGATGTGCGCCTTGGCGGCGTCGGCGTTGGTGAAGAAGCCGGTCGACTCGACGACGACGTCCACGCCCAGGTCGCCCCAGGGCAGGTTGGCCGGGTCGCGCTCGGCGAGGGCCTTGATGGTCTTGCCGTCGACGACGATGCCCTCGTCGCTGACGCTGACCTCGCCCGGGAAGCGGCCGAGGATCGAGTCGTACTTGAGCAGGTGGGCCATGGTGGCGACGTCGCCGAGGTCGTTGAACGCGACGACCTCGATGTCGTGACCGCTCGCCTTCACGGCACGGAAGAAGTTGCGGCCGATCCGGCCGAAGCCGTTGACACCTACGCGAACGGTCACTGCTGCCACTCCTCTGGTGTTGATCACGGCGGCGGCGCACCGGCCGCCGACCGCTGAAGTTGGTCACTGCGGAAGTTCCCCGGGGCGCCCGCCCCGGAAGACTTCTGCGACTTCCGGAATCGGTGCAACCCTAGCGTGCGGGCCCCGTCGCCCCGGACTGCCCTGACGAGACTTCCACCACTGCCGGGAGACGTCAAGAATCGATTAAGAACCCAGCTCAGCCGGGTGAGGGCCGGAAACGGGGCGGGCGCTCCCCCGAGCGCCGGGGGCGGGACCGGACCAGTGGCTTGATCGGTCTTGGTGCCCCGGTTCACGCTGTCGGGACGGTGGTCCTGGCCGGAGACGGGCTCGAGCGGGGTCGGCCCGGCGGGGTTGGCGGCGTTGGCGGGGTCGGCGGGCGGGGGTCGGCCTGGGCGGCGAGTTCGGGCGCGACGGCAAAGCAAGCGGGGCCAGACCAGAGGCGGGAGGCTTCGGCAGGCGGGTTCTGCGGACGGCGAGCGGAGCGGCACCTGTCTGAGGCCAGTCACGCCGAGCAGCCACGAAACGCGAGTTCGCAGGCGAACAGGGCCTGGCTGAGATCAGTTGCGCCGGAAAGCCGCGATGCGCCGGTTCGCGCGCGGACGGCACCTGTCCGACGTCAACCGTGACGGGAGGCCACGGCACGTCAGTCACGCGCGGGCACAGGGCGGGTGGCACCCGTCCGAAGTCCACCGCACCGGGAAGCCGCAACTCCGGGGCGACGGCGCGGCGAGCGAGACTCGGCTGGGCGGGAAGCCACGGCACGCACGTTCGCGGCAAAACGAGCCGAGCAGGCTGGCGCCGCGGGCGGGAGCGTGGATCCACCGCCGTCCCGCGCCGCTCGCGGAGGCAGCTATCCAGCCAGCTCCTTCTCCGCCGGGGTCCGGAATTTCGGCACTACCCGGGCCTCCCCCAGCCATTCGCTCAGGCGGGCGGCCTCGGCGTCCACCGCGGCGGTCTTCTCGGTGCCGATGTCCTCCAGCAGGCGCACCGCGACTTCTCCCGACGGGCGCTGGGCCCAGGCTCCGACGATCCGGCCGTCGCTCCAGACTGTCGGGCCGATGTTGCCGCTGCGGTCGAACAAGGCGGCGCGGTGCGGGCCGACGTACCAATCCCGGGACTGCCAGCCCATCGCGGTCGGGTCCAGCGCCGGGAGCAGGGCGACCCACGGGGCGGGAGCGGCTACCGGGGCCAGGTCGCCGGGCAGGGCGATCGCGGTTTCGCCGTCCAGGTCGACCTCGGCGGGGGCGACGGCGGTCAGCGCTTTCTTTGTCTGGCCCGCGGTCCAGCCGGTCCACCAGCGGAGGTCGGCGACCGGGGCGGGGCCAAAGGCGTGGAGCCAGCGCCGGGCTAATGCGGCTCGGGCTTCGTCTTCCGGGAGGCCTGGCCAGTCGGAGGGGCTGGGATCGGAGCGGCCTGGTGTGCCGACGACACCGACACCCGAGGGATCTGGTTTGCCGACGACACCGCCGCCCGACCGGCCTGGCTCCCCGGCGGCACCCGGCCCAGAACGACCCGAATCACCGACAGCACCTGGCACCGCGCGGCCTGGCTCCCCGACAGCACCCAGCCCAGAACGGACCGAATCACCGATAGCACCCAGCTCCCCACGACCTAGCTCCCCAGCGACGCCCAGCCCAGAACGGCTCGAATCACCGACAGCACCCAGCTCCCCGCGCTCTGTCCCAGCAGCACTTCCCGCCAGCCAATCAGTCAGCGGGGACCAGTGGTACTGCGTGCTCTGCCAACTCCCCCGTGGTCGCCCGCGCACGATGTGGCCCTCTGCGGCCAGCTGGAACAGCACCCGGCTGGTGACGTTGCCGATCGACTCGTACGGCTTCCCCTTAGCCATCAGCAGTTGCTGGCGCAGGCGCGGCTCGTCGTCCGCCAGTTGCTGGGCGGTTGCCGATCCTCTGGCGCGCAAGGCTTTCTCGACGCTCGCCATGACCTCGTCCAGCCATTCGCCGGGGCGCGGGACATTTTCCGGATGGCCTTGGGTGCCCAGGTGCTTTTCCAGCAGGCGGCGTTGGCGGGCGGCGATGTCGTAGGAACACGCAGCTTGCACCAAACCCGCAGTAGCAACATCAGTGACGAACATCGTGCGCCGCATGCCTAACAGGCGTAAGAGGGTGCGTCGGGAGTACAGGGCATCTTCGACGTCGGCAACGGAAACTGCGCGCACGCGCGACCATGCGGACAGGTACACCGAAGCCGGATCGGTGGCGTGCAGTGCGACGACGCCGTCGACTGCTTGCTCGACGGTCGTCGCCCGGGCCGCGAGGTGGTGGCGTACGCCGAGGCGGGCTCGGCGTTGGGCGAGGGTCATCTTCACGGCTCGATTTCTACCAGGAGGGTCCGACAGAAACCGCGTTAGCGCTGGTCAGGTGGGAGAACTCGCGAGCATGGCGGAGCGCACCAGGTGTCGGAACCAGAGCTGAGCCGGGTCGGCGGCGGTGCGGGGGTGCCAGGCCAGGCCCAGTTCGACGGGTGGCAGGTCAAGCGGAATCGGGAAGGTGCGCAGGCTCAGCGCGGTCAGGAACGAGTCCAGCCAGCCGGCGACGCCGATGGTCACCAGGTCGCTTTCGCTCGCCAGGACAAGGGCGCTCGGGTGGCCGGGGACGACCGCGGCGACTCGGCGGTGCAGGCCTAGCTGTGCGAGGGCGGTGTCGATCGGGCCTTGTTGTTTGCCTCGGCGGGAGATGCCGATGTGTTCGGCGGCGGCGAAGCGGGCAGGACTTACAGACGCGGCGAAGAGGGGATTCCCTTGTCGCGCAACGCCTAGCACCGTTGTGCGCACCAGCGGTTCGGTGCGGGTTTCCGGGTCGTGATGGCCGGCGGCGCCGATTTCCAGGTCTACCCAGCCGTCGCGCAATGCCCCGCTGTCCTCTGTGGACTCCGGCAGGAAGATGACCTCGACGTGCGGGGCTTCGGCGCGGAGGCGGGCGGTCAGGGCGCCGGCTAAACCGCTCACGACCAGGTCGGCGGCTTGGACGGTGAAGGTGCGGCGCAGGTCGGCGGGGGTGAAGCCGGGGCCGGGGCCCAGGATGCGGTCGGCGCGGTGCACCAGGGTGGCTACTTCGTCCTTCAACTCCAGGGCGCGCGGGGTCGGGACCAGGCCTTGGCCCGCGCGCACCAGGAGCGGGTCGCCGGCGGCGCGACGCAGTTTGGCAAGGGTGCGGCTCACCGCGGCGGGCGAGCTGCCCAGTCTGGCCGCGGCGCGCGTGACGCTGCCTTCCTGCAGCAGCGCGTCCAGCACGCGCAAGAGGTTGAGGTCCATGACCGTCCCGGAAGGTTTGCGTTCAGCGGAAGAATTCCGTGCCGATTCTTGCATCGACGCGCAATCCGCGGCCGCCCAGAGTGGATCAGGTAAGCCAACAGAGGAGAACAACCATGCAGGAAGCAATACTCGCGGTCGCGGGAGCGAAGGGGCCGGCGGTCGCCTTTTTCGACGTCGGGTCCGGGAAGCATCTCGGCACCGTCGAAGTGCCCGCGCAGCCGCACGACCTCTGCTTCGACCCCGTCCACCGCGTCGTCTGGAGTGCGAGTGCGTACCGCGACGGCGCCTATCACCGCCACGGCGAACGGGCGACCGAGCTGACCGCGATCGATCCGGATTCGCGCGAGATCGTGGAGGTCGTCGACCTCTCGCCGTACCACGCGCCGCACGGGCTGGCGATCGATCCGATGCGCGGGCTGCTCTACGTCACCGTCGAGGCCGGTCCGGGCGGCGAAGGCGGGCTCGTGGTGGTCGACACCGCGACGCGACGGCCGGTGCGGCATCTCGCGACCGGGGCACCGGGGCCGCATTGGGCGGCGATCAGTCCGGACGGGCGGCGCGGGTTCGTGACCAACAAGGAAGCCCCGTTTGTGTCCTTTGTGGATCTCGACAGCGGTGAGGTCGAGCGGATTTCCGTTCCGGGCAGCGAAGGGCTGGGGATTTCCCGGGACGGGAAACAGCTGTATGTCGCGACGCCTTATCTGGACAACGGCACCGAACCGGTCCGTGCGACGCCTGGGGTCCGGGTGTTCGACGCGGTCACCGGGGCGCCCGAAACCTTGCTGCCGACGGAACGTCCGGTGCTGCCGATCCATTGCACGACGTCCGGCGAGGTGCTGGCCGCCGAGCTGGGCGGGCGGCTGCTGGCGTTTTCCGCGACCAGCAACGAATTCCTCGGGTCCATGGAGCTGAAAACCGAGTTCCCGCTGGCCATTCTGTCCGATCCGGACGGTCGGGTCGCCTTCGTGTCCGGAGCGGGTTCATCCGCGGTGGAGGTGATCGACCTCGAGACCCGGACGCTGGTGACCACATTGGACACGAAAACGGCCGGGGCACCGGGCGGACACGGGCTGGCGTACGTACCCGTCGCCTGACTGGGCTGGGCGCGCGGTGCGAGACCGCGCGCCAGCCAGCCCGTCAGGCGGGTTGCTCTTCCTCCGCCACATCCGCCGGTTCCGCCGCAGAGGTGCGGCTGAACATCCGCGTCGCCGAGAGCCGGGCCACGCCGTCCGGGTCGCCGAGATCGTCGAGGGAGTTCCGGATCGTCGCGTCCACCGACAGGTACTTCCGCCCGGCGCGCAGGTCCGCGTCGTTGCGCAGCCGCACGATCAGCGGGAACTCCGCCAGCGCGCCCGCGTCGAACAGGCCCGTCGTGTAGATCAGCTGCACGCCCAGCGCCTCCGCGACGGCCCGCTGCAGCTCCAGCAGGTACCCGGCCGACGCCCGGCCGATCGGGTTGTCCAGGAACAGCACGCCGGAATGCCGGTTGCGCGCCTTGCCGCGGTTGTTGGCCCGCAACGCCGCCAGCGTGCAGTACAGGATGATCGCCGCGGTCAGCTGCTGGCCGCCGGAGAACACGTCGCGGATTTCGGACACCCGCTGGCGTTCGGTGCGCAGCACGGAGTCCGGTTTGAGCATGTCGACCCGGTACCCCTTGGGCGCGGCCACGTGCACGCCGCGCAGCACCAGCGACAGCCCGTCGCGCTTCACGTCGCGGCCGTCGGCGGTCTTGCCCGCGGCCGCCTCGTCGACGACCTCGCCCAGTTTTTCCGCCAGCACGTGGTCTTCCAGCTCGGTGAACCGGATCCGCAGGAACTCCTGCCCGGACCAGTCGCCGAGCCCGTCCGGCAGCCGCGACACCCGCTGCGCCGAGCGCAGGGTGCGCAACGCTCCCTCGACCATGCCCTGCAGCCGCGTGATGATGCCGCCGCGGTGCCGGTCGATCTGCGCGAGGTCGTCGGTGAGGGTCCGCAGCCGGGGGCGCAGCGCCTCGCTCCATTCCGCCGCGTGCGCGGGAAGCTGGTCCCGCTTCACGGAAATCACCTGCTGCCGCACGGGGGTGCTGAGCTTCTCGAACCGCTTCTCGGTCGCGTACTGCGCCAGCTGGTCCGCCGCCGCGCGCACCCGCCGGTCGCCGGAATCGGCGGCCGACTGCGCGTCGTTCAGGACGGTGTTGAGCTGGTTGTACCGGGTCCGCGCGGACTCGACGTCGCCGTCGTAGGCGTCCGCGGGCTCCTCCGAGCGCAAGTGCGCCAACGATTCCGACAGCAGCCCGAAGCCGGACGCCGAAGCCTTGCCCGCGTCCAGCGTCGCTTCCGCCGCAGCCCGGCGCTCCTGCAGCTCTTCCCACTTCCTGGCGGCCGCGGACACCTCCAGCGAGGCCGCGTCGATCAGCTCCAGGCCGTGTTCGATGTCGCGCGGCCGCTCGGCCGGCGACGCGACCCCGGTCTGCAACGGCAGCACGTCCAGCTCGGCCCGCCGCGTCGACACCTGGCCGATCGCTTCGGTGCGTTCCTCTTCCAGCGCGTCGACGACTCGCCGCGCCCGCGCCAGCGCCGCCGCCCGCGCGGAGGCATCCGAACCGTCCGGCGTCTCCAGCAGCGTCGCCGCGCGCACGCGGACCTCTTCGTCCAACGCTTCCAAAGCAGACGACGCCGCCGCCTCGGCGGATTCCGCCTGCTCCAGCTCGGCCCGGAGATCGCTGCCGACCTCGACCTTCGCGTACGCCTCGGACGCGGACGCGAAGGTGCGCCGCAACGCGTCCACCGGTTCGGAAGGCGCTTCGACGTCCTCTGGCAACTCGGCCGCGCCCGGCACTTCGGCCAGCTCGGACCGCGCGGTGGTGACGGTGCGGCGGTGCCCGTCCGCGGTCCGCTGCTCCTCCGCCGCCTGTTCGCGCAACCGCGCCGCCCGGGCCGACGCCTCGGCCGCCGACGTCTCCGCGCGTTCCGCGATTTCCGTGGCCCGCTCGACTTCTTCGGTCCATTCCGCGACGCGCGCCGCCCGGGCGGACAGCTCGCCGAGCCGACGCGCCTTCTCCTCGGCTTCCGCGGCAGCGATCCGCAACGCCGGGACTCGTTCCCGCAGCGCAGCGGCTTTTTCGCTCAATCGGGCGAATTCCGCCTCGGCCTGCGCGAGCGCGGTCTGCGCGGTCTCCCGGGCGACGCGAGCGCTTTCGGCCTGCTCCGCGAGCGTCCCGATGGCACCCGCCGGGTAGTCCTCGCGCCAGGTGGTGAGCTTCCACGTCAACGCGCCGTCGTTAGCCAGCGACTCCGACAGCTGCTCCAGCCGACGCTGCCGCTCGGCGTGCCGTTGCGCCACGGCTTCCCGCTCGGTGTCGGCGGCTTCCTCGTCGTACATCGCCGGGTTCGGCGGCACGAGGAACTCGACGCCCGCCGCGGCCGGGCCGTCCTTCTGGAACGCGTCCGTGGTCCCGACCGCGATCACCGCACTCGGCAGCAGCCGGGAAGCCGCCAGCACTTCCCGCGCCCGCTTGACCTGTCCCGCGTCGTTCAGCAGCACCCCGGCGACGAGCTGCGGCATGCGTTCCAGCACTTCGTCGCGCCGCACTGAGTCCAGTTTGGACAGATAGCGCCAGCCCGACCACGCGGTGATTCCGGCCTGCTCCAACGCGTCCAGCGCGGCCTGGACGTCTTCCGGTGGCGGCAGCAGCCCGCCCGACCCGAGCGCGGCCAGCGCCCGCTCGTCGGCCGACTCCTCCATCCGCAGCGCGGTCTGTTCCTTCTCCACCGCCGCGCTCGCGTCGCGCAATCGCTGCAGCAGGACCGGAAGATCGCTCTCCAGCTTGACGTCGTCCGCGCCGAGCAGCTCCATCAGCCGCGGTTCGGCGGCCAGCGCGTCGGTCCGCCGGTGCGCGCGGTCGAGGTCTTCCGCGGCCCGGACGAGCCGGTCCTGAGTGGACCCGGCGAGCTGGTGCGCCTCGTTCACCGAACGCTGCGCCGCTTGCAGATCCTCGCCGACCCGGTCGAGTTCCTGTTCCCGGCGAACGGATTCCGCCGCCGCGGCCTCCGCTTCCGCCCGCGCCGACCGGGCCGCCTCGGCGACATCCGCACCAGAGGCCAACAGTCCACTTCGGACGGATTCGGAGATTTCCTCGCGCAGCTCAGCGATCCGCGACGACAGTCCGCGCGCCTCAGCCCGACGGCCGGCAGCCAGGTTCGCCGCCTCATCCCGTTCGGTCTGCGCTTTCTCCGCTTCGGCGCGCAAGGCGTCCGCGTGCGCCTCGGCTTTGTCCGCCTGCCGCTGCGCATCCCGCGCCAGCGAAAGCAACCCGCGCCCCAACGCTGCCGCCGCCGCATCCCGCGCGGCCAACGCCGGTTTCGCCTTCTCTTCCCGGTTTCCGACCAGCTCACGCAGGTCTTTCGCCTTGCGCGCGGCGTTCAACCGGTTCAGCACAGTCGCGGTTTCGCGCCACGCCTCAGCTTGCGTCTTCGCTTCAGCCAGCTCGCCGTCGACCCGCTCGCGCTCGATCTGCGCTTCTTCCAACCGCAGCACCGCGACCAGCCGCCGCAGTTCGGTGACACCCGCGGTGAGCCGCCGATGGTCGCCCTCGGCGAGCTTCTCCGCGGTCCGCACCTCCTCGACGTGCTCCTCCAGCCCGGACAGCCGCGCGTTCTCCAGCTCGTTGCGCGCGTGGATCCGCCCGGCCAGCTCGCCGAGGTCCGCGCGCGCCGATTCGGCGATCCGGCGCGACGCCGCGGCCACGCCTTCCTCCTCGGCCAGCGGCCCCAGAAGCTCCAGCGCGCCCTCGACGAACTCCTTCTCCGCCATCAGATCGCCGCGCTGCGCGAGGTTGTTCGCGTACGTCGACACGACCTCGGCGAGGTCCTTCGGCTCGTCCTCGGACAGCACCGCGCGCAGCAAGAACTCCACGAACGCCTCGTCGGTGGAGAACTGGAACGCGTCGGCCGCCTCGCCCTCGCCCGCGTTCATCGCGCGCTGGTAGCGGAACAGCTCGGTGTCCAGGCCGAGCTGGTCGAGCCGCCCGGTCCACTCGTGGTGCCGGCGCGTCCAGAACAGCTCCAGCTCCGGTTCGGCCATCGCCGCGCCCGCGATCCGGTCGTGGAACCCGGACATCGTGAGCAGCCTGCCGTCCTCGGTCAGCGGCAGCGAATCGAGGGCGACGTCGGCGGTCGGGCGGAAGCAGTACCAGGAGTCGACCAGGTTCTCCGAGTCCGCGGACGTCACGTGCCCGCGCCACTCCGACACCTTGCCGGTGATCACCCGCTGCCCGGTCTCGACGTGCAGCCACTCCAGCACCACGTGCGCGACGTCCTTGGCCGTCACGAACTTCTCCAGCACCTTCGTGCTCGTGGTGCCGACGACCTGGCGCCGCCCGGGCAGCATCACCGAGAAGATCAGCTTGATCAGCACGGACTTGCCGCCGCCGTTCTCCAGGAACAGCACGCTCGCCGGCGACGGGCGGCGCACCGGGCCGCCGGCGTGGATGCCCGCGGAGAACAGCGCGTCCTGCTTCGGCGCGGTGATCGTGGCCCCGACGCCGCTGAAGTCCAGCACCACGTCCTGGTACCGGGCGCCCGCCGGGCCCACCGAATGCAGGCGGACCCGCGAAAGCTCGTACATCCCTGTCCCCTCTTACTGCAGCGTGTCCGAGGCCGTCGCGCGCAGCGTTCCCCCGGCCCCGGCGACCGCGACGACGTCGAGCGCGAGCAGGTCGTCGAACGCGGCGTCCGCGGCCAGCTCGCGCACCTGGATCTGATACCGCGGCGTGGTGCGGTAAGTGCCGCCCTGTTCGTCGCTCACCGGCACCAGAAAGCCTTGGTCGGCAAGGAATCGCAGCGCCCGCGACACCATGCCGCGCGTGGTGTCGGCCGCCATCCGGCCGTCCTTCGTCGCCGCGGCGGCCGGACGGCGGGCGTACGCGCGCCACGCCTGTTCCAGCTCCGGCGCGTCCGCCAGCGGGTCGTTGTTCGCCTCGGCCAACTGCGCGCGCTCGTCGAGCACGCGCGCCGCTTCGCGGACCATCGCGTCGACCTGCTCCACGCTCACGCGGCCGATGTAGGTGTCGTTGGCCAGGTCGTCCGGCCGCGGATAGCCGAGCGCGGCCGTCGCGAGGTGGATCAGGCCGTGCAGCACCTTTTCCGTCTCGCGCCGCTCACGGATCTTGGCCTGCCGGGCGTAGCTGTCCATCTTGATCTCGAAGACGGACTCGTCGGTGGCCGCGAGCACGCACCCGGCCTGCTGCGTCACCTCCAGCACCATCAGCCCGAGCCCGGAGGCGACGGAGTGGGTGAGCGCCTTGAACGCGTTGTCCTCGCCGTACCGGCGCACCAGCTCGCCGTACACGACGTCGCGGGCGGGCAGTTGCTTCGGGCGCATCCCGAACGCGACGAGGCGCGCGGCGGCCTCGGCGTCGACGCTCGTGTGCGTCACGGGCATCAGGCGACCTCCTCGGTCTCGTCGTCCGCTCGTTCGACCGCCGCGGTGGACAGCAGGAGATCGGCCCCGCCGAAGTCCGGGTCGTCGAGCAGGGTGCCGTCGTCGACGGCGAGCAGCACGTGGCGTTCCCCCTGCCGGCGCGCCGCGCCGACCTCGGGACTGTAGGCGTGCAGCGCACGCAGCGCGACCAGGGACGCCAGGTTCGGCTGCCCGGAGCGGCGCGCGTCCTCCAGCAGCCCGGACAGCCGGCGCGGCACGTCGGGCAGGTCGAGCAGTTCGTCGGCGAGGCGCCACACGTCGTCGCCGAACCGGTCGGTCACCTCGGCGGGCACCAGCTCCGGCTCCGGCACCTCGCCGACCAGCTGGTCGCGCTCCGGGGCGGGCCGCAGCAGCAGCGACACCAGCGAGGACAGCGACGGCACGACCGGCGTCGTGATGCCGGCGACGGCGTGGAAGAAGTGCTCGGCGGGCGCGGTCGCATCGGCGAGCGGCAGCCCGAGCGTCGGCATCAGGAGCTGGCCGAACAGGTCGATCGTCGCCCGCTGCGGCGGCCCGGAGAACTGCTGGCGGTCCTGTTCGGCACGGAAGACCGCACCCGCGTCGGCCAGCCGCGACTGGAGCCGGGTGTGCCGCCGGATGCAGTCGGCGACGATGTCGACCAGTTCGGCCGCGCGGCGTTTGTGGTCGGCGTCCTCGGATTCGTCGCGCGCGGTGGTGATGTTCTTGAGGATCGCGTTCTCCGCGCGGAACCGGGACTCGATGTGCCCGAGCGCCGACTCGATCAGCTCCGGCACCTCCTGCTCCCAGTCGACCGCACGCACGTCGCGACGAGTGGCGTCGAGCTTCGCGCGCAGCGTCTCGCCGTACTGCACGGTGCGGTAGCGCGCCTGCTCCGCGGCGAGCTTCGCGTCGGCCAGGCGGCCGCGGTTGATCAGGTTCTCCAGCTTCACCTCGGCCGCGATCTGCGCCGACTCGACGTCCGTGTCCAGCGCTCCGACCAGCACGTTGATCGCCTCGTCGGTGGCGCGCAGGTACACCTCGCCGTCCGGGGCGGCCAGCTCGACCAGCAGCTTGAAGTCGAACTGGCGGCGCTGGTAGCCGCCGGGGCCGAGCGAACCGTAGACGCGCCGGAAGCCGCGGTCGGTGGTGCCGACGTTGATCAGGTTGTCCAGCACCCACTTGGCCACGCGCACGTGCTCGTCCGGCATCCGCGACGGGGCCTGCAGCGAGATGAACGGCAGCAGCCGGTCGATGACCTGGTCGTGGCCGGCCCCGGTGTCGAAGTCCATCGCGATGGTGACCTGGTCGATCGTGTGCAGCGCGATCTCGGCCATCTGGTACACCGTGGCGTCGGCCCAGTCGAGCTTCGCCTTGCGCGCGTCGAGGTCGTGCAACGGCGCGGTGCAGGCGAGCGCCTTCAGCCGACGGGTCAGCCCCTCGTCGGCGAGCCCAGCGGCGCCCATCTCGTCGTATCGCACAGCAGGTCAGGCTAGTCGGCCTGCCCAGGCGCCCGCACAGGCGGACGGCTAGCGTGGCCGGCATGCGCGAGATGAGCAGGGCGGAGTGGTGGAAGTTCGCGAGCGAGGGCACGCGGACCGGGATGCTGGGGATCGTGCGGACCAACGGGGCCCCGGTCGTGACGCCGGTGTGGTTCCTGCTGAACGAGGGCCCGAACGGCGACGAGCTGATCTTCACCACCGGCACGGACACGCTGAAAGGCAAGGCCCTGCGCCGCGACGCGCGGATCTCGCTCGCCGTGGACGACCAGCGGCCGCCGTTCTCGTACGTCCAGTTCACCGCCGAGGCGGAACTGCACCACGACCTGGACGAAATGCTGGAGTGGGCCACCCGGCTCGGCGCGCGGTACATGGGCGAGGAGAACGGCCCGGCCTACGGCGAGCGCAATGCCGTCCCGGAAGAATCCCTCGTCCGGGCGAGGATCACGAAGGTGATCGCGCGGGCGGACATCGCCGGCTTCTGATCCGCTGGTTCTTTTCGGCATTACGCTCCGCGGCAACGGCTGCGGAGCGTAATGCCGCGATCGCACTATTGACACCACCCCGGTCCAGGGTGTGTGATCTGTCCCGATAAATAGGAAACTTTCCTAACGAAGACCGTGCAGTTCCCCGCCGCCGCCCCGATCCCCCTCAAGCAGGAGGCCCCCGTGGCACGACGCTCGACGTTGAGCGCGCTGTTCGCCGGTACCGCGGCGACCGCGCTCGGCTGCGCACTGCTGACCCCCGTGACCGCGACCGCGGCGACCGGGGATTACGAGTCCGAGAACGCGACGCTCTCCCAGGCCAAGATCGCCACGAACCACTCCGGCTACTCCGGCAAGGGTTTCGTGGACTTCGACAACCTCGTCGGCAGCTACGCCGACTACTCGGTCGACGCGGCACAGGCCGGCACGCACACGCTGACTTTCCGCTACGCCAACGGAACCGCCGACGACCGGCCGATGAAGCTCGTGGTCGACGGCGGCGACAAGGGCACGGTTTCCTTCCCCGGCACGGGTTCCTGGACGACGTGGAAGACCGTCACCGCGAAGGTTCAGCTCACCGCGGGCGTCAACCACGTGCGCACCGTGTCGGCGTCCGCGAACGGCGGCCCGAACACCGACAAGATCACCGACAGCTTCTCCGCACCGGCCGACAGCGAACCGCCGACGCCGCCGAAGAACTTCCAGGCGTCGAACATCCGGCCCACCGCCGCCGATTTCCGCTGGGACGCGGCGACGGACAACGTCGGCGTCACGCGGTACGAGATCAACCGCGGCGGCAACACGCTCAAGGTCGTGGACGGCAAGACCACCTCGGCGACCGTCGACCAGCTGACGCCGAACACGTCGTACGACATCTCGGTGATCGCCTACGACGCGGCGGGCAACCCGTCCCAGCCGAGCAACGTCGTCGGCGTGAAAACCCCGCCCAGCGACGACAAAACCCCGCCGAGCGTGCCCGGTTCGCTCAAGGTGACCGGCAGCACTTCGGACAGCATTTCGTTGTCCTGGAAGGCTTCCACCGACGACAGCGGCTCCATCGCGGGTTATGACGTGTACCAGGGCGGTGCCGTCGTCTCGACTACCGCGCAGACTTCGGCGACGGTCACCGACCTCAAGCCGAACACGTCCTACACGTTCACCGTGAAGGCGCGCGACCCCAACGGCAACGCCTCCGCGGCTAGCAACGCGGTCACCGCGAAGACCACCAGCAACACCGGTGCCGGCGGCGGAATCCCGTCCTACGACAAGGACATCACGAAGGTCGACCTCGGCTGGGCGGTCGGTTTCCTGCCGAACGGCAACGCGCTGGTGACCGAGCGGGACCGGTTCGAACTGCTGCAGATCACGCCGGACGGCAAGAAGACGACGCTCGGCAAGATCCCCGGCGCGGTCACCACGAACGGCGAGGGCGGCCTGCTCGGCCTGGCGATCTCGCCGCAGTGGAACACCGACCACGCGGTGTACCTGTACCACACGTCGTCCAGCGACAACCGGATCGTGAAGGTCACCTACGACGGCACCACGCTGTCGAAGACGACCACCCCGGTGCTGACCGGCATGGCGAAGAACCAGTACCACAACGGCGGCCGGATCGCGTTCGGGCCGGACGGCAAGCTGTACGCCACCGTCGGCGACGCGAAGGTCAAGGCCAACGCGCAGAACAAGAGTTCGCTCAACGGCAAGATCCTGCGGCTCAACCCGGACGGTTCCGCGCCGAGCGACAACCCGTTCTACGCCACCGGCGGCAACGCGCGGTACGTCTGGAGCTACGGGCACCGCAACCCGCAGGGCCTCGCCTGGGATTCGCAGGGGCGGCTGTGGTCGTCGGAGTTCGGCGAGAGCAGCCAGGACGAGCTGAACCTGATCCAGAAGGGCGGCAACTACGGCTGGTCGGCCTGCGAGGGCACGATCGGCGACTGCAAGGGGACGATCGCGCCGAAGAAGACGTGGCCGACCTCGCAGGCCGGGCCGTCCGGCATCGAGATCGTGAACGACTGGATCTACATCGCGGCGGTGACCGGCAAGCAGCTGTTCGCGACGCAGATCAAGGGCGACGGCATCGGCGACGTGTCAGCGGTGTTCTCCGGCCGCTGGGGCCGGCTGCGCTCGGTGACCAAGACGCCGGACGGGCACCTGTGGGTGACCTCGACGAACAACGACAAGCTCGGCGGCACGCCGGACACCATCGACAACGTGGTGGTGCAGCTGAAGTTCCCCGGCGCGGCGATCGCCGGATAAGCCGCGGCAGGGTGACCGGAGCGGCGCCGGTCACCCTGCCGCACCTTCATTCTTTCAGCAGTTCGTAGCAGCGGATGCGCGCCTTCGCGTCGAAGACCGGGACCGTGACCATGATTTCGTCCGCACCGGTCTGCTTCGCCAGCTCCGCGAGCTGGGCCTGAACCTGCTCCCGCTCGCCGTACGCCTGCGCCGCGCGGAAGTGTTCGAGCTGCGGCAGCATCTCCGGCGCGAACTCGTACCCGGCGGCCTCCTCCGGCGTGAGCATCGGCTGGTCTCCCCGCCGCCGGCGAGCAGGTGGGATTTGAGCACGTTCATCGGCCCGGACAGCCGCTCGGCCTCCGCCTCGGTGTCCGCGCAGATCGTCTCGACGCACAGCAGCACGTACGGCTCGGAACGCCACTTCGAGGGCTGGAACTTCTCCCGGTACCGCTCCAGCGAGGCCGCGGTGTTGTCCGGCCGGATGTGATGCGCGAACGCGATCGGCAACCCGCGCTCCGCGGCGACCTCCGCCCCCGCCGGACTGGAACTGAGCAGCCACGGCTCCGGCACGGTCACCCCGCCGGGAAGCACCTGGTCGCTGCCGAGATACCCGAGCAGCTCGTCGATGTCGGCGTGGTAATCGGCTTCCCCGGCCGGTTCGGCCCCCGGCGCAACGCCCGGATGACGTCCGGATCGAGCGCACCCGGCCCGCGCCCCACGCCGAGATCGACCCGGCCGCCGTTGAGCGCGGACAGCGTGCCGAACTGCTCGGCCAGCGTGAACGGGGCGTGGTTCGGCGCGAGAACCCCGCCGGACCCGACCCGCACCCGCGAGGTCACCGCGCCCGCGTGCGCGGCGAGCACCTGCGGGGAGGCACTGGCGATGGCCGGGGAACCGTGGTGTTCGGCGAACCAGAGCCGGTGGTAGCCGAGGACGTCGAGCCGCGTCGCGACAGCGGAGAGCGGCTCGAGCGCCGCCGTGGCCGACTGCCCGGCTTCGACGAGCGCGAGTTCAAGTGCGGAGAGCGGCACATCGATCATGCCTCCCACGGTAGCGAACCCGGTGGTGTGGCGGGGGTGATTTGCGCACTGTCCACTGTGGACGAAGGTGGTGGCGGTGGACGGGCGGCGGGGTGTGGCCAGGCGGGGAGGGCTGGGGCTCGGGCCGGGAGCGGCGGGCGGCAAAGCCGAGGAGAGGTGTACGGGCGCAGGCGGAGAGTGCGCCGCAGGCAGGCCGGATGATGGCAGGCTGGCGTCGGGGCCGTAGTGCGTGGTTATGCCGGTTCTAGCCAGCATGACCACGCACGAGACTCGTCCCCGCATTCAGCCGGAGTTCACCGCGCGGGCCTGGCAGAGCCAGGGCGCTCGCGGGCTTCCGGCCGCGACTCCGCAGGCCGGGCCTCGCCGCCGATTCTCCGCCAGGCCGAATCTGGCAGCCGCTACTCGCCCCCGCCGAGCCCGGCAGCAATCACACCCCGACCCAGACCCCACGGCCGCCACTCGCCCGAACCGAACCCGGCCAGCCGCTCCACCAGCCGGGATCCGGCAGCCGCCACTCGCCCTGCAGCTGCTCCTCGCCCCGGCCGAATCCGGTAGCCACTGCATCCAGGCCCACACCGAGCCCAGCCACCACTCCCCCGCCAGGCAGCATCCACCATGGCCGAGCCCGGCGACCACGCCCCCAGACCGAACCCAGCCCACCGATTCCCAGGCCGAACCTGGCAGCCGCTACTCACCCCGACCGGCCCAGCCAGCCGCCGCTCCCCCGAAGCCGCGCCCGGCAGCCGTGGTCAGGCTTCTTCCTCCAGCATTTCCGGGGTCACCGCGGATTCCGTGTCCGGGATGCTCAGCTCCTTCGCCCGCTTGTCCGCCATCGCCAGCAGCCGCCGGATCCGGCCGGCTACCGCGTCTTTCGTCATCTGCGGGTCGGACAGCTGGCCCAGTTCCTCGAGCGACGCCTGGCGGTTCGACAACCGCAGGCGGCCCGCCGCCAGCAGGTGGTCCGGAGCCGTGTCGCCGAGGATCTCCAGGGCTCGCTCCACCCTCGCGGCCGCGGCGACGGCGGCGCGGGCCGAGCGGCGCAGGTTGGCGTCGTCGAAGTTGGCCAGGCGGTTGGCGGTCGCCCGGACCTCCCGGCGCATCCGGCGTTCTTCCCACTGCAGCACGCTCGTGTGCGCGCCGAGGCGGGTCAGCAGGGCTCCGATGGCGTCACCGTCGCGGACCACGACCCGATCCGCGCCTCGGACCTCGCGGGACTTCGCCTGGATACCCATCCGCCGCGCGGCGCCGACCAGGGCCAGGGCGGCCTCCGGGCCGGGGCAGGTCACTTCCAGCGACGACGAGCGGCCCGGTTCGGTCAGCGAGCCGTGGGCCAGGAACGCGCCTCGCCAGGCTGCTTCGGCGTCCGCCACTCCGCCGGACACCACTGCGGCAGGCAGGCCGCGCACGGGGCGGCCGCGCTGGTCGATCAAGCCCGTCTGGCGCGCCAGGCCCTCGCCGTCCTTCACCACGCGCACGACGTAGCGCGTGCCCTTGCGCAGGCCGCCGCTCGCGGTGATCACGTGCACGTCCGAATGATGTCCGTACAGCTCGTGGATCTCCTTGCGCAGCCGCCGCGCGACCGAACCCGTGTCCAGCTCCGCCTCGACCACTACCCGGCCGGCCACGATGTGCAGCCCGCCCGCGAAGCGAAGCAGCGACGCGACCTCCGCCCGGCGCGGCCCGATCTTCGTGATCTCGAGCCGGCTCAGTTCGTCCTTCACCGCGGCGGTCATCGCCATGTACTGCCCCTCCTGCCTTTCGCTGCGCGCCCGCCGTCACCCACAGTGCTCCCCGCCGAGGCCTAGTGCCTCTCGCATGCACTGTGCGAGCGCACCAGGATCATGCCGCCCCGCCACGACCGGGTCGGCCACCGCCCCCAGGCAGGCCCTTCCGCCGAGGCGTTCGGCCGCCCGGCGCAGGCTTGCCGGGTCAGGGACGGAATCACCGTCCGCGATCACGGCGTCGACCCGCAGCGCGGGCGCGTGCTCGAAGAGTACGTCCAGGTGCCGCTCCGGGGAGAACCCGCCGGTTTCCCCCGGTTGGGGGACCAAATTCAGCACGACGACCTTCGTCGCCGTCGTGCGCACGAGCGCGTCGTGCAGGTCCGGGACGAGAAGATGCGGCAGCACGCTGGTGAACCACGAGCCGGGGCCGAGGAAGACGACGTCCGCCGCCAGCACCGCCTCGATCGCCTCCGCGCACCCGCGCGGCGGGCGTTCCTGGCGGCCCGCCGGGTGCAGCGAGATGCGGTGCACCTGGCCGGGCGTGCTGGCGACCGCGACCTGGCCGCGGATGCGCCGGATCGCGTCCGGGTCCTCGCTGTCCAGCCCGCTGACCTCGCCCTCGATCTCCAGCGGCTCGGGCGACATCGGCAGCACCCGGCCGGAGATGCCCATCAGCCTGCTCGCCTCGTCGAGCGCGGCCACCGGGTCGCCGAGCACCTCGAACAGCCCGGCGAGCAGCAGGTTGCCGACGGCGTGCCCGGCGAGCGCGCCGTCGCCGCCGAAACGGTGCTGGAACACCTCGGCCCACAGCCGCCCGCCGTCCTCCGCGGCGAACGCGGCGAACGCCTGGCGCAGGTCGCCCGGCGGCAGCAGCCCCAGTTCCCGGCGCAGCCTGCCGGACGACCCGCCGTCGTCGGCCACCGTGACCACCGCCGTGACGGCGCGGGTGATCCGCCGGAGCGCGGTCAGCGTCGCGTGCAGCCCGTGTCCTCCGCCCAGCGCCACCGCGCGCACGTCACTCCCGGCCAAGATCCCGGTGCACCACCTTTACTGCCATGCCGTCCTCATTGGACAGTCGCTGGGCGAGTTCCTCGGAGATCGCGACGCTGCGGTGCTTGCCGCCGGTGCAGCCGACCGCGAGCGTCAGGTACCGCTTGCCCTCGCGCTTGTAGCCGGCGCCGATGAGCCGCAGCAGCTGGTGGTAGCGGTCGAGGAATTCCTCGGCGCCCTCCTGCGACAGCACGTAATTGCGCACCTCGCCGTCGAGGCCGGTGTGCTCGCGCAGCTCCGGGATCCAGAACGGGTTCGGCAGGAACCGCACGTCCATCACCAGGTCGGCGTCCATCGGCAAACCGTACTTGTAGCCGAAGGACAGCACGGTGACGCGGGTCTGCGTGCTGGTCTCCGACCCGAACGCGTCCTCGATCTTCGCGCGCAGGTCGTGCACCGACAGCGCGGACGTGTCGAGGACGAGGTCGGCCTCCTCGCGCAGCGGCGAGAGCAGCTTGCGCTCGGCGGTGATGCCGTCGGCGAGCCTGCCGTCGCCCTGCATCGGGTGGCCGCGGCGGACCGATTCGAAGCGGCGCACCAGCACCGCGTCGGTGGCCTCCAGGAACAGCACGCGCGGCTTGTACCCGCGCGCGTCCAGGTCCTTGATCACCGAGGCGAGGTCGTCGGTGAACGCGCGCGAGCGCACGTCCATCACCACCGCCACCTTCGTGATCGCCCCCTCGCCTGCGCGCCGAGTTCGACCATCGTGGCGATCAGCTCGGGCGGCAGGTTGTCGACCACGAACCAGCCGAGGTCCTCCAGGCACTTGGCCGCCGTGGACCGGCCCGCGCCGGACAGGCCGCTGACGACCGCGACCTCCATCCCGCTGCCCCGCTGTTCCTCTTCCGCACTCACGTTGCTTCTTCCTTCCCGATCACGACCCCTGGTCCCCTCCCGGTACTGCGTGCTGCGCGGCGCCGGTCTCCCCGGCCAGTGCCGCCACCACGGCCTCGGCAGTGCGCCTGCCGAAACCGGGCACCGCTTCGATGTCCTCGACCCGGGCCTGTTTGAGCTTCTTCACCGAGCCGAAGTGCTTGATCAGCGCGGTGCGCCGAGCCTGCCCGAGTCCGGGCACACTGTCCAATTCGGACGCCTGCATGCGCTTCGCGCGCTTTTCGCGGTGGTAGCGGATGGCGAACCGGTGCGCCTCGTCGCGCAGCCGCTGCAGCAGATACAGCGCGTCGGACGTGCGCGGCAGGATCATCGGGTCCGGTTCGCCGGGCAGCCACACCTCTTCGAGCCGCTTCGCGAGCCCGACGACGGCGATGTCGGTGATGCCCAGTTCGGCGAGCACGTCCGCGGCCGCGGTGGCCTGCGGGCCCGCGCCGTCGACGACCAGCAGGTTCGGCGGGTACGCGAACTTGCGCGGGCGGCCGGTTTCCGGGTCGATCCCGGCGCGCACCGGCTGGATCGCTTCGTCTCCCGGATCGGAGCCGTCCGCGGCGGCTTCCGCCGTTTCCGCGGCGTTTTCGGCGGTTTCGGCAGTCTCCTTGAGATAGCGGTAGAACCGCCGCCGCACGACCTCGGCGATGGACGCGACGTCGCCCTCGGTCGCCGCCTCGCGCAGCGCGAACTTGCGGTACTCGGACTTGCGCGGCAGCCCGTCCTCGAACACCACCAGCGACGCCACGACGTCGCTGCCCTGGATGTGGCTGATGTCGATGCATTCGATGCGCAGCGGCGCGCTGTCGAGCGCGAGGTAGTCCTGAAGCTCCTGCAGCGCCGCGGACCGGGCCGTGAGATCGCCCGCGCGGCGCAGTTTGTGCTGGGTGAACGCTTCCTTCGCGTTGCGCTCCACCGTTTCCGCGAGCGCCTTCTTGTCGCCGCGCTGCGCCACTCGCAGCTTCACCCGCGACCCGCGCAGGCCGGACAGCCACTCGGCGACCGCGTCGGCGTCCGCGGGCAGCTCCGGCACCAGCACCTCGCGCGGGACGACCGGACCGGCCTCGACGTCGTCGCGGCCCACGCGGTCGGATTCCTCGCCGTAGAACTGGGTGAGGAAGTGGTCGACCAGCGCCGGCACGTCCATTTCCTCGGCCTTGTCGATCACCCAGCCGCGCTGCCCGCGCACGCGTCCGCCGCGCACGTGGAACACCTGGACGGCGGCCTCGAGTTCGTCGTGCGCGAAGGCGACGACATCCGCGTCCGTGCCGTCGCCGAACACCACGGCCTGTTTTTCCATCGCGCGGCGCAGCGCGCCGAGATCGTCCCGCAGCCGCGCGGCGCGCTCGAACTCCAGCTCCTCGGACGCCTGCGCCATCTCGCGTTCGAGCCGTTTCACCATCGCGTCCGTGCGGCCGGCGAGGAAGTCGCAGAAATCCTCGACGATCGCCCGGTGCTCGTCCGCCGACACCCGGCCGACGCACGGGGCCGAGCACTTGTCGATGTAGCCGAGCAGACAGGGCCGCCCGATCTGGCCGTGCCGCCGGAAGACGCCGGCGGAACAGGTGCGGGCGGGGAAAACCCGCAGCAGGAGGTCGAGCGTCTCGCGGATCGCCCACGCGTGCGAGTAGGGGCCGAAGTAGCGGACGCCCTTCTTGCGCGCGCCGCGGTAGACGTGCAGCCGGGGGAATTCCTCGTTCAGCGTGACGGCGAGGACCGGGTAGCTCTTGTCGTCGCGGTAGCGGACGTTGAAGCGGGGGTCGAACTCCTTGATCCAGTTGTACTCCAGCTGGAGCGCCTCGACCTCGGTGCCGACGACGGTCCACTCGACGCTCGCCGCCGTGGTGACCATCTGCCGCGTGCGCGGATGCAGGCCGGACAGGTCGGCGAAGTACGAGTTGAGCCTGCTGCGCAGGCTCTTCGCTTTGCCGACGTAGATGACTCGCTTGGCGTCGTCGCGGAACTTGTAGACGCCAGGCGAGTCCGGGATGCTCCCCGGCTGAGGTCGGTAGGTGGTCGGATCAGCCACGTGCCCCACTGTATGGCGAAGGTCCGACAGTTTCCGTGAGACCCCTTAATGGCCGCGCATCGATCGTGGTGCCCGCGGCGGCGAGCCGGCGCCGTCCTGCCGTAGCCTGGCCACTCCGACCCGCCGAGCGATCAGGGAGCGCAGCCATGACCGTCCGCGTCGCCACCTGGAACGTGAACTCCATCGTTCCCCGGCTGCCCCGCGTGCTCGACTGGCTCGACCGGACCGCGCCGGACGTGCTCTGCCTGCAGGAACTCAAGAACACCACCGAAGCCTTCCCCGCCGAGGAGATCACCGCGCGCGGGTACGAGGTCGCCGCGTACGGGCTGGGGCGGTGGAACGGCGTCGCGATCCTCTCCAAGATCGGGCTCGGCGACGTCGTGCGCGGGCTGCCGGGCGAACCGGGTTTCGACGGGCAGGCCGAGGCGCGCGCGATCGGGGCCACGTGCGGCGGGATCCGCATCTGGTCGGTGTACGTGCCGAACGGGCGCGAACCGGAAAACCCGCACTACGCCTACAAACTCGAGTGGTTCGAGAAGCTCGGCGACCTGGTCGGCGAAGAACTGGCGCACGCGCGCCCGTTCGCGGTGCTCGGCGACTTCAACGTCGCTCCCACCGACGAAGACGTCTGGGACATCTCGGTTTTCGCCGGATCCACGCACGTCACCGAACCCGAACGGGCCGCGCTGAAGAAGCTGCGCGACGCGGGGCTGTCCGACGTCTTCCCGCGCCCGCTGAAGTACGACCACCCGTTCACGTACTGGGACTACCGCGGCGGGAACTTCCCCAACAACAAGGGAATGCGCATCGACCTCGTCTACGCGAACGAGGCGTTCGCCAAGGCGGTCACCGATTCTTACGTGGACCGCGAAGCCCGCAAGGGCAAAGGACCGTCGGACCACGCGCCGATCGTCGTGGACCTGGAGCTGTAAGAGAACTCAGCCCTCGGTGGCGGCCCGGTGCAGCTTCCGCAGCGCGCGCACCGCGGCCACCGCGCGCTCCCGGTCCACGGCCTGCACGGCCATCACCGAGAAGTACTCGTCGTCCGGCAGTTCCAGCCGGGCCCACGACGCGCCGTCCGGGAAGCTGATCGACAGCACCTGGTCCCACGTGAACACCCGGCGCGCCAGGACGTTGCGGACCTCGATGCCGGTGGCGTCCGCGCGGACGCGGGCGTTGCCGAACAGCATCGTGCCCGCCGACAGCGCGACGCCGATGCCGATCATCGCGATCTGGTCCGACGCCTCGAACACCACGCCGGTGTTCGAGCTGCGCAGCAGGACCGCCACCACCACGAACGCCGCGAGCAGCGCCACCGCCAGCACGCTGCACATGACGAGCGCCCGGCGCGGCCGGATCACCAGGGCGGTCTGCTGCTCGGTCATCACGCTCACACGAATCCCCGCTCGGTCCACGGTTTGTCCAGGCCGCGCAGCACGTGTGCGGTGTCGAGCGCCGCCACGGCCGCCTCGTAGCCTTTGTCCTCCACGGAACCGGGCATGCCGGAACGGTCCAGCGCCTGCTGTTCGGTGTCGCAGGTCAGCACGCCGTTGCCGACCGGCGTGCTCTCGTCGAGCGCGACCCGGGTGAGACCGGCGGTGACCGCGTCGCACACGTACTCGAAGTGCGGGGTGCCGCCGCGGATGACGACGCCCAGCGCGACGACCGCGTCGTGGTTGCGCGCCAGCGCCTGCGCCGCTACCGGAAGCTCCACCGCGCCCGCCACGCGGATGACCGTGGGCTCTTCCTCCAGGCCCGCGTCCTTCGCCGCGGCGAGCGCGCGCTCCAGCAGCACGTCGGTGATCTTCGCGTTCCACCGCGTCGCGACGACCGCCAGTCGCAGGGACTTGCAGTCGCGCAGGTCGAGCGCGGCTTCCGGCCGCCCCTCGCCGCTCATCGCGTGGTGTCCTCCTCGGTGCCCTGGTCGGACGCTCCGACCTGGTCGTAGTGCTCGAGCTGGCTGAGGTCGTGCCCCATCCGGTCGCGCTTGGTGCGCAGGTACCGCAGGTTCTCCGGGTTCGGCGAGATCGGCAGCGCGACCCGGCCGGTGACGCGCAGGCCGTAGCCCTCGAGGCCGACCCGCTTCGCCGGGTTGTTCGTGAGCAGCCGCATCGAGCGGACGCCGAGGTCGCACAGGATCTGCGCGCCGGTGCCGTAGTCGCGCGCGTCGGCGGGCACGCCCAGCGCGAGGTTCGCGTCGACCGTGTCCGCGCCGTCGTCCTGCAGCTGGTAGGCCTGCAGCTTGTGCAGCAGGCCGATGCCGCGGCCCTCGTGCCCGCGGATGTAGAGCACGACCCCGCGGCCCTCGTCGGCCACCTTCTGCAGCGCGGCGTCCAGCTGCGGGCCGCAGTCGCAGCGCAGCGAGCCGAACACGTCGCCGGTGAGGCATTCGGAGTGGACCCGGACCAGGATGTCCTCGCCGTCGCCGATCTCGCCGTACACGAAGGCGACGTGCTCGATCCCGTCGAGCAGGCTGTCGTACCCGACCGCGCGGAACGTGCCCGCGGCCAGCGGGATCCGCGCCTCGGCGACCCGTTCGACCTGCTTCTCGGTGCGCCGCCGGTACGCGATCAGGTCCGCGATGGAGATCATCTTGAGGTCGTGGTCGGCGGCGAACACTTCCAGCTCGTCGCGGCGGGCCATGTCGCCCTCGTCCTTCTGCGAAACGATCTCGCAGAGCACCCCCGCCGGGTGCAGCCCGGCCAGCCGGGCCAGGTCGATCGCCGCCTCGGTGTGGCCGGGACGGCGCAGCACGCCGCCCTCCTTGGCGCGCAGCGGCACCACGTGCCCGGGGCGGCGGAAGTCCTTCGCGGTGGCTTCGGGGTCGGCCAGCAGCCGGATGGTGCGCGCCCGGTCCACGGCCGAGATGCCGGTGCTGATGCCCTCGGCCGCGTCCACGGTCACGCTGTACGCGGTGCCGCGGGCGTCCTGGTTCGTGTGGAACATCGGCGGCAGGTCCAGCCGGTCCGCCTCGCTCTCGGTCAACGGCACGCAGATGTAGCCCGAGGTGTAGCGCACCATGAACGCGAGCAGCTCCGGCGTCGCCTTCTCGGCGGCGAAGATGAGGTCACCCTCGTTCTCGCGGTCCTCGTCGTCGACGACGACCACCGCACGCCCGGCGGCGATGTCCGCGATCGCGGCCTCGATGGCGTCCACGTCGACCGCCGCACTTGCTCCGCACGGGCTCAATCCCGTCTGCGGCTCGGCCGCCTTCGTCTCGCTCACGGGTGCTCCTTTGCTCCTGCCGCCAGGTGGATGTCACACATTGTGCGCGTTCGCCGCCACGTGTGGCGCAGTGAGCTTCTCCACGTACTTCGCTACGACGTCCACTTCGAGGTTCACGAGGTCGCCCGCTTCCCGCCTGCCGAGGGTCGTCACCTCCAGCGTGGTGGGGATCAGCGCGACCGAAAAACGGTCCTCGGAGACGCTCGCGACGGTGAGCGAAACGCCGTCCACGGCGATCGAGCCCTTCTCCACGACGTACCGCGACAAGGCCGGGGGCAGGGAGAACGTCGTCACGCCGCGCTCGTCGCGGGAGACGAACGCTCCGGTGCCGTCCACGTGGCCCTGCATGATGTGACCGCCGAGGCGCCCGCCCGCCGGGGTCGCGCGTTCGAGGTTCACCGCGTCGCCGACGGCCACCTTCGCGAGACTCGAACGCTGGAGTGTTTCGTTCACCACATCGACGGTGAACTCGCCGCCGGACACCGTGACGACGGTCAGGCAGACGCCGCTGACCGCGATCGAATCGCCGTGGCCCGCGTCCGAGGTGACCAGGGGGCCGCGCACGGTGAGCCGAGCCGCGTCCGTGAGCTGCTCGACCGCGGTGACCTCGCCGACCTCTTCGACAATTCCCGTGAACACTGCTGCCTCCTCGCCGGGCCACCGCCGTCGGTGACCCCTCCATCCAACACCCGCGCGGGCCCGGGAGCTTCCCGGGCCGGAAGGGTCAGCTGACGCGAAGACGGGCGGCCTGCTCGCGCAGGGCGGCGACGGCGCGGCCCGGGTCCTCGGCCCCGTAGACGGCCGAGCCCGCGACGAAGCAGTCGACGCCCGCTTCGGCGGCCTGTTCGATGGTGTCGGCGTTGATCCCGCCGTCGATCTCGACGACCAGCTTGAGGTGCCCGGTGTCGACCAGCCGGCGCGCGGTGCGCACCTTCTCCAGCACGTCGGCGATGAACGACTGCCCGCCGAAGCCCGGTTCGACCGACATCACGAGCAGCGTGTCGTAGTGCTTGAGCGTTTCCAGGTGCGGTTCCAGCGGCGTGCCCGGCTTGATCGACAGACCGGCTTTCGCGCCGGCGGCGCGCAGGTTCTTCGCCAGCTTGACCGGGTCCGCGGCGGCCTCGACGTGCACCGTGACGTTGTACGCGCCCGCCTCGGCGTAGCCGATCGCCCAGCGGTCCGGGTCGTCGATCATGAGGTGGCAGTCGATCGGGAGGTCGGTCGACTTGAGAATCGACTGGACCACCGGGAGGCCGAGGGTCAGATTGGGCACGAAGTGCGCGTCCATGACGTCCACGTGCACCCAGTCGGCGCGGGTGTCGCCGGGGTGCGCGACGGCCGCGATCTCCTCGCCGAGCCTGGCGAAATCGGCGGACAGGATGCTGGGTGCGATGAGAGGTGAAGCCACGGCCCGAGTGTAAGAGGGCCGGGTTCCGCCCGGTCCACCGGCTGTAACCCACCGGAGTTCGCCTGCCGGACACCGGGCGCTCACCCGGATTCTCCGCTTCGAACATATCGGCGAGCACTAATGGGTCACAACCGGAAGTTCCGGACGAGAAGCACCTCGAGGAGAATCATGAGAACGGTCTTGGCAGGCCGCCGCAAATGGCTGGCCGCGGGCGCTTTGGGCGTCGCGCTGGTCGCGGCCGCCCCAGTCGCGATCGCGGCGCAGGGCAACCAGGACGACCAGGGCGCCCGCGCCGCTTCGGCCGGCGAGGGCGACCGCACGCAGGAGGTCCGCCAGGCGATCCAGGGCGGGCACGCGCGCAACGTGATCCTGTTCATCGGCGACGGCATGGGCCAGTCCGAGATCACCTCGGCGCGCAACTACGAGCGCGGCGCGGCCGGCCGGCTCGCGATGGACGAATTCCCGCTGACCGGCGACTACACCACGTACGCGGTCGAGAAGGGCAACCCGGCGAAGCCGGACTACGTCACCGACTCCGCGGCGTCGGGCACCGGCTGGGCGACCGGCACGAAGACCTACAACGGCGCGATTTCCGTGGACGCCTACGGCAACCCGGTCCCGACGCTGCTCGAACTCGCCAAGCGCAGCGGCCTGCGCACCGGCGACGTGACGACCGCCGAGGTCCAGGACGCGACCCCGGCCGTGCTCGGCGCGCACGTCGTCGACCGCGACTGCAAGGGCCCGGACGAGACGACCAAGAAGTGCGCGCAGAACGCCAAGGAGAACGGCGGCGCGGGCTCGATCTCCGAGCAGCTCGTGCAGACCCGCCCGGACGTGCTCCTGGGCGGCGGTGCGAAGTACTTCGACCAGAAGGCGACCGCCGGGCAGTTCAAGGGCAAGCCGGTGCTGGAGCAGGCCAAGGCCGCCGGGTACGCCGTGGTGAACACCGCCGACGACCTCGCCAAGGCGCGTCCCGGCAAGCCGCTGCTCGGCTTGTTCGCGTCGGGCAACATGCCGGTGAACTGGACTGGTCCGAAGGCGACGCAGGGTGGTACTGCGCCGACCCGCTGCACGCCGAATCCGGCGCTGCCGAAGACGCAGCCGAAGCTGGTGGCGCAGACGCAGAAGGCGTTGCAGTTGCTGGAGGATCGGCGTAGCAACAAGGGGTTCTTCCTGCAGGTCGAGGGGGCTTCGATCGACAAGCAGGACCACGCGGCTGATCCGTGTGGGCAGATTGGGGAGACGATCGACTTCGATGCTGCGGTGGCGGCTGGGCTTGCTTATGCGCGTAGCCACACTGACACGTTGGTTGTGGTGACGGCGGATCATGGGCACACGAGTCAGATTGTGTCCAATGACGCTAAGACGCCTGGGCAGACTGCCACGTTGATCACTAATGAGGGGGCGAACATGACCCTCAACTACGGGACTGCGCTGCCTGGGTCTTCGATGGAGCACACGGGGACGCAGGTTCGGATTGCGGCTTATGGGCCGCAGGCGGCGAATGTGGTGGGGCTGACTAATCAGACTGATTTGTTCGGGACGGTGAAGAGGGCGTTGAAGCTCCGGTAGGGCACCCCGAAGCCCAATTGTGCTGACGGTTCGGGGGTGCTTGTCAAGGCGGGAAAGATGCCTTGACAACCACCCCCGAACCGCAGGGAGGCTTCGTATCGGGGTGCGGGGGAAGGGCTGGGTGCCTCGCTGGTTATGCGGGCGAGGGGAGTAGGTCTAGGGGTTCTGACCACGGGCGTCGTGGGTCTAGGCGGTGTAGTCGGACGCCTGCTTCGGTCAGGGCGTCCAGGTGGCGTTGCCAGGCTGGGTGGTGGGCTCGGGTCGGCTGGATCTGGTAGGCCACGACGATGGTGATGCCTGGGGTGCCAAGGACATCGCCTAGCAACGTGAGGGCTTGGTTGTCGGCGATGCCCAGTGCCAGTTTTGCCACCGAGTTCGCCGACGCGGGGGCGAAAAGGAACACCTTCGGGTCGGGGTGCGGGCGTGGTTCGCCGGGCAGGCGGGACGTGCTGCGTACCGGAAGATCCGTCGTGGCTTCGAGTTCGCCCAGGCCGCCGGTCGCCTTCAGCCAGCCCCACGCGGTCGGGGTCAGGGTGATCGCCAGCCGCCAGCCCCGGGCGACCGCCGGCTTCGCCAGCTCGTCGGTGAACCGGGTGTCCAGTCCTCCGCACGAGCTGGCGACCAAACCCAGGTCGGTCACGGTTTGCGCAGCACCGCGCAGAACATCGCGTCGGTGCCGTGTCGGTGGGGCCACAGCTGGACGTACGGGCCGTCGCCGAGCTGCGGGACGTCGGGGAAGAACTCGCGCGCGTCCAGGATCTCGGACTTGGTGCGGCGAGCGGTTTCCCCTACCACGCCTTCGGTTTCGGCCAGATGCGGCGAGCAGACGACGTACGTGACGATGCCGCCGGGGCGCACCAGATCGAGCGCCGCCATCAGCAGTTCGCCCTGCAGTTTGGTGAGGTCCGCGACGTCCGACGGCTTGCGGCGCCACCGGGCCTCGGGGCGGCGGCGCAGTGCGCCAAGGCCGCTGCACGGGGCGTCGACCAGGATCCGGTCGTAGCCCGGTTCGAGGCCGGTTTCGCGGCCGTCGGCGACGTGCACCGTGACCGGCAGGCCCTCGGTGGCGTTCTCGATCAGGCGGGCCCGGTGCGGGGCTTTCTCCACGGCGTCCACGCGTGCGCCGCTGATCTTGGCCAGCGCGCCGAGCAGCGCCGCTTTGCCGCCGGGGCCCGCGCACAGGTCCAGCCAGCGTTCGTCGGAGCCCTCCAGCGGAGCCTTGGTGACGGCGATGGCGCACAGCTGGCTGCCTTCGTCCTGCACCGCGGCAAGGCGTTCGCGGATCGGTTCCGCGTCGGCCGGGTCTCCCGCGCCCGCGGGCAGGTGGACGCCGTAGGGCGAGTACGGCGCGGGGTCGCCGCCGGTGATCGCGGCCAGTTCGTCGGCGCTGATCTCGCCGGGGCGGGCCACCAGGTGCACCTCGGGGCGGGCGTCGTCCGCTTCGAGGGCGGCCTTCAGCTCGGCACCCTTGTCCCCCAGCGCTTCCGCGAACGAGCGGGCCACCCAGCGCGGGTGCGCGGTGCGGAGCGCGTACGCGCCGATCGGGTCGGTCGCCTCGTCCGGCGTCAGCTCGTCCAGCCACTGCGCTTCGTCCTTTGTGGACACCGTGCGCAGGATGGCGTTCGCGAATCCCGTTGCCCACGAACCGGCTTCCGCGCGGACGAGGTCCACAGTGGACCCGACGGCGGCGTGCTCCGGGATGCGGGTGCGCAGCAGCTGGTACACGCCGAGCCGCAGCGCGTCGAGCACCACCGGGTCGGTCTTCTCGATCGGCCGGTCGGCGCACGCGGCGATCACCGCGTCGAGCAGGCCCTGCGCGCGGGCGGCGCCGTAGGTCAGCTCGGTGGCCAGCGCGGCGTCGCGGCCGCCCACCCGGCGTTCCCGCAGCAGCTGCGGGAGGACGAGGTTGGCGTACGCGTCCTTCTCGCGCACGGCACGCAGCACGTCGAACGCGACCTGGCGGGCCGGATCGATCTCCGGCGGCCGCTTCGGCCCCTGTTTGCGCGGAGCCGGACGGCCCCGCTGCGGCCGTGACGGCCGCCGTTCTCCGCGCTCGTTCACCGCAGGCGCTCCCCTTCGTCGATCCTCGTGCCGCGCGCCCAGTCGGTGGCCGCCATCCGTTTCTTCCCGGCCGCCTGGACCTCGCCCAGCCGCACCGGTTTCGTCGCCGTGCCCACGAGCACGCGCTTGCGCTCGACCACCAGCTCCCCCGGCCGCGGACCGGGCTCGTCGAGCACGGTGACCGGCCCCAGCTTGAACCGCTCGCCGCGGAACTCCGCCCACGCGCCGGGATCCGGCGTCACCGAGCGGATCTGCCGGTCGACCGCCGACGCCGGGTCGGCGAACGACACCCGCGCGTCCTCGACAGTCACCTTCGGCGCGTAGCTCATGCCCTCGCCCGGCTGCTCGACCGCGCGCAGCGTGCCGTCCTCGATGCCGTCCACGGTGGACTTCAGCAGGTGCGCGCCGGACTCGGCGAGCCTGCCGAGCAGCGCGCCCGCGGTGTCGTCCGGGCCGATCGTCTCGGTCACCACGCCGAACACCGGGCCCGCGTCGAGTTCCTTCACGATCCGGAAGGTGGACGCGCCGGTCATCTCGTCCCCGGCCCGGATCGCGGCCTGCACCGGGGCCGCGCCACGCCACGCGGGCAGCAGCGAGAAGTGCAGGTTCACCCAGCCGTGCGCGGGAATGTCGAGCGCGGACTGCGGCAGCAGCGCCCCGTACGCGACGACCGGGCAGACGTCCGGGGCCAGCTCGCGCAACCGGGCGAGAAACGCCGGATCCCCGGCGCGCGCGGGCGTGAGCACCTCGATGCCGTGCTCGTCGGCGAGGGTCCCGACCGGGGACCGCAGCACCTTGCGGCCGCGCCCGGCCTGGGCGTCGGGCCGGGTGACGACCGCGACGACCTCGTGCCGCCCGGACTCGATCAACGCGCGCAACGACGGAACGGCGGGCTCCGGCGTGCCGGCGAAAACGAGACGCATCACCGCACCTCCGGAACGGAAAAGGGGATTTCAGGCTGGTCGGACATCGGAAGCGAGTCTAGAAGACCCCCTCCCGGCGGCGCGGCGCGGGCAGCCCGCCGCGACGGGCGCCAGGATCGGGTCCATGACCACGCTGAAGGCGACCCTGCACGACGACCTGACGACCGCGATCAAGGCAAGGGACCAGCTCCGCTCGGCAACCCTGCGGCTGACCCTCTCGGCGATCGGCTACGAGGAAACCGCGGGCGACGCGGCCCGCGAACTGTCCGACGACGAGGTGCTGAAGATCATCACCCGCGAAGTGAAGAAACGCCGCGATGCCGCCGAGGCTTTCGAGAAGGCAGGCCGCGCGGACTCGGCGGACCGCGAACGAGCCGAAGCGGAAGTCCTCACCGCCTACCTGCCCGCCCAGCTGTCGGACGACGAACTGCGCACCCTGGTCACTGAGGCAGTGACGGAAACCGGCGCGTCAGGAATGGCCGGGATGGGCGCGGTGATGAAGGCAGTACAGCCGAAGATCGCGGGCCGCGCCGAAGGCTCCCGCGTAGCCGCAGAGGTGAAACGCCAGCTCTCCGCCGGATGACCCCGCACCAGACATCCGCGAGGGCCACCTTCACAGACGCAGATTCCCCCAGGGTTCCCCTCACGACCCGCACGCACCCCCGCCGCTGTCCGTGAAGGACTCCTTGCGGGAACCAGATTCCCGCAAGGAGTCCTTCACAGCCCCCCATCCCACCCCCCGCCTCGAACCCCGCCCGATGCACCCACCGAACGAGGCGCCCAGCCCCTCCCCCGCACCCCGATACGAAGCCTCCCTGCGGACGGCGGGTGTTTGTCAAGGCATCTTTCCCGCCTTGACAAACACCCGCCGTCCGTCAGCACAATCGGGCTTCGGGGTGCCCCACGCAACCACGGCCCGTACGAAACCGCGGCCCGCACCTCACCCCTCCCGGGTAGCCAACCCCCCTTGCCCGCCAACCACTCCGACCATCCCCGCCCTCATTTCGAGGCCGCCATCGCCACCGCCGTGAGAGTCGCCAATCCCCCGACCCCGCAGGCCCCGACAACCAACCCGGACACCGCCGCGACCGACGAAGCCAACCGCACCGCCAGCCCAGCAACCCAGCGCAACACCCGGACAACCGCGATCAACGCCACCAACGCCAGCACGAGCACCCCCGCTGGCACGCCGCCCTGCGCACTGCCCTCCGCGGCGGCCAGCACGGTGGTCATATCCGCACCTGTATCCGCGGTTCGCGAAGGTCCTCGCGCCCGAATTCGCGCATGTTCTCGTACGCCCGCCGGCGCAGTTCCTCGCGAGCCTGCACGCGCTTGCGCTCCGAACCCAGCTGCCACACCCAGCGCCAGCCCGCGACCGTCGCGAAGAGCGAACCGGCGAGGATCACCAGGAACGCCTGAGCGGCAGGCCCATGGAACGATTCGAAGCTCAACAGCACCAGCAGCGCCCACACCTGGGCAACGGTGAACGGCACGACCAGCGCCGCCGCATACACCCCCCGTCGCCAGCGAACCGGCTGAGGAGCGGGAAGAAACGGTTCCATGACTGCCTCCCTCGGTGGTGTGCTTCCAGAAAACCCCGGCGGGGCCGGGAAATCTGTGTCTGCTGACACGTTCAGCGGGCGAGCCGCCGCAGTTCGCCGAGCCGGTGGATGGTCACCTGGCCGCGCCCGGTGCTGATCACCCCCTGGCGGCGCAGTTCCCGGGTCACCCGGGCCCACGATTCCCGCGAAATCGCTGCTGTCATAGCGAGTTCTGCTTGCGTTCCGGGCACCGAGACTTCGATATCCGCACCGCGCCGCACGCCGTGCTGGACCGCCAGCTGCATCAGCTGCGCGGCCACCCGGCGGGTCATCGTCCCGCCGCCGAGATCGAGCCACTGGCGCCCGACGTCGCGCATCCGGTCGGCCAGCACTTGCAGCAGCGCCCAGGAGATCGCCACCTCGCGCCGGCACAGCGCGACGAACCGCGCGGCGGGCACGACCAGGACGTCCAGTTCGTCGAGCGCTTGCACCGTCGCCGACCTCCGCCCGCCGTCGATCACGGCCAGTTCGCCGATCACGTCCCCCTCGCCGCGGACGCCGATCACGACCTCGCGCCCGTCCGGCGTCGCCTTGGTGATCCGGACGTGGCCGGTCAGCAGGAGCAGCACCACCGCGGCCCGGTCGCCTTCCCGGCAGAGCACGTCCCCGCGCCGATAGGCCTTGCGGACGGACAGCTCTTCGAGCTTCGCCCGGTCCGCGGCGCCCAGCGCGGGCCAGAACCCGATCGTCTCCACGGCGGTCCACCCTCCTCCTCGTCGGCCGGACCCGTCAGGCGATCAGTCCCGCTCCCGGCCGGACGGCGTCGGTGGTGCGGACCCAGCCCCGGGTCCGCTGCCCGCCGACGCGGACGTGGAAGGCGTGCGCGAAAGCGCTGCGGTCGATCCCGGCGTAGCCGTGCCGGACGACCGAACGGTGGATGGCGTTCGAGACGACGAGCGCGAGCGGCCCCGAGGAGCTGCGCAGCCTGCGTCTCAGATCAGTGGCGTCGAGGAGCCGGCAGGCGATGTCGATGTCCTCGCCGTAGGGCCCGTGCGCGTCGTAGTGCACCTCGCCGGCGTGCACCGAGACGCGCAGCCGGAAGGCGAGGTCGGGGTCCTGGTCGCCGTGCCGGGCGAGCAGCTCGGCCAGCGCGGGCACCACGCGGGCGAGCAGCACCGTCTTCGGGACCTCGTCGACCGGGCGGATCAGGCACAGCGCGCCGTCGCCGCGGTCCACGAACGGGTCCCGGAACTGCTCGGTGATGCCACCGGCCCGGAACGCCTCGTCGAGCAGGTCGAACAGGACCGAACGGAGCCCGGCCCGAGCCGGGTTCGTGCGCGTGGTCGACCCTTCGATGTCGACCACCACGATGGCTCGGTGTACTGGTGCCTGTACTGCTGAGGTGTCCATGACCGCCCCCCTATTTCAGGAAGCTACTGAAATCTAGTAGACTTTCACAGTAGCTACTATAGGGGCGGGCTCGGACTGAAACAATGGTGTCGCGCACACGACATCTTTCGTTCAGGTGCGGGCCCAGTCCGCGATTGGCAACCCCTGCCCGCCCGGCAACACGCAAACCCCGGTCTGTCCGGCCACCCCGGCTCCCCGGGTGTAGAATCCCGCCATTCACGCCTGACTGAACTTCACTGAAGGGTCTGAAGTCGTGTCTCAGCCCAACCCCGCGCTCGCCGCCCGCCTGCGTACCCTGCGCAAGGAGAGCTGGTCCGACGTGGTGCTGACCCAGAAGCAGCTCGCCGAGGCGTTCGGCGTGAGCACCGGGCTGCTGTCGTCGTGGGAGAACGTGGCGAAGCCGGTGACCCCGCCGCCGCCGCGGCTCGAGGCGTACGCGACGTTCTTCGCCACCCGCCGTTCCGTGCAGGGCCGCAAGCTCCACCTGCTCGGCGTCGACGAGCTGACCGACGACGAGCACACCGTGCGCAAGGAGCTGCTCGCGGAGCTGCAGGCACTGCGCGGCGACCTCGACGATCTGCCCGCGCAGCCGGTCTTCGCGCCGTCCAGCCTGTGGCACTTCCCGCCGAACCAGGACATCGTCATCGTCTGCGCGCAGCTGCCGGAGAAGTACCGCATCGCCTACACCGACCCGTCCAGCCCGGACTACGTGAACCTCTACACCTACGCCGACCCGGACGCGCTGATCGAGCTGTACGGCCACATCCGCGCGTGCAACCCGGCGAGCGACGTCACTTTCCGGACCACCGACCAGAACACGACGCTCTCGGCCGACGAGTACACCGCGCACCTAGTGCTGCTCGGCGGCGTGGACTGGAACCCGCAGACCCGCGCGCTGCTCGACCGGGTCGACGCGCCGGTCCGCCAGATCAGCCGCAAGGGCGACGAGGAACAGCTGGAAAGCGGCTTCGTGGTCACCGACCCGGACGGGTCGACCCGGATGTTCAGCGCCAAACTGCGGGGCGGCACACTGATCGAAGACGTCGCCCACTTCTACCACGGCGTCAGCCCGCTCAACCGCAAGCGCACCGTGACCGTGTGCAACGGGATGTACGGCCGCGGCACCCTCGGGGCCGTACGAGCACTGACCGACCGCCGTTTCCGCGACCGCAACCAGGCCTACCTCGACCGGCGTTTCGCGGGCGCGGACTCCTTCAGCATCATCAGCCGGGTCCCGGTCTTCGACAACCAAGGGCTCACCCCTGACTGGACCCTGCAAGAGAACCGGCTGCACGAGTGGCCAGAATCGAGCCTCCCATGACCGCGACCGTCGCAGCGCCGGCGCAGCACACGACGCACCAGCGGCTGCTGCATCCCGTCGCCGCCGAGGACGCGCCGCAGGCCCCGCTCGACGCGATCGTCGTGCCCAACGGCCGGCCCGCCCCTATCTCAAGGACGCCTTCCGCGCGGCCCGCGAGGTCGACGCCACGCTCCTGCTGCTGTGCAGCAAGAACGCGCGGGCGAGCGACGCGGTGCTCGCCGCGAAGCGCGCCGGGGTGCGGGCCCGCGCGATCGACACCGACGAAGCCGCCGGTCTCGGAGCTGTCCCGCCCTTCGCGACGAGCAAGCTGCTGCAGGCGAAACGCCTGCTGCGCCGCGCCGACACGAGCTTCAAGCGCAACCTCGGCGTGCTCGTCGCCGACCTCGCCGGCTGGCAGCGGGTCCTGTTCCTCGACGACGACATCCATGTGTCGAAGCCGGGCGACCTGCGCGCGGCGGCGGGCCTGCTCGGCGAGTACGCGGCCGTCGGCCTCGCCAACACCGGCATGCCGGACAACTCCGTGGTGTGCCACGCCTACCGCGAGTCCGGCGGGCAGCAGGACACCTTCGTCGGCGGCGGCGCGCTGGCGGTCGGGCGCGACGCGTTCTCCTCGTTCTTCCCGGACATCTACAACGAGGACTGGTTTTTCTCCTCAGCGGCACCGGCCTGCGCGCCACCGCGGTCACCGGCGCCGCGTCCCAGCACGACTACGACCCCTTTCGCAACACCGGGCGCGCCCGCTCGGAGGAACTGGGCGACACGCTCGCCGAGGGCATCTACTGCCTGCTGGACAACGGGCTCGGCATCGCCGACGCGACCACCGAACACTGGGCGGACTTCCTGGAGAGCCGCCGCGCGTTCATCCGCACGACGCTGCGCCAGGTGCAGGACGCGCCGTACCTGACCGGCGCGTACGAGGACCGGATGGTCGCGGCGCTGAAGGCCGCGCTCGGCCGCAACCTGCTGATCACGCCGGACCTGTGCATCCGGTACCTGCGCGCGTGGCAGCGGGACCGCGACACCTGGGAGACGCACCTGCTGTCGCTGCGCGCACGGCACGGTTCGGCCGGGTATCCGGACGACGCGTTCCGCACGCTCGGAGTCTCGGAGATCGTGCACAAGTCCTGACCCCTCACCGCTCCCCGCACGTCCGGCTGGCCACCGGCGCCGGACGGCCGTCCCGCAGCCCCTTCACCAGCACGTGGCACCGCTCGGCCTCGGAACCTGCCGATCCCGCCGGACCTGTGCATCCGGCACCTGCCCGCGCGGCACGGTTCGGCCGGCTACCCGGACGACGCGTTCCGCACGCTCGGGATCTCGGAGATCGTGCACAAGTCCTGACCCCTCACCGCTCCCCGCACGTCCGGCTGGCCACCGGCGCCGGACGGCCGTCCCGCAGCCCCTTCACCAGCACGTGGCACCGCTCGGCCTCGGAAACCGTGCGCCCGTCCGGCGAAACGCGCTCCGCGTAGCAGACAACCGTGCCGTGGCCCCAGTCCCGGTAACCGAGACGGCCGTACAGGCGAGCGGCGCGGGTGTTGTCTGTGCGGACCGCGAGCGCGCCGAGCGCATGCCCGTGGCCGACCAGGTAGTTCTCCGCCGCACGCACGAGAGCCGCGCCGATGCCGCGGTTGCGCGCGTCCGGAGCCACTTCCAGGTGGTTCAGCAGCGGAACTCCGGGCAGATGCCCGCGGATCGGCGGCTCCTCGGCGTCTTCGAGCCAGAGGTACACGGCCCCGACGGGCAGCACGGAGCACCACGCGGTGAACAGGACGCCGAGGCCCTTCGCCTGCCGGGTGTACCGGTCCTCGAAGAACCCCCGGTCGCCGAGAACCGCCGCGAGCACCGCGAGGTCCGCCTGTTCCGCTGGCCGGATCGAGACCTCGCCCATCAATGCCGACTCCTGTCCACCAGGCACGCGAGCGGGAGACCGGCCGGGGCCGGGTCCTGATCATGGCCGCCCGGCCTCAAGAGTAAGTGTGCGCGGCGTAGGCGCGAAGACCGCAGACGGCGCACCCTGGTCCTGCGAACGGAGCAACCGGCCACCCTGCGCCACCGCGCCCCGCCCACGGTTCCCACGTCCCCAATACACCCCGGGACGAACCGGTTTAAACGGAAACCGCGCAGTAGTGCGGAAAACCGCCTCGGAGATCGGGTTTGGCGTTGGATTGAGCGGTTTTCTCGATGTGGTTCAGCGGATCCAGTTGCGCAGCTGGCGATTCGGGGATCCCGGTGAGCGGCACGCCCGGCCCCTTAAATCAGGTCCAGCGGATCCAGCTGCACCCGCACCGGCTCGACCGCCTTCCGGGCGTCCCGGCGGGCCACCGCGTCCCGCACCACCGTCGCCAGTGCGCGGCCGTCCGGGCGGGCCACGCGGACCAGGGCTCGCTCCCGTTCCGCATTGCCCTCGGCGTCGAAATCGCCCAGCGGGACCGGGCCCAGCACCTCGCCGGACTCGGGCAGCGGGAGGTCGTCCAGCACGCTCGCCACCGCGGCCGGGCTTCCTTCGACGCTCGCCATCCGCATCGCGGGCGGGAAGCCCAGTTCCCGCCGTTGCTCCAACTCCTGGCTGGCATGCCAACCCGGATCCCAGCGCACCAGCGCCTGCACCACCGACAGCCCGGCCTCCGCGCCGACCACCACCCGGCCGCCGGTCGACGCGGGGCGGACCAGTGCGCCAGCGGCCATCCAGCGGCGGAGAGTTTCTTCCGCGGCACGGAGATCCTGACGCCCGAGCAGCGCCCAGCCGTCCAGCAGCAGCGCCGCGCCGTACCCGCCTTCGGCGACCGGTTCCGCGCCTGGCGTGCAGACCACCAGCGCCGGGCGTCCGGGCACCGTCGCCAAGACCTCGGCGGCGCCGGAGGTCCGGACGGGCACCCCGGGGAAAGCCCGGCCCAGCTCCTCAGCAGTCCGTTTCGCGCCGACCACCACTGCCCGCAGCCGCACGGAACCGCAAGCGGGGCAACGGAAAGCGGTCTCCGGAACGCCGCACCACCGGCAGGCGGGCGGACGCGGGGCGCCGTCGACCGAACCGCCGGGCAACGCGAGCGGGCCGGCGCAGCGACGGCAGTGCGCGGGCGTCCGGCAGTGGCCGCAGGACAATCCGGGGACGTAACCCCGGCGCGGAACCTGGACCAAAGCGGGCAATCCGGCGGCGAAGGCTTGGCGGGCCGCCTCGAAAGCCACGGCGGGCAGGCGGGCGACGCGCGCGGCTTCGTCGCGGGCGACATCGAAGTCTTCGCCGACCGGGGTCACCCGCGGGGCGGCGGCGCGCAGCTCCGCGCGACCGGCCTGGATCTGTTGCGCCCAGCCGGATTCCACCAGGAGCTGAGCTTCGGCGGTCCGGGCGAACCCGCCGACGACGAACGCGGATTTCGTGGCGTGCGCCCGATCCATCAGCACATCCCGCACGTGCGGGTACGGCGCGTGCGGATCCAGGTGCAGGTCGTCGCCGTCGTCCCACACCACGAACAAGCCCGGATCGGCGACCGGCGCGAACATCGCCGCGCGCGTGCCGACCACCACGCGGACCGCGCCGCGCAGCACCGAAAGCCAGCGCCGGTACCGTTCCGCCGGGCCCAGACCGGCGATCAGCGCCGCGACGCCCTGCTCCCCCACCAGCTCGATACACGCCTCGTGCACCCGGGTGAGGTCGCGATGGTCCGGCACTACCAGCACCGCGCCGCGCCCCTGGGACGCCGCGGTGGCCGCAGCTTCAGCGAGCCGGCGCGGCCAGTCCTCGCCGGGGAGCGCTTGCCAGACTGCGTTGGCTGGACGGCCCTCCGCGACGGCTTCCAGAAACGCTTCGCCGCGTTGGTAGCGGGACCAAGCGGACACATCCGGCGCGGCCGGGGCGGGAGCAGGTTCGGCGGGCGGTTCGCCTTCGACCTTCGCGTGCCGGGGCGGCAAGGCCAGCCGCAGCACGTCGGACAGCGTGCCAGCGTAGCGGTCGGCCACCGATCGGCAGACCGCGTGCAAAGCGGGCGGCAGCACGGGTTCGCTCGACGTGACCCGTTCCAGGTACGCGAGTTTCCGCTCGTACTCGGTCGTGTCCGTGCGCTCGATGAGATAGCCGTCGACGAGCTGCCCGGCGAAGCGCACCCGCACCCGGCAGCCGGGAACCGCGGTTTCGTGCAGCTTCTCCGGCACCTGGTAGTCGAAGGTGCGATCCAGGTGCGCGAGCGGGATGTCGACGGCGATCTTCGCCACCGGCAGTTCGGGCGCGGGCTGCTGCTGGCCCTTCCGGGAGCGTGACTTGGCGGACGAGGTCTTCTTCGCCGGTGCGGCCTTCGGCTCCGGTGCGGAGCGCGAAGGCTCCGGCAGGTCCCACAGGGGGCGGGTTCGGAGCTGCTCACCAGAAGATCTCTACCAGACGCCCCCGACACTCCTGCCGCCGAAGGCCGTGAAGGGCTCCTTGCGGGAAGCTGAGTCCCGCAAGGAGCCCTTCACGGACCGGTCAGCGGATCAGGCGCCGGCGAGCGAGCGCAGCGCCTCGGCGCGGGCGGTGCTTTCCCACGGCAGGTTCAGGTCCGGGCGGCCGAAGTGGCCGTACGCCGCGGTCGGGGCGTAGATCGGGCGCAGCAGGTCCAGGTCGCGGATGATCGCGGCCGGGCGCAGGTCGAAGACCTCGTTGATGGCCGACTGGATCTTGCTCGGGTCGACCGTCTCGGTGCCGAACGTCTCCACGAACAGGCCCACCGGGGCCGCCTTGCCGATCGCGTACGCCACCTGCACCTCGACCCGCCCGGCCAGGCCAGCGGCGACCACGTTCTTGGCCACCCAGCGCATCGCGTACGCGGCCGAGCGGTCCACCTTGGACGGGTCCTTGCCGGAGAACGCGCCGCCGCCGTGGCGGGCCATGCCGCCGTAGGTGTCGACGATGATCTTGCGGCCGGTGAGCCCGGCGTCGCCCATCGGGCCGCCGATCACGAAGCGGCCGGTGGGGTTGACCAGCAGGCGGGTGCCGTCGGTGTCGAGGCCCAGCTCGGACAGCTCCGGCTCCACCACGTGCTTCTTCACGTCGACCCCGAGCATCTGCTCCAGGTCGATCCCGTCCGCGTGCTGGGTGGACACGACGACGGTGTCGAGCCGCACCGGCTGCTCGCCCGCGTACTCGATGGTGACCTGGGTCTTGCCGTCCGGGCGCAGGTACGGCAGCACGCCGTCCTTGCGGACCGCGGTCAGCCGCCGCGAGAGCCGGTGCGCCAGCGCGATCGGCAGCGGCATCAGCTCGGGCGTGTCCGAGCAGGCGTAGCCGAACATGAGGCCCTGGTCGCCCGCGCCCTGGCGGTTGATCTCGTCCTCGTCCGACTCCACCCGCGACTCGTACGCCGTGTCGACGCCCTGGGCGATGTCCGGGGACTGCGACCCGATCGCGACGTTCACGCCGCAGGAGTTGCCGTCGAAGCCCTTGGCCGACGAGTCGTAGCCGATGCGCAGGATGACGTCCCGCACGATGGTGGGGATGTCCGCGTACGCCTCGGTGGTCACCTCGCCCGCGACGTGCACCTGTCCCGTGGTGATCAGGGTCTCGACGGCGACCCGGCTGCGCGGGTCCTTGCTCAGCAGGCCGTCGAGGATCGAGTCGCTGATGGCGTCACAGATCTTGTCGGGGTGGCCCTCTGTCACGGATTCCGACGTGAACAGCCTTTTCGTGGACGCAGACACGACCTCGTCACTTCCCTCGCCTCAGCAATGGCGCCCCACCGGTTTCAGGCGCTCCTGGCACGGCCCACCCTACCCAGCGGGCCTGTAGCTACAGTCGACGTTCGATCAACGCTGTTACGGCATCCCACAATGTGGCCGCCAGCCGGGCTTTAGCGCCCTGCGAGATGACCTGCTCGGCGCCGTCCGCGGCGAGCAGCCAGCCCGCGTTGTCCTCGGTGCCGAACGCCTTCCCGTCGCCGACCGCGTTGACCACGAGCAGGTCCGCGCCCTTGCGGCGGAGCTTGGCGCGGGCGTGGTCGAGGACGCTGCCGTTCTCGTCTCCGGTTTCCGCGGCGAAACCGACCACGATCTGCCCGGAACGCCGTTTCCGCACCAGTTCGGCGAGGATGTCGGCATTGCGGTCGAGCGTGATGACCGGGTCCGGGCTGTCGTCGGACTTCTTGATCTTGTGGTCGGCCCGCGAAGCGGGACGGAAATCGGCGACCGCGGCCGCCATCACGACGACATCCGCGTCCTCGGCCGCAGCGTGCACCGCTTCGCGCATTTCCTCCGCCGTGGACACGCGCCGCAGCGTCGCGCCCGCCGGGGACGGCAGCGCGTCGGTGTGCCCGGCGACCAGCGTGACCTCGGCCCCGCGCTGCGCGGCGACCCGGGCGAGGGCGAAGCCCTGCTTGCCGGACGAGCGGTTGCCGAGGAAGCGGACCGGGTCGAGCGGTTCGCGGGTGCCGCCCGCGGAGATCACCACGCGCAGGCCCTCGAGGTCGCGCGGCAGCGCCTTCGGCTCGGCGAGCAGCAGCCGGGCCAGGTCGACGATCTCGGCCGGGTCGGCGAGCCGTCCCTTGCCGGTGTCGACGCCGGTCAGCCGGCCCGCGGCGGGTTCGGTGACGACCAGGCCGCGCGAGCGCAGCAGCGCCACGTTGTCGCGGGTGGCCGGGTGCTCCCACATCTCGGTGTGCATCGCCGGGAAGAAGGCGACCGGGCACCGGGCGGTGAGCAGGGTGTTCGTGAGGAGGTCGTCGGCGAGCCCGTGCGCGGCCTTGGCCAGCAGGTTCGCGGTCGCCGGGACGACCAGCACGAGGTCGGCCTCCTTGCCGACCCGCACGTGCTGCACCTCGGGCACCTCGGTGAAGACCCCGGTGTGCACCGGGTTCCCGGACAGCGCCTCGAAGGTCGCCGCGCCGACGAAGTTCAGCGCGGCCTCGGTGGGCACGACGCGGACGTCGTGCCCGGATTCGGTGAGGCCCCGCAGGACCTCGCACGCCTTGTAGGCGGCGATGCCGCCGCCCACGCCCAGGACGACCCTGGGCTTGGCGTCACTCACCCTCGGTGTGCTCGAGCAGCCCGCCGTGGATCTCGCGCAGCGCGATCGACAGCGGCTTCTCGCGGGGGCCGGGCTCGACCAGCGGGCCGACGTACTCCAGCAGGCCCTCGCCCAGCTGCGCGTAGTAGTCGTTGATCTGCCGGGCCCGCTTGGCCGAGTAGATCACCAGCGCGTACTTCGAGGAGACCTTTTCGAGCAGGTCGTCGATCGGCGGGTTGGTGATGCCCTCTAGCTCTTCCAGCGTCGCCTGTTGCACAGTCACTCGTGGTGCTCCGTATCGTCACATCGATCGGCGGCAGAATCGCCACCGCCGGTAATCAAGTCTAGCAACCGCCGCGCGGCGACCTCGACGTCGGCGTTCACGACCCGCTCGTCGAACTCCCCGGCCGCGGCCAGTTCGCGTTCGGCCTCGGCCAGCCGGGCGGCCACCGCGGCCTCGCTCTCGGTGCCGCGTCCGGTGAGCCTGCCGACCAGTTCGTCCCACGACGGCGGCATCAGCATGACCAGCCGGGCTTCCGGCATCGCGGCCCGGACCTGCCGGGCGCCCTGCAGTTCGATCTCCAGCACCGCCGGACGGCCGTCCGCCAGCGCCTTCTCCACCGGCTCGCGCGGCGTCCCGTACCGGTTGCCCGCGAACTCGGCCCACTCCAGCAGCCGGTTCCCGGCCACCATCCGGTCGAATTCGGCGGAATCCACGAAGTGGTAATGGTTTCCGTCGACCTCGCCCGGCCGCGGCGCCCGCGTCGTCACCGAAACGCTGAAGTACAGGTTCGGCTCGAGCCGGCGCAGCTGTCCCACCACACTCGACTTCCCGACGCCGGAAGGGCCGGAGACGACGGTGAGCCGGGGGCGGGAGATCTCCCCCGCCACCGGCTCACTGCCGCGGTCGGCGCCCCGGGTCACCGGGTAGTCCTGACCGACGCCGCTCACTCGCCGCTGAACTCGGCCAGCAGCGCCTTGCGCTGCCGGTCGCCGAGCCCGCGGAGCCTGCGGCTGGGGGCGATCTCCAGTCGTTCCATCGTCTGCTGGGCACGGACCTTGCCGACGCCGGGGAGCGCCTCGAGCAGGGCCGAAACCTTCATCTTGCCGAGGACTTCGTTCTCCTCGGCCTGCTTCAGCACGTCGACCAGAGTGGTACCGCCCCGCTTCAGCCGCTCCTTCAGCTCAGCACGGATGCGGCGGGCGGCGGCGGCCTTCTCCAGCGCCGCAGCACGCTGTTCCTCTGTCAGCTGGGGAAGTGCCACGTTTTCCTCCGGTAGTTCTCACATCTGGGTGGGTGACGCGACGGTACCCACCCCTGAGCAGGGGCCACAATGCGGGGGTGGCTGGTGGAGCGCGATTCCGGGGCCTGCTATTGGTCTTTTTCCGGCGGCCCCGCCAACCGGCCGTTCACCTCTTGGGCCGCACGGCGTAACGCTCCGGTGTCCGGGCCGTGGCGCAGCAGGTCGCGGGAGGACGCCGGGAGCAGGCCCGGGAGCCCGTCCCCGAAGACTGCCCGCAAATCCGCCTCGGTTGCCCCCTGCGCCCCGAAACCGGGCGCGAGCACCGGTCCGTTGAGCCGGCTGAGGTCGACTTCCCCAGGAGCCACAGTGGCCCCTACGACCACGCCGACGTCGCCGTACGGCTCAGCACCCGCGTTGTGGTCCGCAGCGGCGTCTACGACGCTCTGAGCGACCGTACGGCCGTCTTCGAGCCGCGCGCGCTGCAACGCGTTCGCCTCCGGGTTGGACGTGCGCGCGAGGACGAAGAGCCCATTGCCCGCTTCGCGCGCCGCCGTCACCGCCGCGTCGAGCGCGCCGAAGCCGAGGTACGGCGACACCGTGGCCGCGTCGGCGGTGAAAGCCGCCTTCTCGGCCACGTACGCCGCTGTGTAGGCCGCCATGGTCGAACCGATGTCACCGCGCTTGACGTCCAGCAGGACGAGCGCTCCGGCGTCGTGAGCCACGTCTACGACGCGTTCGAGGACCGCCACGCCGGCGGACCCGAACGCCTCGAAGAACGCCGACTGCGGCTTCACGATCGCCGCCACCTCGCCCAGCGCCTCCGCGGCGCTGAGCGCGAAGCGTTCGAGCCCGCTCGCGTCGAGCGGCAGGCCCCACGCCTCGATCAGGCCCGGATGCGGATCGATCCCGGCGCACAGCGGCCCACGCGCGGCCACCGCTTCGGCCAGCCGGGCCCCGAACCGCGCCGTCACGACGTCGCCTTCAGCGCGGCCTGGAGGTCCTGAAGGCTGCGCACGCCGATGTCTCCCCGGATAAGCGCTTCGATGCCGTGCACGGCCGCCGCGGCACCTTGAACCGTGGTGACACAAGGAATGTCGCGCGACACCGCGGCGGTGCGAATTTCGTAACCGTCCACGCGAGGTCCGCTGTTTCCGTACGGCGTGTTGATCACCATGTTGACGTCGCCCGCGAGGATCACGTCGACGATGTTCGGCTCGCCGTTGCCGGGGTCCGGCTCCGAGTGCTTGCGCACCACCGAGCAGGCAACTCCGTTGCGCCGCAACACTTCCGCGGTGCCGGCGGTGGCGAGGATCTCGAAGCCGAGATCGGCGAGCCGCTTCACCGGGAAGACCAGTGAACGCTTGTCGCGGTTGGCGACGGAGACGAAAACCCGTCCCGAAGTAGGAAGGGATCCGTAGGCGCCGCTCTGCGATTTCGCGAACGCTTTCCCGAACGAGGTGTCGACGCCCATGACTTCGCCGGTGGACTTCATTTCCGGGCCGAGCAGGGAATCGACGCCGTGCCCCTCGGGGGTGCGGAACCGGTGGAACGGCAGGACGGCTTCCTTGACCGCGACCGGGGAATCGGCGGGCATGCGGCCGCCGTCGCCCTCGGCGGGCAGGACCCCGCTGGCGCGCAGGTCCTTGATCGTCGAGCCGGTCATCACCAGCGCCGCCGCCTTCGCGAGCGGAACCGCGGTGGCCTTCGAGACGAACGGGACGGTGCGCGAGGCGCGCGGGTTGGCCTCCAGGACGTAGAGCACGTCGTCCTTGAGCGCGTACTGCACGTTCAGCAGGCCGCGGACGCCGACGCCGCGGGCGATGGCCTCGGTGGAGCGGCGGACCGCGTCGAGGTCCTGCGCGCCGAGGGTGATCGGCGGCAGGGCGCAGGACGAGTCTCCGGAGTGGATGCCCGCTTCCTCGATGTGCTCCATCACGCCGCCGAGGTACAGGTCCTCGCCGTCGAACAGGGCGTCGACATCGATCTCGATGGCGTCGTCGAGGAACCGGTCCACCAACACCGGGTGCTCGGGGGTGACCTCGGTGGCGCGGCGGATGTAGCCGGCGAGGGATTCCTCGTCGTACACGATCTCCATGCCGCGCCCGCCCAGCACGTAGGAGGGGCGGACCAGGACCGGGTAGCCGATGTCGTCGGCGATCCGCTTCGCGCCCTCGAACGAGGTCGCCGTCCCGTACTTCGGCGCGGGCAGCCCGGCCTCGGCCAGCACCTCGCCGAACGCGCCGCGGTCCTCGGCCAGGTCGATCGCCTCCGGCGGCGTCCCGACGACCGGGACCCCGGCGTCGGCCAGCCGCTGCGCGAGCCCGAGCGGGGTCTGCCCGCCCAGCTGCACGATCACGCCCGCGACGGTGCCGGACTGCTGCTCGGCGTGCACGACCTCGAGCACGTCCTCGAACGACAGCGGCTCGAAGTACAGCCGGTCGCTCGTGTCGTAGTCCGTCGACACGGTTTCCGGGTTGCAGTTGACCATCACGGCCTCGAACCCGGCCTCGCGCAACGCGATCGCCGCGTGCACGCAGGAGTAGTCGAACTCGATGCCCTGCCCGATCCGGTTCGGGCCGGAGCCGAGGATCAGCACCTTCGGCTTGTCGCCCTGCGCCGCGACCTCGGACACGGCCGCGGGGTCGGTCTCGTAGGCCGAGTAGTGGTACGGGGTCTTCGCCGCGAACTCGGCCGCGCAGGTGTCGACCGTCTTGAACACCGGCCGCACCCCCAGCCGGTGCCGCAGCGCCCGCACGCCGTCCTCGCCCGCGAGTTCCGGGCGCAGCGCGGCGATCTGGCGGTCCGACAGGCCGGTGCGCTTCGCCCGCCGCAGCAGATCGCCGTCGAGCACCGGGGCGTCGCGGACCTCCGCGCCGACCTCGCCGATCAGCGCGATCTGGTCGATGAACCACGGATCGATCCCGGACGCCTCGTGCACCTGCTCGACCGTCGCGCCCAGCCGCAGCGCGCGCTCGACCTCGTAGAGCCTGCCCTCGTGCGGGGTGCGCAGATCGTCCAAAGTGGACTCCAGCGTGGCCCCCTCGGGGTCCGGCCGCGTCCAGAACCCGGTCGCCTTCGTCTCGATCGACCGCATCGCCTTCCCGAGCGCCTCGGGGAAGCTGCGGCCGAACGACATCGCCTCGCCGACCGACTTCATCGTCGTGGTCAGCGTCGGGTCCGCGCCGGGAAACTTCTCGAACGCGAACCGCGGCACCTTCACCACGACGTAGTCCAGCGTCGGCTCGAACGCCGCCGGGGTCTCGCCGGTGATGTCGTTGCGGATCTCGTCGAGGGTGTAGCCGATCGCCAGCTTCGCCGCGATCTTCGCGATCGGGAAACCGGTCGCCTTCGACGCCAGCGCACTGGAACGGGACACGCGCGGGTTCATCTCGATCACGACCATCCGGCCGTCGGCCGGGTTGAACGCGAACTGGATGTTGCAGCCGCCGGTGTCGACCCCGACCTCGCGCAGCACCGCGATGCCGACGTCGCGCATCACCTGGAACTCGCGGTCGGTCAGCGTCATCGTCGGCGCGACGGTGACCGAATCGCCGGTGTGCACGCCCATCGCGTCCACGTTCTCGATCGAGCACACGACCACCACGTTGTCGTGCTTGTCGCGCATCAGCTCGAGTTCGTACTCCTTCCAGCCGAGCACGCTCTCCTCGATCAGCACCTCGGTGACCGGGGACTCCGTCAGCCCGGTCGACGCGAGCCGCTCCAGGTCCTCGGTCGTGTGCGCCATGCCCGAGCCGAGGCCGCCCATCGTGAACGACGGCCGGATCACCACCGGCAGGCCCAGTTCCTCGACCGTCGCGCGGACCTCGTCCATGTCGTGGCACACCCGGCTGCGCGGCACGTCCGCGCCCACCGTGCGCACGATGTCCTTGAACTTCTGCCGGTCCTCGCCGCGCTGGATCGCGTCGATGTCCGCGCCGATCAGCTCCACGCCGTACTTCTCCAGCACGCCGCGCTCGTGCAGCGCCACCGCGCAGTTCAGCGCGGTCTGCCCGCCCAGCGTCGCCAGCAGCGCGTCGGGGCGCTCGGCGGCGATGACCTTCTCCACGAAGTCCGGCGTCACCGGCTCGATGTAGGTGGCGTCCGCGAACTCCGGATCCGTCATGATCGTCGCCGGATTCGAGTTCACCAGGCTCACGCGCAGGCCCTCGCTGCGCAGCACCCGGCAGGCCTGCGTGCCCGAGTAGTCGAACTCGGCCGCCTGCCCGATCACGATCGGCCCGGAGCCGATCACCAGCACGTGCTGGATGTCCGTCCTCTTCGGCATCAGGCCTTCTTCTCCTGTGTCTTGCGGGATACCCGCACCCAGTCGGCCCCCGCGAGCTGGGCTCCGCCAGTGTGGCTCGCGCGGGCCTCCATCAACTCAACGAACTCGTCGAACAGCGGCGCGGCATCGTGCGGACCCGCGGCCGCTTCGGGGTGGTACTGCACGGAAAACGCGGGCACGTCGAACGCGCGCACGCCCTCGACCGTGTCGTCGTTCGGGCAGTAGTGGCTGATCTGCGCGGCCCCGTAAGGGGAATCGAACCGCTGGCCCGGCTCGCCCTCCAAGGCGAACCCGTGGTTCTGCGCGGTGATCGCGACCCGGCCGGTCGCCACGTCGATCACCGGGATGTTGATCCCCCGGTGCCCGTAGCGCATCTTGTACGTGCCCAAACCCAAGGCGCGGCCGAGGATCTGGTTGCCGAAGCAGATCCCGAACAGCGGGATCCGTTGCTCCAGAACGGTTTTCGTCAACGCCGTCGCGTGCGCGGTCGTCGCCGGGTCGCCGGGGCCGTTGGACAGGAACACCCCGTCCGGCTCCAAAGCCAGCAGCTCCTCCGCGCTCGTGCCCGACGGCAGCACGTGCACCTCGATGCCCCGCTGCGTCATCAGCCGCGGCGTGTTCGACTTGATCCCCAGGTCCAGCGCCGCGACCCGGAACCGCGTTTCGCCTTGCGCCGCAACGACATACGGCTTCTCGGTGGAGACCTCGCCGGCGAGGTCCGCGCCCTTCATCGGCGGGCTCGCCAGCACCTCCGACACCATCTGCTCGTCGCTGCCCAGCGCGTCGCCGGAGAACACGCCGGCACGCATCGCGCCCTGCTCGCGCAGGTGCCGGGTCAGGGTGCGGGTGTCCACTTCGGAAATCCCGACGACGCCCTGGCGCACCAGCTCCTCGTCCAGCGTGCGCTTCGCCCGCCAGCTCGACGGCGTGCGCGCCGGATCCCGCACCACGTAACCGGAAACCCAGATCCGGGCCGATTCGTCGTCCTCGTCGTTCCAGCCGGTGTTGCCGATCTGCGGCGCGGTCTGCACCACGATCTGCCGGTGGTACGACGGATCCGTCAGCGTTTCCTGGTACCCCGTCATGCCGGTGCAGAACACCGCCTCGCCGAGGGTCCGCCCGCGCGCGCCGTACGCCGCGCCGCGGAACACCCGGCCGTCTTCGAGAACCAGGGCGGCGGGGCCGCGAGTGCCGGTGCTCACTGGGCACCTCCCTTGATGTCGTGATCGGAAAGCTTTTCGATCCATTGTGGATAGTCGTCGAGATCGTCGCCGCGGAATCCGGTGTCCAGTTCGACATCCCCGAGCCGCCAGGTGATCACCAGCAGCGCGTCGGTGCCCATCACCTTCCCGGCGATCCGCGAATCGCGCCGGACCCCGGTGACCGAGGCGCGCGGGATCCAGAAGTCCGGCGCGCCGCCGCGTTCCACCGCGATCCCGTCCGGGTGCAGCCGCCAGACCGCGCCGGTGCGCAGTCCCGCGCCCCGGGTGACGATCCGGTCCTGCCAGTTGCCCGCGGTGGTCGTGCTGAGGTACACGCCGGTGGATTCGAGCTGGAACTCGCCCGGGTCGGCCGGGATCTCCGGGAACGGCGGCACGACCGCGCTCTGCGAACGCGCCTTGCGCTTCCAGCCGATCCGCATGCCCCACAGGCACAGCAGGAAGAAGACGACGATCCCCAGCGTCAGCAGCAACCGCTCCATCAGCAGATCTTCCCCTCGCGCGCGGTGATCCGCCCGCGCAGCAGGGTCGCCGTCACCACGCCGGGCAGCCGCATTCCCTCGTACGGGGTGTTGGCGGCGATGCTGGCCAGTTCGGCCCCGCGCACGGTCCACTCGGCGTCCGGGTCGACCAGCGTCAGGTTCGCCGGTTCGCCCGCCTCGATCGGACGGCCGTGCCCGGCCAGGTTCCCGACCTCCGCGGGCCGCTCGCTCATGACCCGGGCGACGCCGCGCCAGTCGAGCAGGCCGGTCTTGACCATCGTCTCGACGACCACCGACAGCGCGGTCTGCAAGCCGAGCATGCCTGGCCGGGCCGCGGCCCATTCGGTGTCCTTGTCCTGCGGGGCGTGCGGCGCGTGGTCGGTGGCGACGCAGTCGACGACTCCCTCGGCCAGCGCGGCGCGCAGCTTCTCCGCGTCGCCGCCGGTGCGCAGCGGCGGGTTGACCTTGTTGACCGGGTCGTAGGTCTCCAGCCGGTCGTCGGTGAGCAGCAGGTGGTGCGGCGTGACCTCGGCCGACACCTTCGTGCCGCGCTCCTTCGCCCAGCGCAGGACGTCGACCGTGCCCGCGGTGGAGACGTGGCAGACGTGCAGCCGCGCGTTCGCGTGCAGCGCCAGCAGGCAGTCGCGCGCGACGATCGACTCCTCCGCCGACGCCGGCCAGCCCGCGTAGCCGAGCCGCGAGGCCTGCTCGCCCTCGTGCGCCTGCGCGCCGACGGTGAGCCGCGGTTCCTCGGCGTGCTGGGCGATCACCGCGTCGAGCGCGGTCGAGTACTCCAGCGCGCGGCGCATCAGCAGCGGATCCGCGACGCACACGCCGTCGTCGGAGAAGACCCGCACCGCCGCGGTGCCCTTGGCCATCGTGCCCAGCTCGGCGAGCTTCTCGCCCTTGAGCCCGACGGTGACCGCGCCGACCGGGTGGACGTCGACCAGGCCGACCTCCTGCCCGCGCCGCCACACGTGGTCGGTGACGAGCGAGTTGTCCGCGACCGGGTCGGTGTTGGCCATGGCGAACACGGCGGTGTAGCCGCCCAGCGCGGCCGCGGCGGAACCGGTGTCGACGGTCTCGGTGTCTTCGCGGCCCGGCTCGCGCAGGTGGGTGTGCAGGTCGACGAACCCGGGCAGCAGGATCTGTCCCTTGGCGTCGAGCACTTCGGCGCCCTCGGGGACGTTCACCGCGCCGATGGCGGCGATCACGCCGTCCTCGACCAGCACGTCCACCGGCTCGCCCTCGCCGTACGGGCGGGCACCCTTGATCACGATGCTCACGCGGCAGCTCCTTCACTGGCCAGGAGGTGGTAGAGGACCGCCATGCGCACGTGCACGCCGTTGCGGACCTGTTCGGTAATGGCTGAGGAGGGGAATCCGCGACCGCGGAGGAGATCTCCATGCCGCGCAGCATCGGGCCGGGGTGCAGCACCACGGCGTGGTCCGGCAGCAGCGCCTGACGGCGTTCGGAGAGCCCGTAGGAGATCGAATACTCGCGCGCGGAGGGGAAGAACCCGCCGTGCATCCGCTCGGCCTGGACGCGCAGCATCATCACTGCGTCGGCCGCGGGCAGCTCGGCGTCGAGGTCGTGCGACACCGTGACCGGCAGCTTCTCGACGCCGACCGGCAGCAGCGTCGGCGGCGCGACGAGCACCACCTCCGCGCCGAGGGTGCTGAGCAGGTGGATGTTCGACCGCGCGACCCGGCTGTGCAGGACGTCGCCGACGATCGCGATCCGCCGGTCCTTCAGCGAACCGAGGCGTTCGCGCAGCGTCGCCGCGTCCAGCAGCGCCTGCGTGGGGTGCTCGTGCATGCCGTCGCCCGCGTTGACCACCGCGGTGCCCGGCCCGGCGAGCCAGCCGGACAGCCGGTGCGCGGCCCCCGAGGCGGGGTGCCGGATGATCACGCAGTCCGCGCCCGCGGCGGCGAGGGTGAGCGCGGTGTCCCGCAGCGATTCGCCCTTGTTCACCGAGGAACTGGACGCCGAGACGTTGATCACGTCCGCGCTCATCCACTTCCCGGCGATCTCGAACGACACCCGGGTGCGCGTGGAGTTTTCGTAGAACAGCGTGATCACGGTGCGGCCGCGCAGCGTCGGCAGCTTCTTGACCTCGCGGCCGAGCAGCGTGTGCTTCAGCTCGTCGGCGGTGTCGAGCACGGCGGTCGCGGTGTCCGCGTCGAGCCCGTCGGTGGCGAGCAGGTGCTTCACCGGGTTTCTCCTTCCGGCGCGCGCAGCAGCACCGCGTCCCGGCCGTCGGTTTCGGACAGCAGCACGGAGACGCCCTCGGCGCGCGCGGTGGGCACGTTCTTGCCGACGTAGTCGGCGCGGATCGGCAGCTCGCGGTGGCCGCGGTCGACGAGCACGGCGAGCTGGACGGCACGCGGGCGGCCGTGGTCGCGCAGGGCGTCGAGGGCGGCGCGGATGGTGCGGCCGGAGAACAGGACGTCGTCGACGAGGATGACGACCCGGTTGTCGATCCCGTCCGGCGGCAGCTGCGTCTGCTCGAGGGCGCGCGGCGGGCGGCGGCGGAGATCGTCGCGGTAGAGGGTGACGTCGAGGGCGCCGTGCGGCGGCTCGGCCCCGGCGAACTCGCCGATCTTCCCGGCGAGGCGCGCGGCCAGCGGAGTGCCGCGGGTGGGGATGCCGAGCAGCACCGGGTACTGCTCCGGCGGACCGGCTCCGAGAGCGGTCTTCTCGATGACCTGGTGGGCCATCCTCGCGATCGTGCGCGCGACATCACCGGCGGACAGCAGCTCGCGCTCTCCCGCCGGCTCCGCCGCGCCACGCGGACGTGACGACAAGGCGGACCTCCTTCCCCGCCTCTCTGGACGGGTCCTTAAAGGACGTCGGCAACCGGCTGCTGCCGGAAACCGCACCGACAGTAGCAGGACCGGTCAATCAGTCTTCCGGGTGGTACGCGCACGGCCGCCACCTGCGCGGACCGACCTACTGCTTGACCTGGTGACAACTATGCGTAACCATTACTCTGAGTATTCGACTCGAGGAGTCCCCGGCCCGGTCCTCCCGGCCGGCGCGGGGTGAGGAAACGGAGAACCACCAGATGGGCGATTACGCCAAGGCGCTCGGGGCCAAGCTCCGCGGGATCCGCCAGCAGCAAGGCCTGTCCCTGCACGGGGTCGAGCAGAAGTCCGGCGGACGCTGGAAGGCCGTCGTGGTCGGCTCGTACGAGCGCGGCGACCGGGCGGTGACCGTCCAGAAGCTGGCCGAGCTGGCGGACTTCTACGGCGTCCCGGTGGTCGAACTGCTGCCGGAGGGCCGCGTCCCGTCCGGGGCCGAGCCCGCCACGAAGATCGTGATCAACCTGGAGCGGCTCCAGCAGCTGCCCGCGGAGAAGGTCGGCCCGCTCGCCCGGTACGCGGCCACCATCCAGAGCCAGCGCGGCGACTACAACGGCAAGGTGCTCTCCATCCGCACCGAGGACCTGCGCTCGCTCGCCATCATCTACGACATGACCCCCGGCGAGCTGACCGAGCAGCTCATCGACTGGGGCGTCCTCCCGCCGGAAGCCCGGCCGTCCAAAGAGGACTGACGACCGATGGCGGCGACGGCCGTGCACGACGCGGCGGGCTTCCCGCGCCCGGGGAACCGGGAACGCCCGCCGCGCTTCGGGCGAGGCCGGATTGCCGCGCCGCCGCCGCGCTGACCTGCCTTGCGCTGCCCCGCTCTCCCGTCTCGGGGCCGCGCTGACGTGCCGCTTTTCCCGCGGCCGATCCGCTACGGCCGGTGAACCCGCCTGAATTCCCCAGGCCGGGGATCGCATTTCCGCGGATTCCGGCGTATTTCCATTCCTGACCACTGTTTCAGTGGGTTCCGCTTCCCATCTCCGGGCTTCCGGCACCGGGCGGATTTCCCTGAGCCCGCCCGAGATTCCGCTCCGACGGCTTGCTCGCGCCCCGCTCCGGACATTCCGCGCCGCGCTTTCCGTGGACCGGCCCGGGTTCCGTTTCGAGCGCTTTCCGCTCTCGGCCGCACCCGAATTCCCGGCCCGGCGGCCAGCGAATACTTGCCCCCGGCTCGTGCGGTTTCCCTGCCCAGCCGCGGTTTCGCTGCGCGCACCCGTCCGCCCGGCCGCACGACCGCCGCCGAGAACCGTTGCGCCGCCGCCCCAGCCGCGATTCCCCTGCGCACACCCGTCCGCCCGGGCACACGACTGCCGCCGAAAACCGTTGCCTCGCCGCCCCAGCCGCGATTCCCTCGCGCACACTGCCCACCCGGCCGCACGACTGCCGCCGAAACCGTTGCCTCGCCGCCCCAGCCGCGTGTCCCCTGTCCGCCCGGCGGCACGACTGCCGCCGAAACCGTTCCCCCGCCGCCCCAGCCGCGATTCCCCCGCGTGCACCTGCCCGCCCAGCCGCACGACTGCCGCCGAAAACCGTTGCCCCGCAGCGACTTCCGCTGCCCCAGCCCCGGCTTCCCCGGCAGCCGATCCCTCCTCCGGCGGACCGCCCCGGCCCGACGAAAAACCGGCCGGACAGGCCGCCCCGAAGGGCGCCCGCCGACCGGTTCTGATTCCGCTCGGTGATCAATTTTCGCGAAAACGCCCCTCGCCCCGGCCTCCGCGGCCCGGCGATGCCCCGATCAGGCAGCGGCCATTCAGGTGGCCGATTCCCCCAGCCGGGTTACCTCCGGCTACAGGATCGCGCGCAGCCGGTCGGCGATCGTGCCGATGCGGCCGAGCACGCCGTTCACGAAACGGGGCGAGTCGTCCGTCGAAAGTTCCTTCGCGAGGCCGACCGCTTCGTCGATCGCGACCGCGTCGGGAACGTCGGCGGCCCACAGCATCTCGTACACGCCGACGCGCAGGACGGCCAAGTCGACCGGCGGCATCCGCTCCAGGGTCCAGCCCTGCGAGTGCTCCGCCAGGAGTTCGTCGATCCGCTCGCGGTGGGCCGTGACGCCCTCCACCGCGGTGATCGTGTAGTCCGCGACCGGGTCCACCTCGACCGCGCCGACCCGGTCGGCCAGCAGCGTGACCGGGTCGGCGGACCGCTGGGCGGCCTCGTACAGCATTTCGACCGCGCGCCTGCGGGCCTGGCGCCTGCTGATCGCGCCGCCGCGGTTCGGGTGCGGGGGAGCTTGTCCGCCATCAGCTGGAGACGCGGCCGAGGTAACGGCCGTCGCGGGTGTCGACCTTGATCTTCTCGCCGGTCGAGAGGAACAGCGGCACCTGGATCTCCGCGCCGGTCTCGAGCGTCGCCGGCTTGGTACCGCCGGTGGAGCGGTCGCCCTGCAGGCCCGGGTCGGTGTGCTGGATGACGAGTTCGACCGAGGTCGGCAGCTCGACGTACAGCGGCTCGTTCTCGTGCACCGCGACCTGGACCTCGGTGTTCTCGAGCATGTAGTTCGCGTTGTCGCCGACGGTCTCGGCGGGCACGGTGATCTGGTCGTAGGTGTCGCCGTCCATGAAGACGAAGTCGGCGCCGTCCTTGTACAGGTACGTCATGTTCCGGCGGTCCACCGTGGCCGTCTCGACCTTGGTGCCCGCGTTGAAGGTCTTGTCGACGACCTTCCCGGTCAGCACGTGCTTGAGCGTGGTGCGCACGAACGCGCCGCCCTTGCCCGGCTTGACGTGCTGGAACGCGGTCACGCTCCACAGCTGGCCGTCCAGGTTGAGGACGAGTCCGTTCTTCAGGTCGTTGGTGGTGGCCACGAGTCTTCAGGTCTCCTGTGTTCGATCTCTTCGGCTGCGCGGCCGTCAGACGGCCACGAGGTCCTTGGTGCTCAGGGTGAGGAGTTCGGGTCCGGAGTCCCGCACGACGAGCGTGTCCTCGATGCGCACGCCACCGCGCCCCGCGAGGTACACGCCGGGCTCGACGGTGACCGCCATACCGGCGGACAGTGTACCGACGCCCGCCGCGGCGAGACTCGGTGCCTCATGCACTTCCAGCCCGACGCCGTGGCCGAGACCGTGCGCGAACTGCTCGCCGTAGCCCGCGTCGGCGATGACCGAGCGCGCCGCCGCGTCCACTTCGGACACCACCGCGCCGGGACGGACCGCGTCGGTGCCCGCCGTCTGCGCGCGGCGCACCAGGTCGTAGATCTCGCGCTGCCAGTCGGCGGGCTCGCCGAGGACGACCATGCGGGTCATGTCCGAGTGGTAGCCGTCGACGGTGGCTCCGAAGTCGAACTTCACGAAGTCGCCGCGGCGCAGTTCGGCCCCGGTCGGCCGGTGGTGCGGGATCGCCGAGTTCGGGCCCGCGGCGACGATGGATTCGAAGGAGATCCCGGACGAACCGTGCTCCAGCATCCGGTTCTCCAGGTCGCGGGCCACTTCCAGCTCGGTCCGGCCCGGCCGCACTCCCCCGGCCTCGATCAGGCTGGCCAGCGCGCGGTCGGCGGCCGCGCACGCGGCGCGCAACGCGGCGACCTCGACCTCGTCCTTGACCGCCCGCAGCTGCTCGACCAGCCCCGGAAGGCGGATCAGCTCCGCCCGGTCGAAGCGCACCTTGAGGTGCTCGTGCTCCTCGACGCTCACGTACTGGCTCTCGAACCCGGTCCGGCCGTAGTCCGCGAGCTGGCCCGCCGCGTGCGCCGCGAGCGCGCGGGCGCTGGCGCGGTCGAGCACGCGTTCCAGGTCGGGCACCTCGGATTCCGACTGGGTCGTGTAGCGCCCGTCGGTGCAGAACAGGGTCTTCGCGTCGCCGCCCGCGTGCAGCAGCAGCGCGGCGTTCGACCCGGTGAACCCGGTCAGGTAGCGGATGTTGAGCAGGTTGGTGACCAGCAGCGCGTCGACCCCGTTCTCGTGGAGCAGGGCGGCGAGCGCGGCGCGGCGGCGAGCGTGGATTTCCGGCACCCGGCCAGCTTAACCAGCGCGTTCCAGCCCCGGTCGCGGCGCGGGGAGAGGACGGCCTACTGGCGGTTAACTTCGGCGCGCCTACACTCCGTCCATGCTGGGTGCCTGGTTGACGCGCGGGCTGGTCATGGCGGTCGTGCACGCCGCCGCGATGACGCTGCTCGCCAAGTGGTCCGTGTTCCACCCGACCGGCCAGACGCTGTTCACGTCGCTCGCCATCGCCGTGCTGGTCGGTGTCGCGGCGCTGTGGAGCGCGATCGACGGCTGGCGCGACGTGCCGGACAGAGGGCGCGCGTGGTTCATCGCGTCGCTGGTCGCGGGCGTGTGCTCGGGCATCCTGTACGTGATCGGCCGGGCGATCTTCGTCGACCAGACCGGGGTTTCCGAGCTGAAGGCCGCGCTCACCGGCGGGGCGGCGTTCTCCGCGCTGCTCGTGCTGGTGCCCGCCGGGCTCGGGTTGTTCGTCGGCGGCCGGATCCGGCGTCCCTCGGCCGCGGAAGACGAGGACGAGTCCGCCCCGGAACCGGACGACGAGGACGAAGACGGCACCGGCAGCCGCTCCGGCGAACTCGAACTCCCGCCGAGCCCGGCCCCGCGAACCCCGAAACCGTCTCCGGTCAGCCGCCCAGCGGCAAACCGCGCGCGGCGCCGTCCCACTGTCGCGGGTCGATCTCCTGCACCCCGGAACCGTTGAGCGACACGATCACCGTGTCCGGCAGGCCGTAAAGCTGCCCGTCGAGCACCATGCCGTAGCCGCGGCCGTACGCGTGCACGACTGTCGCGCCAGAGCGCAGGCGGGTTTTCACCGGCACCTCCGGCACCTGCGGCAACGGCCGGTCGACCAGTTCCCCGGCGAGCACCGCGGCGACTGAACGCCGATCGATCCGGATGCGCTCGCCGCGCCGGTAGAGGTCGATCACGCGGTCCGGGGACGGCATCGCGACGCCGTCGAAGGTCGCGGTGCTGCGTGCTGGGGTCGAGCAGCCGCCGGCGCCCTTCACGTCGAGCCCGAAGTGCTTCAGCGCGGTCGGCGCGCCGGTCGGGCCGATCTCGGTGGCGCGCACGACGTCCAGCGAAACCAGGTCGCACGGATCGCTGACCGACGTCGGCGCGTGGCCGTCCGGACGGCGGACGAGACCGGGGCCTTCCTTCCACGCTCCCGGGATCACCACCGGTTTGTACGGCTGCATCGTGAACTCGCGGTCCCAGAAGGTGATCGTGGTGCCGCCCGCGGTTTCGTGCGCGATGGCGAAGGCGTCGAGCGCGCCGACCCACTCCAGGTCCACGCTGAACGCGTCGACCACCGACCGGGTGCGCGGAGCGGCGGTCGTCGGAGTGGGCTCGAAACCCTTCTCCCCCAGCATTTCCACGCCCTCGCGGAACGCCGGGTCGTGCGCCCGGATCACGAACTGGCCCGCCCCGTTCCAGCCCGCCGCGCGGCCGGTGGTGTCGGTGAACATGAGGTAGTACCAGCCGTCGAGGAAGACCACGGAGGGCTGGCCGGCCCCGTAGACGTTGGCGCGGTGGACGTCGTGCGACGCGCCGAGGATCGGTTTGCCGCCGTTCGAGCGGGTCCAGTGGATGCCGTCCGGGCTGGTGGCCGTGCCGATCGCGTTGCCGAGCGCGTGGTCGCCCGCGGCGCCGGTGTAGTACATGAAGTACGTGCCGCCGACGCGCAGCACCGACGGGTCGCAGGTGTGCATGCCGTCGAAGTTGCCGGGCGCGCCGGAGAGGACCGCCGCTGGCGCGCCGCCACCCGGACCAGTGAAGGGTCCGTCGGCCGAGGGACCCTCGGCGTAGAGGATGTCGTCGCCCGGCGGCGGGGCGCTGCTGTACTGGCTGCACCACCAGATCCGGGTGCGGCCGTTCTCGACCATCACGGTGGGGCCGTAGTTGTACGACGCGTCCGCGGCCCCGGCTGCGACCACTCCGCCGCTCTGCCTGCTGGCCCCGGCGGCGAGCGCGACGTCCGCCACCCGAGGCGGGTCTTGAGGGGGCTGCGGCGCGCCGCCCGCGATGCCGCCGTGCCCGGTGCCCTCGGCTTGCGGCTGGGCCAACGTCTGGCTGCACCCGGAAACGAGGGATCCGGCGATCAGCAGCGAGAGCAGCTGACGCACGGGTCGCCGACCCCCACGACGAAACGGGTGCATGATCGCCGAGTGTAGCGACAGCGGCACCGGATGGGTGAACCACGTCGGGCATTCGCCGGTCCAGCGGCGGGTTTGCCAAGAGCTTGCTTTTCGGGCTGTGCGGTGATCTTTGGCCGGAAAGGCGGCTGAGTGCACGGCGGTCCAGTGCAACGCCGGGCATCTCAGCCGAGGCCAAGCACACCACGCCGCCGCCGGTGTCGTGAGTGGCAATGCCGGTGAGAACCGGCATTGCCACTCACGACCACCCGGGGCAACCGCCCCCAGCCCCAGCGGCGTCGTGCGTGTTCAAGCAGGTTCTCACCGGCACGAACACCCTGGTCGTGATGCGGGAAAGCCCGCCGCGGCAACCGGAACCGCCCGGCAGCAGCGTCTACCGCGACGTCAGGACGGGTGTGCGGCGATCCAGCGCAGCGCCAGGGCGTAACCGTCCACCCCGAGACCGGCGATCACCCCGGTCGCGATGTCCGAAAGCACGCTGTGGTGCCGGAATTCCTCGCGCTTGTGCACGTTGCTGATGTGCAGTTCGATCAGCGGCGCGGTCAGCTGGGCGGCGGCGTCGCGGACGGCGATCGAGTAGTGCGTCCAGGCTCCGGCGTTCAGCACGACCGGCGCGCCCGCGTCGGCGGCTTCGTGCAGCCAGCCGACCAGTTCGCCCTCGTGGTCGGTCTGCCGGACCTCGACGTCGAGGCCCAGTTCCTGACCGGTCTCGACGCACAGCCTCGCGAGGTCGTCGTGGGTGGTGGAGCCGTAGACGTCCGGCTCGCGTTTGCCCAGCCTGCCGAGGTTGGGGCCGTTGAACACGAACGTCTTCACAGCAGCACGCTCCCGCCGTTTTCCGGGGCCTCGGCCGCGATCGCCGAGTACGCGGCGGCGAGCAGCGACGGGTCGGGGCCTTCCAGCCTGCCGGGTTTGCCGAGGCCGTCGAGGACGACGAAGCGCAGTACGCCGGAGCGGGTTTTCTTGTCGCCCTTCATGGTTTCCAGCAGCTGGGGCAGCGCGTCCGGGGCGTACGTCGTGGGCAGGCCGATCAGCTTGAGCACCGCGGCGTGCCGGTCGGCGGTGGCGTCGTCGAGCCGTCCGGCCAGTCGCGCCAGTTCGGCGGCGAACACCAGGCCGACGCTGACCGCCGCGCCGTGGCGCCAGCGGTAGCGCTCGCGGCGTTCGATGGCGTGGCCGAGGGTGTGGCCGTAGTTGAGGATCTCGCGCAGGTCGGATTCGCGCAGGTCGGCCACGACGACGTCGGCCTTCACCTGGATCGAGCGGCGGACCAGTTCGGCGAGCACGTCGCCGGACGGGTCGAGCGCCTGGGCCGGATCGGCCTCGATCAGCTCGAGGATCCGCGGGTCGGCGATGAACCCGGTCTTGACGATCTCGGCCATCCCGGCGACGAGTTCGTTGCGCGGCAAGGATTCCAGCGTCGCGAGGTCGACCAGGACGGCGGAGGGCTCGTGGAAGACGCCGACGAGGTTCTTGCCCGCCTCGGTGTTGATGCCGGTCTTCCCGCCGACCGCGGCGTCGACCATGCCGAGCAGCGTCGTCGGCACGTTCACCAGCCGGACGCCGCGCATCCAGGTGCCCGCGACGAACCCGGCGAGGTCGGTGACCGCCCCGCCGCCGAGCGCGACGACCACGCCGCGCCGGTCCAGCCCTATCCGGCCGAGGACCTCCCAGCAGAAACTGGCGACGGAGAAGGCTTTGCCGTCCTCGGCGTCGGGGATCTCGACGCGGTGCGCGTCCAGCCCGGCGGCCGCCAGTTCGTCGCGGACGGCCTCGGCGGTGGCGGTGAGCGTCGGCGGGTGGACGATCGCGACCTTCGACGCGTCGGCGAGCTGCTCGGTGAGTTCGCCGAGCAGGCCGCGCCCCACGAGCACGTCGTACGGCTGCGCGGTGGCGACCCGGATCCGGACGGGCGGGGTGGCGGGCACGGTTCTCCTCACTGCTCCCGGACCCGGCGGTCCTGGGCTGGGTGGTGGCTCGGTGCGATGCCGTGCTGGCACCGCTGGCTCGGCGCGGCCGGCCGGACGGCACCGTGCGGGTGCCGCTGGCTCGGTCCGGGCCGGTGGCGGGTCATTGCCCGCGGACCCGGTCGGGTTCGAGGGCGGCGACGGCGGCCGCGACGACCTCTTCGGGCGTGCGCTTGTCGGTCTCGATCTCGACGGTCGCCACCTCGCGGTACACCGGCAGCCGCTGGTCGAGCAGGGCTTTGAAGGTGGCGCGCGGGTTGATGCCGGCGAGCAGCGGGCGCGCGCTGGACATGCCGGTGCGCTGGACGCCCGCCGCGAGGCCGACGTTCAGGAACACCACTGTGTGCTCCTGAAGCCGCGCGCGGGTGCCCGGGGTGAGCGGGGCGCCGCCGCCGAGGGACAGGACGCCGTCGTGCTCGGCGAGCGCGGCGGCGACCGCTTCCTCCTCGATCGCGCGGAACGCCGGTTCGCCGTCGTCGGCGAAGATGTCCGAGATGGCGCGTCCGGCGCGGGCGACGATGTCGTCGTCGGTGTCGCGGAAGGTGACGCCGAGCGCGTCGGCCAGCAGCGGCCCGACCGTGCTCTTGCCGGAGCCGGGCGGGCCGATGACGACCGCGCGCGGGCTCACCAGCGCTCCTCGAGCGCCTTCAGGTACGCCTGCGCGTTGCGCCGGGTCTCGGCCAGCGAATCGCCGCCGAACTTCTCCAGCGCCGCGTCCGCCACGACCAGCGCGACCACCGATTCCAGCACCACGCCCGCACGCGGCACCGCGCACACGTCGGAGCGCTGGTGGATCGCCACCGCGGGCTCCCCGGTCCGGACGTCCACTGTGGACAGTGCCTTGGGCACGGTGGAGATCGGCTTCATCGCGACGCGCACCCGCAGCGGCTCGCCGTTGGTGATGCCGCCTTCGAGCCCGCCCGCGCGGTTCGACCGGCGCGTGACGCCGACCGGCCCGGTGCCGCGGTCGATCTCGTCGTGCGCCTGGCTGCCCCAGCGGCGGGCGGTGGTGAAGCCGTCGCCGACCTCGACGCCCTTCATCGCCTGCACGCCCATCAGCGCGCCGGCGAGCCGCGCGTCGAGCCGCCGGTCCCAGTGCACGTGCGAGCCGAGGCCCGGGGGCAGGCCGTAGACGATCACCTCGATCACGCCGCCGACAGTGTCGCCCGCCTTCCGCACCGCGTCGACCTCGGCGATCATCGCCTCGGTCCCCTCGGCCGAGAACGCCCGCACCGGGCTCTCGTCGATCGCCGCGAGGTCGCCCGGCTGCGGCAGCGGGCCGTCGGGCGCGTCGGCACCGCCGATCGAGACGACGTGGCTCAGCACCTCGGCCCCGAGCAGCTGCCGCAGGAAGTTCCGCGCGACAGTGCCGAGCGCGGTCCGCGAGGCCGTCTCGCGGGCGCTGGCGCGCTCGAGGACGGGACGGGCCTCGTCGAAGCCGTACTTCTGCATGCCGGGAAGGTCGGCGTGCCCGGGGCGGGGCCGGGTCAGCGGCTCGTTGCGGGCCAGCCCGGCGAGTTCGGCCTCGTCGACCGGATCGGCCGCCATGACCTTCTCCCACTTGGGCCACTCGGCGTTCTCGATCTGGACGGCGATCGGGCCGCCCTGGCTGACCCCGTGCCGGACCCCGCCGAGGAACTGGACCTGGTCGGTCTCGAAGCCCATCCGCGGGCTGCGGCCGAACCCGAGCCTGCGCCGCGCGAGCTGCGCGGAGAGGTCCGAGGTCGTCACCTCCACCCCGGCGGGCAGCCCTTCGAGCACAGCGGCGAGGGCGGGTCCGTGCGATTCTCCAGCGGTGATCCAGCGCAGCACCGGACAATCCTGTCACGGCCCGCCGGACGCCCCGGCAGAGCCCCTGGCCTCAGGCGATGCCGGTTCCCGCGGCGGGGAAGACCGCGCACGCCCAGGTGGCCAGAACGAGGCCGGGACCGTAGGGGACGCGGAGGGGTCCGGCTCCGAGGGGTCCGGCGCGGATCGGGGTGCGGTCGGCCGGGGCCGGTGCACGGGCGGGGTCGGACATCGCCGGGACGCGGCGGGCCAGCGCGCGGTCGGCCAGCGCGCGGATGCGGGCACGGCCGACCGGCATGCGGGAGGAGTCGGACAGCGCTGGGGCGCGGGCGACGTCGGTCGGCTCTGGCGGCTGGGCGGGGTCAAGCTGGGCGGGACCGGGTGGCTCGGCGGGGTCAGCCAGCTGGGCGGCACCGGGCAACGGGACGGGACCGGCCGCCGCCGGTTCCTGTGCTGAGCCGGTCAGCGTGGATCGCTCGGGTTGGTTCGGGGTGATGCCTCCTGCCGTCAGGGAACGGGGGGCTGGGGCGCGGGCGACGTCGGTCGGCTCGGCGGGATCAGCCAGCTGGGCGGCACCAGGCGGCTGGGCGGGACCGGACATCGCCGGTTCCTCCGCTGAGCCGGTCAGCGTGGATCGCTCGGATTGGTTCGGGGCGATGCCTCCTGTGGCCAGGGAACGGGGCGACGGCGCGCTAGGCCCGGCTGCGAGATGAGAGCCGACAGAGGCCCGAGGCGCGCGGATCCGGCGCATCAACCACATCGGCACCACCGCCACCGCGCTCACCGTCGCTGCCAGGACTGCCCCCACCGCCGGGGCCAGTCCGCCGACCGCGCCCAGGACGGCACCGAATGAACCAGCCAGTTTGACGTCTCCAGGGCCGAGACCGCCCGCTGACAGCCGGTGGACGATCAGGTGTGTTCCGCCGAACAGCAGGCAGCCCACGGCGGCGCCAGCGGCCAAGCGCCAGCCTCCGCCGCCGAATGCGGCGAGGGTGAGCGTCAGGGCTACAGCCGGGTAGGCGGGCAGGGTGAGGACGTCGGGCAAGCGACGGTGTCGGGCATCAGCCAATGCCAACGGGACGCCGACCACCGAGACCAGCCAGGGCACGGGAAGCCACCAAGCTGGCAGCATGCCTGCGTCGGCACGGGCGGCGGCTACAAAGGCTGCCGCGACGGCAATCGCCAGGCCGAGCGAAAGCGGCACCGGCGCACCGGTTTTCTTCATCATCGCCAGCAGCACCGGGACCACCGCCCCGGCCGCCAGCACTGCTGTCAGGACCATGCAGCCAGCCTGTCCCCGAGGTTGGGACCAGCGCAAACAAACCGGGGTGCGAGGGGACCCCTCGTGCGCGACACGCCGGAAGGTTCACTCCGCGGTGGCAAAATCAGGAACCGGCGAAGGCCCGCCGGTGCCCGCTCGGGTTCGTCCCCCGGACCCGTTTGAACGCCGAGCTGAATCCGAAGGCATCCGAGTACCCGACCGCCCGCGCGACTTCCGCGACCGGCATCGATTCCTGTTCCGTCAGGAGGTCCGCCGCCAGCGTCATCCGCCAGCGGGTGAGGTACGTCATCGGCGGCTCGCCCACCAGGTCCGCGAAACGTTTGGCCAGTGTCGACCGCGAAACTCCGGTCCGGGCGGCCAGCGAGACCACCGTCCACGGGGCCGCTGGGTCCGCGTGCAGCAGGCGAAGAGCCGTTCCCACCACCGGATCCCGCTGCGCGGCCCACCACGGCGGCGGCGTGCCGCCGGGCCGGTCGAACCAGTCGCGCAGGAGGCAGACCAGCATCCAGTCCAGCAAGCGGTCCAGGACGATCTGCTGGCCTGGCGCGTCGACTGCCAGTTCGGCCGCCAGGTGGTCCAGCACCGGGTCTTCCGCGTCCGGGGAAGGCGGGCGGACGACGACCGGCAGCTCGTCCAGCAGCGCGGCCATCCGGCTGCGGCTCCGGACCGGATACGCGCCGACGATCAGGTCGGCTTCGCCGTGGAACGGGTCGTTCCAGCCGAGGTGGTGCCGGGTGCCGCCCTGGTCAGGGGTGGCGCAGAACTCGCCGCAGGCGACGGGGGCGGCGGGAGTGTCCAGCCGGTCCACGAAGGAGAACGGGCCGCGGACCAGGATGCTCTCGCGGGCGCGCAGCAGCTCCGGCGGATGCCCTTCCGGCACGATCCAGCCCTCGCCGCTCAGCAGCGCGCACAGGGTCAGCGGAGCACCGTCCGTGAAGTGCAGCGACCACGGCGCGGACAGGGCCGAGCAGCCGAACAGCGAACCGTGCGCCCGGACCCCGCGGATCAAATCGCTGAACGCGTCCACTCCCCCGAGATTAGACGAATGGACAGGCGATCCGGCTTCTCGCCTATGGGATCGTCCGGGAAAGCCCGGTTGAATCCCCGTCATGAGCACGCTCACCGACCACGATCTCGAGTTCCTCCGCCGTCCCCTGCACGGCTTCCTGACCGTCGCCGCCGGACCGCGGCCGCCGCAGCCGCGTCCGGTGTGGTTCGAGGCGGCCGACGACGGCACGATCCAGCTGTTCACCGACCCGGACTCGGCCAAGATCCGCCAGCTGCGCGAGGATCCGCGCGCGTCGATCGTCGTCGCCGCGCCGGTCGGGGAACCGGAGCGCTGGGTGTCAGTCGCCGGGCGCGTCACGGTGGAGGCCGACGGCGGGCACGACCTCGCCCGCCGGCTCGCCGCCCGGTACTGGGACCTCAGCACCGCCGAGGGCGCGGCCGGGCTCGACGTCCTCGAAAAACTGCCGCAGGTCCGGGTCGTCATTCACCCGGAGAAGGTGCACCGCTACGCGTTCTGAGCGCCTGTACCAGCAGTACCAGGCCGCAGATCACGCACACCGCTTCGGTGATCACGCCCCAGTATTCGTACTGGCTGTTGAACTGGTCGTGCACGCCGTAGAAGCCCACCGTCACCGACAGCAGGTAGGCCAGCAGCGTCACGCCGCCGAAGCCCAGCGTGAAGAACGCCGGAAGCCAGTGCCGCCAGAAGAGCAGCGCGAGCGCGATCACCGCGCCCGCGACGCCGTTCACCAGGAAAAGCGGCCCGACCACCGGGATGTCCGCGTAGCCGCTGCCCCAGTACAGGTAGAAGTGGATCGCCGCCGAGCCAGCCAGGCCGGCCGCGCCCAGCGCTCGCATCCAGGTCGTCAGCATGCCGTCTCCTTCCGTGCGGATGCCGGATACGGACTACACGCACGGGCGGGCGCGACGGTTCACCTGAACCCCGGACCGCCTCGGTCCGTTGCACTGGGTATGACTGCCGAACTGCACTCCCGCCGCTCAGTTATCGCCTCCGGGGCGGCCGCCGCCGTCGCGCTCACCGCGTGCGGGAGCGGCTCCGAACCGGCCGCCCCGAAGCCGGGCGGGAAGGTGATCGCGCTGGCGGAAGTGCCGGTGGGACAAGCGAAATCCGCGAAAACCCCGGACGGGCAGGACGTCCTCGTCGCGCAGCCGTCGGCGGGGACGGTCGCTTGTTTCAGCGCCGTCTGCACGCACCAGGGCTGCACGGTGAATCCGCCGCGGGACGGGCAGGCGCACTGCCCGTGCCACGGTTCGGTGTTCGACGCGCTGACCGGTGCGGTGAAGCAGGGCCCGGCGAGCCAGCCGCTGGCGAAAGTGGCCGTGAAGCTCCAGAACGGAGACGTCGTCACGGCGTGACCGGAACCGCCCTTTGTGGACATTCACCGTCCACAAAGGGCACCGGTGCTCAACTGTTCCAGGTGAACAACTCGTCGCCGGCGGCGACCGTGCGCCCGCCTTCGAGGCCGGCGAGCACGTCGGCGGACGCGTCGAGCCCGACGACCGGGACGATCGGCGAGTAGCCCTTGGCGGCGACCGCCTCCGGGTCCCAGCCCACGATCGGCTGGCCTGCCCGCACCTGCTCGCCCTTCACGACGTGCAGGGTGAACCCCTCGCCCTTTTCCTTGACCGTGTCGATGCCGAGGTGCACGAGCACCGCGCGGCCGTCCTCAGTGGCCACGACGTACGCGTGCGGGTGCAGCGTCACCACGGTTCCGTCGACCGGCGCGACCGCGTCCGCGCGGCCGCCGGAGGGCCGCACCGCGATGCCGGGACCGACCATCGCCTCGGCGAACACCGGGTCGGGAACCTCGGTGATCGCGACGACCTCGCCCGCGACCGGGCTCAGGATGGGCAGGCTCACATCAAGTCCTCGATGTCGCTGGCGATGGTGTCCGCCTCCGGCCCGACGATGACCTGGACCGCCGAGCCCATCTTCACGACGCCCATCGCGCCCGCCGCCTTCAGCGCGGCTTCGTCCACGGCGGACATGTCCTCGACCTCGCACCGCAGCCGCGTGATGCAGCCCTCGATCTCGATGAGATTGTCCGCGCCGCCGAGCGCCGCGAGAATCTTTTCCGGCCTGTCATCCGCCATCGCGGCCTCCTCGTATCCCGTTGGTTTTCCACGCGGAACAGGTGCGCTCCGCCACCATTACTACGCCGTTTGCCGCCTTGCCCGGCGGGCCCGGCCACGAACGGATAACGGTGGTTGACACCTGCTCGCGCTGCGGAGCATCCTGCCCCATCAGATCATTGGTCTAGACCGGAACGTACCAATCTTCCGGCGCGGACGCGAGCACCGGCCCCGGTGCGCGACAGGCGAGGGAGGGCGACACCGAGATGAGTGCGGCCGCGCACGTTCCGCCGCCCGACCCCGCCGAGCGCGTGGTGAACGGGCCGACCCCGAAGCACGCCCAGCTGCGGGAAATCCTGCGCCGCCTGGTGGAGCGCGACCTCCCGCCGGGCTCCCCGATCCCGTCCGAACGGGAACTCGCGCAGCACTACGGCGTATCGAGGCTCACTGTCCGCTCGGCGATCGGGAAGCTCGTCGAGGAAGGACTGCTGGCCCGGGTCAGGGGCAAGGGCACCTTCACCGCCGCGAGGCGGATGGAACTGCAGGTGTACCTGATGTCGTTCACCGACGACATGCGCCGGCGCGGGCTCACCCCGACCACCGAAGTGATCTCGACCTCGACCGAGGTCCCGCCGGTGACCTCGGCGCGCGCGCTCGGCCTGTCCGAGGGCGTGCCCGCGCACCGGCTCGTGCGGCTGCGGCGCGCCGACGGCGTTCCGCTGGCCGTGGAACGCGGCTGGTACCACGCGGGCCGGACCCCCGGCCTGCTCGACCTCGACCTGACCCGTTCGCTGTACGCCCAGCTCGCCGACGCCTTCTCGCGCCGGCCGGACCAGGCGTACCAGACGGTGTGGGCCGAATCCGCGGACCGCGAGACGGCGCGCCTGCTCGGCATGCGCACCGGCAGTCCGCTCCTGGTGTTCCGCCGGGTTTCCAGCTCGGGCGGCGAACCGGTGGAGGACATGACGTCCTGGTACCGGGGCGACCACTACCAGGTGACCATGCAGCTGGACCGGAACACCCCGGGTTCCGGCGACCAACCCCACAATGGAGGTATCCGATGAGCGCCACCACCGCGGCTGGGGCCAGCGGGAAGAAGAAGGGCGGCGGCCTCGCCGGGCTGCAGCGCTTCGGCCGCAGCCTCATGCTGCCGATCGCGACCCTGCCCGCGGCCGGTCTGCTGAACCGGCTCGGCCAGGAAGACGTCCTCGGCAAGAAGGGCCTGGACTGGGGCAAAGCCGCCGACGTGATCGGCGCGGCGGGCGGCAGCATCTTCAACTGGCTGCCGCTGATCTTCGCGATCGGCATCGCGGTCGGGTTCGCCCGCAAGGGCGACGGCTCGACCGCCGTCGCCGCGGTCATCGGCTGGGTCGTGTTCAACAACGTGATCCAGGTGATCGCCCCGACCAGCAGCCAGCAGGGCTACAAGCCGGGCTGGGAAAGCCAGCCCATCCACTGGCCCTACAGCGTGCTGACCGGCATCGTGTCCGGCATCGTGGCGGCCCTGCTGTGGCAGCGCTACCACCGGATCAAGCTGCCGTCCTGGCTGGCGTTCTTCGGCGGCCGCCGGTTCGTGCCGATCATCACCGCGCTGGCGATGCTCGTGCTCGGCGTCCTCTTCGGCCTGGTCTTCAAGTACGTCGACCAGGCGATCACCTCCGCGGGCGAGGCGGTCATGGGCTCGCCGGTCCTCGGCGGCGGCATCTACGGCCTGCTCAACCGGCTGCTCATCCCGGTCGGCCTGCACCAGCTGCTGAACGTGCCGGTGTGGTTCATCTTCGGCGGCGGCGACCTGAACAACTTCTTCGGCCACGTGCAGGGCTCCGGCGCGTTCATGACCGGGTTCTTCCCGATCATGATGTTCGCGCTTCCGGCCGCGGCGTTCGCGATCGTGCACACCGCGCGTCCCGGACAGCGCAAGCTCGTCGGCAGCATCATGATCTCGGCCGCGCTGACCGCCTTCGTCACCGGCGTCACCGAGCCGATCGAGTTCGCGTTCATGTTCGTCGCGTGGCCGCTGTACATCTTCCACGCGGTGATGACCGGCATCTCGCTCGCGGTCTGCAACGCACTCGGCATCCACCTCGGGTTCTCGTTCTCCGGCGGCGCGATCGACTTCGCGCTCAACTCGTCGCTGGACACCGCCCACAAGGCGTGGCTGCTGATCCCGATCGGGCTCGTCCTGGCCGTGATCTACTACGTGGTGTTCCGCTTCGTGATCACCAAGTTCAACCTGCGCACGCCGGGCCGCGAGGACGACTCGATCGAGGGCGACCTCGAGCGCACGGCCGCGAAGTAACACCCGAGAAAAGGCAAGAGAGGTACACCATGCCGGAGAAACGCGTCACCGTGGCCAGCAAGGTGGGGCTGCACGCCCGTCCGGCCGCACTGGTCGCCAAGGCGGCCGCGGCCCAGCCCGTGGCGGTGCGGATCGCCAAGGACGGCGGCGAACCGGTGGCCGCCGGCAGCGTCCTCAACCTGATGACCCTCGCCGCCGCGTACGGCGACGAGGTCGTCATCAGCGCCGAGGGCGACGGTGCCGAGGCGGCGGTCGAGGCCGTCGCCGAGCTGGTCGCCACCGACCTCGACGCTCAGTAGCGATACCGCTCCACGGGGAAAACACGAACCGTGCGGGGCTCCCGGACTTCCGGGGCCCCGCACGGTTCGTTCGCGTCAGGGCACTGCGGAACGGCGCCGGGGCGGGCCCTATTACGCTGGCGGACATGGAGAGTCTGCGCCTGATCGACGAGTGGCCGGTGGACAACGCGGCGGCCGGGGTGGTCTCCGCCTCCGGCGACGTCCGGGGCCGTCACGGCGACCCGGCTCGCCCGTTCCGGCTCGCGTCGGTCACCAAACTGCTCACCGCCTACACCGCGCACATCGCGATCGAAGAGGGCGTCGTCGAACTGGACACGCCCGCCGGGCCGGAAGGCTCCACCGTCGCGCACCTGCTCGCGCACACCTCCGGGCTGGCCTTCGACGCGCACAAGGCGATGGCCGAGCCCGGCACGCGACGGCTGTACTCCAACGCCGGGTTCGAGGAACTCGCCGACGCGCTGGCCGGGCACTCCGGCATCGAGTTCGCCGAGTACCAGCGAGAAGCGCTTTTCGAGCCGCTGGGCATGACCTCGACCCGTTTGGAGGGCTCCCCGCCTCCGGCGCGGTGTCCACAGTGGACGATCTGCTCCGGTTCGCCGCCGAACTGCAGTCGCCCAAGCTGCTTTCGCCGGAGACCCTGAACGCGGCCACCGAGATCGCGTTTCCCGGCCTGAACGGCGTCCTTCCCGGGTTCGGGCACCAGAAGCCGAACGACTGGGGGCTCGGCTTCGAGCTGCGCGACCACAAGAGCCCGCATTGGACCGGCGCGCACAGCTCGCCGCGCACGTTCGGCCACTTCGGGCAGTCGGGCACCTTCCTGTGGGTGGACCCGGAAGCGGGGCACGCCTGCGTCGGGCTCGCCGACCGTTCGTTCGGGCCGTGGGCCGCGCAAGTGTGGCCGCCGTTCACCGACGCCGTGCTGGCGGAACTCTCCGCGTGAAGTTCCGGCCCGCGCTCGCGGCCCTGCTGCTGGTCGCGAGTTGTTCCGCACCGGCCGCGCAAACCCAAGCGCCCCAAGCATTGCCCGCGCCGAACGCGCCGCTTCCGTTGGGCACCAACGGCACCGCGGTGCCGAAGCTCGACTGGGCACCGTGCCACGGCGGTTTCCAGTGCGCGACCGCGCCGGTTCCGGTGAGCTACCGCGAACCCGGCGGCGCGAAGCTGAACCTCTCGGTGATCCGCATGCCGACCACCGATCCCGCGCACCGCGTCGGGTCGCTGGTGATCAATTTCGGCGGACCGGGCACCGACGGCGTCGGCGAGCTGATGCGCTTCGGCCCGCGCTACCCGGACGAACTGCGGGCCAAGTTCGACCTGGTGAGCTTCGATCCGCGCGGAATCGGCGGCAGCGCCCCGGTGCAGTGCCCGGGAACCCCTCCGGCGGCCGGTTCGCCGTTGCGGGACAGCGCGGCGTTCTGGACCGCGAGCGCGGCCGTCGGCAAGGCGTGCGCGGCAGGCACCGGAGCCGAGCTGTCGCATCTGTCCACCGCGAACGTCGCGCGGGACATGGACGTGCTCCGGCAGGCGCTGGGCGAGCAGCAGCTGAACTTCTACGGCTACTCGTACGGCACGTATCTCGGCGGCACCTACGCGAACCTGTTCCCCGGCAAGCTGCGCGCGATGGCCCTGGACGGAACACTCGACCTCGTCGCGAACGCCACCGGACAGCCGGGTCAGCAGCACAAACCGGTCGACGTGCGCGCTGATGTCGCGACTGCCCAGCAACAGGAACTGGAAGCGTTTTTCGCCGCCTGCAACGCGGCTGGCCCGGGCAAATGCGCCTTCGCCGGCGGTGACCTGAAACAGAAATTCGCGGCGGTCTTCGCCCGGCTGACACACGGTCCGGTCGGCGGTATGACGGTGTCGTCGCTGCTGGAGACGGTCGACCGCGCGCTGTATCAATCCTCGCGGTGGCCGCAGCTGGCGAAGACGCTCGCCGGGCTCGTGCCGTCGTCGCCGGTGTCCCCCGCGCCGGTGCTCGACCCGCGCGTGCCGACGCATTCGCCTGGCTTCCTCGCCGTGCAGTGCTTGGACAGCGAACTGCCGCAGGACACTTCCAAGTACGCCGAACTCGCGGCCGCGGAAGCGAAACGGCAGCCGTATTTCGGGATCGCGCCGGTGTTTTCGATGGCGCAGTGCGTCGGCTGGCCCGCTCACGACGAAGACCGGTACCTCGGACCGTGGAACCGGCCCCGGCAGCATCCGATCCTGATCCTGGCCAACCGGAACGACCCGGTCACCCCGCTCGCCAACGCCCAGGCCACCGCACGGGAACTCGGCGACGGTCATGTCATCGTGGTCGACGGTGCCGGGCACACGACCCTCGACGTGCCGAGCCCGGCCGCTTCCGCCGCGATGACGCGGTATTTCGTGGATCTGACCGTGCCTCCGGACGGGACGGTGTACCCGCCGCAGGTCCGGCCGTTCCCCTAGTTCAGCACGTTGATCGGCTCGCCCGCCTGAAACGCGGCGATGTCCTCCACCGCGCCGCCGTAGAAGACCTCGTACGTTTCCCTGCTCACGTAACCGAGGTGCGGCGTCAGGATCGCGTTGTCCAGCGTCCGCAGCGGATGGTCCACGGGCAGCGGCTCGATGTCGTAGACATCCAGCGCGGCGGCGGCGATCTTCTTGCCGTGCAAGGCATCCAGCAACGCCGCTTCGTCCACGATCGGCCCGCGCGAGGTGTTCACCAGCAGCGCGGTCGTCTTCATCGCGGCGAATTCGGCGGCACCGACCAGGCCCCGGGTGCGCTCGGACAGGACCAAGTGGACGGACAACACATCGGCCCGCGCGAACAAGTCCTCTTTGGACACTGCCGTGACGCCGTGCTCGGCCGCCCGTTCCCGCGTGAGATTCTGGCTCCAGGCAATCGGTTTCATCCCGAACGCCTGGCCGATCCGGGCGACCTCGGCACCGAGCCTGCCGAGCCCGAGCAGGCCGAGGGTCTTGTCCCGCAACGACATCCCGAGCCCGACCTGCCAGCCGCCCTCGCGCATCGAACGGAACTCGGCGGGCAGACCGCGCGCGCCGGCCAGGATGAGCGCCCACGCGTGTTCCACCGTCGACGCGGCGAGCGCACCGGTGGCGGACACGACCACCCCGCACCGCTTCGCCGCGTCGAGGTCGATCGCCGCGTTCCGCCGACCGGTGCTGACCAGCAGTTTCAACCCGGGCAGCCGATCGAACACGGCGGCCGGGAACGGCGTGCGCTCGCGCATCGCGACCACGACGTCGAACCCGGCCAGCCGCGCGACGACCTCGTCCGACCCGGCGAACGGCTCGCGGAACACCTCGATCTCCGCCCCGAGCGGCGTCCAGTCCGCACACTGGAGAGCCACGTTCTGGTAGTCGTCGAGGATCGCGATCTTCATGCCGCCCACCGTAACCTGATGGTCAGGCGTTGCGCGCCCGCTCGATGATCTCGTCGATCACATCGTTCTTCGCGTCGGCGTAGTTCTGCACGTACTCCCAGACCTGCGCGGCGAGTTCCCGTTTCGTCTCCAGATACAGGGCCAGTTCCTCCGGATGGCCGCGCAGCCGGTCGCGAAACAGCAGATAGCGTTCGGTCTGGCCGTTGCCCGGCGAATGGACGTGCAGGTTGATGTTCGTGTCCGGGCCTTTGAACAAACGGTGCTTCTCCCAGTCCGGCTCGCGGATCACCAGCCGGTAGCCCGCCGCTTCGAGGTCGGGAACGTACGCCGCTTCGTCGTCCGAATCGGGCACTTCGAGCAGAATGTCGACGATCGGTTTGGCGGCGAGCCCCGGTACCGAAGTGGAGCCGACGTGCTCGATCAGCAGCACGCGTTCTCCGAGCACCGCGCGGATTCGGGCTTCCTCGCGTTCGTACAGCCGCGGCCATTCCGGGTCGTACTCGGCGAGCGTGATGGTGGTGCCGAGCTTCGGAGCCTCGCCGACCCACGCCGCCTGGATTTCTTCCTCGCCGAACTGTTGCCTGGTCACGGTGATTCCCCCTGTTGCTGGCTGAAAGCAGCCCGCCAGGTTATCAGGAAATCGGCAGCGGCAGGATGTTCCCGCTCGCCTCGCGCAGCGCGGCCCGCATCTCCTCGCGCGGCGCCGGGAGCCCGGTGAACTGCTCCGCTTGTCCGAACGCCTGGTGCAGCAACATGTCGAGCCCGGTCGCGAGCCGTCCGCCGCGCTCGCCGACAGCTTCGGCCAGCGGCGTCGGCCACGGGTGGTAAATAACGTCGAGCACGCTGCCGATCCGGGCCAGCTCCGCGAGGTGCGGCACGACCGCGTCCGGCGGCACCGTGTTGACGAGCACCGCCGCAGCGTCCGCTAAGTCCGCGAAGTCCACTTCGGACCATCGCCGGACCTCCACGGCCAGGCCCGCGCGCTTGGCCGCGTCCACGGTTTCCGCGGCCCGCGCCGGTTCCCGCACCACCAAGCACACCGTCGAGACGCCCATCGCGGCCAATCCGACCACCGCGGCGGCGGCCGTCCCGCCCGCGCCCAGCACGACCGCCTGGTCGCCCGCGGCAGGCTCGAAGCCGCCCGCGTAGCGCAGGGCTCCGGTCACGCCGTCGACGTCCGTGCAGTCGGCGAGCCAGCCGTCCGCGCGACGCACGAGCGTGTTCGCCGCGCCGACCGCGGCCGCGCGCGGGGTGACCTCGGCGGCGTAGTCGAGCGCGGCCCGTTTGCCGGGCATGGTGACCGACAGGCCGACCCACTCCGGGCCGAGACCGCCGACGAAACCGGGCAGCTCGTCGGCGTCGGTCTCGATCCGGTCGTAGGTCCAGCCGTCCAGCCCCAGCGCCGCGAACGCCGCGCGGTGCAGCACCGGCGACAGCGAATGCGCTACCGGCTTGCCCAGCACCGCCGCGCGGCGCGGCCGGTCACTTGATGACGCCACGCTGCTCCGCCAGAGTCCGGTTCGCGTTGTGCTGGTCGTTCGTGACCGCGAAGCAGGAATGCCCGTCCTTCTCGCATTTCACGAAGTACGCCCAGTCGCCCGGCGTCGGGCTGACCGCGGCCTTGATCGCGTCCATGCTGGGCACCGCGATCGGCGTCGGCGGGAGACCGTAGTTGGCGTAGGTGTTGTACGGTCCCGCTTTCGCCCGGTCCTCCGGTTTGGTGAGCAGCGTCGGGCGGTCCAGCACGTAGTTGACCGTGGAGTCCAGCTGCAGCCGGATGCGCTGCTGCAGCCGGTTGTAGATCACCCGCGAGATCTTGCCGAAGTCCGGTTTGATCGCCTCGCGCTCGATGAGCGACGCGACGATCAGCGTCTCGTACGCCGACTTCCCCGGCCCGGTGGACTGCGCGCTGAGCCCGGACGCCTGGATCGAATCGGCCGACTGCTTCACCAGATCGGTGAGCAGTTCGGTCGCGCTCCAGCCGGGTTTCACGTCGTACACGCCGGGCGCGATCAGGCCTTCCAGGCGTTTGTCCTTGCTCAGCGCCTTGCCCGCGCCTTCCAGCGCCCACTCCGGCGCGCCGAGCGCCTTGAGATCGGCGTCGGCGACCGTCTTGCGCAGCTGGTCGACCGGGATGCAAGTGCTCTTGCCGTCCAAGGTCGCGCAGGACGCCTTCGACATGAGGCTGAACACGCCCGGCGTGACCTTGCCGTCGGGCTGGGTGATGTCGTCGAACTGCGTGTACGGCCGGATCTCCAGCCGCCCGACCCGGGCCGGGGCCGAGGTGATCAGCTCGACCGCGCTCTCGCCCGACATGTGCTTGCGCATCAGGTAGTAGCCCTGCTGGATCCGGCTGAGCGCGGCGTTCTCCGACCCGGCCTTCACGAACGCGCGGGAACTCGCGACCACGCCCGCGTCGGTGAGCTTCGCGCCGATCGCGGACGTCGTGTCGCCCTGTTCGACCTGCACGAGCGCGTCGCCCTCGCCGGAACCGTCGAAGTCCGCGTAGCCGAAGATCTTCTGGTACCCGAAATAGGCCCCGCCGCTGAGCAGGACGAGCACGAGCACCGCGGCGATCCAGCCGATCGCGCGCTTGCGCTTCTTGCGGGGCCGCTTCGCGGGCGGCTCCTCGACCGGCGGCTCTGCCCCGTCTTCGGGATAGCCGTCCTCGTCGTAACCGTCCTCGTAGCCGTCTTCGTCGTACGCGGCGTGCTCGTCGTACTCGCCGTATTCGTCGTACTCGTCCTCGAAGAGGTCGTCGATCGGCTGCTCGCCCGGACGCTCCTCGTGGGCGGCGGCCACGGCCGGGATCACCTCGGTGGGCTGCTCGACCGGCTGCCGGCGCGGCGGCTGGCTGCGCGGGTCGCGCGGCATCGACGCGTCCGCGAAGCGCGGGTCTCGCGGCATGGAGGCTTCGGCGAACCGGGGATCCGGCGGCATCGACGCCTCGGCGAACCGGGGATCGCGCGGCATCGAAGCCTCGGCGAAACGCGGGTCCGGCGGCATCGACGCGTCCGCGAACCGGGGATCCGGCGGCATGGAGCCGTCCGGCGGCGGAGCGGGCGCGCGCCGAGGCGGAGGCGGCGGCAGGTCCGGCGCCCGGCGGCGGCCAGGCGCGGCGGCTTCCATCGGCACATCGGCGTCGTCGCGGCGACGGCGGCCGGACGGCGGCTCGACGTCCACCGGCGGCGGAATGTCCTCGCGCCGGCGACGACGGCCGGCAGGCGGCGCGTCCTCAAGCCGACGACGGCCCGACGGCGGTTCAGTGTCCACCGGCGGCGGAACGTCCTCGCGCCGACGGCGGCGGCCGGCGGGCGGCTCGACGTCCGGAACTTCGTTCCCGGCCACCGGGACATCGCCCGGAGTTATGCGGCGCGGGCGGGCCCGCGGAAGGTCGTCGGCCGCGTGCGGCGGCAGGTCCCAGTTCTCCGTCGACCGCTGCGGCGCGGGCGGACGACGGCGCCGGGTCGGCGGCGCGTCGGCGGCCGGACGGCGCGGCGGTTCGTCAGGAGGCATCGCGTCCGGTGCGACGCGACGGGTCGCTTCGCCAGCCGGACGAGGCGCGCCTTCGGGCGCACGCCGGCGTCCTTCGGCGGGAGGACGCTGCGGCACGTCGCCGCGCGGACGTCGCCGTTCGCCAGGCATGCCTTCGGCCGCCGCACGGCGGGGAGGAGGTTCGCTGTCGGGCTCTCGTCGCCTGCGCCGCCCGCCCGGAGCGGCCGGACCCGCGGCGGGGTCCGGCGCATCCGGTGACTCGGGGTTGCGCAGCCGACGGCGGCCGCCCGGCTCGCCGGGGCCGCGGGGGTCGGTCATGAGTCGCCTTTCCGGGCGCGGTGCGCGGCGACGGCGTCGAGCCAGGCCTGCAGGATCTCGACTGCCGCTGCCTGATCGACCACGGCGCGCTGCTTGCGTCCCTTGACCCCCCGCTGGGACAGCATTCGCGACGCGGTGACGGTCGTCAACCGCTCGTCTGCCAGCCGCACGGGCACGTCCCCCACGCGCCCGGCGAGCTTTTCCGCATAAGCGAGCGCGAGGTCCGCGGCCGCGCCCTGCCGGTTCGCCAGCGTCCTCGGCAAGCCCACGATCACCTCGACCACCTCGTGTTCGGTGACGAGGTCGGCAAGCCGGTCCAGATCGCTGTCGTCCTTCGCATCACGGGAGAGGGTAACGAGCGGGCTCGCGAGGATCGGGGCGGGATCGCTCAGCGCGACTCCCACCCGGACAGACCCGACATCGACCGCGAGCCGCCTGCCCCGCCCCGGATCGGACTCGCCGGGCCGATCCGGGCCTCTCCTGGGTTCAGCGGCCAAGGTTCGCGACCGCCGCGCGCAGCGCCGTCACAGCCTGCTCCGCACCGGCCGGGTTGCTGCCTCCGCCCTGGGCCATGTCCGGCTTGCCGCCGCCGCGCCCGCCGATCGCCTCGGCGAACGACGGCACGAGCTTGCCCGCCGCGATTCCCTTGTCGCGCGCCGCGGAGGTCGTGGCGACCACGAAGGCCACCTTCTCCCCCGAGGGCGCGAACAGCGCGACCACGCCGGCGCGGTCGCCGAGACGGCCGCGGATGTCCGAGGCGAGCGCGCGCAGGCCGTTGCCGTCGACGTCCGGCACGACCTCGGCGACCACCGAGACGCCGTTGACGTCCTGCGCCTTGTCCGTCAGCGCGCCGGCCGAGCCGAGCACCTGCTGCGTGCGCAGCTGCTCGATCTCCTTCTCCGCGTTCTTCAGCCGGGACAGCACGTCCTCGATCCGGCCCGGCAGCTCGTCGGAGGGCACCTTGAACGTGTTCGCCAGCTGCGACACGAGCAGCTGCTCCTTGCGGACGTGCTTGAGCGCGTCCGGCCCGACCAGCGCCTCGACGCGGTGCACGCCGGAGCCGACCGACGCGTCCGACACGAGCTTGACCAGGCCCAGCTGGCCGATCCGGCCGACGTGCGTGCCGCCGCACAGCTCGCGCGAGTACTCGCCCATGTCGACGACGCGGACATCGTTGCCGTACTTCTCGCCGAACAGCGCGACCGCACCCAGCTCGAGCGCCTTGTCCTTGGTCGTGGTGTAGCTCTGCACCTCGACGTCGGTCTGCAGGTAGTCGTTCACTTCCTGCTCGACCTCGGTGAGGATGTCGGCCGACACCGCGCCCGGCGTGGTGAAGTCGAAGCGCATCCGGCCCGGCGCGTTGAGCGAACCGGCCTGCGCCGCGCGCTTGCCGTACGCGCCGCGGACGGCCGCGTGCACGAGGTGCGTGGCCGAGTGCGAACGCTCGATCGACAGGCGGCGGTTCGCGTCCACCGATCCGGTGAGCCGGGTGTCGATCCCGACCTCGCCCTGGGTGACCTCGACGCGGTGCACGAACAGGCCGGGCACGATCTTCTGCACGTCGAGCACCTTCAGCTCGACGCCGTCGCCGACCAGCACGCCGGTGTCGGCGATCTGCCCGCCGCTCTCGGCGTAGAACGGGGTGCGGTCGAGCACCAGCTCGGCCTTGCGGCCCGCCGCGACGCTGCGCACCGGGAGGCCGTCTTCGAGCAGGCCGACGACCTTCGCGTCCGCCTGCAGCTCGGTGTAGCCGAGGAACTCGGTCTCGCCGTGCTGCTCCAGCACCTTCCGGTACTCGGACAGGTCGCCGTGGCCGCTCTTGCGCGACGCCGCGTCCGCCTTGGCGCGCTTGCGCTGCTCCTCCATGAGCGTGCGGAAGCCCGCCTCGTCCACGGTCAGGCCCTGCTCGGCCGCCATTTCCAGGGTCAGGTCGATCGGGAAGCCGTAGGTGTCGTGCAGCTGGAACGCCTTGTCGCCGGCGAGCACGTCGCCGCCGCCCTTCTTCGTCTCGGCCGCGGCCAGGTCGAAGATGCGCGAACCGCTGGTGAGGGTGGCGAGGAACGCCTCCTCCTCCACGCGCACGACCTCGGAGATCCGGTCGAAGCCGCTGACCAGCTCGGGATAGGTCGGGCCCATGGTCTGGCTGACGACCTTCGCGAACTCCTGCAGCACCGGCTCCTGCACGCCCAGCAGGCGCGTGGAGCGGACGATGCGGCGCAGCAGCCGGCGCAGCACGTAGCCGCGGCCGTCGTTGCCGGGGGTGACGCCGTCGCCGATCAGCAGCACGCCGGTGCGCGCGTGGTCGGCGATGACGCGGAAGCGCACGTCGTCGGCGTGGTTGGCGCCGTAGCGGCGGCCGGAGAACTCCTCGGCGCGGCCGATCACCGGGCGCACCAGGTCCGTCTCGTACACGTTCTCGACGCCCTGCAGGATCGTCGCGACGCGCTCGACGCCCATGCCGGTGTCGATGTTCTTCTTCGGCAGCTCGCCGATCGGCGGGTGGCCCAGCTTCGGGCTCAGGTCGCCGCGGACGTCCTGCATGAAGACGAGGTTCCAGATCTCGATGTAGCGGTCCTCGTCGGCGACCGGGCCGCCCTCGCGGCCGTACGCGGGGCCGCGGTCGTAGTAGATCTCCGAGCACGGGCCGCCGGGACCGGGCACGCCCATGTCCCAGTAGTTGTCCTTGCCGTCGCGGACCTGGATCCGGTCGCTGGGCAGGCCGGTGAGCTTGCGCCACAGCCCGGCCGCCTCGCTGTCCTTCTCGTAGACCGTCGCCCAGATCCGGTCCGGGTCGAGGCCGAAGCCCCCGTCGTCCTGGGACTTGGTGATCAGCTCCCAGGCGTTCTCGATCGCGCCTTCCTTGAAGTAGTCGCCGAACGAGAAGTTGCCCGCCATCTGGAAGAACGTGTTGTGCCGGGTGGTCTTGCCGACCTCGTCGATGTCCGGCGTGCGCACGCACTTCTGCACCGAGGTCGCGCGCGGGTACGGCGGCGGGGCCTCGCCGAGGAAGTACGGCTTGAACTGGACCATGCCCGCGTTGACGAACAGCAGGTTCGGGTCGTCGAGGATCAGCGGGGCGCTCGGCACGCGCGTGTGGCCCCGGCTCTCGAAGTGGCGCAGGAAACGGTCGGTGATCTCGTGTGTGTCCACGGGTACGTCCTTGTGCTGGAAAACCCGGCTTCGGCCGGGGAAAAGGAAACGGGGGTCGGAGGCGGCGGAAGGCGCGCGGAGATCAGCCCTCCGCCCGGCGAGCTCGCCGGGCGGGGCGACGTGCGGCGTGCCTGCCCGCGCCCGAAGGCGGCGCGACGGCGGCGGTCCGCTCCTCGACCATGTCGTGCAGCTCCTGTTCCCGTTCGTTCATCCCGGCGCGCACCTCGGCGCCGAACGAACCGACGGCGCCCGCGAGTTCCCGCACGGCGTCGCCCAGGTTCGATGCTAACCCGGCAGGCGTGGCCTGACGAGCCGTTTCGGTCGCCTTGCGGCTCAGCGCGACCCCGGCGACGACCCCGACGCCGAGCCAGAACAGCCGCTTCACTTCTTCCCCCGGCGGGCCGGGCGCTGCGCCTTGGCTTCCTGCTTCTTCCGGCGCGCGCGGATGGCCTTGCTGATCCCGTACGAGAGCGCGGCGGTCTTCACCAGCGGGCCGCCGAGCGTCGCGGTGAACACCGACGACAGCGCGGACACGTTGCCGCTCACCGCCTGTGCGTTCGCGGTGATCCCGTCGACCCGTTCGAGCTGGGTGTTGACGTGCGTGATCGTCTCGTTGGCCCCGATCAGGATCGGGTCGCTGTTCTCGTGCGCCTTGCGGATCGCGATCGTCGCCTCGTCCAGCGTGCGGCCGAGCTTGAGCAGCGGGATCGCCAGCAGCAAGACCAGCAGTACGAAAGCTCCTGCGGCGATCAGCGCGGCGATCTGCCCTGCCGACACGGGCCCTCCTCGGGTGGTGCGGGGTCTTAGGTGCTGTGAGGTTACCGCCTGGGGCGCTTCTCGGCGGGGACCCCCGCCGCTGCGGTCACCCAGCGCAGTCGCCGCGGCCGAAAACAGTTCGCGGAGACGGCTCCGGGCTGGTCTCCTCGGGTGATGGACTCCTCGAACGGACGCGGTCCGCTGCCCCGCGTGCTCGCCGGGCCGGGCGGCCAGGCCGCCGATGTGCTCACGACTCTGCCCGGCGCCGATCTGACCACGCTGCAACTGGAAGTGGCCCGGCGTCGGGCAGCGAAACTGCGCGGGCCGGACGTATTGCGCCGCTATCGCGAGGACCGCTTCGCTACGCCCGCGCCACTGCCGTTCGAGACTTTGCGGCGGGTCGAAGACGCCTTGCTTTCCGCCGCTCCACCAGAATTCGAGCGAATCCAGCTCTCTCCGGTGACACCGCTGGGCACGCATTCCACAGTGGCCGGGCTCGCCCAGCATCGCGTCGTGCCGACCGGGCGCGGCACCGAGGTCGCCGCGGACCCGACGAACGGGCTGGCGCTCGAAGCCGCTGTCCGGCGGACCGGTTCGGCACCGGTGCGGCTCGCCACCCTGCAACGCGTGGTGCGCGCGCAACCGCCGGCTCCCGGGCTGTACGCGCACTTCTCGCTCTTCGCCGCGATCACCGCGGGTCGCGACCGCGGCAGTCTGGCCTTCGAGCGCGAACACCTGGTGGAGCACGCACGATTCCTCACCGACGCGGTACGCGCCGCCGGCGCCAAGTCAGCAGGCTTCCTGGTGACCACATTGGACAGTCGCTTCGCCGACTTCGCCGCCTCAGTACAGGAAGCATTGCCCGACGTGGCTGTCGCTGACGATCCAGACCGAGCGGTCGGCCGCGACTACTACTCCGGCCTCTGCTTCACCGTCACCGGCGACTTCGGTGCCGGTCCAGCGCCGGTTGGCGACGGCGGCTTCACCCCATGGACCGCGCGGCTCCTCGGAAACGCGAAGGAACGCTTGATCATCTCCGGCATCGGCGTGGACCGGGTCGCGTCGTTGCTCAACGCCCCTTCTTGACGATCCCCTCGTACACCGCGGCCATGTCGTCCTCGCCGTGGCCCGCTTCGACCGCGGTCTCCAGATGCGCCAACGCGGCCGCGGCGCCGCCGACGTCGATCGCGTGGCCCGCTGCTTCCACGACGAGCCGCGCGTCCTTCGCCGCGAGCGACGCCGGGAAGCTGGTCGGGTACTCGCCGGAGAGCATCATGGGACCCTTCGCTCGCGCGTAGGGGACGTCGAACCCGGTGCCGCTCATGACGTCGAAGAACAACTGCGGGTCGACACCGAGCGTGCGGGCCAGGGCGAGGCTTTCGCCGGTGCCGTTGGTGAGCGCGAGGATCCAGGCGTTCATGACGAGCTTGAGCCGCGTCGCCGTGCCGGGTTCGGTGCCGAGCCAGCGGGTCTTCGAGCCGATCGCGTCGAACACCGGCGCGGCGCCCTCGTGCACGTTGTCCGGCCCCGCCGCGAGCACCTGGAGCTGGCCTTGTTCGGCGGGCGCTTTCGTGCCCATCACCGGGCAGTCGACGAACGGCACCCCCGCCGCGACGGCCGCCTGGGCGAGCCGGTCGGCCCAGTCGACGCCGACGGTGCTGGTCTGCAGCCAGATCGTGCCCGGTTCGAGCGTGAGCCCGGCGAAGACCTCGGCGACCGCAGGCCCGTCCGCGAGCATGGTGACCAGGTAGTCGGCGCCTTTGACCGCTTCTCCCGGCGACTCGACGACGGTGACGCCTTCGGCGGCGAGCGGCTCGGCTTTGGCGCGGGTCCGGTTCCAGGCCCGCACGGTCAGCCCGGCGCGAGCGAGATTGGCGGCCATCGGACGGCCCATGATTCCGGTGCCCAGGAATGCGACTGTGGTCATCCGGTCATCGTGCCGCGAGGCGCGCGGATCGGCAGGATCAGCGGGTCAGCGCGGGCCAGGTGCCGACCCGCTCGGCCACCAGCTCGGCGAACCCGGGGAAGTCCCCGACCGCCACCGGGCCCGGCGCCGCCTCCGGGGCCGCCTCCGCCGGATGCCGGACCCGGATCGTCACGTGGTCCGGCCGGGCGCCCCCGTCGTGCCAATGCCGGACGTGCGCCGGAATCGTCAGCACGTCCCCCGGCTCGCACAGCACCGCGTGCACCTCGTGCCCGGCGTGCAGGTACCAGACCGCCGACCCCCGCGCGAAGAACCGGTCCTCGGCCCCGTTCGCGCTGCGCTCGACGAGACCGGGCTCGCTCGCCAGGACGTCCACCGCGTGATACCCCGGCCCGGCGATCCGGGCGTCGATCCGCTCCTGGTACCGGGCGAGCAGCTCCGCCTCCGCGAGCCCGCCGCCGTCCACCGGCCACCGCGCGAACCCGGCGCCGATCCGGGCGAGTTCCGCGACGATCGCGCCGGTGTCCTCTGTCCGCAACAGCACGTGCCCGGGCTGGTCGTCCGGCCACACGGTCAGCAGCGTCATCGCGGCTCCCCTCTCCTTGAAGAGGATCAACCAGCCGGACGCCCGGATGTTCCCGGCCGGGCCTCCGGCGGGAAGAAAGTGGCGACGTTCACTCAGGTACCGGCCATCGGGACGCCGGTCAGCTCTGCCGCTCCCCCGGATCGTCCGCCGCAGCCGCGGCACCCGCTCGGCCAGCGTCCGCTCCCCGCCGCGCTGGGTCGGCTCGTAATAGTCCCGGCCGACCAGCTCGTCCGGCGGGTACTGCTGCGCCAGCACGCCCTCCGGGACGTTGTGCGGGTACCGGTAGCCCTTGGCGTTGCCGAGCTGCTTCGCACCCGCGTAGTGCCCGTCGCGCAGATGCGGCGGGACGGTGCCGATCGACCCCGACCGGACGTCGCTCAGCGCGGTGTCGATCGCGGTGACCACGGCGTTCGATTTCGGCGCTGTCGCGAGGTGGATCGTCGCCTGCGCCAGCGCGAGCCTGCCCTCCGGCATGCCGATGAACTGCACCGCGTGCGCCGCCGCCACCGCCGCCTGCAACGCCGTCGGATCGGCGAGCCCGACGTCCTCGCTCGCGTGCACCACGAGCCGGCGGGCGAGGAACCGCGGGTCCTCCCCCGCCTCGATCATCCGTGCCAGGTAATGCAAAGCCGCGTCGACGTCCGACCCGCGGATCGACTTGATGAACGCGCTGATCACGTCGTAGTGCTGGTCGCCGTCGCGGTCGTAGCGGACCGCTGCTTTGTCCACTGTGGACTCGACGACGGCGAGGTCGATCGTCTTGTTCTCCGTGGCGGACGCGGCGTCCGCGGCCGCTTCCAGCGCGGTGAGCGCCCGCCGCGCGTCGCCCCCGGCGAGCCGCACGAGGTGGGCGCGCGCGTCGTCGGTGAGGGTGAGTTCGCCGCCGAGGCCGCGCTCGTCGGTCAGCGCGCGTTCGAGCACGGCCACGATGTCGTCGTCGGTGAGCGGACGCAGCTGCAGCACCAGCGACCGCGACAGCAGCGGCGACACGACCGAGAACGACGGGTTTTCCGTGGTGGCCGCCACCAGCAGCACCGTGCGGTCCTCGACCGCGCCGAGCAGCGCGTCCTGCTGGGTCTTGGAGAACCGGTGCACCTCGTCGATGAACAGGACGGTGTTCTCGGTGTTGTACTGCCGGCGCCGCCGCGCCTCCTCGATGACGCCGCGCACCTCCTTGACGCCCGCCGACAGCGCGGACATCGCGACGAACCGGCGGCCGGTGGCGATGGACACCAGGTTGGCCAGCGTGGTCTTGCCGGTGCCCGGCGGGCCGTAGAGCAGCACGGACGCCGGGGCGGCCCCCTCCACCAGCCGGCGCAGCGGAGCGCCCTCCCGCAGCAGGTGCTGCTGGCCGACCACCTCGTCGAGCGTGCGCGGGCGCATCCGGACCGCGAGCGGCGACGTCGCCGGGTCGGCCTGCGGTTCGGCCTGGTTCGCTCCGGAGGGTTCCGGCGGCGGCCCCACGTCGGGGTTCACCGTGAAGAGTTCGTCCTGTGCCACGCTGACGACGGTATCCGACCGCACCGACAATCCCGCTCGCCCGGCCCCGCGGCGGGCAGACTGGGGCGATGGTCTCTTCGGTCGCGGTGCTGTCCGACATCCACGGCGTGCTGCCCGCCCTCGACGCGGTTCTCGCCGAACCCGACGTCCGCGCGGCGGATCTGGTGGTGCTGTGCGGCGACCTCGCCGCCGGACCGCTGCCCCGGCAAACGCTCGACCGGCTGGTTTCGCTCGGCGACCGCGCGGTGTGGGTGCGCGGCAACGCCGACCGCGAACTCGTCACGCTCGCCCGCGGCGGAGACACGAAAATCCCGGATCCGATCGCGCCGTGGGCGGCGGAGCAACTGCGGCCGGATCAGGTGACGTTGCTGGCCGGGTTGCCGTTGACGGTGACCCTGGAAATCGACGGGCTCGGCGAAGTGCTGTTCTGCCATGCCACTCCGCGCGATGACGAAGAGGTCGCGTTGGTCGACAGTCCGTTGTCGCGCTGGGAGGAAGTCCTCGACGGCGTCACGGCGGAGACGGTGGTGTGCGGGCACACGCACATGCCGTTCCTGCGGCTGGCCGACCGGCGTCGGATCGTGAACCCGGGAAGCGTCGGAATGCCTTACGGCACAACCGGTGCACACTGGGCGCGGCTCGGTCCTGGCGTCGAACTGCGGCGCACCGGGTTCGACGTGGAGGCTGCGTGCCAGGAGATGGCGGAAGCGTCGGAGTATCCCGGAATTCAGGGCTGGAGCGACGATTATCTGCGGAATCCAGCGTCTGATGCGGAGGCGTTGCGGGTATTCAGCCCACGCGCTCGCGGAACGAACGCCACATGATGACCGCGGCGTAGGGCAGGAATTCGCGGCCGCGTCGCCACAGCCATGGGACGCCCTTCGCGACTAGCCAGCCGAAGTGTCCTGCCGCGCTTGGCTCTACGCCGCCGGAGCAGGTGAGGCTGACTGGCTCCGGCACGGCGAAACCGGCTGTCGCGGCCAGGTCGGTGAAGCCTTGCGCGAGCAGGCGGTGGCCCAGTTCGGACGGGTGGAGGCGGTCGACGCTCCACACGGTGAGGTCGTAGGCGCCGGGGAGAGTGTCGAGGTTCAGGCAGCCGATGCCTTCGGTTTCGACTACGCGGTCGATGGCCTCGTTCAGCTCGGCGACTCGGGCGCTCAGGGCTCGTTTCAGCGACGGCGGGAGGCGGAAAACCTTGCTGTGGTCGTGGAAGCGGACCGGGAGGACTGTGGTGCCGATGGCGGTCAGCTCGCGGACTATCGCGGTGAGGTCGGCGGCGACGTTGTCCGGGTTGAAGTCCGGGCGGAGGGTGTCGTTCATACCGACTATGACCAGGGCTACGTCTGGCTGGTGTGCGATCGCCAGGGGGAGTTGGTCGGTGCGGACGCAGGCCATTCGGGCGCCGGTGAAGGACGGGTTTAGGTAGCCAGCTTTTTCTATGCCTAGTGCGTCGGCTACTAGGGGGCCTACTCCTCGCCAGCCGCCTCGGTTGGGGAGGGGGTCGCCTAGGCCTACTGCTGTTGAGTCGCCTAGGACGGCTAGGCGGGTGGCTTGGCGGGGTGGCTGTGGGGGTGCCTGTGGGGCTGGGGTTGGGGTGACTCCGACGCTGATCACGGTCACGGCTATGACCATCGGGGATGGAAGCTCACCGCTGGTGATGGGGAGGTAACGCGGTATGGACGGAGGTGGGAACTTCCGGTGTGCCGGGGCTCGTCGCCTGGCGGCGACATTGCTTTGTGCTGGCGTCGGGGCACCCCGAAGCCCGATTGTGATGACGGTCTGAGGGTGCTTGTCAAGGCGGGAAAGATGCCTTGACAAGCACCCTCAGACCGCATTTTGGCTTCGTATCGGGGTGCGGGGGTGGTGTGGGTGCACTGGTGAGTTGAGTGCATCGGTGGCGGTTTCGGGTGGGGGCGGGGCTTGCGCCCCAATGTGGCATTGGGTGCGTTGCGTGCACCCAATGTGGCGTTCGGTGCGTCCTGCGCAACCAATGCCACATTGGGGCGCATCGGCGGCAGCGGGGGCGGCGGGGGCGGGTCGTGAAGGACCCCTTGAGGGAATCTGAGTCCGTGAAGGTGGCCCTCACGGACTCAGCGGAAGGCTGGGTAGAAGGCCAGGTCGGCGTGCGGGCCCAGGCGGGCGGCCAGTGCTGCGGCGACTCTCGTGGAGTGTTCGGCGACCTCGGTGAGGCGGGAGTAGCCGGCGTGCCTCGCCAGTTCGCGCCACCACGTGACCAGGGCGGCTTCCCTGCTGACGGGGGTTGCGTGGCGGCGGAGGTTCAGGCGGGGCAGCAGGTCCCTCGTGATTTGCCAGACCTGCAGCATCTCGCTGATAGTGAGTTGCTTCGCCAGCTCGACGTCGTCGGCGAAGGACGGCCACACGTCCACGATTTCGGCTCGCCAGGCGGCGATCATCGCCTCGCTCATGCCTGCGGGCAGCGCCATCGCGCGCGGGTCGGAGACGAAGGGCAGGCGCAGGCAGGACGCGTCCACCAAAGCGGTGCGGACGCGGCCTCGTTCGAAGTCCAGGAAGCGGACTCCGGCACCGGTGACCAGGTTGTTCTCCGGGGCCAGTTCGACGGGGCTGAACGCGCGGAAGGCGGCTGAACGCGCCTGGGCGACGGCCTCGGCGATGCGTTCCCGCACGGCCTCGGGGACGGCGACGTCCAGCAGTTCGGACAGGAGTCCTTCGACGTCCTCAGCGAGGCCGGACAGGCCGTCGTTGTCGGTGCGTACGGGGCCGCCCAGGCGGCGTAGCAGGGCGTTGAAATCGGCTTCCCGGCTCGCGGTGCTCGCGTGCAGCCTGCCGAGGGACCGGGCCCAGGACAGCAGGGCGCGTTCGGCGGCGCGGGAGTCGCGGGCGGCCAGTTTGTCTCGCAAGGTCGGTGCGCGGCCCAGGTCTTCGATCACCAGGACGCGGTCGCCGCCGTCGTGGGCCAGCAGTTCGGGGCACATCCGCTCGTCCGGGGCCAGCGCGGTGAACAGCTGGTAGCTCACGGCTTCCTGCGCGAACGGGTCGGGACGGCCGGGTTCCGGCGGGTCCGGATAGTGCTTGACCACCAGGGTGCGCGGCAGCGCGAACGAGGACGACACGACGCGCGCCCGGACGACTGTCGCCGGTCCGCTTCCGGAGAGGTGCTCGGGCGAGACCAGCGTGATCGCGCTCCCGAACCGGCGCGAGAGCACCGCCTCGCCTGCCGCGACGGCCGCGGCGACGGCGAGTTCCCCGGCTTCCGCCCGGACTCCGGCGTCGCCGGCGGAAGAGGTGTCGACTGTCATTGTCACCGACCCTACTCGTGACTGAGCAACCATGACCACAACGTTCCGGGCGCCGGGACGCGCCCGGAATCACCCACGGGAAAGCGGACGCAGCAAAGCCGCCGAACGTTGCTTGCGGCGGCGAAGGATCAGCACAATGGCCGCAGCAAGAACGATTCCGAAGAGGTTGACCAGCAGCTGCAGCACCGAAAAACCGGCCCGGTCCCAGCGTCCGGCGACGGCCGCGACCATCGCGTAACCGGCCGCGGGCACGGTCGTCACCGAAATGAACACGCCGACCAGCGCGGCCGATTTCGCCGATGTCATCGCGAGCATTCCGGCGGCCCCGGCGAGCAATGCGACCACGAACGACGCGGGCCCGACCTGGTACACGAAATCGACCTGGTGGTTGTTGACGATCGCGTGCGGATCGAACAGGTCGACCGTGCTCCCGAGCAGCACGCCGAGCAGCGTGATCGCCATCGAGATCGGGAACCCGGCGGCCAGCGCGACCCCGGCCCGGCGCACCAGGTCCCAGCGGCGCAGCACCACGCCGACCGCGATCGCGGCGAGCGGGCCGAATTCGGGGCCGACGACCATCGCGCCGACGATGGTCACCGACGAATCGGTCAGCACGCCGACCGCGGCCAGCAGGCACGCGATGGCGAGGAACGCCTGGAACGTGGCGTTCCACCGCGATTCCTCGCCGGTACGGCCGAGCAGCTCCTGCCACACGACCGCGTCCGCGCCTTCGCCGGGAGCGGCCTCCTCGGCCGCGTCGGCGGCATCGGAGAGCGCTGTGTCCAGCGATTCCATCGTGATGCCGCCGGTGCGGTCGATGCCGAGCGTGCACAAGGCGTCGACGATCTCGTCTGCCGCCTCCCGCGCGATGTCCGCCTCGATGAGGTCGCCCTCGGGCGAGACGGACGCCCCGCGGTGCACGATCAGATGCGCCGCGCCCGGGTGGGTGCGCAGCAGCTCCAGCGTCTCGTCCGTGCGCTCCGGCGGGCAGATTGCCCTGAGATGCAGCACTAGCCCGCCCCGCCCCGCCAGCCACCCTCAACGGACACGCTGCGCGTGGCCACTACTTCCCCTGAGCAGCAGCCGATTTGCTCTGCGGGACAGCCGGTTTCGCGTCGATCCCGGCTTCCTTGCGCTGCTGCGCGGTGATCGGCGCGGGCGCGGCCGTCAGCGGGTCGTAGCCGCCGCCGGTCTTCGGGAAGGCGATCACGTCGCGCAGCGAATCGGCCTTGGCCAGCAGCATCACGATGCGGTCCCAGCCGAACGCGATGCCGCCGTGCGGGGGCGCGCCGAACTGGAACGCTTCGAGCAGGAAGCCGAACTTCTCCTGCGCTTCCTCCTCGCCGAGGCCCATCAGCGCGAACACGCGCTTCTGGACGTCCTCGCGGTGGATACGGATCGAGCCGCCGCCGATCTCGTTGCCGTTGCAGACGAGGTCGTAGGCGTAGGCGAGCGCGTTGCCCGGGTCCTGCTCGAACTTGTCGATCCACTCCGGGGTCGGCGAGGTGAACGCGTGGTGCACGGCGGTCCACTTGCCGGAGCCGACCGCGACGTCGTCGCCGATGTCCTCGACCGGCGCGAACAGCGGCGCGTCCACGACCCACACGAACGACCAGGCGTCCTCGTCGATCAGCCCGAGCCGCCGGCCGATCTCGTCGCGCGCGGCGCCGAGCAGCGGCTGCGCGGCGGAAACCTTGCCCGCGGCGAAGAAGATGCAGTCGCCGGGCTTCGCGCCCGCGGCTTCCGCGACGTTCGCGCGCTCGGTCTCGGAGAGGTTCTTGGCGACCGGGCCGCCGAGCGTGCCGTCCTCGTTGACCAGGACGTACGCCAGGCCCTTCGCGCCGCGCTGCTTCGCCCACTCCTGCCAGGCGTCGAGCTGACGGCGCGGCTGCGAGGCACCGCCCGCCATGACGACCGCGCCGACGTACGGGGCCTGGAACACGCGGAACGGCGTGTCCGAGAAGAAGTCGGTGAGTTCGGTGATCTCGAGGTCGAAGCGCAGGTCCGGCTTGTCGGAGCCGTACTTCGCCATCGACTCGCGGTAGGTGATCCGCGGGATCGGCGTGGCGATCTCGTGGCCGATCAGCTTCCAGAGCGCCTTCACGATGGCCTCGCCGACCGCGATGACGTCGTCCTGCTCGACGAAGCTCATCTCGATGTCGAGCTGGGTGAACTCGGGCTGCCGGTCGGCGCGGAAGTCCTCGTCGCGGTAGCAGCGGGCGATCTGGAAGTAGCGTTCCATGCCGCCGACCATCAGCAGCTGCTTGAACAGCTGCGGCGACTGCGGGAGCGCGTACCAGGAGCCGGGCTTGAGCCGCGCCGGGACCAGGAAGTCGCGGGCGCCCTCCGGGGTGGAGCGGGTCATCGTCGGCGTCTCGATCTCGACGAAGTCCTGCCCGTGCAGCACCTCGCGCGCGACGCGGCTGACCTCGCTGCGCAGCCGGATCGCGGCCGCCGGACCGCTGCGGCGCAGGTCGAGGTAGCGGTACTTGAGCCGGACCTCCTCGCCGACGTCGACCCGGTCGTCGATCGGGAACGGCAGCGGAGCGGCCTCGGACAGCACGACGAGTTCGGTGGCGAGCACCTCGATGTCGCCGGTGGGGATGTCGGGGTTCGCGTTGCCCTCGGGCCGCTGCGACACCTCGCCGACGACCTTCACGCAGAACTCGGAGCGCAGCGCGTGCGCGCGCTCGGCCATCTCGCCCTCGCGGAAGACGACCTGCGCGACGCCGCTGGCGTCCCGGAGGTCGATGAAGATGACTCCGCCGTGATCGCGCCGCCGCGCCACCCAGCCGGTGAGGGTGACGGTCTGACCGGCCTGCCCGGCACGCAGAGTGCCGGCTTGATGAGTGCGGAGCACTGCGACTGCTCTCCCTAGGTCCACGAAGTTCGGTGCGGCGGGTGGTCGGCATTTCGCCGGACACGCATTTCGCCGGATACAGAGGCTAACGAACCCGGTGAAGAGGGGCGCGAGCAGGTTTGACTGGGAGGGACGGGCGGCGGTTGGGATGGTGCCGTGGTGGCCGGGTGGGGGGGTCGGGTGAACTTTCGCTCGCACGGGCGGCGCGGGGCTGTGGCGATGCCGATTTGACCGGATTGGCCCGGAAGGACGGTTCGGGTTCGGGTTCGAGTTCGAGATGAGGTTCGCAGGGCGCGTTCGGATCGCGAGACGAAGCTGGTTCGGCTCACGGCACCAATGCGCGGCACGAGGCTCAGTCGGCGACGGGACCCCCGCAGAGTCGTGGGCTCACCCCCGCGCTGCCCCGCCGCTGGGTTGGCGCACGATGGTCGGCTCCCTTGCTCGAGGGGTCTGCGGATCGCAGTTTTCCGAGGCACGCGGGCGGGCGGCCCCCGGGCCCGCCCGCCCGCGTGCACAGCACGGTTCGTCCGGACTGCTCCCGGCTCCGCCCAGTCGCCGCGCCCGGCGGGTCACAGCAATCGCAACTGTTCCGCCTCCCCCGCCCGTTGTTCCGGCACCACCGCACCCGATTCCCCGGTCTCCCCTGGTTCCGCGCGGGTTTCCGCGTGCGCTCTTGGGGCCCGCGGGTCCAGCCCGTGCCGTCGGAGCAACGGGGCGACCACCGTCGCCAGGCGTTCGCGGTAGCCGCGGTCGACGTAACTTCCCCGCGCGTACAAACGCCGGTATCGCGGAGCCAGCTCCGGGTATTCCCGTTTCAGCCACGCCGCGAACCACTCGCGCGCGCCTGGGCGCAGGTGCAGCGGCAGCACCGTCACCCTGGTCGCTCCGGCCTCGGCGAGTTGCGCGAGCAGCGGGTCCAGCGCCTCGGGCGAGTCCGTCAAGTACGGCAGCACCGGTGCGACCATCACCGAGCACGGCAGCCCGGCGTCGGCGGCTTTTCGGATCAGGTCCAGCCGGGCGCGCGGGGTCGGGGTGCCTGGTTCCAGCCGCCGCTGCAGGTCGCCGTCCAGCAGGGCCAGTGACACCGCCAGGTGGACCGGGACGTCCTTGCCCGCCGACTCCAGCAGCGGCAGGTCCCGGCTCAGCATGGTGCCCTTGGTGAGGATCGACAGCGGCGTCCCGGAGTCCGCGAGCGCGCGGATGATCCCGGGCATCAGCCGGTAGCGGCCTTCGACGCGCTGGTACGGGTCGGTGTTCGTGCCCATCGCCACCGGTTCTCGTTGCCAGCTCGGCCGTTTCAGCTGCGCGGCCAGCACCTCCGGGGCATTGACCTTGACCACGACCTGGGTGTCGAAATCCCGGCCCGCGTCGAAATCCAGGTACGTGTGGGTGTTCCGCGCGAAGCAGTTGTGCGACACCATCCCGTCCGCGACGAAATCGCCGGTGCCGGTGGTGATGTCGAACAGCGGCAGCTCCAGGCCCACCGGTGCGACGCTGGTGACCGTGCGCCGGACGCCGCCGATCACGGTGCCGTCGAGCGAGCGTTTCCATTCGACCGCCGGGTCGGCCAGGTGCAGGAACCGCAGCACCTCGCCGGTTCCTCCGGTCAGCCGTGCCTGGCGGCGGCCGGGGTGCTGGCGGTGGCCCACCGTCTCGTAGCCGAACGAGAACCGGTCCAGCGCGGCGAACAGCATGTCCACCACTTCGTTCTCGTCGTGCGCGATGGACAGCGTGCCGCGCCGGTAGCCGCCGGCGAGGTCGAACAGCCCGGCGAGGAATCCGCGTGCCCAATGGGCATCCGGTTCCCGGGGGATGCGCATGAAGCTCACCGACGAACCGAAATCCGGCAGGTACGCCAGCGCTCGCGTGGCTGCGTCTGCTTCCGCGGCGAATCCGCCGGAGCGCAGCATTCCGCACAGGTATCCGGCGCGGTAGCCGAGCGTGTCGTCCGGTGTGCGGGTGAACCGGCCGCCGCCGACCAGTTCCGTGCCGGGTTCCAGGTGCGGACGCTGCGCGGTGCCGAGTTTGCTGCCGGTGACGTACTTCCAGCCGCGCGCGCTGAGGAACCGGTGGTCCGGCCCGGCGACGAGCCGCGTGCCGTCGTCGAGCGTGACCCGGTACGCCGGGCGCACCGTGGTCCAGTGCGCGAGCACCTCGGTGGGCACCAGCCTGCGCGCGACGCCGTGCCCGCGCGTGCCCATGATCCGGTCGCCCACGCGCAGCTCGGCGATCGGCTTCGCGCGGCCGTCCGCCATTAGCACCGGCGTGTCGCCCTCGAGGCAGTACGTGCACGCGTGGGAACACCCGCGATAAGGATTGACCGACCACCGGAACGGCACCGCGGACGACTCGGGCACCCGGTTCAGCACGGACCGGGCGCGCACCTCATGGAAGGTGACGCCGCCGAACTCCGGCGCCCGCACCGACCGCACGACATCTCCGAAGGCACCGAGACCGGGGAGTGCCGGCTCCTCCTTCCCCGCTCGCAACTGTTCCCAACGCACCCCTACAGTCGAACACATGTTCTAAAGCACTGTCAAACATATGTTCGAACACCCCTCGAACGAGCGAGGCCCGGCTCAGCCCGCGAACCGCTCCAAAGCGCGGATCTTGTTCGTGGCGTCCAGCGCCGCCACCTTGTACGCCTCGGACAGCGTCGGATAGTTGAACACCGCGTCCACCAGGTAATCCACCGTGCCGCCGCAGCCCATCACGGCCTGGCCGATGTGCACGAGATCCGTCGCTCCGGTGCCGAATACGTGCACTCCCAGCAACTTCCGGTCCGCCGTCGACACCAGCAGCTTCAACATCCCATAGCTGTCCCCGGAAATCTGGCCGCGCGCCAGCTCCCGGTAACGCGCGATGCCGACCTCGTACGGCACCGACGACGACGTCAGCTGCGCCTCGGTCGCACCCACGTACGAGATCTCCGGAATCGTGTAGATCCCGATGGGCTGCAAGGCACCGATGTCGTTGGCCGGTTCGCCGAACGCGTGGTAGGCGGCGAGCCGGCCCTGGTCCATCGACGTCGCCGCCAGCGCCGGGAACCCGATCACGTCGCCGACCGCGTACACGTGCTCGACCGAGGTCCGGTAGTGCTCGTCGACTTCCAGCCGGCCGCGCCGGTCCGCGGTGAGGCCCGCGTTTTCCAGCGCCAGCGCACCGGTCATGCCCTGGCGGCCCGCCGAGTACATCACCGCGTCCGCCGGGATTCGCTTGCCGCTCACCAGAGTCGTCACGGTGGCCTCGTCGGAGACCGCGACGTTCGCGACCTTCTCCCCGAACCGGAACGTGACGCCGAGGTCGCGCAGCTGGAACTTCAGCGACTCCACGATCTCCGGATCGCAGAAGTCGAGCATCTGGTCGCGCTGCTCGACCACGGTCACCCGCGAGCCGAGCGCGGCGAACATCGACGCGTACTCGATCCCGATCACGCCCGCGCCGACCACGACCAGCGAGGACGGGATGGTCTCCATCGCCAGGATCTCGTCCGAGTCGAGCACGCGGGCGGCGTCGAAGTCGACGTGGTCCGGGCGCGCGGGGCTGGTGCCGGTCGCGATCACGACGTAGTGGCCGGTGATGGTGCGCCGGTCGCCGCGGTGTTTGCCGTCGACCAGGACGGTGTGCGGATCGGCGAACGACCCAACGCCGCCGATGAGATCGACGTGGTTGCGCAGCAACTGTGCGCGCACCACCTGGACTTCGCGCCCGATGACGTGCTGCGTGCGCGCCATGAGATCGGCGATGGTGATGTCCTGTTTCACCCGGTAACTGGCGCCGTACAGCTCGCGCTGGTTCATCCCGGTCAGGTACAGCACGGCTTCGCGCAGCGTTTTCGACGGGATGGTGCCCGTGTTGACGCACACGCCGCCGACCATGTCGTGCCGGTCGACGACGGCGACTTTCTTCCCCAGTTTCGCCGCCGCGATGGCGGCTTTCTGCCCTCCCGGGCCCGAGCCGATGACGATGAGGTCGTACTCGTAGTCGCTCACCGCACTGAGACTGCGCACTCGAGCCGGTCCGCGCAAGTCCCAGCAGGACGGTCACGACCGCAACGCACCCCGGCGGCGGTGCAAATCGGTCACCGACCCGAGTGCCGCGTCCAGTTCCTCGCGCAGCAAGGCGGCCTGCTGCGCCGCCACGTCCTCCCCCAGCAATGCGCCCAGCCGTCCCTCTTCCAGCAACGCCAATGCCTCCCAGGGTGACGCCGCCAGCTCTCCGCACAGAGAACCTGCTTCCGGCGGCGACAACTGTTCGTCCAGCCCGGCCGTCCCCGCGGCGATCAGCGCGGCGACGACGAGGTGTGGCTGGGCGTCCGCGCCAGCGAAGCGGAACTCCAGGCGCGGCGCGGATGACGTGCCGCACCGCCGGATCGAGGAGGTCCGGTCGTCCGGCCCCCAGCGCAACTCGCGCGGCGAGAAGGGCGCGGTCCGGAGCCGGACGTAGCTGTTCCACGTCGGGGCCCACACCGCGGATAACGCCCGCGCGTCTCGCAGGACTCCGGCCAGAAAAGCGTCCAGTGCGAACGGGAGTCCGTCTGAAGTGGACAGTGACAGGTGGACGTGGCAGGAATTCCCCTGACCGGGTTCCGGCGCGGCCAGATAGTCGGCTTGCGCACCGTGTCGCGCAGCTACCCGACGGGTCAGCAGCTGCAGCAGCAACGCGTCGTCGCAGGCGGCGAGCGCGTCACGGTGGCGGAGGACGACCTCGTACTGGCCCGGATGACACTCCGCCCGCGCCGATTCCACGCCGAGACCAGCCGTCGCGGACCGCAGATCGGCCAGCAGCGGCGCGAGGCGTTCGGTGCCGCCAAGGGCGTAGTCCACGCCGTGCCCGGTGAGCGGTTCCCCTTCCAGCGTACGGAAAACCACCTCGTGCTCGATCCCGATCGACGGCACCAGCCCGTGTTCCTCCAACCGGGTCAGCTGCGTCCGCAACACGGTCCGCGGCGCGAGCCCGGCCGGTTCGCCAGACGGGAACTCCGCGTCCCCGACGACCGCCCAAGTCCGGTCGCCAAGGGGAAACGCCGTCGCCGCGTCCAGCCGCACGCGCAGGTCGCTGAACCCGCCGAGGTACGGCTTCAGCGGCCCGACCTCTGGCAACGGTTCGCGCTCCGGCGTCCAGGCGAAGATGTAGCTGCACACGCCGTATCCGCTGTCCACGACCTCGGCGGCGAACGGCGCGGCCAGCTCCACCGCCGCGAAGCGCGCGTGCGGATCCGGCACCAAAAGCACCAGCCGAGCGCCGTCCTCGGCGAGCATGCGACGCAGCACTTCCGCAGCCGCCGAACCCGCTTCGGCACGCACGGCCAGCGACCGCGGCCCGACCGGACGGTCGAACGGGTTCACCAGGCACCGTCCGGATCGGGGCTGTGCAACGGATTCGGCACGCGGCCCCAGCGGACGTCGAACTCGTCGTCGCGCTCGACCTTGTCGAAGCCCTGTCCGGCGAGGTGTTCGCGGTTCAGCGTGACCCGCTCGACGTCCGGCGCGAACAGCCGGCAAGCGTCGAAACGCTCGGCCACATCGGGGTTTTCGTCGCGATAGCGGCCGACGACCTCGCGTACCAAGGCCCAGAAATCGCCGCGAGCCAGGTCGAGGTCGTCCAGCAGCAGTTCCGCCCAGAAGCGCAGCTGCCCGGAGAAGACCGAGCTGAACAGCGACTGCGCGAGCAGATGCGCCGGCCAGCGCAGCATGTCGGCGGCCGCGTCTGGCGGAAGGTCGGCGTAGCAGGGCAATTCCTCGTCGAGCAGGTCCACGCCCTGTGCGAAGTCCTTGATCGCGACGCGCAGCGGGCTGCCGTTCGCGTCCACCACCAGCACGAGGTTCTGGCCGTGCGGGCAGAATCCGACGCCGTACTGCAGCAGCCAGTGCAGCAACGGTGTGAGCAGCAGGTCGAACAGCCGCGAAAGCCACGCTTCCGCCCCCTCGCCGGACTGCGTGATCAACCTGGTCAGCACGGTCTCGCCGCCGGCATCTCGGTACGGCAGCGCGGCGAACGAGATCGCCTGTTCCCCGTCGGCGAGCCGGGCGACGAGCGGCTCGCGCCACAACGCGCCGAGCGTCTCGTGGAACCGGTACGGCAGTTCCTCCAGCGAGCCGAACAGCGGATGCCGGACCGAAACGCTCGCCACCTCGCCGAGCAGCTCGAAGCGGTACTTCTCGGAGAGCAACGGGTCGGCCGCGTCGATCCGGCGCAGCCATGCGGTGACCGACGGTCCGGCGAGCGTCGCCGCGGAGTTCAGGCCGCGGTAGACGAGCGTGTTTCGCACGGACACCGCGGTTTTCACGTCGCGCCGGTCCGGCCGCGAGCGGTTGGCCAGGGTTCGCACAGTCTGATGTGGACGGTAGACGTCGCCGCTCTCCCCCAGCTCGGCCATCTGCCCGGTCGCCAGCTCGGCCGCGTAGAGCGTGCCGATGATTTCGTCGGCCTGCCAAGGATGCACCGGCACCCAGACGTAGTCGGCGGGATCGCCGAGGCTGGCCGTGCGGGCGGCGAACTCGGCTCGGGTGCGGTCGTCCAGCTCCTCGCGCAGCAGGGTCTCCGCGTCGAGCCCGGCCACGCTGCGGAACTGCGCGAGATCGCGGTGCACGGCATACCAGCGGAGCCGGATGTCGGTACCGGATTCGGGTGCGTAGCGGGCGCGGTCGCGGGCGGAGAAACCGACCCTGCCCTTGTTGACCACCAGCCTCGGGTGGCCGGTGAGATGACCGTCGGCGAGGTTGTAGTCCATCGTGGACAGTTCGGCGGCGCTCGGTGCGCGGCGCAGACGGGTCGCCTCGTTGGCGACGGTCGAGGTCAGCTCGGCGAGGACGTCGGCCAGCCGCAGGCCGGTGAGACCGAGCCGTTCGCGCGCGTCGACGATCAGCGTGCGCGGGTCGTCCGCCGGGCCTTCGGTTCCGCCGGCGATCCGGATTGCGCTGCCAGGCAAGACTGTCCACGACTCGAACGCGCCTCGGCGGGCCTCGAAGCGGTACGAGACTTCGCCAGGCAGATCGAGCTGCCAGCTGCGGTGCCCAGCCCGCGTCGGTTCGCCCGCCACTGGCACCAGCATCGCTTCGTAGGACAGCTCGCCGAGCATTTTGTGGGTGACGAGCGAGCCAGCGGCCCGCCACGCAGCGTCGTCGGTCAGGGTCACTGGTCCTCCGTCTGGGTAAGGCCGAAAGTGGTGAACGCGGTTCGCTCGGGCAGGTCGTACACTGGTTTTCCGCACACAGCATTGAGAATCGCCGCGGCTCGCCACGCGCCGAGCCCGAGATCCGGCGCGCCGGGGCCGTGCGTGTGCCGTTCCGCGTTCTGCACGAACAACTGCCCGGGCAGGTCGAGTTCGACGCGGTAGTCCGGCCCGACGACGAGCCGCCCCTGCGCGTCACGGCGCACCGCGTCGCCGAGCCCCTGCAGCAGCGGCCCGGTCGGCGTCTCCGCGTAGCCGGTGGCAGCGACCACGGCGGACGTCCGATGGGTCGCGGTCGTTCCTTGCTGGGCGTGCCGAAGCCCCAGCTCGATCCCGTCGCCGACGGTCGCGGACACCACCTCGACACCCGGCGTCAGCATCGCGCCCGGCCAGCCGCCGCCGATGCTCCGGCGGTACAGCTCGTCGTGGATCTCCGCCATCGTCTCGGCGTCAATCCCTTGGTACAGCTGCCATTGCTTCGGGAGCAGCTCGTCGCGGACCGCTTCGGGAAGGCCGTGGAAGTACGCCGTGTAGTCCGGGGTGAACTGCTCCAGGCCGAGCTTGGAGTACTCCATCGGCGCGAAGGCGGGCGTCCGCGCGAGCCAGCGCAGACCGTCCATAGTGGACCGCGAGCGCAGCAGGTCGAGGAACACCTCGGCCCCCGATTGCCCCGAACCGACCACCGTCACCGAATCCGCGGCGATCAGCTCGGACCGCCGCGTGAGGTAGTCAGCGGAGTGCAGCGCGAGCACGTCCGGCGCGGAAACCAAGGCCTGCAACGGTTCCGGCACGCTCGGCTGAGTACCGACGCCGAGCACGACTGCCGCCGCCAACACCGGTTCCGCGCCGCTGACGGTCAGCTCGAACGCCTCTTCGCGGTCGATCCAGCGGAGGCCGGTGACCTCGTGCCCGAACCGGCACGACGGCAGCCGGGCCGCCGCCCAGCGGCCGTAGTCGTCGTACTCGGCGCGCGGCAGATGGAACCGCTCAGCGAAGTAGAACGGCAGCAGCCGGCCGCGTTCGCGCAGGTAGTTGAGGAAAGAGTGCCGGCTGGTCGGGTCGACGAGCGTCACCAGGTCGGCGAGGAACGGCACCTGCAGCGTCGCGCCGTCCACGAGGAGGCCGGGATGCCAGCGGAACTCGGGACGCGCGTCGAACAGCACGACGTCCAGCTGGTCGAGCGGATCCGCCAGCGCGGCCAGCGACAGGTTGAACGGCCCGATCCCGACCCCGGCGACGTCGTAACGCCTCACGACGCGACCGGGCTTTCCCGCGCGACGGTCGCGCGCAGGTCCGCCGCGACCGTCGCCACCGCGTCGAGCAGCGCTCGGTAGTCGGCGGCTTCGGTGTGCGGGTGCAGGAGAGTGAGCTTGAGCCAGAGCTGTGACTCACCGTCCGGGCCGGTCGGCAACGCGCCGCGGCCGATCACCGCTGTACCCTCCTCCAGCAATGTGCGCCGCACCTGCGCGACCAGGTCGTCCCCGGCCGCCCCCGGCAGCTCATCCGCCGCCAGCGGGCGGAAGACCACTGTGGACAGTTCCGGCGTGCCCCACGACCGCAGCGCCGGGTGGTCTTCGACCATCGCGTGCACCCCGGAAGCGTTGGCACAGCAGCGTTCCACGAGCGCACCGATCCCCGCCGTGCCGAGCGCGCGCAGCGTGACCGCCATCCGGAACGCGTCCGGGCGGCGGGAGGTGCGCAGCGAACGGCCGAGCAGATCGGGCAGTCCGGCCTCGGTGTCGTCGTCGGCGTTCAGGTACTCGGCACGGACGGTCAGCGCGCGCAGATCGTTCTCCTCGCGAGCGGCGAACACCCCGGCGGCGACCGGTTGCCAGCCGAATTTGTGCAGGTCGAGCGCGACCGAGTCGGCCAGCTCCAGACCGGCGACGCGGGTGCGAAGGCGGTCGCTGCAGAGCGCGAGACCGCCGTACGCCGCATCGACGTGCAGCCGCGCGCCAGTCCGGCGGCAGATCTCGGAGATCTCCGGCAACGGGTCGATCCGGCCGGTGTTCGTCGTGCCTGCGGTCGCGACGACCACGGCCTGCGCACCGAGCGACGCCAACGTCTCGGCCAGCGCAGACGGGACCATGCGGTCGTCCGCGCACGGCACCACGACCGGTGCGGGCAGCCCGAGCAGCCATGCGGCGCGAGCGACGCTGTGGTGCGAATTGGCCCCGCAGACCGGTCGGGTCACCGCGGATTCCCGCGCGAGAAGGAGTCCGAGGAGGTTGGACTCGGTGCCGCCGGAGGTGACGACGGCGTCCGGACGGGCGGCGTCCGGGTAGCAGAGCCGGGCGATGCCGGTGGTGAACTCGCGCTCGATCTCGCTCGCGACCGGGGCCTGGTCCCACGAGTCCATGGACGGGTTCAGCGCGGACGCGACGACATCGGCGGCGACCGAAACCGCCAGCGGCGGGCAGTGCAGATGCGCGGCGCACGCCGGGTCGGCTGGATCGGCGGATCCGGCGGCGAGCAAGGCGGAAAGCTCTTCCAGGGCCTGTTCGGCGCCCACTCCGTACCGCGCCGCACCGGAAGACCGGGCGAGCGCCGCCGCCACCGCGGCCGGACCGCCTGCCGGAACCGGGCCGCCGCGTTCCGCCATGCCCGCCGCCATCCCGCGCAACGCCGCCGGAAGCAGCCGGGCCAGCCGGTCCGCGCCGCCGGGACCGCCCGCCAGCCACTCCGCCGAAGCCACGCCGGACGAGGCCGCCGGCGCTGAGCGCGCATCCGCCATGGAGCCGCCTTTCTTAGGGTAACCTTGCCTTACCCTGAGCAACAGTACGGGCACGCACCGGCAGCCCGCGACCGGGTCCGCACACCGCTCGCGGTGCACCCGCGAAACACCCCGCACGCACGAAACGGCCGGTGCCCCGCCAAGGGAGCACCGGCCGTTCCGCGGAGTTCAGCGCGCCGGAACCCCGAAGACGTCGCCGGTCGGCAGCACCGACGCGGTCAGCCCCTCTGGATTCCGACTGGACCGAAACGCGGGATCGCGTCGGCGTGTCGAGGAGCAGCGTGCACGGCCCCCCGGGCCGGGTGCGCTGTTCCTCGACACGCCGACTAAAGGCGATCCCGCCGCGCCGGCGAAGCCGGCGCCATCAAACACTGCCTAGCTCCCGGTGTACCCAAGCGACCTGGGTGCGCATCAGGTTCTCCGCGACCTCCTCCGCCTGCGGCGTCATATGCGTCGCCCCCGCGAGCGGCAGGAAGCCGTGCGGACGTCCCTTCGCCAGCAGCGCCGAGGAAAGCCGCAGCGCGTGCGCCGGGAAGACGTTGTCGTCGGCCAGGCCGTGCACGATCAGCAGCGCCCGTTCGAGCGAACCGGCGCTCGCGATGAGCGAGTTGTGCTCGTAGCTTTCCGGTTCGTCCTCCGGTTTGCCGAGGTAGCGCTCGGTGTAGTGGGTGTCATACAGCGACCAGTCGGTGACCGGCGCGCCCGCGACCGCCGCGTGGAACACGTCCGGCCGCCGCAGCACGGCGAGCGCGGACAGGTAGCCGCCGTAGGACCAGCCGCGGATCGCGACCCGGTCCAGGTCCAGTTCGGGACGCTCGGCCGCGGCGGCGTGCAGCGCGTCGACCTGGTCGGCCAGCGTGACGTCGGCGAGCTTGCCGGCGATCTCCTTCTCCCACGCCGGTCCCCGGCCGGGCGAGCCGCGGCCGTCGACGATGAGCACGGCGAAGCCCTGGTCGGCGAGCCACTGCGGGGTCAGGAAAGCGTTGCGGCTCTGGAGAACCCGCTGCGCGTGCGGGCCGCCGTACGGGTCGAGCAGCACCGGCAGTTTGCCCTCGTCCGGCTCGTATCCGCGCGGCAGCACCAAAGCCGCGCGCAGCCGGCGTTCGCCGAGGGTGAGCCAGGTCAAGTTCGGCACGATCTCGGGGTCCACAGTGGACGATTCGATCTCGCTCACTTCGATGCCGTCCCGCAGCACGGTGACCTTCGGACCGCTGTGGTCGAGGCTCCACGAGGAGAGCACCGTGAGAGCCGCGCTGCCCGAGCCGACGTGCACACCGTCCGTTGTGGACAGTCGACGCACCGAGCCGTCTTCGGTGCGGTACAGGTGGATCTGCGTCGGGTCGTCTTCCGAAGCGGTGAAAAGGATTTCGTCGCCGACGTGCAGCACCATCCGCAGCTGCATCCCCGGCGGCGTGACTGGCTTGCCGCCGACCACGAGCCGGTGGTCGCCGTCGGCCGCGCTTTCCACCACCAGCTCGCCGTCCGAGGTCCACGCGGGCACGCCCTGGAAGATCTCCACCCAGTGCTCGTCGGTCTCGGTGTGCACCTCGGCGACAGACCCGTCGGCCGGGTCCAGCGCGAGCACGGTGAGCCGCTTCTGGTCCCGCGGCTGCACGGCCAGCAGCGGCTTCCCGCCCGCCGACCAGTGCACGGTGACCAGGTATTCCCAGTCGCCCGGCACTACGTCGACGCGGCTTCCGTCCAGGCTCAGCACGGCCAGCGACACCTCGGCGTTCGGCGAGCCTGCCGACGGATACGCCACGACGTTCGCCGGCTGCTGCGGGTTCGCCGGGTCGCCGATCGTCCAGCGCGGCACCGGTCCGCGGTCCGCGCGCTCGACGATCAGGCTGCGCCCGTCCGGCGCCCACCAGTAGCCGCGCGTGCGGGCCATCTCCTCGCCCGCGATGAACTCCGCGAGGCCCCAGGTGACGTCCTCGTTGTCCTCGCCGGCGAGCACGCGGTCCTCGCCGGTCGCCAGCTCGATCACGTGCAGCCGGCGCTCGCGCACGTACGCGACGTGCGTGCCGGTCGGGTTCGGCCGCGGATCGATCACGGACCCGTCGACCAGGATCCGGGTCTCGCCGCTCGCGAGGTCGAGCGTGTAAAGCTTGCCTGACAGCGTGAAAGTGACGACGGTGAACGCGTCGTCCACGCCGAACGCCACCACGCCGCCGCCGGTCTCCCGGGCCCGCTCGCGCCGCGCGCGTTCCTCCGGCGGCAGGTCCTCGTCGCCGGACACCAGCTCGGCGGCGTCGATCAGCTTCGTCTCCTCGCCGGTCGCGAGGTCGAACGACCACAGGCTGTGCCGCGGGTCGGTACCGGTGGCGCTGCGCAGGAACAGCACCCGCGAACCGTCCGGGGCGACCCGGAACTGCTTGGGCGCGCCGAGAGTGAACCGCTGGGTGCGGGCCTGCTGGCGGAGGAACGGAACATCGTCGAGTGCGAAATCGGTCACGACCAGCACTCTTTCAGATGCTCAGCCGGAAACGCCAACACCCTGCAGCGCCGCCCGCTGCTCGTCGATGTCGTAAGTCGGCTCCGGGAACTTCGGGTCCAGCTCGGCCAGCGTCTCCACCAGCAGCTCGGCGACGGCCCAGTTCCGGTACCACTTGCGGTCGGCGGGCACGACATACCACGGAGCGTGCTTAGTGGACGTGCGCTTCAACACGTCGGCATACGCCTGCTGGTAGGCAGGCCACTGCCGACGCGCCTCGATGTCCGACGGGTCGAACTTCCACCGCTTCTCCGGCCGGTCCAGCCGCGCGGTGAGGCGACGGAGCTGTTCCTCGGGCGAGATGTGCAGGAACACCTTCACGACAGCGGTGCCGTTGTCGGTCAGTTCCTTCTCGAACGCGTTGATCTGCGTGTAGCGCTGCCGTCGCTCAGCGGCAGGAAGCTGGCCGAGCACGCGCGGCACGAGAACGTCCTCGTAGTGCGAGCGGTCGAACACGCCGAGATGCCCCGGCGACGGGAGCTTCTTGCGGATGCGCCACAGGAAATCGTGCTTGCGCTCGGCGGCCGTGGGCTTCTTGAACCCGGCGTACTGCACGCCCATCGGGTTCACCAGACCGAGCACGTGGCCGACGGTGCCGCCCTTGCCGGAGGTGTCCATCCCCTGCAACACCAGCAGCACACTGCGTTCGCCGCCGCCGATGCCCTCCGCGTACAGCGCTTCCTGCAACCCGGCGAGCTGTTCCCCGGCGGACGCCAGCTTCTTGCCGCCTTTTTCCTTCTTTTCCGGCCCCACGGGCGACGAAGCCGGGTCCGGCAGCTCGTCGCCCGCCCGGAGCGCGTCGCGGACCCGGTTTCCGTTCTGCTGCTTCTTCGCCATCCCGGGACGATAACCGGACCGGCCGCCGATCCCGGGGACTTCCCGGCCGTCCGGCCGGGTGTCATCCGGTCGAGCGAGCCGCGCAGCGATTCGCCGGTCAGACCCCCTGATTGCGCAACGAACGACGGGGGAAAGCAACGTTTCCCGGCTGAACTCCCCGCGAACGGCCTCTAGCCTGAACGCATGACAGCGTCCGTCCAGCCTGCCGGCACCGCGCGTCCCACCTCCTCCGACGGCTTCATCGCGCTCGACGAGCAATGGAGCACGCACAACTACCATCCGCTGCCGGTCGTGATCGCCGAAGCCGAGGGCGCTTCGGTGACCGACGTGGCCGGCAAGTCCTATCTGGACTTCCTGGCCGGCTATTCCGCGCTCAACTTCGGCCACCGCAACCCCGAGCTGATCGCCGCCGCCACCGAGCAGCTGGGCCGCGTCACGCTCACCTCCCGCGCGTTCCACCACGACCAGATGGGCTTGTTCTGCCGCGAACTGGCCGAGCTGACCGGCACCGAAATGGTGCTGCCGATGAACTCCGGGGCCGAGGCAGTGGAGTCCGCGGTGAAGGTCGCGCGCAAGTGGGCGTACCAGGTGAAGGGCGTTCCGGCGGGCACTGCGGAAATCGTGGTCGCACGGTCGAACTTCCACGGCCGTACCACCACCATCGTCTCGTTCTCCGACGACGAAACCGCGCGCGCCGACTACGGCCCCTTCACACCGGGCTTCGTCCAGGTGCCGTACGGCGACGCTGAAGCAGTGAAGGCGGCCATCACGCCGCGTACGGCGGCTGTGCTGATGGAGCCGATTCAGGGCGAGGCGGGCGTTATCGTGCCACCGCCGGGGTTCTTCGCCGAAGTGCGCCGGCTGTGCGACGAGAACGGCGTACTGATGATCGCCGACGAGATCCAGTCCGGTCTCGCGCGTACTGGCACCGTGCTGGCGCTGGAGCACGAAGGCGTCCGCGCCGACCTGTACACGCTCGGAAAGGCTCTCGGCGGCGGCATCGTCCCGGTGTCGGCTGTCGTCGGCAGCCGTGCCGTACTGGGCGTGCTGAAGCCGGGCGAACACGGCTCGACCTTCGGCGGCAACCCGCTGGCGTGCGCGGTCGGCCGTGCCGTGGTGCGGCTGCTGCAGACCGGCGAGTATCAGAAGCGGGCCACCGAACTCGGCGCACACCTGCACGAGCGGCTGGCGAAGCTGGTCGGCAACGGTGTATCGGAAGTGCGCGGACGCGGCCTGTGGGCGGGCGTCGACATCGCGCCGGGCGGTCCGACCGGACGGGCGGCGTCCGAGGCGTTGGCCGGTTTGGGCGTGCTGTGCAAGGAAACGCACGACCGCACACTCCGGGTCGCGCCGCCGCTGGTGATCACCGAAGCCGAACTGGACCGCGGCGTCGACGCGATCGCGCAGGTCGTGCGCGGCTGAGCTACCCGGTGACCGCCGTTTTCCGGGCGGCGGTCACCGGGTGGGCACCACTGCGATCGACGATCCGTCCGGCGAAGCGGTCACCTCGATGCCGCGGCCGTAGTCGTCCTTGACGGACGTGCTCAGGCTCCACGTCCCGTTGTTCTCCCGGAACCCCACCGAAACCTCGTCGCGGGGGAAGCCGGGCATGCGTTCGTTCACCTTCGCGAGGATCGCGGGCAACGCCTTCGGCGACAGCTTCGACAACGCGAACAGCGGCGCGTCCTGCTCCGGCTGGATCGGCGAAGGCCGGTGCTCGACCAGACGCCCGCGGTGCCAGTCGTAGTCGTCCGCGGTGCCCGCAGCGGGGCCGGGCACCTGGAACTCCACGTGATCGGTGCGGATGATCGCCTCGTACACCTCGTGACGACCGCTCGCTTTGGTCAACAGCGCGGCGACTTCCTCGAAACCGCGCTCGGTGAACGCGTCCGCCGTGAGCGCCGGGACGCCTTTCGCGTCCGCCACCAGCTCGCGCTCGCTGTCTTTGGCTGAGTGGACGGTGATCGTGACGCCGACCTTCTCGCGGCGGACGTACACTCGCGCGTCTGCCGGGTCTCCGCCGAAACGCGCGACGAGGCCGGGAATCGCGTCGAAATTGACCTCACTCGCGGCGAATTGCTTGTCCGCCGCGCCGGTGCTGGTTGGATCGCGCTTGACTGTGCCGCCGCGATAGGTGAGGTCCGCTCCAGGCACTTCAGCGCGGATCAGGTCCGATTCCACTGTCAGTTCTTCGAAACGCTCGCTCTCGGCAGCCATTTTCGCCACGCCAGCCCGCAAGGTGTCCGCCGTGAACATGTTCGGCTGCGCGAGCAGCTGGCCGAGCACATCGTCGCGAATCGGCACCAGCAACGCCGCCACGACGACAACCGTGCTCACCACCGTCATGGCCAGCCGCCCGGCGACGCTCCCTTGCCGCGCTTCGGGTTCCGGCGTGCGCTCCTCCCCGATGGACCCGACCTGCCACGGCCGCTCAGTCCACTCCCGCGGCGGATCGGCGTCCACCACGATCACGCCGGGATACCGCGCACTTTGCTTGACCACGACGACCGTGCCCGGCTGGTACGCGGCGGAACGCACCGGATGGATCAGCTCCCGGGCGATCGCCCTGTACGCCTGCCCGTCCGGCGGCGCGACGACCAGCTTCAGCTCGGTGACGTACGCGTCGTTGATCTGCGTCCCGGTCGTCTTGAGATTTTCGATCTTGGCGAGCGCCCGGTCGCCCTGCTCCTTGACGAACTTCGTGCCTTGCGGGGAGGCGGTGCCGTGCAGCGACCGGGCGACGCTGCCGAGGATCAGCACCATGATGGTGAGACTGATGCCGATCGACCCGGCCGCGATGTACCAGCCGTAGCCGAGGACGAAGCCGCCGACGATGCCGGCGATCGCGAGCCCGATCGGCAGGGCGTACACCAGCCGCAGGAACCGGATCAGCCGGATCGCCGGTGAACGGCGCGGTTCTGGTGAATGGGAGTGCCCGCTCAAGCGGAGGTCACCTCAACGCCGCTCAAGCCGGCGTTGTCCTGCTGCAGTCCGTCGCCGCCCGGCACGGTCGGGATGTCGCCGGTGCTGAGACCGGACAGGTAAAGCCCGGCCTCGGCACCGGCTTCCGCAGACTGTCGTTTGCGGCGAGCCGTTTCGATCCGTGTCACCACGACCTCGCGAGCACCGCCGGGCAACTGCACTACCGCCTTGGCACCGACCTGGACGGTGCCGTCAGTGACCGTGCCGGTGACCACGACTCCGCGCGTCGGGATCTGGTAGATCTCGGAGATCCGGAAGCGGAACGGGCCGGACGGGGTTTCGGCCGGACGGCGCGAGAACAGCGACATGGGACAAGCATCGCATCACAGCGGTCAGTCTTCTTGCACCGCCTGTCGTTCGGTCGCGGCGTGGACCGCGGCGGCCAGCCGGTCGTGTTCCGGATAGGACCAGGTCGCGGAGAACTGCCGCCGCGTGTAACCGAAAGCGATGCCGCTGAGCGGGTCCACGAAGGACTCGGAACCAGCAGACCCGTTGTGCCCGAACGCATTCGCGCTCAAGAACGGATAACGCAGCCCCTTCGCCTGAAACCCGAGCGCGTACTGGCCCGCGTCGCCGGTCACCAGATCGCGGCCGGTCGAATGCAGCATGGCGAACTCGCCGAGCGTGCCGGGTTCGAGCAACGGCGGCCGTCCGTCCAGTCCGGACACAGCGGCCGCGTACAGTCCCGCCAGCCCGCGCGCGCTGCCCACCCCACCCGCGGAAACCGGCCCGAGCGCCCGCACCCGCCGCGTGTTGACGAACGCGACCTGGTCAAGCGGCGGCGTCGAGTCGAGCCCGTAGCCGATCCCGCCGAGACTGTGCGGCCCCGGGACATACGCCTGAAACGCCGCGAGTTCCTCCGCACTCGCCTCGCCCGCCAGCACCTCGCGGTAGCGGTGCTCCTCCTTCTCCGGCAGCCCGAGGTACAGATCGAGGCCATACGGCTCGCGGACTCGCGCCTCGAAATGCTCCTGCACCGACTGCCCCGTGACCCGCCGGACCACCTCCGCGACGACCGAGAACCCAGCGAATCCGCTGTACCCGTAGGCAGAACCCGGCCGCCAAAACGGCCGTTGCCCAGCCAACCGCCGGGCGATCACCCGATCGTCCGCGAGTTCTTCCGCGGACAGCCCGCCGTCCACCCCGATCAGGCCGGAGCGATGCGTGAGCACATCGCGCACCGTGATCCCATCCTTGCCCGCCGCACCGAACTCCGGCCAGCAACGCGCGACCGGCACGTCCAGATCCAAAAACCCGTCCTGCACGAGCAGCGCGACCACCAAGGCCGTCGCCCCCTTGGTCGACGAATAGACGCCGGTCAGCGTCTCGCCCGTAACGTCCCCAGCCCAGAGATCAACCACCAGCCGCCCGCGCACGCGGACCGCCAGCTGCACCCCGGCGCTCGCCCCGGCCGCTACCGCGAACTCCTCGCGCACCTCCTCGAAACCGTCAGCGACAGTCCCGTGGATCTCGATGTCCCCCATTGGTTCGTGTCCCTCCGATCGTCAGTGTCGAAGGAAGGACCCGCGAACCGCGACGAATGTGACTAGGCTTCGATCCGTGACCGTCAGGCGGACTCTCGCCCTCTTCGCCGCACTCTGCGCACTCGCCACGCTCGGGTTAGGACTCCTCGTCGCGCCGTACCCACCCGGCACAGTGGACCAGTGGGCCGAGAAGTCCGCCGCGCCCCTAAGCCCAGGACTGCTCAACACCCTTGTGCTGCCCACCGAGCCGTACGTGCTCATCCCCGCCGTGGTGGTCATCGCCGGAATCTGCCTCTACCAACGCTCCCGACGAAACGCACTACTAGCCGTGGCAGGCCCCTTCATCGCCATCGCACTCAACAGCTGGGCCCTGAAGCCTGCCTTCGACCGCTGGAAAGGCGGCACACTCGTCTACCCGAGCGGCCACACCGTCAGCCTGGTAGCCGTCCTCACCGTCGTGGTGCTGCTAGTCCGCTTCAAGGCTGTCGCCGCTGTCGTGGCCGTAGTGCTGGTCGCCTGCGCAGCCGTCGGCATGATCGGCCTCGGCTACCACTACCTCACAGACATCGCCGGCGGCGTCTGCTTCGCCCCCGCCGTGGTCACCGCGCTGCGGGCGGCGCTGTCACCGCGTCGCGCGCCAGAGCCGTCAACCGGCTGATCGCACGCAGGTACTTCTTGCGGTAACCGCCGTTCAGCATCTCCTCGCCGAACAGTTCGGGCAGCGGAACCCCGGACACCACCACTGGGATCGCGCGGTCGTACAGCCGGTCCGCCAGCGCGACCAGCCGAAGCCCGACCATCTGGTCCGGCACCGGCGTCACGTGCTTGAGGTGCACCCGCCGCACCCCGTCGAGCAGCTTCCCGTACCGCGACGGATGCAGCCGCTCGAGATGCTTCATCAACGCCCCGAACTCGTCCACAGTGGACCCTTCGTGCGCGGCAGCGGACGCGTCCAGCTCGTCGTCGCCGACCGGCGGCGGCGCATCAGGCAGCCCGCGGTGCCGGTAGTCCGGCCCGTCGACCCGGACGACGCCGAACCGCCGCGACAACGCCTGGATCTCCCGCAGGAAGTCCTCCGCGGCGAACCGCCCCTCGCCGAGCTTGTCCGGCAACGTGTTGGAGGTCGCCGCGACATAAACGCCCGCGTCGGTGAGTTCCTGCAACAACCGGCTGACCAGCGTGGTGTCGCCGGGATCGTCCAGCTCGAATTCGTCGATCGCGAGCAGTCGGTGCTCCGACAGCCGCGCGACCGCGTTGGCGAACCCCAGCGCGCCGACCAGGTGGGTCAACTCGACGAACGTCCCGTACGCCTTCGGCCCCGGAGTCGCGTGCCAGGTCGAGGCGAGCAGGTGGGTCTTGCCGACGCCGAACCCGCCGTCGAGGTAAAGCCCCATCGGCCCGTCCGGAATCGCCGCACCGCCGCCGAAGAGCGACCGCAGCCGCGACTTCCTGGCCTTCGCCGCCCCGATCCGCGAAGCGAACGCCGAACACGCCTCGACCGCCGCGGCCTGGCTGGGCTCGTCCGGATTGGGCAGGTAAGTGGAGAACCGAGCCTCGCCAAACCGCGGCGGCGGCACGAGGGAGGCGATCAGCTCATCGGCCCCAAGCTCGGGAAACCGGTCGGTCAGCGCAGCTGCGGGCATGGTCGCAGAGCCTATCCGGACGCTCCCGGCGCCCTCGGCTCGCCTCAGCCCGCCGGAGCACCGCAAATCCCCCGGTCGAAGCCCCCTTTCGGCCGACAACAGAGCGGCTGAAGCGGGCCGCGTGTGGTGACTGTCACCGGGCTTCGCCGCTGGTCCGGCGCTGCCGACCCCGACTCGCAGCGCTTCCCCCGGCCAGTCATCGCGCAGCCGGAGCCGCCAAGCACCGCTGACTGCGGCCAGACAGCCTTCACCCCAGAACCGCCGAACACCGGCGACCATCGTGCGCCCCGAAACCACCGGACGCCGCTGAACGCCGCCGGCCATCCCTGGCGTGCCCCGGGAACCGCCGAACACCGCTGCCCCTCGCGCGCCCCTGATCAGCCGACACCGCTAACCGCCGCCAACCATCGCGCGCCCCTCCACGACCCGCCGGACACCGACGCCTGCCGCCAGCCCTCACTCGCCCCGAAACCACTAGTTGCCACCAACCGTCACGCGCTCCGGAACCGCCGAACACCGGTGACCGCCGCCAGCTATCGCCCGCTCCCAGAACAGCTGGGCACCGACGACCACCCCAGACGTCGCGGCCCGGAGCAGCCGGGCGTCGGCGACTGCCGTCGGCCATCACAGCCCCGAACCCGCCGAGCGTCGGCTCAACGCCCGCCGCCACGCTACGCATGGGCGACCGCTCCCGGGCCATGAAGCCGGGCAGGCTCGGCAAACCCTCACGGTTCCCAGCCGCAGCCACCTTTGTGCCGCCGAGGCGATCGGGTGCGCTCGTCTTTCGCCGCGTCGTTCCAGGCGTGAGCCAAGCGAGCCAGGCGCGGGCCGACGGTCGCCGCCGAAGTGCCGATGCCCTCGCCAACCTCGCGCCGTATCACCCATCCGAGGGATGCCGCGTGAGTTTTCGCCCGGTCGGGACATCGTTCTAGCGGGCACGTCTCCGGCGCCGCGAGCCGCTCGCGGCGACACTGGACGCGCCATGTCCGCTACAGGGAGCGAGGAACCATGCCGACCCCGAACCGGCCCGATGTCCCGTCCGCCGTCCCCTCCGCCGCGCTGACGTCGGTCGAGCAGACGGACACCGCCGGGCGCACCACGATCTCGTCGCTGGTCGTGCAGAAGATCGCGGCGCTGTCGGCGCGCGAGGTCGCAGGCGTGCACGCGCTCGGCGGCGGCGTGTCGCGGGCGATCGGGGCCATCCGGGACCGGATCCCGGGCTCGGGCTCGACGTCCACCGCCGGTGTCTCGGTGGAGGTCGGCGAGAAGCAGGCCGCGATCGACCTCGATGTCGTCGTCGAATACGGCGCGCGGATCGCCGAGGTCGCGCGCGACGTCCGGCGCAACGTCATCACCGCGGTCGAGCAGATCACCGCGCTCGAGGTGATCGAGGTCAACATCTCGGTCAACGACATCCACCTGCCCGGCGAGGAGGACGAACCCGAGTCCAGCCGGGTCGAGTGACCGGCGATCGCCGGTCCGCTGCCGCGGGCCCCGGCACCGCGCCGGTTCCGAAGGCCCGAGCGTGGCGACGGCGCCCGGACAGCGACAGCTGACCGGCAGCGAAGCCGGAACGCTCCGGCACTCCGCAAACCGCACCGGGCACCAACCCGCTCGCCACCGCACGTCAGATCAGTCATCACCCCTTACTCGCCGCAGCAAGCAATCCCAGGAGGGCGCACGTTGAACGCTACGCAGACCGGGATCCTCGCCGGGCTGATTCTCGGCCTGGCCGCCACTCAGGGGTTCACCGCTTTCCTGGTGACCTTCGCGGTCGGCCTCATCGGGCTCGTGGTCGGCCGGGTCCTCGACGGCGAACTCGACCTCGGCGACCTGTTCGGGAAGGGCCGGGACAGGTGACCCGGGCGGTCGAGGCAGGGCCGACCCGCAGCGACCTCCCGGAGCCCGCCGAACGCGGTTCGCTGACCATCGCGCACGCGGTCGTGCGCAAGGTCGCGCAGCATGCCGCCGACCAGGTGCCCGGGACGATGTCCACCGAACGCCGCGTCGCGGGCGTCAGCACGGGGACTTCCGGTGCGTCCGCGAAGGTCGGCGGCTCGGACAACGACGTCGAGCTGTCCCTCGATCTGGCGCTGCGCTATCCGGCTCCGGTGCGGGAAGTGACCGGGCAGGTGCGCGCGAAGGTCGTCGAAGAGGTCGAGCGGATCACCTCCTATCAGGTGCGTTCGGTCGCGGTGAAGGTCACCGCGCTGCTGCCGGACGTGCCGCCGAGGGTGCGATGATGCGCGTCCTCGTCCGTCTTCTGTCCACTGTGCTCGGTCTGGCCGTCGCGGTCGGCGGCGCGCTGCTGGCGCTCGAGGTCGGATGGTCTTGGTGGCAGCCCGGCAAGGCGCCGCTGCTGGTGCCGTGGCCCCGGTGGAAGACCGAGATCGCCGAGCTGGACTGGACCAGCACGCCGGTGCGGCTCACCGCCGGAATCGCGGTGCTCGCCGGGCTCGTGCTCCTGGTGCTGGCGCTCGGCGCGGGCGACCGCGCGGTGCGGATGACCGACCCCGCCGACGGCATCACGGTGAGCACGTCGCCGCGGGCGCTCGCGCGGTTGGTCGGGCTGGCGGTGCGCGCAGAGGACAACGTGCGTGGCGCGTCCGTGACGGCCAGCTCCCGCCGGGTGCGCGTGCGCGCGACAAGCCGTCTGGAAAACGAGGAACAGCTGCGGCCGCGGCTGCTGGAGACCGTCGCCGGGGTGCTGGACGATCTCCCGCTGCAGCGCCGCCCGAAGGTGTCGGTCGTCGTCGACTCCCCGAAGGACCGGTGATGAGTGCTTCCGCGGCGCGCCGCGCGCAAGGCCGTTCGCACGGCGCCGAGCGCACGCTGACCTCTCTGGTCGGCGTGCTCGGGGTGCTGGCCGGTGCCGGCGCGCTCGCGGTCGGCATGGGATGGCTCGGGCAGTTCCGCGGGCACCGACCGGTGCTCGACCCGATCGCGGTCGGCTGGCTCCGCGACCATTCGCTGTACGCGCGGATCGGCGCGGTCGTGCTCGGGGTGCTGCTGCTGGTGCTCGGGCTGTGGTGGTTTTTCCGTTCGCTGCGCCCGGAACGCCGTCCGGACCTGAAGCTCGACGACACGATCGGCGCGGAGCTGACCGTCACCTCCGGGGCTTTGGCCGAGGCCGTGCAGACGGACGCGGAAAGCCTCGACGGGGTCACTCGGGCGCGCGTCCGGTCCGTCGGCACTGTGGACGAACCAGCGTTGCGGATCACGCTCTGGCTGGCTGAGGGCACAGACGTCCGGCGAGTGTGGGAAGACCTCGACGCGTACGTGCTGACCCGGGCCAGGGAATCGCTCGGCGTCGCGACGCTGCCGACCGCCGTGCGGCTCGAACTCGACACGGCTGGCCCGGCACGCGTGCGCTGATCCCGCGTTTCGCCCAGAATGCCCGCATGGCCCTCCCTGTGCAGGCACCGATCAAGCCCATGCTGGCGAAGCCGGCGAAAGCCATCCCCGATTCCGGCGGCCTGCTGTTCGAGCCGAAGTGGGACGGGTTCCGCTGCCTGGTTTTCCGCGACGGCGACGAGATCACCCTGCAGTCGCGCGCGGAGAAACCGCTGAACCGGTATTTCCCGGAGGTCCTCGCCGCGCTGCGGGAATCCTTGCCGGAGCGGGTGGTGCTCGACGGCGAGCTGGTGGTGGCCCGCGACGGCAAGCTCGATTTCGACGCGCTGACCGAGCGCATCCACCCGGCCGAGAGCCGCGTCCAGCTGCTCGCCGAACAGTCGCCCGCGCAGTTCGTGGCCTTCGACGTGCTCGCGCTGGGCGACGAGTCGCTTGTGGACGAGCCGACGTCGGCGCGCCGCGAACGGCTCGAGTCCCTGCCGGGCATCGCGCTGACGCCGGCGACGACCGCCCCGGAGACCGCGCGGCACTGGTTCGAGCTGTTCGAGGGGGCCGGGCTGGACGGCGTGATCGGCAAGCCGCTGGACGAGCCGTATTCGCCGGGCAAGCGAGTTTTGTTCAAGTACAAGCATTCCCGCACCGCGGATTGCGTGCTGGCGGGCCTGCGCTGGCACGTGGACGGCGAACCCGGTGAGGCGGTCGGCTCGTTCCTGCTGGGTCTGTACGACGAGAACGGGCTGCTGCACCACGTCGGCGTGGTCGGTTCGTTCCCGGTCGCGCGTCGCCGCGAGCTGGCGCAGGAGCTGGCCCCGCTGATCACTGACGGCGAAGGGCATCCGTGGCTGGGCGACGCGGTCCGCGAAGGACAGCGGGTGCCGGGCGGCATCACGCGCTGGCGTTCGAAAGAACAGCCGTGGGTGCCGCTGCGGCTGGAGCGCGTGGTGGAGGTCTCGTACGAGCACACGGAAGGCGGCTATCCGTCTCGCTTCCGGCACACCGCGCAGTTTGCGCGCTGGCGGCCGGACCGCGAGCCGTCGTCGTGCGGCTACGCACAGCTGGACGAGCCGGCGCGCTACGACCTGGCAGCGGTGTTTCAGGGCGAGGTCGTCCGGACCCGCTGACCCGGCCCTCGCCGCCCGGACCAGCGTGGACCGGACACGCCGCGGGACCCGCTCACTGGCTTCCCACACCAGGCGTGCCAAGCTCGTCCGAGAGTTCCGCCGAGCAGACGTGAGGACCAGCCCGTGCACCGCCGTTCCCCCAGCCGTTTCCGTTCGCGCGCCCGGCTGGTGGCGGCGACGCTGGGAGTGCTCCTGCTCGCCGGGTGCACCAGCGGGCCCTCCGTGCGGCCGGCCGTGATCGACAACGACGGGCGCGCCACCGCCGCACCTCCCCGAGCACCGCCGCGGTGCCGCTGCCGCCGCTGGCCGAGCCCAAGAAATCCGCACTGCGCTGGGCCAACTGCGACGCGGACACCCGGCAGCGGATGTCCGCACCGGCGCTGCCCGACTCGCTGCACGTCAGCTGCGCCCGCATGACCTCCCCGCTCGACGCGCCCGACGATTCGCAGCATCTGCTCGCCCGCATCCTCGTGCTCAAGGCAGGCGACGGCCCGATCCCGCTGGTGGTGGTGAACGACGTCGGCGGCGAGCCGGGCTCGCTGTTCGCCGCGCGGCTGGCGACCCAGCTGCCGCCGGAGTTCCTGAAGAAGTTCTCGCTGATCGGCGTCGACCGGCGCGGCACCGGGCTGTCCGGCGGGGTGCAGTGCGTGCCGCTGGAGGTGCGTTCGGAGCTGCTGGGCGCGGACCCCGCGAACGGCGGCCTCGGCGACGTGCTCGACGCGGCTCGCCGGGCCGGTCAGCAATGCGCGCTCGACCTCGACACCGCGCAGACCGCGCTGGACAGCTGGCGCACCGCCGGCGATCTCGACCAGCTGCGCAAACAGCTGGGCCTTGACCGCCTGAACGCGCTGGGCCGCGGCGACGGCTCGAAGGTGCTTTCCGAGTACGCGGTGCGTTATCCGGCGCAGGTGGGCCGCATGGTGCTGGACGGCATCCCGGACCCGGGCGCCGACCGAGCGGCCGTGCTCGACGCGGTGGCCGCCGGCGCGCAGGCGACGTTCGACGCCTTCGCCGCGGACTGCGCCGCCCGCAACTGCCCGCTGGGCGACGCGAAAGCCGCGCTGAAGACGGTGACCGATCGACTTCGCACGTCCCCTGTGGACACTGACGACGGCGTGACGATGAGCCCGGGCGTGGCGACCTACGCGGTGTACCAAGGACTCGCCGACCGTTCCGCCTGGCCCGCCCTCGCCGACGCGCTGAACGCCGCCAAGAACGGCAACGTCACCGCGCTGGCCGGCTTCGCGAATCCGATCGTGGCCGACGTGCGCGGCCGCACGTCGCGCATCGGCGGCACCATGGCGACCCGGTGCAACGACTCGGCCACCCGGCTGCCCGCCGATCAGCTGGACCGCGCCGGAACGGGAATGCGCGCCAAGTACCCGCAGTTCGGCGCCGCGATCGCGCAGGAACTGGCCTGGTGCGGTGCTTGGCCGGTCCGCCGCGAGGCGCTGCCCCCGGCCGGTGCGCCGGGAGCCCCGCCCATCCTGGTCGCCGCGACCGCCACCGACCCGGTGACGCCGCAGATCGGCACCACCCGGGCCGCGGACCAGATGCCCAGCGCCGTGACCGTCACCTGGCAGGGCGTCGCGCACGGCGCGGTGGGCCAGTCCCCCTGCGTCACCTCCGCCGCGCAGTCCTTCCTGATCGACGGCAAGGTCCCGGACAACGGCACGCTCTGCCCGGCCTGACGACCGGCCAGCCTGGCAGGCAGCGTCGTTCTCGGGCTTCGTGGTGTCGGCGACCTGGCAAGCAGTCTCGTCCTCGGTCCTCTCGGTTTCGGCAGCCTGGCAAGCAGTCTCGTTCTCGGTCCTCGCGGTTTCGGCAGCCTGGCAAGCAGTCTCGTCCTCGGCATTCGTGGTTTCGGCGACCTGGCAGGCAGTCTCGCTCTCAGCCTTCGTGGTTTCGCCAGCCTGACAGGTAGTGCCCCTCTCGGCCTTCGTAGTGTCGGCGGCCTGATAAGCGCTGTCTTTCTCGGGATCGGAGCACGCGGTTTCCATGGCAGCGGCAGCGCACCGGTCAGGCGGTTCCGCCCGGCCGAAACATCGCAGCCATCCGGCGCGCAGCAGCCGCCTGATCCGGCTGAGCAGTCGTTCGCCCCGCTGTGGTCTGGGATGGCGGGACCGGGGCTGCCCCGCCGAAGTCGTTTCGAACACCCCACCAGTATCTCGAACACCTGTTCGATGCCGCATCGCTCGAACCAGTGGGATCGGCTCACCCGTGCGATACCGAAGATCTCACTGCGAGTGCCCAAAACCGCGATAACGCACCGGATTCCGCCGCTCGCGAGCCGGAGTGCGGAGAACTCGCGGCCGTCCGGCGCCGGAAAACCGGCCGCCCTAACGAGACGCGACCGGACTGGTCGCCGCCCAGGCCGCCTCGATCATCCGGAAGACCTCGTCCACGGCGGCCTCCGGATCGGCCGCCTCGCGTGCCACCGAATAGGCGTCGACCACGAACCGGGCGATCGCCCGGCACGCCGTCGGGGTGCGCTCCAGCCCGGGATCGGCCGCCATCGCGGCCGCCAGCGACTCCGCGTGCCGCAGCCGCATCGATTCCTCGTACTCCCGCAGCGCGGGCGATCCGTCGATCATCCGCCAGACCGGCGCGACGCTGTCCGCCGTGCAGTGCCGCACGAGGGCTTGGATCTCGTCCCGCAAGGCCGGGATCAACGGCTCCTCCGGGGCCCGCCCGGAGACCGCCCCGCGAAGACTGTCCTCGAAGTTCGAGTCCTGCTCGAACACCAGCGCCTCCTTGGAGGCGAAGTGCGAAAAGACGGTGGTCACCGCGACGTCGGCCTCGGCCGCGATGTCCCGGATGCCCACCTCGTCGTACCCGCGCTCGAGGAACAGCCGGAGCGCGGTGTCGGCGATCTTCCGGCGGGTCGCGGCCTTCTTGCGCTCGCGCCGCCCGGACGGCTCAGTCATCCGCGAATGCTATCAGCCACAAAGTCTGTCCAGTTGCCTAAAGCTAACGGTTAGCCTTTGCCTACTGCCGGTACCCCTCGACCTCGCCGACGGACCGGACCGAGGCCTCGTCCGGGTCGTCGTCGAACTCGACCCTGGCCCGCCGCTGCCGGAGCAGATCCCAGCACTGGTCCAGCTCCTCCTCGGCCCGCCGCAGCCGCTCCCGGTCGTCCGAGGACAGCCCGACCCCGATGGCCCGGTCCCGCAGCTCCTTCTCCTCGGCGATCAGCTCGTCGATGCGTCCCAAGATCCCGTCAGCCACGCCAACCTCCCAAGACAGTGCGAACACTCACCCAGGACGCTACCCCGCCCCCGGGAATTCCCCACCCGGTTCGTTCGTTGGACCACCCATGAGCACAGTGGAACTGACCGCGGAGAACTTCGACCAGACCGTGACCGACAACGAGTTCGTGCTGATCGACTTCTGGGCGAGCTGGTGCGGTCCGTGCCGCCAGTTCGCGCCGGTGTTCGAGAAGGCGTCGGAAAAGCACGGCGACATCGCCTTCACCAAGGTCGACACCGAGGCCGAGCAGCAGCTCGCCGCCGCGTTCAACATCCGCTCGATCCCGACGCTCGCGGTGATCCGCGACAAGACCCTCATCTACGCCCAGCCCGGCGCGCTTCCGGAAGCCGCGCTGGAAGACCTCATCCGCCAGGCCCGCGAGGTCGACATGGACGAGGTGCGCAAGGCCGCCGCCGCGCAAGAAGCCGAGCAGGCCTGAAGCCAGCCACCGCAGGCGCACAACCCGGGGAACACGAAGGCCCGGCACCCACCAGGGTGCCGGGCCTTCGCGCTGGTTCAGGACCGGGTGACGAGCCCGCGCAGGAAGAACGCGAGGTTCGCCGGCCGCTCGGCCAGCCGTCGCATGAAGTAGCCGTACCACTCGTCGCCGCACGGCACGTACACGCGCACGGTCTCGCCTTCGGCGGCGAGCCGCTTCTGCTCCTCGGGCCGGATGCCGTACAGCATCTGGTACTCGTGGTCGCCGGTCGTGCGCCCGGCGTCGGCGGCGAGCTTGCCCGCGATCGCGATCATCCGCGGGTCGTGCGAGGCCACCATCGGGTAGCCCTTGCCCGCCATCAGCACGCGCAGGCAGCGCACGTAGGACTTGTCCACCTCGGCCTTGTCCTGGAACGCCACCGATTCCGGCTCGGCGTAGGCGCCCTTGCACAACCGCACGCGCGACCCGGGGCCGGACAGCTCGCGGCAGTCCTGTTCGGTGCGGTGTAGGTAAGCCTGAAGCACCGCGCCGACCCACGGGTACTCGGCGCGCAGCTCGCGGAGGATGCCGAGCGTCGAGTCCGTGGTGGTGTGGTCCTCCATGTCTAGCGTCACCGTCGCGCCGACCGCGTCGGCCGCCGCGCAGATCTTCCGCGCGTTCTCGAGCGCGACGCCTTCGCCGTCGCCAGGCAGGAACTGCCCGACGGCGGACAGCTTCACCGAAACGTCCGCGCCTTTGGCGAGGCCCTGTTCGGACAGCGCCGTCAGCAATTCCTCGTACGCCTGCACGGTGGCCGTGGCCTGCGAGGCGTCGGTGGTGTCTTCGCCGAGGTGGTCGATGGTGATCTTCCGGCCGTCGGCGGCGAGTTCCCGCGCGGCGCGCACGGCGTCGGCGGTAGCCGAGCCGGACACGAACCGGCGCACCACGGAACGGGTGACCGGAACCGCTTCGATCAGCGCACGCATCCGCTGCGAACGAGCGGCGGCGAGCAACGGGGCACGCAGCATGGTGGCGTCTCCTTCTCAGCCCTGGTGCGGGTAGCGCACGGAGGTCGGCGGCACGAACGTCTCCTTGATCGAGCGCGGGCTCGTCCAGCGGAGCAGGTTGAAGACCGAGCCGGCCTTGTCGTTCGTGCCGGACGCGCGCGCCCCGCCGAACGGCTGCTGGCCGACGACGGCGCCGGTCGGCTTGTCGTTGACGTAGAAGTTGCCCGCAGCGAACCGCAGCGCCTGCGACGCCTTCGCGACAGCCGCGCGGTCGTTCGCGATGATGGCACCGGTCAGGGCGTACGAAGCGGTCTCGTCGACCAGCTGCAGCACGGAGTCGAAGTCAGCGTCTTCGTACACGTACACCGACAGGATCGGGCCGAAGTACTCGGTGCTGAAGATCTCGTGCTTCGGGTTCGTGGAGACGAGAACGGTCGGCTGCACGAAGTAACCGACGCTGTCGTCCGCAGTGCCACCGACGAGGATCTCGACCTCGCTGTCGTTCTTAACGCGCTCGAAGAGCGCGGCGTGCTTGTCGAAGGCACGACGGTCGATCACCGCGCCGCCGAAGTGCGACAGGTCGGTGACGTCGCCGTAGCTGATCGCGGCGGTCTCGGATGCAAGGCCGTCCTTCAGCTGCTCCCAGATGCTGCGCGGCACGTACGCACGCGAAGCAGCGGAGCACTTCTGGCCCTGGTACTCGAAGGCACCTCGAACGAGCGCCGTGCGAAGCACGTCGATGTCGGCGGACGGGTGCGCGAGCACGAAGTCCTTGCCGCCGGTCTCGCCGACGAGACGCGGGTAGCTGCGGTAGCCGGCGATGTTCGCGCCGACAGTGCCCCACAGGTGCTGGAAGGTGGCGGTGGAGCCGGTGAAGTGGATGCCCGCCAGGTCGCGGTGCGTCAGCGCGACCTCGGAGACGGCCTTGCCGTCGCCCGGCAGCAGGTTGATCACGCCCGGCGGCATGCCCGCCTCTTCGAGCAGCCGCATGGTCAGGTGCGCGGCGAAGCTCTGCGTCGGCGACGGCTTCCACAGCACGGTGTTACCCATCAGCGCGGGCGCGGTGGGCAGGTTGCCGGCGATGGCGGTGAAGTTGAAGGGCGTGATCGCGTACACGAAGCCCTCGAGCGAACGGTGCTCCATCCGGTTCCACACGCCCGGCGAGCTGACCGGCTGCTGGTCGAGGATGCTGCGGCCGAACGCGACGTTGAAGCGCCAGAAGTCGGCGAGTTCGCACGCGGAGTCGATCTCGGCCTGCGTCGCCGTCTTCGACTGGCCCAGCATGGTGGCCGCGTTCAGCTTCGCGCGCCACGGGCCGGTCAGCAGGTCAGCCGCGCGCAGCAGGATGGCCGCGCGGTCGTCGTAGGACAGCGCGCGCCACTCCGGAGCGGCCTTCGCGGCAGCAGCGATCGCGTCGGTCGCGTCCTGCTTCGTGGCGCTCTGGATGGTGCCGAGGACATGGCTGTGGTTGTGCGGCTGGACAACGTCGATCTTCTCGCCGCCGCCCGCGCGCTGCTCGCCGCCGACGGTGACCGTCAGGTCGACGGGACCGGCCTGACCCAGTTTCTTCAGCGCACCCTCCAGCTCGGCGCGCTCGGCGCTGCCCGGCGCGTACGTCAGCACCGGCTCGTTCTTCGGGGTGGGGGTCTGGGTCACGGCGTCCACGGCGGCTCCCTCGTTGGCTTACCTGTCGGTTGCCCGAAAGATAACGCTGCGCGGCGTCCAGGGGTTTGTTCAAGCGGCTAGAATCGCCCATATGGTTTTGTCCGATCGGCCTACGCAGTGACGGCCGCTGAACCGTTCGCCGGAGCCTCGCTGCGGCACGTGCTCGCGACGCTCGGCGAGCCTCTCGTGCGAGTGCTCGTCGCCCCGCGCGGACTGGGCGTTCCGGTGCAGGACGTGGTGATCCTCGATCCCGAGGACCCGCCCGAAACGCACCCCGGCGACCTCGTTCTGGTGATCGGCGCGCGGGGCCGGTCGGCGGCCGCAGCGATCCGGGCGGCGGGACGCGGCGGGGCGGCCGCAGTGGCGGTGAAGGGCGACGGCGGCACAGACGTCGCGGCGGACGCTGGCGTCGCCCTGCTCACCGTCGGCGCGGAGGCGCGGTGGGAGCAGGTCGAAGCGCTGGCTCGCGGCGTGGTCGACGCGGCCCGAGCGGGCGGCGAAGCGGAGAACGGCGAGGTGCTCGGCGACCTGTTCGCGCTGGCCCAGACGGTCGCGACGCTCACCGGCGGCCTCGTCAGCATCGAGGACACGGCGAGCCGCGTACTCGCGTACTCCCGGGCCGGCGACGAGGTCGACGAACTGCGGCGGCTGTCGATCTTGGGCCGCGAAGGACCGGAACGGTACCTCGCGATCCTCCGCGAATGGGGCGTCTACCAGCGCCTCCGGGCCGGCGAAGGAATCGTGCGCGTCGACGAACGGCCAGAACTGGGGATCCGCCGCCGGATCGCCGCCGGAATTCACGCGGGATCGCAGCCGCTCGGCACGATCTGGGTGCAGGAAGGCGCGCAACCGCTGACCGAACAAGCCGAGGTTGCGCTGCTCGGCGCGAGCCGAACCCTTGCGCCGCAACTGATCCGCGCGCGAACCCTGCCCGACCCGCAACTGCGGCTGCGCGAGGATCTGCTCGCCGGGTTGCTGGAAGGACGCGTCGACGCCGAGTCCGTCGCGGACGACATCGGGGCGGATCCGGCGCGTCCTGCACAGGTATTGGCGTTCACGCTTGCTCGACAGCAGGCCACCGCCGCGTCGGACCGGTTGCTGCGCCGGGCAGAACTGGTGCACCTGATCGCCGTCCACACCGCCGCGTACCGGCGAACCGCGCTCGTGAGCGTGCTCGGCGGCCGGGTGTACGCGCTGCTGCCGGATCTGCCGGAGCATTCGGACGCCCCGGTGCTGGCTTTGGCGAAGGAAATCGTTGGTGCGGCACGGAAACACCTCGACACACCGGTCCGTGCCGCCCTCGGCGGGGTGGTGCCGAAGCTTTCGGACGCAGCGTCGTCAAGGGGCGACGCCGACCGCGTCCTGATGGCCATGACGCGCGGGCATTGGCCGTCCGACGTCGCGTCGCTGGCCGACGTCCGGGCGGACGTGTTGCTGTCGGAAGTGTTGGCCTACTTGGGAGATCAGCCTCGGCTGCGCGACCCCCGGCTGGCTGAACTCCGCGCCCACGACGCCGACCACGGCGACATCCTGATCCCCGCGGTGCTGGCGTATTTGAACGCTTTCGGCGACGTCCGCACGGCCGCCCGGTCGCTGAACATCCACCCGAACACCGTGCGATACCGGGTGCGGCGGGCGTCCGAGGTGTCCGGCATCGACCTGACCGATCCGGCGCAGCGACTGCTCACCGAGCTTTTGCTGCGGCTGTAAAACCGGATGCCGCGGGGGTTCGTGATCGCTAAGGTGCCGTCGTGGACCTCTTCTTCCGCTCCTGGAACGCTCTTCAGAACGCCGTCAAATCTCTCGAAGACGAGCAGTGGCTGATCCCGTCGGGCTGCACCGGCTGGCTCGTGCAGGACTTGGTGTTCCACCTGGTCATCGATGCGCAGGACATCCTGATCACGCTCGCGACGCCCACCGACGCCGAACCGACGCACACCGCCGCCCAGTACTGGGAACTCGGCACCGAACTCCCGACCGGCATGAACGAGGACGGCCTGTTCACCCGCCGTGCGGCGGTCGCCTACGGCACCACCGCCTGGCTGGCGCACCACCTCGACGACCTGGCCCAGGCGGCTGGCCGCGCCGCGAAGCTCGCGGACCCGGCGTCGAGGGTGGAAACGCGCGATTACGTCATGACGGTCGCGGACTATTTCGAAACCTACGTCGTGGAAGCGACGCTGCACCACCTCGACCTGGTCATGCATCTGTCCGGAGTGGACGGTCCGGACGCGGAATGCCTGGCAGCGACCCGGAAGACGGTGGAAGCAGCGCTGGGTTCGCCGCTGCCGCCGTCGCTGGACGACCGGAGCGCACTCCTGGTGGCGACCGGCCGCCGAGCCGCGACGGAGGACGAGAAGGCGGCGCTGGGCGAGCTGGCGGAGAAGCTGCCGATCGTGCTCGGCTAGACCGGAAGCCGTTCCGCCGCAGGCAAATCCGCGAGACGAGCGAGCGCGGCGAACGATTCGACGCGCGCAGCCGGGTCGTAAGTACTGGTGCTGACGAGCAATTCGTCGGCACCAGTCGCGGCGACCAGGTCCGCGAGCTGTGCGCCGACCTCGTCCGGAGTGCCGCTGATCTGCCCGGCGAGAGTGTCGTCCAGCCGACGGCGTTCGCGTTCGGTCATCGGCAGCGCCAAGATCTCGTCCGCGGGCGAAAGCGGCGGGAACACCCCGTGGCTGCGCGAGTACACCGTGGACCAAGCCTCCGGCACCAGCAGCCGCCGGGCTTCCTCCGCGGTGTCCGCCACCGCGACCGCTGTCGACACGACGACATGCGGATCGTCCACATCGGACCGGAACGTCTCGCGGTACCGGGAAATCGCCTCGACCATCGCCCGCTGCCCGTGCGCCGGAGCGATCACCAGCGGCAGCCCGAGCCCGGCCGCGAGATCCGCACCCGCCCCCGTCGCCAGCAAGTAGACCGGCACCGACAGCCCTTCGGCCGGGATGGCATGCACGCCGTCGTGCTCGCCGCGGAAGTACGCGAGAAGCTCGCGAACCTGGTCGGCGAACCCGTCAGCCGCGTCCTTGCCCTGCCCGAGCGCCCGGCGCACCGGCTCGATGAACCCGACCGACCGCCCGAGCCCGAGGTCGATCCGCCCCGGGAACAACGACTCCAGGATCCCGAACTGCTCAGCGACCACGAGCGGCCGGTGATTGGGCAGCATCACGCCCCCGGACCCGACCCGGATCGTCGAGGTCGCGGCCGCGACGGCCGACGCGAGCACCGCGGGAGCAGACCCGGCGACGCCCGGCACGCCGTGGTGCTCGGAAACCCAGAACCGGTGGTAGCCGAGCGCTTCGATGTCCCGCGCGAACGCGACAGTGTCCCGGACAGCCTGCGCGGTCCCCCGCCCTCGCCGCACAGGCGAGCGGTCCAGCACGGAAATCGGAACGTCCACGCTCACGCCAACGCCGCCTACCCGGGCCGAATTCCCGCCGCGAAGGTGGCCCTCACGACCGCATCCCGTCCGTGAGGGCCACCTTCACAGACGCTGGTTCCCTCAGGGCGGCCCTCACGACCCTCGACGCCCCTCCGGCGACCCCGGCTGGCCGTGAGGGACCCCTTCACGGACCTAGATTCCCCCAAGGAGTCCTTCACGGACCGCTGCCGCCACCGATGCACCCAGCTCATCCAGGCACCCAGCCCTCCCCCGCACCCCGATACGAAGCCCCAATGCGGGCGGCGGGTGCTTGTCAAGGCATCTTTCCCGCCTTGACAAGCACCCGCCGCCCGTCATCACAATTGGCTTCGGGGTGCCCCACGCAACCACGGCCCCCAGCGAACCCGCAGCCCCCTAAGGCCGCCACCGCTCGCTGTAATCCGGATGCTCCGCATAAGGCAACGCCAGCAACCGCAACGTCAAACACCAATTCGACCCGGCTTCATCCGCAGGCACATGGCAGGTCTCGCACCAGTACTCACTGCCATACAACGGAAACCCCGGCACCTTCTCCGACACCGTGGTCCGATGCGCGAGCATGATCCGACGGGTCGCCTCGATCTCGTTGATCATCTGGTTGACCACGTCAAGCTCAAGATCGCCGAGGGAACGGACCCGCTCCTCCAGCCCGACCTTGGCCTCGCCGCGGTTCAGCGGCTCGCCGGCTTTGCCCTTCTGCACCGCCTGCATGATCAGCGCCTGCCGCTGTCCGACGCGCGCGGCGAGGAACGCGATCAGGTCGTCCACGACGGTCTCCCTCCTCCGGTCCCGGCTCCCCTCCGGCCCCGGCAATAGTCGCACCCCGACCCCGGCGCGTTACCGCCCAGCGGCGTCCCCCATGGTAATCGACCTCGGAAAACTCAGTGCGACCTGCGGAAACTTTCGTGAAATTCCCCGCGATGTTGATCACCCAGAGTGATCACACCCGGCGATCGACCGGTCACGCCTCGTCGGATCGGGCCTTGCTCGGCTGCACCCGCTTCGGTTCTCCCGGCATTTTGGGATAGTCCGGCGGATACGGCAGCTCCGCGCCGCCGAGGTCGCGGTCGTCGCGTTCGTACCACTCCAGCAGCGTCTCCAGGCCGAACGCCTTCTCGTCCATCGGCGCGTGCAGGTCGCCGCGCTCGGCGAGGAAGCCGGGCACGGTCAGCACGTCGAAGTCGTCGGGGTCGACGTCGGCGAGCAGGTCCCAGGTGAGCGGCGTCGACACGGTCGCGCGCGGGGTGCCGCGCACCGACCAGGACGAGGCGACCGTCCGGTCCCGCGCCGCCTGGTTGTAGTCGAGGAAGACGCGTCCGCCGCGCTCCTCCTTCCACCAGGACACCGTGGCCTTGTCCGGGATCCGCCGTTCGACCTCGCGGCCGAGCGCGATCACCGCGTGCCGCACCGCGATGAAATCCCACTCCGGGCGGATCCGCACGAGGACGTGCACGCCGCGACCGCCGGACGTCTTCGGGTAGCCGGTGAGCCCGGCGTCGGCGAGCACCTCGCGGACCACGCCGGCGACCTCGACCGCGTCGGCGAAACCGGCGCGTTCCGGCGGGTCGACGTCGATCCGCAGTTCGTCCGGGTGGTCGACGTCGGACCTGCGCACCGGCCACGGGTGGAAGTCGAAAGTGCCGAGGTTGGCCGCCCAGGCGAAGACCGCGGGTTCGGTCGGGCAGACCTCGTCCGCGGTGCGGCCGGACGGGAAGGCGATCCGCGCGGTTTCGAGCCAGTCCGGCGCGCCCTTGGGCACGCGCTTGGCGTAGAACCACTCGCCGGTGACGCCGTCGACGTAGCGCTTCAGCGTGGTCGGCCGCTCCCCGATCGCCCGCAGCAGCGGATCGGCCACGGCGAGGTAGTACTCGACCACCTGCCGCTTCGTGATGCCGCGTTCGGGGAAGTAGACCTTGTCCGGGCTCGACACCCGGACGGTGCGCTCTCCCACCTGGTATTCGACCGGATCGCCGTTTTTGGCCATGCGGCCACCGTAGCCGCGAGTGCCGTACCGTGGCGGGGTGTCCGGGAGAACCAAGCTGATCGTCGCCCTGGTCGTGGTGGCTCTTCTCGCGGCCGCCGCGCTGTGGCTGCCGATCCCCGGCCCGGCGCAGCTGCGCACGTGGGCCGCCGCCACCGGATCGATGACTCCGCTCGTACTCCTCGTGGCTTACTCGTTGCTCACCGTCGCGCCCATCCCGCGGACGGTGTTCAATCTCGCCGCCGGGTTGCTCGTCGGCAGCGTCGCGGGAGTGTTCATCGCCTTGGCAGCCACCACGATCGCCGCCGCGCTGGCGTACGGGCTGGCGCGGCTGCTCGGCCGGGACTTGATCATGCGGCACCTCCACCGGGCGCCGGTGCGAGCGGTGAACGACCGGCTCTCCGACGGCGGCGTGCTCGCCATCACATCGCTGCGGCTGATCCCGGTCGTCCCGTTTTCGGCGATGAACTACCTGTGCGGCGTTTCGTCCGTGAAACTCCTTCCGTACCTTGCCGGAACGGCGCTCGGCAGCGTCCCGGGAACCATCGCAGTGGTCGTTTTCGCGGACGCCCTCACCGGCGACACGCCGCCCGCGTTGCTGGCTTGCTACGCGGTCTTCGCGGCCCTCGGAGCGGCAGGATTGGTGCGAGTGCTGAGGAAGCGCGCCCCCGCCGCGGAGCCGGAAGCTCCCGTGCCGTCGGCACCGGCTGGCTGACGGCGGGCAGGTACTTCCGACCGCTACACTCGTTCGGGTGCGCGAGGGGTATCCGTGCTGCGCACGACCACGATCACGGGACTTTCGTCAGGAGCGGGCGTCATCGACACCGGGCAGCTGATCGCGGGGCACTACCGCCTCGTCGAGCACATTGGTAGCGGTGCCATGGGCGTGGTGTGGCGTGCCGTGGACGTGCGCCTGGAGCGGTCCGTGGCGATCAAGCAGATCCTGCCGCAGCCGGGCGTCTCCGAGGCCGAACGCGACAACATGCGCCAGCGCGCGATGCGCGAGGCGAAGAACGCCGCCCGCTTCCAGCACCCCAACGCGATCGTCGTGTTCGACGTCGCCGAGCACGGCGGCGATCCGTGCCTGGTGATGGAGTACCTCAACGGCCCGAGCCTGTCCGCCGTGCTGGCCGAACAGGGCACGCTGCCGGTCGGCCAGGTCGCGCGGATCGGCGAGCAGGTCGCCGCGGCGCTCGTGGCCGCGCACCGCGCCGGGATCGTGCACCGCGACGTCAAGCCCGGCAACATCCTCATCGACGAAACCGGCACCGCGAAGATCACCGACTTCGGCATCTCGCGCGCGGCCGGCGACATGACGCTCACCCAGACCGGCCTCATCGGCGGCACTCCCGCGTACCTCGCGCCCGAGCTGGCCCGCGGCGCCGACCCGGTGCCCAGCTCGGACGTGTTCGCCCTCGGCGCGACGCTGTACCAGGCGATCGAGGGCCAGACTCCGTACGGCAACACCACAAACCAGCTCGCCCTGCTCTACGCGGCGGCGAACGGACAGGTCAACCCGCCGACGCAGGCCGGTCCGGCAACCGCGTTGCTGATGAGCCTGCTGCGCAGCGAAGCGTCGGAGCGGCCGAGCATGGCCGAGGCTCGGGAGCGGCTGGCCACGCTGGCGACCGGGGAACCGGCTGCGCCGCAGCAGTTGCTGTCGGGCAATCGCAGCCCGGGGAGCAACGGGTCCCGGCCGCCGTGGGCGCGTATGGGTGCTCCGGCGGCTGCCGCTGCGTCTGCACCGAAGGCTCCGTCGAACCCGCCGCGCACGCCGACCGCGGCGTTCGTGCCGGTGGGGGCGCGGCCTGCCCCGAGCACTCCGCCGCGCCCGCAGCCCGCAGTGCGGCCGACGCCGACTGCCGCTGCGCCGAACTACTCCGGTGCCGGGTCTGGGGCGAAGGTTTCCCCAGCGGCGGCGCGGAAGAAGAAGATGGCGTTCCTCGCTGGCGGGGCCGTGGCGGTTGTCGCGGTGGCGCTGGTGGTGTTCCTGGTGCTGAGCAGCAGCCGGGACAAGGGCGGCAGTCCGTCGAACGCGCAGCAGCCGCCCGCGAGTTCTTCCGCACCCGCGAGTCCGTCGACCACGCCGAGTTCCTCTGCGCCGCCGGTCAAGTCCAACGGCAACGTCGAGTGGGGCCCAGCCGGCCAACTGGCCGTGAAGTTCTTTCAGAACGCCGGATCGCCCACTGCGTGGGCGATGCTGACCCCGTCGGCACAGGCGGCCTTCGGCGATCAGGCCGCTTTCGCTTCGTACTGGGACCAGAACAAGCTGAGCGGCTACAAGGGCGCGAACGTTTACAAGCACCAGAACAATCCGGATGGCTCCGCCGACGTCCAGATCACCCTCACCCCGGAGGGCGGGGAGCCGACGCAGAAGATCGTGCAGGTCATCGCCGGACCCGACGGCACGTTGCTCATCAACAGCGACCCTCGCCTCGGGAGCGGTGCGCCAGCACAGTGACACTCGCCGCAGAGGTGGGTCCGGCGGGGCGAATAGCCTACCGTTGAGGCATGGCCGAGAACGGAGCTCTGCCGCCGGGCTGGAATCCTCGGTTCCACGAGGATCTGGTCGGGCTGGATCCGTACGACCCGGAGGCCCGTGCGTTCGCCGCCCATCTCGACCGGATGGAGCGCACCGGGCCCACTTTCACCGTCGAGGCGTGTCTGGACCAGGTCGCCGACTTCGCCGAGTCCAGCAGCCGCACCGGCGGGCTCCGCTACTGGGTGTCCGCGCTGGTCGTGGTGCTGATCGTGCTCGGGCTGCTGGTCACCGCCTGGGACATCGCGCTGCACACGGTCGCATTTCTCTCCAGGTAACGTGGGAAGGGTGAAAGGTATGAAACCCGTCGTCGGCACCACTCCGCGCGTGGTGAAGTCCGACCAGGAATGGCGGGAACAGCTGGCCCCGGAGGAGTACGCGGTGCTCCGGCAGGCCGGCACCGAACGGCCGTTCACCGGCGAGTACACCGACACCAAGACCACCGGCGTGTACGAGTGCCGGGCCTGCGGCGCGGAGCTGTTCCGCAGCGACACGAAGTTCGAAAGCCACTGCGGCTGGCCGTCGTTCTACGACCCGGCGGACTCCGACGCGGTGCTGCTGCGCGAGGACCGCACCATGGGCATGCGGCGCATCGAGGTGCTGTGCGCCTCGTGCCACAGCCACCTCGGGCACGTGTTCGAGGGCGAGGGCTACGCCACCCCCACGGACCAGCGGTACTGCATCAACTCGATTTCCCTGAAGCTCGTCGAGGACTCCGGCGACTGACGCCCGGGTCCCCGGAAACCGCCCTTCCCGCCATGGGGAGGGCGGTTTTTTCATCCGGCGGCAACCCCGGGCGAGCGGGTAGCGTGGAGTGTTCATCCGGAGGGGGTCCGTGATGGAGTGGACGATCGAACGCGCGATGCCGGCCGCGCTGCTCCTGGTGCTGGCGGCGATCTGCTGGTGGCTGGGGCTGCGCGCGGTCGACCGGTTGTGCCGAGGAAGGCACCCCGACACCAGGCTGACGTCCGCGGCGCAGGTCGCGTTGCTGACGAACGGACCGATCCGGGTCGCTGAAACGACAGTCGCCGCGATGCTGGAGCGAGAGCAGCTGCGTGCGGATTCCGTGGGACGGCTGTACCGCACGCCGACCGAACCGTCCGACGACCTGAGCCGTGAAGCCGCTGAGCTGGCCGGTACCGGCGTCGGGATCGCGACGGTGCTGCGCGGTCTGGTCTGGGGCGAAGCGGTCCACGAGCTGGTCGACGACCTCTCCAAGCGGGGTCTGCTCGTCGACGGCCAGGCGCTGCAACGAGTGTGGAAATGGGTGGCGATCGGCGAAGCGGTGCTGGCCGCTGCCGGGGTGGCCGCGTTTGTCGGCGCGCTGAACGGCTTCGTGCTGATTTCGGTGCTCGTACCAGGGTGGCTGGTGTTCACCGCGTTGTCACGACGTCGGCGTGCCCGGCGGATCCAGCCGACCGAGGCCGGACGCGCGGCGGCCCAAGCGGCGTGGCCGGATCAGAGCCTGCTCAGCGGCATGACAGGGAGCGTCGCGGTCGGCGGGCTTTCGAATCATCCGGACCGCGAGCTGCGAATCGCGCTGCTCCGCGGGCTCCCGGCGACCCGGCAGGCGCGGGCGGCGATCGCGGGCACCGGCGTCACGGGCGGGTTCGCCGGTGCGGCGGGCTACTGGACCGCGGGATCGGGCTGCGGCGGCGGTGCGGGCTGCGGATCCGGCTGCGGGTCCGGGTGCGGCGGTTCGGGGTGCGGATCCGGATGCGGCAGCGGGTGCGGAGGCGGCGGAGGCTGCGGCGGCGGGAACAGCTGAGCCGGGAACGAACCGGACGCCGGCCGCGTCAGTTCTGCCGACAACCTCCGGCGACCGGGCCGGTTAGAGTGCCGGCAAGGCTGAGGAAGAGGGGAAGCCGTGGACGAACCGTGGGGCATTTCGGGCCCGCAATTCCTGTTGATCTACGGTCTGGCGCTGGCCGTCGTGCTGGTGGTGCAGCTGAGCTGGCCGTCCTTCGCGCGGTCCCGGAAGCGGAACGCGCCCGCGACGGTCGAGGCGCCGCTGCGGCCGGACGTCTACCAGCTCGCCTACCTGGCCGGCGGCGCGGACCGCGCGGTCGACACCGCGATCGCGACGCTGCTGGAGCAGGAACTGCTGCGGGTGAGCAGCAAGGGCAAGCTGAGCGCGATCGGCAAGCGACCCCGCAACGGGCTCGAACGCGCGGTGCACGACGCCGCTCAGGGCGGCACGGCGACCGTCGCCAAGATGCGCACGGCGACTGTCGTCCAGCCGGAAGTGAACAAGATCCGCGAGGACCTCGAGCGGCGCGGGCTGGTCACCGTCGCCGGAGACGGGCTGGACAGCTTCCGTGCCGGCGTCGTGGCGGTCTATGGCGTGCTGCTGGTGATCGGCATTGCCCGCGCGGTCAACGGAGCGCAGCTTGACCGGCCGATCGGCGGACTGATCGCGCTGCTTGTCGTGGCCGGGACCCTGACGTTGATCGCGTTCTCGTCCCGAAAGGCCCGACAGACGGCCCGGCCGACCGACGCGGGCCACGCGATCGTGGTTCAGGCCAAGGAAGAAGCCAGGGCCGCGCAGGAACGGCCTGAGGAGTTCGCGGCCGCGAGCCGGGGCGGCGGAGTGTTGTTCGCCGGTGCCGCGGGGGTGGTCGCGCTCGGCGGGATCGCGCTGTACCCGGACGACGAGATGAGCACAGCCCTGCTCAGCGGCGGTGGAAGCTCCTGGGCCGGGGGCGGCGGTTCGAGCGGCGGGTCTTCGTGCGGCGGCGGGTCCTCGTGCAGCAGCGGATCCTCCTGCGGCGGCGGGGGCAGCAGTTGCGGCGGCGGGGGCGGCTGCGGCGGGTAGCTTGGCGTCGAAAAGCGCCGCGGGAACCGTGGCCCGCGACGGATGTGGAGGTGGTTGCGGTGGCTGACCGGCTGGGGATCGGCATCGGCTGGCGGCCGGAACTGGACCTGTCGATCGCGCGGCTGCCGGGCGTCGACTGGGTCGAGGTGGTGGCGGAGAACCTGCACGCCCCGCACCTGCCGGAAAGCCTGCTGGCGCTGAAGGATCGCGGGATGCCGGTGCTGCCACACGCGGTGTCGCTGTCGCTGGGCGGAGCCGAGCCGCTGGACACCGCGCGGGTGGAGCATCTCGCCGAGCTGGCCCGGGTCCTCGACGCTCCGCTGGCCAGCGACCACGTGTGCTTCGTCCGCGCGGGCGGGCTCGATTCCGGGCATCTGATGCCGCTGCCGCGCACGCGCGAGGCGCTGGACGTGCTGGTGGACAACGTCCGGCTGGCTCAGTCCATTGTGGACGTCCCGTTGGCGCTGGAGAACATCGCGGCGCTGCTGGAGTGGCCGGAAAGCGAGCTGACCGAGGAGCAGTTCCTCACCGAGCTGACCGAGCGGACCGGGTGCCTGCTGATCATCGACGTCGCGAATCTGTACGCGAACGCGCGCAACGTGGGCACCGATCCGGTGGCGTTCCTGGACGGGATTCCGTGGGAACGGCTCGCGTATGTGCACATGGCGGGCGGCGTCGAGCGCGACGGGGTTTATCACGACACGCACGCGCATCCGGTGCTGCCGGAGGTGCTGGATCTGCTGGCCGAACTGCGTCGGCGCACGGATCCGCCGGGCGTTCTCCTGGAGCGCGACGACGACTACCCCACCGATTCCGAACTCGCCGCCGAGCTGGTCGCATTGCGGACCGCGGTCACGCTGTGAGCCGGGAAGAACTGGCGGCCCGGCAGGCCGCGCTGCTGGACAGTCTGCTGACCGGAGGCGAGCCGCCGTCCGGCTTCGATGCCTCTCGGTTGCGCATCGAGGCGGACGTGCTGCTCGCCAAGCGGCGGCGGCTGGTGGCGTACCTGCGGCCGGATCTGCCCGAGACGCTGGGCGAGCGGTATCGGCCGTTGTTCGACGCGTATGCGGCGGAGCGTCCGAAGACGACCTCGATTCGGGCCCGGGAGTATGCCGACGCGTTCGCGGCGTGGCTCGTCGAGCGCGGTGACCTGCCCAAACCTCGGCGCAGATGGTTTCGCCGCTGAGCCCGTTCCGTTTTTGTCGGTGGGGATGGCTACGCTGGCGACATGTCTGGTTACGGCGGTGTTATCCGATCTCTGCCGGGCCGGGAGGAGGAAACCTGTCGTGAACGGATTCTGGGCCGCGCTCGGCCCGAACTTCGCGCTGTACCTCGTCTATGTGGCGACGGCAGTGGGAGTGGTGAGCATTCTGGCCACGGGCAAGGACAAGCTGGCGAAGCAGGCGCACGCGCCGGAGTCCGCCGCGGTGCCGCGCGATGCTTACGACGTGGCGTATCTGAAGGACGGCAGGCCCCGGGTGGTCGAGACCGCGATCGCAGCCCTGCTCGCGCGCGGCCAGTTGCAGCTCGGGCAACGCGGCGAGGTCGTCGCGAGCGGTCCGCCGCCCGCGTCGCCGCCGATCGAGCAGGCCGTGCACCAGGCGGCCGGGCCGGGCCGTCTCGCGTCGTGGGTTGTGCGTTCGCCGGTGCTCAAGCCCGCCGTGCGGACGCTCGAAACGGACTTGGTCCAGCGGCAGTTGGTCAGCAGGCGCAGGCCGTTGACCGGTCTCGGGTACACGCTGACCGCGATCGGCGTGATCGTGGTGGTCGCCGCCGTGGCCCGGCTGGTCTACGACATCGGCCGGGGGCACCTGAATCCGATGGTGCTGCTCGCTCTCGTCGAGATCGCGCTGACGCTCTGGCTCTGCCTCGTCGGGAGCCAGCGGATCACCAAGAAGTTCGGCGAACGGAAGGTCGCTTCACTGCCGCCGACGACCGCCGGGACGGCGTTGCTCGCGCAGGCCGAACAGCAGGCCGCCGCCGGCGGACGCGGGCTGGAGCCTGCTGATCTCGTCGCACTGGGCGGCTTCGCAGCCTATCCGGACAAGCGGATCGCGGGAGGCCTTATGCCGGTTTAGGCGCTGGTGCTCACGGGGCATGGCTGGAGACCGCGCTGCGGCGTCCGCACCGGGCCGGTGCGACGGGTGATCCCAGTGCGGCGGCGCGCCGGGCAGTTCCCCGGCCATCCGCACCCGCATCAACTGGCCGACGACGGCATTGCCTCGCGCAGACCGGAGGACGCGGACCGGGGCCTGCCGACCTTGTCAGGTTGGACGGCTTCGCGACTTGCCCGGACAGGCGGATCGCGAGCGGGCTCATGCAGGTCTAGGCACCGCCCCGGGCGCTCACGCGACGGGGTGGGGCACGACTGGAGACCGCGCCGCGGTGTCCGCACCAGGCCGATGCGACGGATGCTCCCGGCGCGGCGGCGCACCGGGTAGTTCCCCGGCCATCCGCACCCGCATCAGCTGAACGACGCCACTGCCGACGACGGCATTGCCTCCCGCAGACCGGAGGACGTGGACTGAGGCCCGCCGATCTTGTCGGGCTGGGCGGTTTCGCGGGCTGCCCGGGCAGGCAGATCGCGGGAGGGCTCGGGCCGGTTTAGGCACTGCCCCACGAGCGGCTACGCGACCGGGTGGGGCACGACCGGCGACCACACCGCGGTATCCGCGCCAGGCCGGTGCGACGGGTGATCCCACCTCGGCGGCGCACCCGGCAGTTCCCCGGCCATCCGCACCCGGGTCATCTGGCCGAAGTCGCTGTCGACCGTCTCCAGCAGGTCCGTGTAGTCCACTTCGGACGGTTCGGGATCCTTGCGGCCCAAGGAATCCAGCCACCGGCCGGTCCCGGCGAGGGACAGTCGCGCGTGCCAGCTGCCGCCGTCGGTGACGGTGCGGCGGAGCGCGGTCATGATCGCGGCGGCGGTCAGCCAGCCCGTGGCGTGGTCGAGGGCCTGCGCGGGCAGCGGAGCGGGGGCGTCGGTGGCGTACTCCTCGGCGATGCCGGACGACATCTGCACGAGGCTGTCGAAGCCGCGGCGGCGGGCCCACGGGCCTGTCCAGCCGTACGCCGACACGTCCGCCACCACGAGGCCTGGCCGCAGTTCGGCGAGCTGTTCCGGGCCGAAGCCGATCCGGGCGAGCGCGCCCGGGCGGAATGACTGGACGAGGACGTCCGCGCGGGCGATGAGCTTCTTCAGCTTCGCGCGGCCGCCCTCGGTGTCGAGCGCGACGAACGCGGATCGCTTGCCCTGTCCGGTGTCCATGGTCAGCACGGGGATCCGCGGCAGGTGCGCGGCTCCGACGTGCAGCACGTTCGCGCCGTGCGCGGCCAGCACGCGGCCTGCCACGGGGCCGGCGAGCACGTGCGTCAGCTCCAGCACGCGGACGCCGCCCATCGGCCGGTCCGAGTCGAACAGGGTGCGCTTCGGCGCGTCCCCGATGCGGTTCAACTCGACCAGCGGCAACTCCGCGACCGCTTGGCCTTGCGGGTGTGCCAGCCAGTCCTCGCGCGAGCGCATCAACGCGGCCGCGCCGCCCGCGGTCACCACGGCGGATTCGACCTCTGCCATGGACTTCCCGGCCACGGTTTTGGTCACCGCCTCGCGGGTCGCCGGCACGCCGAGCGCCCAGCAGACCGCCGCCTCGTGCCGGGTGGTGTTGCAGTGCAGCTTGATCCAGCCGTCGGCGGCGCGGTAGTCGCCCGCGATGCGGCCCCACGGGCTCGGCCCTGGCTCGCCGTCGACGCGCAGCAGATGTTCGCTGCGGAACGCGGCCGCGGCGTGCCGGGTGTCGACCGACACCGTGCCGGGCTCGATGCCGCGCAGGCGCAGCAGTTCGCCGGCGGACAGCGTGGCCGCGGCGATGCTGGCGGTCGCCATGGCGGGGACCCGGAAGTGCCCGGGCAGCACGGATTCGTCGCCGGTCAAGGACACGGCAGGCAGCGGTTCCCCGGCAAGCTCCTGCCAGGCTCCGGCGAGTACGTCCTGCACCGGCGGTTACGGCAGAGCCGCGACGAGTTCGGCGGGAGCCACCTTCGTTCCGGTGTAGAACGGGATCTCGACGCGCACGTGGCGGCGGGCTTCGGTGTTACGCAGGTGGCGCATCAGGTCGACGATCCGGTGCAGTTCGTCGGCCTCGAAGGCGAGGATCCACTCGTAGTCGCCGAGCGCGAACGACGCGACGGTGTTGGCGCGCACGTCCGGGTAATCCCGCGCCTCCTTGCCGTGGTCGGCCAGCATCTTGCGGCGTTCCTCGTCGGGCAGCAGGTACCAGTCGTAGGACCGGACGAACGGGTACACGCAGACGTACTTGCGTGCCTCCTCGCCTGCCAGGAACGCGGGCACGTGGCTCTTGTTGAACTCGGCGGGCCGGTGCAGCGCGGTCTGGCTCCAGACCGGCGTGGACGCGCGGCCGAGCGGCGTGCTCCGGAACCCGGTGTAGGCGGCCTGGACCTGCTCGATTTCCTCGGCGTGCCACCAGATCATGTAGTCCGCGTCGGCGCGGAGGCCGGACACGTCGTACACGCCGCGGACGACGACGCCCTTGGCCTCGAGCCCGTCGAGGTACTCGGCCGTCTCCTGGCCGGCGGCGGCGCGGTCCTCCCCCAACTTCCCCGGTTCGATCCGGAAGACCGACCACGTGGTGTAGCGGATCGTGTCGTTGAGTTCGTTGTAATTCAGCCGCGCCATGCCTCCATCCTGGCACTCCCGGCGCGGCGGTCGCCATGGGGCTCCGTCACACGAAGAGCTGCTCCGCGACGCGCCGGGCAGCGGCATCGGCGGTGGCCACGCAGGCCGGCAGCCCGACGCCGTGCAACGTGGCGCCCGCCACGGCCAGGCCCGGGACATCCGCCACGGCCGTCTCGATCCGCATCACCCGCTCCAGGTGCCCGGTGCCGTATTGCGGCAGGCCGCCGCCCCAGCGCGTGACCAAGGTGTCGATCGGCGTCGCGGTGACCCCGGCTAGGCGGGCCAGATCCCCGCGGACCGCGGCGATCAGCGCGTCGTCGTCGCCGTTCAGCGCGCCGGGTTCGCCGAACCGGCCGACCGAACCGCGCACCAGCACCGGGCCGTCGCCGCCGAAGTGCGCCCACTTGTTCGACGAAAACGTGAACGCCTTGCAGGCGTAGGGCACACCTTCCGCGTCCCGCTCCCCCGCGCCGATCAGGATTCCGGACGCGTCGGGCAGTTCAGTCCCAGGCGGGAACGCGAACGCGACGACCGCCATCGATGCCAGTTCGACCTCGCCGAACGCGGTCGAGGCCGCCGGGGCCACTCCGTCGAGCAGCTTTCGCGCGGCCGGGGCGGGCACTGCGAGCAGCACCGCGTCCGCGGCTACCGGACTGTCCGAAGGCGCGTGCGCTGGGGCGGCCGCGCCGAACTCGAGACGCCAGCCGGACGGTGTCTGCTGTAGCGCGCGGACTGTCGACGACGTGCGCAGCTCGGCACCGGACAGCTCCAGCAACCGGTCGAGCAACCCGCGCAGGCCGCCGGTGAGACTGCCGAAAACCGGTGCAGTACCAGGAGTTTTCGGCAGCAGCGACGAGGCGGCCTCGGTGAGCGAACCCGCGCCGGCCGCGATCGCGTTGGCCAGGCCGGGCATCGTCGCGCGGAGGCCGAGACCGTCGGCACCGCCCGCGTACACGCCGCCCAGCAGCGGGTCGACCAGGCGGTCCACCAGTTCGTCCCCAAAGCGCGTGCGCAGCAACGACCCGAGCGGAACGTCGCCGGAACCCAGCTCGACCGGGCCGAGCGAACGCTCCTTCTCGACCGCGCGCCGTCCGTCCTCGGACAACACCCCGGCGACCGACTCCGCGGACGCCGGCACTCCCATCACGGTGCCCGGCGGCAAGCTCTGCACCGAACCGCCGGCGTGGATCTTGGCGCGCGCCTTCGTGGGGTGCACGAGGCGATCGGCGAGACCGACCTCCTCGACCAGCGAAACCATCTCGGGCCGCCGGGCGAGGAAGGCTTCGGCACCCACGTCGTAGCCGACTCCGCCGACCTCGGCCGTGCGCAGCTTCCCGCCGATCGCGGGCGTGCTCTCGAAAACGGTGATCGTGACGCGATCGCCGAGCAGCTTGCGCAACCGGTACGCCGCGGCCAGCCCGGAGATCCCGCCGCCGACGACCGCGACGTGCTTCACAGCGAATGCACCAGCTCGACGACGCGAGTCAGCACCTCCGGGTCCACCCCCGGCAGCACGCCGTGGCCGAGGTTGAACACATGTCCTCGAGCGGCGCGGCCCTCCTCGACAATCCGGCGCACTTCGGCCTCCAGCACCGGCCACGACGCGTACAGCAGCGCCGGGTCGAGGTTGCCCTGCACCGACGCCTTGCCGCCGAGCCGGTGCACCGCGACGTCGAGCGGAATCCGCCAGTCGACGCCGACCACGTCCGCGCCCGCCTCGCGCATCGCGCCGAGCAGCTCGCCGGTGCCGACGCCGAAGTGGATCCGCGGCACGTCGTACTCCCCCGCAGCCGCCAGCACCCGCGCGGAATGCGGCAGCACGAACTCACGGTAGTCGCGCTCGGACAGCGCCCCGGCCCACGAGTCGAACAGCTGCACCGCGTCGACGCCCGCGTCGAGCTGGGCGCGCAGGAACGCGGCGGCGATGTCGGCGAGGCGCGCGGCGAGGTCGTGCCAGACCTCGGGCTGCGAGTGCATCAAGGCCTTGGTGTGCTCGTGGTTGCGGCTCGGGCCGCCCTCGATCAGGTAGCTGGCCAGCGTGAACGGCGCGCCGGCGAATCCGATCAGCGGCGTCTCGCCGAGCCCCTTCACCAGCAGCCGGACGCCCTCGGCGACCTTCTCCACCTGCTCGGGTTCGAGCTTCGGCAGCGCGCGCACCGCCTCCGCGTCGCGCACCGGCGAGGCCACGACCGGACCGGTGCCGGGCACGATGTCGATGTCGACGCCCGCCGCCTTGAGCGGGACGACGATGTCGCTGAACAGGATCGCCGCGTCGACGCCGTGCCTGCGGACCGGCTGCAGCGTGATCTCGGCGAGCATCTCCGGGTCGAAGCACGCGTCGAGCATCGGCACGCCCTCGCGCAGCGCGCGGTACTCCGGCAGCGAACGGCCTGCCTGGCGCATGAACCACACTGGAACGTGCGCGGGCCGCTCCCCGCGCGCGGCGGCGAGGAAAGCCGAGCCGGGCAGGGCGCGACGGGGCGAGACGGACGGGGCGCCGACGGGCGCGGGCGAAACCTGAGGCACGAACCCCATGGTCCCACGCGGGTCCGACAGTCCTGGGCCGCCCCGTGCCCAACGAGCCCGGTCCCGGGTTCGGGGTGGCGGCGTCTTGGGTGACCGGCTTCGGATTCGGTATCTGGTGGCCGGTTTTGATGCTGGATTCGTTGTGGTCTGCGCTAGATGCGGCAGGTGGGAGGAAAAGGTGGCGCGGCGGGGGACGGCGAGGTGGAGATAGGTGGACACCGAGGGGGTGGGCGAGGCACAGGGCGTTGGCGACGGCTGAAGGGCGAAGCGCGGGGCGCGGGGCGCGGGGGCGTCGGGCCTCGCGCCTCGGGCCGCGCACTTCGCACTTCGGGCGTCGGGCGTCGGGCGTCGGGCGTCGGGCGTCGGGCGTCGGGCGTCGGGCGTCGGGCGAAGCGAACAGTGAGTCGAAGACTGAGGCGAAGCGCGGGGCCGAGGCAGACGGCGAACCGGAGGACGTAGCGAGCCGCGAGCCGAGGGGAAGGCGGGCGGAGGGGTTCCCCGGGTCGCGGGTGGGTCTCGCTCGGCGCGCCTGCGTCCGCAACCGGGCGGCGCAGCCCTACAGTCGGAGCGTGACCGCGATGACGCCAGTGCCCGATCTCTTCCGCGAAGCCGTCGCGGCGCTGCAAGCCGTCCGGCCGCGCCCGGAGATCCGGCTCGAGACGATGCGTGCGCCGCAGCGGCTCGCGCCGTGGTCGTATGCGCTGAGCTGTGAGGTTTCCGGACCCGCGGACGTCATGGCGTCCGGCAGGCTGGTGCTGCTGCACGATCCGGACGGCCAGGAGGGCTGGGACGGCGTGATGCGGCTGGTCATGTACGTCCGGGCCGAGCTGGACCGCGAGCTGGCCACGGATCCGTTCCTGCCCGCGGTCGGCTGGTCGTGGCTCACCGACGCGCTGGAGGCCTCCGGCGCGTCCTGGAAGGCGCTCGGCGGCACGGTCACCGAGACGTCCTCGGCGCGGTTCGGCGACATCTCCGGGCCTGCCCGGACCGACGATCTCGAGCTGCGGGCCTCCTGGACGCCGACCGACGCCGCGCTCGGGCCGCACGGGCTCGCGTTCTGCCAGGTGATGGCGAGCGTCGTGGGGCTGCCGCCGGTGGGCGTCACGCTGTTCGAGCAGCGCCAAAGCTCCTGATTTCCCAAGTTCACCCGGTCGGGCAGCCGCCGCGGGGCGTTCGCACGCGCACCGGCGCGGCTTTTCCGGCGGCTTGCGCCTTGCCCGGCGCGCGGCCGGGATCTTCGGCGGGGGTTCCGGGCGGCCGCGGCTGACCGTCCACCGTGGACCGGAGCGGCCGTTGTCCCGGGTGCCGCACGTTCGTGGCCGCGCGTGATCACAGGCAGTGAACCCCAGGTCACCCGCCCAGACGCCGCCTCAGGCCCGTTCCCGCCGCCCCCGCCCGGGCCCGATCGAACCGCCGGGGCGCGCGGCGAAACGTGAAAGAAAATGATCTTGCCCCGGCCGGAGCGCATTTCCGGGACCGGGGAGCCGGGGCGGCCGCCCCGGTCCGGCAGCACCCGCAGGTGCACGGGCCATCTGCACGCCCGTTTCGATGCCGGTAACTCAGGTGCATCGCGGCCCGGTCGCCAGTCGTTAACAAGACTCCGATCGTTAGTCCGATCGTGTTACAACGACCTCGCTGAGTGACGAACTGTTTCGGATAGATACCCATTCGATCCCCCCGCAACGGCGTCGGGACGGCTACAGTGCCTGGGACGACACCACTTTCGGTCTAAAGCTGGCGCGGCTGAACGGCCGAAGGTCCCGGTGCCGGTCGGGGGGCACGACCGACTCCAGGGAGGTAGTGACGTGGCTACCGTCGGCTTATCTCAGGCCGTCCGATCCACGCCAGCCGGTGCTTTGCCGGCGAGCATGGTTCCGCACCCGCGGGAAGAGCTTTTTCCGTGTTGGTGGTCGATGACCACCCGCTGTTGAGGGAGGCAATCGCAGCACGACTCGCACAGATGGGTGCGGGCACTGTCCACGAGGCCGCCACGGTGGCCGAGGCGAGGGCGCGAGCACAGGCCACCGGCCCGTGCGACCTGGCGATCCTCGATCTCGGACTGCCGGACGGCAGCGGCATCGAACTGGTTACGGAACTCCGTAGCCACGGCTGGCCGCGCGTGGTGGTGCTGGCATCCTCCGACGACCCGTACGCGGTGCGCTCCGCGTTCCAGGCCGGAGCACAGGCGTACCTGCTGAAGTCGGCGTCGCCGGTGGTGGTCACCGACGGCGTGCGCCGGGTTCTCGAAGGCGGCGTCTACGCCGACCCGAGCGTGGCCCCGGTCCTGGCGACCGGCACGCGCGTGGCGGGCACCGACAACACCCCGCGCGAGCTGTCCGCTCGCGAGGTGGAGGTGCTCCAGCTCGTCGCGGACGGGCAGTCGAACAAGGAGATCGGGGAGGAGCTTTCCCTCTCCGCGCTCACCGTCAAGTCCCACCTGTCCCGCATCGGGCGCAAGCTCGGCACGGGCGACCGGGCGCAGATGGTCGCGCTGGCGATGCGAGCCGGCGTGATCCGCTGACGACGACGAACCACGTCCCCGCGGGGCGGGCGGACCAGGCGCGGTCCGCCCGTCCCGTAGGGTCGTCGGACATGGGAACTGCACAGGCGGACGGAGCCCGGACCGGAGACGAGACCACCGAAGACTCCGGAACGCCGGTGCTGCTCCGCGAACCGGCGGAAGGCACCCCTCCGGTGGTGGCCGACCCCGCCGCGCTCGCCGAGGCGTGCGCGCGGCTGGCCGCGGGCACCGGCGCCGTCGCCGTCGACACCGAACGGGCTTCGGGCTACCGGTACTGGCCCAAGGCCTATCTCGTCCAGCTGCGCCGCGAAGGCTCCGGCACGGTGCTGATCGATCCGATCGCGCTCGCCGACGACCTCGCCCCGCTGCGGGACGTCCTCAACGACACCGAGTGGGTGCTGCACGCGGCGTCCCAGGATCTGCCGTGCCTGGCGGAGCTGGACCTGCGCCCGCGGTCGCTGTTCGACACCGAGCTGGCCGGACGGCTGGCCGGGTACGAACGCGTCGCGCTGGGCACGCTCGTGGAGCTGCTGCTCGGGTACACGCTCGAAAAGGGGCACAGCGCCGCGGACTGGTCGAAACGGCCGCTGCCGGTCGACTGGCTCAACTACGCCGCGCTCGACGTCGAGCTGCTCAACGAACTGCGCGCGAAGCTCGAAGCCGAACTCGCCGCGCAGGGCAAGCTGGAGTGGGCTCAGCAGGAGTTCGAGGCGGTCCGCACCGCTCCCCCGCCCGCGCCGCGCGCCGAACCGTGGCGCCGGACGTCCGGAGTGCACAAGATCCGCAGCCCGCGCGGCCTCGCCGCGGTGCGGGAGATGTGGCAGGCCCGGGACGAGCTGGCCCGCAAACGCGACCGCGCGCCGAGCCGGATCCTGCCCGACAGCGCGATCGTCAACGCGGTGACCTCGGACCCGAAGACGGTCGAGGAGCTGCAGGCGCTGCCGGTGTTCAGCGGCCGCGTGCAGCGCAAGTACACGGCCAGCTGGCTCCGGCACCTCCAGGCGGCCAAAGCGCTGCCGTCGAGCGAGCTGCCGAGCCCGAGCCAGCCGTCCGACGGTCCGCCGCCGGTCAACCGCTGGGCCGACAAGGACCCGGACGCCGCCGCCCGGCTCGCCGCCGCGCGGGCCGCGCTGGCCGCGATCGCGGAGGACCGGAAGCTGCCGGTGGAGAACCTGCTGCTGCCGGACCTGGTCCGGCGCACCTGCTGGCGGCCGCCCGCCGACCTCGCGGAGGACTCGGTGGCGGACGCGCTGCGGGCGGGCGGGGCCCGGCCGTGGCAGGTGGAGCTGACCGCGGCGGCGCTGAGCAAGGCGTTGCACAGCACGGCTTCCTGACGGACCGGCACCTGGTGGTTCAGACCTCTACCTGAGGTTTAGACCTTCGGAAGGCAACGGGGTGGGCGGCTGGGGCGCGGTTCTTTCGCGGCAAGGTTCGGCGAGTCCGCCAAGCCGCCCGGACAGCGTCTCAGCGGCGATCAGGCGCGGCGACGGGCCGGTCTGCGGTAACCGAGCGACCGCGCCACTCCGGTCGCCGTGGTGACCACTGCGGGCACCAGATGGGCCACTGACGTCGTCTCGCGGCGGCCCACGACCGCCACCGCGGCGGTGACCCGGGCGGACGCGTCGCGGATCGGGGCGGCGACGGCGACCGCGTCGTCGGCGAGCTGGCGGTCGGCGACGCAGTAGCCGGTGCGGGCGATGTCGGCGAGTTCGGCGCGCAGGGCGTCCGGATCGGTCGTGGTGTGCGGGGTTTCCGCGACGATCGGGCTGGTCAGCGCGGATTCGCGGGTGTCGGCGGCGGCGTGCGCGAGCAGCACCCGGCCGGTGGCGGTCGTGGTCGCGGGCAGGCGGGCGCCGGTCGTGGTCAGGATGCCGACCGACCGGTGCCCGGCGAGGCGGGCCAGGAACACCACGTCGGTGCCGTCCAGCACGGAGAGGTGCACGTTCTCGCCGGTCGCGTCGAACAGGTCGCCCAGGTACGGCAGGGCGATCTCGCGGAGAGACGCCCTGGCCAGCGACAGCGAGCCCAGCTCCCACAGTTTCAGGCCGAGGTGATAGCCGCCGTGTTCGTCGCGGGCGAGCGCTCCCCACTCGGCCAGTTCGCCGACCAGCCGGTGCGCCGTGCTCAACGGCAGGCCGGCGGTCTTGGCTATCTCGGTCAGCGAACGCACCGGCGTCTGTGCGCTGAAGCAGTCCAGCACCGACAGCAGCCGCGCCGCCGCGGTGGGTCTGGCTTCCATGTGGCGGAAGTCTGATTGAGGCCGGGCCTCGGCGCAAGCGACACTGCGGGCGTGGGCGAGGAGTCGGTTTTGATCACGGGCGCCGGTTCGGGTCTCGGCCTGGGAGCGGGATTGACGCTCGCGGCGCGCGGGCACCGGGTGTTCGCCACCGTCGAACGGGACGATCAGGTGGAGCCGACGCGGGCGGCGTTCGCCGAGCACGGGCTCGCCGCGGAGGTCTCCCGGCTCGATCTGCTCGACGCGGCCGATCGCGAGGCAGCCGCGGAACTCGACGCGTCGGTCCTGCTCAACAACGCCGGATTCGGAGCCGAAGGTCCCTTGCTGCGCACGGATTCCGCAGTGGTGCGGAAGACACGTCTTCGGCACGCTCGAGCTGACCCGGCTGGTCTCGGACCGGCTCGTCGCCGCGGGCCGGGGCGGGCGCGTACGGGGCCAGCCAGTTCGCGCTGGAGGCGATGGCGCAGGCGGTCCGTCAGGAACCTCGGCCGCACGGAATCGAAGTCCGGGTCGTCGAACCCGGGCCGTTTTCCACCGGGTTCAACGAAAAGCTCGTGGCGAACGCGCCGCGTCGGAGCACGAGTTTTCGAATTTCCTGGCCAGGCAGCGCGATCCGGGCCTGGCGGTCGAATCCGGGCCGTACCGGACGATCGTGCCCGCGGAGTTCGGCGCGATCGTGCGCGAGCAGCAAGATCGGCTTTGGGCGCGGACCGACCTGGCCGGCCCGTGAGAAAGTGCGTCAGCACACCAGCACGAGACAGGAGCACATGACAGTGAAGATCGCGGTTCTCGGGGGCGGGCACGGTTCCTGGGCCACGGTGGCGGAACTCGCCGAGCACGGCCACGAGGTGCGCTGGTGGCGGCGGAACGCCGAGGCGCTGGCAGCGGTGCGCGCGACCGGGGCGGTGGCCGTCCGGGATTACCGGGGCTCCCGTTCGGTGCCGGTCGGCGACGGCGCCGGGGAGATCAACCCGGTGGCGGACCTCGCGGAGGCGGTGCGCGGAGCGGCTCTCGTCGTGATCCCGCTGCCCTCGACGACGCACGACGACCTGGCTCCGCGGCTCGCCCCGTTGCTGACCGAGGGCCAGGTGGTGTTCCTGCCGCCGGGCACGTTCGGTTCGATGGTGTTCGCCAAGGCCGTCGCCGGCGCGGGCGGAAGCCCGGACATCGCGTTCGCCGAAGCCGGGACGCTGCCGTACCTCGCGCGCCGGCACGGGGACGCGGAAGTGGTGATCAGCGGCTACGCGACCCGCCTGCCGACCGGGGTGTTCCCGCTGCGGCTGGCCGAAAGCGCGTTCCAGACGCTGCGCGAGGCGTACCCGAGCATCGAGGACGCGGGCGACGGGCTCAGCGGGGCGCTGATGAACGCGGGCCCGATCATCCACCCGCCGCTGATCACGATGAACGCCGGTCCGCTGGAGCATTTCGCCGCCTGGGACATCCACAACGAGGGCACGCAGCCGTCCATCCGCAGCGTCACCGACGCGCTGGACGCCGAGCGGGTCGCGCTGCGCGAAGCGTTCGGCTACGGCGCGCCGCACTTCCCACTGGCCGACCACTACGCCACCGACGGCGAGGAGTGGATGTACGGCCGCGCGGCGCACGAGAGGCTGACCGACAGCGGCGACTGGCGCGAGAAGATCGACCTCCACACGCACCGCTACATGGTGGAGGACACCCGGCTCGGCCTGTCGCTGCTGGTGTCCGCGGGCCGGTTCGCCGGGGTGCCGACACCGGTCGCGGAGGGCCTGCTGGCTCTCGGCTCCGCGATCACTGGCCGCGATTTCTACGCCGAGGGACGGACCTTCGAAAACCTCGGCCTCGCGGACCTCGACCGGGCCGGGCTGACCGAGCTGCTGCAGAACGGAGTCCAGTCGTGATCGCGATCGTCGGCGCCGGACGGATGGGCGAGGGCATCGCGCTGGCCTTCCTAGCGGCGGGCCATCCGGTCCTGCTCGCCGACGTCAAGGACCGGACCGAGGAGGAACGCCAGCTCCGCCGCGACGAGGTCCGCAAGCGCCTCGCCGACCGGCTGCGCGCGATGTTCGGCCACGCCGACGCGCTGGAAAGCCTGACGCTGGGCGACCGTTCGGCGAAGGAACTCGCCGACGCGACCGTGGTGTTCGAGGCCGTGCCGGAGGTCATGGCGGTCAAGCGCGAGGTGTTCGGCTGGCTCGGCGCGCAGGTGCCCGAGTCGGCGGTGCTGGCCTCGACGACGTCGACCTTCCTGGTCACGCAGATCGCGGAACTCGCCGACCGGCCGGAACGCGTGGTCAACGCGCATTGGCTCAACCCGGCCGAACTGATGCCGCTGGTCGAGGTCAGCCGCGGCGACGACACCGACCCGGCCGCGGTCGACCGGCTGGTGACGCTGCTGCGCGAAATCGGCAAGGTGCCCGTGGTGTGCGGGCCCGCCGCCGGGTACATCGTGCCGCGGCTGCAGGCGCTGCTGATGAACGAGGCCGCGCGGATGGTCGAGGAAGGGGTGGCCGGCCCCGCCGAGATCGACCTGGCGGTGCGCGCCGGACTCGGCCCGCGGTTCTCGGTGCTGGGCCCGCTGGAATTCATCGACTGGGGCGGCGGCGACATCCTCTACTACGCCTCGCGCTACCTGACCGGCGAACTCGGCGAGCGCTTCCAGGCGCCCGCGATCGTCGAGGAGAACATGACCGAACACCGGCGCGGCCTCCAGGACGGGGCCGGGTTCTACCGCTTCGACCCGGACGGAGTGCCGGAGTACCGGGCCGCGCGGATGCGGGAGTTCGAGGACATTTTCCGGCTGCGCGGACCGCATTTGCAGGACGGGACGGCGGTTCCGGTGCGTCCGGAAGACGGTTCGGCGGAGTGATTCTTGGTTGGCGGCCGCGGGTTCGGGCCCGCGGCCGTCAGCACTTTTTCAACCATCCGGCTGCCTGGACGGTCTGCGGATGGTCTTCGCCGAGGACTGCTTCGAGGCCGGAGACCACGGCCGCCAGCTCCGCGGCAGCACCTGCCCGGTCGCCCCGACGGGCGGCGGTGCGGGCCAGCGTCGCGCGGAGGCCGAGCAGCACCGGGTGTCCTGCTGGCCAGGCCTCGGCAGACAGCACGGTTCGCGCGGAGTGCTCGGCTTCGGCCAAGTCGCAGCTCTCCAGGCAGGCTCGCGCGAAGGTACCGCGCAGGATCAGCGCGCTCCGGCCTCGCTCTTCGCTCAAGATCCGGCGGAGCAGGTCGGCCGCCTCGGGCGCTTGCCCTGCCTTCAGGAGAACGGTCGCCAGGCACTCCCCCAGCCCTGGCCGCCTCGCGACCAGCTCGCGCAACGGAGCGATCGCGGGCTCCGGGTCTCCGATTTCGGCTCGCACCACCAAGAGGATTCCGCGGACCGCGTCTCGTTGCTCGTCGGTCTCGCAGAGCGCATCCTCGTCGGACAGCAATCGTTCGGCCGCCTCGTAGCGGGCCAGCGCGCGCAGCATGGCGGCCTTCCGACGTCGTCCGGCTTTCGTCCGGGCGTGCGCCGGGCCGAGTTCGGCCGCGCAGTAGTCGATGTGGGCGTCCAGCACCACCAGCGCGTCCTCGTACCGCGCTGCGACGCCGTACGCTTCCGCGAGGAGAAGCTGGGTCTTGAACGTGGCTGGCTGGCGCGCGCCCCAGGTTTCCTCGAACAGCTCGGCGGTGCGTTCCAGCAGCGGGATCGCCTCCGCCGGACGGCCCTGCGCCGTTTGACAACACGCCAGATTCGCCCACGCGGCAAGGGTGTTCGGCTCGCGCGGGCCGAAGGTCTCCGTCAACGCGGGTACCAGATCCGCGTAGTGCTGTTCCGCGGCTGACCAGTCCTCGTTCTCGAGCAGCAACTGGCCCAGCAAGAGCCGACGGCGCAGGTTCGGCACGCTCGTCGGGTTACGCGCCTTCGCGAGCGCGGCCCGCAGCGCGGCGACCTCGTCGGCCGGCTCTGGCTTCGAGCGGAAGAATCCCACTTGGACAGTCTGCCCGCCCGGCGATTCAGTCCTTCTTCAGCCACCCAGCGACCTCGAGAACGTCCGGATGCTTCGGCCCGAACGCCTCGGTCAAGCCCGCCGCGACCGCCTCCAGCTCGCGGTCCGCCTCCTCGTCCCGGCCGCGTTCCCGGGCGACTCGCGCCAGCGTCGCGCGGAAGCCGAGCTTCAGCGGATGTCCGTCTGGCAGGCCGTCGGCTGACACGAGTTCCCTCGCCAGCGTCTCCGCCGCGTCGAGCTGGCCGCTTTCCAGGTACGCGCGGGCCAGTTCCCCGGCCGGGCCCCACTGCTGCGCGGCCGGTTGTGCGGACAGCACGGCGCGGTACAGCTCCGCCGCCTCCGCGGGTTCCCCGGCCCGCAGCAGCACCGCGGCGAGCACCTCGACGAACTCCGGCGTGCGGTACTGCTCGGCGAGTTCCCTTGCCTTGTACTGGACCGCCTTCGCCGCGCCGCGCTCCGCTCGGATCAGCAGGCCGACCGCGGCGGCTCGGTCGCGTTCGTGGTCGTCTCGCGGTTTTCGGGAGAGGCCGGAGTTCAGGCCGGCGGCCTCGTCGTATCGGCCCAGCGTCCGCAGCACACTCACCTTTCGGCGAGCGCTCGCGATGGTCTGCTCGTGATACTCCCCGAACTTGTCCACGCACGCGTTCAGGTGCTTGCTGAGCACGTCCAGCGCCCCGTCGTACTCCCCGGACAGCGAGTACATCTCGGACAGCATCAGCTGTGCCTGCATGGTGGCCGGGTCGTCGGGAAACACCGCGTCGTAGATGTCCACTGTGGACTCCATGAGGTGCACCGCGTCCTCGACCTGGCCCAACGCGGCCTTCGCCGTCGCCAGGTTCAGCCACGCGCCGAGCGTGCCCGGGTGCTGTTCTCCCTCGACGCGCACCTGGGCGTCGGCCAGTTCGGTGTAGTGCTCCTCGGCCGCGGGCCAGTCGCCGGCTTCGATCAGCAGCAGGCCGATCCGGTGGCGCATCGCGAGGCTCTCCGGGGAATCCGGGTCCGCGGCTTTCGCCAGTTTCTTGCGCAGCCGAGTCAGTTCAGCCGCCGGGTTCGCCCGGAAAAGCCCCATTGCCGTCCCCCATCCGGTTGGCGCGTTCCTCCAGTGTGCCCCATGCCACTCCTGCCCCGGGAGTGTGCCGTCCCCCACTCGACCGGGCCACTGCACTGGTTACCCACGGGTAACAAGGGCTAGGGTGCGGAACAGGAACACTCTCGACTTCAGGAGCATTCGTGGCCGCACCAGCAACGCCGCCGCTCGCGCCCACCGCGCGAGGGGTGCGCAATGTCGTCTTCGTCGAAGGGGTACGCACGCCCTTCGGCAAGGCGGGCGACAAGGGCATGTACGCCGGGACCCGGGCGGACGACCTCGTCGTCAACGCCATCCGCGAGCTGCTGCGGCGGCATCCGGAGCTGCCGCCCGAGCGCGTGGACGAGGTGGCGATCGCCGCGACGACGCAGATCGGCGACCAGGGCCTGACCATCGGCCGCACCGCCGCGCTGCTCGCCGGGCTGCCGAAGTCCGTGCCGGGCTTCGCGATCGACCGGATGTGCGCGGGCGCGATGACCGCGGTGACCACCACCGCGAGCGGCATCGGCTTCGGCGCGTACGACATCGCCATCGCCGGCGGCGTCGAGCACATGGGACGCCATCCGATGGGCGAGGGCGTCGACCCGAACCCGCGGATCGTCGCGGACAAGCTGGTCGACCCGACCGCGCTCGTGATGGGCCAGACCGCCGAGAACCTGCACGACCGGTTCCCGGAGATCACCAAGGAGCGCACGGACGCGTTCGCCGCGCGCAGCCAGGAAAAGTACGCCGAGGCGGTCAAGACCGGCAAGATCGGGCCGGAGCTGGTTCCGGTCGCCACCCGGAGCAAGGAACTCGGCTGGGGCCTCGCGACCGAGGACGAGCCGCCGCGCCCGGGCACGACCGTCGAGCAGCTGGCGAAGCTGAAGACGCCGTTCCGTCCGCACGGACGGATCACCGCGGGCAACGCGGCCGGTCTGAACGACGGCGCCACCGCCGCGATCCTCGCCGACGAGGACACCGCGCGCGAGCTGGGCCTGCCGATCGGGATGCGGCTGGTCGGCTACTCGTTCGCCGGCGTCGAGCCGGAGGTCATGGGCATCGGCCCGGTGCCGGCCACCGAGAAGCTGTTCAAGCGCACCGGTCTGTCCATTGAGGACATCGGGCTGTTCGAGATCAACGAGGCGTTCGCGGTGCAGGTGCTCGCGTTCCTCGACCACTTCGGCATCGCCGACGACGACCCGCGGGTCAACCAGTGGGGCGGCGCGATCGCGTGCGGGCACCCGCTGGCCTCCTCCGGCGTGCGGCTGATGACGCAGCTGGCGCGCCAGTTCGCCGAGCGCCCCGACGTGCGCTACGGCCTCACCACGATGTGCATCGGCATCGGCATGGGCGGCACCGTGATCTGGGAGAACCCGGCCTACAACGGCTCTGAGGGGGCGAAGTAATGACTTTCACCGCTGAAGAGGCGAAGGCCGCGTTCCCGGACGAGGTCGTGACCAACGCGGTCACGAACCTGGTCAAGGTTCCGGGGCTGGACAAGCCGGTCGCACTGATCACTTTGGACAACGGCCACGACCACACCCGGCCGAACACCTTCGGCCCGCAGGGTCTCGTGTCGCTGAACGCCGCGCTGGACGAGGCGTTCGCCGCCGAGCCCGCCGCGATCGCGGTCACCGGCAAGCCGTTCATCTTCGCCGTCGGCGCGGACCTTTCCGGCGTCGAGGCGGTGTCGGACCCGAAGCTGGCGAGGGAGATCGCGCAGACCGGGCACGACGTGTTCCGCAGGCTCACCGAGTCGAAGATCCCGACCTTCGGGTTCGTCAACGGCGCGGTGATGGGCGGCGGGCTCGAACTCGCGCTGTCCTGCCACTACCGGACGCTGTCGGAGAACACCGCGGCGATCGCGTTCCCCGAGGTCTTCCTCGGCCTGTTCCCGGGCTGGGGCGGCACGCAGCTGCTGCCGAACCTGATCGGACCGGACGCCGCCGTCACCGTGATCATCGAGAACGCGCTGGCGCAGAACAAGATGCTGAACGTGCGCAAGGCCGCCGAACTCGGCATCGTCGACGAGGTCTTCGGTTCCGCGGACTACCTGGAGCAGTCGCTGCTGTGGCTGGCCAAGGTGGTCAACGGCGAAATCACCCCGGCCCGCCGGGAAATCGACCGCGGCGCGGAGTGGGACGCGGCGATCGCGCGCGCCAAGTCCATCGTGGACGGTCGCACGCACGGTGCGTCGCCGGGCGCGACCAAGGCCGTCGAGCTGCTGGAGCTGGCGCGGGAGAACGACCTCGACCGCGGCTACGCGGCGGAGACCGACGGGCTCGCCGAGCTGCTGATGTCGGACGTGCTGCGCGCCGGGCTGTATTCGTTCAACCTGGTCAACAAGCGGGCCAAGCGACCGGCCGGCGCGCCGGACAAGGCGTTGGCGCGCAAGGTGAACAAGGTCGGCATCGTCGGCGCGGGCCTGATGGCCAGCCAGCTGGCGCTGCTGTTCGTGCGCCGCCTCAAGGTGCCGGTGGTGCTCACCGACGTCGACCAGGCGCGGATCGACAAGGGCGTCGCGTACGTCCACGAAGAGATCGACAAGCTGCTCGCCAAGAAGCGCGTGTCCCCGGACGGCGCGAACCGGCTGAAGGCGTTGGTCACCGGCTCGCTCGACAAGGCCGCGTTCGCCGACGCGGACTTCGTGATCGAGGCCGTGTTCGAAGAGCTGGGCGTGAAGCAGCAGGTGTTCGCCGAGCTGGAGCAGCACGTCTCCCCCGAGGCGATCCTGGCCACGAACACCTCGTCGCTGTCGATCACCGCGATGGCCTCGAAGCTCCAGCACCCGGAGCGCGTGGTCGGCTTCCACTTCTTCAACCCGGTCGCCGTGCTGCCGCTGCTGGAGATCGTGCGCGGCGAGAAGACCGACGACGCGGCGCTGGCCACCGCGTTCTCGGTCGGCAAGCAGCTGAAGAAGTCGAGCGTGCTGGTGAAGGACGCGACCGCGTTCGTCGTGAACCGGCTCCTGCTGCGGTTCCTCGGCGAGGTGCTGGTGGCGGTGGACGAGGGCACGCCGTTCGACGTGGCCGACTCCGCGCTGGAGCCGCTCGGCCTGCCGATGTCGCCGCTGAACCTGATGCAGCTCGTCGGCCCGGCGATCGCGCTGCACGTCGGCGAGACGCTGCACGGCTCGTTCCCGGACCGCTTCACGGTGAGCGAGAACCTGGACAAGTTCGTGAAGGCGGGCAAGAAGGGCGTCTGGACCTGGGACGCGACCGGCACGCCGTCGGTCGACCCGGAGGTCGCCGAACTGTGGAAGCAGGGCGACCAGCCATCCACTGCCGAGCAGGTCCGCGACCGCGCGCTGAACGCGATCGCCGAAGAGGTCCGGATCATGCTCGACGAGGGCGTGGTCGCGGAGGCCCAGGACATCGACCTGTGCCTGATCCTCGGCGCGGGCTGGCCGTTCTGGCTGGGCGGCATCACGCCGTACCTCGACCGCGCGGGCGTCTCGGAGCGGGTCAACGGCAAGCCGTTCCTCTCCAAGGGCGTCGCTTCGGTCCCGGCGTAAGCCTCCGGCGGAGCCGCCCTGTCCGCGGGGCGGCTCCGCCGTGAACCGGCACACACCGGGCGGATCCGTTATCTTCCGGGCCCCCGCCGTTCACCGCTGCCCCATAGCGTCCTGCCGAATCTTTCGAGCAGGTCAGGAGCAGGATGAACAGCACGAACCCGGGCGGCGTCGGCCGTCGCGGATTCTTCAAGCGCGCGGGGCTGGCCGGCGCGGTCGCGGCCGGGGCACCGGTGCTGGCGCCGGGTCAGGCGGACGCGGCGGGCCTCGATCTGGGCATTGATCTCGACTGGTTGTTCGGCCGCCGCTACCAGTGGGTCGCCGGCGATCACCACACGCACAGCCAGTACTCGTACGACGCGATGTACACCATCGACCGGATCGCGGCCGGTGCGCGCGAGCACGGCGCGAAGTGGGTCGTCTTCACTGATCACGGGCACGCCACGCACGAGAAGTCGTCGGTGGAGCCGACCAGCCGCGACGTGGTCGCCGCGCAGCGCAGGCATCCGGATCTGCTGCTGTGGCAAGGCATGGAGTGGAACGTGCCGGGCGCGGAGCACGCCACGCTGTTCTTCCAGGCCGGACGCGACCAGGCGAGCGTGCTGCGCGAGTTCGAGCGGAGTTTCGACTGGCGGCTCACCGGTTCCGAATCGTCCAGCCCGGAGCACGAAGAGCTGACGCTCAAGGGTTTGCGGTGGCTCGCCGAACAGGAGCGCACCCGCCGGATCCACGCGCCGGTCGTGCTGATCAACCACCCGCTGCGCAACGGCCGCGTGTCGCCGCACGAACTGCGCAACTACCGCGACACCGCGCCCGGAATCGTGATCGGCATGGAGGGCGCGCCCGGCGCGCAGGCCGACGGATTCCCCAAGCCGCAAGGCAATGGCGGCGCGCGGGGCGGCTACGCCAACGACCCCGGCGCGAACTCGTGGCCCGGCTTCCCGGCCGAGGCGTACCGGACCTTCGGCGGCTGGGACTGGACCGCCGCGAAGGTCGGCGGGCTCTGGGATTCCCTGCTGGCCGAAGGAAAACCGTGGTGGATCACCACGAACTCCGACTCGCACTACAACCGCGGCGACCACCTGGTGCGGCCCGCGGTGCCGGACGGCTGGTACGAGCAGACCGGCAAGTACCCGGACCCGGTCGACAGCGGGGTCCCGCAATTGTCCGCGCCGTACGCGGATTTCTACCCCGGCGAGTTCAGCCGCACCGTGGTCGGTGTGCGGCGGCCGACTTTCGACGGCGTGCTGGAAGGTCTGCGCGCGGGGCGGATCTGGTTGTCCCACGGCGGTTTGGTACAGCATCTGGAAATCGGCGTTTACGGCGGCGGCGAATGCGCGACGTTCGGCGGACGGCTGCGCGTACGCCGCGGCTCGACGGTGACGGTCGTCGTTTCGGCGGTGACGGCGTACCGGCCCAACGGCTCGGGTTCGGTGCCGCGCCTCGGCCGCCTGGACCTGATCTCGGGCCCGGTGACCGGCCCGGCGGCGGACCGCGACTCGATGACTGCGCCGGGTACGCGAGTGGTCGAGTCGTTCACGCCGTCGCGTGGTTACGCGGGTCGGCGGGTGATGTTCAAGCACACGTTCCGCAACGTGCGGGAGCCGTTCTACGTGCGGGTGCGCGGGACGGACGGGAAGCGGCACGTCGCGGGCGGGATCGAGCCGGCGATGGACGTGATCGGGCAGGCTGATCCGTACGAAGACCTGTGGCTGTACGGGAATCCGACGTTCGTGGACGTCCGGTAGGTCGTGAGGGGCAATCCCGGTTCTAACCGGGTGTTGAGTTTCAGGACATCGCCGACAGTTGATGTTTCAGGACTTCGCGGACACTGACCGGCCTGTCGGTGTGGTGGCCAGGGTTGTTGTGGTGATCATGCGGCGATGGGCAGAGCAGGGTTTTCGATGGATCCTGAGTTCGTCTCCGCGGTCGCCCGGGTCGCTCACGGCGAGAGGGTCAACGTGGCGCGGTTCTGCCGCGGGCACGGCCTGTCCCGGGACACCTTCTACAAGTACGTGGCCCGGTTCCGGGCCGAGGGCGCGGACGGGTTCACCCGCCGCAGCACCGCCCCGCACCGCCGCCCGACCGCGTTCGGGGCATCGGTGGCCGAGGCGGTGCTGCGGGCCCGCAAGGAACTCGCCGACGAGGGACTGGACAACGGGCCGATCTCGATCCGCTGGCGGCTGGAGGACGCCGGGCTCGTCCCGCCGCCGTCGCAGTCCTCGGTCTACCGGATCCTGCGCGCCCGCGGGCAGATCGTCCCGCAGCCCCGCAAGAAACCGAAAACGCGGCGGCGGTTCGAGTACGCCGACCCCAATGGCTGCTGGCAGATCGACGGCATGGAGCACTGCCTGGCCGACGGCACGAAAGTCTGCATCATCCAGATCCTCGACGACCACTCCCGCCTCAGCATCGGCTGCCACGCCGCGGCCAGCGAGAACAGCGCCGACACCTGGGCCGCGTTGCGACAGGCCTTCGCCGGCCACGGCCTGCCCGTGAGAATCCTGTCCGACAACGGGCTCGCTTTCTCCGGCAAACACCGCGGCCGGATGGTCGAGACCGAACGCCGCCTCGCCGAGCGAGGGATCACCGCCATCGCCTCCAGCCCCCGCCACCCGCAGACCTGCGGCAAAGACGAACGCAGCCACCAGACCCTGCAGAAATGGCTCGCCGCCCGGCCCCCCGCCGACACGCTCCCCGCCCTGCAACAGCTTCTCGACGACTACCAGAACGTCTACAACAACCGCCGCCACCAAAGCCTCGACGGCCAGACACCCCGGCAACGCTACGACGCCCGGCCCAAAGCCGCCCCCACCACCGGCCCCCGCCGGCCCAGCGGCGTCACCGCCCGCCCCGTCTCCGCCACCGGCGTCATCGCCTTCTCCGGCTGCTCCATCGTCCTCGGACGCCAATGGGCCGGGCGCACCGCCACCGTCTACTGGCAAAACGACCGCGTCACCGTGATGATCGGCGACACCCTCGCCCGCCAGCTCACCCTCGACAGATCAGTACGCTACCAACGCCTCACCAACCAGAAACCGTCCACGAAGTCCTGAAACACATCTGTCCATGAGGTCCTGAGACAGCACACCCGGTTCTAACCGGGATTGCCACTCACGATGGCAGCTCTCGCGCCCGCCCCTCGCGACTGCACAGCACCGCCACGAGACACAGCGCCAGCGCACCGATCCACACCGCGCCCAACAACGTCGTCCCGCCGCCCGCCGCGAGCACGAGACTGGTCGCGATCGCCGGGGTGAAGCCCGCCCACAGCGTCGAAGCCCCTTGGTAGCACAGGGAAGCCCCGGTGAACCGCACGCGCGTCGGGAACAGTTCGGCGAGGAACGCCGCGTACGGACCCAGGACGACGCCCTGGAGCCCCTGCCCGACCGCCACCGCGACGGCGTAGGCGAGCGCCGATCCGCTGCCGACCAGCTGCAGCATCGGGAAGGCGAACGCCATCATGGCGACGACCCCGGCGATCATCACCGGTTTGCGGCCGACCCGGTCCGACAGCCGGGCGCTGGCCACGGTCGCGGCGAACATGACGACCGCGGCCCAGGTCTTGGCGTTGAGCACGCCGGTGCGGCTGGCCCCGTGGTCCACCGCGAAATTGACCGCCCACATCGTGGCGATCCCCATCATGCCGAACATGGCCAGCCCCGCGAACAGGCCGAGGACGACCTGGCGGGAGTATCCGGCGAAGACCTCCGCCAGCGGCATCCGCCGCTTCTCGGCCTCGGCCTGGACCCGCTGGAAGAACGGGCTTTCCTCGACCGAGGACCGCACCCACAGCCCGACCCCGACCAGCACGATGCTGAGCAGGAACGGGATCCGCCATCCCCAGCTGAGGAAACTCCGGTCCGGCAGCAGGCTGGCGAGCGTCACCGCGCCGCTGGCCAGCACCGCGCCCGCCGGGCCGCCGAGGTTGGCGAAACTCGCCGCGAACCCGCGTTTGCCGCCGGGAGCGTGTTCGAGCGCGATGGTCATCGCCCCGCCCCATTCGCCGCCGACGGCGAAGCCCTGCAGCACCCGCAGCACGATCAGCGCCGCCGGGGCGGCCGCGCCGATCTGCGCGCTCGACGGGAGCAGGCCGATCATCGTGGTGGCGAGGCCCATCGCCAGCATCGACACCACGAGCACGCGTTTGCGGCCGATGCGGTCCCCGAAGTGCCCGAAGACGATTCCGCCGAGTGGCCGGGCGATGTAGCCCGCTGCGAGCGTGCCGAACGAGGCGAACGCCGCGAGCCCCGGTCCCAGCCCGGTGAAGAACACGTGCCCGAACACGATCGCGGCGGCGGTCGCGTAGAGCACGAAATCGTAGAATTCGATGGCACTGCCCAGAAAACTGGACAACAGGACTCGTCGCAGGTGACGGCTGCCGAGCTGATCGGCGGCGGTACTCGCGGTCGTTTCTTGGGGCGTAGTCATGATCACGCTTCGCCGACGGGCTGCGGGACACGGGCGAAACTGATCACTTGCAAGTCGTCGGGCACCAGGACGGGGCCCGCGTAGGTGTCCCGCGCGGCGCGCCAGACCGACGGGTCCGCGTCGCCGGGGACGAGGTGGTGCAGCGCCAAGGCTCGCGCGCCCGCCTCGGCGGCCACCTGCCCGGCTTGCCGCGGCGAACTGTGCGACTTGTGGTGGTGTTGCTTCGCCGCCAGCGCGATGCGCGGGTCCTCGTCGAGGTAGCTTCGCTCGACCCAGTCGAAGTCGATCGCTTCGTGCAGCAGCAGATCGGTGTCCTCGGCCAGCCGCACCAGGTTCGGGCAGTACGTCGTGTCGCCGGAGATCGTGACCGACCCCGCGCCGGTGTCGAACCGGAACGCGAACGCGGGCGCGACCGGCGGATGCTGCACCAGCGTCGCGGTGACCCGCACCAGTTTGTCCTGGTAGATCTCGAACGGCTCCGCGGCCGGGCACGGGTTGTCGTTCGGGTGGTAGCCGAGGTGCTCGGGGACGGCGATGTCGCTGGCGGTGAAGAGACTGAGCGGGGACGGCCGCAGCGAGTCGAGCATGCGGTCGGTCAGGTCCGTGCCGAAGGCCCGCAGCAGTGTCGTGACCAGCTCGGACGTGCCCGGCGTGGGGTTGTCCGGAAACGCCGGGCGGGGCGCGGTCTCCGCCACCGGCGACACCGGCGGCAACGCGCCGCGGTTGCCCGGCCCGAGGATCGAAAGGGGCCGCTGACGCGGATTCCGCATGGCCATGAAGCCGAACACGGTCAGCGCGGCCAGTTCGACCGTGTGGTCCGAGTGCAGGTGGGTCAGGAAGATGCCGCGCAGCGACGAGAGCGGGATGCCGGCCCGGCTCAGCTGTTCCCCGGCGCCCTGCCCGCAGTCGACCAAGTACGCCGCGTCGCCCACCACGACCGCGGTCGCGATGCCGGAACGGCGGCGGCCGGGACCGGAGCCCCACCATCGCGGCCCGCCCGCGGTGCCGAGCGTGACGACGTACGGCTGGGCTGTTCCTGGGGTTGCTGGCTGCATTCAGACCTCCGCGTCGAGAACTTCGGCTCAGTATGGGAGGCTCGAAACCCGGCGAAAAGCCATAAAAGATGCGGATCTTTTTAAGAAGAAGTGATGAAGGAACTCACGCTCAGACAGCTCCAGTACTTCGTCGCGGTGGCGGAAAAGGGCTCGATCAGCGACGCGGCACGGGCACTGCACGTCTCGCCCGGCGCCGTCTCGCAAGCCCTGACCGACCTCGAATCCAGCCTCGCCGTCCAGCTGACCTTGCGCAGGCGCGCCACCGGGGTCACCCTCACCCGCGCCGGACGGCTCGCCGCGGACCAGGCGCGCACGATCCTCGCCGAGACCGAACGGCTGCGCGACACCGCGCACGTCATGCGCGGAGAACTGGTCGGCACGCTGCGGATCGGCTGCTTCCCCACGCTGTCGCCGTGGGTGCTGCCCGGCATCATCGAGCACTTCACGCGCGAACATCCCGCGCTGCGGCTGGAAATCGCCGAAGGCCCGTCCGACGAACTGCAACAGCAACTCGCCGACGGCGACATCGACGCGTGCCTGCTGTATTCCGCCCATCTGCGCCCCGGGCTGGACCACGTACGCATCGCCCCGGTCCGGCTGCGCTTGATGCTGCCCGCGAACCACCGCCTCGCCAACCGCGACGAGATCGCCCTCGCGGAACTCAGCGACGAGCCCGCCATCCTGACCTCCCTGCGCCCCGCCCGCGATCTGGTCGAAAACCTGATGCGGCACGCGGGGGTCGAGCCGGTCGCCGGCTGGAGCATGGCCAACGTCGAGACCATCCGGGCCATGGTCGCGCGCGGGCTCGGCTATTCGGTGCTGATGGGCAGACCGCACGGCGACCGGACTTACGACGGGCTGCCGCTGATCTACCGGCGGATCTCCGACGACCTGCCGGAGAACGCGGTGGTGCTCGCCCGCGTCCGGGGCGGCCAGACCACGGCCGCGCTGACGGCGCTCACGGACTTCTGCGTCCGCGAGTTCGGGGAGGCGGGGCGTCCGGTCCAATGAGGACCGTCGGCCAGGCCCCCCGGTCCGGACCGAAGACAGCATCGTCGGCGGCGCGCTCGCGATGCCATTCGGCGCTGTCCATCGGCGGCAGCCCGCGGAAAGCTTCCTGGATCTCGCCGAGCGTCCGGTTCCCCGCCGCCTCCGCGTTGTCGTCGCGCAGCTCTTGCCCCATGAAACAGCGATGCTACGCGGTGGGCAGCCGCACCGTCACCGCAAGCCCGCCCCCGACCACCGGCTCCGCCGACACCGTCCCGCCGTGCGCCTGGACCGCCGCCCGCACGATCGACAATCCCAGCCCCGCACCGGAACGCGCCGTCCTGGCTACCCCCGCGCGGCGGAACGGCTGGAACAGTTCCGGCACCGCCGCCGGGTCCAGCAGGCCGCCGGACGAGCGCACGCGCAGCGTCGACCAGTGCGCGCCCGGTTCGGTCGTCACCTCGATCCAGCCGCCGTCGACGTTGTGCCGCACCGCGTTTTCGACCAGGTTTCCCGCGATCCGTTCCAGCAGAGCGGGATCCCCGATCGCCGGGGACGGCTGCATCGTGAAATCCGCGCGCAGGCCCCGTTGTTCGGCCTCGCCGCGGACGGCGGACCACGCCCGTTCCACGAGCACGGTCAGGTCCACCAGTTCCCGCGTCACGAGCCCAGCTCCGTCGGTGCGAGCCAGCAGCAGCAGCGAATTCACCAGCTGCCCCGCCCGGTTCGTCGCGTCCAGCACGACCCCGGCCATCCGGCGGAACTCGGCCTCGTCGGCGTGTTCGTCGGACAGCGTCACGTCCAGTTCGGTGCGGATCACCGACAGCGGGGTGCGCAATTCATGGCTCGCGTTGGCCACGAAATGCCGCTGCGAATCGAACGCGTCCTGCAGCCGGTCGAGCATGTCGTCGAAGGTCCTGGCCAGTTCGGCGAGTTCGTCGCGCGAGCGGATCTCGCCGATGCGCTCCCCCATCGACTCGATCGACAGCCGTTGCGCCGTGCCTGCGATCTCGCGCAGCGGGCGCAGCACGCGGGAGGTGAACGTCCAGGCCAGGATCGCCGCCGCGGCCACCACGAAAAAGAACGCCAGCGACCCGAAGATCAGCACCCGGGTGACCGCGTGGCTGCGCAGATGCTGCGCGAGCGTGGACGCGTCCACGTCGACGCCGTCGACCCGCACGATCGTGCCCGGCGGCATGTGCGGCACGGCGTCGACCGCGTCGCCGACGAGCGTCCACGCGAGCCACAGCAGCAACAGCCCCGCCGCGGCGACCAGGACGGTCGCCAGGACGGTGACGCGCACCCGCAGGCTGCGGGTACCGGGAAGCCTCACTCGGAGCCGGCGACCGACACCCGGTAGCCCGAGCCGACCACGGTCTCGATGATGCCCGGTTCGCCGAGCTTCTTGCGCAAGGTCATCACGGTCACCCGGACGGTGGTGGTGAACGGGTCGGCGTTCTCGTCCCACACCCGTTCCAGCAATTCCTCGCTGCTGACCACGGACCCGCCCGCGGACAGCAGCACCTCGAGCACGCCGAACTCCTTGCGGGTCAGCTCGACCGGCCCGCTCGCGCGCCGGACGGTGCGCTTCGCCGGGTCCAGCTCGACGTCGCCCGCGGTGAGCAGCGGCGGAGCGGCGGGCGTGGCGCGGCGGCCCAGCGCCCGCACGCGCGCGACCAGCTCCGGGAAGGCGAACGGCTTGGCGAGATAGTCGTCCGCGCCCAGCGACAGCCCGTCCACCCGGTCGGACACCGAACTGCTCGCGGTCAGCATCAGCACTCGCGTCAGCTCGCCGGACGTCACGATCTCGCGGCACAGGTCGTCGCCGGACATCCCGGGCAGGTCGCGGTCGAGCAGCACCACGTCGTACCGCGTGACGGACGACTTCTCGTGCCCGTCGTCGCCCGTGAGCGCGATGTCGACGGCCATGCCCTCCCGCCGCAGCCCGCGGGCGATCGCGTCGGCCAACGGCTCTTCGTCTTCGACTACCAGAACTCGCACCAGACCACAATCCCATAGTTTCCTGAGAGCACCTGAGAAGCCTGATTGGACACTCGCGTTTCACCCCCACCGCAACGCGAACCACAGCCGCATTCGCGTTTCCGGGTCGGCCAGCCGGACGTCCAGCGCGCGCTCGACCTGTCCGATCCGGTGCCGCACGCTGTTGCGGTGCACGCCAAGCTCGGCGGCGGTGCGGTCCCAGCTGCCGTGGTGCGCCAGCCAGGTCCGCAGGGTCGGCACCAGTTCGCGGCCGTGTGCGCGGTCCAGCTCCCGCAGCGGGGCGAGCAGGCGTTCGGCGAACGCGCCGGCCGCGGCGGGCGGGATCAGTTCGTCGAAGCCGAGCGGATCGGCGCTCGCGGCCAGCGGACGGGACAGCGCGCGGGCGCGGGCTAGCAGCAGTTCGGTTTCCGCGACGGCGGCGGGCAGGTCGGCGGCGAGATGCGGGGTGCTGGCCACCGCGAGCCAGCCGTGTTCGAGGAGGCCGTCCAGGTCGCCAAGCTCGTGGGCGATGGCGTAGAACCGGGGGCCGGGCAGGACCTGGACCAGCGGGGTGTCGAGGCGGGCGCGCAGCCAGTCCGGGCGCCGGGCGAGTGCGTCCGGGCCCTTTCGATGGGCGACTCCGGCGACGAGCCGGGCCTGATCGCTGCCGACCACTCCGGTGAGTGCGTCCGCGCCGGGGCTGCCGAGCAGCAACGCCGTGGCTGCGGCGCCGAGTTCCGCGCTGTCCGATCCGGCCCGGCCGACCAGGCCCAGCAGCGCCGCGCCGACGGCGAGGATCGCCCGGTCTCCGCTGTCGAACCGTTGCGCCCGGCCGACTACGACCAGATGCGCGGCGGTCGCTTGGGGGTACACCGGCTGCGCGACCACGTGGGTGCCGTCGGGCAATTCGGTGGAGGCGATGCGGATTCCGGAGCGAGAGCGCAGGGTCGCGAGCAATTCCTTCACTGGCGACGGCAACGGCTGCGGTGCGTCGTAGCCCGCGGCCAGCACGTCCCCAGCGCCCACCATCGCGACCCAGCCGCGCAGCCGTCCGGCGAGAGCGGCAACCAGCTCCCCAAGCCGCCGCTTGCGGCTCGCGTAAGCGCTTCGCGGCCTTCGGATAGCCGTCGTTCTTCATGCCGCCCTGCTTCGGCGAGAGCGACCGCGACGGCACGGTTGATCGCCAAGAACGGCGTCGCGGGCGGAACCACCAGTAGCGGCAGACCGTGCTCCGCGCAGGCGTCGCGCAGCGAAGGCGGCAGGGCTTCCGAGACCGTCGGCGTGAGGCCGAAGCCGAGCGCGGTGACGCCTGCGTCGCGTAGTCCGCGTACGTAGCGGTCGGCGTCCTTCGGCAGGTTCACGCCCGCAGTGAGCACGAGTTCGGCACCCACCAGGTACGGCGCGGGGTCGGCCAGTTCGCTCACGTGCGCCCAGCGCACCGGCCGGTCCAGCGCGCCCGGGCGCAGCGTTTCGGGCACGACGTCGAGCGCCAGCTCCGGGTTGCCCGCGACGGTGCGTAGTGGAACTGTCACCTCCGCGGGCAACAGCACGTCCTGCTGGGTCATTTCAACCAATCGTCGGCGAAGTCTTGGATACATCGTCCCATGCCATCGCGGGGCCGCCCGGCCCTACGGTGTCCCGCAAGAACATCCCACCCCGTTTCGAGGAGGACCCGTGGGCGGCGACTATGCGGTGATCGCGCTGTACATCGCGGGCATGATCGGGGTCGGCTGGATCGGCCTCCGGCTGGCCAAGACCAAATCCGACTATCTGGTCGCCGGACGGCGGCTCGGCTGGTTCATGTACTCCGGCACGATGGCGGCCGTCGTGCTCGGCGGCGCGTCCACGGTCGGCGGCGTGAAGCTCGGCTACACCTACGGCATCTCCGGCGCGTGGCTGGTGATCACGATCGGCGCCGGGATCCTGGTGCTGCACGCGGTTTTCGCGCGGCGGCTGGTGAAACTGCGCGTCTACACCGTCGGCGAGATGCTCGACCTGCGCTACGGCGGCCGCGCGAGCGCGGTGTCCGGCGCGGTGATGTGGGGCTACACGCTGATGCTCACGGTCACCTCGACGCTGGCGTTCGCGTCGATCTTCAAGGTGCTGTTCTCGATCCCGAGCTGGGCCGGGATCGCGATCGGCGGGTCGATCGTGGTGCTGTACTCGGTGCTCGGCGGCATGTGGTCGATCACGCTGACCGACATCGCGCAGTTCGTGATCAAGACGATCGGCATCCTGTTCGTGCTGCTGCCGATCGCGCTCGTGTCCGCGGGCGGCTTCAGCGGGATGGCCGAGAAGCTGGACGCGTCGTACTTCGAGTTCACCTCGATCGGCGGCGAGACGATCCTGACCTACTTCCTGATCTACACCTTCGGGCTGCTGATCGGACAGGACATCTGGCAGCGCGTGTTCACCGCGCGCACGCCGCGCGTCGCGACCGGCGGCGGCATCATCTCCGGCGTCTACTGCCTCGTCTACGGCATCGCGGGCGCGCTGATCGGCACGGCGGCGAAGGTGCTGTACCCAGACCTCGGCAGTGCGCAGGACGCCTTCGCCACCATCGCCGAACGGCTGCTGCCCACCGGCGTACGCGGTCTCGTGCTCGCTGCGGCGCTGTCGGCGCTGATGTCGACCTCGAGTGGCGCGCTGATCGCGTGCGCCACCACGACGACTTCGGACCTGTTGCGCAAGGTCGGCCTTAAGAGTGGCGAGGTCTTGCGTAACCGAGTGACGACACTTGTGCTGGGCATCGTGGCCATCGGTATCGCAATGCTCGTGGACGACGTCGTCAACGCGCTCACGATCGCGTACGACATCCTCGTCGGCGGTCTGCTCGTCACGATCGTCGGCGCGCTGTTCTGGAAGCGCGGTACTCGCGAAGGCGCGTACGCGTCGATGGTGGCCGGAACGGTGTCCGTCATCGCCTTCATGTTCATCGACGGGGTTGCGGCCAACAGCCCGATCTATTGGGGCCTTGGCGTCAGCCTGATCGTGTACGTCGGCGTCAGTCTCGCGACACCGCGTACGCCGGACAGCATTCTTTCCGTGTGGACACAACGTCTGCATGGCTCCGAAGCCGCTGAAGATCTCAGCGCATCCGAAACCCGACAGGAGTTGACCCAGTGAGTGAACAGCGTCCGGTCGGCCCGCTCGACTCGTCGCAGATCCCGCGCTTCGCCGGCTTCGCGACCTTCGCGCGGCTGCCGCGGATCGACGAGGTGCCGAGCGCTGACGTAGCCGTGGTCGGCGTGCCGTTCGACTCTGGCGTGTCCTACCGCCCCGGCGCGCGCTTCGGTCCTTCCGCGCTGCGCGAAGCGAGCCGGCTGCTTCGGCCGTACCACCCGGGCCTGGACGTTTCGCCGTTCGCTGAGAAGCAGGTCGTGGACGCGGGCGACATCGCGGTCAACCCGTTCCACATCGGCGAAGCGATCGAGAAGCTCCAGCAGGAAGCCGAAGCGCTTACGGCGGGCCCGACGAAGCTGGTGACTGTCGGCGGTGACCACACCATCGCGCTGCCGCTGCTGCGAGCGGCCGCGAAGAAGCACGGTCCCGTTGCGCTGCTTCACTTCGACGCGCACCTCGACACCTGGGACACCTACTTCGGCGAGCCGTACACGCACGGCACCCCGTTCCGTCGCGCGGTCGAAGAAGGCATCCTCGACACCAGCGCCGTGTCGCACGTAGGCACGCGCGGCCCGCTGTACGGCAAGCGCGACCTCGAAGAAGACCGTCGCCTCGGCTTCGGCATCGTCACGTCCGGCGACGTGCTGCGACGCGGCATCGACGAGACCGTGGACGCGCTTCGCCAGCGCATCGGCGACCGTCCGCTGTACGTGTCCGTAGACATCGACGTACTCGACCCCGCGCACGCGCCCGGCACCGGCACTCCCGAAGCGGGCGGCATGACCAGCCGCGAACTGCTGGAGATCCTGCGCGGCCTGCGCGGGCTCAACCTGGTCGGCGCCGATGTCGTGGAGCTGGCCCCGGCCTACGACCACGCCGAGATCACCGCGGTCGCCGCTTCGCACGTCGCCTACGACCTCGTCAGCCTGCTGGCCCTGGGACGCGACGCATGACCCGGATCGGCGGCGACGTTGTCGTAGAGACACTGCGGGCGCTTGGCGCGGACACCGTGTTCGGCCTGCCCGGACAGCACGCGCTCGGCCTGTTCGAAGCGCTGCGGCGGGCGGACGACCTGCGCGTGGTCAGCTCGCGGGTGGAGAACAACCTCGCCTTCGCCGCGGACGGTCACGCGCGCGCCCGGCTCGCCGCCGATCCGCACGGCCCGGTGCCGGTCACGCCGATGATCGTGTCGACCGGCCCTGGCGCGCTGCTCACGCTGGCGTCGCTGCAGGAATCGCGCGCGGCCTCGGTGCCGGTGCTCGGGATCTCCAGCCAGATCCCGGTCGCCGGGCTCGGCGGCGGACGGCACGGCTACCTGCACGAGCTGCCGGACCAGCAGGCCAGTTTCCGCGACGTCGTCAAGTCGGTGCACGTGGTCCGCTCGATCAGCCAGATCCCGACCGCGCTGCGCGAGGCGTGGGAATCCGCCGCGACCGCGCCGTACGGGCCGGTGTGGGTGGAAATCCCGCAGGACGTGCTGCTCGCCTCGGCGAACCTGCCGGAGCTGACGTCGGTAACCGCGGCTCCAGCACCGCTCGAACCATTGCCGGAGCTGGTCGCCGAAGCCGCGAAACTCCTTGCGGCGGCGAAGAATCCAGTCATTCTCGCCGGCGGCGGCGCACTGCGGTCCGGGGCGCACGACGAGCTGCGCCAGCTCGCCGAAGCCCTGCGCGCACCGGTGGTGTCGACGTTCGGCGGCAAGGGCGTCTTCGCCTGGGACCACGAGCTGTCCGCGCAATCGTGGCTGGAAGACTGGCACACCACGGAATTCCTCGCCGACGCCGACGTCCTGCTGGTGCTCGGCTCCGGGCTGGGCGAGCTGTCCAGCAACTACCGGGAGTTCGCGCCGCGCGGCCGGATCGTGCAGGTGGAAGCCGATCTCGGGAAGCTGGAATCCAACTACCCCGCGCTTGCCCTGCACGCCGACGTCCGGCACACCCTCCGCGCGCTGCTGGGCCAGCTCACCCCGCGTCCCGCGGACGGTCGCGCCGAAGCGGCGGTGAAGGATCTGCTCGCGCGCATGGAGTCCAGATTGGACAGTCAGCCGCTCGCTCTCGAGCGGAAGCTGATCGAGGACATCCGCGCCGCACTCCCCGACGGCTCGCAAACCTTCTGGGACATGACAATCGCGGCCTACTGGGCCTGGTCGGCGTGGAATCCGGACGGCGCGCCGATCCACACCGCACAGGGCGCGGGCGGCCTCGGCTACGGACTTCCCGGCGCACTCGGCGCCGCCGCGGCCGGAGTGCGTTCGCTGGCCGTGTCCGGCGACGGCGGCGCGATGTACGGCCTGGCCGAGCTGGCCACCGCCGTGCAGCACCAGCTCGACGTGACCTGGCTGGTCATCGACGACGGCGGCTACGGCATCCTGCGCGAGTACCTCACCGGCGCGTTCGGCCAGACCACCGCGACCGAGCTGCCCCGGCCGGATTTCGCCGCGCTGGCCGAATCGTTCGGCATCCCCGCGCGAAAGACCACTGTGGACACTGTCCGCGCCGACCTCGCCGACGCACTGCGCACTCCCGGCCCGTCCGTCGTCGTGCTTCCCGCGTTGCTGAAGATGTTCGCCCCGACTCACCTGGAGCACTCGTGACCCACATCCGCAACTTCGTCGGCGGCGCGTTGGTCGACACCGCCAAGACCCTTGAGCTGACCGATCCGGCCACCGGCAAGGTCTTCGGCACCAGTGTCCTTTCCGGACCGGACGAAGTGGACCTCGCGATGGAGTCGGCGGCGCGCGCGTTCCAGTCGTGGCGGCGCAGCACGCCCGCGCAGCGCCAGGAAGCCCTGCTCAAGATCGCCGACGCGCTGGAAGCCCGCGCGGAAGAGTTCGCCGACGCCGAGGTGCGCGAGACCGGCAAGGTCCGCGCCGTCATGCTGGACGAGGAGATCCCGGAGTGCGTGAGCACGCTGCGGTTCTTCGCCGGCGCGGCGCGTCAGCTCGAAGGCACCGGCGCGGGCGAATACCTCGCCGGGCACACGTCGGTGATCCGCCGCGAGCCGATCGGCGTGTGCGCGCAGATCGCGCCGTGGAACTACCCGCTGATGATGGCCGTGTGGAAGATCGGCCCGGCGCTCGCCGCGGGCAACACCGTGGTGCTCAAGCCCGCGGAAACCACGCCGTCCACCGCCGTGCTGCTGGCCGAAACTGCGGCGGAATTCCTGCCGCCGGGCGTGTTCAACGTGCTGTGCGGCGACCGCGAAACCGGCCGCGCGCTGGTCCGCCACCCGCGAACCGATCTGGTGTCCATCACCGGTTCGACCCGGGCCGGCATCGACGTGGCCACCGTCGCCGCAGCCGATCTCAAGCGCACCCACCTCGAGCTGGGCGGCAATGCTCCCCTGCTGGTCTTCCCGGATACCGACCTCGCCGACACCGCCGAGCGGATCGCCGACGCCGCGTTCTACAACGCCGGCCAGGACTGCACGGCGGGCAGCCGCGTGCTGGTGCACCAGAGCATCCACGACGAATTCGTCGCCGCGCTGGCGGAAACGGCCGCCACCCGCCGTCCGGACGTCGACTACGGGCCGCTCAACAGCCGTGCCCAGCTCGACCGCGTGCTCGGCCTGCTGAAGCAGCTGCCGCCGCACGCGCGCGTCGAAACCGGCGGCACCGCGCCCGGACCGGGCTTCCAGCTCGCGCCGACCGTCGTGTCCGGCCTCCGCCAGGACGACGAGCTGGTCCAGGAGGAGATCTTCGCGCCGGTGATCACCGTCCAGCCGTTCGCGGACGAGGCCGAGGCGATCGAGCTGGCCAACGGCGTCCCGTACGGCCTGGCCTCTTCGGTCTGGACGAACGACGTCGCGCGCGTCGCACGGGTGTCGCGCGACCTCGATTTCGGTTGCGTGTGGGTGAACACGCACGGCCCGCTGACCGCCGAAATGCCGCACGGCGGGTTCGGCCGCTCCGGGCACGGCAAGGACCTGTCGGCGTATTCGTTCGCCGAGTACACCCGGGTCAAGCACGTGATGACGAGGTTCGAGTGATGGGCGGCAAAGTCACCGAGGTCGAACAGCACGGCATCGCGCCGATCCCGACCGCCGAGCAGACGTCCCGGCCGCGCGACCTGTTCCGGCTCGCGTTCGGCGGGGCCAACACGTTCGCCACGATCATCCTTGGCACGCTGCCGATCGCGTACGGGCTGAGCTTCTGGGCGGCGCTCGCGGCGACGGTCGTGGGCGTGGTGCTCGGCGCGCTCGTCCTGTCGCCGATGGCTCTGTTTGGCCCGGTGACGCGCACCAACAACGCGGTTTCGTCCGGCGCGCACTTCGGCGTGGTCGGCCGATGCGTCGGTTCGTTCCTGTCGCTGCTCACCGCGATCACCTTCTTCGCGATCTCGGTGTGGGTGAGCGGCGACGCGGTAGCCGGTGCGGCACAACGGCTTTTCGGCATCGACGGCGGTCCGGTCCTGCGCGCGGTCGCCTACGGCGTGATCGCGATCGCCGTGCTCGTCGTATGCATCTACGGCTACCGGTTCATGCTGCTGGTCAACCGCGTCGCCGTCACGCTGGGCACGCTCATCATGCTGGTCGGGATTTTCGCCTACGGCGGCTCGTTCGACCCGTCGTTCGCCGGCAGCGGCGCCTTCGCGCTCGGCACCTTCTGGCCGACGTGGATCCTCGCCGTGCTGACCGTGATGGCGAACCCGATCTCGTTCGGCGCCTTCCTCGGCGACTGGTCGCGCTACATCCCGGCGACCCACTCGCGCCGCTCGCTGCTGGCCGCGCCGTTCCTCGCCCAGCTGGCGACGCTGCTGCCGTTCGGCTTCGGCATCGCGACCGCGACCCTGGTCGCCGACCCGGCCGACTACGTCACCGGGCTGACCGCGATTTCCCCGCTCTGGTACGCGATCCCGCTGATCGTGGTCGCGCTGATCGGCGGCCTGTCCACCGGGACCACCGCGCTGTACGGCACCGGCCTGGACTTCAGCTCGATCTTCCCGCGGCTGTCCCGCGTGCGGGCGACGCTGCTGATCGGGACGCTCAGCGTGCTGTTCATCTTCGTCGGCAATTTCGTGCTCGACATGGTGTCCAGCATCAACGCGTTCGCGACGCTGATCGTGCTGTGCACGTCGCCGTGGATGGTGATCATGATGATCGGCTACGTGCAGCGCCGCGGCTACTACGACCCGGCCGACCTGCAGGTGTTCAACGAAGGCCGCACCGGCGGCCGGTACTGGTTCCACCGGGGCGTGAACTGGCGCGCGATGGCGGCCTGGATCCCGGCCACCGCACTGGGTTTGCTGTGCGCGAACACGCCGATGATCACCGGCCCGCTGGCGGGCGTCGCGGGCGGGGTAGACATCAGCCTGGTGGTGACGCTGTGCACGGCCGCAGTGGCGTATCCGGTGCTGGTGAAGGTGTTTCCGGAGCCTCGGGAGGTCTTCGGGCCTTCGGCTAGCCCAGCGGAAGCGGTGGCTGCGCAAGCGTGACCAGCTGGTCCGGGCGGCTCCACCGGGCCGACAGGATCGTGTCCGCCAGCGCCGCTGTCGAACCCCGCGCCGAGCCTCGGTGGCTCAGCACGAACGTGACCGATCCCGGGTCCGGCAGTCCGGCGACCGGGACCAGTCCGTCCGGGACCACCGACGCCGCGAACAGGCCGATTCCGAGTCTCGCGTCGAGCGCGGCCCGGAGGCCGTTGAGCCGTTCGCTGACGCAGCCGATCCGCCACTCCACTCCGTTGCGGCGCAAGGCGTTCAGCGCGCGGGCCCGGGTGACGCTCGGCTCCGGGTAGAGGACCAGCGGCACCGGCTCGCCCGGGACCAGTTCGAGTCCGGGCGAGCCGACCCACACGAGCGGATCCCGTCGCAGGCCCTGTCCGGAATCGCGTTTGGCGAGCACCAGGTCGAGTTCTCCGTCGGCGAGCCGGGAGTGCAGCACCGCGCTCAGTTCGACCGACAGTTCGAGGTCGATCCCCGGATGCGCGCCGCGGAACCGGCCGAGGACGTCCGCGGCGTGGCCGAGCAGGAAGTCCTCGCACACCCCGAACCGGACCCGCCCGCGCGGGCCCGGCCGGGAGAAGTACCGCAGCGCGCGGTCCTGCTGGTCGAGGATGCCGCGGGCGAAACCGGTCATCGTCTCGCCGTCGCCGGTGAGGCGCACGCTGTGCGTGTCGCGCTCGAACAGCACGCAGCCGACCGCCGTCTCGAGCCGGCGGACGTGCTGGCTCACCGTCGACTGCCCGAGATCCAGCCGGCGGGCGGCTTCGGAGAACCCGCCCGCCTCGGCCACGGCGAGAAAAGTGCGCAGCAGCACCGGATCGATCACTACTCCGGAGTACCACTCTCGGTGCTCGGCCGTGCACCAGGTGTGGGCACCGCCACTACCGCCGCCGGGTGATCACCACCGGCTTGAGATCCTTCGGCACCGCGGCGAACGCGGACACCGGAACCCCGAACGAAGCGGCCAGGATCTCGCGCGGCAGCGAGTTGAGCGTCCCGACGATGCCGATGTCGTCGTTCGGCTCCCCGGTGCTGGTGTTGAACATGACGAGCACGTCGAGGCCTTCGGTGGTGCTGGAATTCGCGAAATAGTGGAAGAATCCCTGCGGGGCGAAAACGAGTTCCCCGGCCGACGCGGTGAAAGCCTCATTGTGGTAACTGCCGTCCGCGTGCGTGCCGAGAATGCTCCAGTCCGCCTTGCCGGAAATGATGTAGTTCAGCTCCCACGCGGACGGGTGCCAGTGCGGTTCGCGCAGACCGCCGGGATCGAGATGCACCAGGTACACCGAGCCCTGCTGACCAGCCAAGACCGGGAAGTTCTGCTCGTGGGCCCCGCGCAGGCTCCCGCCGTCGAAGGTGGCCGGCGCGGATGCGGCGAGCGGGAAAAGGTAATCGGGCTTGCCCGTCTTCGCCGGCGGGTTCACCGGCGCCGCGGTGCTCGCCCGCGCCGTCCCCGTCGCCCCCAACGCGGTCGCCGCGGCGATTCCCGCTCCCGCCCCGAGCGCACCGCGCCTGCTGATTTCCGGCATTCTTGCCACCTTTCCGAAAAGGGGATCACCTGCTTTCCCCTATTCTTCCGAGATCGCGGGAATCGGAAACAGCCCAGCCCGGATCACTGCTATCGCGCCGCACGATGAACAAGCCCCGCCCCGCCGTGGGACGATCCCGTTCCCCGAAAACCGTGCACTGGAGGCGATTCGTGACATTCGCGGTCAGCATCTTCGATCTGTTCAGCTTCACCGTCCCCGGAGCGGTGCAGCTGTCGCTGACGGTCTACGCACTCGACCGGCTGGGCGTCCTGCACGTCACCGCACTGTCCACCGCACCGGGGCTATTGCTCGTGGCCGGCGCGGTAGTGGCCAGCTACCTGCTCGGGCACCTTTTCCACCCGCTGGCCGCCCAGCTGGACCGGCTGCGCCCCCGGCGCGACGCGGAGGACGCGCGGCAGGAGTTCGTCGCCCGGGTGCCGCAGGCGCGCGACCGCGCTTACGTCCAGGCGGACCCGGCGCTGCTCGTCGCCGCCGCCGAACTGCACGACAAGGACGCGGCCGGGGAGGTAATCCGGATGCGCGCGCAGTCGGTGATGCTGCGCAACATCGCGTTCGCCTTCACGCTGGCCACGGTCGTCGCGCTCGTGCAGACCTCGACCGGGCCGCATCGGGTGGTCGCCGCTGTGGCCGCAGCGCTGTCGGTGCTGGGCGCAGCTGGGGCGCTGGGCAGCGGACGGAAGGTGTGGCACATGTCGAGATTGAAGACGCTGGAGATTTGTTACTGGGTGCCGGACATCGACCAGACCTTCGCGGCGGAAGCCCCGGCGGCGGGGTAACGACAAAGGGCGGGTTCCGGCTGGGGAACCCGCCCTTCACGCGCTCAGGCGACGCTTCCGCCCCGCCCTCCGGTCAAGCTCGAGGCTTCTCCTGCGCGGTCTCCTCCACGTCAGCCCCCAGCCGCCCGGACGCCCACTCCGTGATCCGCCGCGCCACGTCCTGTGCGGTCAGGCCGAGCCGGTCCAGCACCTCGGCGCGGGTGCCGTGGTCGTGGAAGGCCTGCGGCACCGCGAGGTCGCGCAGCGGGACGTCGCATTCGGCATCCCGCAGGACCGCCGCCAGCGCCGAGCCGAAGCCGCCGTGCCGGCCGCTGTCCTCGACCGTCACGACGAGTTTGTGTTGTTCCGCCAGCGCGACCAGCTCCGCCGGCACCGGCACCACCCAGCGCGGGTCCGCGACCGTCACGCCGATGCCCTGGTCTGCCAAACGGTCCGCGGCCGACAGCGCCAGCTGCGCGAACGGACCCACCGCGACGAGCAGCACGTCCGTCGAACCCGAGGGGCGGCGCAGCAGGTCGACCGTGCCGATGCGTTCCACCGCGGGCACGTCCGGGCCGACGCTGCCCTTCGAGAAGCGCAGGGCGGTCGGACCGTCCTGCACCGCGACCGCTTCGCGGAGTTCCTCGCGCAGGGTCCCCGGGTCGCGCGGGGCGGCCACGCGCATGCCCGGCACCATGCCCAGCAGCGACAGGTCCCACATGCCGTGGTGGCTCGGGCCGTCCGGGCCGGTGATGCCCGCCCGGTCCAGCACCAGCGTCACCGGCTGGCGGTGCAGCGCCACGTCCATCAGCACCTGGTCGAACGCCCGGTTCAGGAACGTCGAGTACAGCGCGACGACCGGATGGCAGCCGCCCATCGCGAGGCCCGCGGCGGAGGTCACCGCGTGCTGTTCGGCGATGCCGACGTCGAACCAGCGGTCCGGGAAGCGCTCGGAGAACTTCTCCAGCCCGGTCGAGCGCAGCATCGCGGCGGTGATCGCCACGACGTCCTCGCGCTCCTCGCCGATCTTCACCAGCTCGTCGCCGAACACGCCGGTCCAGCTGGGGCCCTTCACCGGCGGCAGGCCGGTCTCCGGGTCGATCGGGTCGGTCTGGTGCATCTGGTCGGCCTGGTGGTTCACCGCGGGCGCGTAGCCGTGGCCCTTCTCGGTGACCACGTGCACGATCACCGAGCCGCCGAACGCCCGCGCGCTCTGGAACGCCTTCTCCAGCGCCACCAGGTCGTGCCCGTCGACCGGGCCGAGGTACTTCAGGCCGAGGTCGGAGAACATCACCTGCGGGCTCAGCGCGTCCTTGATGCCCGCCTTGGCCGCGTGCAGCGCGGCGTAGATCGGCTTGCCCACGACCGGGGTGCTGCGCAGCAGCTCGCGCCCGCCGTCGAGCAGCCGCTCGTAGCCCGGCTGCAGCCGCAGCGACGCCAGGTGGTCGGCCATCCCGCCGATGGTCGGCGAGTACGACCGGCCGTTGTCGTTGACCACGATCACGACCGGGCGGTCCTTGCGCCCGGCGATGTTGTTGAGCGCCTCCCAGCACATGCCGCCGGTGAGCGCGCCGTCGCCGACCACCGCGATCGCGTGCCTGCGCGGGCCGCCGGACAGCTCGAACGCCTTCGCCATGCCGTCCACATAGGACAGTGCGGCGGACGCGTGGCTGCTCTCCACCAGGTCGTGCTCGCTCTCGCTCCGGCACGGGTACCCGGCGGGCCCGCCCTGCTGGCGCAGCCGGTCGAACTGGTCGTGCCGCCCGGTGACGATCTTGTGCACGTACGCCTGGTGCCCGACGTCCCACACGATCGCGTCGCGCGGCGAGTCGAACACCCGGTGCAGCGCCAGCGTCAGCTCGACGACGCCCAGGTTGGGGCCGAGGTGCCCGCCGCTGCGGCGGACCTTGTCGACGAGGAAGTCCCTGATCTCGGCCGCCAGCTCGCCGAGGTCCTCGACGCTCATGCGCTTCAGGTCCGCCGGTCCGTGCACCGAGTCCAGCATGGTCACCGCTCCACCCCGTCCGTTTTCTTCCTCCGCCGGTTCCGGCCAGTCTACGGACGGCCGCCACCTCGGTCCGGCCGCCCGCGTCCCGGATCACAGGTCGGGCGGGAACGCAACTCCACGAGCGGGGAAGATCACGAGGCCGGTCGGTCAAGTCGCGGTCACCCCGCGTGGCCGTGATAATCCCGGACGGACCCCGACCTCGAGAGGACCCCATGGCGGACTTGTACATCGGCGGCGAATGGGTGGACGCGCGCGCGGGAGGGCGACGCGAGATCCGGTGCCCCGCGGACGGCAGCCTGGTCGCCGAAGTCGCCGAAGCGACCGCGGAAGACACCGAGGCCGCCATCGCCGCGGCGCGCCGGGCGTTCGACACCGGCCCGTGGCCCGCCACTCCGGCGGGCGAACGCGGCGACCTGCTGCTGCGCGCGGCCGACCTGCTCGACCGCGACGCGGAGGCGTTCGCCCGCGCCGAATCGCTCGACACCGGCAAACGCCTGGTGGAGAGCCGCTACGACATGAGCGACATCGCCGCCTGCCTGCGCTACTTCGGCAAGCTCGCGGGCAACGACGCGGGCCGGGTCGTGGACACCGGCAGCGCGGACTCGTTCAGCCGGATCGTGCACGAGCCGGTCGGCGTGTGCGGCCTCATCACCCCGTGGAACTACCCGCTGCTGCAGACGGTGTGGAAGATCGCCCCGGCGCTGGCCGCGGGCAACACCTTCGTGCTCAAGCCGAGCGAGCTGACGCCGCACACCTCGATCCTGTTCATGCGGCTGCTCGCCGAGGCCGGGCTGCCCGGCGGCGTCGCGAACCTGGTGCTCGGCGCCGGCCCGGCGGCCGGAGCCCCGCTGTCGGAGCACCCGGACGTCGACCTCGTGTCGTTCACCGGCGGGCTGGCCACCGGACGGGTGATCGCGGCGAACGCCGCGGCGACGGTCAAGAAGGTCGCGCTCGAACTCGGCGGCAAGAACCCGAATGTCGTGTTCGCCGACGCGGACTTCGAGACCGCCGTCGACTACGCGCTCACCGCGGTGTTCCTGCACTCGGGCCAGGTCTGCTCGGCCGGCGCGCGGCTGATCGTCCAGCGGGAATGGCACGACGAGTTCGTCGACGAACTCGTGCGCCGCGCGGAGCGGATCCGCCTCGGCGGGCCGTTCGACGAGAACGCCGAGACCGGGCCGCTCATCTCCGCCGCGCACCGCGAGAAGGTGGAGCGCTACGTCGCCACCGCCATCGAGGAGGGCGCTGTCCTGCGCACCGGCGGCAAGCGCCCGGACGACCCGGCGCTGCAGGACGGCTTCTACTACCTGCCGACGATCCTCGACAACGTCCAGCAGGGCAGCACCGCGGTCGTCGAGGAGTCCTTCGGCCCGGTGCTGACCGTCGAGACGTTCACCGACGAGGACGACGCCGTCCGCATCGCCAACGACACCCACTACGGCCTGGCCGGCGGCGTGTTCACCCAGGACGCCGCCCGCGCCCAGCGCGTCGCGAACCGGCTCCGGCACGGCACGGTGTGGATCAACGACTACCACCCGTACCTGCCGCAGGCCGAATGGGGCGGCTACAAGCAGTCCGGCTTCGGCCGCGAACTCGGCCCGACCGGCCTGGCCGAGTACACCGAGGTCAAGCACATCCACCAGAACCTGAAGCCCGGCCCCCAGCACTGGTTCTCCGGCTGATCCCCCTCCCCCACCGAAAGGAACCATGCCCTTGAGCGACACCGGCGATCGCGAACTCGGCGAATTCGGCTACACCAACCAGCTCAAGAGAACGCTCGGCAGCTTCCACACCTTCGCGGCAGGCATCAGCTACATCTCGGTGCTGACCGGGGTGTTCCAGCTGTCGTATCTGGGCCTGTCCGAGGGCGGGCCCGCCTATTGGTGGTCCTGGCCCGCGGTGTTCGTCGGGCAGCTCATGGTGGCGCTCTGCTTCGCCGAACTGGCCGCGCAGTACCCGGTCGCCGGGTCGGTCTACAACTGGGCGAAGAAGCTCAGCAACCCGCACATCGCGTGGATGGCCGGCTGGATGATGCTGCTGGCCTCGATCGTCTCGATCTCCGCGACCGCGCTCGCCTACCAGCGGACGCTGCCGCAGATCACGTCGTTCTTCCAGTTCATCGGCGACGGGACGGGCACCAGCGACGCGGCCAACGGCGTGCTGCTGGCCACCGTGCTGATCGTGTTCACCACGCTGGTCAACGCGTTCGGCGTGAAGCTGATGGCCCGGATCAACAGCGCGGGCGTGTTCGTGGAACTGCTGTTCGCGGTGCTGCTGGTGGTGTTCCTGGCGTTCCACTTCGTGCGCGGCCCGTCGGTGGTGACCCAGACGAACGGGACCGAGGCCGGGCATTCCTCCGGCTACCTCGGCGCGTTCCTGATCGCGGGCATCGCCTCCTCCTACGTGATGTACGGCTTCGACACCGCGGCCTCGCTCGGCGAGGAATCCCTGAACCCGCACCGCAACGCGCCGAAGGCGATCCTGCGCGCGCTGGTCGCCTCCTTCGTGCTGGGCGGGCTGATCATCCTGTTCGCGCTCATGGCCGTCGGCAACATCAACGCGCCGGAACTCGGCACGGTCGGCCTGCAGTACGTGCTCACCGACGCGCTCGGCCCGGCGATCGGACGGGTGTTCCTGTTCGTCGTGTTCATCGCCATCACGGTGTGCGTGCTGGCGGTGCACACCGCGGCGATCCGGATCGCCTTCGCGATGGCTCGCGACAACGCGCTCCCGGGCGGCCGGAAACTGGCGCGGGTCAACAAGAAGACCGGGACGCCGGTGCTGCCCGCGATCGTGATCGGCGTGCTCGCGGTCGCGCTGCTGGTGCTGAACATCAACTCCACGCAGATCTTCTCCGCGGTGACCAGCCTCGCGATCATCCTGATCTACCTGTCCTACCTGCTGGTGACCGTGCCGATGCTGATCCGCAGGCTGCGCGGGCGCTGGCCGCGCGAGGGCGCCCCGGCCGGCCGCTTCTCCCTCGGCCGCTGGGGCCTCCCGGTGAACGTCCTCGCGGTGCTGTGGGGCGGGGCGATGACGGTCAACCTGGCCTGGCCGCGCAACGAGATCTACAACGCTTCCCCTCCCTTCCACTGGTATCTGAAGTGGATTTCGGTGCTGTTCGTCGGCGTCTTCGCGGCCGGCGGCTTCGCCTATTACTGGTTCGTGCAACGGCACAAGGTCGGGGTGCTGGCGGACCACGCCGCCGCCCCCGCGCCCGACGAGGAGGTTTCCCGGTGAGCACAAGCGAGTTCGACTACGTGGTGGTCGGCGGCGGCACGGCCGGATCGGTGGTGGCCGCCCGGCTGTCCGAGGATCCGGACGTGACGGTCTGCCTCCTCGAGGCCGGACCCTCCGACACGGACGTGCCGGAGGTGCTGGAGCTGACCCGCTGGATGGGCCTGCTGGAATCCGGCTACGACTGGGACTACCTGGTGGAGCCGCAGGAGGCGGGCAACTCCTACCTGCGCCAGGCCCGCGCGAAGGTGCTCGGCGGCTGCTCGTCGCACAACTCGTGCATCGCGTTCTGGGCCCCGGCCGAGGACCTCGACGAATGGGCCTCGATGGGCCTCCCGGGCTGGTCCGCCAAGGACGTTTTCCCGCTGTACCAACGGCTCGAGACCAACGACGGCCCCGGCGAGCACCACGGCCGCTCCGGCCCGGTCACCATCCGCTCGGTGCCGCCGAACGACCCGGCGGGCGCGGCGCTGCTGTCCGCGTGCGAGCAGGCGGGCATCCCGACGACGGAGTTCAACTCCGGCAAGACCGTGACCCACGGCGCGAACTGGTTCCAGATCAACGCCCGCGAGGACGGCACCCGGTCTTCGGCGTCGGTGTCCTATCTGCACCCGATCATGGGCAAGCGGCCGAACCTGGAGATCCGCACCGGCGCGCGGGCGAAGCGGCTGCTGTTCGACGGCCGCCGCTGCACCGGCGTCGAGGTGCTGGACGCGGACCTGATCCACCACAGCACGATCACCGCGCGCCGCGAGGTGGTGGTCAGCTCCGGCGCGATCGACACGCCGAAGCTGCTGATGCTGTCCGGCATCGGGCCCGCCGAGCACCTGCGCGAGGTCGGCGTCGAGGTGCTCGTGGACTCGCCGGGCGTCGGCTCGAACCTCGAGGACCACCCCGAGGGCCTGGTGATGTGGGACGCCCTCCAGCCGATGGTCACCGAATCCACGCAGTGGTGGGAAATCGGCATCTTCACCATGACCGAGGACGGCCTCGACCGCCCGGACCTGATGTTCCACTACGGCTCGGTCCCGTTCGACATGAACACCGTCCGGCACGGCTACCCGACCACCGAGAACGGCTTCTGCCTCACGCCCAACGTGACCCGCAGCCGATCGCGGGGCACGGTGCGGCTGCGCACCCGCGACTTCCGCGACAAGCCCCGGGTGGACCCGCGCTACTTCACCGACGAGTACGACATGCGGGTGATGACCTACGGCGTGAAGCTCGCCCGCGAGATCGCCGCCCAGCCCGCGCTCGACGAATGGGCGGGCGTGGAACTCGCGCCGGGCCGCGACTGCACGACCGACGACGAGATCGCCGACTACCTCCGCAAGACCCACAACACCGTGTACCACCCCGCGTGCACGGCCCGGATGGGCGCGGACGGCGACCCGGAGGCGGTGCTGGACGCCCGGCTCCGCGTGCGCGGCGTCGACGGCCTGCGCGTGGCCGACGCTTCGGTGATGCCGTTCCTTGTCACGGTGAACCCGTGCATCACGACGATGGCGATCGGCGAGAAATGCGCGGACATGCTCAAGGAAGACCGGGGCTGATCTTCCGGCGGGTGGTGGTGTCCCAGCGGGCACGACCACCCGCCCGCCTCGGCGGCCCGTCACCAAAGCACGTGCCGCGGCCAGCATCTTGCGCACAATCATGTCCACCCCTCGCTTCGTCTTCCGGCGGCTGCCGGTGCGCACCTTCCTCGATGCACATCAGGTCAGTCGCCAGCGAGCGCGCTGAGGTTCTCAAGTAACCGTATCGTTACCAAACGTCACCGCCACCGGGTACGGCTCGAACCGCGAGCCGCCGCGATTTCCGTTGCACCGCAAGCAATCAGAAGCGATCCGCCGTCGTCACGCCAAGCCGCCGCGATCCTCCCGAACCAGCCGAAAACCACGCCCGAGCAACGTAGACTTCCTTGCGTGGCAGGCAATCGAGCGCTCGCGTGGGCCGGGGCGACCGCCGCGGTGGGCGGCGGCGTCGGGCTCGCCCTGCCGTCCGCGCACTACCTGCCGGCGAATCTGCCGCTCGGCGGCGCGGAACCCGATCTTGACCTCGGCCTCCGGCTGGTCTGCGCCGGAGCGTTGGCGCTCGCGTTCGCGCTGGCGGTCCTGACCCTGCGCCAGCGCCGCGCCGAACCGCTGGCCTTCGCGTCGCTGACCGGCATCGCGGTCGCCGGAATCCTGGTGCACTACCTCGTGATCACCATCCCCGGCACGAACCGGCTCGCCCCGTCCGCCGTCGTACAACCGGCGGCCGGGGCGTGGGTGCTGCTGGCCTCCGGCCTCGTCTTAGCCGCGACAGGATTCGCCGCGGCGGCGAATGTCCAGCGGGCGCGATAAAGTCACTGCAGCAGCGCGACACACTCCACGTGGTGCGTCATCGGGAACGCGTCGAACGCCCGCAGATCCGTCAGCGAATACCCGTGCTCGGCGAAGAACTGCACGTCCCGCGCCAGCGCGGCCGGATCGCAAGCGACATAAACGATCCGGTCCGGTTCGCCCTCCGCGATCGCGTTGACGACCGCGCGGCCCGCGCCCTTGCGCGGCGGATCGAGCACCACCACGTCGACCGGCCTCGGAGCGTCGCCGATGAGGTGTTCCACCCGCCCGGAACGCCAGCTGACCTGCGGCAGGTCGGCGAGATTGCGCTCGCCGTCGGACACCGCGCGCCGGCCGGATTCGATCGCCAGCACCTGGCCGTCCGGGCCGACCTGCTCCGCCAGCACCGACGCGAACAGCCCGACCCCGGCGTACAGATCCCAGGCGACCCCGCCGAGCGGCGCGTCCGCCCATTCCCGCACGAGCTGCGCGAGCGTGTCCGCCGCGTGCGGGTGGACCTGCCAGAATCCGTGCGCGTCGAGCCGCCAGTCCCGTCCGGCCGCGTGCTGGACCGCCATGCCGCCGGACAGCTGCTTGCCCTGCGTACGCCCGCGCACCGTGGCGAGTTCGCGCAGGTGGAGGTGATTTTCGCCGTCGCTGGTCACTTCCAGCTCGGTGCCCGGACGCCAGCGCTTGCTCAGCGCGGTGTCGAGCGATCCCGGCACCGCGATCGGGCAATCGTCGATCGGGATGACGCGGTGGCTGTGGTGCGCCCGCAGCCCGGCCTGGCCGTCGCGGCCGGCGACCAGCCGAACCCGGCTGCGCCAGCCGAGCGGGCCGCCTTCGAGCGGTTCCACGACGACCTCGCGCGTGATGCCCGCGAGCCGCTGCAGCTGTTCGGCCACCACCGCGGCCTTCAGTTCACGCTGGTAGGCCGGTTCGGCGTGCTGCCAGTCGCAGCCGCCGCAACCGCCCGGCGCGGCGAGCGGGCACGGCGGCGTCACCCGGTGCTCGGACCCGCTCAGCACCTCGATCGCATCGGCCCGGCAGAACGACCCGCCCTTGTCTTCGGTCACTTCGGCCCGCACGCGCTCGCCCGGCAGCGCGTGCCGCACGAACAGCACTCGTCCGTCCACACGCGACACGCAGTGCCCGCCGTGCGCGACCGGACCTACTTCCAGTTCCAGTACGCGGCCTAGCCAGCTGTCGCTCATTCAGATGATTCCTTTGTTGCAGGGGCTGGCTTTTGGCGTCCGCCGGTCGAGGAGTGGTGGGCGTGAACCCGCGCCGGACGTCGCCGGCCGACGGGCGCGCCTTGCGCATCCGCGCGGCCGCCTTCTGCGACGACTCGAGCTGCCACGGCACGCTCGCCACGACCACGCCCGGCTGGAACAGCAGCCGTCCCTTGAGCCGCAACGCACTCTGGTTGTGCAGCACCTGTTCCCACCAGTGCCCCACGACGTACTCCGGAATGAACACGGTGACCACGTCGCGCGGGTTGGCCCCGCGAACCCGCTTCACGTAGTCGAGCACCGGCTTCGTGATTTCCCGGTACGGCGATTCGACGACCTTCAGCGGCACCTTGAACTTGTGCGCTTCCCATTCCTGGGTCAGCGCGCGGGTGTCGGCGTCGTCCACATTGACCGTGACCGCTTCGAGCACGTCCGGGCGCATCGCCTTGGCGTAGGCCAGCGCGCGCAGCGTCGGCCGGTGCAGTTTGGACACCAGCACGATGGCGTGGTTGCGCGAGGGCAGCACGGTCGGCGCGTCGCCCATGTCCTTGAGTTCCTCCGACACCCGGTCGTAGTGCTTCCGGATCGCCGTCATCAGCGCGAAAATCGCCACCATCGCGGCGATCGCGATCCACGCGCCGAGCAGGAACTTGGTGATCAGCACGATCACCAGCACGACGCCGGTCATGGTGAGGCCGACCGCGTTCACCGTCTGCGAGCGGCGCATCCGCCGCCGCGCCGCCGGGTCGGTCTCCTTGGCCAGCAACCGGTTCCAGTGCCGGATCATGCCCGCCTGGCTCACCGTGAACGACACGAACACGCCCACGATGTACAGCTGGATCAGCCGGGTGACCTCCGCGTCGAACGCGATGATCAGCACCAGCGCGAAGATCGCGAGGAACAGGATGCCGTTGGAGAACGCCAGCCGGTCGCCGCGGGTGTGCAGCTGCCGCGGCAGGTAGCGGTCCTGGGCGAGGATCGAGCCGAGCACCGGGAAGCCGTTGAACGCGGTGTTCGCGGCCAGCAGCAGGATGATGCCGGTGGAGAACGAGATGTAGTAGAACGCGGGCGGGAAGTTCTCGAACACCGCGTGCGCGATCTGCGCGACGATCGTCTTCTGCTCGTAGCCTGCGGGCGCGCCGGCCAGCTGCCGCGCCGGGTCCTCGGCGAAGTTCACCTTCGTGACGACCGCCAGCGTGATGATCCCGATGAGCATGGTCACCGCGAGCACGCCCATCAGCAGCAGCGTGGTGGCCGCGTTCTTCGACTTCGGCTTGCGGAACGCGGGCACGCCGTTGCTGATCGCCTCGACCCCGGTCAGCGCCGCCGCGCCGGACGAGAACGACCGCAGGATCAGGAACACGAACGCGATGCCCGCCCAGCTGCCTTCCTCGTGCAGCGTGAAGTTCGCGCTCTCGGCGCGCATCTCGGTGCCGGTGACGGTCTGGAACAGCCCCCAGACGACCATCACCAGAATGCCCACGATGAACCCGTAGGTCGGAATGGCGAACGCTTTGCCCGATTCGCGCACCCCGCGCAGGTTCAGCGCGGTCAGGACGGCGACGATCGCCACCGCGGTGATCACCTTGTGGTTGGCCACCCACGGGATCGCCGAGCCGATGTTGGCGACACCGGACGAAGTGGACACCGCGACGGTCAGCACGTAGTCGACCAGCAGCGCGCTCGCCACGGTGAGGCCGAACTTCCCGCCGAGGTTGGTGGTCGCGACCTCGTAGTCGCCGCCGCCGCTCGGATACGCGTGCACGTTCTGCCGGTACGACGCGACGACGACGAGCATGACCAGCGCGACCGCGATGCCGATCCACGGCGCGAACGCGTACGCGGACAGGCCGGCGACGCTCAGCGTCAGGAAGATCTCCTCCGGCGCGTAGGCCACGCTGGACAGCGCGTCGGAGGCGAAATGGGCAGCGCGATGCGCTTGGGCAACAGTGTGTGGGAGAGACGGTCGCTGCGGAACGGACGCCCGAGGACCAGCCGCTTCAGCACGGTCGGGAACTTCGACACCACGAGAGCCTAACTGGGGGCGGGCAAGGTAGGTTCGGCGCTGGTGTCCGAGGGTACCCACGAACGGGTCATCCGCACCCTGCGAGGAGGCTAAGCGTGCACGTGGTGATCATGGGATGCGGCCGCGTCGGCGCGTCTCTGGCCGCGGCGCTGGAGCGGCTCGGCCACGAGGTGGCCGTCATCGACAAGAACCAGCAGGCGTTCCGCAGGCTGGGCAGCGACTTCCACGGCCAGCAGGTCGTCGGGGCGGGCTTCGACCGCCGAGTGCTCGTCGAGGCCGGGATCGAGCGCGCGGGCGCCTTCGCCGCTGTGTCGAGCGGCGACAATTCCAACATCATCTCCGCGCGGGTCGCGCGCGAGAACTTCGGCATCGAGCACGTGGTCGCGCGCATCTACGACCACAAGCGCGCCGCGGTGTACGAACGGCTGGGCATCCCGACCGTCGCGACCGTGCCGTGGACGACCGACCGGTTCCTGCGCACCCTGCTGCCCGACGGCGTCGCCTCCGCGTGGCGCGACCCGTCCGGCAACGTCGCGCTGCTGCAGCTGCCGCTGCACGAGGGCTGGGTCGGCCGCAGCGTGCGGGAACTGCAGGAGACCACCGGCGCGCGGGTGGCGTTCATGATGCGCTTCGGCACCGCGGTGCTGCCGGACGCGAAGACCGTCGTGCAGGCCGACGACGACGTGTGGGTGGCGGCGCGCTCGGGCACCGTCGGAGACGTGACGAGCCTGGCCGCTCGCGCCCCCGAGGAGGAGAACTGATGCGGGTCGCGATCGCGGGCGCGGGAGCCGTCGGGCAGTCCATCGCCGCCGAACTCATCGACGGGCGCCACCAGGTCATGCTCATCGAGCGCGACGCCGACCAGTTCGAGCCGGAGTCCGTTCCGCAGGCCGACTGGGTGCTCGGCGACGCGTGCGAGGTGTCGATCCTCGAGGAGTCCGGCATCGAACGCTGCGACGTCGTGATCGCGGCGAGCGGCGACGACAAGGCCAACCTCGTGGTGTCGCTGCTGGCGAAGACGGAGTTCGCGGTGCGCCGCGTGGTGGCGCGAGTGAACAACCCGGCCAACGAGTGGCTGTTCACCGACGCGTGGGGCGTCGACGTGGCCGTGTCGACGCCGCGGATGCTCGCCGCGATGGTCGAGGAGGCGGTGAGCGTCGGCGATCTGGTGCGGCTCATGACGTTCCGGCAGGGGCAGGCGAACCTGGTGGAACTCACCCTGCCGGAGGAGACGCCGCTGGCGGGCAAGCCGGTGAGCGAGCTGGCCCTGCCGCGCGACGCGGCGCTGGTGACCATCCTGCGCGGCGACCGGGTGATCGTGCCGCAGCCGGAGGACCCGCTGGAGGCGGGCGACGAGCTGCTGTTCGTCGCGACCTCGGACGTCGAACCGGAGATCCGCTCGGCGCTGGGCTACTGAGACGCGAAAAGGGCGGGCCCGCCGCGGGCCCGCCCTTTTTCGTGCGTCGGATCAGGTCTCGGGAGTGGGCGCCTGCGCGTACTTCTCCCGCAGCCGCGCCTCCACCTGCGCGTCGGTTTCCGGCTCCGGCTCTTCCTCCTCGAGCGCCTTCAGCCGCTTGTCGGAGCGGCGCACCGCCCAGACGACCACCAGCAGGCCGATCGCGTACAGCGGGTAGCCCATCGCGATCTTGGCGAACGCGAGCCAGCCGGTCTGGTCGCCGTCGTACAGCCACCGCTGCACCACGAACCGGGCGGCGAAGATGACCGCCATCGCGAGCGTCGCGACGTCGTAGCCGTAGCGCGACGGCTTGTCCTTGCGCCAGGCGGTGCCCTTGCCGTTGAGCGCGTTCCAGACGACGCCCGCCAGCGGCCAGCGCACCAGCACCGAGACGACGAACACGCCGCAGTACACGAGGCTCGCCCAGATGCCGAAGAGGAAGAACCCCTTCGCGGACCCGGTGCGGAACGCGATGAACGCCGCGATCGCGACGCCGAAGAAACCCGAGATGGCCGGCTGCAGCGGCTCCTTGCGCACGACGCGCAGGACGGTGATCGCCACCGCGCTGCCGATCGAGCCCCAGATCGCCACGGTGAGCCCGAAGAACGCGTTGAGGAGCACGAACACGATGACCGGCACCGAGGAGTAGAACAGGCCGGAAACCCCGCCCATCTGCTCCATCAGCGTCGGCTGCCGCTCGGGCTCGTCCCGGTTTCCGGGCGCGTCCTTCTCATCGCGGGGAGCAGCGGGTTCAGTCACGGGAGTTGATCACCCTACCGGGCTCTGGAGTTCGTAGTACGGGTTGTAGAGCACCTTCTGCCCGTCCCGTTCGGCCATCCGGCCGCGAACCTTGACGGTGCGGCCGGGCTCGATGCCGGGAATCCGGCGCCTGCCCAGCCAGATTAGCGTCACGCCCTGCGTGCCGTCGAACAGCTCCGCCTGCAGCGAGGCGGGCCCGTCGGTGGGCGACAGCTCGACGCTGCGCAGCCTGCCGAGCACTGTCACCTCTTCGCCGGACCGGCAGTCACAGGCGCGCTGCGCGCCTTCGGCACCCGACCTCTCGGACATTTCGTCGGCGTCGAGGTCCTCGACGTCGCTGGTCAGCTTGCGAACCAACCGGCTGAAGTAGCCGCCGTCCTTGGCGGACATGGTGTGCTCCTGTGCTCCGGGGCCCCCGACTTCGTTCGGCCCGTGCGTGTCCAGCGTAGCTGTGGTCCCAGCCAGGGAAACGGGTTTGCGGCAAGATCGCAACGTGACGTCCGCAATCCGGCTCCCGGCCGCCGTCCTGCTGCCAGGGACGGGTTCCGACGAGGTCTTCGTGCGCTCGGTGTTCGGCGGGCCGCTCGCGGCTCTCGGAGTGCCGCTGATCACGCCCGCGCCGCGTCCCGGGGCGGGCCTGGCGGAAGGGTTCCTGGCCGAATTGGACCGTCTCGCTGACCGGCACGGCGCGGTGCTGGCGGGCGGGATTTCGTTCGGGGCGCATCTCGCGGCGGAGTGGGCGGTGGCGAATCCCGGGCGTTGCGCGGGGCTGCTTGCCGCTCTCCCGGCTTGGAACGGGGAATCCGGGCAAGCACCCGCGGCGCTGGCTGCGACGGTCACAGCGGATCTGGTGGCCGCTGCGGGGGTCGAGGGTGCGGTGGCGCAGGCCGCGGCGGGGAGCCCGGAGTGGCTTGCCGAGGAGCTGGGGCGAGCCTGGCGGCGGCACGGAGACGGGCTGGAGGCCGGGCTGCGGGTGGCGGCCGGGCGGGCCGCGCCGACGCTGGAAGCGTTGCGGCTGGTGGAGGTTCCGGCCGGAGTCGGGGCGTGTTCGGACGATCCCGTTCATCCGGCGGCGGTGGCCCGGGAGTGGGCGGCAGCGCTGCCCCGGGGCTCGTACGGGGAGACGACGCTCGCCGCGGTCGGCCAAGACCCGGAGGCACTGGGACGCACGACCGTTCTGGCGTTTCTGCGGGCGCTTCGCGGGACGTGAAGGACTCCTTGAGGGAATCCAGGTCCGGCAAGGGGCCCTTCACGGACCGCGAACGTCCGTGAGGGGAACCCCGAGGGAATCAGAGTCCGTCAGGGTTCCCCTCACGGAACCAGCGTGTGGTGAGTCAGCCCTGTTGCTGTTCGGCGATGTGCTGGGCGACCGCGTCCGGCAGCGTGATGGGGAGCGGGGTGCGCACCGGCATCGGCGAGTTGCCGCGGTCCACGATGGTGCGGCGCACGATCGCCCGCAGCACCTCGGGGGCCTGCGAAGCCGTCGACTGCGGACCGGCGATGACGCCGCGCAGCATCCAGCGCGGGCCGTCCACTCCGACGAACCGGAGGGCGACGTCGCCGACGATCGCGGACAGTTCCATGCCCCATTCGCCGCGGCCGACGTTGACCTTCGCGCCGTCCGCGCGCAGCTGGTCGGCGAGTTCGTTGCTCACCTCGCGCCAGAGCCCGCCGGATTTCGGCGCCGCGTACGCGCTGACGGTGACCTGCCCGATCTCCGTCACGACGTGCACCGCGCGCACGCCGCCTTCCTCCGGGTCCATCTCGACCTGCACCTGCGAGCCGTCGGGGACCGGCACGCGCACCGAGCCGAGGTCGATGCGCGGGATGCCGTCTTCCTCCGCGTCCGCGGCGTCGAACGGCCCGTCGGCCGTTTCCGAAAGCTGGTCCTCGGGCTCGAGCGAGTCGTCGGCTTCGACGTCTTCGCCGCGCTGGGACGCGACGCCCCCGGTCTCGTCGTCGCCGGACCGGCGCTTGCGTCCGAAAATCCCCACTATCGTTCCGTTCCTTCCCCGGTGCCCGCGCCGGTGTCTCCAGCGCCGGGTGCCAGTGTGGCGTGCCCGCCGGTCGAGCCGTAACCTCCCGCGCCGCGTTCGGTCCCGTCGAGTTCGGCGACCTCGGCGAACACGGCGTGCTCCACCCGCTGGATCACCAGCTGCGCGATCCGGTCGCCCCGCGCCAGCACGATTTTCTCGCGCGGGTCGTGGTTGACGAGGCACACCTTGATCTCGCCGCGGTAACCCGAGTCGATCGTGCCGGGAGTGTTCACCACCGACAATCCGACGCGCGCCGCGAGCCCGGAGCGAGGATGCACGAACCCGGCGTACCCCGGCGGCAGGGCGATCGCGACCCCGGTGCCGACGACCCCGCGCTCGCCGGGCCCGAGCACGATATCCGAGGTGGTGACGAGATCGGCCCCGGCGTCGCCGGGCCGGGCATAGGCGGGCGGCGGGACTTCGGGGTCGAGCCGCTGGAGGAGGACCTGAACGCTGGACACGGGCGGCGAGACTACCCTTGATGCGTGGCTGACCGCGTGAACACCGCCGCGACGGGCGTCGTCGCACACTCCGAACGGCTCTACCTGCCGTGGTGGGGCTGGCCCCTGCCGATGGCCGGGGCGATCCTGCTGGGCGTCGAAGTCCACCTGGGCTACCCGTCGATCCCGATGTGGATCCCGCTCGCGATCGCGGTGCCGGTGATGGCCGCCCTCCTGCTCTCGCTGGGCAGGGCGAAGGTGAGGATCACCGGCGGAGACGACCCCGAACTCTGGGTCGGCGACGCCCACCTGCCCCTGCGCTACGTCGGCGAGATCGAGATCGTCGAAAAAGACGCCAAACGCCACGCCCTGGGCCGCGACGGCGACCCCGCAGCCTTCGTCCTGCACCGAGGCTGGGTAGGCCCCGCAGTCCGCCTGACCCTCACCGACCCGGCCGACCCCACCCCGTACTGGCTCTTCAGCACCCGCAAGCCACAAAAGGTGGCGGACCTCCTCCGCAACAACGCCTGACCCACACACAGGCACCAGCACACCCAACCCAGCCGTGCACCCACACCACCCCCCGCACCCCGATACGAAGCCAAAATGCGGCCTGAGGGTGCTTGTCAAGGCATCTTTCCCGCCTTGACAAGCACCCTCAGACCGTCATCACAATCGGGCTTCGGGGTGCCCACCACGCACGAGGCGCAACGTCGCCGCCAGGCGACGAGCAGCACACACAAGTAAAGGGGCCGACCCCGAAAGGTCGGCCCCCTTCACTGCCCGGTCCTCAAACCCGCGGCCGCGTACCCCGTGAATCTCCCCGTGGAATCTCCCTGTGGTTCCCCTGGAAAATCTCAGGCGCAGTCGCGGCAGATCAGCCGGCCGCCGTTGTCCTCGGCGAGCCTGCTGCGGTGGTGCACCAGGAAGCAGACCGAGCAGGTGAACTCGTCCGCCTGCTTCGGCACGACCTTCACGGTCATGTCTTCCCCGGAGAGCCCGGAGAGGTCCGCGCCGGGAAGCTCGAAGTTCTCCGCGGTCGCGTCCTCGTCGACGTCGACGACGCCGGACTGGTTCTCGTTGCGCCGGGCCTTCAGCTCCTCCAACGAGTCTTCGGCCAGCTCGTCGGCTTCGCTGCGGCGCGGAGCGTCGTAGTCGGTAGCCATTGTCCCTCACCCCTGCGATTCAGCATGTCGTCCTGCACCGGTTCCGGAGGCGCCCGATACCGGTCGTGCCGCTGGTCAACGTTCCAGCGCCCCTGTTTGTGCCCGGCCTGCGAGTGACCCAGGTCTCAGCCTGGTTGACCTCGTCCAGCGGCCGGAGCCCGGGAAGGGTAGCTCACCGCCGGGCGCGCCTCGCACCGAGTCGGACATTGGTGCGCCAGCGTCACCCAGGAGGGGGAACGCGCAGGTGAGACGCCTGTCCTCCGTTCGGGTTGCCCCGGGGTCGCGAACGTCACCTCGCGGCCGCGTCCGCTTGCTCCGGCCGAGCCGTCCGTGGTGCGATCGCCACGGAGGGGCATTACGCGGAACGGGTGAAGGTGACCCGCGACACCGCGCGCCGCGGCCAGCGCCTAGGCTCTCCGGCTACCACGCCGGTGCGTACGCTGGCGGTTACCGCGAGGCGCGGCGGGGCGACCGCGGCCGGTTCTGCGAGGGGAAGGGACGGGGCAGGTGGCGTCGGGGAACGGGTCGGGGAACCGTGGTGCGCGGCCTTATCGCAAGCACCGTCCGCTGCCCGCGCTGATCGTGATCGGCGTGCTCGCGCTCGGCGCGGTCTTCGTCTGGGTCAACGCCGTGGTCGGCCGCGGCGACGTCGACGAGGCGGTGCGCTGCAGCCCGGAGCCGCAAGCTCCGCCGGGAGTCACCTACACCTCGGTGCCGCACAACGGCCTCGACGACCGCTCCCCCGTGCCGCCGGACAAGGTCGCGCTGAAGGTGCTCAATGCGAGCAGCACGCGCGGGCAGGGCGGCATCGCCACCACCGCGCTGCGCGAACTCGGCTTCTCCTCGATCGGCGAGCCCGGCAACGACCCGGCGTACCCGAAGGGCGACGCGCGCTGCCGCGGCCAGATCCGCTACGGCGACAACGGGGCCGGCGCCGCCCGCACGGTCAGCCTGGCGATCCCCTGCGCGGAACTGGTCCACGACAACCGCAAGGACGCCACTGTCGACGTGTCCACCGGCAAGCTGTTCACCGCCATTCAGCCGCGGCCCGAGGCGGTCAAGGTCCTGAAGCAGCTCAGCGCCTGGTCGCAGGCCCACCAGGGCGGCGGCAGCAGCGAGCAGTCGGCCGGGCCGGGAGCGCCGGTGGTCGACCAGACGCTCCTGGCCTCGGCTCGCGCCGTCACCTGCTGAGCCTCAGACCTCCGCGGCGCCGCCCGCGGCCAGCGCCGCGCGCAGTTCCGCCGCGATCCCGGGCGACGCCGTGAACGTCGCGTCCTCCCCCAGGTCCGCCGCCTCGCCCGGCAGCAGCACCGTCGCGCCCGCCTCCTGGGCCACCAGCGCTCCGGCCGCCCAGTCCCAGCGGTGCAGGCCGTGTTCGAAGTACCCGTCCAGCCATCCGGCCGCGACGGCGCACAGGTCCAGCGAGGCCGCGCCCCGGCGGCGGATGTCGCGCACGCGCCCGACCAGATCCGCCGTCAGCTTGCCCTGCCGGACCCGCCGGTCCTGCGCGTAGGAGAACCCCATCCCGACGAGCGCCAGGTCCAGCCGGTCCGCCTTCGACACCGACAGCCGGTCTCCGTCGAGCCAGGAACCGCCGCCGCGGACAGCCGTCCAGCGGCGGCCGCTGACCGGTTCCACGACCGCTCCGGCGACCGAGACCCCGTCCACCTGCGCGGCGATCGACACCGCGAAAGTCGGCAAGCCGTAAAGGAAATTGACCGTCCCGTCGATCGGATCGACCACCCAGACGACCCCGCCGGCCGCGGCCTCGCCCGCGCCGCCGCCCTCCTCGCCGAGCACCGGTTCCCCGGGCCGGATCCGCTCCAGCCGGGCGCGGACCAGTTCCTCCGACTCCCGGTCCACGGCGGTCACCACGTCGGTCTCCGCCGACTTCGTGTCCACCGCGACCTCGCCGCCGGACCGCATCCGCGCCCACGCCGTCCGCACCAGGTGCGCGGCCTCGACCGCGACCTGCTCGGCGGTGTCCTTCAGGTCGTTCAGCATCGCCTCGTCAACTCCCACGCCCGCCATGTCACCACATCCGGTTAAAGTCTCCGCAGCAGACTTCTGAATCGTGCGAGAAGGGACCACGTCAGTGACGGCGACCCGAGGTTTCGGAATCGACATCGGCGGCAGCGGGATCAAAGGCGCGCTGGTCGATTTGGAACAGGGACAGCTCATCGGGGACCGGCACCGGATCGAGACTCCGCAGCCGTCGACGCCGGACGCGGTGGCCGACGTGGTCGCCGAGATCGTCCGCGAGGCGGGGTGGGACGGCCCGGTCGGCGTCACCCTGCCCGCGGTCGTGAAGAAGGGCACCGCGCACACCGCGGCCAACATCGACCGCAAGTGGATCGGCACGGACGCCGAAACGCTCTTCGCGAAGCGGCTCGGCAAGAGCGTCGAGGAAGTCACGATGCTCAACGACGCGGACGCCGCCGGCCTCGCCGAGATCCGCTTCGGCGACGCGGCCGCGCGCACCGGCGTGACCGCGCTGCTCACCTTCGGCACCGGCATCGGCAGCGCCCTGTTCCACGACGGCAAGCTCGTGCCCAACACCGAACTCGGCCATCTCGAGGTCGACGGCCACGACGCTGAAAAACGCGCCGCCGCTTCGGTGAAGGACAACGAGGGCCTGTCCTACCCGCAGTGGGCCAAGCGGGTGCACCGGTACCTCTCGGTGCTGGAGAACCTCATCTGGCCGGATCTGTTCATCGTCGGCGGCGGCGTCAGCAAGAAGGCCGAGAAGTGGGTGCCGCTGCTGGAGATCCGCACGCCGGTGGTCGTCGCGTCGCTGCAGAACAACGCGGGCATCGTCGGGGCCGCCGCGGCCGCCGCCGAGGGCGCCGGGCACTGAGCCGAGGGGCTCCGCCAGGCCCCGGACCGGCCGCCGCGAGGCGCCGGGAAGGGGGCCGGAGGGTGATCGCTTCGCGACGCAGTGGGCCGACGTCGTTACAATGGAACACGGCGCAGGAGCTGCGGAGGCAAAACCGCAGGCCGAGGCGTGTTCCCCGAATGTGAGGCAGCCGAGGTGGCGACATCTCGGCTCGTCATGATCGACCGCTGCGAAAGGGCGTAAGTGGCAGCCGCAAGAACCGCAACCCGAGGCGGGACGAAGACAGCGACCGAAGCCGGCGAGCCGGCCGACGAGGCAGCCACCGGAGCGGCGAAGTCCCCGGCGCGCAAGACCGCCGCGAAGCCGGCGGGCGCGAAGAAGACTCCGGCCAAGAAGGCTCCGGCGAAGAAGGCCGCCGCGAAGGGTCCGAAGACCGACGACGGCGATCCCGACGGCCCGGTCGACCTCGACGAGGCCGAACTCGACAGCCTGGACCTGTCCGACCTCGAAGAGGTCGAGGTCGACGTGGTCGACGAGACGGTCAACGACGAGGCCGACGACGATGACGACGACTCCGACGACGAGGCCGAGGCGGCCGACGGGTCGGCGGGCACGGCCTCGTCGACCGCGGCGCGCCGTCGCGCGAGCGCGGCGGACAAGGGCGGCAAGTCCTCGGACAACCCGGACTTCGTGTGGGACGAGGAGGAGTCCGAGGCGCTGCGCCAGGCGCGCAAGGACGCCGAGCTGACCGCGTCGGCCGACTCGGTCCGCGCCTACCTCAAGCAGATCGGCAAGGTCGCGCTGCTGAACGCGGAGGAGGAGGTGGAGCTGGCCAAGCGGATCGAGGCCGGGCTCTACGCCGCCGAGCGCGTGCGCACCGCCGAGGAGGAGGGCGAGAAGCTCGTCACCCAGATGCGCCGCGACCTCAAGTGGATCGTGCGCGACGGCGAGCGGGCCAAGAACCACCTGCTGGAGGCGAACCTCCGGCTCGTGGTGTCGCTGGCCAAGCGCTACACCGGCCGCGGCATGGCGTTCCTGGACCTGATCCAGGAGGGCAACCTCGGCCTGATCCGCGCGGTGGAGAAGTTCGACTACACCAAGGGCTACAAGTTCTCGACGTACGCCACGTGGTGGATCCGCCAGGCGATCACCCGCGCGATGGCCGACCAGGCCCGCACCATCCGCATCCCGGTGCACATGGTGGAGGTCATCAACAAGCTCGGCCGCATACAGCGCGAACTCCTGCAGGACCTCGGCCGCGAGCCGACGCCCGAGGAGCTGGCGAAGGAAATGGACATCTCGCCGGAGAAGGTCCTGGAGATCCAGCAGTACGCGCGCGAGCCGATCTCGCTGGACCAGACCATCGGCGACGAGGGCGATTCGCAGCTCGGCGACTTCATCGAAGACTCCGAAGCGGTCGTCGCGGTGGACGCGGTGTCGTTCACGCTGCTGCAGGACCAGCTCCAGTCGGTGCTGCAGACGCTGTCCGAGCGCGAGGCGGGCGTGGTCCGGCTGCGCTTCGGCCTCACCGACGGCCAGCCCCGCACCCTCGACGAGATCGGCCAGGTCTACGGCGTCACGCGCGAGCGGATCCGGCAGATCGAGTCGAAGACGATGTCGAAGCTGCGCCACCCGTCGCGTTCGCAGGTCCTGCGCGACTACCTGGACTGAGCCGCTTCCGCCCGGTTCTCGCGAGAAACCCCGCCCCGCACTACGCGGCGGCGGGGTTTCCGCGTTTTTGCCGACGGCGGCTCCCGCGAAGCCCGCCGGGCTATTTCCGCGAAATCCTTCCTTCGCCTGACCACAGTGGACCGGACAAGTCCCGGAAAACCCCGCGCACCCGGCTCCGTTGCGAATTACGCTGCGGCACAAGAGGAATCCCCGGGGTGAATCCCGACGGGGGAACAGGCACCCGATCGTGCGCCGCCACGGCGCGACGCGGCCGTGCGCGACGCGCACATGTCCGTTTCCCGTTCACAACCGTTCACCCGGAACCCCGGAACCGTTCCGGAATACTCATCGCCGGTGCACGATCCGGCACCCACCGCGACACCGGGACGCGGACAAGAGGCTAAAGTCGGTTGTTCTCCGCCTCATCGCGAAAATCGTGATTGTTTGGTTGCCTGAAAACGAAGATCGCAACGGCTGATCGCTATTAGGCTGCGCCCACAACGAGCGTCAGTATTGGAAGGCAGCACCGCCCAGTGTTTTCGACGAAAACTCAATCGCGAGCGAGCCAGGGATGCCCGGCGGCGCGGAGCGGATCCTCCGGCCCCGGTGAAGCGAGGCAACTGTGATCGGGTTCCTCCTCCGCAGACTCGTCAACTACATCGCCCTGTGCCTCGTCGCGACCTTCGCGGCGTTCTCCCTGGCGTCGCTGTCGTTCAGCCCGCTGGACGCGCTCAAGCTGCGCAATCCGCCCGCCCCGCAGGCGACCATCGACGCCAAGGCCGCCGAGCTGCACCTCGACCAGGCGATCCCGCACCGGTTCTTCACCTGGCTGGGCGGCGTGTTCCAGGGCGACTTCGGCCGCACCGTCGCCGATCAGGCGATCACCGACGAGCTGTTCCGCCGCGCGGGCGTGAGCCTGCGGCTGTTCCTGCTCGGCATCACGATCGGCATCATCATCGGCGTGCTGGTCGGCGTGGTCAGCGCGATCCGGCAGTACAAGATCAGCGACTACCTCGCCACCACGTTCTCCTTCGTGGTGCTGTCGACGCCGGTGTTCGTGATCGCCACGATCCTCAAGGCGGGCGCGCAGTCGGTGAACGACAACCTGCTCGACGGGTACCAGTTCTTCATCGTGCAGGGCGAGGGCGGCAGCGTCGACGGCGGTTTCGGCGACGTCGTGCTCGACCGCCTGCAGCACATCATCGTGCCGACCCTGGCGATCGTGCTGACCCAGGTCGCCTACTACAGCCGCTACCAGCGTTCGGCGATGCTCGACGTGCTCGGCTCGGACTTCCTGCGCACCGCGCAGGCCAAGGGCCTCACCCGCAGGCGCGCGCTGTTCAAGCACGGCCTGCGCACCGCGCTGATCCCGATGGCGACGCTGTTCGCGTTCGGCTTCGGCCTGCTCATCACCGGCGGCGTCTTCACCGAGAAGATCTTCGGCTGGTACGGCATGGGCGACTGGCTGGTGACCGGCATCCAGAAGCAGGACACCAACATCGTCACCACCGTGACCCTGTTCATCGCGATCTGCGTGCTGCTCGCCGGCTGGCTCGCGGACGTGCTCTACGCCGCGCTCGACCCGAGGGTGAGGATCTGATGGCCGCCCCATTGAACGAGGCCGACCTCGCCGACTCGGCCGTCGCCGCCACCGAAACGGAGACCGAGCAGCAGGGCGGGAAGTCCTCCAGCCGCGGCAAGCTCGTCGCCCGCCGGTTCTTCCGCAACAAGCTGGCGCTGGCCGGTCTCGTCGTGATCCTGCTGTTCTACGTGCTGGCGTTCACCTACACCTGGTATTCGCCGTGGGGCTACGACGAACTGGACCCCGCCGCGACGCTGATGCCGCCGGACGGCACGCACTGGTTCGGCACGAACCAGATCGGCGGCGACATGTTCGCCCAGACCATGCGCGGGCTGCAGAAGTCGCTCACCATCGGCCTGCTGGCCGCGCTGTTCTCCACCGGCGTGGCCTCGATCGTCGGCTCCGCGGCCGGGTACTTCGGCGGCTGGACCGACCGGGTGTCGATGTGGGTCGTCGACCTGCTGCTGATCCTCCCGCCGTTCCTGATCATCTCGATCCTGTCGCCCGCCTTCCGCGGCAAGACCTGGCTGATCCTGGTCGGCCTGATCGCGCTGTTCCAGTGGATGATCACCGCCCGCATCGTCCGCGGCATGACGCTGACGCTGCGCGAGCGCGAGTTCGTGAAGGCCGCCAAGTTCATGGGCCAGTCCCCGTGGCGGATCATCTTCAAGCACATCGTGCCGAACATGGCGTCGCTGCTGATCATCGACGCGACGATCAACGTCGGCGTCGCGATCATCATGGAGACGTCGCTGTCGTTCTTCGGCTTCGGCGTGCAGGCGCCGGACGTTTCGCTGGGCACGCTGATCTCCGCGGGCTCCGACGCGGTCCGCACGTTCCCGTGGCTGTTCTACATCCCGGCCGGCTTCCTGGTGTTCACCGTGCTCGCGGTGAACTTCGTCGGCGACGGCCTGCGCGACGCGCTCGACCCGTCGTCCAGCCGGTCTCGGCGCAAGGAACGCAAGCGGATCGAAGAAAAGACCAAGTCGAGCGCCTCGACGCAACCTGTGGGAGCAGAAGCATGAGCGCCGCACTCGAACTGAGCGCGGAAACGGGCAAGCCGACGGGCACCGTGCTCGAGGTTTCCGACCTCGAAGTGTCCTTCCCGTCCGAATCCGGCCGCGTGCACGCGGTGCGCGGCCTGAACTACCAGGTCGCGGCCGGCGAGGTGCTCGGCATCGTCGGCGAGTCCGGTTCGGGCAAGTCGGTGTCGTCGCTCGCGGTGATGGGGCTGCTGCCGCCGCAGGCGCGCGTGTCGGGCTCGATCCGGTTCCAGGACAGCGAATTGATCGGCAAGTCCGACACCGACCTGTCGAAGATCCGCGGCAAGAAGATCTCGATGGTCTTCCAGGACCCGCTGTCGGCGCTGACCCCGGTGTACACCGTCGGCGCGCAGATCGCCGAAGCGCTGCTGGTGCACGGCAAGGGCACGATCACCAAGCAGCAGGCGAACAACCGCGCGGTCGAACTGCTCGACCTGGTCGGCATCCCGAACGCGGCGGCGCGGGCGAAGGCCTTCCCGCACGAGTTCTCCGGCGGCATGCGCCAGCGCGCGGTGATCGCCATCGCGATCGCCAACGACCCGGACCTGATCATCGCCGACGAGCCGACCACCGCGCTCGACGTGACGGTGCAGGCTCAGGTGCTGGAGGTGCTGAAGACCGCGCAGGAGGTCACCGGGGCCGGCATCGTGATCATCACGCACGACCTCGGCGTGGTCGCCGGGTTCGCCGACCGGCTGATGGTGATGTACGCCGGGCGCGCGGTCGAGCAGGGTCCGGTCGACACGATCTACGCCCAGCCGCGGATGCCGTACACGCTGGGCCTGCTCGGGTCGATCCCCCGCGTGGACGCGCGGGAGAAGCAGCCGCTGGTGCCGATCGAGGGTCAGCCGCCGTCGCTGGTGAACCTGCCGCAGGGCTGCCCGTTCGCGCCGCGCTGCCCGCTGGCGATCGACGCCTGCCGCACGGCCGAGCCGGAGCTGTTCACGATCACGCCGGGCAACCCGAACGCGCCGGTCGACACGACGCACCGGGCCGCCTGCATCCGCACCGAGGAACTCGCCCGTCCCGAAGCGGACGCCGCCGAGGTCTTCGGCGCCGAGGTGATCAAGGAGGCCGAGGTCGCCGCGCTGCCGCGCACCGAGCGTTCGACCGTGCTGGACGTGCGTGACCTGCAGAAGCATTACGCGATCAGCAAGGGCACCGTGTTCAAGCGCAAGGTCGGCACGGTGCGCGCGGTGGACGGGATCACCTTCGACATCGTCGAGGGCGAAACCCTGGGCCTGGTCGGCGAATCCGGCTGCGGCAAGTCGACCACGCTGATGGAGATCCTCGAGCTGACCGCCCCGTCGCACGGTTCGGTCGCGGTGCTCGGCAAGGACGTCGGGAAGCTCGCGGGCAAGGACCGCAAGTCGATCCGGCGCGACCTGCAGGTGGTCTTCCAGGACCCGATGGCCGCGCTCGACCCCCGGCTGCCGATCGGCGACATCATCGCCGAGCCGATGGTCACGCACGGGTTCTCGAAGGAGCACATCGGGAAGCGCGTGCCGGAGCTGCTCGGGCTGGTCGGGCTGCGCCCCGAGCACGCCGACCGGTACCCGGCGGAGTTTTCCGGCGGGCAGCGCCAGCGCGTCGGCATCGCGCGGGCGCTCGCGCTGGAGCCGAAGCTGATCGTGCTCGACGAGCCGGTGTCCGCGCTCGACGTGTCGATCCAGGCGGGCGTGATCAACCTGCTGGACGAGCTGAAGGCCAAGCTGGGCCTGTCCTACTTGTTCGTGGCGCACGACCTGTCGGTGGTCCGGCACATCGCCGACCGCGTGGCGGTGATGTACCTCGGCAAGATCGTGGAGATCGGCGACGTCCGCACGGTTTTCGAGGCGCCGCAGCATCCGTACACGCAGGCCCTGCTGTCCGCGATCCCGATCCCGGACCCGGCCAAGGAGCGCGAGCGCGGCCGGATCATCCTCACCGGCGATCTGCCCAGCCCGGCGAACCCGCCGTCCGGCTGCCGGTTCCGCACCCGGTGTTTCGTCTTCTCGCAACTGTCCGAAGAGGACAAGAAGAAGTGCGTCGACGTCGAGCCTCCGCGCGAATCCCGCGCCGAGGACCACGACGTGGCGTGCCACTACGCCAAGACCCGCGAAGTCGTGTAGCCACGATCCGTTGGCACACCAGAAGAAGGAAGGTAGACACATGCGACGGAGAATGGCCGCGATCGTGGCCCCCGTTGCCGCTCTGGGGCTCCTGCTCGCCGCTTGCGGCGGCGGCAGCGGCGGCGGCGACAAGGGCCTGCAGGACGCAGGCACGACCGGCGTCAAGACCTCGGACATCAACGAGCAGCCGCTGGACAAGCTGAAGGACGGCGGCGACTTCAAGTGGCCGGTCGACCAGCTGCCGGACAACTGGAACTACTACCAGGTCGACGGCACGGTGCTGGACGGCGCCAACATGCTCGGCGCGATCCTGCCGTATCCGTTCCCGCAGAACGCGGACGCGACGGTCGGCCTGGACAAGAACTACCTGACCTCGGCCGAGATCGTCAGCCAGGACCCGCAGGTCATCGAGTACAAGATCAACCCGAAGGCCAAGTGGAGCAACGGGCGCCAGTTCTCCTGGGAGGACTTCGCCGCCATGGCGAAGGCGCTGACCGGCAAGGACACCGCCTACCAGGTCTCCAGCACCACCGGGTACGAGGACATCGCCAAGGTCGAGAAGGGCACTGACGACCTCGACGTCAAGGTCACCTTCGCGAAGAAGTTCGCGGAGTGGAAGTCGCTGTTCTCGCCGCTGTACCCGAAGGAGGCGATGGCCGACGCCAACACCTTCAACAAGGGCTGGGCGCAGAAGGCGCAGATCACCGCGGGTCCGTTCAAGATCAAGAACGTCGACTACACCGCCAAGACCGCGGTGTTCGAGCGCGACCCGAACTGGTGGGGCGACAAGCCGAAGCTGGACACCGTGACCTTCAAGGTCGTGGACCGGCCGGCGCTGGCGGACGCGTTCGCCAACGGGCAGATCGACTTCTACAACCTGAACAACGACATCAACGCGTTCAAGCGGGCCCAGTCCGACCCGAACTCGGTCGTGCGCCAGTCGACCTACCCCGACTACACGCACATGACGCTCAACGGCGCCCCGTCCTCGATCCTCGCGGACAAGGACCTGCGGCTGGCCGTCATGCGCGGCGTCGACACGGTGACCATCGCGAAGTCGATCCTCGGCCAGATGCAGAAGGACACCACGCCGATCGGCAACCACCTGTACCTCAAGGGCTCCAAGACCTACGAGGACAACAGCGGCCCGTACAAGTTCGACGCGAACGCGGCCAAGGCGGAGCTGGACAAGCTCGGCTGGAAGCAGTCCGGCGACCTGCGCGCCAAGGACGGCAAGCAGCTGAAGCTGCGCCTGGTGATCCCGACGGGCACCCCGATCAGCCAGCAGACCGCGCAGATCCTGCAGTCGCAGCTGAAGGCGATCGGCGTCGGCATCGACATCGTGCCGGTCCCGACGGCCGAGTTCTTCAAGAACTACGTGAACGTCGGCAACTTCGACCTCACGCTGTTCCGCTGGATCTCGAACTCGTTCCCGATCGGCGGCAGCAAGGGCATCTACTACTTCGACCCGAAGAACGTCAACCAGAACTACGGGCACATCGGCAACGACAAGCTCAACCAGCTGCTCAACACCGCGGCTCAGGAACTGGACGACACGAAGCGGGCCGCGGACATCAACGCCGCGGACAAGGAGATCTGGGCGCTGGGCCACCAGCTTCCGATCTTCCAGTCGACCGGTGCCTTCGCCGTCCGCAAGACGCTGGGCAACTTCGGTTCGCCGGGCTACGCGAACAACCCGTACGACTTCACCAAGATCGGGTTCGTGAAGTAATCCTCCCCTGGCGGGATTCGAAGGAGCGGCGCGGACTCCCCGCGCCGCTCCTTCCTTTTTGGACAGTTAAGGTGATCTCCGTGCGGAAGTTCCTGCAGGTGCGGCCGGTCCGGCACATTCTCGTGACGAGCGCGGTCGTGTTCGTCGCGTGCGCGGCGGTGTTCGTGGTGCAAATGCTGGAATTCAACGGCACCCGGCCGCGGCTGCAGGGACTCACCGCGAACGCGACCGGAATCGTCTCGCGGGTGGACGACGCCACCGTCACGGTGCGGTTCCCGGTGCCGAATCAGCCGGAGGCGAGCGCGGCGGTCGAGCTGGACACCACTCCCCCGGCGCTGGGCGCGAAGGTTCCGGTGCGCTACGACCCGGCCGCGCCGTCCCGTGCGATCACGACTGGCGCTTCGGCGTTGGTCACTGCCGACCGCGCGTCGACCTATGCGACAGTCACCGTGGTCGCGGTGCTCGCGATGCTGGCGGTGGACGGATTCCTGCTTTTCACCCGCTTCGTTCAGCCCTCGCGGCGCAAGGCGGGTGCTTCCGTGCCGATGCGCCGGGTGAAGGTGCAACGCGGGTTGCTGACGCGGTCGTGGCTGGAGACCGACACCGCGACGCCGCGGTGGATCCCCGTGTACTTCTCGCCGACGCTGATCGGCCTGCCGTCGCCCTCGCGGATCGAAGTGCTGGGCGACCTGCGCACGGACCGCCACGTCGCGGTCCGCATCGACGGCGAGGTGCTGTATCCGGCGGGCTCCGTGCGCACTGGCGAGCCGCGCGGCCGCCGTCTGGACAACCCTTCCGAGCCGGACGAGGAACGCGCCCTCGCCGCGGCCACTCCGGTACGGCTCGCGCGCCAGTTCCGCGCCGACCTGCCAGTGCTGGCGGTCACGCCGGTCGTAGGCGCGTTCTGGGCGCTGGTGGACGGCAGCGGATTCGCGGGCTGGCTGGTGGTCAGCGTGCTGATCGCCGCGTTCGGCTTCTGGTGGGCCGCACTGCGCGGCTCCGACCCGTCACTCTGATTCCAGCGCCGCCAACACCTCGGCCAGCTCCGAGTACGACTCCTCCATCCGGCCCTCCTTGCCGAGCCGGTGCCGTTCCAGCCGCACCGCGCCGAGATGCCGGGCCCGGTAGTACAACGCCCGCCGCCGCGCCGCCGAGGACGTATCCGGCTGCCCGTAGGTGTCCCAGAACGCCTCTCGCTCCCCTGGTTTCGCTGAAGCCATGTGGATCGTCCAGTCCGCCGCCGGGTCGCCCCACCAGCTGCGGTCGTGGTCGATCACGCCGACGATCTCCAGCTCCGGGGTCAGCATCACGTTCACGTGCCACAGGTCCCCGTGCAGCAGGCGCGGTTCGGTGATCTCGTCGAGCAACCCGGCGTCGCGCCTCGCCCAAGCGGCCACCGCGCGCAGGTCCGTCGCGTCTAGGCCGATGTCCTCGACATCGGCGGCGTTGTCCTCGAAGTACGCGATCAGCGCTTCACTCCAGTTCGCGTAATGCGGTCCGGCCACCACGCCGAAGCCGGGCCCGCGCACCTCGTGGATCGCGCGGGTGATTTCGCCGAGCCGGTGGAAGTACGGCGTCCGAGCTTCCGGTGCGCAAGAAGACAGCACCTCGGGACCGGGCTGGCCGGGCAGTACGCCCTGCAGCACGTAGTCGCGGCCGATGACCTGGTGGGTGAAATCGGCGGCGAGCGTGCGCGGCATCAGCGGCGAGATCGGCGCGAAGTACGGTGCGGCAAGGTATTCGTTGCGCATGAACTGGTGCTCGATCCGGCTCTGCCGCGCCGGTTCCGGGGCGACGCGCAGGATCGCCGGGCCTTCGGGCAGTTCCACCCGGTAGGTGTTGTTGTACCCGCCCCAGCCGATTTCGGCCGCGGACCGCGCGGTGCTGCCGAGCGCACGGCGGCAGAGCAGTTCGATCTGGTCAGCGGTGAGCGGTTGCTGGAACGCGTCTGAGGGCCGGTCTTTCGGCTGGAAATCCACCGGGGCATCCTGCCACCGCGCTCAGGACAGCACGAATCCTTTACGGCTCAGCGAATCCTCGATCCGCAGCCGTTCGAGATCCCGGTCGACGCCCTCGCGCACTCCGTCGAGCCGGTGCGCGACGCCGATCTCGCGGCAGGCCGTGACGAGCAGTTCGTCGTAGGCCTGCCGGGTGCCGATCCGGCGGGCGGCGGGCGTTCCGGCGGGAAGCTGCGCGAGGGCCCGGCGTACGCGGCGCAAGTCGGCGGCCACCTGCTCGACCGGCGGCCCGGACGGCACTGGCGCAGCCCGTCGCCGACGCACCCAGCGGCAGACCGCCGGAAGGCGGAGGGCAGCCCAGAACAACACCGAGGGCGCCACGCTGACCACGGCGAACAGCAGAACCGGACCGGCCGCCATCCTCCGAGTTTAGCCTCGGCGGCGGTTGCGCGCCCGGTGCGCGAACAGCACCGCCACGCCCGCCCCGAGCAGGACGAGGCTGGCGATCACGTGCAGGTGCGGCGGCAGCAGGTGCAACTGGACGAACCAGCTCGGATGCTCGGCGCCGGCGAGCCGGTTGATCAGCCCGCCCGCGCCCTGCACCACCAGGAGGATGCCGATCAGCTCGATCATCGCCGCACCTGCTCTTTCGGCGCGGAGGTCCCGAAAACCTGCTGCCACAGCGGGCCGAAGACGAACCACAGCCCGGTGAGCGTGCCCAGCCTCGGCAGCCAGCCCCACAGCGGTTCGGCCTGGTCCGAGCCGCCGCCGACGAGCACGATCGCGAGCAGCAGCAGTCCCGCGCTGATCGCGGAGGCCAGCACGCATTTGCCCCATTCGCGCCATTCCTTGCGGACCTTCGCGCGTCCGTACAGCTTCTCCGGACGCGGCCCGCCGGCGAACCGGTGCGCGAACCGCACGTCGGCCCACTCCACCATCGACGGCCCGAAGACGACCGAGAAGCCCAGGTACACCGCGGCCAGCCCGTGCGTCACGTTCGGGACCGCGCCGTTCATCAGGTCGATCACCGTGACCACCAGCAGCACCAGGTCGACGACCGGCACCAGCGCCAGCAGCACGGTGCTGGCCTTCTGCTTGCGCAGCGCGTACCGGGTCAGCAGCCCGGCCGCGATGAAGACCCAGAACCCGATCTCGCACGCCACGATGGCGACGGTCATCGGGCTGTTCAGAATGACGTCCATGGCCCCACTGTCGCGGGCACGGGCGTCCGCGCGCGTCAGCGGACGGCACGATCGGGGGGTCATCATTTCGTAGGACGACCGGGGCGCCGCGGTGTGCTGTCATGGTCGGGTGCGCTTGCGAGACCTGCGCTCGGCTCTCCCCCGGCCGCGCGAACTGCCGCCGTGGCAGCAGAACGGCCTCATCGCGCTCGCGGTGTTCGCCGGCGGCACGATGCTGTACCTCACCGGCAGCCACCATCTGCTGCCCAACGGCGACCCGTTCCCGCTGTGGATCCGGTTCGCCGAACTCGGCGCGATCTGCCTCGCGACGTTCCTGCGCCGGAAAGTGCCGTGGGGGCTGCTGGCCGCCACGGGAATCGTCGGCGTCGACGTCGCGCTGGGCCTGTCGCTGCCGATCGCCATCGCGTACACGGATTTCCTGTACTCCGCCATGCTGCACGGCTCCCGCTGGACGACCCGGGTGCTGGTCGGCGTGACCGCCACCGTCACCCTCACCGTGCTGTTCGTGTTCCTGGCCGTGGCGGGCTGGCGGGCGGCGGCGCTCGGCGCGTTCAGCATGCTGTCGTTCCTGCTGGTCCCGGTGTGGTGGGGCGCGAATGTGCGCCAGCAGAGCGACATCGCGGCGTCCGAACGCGCCAACGCCGAACAGCTCGCGACGATCGCCGCGCTGGACCGGCGGGCAGCGGTGGCGGCCGAACGCGCGCGGATGGCCCGCGACCTGCACGACGTCGTCGCCGGGCATCTGTCGGCCATCGCCATCCAGTCGGAGGCGGCACTGTCCATGGCCGACGATCCGAAGACCGCGCAGACCGTGCTCGTAGCCGTGCGGGAGAACAGCGTGCGGGCGCTGGAGGAGATGCGCGCGATGATCGGCCTGTTGCGTTCGGAGTCCGCGGCCGACGAGGTGACCGCCCCGGCCCGGCTGGCCGAGCTGGCCAGGCTGGTGGAATCGGCGCGCGCGTCGGGGATGACGGTCACGGTGGATTCCACTGTGGACGAAGAACTCACGCTGCCGACGGCGGTCGATCTCACCGCGTACCGGATCGCGCAGGAGGCGCTCACCAACGCGGTCAAACACGCGCCGGGCAGCCAGGCGACAGTGCGGCTGCGCGCGGCGGACGGCACGCTGACTGTCGAGATCGACAACGAACTGTCCGGCGCGCCAGCCCAGCCCGACAGCGGCGGGCACGGTTTGCTGAGCATGCGCGAGCGCGCGCACGCCGTCGGCGGCACACTGCGAGCAGGCCCGTCCGGGCCCCGCTGGCTAGTCCACGCGGAACTTCCCCTCGCCGGAGAGGCATCATGACCATCCGAGTCCTCGTCGCCGACGACCACGGCGCCATCCGCGCCGGGCTCGCGCTCATCCTCGGCAACGCTGAGGGCATCGAGGTGGTCGGCGAGGCGGCCGACGGCGAGGTCGCCCTGCGCCAGGCCCGCGCGCTGCGGCCGGACGTCGTCCTGATGGACGTCCGGATGCCCGGCACCGACGGCATCACCGCCACCCGCCAGCTCATCGCCGAGGGGCTGGCCGAGGTCCTCGTCCTCACCACCTTCGACCTCGACGAATACGTGCACGCCGCACTGCGCGCCGGAGCCGCCGGGTTCCTGCTGAAGTCGGTGGAGGCGCCTCGGCTGATCGAGGCCGTCCGGCTCGTCGCGGCCGGCGAGGGCGTGCTCGCGCCGCAGGTCACGAAACGGCTGATCGCCGCGTTCGCCAGCACGCCGGCCGGAGCCTCACCTGCCCCGACCGGCCTGGCGGACCTCACCGAACGCGAACGCGAGGTGCTGGGCTGCCTCGGCGCGGGGCTCTCGAACGCCGAAATCGGTGCCCGCCTCTACATCGGAGAGGCGACGGTGAAAACGCACGTTTCCCGGGTGCTGGCCAAGCTCGGCCTGCGCTCCCGGGTGCAGGCCGCGATCCTCGCCCAAGACCATGGGATTGCGCCACCCGGCTGACCGTTCTGCGCATCCGCGCGCGACCTTCTAACGTTCCCCCATGGGTGTGCGGAGAACTCTCGACGTCGACGAAGTCCTCAAGCGACAGGAATCCGGCGAGCTGAAGCGGCGGCTCAGGGGACGCGACCTCATCGGCTTCGGCGTCGGCATCATCATCGGCACCGGGATCTTCACCCTCGCCGGGGTCGAGGCGAAGACGCACGCCGGGCCGTCGGTCACGTTGTCGTTCGTGATCGGCGCGGTGGTCGCCGGCCTCGCCGCGCTCTGCTACGCCGAACTGGCCTCCAGCGTGCCGACCGCGGGCAGCGCCTACACCTACGCCTTCGCCACGCTCGGAGAGGTCTTCGCCTGGATCATCGGCTGGGACCTGCTGCTGGAGTTCGCGCTCGGCGCGGCCGTGGTGTCCCGCAGCTGGTCCGGCTACCTCGCCAACCTGCTCGGGCTGTCGCCGGAATGGTTCGGCGAGGACGCGACAGTCAACGTGGGCGCGGTGCTGATCATCGCGGTGCTGACGGTCGTGGCCGTGATCGGCATCAAGGAGTCCGCGTGGCTCACTAACCTGCTGGTGCTCGTCAAGGTCGCCGTCTGCGTCCTGATCCTCGCCGTCGGCGTGTTCTTCGTGAAGGGCGCGAACCTCACCCCGTTCGTGCCGCCCGCGCAGCCGCCGTCGAGCAACGCGAACGCCTTGCACCAGCCAGTGGTCCAGGCCGCGCTCGGGCTCGAGCAGTCGGTGTACGGCATCGCCGGCATGGTCACCGCCGCGGCCGTCGTGTTCTTCGCTTACACCGGTTTCGAAGCGCTCGCCAACCTCGGCGAGGAGACCATCAACCCGCGCAAGGACCTCCGCGTCGGCATCCTCGGCGCGCTGGCCGTGTGCGCGGTGCTCTACATCGGGGTCTCGATCGTGCTCACCGGCATGGTCCACTACACCGACATCGACTCCGGCGCGCCGCTCGCCGACGCGTTCGACCGGGTCGGCCAGCATTGGGTCGGCGCGCTGATCTCACTAGGCGCGGTCACCGGGCTGACGTCGGTGATGATGGTCGAACTCGTCACGATCGGCCGGATCGGCTTCGCGATGGGCCGCGACGGCCTGCTGCCCAAGGCCATCGGCACGGCGCACCCGCGCTGGGGCACGCCGCACCGGATGACCATCGGCGGGGCCGCGCTGATCGCCGTGCTGGCCGCGTTCGTGCCGATCTCGGCGCTCGCCGACATGGTCAGCATCGGCGCGCTGTCGGCGATGATCATCGTCGCGGTCGCGGTGCCCGTGCTGCGCAAGCGCCGTCCGGACCTCAAGCGGCCGTTCACCGTGCCGTTCTCGCCGGTGCTGCCGATCATCGCCGCGCTGGCGTGCTTCTACCTCATGCTGAACCTCGACGTGATGACCTGGATCCGGTTCGCCGCCTGGCTCGTGCTCGGCCTGCTGATCTACTACTTCTACGGCCGCAAGCACTCCCGCTTCGCCAAGCAGCCCGCCGGCCCCGCGTCGCCCGGCGGCGTGGAATCCGGGTCGTGACCAGCGGTTCAGGCCACCGCTAGGTGAACACGGCGGTGCCTCGGGTTCTCGACCTCGTCGAGCAGCGCGACGGCGAAATCGGCGTACGAGATCTTGGCCGACAGATCGCCGTGCCCGCCGATTTCGTAGCGGCCGGTGCGCTCGCCGTCGTGGTCGAAGTCGCCGACCGGGCTCACGTACACCCAGTCCAGCCCGGCGCCTTCGGCCCGAAGCACCTCCAGCCCGGCCGCGTGCGCCAGGCAGAACGGCCGGAACTCGGCCGGAAGCGAGTCCAGCACCGGGGTTCCGTCGGCGGCGCGCAGCAGCGCCGAGAGCCCGACCGCGACCAGCCGGTCCACTCCGGACTGTCGTAAACCGGTGATGAGAGCACGGGCGGCACCGGTGAAGAACGCGTCCGGATCGGTGCCCTCGCCGTAGACCGCGGCGGCGTTGATGGCGGCGTCGTGCCCGGCGGCGAGGGCAGCGACGTCCGCTGCGTCAGTGACATCGCCAGCAACGACGTCGGCCAGATCGCGATAGCGCGAAGGATCACGCACCACCGCGGTGACTTCGTGGCCGCGCCGTCGCGCCTCAGCGGCTGCCTGCCGCCCCGCCCGGCCGCCCGCGCCGAAAATGACGATCTTGCTCATCGTGGGAATACCTCCTGGAGTGCCGATGCTCTGGAAGGTAGCCAGGGGGCCGGTTCCCTCCGGGATACTTGAGAGGAGACCGCGATGACCGTTCGGCAGCCATTGCCTCCCGATCTGTTCGAGGAGCTGTGCCCGTCCTCGCTGGTGCCGTTCCGCTTCGGGGACAAGTGGTCCGCGCTGGTCATCCGCTGCCTGGAGGAAGGGCCTCGACGGTTCTCCGAGCTTCGGGTGCCGTTGCACCGCGTCACGCCGAAGGTGCTGACCCAGACGCTGCGCGGCCTCGAACGCTCCGGCCTCGTGTCGCGCACCGCGCACGCCGATCCCGCGTTAGGCGTGGAGTACGCGCTGACGCCGCTTGGCCGGAGCCTGCTGGAGCCGATGCAGGTGGTGTACGGCTGGGTTGCCGAGCATTGGGAGGAACTGCTGGACGCGCAGGAGCGGTACGACGGTTAGTCGTTGCGGCACAGGCGGTTTGCCAGTTCTCGCGGCAGCGGGTAAACCCGTTCCGCGGGCAACAGCCGCTGAGCTTGCGCGGTGCGCCCGTCCTTGACCAGAGCCGCGGCCTTGCGGACCTGCGGCGTGCGGTCGTCGATGCCGACGATCCATTCGTCGGCGAAGACGCGGATCAGGTCGCGGCCGATGCCGACCTGGATGCTGTAGTGATTCAGCGCCGCTCCGCGCCACGACCGTTCCGGATCCCACTGGACGTGCACCGCGGCCTTGGCCACCGCTGCCGGATCCGAGGTCGTGCGCACCGCCCGGGACAGCGCCTCTTCCCATCCGGCCCGGGTGATCCGCACCGCGAGAACGCGTTCCTGACCGGGTTTGCGCGCCCAGTTGCTGCGATGCATGAGCCAGCGGAGCGAGGGTTTGATCCACGTCATCCGGTGAAACGAAAACGGCGCGACGAACCGGCCTGCCCGCAGCGCCGCGTCAGCGATGGCCGGCGCGTAGGCCTGGTAGACCACGATCGTGTCCGCGTCGAAATCCGCGCGGATCTCGTAGGGGGCCGTCATGAGCCGAAGGCTGCCATCCGCCCGGCCAGCCGCGCGAACTGTTTTCGCGGGCTACTCCGTGCGCAGCCCGGCGTAGGAGACCGCCTGCGCCAGCGCCTCCGCGTGCTGGGAGTCCGCCACCAGCAGCACCGATTCCAGCCCCGCCGCGACCCATTCCACCGGCTGGTCGTGCACGCCTTCGTCGCCCAGCTCGCGGTAAGTGTCCACAACGGACAGCAAGGTGCCCTCCGCGCCGAGCCGCACTCCGGCGATCAGCACGTGATGCGGCGCGGGCGGCCGCCACCGGTTCGTCCACAGTGGAGGGATGCCGGTGTCGAGATAGTCCAGCAGCGCGCGTTCCGGCGTGTCCGGCGCGCCCAGTTCCGCCGGATCGACCCGCGCCAGCACGGCCACCCGCGGCAGTTCCCACAAGCCCAGCAGCAGATCCGAGACCGTCGATGCGGCCCATTCCCCCAGCGCCGGAACCACCGCCAGCTGCTCCCCGGACAACGTCCGGATCGCGTGTGCCAGTCCGGTAAGCGAGGTGCCCGCGGCCGTCTCGTCGAACGGCACCGGAAGGCGAAAGTCGTTGCGGCCCACCGCCCCCGCCGGACGGCTCGCCGCCGCGCGCACAGTCCCGGCCGCGATCGCGACCTCGTCCTGGTCCGGCACCGCGATGCCCGCCGCGCGCAGCGTCACGAGTGCGGTGAAGGCCGCCGCCAGCCCGTCCTTCTGCGGCAGTTCAGCTCTGGCCTCGGCGACCAGGCGCGCGCCGCCGGGAAGCCAATGGACGTCGGAAAGCCCCGTGTTCAGTACCGCCACAGATGCGCCGCCACGATCTCCTCAGGCGCCCGCTCGGCGGCCCACGCCGCGTCCGAGGCGCGCACCGCGCGGAACGCGCCGAGCAGCTCGTCCCCCAGCGCCCCGGACACGCGCGGATTCGCCAGCAGCGCGGTGTCCTGTTCGGACGGACTCGCCGGCAGCGGCAGCACGCCCGCGGTGTTCCGTTCCCCTTCGGTCCAGCCGCCCGGGTCCTCGGCGATCGGCTCCGGCAGCACCGCCGAATCCTCGATCCCGGCCATCCCGGCGGCGAGCACGGCCGCCAGCGCGAGATACGGATTGGCCGACGCGTCCGACGTTTTCAGCTCGACATTCGCGTGGTCCGCGCCAAGCAGCGCACTGCCCGGCACGTATCGCAGCGGCGCTTCGCGGTTCTCCACGCCCCAGAATGCGTAGGCACCGGCGAAAAATCCCGGCCGCAACCGCATCGTCGAGGGCACGCTTGGCGCCGTGATCGCGGTCAGCGCGGGCAAATCCCGCAGCAGCCCGCCGAGGTAGGCCGCTCCGTCGCCCTCCGGCACGCCGTCGCCAGTCAGCAGATTTCTGCCCTTACGACGGACGGAAGTGTGCAAGTGCCAGCCGTTCCCGGCCGCGCCGAGCCCGATCATCGGCGCGAAACTCGCCGCGAGCCCGTGCGCGTGCGCTGCCGCGTGAATGGTCTGGCGAGCGAGCAGCTGATCGTCCGCCGCGGACACCGGATCGGTGGCGGCGAGCGACAATTCCAGCTGCGCCACGCCGTATTCCGCGTGCAACTGGCCGATCTGCAAGCCGTTCGCGGCGAAATCGTGCAGCAGCGCGGCGACGAACTCGTCCAGTCCGATCAGCGCGTGCGGACTGTACGCGGGCCCGCGATGCCCCGGCGCGGACACGACATCCTCGCTGCCCAACGGCGTGACAGAGAACTCCAGCTCGTACCCGGCCCGGAACTCGAGACCGCGCTGCGCCGCCTCGGCGACCTGCCGCTCCAGCACGGAACGCTGGCAGTAGGGCCACGGCGAACCGTCCGCGGCGAGCTGCCGCACCGGAGCCCAGGCGAGCGCGGGCTGCCCGGCGAGCCGCCGGAGCCGTTCCACGACCGGCACCAGCCGGATGTCGCCGGACGGCGTGCCGAGGCCGGCATGGCCGAAGGTGATGGCGTCGTGGCTGTCGAAAACCGCGAACAGCGAGGTCGCGCCCACGCCGCGGACCGCCGCGTCGGCCAGCCCGCCGACCGGTACCACGCGCGAACGCGGGATGCCGTTGTTGTCCGCCCAGGCCAGGTGGACACCGCCGACCCCCGCCGCGGCGAGGTCCTTGGCCGCCGCCGACGCCGCCTTGGTCATGGCCACCTCCTCGGGCTCGGGATCAGTATCGCGGCCATCGCCCGCCCGGGCCATCCGCGAGCGTTCACCCGGGCGGCTCAGTGACCGGTCCGGCGTCGTCCCGGCTGCGCAAGGCCACCCCGGCGACGACCGCGAGCGTCCCGATCGCTTCCGCCACGCTCGGCACCTGGGCGAGCACCAGGAACCCGATGACCCCCGCCGTCACCGGCAGCAACGCCAGCAGCACCGCGAACCGGGCCTGCCCGAGCCGGCGCAGGACCACCTGGTCAAGCGCGTAGGGCACCACCGTCGACAGCACACCGACGCCGATCCCGAGCAGCAGCATGCGTGGCGAACCCCACATTTCGCCGGTGCCCAGCGCAAGCGGCGACAGCACGACGGTCGCCACCACGAACCCGACCGCGAGCGAATCCAGCCCGTCGCCGCCGATCGCGACCCGCTTGCCGAGCAGGATGTACCCCGCCCAAGCGGCCGCCGCGGCCAGCGCGAAGACGACGCCGAGCAGACTGCCCGCGATCCGCACGTCCGCGATCGCGACCACTCCCGCGGCCACCAGCACCAGCGCGACCAGATCCCGCCGCGTCCGCGACCCGACCGCCGCTACGACAACCGGCCCAGCGAACTCCAACGCAACCACCGTCCCGAGCGGCAACCGTGCGATGGCCTCGTAGAAGACCACGTTCATCCCCGCGGTCACGGCCCCGAAAGCGCCCGCGAGCAGCAGCCGCTTGCCCCGCCAGGCGGCTTTCGGCGGCCGCCGCCACACCACCAGCACGACGGCCGCCCCGAGACAGCGCAGCCACGCCACCCCGGACGGAGTGGCATGCCCGAAAAGGTCGACCGCGATGGCCGCACCGGCATACATCGAAATTCCGCTGAGAACGAACAAGACCGGAGCCGGAATCGCGCGCACGCGTTTCGGAGAGAGTGCAATGCCCACTCCCGCATGGTGCCTGACCACGGAAAACACCCCGCGCCGGGTCGCCTGGTCCTAGAGATTGAGACGCCGCTGCGGCAACCGGGCTAATTCGGCGTGACGCACCTCCCACCGGCGCGGGAACACTTGCGGGCCGCCAAACGTCTGCAAGAGTGGAAGCACGAACACTGCGGAGCCGGAAGCGATCCCCGCCAGAAGGCATCGAGACCGAAGTGGGCGTAGCTGGATCGAGGCACCGGGCGACCGGTGCCGGGACGGAGGGAGACCCCCATGACAACACCGACGCTCACCCGCCCCGAATTGACCGCAGCCGACCGATGCGACCGGTGCGGAGCAGCAGCTCAGGTACGCGCAGTCCTCAGCTCCGGAGGCGAGCTGCTCTTCTGCGGGCACCACGCGCGCGAGCACGAGGCCAAGCTCAAGGAACTGGCCGCGGAGATCCAGAAGTAGTCCACGACCGACAGATTCTTTGCCCGGAGGCGGCAAGCGCGAAGGCGCTTGCCGCCTCCGTTCTTTTCCGCTCCTGGGTGCGAACATTTTCCCGCTCCCCGGACCCCGCTAAGCCGCTCCCGTCCCAGCAACCGGAGCACCACTTTTCAAGTCCGTGAAGGACTCCTTGAGGGAACTAGATTCCCTCAAGGAGTCCTTCACGGACCGCAGGCCGCCACCCGCTCGCCACGCGCCGCCCGCTGCCCACCGCCAAGGTCCGCCCCATGCACCCAATGTGGCGTTCGGTGCGTCCCACGCACCCAATGTGGCATTCGTTGCATCTGACGCACCCAATGCCACATTGGGGCGCTAGCCCCACCCCCCACCAAACCGCCGCCGATGCACCCACCGATCGAGGCACCCAGCCCCTCCCCCGCAACCCGATACGAAGCCTCCCTGCGGTCTGGGGGTGCTTGTCAAGGCATCTTTCCCGCCTTGACAAGCACCCCCAGACCGTCAGCACAATCAAGCTTCGGGGTGCCCCACGCAACCAAGGAACGGCAATGTCGCCCCCAGGCGACGAGCCGCCCACACCCCCTCAAACCGTATCCAGCACCACCTCAAACGCCACCTCAGCCGCCCCCAACAGCTTCACATCCGCCCCCAAAGCCGAACTCACGATCCGAGTCCCCCCAACAGCCCGAGACACCAAACTCCGCCCCCGAACCTCCTCAGCAACCACCCGAATCACCGACTCCGGCAACACAGTCAGCAAATCCCCCAGCACCACCAACTCCGGCCCCAGCAAATTGACCACGTTGACCAGCCCCAACGTGAGCCACTCCGCATACTCCCCCAAGCGAGCAGAAGCGGAAACAGCATCCGCCCCCAACTCCCGCAGCTCAACGAGAATCGCCCCGCGAGGCGTGTCCTCCGGCAACCCCAGCGCCCGGCACAACGCGGCCTCGCCGATCTCGGTCTCCCAGCACCCCCGGCTGCCGCAGTAACAAGCCCGCCCGCCAGGCCGGATCGCCATGTGCCCGATCTCGCCGACATACCCCGCGCCGCCGCGCAACGACGACCCCTGAGAGATCACCCCGCCGCCCACGCCCACGTCCGCGGACACGTACACCGAATCCGACGACCCCCGGGCCGCCCCGCGGAGATGCTCGGCAACGGCCCCCAGCTCGGCGTCGTTGGCCACGAGCACCGGAATCCGCAGCACCGCCGACAGCCGGTCGCCGAGCGCCACGTCGGTCCACCGCAGGTTGGGCGCCTCGTGCACCAGCCCGTCGGCGCGCCGCACCACCCCGGGCACCGACACGCCGACCGCCACCGGCTCCACGCCGAGGTCGCCGGCCAGCACGCGCGTCGATTCGATCACATGGGTGATGACCTCGTCCGCGGTCCGCGTGCGGGCGTGCAGGTTCCAGCTGTTGCGCCCGAGGATCTGCCCGCCGAGCCCGACCAGGGCGATCGCCACGTGCTCGACCTGCAGGTCGACCGCGAGCACGACCGCGGCGTGCGGCTGCGGCAGGACCAGGAGCGAGGGGCGGCCCGCCCCTCGCCCTGGCCGCGGCACTTTCTCCTCGACGACCCCTGCCTCGGCGAGGCCGTCGACGAGGGTTTTGATGGTGCTCCGGTTGAGCCCCAGTTCGGTGGCCAGCGCGGCCCGCGTACTGGGCCCGCCGACGTGCAACAGGCGCAACAGCGTCGTGCGGTTGTGCCGGCGCACCTCGTCCGGGCGGGCGACGGGCGGGCTGCTCACCGGGTCATCTTCCCATCAGCCCTCAGCGGGCCGACGCCTCAGCCCGCCGTCGCGACAGCGCGTCGACTGTCGCGGCCAGCAAAAGCACCAGACCGGTGATGATGTTGACCACCGCGGCCTTCTGCTGAAGCAGGCCGAGGCCGTTGTTCACGATGGCCAGCACCGCGCCGCCGATCACCGCGTCCATGATCCGGCCCTTGCCGCCGAACAGCGAGGTGCCGCCGATGACCGCGGCGCCGACCGCGAACAGCAGCGTGTTCAGGCCGCCGGACTGGCCGCTGACGGAGCCGACCTTCGACGAGTACACGATCGCGCCGATCGCCGCGAACGACGAGCTGATCACGAACACGCTGGTGCGCAGCTTCGGCACGTTGATGCCGGCGCGGCGCGCGGCTTCCTTGTTGCCGCCCACCGCGTAGAGGTGCCTGCCGTACTTGGTGCGGTTGAGCACGTAAGTGCCCGCCACCAGCAGGACCAGGACAATCGGCACCACGTACGGCACGCCCGCGATCACGACGAGGTCGTTCGACGCCCGGTTGACGGTGAGCAGGTAAGTCGCGACCGCGGCGACGACCGCGACGGCGCCGACCTTCGCCAGCACGATCGGCGTCGGCTGGACCACCAGCCCGCGCTTCAGCCGCGAGAAGTGCTGTCCGAGCGCGAGCACCGCGTATCCGCCCGCCGCGACCACGAACAGCACCCAGCTGCCGGCCACCGAGAGGTTGCCGTTGGCGACCGCGTTGAGCGTGTCGCTCGTGCTGATCGGCAGCGTGCCGCCTTCCCCGACGAACTGGAGGATCACGCCCTGCCACACGATGAACAGCGCCAGCGTCACGACGAAGGACGGCATCCCGATCTTCGACACCAGGAAGCCGGTGATGCAGCCGATCGCGGTGCCGGTGCAGATCGCGATGACCATTTCGACCCACGCGTTGACCGGCGCGCCGACCAGGATCACCACGATGCCGACCAGCGAAACCGCCGCCCCGGCCCAGATCTTCTGCAGCAGCGCCAGCACCACCGCGAGCACGAGCACCGCGATGAACGTGATGAAGACGCCGGTGCCCATGGAGCCCAGCAGGTTTCCGTTGCGGACGTAGTGCAGCGCCATCAGCGACGCGCAGACGCCGGACGCGGTGCCCGCGGACAGGTCGATCTCGCCCAGCAGCAGCACGAACACGATGCCCATCGCGATGATGGTCTGCCCCGCGCCCTGCTCCAGCAGGTTGGCGATGTTGCGGAGCGTGAAGAAGTCGCTGGAGAGCGCGCTGAACAGGACGGCGAGCGCGATCACGCCGAGCACGGCGGGAATCGAGCCGAGCTGCCCGTCCTTCATCCGGGCGAAGTAGTCCCTGATCGCCTCACTGGTGGACAGCGAGGTGGTGTCGATGCCGAAGTCGGCGATCGCCCCGGCGGGCGCGTCCGGCGTCTGCGGCTTCTCGGAAGTTTCGGTCATGGCGGGTTCTTTCTCGCTCACAGCGCGACAGCTTCGGGACGGGCCAGGCCGAGATCGCCCGATCGGCCCGCGGTGATGAGTTCGACGACCTGGCTGTGCGTCACGTCGCTGGTCTGGACCTCCGCGACGAGCCGGCCCAGGTAGAGCACGTCGATCCGGTCGGCGACCTCGAAGACGTCGGCCATGTTGTGGCTGATCAGCACGACGCCGAGGCCCTGTTCGGCGAGCCGGCGCACCAGGTCGAGCACCTGCTTGGTCTGCGCGACGCCGAGCGCGGCGGTCGGCTCGTCGAGGATGACGACTTTGCTGTTCCACAGCACCGACTTCGCGATCGCGACGGTCTGGCGCTGACCGCCCGACAGCGAGGAAACCGGCGTGCGGACCGATTTCACCGTGCGCACGCCCAGCGACGCCAGCGTTTCGCGCGCGGCCTTCTCCATGCTGGCCTCGTCGAGCAGCCAGCTGCTGCCGCGCTCGCGGCCGAGGAACATGTTCTGCACGATGTCGAGGTTGTCGGCGAGGGCGAGGTCCTGGTACACGACCTCGATGCCGAGTTCGGCGGCGTCCTTGGGACCGCGGATGTGCGCGTCCGCGCCGTTGAACCGCACGGAACCGGTGTCGTACGGGTGAATGCCCGCGATGCATTTGACCAAAGTGGACTTGCCGGCCCCGTTGTCGCCGACGAGCGCGGTCACTTCGCCCGCCCGCACGGAGAAGTCCACGTCGTGCAGGACGTGGACCGGGCCGAAGCTCTTGTTCAGGCCGGTGATGTCGAGAATGGGCTCGCTCATGGGAATCGCTTGTCTCTCGCGTGGATGCCGGGCCGGAACGCGTGTCGGGGGAACGCGTCCCGGCCCGGCTGCTCTTGGCGGGGAGTTACGGCGTCAGGAGATGCCGTTGGCGGTGCACTTGGCGGCGAGGTCGCCGGTGCAGATGTCGGACGCCTTGACGTAGCCCTGCTGGACGACGGTCTTGATGTCCTTGATCGTGATCAGCTGCGGCTGCAGCAGCACCGACTTCAGGTCGCGGTTGTTCTTCGGGTCGTGCAGCTTGCCGGTGGCGATCGCGTCCGCGCCGGCCTTGTCGCCCTTGGCCAGCGCGGCGGCCAGCTTGGCGGTGTTCTCGGCCTCTTCCTTGATCGGCTTGAAGATCGTCAGCGTCTGGTCGCCGCGCAGGATCGCCTGCAGGCCGGCCGAGGTCGAGTCCTGCCCGGTGACCGGGACCTTGCCGTTGAGCCCGTTCTTCTTCAGCACGGTGATCACCGCGCCGGCCAGCTCGTCGTTCGCCGCGACGACGCCGTCGACCTTGCCGTTGACGCGGGTGAAGATCTGCTCGAACGTCGTGCCGCCGACCTGGGCGTCCCAGTTGTCGATGGCCTGCTTCTGCACGAGGTTCAGCGCCTTGGAGTCGTACAGCGGCTTGAGGACCTTGTCGTGGCCGTTGCCGAACAGGGTCGCGTTGTTGTCCGTCGGCGCGCCCTCGATCTGGACGACGTTGGCCCCCGGCTTGCTCTTCAGCGCGTCGGCGAGGCCCTGCGCCTGGATCTCGCCGACCTTCTCGTTGTCGAACGAGACGTAGTAGTCGGCCGAACCGCCGAGGCTCGGGCGGTCGTAGTCGATGACCGGGATGCCCGCGTTCTTGGCCTTGGTCTCGATCGCCGCGCCGACCGCCGGGTCGGACGGGGCGATGATCAGCACCTTCACGCCCTGGGCGATGAAGCCGTCGGCGAGGGTGGAGAACTTCTGGTTGTCGCCCTGGGCGTTCTCGATGTCGGCGCTGAAGCCCTGCGCGGAGAGCGCGGCCTGCAGCATCGGCTTGTCGAAGGCTTCCCAGCGGGCCGAAGTCGCGGTCTCCGGCAGGATCACGCCGACCTTGCCGCTGGCGCCGCCGCCTGCCGGGGCCGAGGCGGACTTGCTGTCCCCCGAGCCGCCGGAGCCCGCGCTGTTGGCGCCGCACGCCGAAAGCGCCAGGCCGGCGCTCACCGTCGCGGCGAGGAGGGTAAGGGTTCTGCTGCGCATCCTCGTTCCTTCTCCGATCATGCTCGCGGGGCGATCGGAGAAGGTCCCCGGTGCGCCGTCGCAGATATGTTGTGGCCGACAACATATGCCGCGGAACGGCTCTGCGGAAGATGGCGGGATCGAGTAACCGACACCAAATGGACACAGTTCGGCAACACGGGCCTCATCCGCGGCACGTACTGACGGAGTGATCCGTGCCACGCACCGAGCGTAACGAGAAGTTGTCCGGTCTTGTCCGGTCCGGCGGGCAGAGGTGCCCGTTCAGGCGCCCGGATCGAACCGGACGAACCGTTCTACCAGGCGAAGGGGCGCACGAACCCGGCGTGCGCCCCGTTGTCGAGCCTGAGAACTACCAGGAGCGCAGCGTGACGATGCGTTCCTCGAGCTGCTCCACGGTCGCCATCGCGGTGGGCGGCCCGCCGCACTGGCGGCGCAGCTCGTTGTGGATCGCGCCGTGCGGCTTCTTGGTGCGGTGGTGGTACACGCCGACCAGCGCGTTGAGTTCCTTGCGCAGCGCGCCGAGCCGTTCGCTCACCGTCTGCGACCGGACCGGCGGCGCGGCCGGTTCCTCTTCCTTCGGCTTGCGCCGCTTCTCGTCGGAGATCTGCTCTTCCTGCCGCTTGCGCAGCAGCGCGCGGACCTGGTCCGGCTCGAGCAGCCCGGGAAGGCCGAGGTACTCCTGCTCCTCGTCGGAGCCGGAGAAGACCGCGGTGCCGAACGAGTTGCCGTCGTAGATGACCTGGTCGAGTTCGGCCGAGGCGTGCAGCGAGGTGAACGCCTTCTCCTCCTCGCCCGGTTCGTCCTCGGTGCGGTTGGCCTGGGCGAGCAGCTCGTCGTCCCAGCCTTCCTTCTCCCGGTGCGGTTTGCCGAGCACGTGGTCGCGCTGCGCCTCCAACTCGCTGGCCAGCTCCAGCAGCACCGGCACGCTCGGCAGGAAGATGCTCGCCGTCTCGCCCTTTTTCCTGGCCCGCACGTAGCGGCCGATGGCCTGCGCGAAGAACAGCGGGGTGGACGCACTGGTCGCGTACACGCCGACGGCCAGCCGCGGCACGTCGACGCCTTCGGACACCATCCGGACCGCGACGATCCAGCGTTCCTTGGTCTCGGAGAACTCCTTGATCCGCCCGGACGCCTTCGGGTCGTCGGACAGCACCAGCGTCGGCGTCTCGCCGCAGATCCGTTCCAGGATCTTGGCGTAGGCGCGCGCGGTGTCCTGGTCGGTGGCGATCACCAGGCCGCCCGCGTCCGGGATGCCCTGGCGCACCTGGCTGAGCCGGGTGTCGGCGGCCTGCAGCACCGCCGGGATCCATTCGCCGGCCGGGTCGAGCGCGGTGCGCCAGGCGCGCGCGTTCTGCTCCGCGGTGAGCGGCTCGCCCAGGCGGGCGGTGAACTCCTCGCCCGCGCTGGTGCGCCACGACGCCTCGCCGGAGTACGCGAGGAACACGACCGGCCGGACCACGCCGTCGGCGAGGGCGTCGGAGTAGCCGTAGGAGTGGTCGGCCTTGCTGCGCTGGAACCCGCCCGCGTCCGGTTCGTAGGTGACGAACGGGATCGGCGAGTCGTCGCTGCGGAACGGGGTCCCGGTGAGCGCGAGGCGGCGCACCGCGGGCGTGAACGCCTCGCTGGTCGCGTCGCCCCAGGACTTCGCGTCGCCCGCGTGGTGGATCTCGTCGAGGATCACCAGGGTCTTGCGGTTCTCCGTGCGCACCCGGTGCAGCGTGGGATGCGCGGCGACCTGCGCGTAGGTGACCGCGACGCCGCGGTAGTCCGACGACGTGACGCCGGTGGTGTTGCGGAAGTTCGAGTCGATCGGGATGCCCGCCGCCGCGGCCGACGCCGCCCACTGGTGCTTCAGGTGCTCGGTCGGGGTGACGATCGTGACCGCCTCGACGGTGCGGTCGGACAGCAGTTCGGCGGCGATCCGGAGGCCGAAGACCGTCTTGCCCGCGCCCGGCGTCGCGACCGCGAGGAAGTCCTTCGGCTTGCTCGACAGGTACTTGGTGAGCGCTCGGCGCTGCCAGGCGCGCAGCGGGCGCGCGGTGGTGTCCTTCTCCGCGGGCGGCGCCCCGAGGACCGGCTGGGTCGTCTCGGACAAAACTCGGTTCACCCCCTCCTCGGACCGCTCGGCGCGGCCGTGACGTGCGAAAACCCCCACTGTGGCACCGGCTTCGCCGCCGGGCGCCGCGATGAGGGCACGTCGGCCAGCTTACCTTCCGCGTCCCCGGGCGCCCGCCACCGCCACGGGTGGTGTCGCCCGACACGCCCCCTCTCGGCGGGGGTGACGAGCCAAAACCGCGGGCATGGACCATGCTGGGACACACCATGGGCGAGGTGACACCGGACGCCGGCGAGGCAGGGCCGAACGGCGAGGCAGTGCCGGACAAGAGCGTGCCGGAGAAGACCGTGCGCAGGGGGCCGTGGCGGCTGCTGACCCGCACGCTCGCGAAAGCGTGGGACGGCAACATCTTCTCCGAGGCCGCCGAGGCGGCGTTCTGGCAGACGCTGTCGCTGCCGCCGCTGCTGCTCGGGCTGCTCGGCAGCGTCGGGTTCATCGGCGAATGGTTCGGCCAGAACGTGGTCACCGCCGTGCACGACCGGATCATCACCTTCAGCCACACCGTCTTCAGCGCCAACGCCGTGCAGGAGATCATCGAGCCGACGGTGAACAGCATCCTCACCGTGGGCAAGGGCGAAATCGTGTCCGTGGGCTTCGTCATCTCGCTGTGGGCGGGCTCGTCGGCGATGTCGTCGTTCGTCGACGCGATCACCGTCGCGCACGACCAGTACGGCGTCCGCAACGAGGTGTGGCAGCGGATTTTCGCGCTGCTGCTGTACCTCGGCGCGCTGATCGGGCTCGTCGTCGGGCTGCCGCTGCTGGCGATCGGGCCGGACCTGCTGCCGGAGTTCTTCCCGGTCGACTGGCGCCCGACCGTCTCGTCCTGGGTCGGCACGCTCTACTACCCGGTGCTGGGCGTGATGATCGCGCTCGCGCTGACGACGCTGTACAAGCTCGCGCTGCCGCGCCGGCTGCCGTGGCATCGCGGGCTGCCGGGCGCGATGTTGGCCGGCGTCGTGTTCCTGGTCTCCAGCATCGGGCTGCGGATCTACCTGAACTGGATCACCAAGACCGGCTACACCTACGGAGCGCTGGCCGCGCCGATCGCGTTCCTGCTGCTGATGTTCTTCATCGGGCTCGCGGTGGTCGGCGGCGCGTACTTCAACAGCGCGATCCAGGAGCTGTGGCCCGCCAAGGCGACCCGGCGGCAGCGCCGCAAGTGGCGGCGGCTGGAGATGGAGCGCGCGAACGAGCGGATGCGGGCCGAGGAGGGCCGCCGGCTGTGGGACCGCACGACGATGCCGTTGCGGCGGCCGAAACGGCACCCGGACCACGCCGAAGAGAACCACGACGAGCCCGAGGTGAACCACACCGAATCGGAGACCGTGCAGCTCGCGCGGCCCGAGCGTGGGTCCGGTTCCGAACCGTCACCCGGCCCGGAACCCCGCCAACGCCGCCCCCAACAGGGCTGACCTCAGCCCTGCCGGAACCGCCACGTCTTGCTGTCGAACGCGATGCAGACGCTCGGCGACATCACGACCACCCGCAACGTGCCGCCGTCACGCTCGTCGTAATCGATGCCCTCGACCTCGAAATTGCCGCTGCAACCGCTCTCCAGCGGAAGCTGGCCGAGCGAGGTGACGTGCCCGGTGACGTCGGAACCGGAGACCGGACCGGAGAGATCGACCTGCAGCAGGGGTTTAGTGGTGCCGAAGAGGCTGCCGTCCGGGTCGTCCGAGGAGCACATCAGCCGGGTGGCGGACACGAAATCGCAGCCCTGGACGTCGCGCACCTGGTGGTCGAGCCGGATCGCCGAGGCATAAGGCAGGTTCTGGCCGGGATCGGTGGCCGCGACGCCGGGCATCGGGTAGACGAGCAGGCGGTCCATCGTGCCCCACTCGCCGGACACCAGCCAGCGCGCGTCGGGCGACACGGCGGCGAACGAATTGTTGTTGGCCTCCCACGATTCCAGCGCGTGCTGGTAGTCGGCGCGGGAGCCGTCGGGAGCTTCGACGCGGAAGAGCTTCGCGCCGCGGTCGTCGCGCTGGTAGGGCTCGACGTACCAGCCCTTCGCGGACCCGGGGTCGCCGATGTGGTTCCAGCCCTTCGAGGCGAGACCAGGGTCGACGGTGCCGATGCCGGTGTAGCGGATGCTGGTGCCGGAGGAGCGCTCGACGGTGGCGAGGCCCTGGCTCTCGTCGAGGGGACGGGCCCGGTCGGAGCCGGCCGTGGTCCATCCGGTCACCGCGTCGGCGGCGCCCGCCGCGACGGCGCTGAAGGCGGACATCAGGACGACGAGGGAAAGCACGATCCCGGTAGCGCGCATGCGGGGACACTCCTGCGGGGAGGCGACTGGCCGGACTGCAGGTCTACCAGTTCCTCCCCGGCCGCACAGCCACCGAGTGAAGGATTTTCACCTTTGTTCCCGCGCACCGGGACGCGCGGGAAGGAGGATCAGTCGTCGCCGCCGGGACGGAGGCCCTCGTAGATCTTCTTGCACTTGGGGCACACCGGGGATCCGGGCTTGGGCGACTTCGTGACCGGGAAGACCTCGCCGCAGAGCGCCACGACGTGCGTGCCCATGACCGCGCTCTCGGCGATCTTGTTCTTGCGCACGTAGTGGAACATCTTCGGGGAGTCGTCGTCGGTCGACTCGGTGCTGTCGGTCTCCGGCTTGGTCAGCGTTTCGGTGCTCACCCCACCATCATGCCTCAGCGCCGCGCCCGCGGTCATGCCCGGCTACGCTCGCCTGACCTGCCAAGGGACCCCTCAGGAGCCCGGATGCCGCACGATCCCGGACACCGCTGGCACAGCTCGCTCGCCCGGCTCGGCGGCGACCATCGCGTCGGCCGCGACGCCTGGGCCGATCTGGAAGACCGCTACGGCGAACCACACCGCCGCTACCACGACCTAGCCCACGCCACCGCCGTCGCGCACGACGCCGAGCACCTGGCCGCCGACCTGCCCTTTCACGAACGCGCCGTCGTCGTACTCGCCGCATGGGCGCACGACGTGGTCTACGACGCCGTACCCGGCTCGGACGAACAACGCAGCGCCGAATGGCTCCGCCGCTGGCTCACCCGCGCGGGGGTTGCCGCTCAACACATCGATCAGGCCGAAGCGCTCGTACTCGCCACCGCCGCCCACGAAGCCCCCGAAGGCGACTTCGCCGCAGCAGCCCTCCTCGACGCAGACCTGGCCATCCTCGGCGCGACGCCCACCGCGTACGCGGCGTACGTGGACAAAGTGCGCCAGGAGTACGCGCGCTACCCCGACGACGCCTGGACGACCGGCCGCATCGCCGTCCTGGAGAGCCTCCTCGGCCGTTCGACGCTGTACCTCACCGAAAGCGCCCGCTCACGCTGGGAAACCGCCGCGCGGCGGAACCTGCGGGAAGAGCTGACCCGATGCCGCGGTGCACGCGGCGATCACAGATGATGTCCGTTCGTGACCACCCAGACCACTCCCCTGTTCGTCCACGAGGAAGTCGCCTCGGCGCTGCGCGACGGTCACCCCGTCGTCGCACTGGAGAGCACGATCCTTTCGCACGGCCTGCCGCACGGACGAAACCTCGACGTCGGCCGCCGCATCGAGCAAACCGTGCGGGACGGCGGCGCCGTTCCGGCCACCATCGCCGTGCTGGACGGACGGCCGGTCATCGGCCTGTCCCCCGACGAACTGGAACGCGTCTGCGCACCGGACGCCGGCCTCGACAAGCTGTCCCTGCGCGACCTCGGCCCCGCGGTCGGCCTCGGCCGCTCCGGCGCCACCACCGTCGCCGGCACCTCGGCACTCGCCGCAGCGGCCGGAATCGGCGTCTTCGCCACCGGCGGCCTCGGCGGCGTGCACCTGGGCGCGGCACAGAGCTGGGACGTCTCGGCAGACCTCGGCGTCCTCGCGAAGGTGCCGACTGTCGTCGTCTGCTCCGGTGTGAAGTCGGTCCTGGACATCGCCGCCACCCTGGAAGTCCTGGAAACGAACTCGGTCCCGGTCCTCGGCTACCGCACCGACGACTTCCCCGCGTTCTATCTCCGCTCGTCCGGCCACCCGGTCGGCTGGCGCGTCGAAGACGCGAAACAAGCCGCCGCAGTCATCTCCGCCCACCGGGAGTACGCCGATTCCGGTGTCCTGCTGGCAAACCCGATCCCCGAAGAGTCCGAAATGGACCGTGCACTGCACGGCCGGCTTCTGCGAGAAGGCTTGGCGAAACTGGCCGACGCCGACGTGCACGGCGCGGACGTGACCCCAGTGCTGCTGGAGCACTTCCACACCGCCAGCGACGGCGCGAGCATCGACGCGAACGAGGCGCTGGTGCTGTCCAACGCCAAACTCGCGACCGAGGTCGCGGTGGCCCTGTCATGACCGGAATCGTGGTAGTCGGCGACGCAGGCCTGGACGTCGTCGCCCGACACGACCAACCCCTCCCCCACGGCGGCGACGCCCGAGCAGCCATCCGCTTCACCGGCGGCGGCGCGGGAGCGAACACCGCCCTGTGGCTACGTTCCCTCGGCGCGGACACCACCCTGATCGCCCGCATCGGCAACGATTCCGGCGGCCGCCTAATCCAAGCGGAGCTAGAAGCGGCAGGCGTCCGCTGCGCCTTCGCAACCGACCCCGAAGCCCCCACGTGCTGCGTAGTCGTCCTGGTGGACGGCGAAGGCCAACGCAGCATGCTCGCCGACCGCGGCGCGAACAAACGCTTCGCGCCCGAGGACGTAACGCCCGACGCCCTGACCGGCTCAACCCACCTGCACCTGTCCGGCTACGTCCTGCTCGACCCGTCGTCGCGCCCCGCAGGACTAGCCGCCCTAGCCGCAGCGAAAGAGGCGGGCCTGACCACCTCGGTGGACCCGCAAGCAGCCGCCCACATCCACGACCCAGCAGCCTTCCTGGACGACGTACGCGGCACCGACCTACTGATGCCGAACACCGAAGAACTAGTCGCCCTGACCGGCTCGTCCGACCCCGCCTCGGCGACAGAACTGCTGGAGGCCGTCGGCGCAGTAGTAGTCACCGCAGGCCTAGCCGGAGCAAGCTGGATCGACGCAACCGGCGTCTCGTCAGTCCCCGCAGTAGAAACGGAATGCGTCGACTCAACCGGCGCAGGCGACGCCTTCGACGCAGGCGTCCTCACCACCTGGCTAGCCGGAAAGTCCACAGTGGACGTCCTACGCGCAGGCACCCGCCTAGGCGCACGAGCAGTAAGCCAAATAGGCCCACAACCGTAAAACCAACCGCACCAACGCACCCACGCACCCAACCAGCCAGGCACCCACACCACCCCCGCACCCCGATACGAAGCCAAAATGCGGTCGGCGGGTGCTTGTCAAGGCATCTTTCCCGCCTTGACAAGCACCCGCCGACCGTCATCACAATTGGGCTTCGGGGTGCCCCACACCAGACCGGCCGCAATGTCGCCGCCAGGCGACGAGCAGCCCCACAGACACCTACCCGTCAATCACCCGATGCTTCCGCCCCTCAATCTGCCGAGCATCCCGCGCATACCGATTAACCTTCTCCGACTTCCGCGGCGGCCGATCATTAGCGATCAACACAGCAATCCAAGGCAGCGGCACAGAAATCACCAAAAACAAAATCGCCAGCCACCACGTGTGATAAGTCAACCCGGCCAGCACCAGACAGGGAATCCGGCACACCATCATGATGACGTACTTCCGCTTCCGCGCCGCCAGCTGATCGTCCAGCGACGGCTCGGCCTCGGTGATCAGCACAGGCTCGGGGCGGGGATCCGGTCCGTGGGGTGCGTTCACAGCACCACCTCCGCGTTCCATCGTCTCACTCACCGCCCGTCCGCGACACCCGGGCGGGTGAACCGGGACAAAGCAGCGACGACCAGCGTCTCCACCCCGGTCCGCAACGTCGGATGCAGCACCGGCGCGAACTTGGACGAGTGATTCGAAGGCACGTCAGTCTCAAACCGCCCTTCAGTCATCGCAGTGATCACCTGCTGCGCGTCAAAGCCCCCGACCAGCCAGAACACCGACGGCACCCCAGCCGCCCGCCCGAACTCGCTGAAGTCCTCACTGCCGGTGACCAACGGAGCAGGCATCGTCGCCTCGGCACCGAAGTGCCGACGGAACACCTCGGTCAGCTCATCGGACGCAGCCGTGTCGTTCGCGGTGACCGGGTAAGAAGCGATGACCTCCACCGTCGGCGGCTGCGGGGCACCAGCGGCCGCCGCTTCGCCGTTCACGATCCGCTCGATCGCCTTGCGCAACCGCAACAACACAGCGTCATCGAAAGCACGAGTATTGACCTCGAGCACGGCGTGATCAGCAATCACGTTCGCCGCAGTGCCGACGTGCATCGAACCCACGGTGACCACAGCAGGCTCGGTCGCCGCGATCTCGCGCGACACGATCGTCTGCAGCTTGAGCACGACAGACGCGGCCAGCACCGCCGGGTCGACAGTCGTTTCTGGCCGCGAACCGTGCCCGCCGCGGCCGTGCAGCGTGATCCGCAAGGTGTCGGTCGCGGCCATGATCACGCCTGGCCGGGTAAGCACCCACCCGGCCGGACCAGGCACGATGTGCTGTCCGAAGACCACGTCGGGGCGGCCGGTCCGCTCGAAGAGACCGTCACGGACCATCCCGGCCGCACCGTCGCCAGCTTCCTCGCCTGGCTGGAACACCGCGAGCAGCGTGCCGGACCACTCGTCCCGCGAAGCGGCGAGAAGGTGCGCGGCACCTGAGAGCCACGTCGCGTGCATGTCGTGCCCGCAGGCATGCATCAGCGGCACGTCGCGGCCCTCGGAGTCGACACCGCGCGCAGTGCTCGCGTACGAGAGACCTGTCTGCTCCTCGACCGGCAACGCGTCGATGTCCGCACGAAGCAGCACAGTCGGCCCTTCGCCGTTGCGCAGGATGCCGACAACACCAGTACGGCCGATGCCGGTGTGCACCTCGAAGCCGTCTTCAGTCAGCCGTCGGGCTAGCTCTGCCGCCGTACGGGTTTCGGTGAACGCCAGCTCGGGATGGCGGTGCAGATCGACGTACAGCGCTTCAAGCTCCGGCAGCGCCGCTTCAAGCGGAGCCAGGACACGCTCGGTGGTCTCGGTGGTCACGATGCTCATCGTGGCAGGCTTACCCACCGTGAGCACGAACACGCCTCTCCCTGACCTATCCGACGACGTCTGCGCGCGGTTGCGCGAAGCGTTCCGACGCACCGGCTACGACGCTGACGGCGTCGTCGACGCACTCGGCGGCGCAGCGCACACGGCGCTCGGCCGCGGCGAGCCCGAGCCCGCCCGTCGCGCCAGCCTCGACGCCGGGGACCTCGGCGTCTTCATCCGGCTGTTCCTGCTCGGGCTCGCCGAGCCGGAGAAGACCGTCTCGTCGGCGTTCGCGCCGCTCAGCGCGGACGACGCGGTGGCCGCGGGCATCCTGCGGACCGTCGGGGACGAGTTCCGCGCCGCGCTCGACATCCGCCCGCACGGCGACGAGGACGGTTCGTGGTGGGTCGTCTCCGACCTCGACGCCGACATGCTCGGCCACGTCGTGCCCGAGGACCACGTGCTCGGCGTCGGGCACGCGTCGCTGAGCCTCATCCGTGCGACCAGCCGTCGCCCCGTCGGCACCCTGCTCGACCTGGGCACCGGCAACGGCGTCCAGGCGCTGCACGCGACCCGGCACGCGCAGCGAGTGACCGCGACCGACGTGTCGGCCCGCGCGCTCGCGCTGGCCGCAGGCACATTCCGGCTGAACGAGCTGGACGTGGAGCTGCTGCGCGGCGAGTGGTTCGCGCCGGTCGCGCGCCGCCGCTTCGACCAGGTGGTGTGCAATCCGCCGTTCGTGGTCGGCCCGCCGCGCGTCGACTACACCTACCGCGATTCCGGCCTGGCCGGCGACGACGCGAGCGCTCTGGTCGTCCGTCAGCTGCCGAGCTTCCTCAACGACGGCGGCACCGGCCAACTGCTCGCGTCGTGGCTGCACCGACGCGGCGAAGACTGGGGAGATCGCGTTGCGCGATGGCTGCCGCCTGAGACGGACGCGTGGTTCGTACAGCGCGACGTCGCCGACCCCGGGCTGTACGTCGGCACCTGGCTGCGAGACGAAGGCATCGACCCCCGCTCGCCCGAAGGCCGCGCCAAGGCCGCTGCGTGGCTCGACTGGTTCACCGAAAACGACGTACAGGGCATCGGATTCGGCTTTGTGACGCTGCGGCGCGCAAACGGTCAGACGCCGACTGTCGTCTGCGAAGACCTACGACAGGCTTACGACGACCCACTGGGCCCCGAAGCAGCGAACTGGCTCGACCGCGTCGAGTGGTTGCGTACGCACGGCGACAACGTGTTGGACGTAGCGTTCCGCGTCCCTGACACAGTGCTGCTCGAACGCGTCGACTCCCCCGGTGACGAAGGCTGGGAAACGACCGTGCGCCGGCTGCACCGCACTGACGGACCGGGTTGGCAGCACGAGGTCGACGAACTCACGACGCGCCTTCTCGCGGGTTGCCGCGGCGCACTGCCGTTGTCGGATCTGCTCGACCTGCTGTCCGCCGCGCAGGGCCTCGATTCGGAAGAACTGACGGCCGCGGCATTGCCGATCGTCCGCGAACTCGTGCGGCACGGCATGCTCGTGCCCGGTTCGCCGCGGTGAGGGCGGTAGCGGCGCGGGTCACCCGCGCGAGCGTGACCGTCGCGGGGGAGATCGCCGGGGAGATCAAAGAACCGGGACTGCTCGTGCTGCTGGGCGTGCACCGTGACGACGATCTCGGCAAAGCCGAAACGATGGCCAGGAAACTGCACGAACTGCGGTTGCTGCGCGACGAGGAATCGTGTGCGACGACCGGGGCGCCGCTGCTCGTGGTGTCGCAGTTCACGCTCTACGGCGACACCCGCAAGGGCCGCCGCCCGTCGTGGACCGCCGCCGCCCGGCCGGAAAACGCCGAACCGCTGGTCGACGCCGTGGTCGCGGAACTGCGCGAACGCGGCGCGACCGTCTCGACCGGACGGTTCGGCGCGGAGATGGCCGTGGAAAGCGTGAACGACGGCCCGTTCACCGTTCTCGTTGAGGTCTAGACCACATTGGAGAAGCACGCGTAACATCGAAGGCGGAGCGCGCGATTCGCGCGGATTTCCCGGAGCGGAGCGGTTCTCAGCAAAACCTCAGTTTTGGTGGAGCAACCGCGGGGCGGGTACGCCCGTCCTCATTTCAGCGAGCCGGGAACGTTTGGCCTTCCCGGGGCGTTGAGACCAGTGTCCAGCCAAGCCGGCTGGGCCCGCGGACACGGGATTCCACAGGCCCCGTTCCGCAGGCGCCGGCGAGACACGTTCAGCCCGTGACCGGGGAGGCAGAATGTCAGTCCAGACTCTCGAACGCGAAGCGCGCGGGATTCGCGAGCGCGGGATTCCAGCACAGCAGACCGAGGAGCGTCCGAGCGTGGGGGCGCTCACCGACGCCGACCTCGACGCTCAGAGCCCCGCCGCCGACCTGGTGCGCGTGTACCTGAACGGCATCGGCAAGACCGCGCTGCTCACCGCGGCCGACGAGGTCGAGCTGGCGAAGCGGATCGAGGCAGGCGTCTTCGCCCAGCACATGCTCGACACCGCCGAGGACCTCACGCCGCAGCGCCGCAAGGAGCTGCGCGCGCTGATGCGCGACGGGCACACCGCGAAGAACCACCTGCTGGAGGCCAACCTCCGGCTCGTGGTGTCGCTCGCGAAGCGCTACACCGGACGGGGGATGCCGCTGCTCGATCTGATCCAGGAGGGGAACCTGGGCCTGATCCGCGCGGTGGAGAAGTTCGACTACTCCAAGGGATTCAAGTTCTCCACGTACGCCACGTGGTGGATCCGCCAGGCCATCACCCGGGGCATGGCGGACCAGGGCCGCACGATCCGGCTGCCGGTCCACCTGGTCGAGCAGGTGAACAAGCTGGCCCGGATCCGCCGCGACCTGCACCAGCAGCTGGGCCGCGACGCGACGCACGAGGAACTGAGCGCCGAATCGGGCATTCCGGTCCACAAGATCTCGGACCTGCTCGACCAGTCCCGCGACCCGGTGAGCCTCGACATGCCGGTGGGCACCGAGGAGGACGCCCCGCTGGGCGACTTCATCGAGGACTCGGAGGCGACCGACGCCGAGAGCGCCGTCATCTCCGGCCTGCTGCAGGACGACCTCCGCCGGGTCCTGGCGACGCTGGACGACCGCGAACAGCACGTCATCCGCCTCCGCTACGGCCTCGACGACGGCCAGCCGCGCACCCTCGACCAGATCGGCAAGCACTTCGGCCTGTCCCGCGAACGCGTGCGGCAGATCGAACGCGAGGTCATGGCGAAACTGCGCCAGGGCGAGCGAGCCGACCGGCTGCGCGCCTACGCCAGCTGAGTTTCTTCCCTCTCCGGGCCGGGGTTTCGGGGCCCGGGTCCCGGAGAGGGCGGAGAAGCCGGTCCGCGGGCTGTTTTTAAGCCGCCTCCTCCGGCTGACCGGGCGCGGGGTCCGGTGAGCCGGTTTTCGCGGCGAGCTTGCGCGGACGGGCAGGTCGAGGTTCCCGTGGGGACCGGGTGGGGACCCGGTCAGGCGGGACGGGGGCTTTCGACCGGAAGATTATTTCGGTGGGCAGCGGCGGGCTGCGGTGAGCTTTGCAGTGGGCTTGCAGCGGACTGCGATGGCCGTCGCTGGTTGCGCAGAACCCTCGGTCCGGTTTCCGGGCCGGGGGTTTTGTCTTTTCAAGGCGGGGTGCCGCTTCGGGCCGGGGGGCGTTTTGGTCCCGGGGCCACCAGCTTGAGCGGGGTTTGTCGCTTTCGGAGCCGGGCCGCTTCGGTGTTGTCTTTTGCGGCCGGGGTGCCGCTTCGGGCCGGGTTTTGTCTTTTGTGAGGCCGGAGTGCCGGTTCGGGGCGGATTTGCCTTGCGGGGCCGGGCCGGTTCGAGCCGGGTTTGTCCTTGCGGACTGGGTGCGCTTTCAGGCCCCAGGACGCCAGTTTGAGCTGGGATTTGTCGCTTTCGGGGTCCGAGGTTGCGCCCTCGGGCTCGGGATTCTCGCTTCCAGACCGGAAGGTCTGCCGCTTCCGGGCCGGGTCTGCCCGCGCCTGGGCGGAGAAGGCATTGTGTCTGGTCCTGGATTTCGCCCGGCCGGGCGCTCGTTCGCCCGGCTGGCCACCTTTCCCGCCGGGTTAGCCGCCCCGACCCGGCCGACCGCCTCTCCCCGCTGGCCAACCGCCCGCTCCCCCGCCTAGCCGCCTCTCTCGCTCAGCCAAGCACCTTTCACCCAGGCCACCGACCTCTCCCACCCAGACCACACCCGAAGCCACCTCCCTCCTCATTGCCGATAAATCGCCACATCAACATCACCAGCCCTACTGTTCTCTCCAGTCACTTCAGCCCCACCAGACACCCCAGCCCCACCAGACACTCCAGCCCCACCAGAGTGCGAAATCCTCCTTCCGTGCCCCGTTTCCTCCCCTTGATCCCGTTCCCACCACCACCCACCGCAATACCGTCACCACTCCGCGCACCCGATCGTGGAATTCGGCTCTCGTTCGCGTTTGGCGGTTCTGGGCAGTGGGTAGCAAGCGTTCGCGACCCCCGCTGTGCGGCGTCCGGTCAACGCGCCGGCGGGGGTCCCCGTTAGTCACGCGGGGCGGGTGTGTGCGCATCCGGTCCGCTTTCCCCGGGAGGTCGGGTCCGTCGGGGTGGGCCCGGCCTCCCGACCATGCCTGCCCGAAAACCCGCGGAGTGCGCTATCCCACAGCGTCCCCGCGCCCGTGCGGCCGGGCGGAACGCGCTGAGTACCGTGAGCCAATCCCGATCAGGGCAAAGGAGCCTCGCTGTGCCGCCCACCACGTTCCAGCACACCGAAGTCCTGCCGCTCGGCAAGGACACCACCACCGAGTACCGGCTGGTCACCGCCGACGGCGTCGAGACCGTCGAGGCCGCCGGGCGGAAGTTTCTGAAGGTCGATCCGGAGGCGCTGACCACGCTGGCGCGCACGGCGATCACCGACATCCAGCACCTGTTGCGCACGTCACACCTGCAGCAGCTGCGTGGGATCGTCGACGATCCCGAGGCCAGCGGCAACGACCGGTTCGTCGCGATGGACCTGCTGCGCAACGCGGCCATCTCGGCGGGCGGCGTGCTGCCGATGTGCCAGGACACCGGCACCGCGATCGTCATCGGCAAGCGCACCGAGGGCGTGCTGTCCGGCGGCGACGACGAGCGTGCGCTCTCGCAGGGCATTTTCGACGCTTACCAGCAGCTGAACCTGCGGTATTCGCAGATGGCCCCGCTCAACTTCTGGGAAGAGCGCAACACCGGCACGAACCTTCCGGCGCAGGTCGAGCTGTACCACAAGGACTCGGACGCGGCGGACCCGTCGTACGAGTTCCTCTTCATGGCCAAGGGCGGCGGCAGCGCCAACAAAACGTTCCTGTACCAGGAAACCAAGGCCGTGCTGAACCCGAAGCGGCTCGCCCGGTTCCTGGACGAGAAGCTGCGCAGCCTGGGCACCGCGGCGTGCCCGCCGTACCACCTGGCGATCGTCGTCGGCGGCATGTCGGCCGAGTTCAATCTCAAGGTCGCGAAGCTCGCCTCCGCGCGCTACCTGGACAACCTGCCGACCGAGGGTTCCGAGCTGGGCCACGCGTTCCGCGACCGCGACCTCGAGCAGCAGGTGCTGGAGATGACGCGCCAGTTCGGCATCGGCGCGCAGTTCGGCGGCAAGTACTTCTGCCACGACGTCCGCGTGATCCGCCTGCCCCGGCACGGCGCGAGCTGCCCGGTCGGCGTAGCCGTCTCGTGCTCGGCCGACCGCCAGGCGAAGGCGAAAATCACCAGCGAGGGCGTGTTCATCGAGCAGCTCGAACGCGATCCGGCCCGCTTCCTCCCGGACGTCACCGAGGACGACCTGTCCGACGAGGTCGTGTCGGTCGACCTGAACCAGCCGATGGACCAGATCCGCGCGCAACTGGCGCAACTGCCGGTGAAAACGCGCCTGTCGCTGACCGGCCCGCTGGTCGTGGCGCGCGACATCGCGCACGCGAAGATCGCCGAACGGCTCGACGCCGGCGAGGAAATGCCGCAGTACCTCCGCGACCACCCGGTGTACTACGCGGGCCCGGCGAAGACTCCCGACGGCTACGCGTCCGGCTCGTTCGGCCCGACCACCGCCGGCCGGATGGACTCGTACGTCGCCCAGTTCCAGGCGGCGGGCGGCTCGCTCGTGATGCTGGCGAAGGGCAACCGCTCGAAGCAGGTCACCGCCGCGTGCAAGGAACACGGCGGCTTCTACCTCGGCTCGATCGGCGGCCCGGCCGCGCGGCTGGCCAAGGACTGCATCAAGAAGGTCGACGTCCTCGAGTACGCCGAACTCGGCATGGAAGCGGTCTGGAAAATCGAGGTCGAAGAGTTCCCCGCGTTCATCGTCATCGACGACAAGGGCAACGACTTCTTCTCCGAAACCAGCGAACCGGTCCTGCAGATCAGCTTCCGCTGACGCGCCGCGACGCCGGGGTCAGCCGGGAAACATCCCGCCCAGCCGGGCGAGAGTCTTCTCGATGGCCTCGGCGTTGCGCTTCGGAAACCCCAGCAGCCGGATCGCGAACGGCAACCGCGCGGTGGACCAGTCGAACGTCTCGGTGACCTCGGTGCGCCCGTCCCCCGCGGGCTCGAGCCGCCAGCGCCACCGGTGCCCGTAGAAGTGCCGCCAGGCGATCAGCCGGTTCTCCTCGAACTCGACCACGGTGTTCTCGATCCGGTAGGGCGCGCCCATCCGCATCTCCATCCCGAACCGCGCCCCCAGCGACAACCGCGACGGCGCCGCCCCGCGACTGGCCCGCACGGTACCGGACCCATCGATGAGCGGATGCTGAGCCGGATCGGCGAGCAACGCGAAAATCCGCTCCGGCGCAGCAGCAACCACGGCACTACGCGAAACCTGGCGAGTTCCCATTCCCAAAGCCTAGGCCATCAACGCACGCAACAGAGTCCACTGTGGACCCACACACAACCGCACCAACCCACCCCATCAAGGCAGCCACACCCCCCGCACCCCGATACGAAGCCCAAACACGGCGCGGAGGTGCTTGTCAAGGCATCTTTCCCGCCTTGACAAGCACCTCCGCGCCGTAGTCACAATCAGGCTTCGGGGTGCCCCACCGCACCACCGAGCACAACCGCGACCAGCCACCGGACGGCCCCCCGACGAAGTCGTCCGGCAGCGGTATCACCGAGGCGGAGACTGCTTCAACACCACAGTCCGCTCACCCAGCGGTGCCCCGAGCGCCACCGAAATCACCGGATGCCGCAAATCCATCGTGCACATCTGCCCGGTCTGCGCCTTGGTCTCGCTCAAATCGACGACCACCTTCTGCGCGGTCTGCTCGACCGCCTCGCCAAGGGCATGCCCGCAGCCGCCTTCCTCAGCCCGGACCACCAACACCGTGCCCCCGTTGTCCGAATAAACCTCCTTCGGAAAAGTCTTGGGCAGCGCGGACCCGTCGACCCGCTTGTCCGGCACCCGGGCCGCGCCTTGCGGCGGGTCGAACTGGGGTTTGCCCGGCGGCGGCACCGACGTCGAGGTGCTGGCGCTGCCGCTCGGCGGCGCCGTCTCGGTCCCGGACGCTGGTGCGTTCGCCATGCTCGTCGGGCTGCCGCACGCGGCCGCCACCGTGAGCACCAGTGCCGCGCCCGCCAGTCGTGTCGTTCCGATCAGCTTCGTCGAGTACCTCATGATCCCTAGACGGAAGGACCGCCCGGGCGGGTTGCACCCGATCTTCACGGACCGGGGCGCAACACCAATTCCCGTCCGCCCAGCGGCGCGTCGAGGCGCACCGGCAGCGAAATCTCCCGTATGTGCAAGGGACACATCTGCCCGTGCGGCGGTTTGGTGATCGTCACCAGCACGACGACCTGCGCGGCGGTCTGCTCCCCCGCCTTCGCGCTGAGCTTGTTGCACCCGCCCTCTTCGGCCTGGATCACGACGACTGAGCCGCCCTCCGCGAGCGTGACGTCGTGCGGATACTCCGGCGGCAGCGCCGAAGCGTTGACCTGCCCAGTGGCGGGCGCGGTGTCTCCCGGCGGCACGCCCTGCGTCGGGCGGCTCTTCGGCGGCGCTGACCCCGGCGGGGGCGCGACAGGGACCGAAGCCGACGGCGGCGATGTGACCGACACAGGGCTCGAGGAACCCGGCGCGGCCGGGGTTCCCTTGCCCCCGCACGCCGCGACCGTCAGCAGCAGCGCGCTCGCTCCCACGATTTTCCCTGTAGTCCGCATGCATCGCGGACGGAATCGAGGCCCCGGAGGTTGCATCCGGACGAGAAAAACCCGTTCACCGGGCCGAAGCCTTCCCCCGCACCAGCCCCAGCAGCACCACCCCGGCCAGCGTCACCACCAGCAACAGCACCGTGCTCGCCGACGCGAGGAACACCTGTCCCCGGTCCGTCAGGGAGAAAATGGTCGCCGGGAGCGTCCGCCAGTCCGGCGGGTACAGCATCATCGTCGCGCCCAATTCGCCCATCGACATCGCCAGCGCCAAACCGGCCGAAGCCGACATCGCGGGCAGCAGCACCGGCAACCGGACTCGCAGCAGCACCCGCAGCGGACGCGCGCCGAGGCTCGCCGCGGCCTGCGCGAGCAGCGGGTCAACACGTTGCAACGCGGCCGAAACCGTGCTGTACGCGAACGGCAGCAGGATCATCAGGTGCCCGGCCAGCACGATCCAGCGCGTGCCGTTGAAGGCGATCGGCGGACGGCTGAACGCGATCAGCAACGCCAGCCCCAGCACCACCGACGGGACCGCGATCGGCAGGTGGAACAGCGAATCCGCGATCCGGCGCAGCCGCGGCGGGGCATGGTCGACGGCCAGCGCGGCCCAGGTCCCGATCAGCACCGCGACCAGCGACGTGATCACCCCGGTCTGCACGCTCACCGACAGGCTCGCGAAGGTCTCGCCGGACAGCGCCTCGGCGTAATGCGCCCCGGTGAGTCCGCTGGGCAGCACGCCGGTCCAGCTCCCGGCGAACGACGCCAGCACGATCATCACCAGCGGTGCGGCCACCACCCCGAGGAACACCACGCCGAACACCAGCCAGACCAGCAACCGGCTACGCCGCGTCCACAGCAGCACGACGGCCTCCTCTCCCGACCACTCGCCGGTAAACCGCGTAGAGCGCCAGCGACAGCACCACGTTCACCACCGCGACCACCGAAGCCGCCGGGAAGTCGAACGTGACGATTCCCTTGCCGTACACCAGCATCGGCAACGTCGAGACGCCCTTGGCGCCGAGGAACAGCACGATGCCGAACTCGTTCATGGTCAACAGCAGCACCAGGCACGCACCGGACGCGAGGGAAGGCAACGCCTCCGGCAGCACGACCCGCCACAGCACCCGGCCCGGCCGCGCGCCGAGGCTCGCCGCCACTTCCAGTTGTGCCGCCGGGACTTGGCTGAACGCCGCGAGCGCCGGCCGCATCACGAACGGGGTGTAGAAGGTGATCTCGGCAAGCAGTACGCCCCATGGCGAGTACAGGAACCCGGCGGTGCCGAAGATTCCCGCGCCGCCGTAAAGGAACGTGAACGCCAGCGCGATCAGGAACGACGGGAACGCCAGCACCGTGTCCACCAGCCGGGCCAGCAGCGTCGCCCCGGGAAACGGGACGAACGCGACAACCAGCGCGAGGAATCCGCCGAGCAGCACGCAGCCGACGGTGGAACCCAAAGCCAGCAACACTGTCTGCCACACCGCGCGGCCGAATTCCGGCGACGACAGTACTTGCGTCCACACGGACAGCCCGAAACTGCCGTCCTGCGCGGTGAACGACTGCAGGATCACCAGCACCAGCGGGTAGCCGAAGAACCCGGCGACCACGATCGCGGGCGGGAGCAGCCAGCCGATCCGGTATCGGCGGGGCCGCGTGCGGCGGCGGGCCGGGGCGACCGCAGCAGTGCCGAGGGCGAGGCCGGTCATCCGCCGACTCCCACCAGCGGGCAACCGTCCGGAATGGACACTCCGACCCGGTCGCCGACGGCGGGCAGCACCGGGCTGTCCGGCACCTCGGCGCGGATGTCGCAGACCTCGTCGGTGAGCCGCAGGTCGAGGCGGTAGCCGGAACCGCGCCACTGCACGCCGCGGACGAGCGCCGGGAAGGTGCCCGGCCCGGGTTCGCCGACCGAAATCCGGTGCGGCCGCACGCCGAGCGCCACCGGCCGCTCCGGCTGGAGTGTGCCAGACGGTTCGGCGGACAGCTCGCGGCCGGCCAGCCGGACCGTCGCGACCGTTCCGTCCGCGCGCACCAACTCGACCGGAATGAGGTTCGCCGCGCCGAGGAAGCTCGCGGTAAACTCGGTGGCCGGGCGGCGGTAAAGCTGTTCGCACGGACCGAGTTCGACCAGCCGAGAGTCGCGCAGCACCGCGATCCGGTCGGCGAGCGCGAGGGCTTCGCTCTGGTCGTGGGTGACGTAGATCAGCGTGGTGTCCGGCAGTTCGGCGCGCAGCCGGAGGAGTTCCGCGACCATGTCCTCGCGCAACGCGGCGTCCAATGCGGACAGTGGCTCGTCAAGCAGCAACACGTTGGGCCGGATCGCGAGCGCCCGCGCCAACGCGACCCGCTGCTGCTGCCCTCCGGACAGCTCACGCGGATACCGGCGCGCGTACTCGCTCATTCCGACCAGTTCCAGCACCTCGCCGACGCGATTCGTCACGTCCGCGCGGCGCATCTTCCGCGCCTTCAGTCCAAACGCGACATTGTCGGCGACCCGCTGGTGCGGGAAGAGCGCGTAGCTCTGCACCACCACGCCGAGGCCACGTCGATGCGGCGGCAGGTCGGTGACGTCCTGGCCGTCGAGCAGCACCCGTCCGGCGCTCGGCCGGAGGAACCCGGCGAGCGCCTTGAGCGCGGTCGACTTGCCGGATCCGGACGGGCCGAGCAGAGCCAGCGTTTCGCCGCGGGCCACGGAAAGATCCAGCGGGGCAAGCGCTTGCGTCGCTCCGAAGTGGACGGATACGCCGCGGAATTCCACTGCCGGAGTCACTGCCCAGTGGCCTTCCGGTACGCGGCGAGGTCGGCGTCGAGACGGCCGAGGACGGCGTTCCAGTCCGGGGTCCAGACGTCCACTCCGGACATCGCGGCGGTGATCTTCTCCGCCTTCGGGCCCTGCGGTTTGACGTCGGAACGGGCCGGGATTCCGTACGAGTCGCTGGCCTTCGCCTGGGTTTCCGGCGAGAACAGGAAGTCGAGCAGCTTGCGGGCGTTGTCCGCGTGCGGCGCGTTGGCGACCAGACCGGCGAAGTACGGCAGCGCGAAGGTGGAGCGCTTGCCCTGCGCGTCGGCCGGGAAGAACACCGAGAACCCGCCGCTCTTGTCGATCTCGGCGAGGTTCATCTGCAGGTCTCCGTTGGCGACGAGCACCTCGCCCTTCGCGACCTTCGGCTGCAGCTTGCCGGTGGACGACGACGGGCCGACGTTGTTCGCCTGCAGCTTGCCGAGGTATTCGAGCGCGCCCTGGTCGCCGAAGACGTGCTGGGCCTGCAGCAGCACCGCGGTGCCGTCACCCGCTTCACCCGGCGTCGAGTACTGGAGCTTGCCCTTGTACTTCGGGTCGAGCAGGTCGTTCCAGCTCTTCGGGGCCGGGTTCGCCTGCTGCGGGTTGTAGATGAAGCTGAGGTAGTTGTTCATCAGCGCGTAGTAGCGGCCCTGCGGGTCCTTCTGCGCGGCCGGAACCTGGTCGACGCCCTTCGGCGTGGACGCGGCGAGCAGGCCTTCCTTCGCCGCCTGCTGCACGAACGGCGGGAGCGTGACGAGGACGTCGGCCTGGGTGTTGGCCTTTTCCTTGCCCACGCGCGAAACGACCTCGGCGGAGCCGGCCGTGACCGCCTGGACGGTGATCCCGGTCTGCTGCTTGAACTCGGCGAACCGGGCGTTGTACCAGTCCTCGAGGCCGTCCGCGGTGTAGACGGTGACGGTCTGGTCGCCGGACGCTCCGCCCGCCGTGCCGCCGCAGGCGGACAGAAGGCCGACGAGGGTCGCGGCGAGAGCGACGGCGGCCGCTTTCCGGATTCTCATGACTGGGTGGCTCCTTCGAGTACGGCGGGGAGGGCGGAGACGGAGTCGAGAACGTGGGTCGCGCCTTCTGCTTCCAGGTCGGCGCGGTTGCTGGCGCCGGTGAGCACTCCGGCGGCGATTCCGGCACCGGCGGCGAGACCGGTCCGGACGTCAGTGGGGGTGTCGCCGACCACCGCGATGTTGCGGACGTCGGTGACCTGCAGTTTCAGTGCCACGGCGAGGATCAGGTCGGGATACGGGCGGCCGCGCACGCCGTCGCCGGGAGCGAGCGCGAGGTCGGCGAGGTCGTGCCAGCCGAGCGCGTCCAGCAGCGCGCGCTGCGTCGTGGGCGCGAAGCCGGTGGTCAGCGCGACGCGGACGCCTTTCTCCCGCAGGCCGCGGATGGTTTCCTCGGCGCCGGGGATCGGCTTGCACTCACCAGCCGCGACCAAGCGTCCGTACGAGCCTTCGAATTCGGCGTTCGCGCGCTGGGCGAGGTCCTCGTCGCCGAGCAGCGCGCGGAACACGGTGATCTTCGACTGGCCCATGGTTTCCCGGACGTAGTCGAGCATTCCGGCGTATCGTTCGTCCTCTTCGGACACTCCGGCGGCGGCGATCGCGGCGGTGAAGGCACGTTCGACCAGTCCGTCGTCCGCGACGGTGGTGCCTGCCATGTCGAGCACGACGAGTTCGGTGGTCACCAGCCCAGCTCCTTTGCGGTGTCTTCGGCGATTGCGGGCGAGCAGGTCATCCCCCGGCCGCCTGGGCCGGTGACGAGGAAAGCGTTGCCGGACAACCGTTCCCGGTGCACCACCGCGGCCGGGTCGGTTGCCTGCGCGTACACGCCGGCCCAGCGGCGGCGGATCTTCGGCAGCGGACGGCCGAGCAGCGCGCCCGCCACTTCGGCGAGGTGTTCATACGGGTCTTCGGTGACGTCGAAGGAGAACGGCTGCGCGTACTCGTGCGTGTCGCCGATAGTGAGCGAACCGTCGCGACGCTGCACCATCAGCAGCTGCATCGCGTTCCGAGCAGCGGTTTCGCCCTGCGGCTGGCCTTCGTTCATCGCGTCGAGCGCCGCACCGCGGTAGGCCGGGTAGTACCGGAAGCTGTCGCCGTCCGCGACGCTGGTGGGCAACGGTTCGTCGAGCGGTTCGGTCTGCGCCATCTGCAACCGGACCCGCCGCACCGGGATCTCGCCCGCGATCTCGCGGACCAGCCCGCCGAGCCACGCGCCGGTACAGAACACCACGACGTCGCCTTCGTGCCGTTCGCCGTGGTCGTCGACGACGCCGTTTTCGGTCAGGTTCCGCACTTCGCGGCCCGGCAGCCAGCGGTACCGGCCGCTCGCTTTGAGCGCTTCGCGGAGGGCGGGCTGCGCGGTCCGCGGTTCGACCGCCGCGTCGCGTTCGCACCACAACGCGCCGGTGAAGTTGCCGCGCAACGCGGGGTTCAGCGCCCGGGTCTCGTGCGCGTCGAGGAGTTTGAACCCGCGCTCGGCCGCGTCCGGACCAGCGACGACCTCCTGCGCGACGGCCAGCTCGGCGTCCGTGCGGACGACCGTGAGCGAGCCGTTGGGCCGGAAGCCCAGCGCGGGCACGCGTTCGCCGATCCGCTCCCACAGCTCCCGGGCGCGCACCGCCGTCTCCAGCTCGGGACCGGCGGCGCGACCGCCGACCCAGACGAGCCCGAAGTTGCGGACGGACGCCCCGCGCGCCTCCGGCTCGCGTTCGAGCTGAAGGACTTCGTGACCGCGTTCCACGGCCTGCCAGGCGTGCTGGGTGCCGAGCACGCCGCCGCCAACAATGAGGATTCGCACGGCCGCAACAGTCGCCGCCCGCGCTCAACGGAGCCTGTCGGCCCGGGGAACGCCAGGTGAAGCAGCCTCGAATATTGGACCGGATGAGTTACCTTTCCGTTATCTTCACAGCCGGCCCGCCGCGACGAACACGCACACCGCCAGGATCACGACATTCGCCGCGACGTTGCGGTACTCCGCCGGCCGGTGCTCGGTCACGGCCAGCCGCCAGTGCCCCGCCATCGCGCCGGCCATCACCACCGCCAGGCCGACTGCCGCCCACCCCGTGAGCACCGGGGCGATCCCGGTCAGCCGGGGCAGGATCAGACCGAGCACCGCGACGAGTTCGCAGATCGCGGCGAAGCGCACGACCGGCATCGGATACGCGGCCACGCCGGTTTGCCCTGTCTCGAGCAGCCGTTTCCGCGACATCGTCGACTTCAGCACGCCGGACAGCGCGAAGAGCAAGGCCAGCGCCACCTGAGCGGTCCACAGTGCGATTTCCATGGTTCCCTCCGTTCGATGCGGAGGGAACGAACCGGCGGCACCGGATGTGACAGCTACTCGACGCGGCTCAGTCTCGTGACGAAACTCAGCCGGTCACCGCGGTAAAGCGACCGGACCCGCTCGAACGGTTCACCGTCCGGGCCCCACGACACGCGGTGCATCAGCAGCATCGGCAGCGCCGGGTTCGTGCCGATGAGCAGCGCTTCCCGGGGCGTCGCGAGCACGGTCTCCACGCGTTCCTCAGCCCCCTCGAAAACCACGCCCAGCTCGTCGCGCAGGTATGCGTACAGCGACTGCTCCGGGTCGAAATCCTCGGGCAGCGTGGGGAACCTGTCGGCGCGGAGGAAGGTCGATTCGAGGCCGACGCGTTCGTCGTCGGCGAGCAGCACGCGTTCCAGGTGGATCACCTCGGCGGCCGGTTCGATCCCCAGGTCGGCGGCCAATCCGGTGCCCGCGGCGCGGCGTTCGAGCGTGATGAGCGTGCGGCCGGGCCGGATGCCCTGGCGGCGCAGGCCTTCGGTGTAGCTGACGAGCGCGAGCGGCTGCACCAGCTTCGGCGGAGCGACGTACGTGCCGCTCCCCTGCCGTCGCGACAGCCTGCCTTCGAGGACCAGCTCGCCGACCGCCTGCCGGACCGTCGCACGCGACACCTCGAACCGCTCGCACAGCTCGCGTTCCGTTGGCAGCGCGCTTCCTTCGCCCAGTTCGGCGATGACGGCCAGCAGTTCGACCTTCACGGCGTAGTAGCGCGGCACGCGGCCGTGATCCGGGATGCCGTCGCGGACCGGTCCGTCGGCGGACAGGCGGGACAGCGGCGAAGACGTGGGCACGAGACCCGAGCCTATGCCAGACGCGCGGCGCGTGGTTCGCTGTCTCGCGAACTAAGCCCCACGGGAGGGACCCCGCAATGCCATTGGCTCGCCGGCTAGGCCTCGCCGACGCTGTTTTCATCGGGCTCGGTTCGATGATCGGTGCCGGAGTTTTCGCCGCCTTCGCCCCGGCCGCGCGTGCCGCGGGTTCGGGATTGCTGCCCGCTCTCGCGGTCGCCGCGTTAGTTGCTTACTGCAATGCGACTTCTTCCGCCCGGCTCGCCGCGTTGTATCCGGAATCCGGTGGCACTTATGTGTACGGGCGCGCTCGGCTCGGTGAATTTTGGGGGTACATAGCGGGTTGGGGCTTTGTCGTCGGGAAAACGGCGAGCTGTGCGGCCACGACGCTGACCGTCGTCGCATACGCCGCTCCTGGACTTGGCCAGCCTTGGCGGAGTGTGCTCGCGGTGGGCGTGATCGGTTTGGTCACCGGAGTGAACTATCTCGGTGTGCACCGGTCCGCGTTGGCCACGCGGATCATCGTTTGTATCACCTTGCTGGTCCTCACCCTGGTCGCGATTTTCGGATTTTCCGGCGAGCACGTTTCGGCGTGGACGCCATTCCGCGGCGGCGGAGTGCTCGAAGCGGCCGGATTGCTGTTTTTCGCCTTCGCCGGTTACGCCCGGTTGGCCACTCTCGGCGAGGAAGTCCGCGACCCGGCGCGCACGATTCCGCGGGCGATCCCGATCGCGTTGGGACTGACCCTCGTGGTGTACGCCGTGGTGGCGGTGGTGCTGCTGGTGACATTGGGACCGGACGGGATTGGCACGAGTCCCGATCCGCTCGCTTCGGCCGTGCCGTGGCTGTCGCCGGCGGTTCGGGCCGGTGCGGTGGTGGCCGCGCTGGGCTCGTTGCTGGCGTTGGTGCTGGGCGTTTCGCGGACGACGCTCGCGATGGCACGGGACGGGCATCTTCCGCGGTTTCTGGCCGCGGTGCATCCTCGGTTCTCGGTGCCGCACCGGGCCGAACTCGCGGTCGGAGTGGTGGTCGCGGTGCTGGCCACGACGACGGATTTGCGTGGTGCGATTGGGTTTTCGTCGTTCGCGGTGCTGGGGTACTACGCGGTGGCGAACGCTGCCGCACTGACGCTGCGCCGGGACGAAGGGGCCGCACCGAAAGTGGTCGCGGCCGGCGGATTGGCGGGATGCGCGGTGCTGGCGTTCAGCCTGCCGGTCGTCTCGGTCGTCAGCGGGTGCTTGGTGCTGGGCTTGGGAGCGGCCGCGTACTTGGTGCGCCGCCGGGGATCGCGCGTTGACTGACGCGATTTTGTTCTCCGGCACGGCAATTCTGCGCGAAAGTCCCCCTCGCGCAGCTCTCACCCGTTTGCTGCGATAAGCACACATCCCCAGGTCGGGACGGCTTTTCTCGTCGTCGCGCCCGGGTAAATCCGCCGGATCCGGTGAGAAATCCGAAAGATCCGAAGAAAGTTGGTTGTCCACTTACCGCCGCTCTGGTGTAGTCGGTTCGTCACCGCAGCACCCCCTCCCCGCTCCTGGGAGCGCACGCTCCACAGTGGACACCGGAAGGACAATCCCCTTGGTCGACAAGCGAAACTTCAGCATGCTCACGCGAGTACTGGCAGGCGCGGCGGCACTCGCGGCCGCCACCGGGCTGGCGGCGCCCGCCGCGGCGTCGGAACCGCCGTCGGGCCCGGAAACCCAGGTCGTCGGCGGGACTCGCGCCAGCCAGGGGAATTCCCGTGGATGGTCCGGCTTTCGATGGGCTGCGGCGGCGCGCTGTACACCGAGCAGATCGTGCTGACCGCCGCGCACTGCGTCGACCGCACCGGGGCGGACTCGTCGATCACCGCGACGCTCGGCGTGGTCGACCTGCAGAGTTCGAGCGCCAAGAAGGTGCGCTCGACCTACGTATACCGCTCCCCGACGTACGACTCCACCGGCGGCGACTGGGCGCTGATCAAGCTGGCGAGCCCGGTGAGCGGCATCCCGACGCTGCCGATCGCGAAGAACGCCGACAACAACTCCGGCACGTTCACGATCGCCGGCTGGGGCGCGGCCCAGGAAGGCGGCGCGCAGCAGCGTTACCTGCTGAAGGCGGACGTCCCGTTCGTGGACGACCAGACCTGCCAGTCCCAGGGCGGCAGCTACGCCGAGCTGAAGCCGGACGCGGAACTCTGCGCGGGCAAGCTCGACACCGGCGGCGTCGACACCTGCCAGGGCGACTCCGGCGGCCCGATGTTCCGCCGCGACGAGGCGGGCGAATGGATCCAGGTGGGCATCGTCAGCTGGGGCGACGGCTGCGCCCGGGCCCACGCGCCCGGCGTGTACACCGAGGTGAGCACGTTCGCCTCCGACATCGCGGAGGCGGCCGGGAAGATCTGATCGAACGCTGACCGCACGGCCGGGCGCGGGACTCCACTGGGGTTCCGGGCCCGGCCGTGCGGCGTTTCCGTTGCGGCGTGAGCGGAATCGGAGGGGTGCACGCGAGCGCTGGTTCGCCAGGTCGCGGATCGCGCCGCACGGGGCCCGTGCGACCGGGTGCGCGGGCAGTCCTGAAGCGTCGCGGGCACCACACCGTCAGATCGCCGGGCAACCCGCGCTAACCGCCAGCGGTCCCGCGTTCCGCGCCCGTAGCTTCGCCAGCCCGCGCCAACCGGCAGAAGGCCGCGTTCCGCCTCCGCAGCTTCGCCAGCCCGCGCTAACCAGCAGAGGTCCCGTGCGTAGCTTCGCCAGCCCGCACTACCCCGCCGGAAGCCCCGCGTTCCGTTCCTCCAAGGCCCCCGCAGCGCGGCCAGCACCGGAACGACCGCCGCTGCCTGGTCCTCGTCGAGCGCCGTGCCGATCAGCGCGTCCAGCTCCGCGCGGTAGGTCTCCCCCGCCGCCTCGGCCAGCTCGCGGCCGGACGGGGTCAGCTCGACCAGCGACGACCGGCGGTCCTCGGGATTCGGCGCCCGCCGCACCCAGCCGCGCGCTTCGAGGCGGTCGATGCCCTTGCTCGTCGCCCCGATCCCCACCGCGAAGTTCACCGCGAGGTCCGCGACCCGCGACCGCGGATGCCGCTCCAGATACCGCAGGAACTCGTACTGCGACGCGACGATCCCGTGCTCGGCCTTGAGCCGCTCCCCCACCGCGTTGTAAAGCCGGGTCTCGGCGCGCACCAGATGGTCGAAGAGCTGCTCGTTTGCCGAAGTACCTGCCACGGCATATAGTCTAGCATTACATGCTTCGGCATATACTTCCGAAGAATCCTCAAGGGGGAACAGATGAGCCAGGAACAGCGCCGCGCGGTGGACGAGCTGCTGCGCCGGGAGCCGCAGGGCTTCGAGCCGCTGTCGGTCGAGAAGATGCGGGCCGGTTTCGCCGCGATGATGAGCCAGTTCCCGGTCCCGGCCGAGGCGCGGCAAACGCCGGCGACGCTCGCCGGGCGGCCGACCGTCCTCGTCGAACCGCCGGCGACGCCCCGGCCGGGCACGATCCTGTACTTCCACGGCGGATCGTTCTCGCTGGGATCGCCGCACACCGCGATGAGCCTCACGGCGAACCTGGTCCTGCGCACGGGAATCCGTGCGCTGTCACTGGATTACCGGCTCGCGCCCGAGCACCCGTTCCCGGCCGGGATCGAAGACTGCCTCGCCGCCTACCGCAGTCTCCTGGAGGACAACGACCCGTCCTCGATCGTCTTCGCCGGCGACTCCGCGGGCGGCGGCCTCAGCGTGACCACCACCCTGGCCGCCCGCGACGCGGGACTGCCGGTGCCCGCCGGGATCGTCGCGTTCTCCCCCGGCCTCGACCACACCTACGCCGGGTCGACCATGACGACCAAGGAGGAGGCCGACCCCTTCTTCACCCGGGAAAGCATGGTCCGCACCGGCGAGCTGTACCTGGCCGGAGCCGATCCCGCCCAGCCGCTCCTCGCCCCGGCCGTCCACGCTGACCTGACCGGCTTCCCGCCGATCCTGCTGCAGGTCGGCGCGAACGAAGTCCTGCTGGACGATTCAGTCCGGCTGGCAGAACGCGCGCGCGACGCCGACGTCGACGTGACCCTGGACGTCACCGCCGGCGTCCCGCACGTGTTCCAAACCTTCACCGACACCCTGGACGAAGCAGGCGAAGCCCTCGACCGGGCCGCCCTCTTCATCAATCAGCGGCTGCGATGATTGGTTCCGCCCCTCTCGCGCCCTAGGATTCTCCTGGGGCGAGGGGGATGACGGTGAGCGAGCCAGATCTCCGGTTCCCGGAAGGAAGCTTCCTCGCCGGGCTGCCGCCGAGGGCGCGGGCGGCCTTCCTGGAACTCGGCACCGCACGGGAGTTCGCGGCCGAAACCGTCATTGTCCGCGAGGGGGAACCGACCACGCACGTCTGCCTTCTGCTGGACGGCTGCGTGAAGGTCACCGGCACGACGCCCGAGGGCCAGCTGGCCCTCCTCGCCATCCGGGTCGGCGGCGATCTCGTCGGGGAACTCGCCGCGATGGACAGCCAGCCGAGGACCGCGACGGTGATCACGGCCGGGCGGGTCCGGGCGCGGGTCTTCTCCCAGGCCGAGTTCCGCCGGTTCCTCGGCCAGGTCCCCGAGGCCGCGCTCGCCGTGACCACCAGCGTCGGGGCGAAACTGCGCTGGGCGACCCGCCGCCGCATCGACTTCGGCAGCCGGGAGGTGCGGATCCGGCTGGCCAGGGTCCTGGTCGAACTGTCCTCGTCGTACGGGATCCCGGCGGGCGGCGACCTCGAACTCGGCGTGTCGCTGACCCAGCCCGAACTGGCGGCGCTCGTCGGCGCCGCCGAGCCGACCGTCCATCGCGCGCTGGCTCAGCTGCGCCGGGAGAACGTCGTCGAGACCGGGTACCGCCGGCTGCGCATCCGCGACCGGTCCCGGCTCGCCGCCCTAGCCGACGGTTGACCGGCGGGTCATCCCAGCACGGTCAGCAGCACAACGGCCGGACCGCTCGAAAGCAGCACGCACGTCCCCGCCAGCGCGGCCCGGACGTGCCGGTGCTTGCGCATCGCCAGCTTCGCCAGCAGCTCGGCCAGTTCGCCGGCCTGGGCACGTTGATCCCGCACCGAGCGCGGGCCGAGGCCGGCCGCGACGCTCGGGAACGCGAACCTGTTGTCGCGCCCCGGCCCGCTCGTCCGCGGCCAGATGGCCTTCACCAGGTGCACCGACGAAAAGACGTAGGCCGCCGCGAAACAGAGCAAGACGGCCGCCACCGCGAACCGCGGCGCCGCGAGCAGGCGCGCGGCGCTGAGCGAGCCGATCTGGGCAGTCGTCATCGCGGTGATCATCGCGAGCACGGCCGCCACCGTCCGCGCCTTGTCGTCGGCGTGCTGAATCGCGCCCTGGAACGACGAAACAGTGGCCAGCACAGTGCCGAGTTCCGCGTCCGTCCGCGTGGCCGAGCCCGCCGGCGCCTTCCTGGTGGAACCTCGCATCGTTGCACTCCTCACGGTTTTCCCGATCATCCGGTTCGTCCGGAGCGAAAACCCCGTCGTGCGGCGGTTTTCGCGGTGCGCCGCTTTCCCGGCCGAATCCCGTCCCGCGACGGGGTGCGAACCGGTGCGCGCGGACCACGGTGGAAGACGTTGACCGGCATCCGGCCGGGCCGAGCGCCCGGCCGGCGCGGCGAAGGAGCAGCGCTGAACGAACAGTCCTGGCCCGCCGACAGCCTGCTCGGCAGGCTGCCCGCCCGGATCAGGGAGGGCATCCTCGAACTCGGCACGACCGTGACTTACCGCGCCCGGCACCAGGTTTTCCGCCAAGGCGAGGAAAGCCACCGCGTTCTCCTGCTGCTCGACGGTCTCACGAAAGTCGTCGTCCACACGGAATCCGGCAGACCGGTGGTCCTGGCTCTGCGGGGGCGCGGGGACCTGCTCGGCGAACTGCTCGAACGCAGGCATCCGGCGAACGTGGTGACCTGCACCCCCGTTCTCGCGAAATCGATCGGCGGCGCGCAGCTGCAGGACTTCTTCCACCGGAATCCGGACGGCTGGGCCGCCATGGCCGGACGGCTGAACGCCCAGCTGCGCGCCGCCGACGCGCGCCGGGCGGACTTCGTTGCCTGCCCGGCGTCGGCGCGGGTCGGCCAGGCCCTCGCCGAAATCGCCGCCGAGCACGGAGTCCGCACCCAGGACGGATGGGAACTGCAGGCGGCACTGACGCAGCCCGAACTCGCGTCGCTGGCCGGGGTCGCGCTCACCACGTGCGAGAAGGCTTTGCGGCGGCTGCGCCGATCCGGTCTGGTCCGGCGGAGATCCCGACGGATCGTAATCGGCGATCTCGCCCGGCTGACCCGGTTCGGAGTACTCGAGCGCCAGAACCCGTCTCAATACGGGGTCTGCGACTCCGAAGTGCCGCACAGTTGAGAACTCAGAGTCACGGGTACTGGCTCGCTGGGCGGTCAAGGGAGGACAGGGTGCCGGACCACAAGGAATTCTCGAGGGTGCTGTTCGTCGCCGCGGACGCGTGGCGCTACGGCGGCCGCGACGGACGTCAGCAAGCGGAGCTGCAGGAGGCGCTCGTCGGCGCGGTGGGCGCGGCAGGGCAGGCGGCCGACCTCGATCCGGCGGGATGGGAGCGGCAAGACGCCGGCGACGGCTTCCTGGCCATCGTCCGCGACAGCGGGGCCGAACTCGCCCTCGTCGACCCGTTCGTCCGCGAACTGAACGCCTGCCTCGCACGGTTCAATCACGTTCGACGCGCGGAAACCCGGCTTCGGCTGCGGCTGGCGATCCACCACGGCGGGATGGTGCCCGCCGCCTTCTGGGTACGCCGCCGACGGTGCCGTCCACGTGGGCAGGCTCCTCGAGGCGGCTCCAGTCCGGGCCGCGCTGGAGGCCGTCCCCGAGGCGAACCTCGTGCAGGTCGTGTCGGAGTCGATCTACCACGGCTCGGTCCGGCAACGCTTGACCGACCTGTCCCCCGAGGACTTCACCGAGGTCCTCGTCGACACGCCGGGCAAAGGATTCCGGGCCGCGGCATGGATCCGGGTCCCCGGCATCAGCGCCGAACAACTGTCCAGGTCGACCTACCCCGAGACGCTCGCCGTCTGCGTGCGGCGACCTGACCTTCCCGCCGCGCTCGCGGACTCGGCCGGCCGCGCCGCACTCGCTTCCTTCGAAGCCGCCGGCATCTCCGCCGTCGAGAAGATCTCCAACTGGGACAACGATTTCGTCGTGCCGCTGTCGACAGCGGACACCGGCAGCCGCGTCCTCGGGGTGTGGGTGGACCACTTGACGCGAGCCCTCGCCGACGCCCGGTGCCCGGCGATGTCCATCGGAATCGACAGCGACGTCGCGGCCGCGCGGCAGCTGGCCGCCAGCCAAGCGGCCGCCGCGATCTTCGCCGGAGCCGCCGACGCGCCCCCGGTCCTGATCGTGTCCGGCGAGGTGCACCGGCGATTCGTCGCCGGGTCGACGGCCCGGATGGTGGCCCCGGAAAGCTTCCGCCGCGTGGGCACCGAGCCGGAATCGTGGCTCCGCGTCCCCGGCTATTCCCTCCCACCCGAACCCCGCGCGGACCGGGCGGCGCCGACGCCCGTGTGGACGCCAGCCTCCGCACCGCACCACGGTCCGGTGTCCAACATCGGCCAAGCCACCATCCACGGCGACCACATCACCGGGAACGTCTACCGAGGCGGGCGGATGTGATGGCCGAAGACACCCCGACACCACCGCCAGCGCCCGCCCAACCGCCCCCAGCCGAAAAGCCGTCCGCCCCCGCGACGCCGAACACCGGGCCGGCGGACGAAAAACTCCTGTCCAGCGAGAACGGGCGCGAGGTGAACGACGCGCTCCACGCCGGAGAGGAATTCCTCGCGCAGGACCACGCCCGGCGCGGACCGACCTCGAACATCGGAAACGCCTCGATCCGCGACATGCACGTCGGCGACCGCTACGAGATCGTCGTCGGGCAGAAGGTCGCCCACACCGTCGGCGCCGTGCCGGAGGAACTGCGCCGCTGGGTCCGGGAACGGTACGTCACCGTCGAGGCGTACGAGGATCTGTCCGAAACGCTGAAGAACCGGCGCGTGCTGGTGCTGCGCGGCCAGCCCGGTACCGGCCGGGTCACCACCGCGCTGCACCTGCTCGACCGGCTCGTCCCCGGCCGGGTTTTCCGGTGGGAGTGCGGCAAGACCGCGAAATCGCTCACCAGCGGCACCTTCGCCGAGGACGACGCCGGCTACCTCGTGGAACTGCCCGCCCGGGTGAGCGGCGGGCTGACCGAGGTGATCCTCGACCAGCTCCGCAGCAAACTCGACCAGCCCCGGTCCTACTGCGTGCTGGTCGCCGCCGGGGACCCGCGGCACGCCCGCTCGTTCGGCGGATACGCCGTCGACTACCAGGCACCGGATTCCGCCGACCTCCTCCGGAACCACATCCGGCACGAGGTCGTCGCCGACGACCCGCCGGATCTTGAGGAGAAACTGCTCCGGCTGTGCGAACAGGCCTGGGTGTCCGCCGCACTGGGGCCGTGCCCGACGCCGTCGGAATCGGTCTGGATGGCAAGGCTGCTCACTCGGCACGCACGCGGCGACATCACCGAACAAGACGTCCGAGACGGCGGGCAGCAAGCCGTGGACAACCAGGTCGCCGAATGGTTCGGCGAACTGGCCGGGCTCGCCCCCGGCACGGAACTGAAGGAAGCGTTGCGGCTCGCCGCTTTCCGGATCGCGCTGGCGGTGCTGAACAGGTCTCCTTACTCATTGGTGGCCGAAGCCGCCGACCGGCTGAGCCGCCGTTTTTCCTCGGGAGGGGAGGAGTCGAAGGAAAAGCCTGACCAAGGCCTGTCGCTGTTCGCGGACGATCCGGCCAGCCGCCTGCCCGCGCTGCGCGCGAAGATCGTCGAAGGCCGCGCGACCTTCAGGCACGAGCTGATCCCCATGGAAATGCTGGAATTCGAGGACCCGCGCTATCCGAAGGCAGTCCTCAACCACGTCTGGCGGCACCACCACCGGCTGCGGAACGCGCTCGTCCCCTGGCTCCAGGAACTCGGCAAGGACGACCAGACGATGGTGTGGGTGCGCGCGGCGCAGGTCATCGGGTATCTCGGCCGGCTCGATTTCGCCGATGTGTACACGAAAATCATCGAACCGGCTTCCAAGTCAGACGAGGAAACCGGCTGGGATTCCGACCGCCGCCGTTCGGCAGCCATCGCACTGGACCAAGCCGCACGCGAGGAGAGCGTCGAGCCGGCGGTCCTCGAACGTCTCCGGCACTGGCGTCGCTACGGCACTGCGGAGCAACAGCAAACCGCCGCGGCGACTTACGGATATGCGCTGGGGCGCAAGCGAATTCTCGCCGCACTCGAAGAGCTTCGGGTGCTGGGCACGCCTTCGGAACGCGGCAGGCCGTTCGACCCGGACGACTACGATGACGTCGTTTGGACCGCAGGACACAGCGTGGCCAAACTGTTCGCCTTCGGCATGGTCACGGAAGTCCTCGACCACCTCCGGGAATGGCTGGCGAGCAAGCGCAGCAGCCTTCGGCAGTTCGCGCTGGCCGCCATCGCGCACCTCATCCTCTTCTACGCCTACGAACTCGATCACCCGTGGGTGTCGCTGGGGGACGACCGGCCCGACCTGCCGCCAGGCTCCAGCCGGTGGCCGCTGTTGCCCGCGTTGTGCGCACAGAACTCCGACGTCTCCCGGCGGGTCGCCGAGCTGCTCGGAAAGGCGCTGCGGACCCGGGACAGCGACCGGTTGACCAAGTTCGGGCTGGCCCGGTGGATCCGGTCGGCCGAACGAGATCCCGTGTTCCTGGACGTGCTCGCCGGGTTCCTCGGCCGCCTGGTGCTCCGCGAAGGGGACGCGCAGCGGTTGAAATACCTGATCAGAAGGCTTGTCGACGACTGGGCGGACCCGCTGCGCCCGGACGTCGCGCAGCGGTTGAGCACGGAGATCGACGCAAGCGAACGAACGAGGGTGGCGGCATGACCGAAAACCAGGACGTCCCGGTGAAAAGCGCTCCTCCGGCACCGGATTCCGGCTGGCTCGAAGCGGCCGCGGAGAACCACGTCCCGACGATCCGGACCCTGCCGAGTTCTGCCTACGCGCCGATCACCGCCGCGGAGCGGGTCAGCCGCCTCGGCTTCGCCCGGAAACGGGCGGTCCACCGGCCGTGGGTCGCGCGAGTGTTCGTGAAAGGCGACGGCAGCATCGAATCCTTCACCTGGCCGGCGCAGCCGACTACCGGGGAGCTGGTGTGGGGCGGGTACCGGACGGTGTACGACGTCGATCTTTCGCTGCGCAACCTCGCCTTGGACATCACCCTGCCCAGTTCCGGCGACGCGTTCGTCTTCCGCGCCGAAGTGGATGTGCAGTGGAAGGTCGAAGACCCGGAGAAAGTGGTGGCGGCGGGAATCCGCGACCTCCGCAAACCGCTGGTCCCGCGGCTGCTCGCCGAACTCCGCCAAGCGAGCCGGGCGTTGGCCGCCACCGACGTCGAAACCGCCGAGAAAGCGGTCAACTCGGCCTTCGGCTCCGAGCGGTTCGAGACCGAGTACGGGATCTCGACGACCGTCCACGTCCGGCTTCGCATGGACGCGCAGACCGAACGCAACGTGCGGCTCGAAGCCGAGGTGCGCGCGTTCAAGAAGCTCATCGAGAACGGCGACATCGACCAGTTCGCGCTGCAACTGGCCCAGAACCCGAAGAACGTCGAGCCGGTGGTCCGGGCGCTGGTCGCGGAACGGGACACCTACCGCAAGGACGTGCTCAAGTTCATCAACGAACTCGTCGATTCGGACGCGCTCGACCGCTGGCAGCTCGACGACCACGTCCGGGTGGCGCTGCAGTGGATGGAGACCATCGTCAAACGGGTGCTGACCGGCAGCGACGCCGCCCGGCAGCTGCCGTTCGACCCGGAGCAGAACGGGGACGCACCGCAGCTGGCCTCGCCCGCCGAGCCAAGCGAGACGTGATGAGTGCGGCGTTCCTCCACGGACTCGGCGTCTCGGCGCTCGTCATCGCCGTTGTCTGCCTCGCGGTCCGGTTCGTCCTTCCGGCTGTGCTGAAGGTTCTCGTGGAGCCCGTCCGCGGCTGCGTTTCCCTCGCCGCGGCGCTGCTCCTGCTTCCTGAGTACTGGCTCAGCCGATCCCGTCGCCGCGGGGGCGCCGTGCCCGCGCAGTTCGCCTACGCTTACGGCGACGGGATCGTTCAGCTGGCCGGTCTGGGAGACCGCGGCGTCGTGCTCCTGCTTCGGTCGCTCGCCGAAGCCGCGGCGACGGTGCACCCGCTGGCCGTCGCGGGCGTCACCGCCGCCTGGGAGCTGGCGGTGTCGTTCTGATTCAGCGGATCTTGTCCAGCCGGGAAACCGTGTCCTCGAACCCCTGGACCAGATCCGCCATCACGTCGGCCACCGGGCGGACCCGGTCCATCCTGCCGACGATCTGGCCCACCGGCATCGACACCACCGACGGGTCCGCGGCGGCGTGGATGCGGTTGTGCGCGTGGGAAACCAGCAGGTTCTGCAGCGGCATCGGCAGCGGCTCCGGAGCACCCGGCGCCGACCAGGCTTCGGTCCAGCGGGTTTTCAGCAGGCGGGCGGGCTTGCCGGTGTAGATGCGGGTTCGGACGGTGTCCGCGGAGGTCGCTTCCACCAGCGCGGTCTGCATGGCCTCCGATTCCGGCATCGTCTGGAGGTATTCCTCCGTCGCGAGCCAGTACGAGCCCATCCACGCGCCGGAGGCGCCCAAGGCGAGCGCGGCGGCGACTTGGCGGCCGGAGCCGATGCCGCCTGCGGCGAGGACCGGGGCGCGGTCGCCGACGGCGTCGACGATTTCCGGGACCAGCACCATGGTCGCGATTTCGCCGGTGTGCCCGCCTGCCTCGTGTCCTTGCGCGACAACCAGATCCACGCCGTTGTCGACGTGGCGGGCGGCGTGCGAGCCCTTTCCGGCCAGTGCGGCCACCGGGACGCCCGCGTCGTGCGCGCGGGCGATCACGTCGGTCGGGGGCGAGCCCAAAGCGTTGGCGATCAGGCTGATCCGGTGGTTCAGCGCGACGTCCACATGGGACCGGGCGACCGAGTGCAGCCAGCCGAGGACTCCGGCGCGTTCGTCGGTGTCGTCGGGCAGCGGCGGGACCGACAGGTCCTTCAGCACTTTGTCGACAAACGCCCGGTGGCCGGGCGGGATCAGCTCGTTCAGGTCGGTCTGGGTGCCCTCGGACGGGATCTTCGCCGGCATGACGATGTCGACGCCGTAAGGCTTTCCGTCGGTGTTTTCGTCCATCCAGGACAGCACCGCGTCGAGTTCGGCGGCGTCGTTGAACCGGACGCAGCCCAGCACGCCCATGCCGCCCGCGCGGCTGATCGCGGCCGCGACGTGCTCCGACGGGGTGAATCCGAAGATCGGCACCTCGATGCCGAACCGGTCGCACAACGATGTGCGCATGCGCCCTCCTAGGCGGGTTCGTGTTCGGCGGCGTACCGCTGGGCCCACGGATAATCCGGTTTCCCGCTCGGCGAACGGCCGATTTCCTCGGCCAGCCACACCGTGCGCGGCACCTTGTATCCGGCGACCTCGGTCCGCACGTGCGCTTCCAGCGCGGCCAGATCCGGCCGCACGCCGGGACGCGGCTGGACGACGGCGGCGACGCGCTGGCCGAGCCGGTCGTCCGGGATGCCGATGACCAAAGCGTCGAAAACGTCCGGATGCGATTTCAGCGCGCCCTCGACTTCTTCCGGGTACACCTTTTCGCCGCCGGTGTTCACGCACTGCGATCCCCGGCCCAGCAAGGTGACCGTGCCGTCTTCCTCATACCGGGCGTAGTCGCCGGGCACGACGTAGCGGACGCCGTCCACTTCGGTGAAAATGGTGCGGCTTTTCTCCGGGTCGCCGTAATAGCCGAGCGGGACGTGCCCGCGCCGGCCGATCAGCCCGACCGCGCCGGGTTTCGGCTCGACCACTTCGCCGTTGTCGTCCAGCAGGATCGCGTCCTTGCCGAAGTTCACCCGAGGGCCCGCGGAATGGTCGGAATCCTTGCCCACCATGCCGATTCCGGTGAATCCGCTTTCCGACGACCCGATCGCGTCGGTGATCACGACGTTCGGCAGCAGCTCCAGCACTTCCTGCTTCACCGAATGCGAGAACAGCGCCGCGTGACTCGACACCGCGACCAGCGACGACGCGTCGTAGTCGCCGGAGCGGTACGCGTCCACGAGCGGCCGCGCCATGGCGTCGCCGACGATCGTCAGCACCTGCACCTTGTGTTCCTGGACCGCGCGCCACACGTCGTGCGCGTCGAACTGCGGGACGAACACCACCGGGCTGCCGGTGAACAGCGCGCCGAACGCGGCCCACTGCGCCGCTCCGTGGATCAGCGGCGCGGCGGGCAAGCGCACGAGCGAACCGGACTTTCCTTGTTCGCTGAGCGTCCATTCGTCCGGGACGTACTCGCCGGTGACGAAGTTGATGCCGCCGCCGAGCGCGCGCCAGATGTCCTCGTGCCGCCACAGGACGCCCTTGGGATACCCCGTGGTGCCGCCGGTGTAGAGGATGTACAGATCGTCGGCGCTGCGCTCGCCGAAGTCGCGCTCGTCCGACTCGGCCGCGAGCGCGGATTCGTACTCGACGCCCGTCTCGTACGGGGTGTCCGAACCGTCCTCGACGACTACAACGTGTTTCAGTTTTGGCGCTTCCGGGAGCACCGCCGCCACCCGGTCGGAGTAGCGCCGCTCGTGCACCAGCGCCACCAGGTCGGCGTTGGTGAACAGATAGCGAAGCTCCCCGTGGACGTAGCGGTAGTTCACGTTCACCGCGATCGCGCGCAGCTTGTACGCGGCGAACATGGCTTCCAGCGCTTCGATGGAGTTCCGGGAATAGACACCGATGTGGGAGCCGGGTCCCACGCCGTGCGCGGCCAGGTGGTGCGCCAGCCGGTTCGCGCGTTTCTCCAATTGCGCGAAGGTGACCTGGCGTTCGCCGCACACGACCGCGACGCGTTCCGGCACGGCGTCGACGGCGTGCTCGAGTAGATCCGCGATGTTGAGTGCCACGCACCCAAAGTAGAACATGTTATCGTTCTGGGCAATGACCCCGGCCAGCTGACAAGGAGGCCCCGGTGGCCGAACCGCACGCGCTCGTCTCGCTCGAAGGCCGCACGCTCGTGGTGACGATGAACCGCCCGGAAGCCCGCAACGCCCTCACCGGCGAAATGCTTTCGATCATGGTCGAGGCCTGGGACCGGGTGGATTCCGACGACCAGGTGCGCAGCTGCGTCCTGACCGGCGCGGGAGGCGCGTTCTGCGCCGGCGCGGACCTGAAGTCCATGTCCCGCAACGCTCCGGACAAGTCGTTTTCGAACGGTTCCTTCGACCCGAGCCGCATCGAGGGCCTGTTGAAGGGCCGCCGGCTCACCAAACCGCTCATCGCCGCCGTCGAGGGCCCGGCCATCGCGGGCGGCACGGAAATCCTGCAGGGAACGGACATCCGGGTCGCGGGCGAAAGCGCGAAGTTCGGCGTCTCCGAACCCCGCTGGGGCCTGTTCCCGATGGGCGGCTCGGCCGTGCGGCTGCCCAGGCAGATCCCGTACACCGTCGCCGCCGACCTCCTCCTCACCGGCAGGCACATCACCGCCGCCGAGGCACGCGACATCGGGCTGATCGGCCACGTCGTCCCCGACGGTCAGGCGCTGGCTCGCGCGCTGGAACTCGCTGAACTGATCAACGACAACGGCCCGCTGGCGATACGCGCGATCCTCAAGACCATCCGCGACACCGAGGGGATGCACGAGGAGGAAGCGTTCAAACTGGACGCCAAGTACGGCATCGAAGTCTTCGCCTCCGCCGACGCGAAGGAAGGCCCGAAAGCCTTCACCGAAAAGCGAAAGCCAGACTTCCAGGGCCGCTGACCACCGTCCGTGAAGGACTCCTTGAGGGAATCTGTTTCCCTCAAGGAGTCCTTCACGAACTTCAGCCCGCCCAGCCGCACCGAGGAACCACCCACACCTCCCCCACCCCGATACGAAGCCGAAAACACGGGCGGCGGGTGCTTGTCAAGGCATCTTTCCCGCCTTGACAAGCACCCGCCGCCCGTAGTCACAATCAGGCTGAGGGGTGGCGGCCCACCCCTCCGTGGCCCACCCTCAAGACACGTACCGCTCCCGCAACTTCCGCTTGTACAACTTCCCATTCGGATCCCGAGGCAACTCAGGCAGATAATCCACCGACCGAGGCAACTTGAACCGAGCCAGCCGAGTCTCCGCATAAGCAAGCAACTCAGAGGTCAACTCCGGCGACGCCTCGACCCCGTCCGCGGGCTGCACCACCGCCTTGATCGCCTCCCCCAATCCTCATGCGGAACCCCGAACACCGCGACGTCCGCGACCTTCGGATGCATCACCAGCTCGCCCTCGATCTCCGCCGGATAAATATTCACCCCGCCGGAAATGATCATGTCGGCCTTGCGGTCGTGCAGGAACAAATACCCGTCCTCGTCGAGATGCCCGACGTCACCGAGGGTGAACAAATCCCCGACCCGAGCCTTCTCCGTCTTAGCCCGATCCCGGTGATACTCGAACTTCGAATCACCCATCTTCATATAAACCGCACCGGTCTCGCCCGTCGGAACCTCGTTCCCGTCGTCATCGAGAATCCGGATCGTCGACCCCGGCCACGGCAACCCCACCGACCCAGGCTTGCGCAGCCAATCCTCGCCGGAAATCACCGTCCCGCCGCCTTCGGTCGCCGCGTAATACTCGGTGACCACGGGCCCCCACCACTCGAGCATCTTCCGCTTCACCTCAAGCGGACAAGGCGCCGCCCCGTGGATCATCACCCGCAGCGAACTCAGGTCGTATTTCGCCCGCACGTCGTCCGGCAAGGCCAGCAACCGGCGGAACTGCGTCGGCACCATATGGCTGTGCGTGACCCGATGCCGCTCGATCAACCGCAGCATTTCCTCGGCGTCCCAACGATCCATCAGCACCGCGGTGTGCCCCAGCTGCAGCGAAATAGCCACGAAATTGAGCACCGCCGTGTGATACAGCGGTGATCCGCACAAATGCACGTGATCGTCGAACGGCTGCAGCCCGAACACTCCGAAGAACCACGTGGACGCGGCGGGCACCTGATCCGGGTCCGCCCCGGTCAGCGGTCGCTTGACGCCCTTGGGCCGCCCCGTCGTGCCCGAGGTGTAGAGCATCGGCGAGCCGGCCGTCCGGTTCTCCGGCCGTCCGTCGCCCAGCCCGGCACCCAGTTCCTCGACCCGGCGGAAGCCCGGCACGGAACCGACCGCGAAGCGCGCCGACGCGGGCAGCCCGGCCTCGTCGGCGGCGGCCACCGCGACGTCGGCGAACCGCTCGTGCGCCAGGAACGCCTTCGCCCCGCTGTCGCCGAGGATGTACGCGACTTCCGGGCCGACGAGATGCCAGTTCACCACCACCACGTACAGCCCGGTCTGGATCGCCGCGAAGTACGCCGCGACCAGGTCGTCGCCGTTCGGCAGCAGCAGCACCACCGAATCGCCGACGCCCAGTCCCAGCTCGCGCAATCCCGAGGCGTACCGGTTGGCTTTCGCCGCCAGCTCGCCGTATGCGATTTCCCGCCCGTCCGGATCCACCAGCGCCACCCGGGCGGGCTCGGCCGCGGCGATGGTCCACAGTCCCAGGTCCATAACTCCCAAATCTAGAACGCGTTCCACATGGACACAACAGGTTCCTTGCCTCGGATTCGAGAACGTGTTTCACTCGGAGCCGTGACGGTTTCGGATGCCCCTCTGTCGGCGCCGCTCAACGTCGGCTTCGACTACACCCGTTCGACCGGCCCGGTGCTCGGCCGCTTCGTGAACGCGCTGCGCGAACGCCGGATCGAAGGCGTGCGCGGCAGCGACGGGCGCGTGCACGTGCCCCCGGTCGAGTACGACCCGGCCACCGCGGACCCGCTGACCGAGTTCGTCCCGGTCGCCGCGGAAGGCGTTGTCGTTTCCTGGTCCTGGTGCGCGGATCCGCTCGACGGCCAGCCGCTGTCGCGTCCGTTCGCCTGGGTGCTGGTGAAACTCGACGGCGCGGACACGAGCCTGCTGCACGCGCTCGACGCCGGCTCCCCGGACAACGTCCACATCGGACAGCGCGTGCGTGTGCGATGGGCGGACGAAACAGTCGGCCACATCCGCGACATCGCGTACTTCCTGCCCGCGGACGCGCCAGACACCACGCCCACCGAGGCTCCCCGCCGGTGGCGAAACGCGAGGACGGCGCGCCGGTCAGCGTGATCATCACCCCGGTGCACCTGAAGTACCAGCATTCCGCGTCGCCGGAGGAAAGCCGGTACCTGCGCGGGCTCGCCGAAGGACGGATGCTCGGCCAGCGCTGCCCGGAGTGCGGCAAGGTCTACATCCCGCCGCGCGGCGCGTGCCCGGTGGACGGCGTGCCGACCACCGACGAGGTGGAACTGCCCGACACCGGCATCGTCACGACGTTCTGCATCGTCAACGTGCCGTTCCTCGGCCAGCGCATCAAACCGCCGTACGTCGCGGCGTACATCCTGCTCGACGGGGCCGACATCGCCTTCCTGCACCTGGTGCTCGGCTGCGCCGCCGAGGAGGTCCGGATGGGCATGCGGGTGCGCGCCAACTGGCGGCCGCGCGAGGAATGGTGGACGTCGCTGGAGAACATCAGCCACTTCGAACCCACCGGCGAGCCGGACGCCGCGTACGAGACCTTCGCCCACCACCTGTGAGGAACCATGCCTGAAGTAGCCGTAGCCGGTTTCGCGCAGGCGCCCAACGTTCGCGAGACCGAGGGCACCACCAACGGCGTGGAAATGCTCGTGCCGATCCTCGCCGAGGCGTTCGCCGCGACCGGACTGTCCAAACAAGACATCGGATTCTGGTGCTCCGGTTCGTCGGACTACCTTGCCGGGCGCGCGTTTTCGTTCATCGCCGCGGTAGACGCACTGGGCGCGTTCCCGCCGATCAACGAGTCCCATGTGGAAATGGACGCCGCCTGGGCGCTGTACGAGGCATGGCTGAAGATCCGCACCGGCGAGGTCGACACCGCGCTCGTGTACGGATTCGGCAAGGCCAGCGCCGGACAGCTGCGCCGGGTCATGGCGATGCAGCTGGACCCGTACCTCGTCGCTCCACTGTGGCCGGACTCCCTGGCGATCGCCGGACTCCAGGCCCGGCTGGGTCTCGAAGGCGGGCTGTGGTCCGAAAAGGACCTTGCCGAAGTCGCCGCCCGATCACGCGCCGACGCGGCGAACAATCCGGCCGCCCAGCTGTCCGGAAACGTGGACGTCGCCGAACTTCTCGACGCCCCGTACGTCGCCGATCCTCTTCGCGCCCATGACATCGCGCCGGTGACCGACGGTGCGTCGGTGATCATCCTGGCCTCGGAAGAACGAGCCCGCGACCTCGTGGAGCGGCCCGCGATCATCTCCGGGCTGGAACACCGCATCGACTCCCCCGTCCTCGGCGCGCGCGACCTCACGCGCTCGCCGTCGACGGCCATCGCCGCGGCCCGGCTGGATCTCGACGGCGTCGAACTGGCCGAACTGCACGCGCCGTTCACGCATCAGGAACTCATCCTGCGCCGCGAACTCGGTCTCGACGACGGCGTGCGGATCAACCCGTCCGGCGGGGCGCTCACCGGGAATCCGATGTTCTCCGCCGGTCTCGCGCGGATCGGCGAAGCCGCCGCGCGCATCCATCGCGGCGAGGCGGCCAAGACGCTCGCCCACGCGACCAGCGGACCTGCCCTGCAGCAGAACCTCCTCGCCGTGCTGGAGGCACGATGACGAAACAGCTCGCCGCGGTGCTCGGTACCGGGCAGACGCACCACCGCGCGAAGCGCACCGACGTGTCGATGGCCGGCCTGCTCCGCGAAGCGATCGACCGCGCGATGACGGACGCCCAGGTCGGCTGGGACGACATCGAGGCTGTCGTGATCGGCAAGGCGCCGGACCTGTTCGAGGGCGTCATGATGCCCGAACTGTTCCTCGCGGACGCGTTGGGCGCGAACGGGAAACCGTTGATTCGCGTGCACACCGCGGGTTCGGTCGGCGGATCGACCGCGCTGGTCGCCGCTTCGCTCGTCCAGTCCGGGGTGCACCGGCGCGTGCTGACCGTGGCGTTCGAGAAGCAGTCCGAGTCGAACGCGATGTGGGGCCTGTCGATCCTGCCGCCGTTCCAGATGCCGGTCGGAGCCGGGGCCGGCGGGTACTTCGCGCCGCACGTGCGGTCCTACATCCGCCGTTCGGGCGCGCCCGAGCACATCGGCGCGATCGTGGCGGCGAAGGATCGGCGCAATGGCGCGCTGAACCCGTTCGCGCACCTGCAGCAGGCCGACATCACGGTCGAGTCGGTGCAGGCGTCGCAGATGCTGTGGGACCCGATCCGGTACGACGAAACGTGTCCTTCGTCCGACGGCGCCTGCGCGATGGTGCTCGGCGACGAAGCCGCCGGGGACGCCGTGCCGGGCGGCGCGGCCTGGATCCACGCGACGGCGATGCGGACCGAGCCCACGACGTTCGCCGGCCGCGACCAGGTCAGCCCGCAAGCCGGTCGCGACGCCGCGGCCGCGTTGTGGCGCGACGCGGGTATCACCGATCCGCTGTCCGAAGTGGACGTCGCGGAGATCTACGTGCCGTTCTCCTGGTTCGAGCCGATGTGGCTGGAGAACCTCGGCTTCGCCGCCGAAGGCCAGGGCTGGAAGATCACCGAAGCTGGCGACACCGCGATCGGCGGACGGCTGCCGGTGAACGCTTCAGGCGGTGTGCTGTCCTCGAATCCCATTGGCGCGTCCGGGATGCTGCGGTTCTCCGAAGCGGCGAAGCAGGTGATGGGCCGTGCCGGTGATTACCAAGTGGACGGTGCTCGTGTCGCGTTAGGACACGCGTACGGCGGCGGCTCGCAGTACTTCAGCATGTGGGTCGTCGGCTCGGAAAAGCCTTAGTCCTTCCGCCGCCCCCGCAAGGCGAAAAACGTCCCCAATGCCCCGACCATCGCGCCCAGCAGAGCCGCCTTCCCGTTGTTCTGCTTGGGCGCGATGATCGGCCTCAGCGGCGTCGCCGCCGGGGGCTGGATCGGTTTGCGCGGCGCGTCGCGGGCGGTGGCGGTCCAGGCAGTGATGTACACGAGCATCCGCGCGATCAGCGAGATGAAGAACAGCAGACCGATCACCGAACCGAACGCCACGCCGGACGGCGACTTGCTGATCAGGTTCAGGTAGAAGCCGCCGGCCAGTTTGAGCAGTTCGAACCCCACCGCCGCGGCGACCGCGCCGCGCATCGCGCTGCGCCAGCCGACGCGTTCGCGCGGCAGCCGGGTGAGCACCCACAGGAACACCATCCAGTCGGCGAGCAACGCCAGCGGCACCGAGACGAACGACAGCAGGTTGTGCCCCCAGCTCGTGTCCTCGACGCCGACCAGCCCGAGCAGCGATCGGCCGACCGCGGTGCCGGACACCGAGATCCCGAACGACACCAGCAGCGCCGCGGCGAGGCCGAGCAGCGCCAGCACGTCCATGAGGATCGTGCGCAGCAGCGGCCCGTCGGACCGGTTCTGGCCGTACATCGCGGTGAGCGCGTCCCGCAGCGCGTTCATCCAGTTCCAGCCGGAGTACAGGCCGACGACCAGACCGGCGACGCCGACTCCGGTGCGCTGTTCGACGAACCCGGTCAGGATCGACGAAACCTGCGCGCCGATCGGGCCGGGCAGCGAACCGGAGATCCCCCGCACCAGCGCGTCGAGCAGATGCGGCTGCGTCGCGAGCACGAATCCGGCCGCCGACGACGACAGCATCAGGATCGGCACCAGCGACAGCAGGCTGAAGTAGGTGATCGACGCGACGTAGTGGTAGCCGCCGTAGTCGATGTACCGGTTGGTGGCGCGAGCGATGTGGTCCAGCCATCGGTACCGGGCACGCGCACGGGCCCATCTGCTCGGCCCAGGGGGCTTGCGGGAACGCTTCACGCTCACTGTCTACCCAGCGGACGCGCCGTTTGTCGCAAAAGACACGCAATCAGGCCAGTACGACCGGGGCGTGCCCGTCGTCACGCGGGAGCGGCGCGTCGGTGGTGGCGAAGATCGTCGCGCCGAGGAAGTCGAGTTCGCAGCCCAGCGTCGCGAGGAACGGGGTGTCGGCGGCGTCGCGTCCGGTCGCGATGCGGAGCATGGTTTGGCGCGGGGCCAGGCGGGTGGCGTCGAAGACGTACCAGCGGCCGTCGATGCCTGCTTCGAAGACGGCGTGAAAGTCCATCGGCTGCAAGCCCGGCGCGTACACCGACGTGTAGCGCGCGGGGACGTCGACGAGCCGGCACAGCGCGACGCATACGTGCGCGAAGTCTCGACAGACGCCTTCGCCCGCGAGCATCGTGTCGATGGCGTCGTGCGTAGGGCCGCCGGAACCGACGACGTACGCGAGCCTGCGGTGGACGTGGTCGACGATCGCCTGCACTCGCGCCCGCGCGCCGGTCAGGTCCCCGATGCCTGGCGGCAAGAGACCGCCCATCCGATCTGACGGGCAGTACCGGCTGGGGCGCGTGTACCGCGCGATGTCGGCGAGCGTCACGGGTTCGGCGACACCGCGGTGCAGCACGCGTTCTCCGTGATAGGTGACGCGATGCTCGCCCTCGGCGAGGTCGTAGATCTCCGCGCGAGTGCCGTGTTCAAACTCGGCGGTACGCGGGGAACCGGCGTCGGACACTGTGAGTTCGCCGGCGTCCGCGCGCACGGCGGCGACCGAAATGGCGGCGAGACCGGGTTTGGTCACCCGGACGCCGAATTCCGCGTCTACCGTCGTGCGCACGGGGCCATCATGCCGGTGCGCCGCGCGGGTTGCCGATCAGGTTGCTTCCCCGGGCGTTTCGCGTGCTCAGGCTCGCTCAGGCGTAGCGGACCTGATAGTGCTTGATCCCGTTGAGCCAGCTCGAACGCAGCCGCTCGGGGGCGGCGGCCTCGGCGATGTTCGGCATCACGTCGGCGATCGCGTTGAAGATCAGGTCGATCTCCAGCCGGGCCAGGTTCGCGCCGATGCAGTAGTGCGAGCCGGTGCCGCCGAAGCCGACGTGCTGGTTGTCCTCGCGCATGATGTCGAACTTGCCGGGATCGTCGAAGACCTCGGGGTCGAAGTTGGCCGAGCTGTAGAACATCCCGACGCGGTCGCCCTTGCGGATCTGCGCGCCGCCCAGTTCGGTGTCGCGGGTGGCGGTGCGCTGGAACGCGACGACCGGGGTCGCCCAGCGGACGATCTCGTCCGGCGCGGTCTTCGGGCGCTTCTCCTTGAAGAGGTCCCACTGCTCCGGGTGGTCGAGGAACGCCTTCATGCCGTGCGTGATGGCGTTGCGGGTGGTCTCGTTGCCCGCGACGGCCAGCAGGATCACGAAGAACCCGAACTCGTCCGAGCCGAGCGATTCGCCGTCGACATCGGCCTGGACGAGCTTCGTGACGATGTCGTCCATCGGGCAGCGGCGGCGGTCCTCGGCCATGTTCCAGGCGTAGCCGACGAGTTCGGCCGACGCGGCGATCGGCTCGAGGTCGTACTCCGGGTCGTCGTAGGCGACCATCTGGTTCGACCAGTCGAAGAGCTTGAGCCGGTCCTCCTGCGGCACGCCGATCAGCTCGGCGATCGCCTGCAGCGGCAGCTCGCACGCGACGTCGGTGACGAAGTCGCCGGAGCCCTTCTTCTTCGCCTCGGACACGATCCGCTCGGCGCGGTCGCGCAGGGTGTCCTCGAGCTTCGCGATCGAGCGCGGGGTGAACCCCTTCGACACGATGCGGCGGAGCTTGGTGTGCTGCGGCGCGTCCATGTTCAGCAGGACGAGCCGGTTGGCGTCGAGTCCTTCGGCGGTCATCTGGTCGTCGAACCGGATGATCGCGGTCTTCTCCCTCGACGAGTAAAGCTCGCTGTCGCGCGAAACCGCCTTGACGTCGGCGTGTCGCGTGACGACCCAGTAGCCGTCGTCGCCGAATCCGGCGGTGTTGTGCGGCTGCGGGTTCCACCAGACAGGCGCCGTGCGGCGGAGTTCGGCGAACTCCTCCAAGGGCAGCCTGCTGGCGTAGAGATCCGGATCGGTGAAGTCGAAACCGGCGGGCAAAAGCGGGGCTGCCACGGCTTGGCCTCCTGCACGGGATCGGCGGTGATACCCAACTGCAACGCGTTCTATGAACCCAGTAGAGCATACGGCGTTTACCAACGGAACCCGCTTGAGTGAAACCTGTTTACTTTACCGTTCCAGATGCGGTTGGCGCAGGTGAGCGCTTGCTCAGGAACACGTGATCCACTTCCGCCCTGTCGTGCGCTCGCTTGTCATTAATAGGAACGTGTTCTAGTTTTGCGGACAGGAAGCTTCGAAAGGGGACACTCGTGGGCGAACCGGTGATCGTGGCCGCGGCACGCACGCCGATCGGCAAGCGCGGCGGCTGGCTGTCCGGCCTGCACGCGGCCGAACTGCTGGGCGCGGCGGTGCGCGGCGTCGTCGACCGGGCAGGCATCGATCCGGCCTCGGTGGAGCAGGTGATCGGCGGCGCGGTCACGCAGGCGGGCGAGCAGAGCGGCAACCTGACCCGCACCGCGTGGCTGCACGCGGGCCTGCCGGAATCGACCGGCGCCACGACGATCGACGCGCAATGCGGTTCGGCGCAGCAAGCCGCACACCTGGTCGCCGGCCTGATCGCGGCGGACGCTATCAGCGTGGGCGTGGCGTGCGGGGCCGAGGCGATGAGCCGCGTCCCGCTGGGCGCGAACCGAGGCGAGGGCGTCGGCTCCCCGAAACCGGACGCGTGGTCGATCGACATGCCGGACCAATTCGGCGCGGCGGAACGGATCGCGGTCCGCCGGGGCATCACGCGCGAGGACGTCGACGCCTTCGGAATGCGGTCGCAGGCCAACGCCGCCGCGGCCTGGGCGGCCGGGCATTTCTCCCGGGAGATCGTGCCGGTGACGACGGAAGCCGGGGTGGTGGACCGGGATCAGGGCCTGCGAGAGACCACAATGGACGGTCTGGCCCGGCTGAAGCCGGTGATGCCGGACGGAATCCACACGGCAGGCTCGTCCTCCCAGATCTCCGACGGCGCCGCCGCAGTGCTGATCATGGACGCCTCACTGGCCCGGTCCTTGGGCTTGCGCCCGCGCGCCCGCATCCGACGGCAGGCACTGGTCGGAGCGGAGCCGTACTACCACCTGGACGGCCCAGTCCAGGCCACCGCGCGGGTCTTGGAAGCGGCCGGGATGAAGATCGGCGACGTGGACCTGTTCGAGGTGAACGAGGCGTTCGCATCGGTCGTCCTTTCGTGGCAACGCATGCACAAGCCGGACGAGTCGCGAGTGAACGTGAACGGCGGCGCGATCGCGCTGGGACACCCCGTAGGCAGCACCGGTGCCCGGTTGCTGACGACCGCACTGCACGAGCTGGAACGCCGCGACGCGACCACGGCACTGGTGTCGATGTGCGCCGGCGGAGCGATGGCCACCGCGACGATCCTGGAACGGATCTGACGTGTCCGGGTCTCGCTAGCGGTCGTTTCCTTGCCGCACAGGAATTCCGCTGTGGCAAGGAACTCCCGCGAGCGACCCCGATGCGGCGGTTATACCGGGCCAGCGCGGGACAGTCCGCCTGGTCCGGGCCCGGCGCGATCACCCGGAAGCTCTCCAGCCGCCCGCTTCCGTTCGGCCGGGCCGCTGCGCGGGCTGGCCACGCGCGCCGGATCAGAACACCGAAGGCACCATCAGGGCAGGCCACTGGTCCAGAACCCGGCTCAGCACCGCCTCGGCCGGAACCCGTCGAGACCGGCCACGGATTCACAACCCGGCCCAGCACCATCCCGGCCGGAACTGTCAAGGCACGTCGCGCGTCCAGAAGCAGAACGGATGCCCCACCGGATCCAGCAGCACCCGGACGTCCCGCTGTGGCTGGAACCCCGCCACCCGGGCCCCGGCAGCGACCGCCTTCGCGACCGCGGCCTCCAGTGCCGCCCGTCCCTCGACCTCGAAGTCCAGGTGGAGCTGCATCTGCTGCTCCCCAGACCCCGCAGGCCACACCGGCGGCACGTACCGCGGCTCCAGCTGGAACGACAGCCCAGCCCCGCCGTCGGCCGGACGCAGCGTGACCCATTCCGGTTCGTCAGCACCGATCGGCCACCCGAGCAGCTCCCGGTAAAACCCGGCCAGCACTCGCGGCTCCGGCGCGTCGAGCACCGTGGACGTGAGTTTCATCAGCCCAGGCTAGAACTTGGAGCGGCTCGCCTCACCTCGCCAGCTCAACCCATCCGCACACCACCTCATCCACTCCCCGCCGACCAGCCTCGTCAATCCGCCAGCTTCCGCCGCTGCGGTCAGGCTTGTCTGCTCAACCCGTCCGAAACCACCTCATCCCAGCTCTGTCCGCACCGCGGGGCCGTTGTCCGGCCGGGCGAACCGCACCCAGCTGCCTGGGTGCCACGATTCGATCCACAGCGTGTTGTCCTCCACCCACGTCAGCACTGCCTCCCGCAGATCCAGCCGGAACAGGTGGCTCTCCTGTCCCTCCTGGATCCGCGAGACCTCCGCCGGGTCGGTGATTTCCACTGCCCGGCCGGCGATCTTCGCGTCGCCGCCTTCCTCGATGCCTGGGTAGGCGTGCAGGGCGAAGCGATCGTCGCGCTGAAGGTCGCGGGCCTTCATCGCGTCGAGCATCGATCCGATGTACGCCTCCCCGTCGCGGAAGTCGATTTCCGAACCGCTCACTCGCGGCGATCCGTCGCGCCGGAGCGTGGCCAGCACGTGCGACTCCGCGGCGGCGAAGCGGGCCCGTACGCGCGAGGCCAGGGACGGAGCGGCGGCGGTGAACTCATCCCAACTCGTCATTCCCGGAGTCTCGCACCCGCCACCGACAAAAACCGGTGTCCCGGAATCCATCGGGTGACCGGGGTTGTGCTTGACTTCTGGGCATGATCGCGGAAGATGCGGAGACTGCCGAGCATCGCTGTCCGGTCGAAGGCGGCGAACTGGCCGTCCGCACGACCGGCGAGGGACCGCTGCTGCTGCTCGTCCCCGGCGGGACCGGTGCGGCAGACTCGTTCCGCGCGCTGGTCAAGCTTTTGCGCACGGACTTCACCGTGATCACCTACGACCGCCGCGGGCATTTCTCCAGCACGGACACCACCACCGGCCCAGTCTCGGTGCAGGTGCAGGCGGACGACGCACTGGCCGTCCTCGACCACGTCGGCGGCGACGGGCCGGTTTCGATGTTCGGCACGAGCGCCGGCGCGCTGATCGGACTGGACCTCGTCGCCCGGCACCCGGACCGGGTCGTCACGTTCGTCGCGCACGAACCTCCTGCGATCCAGCTGATGCCGGACGCAGCCGGAATCCTCGAGGCCGCCGCGGGACAGGTCCGGTTGGCCCGTTCGGGTGACCTGATGGGCGCGGTGACACGCTTCGCGGACGGCATCGCAGGCGCAGCCCTGCCCGACCTGCCACACCTGCGCCTGCCGCACGAAAGCGACTGGCTCCGCCTGTTCGACCGCGAACTGACCGAGTTCTTCGACTACCTGCCAGACCTGCGCGCCCTGCGCCGCACGAACACCGAAATCGTGCCGACCGCCGGGGAGGCGAGCCGTGGCTGGTACCACTACCAGCCAGCCAAAATCCTCGCGCTGGAACTGGGACTGCCGTTCGTAGAAACACCGGGCGCACACCTGGCCCCGCAACGCAATCCGGCCAAATTCGCGGCCGCCCTCCGCGACCTCCTCACCGGCGACTAGCCCCCTCGCAGCACCGCCCAACCGCCCCCGGATTGAGGCCGGTCTGCCCAGATCGAAGGGCTCGGCCAGGTTTGGCGCAGCTTTCGGAAGGGAGCGGGCGGGTTGTCCTGAGGGCCATGGGGCTGTCGCAACACCCAGGTGCGAGAGCAGCGCAGCGAGGGTTTCGACTGGAGCGCGCCAGCCAGCCAGCGCACCCAACCATCGAGGCACCCAGCCCCACCCCCGCACCCCGATACGAAGCCTCCCTGCGGGCTGGGGGTGCTTGTCAAGGCATCTTTCCCGCCTTGACAAGCACCCCCAGACCGTCAGCACACTCGGGCTTCGGGGTGCCCCACGCAGCACCGAGGCGCAATGTCGCCGCCAGGCGACGAGCCCCCATCACCCCAACCGCCGCCGAGGAAACTCCCGCACCAGCCCAGGCAGAACCCCCACCACCAAAACCCACAAAAACCGCCCCGGAGTCAACACCCCGCCCACAACCCCCATCCCCACCGGAACCCCAACCCCAAAAACCACCCCAACGAAATCCCACCGCTTCCACCCCCCAGAAGCAACCCGCGCAACAACCCCCACCACCGTAAAGACCGCCAAACACCCACACACCAACCACCGCGTCCCCGCATCGACATGCCCATGCGAAACCGCCTCGACAACATCCCCGAACCCAGCCGCCAAAGCCGCCAGCAACCCAGCCACCAAACAATGCACCGGCAGCAAAACCCGAGGCCCCCAAGCAGCCTGCGACAAATAAGGAATCCCCCCAAACCCCTGAAACAACGCCGCACCCCACAACGCCGCAAGCAACGCCAAAACCCCAAGCACAGTCCAGAACAACGCCCCCTGCCACTCGGAAACCTCCGTCATCGCCTCAGTAACCGTAAGAACCCCCTCCCCCAGCACAATGATCGTAAAAAGCCCCAACCTCTCCCCAAAATGCGCGATATCCAAATGCGCAAACGCCAACCCCGGCATCGGCCGCTTAGACTGGGCAGCCCGTTCAGCCACCCTCGCCGCAGCCTGCTCCCCGGACATAGTCAACCCGGCAACCAGGTCAATCGCCAACCCCAGCGCCCACAGCGCGTACTTCCAAGGCGCGTCGACCCAAAACGAAACAAACCACGGCACCACACCCATCCCAGCGTGCACAACCGGCCATTCGACAATGACCTTCGTGGCTCCTTTACTCTCCCAGACCCGACTCGCCAGCCCGCGCACCGCGACATAAGCGATGGCGAAAGCCTGCGCGTACTCGCCAATGTTGTGCACCGAGCCAGCCATGAAAACCAGCCCGGCCATCGCGAGCAGCACCGGCATCGTGCGCGCCTCGGCACCGGTGACATTGCCGTACACGGTGAAGCACATCCACGCGGTCCAAAACGCGAGGAAGCACACGACGTACAGGCCGGCGTCGCCCCAGGAGGTGGTTCCGCGCACTAGGTGCGAGAGCTGGGCGACGCCGGCGACTGCAACCAGGTCGAAAAAGAGTTCGAGCCAGGACGCGTGGCGTTCCTCGGTTTTCATGATCACGGCGGACAGTATGCCGCGATCAGGAAACTGCCGCGCTAAACCGCGCGCGTCCCGTCCTGCCACACTTCCCGAACGTTCCCCGCCAAAGCCGGGAAATCGTACACATCGCCCGAAACGACCACCAGATCCGCGCGATACCCGGGAGCCAAGCGGCCCAGTTCGGCGTCCTTGCCCAGCAGCCGGGCGGCCGACGACGTGGCGGCGACCAGCACGTCCGCGGGGCTCATCCCGGCCGAGTGCATCAGCTCCAGCTCTTCGAGGTTCGTCCCGTGCGGGCCGACGCCGCTGTCGGTGCCCATCGCGATCCGGACCCCGGCCGCGACTGCCCGGCGCACCGAATCGTGGTGCACCTCCGCGACCTCTTTCGCCTTCTGCACCACCGCGTCCGGCAATGCGGCACCGGCGGCGGCCGCCCGGATGACGTTCACCGGCGCCACCAGCGTCGGGACGAGCCAGGTGCCGCGCGCGAGCATCAGCTCGATAGCCTCGTCGTCGAGGTAGATGCCGTGTTCGATCGACCGGATCCCGGCGCGGACGGCGTTCTTGATCCCCTCCGCGCCCTGCGCGTGGGCCATCACCGCACGCCCCTGCATGTTCGCTTCCGCGACGAGAACGTCCAGTTCCTCCAGCGTGAACTGCGAATGCCGGGGATCGTCCCGGGGCGACAGCACGCCCCCGGTGGTGCAGACCTTCAGCACGTCCGCCCCAGCCCGCAGCAGGGTCCGCGCGACGCGGCGCATTTCGTCCGGCCCGTCGGCCAGCGCGCTCGGCCGGCCGGGGTGCGGAAGCGACAGCGGGACGCAGTGCCCGGACGGCATCCAGCCGTCGCCGTGCCCGCCGGTCGGGCTGATCAGGCCGACCGCGATTTCCAAGCGGGGCCCGGGAATCAGCCCGTCCGCGACCGCCTGCTTGATGCCGAGGTCGGCCCCGGCGGCGTCGCGCACGGTGGTGATGCCGAGCTTCAGCGTCGTCCACAGATTCCGCGCCGCCTCGTAGAACTGGTACGAGAACGGCTTCTGCACCCGCTGCAGCAATCCGAGATCGGACACCGTCACGTGCACGTGGCAGTCGAACATCCCGGGCAGCAGCGTCGCGCCGGCGCAGTCCACCACGCGGTCGCCGTCGAGGCCGGTGCCGACGTCGACGATCCGGCCGTCCTCGACCACGACGTCTGCCGGCGCGGGCGCGCTGCCCGTTCCGTCGAACACCGTGCCGCCGGTGAAAAGAGTGCGCGTCATACCGTTTCTCCTGTCTGCACAACGTCTCCGGACCGGGTCACGGCCCGTTCGATGACCGCCGCGACGGCGAGCACGACCACGTTGACCGCGAGGCCGACCAGCCCGACGTTGACCGTTCCGACGAGTTTGGTGTCCACGAAGGTCAGCCAGATGACCACGACCTCGCCCGCCAGCAGCCCGGCGAACACCGGGGCCTTGCCGACCGGGACCTTCTTCAGGAAGCCGAGCAGATTGGCCGGGGCCAGCTGCACCGAACCGGAATAGGTGAGCAGCAGCAGGTTCGCCAGCAGGTCCGGCCGGAAGATCCCGAGCACCAGCGCGAGCGCGCTGGCCAGCACGACCGTCCCGTGGTTGATCCAGAACTGCTTGCGTTCGCTGCGCACCCGGGCGATGTTCCTCGCCACCAGCGAGGAAATGCCGATCAGGATCCCCGCCGCGGGCACCATCGCGGTGGCCGTCGCGGCGACGACCACGAGACCGGTGACCCAGCCCGGCAGCGCGTCCTTGCTCAGCGTCAGCAGCACGCCGTTCGGGTCGCTTCCCTTGGGCACCACCAGGATCGCCGCGAAGCCGATGATCATCGGCAGCAGCAGGCACAGCTCGTAAACCGGCATCCAGGTGTAATTGCGGCGCAGCACCTTCGGATCGCGCGCGGACATCAGCGCGGGCCACGTGTGCGGCAGCGTCATCAGCCCGACGCCGATCGCGCTCACCAGCATGCTCGTGATGAACCACGTGTGGTCGTTGGCCCCGGCGTGCACGAACAGCTTCTCCGGATGCAGCTGGTCGATCTTGTGGAACACCCCGGACACGCCGCCGGCGAAGTGCGCGGGCACCGCGATGATCAGCACCACCAGGACGACGAGCATGATCGCGTCCTTGAAGTACGACGTCGCCGCGACACCGCGCAGCCCCGCCCACAACACGAACGCGACCACGAGCACGCTGCCGGCGATCATGCTGAGCGTGCCGGACGCGCGGTCGCCGGTGACGAGCCGGACGATCAGCCCGAGCCCGGTGATCTGCAACTGCAGGTACGGCAGCACGAACACGACACCGAGGATCGCCGACACGGTACCGAGCGCGCGGCTCGAGTACCGGTCCTCCAGGAAATCGCCCTGGGTCAGGTAACCGCGGTCCTTTCCCATCCGCCAGATCCGCTTGGCCAGGAAAAACAGGACCACGTACGCGATGGGGACATACGGAAGCGCGTACATCGCCGCGACACCGCCGGAGAAAGCCAGACCGGCCATGCCGAGGAAGGTGAAGGTGGTGAAGACCTCGCCGGCCTGCAGAAACCACATGGTGAGCGCGCCGAACTTCCGGCCGCCGACGGTCCATTCCGCGAGATCCGCGGCAGGACGGCGACGGCCGACGAAACCGAGCACGCCGATGAGCACGATGCCGACGAGGGTGAAGGCGAGGATCATCGCTAATCCTCCTGTCCGCTGCGGGCCATGAGCCGTTCGGACAGCAGCAGCGCCGGGGTGAACATGAGGCACCAGAAGGCGCCCCAGACCATCATCTTCGGCAGGCCTAGCCACAGGCCGGCGGAGTTGACGAAGGGGAGGAACGGCATGAGGACTAGGGCGGCTACGGGGACGGCTGGGGGGAGGTAGTAGGAGCGCATGGGGATCAAAGTGCCAGAAGTGAGGGGGGTCGGCAGGGTGTGTTGGTCGGGGGGTGGGGTTGTCGGGGGTGGGTTTGTCGGGAGTGGGTTAGCTGGGGCTGAGTTAGCCGAGGTTGGGTTGTCGGGGCTGGGTTAGCCGAGGTTGGGTTAGCCGAGGTTGGGTTAGCCGAGGTTGGGTTAGCCGAGGTTGGGTTAGCCGAGGTTGGGTTAGCCGGGGGTGGGCTAGCTGGGGGTGGGTTAGCTGGGCTGAGTTTGCCGGAGCTACAGCTAGCCAGAGCTACAGCTAGCCGGGGCTGGGTTTTCGGGGGAGGTGCGGCACGGGACTGTGTTTGATGGCGTCGGCTTCGCCGCCGCGCGCGGGATCGCCTTTAGTCGGCGTCTGACCGAGTGGTGTGCTGGGCCCGGGGGGCCGGGCACACCACTCGGTCAGACGCCGACGCGATCCCGCGGTTGTGGCTGAGTTGGGGTGGCTGGGTTTGGGGGTGGCTGGGTTTGGGGTGGCTGAGGTGGGGAGGGGGGTTACGGCAGCTCGGCGGTGGGGCGGGCAGCTGCACCGGGCGGGCGGGCTGATGGGCCGTCTGGGCTAGGGGGCGGCCGTTCGGTGGGTGTTGTTCCGATGAATTTTTGGTCTCCGGTGCGTCGGCTCGGCGATATTTCCCTGGCCTGAGCTGCATGCATCGGCCGAGTGTGCCCTCGGGGTGGGGGCAACCCCAGCACTGGCGTTCGGGTCTGCCGGTTTTCCGCTGGGGTCGTGCGCCGCAATACTCCCCCGTGACCACCGACAAGCTCGTCCTCCCCTCGCCCCCACGGCCGGGAAGCGACTTCGCCCGGCTCTGCCGCCGGATCACCGACGCCGGTCTGCTCGACCGCCGCCCCGGCTACTACACCGCGCGAATCACGCTCGTGACCGTGCTGTTCGCGGGGGCTGGGTGGCGTTCGCGCTGCTCGGCGACTCGTGGTGGCAGCTCGCCGTGGCCGCGTTCCAGGCGTTCATGTTCGGGCAGATCGCCCTGCTTTCGCACGACCTGGCCCACCGGCAGGTGTTCCGCACCCGCCGGCCCGCCGAGATCGCCGGACGGCTGGCCGGGAATCTCGGCATCGGCATGAGCTACGGGTGGTGGATGGACAAGCACACCCGCCACCACGCCAACCCGAACCACGAGGAACTGGACCCGGACGTCGATCCGGACGTCCTCGTCTGGTCCCAGCGACAGGCCCGCGAGGCGCGCGGCGTGCCCCGGTTCATCGGCCGGCACCAGGCGCTGCTGTTCTTCCCGCTGCTCACCCTCGAAGGCCTCAACCTGCACTGGTCCGGCATCCGCGCCGTCGCCCGCCCCGGACTGCGCCGGCGAGGGCTCGAAGCGGCGTTGCTGTTCACCCACATCGCGGTCTACCTGGCCGCGCTGTTCATCGTCCTCCCGCCGGGCCTCGCGCTGCTGTTCTTCGCGGTCCACCAGGGGCTGTGGGGCGTCTACATGGGTTCGATCTTCGCGCCGAACCACAAGGGCATGCCGACGCTGACCGGCAAGCCGGAACTCGACTTCCTGCGCAAACAGGTGCTCACCTCGCGCAACGTCGCGGGCGGGCCGGTGATCGACGTGCTGCTCGGCGGGCTCAACCACCAGATCGAGCACCACTTGTTCCCCAGCATGCCGTCGGTGCATTTGCGCCGGGCGCAGCCGATGGTGGAGGCGTATTGCGCGGAGATCGGCATCTCGTACCTGCGCACTGGGCTGGTCTCGTCGTACCGGCAGACGCTGCGGCACCTCCACGAAGCTGGGGCTCCTCTCAGGAACGCTTCGTAAACTCGGAGGTATGGACTTCCCAGCATTGACTCCGGTGGCCTTCGGCGCGAAGGCCACCGGAGCCCGTGCCGAACGGATGCGCCAGTCTCCGCAGTACCGCGACGGCGTGTTCCACAACGCGGCCCACACTCGCGCGACGCCCGCCTCCCCTGGCGCGCTCGTGCGCGAGTTCCTGTTCGGCGAGGACCGCGATCGCCGCCGTCCGGGCGGTGCGGTCCCGCTGGTCTCCTCTCCGGCCGCCTCCTCCGCTGACGGTCTTTTCCTTACCTGGTACGGACATGCGTCCACGCTGGTGGAGATCGACGGCGCCCGCGTGCTGTGCGATCCGGTGTGGGGCGACCGGGTTTCGCCCGCCGCCTTCGCTGGGCCGCGGCGGCTGCACGCTCCCCCGGTTTCGCTGCGGGAGCTGGGCCGCCTCGACGCGGTCGTGATCTCCCACGACCACTACGACCACCTCGACCTGCCCACCGTTCAGGCCTTGATCTCGCTGACCGACGCGCCGTTCCTCGTTCCGCTCGGCGTCGGCGCGCACCTCGAACGATGGCACGTCCCGGCCGCGCGGATCATCGAACTCGACTGGCACGAGGACGCGACGGTGGCCGGGATCCGGTTCGTCGCCACGCCCGCACAGCATTTCTCCGGCCGCGGCCTCGCGAACGACAGCACGCTGTGGGCGTCGTGGGTGATCGCCGGGCCGGAGCACCGCGTCTACTACAGCGGCGACACCGGGTACTTCCCCGGTTTCGCCGGGATCGGCGCGAAATACGGCCCGTTCGACGCGACGCTGATCCAGGTCGGCGCGTATGCCCCGAACTGGCCGGACATCCACATGACGCCGGAGGAGGGCGTCGCCGCCCATCTCGACGTGCGCGGCGGGCTGCTGGTCCCGGTGCACTGGGCCACGTTCACCCTGGCCATGCACACCTGGTCGGATCCCGCGGACCGGGTGTGGCGGGAGGCGAAGGCCAACGACCTCCCGCTCGCGATCCCGAAGCCCGGGGAACGGATCGACGCGTCCGCGCCGCCGGCGGTGGACGGATGGTGGCAGACCCTGGACTGACGGACGGGGTCCCCGTCCGTCCGCCTCCGGACCCGGCCGCGCTGATCCGCGCCGTCACGAGCGGACCGGACTGGCGCGCCGACGACCTGCTGCGGGCCTCCGAACGGACCCAGCTGCGCGTGATCCGGGCCGGTGGACCCCCGGATGCCTTGACCGTACTGGGATTGCTCGGCCGCACCGCCCTCGTGCGCCGGTCCGCGCTCGCCTGCCTCCGCTAGACCGCCGCCGTCGAAGGCGCGAAATCGATCCGGTGCCGGTGCAGGTCCCCGAACATCTTCTCCGGGCTCATGACTGTTTTCATCGCCACGGGCATCAGCAGGTCGCGCATGACCCGCGCCACCGGCCCCGCCGCCTTGTCGTTGTTGATTTTCGCCGCCCGCGCGATGATGCGCTCGACCCGCTCCCGCCGGGCCGCCTCGTACTGAGCGAAAGCCGTTGCCACGTCAGGATTGTCCCGGAGCGCACGAGCCAGTTCCAGGGAGCTTTCGATCGCCTGCGAGGCTCCCTGTCCGGAACTCGGCGACGTCGGATGCGCGGCGTCACCGACCAGGACGACCCGGCCGCGGTGCCACGTTCGCACGGTCGGGATGTCCTCCAGGATTCCTGGCTGGGCAACGTCTTCCGGCTTCAGCAGGGCGACGATGTCCCGCGCGGGGACGTCGTCTGCGTGGCGTTCCCGGAGCACCGAGAGCCAGCGTTCCGGAGCGACGGTCTTCGCCTCGGCCGGGTCGGCGGCGGGGACGTTGCTGAACCAGAGAATCTCGTCCGCGTCGATGTAATAGCCGAAGAACGCTCGTTTGCCGAAGGCGAAATGCTGATAGGCGCCGGTGCTCGGCAGGCCGGGATTGCGGATCCAGCCGCCGAGGCCGAGCAGTCCGGTGTAGCGCGGGGCGGGCGCCGCCGGGTCCAAAGTGGACCGGACAGCCGAGCGGATGCCATCCGCGCCAACCACGATGTCGCCAGTGGCCGAAGAACCGTCCGTGAAATGCGCGACCACGTGGTCCGGCTGGTTCTCGATGGACTTCAGCCGTTTGCCGAACTCGACCGTGATGCCCCGGCTCAGCGCTTCGTCCATCAGCGCGCGGTACAGCCGGTCCCGGCGCAGCAGCAGGCTCGGCGGCAGCTCCGGCAGCCCGTCGAATCTGCCGACCACGCGGCCTTTGTGGTTCTGCATCACCATTCCGGGCACTTCGAGCCCGATCGCGGCCACCGCGTCGTCGGCGTCGATCTGCCGCAAGGCGTTGCGGCCGTTGGGAGACAGCGTGAGCGCGCTGCCGACTCCGTCCGCTGCCTTCTGAATAAGCTTCGTACACAACGGCTTCGATTCCCGCGCGCTGCAACGCCATCGCGGTAGTCGCACCGGCGATGCCGCCACCGATCACCAATACATTCATGATCTCCCCTTGAAGTAGGTTTCCCACGCCTGCCGGTAGTCCTCCCCGGCGACCGACTCGGCGAGCCGTTCGACGAAGCCGCGCTCCGCCTCGACCTTCACCAGCCGGTAGTCCTCCTCGACCAGGAACCACCAGGCGAGCCCCTGTTCGCGGCCGCGTTCGAGGGCCGCGCGGATGTCGTCGGCGATCGCGGTGAGCGCGGCCAGCCGCTGCTGCAGCAGCTCGCGGACCTCGTCGGCGGGCAGCACCACGAACAGCGACAGCGCAGCGCCGAACAGCGGATACTCAGTGGCCGGTTCGGCGACGAGTTCGCGCATCCAGTCGAACAGCTCGAGCCGCCCGGTCGGCGTGATGGCGTAGACCGTCCGCTCCGGGCGCGCCGAATCTCGCAAGGTCTCCTGCGCCGCGATGAACCCGGCCTTCTCCAGCTGCCCGACCACCATGTACAGCGAGCTGCGGGTGTACTTGAAATCCCGCTCCTTGCCGTACTCCACGAACCGCCGGGCCATCTCGTACGGATGCATCGGCTCCTCGAGCAAGCCCGCCAGTACGGCCAGCCCGAGCGGATTTCCCACCACGCGTCGCTTCACCACAGCTCCTTAGTCAGGATCGACTATACGCGGAAGAGTAGTCGATGTCGACTATGTGAGCGCGCGGCAGGGTAGGAAGGAGGAATGAAGCTCAAGCTCGATCTTCACGACATCTACAACCGCGGCGGCGAGATCGACCGGGCGTTGCGCGCGGTCATCGACGAGGCGGTCGCGAAGAAGGCGCCGCTCGTGGAGATCATCCCGGGCAAGGGCTCCGGGCAGCTGAAGAAGCACGTGCTGCGGTTCCTGGAGCGCAAGGACGTGAAGGCGCTCTACCACCGCGTCGAGAAGGACAAGGACAACTTCGGGCGGGTGTTCGTGCACTTCCGCTGGAAGTAGCGCGCACACCCGCCCGAAGCGTCAGAGCCAGTCGTCCGGACGGGGCCAGGGCATCAGCGCGGTGAGCGCGTCCGGCACCGGTTCGGTGACCGTGTAGCGGCCGCGGTGGAACAGCAGCGGGCGGGCGTCGGACGTCTCGCCCAGTGCGGTCACCCGGCCCACCACCACGTAGTGGTCGCCGGCCGGGTGAACGGCCTGCACCTCGCAGTCGACCCAGGTCAGGGCTCCGTCCAGCAGCGGCGCGCCGGACGGGGCGGGCCGCCAGGAGACCCCGGAGAACTTGTCGCCGCCGCGGCGGCCGAACTCGGCGCAGACCGCCTGCTGGTCCTCGGCGAGCACGTTCACCGCGAACGTGCCCGCCGCGGCCAGCGCGGGCCAGGTGCGCGAGGTCCGGGCGACGCAGAACAGCACCAGCGGCGGATCCAGCGACAGCGCCGCGAAGGACTGGCAGGCGAACCCCACCGGTCCGGTCGGCGCGACAGCCGAGGAATCCTCGACAAAGCCGGTCACCACCGTCACCCCGGTGCAGAAGTGGCCCAGCACCTCGCGGAACCGGTCCGGCACCGCCTCCGGAACCGCCGCTGTCATTGCGCGCCCACCGAGAAGTCGTGGCCCCACAACGAAACCGCGGTGCTCTCGCGGGCGATCCAGTCCTCGTCCTCGACCTGACGGCCTTCGCAGCCGAACTCGACGTCGAAGCCGCCTGGGGTCTTCATGTAGAACGACAGCATCAGGTCGTTCACGTGCCGGCCCAGCGTCGCCGACATCGGGACGTTCTTGCGCTTCGCGCGGTCGAGGCACAGCCCGACGTCGTCGGTCTCCTCGACCTCCACCATCAGGTGCACGATCCCGCTCGGCGTCGGCATCGGCAGGAACGCCAGGCTGTGGTGGCGCGGGTTGCAGCCGAAGAACCGCAGCCAGGCCGGGTCGCCGTCGGCCGGGCGGCCCACCATCTGCGGCGGGAGGCGCATCGAATCGCGGAGCCGGAAGCCCAGCACGTCCCGGTAGAACCGCAGCGCGGCCTCGTCGTCGTGGGTCGACAAAACCACGTGGCCGAGGCCCTGTTCACCGGTCACGAAGCGGTGCCCGTACGGGCTCACCACCCGCCGGTGCTGCAGCGCGACGCCGTGGAAGACCTCCAGGGTGTTGCCCGACGGATCGGCGAAGCTGATCAGCTCCGCCACGCGGCGGTCGGCCAACTCCTCCGGCGTGCCTTCCTTGTACGGCACCGAAGCCGCGTCGAGCCGGGCGCGGACGTCGTCCAGTTCCGCGGCGTTGGCCGCTTCCCAGCCCGCTACCGACAAGCGGTCCTTCTCCCCCGGCACGATCACCAATCGCGCCGGGAAATCGTCCATGCGCAGGTACAGCGCGTCCGGGTCGGCGCCCGAACCTTCCACCATGCCGAGCACCTTCAGCCCGTAGACGCGCCAGGCGTCCATGTCCGTGGCTTCGATGCGCAGATATCCCAGCGAACGGATAGCCATCACGAACTCCCGAGGAAGTCGAGGGCGAGTCGGTTGAACTCGTCGAACTTCTCCAGCTGCGCCCAGTGGCCGCAGCCGCCGAACACGTGCAGTTGCGCACGCGGAATCGTCTTCAACGCCAGCAAGGCGCCGTCCAGCGGGTTGACCCGGTCCTCCCGGCCCCACACGAGCAGGACCCGTTGCCGCAGGCGGTAAGCCTCGCGCCACAACATGCCTTCCTCGAAGGAATCCGGCAGGCTGAACGATTTGCCCATCGCCCGCATCGCGGCGAGCGATTCCGGCGAACGCGCGATCTCGAAGCGTTCGTCGATCAGCTCGTCGGTCACCAAAGCCTGGTCGTGCACCATGATCCGGAGGAACGCTTCCATCCGCTCCCGCGTCGGATCCCCGGCGAACCGGGACAGCAGCCGCACGCCTTCGGTGGGGTCCGGGGCGAACAGGTTGACGCTCAGCCCGCCCGCGCCCATCAGCACCAGCCGTCCCGCGCGTCCCGGGTGGTTCAGCGCGAGCCGGACCGCCGCTCCCGCTCCAAGCGAGTTGCCGACGATGTGTGCCTTTTCGATGCCCAGCTGGTCCATCAGGCCGACGACCGCGTCCGAGCTGTGCCGGAAGTACTGCGGGTGGTCGGTCGGCTTGTCGGACCGGCCGAACCCCGGCTGGTCGATTGCCAGCGTGCGGTAGGACTTCCCGAACACCGGCAGGTTCCGGCCGAAGTTGCTCCACGCCGACGCACCGGGGCCGCCGCCGTGCAGCAACAGCACCGTCTCGGCGTTTTCCGCGCCGGATTCGTGATAGTGCAGACGAATGCCGCCCGCAGTGTCTGCATAGGAACCTTCGGGAGCCATCAGACCATCGCATTCTCGACGGGCAAACCGAACTCGCCGGTGCCGAACATGACGTACGCGCGCTCGGCGTCGTTCGCCGCGTGCACCCGGCCCGCGTGCGCGTCGCGCCAGAACCGCTGGATCGGCGTGCCCCGCTGCAGCGCGCGGCCGCCGGAGTTCTCGAAAAGCCGGTCGATCGCGGAGATCGCCCGCTCGGTGCCGCGCACCTGGTCCCGGCGCACCCGCAGCCGCGTGCTGAACGGCAGCTTCTCGCCCTTGCAGGCCAGCTGGTACAGCTCGTCGATGTTGTGCGTCAGCTGCAGCCAGGCCGCGTCGATCTCGCTGCCCGCCTCGGCGATCCGCACCTTCGAGAACGGGTCCTCTTTGGACTGTTCGCCCGCGTACGCCGCCCGCACCCGTTTGCCCTGGTGCTCCACGTGTGCGTCGTACGCGCCTTGGGCCATCCCGATGATCGGCGCGGTGATGGTGCTCGGGTGCACGGAGCCGTACGGCAGCCGGTACAGCGGGCCGGGGTTGACTTCCTGGCCCGGGGTCTTGCACTTCGACGTCGCCATGAAGCTCAGCGCGCGGTGCTTCGGCACGAACACGTCCTCGACGACGATGTCGTTGGACCCGGTGCCGCGCAGCCCGACCGTGTCCCAGACGTCCACAATGGAGTAGTCCGAGATCGGCACGAGATACGTGCAGAAGTCCACCGGCTTGCCGTCGGCGAACGCGGGCCCGCCCAGCAGCACCCACGTGCAGTGGTCGCTTCCGGACGAGAAGCTCCATCGCCCGGACAGCCGGTAGCCGCCCTCGACGACGGTCGCCTTGCCCATCGGCGCGTACGACGAAGAAATCCGCACGTCGTGGTCCTCGCCCCACACGTCCGCCTGGGCTTGCGCGTCAAACAACGCGACGTGCCACGGGTGCACGCCGAGAATCGACGCGACCCATCCGGTGGACCCGCAGGCGCTCGCGATGAGCTTGACCGCGGTGTAGAAGGTGACCGGGTCGGCTTCCAAGCCGCCGTACGGTTTCGGTTGCAGCAGGCGGAAAAATCCGGTCTCCTGCAGCGCTTTCACTGATTCGGCGGGGATCCGACGGGCGTCCTCGGTCTCCTGTGCGCGTTCCCGCAGCACGGGAAGAAGGTCGCGCACCCCCGCGATCACGGCAGCCAGCTCGCTCATCGGCCGTCCTCTCTCGCTCGACACGCTCAAGACTAGAACACGTTCTCGTTTTTGTCGACGCGGTCCGCGCCACGCGCGCCGTGCAACCCTGCCCGGCGGCCGGAAAACACGCAGTCAGCCAGCGAAAGACCGCTCACATACGACCTGGAACAGATTCCCACCGCGGTGCGCCCGGCGGCGTAAAGCCCGCGTACGCCGGCCACCGCGCCGGTGTCCTCGTCGACCACGAGACCGCCCAGGGTCAGCATCGGGCACGGGTAGCCGAGGTTCGGCTTCACCGACACGTCGATCAGCGAGTACGGCGGCGTGTCCAGCGGGCGCGCGAAATCCGCGGGTTTGCCCGCTGGGTCCGGGCCGCGCTGGTATTCGGCGTACGTCGCCGCCAGCCCGGCCGGGTCGACTCCGGCGCGCGCGGCCACTTCTTCGAGCGTCCCGCCGGTCACCCGGCCCTTGCCGAGCAGATAGCGCAGCTGCAGCGTCGCGAACCATTGGCCTTGTTTCCGCCCGTCGCGCCTTGCTTCGGCGACGATCGGCTCGTCGACCAGCAGCCAGCCTTGCCCGCCGTGCTCGGTGACCATGCGTTCGCCGATCGCCGCGCCGTACCGGGATTCGTCGATGATCCGGCGGCCGTCCCGGCCCACCAGCAGGCCGCCGAGAAACGCCGACGGCGGCGTGAGGAACCGCCACGCCGACACCCGGTCCAGCTCCGCCGTGCGACCGCCGGCCTCGACACCCATCCGGATGCCGGAGCCGTCGTCCGCCGACGTGCCGAGATCCAGCCCGCCGCGATACGCGGGCGCGTGCTCGCGCACCATCGCCCGGTTCACGATGAACCCGCCCGCCGCCAGCACGACGCCCCGCCGCGCGGAAATCCGCAGCTCACGCGCGTGCTTCCGCTCGATCCGTTCGACCCGCCGATGCAGCGACCGGCGCATCGCAGGCACGTAAATGCCCGGCTTCGCCGCCCAGTCCGCGAGCCGCGCGTGCCGCGCCCGCACCCAGGAAGGCGCGTCGCGCAAGGTAGCCGCCATCACTCCGGTCACCGTGCCCGAGTCGTCGGTGATCAGGTTCATCGCTTGCGTCTGCGGCAAAACGCGCACCCCGCGTTGCCGGGCCGCCGCCAGCAACTGCTTCATCAGCAGCTTCCCGGACGTGCCCGGCCCCTTGACCCGGTGCCCGCGCGGCGCGGGTTTCGCCACGTCGCGGAAGCCGCCGGACAGTTCGCTGCCGGAGTAGTAGAGGTAGTGCTTGTTGCTGGGGTACGACGTCTTGTAGTCGCACATGCTGCCCTCGAACGGCACGCCCTGGCGCTCCAGCCACGCCACCATGTCGACGCTTTCCTCGCAGAACCGCCGCAACGTCCGCTCAGACACGACGTCGCCGGTTTCCATCCGCAGGTACGCGTACATCGCGTCCACGCTGTCGTCGACGCCCGCCGCGCGTTGCTGCGGCGTCCCTCCCCCGGCGTAGACCACGCCGCCGCTCACACGACTGGCCCCGCCGCCGGAGAACCGGTCGACCAGCAGCACCTCGGCGCCCGCGTCGGCCGCCTCGATGGCCGCGCACACGCCGGCCGCGCCGGCTCCGATGATCACGACGTCCGCCCCGAACTCGTCCATAGCCCGCCACCCTAGAACTGGAACACGTTCTCGTCTATGGTGACGGAAGTGGCCCCGAGCAGGCCAGCTTTAGCCGATAACACGTTGCATGTGAGGTGGCATGTCGGACGAGTACGACGTGGTGGTGGCCGGCAGCGGCGCCGCCGGGATGACCGCCGCGCTCGCCGCCGCCCATCGCGGGCTTTCCGTGGTGGTGCTGGAAAAGGCAGCCTGCTTCGGCGGTTCGACCGCCCGCTCCGGCGGGGGCGTCTGGCTGCCCGGCAACCACGCGCTGCGGGCCGCGGGCATCGAAGAACCACCCGAACGCGCGAGGCAGTACCTGGAATCGATCGTCGGCGACGTCGTTCCGGAGCACCTGCGCACGACCTTCCTCGACCACGGCCCCGAGGTGCTCGAATTCGTCACCCGGAACACGCCGCTGGAGTTCAAGTGGGTGCCGGGCTACAGCGACTACCACCCCGAGGCGCCCGGCGGACGTCCCGGCGGCCGGTCCGTCGAGCCGAAGCCGCTCGACGGCAAGCTGCTCGGCGCCGACCTCGCCCAGCTCGAACCGCCGTACAGCGCGCCGCCGCTCGGGGTGCCGATCACCCAGTCGGACTATCGCTGGCTGAGCCTGATCGCCCGGCATCCGCGCGGGTTCGCCCGGATGCTGTCGCTCGGGATGAAATGGCTGGCCGGACGCGTCCGGGGGCAGCAGCCGCTGTCGATGGGGCAAGCGCTTGCGGCCGGGTTGCGGAAGGGTCTTCGCGACGCGGGCGTCGAGGTGCTGCTGGACACGCCGCTGGTCGATCTGCAGGTCGAGAACGACGTCGTCACCGGCATCGTGGCCCGCCGCGACGGCGCCGAAACGCTGTTCCGCGCGCGCCGCGGCGTGGTGCTGGCCTGCGGCGGCTTCGAGCACAACGAAGAGATGCGGATCAAGTACCAGCGCGCGCCGATCGGCACCGAATGGACCGTCGGCGCGGCCGCGAACACCGGCGACGGCATCAACGCCGGCCTCAAACTCGGCGCGGCGACCGACCTGATGGACGACGCCTGGTGGGGCCCTTCGTTCCCGCTCACCGGCGGCCCGTGGTTCGCGCTCGCCGAACGGTCCCGGCCCGGCTGCCTGATGGTCGACGCGAAGGGCACCCGGTTCGTGAACGAATCCGCGCCGTATGTCGAGGCCGTGCACGCGATGTACGGCGACGGCGACGGTCCGGGCAAGCACGTCCCCGCGTGGCTGGTGTTCGACCAGCGCTACCGCGACCGCTACCTGTTCACCGGCCTCGGCCCGCGGCAGCCGCTGCCCGGGCGCTGGTACAAGGCCGGGATCGTGGCGAAGTCCGCGACGCTGGCCGGGCTCGCCGAGAAGATCGACGTGCCCGCCGACGCGCTGGAGCAGACCGTCACGCGGTTCAACGGCTTCGCCCGCAAGGGCGTCGACGACGACTTCCAGCGCGGGCTCAGCGCCTACGACCACTACTACGGCGACCCGCGCAACCGCCCCAACCCGAGCCTCGGCGAACTGGCCAAGGCCCCCTACTACGCGGTCCGCGTGGTGCCCGGCGACCTGGGCACCAAGGGCGGGCTGCGGATTGACGAAAACGCCCGCGTCCTGCGCGAGGACGGCACGGTCGTGTCCGGTCTCTACGCGGCGGGCAACACCAGCGCCCCGGTGATGGGCCGGACCTACGCCGGGCCGGGCGCGACCATCGGCCCCGCGATGGTGTTCGGCTACCTTGCGGCACAGGCGCTGGCGAACGAAGATCAGACCGGCACGGGAGGCAGGCAGTGACGCCGAAGACTGAGGGATCCGAGATCCGCACGATCGACGCGGGGCGCCGCCGGCGCGGTACGCCCGCGGCTGGCACTGCCTCGGGCTCGCCGACAGCTTCCGCGACGGGAAACCGCACGCGGTCCAGGCGTTCGGCACGAAGCTCGTCGTGTTCGCCGACACCGCCGGGAAGCTGAACGTGCTCGACGGCTACTGCCGGCACATGGGCGGCGACCTCACCCAGGGTTCGGTGAAGGGCGACGAGATCGCCTGCCCGTTCCACGACTGGCGGTGGGGCGGCAACGGCAAGTGCAAGTCGATCCCGTACGCCAAGCGGGTCCCGCTGCGGGCGCGCACCCGGGCGTGGCAGGTGCTGGAGGAGAACAAGCAGCTGTTCGTCTGGCACGACCCGGAGGGCAACCCGCCGCCGGAGAACGTCGTGATCCCGCGCGTCGAGGGCGCGTTCAGCGACGAGTGGAGCAACTGGACCTGGGACTCGATCCTGATCGAGAACGCCAACTGCCGCGAGATCATCGACAACGTGGTGGACATGGCGCACTTCTTCTACATCCACTACGCTTTCCCGACGTATTTCAAGAACGTGTTCGAGGGCCACATCGCCACCCAGTACCTCAACACCAAGGGCCGCCCGGACATGGGCATGGCGTCCAATTACGGCGGCGAGGAAAACCTGCTGCGCTCGGAGGCGTCGTACTTCGGCCCGTCCTACATGATCAACTGGCTGGTGAATTCCTTCCAGGGCTTCGAAATCGAGAACGTGCTGATCAACTGCCACTATCCGGTTTCGCCGACGTCGTTCGTGCTGCAGTGGGGCATCATGGTCAAGAAGATGCCCGGCATTTCGGACGAGCACGCGGACAAGATCGCGGCGAAGCTCGCCAAGGGCATCGGCGTCGGCTTCCTGCAGGACGTGGAGATCTGGAAGAACAAGACCAAGATCGACAACCCGCTGCTGTGCGAGGAGGACGGGCCGGTCTACCAGCTGCGCCGCTGGTACGACCAGTTCTACGTGGACGCCGCGGACGTCACCGAGGACATGACGCGCCGGTTCGAGTTCGAAGTGGACACCACGAAGGCGAACGAGGTGTGGGCGGCCGAGGTGCAGGAAAACCTCGCGCGCCAGCGGGCGGAGGCCGAGGCGGCGGCCCAGTCGGCTCAGTCGGAGGAGGCTGGGGTGTGACGGCCGAAGCCACCGAATTCCTCACGTCCGGGCTGCGGCCGCACGAATGCCGCAGCTGCGGAACCTGTGTGCTGGTCAAGAAAAACAGCATGAAGCACACCAGCATCCAGTGGACCACCGACGCCGCGACCAGCTGCCCGGTCTTCGCCGCGCACGCCGCGTCCGGCGGCAACACCGCGTTGCTGGACACCTGCGAGAAGCTCTCGGACAGCATCGACAGCGCGGTGCGGGACGGTAATTTCGGGCCGGTGAGCAATGACTGACGCCATCACGCTGACCGTCGCCGAGGTGATCGAGGAAACCGCGGACGCCCGGTCCATTGTGTTCACTGTCCCGGCCGAGCACGCCGAACGGTTCGCCTACTCCCCCGGGCAGTTCCTCACGCTGCGGATTCCCAGCGACCAAACGGGTTCCGTCGCGCGGTGCTACTCGCTGTCGAGCGCGCCGCACGAGGATCGGGTGCAGGTCACGGTCAAGCGGACCGCCGACGGGTACGGCTCCAACTGGGTTTGCGACGAGCTGAAGGCAGGCTCGACGATCGACGTGCTGCGCCCGTCCGGCGTGTTCTGCCCGTCCTCTTTGGACACAGACTTTCTGTTGTTCGCCGCGGGCAGCGGGATCACGCCGGTGATGTCGATTCTCAAGTCTGCGCTGGAAAAGGGCGCGGGCCGGGTAGTGCTGGTTTACGCCAACCGCGACGAGCAGTCGGTCATCTTCGCCCGGGAATTGCGCGAATTGGCCGAGCGCTACGGGGATCGGCTCACCGTCCTGCATTGGCTGGAAAGCCTGCAGGGCTTGCCGACCGTCACCGCGTTGCGCGCGCTCGCCAAGCCTTACGCGGGCCACGAAGCATTCCTCTGCGGCCCGGCCCCGTTCATGGCCGCCGCGCAGGACGCCTTGCGCGAACTGGGCGCGCCGCGGGAACGCGTGCATGTGGAGAAATTCCATTCGCTGACCGGGAATCCCTTCGAGAACGAACCCGAGCCCGAGGAAGACGGCGGCGGCGAGACCACCGCGCTCACCGTCGACCTGGACGGCGAGACCCGGCAGGTCACCTGGCCGCGGCAGCGGAAGCTGCTCGACCATCTGCTCGCCGAGGGTCTCGACGCGCCGTATTCCTGCCGCGAGGGCCAGTGCAGCGCGTGCGCGTGCCGCATCGTCTCCGGCGAGGTGAAAATGCTGAACAACGAGGTGCTGGACGCCGAGGACATCGCCGACGGGATCGTGCTGGCCTGCCAGTCGGTACCGTTGACCGACGAGGTGTCCGTCAGCTACGAGTGAGTGGAGAACCCGTGCCCATCGACCCCGCGGTCGCGATCGGCGCCGATCTCGGCGAGGTCAACTTCGCGTGGACGCCGTCCGACGTGCTGCTGTACCACCTCGCCGTGGGCGCGGGCGCGGATCCGGTGGCCGAGCGCGAACTGCGCTACACCTACGAGCGCGACCTGCGCGTGCTGCCGACCTTCGCCACCGTCGCGGCCAACCTGCGCACCTTCGAACCGCCCGCGCTGAAGTTCCCCGGCGTCGACGTCGACCTGGCGAAAGTGCTGCACGGCAAGCAGGAGATCGAACTGCACCGGCCGATCCCGGTCGAGGGCAAGGCGGTCGCGCGCACCCGGATCGCCGACGTCTTCGACAAGGGCAAGGCCGCGGTGCTGGTGCAGGAGACCGAGGTCGCCGACGAGTCCGGCGCTCCACTGTGGACAGCCCGGTCCAGCATCTTCGCCCGCGGCGAGGGCGGCTTCGGCGGCGAACGCGGGCCGTCGGACAAGATCGAGTGGCCCGGCCGCGAACCGGACGCGGTGCTCGACGTGCCGACGCTGCCGCAGCAGGCGCTTTTGTACCGGCTGTGCGGCGACCGCAACCCGCTGCACGCCGACCCGGCGTTCGCCAAGGCCGCCGGCTTCGACCGGCCGATCCTGCACGGGCTGTGCACGTACGGCGTGGTCGCGAAGGCCGTGGTCGACGCGTTCCTCGACGGCGATCCCGAGCGCGTCTCGGCATTCGGGACGAAGTTCGCCGGCGTCGTCTTCCCCGGAGAAAACCTGCGCGTGCGCGTGTGGCGCGAAGACGGCCGTCTGCTGGTCACGACCACCGCGCCGGAGCGGGACGACGCGCCTGTGCTGGCCGACACAGTGCTCACCCCTCGCTGAACGTCGGGACCGTTATACGGTTGTCCCATGGCGGACGAGCGAGACGGCACCTTCTTCGTGGTGCGCGGGCCAGTCGAGCCGGGCGACAAGCGCGGCCGTGAGCTGGGCTTCCCCACCGCGAACATCGCGCTGCGCGACCAGCGCGGCGAGCTGGGCGACGGGGTGTGGGCCGGCTGGGCGGAGCGGGCGGACGGCACGCGCGTGGCCGCCGCCGTGTCGGTGGGCCGCCGCCCGACCTACTACGGGGCCGACGGCTACCGGCTGGTCGAGGCCTTCCTGCTCGACTTCGAGGGCGACCTGTACGGCGAGCGCCTCACCGTCTGGCTCGGCAAGCACCTGCGGGACCAGCAGGGGTTCGGCTCCGCGCAGGAACTGATCGACGCGCTGGGCCGCGACGTCGCCGCCGCTCGCGAATGGGTCGCCGCGCACCCCGCGGACACCCTGCCGAAGCTGGCCGAACTCCCGCCGGACGGCGAAGTCCAGCGGCTGGGCTGAGTCAGACCGCGGCGATCAGCATGATGCCCATGCCCGCGCCCATCGCGGCTCGGCAGAGGGTGCGCGACGCGTGCCCCGGCACCGTCGTGCCGCGCGACCGCATCGCCACCACGCCCGAGCGGACCGCGTCCACCGCGAAGTAGACCGCCCCGGCGATCGCGAGCACCGGCCACGCCAGCCTGGCGTCCATTGTGGACATGTTGAGCCACGGTCCGTGCACCGTTCCGCCGTGCGGCATCGCGGTGACCATGTACAGCATCGCCGCCGCGGACAGCGCGTGATGGGCACAGCCGTGTCCCTCGGCGCGGCCCCGCCAGGCGGACCAGGCGAACCAGCCCGCGGTCAGCACCAGCACCGCCTGCCAGCCCGCGGCCGGGATCGGGCCGCCGACCGGGGACAGCATCGCGACCATCGCCACCACCAGCAGCAGTTCGGCGAGGTCGCCGTTGCGCACCCGGTGGCCGAGACTGACGTAGTCGAGCTTCACCAGCCGCAGCACGCACGGCAGCGCCAGCAACGCGAACAGCGCGGTGAACAGCCAGGCCAGCGGGACAGTCACCTCGGCACCTCACTCCGGACACGCTGCGTCACACGGGCCTTACCACCGTGACACGCGCGAGGCGGGAGGCACCAGCCAGCAATGAGGTGATCCGCGTTGACCCACAAGGGCTATGCGCGCGTCGGCAAGCCGCTATCCTCGGCCGATGCGCCCGCTTCGGTACTCCATCAACCTCACGCTGGACGGCTGTGTCGACCACCGCGCCGGCCTCCCGGACGCGGAACTGCACCAGCACGCGACCGAAATCATCGCCCGAGCCGACGCGCTCCTCTTCGGCCGGGTGATCTACGAGATGATGGAGGAGGCATGGGGGCCGTCCGCGCCGACCGGCGAACGGCCGGAGTGGATGGAACCGTTCGCCCGTACCATCGACGCGGCGAAGAAGTACGTCGTGTCCAGCACCCTCGAGCACGTCGGCTGGAACGCCGAACTCGTGCGCGGCGACCTGCGGGAAGCGGTGCTGCGGCTCAAAGAGCAACCCGGCGAGGGGCTGTACACCGGCGGCGTGCAGCTGCCGCTCGCGCTGGCCTCGATGGGGCTGATCGACGAGTACGAGTTCGTCGTGCACCCCCGGATCGCGGGACACGGGCCGACATTGTTCGCCGGTCTGCCGGAGTACCTCGACCTGAAGCTCGTGGGGCGGCAGGAGTTCGCCGGGGGCGCGGTGGCGTTGCGTTACGTGCCGCTCACGACCCCGTCAACACCAGCCCGCTAGTCGGAACCCCCGTCCCCGCCGTCACCACCGCGGTGCGGGCGCCGGAGACCTGATTCGCCGCCGTGCCGCGCAGCTGCCGGACCGCCTCCGCGATGCCGTTCATGCCGTGGATGTAGGCCTCGCCGAGCTGGCCGCCGTGCGGGTTGAGCGGGAGCTTCCCGTCGAGGGTCAGCGTGTCGCCCGCGATGAAGTCCTTCGCCTCGCCGCGGCCGCAGAAGCCCAGTTCCTCCAGCTGCATCAGCACATACGGGGTGAAGTGGTCGTACAGCACCGCGACGTCCACATCGGACGGTCCGATCCCGGACTGCGCCCACAGCTGCCGCCCGACCACGCCCATTTCCGGCAGCGCGGCGAGATCGTCGCGGTAGTAGCTGGTCATCACGTACTGGTCGGGACCGCTGCCCTGCGCCGCCGCCGAGACCACCACCGGCGTCTGCCGCAGGTCGCGTGCGCGTTCGAGACTCGTGATCACCAACGCGACCCCGCCGTCGCTTTCCTGGCAGCAATCGAGCAGGTGCAACGGTTCCGCGACCCAGCGGGAAGCCTGATGCTCCTCCAAGGTGATCGGCCTGCCGTGGAACCACGCGTTCGGATTGGTCGCCGCGTGCGCCCGGTCGATCACCGCGATCTTGCCGAAATCCTCGCTGGTGGCCCCGTATTCGTGCAGGTACCGCTGCGCGACCATGGCCACTGTCGCGGCCGGGGTCGCGATGCCCATCGGGTAGTGGAACGCATTGTCCACACCGGACGTATTCACCTGCTGCGCCGCGGCCGCCGACACCCGCCCGAACCGCATTCCGGAGCGCTCGTTGAACGCCCGGTATGCCACCACGATATCCGCGATACCGCTGGAAACCGCCATAGCCGCCTGCTGCACGGTCGCCGCTGCCGCGCCGCCGCCGTAATGCACGCGGCTGAAGAACGTCAGCTCCGGGATGCCCAGCTCGCGGGCGAGCGCGATTTCCGCGTTACCGTCCATAGTGAACGAAACCATTCCGTCCACATCGGACGGAGTAAGCCCGGCGTCCGCCAGCGCGTGGCTCACGCACTCGGCCGCCAGCCGCAGCTCGCTGCGTCCGGAATCCTTGGAGAACTCCGTCGCGCCGATCCCGGCGATGGCGGTGGTTCCGGTGAACGTCATGCGTCCTCCTCCGGCAGCGTCAGCGAAACCGTGCCGGTCACGTGCGCACCTAGACTGTCCATAGCGGACACTTCCAGCTCGATGTCGTTGCCGTCGCGGGCGACGACCCGGCCGGTGAAGGTGAGCGTGTCCCCGGCGTAGCACGGCACGCCGAGCCGGATCTTGATCGAGCGGACGAGCGCCTGCGGCCCCGCCCAGTCGCTCACATACCGCTGCACGAGCCCGGTGTCGGTGAGAATGTTGAGGAAAATATCCTTCGAACCCCGCGCGACCGCGGCGTCCCGGTCGTGGTGCACGTCCTGGAAATCCCGGGTCGCCAGCGCGGTGCTGATCACGAACGTCGGCGTCGCCTCGAGCACCATCGGCGGCAGTTCGGTTCCAACCGAGGCAGTCATCGCGCCACCTTCCACGCGGGCAGGGTCAGTTCGTCGTCGACGCGCACGAACGCGGCGGTCACCGGGAGTCCGATGTGGACCTCGTCCGGGTCGGCGTCCAGCAGTTCGGCCATCACCCGCACGCCTTCCTCCAGCTCCACCAGCGCGACCACGAACGGCAGCCGCTTGCCCGGCACCGCCGGATGGTGGTGCACGACAAAGCTGTAGACCGTCCCGCGCCCGCTGGCCACGACGTAGTCCGGCACGGTGTCGAGCGATCCGTCCGGCGGCATCGGGCCGGGCGGATGCCGCAGCACCTCGCCCCAGCGCTGGATGCGCAGTTCGCCTTCGCGGAGACCGTCCCAGAAGAACTTCGTGTCGTGGCTGATCACCGGCCGCAGCACCGGCGACGGCGGCGGTTCCGGTTCGCGCGGACGGAACTTCAGCACGCGGAACACCATGTCCGCCACCAGTTCCCCGTCCACGTACCAATTCGTCCGGGTGGTCACGAACCAGCCCTCGCCGAGCCCGGTGCGCTTAGGGCCGGTGACGTCCTCCAGCACGTTCGTGGTCGAGACGTGTTCGCCGGGCCGCAGGTAGCGGTGATAGGTCTGCTCGGAGTTGGTGGCCACGATGGACGTGAACCCGGCGTCGTCGAGCACCTTGAGGATCAGGCCGAGCGGATCGTCGTCCCCGCGCACGCCGTGCAGCCCCGGCATGGTCCACACCTGCGCCATCGCCGGCGGCGCGACAAGTCCCTTGTGGACACTCGTCTCGGCGAACTCCGCGTCGGTGTACACCGGGTTGGCGTCGCCGATCGCCTCCACCCAGTTGTTCACCATCGCCTGGTTCACCGGATCGCGCGCATACCTCGGCGCGCTTTCGCCCTGTGCGGCGATTTTCGCGGCGGCTTCCTCGATCGTCATCGCGGCACCCTCGGCAGTTTCAGTCCGGCGGAGGCGATCAGTTCGCGCTGGATCTCGCTGACGCCTCCGCCGAACGTCAGCACCAGGTTCCGTTTCGCCAGCACGTCGAGCCATTCGGCGAGTTCCGCGGTGTCCGGGTCGGCGAGGTCGCCGTGCCGCCCGACCAGCTCCTCCAGCAGCCGCCCGATCCGCTGGATGCGCTCCGAGGAGAACACCTTGGTCGCCGAAGCGTCGGCGATCTCGACCGACCCGTCCGCCGCGGCCGCCGCGACCTGCCAGTTCAGCAGTTCGTTGACCCGCGCGACCGCGAACGTCTCGGCCAGCACCGCGCGCACGTCCGGAAGGTCGAGCAGCGGCGTGCCGTCCGGGGTCCGGCGCGCCGCCGCCCACGCCCACACGCGGTCGTGCAGGCCGCCGATGCGCCCGGCCGGGCCGAGCATCACGCGCTCGTGGTTGAGCTGTGTGGTGATCAGCCGCCAGCCGCGGTTTTCCTCGCCCACCAGCATGTTCGCCGGCACCCGGACGTCCTCGTAGAAGGTCGCGTTGACGTGGTGCGCACCGTCGCAGGTGATGATCGGCGTCCACGAATAGCCGGGATCGCGGGTGTCGACGATGAGGATCGAGATGCCCTTGTGCTTGGGCGCGTCCGGATCGGTGCGCACGGCGAGCCAGACGTAGTCCGCGTCGTGGCCGCCGGTGGTGAAGATTTTCTGGCCGTTGATCACGTAATCGTCGCCGTCGCGGACCGCGCGCGTGCGCAGCGAGGCGAGATCCGTCCCGGCCTCCGGTTCGGTGTACCCGATGGCGAAGTGCACTTCCCCGGCCAAAATCTTCGGCAGGAACAGCGCTTTCTGTTCCTCGGTGCCGAACGCTTGCAGCGTCGGCCCGACCGTCTGCAGCGTCACCGACGGGAGCTGCACGTCCGCGCGGGAGGCTTCGTCCACGAAGATGTGCTGCTCGATCTCGCCGAAACCGCCGCCGCCGTACTCCTTGGGCCAGCCGACGCCAAGCTTGCCGTCGCGGCCCATTCGCCGCACCACGTCGCGGTAAACCTGCCCGTGCCGTTCCCGCAGCAACGCCCGGCGCTCGTCGGCGGTCAGCAGGCCCGCGAAGTACTCGCGCAGCTGCGCCCGCAGTTCCTGTTGCGCGGCCGTCAGTTCGATGTGCATGCTCATCCCGCCACTCGTTCGCCCAGCCTGCCGAGCCGGTGCGCTGCTCCTCCGACCGCGCGGCCGAGGTCCTTCACCGCCGACGAATACCGGTGCAGCGGATAAGTGCGATCCACGCCGACGCCGCCGTGCAAGTGATGACAGATCGCCAGCGCGGACGGTGCTTCCTCGGTCAGCCAGTAGGCGGCGATGTCCAGCTCGGTGTCCGCGTCCATTCCGGACGCCAGCCGCCACACCGCCGACGTCGCGGCCAGGTGCACCGTGCGGGAAGCGACGTAGACGTCCGCGATCTGCTGTGCCACTGCCTGGAAAGTCGCCAATGGACGGCCGAATTGCTCGCGCTCGCCGACATGCTTGGCCGTCAACGCCAACGCCCCGGCGAGGAGTCCGTCGCCAAGCGCGAGCGCGCCCGCCAACGCGTAGCGATGCAGCGTCTGCACCGCATGGCCAGGCGTGCGGTCACGCAGGAAGTCGGCCTCGCTCACCCGCGCACCGTCGAACCGCACGGTGTACTCCGGGGTCCCGGTCGCGTTGTACGCGGGCAACACTTCGACGCCGTCGGCGTGCGGGTCGATCAGCGCGACACCGGTGCCGCCTGGCAACGCGATCGGCGTGAGAATCCGCGCCGCCTCGGCCGCGTACGGCACGTGCGTTTTGACGCCGGTCACCGACCACGCGCCGTCCGCCGCCGCACCGCTGGTCCCGGGGATGGCGGTCAGCGGTGCGGACGGCTCGTGCAAGGCAGCAGTGAGAATGCTCTCCCCGCCGCCGCGGGCGGGAGGAATTCGGCGCGCTGGTCCGGCGTGCCGAGCGCTTCGACCGGCAGGATGCCGAGCGCCAGCACGGCGTACGCGGGCACGGCCGCCGCGGCCCGGCCGACCTCGGTGAGCACCGGCGCGACGTGGCCGACGCCGAGCCCGTCCCCGCCGAGGTCAGCGGGCAACGGCAGCGCGAGCAGGCCCGCGTCGGCCAGCGCTCGCCACTGGTCCGCGGGCTCGTCGGCCTTCCCGAGCACTTGCGCGGCGAGCGAGGTGATCTCGCCCTGCGTATCGTCGGGGGTGAAGTCCACTCCGGTCTCCCTCCACCTAGGTGGAACACGTTCTATTTTTAGCCGGAATGGGCTGGCTCGGCAACCCCTGGTATCCGGGGTCCGGGCTGTGGATCGGCCGGGCGAGCGAAGAGGGGCGGCACGCCGACGTGGGTGCGGAACAAGTTCTCAAATCAGCGTTGGGCGACGTCGGATGGCAGGCCACGCGCAAGCTCGCGACCATCCCGTCCACCGCGGGCGTCCCCGATCCGAAGCCGCTGTCGCTGCCCGGGCGCGGGCAAACCGTCGTGGTGGACGCCGGCCCGCGGCACGCGCCCGCGGTGATCCTGCTGCACTCGGTCGCCTGCACCGGCTTGCTCACCTGGTACCCCGCGCTGGAGCGGCTGGCCAAGAACCACCGGGTCGTCGTGTTCGACCAGCGCTGGCACGGCCAGGGCATCCGCTCGCACGAGTTCAGCCTCGAAGACTGCGCGGACGACGTGGCGGCGGTCGCGGACGCGCTCGGCATCGGCGAGTTCATGGTCGCGGGCTACTCGATGGGCGGCATGGTCGGCCAGCTGGCCGCGCACCGCTTCCCGGACCGCGTCACCGGCCTCGTCCTGTGCTCGACGGCGAGCAACTTCCGCCGCGGCCTCCGGCAACGCGTGGCGCTCGACCTGTTCGGCCGCACCCTGCACCTGCTGCGCGACCAGGCCCGGATCGGCCTCGTCCCCGGCGAACCCCGCCGCGAACGCCTCGCCCGGCTGGAGGATCACCGGTGGGCACTGGAGGAATTCCGCTCCACGAGCCCATGGGCGATCGCGGTGGCGCTGGACGAGATCGGCCGCTTCGATTCGACGCCCTGGCTGCATACCCTCGACTTGCCCGCCGCGGTGGTGGTGACTTCGCGGGACGGGTTCATCGCGCCGGCGCATCAGCGGAGTTTGGCGCGGCGGATTCCGGGGGCGGCGACGTACGAAATCCCGGCCGGGCATACGGCGTGCGTCTTCGCGGCGGACCAGTTCGTGGCGGCGTTGATGGCGGCTTGCACTTCGGTGCAGGCGGCGATCGCGGGGCAGGAGCGGATCGCGGACTCGGCCTGAACCGCCTCGATAACCCACAGAGGCCGCTCGCCGCCTCACCGATCACGGCAGCCACTTCGTGACCACCTCGGGTGTGCCTGGTGCGCAAGCGAGTGACGAACGGCTCTCCGGACAGCGGATTCCCGAAGCGCGACCAGTCGAGTACGGCTAGTAGCCAAGCTTGACGTCGTGTCGCCGGGGAGGGCGAGTCGAACGACTATCTGTCTTTGCTGCCGTCGACCTTGCAGTGGGTCTCGAACCAGCTCGGGTCCGTGTCGAACGTGCCTTGGCCCTTGTGGATAGGCCTGCTGTTCCCGATTTACGTCGCGGCGGTCTCGGTCGCGATCTGGATCTTGCGGGGTCGTGTCTGGCCAGTGCGGTGCGCCCGCCCAGACTGGTGCTTCGCCAGCTGCCGGGCACCGCCGCGGCGGCGTGGCAACGGATCAAGAAAGCGCCTCAAGAAACCCGCGGCCGACAGCCGTCCGGAAGCCATAGCGGGCTCCGCGCGCACCGACGTCGCGGAAGGGCTCGAACGAGTCGTCAACGCGACCAGGTTCGCGATGATCGCGTTCGTCACGGCGATTCTGCTGACGGGGACCGCGGTCTTGGCGGACGGTCCGACGCAGACGGTGCTGCAATACCTGGCAACGCTGGGATTCGTCTTGGCTTGGGCCGCGACGAACTCGGGCATCTACCGGCGAAGCACGAACTGGCTGCGAGGGGCGTGCCTGCAGAGCTTGAAGTGGTGGTCGTCCATCTTCGTCCCCGTCGGCGTGCTCAATCTGGTCTTCACCGTCGCGAACAAAGCACCGGCCGCATGAGGATCAGCCCGGCTAGTACGTCGACACCAGATCCGCCGGCCGCAGCTCCATCCGGTACGGCTCCTCCAGCCGCACCACGTCGTCGCCGGTCGCCTCGCCGTCCAGCACGTACTCGCCGCCGGACAGCCGGAAGCAGCTCAGCGTGGGCTCGTTCGGCTCGATCACCCAGTAGTACGGGCAGCCCGCGAGCGCGAGCCGGGCCGGTTTGAGGAACCGGTCGATGTGCCTGCTCGACGGCGAGACCACCTCGACCGCCAGCACCGGGACGCCGACCAGCGCGCGTTCGGTGAACGTCTCGCGGCGGCCGACCACGACGTCCGGGATCATCACGGTGAACTCGTCGAGCACCACGTCCACCGGCGCGGGCAGGACCTCGCAGTCGGCAGGGCACACCGGGGTGAGCGCGGCGAGAAGGCGCGCGACCACCCGCTGGTGCAGCGGACGCGGGGACGGGCTCACCAGAAGCGTCCCGTCCACCAGTTCGTACCGGCGGTGTTCATCCGAGATCGTCTCCAGGTCCCGACGGGTGAGACGGTCGCCGTGCGCGAACATCGGGACTGTCATCATGCTGCCCCCGCAGGCGGGCCGACCGGAAACGACTCGGCCAGGGTAGTCGGGCACGCGCGGCAGCGCGAACCGTCCCCCGGCGGGCGGGCGACCCGGCTAGCCCATTCGCCGAGGTGTGCGCCCGGCAAATCGATCACCGTGCGTCACCGAAATGCGGAGTGATCACCCCGGACAGCCCAGCAATGCCCGGCGAACAGGTTCTTTCGGGGCCGCCGGCCGATTTATCGAAATCGCCATTCAGCGTCCAGTAAACGGCCATCACCGGCTCACTTACCCGTTGCCTTACCTCGGCAAACCCGCTTGGATGCATCCCGAAAGGAAACCCTATCATCGGCCTATCTCGCGTCCCGTGAATGGGTGATTCAGCGGGATTTCACTATTCCGCACGCCATTCGCGCTCCGTGATTAACCGCGCGGACCGCTGCCGCGCCTACGCTGATCGGAAGTCCTGGAATTCCGTCCTCCGGTGGTGGTCATGCCTGCCCCCAGCCGTCCGGCGTCCCTGTTCCGCCTCGACGGTTCCGCGGCGGAAACCGACCTGCTGACCCCGCTTTCCCCCGAGCAGATCAGCGCCGACCGCCCGGTCGACCTGCCCGGCACGCGCGCCCGGCTCGTCGCGGGCGCGTTCCGCACCGAGGCCCCGCAATGGCTGCAGCACGCCGAGGCGCTCGGCGGCGGGCCGCTGGACCTGCCCTCGACGCTGCCGTTCGCCGTGCTGCTCGTGCCGCGCCCGCCGTGGACCTACGCGGTCACCTGGGGCGCGGGACATCTCGTGCTCAACGACGAACACGTCGAGCAGGGTTTCGGGCTGCGCTTCGGAATCCGCCGGCTCGACCCGTTCGACCTCGGGCTCGTCGCGAGCGCCGCGCTGGACGTTTCCGCGCGGGCCACGCAAATCTCCATCCCCGGCGGCGGCGAGCTGTCCGCGTTCCGGCTCGAACCGTACGGCGATCTCGTGCACCGGCTGGCCGGTTCAGCGGATCTCACCGACCTCACCTACGGCCGGGTGACCGGCAAGCGCTACCGCATCCGCGTCGGCACCTCGCTGTGGGCACCGCTGGCGAAGGATCCCGAAGCGTTCCTGGCCGATCTCGACGCGGTCGGCGCCGTGGTCGACGAGCCCGACGCGGATTCCGCGCTGCGCTTCATCGCCCAGACCCGCCCGATGGACCGGCACCACCCGCTCGTGCCCGAGCTGGAACGGCAGCTCGCCGAAGCACTCGGCGGCAGCGACGCGCTCGGCCTGGCCTGGCCGTCGAGCGCCGCGAACGACGCGGAGAACGCCGGTTCGTTCCGCATCACCGGCCTCGGCCCCGGCGGCCCGATCCACGTCCCCGGCCGCCTTGAGCTGGAACACCTCACCACGCGTCTCGGCGGAATTCCCGTTGAGCGGCGGCTGAAAGCCCTGCGCGCGGGCCGCATCACGACCTGCGCCGACGAGGCGGGCACGGAACCCACCGGCGCGCCGCTGCCCGCCGCTCGCTGGGTGGTGTTCGAGACGACCGTCGAGCACACCCGGTACGTCTTCCATCAGTCCCGCTGGTACCGGATCGGCGAGACCTACGTCGCGCAGATGCGGGACCAGGTGCGCGATCTGCTGGCGCGCAAGCACATCTGGCCGGACGTCACCTGGAAGCCGAGCGGCCAGCCGGACGACGAACACCGGTACTGCCGCCAAGTCGCCGCGCTCGAACCGGGATATCTGTGCCTGGACAAGGATTTCGCCAGCACTCCCCTGCATCCGCGGTTCGAGCTGTGCGATCTGCTGGGCCCCGGCGACGAGCTGATCCACGTCAAATGGCTGGGCCGCGCCACGGCGGCCAGCCACCTCTACACCCAAGCGCTCGTGTCCGCCGAAGCGCTGCATGACGAGCCGGACGCGTTGGCACAGCTGGCCGACAAGGTGTCCACATTGGACCCCGGGCGGATGCTGGGCGGCGCGCCGGACACCGTCGTGCTCGCGGCCGCCGGACGGGCGTGGAACGTGGACGAGTTGTTCACGCTCTCGCAGGTCGCCCTGCTGCGGCTGGACCGGGCGGTGCGCAGCCTGCGCGCGACGTTGAAGTTCGCCGATATCCCTTACACAGCCAAGAAACGCCGCCGTTAAACCGGCGCGGCCTTGCTCAGCTCGTCCAGCGCCTCCGGCAACGCGTCCGCCAGCGGCCAAAGGTCTTTCACCAATTCCTTGGCCCCCAGCAGCCCGACGCCGACCTTGCCGTCGTTCGACAGCACCGTGACGTTGAGCCCGGCCCCGTGGAACACCGGCCCCAGCGGGTACAGCCCGGTGATCCGCGCGCCCAGCAGGTACAGCGGCATCGGCGGCCCCGGGACGTTCGAGATGATCAGGTTGTGCACCACCGGATGCCGTTCGGCCAGCCGCAGCGCCGAGTACGCGCGCACGCCCAGCCCGAACACCGTCGCCGGGGAGAACTGGGCCCAGTCGGCGAGCATGTCGGCGTCGATGTCGTAATGGTGGTCCTTCGCCCGCCGGTTCGCCTCGGCCAGGAAGAACACGCGCGCCGCCGGATCGGGCAGATGCGTTGGCAGCGAAGCGAAGAACGCCGACACGCGGTTGCTGCCGCGGTCGCGTTCCGTGCGTTCGTGCACCGACACCGGGACGGTCGCCACCAGCGGATCCCCGGGCAGCTCGCCGCGACCAAGCAGGAATTGCCGCAGCGCGCCGGAAACCAGCGCCAGCACCACGTCGTTCACGGTGACCCCGAAGGCGTCCTTGATCTGCTTCACCGCGTCGAGGTCCAGCTGCGCGAACGCGACCGAGCGGTGCCCGGTGATGGTGCCGTTCAGCGAGGTCCGCGGCGCGGTGAACGGCACCGGCATTCCTTTGCCGCGCAACGCTTTCCCCGCCCACCTCGGCACCAGCCCGAGCAGCTCCGGCAGCAGCCGGGCGATCTCGAACGGCCGGTGCAGCAGCGAATCGGCGCTCTCGCGCAGCAGCCGCAACCGGGTGGGCAGGCCGTCGTTGTGCCGCTCGCCGTCGGGCAGCTCCGGCAGCGGGGCGTCGGGTTCGAGCCCGGCGAGGTAGCCGATCAGGCTCGCCCCGCCGACGCCGTCGACGCTCGCGTGGTGCATTTTCAGCAGCACCGCCAGCCGCCCGTCGGACAGCCCTTCGATCACGTAGCACTGCCACAGCGGATGCGAGCGGTCGAGCCGCTGCCCGGCGATGTGCGCGCACAGCTCGGCCAGCTCCCGGTCGTCGCCCGGCGCGGGCAGGCCGATCCGGTGCACGTGGTTGTCGAGGTCGAAATCCTCGTCCTCGACCCACACCGGATGGTTCAGGTTCCAGAGTGGATTGTGGAGTTTGCGGCGGAACGCCGGGATCACCGCGACCCGTTCGGCCAGCCTGCGCTTGAACTCTCCGAACGTGTAGCCGCCCGGCATGGTCGAGCCGTCCAGCGTCAGCAGGCCGCAGACGTGCAGGACCTGCGAGGGCGTCTCCAGGTAGAGGAAGCTCGCGTCCAGCCCGCTCAGTCGCTGCATGCCTGCCAGCGTAAGGCAGAACCCTGGCCGCGGCTCTCGGCGGAGGTAGCATCGGGCAGGTGAAACCGGACTTCGTGACCCGCCGCGCGGCGCAGCTCGGCCTCGCCGCTCTCGCGCTGCGACCACCGAAACCGCGGCCCACCTCGGTGCCGGTGTTCTTCGCCGGCTGGCTCACCGGCGAACTCGCGCCGCACCTGCTCGCGCTCACCGCGGCCGACACCGTGCAGCACGTCGCGCGCCACGGGCTGCGCCGCCGCAGCGACCGCGCCGGGCTGGCTTTGGCGGCGCTCTCCGCGGCCGGTTTCGCCTCGCTGATCGCGACCTCGCAGAAGGCGCGCAACGAAGTCGAGGGCGCGCTCGTCGAAGCACTCGGCGAGGACTACCGCGCCCAGCTCTCGAACCCGTCAGACTTCTCGACGCCGTGGGGGCGGCTGCTGATGCCGTTCCGGATGCACGAACCGGACGTCGTGCGCGACCGGAATGTCGCTTACGCCCCTGGCGGCAAACGCTTTCTCCTGGACGTCTACCGGCCGCGCGAACCGGTCCGCGACGCGCCGGTGCTGCTGCAGATCCACGGCGGCGCGTGGACCATCGGCAACAAGGAACAGCAGGGCCTGCCGCTGATGCGCCACCTCGCCCGCCGAGGCTGGGTCTGCGTCGCGATCAACTACCCGCTCTCCCCCGCTTCGCGCTGGCCGGCGCACATCGTGGCGGCCAAGCAAGCGCTCGCCTGGATCCGCGAGCACATCGCGGAGTACGGCGGCGATCCTCGCTTCGTCGCGGTCACCGGCGGTTCGGCGGGCGGGCATCTGGCCGCGCTGCTCGCGCTGAGCCAGAACGACCCGGCGTTGCAGCCCGGGTTCGAGGAGGCGGACACGAGCGTGCAGGCCTGCGTGCCGCACTACGGCGTGTACGACATCGCGGCGTCGACCGGCGAGGAGGAAAGCCGGTACCGCCTGGAAAGCCTGATGGCGCGGCGGGTGTTCGCCCCGGAACACCGGATGGACGACTACCTCGCGGCGTCCCCGATGGACCGGGTCGCCGAGGACGCGCCGCCGTTCTTCGTGATCCACGGCAAGCACGACTCGCTGGTGCCGGTCGCGGAGGCGCGGGAGTTCGTCTCCCGGCTGCGCGCCAAATCGGCCAACCCGGTGGCGTACGCGGAACTCGCCGGCGCGCAGCACGCGTTCGACGTGTTCCCGTCAATCCGCAGCACGCACGTGGTGCGCGGCGTCGAGCACTTCCTGGACTGGGCGCACGCTCAGGCGTTGACCCCGGTCAGCGAGAAGAACTCCTGACGCGACCGGGCGTCCTCGCGAAGCGTGCCCATCAGGGTGGACGTGACCGTGGACGAACCGGTCGCCTGGACCCCGCGCAGCGTCATGCAGGTGTGCTCGGCCTCGATCACCACGCCGACGCCCTTCGGCGACAACTGGTCGCCGAGCCAGCCCGCGATCTGCTTCGTCAGCCGCTCCTGCACCTGCGGACGGCACGCGAAATGCTCGACCACGCGCGCGAGCTTCGACAGCCCGAGGATCCGCTCGCCCGGCAGATACCCGACGTGCGCGACGCCGATGAAGGGCAGCAGGTGGTGTTCGCAGACCGACCGCACCGGGATGTCGCGGGCCAGCACCAGCTCGTCGTAGCCCTCGTCGTTGGGGAACGTGGTGAGGTCGAAGGAGCGGGGCGTGAACAGCTCGGCGTACGCGCGGGCCATCCGGCCAGGCGTGCCGCGCAGGCTCTCCGAATCGAGGCTGATGCCGAGCGCGCGCAGGAAATCCCCCGCCGCGTTTTCGGCCGCGGCCAGGTCGAAGCCGGGGACCGGCTCGTGGACGACGCGGAGTGCGGTTCCGGACATGGGCGATCCTCGGCTTCGGGGCTGGCAGGACGGGTTTCGCCTATAAATCTTGGTCTTATCGCGGGGCGGAGTCAATGTGACCAGGTGAACAAGCCGGGTAGCGGGTTCGGAGAACCTCGCTGGGCGTTATCGTGGATGTGTGACGAGTGACCTGGCGACGATCCGCGCGGTAGCGGCGCTGGACGAGGACCTGCGCCGGGGGATGTACGCGTTCATCCGCGCCGCCGGCCGCCCGGTGACGCGCGAGGAGGCCGCCGCGGCGGTCGGCATCTCGCGCAAGCTGGCGGCGTTCCACCTGGACAAACTCGTGACGGCGGGCCTGCTGCGCGCCCGCTACGAGACCGTCGGCGGGGTCCGCAAGGTGGGCCGAGCCCCGAAGGTCTACGAACCCGCCGCGACCGATTTCGCGATCACCATCCCGCCGCGGCACCCGGACGTCCTGGCCGCCATCCTGGTCGACGCGGTCGCCTCGGCGGCCCCCGGCGAACCGGCCAGGGATGCGGCCCTGCGCGAGGCCGGACGCCACGGCTCCGCGGCAGGCGCGGCCGAACGCGAACGCTCCCGCCCCGGCCGGCTGGGCACGGAACGCGGGCTGACCCTGACGAGCACGGTCCTGGCCCGGCACGGCTTCGAACCGAACCGCGAGACGCCGGTGTGCCTGCGCCTGCGGAACTGCCCGTTCCAGCCGCTGGCCGCACGCGCGCCGGACCTGGTGTGCGGGATGACGGACCGGTTCCTGACCGGGGTGGTGGAGGGGCTGCAGGTGCCGGGGGTGTCGACGGCCCGGGTCTCGCCGCACGACGGGGGTTGCTGCATCGAGCTTCGGGGGACGGAGTCGGCTGGCGGGTGACCAGCCCGCCACACCTCGGCTACCGCACCGCCAGAGAACCTTCCGACGCGTGAATCCGCTCGAGCGATCGCTTGACGTGCTTCCATTGCGGCGCATCGACTCTGCCGTGGGCCAGACTCGTCTTCGAGTTGCGCGGGAGGCCAGACGCGCGCCGGACCTCGTGTGCGGGATGACGGACCGGTGCCGGGGGCGACCCGGGTCCCGCCCCGCGACGGGGGTTGCTGCATCGAGCTACGGGGAACGGAGCCAGCTGGCGGGTGACCGGAATCAGCCCGGACACACCTCGGCTACCGCTCCGCGAAGGGCCTCCCGCCACTCCGCCAGCGAACCTTCCGGCGCGTCAATCCGCTCAAGCGACCGCCTGACTCGCTCCCATTGCGACGCATCGACTCTGCCGTGGCTCGCCGCGGTGGCCAGCAGCCCAGCGAACTCCGCCTCAGCCTCGACGAGCGCGCACCAAACCTCGAACTCCGCCTCCTCGTCGGGTTGCGCGGGAGGCCGGACGCTTGTCACCCGGTCAAGCACCCTGCGGTACCCGATCTCGTGCATCACAGCGACACCGCGCGCAGCACCCGCTCCACGTGCGCGGCTGGCCAGTCCTCCGTGAACGGCCGCGTGCGCAGCAGCCACCGATGAAAAACCGGGCCCAGCAACAGTTCCGCACCGTCCTCCGGCGATTCCACGCCAGCCCGGGCCAGGCGGGCGGCTAGGGCGCGCAGTTGCGGGCCCAGCAGGCGGTCCAAGACCTCAGCGCCGACGGCCGGGTCGGTTTGCAGTTCGGCGGTCACCGCGCGGAGCAGGCGGTCGGTCGCCGGGTCGGTCAGCTCGGCGATCATGCCGGCAACCAAGGTTTCCAGGTCCGCGCGCAGGTCGCCGGTGTCCGGGATGGCGACCTCGCCGGAAGCGTCCAGGCTTTGCTCGAGCAGCGCGTCCAGCAGCACCTCGGCGGGCGACGACCACGTGCGGTACAGCGTCTGCTTCCCGGCGCCCGCGCGGGCCGCGATGCCCTCCATGCTCAGGCCGCCGAAACCGGCCTCGGCGGCAAGCGAGAGCACCGCGGCGTGCACGCGGGCCCGGGTGCTGGCGCGCGCCACGTCAGATCTCCGCGTCGGCGAAACGCTTGTCCTGCCGGTAATCCGCCAACCGGCCGGACAGTGCGGTCGCCACCATCGCGGGGGCGTCGGCACCGGCCAGCACGCGGAGCCGCTGGTCGTCCGGATCGTTGACGTGCCGCAGGATCTCGGCGGCGATCTCCTCCGGCGGCGTGCCCCCGCCGGTGCCGCTGGCCGCCCACGGCACGGCCGTCGTGCCGAACGTCCGCTCGCGCAGCCCGTCGTAGGCCGGGTCCGGGGCGGCGAACCGCATGCTGCCGGTCGCCCATTCGGTGTCCATCCCGCCGGGCTCGACGATGCTCACCCGCACGCCGAACTCCGCGACCTCCTGCGCGATCGCCTCGCTCATGCCCTCCAGCCCCCATTTGCTCGCGCTGTACAAGCCGAATCCCGGCACCGAACCGGCCCCGCCGACCGACGAGACCTGCACGACGTGCCCCGACCGCTGTTCGCGCAGCACCGGCAGCGCCGCCTGGGTCAGCCACAGCGCGCCGAGCAGATTCGTCTCCAGGATGTCCCGCGCTTCGTCCTCGCTCACTTCCTCGGCCATGCCGACCAGCCCGTACCCGGCGTTGTTCACCACGACGTCCAGCCGGCCGAACTCCGCCACCGCCCGGCGGACGGTTTCCCGCGCGGCGGCCCGGTCACGCACGTCGAGCACGTGTTCCACGACGTTCCGGTGCTCCGGCGCACTCCCCGGCGTGCGGACGGTCGCCAGCACCCGGTCGCCCGCTTCCGCCGCGGCCAGCGCCAACGCCCGGCCCAGTCCGCGACCGGCCCCGGTGATCACCCATGTTCTCGTCATGCCGCAGACGGTAGCACGAAACGAGACGGACCGTCTCGTTTCGCTCGCGTGAGCCACGCTTTCCGCGGGGCAGGCCGTCTCGTGCGCTCGGGTGACTCAGCCCTCCGCCGGATAAGCGAGATCCACCGGCTGCTCGGCAGGCGGCCCGTCCGGCCACCACTGACCCGCGACCCGCACGAACCGGTACCACCGGCGGTCCCGCCCGTAGCGGAGCTGGACCGCTCCGGCCGTCACCCGGTTACGCCACACCTTCACCTCCCCCGGCAACTCCGCCAGCTCCGCGCGGGCCGTCGCCAGCGGCCCGGGGCCGGGGCTCCATACGTCCCGCAGTGCCGCCAGCCCGTTCCGGCCCGCCTCCCGCCACGCCTGCGCGGACACGATCAGCTCCGACGGCGCGACCCCAGCGGCCTCGGCCAACCCGAAGACGTCCGCACCCGGCCGGGCCGCGCGCCGGGCCAGATCCTCGGCGAAAGTCAAGTCCGCCAAGGCATCCCGGGTATGCAGCAGGTCGAACGCGAGCGCGGCCGCGTCGGCGGCCAGCGCGGTGAGCGCCGCGGAGGTCAGGCCGGTGCGGGCGGGCGGATCGAGGTCGAGCACGGCGGGCGAGCCGGGTTCGCCGGGGACCGCGGGCAACGGCGGCAGCGGCGCGATCCGGCGCGAGTACGCCTTTTTCGGCGTCAGCCCGACGTCCGGCGCGCGAGCCGGACGCACCGCGCTGGGCGCCCGCAATTCGCGCAGCCGGGCCAAAACCTCGTCCCGGCCCCGGCCGCGCAGGGTGAACAGCACGAACGGATCGGCGTCCACCTCGTCGGCGACCAGGTAGTACACCGCCGCCACGTGTTTGCACGGATTCGCGCTGTCCGGACAGGAACAGCGCGGCCGCAGATCGCCGGGGCCGGGCAGCAGATCGGCCCCGGCCTCGCGGGACTGGACGGCCAGCTCCTCCGGCAGTTCGCCGTCGAGCAACGCGGCGGCGTGCCCGAGGCGGCGACCCGCGACGTCCAGCAGCTTGTCCCATTCCTCGGCGCTGAACTCGCGCATCCGGATGGCGACGCGGTACGGGTCCGGCCTGCTTCCCCGCACCCACGCGGTGATCTCGCCCGCACTGATCGCCAGCTCGTCCACGACGCCCTTGCGCGCGTACGTCCGCCCGCGCGGCAGCCGGTTCGGGTCCAGCTTCGCGCGTTGTTCCAGCGCCTCCACCCACGCCCGGCCCCACCATCGCCTGCCGAACGTGCGCCGCGGCGGCATCAGCCGCTCCCGAGCCGGACGAGGTCGGCGAGCTGGTCGTCGGACAGCTCGGTGATCCAGTCCTCCCCCGCGCCGACGACCGCGTCGGCCAGCCCGCGCTTGGTCTCCAGCACCGCGGCCACGCGCTCCTCCAGCGTGCCCTCCGCGATGAGCCGGTGGACCTGCACCGGCCGGTCCTGGCCGATCCGGTACGCGCGGTCGGTCGCCTGGTCCTCCACCGCCGGGTTCCACCAGCGGTCGTAATGGATCACGTGGGTGGCCTGGGTGAGGTTGAGCCCGACGCCGCCCGCCTTGAGCGACAGCAGGAACACCGGCGTCTCGCCGGACTGGAACGCGGCCACCATCTCGTCGCGCCGCTTCGGCCCGACCTCGCCGGACAGCAGCGCAGTGGGCAGCCCGCGCTCGGCGAGCCGCCGCTCCAGCAGCCGGCACAGCCGCACGTACTGGCTGAACACCAGCACGCTCTCGCCCTCGTCGAGGATGACGTCCAGCAGTTCCTCGAACGCGGCGAGCTTGCCCGACCGGCCGGTGAGCGTCCCGGTGCTTTCCTTGAGGTAATGCGCCGGGTGATTGCAGATCTGCTTGAGTTCGGTGAGCAGCTTCAGCACCTGGCCGCGCCGCTGCACGCCCTGCGCCTGCCGGATCTGCGCCAGGTTCTCCCGGACCACCGCCTCGTACAGCGTGGTCTGCTCGGCGGTGAGCGGGACGTACCGGTCGGTCTCGGTCTTGCGCGGCAGCTCCGGCGCGATGTCCGGGTCGGTTTTGCGGCGGCGCAACAGAAACGGCCGGACCGTGGCGGCCAGCCTCCCGGTGACCGCCTCGTCCCGGTCCCGTTCGATCGGCCGCGCAACGGTGCGCCGGAACTTCTCCAGCGGCCCGAGCAGCCCCGGCGTGGTCCAGTCGAGCAGCGACCACAGTTCGGTGAGCCGGTTTTCCACCGGGGTGCCGGTGAGCGCCACACGCGCCGCCGCGGGCACCTGCCGCAGCTGCTTCGCCGTGGCGGACAACGGGTTCTTCACGTGCTGCGCCTCGTCCGCTGCGACCATGCCCCAGTCCACTTCGGACAGCAGCTCGCGGTCGCGGCGCAGCACGCCGTACGTGGCGAGCACGACCTCGTCCGGGGCCAGGTCGTCGAGATGCCGTCCGCCGCCGTGGAACCGGCGCACCGGCACCTCCGGCGCGAACTTGCCGAACTCGCGTTCCCAGTTGCCCAGCAGCGAGGTGGGGCACAGCACCAGCGTCGGCCCCGCGGTCAGCGCGCGGCGATGCAGGTGCAGTGCGATGAGCTGGATTGTCTTGCCCAGCCCCATATCGTCGGCCAGGCACGCGCCGAGGCCGAGATCGGTCATCGCGACGAGCCAGCCCAGCCCCGCCCGCTGGTACGGCCGGAGCGTGGCGGTGAGCCCGTCCGGTTCTTCGACGGGCGCGGGATCCCGTTCGCGCAGCCGGGCGGCGAGCCCGGACAACGCCGGCTGCGGCGCGAACTCGACCCGCTCGCCGTCGACTTCCAGCTCGCCGGTGAGCGCCGCGGCGAGCGCTTCGGCCCCGGTGAGCCGCGACCGTTTGGCCCGCATTCGCGCCAGCAGCGCGGGATCGAGCTTCACCCACTGGCCGCGCAGCCGGACCAGCGGGCGTTTGGCCTCCGCGAGTGCGGCCACCTCCTCGTCGGTGAGGTCGCTGCCGCCGAGGCTGAGCCGCCAGCGGAATTCCAGCAGGCCGTTGAGCGGGAACGCCGGACCGGATTCGCTCGCCGGCGCCTGCGTGACACTCGCCTTCGCGCGGACCTCCCCGGCGAAAAGATCCTTGGGCCACAACACTTCGATGCCCGCGCCGCCCAGATCGCGGGCACCGGTGCCGAGAAGGTCGACCACCTCGTCGTCGGACAGCGGGAGCGTGGTGGGCGCTGGTTCGGACAGGACCCGGCTCAGCGGCGGCCAGGCCCGCGCGCCTCGTCGCAGGCCAAGGAGGAGCTGGGTTTCCACTTGATCGCCGAGCCGGTGCAGCACTGCTTCGGGTGCGTCCCACAGAGTCGCGGCTTCAACGACCAGACTGGGCTCGAGGGTGGACCGGACGGCCAGAACTCCGGCGAATTCCTCGTCGGTCGCTTCGATCCGCAACAGCAGTTGCGCGCCGTCCGGGCGACGGGCTTCCAGTTCGGTGAGCCAGGCCGCGCCGTCCGGATCCAGCAGCGTGGGCTGGAACTCGGCGAACGCGGCCCCGCCGGATCCGACTGCCGCCGCCGGACTGCGCACCAGCACGTCCGCCGCCGCGTCCCACACCGCGCGAACCAGGGATTCCGGCGAGTGCAACCGAATCCGCTTCACTCCGGACAACGGCAACGCGTGTGCTTCCGGCGGCAGGGCCGCGGCGAGCCCGCGCAGGAGTTCTTCGTCGGCCGAGTCCAGGGGCCCGACCCGCCAGGTGCCCAGGCCGCTCGGCGTGGACGCCGGACGCAACCGCCCGCGCGCCACCAGGTTCACCCCGGCGTTGACGACCGCCGACCAGGCGGCGAGGGCCGGGCTCGTTTCGTCCGGCACCACGAGCAGCCGCGGGATGGCGTCCGCCAGCGGCACGAGCCTCGCCACGACCTCGGTGCGGGCGAACTTCCCGCCGCCGGGCAGGACGAGCTGGATCGGGGTGTCCCCCTCGATCTCGTCGCCCCACAACGCCAGGACTCCCTCTCGCGGGGGATCCGAGGGGAGGTAGGTGGCTTGGGTGGTCTGGTCGAACTCCACCCCGGCACCGTAACGTCTTGGTCCGACAATTTTGCTCGTCGCCTGGCGGCGACATTGCCGTGGTTAGTGCGTGGGGCACCCCGAAGCTTGATTGTGCTGACGGTTCGGGGGTGCTTGTCAAGGCGGGAAAGATGCCTTGACAACCACCCCCGAACCGCAGGGAGGCTTCGTATCGGGGTGCGGGGCGGGGGCTGGGTGCCTCGCTGGTTTGGGTGGGTTGGCTGCGGTTTGGGCGGTGAGGACGGCTACTTGTCCAGGAGCAGGTGTACCGAAAGCTCCAGTCGGCTCGCCACGTCGGCGGCCGAAGCGCGGCGGGTCACCCAGGCGACCAGGTTCGCCATCCACACGTCGGCGACCACGTGGAAGATGTCGCGGTCCGCCTCGGTCGGGTCGTCGATGCCCATCGCGCTCGCGAACATGTCCTCCATCAGCCTGCCGACCAGTTCGACCTCGGCGGCCGCGGACGTGTCGGCGAACATGAACGCGCGCACCATCGCCTCGGTCAGGTGCGGATCGCGCTGCATGAGGCGGGTGTTGCGGCCCAGGACGAACATCAGGCGCTCGGCGGGGGTTTCGCCGGGGATCGCGCTGCGCTGGATTTTCTCGTGCGCGGCCTCGAACTGCTGCGCGAGACCGGACACGAGCAGGTGAATTTTCGACGGGAAGTACCGGTACAGCGTGCCCAGCGCGACGTCGGCTTTCTCGGCGACCGCGCGCATCTGCACGGCGTCGTAGCCGCCCTTGGAGGCCAGTGACAGCGTCGCGTCGATGATGCGGCGGCGGCGGTCCCGCTGGGCGGCGGAGCCCAGCTCCTCGCCCATCGCGCCGAGGCCGTTCGCCCGCGTTTTCGCCGCCGGCGTCTTCGCCTTCCCCGGCATCGCCCTTCCCCTCGTCTCGCGGAACTCGTTCCAGTTTCCGGCTAAGCGTACCTGCCCTGAAGAAAGCTTCAACTCGCGACCACCTGGCGGAAAAACTGTAACACGTTCTACACTCGCCAGTAGCTCTGTACCCCGCGAGGAGGAGACCGATGCCGGTCGCGCTCACCGAGGAACAAACCGCGCTCGCCGCCGCTGTGCGGGACTGGGCGGCGGCACACGATCCGGTCGCCGCTGTGCGGGCCGCCGAAACCACTGGCGCCAGCCTGCCGGAAGGGTTCGCCGCGCTGGGGCTCACCGGCATCGCGTTGCCTGCGTCGGTCAACGGGGCGGACGGGACTGTCGCGGATCTCGCGGCCGGGCTCGCGGCCGCCGCCGAAGCGCTGGTGCCGGGGCCGTTGCTGAGCACCGCGCTGGCCGGGCTGCTGCTCGCGGAGCACTCGAAGGAACTCGCCGCCGAGATCGCGGACGGGACCGCTCACGTGGCGGTGCAACTGGACGACGCGACAGTGCCCGGCGCGGATGCCGGGTCGTGGCTGCTCGTGCCGCGAGGCGAGCGATACGCGCTGATTCCGCCTGGGACGGCGGTGGAACCGTTGGCCCCCTTCGACTTTTCGCGCTCGCTGGGGCGCGTCAAGGCCGACGCATCGGGCGAGGTGCTGGACCTGCCGGACGTCCGCGATCTCGCGGCGACGCTCGCGGTGGCGGAGGCGGCGGGCGTGGCGCGCTGGTGCCTGACGACAGCCGTCGAGTACGCGAAGGTCCGCGAGCAGTTCGGGCAGGTGATCGGCGCTTTCCAGGCGGTGAAACACCTGTGTGCGGAGATGTTGTGCCGCACCGAAGCCGCCGAAGCGCTGGCGTGGGACGCGGCTTCAGCGGTCGGCGATCCGCTGGCTGTCGCGAGCGCAGCGGCGGTGGCGTTGGACGCTGCGGTCGAGAACGCGAAGGACTGCATCCAGGTTCTCGGCGGAATCGGGTTCACCTGGGAGCACGAAGCGCACCTGTATCTGCGACGCGCGTTGGCGTTGCGGCAGTGGCTCGGCGGCTCGCAGCGATGGCGGAAGCGGGCCGCGGACCTGGCGTTGGCCGGGAAGCGGCGGACGCTTGGTGTGAACGTCGGCGAGGACGCCGAGGTAACCCGGCTCGTCGCGGAAATCGCCGCGCTGCCGGAGGAAAACCGTCGCCAAGCGCTGGCGGACTCGGGCTTGCTCGCCCCGCATTGGCCAAAGCCGTACGGCCGGGGCGCGGACGCGGCGGAGCAGCTGCGGATCGACACCGCGCTGACAGCAGCGGACATCCAGCGGCCGGACATGGTGATCGGCGGCTGGGCAGTGCCGACGATCCTCGCGCACGGCACCGATGAGCAGCGCGAACGCTTCGCCGGGCCGACCCTGCGCGGCGAGGTGACCTGGTGTCAGCTGTTCAGCGAGCCCGGCGCCGGCTCGGATCTCGCGTCGCTGCGCACCTCGGCACGGCGGACGGACGGCGGCTGGCTGCTCACCGGGCAGAAGGTGTGGACGTCGCTCGCGCACGAGGCGGACTGGGCGATCTGCCTCGCCCGCACCGACCCGGACGTGCCGAAGCACAAGGGAATCACGTACTTCCTGGTCGACATGCGAGCCGCCGGGATCACGACGCGGCCGCTGCGCGAGATCACCGGGCGAAGCGTGTTCAACGAGGTCTTCCTGGACGACGTCTTCGTGCCGGACGCCGATGTCGTCGGCGAACCCGGCGCGGGCTGGAAGCTGGCACGCACGACGCTGGCGAACGAACGCGTCGCGCTCGGCCGCGGTTCGGCGGTCGGCGAGAACGTCGAAGAGCTGCTGGAATCGGCGCCGGAGGACGTGGACTGCGACCGGCTCGGCGCGCTGATCGGACAGGGCAGCGCATGTTCGGTCCTCGACCTGCGGGCCACGCTCCGCCGCCTCGACGGACTCGGACCCGGCGCGGAATCGTCGGTGGCGAAGCTGCTCGGGGTCCGGCATCGGCAGGAAACCGCCGAGTTCGCCCTCGATCTCGCGCCGGACCTGGTCGCGGAAACCCCTGCGGCGCAAGAGTTCCTGCTGACCCGCTGCCTGTCCATCGCGGGCGGCACCACGCAGGTCCTGCTCTCCGCCGCCGCAGAACGCGTGCTCGGCCTCCCCGCTGACCGTCCGTGAAGGACTCCTTGAAGGAATCTGATTCCCTCAAGGAGTCCTTCACGGACAGCTACTCAGCCCGGTGAGCGGCGGCCAGCCGGGCGTACTCGTCCAGCAGCGCCAGCGTTTCCGCCTCCGGCAGCGTCGGCAGCATGAACCCGTAGTGGTCCAGCCCGGCGGCGGCGTATTGCTTGATCGCGTCCGCGTCGGCCGGTCCGCCGTACAGGGTCGACGGCAGGTCGCCGCGCCCCGCGTCGGCGAGCCGCTGCCGGATGTCGCGCACCTGGTCCGGCGAGACCGCGGGGTTCGGGATCCACCCGTCGCCGTGCTCGATCAGCCGCTTGAGCGCCGCGTCGCTCGCGCCGCCGACCAGGATCGGCGGATGCGGCTTCTGCACCGGCTTCGGCCACGCGAAGATCGGGTCGAAGTCGATGTGCTTGCCGTGGAACTCCGCCTGCTCCTGGGTCCAGATCGCCTTCAGCGCGGCGATCTGCTCGTTCAGCAGCGCACCCCGCGTCTTAGGATCAGTGCCGTGGTTGGCCATTTCCTCCCGGTTCCAGCCCGCCCCGACCCCGAACGCGAACCGGCCGCGCGAAATCAGGTCGAGCGAGGCCACCTCCTTCGCGGTGTGGATGAGGTCGCGCTGGATCAGCAGCACTACCCCGGTGCCCAGCACCAGCTCCGAGGTGTTCACCGCGGCCGCGGTGAGGGCCACGAACGGGTCGAGCGTGCGGTAGTAGATCCGCGGCAGCTCTCCCCCGCTGGGGTACGGCGTCTCCCGGCTCGCCGGGATGTGCGAATGCTCGGCGAGGAAGAGCGACGCGAAGCCGCGCTCCTCGGCCGCCTCGCCCAGCACGTCGGGCCGGATGCCTTCGTCGGTCACGAACGTCGAGATCCCGAAATCCATGCCTCCTTCTACCTCGCGGATCCGGCAGGTATTCCCGGGAGAGGTGTTGACAGATCACCAGCATGGTCCGCTAGCGTGAAATCATCACCTGTTGAATAGGAGGCCGCGGATGGATGTGACAGACGTCGACTTCGAGGAGATGTACCAGGGCAAGACCCCGATCGGGGACAAGATGCCGTGGGACATCGCCGGCCCGCAGCCGGCGGTGGTCGCGCTCGAAGCGGACGGCGGATTCCACGGCGAGGTGCTCGACATCGGGTGCGGCCTCGGCGAAAACGCGCTGTTCCTCGCGTCTCGCGGACACCGCGTGACCGGTCTCGACGGCGCGCCGACCGCGCTCGCGCGTGCCCGCGAAGCAGCCGAGAAGCGCGGCCTGGACGTCACCTTCGCCCAGGCGGACGCAACCCGGCTTGAGGGCTACGAAGGCCGCTTCGACGCGGTCCTCGACAGCGCGCTCTACCACTGTCTCGACGAAGAGGAGCGGCACGCGTACGTGGCGGCGCTCGGGCGCGCGACCAAGCCCGGCGCACAGCTGAACGTGTTCTGCTTCTCCGACGCGGTACCGGAGAACTTCCCGGTGCCGTACCGGATCACCGAGCAGAACCTGCGCGAAACCGTCGGCGACGGCTGGACGATCGACGCGCTCGAACCGGCCGTCTACACCACCGCGATGAGCCGCGAGGGCCTCATCGCGGCGGTCGCCTCCGTCTCGCCGGACGAAGACCTGGACCCGACCGCGCTCAACGCACTGGACGTCGACGAGCAGGGCCGGGTCCTCGTCCCGATGTGGCGGCTGGCCGCGCGGCGGGCGTGACGGGTCAGACGTTGCGCCGGTACTGGCCGCCGACCTCGAAGAACGCCTCGGTGATCTGACCGAGCGAGCACACCCGCGCGGCATCCATGAGCACGTCGAACAGGTTGCCGCCGCGGGTGGCCGCGTCGCGCAGCGCCTTGAGCGCCTGCTGGGCCTCCTCGCGGTGCCCCTGCTGGAAGTCGGCGAGCCGGCGCAGCTGCGACTGCTTCTCGTCCTCGGTCGCGCGGGCCAGCTCCACCTCGACGTCGTCCTCGCCCGCCTTCGGGTTGCGGAAGGTGTTGACGCCGATGATCGGCAGCGAGCCGTCGTGCTTCTTGCGTTCGTACAGCAGCGATTCGTCCTGGATCCGGCCGCGCTGGTAGCCGGTCTCCATCGCGCCGAGCACGCCGCCGCGTTCGGAGATCCGGTCGAACTCGGTGAGCACGGCCTCCTCGACCAGGTCGGTCAGCTCGTCGATCACGAACGAACCCTGCAGCGGGTTCTCGTTCTTCGACAGGCCCCACTCCTTGTTGATGATCATCTGGATGGCCATCGCGCGGCGCACCGAGGACTCCGAAGGCGTGGTGATCGCCTCGTCGAACGCGTTGGTGTGCAAGGAGTTCGCGTTGTCGTACAGCGCGCACAGCGCCTGCAGCGTGGTGCGGATGTCGTTGAAGCTCATCTCCTGCGCGTGCAGCGACCGGCCGGAGGTCTGCACGTGGTACTTGAGCTTCTGCGACCGGTCGTTCGCGCCGTAGCGCTCGCGCATCGCCACGGCCCAGATCCGCCGCGCGACCCGGCCGAGCACCGAGTACTCCGCGTCCATCCCGTTGGAGAAGAAGAACGACAGGTTCGGCGCGAAATCGTCGATGTCCATGCCGCGCGCCAGGTACGACTCCACGTAGGTGAACCCGTTGGCGAGCGTGAAGGCCAGCTGCGAGATCGGGTTCGCCCCGGCCTCGGCGATGTGGTAGCCCGAGATCGACACCGAGTAGAAGTTGCGCACCCCGTGCTGGATGAACCACTCCTGGATGTCGGCCATCATCCGGAGGCTGAACTCGGTGGAGAAGATGCAGGTGTTCTGGCCCTGGTCCTCCTTGAGGATGTCCGCCTGCACGGTGCCGCGCACGTTCTTCAGCGCCCACTCGCGCAGTTCGGCGGCCTCGGCCTCGGACGGTTCGCGCCCGTGCTCCTCGCGGAACGCGGCGAACTTCTGGTCGATCGCGGTGTTGAGGAAGAACGCCAGGATCGTCGGCGCGGGGCCGTTGATCGTCATCGACACCGATGTGTTCGGTGCGGTCAGGTCGAAGCCGTCGTAGAGCGCCTTCATGTCGTCCAGCGTCGCGATGGAGACGCCGGACGTGCCGACCTTGCCGTAGATGTCCGGGCGGGTGTCGGGGTCGTGGCCGTACAGCGTGACCGAGTCGAACGCCGTCGACAGCCGCTTGGCCTCGGAATCGGCCGACAGCAGTTTGAACCGGCGGTTGGTGCGGAACGCGTCGCCCTCGCCGGCGAACATCCGCGCCGGGTCCTCGCCCTCGCGCTTGAACGGGAAGACGCCCGCGGTGTACGGGAAGTAGCCGGGCAGGTTTTCCCGGCGCAGGAAGGAAAGCAGCTCGCCGGACTCGGTGTAGCGCGGCAGCGCGACGCGCGGGATCCGGTTGCCGGACAACGTTTCCCGCCACAGCTGGGTGCGCAGCTCCTTGTCCCGGATCTTCACCACCAGCTCGTCCTGCCGGTAGTCCGCGGCCAGCGCCCGGAACCGCTCGAGGAGCTTTGTCGACTCGCCGTCCACATCGGACTCCGCGGCGGCGATGAGGCCGTCCAGCGCGTCCGTGCTCGCGTCCGCTTCGGACAGCGCGGCCTTGGCCTCGACCAGGTGCTCGTGCTTGCGTACCGCGGCGACCTGTTTTTCGGTCTGCTCGTGGTATCCGCGCACCGTCTCGGAAATCTCGGCGAGGTAGCGCGCGCGGTTGCCCGGGATGATCGTGCTGGCGTCCGTGGACACCTTGCCCGACACCGCCGGCAGCGTACCGGTCGACACCGACAGCCCGCGGTCGGCGAGCATGTCGCGCAGGTGCTGGTACAGCGCGGTCACGCCGTCGTCGTTGAACTTCGCCGCGCTCGTGCCGTACACCGGCATCTCCTCGGGCGCGGACCCGAACGCCTCGCGGTTGCGCACCAGCTGACGCGCGACGTCCCGACGCGCGTCCTCGGCACCGCGGCGCTCGAACTTGTTGATCGCTACTACGTCGGCGAAGTCGAGCATGTCGATCTTCTCCAGCTGCGACGCGGCGCCGAACTCCGGCGTCATCACGTACAGCGACTCGTCCACGTAGTCGACGATGCCCGCGTCGCCCTGGCCGATGCCGGGCGTCTCCACGATCACGAGGTCGAACCCGGCCGCCTTGCACGCCAGGATCGACTCGCTCAGCCCGGCCGGGATCTCGCCGCTGGTGGTGCGGGTGGCGAGCGAGCGGAAGTACACCGGAGAGCCGTCGAGGCAGTTCATCCGGATGCGGTCGCCGAGCAGCGCGCCGCCGCCCTTGCGCCGCGACGGGTCCACCGCGAGCACCGCGATGCGCAGCTTGTCTTCCTGATCGAGCCGGAAACGGCGGATCAGCTCGTCGGTGAGCGACGATTTGCCCGAACCGCCGGTGCCGGTGATGCCCAGGACCGGCACCTGCCGCTGCCCGGCGGCCTCGGTGATCGCCGACAGCCATTCGGCGGGGAGATTTTCGCGCTGCAGCTGGGTGATCACCCGCGCGAGCGCCGGCACGTCGCCGGACAGCAGCTTGTCGACCGAGGCGGGCGGCTGCGCGGACAGGTCGCTGTCGCAGGCCTTGATCATCATGTTGATCATGCCCGGCAGGCCCATCTCGTAGCCGTCTTCCGGCGAGAAGATCCGCGCCACGCCGCGCGAATGCAGCAGGTCGATCTCCTCGCGCACGATGACGCCGCCACCGCCGCCGAACACCTTGATGTGCCCCGCGCCGCGCTCGTTCAGCAGCTCCACGAGGTAGCTGAAGTACTCGACGTGCCCGCCCTGGTAGGCGGAAATGGCGACGCCCTGGACGTCCTCGGCGATCGCGGCCGTGGCCACCTCGTCGACCGACCGGTTGTGGCCGAGGTGCACCACCTCCGCGCCCTGGGACTGCAGGATCCGCCGCATGATGTTGATCGAGGCGTCGTGGCCGTCGAACAGGCTGGAAGCCGTGACGAACCGGACCGGGTTCGCGGGACGGTACAGGTCGCTGCCGCTCATCCTCCCAATTTACTAGGACTTCCTACTATTGGAAACCCGAGCTGGAAGTGACCCGGCTCTCAGGGGTTGACAGCGGGGCTATATTCAACTCATCAGTTAATTAACCAAGTGATTGAGTACGCGATGCCCGCAGACCAGCTGAGCACCACGTTCGCCGCACTGGCCGATCCGACCCGGCGCGCGATCCTCGCCCGCCTCAGCCGCGGCGAGGCCACCGTCAACGAGCTGGCCGCGCCGTTCGAGGTGAGCCTGCAAGCGGTGTCGAAGCATCTGAAGGTGCTGGAACAGGCCGGGCTGATCAGCCGGGGCCGCACCAAGCAGTGGCGGCCTTGCCGCCTGCAAGCGGAACCGCTGGCCGAGGTCGCTGGCTGGGTCGCCGAGTACCGGCGGTTCTGGGAGTCCGGCTTCGACCGCTTGGACGAGCATCTGCGGCAGCTGCAGGAAGGGGCCGAATGAGCGAGCTGACCATCGTGCGAGTCTTCGACGCACCGCCGGAGCTGGTGTTCCAGGCCTGGACCGACCCGGCGCACCTCGCGAGCTGGTTCGGCCCGCACGGCTTCGTCGCGTCCGAAACCCGCACGGACCCGCGCCCCGGCGGTGCCTGGCACAGCCGGATCACCAGCCCCGAGCAGGGCATCGACCGACGGGTGTCCGGCGTCTACCGCGAGGTCTCGGCGCCTTCGCGGCTCGTGTTCACCTTCCGCTGGCAGCACCCGGAGGACGAGGTCGGCGAAACGCTCGTCACCATCGATTTCGCCGAGCTGGCAGGGAAAACCTCGATGACATTCCATCAGGCTCCGTTCCCGAACGAAGCCGAACGTGACGGACACAGCGACGGCTGGCAGTCCGGTTTCGAAGATCTCGACCGCATCCTGGAGGAACTGAAATGACTGTCGCACTCCCCCGTGTCGTCTCGCCGGAAGAATGGGCCAGCGCTCGGGAAGCCTTGCTGCGCAAGGAAAAAGAGCACACCCGCGCCGGCGACCGGCTGGCGGCCGAACGTCGCCGGATGCCCATGGTCCGCTTCGCGAAGCAGTACGCATTCACCACGCCCGACGGCTCGCAAAGCCTGCTGGACCTTTTCGAAGGCCGCCGCCAGTTGATCGTCTACCACTTCATGCTGGGCCCCGGCAACGAAGCGGGCTGCCCCGGCTGCTCGATGCTGGTCGACTCCATGGGCCACCCCGCCCACCTGCACGCCCGCGACGCGACCCTCAAGATCGTCGCCCCCGCCACGGCTCCGGAGATCGAACGCTACTGGAGCCGGATGGGCTGGACCCTCCCGTGGGCCTCGGCGCACGGCACGGATTTCCCGGCGGACTGCGGCATCGACGGCGGCTTCGGCGTGAGCGTCTTCCTCCGCGACGGCGACGACGTCTACCGCACCTACTTCACCGACGGCCGCGGCGGCGACCAGTTCGTTTCGACTCTGCGCTACCTGGACGTCACGCCCTTCGGACGGCAGGAAGCCTGGGAGGAAGAGTCGCACGGCACCGACGCCCCGAGCAGCTGGTGGCGCCGCCACGACGAGTACTGAAAAATTTCTCCGCGGACGATGTCCAGACGGCCATCCCGGCTCCGACCTCTTGGCGACCCGACCCGCACCACGAAAGCGAGCCCGTCATGGCCAACCTGGTCTACTTCGTCCACACGTCCCTGGACGGCTGCGTAGAAGGCCCCGCCGGAGAGTTCGACTGGCCCCAGATGGGCCCGGAACTGTCCGACTACGCGAACGACGTGTCCCAGCGCGCCGGAATGTTCGCCTACGGCCGCCGGGTGTGGGAGATGATGTCCAGCTACTGGCCGGACGTAGAGTCGATCTCGGACCACCCGCACGACCTGGCCTTCGCCCCGATCTGGCGGAAAAAGCCGAAACTGGTCTTCTCCCGCACCCTAGGCACCGCCGACTGGAACACCCAGATCGCCGCCGGCGACCTGTCCGAAGAAGTCGCCAAACACAAGTCCACGGCCCCCGGCGACATCCTGCTCATGGGCGGCCACACCCTAGCCGCAGAACTAAGCCGCCAAGGCCTCATCGACGAGTACCTAATCTGCGTCCACCCAGTAATCCTAGGCGGCGACAAACGCCCCTTCGCGGAGGACACCGACCGCATCGGGCTGCGCCTCACCGAGTCCCGCACCCTAGACGGCACAGTCGCCCTACTCCGCTACCGCACCACGCACTAATCCCTAAAACCCAGCCACAACCGCGGGATCGCGTCGGCGTCTGACCGAGCGGGGTGCCCGGCCCCCTGGGGCCCAGCACCCCGCTCGGTCAGACGCCGACTAAAGGCGATCCCGCGCGCGGCGGCGGAGCCGACGCCAAAAACACAGCCTGCCGCGCGGCCCCCGCCAACCCGACCCAGACTTACTGATGCGCCTTAGCAGCCCGCAAAGCGATCCACTGCCGCATCGCGTACTCAACGAGCGTGATCAGCGTCTGCTTCGTCGACTCCCGCTCCCGGGCGTCGCATCGCACGATCGGAATGCTCGAATCAATCGACAGCGCTTCCCGCACGTCGTTGATGTCGTGCTCGAGCACCCCGTCGAACGTATTGACCCCAACGATGTACGGCAGCCCGCGGTCCTCGAAGAAGTCGATCGGCGCGAACGAGTCCGCCAGCCGCCGCGTGTCGGCGAGCACGACCGCCCCGATGGCGCCGCGCACCAGGTCGTCCCACATGAACCAGAACCGCTGCTGGCCGGGAGTGCCGAACAGGTAGAGGATCAGGTCGGCGTCGAGGGAGACGCGGCCGAAGTCCATGGCGACCGTGGTGGTCGTCTTGTACGGGGTCTGGTCGAGGTTGTCGATGCCGCGGCTGGCGTCGGTCATCATCGCCTCGGTGGTGAGCGGAACGATTTCCGACACCGAACCCACGAAAGTCGTCTTGCCCGCTCCGAAGCCGCCCGCCACCACGATCTTCGCCGATGTCATGGTCGGGGGCGCGGTTTCCCGCGGTGCCTTAAAGCCGACGGAGTCCACTCAAAACCCTTTCCATCAACATCAAGTGTGCTTCGGCGCCGTCCTGGCCCGAGATCGTCCGGTGCACGGTGACGAGACCGGCGTCGGCCGCGTCGCTGATCAGCACCCGCGCCACCCCCAGCGGCACCGACAGCACCGCGGCGATCTCCGCCACCGAACGCGGGGTCCGGCACGCTTCCATGATCGAGATGCTCTCGATCTGTTCCGCCGCCGCCTGCGGGAAGCCTCCCGCGGCGACATGGTCCTTCGTGGAGATCAGGGTCTCCAGTTCGAGCGCGTAGTTCGCCCGGGTGCGCCCGCCGGTGAGAGCGTACGGGCGCACGATCGACGTCTCCTCGGCCGGGTCCACCCGTTCGTGGCGCTCGGGCCGGGCGATCGCCGACGGCATCGAGAACTCGCCGCTCGGCGGTCCGGGGTCGAAGAGCCCGCCTGGTCTGGGGCCGTCGGAGTCCGTACTGCCCGGTGGAGAGACGAGAGAGGTCACACCATCTCCTTGGTCGGCCGGCGGCACGGGTGCCGCCGGCGGGTCCGCTGCCGCGTGCGCTCCCGCGGCGGGCGGCGCTGAGGACTGGGATTCCTTCGTTTCTTTGCCGCTCTTCTTCCGTTTTCTGCGCGAGCGGCCCGAATCAAGGCTGAACCCGTTGAGGACGTCGGCGAACGTGCCGTCGTCCCCGGCGGCGGGCTCGTCCCCGCGCGGGGGCTCGCCGCCGGCACCGGGCTCTTCGCCGAACAATCCGGACCCCTGGCTCATCGCGCCATCATCCCACCGGTTCGCCGATCAGCGAGCCCCCGGCGCCCTGCAGCTGCGCGCGCAGCTCGGGGGTCAGGATCTGGCCGACGCGGTCGACGAGCATCGTCATCTCGTAGGCGACCTGCCCGATGTCGCAGTTGGGCGCGGCGAGGATCGCCAGGCACGAGCCGTCGCTGATGGACATCAGCACCATGATGCCGAGTTCCATCTCGACGACGGTCTCGCGCACCGAGCCCGCCTCGAAGCACCGGGCGGCGCCCTGGGTGAGGCTGACGAGCCCGGACGCCACGGCGGCCAGCTGGTCGGCGCGGTCGAGCGGCAGCCGGTTGGAGGCCGTCAGCAGGAGACCGTCGGCCGACACGACGACCGCGTGCGCGACGCCCGGGACGCGGTCGGCGAAGTCGTTCACCAGCCAGCCGAACTGGTTCTGCTGCGGCTGGGCCGCATTCGGCGAGGTCATTCACCCTCCAATGTTTCGTGGTTCGTCTCAGCGGCCTGCGCGGTGCGGTGCCTGCCGCGCTGGATCCCCTGCTGGAAACTGCTCAGGCGACCGCGCACGTCGTGCGCGTCGCGGGACGGACGGGGGCTCGCCGACCCGGCGGGCGGCGGTGCGCTGCCGGGAAGAAGCTGTTCTCCTCGACGGCGCCGGGGCAATCCTGCCGAAGTGAACGAAGCGGGCGTCGACTGGGACACCGACTGGACGGTCCGCCACCCCTCGTCGGAACCGAAGTTCCACTCGGCGGCGGCTTCGGCGGGCCCGGGCGAGGGGCTTGCCGAACCGTCCGAGCCGCTCGGCGCGGACGGGGTCTGCGGGGGCTGCGGGGCTGGGGCGTCCGCTCCGGCGGAGGACTGCCGCGACGGGGCCTGTCCCGGCACCAGCGGCTGTCCCCACAGCCCGGTCTTCACCGGAGCGGCGGTGTTGCCCGATGCCGCGGCTTGGCCCGGCGTTCCGGTCTGGCCCGGCACCGCGGTCTGGCCCGGAGTCGCGGACTGGGCTTGGGTCCCGGACTGGCCGGACGTCGCCGTCTGGCCTTGCGTCCCGGACTGGCCCGGCGTTCCGGTCTGGCCAGGGAGGTTCTGGCCCGGCACCCGGGTCTGGCCCAGTCCCCCGGCCAAGCCCTGCGCCGAAGCCGGAGCAGCCGGAGCCGGAGCCTGGTCCGCCACCGCGCTCTTCTCGGCCTGCTGGCCCGGCGCGGCGGCCGGCGGCTGCGCGGCGCTGCGCCACGTCGTCAACGGCGAAGCCTTGCCCGGCACCGGTTTCTCGGCGGGCGCACCCCACAGCGAGGTCTCCTGCGGCGCGGAAGCCTGCCCGTTCTCCGGAACAGCGCTGTCCGTCTGGTCCTTCGCCGCGGCCTGGCCGTTGGCCGAAGCCTGCGCCGCCTGCGACGCCGGGGTCTGACCGGTGCCGGAGACCGCCGCTTCGAGGCCGGCCACCGCGGCCGGGACCTGGTTCGGGTCGGACGGCGGGGCGGGCGGGAGGCTGCTCGCGCCCTTGCGGCGGGTCGGCAGGCTGTCCGGCTTCTCCGGCCGGACCGTGCGATCCGGTTGCGGCGCGGGCAGTTCCGTGCGCGCGGCCGGGGACTGGCGCGGCCATCCGCCGTCCGGGTCGAACGCCGGGGGCACGGCCGGGACGGGAGCCGTCTCGTCCGAGGACCCCGCGCCAGCGGGCCGTCCGCCGAACCCGGCGGGCGCGTCGGCCTGGCCCGGGGTGCGCTGCGGCATGCCGCCGGGACGGTTCTGGTCCGCGGGAGCGCCGAACGCCCCCGCGACCGTCTGCCGCCGCCGGGCTGCCTCGTCGTGTCCGCGGGGAAGCTCCGGCTCGGCGGCGCCGGGATCCGGAGTGCTGCCGGCGGTTTCCGGCTCGGCGGTCCCGCGAACCTCCTGACGGCCGCGGGTCACGCCGCGCTGGAAGCTGTTCAGCCTGCCCCGCACGTCCGCCGGGTCGCGGACCGGAAGGTCGCTGCCCTGCGTTTCGGCCGCGGGAGCCGTCGGCTCCGGCGTGGCGCTGCCCGGCATGAGCTGTTCGCCGCGGCGGCGCCGGGGAAGGCCCGACTTCGTGAACGCGGTCGGCTCCACCTGGGACAGTGCCTGCACCGTCCGCCAGTTTTCGTCGCTCGCGAAGTCCCAGTTGCGCTGCTGCTGGTCCTCGTCCGCCGCGGTCTTGTCCGAGGCGGCCGAAGCGTCCGAAGTGGACGGAGCGGCGGCGGGCGGCGGCTGCGCGGGCGAACGGAACCAGGCCGAGAGCATCTCGTCGAAGATCGGCGTGTTCTCGATCGTCGTCTCGGCCGCGGACGGCGGCGGCACCTCCGGCACCTGCTGTGCGGCCTGGTTCCACCAGTCGCTCAGCGTCGTGGCGTTGGCCGCCAAGAACAGGTCCTTGCCCGAGGGCAGTTCGCCGTCGCGCTCGTCGCGGGTCTCCGCGGCCGGTTCCGGCTCCGGCCGCGGCGGCGGGACGTCGACGATCTGCGGCAGCTTCGGCGCGGGCGGCGGCGGAGCGGGCGTGTCGTCGTCGCGCGGGATCGGGCTGAACAACGCGGTGCCGGACACTTCGAGGTCCGACGGCGGACGCGCGGCCTTGTCCCCGGAGAAACCGGCGAGGTCGCCCGCCGACGGCAACCGCTGCGTCTCCTCGGAGTTGCTGCCCTGCTGCGGGACGAGCCCCGGCACGGCCGATCCGTTGGCGGCCGGGCGCTGGCGGCGCGGCAGCCCGCCCGGCGCGGCGGGCGGCGCGGCGACGCTCGCCTTGGGGCCGGGCAGCGCCCCGGGCTCCGGCCGGTCGCCCGGAGCGGTGGCGAGCCCGGTCATCACCAGCTCCGGCGGCACGACCACGGTGGCCCGCACGCCGACGATGTCCTTGCCGCCGTGCAGCGAAACGCCGATGCGGTGGCGCCCGGCGAGGCGGCCGACCACGAACAGGCCCATCCGGCGCGAGGTCGCGAGGTCGACCGAGCCCGAGTCGGTGAGCCTGCCGTTGGCCTCCACCACCTCGTACTCGTTCATGCCGATGCCCTTGTCGAGGATGTCGACGTTGAGCGAACCGTCCTCGGCGAGCCGCGTCGCGACCGTCACCTGCGTTTCCGGCGCGGAGAACGCGGTCGCGTTGTCGAGCAGCTCCGCGATGAGCCGCTGGACGTCGCTCGCGGCGAACCCGACGATCTTCACCGCGGGCGGGTGCTGCACCGAAACCCGCTGGTACTGCTCGATTTCCGACACCGCGGCGCGCAGCACGTCGTGCGTGGCGACCGGCTGGCCGGACCGGCGGCCCGGCTCGGCTCCGGAGAGGACCATCAGGTTCTCGTTGTTGCGCCGCATCCGGGTGGCGAGGTGGTCAAGCTGGAACAGGGTGGCGAGCTGGTCGGCGTCTTCCTCGTCGCGCTCCAGCCGCTCGATCAGCTGCAGCTGCCGCTGCACGAGGCTCTGGCTGCGCCGCGACAGGTTGACGAACACGCTGGAGTAGCCGGCGCGCATGGCGGCCTGCTCGGTCGCCAGCCGCAGCGCCTGGCTGTGCACCTTCTCGAACGCCCGCGCGACCTCGCCGACCTCGTCCTGCACCTGGACCGGCACCGGCTCGACCTCGACGCTCTGCGCGCGGCCCTCCTGGATGTTGCGGACCGCCTCGGGCAGATCCTTCTCCGCGACGTCCAGCGCGCTGCGCCGCAGGACCTTCAGCGAGCGCAGCAGCTGGCGGGAGATGACGAACACGACCGCGGCCGCCGCGGCGAGCGCCGCGAACAGCAGCACTGCCAGCAGACCGGCGCTGCTGCCCGCGTCCTCCACGAGCGCGGACGACGCCGCGGTGAGGTCGGTGCTCATCCGGCCGGAGACCTCGGTCAGCTGCGCGACGACCGCGTTCGAGGCGTTGTTCCACTCCTGCGGCGAAATCCGCTTGAGCGCGTCGTCGGTCGAGACGCCCTGCCCGCCGAGCACGGTGCCGAGCATCCGCTTGCGGTCGTAGGAGGTGTCCGGCTTGAGCGTGCTCTCGAAGTCCTGGCGCTGCGGCGCGGTGGCGGCCGCGTTGAAGTCGGCGACGCGGTCGTCGAAACGCAGTTCCGCGTCGCGCACGTCGCTCAACTGCTGCGGGGTGAGCGTGCCCGCGGAGATGCCGTAGGCGACCAGCGACTGGGTGACCGACGCCTGTTCCTTCGCCGCTTCGAGGTCGTGCAGCGCGCTCGGGGTGCTGCCGAGCGCGTCGGCGCTCGCGCCCGCCGACACCGCGGTGTCGGCGCCGATCAGCGCGCTGGTGACGGCGTTGTAGTCGCCCACCGCCTCGGCCGCGTTCAGCAGGCCGGCCCCGACCTGCTGGCGGATCACCGCGATCTCGTTGACCTGCGCGGTCGCCGAGTTCACCGCGCCGGACACGCTCGAGCCGTCGGCCCCGACCCGGGCGGCCGCCTCGGTGAACGGCGCGACCGCCGCGTCGGTGGCCGCGCGGGCGGCCTTCAGTTCGGGGGTGACCCCCGAGGTGCCCGCGGTGAGCTGGGCGGCGGTCTGGGTGCGTTCGCGCTGCAGCCCGTCGGTGAGCGCGCGCAGCTGGGTGCTCAGCGCGACGAGCCGGTCGATCCGCTGGTAGTCGCTCGACCGCGAGACCTGGCCCGCGATGGCGGTGATGCCGAGGACGAGCGCGAGAACGATGGGGACGAGCGTGACCGCGGACAGCTTGACCGGAAGGCTCCAGTCCCGCCAGCGCAGCGCCGACCGCCAGCCCGACGACCAGCGCGACCGCTTGGGCGGGCGGCCGAGCAGCTTCTCCACAGGCACTTGGCCTTCTCCTGCAACGGTCACGAAAGTGACTCCCTGTCCGGCGTCGTGGCTGCCAGTCGGCGGTTCCCGCGGCTTCGCGCGCGGCCGGCGCGTCTCGCGCTCCCGGCCCGGCGCCCCGCGGTCCGCCTGCCCGCGCGGCCGACCGGCGGGCACGACGGGGCTGATCCGGCACCGGCCCGGTCGGCGATCGGCTTCCCGGGACTATGCACGTGCACGACGCAAGTTGCGGACTGCACGGCGGTGGTCGAGATCAACTTGTCTGCGCCTTATCGATCGCTGCGGGCGGCTGGGGCCAAAGAATCGTACACCAATCGCCGCCGACGTTATTGCGTTCCGCATCGGGGTGCTGACCAGGGAAAATAGTCGAAGTGCGCGGACTCGGCGCCCCGGATTCGACAACGATCGCCCGGCGCGGGAATTCCGGTTACCCGGCGCTCTCGCCCGCAGCGTCCGGCCGTCACCCGATTAGCCCACACAGCGTAAGCGACACCCTCGATGGGACTACGCTCCGTGCCCCCATCGGGTGGGCGCCCCGGAAGTTGAACCCGATGTTGTGGAGATGCAGCGACGCGCCGCTCGACCCGGTGATTTTTGCCAGCCTCCCTTCCCTGCCTGGGAATCCCCGCCCGGACGCGGACCTGCCCGCCGAAGCGGAGCGGCCGCCCCGCCCGGCGGCTACGACCGGTCACCGTATTGGATCTTGACCGGCCCGTCACTCCGCCATCTGCCGCAACCCGGACGGGGTCCGGCAACTCCCCGTGACATCGGTGCTCACTATTCCGAGTGATCAGCCCGTGATCTGCCCGGACGCCTCGTTTCGCGCTATTTCCCGGGCGAAAAGGAATTTCCGGTGCCCTTCCGAACCGGCTTTTTCCGCGTTCCGGCGGCGTCGTTACTATGGCCGCCTCCCAGTCCGCAAGGGCGATCCGGGCGCTTCTTCCCCACCCGCCCGCCGCCACCATCGCGCAAGTTGCCGGAGGCAGCCATGCACAACGTCGCGCGCTCTACCGGGCCGACCGCCGCGACCGAGGACACCGGCCAGATGCCCGCGCTGTTCGACCGCGAAGGAACCGCCACCGCCGCCGCCCCGCGCGGCAGGCGCCGCAAGCGCGGCCCGGACTACGAGCAGATCCAGCGCAGCCCCCAGTTCCGCGCGCTGCGCGGGCGGTTCCGCCGTTTCGTGTTCCCGATGAGCATCGGGTTCTTCGTCTGGTACCTCGTCTACGTCGTGCTCGCCGCGTACGCGGGCGACTTCATGAGCACGCCGGTCTTCGGCCTGGTCAACGTCGGCATGCTGTTCGGCCTCGGCCAGTTCGTCACCACCGCGGCGATCACCGCGCTGTACGTCCGCTTCGCCGACCGCGAGATGGACCCGCGCGCGGCCGAGATCCGCGCGCAGGCCGCCGTCACGGAAGGAACTCCTCAGTGACTACCGCTTCGCTCGCCGAAGGAGCTTCGGCGAGCAACCCGTTGATCAACACCGGGGTGTTCGCGCTGTTCGTCGCGATCACCCTGTACGTGGTGTACCGCGCGGGCAACCGCCGCTCGTCCACGTCGGGCTACTACACCGCCGACAGCGCCTTCACCGGACGGCAGAACGGCGTCGCGCTCTCCGGCGACTTCCTGTCCGCGGCGTCGTTCCTCGGCATCGCCGGCGCGATCGCGATCAACGGCTACGACGGCTTCCTCTACTCCATCGGCTTCCTCGTCGCGTGGCTGGTCGACCTGCTGCTGCTCGCGGAACTGCTGCGCAACACCGGCCGCTTCACCATGGGCGACGTGCTCAGCTTCCGGATGAAGCAGCGCCCGGTGCGCGCCGCGTCGGCCACCTCGACGCTGGTGATCTCCTTCTTCTACATGCTCGCGCAGATGGCGGGCGCGGGCGGCCTGGTCGCGCTGCTGCTGGACGTCCACTCGAAGTGGGGCCAGGCGGTCGTGATCACCGTGGTCGGGCTGGTGATGATCTCCTACGTGCTGCTCGGCGGCATGAAGGGCACCACCTGGGTGCAGATCATCAAGGCCACCATCCTGCTCACCGCGGCCTCGCTGATCACGGTGTTCCTGATGGGCAAGTACGGCTTCAACTTCTCGAGCCTGCTGCGCGCGGCCGCCGACCGCAGCCCGATGGGCAAGGACCTGCTCTCCCCCGGCGGTTCCTACGGCGCCAACGGGACCACGAAGCTCGATTTCGTGTCGCTGTCGCTGGCACTGGTGCTCGGCGTCGCTTCGCTGCCGCACGTGCTGATGCGCTTCTACACCGTGCCGAACGCCCGCGAAGCGCGCCGCTCGGTGGTGTGGGCGACCGCGTGCATGTTCGTCTTCTACCTGTGCACGCTGGTGATCGGCTTCGGCGCGGCGGCGATCGTCGGCCCGGAGGAGATCAAGGCCGCGCCCGGCGGCGAGAACTCGGCCGCGCCGCTGCTGGCCCTGCACGTGGGCGGGACGGTGCTGCTCGGCATCATCTCCGCGGTCGCGTTCGCGACGATCCTCGCCGTGGTGGCCGGGCTGACGCTGACCGCGTCCGCCTCGTTCGCGCACGACGTGTACGCGAATGTCGTGAAGCGCGGCAAGGCGGAGCCGGAGGAGGAGGTGCGGGTCGCCCGGCTGACCGCGGTCGTGATCGGCGTGCTCGCCATCCTCGGCGGCATCCTCGCCAACGGCCAGAACATCGCGTTCCTCGTGGCGCTCGCGCTCGCGGTGGCGGCGTCGGCGAACCTGTCGACCCTGCTGTACTCGCTGTTCTGGAAGCGGTTCAACACCACCGGCACGCTGTGGAGCATCTACGGCGGGCTCACCGCGTGCGTCGTGCTGGTGCTGTTCTCGCCGGTGGTGTCGGGCGCGGCGGACTCGATCTTCCCGAGCATCGACTTCCACTGGTTCCCGCTGAAGAACCCGGGTCTGGTGTCGATCCCGGTGTCGTTCCTGTGCGGCGCGATCGGCACCTTCGTCGGCCGGGCGAAGGGCGATCCGGCCAAGCACGCGGAGATGGAGGTCCGGTCGCTGACCGGGATCGGCTTCGGCTCCTGACCCCTGGCACGAAAAAACCGCGGCACCCGCTCGGGTGCCGCGGTTTTTTACTGCTCAGAAGATGTCGCGCCCGGCCTGCACGCGATGCGTCACCCGGCGCTCGACGACGAACGACACGAACGGGACGCATCCGGCCAGCAGCACCAGGACGGTGCTCTTGATCGACCAGCGGGCCTTGATCGCGAGGTCGATGGTGAGCACGAGGTAGATCATGTAGAGCACGCCGTGGATCGGCGAGTACACCGCGGCGGGCGTGGCGTTGCCGAAGCCGTACTCGATGATCATGGTGACGCAGAGGGCAAGCAGGCCGACGCCGGTCACGTACGCGCTGGCGCGGAACCGGGTCAGCGAGCCGGACACCTTCGCCTGTCGCGTCGGGGCGGCACCGTCGGTGCTGGTCGTCATGGGAGCGTCCTCACTTCCGCGGGCGTTCAGGACTGCTGGTCGCGGGCGTTCAGCTCGCGCAGGTAGCGGTTGTAGGCGGCGAGTTCGTCGTCCTCTTCGGCGGGAGCCGCGGCCGGTCGCGGGGCGGGCACGCGCACCGGAGCCGGGGCCGCCGGGGTCTGTTCGCCCTGCTCGGCGGCTTCCTCTTCGCGTTCGCGCAGCTTCTTGATGCGCCAGAACATGAACGCCGGGAAGAGCCCGAAAAGCGGCCATTGCAGCACGTAGCCGAGGTTCTGGAAGGTGCCGGTGGCGGACGTGAACCGGTCCCACTGCCACCAGGCCAGCCCGCAGCACAGCGCCAGGCTCACGACGCTCGTCGCGACGATCATGAGCCGGCGCCCGAGCGGAGAGGCGGCCGGGCCGGGATGTGCGGGCACGGTATCGACGCTAGCACTGGCCTGGGCGAGCGTTGCTGAGAGGCGGCGAGGCCGTGACCGGCGCCCCACCCCGCGCCCGCCGCCGGATCCGCCTCGCACCCGTCCCGCGCTCGCCGCCTGATCCACCCCGCGCTCGCCGCACTCCCGCCCCGCACCCGCCGCCTAATCCGCCCTGCACCCGCCCCGCGCTCGCCGCCGAATCCGCCGTGCGCTCGCTCCCCGCGCAACCGCCGCCAGCCCTCTTGCTCCACAGCTCAGCCCCGGCACCCGACTCGGCCCAAACGCCCCAATGCCACTTTGGGTGCGTCCCACGCAACCAACGCCACATTGGGTGCGTGACATGCACCGAACGCCACATTGGGTGCGTCAGATGCACCCAATGTGGCGTTGGGGGTTTCTCCGCAGTGCTGTGTGCGGTGCCAGCCGAGGCGAGACGGGCCGCGCGGCTCCGCAGAGGTCCGTGAAGGACTCCTTGAGGGAACCGGATTCCCTCAAGGAGTCCTTCACGGACATCGAGTACGGGAGCGAGGTACGAAGCGGAGCGGAGGCCGGAAGCGTCAGCCTGCCTGGACCTTTTGGGCGGCCTTGGCGTAGCCGTCGGCCAGGCCGAAGACCTTCTGCGCGTACTCGGTCGAGTTGTTGTACGACAGGATCCCCGACCACCAGCCCGCCGGGCTCGCCATGTCGCGGCCGCCCGCGCACAGGTAGCGGGCCGCGGTGAGGGCGGCGTCGTCGATCTGCTGCGGGTCGGCGCGGCCGTCGCCGGTGGCGTCGGACGCCCATTTCCGCCAGGTGCCCGGGATGAACTGCATGGGGCCGACCGCGCGGTCGGCGACCGGGTCGCCGTCGAGCTGGCCGCCGTCGGTGTCGCTGATCGCGCGGACCCCGGAGGAGCCGTCGAGCGGGACGCCGATGATCGGCTTCGACGGGCGGCCGTCCGCGCCGAGGACCGCGCCGCCGTACTGGCCGTGGTTGGACTCGATGCGGCCGATGCCGGCGAGCGTCGCCCAGGAGATGTGGCAGCCGCGGTCGACCTCGCGCATCGCGAGTTCCGCGTTGCCGTACGCGCGCACCGCCCGCGCCGGGATGCCGGTGACCGGCGCGACCTTGTCCGCCCAGCCCTGCAGCGGGTCGCCGCCGCTCGGGCGGGCCGATTGCGGCGCGGTGCCCTGGTCGGCGGCCCCGCCCGCGACGACGGCGTTGACCGGCGCGATCGACCCGGGTTTGACGTCGACCGCCTTGACGCTCAGCGCCGGGATGTCCGTCGTGGTCGGGCTGGCTTCCGGGGCGGCCGCCCTGGTGACGATCCAGATCCCGCCGCCCGCGACCGCGAGCACCGCGACGACGACGGCGATCCGCACCGCGAGCGCGGCGCCGTGGCCGCGGCGGGCGGGCGAGGGGTCGGCGGCGGGAGCCGCGGTCTCGTCCCCGGTCCGCGCGGTGTCGGGGGTCTGTCCGGTGGCGGGCACGAAACTCCGGTCCTCCAGCATGGCTTGGGGTTCGCAACACACAACGAGCCCGCGCAGGTTAGCGTTACGCACGCATCGCCATGGTCCCCGCCACGCCGGTTCACCCGGCCGGGTAGTCCGGTTCCGTCAGGCGGACGGTTCGGGCGGTACAAAGCGCAGTTTGCCGAGGGAACGCTCGCCGGCGAGCCATTCGTCTTGCTCGTGGTCGCGGACGAGGTCGCCGAGCCGGTGCCGCAGGTCCGGGTCCAGCAAGCGCACGCCGCGATGGAAGTCCTCGAGATCCTGCGCGGCGGCGACGAGAGTGATCAGCTGCAGCACCTGGCCGCTGTTGTCTCGCGGGAGGGCAAGCAGATCGGCGGCCGCCGTGATCGTGCCGGAGACGAGGTCGCCCGGCGGGAATCGTGCCAAAGCGCTGTAGGCCGCTTCGTGCGCGCCGCCGTGATCGTCCTCGGCTCGCAGCGACGCGATCAGCGTGTGGACCACCGCGGGTCCTTCGTCGCCGTCGACCAGATCGGCCAGCTCCATGTAGCGCTCGGCGTCGAAATCGGCGTCGCACACGCTCAGCAGCTCGCGCCGCCACGCCACCAGTTCGGCAATCGGCATTTCGGTCTCCCCCTGTCCGCCGCCGAACATTAGCGGCTGCGCGCGGGGAGAGACCCCGAATCCGCCGTGTTGCCTGGCCGAACGCACCGGCCAGGCAACACAGCTGTCAAGCGGGCTTCTGCTGTCGCGCCAGCCGCGCGACGCACCACGCCGGCGCGCTGCCGCGGCGGAGGTGCTGCAAGACCGTCATCGGGCCGAGGCGGCGGGCGAGGTCGGACGGCGCGAGGCCGGCCGCCCGGTAGTCGAGTGCCCGCTGGTCCAGCGGGCTGATGCCGGCGTCCCACCACTGCTGGGCTTCGGCGACGTCGCCGACCATCTGCCACCAGCCGGCGGCGGCCACGAGCAGTTCCTCCGGGACCTCCGGCAGCCGGGCGCGCATCGCGTCGAGGTAGCCGGGGTCGGCGGCCTCGACCGGGGCCCAGCGGGCCGGTCCGGACCGGGCGCGCTGGCCGGGAATGCCGGGCGGAGCGGCCGGCGCGTCGGCCAGCCAGGCCGAGGCGATGCGGTCGACCTCCTGCTCCTCGGGGGTCTTCTCGCGCTCGGCCGACCACTGCCGGATCAACGCGTCCACTCCGGGATCTCCGGTCATCCCTGCCTCCTCATCGGTCCCCGACGGGCAGGCATTCGACTACCTGCCCCGTTGCGCGTCCACGACTGGCACCCCACGCGCGACCGGGCGGAACACCCGCCGTGACCCGGTTCCCGGGGGACCGGAGAACCGGCTGATCACGCAATGTGAGCACCGTAGGGCGGCACCCGCTTTCTCCGCCATACCCCGGACCCCGGAAATTCCGTGACCAGGCGGTTTCACGGGCCAATCCACCCGGATGGTCGAGCGAAGTGCCCGAATCCCGGGATCCGGTGACGATGCGTGACTGGTTGCCCGGACGGGTGCGCGGCGGCGGCCCGGCGGGGGAAGAAAGGCCGGGTCAGGCGAAGAGGCTCTTGAAGAAGGTGACGATCGCTTCGGCGCCGTCCTTGAGCCAGCCGAGCACGCGGTGCACGAAGTCCGCGGAGTTGGTGGGCTGCGTGATCAGGAAGAACAGCACGAGCGCGACCACTCCGACGACGACGATCTTCTTCAGGCCGCTCGACATGGTTTCGTCCCCCTCCGCTCCCCCGGCCCCCGGTCGGACGCCGGCCCCGCCTCGGCAGAGTCGGCTCCCACTGTAGTGACGACGCGGCGGAATGGCCCGTCGCAGGCCCGGATCCAGCCAGAAAGCTCACGACGGGGTGACGCGGATCACCATCGGGTGATCAAGTCCGGACGGCGCCCCGGTACGCTCCGGCGATGGACGAAGGCGCGGTGACTCTTCGCCCGGTGCGGGAGTCCGATCTCGGGCTGCTGGAGGCGCTGACCAACGACCCGGAGACGGTCGGCGAACACCAGTGGTTCGGCTGGCACGACCCCGGGTACCTCCAGCGGCTCTGGCGCGAAAACGGCATGCTGACCACCGACAACGGCATGCTGATCCCGACGCTCGCCGAACGGCCGCTCGGGCTCGTGTCGTGGCATCGCACGCGGACCGGCCCGCACACCTACTGCTGGAACATCGGCATGGTCCTGCTGCCGGAGGCGCGCGGGCACGGCCTCGGCGCGCAGGCGCAGCGGCAGCTCGCGCGCTACCTGTTCGCGCACACGCAGTTCAACCGCGTCGAGGCCAGCACGGAGGTCGGCAACCGGGCCGGGCAGCGGTCGCTGGAGAAGGCCGGGTTCACCCGCGAGGGGATCCTGCGCGGGTTCGACTTCCGGGACGGCGAGTGGCGGGACCACGTCCTCTACGCGATGGTCCGGTCCGACTTGTGAGCGGTGCCCTTCACAAGACCGCGCCCGCCTCCCGCAGCGCCGCGACCCCGGCGTCGTCGTAACCCAGCTCCGCCAGCACTTCCGCGGTGTCCGCGCCCTTCTCGTGCGGCGCTTCCGGGGTGGCGGCCGGCGTCCGGTCGAAGCGCGGGGCCGGCGCGGGCTGCACCGTGCCGCCGATCTCGACGAACGTTCCGCGCGCCGCGTTCTGCGGGTGTCCGGCGGCCTCCCACGGCGACAGCACCGCGGTGAGGCACGCGTCGGTGCCTTCCGCCCGCGCGACCAGTTCGTCGCGGGTGAACCGGCCGACCGCGTCCGCCAGGATCTTGCGCAGCCGCGGCCACTGGCTCTGGTCGACGTGCATCGGCAGGTCCTCGTTCTCCAGCCCGAGCACCTTGACGAGGTCGGCCCAGAACCGCATCTCGATCGCGCCGATGGCGACGTACTTGCCGTCCGCCGTCTCGTAGGTGTCGTAGAACGGTGCGCCGCCGTCGAGGAGGTTCTCGCCGCGCTCCCCCGGCCAGACACCCGCCGCGCGCATCCCGTGCAGGCTCGTGGTGAGCAGCGCCGCGCCTTCGACCATCGACGCGTCCACGACCTGACCGCGCCCGGACGTCGTGCGCTCGTGCAGCGCGGCCAGCACACCCATCGCGAGCATCAGGCCGCCCCCGCCGAAGTCGCCGACCAGGTTGAGCGGCGGCACCGGGCGTTCGCCCGCCCGGCCGATCGGATCGAGCGCGCCGGCGACGCCGATGTAGTTGATGTCGTGCCCGGCCGCCGAGGCGAGCGGGCCGTCCTGGCCCCAGCCGGTCATCCGGCCGTACACGAGCCGCGGGTTGCGCGCGTGCACCTGTTCCGGGCCGATGCCCATCCGCTCCGCGACGCCCGGCCGGAAGCCTTCGATCAGCACGTCGGCGCGGTCGGCCAGCTTCAGCACCAGTTCGACGCCCTCGGGCGTTTTCGTGTTCACGCCGACCGAGCGCCGGCCGCGGGCGAGCGGGTCGTTCGGAATGCCGAGCACGTCGGCGCCCGGGGTGGCGCGGTCGACGCGGATCACGTCGGCGCCGAGGTCGGCCAGGATCATGCAGGCGAACGGAGCGGGCGCGAGCCCGGCCAGCTCCACCACCCGCAGCCCGGCGAGCGGACCTTGTTTCACGGGAAGTCCTTTCGCGGCAAGGGGTTTCAGAGCGTGCGGGAGATGATTTCCTTCATGATCTCGCTGGTGCCGCCGAAGATCCGCGAGATCCGCACGTCGGCCCAGGCCCGCGCGATCGGGTACTCGGTCATGTAGCCGTAGCCGCCGAAGAGCTGCAGGCAGTCGTCGACCACCTTGTTGACCCGTTCGGTGGTCCACAGTTTCGCCATCGCCGCGCCCTGCACGTCGAGTTCGCCGCGCAGATGCCGTTCGATGCATTGGTCGAGGAACGCGCGCGACACCGCGGCTTCCGTCGCCGCCTCGGCGAGCTTGAACTTCGTGTTCTGGAAGTTGAAGATCGGGCGGCCGAACGCCGTGCGTTCCTTGGTGTAGTCGATGGTCAGGTTCACCGCGGCTTCCAAGCCGGCCACCGCGGTCACCGCGATGATCAGCCGTTCCTGCGGCAGCTGCAGCATCAGCTGGATGAAGCCCTGGCCCTCCGCGTCGCCGAGCAGGTTGGCGGCGGGCACGCGGACGTCGTCGAAGAACAGCTCGGCGGTGTCCTGGCCCTTGAGCCCGACCTTGTCGAGCACGCGGCCGCGGCGGAAGCCCGGGGTGTCGGTCTCGACCACGATCAGCGACACGCCCTGCGCGCCGGCGTCCGGGTCGGTCTTGCACGCGACCACGACGAGGTCGGAGTGGAAACCGTTGGTGATGAACGTTTTCGCGCCGTTGATCACGTAGTGGTCGCCGTCGCGGACCGCGCGGGTCTTGATGTTCTGCAGGTCTGAACCAGTGCCCGGTTCGGTCATCGCGACCGCGCCGACCAGTTCGCCGGTGGCCATCTTCGGCAGCCACTCACGCTTCTTCTCCTCCGACGCGTACGCCAGCAAGTAATGCGCGACGATTCCACTGTGGACGGTTACGCCCCACGCGCTGTCCCCGGCGCGCGCCTGCTCCTCGTACAGCACGGCCTCGTGCGCGAACGTGCCGCCGCCCCCGCCGTACTCCTCCGGGATCGACAGGCACAGCAGGCCGAGTTCGCCCGCCTTGGTCCAGATCTCCCGGTCGAGCTTCTTCTCCGCCGCCCAGCGCTCCTGGTTCGGCACGAATTCCTTCTGCAGGAACGACCGGGCCAGCTCCCGGAGGTCTTCGAGTTCGGTGGTGCTCCACGAGCTTTTCTGGGTCTGCAACGGCACGGCTACGCCTCCCGCGAACTGGAAAACATGACGCTTGGCAGGTAAGTTCTAGCCGGAATGTACATCCCATCCGTCCGGTAGGTAAAGCAGGAGCCGCGATGACCGAGGTCGCCCGGGGACACCGCACCCAGGCCGAACGCCGCGAGCAGACGCGCACCGCCCTGCTGGACGCGACGATCGACTGCCTGGTCGAGATCGGGTATTCGCGCGCGTCGGTGCAGGAGATCTGCACCCGCGCGGGCGTCTCGAAGGGCGCGGTGCAGCACTACTTCGCCACGAAGGCCGAGCTGATGGCGGCCGCGGTCGAGCACCTCACCACGAAGCTGCGCACCCAGCTCGCCGCCTCGCTCGGCTCGCTGCCCGGCGGCGCGTCCGGCGTCGCGGCGGCGATCGACCTGCTGTGGGAGGGCTACTCGGGCACGCTGTCCACCGCGGTCACCGAGCTGTGGGTGGCCGCGCGCACCGATCCGGAGCTGCGCGCGGCGATCCGGCCGGTGGACCGCGCGCTGGGCCGGGCAACGCTGGAGCACATCAGCGAGGTCGCCGGCGACCTGCCGAAAGAGCGCGCGGAGATGCTGTTCTGGCTCACCGTGAACCTCACCCGGGGCCTCGCTCTCGACGCCGAACTGGGCGGCGACCCGCGTCGGCGCCGTCAGCTGCTGGAGGAGTGGAAGCGGATCGCCGTGCTGCTGTATTCGGGCGACTAGTGTCCATACCGCCGGTATGGTGTACTCGTCGGTAACACCCGGCCCCGCACGGAAGAAGGTGCGCTCGATGACGAGTACGACCCCGGCGAACCTCGCCGGCCAGTCCCTGCCCGCGACCGTCGGCGGCGTGGCGGGCGCTCCGTCCACGGCCCGTGCGGCGGCGCTCGTGGCCCGCGTGACCGGCGGCGCCGACAACGCGCCGGTGCAGATGACCGCGCCTTTCACCGGCCAGCCGATCGCCTCGCTCCCCCAGGCCGACGACGCCGAGGTGCGCGCCGCGTTCGCCTCCGCCCGCGAGGCGCAGCGGGAATGGGCGGCGCTGCCGGTGGCCCGGCGGCAGCAGTTCCTGCTGCGGCTGCACGACCTGGTGCTCGCGCGGCAGGCGGAGGTCCTCGACCTCGTGCAGGTGGAAGCCGGCAAGGCCCGGATCGACGCGTTCGACGAGGTCAGCGCCACCGTGCTGGTCGCGGCCTACTACGGCAAGCACAGCGCGAAGATCCTGTCGCCGCGACGCGCGCCCGGGGTGATCCCCGGCCTGACGCGCGCGGGCGAGCTGCGGCATCCCAAAGGCGTCGTCGGGATCATCTCGCCGTGGAACTACCCGCTCGCGCTGACCGCGATGGACGTGTTCCCCGCGCTCGTCGCCGGGAACGCAGTGGTGCAGAAGCCGGACAACCAGACCGCGCTGTCCGCGCTGTGGCTGCAGGAACTGGCCGAGGAGGCCGGGCTGCCCGCCGGGCTGTGGCAGATCGTGCTCGGCCGGGGTTCGCGGATCGGCGACGCGCTGCTGGAGGAATGCGACTACCTGTGCTTCACCGGGTCCACGCCGACCGGCAAGGACCTGGCCGGCCGGATCGCGCAGCGGCTCACCAGCTATTCGCTCGAACTGGGCGGCAAGAACCCGATGATCGTGCTGCCGGACGCCGACGTCGCCAAGGCCGCCGCCGGCGCGGTCACGGCGTGCTTCTCGTCGGCGGGCCAGCTGTGCGTGTCGGTGGAGCGGATTTACGTGCACGACAGCATCCGCGAGGAGTTCACGCGCGAGTTCGTGACGCGGACGGCTGCGCTGCGGCTCGGCGGCGCGCTGGATTACCACGCCGGGATGGGGTCGTTGACCTCGCAGAGCCAGCTGGAAACGGTGTCGGCGCACGTGGAGGACGCTCGGGCCAAGGGCGCGCAGGTGCTGACCGGCGGACGGGCCCGGCCGGATCTCGGGCCGTTGTTCTACGAGCCGACCGTGCTGACAGACGTGCGGCCGGGGATGACGCCGTTCGCTTCGGAGACGTTCGGGCCGGTGGTGTCGATCTACGGGTTCAGCGACGTCACGGACGCGATCGAGCGGGCGAACGACACCCCGTTCGGGCTGAACGCGAGCGTGTGGACGCGGAACGGCCGGGCCGGCTGGGAAATCGGCGCGCGGCTGAAGGCGGGCACGGTGAATGTGAACGAGGGCTACGCGGCGACGTTCGGCACCGTGGGCGTGCCCATGGGCGGAATGAAGGAATCCGGCGCTGGACGGCGGAACGGCGCCGAAGGACTGTTGAAGTACACCGAGGCGCAGTCGATCGCGGTGCAGCGTGCGGTCGGCTTGCGGCCGCCTAAGGGAGTGCCGGGATCGCTGTGGGCCCGGTTCATGACCGTGAGCATGAAGCTGCTGCGGCGGATGCCGGGGCGCTGAGGCCTTACTCGGGTGCGGTGAGCAGCCCGCGGTCGTAAGCGATCGCGACTGCTTCCGCACGGCGACTCGCGCCCAGCTTCGCCATCACCCGGGACAAGTGCACGCTCACCGTCTTCTCGCTGATGTACAACTCCTCCCCCACCTGACGGTTAGTGCGACCGAGCGCGACCCGCTCCAGCACATCCCGCTCGCGATCGGTCAACGGGTTCAGCTGGGGCCGCTCAGGCGGCGGCGCTTCGACGCCGGACAGCTCGATCCGGGCCCGATGCGCCAGGTCGCGCACCGCGTCGCGCAGCGGGACCGCGTCCAGCTTCACCGCGACCGAATGCGCGGCCTCCAGCGCTTCCGCCGCGCCAGGACGCCCGGCGGCCAGCAGCGCTTCGCCTTGCCGCCAGCGGCAGACTGCCTGTTCATAGATCGCGCCGTAGGAATAAGCCTCGGCGGCTTCGGCCCACCGGTCCGGGTCCGCCGCCCCTTCGAGCGCCGACGCCGCGGCTTCCATCCGGGCCAGCCACGCCCGGCCTTCCGGACCCATCGTGCCGGAGCGCGGATGTCCTTCGGCGGCGCAGCGACGGCCGTGTTCCAGCAGGCGACGGCCGGTCGCCGCGAAAGCGTCCGCCGCGGCGTGGTCGCCCTTGGCCCGCGCTTCGGCTGCGAGCGCAGCGGCCGACGGGATCGCCAGCGCCACGATCCGGATCCCGCCGAGCAGCGCGGTCTCGACTTTTCCAGCCACTGCACCAGTTCTTCGGTGATCCGCAGCGCTTCGGCGTGCTCGCCGCGCCAGGCGGCGAGTTCGATCGCGGCGTCGCCGGACGCGAGCGCGATCTGCAGGTCGGCCATCCACTGCTGGCGGAGGCTGGGCAGCGCCTTGGCCGCGTCGGCGAACCGGCCGCGTCCTACGAGGAACAGCACCCAGTTGGCCAGGATCCGGGCGGCGACCGCACTCGACACGCCCCGCTGCGCGCGACCCGCAGCGTCCTCCTTCGGCCAATCTCCGCTGAGGTAGCGCAGGTACAGCAGCCGGGCGCGCAGCTCCAGCCCGTACGTGCTCCAGGTGAGCCCGCTTGCCTCCGCCCGCTCGACCCCGCGCGCGGCGTGCGCGAGAGCCAGCTCCATTTCGGCCTGGTCGTCGTAGCTGAGCGCGAGGAAGTACATCGCGCGGATCTCGACGTTCAGCGCGCCCGCGTCGTGCGCCTTGCGTTCGGCTTCGCGCAACCGCTCGCGGGCCTCGACCGGGTCGCCCGCGCTGTCGGCCAGCGTGCCGAGCGTGACGAGCGCCGATGCCTCGGCCCCGACGGCCCCGACCGCGCGTGCGTCCGCCACCGCGGTGTGCGCGCTGGCCAGCGCCTCGTCCGGCTGGTCAAGCAACCGCTGGAACCCGGCCCGCGAAGCCAGCACCCAGGCCCGCGCTCCGCTCGGTTCCCGGTCCGCGACCAGCTCCCAGGCCCGTTCGATCGCCCGGACCGCCTCGTCGAACGTGCCTTCCAGCGTGAGCAGCGTTTCGGCCAGCCGACGCCAGACCTTCGCCGCGTGCTCGGGCGACGCGTCCGGCTTCAACGCTTCGGTGGCTGAGCGCGCGTACGCGACCGCGCGCTCCGGCTCACCCGAAGTGCCAGCGAAGTAAGACGCCTCGCTGAGCAGCCTCAGCTCGTCTACGCCTTCTGGACGGTTCTCCGGGGCGACGGCGTCCCAGATGGACTGTGCCTGCTCGATGTGCCGCAACGCAGCGCCGGGCGCGCCCAGCTTTTCCGCCTCGTCCGCAGCGCGCAGCAACGCGGGCAGCGCGGTGTCGAAATCCCGGCTTTCCAGGCTGTGGAAGGCTAGCTTCGCGTCGTGGCCGCGGCCTTGCGGCATCGACTTGATCCGCGCAGCGTATCCCGCGTGCATCCGCGTGCGCTCGCCGGGCAGCAGGTCCGCGTAGACCGCTTCCTGCAGCAATGCGTGGCGGAAGGTGTAGAAACCGCGTTCGATCACCAGGACGTGGTGCTGCACCGCCTCGCGCAGCGCCTCGTCCAGCTCCAGGTCGCCGATGCCCGCGACCTGCGCGAGCGCGGCGTGCGACACCGATTCGTTGGCCACCGAGATGACCCGCAGCACCCGGCGCGTCTCGGCCGGGAAGCGTTCCAGCCGGGCGAGGAGGACTTCGGCGAGCCCGGCCGGGAGATCGCGGCAGTCGACGTCGGCGGCGGCGAGGAGTTCCTCCACGAAGAACGGATTGCCCTCGGACCGTTCGGCGATGTCCGCGACCACGTCCGGCGGCAGCGGCTCCTCGGCCAGCGCCGCCACGAACGCCCGCGCGTCCGCGGGCCCGAACGGGGCCAGCGCGACCTGTTCGACGGTGTTCAGCCGGACCAGCTCGGACAGCAGGCCGCGCAGCGGATGCCTGCGGTGGACGTCCTCCTCGCGATAACTGCCGACCACCAGCAGCCGCTGCGCACGCAGCCTGCTCAGCAGGAACGACAGCAGGTTGCGGGTGGAGGAATCCGCCCAGTGCAGGTCTTCGAGCAGCAGGACCACCGGCTGCGCCTGGCCGACCTCGGTCAGCACCCCCAGCACCGCGTCGAACAGCTGAAGCTGGCCGAGGTCCTGCTCGGGCCGCACCCGGCGGACGCCGTCGCGCTCCCCTCCGAAACCTGCCCGTGGTCGCCGGTGGCCGCGGGCCGCGGCGCGCCGCCTTGGGGCAGCAGCATGCCGAGCGCGGACCGCGCCCGCACCGCCGCGGAGACCGCCGGATCGGCCGACGACCCGAGCGGCGCGAGCGCCTCGGCGAACGGAAGGTAGGGCAGACCGCCGTCGCGCACGTCGATGCACCGCCCGGTGAGCACGAGCCCGCCGCAGCCCGCGACGTGCTCGCCGAGCGCGGTGAGCAGGCGGGTCTTGCCGACCCCGGCGTCGCCCGCGATCAGCACCGCCCCCGCTTCCCCGCGTTCCGCGCGCGCGAAGGCAGCGCGCAGCCGCCGCATCTCCTGTGTACGGGCGACGAGCGGGATACCGGAACCGAGACGAGGCACGAGAAGCATTCTCACCTACACCCCCGACAGTTCCGACATGGATTTCCTCGTGGCGGCCGGTTCGGCCGGTGATCTCCGTCCGATCGGCGGACGAACGGCGGCTGGAGCTTGGTCCCGGAAGGCAGTCCAGCCGGGGATCCCGCTTCATCCCCGGTCCGCGACGAGCTTCTGGCCGGGCTGACCGGCTGGGCTGGCGGGCTGAGGTGGCGGGATCGGGTGGCGGCGGCGCTTCGGGGCGGGATGCCCCAATGCCACATTGGGTGCGTCCAGCGCACCGAACGCCACATTGGGTGCGTCAGATGCACCCAATGTGGCATTGGGGCGGTCGCACCCGTTCGCAGTGGTGGGAAACAGCGGGAAGAGCGGTGGCGGAGCATCCGGCGAAGCGCGGCGGTCCGGAGCGCGGTCAAGCGGAGCGGGTCAGGCGAAGCGCAGCGGTTCGGAGCGCGGTCAGGCAAAGTTCGCGGGGCGGGGCTCCGGTCCCACAGGCAAGGCTCCGGCCAGTCCAACGTGGCTGCGGCCAGCCCGGCGAGCAAGCCAGGCGGAGACTGTGTCCGGTCCGGCGGGCGGAGCGGCCGTGCCGGAATCCGTGTTCCGGCGCGTCCGCCCCGCCCGACCCCCTTACCGTCCCCGACCCGCCGTGGTGGCTCAGGCGCTATGTCGCGCCCTTGCCTCCGGTACCGTCGCCGTCCGCCTTTGCTGGCGGGGTACCTCGACGTTCGTGATGCGGTGTGCGCGCACCCAGCGGACCACCCGGTTGCCCCGGCTCATGCGCGCGTGGCGGGCGGCGCGGCGGAGTTCGGCCATGCGGTAGTCGACCTCGGCGCGGGTCGCGTCCCAGTTGTAGTCGCTCATCGTTTCTCTCCCCAGCAGGTCGTCGTTCCTTGACGACGTCCACTTTCGTGCTGAGGCCCCCTCCCGGGCATCGGGTGATCGCCTAGGCCCGGGCACGAAAAGACCCCTTACCCTCGCTGGAGACCAGGGATGTCCTGGTCGAGCGGGGTAAGGGGTCTTCGTGCAGCGATCAGCCGGTCGAACGGGTCAAGCCTGTCCCTGGCCGTCGGCGCGCACCGCGTCCAGGAGCCCCTGCCAGCCGGCGGCGGGCAGGCGGAAGGCGCCGCCTTCGGGGTCTTTGGAGTCGCGGACCGCGGCGCCGCCTGCGACGAAGGCGACCTCGACGCAGTCGTTGCCGCCGCCGCTGTAGCTGCTCTTGCGCCACTGCGCACCGGAAAGGTCGGCCATCATGGTCCCCACATCCTCACTGTCTCGGGTCGGTCTTACTCGTGAACCACGGCGGCCTGTTCGGCGAACCGGCCGGCCGCGTCGGTGATCAGGGCCACCGAATCGTCCGGTTTCAGCGCTGCTGCGCGCAGGTGGTCGAACATCAGCGCGTAGCGCCGGACGTCTTCGGGCTGTTCGAGGTACAGGCCGCTGGAAGTGCTGTCGTCGACGTAGACGACGTCGGGGTCGGCCTGCTCGGGGAAGCCCATGATGAGGAACGGTCCCTCCATGCCGGGGTGCGCGCCCGCTCCGAACGGCACCACCTGGACGGTCACGTTCGGCTTCTCGGCCATCGCGGTGATCCGGTACAGCTGCTCGGCCATCACCTCGGCGCTGTCGACCACGCGGTGCAGCACCGCCTCGTCGATCACCGCCCAGTATTCGACCGGCGGGTTCTCGGTCAGCAGCTGCTGGCGGGCCATCCGGGCGGCGACGCGGCGGCGGGTTTCGGCGTCTTCGGCGTCCGGGCGCAGCGCGCGGATCACCGAGAACGCGTAGCGCTCGGTCTGCAGCAAGCCCGGAACCAGCAGCGCCTGGAACGCGCGCAGGGAACTCGCGTCGGCTTCGAGGCCGACGAAGGTGCCGGTGAAGACTTCGTTGTACGCGTGCCACCACCCGCGTTTGCGGGCTTCGCGCGCCAGCTGGACGAGCGCTTCCTGCTCGTCGCCGGTGATGCCGTACAGCGCGAGCATGTCCCTCGCGTCGCGCGGGGTGACGCCGACGTGGCCGGTCTCGATGCGGCTCACTTTGGACGCTGAGCACTCCAGCTTCTCGCCGACCTCGTCGATGGTCAGATCGGCGGCTTCGCGCAGCCTTCTGCAGCTCGCTCGCGAGGCGCCGGCGGCGAACGGTCGGTCCCTGGCCTCTCGCCACGGCAGCACCTCCGGTCCGTATTGTTGCCCGCTCTGCATATCTAACCAGGTGATCGACTTGTCAGTGGAGTAATAACACCGGCGAATTCCCGCGACCTCTCCGGAAGTTGCCGACGCCTGGTTTCGACCTGCTCCGACCTGCATTGTGCAGGGTGCGCTTGTACTCTGGCATCCTGCGGGCCACGACGCGAATCCAGCCGCGCCGACGGCCCTGAGCAGCGTAGACGACGGCCGTCCGGGGCCATTCGCGACTGCCGCGGAAACCGGATGACGTGGTGTCCGGGGCCGCCCCCCGACCGGTCCCGGGCACCTTCCTTCACCGCGCGGGTATTACTCAAACGTGTTTCCCCGCGCAATTCCGCCACGACCGCGTGGCAGTTTTCGGTGTTTTCCTCTGCCGACAGCCACTCTGCGTGGTCATCGGCGGGGCCGCCGTCCTTATCGGACCCGCAGCAGTCCTTCTTGGACCACGGTGGCGACGTGCAGGCCGTCGCGGGTGAAGAACCGTCCGGTGGCCAGCCCGCGCGCGCCCGAGGCGCTCGGCGAGGTGCTGTCGTAGAGGAACCACTCGTCGGCCCGGAACGGGCGGTGGAACCACAACGCGTGGTCGAGGCTCGCGCCGATGACCTTGTCGACGTCCCAGTACACGCCGTGCCGCGCGAGAACCGAGTCGAGCAGCGTCATGTCCGAGGCGTAGGTGAGCACGCAGACGTGCAGCAGCTGGTTGTCGGCCAGGGTGCCGTCGGCCCGCATCCAGACGCGGTGGTGCGCCGGGCGTTCGCCGGTGGTGCGGGTGACCCACGGCGGCTCGCCGATGTAGCGGATGTCGATCGGCCGCGGGATCTCGCTGAACCGCAGGCCGTAGCCGGCGGTCAGCTCGGGGAAGGTCGGCAGCGACTCCGGATCGGGCACGTCCGCCGGCATCGTCTCGGCGTGGTCGATGCCCGCCTCGTCCTTCTGGAACGACGCGGACAGCGAGAAAATCGCCTTGCCGTGCTGGACCGCGACGACGCGCCGGGTGGTGAACGAGCGGCCGTCGCGGATGCGGTCCACTTCGTACACGATCGGGACGCTCGGGTCGCCGCCGCGGATGAAATACGCGTGCAGCGAATGGACCCGCCGCTCCTCCGGGACGGTCCGGCCCGCCGCGACGAGCGCCTGCCCGGCGACCTGGCCGCCGAAGACGCGCACCGACGAGTGCGCGGGCGAAACGCCGCGGTAGATGTTCTCTTCGATTTTCTCCAGGTCGAGCAGCGCGACGAGCTTGTCCAGCACCGGCTGCCCGCCGCCACCGGGGCTCGCGTCGAGTCCGGTGGCGGCTTTCCTGGCCATCTCAGTCATGCCGGAACCCTATGTGCCCGGGGTCCGGCACGTCCCTTATGCGTGGTCGTCTTCACCGAGCCGGTGGACGTGGATCAGGTTGGTGGAGCCGACGGTCCCGGGCGGGGAGCCCGCGACGATCACCACGAGGTCGCCGCGCTGGTACTTGCCCATTTCGAGCATCGCGTGGTCGACCTGCTGGATCATCTGGTCCGTCGAGTCCACGCGCGGCACGATCTGGGTCGTGGTGCCCCAGGTGAGCGCCAGCTGGCTGCGCACGCTCTGCTCCGGCGTGAACGCCATCAGCGGCAGCCGGGTGTGCAGCCGCGCGAGGCGGCGCACGGTGTCGCCGGACTGGGTGAACGCGACCAGCGCCTTGGCGTTGAGCCGTTCGCCGATGTCGCGGGCGGCGTAGGAGATCACGCCCCGCTTGGTGCGCGGCACGTGCGACAGCGGCGGCACGACCGGCGAATCCGTCTCGACGGCCTCGACGATGCGGCCCATGGTCTGGACCGTCTCGATCGGGTACCGGCCGACGCTCGTCTCGCCGGACAGCATCACCGCGTCCGCGCCGTCGAGGACCGCGTTCGCGACGTCGGACGCCTCGGCGCGGGTCGGGCGGGAGTTGCTGATCATCGACTCCAGCATCTGCGTGGCGACGATGACCGGCTTCGCGTTCTCGCGGCAGATCTGGATGGCGCGCTTCTGCACCAGCGGGACCTGCTCGAGCGGCAGCTCGACGCCGAGGTCGCCGCGGGCGACCATCACCGCGTCGAAGGCCAGCACGATGGCCTCGAGGTTGTAGACCGCCTCGGGCTTCTCGATCTTGGCGACGACCGGCAGCCGTCCCTTGCCGACGCGGTCCATGACCTGGTGCACCAGGTCGATGTCGGCGGGCGAGCGCACGAAGGACAGCGCGATGAAGTCGACGCCCAGCTGCAGCGCGAACTCCAGGTCCTCGATGTCCTTGTCGGACAGCGCGGGCACCGAGACGTCCATCCCGGGCAGCGACACGCCCTTGTTGTTGCTGACCGGGCCGCCCTCGGTCACCTCGCACACGACGTCCGGGCCCTCGACGTCCTTGACCACCAGGCCGACCTTGCCGTCGTCGACCAGCAGCCGGTCGCCCGGCTTGGCGTCCTTGGCGAGGCCCTTGTAGGTGGTGGAGACCCGGTCGTGGGTGCCGGCGACGTCCTCGACGGTGATCCGGACGACGTCCCCGGTGTGCCATTCCGCCGATCCGCTGGCGAACGTGCCCAGCCGGATCTTCGGTCCCTGCAGGTCGGCGAGAATGCCCACCGCCCGGCCGGATTCGGCGGCCGCGGACCGGACCAGGTCGTAGACCTGCTTGTGGTCGCTGTGGCTGCCGTGGCTGAAGTTCATCCTCGCGACGTCCATCCCGGCGTCGACGAGTGCCCGCATCTTCTCCGGCGTGGAGGTCGCGGGACCCAATGTACAAACGATCTTCGCGCGTCGGCTCACGTCCGGAGAGCCTAGTCGCTCGGGCCGCTCGCGTCTGTACCGATCCCGAAACTCCGGCCGCCGGACGCGGGAAGGATTCAGTTCCATGCCTCCGCGTGCGCCCGGCGGCGGGACCCCGGCACGGGTCCGCGAACCACCCGGCCGGGGGATGCCGGGTCAGCGGCGCGGCTTCTCGCTCGGCCCGACGTGGTCGCGTGCCCATTCGTTGAACTTCCGCAGCTGGCGCCACGATTTCCGGACCCGGTCCAGCGCCTCGCGCTCGTGCAGGAAGTCGTCCGGCTCCCAGGCGCGCACGGCGTACACCGAACGGTGCCGCAGCAGGTCGAGGCGCGGGTGGTCCTCGGCGAACCCGCGCGGTTTGGACTTCAGCCGGTCACCGAGAATTTCCCAGCCCGCCTTGCGCAGACTCGCCAGGATCTTCTCCAGCGCGGGCCCGTGCAGTTCGGTGTCGACCGCCGTGCGGTACCGGGCCAGCTGGTCCGAGGCGAGGTGGAAGCAGCCGCCGCCGACGCGCAGCCCGGCCGGGCCGACCTCGACGTAATACGCTCCCCCGCCGCGGCCGGACTCGATCACGCCGCCGCAGTGCGTCTTGTACGGCGTCTTGTCCTTGGCGAACCGGACGTCGCGATACGGCCGGAACACCTTCGCCTCGCCGAAGCCCGCGCCGAACTCCGGCTCCAGCTCGGCCAGCAGCGCCTCCATCGGAGCCCGGACGTGCTCCTTGTAGATCGCCACGTGGTCGTCCCAGTAGGCCTTGGTGTTGTCCGCGAGCAGCCCGTCGTAGAACTCGACGGCGTGCTCCCCGAATCCGCTGAACTTCACCCGCAGCACGATAAACCGGGGCACCGACAGAATCGGTGCCCCGGTCTCATTCGGACAAAGGTTACTTCGCGAGCGCCGTGATCAGTTCACCGTTCGAGGTGTCGCCGGACAGCTCCCAGAAGAAGGTGCCGCCGAGCCCCTGGGACCTCGCGTACGACGTCTTGCCCGCGATGGTCGACGGGGTGTCGTAGCTCCACCAGTTCGAACCGCACTTGGCGTACGCGGTGCCCGCGACGGTTCCGGTCGCCGGGCAGCTCGTCTTGAGGATCTTGTAGTCCTCGATGCCCTGTTCGTACTTGCCAGGGGCCGGTCCGGTCGCGGTGCCACCCGGCGCGCTCTGCGTGACGCCGGTCCAGCCGCGGCCGTAGAAACCGATGCCCAGCAACAGTTTCGAAGCCGGGACGCCCTTGGTCTTCAGCTTCTGGATGGCCGCGTCGGAGTAGAAGCCCTGCGTCGGCAGGCCGTTGTACGACGTGAGCGGCGAATGCGGCGCGGTCGGGCCTTGCGCGGCCCAGGCTCCGAAGAAGTCGTAGGTCATCACGTTGTACCAGTCGACGTACTGCGCGGCGCCCGCGTAATCGGTGGCGTCGAGCTTGCCGCCGTTGCTGCCGTCCGCGGTGATCGCGGCGGTGACGAGCTTCGACGAGCCGAACTTCGCCCGCACTGCCGCGAGCAGCTTCTTCAGCGCGTCGGGACCGCTCGTGTCACAGGTGAGGCCGCACGCGTTCGGGTACTCCCAGTCGAGGTCGATGCCGTCGAACAGGCCGGCCCAGCGCTTGTCGTTGACGAGGTTGTAGCAGGAGTTCGCGAAGGCTTCCGGGTTCTTCGCGGCCTGCCCGAAGCCGCCGGACCAGGTCCAGCCGCCGAACGACCAGATGATCTTCAGCCCGGGGTGCTTGGCCTTCAGCTTCTTGAGCTGGTTGAAGCTGCCCGCGAGCGGCTGGTCCCAGGTGTCGGCGACGCCGTCGACACTGCCTGCCGCGTCGTAGGTCTTCTGGTAGTCGGCCCACGCGTCGCCGATCGCGCAGCCGCCGCCGGTGACGTTGCCGAAGGCGAAGTTGATGTGCGTCAGCTTGTTCGCCGAGCCGGACGTCTCGATGTTCTTCACGTGGTAGTTGCGGTCGTAGATGCCCCAGTCGGTGAAGTAGCCGACCACCTTTCCGGACGCGGCGGCCTCCGTTCTCGCGGGCGCGGCGGCCGAGGCGGCGGGGACGAGCGCGGCCGTCGCGGCCAGCGCCGCGGTCGCCAAGCCGGCCAAGGCCAGCAAGCGTTTTCTGCGCAAGCGAAGCATCATTGCTCCCTTCAGAAGTCACCGTCGGTGACAAGCTGATAACGGTGGGGACATCAGCACCGTAAGTGGACTAGACCACTAGGTCAATGGTTTAGACCAAAAAACGGACAATCGGCGCATGCGCATTCCTTGACAGGCATATGCGCCGCGGGGCAGATTTCCGGGGTGATGCAGACCTTCGACGTGCTGGCCGAACCCCGCCGCCGCGCGCTGCTCGACCTGCTGCTCGACGGCGAGCGGTCGGTCGGCGAACTGGTGGCCGAGCTGCGGCTCAGCCAGCCCGCCGTGTCCAAGCACCTGCGCGTGCTGCGCGAGGCGGGACTGGTGACGGTGCGCGTTTCCGCGCAGCGCCGCTGCTACCGGCTGCGCGCCGAGCCGCTGGCCGAAGTGGACGCGTGGCTCGCTCCGTACCGGCGGTTCTGGGCGGACCGGCTCGACGCGCTCGAACAGCGGCTGGACGAAACCGAATGAGGAGCACGCCGTGATCCGAGTGGACGGCCGGACCCTGCGGTGCGCCGACGTGGTCACGGCGGCGGGGACCGAAGGCGCGCTGGCGATCGACGTCTCGATCGCCGCGCTGCGCGCCGCGGAGCACTCGTGGAAGCTGGCCGAGGAGCTGAGCACCCGGCGAGTCGTCTACGGCCGCACCACCGGTGTCGGCGCGAACAAGGACGACGCGGTCGACGAGCCCGCCGAACACGGCCTTCGCCTGCTGCGCAGCCACGCCGGCGGCAGCGGCGATCTGCTGCCGGACGGCCAGATCCGCGCGATGCTGCTGATCCGGCTCAACCAGCTGCTCGCCGGCCGTTCGGGCATCAGCCCGGAACTGATCGGCGCGCTCGCCGAAGCCGTGCGCACCGGGGCGCTGCCCGTGGTGCACCGGCTGGGCGCGATCGGCACCGGCGACCTCGCGCCGCTCGCGGAAACCGCGCTCGCGTTGGCCGGGGAACGCGCGTGGGCGATCGGTTCGGTGGAGCCGGTTCCAGTGCACGCGGGCGATGCGTTGGCGTTCATGAGCAGCAACGCCGCGACGCTCGCCGAAGCGACTCTCGCCGCGATGAGCCTGGACACGCTCACCCGCGCGAGCCACGCCGTCGCCGCGCTCACGTACGTGGCTCTCGACGGTAACCCCGAGGCGTACGCGACGCCTGTGCACGAAGCACGTCCGCACGCCGGGCAGGTGGCTTGTGCGGCCGAGATGCGCCGGCTGCTGGGCATGCACAGCACGCCGAGGCCGGGGCGTCGGCTTCAGGATCCCTTCGGGCTGCGCGCTTTCCCTCAGGTGCAAGGCCCCGCGCTGGACGCGATCCACTACCTGCGTGACGTGCTCGCCGTGGAAATCAATGCCAGCACGGAAAATCCGATGATCTCCACGGTGCACGGCGATGCGTACCACCACGCGCACTTCCACACCGCGTACGTCTCGACCGCGCTCGACCAGGCCCGCGCGACCGTGCATCAGGTCGCGGAGCTGTCCGTGGCCCGGCTGGGAGACCTGGTGGAGCCGGAATTCACCGGGCTGCGGCCGTTTCTCGCGGTCGGCCCGCCGGGGAGTTCCGGGGTGATGATCCTGGAGTACGTGGCGCACGACGCGCTCACCGAACTGCGGCAGGCGGCGTTGCCCGCGACGCTCGGGACCGCGGTGGTGTCGCGCGGGATCGAGGACCACGCGAGCTTCTCGACCCAAGCCGCGCGGGCGGCTACCGCGGCAGCGGCCGCGTACCGGCAAGTGCTGGCGTGCGAGCTGGTCGCGGCTGTGCGGGCGTTGCGGATCCGGAAGGCGGAGCTGGTGGATCTGCCGGTGCGGGCAGCGTTCACGGCGGCCGTCGAGGTGCTGGACGAGCGGCTGGATGACCGGCCGTTGACCGACGACATCGCGAAAGCGGCCGGGGTGCTGGACGAACTGGCGCGGATCTAGCCGCCCGGCCATGCTCCGCGCTTCGCGAGGTCCAGCACCAGTGCGGCGATGTTCCACGCGTCGTCGTCACCGCGATGATGGCGGCCTTCCAGCGGAAGCCCGGCGACCTCGAGGGCCTGCGCCATCCCGGGACGGCGGCGCAGGCCGTGTGCCGCGGTGAAAGCGACCTTCGCGTTGGTGTGCCTGCTGGTGAACGGGTACTCGGTCCCGGTATGGCGGCATTGCCGGGTGAACTGATTACGGTCGTAGTCGCCCCAGCTCGCCCACGGCAGCTCCGCCGTGCGGTGCCGCACCGCCAGCGCCCGGCAGGCTTCCCGGAACGACAGGCCGCCCTCCACCTCGGCAGCGGTCAGCCCGGTCAGCTCCGTGCAGAACGGGCTCACCTGCGACCGGGCCGGGCGGACCAGGATCCGGTGTTTCGCCACGCGCTCGCCCGCGCGCAGATCGACGACGGTGAGCCCGATCTCGATGATCTCGCTGACCTGTCCGGGCGGAGGCTGCTTCTCCCAGCAGGTCGCTTCGACATCGACCACGTTGAGGAGATCCGGGGAGCCGTCCATGTCCGCGAGTGTAGGAACCGGGTCCCGCGACGGCACCCGGTTTTCTGGCCTATGTGGACAGTCCGGCGGCTCGGGTCAGTCCAGGCAGAATTCGTTGCCCTCGACGTCCTGCATCGAGATGCAGGACTCGTTCACGCCGTCGGCGAGCAGCACCTGCACCGTCGTCGCGCCCAATGCGGTCAGCCGTGCTTCCTCGGCTTTCAGGGCCGCCAGCCGCTCTTCGCCCACCAGGCCGGTGCCCGCACGCACGTCGAGGTGCACGCGGTTCTTCACCACCTTGCCTTCCGGCACGCGCTGGAAGTACAGCCGCGGACCGACGCCGGTGGGATCGACGCAGGCGAACGCCGCGCCCTGCTGATCCGCCGGCAGCGAACGGTCGAACTCGGTCCAGCTGGCGAATCCTTCCGGCGGAGGCGGCACGACGTACCCGAGCACCTCGCACCAGAAGCGGGCGACGCGCTCGGGTTCCGCGCAGTCGAAAGTGACTTGGAAGTGTTTGACCGTCCCCATGCGCTCAGCTTACCGACGCGCCGCGGCGAGCGCCGGGTCCCGGCCGGCGGCGAGGTCTTCCGGGGCGAAAACCGGGACCTGGACGTCCGGGGCGATGCCGGTGCCGTCATACGTGCGGCCGTGCGGGTCGAGGTATTCCTCGTTCGGCAGCGACACCTGCCAGCCCTGCTTCGGCAGCGTCCGCTCCAGCTGGTCGGAGAAGGCGCCCTGAGTGGACTGTCCGATCAGGACCGGTCGCGGACGCCGGTTCAGCGAGGCCTGCAGGAAGGTCTCCCCCGCTGAGACGTCCAGGTTTCCGGTCAGGACCGTCAGCGGGCCGGTGTAGCGCGGCGCGGCGGCGGGGTGCACGAAGAACGGCTGCGGCACGGTGAACCTCGCCGGGTCGTCGGGGTCGTTGCGGGCGCGTTTGGCGTAGGCAAAGTGCGGGACGTCGGTGAGCCGGGCGGCGACCTGCAGGCCGAGCGGGTCGTCACCGCCGCCGTTGACGCGCAGGTCGAGGATCAGGCCGCGCCACTGGTGGACCCGGTCGGCGGTGAAGATCTCGTCCAGCGCGTCCGCCAGCACCTTGCTGCTGGCGGCGAAAGTGTCGGCGTAGTCGTGAAATCCGCTGATGCGCAGGTATCCGCGACCGTCGGGCAGATCGGCGTAGGAGATGGCTCCGTCGGCCCAATGCCGAATCGGCGCTCCGAGGTTGGCGTCGGTTACGGCGATGGCGCGCGGGACGGTCGTGGCCGGGTCCGGGGTGCCGGGCCGGGGCGACGAACACCGCTGCCCCGGCGCGACCAAGCCGACATGAGCGTCGTGCAGCGGGCGGATCAGTCCACATAGGACGTCGAAAAGGCGTTCCGGATGCGCGGCGGCCTCGCGGCGGGCAGCGTCCCCTTCGGACTTCCAGTCGACGCCTTTCGCCTGGAAAAACGGGTAGTTCTCGGCAAAGGTGTGCCAGAAGACGTCGAACAGATCCGCCGGCTGGTCGTGACACGCGGGCGGCAATCCGCCTGATACCCGGCGCAAGGACCGTGTGCCCAGGTTGTCGTCGAAGCTCATCCTGCCTTGCCGGATGGTGACGACAGAGCCTTCGTTCGTCGAAAACCTGGTGCCGTCGCCGGTTCCGGAGAGGGTGCCGGGCAGGCAGCTGACCTCGGTGACGTCGTAGGCAGTCAGCTTGCCGCCGGACACTTGGATCAGCTGCCCGTAGCCCTCGGTCCGCCACACACTGTCCACAGTGGAACTCGGGGCCACGGTCAGGGAGAGGATTGTCAAGCCCGCCAGGAAGATTCGCACGAGCCGAGGGTAGAAAAAGCCGGGGGCGCACGGAATACCGCGCACCCCCGGCACCGCGGTGGGGTTGCCCCTACCACGGGAAGCCCCGTCCTCAGCCGAAGAAGACCTCGGCCTCCTGGTACCGCTCCAGCGGAACGGTCTTCAGCTCGGCCGTCGCCTCGGACAGCTTCACGCGGACGATGTCAGTGCCCTTGAGCGCCACCATCACGCCGAAGTCGCCGTCGGCGACCGCGTCCACCGCGTGCAGGCCGAAGCGAGTCGCGAGCACCCGGTCGTACGCGGTCGGGGTGCCGCCGCGCTGGACGTGGCCGAGCACGACCGCCCGCGATTCCTTGCCGGTGCGCTCGGAGATCTCGTCGGCAAGCCAGTTGCCGATGCCGCCGAGCCGGACGTGCCCGAAGGCGTCCTTCTCGCCGGTCAGCAGCTTCTCCTCGCCGCCCTCGGGCAGCGCGCCCTCGGCGACGACGATGATCGGCGCGTACTCCTTCTCGAAACGCTGCTCGACCCACCGCACGACCTGGTCGACGGAGAACTGCCGCTCCGGGACCAGGATCACGCTCGCGCCGCCGGCGAGGCCGGAGTGCAGCGCGATCCAGCCGGCGTGCCGCCCCATGACCTCGATGACCAGCGCACGGTGATGCGATTCGGCCGTCGTGTGCAGCCGGTCGATCGCCTCGGTGGCGATGGAGACCGCGGTGTCGAAGCCGAAGGTGTAGTCGGTGGCCCCGAGGTCGTTGTCGATGGTCTTGGGCACGCCGACGACGCCGATGCCGTCGTCGGTCAGCCGCTTCGCGACGCCGAGGGTGTCCTCGCCGCCGATCGCGATCAGCGCGTCCACGCCCTGGTCGGCGAGCACCTTGCGGATCTGGTCGACGCCGCCGTCGACCTTGTACGGGTTCGTCCGCGACGACCGCAGGATGGTGCCCCCGCGGGTGAGGATGTCCTCGACGTCGGCGAGGCCGAGCGGCCGGCTGTCGCCGGTCAGCGGGCCCTGCCAGCCGTTGCGGAAGCCGACGAACTCCCATCCGTGCACCTCGACGCCCTTGCGGACCACCGCGCGGATGACCGCGTTCAGGCCGGGGCAGTCGCCGCCCCCCGTCAGCACACCGACACGCATTCTGTTGCCTCCGTCTTCCTCGCAGGGAGAGTCCAGTCACAGTCCGCGGACAGCGTAGCGGCTTTCATCTGGATCGGTGCAGGGCGGACCACCTGCCCGATCCGGTCCAGGCTGGGCCCTCTCGGCGGTGTGTTACGGTGGCGGCGTGCAGCGCTATTTCTGGTTTACGAAGCCGGCCCCGGGTGGGCACGGCGGCGTGAACCTGCGCTGACCTCCACCCGAGCCGGATCTCGAACCGGCTCGGCGAGTCCCCCGCGGGTCGGTGTCCACCAGGAAGGAACCACCCGCTCATGAGCACCCGTCTCGTCGCCGCCCCCGCCGACGCGAGCACCCTCGACAACCGCCGCACCACGTCGGTCAGTCCCCTCATCTCGCCCGCACTGCTGCGCGAAGACCATCCCGTCGACGCCGCGGTCGCCAAAGTGGCGCAAACCGGACGCACGGAAACCGTCGACATCCTGGACGGCCGCGACGACCGCCTCGCCGTGATCGTCGGCCCGTGCTCAGTCCACGACCCGGAAGCCGCCCTCGACTACGCCCGCCGCCTGGCCGCCAAAGCGGAAGCGCTGCGCGAGGACCTGCACATCGTTATGCGGGTGTACTTCGAAAAGCCGCGCACCACGCTGGGCTGGAAGGGCCTGATCAACGACCCGGACCTCGACGGCACCTTCGCGGTGAACAAGGGCCTGCGACTGGCCCGGAAACTGCTGCTGGACGTGTCCGCGCTGGGCCTGCCGGTCGGCTGCGAATTCCTGGACCCGATCACGCCGCAGTTCATCTCGGACATCGTCACCTGGGGCTCGATCGGCGCCCGCACGGCCGCCAGCCAGGTCCACCGCCAACTGTGCAGCGCCCTGTCCATGCCGGTCGGCATCAAGAACTCGACCGAAGGCGACATCCAGGTAGCCGTGGACGCGACCCGCGCCGCCGCCGCGTCGCACGTCTTCCCCGGCATCAACGTGGACGGCCTGGCCGCCCTCGTGACGACCTCCGGAAACCCGGACTGCCACGTCATCCTGCGCGGCAGCTCCGCAGGCCCGAACTACGACCCCGCGTCCGTCGAGGAAACCCTCGCCCGCCTGGCAAAGTCCGGCCTCCCGGAACGCCTGGTCGTAGACGCGAGCCACGGCAACAGCAACAAGGACCACGTCCGGCAAGCTGAAGTCGTCGAAGACCTGGCCACCCGAATCGCCGCGGGCGAACGCGGCATCGCCGGCCTCATGCTGGAAAGCAACCTGGTAGCCGGACGCCAAGACCTGGTCCTGGGCAAATCCGCCGACCTGACCTACGGCCAGTCGATCACCGACGCCTGCATGGACTGGAACACCACCGAAACCCTGCTGGACACCCTGGCCACCGCAGTCCGCACCCGCCGCTGACCAGCCGCCTGCCCCTCCCCCAATGTGGCATTGGGTGCGCAGGACGCACCGAACGCCACATTGGGTGCGTCAGATGCACCCAATGCCACATTGGGGCGCGAGCAGCCGTCCGTGAGGGCCCCCTTCACAACCCCAGATTCCCTCAAGGAGTCCTTCACAGACCCTGACCGCCGCCGACGCACCCCACCCAGCCAGGCACCCACACCACCCCCGCACCCCGATACGAAGCCAAAAACGCGGCGCGGGGGTGCTTGTCAAGGCATCTTTCCCGCCTTGACAAGCACCCCCGCGCCGTAGTCACAATCGGGCTTCGGGGTGCCCCACGCAGCGAAGGGCCGCAATGTCGCCGCCAGGCGACGAGCCGACTCACCGCCTCCGAAACGCCTCCTCAATAACCTCCCACCGCTGCAAGTTATGCCGAGCATCAGCCAACGCGTCATGCTGATCCCCAGGCGCAGCAGGCAACTTAGGCTTCCCCGCATCCTCCCACCGCTGCCTCAAATCCCGAGTAAACCGAGGCAACTGCCGAGGCAACGCAGGCATAGCCCCCCACAACTGCGCCAGCGCCACATGGTCATAAGCCGCGAACCAAGCCCACAGCTCAATCCCCCCAGGCGGCTTCCCGAAGAACTCCAGCAGATCCGCCCGAATCCGCTCCCGGCTACGCCAAGCCGGATCCGCCGGCGAAGGCAGCTTGGGCAGCACATTCTCCCGCACCCAAGCCCCCGCCCTCCCGGGGTCGAAGTCAGTGGACACGGCATAGAACTCGCGTCCGCGCTCGTCAACGACACCGATCGACACGAGGTCAATCGTCACGCCGTCCTCAATAAACTCGGTGTCGTAGAAAAAACGCACCGGGGAACTGTAGTAGGGCGCTACCCGGCCTTCGTCTCCGGCACCCGATCAGCGTCAAGCCCAGTCGGCTGAGGCGGCACCGCGGGCTTCACCCCGGCCGCCTCAGCAGCAAGCAACTCCTTGGCCTTAGCCGCGTAGATGTCCACGTACTCCTGGCCGGACAGCTCCATCAGCGCGTACATGATCTCGTCGGTGATCGACCGTTCGATGAACCGGTCGCCGGCCAGGCCCTCGTAGCGGGAGAAGTCGAGCGGCTTGCCGAAGCGCACCTCGAGCCGGCGCGGCCACCACATCTTGGAGCCGATCGGGTTCACCTTGTCCGTGCCGACCATCGCCACCGGGATCACCACGCCGCGCGATTCGAGCGCGATCCGGGCGACGCCGGTCTTGCCCTTGTACAGCCGCCCGTCCGGGGAGCGGGTGCCCTCGGGGTAGATGCCGAGCAGGTGCCCGTCCTTGACCAGCCGGATGGCGGTGTCGAGCGCGGCCTGCGCGGCGTTGCCGCCGGAGCGGTCGATCGGGAACTGGCCGACGCCGGTGAAGAACCACTTCTTGAGCTTGCCCTTGAACCCGGGCTCGGTGAAGTACTCGGACTTCGCCGGGAAGGTGACCTTGCGCTTGACCCGCAGCGGCATGAAGAAGGAGTCCGCGACCGCGAGGTGGTTGCCGGCGAGGATGGCGCCACCCGTCTCGGGGATGTTTTCCGCCCCGACGACCTTGGTGGGCCACAGGGTCTTCAGCAGCGGTCCGATGAACACCCACTTCATCAGCAAGTACAGCACCGGATTCCAGTCCTTTCCTGCCCGCGCGGGCCCTGGCAGGTCAGGGTACGGAACAAGCACCGGCCCGCACAACGCGAGACCGGGCGGTCACCCGGCGGCAGCGACCGATCTCACAGCGGCGCCGGGCCGGCGCCCGCATCCGGAGTGGGCCCCACAACCCGGCTTCGGCGTGAGAGCATGGGAGGACTCCACCGCTTCGATCGGAAGGGCGTTCGTGATGGGCGTGCTCGCCGGCGCGGAACCGTTCTCCCACCCGGGTTCCTCCGGGGCCGGCTTCCTGCTCTGCCACGGATTCACCGCGACGCCCGCCGGCCTGCGCGCCTGGGGCGACCACCTGGCCGGGGAGGGCTTCGCGGTGCGCTGCCCGCTGCTGCCCGGCCACGGCACGCACTGGCGCGAGGCGAACCGGACGACCTGGCACGACTGGTACGGCACGGTCCGCGAGGCGCTGCTGGCGCTGCGCGCGGAGTGCGACCAGGTGTTCGTCGGCGGGATGTCGATGGGCGGCACGCTCACCCTGCGCCTCGCCGAGGAGTTCGGTTCCGACATCTCCGGCATCGTGCTGGTCAACCCTTCGGTCACGCGGCTGAGCCTGGACGCCAAGGTGCTGCCGCTGCTGTCGCGAGTGGTCCCGTCGGTCCGCGCGATCGCCAACGACATCGCGAAGCCCGGCGAGGTCGAGCTGGCCTATCCGCGCACGCCGGTGCGGGCCGCGGCGAGCCTCGCCAAGCTGTGGAAGATCGTGCGGGCCGACCTGCCGAAGGTGACGCAGCCGGTGCTGCTGCTGCACTCGCGGGTCGACCACGTCGTCGAACCCGAGAACTCGCGGATAGTGCTGGACAGCATCTCGAGCACGGACGTGACCGAGGTGGTGCTGGAGAACAGCTTCCACGTCGCGACGCAGGACCACGACGCGGACCTGATCTTCAGCCGCAGTGTCGACTTCGCCCGGGAACTGCGGGCGGGACAGGTGGGTGCCGGATGAACCGGGGGAAAGGCGCGGACGGGCCCGAGGACGTCGACGCCACGTTCGCCGAGATCGTGGCCGATCTCCGGGCCGAGGGCGTGGGCGTGTTCCTCGACGAGGACCCGTTCGCGAGCGCCGGCCCCGCGTCCGCCGAATCCGACGCGTCCCCCGGCGCGGAACCCGAAACGGGCAAAGCCAAGCCCAAGCCCGCCGCCGACCCGCCTCCTCCTTCAGCGCCCGCGGCGCCCAAGGAGGAGGGCTGGCGCACCGGCGGCACCGACTGGGACACCACGATGTTCTCCGGCGACCCGGCCGAGGACGACGAGCACTACGTGCCGCCGGAGCCGCCGCCGCTGCCGCGCTGGCGCAAGGGCGCGTTCGTGGTGCTGCTGTTCTTCGTCGTCGGGCTCCTGCTGCTGATCGTGCCGAACCTGATCGGGGTCGGGCCCGCGCTCGCCACTCCGCTCGGCATCCTCTCGCTCGCCACCGGCATCGCGCTGCTCCTGCTGCGCGTGCGCCAGGGTCCGCCGCCCGGCGCGGACCCCAGCAACGGCGCCCAGGTCTGACCGGACGGGCATGCGGATCGACTTCCGGGCGTCCCGGCGTTCCACCGTCGGCGCGGAATGGGAACTCGCGCTGGTGGACCGGCGCAGCGGGGAACTGCGGTCGGTCGCGGAGGAACTGCTCGCCGCGGTCCGCCCGGACGGCGCCGCCGAGCATCCCCGGATCAAACAGGAGCTGCTGCTCAACACCGTCGAGGTGGTCAGCGGCGTCTGCCGCACGGTCGGCGAGGTGAAACACGACCTCGCCGAGGCGCTGGACGAGGTGCACCAGGTCACCGACCCGCTGGGCGTCGAGCTGTTCTCCGCCGGATCGCACCCGTTCTCCTCGTGGTACCGGCAGAAAGTGACCGACAAGGAGCGGTACGCCAAGCTGATCGACCGCACCCAGTGGTGGGGCAGGCAGATGCTGATCTACGGCGTCCACGTGCACGTCGGGCTCGACCACCGGGACAAGGTGCTGCCGGTGCTCGACGGGCTGCTGCGCTACGCGCCGCACCTGCAGGCGCTGTCCGCGTCGTCGCCGTACTGGGCCGGCGAGGACACCGGGTACGCCTCGAACCGGGCGCTGATGTTCCAGCAGCTGCCGACCGCCGGGCTCCCGTTCCAGTTCCACGAATGGGCGGAGCTGGAGGGCTACGTCGAGGACATGTTCACCACCGGCGTGATCGACCATTTTTCCGAGATCCGCTGGGACATCCGCCCGGCCCCGCACTTCGGCACCGTCGAAATGCGCGTGTGCGACGGACTGCCGACGCTGCAGGAGGTCGGCGCGATCTCGGCGCTCACCCAGTGCCTCGTGGACGATTTCAGCGCCCGCCTGGACAAGGGCGAACAGCTGACGACGCTGCCGCCGTGGCACGTGCAGGAGAACAAGTGGCGCGCCGCGCGCTACGGCCTGGACGCGATCGTCATCCTCGACGCCGCCGGCCGCGAACGCCTCGTCACCGAAGACCTCGCCGAACTGCTGGACCGGCTGGAACCGGTCGCCCGCAGGCTGGACTGCGTGCGCGAGCTGCGCGACGTCGAGAACATCCTCCGGGTCGGCGCGAGCTATCAGCGCCAGCGGGCGGTCGCGAAGCAGTACAACGGATCGTTGAAGGCCGTGGTCGCCGCGCTGGTCACCGAGATGCGTGACGGCGTCCCGCACGCTTAGCTGGCTTGGGAGGCAACGATGTCGCACACGTTCCGCACACTCGTCGAACTCAACGGCAAAACCGCCACCGGCCTGCGGGTCCCGGCCGAGGTGGTCGAGGCGCTCGGCCAGGGACGGCGGCCGAAGGTCCGGGTGACGATCGGCCCGCACACCTACCGGAGCACGGTCGCGGTCTACTCCGACGAGTTCATGCTGCCGCTGAGCGCGGCGAACCGGGAGGCGGCCGGGGTCGCCGCCGGGGAGACGGTCGAGGTCACGCTCGAAGCCGATCTCGCCGAGCGGACCGTCGAGGTGCCCGGAGAGCTGGCGGCCGCACTGGCCTCGCGGGCTGGCGCGCGGGCCGCGTTCGACAAGCTTTCCTTTACCGCACAACGGGAACGCGTCGAAGCCGTCACCTCGGCCAAACGCGCGGAGACGCGCGAGCGCCGGATCGCGAAGATCGTGGCCGAACTGGCCGGGGACGGGATTGCCTGAGCTTCGCCGTCTGCTGAACTGGTTCGCCTAGCCCACGGTCAGCCCTGGTTTGCCGAATCCGCCCAGCACGGTGTCGACGACCTGGGTCGCCAGCGCGTCCGGATCGGCCGAGTCCTGGTCCTGCGCCGCTTCGTGGATGAGCGCGCAGTACACGCGGCGAGCCCAGACCAGGTCGATGCCGGGCCGCAGCGCGCCGGTTTCCTTCAGCCGCTGGAAGAACTCGTCGCACTGGGTCAGCACGTCCGGGGTGAGCACGCCGTCCTCCGCCGGGTGGGTGTTCATCGCGAACCCCCACCGGAGCTTGACCCGCAGGACGTTGGCGGTGACCTGGTAGAGCGCCACGAGCGGCGGCGTGACGTCGGGCCGGACGCTCGCCAGCGCGTCGTGGAACTGCTGGGTCGCCCAGCGGGTCATGGCGCTCACCAGCGCGTCCCTGCTGGCGAACCGGCGGTGCACCGTCGTCCGCGAGACGCCCGCCGCTTCCGCGATCTGCTCCATCGTCGCCGCCGGATTGTCGCTGAGCACGCGTTCGGCGGCCTCGAGGATCGCCTGGACCGTCCGTTCCGAGTCCGCGCGCAGGGCCCGCTTCTCCATGCTGATTAGTTTACGCCATGGTACCCGTTCGGTTCTTAGTTGCAACACTAGTGTCGCAACTGCTAGCGTAACTGTATCGCCGATGACCCGACTTAGGAGCCGTCTCATGGACATGCAGTTGACCGGCAAGACCGCAGTGGTCACCGGGGCGAGCCGAGGAATCGGGCTGGCCACGGTCTCCGCGCTGATCGGCGAAGGCATGCGAGTGGTCGCCGCCGCCCGCACGATCACCCCGGAGCTGAAGGAAACCGGTGCCGTGCCCGTCGCCGTGGATCTCTCCACGCCCGACGGTCCCAGCCGGTTGATCGAGCACGCCGTCGCGGAGTTCGGCGGGCTGGACGTCCTGGTCAACAACGTCGGCGGCGGCGACACCCCCGGACAGGCGAGCGGGTTCCTCTCGCTCACCGATCGGCAGTGGAGCGAGATGGTGGAGCTGAATTTCCTCGCGGCGGTCCGGGCTTCCCGCGCCGCGATGCCCCACCTGGTCGAACGCCGCGGGGCGATCGTCACCGTCTCGTCGAACGGCGCGCGGATCCCGCAGTCGGGCCCGATCGCTTACACCACCGCGAAAGCCGCGCTGACCGCGTTCGGGAAGGCGCTGGCGGAGGAGTTCGGACCGCAAGGGGTGCGAGTCAACACCGTCTCGCCCGGCCCGGTCCGCACAGCGCTGTGGGAGGGCCCGGGAAGCTACGGCGCCGAACTGGCTTCCTCGATGGGGCTGTCGCACGAGGACCTGCTGGCCGGACTGCCCGCCGGGGCCGGGATGCTGACCGGAAGGCTGGTCGAACCGGAGGAGGTGGCCACGTTGATCACGTATCTGGCCTCGCCGCTGGCCGCGAGCATCACCGGGGCGGACCACCTGGTCGACGCGGGATCGGTGAAGACCGTGTGACGCGGGGTGGAGGGAGGTGTGCGAGGTCCGGGTCGCTGGCTTGACTGTGGCGAGGCTGTCCCAGACAGGGTGCCTGCCTGGCTGAGCAGGCGACGCCCGTCTGGCTGACCGGGCCTCGCCGGTTTGAGCCTGCCCGGCAGACCGCACCTCGCCAGCTTGAGCCTGCCCGGCTGCTCGAACCTCGCCGGTTTGGACCCGCCCAGCCGACCGCACCTCGCCAGCTTGAACCTGCCCGGCAGACCGAACCTCGCCAGCTTGGACCCGCCCGGCAGACCGAACCTCGCCAGCTTGGACCCGCCCAGCCGACCGCACCTCGCCAGCTTGAGCCCGCCCGACCGACCGGACCTCGTCGGCTTGGGTCTGTCTGGCTGACCGGGCCTTGTCGGCTTGGGCTCGCCCGGCCGACCGGATCTCGCCAGTTTGGACCTGCCCGGCTGCTCGAATCTTGTCGGCTTGAGCCCGCCCAGCCGATCAGACCTCGCCGGTTGGGGCCTGTCCGGCCGACGGGGAGCCATGTCTGGCCCGCCGAGAGCAGCGACTGCCTAGCGGCTCAGCTCTCGCAGCAGCGTCCCGGGCCCCAGCACTCCCGCGCCGAGGGCGCCGACCCGGCCGCGCAGTTCGCGGTCGGCGGTCACCACTACGACGTGGTCGTCGGGGCGTTGCCGGGCGGTGGCGGTCACCTCGACGATCTTCGAGTCGCCGTCCGTTTCCGCCGAGACGACCTCGATGCCCGGGATCGGGTCCACTCCCCTGGCCTGGCCCTCGACCACCAGCACCACCCGCGGCCACCATGACCACGCCGGGCCCGCGCCGATGCCGGCCACCTCGTCGCGCAGGCCGCGTTCGGCTGGGCCGGTCAGCTGGTCGCGCAGCCGTTCCGCGGCGCCGCGGCGGTCGCGCCACCAGCCGTCTGGGCGGGAGCCCATCACGTTCGCCGCGTCGACCACCAGGACCAGTTCGCGGCCCAGCTGCTCGCGCAGCACCGGCCACGCGGCGGCGAAATCGCGGTGCAGCTTGAGGGCGGCCACCTCGTCGAGCGGGACCCAGCGCATCTCGGCGCTTTCCGAGTTCGCGACCTGGGCCTGCAACGCGCTGTCGGCCAGGCCGAGCACGGTCGTGTACTGCCACTCCCCGTGGTCCAGCACCGAAGCCGACATCGCGCGGAACGCCGACGAAGGGATCGCGGCTTCCTCCCACGCCTCCCGCGCGGCGGCCTCGTGCACCGTTTCGCCAGCCTCGAGCGCGCCGCCGGGCAAGGCCCACGTGCCGCCGTTGTGCACCCACCACGCGCGACGCTGCAACAGCACGCCCCGACGGGGATCGCACAACAACAACCCGGCCGCGCCGAACGCGCCCCAGTGCTGACGGCCGCAGGAACACCGCACGAAGCGGTTGGCGGTCATCGGCGTCACCCGGCCCAGCCTTCCACAGAACCTCGTGAGTGTTAATCCCGGCGAGGGGCCGGAGACCGCCCCAGCCGCGAACCTCGTGACCACATGAACCCGAACCTCGCACACGGCGGCCCCGGCGTGCCCCAGCCTCGCGAACGCCTCCACCCCGCAAGAACCGCGAGACCGGTGCCAGCCGCGAACCTCGTGAGTGCCTATGCCCGGAGGCCGCTCCGGCCGCGGCGGCTGGCCACGGGTCTCGTGCGGGGCGATCCTGAATCAGAACGCGCTCGAACCTCGTGAGCGCCTACGCCCCGCGTGAACCCGAACCTCGCGCACGGCGGGCCCCAGACTCGTGAGTGCCTACGCCCGCATGAACCCGAACCTCGCGCACGGCAGCCCCAGCGCGCCCCAGACTCACGAGCGCCTACGCCCGCAAGAACCCGAACCTCGCGCACAGCAGCGCCAGCTCACCCCAGACTCACGAGCACCTAAACCCTGCGAGACCGCTGCCGCCCCCAGCCGCGAATGTCGTGAGTGCCGATGCCGGTCAGCACCGGCGTCAAGCGCTCACAACGCGTCCATCGCCAGCGCCGCCGCTCCTACGATCGCCGTGTCGTCGCCGAGATGTGCCGTGCGGATCCGGGCCAGCGGGCGGTGCCGGGCACCGGTGATCGCGCCCGCGTAGTGCTCGCGGGCCTCGTCCAGGAACAGTGGCGCCGACTCCGAGACTCCGCCGCCGATCACGATGATCTCCGGGTCGAAGACGTCCGCGACCAGGGCGAGTCCCTCGCCCAGCCATTTCGCCAGTTCTGCCATGGCGCGCAAGGCGATCGGGTCGCCGTCGCGGGCTGCGCGGGCTACCCGGCGGCCGGTGACCGAACCCGGGTCGCCGGCGATTTCGCGGGATAGCACGGTGGAACGGCCTGGGTAGCGGGCAAGGAGTTCGACCGCGGTCGCGGCCAGTGCCGTTCCGCTGCAATACCGTTCCCAGCAGCCGTATTTGCCGCACGGGCAGGCGCGGCCGTCGCGGACCACGGTGAGGTGGCCCAGTTCCGGTGCGACGCCGTGGGCTCCCCGGTAGATCTCGCCGTCCAGCAGCAGACCCGCGCCGATTCCGGTGCCCAGTGCGACCAGGGCCGCCACGCGAGCCCCGCGCGCCGCTCCGAAGCGGTGTTCGGCGACGACTGCCGAGTTGACGTCGTGTTCCAGCGTCACCGACAGGCCGACTCGCTTCGCGATCCGGTCCGCTACCGGGGCGTCGCGCCAGGCGAGGTGCGGTGCGAACATCACCGACCGGCGGTCGCGGGCCACGAAGCCGGCGACGGCCAGGCCGACCGCGGCGACCTCGTGCCGGTTGCGCAGGGTCTCGACGACCCCGGCGATGGCGTCTTCGAGCGCGTTCTCCTCGCTCGGCGTCCCGACGCGCGCCGTGTCGAGCAGCGAGCCGCGCTCGTCCACGACGCCGGCGCGCACGCTGGTGCCGCCGACGTCCACCCCTACGGTCAGCAATCAGTTCTCCCGCTCCGGCTGCCAGTCCGCGCGGCGGCGGACGACGATGTGCTGGACCCGCGACGACGGCTCCGGGGAAGCCGGAGCCGCTGCCAGGTGCGCGGAGGGCCGGAACCCGGGCATGTGCACGCCCTCCTCCGGCTCCCAGCGGTCCGCGAGCACCGCTCGCAGCAGCGCGACGAGCTGGGCGGCCTGTTCGAGGACCCTGGCCACGAACTCCGGCCGTTCGCCGCGCACGACGGCGACGATCGCACACAGCGGGCACCAGCCGCATCCCGAAGTGCTGTCCTCCACATCCGGCGCGCCCGGCTCCTCCGGGCCGGGGCCGTGCCCGGCGGCCATGACGCCTTCCAGCCACGGCGCGGCGCGTTCGATCACCATCTCGACCAGCAGCCGGATCTCCTCGGCCAGCTTCAGGCCGTCGGAAAACGACCCTGCGGCGTCTTCTTCGCGGTGTTCTTCGCTCACCCGGATCCCCGGTTCCCGGCCAGGCTGACCACCAGGCCGTCGGCGTCGGATTCCGCGCCGGTGATCCGGCACGGGCGCAGCGTCTCGGGCAGGGCGACGAGCCGGCGGAACCCGTCCACGGTGATCGCCAGGTCGTCGTCGACGCGGGCGAGGTCGACCGCCGAATCCCGGTCGAGCGGGAGCGCGACCCGCAGCCGGAAACCGTCGCCGTCGGCGGCGACGGACAACAGCGGCGTCACCGGTTTTCCGTTGCCGGACAAGGGATCCCGGCTGCCGTACAGTTCGCGGGCCAGTTCGGCGAGCGCCGCCGCGCCCACCGGTTCGCTCGCCCGGTGCTCGACGCGGGCCAGCTCGTCCGGGCCGAACCCGGCCTCGGACAGCTCCGCCAGCACCGCGTCCTGCTGGTCCCGCCGGGTGCGCAGCCACTTCGCCGCCGAACCGCGCCAGAACCCGGGCGCGGGCATCAGCCGGTTGGCGATCAGGCCGTCGACCGCGATCCCGCGCAGCGCCAGCGACGTGAGCGTGCGCCGGGCCTCGGCCACCACCACTCGCTCCGGCGTGAGCACGAGCCGCACCGTCGTCACGCGCGGGTCCGTGAGCAGCTCACGCAGGGCGTCGAGGTGCGCGCCGAGCTGCCGGACCGACGCCGCGACGCGCCGGTTGCCGAAGACGCGGCCGAGGTAGCCCGACACCGCTTCCGGCAGGGAGAGCAAGCGCAGCGTCTCGGCGGTCGGACCGCAGTCGACCACCACGGTGTCCCACGGGCCCTGCGTGGCCAGCCGCCGCACCTCGCTCAGCGCGAGCAGCTCGTCGACGCCGGGCAGCACGGTCAGCTCTTCCGCGTCCAGGACGTCCAGACCGGCTCCGGCCAGCACTTTCCGCAGTTCGCCGCGCAGCTCGTGCCAGGTGCGGTCGGCCAGCGCCCGCGAGTCCACCTGCGCGGCCCACAGCCCGGCCGGGAGGCCGTCGCCGCGGAGGTCCACTTCGGAGGGTTCGGCGTGCAGCGGCGTGCCGAACGCGTCGCCGAGCGAATGCGCCGGGTCGGTGGACACGACGAGCGTCTTCCTGCCGCGGCCGGCGAGCGCGGCAGCGGTAGCCGCGGCGAGCGTCGTCTTCCCGACACCCCCTTGCCGGTGAACAGCAGGATGCGCATCTAGCCCTCGGCCCTGCGCTTGAGTTCCTTGAGCGCGGTGTCCATGACCATCTTCTCCGCCTTGCGCCGCAGCAGCCCGATCATCGGCAGCGCCAGCTCCACCGACAGCGTGTAGGTGACGCGGGTGCGCCCGCCGCCGAGCGGCTCGAGCGCGTACCGGCCGTTCTGCGCCTTCTGCATCTGGCCCTTGACCAGGTGCCAGCTGACGCCGAGACCGGAATCGTCCCAGTCGTATTCGAGCGTGTACACGTCCTTGATCGGCCCGGCGTCGAGGGTGAGCTTCACCTGTTTCGCCCGGCCCGCGTCGTCGGTCGCGAGCACCTCGGTCTCCCGGACCGCCTTGGTCCACTCCGGGTACGCGGGGAAATCGGAGATCACCGACATGACCCGTGCGGGCTCGGCGTCGACCTCGATGGACTGCGTGGACTGCTCGGCCATGGGACGAAGCGTAGCCGGACAGCACAGTCACCAGCGCAGCACGTAGGGCTGCCCGGTCTCCTTGAAGTGACCCACGTTACGGCACTCGGTGTGCCCGACCCGGCGCCGCACGGCCAGCGGCTGGTGCACGTGGCCGAACACCGACCAGCGCGGACGCTGCCGCAGGATCAGGTCCAGCAGTGCTTTCGACCCGAGTTCGGCGCGCCGCGCGACCACGTCGTAGGTCAGTTCGGGCACCGCCGGCAGGATGTGCGTGCAGAGAACGTCGACCCGGTCCAGCTGCGAAACCGCCGCGTCGAACTCCTCGCGCGCCCGCAGGTACGGCCGCCACGCCGCGCCCTTGCGCGGCCTCGGGAGCACGCCTTCGGGCAGCACCGCGCCGCCGGCGAAGCCGAATCGCAGGCCGCCGATGGTGACGACCTCGCCGTCGACCAGCCGCACGCCCTCCCCGGCGAACTCCGGCCACGCCGACGGCGCGTCGACATTGCCGGGGATCGCGTACGTGGGCGCGGTCATCGAAGCGAACAACGTCGCGTACTGCTCGCGGACCGCTTCGTCGACCGCGGCGGCCGGGTCGTCCAGCGTGGCCCACAGCGTGCGCGAGTACGCGACTGTCTCGTCCCTGGTGCCTTCGCGGCGCAGGCGGGCGAACTCGCCGACCTTCTCCGCGCCGAACAGCACGCCCATGATGCCTTTGTCGTGGTCGTGGTAGTCGACGAAGTCGAGCAGGTCGCCGAGCACGACCAGCGCGTCCGCCCCGTCCCCCGCCCGCTTCAGCGCGTCGGCGTTGCCGTGCACGTCCGAAACGACGTGAACCCGCACAAGAGCCTCCTACTCGACGGGCCGGGGCGGAACCCCCGGCTCGCGCCCGTCCTCGAGGATCTCCTTCAGCCCCAGCGCCACGTCCTTCGCCGCGCGCGCCCGCCGGTCGAACTCGCGGCGCAGTTCGCGCGGGCTCAGCTCGCGCGGGACGCCGCCGGGACCGGCCGGCGTGGCCCGGAGGAAGTAATGCAGCACGGTGCCGTCGAGAACAGGTTCCAGCCAGACCTCCATGGTACCGATCAAGGCGCCCGTGACGGTCCAGCGCAGGCCCTTGTCCCCGCGGTCGGTGTAGACCTGCAACTCCAGGTCGGGCCAGTACCGCCGCCACGAGCGCGGGTCGGCGAACGCCGCCGCGACGGTGGACGGGGGCACGACGATGAAGGTCTCGTCGACGAGATCGAGAGCTGGCGGTGCGTGCACCCGGACACGATGTCACGACCTCGCCGCGCGGCACGTGCCAGCATGGTCTTAAGGTCTACGGCAGGCTAAGTTGACTGGCGGGTAACCGCACGCGTCGAACACGGAGGTCCACGTGCGCGAATACAGCGCCCCCGCCGGGAAGCCGGTGACCGACGACGAGAATCTGGCCGATGTCGTCTGGGCGAACGCGGAGCGGTTCTCCGACGTGGTCAGCTTCCGCAGGCAGGTCGAGGGCACCTGGCTGGACGTCACCGCGAAGGACTTCGCCGACCAGGTCGCGGCCGCGGCGAAGGGCCTGATCGCGGCGGGCGTCGGGCACGGCGACCGGGTCGCCCTGATGTCGAAGACCCGCTACGAGTGGACGCTGATCGACTTCGCGATCTGGGCCGCGGGCGCGGTCACGGTGCCGATCTACGAGACGTCTTCGCCCGAACAGGTGCACTGGATCCTTTCCGACTCGGCGGCCAAGGCCGTCGTTGTGGAGACCGGCGCGCACCGCAAGGCGGTCGAGGAGATCAGCGGGCGGCTCAGCACGCTGGAGCACACCTGGCAGATCGAGGGCGACTCCCCCGCGGTCGACGAGCTGACCGCGCTGGGCGCCGAAGTCTCCGACGAGGACCTGCACACCCGCCGCCGCAGCGTCACCGCGAACGAGACGGCCACCATCGTCTACACCTCGGGCACCACCGGGCGGCCGAAGGGCGTCGAGCTGACGCACCGGAACCTGCTGGCCGAGATCCGCGCGGACATCGAGGCGTTCCCGGAGCTGATGGAGCAGGGCAACTCGCTGCTGTGCTTCCTGCCGCTGGCGCACATCCTCGCCCGCGCGATCGCCATCACCGCGCTCACCGCCCGGGTCACGCTCGGGCACACGCCGGACGTGAAGAACCTGGTGCCGGACCTCGGCACCTTCCGGCCGACGTTCGTGGTCGCCGTGCCGCGCGTGTTCGAGAAGGTCTACAACACCGCCAAGCAGAAGGCGCACGCCGACGGCAAGGGCAAGATCTTCGACGCCGCCGAGGCCACCGCGGTCGCGTACAGCGAGGCGCAGGAAAACGGCGGAGCCGGGCTGGGCCTGCGCGCGAAGCACCTGCTGTTCGACAAGCTGGTGTACGGCAAGCTCCGCGCCGCGCTGGGCGGCCGCTGCATCGCCGCGGTCTCCGGCGGGGCTCCGCTCGGCGCGCGGCTGGCGCACTTCTTCCGCGGCATCGGCGTGCCGGTGTTCGAGGGCTACGGCCTCACCGAAACCTCCGCGGCGGCGAACGTGAACACCAGCGCGGCGTTCCGCGTCGGCACCGTCGGGCGTCCGGTCGCGGGCACCTCGGTGCAGATCGCCGAGGACGGCGAGGTGCTGCTCAAGGGCGACGTCGTGTTCGGCCGGTACTACAACAACCCGGAGGCGACCGCGGAAGCGCTCACCGACGGCTGGTTCCACACCGGCGACCTCGGCGAGCTGGACGCGGACGGCTTCCTCAAGATCACCGGCCGCAAGAAGGAGATCATCGTGACCGCGGGCGGCAAGAACGTCGCCCCGTCCGGGCTCGAGGACGCGATCAAGTCCGCGCCGCTGGTGAGCCAGGTGATGGTGGTCGGCGATCAGCGCCCGTTCATCGCCGCGCTGGTGACCGTGGACGAGGAGTACTTCCCGGCGTGGAAGGCCCAGCACGGCAAGCCCGAAGCGGCGACAGTGTCCGAGCTGGCCGAGGACGCGGACCTGCGCGCGGAAATCCAGGCGGCGGTCGACGAGGCGAACAAGCAGGTGTCGCACGCTGAGTCGATCAAGAAGTTCACCGTGCTGGCCAACGACTTCACCGAGGCGGGCGGCGAGATCACGCCGAGCCTCAAGCTGAAGCGCAACGTGGTGAACAAGAACTACGCCTCCGACATCGAGGCGCTCTACCGGAAGTGAGCCGGCCGAGGGGCGCCGGGCCGGCGCCCCTCGCGTGCCGTTCCTAGTGCGGCCTGCCGAAATACTCGTCGGCCATGTTCTGCCGCACGATGTCCGCCTCCCCGTTCCGGTACCTCGGGTCGTGGTCCAGGAAGTCGTTGATCTCGCGCAGCGCCGACGGGGATGCCCCCTGCCTGTCGGGGGAAGATTGCGGATGTGCTCCACCATTTCGTCGTAGGAGTGCGCGTTCCGGGTGATGTTCTGGAGGTTGTATTCCGTCCGCGGCGGGCCGCCGAACCGGTTCTCGTTGTGCAGCACGTTGTGGTACTCGAGCACTGTGCCGTTCGTGTTCCCGGCGTGGAAGCCGTTTTCGTTCTGCCGGATGTGCCCCATCTCGTGGAAAATCGTCCGTTCGGGCACGTTCTCCCCCAGCGCGATGATGTTGCCGTCGCGCCGGTAGGAACCGCCGCCCATGTGCTCCATCATCATGCTGGCGGGAGTTTCCCCGGCGTCGGTGAACCGCCCGTTGGGGCCGCGGAGGATGTCGGGCGTGTCCCCGAAGAATTCGCCGATCATCCGGTTCTCGTCCAGCCCCGCACGGTATTCCGGCGGAAGATCGCGCAGATAGGTTCCCATGGTGACGTTCGGGTCGTCCGGGATCCGGAGGAAACGGGGGTCGCTCTCGATCTCGAGCCGGTTCCGGTAATCGGCGACGTTCTCCTCGAAGGTGCGAGGCGGCGGAGTCGGCTCGCGAGGCGGGGTTTCCTCCCGGGGCGGCTGGTGCGGGGGATTGTTTTCCTGCACGTGCCCGGCGTTGTTCCCGCCACCGGGGGTTTCGTTCGGGCGCGCCTCGTCGTTCGGGCCGGACTTCTGCCGGCCCAAGCAGTTGCCCAGACCGAGCGGGTCGGCGTCGGCGAGCGGGTTGGGCACGTACGCGGCCGGGTTCGGGGCCGGGGCGAGGCCGAGCGGGTCCTGGCTCAGGTAGCGGCCGGTTCCCGGGTCGTAGTACCGGAAAACGTTGTAATGCAAGCCGGTTTCGTCGTCGGCGTACTGGCCGGGGAACCGCAGCGGGGTGCCGCCGGGGCGGGCGCGGCCCCACAGCGACGCCGACGCATGCCAGGACACGGTGCCGTAGGCGTCCACCAGGTCCACCGGGGTGCCGATGGGGTCGGTGACGAACGAGAAGAACCGCGCGCTCTTGCCCAGCAGTTCGGTCTGCGCGACCGGGCGCACGGTGCCGGGCAGGTGGTCCCAGGTCAGCGTGAGCGGGGCGGAACCGGCGAGCCGGTGTTCCTGTTCGACGAGCAGCTGGCCGCTCCAGGAGAACAGCGTCTCCTCGGCCGGTGTCTCCGCGCCGGGTAGCCAGCGTTGTTTGGCGATGCGCCGGCCCAGCGGGTCGTAGCGGTAGCGCCAGTGGACGCCGTCCGGGGTTTCCACGGCGAGCAGCCGGTCTTGTGCGTCCCAGCGGTAGGTCCAGGTGCGGGAGTTCTCGTGGCGGGCGACGAGCCGTCCCTGTGCGTCGTGGACGTAGCGCACCGCGCCGGCTGAGGTGAGCCGGTTTCCGGTGTAGCCGCGCGGGCCGGAGTCCGGTTCGGCGAACGGCAGCCGCGCGTGCCGGATGTTGCCGGACGGGTCGTACTGGTAGGTCTCCTGGCCCTCCCGCCGGGCTACTGCGGTGACCCGGCCGGCGGCGTCGAGCTGGTACCGCGTGGGGCCGGACAGCGAGTCGTCCACTCCGGACAGGTGGCCGTCGGGGCGGTAGTGGTACTGGCGTTGCTGCCGGATCTGGCCGCCGGCGGCCAAAGTCTGCTCGACGAGCTGGCTTTCCGCGTCGAAAGCCTGTGCCAGCACAGTGTTTCCGCCCAGCACGCGTTCGACCTCGCGGCCCGCTTCGTCGTGGCGGAAGCGCACCTCGTGCCCGGCGGCCGACAGCGCGACGGCGTTCCCGGCGTCGTCGAAGGTCCATTCGCTGACCGAGCCGGACGGAGTGGTGCGGCGCATTCCAGAAGGCTCGTGGACGTACTCGACCGCGCGGCCGTCGACCGATTCCCGGATTACGCGGCCGTCCTCGTCCCGTTCGACCTCCAGCACGCATGAACCCTCGATGGCGCGCGCGAGAAAGCCGACGGGGTCGTATTCGTAGCGGACGGTCCCGCTTTCCGTGCGGCGCTCGATCACGTTGCCGAGCGCGTCGTAGCTGTACTCGGTGACCGCGCCCAGCCCGTCGACCGACCGCACGAGCTGGCCGGCCGCGTCGTAGCCGAACTGCCGCTCCCGGCCGTCGAAGTCGGTTTCGGCGATCAGGCGGCCGTCGGCGTCGTAGGTGTAGCTCCAGGTCAGGCCGGCCGGGTCGGTGATCCGGACGAGCTGCAGCTCGGTGTCGTACTCGTACGAGGTGCGGGCGCCGGTAGCGTCGGTCTTCGCGATCGGCAGGTCGAAGGGGCCGTATTCGAAGCGGGCGTCCGAGCGCTCCACGAGGTTTCCCTCGGCGTCGTAACGCCATTCCTCGCGCCGTCCGGACGGGCCGATCCGGACGGCCTGGCTCCCGTCTACCGTCCAGCCGAAGCGAGTGCCGTCGGCGACCACGCGCGGACGGCCGAACTGGTCGCGCTCCACCGGATCGGGCTCGGAGCGCGCCGGTTCTCCCCGGTCAGCTGGCGGTCCTGGGCGAATTCGGCCGCCGCGACCCCGCCTTGCGCAGTGAACAGGTCCGGCGCGGTGCCCGGCGGATAGACCCGGCGCCAGGTGCGTTCGGCGGCCTCGACGGTGACGGTCAGCGTGCCGTCCGGCGCGGAACTGACCCGTGCGCGGCTGCCGTCCGGGCGGACGACCGCGGTGAGCTGGCCCTCGGCGGTGTACTCGAAGCCGGTGGTGCGCCCGAGCGGATCGGTGCGCGACAGCAGCCGGTCGTAACGGTCCCATGTGGACACTGTGATCGCGCCGAGCGGGCTGATTTCCCGCGTCGGCTGCGAGGTTTCGTTGAAGTGGAACTCCGTGACGTGGCCGAGTGCGTTGGTGTAGCGGGTGATCCGCTGCTCTCGGTCGTAGTCGAACGCGCCGTCGTAGACGCCTCGGTCGCCGACCGTGCGCACGCAGCGGCCGTCGGCGTCGTAGAGGTAGCGGAACCAGACGCCGTTGCGGTCCTGCCAGCCGGTGATCCGGCCGTCGGAGTCGTAGTCGTAGTGCGTCGCCAGGCCGGAGGAGTTGAAGACGCGGGTCAGCCTGCCGAGGTCGTCGTAGCCGAAACGGCGGACCAGCACCGGTTCCTGGCCGTCGCCGAGCACGCGGATCGCGGTGACGCGGCCCGCTTCGGCGTCGAGTGCCACGCGGTAGCCCGCGGAGTGGCGGATCAGCCGGGGCGCACCGCGGTCGTCGTACTCGACGTCCATCCGGTCGCCCGCGGCGTCGGTCGCGCTCAGAAGCGGGAAAACGCCGCCGCGGCCGGGGCCGAAGCGCACTTCCGTGCCGCCGACCGGGTCGGCGAGCAGGTATCCGCCGTCGCCGGTCGCGGTGAGCGGGCGGCGCGGGCCTTCCAGCGGCAGCACCGGTTCTCCGGCGGCGGCCCGCGGGTACACCAGGATCCGGCCGTCCGCCCCGAAGAACCGGACGGCTCCGGAATCCGCTTCGAGCCGCTGGTCCACCGTCGACGCCCAGTTCGGGCCGAACCAGCGGCCGGACCGGTACGACGAGACGTGCAGCCGTTCGAGCACCAGCGGGCTCGGCAGTTCGAGATCGACCGCGTCGACCACGACGGTGCCGCGCACGACGTCGACCGGGTCGCCTTCGAACCGGCACTCGTCGGTGCCGTTGCGGGTGTCCTTGGGCGACTGGGCGTCCCCGGTGCCTGGCTTGGGGTCTCCGGACCGTTCCCCGCCGCCGGAAGGCCCGTCCTCCCGGGGCGGCTGAGCGTGGTCGCCCTGCGGCTTGGTTTCGTCCTTCGGCGGCGAGGAATGGTCGCCCTGCGGCTTCGTCTCGTCCTTCGGCGGAGGCGGCGAGTGGTCGCCGGAGGCGGTGGTCGAGTCGCCGCCTTTTTCGTTCTCCGGCTTGGGTTTCGGCTCCGGCTTCGGCTTGGTCTCGATGTTCTTCGGCGCGTCCGACGGCTTGACCTTGCCGCCCTTGATGCCCTTCAGCGCCTTCGCGGCGTCCTCGAACAGGACGCCCGCCTTCTTCAGCAGCGGCATCAGTGCCTTGAGCGCGGCGACCAGCTGCTTGGTGATCCGGGCCAGCTCCGCGGCGGTCTTGGCGACCGCGGCGGTCACCTGCGGCAGCACCCAGGCCATGCCGATCCCGGCGGTGAACAGCACCTGCAGCGCCCAGCTGATCAGGTGCCCGACGAGCTGCGCGATGATGTCGCGGACCAGCATCCGGACGGCGGCGACGACCTCGCCCGCGGTCTTCACCCCGGACGCCGCGCCCTCGGTGCCCTTCTGCGCCGCGCCCAGCAGGTTCGCGACGTCCTTGGTCCGCTCGCGGTAGGCGTCGGCCGCTTCGCCGGTCCAGTTCTGGAGGTCTTTCTCGACGCAGGACGTCAGGTCCTTGCCGATGCTCTCCAGCTCTTTCGCGACGTTGGTCCAGGTCTCGGACTGCGCCTTGATCTCGTCGGCGTTGCCGGTCAGCGCCTCCAGCGCCTGCTTCAGCGGCCCGACGTGCTCGATCAGCCAGCCGACGCCCGCCGCCAGGATCGACCCGAACGGGTCCATCACGGTCGACAGCACGTCCAGCGCGACCCCGACCGACCCCATCGCGATCGACGCCCAGTCGCCGGACTCGATGCCGGACTTCACCATTTCGCCCGATTCGAGCAGGGTGATGCCCGAATAGGCTTTGGTCGAGTCCTTCGTCTCCGCGATCAACGGATTGCTCACCCGGTTCACGCTACGGCGCGGCCGCGGCCGTCACCCCGCGTCGGGCGCTCGTTGCCCGTGCGTCCACGCCACAGCCGGACGCACGGGCAAGCCTGCCGCGTGCGTCAGGCCTGCGGCGGCTGAGCCTGGTACTGCTGCTGCGGCGCCTGCGCGTACTGCTGCTGCGGGGCCTGCTGCTGTTGCGGAGCCTGCTGCTGGGGCTGCTGCTGAGCGCCGTCCGGGACCACGTACACCGCGGTGCCGTAGGCGGCGATTTCACTGGCCGTACCGGCGATCTCGTTGCAGTCGAAGCGCAGCGCGAGCACCGCGTTGGCCCCGTGCTGCATGGCTTCCTGGCAGAGCCGGAAGAGGGCTTCGTGGCGCGAGTCGGACAGCAGCTTCGTGAGCCCCTTCAGCTCGCCGCCTCCCATCGCCTTGAAGCCGGACCCGATGTTGGAGAACATGTTGCGGCTGCGGACGGTGAGCCCGAAGACCTCGCCGAACACGCGGACCACGCGGTACCCGGGCAGGTCGTTCATCGTGGACAGCAGGATGGGGAACTGCTGCGGCTGTTGCGGTGGCGCGGCTTGAGTCATGCGCGGATCGTATCGTCGGCGAGCGGCTCACGCTGTGATTCGCGCACTCCAGTCCAGATGATGCCGGTATGCCCAGCCTTGGGCCGCCCCGACGTCGGCGCCCGCGCTGACTGCCACGAGTTTCTCGACGCGGGCGCGGCGCAGCCGTTCGTAGGCCGCGAACGCCGCGGATGCGTCCGGCAGGTCGCGCAGGCATTGGCCGAGCACCACCGCGTCCTCCAGCGCCATCGACGCGCCCTGTCCCGCCGCTGGCGACGCCGCGTGGGCAGCGTCCCCGGCCAGCACCATCGACGACGTGGACCACACGCGGGTGGCCGGCAGGTCGTAGGAGTGGCCGCCGTGCACGTCGTCGCCAGTCGCGGCCACGATCGCGGCGCACGGCAGCGGGTCGTCGGCGAAGGCGGCGTGGGCGAACTCGCGCCAGCCTTCCGGGGTGACGGCGGCGATCTCCGCGCGCGAACGTTCCGCGTCGGGGATGCGGGCGAACCAGAACGTCGCGCCGTCCGGGGCGGTGGTGTAGCCGAACGCGGCGCGGCTGCCGCGGCACATCCGGTAGACGCCGGGCGCGGCGGGCAGGCCTTCGGCGCGGGTGTAGCCGTAGACGATGGTCAAGCCGGTGTAGCGGGGCGGCTCGGCGTTCGGGTCGATCAGCGTGCGGACCACTGAATGGAGGCCGTCCGCGCCGACGAGCAGATCACCGGATTCGGTGGTGCCGTCCTGGAAGGTCGCGGTGACGCCGCCGGTGGCGGAGACCAGGCGCTTGCCGTGGACGATCGTGATGCCGCGGCGTTCCGCTTCCTGTTGCAGCGCACGGTAAAGCGCGGCGCGGGTGAGGGTGCGCGGGCCGTCGAGTTCGCGGTCGAACGTCCGGGTGCCGACGGTCGTGCCGTCCGGGGCGATCACTTCGACGCCCAGCGCGGCGAAGGACGCCTCGATCACCGGGGCTTCGGCATCAATGGCGCGCAGCGCGTCCATGCCGTTGTGCATGACCGTGAGGAACGCGCCCGCGTCCGCTCCCCCGCTGGGATGCGCCTCGAACACCACCGGCTCGTGCCCGGCGAGCCGCAGTGCCATCGCCGCGACCGTGCCGGCGACTCCGCCGCCCGCGATCAGAACCCGCATCGTGCCCCCGCCCCTGGAAACGACCGTGCCGCCGCCACCGTAGCGGGTGGCGGCGGCACGGACCCAGCGATCAGGCGCGCTGTGCGACCGCGAGCCGCACGCAGACGGCGAGGGCGCGGACGGCCTCCTCCACCTCGGCCAGCTCGGGGAAGGTCGGCGCGATGCGGATGACCGCGTCGGCCGGGTCCTCGCCGTGCGGGTGAGTGGCGCCGGCCGGAGTCAACGCGACGCCCGCCTCCTTGGCCAGCCGCACGACCTCCTTCGCGGTGCCCTCGGGGACGGTCAGCGAGATGAAGTAGCCGCCGGTCGGCTTCGTCCAGGTCGCCAGGTCGCCCAGCTCCTCGGTGAGGATGCGCTCGACGGCGGCGAACTTGGGCGCGATCAGCTCCGCGTGCTTGCGCATGAGCGCGCGGACGCCGTCGGCGTCCTTGAGGAACAGCGCGTGGCGCAGCTGGTTGACCTTGTCCGGGCCGATGGTGCGCTTGCTGAGCACGCCCTGCCACCACGCGAGGTTGGCCTCCGACGCGCCGAAGAACCCGACGCCGGCGCCGGCGAAGGTGATCTTCGAGGTGGAGCCGAACACGAACGCGCGGTCCGGGTTCCCGGCCTCGGCGCAGAGCGCGAGGATGTCGGCCAGCTCCGGCTCGTCGTCGGTGAGGTGGTGCACCGCGTAGGCGTTGTCCCAGATGATCCGGAAGTCCGGCGCGGCCGTCGGCATCGCGGCGAGCCGTCCGGCGACCTCGGCGCTGAAGGTGACGCCGGTCGGGTTGGAGTACTTCGGCACGCACCAGATGCCCTTGACCGCGGCGTCCTCGGCGACGAGGCGCTCGACGACGTCCATGTCCGGGCCGGTTTCGGTCATCGGCACCGGGATCAGCTCGATGCCGAACCGCGCGGCGAGCGCGAAGTGGCGGTCGTAGCCGGGCACCGGGGCCAGCATCGCGATCCGGGGCTCGTCGGCCCAGCGGCGCGCCGCGCCCGGCACCGTGCTGAGCATCGCCTGCGCGATCGTGTCGTGCATCAGCTCCAGGCTGGAGTTGCCCGCGGCGAACAGCTGCTCGACCGGCACCTGCAGCGCGCCGGCGAAGATGCGGCGCAGCTCCGGCAGTCCCTTGAGCCCGCCGTAGTTGCGGGTATCGGTGCCGTCCTCGGCCTTGTACTGGCCGTTCGGCAGAGTCAGGAGATCCGCGGAGAGGTCGAGCTGCCGGGGCGACGGCTTGCCGCGGGTGATGTCCAGGGACAGGCCGCGCTCGACCAGCGCAGCGTAGTCGCGACGGGCAGTGTCGACGTCGACAGGAGCTGTGGTCATACCACCACGCTAAACCGCTCGCGCAAGCCAGTTCGGGTGACCCCCGGCTCCGGTGGGCTAGCGTGGGGCGCGTGCGGTACCTGGTGCATGCCGAGCAACGGCAGTTCTCCTTGCGGGACAAGGACGCCTGGCGTCCCGGCGACGGCGGATGGACCGACGAGGCGGTGTCCGCACACCGCGTCGCGGTAGAGCCCTCGTCGCTCTCCGTGGCGACCGCGCGGTCCGATTGGGTCGAGGTCGACGTTTCGGTCGGCACCGCGGCACCCTCGGTGCGGCCGGACGCGTCCCACGTCGTGGAAGCCGATCTCGACGTCCCCGGCGGCGAGGCGACGCTGGCCGGTCCCGCCGATTACGACCGGCAGGTTCACCGGATCGCGGTCCCGCCCGGCCGGTACCGGGTCCGAGTGTCCTATGTGGAGAGCGGGCCGCCGGACGCGGAATGGCACGACCACGAGTTCGGCGAGCATTTCCGGTACGTGCTGGACCTGTGGCCGGCCGCCGAGGCCGCTCCGGTCGCCGTGCTGCGCCAGGGCGCGCAGGTGTGGGACGGCTGATATCCCGTTGGCGATCGGCGGCGCCAGACGGCAGACTCGGCCGCATGCAGTGGATCACCACCGAGATCGGCGAAGAGTTCGTGCGCGGTGCACTTGAGCTGGAGCGCACGTCGCAAGGCTTGCTGCCGCACCGGCTGACCGCTCGCGCGCGGGCGCAGAACACCGACGAACGGGTCGCGATGGCGGAGAGCCAGCCGTCGGGCGTGCGGCTGGTGTTCCGCACCGAGTCCACCGCCATCGAGCTGGACACCCACCGCACGAAGGTCGGCTACGTCGGCGTGCCGCCGCTGCCGGACGGCTCCTACGACCTCGTCGTGAACGGCCGCCCGGCGGGTTCCGCGACGGTGTCCGGCGGGGACGAACTGATCATCGACATGACGACCGGGGGCAGCGAAACCCGCTCCGGCCCGTCCGGCACGGTCCGGTTCTCCGACCTGCCCGAGGGACCCAAGGACGTCGAGATCTGGTTGCCGTACAACGAAACCACCCGGCTGCTGGAGCTGCGCACCACCGCCCCGGTCACCCCGCTGCCGCCCGCGCGGCGCGTCTGGCTGCACCACGGCAGCTCGATCAGCCACGGCACCGGAGCGACCGGCCCGTCCCAGACGTGGCCCGCGCTCGCCGCCGCGGCCGCCGGGGTCGACCTGATCAACCTGGGCTTCAGCGGAAGCGCGCTGCTGGACCCGTTCACCGCGCGGGCGATGCGGGACACGCCCGCCGATCTGGTGAGCGTGAAGCTGGGAATCAACGTGGTGAACGCGGATCTGATGCGGCTGCGCGCTTTCGGGCCCGCCGTGCACGGATTCCTGGACACGATCCGGGAGGGACATCCGGACGTCCCGCTGGTGGTGGTTTCGGCGCTGCTGTGCCCGATCCACGAGGACACCCCTGGACCGGGCGCGCCGGACTTCAGCACCGGGCAGCTTCAGTTCCGCGCGACCGGCGATCCGGCCTCCGTCGCGCAGGGCAAGCTGACGCTCAAGGTGATCCGGGAGCAGCTGGCGCGGATCGTCCACGACCGGGCGGATCCGGCGCTGCATTACGTGGACGGGCTTTCCCTTTACGGGGAAGCGGATTTCGCCGCGCATCCGCTGCCGGACGCGCTCCACCCGGACGCTGCGACGCACCGGTTCGTGGGAGAACGGTTCGCGAAGCAGGTCTTCGGGCCGGGCGGTCCGTTCGCGGAGTGAAGCTCGTGGCCTCAGGCTGGGCAGCCTGAGGCCACGCTCGTTCAGCGCGCGAACCGGCGGGCGAACTCGGCCATCCCGGTCGGGCGGATGTCCGGGTAACGGCCGTTGTCGAGCGGTTCCAGCTTCGCCTTCCCGGTGACCATCGCCCAGACATACTGCAGCGCAACATAATCCGTCGGCCCAGCCGCGACAGACTTGCGGCGCTCGATCTCCGCCGCCAGCTCCTCTGTGCCGCCCAGGTGCCGAAGAGTGAGGCTACGGCCGGAACCGCGCTCCAGCGCGGCGTGGAAGTCCTTCATGGACAACACATCGCCAGCCACCCGGACCGGCCCGGAAGCGTCCTCGTCCAGCGCTACCGCGGCGGTGTAGGCCGCGGTGTCCGCGACGGTGGTGAAATCGCACGGCTCGTCGCCGTCGCCCCAATAGCTGAACGTTCCGTTGTCCCAATCCACGATTTCGAGGAACGGCGCGGTCATCACCTCGTGAAACGCTCCGTTGAGGACCGACGTCACCTGAATCCCGGCGCCCGCGAAGGCTTCGTGCGCCTTGCGCCGGTCGTCGAGGAAGACGTTGTCCCCGTCGTCGAGCCGGAACAGGTCCACCGCGAAGTCCGACGGGATCAGCCGGGACACGCCAGCCTTCTCCGCCGCCCGCAGCAGGGCGAGCTGCCCGTCCACGACGACCTCCGGACCGCCTTGCACCGCCGAAACGACCACGTCCACGCCGTCCAGCGCGCGGTCGGGTCGTTCGAGCGTGCCCTGGACGATTTCCGCGCCCCGTTCCTCCAGCGTCCGCGCCGCTTCGGCCCCGGCGGACTCCGGCCGGACGAGCGCGCGCACCTGCGCGCCGCGGCGCAGCAGGCTCGCCGCGATCTCGCTGCCCAGCATTCCCGTGGCCCCCGCGACCAGCACCTTCGTCACTTTTCACTCCTCCTGGATCACTGCCGCTTGACTTCGGCGATCGCGACGCTAATCCTTGTAACCCGTTACAAGGTCAAGTCCTCGGAACCGGAGTCACATGCGCATCGGAGAGCTGTCCCGGCGGACCGGCGTCAACGAGCAGCTGCTGCGGTACTACGAAAAACAGGGCCTGCTGCACCCCGCCCGCACGCCGAACGGCTACCGCGACTACGCCGAGGCGGACGTCACGGCGGTCCGGCGCATCCGGGAGCTGCTCGCCGCGGGCTTGCCGACCGCGACGATCGCCGAGATCGGCTCGTGCGTCCGCGACGAACCGCTGACCCCGGCCTGCGACGGAGTGCTCGAACGGCTGCGCGGCGAACGCGACCGGATCGACGCGGCGCTGGCCCGGCTCCAGTCGTCCCGCGCCGCGCTGGACACGGTGATCCAGCGCCGGGCCGCGACCTGACTGCTAACTTCCGTTTCATGACTCTCCGGGCGAAGCTGGCCGACGCCGGCAGCGGCATCCTCCTGTTCGGCATCACCCCGCCGCGGCTGAGCACCTCCCCCGAGCGGATCCGGGAGATCACCGCCGCCACGCTCGCGCGGCTCAGCGACCTCGACGTCGACGGCCTCGCCCTCTACGACATCGACGACGAGAGCGACCGCAATCCGGAGGAGCGTCCGTTCCCGTACCTGCCGACCCTCGACCCGGCCGGCTACCACGCGGACTATCTCAGCGAATGGGACCGCCCGGCAGTCATCTACCGCTGCGTCGGCAAGTACCCCGAGGCCGAGTTGCGGGATTGGCTGCGCACGGCCGACACCGACCGGGTGCTGTCCGTCTTCGTCGGCGCGTCCTCGAAGAACAAAGAAGTGCATACCCGGCTGTCACAGGCACAAGCGTTGCGCCGGGAGGTCCGGCCGGACCTGCTGCTCGGCGGCGTCGCGATCACCGAACGGCCCGACGAGCACCTGCGGCTGATCGCCAAACAGCAAGCGGGCTGCGCGTACTTCATCTCGCAGGTGATCTACAGCGCCGACGCGGCCAAGAGCATGGTCTCCGACTACTTCTACACCTGCCGCGAGCAGCAGCTCGAACCCAAGCCGGTCCTGTTCACGCTCTCGGTGTGCGGTTCGGCGAAAACGCTGGCGTTCCTGAAGTGGCTTGGCGTGCACGTCCCGCGCTGGCTGGAGAACTCCCTGCGCCACGCGGACGACACGCTGGCCGAATCGTACGAGCAGTGCCTGGCGAACGCACGTGAGCTGGCTGGTTTTTGCCGCAAGCTTGGCATGCCGTTCGGTTTTCTCGTGGAGAGCGTGTCGATCCGCAAGGTCGAGATCGAAGCGTCGGTGTCGCTGGCGCGCGAGGTGAGCGCGCTGCTCGGCCGGACGGCTACAGCGGGTCCAGCGCAGTGATCTTCCACTGCCCATCTGTCCGATGCGCAGTCACCGACAACTGCCCCACCGACGACTGAGGCGCACCGCCACCCGGCAGAATCGTCTGCTGATCAAGAAAAAGCAGCAAACTCGCGTCATCGCCGTGCAACGACCGGACACCGATCGCGCGCACAGTCGTCGTGCGGACGAGCTTTTCGTTCGTCGCGCGCTGGCTGGAGAACTCCCTGCGCCACGCGGACGACACGCTGGCCGAGTCGTACGAACAGTGCCTGGCGAACGCGCGTGAGCTGGCTGGTTTTTGCCGCAAGCTCGGCATGCCGTTCGGATTCCTCGTCGAGAGCGTGTCGATCCGCAAGGTCGAGATCGAAGCGTCAGTCGCCCTCGCCCGCGAAGTGAGCGCGCTGCTCGACCGGACGGCTACAGCGGATCCAACGCCGTGATCTTCCACTGCCCATCCACCCGATGCGCGGTGACCGATAACTGCCCCACCGACGACTGAGGCGCACCACCACCCGGCAGAATCGTTTGCTGGTCAAGAAAAAGCAGCAAACTCGCGTCATCGCCGTGCAACGACCGAACCCCGATCGCGCGCACAGTCGTCGTGCGGACGAGCTTTTCGTTCGTCGCGCGCTGGCGGGCGGCGGCGAACTGGCCTTGGTACTGGCCGATCGCCGAGCCGGTCAGGACATCGGCCGCGGCGCGGGAAGTGCGGTCGAGGTTCGCGTAGTCGTAGGAGAAGATCGCCTTGACCGCGGCGCCCACCTGGTCGGTCACCTGCGAGGTCGCGGCCGGGTCGACCATCGCCTCGTCGTCCTCCGGCTGCAGCAGCGACGCCTGCACCCCGAACCACACCGCGCACGCCAGCGCGACCGCGGCCACGGCGGCGGCGATCGTCCGCCGGTTCACGAGCCCACCGCCTGGACCGCGCCGATCTTCCAGTCGTCTCCGTCGCGCGCGAAGTCCACGGCCAGCCGCGCCTGTTTCGCGGAAGGCGTGCCGCCGCCGGTGCTCACGCGGACGTTCAGCACCGCGATCAGCCTCGCCGTGCCCGCCGACGGGTTCAGCTCGGTGACGGCGGCCTGCACCAGCGAAGCCGTCGACACGGTTTTGGTGCGCTTCGCCCGGTCGATCTGCATCTGCCGGTCGCCGGAGAGGTCTTTGCCGTACTGCCCGGTCGTCACGGAGATCCAGCGGTCCACGTCGACCGCGCTCGTGCGGTAGTCGATCGTGTTGAGCGTGACCAGGCCCGTGCTCGCGGCGGCCAGCACGGCGTCCCGCGCACGGCCGCGCGCCAGGCCGTCGTCGTGTGCCGCGCTCCACCACGACCAGCCGAACCACGCCGCGGCCAGCACGGCGACGACAGCCAGCCCGCCGAGCACGCGGGTGGTCAAGAAGGACCGCGCCGGAGCGTCCATCACGAACCGCCCAGCAACGCGCCGAGCCCGCCCTTCAGCGGCGCGGTCAGCTGGCCCAGCAGACCCGGCAACTGCTGCTGCGAGCCCTGGTCCGAAGGCGCGGAAGCCTTGGGCGCGGCGGGAATCGCGGGCGGCTTCCCCGCGTACGGCGCGTTCTGCGCGCCCCGCACCTCAGTCGGGCTGCCCGGCGGCTCGGCGCAGTAAGCGTTCATGTTGACCGGCGCTTCGCTCGTGTCGTTCGCCGGACGCTGTTTCGTGCCCTCGTAGCCCTTCGTGCACGAATGCGGGTCGAAGAAGTTGAACACCACGCCGAGGTGCCCGGTGCCGTCCGGCGACGTCGTCGGCGAGAACGCCGAGATCACCGGGTACGCCACCAGCAGTTCTTCGATGGCGTCCTTGCGCATCGAGGTGACTTGCGCGGTGGTGAGCGAGTTCGCGAAGAGCACGCCGAGGTCGGTGCCGGAGGTCGCGAGCACGTCGCTGATCTGCCGGCTCAGCTGCGGGGCCTCGTCGATCACCTTGCGCACCGCGGGATCCGACGACTTCAGCTGTCCGGCGATCGTCTTGAGCCCGGACGCGAAGTCCGTGATGTTCTGCGCCTGCCGCTCCTGCGTGGCGAAAACCGTGCGCGAATTCGCCAGCAAGCCTTTCGTGTCCGGCACGTACTGCGTGGCCGTCGCGGTGAGCGAACTGGTGCTGTCCAGCAGTTTCTGCAGCTGCGGCCCAGAGCCGGCGAACGCGTCGTACGTCTCGTCCACCACGGTCTTCAACGACTCCGGGTGCACGCTCGCGACCAGGCCGTCGAGATGGGTCAGCACGGAATCCGGCGTCGCGGGCAGCGAGGTGCGGTCCTGCGCGATCACCGAGCCGTCTTCCAGGTACGGCCCTGATTCGCGGTCCGGCAGCAGGTCCACGAACTGCTCCCCCACCGCCGACCGGTTCGCCACCTGCGCGTGCAGCGCGGACGGGATGTCCGGGCCGCCGGAGTCGATGTCGAGCCGGACGTCGATGCCGTGCGGGGTCAGCGTCATGGCCCCGACCCGCCCCACGGTGACGCCGCGGTAGGCGACTTCGGAGTTCACGAAGACCCCGCCGGAGTCGGGCAGCTTGAGCGTCACGTGGTAGCCGCGGTTGCCGAAAATCCGGTCGAGACCGGCGTAATGCCCGCCCGCGTACGCCACCGAGACGATGGCGATCGCGAAGAACACCAGCAGCTGGATCCGGGTTTTGCGCGTGGTCATCAGCTGCCTCCCACCAGACCGCCGAGCAAGCCGCCCAGCACGCCGCCGTACCCCGGTTTCGCCCCGCCGGTCGCCGGGGTGTTCGGCAGCGGCAACGGCAGCTGCGGCGTCCCCTGCCCGGCAGCGGGCGGAGTGTTCGTCGACGGCGTCGGCAGCTGGAACGGCGGCTGCGACGAGTTCGTGAAGTTCTGCACCAGCTTGTCGAGATCGAGGTTGATCCGCGCGTCGACGTTCGCGTAGTCGCCCTTGATCACGTTGCCCGCGTAGTCCGGGAACGGGTAGGTGAGCAGGATCCGCAGCGCGTTCGGCAGGTCCTTGCCCGCCGCGCTGAGCTGGCGCAGCGTCGGCTCCAGCGCCTTGAGGTTCAAGACGAGCTGATCCTTGCTGCGGTTCACGGTGTCCACCGCGACCCCGGACAGCTTGTTCAGCGCGTTCAGCATCCCCACCAGCTGGTCGCGCTGGTCGGCGACGATCTTCAGCCCCGGCCCGAGCTTGTCCAGCGCGGTGGCGAGATTCTGCTTCTGCCCGACGAGCGTGGCGGACAGCTTGTCCAGCCCGTCGATCGCGCGCAGGATCTCGCCCTTGTGCCCGTCCAGCTGGGTGGCCAGTTCGTCCACCCGGGACAGCAGCGCGCGCATCTGCGGTTCGTTGCCGGACAGCGCGTCGTTGAGTTCGTGGCTGATGTTCTGCAGCTGGTCCACGCCGCCGCCGTTGAGCAGCAACGACAACGCGCCCAGCACCTCTTCGATCTCCGGATTGCGGTTCGTGCGGCCGAGCGGGATCTGCGCCCCGTCCGCGAGCTTGCCCGCCGGTTTCTCCGCGGTCGGCGCGCTCAGCTGCACGAACTTCTCGCCGAGCAGGCTGGACTGGCGCAGTTCGGCGCGCGCGTTCGCGGGCAGCTGGACGTCGCCGTTCACCGTCATCGACACGAGCGCGGACCGGGTGTCCGGCGTGAGCGCGATCCGGTCGATCCGGCCGACCGCGACGTCGTTGACCTTCACGTTCGCCTGCGGCACCAGGTCGAGCACGTCGGTGAACAGCGCGGTGACGTGGTACGGATGGTCGCCGACGTCCGGGCCGCCGGGCAACGGTGTCGAGTACAGCCCGTTGAACCCGCCGTCGCTGCACCCGGCGAGCACGAGCACTCCGGCGAGCACGCCCGCCAGCCGTTTGCGGAGGCGTTTCACTTGCCACCCCCGGGTTTCTCGGTCAGCACGTCCGACAGCGGCAGCGGCAACGGCGGCAATTGGCCGTTCTGCAAGGAGTTCAGCGCCTGCGGGATGGACGGCAGCTTGAGCGTGCCGTCGAGCACCGGCGCGAGCTTCTTGCAGATGGTGCCGAGCGTGTCCGGCAGCGGCTTCGGCGTGCCCGCGCTGATCAGCCTGCACACGGTGAGGATCGGCGGGTTGGTGATCTCGTTCAGGTTGTCGCGCACCGCGATCGTGCCGGACGCCGCGTCGTAGGTGTTGATGAAGTTCGTCGCCCCCACCGGCGCGATGTCGAGCACCTCGGCGAGCGAGGCCCGCTGGTCCACCAGCACCTTGGTCAGCGACGCCAGTTTGGCCACATTGGACGAAAGTCCGTTCTTGTTGTCCGCCACGAACTGCTTCACGTCCTGCAGCGACGTGGACAGCGATTCGAGCGCGGCCCCGACGTCGTGCGAATCGTCGGCGAGGAACCCGCTGACGTCCGCGAGCCGCTGGTAGAACTCGTTCAGCTGACTGTCGCTTTGGGACAGTGCGGAGGTGAAGGAGTTCAGGTTCTTCACCGTGGAGAACAGGTCGTCCTTGGAATCGTCGAGCGTCCCCGCCAGTTCGGAAAGCCTGGTGACGGTCGAGTTCAGGTCCTTGCCGTTGCCCTTGAGGTTGGCCGCGGCGGTGTCCAGCAGATCGGAGAACGCGCCGTTTTTGTTGGCCCCGTTGGGCCCGAGCGCGGTGGACAGCTTGTCGAGGCTCGCGTAGAGGTCGTCCAGTTCGACCGGCGTCGCGGTCTTGTCCCGCGCCAGCACGGTTCCGCTCGCGATCGTCGGGCCGCTGTCGTACGACGGGGTCAGCTGCACGTACCGGTCGCTCACCAGGCTCGGCGAGACGACGACCGCGCCGACGTCCTTCGGGATCGGCACGTCGTCGTTGACCTTCATGTCCACCCGCACCGCTTGGCCCTCCGGCGTCACCGCGGTGACCTCGCCGACCGCCACGCCCAGCACGCGCACGGACGAACCGGCGTACAGGCCGACGGTCTTACCGAAGTACGCGGAGATCTTCGTCCCGCCGGTGTCGCGCAGCGCGAAGTAGATGCCCGCGGTAAGCAAAAGCGCTGCGACACAAGCGAACCCCAGCCAGGTAACGAGGCTTCGCCCAGCGCGCGTTTCGACAGTCATCGTCCACCCACCCCCTGATCAGGTGCGGAGATCGGCGGCGTGCAGCCCTCCGGGTTGATCGAGATCCCGCCCGCCGTGATCGTCGGCGGCAACAACCCGCACAGGTACCCCTCGAACCAGCGCCCGTTGCCGGTCGCGTTCGCGCCGACGCGGGCGAACGGGGCCATCAGCTGCAGGCTCCGGTCGAGGTTGCCCTGGTTGCGCTGCAGCACGTCGGTCACCTTCCCGAGCGCGGCGAGCGTCGGCCCGATCTGCGTGCGGTTGTCCGCGACCAGCCCGGACAGCTGCTTCGAGATCTCCTGGGTGCCCTTGAGCAGCGTGCTAATCTGCTGACGGCGCTGCTGCAGTTCGGTCAGCAGCAGATTGCCGTCGCTGATCACCTGCTGCAGCTGGGCATTCCGATCGGACAGCGTCTTCGAGATCTTGCTCGTGTTGGCCAGGAGCGCGTGCAGATCCGCGTCGCGCGAGGACACCGTCTTCGACAACGCCGACAGCCCGGACAGCGTGTCCTTCAAGTACTGCGGACTGTCCTTGAGCGAATCCGACAGCGCGGTGAAGCTCTGCGCGAGCTGCTTGGTGTCGATGTCGCCGACGGTCGTGGACAGCTGGTTGAACGCGTCCTGCAGCTGGAACGGCGTCCGCGTGCGCTGCACCGGGATCGTGTCGCCGGGCGTCTGCGTGCCGCCGCCCTTCGTGTCCAGCGCGAGGTACTTCTCCCCCAGCAGCGTCTTGATCTCGATCGACGCCGTGGACGCGTCGCCGACCCGCACGCCCTTCACCCGGAACTTGACGAGCACCTGCTTGTGCCCCAGCTCCACCGAGGTCACCTGCCCGACCTTGACGCCGGCCACCTGCACCTCGTTGTCCGGCGCGAGCCCGGCGGACTCGGCGAACGCCGCGGTGTAGGTGGTGCCGCTGCCGAACATCGGGATGCTGTCGGAAAAGTACGTCACGGCGGTCACCAGCACGATGAGCACGAGCGTCACCGCGCCGACGCCGGCCTGGTTGCGATCCTTGAGTCGTTTCACGGGCCACACCTCGGCGCGCGCTCGGTGCCGGGGATCGGCACGATCGGCAGCGTCACGTCCAGCGAGGAAATGCCGATGGTGCCTTCGATCCCGCACAGGTAGTAGTTGAACCAGCTGCCGTAGCTCAGGGTCCGGGTGAACTTCTCCAGGTTCCCCGGCAGCACCTGCAGGAGATGCTCGATGAGCGGCTGCGAATCGTTGAGGTTGTTCGCCAGCTTCCCGAGCTGGGTCACGTCCTGCTGCACGGCGGGCCGCGCGTCGGCGAGCAGGCCCGCCGTCGCGTTGGTGAGGTCGCCGAGCGCGCCCACCGCGTCGCCGATCGGCTTGCGCTGCTGCGCCAGCCCGCTCACCAGCCGCTGCGTCTGGTCGACCAGGTCGCCCAGCTGCGGGCCGCGCGCGTTGACCGTGCCGAGCACCTGGTTGAGATTGTCGATGACCTGCCCGATCACCTTGTCCTTGCCCGCGATCGACGACGTGATCGACGCGGTGTGCGACAGCAGGCTGGTGATCGTGCCGCCCTCGCCCTGGAACACCTGCACGATCTCGGCCGAGAGCTGGTTGACCTCCTTCGGGTCCAGCGCCTTGAACAGCGGCTTGAACCCGTTGAACAGCACGGTCAGGTTCAGCGCCGGTTTGGTCCGCTCCGGCGGGATCGTGTCGCCGGGGGACAGCATGTCCCCGCCGCTGACGTCGGTGCCGAGCGAGAGGTAGCGCTGGCCGACGAGGTTGCGGTACTTGATGGTCGCGGTGGCGAGCGAGGGAAGCTTGTACGCGGACTCGACGAGGAACCGCACCTCGGCGTAGTTCTGCTCGCCCTGGTCGACGCCGATCGTCTCGACCTGGCCGACCTTGACGCCGGAGATCCGCACGTCGTCGCCCGCCTGCAGGCCCGACGCGTCGGTGAACTTCGCGACGTAGGACGCGGTGCCGCCGAAGTTCGTGTTCGCGATCGTGGTGGCGAGGATCCCGGTGAGCAGCACGGTGACCACGGCGAAGATGCCGATCTTGATCAGCGCGGGAACGAACGACCTCACTTCAGCTCCACCTCCGCCCCGCGGTACAGCGGCCCGACCAGCAGCGACGACCAGCCCGGCACGTTCTCCGGCGTGGTGTTCAGCGTCGGCGAGGCCAGCAGGTCGAGCAGCTTCTGCTCGTCGGCCGACCCGACGATGCTGGGCGCGCCGCCGGTCGAGCCGGACCCGCCGGGCAGCGGGCCGTTCGTGAAGTCGCTCGGCAGCGTGCCGTCCGGGTGGTGCGGCGGGGCGGGTTTGGTCGCCCCGTCCTTCACCGCGCCGTCCGGCGGATACTGCGGCCAGTGCCCGGGTTTCGGCACCTGCGGATAGCAGCGCGGGCCGCGCTTGTCGTCGTACTTCGGCTCGTCGACGCCGGGCAGGTACTTGCCCCGGCTCGCCGAGAACTCGATCGTCACGCGGCTGACCTCCGGATGCGCGGTGCCCTTGCCGAACGCCAGTTCGGCGTTCGGCACCGTCCCGGCCAGCTGCTTGAACAGGCACGGGTATTCCGGCGCGTACTTCGCGAGCACGTCGAGCGTGGGCTGCACGGCGGTGGTGAGGCGGATGACGTTGTCCTTGTTGACTTCCAGGAAGCGCGTCAGGTCGGTGGCGGTTCCGGTGACCGAGGAGTACAGATCGGTCAGGCCGCGCTGTTTCTCCACGATGGTCTGCGTGGTCGTGGTGAGGTCCGACAGTGCCTGCAGCGCGTCCGGCGCGGCTTTGTCGTAGATGCCGGAAACGTTGGCCAGCCCGGTGATGTCGGCCTTCAGATCGGGCAGCGACGGGTTGAGCTTGCCGAGGTAGTCCGAGAGCTGGGTGAGCGTCTGGCCGAGCTTCTTGCCGCGTCCGTCCAGCGCGGTGGACACGGCGTTGAGCGTGCTGGAGAGCTTCTCCGGCTGCACCGCCTGCAGCAGCGGCATGACGTGGTTGAGCACCTGTTCCAGCTCGATCGCGGTGCTGCTGCGGTCCTGCGGGATGACGTCACCCGCCTTGATCGGCCGCTGCGCCTGCTCGGGCAGCTGGAGCGCGACATACCGTTCGCCGAACAGCGTTTTCGGCAGCAGCCGCGCCGAAACGTTCGACGGGATCACGTCGGTCTTGTCCGGCTGCAGCGCCAGCTCCAGCTCCGCGTGGTCGCCGACCGGCCGCACGTCGCGGATCTCGCCGACGAGCATGCCGCGCACCTTCACGTCCCCGCCGACGCGCAGCTGGCTGCCGACGTGGTCGGTCTCCAGCTTCACGAGCGTGACCGGCGTGAACACCTTGCGGTACGCGGCGATCGTCGTGGTGAAGAACAACGCCGCCACGACCAGGAAAATCAGGCCCAGCAGCTGGTACTGGAGCCGTTTGCGCAACTCTCGACGGGTACTCATCCGGATATCCGCACTGTCGTGTTCGCGCCCCAGATCGCGAGGCTCAGGAAGAAGTCCAGCACCGAGATCAGCACGATCGACGTGCGCACCGCGCGGCCCACCGCGATGCCCACCCCGGCCGGCCCGCCGGACGCGGTATAGCCGTAATAGCAATGGGAAAGGATCACCAGCACGCTGAACACGATCACCTTGGCGAACGACCACAGCACGTCCTCCGGCGGGAGGAACAGCGTGAAGTAATGGTCGTACGTGCCCGCGGACTGGCCGTAGAGCCAGATGGTGATCTGCCGCGAAGCGAGGTACGAGGACAGCAGGCCCACCGCGTACAGCGGGATCACCGCCGTCACGCCCGCGAGCACCCGCGTGGTGACCAGGTACGGCATGCTCGGCACGGCCATCACTTCGAGCGCGTCGATCTCCTCGGAGATCCGCATCGCGCCGAGCTGCGCGGTGAACCCGCAGCCGACGGTGGCCGACAGCGCGAGCCCGGCCGACAGCGGCGCGACCTCGCGGGTGTTGAAGTAGGCCGAAATGAACCCGGTGAGCGCGGCGGTGCCGAGCTGGTTCAGCGCCGAATACCCCTGCAGGCCCACGATGAGACCAGTGAACAGCGTCATGCCGATCATCACGCCGAGCGTTCCGCCGATCACCGCGAGCCCGCCGGTGCCGAAGCAGACCTCGGTGAGCAGCCGCGTGGTTTCGCGGCCGTAGCGGCGGATCGTGCGCGGCGACCAGGCGAGCGCCCGGCCGTAGAACGACAGCTGCTTCCCGAGTCCTTCGAGACTCGCGCCGGGGCGCGCGATGATCTCCAGCGTCCGGTCGGACGCGCGGGTCTGCTCGATCGGTTCGGCCGTCATGTCACAACGCCTTCGGGGGCACGACTTTGAGGTACACGGCGGTCAGCACGACGTTGATCAGGAACAGCAGCAGGAAGGTGATCACCACCGCCTGGTTCACCGCGTCGCCGACGCCCTTCGGCCCGCCCGCCGGGTTCAGCCCGCGGAACGCGGCCACCACGCCCGCGACGAAGCCGTACAGGAACGCCTTGATCTCGCTGATCCAGAGGTCCGGCACCTGCGCGAGCGCGTTGAAGCTGGCCAGGTACGCGCCGGGCGTGCCGCCCTGCAGGACCACGTTGAAGAAGTAGCCGCCGAGCACGCCGACCACGCTGACCAGGCCGTTGAGCAGCACCGACACCACGATCGCGGCGAGCACGCGGGGCACCACGATGCGCTGGACCGGGTTGACGCCGAGCACTTCCATCGCGTCGATCTCTTCGCGGATCTTCCGCGCGCCGATGTCCGCGCAGACCGCGCTTCCGCCCGCCCCGGCCACCAGCAGCGCGGTGATCAGCGGGCTCGCCTGCTGCACGATGGCGAGCGCGCTGGCCGCGCCGGTGAAGGACTGCGCGCCGATCTGCGTGGTCAGCGATCCGAGCTGCAGCGCGATGACCGCGCCGAACGGGATCGCGACCAGCGCGGTCGGCAGAATGGTCACGCTCGCGAAGAACCAGCACTGCTGGATCCACTCGCGGAACTGGAACGGACGCTTGAAAATCGCCCGCAGGACCTCCCAGGACAGCGTGGCGAGCCTGCCGACCTGGGTCAGCGCCGCGGTGCCCGGGAGAGTGACCGAGCCGCTTCCGCCCACCGCACCTCCCAGTAGTCACCCCCGAGTCTTGCCCATCCCCGCCCGCCGATTTCGGTTAGCGGTGTTCACTCCCGTCCCTTCAGCCCCCAGTCGTCACCTCAGGCACGGCAGCACCGTTCACAGCTTCAGCGCATGGGTGGCGGTCGCCCCGCCGTCGGCGACGAACTCGCCGCCGGTGCAGTACGAACTCTCGTCGCTGCCGAGGAACACCAGCAGCGGCGCGATCTCGTCCGCCCGCCCCACCCGGCCGAGCGCGACCTTCTTGCCCACCCAGGACACGTCCACGTCCGCGCCCGCGGCGTCGGACACCATCTTCGTGTCGATCATGCCCGGGTGGACCGAGTTGACCCGGATCCCGCGCGCGCCCAGCTCCAGCGCGGCGACCTTGGTCATCCCGCGGATCGCGAACTTGGTCGCGGTGTAGGCGACGAGGAACGGCATCCCGGCCAGACCCTCCACAGAGGACACGTTGACGATGGAGCCGCCGCCGGCCCCGGCCATGGGTTCAACGACCGAGCGCATGCCGAGAAACGCCCCGATCTGGTTGATCCGCACGACGCGTTCGTATTCGGCCAGCGGCGTCTTCGCGAGTTCCGAAAAGTACAGCACCCCGGCGTTGTTGACCAGCACCGTCGGCGGCCCGAACTCGGTCACCGTGCGGTCGACCGCGGCCGTCCAGCCGTCCTCGTCGCTCACGTCGAGATGGCAGAACACCGCCGCTTCGCCGAGTTCGGCGGCGAGTGCCTTGCCTTCGTCGTCGAGGACGTCCGCGATCACCACCTTCGCGCCCTGCGCGACGAACGCGCGCGCGGCCGCCGCGCCCTGTCCCCGGGCCGCGCCGGTGATGAGAGCGACCTTGCCTGCCAGCCGGTGCTCAGTCATGCGTCCTCCGGTTTCAGGGCAGCGAGAGCAGATCGGTCGCGGCGAACATCCGCTCCGGGTCGCGATCGGCGAAGTGCGCGCCGACGGTCGCGGCGAGTTCGCCGGTGGTCCAACCGCCGTTCGCGGTGTCGAACCGCTCCTCCACCGACGGCGGCTTCAGCAGCGCGACCATGCCGCCGTGGACGACGAAAACCTGACCGTTGATAGCGTCCGCGTCCGGTGACGCGAGGAATGCGACAAACGGAGCAACGTGCTCGACCGACAACGGATCGAGCCCGTCCTTGGGTGCTTCGCCGAAGACATCCGCGGTCATCGCGGTGCGGGCGCGCGGGCAGATCGTGTTGGCGCGCACGCCGTATTTGGCCAGCCCGCGCGCCGCCGACATGGTGAGCGCCGCGATGCCCGCTTTCGCCGCCGAGTAGTTGGGCTGCCCCGGCGAACCGACCAGGAACGCCTCCGAAGCGGTGTTCACCAACCGGCCGTACACCGGCTGTCCCTCCATTTTGGAGCGATCGCGCCAGTACGCGGCGGCGTTGCGGGACAGCAGGAAATGCCCGCGCAGGTGCACCGCGATGACCTTGTCCCAGTCCTCGTCGGACATCGAGAACAGCATCCGGTCGCGGAGCACGCCCGCGTTGTTCACGACGATGTCGAGGCTGCCGAAGTGGTCGACCGCGGCCGACAGCAGCTCCTTCGCGGTTTCGGCCGCCGAGACGTCGCCGGCCACCGCGAGCGCTTTGCCGCCGTGCTGTTCGATCTCGGCCACCACGTCGGCCGCCTCGCCGATGTCGTTGACCACGACGGACGCGCCTTCGCGGGCCAGCGCGAGCGCTTCGGCCCGGCCCAACCCGGCTCCGGCCCCGGTGACGACAGCGACCTTGCCCTCGAGCGTCATCGGACCGCCCCAGCCTGGTCGTCGTACGTTTTCCGCTTGGACGGTTCCACCCGCGAGCCTCCTCGTCGAAGCCTGCCTGACGCAGCACAGACTAGAATCTGTTCTCGTATTGAGCAAGCCCCGATCAACCGGTCGTGAACAGGGCGTTCTTCGGGCAGTTCGTCACCGCTTGCGAAACACGTTCTACTTCTTCCTCCGGAACCGGTCCGATCACCAGGTTCTCGTCGTCGTCGAGATCGAAGACGTCCGGCGCGAACCCGACGCAGACCGCGTTCGCCTCGCACAGCTCCCGGTCGACACTGACCTCCATGCTTCCTCCCGCTCGCCGCTCCTGGTACAACTAGAACAGGTTCTAGCTTACCGCCGGGGCCCGGTACGACACCACAACGAGACCGGCGGGGTGGAGGTGACGGGTGCGGATCGACTACACGCCGCAGCAGCGGGCACTGGCCGCTGAGCTGCGGGAGTACTTCGCCGAGCTGATGACGCCCGCGCGGCGGAAAGCCTCGCCGCGCCGGGCGGCGAGTACGGCGACGGCTTGGCGTACAAGGAAATCGTGCGGCAGCTCGGCAAGGACGGGTGGCTCGCGCTCGGCTGGCCGCGCGAGTACGGCGGCCAGGACCGGAGCATGCTCGACCAGCTAATCTTCACCGACGAGGCGGCGGTCGCCGGGGTGCCGGTGCCGTTCCTGACGGTGAACACGATCGGCCCGACGATCATGCGGTTCGGCACGCCGGATCAGAAGGCGTTCTACCTGCCGAAGATCGCCGCGGGCGAGCTGCATTTCGCGATCGGCTACTCCGAGCCGGGCGCGGGCACGGACCTCGCGTCGCTGCGCACGCGGGCTACCCGCGACGGCGACGAGTACGTGGTCAACGGGCAGAAAATGTGGACGAGCCTGATCGAGTACGCCGACTACGTGTGGCTCGCCGCGCGCACGGATCCCGAGGCGCGCAAGCACAAGGGCCTCTCGATCCTGATCGTGCCGACGTCCGCGCCGGGTTTCTCCTGGACCAAGGTGCACACCGTCGCCGGCCCCGGCACCAGCGCGACCTACTACGACGACATCCGGGTGCCGGTCACGTCGCGGGTCGCCGAGGAGAACGCGGGCTGGCCGCTGATCACCAACCAGCTCAACCACGAACGCGTCGCGCTCACCTCCGCCGCGCCGGTGCGGAAAGCGCTGGCCGACGTCGTGGAATGGGCCCGCGCGGAGTCGCTGACCGACCGCGAGTGGGTCCGGACGCACCTCGCGCGCGTGCACGCGTATGCCGAGTACCTGAAGCTGCGGAACTGGAAAATCGCCTGGGCCGCGGCGGCCAGCGAACTCGGCCCGGCCGAGGCGTCGGCGACCAAGGTGTACGGCACCGAGATGGCGATCGAGGCGTACCGGCTGCTGATGGAGGTGGTCGGCGCGGCCGCCGTGGTGCGCGACGGCTCCCCCGGCGCGGTGCTCGCGGGACGGCTGGAACGGCTGCACCGTTCGGCGTTGATCCTCACTTTCGGCGGCGGCACCAACGAGGTGCAGCGCGACATCGTCGCCGCCACCGCCCTCGGCCAGCCCGTGACACGCTAAGGAGTTCTCCGGTGGACTTCTCTCTCACCGAAGCACAAAACGACCTATCCGCCCTGACCCGGCGCATCCTCACCGACCAGGTCACCGCGGAATCGCTGGGCGTGCACGGATCCGGCGGCTTCGATGCTCCACTGTGGACGGTTTTGGCCCGTTCCGGCGTCCTCGACGCCGCCCTGCCTTCGACGGTCGGCGGCGGCGGTTTCGGTTTGCTGGAACAGTGTTCAGTCCTGATCGAGATCGGCCGCGCGGTCGCCCCGGTCCCCTACCTGTCCTCGGTCGTCCAGGCTGGCTCGGTGCTCACTGACCCGTTGCTGGCTGAGCGATGGCTGCTTCCGGTCTCTCGCGGCAAGGCCGTGCTCGCTGTCGCGCTGGGCGGGTCGTTCGTCGCTTCAGACGGACGCCTCACGGGTACGCAGACAGCGGTCCCCTTCGCCGCCTTCGCGGACGCCTTGCTCGTCGAAGCCAACGACGGCGTGTACATCGTCGAGAAGGACGCTGCCGGGGTCTCGATCGAAGCGCAGTCCACCACCGACCACGCCGACGCGGGTTTGGTGACCCTGTCCGACACTCCCGGAGTCGCTCTCGGCAACGTCGGCGAACAACTGCGCCTTCGTGGCACTCTCGGTGCGTGTGCGCAACAGTTGGGTGTGTTGGAACGCGCGCTCGAACTGACGGCCGCGTACACGCGCGAACGCAAGCAGTTCGACAAGGTGCTCGGCAGTTTCCAAGCCGTCCGACACCGTCTCGCCGACGCGTACATCGACGTCGAAGCCGTACGGCTGACACTGTGGCAAGCAGCCTGGAAGCTCTCCGAAGGCCTGCCCGCCGCCGATGACGTGGCCACCGCGAAGTTCTGGGCCGCCGAAGCCGGACACCGCGTCGCACACACCGCGGTGCACCTGCACGGCGGCGTCGGCATCGATGTGGAGCACCCGGTGCACCGCTACTTCGCCGCTGCGAAGCGCCTGGAGTTCACCAGCGGCGGCGCAACCGAGCAGCTGCTGGGTCTGGGCGAACTGGTGGTCAGTCCAACGGCGTGATGTGCCGCAGCCGACGCGGCCCAGTATCCGGCCGCGTCGGCGGTGCACCGACGACCAACCGTGCGTTGGCGACAAACGCTCCGTCCGGCGAAGCGAGTATCGGATCCAACGCCAGCGACCGCACTTCCGGGTTGTCCTCGGCAAGCGCCGCCACCCGCAACACCATGTCCTGCAACGCCGCGAGGTCCGCGGGCTCGTCACCGCGATACCCAGTCAGCAACGGCGACGTACGCGGCTCACGGATCAGCGTCGCCGCGTCCACGTCCGTCAACGGCACCGCCCGATACGCGCGATCGCCGAGCAGCGTGCTGACCAACCCCGACAGCCCGAACGACACGAGCGTGCCGAACGACGGGTCGTCCTGCAGCCCAATCACACACGACAGCCCCTTTGGCGCCATCTGTTGCACGTACACGTCTTCATCGCCGGACACCGCACACAGATCCCGGTACGCACCACGTACGGAGTCTTCGGACATCAGGTCAAGCCGTACGCCAGCGAAATCCGGCCGCCCGCGCAACCGCTCGTCCACCGCCTTCAACGTGACGGGGTACCCGAGTTCAGCCGCCGCAGCCACCGCTTCGCCTTCGTTGGACGCCACCCGGAACGGCACCACATCCACGCCGTAGCAGCTGAGCAGCCGCACCACGTCGTCGTCGGACAGCAACGTCGAACTGCCGTCCTCCGGCAACAACTCGCGCACGATCTCCTGCGCCTGCTCGACATGCAGACCGCCAGGCCGCACCAACGTCCCCTGCGGCCGCTGCCGCCACGCGGCGTACCGCACCACGCGCGCCAACGCGTTCACCGCTCGCTCCGGACTCGAGTACGACGGAATCGACCCACGCGTCGGCACCCCGTCGTCCGAGAGCACCGCGAGTTCGTCCGGCACGCCTTCAGCAGCGAGGAACGTCGAGACGATCGGCTTCGACTGCTTCATCTCCGACACCGCTTCGCGCAACGCTCGCGCGTACGCAGCGCCAGGAATCGCCACCGGCGGCGCGAAAACCGCTATCAACGCGTCGGTCTCCGGCGAATCCAACGCCTCCCGCACCGCCGTCGCGAACTCGTCCGGCCCGGCCTGCGGCCCGATGTCGACCGGATCGAACGCCAGCCGCAACCCCTCCGCACGCGCCGTGTCGGCCGCCAGCAACCCGATCGCACTGGAGTTCCCGACAATCCCGATCCGCGGCCCGGCCGACAGCGGCTGATGCGCGAACACGAGCGCCGTGTCGAACAACTGCGCCAGCGACTCGACCCGCACCACGCCAGCCTGCTCGAACAACGCCTGCACACTGGCCTCGTCCACCTCGGCAGACGTCGCCGCGAGCTGCGGCCGCACCGCATGCCGCCCCGACTTCACCGCGACGATCGGCTTCGACCGCGCCAACCGCCGCGCGAGCCGCGCGAACTTGCGCGGATTGCCGAACGATTCGAGGTACAACAGGACCAGATCGGTATCCGGGTCAGTCTCCCAGTACTGCAGCAAGTCATTGCCGGACACGTCCGCCCGGTTCCCCGCCGACACAAACGTCGACAGCCCCAGCCCGCGCGATCCCGCGTCCGCCAGAATCGCCGTCCCCAACGCCCCCGACTGGCAGAAGAACCCAGTCCGCCCCCGCTTCGGCAACCTCGGCGCAAGCGTCGCGTTAAGCCGAACATCCTTCGCGGTATTCAACACACCCAGCGCATTCGGCCCGACCACACGCATCCCGTGCGCCCGCGCCTCGCCGACCAGCCGCAACTCCGCGTGCAACCCCAGCGGCCCAGACTCGGCGAACCCGCCGGACACAATCACCAACGTCTTGACGCCCTTGGCCAAACACGCGTCCAACACGGATTCAACGGCCTCCGCAGGCACCGCCACCAACGCGAGATCGACCGGATCCGGAATATCGAGCACAGACGGATAAGCCCGCACCCCGCGAACCGACCGATGCTCCGGATTGACCGGATACACCGCCCCCGCGAAATCCGCCGCGAGCAGATTGGCGAACGCGACATGCCCGACCTTCGTGGGATCCGCCGACGCCCCGATCACCGCCACCGTGTCCGGATGCAGCAGATTGTGGACACTCCGCGCCTCCGCCGCCTGCTCCCGAGACCGCGCGACCGCGAGCGATTCCTCCGTCGGATCGATGTCGAACTCGAGATGCAGCACGCCTTCCTCGATCGCCCGGCTGACCTGGTAGCCGGCGTCGCGGAACACCCGGACCATCGCCGCGTTCTCGGCCAGCACCTCGGCGACAAACCGCCGCAACCCGCTCTCGGACGCCGCCGCCGCGAGATGCTCCAGCAGAATCGACCCGAGCCCCCGCCCCTGGTGCTTGTCGTCGACAACGAACGCGACCTCCGCCGAAGGCCCCTGATCGAGCCGCTCATAGCGCCCCACCGCGACCACGTCATCGCCCAGCAAGGCGACAAACGCGACCCGATCGTGATGGTCCACAGTGGAAAACCGCTCAAGATCGCGCGGTGGGATCCGCGGGTAGGCCCCGAAGTACCGGAAGTAGCGAGTGCGATCGGAAAGCCTGCCGTGCAACGCGACGAGCCCGTCGGCGTCGCTGGGGATGACGGGTCGCAAGTGGACAGTGCCGCCGTCGGAGAGGACTACGTCGGCTTCCCAATCGCGGGGGTAGTCGTAGGGATCGCGCTTCCCGCCCTCAGCAGGGTTTCCCGCAGTGGTGTCGTTCCCAGCTGCCGTTTCGCCACCTGCACTGCCTCCCGAGCCAGGGCTCCCCGCCGAAGCAGACTGCCCCGAGTCCTTGCCCGCCGCAGCGTCCCCCGCGCCAAACTCGCCAGACATCGCACCGCCTCTCGCCGCGGCTGAACCCCCTGCCGAAACAGACCATTCTGAAGCCGAACTTCCCCGCGCCGCCGGGTTCGCACCCGAAGCCTCGCCGGACCCGGGTGGTGCACCGCTCCTTCCGCGCTCGCCGTCGCCAGCCGAACCCCCGCCGAAACCGCCCAGCTCACCGCTCCGCGCAGACCCGCCCGACACACCGTGCTGGCCGTGCTCGCCACCGCCAGCCGAACCCCCGCCGAAACCGCCCAGCTCACCGCTCCGCGCAGAACTGCCCGGCACACCGTGCTGGCCGTGCTCGCGATCGGCGGCCGGACCAGGAGACCCGGTGCCCTCGCCGGCGAAGGCGTCGAGCGGGTTCTCCGCATCGGGCCCGCGCGTCGTGCGGCGGGTGCCAGCCGAGCGATCGCCCGGGCCGGGGTTTTCGCCGGGCTGGCGAGGTTGGTCGGGCATGGGTCAGTCCCTCGGATCGTCCGGGTCGAGGCCGTGCAGCGGGAAGACCGCGCGGCGGGTGTCGCGGATCGCGATGTCCACCGGGTCGTCGGCGTCGTCGCCCCAGGGTTTGAAGGCGGTGTCCTTGCCGTCGGTCATCGCGGCGGGGAGGTCGGCGGACGGGGCGGCGCGTTTGACCGTCGAGACCCAGCCGGGCGGCAGCGGCGTCTCCGGCGGGACGTCGCGGTCCAGGACCGTCGCCATCAGGTGCGTCCACGAGCGCGGCACCACGCGGATCAGCTGGTATCCCCCGCCGCCGACGGCGAGCCAGCGGCCGTCCGCGTAGCGTTCGGCGAGGTCGCGCAAGGTGGAGTAGATGGTGCGGTGGCCGTCCACGGACAGGGACATGTCGGCCATCGGGTCTTCCTCGTGCGAGTCGACCCCGCACTGGGTGACGAGCAGCTGCGGCCGGAATTCCTTCAGCACAGCCGGAACCACCGCGTCGAACGCGCGGAGCCACCCCGGATCCCGCGTGTGCGGCGGCAGCGGGATATTCACCGCAGTGCCCGCCGCCGCGCCCTTGCCGACCTCGGCGGAGTAGCCGGTGCCGGGCCAGAGCGTGAACGGGTGCTGGTGCATCGAGACGGTCAGGACGCGCGGGTCGTTGTAGAAGGCGGCCTGGACGCCGTCGCCGTGGTGCACGTCGGTGTCGACGTATGCGATGCGGTCGAAGCCGTGGTCGAGCAGCCACGAGATGGCGATCGCGCAGTCGTTGTAGATGCAGAAGCCGGACGCGTGGTCGCGCATCGCGTGGTGCAGCCCGCCCGCGATGTTGACCGCGCGCCGGACCTCGCCGTCGGCGATCTTGCGCGCGGCGAGCAGCGTTGAGCCGACGACCAGCGCGGTCGCGTCGTGCATCCCGGGGAAGACGGGGTTGTCGTCCGTGCCGAGCCCGTGCCCGACGTCCCACCCGACGAGCGGGGCCTCCCGCACCGCGGCCAGGTACTCGGGCGCGTGCACGCGCAGCAGTTCTTCGTCGCCCGCCGCCGTGGGCACCAGCAGCTCGACCCCGTCGAGCACGCCCAGCTCGGTCGCGAGCCGCACGGTGAGGTCGAGCCGGACGGGGTTGAACGGATGTTCCCCGCCCAGGTCGTACTTCAGCAGCGACGAGTCCCAGACAACCGCGGGCGACGACATGCCCCGCACTGTACTTCCCCGCCGCGCCCCGAGCCGGGTTTCGCGGCGGGGACGGAACTCAGCCGCGAGTCCAGACGACGCCGCGCGCTTCGTACTCGAGCATCTCCTCCAGCCCGGCCGCCGCGTCGCTGCCGAGTTCCCGTTTCACCAGCCACAGAGCCAGGTCCAGCCCGCTCGTGATGCCGCCCGAGGTGACCACGTCGCCGTCGTCGACCACGCGGGCCTTCTTCACCACTCCGCCCTGTTCGACGAGCGTCTTGACGGCACCGTGGTGCGTCGTGCACGGACGTCCGCGCACCAGCCCGGCCGCACCGAGCAGAAGCGTTCCAGTGCAGAGCGACGCCAGGGTCAACCCTTTGCGCCGCGCACTGGCGAGCGCATCGGGCAGCACCCGGCGGTCGATCTCCGCCCAGATGCCCGGCCCTTGCCGCTTCGCGTAACCACCGCCCGGCACGACGATGATGTCGGCGTCCTGCGGGGACCAGCCGCGCTCGACTTCCACCTTCGTCCCGTACGCCGCGCGCACGACACCTGGCCCGTCCACGCGCACGTACGAAACCTCCGTGCCGCGCTTCGCGTGCATGCCCGCCGCGGAGAACACCTCGTACGGACCGGCGAAGTCCTGCTCCTCGACGCCGTCGAACAACACGACCTGCACCCGCAACGGCCGCCGACCCGCCTCGGCGCCAGCCTCGGCCGATGCCGTCGCCGGCACCGCGGACGACGCCGCCATCGCCGCACCAGCCGCCGCCGACCCGCGCAGGAATGTCCTTCGCTCCATGAACGCCGCCTCTCGCCCGGAAAAACCTTCCGGACGAGAAGTCGGCGGGCAGCGCCGAAAGTTCCGGCGGATCCGGCGGATTCAGCCGCGTTCGGGCCCGGTGGCCGCCGGACGCTCCGGATCGCGCGACCAATGCGACCACGACCCGGCATACAGCGCGGCCGGCTCCTTCCGCCCCGCGACCTCCAGCGCGAGCACCACCGACGAAGCCGTGACGCCCGAACCGCAGTAGGCGCCCGCCGGAACCCCGTCGGCCAGACCCAGCGACGCGAACCGCTCGGCCAGCTCGGACGGCGACCGCCAGCGCCCGTCCTCGCCGACGTGCTCAGCCGACGGCGCGCTGACCGCGCCCGGGATGTGCCCGGCCCGCGGATCGACCGGCTCGGTCTCGCCGGTGTAGCGGACGTGCGCCCGCGCGTCGAACAGCACGCCCTCGCGCGCGAGGGCCGCCGCGTCGTCCGCCGACAGCACCGGCATGCCGCCCGGCCGGACCTCGATGTCGCCCGGCTCCGGCGACGGCGCCTCGGCCGTCACTTCCCGCCCCTCGGCCAGCCACGCTGCGTAACCGCCGTCGAGCACCGCCACCTCCGAATGGCCGGCCCAGCGCAACAGCCACCAGGCGCGCGCGGCGACCGAACCGTCGGCGTCGTCGTAGACGACCACCGGATGCCCCGCCCGGACCCCGGCTTTCCGCAGCTCGCGCTGCAGCACGGCGGGGTCGGGCAGCGGATGGCGGCCGCCCTCGCCGGGCGGCGCGGCCAGCGCCGTGTCGAGGTCGACGAACACCGCTCCGGGGACGTGTCCCTCCTGGTAGGACTCCGCGCCGGGCGGCCCGCCGAGCCGCCAGCGGACGTCCAGCACGACGGGACGCTCGCGGCCGGGGAACGCGGCGAGCTGAGCGGGCGAGAGCAACGGATCCATGGCCCCATCCTGCAGGTCCGGCCGCTGTTCGCGCATCAGGGCAGGACTTTTCGCCGCGGCCGGGTCGTTACGCCGAGGCGAGCCGTCGCTGTCGGGGCCAACGACTACGATGAGCTACGCGGACGAAGGGGACAGCGTGAACGATCTCATCGACACCACCGAGATGTACCTGCGTACCATCTACGAGCTCGAAGAGGAAGGGGTCGTCCCGTTGCGGGCCCGGATCGCGGAGCGCCTGCAGCAGAGCGGGCCCACCGTGAGCCAGACCGTGGCCAGGATGGAGCGCGACGGGCTGGTCGTCGTCGCGGACGACCGGCATCTGCAGCTCACCGACCACGGCCACGACCTCGCCGTCGCGGTCATGCGCAAGCACCGGCTCGCCGAGCGCCTCCTCGTCGACGTCATCGGCCTCGAGTGGGAGCACGTGCACAACGAGGCGTGCCGCTGGGAGCACGTGATGAGCGAGGCCGTCGAGCGCAAGCTGGTGAAGCTGCTCGACCACCCGACCACGTCGCCGTACGGGAACCCGATCCCCGGCCTCGACAAGCTCGGCGACGGGGACCCCGCGCCGCGCGCCGAGGACGGCCTGGTGCGCCTCGACGAGTTCGCCCGCACGGGCGGCGGCGAGGTGGAAATCCGCCGCATCGCCGAGCACGTGCAGCTCGACGAGTCGCTGCTCACCGAGCTGCGGACGGTCGGGATCGTACCCGGCGGGTTCGTCACGGTCGGCAAGGCGTCCGGCGGCAGCGCCACCGTCGAGGTCAAGGGCACCGAAAGCACCGCGCAGGTGTCCACCGCGGCCCTGCACGCCGTGCTGGCGCTCGCCAAGTGACCCCGGCGGCCGCCGCGGCCCGCGCGTTCCGGGAGGTCCACGGGCGGGCCCCGGCAGGGGTGTGGTCCGCGCCGGGCCGGGTGAACCTGATCGGCGAGCACACCGACTACAACGACGGCTTCGTGCTGCCCTTCGCCCTCCCGCACCGGCTGGCCGCGGCCGCGTCCCCGCGCCGGGACGGCAAGCTCCAGGTCGCCACCCTCGGCGACGACGGGCAGCTGCAGCACTCCGGCCCGCACGACATCGCCGCGCTCGAACCGGGTTCGGTGCCTGGCTGGGCCGCGTATCCCGCCGGGGTGGCGTGGGTGCTGCGCGACCAGGGTTTCGCCGACGGCGCCGACCTGGTCGTGGCGGGCGACGTGCCCTCCGGGGCCGGGCTCTCCTCCTCTCACGCGCTGGAATGCGCGGTGTCGCTGGCTCTGCTCGGCGTCGCCGGGGTCGAACTCGACGACGGCGGCGCGGGGACTCCGGAGCGCCCGGAGATCGCGCGCTGGGTGCAGCGGTCGGAAAACGACTACGTCGGGGCCCCCACCGGGCTGCTCGACCAGACGGCGTCGCTGTGCTGCGAAGACTCGCGGGTGCTGTTCCTCGACGTCCGCTCGGGCGAGATGGAGCAGGTGCCGTTCCCGCTCGCCGAGGCAGGGCTCCGGGTGCTGATCATGGACACCCGCACCAAGCACTCCCACGCCGACGGCGGCTACGGCGCCCGGCGGCGCGGCACCGAGCGCGCCGCGGAACTGCTCGGCGTGAAGGCGCTGCGCGACGTGCCGCTCGACGGTCTCGGCGAAGCCCTCGCGCAGCTGCCCGAGGATCTGGTTCCGCTGGTGCGGCACGTGGTCACCGAGAACCAGCGGGTGCTCGACGTGGTCGCGTTGCTGCGCGAGAAGAAGCTCGCCGAGATCGGCCCGCACCTCGACGCCTCGCACGTCAGCATGCGCGACGACTACCGGATTTCGACGCCCGAACTGGACATGGCGGTCGACTCGGCCCGGTCGGCAGGCGCGCTGGGCGCCCGGATGACCGGCGGCGGGTTCGGCGGCTCGGCGATCGCGCTGGTCCGCGACGAGGATCTGGACGGAGTTCGCGCCGCGGTCGAAACCGCCTGCGAGCAGGCCGGGTTCCGCCGTCCGCGGATGTTCACGGCGGTGCCGTCGCGCGGCGCGGGCCGCGACGAGGCCTGATTTCCGGAGCAACCCCCGGAGGGTCCGCCGCGTCGTGCTGAGGGGAGACTGTGCCGCAGAGTCGCCACCCCTCAGCAGAAAGGCCTTGACGTGACGGACCAGCAGAGCCCCCTGAAACTTGTCGTGACGGGCGGCGCGGGGTACGTGGGCAGCGTGTGCGCCGCCCGCCTCATCGAAGCGGGTCACCAGGTCACCGTGGTGGACGACCTGTCGACCGGGCACGCGGACGCGGTGCACCCGCAGGCGCGCTTCGTCGAGGGCGACGCCGCCGAGGTCGCCGCCGACCTGCTCGGCGAAGGTTTCGACGGCGTGCTGCACTTCGCCGCGAAATCGCTGGTGGGCGAGTCGATGACCGACCCGGCGAAGTACTGGGAAGGCAACGTGGTGACCTCGCTGCGGCTGCTGGAGGCGATGAAGCAGCACGGCACGCCGCGCCTGGTGTTCTCCTCCACCGCGGCGACCTACGGCGAGCCCGACGTGTCGCCGATCCCGGAAACGGCCCCGACGCAGCCGACCAACACCTACGGCGCGTCGAAGCTCGCCATCGACCACGCGATCACCAGCTTCGCCCGCGCCCACGGCCTGGCCGCGGTCAGCCTGCGGTACTTCAACGTCGCCGGCGCCTACGGCGCGTTCGGCGAACGGCACACCACCGAAACCCATCTCATCCCTCTCGTCCTCCAGGTCGCCACCGGCGACCGCGAACACATCTCCATCTACGGCGACGACTACCCGACGCCCGACCACACGGCCGTCCGCGACTACATCCACGTCGTCGACCTCGCCGACGCCCACCTCCTCGCCCTGCGCCACGCCGCCGCCGGCGAGCACCGCATCTACAACCTCGGCAGCGGCACCGGGTTCTCGGTGCTGGAGGTCGTGGAAGCCTGCCGCCGGGTCACCGGGCACGCAATCCCCGCCGAGGTGGCCCCGCGCCGCGCCGGCGACCCGTCGGTGCTGGTGGCCTCGAGCGACAAGGCCAACGGCGAACTGGGCTGGACCCCCAAGCTGACCGACCTCGACGGGATCGTGTCGGACGCCTGGCAGTTCACCCAGTCGCGCCGTTCCTGACGGGTTTTCGGCCCAGCCTGACGCGGCCCGCCTCGTGAGTGGGCTATGCCGGTGAGAACCGGGATAGCCCACTCGCGAGGCCAGCCACGACGCATGCCCGCGCTAGCGGCACGCACGCTGGCGCAGGGCGGCGCGGGTGCGGCACCGGACAGGCACGCTGTTGCAGCGCGACACTGCACGGCGACGCAATGCCAGGCATGCGGCACGGCGACGCGATGCGAGGCACGCGGCGCGGCGACGCCAGGCACCCAGCACGGCACGGCGCGGCTACGCCTGGCACGCGGCACCGCACGGGGCGAGGCAGCGGGAAGCAGCGGCAGAAACTGACCGCGGCCGTAGCGGCTGGGCGGGAACGTCGTGAGTGTTTCCCGGTTCTCACCGGCATAGCCACTCACGGCAGCCCCAGCGTCAGTCAGCTCGGCGGCTCCGGTCTTCGGCCCAGGCCCGGGTCAGGGTCCGCAGCGCTGCCGGGTTCCGGCGGCGGGTCGAGCCCGAGGTCCACGGCCGTGCCGAGGTCGGCGAGGCCGGTCAGTTTCGCGGGATCCGTGCCGATGTTCCACACGGCCTGCAGCAGCTGCGCCACCAGGTGCTCCGGATCGGCTTCGACGGCGTTCGCCAGGGCCATCCCGGCGAGGGCGCCTTCCCCGCGCATCAACGCGGCATAGCCGAGCAGGACGGCTGCCTCGGTTCGATGCGGCGGGGGCAGTTCGCGGACCAAGGTCAGCCATATCTGCTCGGCCTCGCGGGTCAGTGACGTGTGCGGTGGGACGGCCAGGGCCAGGCAGGCGTCGCGGATGGGGTTGAAGGTCAGCGCGTGCGCCAATCGGACGGCTTGGTCGTCGTCGGGTGGGCCTGCGCCTCTGCGGTGGCGGAGGAAGGCTTCGCGGAGTTCGTCGACGGCGGCGTCCAGGACGTCGCTCGGCGACATGTCTGGGCCACGCAAGGGTTCTGGGTCGGAGGCCAGCAGTTCGGCTCGGCGGGTGATCGCTTCCGGGGAGCGGGGTTTCAGTACGGCGGCTAGCTCCTCGCGGCTGCGGAAGACGACGAAACCCGCCTCGGTGGTCGCGGCGGCGAGGACGGTTTCCTGCGGATCCGGGAGCACGCCTTGGCAATCTGGGTCCAGGTAGCACGACCATCGGGCGCCGGGGGCGACCTCGGGTGTCCACAGTGCATGGAACAGGTTGAGATCGTGTTCGGCCAAAGCCCGGGTCAGCTCGTCTACGAGTTCTGCGCGGGGTGGGCCGTTTTCGTCCGCTGAGCCGCCGATGACGACGGCGGTGACGCCGTTGTGGTCCAGGGCCGCGAAGCGCGGGATCAGCGAATCCACTTGCGCCGCTTGGGTTTCCCGGGGCGGGAGGTCGGCGCGCACGGTCAAGCCGAGCGTGGTGCCGGGTACGCGGTGGCCCAGCAGCACCAGGGAATCGCCGGGGCGGAAACCGAGCAGGTACGGGAGCGAGGCGATGAGGTCGGCCGGGTTGCTGAGGGTGGCCCGGGAGATGCCGGGCGGCGTCGAGGTGGTCACGCCTCCACTGTGCGCCGCCGAGGCGCGATTCGGGGCCAGCACGGCAAATCTGTGGACGGCGACAGGCCGTTGTGGACAACCGCGGTGTCAGAAAAGGAGACCGGCGGAAATTGTCGGGGGTGTGTGCATCGGAGCCGGAAGCAACTGTCCACAATGGAACATTGCTGCCGGGGCCGGGCGGAATCCGGCCCCGGCAAGCGAATCAGCCGCAGTGTTCGAACGGGCTCTCGTACGCCGAGGAGCCGACCGAGCCGCCCCACTTGACGCACGTGGAACCGGCGTTCTTCTTCACCGGGCCGGCGTAGTAGGTGAAGTTCCCCGAATCCGTCGTCCTGGTCGAGCCCTGCACCTCCAGGAACGCCGACGCCGCGCTGGCGGTCCCGAGCGAGGTTGCCTTGAGGGTCGTCACGCAGTTCTCCTTGGACGACGCGTTGTACAGCAGGTACGCCGTGCCCGCGGTGCCCAGCGCCTGCTGGTCGATCACCGAGAAGCCCGACCCGCACACCTGCGTCGCCGAGTACGGGTTGCCGCCGCAGCCGTTCTTGCTCGTGAAGTCCTTCTTGCCGAAGTACGGCACCGCGACGCCGTTCAGCACGGCCTTCTGCGTGACGCCGTTCAGGTTTTCCTCGAAATGCAAGTGCGGCCCGGTCACCCCGCCGGTCGCGCCCGCCTTGCCGATCTCCTTGCCCTGACCGACGCTCTGGCCGACCGAGACTTCCTGTTCGGACAGGTGCGCGTACCGGGTCCGCCAGCCGCCGCCGTGGTCCAGTTCGATCCAGCGGCCGTAGCTGGTGCTGCCCTCGTTCGCGACGCGCGTGACCGTCCCGGGGGCGGCCGCGAGCACCGGCATGCCGGTGATGCCGGACTTCTGGAAGTCGACCGAGTTCGCCGGGTTGTGGCCGCTGAAGGTCGCCGCGGTGACGGTGACGCCGCACTTGAACGGCACCTGGAAGTTCGGCGCCGCCGACGCGCTCGGCTGGGCGGCGAGCGTCAGGCCGCACGCGGGCAAGGCCACCGCGGCCACGGCCGCCGCGAACCGTCTCACTCTGGACATGGGGCGTACCTCCTGGTGGGGGAAATGTCCGACACCCGCCAGCCAAGCCCGAGCCAGTACATTTTCCGTACAAGACGACAGGGAGGGCCCATGGGCACACCAGCGGCCTCGCTCGCCAAGGCGCGGCGGAGGTTCGAGGGCGCCGACTGGGTGCGCTGGGGCGTGCTCGCGGTGCCGGCCCTGTTCGCGATCCCGAACGCGCGGCCGTGGGCATGGCCGCTCATCGCGCTGGTTCTCGTCCTGTCCGTCCCGGCGCTCTGGCTCACCAGGGAGACGCGGCCGCGCTGGCTGATGCCCGCGACCATGATCGCCGTCGTCACGGCGGCCGGCGGGCTCTGGATCCTGCAGCCGAGCAGCTGGACCTCGACGACGATGTTCGGCGCCGTCTTCTACACCCTGCGCGTCTCCGGGCGGACCGCAGCGTCCGTCTCGCTCGCCGTGGCGTCGGCGGCGATCCTCGTCTGGTCGATCACCTACGACCTCGATTGGCTGAACGCGCTCGCCCTCTTCGCGATCCTCGCCGTGATGGTGCTGCTCGCCGCCAACCGCCGGGGTCGCGCGGAGCGGCTGGAGCAGACCGAACTCGCGCTCGCCCGGGCCCAAACCGCCAGCGAGGAGCACGCCCGCGCGGCCGCTCTCGCCGAACGCGCGCGCATCGCCCGCGAGCTGCACGACGTCCTCGCGCATTCTCTAGCTGGCCTCGCGCTCAACCTCCAGGGCGCGCGCCTGATGCTCGTCCGCGACGGTGCGAGCGAAGAGTCTCTCGCGCAGATAGAACGCGCACAGAAGCTGGCGACGGACGGTCTCGCCGAAGCACGCAAGGCCGTCGCCGCGCTGCGCGAAGACGCCGTACCCGTCGAGCGCTCGGTCTCGGACCTTCTCGCCGCGTACCGGCTCGACACCGGCTCTCGCGCCGACCTGGTGATCGAAGGCGAGCCGCGGGAGCTAGACGCGGCTGTCGGCACCACGCTCGTACGCGCCGTACAGGAAGCCCTCGCCAACTCGCGCAAACACGCGGGCAGCCCCGCTGTCGACGTCACGCTGACCTTCAAGACCGGCGAAGTCGACTTGACGATCTTCGACCACCAGGGCCGCCGTCCGCCGGAGCCGCCGTCGCCGGGATACGGTTTGCGAGGCATGGGCGAGCGGGCCGCACTGCTGAACGGGAAGCTCGAATGCGGCCCTGGGGAGGACGGATGGCGGATTCAGCTGACGGTACCGGCGTGACGCTGCGCGTGGTGCTGGCCGACGACCAGGCAGTAGTGCGCGAAGGGCTCGTCACGCTGCTCGGGCTGCTGCCGGGCATAGAGGTCGTAGGCGCGGCGGCGGACGGCGTACAGGCTCTCGACCTTGTCGCCGAGCATCAGCCGGACGTGCTGCTCGTCGACCTTCGCATGCCGAACCGCGACGGCGTCGAGACGACCGAACTGGTCCGCGCGCAGCATCCGAAGACCGAGGTCGTCGTGCTCACCACGTACGCCGACGACGATTCCCTGCTCTCCGCGCTCAAAGCCGGTGCGCGCGGGTTCCTCACCAAGGACGCCGACGCCGACGCGATCGTCCGCGCGCTCCGCTCAGCGGCGGCCGGCCAGTCCACTGTGGACGGCGCACTCCAGCAGCGGCTGGTAGCGGCCGCGACGAGCCGTGCTCCAGTGCGGACGAAGGAGCTGGAGGGCCTCACCGCGCGCGAAGTCGAGGTGTTGCGGCTGATCGCAGCCGGCCTGTCGAACACGGAGATCGCGCGCACCCTCGTCGTCAGCGAAGCGACGGTGAAGACGCACGTCAACCACCTGTTCTCCAAGGCAGGCCTGCGCGACCGCGCCCAGGCTGTCGCCTTCGCCTACCGCGCCGGCATCGCCGAGTAGAGCGTCTTCCGCCCGCCGACGATCGGCAGCGTCACCGTCGTCCCGGTCAGGTCCAGCGACAGTCCCGCGCCGGGCTCCGGCCGCAGCGTGAAGTCGTGGTCGCTGGACGCCAGCACGAACTCCAGCTTGTGCCCAGCGGCGACGATGTAGTCCTTCGGCATCAGCGAAACCTCGATGCGGTACCGCTGTCCGGGCGTGATCGGCGACGTGACGTCCGGGCTCTCCCGGTTCTGCGGGTCCGTCCAGCCCCGGCTGATCACGTGGGACGTGCCGTTCGGCGCGCGGTCCAGCAGCACCGCGGTGACGTTCGCGGCGGGACGGTCGAACGACAGCCGCAGCTCGGCCTTCGCGGCACCCGAAAGCCGCACCGGCTCCGCGAACGCGGAAGTGCTGTAGCGCAAGCGGTTGCCGGACGAAGCCGCGTCGGCGAGCTGTTCGATCTTCTTGCTCGCGTCGTCGGCCAGCGTTTCGACGGTGGGACTGCCTGGCACCGGCTGCCGGTCGAGTGCCCCGGTCGAACGTCCGCCCGGCCACGGGTGCAGCTGGACGTCCGAGGTGCCCGGCGCGGGCCAGTCGGCCTCGTCGACCCACGACTTGTCCTCGCGCTGGATCGTCGCCTTCGGCTCGCGCTCGATGCCGTTGTCGATGCCGTAGAGATAGTGCGACATCCACTTGTTCAGCGTCGTGAGCCAGACGTCGCGGCGCAGCGAGATCGGGTCCGCGTGGCCGGACTGGTGCAGCCAAATCTTGTGCTCGACGCCGTGCTTCTTCAGCGCTTCGTACCAGGTGGCGACCTGCTCGGTCTTCACGTTCCAGTCGTTCAGCCCGTGCACCGCGAGCACCGAGGCGTGCACCTTGCCGACGTCGTTGCGGTAGTTCCGCACGTTCCAGAACTCGCTGTAGTCCCCGGTCAGCCGGTCCTGGTCGGCGGTGAGGCCGTCGAGCACCGGACGGCAGACCTGGTGGTCGGCGCGCGAGTAGACGTATCCGGCGAGCACGTCCGTGTCCTCGCCCTGGTAGCCGCCGGGCGCGACGACCGCGCCCGCGTTGCGGTAGTACCCGTACCAGCTCGAAATGGCGGCGATCGGCACGATCGTTTCGAGCCCTTCGACGCCGGTGCTGGCCACGGCGTTGGGCAGCGTGCCGTTGTACGACACGCCCATCATCCCGGTCTTCCCCGTGCTCCAGCTCGCCGCGACGGGCGCTCCGGCCTGGTTGCGCGCTTCCGCGCGGCCGTTCAGCCAGTCGACCACCGACCGGGCGCCGATGGTCTCGTTCACGTCGCCGGTCGTCGGACAGCCGGTGGACAGCCCGGTGCCCAGCGATTCGCCGTACACGACAGCGAATCCGCGCGCGGTGAAGTAGTTCTGGTAGCTCCACCCGATCGGCGACGCGACGTGCGGGCCTGGCACGTACAGCTCGGTGTCGACGTCGTGGTTCGGGATGTCGTTGCCGCCCGCGAAGTACGGGCTCGCTTCGTACACGACCGGGACCTTCATGCCTTGTTCCGTAGCGCGCGGGCGCACTACCTGCGCGTGTACGAGGTCAGCCTTGCCGTCGTGGTCGCTGTCGACGGGCGCGGTGACCCAGACGTCCTCTCGGATGACATCAGCCGGATCGAAGACCGGCTGTGCCTGGCCGTCGGTGAAGACCGGCCCTGTCGGCGAAGCAGCTTCAGCGACCGCGGGCACGGACAACGTGGCTACTGCGACGAAAACGGCAGCAACTCGAGCAGCAACTCCCACCAGTACCCCCCAAGCCGGACGAAGCAGGCGAGCAAGCTTTGAGACTTCCGCCAACCGCAAGTTGCGTCAACCGACTAACGTCGGAGCCATGGACGCTTCGATCGTCACGGTCACGGTCTATCCGCAGCACGCGCGCGTCACCCGTCGCTGTCAGGTCACCGAAGCTGACGGGTCCCGCATAGAGATCACAGGGCTCCCCCTGTCGCTCGACGCTGCTTCAGTGCGTGTCAGCGGCGCGGGCGACGCTTTGGTCACCGGCGTCGACGTCACGTACGCACAGCACGCCGAGCCTGCCGATCCAACCCTGCGCGCGCTCGTGGAGCAGCGTCGCGCGGACCAAGCGACTGTCGACGAAGTAGCGGACGACGAGAGCGCGGCGTCGGCGCGCGTCGACCTATTGACCGGCGTCTCGCGACGCAGCGGAGCAAGCTTCGCGAAGGCGTTGGCCGGAGGCGACGCCGAACCTGGCCGTGTCCAAGAAGTGAGCGAAGCGCTCAGCACGCAGTTGGCCGTAGCGCTTAAGGAACGTCGCGCGCTCACGACGAAGCTGGAACGGCTGCGCGAAGACCTCGCCGCGCTCGACCGGCAGATCGAGACCCGCAGTGCACAGTCCGAACAGGACAGTTCGACCATCGTGGTGGAGCTGGAATCCCCCGCCACCGCCGAAATCGAACTGTCCTATGTGGTCCCCGGCGCGCGCTGGGAGCCCGGGTATGACGTGCGGGTGCGCGGCACCGACGTCACGGTCACCTCGTACGGCCTCGTCAGCCAGCACACCGGCGAGGACTGGCCGGAGTGCGAGCTGACGCTGTCCACCGCTCGCCCGGCGAACACCGTCGTGATCCCGGAACTCCAGCCCTGGTACCTGGATCGGCAGCAGCCGGAGCGGCGTTCGATGGTGCCGCCCGCTCCCGCCGCGATGGCGTACGGCGCAGCGGGAGCCGGTCGAGACGGCTTCGCCGCGCACGTCGCCGAAGTGGAGCAGGGCACCACCGCGGTCACCTTCCGCCCGGCCCGCCCCGTCGCGATCCCGTCCGGCGCGCAGGGCCACCGGACGACGCTCGCACAGCTGGACCTCACTGCGGAACTGGACTACGTGACAGCGCCGACGCAGGCCGAGGAGGCATACCTGCGCGCGAAGGTGGTCAACACCGCTGAGCACACGCTTCGCGCCGGACGCGCCGCAGTGTTCCACGAAGCCGAGTTCGTCGGCACCACGCAGCTAGAGCTGTGGGCGCCCGGCGAAGAACGCGAACTCGCGCTGGGCGTCGACGACCGCATCCGCGTCGAACGCGAGCTGGTGAAGCGCAGCGCCAGCAAGGCGACTATCACCGGACAACGCCGCCGCGAAGCCGACTACCTGACGACGGTCACCAACCACAGCCCGCGCGAAGCCGTCGTGGCCGTGCTCGACCAGGCCCCGGTCTCCCGGGACGACGCGATCACCGTGCGGGACCTGCGGCTCAGCCCGGAGCCGGTCGAGCGCACCGAACTCGGCCAGTTCACCTGGCGGCTCACGCTCGCGCCCGAGGCGTCCGCGACGGTCTCGCTCGGCTACCGCGTGGACGTCGCGAAGGGCGTCGAACTCAGCGGCTGGCGCGAGTGACCCCCGCGAGCGGCCCCGGCGAGTGACCTGGGCGGGTGCCCCTCAGCCCTGCGCGATGTAGGCCTCGAGCTGCTCCTGGCTCTGTTCCAGCTGCTCCATCCGGATCTTCACCACGTCGCCGATGCTCACGATCCCGGCGAGGCGCCCGCCGTCGAGCACCGGCACGTGCCGGATCCGCCGTTCGGTCATCACCACGCTGAGCTGGTCCACCGGATCGTCCGGGGTGCAGCTGGCGACCATGGTGGTCATGATGTCCGCGACCGGCCCGTCGAGAACGGAGGGGCCGTGGTCGTTGAGCCGGCGCACGACGTCGCGTTCGGACACGATCCCGGCGATCCCGCCCTCGGCGTCGACCACGACCATCGCGCCGACGTTGTGCCGGGCCAGGCCCGCCAGCAGCTCGGCGACCGTCGTACCCGGCGACACAGTGGCGACCGTCGCGCCCTTGCGCTGAAGCACATCCGCAATCCGCATGGCGATGCCCTCTCCTCGGTGAGTCGGGTCACATCAGGTTAGGGCCCCGCTGCCGAGTGCGAAAGTCCAGCGGGATGCGTCCGTTCGTGGTAACGCGTTCAGCCGTCGAGCACCCGGCGCAACCGGGCTAGGCCCGGCCCGATGCGCTCCGCCGCGATCGCGCCGTAGCCGAACAGCAGCCCGTGCCGCCGCGCGGTCACCGAAAAATCGCCGAGCGAGAACAGCCGGACGCCCGCCCCGGACGCCGCCCGCGCGAAGCCGCGCAGATCCCGGTCCGCCGACGCGCTCAGGTGCAGCCCGGCCGACGCGGGCACCGGGTCCAGCACGTCGCCGAACTCGGCGCGGAGGCCGTCGACGAGCAGGTCGTGCCGGGCGCGGTAGATGCCGCGCATGCGCCGGACGTGCCGGGCGAACCCGCCTTCGGCGATGAACGCCGCGACCACGGCCTGTTCGATGCCCGGGGAATGCCAGTCGGCGAGGTATTTCGCCTTCACGATCGCCTCCGCCAACGCGGGCGGTGCGGCGAGGAAACCCAGCCGCAGCGCGGGCGACAGGACCTTCGAGAACGAGCCGACGTACACCACCCGGCCGTGGGAATCCAAGCTGTGCAACGGTTCCAGCGGACGTCCGGAGTAGCGGAACTCGGTGTCGTAATCGTCCTCGACCACCACCGCCCCGTTGTCCTCGGCCCAATCCAGCAGCGCTCGCCGGCGCGACGGCGACATCGCGACGCCGAGCGGGTACTGGTGCGACGGCGTCACGTGCACCAGGCGAGTGCCCGGCGGGATCGCGTCGACCACAATGCCTTCGTCGTCCACCGGCACCGGCGCGACGCGCACCCCGAGCGTGCCCAGCAGCAGGCGCGGCGGCGGATAGCCGGGATCCTCGACCGCAGCCAGGTCGCCGGGCCGCAGCAGCACGCGCGCGACGAGGTCGATCGTCTGCTGCGCGCCCACGGTGATCACGAGGTGTTCGGGGCGCACGCGCACGTTCCGGGACACCGCGAGGTGGCGCGCGAGTTCGGCGCGCAGCCGCGGATCGCCTTGCGGTTCGCCGTAAGTCATCAGTTCCGCGCGGGAACTGCGCAACGCCTGGGTCGTCAACCGACGCCAGGTGTCGAACGGAAACAGCCGCACATCCGGTACTCCGGCACGGAAATCGAACTCCGGCGGAGTGGTGAACGCTTTCGGCGGCGCGGGCACGTCTGTCCACTCTGGACGCGGCTGGACCCCCTCGGCGAGCCCGGCCGGTTCGGCGGGCCTCGCGGCACCGGCCCGCACGTAAGTACCGGCTCCGACCCGGCCGGTGAGGAATCCTTCCGCGGTGAGCCGTTCGTACGCCGCGGTGACGGTGGTGCGCGAAACGGCCAGCCGGTGCGCCAGTTCCCGGGTCGGCGGCAGGACGTCGCCGTCGCGGAGCCGTCCGTCGAGCACCGCTTCGCGGATCTGGCGGTAGATCTCGTCGCGATGGCCGCGGGTGCCGGACAGGTCCAGGTGCAGGTCCACGCGTCCAGCCTAGATTGGTCCACCGCAGTTGGCTTCATTTTGGCTCTCTTCCTGGACCGATCTCGCGGTTAGCGTGAGCGCATGACCACGTTCGACCTCGACCGTCAGTCTCTGCTCGTTCTGGACCCGATCGTCTCGAAAGCCACCGCGGCGGACCTCGACCGGCCCACGCCGTGCGCTGGCTGGACGCTCGCGGACCTGCTCCGCCACCAAGTCAGCGAAAACCACGCCTTCGCCGAAGCAGCACGCAACGGCTCCGCGAAGGACTGGGACAGCGGACAACTCGGCGAAGACCCGTACGCCGCGTACGCAGCTTCAGTGACCGACTACCTCGCCGCGTACGGCGAAGCCGACATCGCGGAACGACAGATCGCCATCAACACCTTCGGCACCTTCCCGGGCACAGTGGCGGTCGCGATGCATCTCGTCGACACCGTCGCGCACGGCTGGGACCTCGCCAAGACCCTCGACGTCGCGTACGACCCGGTGCCAGCAGCGGTGCACGCCGCGCTGCAGTTCGCGCTCATGATCCCGGCCGCCCCGGAGGAACGCGTCAAGCGAGGCACGTTCGCGCCCGTAGTGTCCGTCAGCACCGACGAAAGCGAGCTGGACCAGTTCCTCGGCCTGCTGGGCCGCGACCCGGCATGGACGGTCAGCTGACCTTCTCCGCCGGTGCTGACCAGGTGTCGCACGCCGCGGGCCCAGCACCGGTGTAACCAGCCTTCGCCCACACCAGCTGGTTCGCGCGGGTGCCGTGGTCGCCGCTGTCGTCGGCACGGCCGTAATCGGCGACGGCGGCGTTCGCGGTGGCCCGGCTGATCGAACCGTGGTCTGCCGCCGCGTTGAGGAAAAGCGCGCCGAAACAGTTGGCCTGCAACTCGATCCGGCGTACGACAGCCTTGTCCGCGTCGCTGCTCGGCTCCGGCGAACTCATCTCCGCGCTCGCCGCGTCGAGGATGCCGCTTTCGCGCTGTACGTGGTGGCCGTACTCGTGCGCGAGCGTCGCCAGGTGCCGTGCGCGGCTCAGCCCGGCGTCCGACAGCATCCACTCGGTGGGCGCGTAGATCGTCGCGTCGCCGCCGCAGTAGTACGCGACCGCTTCGTCGCGAGACGGCGCGTTGCCGCAGGCGCTGGTTTTCGGCAGCGTGACCGACACCTTGACCGGCAGGTTCGGCTCGTCCGCTTTGTCCAGCGCCGGCTGCCACGCCTGCTTCAGGCAGCCGACGAGCACGGTGTAGAACGTCTTGAGCTGCTCGGCGTCCCGGCTCAGCTCCGGCAGGTCGCACGACACGGGCCCGAGCGCGACGCCCTCGGCCAGCAACGGGTTGCCGCTGAGCTTGCGCACCGGTTTGGCGTCCTGGCGGTCCGGCATCGTGTCGGCGTCCGGCGCCGCGACCGCGTGCCCGGACACCTCGTGCGGCACCGCGGCCATGAGCGCGAGCGTGCCCGCGACGATCGCCACCGCGGCCACGGCGCCCAGCGCCTTGCCTGCCTTCCGGCGCGGCGGGGCCGGCGGCGGTGCTGGCGGAGGCCACGGGCCTCCGGCGTAATACGTCATTCCTCCCCCTCCCGACCAGCATACGGAGACCGCGCGCCGCCCTGGATCACGAAACGGGAACGCCGGGCTCCTGGCCGGATCCGCGACAGACAGCGAGACTGGACGCTATGACTGTCGAAGATCCGTACCTGTGGCTGGAAGACGTGACGGGCGACGAGGCGCTCGAATGGGTCCGTTCGCGCAACGCGGAGACGCTGGACGTGCTCACCGCGAGCGAGAGGTTCGGGCAGCTGCGGGACTCGATCCGCGAGGTGCTCGACGCGGGCGGGCGGATCCCGTACGTCGCGCGCCGGGGGACGCTCCTCTACAACTTCTGGCAGGACGCCGAGCACCCGCGCGGGCTGTGGCGGCGCACCACGCTGGAGCAGTACCGCACCGCCGAACCGGACTGGGAGATCCTGCTCGACGTCGACGCGCTCGCCGCCGCCGAGGACGAGAACTGGGTCTGGAAGGGCGCCGCGGTGCTGCGTCCCGGGCACCGGCTCGGCCTGGTCCAGCTGTCGCGGGGCGGCGCGGACGCGACCGTCGTGCGCGAGTTCGACCTCGACGCGCACGAGTTCGTGCCGGACGGCTTCACCCTGCCCGAGGCGAAGCACCGGATCAGCTGGATCGACGCCGACCGGGTGTACCTCGGGACCGATTTCGGCCCCGGCTCGCTCACCACTTCGGGCTACCCGCGGCTGGCGAAGGAATGGCGGCGCGGCACCCCGCTCGAAGAAGCGAAGCTCGTCGCCGAGGGCAAGCCGGACGACGTCGCGATCACGGCGTACCACGATCCGACCGAGGGCTTCGAACGCGACTTCGTGCGCCGCGCGATCGACTTCTACCGCACCGAATACTTCGAGCGGACCGAAACCGGGCTGACCAAACTGGACCTGCCCGAGGACGTCGAGGTGTCCACGCACCGCGAATGGCTGCTCGTGCACCCGCGCAGCGCGTGGACGGTCGGCGGGACCGAGCACCCGGCGGGCACGCTGCTCGCGATCCGCTACGACGCGTTCAAGGCGGGCGACCGCGAGTTCACCGCGCTGTTCACCCCGGACGCGCACACGTCGCTGGACTACTACGCCTGGACCCGCCACCACCTGCTGCTCGCGACTCTCCACGACGTCAAGTCGGAGCTGCGCGTGCTGACGCCGGGCCCGGACGGCTGGACCGAGGCGGAGCTGGGCGGCGCGCCCGAATTCGGCAGCGCGCAGATCGTCGACACCGAACCGGACGTCGACGACGAGTACCTGGTGGACTCGTCCAGCTACATCCAGCCGTCCACGCTCACTCGCGGCGTCGTCGGCGGCGACGTCGAGGTGCTGAAGCAGGCGCCGGCGTTCTTCGACGCGACCGGGATCGAGGTCAGCCAGTACTTCGCGACGTCGGACGACGGCACGAAGATCCCGTACTTCGTCGTCCGCCCGCCCGGCGCGGAAAACGGCCCGACGCTGCTGTACGGCTACGGCGGCTTCGAGGTTTCGCTGACCCCGTCGTACGGCGGGGTCGTCGGCCGCGCGTGGCTGGCGCGCGGCGGGACGTACGTGGTCGCGAACATCCGCGGCGGCGGCGAGTACGGCCCGGAATGGCACATGCAGGCGGTGAAAGAGAACCGGTACAAGGCGTACCAGGACTTCGCCGCGGTCGCGCGCGATCTCGTCGCGCGGGGCATCACGACGAAGGAACGGCTCGGCATCCAGGGCGGCAGCAACGGCGGGCTGCTGATGGGCGTGATGCTCACCAGCTACCCGGAGCTGTTCGGCGCGATCGTGTGCCAGGTGCCGCTGCTCGACATGAAGCGCTACCACCTGTTGCCGGCCGGGGCGTCGTGGATGGCCGAATGGGGTGACCCGGACATTCCGGAAGAGTGGGAGTACATCTCGAAATACTCGCCCTACCAACGGGTTTCGGCGGACGTCGAGTATCCGCCGATCCTCTTCGTCACCTCCACCCGCGACGACCGCGTGCACCCCGGGCACGCCCGCAAGATGGTCGCCCGGATGCGCGAACAGGGCCACCGCGTGGAGTACTTCGAGAACATCGAAGGCGGCCACGGGGCGGCGGCCGACAACGAGCAGCTCGCGTTCCGTTCGGCGGTCGCGTACGAGTTCCTCTGGTCGAAGCTGTCCTAAACGAGTCCCCGGGGTCGCGCACGCACGCGCGGCCCCGGGCGCACCGACGGTCCTCTGTGGACCTCCGCGAGGGCTCGTTCGAAGCGCGCCCAGGCGTCGGTGACGAACGCGAGCCACGGCACGCCGAGCCGACGCAACGCACGTCCGTGCCCGACCAGGATGCCGCCGGTTTCCAGAACCGCTCTGGCCCGCCATCGCACGGAAGCCGCGATTTTCCAGCGCCGCAACCGATCCACGTGATAGCCGAGCCGCCGCTCCAGCCCGGCGAACACGCGCGCGGCCACCTCCGCGGTGAGCGGATCGCGGGTGCCGTCCCGCAACGCCCGGTAGTAGCCGAGCGCGAGCACGTCGGCGATCAGCTGGGTCATCACGTCGCTTTTCCCCGGCGGGCTCGCGGTTTCGAGCAGCCGGGCAACCAGATGCTGCTCATCGTCCGGCGCGGGCTGGAACCGCCGGACGCTGCGCGCCACCACCGGATCCAGCCTCGCCCCGCTCCCCCACGCCGGCTGCGGCCGGATCTTCCGCCGCCGCGCCTCCGCCTCGAAAACCGCAGTCCACTCCACGGCGGTCATGCTGCCGCCCGGATGTGCCGCTGGCGCGGGGAGGATGTGGAGATTCCGTGGAGTTACCCGCGGATCGTCCGCCGGATCCATTCGGCGTACGCCGGCACGCTGGTGTACAGCCCCGGCCCGCCCGCGCAAGACGAACGCGCAGTCCCCGGCCCCGAGGTGACCCCGATCAGTTCCCATCGCCCGCCCGGCCCGCGCCGGATCTGCGGGCCGCCGGAATCGCCGATGCACGCCATCGCCTCCGGCCGCGGGCTGACCGTGCACAACCGCGTCCGGCCCGCGTATCCCGGACCGCACTCGGATTCCGCGCCGCGCCGAACGTCCAGCTCCTGCAACCGTTCCGCGAACCTGGCCTGCTTGAAATCGTACGTGTCGACAGTGGTGCCGAACCCCAGCAGCCGCGTCGGCGAACCAGGTGCGCCCGGCTGTGCGGCAAGCCGGATCGGCTGCTCGGCAACCGGGCGATCAAGCTTGAGCAACGCGAGGTCGTTGCGGTTGAAGGGAACGGTTTCGCTCTGCAGCGCATAGCCCGGATGCGGGACCGTTCGCGCGATCCGGCGAACAGTCCCGCCGGAATGCTGTCGCTCGCTGCCGATCCGGACGGTCCCGTCCGGGGTCACGAGCGTCGAATCCACGCAGTGCGCCGCGGTGAGCACCCACTGCGGGTCGATCAGCGAAGCGCCGCACACCCCGCGGTCGCCGGTCTGGTTGACCCGCTCCGAGATGGACGCCATGAACGGATAGCGCTGCGTCGAGTCTCCGCCCTTCACGATCGCCTCGGCAGTGCCGGTCGAGAACAGGAGCGCACAGGCCGCAGTCACGGCGACCACCCGGCGGCCAGCAGACTTCATCACGGAGAAATTCCTTCCTTCGGTTCCCTGGAAGCCTCCCGGGCCAAGATCGTCCGCACACTGCGGACAGCCGGTCTCTCCGCGGTAGGGCCTGCACCCGCTTGTCTCTGTACCTACTAGTATGTACGGTGTGCTCATGTCCACGAGAGACCAGCTCATCGCGAGCACTCAGGACTTGTTGTGGGAGCGGGGGTACGTCGGCACGAGCCCGAAGGCGATCCAGCAGCGCGCCGGGGCCGGGCAGGGCAGCATGTACCACCACTTCGCCGGCAAGGCCGACCTGGCGCTCGCCGCGATCCGGCAGAACGCCGACGATCTGCGCGCCTCCACCGAAGCCCTGCTCGCCGAGGGCACGACCGCGATCGAACGCGTCTCCGCGTATCTGCGGCGCGAGCGTCACATCCTGCGTGGCTGCCCGGTCGGTCGGCTGGCGCTGGATCCCGAGGTCGTCACGAACCCGGAATTGCGGGCGCCGCTGGAGGAAACGTTCGACTGGCTGCGCGGACGGCTCGCCGAGGTCATCGCCGAGGGCACCGCGAACGGCGAACTTCCGAGCGATCTCGACCCAGCCGCGACGGCAACCGCGCTCGTCGCCGTGGTGCAAGGCGGATACGTGCTCGCCCGGTCGTCCGGGTCGGTCGAGCCGTTCGACCAAGCGATCCGCGGCGCACTCGCGCTCCTCGAACGGCGGTGACGCCGATGTACGCGATGCAGTACGAGATCGATCTGCCTGCCGGATACGACATCCGGCATCGAGTCGCCACCCGGGGCCATCGCACCGACGCGTTCCCCGGGCTGGGGCTCAAGGCGTATTTGGTGCGTGCCAACCAATACGCGCCGTTCTACCTCTGGACCGACACCGCCGGAATGAGCCGTTTCCTGTGGGGCGGCGGCGGATTCGACGGCATAGTCCAGGATTTCGGCCGTCCGCCGGTGCAGCACTGGACCGGCGCTGGCTGCCTGGCCGGTCCGGCACGAGCGACCGAGCCGGAGTTCGCGACCAGACGCATCGTGGAAGGCCCGGACCGGATCGAGCACGAAATCGGCGAACTGGCGCGACTGTCCCGAAACCCGGGCGTGCACACCACCGCGCTGGCCGTCGACCCGAAGCGCTGGGAACTCGTGCGCTTCACCCTCTGGACTACCACCCCGGACGAGGACACCGACGTCCGCTACCGGGTGCTTCACCTGTCCCGTCCCAACATCGACCACCTGAACTGAGAGGTCTCCCATGCCGCTCGTCCGCATCGACGTGCTGTCCGAACCCAACGACGACCGCCTCCCCGCCATCGGCGACGCCGTGCACCAGGCGATGACCGAGACCATCAACGTCCCCGTCGACGACCGCTTCCAGATCCTGTCGAGCCACGCCGCCGGCCGGGTGCGCTACGACCCCAGCTACCTCGGCGTCCACCGCGACGACGACATCGTGTACATCGCCATCACCATGCGCGCCGGCCGCACCGACGAGCAGAAAACCGCGCTGTACCGCCGAGCGACCGAACTCATCGCCGAGTCGACCGGAATCGAACCGCGGAATGTGTTCTTCACCCTGACCGAAAACCACGAGGCGGACTGGTCGCTCGGCGGAGGTGTCGCGCAGATGCTGCGCTGAGCACTCACAGGAGGATGACGGTGCGCTCGCCCGGCTCGTCCCGATGCGCCCAGGCCGCCTCGACCTGGTCGAGCGGGAACGGATGCGGGCGCACCGCCATGCCTCCCGCGGCGATCGCGGCGACGAGTTCGGTGAACTCCCGCTGCATGACCTGCGCGTCCACCGCGCCGAAGCCGCTGCCCAGGATCCGGAACGCGTTGGAGCGCAACGCATGCCCGGACAGGGTGATCGCGTCTCCGCCCATGCCGCCGATCTGCACCCAGTCGAGCAGGCGGGTGTGCTCGGTACGCGCTCCGAGGACGGCCCGCATGGCGAGTTCGGTGGGCGGCCCCCACACGTAGTCCAGGACCACGTCGACCTCCGCGGCGGCCTCGGCGAGCGCGGCCGCGGTGGCGTCCTCGTCGGGAAGCAGCTGAACAACCGCGTCCGCACCCGTGAGTTCGTCAAGGCGGGCACGGTTGCGCCCGGCGGCGATCACCCGTCCCGCGCCGAGATGCTTGGCGACCTTCACCGCCGTCGAGCCCGCGTTGCCGGTCGCGCCGTGCACCAGAACCGACTGCCCGGCCTGGAACGGGACGCGGGTGCGCAGCGCGGTCCACGAGGACAGAGCGGGGTTCATGGTGGCGGCGAGAAGCGCGGGATCGGTGCCGTCCGGAACCGGGATGACGGCGTCCGGGTCGATGACGATCCGCTCAGCCAGGGTGCCGGCGCCCATGAGCATGACGTAACCGAGACTGCCGTCCGCCCGGCGGACAACGGCGTCCGCCCCCGCCAGCGCGGGCAGCGTCTTGGGACTCGTGTAGTGCTTGCCGGCGGCGATGCCGCGGGTGGCGGGATGCACGCCGACAGCGAGGACGTCCACCGTCTCCTGGCCAGGAGCGGCCTCGGGAGCGGGAACGGAACGGAAGCGCGGCGGTTCGTCGAAGGACTCCACCAGCGCGGCGTTGATCATGGACATAGCTCGCTTCCCTCCTCTGGCCGCCCTTTAGAAACGGCCGCGTATCTTATAGTGCCCAGCCTACGAGCGCGGGATAAGATACGCAAGCGGGTCTAACCGCAAGGCTGAACGAACGTCGAGGGGGCAGCGGTGAAGGAGCGGCGGCACGCAGAGGGCACGCCCACCCGGCGCAGGGGTACCGCCCTGGAGAACGCGATCACCGATGCCGCCTGGGAAACGCTCGCAGAGCAGGGCTACCACGGCTTCACCTACGAGGCCGTCGCAGCGCGCGCCGGAACCAGCAAACCAGTGCTCTACCGACGCTGGCCGCGGCGCGAGGACCTCCTCGTCGCCACCCTCGCCCGGCACTGGAACCCGCTCGACCTCCCGGACACCGGCAGCCTGCGCCAGGACGCCCTGGCCCTCCTGCGCACGGTCAACGCCGAGCGAGCCCGCCTGGTGATCCTCCTGCGCATCCAACTGGCGGACTACTTCCGCGAAACCGGCACCAGCTTCGCCGACCTGCGCGGCCGCGTCTTCCCGGAGGACCAGACGCCGCCCTTCGCGACCATCGTCAGCCGCGCCGTCGAACGCGGCGAACTGCCGGACGCGGCGCGACCCGACCGTGTGGTGAACCTGCCGTTCGACCTGATGCGCCACGACATGCTGATGACCATGGGCGCGGTGCCGGACAGGACGATCGTCGAGATCGTGGACACGGTGTGGCTGCCACTGCTCGGCCTGATGCCCTCTGGTACGCGGGCAGGACACTGAACCATCCCGCCGTAGCTCCGAAAAGAGGGGAAGGCGTCTCCACGCCTCCCCCTCTTCTCTGTGAGGATCGATCAGCTGCAGCCGGAAGTAGCCCCGCAGCCCTCGCAGGCGTAGCAGGACCCCGCGGGCCGCATCTTCGTTCCGCAGGTCATGCAGAGCGGCGCGTCGGCCGCCTTGCCGAGGTGCAGTTCCATCAGCTCGGCCGTGCTGTGCGCGTCACGCGCCGAGGTGTCCTTTGTGGACTCCTGCGCGGGCGAAGCGTCCACGCTGCTGCGCAGCACCTCGACGTCCAGGTTCTGGCCGCCGTAGTTCGCCTCGACCTCGGCCGACCGTTCGTCCGCGGTGAAAATGCCCAGCTGGGCCCGCTTTTCGTACGGCAGGTAGTCGAGGGCCAGGCGGCGGAACAGGTAGTCCATGACGCTCGTGGCGATCCGGATGTCCGGGTCGTCGGTCATGCCCGCCGGTTCGAAGCGCAGGTTGGAGAACTTCGAAACGTAGAACTCGAGCGGAATCCCGTGCTGCAGGCCGACCGAGATCGACATCGAGAAGGCGTCCATCACGCCGGACAGCGTGGAGCCCTGCTTGCCGAGCTTCACGAAGATCTCGCCGAGGCCGTCGTCCGGGTACGAGCCCGCGTGCAGGTAGCCCTCGGCGCCGCCGACGGTGAACGACACCGTCTGGCTCGGGCGCTTCTTCGGCAGCCGGCGGCGCACCGGGCGGTATTCGACGACCTTCTCCGGCTCGGCCTCGGCTTCCTTCTTCTTCGCCGTGGACAGCGGCTGGCCGACCTTGCAGTTGTCGCGATAGATCGCGAGCGCCTTGAGGCCGAGTTTCCAGCCCTGGAAGTAAATCTCCTCGACGTCCTCGACCGTCGCCGACTCCGGCATGTTGACCGTCTTCGAGATCGCGCCCGAGATGAACGGCTGCACCGCGGCCATCATCCGCACGTGGCCCATCGGCGCGATCGACCGGTCGCCGACCGCGCAGTCGAACACCTCGTAGTGCTCGGGGCGCAGGCCCGGCGCGTCGACCACGTGACCGTGCTGCGCGACGTACTCGACGATCGCCTCGACCTGCTCGGCCTGATACCCCAGCACCTTCAGGGCGCGCGGCACGGTCTGGTTCACGATCTGCATGGACCCGCCGCCGACGAGCTTCTTGAACTTCACCAGCGAGAAGTCCGGCTCGATGCCCGTGGTGTCGCAGTCCATCATGAAGCCGATGGTGCCGGTGGGCGCGAGCACCGAGGCCTGCGCGTTGCGCCAGCCGTTGCGGACGCCCAGCTCGATGCCGCGCTGCCATTCCTCCGACGCGAGCGCGCGGACGGCCGCGTCGTTGCTGTGATAGGTGCGGACCAGCTCGTTCGCCGCGGCGTGCTTGCGCATGACGCGCTGGTGCGCCTCGGCGTTGCGGGCGTAGCCCTCGTACGGGCCGACGACGCCGGCCAGCTCGGCCGAACGCCGGTAGGACACGCCGGTCATCAGGGACGTGATCGCGGCGGCGAGCGCGCGGCCGCCCTCGGAGTCGTACGCGTGGCCCAGCGCCATCAGCAGCGCGCCGAGGTTGGCGTAGCCGATGCCGAGCTGGCGGAACTTGCGCGTGGTGTCGGCGATCGGCTCGGTCGGGAAGTCGGCGAAGCAGATCGAGATGTCCATCGCGGTGATGACGAACTCGACGGCCTTCGCGAACAGCGGCGCGTCGAACGTGCCCTCTTCCGAGACGAACTTCAGCAGGTTGAGCGACGCGAGGTTGCAGCTCGAGTTGTCGAGGTGCATGTACTCGCTGCACGGGTTGGACGCGGTGATCCGGCCCGATTCGGGGCAGGTGTGCCAGTCGTTGATCGTGCTGTCGTACTGGATGCCCGGGTCGGCGCATTCCCACGCCGCCTGCGCCATGCTGCGGAACAGCTTCTTCCCGTCGGCGCGGTCGATGACCTCGCCGGTGAGCCGGGCGCGCAGGCCGAAGTCCGTGCCGTTCTCGACGGCGTGCATGAACTCGTCGGACACGCGGACCGAGTTGTTCGCGTTCTGGTACTGCACCGAGGAGATGTCGGAGCCGGAGAGGTCCATGTCGAACCCGGCGTCGCGGAGGACCTTGATCTTCTCCTCTTCGCGCGCCTTGGTCTGGATGAACTCCTCGATGTCCGGGTGGTCGACGTCGAGCACGACCATCTTCGCCGCGCGCCGGGTGGCGCCGCCGGACTTGATGGTGCCCGCGGACGCGTCGGCCCCGCGCATGAACGAGACCGGGCCGGAGGCGGTGCCGCCGGAGGTGAGCAGTTCCTTCGAGGACCGGATGCGGGAGAGGTTGAGGCCCGCGCCGGAGCCGCCCTTGAAGATCAGGCCTTCCTCGCGGTACCAGTTGAGGATCGACTCCATCGTGTCGTCGACGGCGAGGATGAAGCAGGCGGACACCTGCTGCTTCGAGGACGTGCCGACGTTGAACCACACCGGCGAGTTGAAGCTGAAGACCTGGTGCAGCAGCATCCAGGTGAGTTCGTGCTCGAAGATCTCGAGGTCGGACGGACCGGCGAAGTAGTCGTGCTCGGCGGCGGCCTTGACGTAGGTGCGCACCACGCGGTCGATGAGCTGCTTGAGGCTGCTCTCGCGCTGCGGGCTGCCGACCGCGCCGCGGAAGTACTTGCTGGTGACGATGTTGGTGGCGTTGACCGACCAGAACTCGGGGAATTCGACCCCGCGCTGCTCGAAGTTGACGCTGCCGTCGCGCCAGTTCGTCATGACGACGTCGCGGGTCTCCCACGCGACCTCGTCGTAGGGGTGGGTCCCCTCGGTGGTGAAGACCCGCCGGACGGTGAGGCCCTTGTTCGGCTTCTTGTTCTGTCCGGCCGCGGCGCCGGTTCCCACGGTTTCGGTCATGCGGTCCTGTCCCTCGCTCCCCGCGACCCGGTGACGGCTCAGTCGTCGCCGGCGCGCTCGCCTTCCTGGTCCTCCGCAGTTCCCGCCATGGCTTTCCGCAGGTCGGAGATCTCCTTCTCGAAGTCCTCGACCGAGGAGAAGGAGCGGTAGACGCTGGCGAACCGGAGATACGCGACGCCGTCCAGCTCCCGCAGCGGCCCGAGGATGGCGAGGCCGACCTCGTGGCTGGGGATCTCGGCCAGGCCGGCGGAACGGATCGACTCCTCCACGCGCTGCGCGAGCTTCTGCAGCGCGTCGTCGTCGACCGGACGGCCCTGGCAGGCCCGCCGCACGCCGTTGACCACCTTGTCCCGGCTGAACTGCTCGGTGGCGCCGGACCGTTTGACCACGGCCAGCACCATCGTCTCCGACGTGGTGAAACGCCGTCCGCACTCGGCGCACGAACGCCGCCGCCGGATCGCCTGTCCCTCGTCCACCTCTCGGGAGTCGACGACCCGAGAGTCCGCATGCCGGCAGAACGGGCACCTCATCCGCCGATCACCTTCCCCTCCGCGCCGGTCGATTCCTGTCCCAACCGGCCCCTGCCGCCACGCTACGGCCTGGACCGCGGTCACCGCGCGCGACCCCGCGCCTGGTGATCGACTTGTGGACATCCGGTGGGCAACTGCCGGCCGGCTGTGGACAACTGCCGCCAGTCTACCCCTACCTGTGGACCAACTACAGCGGTGTAACTACTAGATATAGGGGTAGACCATAGATCGCCTCCGGGGCGGGCGCAAGGAACCCGAGAGGGTGAAAGCCAGGTTGCGCAAGAGGCGACCGGGTGGTTTGCGGAAATCATGAGCCCGCGCTGTCCGATCCCCCGGCGGGTTGTCCGCCCGAACCTTCGCCCGAACCACTGCCGGACCAGGCGACCGGGACGGTGAGCGGCATGCCGGGAAGCAGCGCGGTGTCGTCGAGGTTGTTGAGTTCCTTGATGCGTTCGACGACCGCGCTCTGGTCCGCGTTCGGCGCGAACCGGGCGGCGAGCGCGCCGAGCGAATCGCCGGGCTGCACGGAAACGGACGCGGTCCGCGACGGCACCGGGCCGCTGGACACTCCCGAGCCGAAGGCGCCGAGCCCGGTCACGATGAGGCACGCCGCGAAGGCGATCGCGAACAGCCACGGCCACCGGACGGACGGCCGGGCCGAGGTCTGGCAGGCAACGCCTCCCCTGCGCCCGGCGACGACCCGAGCCCGCGACGGCGGCCGCAACGGCTCGCCACGCCGCTCACGCGCGGTGCGACCGGGGTTGGCCGGGGCCGCGGGGATGTGCCGGACGGCGGTGCGGCGCGTCCGGCGGGATTCGCGGGCGGGGGCTTCTTCGGTTTCGACAGCGGAGGGGGCCGAGGTCTGGAACCCGGCACGCGCACCGCGGCTGCGCGCCTCGCGGACAGGAGATTCTTCGGCTTCGACGGCGGAAGGGGCCGAGGTCTGGAATCCAGCACGCTCGGCGGGCCGGACCGCACCCCGAACCGAGGCCTCTCCAGCCTCGACCGCGGAACGAACCGAGGTTTGGAATCCCGCCCGCTCAGCGGACCAGATCGACGCCTCTCCGGTCTCGACGGCCGAAGGAGCCGACGTCTGGAACTCCGCCCGCTCCCCAGACCGGACAGCCGCGGCGGATCGCGGCTCGGCGACCGCCGCCGCTCCGGCACCGCCGCCGCGGCGAGCGGGCACCCCGCGAGAACCTCGGCGGGAACCGGTTCGCCCGCGAAGCTCCACCACCTCGCCGGAACCGGCCGCCGCGCCGGAATCCGCGCCGGATCCGGTCCCGGACTCCTCCGGAACACCATCCTTTCGGGTGGCTTCGCTGCGCCCCGCACGCCGCCGCGAACGGCGCGCCGGGCCGCCGCCGGGACCTCCGGGCCCGGGTTCCCGCCGGGACGGAATCGCCCCTTCGGGCTCGGCTCCGCCCTCGGCGGGGCGGACGGCGGGGACGGGCCGAAGCGGGCGGACGAGCCCTCGATCTGCCAGGATCGACATGCCGGAACCTCCTCATGACCTGCGGATCCGTCCGGTCCGAGCCCTATCACCTGCGGCGCAGCGGTCCGGATCGAACAGGCGTTCTATCGAACGTCCGTGCGAAGGTCTACCACCCCGCACCGACAAAATCGAGAGGACACGGCGTGTCGATCGAACAGATGTTTGAAATCGCCGCGCGCGGTGGCTAACGTCGGTGACCAGGACATCTGCCGGACCGGCTCCGGCGGGTGCCGCTGGCCGGGCGTTCGCGGAAAACGCGGGAGCCGGGCCGGCGCACGCGGATACGCGCGGGACGCCGACACGGCGACCGCGGGACGGCTGGAGGCGACGCAGCGTTGGAGAAGGACACGGTGAAGGGCACCGCGGCGAAGGGGGCCAAGACGGCCTCGCGAGGCAAGGCGTCCGCACAAGCCGCACAATCCGCGCGCGAATCCGGCCACGAGAGCACGGGGAAGGTGAGCGCCATGCCGGAGGTGTACGACGTGGACGAGACGCTGACCGTCCGCCAGCAGCAGGTGCTCGACGTCATCCGCACGTGGGTGAGCCGCTTCGGCTACCCGCCGAGCGTGCGCGAGATCGGCGAGGCGGTGGGGCTCACGTCCACGTCGTCGGTGTCGCATCAGCTGCGCGCGCTGCAGCGCAAGGGCTACCTGCGCCGCGACGCCAACCGGCCGCGCGCGGTGGGCGTGCTCGCGTCCACCGACGACAACCCGATGGGCATCGAGATGGACCAGCAGCCGTCCGTGCCGAAGGCGGCGTACGTGCCGCTGGTCGGCCGGATCGCGGCGGGCGGCCCGGTGCTCGCCGAACAGGCCGTCGAGGACGTTTTCCCGCTGCCGCGCGAGATCGTCGGCGAGGGTGAGCTGTTCCTGCTGAGCGTCACCGGCGATTCGATGGTCGACGCCGCCATCACCGACGGCGACTGGGTCGTCGTCCGGCAGCAGCCCGCCGCGGAGAACGGGGACATCGTCGCCGCCATGATCGACGGCGAGGCCACGGTGAAGACGTTCAAGCGCAAGGACGGGCACGTCTGGCTGATGCCGCACAACGACGCGTACGAGCCCATTCCCGGCGACGACGCGTCGATCCTGGGCAAGGTCGTGGCTGTGCTGCGCCGCCTCTGAGCATCGGCTCGCCCTGGGCCCGTCGTGAGTGGCAATGCCGGTAAGAACCGGCGTTGCCACTCACGAGCCCGGACCACGCGGACCCGCACGCCTTGGTTTCGGGGCGTTCACCCGCGAGCTGCGGATGCGAGCCGACTCAGACACGGCGGCGGGGACGGGAGCCGAGCCAGGAGCGGCGGCAGGAAGGCGAGGCGACTCAGGCGCGGCGGCAGGAAGGCGGGCCGAGCCAGCAACGGCAGCAGCAATACGAGCCATGCCAGCCACAGCAGCAGGAACGCGAACCAAGCCAAGCACGGCGGCAGGAACGCGAGCCAGATCAGGCGTGGTGGCCGGAATGCGAGGCGAGACAGCCACGGCAACAGCAATGCGAGCCAAGCCAGCCACAGCGGCCGGAACGCAAGGCAAGCCCGCCACGGCAGCAGCAATGCGAACCGGGTCAGGAGCGGCGGCGTTTCCTGGACAGCAGGAACCACGCCGCCAGCAAAACCACCGCGGCGATGGCAACGGTCGGGACGACCGGGAACCCGTCAGCGTCTTCCGCGGCCGGCTGCGGCGTGGCAGCGCCGCCAGGCTTGGGCGCAGACGCTTGCGGAGTCACCAACGCCGTCGCGTTTTTGATCGCGCGCACAGGTTCGCCGACGCCTTCGCTTGCGGACAGCAAAGTGCCGTCCGGTTCGAACGCGATGGCTTCGCCCTGCTTCTCGTTCGGCAGCGGAATGCGCACCGGTTCTCGTTGCAGCGCGGCCGCGACGTCGCCGTCCGGGACCGCGTACAGATACGCGTCCGTGTAAGTGCGCAGGGCGATGACCTTGCCGTCCGCGCTCGTCGCGCCTCCGGTGATCAGCGCCGAACCGAACGAGCCGACCGGGCCGCCGGGTGTGTCGGTGCTGTGGACGCGCAGGGTGCCGACCTGCTCCAGTTTCGTCGGGCCGGGTGTGGCCAGCGGCGCTGACGGTTTGTAGACCTTCGACGTGCCCAGCAGGTCCTTGGTCACCAGGAACGGCGTGCCGGACTGGTCCAGGATCAGGGCTTCGGTGTCGTGCGGGCCGTCCGGATAGGTCAGCCGATGCACCACTGCCGGGCCGCCGGACGGTTTCAGCTCCAGCAGGGCGACGGTCTCCCGTTTGGCGCGGTTGTCGCCGGTATCGGAGAGCCACAGCGTGCCGTCCTGGCCCCGGGCGAAGTCTTCGACGTCGTACGGGTCCGTCGGGTCGGTCAGGACCTTCTGCACCTGGCATTTCCGGTCCATGACGAAGACCTGCACCTTGGTGCCGCCGTCGTTGATGGCGTACCAGTGTTCGCCGTCGGAGACCAAGCCGGACAGCTCGTTGACGCGCTTGTCCTTGACCTGGCACAGCGTTTCCGGAGCAGGAGAAGCAGGAGCCGCCGCGGCCGGGATCGCTCCCGCGAGCATCAGGACAGCCGTCAGTGCCAGGACGACCCGCACCAGTTCACCTCCGTAGTGCACGGCCCGCTCGGGCCGTGCACTACGAAAGACGTTCAGAGCGCCGAGGCGTTGGTTTCGAACGCCCGAAGCGCCGCGGCCAGGTCGGCCCGCACCCGCACCTTCAGGCGCGTGCCGTCGGCGACGTGCTCCTCTTCCAGCACCTCGCCTTCCGCGTGCGCCCGCGACACGAGTTCGCCCCGCGCGTACGGGACCAGCGCGTCGATCACCGTTTCCGCCCGCGGCAGCCGCTCGGCCAGCACCTCGGCCAGGTCGGCCACGCCCGAACCGGTGCGCGCGGAGATCTGCACCGAACCGGGCAGCGCGTGCCGCAGCCGGGCCAGGGTGACGTCGTCGGCCGCGTCGGCCTTGTTGATCACCAGCAGCTCCGGCGGGAGCGGTTCCTTGCGGCTGCGGGTGATCTCGGCGAGCACCTCGCGCACCGCGTTCACCTGGTCCTCCGGCGCCGGGTCGGACCCGTCGACCACGTGCACGAGCAGGTCGGCGTCGGCCGCCTCCTCCAGCGTCGAGCGGAACGCGTCCACCAGCTGGTGCGGCAGGTGCCGCACGAACCCGACGGTGTCGGTGAGCGTGAACGTGCGCCCGTCGGCCGTCTGCGCCCGGCGCGTGGTCGGGTCGAGGGTGGCGAACAGCGCGTCCTCCACCAGCACCCCGGCCCCGGTCAGGGCGTTGAGCAGGCTCGACTTGCCGGCGTTGGTGTAGCCGACGATCGCCACGCTCGGCACCTCGTTGGCCACGCGCTTGCCGCGCTTGGTCTCGCGGATGGTGTCCATCGCGGCGATCTCCCGGCGCAGCTTCGCCACGCGCTTGCTGATCCGCCGCCGGTCCGTCTCCAGCTTCGTCTCACCGGGCCCGCGCAGGCCCACGCCGCCGTTCGCGCCGCCCGCGCGGCCGCCCGCCTGCCGGGACAGCGCCGAACCCCACCCGCGCAGCCGCGGGACGAGGTACTGCAGCTGGGCCAGCTCGACCTGCGCCTTGCCCTCCTTGGAGCGGGCGTGCTGGGCGAAGATGTCGAGGATCAGGGCGGTCCGGTCGATCACCTTGACCTTGACCTTCTCCTCCAGCTGGCGCAGCTGGCCGGGCGAAAGCTCGCCGTCGCAGATCACCGTGTCGGCGCCGGTGGCCACGACCACGTCGCGCAGCTCGCGGACCTTGCCGGAGCCGACGTAGGTCGCCGGATCGGGCTTCTGCCGCCGCTGGACGAGGCCTTCGAGCACCTCGGAGCCCGCTGTCTCGGCCAGTCGCGCCAGTTCGGCCAGCGACGCCTCGGACTGCTGGGCGGTGCCTTCAGTCCACACGCCGACCAGCACGACTCGCTCCAGCCGAAGCTGCCGGTACTCGACCTCGGTGATGTCCTCGAGTTCGGTGGACAGGCCCGCGACCCGGCGCAGCGACGCCCGGTCCTCAAGCTCCATCTCCCCGACCGAGGGGTCGTAGGGGTCGTTGTCGTCGTAAAAGTCTTCGTGTGTCTGTTCTGTCATCGTGCCTCCATGGTCCCACGTTTCGGCGCGGGAACCGAACGGATTACCTGCTGGGATAGACCGAGACGTACACGGCCGTGCGTTCCGAGGCCGGATCACGCGGCCTGGCCTGGAATTCTTCGAGCAATCCGTCGAGCCGCCGCTTGAACTCCGCGACGTCCTCGGCGCCCACCTGGACCACGAGCCGGGTCGTCTCCGTCTCCGCCAGGTCCGCCTCGGCCATTTCGGCCAGATAGGCCTCGAGCATGGCCTGGTTGACCGAAACAGCGTCCGCGTCCGCGTTTTCCAGCTGCCACGAAAGCCCGGTGGACAGGTACGGGATCTCCTTCGCCCCGCGCGCGCCACGGCGCGGCTCCTGCGGAACGAGAAAACCGGTGTCGACCAGCCGCCGCACGTGGTGCAGCGTGGTCGCGGGGTCGCGGCCGAGCCGCGCCGCCAGCTCCTTGTTCGTCATCGCCTCGAAGGAGGTCAACCGGATGATGCGCAGCCGTATTCCGGACGCGAGCGCGGCCGCCTCGGCTTCGGTGGAGGGACGTCGGTGCAACGGCATGCCCCGCAGCCTAAACAAAGTGATTGACTCTTTCCAATCACTCCGCGACACTCGATCGGGTGCGTCGCGATTCGCTGTTCTTCCACGCCGATTTCCGCCGGCTGTGGGCCGGGGACACGGCGAGCCAGCTGGGGATGTTCGTCGGGGTCACGGCCATTCCGCTGCTCGCCGCCGTCACGCTGGCCGCCACCCCGTTCGAGATGGGCCTGCTGACCATGGCCGAGACGCTCGGCTTCCTGGTGCTCGGCCTGCCCGCGGGCGTGTGGGTGGACCGGATGCGCAAACGGCCGCTCATGCTCGCCGCCGACCTGGTCCGCGGGGTGCTGCTGCTCAGCGTCCCGTTCGCCTGGTGGGCGGGCGTGCTCACCATGGCGCAGCTGCTGGTGGTCGTGCTGTTCGTCGGCTTCGCGACGGTCTTCTTCGACGTCTCCTACCAGGCGTATCTGCCCGCGCTGGTCGGCCGCGAGAAGCTGCTGGAGGGCAACGCGAAGCTGCAGGGCGTGCAGTCGTCGGCGCAGATCGCCGGGCCGAGTGTCGCCGGTGTGCTCGTGCAGTTCATCGGCGCGGCCAGCACCGTCCTGGTCACCGGGCTCGGCTACCTCACCTCCGCACTGTGCCTGTGGCGCATCCGCACCGTCGAGACCCGTCCGGAACGCGCCGAGCACGACCGGCTGGTGCCGCAGATGCTGGAAGGCCTGCGGTTCGTCGTCGCCGACCGGCCGCTGCGCGCGATCGTCGCCTGCACCGCCACGTCGAACCTTTTCGCCGGCGTGGTGCAGGCCGTCCAGGTGTTGTTCCTGACCCGCACCGCCGGGCTGAAACCGGCCGAGGTCGGCGGACTGCTCGCGGTGAGCGGCGTCGGCGGCATCGCGGCCGCGCTGTGCGCCGGTCCGATCATCCGCAGGATCGGGCAGTCCCGGTCGATCTGGCTGGTCCCGGTGCTGTTCTGGCCGGGCGAGGTGCTGGTCCTGTTCGCCGCGCCGGACTGGCGGATCGTGCTGGCCGGGCTGGGGATGGCGTCGTTCGGGTTCGGGGTGATCCTCTACAACATCGCGCAGGTCTCCTACCGGCAGGCGATCACGCCGGACCGGCTGCTGGGCCGGATGAACGCGAGCGTCCGGTTCGTCGTGTGGGGAGCGCTGCCGCTCGGCGGGCTGCTGGGCGGCGGGCTCGGCGAATGGCTCGGGCTCGCCGGGGCGCTGTGGATCGGGACGGCCGGGCCGGTCGCCGGCGCGCTGTGGGTGATCTGCTCGCCGCTGCGGCGCATGCGGGACCTGCCGACGGGCGCGGAAATCGCTGTACCCGCCCCGTAAAGTGCGGGCATGAACGAGAAGATCCCGCACAAAGTCGGCGTCGACGGCCTTGCCGCCAAATGGGTACCGGTGTGGGAACGCGAAGGCGTATACCGGTTCGACCGCGCGCGCCCGGACGTCTACTCGATCGACACGCCGCCGCTGACCGCGAGCGGCTCGCTGCACATCGGGCACGTCTTCTCCTACACGCACACCGACGTTCTCGCGCGCTACCAACGGATGCGCGGGCGTTCGGTGTTCTATCCGGTCGGCTGGGACGACAACGGCCTGCCCACCGAACGCCGGGTGCAGAACCATTTCGGCGTGCGCTGCGAGCCGTCGCTGCCCTACGACCCGTCCTTCGTCCCGCCGGAGAAGCCCGGCAAGAACGCGATTCCGGTGTCGCGGCGCAATTTCGTGGAGCTGTGCCGCCAGCTGACCGAAACCGACGAGAAGGTCTTCGAGGAGGTCTGGCGGAGCATCGGGCTTTCGGTGGACTGGACGCTGGCGTACCAGACGATCGACCCGGCGACCACGGAGATCTCGCAGCGCGCGTTCCTGCGCAACCTCGCGCGCGGCGAGGCGTACCAATCCGAAGCCCCGACGCTGTGGGACGTCACGTTCCGCACCGCTGTCGCCCAGGCGGAACTGGAAGATCGCGAACGCCCGGGCGCGTATCACGATCTCGTGTTCACCGCCGACGACGGCGCTGAGGTGCTGATCTCCACTACCCGGCCCGAATTGCTGCCCGCGTGCGTCGCGCTCGTCGCGCATCCGGACGACGAGCGCTACCAAGGGCTCTTCGGGAAAACCGTGCGCACGCCGGTGTTCGGCGTCGAAGTGCCGGTGCACGCGCACCACCTCGCGGATCCGGAAAAGGGCACCGGCATCGCGATGGTGTGCACCTTCGGCGACACCACCGACGTCACCTGGTGGCGGGCGCTGCAGCTGGAAACGCGTCCGGTGCTGGGCCACGACGGCCGGTTCCGCGCCGAACCGCCGCACGGCGTCCCGGCGGACAAATACGAGCCGCTGGCGGGCAAGACTGTCCACACTGGACGCCAGATCCTGGTGGACCTCCTGCGGGACGCGGGCGCGCTGCGCGGCGAGCCGAGGCCGATCACGCATCCGGTGAAGTTCTACGAAAAGGGCGACAAGCCACTGGAAATCGTCACCAGCCGCCAGTGGTACCTGCGCAACGGCGGCCGCGACGACGCCCTGCGCGCGAAACTGCTGGACCGCGGCGCCGAGCTGAACTGGGTCCCGCCGCACATGGAGGTCCGCTACCGCAGCTGGGTCGAGGGCCTGACCAGCGACTGGCTGATCAGCAGGCAGCGGTTCTTCGGCGTGCCGATCCCGGTCTGGTACCCGCTGGACGCCGACGGCGAGCCGGACCACGACGCGGTGCTGGTGCCCGACGACGCGAGCCTGCCGGTGGACCCGAGCACCGACGTGCCACCGGGCTACGCCGAGGAGCAGCGCGGCGTGCCAGGCGGTTTCGTCGCGGAGGCGGACGTGATGGACACCTGGGCGACGTCGTCGCTGACGCCGCAGATCGCCGGTCGCTGGAGCCTCGACGACGACCTGTTCCGCCGCGTGTTCCCGTTCTCGCTGCGGCCGCAGGCGCACGAGATCATCCGCACCTGGCTGTTCTCCACCACTGTCCGCGCCGAGTTGGAGGAAGGCGTGCTGCCGTGGCGGGACGCGGTGATCTCCGGCTGGGTGCTCGACCCGGACCGCAAGAAGATGTCGAAGTCGGTCGGCAACGTCGTCACCCCGGCGGACCTGCTGGACCGGCACGGTTCCGACGCGGTCCGCTACTGGGCGGCGAGCGCCCGGCCGGGCGTGGACACGGCGGTCGACGAAGGCCAGATGAAGGTCGGGCGGCGGCTGGCGACGAAGCTGTTGAACGTGAGCAAGTTCGTGCTCGGCCTCGGTACCCCGCCAGCGGAATCGGTCGCCACGGAGCCGCTGGACCGGTCCGTGCTCGCCGCGCTGGCAAAGGTGATCGAGGAAGCCACGGCCGCGTTCGAGGCGCTCGACCAGGCGCGTGCGCTGCAGGTGACGGAGACGTTCTTCTGGACGTTCTGCGACGACTACGTGGAGCTGGTGAAGGGCCGCGCGTACGGCGATCTCGGCGCGGAGGCGGCGGAATCGGCCCAAGTGGCGCTGCGGACGGTGCTTTCGGCGCTGGTGCGGATGTTCGCGCCGGTGCTGCCGTTCGCCGCCGAAGAGATCTGGTCGTGGTGGCAGGAAGGTTCCGTGCACCAGGCGTCCTGGCCGGCCGCGCCGGACGTCGACGGGGACGCCGCGTTGCTGCCGCTGGCCGGTTCGGTGATCGCCGCCGTGCGCCGGGCCAAGACCGACGCGAAGGTGTCGATGCGGACCGCCGTCGAAACGCTGTCGGTCACCGCTCCGGCGGACGTGCTCGAAGGCTTCGCTGGAATCGCCGAGGACGTGCGGATCGCCGGGGTGGTGAACACCGTGGCCACCCAGGAGGGCGAACTTTCGGTGGCGGTGACGATCAGCTGATCAAGCGCCCGCGGCGAGCCACCAGGCCTCGTCCAGCTCGCCGCGGGCCACGATCTCGGCCGGCCCGGTCAGCGTGGACTCGCCGCGCCCGATCGTGACCGACACCCGGCCACCCGGGATGTCCACAGTGGACTCGCCGGTGTCCTTGCCGGCGAGGTGCAGCGCGGCGGCCACCGCAGCGACCGTGCCGGTGCCGCAGGCGCGCGTCTCCCCCACGCCGCGCTCGTGGACGCGCATCCGCAGCGCGCCCTCGCCGAGCAGGTTGACGAACTCGAGGTTGACCCCGGCCGGGAAGACGTCGTGGTCGAAATCGGGCTGGTCGCGCAGGTCGAGGCCGGCGATGTCGGTGTCGGTGACCGACACCAGGTGCGGGTTGCCGACGTTCACCGCGACCCCGGAGAACGGCTGCCCGGCCACCACGGTGACCGACGTGCCGGTGATCGCCGCCGGGCCCATCTGGACGGTGACCGAGCGGTCCGGGTGCACGACGACCGGCCGGTCGCCCGCGCGGGTGCCGATGACGAACTCGCCGCCGTCGGCCAGCCCGGCTTCGACCAGGTAGCGCGCGAAAACGCGGGTGCCGTTGCCGCACATCTCGGCGATCGAACCGTCGGCGTTGCGGTAGTCCATGAACCACTCGCCGGCCGACTCTTCGCCGATCGCCTTCGCCCGCACGACGCGCAGCACGCCGTCCGCGCCGATGCCCCGCTGCCGGTCGCACAGCGCGGCGACCCGCGAGGGCGTGAGGTCGAGACGGCCAGCCTCGTCCGGCAGCAGCACGAAGTCGTTCTGCGTGCCGTGGCCCTTCAGGAATTCGATGCCGCCCATGCGTCCAGGCTACTGGTCGAGCGCGGCGAGTACCCGCGCGGCCAGGTCCGCCGATCCGCCGTCGAACCACTGGATCCGCTTGTCCCGCCGGAACCACGAACGCTGCCGCCGCACGAACCGGCGGGTGGCCTGCGCGGTCGCCGCCGCAGCCGCCGCGAAGTCGCCTTCGCCGTCCAGTTCGGCCAGCACCTGCTGGTAGCCGAGCGCCCGCGAAGCGGTCTTGCCCTCCCGCAAACCGCGGCCGAGCAGCGCGCGCACCTCGTCCACGAGCCCGGCCTCGAACATCCGCTCCACCCGCAGGTCGACGCGCTCGTCCAGCTCGGCGACCTCGCGGTCGATCCCGATCAGCACGGTGTCCCAGCGCGCCGGACCCGGTTTCGGCAGGTTCGCGGAGAACGGCTCGCCGGTGATCTCGATGACCTCCAGCGCCCGCACGATGCGGCGGGTGTTCGTGGGCAGGATCGCCGCCGCGGCGACCGGATCGCGCTCCCCCAGCCGGGTGTAGAGCGCGGCCGTGCCGAGTTCCGTCGCCTCCTCGTCGAGCCGGGCGCGCACCGCGGGGTCGGTGCCGGGGAAGCGGAGGTCGTCCAGGACCGCTTGGACGTACAGCCCCGAGCCGCCGGTCAGCACCGGAACCCGGCCGGCGGCGAGAATCCGCTCGATCGTGCTCCGGGCGTCACGCTGATAGGCGGCGACCGACGCGGTCTCGGTCACTTCGAGTACGTCCAGCAGGTGGTGCGGGACCCCTCGCCGTTCCTCCGGGGTGGCCTTGGCGGTGCCGATGTCCATGCCCCGGTAGAGCTGGAGCGCGTCGGCGTTCACCACCTCGCCGTCCAGCGCCAGGGCCAGCTCGACGGCCAGCGCCGTTTTCCCGGTGGCGGTAGGGCCGACGACGGCCACCGGGCGGGGCCGTTGAGCAGGGCTGATCACGCCGCAGAACGGTACCCGGCCGGGGATGGACGCGGGCACGGAGCGTCAAGGAGAAGTAGGATCAACGCTTTCAGGCGGCTCATCCAGTACCACGGCGCGCGCTGAGCTGCTTGAATGCCGCTGGGGCCCCATGCCCCCGGCAGAGCACGACAACAGCGTAACCCGGCCCCGCTCACGCGGCGGGGCGCCCGCGGCAGCGGGCGTACAGGCGATAAGGAGCCTGCGATGGCCCAGGAGAACACGTCCCCCGGCACCCCGGCACCGCACCCGGTGCCGCACGCGCACTGGCGCCGGCCATGCCGCGCCTCCGGTGCCGCCCGCCGAGTCCGCCCCCGCCACCTGGGGCCGGGTCGACGGGGAAGGCACCGTTTACGTCTTCACCGCCGACGGCGAACGCGAGGTCGGGGTCTGGCAGGCCGGCACGCCCGAGGAAGGCCTGCTGCACTACGCACGCCGCTTCGACGACGTGCGCACCGAGGTCGAACTGCTCGAAACGCGCCTGAACTCCGGGGCGGGCGACCCGAAGCACGCGCTCTCGAGCGCCACCCAGATCCGCGACGGGCTCGGCGAGGCGGCCGTGGTCGGCGACCTCAAGGCGCTGGCCGCGCGGCTCGAGTACGTGATCGGGCTGGCGGAGAAGGCGCTGGTCAACGTCAAGCACGAACGCGAGGAAGCCAGGGCCGCGGCGGTCGCGCGCAAGCAGGCGCTGGCCGACGAGGCGGAGAAGATCGCCGCCGACTCCACCCAGTGGAAGGCCGCGGGCGACCGGCTGCGCGCGATCCTCGACGAGTGGAAGACGGTCAAGGGCGTCGACCGCAAAACCGACGACGAGCTGTGGAAGCGGTTCTCGAAGGCCCGCGAGGCGTTCAACCGCCGCCGCGGCTCGCACTTCGCGGAGCTGGACAAGCAGCGGGCGAGCGCGAAGCAGCGCAAGGAAGAACTGATCGCCGAGGCCGAGGCGCTGTCCGACTCGGACGACTGGGGAGCCACCGCGGGCCGGTACAAGGAGCTGATGGCCGAGTGGAAGGCCGCCGGCCGCGCCCCGAAGGACAGCGACGAGGCGCTGTGGCAGCGGTTCCGCGCGGCGCAGGACGCGTTCTTCGCCCGCCGCTCGGCGGTGTTCTCCGAGCGCGACGCGGAGTTCGCCGGCAACGCGCAGCGCAAGGAAGAACTGCTGGTCGAGGCCGAGAAGATCGACGTGGCGGCCAACCTCGACGCGGCCAAGTCGGCGCTGCGCCGGATCCAGGAGCAGTGGGACGAGATCGGCAAGGTCCCGCGCGAACGCATCCGCGAGCTGGACGGACGGCTCAAGGCCGTGCAGGACGCGGTGAAGTCCGCCGAGGACAGCCGCTGGCGCCGCACCGACCCGGAGGCGCAGGCGCGCGCCGCGCAGTTCCGGGAGCGGGTCGAGCAGTTCGAATCGCAGGCCGCGAAGGCCCGCGCCGCCGGCGACGAGCGGCGGGCGAAGAAGGCCGACGAGCAGGCCGCCCAGTGGCGGGAATGGATGGAGGCCGCGGAAGCCGCGGTCGCGGATCGCTGATTCACGAAAGGGCCGGTACCCGCGGGTACCGGCCCTTTTCGCGTCGTTCGGTTCAGTTCCGCGAGAAAGCGGTCCGCATCCACAGCGTCGCCAGGATGATCGTCGCGATCCACGCCACGATCATCCCGATGCCCGGGCCGTCGCCCACCGCTCCGCTGGCGTGCGCGGACTGCTGCGACCAGATCGCCAGCAGGCCGTCGACCGAGGCGAACCAGCCGCCCGCGGCGCTGCACCACGCGACCCACCAGCGGCGCGACACCAGCGCGACCGCGCCGACGAACACGCCGATCCCGGTCGAAGTCACGGCGAACAGCTGCGGGACCCCGCCCGCCTCGCCGGCCAGCGTCTCCCAGCCCGCGCGGCCCTGCGCCCACGGCAGGATCTGGGCCACGAGCAGCACGAACATCAGCACCGAGATGGTGAACCCGCGCCTGCCCAGCTCGACCGTCCGCGCGGCCCGGCGGCCCGCGTCGTCGATCTCGTCGCTCAGCCGCTGGTCGACCTCGGCCGGAGTTCCCTCGCTCATCCTGCACACCCACTCACCGGGGCCGGCTGCGCCGCCGGGCGCCGAAGCCCGGCAGTCCCAGGGTGACCCCGCTCGTCTTGGGCCGAAGACCGGCTTCGGCGTTGTCGCCCGCTCGCGTGCGGCGATGCGTCAGGAGATCGCCGTCGGCGACCAGGTGGTGCGGCGCGCCGTAGCTGATCACGGTCTCCACGACGTCGCCCGGCCGGACCGAGCGGTCGACGGCCGAACCGGACGGCGTGAAGTGCACCAGCCGTCCGTCGCGGGCGCGGCCGCTCATCCGGTGCGTCTCGGCGTCCTTGCGGCCCTCGCCAGCGGCGACCAGCAGCTCGACCCGGCGGCCGACCAGCTTGCGGTTCTCTTCCCAGGAGATCTCGTTCTGCAGCTCGACCAGCCGGTCGTAGCGCTCCTGCACGACCTCCTTCGGCAGTTGCCCGTCCATCTCTGCGGCGGGCGTGCCAGGACGCTTCGAGTACTGGAAGGTGAACGCGCTGGAGAACCGCGCGGCGCGGACGACGTCGAGCGTCGCCTGGAAGTCTTCCTCGGTCTCGCCGGGGAAGCCGACGATGATGTCGGTGGTGATGGCGGCGTCCGGCATCTTGGCGCGCACCTCGTCGAGGATGTTCAGGAACCGCGTCGACCGGTACGACCGGCGCATCTCGCGCAGCACCCGGTCCGAACCGGACTGCAGCGGCATGTGCAGCTGGTGGCAGACGTTCGGCGTCTCGGCCATCGCGTCGATGACGTCCGAGGTGAACGCGGCCGGATGCGGCGAGGTGAACCGCACGCGCTCCAGCCCCTCGATGCCGCCGGTCGCGCGCAGCAGCTTGCCGAACGCGAGCCGGTCGCCGAACTCGACGCCGTAGGAGTTCACGTTCTGGCCCAGCAGGGTCACCTCGAGCACGCCCTCGGCGACCAGCGCTTCGACCTCGGCGAGGATCTCCCCGGGACGGCGGTCGCGCTCCTTGCCGCGCAGCGACGGCACGATGCAGAACGTGCAGGTGTTGTTGCAGCCGACCGAAACCGACACCCAGCTCGCGTAGGACGATTCGCGGCGCGCGGGCAGCGTGGACGGGAAGGTCTCGAGCGATTCGAGGATCTCGACCTCGGCCTCGGCGTTGTGCCGCGCGCGCTCCAGCAGCGTCGGCAGCGAGCCGATGTTGTGCGTCCCGAAGACGACGTCGACCCACGGCGCGCGCTTGACGATGTCGCCGCGGTCCTTCTGCGCGAGGCATCCGCCGACGGCGATCTGCATGTCCGGATTGGCGATCTTGTCCGGGCGGAGGTGGCCGAGGGTGCCGTAGAGCTTGTTGTCCGCGTTCTCCCGCACGGCGCAGGTGTTGAACACGACCAGATCCGGCTTCGCCTGCCCGGGAGCGGGGACGTAGCCGGCTTCCTCGAGCTGCCCGGCGAGCCGTTCGGAGTCGTGCACGTTCATCTGGCAGCCGAACGTGCGGATCTGGTACGTTTTCGCGTTCATCGCCGTCCAGCCTAAACCCCGGCTCCGCCGCCGGACCGGGCACCCGCCCGCCGGGGCGTTATGCGACGGGGTCCGCCCGGAATTCCGATAATCGGGAAATGTGCCGTTGACCGGGAACGGAAATGCACTGGACCGGCCGCCCGGAAACAATTCCCGCTATTGTTTTCCGCACGCCCCCGAAGATATGATCGCCGCCATTGTTCCGAATCGGACCGCCGCCGCCCAGGAGGAAAAGTGCGCAAGATTTTCGCCTGCTCAGCGGCAGTTGTCGCGAGCACCCTCGCTCTGGTCGCGCCCGTGGCCGCGGCTCCCTTGTCGGTCACCTGGCAGGCCGACCCCGCCGACGGCGTCGGGGCGTTCAACTCGATCCAGTGCGCCGACGGCCACTTCAAGACCGCGAACGACGCCGCCAAGGGCAAGGTGTGGGTCGCCGAGCAGCTCGCCAACGAGGAGCGCTGCGAGGCGGTCGGCCCGGACCTCGCCGCGGGCAAGACCTTCTACCTCGGCTGGTCGTCGAAGTACCGCATCACCGACTCCACCAGCCGCTACGTGTTCCAGCTGAAATGCAGCCCGAGCGACGGCACCGCGAACCATCCGGTCGTCCTCAAGATCTCCGGCGGCAAACTCCAACTGGAGGAGTGGACCACCGACCACACGAGCGTCAAGCTGTGGAACGCGCCGGTCTCGAACGACCAATGGCACGACATCGCGTTCCGGATCTCCACCGACCGCACCAAGGGCACGATCCAGTTCTGGTTCGACGGCAAGCGCCAGACGTTCTCCGACGGATCGACCACCTACACCGGCACCACGATCGACGGCACGCGCAACTACCTGAAGTGGGGCGTGTACCACGAGGCAGGCGAGACGGCGACGCAGTGGCTCAGCAAGATCCGGATGGGCGACAGCCTGACCGACGTCACCGGCTGACCTCTGGCACCATCGCCCCATGCGATGGAGGCTGACCGCGGCGCTGGCAGTGCTCGTGGTGCTGCTGAGCGGGTGCGGGCCGAGCTTCGCGAACCTGCACCTGCGCGTCGCGGCCGGGTCGGTGGGCGGCGTCTACCACGACCTCGCCGGGCCGCTGGCGTCCGCGTGGGCGGGCGGGCTCGGCATCGAGACTCCCGAGGTGCTCTCCACCCAGGGGTCGCGCGACAACCTCAACCGAGTGCTCTCCGGGGGCGCGGACGTCGCATTCGTCGCCGCGGACCTGGCCGCGGACGCGGCGGCCGCGCACCCCGGCAAGCTCGCCGCGCTCGCCCGCATCCACGACGACTACCTGCACATCGTCGTTCGTGCGGACTCGCCCTACACCTCGGTGCCGATGCTGCGCGGACGCCACATCGCGGTCGGCTCGCCGGAGTCGGGCGTCGAGTACATCGCCGACCGGGTGCTGCAGGTCGCGGGGCTGAAAAGCGCGGTGACGGTCCAGCAGCTGAGCCTCGAGGAGTCGCTCACCGCGCTGGCCGACCGCAAGATCGACGCGATGTTCTGGTCCGGCGGGCTGCCGACGCCGCTCATCACCGAGTACCACCGCAAGGTCGGCCTGCGGCTGCTCGACATGTCCGCGCTGATGCCGGGCATGCAGCGGTTCAGCCCGGTGTACGGCACCGCGACCATCCCGGGCAGCACCTACAACCAGCACGGCCCGGTCATCACGCTCGTGGTGCCGAACTTCCTGGTCGTGCCCACCTCGATGTCCGCCGACGTCGCCGAGGCGCTCACCAAGGGCCTGTACGACGCCCGCCCGTCGCTCGCGGCGGTCAACCGGGCGGCGCTGTCGATCGACGTGCATCCGGGGATCGAGACCGGGCCGCTGCCGTTGCATCCCGGGGCGCTGGCGTACTACCGCGCGGAAAAGATCTAGCTCGCGACCGGGAAGTCCATCGCGACCCGCAGCCCGCCTCCCTCGGGAAGGGACAGCCGCAGCTCGCCGCCGGAATGCCGGACGATCTCCGTCACGATCGCCAGCCCCAGCCCCGACCCGGGCACGTTCTGGTGCGCGGTGCTCCGCCAGAACCGGTCGGCCGCCCGCTCCAGTTCCTCCTCGCGCAGGCCGGGCCCGTGGTCGCGGACCGACACCGTCGCCCGGCCGTCCGCGACTTCCGCGGCGACCTCGACCGACGTCCCGGAAGGGCTGAACTTGAGCGCGTTGTCCAGCAGCGCGTCGAGCACGACCTCCAGCCCGCGCGGCGGCACGAGCACCCGCGCCCCGCCGACGTCCACCGCGCTCTCCAGCGCGACCTCGCGGGCCGCCCCGACCACCGACCAGTCCGCGACCCGGTCCGCGATCACCTCGGCGAGGTCCTCGGACACCAGCTCGCCGCCCGCGGATTCGGCGCGGGCCATCGACAGCAGCTCGTCGAGGATCTGGTTCAGCCGCTTGGCGTCCACCTGCGCCGCTTCGAGGTCGGCGGCCGCGGTCTCGTCGGTCACCTGGCCGTCGAGATTGCCCAGCCGGATCTTCAGCGCGGTCAGCGGATTGCGCAGCTGATGCGAGGCGTCGGCGACGAACGCGCGCTGCGCGGCCAGCGCTTCCGACACGCTCGCCGCCATCCGGTCGAACGACCGGCCCAGCTGCCGCAGCTCCGGCGGCCCGCCGCTCTCCCCCACCGGCTCCGCCTCCCGCCCGCTGACCACGGACGCGACCAGCGCGCCGGTCGCCTCGTCCAGCCGCCGGACCGGGCGCAGCGTCCAGCGCACCACCGGCAGCGCGACGAGCAGCGCGAGCCCGAACGCGACCAGCGCGCCCGCGGCCAGCAGCAGCCACTGCCACATCAGCTGGGTGCGCACGTGGTCGGTCGCGGATTCCGTCACCACCGCGCCGCGCACCTCGCCGTCGATGAGGATCGGCTCGGCCAGCACCAGCGGTTTCGTCGCCCACGGCATCAGCAGCGGCCCGGCCGCCGGCGGACGGGCGGCGAGCGCCTCGTTCACCGGCACCTCGATCGCGGACCGGTCGACGCGGCCGGCGCCGAGCGAACTCAGCACCGGCTCGCCGTCCTGGTTCACCACGACCACTTTCACGCCGTAGACCTCGGTATACCGGCGCAGCTCCGGCTCCAGCCTGCCGAGCTGGTTGTCGAGCAGCGGGCGCTGGGCGAGCGAGGCGAACCGCGACGTGTCGGTGAGCCGGTCGAGGAACAGCTTCTGCTGGAGGCTGCCCGCGGTGCTCAGCGCGAGCGGGATGCCGAGGCCGAACACGAGCAGCGCGACGAGCGTGACGACGATGCCCTGCAGCCGGACGCGCACCGGTCAGTCCCGTCCGCTGCCCAGCCGGTAGCCGACGCCGCGGACGGTCTCGATCAGCGCCGGGCGGCCGAGCTTGGTGCGCAGGGTGGCGACGTGCACGTCGAGCGAACGGCTCTCCGCCGCGCCGCGGTGCCCCCACACCTCGTTCAGCACCTGCTCGCGCGAGCGCACCGCGCCGCCCGCCGCGGCGACCAGGGCAAGCACCTGGAACTCCTTGCGGGACAACGCGATCGGCTCGCCGGCGACGAGCACCTCGTACCGGGCGAGGTCGATCCGGACGTCGCCGACCTCCACCACCGGCACCGTCTGCGCGGCCCGGTCGACACGCCGGCGGCGCACCGCTTCGACGCGGGCGAGCAGTTCCTCCACGTCGTACGGCTTGACCAGGTAGTCGTCGGCTCCGGCGCGCAGGCCGTGCACCCGGTCGTTCACCTCGCCGCGCGCGGACACGACGATCACCGCGACGTCGCTGACCGCCCGGATCTGCCGGCAGAGCACCACGCCGTCGACGTCGGGAAGGCCGAGGTCCAGCAGGATCACGTCGACGTCGTGGACGCGGTCGAGCACCCCGGCCCCGGACGGCAGCCGCTGCATGGTGAGGCCCCGGCGGACCAGCGCGGGAACGAGCGCGCCCGCGACCCGGTCGTCGTCTTCCACCAGCAGCACGCGCACGCTTGCTCCTCCCCGGTGATCCAGGCCACGGTAGCCGGACTCTAGGGCGCCGCGCCCCGCGGACACGGTGCGTGGCGGCGGCCACAGTGCCGACTAGGCTGAAAGCCGCCACGACGGCCGGATCCGATACGTAGTTGAAACCCTAAGTATTGCTCAAGCCGTCTTTACAAGAGATGTCCCGGTAGTAGGTTTCCGCAAGCGTTGCGGAACCCCGGTTCCGCGGACGCCGCTGACCAACGGAGCTCTGGAGGCCACGATGACCACCGAGGTGGCGACGCCGATGATCAAGGCGGCCGCCGTGAACAAGTACTTCGGCGATCTGCACGTGCTGCGCGAGATCACGCTCGAGGTGCCGCGCGGCCAGGTCGTCGTCGTGCTCGGGCCGTCCGGGTCGGGCAAGTCGACGCTGTGCCGCGCGATCAACCGGCTCGAGCCGATCAACTCCGGCGAGATCGCCGTGGACGGCGTGCCGCTGCCCGCCGAGGGCAAGGCGCTCGCCGCGCTGCGCGCCGACGTCGGCATGGTCTTCCAGCAGTTCAACCTGTTCGCGCACAAGACGATCCTCGAGAACGTCATGCTCGCGCCGGTCAAGGTGCGCAAGACGGCGCAGGCCGAGGCGCGCAAGACCGCGATGCAGCTGCTCGAGCGCGTCGGCATCGCGAACCAGGCCGACAAGTACCCGGCCCAGCTGTCCGGCGGCCAGCAGCAGCGCGTCGCGATCGCCCGCGCGCTCGCGATGAAGCCCAAGGTGATGCTGTTCGACGAGCCGACCTCGGCGCTGGACCCGGAAATGGTCCAGGAGGTGCTGGACGTGATGACCGGGCTGGCGAAGGACGGCATGACCATGCTCGTGGTCACCCACGAGATGGGCTTCGCCCGCCGCGCCGCGGACCGCGTCCTCTTCATGGCCGACGGCGAGATCGTCGAGGACACGACGCCGGAGGAGTTCTTCACCAAGCCGAAGTCCGACCGCGCGAAGGACTTCCTCGGCAAGATCCTGACCCACTGACCCGTTCGGGGGAATCCCCCGGCGCCCCGCGTCCGAGGTGGCTGTAATCGGCCGTACCCGGACCGGTACCGACGTTCCCGGACAGATATTGGAGAGACAGACATGAGGATCCGCACCCTCGCGGCCGCTCTGCTCGCCGGCGGGCTGCTGCTCACGGCCTGCGGCAAGGAAGGCTCCCCGGCCGGTTCCGGCGGGGACAACGCCAGCGCCGCGCCGCTGCCGACGTACGAGGTCGCCAAGGACGTCAAGCTCGACGGCTCGGCGGTGTTCACGAAGATCAAGTCCGCGGGCACGATCACCATCGGCGTCAAGGACGACCAGCCCGAGCTGGGCCAGAAGGACCCGAAGACCGGCAAGTTCAAGGGCTTCGACATCGAGATCGCCCGGATGGTCGCGGCGGGCCTCGGCTTCAGCGAGGACAAGATCAAGTACACGACGGTCGACTCGGCCGCCCGCGAGCAGGCCATCTCCAACGGCCAGGTCGACCTCTACGTCGGCACCTACACCATCAGCGACAAGCGCAAGAAGCTCGTGTCGTTCGCCGGCCCGTACTTCCAGGCCGGGCAGGACCTGCTGGTGCGCGCCGACGACAACTCGATCACCGGCCCGGAGACGCTGAAGGGCAAGAAGGTCTGCTCGGTGACCGGGTCGACCCCGATCCAGCGCGTGCGCGAGCAGAAGCTGACCGACCAGATCGTCGAGTTCCAGAAGTACTCGCAGTGCGTGGACAAGCTGAACACCAAGGAGGTCGACGCGGTCACCACCGACGACGCGATCCTCAAGGGCTACGCCGCGCAGGACAAGGACACCTTCAAGGTCGTCGGCAAGCCGTTCTCGAAGGAGCCCTACGGCATCGGCCTTAACAAGGACGACAAGGTGCTGCGCGACAAGATCGACGACCTGCTGCAGGCCGCGATCGACAACGGCACGTGGAAGAAGATCTACGACGCCACCCTCGGCAAGTCCGGCGCGCCCGCGACGCCGCCGGCCATCCAGCGGTACTGATCTGATCCGGCGGCCGGTGGGCGAGGTTTTCGCCCACCGGCCGCGGCACACCCACTATCGGCACACGGACGCGGGGAAGGCTCCATGGACGTCCTGCTCGACAATCTGGACCTCTTCGGTCCGTTCTTTCTCACCACGATCGAACTGTTCCTGATCGCGGGGGCGTGCAGCCTGGTGCTGGGCACGATCCTCGCGATGCTGCGGGTGAGCCCGGTCCCGCTGCTGCGCGCGATCGGCACGACGTACGTCACCCTCTTGCGCAACACGCCGCTGACGCTGGTCTTCGCGTTCCTCGTGTTCGCGTACCCGCTGCTCGACATCGTCAAGATCGACTACTTCCCGACCGCCGCGGTGGCGCTGACGATCTACACGTCGGCGTTCATCTGCGAGGTCGTGCGCTCCGGCATCAACACGGTGCCGATCGGCCAGGCCGAGGCGGGCCGCGCGCTGGGCCTGTCCTCCGGGCAGATCCTCGGCAGCGTCGTCCTCCCGCAGGCGCTGCGCTCGGTGGTGCCGCCGCTGGTCAGCATGCTCATCGCGCTGCTGAAGAACACGACGATCGCCAGCGGGTTCTCGGTCGCGGAGGCGGGCGCGATCCGCCAGTACGTGTCCGAACGCGGCGACAGCCAGATGGTCGCGCTGCTGTGGGTGGCGCTCGGCTTCATCATCCTCGTGTCGGTGCTGTCGCTGGTGCAGCGCAGCCTGGAGAAGCGCTGGAGCGTGGCCCGATGAGCACGGTTCTGTTCGACACCCCGGGCCCGAAAGCGCGCGTGCGGCACCGGATCTACGCGGTGCTCGGCGCCCTCGTCGTGGCGGCGCTGATCGCGTTCGTGATCTACCGTTTCGTCGACACCGGCCAGTTCACCGCCCGCAAATGGGAGTGGCTGCAGTACTCCCAGGTGCAGAGCGACCTCGCGAGCGCCATCCTGGCGACGGTGAAGGCCTTCGCGTTCGGCGCGGTGCTGGCCATCGTGTTCGGCGCGATCTTCGCCGCCGGACGGCTGTCCGACCACGCGTGGGTGCGCGGGATCTGCACGTTCGTCGTGGAGTTCTTCCGCGCGATCCCGCTGCTGATCCTGATGTTCCTGTTCTACTACGGCCTCCCGACCCTCGGCGTCGAAACGTCGCCGCTGTTCGCGGTGGTGGCCGGCCTGACGCTGTACAACGGCTCGGTGCTGGCGGAGGTGTTCCGCGCGGGCATCCTGTCGCTGCCGAAGGGCCAGAGCGAAGCCGCGTACGCGCTCGGCATGCGCAAGACCCAGGTGATGTTCACGGTCCTGCTGCCGCAGGCGCTGCGCGCGATGCTGCCGACGATCATCAGCCAGCTGGTGGTGCTGCTCAAGGACACCGCGCTCGGTTTCCTCGTGACGTACCCGGAACTGCTGTACTACGCCCGCTACATCGGCGGCCAGGGCGACTTCGGCCGCCCGCTCGTCCCGTCGACCCTCGTGGCGGCCGCGATCTACATCGCGATGTGCCTCCTGCTGACCGCGCTCGCGACGTACCTGGAACGCCGCAACCGCCGCAGCAAGAAGCACATCGACACGGACGACGGTGCGACAATGGCTGGTCTCGGCACTACCGCTACCGGCGGGATGGCTACTGGCCCGGCCTGACGGTTTCCGGTGAAGCCCCCGGCGCTGCTTTCCTTGCGGCGCTGGGGGTTTCTTTGTTTCCGGCTTTTCGACTGGTAGCTTTCGGGTGAAGCCCCTGGCGCTGCTTTCTTGCGGTGCCGGGGTTTCTTCGTTTCAGTGGTGCGCTAACGGATGCCGGGGCTGGTACAGCGGCAGGAGGCTGCCGCTGGGCAACCGGATCGACACCCGCGAGCCCCACGATGCTTTCATGACCGCACCGTCCACTTCGGCCCCTTTGTCGGTCAACTGCCGGACGGTGCCGTCCAGGTCGTCACACATGAGGTAGAACTCCTGCTGCGGCTCACCCTCGGTCGGATGCACCGCGATTTCCGTTGGGGGCAAACGGAAAATGAGCCAGCCTTCGCCTGCGTCTACGTGGCCTAGTTCCAGGATGTCCCGGAGGAACTCCCGGTCTGCGGCTGCGTTCTTGCTGTAGAGGATCACGTGGGCTCCGGTGATCATGGCTTCCTCTCTGGAAGTTCTTGCCTGGCAACGGGAATCGACTCTTGACTCGAACCGATCGAGTGATGCGGCCCGGTCGTGAGCGCTGGTAACGTTGATGTCATCAAAGCAAGTCCTGTGGCATGAGCCCGCGAGCATCCTCGCAGCGGCCGCGCAGGTTCCTTGATCGCTCCCCGCGCGTTGGCCCGCGCCGTGGTCGTCTTCGACCTCGCCAGCGCGCGGAGAGACCGAGCCACCCGACCAAGGAACCCTCCGCGAACCGCGCCGATGCCCGGCACCCAGCCCGACCCGCGCCGGCGCAGGCACCCGGCCTGCCTGCGCCGGGGTCCATGCCGTCACGCCCACCGTCTCTGAGGAAGGAGGAATCGCCTATCGCCCAACCACAACTGAATACGCCCACAGCTCTCGAGCGAACTGCGACCAGAACCGGGGTGGGGGAAGGGGCGGGGCGGGGGCCAGCGAGCAAGCAGCGGCCAGCGCCAGACCAGGCCGAGCCGGGCCGGGCCAGGGCCAGGGGCAGGGCCGCGAGCGAACGGGCACGGGTCAGCGAGCGAACGGGGCCGGAGCCAGAGCGGACAGCCCGGGGCCGTGAGCCGGACAGCCCGGGGCCGCGAGCCGGACAGCCCGGGGCCGCGAGCCAGGCAGGCCCACGACCCCGATGAACAGGCTCCCAGTCCGCGTAACGACCGCGGCGCACGCGACCCGCGCGGCGAGCGAAACCCGCCCCCACTGCAGGAATCGCTCACCGGTTACGGCGGAACAGCTTGTCCCCCAGCCAGACAATCGGGTCGTACTTGCGGTCGGCGACGCGTTCCTTCATCGGGATCAGCGCGTTGTCGGTTATGTGGATGCCTTCCGGGCACACCTCGGTGCAGCATTTGGTGATGTTGCAGAACCCGAGCCCGTGCTCGTCCTGCGCGGCGTCGCGGCGGTCGGCGACGTCCAGCGGATGCATCTCCAGCTCGGCGATCCGCATGAGGTAACGAGGTCCGGCGAAGCTCTCCTTGTTCTCCTCGTGGTCGCGCACGACGTGACAGGTGTTCTGGCACAGGTAGCACTCGATGCACTTGCGGAATTCCTGCGAGCGCTCGACGTCCACCTGCTGCATCCGGTACTCGCCGGGTTTGAGGCCCTCCGGCGGCGTGAAGGACGGGATCTCGCGAGCCTTGGTGTAGTTGAACGACACGTCGGTGACGAGGTCCCGGATCACCGGGAAGGTGCGCATCGGCGTGACGGTCACGACCTCGGCCTCGGTGAACGTCGACATGCGCGTCATGCACAGCAGCCGCGGTTTGCCGTTGATCTCCGCCGAGCAGGAACCGCATTTGCCCGCCTTGCAGTTCCAGCGCACGGCGAGGTCCGAGGCCTGGGTGGCCTGCAGCCGGTGGATGATGTCGAGCACGACCTCGCCCTCGTTCACCTCCACGGTGAAGTCCTGCAGGTCGCCGCCGGTCTCGTCGCCTCGCCACACGCGGAACTTCGCCTGGTAGCTCACGCGGTCCTCCCGGGATGGTTCTCCAGCTCGCCGTCGGTGAAGTACTTGCCCAGCTCGTCGAGGTCGAACAGCTCCAGCAGGTCTTGGCGCATCGGCACCTGTTCCTTCACCGCCACGTCGACGTCCGGCACCAGCGGGTTGTCGCCCGGCTGCGCGGAGCAGACGAGCAGCCGGTGCCGCCATTCCGCGTCCATCGACGGATAGTCGTCGCGGGTGTGGCCGCCGCGGCTTTCCGTGCGGGTCAGCGCCGCGCGGGCGACGCATTCGCTCACCAGCAGCATGTTCCGCAGGTCGAGGGCGAGGTGCCAGCCGGGGTTGAACTGCCGGTGGCCCTCCACCGTCACGAGCCCGACGCGGCGGCGGATGTCCGCGAGTTTTTCCAGCGCCTGCCGGATTTCCCCGGCCTTGCGGATGATGCCGACCAGGTCGTTCATCGACTGCTGCAGCTCGGTGTGCAGCGTGTACGGATTCTCCGGCGTGCCGTCGGCGGGCGGGTCGAACGGTTCGAGCGCCATCGCGGCCGCGGCGTCCACATCGGACTGCGCGACCGCGGGCCGCTCCTTGAGGCCGTCCACATAGGACGCCGCGCCGAGCCCTGCCCGCCTGCCGAACACGAGCAGGTCCGACAGCGAGTTGCCGCCGAGCCGGTTCGACCCGTGCATGCCGCCGGAGCACTCGCCCGCCGCGAACAGGCCGGGCACGCTCGCCGCGCCGGTGTCCGGGTCGACCTCGACCCCGCCCATCACGTAATGGCAGGTGGGGCCGACCTCCATGGCCTCCTTGGTGATGTCGACGTCGGCGAGTTCCTTGAACTGGTGGTACATCGACGGCAGCCGCCGCTGGATCTCCTCGGCGGGCAGCCGGCTCGCGATGTCGAGGAACACGCCGCCGTGCGGGGACCCGCGCCCCTCCTTGACCTCGGAGTTGATCGCCCGCGCCACCTCGTCGCGCGGCAGCAGGTCCGGCGTGCGGCGGTTGTTCTCCTGGTCGGTGTACCAGCGGTCGGCCTCGCCCTCGCTGTCCGCGTACTGGCCCTTGAACACCTCAGGCACGTACTCGAACATGAACCGCTTGTCCTCGGAGTTCTTGAGCACCCCGCCGTCTCCGCGCACGCCCTCGGTGACGAGGATGCCCTTCACGCTCGGCGGCCAGACCATCCCGGTCGGGTGGAACTGCACGAACTCCATGTTGATCAGCTTCGCCCCGGCGCGCAGGGCCAGCGCATGCCCGTCGCCGGTGTACTCCCACGAATTCGACGTCACCTTGAACGACTTGCCGATGCCACCCGTCGCGAGCACCACGGCTGGCGCTTCGAACAGCACGAACCGCCCGCTCTCGCGCCAGTACCCGAACGCACCGGCGACCGCGCCGTTGTCCAGCAACAGCTCGGTGACCGTGCATTCGGCGAAGACCTTGATCCGGGCTTCATAGTCGCCGTACTGCTTGAAATCCTCCTGCTGCAACGAAACGATCTTCTGCTGCATAGTGCGGATCAGCTCAAGCCCCGTGCGGTCCCCGACATGCGCGAGCCGCGGATAGGTGTGCCCGCCGAAGTTGCGCTGACTGATCCGCCCGTCCGCGGTGCGGTCGAAAAGCGCCCCGTACGTCTCCAGTTCCCAGACCCGGTCCGGCGCTTCCCGGGCGTGCAGCTCGGCCATCCGCCAGTTGTTGAGGAACTTCCCGCCGCGCATGGTGTCGCGGAAGTGCACCTGCCAGTTATCGTTCGAGTTCGCGTTGCCCATCGACGCCGCGCAGCCGCCCTCGGCCATCACCGTGTGCGCTTTGCCGAAAAGGGATTTGCACACCACCGCGACGCTGAAACCGCGTTCGCGCGCTTCGATCACCGCGCGCAGACCGGCGCCGCCGGCACCGATCACCACCACGTCGTAGCTGTGCCGTTCGACCTCGGTCATGGAATAAGCCACCTCACGAGCTGGGGAGAACTGCCTTGCACTGCTGGATTTCCGGGGCTCAGCCCACGAATCGCAGGTCCGAGATCGCACCGCTGGACACGAGCATCACGTAGAAGTCGGTCAGCACGAGCGTGCCGAGCGTCGTCCACGCGAGGGTCATGTGCCGGGTGTTGAGCTTCGTGACCTGCGTCCAGATCCAGTACCGGACGGGATGTTTCGAGAAATGCTTGAGCCGCCCGCCGGTGACGTGCCGGCACGAGTGGCAGGAGAGCGTGTACGCCCACAGCAGCACGACGTTCAGCACCAGAATCACGTTGCCGAGCCCGAACCCGAAACCGGTGGGACTCTGGAAGGCGACGATGGCGTCATAGGTGTTGACGAGCGAGACGACGCACGCGACGTAGAAGAAGTACCGGTGCACGTTCTGCACGATGAGCGGCAGCCGCGTCTCGCCGGTGTAGCGCGCGTGCGGCTCGGCGACCGCACAGGCCGGCGGGGAGAACCACACCGAGCGGTAGTAAGCCTTGCGGTAGTAGTAGCAGGTCAACCGGAACCCGAGCAGGAACGGCAGCACGAGCACCCCGAGCGGCAACCAGGACGGCATCTCGCCGAACCAGTGCCCGAAGTGGCTGGATCCGTCGACGCAGGAAGTGGACACGCACGGGGAGTAAAACGGCGTCAGATAGTGGTATTCGGGCACCCAGTACGCGGTGCGCACGAACGCCCGGACGGTCGCGTAAACGACGAAGGTGGCCAGCCCCAGCACAGTGAGCAGGGGCGACAGCCACCACCGGTCGGTGCGCAGTGTCCGGGCGGCGAGCCGCGCCCGCCCCGGCGCTCGAACGCCGGTGGGGGCGCGGCTGACGTCGTTGTCAGCGGGGGCGCTCACCGCTGGTCGCGCTTGTAGCCACCGACACCTTCGTCGTCGGCGCCGCTCCACAGCGCCGGATCGTAGGGAGTATCCGGAACAGGAACGCGTTCGACCGGTTTCGCCTGCGCGGGCACAGCGGGCGGGTGCCCGTCCAGGTCGGAACTGTCGATGTCGAGCCGCTCGACGTCGTTGGCCAGCCGGCGCACCGCGGACGCGTCGCCGTAGCGCGATCGCAATGCGCCCACGCACTGCCGCAACTGGCCGATGGTGCGCCGAAGTTCGGCAATCTCTGTGGTGGACATCGGAAGCCTCCCTGATGGTGGGGCCGGCAGTTCGGGTGACGATCAACGTCGCCGAGTACGACTCTGCCTCGCGCGGTGCACTGTGACAAGTAGCACATTTACCAGAGCGGGGCATGTTGTACCGGTTGACCTGGGGATTTATGACTAGATAGGGGCCGAAAGTGGGGTCCAGGACGTCACCAGGACGTCAGCCGATCAACTCAGGCCGCCGACGCGAGATCGCTCGACGGGCGGAACACGCTGTCGATCGCCGCCCGCGCCCGCTCGTAACTCGTCTCCATGAGGTGGGTATAGACACGGAGAGTGAACGCTTCGCTGGAGTGCCCGAGGTATGCGGAGAGTTCTTTGATACTCACCCCGCGTGACAGCATCAGCGAGGCGAACAGGTGCCGGAGCGCGTGCATGCCGTCCCGGTCATTGACATAGGCCAGCCCGGCGGCGACGAACGCGGGCAGCCACACGCCCATGTGAAACGACTGGTTCTTGTACGGCACGCCGCTCGGCTTGGTCATAAGCAGATTGACCGTCTCGTACGCCTGCCCGTCCCGCTCGCCCCATGGGAGCGTGACCGCGACGGGCGGGTACTCCTCAAGGTAGGCGTCGATCTTCTCCAGCAGGCCATAGCCGAGCGGGATCTCCCGCACCTTCCGCCCTTTCGGAAGCTTGAACTTCTGCACGCCCTTGACCATCACGAGCTGCCGAGTGCACCGGTAGACCATCTTCTCCCGGTCGATGTTGTCCGGGCTGAACGCCAGCACCTCCCCCGGCCGCAACCCCAAGCCCGCCCCGATCACCACCGCCGGTTTGAATCGCTCGACAACGGCCTCCTCGATGGCGTGAACCCGCGTCTCAGGCCAGACCTCAACCTCCTTGGTTGTTGTCTTCGGCCGCGGAATGGTCGCCTTCTTGAGCGGGTTGAGCCGCATCTTCTCGTCGACCACCGCCGCGTCCCAAATGGACAACACGAGGTCGAACACCTGACGCTGATAGGTACCCGACAGGTTCCACTCGCTGTCGTTCAGCCAAGCCAGCCACTTCCGGGCAAGGTCGGAACTCTCGCACATGTCGAGACTCCGCTCGCCGAAGAACGGGAACACATACTTGTCCAGCTGCGAGGTCATGGTGTTCAACGACGATTCGCCAAGCGGACGACTCTTCAGCACTTGCATGGCGTAGGCCCGGAAACCCTCCTTCCCGGCACTCGAATCCCGGTACACCCCCGCGTAAAGCTCGTTCTCGATCTTGGTCTTGAACTCCTTCGCCGCACCGAGCTTCTTGTCCGGAAAGGACCGGGACGCCTCCGACTTGTCCGGCTTGACCCAGCGCACCTTGTACCGCATGCCTTTCCCGTAGTCTGCGGTGCGCTCTTGGACGGGCTTCTTCTTGTCGTTGAGCACGACTTCCCCGGTTTCCGGGTCGATCTTGTCCCGAAACCAGCGATCCTCAATGTGTGCCATCAGATTTGTTCCCCCTCTCCCCTCATGCGGCAGGCATGGTTTCGGGACCCTCAAGCCATTCCCGGACAGCGTCGGGGTGATAGCGGACGTGTTTCCCCATCCGCCGCCACGGCGGGCCGTAGTTCTTGTAACGCCAGTCCTTGAGCGTGTCCTCGGGAATGTCGAGGTAGGCGGAGAGATCTTCGGGGCTCCACAAGCCCTCCACACTGACCAGCCGCACACGCGAGTTGTTGTTCATGTCTCCCCCTTCCCAGGTCAGGACGCCAGCGCCGGAGTTGCCGAAGTTTCCGGCGGCTCAGGTGGCGATCCGGATGCGGCGAGCCGGGCCGCTTCGTACTCGGCTTTCCAGGCGCGGCGTTCTGCGATGGCACGCATCACGAGCTGATCCCGGGGTGGACAGTGCGGGTCGCCAGGCTCGACCTTCCGCCACACCAGCTTTTCCGGCGCAGGACGCGGTTTCTCGATCCCCACCGCCGCGAGGGCGGACAGCACGAACCCGACCCGGTCGGCCTTGTGGTCCGCCACGGTTTTGCCCGACCACTTGCGCGACACCAGCACCCGCCGACCCGGCAGCCCGAGCGTGGTCCGCCGATGCGCACGCCCCCGGCAGTGCCCCGGGGTGGTCTTCGCGTTGGCTCCCTTGGGATTGATCCCGTACAGCAGCCACACCGCGCAGCGTGGCGAACACGGGGTCACCGCCAGCTCAGCATGCAGCCGGTCGTGGTGATCACGCTGCGCGGCAGTCTCGGCGTCGACCACTTCACCGGTCGACTTCGTGAGGTACTTGGTCAGATAGCCGATGTGCCGCCCAGCTTCCTCGGTGCCGCCGAGAATTCCTTTCGAGTGCACCTGTTCCCCGAACCGCACGACATGCGCCGGTTCCTCCACTTCGGACACCGCGTCATCCCAGCCAGTCAGCGGTTCCCGGGTATCGGGGTCCACAAAGGAACGAACATCCGGGTCCCACAAGGGTTTCCGGTCTCCGCCGTAGACCATGACGTCGTGGCTGGGCCACCACACCTGGTGATAGGTCGCTTCGGTCACGAGCCGGATCACGTCGTGTGAGATCGCTCCCCGCAACGCGGCATGGAGGTGGGGCGCGGCCCGGCGCTGGGGTTCCACGGTGGCGAAGTACTGGACCTCGAACCCGACCACCCGGCGCAGGTTCTGCCACCACCGATCCACCAGCGCCGCGAAGTGCACCGCGTCCCGAGCCGCCCGCCGATAGTCGTACGACTCGGGATCGACCGGCGAGCCGTCCGGACGCACCCGGCCGTAGGTGTCGCAAGTGAGCGTGACGAACATCGACGGCCGGAACCCCGCGAACTCCCTTCCCACAGTGGTTTTCGCAACCTTCTTCCGAGGCAGGTTCGGCGCGTCCTGCCGCCGACGCGTGGACCGCTTCACCGCCCGTTTCGCAGGTGGGTCGAGCACGGGCAGACGGCCGGTCATGCCCGACTCCCGCAACTCGACGTCCACGCTGGACACTTCGGCCCGCAGTTCCTCCGCTTCGGCCTCGTTCCCGGCCGCCGTCGCTTCCCGGTAGTGCGCGGCTAAGTCCGCCCGGTAGGTCAGCAGCTCCGTTTGAGTCTCACTGGGCTGGGCGCGGGTGATCACGGGTTCTTCGGTCAGGTGCCAGCCTTCCCGGCACTGCGCTTGCCGCAGGGCCTTGGCCTTGCGGGCACAGGGCAGGCACACCGATTCCACCGTCGAGCCGCACGGCACTGGGACGTAGCGCAACTCCCCTGTCTCGGTGTCGGCAACCTCCATCGTGAACGGCCGCACGCACACCCCGTGCTGCTCCGCCGTCGCCTTGACCACGTCGGCAGCGAGGGCACCGCGGATTCGCTCCCGACGTGCCCCGGCCGGCAGCGCCTGACCAGCGGTTTCCTGCGCAGAGGTCGTCATGCCGCCGCCTCTCCGGCACGCGCCCACTCCCGCAGCAGCCACACCGGCAGCTCCTGATCGGTCTGCGGAGGCAGATCGGGGAAGGTGCTCGGATCGAACGGGACTCCGCCGTAGACCCGGACCGGGATGCCGCACGGCGTCCGCCCAGACAGCTCCAGTTGCACCCGTGCGCCGTCCGGCGTGCGCCACAGGCTCACCCGCGCCCCGTCGAGGGTCACCGCCCAGATGGCCAATCCCGCCGCGACGCCAGGCATGGTGTCGGTGTCCAGAGCCACGGTGACCGGCGCGGCCCAGGTGGTGACCTCGACCGAGCAAGCCGGAGGCAGCGCGTACGAATCGAGGTGGTCCCGGATCGCGTCGAGGAAGACCATCAGCCGGTTCATGCTGTCCCCCTTTCCGCGCCGTCACGGCGGTTGTGGGCAAGGTCAAGCACCTGAGCCCCGCCGTTGGTGACGTAGTCCTCCAGCGCCTTCACCGTCGCGTCAGACACCCATCCGGCCCGGACGCGCAGGGGTTCGCGGATGCCCTCGCCCCACACGTAGCCGACACCGGGAGCGGACTCGGGGATGCGGTTGGCCCACGCCCCGCGCTCGTACGCGCCGTCGCCGAGCACCATGGACACCTGAGACTTGGACGTGACGCGCAGACACACCCGCCGGGTGAACAGCTCTCGCACGGGAACGGTTTCCTTGGTCGGGTCTTGCACGTAACCGCGCACCGAGATCAGCGCGGCCCGTCCTTGGGTGTTGAGCACCGAGACGTGTTCGGTGATCGCGTCGCGCGTCTTGCGGTCGGTGTAGCGGGTCAACGCCGCCAGCTCATCAAACTCCAGCAGCTCCAACGGAAAGTCCTGCGAGAGCGGCACTTCCCGCGTCTGCCCGGCAAACGCTCGCTTGCGCCGTTCCAGTTCGTCCCGCAGCGCCTCCAGCACCTCCAGCGCTTCCGCACCGGACACCGCGTAGCGGGAGAAGATCCCGCGCCCGTAGGCGAGTTCCATACCCTTCGGGTCCGCACCGGACACCCGCACCAACCCGGACCGGATCGCCGGAGCAGCCGACACCAGCGGCGACCACATCACCGAGTTCTTCCCCGCACCCGACGCACCGGCCACAAGGATGTGCGCGCCCCCGCCAAGCAACGGCAGCCGCCAAGCCGTCCCATACTCGGTCGAACCGGCGAACACCCGCCGCAAATCCACCGCCGACGCCTCAGCCACCTCCGGCAGCGGCAGGCAGGACACGGCCGAGGCCAACAAGTCCCGACGCATGAAGTCCACCGAGACAACGTCCGGCGAGATCTCCCGCACCTGCACCCGCGTCACCCGCCGAGCCGTCGCCAAAGCGCGCGTAGCCTCGCCGAAATCCTCCGGAGTCTGACCGGGCACCAGGCGTACGCGAACCTCGTCCCACGACGGGCCAGAACGGACCCGCAGGACACGGGGGAACGCCACGCCCGCGTCACGCCGAGACTGGGCAACCGCTTCGCGCTTGCGACGGCGAGACACCAGATTGACCGTGACGTCCACGGGAATCGCTTCGTCCCGCACGGTCAACCCGCAGGCATGCAGCCAGCCCGGGAGTTTGCGCCCGTAGACGGCCCAGCGCAGCCACCAGGCTCGGCACCACCGCCCGCACCAGAGTTCGAACCCGATTGGCCAGCCGCTCCGCCACACGAGCGCCGTCAGCCCGACAGAGCCAGCCGTGATCGCCAGCGAAGGCCAGCCGAGCCAACGCCACCACGCGCCCAAAGCGAGCAGCGCCAGGCAGGTGCGCCAGTGCGCGGCCAGTTGCCGAACAATCCAGCCCATCGCTCGCATCAGGCCCCAGAAGGCAAGACCGAGGATCGCCAGCGCGGCCAGGGTTTCCGCGATCGCGGCGAATGCCCGACCCAGCTTGGCCAGCACCCACACCAGCACCGCCAGGCCAGCGCCGCCGATCAGCACCGTTCCTGCGTTCATCGGCGCTCACCGCCTTCAGCCGCGGTGAGGTCGAGCGGCAGCATTCCTTGGCATGCCGCGCATTTCTTCTCGCCCGGCACGAGGCGGGCGAACTTTTGCATGCGGCGCAGCGCGTCCGGGTGACCCCCGTTGACGCACGCCGTCCAGAACCGGTTATGTTCGTCATTGTTCACTTCCCAGTGGACAGCGCAGAACCGGTGAAGGTTGGCAGCCAGAGGCCGGTTCTGCGTTTTATACGGAACAATTCCGCCCGTTCAAGGGCGCGTTGAACACAGCACACGTCGCCGTGCGCTTTTTTCAATACTCCCGCTTGGTTTCGGCTAGTCCTCGGGTTCCTCGCCGGTCAACAGCTGGGTCAGCCCGGCGTCATCCGCCAGCCGCTCCTCAGCCGCCTCTTCCGTGAACTGGTCGACCACGTCCGACAGGCACGCGAGCGATTCCCGCTGGGACATCGCCGCCTTCGCGAGCCGTTCGATCGTTGCCGTGTACGGCTCCGCGTCCTTCCCGACCAGGAAGACCCCGGCACCGTGGTGCGGGCAGTACACGACATCCGAGGTGTCCTTCAGCGTGTACCGGCTAAACGCCCCCTCCGACACGGCCTGGCTCGGGGCCAGCCGGATCGTCAGCGTCCGCGACAGCCCGACCAGATCCCGGAGGAAACTCATCTGCCGCCGCATGACCCCGGTCACGCCGAAATGGTTCTTCAGCGCTTCGGACCCAATGAACATCTGCGCTGTGACCGCGCCCGCGCCGAACACGATCCGGTTGCGGTCCAACCGGTCCTCCACCACCTGATCCAGCTTCTCCTTGTCCCGCAACGTCGGACCGACCACCAACCGCGCGTAATCCGGAACCTGCAGCAAATCCGGCACCAGCAGCGGAGCCCACACCGTCACCGACCGCGCCACCCTCTCATGCGCGACCAACGTCGTGTAATGCGCCGGATCAGCCTGCGACCCCGCCGAAAACCAGCTCGGCCCCGACACCCCCCGCGCCAACAGCATGATCCACGCCTTGCGCTGCCCGGTCACCCCGAGCGCACCCAGCACACCCGCCACCTCCACCGGCGTCGGCACCCGCTGACCCAGCTCCCAGTTCGACAACAACGCCGGGTTCACCCCAATCCGCCGCCCCAGCTCCCGCAACCCAAACCGCGCCTCAAGCCTGGCGTCTCGCAACGCCGCGCCCAGGCCGCGCGCTCGCGGGCTCGCCATATCCGTGCCACGCATCTACGCCGCCTTGCTGTCACCAGTTGCAGACGCAGCTCCGGCCGACCGCGACGGCTTCCCCGCAGCACTCGCCGCAGCCTTGAACCCCGTCGCCCGGAACACATACGTCTGATACTTGAACTCGCCCTGCCCGCCCACACGCGGCTCCGCCGTCAACCCGTCCAGCTCCACCGGCCGCATCCCCGGCAACGCCTCCGACGTCGTCGGCACCGGCTGAACGTCCGCCAGGAACGTCACCTCGAACGAGGCCCGCTTCGCCTTCGTCTCGCCCGGGTCCGTCACCGCCGCTCGCCACTGCCGCTTGCCTGTCACCTCGTCAATGCGCTGGCGTACGGGTCGCCCCGCAGCACGGTCCTCGCGAGACTGATACTCGTTGTCCGGGATCACTTCCCCCACCATCACAAGTCCCTGCGGGAACGCGTCGTCAAAGTCGATCGCAAACCGGTGTCCCTTTTCGATAGCCATGCTGAATTTCCTTTGCTGCTCTAGGTTTTTGTGCGCTCAGTCGCGCTCTTCCGGCCACTGGTCGCCGAGAGGAGAGGAGTAGGTGCGAGTGCGGTTCTGCGTCTCGCACCACTCGCCGAACTCGCCAGCGGCCACAGAGAGACTCCGCGCAAACCGCGCGGTATCCATCAAGCCGCCGATGCGAGCCGGTACCTGTATCACGATCGCGGTCTCATCGCCCCCGGCCACCAGCTGGCGAACCCCAGGGGAAGGCGACACGACGGCAGCGCCGTATCCGACGAGGGGCTGAATCACCACGTGAATGCCCATGTGCTCTCCCGATGTCTCGGCTTCCGCACGCCCGATTTGGCGCGCTGGGATCAGGAGACACCCGGGTAAGGCAGATCACCCGGACAAACTGTCCGGGTAGGTTCGAGCAGGGGCTAGCGCCCGGCCGGAACGGCCTTCTCAATCGCGTCGAGCATCGCCGACCAGGGCAGATCCCGACCGGGAGAGCTGCGCGGCTCGTGCAGCGGCCAGACGTCGTCACCGTAGAGCAGGTCGACGCCGACGCGCCGCAGGTTCTCGATGTGCATCTCCCAGAACGGCTGACGCGCGTGCGCCGCGTTCACGCGTGGGAAGACCACGACCGGCATGTTGTGCGTGCCAATGGCCTCGTTGACCTGTGTCAACGCCTGATTGTCCGCGATGCCGAGCGACATCTTCGCGACCACGTTCGCCGAGGCCGGCGCGACCAGGTAGCAGTCCGGCGCAGGATGCGGACTGCGCTCCGACGGCGACCGCGGCTCGACCCGCACCGGGTAGCCCGTCGCGTCCTCGATCTCCGCCAGCGCACCCGACTCGGCCAGCCAGCGCCCAGCCGTCGGGGTCAAGGTCACCGCGACCGTCCACCCCGCCGTCTGCGCAGGACGGATCAGCTTCGAAAGCAGATCTTCAACCCCGCCAGCACCGGAACCGACCAGGCCGAGAACACGCGAAGTCATCCGCTTACCTCACCGCGCCGCAGCGCTCAGCCAGCGCCAGCAGCGCCGAGGACTTCTTGCCCGCCGACGCCGGAGCACGCCGATACATCGACCGCACGACCTCACGCACCATCGTGTTGTGCCGGACGACGGTCGGTGCTTTCGTCTCGGCCTCCAGCAGCGCGTCAAGCGCTTCGTCGTCCTTCGCGACCAGGCTCAACGCCCGCGCGAAGTCGATCAGGTGCGTGACCTGCCGCTCCACCGGCAGATGATCGACGTTGACGCGCGGCGCGGACTCGATCACCTGCCCGACGTCGCCGAGATCCAGCGCCGCCGACAGCCGGTGCAGCTCGACGTTGGCCGGTCCGAACCCGGTCTGCCAGTAGTTCGCATCCACCCCGAGCTGATCCGCCGCCCGCCCCGCGTGGCCGAGAAGGACATTCGCCGTCGACCGGTCCTGATGCCGAGCCGCAGCAACCGCGGTCCGGAGGTACAGCATCCCGTAGAGACTCAGCGCCGCCGGATCACCTTCAGCCATGCGCGGCAGCAGCCACTTGGCCGCGACGTCGCCCAGCTCCAGCGCGTCATCGAATCGGCCCACCGCCAGCAGCGCATGCGTCCCCGACCGTGCGGCCGACGCCAGCACCAGCGGATCATCCGCGTCATCGGCCGCCTGCATCGCCCGTTCCGCCGCGATCCACGCGAGGTCAGCCTCACCGATCTTGCTCAGCGTGGTCGCGGCCAGGTGGTGTACGCGGGCCGACACCGCCGCGCACGCCCGCTTATACGTCGTATCGTCCGAGGATGCGGCCTCCATCGCCTGACTGGTCTTGATCAGACCAGGCAGTGCCGCGACGACCCGGCCGAGTTCGCCGTTCTGATAGCTGGACCAGGCACCTTCCACCAACTGGGCGACCGGCGCGGGATCGATGTACTCGGGCGACATCGCCGAGGAAAACAAGGTCCGGGAGAGCCGACGCGGAGCCATCAGCGCATCCCGGATCGCCGGGACGTCATCGTTCTTCTCCTGGTCCTCCAGCAGGACCGGTTCGCCGAGCAGATCGCCCAACGTGACCCGCAGGGCCTGCGCGACCTCCGCCAACACATCCAACCGGCGGATATCCCGCTCGCCGCGCTCGATCTTGCTCAGCCAGTCCTCAGTGCGGCCCACCAAGTCAGCAAGCACCGCCTGCGACAGCCCACGCCGCCGCCGGTAGAAGGCAATACGCTCCCCGATGCTGAGCTGATCACCCGCACCTCGCATGGAGACAGGATACAGAGGGGTTCCGCTTCCAACCATCGCTGTGATCAGCACAGGCCCCAGCGTTTACCTCTCATCTGGCTAGTACGCAGCTATGCCGACACCCGCAAACAGCACCGATGCTTCATTAGGCCACGAGTGCATCACACCTCGACCCCCACCAGGCTGCGACAGAACTCGGTTGACTCTCCGAACTAACAGTAGACGACGAGGACTTCTGAAAAAACAGTAAACCTACAAGAGAAGTTCCACAATCCTCTTACCCTTACCCATCTTAGCCAGAATATAGACTCAGTAACGGGTTTTTACCCATTGCGCCGCACAGCACTCGCTACCACATTGATTTCTCGCCCCTGAGAGGAAATTAGCGCTCGGACCGCCTCGCGGACGGCGGTCCATTTATACACCAGAGCAAGGTTGATTCTCTGATTTACCCTAAACTCAGATATCGCCGAGCCTGTTGCCATCTTCCCTACGCCCACATCTTCGTACACAGATGAAATTATACCGAGAAAGACAACTCTGCTGGCCCCAATCATAAGCGACCCGTTTCTCTGCCGATACATTCCTTCTTCTATGACGAAGATAGGACTACCACTGCTTCCATTTACAATGGATCCGTCGATCAAGAAGACAGGCTTCCCTTGCCAGTCCACTTCTATGGGGGTGGCAGCGACTGCCCGCCTGAATACGGGCGTCAGGTTTTTGCTGTCGTAGAGTCCCGACGGATAGCCCACGAAGCACAATTCTTGGAGAATATCGAGTTCTTGTAGTACTTCCTCCGTGGGATACACCGAACCTGAAACTGCCTTAAAAAATGGCTTGATCTCACCGTCGAAGTCGCCCAAAAAGTCGATCAACAATAACTTCGCCGCAACGTCAACCTCTGGGTCGGGATGACATATCCACCCCTCTTGAAACTCCTCGTATACATATTCAACAGATTCGCCAAGCAGTGGGCCGCCGTCGCCGTTGCTTCTGATAAATCGTATCTTTCCCCGCTTGGCGCCAGCTATTACATGCCTGTTTGTTATTAATACCGGAACCACGAGATCGTCAACCTGCTCGATCTGAACATGCCCTGTTCCGACAGATTTTGCACCATCTTCGGCTTCACAATAGATATAAGCCACACAGAAGAAGACACCTCGAACCGCGGAGTTTACTTCCATCAAGCCCCCTCGTCGGGCATCCCAGATTCCTCCCCTGAGGAATCATCAGGATGATGTTCCTTAAGCGGGATCGGACTCTTCCCCTTCGGGTAATACTCAACAAACATTGATTGAATATCATCACCCTTCACTATCAGACGCGAGAAGCGAGCTGGCGCAGCTGACATAGATTTTCCAACTACGGCAGATCTAATCGGCGGGGCAAGAACAAGCTCGCGCCCATCGCCCTCAAGGCCAGATGAAAAATTCGCAACTTTGCCATAATAGGTGCCAAACCCGGTACGGACTCGAACATAGGCTTCATGCCCCTCCGGACGATCATTCTTGAAGACTTGAGTCCAGGAGTTTATTGCGCGAATGTTAGCCCCACCAGATCGTCTTGAAAGCAACCAATTTCCCAAGATCGCTAGACCGAGGGAGATTAGAACCAAGGTCGCACAGGTTCGGAACGTTAAAGCCAGATTTTCAAGCAAGTATGCATTACCGCGACGTGCAATACCTTCAATCTTGAGAAACAGTCCCGGAAAGATCTGACTGACACAAAAAACCAGAACCGCTGCTGTGCCACTAAATACTAAGCTCGCCAGCGCCGTCCGGCTAATTTCGCGGAAACTGGACTCGGATGCCCCCGGACGCCTCCTCTCGCTCAGCAGGTCAAAAAGAATTCCCGGCGCAACGAATATGAAGAAAAATAGAACTGAAACCCAAGTTGTCAGCACGTTATTATTCATCCATCAAAGTCAAGGGTTTCAACTCCCCAGAAGCTATTTTCGGCGCTATCTCCACTAATTGACGGGCCGTCTGCCGACGCCGTCGGCAGAATCACGGGCTCTGGAGGCGCAACACCCATCGAGTCGAGACCTTGACGTGTCTCAGTCAGCTCAATCGTTTGTGGGGAGATTTCCGGCGACTCGTCAGCCATGCGAATTTCTGCCAATCTTCAGGAATGAACACTGCGTTGCCGATGATACTCGCCTAAGGTCTGCTCACTGCCGAATTTGGCTCTATGGGATCAAGGCGCGCCGCCTGCGGCGGCGCGCAACCGGTCACCTCGCGTACGGCGAGACTCGCCGGTTGGCTGGGCGGGCCTCCGCTGGCGCTCCGGCCGGCCCGCCCGGCGAGCCCGCCGAAGAGCAGCCCGAGTGCGCACACCGCCGCAGGCGGCGCGGAAGGCTCCCCCAGCCGCGACAAGGCGGCCACACGTCCTAGCTCAGCCGCCCACCTCCGGCGTCGGGCCGTCATCCTCGCGCCCGAGCATCGAACGCCGCGCCACCGGCATCAAGGGCGCCTACGGCGTCGCTTCGCGATGAGCTTCGCTCACCCTTGACCCCGGCACCGCCGCACTCAAGCTGGCAAGGGCGAGAACGACGGATCAGACCGCCCGACACCTCCCGCGGAGCCCGGTTCGCCACTGCGAGTAGTCAGTCGGCAGGCACGGCTAGAGGCCGGTCCGCCAGGCCGCAAACGGGCTCAGACAGACCGGCCTCAGGACGTCTACAGGACGTCAGAGATCCAAACCGGACCAGACTCAACCGGTCCCGACCGACCCGAAAACGCAGGTCAGAGCGCTACCCGGGCGAAGGTCCGCAGGTCAGGAAACCCCCTCGGCAGAAGTAGCACATTTACCAGAGCTGGGCATGTTGTACTGGTTGACCTGGGGATTTCTCGCCAGATAGGGGCCGAAAGTGGGGTCTGGGCCGCCTCTGGGCCATCAGCCGCACAACTCAAGTCGCCGACGCGCCGCATGCCCGCCTCTGACAAACAGAGAGTTCTTCGCTCCTCACCCCGCGTGACAGCATCAGCGAATGCCCGCAGACTCGCCGTCACCAGCTGCAGACGCAGGCCGCGACGGCTGAACCTCGCCTCTGGCCGTGGCCGGTCCGCCAAGCCGCGAAGGGCTCACGGCGGACCGGCCAGGAAGATCCAAACCGGCACCTATTCGGCCGGATCCTCGCCCGCCAGAAGTCTCGTCAGCCCAACCTCGTCCGCCAGTCGCTCGGCCTTCACCTCCTCCTCGAACCCGGCCACCGCGACCGACAGCTGGCGCAGCGAGTCCTCCGGAGACAACGCGCACTCGGCCAAACGCTCGATGGTTGCCGCGTACGAGGCAGCCTGATGACCGGCCAGGAAGACGCCGACGCGCTGGTGCGGGCAGTACACGACTTCCGACGTGTCCCGCCGTCGGTACCGGCTGAACGCGCCCTCCGTCACGGCCCGGCTTGGCACTAGCTGGATCTTCACCGTCCGCGAATTCTCCAGCAGTTCCTTGAGGTATCGCACCTGCCGCAGCATCACCTCGGCATCGCCGAAGTAGTTGCGCAGCGCCTCGGATCCGACGTAAAGCTGCGTCTCGACCGTCTCCGCGCCGAACAGGATCCGGTTGCGGTCCAAGCGGTTCTCGACGATCTGTTCCAGGACGTCCTTGTCCCGCAAGCCAGGGCCGAACGCCAGCCGCACGTAATCGGGGATCTGCAGCAGATCCGGAATCAGCAGCGGAGCCCACACCGTCACCGATGCCGCGGCCCGTTCGTGCCCGGCCAGCGCCGGGTCCGCCCGCGACTCCCGCGTGAACCAGCTCGACCCGGCCAGCTCGCGCGCCAGCGCCATGATCCGCGTCTTTCTCTCGCCGACCACCCCGAGCGCGCCCAGCACCCCCGCCACGTCCTCCAGCGACGGAACCCGCTGGCCCAGCTCCCAGCTCGACAGCAGCGCCGGGTCCACCCCGACCCACCGCCCCAGCTCGCACAAGCCGAAGCTCGCCTCGATCCGGGCATGGCGCAGCGCCAGGCCCAGCACGCGCTCCCGCGGAGCGGGCATCTCCGAATCTCGCATCCACCGTCACCTCCGGCCGGGGATCGTGCCTGTCATCAACCGAAAACACCCATTCGCTCTAGCCGACCCGCGTCATCAGCCGCAGACAACGCGGCGGCCTTGCCAGGCGGAAGCCGCCCGCTGCTCCCGGCGGACACCGCGTAGGGGTTTCTGAATCGATTTTGTTTCCGGCAGGTTTTCGGGTTACCGTGTGCACCGTCACGTTCCCGCGACGCCAGCGCCGCCGTCTCGCGAACCCGTCACGAGCCGGGAGCTTGAGATGAGCAGCAGCCCGAACCCGACCGCCGCGGTGCACCGCGTTCTCGCCGACGTCACCGACCGGATCGCCGAGCGCAGTGCGGACACGCGGGCGGCGTACCTCGCCCGCAGCGCGGCCGCTTTCGAGGAGGGGCCCGTCCGCCGCGGCCTCGCCTGCAGCAACCTCGCACACGGTTTCGCCGCTATGGACGGCGTCGACAAGCAGGCGCTGCGGCAGTTGCGCGCGCCCGGCGTCGCGATCGTGTCCTCCTACAACGACATGCTCTCCGCGCACCAGCCGATGCAGGAGTATCCGGCCTGGCTGAAGAAATCGGTCCGTGCGGCCGGCGGCGTCGCGCAGTTCGCCGGCGGCGTGCCCGCGATGTGCGACGGCATCACGCAAGGCCGGCCGGGCATGGAGTTGTCGTTGTTCAGCCGCGAAGTGATCGCGATGGCGACGGCGATCGCGCTGTCCCACGACATGTTCGACGCGGCGTTGCTGCTCGGCGTGTGCGACAAGATCGTGCCGGGACTGTTGATCGGCGCGCTGTCGTTCGGGCATCTGCCCGCGGTGCTCGTGCCCGCCGGGCCGATGAATTCCGGCTTGCCCAACAAGGAAAAAGCGCGGGTTCGGCAGTTGTACGCGGAGGGGCTCGCGACGCGGGAAGACCTGCTCGACGCGGAAGCGGCGTCGTATCACTCCGCTGGCACGTGCACGTTTTACGGCACCGCCAACTCGAACCAGATGGTGGTCGAGGTGATGGGCCTGCACCTGCCGGGCGCCAGCTTCGTGCCGCCGAACACTCCGTTGCGCCAGGCGCTCACCGAAGAGGCCGGACGGCGCGTCGTCGAGCTGTCCCGCGGCGAGGCGTACACGCCGATTTCGCAGGTGCTGGACGAAAAAGCGTTCGTGAACGGCATCGTGGCGCTGCTGGCCACCGGCGGGTCGACGAACCACACGATGCACCTGGTCGCGATCGCCGCGGCGGCCGGGATTCAGCTGAGCTGGGACGACTTCTCGGACCTGTCGGCGGTCGTGCCGCTGCTGGCGCGCGTGTACCCGAATGGCAGCGCGGACATCAACCACTTCCACGCGGCAGGCGGCATCCAGTTCTTGGTCGGCACGCTGCTCGACGCGGGATTGCTGCACGAGGACGTGCAGACCGTCGCGGGTCCTGGCCTGCGCCGATACACGCAGGAGCCGATCTTGTCGGACGGCGAACTGGTGTGGCGAGACGTGCCGACGCGCAGCCTCGACGAAGAGGTGCTGCGTCCGGTGTGGCGGCCGTTCGCGCCGGACGGCGGGTTGCGGATGGTGGAAGGCAACCTGGGCCGAGCCGTGACGAAGGTGTCGGCAGTCGCCCCGGAGCACCGGGTGGTGGAGGCACCGGCGCGAGTGTTCACGTCGCAGGAAGCGTTCCGGACCGCGTTCGAGGCCGGAGAACTGGACCGCGACGTGGTTGTGGTGCTGCGACAGCAGGGTCCGCAGGCGAACGGCATGCCGGAGCTGCACGGCCTCACGCCGGCCTTGGGAGTGCTGATGGACCGCGGATTCCGGGTCGCGCTGCTCACCGACGGGCGGATGTCGGGTGCGTCCGGCAAGGTTCCGGCCGCGATCCAGGTGACGCCGGAGGCCGCGGTGGGCGGGCCGATCGCCCGGATCGCGGACGGCGACGTGGTCCGGTTCGACGCGCGGTCCGGTTCGCTGGACGTGCTGGTCCCGGACGAGGAACTGGCCCGGCGGGACCTCGCGGACGCCCCGCCGTCGGAGGCCGCGTGGAGCGGGACCGGGCGGGAGCTGTTCGGGGCGCTGCGCCGCGCGATCGGCCCGGCGGACCAGGGCGCGAGCGTGTTCGGAGCGCTCACGCCGGAGCTGGACCTCGCCCGGGGCGTTCCGCCATTCGGAAGCGGGACAATGGGCGAGTCCCCGTACGCTCTCCAGACCCAGGAGGTCGGTCAGTGACCACCGGCACGGACCTGCTCGCCCTGTCCCCCGTGATGCCCGTCGTGGTGATCGACGACGTCGACGACGCGGTCCCGACGGCCCGCGCCCTGCACGCCGGCGGGATCGGGGTGATCGAGCTGACGCTGCGCACGCCGGTCGCGCTGACCGCGATCGAGCGGGTGGCCGCGGAGGTGCCGGACATCGTCGTGGGCGCCGGCACGGTGACGTCGCCGGAGCAGGCGAAACAGGCCGCCGAAGCGGGCGCGAAGTTCCTGGTGACGCCGGGTACCACGGACGCGGTGCTGGACGCCGCGTTCGCCACCGGGCTGCCGTTCCTGCCGGGCGCGAGCACCGTGTCGGAGGCGATGCGGCTGGCCGAGCGCGGGTTGAGCGCGCTGAAGTTCTTCCCGGCGGAAGCCAGCGGGGGCGCGGCGTTCTTGAAGTCGATCGCCGGGCCGTTGCCGCAGCTGCAGTTCTGCCCGACGGGCGGGATCACGGTGTCGTCGGCGCGGGAATATCTGGCGCTGCCGAACGTCGGCTGCATCGGCGGATCGTGGCTGACGCCATCGAAGCTGTTGGCGGCCAAGGACTTCGCCGCGGTCGAGAAGCTGGCCGCCGAGGCCGCCGCACTGCGCTGAGCCTTCTTCCGGAACCCGTCGCCTTCGTGCTGGAGGCGGCGGGTTTCTTCGTGACGCGCGCCGGTCAGTCGACCGTCACGTCGTCGAGCAGGCTGGATTCCGCACCGAACTCGCGCAGCTCGTCGCGGATCACCGTGTACGCCATTCCTTGCGGATAACCCTTGCGCGCGAGGAACCCGAGCAGCCGGCGGATCGCGGTCTGCTCGTCGACGTTCCCGAGCGACCCGAGCCGTTTGCGCACCAGTTCGCGGGCGCGCTGTTCCTCGGAATCCCGGTCGACTTCCTCCGCCGCTTGCGCCGCGATCTCCCCGTCGACGCCCTTGCGCCGCAGCTCCGCGACCAGCGCCGTCCGCGACAGCCCTTGGTTGGCGTGCCGGTTGCGGACCCAGGTTTCGGCGAACTCGGCGTCGTTGACGAGGCCGGCGCGGTCGAGCTTGCCGAGCAGGGTTTCGACGGTCTCGCTGTCGAACCCCTTGCGCCGCAATGCCTGCCGCAGCTCGTCGACCGTCCGCGGCCGGGCGGCGAGGAGGTCGAAGCAGATCTCCTTGGCCTTCTTGGCCCGCTCCTCCGGAGGCAACTCCGCCGGCTCGACCTTCGGCACCCTGGCCACGACCGCACTCCTCTTCCCGGCCCCGCCCTCGGACGACGGCGCCTTCACCTCGACACCGATTTCCACCGGCACCGGACGCCACTGGTCCGGCGCCGGTGCAAAGCCCGGTCGGCCGGACCTCAGCCGACGAGCCTCACCCCGGCTCGAACCAGCCAGGTCCCGCACCGGCAATCCCGCACCGGTTCGTACACCCACCGCTTCGAGCCCGCGCAAGCACACCGCGCTCGCCGTCTCGAACCGGCCAAGCACACCGCGCGCCCGCCACCTCGAGCGTCTCGAGCACGCCGTACCCGCCGTCTCGAACGGCTCAAGCACGCCCGTGCCGACCGCCTCGAACCCGGCCAAGCACACCGCGCTCGCCGCCTCGAACCGGCCAAGCACACCGCCACGCCGCCCGGGCCGCGATCCGCGCACAACCCGCCGCCCCGCACCCAGCCGGAGAAACCCTCCCCGCCAGGCGACAGGACACCGACGCCTCCGGAACACCGCCACACCCGAAGCCCCGGTCACGACGAACCGCGCCACCGGCCCAGGCCTCACCGAAGGACCCGGCACGGCGACCCGCCCCAGACCCAGGTTTCAGCGCTGCCCGGCGCTCGCCGGAGCACTGGGCACCGGGGAGGGAATCCGCCGATCCCCTCCCCTCCCCGGATCAGAAGTCGACCGGCGCGGGCACTGCCTCGGCCTCGGCGTCGACCTGCGGGCCGATGCCGAGCTTCTCCTTGATCCGCTTCTCGATCTCGTTGGCGATGTCCGGGTTGTCGCGCAGGAACCGGCGGGCGTTCTCCTTGCCCTGGCCGAGCTGGTCGCCCTCGTACGTGTACCAGGCGCCCGACTTGCGCAGGATGCCCTGGTCGACGCCCATGTCGATGAGCGAGCCCTCGCGCGAGACACCCATGCCGTAGAGGATGTCGAACTCGGCCTGCTTGAAGGGCGGGGCCACCTTGTTCTTGACGACCTTCACGCGGGTGCGGTTGCCGACCGGCTCGCCGCCGTCCTTGAGCGTCTCGATGCGGCGCACGTCGAGCCGGACCGAGGCGTAGAACTTCAGCGCTTTACCGCCCGTGGTGGTCTCCGGCGAGCCGAACATGACGCCGACCTTCTCGCGGAGCTGGTTGATGAAGATCGCGGTGGTGCCGGAGTTCGACAGCGCACCGGTGATCTTCCGCAGCGCCTGGCTCATCAGGCGGGCCTGGAGACCGACGTGCGAGTCGCCCATCTCGCCCTCGATTTCCGCGCGCGGCACGAGGGCCGCCACGGAGTCGATGACCAGGATGTCGAGCGCGCCGGAGCGGATCAGCATGTCCGCGATCTCGAGCGCCTGCTCGCCGGTGTCCGGCTGGGACACGAGCAGCGCGTCGGTGTCGACGCCGAGCTTCTTCGCGTACTCCGGGTCGAGCGCGTGCTCCGCGTCGATGAACGCCGCGATCCCGCCGTTGCGCTGGGCGTTGGCCACCGCGTGCAGGGCGACCGTGGTCTTACCGGAGGACTCCGGTCCGTAGATCTCGACGACCCGGCCGCGCGGCAGGCCGCCGATGCCGAGCGCGACGTCGAGGGCGATCGCGCCGGTGGGGATCACGGCGATGGGCGGGCGGGCGTCCTCGCCGAGGCGCATCACCGAGCCCTTGCCGTACTGCTTGTCGATCTGCGCAAGGGCGAGTTCGAGCGCCTTGTCCTTGTCGGGTGCTGCTGGCATGGAAGTCCACCTCGCTGGTTGGGGCCTGTGTGTGTTCGGTTGTCCAGATCAAGCTTGTCCGGGGTCCAAGCTCTGTCCGGTCCGACGCTACGGGGAGGGACCGACAATTCCAGGCGCGGCGACCGATCTGTGGATCGCTGGCCCCGTTGTGCACAACACCATAGACGAACAGGTGTTCGAGGCTCGCAGCGACACGCCCAGGTTCCGCGGTTTTCGCCCTTCGCGGTGACCGGGCCCGGAAACTCCCAGGTCAGCGCCGTTCCGGCGGCACCTCGAACTCGACGCACACCGCGCGCCAGATCTCCTTGGGCGGCGTTCCCGCGCTCAGCGCCTCTTCGACCGTGTGCCCGCCGAGCCCGCTGAACACGTGGTCCTTGGCGAGCATCTCGGCGCGTCCGGACCCGAACTCCTCGGCCATCAGCCGTCGGAACACCGTGATACGCATCGGGCGAATGCTAGCTTTCCCGCTCCGGCGGGGATCACTCCCCCGGCTGGACGTTCTGCTCGAAGTAGTCGGCCAGCGCACCCGGCGTGGCCGCCTGGCCGCCGGAATTCACCTGATAGAGGAACCCGACGAGGGGCCGGTCCTTCACGGTGAACACGAGGACCGCCGACGACTGCCCGGCCGCCGCCGAGTAGTGGCCTTCGAGGGCGTTGCCCTTCCAGTCCGCTTCGGTGCGGTCGCCGCCCGCGGAGGAGAGCAGTCCGTCGGTGTACTGCTTCAGCTCCGCTGCCGACTGTCCCTGCACGTACGTCACCTGAGTACCCGCGCGCCCCGGCGCGGCGCACGTCGACGCGGCTCCGAGGCTCTTCGCCGGCGCGGCCGGACCGTTGCCCATGCCGGGCGCACAGCCCCCGTTGTCAGCGACCTTGCCGGCCAGCTGACGCATGCAGCCGGTCAGGCCGGACGAGTCGGCTTGCCCCGGCGTACGGCACTCGTCAGCGGTGTACGTCTGCACCGACGAGCCCTTTGTGGTCAGGAACACGGTCAGCCCTGCCGCGAGCACGACCACCACAGCCGCCGCGATGCCGATCAACAGCTTGGTGCGGCTCTTCTTCTCCGGCGCAGCAGGCGTGTACGTCGGGAAGTTCGACGGTGCCGGCGAAGGCTGGAACGGCGGCATCTGCTGCGGTTGCGGCGGCGAGTACGGCGGGTAGTTGCCCTGCTGCGCAGCAGGCGGTGTGTACGGCGCGCCTGCTGCCACCTGACCCTCGACGTTCTGCGTACGCATCGACAGTCCGTCTTTAGCGACGTGCTGCGCACCCAGCGCGACTGCCGTCTCAGGCTGATCAAGGCTCGTGGGGACGACGCCGAGCTTCTCCGCGATCATCGACCCGACCAGCGGCAGGCGGCTCGAACCTCCGACGAGGTAGATGCCGACGAGACGGTCCGAAGTGAGCCCAGCCGCGCGCAGCGTCCGCGACAGCAACTCCACGCTACGCAGCATCGCCGGACGCACCAAGCCTTCAAGCTCTCCGCGCGTGACGAGCACGTCCTTGAACGGCTCCGGCATCGGCACCTCTGTCTGCGGATGCCGAGACAGTGCCTCCTTCGCGGCCTTCACGTCTTCTTGCAGCGCGCGTCGCGTACGCCGGTCCGCAGTGGACTCGGGACGAAGCAGCCTCTGCCAACGCTGCGGGTCCGAGTGCGACACCTCACGTCCAACGTGGACCATCAGCGCCTGGTCGACGTCGAGGCCGCCGAGGTCCGGCAGACCGTCTTCGGCGAGCACTGTGTAGCCGTTCTGATTCGCACCGACGACTGCGACGTCGAACGTGCCCGCGCCGAGGTCGTACACCGCGAGAGCCTTCCCTGGAGCCAGCGCGCGCTCAGGGAACGACGCGAAGTGCGCAGCGGCGGCGACAGGCTCCGGCACGAGGACAATGTTTCCGCGAATACCGGCGAGCCGCGCCGCGCTCAGCAGTACGTTGCGGCGCACCGGACCCCACTGCGCGGGGTGGGTGAGCCGCACCTCATCCGGCTGTTCGCCGCCGAGCTGGCGGGTGGTCTCGTCGAGCACCCGGCGCAGAATCGCGGCGAGCGCTTCGTTGACAGGCACGACGTCCGTGCCCAGGAGCAGTGTCTGCTCGTCGATGCGCCGTTTAGGGTTGGGTTCGAACCGCGTCGGATCGAGCCGCGCACGACGTTCGGCGTCCCTGCCGACCATGAGCGTGCCGTCCTCGCCGGCGAACACCGCGGAGGGCATGTTGGCCGACCCGTCGACCTCTACGACGCGAGGCGGCCTGCCGTGCGCGGAAAGGACGGCAACGGTGTTGGACGTCCCGAGGTCCACCGACAGGATCCGCACAGTAATTTCCCCTCGACTCAAACAGTGCTGGCGGAGATGCTGCCACGTGCCCGGTCACCGTGCGTGCGGACCCGCGAAACTCGCGACGCACGCAACCCCGGGAAGCAACGGAACGTCTCGTCTTCCGAGGACGGGGAGGTAATGACAGAGCTAGTGGACAAGACCCGCCGAGAACAGCCTGAGCAGACCGCCGTGGACAGTCCGCTCGGCAGATGGAGCCGTTCCGGTTACGTACGCGCGGCAGTCCTGTACCTCGTGGTGCGGCTGGTCGGCGTCGGCGTGCTCGCCGCCATGGCCGCGCCCCGGGACCTGCCGCTGGGCGAACGGCTGCAGTCCTGGGACGGCTGGTGGTACCTGCAGATCGCGGAGCACGGCTACAGCGGCGTGAGCAATCCGCTCGACGCCGCCGGACTGCCGTATCCCGACGCGGCGTACGGGTACTTCCCGCTGTACCCGTCCTTGACCGGGATGCTCGCGAAGCTGCCAGGAGTGACGTACTTCGGGGCAGGCATCCTGCTGTCGACGCTCGCCGGAATCGCGGCGGCGACGGCGATGTACCGAATCGGCCGCTTCGTCCACAGTGAACGAGCGGGGTTTCTGCTCGCGGTGTTGTGGGGCGCCGCGCCGATGGCGATCGCCGAGAGCATGGTGATGACCGAGGCGCTCTTCACCGCGTTCGCCGCGTGGGCGCTGGTCGGCGTGCTCGAACGCAAGTGGTACCTCGCTGCTTCCGCGACGCTGTTCGCCGGGCTCAGTCGGTCCACCGCGTGCGTACTGGTCGCTGTCGTGGTGATCGCCGCGGCCATCGACGTGTGGCGGAACAGGCAGCGGTGGAACGCGCTCATGTGCGTCTTCGTCGCGCCGCTCGGGCTGCTCGGGTACTGGATGTTCGTCGCGGTGCAGACCGGCAGCTTGACCGGCTGGCAGGACGTGGAGCTTCGCGGCTGGAACACGCGTTTCGACGGCGGTGCCGAAGCCTGGCGGTGGATCACGCAGACGCTCTTCACCTCGGGCAACGCGTGGGAAACGCTCGTCGTGCTCGTGATGGTCGCCGCGATCGCGCTCGCGGTCGTCTCCGTGACCAGCCGCCAGATTCCGTGGCCGTTGGCCGCGTATGCGGTGGGGGTCGTGGTGCTGGTCCTCTGCAGTGCCGGGCTGCCTGCTCTGAAGTCGCGGTTCGTCCTCCCCGACTTCGCGCTTTTGCTGCCCGTCGCGATGGGGCTGGCCGGGCGCAAGAAGTCCACGATGATCGCCGCGGCGACCGTGTTCGTGCTGGTCGGAGCCTGGTATTCGGCCTATTCGCTGACCGTGTGGAAGTACGCGATCTAAGCCGATCGGTCACCCACACGAGGGGATCCGGCGCGGGGTGCGCCGACCGGGCCCCGGAAATTGTCGGGGGTGCCGCGCATGATGGATCCCGTGGCAAACGACGTGCTCGACCTCTTCTCCCCGGCGACCCGCACCTGGTTCGCCGGAGCCTTCGCCGCCCCGACGGCCGCGCAGGAAGGGGCCTGGCGGGCCGCACACGCCGGGCAGCACGCCCTGGTCGTGGCGCCCACCGGGTCCGGCAAGACCCTGTCCGCGTTCCTGTGGGCACTCGACCGGCTCGCGGCGGAACCGCCGCCGGCGAACCCGCGCGAGCGGTGCCGGATCCTCTACGTCTCGCCGCTGAAGGCGCTGGCGGTCGACGTGCAGCGCAACCTGCGCGCGCCGCTGGCGGGCATCTCCCAGGCCGCGCACCGGCTCGGCCTGCCCGCGCCGGAGATCGAGGTCGGCATGCGCACCGGCGACACCACGGCGGCCGAGCGCCGGTCGTTCGGGAAAACCCCGCCGGACGTGCTGGTCACCACGCCGGAGTCGCTGTTCCTCATCCTCACGTCCTCCGCGCGGGAGTCGCTGAAGGGCGTCGAGACGGTGATCGTCGACGAGGTGCACGCCGTCGCGGGCGGCAAACGCGGCGCGCACCTGGCGTTGTCGCTGGAACGGCTCGACGCGCTGCTGCCCAGACCGGCCCAGCGCATCGGATTGTCGGCCACGGTGCGCCCGATCGACGAGGTGAGCGCGTTCCTCGCCGGCGGCCGCCCGGTCACCGTCGTGCAGCCGAAGCTCGCGAAGACGATCCAGGTGCGGGTGGAGGTGCCGGTCGAGGACATGGCGAACCTCGACGGCCCGGCTCCGTCGCCGATGGAGCGGCTCGACGACCTCACGTCGTTGTCGCAGCTGCCGTCCGAGGGCGGGATCGGCACCCAGGAGGAGGTCTCGGGCGCGGCGGTGCAGCGGCCGTCGATCTGGCCCGCGGTCGAGGAACGGGTGCTGGAGCTGATCCGCGCGCACCGCTCCACCATCGTGTTCGGCAACTCGCGGCGGCTCACCGAACGGCTCACCGCGCGGCTCAACGAACTCGCGTCCGAGCAGGCCGGCCTGGCTCAGGGCGGTTTGGCCCAGGGCGACGCGTTCCCGGCCGAGGCGGTCGGGCAGTCCGGCGTCACGTCCGGCGCGGATCCGGTGATCGCGCGGGCGCACCACGGATCGATGTCCCGCGAGCAGCGGACCCATGTCGAGGAGGAGCTGAAGTCCGGGCGGCTGCCGTGCGTGGTGGCCACGTCGTCGCTCGAACTCGGCATCGACATGGGCGCGGTCGATCTGGTCGTGCAGATCGAGGCCCCGCCCACCGTGGCGTCCGGGCTGCAGCGCGTCGGCCGGGCCGGACACCAGGTCGGCGCGGTGTCGTCCGGCGTGATGTTCCCGAAGTTCCGCGGCGACCTGGTGTCGTGCGCGGTGGTCGCGGAACGGATGGCGACCGGGGCGATCGAAGCGGTGCGGTACCCGCGCAATCCGCTCGACGTGCTGGCCCAGCACGTCGTGGCGATGGTGGCGCTCGAACCGTGGACGGTGCCGGAGCTGGCGGCGCTGGTGCGGCGGGCGGCTCCGTTCAGCTCGCTGCCGGACGACGCGCTGCACGCGGTGCTCGACATGCTCGCCGGCCGCTACCCGAGCGAGGAGTTCGGCGAGCTGCGGGCGCGGATCACGTGGGACCGGGTCGGCGGCGAACTGCGCGGACGGCCGGGTTCGCAGCGGCTGGCCGTCACGTCCGGCGGCACGATCCCCGACCGCGGGCTGTTCACCGTGATGACCCCGGGCGACGAGGGCAAACCCGGCTCTCGCGTGGGCGAGTTCGACGAGGAGATGGTGTACGAGTCGCGGGTCGGCGACACGATCCTGCTCGGCACCTCGTCGTGGCGGATCACCGACATCACCCATGACCGGGTGATCGTCGTGCCCGCCCCCGGCCAGCCCGCCCGGATGCCGTTCTGGAAGGGCGACGCCGCGGGACGGCCGCTGGAACTGGGACGGGCGCTCGGCGCGTTCGTCCGCGAACTGTCCACTTCGGACACTTCGGCGGCCAGGGACCGGGCCGCCGCGGCCGGTCTCGACCAGCGCGCCTGCGACAATTTGCTGGCGTATCTGGAAGAACAGAAGTCGGCGACCCGGCACGTGCCCAACGATCGCGTCATCCTGCTCGAACGCTACCGGGACGAGCTGGGCGACTGGCGGATCGTGCTGCACTCTCCGTTCGGTGCGCAGGTGAACGCTCCGTGGGCGCTCGCGATCGCCGCGCGGCTGCGGGAAAACCGCGGTGTCGACGCCCAGGTGGCGCACTCCGACGACGGCATCGTGCTGCGGCTGCCCGACGCGCTCGACGCCGACGGCGGCGAAGTCACCATCGGCGCCGACGATGTCCTGCTGGACCCGGAGGAGGTCGAGCAGCTGATCGTGGCGGAGGTCGGCGGCTCGGCGGTCTTCGCGGCGCGGTTCCGGGAGTGCGCGGCCCGTTCGCTGTTGCTGCCGCGCCGTGATCCGCGGCGGCGCACACCGCTGTGGCAGCAACGGCAACGGGCGTCGCAGCTGTTGTCGGTAGCGGCGAAGTACGAGCGGTTCCCGGTCGTGTTGGAGGCCATGCGCGAGGTTCTCCAAGACGTGTACGACGTCGGCGGCCTGCGGGAGCTGATGTCGGATGTCCGGGCACGGAAGGTGCGGCTGGTCGAGGTGGAGACACCGGCCGCGTCGCCGTTCGCCCGGAGCCTGTTGTTCGGGTACGTCGGGATGTTCCTGTACGAGACGGACGCCCCGCTGGCCGAACGGCGGGCCGCGGCGCTGTCGCTGGATTCCGCGCTGCTGGCCGAATTGCTGGGCACGGAAGCGATTCGCGAGTTGCTCGACCCCGAGGCGGTGGCCGAGGTCGAACGGTCGCTGCAGCGGCTCGATCCAGACCGGCGCGCCCGGTCGGCGGAGGACGCCGCCGACCTGCTGCGATTCCTCGGCGATCTCTCGGTGGCGGAGGCCGCGGAACGAGGGATCCAGCCGGAATGGCTGGCGGAACTCGCCTCGGCGCGGCGTGCGATCCAGGTGCGCATCGGCGGCGAGGAGCGCTATCTGGCCATCGAGGACGCCGGACGGGTGCGGGACGCGCTGGGCGTCGCGCTTCCGGTCGGCGTGCCCGAGGCGTTCACCGAACCGGTGGCGGATCCGCTGGGCGACCTGCTCGGCCGCTACGCGCGGACCCGCGGTCCCTTCTCCGCGACAGCCGCGGCAGACCGGTTCGGGCTGGGCTCGGCTGTCGTCACCGGTGTGCTCGACCGGCTCACCGGCGAAGGCAGGCTCGTACGCGGCGAGCTGAGTCCGGTCGGGCATCCGGAAACCCATGGCGTGGGCGTCGAGTACTGCGACGCGGCCGTGTTGCGGCGGTTGCGTCGTGCGTCACTCGCTCGGCTGCGGGCCGAGGTCGAGCCCGTGGAGCCGGCAGCGCTGGGCCGGTTCCTGCCCGCGTGGCACGGAATCGGTGCGCGCCTGCGGTCCGCGCCGACCGCCGACGACGTGCTGTCGGTGGTCGAACAGCTGGCCGGTGCGCCCTTGCCAGCGAGCGCGGTGGAATCGCTCATCCTGCCGAGCCGATTGCCGGGCTACTCCCCCGCGCTGCTCGACGAACTCACCACCGCGGGCGAGGTCACCTGGGCAGGCTGCGGCGCGCTCTCCGGCGGGGACGGCTGGCTGGCGCTGGCCCCGTCGGACGTCGCGGACCTGCTGCTGCCCGAGGTCGAGGAGAATCCGCCGTCCAGCCCGCTGCACGACGCGATCGTCACGGCGCTGGAAGGCGGGGCGTTGTTCTTCCGGCAGCTCGTCGACCGCGTCACGCCGGGTCTGGAGCAGCCACCGGACGACGGTGCCGTGGTAGCCGCATTGTGGGACCTGGTGTGGGCCGGGCTGGTCACCGGCGACACGCTCGCGCCGCTGCGCGCACAGGTCGCGGGTCATGGCGCGCACAAACCGCGGCGGCAAGCACCACGCGGCCGGTACGCCCGCATGCGCGCCGGGCGTCCGGCAATGCCCTCCCGCACCGGGCCGCCGACCGCAGCCGGCCGTTGGGCGCTGACCCCGCCCCGAGAGGCCGAGCCGACCCGCCGCGCACATGCCCGCACCGAGGCGTTCCTGGAACGGCACGGCGTCCTCACTCGCGGCGCACTCGACACCGAACGGGTCACCGGCGGTTTTTCCGGGATCTACAAGGTATTGCGCGGTATGGAAGACACCGGACAGGTCATCCGCGGTTACGTCGTCGAAGGTCTCGGTGCCGCACAGTTCGCCGCGAAGGGCGCAGTCGACCGGCTGCGGGCGCTCTCCAGCACCGCGCCCTCCGTCGCGGGCCGAGACGACAATGCTCGGGCCGTAGTTCTCGCCGCCGCGGACCCAGCACAGCCGTACGGCGCGGCGCTGTCCTGGCCTGCCGCCACAGGTGACACGAAGCACCGTCCGGCGCGCAAGGCCGGAGCGCTGGCGGTGCTGGTCGACGGAGTCCCGGCTCTGTACGTCGAACGCGGTGGCCGCTCGTTGCTGAGCTTCACCGAGGAACGCAGCTCGCTGCAAGCCGCGGCGGCCGCGCTGTCGACCGCGGTCCGGGAAGGCTGGCTGGGCCAGCTGGCCGTCCAGCGCGCGGACGGAGAGCACGCCCTCACGTCGGAACTGGCCGAGATCCTGCAGGAAGCCGGCTTCCGCGCGACTCCGAAGGGACTCCGTTTGAGAGCTTGAGGGTGGATCGCTCCCGGAACGGCAGCCGAGAACGGGCTCCGCCGCGGGTCAAGCGGGCCTGATCGGTGGACCCGCATCGGGGAAGCAGGTGGTGTCACTAGACTTCGCGTGGCCCCTCGGTGGATATAAGGACGTTCGATCATGGCGATGCGCGAGTTGCGCTACTTCGGTGACCCGGTGCTCAAGTCCGTGTGCGACCCGGTGACCACGTTCGACAGCAAGATCGAGGCGCTGGTGAAGGACCTGCTCGACAGCGTGCAGCCGGAGGGCCGGGCCGGGCTCGCGGCACCGCAGATCGGGGTCGGGCTGCGGGTGTTCAGCTACGACGTCGGCGGGCTGACCGGGTACGTCATCAACCCGGAGATCGTCCACCTGTCCGAGGAGACCCACGAAATCGGCGAGGGCTGCCTGTCCGTGCCGGAGCTGTGGTTCCCGACGGTCCGCGCGAAGCACGCCGTTGTGCGCGGCGTCGACATGCGCAACGAGCCGATCGAGGTCGAGGGCGTCGATGTGCTGGCGCAGTGCCTCCAGCACGAAACCGACCACCTCGACGGGAAGCTGTACCTCGACCGGCTCACTCCCGAGCGGAAGAAGCAGGCTCTGCGCGAGGCGCGGGGCAAAGACTGGTTCTGGAACCGCTGACCGCGTCCCACGGCGTCGAGGCAGCGGCGAAGAGCCGAAGCACCGTGCCGTCGTCCTGACTGGATTCGACGTACAGCCCGGCGCGAGCCGCAGTGCGAACCATGGCGTCATTGTCCGGAAGACGGACCGCGGTCAGTTCCGTGATCCCGGCGGCTCCGGCGAGGGTGACCAGCCGAGCGAGCAACGCCGTGCCGATTCCCTGCCGCTGCCAGGCATCCTCGACGAGAAGCGACACCTCGGCGGTGCCGTCGCGCTGAGGAATCAGCTGCCCGAACCCGATCACGTCCCGGCCGCACACCGCGAGCACGCTCGATCCGCGCGGCGGCATGAGCAACCGGTGCAGCCATTTTCGGGGAACCGTACGCAGGCCAGTGTGGTAGCGATTGAACAAAGTCTTCGCCGAACAGCGAAGATGCACCGCACCGACCGCGTCGACGTCCCGCGGGGTGCCGAGCCGCAGAACGACCGCGGCCCCGTCCGGACGGTCGAGCACCACCGGACCGCTCAGATTCTGCCGCGCCACGGCGAGCAACTCCAGAAACGCCGCGGCCTGAGCGAGTTCGGCTTCGTCGAACGGCACCCACCGCCGCCGGGCGACGAACGCCTGCCCGTCGCCAGCGGGGAAAACCGCCCGGTGCCCGCCTTCGCCGCGCCCCGGATTGGCCTCGCTCTCCGGGACGAGCGTGACCAGGTCGGCGGACAAAACCACCCGCAACATCGGTGCCCGGCAACCAGGATCAGCGACCGCCCGCCGAGCAGCGACGAGCGCAGTCGCGGCCGGGTCACGAAGCCCGCCGACGCTGGTTTCGGCAGCCGCCTCCACCACGTGTGCAGCCGCTGGGGCACGCTGATCCTGCTCTCGCTGCGCGAACGACGAGCGCGCTTCTCGATCTGCGGCAAGGGAAGTTTCTGCGGGTGCGCCCAGTTCCATGGGGGATTCGTCGGCGGGCGCATCTTCCGCGGCGGGGAGCGCGGTGGTCGACGGAGCACCAGGCTCGCGGGCGTCGGCACCGGAAACGGTCCCCCGGCCAGCGGCCAATGCATCCTCCGCGGCGGAGAGCGCGGTAGTCGACGGAACACCAGGCTCGCGGGCGTCAGCTCCAGAAGCGGTATCCCGACCAGCGGCTGATGCGGCGCGGAGCGCGGTAGTCGACGAAGCACCAGACTCGCGGGCGTCAGCTCCGGAAACGGTCCCCCGACCAGCAGCTAATGCATCTGCTGCCGGGGCGAGGAGTTCTCGGACAGCGGCATCAGCGATCGACTCCTCGACGGCGGGCGCGGCAGCGGCTGGGGCGCGAGGGTCACGGACGACGGTTTCGGTCATCCCCAGGCATTCGCCGCCTTCGTCGCGGATGGCGTCTACGAGAAGGTGCTGGGGCAGGCCGGTCGCGGGGCGCAGCACGAATTCGTCCAGTACGCCGCCGGGTACCGGGTGTCTTGTGAGGCCGAGGATGCGGCATTCGAGGTCGGCCAGCCGGATCGCGAAGCGGGCCAGTGTTTCGGGCTGGTCGTCGGACCGGATGCGCACTCGCCAGGCGTGGGTCGCGGGGAGGGGCGCGGCGGGAGGAACGGGTTTCCGCGCTGAACCGGCGGGAGGGAGGCTGGCCGGTCCGTCGGAAACGGAGGTCGCGAGAAGACTGTGGCGCGTGGGAGGTGTGTTCATGGCACCCACCGTCTCCGGCGCACGTAACCGGGGGCCTCCTGTGGTGTTTCGGGTGTGTCAGAGGTTTCCCGGAAATGGTGATCCGCGCGAAACCTGCGGAGGGGGTCAGCGTGGGGCGAGCAGGCGGAATTCGTTGTCTTCCAGGTCAGCGAAGACTGCTCCGGGGACATCGATCTCGCGGGCGCCTGCGGCCAGGATTCGGCGCGTTTCGGCGGTGTGGTCGTCGTCGCGGCGGGGAGCCAGGTCGAGGTGGAGCCGGTTTTTGCCGTGCTTCGGGGTGTGCGCGCGCAGGAACTCGAGCGCGGGGCCGCGGCCGGTGGGGTTGCGCAGGGCGGTGATGGCCGGTTCGTCGGCGGCGACTGGCCAGGCGGTGAGCGAGGACCAGAAGCGGGCGAGACGCGCGGGGTCTTGAGCGTCGACGACGATCGCCGCCAAGGAACCGGATTCGGCGTATTCGGTGCGGGGTTCGAGCACGCAGAACTCGTTGTCTTCGGGGTCGGCCAGGACGGTCCAGGGGACGTTGTGCTGGCCGATGTCGATGGGGCGGGCGCCCAGGGAAACGGCTCGGGCGGCCGTTTCGCGTTGATGCTGGGCGGAGGTGCTGGCGAGGTCCAGGTGGAGGCGGTTCTTGCCGTTCTTCGGCTGGGACGCCGGGACGAAGGACAGGGCGATTTCGCAGCCGTCGCCGGGCGGGGCCTGCACGGTGGCCTCCGCCGGGGCTTCGGCGGTGATCCGCCAGCCGAGCAGATCTGCCCAGAACCGGGCCAGGGCGGCCGGGTGTTCGGCTGCGGTGACCAGGCTGACCAGGTGGGTTGGCATGTCGCCCACGGTAGCGGGGAGCACCGACAAAAACGGCGGCTGCGAGCCAGGCGAGGGTGCCCGGGGCAGCAGGGAGTTGTGGTGGGGATTGCGGGATATCGGGGCGTGCGGGGAGGACGGGCAGCGCACGGTGCGGAAGACGTCCGGCGAGGTGGTCGAGAAGCGATGTCGCGGGGCGTTGGCGACAGTGTTGCCGAAAGCATCCGCCGCACCGGGTTTCGCGTGGCAGGATGGCTTTATGAGTGTCGGAGGTTGCGCTGCGGCGCGGTGACGGTCATCAGTCGGCCGGTGCGGATGCCCCGGTTCGCGTTTCTGGTGTCGTGGGAGTTGGCCGGGCTCGGCGAGCTTCCTGTTGTGATCGGGCCGGGTCAGTCTGGCTGGAACAATCGGCGGCGGGCGCTTGAGGTACTGGTCCGGCTCGGGTTGGCTGGCGACGACGGCGTGCTCGAGCCGCGTTATCGGCGGACACTCGGCGTTCTCGGCAATGCCCGGCGCGAGGTGTTTTCGTGGGACAGCCTCGATCGGGAAGTCGGGTCCGCTGCTGGGGTTCTGAGCGCGGTGTCCGGGGCGGACGCGGTTCGGCTGATCGCGGGCGGCGAGACGGTGCGGCTCGATCCGGTTCGGCCGGCTGAGCTGGCCGCGAGTGTGGTGGATGCGCTGCCGACGTGCTCGCCGGCCCGGGTGAGGCCGATGGGGGTGCCGAAGGACCGTCGTGGGGTCGGCCGGGATTGCGGGGGCGGGGATCTGCTCGCCGAGCTTGCGGAGAAGTCCGGCGAGTTTCGGCTGGTGCTGCGGGAAAAGCCGGACGCGGTGCATCAGTTCCGGGCAGCGGGCCGGGGTTTCGGCGGGGAGCGCACGTGGAGTGCGCCGGGGTGCCTGGTCGATCTGGCCGGACGGGGGCGGCTTCTGGTCGTCGTCAGCGGAGACGACCGGCGGATCACCGTTTTCCCGGGGCGGCGCGCACACGTGACGGCTGTGCTCGGACATCTGGTCGACACGCTCGGCTGAGCGAACCGTTCCGGCAAGCGCGGGAGTTCGCGCTTGCCGGAACCCTGAATCGCCGCCGGTGGCCGGAAAGAACCGGGAAGCTTCCCCGCTTTCGGTTCTAGGCGGCGGTCACCGGGTGGCCAGTCGCAGCAGGGCCCAGGCTTGGGCGGACAGCTCGTGGTCTCCGTCGGTGTGGACCATGGTCACCGGGACTCTTCCCCAGAGCCAGAGGTAGACGTTCGCGGGCGAGCCGGTGACTATCGCGTCCGCGGCGTCGGCCTCCCGGGGCGAGCAGCGCCAGGCCTCGGTTTCGCCGGGGCCGGCTCTCGCTATCCAGCTGTGGCCGCCGGTGTGGAAACCCACTGTGCCGTTTCGGGTTCCGGAGATGCCCATGGTGGTGAGCTTGTGTCCGAAGTAGAGGGTGAGGGCCTCGTCGACGCCGTCGGCGGCCAGGTCGTCCGGGACTGTCGACTCGCCCGCTCCGGCCGCGTTTTCGGCGTCGACTCGGTGCACGAGGGTTTCGTGGAGCATCCGGCGGCGCCAGAAACCGTGGGTCGGGTCGGCGGACCACCAGGTGGCGGCTCGGGCGGCCGGGTCGCGGGCGGCCAGTTCGGCGTCCAGTTCGGTGCGGGCGGCGGCGTAGAAGTCGGTCACCGGCTGGCCGGGCAGGGGCTCGCGCCGCCAGGGTTCGGGGCGGCGGCCTTCGCGGATCCAGCCGAGCGTCTGCCAGTACACGGTGCCGACGTGCCGGAGCAGCTCGGTCAACGTCCAGCCGGGGGCGGTGGGCACCGGCGAATCGGGCGACGCCGAGTGCGCCACCTCCCCCAGCAGCTGGGCTTCGACGGAGAACGCCTCGAGCAACCGGCCGTGGTCGACCGTGCCGAGTTCACGCGACATGGGCTTCCCCGGACATCGGCAGGCCGTGCACGACCCGGCGGACCAGTTCGAGGAACTGGGCGGTCGCCTGCAGCAGGCCCGCGGCCAGCTCGGCGTCGACGCGGCCGGTGATGCCGGCTTCGGCGGCGGCGCGGGTTTCGGAGTTGGCGGCGAAGAACGCGGACCATTCGCGCAGTTCGGGGGCCACGGCGTCGAGCAGCACCCAGCCGCTGGCGGGACGGCTCCGGCGCGGGCGGCCCCGGACGGCGAGCACCGCCCCGGCGCCGCGCAGGGCGGCGAGGTAGGCGCCGATGAAGCGCTCGGCTGGGTCTCGCTCGTTTTCCGCGTGGTCGAGGCCGCGATTGGCTTGGGACAGCAGGGCCACCGCTTCGGGCGGGGCCGGTGGGCGCAGGGACAGCGGGAGCTGCGGCTGGCCCTGGGCGCCGGAGCGGCGGGCGGACGGTTCGGCGGAGGGCCGGACGGCGGCCCGGGTGCGGTGGACGACCTGCCTGGGGGCTGGGGAGCCGGGGCGGGCCGGGGTGGTTTCGGGGACGTGGTGCACGGTTGGCCTGGGGGTGGGAGGGGAACTGGTCATGGGGCTGCGCTCCGGCACGGAAGCCGAGACCGGTGCGGGACTGGCCACGGGGCTGCGCTCCACCGCCGAAGCCGAGACCGGTGCGGGACCGGCCACGGGGCTGCGCTCCGCCACAGAAGCCGAGACCGATGCGGAACTGGCCATCGGACCGCGCTCCGCCACAGAAGCCGAGATCGGCGCGGAACTGGCCATGGGACCGCGCTCCGTCACGGAAGCCGAGACCGGCGCGGGACCGGCCACGGGACCGCGCTCCACCGCCGAAGCCGAGACCGATGCAGGACTGGCCATGGGACCGCGCTCCACCGCCGAAGCCGAGACCGGCGCGGGACTGGCCATGCGGTCGCGCTCCGCCGCGGAGGGCAGGGCGGGTGCGGGACTGGTCGCTGGCGTAGGCGTGGCGACGGAGTTGCCTTCCCCGGCTGGCCACAAGCCCGGGCTGTGTGCCGCGGCTGCGAGCTGGCCGGAACCGGCCGCCGAAGCAGACCGAGCAGAAGCAGAGGCAGCCGCCCGAGCGGCGGAGTCCTCCGAAGCCGTCCGCCGGACAACGCCCGCGGACTCGCCCGACGATGCGGCAGGACGAGCGGACCCGACCGGCTCGCCGAGGGTCAGTTGTTCGCCCGCCGGGCCGGGGCGGTCCGTGGCGGGGCGTCCCTCGGAAGCGCGGTCCGCGGGGGACACGGCCGAGACGGACATGGCGACCCTCCTCCTGCTCGGGCGGGTCCGGCCGGGGGCCCGAGGTGCTTCCCCCACCCCGGGACCGGCCGGTGCTCTCCCACCGGGTATCGAACGTCTGTTCGATCTGTTTCCAGAGTAGCCGCGCCGACGAGTCCGCTCAACCCCGCCGGTGGAATCCGGGCACGTGGTGCGGGACACGGCCGCACCGGCGTGGTCTCATAACCGGGTGAGCACCCACGACCATCCCGCTGTCGCCAAGGTCACCGCCGCACTGAGCGAGGCCGGGCAGCACGCCGCCGCTGACGGAGTGCGGGTGCTGCCCGCCGAGGTGCGCACTGCCGCGCAGGCCGCGGAGGCGCTGGGCGTACCGGTCGGCGCTATCGCCAACAGCCTGGTCTTTCGGGCGCGCACTGCCGACGGGGCCGAGGTCGCGTTGCTCGCGCTCACGTCGGGGGCGCATCGGGCGCGGGAGGATCGGCTGGCTGAACTCGCGGGTGTTGCCGAGGTCGGCAAGGCGGACGCGGCGTTCGTTCGGGTGCACACTGGGCAGCCGATCGGGGGTGTCGCGCCGGTGGGGCATCCGGCGAAGCTGGTCACGCTCGTGGACACCGCCTTGCGTGGGTACCCGGAGGTCTGGGCCGCGGCGGGGCACCCGAAATCGGTCTTTCCGACGACGTTTGAAGCGCTCGTCACGCTCACCGGGGGCACCCCTGGCGATCTCGCGGGAGAAGGGGAGGATGGTCGACTGTGACCGCGATGTCCTCCGGATGCTCCCGCTACGTGCAGCTCTCCGCCGACGAGTTCCGGGCCCGGCTGCCGGAAGCGCTGGCGATCTACGTCAACGCCATGCGCTACCCCGAGGGCACGGCTGAGCAGCGCGCGCCGATGTGGCTCACGCACGCGTTGCGCGAGGGCTGGCGCTGCATGGCCGCCCTCGACGACAACGGGGTGCTGCTCGGCGTCGCGTACGGGTACAAGGGCCGCGCTGGGCAGTGGTGGCACGAGCAGGTCCGGCACGGGCTCATCCGGCGCTCCGGGAACGAGGAAGCCGAGCGCTGGCTGGCGGACTACTTCGAACTCACCGAGATCCACGTGCGCCCGGAGAACCAGGGCAAGCAGATCGGCGAGGACCTGCTGCGCCGGCTGCTCGACGGCGTTCCCAGCGCGAACGTCCTGCTCTCCACCCCCGAGGGCACGAGCCGGGCGTGGAAGCTGTACCGGCGCATGGGATTCGTCGACGTCCTGCGCGACTACCAGTTCACCGGCGACCCGCGGCCGTTCGCGATCTTGGGACGGGCACTGCCGCTCGACGAACAATAAAAACGGCCACGCGCCCGGTACGAGACCAGGCGCGCGGCGCGCTCACCTCCGCGAAACACGGCCCCCAAAGGCCCGCGCAACCGCGAACTGTCAGGCGTGTCCCAGCGACGGGGCCACCGTCTTGGCCACGGCGACCGCCTTCGTACACGCGGTGCCGGTGTCGAGACTGGCGGGCTCGCCGCTGAACTGCACGGAGACGATCTCGCCGTACCCGTGCGCCTCGTCCTCCTTCGGGGTCTCGACCTTGCGCCAGGTCGCGTCGCAGCTGACCACGCTGCTGTCCTCGTCCTTCTTCTGGATGGCCGTGACGCCGCTGCCGAGGTCAGCGGGCTGGCCGTCCTCGGCGTCGGCGGGCAGGCCCTGGTACAGGCGCACCGACACCTGCGGGTAGTGGGTGTCGTCGCCGGACCAGAAGTCGCATTCGTGCAGGCTCTTGGGCTCCACAAAGGACTTCTGCCCCAGCGCGGTCTCCACCGCCTGCTTGCTCGCCACCGTGCACGGGTCGGTCGTCAGCACGGAACCGGGCACCTGCTTGTACTGCGGCGGAGTGCCGTGCAGGGCCTGCACGACCTTGGTCAGCGCCGTGCGGCCCGGCGCGCACGCGTCGCCCGGGGACTTGGTCTGGAACGTGATCCCCAGCGACTGCTCGAACGACGTCACGACCGAGACCCAGCACGACCCCGGCTTGTCGTTGTCGACGACCAGCGGAAGTCCTTCGAGTTTCTCGACCGGGTCCTCCGACATGATCAGCTGGTCGCCGACGCGCAGCACCAGCTCGACTTTCTTGCCGCCGGCGTCCTTGACGTCGACGCTGCACTCGCCCCATTCGGAGGAGGAAAGGCTCTCCTGGTCCGGAGTGCCGACGCCGCCGAGGGTCTTGCTGTCCAGCAGCGCGCACGGATCCACGGTCCGCAGGGCCGCGGCTTGCACCGCGGGGTCGGTGATCTGGGGTTTCGCGGCGGCGGCGGGAGAGGCGGCGGAGTCCGCGCCCGAGCCGCCGCCGCAGCTGGCGAGGAGGGCCAGCAAAGCCACTCCGGCCATCAGCGCTGACGCCCGGAATGTTCCGTTCTTGGTGATCATGAGCGGCACCGTAGCCGAGTCCTTCACCCGTTCGTGGCGAAATCCCCAAAAACGCGGACAGTCCGTGAAAGACGATCATCGGGGTTCGGGACGCCAGTAGCCGACCGCGAGCGCCGCGACCAGCAGCACCGCGCCGGACCACGCGGACACGCTCAGCCGTTCGTGCAGGAAAACGACGGAAAGCACGGTCGCCGTAAGCGGTTCCAGCAGTGCGGACAACGCACCCAGCACCGGGTGCGCGCCGCCGAGGCCGCGGAAGTACGCGGCGTACGCGATGGCGGTCGGGACTGCGCCGAAGTACACGGCCAGCAGCAGCACGTCGACGCGGGCGGGCAAGCCCATGCCGAGCCACAGCGCGACCGGTGTCAGCAGCAAACCGCCGGTCAGACAGCCGAATGCCGTGGTAGCCAACGGGTCGAGGCCGTCGACCGGTTTCGCCGTGACGAGCGTGAGCACGGCGAAACCGGTCGCCGCGAGCAGCGCGAAGCCGAGGCCGCCGATCAGCCGCGCGGGTGACGTCGCGGTCTCTGGCGACCAGCGCAACAGCACCAGCCCCGCGACGGCGCCGCCGACGGACACCAGCGTCCACAGCCGGGGCGCGCGCCGGTGCCGCACCGCGGAAAACACCGTGAGCACAACGGGTGCGGCACCGATCGTGGTCATCGTCGCCGTGCTGACCGAACTGAGCGTGACGGAGGCGAAGTAGCTGGCCTGGAAGAGGGCGAAGAGACCGCCGATGAGGAGGAGGCGTCGCCAGTTTTGCTTGGTGGGGAGGCGAAGTCCGCCGGCGAGGGCGACACAGATCGCGCTCGCGGCACCGCCGAGGAGCAGCCGGTAGGTGGCGACGGCCAGCGGGTGCAGACCGGCTTGCTGGCCGAGAAGCGAACCGGACAGGCCGCCGGTTCCCCAGAGCACACCGGCGACGACGAGGGCGGCCGACGAGCGGGCGCGCGAAGGTACGGAAACAGACATGCGGAAGTGGGCTCCTGCGTCGAAGGAATCGGAGATCGACGACGCGGGGCAGTGTGCGCGAGCCGGTTCACGGCAGCACCCAGCGGCCGCGGGCCCGGTTCCGGGCGCACGCGGCGAAAACTACCCCGCTCAGGCGCGCGGGGGTGGGGTGACGAGGAAGATCCGGTGCACGGGCGGGAGCCTAACCAGAAGACGAAGGGACGGACAACGGGTTTATCGCCTGCGACACCAGCGGATCTCGCCGTCCTGCTGTTCGTCCGTCGGGGTGAGCCCGATCGCGGCGGCGACCGCGGCGGAGGCCCGGTTTTCCGGGTGGACGTGCGCGATGATCGCGTCGATCGGCTGCTGGAACAGCCAGCCGGCCAGTCCCTGTGCGGCTTCGGTGGCGAAACCCCGGCCCTGCCACGGAGTTCCCACCATCCAGGCGACTTCGGCGACCGAACCGCGGACCGTCGCCTGGACGGTGCCGACCAGGCCGGACCCGCGTGGCCGGAGCACCCAATTCAGCCAGGACACCGCCGGATCGGGTGAGCCCGCGGTCATCCGCTGATAGCGCGAGCGCAGGGCTTCCGGAGTGTCCGGGGTGCCGCCGATGTACGTATGCAGCGCCGGATCCGACAGCACCGCCGCCATCTCCTCGGCATGGGAGACGGACAGCGGAACCAGGTCCAGCCGGGCGGTTTCGATGAGCTGCGCGGTCACCATGAGAGAACGACACCCGGGCCGGCGCCGAAGGGACACCGGCCCGGGAAAGCAGTCTCAGTCCAGCTGCGCCAGCTGTTCGCGCAGCGTGTCCAGCCCCATGCCGCCCATGCGCAGCGCCTTGGTGTGGAACTGCTTGATGTCGAACGCCGACCCCTGCCGGGCCCGGGCGTCGTCGCGCGCGGCCAGCCACAGGCGTTCGCCGAGCTTGTACGAGGGGGCCTGGCCCGGCCAGCCGAGGTAGCGGTCGATCTCGTCGCGGATGTGCGCCTGGTCGGTGATCGTGCGGGTCAGCATGAACTCCAGGCCGAGGTCCGGCGTCCACCGCGCACCCTCGTGGAATCCGGTGCCCGCCGGGATTTCCAGTTCGAGGTGCATGCCGAGGTCGACCACGACGCGGGCGGCGCGGAACAGCTGCTCGGACAGCATGCCGAGCAGGTTGCCGTCGTCCGAGAGGTAGCCCAGTTCCTCCATCAGGCGTTCCGCGTACAGCGCCCAGCCTTCGCCGTGCGCCGAGATGAACGTCATCAGCCGCTGGTACTTCGTGAGCGTCTCGGCCTGGTTGACCGCCGTCGCGATCTGCAGGTGGTGGCCGGGAACGCCCTCGTGGTAGACCGTCGAGACCTCGCGCCACGTCGTGAATTCGTTGCGGTCGGCGGGAAGCGACCACCACATCCGGCCGGGACGGCTGAAGTCCTCGCTCGGACCGGTGTAGTACGCGCCGACGCCGCCGCCCGGCGGGGCGATCTTGCACTCCAGCGCCATCAGCCGGTCCGGGATGTCGAAGTGCTTGCCGCGCAACGACTTCAGCGCTTCGTCGGACAGCTGCTGCATCCACGCCTCGAACTGCGGGCGGCCCTGCACGCGGTACCGCGGGTCGGCGTCGAGCGCGGCGGCGGCCTCGGCGGGCGTCGAGCCGGGCTTGATGCGGTTCGCGACCGCGCGCATTTCCGTTTCGAGGCGGGAGAATTCGTGCCAGCCCCATTCGTAGGCCTCGCGCAGGTCCAGCTCCGCGCCGATGAAGTAGCGCGACCACAGCCGGTAGACGTCCTCGCCGACGGCGTCCTTCACCGGGGCCTTCGGGGCCAGCTCGGCGCGCAAGAAGCCGGCGAACTCCGCGAACGCCTCGTCCGCGGCCCGCGCGCCCGCGGCCAGTTCGGCCTTCAGCGAATCCACGCCCGCGCCGTCGACCAGGCTCGCGAAGAAGCCGGGGCCGTCCTTGAGCCCGGCCCACGTGTCGCACTGCTCGGCGACCTTGGACACCTGCCGCAGCGCCGAAACCCGGCCCTTGTCGGCCGAGGCCAGCAGCGACGCGCGGAGCCCGGCCAGCGCCTCGGGCACCTTCGGCAGCCGGGCCGCGACGTTCGCCCAGTCGTCCGGCGTGTCGGTCGGCATCAGGTCGAAGACCATGCGCAGGCTCTGCACCGGGCTTTCGATCACGTTGAGCGCGGCCGCGTCGAGACCCGCGTCGTGGATCTCCAGCTCGAGCCCGATCCGCTCGGCGAACACGGCCTTCGCGACCCGCTCCCCCGCGTCCGCCGGTTCCGCGGCGGTCACCGCGGCCAGCGCGCGCCGGGCCAGGTCCGCGCGGGCGTCGTGGCCCGCGGGCGAATAGTCGGTGAGCTGGTCGTCGTAGCCCGCGACGCCGAGCATGGTGGCCGCGACCGGGTCCACGGCCACGTAATCGTCGACGTACCGGTCGCAGATCTCCGGAACGCTCTGTTCGGTGGAAGCCATGTCCGGCACGCTACCGGCCGGACCCGCCCCGAGCCCACGGAGTTAAGCGCGGGCGGGCACCAACCCGAGCCGAGTGACGACCTCGCGGGTCGCCTTGGACCGGTTGAAGGTGTAGAAGTGCAGGTCGGGAACGCCTTCGGCGATCAGTTTCTCGCACAGTTCGGTGACCCAGTCGATGCCCGCCGCGCGGAAGGCCTTGGGGTCGTCCGACAGCGGTTCGAGCCGGTCCAGCAGGCGCTGCGACGCCGGGGCTCCGGACAGTTTGATCGTGGTGTGCAGCGTCCGCAGGGTGGTCAGCGGCATGATGCCGGGCAGCACGAGCGCGTCGCAGCCCGCGGCGGCGACCCGGTCGCGCAGCCGCAGGAAGTCCTCGGCCTCGAAGAACAGCTGCGCGATCGCGAAATCGGCTCCCGCGCGGAACTTGCGGACCAGGTGCTTCGTGTCCGACTCCAGGTCCGCCGAACGCGGGTGTCCGTACGGGAACGCCGAGACGCCGACGCAGAAATCGCCGAGCGAGCGGACCAGCTCGACCAGTTCTTCAGCGTAGGTGAAGCCTTCGGGGTGCGGCACCCAGTCGCCGTACACGTCGCCCGGCGGGTCGCCGCGCAGCGCGAGGATGTTGCGGACGCCGACCGCCGCGTACCAGCCGATCACGTTCCGCAGTTCGGACACCGAATGGTCGACCGCCGTCAGGTGGGCCATCGGGCAGAGCGTGGTTTCGGTGGCGACCCGGGCGATGCTGCGGATCGTGCCGTCGCGGCTCGAACCGCCCGCGCCGTAGGTGATCGACATGTACGCCGGGTCCAGCGGTTCCAGCTCGCGGATGGCCTTCCACAGGACGGCCTCGTCGGCCTCGTCGCGGGGAGGGAAGAACTCGACGGAGAACGCGGGCCCGTCCCCCCGCAGCCTTTCGATCACCGACGTCATGGAGTGAAATGGTAGTGGCTCGCTTCGACGCGCGGCAGAGCTGACAGGTGGGCTTGGCCACGCGGCGTACCGTCAGGGGCGAACCCTCCGGGGAGGCGAGCCATGAGCAGCGAAGACGATCTGGCCTGGGACGAGGACGTGCGCGTGGCCGTCTACCGCGCGTTCGCCTCCCGCGGCCGCCCGCCCACCGCGCCCGAGCTGGCGGACGCCGCGCACGGGTCGCTCGCGGTGGCGAAACAGGCGCTGCACCGGATGGCCGACCCGAGATGGCTGTGGCTGGACGAATGCGAGCACGTCGCGCTGGCCGCGCCGTTCGCGGCGGTCCCGCTCGGGTTCGCGGTGATGGGCGAGCACACCATGTGGTGGGGCGGCTGCGCCTGGGATTCGTTCGCGATCCCGCATCTGGTCTCCGGCGAGCCCGAGGTGCTGGTGGCCACGCGCTGTCCCGGCTGCGGCGAGCCGTCCGCGCTGGTCGTGCGGCGGGACCGGCCGCCGAAGGGCGCGCAGGTCGCGTACTTCCCGGCCTCGCCCGACCAGCTGGCGGGCGACCGAGGGAAGCAGCGGCTGTACTGCGGCGAGTCCTGTGTGGACAGTCCGGGCGAGCTGCTCGGGCTGGACGCGCTGTGGCATCTCGCGAAGGACTGGTACACCGGCTGCCTCGAACCCGGTTATCGGCCGCGCGGGCCCGTCGAGGCGGCGGAATACTTCGCGGCGAACGGGCGGCCTGACGCGTTCCGGAGCGGCTGAGCGCGTCTGGTGCGCCACATCCGGGGGCGCCCGGCGTGACCCCGGCCGCCCTCGTCCCGGAGGATGAGGGCATGGACTCGCCCGGATTCGACGCCGATCTCCCCGCGCACGTGGAGCGTGCGCTGGCCGATTTTCTCGGCCGGGCGGGGAGCGAGATCCTGCGCACCGAACCGAGCGTCGCGGCCGGGATCGAGGCGCTGTCCGGTTTCGTGCTGGGCGGCGGCAAGCGGATCCGGCCGACCTTCGCCTGGTGGGGCTGGCGCGGCGCGGGCGGCGCGGCGTCCGGTCCGCTCGCCGAGGGCGCGCTGCAGGCGGTCGCGAGCCTGGAGCTGATCCAGGCGTGCGCGCTGATCCACGACGACCTCATCGACTCCTCCGACTCACGGCGCGGCAAGCCGACCGTGCACGTGGCCGCCGAGAAACTGCACGCCGACCGCGGCTGGCTCGGTTCGCCGTCGGTGTTCGGGCTGGCCAGCGCGGTGCTGGTGGGCGATCTGGCGCTGGCCTGGGCCGACGACATGTTCGCCGAGGCCCCGCTGCCCGCGGCCACGATCGCCGCGGCCCGGCCGGCCTGGCGCGCGATGCGCACCGAGGTGCTCGCCGGGCAGTACCTCGACGTCCGCACGCAGGCGGTCGGCGACGCTTCGCCCGAGGCCGCGCTGCGGATCGACCGGCTCAAGACCGCCGCGTACACCGTCCAGCGGCCGTTGCACCTCGGCGCTTCGCTCGCCGGGGCGGACGAGCGGCTCATCGCCACTCTGCTGGAGTTCGGCGGCGACGTCGGCGTCGCGTTCCAGCTGCGCGACGACCTGCTCGGCGTGTTCGGCGACCCGTCGGTGACCGGCAAGCCCGCCGGCGACGACCTGCGCGAGGGCAAGCGCACCCTGCTCGTGGCGCTCGGCCTGCAGCTGGCCGACGAGCGGGGCGACCGCGCCGCGGCCAAGGCGATCGCGGACGCGATCGGGGCCGCCGACCTGACCAGCGGGACCGTGGACCAGGTGCGCGAGGCGCTGACCTCGGTCGGCGCGGTCGCCGCGGTGGAACGCCGGATCGACGAGCTGACCGCCTCCGCGAACGCCGCGCTGGACCGCGCGCACCTGGCCGAGCCCGCCCCGTCGGCACTCGCCGGGCTGATCCGGCTGGCGACCCAGCGGAACTTCTGATGCGGACGGTGAACGGGCACGCCGACCACGTGGTGGTCGTCGGCGCCGGGCTGGCCGGGCTGTCGGCGACGCTGCACCTGCTCGGCGCGGGACGGCGGGTGACGCTGCTGGAGCAGCAGAAGATGCCCGGCGGGCGGGCCGGGCAGCAGGACTTCGGCGCGAACGCGGTCGACACCGGGGCCAGCGTGCTGACCATGCCGGAGCTGGTGGACGAAGCACTGCACGCGGTCGGCGAATCGCTGGCCGGCACGGTGCCCCTGACCAGGCTCGATCCGGCGTACCGGGCTCGCTTCGCCGACGGCAGCACGCTCGCCCTGCACACCGACGGCGACGCGATGGAAGCCGAGATCCGGGCGTTCGCCGGTCCGGCCGAGGCGGACGGTTACCGGCGGCTGCGGCGGTGGCTCACCGACCTGTACGCGGCGCAGAAGGACCACTTCATCGGCGCGAACTTCGATTCGCCGCTGGATCTCGTCCGGCCCGAGTTGGTGAAGCTAGCCGCGTTAGGCGGCTTCGGCCGTCTCGGGCCGCGCGTCTCCCGCTTCTTGCGCGACGAGCGCGTACGGCGGCTTTTCTCCTTCCAAGCGCTGTACGCGGGCCTCGATCCCACGCGTGCACTTGGCGCGTACGGCGTCATCGCGTACATGGACACCGTCGGCGGCGTGTACTACCCGCGCGGCGGGATGGGCGCGATCGCGCGCGCCATGTCCGACGCTGCGACGCGCGCAGGTGCGGAGCTGCGGTTCGGTACCGAAGCTGCCTGGCTTGAGCGAGTGTCGTCCCGCGTACGCGCTGTACGCACGCGTTCGGGCGAGCGTATTGAGTGTGACGCCGTGGTGCTCGCGACAGAGCTTTCGGCGGCGTACCGGCTGATCGGTGCGCGTCCGCGGCGCGTGCTGCCGTTGAAGTACTCGCCGTCGGCCTTCGTGCTGCACGGGCACGCGGACCGTTCGTGGCCGGAACTGGACCACCACACGATCTTCTTCGGTCAGGCGTGGGAACGGACCTTCGCCGAGATCGTCCGCGAGGGCAAGCTGATGAGCGATCCGTCGCTGCTGGTCACGCGCCCGACCGCGACCGAGCCGTCGCTAGCCGGCGACGGCGGCGAGATCGTCTCCGTACTCGCTCCGGCCCCGAACCTGAACACCGGCCCGATCGACTGGGCGCGCGTCGGCCCCGCCTATCGCGAAGAACTGCTGCACACACTGGAATCGCGCGGGCTCACCGGATTCCGCGAAGAGTACATTGTGGACGAACAGCTCACTCCGGCGGACTGGGCGGCACGCGGGCTGGCCGCAGGCACGCCGTTCTCGCTCGCGCACACCTTCGGCCAGACCGGCCCGTTCCGGCCGGCGAACCTGGTGCGGGCGGCGGACAACGTGGTGCTCGCCGGCTGCGGGACCACGCCGGGCGTCGGCATTCCGCCGGTGCTGATCTCCGGACGGCTCGCCGCGGAAAGGATCACCGGACGGTGAGCGAACTCGACGCGGCCGGCATCGCCGAGCCGGCGCTGCGCGCTGCCTACGCGGAGTGCCGGCGCATCAACGCCCACCACGGCCGCACGTTTTTCCTTGCCGCCCGGCTGCTTCCGGCCCGCGCGAGACCGGCCGCGCACGCGCTGTACGGCTTCGCGCGGATGGCCGACGAACTGGTCGACAACCCCGAGCCCGGCACCGATCCGGCGGTCGCGCTGGACAAGGTCGCCGGGCTCGTCGACGAGGTCTACGACGGCGGCGTCCCGGCCGATCCGGTGCTGGCCGCGCTCGCGGACACCGTGCGCCGCTACGACATCCGCCGCGATCTGGTGGACGCGTTCCTGCATTCCATGCGGATGGACCTAACAATCACGGAATACGCGACGTACGCGGATCTCGCCGAGTACATCTACGGTTCGGCGTGCGTGATCGGGCTGCAGATGCTGCCGGTGTTCGGGACCGTCGTGCCCCGCGAGGAAGCTTCGCCGAGTGCGGCGGCGTTGGGGGAAGCGTTCCAGCTGACCAATTTCCTGCGCGACGTCGGCGAGGACCTCGACCGCGGGCGGTTGTATCTGCCGACGGAGGAGCTGGCGGCGTTCGGAGTGGACCGCGCGAGGCTGATCGACGCGCGGCGGCAGGACCGGGCAGACCCACGGATCCGGGCGGCGTTCGCGGTAGCGGTTTCGCGGACGCGCGCGGTGTATCGGCGGGCGGAGGCGGGGATTTCGTTGCTGCGGCCGGAATCCCGGGCTTGTGTGCGGACGGCGATCACGTTGTACGAGGGCATTCTGGACGAGATCGAGGCGATGGACTACGCCGTGCTGAACCGGCGCGCGGTCGTCGGCAAGCGACGGCGGCTCGCGGTCGCGCTGCCGGGACTGATCGCAGGCTTGGCCAGACGTTAACCCTGCCGAGCCCGGTGGGCGGCGACGCGTTCCCTTGTCGCGCAACGGGAAGAGCAGTAGCGGCGCGGGCTTCCGCCGCCGAGATGCGCGAAGGGTTTTCCGCACGACGGTGACGCGCACAGGCCGCCGGGGGCGCTCTGGCGGTCGGCCACCAAGGTCGCCAAGGCCAGTGCGGAGGACGTGACCAGCCAGGCACCCCACGGGCCGTCGTCGGAGGAGTCGACGTGGAGGTGCCAGCCGAAGTTGGCGTCGTGTGCGGTCAGCCGCGGGGGTCCGGCGTAGGCGGCGAACAGCGCGTTCAACACCTCGGCGGCCGAAGCGGCGTCTGGTGCGGCGAAGACCTCTCGCAGCTCCAGCGCGGCGGCGCGCAGTTCGGCCACCTCGTGCGCGGAGAGCTGGATCCGCGGTTCTCCGTATTCGACCAGCACGTCGGCTACCGAATCCGGCGAAGGATCCGCCACCAGCAGCACATCCAGCAGCGCTACGGCACGGCGTACGGCGTCCCGAGCGGAGCGTCCGGCGAAATCCGGCTGCGTTCCAGGCATAAGCCACTGTAACATCTCGACAGTGACAAGCCGTTACAAGTTCGCGGCATACCTCACCGGGGCGGCGGCCGCGCGCACTGGTGACGAGCTGTCCAGTCCGGCAGTACTGCTGCTCGGCGTGGGTGCTTCGGGGGCGGTCGCGGGGTCGACGCTGCTGGCCGGGCTCACCGTCTCGGCGGCGGTCGGCGGGCCGTTGCTGGGCGCGGTCCTGGACCGGTCACGCGCGCCGGGCCGGGTCCTCGCGATGGGGCTGATCGGGTACGCGACCGGGCTGGCCGCGATCACCGCGGCCTTCGGGGAGGTGCCGTTTGCGCTGGTCGTGGGGATCGCGGTGGTGACCGGCCTGCTGGCACCGGCGATCGGCGGCGGATGGACGGCGCAGGTGCCCGCGCTCGTCCCGGCGGAGAAGCTCGGCCGGGCGAGCATGCTCGACGCGATGACGTTCACCGTCGCCGCGCTGGTCGGGCCGGGGCTCGCGGGAGTGCTGGCCGCGACTGCCGGGGCGCCGGTCGCGATGATCGTCGCTGGGGTGCTGGCGCTGGTCGCGGTGCCGTTCGCGTGGCGGCTGCCCGGAAACGGCGAACAGCGGCGGCCGCGATTCCGGGAGGCGGCGATGGTGCTGGTGCGCAATCCCGCCCTGCGGCAATCGACCGCGACCTCGACGTTGTCGTGCGTCGGGATCGGGATGGCGTTTGTGTGTTATCCGCTGATCGGCGAACAACGGCTGGGCAGCGCGGGATACGGGACGTTGTTGCTGATCGGGTTGTCGGTCGCGTCGTTGCTCGCGAACACTGTCCTTTCGCGACAGTCGTATTCGCCGGATCGCGTCGTGCAATTGAGCACTGTCGCTATTGGAATCGGACTGGCGGGTGCGGCGGTAGCGCCGAATGCCGTGCTGCTGGTGGCCGCGGTGGCGCTCACCGGAATCGGCGAAGGGCCGCAACTGGCGTCGTTGTTCGCGGTTCGGCATCGGGAAGCGCCGCCGGAAATGCGGGCGCAGGTGTTCACTACCGCGGCGAGCATCAAGATCGCCGGAATAGCGCTGGGAAACGCGGTGGCCGGGCCGTTGGCCGCCTGCTCCCCCGCCGCCGGGCTGGCCGCGGCGGCGGGGACGCAGGTGGTCGCGGCTGTCGCGCATCCGTTGTGGACGGTCAGAAAGCAGCGAGTCCGTTAGGGGTTCCGTTGCCGGTCGGGCCGTCGTAGCCCGGGACGCCGGTGCAGAGGTAATCGCCCCCGCATTCCTCGTATTGGACGTTGTCTCCGCGGACGATGTCGTTGAGCTGACCGGCCTGTGCGTAGAGCCGGGAAGCGTCCGGATACTGGTCGTGGTGTCCGGCCAACGCGATCACTCCGGCGACGAACGGGGCCGACGCGCTCGTGCCGCCGGTGAGAATCCAGCCGGTCGCGACCGTCGTTTCGTAAACCGCGAGCCCAGTAACGGGATCAGCGACGGCGGAAACATCGGCGACCGTCCGGCCGGGACAGTTCGGATCCTTCTGCCACGCCGGTTTCGCCACCCACGCCGAACATCCGCTCGACGCGCCCTTCCACACCGACTCAGTCCAGCCGCGTGCGTTGTCCGCTTTGGACAGTGACGTGCCGCCGACCGCGATGACGCTTGAGTACACCGCGGGAAAACTCGGCGCGGCGAATCCGCTGTCACCGCTCGACGCGACGATCGCGACGCCGGGATGCCGGTAATGCGCGGCGAAATCGTTGGACTGACGGCTTTCTGTCGCACCGTAGCTGTTCGACACGACAGTCGCGCCGAGCTTCACCGCGGTGTCCACCGACACGGCCAGCGCCTCGAAGGACGCGTCGTCTCCCTCCACCAGCAAGAGTTTGCACTGGGAGCAGGCCGCGGAGGCCATGTCCAGGTCCAGTGCGGTCTCCACCGGCCAGCTGCCCTGCCGCGGCGGGAGCGGAGCGGGATCGCCGTGCTGGTTGACTTTGCGGAAGCAGCCGTTCGCCGTGGTGCACGGCGGAAGGCCGTAGGTTTGTCGATATACCGCGAGGTCGGCTTCGGCGGTCGGGGCGTCGCCCGCGTCGACGATGGCGATCGTCTCGCCCGCGCCGCCGGTATCTGGCAGCCGGTAGGCGGAACGCAGGTCCGCCGGGCCGTATCCGGCGGCCCGGAGCCCGTGCCGACTGTCCACTTTGGCGTAACAGCGGGCGAATCCGGGCGCGGCGGGCCCGCAGACGTCCCGGGGCGCGGCGGAAGCCACGGACGGGACGAGCGCGGCGAGAACAATCAGCACAGCCAGGAAACCGAGGCGTCTCATCGCTGACCGTCCTTTCCGACGGTGTAGGCGTTGCTGATCGTTTGCGTGATCGCGTTGCCCGCCGAATCCTGCGCGGTCACCTTCAGCGACGGTGCGGTCCCGGCCGGCGGATTCCGCCAGATCGCCACGTATTCGCCGTACCACCCGAAAACCTGGGCGGGCTGCCAGGTCGCTCCATTGTCGACGGACACCGAGACCGTCGCCGAGGTGATCGGCGCATCCGACCCGGGGATGCCGTATGCGGCGTGGCCGACGTGCAATTCGAGCACCTGCACTGGCGACGACGACGTCGTGGAGAGGTCGGAATCCAGCTGATAGTCCACAGTCAGCGCGCCGAGGATCCGGCACGGTTGCGCGGGATCATTGGTCACGCAGCTGTGCGGAGACGGCAACATGGGGCCGGCGGCCGGGTCGTACCGCAGGGTCAGTTCAGTCCGCAGCTTTCCGGCTTGGCTGACGCCGGGCACCGCGGTCCGGTCGACGTCCAGCACGCCGCGCAAGGTGGCTGGCGTCTTCGGCAGGTCGAGGGACGCGCCGTAGGCATCGTCCTGGTCGAAGATCCGCTGCTCGTCGCGGTACAGGGAGAAATGGATCCGCGGCAGGTGCAGCAACGGGATCGCGGAATGGTCCGGCTCGCTGTCCCGCAGGAACGGGATGGCGACCGAAACCAGGCCGCCGGAATGGCAGACCTCGCACAGCCTGCCCCGTTTCCACTGCCCGAGCCCGGCGGTCAGCGGGCCGCGGGACCAGTCGACCGTGGTGGTGCTGCCCGGCCGGTACGTGCGCGGATCGGCCGTCATGAGCGTGTACGACGAGCCCTTTTGCTCGTACTGCACCCATTCCTTCGTGTGCGTGGTGCCGAGGTAGTCGGTCAGCACGCCCGGGGCGGGGATGAAGAAGCCGCTCGCGCCGAGGCCGTGCCGTTCGATCACCGGGTCCACCGGACCGCTGTCGATCGCGACCGGCATCTTGTCGGCCGGATCGGCGTACATCCGGTCCCGTACCGTCGCGAGTTCACTGTCCTTAGTGGAAAACGACTGGTTCTCAGAGACGCCCTCGCTGGCGAACGAAAGATCGACGCGATACCGGTCCTCGGCCTTCGGCGCTTTGCCGCCCCATTGCACGACGTAGTGCAGCAAGCCCTGAGCCGGTTTCGGAACCGGCCGCACATACTGTTTGATCGTGCTGCCCGAAATGCCGACGGCGAACCCGCGGCCGGCCGGGTCCTCGCGGTAGAAGTTGGTGGTGAGCAGGTCCTGCTTGGCCGACTTCGGCGCGGCCACCTTGACCTCGGCGGTCGCGTACTTCTCCTCCACGGTCAGGGTCTGCACGCCCGGCGAATCGCCGACGACGAACCCCTCGACCCACGAGGTCCGCGCGGCGACTGTGTTGCCGGTGCTGTCGAAGTCGGAGAAGGTCGCGGACGCCGCGTAATGCCCCTCGGGAACCGCGACCCGGGCGACGCCGTCGACCTCGACCTGGCGCAGCAGCTTGGCCGCGTTGTCGGTGTTGATCAGCGACACGATGCCGTTGACCGCGCGGCCCTGCAGGTCGGCGAGCCGGAGTTCGAGAATCTTCATCGGATAGCGCGGCTGCGGCTCGCGGGGCGTGCCGGCCAGCCGGATCGTCGCGGGCAACGCGCTGCTCCCCGCCGGACGCCCGGCAGCCGCGTCGGCGGCGATGCGCCGGTGCAGGTCAGCCGTGAATTCCGCCGGGGAATCGAGATAGCCGGTCGCGGTGTTCCCGGCGGACGAGGCGAGCGTGATGCCGGGCAGCGCCGACGGCGTCGCGCCGGCGGGGAAAGTCAGGTCCAGGGGCGTTTTGCCGGATTGTGCCCGGGCGAGCGCGGTGACGTCGAACAACGATTTGTCCAGCTGCCCGAGAAAGGGAACAGCCTCGCTCGGAATGACGAAACGGTCGCCGCCGTCGGCTTGATACGACTGAAACGCGGTGCGCGGCGGCGAAGAAAAAGCGTAATTCGTACTGCCGTTCGGGCCAGGGAAAACCGTGAGCCGGTCTCCCGTCATCAATGTTACTTCGCGGGCTTGCGGCGGCGATTCCGCGAATGGCGCGCCCGCGGCGGCAGCGGGCGGCCCCAGCAACGCGGAACCGCCCAGCATCAGCGCCGCCGGCGCGACCAGGCGGCGTCTTCCGGAAATCCGTCCTCTCATGCCCGATGCTCCTCTCCAGCATGCGGCCGAGCAGGATTTTCAGGACGGTTCGGAGGATGGACTGAACCAATTGACCCGTCAACGAGAAACGGGGTTTCTGTCCGGGACGCCCATTGTTGTCAGCCCGTCCGGAGCAATGCGGGAAAGGCCGGAAGGGCTAAGAACGAGGGAACGCCTAGAACGCCATCGCCTGCGCGCGCCGCTTCACCTCGGTGCCGTGGCTGGTGCGCAGGGCGTTGATCGGGGTGCTGCCCGGGAGCGTGTCGTCGGCGGTGAAGAGCCAGCGCAGCATCTCGGTGCGGCTGAACCCGGAGTCGGCGAGCACGGTGATGGTGCCGCCGAGGCCCTTGACGATGCCGTCCTTCACGAAGAAGTCGCCGGGCACGCAGAGTTCGCCGTCGCGCCGGACCGCGATCAGCTCGCCGTCCCGCAGCATCTGGCGCACCTTGTTGGCCGAGACGCCCAAGGCGGCCGCCACCTCCGGCAACGGCTTGACCGCGACCGCGGCATCGAGGACGTCGTCGGCGACAGGAATCCCACTCACGCGTGACACTCTGCCACATTCCCCCGTCCGGCCCACTGGTACGCACGGGTGACCCGCCCGCGGGCGCACGCCCTTCCGTACGATTGCCCACCGTGACGCGCACCCAGCCCAGCCTCGTCGGCACCCTGCTCGAACGCCGGTACCGCGTTGACCAGCTGCTGGCCAGGGGCGGGATGTCGGCCGTCTACCGGGGCCTCGACACCCGTCTCGACCGGGCGGTGGCGGTCAAGATCATGGACCCGCGGTTCGCCGACGACCGGTCGTTCGTCGACCGGTTCGTGCGCGAAGCGCGTTCGGCCGCCCAGCTGCACCACCCGAACGTGGTAGCCGTGCACGACCAGGGCTTCGACACCCCGGCGGGCCAGGACACCGGCCTCGCCTTCCTGGTGATGGAGCTGGTCGACGGCGGCACGCTGCGCGACCTGCTGGACGAGCAGGGCCAGCTGGACGTCTCGCTCGCGCTGAGCGTCGCGGAGCCGGTGCTGGCCGCGCTGGCCGCCGCGCACGCCGCCGGGCTGGTGCACCGCGACGTCAAGCCCGAGAACGTGCTCATCGGCCGCAGCGGGCAACTGGCCGGCGGCGTGGTGAAGGTCGGCGACTTCGGCCTGGTCCGCGCGGTGGCCAGCGCGGGCACCACCAGCTCGAGCGTCATCCTCGGCACCGTCGGCTACCTGGCCCCCGAACAGGTCGCCACCGGCGACACCACGGCCCGCAGCGACGTCTATTCGGCGGGCATCCTGCTGTACGAGATGCTCACCGGCCGGCTGCCCTACACCGGGGACACCGCGATCTCGGTCGCCTACCGGCACGTGAACGACGACGTCCCCCGTCCGGGCGAGCTGCGGCCGGACCTGCCGCCGGTGCTCGACGACCTGATCCTGCGCGCCACCCGCCGCGACCCGGAGCAGCGCCCGGCCGACGCGGGCGAGTTCCTGGCGCAGCTGCAGGCCGCGCGCGCCGAACTGGGCCTCCAGCCGGTCGCGGTGCCGGTGCCCCCGCCGCCGGACGGCGACCGGGTGTCCGACGTCGAGCGCACGCTCCCGAACATCCCGGCCGTCCCGCAGGGCCAGCAGACCATGCCGGTTTCCGGGCCGCGCGGCACGCGTGCGATGACCCGCGCGGTCCCCGCCGGACCCCCGCCCGGACCGCCGCCCGCCGCGCCGCCGCCCGCGGCCGCGCCGGACGAGAAGCCGCGCGACAAGCGCAAGCTGATCGCGCTGGCGATCGCCGGGGTGCTGGTGCTCGGCGGGCTGATCGGCGCGTTCGCGTTCATCCTCAGCGATTCCAAGCCGACGACCACGACCGTGCCCAAGCTTGCCGGGCTGACCCAGGCCGAGGCGGGCGACCAGCTGCGCGCGGCGAAGCTGACCCCGCGCTACAGCCAGGAGTTCGACAACACCGTCGCCGCCAACACGGTGATCAAGGTGGACCCGGCGGCGGGCACCACGCTCGCCCAGGACGCCACCGTGTCCGTGGTGGTGTCGAAGGGCAAGCCGAAGGTGCCCGACATCCAGGTCGGCACCGCGCTCGACACGGCGACGAAGGCGATCCAGGAGCAGAAGCTCACCGTCGTCCAGGGCACGCCGGAGTACAGCGACACCGCACCGAAGGGCACCGTCGTGAGCGTGAGCCCGGCCGCGGGCACCCCGGTGGACGTGGGCGGCCAGGTGACGCTGGTGCTGTCCAAGGGCCAGGAACCGCTGCCGCCGGTGCCGGACGTCACCGGCCGGTCCAAGGACGAGGCGTTCCAGATCCTCAAGCAGTCCGGCTTCGACCCGCAGGACGGCGGCGAGGAGTTCTCGCAGAGCGTGCCCGCGGGTGCGGTGACCCGGACCGACCCGGCGGCGGGTTCGCCGGGCAGCAAGAAGGTCAAGGTCTACGTCTCGAACGCGGTGCAGGTCCCGGACGTGCGCTACCGCCCGTTCGACGCCGCCGCGCAGGCGCTCAAGGAGGCCGGGCTCGAGGTCGACCGCAAGGGCGGCGACGGGCACGGGCACGGCGGCGGCGGTTTCGACTTCGTCCTGCAGCAGGACCCGGCGCCGGGCACGTTCGTGCCCAAGGGCACCAAGGTCAAGATCCGGGGGTTCGGCGGATGATCGGCAGCCGCGGCCGCGTCACCGGCACCGTCGGACCGGGCCTGATCGGCGAGGTGCTGCTGAGCGTCCGCGGCGGCACCGAGGCGTTTTACGCCTATTCGGCCGAACCGGAAGCCAGTTTCCCGGTCGGAACCCCCGTTCTGGTGGTCGATTTCGAGCCCCCGCGCACGGTCTACGTGGAAAGGTGGCAACCACTGCGCGCTTGACCGCGTCGCAGTGGGGTCAAGCCATCTGAATACCGCTGCGAGGGGCTATGGAAATCTGGGTCATCGTGGTGATCGCGGTCGTCGCCGTGATCCTGCTGTTCGGTCTGCTGCGGATCCTGTACAAGGTCGCGGAGCCGAACGAGGCGCTCATCATCTCCGGCTGGGGCGTGCGCGTCGAACGCAGCGAAACCGCCGACAGCCTCGGGTTCAAGATCGTCACCGGCCGGGGCGTGAACGTGCTGCCCGGCTTCCAGACCGCGCGCCGGCTGTCGCTGGACACCCGAGGGGTGAACCTGCAGGTCTCGTGCGTGACGAAACAGGGCCTCCCGGTCACCGTGCGCGCGGTCGTGATCTACAAGGTCGGCGACGATTTCGCCTCGATCGCCAACGCCGCCCGCCGGTTCCTCGACCAGCAGAAGGGCATGAACGACACCATCCACGAGCTGTTCTCCGGGCATCTGCGGTCGATCGTGGGCGGGCTGACCATCGAGGAGATGATCCACAACCGGGACGCGCTGACCGGCGAGGTCCGCCAGTCGTCGGCGACCGAGATGATCAAGCTCGGGCTGATCGTGGACTCGCTGCAGATCCAGGAGATCGACGACGAGTCCAGCTACATCGTCAACCTCGGCAAACCGCACGCGGCCGCGATCGCCGCCGCCGCGCGGATCGCCGAGGCGCAGCGCGACCAGGAGGCCACCGAGGCCGAGCAGGTCGCCGCCGCGCGCAAGGCGGGCGCGATCCGGGAGAGCCAGATCCAGCAGGCCGGGTACCAGGCCGAGGTGGACCAGGCCAAGGCGAAGGCGAGCCAGTCCGGTCCGCTGGCCGAGGCGACCGCGCGCCAGGAGGTCGTGGTCCAGGAGACCAGGGCCGCCGAACTGGAGGCGGCGCTGTCCGAGCAGCGGCTGCAGTCGCAGGTCCGCAAGCCCGCCGACGCGAAGGCGTACGAAACGCGCACCACGGCCGACGCGGAACGCGACGCGCAAATCGCCCGCGCCCAGGCGCAGGCGAAGGAAACCGAGCTGCGGGCGGGCGCGGACGCGACCAGGGTCAAGACCGCGGCGGAGGCCGAAGCGCAGGCCACGAAGGCCCGTGCGGAAGCCAGCGCGAGTGCGACGAAGGCCACTGGCGAGGCCGAAGCGGCGGCGGCCAAGGCGAAGGGCCTCGCGGACGCCGACGCGGCGAAAGCCCAAGGTCTGGCCGAAGCCGAAGCGGCGAAAGCGAAGGGGCTCGCCGAGGCCGAGGCGATCAAGGCGCGCGCGGCCGCACTGGCGGAGAACCAGGAGGCTGTGGTAGCACAACAGCTGGCCGAGCGCTGGCCGGAGATCGTCGAAGCCGGCGCGAAGGCCTTCGGCAATGTCGACCACATGGTGGTCCTGAACGGCGCGGACGGGATGTCGGACATGTTCACCAAGGCGCTCTCGCTCGGCGGCACGGGCCTCGGCCTCGCCCGCCAGCTGATGGACGCCATGGGCGCCAAGCAGCCCGAGTCCGGCGGCGGCCTCGCCCCTCGCGAGGACTGATGAGCTTCTTCACGGACGGTCCTCGCGAGCGCCCCCTGTTCCCGGTGCGGGAACAGGAGCTGTTCGGCTACGAGGGCCGTCCGTGGACCGGCCCGCCCGCCGACCACATCGTGCCCGCGCTGCTGCCGTGGGCGACGCCGCTGGGCCGCTCCGAACGCACGATCGTGGCGCTGCGCGCGGTCGAGGTGTGGCCGGAGGCGATGACGTTGCGGATCGCGGTGTATTCGCGCGACCGCATGGACGGCGCGCCGCTGGTCGCCCACCGGCGCATCCCGGACTACAACTCGCTGCTGGTCGGCGTGCTGTTCCCGGACGGCGGACGGGCCAGCTCGGAAACCGTTTCGGTGCCCAGCGCGGGCGAACCGCACGAACCGGTGCTGCGCGTCGAGGACGCTGGCGGTTCGGAATTCCACTACGAGCACGCGGTCTTCGTGTGGCCGCTGCCCAGCGCCGGTCCGCTGAAGGTGATCGTGCAGTGGCTCGACCGCGAGATCCCGGAGACGCACACGAAGCTCGACGGCGGACGGCTGCGCGCGGCGGCGCTCGACGCGGGCGAACTGTGGCCGGGGCTGCCGAAGCGGCCGGGCAACGGCGTCGCGATGCGCCAGATCGCCGCGGAGGCGAACGAGGCCCCCGCCGGCCCCGGCCTGCCGCAGCGGCTGCCGCGGCGTGCCACGGGTGAGTGAAATTTCGCGGAATTAGCGTCCTGGCAACATAACGGCCGTCCGCCTGTCATACCCGAGTAGTGTCGTGACATTCGCCCTCGACATTCGCACTCGACGCCGGACGTTGGAAGGTGGACCATGGCACCTGCCCCGCTCAGCTCGCTCGATGTCGCTTTTCTTTGTCTCTCCAGGGAAACCGCGCCGATGCACATGGGCGTGGCCCTCGTGTTCGCGCCGGAGGAGCCGGTCCGCCCGGAGCGGATCACCGAGCTGCTCGCGCGGCGCGCGGCGAATATTCCGCCGCTGCGCCGGAAAATCCGCGCCGAGCTGTTCCCGCCGGGGGCCGCGACCTGGGTGGACGACCCGGATTTCCAGGCAGTGAAACACATCCGCCACCATCGGCTCACCACGCTGTACGACCCGGACCCGCTGCCGGAGTTCGCCGCGCGGTGGATCGCCGAACCGCTCGACCCGCGCCGTCCGTTGTGGGAACTCACTGTGGTGACGGGCTTTCCGGACGGCGGTTTCGCGGTGTTGCTGAAACTGCACCACGCGCTCACGGACGGAGCAGGCGCTTACGCCGTCACGGTCGGATTGCTCGACGGAAAGCCGTTGCCGGAGCCCGCTCCGGCGATCCCGCGGCCCCGTTCGCCGCTGAGCGCGGTGCGGGATACGTTGGAGACAGCGGGAATCGCGTCTTCGGTCGTCCGTGCGGCCCGGCCGCCGTGCCTCCCGCTGGCCGCGCCCGCCACCGCCGAACGGTGCCTCGGTTTCGCCCGGCTGGCCTCGGCCGATCTTCGCCGGATCCGGCGAACGCACGGCGGCACCACGAACGACGTCGTGCTCGCGGTGCTGTCCGGGGCATTGCGCGAATGGCTCGTCAACCGCGGCATTCGCGCGACCGGACGGTCCGTGCGCGCGCTGATTCCCGTGAGCGTGCGCGGGAGAGCGGCCGAGCAAGTGGGCGGGAACAAGCTTTCCGGCTATTTGTGCGATCTGCCGATCGGAGTGGACGATCCCGTGCGGCGGCTGACCGAGGTGCGCGAGGCGATGGCCCGCAACAAAGCCGCCGGGCCGACGCGGGGGGCCGGGGCGTTCCCGTTGCTGGCCGAGCGGGTGCCCGCGGCGCTGCACTGGCTGGGCACGCGAACCGCCGGGCTGGCCGCGCCGCTGCTGTTCGACCTGGTGGTGACGACGGTGCCGGTGCCGCCCGCCCGGCATGCGCTCGCCGGTTCGCCGCTGACGCAGGTGTACCCGTTCGTGCCGCTGGCCCCGCGCCAGGCGGTGGGCATCGCGGTGGCTCCCTACCGCGACAGTGTCCACATCGGACTGCAGGCGAACCGGGAGGCGGTGGAGGATCTCGGGTCGCTGCGGGACGCGGTGGCCAAGTCGGCGGCCGAACTTCTGGACGCGTCGTGAGTGCTGATCCCGGTTCTCACCGTGATCAGCACTCACGAGCGGATGGTCAGCCGCGCAGCATCTCCGCGACCAGGAAGGCCAGCTCCAGCGACTGCTGGGTGTTGAGCCGGGGGTCGCACGCGGTCTCGTAGCGGCCGGAGAGGTCGACGTCGGAGATTTCCTGTGCCCCGCCGAGGCATTCGGTGACGTCCTCGCCGGTCAGTTCGACGTGGATGCCGCCGGGGTAGATGCCGAGCTTGCGGTGCACCTCGAAGAAGCCCTGGACCTCGTCGACGATGCGGTCGAAGTGCCGGGTCTTGTAGCCGGTGGACGATTCGTGCGTGTTGCCGTGCATCGGGTCGCACTGCCAGATGACCTTGTGCCCGGACGATTCGACCTTTTCGACGATCGCGGGCAGCACCTCGCGGACCTTGCCGTTGCCCATCCGCGAGATGAGCGTGAGCCGCCCCGGCTCGCTGCGCGGGTCGAGCCGTTCGACGTACTCGAGCGCTTGCTCGGGCGTCGTCGTCGGGCCGATCTTGAGCCCGATCGGGTTCGACAGCAGTTCGGCGAACGCGATGTGCGCGCCGTCCAGCTGCCGGGTGCGCTCGCCGATCCACAGGAAGTGCGAGGACAGGTTGTACAGCTTCGGATTCGCCGCGTCGGCCCGGTCCAGCCGCAGCATGGCGCGCTCGTAGTCGAGCAGCAGCGCCTCGTGGCTGGCGAAGATCTCGGTGTACTGCAGGGAGGAGTCGGTGACGCCGCAGGCGTTCATGAACCGCAGGCCGCGGTCGATCTCGGCGGCGAGCGCCTCGTACCGCTCCCCCGCCGGCGAGGAGGACACGAAGTCCTTGTTCCAGTCGTGCACCTGGTGCAGGTCGGCCATGCCGGCCCCGGTGAGCGCGCGGACGAGGTTCATCGCCGCGCCCGCGTTCGCGTAGGCGCGGATCATCCGGCCCGGGTCCGGCACCCGCAGCTCCGGCTTGGCGACGAGCGAGTTGATGATGTCGCCGCGGTAGACGGGCAGCCCGAGCGCGTCGGTGCCGGACGAGCGCGGCTTCGCGTACTGGCCCGCGATCCGGCCGACCTTCACCACCGGAAGGCTGGCCCCGTAGGTGAGCACGACGGCCATCTGCAGCAGCGTGCGCAGATTCGCCCGGATGTGCGGTTCGGTGTTGGACTCGAACGTCTCCGCGCAGTCGCCGCCCTGCAGCAGGAACGCCTCCCCGCGGGCCACCATGGCGAGCCGGCTCTTCAACCGGTCGATCTCGGCGGGCACGGTGATCGGCGGCACGCTCTCCAGCACGCCGCGCACCCGCTTGGCCAGCGCGACGTCCGGCCACTCCGGCTGCTGCGCGGCGGGCAGCGACAAGGCGGTGTCGAGGCGGTCCCGCAGCTCAGGAGGCAACGGCGGCAGCTCGGGGAGAGTGTCTACGGGAACGTCGACTGTCCAGTTCACGCGTCTCAGGATAGGGTCTGCCACGTTTGCCCGGACCGTCGGGCGGCGAGGGTCACGCGTCCGGGTCCTCTTGGCGGTAGAGGGCGCCGAAGCGGTCGGCTACGTCGAGGAGACCGGCGAGTTCGTCGGTGTCCAGGGCGGGGACGATGACGGACCAGTGGCCGAGAGCCAGCGCCTCGGCGAGGATCCGGCGGCGGTCCTCGGCAGGTGCGGCTTCGGCGATTTCGACCAGGAGCCGGGCTCGGTCGTCCGGGAGCTGCAGGAGCCGGACCCGTTCGAGCGCGCGCGGAAGGTCGTGCCTGGCCAGCTCCGGCAGGAAAGCCGCGGTCGCCAGGTCCCGGTGCCGCCCTTCGGCGAAGCTCTCCAGCACGGCCTCTGCCTGGTCGACGTGCCCGGCCGCGGCCAGTTCCCGTACCAAGGCCCGCCGCGCGTCGAAGGCGTCGTGCTCCTCGAGGAAACCGCACAGTTCGAGCGCGGCCCCGACTTCGCCGCGCGCGGCCAGGTCCGGTATTCCGTCCAAGAGGGCGAGGCCGCGGCTGGCGTCGTTCCCGCCCGCGGCGAGCGACACCAGGTCGGCCGGTTCCCCCACCGCGCACAGAATCCTGATCCGGGCGGAGACGAAACCCTCGCCGGACACCGCCATCCCCTTCCGGACATGTGCCGCCAGCCGGGCCAGCGCGGCGTGGTCGCCGGCGGAACGCAGCCGCCGGGCGAGCACCACCAGCGGCTCTGCCGCCTGGTGCGGAAGCTCGAGACTGACGACCAGGTCCTCGGCGATCCGCACATCGCCGCGTGCGGCGACCAGATTCGCCAGCTCGCGGATTTCGCGCCCGTCGCTCCAGCTCTCCCGCACCACCGGCGCGAGCAGCTCGGCTCGCCGCACGTCGCCGGCCTGCACCACCGCCGCGGCCAACGCGGTGATCGCGTCCGCGGTGCGCCAGTCGCTCACCGGACGCCGGGCGAGCGCCTCCGCGCGTTCGGCTGCTTCGCGAGCGCGCACGGGGTCGCCTGCCGAGAGCAGAGTCTCGGCGAGGAGCGCATACCGGCGCACGTCGTACTCCCGCTCGAGAAACGAACGACGCTCCGACGAGAACCGGCCTGCCCACCGGAACGCGGCGTCGACGTCGCCGTTGCGCGCGAGTGCTTCGACGTACGAGGTGATCGCGCCGTCCCGCGCGAAGGCGTTGGTCAGCGACTCCAGGACGTCCGGAATGCCGGCCAACCGCCCGGTCTCGGCCAGCGCCGGCACCAGTGTCCGCGAAAACACGCGTTCTCGTTTCTCGGCGGAGAACCTCGAGCCGAACGCGGCGATCGTTTCCGCCGGATCGTCCGCCGCCGCCAGCGCAGCGACCAGGTCGATGCGTAGCACTACGTCGTCCACGCGCCATTCGAGAGCCAGTTCGCGTGCCTGGGCGATTTCTCCGCGCCGGTACAGCTCATGCGCCAGCGCCGAGCGGGTCCGGGCTCGACGGTGCGCGTCCGACACCGCGTCCGCCAGGTCAGCCGCTACCGGACGGCCGATCGCCAGCACCGCCAGATCGTGCAAGGTGTCGTCCCGGACGCGTTCGTCGGCGATCTGCCCGGCCAGCGTCGCGAGAGCGGCGAAATCCGGCTCCGGGCCGAGCGCGGCGGTCAGCGCCCGGACCAGCTTGCGCCGGTCCGGGCTCAGCCGCGGAAGAATCTGCACCGACGCCCGTGCTTCGCCGTTGCCCGCCGCGGACACCGCGATTTCCGCGAGCAGGGCGTCGCGCAAGTCCGGGTCGTGCTCGTCTTCGAGCAGCTGCCCGGCGCGATCGAGCCGCCCGCCGCGGACGAGCGCGCCGGCCAGCCCGAGCAGCGCCCGCCTGCGCGGCGCCGGCTCGGTCATCGACTGCGCCAGCGCCGTCGCGTGCTCGATCTTCCCCAGCTCGGCCCACGTCGCGGGCAGCCGTTCGGGCGTGATTTTGTTGCGGTGCCGGAAATTGCTCCGATACATGTCGAGCATGATCAGCTCGACCAGATCGGGCTGCTCGGACGCGAGCACCGCCGTCCGCGCGGCCTCCAGCTCCGCCATCGCGGTCAGGTCGCCGCCGGTCGCGTCCAGCATGCGCTGGTGTCTCGCCGGGTCCGTCGCCAACTCCACCAGTGCGGCCGCGTCTCCGGTCTCCTGAACCAGCTGGAAGTAGCCGCGCAGGAGGAACTGCGGCGTGCCCGGCGGCCAGCCGTCGCGGCGATACCGGTCGGCCCATTCGTCGATCGCGGACCGATACCGCGACAGTTCGGCCTGCCCCAGCGCTTCGACGGCTTCCCGCCGCAGGTTCTCGTGCCCCAGCAAGTAGATCTCCGGGGCCCGATGCGGATGCCAATGCGCGGGACGGCGGGTGAACGAGCGGCTCGCCCCGCTGTTGAGCACCCGCTCGACGTCGCGGCGGCGGCGCTGGGTCAGCTCGGCGAGGTCGTAGCTGGTGAGACCGCCCCGTGCGGCGACCAGGAACCCCAGCAGGTCCTGTTCCCCGGCCGGACCTCGCAGCAACGCGTCGAGTTCGCGCTCCATGTCGGCCTTCGCCGCGACGGCCGCCGGGGAGAAGGCCAAGGGGCGTTCGATGCCGGGAGCGCGCAGCGGGTGGTCGGACCGCACGTCCGGCGGCACATCCGGGTTGAGGCGGCTCGCCACGATCACCCGCAGGCCGTTCTCCGGATACGGGAGCAGCGCGGCGATGCTGTGCCCGCCGGGGCCCGCGCCGCGGTCCTCGTCCAGGCCGTCGACGACCAGGACCAGTCGTTCCCCGCGGGCTCGGCAGTGGGCGGCGGCGTCGGCGAAGACGGCGTGGAGGTTGCGGGCGGACGGGTCTTTCGCGGTCTCCAGGACTTCCGCCAGCTGCTCTTGGACGACGTCCACGAACGCCTCGCGGGTGTCGTCGCCAAGGGAGCGCGCCGTGACGAAGAAGGAAACCACGCGCACGCGCTCCGGCGGATTCAGCACGAACGTCGCCATCAGAGCCGATTTCCCCGTCCACGGCGCGGCCCGCCACCACACGTAGTCCGGGCCGGCGGGGTCGGTGCAGAATTCGGCCAGCTCGGCGAGTTCGCCCGCGCGGCCGATCAGCTCCGGCGGCGCGACCTGGCGGACCCAGTGCCGGTACCGCGACCGGGCGGGCGGTGCGGCGGCGTACACCGTGTCCGCGTGCCCCACCTGGACTACCTTGCCGCCGGTGACCGGGCCCAGGATCTGGTTCGTCACCCGCGCGTCTTCGTCCATCGCCCCTCCTCCCGCGGCTCAGCTTCTCACGAAACCCACAGAAGGAAACGGGCCCCGGCGCGCCCGAGCGGCCTTCGGCACCGTGTCGTCCCGGTCACATCGGATGGAAGTTGACACCGGTGTCAGCACCTAGCGTCGGTCCCGAATCGACCGTGATGGAGGAGTAAATGAGCACCGCCTTGGGATATCGGGCGTTCGGCACCGCCGAGGTCCAGGAGTTCTTCGACCGGCCGGACCCTGCGCCCGGTCCCCACGAGGTTCTCGTGCGCGTCGCGGCCGCGGGGGTGAATCCGCTCGATCATCTGCTGCGGTCCGGGCACGTTCCCGACCTGAGCGGGGACCTGCCGTTTCCCCGGGTCATCGGGATGGAAGCGGCGGGGACGGTGCTCGCGACCGGGAAGGACGTGACCGGGCTCGGCGTTGGCGATCGGGTTACCGGGTTCGCGCTGACCGGGGCGGGCACGTACGCGGAGACGACGCTGCTGCTCGGCGAGTCCACCGCCCGTATCCCGGACACGCTGCCGTGGACCTGGGCGGCGACCATCCCAGTCGCGGGTACCACGGCGCTGGATGTGCTCGACCAGCTCGACCTGGAGCTGGGCGCGGCACTGCTGGTGAACGGGATCGGCGGCGGGGTCGGCATCGCGGTGGCGCAGCTCGCGCGGGACCGGGGGCTGGTGGTGACGGGCACGGGCAGCGCGGCCAAGCGGGGACTCGCGACGAAGTACGGGGCAGCGTTCATCGACTACACGGCGGGCAGCGTCGTGGGCCGGTTCGACGCGGTGGTCGACACCGTTGGCGGCCAGTCCCTGCGTGAAGTCGCACCGTTGACGAGGAAGCTCATCTCGGTCGGAGACCAGTCGGTGACCGAACTCGGCGGGGAGTTCGTCCGTCGTCGCGTTGATCGGACGGGTCTGGAGCGGGTCGCCGAGTTGATGGCCGAGGGGCGGCTCGATCCGCACATCACGGAGACCTACCCGCTCGCTAGGGCGCAGGAGGCGTTGGCGCTCGTCGAATCGCGCCACGCGGCGGGCAAGTTAGTGATCGACCTGAGTCGCTAGCAGGAGCTGCCCTCGCCCTGCCGGTATCGGGTGTTCGCTTCGATCAGGACGTCGAGGGCGTCCCGGGCCTCGACGCGGCGGGCGATGTCGGCGGTCAGCCGGTCGCGTTCGGACACCATGGTGGTGAAAGCGTCTTCGATGACGGCTTCGTCGGCGCTGTGCACGCAGGGCAGCAGCCGGGCGATTACCTTGCTGTGCAAGCCCGCGTCGAACAACCGGCGGATGAGTTCGACCCGCTCGACCTCATCCGCTGGGTAGTGCCGCTGCCCGCCGGCGGAGCGTGTGCTCTGCATCAGGCCCTGCTGCTCGTAGTAGCGCAGCGAGCGGGTGCTGACTCCGGTCCGCTGGGCTAGTTCACCGATCCGCATAACATCCAGCGTAAAGAAAACGGGCCCCGGCGCGCCGTTGCGCCGGGGCCCGAGACGGGGCCGATCACACCACCGCGAGCGGCAACGCGGTCGGGTGCACGGGTGCGGGCAGGTCCGAGTCTCCGGTCAGGAACGTGTCCACCGCGGCGGCCACCGAGCGGCCTTCGGCGATGGCCCACACCACGAGCGAGGCGCCGCGGTGGGCGTCGCCGCAGACGAAGACGCCGGGGGTTTCCGTCTGCCAGTCCGAACCGCACGACAGAGTGCCGCGGCGGGTCAGGCTCAGGTCCAGGCCTTCCAGGAGCGGCATTTCCTCCACGCCCTCGAAGCCGATCGCCAGCAGCACCAGGTCCGCGGGCAGGGTTTCGACCTCTTCGGTGACCGGGATGACCTCGCGACGGCCGGTTTCCGGATCCTTCTGCACGCGGACTTCCTGCAGTTCCACGGCTTTCACGTGCCCGTTGCCGTCGTCGACGAACCGCTTGACCGCCACAGCGAACTTCCGCTCGCCCGCTTCCTCGTGCGCCGGGTAGGTGCGCAGGATGTACGGCCAGGTCGGCCACGGCGACCGCTCGTCGTCGCGGGTCTGCGGCGGCGTCGGGTACTGGTCGAGCTGGGTGACCGACAGCGCGCCTTGGCGGGTGGCGGTGCCGTAGGAGTCCGCGCCGGTGTCGCCGCCGCCGATGATCACGACGTGCTTGCCATTCGCGTCCACTGGGGACGGACCGTCGCCCTCCACGAACTTGTTGGCCGGCACCAGGTGTTCCATCGCCAGGTGAATGCCGTGCAGCGAACGGCCCGGCGTGGTGCGGTCGTCGCGGCCGCGCAGGGCGCCGACGGCGAGCACCACCGCGTCGTACTGCGCGCGCAGGTCTTCCACCGACAGATCGACGCCGACCTCGCAGCCGGTGACGAACTTCGTGCCCTCCTTGCGCAGCTGCGCGAGCCGCCGGTCGAGGACCTTCTTCTCCATTTTGAACTCGGGAATGCCGTACCGCAGCAGGCCGCCGAGCCGGTCGTCGCGTTCGAACACGGTGACCTCGTGGCCCGCGCGGGTCAGCTGCTGCGCCGCGGCGAGCCCGGCCGGGCCGGAGCCGACGACGGCCACCTTGCGGCCCGAGGACACCTCGGCCGGCTGCGGCTGCACGTATCCGGCTTCCCACGACTGCGCCGCGATCGTCTCCTCGACGCGCTTGATCGCCACCGGCCCGCCGGACAGCGGCGAAATCGACAGCACACAACCCGCCTCGCACGGCGCCGGGCACAGCTTCCCGGTGAATTCCGGGAAATTGTTGGTGGCGTGCAAGCGATCGCTCGCCGCCGCCCAGTCGCCGCGGCGGACGAGATCGTTCCATTCCGGGATCAGGTTGCCCAGCGGACAGCCGGAACCGCCGGAATGGCAGAACGGGATGCCGCAGTCCATGCACCGCGACGCCTGCGTGCGCACCTGCTCGTTGCGCTCCTCCGGCGCGACGTCCGCGTAGACCTCGCCCCACGAGGAAAGCCTTTCCTCGTAAGACTTCTTCTTCGGCTCTTGCCGTTCGTACTTCAGAAAACCGGTGGGGTCAGCCACGAGCCGCCTCCATGATCGCTTCGTCGACGTCGCGGCCCGCAGCGCGCGCTGCCTTCGCCGCATCGAGGACCCGCTGGTAATCGCGCGGCATCACCTTGGTGAACGCCGCCGCGCGCCGGGTCCAGTCGCCGAGCAGCGACGCGGCCACGGCCGAGCGGGTGAGGTCGTGGTGCTGCCGCACGATCTGCTTGAGCCAGGCCAGGTCGTCCGGATCCGGCGGAAGCAGGTCCACCATGTCCTGGTTGACCTTCGCGCGGTCGAGGTCGAGCACGAACGCGCTGCCGCCGGACATCCCGGCCGCCAGGTTCCGCCCGGTCGGGCCGAGCACCACCGCGCGGCCGCCGGTCATGTACTCGAAAGCGTGGTCCCCCACGCCCTCGGCCACGACCGTCGCGCCGGAGTTGCGGACGCAGAACCGTTCGCCGACCTGCCCGCGCAGGAACATCTCGCCGGACGTCGCACCGTAGGCCAGCGTGTTGCCCGCGATCGTCTGCTGTTCGGCGGCGAAGCTCGCGTCCGGATGCGGGCGGACCACGATCCGTCCGCCGGACAGGCCCTTGCCGACGTAGTCGTTCGCGTCGCCGACCATTTCCAGCGTGATGCCGCGCGGCAGGAACGCGCCGAGCGACTGCCCGGCCGAACCGGTGAGCAGCACGTGGATCGTGCCGTCCGGAAGGCCCTCGCCGCCGTAGCGGCGGGTGATCTCCGAGCCCAGCAGCGTGCCGACGGTGCGGTTCACGTTGCGCACCGGCAGCTCCAGGCGCACCGGATGCGCGTCCTCCAGCGCCGCCTCGGCGAGCTGGATGAGCGTGCGGTCGAGGGCGTGCGCCAGGCCGTGGTCCTGCTCGCGCACGCGCCGCTTCGCACCGCCGTACGGCGTCTCCGCGGGCATGTCGAACACCGGGCCGAGGTCGAGCCCGGAGGCCTTCCAATGCTGGACAGCCTCGTCGGTGTCGAGCATCTCGGCGTGCCCGATCGCCTCGTCGAGCGTGCGGAAGCCCAGCTGTGCCAAGGTTTCCCGCACCTCCTCGGCGACGAACTCGAAGTACCGCACCACGTGGTCGGCCTGCCCGGTGTAGCGCTTGCGCAGCTCCGGGCTCTGCGTGGCGACGCCGACCGGGCACGTGTCGAGGTGACAGACGCGCATCATGATGCAGCCCGCCACGACCAGCGGGGCCGTCGCGAAACCGTATTCCTCGGCGCCGAGCAGCGCGGCGATCACGACGTCGCGGCCGGTCTTCATCGCACCGTCCACCTGCACCGTGATCCGGTCGCGCAAACCGTTGAGCAGCAACGTCTGCTGCGTTTCGGCGAGCCCGATCTCCCACGGCGTGCCGGCGTGCTTGAGCGAGTTCATCGGCGACGCGCCGGTGCCGCCGTCGTGCCCGGAGATCAGCACGACGTCCGCGTGCGCCTTGGACACGCCCGCCGCGACCGTGCCGACGCCCAGCGAGGACACCAGCTTCACGTGGATGCGGGCCTTCTCGTTGGCGTTCTTGAGGTCGTGGATCAGCTGCGCCAGGTCCTCGATCGAGTAGATGTCATGGTGCGGCGGCGGCGAAATCAGCCCGACGCCCGGCGTCGAATGCCGCGTGCGCGCGATCCACGGATACACCTTGTTCGGCGGCAGCTGCCCGCCCTCGCCCGGCTTCGCGCCCTGCGCCATCTTGATCTGGATGTCGTCGGCGTTGACCAGGTACTCGCTCGTGACGCCGAACCGGCCGGACGCGACCTGCTTGATCGCGCTGCGCCGCTGCGGGTCGTACAGCCGCTCCGGGTCCTCGCCGCCCTCGCCGGTGTTGGACCGGCCGCCGATGCGGTTCATCGCGATGGCCAGCGTTTCGTGCGCCTCGGCCGAAATCGAGCCGTACGACATCGCCCCGGTGTTGAACCGGCGCAGGATCGCCGACGCGGGCTCGACCTCGTCCAGCGGGATCGGCTCGCGCGCACCGTCGCGGAACTTGAACAGCCCGCGCAGCGTGCCGCCCTCGCGGTAGAGCCGGTGCACCTCTTCGGTGTACTTGCGGTACACCTCGTCGCGCCCGGTCTTCGACGCGTGCTGCAGCAGGAACACCGTCTCCGGCGTGAACAGGTGCAGCTCGCCCTCGCGGCGGTACGCGTACTCGCCGCCGGTGTCCAGTCCTCGGTGGACCCGGTCGGTCGGGTTGTCCGGGTACGCCCGGCGGTGCCGCACCGCGACCTCTTCGGCAAGCACGTCCAGCCCCACGCCGCCGAGCTTCGACGACGTTCCGGTGAAGTACTCGTCGAGCAGTTCCTGGCTCAGGCCAAGGGATTCGAACACCTGCGCCGCGGTGTACGCGCCGACGGTGGAGATGCCCATTTTGGACATGATCTTCAGGACGCCCTTGACGAGCGCCTGCACGTAGCTGCGGACCGCCTTCGCCGGTTCGATGCCGGTGATCGCGCCCTGGCTGATCATGTCTTCGATGGTTTCGAAGGCGAGGTACGGGTTCACCGCCGCCGCGCCGTAGCCGAGCAGCAGCGCGATGTGGTGCACCTCGCGGGCGTCGCCGGTCTCCACGACCAGCGCGACGCGCAGCCGCTCCTTGGTGCGCACCAGATGGTGGTGCACCGCGGAAACCAGCAGCAGCGACGGGATCGGGGCCATCCGGTGGTCGGAATCGCGGTCGGACAGCACGAGCGTGCGCGCCCCGCCCGCGATCGCCTCGGACGCGTCGCGCCGCACCCGCTCGATCGCCGCCGCCAGCGCCTCCGCCCCGCCGTCCACTTCGTACAGTCCGGAAAGGACGCTGCAGGCGAAACCGGGCAGATCGCCGTCGTCGTTGATGTGGATGAGCTTGGCCAGCTCGTCGTTGTCGATCACCGGGTACGGCAGGTTCAGGTGCCGGCACGACGCGGGACCCGGCGCGAGCAGATTGCGCTCCGGACCCATGATCCGGCTCATCGACGTGACCAGCTCCTCGCGGATCGCGTCCAGCGGCGGGTTGGTGACCTGCGCGAAGTTCTGCTTGAAGTAGTCGTACAGCAGCCGCGACCGCTTCGACAGCACGGCGACCGGGGTGTCCGAGCCCATCGACCCGATCGGCTCGGCCCCGTTGGCGGCCATCGGCGCGAGCAGGATCTTCAGTTCCTCCTCGGTGTAGCCGAACGCGAGCTGGCGGCGCAGCACCGAATCGTGGCTCTGCACCACGTGGTCGCGGTCGGGCAGCTCGGCGATCTTGAGCAGCCCGGCGTGCAGCCAGTCGCTGTACTGCTGTTTGCGCGCCAGCGCGGACTTGACCTCTTCGTCGTCCACGATCCGGCCCGCGGCGGTGTCCACGAGGAACATCCGGCCGGGCTGCAGCCGTCCCTTCGCGACGACGTTTTCCGGGGCCACGTCGAGGACTCCGGCCTCGCTGGCGAGCACCACGCGGTCGTCGGCGGTGCGCCACCAGCGCGCCGGGCGCAGGCCGTTGCGGTCGAGCACCGCGCCGACGAGCGTGCCGTCGGTGAAAGTCACGCACGCCGGGCCGTCCCACGGCTCCATCAGGCTGGCGTGGAACTGGTAGAAGGCGCGCCGTTCCGGGTCCATCGAGGTGTGGTTCTCCCACGCCTCCGGGATCATCATCAGCACCGCGTGCGGCAGCGAGCGGCCGGCGAGGTGGAGCAGCTCCAGCACCTCGTCGAAGGACGCCGAGTCCGACGCGTCGGCCGAGCAGATCGGGTACAGCCGCGAGAGATCGCCCGGCAGCACGTCGGATTCGAGCAGCGCTTCCCGGGCGCGCATGCGGTTGCGGTTGCCGCGGATCGTGTTGATCTCGCCGTTGTGCGCCACGAACCGGAACGGGTGCGCGAGCGGCCACGACGGGAAAGTGTTGGTGGAGAACCGGGAGTGCACGAGCGCGATCGCGCTGGTGAGCCGGGAATCGCGCAGGTCGGGGAAGAACCGCGGCAGCTGCTCGGGCGTGAGCATGCCTTTGTAGACGATCGTGCGCGCGGACAGCGACGGGAAGTACGTGCCGCAGCCGGAAGCGAGGCTTTCGTGCTCGACGCGCTTGCGCAGGCAGAACGCCAGCCGGTCCAGCTCCAGGCCGGTTTCGCCGTGCGGGGACGACACGAACAGCATCGCGAAGTGCGGCATCACCGAACGCGCGGTGGGGCCGATCTCCGCGCCGTCGGTGTCGACCGGAACCTCGCGCCAGCCAAGGACAGTGAGCCCTTCCTCGGCGGCGATCCGTTCGGTGAGGCCGATCGCCTTGCGGCGCTGCTCGTCCTCGGCGGGCAGGAACGCGATCCCGGCGGCGAACGCGCCGCTCGCGGGCAGCGGGAAACCCGCCTCGGCGCGCAGCAGTTCGTCGGGCAGCTGCAGCAGGATCCCGGCGCCGTCGCCGCTCGTCGGCTCGGCTCCCGCGGCTCCGCGGTGGTCGAGATTCGTGAGCGCGGAGAGACCGTCGGTGACGATGCCGTGCGTGCGGCGGCCCTGGACGTCGGCGACCATGGCGACGCCGCAGGAATCCTGCTCGGTGTCCGGGTCGTACAGACCCTGCTTGCCGGGGATGGCGGAGAAGATCATGGAAAAGGGACCTCCTTCGTCGTTTCGTGCGGTGGCCGGCGAACCGGCCGCGGGGAGCGCACGGGACGACGATGGCCCGCTTGTTAGCGCGACTTTAACACCTGGGAAACACCCCAGCAGCGCCTCGCGACCCCCCGAACGGGGAAGAACGGTAACGATCCGGCAGCGCGGAACGACATAGTTCCGGATGGGTTCCCGATGCTTCGGTCCGCGAAGCATAAGCCCCCGGGCCGCCTCGCGCACCCGGCACGTGACGCAGTCGATGCGCCCGCTTCGTCCTCTTCGCCCGATCTTCCCAGGTAATCGCACAAATTTCCGGGAACCGCCCACACTCGGTGATCGTCGGTTGCCATAGTGTTCGGCAACCGAAAAGCTCACGGGGAGGGCGGTTTCTTTCATGTCCGGCATAGAAGTCGACGTCGAGACGATGAACCAGTACGCCGAGGTGCTCGACAGCCTCCACGAGAAGATCAGCAAGATCAACGACTACATGCGCTCGACCGCGTGCGACACGTCCGGGTTCACCGGCCTGTTCGTGGTGCTGCAGCCGGTCGTCCAGCTGGTGGGGAACCTGTACGGCGGCACGCTCGACTTCGGCCATTCGCGGCTGACCTCGCTCTCGGAAGGGGTCAAGCAGGCGGCGCAGGCCTACGCGCACCACGACGCCAATTCCGCACAGCTGCTCAAGCAGTTCATCGACCAGTTCGACGGCATCGATTCCGGGAGCGGCAAGGCCTGATGCGCACCGGCACCACACAGTTCTGACGAGGGGGAGACGACATGGCACGGCACGGCGGCGGACACGGCGGGGGCCACCACCCCGGGGGAACGGGGACGACGCATCCGCCGTCCCGCCCGGGCGGCAACCACCCCGGGGGCAACCAGCACCCCGGCGGCACGGGCGGCAACCAGCATCCGGGCGGCAACCAGCCCGGCGGGAACCAGCACCCTGGCGGCAACCAGCATCCCGGCGGCAACGGCCCGGACGGGCGACGTCCGTCCGGAGGGGACGACCAGACGCATCCGAGCGGCACCGGCGGCGACGGCCGGGACGGGCGCGACGGCCGAGATGGCCGGGACGGGCGCGACGGTCGGGACGGCCGCGACGGCCAGGACGGCGGCGACGAAGGCGGCAACGGCCGGGGCCGCGGCGAGGACGGCGGCGACGGCAACGGCCGCGACCGCGGCAACGAGGGCGGCGACGAAGGCGGCGGCCGGGGCGGCGACGAGGGCTCCGGCGGCGAAGGCGGAGAGGGCAGCGAAGGCGGAGAAGGGGGCGGCGAGGGCGGCACCGAGGGCGGCGAAGGCGGCGGCAACGGCGGTGAGGGCGGCACCGGAGGTTCGGGCGGTGAGCCCGGCGGTTCCGGCGCCACCGGCGATTTCGACCGCGGCGATTCGATCACCGAAATGCTGCAGCCGCCGGAGGACACGTCCGGAGAGGACGTCCAGGCGCTGGTGAAGGACGCCGGCGTCGAGGTGATGGCCGTCGAGTGGGTGTACCAGAAGTTCACCGGCACCACGCTCACCCAGCAGTTCATCGAACCGCTCACCGGCGATTTCTCGAAGATGTCGGCCGACGCCGAGGCGTGGCGCAACATCTCCGAGGCGATGAAGGCGTTCTCCGAGGTGATGGTCGCCAACGAGAAGACCGTCAGCGATTCCTGGCACGGCACGGCTTCCCTGGAGCACAAGGCCTACGTGCAGGCCGGATGGCGGGCCGGGCTCGCCGCCGAGGCCGGGATCGCGTCGCTGATCGCCAAGGGCTTCGACCTGCTCGCGGACACGTCGAAGAAGCTCGCGGCCAAGGCGCTGGACCTGCTGAAGAGCCTGATCGACCGGCTGCTGGTGATGGCCGCGGAGGCGTGCATCCCGATCGCGGGCTGGGTCGCCGACGCGATCACCGCGCTGTCCGAACTGCTGCCGCTGATCAACGCGCTGATCTCGATCATCGAGATGATCCAGGACATCATCACGAAGGTCCAGGACATCTGGAACTCGATCAAGGACATCGGGTCGCAGCTGCAGAAGATCAAGGACGTCGGCAGCATCGGCGATCTCGCCGACATCGCCAAGAACATCGGCGGCGACATCGGCGACATCAAGGACAACGCCCAGGGCATCGGCCAGGACGCCAAGGACGCCGTGCAGGCGGGCAAGGACGGCGTCAACGAGTCGCGCCAGCAGCACGAGGACAACCGGCGCTCGCGCGAAGGCGGCGACGACGACGGCGGCGACACCCGCTCGTCCGGGGACGAGGGCAACACCAACCGCCGCTCCGGGGACGACGGCGATCGGTCGCAGGGCTCGGGCGACCGAGGCCAGAACCAGCGGTCCGAACCGGACGGGCCGCAGCACCAGCCCCCGCAGAACCAGCAGAACCACCAGCCGCCGCAGCAGCAGAACCACCAGCCGAGCCAGCCGAGCCACCAGCCCTCGGACCACCAGCCGTCCCATCCGCACCGTCGCTCGGCGAGCGGCCGGATCCACGGCCGCATCGACTAAGAAGGAAGTGCCGAGATGTCCCAGCCCACGACCGCGGACGACTCGTGGAAGACCCCTGAGCTGCGGGAGGCCGAGGCCGCGCTCGACCGGACCGTCCGCAAGTCCCAGCAGCTGCTGAAGGACCTGGAGAAGATCAAGCTCCGCCCGCTGCCGAAAACCGACACCCCGGAACGGATCGAGGCGATCAAGCGCGCCGCCTCGCGTCCGGACGCGCCCGCCCAGCTGCGGCTGATCAAGCGGAAGGTGGACGCGGGCGAACTGTCCTGGGAGGACGTCGCCGCGGGCCGGGCCTTCGCCGATCCGGAGGTCCGCGCCCTCGCCGACGAAAAGCTCAGCGAGGCCAAGGACATCCTCGAGGAGCTGGAAGAGGGCCAGACCCCCGAGGAGATCCTCGAGGCGCGCACCGGCGGCGCCGGGAACCCGTTGTCGGACAACGGCCGTTCGACGTATCCGGACACGCCGGACCAGCCCGCCGGCTACTCCGCCGAGGACCCGCTGGCGAGCAGCGCTCGGCCGCGGCCCCCGGCCCCGCCCGAGCCGGAACCGTCCGGGTACTCGAACGAGAATCCGCTCGCCGAACGGACTCCGCCGCCGGCTCCGCCGCGCGAAGAACCTCCTGCACCGCCCGCCCCGCCCCGGCATCGCGCGCCGGAACCGGAGCCGGAGGACGAGTTCGCCGATCCCCTCGCCGACCGCGGCGACCGGAAGCGGCCCGCTCCCCCGTCGTCTCCGCCGCCGTCGTCCGGCCGCCGTTCCCGGCGTCAGGACTCCGGCGATGACGACGACTACTTCGGCGGTTCGTTCCTCGGCTAGGCGCGCAGCGAAAAGGTCCCCGCCCAATCCGGGCGGGGACCTTTTCTCGTGCGGTGCTCAGGGTTTCTCGGACTTGCCGTTCTCGCCCGCGGACCCGGCGTCGACGGTGTTCTCCGGTTTTTCCGCCGCGTCGTCCGAAGTGGACTCGCGCTCGTCTCCCTTGCTGCGCAACGTCTCCGGGGCTTCGCGCGGCCCGCGTTTGGCCGCGACCACGAAGAACGCCACCGCGCCGACGAACAGGATGATCGACGTCCACACGTTGACCCGCAGGCCGAGGATGTGGTTGGCGGTGTCGGTGCGCATCAGCTCGATCCAGCAGCGGCCGAGCGTGTAGCCCGCGACGTAGAGCGCGAACGCGCGGCCGTGGCCGAGCTTGAACTTGCGGTCCGCCCACACCACGAGCAGCGCGACCAGCAGGTTCCAGATCAGCTCGTACAGGAACGTCGGGTGCACCGGGCTGTCGGGCAGCGGGATGTGCCCGGTCGCGACGCCGCCGAGGGCGTCCGGGGCTCCGGTGGCCGGGTCGAAGCGCTGGTAGATCTCCAGGCCCCAGGGCAGGTCGGTGTGCGCGCCGTACAGCTCCTGGTTGAAGTAGTTGCCGAGCCGCCCGATCGCCTGCGCGACGATGATGCCGGGCGCGATCGCGTCGGCCATCGCGGGCAGCGGGATCCCCGGCGGCGGCACGCGATCAGCGCGCCGACGCCGCCGAGCGCGACCGCGCCCCAGATGCCGAGGCCGCCGTCCCAGATGGCGAAGGCGTTCCAGGGGTTCTTGCCCTCGGTGAAGTACAGCTCGGGGTCGGTGATGACGTGGTAGAGCCGGCCGCCGACCAGGCCGAACGGCACCGCGAACACCGCGACGTCGAGCACCGTGCCCTTCGTGCCGCCCCGCGCCTCCCAGCGCCGCTCGCCCCACCAGATCGCGACGATGATGCCGGCGATGATGCAGAGCGCGTACGCCCGGATCGGGATCGGGCCCAGGTGCCAGACGCCTTGGTCGGGGCTCGGGATCGTGGCCAGGAATGCTGCGGAGTACACGCGGCCACCGTAGCGCGTCGGGCCCCGGTCGTGGTCCCGGTGCCGCGGAACCCTTAGTCAAGACCCGGTCACAGCCCGGTCACGGCCGCCTCCGGATACTGCGGATCGGACGCCGCGGCGAGGTACCCGGCCAGCAGCGCGTGCGCGACCTGGCCGACCGCGGCGTCCTCGGGCAGGAACGTTTCGCCGTGCAGGCTGGGCGCGTTCGCGGTCTCGCCGAGCCCGACGAACAGCATCAGGCCGCGGACGCCCTCGCCGCAGTAATGCGCGAAATCGTCCGCGCCGAACGAACGGAAATCCACGTCGACATCGGTGCCTGCGCGTTCGAGCCAGATCCGCGCGGCCGAGGCCAGCGCCGGGTCGTTGACCAGGACGGGCTCGCACGGGCTGATCCGGAGGTCGGCGGTGCAGCCGTACGCGCGAGCGGTGGCGTGCACGACCTCGTCGAGCGCTTCCAGCGCGCGTTCGCGGTCGCTCGCGCGCATCAACCGCAGCGAACCGAACGCGGACGCGGTGTTCGGCACGACGTTCGCCGCCGTGCCCGCGCTCAACCGGCCGACGGTGCAGACCGCGCCGTGCATCGGGTCGATCCGGCGGCTCGCGACCTGCTGCAGGCTCACCACCAGCTGGCTGAGCGCCAGCACCGGATCGCGCAGCAGATGCGGATAACCGGCGTGCCCGCCTTGTCCGTGGAGCACGATCTCGAACTCGTCGGTGGACGCGTTCACCGGCCCCGGCGCGGCCGAGACGACGCCGTACGGCAGCCGCGGCTGGACGTGCGCGCCGATCACCGTGTCGATGCCGCGCTCCTCCAAAATGCCCGATTCGACCAGGTCAAGCGCCCCGGACGGGGACGTTTCCTCGCGCGGCTGCAGGATCGCGAACAACGGACGCGGGATTTCGACGCGCCGCGCGGCCCGGCAGACGGCGGTCAGCGCGGCGAGGTGGACGTCGTGGCCGCAGGCGTGCATCAGCCCGTTCCGCGCGGCCCATTCGACGCCGGTGCGCTCTATGACCGGGAGTGCGTCCAGCTCCGCACGCAAAGCGACGGCTGGACCTGGATGCGGTGCGGAGATTTCGATCAGCCGCCCGGTTTTCGCGACTCGCTCGCCTTCGCCCAGCGCGGCCGCCACCCGCTGGGCGGTGTCGTCCTCGTCGCCGGAAGCGCGCGGGTCCGCGTGAATCCGGTGCCGCAGTTCGACCGCTGCGGGCAACTCCTCGGCCAGCGCCGCGCGCCAGTCCTCAGCCAGGTCGTTCATTCGCGCTCCAGCCGGTAGATCCGGGCCGCGTTCTCGTGTCCGGCCAAGCGGGCCAGCCGGATCGCGTCCACTTCGGACAGTGCGTCGGCTTCGAGGGCGGTGCGCAGGAAGCCGGACAGGCCTTGCCGGAACAGCGCGGTGCCTAGGTGATACAGCTCGGCGAGCCCGAACGCGTCGGTGGAGAACAGCAGCTTCCCGAACGGCACCAGCTCCAGCGTCTCGGCCAGGATGGCGGGCGCGCGGAAGCCCGCGTTGTGCGTGATGAGGCCGACGTCGACGAAGACGTGCTCGAAAACCTGCGCGAGGTAGGCGGCGTTGCGGTGGAACGGGTAGTTGTGCAGGAGCAGGACCGGGACGCCGGTGTCGCGGGTCGCGCGCAGGAAGCTGGTGAGCCGCAAGGGATCGCAGCGGTGGAGGTCGACGTCGGAGTCCCCGTAGCCGACGTGGAACTGCACCGGAAGCCGCCGGTCGATCCCGGCCCAGATCAGGTGACGGTGCAGCACCTCGTCAGCCAGCCGGACCGCTTCGCCCGCCTCGATCCGCGCCAGCCAACGCCCGGCGGCAGCCTCGACCTCGGCCTGTTTCGGCCGTTCGCCGGACAACTCCAGCCCGACCCGATACGCCGCGATGGACTTCACGCCCGCTGCGTTGGAGGTGCGGCGATCAAGCTCGGCCGCGAAGTCCTCGGCGAAGCGAGCAGCGCTGGTCTCGCGGATGACGTCCTCGGCGACCTGCTCCAGCCGGACGATGTCGTGCGCACGAGCGCCGGCCAGCTCGGCGAAGTCTTTCGTGCCAGTGAGGGATTCGGGCAGGAAACCGCCGTCCAGCAAGTAATCCGTGGTGCCGGTGCCGCGCAGAAACCGCCGGTTGACCTCGTCGGTGCCCAGCTCGGCGCGCCTGGCGAGATAGTCGTCGGCCGGGGCGTGTTTCGGCAGGTCGAGGATGGGCGCGCAGCGTTCGCGCACGGAGAGGCCGATGAGCGAATCGAACAACGACGTCCCCAGCGGCGACACGGTGTCCGCCTCGGTGAGCATCCGCTCGAACCCGTCGCGATCGACGCCCGTGGTACGCACGCCGTGGCAGTGGTGGTCGATCAACGGCAAGTCCGCGACGAAATCGAGCAGTCCGGTCATGTCTCTCCCTCAGCAAGCCTCTCCCCCACCCTACGGGCGAATCCAGGTGCCAAAGCCACCACAACAACCGCCAACACGAGCACCCCGCCAGCCACCACCGGGAACCATCGCGCGGGGCCTTCGGTCGGGTACGGCACCACGTTCACGTACACGGTGTAGCCAAGCAGCGCCAACGCTCCAATCGGGAACACCAAGTGCCACCAAGGCACCCGCATCCGCCGCCGGACGAACAGCAGCAGGATCGCGCCCACGGTGGTCAGCAGGTAAATCACCAGCAGGAGCAAGGTTCCGATGGACCCTGCCCAGGCGAAGGTGTCGTCCGCGGTGGCACCGAAGAATACCGCGCACACCAAGATGATCAGCGCTGCTGCGAGGGCGACCACGGTGACGGCGACGGCAGGGGTGCCCTTGGCGGAGATCCGGCCGATGCCGCGTCCGTCGAAGGCATCGCGGCCGAGGGCGAACAGCAGTCGTGAGCCGCCGACGACGCAGGCTAGGCAGCAGCCGAACGCGCTGATCGCGGCGCCCGCGCTGATGACGTCGCCGACCCACGGGCCGACGAAGCGGCTGCCCAGGTCGCCCAGCAGTGACGGGGAATCGTGGAACGCGGTGGCGTCGCCTCCGAAGGCCATCATCTCTACGGCAGTCACGAGCACGAAGTAGGCGCCGCCGAAGATCGCCGTGCCGAGGATCGCGCGGGGGATGTTGCGGCGCGGGTCGCGGGTTTCCTCGCCGAGCGTCGCGGCGGCCTCGAAACCGGCGAACGACAAGAAGCCGAACACCGCGCCGAGGAAGATGCCGGAGACTCCGGTGTCCGGGACGAAAACCTGGAGCGTGAACCGGCCGCTGGGCGCGTCTCCGGCGATCAGCCGGACCAGGATGACCACGGTGACCAGCAGGATGAGCGCGATGGTCGCGCCCTCGACGACGAGCAGCGTGCTCGTGCCGCGGCGGGCCGGAGCGACGGCGAGCAGCCAGCTGCCGGCGAGCGCGACCGCGGTCAGCACGAACGGTCCCCACGACGGTGGATGCGGCCAGATCCCGACCTGGGTCAAGAAGGCCGTGCCGAGGACGCCCGCGGCGGAACTCGTGACCACGGCGTAGAAGGTGTACGTGCCGAGCAATCCGATGCCGGACACGACACCCGCGCGCGGGCCGAGCGTGGCGCCGACGAACGCGTAGACCGATCCGGCGTGCTGGTAGTGGCGGCAGAGCTGGACGAAACCGTACGCGACCAGCAGCACTCCCGCCGCCGACAGCAGGAACGCCAGCGGCACCGCGCGTCCGGCCGCCGCGGCTGTTTGCTGTGGATTGATGTTCGCGGCCATGCTGGGTGCCATGAGCGCGACGGACAGCCCGACGGCCTGCCAGACCGAAAGGGTGCGCCGCAATTCGGGACGGTCTCCGGACACGGATGCGCTCCTCTCCCCGCGAAGTACACAGTGAACATCCGGGACGGCGCGGGCGACCAGCGCCGACTGGCTGAACCTTCCCGCCCAGCACCGAAGGAGCACACCTTGTCGTCCACTCTCTCGTCTCCCGCCAGACTCGACCGCGAACGGCCCGCCGAACTCGGCGCGGCCGCCGCGGGCCGGATGGAGCAGGCGGGCGTCGACCTCGTCGCGCTGAGTTTCGTGGACAACTCCGGGATTTCCCGGGTCAAAGCGGTGCCGGTGGCGAGGCTGGCGAAGGTCGCGGCGTGGGGCGTCGGCGCGTCGAACTCGTTCGACTTCTTCCTCGGCACCGATTCCATCGCCGGCGGCGAGCATTCCCTCGGCCCGGTCGGCGACCTGCGGCTGCACCCCGACCTCGACGCGCTCACCGTCCTCTCCGCGCAGCCCGGCTGGGCGTGGGCTCCGGCGTGGCGGTACGACCAGGACGGACAGCAGCATCCGCAGGACGCGCGAGCGCTCGCCGCGACCGCCGTGGCGCAGCTCGCCGAACGCGGGCTGACCGCGCGGATGGCGTTCGAGCTGGAGTGGATCGCGACCGACGCGGACGAGGTCCCGCTGTCCGGTCCGGCCTACGGATACTCGCGGTTGAGCGCGAACCACGAGTATCTGCGCGCGTTGGTGTCTGCTTTGGACAGTCAGGGTGTCGAGGTGGAGCAGATCCACCCGGAGTACGCGGCTGGCCAGTTCGAGCTGTCGATCGCGGCGACCGACCCGGTGCGTGCGGCCGATTTGTCTGTGCTGACAAGGGAAACGGTGCGGACGGTCACCGCCGCGCACGGGCTGCGGGCGTCGTTCACACCGAAGTTCGAGCCGGGCGGCGTCGGCAACGGCGGACACGTGCACCTGAGTATCTGGGACGGCGAACGAAACCTGTGCGCGGGTGGGGCCGGAGCGTTCGGCCTGACGTCGACGGCGGAATCGTTCGGTGCGGGCATTTTCCGCCGGTTGCCCGCACTGCTGACGGTCGGCGCGCCGTCGGTGGTGAGCTACCTGCGGCTGGAACCGCACCACTGGGCAGGCGTGTTTACCGCGTGGGGCCTGGAAAACCGCGAAGCCCCGCTGCGGCTGATCCGCGGCGCGGCCGGGCAGCGCGACACCGCGGCGAACCTGGAGGTGAAGTGCTTCGACCTCACCGCGAACCCGTATCTGGTGGTCGCGGGCTTGCTGTTCGCCGGACAGGCAGGCATCGACGCCGACGCACGCCTGCCGGAACCGGTCAGCGTCGACCCCGGCGCGCTCTCCCCGACGAAGCCGCGGCGGCGGGAGTGGCCCGGCTGCCGCAGTCGCTGTCGGACGCGCTCGCCGCGTTCGAGGCCGACGACGTGCTGCCGGGCGCGTTCGGCTCCCAGCTGGCCACGACCTTGCTCGACGTGCGCCGCGCGGAAGTGGCCGAACTGGGATCGCTGCCCCCGGACGAGCTGTGCCGGGCGATGCGCTGGCTGCATTGACCGCGCTCAGCGGAGCAATGCCGCCACCCGGGACTGGAGTTCGGGCAGCATCGCGTACAGCTTGTCGCCGGGACAGTCCGTGTTGTAGAAGTCGCGGTGCCCCTTGATTTCCTTGACCGGGATGCCGTACTGGCGGCACACGTACGCGACGAACACGACCAGCGAATCGAACTGCGCCTTCGGCGGCGCGACCTGCATGTAGGTGCCCTCGTTCTCGATGCCGATCGCGTTGTCGTTCTGGCCGGGGCAATGCGCCGCGCGGACGATCTTTTTCCCGCTGCGCAACGCGTCCAGGCTGCCGTGGCGGCCTTCGAGGCGGTAGCCGCCCCGGGAGACCGTGAAGTGCTGGCCGGTGTCGGACCAGCCGTTGTTGTCGATGTGGTCGGCCTGGTCGTTGCGCGCGACCTGGAACGCGTGCTCGAGCGAGTAGTCGGTGCTGTTGGGACAGTCGATATGGTGGATGAGCACACGAGTGGCGGGATGGTCGAGCGTGGTGAGCTGGTCCGCGGGCGGGCGCGCACCCCACTCCGCACAGCTGTAGACGCGCGGCGCGGCCGCGGCGTGCGCGAGGCCGGGCAGCACGAGCCCCGCCGCCGCGGCAGCGCTCACGCCGGCCGCTCCGCGCAGGAACGTCCTCCGGGGAACCTGTCCGATGTCGAAAGCCATGCGCCGCACTGTGCGCGGACGGCGTACACGATGTGTACAACCGGCCGCTCAGGCGCGCAGGTTCAGCTCCGCCGGGAAGGGTTCGGCCAGGGTGAGCACGCCGTCTTCGCTTTTCGCGTGCGGGAGGTAGTCGCCGTCGGCGAGCGCGTACACGGTGGCGGCTTCCTGCTCGGGGTCGACTAGCAGGTAGTAAGGGATGAGCGCTTCGGCGTAGAGGGCTTTCTTGAAGATCCGGTCCTGCACCCGGGTGAACGGGGATTCGATCTCCGCGGCGAGCAGCACCTCGGACGCGGGGTACCAGGTCGTGGCCACATCCGGGCAGGTCACGACCACGAAATCCGGGATCAGCAGTCGGTTCTCCCCGCAGCGGACGTTGACGCCGGGGAGCAGTTCCAGATCGTCCGGCAACTCCGGTGCCACTGCCAGCTGGAGACGCTGAAGTAACCGCTGGTGCAGCGAGGTCGGGGCTGGGCTCATGAGGAGCGCCCCGTCAACCGCTTCGATCCGGGTGCCGAGAAGCTGCTCTTCCGGCAGCGCAAGCACTTCCGACAGCCACGGAGCCGCGGGGTGGCCGGTATCGTGCTCAGCAGGTGCTGACATGCGAAGTCACCTCCACCCGCGCTCGGTCTCTTCCGCCGGTTCCAGTCTGCCATAGCCTTCGCACTCCCCCTCGGTTCTTCCGCATACCGAGAGTGTACGAACGACCACCGACAGTTTTGGACCGTCGACCCCGCGATCAGGCCGGAGCAACCGCCTCGCGCACGCCCTTCGCCAGCTCCCCAGCCAGCTTCGCCACGCCCTCCGGACCATCTGCCGCGGCCGTGACCAGCGCGGATCCCACGATCACCGCGTCCGCGAACCCGGCCACCTGCGCGGCCTGCTCCCGCGAGCGGACCCCGAGGCCTACCCCGATCGGCAGTTCCGTGTGTTCCCGGGTGCGCCGCACCAGGTCCTCCGCGTGCACACCCACCGCGTCGCGGGCACCGGTCACGCCCATCACCGCGGTCGCGTACACAAAGCCCGACGACGCCGCCGTGGTCTTCGCCAGGCGTTCCTCCGACGACGACGGCGCGACCAGGAAGATCCGGTCCAGGCCGTGCGCCGAGGACGCGGCCATCCACTCGTCCGCTTCGTCCGGGATCAGGTCCGGCGTGATCAGGCCGAGCCCGCCCGCCGAGGCCAGGTCGCGGGCGAACGCGTCGACCCCGTAGCGGTGCACCGGGTTCCAGTACGTCATCACCACGGCACGACCGCCGCGCGCGGACACCGATTCCACGACCTCGAACAGCTGCTTCAGCCGGAAACCGCCGGCCAGCGCCGACTCCGCGGCCGCCTGGATGGTGGGGCCGTCCATGACCGGGTCGGAGTACGGGACGCCGACCTCGACCAGGTCCGCGCCGCCGTCGATGGTCGCGGCCAGCAGGTCCTTCGAGCCGTCCACGGACGGGAATCCGGCCGGAAGGTAGCCGACCAGCGCGGCCCGGTGTTCCGCCCGCGTCGCCGCGAACAGCTCGTCGAGGCCGCTCACTTGCCCTCCCCGTCCACGAGCCCGAACCACTGGGCCGCGGTGTCCATGTCCTTGTCGCCCCGGCCCGAAAGGTTGACCACGATCAGCCCGTCCGGGCCCAGTTCGCGGCCCAGCTCCAGGGCCCCGGCCAGCGCGTGCGCCGATTCGATCGCCGGGATGATGCCCTCGGTGCGCGACAGCAGCCGGAACGCGTCCATCGCCGCCGCGTCGGTGACCGGGCGGTATTCGGCGCGGCCGGAGTCCTTGAGCCACGCGTGTTCCGGGCCGACGCCGGGATAGTCCAGCCCGGCCGAGATCGAATGCGATTCGACCGTCTGGCCGTCCTCGTCCTGCAGCAGGTACGACATCGCGCCGTGCAGGTTGCCCGGGGTGCCCTTGGTGAGCGTCGCCCCGTGCCGGTTGCCCTCGATGCCCTCGCCGCCCGGCTCGAGGCCGACCAGCCGCACCGACGGGTCGTCGTAGAACCCGGAGAAGATGCCGATGGCGTTGGACCCGCCGCCGACGCAGGCCGCGACGACGTCCGGCAGCCGCCCGGCCTTCTCCAGGATCTGCGCCCGCGCCTCCTCGCCGATGACCTGGTGGAAATTGCGCACCATCATCGGGAACGGGTACGGGCCGGCCGCGGTGCCGAAGAGGTAGTGCGTGGTGTCGGCGTTGGTGACCCAGTCGCGCAGCGCCTCGTTGATCGCGTCCTTCAGCGTGCGCGACCCGGTTTTCACCGGCACGACCTCGGCGCCGAGCAGCTTCATCCGCGCGACGTTCAGCGACTGCCGCTCGGTGTCGACCTCGCCCATGTACACGACGCAGTCGAGGCCGAGCAGCGCGCACGCGGTGGCCGTGGCGACGCCGTGCTGGCCCGCGCCGGTCTCCGCGATGACGCGCTTCTTGCCCATCCGGACCGTCAGCAGCGCCTGGCCCAGCACGTTGTTGATCTTGTGCGAACCGGTGTGGTTGAGGTCCTCGCGCTTGAGGAACACGCGCGCGCCGCCCGCGTGCTCGCCGAACCGCTTGGCCTCGGTCAGCAGCGACGGACGGCCCGCGTACTCGGTGAGCAGCCGGTGCAGCTCGCCGGTGAACGCGGGGTCGTGGCGGGCCTTCTCGTACTCCGCCGCGACCTCGTCGACCACGCCGATCAGCGCCTCCGGCATGAACCGGCCGCCGTACGGCCCGTAGTAGCCGCGTTCGTCCGGGTCGTGCTTGCCGCGTCCGGTCACCGCGAGGGCCTCGGGCAGGCGGGGTGCGAACCGGCGGTGACGAGCTTGACGACCGCGCCCTTCGGGTCGCCGGAGGCCACCAGGCCCTCGCCGACGAGCACCGCGTCGGCTCCGTGGCCCGCGTACGACATCAGGTCGCCGGGGCCGCGGACGCCGGACTCGGCGACCTTGAACACGTCCATCGGCAGGCCGGGCGCGAGGCGGGAGAACACGTCGCGGTCCACTTCGAGCGTGTGCAGGTTGCGCGCGTTGACGCCGATGACCTTCGCGCCCGCTTCGAGCGCGCGGTCGGCCTCCTCGGCGTTGTGGATCTCCACGAGCGCGGTCATGCCGAGCGATTCGACGCGGTCGAGCAGCGCGGCGAGCGCGTTCTGCTCCAGCGCGGCGACGATCAGCAGCACCATGTCCGCGCCGTGCAGCCGGGCCTCGTGCACCTGGTACGGGCTGACGACGAAATCCTTGCGCAGCACGGGAATGTCCACCGCGGCGCGCACCGCGTCGAGGTCGGCCAGCGAGCCGCCGAAGCGGCGCTGTTCCGTGAGCACGCTGATCACGCGCGCGCCGGCGTCCTCGTAGTCGCGGGCCAGCGCGGCCGGGTCGGGAATGGCCGCCAGGTCGCCCTTGGACGGGCTGCGCCGCTTCACCTCGGCGATCACGCCGATGCCGGATTCGCGCAGCGCGGACATCACGTCACGCGGCGGGGCGGCTTTCGCCGCCCGGGCCTTCAGTTCGTCGAACGGCAGCGCGGATTCCCGCTGCGCGAGATCCTCGCGCACGCCGGCGACGATGTCTTCGAGCACGCTCATCGGACGCCCCTACCCGCTGCCGCACTCCTGGGTCCACTCGCAAGCTCGCTCACAAAAACCTTCCCCTTCCCGCCGAAACGATGCTAACCCCCGCTCGATGACCGGCCGGTCCCGGGTTGCTCAGCGACGAGGATCCGGAGGCTCGGTCGGGTCGTCCCCCTCCGACAGCGCCTCCCACAGTTCGGTGTCCGGATCCTTCCGCACGGCCTTGGCTCCCGGTGCGGCGTAACGGGCCCCGAGCTTCCGCGCGGCTCCCGCCCACTTGATCGCTGCCAACCCGCCGAGGGCCACGAGAATTCCGCCGAGCACGGCGATCAGGTGGCCGAGCACGATTTCCGTGCCGGGCAGCCCGGGCGCGAAGCCGCCGAATTTGATCCCGTCCAAGCCGTTCCAGACACCCGCGGCGCCGGCGAGCACCAGCACGATCCCGAGCACCCGGCGCAGCCAGCCGCCGGTGGCGATGGCCCCGGCGACGCCCGCCAGCGCGAGGATCGCGAGCGGCACGAGCGCGGTGGCGCGCTGTTCGCCGGGTTCGGTGTACAGGACGGTTCCGCGGACACCCTCGTCGCGGAACTCGGCGAACCACACCAGCCGCGAAGCTCCCCAAAGGGCGAGAGCGCCGAGCAGCAGGGCGACGATGATCGTCCACAGTGGACGGCGGGCGGCCGCTTTCGCCGCACCTTGCGTCACAGCAGCCTCTTCCGCCTCAGTGCCGCCGCGCCGTGGTTCCGCCTCCTCTGGCTGCTCAGACACCGGCCGCGTCCTCTGCCGGGTCCAGTTCGCCCGCCGGGACCATCGTGCCCGCCGCGGCGATCGCGGACAGCACGGTGCGGGCCTTGTTGAGCGATTCGGTGTCCTCGTAGTCCGGGACCGAGTCCGCGACCACCCCGCCGCCCGCCTGGACGTACGCGGTCCCGTCGCGCATCAGCGCGGTGCGGATGGCGATCGCCGTGTCCGCGTCGCCGGCGAAGTCCAGGTAGCCGACCACGCCGCCGTACAGCGCGCGGCGCACCGGCTCCAGTTCCTCGATCAGCTCCATCGCCCGCACCTTCGGCGCGCCGGACAGCGTGCCCGCCGGGAAGCAGGCAGTGACCGCGTCGAACGCCGTGGCGTCGTCCTTCAGCTCGCCGGTCACTGTGGACACGATGTGCATGACGTGGCTGTAGCGCTCGATCTGGAAGAAGTCGACCACGTGCACGGTGCCCGGTTTGCAGACCTTGCCGAGGTCGTTGCGGCCGAGGTCGACGAGCATCAGGTGCTCGGCGCGCTCCTTCTCGTCCGCGAGCAGGTCCTTGGCCAGTTGCGCGTCCTCCTCCGGGTCCGCGCCGCGCCAGCGGGTGCCCGCGATGGGATGCGTGGTGGCGCGGCCGTCGCGCACCGTCACCAGCGATTCCGGGCTGGAGCCGACGATGTCGAAGCCCTCCAGCCGCAGCAGGTACATGTACGGGCTCGGGTTGGAGGTGCGGAGCACGCGGTACACGTCGAGCGCGTCCGCCCCGGTCTCGATCTCGAACCGTTGCGACGGCACGACCTGGAACGCTTCGCCGGCCTTGATCGCCTCGACCGCCTTGTCGACGGCCGCGTGGAAGTCTTCCTTGCTGCGGTGGCGGCGGAATTCCGGCACCGGACGGTCGAACGTCGCGACCGTCGGCGGCGCGGGCACCCGCAGCTGTTCGGTCATCGCGGACAGCCGGGCCAGCGCATCGTCATACGCGGCGTCCACGCGCTCGGCCGAGTCGTCCCAGTTGACCGCGTTGGCGATCAGCGTGACGGTGCCCTCGTGGTGGTCGAACGCGGCGAGGTCGGTGGCCAGCAGCATGGTCAGCTCGGGGATGTCGAGGTCCCGTTCGGCCAGCTCGGGCAGCTTTTCCAGCCAGCGGACGGAGTCGTAGCCGAGGTAGCCGACCATTCCGCCGGTGAGCGGCGGCAGGCCGGGCAGCGGTTCAGTGTGCAGCGCCTCGACGGTCGCGCGCAGCACCTGCAGCGGGTTGCCCTCGGAGGGCAGGTTGACCGGCGGCGTGCCGGTCCAGACCGCTTTCCCGTCGCGCACGGTGAGCGCGGCCGGGCTGCGCACGCCGATGAACGACCAGCGCGACCACGATTTCCCGTTCTCGGCCGATTCGAAGAGGAACGTGCCGGGCCGGTCGGCGGCGAGTTTCCGGTAAATCCCCAGCGGGGTCTCGCCGTCGGCGAGCACCCGGCGCACCACGGGGATCACGCGGCGGCTCTCGGCCAGCGCGCGGAACTCGGCGCGGGACGGGCTGACCGGGCCGGGCCCGGCCGTGGACGTGGCTGCTGAGCTGACCATGCGCCTCATTGTGCCGCTACGCCCGGATCCGGCGGTCGGCGGGCTCTCAATTCAATGACTGTTGAATTCGAGGCGGCGACCGGTCAAGATGGTCCGGTGAGCACCGAAGACACTACCGCGCGCCGCCGCGGCCGCCGTCCCGCTGGTCAGGACACCCGCGCGGTGCTGCTCGAAGCCGCCCGCGCGGTGTTCGCCGAGAACGGCTACGAACGCGCGACGGTCCGCTCCATCGCCGCGCGGGCGGGCGTCGACGCGGCCATGGTGAACCATTGGTTCGGCGGCAAGGAAGGCCTGTTCGCCCAAGCGGTGCTGAAACTGCCGTTCGAACCGGCGGAACTGGTCACGGTCCTGGGCGACGGCCCGGTCGAGGAGCTGGGCGTCCGGATCGTGCACACGTTCGTGACCCGCTGGGACGGCGCCGGCGGCGACACGTTCCAGGCGCTGATCCGCAGCATCGCCAGCCACGACGCGGCGAGCACCGTGCTGCGCGAGTTCTTCTCCCAGTTTTTCACCGGACTGCTGAGCGACCTCGGCGGCGACCGGCACGAACTGCGGGTGGCGCTGTGCGCGTCGCAGATGGTGGGGATCGGGTTGATCCGGTACGTGGCCCGGTTCCCGCCGATGGTGGCGGCGGAGGTGGACACGCTGATCGCGGCGGTGGCTCCTACGTTGCAGCGGTATCTCACCGGGGACATCGACTGAGGCGGGGCTCGTGAAGCGGCGATTCGGGACCCCTCCCGGCGACCCGCCGCTACCGTCGCGGCGACGATCGGCTGACCTGCCAACGGAGTTCGCTGATGGGCTTATTCTCGCGTCGCTCGAAGCGTGGCCGAAAGGCGGCGGCCCCGCTTGAGCCGGGGTCGGCCGACGCGCAGTTCCGGCTCGGCGCGTCGCTGGCCGAAGCCGGCAATCCCGAAGCCGCGGCCGCGCCGCTCCGAAAATGCGTCGAACTTGCCCCTGACCACGTCGACGGGCACAACACGCTCGGCATGGTCCTCGGCCGTCTCGGCCGGCCCGCCGAAGGCGAGATTCACCTCGCGCGGGCGGCGTTTCTCGGTCATCCGCAAGCTCTGCGGACGCTTCGCGCCTTGAAGATGAGCTACTGCCGCAGATGCGGCTGCCCCGTCGAGCGCGCGAATCCGGGCGATGCCGCCGTTCGCTATTACGGGCCACGGGTGGGCATGGAATGCCGGACCTGCCCCACGGTGTTCTGCGCGCGCTGTGTGCTGGGCGATTTCGAGAGTGTCGTCTCGCCGAATTGTCCCAGCTGCGGCTCCGCGCTCACCGGGCTTCGCGAAGATTCGGACCTTTAGCCCCGGCTCAGCGCGACAGCAGCAGAAAGACCAGCGCCAGCCCGCCCGGCAGCACCTGCACGAACAAGATCCGCTTAGACGACGTCGCCGCCCCGTAAAGACCCGCCACGATCACGCAAGCCAAGCCGTACAGCTTCAGCTGGAAGCCCGCCGGATCAGCCGCGATCAGACCCCAGATCAGCGCGGCGGCCAGAAACCCGTTGTACAGCCCCTGATTCGCCGCCAAGGTCTTGCTCTCGCGGGCGAATTCCTCGGTGGTGCCGAACGCCGCCCGCGCCCGCGGCGTGGTCCACAGGGCCATCTCCAGCACCACGATGTACAGGTGGATCAGGGCGACCAGCCCGATCAGCACGTTCGCGACGACGGTCATCACGCGCTCTCGTCCGCGAGCAGCAGCCGGTCGTCGGTGTCGAAGCACGTGTGCGTTCCGGTGTGGCAAGCCGGGCCGGTCTGGTCCACTCGCAGCAGCACCGTGTCGCCGTCGCAGTCGATGCGGACTTCGCGGACGTGCTGGACGTGGCCCGAGGTCTCGCCCTTCACCCACAGTTCCTGCCTGCTGCGCGACCAGTACGTCCCGCGCCGGGTGGTGAGCGTGGATTCCAGCGCGTCGTCGTTCATCCAGGCCATCATCAGCACGTCGGACGTCGCGTGGTCCACCACGACCGCGGCGATCAGGCCGTCCGCGTTGCGCTTGAGCCGGGCGGAAAGCTCCGGAGAAAGGCTCATCGCACGACCACCCCGCCGGTGCGCAGCGCGCCCTTCACGTCGCCGATCGTCAACTGTCCGAAGTGGAATACGCTCGCCGCGAGCACCGCGTCCGCGCCGGCTTCCACGGCGGGCAGGAAGTGCTCGGTCGCGCCCGCGCCGCCGCTGGCGATCACCGGGACCCGCACCGCCTTGCGGACCAGGCCGATCAGTTCGAGGTCGAAGCCGGTTTTGGTGCCGTCCGCGTCCATCGAGTTGAGCAGCACCTCCCCCACGCCGAGTTCCTCGCCGCGCGCGGCCCACTCCACCGCGTCGATGCCGGTGCCGCGCCGGCCGCCGTGCGTGGTGACCTCGAAGCCGGACTCCGTCGGTTCGCTGCCTTCGGGGACCCGCCGCGCGTCGACCGACAGCACGACGCACTGCGCCCCGAACCGGCGCGACGCCTCGCGCAGCAGCTCCGGGCGGGCGATCGCGGCGGTGTTGATGCTCACCTTGTCCGCGCCGGTGCGCAGCAGCCGGTTGACGTCGTCGGTGGAGCGCACGCCGCCGCCGACGGTGAGCGGGATGAAGACCTGCTCAGCGGTGCGGCGGACCACGTCGAACGTCGTTTCGCGGTCGCCGGAGGACGCGGTGACGTCGAGGAAGGTCAGCTCGTCGGCGCCTTCGGCGTCGTACCGCCGCGCCAGCTCCACCGGGTCGCCCGCGTCGCGCAGGTCGGCGAAGTTGACGCCCTTCACGACCCGGCCCGCGTCGACGTCGAGACAGGGAATCACCCGAACCGCCACAGCCATGCGGACCAGCCTAGTCGGCCGCTCGGCGGAGCCGGGAACGACGGCCGCCGAGATTATTTCCGGATCCGATGCATCAACTCCGGGGTCTCGCGCGTCTCATGATCGTGACCATCGGTTTCGACGAGTTCGTGGCGGAGCGCCTCGACGGGCTGCTGCGCTACGCGACCGTCCTGGCCGACGACCCGCATCTCGCGCAGGACATCGTGCAGGACGTGCTCCTGCGCGCCCAGCAGCGCTGGGCGAAGATCGACTCGCCGCCCACCTACGTCCGCCGGATGATCACCAACGAGTACCTGTCGTGGCGCCGCCGCGCCGCCCGCCGCGTGGTGCCGTCGAACCACACGGTGCTCGACGCGCTCGGGCCGCCGACCGCGGATCCCAGCACCGCCTACGACGAGCGCGACGAAATGCTCGACCTGCTGGCCACGCTGCCGCGGAAACAGCGCGCCGCGGTCGTGCTGCGCTACTACGAGAACTACACCGACGCCGAAATCGCCGATTTCCTCCGCTGCGGCGTTTCGACCGTGCGCAGCCAGATCTCGCGCGCGCTGGCGACCTTGCGCGCCGGCCTGCCTTCGTTGCCGTCCGCCCTCACCACCGGAGCAGGAGAATGACCCCGTCGAACGAGACCGAGACGCTGCTGCGCGACAGCCTCGAACGGCTCGCGGAGCAGGCGCCTGACGGCAACGCGGTGCTCAACGCGCTCGCGCGGGCCCGGCAGCGCAAACGCCGCCCTCGTCTCGCGCTCGCCGCCGCGGCCGCCGCCGTGATCGCGGTCGCCGCCGGGGTGCCGTTCGTGGTCAACGCGGTGACCGAGGCTCCCGCGCAGCTCACGCCCGCCGCCGGACGTCCGGTGCTCGGGTACACGCCGGGCTGGCTGCCGGACGGTTTCACCGAGCAGTACCGCTCCGGCGGGCCCGGGATCACCACGCAGGTGCGGCAATGGCAGTCCGGCGCGAGCCAGGTGGAACTCGCGGCGCATTCCACGGCCGATCCGGAATGGGCGCAGACCGCGCTGCGCATCGCGGCGCTGCCGGACCAGGTCGTGGTGCACGGGCGGGTCGCGATGGTGACCGGTTCGGTCAGCACGGCCGCCACGCTGACCTGGATGCCGGACGACCACCACGTGCTCACCGCGAAGGTCGAAGGCGTTCCGGACGCACGAGCGGTGGCCGAGCAGGTCGCCGATTCCGTGACCGCCGATCCGGTCCTCGTCCGCGGCGAAGCCCGGTTCGGCCCGCTGCCCGCCGGGATGCGCGAAGGGGCCACGACCGTGCGCGGCAGCAGCTCCGACAACGCGACGACCGTGCTCGACGCGAGCGGCCCGGCCGGCAAGGTGCGCGTGACCATCGGCGGCGGCTCCCCGGCGCTCGGCGGGTCGGTCCCGGTGCAGGTGCGCGGGGTGTCGGGGGCCTACGTGCCCGCCACCGGACCGGCTGACGCGCTGGTCACCGTGCGGCTGTCGTCGGGGCGCTGGCTGACCGCGTCCGGCCGGATCCCGCGCGAGCAGCTCGTCGCGGTGGCGGACGGGATCGTCCTCGATTCGGCACCGGATTACGGCTGGCTGGGCAGCCGCTGACCGCTACCGTGAAGCCATGTCCGAACTGGGGGAGTCTCGGAGCACGCTTTCTCGGGTCGCGCACGCCGTCGGCATCGGTGCCGCGGTCATCGCCGTACTGGTGGCCTGGTGCGTGGGAGCCAACTACCTCGCGCAGCTCACCGCGGGCGAGCAGCTGACCTGCCGGCTGCGCAATCTCGTGCCGTGGTCGGGAATGGGCGTATCGCTGTGGCAGGTGAGTTCGCTGGTGCTGTTCCTGCTCGCCGGAGCCGGGATTTCGGCGCTCCTCGGACGCGCCGGGCGGCGGAAGGCGATCCTCGGCGTCGCCGCGGCTCTGGTCGTCCTGTTCACCTGGGGCTACGTGGCGGCGACACACGTGGTGATGCAGAAGGTGGCCGACCACGGCACTTTAGCCAGCGCGCCGGCTGCTTCCGGCGAGCCCCGGGACCGCTGCCAACGGCTACCGTAGGGCTATGTCCGAATTGGAGCGTCTTGGCGCTGAGAAGTACGTCGTGCTGACCACTTTCCGCCGCGACGGCCGCGCAGTCCCGACCCCGGTGTGGGCTTCGCGCGACGGAGACGAGCTGGTGCTGTTCTCGGAACGCACGGCGGGCAAGGTCAAGCGGATCCGCAACAACGGCGAGGTCCGGCTGCAGGCGTGCGACGTCCGCGGGCGCCGGCTGCACGGTGCGGAGGTGAGCGGGACGGCTCGGCTGCTCGACGCCGCAGACTCCGACCGCGTCCGCCGCGTGATCGCGCGGGATTACGGCGTCATCGGACGCGTGACGATGTTCTTCAGCCGTCTTCGCGGCGGGCCGGAGCGGACGATCGGGATCGCGATCAAGGTCGCGGAGTAGCCCGGGCACCGGTTTCCCGTTGCCCGGCAACGACTCCCGCGCTCAGCGGACCGCCGCGAGCGCCTCCGGCAGGGTGAACGCGCCCGCGTACAGCGCCTTCCCCACGATCGAGCCCTCGACGCCGTCCGACGCCAGTCCGGCCAGCGCGCGCAGATCGTCCACACTGGACACTCCGCCGGACGCGATCACCGGCGCGTCGGTGCGGGCGGTGACCTCGCGCAGCAGCTCCAGGTTCGGACCGCGCAGCGTGCCGTCCTTGCTCACGTCGGTGACGACGTACCGGCTGGCCCCGTCGCGGTCGAGCCGCTCCAGGACCTCCCACAGGTCGCCGCCGTCGGACGTCCAGCCGCGCGCGGACAGCCGGTGGCCGGCCTCGGTGATCCGCACGTCGAGCCCGATCGCGACGCGGTCGCCGTATTCGGAGACGACCTTCGCGGTCCAGTCCGGGTCCTCGAGCGCCGCGGTGCCGAGGTTGACCCGGCGCGCACCGGTGGCCAGCGCCGCCTCGAGCGAAGCGTCGTCGCGGATGCCGCCGGACAGCTCCACCTGCACGTCGAGCCGCTTGACGACGTCGGCCAGCAGCTCGCGGTTGCTGCCCTTGCCGAACGCCGCGTCGAGGTCGACCAGATGGATCCACTCGGCGCCGTCGCGCTGCCACTGGAGGGCCGCTTCGAGCGGGCTGCCGTAGGAGGTCTCGGTGCCTGCCTCGCCCTGGACGAGACGGACCGCCTGGCCGTCGGCGACATCAACTGCGGGAAGGAGCGTGAAAGTCACGCGCACAGATTAGGCGGCGGGGTCCGGCGCACCGCTCGGGGGATACACGCCAAGCCGGACAGCGGCAGCGACCCGGCGCGCGACTGCGGCGCGGACGGAAGACCGCGTCGACCTCGGGACGGGCCGGTCCGCGGCGAAGCGCTGCTGCCAGGTGTCGCGATTTCGGCGCAGCCGCACCGAAATTTCCGGGGAGAAGTGCGGTGCCGAGCTGCTCCGCGGACTGGAACACTCGCGTGACCAGCAGCACATCGACCCAGCAGCCCGGCTTGCCGACCCCGGGCACACCGCCCAGGGGGCCGCTACCCCAGCGTGCCGAGCCAGTTGCGCAGCAGCTGCGCCCCGCGTCGCCGGACTTCTCCGGGTGGAACTGGGTCGCCCAGAGCGGCCCGTTCTCCACCGCGGCGACGAAGTCCTCGCCGTGGTTCGCCCAGGTCACCTTCGGCTGCTGGCCGGCGAGGCCGGAGTCCAGTTCCCAGGTCCGCGCGGCGTAGGAGTGCACGAAGTAGAACCGTTCCTCCGGGCCGATCCCGGCGAACAGCTGCGAATCGGCGGGCGGGCGGACGGTGTTCCAGCCCATGTGCGGGAGGACGTCCGCGTGCAGCCGCTCGACGGCGCCCGGCCATTCGCCGGTGCCCTCGGTCTCCTCGCCGTGCTCGACGCCGCGGGAGAACAGGATCTGCATGCCGACGCAGATGCCCAGCACCGGCCGTCCGCCGGCGAGCCGTTTGCCGATGATCCGGTGCCCGTGCACGCTCAGCAGCCCGCTCATGCACGCGGAGAACGCGCCGACGCCGGGCACCACGAGGCCGTCGGCCTCGAGCGCGGCCTGCGGGTCGGCGGTCACTTCCACCTCGGCGCCCGCGCGCGCGACGGCGCGTTCGGCGGAGCGGAGGTTTCCGGAGCCGTAATCGAGGATCACCACACGAGACACACCCCGAGCGTAGTCCCCCGGAGATTTTCGTTCCGCGCCCGTTTCGTTCCCGCCCCGAATGGGTACTTACCCGACCTCGTGCGGCGCCGCCGGCGCCCCGGACCCGGAAAGAGGACGAGATGTCCGAGTCCGATCTGCTCTGCCGGATGTTCCAAGCTTGGCGGGAAGACATCGACAGCGTGCCGTTCCCGCAGTTCAGGGAGCTGACCATCCCGCTGCAGAAGACCCGCGCCGAGGTCGACCTCGCGCGCCGGTCGACCGCGCGCGCGGCGAACCCCGTGCGGCGCACCGACGGCGGCTGGTGACCCCGGGCGGTTGGCCGTTGCCGGGATTCCGGCTCATCCGGTGAAAAATTCCTTAAGGGACAAGGCGATCGAACCCGCGTCGAGTCCGTGCGCCAGGTCGTGGTCGGCGAGCGTCCCGTAGATCCGCACCTCGGTGTCCCGGCGGGTGCCGAGAGCAAGCAAGCGGTGCGGCCGGTCCGCCAGCGCGTCGGTGACGCAGTGCGCGGAGGTGCCCTTGAGATAGGGCTCGACCAACGCCACGTCGGCCACGTCGGTCATCGCCGCGCGCAGTCCTTCGACATCGAACGGGCGCACCGTCGAGGTGTAGAGCACCGTCACGTCCATGCCCGCGGTCGCTCGCAGCACCCGGTCGAGCATCGGGCCGACCGCGATCACCACGCCGCGCTCGCCCTCGCGGATCAGCTGGAGCCCGACGCCGAGGTGCGGTTCGGAATTCTCCTGCGCGGACAGGCGCAGGTACGTCCGGCTGTCCCCCGGCACCGAATCGAACAGCAGCCGCCGGGCCTCGTCGGGATGCCCCGGCACGTGCACGTACCAGCCGGGCAGGGTGTCGATCAGCGCGACGTCCCCGGGAGCCTGGTGCGTGCGGCCTTCCGCGGGCATGTCGTAGGAAGCGCCGTAGGACACCAGCACCGCGCCGAGATTCTGGTGGCTGAGGTCCAATTTGATCTGTTCGAACGCGCGCTCCACGAGGAACGCGTTGAAGGTGTGCACGATCGGCCGCAGCCCGGCGAGCGCGAGGCCGGCCCCGGTGCTCACGAGCAGCTGCTCGCGGATCCCGACGTTGATCACCCGGTCCGGATGCCGCCGCGCGGCCTCGGCGAGCGACGCGGCCGAAATGTCGGCGAGCACGACGGCCACGTCCGGGTCGGTGTTGACGATTTCCTCCGCGGTGGACAGGAAAGTGTCCCGCATGTTCGGCATCAGTGCGCGCCTTTCGGTTCCACGACGGCGACCACGGCGAGCGGCCGTCCGGGATGAGGGGTGGTGAACGCGTCGTACAGCGCTTCGTGGTCCCGGCCGGACACCGTGCGCACGGCCCAGCCCTCCGTTTCGAAGCGGCGGGCGATGCCGCCGGGCCAGCCGTGCGTAGAGGACTGGTTGTCCACGACCACCGCGGTCAGCTTTTCGAGCCCGAGCCGCGCGGCGACGACGATCGCCTCGTGGTTGGAGCCCTCGTCGAGTTCCGCGTCGCCGACCAGCGTGACGATGCGCGAGCTGAACCGGCGGGCGCGCAGGCCGAGCGCGGCGCCGACGGCGATCGGCAGGCCGTGCCCGAGCGAACCGCTGGAGATTTCGACGCCGGGCGCGCGGACCCGGTCGGGATGGTGGCCGAGCCGCGAACGCGCGGAACTCCAGTCGGCCAGTTCGTCCTCGGCCAGCCAGCCCTTCGCGACGAGCACCGCGTAGTACGCCATCGGCCCGTGCCCCTTGGACAGCAGGAACCGGTCGCGCCCCGGTTTGCGGGCGGTCTCCGGGCCGAGCCGCAGGACGCGGTCGAACAGCACCCACAGGACGTCCACTGTGGACTCCGCGGCCGCGTGGTGTTTGTCGTCGCCGGTCATCAGCGAAATCAGCCGGGGCAGGTCCGCGTAGCCCGGCGCGCGTGTGGTGGTCATGGTCTCGACGATGCAACCTCGACCAAACTGAAGGTCAAGCGCTAACCTGGACCAATGACGAGGTTGGCGGACAAGCTGAGCATCGGGCAGGTCGCGGAACGCAGCGGGGTCCCGCACACCGCGCTGCGGTTCTACGAGGAACGCGGCCTGATCGCCTCCGAGCGCTCGGCGGGCAATCAGCGCCGTTATTCGCGTTCGGTGCTGCGGCGGATCGCGTTCATCCGCGCGGCACAACGGGTCGGGCTGTCGCTGGAGGACATCAGCGCGGCGCTGGAGACGCTCCCGGCGGACCACGCGCCGACGAAGGCGGACTGGGCCCGGCTGTCGCGCGAATGGCAGACCGAACTCGACGCCCGGATCGACGCGTTGCAGCGGCTGCGGGACCGGCTGACCGGCTGCGTCGGCTGCGGATGCCTGTCGCTGCGCAGCTGCGGCCTGTACAACGCGGACGACGAACTCGCCCGCTTCGGCCCCGGGGCGAGCAAACTGCGCCCGGTCCTGGAGGGCGGCATCTGAATTCCGTTGCGCGCCGGCAGGCCGGTGTGGGTTACTTCAGGCAGCAATGAACGAGAAATATCGAATACGAGTATCGAAACGGCTGTCCCGGCACCTGCGCCACGATCCCGGCGGGCTCGGGCTGACCCTCGCCCCCGGCGGGTGGGTCCCGGTCGCCGACCTGCTGGCGGCGCTCGCCCGGAACCGGTTCCCGGTGAGCCGCGCGGAATTGGACGAGGTCGTCGCGAACTGCGCCAAACAGCGGTTCGCCTTCGACGAGACGGGGACGTTGATCCGCGCCAGCCAGGGGCACAGCGTCCGCGTCGACCTGGAGCTGGCGGACGCGCCGCCGCCGGAAATCCTCTTTCACGGCACGGCGACGCGGTTTCTGCCGTCGATCTGGGCCGAGGGGCTGCGGCCGATGAAACGGCATGCGGTGCATCTGTCGGCGACCCGCGAAACGGCGTGGAAAGTCGGGGCGCGGCACGGGAAACCGGTGGTGCTGACGGTCGCATCCGGGGAAATGGCCGCGCGGGGGCACGCGTTTCAGGTCAGTGACAACGGCGTGTGGCTCACCGCCGCGGTGCCAGCGGAGTTCTTGACCGCACCAGAGTGACGCTCAGCCGGATTCGGTGACGCGGCACAGGATTTCGCCGTGCGGGATCGCGAACCAGCCGTCCGGGTCGGCCGCCCACGCGCGCCACGCCTCGGAGATGTCGCGGAGGTCTGCGGCGGACGCGTACCCGCCTTCCACGGCCTGCTCGGCGATCCGGGAATTCAGGATCCGGTCCGCCCACATGCCGCCCCACCACGCCCGCTCCTCCGGCGTGGAGTGACACCAGATGGAGGCGCTCGGCGTGACGTCGTGCGCGCCGGCAGCGTGTGCCCAAGCCAGCAGCCTGCGCCCCGCGTCCGGCTCGGAGCCGTTGCCGTGCGCGACCGCGCGGTACACCTCCAGCCACCGGTCCAGACGCGAGTCCGCCGGCCACCAGAACGCGGCGGCGTAATCGGTGTCGCGCGCGGCGACGACACCGCCGGGCTTGGCGAGTTTCAGCATGTGCCGCAACGTTTCCACCGGCTCGGTCAGGTGCAGCAGCACCTGGTGCGCGTGCACGATGTCGAACCGGCCGAGGTCAGCGGCCGACGTGATGTCGGCGCGCTCGAACCGGACGTTCGTCACCCCTTCGCGCTGTGCGTTGGCCCTCGCCTGCTCCAGAACGGCTTCCGACAGGTCGACGCCGAGAACCTCACCAGGGGCGACCCGGCGGGCGATGTCGACCGTGATCGTCCCCGGGCCGCAGCCGACGTCCAGCACACTGCGTCCGGGAACCAGCTCCGGCGCGAGGTAGGCCGCTGAATTGCCGACGGTGCGCCAATGCTGAGACCGCACAACGCTTTCCGCGTGACCCTGACCGTAGGCGCTGTCCGAAGGCATGGTTCGAGGCTAAGAGATCATTCCCAAATACTGCAACGATATTCTCAATAACTGAGATCAGCAGACCCGGCGGCGCGGCCTGCCGAGCAGCTTCCTGGCCGCCCCGAGCAGCTCCCGGCGCAGGGTGTCGTCGTCCACCTCGGCCAGATCCGGCTCCCCGCCGACCATCGCGATGCCGACGAACGCCACCATCGCCGACACGCGCGAGGTCACGTCCGGCTCCGGACCGGCCACGATCGAGATCAGCGCCTGTTTGAGCCCTTCGACGCCGTGCGCCGATTTCGCGAGCGCCGCGTCGATGCCGGGGTCGCTGGAGAACAGCGCGACCAGCACCCGGTGCCGCACCACGAGATCGACGAACCCGTTCAGCAGGTGGTCCACGCGCTCGCCGTGCCGCCGGTGCTTCGCCGCCTCGACGACCAGCTCGTCCAGCTCCCGGATGCCCGGTTCCGCGACCGCCTCGGTGATCTCCGCCTTCGTCTTGAAGTGGTAGTACACCGCGGCCTTCGTGACGCCAAGCTCGTCCGCGATCATCTGCAGCGACGTGCCTTCCACGCCATGCTCCGCGAACAGCCGCAGCGCGGTGGCGAGCAGCCTCGTCCGGGTGTCCGCGACCGGTTCGACGGTCGTCATCGCGCCCTCCTCGTCAAGCGGAGTGCGCCGCTCCGCAGCACATCATGGTACTAGCCGGGCGACTAGTCCGACACTTGCCGTGCGGCTAGTCACATCCTAGCCGATCGGCTTGGCAGCTCCTTGCCGAATGGCTAGCTTCGAAAGGGCGATTCCAGTGCGGAGAGCCCGCTTCGGGCGCGAAACGGAGACGACTCGTGGCACCTTTCCTGTACCGGCTCGGCAGGCTGTCGTTCCGCCGCCGGGCCCTCGTGGCGGCGGTCTGGGCGCTTGTCCTCGCGGCGTTGGGCGCGGGCGCGCTCACGCTGTCGGGCAAGCTGTCCGATTCGGTGACCATCCCCGGCACCGAATCGCAGCAGGCGATCGACCGCCTGGCCGAGCACTTCCCGCAGGCCGCGGCGGGCGGCGGCACCGCGCGCATCGCGATCGCCGCCCCGGACGGGCGGAAGATCACCGATCCGGCGGGCCAGGCGGCCGTCGAGTCGGTGGTGGGCAAGCTGAAGTCCGCGCCGAAGGTGGCCGCGGTCGTCGACCCGTTCCAGGCCAAGTCCGTCTCCCCGGACGGGAGGGTCGCGCTTGCGCAGGTGAGCTACCAGGTCAAGGGCTTCGAACTCGGCGACGCGGACCGGGACGCGTTGCTGGCCACCGGCGACCACGCGAAGCAGCTGGGCTACCGGGTGGAGTACGGCGGGGACGCGGTGCAGGGCATCCCCGCCACCGGCGCCACCGAAGGGCTCGGGGTCGCGGTCGCAGCGGTCGTGCTGATCATCACCTTCGGGTCGCTGCTGGCCGCCGGAATCCCGCTGCTGACCGCGCTGGTCGGGGTCGGCGTCGGGATGGCGGGCATCATGCTCGCCTCCGGATCGCTGGAGCTGAACTCCAACACCCCGGTGCTGGCGTTGATGATCGGGCTCGCAGTCGGCATCGACTACGCGCTGTTCATCGTGTCCCGCTACCGCCACGAACTATCCGAAGGCCGCGACCCGGAAGAGGCGGCCGGGCGCGCCGTCGGGACCGCGGGGTCGGCGGTGGTGTTCGCCGGGCTGACGGTGATCATCGCGCTGGCCGGGCTGACCGTCGTCGGAATCCCGTTCCTCGGGCAGATGGGCGTCGCCGCCGCGGCGACCGTCGTGATCGCCGTGCTCATCGCGCTGACCCTGCTGCCCGCCGTCCTCGGCTTCGCCGGCGCCCGCGTCGGCCGCAACACCATCCGCATCCGCCGCCGCAGCGAAGGCCCGACGCACGGCGAACGCTGGGCGCGGTTCGTGGCACGGCACCGGGTCCCGGTGCTGCTGGCCGCGCTCGCCGGGCTCGCCGTGGTCGCGATCCCGGCGTTGAGCATGCAGCTCGGCCTGCCCAACGACTCGACCGCCGCGCCGGACACCACCCAGCGCAAGGCCTACGACCTGGTCAGCACGGGCTTCGGCGAGGGCGCGAACGGACCGCTGCTGGTCGTGGTCGACACCGGCCCGACCCACAACCCCGCCGCCCTGAAACACGCCGCCGCCGACATCGGCAAGCTTCCCGACGTCGCCGCCGTGACACCGCCGCGGGTCAACCCCGCCGGGGACACCGCGCTGCTCACCGTGATCCCGAAGAGCGGCCCCAGCAGCACCCAGACCGAAGACCTCGTCGCCGCGATCCGCGCACAATCCGCACCCTTGCAGGCCGCCACCGGCGGGAGTCTCGCGGTCACCGGCCAGACCGCGGCCAACATCGACGTGTCACAGAAACTGTCCGACGCCATGCTGCCCTACCTCGCGCTCATCGTCGGACTCGCGTTCCTGCTGCTGATGCTGGTCTTCCGCTCCGTCGTCGTGCCCCTGAAAGCCACCCTCGGGTTCCTCGGCTCCGTGGTCGCGACCTTCGGCGCGGTCGTCGCGGTCTTCCAGTGGGGCTGGCTCACCGACCTGCTCGGCGTCGCCTCCACCGGCCCCATCATGAGCATGCTCCCGATCCTGCTCATCGGCGTCCTGTTCGGACTCGCGATGGACTACCAGGTATTCCTCGTGACCCGCATGCGCGAGGAACACGTCCACGGCGCCCAACCCCAGGAAGCCATGGTCACCGGATTCCGCCACGGCGCACGCGTCGTCGTCGCCGCCGCGCTCATCATGATCTCCGTGTTCGCCGGGTTCGTGCTCGCCGAATCGACCCTGATCCAGTCCATCGGATTCGCACTCGCCTTCGGCGTCCTCATCGACGCCTTCGTCATCCGCATGACCATCGTCCCCGCCGTCATGTCCCTCCTCGGCCGCGGCGCCTGGTGGCTGCCGAAATGGCTGGACCGGATCCTGCCCAACGTCGACGTCGAGGGCGAAGGCCTGGTCCGCGAACTCGGCACCCCCGGCGACGACGAACGCGAGCTGACTCGAGTCTGAGTTTTTGTCGGTGGTGGTCCGTACCCTTCGTTTCATGATCGAGGAAACGGTACGGACCTGGGTGGCGGGATGGGCACTGTCGCGGCGGACGCCAGCGCCGGTCGAGAAGCCGTGGGGGCTGTACGTCGAGGTCCCGGACAATCCCGCCGAGGCCGGGCGGCACGTCCTGCCGGAAGCCGAGGAGTCGCTGGTCCGCGCCGCTGCCGCCGCGGTCCGCGAACCCCGGACGTGGCTGAAGGCTCCCGCCGAACCGGAGACGGTGGAGCCGTGGATTTCGGACGGCTGGGTGGTCGCGTGGGAGCACACCGGGCATCTGATGGCGACGGACCTGCTGGCCACGAACCCGGTCGCGCCGGAGGGCTACACCGTGACGGTGGAGACCTCCGGGGCGGTCACGTTCCTCCGGGTGCTGGACGCTGGCGGCGAGCAGGCAGCGAAGGGCCAGATGGCGGCGGTCGGGGACGCGGTGATCGTGGACCGGGTGGTGACCGAGGAGGCCCACCGACGGCGCGGACTCGGCGGGTTCGTGATGCGCGCACTTGCCGATCGCGCGGTGGAAAGCGGTGCGGTGCTCGGTGTTCTCGGAGCTACCGATGCCGGGCGGGCGCTGTACGAGACGCTGGGGTGGAAGAAGCACTCGACGATTGCTGAGTGCATTTATCAGCCGTTGGAGGCTTAGCCTCGTGCGGAGGGGAGCGGTGAGTTCCGGGGGCAGCCCGCGCTCGTCGAGGGGAAGCGGGGGCTAGTCACAGCGGACGGCGGGAGGCCCGACGCGGGAACAGACCCGCGCTAGTCGCGAGGCGAGCCACAGCGGATATCGGACGACCCGACGCGGGAACAGGCCCGCGCTCGTCGCGGGGAGAGCCAGCTGCGACGGGTGCCCGGAGGCGCGCGTCAGATGTGGGAGGTCCGCGTCAGTCGCGAAAAGGCCCGCGCCGGTCGCAGGAAAGCGCGCTGACCGTGGCGAGGTCCGCGTCAGTCGCGAAAAGGCCCGCGCCGGTCGCAGGGAAATGCGGTGGCCGCAGCGAGGTCCGCGTCAGGTGCGGGAGATCCGCGCCATTCGCGAGAAGGCCGGTGCCAGTCGCGGGAAAGCGCGCTGGCCGCGGCGAGGTCTGCGTCAGATGTGGGAGGCCCGCGTCAGTCGCAAGAAAGCCCGCGCCGGTCGCAGGGAAGCGCCCTGGCCGTAGCGAGGTCCGCGTCAGATGTGGGAGATCCGCGCCACTCGCGAGAAGGCCCGCGCCGGTCGCGCGGAAGCGCGGTGGCCGTGGCGAGGTCCGTGATGGTCAGCTGACGAGCCAGGCGATGGCCCCGCCGATCGCCAGTACCGCCGCGATGCCCAGCACCACAGCGAAGAACTTCGCGGTCTTCCACAGCGAGTAGACCCCGCCGGCCAGGAAGCCGCCGAGGGCCAGCAGCAGGACCGCGATCAGCTCTTTGCTCACAGGGGTTAGCGTGCCACATGGCCTTCACCGTGACGGTACTGGGCAGCGCGACACCGTACCCGCGCCCGGACGCGCCGTGCTCCGGGTACCTGGTGCGCCACGAGGACACCGCGATCTGGCTCGACGCCGGGCCGGGCACGCTCGCCGCGCTGCAGGAGCACGTCTCGCCCGCGGAACTCGACGCGATCTGGATCTCGCATCTGCACGCGGACCACGTCGCGGATCTGTTGCCGGCGGTGTACGCGCTGTTGTTCGCGGACCTGCGGCTGCGACGGCCGATCCCGCTGTACGGCCCGCCCGGGACGGCGGCGCGGATCTCCGCGTTCCTCAGCAACACTGGCCGCGCGCCGATCGAGGAAGCATTCGCGGTCCGCGAGCTGCACGACGGCCACCGGACCCGGGTTGGCGGCCTGCGGCTGGAAACGGTGGCTGTGTCGCACGGGTTTCCGGCGTTCGGGGTGCGGATCACTGACGGGGAGCGGACTTTCGCGTACTCCGGGGACACCGGGCCGTGCGACGCGCTCTCCGTCTTCGCAGCGGGGACGGATCTGTTCTTGTGCGAGGCGGACAGCATCGAGCCGTCCGCGGAACATCTGACTCCGGCGGAAGCAGGCCGCGCCGCTGCCGGAGCGGCGCGGCTGGTGCTCACGCATCTCGGCCACACGGTCACCGCGCGCGACGCGGTTCGCCTTGCCGCGGAACACTTTCCCGGGCCGGTGGCTTATGCCGCACCGCGCACGGTGTTCCGGGTCTGAGCCGTCAGATCGTGAGATCCCCTGGCCAGATCCGCTTCAAGGGCGGAATCTCGCCGCGCAGGATTCTCGCCCACTCGCGCTGATCGCGGGACGACCTCGGGCTGTGCTCCTGCAAGACCTCGAACTCCCCCAGCGAACCGAGTGCCCGCGCCGCGGCGATCCTCGTCTCCCGGAGGATGTCCTGCAGCAGATCGATCAGCAGCTCCCGGACAGGGTGCTCCCGCGCTGTCTCGCGAAATCCCGCGTTGCCGAGCCTGCGGACGGCGTCCGCGCCGAGAGTGCGAACAGCGGGGGCAGTGTCCTTCAACGCCTTCTGCCAAGGGGTCAAGAGCGCTGCTCTCCCCAGAATCGCCAAGCCCGATTGCCGCATCCATCCGCACGACAGCGGGATAACGGCTGAGGATTACGTCGTACTGGCCCACGGGGTCCAGTTTCCGGAGCCGGCCGAAGCCGAATCTGTACCTCGTGACGATCGGTGCCCGGATCGCCCGGGCCGGGCGGCTGTCGTCTGCCCTGACTTTCCCGTCCGGGACGAGATCGAGCAGCGGGTCCGGATCACGGCCGCGATCGCGTTCCACGAGGATCCGGATCGCCAGCGTGTTCCCTGCGGGCGGCCACAACCCGCGGGTCAGCAATCCGAACAGCGCGTCGTCGATTCCCGCGTCGGCGGCTCGAACAAGCTCAGTCGCCAATGCCGCGGCCTCCGAATCGGAAGAACGCAGTATTTCCTTGAGAGAACCGCGCACATCCATCCCCGCCGCACCTTCCCCATCTCCGGTGCAGGACCGCGGCACACCGTGCACGCCGCGCACGGTGTGCCGCGCGTGACCGTTAAAGCACGCCCTTCGTGGACGGAATCCCCCGGCGCGCGGGTCCGGTTCCGTCGCCGCCCGCAGTGCCCGGGCCACCGCCTTGTACTCCGCTTCCGCGATGTGGTGCGGGTCGCGGCCGTGGATCACGCGGACGTGCAAGGCGATCTGCGCGTGGAACGCCAGCGAGTCGAACACGTGCCGGGTCAGGACGAACGGGTAGTTGTTGCCGATGGTGAAGGTGTTGTACTGCTCCGGCTCGCCCACGTGCACGCAGTACGGGCGGCCCGAGACGTCGATCGCGGCGTGGGCGAGGGTTTCGTCCATCGGGATCCACGCGTCGCCGAAGCGGCGGATGCCGCTTTTGTCGCCGAGGGCCTGGCGCAGGGCCTGGCCCAGCACGATCGCGGTGTCCTCGACGGTGTGGTGCGCGTCGATGTGGACGTCGCCGGTCGCTTCGACCTTCAGGTCCAGCGAGCCGTGCACGCCGAACGCGGTGAGCATGTGGTCGTAGAACGGCACGCCGGTGGCGATGTCCACCTGGCCGGTCCCGTCGAGGTCCAGCTGGACCAGGATGGACGATTCCTTGGTGGTGCGCTCGATCTTGCCGACGCGGCTCATCGTTTGACTTCCTTACTCGCTTCGAGGAAAGCGTCGTTCTCCTCGGGGGTGCCGATGGTCACCCGCAGGTGGCCTTCGATGCCCACGTCCCGGATCAGCACGCCGTGGTCCAAATAGGACTGCCAGCTGGCCGGCGCGTCGCCGAACTGTCCGAAGAGGACGAAGTTGGCGTCGCTCGGCACCGGGGTGAATCCCAGGCCCAGCAAGGCTTCCACGACGCGGTCGCGTTCGGCGGAGAGCCGGTGCACCGACGCGAGGGTGGCGTCGGCGTGCCGGAGAGCGGCGCGGGCGGCCGCCTGGGTGACCTTGGAAAGGTGATACGGCAAGCGGACGAGCTGCAGGGCGTCCACAATGGCCGGTGCGGCGGCGAGGTAGCCCAGCCGTCCGCCCGCGAACGCGAAGGCCTTGCTCATCGTGCGCGACACGATCAGCTTCGCCGGGTACTCCGCGATCAGCTCGATCGCGCTGGCCTGCGACGAAAACTCCGCGTACGCCTCGTCCACCACGACGATCCCCGGGGCCGCGTCGAGCACGCCGCGCAGCTGCTCCAGCGGGATCGACCCGCCGGTGGGGTTGTTCGGGCTGGTCACGAACACGATGTCCGGCTTCCGCTCGGCGACCGCCTTGGCGGCCTGCTCGGTGTCGAGCGAGAAGTCCGCGCGGCGCGGCACCGGCAGCCAGTCGGTGCGCGTGCCGGTCGCGATGATCGGGTGCATCGAGTACGACGGCTCGAAGCCCAGCGCGGTACGTCCGGGACCGCCGAACGCCTGCAGGATCTGCTGCAGGATCTCGTTCGACCCGTTCGCCGCCCACACGTTGGACTCCGACAGCACCACGCGCGTGGACACCGTCAGGTAGTCCGCCAGATCGGTGCGCAGCGCCACCGCGTCGCGGTCCGGGTACCGGTGCAGCGACGCGGCTTCGGCGCGCACGGCCTCGGCGACGTCGGCGACCAGCTCGGGCGGCGGCGGATACGGGTTTTCGTTGGTGTTGAGCCGGATCGGGACGTCCAGCTGCGGCGCGCCGTACGGGGTGCGGCCCCGCAGGTCCTCGCGCAGCGGGAGTTCGGCGAGGGTGACCTCGCCGCCGGGGATCGCTTCGTTCATCGGCCGTCTCCTTCGAAACGCGCGGTGACGGCTTCGCCGTGTGCGGGCAGGTCTTCGGCGTCCGCGAGCGCGACGACGCGCGGGGCGATCTCGCGCAGGGCGTCCTCGGAGTAGTCCACGACGTGGATCCCCTTCAGGAAGCTCTGCACCGACAGTCCCGAGGAGTGCCGCGCGAACCCGCCGGTGGGCAGCACGTGGTTCGAGCCCGCGCAGTAGTCGCCGAGCGAAACCGGGGCGTACGCGCCGACGAACACCGCGCCGGCGTTGCGCACCCGCGCGGCCACTTCGCGGGCGTTCGCGGTCTGGATTTCCAGGTGCTCGGCGGCGTACGCGTCCACCACGCGCAGTCCGTCGTCCACTGTGGACACCAGGATGATGCCGGACTGCTTGCCGCCCAAGGCCTGGCCGACCCGCTCGGAGTGCTTCGTCGCGGCGACGCGCTTGCCCAGCTCGCGGTCGACGGCGTCGGCCAGCTCCTCGGAGGTGGTCACCAGCACGCTCGCGGCCAGCGGGTCGTGCTCGGCCTGGCTGATCATGTCGGCGGCGACGTGCGCCGGGTCGGCCGTCTCGTCGGCGAGGATCGCGATCTCGGTGGGGCCGGCCTCGGAGTCGATCCCGATCACGCCGCGGACCAGGCGCTTGGCCGCGGTGAGGTAGATGTTGCCCGGCCCGGTCACGATGTCCACCGGGGCCAGTTCGGCGCCGTCGGTGTCGACGCCGCCGTAGGCGACCAGCGCGACGGCCTGCGCGCCCCCGACCGCCCACACCTCGTCCACGCCGAGCAGCGCGGCCGCGGCCAGGATCGTCGGGTGCGGCCGCCCGCCGAACGCGGCCTGCGGCGGCGAGCACACCACCAGCGAGCGCACGCCGGCCAGCTGGGCCGGGACGACGTTCATCACGACGGTCGACGGGTACACCGCCAGCCCGCCCGGCGCGTACAGGCCGACGCGGTCGACCGGCACCCAGCGCTCGGTGACCGTGCCGCCCGGGACGACCTGGGTGGTGACGTCCTGGCGGCGCTGGTCCGCGTGCACCTTCCGGGCGCGCTTGATGGACTCCTCCAGCGCGGCGCGGACCTGCGGGTCCAGCTCGGACAGCGCCTTGGCCAGCTCTTCGGCGGGCACCCGGACCGTCTCCGGGCGCACCTTGTCGAACCGCTCGGTGAACTCGAGGACCGCCTCGACCCCGCGGTCCCGCACGGCCTCGACCACCGGCCGGACGTGATGGAGCGCCGCGTCCACGTCGTACTCGGCGCGCGGAAGCGCGGCACGCAGTTCGGCAGCGGAGGGGACCTGCCCGCGCAGGTCGGTGCGGTTCAACATGGACACCAGGGTACGAGGTGGCCCGCGCGCTCCCGGCAGGGATACTCGGTGGCGACCCGCTGTCCCCGGACCAGGGAGGCTCGTGTGCCCCGGATCGCGTTGTGCCAGCTCAACTCGGGCGACGACCCGGAAGAAAACCTGAAAGCGGTTCGCTCCGGCGCGGAGGCCGCGGCCGCCGCCGGAGCGCGCGCGGTGGTGTTCCCGGAAGCGACGATGGCCCGCTTCGGCCGCCCGCTGGCCCCGGTAGCCGAGCCGCTCGACGGCCCGTGGGCGTCGGCGGTGGCGGCGATCGCCTCGGAGCACGACGTCGTGGTGATCGCGGGGATGTTCACGCCAGCGGACGACGGACGGGTGCGGAACACGCTGCTGGTCACCGGGCTGGGGCAGCATCTCGGGTACGACAAGATCCACCTGTACGACGCGTTCGGGTTCGCTGAATCGGACACCGTCGCGCCCGGGACGGAGGTGGTGACGTTCTCTGCTGAGGGGACCGTGTTCGGGGTCGCTACCTGCTACGACCTGCGGTTCCCGGAGCTGTTCCGGCGGCTGGCCGACGACGGGGCGGATGTGGTCGTCGTCCCGGCTTCGTGGGGCGCGGGCGCTGGGAAGCGGGAGCAGTGGGAGGTGCTGGTGCGGGCGCGGGCGCTGGACTCCGGGTGCTGGGTGGCGGCTTGCGGGCAGGCCGATCCTTCGGTGACTGGGGTGGAGGTTAATCCGAAGGCGCCTACCGGGATCGGGTTCTCGCTGGTCGCGGACGGGTTCGGCCGGGTGGAGGCGCAGGCTGGGGCTGGGGCGGAGATGCTGGTGGTGGATGTGGAGCCGGAGGTGGCTGGGAAGGCACGGGCGGCTACTGGGGCCCTGGCGAACCGGCGGCTGTGACCTGGGCTTCCGTACGCCCCAATGTGGCATTGGGTGCATCTGACGCACCCAATGTGGCATTGGGGGTTTCGCGGTAGTGCGGTGTGCGGCCGGTTCGCTGTCGCGATGCACGCCGGAGCGACGTGAGGCACCAGCTGAGACGGGCCGCGCGGCTCCGCTCCCTCAGATGTCCGTGAAGGGGACGCACCGGTCGAGGAATATCCGCTGGGTGCGCTCGCGGGGCGGGGAAGCTCTAGCGCAGCAGCCCTTCCCGGATCGCCACCCGCACGAACCCCGCCCTTCGCCGCTCCCCCGTCTTGTCCCGGATCCGGTCCAGGTACGACCGCACCGTCCGGACGCTGATGTCCAGGATCTCCGCCACGTCCACGTCCCGCTCCCCCGCCGCGACCAGGCGCAGGACCTGTTTCTCCCGTTCCGACAGCACGATCTTCGGCCCCGCGTGCCGTTCGTCGCTGTCCTGGATGATCATTCCGGCCAGGGTCGGCGAGACGTACGCGTTGTCCTCGGCGATCGTGCGGATCGCGCGCAGCAGTTCGTCCCCGTCGACGTCCTTCGACAGGAAACCCTTGGCGCCGGCCTGCATCGCGCCCAGGACCTCCGGCTGTTCCGCGTGCGCGGACACCACGAGCACCTTGTGCCCCATCTGCCCCACCTCGAGCACCGCCGCCGCGTCCTGGACGCCGCGCAGTTTCAGGTCGAGCACCACCACGCTGCCCGGCGGCTGGTCCTGGACCGCGAAGCGCGCGACCGAATCCGCTACCGCGCCGAGTTCGATGTCCGGGGCCTCGTTCAGCACGCGGGCGACCGCGTCCCGGTACAGCGGGTGGTCTTCGATCACCCCGACCTGGATGGGACCGGTCCGGCGCCGCCCCTCGTCGGCTTTCACGTCACTGTTTCCTTCCCCACCAGCCCGCGGCGGATCGCTTCCTTCACGAGGCCGGGGCGCCGCCGTTCGCCGGTCTTGTCGCGGATCCGGTCGAGGTAGCCGCGCACGGTGCGGACGCCGATGCCGAGGATCCGCGCGATGTCGACGTCCCGTTCCCCCGCCGCGACGAGCCGCAGCACCTGCTCTTCGCGCGGGGACAGTTCCATCTCCGGCCGGGTGACCGGCCGGTCGGTGTTGTCCTTGATGATCATTCCGGCGACGACGGCCGACACGTACGCGCCGCCGCCCGCGACCGCGCGGATGGCGATCAGCAGCTCGTCCACGTCGACGTCCTTCGACAGGAATCCCTTGGCCCCGGCGGCGATCGCGGCGAGCACGGTCTCCGGCTCCGCCTGCGCGGACACCACCAGCACGTGGTGGCCCAGCTCGGCCACTTCGAGCACCGCCGCCGCGCCGGCGACGCCGGGCAGGCCGAGGTCGAGGAGAACGACGCTGCCGGACGGCTGCCGCGCGACGTGGAAGCGCGCGACCGAATCGACCACCGCGCCCAGTTCGACGTCCGGGGCTTCCATGAGCACGCGTTCCACCGAGCGGCGGTAGAGCGGGTGGTCTTCGATCACGGCGACCGGGATGCTGCCGGGAGCCGGGGATTCGGGGCGGTCCGGCACGTCGCTGGGTCGCTGCGCTGTCGTGGTCACCTGCTCGCTCACCCCGTTCCCGCAGGCTGCCCGGCCGCGGCGGGATCCAGCGCGGGGCCGGTCGGCATCAGCGCGAGAAGCCCGCCCGCGACCGGATGCCCGGAACCAGCACCGTAGCCCAGCGACGTGAGCGCCGTCCCGTTCGCCACCGGATATTTCCGTCCTGTGTCCGTGACGAGATAACTCGTGCCGGAACCGCTGTCCGTCGCGACCGCGCCGCGCGAGGGCGGGACGTAGACGACATCGGCGACCCGAGCGTCCGTGCGGCTCTGCACCGGCAGTGCGCGGGCACCGGGCGGAACTGGCAGGTCCGCCGAGACCGTCACGTGGCCGTTCTGCGCGCACAGGGTTACCGCGCTGCCGGTGATCGGGGCTTTGCCGGGGATCCGGTCCGGGTACGCCGCCGGATCCGCGCCGCCCGAGCGGGGTTCGCTCACCTTCTTGACCGACGCGACGTCCGCGGCGCGAACCCGCGCTGGCTCCGGGCGACCCGAATATGCCGATTCGTTCGCCGGGGTCGTGACGAGCAGCGCGGCCTCCGTCTGGCCGACGGGTTCGAGACCGTCGGGACGGACGAGGTAGTAGGTCGAGGCAGTGGCGGCACCGGCCATCGGGTCGATGACCGACAGCACCTGGCCGACGCGCGTGTCCTGCGTGCCGACGCGCGGGCCGCGGTTGCCGGCGCCGTCGACGGGGATCTCGCCGAGGTCGCGTCCGGCGGGCACGGTGTCGATCCAGCGCGCGGACACGGTGATCGTCGGGTAGCTGTCGAATTGCAGGGCCGCCGCGGCTTCGTCGCTCAGCCGGTACCGGTGGCCGCCCGCGATCAGGAACCGGCTGCCCTGCGGGACGTGGACGATCACGCCCGAATCGCGCGGCAGCTCGACCCCGGACGAGGCCGCTTCCAGCAGCACGGCGACGAGCGGTTCGGCCGAGGCGGGCGCGTCCTGGGTGGTGCGGCTGCAGCTGGTCCACGGGGTGGTGATCAGCGTGCTGGGCAACGAATCCGGCGCGCCGACGATGCCGATCTGCGTGCCGCGCGGGGCGGTGCCGAGCTTCTCCGCGGGAACGGTGACCGTGTCGTGGCCGCTGCCGCCGGCGAGCAGCCGCGCGGACGCGTAGTTCAGGACCGGGTGCACCGCGCCGTCCGCGCCGAGCACGAATCTCGCCCCGCTGCCCTCTTCCACGATCACCTTGCCGCCGGCGAGCCAGTCCTTCCCGCCGGACGGGCTGACCAGGCCGATCACCCCGAACACCGCGGTCACGAGCAGGGCCGCGCCGAGGCCGAGCACCGTGCCGAGCACGAGACGGCGGCTGGGCGACACCGGATGGTTGGCGTCGGCGGCGACGAGCGCGGACACGAGGCGGCGGCGCAGGAACTGGTACGCCTGGATCTGGTCCCGCTGCGTCCACACGCTGTTCCGGCCCCCTGGAGATCACATCCGCTTCCCGCGCAGGCTAGACAGCTCCTCCAGAGCGCACGAGGGTAATTTTTACGCCCACGCGCCCGCGCGAGGACGCTAGCGTTCGCGGGGCCGGGTCGCTGCCCGGGGAAGAGGGGAATGCGTTGTCCGTGTCCGCGCCGCCTGCCCCGGCCCATGCCCGCGCCCCCGGGACCGCCGGGATCTCGGGCACCGCGCCGTGGCCGTGGCTGCTGCCGATCCGCCCGCTGCAGGCGGCCGGGTGGGAGATCGCCGCGCTCGCGATTCTGCTCGCGTTCGCCGCGCCCGCTCTGGCTCAGCCGATGCGGATCACCGTCGCCGCGCTGGCCGGGCTGCTCGTGGTGACGACGTCGGTGCGGATCGCCGGACGGCATTTCGCCGGATGGGCGTGGACATGGCTCGCGCATCGCCTGCGCCGGCACGACAGCCGCCGCGACAGTCCGGATGCCCTGCTTCGCATCGCGGGCCCGGTGAAGGTCCGCCAGCACGTGGACCGCGCGGGCAACCGATTCGGCGTCGCCGAGGTCGACGGCGACTGGAGCGCGATCGTCCGCCTCACCCCCGGTGCCGGGGAGCCGTCGACCGACGAGCTGCTGGCCATCCTCCGCACGGCGTTCCAGGGCACGGACATCCCGCTGGCCGCCGTGCAGCTGCTGACTTGGGCGGTGCCAAGGGATTCGCGGGTGTACCGGGTGCGCTGGCTCGCGGTGCGCTACCGGCCGGAGGACGCGCCGATCGCCGCCCTCGCCCGGGGCGGCGGCGAACTGGGGGCGCTGCGGAGCACGGCGAGTGCGGCGTTGAGCTTGATGGTGGCGCTGGCGGAGGCCGGGTATCCGTCAACGGTACTGGAGGCTGGCGAGCTGACCAACGAGCTTCGGGTGGCGCTGGGTGTTTCCACCGGAGACCCGGAGTCGGACGGGGATTCGTGGCGCGCGTGGAAGTGGGGCGGGTTGACGCAGACGTGCTACTCGCCGCGGTCGTCGCGCGGCCTCGCGCGGACGCTGGCGGTGGCGGTGCCGGGGGCGGCGTTCACCGCTACGTCGGCGACCCTGCGGCGGACGCCGGGCGGGCGGGAGAAGCTGGAGCTGACCGTCCGGGTCGGGGCGCGGGCGGAGGAAGTGCCGGTGCTGCAAGGGGTTTCGGTGGTTCCGCTGCACGGGGAGCACGCGGCGGCGGTGCGGCGGACTTTGCCGCTAGCGCTCACCTGAGGTCCGCCCCGCACGCCACGCAGCCGGAAGGTCCGTGAGGGGAACCTTCACGGAATCTGATTCCCTCACGGACTTGAGGGATCCGCCCGCAGCAGCCGTTCCAGCTCCGTCTCCGCCTCGCTGCTCCCCGCGTCCGACAACCGCTGCAGCTCGCGCAGGTCGCGGTTCGCCACCGCGCGGCGGGTCAGCAGGCGGCCGGCGTGTTCGCTGCCCTCGTCCAGCAGATCGGACAGTGCGGCCAGGTCGCCGCGGGTGTCGGCGAGGTCGGCGAGGCGGTCCAGTGCGGTCTCGTTTCCCTCGTCGGCCAGGGCGCGCAGGGTGTCGTAATCGTGCATGCCGCCAGTCTCCAACCTTGCCCCAGGGACAAGGTCAAGCGCGATACTGGACGCATGCTCACCATCGGGCAGCTCGCCCGCCAAGCCGGGGTCTCAGCGAAGGCCGTCCGCGTCTACCACGCCAAAGGGCTCCTGCCCGAGCCGGAACGCGACGCCTCCGGTTACCGGCGCTACGACGCGCAGGCGGTCATCGACCTGGCCCGCATCGTCACGCTCGCCAAGGCCGGTGTCCCGCTTGCGCGCATCCCGGACGTCCTCAAGGGCGGCGCGGGCCAGATCGAGCAGATCGACGCCGAGCTGCGCGACCGGATCCGGCAGCTCGAACAGCGCCGCGCTCGGTTGCGGCATCTCGATCAGCCGGACCGGCTCTGCCTGCCGCCCGAAGCGATCGCGTTCATGGAGCGGGTGAAGCCGATCGGGCTGTCCGAACGCCACGAACGCGCGATCCGCGACGGATGGATTCTCGCCTGTGCGCTGGCTCCGGACATCAGCCGCGTCATTCTCGCCAGCCGCAGTGCGTTGCTGGAGGATCCGGAGTACGTCGCCGTTCTCCGCGCGTATGACGAGGCGATCGACTGGCCGCCGGACGATCCCCGGCTCGAAGGGATCGCGGAGAAGGCCGCCGCGCTCGGGCAGAGGATGACGTTGCCGTCTGATCTGCCGGACTTCCGGAAGGTTCCCCGTCAAGTCGTCGAGCTGCTCACCGCGCATCTCGACAGCCCAGCGTGGGAACGTCTCGACCAGCTCGTCGCCCAGCGGATCAGCGAAGCGCAGAACGCGACGTTGGGGCCAGGCGGAGCCGCTGCATCTGGTTCGTAGGCAACCCGCGCTCGAAAGCCTGCCGCGCGGCTAGATCCGGGAAAACCCAAACCCCGACTCGGACGTTCTCCCCTCCCGCACCGGCAGCGCGCGGAAGGTGTTCTCGGCTGGTTCGGTGACGAAGGAAGCGAAGGGCCCGGCGAAGTCGCTGGAAGCCGGGCCGATGAGCACCAGGATTCGCGACGACGCAGCACCGACTGGCCGGGGCAACGGCGGGAAGTCGGATTCGGGGCGGAGCAACAGGACGTTGTCGCTGTCGAGCATGGTGGCGTTGGCGGCGTCGCGGTGTTTCCGCCAGGCCTCGCCTTCGAGGTAGAACGCGGTCAGCGCGGCGTGCCGGGCCGCCAGGTCCGGGAAGGAGCGGAACCACACGAACCGGTCCGGGTCGTCCTCGTCGCGGAATTGGCCGACGACGGTGCAGCCCGCGGCTTCCTGCGGTTCCAGCAGCTCCCGGTCGAACAGGTCGATCAGGACGTCCCGCTGCCCGGGCCGGAGGGTGTACTGGCGAAGCTCCACGACGGTCACGGAGGCGAATCTGCCACCGCTTCGCGGGTCGGGCGAGTGGCAGGACTGACTGCTTCCGCAAAATTCCTGCCGTATCCTCGAACCATGCGAACCGTCGCGGTCGCGCTGGTCGACGACATGCCGCTGTTCGAGCTGGCCATCGCGGCGGAGGTGTTCGGGCCGGCCAGGACCGACCTCGCCGATCCCTGGTACGAGCTGCGGTTCTGCGCGGCGAAGCCGGAAACCCGCACCGAGTTCGGCTTCCGGCACCACGCCGGGCACGGTCTCGACGCGCTCAAGGACGCGGACACCGTGCTGGTTCCCGCCTTGCCGTACGCGTGTGTCCAAACTGGACAGCCCATTCCGGCGAAGCTGGTCAACGCCATCCGAGAAGCAGCAGACCAAGGTGCGCGGATCGTTTCGCTGTGCACCGGCGCGTTCGCGCTCGCGGCGGCGGGGCTGCTCGACGGACGGCGCGCGGCGACGCACTGGATGTACGCCGCCACGCTCGCCATGCTGCATCCGCGGGTCCAGGTGGACGCGTCGGTGCTGTACGTGGACGACGGGCAGGTGCTCACCAGCGCCGGCCGCAGCGCGGGCATCGACCTCTGCCTGCACGTCGTGCGCAGCGACCTCGGCGCGCACGTCGCCAACGAGGTCGCCCGGCGGATGGTGCTGCCCGCACACCGCGGCGGCGGGCAAGCCCAGTACGTGTCCGCGACGGTGCCGGAGACCGACGACGCCGGCCTCGGTCCGGTGCTGCACTGGGCGACGCGGCACCTCGACCAGCCGCTGACCGTCGAGCAGCTGGCCCGCCAAGCCGGGGTCAGCCCGCGCACCTTCGTCCGCCGGTTCCACGAAGCCACCGGCACCACGCCGTTGCAATGGCTGCTCGGCCAGCGCGTCCTGCACGCTCGCAGCCTGCTGGAAACCACCGACCTGCCGATCGGGCTGATCGGCGAACGCAGCGGACTCGGCTCGGCGGCCAACCTCCGCCGCCACTTCACACTCCGGCTGGGGACGGCTCCGACGGACTACCGGCGCGCGTTCCGCGGATAAGCCCGACCGCAGTCACCCCAGCCGCCACGGTCAGACCGACCGCGGTCCAGCACGCGACCGTCACGTCAGTGGCGAGGAAAACCGTCGTCAGCACCGACACTCCGACAGTGCCGCCGAGTTGCTGCACCGCGTTCAGCAACCCGGCCGCCGAACCCGTTTCCGAAGGGCGGACGAGCGACAGCGCCGCGGTGAAGAACGGTACGGTGAACAACCCGGTCCCGGTTCCGGCGATCGCCAGCGGGAGCAGCAGCGGCCAGCCCAGCGCGATACCAGCAATACCTCCAGCGAGAAAACCTAAGCCAGCAAAGAGAATCCGAGTGCCATAGCGCGGGACGAGCCAGCGTCCGGCCACAAAGGACGATACGGCCAGCCCGCACGACCAGGGCAGCAACGAGAGTCCGGCGGTGCGGGCGTCGGCGTGTTGCGTCAGCTGCAGGAACAGGACGACGACCTGGGTCAGGCCGGTCATCACCGCGAAGAACAGCAGCGACGTCACCAGTCCGGCGGGGAAGCGCAGGCCGCGGAAGAGGCTGCGTTCGACCAGGTTGCCGTGAAACCGTTGCTGCAGAATGAAAACACCGAGCACCGCGATCCCGGCGGCGACGAGATAGCCGTTCCAGTGCGTCAGGAGTGGATAGACCACTAGCCCGGCACCGACGACGACTAGGCCGGTCCCAAGCAGGTCGAGCCGGGGCCGGGTGGCCGCCCGGTCCTCCGCGAGCAGGCCGGACGCGGCGAGCACGGCCAGTCCGAGCGGGACGTTCACCAGGAACACCGATCGCCACGACCAGGCGTCGGTCAGCAGTCCGCCGAGGACCGGACCGCTCACCGCGGCCAGTCCCATCACCGGGCCGATCATGCCGAGCGCCCGCGCCCGGGCCGCGCCGTCGAACAGGACGCGGATCAGCCCGATCGTCTGCGGGATGATCAACGCCGCCGAAGCTCCTTGCAGCGCACGGAAAATCAGCAGGAACGCGGGTGTGGTCGCGGCCGCGCACAGGGCCGAGGCGAGCACGAAACCGGCCACGCCGACCTGGAAGGTGCGGCGGCGGCCGAGCACGTCGCCGAGGCGTCCGCCGGTGATCAGCAGGAGCGCGAAGGGCAGTGTGTACCCGGCGGTGTAGAAGGAGATCGTGCTGGGCGCGCCGCCCAGTTCGGCGTGCACCGCGGGGGCGGCGACCTGGACGATGGTGGTGTCGAGGAGGTTCATCGCCTCCGCGACGAGCAGGACCGCCAGCGCGGCCCAGCGGCGTGAATCGTTCATGCCGCCAGCCTGGAGAGCGGCTACGCAAGATTCCAGCCACCGCGTTCAAGACGAGGAAATCTTCCATCCAAGACGGAATGGTGCAGAATCAAGCCATGCTCGACGACCTCGACCATGCCCTCGTCCACGCGCTCCAGATCGACGGCCGCGCCCCGTTCGCGCGGATCGGCACCGTCCTGGGCGTCTCGACGCAAACCGTCGCGCGCCGCTACCGGCGGCTGCGTACTGAAGCGGGGCTGCGCGTCGTCGGGCTGGCCGCGCCGCATCGCGCCGGGCAGACGCAGTGGCTCGTGCGGCTCACCGTCGTCCCGGCGGTCGCGCAGCGGGTGGCCGACGCGCTCGTCCGCCGCACCGACACGACCTGGGTCAAACTCGCCGGCGGCGGCACGGAGATCTGCGTCATCGTCCACAGTGCCAACGACTCCGGGCACGGCCTGCTGCTGCACGACATCCCGCGCACGACCGGCATCACCGCCGTCTCCGCGCACCAGCTGCTGCACCTCTACCACGGCGGGCCGACCGCCTGGCTGGGCCGCGCCGAAGTCCTGACCGACGCCCAGCGCCGCCAGCTGGAGCCGGAAACCCGCGCTACGAACGCCGAAGCAACGCCCGCCGACGAACCGCTGCTCACCGCGTTGCAACGCGACGGCCGCCTCGGTCAGACCGAGCTGGCGGCAGTCACCGGATGGTCCGCCGCGACCGTCGCCCGCCGGATCGCGGACCTGCGCGCGGCGGAAACCCTGTACTTCGACGTGGAAATCGACGCCCGGCTCTTCGGCGCGACCACGCAGGCGCTGCTGTGGATGGCAGTGGCCCCAGCCGATCTCGACACCGTCGCCACCGAACTGGCCAGCCACCGCGAGCTAGCCGTGGTAGCCGCGACCACCGGACCGACGAACCTGCTCGCGCACGCTCTCTGCGCCGATCCCCCGGCCCTGCACCGCTACCTCACCCACCGGCTCGGCGCGCTGCCCGGCATCCGCTCCTGCGAAACCGCGCCCGTCCTGCGCACGCTGAAAGCCGCCAGCCCGCTCAGCCGCTGACCGCCTCGTACACCCCGGCGATCAACGCCACGAACGGCACCAGCGACAGCAGCACCAGGAACTCCGAGATATCCAGCAACCGCGACCAGTACGGCGAGCGCACCCCGCGTGCGACCCGCGTCGCGTAGAACAGCGACACCACCGCGGCCAGGACCAGCACCAGCCCGGCCGCGAGCAGCGCGATCCGCTCGTTGCCCGCGATCAGCCAGAACCCCGCGGCCAGCAGCGCGACGAGGCCGAAGCCGACCAGCACCAGCCGCTGCGTGCGTCCGGCGTACGCGCGCGAACGCTGGATCCACGCGATCCCGAGGAGCCCGGCCAGCCCGGCTTCCCACGGCCCGCCAGTAGTCAGCACCACCGACGAACCGACGACCACCAGCCCGAGCGCCACCAGCAGGCTGGTGAGCAACGCCTGCGCGTACGTGGTCCGTCCGGCCATCTCCGCGCCGAGCGACGGCTGTTCGTTGGCACGGAAGGATTCCATGTCGTCCGGCACGCGCGGAAGCGGCATCCGGCCCAGCCGCAGCGCGAGCATCGGCGCGACCGCCGCGAGTGCGGTCGCCAGCACTGCCGCGACGGCTGCGGCAGCGACCGGCTTCGCGCCGGTCAGCAGCACCACCCCGGTCGCGATCGCGCCGATCCCGGCCGAACCGACCACAGCCACGAAGAACGGCAGGCGGTCCGCGACGGAAACCGCGGCCAGCACGCCGTAAACGGTCACCGCGGCCAGCCCGGCGGCAAGCGGTCCGGCGGACAACGAGAACACCGAATGCGGTGGCAGCAAAGACATCCCGGACAGCAGCGCGACGCCGACACCGGCCAGCGCACCGGCCGCGCCCGCGCCCGAATCGCCGTACGCCCGGCTCAGCGCGCCGCCGCCGAGCAGCAGCACGATCGCGAGCAGCCCGGTGCCGATCGGCGCGAGCACGCTGCCCGCCAGCGACGCCTGGATCAGCAGCCCGCCCACGAACAACAGCACCGCGGCCGCCGTGATCCCGGCCCGCCGCGCGACCTTCGGACCCCACGAAGTCGACGCGGATTCGCCGACGCTTGCGATCGAGTCGACCACGTCGTCGAACAGCAGCGGACCCCGCGGCCGTTCGCGCGGGGTCAGGTGCAGCACCTCGCCGTCGCGCACCTGCGCGGCGGCCACGGTGAGGCCGAGCGCGAGCGGCGCGCCGCCGAGCCGCGAAAGCACCCAGCCCGGATGCTCGGCCGACGCCTGCCCCGCCGCCCCGGCGAGCCGGACCAGCTGCGGCACCAGTTCGGCGAACGTGCTCTGCTGCGGCAGCGCGACGTCCACCCTGGCGCGCGGAGTGACGATCGTGACGCGCCGGGTCGACCCGGCGACGGCCGGCGCGCTCACTGCTGGGACCTGGACGCCTCGATCACCGGCGCGAACTTCGCGCTGCTCGCCTCGGCGAGCTTCTGCAGGCCGGCGTTCACCGCTTCGAGGACGATCTCCGACAGCGTGCGCGCGTCGTACTCGCGGATCGCGCGCTGGTCGATGTCGACCGAGGTGAACCGGCCGTCGCCGCGCAGCGTCACGGTCACCTCGTTCTGCCGCGAGGCGGCCTTGACCTCCATCGCCTCGACCGTGCGCTGGATCCGCTGCACCTCTTCGGTCTGCTTGCGGACCTGCGCGAGCAGCTCGTCCATGTCCGGCACGGCATACGGTTCAGTCACCGTCGTTCTCCTTCTCCTGCGGGGTTTCGCGGCGGACGTGCACGCTGGCGACGAACTTCCGGAAGTCGGGGACGAGCGTGCGCGCGTCCTGCGGATCAGCTGTGCAGACCAGCTCCAGCACGACCCGCCCGGCCGGACCGGGCACGGTCAGGAACACCTGGATCTGCAGCAGATCCTGGCCTTCACCGGTGCGCAGCCGCAACGTCTGGGTAAAGCCGGGAGCGGCCGCGCTGCCGACCTCCTGCCGGTCGAGCACGTCCAGCAGCGCCATGGTGCGGCCGAGCCGTTCGACGGATTCCTCGGCGATGTCCTTCAGCGGCAACGAATCCTGGCGCTGCTGGAGGCCGAGCGTGATGTTCGGCGTGAAGTCCGCCTTCGGCTTCGGGTGCACCGCGACGAAAACCAGGCCGGGCGCGATCGGCGGCACCGGCGTCCAGCCCTCCGGGACGTCGAAGCCCAGCGGGAGCGTCACGAGATCGGCCATCGCGCTCACCAGGAACCCACATACTGCGCGGCGTCGTCCCAAGCCCCACCCAGCGCGTTGGCCGCCTCGCTCGCCGCGTCGCCGACCGCGTCGACCGCCGCGCCGCCGTATTCGGTGACCGCCGCGCCGACCTTCGGCAGGTCGATGTCGATCTTCGCCCCGAGCCCGGCGCCGAGGCCCAGCGCGGCACCGGCCTTGAAGTTCATCTTCAGATGCCCGTTGTCGTACACGAACTGGCCGTCGAGCTGCGCGCCGATTCCATATTGGACACTCCCGCTCGCGCCGACGCCGACCCCGGCGACATCCGCCGCGACCTGGCCCTCCAGCTTGCCGCCCGCGAACGCGTTGGCGTGCACGCCCAGCCCATGCACACCGAGCTGCCCCGAAGCGCTGACCTCGCCGCCAGCGAACGCGGAGCCGCGAGCGCTGCCGTGTGCGACGCCGTAGCTTCCGCTGGTCCCGACGTCCTCGCGGAACCCCAGTTCGGCGTGCCCGGACGCCTTCGCGTCCCAGCCCTGCGAGGAGATTTTCCCGTCGTACTCCGGAATGAAGCCGTCCTGCTCATGCGCCGTCTTGGCGTAGGTGATCTCGGTGGCGCGGCCGATCGCGGTCTTCTGTTTGGGCTGTCCGAACGGAGTGTCGGCCTTCTTCGGCGCGCGGGTGCCTTCCAGCCCGTTCCAGGTCAGCTTCTTCCAGCCGGAGTTGCCGAACCACGACGGCGCCGAACGCGGGCGCTTCCGGCCGTCGAGCGTGTCGCCGTTGACCCAGGACAACGGGCCGTAACCGCGTTTGCCCAGCTTGCCCGGCTTGCTCATCGGCCCGGCCCACGGCGCGGGGAACAACTCGGCCAGCGCGTCCGACAGCTCGTCGGCGACCTGCCCGGCCGCCGCGACCGCTTGCTCGCCCAAATCCCTTGCGGCAGCGATAAAAGCGCCCACCGCGTTCGGGTCCGCCGCACGCGCTTGGTTGGTGAGCTGCGCGCCGTACTGATCGAACTGCGACAGGACCGAGTCGACCCCAGAACGCGCCCAGCGCAACAGCTGCCCGGCCATCGACAGCCGCTTGCCCTGATCAGCCAGCTTCGTGCCGTCTTCGGTCAACGCGTGCGCGACGTCGGCCGCTGCTGTCGCGTACGCGGTGTACGCAGCGCCGTCCCAGTCCGCGTGCAATGCCGTGGCAGCGTCCGCGATTTCGGTGGCCTTGCCGGTCATCGTGGACGCGTTGGTGCCACAGCGGTTCGCAGCCGCCTCCAGCGCCGCCGGGTCGCCGGTGACCCGGCGCTGGTATTCGACCAGCACCTGCCGGTAGTTCGACAGCACCGAGCTGACGACCCCGGACGCGTCCACGGCCACCGGCTACGCGCCCTTCGCGTCGATGTCGACGTGCTGCTGGAAGTGCTTGCCCTGGTAGGTGACGTCGACATCGATGTCCACGTCCTGTCCCGCCGGAGCCTCGACCGTCGACTGGCCGGTGTTCAGGTCGGTGTGGATGACGACCTCGTGCGCACCGGTCGACGGGGCGGGCACCGAGGGCGCGGGGGCCGGAGCCGGGGCGGGGTCCACCGGGATCCAGCTGTTGCCCGCGTTGGCGCCGCTGGACGGCCAGGCTCCGGTGCCCGTCCCGCTGCCCGCCGGCCAGCCGCCGTTGGCCAGCGCGGGCGGCGTGTAGTTCGTGAACGACGGGTTGCCGCCGGGCACTCCCCCGCCGCTGCCGCCGATCGCCGCCTGCCCGGACGCGCTCGCGACCGGCGCGGGCAGCTGCGGCGCGGTCACCGGGGTACCCGAGACGGCCGCGTTCCCCGCCGCGCCGTTCGCGTCGGAAGACCCGTGGTGGAACAGCTTTTCGATGTCGCCGATGATCGTCGCGACCTGAGTGATCTGGTTCGCGAGGTCGCCCGCGCCGAGCGCCTTCAGCAGACCGCCCACCGCGGTGATGAATCCGCGCAGCGTGGCGCTGGTGGCGGTGGAAAGCGCGACCGCCGCCCCGTAAGTCCACCAGTTCGACATCAGCGACGCGACGGTCGGGTTCACCGCCGCGACCACCGACCGGTACGCCTCCTGCGCCGTCTTCACCAGCGTGCCCGAGACGCCGAGCAGTTCGGCGCCCTTCTCGATCACGTTGATGATCTTGGTGAGCTGCTCGAGCGAGTGGGAGATCTTCTGCAGCGCCGATTCCGACGCCCCGCCCGACCAGACCTTGCCGAGCTGGTCGGCGGCCTTGCTCAGCTCGGTGTAGAGCGAGGTCAGCTCGGCGGCCTTGTGCAGAAGGTCGAGGACGTGCTTGGCGATCTGCTCCGGCTGGCCGGTGACGATCTGCGGCAGCACGGTGATCGGGCCGCCGCCCGAGGCGGTGGCGTCCATCGCGCTGGAGTTCGGGAAGAGCATCGGACCTCGCTTGGTCGGGGGTCGCTGGGTCGGGGTCAGACGGAGGCGGGCCGGTACACGCTGACCTTGGCCAGTCCGCCGAGGCCCGGATCGACAGGGCCGTGGTTGTAGAGCGCGCCGCCGTCCCCGGCGACGCCGATCACCGGAGTGCGGTCGGCGAGCAGCAGCGGTTCCACCACGACGACGTCGCCGCTGTGCACGCCGCCGGGCACGTCGCCGAAGGTGCGCGCGGTGCCCGAATAGACCTCGATCAGGCCCACGCGCGCCTGGTTGTCGGCGTCGCCGGCGAGCCAGTCGTTGAAGTCCGCGACGCCGTGGAACCGGGCGTCGGTCAGCGGATGTTCGGCGAGCCGACCGAGGTCCGCGTCGCCGAGGTAGCGCAGCACGTTGCCGACCGAGGACGGTTCGCCGTGCGCGCCGGTGCTGTCGGTAATCGCCGCCGCGGCCAGGTGCGCGGCGTGCGGGGCTCCCCAGATGGACGTCAACGAAGAAGACTGAGCCGTGCCGCCGCTTCCGCCGTAGCCTTCGGAAACTGCTTCGTCGGCGCTTTGGTAAGCGTCGGCGCTGTGCTTGACCAGGCCGTTGATCTCCTGCAGCAGTTGCAGCAGCGAGCGCACCGCGGTCACCTGCTGCGAGTGCAGGGCCTCGTTCGCCGCCGCGACGACGCTGCCGAAACTGGCGAACGTCGCTGGCTGCAGGACGAGTTTTTCCAGGTCTGCGACGGCGTTGATGCCGTGGGCGATGACGGCGCCCACGTTGCCGACGGTGGAGCGCATGGCCTCCGGCTCGGCCCGGTACTCGCCGGTCGTGCCCATGGCTCTCCCTCCCGGTCTCCCGCGTCCGGCGCACCGGTGCGGGGCGCCTGCCCGAGAGCGTAAGTTCGCCCCGCCGGGCGAGCGGACGGCAAAAGTACCCACCGCGACCGGACAGCGGACGGCCAAAATACGGGGCATGAGTTCCGCCCGCGACCGCCTTGGCCTGCTCGGCGAGCAGCCAGGGGAGATCATGCTGCAGTCCCCGCCCATGCTGCCCAAGAGCGGCTCCGGCGGCGTGATGCAGCTCATGATGTTCCTGCCGATGATGCTCGGCATGGGCGCGATGTCGTTCGTCTACATCGGACGCGACGGCGGCGTGATGACCTGGATCTTCGGCGCGCTGTTCGTCACCGCGATGGGCGGCATGATCGTGATGTCGCTCGGCCGCGGCGGCATGGCGAAAAAGGCGCAGATCAACGAGGAGCGCCGCGACTACCAGCGGTATCTCGCCGGTCTTCGCACGCGCGTGCGCGCGGTCGCCGATTCGCAGCGCGCCACGCTGATCGCGCAGCAGCCGGACCCGGCGGACCTGTGGGCCTACGTCGAAACCGACCAGCACTGGGACCGCCGCCGCGGCGACCGCTCGTTCGCGATGGTGCGCGCGGCCACCGGTCCGCAGCCGCTCGCGACGCCGTTGCGCGCGCCGCAGATCGCGCCGCTGGAGGAGCTGGACCCGGTGTCCTCCACCAACCTCAAGCACTTCATCCAGACCTTCTCGACCGTCGAGGGCCTGCCAGTCTCGATCTCGCTGCGTTCGTACGCGGCCGCGACGCTGTCCGGCCGCCGTCCTGACGTACTCGGGATGACTCGCGCGGTGCTCGCGCAACTGGTCACCTTCCACTCCCCGAACGACCTGCGCGTGGCGTTCTGCGTCGCCCCGGACCGTTCGCACGACTGGGAATGGGCGAAGTGGCTGCCGCACGCCACCGCGCCGGTGCTCGCCGACGCGACCGGCCCGCGCCGCCTGTTCGCCGACAGCGCAACGGAACTCGCGAAGCTGCTCGGCCCGGATCTCGGCGACCGTCCCGCGTTCTCGCGGCGCGGCGGGTCAGCGGATTTGCCGCACATCGTGCTCGTCGTCGACGGCGGCGACTCCCACGGCGAACCCCGGCTGCTGGCCGAGGAAGGCCGCCTCGGCGTGACGGTGCTGGAAGTCGGCGGCGACCAGCCGCGCGCGACGTCGACCGACCGGTTGCTGAGCCTGCACGTCGCACCGGATCAGCTCGGCATGGTGGTGCTCGACGGCACCGAAGCCCGGCTCGGCTTCCTCGGCACGCCAGACCGCCTGGACCACGGCGCGGCCGAAGCGCTGGCCCGGATGCTGACGCCGCTGCACCAAGGCGGCGCGGTAGTCAGCGAGCAACCGATGTCCTCGACGTTCGGCCTGGCCGGTCTCCTCGGCATCGGCGACCCGCGCGACACGGACACGACCGTCACCTGGGCCCCGCGCCCCGCACGCGACCGGCTGCGGATTCCGCTGGGAGTCAACCCTGAAGGCCGCCCCGTCGAACTCGACCTCAAGGAATCCGCCGAGGGCGGCATGGGCCCGCACGGGCTGGTGATCGGCGCGACCGGGTCCGGCAAGAGCGAACTGCTGCGCACGCTGGTCACCGCGCTGGCCGTCACGCATTCGTCGGAAAAGCTGAATCTCGCGCTCATCGACTTCAAGGGCGGCGCGACGTTCGCCGGGATGACCAACCTGCCGCACACCTGCGCGGTGATCACGAACCTGTCCGACGACCTCGCTCTCGTCGACCGCATGGCGGACGCGCTGAACGGCGAACTGCTACGGCGGCAGGAACTTCTGCACTCAGCCGGCAATTACGCATCGGTGCGCGACTACGAGAAGGCGCGCGCGGACGGCACGCCGCTGCAGCCGTTGCCTTCGCTGCTGGTGATCATCGACGAGTTCTCCGAGCTGCTGTCCTCACGGCCGGAGTTCATCGACCTGTTCGTCGCGATTGGACGGCTCGGGCGCTCGCTGGGCATCCACTTGCTCCTCGCGTCGCAGCGGCTGGAGGAAGGCCGCCTGCGCGGGCTCGACTCGCACCTGTCGTACCGGATCGGCCTGCGGACGTTCTCCGCCGCGGAAAGCCGTGCGGTGCTGGGTGTCGCGGACGCCTACCAGCTGCCGCCGGTGCCCGGTTCGGCGTATCTGAAGTCCGACAACGACACCCTGATCCGGCTGAAGGCCGCTTACGTATCCGGCGAACTGCCGCCGCGCAGCCGCATCGTGCGCTCGGACGGACAGCAGCTGGGCGTCCTGCCGTTCACCCTGGCCCCGGTGGAAGTGCCGGTCGCCGAACAACCCGCCGCCGAGGCTCCCGCCAAGGGCACCGGCGAAACCATCATCGGCGCGATGCTGTCCCGTTTGGAGGGACGCGGCCCGGCCGCGCACCAGATCTGGCTGCCGCCGCTGGCCGAACCGCCCACTTTGGACCAGCTGCTGCCGCCCATCGGCGAAGACCCCCGCCGCGGTCTGTGCCCGCTCGGCTGGGGCGGCAACGGCAAACTGACCATCCCCGTGGCGTTGGTGGACAAGCCTTTCGAACAACGCCGCGACATGCTGTGGGCCGATTTCTCCGGCGCGGCGGGCAACGCGGTGATCGTCGGCGCACCGCAAAGCGGCAAGTCGACATTGATGAAGGACATCGCGGCGATGCTCGCGCTCACCCACACCCCCGCCGAGGTGCAGTTCTTCATCCTGGACATGGGCGGCGGCGCGCTGGCCCCGATCGCCGGCCTCCCGCACGTCTCGGGCTACGCCACCCGCCGCGACCCGCAACGCTGCCGCCGGGTCGTCGCGGAACTGGTGACCTTGCTGGAACAGCGGGAAGAATTCTTCGCCGCACACGGAATCGAATCGATGTCCGCCTTCCGCAGCCGCCGCGGCGAGTTCACCGAAAGCAGCGACGACCGCGAGTTCGGCGACGTGTTCCTCTTCGTGGACAACTGGACCACCATCCGGTCGGAGTACGAAAAACTCGAAGAGCAGATCACCGCGCTCGCCCAGCGGGGCCTCGGCTTCGGCATCCACGTCCTGGTCTCGCTGAACCAGTGGATCGGCGCGCGCGCCCAGCTCCGCGACGCCATCAGCACCCGCTTCGAACTGCGCCTCGGCGACCCGGCCGACTCGTCGATCGACCGCAAGGTGGCCCAGAACGTCCCCGCCGACCGCCCCGGCCGCGGCCTGACCGCGGACAAACTGCACTTCCTGGCCGCCCTCCCGCGCATCGACTCCGACCAGCGCCCCGACACCGTAGGCGCCGGCGGCCTGGACCTGGTCCGCCGCGTCTCGGCCGCCTGGACCGGCCCGCGCGCCCCTCAAGTCCGCCTCCTGCCCCCCGAAGTCCCCTTGGACTCCTTCCCGGCCGCCCCTCCCGGCCGGATCACCCTGGGCCTGGCCGAATCCACCCTGCGCCCGGTCCACCTGGACTTCCGGACGGACCCGCACTTCCTGGCCTTCGGCGACGTCGAATCCGGCAAGAGTTCGCTGCTGCGCGCCCTCATCACCGGCATCTGCCAGACCAACACCCCCGACGAAGCCCTGATCCTGGTCGGCGACTACCGCCGCGGCCTGCTCGGCGTGGTGGACCAGCCGCACCTGCTCGGCTACGCCGGTGCCGAGAACACGCTGACCGACTTGGTGAACCAGTGCGCGACCGCGATGCGCAACCGCCTCCCCGGCCCCGACGTCACCCCTGAGCAACTGCGAAACCGCTCGTGGTGGCGCGGCCCGGACCTGTACGTGGTCATCGACGACTACGAACTGGTCGCTACCGCGGGCCGGAACCCGGTGGCGCCGCTGCTGGAATTCCTGCCGCAGGCAAGGGATATCGGCCTGCACCTGATCCTGGCCCGCTCTTCCGGCGGCGCCGGACGGGGGTTGTACGAGGCGGTGATCCAGCGGGTGCGGGAACTGGGCTCGCCGGGTCTGGTCATGTCCGGAGGGAAGGAGGAAGGCGCGTTGCTGGGCGATGTGAAGCCTTCGCCACAGCCTGCCGGGCGGGGGACGTTGGTTTCGCGACGGCATGGGGCGGAGCTGGTGCAGGTGGCTTGGACTAAGCCGGTGGAGGATTAACGCGCTCGGCCTCGCTCCGTGCGCGACTCCTGGAGGAACCGGCTCGGCGGGGGCGGCGGAGGAAGCGTCAGCTGCCGCACTTCGGCCAGGAACTCCCTCACCACCGCGAAGAACTCGCTGATTTCGTCCGTCCCGCCGGACAGCCGCGCGGCGACCACCTGCGCCGCCTGACTCGGCCAGGCGATGTTGGGGCCAGGACCGCCGTTGCGAGCCAGCCATTCCTCGAACCCCCGGAAATACGCCAGCTCGGCGGCGGCGTCGAAACCGGTGAAAAAGGAGAGGGCTTGCTCCAGCGTGTAGATCCCGTACACGCCAGGACGGTTCATCACGTCGGCCATGCGTTCGTTCCGGGTGAGCATTTCCGCCTCTCTCAGTGCGACTTCCAGCCGCGATCCGCGCCGCGCCGGAATCAGCTCCGAGACCGGCTTTTCTTCTGCGGCAAGCCGTTCAGCGACAAAGCGTCCCGGCCCGGCGAGTACGACTTCACCGAGCCGGGACACCGTCGCCGGTCACAACTCGTCGAGATCCACTGCGAAACCGGCACCGTCATCGTAGGGAACCACGTCCCACAACGACTTCGCCGCGCGCCAGACCGCCGACACCGCCGGCCACGCGACTTCGCCGCTCAGCGTGAGCGTCGCCACCGCGTCCGAGGCGGCTACCCGGCCCGACTCGTCGCTGGGAGCCAGCTCGGCGATCATCGCGGCGACCACCGGAGTGCCCGCGGAGAACTCGAGCTGACAGCCGTCGCCCACCTCCGCGGAAACCCAGCCTTCTCCGCTGAGCCGGTTCTCGACCGGCACCCCGGCGCTCTCGGTCAGTGCCTCGAAGCCCGCGGCGGCGGTCGCCCCGCCGGTCTTGCAGTACAGGTGGATCTCATACGCCATCCGCGTACACCGCCGTCATGGAGCGTTCCTCACCACATTGATAATGAACCCGTACGTCGCTTGCAGGTAGGCGTCTTTGGCCTGCTGCGTGGCATTGTAGGCCGAGCCGCCGGTCTTGGCTTCGACGTAGCCGAGCAGCTGCCCCAGGGTGTAGATCCCATACACCCCGGGACGGTTCATCACGTCCGCCATGCGTTCGTTCCGGCTCAGCATGTTCGCCTTCCTCAGGGCAATTTCGGATACAACAGCTCCCACCGGACCACGACGGCCCGCAGCTCCGGGTCGGCGAGATGGTCCCGCACCTCCCGGCAGCTCGGAGTCCACCGCCAGCCGCTCCACGAGCGTTCCCGGTTCAAGGCCGCAGCGCAGCATCTTGTCCGCGCCGACAAAACCGCGCCCCCGCGCGAAGCCGGTCGATGACCGCACTGTCCACTCCGGACGGCGCAATCACCGGAACAACCGATTTCCCTTCCGCCGCAAGCCATTCGGCAGCGAAACGCCGTTGCCCGGCGAGAACGGCCTCACCAGGCCATGGTACCTCCGAAACTCCCGCGCTCGCTGCTCGTACCCGTCACCGGCCCGACCCGCGCGGCCACGGTCTTGGCCGCCTGGACCTCCCCGGTCAGGTTCGGACCGGGACCGCCGTGGGCGAATAGATCCCGTACGTCCCGGGCCGGCGCAGCACATCGGCGATCCGGCCCACGATGCTCAGCCTCCCTCGTCCGGCTCGGACCCGAAACACTCGCCGCGCTGGTATGGGCTCCTCGGCCGAGGAGCCCATACCAGCCGGTCACTTCGGCAGCTCCGGCAGCGAATCCCTGGCCTCGGCCAGCTCTGCCGGGACCCCGTCCACCGTTACCCCGCACTCTTCCAGCAGGACCAGGCAGATCGCCAGGAACCCGCGGGCGAGCTGCCAGTACACCGGATGGCTCGCCACGGAGCTGCCCAGCAGCGTCCGGACGAAGGCGGCCAGCCTCGGCGGGTCGAGGTAGTAGTAGTCGCTGGCCATCGCCGTGAACCCGGCGGACGGAAGGTCGAGGTCGAAGTTGCTCGCGAGCGTCTCCGCCATGCTGACGAACAGCTTCCCCATCCGCAGCGACGGGCTCCACACGGTCTCGCCGCCGGCGTCGAACACGTAACTCACTAAGCGAACTCCAGGAAAATCGTCAGGCCGGGGTGCGCGGCGCGGATCTCGGCGATCGCCTCTTCGATCCCCTGCCGCAACGCGGGATCGACGCCGGGCGAGGTCAACCGCAAGCCCACCGGGGCGTTACGATACGCGGACAGTTCAGGACTGATCTCGCGCGCCTTCAGGTAGGCGTCGAACTTTTTCGTCACCTGCTTGTCGGTCCACACCTTGACGTCGGGCACCCAGGTCGCGCTCTTCTCCTCCCACAGCACGCCGCGGTCCACGTGGTCGATGTCGGTGATCAGCCTGCCGTTGTTGGGAACGCTCGGGTCGAACACCTTGACGTCTCGCTGGCCTTCGAGCGGCCCCCGGTTCTGGGTGAGCTTCTCGATGTCGCCCGCCGCGCCCTTGATGCCGTCCATCGCCATCGCGAGCCCGCCGAGGATGCCCGCGATGCCGCCCGCGATCGCCGGTCCGCCGGTGAAGACGCAGGCGATCAGGCCGCCCACGAAACCGATGGCCGCGCCCGGGATCGCGCCGACCCCGCCTTCCGGCAGGCCGACGAGCGCCCCCGCCGCGGTGCCGCCCGCGATCTCCTCGCCGCAGGTCGTGACGCCGGCGACGACCCCGGTCGCACCGGCCACGGTGAGCCCGAGCCCGCCGCCGATCTCCAGCAGGTGCGCCAGCAGCGTGAGCAGTTCGCCCGCGTGGTCGCGGACGAAGTCGAGCGTGCCGCGGGCCATCGCGTCGATCATGGACAGCAGCTGGTCGGCCGCGTCCCGCAGTTTCGCCAGCTCCGGCCGGTCGCCGGCGCCCGCCGCGGCTTGGTCGCGGAGCTTCTGCACGGAATCGCGCAGCCCGGAGACGGCTTGCTGGGTCTGTTCCTCGCGCTGCTTCTCGACCGCCGCGTTCTGCGCGGCTGCCGCGGCCTCCGCCGCTTGGGCCGCGGAACGACCCGCGGCGACCGCGTCCGCAAGCGCTTGCGCCGCCGATGCCCGGGCCTGCGCCGCGTACTGGGACGCCAATGCCGCGGACTGGGCAGCGTGCGCGGCGGAGTTCTTCGCCGCCTGGGCGCTGCCCTGCGCGGCAGCCGCGGCGTCCCGGGCTTGCTTGGCCGAGAACGCCGCCTGCGCCGCCGACCGGCTCGCCTCGTCCGCGGAAGTCTTGGCCTGCGCGGCGAATTCCTCGGCGCGGGACGCGGACAGCTTGGCATCCGCTTCCCAGCGGGCGGCCTCCTCCGCCGCACCCCGCGCGGTCGCCTCGTACTGGGCGGCGAGCGCGGCGTTCTGCTTGGCCAGCGCCGCGGACTGCGCGGCATCGGCCACGTAACCGTTGATCTGCGCGACGTGCTCCGCGGTGTCGGCGTCGCGCAGCGCGGCGTCGTACTGGCCGGTCTTCAGGAACTTCCGGACGTAGGACCACGGCCCGGACAAGACCGCGTTGGCTTCCGCGCGGACCTCCGGGCCGCCGGCGTCGAGGATCTTCTGCACCGCGACCCGGTCGTCGTCCTCGGCGGCGCGAAGACGGCCGGTGGCGAGGAAGGCGCGGACGTCCTCCGGGGTCCCGGAAAGGGCCCGGTTCGCCGCGTCGCGGGTGATCGGCCCGCCCGTGTTGAGGATCTTCTGCACGGCGACGCGGTCGTCGTCGTCCTTGTGCGGATACGCCCGGGTGCGGAGGAATTCCTTGACCTGGTCGTAGCTTCCCGCGTTGGCCGCGTTCGCGGCGTCCCGCTGCGCCGCGACCATGGTGGTGCCCGCGATCACAGAAACGCTGTATCGGTCGTCCTGTTCTGTCGCGGCCGCGAAACCGGTCCGGACGAAAGCCGCGACCTGCTCGGCAGTGCCGCCGAGCGCGGCTGAAGCGGCGAGCCGCACCCGCGGGCCTCCGCTGTGCCACAACGCCAGCGCGGCCCGCCGGCCGGCTGTGGCCGCCGCTTCCGGCGCCGTCGCCGGGTCCGCGGCCTGATTCAGCAGCTGCTGCGTCGCCGGGTCGACCTGTTCGGCGATGCCCGCGGTCCACTGTGGAGTCGCCGCCTTGCCTGTCTCGGCCTGCTTGGCGTCCTCGGCCTCGCGCATAGCCTTGGACTGCTGTTCGGCCAGCCGTTCCGTGTCCGCCCGGCGGGCGAGTTCGGCCGTGCTCTTCGCCTGGTCCGCCGCGGTCTGCGCACTGGCCGCCTCGGTCTGGGCCGCGACCGCCGCGTCATGAGCCCGCTGGGCCGCACCGGCCGCTTCCCCGGCGTGCTGCGCCGCCTCGTCGGCAGCCTGCGCCGCCGCGTCCGCGTGTGCGGCCGCGTCGGTGGCGGCTTGCCGGGCTTCACCGGCGGCAGCCGCCGCGTCGTTGGCGAGGGCGAGAGCGACCCCGGAAGCCCGCTTGGCTTCGTCCGCGTTGCGCTGCGCCCGAGCGGCGGCGGCAGCGGCTTCGGCGGAACTCGCCCCAGCCCGCTGTGCCCAGCCGCCCGCGTCCCGCGACGCCTGCGCCGCGTCGGCCGCGTTCCCGGCAGCCGACGCCGCCGCCTGCGCGGCCACCGCTACCTGGCGCACCGCTTCGACAGCTTGGGCTACCGCGTCCGCTGCCGTGCGCGCCCCGATCGCCGCGTCGCGGGCTTTCTGCGCGGCGTCCCGGGCAGCGTCCGCCTGCCCGCGGTCGTGTGCCGCGCCCACCGCGGCATTGCGGGCCCTGGCTGCCGCTTGACCGGCCATGGAAGCCGCCCACGCCGCCTGGCTCGCCGCGTGGGACGCTTCCCGCGCGGCCCTGGCCGCGGCCGCGGAAGCGTCGATCGCGCGCTGCGCGGCTTGCGCCGCCCGGTTCGCCGCGTCGGCGGCCCGGCCCGCCGCACTCGCCGCTTGCTCGGCCGATTTCTGCGCCTGTTGCGTCTCGTCGGCCGCGGTCTTGGCCGCCGCCTTGGCCGCGGCCGCCGCGGCCACTGCCTGGTCGGCCGCGTCCTTCGCGGCCTGAGTCTGCACCGCCGAACGGGCCTGGGCGCCCTTGGCGAGATCCGCGAGCGCACTGACCGACAGCGTCTCCGCGTCCCGTTGGGTCGCTGCTTGGTAACCGGTGCGCAGGAACTCCCGCACGCTCTCGATCGTCGAGGACAGCGCCTGGTTCGCGGCCTTCTTGACCTCCGGGCCGCCGGTGTTGAGCAGCTGCTGCACGGCGATGCGGTCGTCGTTGTCCTGCGCCTGCTGCCAGCCTGCCCCCAGGAAGGCCAGCTGGTCGTCGGTCGAGCCGTTGAGCGCGGTGTTGGCCGCCGCCTTCACCCTGGGCCCGGTCGCCGCGGTCAGCAGCCTGCTGACCTGGATCCGCACGTCGTCGTGCCACGGCTGCTGCCAGCCGCTGGTCAGGAACGCCCGGACGTCGCCGATCGTGCCGCTCAGCGCCGCGTTCGCGGCGTGCTGCGTGGCCGGTCCGCCGCCGGTCAGCATCTTCTGGACCGAAACGCGGTCCTCGACCTCCTGCATGCGCGCGAGACCGGACACGACGAAGGTGTGCACGTCCTCGTCCGTGCCGCACAAAGCGGCCTCGACGGCGCGCGACACGACCGGTCCGCCGGTGCGCAGCAACGCGACGAGCTGCTCGCGGTCCGTCGGCGGCGGCGAGTCCGCGGCGGCGGCGACCGGCGCGGCCCCGATGGCGGGCGTGATGCCCACAGTGAGCGCGACGGCGGCGAAAAACGCCGTCGCGGCACGGAATCTGACCCGGAGAGGTCTCATGCGTCTCGCTTCCTTTCCCGTACCCGGACGGAAGTTCTCCGCGCACGGTCACGGCGGGCCGACGGACCGGCGCTCACCGGCCCGCTGCCTTCCCGAGCGCGAAACTGCGGTTCTGCCGCGGGGAATGCGGGCGCGCGAAAACGAAAACCGGAACTGCAGCCGGACTCTCCCCCGTGGAGCAGGTCGAAATTAGCAGAATCGCGGACGGCTCCGGTAGCGGCATTCGGGTCCGGGAATTCGGCGAACGCATGCCGGCGCGGAATGTGCCGGTACGCGGAACAAGCCGCCGAACGGCCGTTGACGCCTACTCTGGCGATCGTTAAAGTCCGATTCGGGTCCGCACGGGGACGGACGCGCTTTCACCGCAGTGCCAGCACGGCAACGCCTGCCGTGGATTCGTCCTGTCCGATTGTCACCCCAGGGGGAACTATGCGCGCACGCGCGCGTTCAGTCATGCTCGCCGGTCTCACGCTCGCCGCGGGCGCCGCTGCCGCCGTCTCGGCCACCGCGAGCGCGGCTCCCGCCGACGACACGCCGCCGCCGATCGTCGAGGACTACGCCTATCCGGGCGCGGCGAAGATCTTCCAGGAACGCGCGTTGACGCTGATCAGCGGCGACGGGCACATCCTGTTCGCCGCCTGCGGCAGCGGAGCGGCGATGCTTGAGGTGCACGCCTACAACTCGGCCGACCACGGCCCGGATTCCGGCCACTACTGCTTCACGGTCACCGGCTCGACCGGCTATCTCCGGCTGCAGGTGCCTTACGCCTATCAGGTCAAGGGCGACAGCCACACCGTGCAGGCCACCGTCGAAATCAACGGAAAGAACAGCACCGTCCCGATCGCCAAGAACGGATGGACCGGCGTCGGCGAAGGAGCGGGAACCGATCCCGCGACGCTTCTCGAGTTGCGCGCCTCTTCCTGAGTAGCCCGTTCGGAAGATCCTCTTGCGCTATTTGCCACCCGGGGCACCGGGTGGCAAATAGCGTGCCTTCGCTTTCCGACTGACCCCTCACGCCTCCAGAGGAGGCGTGCACACTATTCCGTTCTCCATTCTCCTGGGAAGTGCTATGCGCCCGAAAAAGGAAGACCCGGCGCGGCGCCCGCAATCGCCGCGATCCTCGTGACCACCGCTGTCTGCACCGCTGCCCCCGCTTCCGCGGTTTCCGGCGGAACCGCCGTCCCGCTCGGTTCCCATCCTTATCTCGCCCGGATCTCCACCGCGACCAAAGCGTGCTCCGGCGTTCTGATAGATCCCTCCTGGATCCTCACCTCCGCCACCTGCCTCACGCCCGACGACCTGGGCAAACCCACCGAACCCGCGACCGTGCTGGTCGGCGACGTCGACCTCGGCACCGGCGCCGGGAAGTCCGCGAAGGTCGCCAAGGTCGTGCGCCGGGCCGATCGCGACGTCGTGCTCGCGAAGCTCGATGCTCCGGCGACCGGCGTCGCCGTGGCCACGGTCGGCAGCACCGCTCCGCAGGCCGGGGAAACCTTGCAGCTGGCCGGTTTCGGCCGCACCGCGACCGAATGGGTGCCCGCCCGGCCGAGGATCGCGCCGTTCGCCGTCGTCAGCAGCACTGGCACGACGATCGCGGCCAAGTCCGCGGACGGCGTCGACACGTGTCTCGGCGACGCGGGCGGCCCGGCGTTGCGGACGGTCGGGCAGAGCGTCGAAGTCGTTGCCCTGCACAGTGCTTCGTGGCAGCACGGCTGTCTCGCGGTCACCGAAACCCGGCAGGGCAGCACTGAGACCCGCGTCGACGACCTCGGCGGCTGGATCCGGCAGAGCATCGTCCCGACCCCGGTTTCCTGCCCCGGCGGCGCGATCGTGTGGTCCGCCCGCGCCGACGGCACGCTCTGGCGCTACACCCACCACGACCCGGCAGGCGGCAAGCCCGACTGGACGGTGCCGCCCAAGGACATCGGCCAGGGCTGGAACGGCCGGACGATCGCCGGCAAGGGCGGCGCGGTCTGGGACATCCACCGCAACCACGGCGCCGGCGACCCGTTCGGCACCGGCGTCCTCAAGCGCTGGGTGTACTCGCCGACGACCGGCTGGAGCGGCAACCTCGAGGTCGGCAGCGGCTGGGAGCGCTATCTGACGCCGGAGTACGGCAACCGGGTCACCGCCGACGAGCAGGGCCGGATCTTCATGATCGACGACCAGGCCCGGCTGAAGGTCTACGTGTGGAACGACGCGACGAACGACTGGGTCAACGGCGGCGGCGACGTCGTCGACACCGGCTGGGGCGCGTTCGACTCGATCACCGCGGCCGGCGACGGCGTGCTCTACGCGCGCAAGCCGAACGGCGACCTGTTCCGGTTCAAATACGACTTCGCGGCGGCCAAGTGGACCCAGCGGAACAAGCCGGTGGGCGTCGGCTGGAACATGTTCAGCGAGATTTTCTCGCCCGGCGGCGACATCCTGTACGGCCGCGGCGGCTACGGCAAAAGCCCCTGGGACGACACCATCGGCCCGGTGCTGCGCTGGTACCGCTACTCCGACAACACCGACACCTGGGGACCGGCCGCACCGGACGGCGGCGGCCTCAGCGTGGGCACCGGCTGGAACACCGAGATCCACGTAACCGCCGCTCCCGATTCCTGCAAGCTCGCCGGCTGACCAAGGACGACCATGAAACTGCACTCGAGAACCGCCGCGGTGGCAGCCGCCGTCGCGGCGGCCGGTCTGCTGACCGCGCTGCCCGCGTCCGCCGTTTCCGGTGGCACCACAGCGAAACTGAGCTTCGCGGCCAAGCTCACCGCCGACGGACGCGCCTGCAGCGGCTCGCTCGTCGAGCCCACGCTGGTGCTCACCGCCGCCAGCTGCTTCCCCGAAAACCCGCAGGGCGGCACACCCGCCAAGCCGACCACGGTCACCGTCGGCGGGCACACCGCCAAGGTGGCCACGGTGATCACCCGGACCGATCGCGACGTCGCACTCGCCCGCCTCGACACCACCATCACCGACGCCGCACCGCTGAAACTCCCCGTCGCAGCAGGGATTCCGGCGGGCGAACTGTCCCTGGCCGGCTGGGGCCGGACTTCGACCGAATGGCTTCCGGCCGACGCCAGCGTCGCGAAGTTCACCGTTTCGTCCAGCACCGCGACGTCCGTCTCGCTCACCGGAGCCAACGGCGCGGACGCCTGCAAGGGCGACGCGGGCGGCCCGGTTTACAGCCAGGACAACGTGATCGTCGCCGTCGCGGGCGCGTCGTGGCAGCACGGCTGTCTCGGCGAAACCCAGACCCGCCAAGGCACGACCGGAGCCAGGGTCGACGACCTGACCGGCTGGATCCACGAGCAGGCCATCGTCGGCTCGGCGAAGGCGGTCGGCCACGGCGTCACGGTGTCGTGGACCCCGCTGGCCGCGTCCGACAACGCGACCTACTCCGTCTACGCCAACGCGAGCGGGCCAGCCAAGGCCGTGCCGGAGCAGCTCGTGGGAACCACCGCCGAAACGTCGCTGGTGCACTCCGCCGCCGCCCGGCAAAACTGGTCGTACCTGGTCGTTTCCTCGACCGGCGTCGCCAGCCCTTCGTTCTCCGCGAAGACCGGGAACCGCTCGCTGACCGACTTCACCGGCGACGGCAAGGCGGACATCGCGACCTTCGTCCGGGGCAGCGCGGGCAGCGTCTTCGTGGCGAACTCGGACGGCGGCCAGTTCGTCGACCGCAGCGTCAAGTGGCACGACCGGTTCTCCATCGGCGACGAGATCCCGCTGACCGGCGACTTCAACGGCGACGGAAAGGCGGACGTCGCCACCTTCACCCGCGGTGACACCGGAGACGTCTACGTCGCGCTGTCGGACGGCACCAAGTTCAACGGCAACGGCACGCTGTGGCAGGACGACTTCGGGCACTTCGACGACCGTCTCGCCATCGGCGACTTCAACGGCGACGGCAAGGACGACGTCGTCGCTTTCACCACGCGCGGCGCGGTCTACGTCGTGCTGCCCGAGGGCACGAAGTTCGGCCCGGCGCAGGTGTGGCACACCGGTTTCGGCTTCGGCAACGAGGTTCCGATGGTCGGCGACTTCAACGGCGACGGCAAAGACGACATCGCCACCTTCACCCGCAGCGACACCGCGGACGTCTTCGTCGCGCTGTCGGACGGGTCGAAGTTCACCGGCACCAGCGTCAAGTGGCACGACAACTTCGCCTTCAACGACGAAATCCCCGCCGTCGGCGACTTCAACGGCGACGGCAAGGACGACATCGCCGTCTTTACCCGAGGCCCTGCCGGGGACGTCTTCGTCGCGCTGTCCGACGGCACGAAGTTCACCGGCACCAGCGTCAAATGGCACGACAACTTCGCCTTCAACGACGAAATCCCCGCCATCGGCGACTTCAACGGCGACGGCAAAGACGACATCGCCACCTTCACCCGCGGCGACGCCGGAGACGTCTTCGTGTCCCTGTCGGACGGCGGCCAGTTCACCGGCATCAGCGTGAAGTGGCACGACAACTTCGCGTTCAACAACGAAGTCCCGGCCCCGAGAGCGATCACCGTCCTGTAAGCACACTGTCCGTGAGGGGAACCTGGGTTCCCCTCACGGACGGCCGAGCACCGGAAACTCCGCGTCCACCGCGTCCAGCGCCGCGACAGCCTCCGCCAGCTGCGAGTACGCGATCCCCTCGATGCGGAACAACAACCGGTTCCCGCTCGAGTGATCAGCCACCGCGACCCCCTCCGCCTCGACCCGCCCGTCGGCGCCGACGGTCACGGTCAGGTCCAGCCAGTCCTCCAGCGAGGTCAGCCGCGCGCTGCCGCCGGACTCGCCGCACGCCGCCAGCTCCGCCCGGAACTCCCGCAGTTCATTGGCCCGCAACCCGGCGCCCAGCCGCGCGCTGAACCCGCCGGACACGATCTCGATCGGGCTGACCAGCCAGTTCCCGTCCCAGAAATCGTCCGCCCCCGGATGCATCCGCCCGCGCACCGCGATCGCCACCCGATCGCCGCGCGCCGAACCCAGCCTCACCGTGTGCATCCCGCTCCCCGCTAGCCCGCATTGCCGCTCTGCCAGCATATGCAGTCCATGATCGAAGGGGATCCGATGCCCGGACTGGCAGAACTGGCCTACACCACCGGCGGAGGCGTCATCGGCGCCGCGCTCACCACGTACCTCGCCAAAACCCAGGAACGCCGCCAGCTCCGCGCCGAGGTCTACCGGCAGCTGGAAGCGACCCGCGCCGTCTCCGGCGGGGTGCACGACATCCGGATCGGCCTGCCCCCGAACACCGCGGCCAGCCGGAAGCACCTCGCCGACGCGCTCGGCATCGCCGCCGTCCTGGAAGACGGGACAGACGCCCACCGCGCCCTCCGCGAGGCGCTGTCCGAACTGCTCACCGCCGTACTGGTCGCCGGAGTCCCCCGCCGAGTCGCCGATTTCGCCGCCGGCGCCCACGAACGCGTCCTCGAATGCGCCATTGCGGCAACCGTCGCCCAGCGGCTCGGCAAAGCCCCGGACCTGACCCAGCTGACCCAAGCGGCCCAGGACTACCGCGCCGAAACCACCGGCCTGCTGCTCGCCGTCCTCTGGCGCCCGTGGCGCGCCCGGCTCCGCACCCGCAGCCGGATCCGCAAACTCCGCGTCGCCGTGCGCGCACTGCATCTTCAGCAGGAAGCGGCCGTCGCCGCGCTCACCCGTCCGGAGCAAGCGGAAGCCCTCCGCCAGCGGCTTGACCCCGGCGGGACGCTCCGCGAAACGTGGACCGAAGACCGACTTCCGTAGGTTACCCGATTTCCAAACGCCGCCTACGGTCGGGAAATCACCACCGAGGCGGAGGGATTTTCCATGCGTTACGCGAAAGCGGCGGCCGTCGTCGCAGGGGCTGCGATGGCGTTCGGGGTCGCGGCGACCGGTGCGGCGAGCGCCGACACGTACATCATCGGCGGCGAAACCGTGAAGTCGGCCCCGTGGGGCGCCCAGATCTTCTGGGACGACGTCACCGAAAACGGCGGTTTCGAGTGCTCCGGCACGATCATCGCCTCGGAGTGGGTGCTCACCGCGCAGCACTGCCTCAACAAGCCGGGCATGCACGTCAAGGTCGGCGACGTCGCGCTCGGCAAGGGCACCGAGGCCGCGGTCGACGAGCAGAAGGCCTCGCCCAACGGCGACATCGCGCTGCTGCACCTCAAGACCGCCGTGGACACCACGTTCATGAAGCTCGCCGACAAGGACCCGGAAACCGGCGCCACCAACCAGATCTACGGCTGGGGCCGGATCAAGGACCAGAGCCCGCCCTCGGACACGCTCAAGACCGCGGACGTCCAGGTCACCGGCGAGAGCACGGACGCCTTCAACGGCAAGGCGATCGCGAGCAAGGGCGTCACCGGCGCGTCGTGGCACGGCGACTCCGGCGGCCCGCAGCTGGCCGACGGCGTCCAGGTCGGCGTCTGCTCGACCGGCGAGAACTCCGGCAGCGACGAGCACGGCACGCAGAACTACGCCAGCATCGCGAACAGCCGCGACTGGATCAAGCAGACCGCGGGCGTCTGATCCGCGCGTTCCGGCCCGCCGCCCCCGTGCGCGGCGGGCCGGAACCTCGCGGGACCTACCGGGCGAGGGCGCGCAGCGCGGCCTTGTCCGGTTTTCCCGAGTCCGCGACCGGGACCTCGTCCACCACCGTGATCACCGCCGGCACCGCGGCCTCCCCCAATTCCGCGGCGACCGCCGTCCGCAATTCGGCCGGATCCGGAATACGCCCCGGCGCGGCGACTACGAATGCGTGCGCCGCCTCCCCGGTCCGTTCGTCCGGAACCGCGACGACATAAGCCTGATCCACATCGCGATGCGCGGCGAGCGCACGCTCGATCGGCCCGGTGTAATGAATCACCGCGTTCACGATCACCACATCCCGGGCCCGCCCGGTCAAATACAAAAACCCGCGTTCGTCCAGCCGCCCGATGTCCTGCGTGCGCACCCATCCGCCGGCCAGCACCGTCGCGCTCTGCGCGGGATCGCGCCAGTACCCGGCGAAAGACCTTGCGGTACGGGCGAAAACCTCCCCGGTCACTCCAGCCGGCACCACGCGGCCGGAAGGGTCCCGCACTTCCAGCGAAACGCCGTCGACCGGAAATCCCACCGACTCGATCGTCTCCGGATGCTTCGCGACATCCGCGGTAGTCAGCACAGTCAGTTTCCCGGTCTCGGTCTGCCCATAGCCTTGCCGCAACGCCGGTCCGATCCGCTCGAACCCTTCCGCGAGCAATCCGGGCTCCACCGGAGAACCGGCGACAGTGAGCGTCCGCAGCCCGGAAAGATCGACTTTCTCCTCCCGCAGCACGTCGAGCATCCGATACAACCGTGGCACCGTCACCAAGGCCGCCGTAATGTCCAACCGCTGCAAAATCCAGGGAAAGTCCGGCAGACCTTCCGGAATCACCGCGGTACCCCCAGCAAGCAGACAAGCCTGCAAATGCAGCACCATCACCGCGCTGCTGAGCGTCCCGAAAAGCAGGAACCGCCGGTACTCCCCTCCGGAACCGGCCCCCGCTGTTCAAGCCGGAACTCGGCCAGCGCGTCGAACCGGTACGTGACCCCCTTCGGCACCCCGGTGCTCCCGCTGGTGAACACGACCCAGCCCAGGTCCTCCGGCCTCCCGCACGGCACCGGTTCCTCATACGCGGCAAGGAGTTCCGGCCCGATCGGCAGCGTCCGCACCCCCGCCAGCTCCGGCCGCTCGGCGTCGGTCACCACCGCGACCAGCCCGTCCAGCACCGCGGCCAGATGCGCAGGCGGCAGCCCCGCCCGCACCCCGACCGCGCGGGCGCCGAGCGTCTGCACCGCGATCTGCGCCGCCCAGCCCTCCGGTGTCACTCCGGTCGCGACCCCGACCCCGTCCCCCGGCCGCACCCCCGCCGCCCGCAGACCGGCGGTGAACCGTCCGATCAGGTCGAGCACCTCGCCGCGACGCACCCGCCGGTCCCCGTGCTCGAACGCGATCGCGTCCGGCGCGCGCCGCAGCGCGTCCAGCAGGTCTTGGGGAAATGCCATCACACCGTCCTCCCGTCGGGCCAACCCGCCAACAGGTACCGGAGAGATCTCAGAATCCCCTCAGCGCGTGCCGCTCATCGGGAACGGCCGCGCGAGGCCGCACCGACAGCACCCCGCCGAGCGCCACCACCGCGATCAGCCCGGCCGCGGCGGCGAGCGTCCAGAAGTCCGGCCGCACGATCGACTGCCCGCGCATCGCCTGCCACGCGGTGAGCGCGATGACCCCGGCGTACCCGAGCGTCGCGGTCCACACCAGACGGCGCCGCACGAGTTCGTTGGCCAGCACCGGATACCGCCGGGAAAGCGCGACCAAGCCGAGCGCGATCAGCGGCAGCGCCTGGATCGCGTGAATCCCCACGAAGTGCGTGATCCGCAGGTCCCCGCCGACCGTGCTCCAGCCCAGCAACGGCAGCCCCGGCCCGCCGTCCTCGAGACCGACCGTGTGCCCGCCGATCATCGACGGCTGCCCGCCGCCGTCCAGCACCCGCTGCTGCGCCGGGCTCGCCGAGAACATCATGAGCGCCAACCCCATTCCGCCCGCCGCGAGCGCGGTTCCCCATCGCAGCGCGGACGTCAGCGCGCGGTCCGGCAGCTTTTGGAACAGCAGCAGGACAACCACCGCCGCGGTCGCGCTCCACGCCACGAACGCGCCGGCGGCCAGCAGATTGCCGATCAGCACGTCGGCCGGCGTCTCGTGGTTGAAGTGCAGCGGACGGTCCTGGACGAGCACCTGCCACACCAGCAGCGCCATGTCCGTGCCCATCCCGACCGCGAACGCCGTGCCCATCCACCAGCCTGCCCGGCGGCCGCGTTTCACGAGCGACAGCAACCACGCCAGCGTCGGCGCGTACAGCGCCACCGAAACGGCGAATTTGAACGGCTTTGCCCACAACGGCGCGTTGACGAGCGTGCGATCATCCAGCAGCAGCCCGACCACGCTCGCGACGAGCACCAGCAGCATCGCCCCGGCCAGCACGCCCAGCGGGCGGTGCAGCCGGAACAGGCGCAATCCCCAGGAAGTCATGCGGACAGCCTGGCCGCCCGCGGGGCCAGGAACACTGGCGTCGTCCCCCGTCCGCGGGGTAGGGCGGGCCCCACCTGTGGGTAATAGTGCCGTCAAAGAAACCGGCAGTTGTGCCGTTTGACCACACCCGCTCTTTTTCTAGCGTGACATTCACACCGCGCGGCTCGCCGCGCACCGGGATTTTCCACGAGAGGGAAGGAGGTGGCCCGTCAGATGTCCAGTCCGGGATTCCAGGCAGATTCAGCTGCCATGACGCGCGCCGTCCAGGGCTTCGAGGAGACCGCGTCGAGCGCGAAGACGACGATGGCCAGCTTGGAGTCCGAGCTGACCGAGACGCTGCGGAACTACAAGGGCGACCAGGCCGTGGCGTTCTGGGACCTGCAGCGCAGGCTGCAGGAGAAGATGACGGCCGCCGTCCGCGAGCTGGACACCATGTCGCAGCTGGTGCACACCAGCCACACGAACTACAACGCGGGCGACTCCGACGTGCACCAGAGCTTCCAGAGCGTCAGCCACACCGTCGAGGGCAACGTCATCCCTCGCCTCAACCCCTGAGAGAGGACAAGAGACCATGGCTGACGTCGTAGAAATCAGCTTCGGCGCCCTGCAGCACAGCTCCGCGTCGCTCGCCGCCAAGGCGAAGGCGCTGACCTCCCAGCTGGAGCAGCTGCACCAGAACCTGCAGCCGATCACCCAGACCTGGTACGCCTCGGGCAGCTCCGCCGGCGAAGCGGCGCGCGCGTCCGAGACCCGGCTCCGCCAGGCGACCGCCGACATCGTCGCGATCATCGCGCAGTTCGGCACCAAGGTCGGCGACGCCCACGATCTCCAGCACCAGCTGGAGAACCGCAACCAGGGCCTGTTCGCCTGATCCGGCCCCGACGCCGGCCGTCCGGGGCGGGACCACCCCCGCCCGCTCCGGACGGCCGGCTTTCCCGCGTCCTGCCGCACGAGAGGTCACCGGCCGATGCCCGACCAGTCGTACTACGTCCACCTGGAATCGTTGACGGACTTCGTCCGGGAACTGGAAACCCAGATCCACGCGATGTCCCGGCCGAACGACTTCCTGCGCACCCTCGGCGAGCATCCGCTGCTGTTCGGGGAGTTCGGGGAGGCCGCTTCGCTCGCCGACGCCCACCGCGCGGCGGTCGCCGAGATGCAGGGCCTGCTGGAGCAGGTCCGCGAGGCGATCACCTTCGCCCAGGACGTCACCACCACCGTCGCCGACGGATACGCCCAGGCCGACCAGTCGGTCGCGGGCGACCTGCACCACTCGGGTCAGCAGACCGGTCTGCTCGACCCGCTTTTTTCGTTGCTGGGCCTTGATTCTTCAGGGGGTAAGAAGGCATGAACGGCCCTCGCACCAACTTCGCCGGCTACACCCACCAGCAGCTCTACGCGATGCTGCAGGCGGGCGACCCGACCACCGCGCGCGCCGCGGCCGAGCAGTGGAGTTCGGCCTCGCGCGGGCTGTACGACCAGGCCGAGAACCTGTCGGACCAGCTCACCGACTTCTCCAGCGCGTGGACCGGCGGCGCGGCGGACCAGTACCGGCACATGATGGTCGATCTGGTCGGCGGCATCCGCAAGGTCGCGGTCACCGCGCAGGGCATGCGCGACATGCTGGAGGACGCGGCGGACGCGCTGGTCAAGGCGAAGGCCGAGATGCCGCCGCCGGTCGCGGTCCCGGACGTCTCCCCCGCCGACGTCGCGCTGGCGGTCAACCCGCCGATGCTGCCCGCGGACTCCTCTCCCGCCACCATCATCGCCGCGACCCAGCAGCGGCAGCAGGCGATCGCGAACGTCGAAGCGCAGCAACAGGCCGCCAACGCCGCCGGCTCCGCGCACGCGAAGGCGATCGTCGTGATGAACAACCTCGCGACGAACTACGACACCGCCGAGGACTCGATCCCGGTCTCGCCGAACGCGGCCGCCCCGCCGCCCAAGCCGGTCCCCGGCGGCGGCGCTTCCACCGGCGGCACCGGCGCGGTCGGCAACAGCCCGGACGGCGGCACGTCCGTCGGAGCCCCGGTCGACTCGCATCCGCTGCCCACCGACGGCACGCAGGCGCCCGGCTCCGAGCCCGGGCACCCGACCCAGCCCGCGGGCAGCCCGCTGTTCGGCGACATGTTCACCGCCGGTCTCGCGGCCGCGTCCGCCGCCGCGTTCGGCCGGTTCGGTTCGATCATGCCGAAGGTTCCGCCGTGGGCCTCGGGCAAGGACAAAGACAAGGACGGCAAGGACAAAGAGGAAGGCCCCGGCACGAAGCTCGGCGGCGGCGCGGCCCCCGAGGGCGGTGGCGGCGGCGGGATCCCGGTCGGCGGCGGGGACGCCCCGTCGATCGACGGCGGCGGCATTCCGTCCGGCGGCGGGCTCAGCGGCTCCGGGGAAGCCCCGGCCGCGCACTCCGGGCTCGCCGGCAACGCCCCGTCGAACGTCCTCAGCGGACTCGCCGGCGGCGCGGCCGGTGCGGCGGGCGCGGCGGCCAAGAGCGCGATGCCGATGATGCCCATGATGCCGATGGGCATGGGGGCCGGCGCCGACATGGGCTCCGGCCGCCGGATCCCCGCGTGGCTCGTCGAAACCGAGAACGTGTGGGGACAGCAGGCTCCCGTCGCGCCCTCGGTCATCGGTGAAGAGACCGACCAGGCATGACCGACGGCTACCGGGTCGCCCCGGCGAAACTCGCCAGCGCGGCGTCCGAAGTGGACACTCGCGCGGGCGCGCTCCGGACCGTGCAGCAGGCCGTGGCGGGCGAACGAGTGCCCGCCACGGCCTTCGGCCAGGTTTCCGCTTCGTCCGGCTGTGCCGCCGGGCTGGCGAAAACGCTCGAAGCCCTTGCCGCGGACGTCGATCAGCGCATCGTTCGCGTCCAGGTCCTCCGCGACGGCCTCACCGCGTCGTCAGCGGGCTACCGGCGCGCCGACGAGCAGGTGGCGACGATGTACCGCTCGCTCCTGCCCGAGGATCCCGTTCCCTCCGCCGGAAAAACGGCCGGCAGCGGCGGCTGGGCCGGAACCATCGCCGCCAACCGCGCGAAGGTCTCCGACGCGCTCGCCGCCGAACGAACCCGTCTCGCCGGGCTCTCCGACTCCGACGCCATCGCCCGCTCGAAGCGGCGAATCGCGCTGTACCAAAGCATTCTCGACGACCACCGGCAGATCCTGCGGTTCGATCCGTCCGGCAACGGCCGGATCGCCGAACTCGTCGGCTCGATCCAGCCGGGCACGCGCAACGTCGGGCTGTTCGTGCCCGGCGTGCACACCCGGATGGACACCTTCCAGTCCTACGCCGACCTCGGCCGCAGCCTCGTCGCCGCCGACCCGAGCGGCCGGACCGCGATGGTCGTGTGGGCCGACGGGGTGTTCCCGCAGAACGTCACCACCGAAGGCGCCGACGCCAGCTACGCGCAGACGATGGCCCCGAACCTCAAGGCGTTCGGCGACGAACTGCGCGGCCAGGTCGACTCTCAGACCGGCGGCGCGGCCACGATCACCGCGATCGGCCACAGCTACGGCGGCGCCACCGTCGGGCTCGCTGACCAGCAAGGCTTGCCAGTGGACCGGGTGCTGCACGTAGAGTCGGCGGGCATGGGACACGGCGTATGGAGCCCAGCGGACCTGCCGCCCAGCCAAGCCGGCGTGCAGCGGTACTCGATGACTGCTCCGCTGGACCCGATCATCCTCGCCCAGGGCAACGCCGGGGCACTGGAATGGACCGGCATCGGCCACGGAGCCGACCCGGACACCTTCCCCGGCGTCACCGAACTCACCACCGGCCGCGACGCCGACGGCGACGTCCAGTGGGGCCTCTCCTCGCACAGCGGCGTGCTCAAGCCGGGTTCGGATTCATGGGAGAACATCTACGGCGTGCTCACCGGCGGCCACGTCACCGAAGCCCCCGTGCCGGTCCCGGCGGTGCTGCCGTGATCACGCGCGAACTGAAAGACCTGGCCGCCGAACTGACGAACGTGATCGACAGCGTGGCCGCGGCGTTCGGCCCGCGCGCACTGCCCACAGTGGACGGTGAACTGGACTGCGATCCCGCGCGTCCGGGGCAATTGGTGTGCTGGCAGTACGGGGTCCGGCTGGAGGACAGCACCGCCGCCTTGCGAGTGCTGTCCGAAGTGGTGCGTCCGACGCTCGAAGAGGCGGGCTGGGAATCCTACGACCGCAGCACCTACCGGGAAGTGATCGCCCGGTTTTCCCGCGAGGGCGCGGATTTCAGCGTGCACCTGGCCCGCGACGGCCGCGGGGTTGCCATCATCGGCTCCACCCGCCTGGTGAGTGTTACGACCGAATAGCCCCGCACTCGTGAGTGGCAATCACGGTTAGAACTGGCAACGCCACTCACGACCCCCGACCCACCGCACAGACTCGAACCCGCACCGCCACCCGACTCACCCCAGCGGCATCGCGCTCACCAACCCCAGCCGCCTCGTGCGTGCTAATCACGGTTAGAACCGGCAACGCCACTCACGACCCCGCCGCCCTCAGGCCCGGAACCGCGACGGCCGCCACCCGCGCCGCCGCCCCCGCCGGAACGCCGCCACCCCGATCCCCGCCGCGGCCGCGACCACAACCCCGCCCACCGCAACGACTCCCGCCGCCACATCCGAAGTCGGCCGAGCCTCCGCAGCGGCCGGAACCACCGCGGGCAGCTCAGACCGCACCGCCGCCGCACTCGGCCCCGGCGCGTCAGCAGGCAACGTCGACGACACCGCCGCGTAAGCGTCGACCATCCCCCACCCCCGGCGCGGATCGTGCGCCCCGGACGGCGGCCGGGAAGCGGTCAGCATCAACCGGTTCACCACCTGCTCGCCCTTCAGCTCCGGATGCGCCGACCGCACCAGCGCCGCCACCCCGGCGACATACGCCGCGGCCAAGCTCGGGTCGGTGATCGGCCACCGATGCGCGACCGCACCCCCGCCGCCCGCCGACGTGCTCACCAAATTCGCGCCAGGCGCGGCAATCCCGAGATAATCCCCCGCCTCGGTCTGCACCGGCGCCCCGGATTCGTCCGTCGACCCGACCGCCAGCACCCCCGCCGAAGCTGTCGGATAGGTATGCGCCCCTTGCTGAGTAGCCGCCGCGGCCGAAATCACCACCGCCCCGCGCGATTTCGCGTGGTCGAGCGCCGAACCGAGCGCCGGACTGTCCGAACCCGCCGGGACCGCCACGAGAATCACTCCCGCGCCGCGGTCGACCGCCGTGTCGATCGCCACGGCCAGCGCGCCCGGATCGCCGCCGCCGTCCGAAGACGAACCGTTGCTTTCGGTGTAGCGCAAGGGAAGCAGCTTCACCCCGGGCGCGACGCCGGTGAACGTGGTCTGGTTCGCCTGCTGCGCGCCGACGATGCCCGCCGCGATCGTGCCGCGTCCGTCGCAATCGGAGTCCGCGGTGCCCGCGCCGCCGAGCACCTGTCCCGGCCCGAACTGCGCGTTCTGCTTGTCGACCCCGGTGCCGATCACCGCGACGGTCTGGCCTTCTCCCCTGGTCAGCGCCCACAGCCGCGGCGGATTCACCAGCCGCTGCCCCCAGGACACCGCCCCGGTGTACGGGCCGGACGGATTCGCGCACGAGGCCGCCCCGGCCGAGGTCGCCGTGATGGGCAGGCCGAGCGCCACGAGCGCGGCCACCGCTCCGGCGGCAATTCCCCGCACCGCGGCCCCCTCCCCTTGTCGGACAAGGAGATTCTAGTGGAGAGCGGGCCGCGGCGACAGGGTCAGCGCAGGTCCATCCCGAGGTCCAAAGCCGGCGAGGAATGCGTAAGCCCGCCGACGGAGAGATAGTCCACACCGGACTCGGCGTACGGCCGCGCGCGCTCAAGCGTCAGCCCACCGGACGACTCGAGCCGTGTCTTCGGCGACACTTCATCCCGCCGCGCGACCGCCTTCACGCACTCCTCCGGCGTGAAGTTGTCCAGCAGCACCTCGTCCGCCGCCGCGGCCAGCGCCTCGTCCAGCTGAGCCAGATCGTCCACCTCGACCTCGCACGGCAGCTGCGGCGCGTGCTCCCGCGCCGCCGCCAGCGCCGCGGTGACGGAACCGGCCGCGACCACGTGGTTGTCCTTGATCAGCACCGCGTCGCCGAGCCCCATCCGGTGGTTCACCCCGCCGCCGCACCGCACGGCGTACTTCTGCAGCAGCCGCAACCCCGGCGTCGTCTTGCGCGAATCCCTTACCGCAGCGCCGGTTCCCTCGATCGCGGACACCCACGCCGCGGTCGCCGTCGCCACTCCGGACAGCAGGCACAACAGGTTCAATGCCGTGCGCTCCGCGGTCAGCAGCCCCCGCACCGGACCGCGCAGCACGAGCACCGGCTCCCCGGCGACCGCAGGAGACCCGTCCTCGCGGATCGAGACCACCTCGTAGTCCGCGCCGAGGACCTCGTCGAACACCGCCAGCGCCACCGGAATCCCGGCCACGACACCGGCGACCCGCGGCGTCAGCTCCGCCACCGCCCGCGCGTCCGCCGGGACCGTGGCCGCCGTCGTCGCGTCCGGCCCGTACCGCAGATCCTCTTCCAGCGCGGTGGTCACGACCCGCCGCACGTCCGCGACGTCCAGCCCGTCCACCACCAGCGACCGCACGACCGCTTCGGAGAATTCCCCGCTCATGCCACCCCTTCCAACGATGTCGCCTCGACCAGCACCGGCTGTCCCGACGGGCTCAGCCGGATCAGCTGGCTCCGCCGCCACTGACCGTCGTTCCGTTCCGGGAAGTCCGTCCGCACGTGACAGCCCCGCGATTCCGTCCGCCGCGCCGCCGCCGCGAGCATCGCCTGAGCCACCACGGTGAGCGCCGCGTCCTCGACCGCGGCGTGCGTCCACAACGGACGGTCCACTGTCGACAAATCGAGCACCGAACCCGCCGCCGCGAGCCCGTCCGCGTCCCGGCCGATCGCCGCGTACCGGCTCATGACCCGTTGCAGCGCATCACGTTCCGCGGCCGGAGCCACTGTCCTTTCCGGAATCCGGCCCCGCGAGGGATCCGGCAGCAACCCCGCGGCCAGATCCGCGGCGACCGCCTCGGCAGCCCGCTGCCCGACGACCAGCCCTTCAAGCAAACTGTTGGACGCCAGCCGGTTCGCCCCGTGCAGACCGGTCCGAGCCACCTCGCCCGCCGCGTACAGCCCGCGCACGCTCGAGCGTCCGTCCACAGTGGCCACCACGCCGCCGCACGCGAAATGCGCCGCGGGCGTCACCGGAATCGCGTCCACCGCCGGGTCGATGCCGAGCGCCGCGCACGCCGCGTGCACCGTCGGGAACCGCTTCGCGAAACCGGGAATCCCAGTAGCGTCAAGGAAAACGTGATCGTCGATACCGCCGGGAGCCTGCGTTTGCCGCCGGGTGATCGCCGCCGCCACGACGTCGCGCGGAGCCAGATCGCCCAGCGGATGCACCCCAGCCATCACCGACGCACCCGCGCCATCGACGAGCGTCGCGCCCTCGCCGCGCACCGCTTCGGTGACGAGCGGACACCGCCCGCGCGCACCCGGCGTGTACAGCACCGTGGGGTGGAACTGCACGAACTCGATGTCGGCCACCGCCGCCCCGGCGCGCAGCGCGAGCGCCAGCCCGTCGCCAGTCGCGATCTCCGGATTGGACGTCGCCTGGTACAGCTGCCCGAACCCGCCGCTGGCCAGCACCACCGCGGCCGCGCGCACCACCCCCGGCACGCCGTTGCGGTCGAGCACCGTCAGCCCGGCCACCTCGCCCGCGGGCGTGCGCAGCGCGTCGACCGCGATGTGGTGCTCCAGCACCGGAATCCGCCGTTCACCGGCCTGCGCGACCAGCGCGCGCTCGACCTCCGCACCAGTAGCGTCGCCGCCCGCGTGAATCACCCGGAACGCGCTGTGCCCGCCCTCGCGAGCCCGCGACAGGCCGCCCGAGCCGTGGTCGAACACCGCGCCGTTCTGCCGCAGCTCGGTGACGGCCGCCGGACCGCCGCCGACGATCGACCGCACCGCGTCCTCGTCGCAGATCCCGGCTCCGGCGGTGAGCGTGTCCGCCGTGTGCTTCTCGACCGTGTCGCCCTCGTCGCGCTCGCCGTCGAGCACCACCGCGACGCCGCCCTGCGCCCACCGGGTGTTGCCGTCGGCGACCGCCGCCTTCGTCACGACCAGCACGTGCAGCCCGAGTTCGCGCGCCCGCAGCGCCGCCGAAAGCCCGGCCACGCCACTGCCGATCACGACTACGTCGGCCCGTGCCTCCCAACGCAGGGCCGGTGAGGTTTTCGCCTCATCGGCGTTAACTAGGCCGCTCATTCCCCACCGCCAGGCTGCCCGATTTCGATCATCCGCTGCACCGAGGCTCGCGCCCGCGAGGCCGTCTCCGGGTCCACGTGCACCTCGTCCGCCCCCTCGGTGAGGCTCCGCAGCAGCGCCGCCGGGGTGATCATCTTCATGTACCGGCACGAGGCCCGGTCGTTCACCGCGCGGAAGTCGATCTCCGGCGCGGCCTTGCGCAGCTGGTGGATCATGCCGATCTCGGTGGCCACCAGCACCGACGTCGCCTTGGTGTCGCGCGCCGCGTGCACCATGTCGCCGGTGGAGAGGATCTTGACCCGCTCCGGCGCGACCGCGCCCTCGCCGGCCAGGTAAAGCGCCGACGTCGCGCAGCCGCATTCGGGGTGGATGAACAGGTCGGCGTCCGGGCTCTCCTCGGCCCGCGCGGCCAGCTCGGCCCCGTTGATCCCGGCGTGCACGTGGCACTCCCCGGCCCAGATGTGCATGTTCTCGCGCCCGGTCACGCGTTTGACGTGCGCGCCGAGGAACTGGTCCGGCAGGAAGAGAACCTCCTGGTCAGCCGGGATCGAAGCGACCACGTCGACCGCGTTCGACGACGTGCAGCAGATGTCCGTCTCGGCCTTGACCTCGGCTGTGGTGTTCACATACGAGACGACGACCGCGCCGGGGTGCTCGGCCTTCCACTCGCGCAGCTGCGCGCCGGTGATGGAGTCCGCGAGCGAGCAGCCCGCCCGCGCGTCCGGGATCAGCACCGTCTTCTCCGGGGCCAAGATCTTCGCGGTCTCGGCCATGAAGTGCACGCCGCAGAAGACGATCGTGGACGCGTCGCTGCTGGCCGCGATCCGGCTGAGCGCGAGCGAGTCGCCGGTGAAGTCGGCGATGTCCTGGATCTCCGGGACCTGGTAGTTGTGCGCGAGCAGCACCGCGTCGCGCTTGCGGGCGAGTTCCCGCACGCGGGCCGCCCAGTCCGCGTTCGCCTCGACCCCGCCGTACGGGGTCAGATCCTGGTCAAGCGTGGTGGTCATGTCTTCGGCCCTCTCGACTTTCGCCGGCCTCGGAACCGGATCGACCCCGGTTCCGCCCCATCCCGGTTTTCGCCTTATAATCGAAAACCGTGCGAAGCCATCTTAACACCCGAGCCCCCTCGCCCACGAGGTTCTGGCGGCAGTCCTTCAAGTGCGCTCGGACACACTGCGCGTCCTGCTGTGGCGCCGAGCGCTCGATCCGCACCTGGGCCGCTGGTCGCTTCCGGGCGGTCGGCTGCGCCCCGACGAGGACGTCGAAACCTCCATCCGGCGGCAGCTCGCGGAGAAGGTGGACGTACGCCAGCTGAAGCACGTGGAGCAGTTAGCCGTCTTCAGCGCCCCCGACCGCGTCCCCGGCCCGCGCGTCGTGGCGACGGCCTTCCTGGGCCTGGTCCCCTCCGACGTCGACCCGGCAGTCCCCGAAGACACCGAGTGGCACGACGTGAACGCACTGCCCCGCACCGCGTTCGACCACGAGGCGATCGTCCTGCGCGCCCGCGACCGCCTGCGGTCGAAACTGAGCTACACCAACCTGGGTTTCGCACTAGCCCCAGAGGAATTCACCATCTCCGCCCTGCGGGGCCTGTACTCCGCCGCCCTCGGCTACAAGGTGTCGGCGACGAACCTGCAACGCGTGCTCCAACGGCGTGGTTTGCTCGTCCCCACCGGCCACACCGCCTCCCCCGGCCGCACCGGCGGACGACCTGCGGCGCTGTTCTCTTTCGCCGCCAAAGACATGCACATCACCGACCCGTTCGCCGTCCTGAAGCCCCCGCCGCGGCGGTAAACACGAACTGCGCCAGCGCTCCGCAGCCCGTACCGTGGACGCGTGACCGAGCCAGAGCAGTGCCCCAGCGGAACGGCGACCCTGCCGTTGTTCCCGCTGCAGACAGTGTTGCTCCCCGGCACGCACCTGCCGCTGCACATCTTCGAACCGCGCTACCGGCAGCTCACCGCGGACCTCGTCACCGGCAACGTCCCGGAACACGAGTTCGGCGTGATCGCCCTGCGCGCCCCGCTGGTCCGCGAGGTCAGTGGTTTGGACCACGTGTACAGCATCGGCTGCAGCACGGTATTGCGAGAAGCAAAACGCCTCCCCGACGGCCGCTACGACGTAGTCACCCGCGCGGCCCGCCGCTTCCGCCTGCGCGAACTGCACCGCGAGTCGGCGCCCTACCTGATGGCAGTGGTCGACTGGCTCCCCGACACCCCAGTCCCGACCAGCGCGGAGTACACCGCCCGCCAGCTGGCCGAGGTAGCCCGCGCCGCCCACCAGCGCTACTGCGAAGCAGCCTGGCACGCCGACGACTGGCACCCGCCCCACGACGACGCCGACCTGGGCGAACTCGCCTACCAACTGGCCGCGGACTGCCTGCTGCCCCTGGAAGACCGCCAGCTGCTGCTGGAGGAAACGCACCCGCTGCGCCGCCTCCGCATAGCCTGCCGCCTGCTCACCCGAGAAGCCGGCTTCCTGGAAACCCTAGGCGCAGTCCCCCTACCCCCCACAGAACTGGCAACCTTCACCAAGCCCTCAGACCTGAACTAACGGCCCGTGAGGGCCCCCTTCACAGACACAGATTCCCCCAGGGTCCCCCTCACGCCCCTCGACACCCCGACCAAGCCGTGAGGGCCCCCTTCACGGACCCAGACTCCCTCAAGGAGTCCTTCACGGACCGCCGCCGACGCGCTCCACCCGAAACCGCCGCCGATGCACCCACTATCGAGGCACCCAGCCCCACCCCCGCACCCCGATACGAAGCCTCCCTGCGGTCTGGGGGTGCTTGTCAAGGCATCTTTCCCGCCTTGACAAGCACCCCCAGACCGTCAGCACAATCAAGCTTCGGGGTGCCCACGCCAACACCCAGGCGCAATGTCGCCGCCAGGCGACGAGCCCCCGTCACCCCAGCCGCCGCCCCAAATCCTCCCGGCCATTCCAAGCCGTCATCAACGCATAAACCAAACAAGTCACCAACGGCGCAGCCAGCACCACCCACCCCGTCTCAATCCGAGGCGCCTGCTCGATCACCGCCCCCAACGCAGGCGGCGCATCCACCGAATACCTCGAATTAGCGAACGCAGGCCCCATCTGCGTCCCCAGCCAGGCCGCGAGCAACGCCCCACCAGCAGCCGCCACCAGCACCACCGGCCCCCGCCGCTCCCGCAAAAACCACACCACCAGCCCGATCAACAACCCGGCAGCCATCGCGAGAAACCCGAACACCGCCAGATCATCGAACCGATGCCAGCTCTCCAGCTCCAACGGAGCCAACTGCCCGTTAGTCCCGATCACCCGCACCCGCTCGGCCGGAGCCAGCAACGACCACAGCCACCCCATCGGAATCCCCAGCAACGCAGCCGTAGACAAAACACTCACCGCAGGCAGCAGATCAGCCTTCACCACCACCCGCGGACGCTGAACCGGAAACAACACCGGCACCGACCAGCCCTCAACAGCCTCCGACGACCGATGTGCTGCCTTGCCCGCGGAATCAACCACCCGGGGACTCCCTTCTGCGTGGTATGCGGAACTGAGGGTAACTGTGTTTAATTGCCGCGACTTCGTCGCGGCGGAGAAATCGCCTTCATCCGGTTTCTTCCCTCCCGATCCGCTCGGCCCGGGGGCCGATCGGATCGCTCAGTCCAGAAACCGGGGCGATTTCTCGGGGAGCGCAGGTAGGCGCAACCGTGGGAGGTCAGTGCTGGGTGGAGGCGGCGGTGGTGAAGGCCTCCGGATCGAACTCCCCGCCGAACCACGGCGAGAGGCCCTGGCGGGCTTGTTCGACGAAGGTGTCACGATCCGCAGCACCCAGACCGGCAGGCAGGGCGCCCAGCAAGGGGGCACCAGCAGCAACCGGCAGGTCACGAAGGTTTTCCAAAGAGGCCAGATCCGGAACAGCAGGCCAGGACCCGATCACCACACCGACGACGTTGAGGCCACGGCGGGTAGCGACCTCGGCGGTCAGGGCGGTGGTGTTGAGGGTGCCCAGGCCAGCTTGCGCGACCAGCACGACCGGAGCGCCCAGCGACCACGCCACATCGGCCAGGGTGCTGCCTTGCGGGTCGAAGCGGACCAGCAGGCCGCCCGCGCCTTCGACCAGCGTCAGGTCGTGGTCGGCGTCCAGTTCGCTCGCCGCGGCGGCGATCTCGCCCGGGCCGACGGTGGGCAGGCCGCTGCGGCGGGACGCGGCTTCCGGGGACAGCGGGTCGGGGTAGCGGCGCAGTTCGCGGACGGTCAGGTCCTTGCCCGCCAGGCGCACCACCTCGGCGAGGTCGCCTTCCTCGCCGGGGAGCACTCCGGTCTGCGCGGGTTTCAGCACCGCGACGCGCTGTCCCTGCGCGAGGGCCAGCGCCGCGATCGCCGCGGTGGCGACCGTTTTGCCGACGTCGGTCCCGGTTCCGGTCATCACGAGCGTCGTCACGAGCCATCAAGATATTGACGTGCTCTCCGATGTCAACACTCGGGGTTCCCTCGCGCGCACCGGCCGGGCGCGCGCGAGGGTCCGGGTCAGCCGGCCGGGGCCGCGGCGGGGGCCCCGGCGGCCCGGAACGCCCCGGTCGCCGGGTCGGACAGGTACACCTGCGCCGCGCCGACGTCGAAGTACAGCCCGGTCAGCGCCAGCTCGCCGCGCGCTTCCGCCTCGGCCACCAGCGGGTACTGCCGCAGGTGCGCCAGCTGCTGCAGGACGTTGTGCAACGCCAGCCGGTCCGGCTCGCGCTCCGGCCGTTCCCCGTCGAGGGTCACCGCCCCGGCCCGCTTGCGGCTCGGCTCGGCGTGCACCAGCCATTCCGCCAGCGCGGTGCCTTCGGGCGGACCGCTGGCCAGCGCGCCCATCGCGCCGCACGAGGAATGCCCGCACACCACGATTTCCCGCACCTGCAGCACCCCGACCGCGAACTCGATCGCCGCGTTGGTCGACGGATCGGCCTGCCCCGGCGGCACCAGGTTGCCGATGTTGCGGATGGTGAACAGGTCGCCCGGACCGGACGTGGTGATCAGGTTCGGCACGATCCGCGAATCACCGCACGTGATGAACAGCGTGTGCGGCTGCTGAGCGTCCGCCAGCCCGCTGAGGACGTCCTTGAGCAGCGGCGCGGCCCGGCGCTGGAACTCGGTCGCGCCCCGGTGGGTGCGCTGCCCAGGCACCCGCACGTCCGCGGCCTGCCAAGCCGACCACGGAGCCAGCCACCTCGGCATCGCCCCGGCCGCGGCCGTCCGGCGCAGCGTCGGACGGCCTTCCTTGCCCTTGGCGAACCACGGATGCCCGATCTCGTCGACGACCACCGTGCCGCCGGTGCGTTCGTGAGCCTGCTGCCAGGCCGAAAGGCTTTCGAACGCCGCGTGGTCGAGGTAGTCGGCGACCAGCTCCAAGGTCACCTTCGACCCGGCGGGAATCGTGCCGAGCACCTTCGTCAGCCGCGGCACCGACAGGAACGTCAGCACGCCTTCGACAATCACGCGCCATTCGCCGCCGTGGTGCTCGGCATGCACGCCCGACCACACGGTGCGGCGCAGCATCAGCAGCACGGCCAGCACGATCCCGGCGAGCACGCCGGTCAGCAGGTCGAACGCGACCACCCCGGCGACCGTCACCAGGTAGAGCGGCAGATCGCCGTGGCGCAGCACCTGCCGCAGGTGGCCCGGATTGACCAGCTTCGCGCCGACATGCACGAGCAGCCCGGCCAGCGCGGCCAGCGGAATCGACTGCAGCACCCCGGCGAGCGCGACCACGAACACCAGCACCCACACGCCGTGCAGGATCGCCGAGGCCCGCGTGCGCGCCCCGGCCGCGACGTTCGTGGAACTGCGCACGATCACGCCGGTGACCGGAAGGCCGCCGAGCGCGCCGGACACCATGTTCGCCGCGCCCTGGCCGATCAGCTCGCGATTGAGGTTGGCGCGCGGGCCGTTCTGCAGTTTGTCGACCGCGACCGCGGACAGCAGGCTCTCGACGCTGGCGATCAGCGCGATGGTGATCGCCGCGACCGCGATCTGGCCCCAGCCGCTCTCCGGCAGCTGCGGCGCGAAGCGGATCTGCAGCAGGTCGCCGGACAGTTCGACGCGCGGCAGCGTCATCCCGGCGGCCACCGACACGAGCGTGGCGATCGCGATCGCCGCCAGCGGGCCGGGGATTTTCTTGACGGCACTGGGCAGTTTGGGCCACGCCAGCAGGATGGCCAGGGTCAGGATGCCGATCAGCGCGGCGGCGTCGTGGTGGGCGGCGATCTGGGCGGGCAGCTGGACGATGTTCTCCAGCGCCGAACTCTGCGCCTTTCCGCCGAACAGCACGTGCAGCTGGCCGAGCACGATCGTGATGCCGATCCCGGCGAGCATCCCGTGCACGATCGCCGGCGAGATGGCGAGCGCCACCCGCGCGACGCGGCTCAGGCCGAACAGGATCTGCAGCGCGCCGGCGAGGACGGTGATGAGGCAGGTGACCGCCCAGCCGAAGGTGGCAATCGTCTCGGCCATCAGCACGGTCAGCCCGGCGGCGGGCCCGCTGACCTGCAGCGGAGAGCCGCCGAGGGCACCGGCGACCACGCCGCCGACGACGGCGGCGATCAGCCCGGCGACAATCGGCGCGCCGGACGCGAGCGCGATCCCGAGCGAAAGCGGGACCGCGACGAGGAAGACCACGAGCGAGGCGGGCACGTCGTGGCGAAGCACGGCAAGTCGTCTCATGATCACCAGGAAACCGGTAACGCCGTGAAATGTCCGCTATGTCCCACTCTATGGAGTGGATCTTTATCGAATTACCCACGATCGGGTTGCGTGACCAGGCTCGATCCACTACACGCAGCCACGCCTAACCCGAAGTAACCTCAGGCCTTCGCCGCGGCGGCCAGCATCGCCGTCGTGATCACCGCGAGGTCGGCTTCAGTGCTGATGTAGGGCGGCATCGCATAGATCAAATCCCGGAACGGCCGCAGCCACGCCCCTTCGGCCGTCACCACCTCGGTCGCGACGCCCAGGTCCACCTCGTGGTCGAGCTGCAGCACGCCGATCGCGCCCAGCACCCGCACATCCACGACGTGCGGCAGCTCCCGGGCCGGTTCGAGCCCCCGGCGCAGCGCTGCCTCGATCCGGGCGACGTCGGCCTCCCACTGGCCGTCGGCCAGCAAGCCCAGCGAAGCGTTGGCGACCGCCGACGCCAGCGGGTTCCCCATGAACGTCGGGCCGTGCGCGAGCACCGGCAGCTCGCCGCGCGTGATGCCGCCGGCGATTTCGGGCGTACACAACGCGGCGGCCATCGTGAGGTAGCCGCCGGTGAGCGCCTTGCCGACGCACAGCACGTCAGGCGTCACGCCGGCGTGCTCGGCCGCGAAAAGCCGTCCCGTACGGCCGAATCCGGTCGCGATCTCGTCGAACACCAGCAGCACGTCGTGCTCGCGGGTCAGCTCGCGCAGCGCACGCAGGTAGCCGGGATGGTGGAACCGCATGCCGCCCGCGCCCTGCACCACCGGTTCGACGATCACCGCGGCGAGTTCGTCCGCGTGCTGCTCGATCGCCTTCGCCAATCCGTCCACATAGGACTCATCGATCGGCGCGTCGAACCCGGAAGGCGGCGCTGGCACGAAAACCTGCTCCGGCAGCACCCCGCGCCACAGCGAATGCATGCCGCCGTCCGGATCGCAGACGCTCATCGGCGTGAACGTGTCGCCGTGGTAGCCGCCGCGCCAGGTCAGCAGCCGGTGTTTGCCGGGCAGCCCGCGCGAACGCTGGTACTGCAAGCACATTTTCACCGCGACCTCGACCGACACCGAGCCCGAATCGCACAGGAACACGTGCTCGAGCCCGTCCGGGGTCAGGTCGACGAGCGTCTTCGCGAGCGTGATCGCCGGCTCGTGGGTGAGCCCGCCGAACATCACGTGGCTCATCCGCCCGGCCTGGCCGGCCAGCGCCGCGTCGAGCACCGGGTGCCGGTAGCCGTGCACCGCCGCCCACCAGGACGACATGCCGTCGACCAGCTCCCGTCCGTCGGCGAGCCGCAGCCGCACCCCGCTCGCCTCTTCCACGAGCAGGGGCGGCACGCGGCCGGGCATCGGCGCGTAGGGATGCCAGACGTGCGCGGCGTCAAGGGCGAGGAGATCGCTGGGTTCCACCCGCCGACCCTAACCGGGCGGCGGGCGGCTCCGCAGTGACAGCCGCTACGCCCCGGTCAGCCGCACCGGCAGTGCCAGCACGCCGTGCACCAGCGAACTCGGCCGGTAGACCACCCGATCGGCCGGGACCGCGAGGCTCAGCTCCGGGAACCGCGCGAGCAGCGACCCCAGCGCGATCTCCGCCTCCAGCCGCGCCAGCGGCGCGCCGACGCAGTAGTGGATCCCGTGCCCGAACGCGAGGTGCCCGCCGGGCGGGCGGGTGACGTCGAGATTGTCCGGATCGGGGAACTTCTCCGGGTCCCGGTTGGCCGAAAGCAGCGAAATGTTGAGGAACTCGTCCGCCGGGATGGCGACGCCGCCCGCGTCGACCTCCTCGACCGTGTAGCGCAGCGTCGCGAAGTTGATCGGCCCGTCGAACCGGAGGAACTCCTCGACCGCGCCCGGCATCAGGCTCGGGTCGGCGCGCAGTTTTTCCAGCTGCTCGGGCGCGCGCAGCAACGCGAACGTGGCGTTGGCGATCAGGTTGACCGTGGTCTCGTGCCCGGCGATCAGCAGCAGGAACGCCATCGAGATCAGCTCGTCCTCGTCGAGCGAATCGCCTTCGTCGCTGGCGTGCACGAGGTCCGACAGCAGGTCCTCGGCCGGTTCGGCGCGCTTGCTCTCGACCAGCTGCTGCAGGTAGTCCTGCATCTCCCGCGCCGCGGCGGCCTGGGACTCCTCCTCCGCGGCGAACGACAGCAGCGTGTGCGACCAGGCGGTGAACTCGCCGCGGTCCTCGACGCGCACCCCGAGCAGCTCGCAGATGACGGTGATCGGCAACGGCTCGGCGAACGCCTGCACCAGGTCGACCTGCTCGTGCCGGGCCATCTCGTCCAGCAGCGCGTCGGCGATCTCCTGGATCCGCGGCCGCAGCCGGGCGACGGTGCGAGCGGTGAAGGCCTTGTTCACCAGCTTGCGCAGCCGCGTGTGTACCGGCGGATCGCTGTTGAGCATGTGCCGGGTGAGCAGGTTGCCGAAGTCCGGCCCCTGAACGCCTTCTCCGACCTTCGCCGCGATCACCCGCTGCACGTCCGTGCTGTCCTTGCTGACGCGCGGATCGTTGAGCAGCTCGCGCGCCTGCTCGTATCCGCTGACCAGGTAGGACGGAATGCCGCGCCGGGCGACCATCGGGCACACCGCGCCGGATTCCCGGCGCCGCGCCAGCCATTCGTGCGGGTTCTGCCAGAATTCCTCGCCCGCGTAAGGAAGTTCCCCGGTTTGTTCGTCGACGCTCACTGCGTGACCCCTGAGCAGTTCGGTCAGCGTTCGGCCAATGCCGCCTCGACGCGCTCGACCACCTGCTTCCAATATGCCCGCTGCTCGGCCTTCTCTGCCACGTCCGCGAGCTGTTCCTGGCGGATTTTCAGCGTGCTGCGCTTGCCGAGATCCGCGACCTCGAGTTCCAGCAAGGAATCGTGGTCCCAATCCGTCGGACGCCAGGTAAGCCGCAGGCGGTCGTCGGAATAGCTGCGGATTTCGCCGGTCGTGCCGTGTTCGGTCTCGTATCCGGCCCCGCGTTCGCGCGGCAGCTCGACGCCCGGGCCGAGCCAGATCTCCACGCCGTCCCCCACCAGGAACTCCCACACCCGGCTGCCCGGGTACGGCATCGTGCGGGAAACGGCTGTCTCCCAACCACTCCGCCCGCTCTTGCCCGCCTCGTTGGCCATGCCGCCATGATGGCATCAGGGACCGACGGAAACCGGTGGGGGATCATGCGATCGTGCGCTACCGCCCCATCTCCCCCGACGCGCTCGCCGCCGAGCTGACCGAGCGCGTCGACGCGCTCACCCACCGCCGACGAATCGCCGTCGCCGTGGACGGAGCCGCCGGAACCGGCCCGCTCGCCGAGGCGCTGGTCACCCCGCTGAAGCTGCTCGGCCGCGCCGCGCTGCACGTGCCCGCCGCCGGATTTTTGCGACCAGCGTCACTCCGTTTCGAGCACGGCAAGCAAAATCCGGACGCGCGCTATACCGATTGGCTCGATTTGGGCGGTCTGCGCCGGGAAGTCCTGGATCCGCTCGCCGACGACGGCAGCGGCGAGGTCCTGCCCGCGCTGTGGGACGCCGAACGCGACCGCGCGACCCGCCTGGCCCGCGTCCCGGTCCCGGACCGCGGCGTCGTCCTGGTGGACGGCGAATTCCTGCTGGGCGCGGGACTGGCCTTCGATTTCGTGGTGCACCTGTGGCTTTCGCCGGGAGCCCTGCGCCGCCGAGTGCCCGACGAATGGGCGCTGCCCGCCTACGAACGCTACGAAACCGAAGTCGACCCGAGCGCCCTCGCGGACGTCGTGGTCCGCGTGGACGACCCGCGCCACCCAGCGATCTACGAGCCCTGAACCCTCGCTTGCCGCCGGTCCGTGAAGGACTCCTTGAAGGAATCTGATTCCCTCAAGGAGTCCTTCACGGACCTTGGCCGAAAGAGGTCAGCGCACCGCCGCCACCGGATCGCCGTCCAGGAGCGTCGACAGCCGGTGCGCCATCGTGTCCCAGCGCCAGTTCTCAGCCACCCACGAACGCCCCGCCTCGCCCATCCTGCGGGCACGCACCGGGTCGGACAGCAGCGCCGCCAGCGTCTCCGCCAGCTGCGCCGGATCGCGCCCCTCGACGACGTGGCCGGTCACCTCGTCCAGCACCGCCTCCGGTGCGCCCCCGGACGTGCCCGCGACCACCGGCAGTCCAGTCGCGGACGCCTCCAGATAGACGATCCCCAGCCCTTCCACATCAAGCCCCTTGCCGCGAGTCCGGGCAGGCATCGCGAAGACATCGCCCGCGTTGTAATGCGCGGGCAGTTCCTCCCAGGGCACCGAGCCGGTGAAGACCACGTCGTCCGTCACGCCGAGCGCCTCGGCCAACTGGTGCAAGCGCTTGCGATACGGCCCGCCACCGACCAGCAGCAGCGCCGCACCCGGCACCCTCTCGCGGATCGCAGGCAGCGCCGCGATCAACATGTCCTGCCCCTTGCGCGGAACCAGCCGCGAAACGCACACAACGGTCGGCCGATCACCCAGCCCGTGCCGCGCGCGGATTTCCTCCCGCCCAGCCGGATCCGGAGCGAAAACCGTGGTGTCGACCCCGCTCGGCAGCATTTCCAGCCCAGCATGCCGCCCGAACGCCGCCGCGAACCGATTGCGCGTGTACTTGCTGACGTACGTGACCACATCGACCGTCTCGCCAATGCGCCGCAACGCCTGCCGCGAGCCCGGCAGCATCGACCAACCAACTTCGTGGCCATGCGTAGACGCGACGATCCGCCGCGCGCCAGCCTGCCGCAGCGGGTGCCCCAGCAACGCGAGCGGAGCGGCCGCGCCGAACCAGACGGCCTCGCAGTCGCGAGCATGCATGATCTGCTTCGCGCGACGCAGGACGTCCGGCGTGGGCAGCATCAGCGACGTCGGATGCCGCACCACCTCGAACGGCGCGGCAGCATCGAACTCGACGTGCGAACCGCTGCTGCGCTCCCAGGAGGGCGCGTAGACGACGAGGTCGTCCGCGGGCAGCCGGGTGGCCAGCGAATTGAGGTAGTTCTGGATACCCCCGGGGCGCGGCGGGAAGTCGTTCGTCACGAGCAGGGTCCTCAGCACCCCCGCAGGCTACCGACGAGCGATTCCCCCCGGAGACGACACCGTGCGCCGGGTCTTGCGGTGCCCCTCACCGGTTCCCTCGCGAGCGACACACCGCGCCAGCGAAAACGTCCGATCAGGCACGTACGTGCGAATTCCCCCGCAAACAGCATTGGGGCGGCACCGCGTCCGCGGCAGCGCCCCAGAGAAAACGCCCGGCCAAGTACCCCCGTCGGGCACCCTGCGCCCCTCAAACAACACCGGGCCACCCAGCCCAGCAAGACCGCCCGGCCAGGCACCCGCGCCCCGCAAACGACACCGAGCCGCCCAGCCCAGCAAGACCATCCAGCCACGCACCCGCGCCCCGCAAGCAACGCCGAGCCCCCCAAGCCCAGCGAAACCGTCCAGCCAGGCGCCCGCCGCGCGCATTCCCCTCAAAACGACACTGGGGCGGTGCCGCGTGATGCGGCACCGCCCCGGTGAAATCGAACCGTCAGGCGACCCGGCGGGCGCCCACGTACTGGCTCTGCAGCGGCGAGATCTTGACGACGTCGCCGGTGGTCGGCGCGTGCACCATCATCCCGTTGCCGATGTACATGCCCACGTGCGAAACCGGCGAGTAGTAGAACACCAGGTCGCCGGGCTGCAGCTGGCTGCGCGGGACCGGCGTGCCGGTGGTGCTCTGCGCGCGGCTCGAGCGCGGCAGCGAGATGCCCGCCTTCTGGTAGGCCCACTGCATGAGACCCGAGCAGTCGTACGAACTCGGGCCGGTGGCGCCCACTCGTAGGGCTTGCCCCGCTGGCTGAGCGCGGCCTGGACGGCCGCGGCCGCCGCCGGGCCCGCGTTGGCGAGGTCCACCGAGACGTCGCCGCCGGTGTCCTTCTGCGCGTTCCGGTCGGCCAGGCTCAGCTGCGACGTGGTCTTCTTCAGCTCGGCGACCTGGTCGTCGAGCGTCTTCTTCTTGGCCGTGATGTCTTCGGTCAGCTTCGCCGCCGCGTCGCGCGCCGCGGTGGCCCGCTGCGCGGCGTCGGCGGCCAGCTTCTCGGCGGCCTTGGCCTGGTCGACCGCGCCCTGGAGCTTCCCGAGCGCGGCGGCCTTCTGGGACGCGATCTGGTCCAGCGCCGACGAACGGTCCAGGAACTCCTGCGTCGACGTGCCCGCCAGCAGCGCGGACAGCTTGTTCATCTGCACGCCGGACAGGAACGACGCGTTCGCGAACTTGTCGACGTCGACCTTGTACTTCTTCTCGTTCTCGGCGGCCTGCGCGGCGAGGTTGTGGGCGTTGCCCACGTCCCCGTTGGCCTTGTCGAGGTCGCCCTGCCGCGCGGACAGGTCGTCTTTGGCTTTCAGGAGGTCCTCGTTCGCCTTCTCGGCCTGTGCCGCGAGGTCGCGGTACTTGGCGAGAGCGTCCGAACCGGAGTCCGGCGGGGCCTGGAGGACGGGGAGGGGGAAGCGGCAGCGGTGCCCGCCGGCTGCGCCACGGTGACGACTGCGATCACCGAGGCGGCCGCGAGGGCGCCTGACACCACGCGCTTGACTGGATGCGACTGCACGGCCGCGCGGGTCTCCTTTGCTCGTCGGGCCGCCGTGGCCGGAACCCCGGCGCGGAAGAGGTCGGGGGCCCTCTTCACGCACGCTGTCCGCCCGCGTTCCGGCCGTCGTGTGCCACAACAGCTTTTCCGCGCACGGTGTTGGTTCCGGTCCTGACTCCCCGACAAAGCCGAACCGGCGGCGATCCCGCGTCGCCGTCGTCCGACGGCTGCCTGGCGCGAGATCTCGGCCAGGTTACGAAAAGACCGTCGGCGCGTCCACCGGGCCCCCCGTAAAAACTCTCCGTAGTCCGGCGAAACACCATCGGACCAGCACGGCAGTTCTCTGTGACATAGGTCATACGCTGCGGCAGCACAAACGGCCCTCTCCGTTACTTACCGTTCACCGCACCGAGGCGACCGTTCAGCGCGCCAGTGTCACCCACTGGTGTCACGCCGACCTACTGTCGGTCTCCGGAACCAGGCGCAGCCGCGGCACCATCCCCGCCTCGGCGAGCGCGTCGACAGCCCGCCGCTCGTCCGCGTCCCAGACAAGGCCGACCGGCGGCCCGAGCAGCACGCTGACCACGCAATCGGCACACGCCGCCCCGCGCACCGCACATCGGTCGCAGTCGACGACGAAGGTGTCGATGTCCTCGACCGCGACGTCCACCGCACCGGCTGGCCGCCGCTCTTCCTGGCGGGAGGCAACGGGTTTCGCCCGCTTCGCACCGCGCGGCGCTGCCGAGTGCCGACGCGCCGCGCGCCTTCGGCGGACAGCTTCAGCACGCTCGTCTCCGCTCGGCGACGCCGAGGCGGCCGGATTCCCGGCGGCGTCGCTTTCCCGGCACGCCTCCAGATCCCGGTCGCGCATCTGACCCGCGCCCTGGCTCCCGCCGAAATCAGCCGAAACCCCGCTCCCCCGGCGCGCCACCACATCCCGGCCACGCACCTCACCCACGGCCGGATCCCCAGCGGAGCCAGCCGAAGCCTCGCTTTCCCAGCGCGCCTCTAGATCCCGGTCGCGCACCTCACCCGCGCCCCGACCCCCGCCGGAACCAGCGGAAACCCCACCATCCCGGCACGACACCACATCCCGGCCACGCACCTCACCCGCAGCCGCATTCCCACCGGAACCAGCCGAAGCCCCGCCTTCCCGGCACGCCTCCAGATCCCGGTCCCGCACCTCCCCCGTGCCGAGATTCACGTCCGTGGCAAGACTCACCGTCGACCCCGCCCTGCCCGAATGGCCACCCCGATCCGGCGGCCGGAACCGCTCCGCAGCTCCATCCCCGGAAGCGACCTCAGCCCGAACCCCCGCCGACCCGCCAGCACCGGCCCGCACCCCGAAACCGGCACCGAACCGCTCGTTCTCGCCCATCGCCAAGCCTCCGTTCCTCCACGAGGCCCCGGATCGGTTCCGGGAATCGCCTCGGGAACAAACGGTAGGAAGCACCACCGACAATTTCGGAAGCCCGCGGCAGCGGCAGGCTCAGACTCGACCCAATCGGCTGACGAGCACCGCCGACGGCGCGGGGTGCGCGCCGGCCGCGCGGACCGAATCGGCCACTGCCCGGTCGGACGTCGCGACGACCATCGGGCGGCCCTTCGGCTCGGCCGCGACCAGTGACCGGATCACGTCGTCGGCCAGCACGCCACGCTCGGAAAACAGCACTCGCACCCCACGCGGCACCGCGGCGGGCACCGACAGCACGCCGGCCCCGTCGAACACCACCGTGACCTCCGCGGACGTGCGCGCCGCCAGCGCGGACAGCTGGTGCACCAGCCGGTCTCGCTGGTCGGCCAGCGCCAGCTCCGGATAACCCGTTTTGGTGACGTTGTAGCCGTCCACGATGAGATGGACGTTCGGCAGCGCCAGATGCCGGTCGAGGGCCGTGACGTCCTGGATCCGCCCGCCGGGGCCGAGCCCGGACCGCGCGCCGCTCACCATGTCCGCGGGCCGTGCGCCGCGGTCGCCCAGGGCGAGTTCGCGGCGCAGGCCGTGCACCGCGCCGTCGATGGTGTCCACGAGCAACGCCAGCCGGACCTCGTCGGCCTCCCTGGCCTCGCGCGCCGACTGCCGGGCCATCTCCGCGTCCGCGACCGCCCGTTCGGCACGGGTGCGTTCGGCGGCGACCCGGCGGCGTTCCCGGTCGAGCTGGGCGTTCAGCATCTCGATTTCGCGTTCCCGCGTCGCTCCGCCGTCGGCCAATTCGGTGCGCGCCGCCTCGGCCGCGTCCTTGGCCTGCCGCAGCAGCACGCCCTGTTCGCGCAGCCGGCGCAGCAGCTTCTCGACCTCGGCCTCGCGTTCGCCGCGCGCGCTCTCGACCGCCCCGCGCGCCTCTTCCAGCTCGGCACGCAGCTCGGCGATCTCGGCTTCCAGGCGTTGATTGCGGGCCAATGCCGCGTCCCGCTCAGCGCGCAGCGCGGTTTCCTCGGCGTTCTTCGCGACCAGCCGCACCCGCCCGGCCGCGCCGGACTCGCCGAGCAGCACCGCGGCGGCAGCGGCCGCGACGGAATCCGCAACGTTTGGGTCCAGCGCGTCGGTCCGGTGCTCCCGCAGCCACTCCAGCACCGCGGTGCGGAACTGCGCCGAGTCCCCCAACGCGGTCAGCAGCGCGGTACCGCCGAGCTTCGCGCGCTTGGCCGGGGCGAACTTCGCGACCGGCCGCAGCTGCCTCGGCACGTCCGCGACCGGCAGTTTCGCGACCGCGGCCGCGGCCAGTTCGGCGATGCGCTCGCGCACCGCCTCCGGCAGGCTCGTCCACGACGCCGGTTCCGGACACGACCCCGCTTCCGGGACCGCGGCGTCCTCGTCCGCCCGCGCCGGAACCGCCGAGGGGCCGACGGCCTCCGCGGCTTCTTCCGGTTCGACGGGCTGAGGGTGCATTGGTCCAGGGTAGGCCCCGCCGCCGGATCCCGCGCCGCACCGGCCCGTTCCGCTGGTCACCATCGGGCCACGGGGTCGCGGCGGCGAAGATTGTCGGTGGTCGGTCCTACTGTGCGCGATCATGGAGACCCGACCGGGGCCGGCCCAGGCTCAGCTGGCTTTCGACGAACTCGGCACCCCGCTGCGCGACACCACGTTCGTCGTGTTCGACCTCGAGACCACCGGCACCAAACCGGGCCCGGACGGCATCACCGAGATCGGCGCGGTGAAGGTGCGCGCCGGCCAGGTGCTGGGCGAGTTCGCGACGCTGGTCAACCCGGGCACGCCGATCCCGCCGCAGATCGTCGAGCTGACCGGCATCACGCAGGCGATGGTCTACGACGCGCCGCGGATCGAACGCGTGCTGCCCGCGTTCCTGGAGTTCATCGCGGGCACTGTCCTGGTCGCGCACAACTCCGGCTTCGACACCAGCTTCATGAAAGCGGCCTGCGAAGGACACGGCTACGTCTGGCCGCGCCCCACCGTCGTCTGCACGGTGAAGCTCGCGCGCCGCGTGATCCCGCGCGAAGAAGCGCGCAGCTACCGGCTGTCGTCGCTGTCCATGCTGCTCGGCGCGCGCACCCGGCCGACGCACCGCGCGCTCGACGACGCCCGCGCCACCACCGACGTCCTGCACGCGCTGCTGGAGCGCGTCGGCAATCTCGGCGTGCACACCGTCGAGGAGCTGATCGACTACCTCCCGGACGTCACGCCAGCCCAGCGGCGCAAGCGAAACCTGGCCGCAGACCTCCCGTCGCGCCCCGGCGTGTACTTGTTCAAGGGACCGCGCGACGAAGTGCTGTACGTCGGCACCGCGCGGGACCTGAGACGGCGCGTGCGGACGTATTTCACCGGTTCCGAGAGCCGGGGCCGGATCCGCGAAATGGTCGCGCTGGCGGAGCGGGTGGACGCCATCGAGTGCGCGCATTCCCTCGAAGCCGAGATCCGCGAGCTGCGGCTGATCGCCGCGCATCGGCCGGCGTACAACCGGCGTTCCAAAAACCCGCACCACGGCTGGTGGATCAGCCTCACCGACGAGGCTTTCCCGCGACTTTCCGTGGTCCGGCTGCCCCGCGCGGGCACGCTCGGCCCCTTCCGCAGCCAGGCCGACGCGCGCAGCGCCGCCGAAACCCTCGCCGACGCCTCCGGCCTGCGCACCTGCACGCAACGCATCTCCGCCACGGCCGCGTCCGGCACGCCGTGCGTGCTGGCGGAACTTGGCCGCTGCGGAGCCCCGTGCGCGGGCAGGCAGACCGTCGCCGACTACTCCCCCGCGGTAGAAGCTGCCCGCGGCCTCATCGCAGGTCACGACGGCCGTCCGCTGCATCTGGCGGCGGCGAGGCTGGAGGAGATGTCGGAGCGAAGGCACTACGAACAAGCCGCCCGCCACCGTGACGAACTGGCCGGGCTGGTCCGCGCCGTCGGCCGCGCGCATCGGCAGGCCGCGCTCGCGTCGGTCGCGGAACTCATCGCCGCCGCCCCGGACGGCAACGGCGGCTGGGAACTGTCCGTCATCCGCTACGGCAGGCTCGCCTCGGCCGGGGTCGCCCGGCGCGGGGTCCCGCCGATGCCGGTGGTCGAATCCCTGGTCGCGGCGGGAGAAACCGTGCTGCCCGGCGACGGTCCGCTGCGCGGCGCGCCCGGCGAGGAGGTCGGAATCCTGCTGCGCTGGCTCGCCCGCCCCGGCACCCGGCTCGTCCGCACCACCCGGCCGTGGGCCGAGCCCGCCGCCGTCGCCGGATGGCAGTCCTGGCTCGCCCGGGTCGCCGACGCCCGCTCCCTCGAACACGTCGCGGGCTGAGCCGCCCCGCCGGGACGTTCCCGGCTACGATCGCGCACGACGAGTTACCGCCAGCAAGTGGGAGGAACGCTGTGATCACGGCGATCGTGCTGATCAACGTAGAGGCCGAGGAAATCCCGCAGGCCGCGCAGGCGATCGCGGATCTCGACCAGGTGTCCGAGGTCTACTCGTGCGCCGGGGACGTCGACCTCATCGCCACGGTGCGCGTGCAGGCCCACGAGGATCTCGCCGACCTGATCCCCGGTCGCATCGGCAAGGTCCGCGGCGTGCTCGACACCGTCACCCACATCGCGTTCCGGTCCTACTCGCGGGCCGACACCGACTCCGCGTTCGAGATCGGCGTCGAAGGAGCCTGACCCGGGCCGGAATCGGGAGACGACCTCGTCGGCTTCGTCATGGCCGCCGCGCACCAGAAAGGGCTACGACCAGTTCGCGAGGGCGAGGTCGTCGCCCGCATCCGGTTCTGAACCGGGCGCGCCGCGCTACCGTATTTCGCATGACGACCCCGAGACTGGTCGAAGTCACGGTCGACAACGTGGAAGACGCCTGCGATCTCAAAGTGGCGAAGCACCAGCGGGAGTACGTGGCCTCGGTCGCCTGCTCGCTCGCCGAAGCCTATGTCCAGCACGACGTCGCCTGGCCGAGGCTGATCTACGCCGGGAAGAAACTCGTCGGCTTCGTCATGGCCGCCTTCGACCCGGACAACCCGACCGAGTACTACCGCAACTATCTGTGGCGGCTGAACATCGCCGCCAAACACCAGAAAAAGGGCTACGGCCAGTTCGCCGTCGAAGCGGTGCTCGCCGAAGCCCGCCGCCGCGGCGCCGAGTCCGTGACGGTCAGCTGGATGCCCGGCAAGCACAGCCCCGGGCCCTTCTACGAACGGCTCGGCTTCCAGCCGACCGGCGAAATGGACGACGACGAGATAGTCGCCCGCATCCGGCTCTGAACCCCGGCCCCGCACAGCAAGAAGGCCCCTCCCTCACGATGACGATGAGGAAGGGGCCTTCCGGCGTTCTGCGGGACGCGCGGGACTCAGTGCCCGGAACCGACCTCGGTCGACTCCTCGGACCCTTCGACCTGCGCGTGGCCGTTGCCGCGAGCGCGGTCGAGCGCCTTCGTCTCCTCCGCCGGGTCCGGCGTCCACATCGAGCCGGGAACCGCGTGGCCCGCGGTGCCGAGCTTGTTCATCTTCTTCGGCACCGCCGCGCCCTGGTACTCGAGCGGGATCGCGTGGCCGTGGCTGTCCGTGCCGCCCAGCGGCTGGTGGATCTCGATGAACTCGCCGTGCGGCAGCCGCTTGATGATGCCGGTCTCGACGCCGTGCTCCAGCACCTCACGGTCGGACCGCTGCAGGCCCAGGCAGATCCGGTAGGTGAAGTAGTACGCCAGCGGCGGCACGATCAGCACGCCGATGCGGCCCGCCCACGTCGTCGCGTTCAGCGAGATGTCGAACTGGTCGGCGATGATGTCGTTGAAGCCGGACAGCTCGATCACCGCGAAGAACCCGAGCGCCATCATGCCCAGCGCGGTGCGGACCGGTGCGTCGCGCGGCCGCTGGAGCAGGTTGTGGTGCGCGGTGTCCTTGGACAGCTTGCGTTCCAGGAACGGATACCCGAGCAGCAGCGCGAACAGGATCGGCATGCCGATCGCCCCGGGGAAGAACACCGCCGGGATCGTGTAGTTCCCGAGGTAGACCTCCCAGGCGGGCCAGATCCGGAGCATGCCGTCGGCCCAGGCCATGTAGAAGTCCGGCTGGGACCCCGCGGACACCATCGACGGGTTGTACGGCCCGAAGTTCCACACCGGGTTGATCTGGAACAGGCCGGACATCAGCGCCAGCACGCCCACGACCAGGGTGAAGAACGCGCCGCCCTTGAGGGCGAAGTACGGCATGATCCGCACGCCGACGACGTTGGTCTCCTTGCGCCGCACGCCCGGGAACTGGGTGTGCTTCTGGTACCAGACCAGCGCCAGGTGCGCGCCGACCAGCGCCAGCATGATGCCGGGGACCAGCAGGATGTGCAGCGTGTAGAGGCGCGGGATGATCTGGTCGCCGGGGAACTCCCCGCCGAACAGCGCCCAGTGGATCCAGGTGCCGATCACCGGCACCGACAGCACGATGCCGGACAGGGTCGCGCGGATACCGGTACCGGAGAGCAGGTCGTCCGGCAGCGAGTAGCCGAAGAAGCCCTCGAACATGCCCAGGATCAGCAGCAGGCCGCCGATGACCCAGTTCGCTTCACGCGGCTTGCGGAACGCGCCGGTGAAGAAGATCCGGAGCATGTGCACCATCATCGACGCGACGAAGATCAGCGCCGCCCAGTGGTGCAGCTGCCGCACGAACAGGCCGCCGCGCACGTCGAACGAGATGTCCAGCGTCGTCTTGAACGCCTGGGACATCTGCATGCCCTGCATGTTCGTGAAGCTGCCGTGGTAGGTGACCTCCTGCATGGAGGGGTCGAAGAACAGCGTCAGGTACACCCCGGACAGCAGGATGACGATGAAGCTGTACAGGGCGATCTCGCCCAGCAGGAAGGACCAGTGGGTCGGGAACACCTTGTTCATCTGGTGCCGCAGGCCCTTGGCCAGCTTGTACCGCTGGTCCGCGTTGTCCGCGGCCTCGCCAAGGTGCTTCTGGAGTGCGCTCGTGCCCTTGGTCGGCGTGGTGAGTGAACTCATGACTTACGCTCCCAGAAGGCCGGTCCGATGGCCTCGTTGAAGTCGCCCTTCGCGATCAAGTATCCCTCTTCGTCAACCGTGATCGGAAGCTGCGCCAGCGGACGCGTCGCCGGGCCGAAGATGGGCTTCGCGTAGTGCAGGGCGTCGAACTGCGACTGGTGGCACGGGCAGAGGATGCGGTTCGTGCGCTGTTCGTACAGGGAGGTCGGGCAGCCGACGTGGCTGCAGATCTTCGTGTACGCGTAGTAGTCGCCGAAGTTGTAGTCCTCCTGGCCCTTGCGCTTGACCACGCGCGAGGCGTCGGTCGGGCGCAGGCGGATGAGCATGACCGGGTTGTCGACCCGCATCAGGGCCGCGGCCAGCTTCTTCTCGTCGCCCTTCTCGGACTCGCGGTACGGGAAGACCGTCTCCATCGCGCCCGCGTCGAGGTCCTCGGCCTTGACCAGCGCGACGCCGTTCTTGACGTCCTCTTCGAGGTTGCCGGTGTTGCGGCGCAGGTAGACCTTCTCGCCCGGGAAGTTCGGCAGCCATCCGGTGTGCCAGAGGCCGTCCTTGTTCTCGGTGTCCTTCCACGGGTCCTTGATAAAGGACGCGATCGGCAGCGCCGCCACCGCGAGGCCGAGCGCGCCCGCGCCCGCGCCGGCGGTGCGCTTGATCAGCGACCGGCGGGCGATGCCGTTGCGGGTCCCGGCGTCGGCCAGGTGGGCCAGGATGGTGGCCCGGTCGACCTCCGCGGACGGGCCGTCGGAGCGCTGCTGCACCGCGGTCTCGTGCGGGACGAACTTCTTGGTGTAGAGGATCACGCCGATGCCGAGCGACAGCACCGCGAGGCCGAGCGTGACGCCGAGCGCCGGGGTGTAGAGGCTGTAGGTCGAGTGCCCGCTCGGGTCGCTCGGGTCCTTGTACTCCCACCACTTCGGCCAGGCCATCACGACCACGAACGCCAGTCCGGCGAGCGCGGACAGGGCGAACCAGAACGCGACGACGCGCTGGGCGCGCCGCTCCGCGCGGGTGTCCTTGACCGGCCAGGGCTCGGGGTAGTCGACGATTTCGACGCCGTCCAGCTGACCGCCGAGCTTGAGCAGCTCGTCGCGGTCCATCTCAGCCAGCTCCGCCTCCGAGGGCGGCTGGGGCCCTTCGGCACTCATGCCTTCGATCCAATCCACAGCGTAATGCCGACGAGCGCGGCGATTCCGACGACGAAGGCGATGACGCCTTCGGAGGCGGGGCCGACCCCGCCGAGACCGTTGCCGCCCGGGTCGTTCTTGCCGTCGGACACCGACTTGACGTAGGCGATGATGTCCTTTTTCTCCTCGGCGCTGAGCTGGCGGTCGGAGAACTTCGGCATGTTCTGCGGCCCGGTGAGCATCGCGTCGTAGATCTGCTCCTCGGTGGCCGGGTCGAGCGGCGGCGCGTACTTGCCCGCCGACAGCGCGCCCCCGCGTCCGGTGAAGTTGTGGCACGAGGCGCAGTTGAGCCGGAACAGCTCGCCGCCGCGCGCCGGGTCGTTGCCGCGCAGCGCCTCGCCGCGCTCCTCCGGGCGCTGCGCGCCGCCGCCGTGCGCCTGCACGTAGGCGCCGACCGCGTCGATCTCGCTCGGGGTCAGCTTCGGCGGCTTGCGGGCGACCTGCGCCTCCTGGCGCGCCGCCGGCATCCGGCCGGAGGAAGTCTGGAAGTAGACGGCCGCGTCGCCGATGCCGATGAGGCTCGGACCGCGGTCCTTGACGCCCTCGAGGTTCGCGCCGTGGCATTCGATGCAGGTGTTGTTGTAGACCTGCTCGCCCTGGCGCAGCAGCGCCGGGTCGCCTTGTGCCTGCGCGGTCTGCGGTTCCGGGGCGAAGACGGCGTACAGGGCGCCGGCCCCCACCAGGGCGACGCCGAGTGCGAGCACGCCCGCGAGGCGCCTGCGCATCTTCGAGCGCGCGCGGAACCGGCGCTCCGAGGATTTGGTGCTGGTGGTCATCTTGCGGCAACCCTTGCTGTCAGTTCAGGCCGTTTTGTGGTGGGCGGTGCGGAGATCAGGGGAGGATGTAGATCACCGCGAAGAGGCCGACCCACACGATGTCGACGAAGTGCCAGTAGTACGACACGACGATCGCCGAGGTGGCCTGCGCCGGAGTGAACTTGCTGAGCTTCGTGCGGACCAGCAGGAACACGAAGGCGACGAGCCCGCCGATCACGTGCAGGCCGTGGAAACCGGTCGCGAGGTAGAACACCGTGCCGAACGGGCCGGACGGGATCGTGAGGCCCTCGTCGATCAGGTTCAGGTACTCGTTGCCCTGCCCGAACACGAAGATCGCGCCCATGATCAGCGTCACGATGTACCAGCGCCGCAGGCCGTAGACGTCGCCCCGCTCCGCGGCGAACACGCCGAACTGGCAGGTCAGCGACGACAGCACGAGGATCACCGTGAACGGGATCGCGTACGCGACGTTGAGGTGGAACTCCTCGCCGTGCAACGGCGGCGGCCAGGACGCCCCGGCCGGGTTCTGCGCCTTGACGGTGAAGAACATGGCGAACAGTCCGGCGAAGAACATCAGTTCGCTGGACAGCCACACGACGGTGCCGACACTGACCATGTTCGGCCGGTTCAGCGAGTGGACCCGCTGGCTGATGGTGGGAGCTGCCGTTGTCACGGATCGCATTATGTCCTCTCGCGACCGCACCCCGCCCGCCGGGTCTGCGGCGGGTCGTGGGAGCTTCGCGTCACACCCGCGCGCGAGACGCGGGCAGGCGGAGGAAGGGGCTACTCGTGAGTTGGCTGCAGAAGCTCCGTGACCTGGTGAGAAAGCCGGAAAACGCGGTTCTCGACCCGGACGCGCCCGGTCTGCGGACCGTCGTCTCGGCGTTCGATCCGGCCGTCGCGGACTCCGCGGTGCTCGCCGATTCACCCGGCTGGGCAAGCGAAGCGCCCGCGGTGCTCGTCCACCACCTCGTGCTTCCGGCGGACCGGATCGAGGAGGCGGCGGCGATTCTCGCGCAGGACGGCTACGACCTGCGCGAACAAAGCCGCGAGGGCGACCGGGTGCTCGCGCACGCGCGGCGCGTGCAGGTGCTGGACGCCCTGCACTGCGCCCAGGAACGGTCCCGGATGGCCGGGCTGGCGCAGCGGCTCGGCGGCGACGCCCCGGGCTGGGAGGCGCGGCAACCGGGTGACTCGCCCACCGCGTCCGCGTGAGATGCGTCTCGGCGGATACGATCGCGGCTGTTCCACCCGTGACGAGACGGAGGCGTGCTCAATGAGCGAGCAGTCCCAGCGGATCCTGGTGTTCAGCCACAAGGCCGAGGTCCGCGAGGCGATCATGAACGCCGTCGGCAGGCGCCCGGCGGCCGACCTCGGCCGCGTCGAGTGGGTCGAGGCGGCCGGCATCGCCGACGTGCTCGCCGAGATGGACGCGGGCTCGGTCGACCTCGCGATCCTCGACGGCGAGGCGCAGCCGACCGGCGGCATCGGCCTGACCCGCCAGCTCAAGAACGAGATCGCCGACTGCCCGCCGGTGGTCGTGGCCGTCCGCCGCCGCGACGACCGATGGCTCGCCACCTGGGCGCTGGCCGACGCCGTGCTGGTGCACCCGCTCGACCCGCTGACCGCGGCGGAGACCGTCGCCGGCGTGCTGCGCGCCGGGCGGGTCCCCGCCGTCAACGGCGGCTGAGCCCGGTGGGCGCCACCCCGCACACCTGGCCCGCGCTGCTCACCCGGCTCATCGCCGGCGAGGACCTGTCCGCCGAGGACACGGCGTGGGCGATGGACCAGATCATGTCCGGCAGCGCAGGGCAGGCGCAGATCGGCGGCTTCGCGGTCGCGCTGCGCGCCAAGGGCGAAACGCCCGCGGAGATCTCCGGCATGGCCGACGCGATGCTGTCGCACGCCCGGCGGATCGCGCTGAGCCGCCCGGCGGTGGACATCGTCGGCACCGGCGGCGACCGGTCGAACTCGGTGAACATCTCCACGATGGCGACGATCGTCACGGCGGCGGCGGGCGCGCCGGTGGCCAAGCACGGCAACCGGAGCGCGTCGTCGAAGTCCGGCGCGGCCGACGTGCTGGAAACCCTCGGCGTGAAGATCGACCTGCCGCCGGAGGCGGTGCTCGCCTCGCTCGAGGAGATCGGCATCGGGTTCTGCTTCGCCCCGGCGTTCCACCCGGCGTTCCGGCACACCGGCCCGCCGCGGCGCGAACTGGGCGTGCCGACCACGTTCAACCTGCTCGGCCCGCTCACCAACCCGGCGCAGCCGCAGAGTGCGCTGATCGGCTGCGCCTACGCCGACAAAACCCGTGCCCTGGCGGAGATTTTCGCCCACCGCGGCATGTCGGTCCTGGTGGCCCGCGGCGACGACGGGCTCGACGAGATCACCACCACGACGACGACGTCGGTGCTGGTGGTCTCCGGCGGCACGGTGACCGAACGCACCTTCGATCCGCAGTCGCTCGGCATCCCGCGCGCGACCGCGGAGGACCTGCGCGGCGGAGACGCGGCGGCGAACGCGGAGGTCGTCCGGGAACTGGTGAACGGCAAGACCGGCCCGGTGCGCGACGCGGTGGTGCTCAACGCCGCCGCCGCGCTGGCCGCCTTCGCGGGCTTCTCCGATTCGCTCGAGGACGACCTGGCGGCCGGGCTGGACCGAGCACGCCAGGCCATCGACAGCGGGGCGGCAGCGGCGCTGCTGGACCGCTGGATCGCGTTCTCCTCGGCGAGCCGCTGACCTTCCGCACTGTCCGAACGCCACATCGGGTGCTTCCCCGCATCCGATGTGGCGTTCGTTGCATCCAGGCTCAGGAGCGGAAGGCGGTCCGGTAAGCGCTGGGCGTCGTCGAGCGCAGCCGCGAAAACTGGTGCCGCAACGCCGCCGCGGACGCATACCCGCACGCCGCCGCGATGTCCTCCACCGACAGCGAACCCTCCTCCAGCAGCGCCTGCGCCCGGTCGAGGCGGCGTTCGGTCAGCCAGCGGTGCGGCGTCGTCCCGGTGGCGGCGGAGAACCGGCGCAGGAACGTCCGCTCCCCCAGCCCGCTGCGGCGAGCCAGCTCCGCGACCGTGAACGGCTGGTCCAGCCGCCGTTCCACCCATTCGAGCGCTTCGGCGACCACCGCGTCGTCCGGTGCGGCCGTCGCGGGCACTGGAGCCTGCACGAACTGGGCCTGCCCGCCGGCGCGATGCGGCGCGGCCACCATCCGCCGGGCCAGCGCGGTAGCCGCCGCGACTCCGCGCAACCGCCGCACCAGGTGCAGGCACAGGTCCACCGCGGCGACCGTCCCGGCGCTGGTGAACACGCCGTCGTCGTCCGCGTAGAGCGCCTGCGGGTCCACTTCCGCGGAGGGGAACAGCCGCCGGAATTCCGGTTCGTAGATCCAGTGCACCGTGCAGCGGCGGCCGTCCAGAAGTCCCGCGTAACCAAGGGAAAACACTCCCGCGCAGAACCCGGCCACCCACGCGCCGCGCTCCCGGGCGGCGCGCAACGCGTCCAGCAACGGCTCCGGCGGCGGTTCGGTACGCGGCGCTTGGGTGGGCACAATCACCAAATCGGCTGACGCCGCGAAGTCCAGATCCCGCAGTCCGGCGAGGCCGAATCCGGACCAGCTGGCCACGTCCGCCCCGCCCGGCGAGCACACGCCGAAGTCCCAGCCCTGCATACCGTCCGCGCTGCGGTCGGTGCCGAACACCTCGCACGCGACCCCCAGCTCGAACGGCGAAACCCGATCCGCGAGCAGCACCGCGACCCGTTGCACGTCCATGCCGCCCAGGATGTCACAAGTTTTGCGGTCATTGTCATCTCTGACACTGGTTGCGCGTCGCCGCGAGGACGAATCTGGGGCGCATGAAGAACCCCGAATCCCGCCCGGTCCTGCAGTGGTCCGCCGCGATGGCGTTGTCCGGAACGATCGGCGCGGTCGTGCTCGCAAGCGGCGCGGCGGCCCCGGCGGTCGCGTTCGCCCGCTGCCTCGTCGGCGGCGTCCTGCTGGTCGTGTGGTCGCTGGCCCGCGGCTGGTTCCGCGACTGGCGGCCGACCCGGCGCGACCTGCTGCTCGCCGTCGCCGGCGGACTGCTGCTGGTCGGCAACTGGGTGCTGCTGTTCGCGTCCTACTCGCTGTCGTCCATCGGCGTCAGCACGGTCGTTTATCACACCCAGCCGCTGATCCTGGTCGGCATGGCGGCGATGTTCCTCGGCGAGAAAGTCGGCCGGTCGCACCTCACGCGAGCTGGTGTGGCGTTCGCCGGCGTGGTGGTGATTTCCCTTTCCGCGCAAGGAGATGACGGGCAGCCAGTGCGGTTCGCGGGCATCGCGCTCGCGCTCGGCGCGGCCTTGCTCTACGCCGGTGCGTCCTTCATCGCGAAGCAGCTCAAGCACATCCGGCCACATCTGCTCGCGGCGGTGCAGCTGACGGTCGGCGCGATCGTGCTCGCCCCCGCGTTGCTGTTCACGCCGCTGCCGAGTTCGGCTCCGGGACTGCTGTGGCTCCTGCTCCTGGGAACGGTGCACACCGCGGTGATGTACGTGCTGATGTACGCGAGCATCGGCAAGCTGCCGACCACCACCGTGGCGCTGCTGTCGTACCTGTACCCGGTGGTCGCCGTGGTAGTGGACATGCTCGCGTTCGGCCACCGGCTCACGTGGGCCGAGGGACTGGGGATGCTGGCGGTGCTCGCCGCCGCGCTTGCCCCGCACCGCGCCAAGGCGGAAACGCGAGACGCCCGGCCGGGAATCCCCAGCCGGGCGTCTCGGTGAAGCGGAAAGGCTCAGTCGTGGTCCGGGCCGGTGTGGTACTCGAACACCAGTCCGCCCACGGCGATGAGCAGCGCCACGAGCGCCATCACCAGCAGCCAGATGTGGAAGAACGCCAGCGCGAGGCCCGCGAGCCCGGCCGCCGCGGCCAGCGCGACCGGCCAGTAGCTGCCCGGGCTGAAGAAGCCCAGCTCGCCGGCTCCGTCGCTGATCTCGGCGTCCTCGCGGTCCTCCGGGCGCTCCTCGATCCGGCGGGACACGAACTGCATGTAGCTGCCGGCGAGGAACGCGAGGCCGCCGGTCAGGAACAGCGCGACGATGCCGACCGGCTCGGCCTTCTGGTCGGTGGTGAAGAGCGCGGTCATGACCCAGTAGACGGCGGTCATGAGGACGGCAAACCCCGCCACCATGTAGAAAATCCGGGCTTCGACCTTCATGGGATTGGTCCCCTGCTCCTTCTGGTTCGCCGTCAGTTGGACGCGGTGCGCGCCGTGCGGTCGGTGTTGAACGGCTTCGTGGTGACCGCGTACGGGCTGCACAGCTCGCCGCAGTTCATCGAAGCCAGCGCCTCGGACGCGGTGTTCGGCTTGCCGGTCTTCGCGTTCGTCTGGGTGCGCAGCTTGAGGTACTGGTCGTACTTGTCCGGGGACAAGGCCCGCACCTCGAAGTTCATCACCGAATGGTACGTCCCGCACAGCTCGGCGCAGCGGCCGACGAACGAGCCCTCACGGTCGATCGAGTTCTGGAACGAGCTGTCCTGGTTGTTCTTCTCCGGGTCCGGCATGACGTCGCGCTTGAAGTTGAACTCCGGGACCCAGAACGAGTGGATGACGTCCGTCGAGCGGAGCCGGTACTCGATGGTCTTGTTCGTCGGCAGCACGAGCAGCGGGATCTCGCCGGAGGAGCCGACGGTGCTCACCTGGGTGCCGTCGGGGCGCTTGGCGTTGTCGCCCTCGTACTTGAACTCCCAGTTCCACTGGAAGGCGACGACGTCGACGACCACGTCCGGGTTCGGCTTCTTGTCGAGGACCTTGCTCTCGGTCGTCGCGGTGAAGAAGAACAGCACGCAGACCATGATCGTCGGGAGGACGACCGTGAAGATCTCCAGCGGGATGTTGTACTGGAACTGGCGCGGCAGGTCCTCGGGGCCCTCGGCGGTCGCGCCCTTCTTCTTGCGGTGGAAGATCGCGGTCCAGAAGATCAGGGCCCACACGATCGCGCCGACGACGAGCGCGGCGATGACCGTCCACGTCCAGAGGGTGCGCATCTGGTCGGCCTGCGGCGTGACGCCCTTGGGCCAGCCGAAGCGGAGGATCTCGTCTCCCGAGCAGCCCGTCGCGGTCAGCGCCACCAGCACGGCCAGCGCGGCGACACGCCCGACCCGCTTACCCACCGGGGTGCGCTCTGGTTTTCCCACTGCGCCCTGCCCTTTCACCCAACAGGCCCTCTCACACCGGGCCTTCTTCGACCGATCTTCGTGACAGGCGGAGCCTAGCCGAGTTGGCCGCTCCCGCTGACCAAGGGGTGACCAGTTGCGCCGCGCGTCACCCGCGTTCCGGGCGGCGGGCCCGGCCCCGGCATACTGGGCTCTTCCCCGGACCGGCCCGACCTTGAGGTGTGTGAGTACGCGTGTGCGGCCTGCTTGGACTGATCTGCGCGACCGAAAACGACGCCGCCGAAGCCCGCGCGAGCGTCGGCGCGGCGATGCGCTGCCAGCGCCACCGCGGCCCGGATGAGCAGGACACCTGGGCCGATGCCGAGGTCGTGTACGGCTTCAACCGGCTCGCCTTCATCGACGTCGACCACGCGCACCAGCCGCTGGTGTGGGGCCCGCCGGAGGCGCCCGGCCGGTACACGCTGAACTTCAACGGCGAGATCTACAACTACCGCGAGCTGCGCGACGAGCTGGCCGAAAAATTCGGTGCGAAATTCGCCACTGAGGGCGACGGCGAGGCGATCGTCGCGGCTTATCACTACCTCGGGGACAAAGCGGTCGAAAAGCTGCGCGGCATGTTCGCCTTCCTGATCTGGGATTCGGCGGAAAAGGTCGTTTTCGGCGCGCGCGACCCGTTCGGGATCAAACCGCTCTACTACAGCGCCGGCCCGAAGGGCACCGCGTTCTCCAGCGAGAAGAAGAGCCTGCTGGAGCTGTCGGACACGCTCGGCGTCGCGCAGGAGCTGGACCGCACCGCGCTGCAGCACTACCTGGTCCTGCAGTACGTGCCGGAGCCGGAGTCGCTGCACACCGACATCCGCCGCGTCGAGTCCGGCACCTCGTTCCGGCTCTCCCCCGGCGGGAAGCCCGAGTTCACCCGCTACTTCCACCCGAAGTTCGCCGCGAAGCCGGTCAACGGCCCGGCCGAGGCCGAGGCGCTGTACGAGCGCATCGCCGATGTGATGCGCGACTCGGTCGGCAAGCACATGATCTCCGACCCGGACGTCACGGTCGGCGCGTTCCTGTCCGGCGGCATCGACTCCACCGCGACCGCGACGCTCGCCAAGGAGCACAACCCGAACCTCATCGCGTTCACCACCGGCTTCGAGCGCGAGGGCTACTCCGAGGTGGACGTGGCCGCGGAGTCGGCCGCGGCGATCGGCGTGAAGCACGTGGTCCGCACGGTGTCGGCGGACGAGATGATGGAAGCGCTCCCGCTCATCGTCTGGTACCTGGACGACCCGGTGGCGGACCCGGCGCTGGTCCCGCTGTGGTTCATCGCCCGCGAGGCCCGCAAGCACGTGAAGGCGGTCCTGTCCGGCGAAGGCGCGGACGAACTGTTCGGCGGCTACACGATCTACGGCGAGCCGATCTCGCTGGCCCCGTTCGAGAAAATCCCCGGGAGCGTCCGCAAGCTGATCGGCAAGGTGTCCACGAAGATCCCGGAGGGCACCCGAGGCAAGGACCTGCTGCGCCGCGGCGCGCTCCCCTGGAAGACCGCTACTACGGCAACGCCCGCAACTTCCGCGACGAGCAGCTGCGCGCCGTGCTGCGGACGTACCAGGAAGGCGTCGGCTTCAAGGACGTCACCGCACCTTGGTACGACGTGTCCCGAGGCTGGGACCCGGTCGCCCGCATGCAGCACGTGGATCTCTACACCTGGCTGCGCGGCGACATCCTGGTCAAGGCGGACAAGGTGACCATGGCGAACTCGCTGGAGCTGCGCGTGCCGTTCCTGGACGCCGAGGTGTTCAAGGTCGCCGCCTCGATCCCGCTGGACCAGAAGCTAGCGCACGGCACCACCAAATACGCCCTGCGCCAAGCCCTGGCCAAGATCATCCCAGGCCACGTCCTGAACCGGAAGAAGCTGGGCTTCCCCGTCCCCATCCGCCTGTGGCTGCGCAACGAGATGTACGACTGGGCCCGCAGCATCATCAACGACTCGAAGACTGACGAGTTGCTGGACAAGAAGGCCGTACTAGCCCTGCTGGACGAACACAAGGCAGGCCAACTGGACCGCAGCCGCCAGCTATGGGCACTCCTGGTCTTCATGCTCTGGCACGGCATCTTCGTAGAACACCGCATCAAGCCAGAAATCCCGGAACCGGCCTACCCAGTCAAGCTCTGAAGTCCGTGAAGGACTCTTTGAGGGAATCTAATTCCCTCAAAGAGTCCTTCACGGCCCTAAACCGCCGCCGATGCACCCACCCAGCGAGGCACCCACACCACCCCCGCACCCCGATACGAAGCCAAAAACGCGGACGGCGGGTGCTTGTCAAGGCATCTTTCCCGCCTTGACAAGCACCCGCCGTCCGTAGTCACAATCAAGCTTCGGGGTGCCCCCACGAGGCCCAGGCGCAACGTCGCCGCCAGGCGACGAGCAGCCGCCCCCCTCAAGCAGGCAAAACCGCCGAGATCTCCTCCGCAGCCTCAGGCCCGAACGCCTCCCGCAACCGAGCCAGCGCCCCGTCCCGCTCCAACGTCCACTCCTGCGTCCCCACCGTCTCCAAAACCAGCACAGCGATCAAACACCCCAACTGCGCCGCCCGCTCCAACCCAAGCCCGCCGTCGATCGCGGCCAGGAACCCAGCCCGGAACCCGTCCCCGACCCCAGTCGGATCAGCCTTCCCCCGCTCCGGCACCGCCCCGATCTGCAGCGCAGTCCCATCCCGCCCCACGATCTCCACGCCCTTCTCCCCGAGCGTGGTAATCCGCAGCCCAACGCGCTCCAGGACGTCCGCCTCAGACCACCCAGTCTTCTGCAGCAACAACTCCCACTCGTAGTCATTGCTGAACAGATACTTGGCCCCCTCGACAAACGACCGCACCTGCGCCCCGTCCATCCGGGCCAGCTGCTGCGAAGGATCGACCGCGAACGTGTACCCCCGCTGACGGCACTCCTGCGCGTGCCGGACCATCCCTTCCGGATCGTCCGGGCTGATCAGCACCAGCCCCAACCCGCCGACCCGGTCCGAGATCGGCCCCATCTCGATGTTCCGGGACTCAGCCATCGCCCCGGCGTAGAACGTCGCGATCTGGCACATGTCCTCGTCGGTGGTGCACACGAACCGCGCGGTGTGCGCGACCTCGGAGACCAGCACGCCCGAGGTGTCGACGCCGTGCCGCTGGAGCCACGACTGGTAGTCCGCCCAGTCCTGGCCGACGGCTCCGACCAGCACCGGCCGCACGCCGAGCACGCCGAGCCCGAAGGCGATGTTCGCGCCGATGCCGCCGCGGCGCACGACGAGGTCGTCGGCGAGGAAGCTCAACGACACCCGGTGCAGCTGCTCGGCGACGAGCTGCTCGGCGAACCTCCCCGGAAAGTGCATCAGATGGTCCGTCGCGATGCTGCCGGACACGGCGATCCTGGGCTTGTCTGCCACCGGTTCTCCTCACGAGTGGATGGGCTGGCGTTTTCGTGCCCCGGCGCAAGTTACCCGCTGGTCATGACCCTTCCGGGTAGTTTCCGCGCCACGTGACGACACTACCGGCCGGTACTCGTTTCCCGTTCAAGTTCGGCTGAATAGCGTGGCCGGGGTGAACCTCGCGACCGAACCGGAAACCATCGGCGACCTGATCGCCGACTGCGCCCATCTCCCGTCCACGCTCCAGCCCGGGCCCGCCGCCGAGCAGGCTCGGCTGCCCCTCCCGCGTGCCGCGCGGCCGTGGACGGTCGACGACGCCTGCCACGCGCAGGTCGCCGACCTCGACGCTTACGTCTGAGCCAAGCTCGGCCGGAAACGGCAACGGGCCCCAGCGCGGAATGTGCTGGGGCCCGTTGCCGGTGTGGCTCAGTGGAAGCTGTCGCCGCAGGCGCACGAACCCGAGGCGTTCGGGTTGTCGATCGTGAAGCCCTGCTTCTCGATGGTGTCGACGAAGTCGATCACGGCCTCGGAAACGTAAGGCGCGCTCATCCGGTCGACCGCCACCTGCAGGCCGTCGAAGTCGCGGAACAGGTCGCCGTCGAGCGTGCGCTCGTCGAAGAACAGCTGGTAGCGCAGGCCCGCACAGCCGCCGGGCTGCACGGCGATGCGCAGGTGCATGTCGTCGCGGCCCTCCTGTTCGAGCAGCGCCTTCGCCTTGGCGGCCGCGGCGTCGGTCAACGTCACGCCGTGGGTCTCCTCGGCGGTCTCGGCCGCAGCCGCACCGGTCTGCTCAGCGGTCGTCATGGCACTCCCTCTTTGGTCGAACTCGCTGCGGGTACATCTCGTGTCCTACGTACAACACGCGACTCGCCCGATCTGTTCCCCTCCATCGTCGCATATGGAACGACCTGGTGAACAAAGCCGTGACGCCTGCAATACCCTGGTGAGGTGAGGTTCCTGCGCCGAAGCACCACTGACCCCGCCGCCGACGACTCCGCGGCGGAGGCCGCCGATGTCGACACCCCGGCCGCCAGCAAGTCGTACACGCCGGGCAAGGGCAAGGCCACGCCCAAGCGGCGCGAGGCCGAGGGACGCAGGCGCGGGCCGGTCGCGGCGCCGCCCACCTCGATGCGCGAGGCGATGAAGCGCAACAAGGAACTGCGCAAGGCCAACCCGGTCAGCAAGGAAGAGCGCAAGGAAGCCGCCCGCGTGCGCCGCGAGCGGATGATGTCCGGCGACGACAAGTACCTGCCGCCGCGCGACAAGGGCCCGGTCAAGGCGTACGTGCGCGACCTGGTCGACTCCCGGCGCAACATCCTCGGCCTGTTCATGCCGCTGGCGATCCTGGTGTTCCTCGCGCTGCTGGTGCCCGCGCCCGCGGTGCAGCAGTACATCACCCTGGTCTGCATGGCGATGCTGCTGGTCATGGCCATCGAGGGCATCGTGAACGGCCGGAAGATCTCCAAGCTTGTCCGCGAACGCTTCCCGAAGGAGCCGGCCACGGCCACCCGCGGCGTCGGCTGGTACGCGTTCGTCCGGGCGAGCCAGATCCGCAAGCTGCGCGTCCCGAAGCCGCGTCTCAAGGCCGGGGACCCGATCCCGAACTGAGCCGTGCGGCACACAGGTCGTTAGCCTCGCGAACGAAACGTTTACGCTGTCGGCATGGAGTTTCGACGTCTCGGCCGCAGCGGCCTCAACATCAGTGAGATCTCCTACGGCAACTGGCTGACCCACGGGTCCCAGGTCGAGGAGGACCAGGCGCAGGCCTGCATCAAGGCGGCGCTCGACGCCGGCATCACGACCTTCGACACGGCCGACGTCTACGCGAACACCGCCGCCGAGTCCGTGCTCGGGCGCGGGCTCAAGGGGCAGCGCCGGGAAAGCCTGGAGATCTTCACCAAGGTCTTCTGGCCGACCGGCCCGAAGGGCCCGAACGACAGGGGCCTCTCGCGCAAGCACATCATGGAGTCGGCGAACGCGTCGCTCGAGCGGCTCGGCACCGACTACGTCGACCTCTACCAGGCGCACCGCTTCGACCGCACGGTGCCGCTGGAAGAGACCATGCAGGCGTTCGCCGACCTGGTCCGCCAGGGCAAGGCGCTCTACATCGGCGTTTCGGAGTGGAACGCCGAGCAGATCGCCCGCGGCGCGGCGCTCGCCCGCGAGCTGAAGATCCCGTTCGTGTCGAACCAGCCGCAGTACTCGATGCTGTGGCGGGTCATCGAGTCGCAGGTCGTGCCCGCGTCCGAGCGCGAGGGCCTGAGCCAGATCGTCTGGTCGCCGGTGGCGCAGGGCGTCCTGACCGGCAAGTACAAGGTGGGCCAGCCGCTGCCCGCCGGTTCGCGCGCGACCGACGAGAACGGCGGCGCGAACATGGTGAAGCGCTTCCTCGACGAGAAGACCCTCACCGCGGTCGCGAAGCTGGAGCCGCTGGCGGCCGACGCCGGGCTGTCGATGGCGCAGCTGGCCGTCGCGTGGGTGCTGCAGAACCCGAACGTCGCGTCGGCGATCATCGGAGCCTCGCGGCCCGAGCAGGTCCACGACAACGTCAAGGCGGCAGGCGTGAAGCTCGAGCCGGAGCTGCTCGCCGCGATCGACGAGGCGCTCGGCGACGTCGTGGTCACCGACCCGGCGCTCACCGTCTCCCCTGATCACCGCAGCAGCAGCCGCTCCGCCACCGCGAGGTCGTGCGGATAGGTGATCTTCACGTTCTCCGCGCTGCCGGGCACCCACCGCACCGGCAGCGCGGAGAACCGCTCCATGCACGAAGCCGTGTCCGTGCCGAGAAACCCTTCCGCGGCAGCCTGTTCGTAGGCCGCCAGCAGCGGCTCCGCCCGGAAGCCCTGCGGGGTCTGCACGCGGATCGCGCCCGGCAGCGGCCCGGCGACCGTGTCCGGTCCGGCCATCGCGACGACGTCGTCCGCCGCCAGTCCCGGCACCGCTCCCCCGTCCGCCCTGGTCCGCTCCAGCACCGCGGCGATCAGCTCCGGCGTCACCAGCGGCCGGGCCCCGTCGTGCAGCAGCACGGAATCCACTGTCCCGTCGGCGATCCGCGACGCCAGATGGCGCAGCGCGTTCAGCTCGGACGCCTGCCGCGTCGGGCCGCCGGGCACGATCTCCACCGAAGCGGACAGCCCCGCCAGCACCTCCTTGGCCAGCGGCTCGTCCTCGGGCCGGATCACCAGCACCAGCACGCCGATCCCGGGCGCGGCGGCGAACGCGTCCAGCGACCACGCCACCACGCGCCTGCCCGCGACCGGCAGGTAGACCTTGTTCAGCGCGGCCCCGACCCGGGTCCCCGCGCCACTGGCCAGCACGACCCCGGCCGCCGTCGATTCCCGCACGCCGACCGACCCTAAGGGCCCGGCCCGCCCGGCGGTAGGTTGGGCCCCGGGACGCCCAGCGGCGAAAGGAAACCTGGCTGTGGACACCGGGGAAACGGGCATCGAGTTCGGCGAGATCGAACCGCCGAGCGACCAGGCCCGTTCGGGCGCGATCGCGCTGCACGACAAGCTCGTCAAGCCGGCCGGCTCGCTCGGGCGACTGGAGGAGCTGGGCGTGTGGATCTCCTCGTGCCAGGGGCAGGCCCCGCCGAGGCCGTTCACCCGGCCGCGGGTCGTCGTGTTCGCCGGCGACCACGGCATCGCGGAGCGGGGCGTTTCGGCGTACCCGCGCGAGGTCACGTCGCAGCTCGTCGGGACCATGCTGACCGGCGGCGCGGCGATCAACGTGCTCGCCGCGGCGGCGGGCGCGGGCGTGCGCGTGGTCGACATGGCGGTGGACACCGAGGAATCCGCGATGCGGTCGATCGGCGAGTTCAAGGTGCGCCGCGGTTCCGGTTCGATCGACGTCGAGGACGCGCTCACCGACGCCGAGGTGCGCGCCGCGGTGGCCGCCGGCCGGAAGATCGCCGACGCCGAGGTCGACGGCGGCGCGGACCTGCTGATCGCGGGCGACCTGGGCATCGGCAACAGCACCCCGGCGTCGGTGCTGGTCGCGGCGCTGACCGGCAGCGAGCCGGTCGCCGTGGTCGGCCGGGGTTCGGGCATCGACGACAACACCTGGATGCGCAAGGCCGCCGCGGTGCGCGACGCGCTGCGCCGGGCCCGCGCGGTGCTGGCCGATCCGCTCGCGCTGCTGCGGACGTCCTCGGGTGCCGATATCGCCGCGATGACGGGCTTCCTCGCGCAGGCAGCGGTCCGCCGCACGCCGGTGGTGCTCGACGGGCTCGTGGTCTGCTCGGCCGCGCTCGTCGCCGAAGAACTCGCGCCGGGCGCGCGCCGCTGGTGGATGTCCGGTCAGCTGACCGGCGAGCCCGCACACGCGCTCGCCCTGGAGCACCTGGACCTCGGCGCGCTGCTCGACCTCGACGTCCGTCTCGGCGAAGGCACCGGCGCGGTCACCGCGCTGCCGCTGCTGATGATGGCCAGCCGCGTGCTCGCCGAAATGACCACGCACGAGCAGTCCGGCGTCTCCGGGCCGCTCTCGTCCTGAAAGCCGTGAGGGGAACCCTGATTCCCCAGGGTTCCCCTCACGGACAGCTAGAACGTCAGCTGAGCGGGACCATCCAGCCGGCCGGGGCCGGGCGGGTGCCCTCCTGGATCCCGACCAGCTGCTCGCGCAGGGCCATAGTGACCGGGCCAGGCTGCCCACCGGAGATCGAGAACTCGCCGCCGCCGTGCTTGACGTGGCCGACCGGCGTGATGACCGCCGCCGTGCCGCACGCGAAGACCTCGGTCAGCTCGCCCGAGCCGGCCGCCTTCTCCCATTCGTCGGTGGAGATCCGGCGCTCCTCGACCTTGTGCCCGGCGTCCTTCGCCAGCTGCAGCAACGACTTCCGGGTGACGCCCGGCAGCAGCGAACCGGTCAGCTCCGGCGTGACCACGCGGACGTCGTCGCCCGAGCCGAAGACGAAGAACAGGTTCATCCCGCCCATCTCCTCGACCCAGCGGCGCTCCACCGCGTCCAGCCACACCACCTGGTCGCAGCCCTTCTCGACGGCCTGCGCCTGCGCCACGAAGGACGCCGCGTAGTTGCCGGCGCACTTCGCCGCGCCGGTGCCGCCGGGGGCCGCGCGCACGTACTCCGTGGACAGCCACACGCTCACCGGCTTCACGCCGCCGCTGAAGTACGAGCCGGCCGGCGAGGCGATGACCGCGAAGACGTACTCGCTGGCCGGGCTGTTCACGCCGAGCCCGGTGGACGTGGAGATCATGAACGGGCGCAGGTACAGCGAATCGCCCTCGCGGGTCGGCACCCAGCGCTCGTCCACCGTGATCAGCTCGCGCAGCGCGTCGACGAAGGTCTCCACCGGCAGCTGCGGCATCGCCAGCCGCTCGGCGGATTCCCGGAACCGCTGCGCGTTGGCGTCCGGCCGGAACGCGGCGATCGTGCCGTCCGGCTGGCGGTAGGCCTTGAGGCCCTCGAAGATGGCCTGGCCGTAGTGCAGCACGGACGTGGCCGGGTCGAGGGTGAACGGTTCGTACGGCCCGACCTTGGCGTCGTGCCAGCCCTTTTCGGTGCTGTAGCGGACGGTGACCATGTGGTCGGTGAAGTGCGTGCCGAACCCCGGCTTGGCAAGTACCTCGGCGACGCGTTCAGCACTCGCGGGGCTCGGGTTCGGAACGTGAGTGAACTGCGTCGCTGTCGTCATGCTTAGACAATAACGCTTGGTCGGAAGCACGTTAGTCGGAAGTCCTGTGGTTTTACTCGCCGCACCGTCCCGCGCTCGCTGCGTCACCCCACTACGATGGCCGGCGTGAGCACTCAACCAGCACGCCAGGCCGGGCCGGGAGCCGGGCCGGACGTCAAGACCTTCGGCACCGCCGCCCTGCTGACCTTCGGGGCCGGGCTGCTCGGCATGGTCGGCTGGGGCCTGCTTTCGAGCGGGTTCGGCTTCTTCCTCGGCCTGATCGCCGCCGGATTCGGCATCTACTGGTGGAAGAACCTGCACGGCAAGGTGATCGCCAAGGACCTGCCCACCAAATCGGTGGTGATCCTGCTCGTCGTCGACATCGTGCTGTTCGTCGCGCTGGTCCTGCTGGCCCAGTAGGTCAGCAGAGCCCCTCGGGCAGCGCGGGAGCCGGCCAGCCCGGCTCCGGGCGGAAATCGGTGTGCGTGCCGTCGAACGGGAACGCGCCCTGATCCGCCAGCGCACCCATCCGCTCGCCCTCCGCGCGCAACTGGTCGAGGTCGGCCGTAGTGAGCCGGCCCGCCTCGACGGCCGCCTCCGCTTCGTCCTCGTCCTTCCACTGCCAGCCCGCGCCCGGCGTCACGACCAGGTCGAGGATGCCGTCGATCCGGTCCGGGCCGGCGCCGGTGCGCCCGCGCGGCACCTCGAGGTTCACGTACCAGTCGCGGAACCGCCCGTCCGCCTCGAAGAACCACCACACCGACGACCAGGCCCCGTCCGGGATCAGCCGCAGCGTCGACGTGCCGTGCCAGATGTCCGGCACTCGCACGCGCGGCGCGCGAAACCGTTGCTCCAGCGGCGCTTCGCGCAGGGATCGGCCGTCCGCGAGCCTGCTGCCGACGATCGGCGTGCCGAGCGGGAGCCAGCCGAGCAGCGTCTCGCCGTCGTCGGAGATCACGCGCAGCGGATGGTGCTGGCCGATGCTGCCGTCCGGGCGGACGAAACGTTCGACGACCGTCTGTCCCGGCGCCCAGCGGTGCTCAGTCATGGACGCCACGGTAGCGGCGGGCCCGCATCCGCAGCAGCAGTTCCGCGACCGCGCCGAGCCCGGCCACGAGCAGCATCGCGGACAGCGGAGCGAAGGCCGCCGCGGCCGCCGCCAGCAGCGCGCCCGCTGCGACCGGAACCCCGCCGGACGGCGCAAACCGCTGTCGCGCCCCGACGAAAGTCGTGAATGCTGCGGGCAGAGTCGCCAGCACTGCGATCACCGTGAGCAACGGCTGAAGCTGTCCGGCGTCCGCGGCGGAGAGCAGGTCCCGCATCGCCGTCCCGGACAATCCGAGCCGGATCGGCCCCAGCTGGAAGAGCGTGACCGCGGTGACGACGACCGCGACCAGGCCGAGACCGAGCGCACGGGCGGTGATCCGCTGCCCCGGTTCCGGAATGAGGAACGGCAGCAGGAACAGCGCCGCCACGACGATCGCGGCCGCGTCCGGCGTCCCGATTCCGCCCGTTCGCGGCACCGGAGCGACTGCGAGGCACATCGCCACCAGCACCGCCCCGGCGGCCAGCAGCACGCCCGATACCCACTTGACCAGCAGATCCGGCAGCCGGAGCCCAGCGAAGTCCGCTGCGGCGACGAACACCACGAGCGCGGCCGCGGCGTATCCGGGCTGCAGCGGGAACACGTACGCGCCGAAGGCCTGCGCGAGCACGACGATCTGCGCCAGCCGGGATAATCCGCCGACGATCCGGCCGGCCGGATCGTCGGCGAGCGCGGGCAGCCGGGAGGAGCCGGCCGCGACCGCCGCGGCGAGCACGACCGCGAGGAGAACCCAGTACCCGGCGCCCGCGGCGCCGGCCGCCAGCGTCACCAGGAGTGCTCCCGCGAGCCGCACCGCGATCCCCCTTCCCCCGTCCGGATGGCTTTGTCATTAGCATGGCTCACGATCGGCCGGGCAGATCGCCCGGCACCCACCGCGACGTCGCGAGGAGCCAGAAGTGACCGTGCCGAAGCTTGCCCTCTCCGAGAACACGGACGCGGCATTGGGCAAGACCCGCGCCGACGTCCTCGTGATCGGCACTCTCCAGGGCGAGGACGGCCTCGCGCTCGCTGCCGGCGCGGAGGTCGCCGACGCGGCGTTCGACGGCAAGCTCGCCGAGGTGCTGGGCACGCTCGGCGCGACCGGCAAGGCCGAGGAGATCGTGAAGCTGCCGACGCTGGGCAAGCTGCCCGCGGGCGTCGTGCTGGCCGTCGGCCTCGGCAAGCAGAAGGACGGCGAGGTCTCCGCCGAGCAGGTGCGCCGCGCGGCCGGTGCCGCCGCCCGCGCGCTGAGCGGCACCGAGCGGGCGTTCGTCACGCTGTCGGCGGTCGACCTGCACGCCGCCGCCGAGGGCATCGCGCTGGGCGCGTACGTCTTCACCGAGTACCGCTCGGAGAAGGGCGACGCCCCGCTGGCGAAGGCCGACCTGGTCAGCCCGGCCGAGGGCGCCGCGCGCGACCACAAGGCCACGCTGAAGGCGGCGACCTTCATCGCCGAATCGGTGATCATCGCCCGCGACCTGATCAACACCCCGCCGAACGACCTGTTCCCGGCGTCCTTCGCCGACCGCGCGAAGAAGCTCGCCGACGCGAACGGCCTCGAGTTCGAGGTCCTCGACGAGAAGGCCCTGAAGCGCAAGGGCTTCGGCGGCATCCTCGGCGTCGGCGGCGGTTCGTCGCGGCCGCCGCGCCTGCTGCGGCTCAGCTGGAAGCCGGCGAAGGCGCGCAAGAAGGTCGCGCTGGTCGGCAAGGGCATCACCTTCGACTCCGGCGGCATCTCGCTCAAGCCCGCCGCGAACATGGACCACATGACCTCCGACATGTCGGGCGCGGCCGCCGTGCTCGCGTCGGTCGTGCTCGCCGCGAAGCTGAAGTACCCGCTCGAGGTCACCGCGCACATCCCGCTGGCGGAGAACCTGCCCTCGGCCACCTCCTACCGCCCCGGCGACGTCCTCACCATGTACGGCGGCAAGACCGTCGAGGTGCTCAACACCGACGCCGAAGGCAGGCTCGTGCTGGCCGACGCGATCGTGCGCGCCGCCGAGGAGAACCCGGACTACCTGATCGAGACCGCCACGCTGACCGGCGCGCAGGTGGTCGCGCTCGGCAACCGGATCTCCGGCGTGATGGGCTCGGACGAGTTCCGCGACCGCGTCGCGGGCATCATGCAGGCCACCGGCGAAGGCGGCTGGGCGATGCCGCTGCCCGACGAACTGCGCGGCGACCTCGACTCGCGCCTGGCCGACATCGCGAACGTCACCGGCCAGCGCTGGGCGGGCATGCTCGTCGCGGGCGTGTTCCTGCGCGAGTTCGTGCCCGCGGACCTGCCGTGGGTGCACCTGGACGTCGCGGGCCCGGCCTTCAACTCCAGCGGCCCCTGGGGCTACACCGGCAAGGGCGGCACGGGTGTCCCGGTCCGCACGATCGCCGCGGTGCTGGCGGACATCGCCGAACAGGGCTGACCCCCGCCCGCTCGGCTGGAGGCCCCGCACCGCGCCCGGTGCGGGGCCTTCGTCATGACCCAGACCCGGCACCCTCGACCGGGGCCGCCGCCCATGTGGCACGCTCGCGATCATGCAGCGCGACGACTACCTCGAGACCGCCGTCCGCGACGTGCTCACCGCTGACGAGCCCGCCGTCGACCGGCGGATCGGGCACGCCGCGCTCCTCCTCGCCACCGCTGGCGCGGCCGGCGCCGCGGACCGGCTCGTCACGCAATGGCACGCGGTCACCGGCCGCCCGGCTTCCGTGCTCGCCGACGACGCCGTGCGGGCCCGTGCGTGGGCGATGCTCTTCGAGGCGCGCGGCGACCGTCCACAATGGGCAGACGCACTGGTGCCGCTCGACCTGGACGCGGAAGAGCAAGCCCACCAAGCACTTCTCGCCCGTCGAGCGTCCGATTTGGACGGTCTCTTCGACGGTTCGCCGGTGGCCGGCGTGGTCTCCGCGATCGCCCCGCAGCGGCCCGATCCGGTGCGCGAAGCATTGGCCGCCGCCGACCTCGAAGCGTGGGCCGCAAAAGTGGAGAACCACCCGAACCCGGACGTCGCGACGCTCGCCGCCACGCGTCCGCTCGCCGCGCGGCTGGTCGCGGGCGCGGACCCGCTCGGCCTCGGCACGGAATGGCCGGACCAGTGCGCGGGCGCGCTGATCGCCGCGTTGCGCGAGCGCCATCCGACCGGCCCGGGCACGCTGCCGGAACTGGTCGCGGCGATCCTGCGGCTGCGCGGACAGCGAGCCCCCGCCCCTGCGGAAGCCGCCGACCTGGAAGCCGCCGAACACCGCCTCGGCGTCCGGCTGCCCGGCGACTACCGGGAATTCCTGCGGATCACCGACGGATTGCCCGCCGACGTGGTGTTCCCGCGCCTGCTGCCCGCCCGCGAACTCCGCGCCGACGGAGCGGTCGTGATCGTCTCCGAGCCCGCGACGATCCTGCTCACCCACACCGGCGACAGCTGGCGAGCGGTCGAAGTGGACCTCGCCTACGGCAGCACCGCGCACGACTCGTTCCGCGCGCTGCTCGAACACCACCACCGGCTACTGGAAGCCAGTGCCTGACTCAGCTTCCCGGGCGACGCTTCTGCCGTTCGGTGTAGTCCCGCATGCGCTGCGGGTAGCCGACGCGCGCGACCTCGTACACCGGGATCGTGTGCTTGTGCCCGAATCGCTGCGCGGCGTCGAGGCTGCCGATCCGGCGGCGGGTCCATTCGCCGTCGTGCGCGACGAGCACCACAGTGGTGTCGGTCACCGTGGTCTTGGGTTCGACGAAGGCTTCCACTCCGCGTCGCGCGGCGGCCCATTCCTCCAGGTAGCGGGTGTCGGCCTGGCCTACGGAGCGGCCTGCTCCAGCGGACGGGCCGCGTCTGCCGCGGCGGCGCAACGAGTCGAAGATCCCCACTTCGACCACCTTTCTTCCGGCGAGAGTCCGGACTCCATTATTCCCGGTCGGGCGTGTGGCCGGTGTCGCAACGGCGCCTTGGCCCGGCTAGGTCGCAACACCGATCGGCGTAGTGACAAGATGGCTGTTGTCGCGCGCGCGTTTATACCGGGTGCCGCGGCGACCGAAGCTTCACCCCTATCGCTGCCGAGGAGTTATTGAAGTGAGCGACACCTCCGCCGACCTCGTGATCCTGGGAGGCGGATCGGGCGGCTACGCCGCGGCCTTCCGCGCGGCCGAGCTGGGCCTTTCCGTCACGCTGATCGAGAAGGACAAGCTGGGCGGGACCTGCCTCCACCGGGGCTGCATCCCGACCAAGGCCCTGCTGCACGCCGCCGAGGTCGCCGACGAGGCCCGCGACGCCGAGACCTTCGGCGTCAAGGCCGTGTTCGAGGGCATCGACATCGCGGGGGTGAACAAGTACAAGGACGGGATCGTCTCCCGGCTGTACAAGGGCCTCCAGGGCCTGGCCAAGGCGCACAAGGTCAACCTGGTCGAGGGCACCGGCCGGTTCGTCGGCGGCACCACCGTCGAGGTCGACGGCACCCGCTACACCGGCAAGAACGTCATCCTGGCCACCGGTTCGTACTCGCGCACCCTGCCCGGCCTCGAGCTGGGCGGCCGCATCATCGCGAGCGAGCAGGCGCTGACGCTGGACTACGTGCCGAAGAAGGTCGTCGTGCTCGGCGGCGGCGTCATCGGCGTGGAGTTCGCCAGCGTGTGGGCCTCCTTCGGGGTCGACGTCACCGTGGTCGAGGCGCTCCCGCGACTGGTCCCGAACGAGGACGAGTACGCCTCCAAGCAGCTCGAGCGCGCGTTCCGCCGCCGCAAGATCGCCTTCAAGACCGGCGTCCGGTTCACCGGCGCGAAGCAGGACGACAACGGCGTCAGCGTGTCGCTGGAGTCCGGCGAGACGCTGGAAGCCGACCTGCTGCTGGTCGCCGTCGGCCGCGGCCCCAACTCGGCGGGCCACGGCTACGAGGAAGCGGGCGTCACCATCGACCGCGGCTTCGTGCTCACCGACGACCGGCTCCGCACCAACCTGCCGAACGTCTACGCGGTCGGCGACATCGTGCCGGGCCTTCAGCTCGCGCACCGCGGCTTCCAGCAGGGCATCTTCGTGGCCGAGGAGATCGCCGGGCTGAACCCGCGCGCCATCGACGAGCGCGGCATCCCGCGCGTCACCTACTCGCACCCCGAGGTCGCCTCCGTCGGTCTCACCGAGGCGCAGGCCAAGGAGAAGTACGGCTCGGACGTCACCACGTTCACCTACGACCTCGGCGGCAACGGCAAGAGCCAGATCCTCAAGACCTCCGGCGGCGTGAAGCTGGTGAAGGCGCCGGACGGCCCCGTCGTCGGCGTGCACATGGTCGGCGACCGGGTCGGCGAGCTGATCGGCGAAGCGCAGCTGATCTACAGCTGGGAGGCGTTCCCGGAGGACGTCGCCCCGCTGATCCACGCGCACCCCACGCAGACCGAGGCACTCGGCGAAGCGTTCCTCGCCCTCGCGGGCAAGCCGCTGCACGTGCACAGCTGACGCGCAACCAGCACAATCCAGACCACGTCTTAGCGATCAAGGGAGCCAGCGAACAATGGCCTACTCCGTCACGCTGCCGGAGCTCGGCGAGAGCGTCACCGAGGGAACCGTCACCCGGTGGTTGAAGCAGGAGGGCGACACCGTCGAGGTCGACGAGCCGTTGCTCGAGATCTCGACCGACAAGGTCGACACCGAAGTACCGTCGCCGGTGGCCGGCACGGTCGTGAAGATCAGCGCCAAGGAAGACGACACCGTCGAGGTCGGCGGCGAGCTGGCGGTGATCGACGACGGCACCGGCGGCGTGCCCGCGTCCTCCGCCCCGGCCCAGCAGGCCGAGCCGGAGCCCGAGCCCGCCCCGCAGCAGCAGGAAGCCCCTGCCGCGGCCGCCCCCGCCGAGTCCGCTCCGGCGCAGCCGGACACCGCTCCGGCCGCGGGCGGTTCCGGCACCGAGGTGAAGCTGCCCGAACTGGGCGAGAGCGTCACCGAGGGCACCGTCACCCGCTGGCTGAAGCAGGTCGGCGAGTCGGTCGAGGTCGACGAGCCGCTGCTCGAGATCTCCACGGACAAGGTCGACACCGAGGTCCCGTCGCCGGTCGCCGGCACCGTGCTGGAGATCCGCGCGGGCGAGGACGAGACCGTCGAGGTCGGCGGAGTGCTCGCGGTCATCGGCGACGCGAACGCCGCGCCCGCCCCGGCCGCCCCCCGGCTCCGGCCCCGGCGCAGGAGTCCAAGCCCGCTCCGGCTCCGGAACCGGCGCAGGAAAGCAAGCCCGCCCCGGCTCCGGCCGCCCCGGCCCCCGCGCCCGCCGCTCCGGCTCCCGCGGCCCCGGCCCCGGCAGCTCCGGCTCCGGCCGCCCAGGCGCAGGCTCCGGCGGAGGCTACGGAGTCTTCGGACGGCCCGTACGTCACGCCGCTGGTGCGCAAGCTCGCCTCCGAGCACGGCATCGACCTCGCGTCGCTGACCGGCAGCGGAGTCGGCGGCCGCATCCGCAAGCAGGACGTGCTCGCTGCTGCCGAGGCCAAGCAGAAGGCGGCCCCGGCCCCGGCTGCTGCCGCCCCGGCTGCTCCGGCCGCCGCCGCTCCGTCCGCGCCGCGCGCCGCCGCGGTGTCGCCGGAGGTCGCCGCCCTGCGCGGCACCGTGCAGAAGGCGAGCCGGATCCGGCAGATCACCGCCACCAAGACCCGCGAGTCGCTGCAGGTTTCCGCGCAGCTCACGCAGGTGCACGAGGTGGACGTCACCAAGATCGCCAAGCTGCGCCAGCGCGCGAAGGCGGCGTTCAAGGAGCGCGAGGGCGTCAACCTCACGTTCCTGCCGTTCTTCGCCAAGGCGACGGTCGAGGCGCTCAAGCAGCACCCGAACGTCAACGCGTCCTACAACGAGGACACGAAGGAGATCACCTACCACGGCGCCGTGCACCTGGGCATCGCGGTGGACACCGAGCGCGGCCTGCTCTCGGTCGTGATCCACGACGCGGGCGAGCTGAGCCTCGCCGGCCTCGCGCACCGCATCGCCGACCTGGCGGCGCGGGCCCGGGCCAACAAGATCAAGCCGGACGAGCTGATCGGCGGCACCTTCACGGTCACGAACATCGGCTCCAACGGAGCCCTGTTCGACACGCCGATCATCGTGCAGCCGCAGTCCGGCATGCTCGGCACCGGCGCCGTGGTGAAGCGCCCGGTCGTGGTGAGCGACGCCGAGGGCAACGACACCATCGCGGTCCGCTCGATGGCGTACCTGCCGCTGACCTACGACCACCGCCTGGTCGACGGCGCGGACGCCGGCCGCTTCCTGACCACGATCAAGCAGCGGCTGGAAGAGGGCAACTTCGAGGACGAGCTGGGTCTCTGATCCGGTAACCCCTCAGCCGAAGGCCCCCGCACTCGCTCGAGTGCGGGGGCCTTCGCCGTTTCTCCTACTTTCGGCTAATCCGGAATTCCGGAATACCGGAGTAAGCTCTGCGGCATGCTCACTCGACGAAGCTTGCTCACGTCGGTCGCAGCAGCGGGGGCCGCCACGATTGTCGCGCCCTCGCTCGCGCTGGCCGATCCCCCGGACCAATCCACTCCCGAAGGCTGGCTCGCCCGGCTCGCGGCGCACCGCGACGACGTGTCAGCGGTTTTCTCCGACGGCGCCGGCCGCCGGTTCAGCCATCTCGCGGACCGGTCGATGGTCGTCGCGTCCGCGATCAAGGTGGTGCATCTGCTCGCCTACACCACCGCGGTCGCGCAAGGACGGCTCGATCCGGACGAGCAGGTGCGCGTCGGCGACTGGGGCGCCCGCCATCCGTATCTCGGCGACGGCCCAGTCGGGGCGGGCAACCACCTGAACGCGTTGACCTATCTGGGCATCCCGTGCGACAAATACGGCGTCGCGAAGGATCCGGAGCAGCGAGTGCCGTTGCAGAGCATCGCAAAAACGATGATTCTCGCCAGCGACAACTCCGCGGCCGACTACCTGCGCGCCCGGCTCGGCGACCGGGCACTGCGGGCGGCCGCGGCCCGGGGCGGCTGGCGGATGCCGGACGTCCGGATGTTCGGCGGCGAGGTGCTGCTGCTGTATTTCCCGGAATACTGCCCGCCGCCGGGCAGCCCGGTCGAGGTCCGCCGCGCGGCGGGAGACGCGCTGTCGAACCGGTTCGCGTGCGACCTGTCGTTCCGCGCCAAGGTGCTCCCCCGTGCCGCCGAGAAACCGCCCTCCGCCGAAGCGATCATGGCGTGGTCAGCATCGACCGGCCAGGGCAGTGCCGCGCAATTGTTCAGGATGCACCACGAAATCGCCGCGAGCCACGATCGTTCGGCCGTCCTCGCGCAGCAGCTCCTCGAGGTACCGCTCGAGCCCAAGCCGCCGGGCTTGAAAGCCTTGCTGTACAAGGGCGGAAACCTTCCCGGCTTCCTCGTGCTCGGCTTCGACGCGCTGTGGTCGGACCGCGGCCCCGGCACCAGCACGATCTTCCTGAAGAACTCCACTCCAGAGGATCTGCAATACGGCCAGGTGCTGCAGAAGCTGTGCGTCGACGCGCTGTACCGCCCGGACACCTTCGCGGCACTGGAGCGCGCGCTGCGACACTGACCCGCATGACCGAAGACCTCGCCGAGCGCGTCGCGGCGCTCGAACGCCGGATGGCCGCATTGGAGGGGCGGCCCGCCGAATCCGCTCTGGACGGCCCGCCGGGAATCGTGGGCTATCAGGGTGAATTGACCGATCCCGAACTGCGCTGGGAAATCCGGCTCACCACGCCCGCGGTGCTGTCGCTGCCGGACGGGCCGCGCGCCGAGGTGCTCGCCGCGCTGGCGAACACCGACCGGATCGCGCTCGTCCGGCTGCTCGCCCGCGACGGCGCGCAAACCGGGGCCGCGCTGCAGGAAGCCGCCGAACTCAGCTCGCCGGGACGGCTTTACCACCACCTCAAGGCGCTCACCGCGGCCGGGCTGGTCGAGCAGGACCGGCGCGGCAGCTACCGGCTCAAGCCGACCGCCGCGATTCCCGCGCTGGTGCTGCTGACCGCCGCAGCCGACGTCGCCGGACAGCTCCGCCCGGGTGTGCGCGACCCGGGCCGATAGGACACGATCAGAGGCATGCGGGTACTCATCGCGGGCTCCGGCGGTCTGATCGGCACCGCATTGACCGGGCGGCTGCGCGAATCCGGGCACGACGTGCGCCGGCTGGTGCGGCGCACCGCGCGGGCCGCGGACGAGAGCGGCTGGGACCCGCCGTCCGGACGGATCGACGACGGCGCGTTCGACGGCATCGACGCGGTGGTGAACCTGTGCGGCGCGCCGCTGCTGCCCGGCCGCTGGAGCGGAATGCGCAAGCAGCAGCTGCTCGACAGTCGCGTGGAGCCAACCGAAGTGCTCGCCGAAGCGGTGGCTGAGCACGGCATCGGAGTGCTGGTGAACGCGTCCGCCGTGGGCTACTACGGCAACAGTGGGTCCACTGTGGTCGATGAAAACACCAAGGCCGGCAACGGTTTTCTCGCCGAGATGTGCACCGAATGGGAAGCTGCCACCGCAGCGGCGGCCGATGCCCGGGTGGTCTCGGTCCGCACCGGCCTCGTCCTGGCCCGCCGCGGCGGCCTGCTTGACGTGCTGCGCCCGCTCTTCCGCTTTGCGCTCGGCGGACGGCTCGGCGACGGCAGCCAGTACATGCCGTGGATCGCGCTGGAGGACGAAATCGGGGCCCTCGTGCACATCCTGGAGCACGACACGCTGTCCGGCCCGGTCAACCTCACCGGCCCGATCCCCGTCACCAATGCCGAGTTCACCCGCGCCCTCGGCCACGCCGTGCACCGGCCCGCGCCGTGGTGGGTCCCGGAAATCGCGATGAAGGTCGCGCTCGGCCAAGCCGCCGAAGAGATGGCGTTGTTCGGCCAGCGCGCGGTGCCGCGGAAACTCGAGGCCAGCGGCTACGAATTCCGGCACCGCACCGTCGACAGCGCGCTCGCCGAGGCGACGTGACGATGCCGCGCGTCCGGTGGATCGTCACCGGAGTGGTGCTGCTGGCCGCGTTCTTCTGGCTCGGCTTGCTGGTGGACCGGCAGCCGCTGCAGCTCGACGTCGAGGTCGCCACTGCCTTGCGCGGACAGGACACTCGCCCGGCAGGCCAGATCGCGGGTGTGCTGACGAACGTCCTCGGTCCGGTTCTGCCGTATGTGCTCGGCGTGGTGCTGCTAGCGATCGTGCTGCGGGACCGGTCGCGGTTCTCCCTGTGCGCGCGGCTCGCCGTGGTGCTTCTGCTGTGCCGGTTGACCAGTCTGGCGTTCAAGCCGGTGTTCCAGCGGCAACGCCCGCGCGTGTATCCAGACCTGAGCTACCCCAGCGGCCATGTCGTTTCCGTCGCGGCGACCGGACTGGTCGTGGTCCTGCTTTGCGCCTGGCTGCGGCCGCAGTTCGCACGGTGGGCGATCTGGGGGTCCGCGGCCGCGACAGTGCTGGCGGCGGCCTGCCGGATCGTGCTCGGCGTGCACTGGGTCACCGACACCGCCGGTGCCGTGCTCGCGGTGCTCGGCGTGGGCCTGGTGTCGGCGACCGCACTCCGGCTGATCCCCTTTCCGGCGCGCGAAAGGCGTAGCCTCGACGGGTGAGTTCTTCGAGCGCAAGCTGCCGGATCGCCACCGAACCCCTCGTCGTGCGCGAGGTCGGGACGATCGACTACACCGAGGCCTGGGACCTGCAGCGGGAGATCCTCACCGCGCGCGCGGACGAGACCGGGCCGGACACCATGCTGCTGCTGGAGCACCCGTCGGTCTACACCGCGGGCAAGCGCACCGAACCCGAGGACCGGCCCGCCGACGGCACCCCGGTGATCGACGTCGACCGCGGCGGCAAGATCACCTGGCACGGCCCCGGCCAGCTGGTCGGCTACCCGATCCTCAAGCTCGCCGACCCGATCGACGTCATGCACTACGTGCGGCGGCTGGAAGAGGCGCTGATCGCGGTGTGCGACCGGTTCGGCGTGCGCACCGGCCGCGTCGAGGGCCGCAGCGGCGTGTGGATCCCGGCCGACGAACGCGGCATCGAACGCAAGATCGCCGCGATCGGCATCCGCGTCCAGCGCGGCGTGACGATGCACGGGTTCGAGCTGAACTGCAACGCCGACCTTGCCGCGTTCGACAACATCGTGCCGTGCGGCATCCGCGACGCGGGCGTCACCTCGCTGTCCTGGGAACTGCGGCGCGACGTCCCGGTCGCCGAGGTGCTGCCGCTGGCGAAGGAACTGGTGCTGGCCGCGCTCGAAGGCGAACTGCCGGTGAGCGACGACCGCTGGCTGCCGCGTCCGGAAGCCCCGAAGGCCCCCGGCGTCACCTTCGCCCTGCAGAACTGACCGTCCCGACGACAAAGGGGCCTCCCGCTCGGGAGGCCCCTTTCCGCGTCTTCCGGCTCAGTCCAGCTGGGGTGCGACTTCCGACGCCACGAACTCGATGTGGTCGAGGTCGGAAAGGTCGAGCACCTGCAGGTACAGCCGGGTGATCCCGGTCTTCTCCCGCCACTGCCCGATCCGGTCCACGATCTCCGCCGCAGTCCCGGCCAGCCCGTTGGCCCGCAGCTCGGCCGTCTCCCGGCCGATCGCGGACGCCCGGCGCGCGACCTCGGCCTCGTCCCGGCCCGCGGCCAGCACGAGCGCGACCGAACGCAGGATTTCCTTGGGGTTGCGGCCGATCGCCTCGGCCGCCGCGTCCACGCGCTCGAACTGCGCGAGCGCGGTTTCGGCGTCCACGAACGGCAGGTTGAACTCGTCGGCGTACTGCGCGGCCAGCGCCGGAGTGCGCTTCTTGCCGCCCCCGCCGATGATCACCGGCGGCGCGGGCGACTGCGCGGGCTTCGGCAGCGCGGGCGAGTCGGCGAGCGTGTAGTACTCGCCGGAGTAAGAGAACTTCTCCCCCGCCGGCGTCTTCCACAGGCCGGTGATCACCGCGAGCTGCTCGGCGTAGCGGTCGAAACGCTCCTTGAGCGGCGGCAGGGTGAGGCCGTAGGCGGTGTGCTCGTCGTCGTACCAGCCGGTGCCGAGGCCGAATTCCACGCGCCCGCCGGACATCTGGTCCACCTGCGCGACCGAGATCGCGAGCGGGCCGGGGTGGCGGAAGGTGGCCGCGGTGACGAGCGTGCCGAGCCGCACCCGCTCGGTCTCGCGGGCGAGGCCGGCGAGGGTGATCCACGCGTCGGTCGGCCCGGGAAGGCCGTCCGCGCTGCCCATCTTGAGGTAATGGTCGCTGCGGAAGAACGCGTCGTAGCCCGCGGCTTCGGTGGTCCGCGCGACCCGCAGCAGGTCGTCGTAGCTCGCCCCCTGCTGGGGTTCGGTGAAGATCCTCAAGTCCATGTCCGCCAGCCTAACGGCGGATCGATCACCCCGCGGCGGGCCGCTCCTGCTGTCCCGCCGGGCGGCGCAGCCGGGACAGCATCCGCGTGATGACGTCCTCGATCTCGGCCCCGACCTTCTTCGGGTCGGCCGCGCCGGCGATCTCGGTGGCCGCGCTCGACAGCGCGCCGAACAGCAGCCGCGCGGTGAGGTCGACCGGCACCGGCTCCACCTCGCCCGCGTCGACGAGCAGCTGCAGCCCGGACCGCACCAGCCCGAAACTGGACTGCTCCTCGGCCTCGCGCCAGCGTTCCCAGCCCATCACGACCGGGCCCTCGTGGATGGCGATCCGCTGGTAGGAGGGGTCGAGGCAGCTGCGGATGAACGCCTGCAGCCCGCCCATCGCGCGCTCCCACGGCTCGCCGTCGCCGGTCATGATCTTCTGCAACCGGTCGTAGACCAGGCTTTCGACCTGTTCGAACGCGGCCTCGAACAGCGCCTGCTTCCCGCTGAAATGGTGGTACAGCGCGCCTTTCGTGACGCGGGCGCGTTTGGCGACCTCGTCGAGCGAGGTACCCGCGTATCCGCGTTTCGTGAACAGTTCGACCGCGCTGTCGACCAGGGCGGATCGGGTCGACTCGGAGTAGTCGAGTCGTCGGGACCTCATTGTCGGCACGCTCACAACCTTACGCCGGGACCCGCCGGACCATACCCGTGGTATGTTGGCTGCGTCAGGTCCGTACCGGGAGTATGCCGCAGACCGGCAGTATGACCCGGGTCACGGAAGGGGAGCCACACCATGAGCTGGACCGACTTCTACCGGCGGCGAGAAATCCTCGATGCCGCTGTCCGCCAGGCGAAACGCGCCCCGCGCGAACCGCTTTCGCTGGACGAAATCCCGGGTGCCGCCGACGAGTTCGGCACCGAAGAGAACCTGCTGCTGGCGCTGCAGTACAAGTGGACGCAGCTGCTCAGCGGCTACCTGCGCGCCGAGTTCGCCGACCCCGACGAGGCCGACGTGCCCGGCGACAAGGTCGACGCCGTCACCCGCGCGTGGCGGCAAGCGCAGCACGACCACGAAGACCTCCGCACGGTGCTGGACGGCGCGCTGGAGCGCTGCGCCGCGCTGGAACCGCTGCACCGCATCGAACTGCACACCCTGGCGCTCACCGCCGGCCTCGCCGAACCGGGCGAACCCGCCGACGAGATCGTCAAGGTCGGCCGGACGCTCGACGCGCTGCTGCGCGCGGGCGACGCCGGACCGGTCCGCAGGCGCGGCCCGGTCGGGCATCTGATGCGCCTGCTCGCGCCGAGTGCGTGACGTGTAGTTAGCTGACCGGATGAACGAACGCTGGACCGAGGCCCGGATCCCCGACCAGAGCGGCCGGACCGTCCTGATCACCGGAGCGAATTCCGGCCTCGGCCTGCGTTCGGCGGAGGTCCTCGCCGCACACGGCGCCCGCGTGCTGCTCGGCTGCCGCTCGCCGGAACGCGGCGCGGCGGCGCTCGACCGCGTCCGGGCTACCGCCTCCGGCGCCAAGCCCGAACTCGTCCGGCTGGACCTCGCCGATCTGGCGTCCGTCCGCGAAGCCGCCGCCGCAGTGCGCGAACTCACCGGCGACGCACTGGACGTGCTGATGAACAACGCCGGCGTCATGGCCACCGCACAGGGCCGCACCGCCGACGGTTTCGAACTCCAATTCGGCACGAACCACCTCGGCCACGCCGCGCTGACGTGGCTGCTGATGCCCGCCCTGCGCGGCGCGCCGGCCGGCCGGGTCGTGACGCTCTCCAGCGTCGCCGCCATCGGCGCACATCTGCACCTGGACGACCCGAACTCCGAACGCCGCCCGTACCGCGCGGCAGCCGCGTACGGCCAGGCGAAACTGTCGAACCAAACCTTCGGCATCGAACTGGACCGACGCCTCCGCGCGGCGAAGTCCACTGTGCTCAGCGTGCTCGCGCATCCCGGCTACAGCGCGACCGGCCTGACCACGAACATGGCGGGCTCGTACCAGAATCCGTTGGTGCGCGGCGTACTCCGGGAAGTCGGCAAACTCGGCGGAATGCTGCTGGCCCAACGCGTCGAACGCGGCGCGCTGCCGCAGCTGTACGCCGCCACGGCTCCCGGCGTCGAGGGCGGCGACTACATCGGACCGGCGTACGCCGTCCGCGGCCTCCCGACGAAGGTCCGCACCCTCGCCCCCGCCCGGAATACGGCGTCCGGGACCACATTGTGGGAGCTGACCGCCGAGCTGACCGGCGTCACACCTGACCCGAGGTGAGGCCCGTTTCCCGGGCGTAGGGTGGAGCCCGTGAGTGCTGCACCGGAAGGGCGGAAGTTGTTGCGGCTTGAGGTGCGCAACAGCGAGACCCCGATCGAGAAGAAGCCGTCGTGGATCAAGACCCGGGTGCGAATGGGTCCCGAATTCACTGAACTCAAAGGCCTGGTGCGCCGCGAAGGCCTGCACACCGTCTGCGAGGAAGCGGGCTGTCCCAACATCTACGAATGCTGGGAGGACCGGGAAGCCACCTTCCTGATCGGCGGCGACCAATGCACCCGCCGATGCGATTTCTGCCAGATCGACACCGGCAAACCCGCTGAGCTGGACCGCACCGAGCCGCGGAAGGTCGCCGAATCGGTGCAGGCCATGGGCTTGCGGTACTCGACGATCACCGGCGTCGCCCGCGACGACCTCGCCGACGGCGGAGCCTGGCTCTACGCCGAGACCGTCCGCCAGATCCACTCCTTGAACCCGGGCACCGGCGTCGAGCTGCTGATCCCGGACTTCAACGCCGAACCCGACCAGCTGGCCGAGGTGTTCGGATCACGCCCCGAGGTGCTGGCCCACAACGTCGAGACCGTGCCGCGGATCTTCAAGCGCATCCGCCCCGGCTTCCGCTACGCCCGCTCGCTGGACGTGATCACCCAGGCCCGCGAGGCCGGTCTGGTCACGAAGTCCAACCTGATCCTCGGCATGGGCGAAACCCCGGACGAGGTCTCCACCGCGCTGCAGGACCTCTTCGACGCGGGCTGCGAGATCATCACGATCACCCAGTACCTGCGCCCCTCGCCGCGGCACCACCCGGTCGACCGGTGGGTCAAGCCGGAGGAGTTCGTCGAGCACTCGAAGACCGCCGAACAGATCGGTTTCCCCGGCGTCATGGCCGGTCCGCTGGTCCGCTCGTCCTACCGCGCCGGGCGGCTCTACGCCCAGACCAAGGCCCACCGGGGCGAGGAACTGCCGGAGAACCTGGCCCACCTCGCCGCCGAAGGCCCCGCAGCGCAGGAAGCCAGCAGCCTGCTCGCCCGCTGACCCTCGTCGAACGAAGGGCCCCGGTTACGCACCGGGGCCCTTAGTCGTCCCCTAGTTCCCTCGAACGTGCCCCCTGATTCCCAAGAATCAGTAAAGTGATGGTGTGGCTTTAGTAACGGACCTCCTCGACTGGTTGCAAGCACTCCCCCAACCGGGTCTCGTCGCGGCAGCCGGCGGGCTCGTGTTCGCCGAGTGCACGATCGGCCTGGGCTTCATCGCCCCCGGCGAATCGGGCCTGCTGATCGCGGCGACCACGGCGACGTCCGTGTCCCGATTCCTGACCCTGTGGGCGGTGGTCACCGTGTGCGCCGCACTGGGCGATTCGGTCGGCTACGTCCTCGGCCGCAAGTTCGGGCCGCGCTTGCGGGAGACGAAACTCATCCGCAAATACGGCCTGGACGCCTGGGACCGGGCCACCGGCGTCCTGGAACGCCGGGGCGCGTGGGCGGTGTTCTTCGCGCGATTCCTGCCCGTGCTGCGCACCCTGACGCCAGCCGCCGCGGGCGCGTCGAACCTGCCGTTCCGCAAATTCCTCCCCGCGACCGCCGCCGGCGCGTTCTGCTGGTCCCTCGTGCACATCAGCCTCGGCGCCGCGCTGGGCGAGGCCGCGAAGCAGGTCGAGAGCGCGATGAACACCGGATTCCTCATCGTCGCCGCGGTAGTGGTCGGGGTGCTGGTGTTTTTCTTGCTGCGCTTGAAGAAACGCAAGGCACTCGGCGCGTCCGGGCCCGCCGACGAACAGCCGGAAGAACCGGTCCGCACCGGCAACTGACGACGCCCGGCCGCCAGCGGGCGAAGCGGCGAACCTCACCCCGCCCCGGGCGGAAGTCACCCGTCCGGGAACCCTTCCGCTGATTAGATTCGACCGTATGCAGGCACTAGACCTCCCGAAGCCGGTCGCGTTCGTCCTCGGCGGGGGCGGCAGCCTCGGCGCGCTGCAGGTGGGCATGCTGCAGGCCCTGGACGAGGCCGGGATCGCCCCGGATCTGGCGGTCGGCACGTCCGTCGGCTCGCTGAACGCCGCGGTGCTCGCCCTGCCCGGCGACGACCGGATCGGCAGGCTCCGCGACATCTGGGCGCACATGACCAAGGCCGAGGCGTTCCCGGGCGGCGTGCTCAGCCAGGTCCGGACCCTCCGGCACAGCAAAACCCACCTGTTCCCCAACACCGGCCTCGCCAAAATCGTCGACGACCACCTCGGCGCCGGCCGCCGGTTCGAGGATCTGGCGCTGCCGCTCGGCGTCGTCACCACCGACGTCGACACCGCCGAACCCGTCCTGCTCACCTCCGGCCCGCTGCGGGCGCCCTGCTGGCGAGCTGCGCGATCCCGGGCATCTACCCGCCGGTGCCGCACGAGGACCGGCTCCTGTACGACGGCGGCCTGGTCGCCAACGTCCCGATGCGGCAGGCGCTCAGCATGGGCGCGAAATCGCTGGTCGTCCTCGACTGCGCGTTTCCCGGCAAAATGCCCGGCGCGCCCCGGACCTTCGCCGAGGTGATGATGTTCACCGCGATGATCAGCATGCGCAATCAGGCAGTCCTCGAAGCGCCCGCGGCCGCCCGAAAAGTGCCCGTCGTCTACCTTCCGGGCCCGGCTCCGGTGCAAGTGAGCCCGCTCGATTTCTCCCGCACCGACGACCTGGCGCTGCAGGCCTACCACTCCGCCCGGGACCACCTGAAGGAACTCGCCGTGGACGGCCCCGGCCTGTACGGAGCGCCAGGACTGCTGCGCCCCTGATCAGCCGAAATCGCGGACGTGATCCGCATCACTCCAATGCACCGATGCGCCGGTCGGGGCGTCTTTCCGATCGCGTAGTTTTGCAGTTGAACCTTGCCGGTCCGCGACCCTCACAAAAGAGACATAATGTTCCCGAAGAAGACATTTTTACCGGTTGCCGGAATTCTCGCGGCGACCCTGCTGCTTTCCGCTTGTTCCTCCGGGAACGACGGCAGCGACGCAGGCACGCCCGGTTCGCCGGGCGGGTCGAGCCAGACCGCGACGCCGGCGACGGTGTCGATCGAACCGGCCAACGCGTCCGGGATCAGCCCGAGCACGCCGATCGTCGTGAAGGCGGCGAACGGGAAGCTCACGGACGTCACGGTCACCAGCGCCAAGGGCAAAGCCGTCGCGGGCGAGTTCGCGCCGGACAAGCTCAGCTGGACGACGACCGAGGTGCTCGGCTACGGCGGCACCTACCAGGTGAAGGCGCATGCCCAAGGCGCGGACGGGAAATCCGTCGAACAGCAGGGCCAGGTCACCACCCTGTCGCCGAAGAAGCAGGCGAACGCGAACCTGATCCCGGCACCGGGCGCGGTGAAAAGCTCGGGCGTCGGCGTGGGCCAGCCGATCGTGTTCAGCTTCGGCGTCGCGGTGAAGAACAAGGCGGCGGTGGAGAAGGCGCTCACGGTCGAGTCGTCGCCGAAGCAAGAGGGCAGCTGGTACTGGATGGACGACAAGAACGTCCACTACCGGCCGAAGGAATACTGGAAGCCCGGCACCACGCTCACGGTCAACGCGAAGATTTACGGCGTCGATTTCGGAAATGGCGTCTACGGAGCGGACGATCGCACCGAAACGTACAAGGTGCACGATTCGTGGATCGCGAAGGCCGACGGCAACAGCGAGCAGATGCAGATCTTCCACAACGGTTCGATGGTGAAATCGATGCCGATCTCGATGGGCAAGGACGCGACGCCCACCCACCTCGGCCCGCACGTCATCTCGGACAAGCAGGCGAACTACACGATGGACTCCTGCACGTACGGCGTCTGCCCGCCGGACCCGAAGGCGTACCGCTCGAACGAGAAGTTCTCCGAACGCATCTCGAACGACGGAGAGTTCGTCCACGAAAACCCGAACAGCGTCGGCCAGCAAGGCAGCTCGAACGTCTCGCACGGCTGCATCAACCTGAACGCCGCGAACGCCGAGTGGTTCTTCAACAACTTCGGCCTAGGAGACGTCGTAGAGGTCACCAACTCGGGCGGCCCGCAACTCCCGGTATGGGACCTGTACGGCGACTGGTCCAAGTCCTGGCCCGACTGGCAGAAGGGCTCGGCCCTGAAGTAAGCCAGTCCCCAGGCTGGCATCGGTATCGGGACCGGGTTCGGTTCGGCAAACGGTTCGACCGGAGAAGGGTGCCGGAGCTTCACGCTCCGGCACCCTTTTTGCTGCCTGGGAACGGAATCGCCGCGGATCCGGGGCAGGGTTGAGTCGCCAGGGCGGGTCGCCGCGCTGAGTCGCTATTCGGGCCGCCGTGCTAGTTCTCGCGCCGCATCGCCGCGCCGAGTTGCCGAGCCAGGTCGCCGCAGAGGGGTGCCGCGCTCGGTTACCGGGCCGAGGTTGCCGAGCCGGATCGCCGCGCTCGATTGCCACGCCGGCCCGGGTCGCTGGGCCCGGGTCGCCATGAGGATCGCCGCGCTTGGTCGCCGGGCCGGGTCGCCGAGCTAGGTCGCCGCGGGGATTGCCGGTCTCCGTTGCCGAGCCGGGTTGCCGAGTCATTGCAAGCTGGGTTGCCGCGCTGAGTCGCGACGTGGGGTCACCACGTTGGCTGCCGCGCCGAGTCGCCGGGTTGAGTTGCCGCGCCCCGGTCGTCGTACTGGGCTGTTGGGACGGTCATCGAGCTAGGTCGCGGCTCGTGTTGCCGCGCCGGGTTATCGGCTCCGACGTCGCGCCGGGGCGGGTCGGATCGCCGTGCGGGGTTGCGAGCCCACGTACAGAGCTAGGCTGAGTCGCCGTGCCAGTCCCCCGGGGTGCCCGGGCTGGGTTGCTGCCCCGGGTAGGTGAGGCAGGTTGCCAGACCGAGTTGTCATCGGATCGGGCGATGGGGTCAGGGATGACCCGAGCGACTGTTCGCTGCGGCCGGCGATGCTGGCTGTGTTTCTTCGCAGCGAGTCTTCTCGCTGTCTTCGTGTCTCCACTCGCTGTGTGCTGCAGACGGTTCAGGAGTCGGTGCCGGTTAAGGCGTTACCCCGCGGCTGCCGCTGCATCGCTCACAGCGCCTTCGCATCCCTCATGCAAAAGGCCCGGAACCCCGACAAAGGGGCTCCGGGCCTGGAAATGAGTCTGAGCCCCGGGAGAACCAGCGGGTTCTCAGACCGGGGCCCAGACTTTCCATGTTGAGTTCGGCGGTGTCCTACTCTCCCACAACCCTTCGGTTGCAGTACCATCGGCGCAGTCAGGCTTAGCTTCCGGGTTCGGAATGGGACCGGGCGTTTCCCTGACGCTAAAACCACCGAAACACTCCGAAACAACACACACCCCGTCACTTGTCGTGACAGCCGGTGTGGTGTTTCAGAACCGTAGAGTGGATGCGTAACATCTTCGTGGGCAAGTCCTCGGCCTATTAGTACCAGTCAACTCGACAACACATTACTGTGCTTCCATTTCTGGCCTATCAACCCAATCGTCTCTTGGGGGCCTTAACCCACAAAGGGGTGGGATACCTCATCTTGGAACAGGCTTCCCGCTTAGATGCCTTCAGCGGTTATCCCTTCCGAACATAGCCAACCAGCCATGCCACTGGCGTGACAACTGGCACACCAGAGGTCCGTCCGTCCCGGTCCTCTCGTACTAGGGACAGCCTTCCTCAAGTATCCTGCGCGCGCGGCGGATAGGGACCGAACTGTCTCACGACGTTCTAAACCCAGCTCGCGTGCCGCTTTAATGGGCGAACAGCCCAACCCTTGGGACCTACTCCGGCCCCAGGATGCGACGAGCCGACATCGAGGTGCCAAACCATGCCGTCGATATGGACTCTTGGGCAAGATCAGCCTGTTATCCCCGGGGTACCTTTTATCCGTTGAGCGACACCCCTTCCACCAGGAGGTGCCGGATCACTAGTCCCGACTTTCGTCCCTGCTCGACATGTCTGTCTCACAGTCAAGCTCCCTTGTGCACTTGCACTCGACACCTGATTGCCAACCAGGCTGAGGGAACCTTTGGGCGCCTCCGTTACCCTTTAGGAGGCAACCGCCCCAGTTAAACTACCCATCAGGCACTGTCCCTGAACCAGATCATGGTCCGAGGTTCAGATTCCCAATCCGACCAGAGTGGTATTTCAACAACGACTCCACCCGAACTAGCGTCCGAGCTTCACAGTCTCCCACCTATCCTACACAAGCCGAACCGAAAACCAATACCAAACTATAGTAAAGGTCCCGGGGTCTTTCCGTCCTGCCGCGCGTAACGAGCATCTTTACTCGTAATGCAATTTCGCCGGGCCTGTGGTCGAGACAGCCGGAAAGTCGTTACGCCATTCGTGCAGGTCGGAACTTACCCGACAAGGAATTTCGCTACCTTAGGATGGTTATAGTTACCACCGCCGTTTACTGGCGCTTAAATTCTCAGCTTCACCCACAAAGTGAGTTAACCGGTCCTCTTAACGTTCCAGCACCGGGCAGGCGTCAGTCCATATACATCGTCTTGCGACTTCGCATGGACCTGTGTTTTTAGTAAACAGTCGCTTTCCGCTGGTCTCTGCGGCCAACCACCGCTCCACTTGCGTGAAGCTTCACGGTGCTTGGCCCCCCTTCTCCCGAAGTTACGGGGGCATTTTGCCGAGTTCCTTAACCACAGTTCACCCGATCGCCTTGGTATTCTCTACCTGACCACCTGTGTTGGTTTGGGGTACGGGCCGTGCATGCACTCACTAGAGGCTTTTCTCGACAGCATAGGATCACCCGCTTCGCCTCAAACGGCTACGCATCACGTCTCAGCCTACGTGGAACACGGATTTGCCTATGTTCCGGCCTACGCGCTTGCACCAGGACAACCATCGCCTGGCGGAGCTACCTTCCTGCGTCACCCCATCGCTTGACTACTACGGAATCAGGTCCCACGCTCCACACACCCGATCCGCCCGAAGGCTTCACGAGTGGCTTCGGGTGGTTAGTGTCAACCGCCTCGCCATGGGCGCACATGCTCGGGTACGGGAATATCAACCCGTTGTCCATCGACTACGCCTGTCGGCCTCGCCTTAGGTCCCGACTTACCCTGGGCGGATTAGCCTGGCCCAGGAACCCTTGGTCATCCGGCGGCAGAGTTTCTCACTCTGCATTCGCTACTCATGCCTGCATTCTCACTCCCGCACCCTCCACGACTCGCTTCCGCGGCCGCTTCCCTGGATGCAGGACGCTCCCCTACCCATCCATGCGACTGGATGACCCCCGAAGGAATCACCGATCTATTGCATGAATGACACAGCTTCGGCGGTGTGCTTAAGCCCCGCTACATTGTCGGCGCAGGACCACTTGACCAGTGAGCTATTACGCACTCTTTCAAGGGTGGCTGCTTCTAAGCCAACCTCCTGGTTGTCTGGGCAATCCCACATCCTTTCCCACTGAGCACACACTTAGGGGCCTTAGCTGGTGTTCTGGGCTGTTTCCCTCTCGACGACGAAGCTTATCCCCCGCCGTCTCACTGCCGCGCTCTCACTAACCGGTATTCGGAGTTTGGTTGATTTCGGTAACCCGGTAAGGCCCCTAGACCATCCAGTAGCTCTACCCCCGGCAAGAAACACGCGACGCTGCACCTAAATGCATTTCGGGGAGAACCAGCTATCACGGAGTTTGATTGGCCTTTCACCCCTACCCACAGCTCATCCCCTCAGTTTTCAACCTAAGTGGGTTCGGGCCTCCACGACGTCTTACCGTCGCTTCACCCTGGCCATGGGTAGATCACTCCGCTTCGGGTCTAGACCACGCGACTCAATCGCCCTCTTCAGACTCGCTTTCGCTACGGCTACCCCACCCGGGTTAACCTCGCCACGCAGCACTAACTCGCAGGCTCATTCTTCAAAAGGCACGCCATCACGTCGAAACGCTCTGACGGCTTGTAGGCACACGGTTTCAGGTACTCTTTCACTCCCCTCCCGGGGTACTTTTCATCTTTCCCTCACGGTACTCGTCCGCTATCGGTCTCCAGGAAGTATTTAGGCTTACCGGGTGGTCCCGGCAGATTCACAGCAAATTCCACGAGCTCGCTGCTACTCGGGAACACCGTCACACAACACAAACACAGTTTTCGCGTAAGGGGCTCTCACCCGCTCCGGCCCGCCGTCCCAAGCGGTTCCGCTAACCATGCCGCATCACGCCCAGAGTGTCAGCTCTGAGAAGACAGGTCCCACAACCCCGACCACACAACCCCTGACAGGTATCACATGCAATCGGTTTAGCCTCTTCCGCTTTCGCTCGCCACTACTCACGGAATCACTGTTGTTTTCTCTTCCTGCGGGTACTGAGATGTTTCACTTCCCCGCGTTCCCTCCACGCCGGCTATATATTCACCGGCGGGTAACACCACATCACTGGTGCTGGGTTTCCCCATTCGGAAATCCTCGGATCACAGCTCGGTTGACAGCTCCCCGAGGCATATCGCAGCCTCCCACGTCCTTCATCGGCTCCTGAAGCCAAGACATCCACCATGTGCCCTTAACAACTTGACCACAAAGATGCTCGCATCCACTCTACAGTTCTCAAACACCACACCAGAAACAACGTGTGTTGCCTCAGGACCCAACAGCGTGCTGAGCGAACAACCTGTCCCCCGGACGCCGGCCACGGGTTCCACGACCGCCGAAGCGAGTCAGTACTACCGCGGGCATTGCCCACCGGAACAAGCCTTAACCAGTAGTTCCACAATTCCTTGAGCAACCCGAACAGGCCTGCATTCGAGGCCTAAGCACGGGCCACTCCCGGCCGTGGCCAGGATGTGTTGTGCTCCTTAGAAAGGAGGTGATCCAGCCGCACCTTCCGGTACGGCTACCTTGTTACGACTTCGTCCCAATCGCCAGTCCCACCTTCGACCACTCCCTCCCTTGCGGGTTGGGCCATGGGCTTCGGGTGTTACCGACTTTCATGACGTGACGGGCGGTGTGTACAAGGCCCGGGAACGTATTCACCGCAGCGTTGCTGATCTGCGATTACTAGCGACTCCGACTTCACGCAGTCGAGTTGCAGACTGCGATCCGAACTGAGACCGGCTTTAAGGGATTCGCTCCACCTCGCGGTATCGCAGCCCTCTGTACCAGCCATTGTAGCATGTGTGAAGCCCTGGACATAAGGGGCATGATGACTTGACGTCATCCCCACCTTCCTCCGAGTTGACCCCGGCAGTCTCCCACGAGTCCCCGCCATGACGCGCTGGCAACGTAGGATAAGGGTTGCGCTCGTTGCGGGACTTAACCCAACATCTCACGACACGAGCTGACGACAGCCATGCACCACCTGTACACCAACCACAAGGGAAGCCCCATCTCTGGGGATGTCTGGCGCATGTCAAGCCCAGGTAAGGTTCTTCGCGTTGCATCGAATTAATCCACATGCTCCGCCGCTTGTGCGGGCCCCCGTCAATTCCTTTGAGTTTTAGCCTTGCGGCCGTACTCCCCAGGCGGGGCGCTTAATGCGTTAGCTACGGCACGGACAACGTGGAATGTCGCCCACACCTAGCGCCCAACGTTTACAGCGTGGACTACCAGGGTATCTAATCCTGTTCGCTCCCCACGCTTTCGCTCCTCAGCGTCAGTATCGGCCCAGAGACCCGCCTTCGCCACCGGTGTTCCTCCTGATATCTGCGCATTTCACCGCTACACCAGGAATTCCAGTCTCCCCTGCCGAACTCAAGTCTGCCCGTATCGACCGCACGCTCCACGTTAAGCGTGGAGATTTCACGGCCGACGCGACAAACCGCCTACGAGCTCTTTACGCCCAATAATTCCGGACAACGCTCGCACCCTACGTATTACCGCGGCTGCTGGCACGTAGTTAGCCGGTGCTTCTTATCCAGGTACCGTCACTCTCGCTTCGTCCCTGGCGAAAGAGGTTTACAACCCGAAGGCCGTCATCCCTCACGCGGCGTCGCTGCATCAGGCTTGCGCCCATTGTGCAATATTCCCCACTGCTGCCTCCCGTAGGAGTCTGGGCCGTGTCTCAGTCCCAGTGTGGCCGGTCACCCTCTCAGGCCGGCTACCCGTCGTCGCCTTGGTAGGCCATTACCCCACCAACAAGCTGATAGGCCGCGGGTTCATCCTGCACCGCCAGAACTTTCAACCACCCCTCCATGCGCAAGAGTAGTGATATCCGGTATTAGACCCCGTTTCCAAGGCTTATCCCAGAGTGCAGGGCAGATTACCCACGTGTTACTCACCCGTTCGCCACTCATCCCCGGCCGAAACCGGTTCAGCGTTCGACTTGCATGTGTTAAGCACGCCGCCAGCGTTCGTCCTGAGCCAGGATCAAACTCTCCAACAATGTCTTCAAGTTCGATCGAGACTACTCTCAATCAATCATTCTCAAAGGAAACCCCGACGAGGGGGTTTCATATATAAGCTCTACTGGCTTAGTTCACTAGCACACTGTTGAGTTCTCAAGCAACACACCCCGAACCAGCCCCGGAATCACCCAGGCCAAGCTCGATGCGTTATTTCAAGCTTTTGTTTTTCCGGAGTCCAACTCTACACCCTGGGAAGCTCGAGGCTTCGTCGGGGGCTGGTTCAGCTCCGGAGGTTTGGGACCACCCACTCTACCACTACTGTGGGAGCTTGGTTCGTGTTCCCGGCGGCCGCCCGGTCTCCCTGGCGACGAAGAGAACATTACACGGCCCGGAACAGCCCCCGAACAGGGGGTCCCTTTTTCGCGCCAAGCCGCTGACCTGCGTCGATCCGACGAGCCGGCGACCGCCCGGCGGTCAGCCCGGCTCGCGCTCCCCGTGCGTCGCGATCACCGTGACCGCGACGAGCACCGCCGCGAGGACCGCCGTCACGTGGATCGGGGCCGGGCCGAAGGACGCCGCCAGCACGAGGACCGCGGCGGCGGGGAAGCCGATCGCGATCGGGCGGCATTCGTTCGTCGGGCCGATGTGCAGCAGCCACACGCTGAGCATGAACACCGCGACCGGGATCGTCACGGCCAGCGCGGTCGCGATTCCGCCGACGTGCGCCTTCCCGCTGTCGAAGTCGACCGCCAGTTCCAGCCCGGCACCCACCGCCGCGGCCGAGCCGAAGATCAGATAGTGCCCGTATCCCCAGCTCAACGAGGTCCACCGCGAGTTGCCGCGTTCGAGCCGGGCGTGCCCGGGCTGGTCGAAGTACAGCCACCACATCGAGAACACCAGGACCAGGCCCGCGGCGGCCAGCGACACCAGATCACCGGTGTGCTCGCCCTCCGCGATGCCCTCCTTCACCGCGTTCGTGGCGCTGAGGACGGTTTCGCCGAGCACGATCAGTGTGAAGAGCCCGTACCGCTCGGCGATGTGGTGCGAATGCCACGGCGTGGTGTCGCGCGCCTCCGCCATCACCGGCACCGCGAGTTCCAGGACCAGGATGACGAAGAAGCCGACGAACCCCGCGGTCTCCGGAAGCGCGAGCCGGGCGATCCACAGGATCTGGCAGAACGTGACGCCTGCCGCGTAGCGGTACGCCGTCGTGCGCAGTTCGGGTGACTGCCTGGCCGCGCGGATCCACTGCGCGACCGCCGCGAGCCGCATCAGGACGTATCCGATGACCACGATCGTGAAGTCGCCCTCGAAGGCTTTGTCCACTCCGGCCGCGACGGTCAGGCCGCCGGCGATCTGGACCAGGGTGGCGAGCCGGTACGGCACGTCGTCGGTGTCGAACGCCGACGCGAACCAGCTGAAGTTCAGCCAGCCCCACCAGATCGCGAAGAACACCATCGCGAAGCTGAGCACCCCGTGCCCGATGTGGCCTTCGGAAAGCGCGTGGTGCAGCTGCGCGGCGGCCTGTCCGACAGCGACCACGAAACACAGGTCGAACAGCAGCTCCAGCGGCGTCGACGCGCGGTGTCCCTCGTTGGTGTCGCGTGCTCGCATCGGCCGGTACCACACCCGGATCCGGCTGCCCGGCAAGGACTCGTGGGCCATGTGCGCTCCCCTCTTCGCAGAACGCGGCCATCCCAACATGATCGACCGCCGTACGCGAGCGCGACATCCCGACCAGCCGGAACGGGTGAAACCGGACGCCTCAGCGCAGCCGGACCGCCAGTTCGAAGACCGGGTCCTCCGGGCTGGCCGCGCCGGGGTCGCGCAGGAAGATCTGGCTCGGCTTCCAGTCCGCCTGCGCATCGTGGTCGGCCAGCCATCGGTGCAGAGACTCGGCACCGAGCGCGGTCATCATGTTCGCCTTCGGCACGGTGACGTATGCCTCGCGACCCGCCTCGTCGGTGCTGAGCGTCATCTCCGGGAAAGCGATTTCCCCGCCTTCCGGGTCGATCGGGCAGCAGAATTCGACCAGGCCGTCGCTGTCATTGCTGATTTCGCCGTGATAGCGGAGGAACGGGCGACCGGCCTCGCCTTCCGGGCGCGGGACCGAGGGGCCGCCGAAGAACGCGAACAGCGGGGCGGCGAACTCGCCGATCCGGTCGGCGGTCAGGTGCTCGGAGGCGGTGAGCAGCGTGCGGGCGGGCATTTCGCGGACGGACACGTCGTACATCGGGGTTTCCTTCCCTTCCAGCTGGTCGAGGAAGAACCCGGCGAGTTCCCGCTTCGCGTGCCACGCCCGCTCCTGCTCGTCCCAGAACGCGCGGACCTCGGCCGCCGCGGCGTCCGGCGGCAGGTCGAGGACGGTCCGGATCCGCGGCAGCGGCATCCCGAGCCCGCGCAGCTGGACGACGTGCCGGGCGCGGCCGAGCTGATCCGGCGAGTACCAGCGGTAGCCGGTGTCCGGGTCGACGCGGGCGGGCGGGAGCAGGTTCGTCTCGTCGTACAGCCGCAGCGCTTTGGGCGAAAGGCGGGCCAGGCGCGCGAACGCGCCGATGGTCAGCAGGTCCGTCATGGGTTCTCCCTCGTTCGGAACACCCTGAGCGTGGGGCCGGACCCAAGGGGAAGGTCAAGAACGGCATTTCCGACGTGACCGGAGCCGCGCGAACCCGAGGGGAAGGCCGGGCGGGTGCGTGGTCCGGAACGCGCCGAGCCGGGAAGAGAAAGACGGGCGGGCCCGGTTCCCCCTCGCCCGGGCCCGCCCCGTTGCCTTCGCGCGCACTCGGCCTGCCACTCCGGGCAGTGCCCCGGCGATTCGCCGTACGGTCCCCCGCGGACGCCGACGAATTTCGTACCGGGATGCGACTGCGGGTGTCCATTCCCCGGAACTTCGGACTCCCGAGCCGTTCGGCCGATCGACCCATCCCCGGTCGATCGAGCGAATTGCCACTGTAGGTAGCCAAAGTGGCGTTCTGAAGGCTCCATAAGGTCTACTCGGTTGCTCTGAGTAGCACTAGAGCCAAAGGTCACCTGTCACCCGGATGGAGTATCACCTGGTGGCGGTAAGTAGCTCACTGAACGGCGAACATAAGAGTTGCCAGGTCACGTTCGGTGAATATTCGCTGCGGACTGCGCCGCTTGCGCGTCCTCCGTCAGGGTGGCACGCCGTCTGCGGGCCCGCAGCTCCAGGGTCGCGAAAGCGAGCGCGACCAGGGTGAGGCCGGCCGCGCAGCACATCGCCGCGGTGAGCGCGGTCTGGTGCCCGGAGGTCACGACCACCGATTCGAACACCGACGCCAGCACCGCCGTGCCGATCGCGGTGCCGATCCGCTGGCCGGTCTGCAGCGCTCCCCGGCGACGCCGGCCAGCCGGTTCGGCACGCATTCGAGGGTGAGCGTCGTGTTCGGGGAGATCACCATCCCGCCGCCGATGCCGCCGATGAGCAGCGGACCGGCCACCGCGAACCCGGCGGCCGAGGGCGGCACCAGCTGCACGACCACTCCCACGGACAGCAGCGACAGCGCGACGATGCTCAGCCCGGCGACGGTCAGCCTCCGGCCGAACCGGGCCACCAGCCGTCCGGCGACCGCCGCGGTCACGGCCGAACTCAGCGCGAACGGCGTGACCGCCAAGCCCGACTGCAGCGGCGTGTATCCGAGCCCCTGCTGGAAGAAGAGCGCGAACACCAGCCAGATCCCGGCGAACCCGCAGAAGTACAGCGCCCCGACCGCCGCGCCGCTGGCGTAGCCGGGAGTGCCGGTGAAGAGCCGGATGTCCAGCAGCGGCGAGCGGTTCCGGCGCACGACGCGCCGCTCCCACCACACGAAGGCCGCGCCGAAGACGACCGCGACCCCGAACAGCCACCAGAGCCGGCCGAGCCCGCCCCGCTCGGATTGCACGAGCGGCAGCAGCACGCCGAGCACCGCCACGGCCAGCAACACGATCCCGGCGAAGTCGATTTCCGTGCGCAGCCGGAGTTTTCGCCGGTCCGTGCGCGGCAGCAGCTTCATCGCGAGCACGAACGCGACCGCGCCGATCGGCACGTTCACGTAGAACACCCACCGCCAGCCGTCCGGATCCCCGAACACCGCCAGGATCACGCCGCCGAGCACCGGCCCGACCGCGGTGGAGACGCCGACGACCGCGCCGAACATGCCGAACGCCCGGCCGCGCTCGGCACCGCGGAACAGGTCCTGGATCAGGCCGCTGTTCTGCGGCGTCAGCATGCCCGCGGCACAGCCCTGGGCGAGCCGGGCGGCGACCAGCGTCGCCGGGTCGGGGGCCGCGCCGGCGAGCGCGCTCGTCGCGACGAACGCGGCCAGCGCGATCAGGAACATCCGGCGGCGGCCCAGCGCGTCGCCGAGCCTGCCGCCGGTGACCAGCACCAGGCCGAAGGCGAGCGCGTAGCCCGAGACCACCCACTGGATGGTGCCCGCGCCGGTGCTGAGGTCGCGCTGGATCGAGGGCAGAGCCGTGTTGACGATGCTGACGTCCAGCAACGTCATGAAGCCTGCGGCAAGGGTGACCGCGAGCGCCCGCCAGCGGCGGGGTCCGGCTCCGCCCCGGTCATCAGGTGTTGGCGGTGATCCCGGGGATGCCCTTCAGCTCGCCGATGAGCATCGAACTGACCTTCACCGGGTAATCGTAAAGCGCGAAGACCGTCTGGTTCTTGCCGACGAGCTTGAGGTGCACCGGCGTTTCGCCCTTGTGCGCGAGCAGTGTCGACTTCAGCTCGCTGACCACGGACTGGTCGATCTTCTCGGCGGCGGCCAGCAGCACCAGCGGCGGTTCCTCGTCGCCGTTGCCGATCTCGGAGAGGTCCAGCGGCACGAGCCCGCCGCCGAACACCGACATCTTGTCCTCGCGCCAGTTGACCCGGCCCTTCACCAGCACCGCGTTGTCCTCGACCAGGTCCGCGGCGAACATCGAGTACGCCTTGGCGAAGAACAGCACCTCGAGCGACGCGTCCATGTCCTCGACGGTGCAGATCGCCCAGGGCTCGCCCTTCTTGTTGACCCGGCGTTCGAGCGAGGTGAGCAGGCCGGAGATGACGACCTCGCCCTCCTTCGGCGGGTCGGCGAGCAGCGCCGCGATCGGCTTCGGCGCGTGTTTGCGCAGGATGCGCTCGGCCCCGTCGAGCGGGTGCGCCGACACGTACAGGCCCAGCATCTCGCGTTCGTACGCGAGGAGCTGCTTGCGCGGGTACTCCTCCTCGCCGAATTTGAGGTGCGCGAGCGGCGAGGACGACGGGGCCGCCTCGGCCGCGTCGCCGTCTTCGGCTCCGAACGAGCCGAACAGGTCGAACTGGCCCATCGCCTCCTGGCGTTTGAGCGGGACCACGGCTTCCACCGCGTCCTCGTGCACCTGGATCATCGACAGCCGCGTGTGGCCCATCGAATCGAACGCGCCCGCCTTGATCAGCGACTCGATCACCCGCTTGTTGCAGGCCACCAGCTCCGACTTGTCGAGGAAATCGGTGAACGAGGAGTACTTCCCCTTCTCCTCGCGCGTCTTGATGATCGACTCCACCACGTTCGCGCCCACGTTGCGGACCGCGCCCATGCCGAAGCGGATGTCGTTCCCGACGGCCGCGAACCGCAGAGCCGACTCGTTCACGTCCGGCGGCAGCACCTTGATCCCCAGCCGGCGGCACTCCGACAGGTAGATCGCCGACTTGTCCTTGTTGTCACCCACCGACGTGAGCAGCGCGGCCATGTACTCCGCGGTGTAGTTCGCCTTGAGGTAGGCGGTCCAGTACGCGATCAGGCCGTACGCGGCGGCGTGCGACTTGTTGAACGCGTACCCGGCGAACGGGAGAATCGTGTCCCACAGCGCCTTGACCGCTTCCGGCGAGAAGCCGCCCTCGACCAGGGGACTGGACTTCATGCCCTCTTCGAAGCCCTCGTACTCCTTCTCGAGGACTTCCTTCTTCTTCTTGCCCATCGCGCGGCGGAGCGTGTCCGCTCGGCCCATCGTGTAGCCCGCGACCTTCTGGGCGATCTGCATGATCTGCTCTTGGTAGACGATCAGGCCGTAGGTCTCGGACAGGATCTCCCGCAGCGGTTCCTCGAGCTGCGGGTGGATGGGCTTGATCTGCTGCCGGTTGTTCTTGCGGTCGGCGTAGTCGTTGTGCGCGTTCATGCCCATCGGGCCGGGGCGGTACAGCGCGAGCACCGCGATGATGTCCTCGAACCCGGTCGGCAGCATGCGGCGCAGCAGGTCGCGCATCGCGCCGCCGTCGAGCTGGAACACGCCGAGCGTGTCGCCCCGGCCGAGGAGCTTGTACGCCTCGGGGTCGTCGAAGCCGAGGCGGTCGAGGTCGATCTCCTCGCCGCGGTTGGCCTTGATGTTCTCCAGGGCGTCGCCGATGACCGTGAGGTTGCGCAGGCCCAGGAAGTCCATCTTCAGCAGGCCGATGGCCTCGCACGACGGATAGTCCCAGCCGGTGATGATCGAGCCGTCGTCGCGCTGCCACACCGGGATCGCGTCGGTGAGCGGCTCGCTCGACATGATGACCGCGCAGGCGTGCACGCCCGCGTTGCGGATCAGGCCTTCGAGGCCGCGGGCGGTCTCGAAGATCGTCTTGCACTCTTCGTCGGTCTCGACCAGCGTGCGGACCTCGGCGGCCTCGGCGTAGCGCTCGTGCTTCGAGTCGACGATGCCCGACAGCGGGATGTCCTTCGCCATGATCGGCGGCGGCAGCGCCTTCGAGATCCGGTCCGCGATCGAGTAGCCCGGCTGGCCGAAGTGCACGCGGGCGGAGTCCTTGATCGCCGCCTTGGTCTTAATCGTGCCGAAGGTGATCACCTGCGCGACCCGGTCCGCGCCGTACTTGTCGGTGGCGTACCGGATCATCTCGCCGCGGCGGCGGTCGTCGAAGTCGATGTCGATATCGGGCATCGACATGCGCTCCGGGTTCAGGAACCGCTCGAACAGCAGCTTCTGCGGGATCGGGTCGAGGTTCGTGATGCCGAGCGCGTACGCGACGAGCGCGCCCGCCGCGGAACCACGGCCGGGGCCGACCAGGATGCCGACCTCGCGCGCGTGCTGGATGAGGTCGGCGGTGATCAGGAAGTAGGACGGGAAGCCCTTGCCCTCGATGACGCCGAGTTCGTAGTCGCAGCGTTCCTCGTAGCCGTCCGGGATGCCCTCCGGGAACCGCCACTTGAGGCCCTCGGCCACCTGGTGGCGCAGCCACGAAGCGTCGGTGTGGCCTTCGGGGACGTCGAAGACCGGCATCCGGTCCTTGTGCGTGTACACGTCCTCATACGACTCGACCCGCTCCGCGACCAGCAGCGTGTTGTCCGCCGCCCCCGGGACCTCCTTGTCCCAGTACTCCCGCATCTCGTCCGCCGACTTCAGGAAATAACCGTCCCCGTCGAACTTGAACCGCGTCGGATCGTTCAGCGTCTTCCCAGCCTGCACGCACAGCAACGCCGAGTGCGTGTCCGCCTGGTCCTTCGTCACGTAATGCGAATCGTTCGTCGCCAGCGGCGGCAGATCCAGCAGCTTCCCGATCTCCAGCAGACCCTCGCGCACCGACCGCTCGATCGGGAGCCCGTGGTCCATCAGCTCCAGGAAAAATTCCCCGCGCCGAAGATGTCCTTGTAGTCCGAGGCCGCCTGGATCGCCGCCTCCCGCTGCCCCAGCCGCAGGCGGGTCTGCACCTCGCCCGACGGGCAGCCGGTCGTCGCGATGATCCCCTCCGCGTTCTCCGCGATCAGCTCCCGGTCCATCCGCGGCTTCCGGTAATAGCCCTGGATCGACGCCAGCGACGACAGCTTGAACAGATTCCGCAACCCCGTCGCGTTCCCCGCCACCATCGTCATGTGCGTATACGCACCGCCGCCCGAGACGTCGCCGCCCTCGCCGAACTCGTCCGACCCCCGCTGCGACGCCTGCCCCCAGAACACCGGCTTCTTGTGAAACCGCGACTCCGGCGCGATGTACGCCTCGATCCCGATGATCGGCTTGATCCCGTGCTTCTTCGACGTCTGATAAAACTCGTCGCCGCCGTACATGTTCCCGTGATCGGTCATCCCCACCGCGGGCATCCCCAACCGGGCCGCCTCCGCGAAAAGGGGTCCGATCTTCGCCGCACCGTCCAGCATGGAGTACTCGGTGTGGACGTGCAGGTGGACGAAAGAATCGTTCGACACCAGCGAAAACCTCCCCTAGGCAGACGGCTTCCCGGCTCCGGTCGACGCGGCGGGCCCGGGCTGCCCACCCTAGTCCGCCGCGGTCTGAGCGCTCCGCCTGGATCCTCTCTCGCGAAGGGCCGGGGCGCGGCCTCGACGCGCCGGGCGCCGGGGCCGGAGGCGTTCCCGGTGGTGATCACCGGTGCTCTCCTCAGGTACCCGGACACGGTCGCACCCGGCACCGACAAAACCGGGGCCGCCGGGAGCCGGTCCGCCGAGAGTCACCCAGGAGCGTGAACCAGCCCACAGCCGCCGAGCAAGGGGCCGAGGCTTCGCTTGACAGCGGCCGGGCCGGACCCGACGATCCGTCGGGTGAACCTGTCTGACAGCCGGGCAGCCGGACCGCTCCCCCGGCGCGTCAGCGCGATGGAGGCCGTGCTCGGCTACCTGCGGGACGCGATCGAGCGCGGCGAGTACGCGGTCGGCGACCAGCTGCCGTCGGAGGCCGCGCTGAGCCGGGAGTTCGAGGTCAGCCGCTCCGTGGTGCGCGAGGCGCTGCGCGGGCTGCAGGCGCTCGGGCTCACCGTGTCGCGCACCGGGCGGGGCACGTTCGTCACCGCGAGCGGCCCGCCGCAGAACCCTACGTTCGGCGACTACTCGGCCCGCGACCTGGTCGAGGTGCGCAGGCACGTCGAGGTCCCGGTGGCCGGATACGCCGCGCGCCGCCGCGACGCGGACCAGCTCGCCCGGCTCGCCGATCTCGTCGACCGGATGGACGCCGAGACCGGGGACGCCGCGTGGGTGGCGCTCGATTCGCAGTTCCACGTGACGATCGCGCGGGCGTCGGGAAACCCGGTGTTCGCGAAGGTGATCGAGGAGATCCGCGACGCGCTGGCCCGGCAGTCGGCGTTCCTGAACCAGCTCGGCGGACGGCGCGCGCAGTCGAACGTCGAGCACCGGCGCATCGTCACGGCGATCACCGAGCGAGAAGAAGATGCGGCCGCGGCCGCGATGACCGAGCATCTCGATCACGTCGAGAAGACCCTGACCACGATCGTACGGCCGGCCCGCGCCGGCGAAGCAGAAACAGGAACCACCGCGTGACTGAAGAAACCCTGCCCGCGACTGCCGAGGCGGACACCGCCGACGCGGGCGACGCCGGATACCGCAAGGCGCTGAAATCCCGGCACATCAACATGATCGCCATCGGCGGCGCGATCGGCACCGGCCTGTTCCTCGGCGCGGGCGGACGGCTCGCACAGGCCGGCCCGGCGCTCGCGATCGTGTACGCGGTGTGCGGGCTCTTCGCGTTCTTCGTGGTGCGCTCGCTCGGCGAGCTGATCCTGCACCGGCCGTCGTCCGGCGCGTTCGTGTCCTACGCGCGCGAGTTCATGGGCGAGAAGGGCGCGTACGTCGCCGGCTGGATGCACTTCCTCAACTGGTCGACCACCGGCATCGCGGACATCACCGCCATCGCGCTGTACGCGCACTTCTGGTCGTTCTTCACGCCGATCCCGCAGTGGGTGCTGGCGCTGATCGCGCTGGCGGTCGTGCTGTCGCTGAACCTCGTCTCGGTGAAGCTGTTCGGCGAGATGGAGTTCTGGTTCTCGATCATCAAGGTCGCCGCGCTGGTGCTGTTCCTGATCGTCGGCATCTTCCTGCTGGTGACGCAGCATCCGATCGACGGCCACGCACCCGGCCCGCAGCTGATCGCCGATCACGGCGGCGTCTTCCCGGCGGGCATCGTGCCGATGATCCTGATCGTGCAGGGCGTCGTGTTCGCCTACGCCTCGTGCGAGCTGGTCGGCGTCGCGGCGGGCGAAACGGAGAACCCGAAGGCAGTCGTGCCCAAGGCGATCAACTCGATCATGTGGCGGATCGCGCTGTTCTACGTCGGTTCGGTCGTGCTGCTGGCGATGCTGCTGCCGTGGGACGCCTACTCAGCCGACCAGAGCCCGTTCGTGACCGTGCTGGCGAAGCTGGGCGTGCCCTACGCGGACAGCATCATGAACCTGGTCGTGCTGACCGCCGCGCTGTCGAGCCTCAACTCGGGCCTGTACTCGACCGGGCGCATCCTGCGCTCGATGTCGCTGGCCGGGTCCGCGCCGAAGTTCACCGGCGTGATGAACCGCAACCAGGTGCCCTACGGCGGGATCCTGCTCACGTCGTCGGTGTGCGTCGTCGGCGTCGGGCTGAACTACGTGGTGCCGAAGGACGCGTTCGAGATCGTGCTGAACTTCGCCGCCGTCGGCATCCTCGGCACCTGGGCCATCATCGTGCTGAGCCACCTGCTGTTCGTGCGGAAGGCCAAACGCGGCGAGGTGACGCGGCCGCACTTCCGGCTGCCGTTCTCGCCCTACACCGAAATCGCGACGCTCGTGTTCCTCGCCGCGGTCGTCGTGCTGATGGGCTTCGACAAGACCGGCCGGATCACCCTGCTGGCGCTGCCGGTGATCGTCGTCGCGCTGGTCGTCGGCTGGTTCGTGGTGCGCAAGCGGATCGACATGAGCGCGTTCGACAAGGCAGAGGCGTCGTGACCCCGCAGGAACGCGAACCGCGGCACGTCCCCCTGGTCCACCTCCTGCGCGACGGCATGGTCGAGGGCGTCCACCACGGTTCGGTCGTCGTGCTCGCCCCCGACGGTTCGACGCTGTTCGAAGCGGGCGACCCGGACGTCGCGATGTACCCACGTTCGACCGCGAAACCACTACAGGCGACCGCAATGGCCCGCCTCGGGCTGCGCCTGGACCCGGCCGGTTTCGCGATCGCCGCAGCCAGCCACTCCGGCGAACCACGGCATCTGGACGCGGCAGCCACGGTGTTGAGGGCCTACGACTTCACCGAAACCACCCTGGGCAACCCCGCCGACCTGCCGTACGACCCGGTCGAACGAGACGCCTGGATCGCCGATGGACGGCAGCCGTCACGGCTCGCACACAACTGCTCCGGCAAGCACGCCGCGATGCTGGCCGTCTGCCGGGAACAGGGCTGGAACGTCGAGGGCTACCTCGATCCGGCGCATCCGCTACAGCGCGCGATCCGGGAAACCGTCGAGGACCTAACCGGACAACCCGTGCCACGAGTAGCCACGGACGGCTGCGGCGCACCCCTGTTCGCGCTCTCCCTGCGGGGTTTGGCGCGGGCTGCTTCACGGATCGCCACCGCGCCAGACGGTTCGCCGGAAGCGTTGGTGGCCAACGGGATTCGCGCCCGCCCGGACCTGGTAGCGGGGAGCCGCCGCGACGTCACCCGGCTGATGCAGGCGGTACCGGGACTCATCGCGAAAGACGGTTTCGAGGCAGTTCAGCTTGCGGCATTGCCGGATGGAACCGCAGTCGCGTTGAAGATCGCGGATGGCGGCGACCGAGCAAGGCCAGCAGTACTAGCAGCGGCACTGGCACGGGCAGGCGTCGATCCAGAACGACTCGCCCCTTTCCGCGACCCAGCACTTCGGGTAACAGACGCACTAGCCGCCTAATCGAGGCACCCAGCCCCTCCCCCGCACCCCGATACGAAGCCTCCCTGCGGTTCGGGGGTGTTTGTCAAGGCATCTTTCCCGCCTTGACAAACACCCCCGAACCGTCAGCACAATCAGGCTTCGGGGTGCCCCACGCAGCGACATCCCGCAAAGAACCACCAACCCGCGTACGTTCGAAAACGTGCTGACCCGAATCGTCGACCGCCTCCTCGGCCTCCCGCCCGCCGAAACCCCAGCGCCGATCGTCACCAAAGACCTGCACATCCCCCTCCCCGACGGCACCCACCTCCTCGCCGACCGCTACACCCCGCCCGGCCAAACCTCCGGCCCGGTAGTCCTCATCCGCACCCCGTACGGCCGAACCGGCCCCCTCGCCAAGCTCTTCGGCGAAACCTTCGCGCGCCACGGTCTCCAAACCGTCCTCCAAAGCACCCGGGGCACCTTCGGCTCGGAAGGCCAATTCCGCCCGTTCCATCACGAACGCGAAGACGGCGTCGCCACCGCCGAATGGCTCCGCGCCCAGCCCTGGTGCGACGGCCGAATCGCCATGGCAGGCGCGAGCTACCTGGGACACACCCAGTGGGCAGTCGGCCCGTACCTGGACCCGCCGCTGGAAGCCATGTGCCTGGCCATCACCGCTTCGGAATTCGTCAGCACGTTCTACCCGGGCGGAGTCCTCGCGGCGGACAACATGGTGTCCTGGTCCGCCATGATCGGGAAGCAGGAAGAGCGCTTCGCCGCCCTTCCGAACCCGCTGCAAAAACGGCGCACCCGCAGCGCCATGGCCTACCTGCCGATCGCGGGCGCGGACGTCGCGGCGATCGGCAAACCAGTCCAGTTCCTGCAGGACGTCACCGAACACGCGGACCCGGACGACGACTTCTGGCAGATGTCCGACCACAGCGCGGAAGTCGCGAAGCTCGAGGTGCCAGTCAGCATGGTCACCGGCTGGTACGACCTGTTCATCCGCGCACAGCTGCGGGACTTCCGCACGCTGCAGGACGCCGGGCGTTCGCCGCGGATCACCGTCGGCCCGTGGGCGCACGGCGAACCGGCGAGCTTCCGCGTGCTGATCCAGGACCAGCTCGGCTTCCTGCGCGCCCATCTGGTCGGCGACCGCACCCAGCTGCAGCGTTCGCCGGTGCGGATCTTCCTGCAGCAGGCGTCCGCCTGGCTCGATTTCGACCAGTGGCCGCCCGCTTCCGAGCCCACGGACGCGCACCTGCGCCCGGTCGGCGGCCTCGGCGAAACGGTGCCCGGCGAGGCCCGGCCCACGTCGTTCACCTACGACCCGGCGGACCCGACCCCGGCGGTCGGCGGGCCGCTGCTGATGGGAAAGACGAAGCAGCGCGACAATTCCGCGGTCGAGGCGCGCGACGACGTGCTGGTCTTCACCGGCGAACCGCTGGTGCGCGACCTCGACGTGATCGGCGACGTGTCCGCCACCGTATTCGTGCGGACCGAACTGGCCGACGCCGACGTGTATGTGCGGCTGTGCGACGTCGACCCCGGCGGCATCTCGCGCAACGTCACCGACGGCATCCTGCGGCTGCGTCCCGACACACCGGAAGCGGACGCCGACGGCGTGGTGCGGGCCGAGGTGGAACTCGACCCGACCGCCTACCGGTTCCGCCGCGGGCACCGGTTGCGCGTGCAGGTGGCGGGCGGCGCGTTCCCGCGGTTCGCGCGCAATCACGGTACGGGAGAACGGGTTTCGTCCGCGGTGCGCGGCACGCCGAACCGGTTCGAGGTGTTCCACGACGAGACCCGGCCCTCGCGGGTCACGCTGCCGGTCTTTACCCGATGACCGCGCGCTGATGCGTCGTCAGCCTGCCGTCGTCGTGCAGCACATGCAGGAGAAGCGACGGCGGGCTGTCGAAGTCCAGCGGCCCGCCCTCGTCCCAGCCGCGCCCGGCTCCGGGTTCCACCGTCAGCAGTGAGCCGGACACCACGCCCGGCGCGATGCGCACCGGCACGCCCGCGAACTCGGTCGCCGCGCCGGTGTGCACGTGTCCGCACAGCAGCGCCGCGACGCCGGGATGCCGCTTCAGCACGGCGGCGAGCCGGTCTTCGCCGGTCTGGCGGATCGCGTCCACCAGCGGCACGCCGACGTCGAGCGGCGGGTGGTGGAACGCGACGAACGACGGGCCGTCGTGTCCGGCGAGCGTGTCGTCCAGCCAGGCGAGGGTCTCGTCGGCGAGGTAGCCCGCGCCCTTGCCCGGGATCGTCGAATCGCACGACACGAGCAGCACTCCGGCCACCTTCGTCGCGGTGTTCACCGGGGCGTCGCCTGCCGGTTCGCCCAGCAGCGCCTCGCGAAACGGCGCGCGTGCGTCGTGGTTGCCGGGGCAGACCACCACCGGGACCGGCAGGTCGAGCAGTTCGGCCGCGCGCCGGTACTCCTCGGGCAGGCCGTGGTCGGCGATGTCGCCGGTGGCGAACACGGCGTCGACGGGCTGTTCGAGGTTCCGCAGGTAGCGGATCACCGCGGCGGCCCGTGCGTCGGCGCGCTCGCCGCCGTCGAGGTGGATGTCGGACAGATGCGCGAAAACCCGCACCGGATCAGCTCCCCTTCAAGTACGTCAGCGCTTTCACCCAGTTCCGGACGAGCAGCGCGGACGCGCCGGCCAGGTCGCCCGCCCGCAGCGCGGCCGCGATCTCGCGGTGCTCGGCCACGCTCTCCGCCACTCGGTCCCGCCCGCCGAAGTATGCCGTCTCGTAGCGTTTCAGCAACGGTTTTGTCTGCTGGATCAAGCGCAGCAGATGCGGGTTGTCGCAGCGGGACGTGAGCAGCGCGTGCCAGCGGTCGTCCGCCGCGGACAGGTCGGCCGAATCGGCTATCTCGTCCGAAATCCGGTCGAGCGCGTCCGGGAGCGAGGCGAGTTCGAGCGGCGACGTCCAGCGCAGCGCGAGCGCTTCCAGCTCGGCGACCAGCGGATACAGCCGCCGCGCCTCCTGCGGATCGAACGGCGCGACGAGGAATCCCCGCCCCGGCGCGGCGACGAGCAGCCCACGGTCGGCGAGCCCGATCAGCGCCTCGCGCAGCGGCGTCCTGGACACGCCAAGCTCGCCGGCCAGGCGGACCTCGTTGATCCGGGTGTCCGCGGGAAGCCGCCCGTCGAGAACGCGCGCGGTGATCTCTTCGAGAAGTTCACCGCGCATGAGTCTCTTGTCCATGGCGGCGAGTATTGCACACAGATCGACCGTACTGTATTCAGTTGGTATGGCCAGCACTTTCGATGTCGACCGCGCCCGGTACGAAACCCCAGGGTGCGTGGGAGTCGCGCACTTCAACAACGCGGGCTCCGCCCTTCCGCCCGCCCGGGTCACCGACACCGTGATCGACTACCTGCGCACCGAATCCCTGCTCGGCGGCTACGAGGCGGCCGAACAAGCACAGGAACGCCTCGCCGGCGTGTACACCTCGATCGCGCGGCTGCTCAACGCCACTGCCGAAGACATCGCGCTCAGCGACAACGCGACCCGCTCGTGGCAGGCGATCTTCTACGCGCTGCCGTTCGGGCCGGGCGACCGGATCCTCACCGCGAGCGCCGAATACGCCAGCAACGCCATCGCCTACCTCCAGATCGCGCGCCGCACCGGAGCCACCGTGGAGGTCGTGGACAACGACGAAACCGGCCAGCTCGACGTCGACGACCTGCGCCGCCGGATCGACTCCAGCGTGAAGCTCATCGCGGTGACCCACGTGCCGACGCAGGGCGGGCTGGTGAACCCCGCCGAGGAAATCGGCGCCGTCGCGCGCGAGGCGGGCATCCCGTTCCTGCTCGACGCCTGCCAGTCGGCCGGGCAGCTGGACCTGGACGTCGAACGCATCGGCTGCGACGCGCTGACCTCCACCGGCCGCAAATACCTGCGCGGCCCGCGCGGCACCGGCTTCCTCTACGTGCACCCGCGCCTGCGCGACCGGCTCGAACCGGCGATGCTCGACCTGCACGCCGCCAAGTGGACTTCCCCGCCGAGTACGTGGTCGACCCGACCGCCAAGCGGTTCGAGGTGTGGGAGCGCGACTACGCCGCCGTGCTCGGCCTCGGCGCGGCCGTGGACTACGCGATGGAATGGGGCCTGCCCGCGATCGAGGAACGGGTCACCGCTTTGGCCGCGACCCTGCGCTCCCGGCTGGCCGGCCTGGACCGGGTCACCGTGCACGACGCCGGCGCGCGCAAGTGCGGCCTCGTGACGTTCAGCGTCGACGGGCTGCCCGCGGACGAGATCAAAGACCGGCTGAACGCGGCGAAGATCAACACGAGTGTCGCGCATCCGTCGTCGGCCCAGTACGACTTCACCGCCCGCCACCTGCCTGACCTGGTGCGCGCGTCGGTGCACTACTACAACACCGAGGAGGAGATCGACCGGCTGACCGACGAGGTCGCCGCGCTCGCGCGGTGAGCGAAGATCACCCGTTTGCCGCAGTATCCAGCACCGCCGAAGCCGCCTCCTGTCTCGCGTACACCCGCGGAGTGCGCTGCGGCCGGGCCTGTCGAGGGGGCAGGCCCGACGGGGCCGGGGGAGGAAAAGGAGAAGGCCTCCTGGATCGGGATTGCTGGGGGAACCCGGTCCAGGGGGCTTTCTCTTGCGTCAGGAGCCTTCTCAGGCGAAAGCGGCCGCTCTGCTTCGGCCAGCGCGCCGGATCAAGCGCGGCCGGTCTGGTCCTTGTTGATGTGCGGCGGCGGAGCGGGCCAGTCCTTGACTTCCCCCATGAGGATCTTGATCTGGCTCTTCGAGAGCGACTGCAGGACCTTGGTGGCCTTGGCCAGATCCCGGCCGTCGACGTCCTCCTCGATGACCGCGGGATACGTGAACGCCTCGCTCTGCATCTCCACCGTCATCGGATCATTCACGACTGCACTCTTTCCTGCTCGGGCGAACACAGTCCACGAACTGTAACACGGCTAAACAGCCTCCCCGATACTCCGATTGTGGATAGAGGCGAGAGACCGCCTACGCAGTGCGAGGTACTGCATGCGCCTTTTGTGGTAACGGCACCAGGCGAACATGCTCGCGGTCATCGCCACCAGAGACAAGATCAGCCAGACGCCGTCGTAGATCGGCAGCGAAAGGCCCTTCGACTCCAATAGGTGGATATTGATCCTCCAGTGCAGCCACCCGGAATCCTGGAGTACCGCCACGGCAAGACCAGTCAGGGAGAAAATCGTCGTGGCGCGCAAGGCGAATTGCGTCGTCAGCGAAGCCCGCTGCAATGCTTCGACGCCGAACACCTGCCGCGACCACGAGGACAGCACGCCCGGCACGGACACCACGACCGCGACCACGCCGCTCTTGAGGTTGTAGTCCCACGAGGAATCCACGAACGTCATTCCGGCGACGATCAGTCCCAGCGCGGACAAGAACAGCAGGGTCGTCGCGAGCCGCAGCGTCGCGAACGGGTTTTCGACGACATTCAGCACGTGCGTGTGCAGAATCCGCTCCATGTCGTAGCCGTTGCGGGCATAAAAGTGCGCATACGGCAGCGCCCGATGATCCCTGGCGCGCATGTAGGTCGGGATCATTTGCCGGTCGCCGTCGATCGGTCCGGAATTCTCCGTTCTCCGCTTGAAGCTTTCCTGCTGGATCGGCTCCAGTTCCGCGGCGCTCACCCGCTTGTGTATCTCGTGGGTGTGCACGTAAAGCCCGGCCGGCAGCGAAATCCGGAGATGATAGCTCTCGCATTTGTACATCAGCGGGGTGGTCAGGGTGATCCGGGAAGGAAACTGGCCCCAGCGGAACCGGATCTCCGCGGCCCAGTTCTGCCGCCGCCCGTTCTCCGTCTTGACCGCCTCCGACCCGTGCAGCGCCGTCATCCGGCTGTAGGTGACCTTCAACGCCGGTTTCGGCTCGTCGACCAGCGCGTACAAGACGTAGTTGGACCGCAGCAGCGAAACCAGCCATTCGCTCCGGAGCGGCGCGGAATGCTCGTCCTCGGCGGGCGGGAGCAGATCGGTGACCGACTTGTCCTGATCGGTGAGGCTGCTGGCCGGGCGCACCACCTCGTAGATGTCCGGAGCCACTCGCTTGCGCAGTTCGGCGAGAAACGCGGCGCTGTCGGGCAAAACCACGTCGTCGCCGCTGCCGACGTCGATGCCGCTCAGCTCCTCCGCCGCCCGCGTGGTCAGCACCAGCGCCGCGGACACGCGCAGGCTTTCGTCGTACGACAGCGTGGTCGCCGGTTTCGAGTCGACCGTCACTTCCAGCCCGTCCAGCAGCAGCCCCTTGGGGAAATCGGCCACCGGAATCAGCAACGGCCCCTTTTCCGGCACCTTCGAAATCCGGATGTCCTTGGTGACCGAGTGCTTCGCCACCGGCCCGTCGGTCAGGATCTCCTCGGTGATGCGCAAGTTGGATTTGTGCGGTTCCAGCAGCAGCTCGACCGCCAGGTTCAGGTCGAGCGAACCGTAGTGCGCGTAGCCCTCGTCGAGCAGTTTCCGCACGTACCAGGCGTTGATGTCGTCGTGGACCGATTTCCCGATGCCGTCTTCCGGATTCCGCGGGATTTTCTTGTGCCCGTACAGATGCACGAACCGGCGCGCGAACAGCAGCCAATAGGCCTGATGGACGAGACCGCAGAAGCCGAACAGGCCGAGGCAGGTCCGGACGACGACGATCGCGATCGCGCCGTCGTTCGCCGAGCCCCAGGAGGTCAGCGCGAACCCCAGCAGCACGGCCGAGGGAAGGAACACCGCCAGGCTGGGCGAAGAAAACCGCCCGTTCGGGAATCCGGTGTCCTGCACCACTTTGTCGACTCGCGAGCCGAAGACCTTCAACGTCCGCGAAATAGGCGTGCCCGGCCGGTCGCCCTCGCTCATGGGAATCCCCTGTCCCGCTGCGGCGTGATCTGCCTGTGCTAGTCGGGAGGGCGCGGAATGCCATTACCCGGACGGCCCAGCTTTACCCGTACGGAGCAGCGCGAAACGACGAAACCCCGCCCGGGAAAGCTCCCGGACGGGGTCGGGCACGGTGGGCGCAGCAGGGTTCGAACCTGCGACCGCTCGGGTGTAAACCGAGTGCTCTTCCGCTGAGCTATGCGCCCGCGCGCCGGAACGGGACCGAAAGCCCCGCCCCGGCGAGCGAAAATCAGGCAGTCAGTTCCTCGACGGCCTTCTTCCAGCCTGCCTGGTCGCGCGCCTCGCCCGGCGCGTTGACCTCGGCGAAGCGGACCACGCCTTCCTTGTCGATCAGGAAGGTGCCGCGGACGGCGAGCCCGGCCTGGTCGTTGAAGACGCCGTACTTCTGGGCCACCTCGCCGTGCGGCCAGAAGTCCGACAGCAGCGGGAACTGGTAGCCCTCGACCTCGGCCCACGCCTTGAGCGAGAACGGCGTGTCGACGGAGACGCCCAGGACCTGGACGCCCTTGCCGTCGTAGTCGCCGAACT